>NZ_CP064192.1:4800000-9045220 GCF_016695385.1 Saccharothrix sp. 6-C | reverse complement strand
CTCGGAGCCTCCTTCACTCACCTGAACGAACTACCGGCAGTACCTACACGGGTTACGAGATGGTCACAAGGCGATCCCCTAATCCCCTAGGGAGTGAACGAGAACCACCCCATAGTGGTTGCGGCATCTACTGGGAGTAATCCCCGATGGCCGGTGATCCCCCCGCTCGTACCGTGATCACCACGCCGGGCCCCACCCCTGCCGGGCCGGCTACCCGCGTCCTACTCGACCAGGAGACATCCATCATGGGCTCCAGCCCCAACACGCTGCACGACTTCGTTCTCGACCTGCTCAGCGACCCGACCGCGCTGGCCGACTTCCAGGCCGACGCCGAGGGCACCCTGGCGAGGGCCGGCCTGAGCGACATCAGTGCCCTGGACGTGCAGGAAGTCATCCCGCTGGTGCTCGACTACGTGCCGACCGGGGGCCTGCCCGCCCTCGACGGCTCGCTGCTCGAGGACCTGCCGCTCGACCTGGTCGACGCAGGCCAGGCCGGCGCGATCTTCCAGCTCAAGGCCGTCACGGACCAGCTCGCGGTGTCGGGTGCCACCGGCGCCGGCGACGTCAAGGCCGCCGTGGCGGGCACGCTCAGCGCGGACGCCGACGGCCTGTCGGTCTTCGGCGGCGTGTCGAGCTGGGACCTGCTGGACGGGGCCGCTTCGGCGGAGCTGAAGATCGAGGGTGACTTCTCCGCGGTGGGTGACGTGACCGACACCCTGGACGGCACGCTGCACACCGCCACCGGTCAGGTCTCGGACCTGACCGGCACGGCGACCGGCACGCTGGAGGGTGCCGTCGCCACCGCCGGTGGGGTCACCGGCTCGCTGCCCGGCGCGGAGGGCCTGACCAGCACCGCGTTCGGCGCCGTCGACACGCTCAACGGCGTGATCGGCAACGTGACCGGTGGCCTCACCAGCTCGCTGCCCGTCGGCGACCTCGGCAACGTGGCCGGACTCGGCGACGTCGCCGGCCTGGGCGACACCCTGGGCGGCGTGTCCGGCGCCGCCGACTTCGACACCCACGGCGCCGCTCCCCTGTCCGACGTCACCGGTGCGGTCACGGGCGTGGCGGACACCGCCGGCCTCGGCGGTGTCGTGAGCAACGTCACCGGCACGGTCGACGGCCTCGACCTGCCGGTGGTCGACTCGCTCGACCTGGACAACCTGCTCTTCTGAGGCTGATCCACCACCGGGGGGCCGGTCCCGCGCAGTTGCGGGACCGGCCCTCTCTTCGTGCCCGGAACGTGCCCGAAGCGTGTCCGGACTTTCACCCGGACGGGTTTTACCGGCACACTCTGCGGAGTGATGTCCGCGCCTTGGCTCGACGTGCTCGACGACACGATCCGGGCTTGCGCTGCGCACAACCGGCCCGACCTGGCCGAACGGTTGCGCGACAAGCGCGCCCGCCAGCTGGACCCCAAGCTCCGCGTGCTCGTGATCGGCGAGCCGAAGCAGGGCAAGAGCCAGCTCGTGAACGCGATGGTGAACGCCCCGGTGTGCGCGGTGGGTGACGACGTCACGACCACCGTGCCCACCTTCGTGCAGCACGCGGAGACCCCGTCGGCGGCGCTGGTGCGCGGCGCGTCCATCGCGAACACCCCCACCGAGCGCATCCCCGTCCCCCTCGACCAGCTCGCCAGCCAGATGAGCGCCAACCGGAGCCACGGCGGCGACGTCGTGCGCGCCGAGGTCGGCATCCCGCGCGCCCTGCTGGACTCCGGCCTGGTGCTGATCGACACGCCGGGGGTGGGCGACCTGCGGCCCGCGCACACCGCGAGCACGTTCGCCGCGCTGCTCCAGGCCGACGCCGTGCTCATGGTGTCCGACGCGACGGCCGAGCTGACCGGCTCGGAGCTGGAGCTGCTCAAGCAGGTCATGACGTCGTGCCCGAACGTGATCGTGGTCCTCACGAAGATCGACATCGCGGCTCAGTGGCGGCGCGTGGTCGAGCGCAACCGGGCGCACCTGGCCCGCGCGGGCGTGACCGCGAAGCTGGTCCCGGTCTCCGCCGCGCTGCGCCTGCGCGCGGCCAAGACCGGCGACAAGGCGCTCAACGCCGAGTCGGGCTTCCCCGAGCTGCTGACCTGCGTGCAGCAGGACATCGTGGCCGCCGCCGACCTGCTGGCCCGCCGCACGGTCGCGGTCACCGCCGCGTCGGCGATCAAGCAGCTGGTGGCGCCGGTGCGCGAGGAGCTGTCCGCCCGCGTCGCGCAGGGCCCGGAGAAGACGATCGCCGCGCTCAACGAGGCGCAGCGCCGCATCGACGAGCTGCGCCGCCGGTCCGCCCGCTGGCAGACCGTGCTGGCCGACGAGATGGCCGACCTCGTCTCCGACATCGAGTACGACCTGCGCGACCGCACCCGCAGGATCATCCGCGAGGTGGACAAGACCTTCGAGACCGCCGACCCCGCGCTCGGCTGGGACAGGTTCGAGGCCTGGCTGGAGGACAACCTCACCGAGGCCGCCACCACGAACTTCGCCTGGCTGCTCGACCGCTCGGAGTGGGTGGCCGAGAAGGTCGCCAAGAGCTTCCCGGTCGTCCGCGACGACCTGCTGCCCGAGTCGATCTTCCCGGACGACGTGCTGGACCGGGTCTCGCCGATGGACAAGCCGGTGATCGAGAAGTTCGGCGTGCTGCAGAAGGCGTTCACCGGCCTGAAGGGCAGCTACGGCGGCGTGCTGATGTTCGGCCTGGCGACCAGCCTCGCCGGCATGCCGCTGATCAACGCGATCTCGCTGGGCGCGGGCGCGCTGTTCGGCGGCAAGTCGATCATGGACGAGGGCGACCAGCGGCTGCGCCGCAGGCAGGCCGCCGCCAAGGCCGCCGCGGCCCGGCACGTGGACGACTTCTTCATCAAGTTCAGCAAGGACTGCCGCGACGCGGCCCGGCACATCCAGCGCAGCCTGCGCAACCACTTCGCCACGCTGGCCGAGGAGCTTCAGGAGACGCTGCTCGAATCGGCCCGCAGCGCCCGCCGCGCGGTGCAGGACGACAACACCGAGCGGGAGCGCCGGAACCGGGACGCCAAGCGGGAGCTGGACGACCTCGTCCAGCTCTACCAACGGGTCCAGGCGCTCGCGGGAGGTCAGGCGCCGCCGCTGGGGATCAGCGCGTGATGCCCGCGGGCGAACCGGGCGCCGGCCTGGCGCTGGAGGACGAGGTCTGGGCGCTGATCGAGGACGCCCTGGTGGTCTACCGGGACAGCCCGCGCGCGGTCGCGTGGCTGCGCGGGCACCAGGCCCGGTTCGGCGAGCCGGTGCGCGTGGCCGTGGCGGGCGCGCCGCGTTCGGGCAAGTCGACCGTGGTCAGCGCGTTGATCGGCGAGGAGTTCGCGCCGACCGGCGCCACCACGTGGTACCAGGACGGGCCGCAGCCCAGGGCGCACGTCGGCCAGTACGAGGTGCCGGTGCTGCGCCGCGACGGCAAGGCGTTCGTGGACGCGCCGGACGCCGAGCGGGTGACCGTGGAGTGGCCGTCGCGGTCGCTGCGGGACCTCACCCTGATCGACACGCCGGCGGGCGCGCCGGTCGAGCACGTCTACGGCGAGGCCGACGCGGTGCTGTACCTGACCAGGCACATGCACACCGCGGACGCGCAGTTCCTGCGCACGGCGCACGACCACCCCGTCGCGCGGGTCGCGCCGGTGAACACGGTGCTGGTGCTGTCGCGGGCCGACGAGATCGGCGGCGGCCGGATCGACGCGCTGTCGTCGGCCAAGCAGATCGCCCGCCGGTACCGGCGCGAGGCGACGGTGACCCCGTTGTGCCAGAACGTGGTCGCGGTGGCGGGCCTGCTCGCGGTGGCCGCGCGCACCCTGCGGGCGGAGGAGTTCACCGCGCTGGCCGCGCTGGCGTCGTTGGCGCGCGCGGAGCTGGACGGCCACCTGCTGTCCGCGGACCGGTTCGTCGGCGAGGACTTCCCGGTGCGGCTGGACCCGGCGGTGCGGCGGGGCCTGGTGGACCGGTTCGGCATCTTCGGCGTGCGGCTGACGACGACGCTGATCCGGCAGGGCTTCGACACGCAGGTGAAGCTGACCGGGCAGCTGGTGCAGCGCAGCGGGCTCGGCGAGCTGCGCGACTCGGTCGGCGTCTACTTCACCGAGCGGCGGGAAGTGCTCAAGGCACGGTCCGCGCTGCTGGGCCTGGACGTGGTGCTGCGCGCCGAGCCGCGGCCCGGTTCGGTCGGCCTGGCCGCGTCGGTGGAGCGGATCCTGGCCTCGGCGCACGACTTCCGGGAGCTGCGGCTGCTGGCCGCGTTGCAGGGTGGGCGCACCCGGCTGCCCGGCGACCTGGAGGCGGAGGCGTCCCGGCTGGTGGGCGGGCTGGGGACGAACCCGCTGGTGCGGCTGGGGATGGAGTACGAGCCGACGGAGGGCGAGCTGCGGCTCGCGGTGCTGGACACGTTGGGGCGGTGGCGGGAGCTGGCGGTGGACCCGGCGCTGGACCACGCGCAGCGGCGGGCGGCGGCGGTGGTCGTGCGCAGCTGCGAGGGGATGCTGGCGCAGTCGGTCGTGTGACGGCTCGGCGGCGCTGCCGGCGGCGCGGCGCTGTCAGCCGAGGGCGGCGGCGACCGCGCGGACGGCGGCGGACGGGGTGCGGCGCGGGTCCGTGACCAGGAACAGCGTGCTGTCGGGCAGCTCGCGGACGCGCTGGAGCGTGCCCGCGTCCAGCTGCTCGGCGACCGCGACGCGGGGCAGCACGGTCCAGCCCAGCCCGGCCACCACGCAGGACCGCACGGCCTCGATGCTGCCGAACCGGGTGATGCTCGGCGTCGCGGGCAGGTCGCGCACGAACCGGTCGCTGTAGGAGCAGCCCTCCTCCAGCAGGAAGTACCGCTCGTCCAGCACCACGCCGGGCGCGGACACCAGCTCGATCGGCTCCACACCCACGGCGGTCACCTTCAGGCCCGGCGCGACCAGCGAGTCCTCCAGCACCAGCGCCAGGTCCAGGGTGCCGTTGCGGACCCCGGTCAGCGCTTGCCGGGTGCCCGCCGGGGAGAGGTGCACGGAGATGCCCGGCCAGCGCATCGCCACGTCCGCGACGCGCTGCGGCAGCCGGTAGGCGCAGACCGACTCGGGCGCGGCTATCCGCACGTCGCCCTCCACCGCCGTGCTGCCGCGCACGGCGTCGCGCAGGCGTTGCTCGGAGGTGAGCACCTCGCGGGCGTGCTCGACGGCCTGCCGGCCCGCCTCGGTCAACCGGGCGCCGCTGGGCAGCCGGTCGAACAGGCGCGCGCCGAGGTGCCGTTCCAGGGCTTTGACCTGGCTCGTCACCGTGGATTGCACGAGGTGCAGCTCCGCCGCGGTGGCGGTGAAGCTGCCCGTGCGCGCGAGCACCAGGAGGGTGCGCAGGAGGCGGGTGTCCACCACATCGACAATACCGATCGGACACATCGCAGGGAATCGTTGGACTCGATGACGGCTCGCGGGAGACGCTGTCCGCATGACGAACCCGCGGCGACCCGCAGCGCAGACCCCGGCCGTGCTCCGCTACAGCGCTTTCACCACCGACCCCGCCGGCGGCAACCCGGCCGGTGTCGTGCTCGACGCTACCGGCTTGGCCGAGGCGTCGATGCTGGAGATCGCCGCCGACCTCGGCTACTCCGAGACCGCGTTCCTGTTCCCGCGCGGTGACGCGGCGGAGTTCGACGTCCGGTACTTCAGCCCGGTGGTGGAGGTGCCGTTCTGCGGCCACGCGACCGTGGCGTCGGCGGTCGCGCTCGGGCGCACGGGCACGGTGCGGTTCCACACGCCCGCCGGGCTGGTGGAGATCGCCGCCACGCCGGGCAGGGCGAGCCTGACCAGCGTGCCGACGACGTCCGCGCCGGCGCCGGCGGCCGACGTGGCGGAGGCGTTGCGCGCGCTGGGGTGGTCGGCCGAGGACCTCGACCCCCGGTACCCGGCGCACTGGGCGTCCGGCGGGTCGAGGCACCTCGTGCTCGGGGTGCGCACGCGGGAGCGGCTGGCCGCGCTGGAGTACGACTTCGACGCGCTGGGCGACCTGTTGCGGGCCAACGACGCGTTGACCGCGCAACTGGTGCACCAGCGCGACGAGGACGTGTTCGACGCGCGCGACCCGTTCCCGGTGGGCGGGGTGGTCGAGGACCCGGCGACCGGGTCCGCGGCGGCGGCGTTCGGCGGTTACCTGCGGGCGATCGGGCAGGTCGGGCGGCCCAGGTCGGTCACCATCCACCAGGGCGTGGACATAGGCCGGCCCAGCCTGCTGGAGATCGCGATCTCCCCCGACGACCCGCGGGTCACCGTGACCGGGGCGGCGGTGCGCATCCCGGCGGACGCCTAACCCCGGCCGACCCCCAACCCGGTCCGACCCCGAACCCGGTCCACCGCATCCCGGTCAACCCTGGACGCGCTCCAGGACGACGATCGGGATCTCGCGGTCGGTCTTCTCGGCGTAGTCGTCGTAGGCGGGCCACACCTCGGTCATCAGCTTCCAGAGCTTCGCGCGCTCCTCACCGGTCGCGGTGCGGGCCGTGGCCCGGAAGACGTCCGCCTTCACCTGCACCTCGGCCTCGTTGCGCGCGTCGAGGTTGCGGTACCAGGCGGGGTGCTCCGGCGCGCCGCCGTACGACGCGACGACCACGTAGGCGTCGCCGTAGGGCTGGTAGATCAACGCGGTCCGGCGGGGCCGGCCGGACTTCCGGCCGACCGTGGTCAGCAGGAGCGTGAAGACGCCGGGCTGCCACTCGTGACCTTCCGCGCCGCCGGACTCGACGTACTTGCGGATGTGCTCGTTCACCCAGCCGACTGGGCTGTCCAGGACTGACATGCCTCGACGCTACCCACAAGGCGACGGGGCCGCCGGTCGCTCACTCCGCAGTCGCGACCGGCGGCCCCGAACGGGGTGGGGGACGCCGCCTCACACCCCCGGCGCGTCACCGCTCCCGTGGCGTGGGGCGTGACGGCCGAAGCCCGCTCAGTAGATCTGGCTCGCGTGCAGCATCCGAATCTCCTCCGTCGCAGGGCAACCTCGCCAACTATGACCGGGCGGAGGGCTGGCGGCTCATACGAAAGGGGGATAGAAGAGCGTTATGCCCGAGCTTGAGCTACGCCACCTGCGCGCGGTGTGCGCGATAGCGGAAGAAGGCAGCCTCACGAAGGCCGCCTCACGCCTGGGGCTCACGCAACCCGCGATGAGCGCCCAGCTGCGGACCGTCGAGCGGATCGTCGGCGGCCGGCTGTTCGACCGGACGCCCGGCGGTTCCCCGCCCACCGACCTCGGCAGACAGGTCGTCGGCACGGCCCGGCTGGTGCTCGACGAGGTCGAGCAGCTCGTCTCGCTGGCCCGCGCCCGGACCCGGGAGGGCACGCCCGGCCCGCTGCTGGTGGGCGGGGTGCCCACGTTGTTCTTCGGGCACTTCGTGGAGGAGCTGCGCCGGGTGATCCCGTGTTCGGAGGTCCGCACCGAGATCACCCGCGGCGCGTCGGACCTGCTCGAGCTGCTGGTGTCGGGCCAGGTGCAGCTGGGCGTGCTCGACCGGTTCGAGGGGCTGGAGCGCAGGGAGCTGCGCGGGCTGGAGCTGCGGCGGCTGGTGAGCGAGCCGCAGTTCGTGGCGCTGCCGGAGACCGACCCGCTGGGCGCGCAGGACGAGGTCGACCTCGGGCAGCTGGCCGACCGGGACTGGGTCGCGCCGCCGGACGAGCTGGTCGGCAACCGGCTGGGCATCTTCACCGCGTGCGCGGCGGCCGGGTTCACGCCCCGGTTCACCCACCACGTGAACGAGGCGAGCACCGCCCGGAGCCTGGTCGCCAACGGCGCGGTGTCGTTCGCGCTGCCGCAGTCGCGCAGCGGGGACGGGATCGTGATCCGGCCGCTGCGCGGCGCGCCGCTGATGGTGGACCTGATGCTGGCCACCCGCCGCGACGGCCCCGCCGCCGGGCGGGCCCACGACGTGTTCGCCGCCGCAGCTCGGGCGTACCGCGCGGTGCTGCCCCGCAACCCGGGGTACGCGAAGTGGTGGGACGAGCACCCCGAGGCGCACCGGGAGATCGACGCGGCGCTGGTGGCCGGCGGTTAGGCCCGCAGCGCGTCCTCGATGGTGCGCGGCGCGCGGCCGATCAGCTCCTCCAGGTCGGGGCGGACCTCGGCGAGCGCGCCGCGACCGATGTTGACCTCGATGTCGGCCAGCAGCTCGGCGACGAAGTCCGGCAGGCCGAAGCCCTTCAGCCCGGCGACCCGGTCGGCCGCGCCCACCTTCCGGTGGGTCGTGCCGGCCAGCGCGGCCAGCTCGTCGAAGCTCCACGCCCGCGGGCCGGTCAGCTCGTAGACCGCGTTCTCGTGGCCTGGGGTGGTGAGCACGACGGCGGCGGCCAGCGCCAGGTCGTCGCGGGACGCGCTGGCGATGCGGCCGTCACCCGTGGCGCTGACGATCGGACCGGGCCCGTGCGGGAGGTAGTTCTCGTGGTACATCCCGTTGCGCAGGAAGGTGAACGCGACGCCGGTGGCGCGGATCGCCTCTTCGGTCGCCTTGTGCACCCGGGCCAGCGCGAGCGGCGAGGTGTCCGCGTCCGTGACGGACGTGTAGACGATGTGCCGGACCCCGGCGTCGACGGCGGCCCGCACGGCGTCGAGGTGGCGGCGGACCCGGATCTCGTCCGGCCCGTCGACCGACACCACCAGCACCGTCTCCACGCCGGCGAACGTGTCGGCGAGGGGGCCGTCGAAGTCGCCCGGCCGGACCTCGACGCCCAGGCCCTCGGCCTTCTCCGGGTCGCGGACGGAGACCGCGAGCCGGTCGGCCGGGACGCGGGCGAGGGTGTGCCGGAGGATCAGGGAGCCGAGGTGGCCGGTCGCGCCGGTGATCAAGGTCGTCATGCGGCACACCGTAGGCAGCACGCTAACTATTGGTAAGTACCTACCCGAAAGTTTGGTACTTACGAGTGAGAAAGCATGCAGGTAGGGTGACTGCCATGGAGCCGCGTGGTGACGTGTACGACCGCAACTGCCCGACCCGGGTGATCGCGAACCACGCCACGGGCCAGTGGGGCAGCCTGGTGCTCGGCAAGCTCCTGGGCGGTGACGGCGAGAGCGGCACCAAGAGGTTCGGCGAGCTGCGCCGGGCGGTGACCGGGATCAGCGAGAAGATGCTCGCCCAGACGTTGCAGGCGTTGGAGCGCGACGGGTTGGTGCACCGCGAGGTCCACCCCGTGATCCCGCCGCGGGTGGACTACTCCCTCACCCCGCTGGGCGCCCACGCGGCCGGGCGGATCGTCGGGCTGTTCGGCTGGATCGAGGAGAACCTGCCGAACTTCATGGCGGCGCAAGAGGAGTACGACGCGAGACGGGCCGAGAACGTGTGACAGGTCACGTTCAGACCTCCGACCTTTCCTCCGACATCGCGCCACCACAGGCGCGACCGTTCTGGGCGGTGCGGCGAAAGCTCCGATCTTTCAGGCCTGCCGAAAACCAACGACCGGTGAATTCCGGGTGTGGTTTGCCAGAATGGGAGGCATGACGCAGCCCTTCACGGACGATAGTCACCCGGCCGAGCCCTATCCGGGAGCTCGGCCGGGACACTGCTTCGTGCACCTCGACGGCGCCGGCTGGCCGGTCACGCCCGATCCCGGTGCCGACTCCGGATGGCGGGTCGCCCCCGACGGGCAGGACCTGGACGACTGGCTCGCGACGCACGGCGAACCGCCGCTCGCGGGCCGGATGCCGGTGTTGGCGTACGGCTCCAACGCCAACCCGGCCAAGGTGACGTGGCTGCGCGAAGAGCTGGGGCTGGCCGGTCCGGCGGTCGTGCTGAGGGCCCGTTGCGACGGGCTCGCCGCCGTGTGGGCCGCGGGGCTGCGCAAGACCGACGGGCAGCGGCCGGCGACCCTCGCCGCCGCGCCGGGCGTCGAGGAGGAGCACGCGGTGTGGTTCGCCACCGCGGAGCAGCTGCGCGTGCTGGACCGCTGCGAGGGCCGCGGGCTGCGGTACCGGCTGGTCCGCGTGCACACCGGCCGGGTGACGTTGTTCAACGGCGGCGTGGTGGATTCGGTGCTCGCCTACACCGGCGCGGGCACGAGGCGGATGCCGCTGCTGGTCAACGGCCGGCCGGTGCGGTGCGCCGACGTGGACCAGCGGACCGCGCGCAGGCTCGGCGGCCGGCCGGCGGACGGCGACGGGCTGGACGTGACGCAGGTGCACGGCGACCCGGCGCCGGAGGACTGGCCGGACCGGCTGTTCGTCTACGGGACGCTCCAGCCGGGGATGGCGGCGTGGCGCCTGGTGGAGCCGTTCACGCACGGCGACCCGGTGGCCGCGTCGCTGCCGGGGACGCTGCACGACACCGGCCGGGGCTACCCGGCGTTGCGGCCCGGCGACGGGCCCGGGGTGCCGGGGCACGTGCTGCGGCTCGAACGGCCCGAGGACGCGCTGCCGGTGCTGGACGAGTACGAGGGCGACGAGTACCGGCGGGTGCGGGTGACGCTGCCCGACGGGCAGGTCTGCTGGACGTACGTGTGGACGGCCGCGGTGGGCGGGATGCCGGTCCTGGCCGGCGGGTGGACCGGGCGGGACCGGTCCGGCGCGGGCCCGTCGACACCGGTCGGGGGTTGAGAGGCGTCGAAGATGCGCCCGATCCAGTGAATTCCTTGCCGATCCACCCAACCGTCCGGCGGTTGGGTACGTCCTCCTGATAAGCACCCGTTCCCTAGCCAGGAGGTGGACATGAGGCGACTCGTGGCGCTCGGCGCCCTCGGGCTCGCGCTTGCGGCCTGCGGGAGTCCCCGGCAGGCGGCCGACCAGTCGACCATCGTGGTCGACACGACGACGTCCGCGGCGGCGGCGCCGGTTCCCCCGTCCTCGGCGCCGGCGACCTCGGCACAGGCGACCTCGGCACAGGACCCCGCGACCGCGTCCGGCCGGTGCACCGCGGCCGTGCTCGCGGGCGCCGTGGAGTCGACCGAGGCGGGCGCGGGCAACCGGTACGGCAAGCTCGTGGTCACCAACAACGGCGCCGCGCCCTGCACGGTCAACGGGTACAGCGGGTTGCAGCTGCTCGACGCGGCGGGCAACGCGCTGCCGACCGACCTCCAGCGCAAGCCCGACCCCGGTCCCGCGCCGGTGACCCTGGCGCCCGGCGCGGCGGCGGCGGCGAACCTGCACTGGACCGTGGTGCCCACCGGTGACGAGCCGGTGGACCGGCCGTGCCAGGCCGAGGCGGCGAAGGCGGCGGCCATCCCGCCCGACGAGACCCAGCCGATGAGCCTGCAGTGGGGACTGGGTCCGGTGTGCGCCGGGGGGAAGATCGAGATCAGCGCGTTCTACGCTGCCTAGGTGATCGAGTCCAACGTCCCCGGCCACGCCGGCGAGCTCGCGGTCCGCACCTGGCCCAACCTGGACGCCGACTGGCTCGCCGTCCTCGTGCACGGCTACGGCGAGCACAGCGGCAGATACGCGCACGTCGCCGAGGCGCTGGTGGGGGCGGGGGCGTTGGTCGTCGCGGCGGACCTCGTCGGGCACGGCGGGTCCGAGGGCGAGCGGGCGTTGATCGACGACTACGACGGCGTGCTGGCCGACGTGGCCGCCGCGGTGAGCTCGGCCGCGTCCGACCTGCCCACCGTGCTCGTCGGGCACGGCGAGGGCGGGCTGGTCGCGGCCCGGTACGCCCAGTCGAACCCGTTGGCGGCGCTGGTGCTGTCCGCGCCGGTGCTCGGCACGTGGGAGGGGCTGGACCGGCTCGGGTCCGAGGACGAGGGCACGCCGCTGGACCCGGACCTGCTCTCGCGCGACCCGGAGGTCGGCAAGCGGTACGCGGCCGATCCGCTGGTGTGGCACGGGCCGTACAAGCGGGAGTCCTTGCAGGCGCTGGAACGCGCGCTGGACGAGGTGAACTACGGACCCGCGCTGGAGCACCTGCCGACGTTGTGGCTGCACGGCGACGCCGACGAGCTGGTGCCGGCGGCGGACACGCGCACCGGCACCGACCGGTTGCGCGGCCTGCTGTTCGAGGAGCGCCTCTACCCCGGCGCGCGGCACGAGGTGTTCAACGAGACCAACTCGGACGAGGTGCTGGCGGACGTGGTGGCGTTCGTGCGGCGGGTGCTGGAGCTCGGCTGACCGCACCGGGGACTCACCACGGCTGGTCGGTCGGGCGCACCAGAATCTCGTTGACCGCCACGTGCTCGGGCTGGGTCACGGCGTACAGCACGGCGTCGGCGATGTCGTCCGGCTGGAGCTGGCGCATGGCGCGCGCAGCCTCGTTGATGCCGTCCTTGGCCGCCTGGTCGGTGATGTGGTCGCGCAGCTCCGTCTCCACGACGCCGGGTTCGACCACGACCACGCGCACCCCGCGCTGGGTCACCTCCTGCCGGAGGGACTCGCTGAACGCGTTGAGCCCGAACTTGGTGGCGTTGTAGACGGCAGTGCCGGCTCGGACGACCCGACCGGCCGTCGACGACACCTGGACCACCGCCCCGCGGGCGGCCAGCAGGTGCGGCAGGGCGGCGTGGGTGAGGAACATGACGCCGAGCAGGTTCGTCGACACCATCCGGGTCCAGTCCGTGGTGTCCGCGCCCTCGACCGGGCCGAGCAGCATCACGCCCGCGTTGTTGACCAGCACGTCCAAGCCGCCGAACACGTCGGCGGTCCGGGCCACCGCCGCCCGGCACGCGGCCTCGTCGGTGACGTCCAGCTCGATCGGCAGGACCCGCGCCCCGCCGTCGACCAGCCGGTCCTCCAACGCCTTCAGCCGGTCCACCCGCCGTGCGGCGATCACCACGGCGGCGCCCTCGCGGGCCAGCGCGACGGCGGTCGCCTCGCCGATGCCCGAGGAGGCCCCGGTGACCAGCGCGACCTTGCCCTGCAAGCGATTCGTCATGAGCACATCCAACAACCCGGAGCGCGCTCCGGGTCAAGCGACCCGAAACGGGTGGGGCGGCGGACGCGACGCCGCCCCACCCCGTCACGGGATCACTCGTCGAGGTCGTCCGACACGTCGGCGTCGGCATCCTCCGTCACCCAATGACCGTCGTCGGCGGTGGCCGATGTCGAACCCACCCACGCGCCGTCGGGGCTGGACCACGCGTACTGGTCGAAGTAGCCCGCCCCGCCCTGGTAGGTCCACGTCAGCAGGGTGTAGTTGCCCGCACCGTAGGGGCCGGCGAGCTCGTAGGACTCGTAGAAGTACGAGTTGCCTTCGCCGTCGGCGCCGGACGCCAGGTCGTGGAGGGTGGCGCCGTCCGCGGACGCGGACGCGTTGTTCTGGTCGAACTCGACGTCGGCGGACGCGATGCCCGCGGCGCCGATGACGATCGGGAGCGAAAGGGCGCTCGCGGCGACCAGTCGGATGATGCTGCGCATGGTGGAACCTCCTGTGGAGTAGACGGCCATGCGCTCACATCGTTACCTCGCAAGGCACTTCGCCGGTCCTCGCCGACCGCATCGTGTGAACGGAGGTTAGATCTGCGAAAACAGCCTGATCAGCGGACATCACGAGGGGTGCGCGCAAGTCCCTGCTTATGGGTGACATCAGTGGCACCCTCACGCGCCCCACGTGTGTCATGGACAATTTGTCCGCGATGGTTGAAGAAGACCTTGAGCTGCTGATCACCGCGGTGGTGGCGGCCGACGACGAGCAGCAGGCGCGTGCCGCCTGCTCCGCACTGCTGCGCCAGGTCGGCGGGCGGGTCGTGCGGGCCTTCGACTGCTCCGACGAGGAACCGGGCTGCTGGTCGGTGACGATCAGCCGGGTCAGCGACGAGCGCGCGACGCAGAACGTGGCCGGCGCGCTGGCCCGCGCGGTGCGCACGTTCGTCCGGCGGCTGGGCGACGAGTTCCCCACGCCCAGGGTGGCCTGCGAGCCGCCGACGGCGTGGACGGTGCTGGACGACCCGGCGCTGCTCGACGGCCTGGTGCCGGGCGCGGAGCGGTTGCTGGTGGAGGCGTGGGCCGGTGGCGACCCCCAGCAGGACCGGCCCACGGCCGGTGCGGCCCGTTCGGACGAGCCGAGCGCACCCGAACGGACCACCGCCGCCGAACCGCCGGCGGGGTCGCAGCTGTCGTTGCGCGTCGACGTGGCCACCGACCGGTCCGCGGGCGCCGAATGGCAGGCGCGGGCGGTAGCGAGCCGGGTCGCCCGCAGTGGCAAGATCACCCGAGTGGCTCCCCACGGGCACCTACTGAGCGTGCACATCGACCTCGGTTCGAGCGTTAATTCGCCCACGGTCGCGCTACAGGACGCCGTGGCGTCACTGGGCCGTTCGGGGTGGTCCGAGGTCGAGTGGTCCGACGGGTCCGGGTCGACCCGCTGGTCGGCCGCACCGGTGCCGCGGGCGGGAATCGCCGCGTTGGAACTGACAGCGACACCGGGTTCGGCATTCGTGTGGACGGTGCCTGACTGAGATCACGGTCGCTGACCCGATCGAGTGGATTTCGGACGCCACCCGGTCAGCCGATCTTGCTTGTGAATCGTGAAACTTTAGGTACTACTTTCAACTATAGGAACTCAAGCAGTTCGCCAGGAGGGGTCGGGATCCGACATGGCCAGCATCGAAGAGGTCCGCGCCGCGATCGCACAGGCCGTCGAGAAGGCGGGGCAGAGCGTGAACGCCCTGCAACAGGCCGCCGACCTGGCCGAGGACGCGCAGGCACTGCTCAGCACGGCCACCCAGGGCAGCGTCCAGGCCGACGTGGAGCAGGCGAACGCGCGCTTCGCCGAGGTGGTCAGCGGCGTCACCGACCTGCAGCAGCACCTCGGCGCCGGGATCTCCCAGGCCGAGAGCATCAACTCCAGGTTGTGACGTGACCTCGGTAGGCGAGATCAAGCTCGCTCTCGAGCAGAGCTGCGAGTTCCTCAGGGACGCCTACCGCAGCGTGCGGGAGGCCCAGACCGCGTTGGACGAAGCGGTCGACATCCTGCTCGACGCGAGCGCCGACCACCACGAGTCCCTGGTGCCCGCCGGGTTCGTCGCCGCCGGCGAGCGGTTCGCCGACGAGTTGGAGCTGATCGTGGGCAGCCTGGAACTGGTCCAACGCCTAGCCGTGGAGCTGTGACGTGAGCAGGCGTGACGAGCGCCGCAGGAGGATCGAGGGCTCCTTCGAGGAGTTCCGCAAGGCGGTCGCCGCCGCGCTGGGCAACGCCTCGCGCGAGCACCGCCTCCTCGCCGACGAACGCGCCCGCGACATGTTCGAGGTGATCCTGCGCGGTGACGGCGTCGACCGGGCGCTGGCCGACCCGCTGCTGGCCGACGCGCTGGCCAACCCGCTGTTCGAGCAGCAGCTGGCGAGGGCGCTGATCGACCGGGTCGAGGCGTTCCGCGAGTGGTCCGAGCGCGGCCCGGACCAGCTGACCGCGCTGGTCGACGCGGCGGGCGCGGGACCGGCGTCCTGGCCGCCCGAGGCGTGGCTGGGCACACCGGGCGCGGCCGACGGCGGCGAGGGCGTGCCCGAGCTGTGGCGCATCGGCACCGGCGTGGTGCGCGGCGCGCCCGAGCCGCAGCGGTTCCCGGTGGCGGTGCCGCTGCTGGACCACTCGCACCTGCACGTCTCCTCCACCCACGAGAGCCGGGCCGCGGCCGAGGCGCTGGTGGAGGGCCTGCTGCTGCGGGTGCTGAGCCACTTCCAGCCGGGCCTGGTGCACGTCCACGTGTGGGACGTCGGCCAGCTCACCGGTGCGCTGCCCGGCCTGTACCCGTTGACCAGGGCGGGCCTGCTGACCGTGCACGACCCGGCGCGGCTGCACGAGCTGCTGGACGAGCTGTCCGACCACATCCGCCGCGTGCACACCGGTGTGCTGACCGAGGGCCACCAGTCGGTGCGGGCGGTGGGCGGGCGGCGCACCGAGCCGTGGCGGGTGGCGGTGCTGTTCGGCAACCGGCAGCCGCTGCGGGAGGAGCACCAGCAGCAGCTGCAACGGGTCGCGCGCAACGGCCTGGCGGCCGGGATCCAGCTGTTCATCGTCGACATCCCGGTCACGGTCAACTCGCCGATCGAGACCGTCACGATCGC
The DNA here is from genome assembly GCF_016695385.1 of Saccharothrix sp. 6-C. Classification (NCBI taxonomy): domain Bacteria; kingdom Bacillati; phylum Actinomycetota; class Actinomycetes; order Pseudonocardiales; family Pseudonocardiaceae; genus Saccharothrix; species Saccharothrix sp. 6-C. The sequence goes on along the minus strand of NZ_CP064192.1, from coordinate 9,029,267 downwards.
CGCCGACCAGTCCGCCACGTGCACGATGACCGGCAAGCACGTGGCCGTCGCGCTCGACCCGCCGCTGCCCCGCGCGCAGGTGCCCCGGGCCTGCGCGGCGATCGCGGACCAGCGCGAGGAGCGCCGCAACCGGCTCAGCACGTTCGCCGACCTGCTGCCGGAGCGCTTCTGGCGGGAGGACTCGTCGGCGGGCGTGCTCGCGCCGGTCGGGTTCCTCGAAGGCGAGCCGGTGCACGTGGGCCTGGGCGACACGTCGCCGCACGCGTTGATCGGCGGGCCGAGCGGCTCGGGCAAGACGAACTTCCTCTACGCCATGCTCGGCAGCCTCGCCGCCCGGTACGCGCCGGACGAGCTGGAGCTGTACCTGCTGGACTTCAAGGAGGGCGTGTCGTTCGCGCAGTTCGCGCCGGGCCGCAAGGACCCGACCTGGCTGCCGCACGCGCGCCTGGTCGGGGTGAACGTCAACACCGACCGCGAGTTCGGCGTGGCGCTGCTGGCGTTCCTGGCCGACGAGATGCGCCGGCGCGCGGACGCGGCCAAGCGGCACGAGGTCACCAAGCTGGAGCAGCTGCGCGAGGAGGACCCGCACGGCCACTGGCCGCGGATCGTGGCGGTGATCGACGAGTTCCAGTACCTGTTCGGCGAACGCGACCAGGTCACCGCGCAGGCCACCCAGCTGCTGGAGGACGTGGCCCGGCGGGGCCGCTCGCAGGGCATCCACCTGGTGCTGTCCAGCCAGGACGTGTCCGGCATCGAGGGGTTCTGGGGCAAGTCGGCGATCTTCGAGCAGTTCACCGTGCGCATCGCGCTGCCCAAGGCGCGCCGGGTGCTGGCCGAGCCGCAGAACGACGCCGCGGTGGAGCTGCCGCGCTGGCACGCCGTGGTCAACCACGAGTCGGGCGTGCGGCCGGGCAACGAGGTCGCGCGCATCCCCGACGCCACCGCCCGCGGCACGTTCGACGCCCTGCAGGCCGAGCTGCACCGGCTGCGCCCGGCGGACCTGACCGAGCCGATCCTGTTCGACGGCAGCAAGGTGCCCGCGCTGCGGGCGCTGCCGGACTTCCAGGCGTTGCGGCCGGTCCGCGGCGGCAGCCCCACCGTGCTGCTGGGCCAGGTGATCGACGTGGCGGGCAGCGCGGCGAAGGTGCGGTTCGCCCGCACGCCGGGCCGCAACATCGCGGTGCTCGGCTCACTGGCCGACGACGCGGCGGGCGTGCTGGGCGGCGCGGCGCTGTCGCTGGCCCGCCAGCACGAGCCGGGCGAGGCCCAGTTCACCCTCGCGTGCCTGGCCGAGGACGCCTGGCCGCACGCGCAGCGGCTGGCCAAGCGGTTGAGCGACGCGGGCCACACCGTGGAGTCGGTCGGCCTGGACGGCGTCCGGGAGCTGGTGGACAGCACCGCGGCCCGGATCACCGCGAGCATGACCGGCGAGACGGGCGCGCCGCTGTCACCGCACTATCTGGTGGTTTACGCGGTGGACGCGGCGCACACCCTCTTGGAGGCGAAGGACCCGACGACCCGGGCGTCCGGGGTGGACGGCCTGCGGACCGTGCTCAAGCACGGTCCGGAGAACCGCACCCACGTGCTCGGCTGGTGGCGCGGCGCGCAACGGCTGAAGAACAGCCTGTCGCCGGGCGTCTACGACGACATCGGCGCGTGGATCGCGTTCGACATCCAGGGCAAGGAGCTGCTGTCGTTCGGACCGGAGCAGGTCATGGCGTGGTCACCGCGACCGCGGCGCGGCCTGTTCTTCGACCGGTTCGAGCACTCGCGGCCGCAGGTCGTCATCCCGTTCGACACCGGGGAGGAAACATGATCAGCCACGCCTCAGTCGTTCCCGCGCAGCGCACCGGCGGGCACGGCGCGCCGGAGGTCGAGGCGGTCTCGGCGATCGAGCGGTACCGGGAGGTCGTCGCGCTGGCCGGCGAGTCGGCGGAGCGGCTGCGCGCCGCCGACCGGGCCCGGGTGCGGCAGCTGCTGGAGCGGCTGGCCGAGTCGCAGGACCGGATGGCCGAGGTCATCGACCAGGAGAAGCTGGTCAAGCAGGTCGTCGCGGAGCACTGGGAGGCCGTGGTCGGGCTGCTCTGGGACGAGCGGTGGTTCACCATGACCACGGTGCCGCGGCCGGACGAGTCGGTGCCGCCGCGCGACCAGCGCGAGTACGACACCGCCCTGGACCTGGCGTTCCGGGCGCTGGAGGAGTCGCTGCAGAAGCGCGCCCTGTTCCGCTAGAAACCCCAGGAGACCGCGACGGTGTCGAAGTCGAGCTCGGCGCCGGCGCGGCGGTAGGTGGCCAGGGCGGCGGCGTTGTCCTTCTCGGTGCCGGTCCACACGCCGGTGCAGCCGCGTTCCCTGGCCACCGCGATCAGCCGGTCGATCAGCGCGGAGGCGATCCCGCGCCGCTGGTGCGCCTCGTCCACGCCCAGCTCGTAGAGGAACATCTCCACCCCCTTGTCGGGGTGGATGGTCTCCACACCGGACACGAACCCGGCCGGCTCGTCGTCGACGTAGGCGATGAGCAGGTGGTGCCGCTCGTCGGCCAGGAACGCGCGGGTCGCGTCCTCGCGCGGCACGTCGTCGAACAGGTGTCCCGCCGCCATCACCGCGGCCGACGACGTGATCCGCCGGATGTCCATGCGGGCGAGGGTAGCTCTTGGGTGATGATGCGGTCATGCGCGTGCTGTCCTCCCCCGCCGACGTCTCCGCCGCCACCCCCGACCCCCTCGCCCGCTGGGCGGCGCAGGCCCTCCTCCCCGGCCGCGGCGGGGCGGCGTGGGCGCACGGCGGCGCGGTGGCCGTGCTCGCGCCCGCGTTGTTCCGCTTCGACCGCCTGGTGCTCACCGGCCCCGCGGCCGACGTCTCGACGCTGCTGCGCGCCCACGTGCGCCCCGACGTGAGACCGGTGGTGGCGACCGCCGTCGCCGACGAGCTCGACTGGCCGGTCCACGGCACGTTCGGGTGGATGGAGCGCTCCGGCGCCCTCGACCCCGACCCCGGTGCCCGCTGGCTGTCCGAAGGGGAGGACGACGACGTCGAGGCGCTGCTGCGCGAGGCCAACCCCGACTCCTGGGTGCGGCCCCGCGAGCCGGGCCCGGTCCGCTGGGCGGGCCTGCGCGTGGACGACGCGCTGGTCGCCGTCGCCGCGGACGCCTGGCCCTCGCCCGACGTCGGTTTCATCGCGGGCGTGGCCACCCACCCCGACCACCGCGGCAGGTCGTTGTCCACGAAGGTCTGCTCGTTCGTCGCGAGCGCGTTGCTCGCCGGGCACGGCACGTGCGGGCTGATGGTCGACCGGTCGAACGCGGCGGCCATCGCGGTCTACCGGCGGCTCGGTTTCACCTACCGGGGCGTGACCGCACTGCGGGACCCAGCTCACACCTGAACGGCGGAACAGCGCCGCGCCGCCGAGCTGTTGCACGCGTTATGACGTTGCCGAGCACCGCGCGCGAGGTCCACCTCGCCTCCCGCCCCGAAGGCTTCCCCACCCCGGAGAACTTCGACCTGGTCGAAGTGCCGCTGCCGGAGATCGCCGAGGGGCGGTTGCTGGTCCGCAACCTCGTGATGAGCGTGGACCCGTACATGCGCGGCCGGATGGGCCTCGGCAAGTCGTACGTGGCGCCGTACGGGATCGGCGAGGCCCTGACCGGCGGCGCGGTGGGCGAGGTCGTGGCGTCCGAGGCGCCCGGGTTCGAGGTGGGCGACACGGTGCTGCACGGCCTGGGCTGGCGCGAGTACAGCGCGGTGGACGCCGCGGAGGCGACCAAGGTCGACCCGCGGACCGCGCCCGTCGGCGCCTACCTGGGCGTGCTCGGCATGCCCGGCATGACCGCGTACGCGGGCCTGCTGGACGTCGCCTCGTTCAAGGAGGGCGACGTGGTGTTCGTCTCCGGCGCCGCGGGCGCGGTCGGCCAGGTCGCGGGCCAGGTGGCCCGGCTGCGCGGTGCCGCGCGCGTGATCGGCAGCGCGGGCAGCGACGCGAAGGTGAAGTACCTGGTGGACGAGCTGGGCTTCGACGCGGCGTTCAACTACAAGGACGGCCCCGTCGGCGAGCTGCTGCACCGGGCCGCGCCGGACGGCATCGACGTGTACTTCGACAACGTCGGCGGCGAGCACCTGGAGGCGGCGATCGACTCGGCCACCACGTTCGGCCGCATCGCCCTGTGCGGCTCGATCGCGAACTACAACACCAGCACCCCCACCGGGCCGCGCAACCTCGGCCTGGCCGTGGGCAAGCGCCTGACCCTGCGCGGGTTCCTGGTCAAGGACCACGAGCACCTGCGCGAGCAGTTCGTGCGCGAGGTCGGCGGCTGGATCGCCTCGGGCGAGCTGCGCTACCAGGAGACCGTGACCGAGGGCATCGACCGGGCGCCGGCGGCGTTCATCGGCATGCTGCGCGGCGAGAACGTCGGCAAGGCCCTCGTGACCCTGTAGGACGGTCGGTGGTCGGGCGCCGCCGGCGATGCGCGACCGTCGCCGGCGTGCCCGACCCCAGCCCTGCCGGACCGTCAGCCGTGCCGGGCGAAGACCTCCCCGATCTCGCGCAGCGCGGCGGCCCGCTCGGCCTCGTCGTCGTACCACTCGGCCCGGCTCCCGACCACCGTCTCCGGGGTGAACTCCAGCCCGAACAGGTAGGCCTCGGTGCAGTACCCGAAGCCCGACTCGACCATCGGCTCCAAGCCCTCCCGCGCGCAGTGCGCCAAGAGCCCCTCGGCCTCCCGCCACTGCCCTCCGTCGAACCAGAACACCCCGCCGGCGTGGTGGATCGCGGCCCCGGTCACCTCGTCGACGAGGTTCAGCGACTCGTAGTTCTCCGGGCGGTCGCGCACCAGGCGCACGAGCTCCTCGGGCACGCCCCGGTAGAGCGACTCCTGGACCGCGTAACCGCCCCTCCCGTGCAGGTTCAGCTCCGACTCGTGGTCGAACGTCAGCAGCAGCGCGCGCCCCTCCGGCGTGAAGTACCAGACGGCCGACTGCCCGCCGGAGTCGTGCCAGGCGAACCGCTCCGCGCCGTCCACCACCACCGGCGTCACCTCGGCGATCTCGGCGACGATCGCCGCGCGCCGCTTCACCTCGACCAGCTCGGTGGCGGCCAAGCCGTCCCACATGTCGACGTCCATCCGCGCAGGCTACGGACGACCACCGACAGCCCCGGTCAGACGACCTCGCCGTCGGCGGCCACCACGCGCCCCTCGTGCACGACCACCGTGCGCGGCGCGCGGTCCATCACGGCCGCCGTCACCGTGTCACCGGGCACGACCACCAGCTCCGCCGGCGAGCCCTCGGTGAGCCCCAGGGCCTTCCCCATCACCGCCGCGCCGCCCCGGGTGGCGATGTCCACGCACATCTCGACCAGCTCGTCGCGCCGGAACCCGTTGCGGTAGGCCAACTGCCACGTCCGGTCCAGCATGTCGCCGTTGCCGTAGGGCGACCAGTAGTCCCGGATCCCGTCCTGCCCCAGCCCGAGCCGCACCCCCGCCCACCGCAACTGCCGCAGCGGCAGCGGTTCCCGCACACCCGGCGCGACGGTCGTCACCGCGACGTCGTGCTCGGCCAGCAGCTCCACCAGCTCCGTCCGCCGCGAGTCGTCCACACCGGACAGCGCGAACGCGTGGCTGATCGTCACCTTCCCCCGCATGCCGAGCGCGCTCACCCGCTCGCAGATCAGCTCCACCTGGAACGCGCCCAACGCCCCGGCGTCGTGCAGGTGCACGTCCACCCCGCGCTGGTGCTTCTCGGCCAACCCGAACACGACGTCCAGGTGCCGCACCGGGTCCCGGTCGTAGCCCGCCGGGTCGAGCCCGCCGACCAGGTCCGCGCCGGCCCGCAGCGCCGCGTCCAGCAGCTCGGCGGTCCCCTTCTCGCGCAGGATGCCGCACTGCGGGAACGCCACCACCTCGACGTGCGCCCGCCCGGCGTGCGCCTCCCGGGCCGCGAGCACGCCTTCCAGCTTATCCAGGCCCGAGTCGACGTCCACCTGCGCGTGGCTGCGCACGTGCGTCGCGCCAGACGCGATCGTCCGCCCGAGCGTGTGGGTGGCGCGCTCGGCCACGGACGCCTCGGCGGACCGCCAGTGGCGCCGGTCGTTGTCGATCAACCCGGCCAGCCCCTCGTCCGCGCTGTGCGGGCGGAACGGCAGCCCCAGCCGGGTGGAGTCGAGGTGCGCGTGGGCGTCGGTGAACGCGGGCAGCAGCACGCCGCCCCGCCCGTCGACCACCGCCACGCCGGGCGGCGGGTCGACGTCGGGGCCGAACGCCGCGACGCGCCCGTCCTCGCAGAGCACGTCGACCGGGGGCGTGCCCGGGGCGTTCGGCCAGGGCCGCACGGAACGGATCAGCAGGTCACCGGTCACCAGGCGACGCTAGCCCCGCGGCACCGATGTCGCCAGCGAGGAGCTTGCCCGGGTTGAGCACGCCGGTCGGGTCGAGCGTCCGCTTGACCGACGCCAGCACGTCCAGCCCCAGCCGGCCGATCTCGGCTTCCAGGTACGGCGCGTGGTCGGCGCCCACCGCGTGGTGGTGGCTGATCGTGCCGAGGCCGGTGATGGCCTCGCTCGCGGCGGCCTTGGCGACCTGCCACTGACCGATCGGGTCGGCGGCGTCCCGGGCCGCCAGCACGGTGAAGTACAGCGACGCGCCGGTCTCGTAGACGTGCGAGATGTGGCACATGACCACGCACCGGCCCAGCGCGTCGACCAGCGCCTCCCGCACCGCCGCGCGCAGGTCCGACACCTTCGACCAGTGCGTGGCCGTCTCCAACGTCTCCACGCACACGCCGACCTCCATCAGCGCGTCCCGCTGACGGGGTCCGTTGAACCGCCCGTGCCGCCACGCCTCGCCGAGCGCCTTGCCCAGGGACAGCGCCTCGACCCCGCGCAGGGTCTCCGCCCGCCGCCTCGCCACCTCGCGCTTCGAGGCGCCGTGCCAGCCGAGGACGAGCAGGCACGGTTCCCGCACGCCCCGCGCCTTCAGGTAACCCTTGAGCGCGTTGACCTTCCACCCGCCGCCCAGCGCCAGCGACACCTCGGTTTCGTCCACATCGGACAGCCGGGTCACGTCCGCCGGCACGCGCCGCTGCGCCACCTCCCGCACGAGGGCCGAGCCGCGCTCCCAGCCGTCGACCACGAAACCCTCGTACCGCTCGACCTCCGGCCGGCGCCGCACCCGCAGGGCGACCTCCGTGATCACGCCGAAGGCGCCTTCGCTGCCCACCACCAACTGCTTCAGGTCCGGCCCGGCGGCCGACGCGGGCGCGCCGCCCAACCGCCACTCGCCCACCGGCGTGGCCAGCCGCACGCCCTCCACCATGTCCTCGAACCGGCCGTAGCCGGCGGACGCCTGACCGGCCGACCTGGTCGCGGCGAACCCGCCGATGGTGGCCCGCTCGTAGGACTGCGGCACGTGCCCGATGGTCAGCCCGTGCGCGGCCAGCAGCCGTTCGGCCTTCGGCGCCGGCAGGCCCGCCTGGAGCACGGCCAGCCGGGACACCGGGTCGACCTCGACCAGCTTGTCCAGCCGGCTCAGGTCGAGCGCGACCACCGCCGCCTTGTCCCCGCGCAGGGCGTTCACCCCGCCGACCACGGACGTGCCGCCGCCGAACGGCACCACCGCCACGTCGTGCTCGACGCAGACCTCCAGCACCTCGACGACCTGCTCGGGCGAGGCGGGGAGCACCACGGCGTCGGGCACGGCCGGCTCGCCGTCGCCGCGCTGCCGCAGCAGGTCCACGTAGGACAGCCCGCCGGCCCGGCCGAGGCGCGAGTCGGGGTCCACCCGCACGTAGCCGGGGCCGACCACCTCGCCCAGCGCCGTCCGCGCCGCGTCGCCCAGCGCGGACTCGGGCGCCACCGGCGCGCGGGCCGGCGTGCGGACGTCACCCAGCCCGGTCCGCTCCCGCAGCCACTTCAGCGCGTGCGGCGGTAGCGGGCCCGCGGTCGTGGTCCACCTGCCCCGGAGGGTGTGGTCGATGTGCTCGGTCACCGCTACAGTGTGACACATGACGTCTCAACGTCACAGTGATGACGCGCTCCTCGACGCGGCCCGCGACTGCGTGGTCGAGGTCGGGGTCCGCCGCACCACGCTGACGGACATCGCCAAACGCGCCGGCGTGAGCCGGATGACCCTCTACCGCCGGTTCCCGGACGTCGGCACGCTCGTCAGGGCTCTCATGACCAGGGAGTTCACCGCGCTGCTCCAGCGCGTCGAGGTGACCGGCGAGCACGCCAGGCAGCGGCTCGTGGCGCAGGCCATCGCGGGCATCCGGCTGCTGGCCGCCGACCCGGTGATGCGGCGGGTGCTCGACCTGGACGCCGAGCTGATGCTGCCTTACCTCGTGCGGCGGCTGGGGAGCACGCAGCGGCTCGTCGAGGCGTTCCTGACCGGGCGCATCGAGGAAGGCCACGCCGACGGCTCCATCCGGCCGGGCTCCACCGCCGCCCAAGCCCGGCTCGTGCTGCTGACCGCGCAGTCGCTGGTGCTCTCGATCCGGCCGGCCACCACCGACCTCGACTTCGAGGAACTGCTGACCGAGCTGGCCGCCTACCTGGACGCGGCGCTGTCGTGACCACCTCCCTGAACGCCGCCCGCCGCCGCGCCGACCTCGACCACCTGGCGTCCGCGACCGTCGACCTGCTCGTGGTCGGCGGTGGCGTGACCGGCGCCGGCGTCGCGCTGGACGCGGCGTCACGCGGGCTGTCGGTGGGCCTGGTGGAGGCGCACGACCTGGCGTTCGGCACGTCGCGCTGGTCGAGCAAGCTGGTCCACGGCGGACTGCGCTACCTGGCCCAGGGCGAAGTCGGGCTGGCGTACGAGAGCGCGGTGGAGCGGGGCATCCTGATGACCCGGACCGCCCCGCACCTGGTGCGGGCGCTGCCGCAGCTCGTGCCGCTGCACGGCAAGGCGCACGACCCGGTCGTGATGGCCGGCCTGCGCGCGGGTGACGTGCTACGCCGCATGGCCCGCACGCCGTCGCGCGTGCTGCCGGGCCCCCGCCACGTGCCGGCCGTCGAGGCGATGGCGTTGGCCCCCGGTCTGCGCCGGGCCGGGCTGCGCGGCGGGCTGCTCAGCTTCGACGGCCAGGTGGTCGACGACGCCCGCCTGGTCGTGGCCCTGGCCCGGACCGCCGCCGGGTTCGGCGCCCGGATCGTCACCCGCGCCCGCGCCACCGGGCTCACCGGCCGCGGCGCGCACGTGGTCGACACGCTCACCGGCGCGTCACTGCACGTCCGGGCGCGTGCGGTGGTCAACGCCGCCGGGGTGTGGGCGGGCGAGCTCGTGCCGGGCGTCGAGCTCCGCCCGTCCCGGGGCTCGCACCTCGTGCTGTCCGCGGCCACCGTCGGCCTGTCGAGCACGGCGCTGACCGTGCCCGTCCCGGGCGCCCGCAACCGCTTCGCGCTCGTGCTGCCCCAGCGTGACGGGCGGGTGTACGTGGGCCTGACCGACGAGCCGGTGGACGGCCCGATCCCGGACGTGCCCACCGTGCCGCGGTCCGACGTGGACTTCCTGCTGCGGGTCGCGTCGTCGGTGCTGGAGCGCGAGCTCACCCCCGCCGACGTGCTGGGCGCGTTCGCCGGGCTGCGCCCCCTGCTCGACACCGGCGACGGCCCGAGCGCCGACCTCTCCCGCCGGCACGCCGTGCTGACGGGCGACGGCGTGACCACGGTCGTCGGCGGCAAGCTCACCACCTACCGCCGCATGGCCGCCGACGCCGTGGACGCCACCGGCCTCACCGCGAACCGCTGCCGGACCGCGCGGATCCCCCTGGTGGGCGCGGGACCGGTCACCGGCCCGTCGCACCTGGCGGCTCGTTACGGCGCGGAGGCGCCGCGGGTCGCCGAGATCGGCGAGGTCGCCTGGGCCGTCCGCCACGAAGGCGCCCTGACCGCCGACGACGTGCTGGACCGCCGCACCCGGGTCGGCCTGGTGCCCGCCGAGCGCGCCGCCGCCGAACCGGCCGTCACCGCCGAGGTGGCCGAGGAGCTGGCCGCCCTGACGGCGACCTGAGCGTTCAACTCGGGGTGCCTGAACGTAGGACTCACGCGTTCCGAACGTAGGACTCACGCGTTCTGGAGGTAGGACACGCGAAGGGGGACCTCCTGGCGGAGGTCCCCCTTCGGGTGTTCAGGTCACTCGCCGATGATCGGCTTCGCGGCCTTCGGCGGCTCCTCGATCAGGGGCTCGCCCTCCAGCCGCACCTTGCGCTGGTGGTCCTTGCCGTCGCCGCCCTGGCCCGGGGCGCCCATCATCGGCGCGCCCATCATGCCCGCGCCGCCGACGCCACCGGGACGTCCGCCGCCCGCGCCCGGCGCACCGGCGCCACCCGCGCCGCCGCCCGCCGGGCCACCGGCCTGGCCGAGCACGCCGGACGAGCCGCCGGCCTGGAGCGTGGACCCGCCGGCGCCACCGCCACCGGCGCCACCCGCGAAGCCGCCACCACCGCCACCGCCGGCGAAACCGCCGCCGCCACCGCCGAAGCCGCCACCGGCGCCTCCGCCGGCACCGCCACCGGCGGTGGGCAGGTCAGCCGACACCGGCCGGATCGGCGGCACGGTCGGCACGGAGGGCGCGTTGCCCGTCGCGTACGTCGTGCCGCTCAGCGAAGGCGGCGTGGGCACCCGGCCCGCGGTCGAGCCGGAACCGTCCGGCACCCACCGACCCGGCTCCCAGTGGCCACCGCTGCCGGACCCGCCGGAACCGCCGGAGCCGGAACCGCCCGAGCCGCCGCCGGTGCCCACCGAGGGCGGACGGCTGACCACGGGACCGCCCGGACCACCCGGGTAGGCGCGGCTCGGGTCGGTCGCGCCGTCGATGCCCGGCCCGTAGCCCACACCGACCGTCGGCGGACGGCTCACCACGGGACCGATCGGGTTGGTGCCGCCGGACGGGATGGTCGACCCGCCGCCGCCACCGCCGCCGCCGGGGTTGTTCGTGTACCGCTCGTTCGCGCCCCGGTCCATGTCGGCGAGCCGGCGCTCGTCGAGGCCGAGCCCGCCCTGCGACAGCCGCGGCCCCGAGCCGCCACCGCCGCCGCCCTTGTTGGACGACGTCATCGCGGTGATCGCCTGCAGGATCTGCTTGGCGGTCTGGGCGATCTGCGCGACCGACTTGATCAGGTCGATCAGCTTCTTGAGCGAGTTGCCGAGCTTCTGCAGGAAGTCGGCGAGCTTCTTGGCGTAGTTGCACGCCATCTGCACGATGTCCGCGATCGCCGCGCCGATGGCCGCGCCGAAGGTCAGGAACGACGCCGCCAGCCACTGGATGATCTTCATGACCATGTCGGACACGGCCTGGCTGATCAGGTCCATGATGGTCTTGCGCACGGTCGCCACCAGCTCGCCCGCGCCCTTGGCCGCGCGCGAGATGCCCTGGGTGGCCTTGGACAGCGTCTCCAGCCCGGCCGCGTGCCTCTTGCTCGCCGCCCGGTACCCGTCGGCGGAACGGCCGCGCCAGGTCCGGGTCTCCTCCACCGACGTGCGGCGGTAGTCGGCGACGATGCCCTCGATCTGCTTGGCCGCGGACGCCCAGCTGTCGGACATCTTCTGGATGGCCTGCGGGTTGCCGAGCAGCGCGTCGAACGGCTCGCGCAGGAAGTCGACGTGCTGGATGGCCCAGCTGAACCCGGCGGACAAGAAGCCCGACAACGGGTTGCTGGCCATGCCGACGATGCCCATGGCGGTGTTCGCCATGCCGAGACCGGCCTGGACCCAGTCGCCGCGCTCGACCGCCGCGACGGTGCCCTGCACGTCGCTGATCAGGTGCGACGGGTCACGACCCTGGGAGGTGGTGGCTTGCCCGCTCATCCCCGTGCCTTTCCGGTGAAGCCGAACGCGTTGTCGAGGTCGACGTTCTCGTAGAGGTCCGCGACCTCCTTGAGGCCCTGGCACATGTCGGCGACGGTCTCCGCGGCCTGACCGAGGATGTCCTGCGACGAGCCGGCCGTCTTGAGCAGGAACTGCGCCAGGAACGAACCGAACACGCCGAAGGCGTCGGTCGACAGCGACGGGTCAGCGGTGTTGGTGGCCGAGAGCATCCGCTGCGTCAACTGGTCGACCGTGCCAGCGTGGGCCCGGATCTCCTCCGGGTTCACGTTGAACGAGTCGAACATGGTCATCTACCCCCTGCTCAGGCCATGACATCGGGTGGGTTGGTGAAGTAGTCGTCGTCGGGCCTGGTGTCTCGACGCTGCAACTCGGGCTCCGGTTCCACGGCGTCCGTGCCGTCACCCGAATAGCCGTTGGGCATCTTCGCCTTCACGAACTCCAGCGCGGGGCTGTCGCCGACGAACTCCGTCATGATCTCGACGACCTTGCCCGCCGCCGCGCGCTGCGCCTGCGCGACCGCGGTCATGATCGCGCCGGAGATCCGCTCGGGGTCCTCGCCGCGCAGCTGCGGGCGCAGGATCAGGTCGGTCAACGCGCCCGAGGCGTTGACGGTGACCGTGACCAGGCCGTCCGGGGACGTCGCGCTGCCGCCGACGCCACCGAGCTGCGTCTCGGCCTGCGCGGCGTTCCGCTTGGCCTGCTCGATCTTCTCTCCGTACTGCGCGAGCCACTGGTCCGGCTCCATGTTCACCCCTCACGGCCACGGGGCTTGCGGCCCTACTGCGCAATTCGACCCGTCGACCCTCGATTCGGTTCCCGGCGACGTATCGTTTCACCGAAACGTGATTTCTCGGGCACGTACCCCGGCGGATACCGCCGTTCGGCCTATTCTGTGAATTGTTTACTTGCCGTTCTGTTGGGTTTTCGCAACACTTCGTAGCATGAGTCCGGTGCGCCGAGGCCCTGGGCAACCCATCCACAACCGGATCGGGGTGCTTCGGGTCGAACGCGGTATGACCAGGGCGGGGTTGGCCGCGGCGGTCGGGGTCAACCCCCAGACGATCGGGGCGCTGGAGCGGGGCGACCACTACCCGAGCCTCGACCTGGCGCTGCGGATCTGCGACGTGTTCGGCCTGCCGGTCGAGGCGGTGTTCAGCCGCACGCCGTTCGAACCGCTGTCCACGCAGGTCTACGGCTAGGCACGACCCGTCACGACAGGAGGAGGGCACGTGGCAAAGGGAGTGCTGGAGGTCGACCGGGTCTCCAAGCGCTACGGGGAGGTCGTCGCGCTCGACGGGATGACCTTCGACGTGCGGGCGGGCGAGCTGTACGGCTTCGTCGGCAGCAACGGCGCGGGCAAGACGACCGCGATGCGCATCGCGCTCGGCGTGCTGGCCGCCGACTCGGGCGAGGTGCGGTGGAACGGCGAGCCGATCACCTTCGAGACCCGCCGCCGGATCGGCTACATGCCCGAGGAGCGCGGCCTCTACCCGAAGATGAAGGTGCTCGACCAGCTCGTCTACCTGGCCGAGCTGCACGGCCTGTCGACCAACGCCGCGCACCGCTCCGCCGACGAGTGGATCGCCCGCCTCGGCCTTCGCGACCGCCGTGACGACGAGGTGCAGAAGCTCAGCCTCGGCAACCAGCAACGCGTGCAGCTGGCCGCGGCGCTGGTGCACGAGCCGGACGTGCTGGTGCTGGACGAGCCGTTCTCCGGCCTCGACCCGGTCGCGGTGGACGTGATGAGCCACGTGCTGCGCGAGAAGGCGGCGAGCGGCGTGCCGGTGGTGTTCTCCAGCCACCAGCTGGACCTGGTGGAGCGGTTGTGCGACCGGGTCGGCATCGTGCGCAGCGGCACGCTCGTGGCGTCCGGCCCGGTGGCCGAGCTGCGCGCCGGCGGCGAGTCGAAACTGGTGGTGGACGCCCCGCTGGCCCCGCCGGGGTGGGCCGACCACCTGCCGGGCGTGCGGTCGGCGCACACGTCGACCGGCCGCACGGTCCTGGAGGTCACGTCCGACGTGGACGACCAGGCCGTGCTGCGCGCCGCCCTGGACACGGGTCCGGTGCACGAGTTCGCCCGGCAGCGGCCGTCGCTGACCGAGTTGTTCCGCAGCGTGGTGACCGAGGAGTCCGCCGCATGAGCAGCCTCACCCCCGGACGGGCGGTGTTCCTGGTCTCGCGCCGGGAGTTCCTGGGCAAGGTGCGCACGAAGTCGTTCGTGTGGGGCACCCTGGTGATCATCGCCCTGATGGCGGGGTACGTGCTGCTCCAGGTCCTGCTGTTCGACGACGCCGGCCGCGACCGGGTCGCGCTGAGCGGCCAGGCCACCGCGCTCGCGGAGCCGTTGGAGCAGACCGCCCGGTCGTTCGGCCGCGAGGTGGAGACCGTCGACGTGACCGACGTGGCGGCGGCCGAGGAGCAGGTGCGCTCGGGCGACGTGGACGCGCTGATCACCGGCGCGTCGGACGACCTGCGCGTGGTGGTGAAGGACTCGCTGGGCAACTCGCTGCGCAACTCGCTCGACCTGCTGGTCAAGCAGCAGGTCCTGGACGCGAACCTGGCCGAGGCGGGCGTCGACCCGGCCGAGGTGGCGCGCGACGTCGAACGCGCGGGCGTCGAGGTGGTGGCGCTGGAGCCGGAGGACCCGCAGAGCGGCCAGCGGCTGGCCATCGGCCTGGTGATCGCCGGGCTGCTGTACTACTCGCTGCTGGTCTACGGGGCGATGGTCGCGCAGGGCGTGGTGGAGGAGAAGTCCAGCCGGGTGGTGGAGCTGCTGCTGGCGACGCTGCGGCCGTGGCAGCTGCTGCTGGGCAAGGTGATCGGGCTCGGCGCGGTGGGGCTGCTCCAGCTGCTCGTGATCGGCGGCCTGGGGCTGGCGCTGGCGTCGCTGACGGGGGTGATCGACGTGGCGGGCGTGGCCGGCGGCGCGCTGGCCACCGGTCTGCTGTGGTACGTGCTCGGCTTCTTCCTGTACGCCACCGTCTTCGCCGCCGCGGCGTCGCTGGTGTCGCGCCAGGAGGAGCTCCAGGCGGTGCTGATGCCGATCAGCATGTCGATCGTGGTGGCGTTCCTGCTCGGCATCAACTTCATGCTCACCGACCCGGGCGGGACGACGGTGACGGTGCTGTCGCTGCTGCCGCCGTTCGCGCCGATCCTGATGCCGGGCCGGATGGCGATGGGCGTCGCGCCGACGTGGCAGGTGCTGCTGGCGATCGTGCTCGCGCTGGCCGCGATCGCGGCGATCACGTGGCTGGGCGGCAAGGTGTACTCCAACGCCGTCCTGCGCACGGGCGCGCGCGTGCGGCTGCGGGACGTGCTGCGCTGACCGGCGAACGCCGACCCCTCGACGGCGTCCGCCCGACAGCTCAACCCTTGACGGCTGCGTAGCGCGCGAGCGCTTCCTGGCGCTCGTGCGCGTGGTCCACGATCGGGTCGCGCGGCCGGTGCACCTCCTTGCCCGGCACGTCGCGGAGCTCGGGCACGTACCGGCGCACGTAGTTCCCGTCCGGGTCGAACTTCTCGCCCTGCGTGACGGGGTTGAACACGCGGAAGTACGGCGCCGCGTCCGTGCCGGTGCCGGCCGCCCACTGCCAGCCGTGCTGGTTGGACGCGAGGTCGCCGTCCACCAGGTGGCGCATGAAGTGCCGCGCGCCCCACCACCACGGCAGGTGCAGGTCCTTGACGAGGAAGCTCGCCACGACCATGCGGACGCGGTTGTGCATCCAGCCCTCCTGCCGCAGCTGGCGCATCCCGGCGTCCACGAACGGGTAGCCGGTGCGGCCCTCGCACCACGCCTCGAACCGGGCGCGGTCGTCGTCCAGCGGCATCCGGTCGAACGCGCGGTTGTAGTTGCGGCGCGCGGAGTCCGGCCGGTGCCACAGCACGTCGGCGTAGAAGTCGCGCCAGACCAGCTCGGTGCGGTACGCCTTCGCGCCCGCGCCGGGCCCGAGGTCGGCGAGCAGCGTCCGGGGGTGCACCACGCCCCACTTGAGGAACGCGGAGAACCTGCTGGTGCCGTCCAGGTCGGGCCGGTCGCGGCGGGTGGCGTAGTCGGGCAGCTTCTCGTCGCGGAACGCCTCCCACAGCGCCCGGACGTCCGGCAGCGCCTCCCCCGGCGGCAGCGCGCGCCCGAGGTCCGACCGGATCCAGTCCACCGACGACGCGTCGGTCTCGGCGGGCGGGCGCACCCCGTGGTCCAGCCAGGCCTTCAGGAACGGCGTGAACACCCGGTACGGCGTGCCGTCGGCCTTGGTGACCCGCCCCGGCGTGACCGCGTACGGCGATCCCGCGCGCACCAGCTCGACCCGTTCCCCGACCGCCGCGTCCCGCGCGCGCCCGTACGGGCCGGAGTCGGCGGAGACGTGCACGGACGACGCGCCGACCTCGGCGGCCACCCTCGGCACGACCTCCACCGGGTCGCCCTCGACCACGACGAGCCGCCCGTCGAGCTCGGCGTCCAGGGACCGCAGGCACCGGTGCAGGAACTCGACCCTGGGCCCGCCGGAGGCCTTCAGCAGCACGGGGTCGAGCACGAACAGCGCGAGCGCGCGTGACGCCCGGCCGGCCGCCGCGAGGAGCGCGGGGTGGTCGGCGGTCCGCAGGTCGCGCCGGAACCACACCACGGTCGAGGAGTCCACGGATCGACCCTAAGAGCGCGCCGGTCACCCCGCATGACCAGTCCATTCGCGATAGTCGATTTCGACTGATAGATTTCGACCATGCCACGACGCGCGCTCGACAACCCGGTGGTGCTGGCGGTGCTGGGCCTCCTGCTGGAGCACCCCGCGCACCCGTACCAGATGCTCACCGCCCTGCGGGCGCGCGGCGGCGACCGGGCCGCCGCGATCAACCGGGGCACGCTGTACGACGTCGTCGAGGCCCTGGTGACGGCCGGGTGGGTCGCGCCGCAGGGCACCGAGCGCACCGGCAACCGCCCGGAACGGACCGTGTACGCCCTCACCGACGCCGGGCACGACGAGCTGGTGCGGCGCCTGGACAGCCAGATCCGCACGCCTCAGCGCGAGTTCACCCAGTTCCTCGGCGCGGTCGCCTACCTCGGCGCGCTCGGCCCGATCGGCGCCGTCGAGGCCCTGACCGAACGCGGGCAGCGGCTGTCCGCCCGCATCGCCGCCGACGAGCGCGGCCTGGCCGAGGTGCTGGCGGGCGGCGTGCCCCGGCTGCACGTCATCGAGGCCGAGTACGCGCTGGGCCAGGCCCGCGCCGAGCTCGCCTGGATCGACGCGGTGGTGGACGACATCCGCGCCGGCTCCCTGATCTGGCCCCTCCGAGAGGACTGACCCGATGCTCTTCGGCATCTACCCCGGCGGCGCGACCGGTGACGACGCGGGCGGCCTGGCCACCGGCGCGCCCGACTCGCCCGAGCGCATCTCCGCCCTGCTGGACGAGTTGCAGGGCCCGGGCGGCCCGTTCGTCGTGCGCGCGTACACCGCGTTCAAGGACAACGCGTTCGAGGACAACGGGGCAACCCCGACCACGCCCGCCGACGCCGCCCGGTACGCGGTGCGCGGCCGGCGGCTGGACCTGGTGGCGCAGTACCAGTCGGCGACCGGCGACGTGGCCGGCTACTGCGACTTCGTGCGCGCGCTGGTCGAGCGGCACGGCGCGGTCACCGCGATGCTCCAGGTGACCGAGGAGCCGAACGTGACCGACAACCCGGTGCTGGACGGCCACTACCCGCGCGTCCGCGACGCGATCACCGCCGGGGTGGTCGCGGCCAAGTCCCGCGCCCGCGAACTGGGCCACGACCTGGCGGTCGGCTTCAACACCACACCGCTGTTCGGCCCGGCGGCGTCGTTCCTCACCGACCTGACCGCCGGCGCCCCGGCGTTCGCGGACGCGCTCGACTACGTGGGCCTCGACTTCTTCCCCGACGTGTTCCGCCCGGTGGCGGGAGACCTGGCGGAGGGCGTGGCGGGACTCCTGTCCCACCACCGCGAACTCCTGCGCGCCGCCGGTCTCGGGCACGTGCCGCTGCACATCACCGAGCACGGGTGGCCCACCGGACCGGACCGGTCGCCCCGCCGGCAGGCGGAGGTGGTGCAGGCGGTGGTCCGCGTCGTCGCCGAGAACGCCGACCGCCTGGGCATCACCGGCTACACGCACTTCGCGCTGCGCGACGCCGACAGCGCGAATCCCGGGCTGTTCCACAACTTCGGCCTCACGACCGACGACTACACCCCGAAGCCCGCGTTCGGGGCCTACCGCGCGTTGATCGCCGAGCTGGGCGGCTGACCGTTGCGCCGCAACGGGAAAGGCCCGCACCGGACATCGGTGCGGGCCTTCGCCGTGCGCGTGGTGGGAACCGCGGTCAGCGCTGGTCGAGCGGCACGAAGGCGCGCTCCGGCGCACCGGTGTAGACCTGCCGCGGGCGGCCGATCTTGGTGGCCGGGTCGTTGATCATCTCGCGCCAGTGCGCGATCCAGCCGGGCAGCCGGCCGAGGGCGAACAGCACGGTGAAGAACTTCGTCGGGAAGCCCATCGCGCGGTAGATCAGGCCGGTGTAGAAGTCGACGTTCGGGTACAGCTTCCGCTCGACGAAGTAGTCGTCGGCGAGCGCGGTCTCCTCGAGCGCCTTCGCGATGTCCAGCAGCTCGTCGGACGCGCCGAGCTTGCCGAGGATCTCGTCGGCCGTCTTCTTGATGATCGCGGCGCGCGGGTCGTAGTTCTTGTAGACCCGGTGGCCGAAGCCCATCAGGCGGACGCCGTCCTCCTTGTTCTTGACCTTCTTCACGAACGAGGCGACGTCACCGCCCTCGCGCCGGATCTTCTCCAGCATCTCCAGCACCGCGGAGTTCGCGCCGCCGTGCAGCGGGCCGAACAGCGCGTTGATGCCGGCCGAGATCGACGCGAACAGGTTCGCCTCGGACGAGCCGACCAGGCGCACGGTCGACGTGGAGCAGTTCTGCTCGTGGTCGGCGTGCAGCACGAACAGCAGGTCCAGCGCGCGCACCAGGTCGGGGTCGACGTCGTACGGCTCGGCCGGGAAGCCGAACGTCATGCGCAGGAAGTTGTCCACCAGACCCAGGGAGTTGTCCGGGTACAGGAACGGCTGGCCCACGGACTTCTTGTAGGCGTACGCCGCGATGGTGGGCACCTTGGCCAGCAGGCGGATCGTGGAGATCTCGACCTGGTTGGCGTCGAAGGGGCTGAGGCTGTCCTGGTAGAACGTCGACAGCGCGGACACCGCCGAGGACAGCACGGGCATGGGGTGGGCGTCACGCGGGAAGCCGTCGAAGAACCGCTTCAGGTCCTCGTGCAGCAGCGTGTGCCGGTTGATCTTGGAGGAGAACTCCTCCAGCTGGGCCTGGGTCGGCAGCTCCCCGTAGATCAGCAGGTAGCTGACCTCGATGAAGTTCGACTTCGCGGCGAGCTGCTCGATCGGGTAGCCGCGGTAGCGCAGGATGCCGGCGTCACCGTCGATGTAGGTGATCTCGGAGGAGCAGGACGCGGTGTTGACGAACCCGCTGTCCAGTGTGACCAGACCTGTTGTGGCCAGGAGCTTCCCGAGGTCGATACCGGGCGCACCCTCGGTGGCCGGCACTACCTTCATCTCGTGCTCTCCGCCCGGATGGCGCAGCGCGACGGTACGGGTGTCGTTCGGCGCAGTCGTCGCGTCGGGCATGCAGAGTCCCTCTCACGCTAGGGCGGGGTGGCTCATGCGGGTCTCGCACGCATGCGCGCGGGCGTGGGATCGCCCCGCACCGCAGCACCACCCCGTTGGGGTCCTGTCAGTTCTCCCACGCTAGTCAGAGGACGACCCTCCACACAGCCGCGGTGTGAACCGATTCTGTGAGATGGGACCGGCATCACATCCGGATGCATGGGTGGCTAGCGTGCATCCACCACGGTAGCCCTTCAGGGCTGTTTCTCCATCTCACGAGGGGTGAGAGCTAGGTCATCTCCAGCTCTCGTTTGAAGGGCGGCTCGGCGCCCGCCCTGGAGCACGTGATGGCCGCCGCGGCGCCCGCGTAGGCCAGCGCCCGACCCCACCCGGCGGCGTCCAGACCCCGGACAGCCTCGACGGACAGCGCGTCGTGCTCGTGCAGCCAGGCGAGCAGCGCGCCCTGCACGGTGTCGCCCGCGCCGATGGTGTCGACCACGTCCACGGGCGTGGGTGGGACGCGGATCACGTCGCCGGCGGCGGTCAGCACGGCCAGCCCGTCGCCGCCCCGCGTGAGCACGACGGCGGCCGGGCCCGCGCCCTGCCAGTCGCGCACGACCTCCAGCACGTCGTCCTCGGGCGCGTCCTCTGGAAGGTCGGCCAGCCACCGCGCGTCCTCGACGGACACCTTCAGCAGGCCGACGTGCGGCAGCCACGAGTCGTAGCGGTCGCGGTAGGCCACCGGGTCGTGGATGAGGCCCGCGCGGATGTTCGGGTCGAGCACGGTGAGCGCGCCGCGCTCGGCCTCGCGCCACAGCACCCGCTCGTAGGTGCTCGCGCCCGGCTCCAGCACCATCGACAGCGTGCCGAAGGACACCGCCTTCGTGCCGGCGGGCAGCGGCCCCGGATCGGTCACCTGGCGGTCCGCCGTGCCCTCGACGTAGAACGAGTAGCGCGCCGAGCCGTCGTCGGCCAGCCCGACCACGGCCAGCGTCGTCGGCTGGCCGCCGCGCTGGACCAGGTCGGTGCGCACGGTCGAGGCGTGCAGCCGCTCGACCAGCCGGTCGCCGAACAGGTCGGTCGACACCCGCGACAGGAAGCTCACCGGCGCTTCGAGGCGACCGGCGGCCACGGCCACGTTGTACGGCCCGCCGCCCAACCGCGGCGCGAGGTCGCCCCCGGGCGTGGGCACCAGGTCGACCAGCGCCTCACCTGCAACGACGATCACGACTGGCTCCGTTCTCTCCGCAACCCGTCCAGCAGCAGTTCACCCAGCGCGGTGAACGCCTCGGCGTCCGATACCCCCGCGCGCCGGGGCAGCACACCGGTCTGGATGCCCTCGATGAGCAGACCGGCCATCTCCGCGATCAGGGTCGCATGCACGTCCCGGAACACCCCGTCGCGGACACCCTCCTGGATGAACTCCCGGATGCGCTCGGCGGCGGCGCGGGCGTTGCGCTCGTAGGTGCTGCGCGTGGGCGCGAACGCGGACACGTCCGTGATGAACTGGGCCGACGCCCGCCGCAGCTCCTCGGCCGCGCCCGCCAGGTAGGTGCCCACGCGGGCGCGCACGTCCTCCACGTCGGCGATGCGCTGCTCGATCCGCTCGGCCGCGCCCTTGAAGTAGCGGCCGACCACCTTGACCGCCAGCTGCTCCTTGCTCGCGGCCAGCGCGTAGAGCGTGGACTTGGAGCAGTGCAGGCGGGCCGCGAGGTCGTCCAGCGTGAAGTGCGCGAAACCCTCGGCGAGCACGAGCGCTTCCAGCCTGCCCAGCAGTTCCACCTGTCTGGGCGTCAGCGGTCGGCGCACGATCGAGGTCATGAGCGGCAACTCTGTCACAGTGCCGGGTTACAGTACTGGAGTACGTCCCACAGTACTGCCGACAGTACCCGCGATCCGGAGGTCGACGATGCCCGCCGAGCGCCTGCTGCCCACCACCGAGGCCGAGGACCTGCTCGCCCTGGTCCGCGAGATCGCGCGCGACGAGCTCGCGCCGCACGCCGCCGAGGCGGAGGAGCACTCGCGGTTCCCGCGCGAGGCGTTCCTGCTGCTCGGCAAGACCGGGCTGCTCGGGCTGCCGTACCCGGAGCGGTTCGGCGGGGGCGAGCAGCCGTACGAGGTGTACCTGCAGGCGCTGGAGGAGGTCGCGTCGGCGTGGATGTCGGTCGGCGTCGGGCTGTCGGTGCACATCATGTCCAGCTACGCGCTGGCGACGTTCGGCAGCGAGGAGCAGCGGGCGCGCTGGCTGCCCGACGTGCTGGCGGGTGACCTGCTCGGCGGTTACGCGTTGTCGGAGGCGCACGCCGGTTCCGACGCGGGCGCGTTGTCGACGCGTGCCGTGCGGGACGGCGACCACTACACCGTGAACGGCGCCAAGGCGTGGATCACGCACGCCGGCGTGGCCGACTTCTACACGTTGATGGCGCGCACGTCCGACGACGGCGGCAAGGGCGTCAGCTGCTTCTTCGCGCCCGGCCGGGCCGAGGGGCTGGTCGCCGCGAAGCCGGAGCGCAAGATGGGCCTGACGGGTTCGATCACCGCGCAGCTGTCGTTCTCCGGGGTGCGGCTCGACGCGGACCGCCTGATCGGGGCCGAGGGCGACGGCCTGAAGATCGCACTGTCCGCTTTGGACTCCGGCCGCCTCGGCATCGCCGCGTGCGGCGTGGGTCTGGCGCAGGCGGCGCTGGACGAGGCCGTCGCGTACGCGAAGCAGCGCACCCAGTTCGGCCGGGCGATCATCGACTTCCAGGGCTTGGAGTTCATGCTCGCCGACATGGCCGCCGCCGTGGAGTCCGCCCGTGCCACCTACCTGGAGGCGGCCCGCCGCCGCGACCGCGGCCTCCCGTTCCGCCGCCAGGCCGCCATCGCGAAGCTGGTGTGCACCGACACGGCGATGAAGGTGACCACGGACGCCGTGCAGGTGCTGGGCGGCGCCGGCTACACCCGCGACTTCCCGGTGGAGCGCTACATGCGCGAGGCCAAGGTGCTCCAGATCTTCGAGGGCACCAACCAGATCCAACGCCTCGTCATCGGCCGCTCCCTCCGCTCCTGACCCGAGAGTCGTACCTTCACGCCCCGAGAGTCCTACCTTCACGGCGCGTGAGTCGTACGTTCAGAGCACCTGAATTCAACGCTGAGCCCACACACCGTTAGGCATGAGCGTTGAATTCGGGGTGCCTGAACGTACGACTCACGCGGCCTGGAGGTTGGACTCTCGGGGGTCAGGGTTCTGTGTAGAAGGGGTTGGTGACGATTTCCTCGCCGTCGGAGTAGCGGTAGACCTCGCGGCCTTCCACGTAGACCTGCAGGGCCCGGCTCATCACGTCCAGCGGGTCGCCCGACCAGATCACGACGTCGCCGTCGAGGCCCGGCCGCAGGGAGCCCACGCGGTCGTCCAGGCCCATGATGCGGGCCGGGTTGACGGTGATCGACTCCAGCCCGACCTTCGGGTCGAGGCCTTCCTTGACGGCCAACGTGACCTGGTGCACGAGGAAGTGGATCGGCACGACCGGGTGGTCCGTGGTGATCGCGATCTGCACGCCCGCACGCGCCAGGATGCCCGGGTTGCGCAACGACCGGTTGCGGACCTCGACCTTCGAGCGCGACGTGAACAGCGGCCCGATGATCACCGGGATCCCACGCTCCGCCAGCACGTCCGCGATCAGGTGACCTTCGGTGCCGTGGTTGACGATGAGCCGGTAGCCGAACTCGTCCGCCAGTCGCAACGCCGTCGCGATGTCGTCGGCGCGGTGGCAGTGCTGGCACCACGGCAGCTCGCCCGACAGCACCCGCGCCAGCACCTCGGACGTGGTGTTCCGCTCGAACGCCCCGTCGGCCTCGTCCCGCTTGGCCACGTAGTCCTGCGCCTTGGTGAACGCGTCGCGGATCACCGCCGCCACGCCCTGGCGCGTGGACGGCAGCTTCTTCTGCTCCCCGTACACCCGCTTCGGGTTCTCGCCCAGCGCGCTCTTCACGCTGACGGGGTTGCGCACGAGCATCTCGTCGGCCGTGCGGCCCCAGCACTTGACGGCCACGGTCTGGCCGCCGATCACGTTGCCGGACCCCGGTTTGACCACCGCGGTGGTGACGCCGCCGGACAGGGCGTCGGCGAAGCCCTGGTCGGCGGCGTTGATCGCGTCCAGCGCGCGCAGCCGGGCGCCGTTGGGGTCGGTCATCTCGTTGGTGTCCTGCCCGGCCCAGCCCTCGCCCTCCTCGTGCACGCCGAGGTGGCCGTGGGCCTCCACGAAGCCGGGCAGCACCCAGTTCCCCGCCGCGTCCACGACCGGGACGCCGTCCGGCACCTCGACGTCCGGGCCGACCGCGACGATCTTCCCGTCCTGGATCAGGACCGTGCCGCCCTCGATCGGCTCTCCGGCGACCGGGACGACGTACCCACCCGTGATGGCGACGTTCATAGTTAGCGACGCTAACGGTCTACGACAACGGGCGCAAACCCCAGCGGCCGGCCCACGACTCGCCCGGCTCCAGCCACAGCAGGTCGACGCCGCTGTTCAACGCGTCCGGCGGGCACGTCATCGGCTCGATCGCCACCGCGCGGCCGCGGCCGGGGTAGTCGTCGGGGGTGTAGACCTGCACCCACTTGAAGTCCGGGTCCGCCCACACCTCGACGCCGCCGGCCGGGCCCTTCAGCACGTGCCGCACGAGCCCGTCCACGGGCTCGCAGCCGCCGAACGCGGTGTCCAGCTTCACTCCTCCGAGCAGCCGCGCCACACGGAAGTCGTAGTCGCCCGACACGGGCTCCGCCGGGCCGTTCGGGATCATGGTGTGCGCGTCCACCGGCAGCACGGTCGTGGCCGCCAGCGACAGCGAGGTCTCGTCGGTCAGCGACGCGCCGGCGCGCGGGTAGGGGTGCGTGCCCACCCCGAACGGGGTCCGCTTGTCACCCACGTTGGTGACGCCGTGCGAGACGGTGAGGCCGTTGTCGTCGAGCGCGTAGGTGATGGTGGTGCGCAGCTCGACCGGCCAGCCGAGGCCCGCCACCGGCGTCTCCATCGAGATCAGCGACCCCGTGTGCTCCACGGTGCCCCAGATCGCGCGGCGCACCAGTCCGTGGATGGCGTTGCCCCGGGCGGGCTCGCCGATCTCCAGCTGCTGCTCCTCGCCGTCGAGCACCCATCTGCCGCCGGCCGTGCGGTTGGGCCACGGCACCAGCACCGCGCCGCTGCCCATGGGCGGTTCGTCGTCGTACGTCTCCACGTACGGCACGCCGCCGACCTCGTAGGACTTCAGTCCCGCACCCTCGGGTGCGATGACGGCGCGTGCCGCGCCGTGGGCGATCTCCAGCATGGGTCAGGAGCGTATCCGAGCCGCTCTCCCCTTGACTTAGTTACTAGACCGGTCTCTATAGTAAAACCATGCCAAGACGGACCGACACCCGCCAACGGGTGGTGCGCACCGCGGCCGGCCTCTTCCGGGCGCAGGGCTACCACGCGACGGGGATCAACCAGGTGCTCGCCGAGGGCGGCGCGCCCAAGGGCTCGCTCTACTTCCACTTCCCGGGCGGCAAGGAGCAGTTGGCGGTCGAGGCGGTGACGTTGGCGGGCAACGAGCTGTGCGAAGCGCTCGCCGCCGTGCTGGCCGCCGAACCCGACCCGGCGAAAGCGCTTTCCCGCGCCTTG
This sequence comes from Saccharothrix sp. 6-C, assembly GCF_016695385.1. Lineage (NCBI taxonomy): Bacteria > Bacillati > Actinomycetota > Actinomycetes > Pseudonocardiales > Pseudonocardiaceae > Saccharothrix > Saccharothrix sp. 6-C. The sequence continues at coordinate 9,004,192 of NZ_CP064192.1, read as the reverse complement.
GAGGTGCTGGGCCGGGAGCTGGTCGCTTCGGACTTCCGCAGCGGGTGCCCCGTCGCCACGGTGGCGTTGGACGCCGCTTCGGACAGCGAGCCGATCCGCGTCGCCTGCGAGGACGTCTACGCCTCCTGGCAGCGGCTCATCGCCGCGCACGTCGGTGACGACGACCTGGCGACGGTCGTGCTGGCCGCCGTCGAGGGCGCGCTGCTGCTCGCCCGCACCCGCCGGTCGCCGGACCCCCTGCACGCCGTCGCCGCCCGGCTGGGCGCACTCCTGGGAAGGCCGAGACCGTGAAAGCGCACCACCTGAACTGCGGCACCATGCGCCCGTTCGGCGGGAAGCTGGTGACCGGCGAGGGCTCCTACTTCCGGGCCGCCGAGCTGGTCTGCCACGTGCTGCTGCTGGAGACCGACGACGGCCTGGTCCTGGTCGACAGCGGCCTCGGCCTGGACGACGTGCGCCGGCCGGGCGAGACGTTGACCCGCGGGTGGCGGCTGATGAGCCGGCCCGTCCTGGACGAGGCGGAGACCGCGCTGCGGCAGGTGGAGGCGCTCGGGTTCGCCGCGTCGGACGTGCGGGACGTCGTGCTGACCCACCTCGACCTCGACCACGGCGGCGGTCTGCGCGACTTCCCGCGGGCGCGGGTGCACGTGTCGGCGGAGGAGCTGGCCGCGGCGACGCGTCCGGGCAAGACGGGCAACGACAAGGTGCGCTACCCGGACGGGCAGTGGTCGCACGGCCCGCGGTGGGTGCCGCACGCGACGACCGGTGAGGCGTGGTTCGGCTTCGACGGCGTGCGCGAGGTTCGGCCGGACGTGCTGCTGGTGCCGTTGTTCGGGCACACGCACGGGCACACGGGTGTGGCGGTGCGCGTCGGCGACCGGTGGCTGCTGCACGCGGGTGACTCGTACTTCTTCCACCGCGAGGTGGAGGCGGAGAGGCACTGCCCGCCCGGGTTGGCCTACGTGCAGGAGCGGATGCAGGTGCTGCCCGGGCCGCGGGTGGCCAACCAGGAGCGGTTGCGGGAGCTGGTGCGCGACCACCACGACGAGGTGGACGTCTTCAGCGCCCACGACGCCACCGAGCTGCGCCGCCACCAGAACGTGCACGCCTGATTGAGTAGCGGTACTCATGACAGCGGCGAGGGTCGGCGGGGACGCTTCGACCATGACCGCGAAACCGCATTCGCCGACCACCAACGCCTTCTACGCGCAGGCGGTGGTCTCCTTCGCCATCTCGTTGGCCGCCGTCGGGCTCGGCGTCGCCTACCTGCCCGTGGACGGTTGGGTGCGCGCGTTCCTGGCGCTCGGCCTGCTGTTCACCGTCACGTCGGCGTTCACCCTGGCGAAGTGCGTCCGGGACCGGCAGGAGGAGACCTACGTGGTGAGCCGGGTCGACCAGGCGCGGTTGGAGAAGCTGCTCGCCGAGCACGACCCGTACCGGGTCGAGGCGGCCTGACCCCCTAGGCTGCACCGCTCATGGGAGCAGACCGATGACCGCCGCCGCTCTCGACGGCGTCGACGACGTCGAGTGGGCGTCCCTCAACCACGCGTACGGCTCGGCGGCGGACGTGCCGCGGACGTTGCGCCACGCCGTCGGCGAGGACGAGGACCTGGCCGACGAGGCCGTCGAGCACCTGTTCGGCACCATCTACCACCAGGGCACGCTGTACTCGGCGACGCCGTGGGCGGTGCCGTTCGTCGCCCGGCTCGCCGCCGACCCCGGCACGGTGCGGCGCACGGGTCTGGTGCACCTGCTCGGCGCCATCGCGGAGACCCGTGACGCCTCGCCGGAGGTGCTGGCGGACGTGCGGGCGGCTCTCGCCCGCGAAACCCCGCGCCTGCTGCCGTTGCTGGACGACCCGGACGTCGAGCTCCGGCACGTCGCCACCTACCTGCTGGGCAACCTGCCGCCGACCGCGGAGGCGGTGGCGGCGGTGCGGGCGCGGCGCGCGCGTGAACGGTCGCCGCGGGTGGTCGCGGGTCTGCTGGCCGCAGCCGGCCGGCTCGCGCCCGCGGAGAGCGCCGAGTGGCTGGCCGAGGAGCTGGGGTCGCCGCGGCCGGTCGCCGTCCACGCCGGCGCGCTGTGGGCGGTCGCCGACGCCGGGCTGCCGTGGTCGGACGCCGCCACGTCGGCCGTGATCGACTGCTGGGTGGCCGGCGAACCGCTCCGGAACTGGGTCTGGTCGGCTGATCCGTTCGCCGACATCGTGGCGGGGGTCGACACCGCGTCGCTCGCCGCGCTCTGCCGGTCGTTGACCGCGCAGGGGCCGGCCGACTCGGCGCAACGGGCCGTCGACGCCGTCTACGAGCGGTGCACGCGGTCGCGTTCGGTCCGCGAGGAGCTGGCTCCGCTGCTGGCCGCCGCGGTCGACCACCCGGAGCCGTGGGTGCGCGTCGCCGCCGCCACCGCGGTCCGCGACGTGCCGCCGGCCGCTCCCCTGGCCGCGGACTCCCTGGCCGCGCACCTCGCCGGCCCGCTGCCGAGCGGCCCGAACACCCCTGAAGCCCGGCTGTTCGGCCTCGGCCTGGAAGTCCTCGTCACGCTCGGCGACCCGCGCTGGCGTCAGCCGTTCACCGCCGCGCTCGCCGCGGGCGGGGTCGCGCCGGACGTGCTGGGGGTGCTCGTCGACGCCGACGTGCCGTGCGACGCCGTGCTGCTGAGCGCGGTGCGCCGGCGGCTGGCGGCGCTGCCCGCGCGGTGGGAGCCGTCGTCGAGCCACGACGCCCTCCTGGGCCGGATGCGGTGGCACAACGAGCTGAACCACCTGACCAGGCTGGTGCGCCGGTGGGGGGCGGACGCGGCCGACGCCGTGCCCGAACTCGTCGCGTTCGTCCCGCACGACCAGTGGTGGGCGGTCCGCGCGCTGGCCGCGATGGGCCGCGCCGCCTCGGCCGCCGTGCCCGCGTTGACGGCTGTCCGCGACGACCCGGCGGTGTCCTGGCGGCAACGCCTCGACTGCGCCGAGGCCCTCGCCGCGATCACCGGCGACCTCGACCACGTCACGGCCCGCGCCGCCGCAGCTACCGGAGCCGCCGACGCCTCGGTCCTCGCCGCGCGGACCCTCCTGCGCCTCGGGCTTCCCCTGGACGACCTGCTGCCGGCACTGCGCGAGATCGCCACCACCGACACGGGCGACGCCCCGGCCGCCGTCCGGCTCCGCCTCGACGCGGCCGAGCTCCTGCGGCAGGCGGGTGACGACGTGGCAGCCCCGCTCCGAGCCGCCGCCGACGCCCTCGACCGGGCCCGGCACGTGGCGGACGCGGCCGGGCTGGCGGGGCTGATCGGCCCGCCGGCCGCCGCTCTCGTGCCACGTCTGCGCGAACTGCTCGCGGACCGCCACGACACGCACGCCGCCGCGCTCGCCATCCGCCGCGTCACGGGCGAGGCCGAGCCGCTCCTCGACGCCGTGCGCCAACGGCTGACCTGGGTGGGCGCGGGCGCCTGGCTGGCGGAGTCGCTGCGGGAGCTGGGTCCCGACGCCGCCCCGCTGCTGCCCGAGCTGCACGTCCTGGCGCACCGCGACGCCGCGATGCCGGGCGGCGGCATCCACGGCCGCCAGGTCCGCCAGGACGACGAGGACCGCCTGCGGCTCCTCGCCGTCCTGGCCGGACCCGGTCAGGCGGTCACTTCGACAGCTTCTCCGGGTCGAACGTGACCTTGCCGTGCACGAGCCGGTTGATGAGCCACAGCACCACGCCGGCCGCGAGCAGGTAGAGCGCGATCTCGTAGTCCGCCGACGCGCGCCCCGACAGGGGGCTCGCCAGGTACGCGCACGTGATCGCGCCCAGGACCGGCACCCAGGTCGGCGCGCGGAAGTGCTCGTGGTCGACCTTCTCCTTGCGCAGCACCAGCACCGCGACGTTGACGATGGTGAAGACGACCAGCAGCAGCAACGCCGTCGTGCCGCCGAGCTTGGCGATGTCCGTGGTCGACACCAGGATGATCGCGACGCCCGACGTGAACACGATCGAGATCCACGGCGTGCGGCGGAACGGGTGGACGGTGCCGAACACCTTCGGGATGATCTTCTCGTTCGACATGCCGTAGATCAGCCGGCTGGCCATCAGCATGTTGATCAGCGCCGAGTTGATGACCGCGAACAGGCCGATCAGCGAGAAGACCCACAGCGGGAAGCCGGGCGCGCCGACCTGCACCACCAGCAGCAGCGCCGAGGAGCCCGCCTTCGACAGCTGGTCGGCGGGGATGAGCAGCGACGACGTGATCGCGACCAGCACGTAGATGACCGCCGCGATCACCATGCCCCACAGCATCGCGCGCGGGAAGATGCGGACCGGGTCGCGCACCTCCTCGGCCATGTTCACCGAGTCCTCGAACCCGACCATCGCGAAGAACGCCAACGCGGTGGCGGAGGTGATCGCGACCAGCGCGCTCTGCCCCGGCGCGGGGTCGACCTGCGTCAACCGGCTCGGGTCGCCGTCGCCCGCCAGCACCGCGTAGAGGCCGATCGCGATGATGATCACCAGGCCGGACAGCTCGATGCAGGTCAGCACGACGTTCGCCTTGACCGACTCCGAGACGCCCCGGAAGTTGATCACGGCGAGGCCGATGATGAACAGGATGGCCACCAGCGTCGCCGACACGGTGAACGTGTCGGAGAAGAACTCCTTGATGACGGACTGGAGGTAGGTGCGGCCGAACGCGAGCGCGGCGGACGACGCCGACGTGATGCCCGAGCTCATCACCGCGAACGCCACCATGAAGGTGAGGAACTGGATCTTGAACGCGCGGTTGGTGTACAGCGCCGCGCCGGCCGCCCTGGGGTACTTGCCGACGAGTTCGAGGTAGCTGAACGCGGTCAGGAACGCCACCACGAACGCGATCAGGAAGGGCAGCCACAGCGCGCCGCCGATCTTGCCCGCGACGTTGCCCGTGAGGGCGTAGATGCCGGTGCCGAGGATGTCACCGACCACGAAGAAGAGCAGCAGCTTCGGGCCGATGGCCCGCTTCAGTTCCGGTTGCTCCGGTGCGCTCGTCGCTTCCGCCATGCCGTGTGAGTGTGCCGGATCACACAGGGCCCGGATAGTCGAATCGGCCCACTTGGGCAAGTCTTGACCTTCAGCTCCGGACCGCCGCCCGCAGATCCGCCTCGGCTTGCGCGATGGCTTCGTCCAGCGCCTCCCGGAACGCCGCGATCTGGTCGGCCTCCAGCCGGACGCCGTCCACGCCCGAGGGCAGGAACACGTCGATCCCGCCGTCCTGGACTTCGAGGCTGAGCACGTCCTCCTGCTCCGAGTAGCACCGCAACAACCACTCGCGCTTCGGCGACGTCACCTTGATGATCGGTTCCATGACCCTAAGATTCGCAGCGCTGCCTTCAAGTCCGCAATAACTCGATCGAGTGACTGTCCTTGCAGCAAAATCCGCGACGCCCCTAATTTGATCGCATGGCACGCCGCGCTGGCACGTCGGTCCGCTCCCGCCGACTCGCACACGTCCTCAAGAAGCTCCGCACCACCAGCGGCATCAGCACGGATGCCGTGGGCGAGGCGGTGGACATGTCCGGGAGCAAGATCAGCCGCATCGAGACCTCCGGGGCCGGCATCTACCTCGACGATCTCGAGAAGCTGCTCGACTTCTACAAAGTCGCGCGCAAGCAACGCGTCGAACTGCTCGACCTCGCCCGCCACGCCGAACAGCGTGGCATGTTGCGCATGAACAACAATCAGAAGGTGCACGAAGACTGGCAGACCTGGGCCGATTTCGAGGCCGAGGCCAGTTCACTGCTGAACTACGAGCCGTTGATGATCCCCGGCCTGTTGCAAACCCCGGAGTACGCCCGGTCGATCATCAAGGCCACCGGGCACGCTCTCACCGATGCGCAGGTCGATGCGCTGGTCGCCAGTCGTATGGCACGTCAAGGCCTGCTCAACCGCAGCACTCCGCTCCGACTGAGCGTGATCATCGAGCAGGGCGTCCTGGAGCGCCCCTTCCACGATCAAGGGGCACAACGCCGTCAGATCCGACACCTCATCGACGCCGGGGAACGTTCCAACATCACGGTGCGAGTCGTCCCGACCGACGCGGAGCTGCACGGCGGTCTCAACGGGCCGTTCGTGATCCTGGAGTACGACGACGACCCGAGCCTGGTGTTGCTGGAGAACAAGGTGGCGAGCCTGTTCATCGACGAGGACGACCAGATCGAGGTGTTCGAGGCGACCTGGGCCGCACTCCGGCGTTCGGCCTACACCGCGGAGGAGACGCTGGATTACCTGAAGGGTCTGGCATAAGACTGTCACGCATGACTCTGTGGCGTAAGAGTTCCCGCAGCAACAGCAGTGCCAACTGCGTCGAAGTCGCGCACCTCTCGACTCGGGTGGCGGCGCGGGACTCCAAGAACCCCACCCCCACCATCACCTTCCCCACGGCTTCGTGGGCACGGTTCCTGCGGGCCAGGTAGGCCTCCATGACCCTGTGGCGTAAGAGTTCCCGCAGCAACAGCACGGCGAACTGCGTCGAGGTGGCTCACCTCCCGACGCGAGTGGCGGCGCGGGACTCCAAGAACCCGGTCCCCACCATCACCTTCCCCGCGACTTCGTGGGCGCGGTTCCTGCGGGCTCAGTAGTCCTCCCACAGGTTGTACTCCGCGGAGTTCGGGCCGGCCGTGTCGTCCACGCCGAGGGCTGCCAGGTCCGCCGACGTGAAGGTCGCGGCGGCCCGGTCGCCCAGGAACACGCCGATCAACGTCACCAGCACGTCGAGGTGGGCCTCCGCCGACTGGTCGTTGCACGCGGTGATGCGGTTCAGCGCGTCGTGGACGGGCTGCTCCACCCCGGCCTGCGTGAGCTGCTTGAGGATCGACCCGGCCTCCCCGAACCCCTCGCCCGGCGCGGTGATCCTCACGTACGACTTGGCCGTGGTGCGGAACAGCGTGACCAGCGCCCGGTACTCGGCCACGCCCTCGAAGTCGAGGGTGAGGCCGAACAGCCGCTGCAAGCCGTCCAGCACCCGTCGCCGGTGCTCGCGCAGCGCCGTGTTGTACGGCTCGCTGTAGTAGTAACCGCGCTTGGCGTCCGGGTGGGCGTCGAGGAACGCCTGCACGAGGGCCCGGCGGTCGTAGGTGATCACCCGTGCAGTCCACCACGCCGACCGGGACGTCGCCGGCACGGCGGCCACCGTGAACCGGCCCTGGTGGGCCGCGCGCCCGCCGAGGGATTGGCCCCACCCGATCGGGGTACCTGGTCGGTTACCTCCGGTCGGTTCACCCGCGACCGCGGGCCGCCCGAGAGGAGACCTGCCGGTGGGCTCGACCGCCGTGGCCTACACCTGCATCGGTGTCGCGACCCTGCTGGCCGCCGTGCTGCCCCGGGTCGTCGGTCGGGCCCCGATCTCGATGCCGATGATCTTCCTGGGACTGGGCGCGGTCGCGTTCACCGTCGTGGACGCGCTGCCCGACCCCGATCCGACCCGCCACGGCGGGATCACCGTGCACCTCACCGAGCTGTGCGTGATCATCTCGCTGATGGGCGCGGGCCTGGCGCTCAACCGGCCGGCGGGCCTGCGCCGCTGGTCGACGACGTGGCGGCTGCTCGGCATCACGATGCCGCTGTCGATGCTCGCCGTCGGCCTGCTGGGCTGGGGCGCGCTCGGCTGGGGCTTGGCCTCCTCGCTGCTGCTCGCGGCGGTGCTCGCGCCCACCGACCCGGTGCTCGCCAACGAGGTGCAGGTGGCCGAGCCCGCGGAGAACCCGGACGACCCCGGTGAGGGCGAGGACGAGGCGCGGTTCGCGCTGACCTCCGAGGCCGGCCTCAACGACGGGTTGGCGTTCCCGTTCACCTACGCCGCCGTCGCGATCAGCGTCGTCGGGGCCGCGCCGGACGCCTGGTTGCCGCACTGGCTCGCCGTGGACGTGCTGTGGCGGTTGGCGTGCGGCGTGCTCGTCGGCCTGCTCACCGGGTGGGCTCTGCGCAAGCTGTTCTTCGCCGCGCCGTCGCGCGACCTGCGGTTGGCGGAGCACGCGGAGGGCTTCGTCGCGCTCGCCGCCACGTTCCTGGCCTACGGCGCCACCGAGCTGGCCGAGGGCTACGGCTTCGTCGCGGTCTTCGTGTGCGCCTGCACGATCAGGGCGGGCGAGCGCTCCCACGGCTACCACCGGGTCCTGCACCAGTACGTCGAGCAGGCGGAGCGCATGCTCACGGTGCTGATCATCTTCCTGCTCGGCGGCGCGGCGGTCACCGGTCTGCTGGCGGGCGTCGGGTGGCGGGACGTGCTGGTGGCGCTGGTCGTCCTGCTCGTGGTGCGGCCGGTGACCGGCCTGGTGGGGCTGGCCCGCGGCAAGACGGGTCCTCGGGAGCGGGCCGTCATCGCGTTCTTCGGGGTGCGCGGCGTCGGCTCGCTCTTCTACGTCGCCTACGCGATGCAGTCCGGGGACTTCGCCGACCAGGACGCGATCTGGCGGGTGGTGGGCCTGGTGGTGATCGGCTCGATCGTCCTGCACGGCATCACCGCGACCCCGTCGATCAGGCTGCTGGACCGCTTGCGGCTGCGCGCGGCGCAGGACCGGCACGGCGACCCGGAGCAGGCGCCCCGGACCGCGGTCTGAGCACCGACGCCACCACGGCCCAGTCGCCTCGGTTGCCTCAGGCGTCTCAGGCGCGGACGTCCCCCGTGTCGACGGCCGCGGGCGAGAACCGGTAGCGCTTGATCGCCGGGATGGCGAGCACCGCCAGCCCGGTCGCGACCACGACGAGGACGCCGCCCAGGGCGGTGGCGCTGCCGGGGCCGATCAGCGCGCCCGTGGTGCCGTGCAGCAGGTCCGCCAGGCGGGGACCGCCCGCCACCACCACGATGAACACGCCCTGCATCCGGCCGCGCATCTCGTCCGTCGCCGCCGCCTGGAGGATCGCGCTGCGGAACACCATGCTGATCATGTCCGCGGCGCCGCCGATCGCCAGGAACACCACCGCGAGCCACAGGGCGTGCGACAGGCCGAACCCGATCATCGCCACGCCCCACGCCACGACCGCGAGCACGACGCCCACGCCGTGCCGGGTCACGCGTGACGTCCAGCCGGACGTGAGGCCGCACAGCATCGCGCCCAACGGGATGGCGGCGAACAGCAGGCCCAGCGCCAACCCGCCGCCGGGCGGGTCGCCGAACGTGTTCTCGGCCATCTCCGGGAACAGCGCCCGGGGCATGCCGAACACCATCGCGATGATGTCCAGCAGGAAGCTCGCCAGCAGGATCTTCTGCACGGCCAGGTACTTGAACCCGTCGAGCACGTCCCGCAGCCCGGCGCGGCGCGACGTCCCGCTCAACGGCGGCAGCGGCGGCAGCTTCCAGACCGCCCAGATCGTCAGCGTCAGCGCGACGGCGTCCACCAGGTACAACGTCGACAGGCCGACGACGGGCATCAGCGCGCCCGCCAGCATGGGCCCGAACACGCCGCCGAACATCATCACCGTGGAGCTCAGCGCCGTGGCCGCCGGGATCTGGGCGGCGGGCACCAGCCGGGCGACGGAGGCGGTGCGGGCGGGCGCGTTCGCGGCGAAGAACACCTGTTGCAGTCCGAGGAGCGCGATCACCAGCCACACCGAGTCCACGTGCAGCGCGGCCTGCCCCCACAGCAACACGGACGTCACCGCGATGCCGGTGTTGGTGACGATCAGCAGCTTGCGCCGGTCCACCACGTCCGCGATGGCGCCGCCGTACAGCCCGAACACCAGCAACGGCACCAACGCCACCCCGGCCGCCACCCCGACCCAGCCCGACGAGCCGGTGAGGTCGTACACCTGCTTCGGCACCGCCACCGCGGTGAGCTGGCTGCCGATGGCCGTCACGATGGTGGAGAGCCACAGCCGCCGGTACGCCACGACCTTCAACGGCCGGGTGTCGATGGCAATCTTCCCCAGGACTCTCCGCACGGTCGTTTAGCGTACGGCAACTAACGACATCATCACCGAGACGTGGGACACGGCCGGCGTGGTCGCGGGAGGCACGACCGGCGTTCGCGAAGCGCGCGGCTGTCGACGGGGGAGCCGGACGCGCAACGGCCTCCGCCACGCGGTGGGTGGTGGCGGAGGCCGGTCACGTCGTGCTGCCGGGCTACGGCGCGATGCGCTGCAACTGCCAGCCGTCGCGGCCGAGGCGGAAGCGGAGGCGGTCGTGCATGCGGTCGCGGCGGCCCTGCCAGAACTCGACCTCTTCGGGGCGGATGCGCCAGCCGCCCCAGTGCGGCGGCACCGGCACGCGGTCGGCGTCGGCGAACTGCCGCTCGACCTTGTTCAGCGCGCTCTCCAAAGTGGATCGTCCGCTGACGACGCGGGACTGCGGCGAGGCCCAGGCGCCCAGCTGCGAGCCGCGCGGGCGGCTCTCCCAGTAGCTCGCGGTCTCGGCGGGGCCGACCTTCTCGACGATGCCGCGCACGTGCGCCTGCCGCTGCATCGCGAACCACGGGAACGTGGCCGAGGCGTAGCGGGTGGCCATCAGGTCGTGGCTCTTCGCCGACGTGTAGTTGGTGAAGAACACCAGGCCTCGCTCGTCGAGGCCCTTCGCCAGCACGGTCCGCGAGGACGGGCGGCCCTCGGTGTCGGCGGTCGCGAGGACCATCGCGTTCGGCTCCGGCAGGCCCGCGCCCGCCGCCTGGTCCAGCCACAGCTGCAACTGCTCGTGCCAACTGGCCGCGAGGTCGCTCTCTGTGAGCGAGCCGTGTTCGTAGGACACGCGCATCGACGGCAACGCGATGTTCGTCGTCTCCGACATCCCGACCTCCCGGAGCGTAATTCGTCCTGGCCAAGGCACTTGTGGCACCTAGCGATCCCGCGACCGTACGGGTTTCGCGGCCGGGGCGGAACCGCCCGCACGGTGATGACCGCCACCCGATCCGTGACTTTCGGTGTGACCCGCGCCTCGGAATCGAGCAAGGGATCGAGTCAGAGACGACCGGCCGATCCGGGGTGCCGGGACCGCGCCGCGTCGAGCGCGCGGTCGACGGTGACCGCGTCGTCGGCCAAGGCGGTGCTCAGGCTTCCGCCGCGCGCCAGCGGGACGAGTGACCACCAGTCGGCTGAGACCGCTCCCGGCGGGTCCTCGCCCCAGCACAGCAGCTCCGCGCCGAACACCCGGCGGCCGGCCAGCCCCGCCGGACTCGCGTCCACTTCGTGCGTTCCCAATCGAGACGTCTGCTTGATCACCGGCCCGCCGCGCCGGACGTCGAGCGTCGTCGCGAGCGAACCCGGCCGCTCGTTCGACCGACCCAGCACGATGACCTCCCGCGCACGCAGCCGGGCCCCATCCCCCATCCGTGCGCGGAAAACGGACTCGTGGCACGCACGCGCCGTGACGACGGTCGGTTCCGGCAGGTACGCCAGGGAAGCGCCGTCCGCCAGCTCCACGTCGACCAGCGCACGGCTGCCGCCCGCGTGCTGGCCGGGCAGCGCCAGCGTCGCCGCCACCCCGCGCAGCTCCACCGACGCGCCCGCTTCGACCGTCACCCGCAATTCCAGGTCGTCGCCGCCCAACGGGGCCGTGACCGCGCTGACCACGTGCACGAGCGCCACGTCCCGCGGGCCGCGCCGGGGCACCAGGCGCAGCGGCGCCATCGACCGCACCTCGCGCACGACGGTTCGCCCGTTCGGGTCGCAGGCCACGACCAGGTGAGCCCGCGCCCTCACCGGAGCAACCCCTGTGACCCCTGACACGTCCTCTGATCGGGTGGAACTCCCACCCACACATCTCGGGGGAGATCGTGATGAGGAGATTCGTCGCAACAGCCGCCGTCATCGCGGCGGTGTTCGTCACCGGGGGAACAGCGGTCGCGCAGCCGGAGGCCGGCCCGTGCCGGTCGGCGGACCTGACCATCGGCTTCGGCCGGGAGGGGGGCGCGGCCGGCACGGTGTACCGGGAGGTCGTGTTCACCAACCGGGGCCTGCGCACGTGCGTGCTGCGCGGCTTCCCGGGCGTGTCCTACGTGGACGCGAACGGCGACCAGGTCGGCGCCGCCGCCGTGCGCGTCGGCGACCGCGGCCCGCTGCTCACCCTGCCGCACGGCGCGGCGGCCCGCTCGGACGTCGGTTTCGCCCAGGTCGACAACTTCGACCCGGACGTGTGCCGCAAGACGCCCGTGTGGGGCATCCGGGTGTTCCCGCCGGACGAGACCGTGCCGCTGTACCTGTCCTTCCTGGACCAGCCGATGACCGACCAGTTCGGCTGCGCGGGCGACGTCAGCCCGTACGGCAGTCAACTGACCGCCGCGAGCGTGCGGAGCTGAGCGCGCACCCAGTCGGCCACCGCGGGCGCGTCCGGTGTGTCCACGAGGGACTGTGCGATCACCGGTAGCTCACCGCGCATCCGGTGGGCGTCGGCCGTCATGACACCGAGGTCGGCGCCCACCATCGGCGCGAGGTCGGTCTTGTTGATCACCAGCAGGTCCGCGGTGGTCACGCCGGGACCGCCCTTGCGCGGCACCTTGTCGCCACCCGCCACGTCCACCACGAAGATCTGCCGGTCCACCAGGCCGCGGCTGAACACGGCGGTCAGGTTGTCGCCGCCGCTCTCGATGATCACCAGCTCCAGGCCGTGGACCCGCTGCTCCAGCAGCTCCACGGCGTCCAGGTTGGCCGTGATGTCGTCGCGGATCGCCGTGTGCGGGCACGCGCCCGTCTGCACGGCCTCGATCCGCTCGACGTCCAGGACCCCGGCGGCGCGCAGGAAGTCGGCGTCCTCGGTCGTGTAGATGTCGTTGGTCACCACGGCGAGGTTCACGCTCCCGCCCAGCGCCCGGCACAGCGCCGCGGTCAACGCGGTCTTGCCGCTGCCGACCGGCCCGCCGATGCCCAGGCGCACCGCCCGGTGCGCGTGGTCGTGCGGGTGGTGCGGGTCGTGGCCCGCGTCGGCGGGGTCGAAGTTCACCGGGTGCACGTGGTCAGCTGACAAAGAGACGCACCTCTTCCGTGTGGTGGCGGTCGTGTGATTCGGCCAGCAGGTCCAGGCCGGGCGCGCTCGGCGCGGGCAGGTCCTCGGGCGGGGTGTCGGCGTGGCCGGCGGCCGTCGCCGCGATCGCGTCGATCTCCGGCGCCAACCGGGCCAGCACCGCGTTCACGCCGAACGGGTCCAGGCCGAGCAGCCGGATCGCGCCCGTCGCCGGGCCCGTCACCGCGTGGTAGGCCACCGTCTGCGCGGCCTCGAACGGCTCGCCGACCAGCACGCCCACGATGATCGGGTGGTGCGGTCTCGGCGTCACCCGCAGCAGCTCCGCCAACGCGGCCGACGGCCACGCCCGCAGGGCCGCCCGCGCGATGCCGCGCCCCTGCACGCGTGACGCGTTGCGCTGGGCGGGCGACGGCGTGCGGGCGTCGAGCTCGGCGTCCAGCTCCTCGTGACGCCCGCGGCACGCAGCGGCCGCGAACACCGCGCCCAGCGCGCCCGCCGTGCGCAGCCGCCCGATCAGGAACGACGCCAACGACGCCTCGTCGGTCACCAGCCGCCGCGCGACGGCCTCCTCCAACCCGCCCGAGTGCACGTGGCCGCCGCCCGGGAACCGGGAGTCCGCGATCATCAGCGCCGCGAGGTTCATCAGAACAGGAAGTAGCGCTGGGCCATCGGCAGCTCCGCCACCGGCGCGGGCTCGACCAGCTCGCCGTCGATGCGCACCGCGAAGCTGTCCGGGTCGACCTTCACGTGCGGCATCGCGTCGTTGAGCACCATGCCGGACTTGGTGACGCCACGCGTGTTCCCCACCGCCACCAACGGCCGCGCCAACCGCAGCATGTCCGCCAGGTCGGCGTCGACGGCCTGCTGCGACACGAAGTGCACGCTGCTGCGCGCCGCCGAGTGGGCGCCGAACATCGGCCGCGCGAAGACCGGTTGCGGCGTCGGGATGGACGCGTTCGCGTCGCCCATCGCCGCGTGCGCGATGAACCCGCCCTTCAGCACCACCGCCGGCCGCACGCCGAAGAACTTCGGCTCCCACAGCACCAGGTCGGCCAGCTTGCCGACCTCCACCGACCCGACCTCGTGGTCGATGCCGTGCGCGATGGCCGGGTTGATCGTGTACTTGGCCACGTACCGGCGGGCGCGCAGGTTGTCCGGCAGCTCGCCGCGCCGCCGCTGCATCACGTGCGCGGTCTGCCACGTCCGGATGATGACCTCGCCGACCCGGCCCATCGCCTGCGAGTCCGAGCTGATCATGGAGATGGCGCCCAGGTCGTGCAGCACGTCCTCGGCCGCGATCGTGGTGGGCCGGATGCGGCTCTCCGCGAACGCCAGGTCCTCGGGCACGGACGGGTTGAGGTGGTGGCACACCATCAGCATGTCCAGGTGCTCTTCCAGCGTGTTCACCGTGTGCGGGCGCGTGGGGTTGGTCGAGGACGGCAGCACGTTCGGCTCGGACACCACCTGGATGATGTCCGGCGCGTGCCCGCCGCCCGCGCCCTCGGAGTGGTAGGCGTTGATCGACCGGCCCGCGATGGCGGCCAGCGTCGACTCCACGAACCCGGCCTCGTTCAACGTGTCCGTGTGGATGGCGACCTGCACGCCGGACTCGTCCGCCACCCGCAGGCACGCGTCGATCGCCGCCGGCGTCGTGCCCCAGTCCTCGTGCAGCTTGAACCCGCCCGCGCCGCCGACCAGCTGCTCGCGCAGCGCGTCCTCCCGCGTCGTGTTGCCCTTGCCGAGCAGCAGCACGTTCACCGGCATGTGGTCCATCGACGCGAGCATCCGCCCCAGGTTCCACGCGCCGGGCGTCACCGTCGTGGCCTTCGTGCCCTCCGCGGGCCCCGTGCCGCCGCCGATCAGCGTGGTCAGCCCCGACGCCACCGCCACGTCCACGATGCCCGGCGTGATGAAGTGGACGTGGCAGTCGATGCCGCCGGCCGTGAGCACCTTCCCGTTGCCCGAGAGCACCTCGGTGGACGGCCCGATGACCAGCGCCGGGTCCACGCCGTCCATGGTGTCGGGGTTGCCCGCCTTGCCGATGCCGACGATCCGGCCGTCGCGCACGCCGACGTCCGCCTTCACCACGCCCCAGTGGTCGAGCACGACCGCGCCGGTGATCACGAGGTCCGGCGCGCCCTCCGCGCGGGTGGCCACGCCCTGGCCCATCGACTCGCGGATCACCTTCCCGCCGCCGAAGATCACCTCGTCGCCCGAGCCAGCCGGTCCGATGGACCGGTCCTCGGTCACCTCGATCAGGATGTCGGTGTCGGCGAGCCGGATCCGGTCGCCGACCGTCGGCCCCAGCAGTTCCGCGTAGCGGCGGCGGCTGATCTCGTTCACCGGTCCAGCTCCCCCGCCCACTCCGGCCGCAGCCCCGGCACGCGCCGCGCGCCGGCCAGCGGCACCAGCGTCACCTCGCGCTCGACGCCCGGCTCGAACCGCACCGCCGTGCCCGCCGGCACGTCCAGCCGCTTGCCCCACGCGGCCTCCCGGTCGAACTCCAGGCCGGGGTTGACCGCCGCGAAGTGGTAGTGCGACCCGACCTGCACCGGCCGGTCCGCCGCGTTGACCACGACGAGCGTGGTGCGCGGCCGACCGGGGTTCAGCTCGACCGGCTCGTCGCCGGTGACGATCTCGCCAGGGACCACGGGCTGCTCCTCACACGATCGGGTCATGCACGGTCACGAGCTTGGTGCCGTCCGGGAAGGTCGCCTCGACCTGCACGGACTCGATCATCTCCGGGACGCCGCCGAGGACCTGGTCGCGGCTCAGCACGTGCCTGCCGCTGTCCATCAGCTCGCTGACCGTCCGGCCGTCCCGGGCGCCTTCGAGCACGTGGTCGGTGATGAGCGCGACCGCTTCCGGGTGGTTCAGGACCACGCCGCGCTCGAGCCGCCGGCGCGCCACGTCGGCCGCCACGTGGACCAGCAGCTTGTCCCGCTCGTGCGGTGTCAGGTGCATGACCGGTGGTCTACCACGGGAAACACGTCCGGGCCCCGAACCGAAACAAGGCCTTAACGATCTACGGGACTTCTGAATCGGTTCCTTGATCGTGACCGACGACACGCGCACCCGCGATTGCCTGCGCGTCTGAAGGGGAGCAAGGTTTCTCCAACTCTTTACTTTCGCCGAGAAGGAGCGCACAGCGTGGTGCAGACCGAGGACGACGGATTCCGGCCAGGTCTAGAGGGCGTGGTCGCCTTCCGCACCGAGATCGCCGAACCGGACCGCGACGGCGGCGCGCTGCGCTACCGCGGCGTGGACATCGAGGACCTGGCCGGTCACGTGACCTTCGGCAACGTGTGGGCGCTGCTGGTCGACGGCCGCTTCGGGCCGGGACTGCCGCCGGCGGAGCCGTTCCCCATCCCCGTGCACACCGGTGACGTGCGGGTGGACGTGCAGGCCGCGCTCGCCATGGTCGCGCCCATCTGGGGCTACCAGCCGCTGCTGGACATCACCGACGAGCAGGCGCGCGAGCAGCTGGCCCGCGCCTCCGTGATGGCTCTGTCGTACGCGGCGCAGTCCGCGCGGGGCATCGGCCGGCCCGCCGTGCCGCAGCACCGCATCGACGAGTGCCGGACCATCACCGAGCGCTTCCTCACCCGCTGGCGCGGCGAGCCCGACCCGGCGCACGTCAAGGCGCTGGACGCCTACTGGGTGTCGGCCGCCGAGCACGGCCTGAACGCCTCCACCTTCACCGCCCGCGTCATCGCCTCCACCGGCGCGGACGTCGCGGCGTCCATGTCCGGCGCGATCGGCGCCATGTCCGGCCCCCTGCACGGCGGCGCGCCCGCCCGCGTGCTGCCCATGATCGAGGAGGTCGAGCGCACCGGCGACGCGCAGGCCTTCGTCAAGGGCGTCCTCGACCGGGGCGAGCGCCTGATGGGCTTCGGCCACCGGGTGTACCGGGCGGAGGACCCGCGCGCCCGCGTGCTGCGCCGCACGTGCCGCGAGCTGGGCGCCACCCGCTACGAGGCCGCGAACGCCCTGGAGCAGGCCGCCCTGGCCGAGCTGCGCGAGCGCCGCCCGGACCGCGCCATCGAGACCAACGTCGAGTTCTGGGCCGCCGTGATCCTCGACTTCGCCCAGGTGCCGCCGCACATGATGCCCGCGATGTTCACCTGCGCCCGCACCGCCGGCTGGTCCGCGCACATCCTGGAGCAGAAGCGCACGGGCCGCCTCGTCCGCCCGTCCGCCAAGTACGTGGGCCCCGGACCCCGCAAGCCGTCCGAGGTGGAGGGCTGGGACGAGATCGCGTGACGGAACTGCCGATCACGCACCTGCCGCCCTCCGGCGACCACCGCGGGGTCAGCTTCGCCCTGGCCGACCTGTCGGCGATCGGCCCGGTCGCGGACGTCCACGTGGCGTCCGTCCGCCCGGGCCACGTCCGCGGCGGGCACTACCACGCGCGCAAGGGCGAGCTGATCGCCGTCGTGTACGAGGACGCCTGGTCGCTGCACTGGGACACCGGCCCGGACACCCCCAGCCACCACCGCACGTTCACCGGTTCGGGTGGCATCGTGGTCGCCCCGCCGCCGCACTGGGCCCACGCCGTCCGCAACGACGGCCGGGCCGACCTGTGGCTCTTCGTCGCCTCGGACCGGCCCTACGACCCGGCCGACCCCGACGCGTTCCCCCGCGAGGTCACCGACTGACATGGCCGACACCGACGTCTTCCGGACGTTCTGCCACATCAGCGAGTACGGCGAGACCGGCTACGAGCACCTGCACCGGATGATCGCCACCAGCGCGCCCCTCGTCCTGTGGTCGCCGTCGAGCCGGCTGCTGGAGAGCCCGCGCTGCCGGGTCACCGACGCGGACTTCGTGCGCCACGTCGAGCAGGGGCGGATCCGGATCGTCGGCCGCGAGCCCTGGCTCCTGGACCGCTCGTTCCGCGACGGCCACCAGTGGTCGGGCGCCGGGTGGCGCACCGAGGTCGACGACGCGATCCGGTCCATCGCGCGGGACGACGCCTCCCGCCCCCTGGCGGAGCGCCGCGTGGTGGTCGCCCCGGACGAGCAGGGCTCCGTGCGCGCCACCGAGCACGTCGAGCTCCACCCCGAGGTGGTCGACACCCTCCACGCCGCCCTCACCGGCCCGACCTCCGGCTCGTTCCCGGTGGGCGTCGTCGAGCACGCCGGCCGGTTCCGGGACTCGCCGCGCGACCTGGCGACCGACGTCCTGCGGCACGCCTACAACCACCTGGACGCGCTGACCCTCTCCGGCGGCGAGGCCCCGTTCTACCTGTCCCCGCGCGAGAGCCGCTTCCACGACCTGCTGTCGACCCTGCACGGCGACGCGCCCCGCCCCACACCGGACCTCCCCGACCAGGCCCTGCTCACCGACCTGACCGAACAGGTCCTCGACCTGCTCGGGCGCCTGGAGGCGGCGGGCCGCGCCCCGCTGACCGGTTTCGCCGAGGGCGAGGGCCGCGACCTGCTCGCCCGGTGGCTGAGCGGCGTGTGCGCCACCGTGCGGTCCGGCGCGGCCACCGAGGGCGTGCTCCTGCGGACGTTGCAGGCCGACTTCGACGCGGGCCGCCTGCGCAACGACTGGCGCGACCTGGTCCGCGGCCCCGACGGCGTCCTGACCGGCGGCGGGCTGGGCCTGGTCGCCGCCGAGGCGATGGCCCAGCAGGTGGACGTGTTCGTCGGCCTGGGCATGGCCACCGGCGCGATCTCCGTCGCGCGCGGCCTCCTCCAGCACCTCGGCCACGTCGCCGCGCCGTACGAGAACGCCTCCCAGTGGCCCTTCCTGTACGCGTTCGGCAAGCGGGCCTCGGGCAGGCGCCGGGCGGCCCTGGCACAGGTCCTCGACCTCCTCGCCTGACCCATTCCACGTGACCAGGGACACCCGCCTGTCACCGCCCGGCCACGCGGCTGCAACACTGAGGGCTCCCGGCAACGGCGCCGGTCGTGCCGACCCCCTCCCCGTAACCGGAGGCTTCGCGATGACCCAGACCGCCGACCCGACCTCGTTGGTCCTGCCCTCCGACCTGCTGCCGTCCGACGGCCGGTTCGGTTGCGGGCCCTCCAAGGTCCGTCCCGAGGCCCTCGCGGCACTCGCGGCCGAGGGCGCCGCGCTCATGGGCACCTCCCACCGGCAGAAGCCGGTGAAGTCCCTGGTCGGCTCGGTGCGCGCCGGCCTGCGGGAGCTGTTCTCGCTGCCCGAGGGCTACGAGGTCGTCCTCGGCAACGGCGGCACCACCGCCTTCTGGGACGCCGCCGCGTTCGGCCTGGTGCGCGAGCGCGCCCAGCACTTCACCTACGGCGAGTTCTCCTCGAAGTTCGCCAAGGTCACCAGCGACGCGCCGTTCCTGGGCGACTCGATCGTGGTCAAGGCCGACCCGGGCAGCGCGCCCGAGATCGCCTACGCCGAGGGCGCCGACCTCGTCGGCTGGGCCCACAACGAGACCTCGACCGGCGTCGCGGTGCCCGTCTCCCGCCCCGCGGGCTCGGACGGCGCCCTGGTCGCCATCGACGCCACCTCCGGCGCGGGCGGCCTGCCGGTCGACCCGTCGGACTTCGACGTCTACTACTTCGCGCCGCAGAAGTGCTTCGCCTCCGACGGCGGCCTGTGGATCTCCCTGATGTCGCCGGCCGCCCTCGACCGCGTCGCCGAGATCGGCAAGTCGGGCCGCTGGGTGCCGGAGTTCCTCTCCCTCACCACGGCCCTGGACAACTCCACCAAGGACCAGACCTACAACACGCCGTCCCTGGCCACGTTGTTCCTGCTCAACGACCAGATCGAGTGGCTCCTGGGCAACGGCGGCCTGACGTGGGCCGTGGACCGCACCGCCGACTCGTCCTCGCGGCTGTACACGTGGGCCGAGGCGACCTCCTACACGACCCCGTACGTGGCCGACCCGGCTCACCGCTCGCAGGTCGTCGGCACCGTCGACTTCGACGACTCGGTGGACGCCTCCGTGGTGGCCAAGGTCCTGCGCGCGAACGGCATCGTGGACGTCGAGCCGTACCGCAAGCTGGGCCGCAACCAGCTCCGCGTCGCCATGTTCCCGGCCGTCGAGCCGACCGACGTGAGCACGCTGACGAAGGCCGTCGACTGGGTCGTGTCCAAGCTCTGACCCGGACCTCACCGTGGGGGTCGTCCTTCCGGGGACGGCCCCCACAGTCATGACCAGGCACTTCGGGAACCCGCAGACACCGCCACCGAGGTGAACCTTGTGCTAACGGAGGTGCGCGAGCCGCCGACATACGGCAAGATCACACGAAGATATCGGCGAACACGGCGAGTCTCCCCCGTCAAGGCGGCGCGCCGGATTACGTTGTACTCGGCGAGGTGAGCCATCCGGGAGGCCATGATGCGTGCGTTGCGAGTCATCGGGCTCGAAGACGACGGCAAGTCCGTCATCCTCGAGGACCCGGATCGCGGCGAGCGCTTCGTGCTCCCCGCCGACGAACGGCTGCGCGCGGCGGCACGCGGCGACCTCACCCGACTCGGCCAGATCGAGATCGAGGTCGAGAGCCAGATGCGGCCCCGCGAGATCCAGGCCCGCATCCGCGCGGGTGAGTCCGTCGCCCAGGTGGCGGCGGCGGCGGGCCTGCCCGCCCACCGCGTCGAGCGCTACGCCTACCCCGTCCTGCTGGAGCGCTCCCGCACCGCCGACCTGGCCCAGCGCGCCCACCCCGTCCGCGAGGACGGCCCGGACGTGCAGACCCTCGGCGAGGTCGTCGCGCACTCCTTCGGCCTCCGGGGCCAGGAGTACGCCGACGTCAGCTGGGACTCGTGGCGGGGCGAGGACGGCCGCTGGGTCGTGCAGCTCCACTGGACCGCGGGCCGGTCGGACAACCTGGCGCACTGGGCGTTCCACCCTGGTGCCCAGGGCGGCACGGTGACCGCGCTGGACGACGGCGCCATGGAACTCATGGACCCGAACCCGAACCGGACCCTGCGCACGGTCCGCCCGGTGACCCAACTGGCCCGCCAGGCCTTGGAGCTGGAGAAGCAGCAGGAACCGGAAATCCTCGCCCGCGAGGACCCGGCCCCACCGCCCCCTCCGCCACCGGTCCAGGAACCCCAACCGACCCCGGACCCCGCCCCGACCGCCGAGGAGCCGACCCCAGCCCCGGCCCCGGCCCCGCAACAACCGGCAGCGGGCTCCAAGCAGCAACCGCCCCGCAAGGACCCACCACCCAAGCGCGGCAAGAAGAACCACCCGATCGTGCCGTCTTGGGAAGACGTCCTCCTGGGCGTCCGCTCCACCCGAGGCTGACCCACACGCACAACCCCACGAAGGCCCCCCGCAGCCACCGACTGCCGGGGGCTTTCGCTTTCCCCACCCCCCATACCTGCCCTCACACCCACCCGGCACATCCCCACCCAGGCCCGATTTGACATGGGTTCGGGTGCTTTAGGCTGGTCGAAGCCGGACAGGCTTGGCGGACGCTCTTCCCGCCAGGCCTGCCCGGCTTTGGCCTGCCTGGAGCGCCCGTAAGGGCCCCATGTCACATCGAGCCGAACTCGACCACCCCACCCCCGCACCACCCCACCCACCCCCGAACTGAACCGTCGTCAACCGGGCTTGACCACCACCCCACCCGGGTAACCACCCGCCATGCTGGGACGACTGGTCGTCGGCGCCGTCTTGGGCGCCGGTCTGGGCGCGGCCTGGTGGGGCCTGCGCGAACTCATCGCATCCGGAAGGGTCTGCTCGACCGAGGACTGGGACTGCCTGGCCATGGGCCTGTTCGCCATGCCGATCAGCATGGTCGCGGGCGTGCTGGTCGCCTGGGTCGTCCTCAGAGCCGCCCACCAGGACCGTCCGCTCGGCTACGCCGCCGTGGGCGTCACGTTCACCGCCATCCTCACCCTGCTCACCGTCTGGGTCTCGATCCCGGCCGGGTCCGTCGCCGCGGGTGTGCTCGGTTTCGTCCTGGCCGCCCCGGTGACAGCGAAGCACCCGGTCGGCCACACTTCCGCCCGTGACTGACACGCCGCGCCCTTCACGCCTCACCGCGGGCGGCTTCGCGTTCAAGGTGCTCTTGCGCGTCGTGGTGTCGGCCGTCCTCGGTTCCGCGCTGCTCGTCGCCTGGGTCTGGGCGTACCGCAGCGGAGTCCTCGACCGGGTGGTGAACGAGACCACCCTGAGCGAGTTCATCCTGCTGGTCGTGGTCGGCCTGCCGATCGCGCTGGTGTTCAGCGCCCTGGTCGCCGGCCCGGTGCTCTGGCTGCTGAAGGTCCGCCCGGTGTGGCCGATCATCCTGCTCGGCCCGATCGTCCTGGGCCTCGCGCACTACTTCGAGGTGCCGGAGCGGCTCGCCCCGGTCGGCGACCGGTGGACGGTACTGATCCTCCTCGCCGGCGCGAGCTACGGCCTCGCGGGCCTGGTCACCGCCCCGGCCATCCTGCGTCGCCGCAGGAAGTAGACCTTCACCCGGGCACGGCGTCGAGCACCTGCACCTCCACCCCTTCGAACCGGCACCAGTCCTCCGCCTCCTCCCGGCTGACCGGCTTCGCCCCGTCGGGTCGGGTGCCGCCGACCACGTCCCACCCGTCGGGTGCGAGCACGTACAGCCTCCCGCCGCTCACCGCCAACAGCCGGCCTCGGGGGAATGCCATAGTCGGTTCCGCACGGAGATACCGCACATCCACCTTGACCTCCACCTAGCTCCAGCTTGCAGGGTCGAAGACGCGAAAACAGGATGCCGATTGTCGGTCCACCTTCGTAACGTCATGGTGGACCGGAGGGGGACTCGTGTCGGAAGACCGTACTTCCACAGCCGCGACTCTGCGCAGGCTGTGGCCGTACCTCAAGCCCGTCCGCACGCCCGTGGTGCTGGCGATGGCCGCCACCATGCTGGCGATGACGTGCGGCCTGGGCATCCCGCTGATCACCCAACGCATCGTGGACGGCCCGATCGCCGGCCGCGACCTGGACGCGTTGCCGCTGCTCATCGGCGTCATCGTGCTGCTCGGCTGCGCCGAGGCCGCGCTGTTCTACGCCCGCCGCAAGCTGATCGCCGGACCGGCGTCGGACGTCGAGGCGCGGATGCGGGCCGAGCTGTACCACCACCTGCAAGACCTGCAGGTGGCCTTCCACGACCGCTACCAGTCGGGGCAGCTGCTGTCCCGCGCCACCACCGACCTGACCCAGGTGCGGCGGTTCGTCGGCTTCGCCGTGATCTTCCTGGTGGTCAACAGCCTGGTCGTGCTGACCGGGCTGGGCGTGCTGTTCTGGCTGTCGCCGACGTTCGGCCTGATCGTGCTGGTGACCACGTTGCCGCTGGTCGCCCTGTCCTACTTGTTCGAGACGAAGTTCAAGGTGGTGGCCCGCCGCGCGCAGGACCAGTCGGGTGACCTCACCACCGTGGTCGAGGAGTCGGTCCTCGGCATCCGCGTGCTCAAGGCCTTCGGCCGCGGCCCGCACCTGACGAAGCGGTTCGTCCGGCAGGCGCGGGAGCTGCGCGACACCGAGGTCACGAAGGTCCGGATCTTCGCCGCGCTGTGGGCCGTGCTGATCGTGCTGCCCGAGCTGGGCATCGCCGGTCAGCTGGCGTTCGGCTCGATGGGCATCGCCGACGGCACCGTCACGGTCGGCACGCTCGTCGCCGCCGTCACGGTCAGCGCCTACCTGCGCTGGCCGGTCGACTCGATCGGGTGGTTGTTGGCGGAGACCAACTCGACCGCCTCCGCTTTGGAGCGGTACTTCGAGGTGACCGACACCGCGATCACCGTGACGGCGCCCGCCACCCCGAAGCCGCTGGCCTCGCCCGTGCGGGGGCACGTCCGCTTCGAGGGTGTCCGCTACCACCACCCCGGCTCGGACAACGAGGTGCTGCGCGGCGTCGACCTGGACATCCGGCCGGGTGAGACGGTGGCCCTCGTCGGCGCCACCGGCTCCGGCAAGACCACGGTCACCGCGCTCGTGCCCCGGCTGGCCGACGTCACGGCGGGCCGGATCACGCTCGACGGCGTCGACGTGCGCGAGCTCGACCTGTCCGACCTCCGCCGGGTCGTGGGCACGGCGTTCGAGGAGCCGATCCTGTTCTCCGCGAGCGTCACCGAGAACGTGGCCCTCGGCTCGAAGGACGTCAGCGAGGAACGGGTCCGCGAAGCCTTGAAGGTGGCCCGCGCCGAGGACTTCGTCGACGCCCTCCCGTGGGGGCTGGACACCCGGATCGGCGAGCAGGGCCTGTCCCTGTCGGGCGGTCAGCGCCAACGGCTCGCCCTCGCCCGCGCGGTCGCCGGCCACCCGGCCGTGCTCGTCCTGGACGACCCGCTGTCCGCGCTGGACGTGCACACCGAGGCCGAGGTCGAAGCCGCGCTGCGCCGCGTGCTCAAGGACGTCACGGCGCTCGTGGTCGCGCACCGCCCGAGCACCGTGCAGCTGGCCGACCGGGTGGCGATGCTGGTCGACGGCCGGATCGCGGCCACCGGCACGCACGCGCAGCTGCTGGCGGACAACGAGGAGTACCGCAACCTCCTGTCCACCTCGGAGGACGAGGAGGTGGCGGCGTGACCAGCGCACCCGACCCGCACGGGCTCGACCGACCCGACCCGACCCGCGCAGACCCGACCCGCACAGGCCCGACCCACCCTGGTCGCGCCCACCCGACCCCGGCCAACCCGGACCCTGCCCAACCGGACCGTGCCCAACCGGACCCTGCCCACCCGGACCCGATCCACTCCGAGGAGTCCTGGCGCGGCGTCGCCGCCGAGGACGTGGAAGACCTCGACCACGCCACCGGCGTCAAGCTCCAGGCCCGCTCCCGCCGCCTGCTCGGCGAGCTGATCCGCCCGCACACGAGGGCCGCGATCCTGGCCCTGGTGATCGTGATCGCGGAGAACGTGGTCAACCTGGCCGGCCCGCTCCTCATCGCCGCCGCCATCGACACCGGCATCCCGGCGGCGCTCGACGGCCGCCCGGACGCCCTGGCCTGGTGCGTCGGCGGCTACGTCGCCGCCGCGATCTCCGCGACGCTGCTGCGCTGGTCGTTCGTCCGCCTGACGGGCCGGATCGGCCAGGACATCCTGCTCGTCCTGCGCGAACGCGTCTTCCGGCACGCCCAGCGCCTGTCCGTCTCGTTCCACGAGAAGTACACGTCCGGCAAGGTCATCTCCCGGCTGACCAGCGATGTCGACTCCCTTCAGGACCTGGTCGAGGAGGGTCTGGACGGCTTCTTCAGCTCGATGCTGTCCCTGCTGGGCATCTCGGTCGTGCTGCTCTACCTGGACGTCCCGCTGGCGCTCGTCGTGCTGTCGGGCTTCCTGCCGCTGATCCTGCTCACCCGGTGGTTCCGCCGCCGTTCCGGCCGGGCCTACCGCCACACCCGCGGCGCCATCGCGAAGATCATCGTGCAGTTCGTGGAGACGATGAACGGCATCCGCGCGGTGCAGGCGTTCCGGCGCGAGCGGCGCAACGAGAAGATCATGGGCGAGCTGAACACCCGGTTCCGCGACGCCAACACCGACGCGATGGGCGTGATGGCCGCCTTCACGTCACTCGTCCGGGTGATCGGCAACCTGTCGCTGGCGGTGATCCTCGCCTGGGGCGCGTTCCGCGTGGCGGGCGGGCAGCTCGAACTGGGCGTGCTGGCCGCGTTCACGCTGTACGTGCGGCGGTTCTACGACCCGTTCGACCAGCTCGCCATGTTCGCCAACGCCTACGCCTCGGCCACCGCCGCCTTGGAGAAGATCTCCGGTCTGCTGGAGGAGGAGCCGCTGGTCCGCGAACCGGAGGAACCGACCCCTCTCGGCGACGTCCAGGGCGCGGTCCGGTTCGACGGCGTCGAGTTCCGCTACTCCGACTCCACGCCGGTCGTGCTGCCGCCGTTCGACCTGACCGTGCCCGCCGGGCAGACCGTGGCGCTGGTCGGCGCGACCGGTGCGGGCAAGTCCACGCTGGCCAAGCTCGTGGCCCGGTTCTACGACCCGTCCGCGGGTGCGGTGCGGCTGGATGGGGTCGACCTGCGGTCCGTCGCGGACGTCGAGCTGCGGCGCGCGGTGGTCATGGTGACGCAGGAGAACTTCCTGTTCGACGGGTCGGTGCTGGACAACATCGCGCTGGGCCGGCCGTCCGCGACCCGGGAGGAGGTCGAGGCGGCGGCACGGGCGGTCGGCGCGGAGGACTTCATCCGGGCGCTGCCCGAGGGCTACGACACCGACGTGCGCAAGCGCGGCGGGCGGCTCTCGGCCGGGCAGCGGCAGATGGTGGCGTTCGCGCGGGCGTTCCTGGCCGATCCGGCGGTGCTGGTGCTGGACGAGGCGACGTCCAGCCTGGACGTGCCGACCGAGCGCGCGGTGCAGGGCGCGCTGGAGACCGTGCTGGCGGAGCGGACCGCGTTCATCATCGCCCACCGGCTCTCCACCGTGCTGATCGCCGACCGGGTCCTGGTGCTCGAAGGCGGCCGGGTGGTGGAGGACGGCACGCCGGAGGAGCTGATCGGCGGGCGCGGCCGGTTCGCCGCGCTGCACACCGCCTGGCGGGACTCGCTGGCGTGAGCGCTCGCCCCGCGAACCCCTACAGGAGGGTCGTCAGCAGCAACGACAACCAGGCCGCCAGCACACCGGCCACCACGCCGTACGCGACCCACCGCCACACCGGCACCT
Organism: Saccharothrix sp. 6-C; assembly: GCF_016695385.1. Classification (NCBI taxonomy): domain Bacteria; kingdom Bacillati; phylum Actinomycetota; class Actinomycetes; order Pseudonocardiales; family Pseudonocardiaceae; genus Saccharothrix; species Saccharothrix sp. 6-C. The sequence continues at coordinate 8,977,732 of NZ_CP064192.1, read as the reverse complement.
TCCGCGCCAGCCACACCGACGGGGTGATGCCGCCGACCACGAGGGCGTTCGCCAGCAACGCGAGCCACTGGCTGGTCTCGCCCAACCCGACCGACAGCGTGTAGACGGTGAACGTCACCACGGCGGCCACGATGAAGCTGACCGTGAGCCCGGTGCCCCAGGGGGTTTCCTCCTGGGGTTCCGGCTCCGCGTCCGCGTCCTCGACCACGTCACCGGGCTCGCCGGTCTCCCCGGCTTCGCCGGTCCCGCCCGGCTCGCCGGACTCGGCGGGCGGAACGTCCACGACGACCAGCTCACCGGTCACGGGATCGGTGTACTCCACCGGTGTGCCCATCTCAGCCGCCAACCTTCCCGCCAGTTGTCGTCCCCGCCTGGTCACGAGGGCGCTCGCGACACCGTCGGAGGGCGCGTCGGACCGCGTGACCGCGTCGGCCACCTTCGCCCACTCGTGCAACGCGTCGGCGAGGCCGGCGCCGAGCGGGAGGGTGCGCGGGTCGACTTCCCGCTCGCCCGCGTCGTCGCGGCCCGCGAGCACGGCCCGACCGTCCTGGACCCGCAGTTCCACCTGCGTCCTCCTCTGCTCGGTGAGAACGTATCGCGTTCAGGCGATCGCGTAGAAGGCGATCGCGGCCGCGGTCGCGACGTTCAGCGAGTCGACACCGTCCGCCATCGGGATGCGGACCGCGACGTCGGCCGCCGCGATGGCCTCGTCCGTCAGGCCCGGCCCTTCCGATCCGAGCAGGACAGCGACCTTGCGGCCGCGCAGCCCGGCGTCGGGCAGGTTCGCCGAACCGGCCCTCGGCGTGAGCGCGGCGACCGTGAAACCGTTGTGGCGCAGCAGCTCGAACGCTTCGGTCAGGTTCGGCGCCGAGGCGAACGGCACGCGCAGCACGTGACCCATCGAGACGCGGACGCTGCGCCGGTACAGCGGGTCGCTGCACCCCGGGCCGAGCAGCACGCCGTCGATGCCGAGCGCGGCGGCGTTGCGGAACAGCGAGCCCAGGTTCTCGTGGTCGCCGACGCCCTCCAGCACCGCGAGCCGCCGTGACGACGCGACCAGCTCGGCCAGGTCCGGCTGGGGCGCCCGGTCGGCGGCGGCCAGCACGCCCCGGTTGAGGTGGAACCCGACGACCTCGGCCATGACCTCGGCGGACGTGACGTAGGCGGGCGCGGGGAGGTCGCCGAGCGCTTCCACCCTCCGCCGCACGCCGAGCAGCCCGCGCACCGGGTAGGGCGAGCCGAGGAGCCGTTCGACCACCACGACGCCCTCGGCGATCACCAGGCCCCGCCCGCCGGGCCGGTCGGGTCGCCGGTCGGCCGTCGACAGGTCCCGGAAGTCGTCCAGCCGGGGGTCCGCCGGGTCGTCGATCTCGATCACGCGAGCAGTGTCCCACTTGTCGACAGGTGAACACCCCTCGTCGATCGTATGCCGCAGCAGCAAGCCGCCAACCAGCACATTCTTGCTGATTGTTACTGCTGTGTGACAGAGAGCACCGATTTGGGCGCTGGCGGGCAGATGCTTGCTGTGTCACGGTTGGCCTCCGCTAAGCCCGCCGGAGCAGCCCTACCGATTGGGAGGCGGCATGGGTACGGATGTGTCCAGTCGGACGTTCACCAGAGAGGACCGCCGGCGCTACCGCCAGCGCATGCAGCGGTGCATGGACGCGCTGGGAACCATGCTGGCGGAGGAGAGCTTCTCCTTCCCGAGGCAGCAGATGGGGCTGGAGATCGAGCTGAACCTGGTCGACGGCGTCGGCAAGCCCGCGATGGCCAACTCCGAGGTGCTGGAGAAGATCGACGACCCCTCGTTCACGCTGGAGCTCGGTCAGCACAACCTGGAGGTGAACGTCCCGCCGCGCGAGCTGGCCGGTGACGAGACGCTGGAACTGGAGCGGGAGCTGGTCTCCACGCTCGCGGCGGCGGACGTGAAAGCGCACGACGCCGGCACGTCGATCGTGATGATCGGGGTGCTGCCGACGTTGCGGCACGAGCACTTCGACCGGCGGTGGCTGTCGCAGCAGGCGCGGTACACGACGTTGAACGACCAGATCCTCGCCGCCCGCGGCGAGGAGGTCGTGCTGTCGATGGAGGGCTCGCCCCTGCCCGGGCGGGCCGGCGAGCGGTTGTCCAGCTACGCCGAGTCCATCATGCCGGAGGCGGCCTGCACGTCCGTGCAGCTGCACCTGCAGGTGGCGCCGGACGACTTCGCGGCGCACTGGAACGCGGCGCAGGCGTTGGCCGGCGTGCAGGTGGCGATCGCGGCGAACTCGCCGTTCCTGCTCGGGCGGGCGCTGTGGCACGAGACCCGGGTGCCGCTGTTCCTCCAGGCCACGGACACCCGGTCGCAGGAGCTGAAGAACCAGGGCGTCCGGCCGCGGGTGTGGTTCGGCGAGCGGTGGATCACGTCGATCTTCGACTTGTTCGAGGAGAACGTGCGGTACTTCCCGGCGCTGCTGCCGGAGACCGGCGACGAGGACCCGCTGGACGTGCTCGGCGCGGGCGGGACGCCGTCGTTGACGGAGTTGCGGCTGCACAACGGCACCGTGTGGCGCTGGAACCGGCCGGTCTACGACGTGGTGGACGACGTGCCGCACCTGCGCGTGGAGAACCGCGTGCTGCCGGCCGGGCCGACGGTGCTCGACACGATGGCGAACGCCGCCTTCTTCTACGGCGCGCAGCGGGCACTGACCACTTTGGAACGTCCTCTGTGGACCCAGATGTCGTTCCACGCGGCGGAGGAGAACCTGTACGCCGGTTCCCGGCACGGGATGGGGTCGCAGCTGTACTGGCCGGGCATCGGCTGGGTGCCGCCGGACGAGCTCGTCCTGCGCCGCCTCCTGCCCCTGGCCCACGAGGGGTTGCAGGCGTGCGGCGTGTCCGACGAGGCGCGTGAGCGCTACCTGGGCGTGATCGAGGCCCGGTGCCTGGCGCGGCGCACGGGCTCGCTGTGGCAACGCGAGACGGTGGCGCTGCTGGAGGAGCGGGGCGCCGACCGCGACACCGCGCTGAGCGCGATGCTGGGCCGCTACGTCGAGCTGTCCCACGTCGGCGAACCGGTCCACACCTGGCCCGTGGGCCTGTGACCACCACGTGCCCGCCGCGCCCGGGTGCGGCGGGCACGTGCGCCTCGCGCAGCCCGGACGTGTGATGTTCGGGGTGCGGGCAGCGACTCAAGGGGCATGAGAAGCACGCCACGCCGTCACCTCACAGGCGGCAGGCTCCGGATGCGCCCCCAGTCCCCGGCCGCCACCACTCGCGCCCCAGCCGCTCCCGCGCCACCCGCCGACGCCCCGGCACCCGCACCACCTGCCGCTCCCGCGCCTGCCTCGAAGGCACAGGCCGTCAGCGCCGTGATCACCGCTCTCACCGCGAGCGGCGCGCTGGTCTTCACCGGGTTCTCCCTGAACGCCACCCAGAAGCAGGTCGCCCTCTCCGAGCAGGGCCAGTACACCGACCGCTACACCAAGGCCGTCGAGCAGCTCGACCAGACCGGACCCGAGCGCCTGCAAACCCGGCTCGGCGGGATCTACGCCCTGCAACGCCTCGCCGCGGACTCGCCTCGCGACCAGCCCACCATCGTCAACGTCCTGGGCACCTTCATCAGCTCCACCGTCCACCGCGCCGACACGGCCGCCGACATCCGCTGCCCCGATCGGATCGCGCCGGACATCCAAGCCGCCTTCACCGTGCTGACCACCCGCGACCACGCCCACGACACCGACACCGCACCACCCGCCGCGGGCCAACTGGACCTGCGCGGCGCCTGCCTCGCGCGCGGCAGGTTCGTCGGCGCGGACCTGCGCGGGGCGGACCTCACGCGGGCCACGCTGAAGTGGGCCGATCTCACTCGCGCGCGGGCGGACTACGCGGACCTGACCGAGGTCGACCTGACCGGTGCGACGCTGGACGACACGAACCTGAGCATGGCCCGCCTGCCCCGAGCGCACCTCGGCGGCGCGCAGATGAGCGAGACCTACCTCGTGAGCGCGAAGCTGACCGGCGCGGACCTGCGCTCGGCGAACCTGGTCCAAGCCGACCTGGGCTCGGCGACCCTCACCGGCGCGAGCTTCGGCGAAGCGGTCCTGATCGGCGCGGACCTGGGCGGAGCCGACCTCACCGCGGCGGACCTGAGCGGTGCGAGGCTGGACGGCGCGGACCTGACAGGCGCACGGCTGCACGGGGCCCGGTTGGTCGGCGCGTCGCACGACGGCACCCGCGTCGGGCACACCGCCACCGACCACGCCACCACGGGCCGCTGGTGGTGAGCCGGTCCACGACCACACGCACCCACGCACCCACGACGCGCGATCCGCGATCCGGCCTGGAGCCTGGAGTCCCGGCACATCGTCGAAGCCGAGCGTCGCGGCAGGGTTCAGGCCGAGCGCCGCGCCTTCATTCTTCCGGCAACGCTTTCGCCCGTGCCATTGATCCCCGAGCCCACGCGATTCGCGCGTTCGGGTGATCTTCACAGCGCCCTGTCAGCACCGCCGACAGCGCGGCACCACCACATTACCCCAGGTCAGCGACGACGGCCGGACTTGAGCGGGGCGACGTCGGCGCCGTCGTGGGAGCTGCGGCACTCGTCGGGGGTCACCGCCTCGACCGCCAGGGTCAGCATGCCCTTCACGCCCGTGTAGATGCTCTCGCCCGCCGACGCCAGCGACGTGTGCACCCGGTTCGAGTCGGAGAAGTCCCGCTCGTCCTTCGTGCGCTTCTTCCCGGCCTCTTCGGGCTTGGTGGCGCTGCGCAGGTTGACCTCCAGCCACGCGGCGACCTCGGTCGGCGTGGTCAGGACCTCTTCCGGCGTGCGCTCCAACCGCTCGGCGCGCGGGGAGGCGTGGTCGAGCGAAGTGTGCTCCACGTACGCGTGCCAGTGCGTGCTGCGCAGTGACCACGTCTGCTCGACCGGCCAGTCCTCCTCGGTGCCCATGCGCCTATCTTGCCAGGGTCCGCACGTCCAAGGTGTGGTCAACCCCCACAGCCGACGCCATCCTCCGGTCGTGGGTGACGAGCAGCAGCGTGCCCCCGTAACCCTCCAGCGCCTGTTCCAACTGCTCGATGGCCGCCACGTCGAGGTGGTTGGTCGGCTCGTCCAGCACCAGGCACGTCGTCCCCCTGGCCTGCAGCACCGCCAACCCGGCCCTGGTCCGCTCGCCCGGCGAGAGCGAGCGGGCCGGTCGCAGCACGGCGTCCGCGCCTACCCGGAACTTCGCCAGCAACGTCCGCGCCTCCACGTCCGCCAGCCCGGTCAGCCCGGTCACCACCTCCAGCACGGTCGACGGCACGGCGAAGTCCGCGCGCACCTGGTCGACCTCGCCCACCACCACGCCCGGCCCCTGGCTCCGATCACCGGACGCCAGCGGCACGCGGCCCAGCAGGGCGCCCAGCAGAGTCGACTTGCCCGACCCGTTCGGCCCGGTGATCCGCCACCGCTCCCCCGCGCCGACGGTGAGGTCGACCGGCCCGAGCGTGACGTCGCCCCGACGCACCACGGCCCCGCGCAACGTGAACGCGACCTGGCTGCCCCGTCCCGCGCTGGGCAACGTCAACCGCAGCTCCCACGGCTCGCGCGGCTCGTCGACCTCGTCCAGCCGCGCCAACTGGCGCTCCACGACGGACGCCTTGGCGGTCAGGTTCTCCGCGCCCTGCTTGCGGGCGGCCTTGATGTTCTTGTCGCTCTCGTCCGACTTCGCGTTGCGCCGCACGCCCTGCCGCGACCACTCCCTCGTCTGCCGGGCCCGCTGCGTCAACGCGTCCCGCTTCGCCGCGAACGCGTCGTACTCCTCCCACGCCCGTTCCCGGGCGCGGGCCTGCTCCCGCACGTACGCGTCCCACCCGCCGCCGAACACGCTCACCGCGTGGCTGAACTCGTCCAGCTCGGCGATGGCGGTCGTGGTGCGGGCCAGGAACTCGCGGTCGTGGCTGACCATGACCATCCCGGCACGGCTGCGCAGCACGTGCGACTCCAGGATCTCCAGCCCGGCCAGGTCGAGGTCGTTGGTCGGCTCGTCGAGCAGCAGCACGTCGGCCGTCGTCAGCAGCACGGCCGCCAGCCGCAGCCGCGCCGACTGCCCGCCGGACAGCTCACCCGATCCGCGCTCGCCCGCACCGCGCTCGTCCAGCAGCGTCGCCGGCAGCCCGAGCCGTTCGCACGCCTCCTCCGCGCGTTCCGCGAAGTCCGCCGCGCCGGACGCGGTCCACACGTCGAACGCCCGCGCGTAGGCGTCTTCCGCTCCCGGCGCGCCCTGGCTCAACGCCTCGGTCGCCGCTTCGAACGCGCGCTGCGCCGCCGCGACCCCCGTGCGCCGGGCCAGGTGGTCGCGCAACGACTCGCCCGGTCGGATCTCCGTCTCCTGGGTCAGGTGGGCGACGACACCGCGCACGGTCACCGCGCCGGAATCCGGGGTCAGCTCACCGGCCAGCACGCGCAGCAGCGTCGACTTGCCGACGCCGTTCGGCGCGACCAGCCCTATGCGTTCACCTGCGGGAACATCGAGGTCCACCTCCGAGAGCACGGTCCGCGGACCGAACGACAGCGTGACGTTCCTGGCTGTCAGCACCGCCCGATCGTGGCACGCCCACCTCCGATCGGCACCCGACTTTCCACCGCGCCACCACCGCTCCGCCGCCGCGCCACCACCACGCCGCCACCACACCCGCCGCGGCGGCGACCTCCGGACCCGGCACACGACGAGGCCCCACCCACCCGGCGGTACGACCGGGAGGCGGGGCCTCGTCTGTTCCCGAACTGACTGCCGCTCCCACCACGAAGCGACGACGCTTAGGTTAGCCTAACTTCACCGGTCGCACCAGTCCTGCGCACGAGACCGCGGGCGACGAGTTCCACGACCACCGCGATCGCCACCGCCTCGACCGCCAGCAGCCCCAGCAGCACGACGAGCTGCAACGCGCCCGCCTGCCACACCGGCGCGCCGCCCAGCAGCATCCCCACGAACGCGCCGGGCAACGTCACCAGGCCGACCGTCCGGGTCTGGTCCAGCGCCGGCACCAACGCCTCGGCCGCCGGCCCCCGCACCAGCTCGCGCACCGCCACCGGTTCGGTGAACCCCAGCGCCAACGCGGCCTCGAACTCGCCGTGCCGGTCCCGCAGCGTGTCCAACGTCCGCCGCACGGACAACGTGGTGGCGGTCATCGCCCCACCGATCAGGATTCCGCCGACCGGCACCAGCGCGATCCCCCGCACCGGCACCAGTCCGCTCACCACCAGCGCCGCGAGAGCCGGCGCCGCCCCGCCGAGGATCGCCACGCCCACCCACGCGCCACGCCGTCCGGTCTTCGTGCGGGCCGCCGACGTCCCCGTGGCCACGGCCGCCATCAGCACCAGGAACGCCGCCGTCAACGGCAACGACGCCAGCACCGCGGTGATCACCGCCGACACCGCGGCCAGCTGCGCCGCCGCCCGCACGGCCGCCCGGACCACGGGCCGGGGAGACGCCAACCGGGCCCACCGCACCACCGCGCCCGCGACCGCGGTGAAGATCAGGCAGACGACGAGCAGCCGGACCCAGTCCGTCGCGATGACCACGAGCCCATTGTCAGGCGCGGGCGCGGCGGCGCAGGCCCAAGCGGTGCGTCGGCAGCTTCACGCCGCCCCGCCGGGCCAGCACGATCCCGCCGACCACGGCCGCCAGGATCGACACCACGCCGCCGACGACCAGCGGCGCGCGTGCGGTGAAGTGCTCGGCCAGCCAGCCCATCACCGGGCCGCCCACCGGGTTGCCGCCCAGGAACACCAGCATGTACAGGCCCATGACCCGGCCGCGCATCGCGGGCGACACACCCAGTTGCACGGTCGCGTTGGCGGTCGTCGTGAACGTCATCATGGCGATGCCGACGGGGATCAGGGCCAGCCCGGCCAGCCACATCGTGGGCATCAGCCCGACCACGACCTCCAGCACGCCGAACGCCAGCGCGCCCAGGATCAGCAGCCGCAGCCGGGGTTTGCCGCGCGCGCTGCGCTTGGCCGCCAGGGTCGCGCCGGCCAGCGTGCCGACCGCGAGCATCGTCGACAGCAGGCCGTAGGCGGACGCGTCGCCGCCGAACGTGTTGCGCGCCAGCACGGCCAGCGTGACGTAGAAGTTCAGCCCGAACGTGCTGATGAAGAACACCAGGAACATCAGGATCACCAGGTCGGGGCGCTTGCGCACGTACCGCAGGCCTTCCCGGAGCTGACCCTTCTCGCGCGGCACGGGGTCGCCGCGGTGCAGTTCGGCGGCGCGCATCAGCAGCAGCCCGGCCAGCACGCCGAGGAAGCTGATCGCGTTGATCAGGAACACCCAGCCGGTGCCCACGAAGATGATCATCACGCCGGCGACGGCCGGTCCGACCATCCGGGCCAGGTTGAACGTCATCGCGTTCAGCGCCACCGCGTTGGTGAGCTGGTCGCGGCCGACCATCTCGACCACGAAGCTCTGCCGCACGGGCGTCTCCACCGCGGACACCGCGCCGAGCAGCAGGCACAGCAGGTAGACGTGCCACAGCTGGACCACGCCGGTGACGTCGAGCAGGCCGAGCGTCAGCGCGCAGAGCCCGAGACCGGTCTCCAGCACCAGCAGCAGCTTGCGCTTGTCCATCCGGTCGGCGAGCACGCCCGCCCACAGCGACAGCACCAGCGTGGGCGCGAACTGGAGCGCGGCGGCGATGCCGAGGGCGACCGGTGAGCCGTCGGACAGCTCCAGCACCAGCCAGTCCTGCGCGACGCGCTGCATCCACAGCCCGACGAGCGAGACGACCTGACCGGAGGCGTAGAGGCGGTAGTTGCGCACGCGCAACGAACCGAACATGCGCCGACGTGGCGGGGGTGCGGCTGGGTTGCGTTCGACCTGGTCCGTCTCTGCCCCACCCGCGTACGCCGGCACTTCGTTACTGCCCCGCCATCCTGTCGATTATCCCGGCGGCGCGCGACAGCACGCCCCGCTCCTCCGGGGTCAGCTCGGCCAGCCGCTTGTCCAGCCAGGCTTCCCGCGCGGACACCTCTTCGTTGATGTAGCTCAGCCCCGTCTCGCTCAGCTCCACGATGGCCTGCCGGCCGTCGGTGGGGTGGGGGCGGCGCGTGGCGAACCCGTACTCCTCCAGGGCGGCGATCACCCTGGTCATCGACGGTGGCTGGACGCCTTCCCTGGCGGCCAGCTCACCCGGCGTCAAGGGTCCGCACTTGTGCAACGTCGACAGCGCGGACACCTGGGTGAGCGAGATCGCGGAGTTCACCCGCTGCGCGCGGAGCCTGCGGTTGAGCCGGACGACGGCCAGTCGCAGCCGACTCGCCAGTCCCGCTTCAGCCTCGGTCTCCACCACGTAGTTAGCATACCTCACGATCTCGGCGTCCGTCCCTGTGAAGTTGCCCATCCCTGCCCGCCCCCGCCCGTCCTCAGCTCGCGAACGCGGCCTGGATCGGCCCGATCGCGAAGTACACGACGAAGGCCGCCGCCACGATCCACATCAGCGGGTGCACGCTGCGCGCACGCCCCGTGAGCGCCCGCAACACCACGTAGCTGACGAAGCCCGCGCCGATGCCGTTCGCGATCGAGTACGTGAACGGCATGACCACGATGGTGAGGAACGCGGGCAGGCCGACGGAGAAGTCGGCGAAGTCGATCTCCTTGATCTGCATGATCATCAGCGCGCCGACGACGACCAGCGCGGGCGCCGCCGCCTCGATCGGCACCACCGCGTACAGCGGCGTGAGGAACATGGCGGCGAGGAACAGCAGGCCGGTGACGATGTTCGCCAACCCGGTCCGCGCGCCCTCCGCGATGCCGGACGCCGACTCGATGAAGACGGTGTTGGACGACGAGGACGCCGCACCGCCCGCGACCGCGCCCACGCCGTCCACGAACAACGCCTTCGACACGCCCGGCAACTGGCCGTCCTTGCCGATGAGCCCGGCTTCCTTGCCCAGGCCGGTCATCGTGCCGACGGTGTCGAAGAAGTCGGTGAGCACCAGCGTGAACACCAGCAGCGCGGCGGTCAGCGCGGGCACCCGCGTCCACGCGCCGAACGACACGTCGCCCAGCAGCGAGAGGTCGGGCAGCCCGAACACCTGCTCCGGCAGGCCGGGGTAGCCGAGGTTCCAGCCGGCCGGGTTGGTGCCCTTCGACGGGCCGGCCTTGACGATCGCCTCGATCACGACGGACAGCACGGTCGCCGCCAGCACGCCGATCAGGATCGCGCCCTTGACCTTGCGCGCGACCAGGATGCCGGTGACCACCAGGCCGACCACGAACACGAAGGTGGGCCACGACGCGATCGACCCGTTGATGCCGAGCCCGACCGGCACGGTGGTGCCCGCCGCGTCCGGCACCCGGCGCACGAACCCGGCGTCGACCAGGCCGATGAAGCAGATGAACAACCCGATGCCGACCGCGATGGCCGCCTTCAGCTCCGCCGGCACCGCGTTGAACACGGCCGTGCGGACACCCGTGACGACCAGCAGCAGCACCACCAGGCCGTTGACCACGACCAGGCCCATCGCCTCCGGCCACGACATCTGCGGCACGATCGTGACGGCCACGAACGAGTTGATGCCCAAGCCCGTGGCCAGCGCGAACGGGTAGTTGGCGACGAGTCCGAAGAGGATCGTCATCACCCCCGCCACCAGCGCCGTCACCGCCGCGACCTGCGGGATGGTGAGGATGTTGCCGAGCACGTCGACCTTGGCGGAGGGGTCGTCGGCGGCGAAGCTGCCCAGGATCAGCGGGTTCAGCACGACGATGTAGGCCATGGTCACGAACGTGACGAGCCCACCGCGCACCTCCCGGCCGACCGAGGAGCCGCGTTCGGAGATCTTGAAGAACCCGTCCAGCTTGGACCGGGCCGGCGTCGGCGGGGTCGGCGTCTGACCGGCGGGTGTCCCGGCGGGTGTCTCGGCGGTGGCCATCTCATCTCCTCGATCGGTGGTGCGGAGCAGGCAGAGCGTGCCCTACTCGTGTTTCAGGCGGGTAGCCTGCCCGACGTGGCCGAACAGGACTCGACACCCCTCCCTCCCCCACCCCCGCTCCCCCCACGCCTGGCCGACCCCGTGCCCGCGATCGTGGTGGGGACGGCCCTGTGGCTGCTGGCGCTGGTCGGGGTGCTGCTGTTCGCGCGGGACCACACCGTCCTGCTCTGGACGTGCCTGTCCGGCGGCCTGCTGGGCCTCATCGGCTACGGCATCTTCACCTGGCAACGCTCCGCCGCCCGCCGAGGCAGCCGCACCGCCCAGCAGGGCCAAGGCCTGGAGTGAGCCCGACCCTCGGCTGACACCCGCCGCCTGACACCCTGCCGCGCCCGACCTCCGCTCGCGCACCCGGCACCGCTTGCGCGACCGGCACCGGCTGCTCACCGACGCCGCCCGGTACCGGCCGCCGCCGCCACCGCCGGCCGACCGCGCCCCACCCCGCGCCACCGACCGCCCCTGGGACGGCCCGGTTCACCGTCGACCGCGGTCCGACCGGCTGCCGCGGGCTGCCCGTCAGCTCGCACCGGTCGACGTGCTCCGGTCGACGTGCACCGGCCAAGGGCGGCGGGAGCCCGAGGGCTCGGCTGACACTGAGGGCCGGGGCGCCGCGCCTCCCTCTTTTCCGGCAACAAATCCGGGATTTCCATTCATCCCCGGACCCGCTTGCACGATCGGGTGATCTTGGCGGCCTGGTGGTCAGCCGAGGAGGACGGCTGGTGTCGGGTCGGCGATCAGCGCGGCGAACGTGTGCCGATCATCCCAGCGGCCAGCGGTCCACGCCAGCGCACGCGCTAAGCCCTCGGGCGTGTCCGCGGCGTGCACGACCGTCTCGTCCACCCACCACGACACCGAGTGCTCCGCACTCTCGGCCGCCACGACCAGGTCGTCGTGCACGATCACCGATCCGCCCGGCAGGTCCACCCCGAGCAGGTCGCACGCCAACCGCACCGCGCCCAGCTCCGACCAGACCACCTCGTCGCCCTCGCCGACGACCGCGCCGGACACCTCTTCCGACGCCAGCGGCAGCGCGAGCAGTTCCGCGAGTTCCGCCGCCGCGCCGGACGACGCCAGCACCTGGGCCGGCGGCAGCACGCCGAGCAGCCACGGCAGGTCCAGCACGAGCACGTCGTCGGCCGGCTCGGCGGCGCCCGTCAGCACCCGCACCCGGTCGGGCGGTTCCACGCTCACCGAGTCGGCCACCTCGGCCAGTTCCGCGTGCACCCGCAGCACCAAGGCGTCGGACAGCTTCCGCGCCGGGTCACCCAGCCGCGCGATGAGGTCCGTGACGTCGTCGGAGTCCACGACGCTCAACGACGTGCGCACCCCGGCGGCGGCCAGCACGTGCGGCGGGAGGCCGATCGGGGGCACGACGTCGTACAGGCCTTCCAACGCCTCCGCGTCGGGCAGCCGCCACGACCCGAGCGGCACGCCGTCGATCGTCGCGTAGCGGGCGAGCCACCAGCTCGTGTAGCCGTCCGGTTCGCTCACCGCGCGCCACGCCACGGGGTCGGCGGCCATCATCGCCAGCGCCTGCGGCCACTTGTCGCGCGCCACGAGGTCGAGGTCGCGGATGCCGAGCACCCGGGTCGGCGGCACGTCGAACGCGTCCCACCAGTAGCCCTCGTCGGCCAGGTCGTGGTCGGGTTCGGTGGGCGAGTCGTCCTCGACCACGGTGAACCCGTCGATCACGCCGACGTCCGCGAGCACCGACCGCGGCCACTCGGCCGCCACCTCGGCGTCCAGCACCCCGAACGGGGCGTCGGACTCCAGCACGGCCAGCAGCGCCGAGTCGGGCAGCACGAGTTCGTCCGCGCGCCGCCACTCACCGTCCGCCGACGGCAGCGCCAGTTCCGAGAGCCACGGCCGCCCGCCGGCCCGCGACACCAGTCGCAGCACGGTGCGGACCAGCTCGGGGCCGTCGAGCGCGGGGTCGTCCAGGCTGCGGTGCACGGCTTCGCGCACGGCGTCGGAGTCCAGCAGCTCCGCCGGGCCGGCTTCGGTGCCGCCCAGCCGCAGCAGCAGCGGGTGCGCCGCCTCGGGGTGCGCGATCCGCAGGCCGGACACCGAGAACAGCTCCGTGTCCGTGCCCACCAGCACACCGCGCGGGCTGCTCACCAGCCGCCCGTCGACCAGCGGCACGGGCAGGCCGCCCATCGCTTCGCGCGCGGTGGAGTCGACGTCGGCGACCGGTGACAGCGCGTCGTAGACCTGGTGCCACCACGACGGGTCGCCGCCGACACCGGCCAGCGCGGAGACCACTTCGGACACGCCGAGGCGGGGAACTTCCAGCGCCGCCAGCGCTTTCGCGTGCGGCGGCAGCGTCAGCTCGTAGTCCAGCAGGCCGGGGATGACGTCTTCCAGCAGCTCGACGAGGTCGAACGAGGCGAGGTCGAGCACCTTCGCGGTCGACGGCGCGGCCCACTCGCCGTCGGCCAGCGGCAGCCACGAAGCCGACCGCAGCGCCGCCAGCACACCGGTGCGCAGCCGATCGTCCACTTCGGACAGCGGGAAGCCGGGCAGGGGCACCAGCGACGTCCGCTCGACCGCCGGGAGCTTCGCCACGAGGTCCGGGTACGCCGCCGCGGCCTCTTGCAGCACGAACGTCGCCGCCGCGCCCGCCAGCACCCGCCGGCGTGACGGCTCGACCGGCAGGGTCGCGATGAGCCGCGCGGGCAGCGACAGCTTCTCGTCGGTGGGCGTCGGCGCGTGCAGGACGTCGCCGGCCGGCGGCTCGTCCATCGGCCACGCCCAGCACGCCGACCACTGCGGCCGCGACTCCACCCCGGCGACGAGCGCTTCGGGCAGTTCGCCGCCGACGCGGTGCACCAGCCACCGCTGCGCGCCGCCGGGCCCGGTCAGCACCACCACGCCGTCGGCCTCGGTGCGGTCCCACGCCTGCTCGCCGACCTCGACCCGCCGCAACCCGGGCAGCGCGAGCAGCAGGTCCGGCACCTGCTCCGCGAACTCGGCCAGCAGGGCGGGTCCGTCGACCGACCGCAACGGCAACCGGACCTCGGTGTCGAAGCCGTCCGGCACGTCCGACTCGTCCGAGGGCCACACGAGCCGCAGCACCGGCACGTCGCCGCCGCGCGCGGACGCCAGCGCGGGCACCGCCTCGCGCGTGCGGGTCGCCGAGAACGCCACCGCGCCGCTGCGCGACACCACCCGCGGTGCGTCGGTGACCGCCAGCACGGCCGCGAAGCCGACGCCGAACTGGCCGACCGTGTCGGCGGTCTTGGACGACGCGCGCAACGACGCCAGGGCCGCCACCCCGGCGGCGTCGAGCGGCGCGCCGGTGTTCGCCGCGCGCAGCTCACCGTCCACAACGGACAGTCGCAGCACGCCGGGCGCGTCACCGGCCGCGTCGGACGCGTTCTGCGCCAGCTCCACCAGCAGCCGGTCGCGGTACCCGCCGAGCCTGAGGTCCTCTTCGGCGTTGGCGTCCTCGCGGAACCGCGTGGGCGAGCCGCGCCACGCCGCCAGCACCGACTCGCGCAGCGCCTCGGTGCCGAACGGGTCCGCGCTCACTTCCCGCTCTCGACGTTGGCCTCGACGTCGAGCACCGCGTCGTCGTAGACGACCTCGGCGACCGGCACCAGCGGGCCGCCTTCGACCTCGACCTCGGAGTGCGCGCCGCACCCGTACTCCACGTGCACGACCTGGCCGTCGGCCGGCGTCATCTCGTTCGCGCACACCCCGAACGCGGCGCCGAGCGATCCGGCGATCCGGGTGTAGAACCCGCAGGTGCCGCAGTGGGCGGGCGCGCTGCGGGCCATCTCGCTGCGCGGCCCGAAGTCGCCGCCGTGCCAGCGCTGGGCGGCGTCGAGCACGCCTTCCCGCGACAGCACCCGGACGCGTCCGAGCCCGACCTCCAGGGCGACCTCCTCGACCGCCGGGTCGTCCGAGCCGACGTAGCCGGGCGCGAGGCGCGGGTCGTCCTCGGGCGTGGGCAGCAGGTCGCCGACCCCGAGGTCTCCCGCGCGCACCCGCTCGTGCCACGGCACCCACTCGGGTGCGACCAGGGCGTCGTCGCCGGGCAGCAGCACGACCTCGCTCACCGACAGCGGCGTGCCGGGTCCGGCGAACGCGACCGTGACGGCCCAGTTCCAGCCCTGGTAGCCCGCGTGGTCGGCTTCGAACAGGTGCGTCGCGGACACCGGGTCCTCGGCGACGGTGCCCACGTGGTCGCCGACGCGTTCCGCGCCCGCCTCCTCTTGCGCGGCGGCTCGGGCGAGCCGGACTGCCGCTGGGTCGGCGAGCGCTGGATCGGGCTGGCGGGTCGGCGTGGCGGTCACGGGATGAATTGTGCCGCACGTCTGCGCCGCGCCGTGCACACGTGCCACCCTTTCGGACGTGCGGTGGCTCCTGATGACGGTGGTCTTCGTGTTGTCGGCGGCGTGCACCACCCCGCCGAGCGGTCCGACGGGCGGTCCGACCGGGTTCGAGGTGCTGGGCACGCTGCCCCACGACACGGGCGCGTTCACGCAGGGCCTGGAGCTCGTGGACGGCAGCCTCTACGAGGGCACCGGCCTGCAGGGGCAGTCCTCGCTGCGCCGGCTGGACCCCTCTTCCGGCGAGCTCGAGCAGCGCGTCGACCTGCCCGAACCGCTGTTCGGCGAGGGCATCACGGTCGTGGGTGACCGGATCTGGCAGCTCACGTGGCGGGACGGCGTGGCCATCGAACGGGACCGGGACACGTTCGAAGAAGTGAGACGCGTCACGTACGAAGGCGAGGGCTGGGGGCTGTGCCGTGACGGCGACCGGCTGGTGATGAGCGACGGCAGCGACGAGCTGGCGTTCCGCGACCCGTCCTCCTTCGCCGAGACGGGCGCGGTCGCCGTGCGCCGCGACGGGCAGCCGGTCACCCGGCTCAACGAGCTGGAGTGCGTCGACGGCCAGGTGTGGGCCAACGTGTGGCAGACCGACGAGGTGGTGCGCATCGACCCGGCGAACGGCCAGGTCACCGCCACCGTCGACCTCGGCGGGCTGCGGCCGGCCGGTGTGCCGGAGACCGACGTGCTCAACGGCATCGCGGCCGTGCCGGGCACCGACGAGTTCCTCGTCACGGGCAAGAACTGGCCGACGATCTTCCGGATCCGGTTCACCCGGTAGTGACCTACCGTCTCGGACGTGGACATCGACCTCGACAACATCGCCCGCGCCGCCGAGACCATCGACCCCGTCTTCCGCGGCACCCCGCAGTACGTCGACGAGCAGCTCTGCACGGCCCTGGGCCGCCGGGTGCTGATCAAGGTCGAGACGGTCAACCCGCTGCGCAGCTTCAAGGGCCGGGGCGCGGACTTCATGGGCGCCACCCTGCCGCCGGGACGCCCGGTGGTGTGCGCGTCGGCGGGCAACTTCGGGCAGGCCGTGGCCTACGTCGGCCGCACCCGGGGCTTCCCGGTGGAGGTCTTCGTCTCCCGGTCCGCCGTCCGCGACAAGGTCCGCCGGATGAAGTCGCTCGGCGCGTCCGTGACCGAGGTGCCGGGTGACTTCACCGCCGCCAAGGACGCCGCCCGCGACCACGCCCAGCGCGTCGGCTCGATCTTCGTCGAGGACGGCCGCGACGTCGCCATCACCGAGGGCGCGGGCAGCATCGCCGTGGAACTGCTGCGCGCCGGCCGGTTCGACACCGCGGTGGTGCCCGTCGGCGACGGCGCGCTGATCACCGGCATGGCCCGCTGGCTGAAGGAGCACTCCCCGGACACCCGCGTCGTCGGCGTCTGCGCCGAGGGCGCGCCGGCCCTGGCGCGGGCCTGGGCGGGTCGCCCGGTGGCCGACACGCCCATCGACACCATCGCCGACGGAATCGCCGTCCGCGTCCCCGTGCCCGCCGCCATCCCGAGGCTGCGGGCCCTCGTCGACGACATGCTCCTGGTGCCCGACGACGCCATTCGGGACGCGATGGCGCTGGCCCGGACCACGCTGGGTCTCGTGCTCGAACCGGCGGGCGCGATCGGCCTGGCCGCCATCGCCGCCGCCGACATCCCGGGTGAAACGATCGCCACCGTGCTCACCGGCGGCAATGTGTGAGACAGCCCGCACCGGGTGAGGCAGGATTGGAGGCGTGACACCCCCTCGGCCGGAAGACCAGTCGCGGCGGTACCCGTGGGAGGACGACGAGTACAAGCCGCGCACCCGGCCGTACCCGACCCCGGGTTCGCCACCGCCACCCGACCCACCCCGGCAGGACCCGCGCGCCGACCGCGAGTCCGCCCGCTTCACCCCACCACCCCCGGACGCCGACTCGGACAAACCGACCGTCCCCACCTTGCCGAGGAAGCTGACCGTCACCCGCGTGGCGTGGTTCCGCACCAGGCAGCTCAGCAGCCAGGCCCTGGCCGCCTTCCGCAAGGCCGCGCACGCCGACGGCGCCAAGCAGTCCGGCCTGTCGTCCCTCACCTACGCGGTGATGCTGAACTACGCGGCCGACGCGGCGATGGCCGTCGCCCTGGCCAACACCTTGTTCTTCTCCGCCGCGTCGGGCGAGAGCCGGAGCAAGGTCGCGCTGTACCTGCTGATCACCGTCGCGCCGTTCGCGCTGGTGGCGCCGGTCATCGGCCCCGCTCTCGACCGCATCCAGCACGGCAGGCGGATAGCCCTGGCCGCGGCCTGCGCCCTGCGCGTCTTCCTGTCCGTCGTGATGGCGCTGAACTTCGACAACTGGGGCCTCTACCCGGCGGCGCTGGGCAGCATGGTCCTCTCGAAGTCGTTCACGGTCCTCAAGGCCGCGATCACACCCCGCGTGCTGCCGCGTGAGATCACGTTGTCCAAGACGAACGCCCGGATGACCGTGTTCGGGCTCGCCGCCGGCGGTGTCTTCGGCGCCGTCGCGGCCGGTTTCGCGAACCTCTTCGGCTCACCGGGGGCCCTCTGGTTCACCGCCGTCCTCTGCCTGGCCAACGCCTACTACTGCCTGCGCATCCCGTCGTGGGTCGAGGTCACCGAGGGTGAGGTGCCCACCTCGCTGCGGGCGAAGCCGCAGAAACCGAAGCGACAGCCCCTCGGCCGCACGGTCGTGGTCGGGCTGTGGGCCAACGGCTCGATCCGCATGCTGACCGGCTTCCTGATGCTGTTCGCCGCGTTCGTGGTCCGCGCCCAGACCGAGGGCGACGCGTTCATGCAACTGCTGCTGCTGGGGGTGATCGCCGCCGCCGCCGGCGTCGGCAGCTTCCTCGGCAACGCCGTGGGCGCGCGCCTGCACTTCGGCGCCCCGGACCAGGTGGTCATCGGCTGCCTCGTCGGCGCGCTGGTCACCGTCATCGTGGCCGCCGTCCTCCCCGGCCTGGTCACGGCCGCCGCCGTCGGCCTGGTCGGCGCCACCGCCAGCTCGCTGGCCAAGGTGTCGCTGGACGCGGTCATCCAGGACGACGTCCCCGACGAGTCCCGCGCGTCCGCGTTCGGCCGGTCGGAGACCATCCTGCAACTGGGCTGGGTGTTCGGCGGCGCGCTGGGCGTGCTGCTGCCGACCGAGTACTGGATCGGCTTCACCGTCATGGCCGTCCTCCTCGCGGTCGGCCTGGCGCAGACCGTCCAGACCAAGCGGGGCACGTCCCTCATCCCGGGCCTGGGCGGCGACCGCCCACTGCGGCCCGCGCCCGTCGTCCCCAGGCCGGGCACGTAGGCTCGACCGCCGTGCGCCGAGTCCTGATCCCCGTGTCGCTCCTGGTCCTCGCCGGGTGCGCGGCGGCACCCACCGACCCCGAGGTGACGTTCCACGCCGACGGCCGGACGATCAACGTCAGGCCGTCCCAGTACTGCGACCTGCAGTCGGAGAACTGCGACGTCACCCCCGACGCGGTCGGCGTGCTCCGCGTCCGCCCGGGCAAGCCGGTCCAGATCTCCGTGCCGGGCGACCTGGCCGACACCGCCTGGTCGGTGAAGTTCACCTACCGCAACGCCCGGGGCGAACCCCAGGAACCGCTGCGCAGCAAGCTCTTCACCGAACGCGAGCCCAGGTACGCCTACACCCTCGTGCTCCCGAACCCCGACGACCAGCTGGAAAGCGTCGAGGTCCAGCAGTACGGCGCCCGGATCGAGTCCAGCACCACCGGCGCCTTCGACTTCGTCGCCCGGGGCACCTGGGTCCTCTCCGTCGACGACCGCCCCACCGACTGACCCCCACCGCACCCCCACAGCACCCCCACCGCAACCCCACAACGGACCGCAGGCACCGCCGAGGCCCGATTTGACATGGGTTCGGGTGCTTTAGGCTGGTCGAAGCCGGGCAGGCTTGGCGGACGCTCTTCCCGCCAGGCCTGCCCGGCTTTGGCCTGCCTGGAGCGCCCGTAAGGGCCCCATGTCAAATCGAGCCGGACTCGACCACTCGCACCGCATTCCAGCACCCGCGCCGCATTCCAGCACCCGCACCGCACTCCGGCACCCGCGCCGGCCTCCAGCACTCGACCCCGAACCCCCGCTTTACGGATCCAACTCCCGCGCCACCGCCCGAACCACCTCGGCGATGAGCTTCGTGTTCTTCCGCTCCGGGTACCGCCCCCGCCGCAGCTCGGGCTGCACCTTGTTCTCCAGCAGCTTGATCATGTCCTCGATCAGGCCGTGCAGCTCCTCCGCGGGCCGGCGACGGGCCTCCGCGACCGACGGCGCCGGGTCGACCAGCCGGACCGACAGCGCCTGGGGACCGCGCCTGCCCTCGGCCATGCCGAACTCGATCCGCTGACCGGCCTTCAAGCCTTCGACACCCGGAGGCAGCGCGGATTTCCGCACGTAGACGTCTTCGCCACCATCCTGTGTGACGAAGCCGAAGCCCTTCTCCGAGTCGTACCACTTGACCTTGCCGGTCGGCACCGTTCTCACCAATCCTTATGCGATCACACGACGAACGCGCCCCGGGGCCTGCCCAAGGCGCGTCCCACCAGACTATCCAGAACACCACCGCCGGGGCACCTCCGATCGCGCGACTGCGCCCACCCCCGCCCCGCGCCCGCCCCGCGCCCGCCCGCGTCCGCCCCTCGCCCACCCCGGACGTGCCCCGCACCCGCGACTACGCTCCACCCATGTCGTCCTCGAAGCTGATGCCGCCGGCAGTGGCGTTGTTCGCGCTCGGCGTGGCGGCCATCGTCGCGATGTTCATCGCCGGCGAACGCGGCCTGCCCGTCTGGGTGTTCGCCGCGGGCTGGCTCTTGGCCCCCGCGGGTCTCGCGCTGGCCGTGTTCAGCGCGGTGCGGAACGCCCGACCTCGGCCCCGACGCTGAGCAACCGGTCGGCGTTCGCCCGCAGCCACCCCGGGAACGCGGTCAGGTCCGGCAGCACCACGTCCGCGCCTTCGGCCGTCAGCTCGTCGGCGTCGCACGGCCCGCTCACCACGCCGACGGACACCGCGCCGGCCGCCTTCGCGCCGCGCACGTCACCCACGTGGTCGCCCACGTACACCGCCGCGCCGTGCGCCTTCAACGCCTCGGCCTTGCCGGTCGACCACAGCTCCCCGAACAAGTGGTCGACCTCCCAGTCCAGCGCCGCCAGGTGCAGCGCCGCGTTGGCCCGGTACTTGCCGGTGACCACGATCGTCGTCCCACCCAGCTCACGCACCACCGCAAGCGCTTGCGCCGCGCCTGGCAGGGCGACCGTGGCCGGGATGACGACCTCCGGGTACAGCGCGCGGAAGCGGGCGATCAGCCTCGGGACGTCCTCTTCCGGCACGCCGAAGTCGCGGTAGATCATGTCCAGGGGCGGGCCGAGGTTGGCCGCGAAGTGGGCGCCGTCCAGCGGGTAGCCGGTCTCCGCCGCGACCGCGTCCATCACCGCGGCCATGCCGGGCCTGGGGTCGATCAACGTCATGTCCAGGTCGAAGCCCACGGTCAGCGGCACGGTTCGCACCCTATGCGCTGTGCCAAGCTTTGCGCCGTGACGGAACTCACCCGGTCCCTGCTCGACGCGGCGGTGGAGCTGATCGCGGCACACGGCTCACGTGGCCTGCGCATGGCGGAGGTCGCCGCCAAGGCGGGCGTGAGCAGGCAGACCGTCTACAACGAGTTCGGCAACAAGGAACGGCTCGTGCAGGCCGTGGCGCTGCACAAGACGGCCGAGTTCCTCGACGGCGTGCGCGCGCAGCTGCTGAGCGCCCCCGACCCGTTGGAGGGCCTGCGGCGCAGCATCGCGTTCGCGTTCGACCTGGCCGCCGAGGACCCGCTCGCCAGGTCCGTGCTGACCGGCGCGAACGCCGAGGACATGCTGCCGCTGCTGACCACCAAGGGGCGGCCGATCCTCACGCTCGCCACCTCGGTGTTCGCTCAGCACATCCGCCGGCACTGGCCCGCGCTGCCGGACGCGCGCGTGCGGCTGGTCGCGGACACGATCGTGCGGGTGGCGTTGAGCCACCTGCTCACGCCGAGCAGCCGCCGGGTCGAATCAGTGGTCCAGGTGACCGAAGCCCTCCTGGCCGACTGACCCCACCCACCGGCCCGCCGACTCCGGACTCCACCGACCTCACCGGCCTCACCGACCTCACCGACGCGCCGCAGCCCCGACCTTCCTCACACCGACTCGCCGCTTCCCACCCTCGACAGGCCTTCCCCCGACCTGGCGCCCACCGACCTGACGCCCACCGCCCCGCCGCACGTCCTCCCGCCGGGGAGCCTCACGCCGCCGGACCACCGCCGGCCGCGCCGGCTCCTCGGCCCGCGCGGACCTCCGCGAGACCACGACCAACCCCGCCGCGCCGACCAGCCCGGCCACCGCGACCAGCCACTTCTTGCCCATGTTCTAACCCGCCACGTCGTCGTAGGTCAGGCCCACCCGTTCGGCGGCCCTGGTGAGGGTGCGCAGGATCGCCAACGACTCGGCGGGCCGCATCAACGGGCTCTCCGTCTCGCCCGCCAGCACCCGGTCCACGACCTCGCGCAGCTGTGGAACGTACCCCGCGCCTTCTTGCTCGTGCCGGTGTTCCACCCCGTTCACCACGATCCGGCTGGGGTTGAACAGCGCCTCCGGCACCTCGACCAGGCCCCGCGTCCCGTACACGACCGCGCCGGACTTCAACGGGCTGACCAACGACGACCCGAGCAGCGCGTGCGCGCCGCCCTCGTAGCCCAGCAGCATCCCGATCTCGGCGTCCACGCCGTCGACCAGCCGACCGTGCGCCTGAACCGTCTCCGGCCCGCCCAGCAGCAGGTGCGTGAACGACACCGGGTAGATCCCGAGGTCGAACAGCGAGCCGCCGCCCAGCGCCTTGTTCCACAGCCGGTGCGCCGGGTCGTGCTCCAGGGTGAAGCCGAAGTCCGCCCGGACCGACCGGACCTCGCCGATCTCGCCGGCCGCCACGACTTCCGCCATCCGCCGGATGAGCGGGTTGAACCTGGTCCAGATGGCTTCCATGAAGAACAGGCCGCGCTCGTGCGCCAGGTCCACCACGTCCCGCAGCTCGCGCAGGGTCAGCGTGGCGGGCTTCTCGCACAGCACGTGCTTGCCCGCCTCCAGCGCGGCGCGGGTCACCGCGTGGTGCTGGACGTGCGGCGTCGCCACGTAGACGACGTCCACGTCCGGGTCGGCCAGCAGGTCGGCGTAGTCGCCGTAAGCGCGCGGGATCCCGTGCTTGGCCGCGAAGGATTCGGCCTTGGGCAGGGCGCGCGAGGACACCGCGAGCACCTCGACGTCGGGCAGCAGGCGGAGGTCGCCCGTGACGACGTCGGCGATGCCGCCGGTCGCCACGACACCCCAGCGGAGTTTGTTCGGCACAGGACGGGAGCTTAATCGGGCAAGATGGGTGCGTGAGGCTCATCTTGAACCTGATCTGGCTGGTCCTGAGCGGCTTCTGGCTGGCCGTCGGGTACGTGGTCGCCGGCGTGGTGTGCTGCGTGCTGATCGTCACCATCCCGTGGGGGCTGGCGTCGTTCCGCATCGCGAACTACGCGCTGTGGCCGTTCGGGCGCACGGTGGTCGACCGGCCGGGCGCGGGCGCGCCGTCCCTGCTCGGCAACGTCGTGTGGATCGTCGTGGCGGGGATCTGGCTGGCCATCGGCCACGTGGTCACCGGCGTGCTGCTGTGCGTGACGATCATCGGCATCCCGCTGGGCGTGGCGAACTTCAAGATGGTGCCGGTCTCGCTGATGCCGCTGGGCAAGGAGATCGTCGCCCTCCCCTGACCCGACCCGACCTCCCCGCCCAACCCAAGCCTCGGTCTCAGCCGCCGACCTCGTGCAGGCACAGCACGTTGCCCTCGCTGTCGTGGAACCAGGCCGCCTTCTCCGACCCGAACGCGGCGACGTGGTTCACGGTCTTCAGCTCGGGCAGGTCGTAGTCCTTGAACCGCACGCCGCGCCGTTGCAGCTCGCCGATCTCGGCGGTCAGGTCCTCGACCTCGAAGCTGAGCACGGTGTGCCCGCTCTGCGCGCCCTCTTCAGCGGGCATCAGGCCGAGCACGTCGCCCCGGCCCAGCTCGAAGAGCCGCGTGCCGTCGCCGGTGTCGCCGAGCGGCGTCAGGCCGAGCCGGTCGGCGTAGAAGCGGGCCGCCCGGTCGGGGTCGGTCACGGGCAGGATCGTCGTGGTCCGCGTCGCGGTGAGCATGGCGTGCCTCCTTGCGGTGGCTGCCATGCTGCGCTTACTCCGACTGGTCCGCAACCAGTTGGACGACCAGGCACGGGCCGCCGCTGTAGAGGCCCGCGTCGACCGCCAGCACCTTGTCCTCCGCGTACCGCAGCGGGCCGTCGATCTGCTCCGGCGGCACGCCGAGCTGGTCGGCGATGACGCTGTGCCCGTGCACCACCTCGTGGCCGCCGAGGACTTCGAGCAGCTCACTCGCCACGAGCGCGCCGTCGGGGCCGCGGAACGCGTAGCGGGTGGTCATCTTGCGCCAGCACTCCCACCAGTGCTCCAGGTCGTCGCTCCGGAGCACCTCCCGCACGGCCTTGTTGACCTCGTCGATCGTGTCGCCCCACTCGAGGTAGGCGAGGGTGTCGGAGTGCATCAGCAGGTGCCCGTCGACCTCGGTGAGCACCCGGCGGCTGGTCAGCCACTCGATGTGGGCGTCGGTGAGCCGGTCCTGGTCGCTGCGCAGGCCGCCGTTGAGCAGCCAGCTGCGGGCGAAGCTGCGCGGGGTCGGCGCGCCGGGCACGTTGCGGTCGCCGAACCGGTGCATGCCCAGGAGCAGCACCTCGTGGTTGCCGATGAGCGCGTCGACCTGGCCGCCGCTCTGCTCGGCCAGCCGCATCACGAACTCGATCACCCCGATGCCGTCGGGGCCGCGGTCGACGAAGTCGCCGAGGAACCACAGCTCCGCGTCACCGCCGCACCAATCACCGTCGGCGTCGACCAGGCCCGAGGCGTGCAGGGCGCGGGTCAGCTCGGCGAGGTGCCCGTGCACGTCGCCAACCACGAAGAGCGGTCGTTCCACACCTGCGACGATAAGCGACGCGGGCGCGTGGTGCGCAAAAGTCGATCAGCGCTCGGCCCGGACGCTTCGGTCGGACGGGCCCGAACCTCCCCCGCCGGGGTGAGATCCGGGTGGTTCGCCGTGACGAAACCCGGCCCGCGCGGAGCTGCCGCGCGACCGGGCCGAGCGCATGGCCGACCGGATCAACGGCATGCCCGCCGCAGGTGACGACCCCGTCACGTCAGGTCCGGCCACCCGAGCAGCGCGTCCGCCTTCGCGCGGTCGCCCGTCACGGTCACCTCCCGCACGCCGAGGCGCCGCCACAGCAGGAGGTACAGCTGCTCGGCCGTGCCGACGACCCGGGCGTCCGCCGCGCCGCCCGCGAGCCGGGCCGGTGCCGCCGACCCGTCGGTGCCCAGCAGCCAGCCGGCGTCGGTGTCGGTGGCCGCCAGCTCCAGCACCGCCGGCCCGCCGGCCCACGCCTCGCCGTGGAGGAAGCGCGCGAAGAAGTCCTCGATGCCGTCCACCGCCAACGCGGCCGGGATCGACTTCGCCTCGCCCACCGCCCGCTGCGCGTCGCAGCAGTGCACGACCGCTTCGTGCGCCTGCCGCTGCGCCAGCGCCGCCGCCGTGTCGCGCCGCTCCTCGTTCCACCACGCCCAGACCGGCGCGTCCGGCCCGGCGACGCGCAGGTAGTCCTCCTGCACGGCGACGTACCGGGCGCTGATCTCGCGCCACCCCTCGACCCGGTCCGGTCCGGTGTCGGCGGCCCGCCGGGCCGCCTCCTCGTCCGGGTACGCGCCCTTCGCCAGCACGACCGCGGTCCACCAGGCCTGCACCTCCGCCAGGTGCGCCACCAGGTCGTCGACCGTCCACCCGGGACAGCTCGGCACCGGCGCGCCGAGGTTGCCCGCCACCGCCTCGGTGAAGGACCCGCTGTACTCCTCGACGACCGCCAGGTGATCGATGCCCATGCCCGCAGACGCTAGCCGCGACCACCGACATTCCCGCTCGACCGCAGGTCAAAGGAGGTGCCGACACCCCACCCGCTCGACCGACCCCGGCTCAGCCCGCCGCCGCTCGACCGACCCCGGCTCAGCCCACCGCCGCTCGACCGACCCCGGCCCCGGCTCAGCCCGCGTCCGCGAGCCCGTCCGGGAACGGGTCGGCCGAGTTCCCGACCAGGTCCGCGATCGACTTGACCACCCGCGTCGGCCGGTACGGGTACAGCTCCGCCGTCGACTCCGTCGAGATCCCGGTGAGCACCAGGATCGTGCGCAGCCCGGCCTCCAGACCGGACCGCACGTCGGTGTCCATCCGGTCGCCGATCATCAGCGTGCTCTCCGAGTGCGCGCCCAGGGCGCGCAGCGCCGACCTCATCATCAACGGGTTGGGCTTGCCCACGTAGTAAGGAGCGCGCCCGGACGCCCGCTCGATCAGCGCGGCGATCGAGCCGGTCGCCGGCAGCGAGCCCTCGCGCGACGGGCCGGTGGCGTCCGGGTTCGTCGCGATGAACCGCGCGCCCTCCTCCACCAGCCGGATCGCCTTGGTGATGGCGGTGAAGCTGTAGGTGCGGGTCTCGCCGAGCACCACGTAGTCCGGGTCGCGGTCGGTCAGCACGTACCCGACCTCGTGCAGCGCCGTGGTCAGGCCCGCCTCGCCGATCACGTACGCCGAGCCGCCCGGCCGCTGCGAGTCGAGGAACCTGGCGGTGGCCAGCGCGGACGTCCAGATGGCGGCCTCCGGCACCTCCAGGCCCGTGCGGGACAGGCGGGCCCGCAGGTCGCGCTGGGTGTAGATGGAGTTGTTCGTGAGCACCATGAACGGGATGTCGTTCGCGGTCAGCTCGGCGACGAACTCGCTCGACCCCGGGATCGGGTGCTCTTCGTGCACGAGCACGCCGTCCATGTCCATC
Source organism: Saccharothrix sp. 6-C (assembly GCF_016695385.1). NCBI lineage: Bacteria > Bacillati > Actinomycetota > Actinomycetes > Pseudonocardiales > Pseudonocardiaceae > Saccharothrix > Saccharothrix sp. 6-C. The sequence goes on along the minus strand of NZ_CP064192.1, from coordinate 8,951,533 downwards.
AGGTAGTTCCACTGAGCGGCCATGGCGGACATGCTGCCGGCTCAGGCCTCGATCACGCGCCGCCGGAACGTCTCGATGAGCGCCTGGTTGTAGCGCTCCAGCACGTCGCGCTCCTCCTCCGTGAACCGCGACAGCACCTCGCGCAGCGTCTCCTGGGCGCCGGCGAAGAGGTGCTCGAACCTGCCCTCGTCGCCCACCGTGACCTCGACGAGCACCTTGCGCCGGTCGTGCGGGTCGCGCACCCGCCGCACGTACCCGGCGCGCTCCAGCCGGTCGATGACGCCGGTCACCGCGCCGGTCGACAGGCCGGACAGCTCGGCGATCCGACCGGCGGTGATGGGGCCCTCGGCGCGCAGCGCCAGGTCGAGGCACTTCTCGTCGGTCGGCGACAGGCCCATCCGCTCGGCCACCCGGCTGTGGAACAGGACGGTGAGCGCGCTGGTCTCCCGCGCGTAGACGCTGAACCGCGCCAGCACGTCCGCGGGCACCTCGTGCTCACTGGTCATGCCAGGCAATTTAGCGTTCCCACCCGGGGTTCCGGCGAACGTGTCCGGCATCCTCGCCCAAGTCACCGCCGGCCGCCGTCCCCCATTTCCACCAGCACCCACAAGTGTCGGCCGATTACCCTGGCAGGGGTGACAGCTGTCGAGTTGGGGCTACCCGTCGTGCGCGGCAACCCGGACACCTCCGAACGACCGGACTCACCGCTGCTGGTGGACCGGTTCGGCCGGGTCGCGACCGACCTGCGCGTGTCGTTGACCGACCGCTGCAACCTGCGGTGCACCTACTGCATGCCGGCGGAGGGCCTGGACTGGCTGCCGAAGCCCGACCTGCTCTCCGACGACGAGCTCGTCCGCCTCATCGGCATCGCGGTGACCCGCCTGGGCGTGACCGACATCCGGTTCACCGGCGGCGAGCCGCTGCTGCGGCCCGGGCTGGACGACGTGATCGCGGCGACCGCGGCGCTCGACCCCCGTCCCCGCATCTCGATGACCACGAACGGGTTGACCTTGGCCAAGCGCGCGGCCGGGCTGGTCGCCGCCGGGCTCGACCGGGTGAACGTCTCGCTCGACACCCTCGACCCCGAGCGCTTCCACCGCCTCACCCGCCGCAACCGGCTGGGTGACGTGTTCGCGGGCCTGGCCGCCGCGCGGGAGGCCGGGTTGACGCCGGTCAAGGTGAACACGGTGCTGATGCGCGGCGTGAACGAGGACGAGGCCGTGCCGCTGCTGCGCCACTGCCTGGAGCACGGCTACCAGCTGCGGTTCATCGAGCAGATGCCGCTGGACCCGCAGCACGGCTGGGACCGCGCCGACATGGTCACCGCCGAGGAGATCCTGGCGTCCCTGCGCGCCGAGTTCACGCTGACGCCCGAGCCTGGCGAGCGGGGCGGCGCGCCCGCCGAGCGGTGGCTGGTGGACGGCGGCCCGGCCGTGGTGGGCGTGATCGCCTCGGTCACCCGACCGTTCTGCGCGGCGTGCGACCGGACCCGGCTCACCGCCGACGGCCAGGTGCGGAACTGCCTGTTCAGCCAGTCGGAGACGGATCTGCGAGCGTTGCTGCGCGGCGGGGCGTCGGACGAGGACGTCGCGAGTGCGTGGCGCGGCAACTCGTGGGCGAAGGCCGCCGGGCACGGCATCAACTCGGCCGGCTTCAGCCAGCCGGACCGGCCCATGAGCGCGATCGGAGGGTGAGGTGCGGCTGACGGTGCGGTACTTCGCGGGGGCGCGGGCGGCGGTGGGGGTGGCCGAGGAGAGCTTCGAGCTGCCCGGCGACGCGGCCACGGTGGGCGCCGCGATCGAGGCGGTCCGGCGCCGGCACGGCGCGGAAGCGGTCCGCGTGCTGCCCGCGTGCAGCTACCTGTTGGACGGTGTGGCCGTTCGCGATCATGACACGGCCGTGTGGTCCGGGTCACAACTCGACGTGTTGCCACCCTTCGCCGGTGGATGAGTCTTCTCCACTCATGCGGCTTAGTACGTGAGGTAAACCTCACTTACGGTGATTAATCTCGGCGAATCTCGGAACGGAAACAGACCGGTAACGGTGCCCTGAGCTGGCTAAACGGCACGCTCGGGGAGTCACTCTGTCGCGTTACAGTGACGTGAGTCACATGCCAGATCATTTGGCGCGAGCCTCCCGGTTACGTACCGTCGCTTCTCGGTTGGCCCCGACCGACCAGAGCTAGACCGGGACGCCTCGCACCGAACCTGTCCACCGGTGTCCCGGAACACCCCCCGAGCGAGAGACAACCACCGGACAGGGATCAAGCCGAACGGCGTACCGGGCCCGAACCCGAGCCGGACGAGCAGGTGCGGGTGGACGAGAGGGAAATGGCTTCTTACCGAGGCAAGCACCGTCCGACCACCAGTTCCACCGCCCGGAGCATCGCGAAGGTCGCCGTCGCCGGCGTCATCGTCGGAGCGCCCCTGGCCATGGCCGCCGGCACCGCCAACGCGCAGTCCGACGTCAACTGGGACGCGGTCGCCGCGTGCGAGAGTGGCGGCAACTGGAGCATCAACACCGGCAACGGCTACTACGGCGGTCTGCAGTTCCTGCCGTCCACGTGGACCTCCCACGGTGGTTCCGGAATGCCCCACCAGGCTTCCCGCGAGGAGCAGATCCGGGTGGCCGAGAACGTGCTGCAGACCCAGGGCATCGGCGCCTGGCCCGTCTGCGGCCCCAAGGGCCTGGGCGGCGCCGCGGCGCCCGCCAGGACCGCCCCGGCCCCGGCGCAGCCGCGCCAGGCCGCCCCCGCGCCGGTCCAGCAGGCCGCGCCGGTCCAGGAGGCCCCCGCTCCCGTGACCGTGGCGCTGCCGTCCTCCAACCCGAACGGCGACTACGAGATCAAGGCGGGCGACAGCCTGTCGAAGATCGCGGACGAGCTGAAGGTCGAAGGCGGCTGGGCCAAGCTGCACGAGCTCAACAAGGAGTTCATCCCGAACGCCGACCTCATCCTGCCTGGCCACAAGATCGCCACCAAGTGACCTGTGGCCGGCGCGAGTCGGTGCACGACGGAGCAGGGACCCCGGATCGCCCCCCTCGGCGATCCGGGGTCCCCGACCCGTCTCCGGGCCTGACCCGCGGGTGACGCGGCCGGCCGACGACCGCCGTCGCCCCGACCGGCGGTCGTCGCCGCCGCTCAGGGCATGTTGACCCACTCGTCGTCACCGTCGGCGAAGACCTGCCGCTTCCACACCGGCAGCCGTCGCTTCACCTCGTCGACGAGCTCCGAGCACACCGCGAACGCCTCACCCCGGTGGTCGGCGGACACCGCGCACGCCAGCGCCACGTCCCCGATCGCCAGCGCGCCGACCCGGTGCGACACGGCGACGGCGCGCACGCCCTCGAACCGGGCCACCACGTCCGCCACCACCTCGGCCACCACCGCGCCGGCCGTCGGGTGCCCGACGTACTCCAGCTCGCGCACCGAACGCCCGTGGTCGTGGTCGCGCACCACCCCGGCGAACGTCACCACCGCGCCCGCCGACACGTGCTCCACCAGCTCGGCGTGCTCGGCCACGGACAGCGGTTGGTCGCTGACGGTCGCGCGCAGCACCTCGGTCACGCGTGGTCACCTCCGGACACCTGGTCGACGGCGTGCTCCAGCACGGTCGCGAGGACGTCCAGCCCGTCGCGCACCCCGCCGGTCGAGCCGGGCAGGTTCACCACGAACGTGCGGCCCGCCACCCCCGCCACCCCGCGCGACAGCACGGACGTGGGCACGCGCGGCCAGCCTGAGCCGCGGATGACGTCGGCCACCCCCGGCACCTCGAAGTCCAGCACCGACCGGGTCGCCTCCGGCGTGCGGTCGGTCGGGCTGACGCCCGTGCCGCCGGTCGTGATGACGACCGCGACCCCGTCCGCCACGGCCGCCCGCAGCGCCTCCGCGACCGGCTCGCCGTCCGGCACGACCACCGGGTCCGGCACGTCGTAGGACCGCTCCCGCAGCCACGCCACGATGATCGGCCCGCCCCGGTCGGCGTACACGCCCGCGGACGCCCGGTTCGACGCGGTGATCACCCGCGCGGTCCGGACCGCCGCACCCGCCGCCCCGGGCGTCACGGGCGCTCCCACAGGCCGGTCTTGCCGCCCTCCTTGCGCTCGACCCGCACCGCGTCCAGCGACGCCGCCGGGTCGACCGCCTTCACCATGTCGTGCAGCGTCAGCCCGGCCACCGACACGGCCGTCAACGCCTCCATCTCCACGCCCGTGCGGTCCGTCGTGCGGACGGTCGCGGTGATGCGCACCTCGGCGTCACCGAGCACGAGGTCCACCCTCACCCCGGACAACGCGATCGGGTGACACAGCGGCACCAGCTCCCACGTCCGCTTGGCCGCCATGATCCCGGCGATGCGGGCCGTGGCCAGCGCGTCGCCCTTCGGCAGGCCGTCGCTGCCCAGCAACGCCACCACCTCGTCCGTCGTGCGCAGCACACCGGACGCCACCGCCGTGCGCGTGGTCTGCTCCTTCTCGGACACGTCGACCATGCGCGCCGCGCCGCTGGAGTCCAGGTGGGTGAACTGGTTGCTCATGGAGCCGATGCTAGGCCGAAGCTAGGCGGACGCGGATTCCGTGGCGGCCTTGCGCACGGCCTCCGCGACCGCGGGCGCGACCGAGGTGTCGAACACGCTGGGCACGATGAACGACGCGTTGAGCCGGTCGCCGTCCACCACGTCGGCGATGGCGTTGGCCGCCGCGATCAGCATCGAGTCGGTGATCGTGCGCGCGTGGGCGTCGAGCAGGCCCCGGAACACGCCCGGGAACGCCAGCACGTTGTTGATCTGGTTCGGGAAGTCGCTGCGCCCGGTGGCCACGACGGCGGCGTGCTTCTGCGCCTCCATCGGGTCGATCTCCGGGTCCGGGTTGGCCAGCGCGAACACGATCGCGTCCTGGTTCATGGTGGCGACCTGCTCGGCGCCGAACAGGTTCGGGGCCGACACGCCGATGAACACGTCCGCGCCGACCAGCGCGTCCTTCAGCCGGCCGGTGACGTTGTCCTTGTTGGTCGACGCGGCGACGGACTTCAGGTTGTCGTCCAGGCCGGGCCGGTCGCGGTGCACGATGCCGTCGACGTCGACGGCCACCACGTCGCCGGGCTCCTGCTTGAGCAGCAGCCGGATGATCGCGCTGCCCGCCGCGCCGACCCCGCACACCACGACCTTGCAGTCGGTGATCTTCTTGCCGACCACGCGCAGGGCGTTGCGCAGCGCGCCGACCACGACGATCGCGGTGCCGTGCTGGTCGTCGTGGAAGACCGGGATGTCCAGCTTCTCGCGCAGCCGCGCCTCGATCTCGAAGCAGCGCGGCGCGGCGATGTCCTCGAGGTTGATGCCGCCGTAGACCGGCGCGATCAGCTCGACCGCGCGGATGATCTCCTCGGTGTCCTGGGTGTCCAGGCAGACCGGCCAGGCGTCGACGCCCGCGAACTTCTTGAACAGCGCCGCCTTGCCCTCCATCACGGGCAGCGCGGCGGCCGGGCCGATGTTGCCCAGGCCGAGCACGGCCGAGCCGTCGGTGACCACGGCGACCGTGTTGCGCTTGATGGTGAGGCGGCGGGCGTCGTCCGGGTTCTCCGCGATGGCCATGCAGACGCGGGCGACGCCGGGCGTGTAGGCGCGGGAGAGGTCGTCGCGGTTGCGCAGCGGCACCTTGGACGAGATCTCGATCTTGCCGCCGAGGTGGACCAGGAACGTCCGGTCGGACACCTTGCGGACCACGATCCCGGGCAGCAGCTCCAGGGTGTCGGTGATGTCCTTGGCGTGGTTGGCCGACAGCGCGTTGCAGGTGAGGTCGACGATCACCCGGTCCGTGTGCGACTCGACGACGTCGAACGCGGTGATCACGCCGCCCGCCCGGCCGACGGCCGAGGTCAGGTCGCCGGCGGCCGACGCCGACGGCGGGGCCTCCAGCCGGACGGTGATCGAGTAACCAGGGCCGGGGACCGGCATCGAACCTCCCAGAACAGCACAGCTCAAGAGGGATCGAGCGTAGTCCGGGCGGAAATACGGAACGCGCGCGGCTCGACGGCCGCGCGCGCCCGTGCTAGCGGTTGATCTCCGTCACGGGGTGGTGGTAGCCCAGCTCCTCGACGGGCAGCGGGAAGGTCACCGTGCCGAACGGGGACATCGCACCCTGCATGTCGCTGGCCAGCTCGGACACCGCGTACTTGCCGTCGGCGGGCGGCTCCGGCCAGTGCGGGTCGATGCGCTCGGGGCGGGCCTTGGCCACGGTTCCTCCTCGGTCGTGCCTTCGTCGCGACAAGTGTGCCTCATCGGCCCTGGTGGCGACGCGGGGTGCCCGGCCGGGAAAAGCGAGAGCCACGTCACGGGTGTGATCCCTACCCTCGTGCCGGTGAGCGACACGACGGCACTGCTCAACGTGGTCGACATCGAGGCCACGTGCTGGGCGGGCGACCCACCCCCCGGACAGGTCTCCGAGATCATCGAGATCGGCCTGACGACGGTCGACCTGGCGTCGGGCGAACGGGTCGGCAAGCACCGGGTCCTGGTCCGGCCGCGGCGCTCGTCGGTCAGCCCGTTCTGCACCGGGCTGACCGGCCTGACGCAGGCGGAGGTGGACGCGGGCGTCGACTTCGCCGAGGCGTGCCGGCAGCTGGCCGTCGAGCACCAGGCCGGTTCGAGGCCGTGGGCGAGCTGGGGCGACTACGACCGCAAGCAGTTCTCGCGGCAGTGCCGGGCGACCGGCGTGCCCTACCCGTTCGGGCGGCGGCACTGGAACGCGAAGCTGGTGTTCACCGGGGCGCACGGGCTGCGCAAGCGGCCGGGCATGGCGCAGGCCCTGGAGGTCGCCGGCCTGCCGCTGGAGGGCAGGCACCACTCGGGCGCGGACGACGCGTGGAACATCGCGGCCCTGGTCCTCCACCTGGCGGGGCGCGACTCCTGGCCGGCGGAGCCGACCACGACACCGGGCGACCGCCTCGGGTGAGCTTCCCGCCCCGCCGGCCGCGTCCCGATTTTCGCGGTCCCGGTTAATCTATTTCGCGACGACCACGCGCCGTTGAGCCGAAAGGTGCAGCAATCGCGACCGATCGGCAAGGCCGGGCCGGCGAAAGGAACCTTGCCGCCCCCGCTTCACCGCCGGTAAGCTTCGAGGTGCCGCCGCGAAATAGTCACCCAATTCCGTGCAACCCTGCCGCCGGCATTGACCGGCGAAACGGAAGGGAACTGTCGTGAGAATCCGTTCCTTCACCATTCGCGCGGCCTCTTCGCTCGTGGCGCTGTGCGCCATCGCGCTCACCGCGGTCGGCACCGCCGCCACCGCACCCGCCGCCACCGGGCCTGTTGCCGCCGCCAGCGCGCCCGCTTCCGCCACACCCCTCCCCACCACACCCGTGACCACCACGTCCCCCGCGCCGCCGGGCAAGGCCCACCTGCTGAACCCCAATTCGGGGCTGTGCCTCAACGTGAAGGGCTTCGGCAGCGAGCCGAGCTCCCGGACGGAAATCTGGAACTGCCTCGACCAACCGGCCGAATTGTGGGAACTGAACAGCAGCGGGCAGCTCTACAACCCGAACTCCGGATTGTGCTTGAACACGGTGGGCTACGGCGTCCTGGCGGGCACGCCGACGGAACTGTGGGCGTGCAACCCGAAGGTCGCGCTCTGGTCCTTCAACGGGGCCACCCTGATGCACAAGCAATCCGGTTTGTGCCTCAGCGTGGCCGGATTCGGCACCACCCCGGGCACGCCCACCGAAATCTGGTACTGCGCCGGCAACCCCGCCGAGAACTGGAAGTGGTGGCTCTAGCCGTCGGCTCGCGGGCGACCGCCGGCCCCGGCCGGGCGGTCGCGCCGCCGACGTGAACCGGAGTCGCACGACGGGCCCCGGCGGTCGGCATATACCGTGGTGAGGATGTCCGGCACGACCCTCGCCGAGTGGCTGCGGGCGCAGGACGACTCCGCGCTCGTGGCTCTGCTGCGCGCCCGGCCGGACCTGGCCACGCCCCCACCGGCGGACACGACCGTGCTCGCCACCCGCATCGGGTCGCGGGCTTCCGTGGCGCGGGCCTGCGAAGACCTCGACACGCTGACGCTGACCGTCCTCGAAGCGCTGCTCGTGCTCGACGCCGACCTCGCGCCGGTCGGCCGGACCGCCCTGCAGGAGCTGTTCGGCCCGACGGACATCAGCGGGCCCCTCGGCACGCTGCGCGCCCGTGCCCTGCTGTGGGGCGGCGACCACGCGCTGAGCACCCCGCCGGCCACCCGCGACGCGGTCAACCCGTTCCCCGGCGGCCTCGGCCGCTCGGTGCCGCGCCTGGCCACCGCCGACCTGGCCGACCTCGACCCCGACGAACTCCGGGTCCTGCAGACCCTCGCCGCCGGTCCGCCGGTCGGCCAGACCAAGGACGCCGCGCACGTCGTCTCCCTCGCCAACGCCCGGACGCCGATCCAGAAGCTCCTCGCCCGCGGCCTGCTGGTCCGGCGCGACGCGCAGACCGTCGAGCTGCCCCGCGAGATCGGCCTGAAGGTCCGGGGCGAGCACCCGCTCGGCGCGATCCGGACCACCGAGCCGCCGCTCACCACGTTCCGCCGCGACCCCTCCGACGTCGACCACACCGGCGGCGGCGAGGCGTTGGAGCTGTCCCGGCACGTCGAGACGCTGCTCAAGAGCTGGTCGGAGGACCCGCCGGCGGTGCTGCGGTCGGGCGGCGTCGGCGTGCGGGAGCTGCGCAAGCTCGCCAAGGACCTCGACGTGGACGAGCGGCGGGCCGCGCTGCTGGTCGAGCTGGTCGTCAACGCGGGCCTGGTCGCCGACACCGAAGGCGTCGAACCCGAGTGGGTGCCGACCACGCAGACCGACGCGTGGCTGGTCGCCGCGCCCGAGCACCGGTGGGCGACGCTGGCCCAGGCGTGGCTCGACCTGCCCCGCCTGCCGGGCCTGATCGGGCAGCGCGACGAGCGCGACCGGCTGCTCAACCCGCTGGCGCCGGAGCTGAACCGGCCGGGCGCGCCACGCGACCGCAAGCGCATCCTCGAAGCTCTGGCCGCCCTGGAGCCGGGCACCGCCGTGATCGACCCGGACGAGCTGGCCGCCGTGCTGGCGTGGCGCGCGCCCCGACGTGGCGGGCGGCTGCGCGACGAGCTGGTGCGCTGGACCGTCGACGAGGGCACGCGGGTCGGCGTCCTCGCGCACAACGCGATCACCGCGCAGGGCCGCACGCTGCTGGTCGAAGGGCCCGGGGCGGCGGCGAAGCGGCTGGGCGACGCGTTGCCGGCGCCGGTCGACCACGTGCTGGTGCAGGCCGACCTGACCGTCGTCGCGCCCGGCCGGCTGGACCCTGAGCTGGCCGACGAGATCGCGCTGGTCGCGGACGTCGAGTCGGCCGGCAGCGCCACGGTCTACCGGGTGCGGGAAGGCTCGGTGCGGCGCGCGTTCGACGCCGGGCGCAGCGCCGCCGAGCTGCACGAGCTGTTCCGGTCCCGGTCGCGCACACCGGTGCCGCAGTCGTTGACGTACCTGATCGACGACGCGGCCCGCAGGCACGGCCGGTTGCGGGGCGGCGCGGCCGGGTCGTTCCTGCGCTGCGACGACCCCGTGCTGGTCACCGAGGTGATGTCGCACGCGGCGGCCGAGCGGCTGGCGCTGCGCAAGATCGCGCCGACCGTCGTGGTCAGCCCGCTGCCGCTGGCCGAGGTGCTCGACGGGTTGCGCGACGCCGGGTTCGCGCCCGCCGCCGAGGGGCCGGACGGTCACGTGCTGGACCTGCGGGCCGGTGGTCGGCGGATCGCGGGCAAGGGGCGGCGCAGGCCCGTGCAGCCGAGCGTGCCGTCGGACGAGCAGCTGGGCGAGCTGGTGCTGCTCGTGCGGGCGGGCGACCGCGCCGCGACGACCACCGGCGGTGCGCGGGTGTCGGTGCCGGGTCACCTGGGCGCGGGACCGTCGGCCACGCTCGCGTTGCTGCAACGCGCGGCCCGGGAGGGGCGCAGCGTCCTGGTCGACTTCGTGGACGGCCACGGCACCGCCGCCCGCCGCGTGATCACCCCGCAGGTCGTGGGCGGTGGCGTGCTGGAAGGCGTCGACGTCAGCTACGGCGAGGTCCGCCGCTTCCCCCTGCACCGCATCACCTCCGCCGCCCTGGTCGAGGACGACGGCGCGTAATCCCCCGTTCGGCGCCGATGATCACCTGAACGGTGATCCCGGAACCCCTTAGCGTCGAATCGCGACGCCCGCGCACCACCCGCGCGTCGAACGGCCGGGCCACCCCCACCCGCTCGGGCAAGTCGAAGGGCGGCCTCCTACGAGGAGACCGCCCCTTCGGCCCCGGAGCCGACGGCCGTCGGGCACGTCGAAGGGCGGCCCCCGGAGGAGACCGCCCTACGGCGCGAAAGCCGTCTGATCAGCACGCGCGCGGCCCGACCCGGAGGTCGATCAGCCCGCGCGCACCGACATCCACTGGCGCATGGCGTGCTCGACCAACGTGATCAGCGTCTGCTTGGTCGACTGCCGGTTGCGCGCGTCGCAAGTCACTATCGGCACGGACTGGTCGATCGTGAGCGCTTCGCGGACGTCCTCGATGCGGTGGTGCAGCAGGCCGTCGAAGCAGTTGACCCCGACCACGTACGGCAACTGCCGGTCGTCGAAGAAGTCGATGGAGGCGAACGCGTCCGCCAACCGCCGTGTGTCCACCAGCACGATCGCGCCGATCGCGCCGCGCACCAGGTCGTCCCACATGAACCAGAACCGGTGCTGGCCGGGTGTGCCGAACAGGTACAGGATCAGATCCTGGTCGAGCGACACCCGACCGAAGTCCATGGCCACCGTCGTGGTGACCTTGTTCGGCGTCGCCGAGAGGTCGTCGACCCCGGCGCTGGCCTCGGTCATCACCGCTTCGGTGGTCAGCGGAACGATCTCCGACACGGAACCGACGAACGTAGTCTTGCCCACGCCGAAGCCACCGGCCACCACGATCTTCGCGGAGGTCGTCGGCTTCCGTTCGCCTTCGGCCGCGTTGGGGCTAGAGCCTGCGAAGCCCACTGAGCACCCTCTCAAGGAAATCAATGGACGGCTTGTCCCCGGTGATCAAGCCGCCCTGATGAATCAAAACCAAACCCATGCTCGCCATGTCGCCGATCAGCACCCGGGCCACGCCGAGCGGTAGCCGGAGGTGGGCGGCGATCTCGGCCACCGACCTGGTGTCGGTGCACAGCCCGCAGATCGACCGGTGTTCGGGGAGCACCGCCGCGTCGCGTTCGAGACCGCGTTCGCTGGTGGACACCAGCGCCTCGATCGCGAGGTCGTAGTCGGGCCGGGTCCGGCCACCGGTCCGGGTGTACGGGCGGACCAGCGACCCGGACTCCGCGGCGGGGTTCTCCTCGCGCCGCACGACCGGCTGCGGACCGGTCGCGTACGGCACCTGTTCCGGCACGCTGTCCGGCAGGCCGTGGGCGCCGAACAGATCGGCTCCCGGGCCGCCGAACAGGCCGCTGCCGTACCCGTCGATGTCGAACCGGTTGGGAACGTCGTCGTAGTCGTACGACGAGTCGTCAACCTCACGCTGAGACATATCGCCTTGCCCCTGCCCTGTGCCTTCGACCCGTGGCCGCTGCGCCTGCTCCGCCCGGCGGCCTCGCCACGAGTTGGGTGCGTCCTCGGCTTCCTCGTCCTGTGCGAGGTCGGCATCCGGCTCAGCGAATCGGAAGCCGCCGACCGCCCACTCCTGGTAGTCGAAGTTCCTACCGAAGCGTCGGCCGCCGGCGCCAGATCGTTCAGCCATTTACCTTCACCCCCACGATCTCATGAGGATCTACCGCCGAACCACGCCCTGGAGCTGCGCGCGCAGCTCCGGGGTCAGCTGTTGGCCCACGCGCTCGACCAGCAACGTCATCTCGTACGCGACGAGGCCGATGTCGCAGTTCGGGGCCGCGAGCACCGCGAGGCACGACCCGTCGCTGATCGACATCAGGAACAGGTAGCCCCGTTCCATCTCGACCACGGTCTGGTTGACCGTGCCCGCCTCGAAGCACCGTGCCGCGCCCGCGGTGAGGCTCACGAGCCCGGATGCCACGGCGGACAGCTGTTCGGCGCGGTCGCGGGGCAGACCCTGCGAGCCGGCGAGCAATAGCCCGTCCGCCGACACGACCACGGAATGTGCCACACCGGGAACCCGGCGCACGAAGTCGGTGATAAGCCAACCAAAGCTGCCTGGCTGAGCTGCGGTCGTCACTCCTGCTCCTCGTCTTGCCGGCTCGACATGTCACCAGCGTAAGCGTCGATCAAAGCGTGTCGCCCTCGATGGACGCCCTGCTGAAGACTCGACATGCGTCCACGGATCGCGTCAGCCGATCGTGGTGGCAGCGGGGGCCGCTGCGGTTGCCGCTCCGAGGCCGACGGCTTCGGTGCGGCGGATCCCGGCACAAGCTGAGCCTTGGGCACCCGCTTGGGCAACCCCGCCTGTGTCGTGGTCTCGGGTGCCTTGTTCAGCAAGGCCTGTGCCGCCTGCCAACCCTCGTCGGCGGGGGACTCCCACACCGACTCGGCGGCGGGTGCGGCCGGCTCGGGTTCGGCGACCGGTTCCGGCTCGGTCACGCGGGACACCTCCGCGGCGCGCTTGGGCAGGTTGGTGGGCGATCCGGGCTGCCGCTTGGGCAGCCCGCCCTCGGTCAGACTAGTGCCCTCGGCGCGACCGGACGTCGTCTCGCCCCGCTGGGGCGCCGAACCGCCGTCCGACTCGTGCTTGGGCTGGGCGTTGTGGCCCGTGTCGAGCAGGCCGCCGCGCGGCGGCAGCGGGTCCGCGGACGTGGTCGGCGCGACCGGCGGGATCGGGCGCGGCCGGCGGGTCGGCAGCGCCGAACCGACGGGCACGGCCGGTTCCGGCTCGGCCGGCGCCGGTGGCACCGCCTGCGCGGTCGCCGCCGACGTCTCGCTGCCCACGGCCTGGAACCACTGCGAGAGGACCGCCTCGTAGATCGGCAGCCGCTCGGTCGGCGCGTCCAAGTCGCGGTCGACCTCCCTGGCCGCGGGCGCGACCCGCGGTGCGGAGCCGTTGCGGTGCGCGGGCTCCGGTTCCGGCACGTGCGCCGGTTCGGGCTCCGGCTCGGGCTCGGGCTCGGGCTCGACGAGGAAGCCGCTGTCCAGCGGCGCGAACTGGGTGGTCTCGAAGCCGTGCTCGTAGTCCGAGTCGTGCTCGGAGCGGTCCTCGTAGGCGGTGAACAGGGTCGGTTCGCCGAACGAGCCCACCGGCTCCCGGTCGTCCACGTCGCGCTCGTCGGCCGTCCGCAGCCACGGCTGCGACACCTCGGCGGAGGTCTCCGCGGGCGCCTGCCCGAACGTCGGCGTCTCGCCGAAGGCGGGCACGCGGGCCGGGTCCTGCTCGCCCTGGCCCTGCACGAAGCTCACCGGGAACGCGGGCTCGTCCTCCACCCGCGGGATGCTCGGGAAGCTCGCGTCGTCGTCCAGGCGGGACATGGTGCCGGTGCCGAACGCGCCGGCGATGCCGGACGCGCGCTGCGCCGTCGTCCCGAACCCGGACTCGCCGAACCCGGCGCCATCGCCGAAGCCGTTGGCGTTGGCGTCGCCGAAACCGGAGTCGCCGAACGCCGCGGCGGGCTCGGCGCCCATCGGGGAGCCCATCGCGCCCGGCGAGGCGACCAGCGTGTCCGGCACGAGCACGAGCGCGGTGGTGCCGCCCTCGATGTCCTCGTTGGACCGCAGGCGCACCTTGATGTCGTGCCGCTTGGCCAGCCGCGCGACCACGTACAGGCCCATCCGGCGGGACACCGCGACGTCCACGTCCGGCGGGTCGGCCAGCCGCTCGTTGGCGTCGGTGATCTCCTGCTCGCCCATGCCGACGCCGCGGTCCTGGATCTCGATCGCCAGCTCGCCCTTGCGGGTGCGGGCGGTGCGCACGGTGACCTTCGTCACCGGGTCGGAGAACGCCGTCGCGTTGTCCAGCAGCTCCGCGATCAGGTGCACGAGGTCGTTGACCGCGCGGCCCTGGACGGTGAGCTCCGGGGTCTGGCCGACCTGCACGCGGGCGTACTGCTCGACCTCGGACACCGCTGCGCCGAGCACCTCGGCCGCCGGGACCGGGCGGGTCAGCCGCCGGGACAGGTCCGTGCCGGACAGCACCAGCAGGTTCTCGCTGTTGCGCCGCATGCGGGTGGCGAGGTGGTCCAGCTCGAACAGGCTGGCCAGCTGGTCGGGGTCCTGCTCGTCCTGCTCCAGCCGGTCGATCAGGTTCAGCTGGCGCTCGACCAGCGCCTGCGAGCGGCGGGACAGGTTGACGAACATCGAGTTGACGTTGTCGCGCAGCAGGGCCTGCTCGGCGGCCAGCCGCACGGCCTCGCCGTGCACCGCGTCGAACGCCCGCGCCACCTGGCCGACCTCTTCGCGGGTGGTGATCGGCACCGGCGCGATGGCCGTCTTCGCCGCTTCCTGCGGGTTCGGGTCGGCGAGGATCCGGTTGACCGCCTCGGGCAGGCCGCGGTCGGCGACCGCGAGCGCGGTGCGGCGCAGCGTGCGCAGCGGGTTGAGGATCGAGCGGGCCACGAACAGCGCCATGACCAGGGCCAGCAGCAACGCGCCCAGCACGATGCCGGAGTCGCGGAACGCGGCGGCGCGCGCCACGCCCGTCAGCTCGTCGGTCCGGTTCTGCAGCTGCTCCAGCAGCAGGTTCTCCACGTCCCGGGTGAGGTTCACGGTCAGCGTGGACGCGATGTCCCACTTCTCCGGGCGCAGCGACGTCATGGGCTTGCCGGCGGCGGCCAGGTTCAGCGCCGTCTCCTGCATGTCGTTCGCGGTGTCGACGATCAGACCCGTGACGGTGTCGTCGTAGATCTTGGCCTGGTCGGCGGTCGCGGACTTGCGGAAGTCGTTGCGGGCCGCGTCCAGCTCGGCGTTCGCGGCCAGCAGCTGGCGCTCCTGGCCCGGGCCGAACACGCCGCCCTGGAAGACGTCGAGCATGATGCCGCGCTTGCGCGACTCCTGCTCCTTGATGCGGGCGATCGCGTTGGTCGCCAGGTGCAGCCGCACCAGCTCGGGCTCGTTGATGCCCGCGATGGCCTGCTCGCCGAGGTCGAGGAGGCTCTCCACGGACTCGGAGTAGGTGCGCATCACGGCCTCGGACGGGTACTGCGTCTCGCGGACCGCGTTGCGGAGGCTGTTGAGCCGGTTGAGCTGGCTGGACGCCCGGCGGAACCGGGTCACCACCTCGTCGTCGAGGTCGGCGCTGAGGTCCACGATCTTGGCGTTGAGGGCCTGCACGGTGTCCTCGACGCGGCGCAGCTGCCGGTCGAGCACCACGCGGTCGAGCTCTTTGCCGGACGCCACGTGGCTCGCGCTCAGGTCGCGTTCGCGTTGCAGCTGCTGCACCAGGTCGGCGACCGCCGACTCCAGCTGGATCTGGTTCGCGAGCCTGTTGAGGTCGGCCGCGTCGGCGAGGTCGGAGTTCACGCGCAGGCCGCCGAGTGCCACCGCGGCGATGGTCGGGATCAGCAGGACGGCCGTCAGCTTGGTGGGCAGCCGCCAGTTGCGCAGGCGCCAGCCGGCCGTGCGAGCCGAGCCGGCCCGGCCGGCCGTGGTCGCACCGGTCTTCGTCGGCCCCGTTTGCTCGGTCACCGTTCCATCACTCAGCGCAGTCAGTCCGTCACCCGTTCCGGGCCTTTCGGAGCGCGGTGTAAACCCCACGCCTGACTGGCTGGGACCTCTCTCTCGACGGGCCACCCTGGGCTTCCTCTTCCGGCAGCAGTGGTTCCGGCCTCTCCCCCGCGGACCGAAGCATGGACTCGAATTCGGGCCGAATTGCAGCACAGGAGCGGTGGTGCCGGCTAGTCACCCCCACCCCGCGCGGGGACACGACGGTCTGCGACGACCTGTGCCACCAGCCGGGGAGCGTAGTGCTCGTCCCCAGCCCCGGGGAAGACTCCGGAAGCACTCACCGTATCGGAGCAGGGCTGTCGTTTCATACCTCTGGGTGGTTACCATCCCGGGCATCGACAAGTGCGTCGACAAATTCGTTGATCAAAAAGACCCCGCTCTCGAGGTCATCCCGGCGAGAGGTGCCATGCCTACCCCAGCGCGTGTTCTGCGACGTGCGGCAGCGTTGTTCGCTTGTGCCGCCACCTTGACGGCGTGCGGACTGATCCCCGGCACCGACGGGAACAGCCGCCCCGACGTGGAACGCAACACACTGCGCATCGGTGTGCTGCCGGTGGTGGACGTGGCGCCGCTGCGCCTGGCGTTCAACAACAAGTTGTTCGAGAAGGCCGGGCTGCAGGTGCAGCTGGTGCCGTTGAACAACGAGGTCGAGGGCATCAAGCAGCTCGACACCACGCTCGACCTGACCTGGGCGACGCACGTCACGCTGTTCCGCAGCTACGCCGAGCAGACCCCGCTCCAGCTGCAGGGCGAGGCGTACCAGGCGGGCGCGAACACCATGGCGCTCGTCACCCTCGACCCGGACTACGACAGCCCCGGCAAGCTCGCCAACCCGCGCATCGCCGTGCCGTCCGTCGGCGACGTCGGCGCGCTGACCACGAAGGCCGTGCTCAAGACGGCGGGCGTGGAGAAGCAGCGGATCAGGCTGTCCGAGATGCCGTTCGAGCAGATGGTCACCGCGATGCAGGCCAAGCAGGTCGACGCGGCGTGGATGACCGAGCCGTACATCACCCAGGCCCAGGCCGGCGCCGGCGCGCGCATCCTCACCGACACGGCCGTCGGCCCGACCAAGGACTTCCCCATGTCCGGGTACGCGTCGAGCAAGAAGTTCGCCGACGGCAACCCGCGCACGCTGGCCCTGTTCCGGCAGGTCCTGCGGGACGCGCAGGAGGCGGCGTCCAACGACAAGCTGTCCGTGCAGAACGCGCTGACCGGCTACATGGACGTCGACCAGCAGACCGCGGCGCTGGTGTCGGTGGGCACGTTCCCGCTGTCGCTGAACCCGGTCCGGTTGCAGCGCGTCGCCGACATGATGGACACCGAAGAGGTGCTGCCCGAGCGCTTGGACGTCGGCGGGTTGTTGCCGCCTGGAACCACCAACTGACACACGGTCAGCGAAATCCCGTGCGTTAGGGGGCCTTCCCATTGCGGAAGGCCCCCTTTTTCTTTGATTTTCCGCGTCGGTTGGAACTCGATCCGGCGACGGCCGCGTCTCGGCGCTGTCGTGATCAGGCTTGCGTCAAGCAGATCGTCGTCGCGGGCTGTGAGTAAACGGTCACGGTGTCGCCACTCTCGCACTCGTTCTCGTCCGCTCGACCCGTCACGACCTTGCCCACCTTGTACGAGGCGCTCGAATCGCAGGTCACCTTGGTCGTTTTGGCGGCGGCAATCGAGGACTCCTCCTTGAAGCAGTCGCCCTCGGCGGCGTTGAGCATCAGGCACAGCTTGAAGCCGTTGCTGCGCCGTCCGCCACTGTCGGAGTACTCGGCGTAGTCGCCGTCCGGGCAGGAGTCGGCGCTGCTGTCCAGCTTGGCGGCGACCTTGAAGGCCGCCTCGGCCGAGGAGCACTCGATCTTCTCGACGTCGGCGTCGGTCACGGAGGCCGAGACGACCTTGATGCAGTCGCCCTCCTCCGCTCCCGCGGGACCGGTGAGGCCGGCGATGACGCCCGCGACCACGATGCCCACGACACCCAGCACCACCACCGCGACCAGCGCTTTCGCGCCGCGCGAGGTGCCCTTGGCGGGCGGGGGCGGGAACTGCTGGGGGTAGGCGGGCTGACCCGGCTGACCGAACTGGCCCGGCTGACCGAACTGACCGGGCTGGCCCGGGTACTGCGTCTGGCCGGGGTACTGGGCTTGACCGGGGTACTGGGCCTGGCCGGGGTACTGGGCCTGGCCGGGGTACTGGGCCTGGCCGGGGTACTGGGCCTGGCCGGGGTACTGGGCTTGACCGGGGTACGGGGCCTGCTCGGGGTACTGGGGCTGCGCGTACTGGGGCGGCTGGCCCGGGTAGCCGGGCATCGGCTGGTAGCCGGGCCCCTGCTGCTGGTCACCGGGGACCTGCGGGTAGCCCGGCTGCGGCTGAGGCGGCTGCTGCGGGTCCGGCAGGCCGGGCGGTGGGGCCGGGAAGCCCTGCGGCGACGACGGTGGCCCCCAGCCAGGCTGCTGGGGCGGTGGGTAGCCGTGGGGCGGCTGGTCGGGTGGCGTGGTCACCTGGCGTTCCTCTCGACGTGCAACGAGCGGAACGTACCGTCGCGCGCCTCGGGGGCGCAGCGATTTCAGCCCTTGTCCGACACCCGGACCAGGCAGAACGTGACGACGGGCTCGACGTAGGTCAACTTCTGCCCGTTCGCGCACTCCACCGGCTCACGGGCGGCGCTCGTCACCCGGATCGCCTCGGCGGTCGTGCAGTCGACCCTCTTCATCCCCGACTCGCGGTCGCCCTGGTAGCAGGCCCCCTCCAGGAAGTTGGGGATCAGGCACAACGTGTCGGCGCGGGTGAAGATCGTGTACGGCGCGCCGCCCGTGGGGCACTGCGAGGCCTCGTCGACGACCTTGGCGACCCGCACGTTGGCGTCGGCGGCCCGGCAGTCCATCGGCCGGTACTTCGCGCCCTTCTCGGCCTTCTCGATGTGCGCGCAGACGCCCGGCTCGGTGCCCGCGGGCCCGCTGGTGAGCAGGGTGAACGCGAACGCGCCCGCCACCACGACCGCGACCGCCCCGATGCCCAACCCGATCTTCCGCATGGAACAGGGCATCGGCACGGTCGCGCGCCGGGTTGAGCGGGTTCACCCGCCAGTGGTCAGGTCAGGGCGACGGACGTCACAGCTCGGCGGGCGCCAGGCAGTACGTGACGGGCGGCTCCGGGTAGGCCATGCCCGCGCCGTCGGCACAGGCCTCCAGGTCGGTCGAGCCCTCGATGACCTTGGTCACCTTGATGGTCTCCGGCCCGGTGCACTGGGTCTTGACGAACCCGGTGCCCTCGTCGGGCTTGTAGCAGGAGCCCTCGGCCATGTTGGGCAGCAGGCACAGCTTGTAGCCGTCGCCGACGCCGCCCGCCGGCACGATCTCGGTGTAGAGGCCGTCCTCGGGGCAGGTGGCGTCGGTCGCGTCGAGGACCTTGCCCACCTTGTACGACGCCTGGTCGGCGGAGCAGTCCAGGGTGTCGACCTCGGCCCGGTTGTCGGTCTCGGCGGACACGCTCACGCAGTCGCCGGCCTCCGCGTTGGCGGGATCGCTGGTGAGGTAGCGCACGCCGTAGACGACGATGCCGATCAGCAGCACGACCAGCACGCCGATGAGGACCTTCCGGCCGCTGCCGCCGGACGTGCCGGTCTCGTTCACCGCCGGCGCCGCGGAGGCGGGCTCGACGGGGTCCGCGGCGGGCGCCGGGCGGGCGCCGGGCACCGCGGTGGGGCCGGCGGGCGTGACGGGCTCGTTGCCGGCCACCGGGCGCTCCCTGGCGCCGGCGCCGGGCTCGGGGGTGGCGCCGGCGGGTTCGGCGGAGCCGGCGCCCGTGCCCAGCCCGGACGACGCCGGGGTGGACAGCTCCCGCTCTTCGGCCGACGCGGCGGCGTCCCGCGAGGCCGCGATGCGGTCGGCGTCGGCGGGTGGCACGTCGGGACGCGCGGCGGGGTCGCCCGCGGCCCCGGCCGGCACGTCGTCGTCGGCGGGTCGACTCGGCTCGTTGCTCATGATCATCCTCGCTGGACGGGTGCGCGTGACGCCACAGAAGGTAGCGCCACGCGCACCGCGAGGTGGATCAGCCGCTCGCGGCCCGGCCGGTTCACCGGCGATCCGCCCGGGTCCGCGTCGTCACGGGCCCGCGTGCCCGCGAGGTGGAGCGGTTCTCACTCGTTCGGCGCGAAGCACATGGTCGTCTTCGGCTCGGGGAACGTCAGCGGCGAGGCGTCGGCGCAGGCGCTCTCGTCGGCGCTGCCCTTGACCAGCTTGACCAGCTTGAACGTGCCGGACTGGCCGCAGTCGACGGCCGGGTAGCCCATCTGCGTGGTGTTCTCCAGGTCGTAGCAGCTGCCCTCGACCAGGTTCGGCACCAGGCACAGCTTCGAGTCCGGGCCGCGACGGGCGGTCTCGGTGTACTCGTCGTAGTACTCGGTGGCGCACTTAGCCGTGGTGGAGTCGAGCACCTGGCCCACGGTGTAGTTGGCGTCGGCCGAGCCGCAGTCGACGGCCTTGTAGTCCGGCTTGGTGTTGGTGCCGGTCAGGCTGGCGCAGTCACCGGCCTTGGACTGGGCCGCGTCGCTGGTGAAGTAGTTGATGCCGTACACGACCACAGCGGCCACCGCGATACCGATGATCGCGGTGAGGATGCGCGCGACGATCCCCTTCTTCTTCGGCGCCGGCGGAACCTGCTGGGGCTGCGGGGCGTTCTGGTACTGCGGGGCGCCCTGGTACTGCGGACCGTTCTGGTACTGCGGTGCGGACGCGGGCATGTCCGTGCTCATGTGGACCTTCGTTCATCCGGGAGGGCCCCGTACGTCCGCGCGTAGGGTCGCGTGGTGGGGCGCAGGGACGCTATCGACTGCACCACTTCGGTGTGCACGGCTTTACCGAACCGAGTCCGTAAGCGTTGCGTGCGCGCCCGCGTACTGTCCGCTCTCGACTTGCACGCGGTATGCACACTTGAGGTACACCAAGCGACAGGAGCGCGCACCCGTGACCGACGGCCCTTTGATCGTCCAGTCGGACAAGACCTTGCTGCTGGAGGTCGAGCACCCGCTGTCGGACGACGCGCGCACCGCCATCGCGCCGTTCGCCGAGCTCGAACGCGCGCCCGAGCACGTCCACACCTACCGCATCACGCCGCTGGCGCTGTGGAACGCGCGTGCCGCCGGCCACGACGCCGAGCAGGTGGTCGACGCGCTGGTCCGGTTCTCCCGCTACCCCGTGCCGCAGCCGTTGCTGGTGGACGTGGTCGACACGATGGGCCGGTTCGGCCGGCTCCAGCTCGCCAACCACCCCGTGCACGGCCTGGTGCTGAACTCGCTCGACCGCGCCGTGCTGGAGGAGGTGCTCCGGCACAAGAAGGTCAAGCCGATGCTCGGCGCGCGCGTCGACGACGACACGGTGGTCGTGCACCCGAGCGAACGCGGCCGGCTCAAGCAGCTGCTGCTCAAGGTCGGCTGGCCGGCGGAGGACCTGGCCGGGTACGTCGACGGCGAGGCCCACCCGATCGACCTGGTCGAGGACGGCTGGAAGCTGCGCGACTACCAGCGGCTGGCCGCGCAGGCGTTCTGGGCGGGCGGCTCGGGCGTGGTCGTGCTGCCGTGCGGCGCGGGCAAGACGCTGGTCGGCGCGGCGGCCATGGCCGAGGCGGGCGCGACCACGTTGATCCTGGTCACGAACACCGTGGCCGGTCGGCAGTGGAAGCGGGAGCTGATCGCGCGGACCTCGTTGACCGAGGAGGAGATCGGCGAGTACTCCGGCGAGCGCAAGGAGATCCGGCCGGTCACGATCGCGACCTACCAGGTGATCACCCGCAAGTCGAAGGGCGAGTACAAGCACCTGGAGCTGTTCGACTCGCGGGACTGGGGCCTGATCGTCTACGACGAGGTGCACCTGCTGCCCGCGCCGGTGTTCCGGATGACCGCCGACCTCCAGTCGCGCCGCAGGCTCGGCCTGACCGCGACCCTGGTGCGCGAGGACGGCCAGGAGGGCGACGTGTTCTCGCTGATCGGGCCGAAGCGGTACGACGTCCCGTGGCGGGACATCGAGGCGCAGGGCTGGATCGCGCCCGCCGAGTGCGTCGAGGTGCGGGTGACGTTGACCGACAACGAGCGGCTCCAGTACGCCACGGCCGAGCCGGAGGAGCGGTACAAGCTGTGCTCCACGGCCCGGACGAAGCTGCCGGTGGTGAAGGCCATCCTGGAGCGGCACCCCGACGAGCCGACGTTGGTGATCGGGGCCTACCTGGACCAGCTGGAGTCGCTGGGCGAGGCGTTGGACGCGCCGATCATCCAGGGTTCGACGAAGAACAAGGAGCGCGAGGCCCTGTTCGACCGGTTCCGGCGGGGCGAGCTGCGGACGCTGGTGGTGTCGAAGGTGGCGAACTTCTCCATCGACCTGCCCGAGGCGTCGGTGGCCGTGCAGGTGTCGGGGACGTTCGGGTCGCGGCAGGAAGAGGCGCAGCGGCTCGGGAGGTTGTTGCGCCCCAAGGGCGACGGCCGCCAGGCGCACTTCTACTCGGTCGTGTCGCGGGACACCCTGGACACCGACTACGCGGCGCACCGGCAGCGGTTCCTGGCGGAGCAGGGCTACGCCTACAAGATCGTGGACGCGGACGACCTGCTCGGACCGAAGCTGCCCGAGGTCGGCTGAGCCGCTCGGCGCCGGGTCGGGTGAGCGGAGACGGTCGAGCGCTCGCTGGAAGGGCTCGACCACCTTCGCCGACCCCGGCTCAGGTCATGACGTACCGGGACGCCCTGACCCGACTGCGTGCCGGGGCGGACGAGCCCGAGGATTGTGCGGGCCGGGCCCGGAAGGCTATGAATGGAGTGGTGACCCCGATGAAGTTCCAGTGGCGCGTCTCCACCGTCGTCGGCGTGCGGGCCCGCTGACGTGACCCGGGTGGCGCCGTTACCCCGCTGGTGGATGTGGCGGCCGGAGGCCGACCTCGACGCGATCCGCCGGGCCGCGAAGCGGAAGCGGTTCTGGGCGCGGGTGGTCGAGTGGGACGTCGTGCTGGCGGCCGAGGCGCGGGACGTCGTGCACTGCGACCAGTTCACCGATTCCGCCCAACGCCGCCGCGCCGGCCGCCTGTGCGCCCACTTCGACGCCGTGCGCGACCTGGACGCGCGTCGGGTCGCGCAGGTGGAACAACTGCTCTGGCGCGCGTTGGTGGCGCTGCGCGACAGCCTGCCGATGCGGGCCGCCCTGCACCGCGAGACGAACCGCCCCGGCCTGGCCGCCGCGATCGCCGAGCCGACCCGCGAGCTGGCCGAGCTGGACCGCCGCCTCGACCAGTTCGAGTCGGCGTTGCGGATCGTCGCGGAGGAGTCGGACCCGGAGCTGACGCACAGCGCCCTGCGCCGGGTCGCCGCCCTGGACCCGCTCCACTGGTCAGCCCGCCCGCCGGGCCGCCCGCACGCCGAGCACGATCGCGCCGACGACGATGACGGCGCCGATCAGCTGCAGGCCCGGCGAGTCGTCGGCTCCCCCGGCCACGAAGGCGGCGAGGCCGAGGGCGAGGACCAGCACGGGGAGCACGTACTTCATGAGACCTCCTGAGGTATGACCACATCGATTATCACTCGAAACCTATCGAATTTCAATAAGCGTGGCGAGCGTCGGGACCGGCACGGCATCGCTTAGGGTCGCGTGGTGCTGGTCTACTCGATCCCGATGCGCACCCGGTTCCGCGGCATCACGGTGCGCGAGGGCGTGCTGCTGGAAGGGCCCGCCGGGTGGGGCGAGTTCTGCGCGTTCCTCGACTACGCCGACGACGAGTGCGCGCCGTGGCTCGCGTGCGCGCTGGAGGCCGCCGAGCAGGGGTGGCCCGCGCCGGTCCGGTCCGAGATCCCGGTGAACTGCACGGTTCCCGTCGTCTCCCCCGAACGCGCGCACGCCGTCGTCGCGGCGTCCGGCTGCGCCACGGCGAAGGTGAAGGTGGCCGATCCGGGCACGCCGCTCGCCGACGACCTGGCGCGCGTCGAGGCGGTGCGGGACGCGCTCGGGCCGGCCGGGGCGATCCGGGTGGACGCGAACATGGCGTGGGACGTGGACACCGCCGTCACCGCGATCCGCGAGCTGGCACGGGCGGCCGGGGGCTTGGAGTACGTCGAGCAGCCGTGCCGGTCGATCGAGGAGCTGGCGGCGGTGCGGCGGCGGGTCGACGTGCGGATCGCGGCGGACGAGTCGATCCGGCGCGCGGAGGACCCGTTGAAGGTGGCGGTGGCCGGCGCGGCGGACATCGCGGTGATCAAGGTCGCGCCGCTGGGCGGTGTGCGGCGGGCGTTGGCGGTGGCGGAGGCGTGCGGGTTGCCGTGCGTGGTGTCGTCGGCGGTGGAGACGTCGGTCGGGATGGCCGCCGGGTTGGCGCTGGCCGCCGCGCTGCCGGAGCTGGACTTCGCGTGCGGGCTGGCCACGTTGTCGTTGATGGACGGTGACGTGACCACCGACTCCCCGCGGCCGGTGAACGGCTACCTGCCCGTGCCCGCGCACCCGCCGGCACCCGACCGCTTCGCCGAGTTCGCCGCCGACGACGAGACCACCGCCCGCTGGCTGGCCCGCCTGGACCGGGTCCGGAACCTGACCTGACCGTCAGGTGGCCCGCAGGTCCGGCACGGGACAGGGCTCGGCGGTCCGGTTCGCCGCGCGGTCGACCAGTGCCCAGGCGGCTTCGTAGGCGCGTTGGACGAAGGTGCTGCCCGGTGTCGGCCCGGCGTTGGCCAGGGCGGCGAACGCGGTCGAGGTGGTGGGGCTGAAAGCGGCGAACGCGGTGCAGCCGCGGGTGCCGCCGGAGTGGACCAGCAGCTCGCGGTCCGCTCGGCGGCGCAGGTCCCAGAACAGGCACACGTCGTGGTCGCCCGCCGACGCGCGCGGCCGGGCGACTTCGGCGGCGGCCCGGCCCAGCGGCCCGGCGAAGGGCGGCAGGTGGGCGGTCAGGTAGCGCAGCAGGTCCAGCGCCGACGAGCGCAGCGCACCGGCGGCGGGCATGCCGGGTATCTCCCACGGCGGCCGGGGACGCCCCCTCAGGTGCCCGGTGACCTGCGCGGACGGCGTGCAGTCCGTGTCGGTCAGGCCCAGCGGGCGCAGCACGCGTTCGGCCAGCAGGTCGGCGAAGGGCCGGCCCGCCGCACCCGCCAGGGCCTCGCCCAGCAGCGCGCCGCCGAAGTTCGAGTAGCGGTAGCGGCCGGGCGCCCGGGACCGGGCGCGGCGCAGCGCGGCGGCGAAGTCGTCGGCGTCGAAGTCGCGGTAGGGGTTGGTGCGCCAGCGCGGCACCGCCCGCGACAGCAGCCCCGGTGGCAGGCGCGCCAGACCGGACGTGTGGGTGGCCAGGCGCTCCAGGGTGACGTCACGGCCCAGGTGCGGCGCCGCGCCCACCGGCAGGTGCCGCCGGACGGGGTCGGTCAGGCGCACCTCGCCCCGGCCGGCCATCTCGGCGAGCAGCAGGCCGGTGAACGTCTTGGTCAGCGAGCCCAGCTCGAAGCGGGTGTGCCCGGTGACGGGACGCGGCCCGCCGCGACCGGTCGTGCCGCCGACCAGGACCACCTCCCGGTCGCCCTGGCGGAGCGCGACCGCCACGGCCGTGGCGTCGGGCGCCGCGGCCGGCAGGTGCGCGACGAGGTCCTTCACGTGCCGAACAGCCGGGACAGGGTCAGCGTCCCGGCGATCGTGGCCACCACGGCGGTGTGCTGGTGGTCGTGGTACCGCTTGCGCGGGTCGTCGTCCACGGGGCCGGAGTCGCGGGGCAGGAACCCGTCAGCGTGCTGGGCTCGCGCGAACAGCTCCCACTCCGCCCGCTCGCACCGCGGCTCGGGCAGGCACGCCCCCACGATCAGCAGCTCGCCCAGCAGGTCCCACTGCTCGGCCTCGGCCCACACGTCGATCCACGCCGGCAGCCAGTTCTCCAGGTACTCGACCACGTCGGGCGGCAGGTCCCCGGGCAGCGCGCCCCAGTCGGTGAGGTGGAAGACGGTGTGGGTCATGTAGTAGGCGGTGTACCAGTCCAGCGCCCAGGGCTGCGGCGTGCGGCCGAGCCACGTCTGCCGGAGCATCATCACGAGGTCGTCGTCCCGGTGGACACCCAAGACGCGGTGGGCGTTGGCCACGGCCAGCCGGCGGTTGGGGAGGACTTCGGTCATGGAGTCCGCGACCGAGCACTGCGCGAGGACCTGCTCCAGTGCCTCGTGGCGCAGCCCGCTCCGGGCGTAGTGGACGTAGGTCTCCAGCGGGTCGGTGAGCAGCGCGTGCCGCAGCTGGCGCTCGTAGAGCAGGTCGCCCTCGTGCATCTGCTTCCACGAGAAGTCCAGCAGTTCGCTCGCGGCCCGCTGCTCGGCCGTGCCGGCCACTCCCTCGCGCAGCACCAGCGACGACGCCAGCCCCAGCTCGCACAGCGGCTTGTACGCCTCGTCGGGGTCGTTGAGGTCGGCGATGGCGGCGTCGTCCTCGAACGCGCCCAGCTCGTGGTTGGCGTGCAACCAGCCCAGCGCGCCCGCCGCGACGTCGTGGGCGACGTGGACGACGGTGGTCATGCCGCACCCACCAGGTGGCGGGCGACGGTCAGGTCGAGCAGCCGGCGCGGTTCCGAGCCGACCCGCAGCGCGACGTGGTCGACCAGCGTCACCGGGTCCACCGGCAGCCGGACGCCGGCGGCGTGCACGAGGGCGACCCACCGGGTCAGGCGGCTCGCGGTGCCGAAGTCCCGGCGCAGCACGGTCCGCAGCACGCCCCGGCACAGGGCCAGGGGCTGGGCGGCGACCGCGTCCACCACGGGTCCGGTCGCACCGGGGTGCGCCAGGGAGGACAGCTGGGCCACCGCGACCGACCAGCCCGCCCACCGCTCGGGCGAGCCCAGCACGGCGGCCGCGTCGTCGGGCACCGTGACGGCCCGGTCGCCGGTGAGGGCGGCCAGCAACCGGGCGGTGGACCAGTCGTGCCACGCCATGATCCGCTGCTCCGGCGCGGCCGGTTCGGCGATCGGGGGGAAGACCTCGAAGGACGCGGCGACCACCTCCGCGTCCCGCGCGGTCAACGGGCAGTTCAGCACCACGTGCGGCAGGAAGACGTCCGCACCCACCAAGCGGACCGCGCCGAGCCCGGCTGTCGGGTCGGCGCACGAGTCGAGGAAGTCGGCCAGACCCACTCCACCGGTTCCACTCAGTGCGCCGAGCACCCGATCAGCCAGGTTCGCGGCGTCACGTGCACAGGACGACGCGTCCACAGATCCTCCCACCGGCCGCTGCTCCGTTCGGGCTTCGAGCGTCCGGGACTACTTGCGAGGCTCCTTCGGGTCCGGTGCCGAGAGGAGCAGGAGCGCGGCCAGCAGCACCGCGCCGGCCGCGTTCGGCGCGGGCAGCGGCGGGTCGGTGATCGCCGACTCCGGCTCGGCGACCAGGGTGCCGAGCAGCTCGACGTCCGCCGGTGCGGCGACCGTGCGGGCCAGGGTGTGAACAGACATGAGAGCCTCCCTCCACAGTGGGCGTCACGACGTTCGTTCGCTGTGGCTGCCCGTGAAATGTCCTGCCCGTCGAGTGCAGCACAGAAGGACGCGTTCGTGTGGTCCTGGACCCCGATCCCGGCCGGTTGTACCTGAGTGGGTGACAAGTGGTTTTCCGTGTCACCCCAACGGTTTCAGAGCGTCACCGTGTCATCGGGACGGTCAGGGGCGGGTGATGGCGGCGCCCAGGCTGCGCACGACGCCGTCCGTGCGGGCGAGGGCTTCGGTGCGGCGGGGGTTGGGTGGGACGCGGGTCAGGTCGACCACCCGGATCGGGGGGCCGAACTCGACCAGGGTCGGCACGTAGGACGCCTCCCGCACCGCCCAGCCTGACGGGCCCTTCACGAACTTGAACCGGGTGACGATGCCCTCCTCCGTGATGCCGCGCGGCTCGGAGTGGCGGGCCACCTCGTTGCCCATGCCGTAGACGACCCACTTGCCGTCGATCTGCTCGATCGGCTGCACGGCGTGCACGTGCGTGCCGATGATCAGGTCCACCGCCGGGTCGGCGAGCACGGCCCGGGCCATCTCCCGCTGCTGCGGCGTCGCCTCGTGCCGGTACTCGTCGCCCCAGTGCAGGCTGGCGACCACGACCTCGGCGCCGGCCGCCTTCGCCGCGCGCGCCGCCGCCAGCACGCCCTCCGCGGAGAGCTGGTTCGCCATCCACGGCTGCGGCAGCGGGATGCCGTTGAAGCCGTAGGTGAACGCGATGTGCCCGACCTTCACCCCGCCCACGTCCAGCAGCAGCGGGGTGGCGGCCTCCTCCGGCGAGCGGAACGAGCCGGTGTGCTCGAGCCCGGCCGCGTCCATCACGTCCAGCGTGGTCCTGATGGCCGGCGCGCCCCGGTCGAGGGTGTGGTTGGACGAGGTGGAGCAGCTGTCGTAGCCGATCTCCTTCAACGCCGACGCGACCTCGGGCGGCGCGCTGAACGCCGGGTAGCCGTAGGTCGGCGCGCCGGGCGCGGACAGCGGCGTCTCCAGGTGGCAGATCGACACGTCGGCGTCGATCGCCTCGCGCAGCCCCTCCAGCAGCGGCACGAAGGTCCGGGCGCCGTCGGCGTCGGCCTGCTCGGTCAGCGCCGGGTGGATCAGGATGTCGCCGCCCGCGGCCAGCGTGAACGACGGCGGCTCGGGCGCGACCGACGAGGTGGTCGACGCGGGAGCGCGCGCGGTCGTGATCACCACCGGCGAGCCGGTGCAGGCCGCGAGCAGGCCGAGGCAGGCGACCAGGCCGAGGACCGGTCGCCCGCCGCGCGCGTTCAGCGGTGCCGCCCGCGGAGCCCGCGCACCAGCAGCGCCACCACCAGCAGCCCGGCCAGCACCGGCAGCACCCGTTTGAGCACGGGCACGCCCGCCGTGCCGACCAGGTCGATCGGCTCGTCCGGCACGGCGCGCAGGTGCGGCTTGGCGGCGGTCTCCGTAGCAGTCACCTCCTCAGCTTCCGCCGGCGCGAGGCGCGTCGCCAGGCATTGCGCGAACTCGCCGATGAGCCGGCCGCTGACCTCGCTGATCAGACCCCGGCCGAACTGGGCCGGGCGGCCGGTGACGTTCAGGTCCGTGACCACCGACACCTCGGTGCCCGCCGTGCCCGCCGTCAGCGCCACCGACACGGAGGCGGACGCCGTGCCGTTGCCCCTGGTGTCCTTGCCGGACGCCTTCAGCACGGCCGCGTGCACCCGTTCGTCCACGGACGTGAACTCGCCGGCGCCCTTGTAGAGCAGCGTCACGGGGCCGAGCTTGACCTTGACCGTGCCGGTGAACTTCGGCCCGTCGACCCCGGTGAGGGTGGCGCCCGGCATGCACGGCGCCACCTTCTCCGGGTCGAGCAGCGCCGCCCACACGTCCGGCACGGGCGCGGGGACGGTGAACCGGTGCTCGAGCTTCATGCGCCCACCGCGGCCGTCACGGCCCGCTCGGTGAGCACGCGGGCCAGGTGGGACCGGTACTCGGCGTCGGCGTTGCCGTCGGTCGGCGGGTCGGCCCCCTCGGCGGCGCGGGTGGCCGCCGCCGTGATCGCCTCGGCCGTCGCGGGCTGCCCCACCAGCGCCTCCTCCACGCCGCGGGCCCGCACGGGGGTCGGGCCCATGTTGGTCAGGCCGACCCGCGCGTCGGTGATCCGGCCGTCGGCCACCCGCAGCGCGGCGGCCACCCCCACGATCGACCACGCCTGCGCGACGCGGTTGAACTTCTCGTAGTGCGCGCCCCAGCCGGTCAGCTTGGGCACCTTCACGTGGGTGAGCAGCTCGTCGGGCGCGAGGGCGGTGGTGAAGTAGTCGACGAAGAACTCCGCCGCCGGGACCTCCCGCGTGCCGTCCGGGCCGACGCACACCATCACCGCGTCCAGCGCCAGCGCGGGCGCGAGCAGGTCGCCGGCCGGGTCGGCGTGGGCCAGCGAGCCGCCGAACGTGCCCCGGTGCCGCACCTGCGGGTCGGCGACGGTGTCCGTGGCCAGGCGCAGCAGCCGCGCGTGCTCGCGCACCAGCGGGTCGCGCTGCACCTCGTAGTGCGTGGTCATGGCCCCGATGCGCAGCGAGTCGCCGTCGTCGTGCACGCCGATCAGCTCGGTGAGCCCGGACAGGTCGACCACCACCGTCGGCACGGCCAGCCGCATCCGCAGCACCGGGATGAGGCTCTGCCCGCCCGCCATCACCTTGGCGTCCTCGCCGCCGGCGGTCAGGGCGCGCACCGCCTCCTGCACCGTGGCGGGCGCGACGTAGTCGAACGCGGCCGGGATCATGCCGCACCTCCCCGGTCGTCGGCGGACCGCGAGTCGAGGGAGCCGAGGCCGCCGCCCGCGCCCGGGGTGGTCGGCACGCCCCCACCGCGGCCGTTGATCGCCTTCCACACCCGCATCGGGGTGCACGGCATCTCCACGTCGGTCACGCCCAGGTGCCGCACGGCGTCGATCACCGAGTTGACCACGGCGGGCGTGGACGCGATGGTGCCCGCCTCACCGACGCCCTTCACGCCCAGCGGGTTGCCGGTCGCGGGCGTCTCGGTGCGGTCGGTGGTGAAGTGCGGCAGGTCGACCGCGGACGGCAGCAGGTAGTCGGCGAGGGTGGCGGTGGTGAGCGTGCCGCTCTCGTCGTGCACGGCCTCCTCGTACAGGGCCTGCGCGATGCCCTGCGCCAGGCCGCCGTGCACCTGGCCCTCCACGATCATCGGGTTGACCACCGTGCCGACGTCGTCCACGCACACGTACGAGCGGATCTTCACCGCGCCGGTCCGCGTGTCGACCTCGGTCGCGCACAGGTGCGTGCCGTGCGGGTAGGAGAAGTCGTCCGGGTCGAACGTGGCCTCGGCGTCCAGGCCGGGTTCCACGCCGTCGGGCAGGTTGTGCGCGACGTGCGCCGCCACCACCACGTCGCCGAGGGCCATCGTCGTGGACGTGCCGCGCACGGAGAACGTGCCGGCGGTGAACTCGACGTCGTCCTCCGCGACCTCCATCAGGTGCGCGGCGACCGTGCGGGCCTTGGCCAGCACCTTGTCGGCGGCCAGCACCACGGCCACGCCGCCGACGGCCAGCGATCGCGAGCCGTAGCTGTCCATGCCGCGGTGCGAGACGCGCGTGTCGCCGTGCAGCACCTCGACGTCCTCGAACGGCACGCCGAGCCGGTCGGCCACGATCTGGCTCCACGCCGTCACGTGGCCCTGGCCGTGCGGCGAGGTGCCGGTGATCAGCTCGACCTTGCCGGTGGGCAGCATCCGCAGCGCGGCGTGCTCCCAGCCGCCCGCCGCGTACCGCAGCGCGCCGAGCACCCGTGACGGCGCGAGCCCGCACATCTCGGTGTAGGTGGAGATGCCGATGCCCAGCTGCACCGGGTCGCCGTCGGCGCGGCGCGCGGCCTGCTCGGCGCGCAGCGCGTCGTACCCGAACAGCTCCTTGGCGCGGGCGGTGGCGGCCTCGTAGTGGCCCGAGTCGTAGGTCAGGCCCGCGACCGTGGTGAACGGGAACTCCTCGTGCCTGATCCAGTTCCGCTCGCGCAGCTCCAGCGGGTCGACGCCCAGCTCGGCGGCCAGCTCGTCCATGATCCGCTCGATGGCGAACGTGGCCTCGGGCCGCCCCGCGCCGCGGTAGGCGTCGGTCGGCACCTTGGTGGTGAACACGTTCGTGCAGGTGAACCGGTAGGCCGGGAACTTGTAGATGGCGTTGAACATGAACGCGCCGAGGATCGGCACGCCCGACGTGATCAGCCGCAGGTAGGCGCCCATGTCGGCGAGCAGGTCCACCTTCAGGCCGGTGACCGTGCCGTCGCGGCGGGCCGAGATCGTGATGCGCTGCAACTGGTCGCGGCCGTGGTGGCCGGACAGCATCGACTCGGTGCGCGACTCGGTCCACTTGACCGGCTTGCCGAGGCGGCGCGCGACCAGCAGGGTCAGCACCTCCTCCGGCGTGACCTGGAGCTTGCCGCCGAAGCCGCCGCCGACGTCCGGCGCGATGACCCGGATCTGCTGCTCCGGGATGTCGAGCACGACCGACAGCATCCACCGCAGGATGTGCGGCACCTGCGTGGACGACCACATCGTCACCGAGTCGGGTGACGCGTCGACCACCACCGAGCGGGGCTCCATGAACGCCGGGATCAGCCGCTGCTGGCGGAACGTGCGCTCGACGACCACCTCCGACTCGGCGACGGCCCGGTCGACGTCGGACCCGGTGCCCGCCTCGGCGGAGTCGAACACCCAGGTGGCGCTCTTGTTGGTGCCCAGGTCGGGGTGGACGAGGTCGGCGTCGTCCCCGATCGCCCGCTCCAGGTCGAGCACGACCGGCAGGTCCTCGTAGTCGACGTCGATCGCGGACAGCGCGTCGTGCGCCTCGGCCGCGCTGCGGGCCACGACCAGGGCGACGGCCTCGCCGGCGAAGTTGACCCGGTCGACGGCCAGCGACGGCGCGGGCGGCGCGAGCATGTCCTCGGTGATCGGCCACGCGCACGGCAGGCTGCCCTGCTCGTCGGCCAGGTCCCGACCGGTGAGCGCGACCAGCACACCGGGCATCTTCACGGCCTCGGTGACGTCGACGGAGGTGATCCGGGCGTGCGCCACGGGGCTGCGCAGCAACGCCATGTGGAGCATCCCGGTGAGCTGGAGGTTGTCGGTCCAGCGGGTCGCGCCGGTGATCAGCCGGGCGTCCTCCTTGCGCCTTCGGGATTTCCCGATTTCGGGTTCGGCGGTGGCGGTCACGCGGCACCCCCGGCGGCGGTGGTCCGGCTCGCGGCGTCGCGCACGGCGCGGACGATGTTCTGGTAGCCGGTGCAGCGGCAGAGGTTGCCCTCCAGGCCGTGCCGCACCTCGTCCTCGTCGGGGTCGGGGTTGTCCTCGAGCAGGTCGATGGCCTGCATGATCATGCCCGGGGTGCAGAAACCGCACTGCAACGCGTGGTTCTCGTGGAACGCCTGCTGCACGGGGTGCAGCTCGCCGTCGCGGGCCAGGCCCTCGACCGTGGTGACCTCGCGGCCGTTCGCCTGCACCGCGAGGACGGCGCAGGACTTCACGCTCCGCCCGTCGAGGTGCACCGTGCACGCGCCGCAGTTGCTGGTGTCGCAACCCACGACCGTGCCGGTCTTGCCGAGTCGTTCGCGCAGGTGGTGGACCAGCAAGGTGCGTGGTTCCACCTCGTCGCTGTAGGCCACGCCGTCGACGGTGACCGTGATCCGCATGAACCCTCCAAGAGTGGTGGTGATGGGGGTCACAACTGAGCCTGCTCGTTGTTGCCGCGTCAAACAACCCCCTCACTTGTGGATGGAGCCGTCCCCACGGGCCAGCCGCCCACCTCCCCCGCCCCAGCGCAGGGCGATGATCTCCGCGGCGATCGACACCGCCGTCTCCTCGGGCGTGCGGGCGCCCAGGTCGAGGCCGATCGGGGACGCCAGCTTGGCCAGCTCGTCCTCGGCCAGGCCCGCCTCGCGCAGCCGGCGCAGCCGGTCGTCGTGCGTGCGGCGGGAACCCATCGCGCCGACGTAGCCGAGCTTGAGGCGCAGCGCGGCCTCCAGCAGCGGCACGTCGAACTTCGGGTCGTGGGTGAGGACGGCGACGACCGTGCGCTCGTCGAGCTGCCCGGCGTCGGCCTGCGCGGCGAGGTAGCGGTGCGGCCAGTCGACGACCACCTCGTCTGCTTCGGGGAACCGGCTCGTCGTGGCGAACACCGGGCGCGCGTCGCACACCGTGACGCGGTAGCCGAGGAACGCCCCCAGCCTGGCCACGGCGGCGGCGAAGTCGATCGCGCCGAACACCAGCATCCGGGGCGGCGGCTCGAAGGAGTTCACGAACACCGTCATGCCCTCGCCGCGCCGCTGCCCGTCGGGCCCGTAGTGCAGGGTGCCGCTGCGGCCGGCGGCGAGCAGGCCGCGGGCGTCGTCGGCGACGGCGTCCGCCGCCCTGGCCGAGGGGATGTCGCCGGTGGCGCGGTCGGGCCGGACGACCAGCCGCCGACCCACCCACTCCGGGTGTTCCACGACCGTGGCGATCGCCACCGGCTCCCGCGCCCGCACCGCCTCCAGCACCTCGGGCAGCTCGGGGAAGTTGTGCCGGTTCACCGGCTCGACGTAGACGTCGATGATCCCGCCGCAGGTCAGGCCCACCGCGAACGCGTCGTCGTCGGTCACGCCGTACCGCTGCAGCACCGGCCGGCCGTGGTGCACCACCTCCTGGGCCAGCTCGTAGACCGCGCCTTCGACGCAGCCGCCGGAGACGCTGCCGACGACGGCGCCGTCCGCGCCGACGAGCATCGCGGCGCCGGGCGGGCGGGGTGCGGAGCTGAACGTGGCGACCACCGTGCCGACGCCGACCGTCTCGCCCCGGTCGACGCGCTCGGCCAGTTCGACGAGGACATCACGCAAGTCGGACCTCCTCCAGCAGTTCTTGCAGGGTGTCGAGGCTGTGCCCGGCGAGCAGCCGGTCCAGGTGCGGGAGGGCGGCGACGATGCCGGACTGCACCGGCCGGTACCCGTCGTGGCCGGCGTGCGGGTTGACCCAGACGACCTTGTGCGCGAGCCGCGCGAGCCGCCGGACCTGGTCGGCGAGCAGGGCCGGGTCGCCGCGCTCCCAGCCGTCCGAGCAGATGACGACGACCGCGCCCCGGGCGGCGCCCCGCTGGCCCCAGCGGTCGAGGAACACCTTGAGCGTCTCGCCGAGCCGCGTGCCGCCCTCGTGATCGGGCACGGCGCGGGCGGCGGCCCGGAGTGCCTGCTCGGGGTCGCGGTGGCGCAGCTGGCGGGTGACGCGGGTCAGGCGGGTGCCGAGCGTGCAGACCTCGACGGGCATGCGGCGGGCGACGACGTGCGCGAAGCGGAGCAGGGCGTCGGCGTAGGGCTTCATCGAGCCGGAGACGTCGACGAGCAGCACGACCTTGCGGGCGCGGGTGGCGCGGCGGCGGCGGCGCGGCCGGGTCGGCTCGCCGGTGGCCAGCATGTCCCTGAGCGTGCGGCGGGGGTCGATCGACCCTCGCCGTGCCGGTGTCCTGCGCAGCGCGCGCCGCGTCGGCGGCACCGGCTTGAGCACTGCCAGCAACTCGTCCAAGTGCCGCTTCTCGGCGGGACGCAAGGAGGCGATGTCCTTGCGCCGCAGCACTTCCACCTCGCTGGCCGCGACCTTCACCGCGGACACCGCCCGGTCACGCCTCATCGTGCCGCCGCCGAGCGCGGCCAGGTGGCTGCCCTGCCGGGCGCGCCTGCCCGGCGGCGCCGGCGGCACCCCGCCGAACCAGGCCTGGAACGCCACGTCGTACCGGGGCAGGTCGTCGGGCTCGCCGCACAACGTCAGGCGACCGGCCCAGTACACGTCCTCGCGCCTGGCGACGTCGAGGTGGTCGACCGCCGCGACGAACGCGTGCACCCTCTCGGGCCCGCACGCCACCCCGCCGTGCCGCAGCGCGCGGGCGAACCCCACGAGCCCGGTCGACGCCCCGGCTCCCGTCATCCCCCGATTGTGCTCCCGGACGCGGCGCCGAGGACACCGCTCGACAGGGCCCGCTGGGCGTCCTCGCGGTACTTGAGGACGGCACCGAGCGTGGTCGCGGCCGTGTCCGCGTCCAGTTCGGTGCGGCCCAGGGTGAGCAGGGCTTCCGCCCAGTCCAGGGACTCGGCGACGCCCGGCGGTTTGAGGAGGTCCAGGTCGCGCAACCGCCGCACGGCTGACGCCACCTGGTGCGCGAGGCGTTCGGTGACGCCCGGCAGCCGGCGGCGGAGGATGGCGACCTCGCGGGCCAGGTCGGGGTGTTCCAGCCAGTGGTAGAGGCAGCGGCGCTTGAGGGCGTCGTGCACCTCCCTGGTGCGGTTGGACGTGAGGACGACCAGCGGCGGGGTCTCGGCGGTGACGCGGCCCAGTTCGGGGATCGTCACCGAGTTCTCGCCGAGCACTTCGAGCAGGAACGCCTCGAACTCGTCGTCGGCCCGGTCCACCTCGTCCACGAGCAGGACGCACGGCGCGTCTTCGAGGGCTTGGAGCAGCGGGCGGGCGAGGAGGAAGCGGCGGGTGTAGAGGGAGGCCTCGGCTCGGTCGGCGTCGACGGGGCCCGCGGCTTCGAGAGCCCGAAGGTGCAGCAGCTGGCGGGGGAAGTCCCAGTCGTAGAGGGCCTGGGTGGCGTCGATGCCCTCGTGGCACTGGAGCCGGATCAGCGGCAGGTCGAGGGCTCGGGCGAGCGCGACGGCCAGCGACGTCTTGCCGGTGCCCGGCTCGCCCTCGCAGAACAACGGCCGGTGCATGCGCCAGGCCAGGTAGGCGGCGGTCGCGATGCCCCGGTCGGGCAGGTAGCCGACCCGGTCCAGTTCGGCGGCGAGCTCCTCAGGCGTCACCCTGTCATCTTGCCGCTGCTCGGCGGACGGCGGCGCGCTACCGCGCGCGGCGGAAGCGGCCCGGGGCGGTGCCGTGGACGCGTTTGAAGGCGGCGGCGAAGGCGAACTCCGAGGCGTACCCCACCCGGCGCGCGATGGTCGCCAGCGGTGCGTCCGTGTCCCTCAGCAGGCGTGCGGCGGTGGTCATGCGCCACCACGTCAGGTAGGTCAGCGGCGGTCGGCCGACCAGGGCGGTGAAGCGCTTGGCGAACGGTGCGCGGGACAGGCCGGACGCCGCGGCCAGTTCCGCGACCGTCCACGGGTGGGCGGGGTCGCGGTGCAGGTGGCGCAACGCGGTGGCGATGACCGGGTCGGTGAGCGCGGCGGCCCAGCCGGTGGTCCGGTCGGACCCGGTGAACCAGGTGCGCAGCAGGTAGACCAGCAGCGTGTCGAGCAGGGCCGGGACGAGGGCGTCGGAGCCCAGGCGGGGGTGGTCGAGCTCGCCGGCCAGGAGGGTGACGGCGGCGCGCAGGTCCGGGCCCGACACGAGCACGGTGTCCGGCAGGTCGCGCAGCAGCGGGTGCACGTCCCGCAGCTCGTAGGCGCCGCACAGCGTGACGGTGGTCGGGTGCGCGGGCGCGGGGTGGTCGACGGCGAAGTCCGGGGCGTTCGGGTCGCACGCCTCCCCGGTCACGGGGGTGGTGGGGTGGTCCGCGAGCACGTGCCCCCGACCGTCGGGCAGGAACACGACGTCGCCTGCCCGCAGCTCGACCGGGTCGGCGTCGTCGCGCAGCAGCCAGCACGTGCCCTCCAGCACCGCCTGGAACCCGGACGCGCCCGGCACCGGCGCGAACCGCTGCGCCCACGGCGCCTCCCACGCCACCCGGGCGACCACGGGCCGGCCCGTCCGCATCACCGCGACCACGTCGCTCAGCACGTCCACGGAAGACGATTGAACATGCACGCAGGATTCCGCGGCATGGATCGTCTCCTGATGACCTCATACCGTCGGCACGGTGAAAAGCGCACGCGTCCACACCCACGGCGGCCCGCACGTGATCGTCGTCGACGACGTCCCCATCCCACGACCCGGCGCGGGTGAGGTGCTGGTCCAGGTGGCCGCGACCTCGTTCAACCCCACGGAAGTCGCCGTGCGGCAAGGCCGGTTCACCCTCCCGCTGCCCCACACGCTCGGCTGGGACGTGGCCGGCACGGTCGACGGCGACCCGGTGGTCGGCTGGATCGACGGCGCCGCCGCCGAGTACGCCGTCACCACCCCGGACCGCCTCGTCCCCGCGCCCCGCACCGTCCCGCTGCCCGACGCCGCCGCCCTGCCCCTGGCCGGCCTGTCCGCGTGGCAGATGGTGGTCGAGCACGGGCGCGTGCGGCCCGGCCACCGGGTCCTGGTCAACGGCGCGGGCGGCGGCATCGGCGGGTTCGCCGTGCAGCTGGCCAAGCACGCGGGCGCGCACGTCACCGCCACCGCGTCCCCGCGCAGCGCCGACGTCGTGCGGGACCTGGGCGCGGACCACGTCGTCGGCTACCACCCCACCGGCCGGTTCGACGTGGTGCTCAACCTCGTCGCCGACGCCGAAGTGGCCCGGTTGGGCGACGTCGTCGTCTCGGCGACCCTGAGCGACGCACCCGACGCCCACTTCGTCACCCGCTTCGACGCCGCCCAGCTCACCGGGCTGGTCGCCCTCGTCGACCGAGGCGTGGTGCGGATCGACGTCTCCGAGCGGCACGGCCTCGCCGACCTGCCCGGACTGCACCGCCGCGCCGAGGCCGGCGACCTCAGGGGCAAGGTCCTGGTGACACCCTGAGAACGGGGGTCCGGGGGAAGTCAGGGTGCGTCCCCGATGCCCGGAAACGCCTGGCGGAGCACTCTTGAGCCATGACGAACGACGTGCTCACCGAAGCCACCGCCAAGGTCAAGAAGCTCCGCCGCAGCCGGACCGACAAGATGGTCGCGGGCGTCTGCGGCGGCGTCGCCAAGCTCCTCGGCGTGGACGCGGCGCTGGTCCGCATCCTGCTGGTCGCCGCCACCCTCTTCGGGTTCGGCACGGGCGCGGTCCTCTACCTCGCCTGCTGGCTCCTCATGCCCGAAGAGGACTGATCACCGCGGGTGACCGGGCACGCCCGGGAGCACCTGCCACGGCCGGGGGCCGTCGAGGGGGCGGTACTCGACGCCGAGCGCGTCGAGCCGCGGCAGGTGGTGCTCGGCCAGCCGGGTCAGGAACTCCGCCACGTCACGCTCGGCGGGGCTCCACACGACCTCGGCGAACGCGCTCAACCGGGGGAACGCGGCGTAGTCGAGGCGCCGCGGCGAGTCGAGGTGCTCGGTCCACAGGTTCGCCTGCGCCCCGAGCACCCGGTCCGCCGCCGCCGGCTCGTACCGGTAGACGTCCTCGACCGCGGTGACGGTGCCGACGGGGATCGGCTCGTCGGGGTGGTCGGACTGCCGGTAGTCCAGGTAGAGGTGCTCTTCCGGGCACATCACGACGTCGTGGCCCCGGTCCAACGCGGTCAGGCCGGGCTCCTCGCCGCGCCACGACGCGACGATCGCGCGGGCCGGCAGTGGTCCGACGCCGAGCACCTCGTCCCAGCCGAACGGCCGCCGCCCGCGCTGGTGCAGGTGCTGGGCGAGCCGGCGGACGAACCGGCCGTCACCGCCCTCGGCCTCGTCGCCGCCCAACCCGATCACCTCGGACGGGAACACGTCCAGCAGCTCGTCGAACACCTGCCGGTAGAAGTCCACGGTGGGCTCGTCGGCCCGCAGCACGTTCGGGTTGATCCCCCAGTCCGTCCACACCCCGCCGCCGGACGCGCCCAGCTCCGGGTACGCCGCGATGGCCGCCTGGCTGTGCCCCGGCACGTCGATCTCCGGCACCACGGTGATCTGCCGCTGCGCCGCGTACGCGACGACTTCCCGCAGGTCGTCCTGGGTGTAGTAGCCGCCGTGGGGCCGCCCGGCCATGCCGCCGGCCCGCCGGTCGCCGAACCGCGAGTCGGGCCGCCACCCGCCGACCTCGTGCAGCCGGGGGAACCTGCGCGACTCGAACCGCCAGCCCTGGTCGTCGGTCAGGTGCAGGTGCAGCACGTTCAGCTTGTGCACGGCCAGCAGGTCGACGTACCGCAGCAGGTCGTGCTTGGGCAGGAAGTGCCGCGCCACGTCCAGCATCACGCCGCGCCACGCGAACCGGGGGTGGTCCTCGACCTCGCACACCGGCAGCGTGACCGCGCCCGGCGGCACGGCCCGGAACGCCGCCGGCCCGCTGAGCTGCCGCAACGTCTGCCGGGCGTAGAACTCGCCGGCGTCGTCGGACGCCCGCACCCGCACGCCGTCCGCCGAGACGGACAGCCGGTACCCCTCGGCGGGGCCGGCTTCCCGGGTGACCTGGAACGTGCCGTCGAACGGCACCTCGCCCTCGCCGCGGGCGAACACCACCGGGCGCGGCAGGATCACGACTTCACCGCCCCGGCCAGGCCCGCCACCAGGCGCCGCTGCACCAGGATGAAGAACAGCAGCACCGGGATCGTCATCAACGTCGAACCGGCCATGATCGCCCCCCAGTCGTTCTGATCGGGTTTCACGAACACCTGCAG
This sequence comes from Saccharothrix sp. 6-C, assembly GCF_016695385.1. NCBI lineage: Bacteria > Bacillati > Actinomycetota > Actinomycetes > Pseudonocardiales > Pseudonocardiaceae > Saccharothrix > Saccharothrix sp. 6-C. Next base: position 8,912,086 of record NZ_CP064192.1, on the reverse strand, counting down.
CGCCAGCGGCAGCGTCTGGTTCTCCGCCGCCGAGATGATGAAGGTCTTGGCGAAGAGGAAATCATTCCACGCGTGGATGAACGACAGCACGCTCGTCGCCACCAGGCCGGGGGCCACCAGCGGGAACAGCACCTGCCACAGGAACCGGAACCGGGACGCGCCGTCCAGCGTGGCCGCCTCCTCCAGCTCCACCGGCACGGCCGCGACGAACCCGCGCAGCATCCAGATCGCGAACGGCAGGCTGAACGCCAGGTGCACCAGCACCAGCGAGCCGAGGTGGTTCAGGCCGAACACCGGCGCCACGTCCCGCACCGACCGCATGAGGAAGAACAGCGGGATGGTCAACGCCTCGACCGGCACCATCTGCACCACCAGCAGCATGATCAGCAGCGTGGTGCGGCTGCGGAACCGGAACCGGGTCAGCGCGGTGGCCGCCAGGAACGAGATCAGCAGGCTCAGCAGCACCACCGCGACCGCCACCACCACGCTGTTGAGCAGGTAGCGGCCGAAGTTCTGCACGGTCAACGCGCGGGTGAAGCTGTCGAGCGTCGGCGCGAGCGTCCACGGGCGCGGGTCGGCGGAGATCACCTCCGCCTCGGGCTTCACCGCGGTCAGCGCCATCCAGTACAGCGGGAACGCCACCACGGCCGCGACGACGACCGTGACCGCTTCCGCCAGGCCCCGCGACGCACGCCGGTTCACAGCACCTCCCCGCTCCGCCGCAGCGCACGCAGGTAGCCGAGGGTGACGAGCAGCAGCAACGCCGTCATCACCACGCCGATGCTCGCGCCGAGCCCGTACTCGGAGGCGGCGAACGCCTGCTGGTAGGCGTAGACGTTGAGCACCAGGTTGCGGCCCGCGATGCCGCCGCCGTTGGTCATGATGTAGATCTGGGTGAACACCTTGAAGTCCCAGATGACCGACTGGATCGTCACCACGATCAGCAGTGGCCGCAGCAGCGGCAGGATCACGCTGGTCGCCGTCTTCACCGTGCTCGCGCCGTCCAGCGCGGCGGCTTCCAGCACCTCGCCCGGTATCGACTTGATCCCCGCGTACAGGGTGACCATGACGAACGGGAACGAGCACCAGATCACCTGGGCCGCGACCAGCCCGAACGCCAGCCACTTGTCGTAGGTCCAGGACAGCCCGGTGGTGCCCAGGACCTCGTTGACGAACCCGAAGTTGGCGTCGAACAGGAACAGCCAGATCGTCGACCCGGCCACCGTCGGCGTGGCCCACGCGCCCAGCGCGGCGAGGAACAGCGTCATCCGCGCCCACGTGCGGACCCTGGTCGCGAGCACCGCCAGGGCGGCGCCGACCAGCAGGGTGCCCGCCACGCAGACCGCGGCGAACCCGACCGTCTGCCCGAGCACGGACCAGAACCGCGCGTCGGACAGCAGGGCCGTGTAGTTGCCCAGGCCCAGGAAGGTCAGCGGCGCCCCACCGCTGACCTGCTCCTGGCCGTAGTCGAACAGGGAGATCAGCACGAGCTGGTAGATCGGGTAGCCCATCAGCCCGACGAGCACCAGCAGGGCGGGGGCGAGGTAGGCGAACGCGATCCGCCCGTCGCCCTTGGCCGTCCGCATCGTCACGAGTCGAAGGCGGCGTTCATCTGGTCGGCCGCGTCCTTCGCCGCGCGGTCGAGGTCCTCGCCGCCGGCGGCGACCTGCTGGAGCAGCGTCGGCAGCACGGCCTGGGCGTCGATCTTGGCCCAGTTCGGCGTGACCGGCACGAACCGCGTGCCCGCCTCCAGGGTCTCGATGAACGGCTCCAGCACCGGGTTGGCCTTCGCCACCTCGGCCTGCACGTCGCCGAACGTCGGCAGGTTCCCCATCGCGTCGAACATCTTGCGCTGGTACTCCTTGCCGCCGAGCAGCCGCACGAACTCGTTGGCCAGCGTCTTGCGCGCGCTGCCCTTCAGCACGCCGAGCAGGTTGCCGCCCGCGAACGCCGGCGCGATGTCGCCGGCCTCCTTGCCCGGCAGCGGCACGACCGCGTACTTGCCGGCGGCGCTGGAGGCGTCGACCGACTTGCGGTTGAAGTCGCCGCCCACGACCATCGCCGCCTTGCCCGCGCGGAACGCCTCGACGCTGGCGTCGCCGCCGTTGCCCGCGCACTGGGCGGGCGGGCAGATGTCGTCGGCGATCAGCTCGGTGTACTGGCGCAGCCCGGCCTTCGACTCGGCGCTGTCGATGGCGGCGACGTACCGGTCGCCGTCCTTGCGGGCGATGTCGCCGCCGTTGGCCCAGACGAACGGCATCGCGCCGTAGGTGTACTTGCCGCCGGCGGAGATGCCGAGCAGGTCCGGCTTGGCGGCGCGGATCTTCCTGGCCAGCGGCGCGATCTCGTCCAGGGTGGCCGGTGGCTGGAGGTTCAGCTCCTGGAACACGTCGGTGCGGTAGTAGAGCGCGCGCACGCCGACGTACCAGGGGACGCCGTAGACCTTGTCGTCCACTTCGCCGGTGTCGAGGACGGCGGGCAGCAGGTCCTTCGCCTCGGACCAGCCGCCGAGGTCGAGCTCGGCGAACCCGCCGCCCGCGACGTAGCCGGCCAGGTCGGTGTTGCCGAACTCGGCGACGTCGGGCGCGCTCGCGGGGTCGCTGAACGCGGCCTTGAACCGCTCGGCGCGGGTCTGCACCTGGATGTACTGGACGTCGACCGTGACGCCTTGGTGCGCCTGCTCGAACGCGGTGACCGCCTCCTCGACGACCGCCTCCTTCGGGCCCCGGTTGACCTCGTCGAACAGCCAGACCCTCAGCTGTCCCGCCTGCTCGTCGCCGCCGGTCGGCGCCGAGCCGGACTGGACCGGGGCGCACCCGGCCAGCACGACGGCGCCCACGACCGCTGCTACTGCGAACCGCATCTCGCCCACCCTTCAGGTGTGTCCCGTGTTGCGTGATGTGCAACGGCTATTTCACGGGAAGCAACGGCGATGCTAATGTCCGCATCGGCAAGCGGTCTAGACCAGATTCGCCCAGGTCCGGACGGCGTCGGCGGACACCGGGGCGTCCCATCCGCCTGGCCGCACCGCGCCGCCGACGTGGAACCCCGTGACGCCGAGGGCCTTCAGCGGCGCGACGTGCTCGGCCTTCAGCCCGCCGCCGACCAGCAGCCGCACCGACCCCTGCCGCGCGGCCAACCGCTCCAGCACGCCGAAGCCGTCGGCGACCCCGCGCGCGCTGCCCGCCGCGAGCACGGTGTCGCAGCCCAGTCCACCGACGACGGTCCACGCCGCCTCGGGGTCCGCCGAGTTGTCCAGCGCCCGGTGGAACGTCCACGCGCAACCGTCCAGCTCGGCCACCAGCGCCGCGCACGCCGCCTCGTCCACCCACGCGTCCCCGTCGAGGAAGCCGAGCACGAACTCCGACGCGCCCGCCTCGCGCAACGCCGCCGCGTCCCGCCGCAGCCCGTCCAGGTCGCCGGGCGCGAACCCCGGCGCGTCGCGCAGCATGACCCGGACCGGCAGGTCGGTCGCGGAGAGCACGTCCCGCAGCACGGGGACCGGCGGCGTCAGCCCGTCCGCGGCCATGTCGACGGTGAGTTCCAGCCGGTGCGCGCCGCCGGCCTGCGCGGCCTCGGCGTCGGTGGCGTCCAGTGCGATGACCTCAAGCATGGTCTGGACCATAGCCCGCACGGGGGCGGGGGCGTCGTCAGTGAACTGTTAAAGCGGCCGGGTGTATCTCCCGTAGAACTACTCACTCCTTATCTGATGACCGGTCCTCAACCCCGACTGAGGAGGCCGAATGACCGCCAATCCGCCTGGCGTCGACGAGCTGGACCCCGCAGAGCTGGAGAAGCAGTTCGCGGGCGACGAGGAGTCGGTCGACGGGCTCGACCCGAAGGACGACCTGCACGACGTGCCACCGGCGACGCCGCAGGGCCACCACCAGACGCACAGCGCGCCGGTGGCCCTCGACACCGCACCGGTGGCGGGTAGCTAGACCTCTGGGGGAGGAGGGGTGGCAGTCGGTCGGCTTCGAGGGGTGCCGATCGGAGGTCGCCCGCAATTGGGGGGAGGCGGTCCGCGGTGCGAGGGGGGCATCGCGGACCGCCGCCGCGCCGGTGGCGGCGAAGGTGTGTGACGATCAGCTTCGGCTGGGGGACGCCGAGAAGGAGGTGACGACGTGGGAGAACTGCGCACTGCCGGTGAGCGCCCACCGTGGGAGGGTCTCGACGGGACGGACCGGCACGCGGCCTGTGTCGTCGCTGCCCGCGACGGGGACCGCAGGGCCCTGGACGTGCTGGTCGCCGACCTGACGCCACTGGTGTGGCACGTCGCCCGAGGACACGGGCTGGACCGCAGCACCGCGGAGGACGTGGTGCAGACGGTCTGGCTCGCGCTGCTGCGACACCTCGACCGGCTGGTCGAGCCGCGCGCGCTGGCCGGGTGGCTCGTCGTCGCGACGCGCCGCGAGGCCCAACGGACCTGGACACCGGCTCGCCGTGAAGCGGCGCTGAGCGACGAGCTGGCGGATCAACTGGAAAGCGAGTACGGCCTGCCCGAGGACGCCGCCCTGGTCGACGACCGGGACTACCGGCTCTGGCGGGCCTTCGGCCGCCTGTCGCAGAAGTGCCAGGAACTTCTGCGGCTCACCGTGCTGGCCGGCCGGGCGGAGTACCGCGCGGTCGCCGAGGCACTGTCCATGCCGCGCGGCAGCATCGGCCCCACCCGGGGTCGGTGCCTGACCACGTTGCGCACACATCTCGACGCGGAAGGAGGATCGCGGTGAACGACATCGACCCGCGCGATGACCGCAGAGGCCAAGAGGACACCGCTGTCCTCACTGAACTGAACCGCCTGGTGTACGAGTTGGACGCGCCCCCACCGGGGCTCGTCGAACGCATCCAGTTCGCGGTGGCACTGGAGAACCTGGACGTCGAGGTCGCCCGCTGGGAACGCGCCGGCTCGTTCGCGGGCGTGCGCGGCGGCAGCCCCGGCACCATCACGTTCACGGTGGACAACCTGACGCTGATGGTGAACTTCACGTCCATCGGCGCCCGGCACCGCATCGACGGCTGGCTCGTGCCCGCGGGCGAGCACACCGTCGAGGTGCGGGTGGCCGAGCACGAGTCGAGCACCACCAAAGCCGACGACGGTGGCCGGTTCGTGCTGTCCGACGTGCCCGCCGGCACCACGCAGATCGTGGTGCACCTGGTGAACTCGCGCGGCGAGCCGGGGCGCACGGTCGTGACACCGACGATCATGTTGTAGGGAACGGTTCCGCCAGACGACCGCGGGGCGGCGTCACGATGGGTCGACCGATCGCGTACTCACGGAGAGTAACCCGTTCGGCTCACGGATAGCCTCCACAAGACGGCTTCTCGGACACGTTCTGTGTGCTGGCATTAAGGACGTGTCCGTGTCTCGTGCTGCCCTGCCGGTCTCCTCCCCCACTTCGAGCAGTGTCGAAGTGGCGGCTGACCTGCACAAGAAGGCGTTCCGGGCGGCGTCGGCCGGACGTCCTGCGGAGGCGGTGACGCTCCTGCGCCGGGCGCTGCGTGCACTGCCGGTGACGACACCGGGCGTCGAAGCGACCACGGTCCGCATCCGGATCCTGATCACCCTGTCCTACGGCGAGGCGGAGACGGACTCGGTCGAGGACGGCCTGGCGCGCCTGCGGACGGCCGCCGAGCTGATCGCCGGCCTGCCCGAGGGGCCGGGCGCGGTCGGCCTGCGGGCGATCGTGAAGGACCAGGAGGCCTTGATCCTCCACCGGGCCGGCCGGACCGCCGAGGCCCTCGCGCTCTACGACGAGTCGGTGCGCCAGTTGGAGGCCGGGTGGGCGGCCGGCGACGTCGGGGCGGCGACCCTGTCGACCGCGCTGATGAACCGCGGGTTGACCAACATCGCGTTCGGCCTGCCGGAGGCGGCGGAGCGGGACGCGCGCCGCGCCATCGAGCTGGCCGAGGCCGAGGACCTGCCGCTGCTGAAGGCGAAAGCGCTGGGGAACCTCGGCGACATCGCCCACCTGACGGGTGACGTGCCCCGGGCGCTGGCGTTCCACGAGCAGGCCGAGCGGGCGTTCCGGCTGCTCGCGCCGGACCTGGTGGCGCGGACCCAGATCGACCGGGCGCGCGTGATGCTGGCGGCGGGGCTGGCCGACGAGGCGGCCGGGCACCTGGACGAGGCGCTGGTCGTGCTGCGCCGCCGGCGCGTCGGCCAGGACCTGGCGGAAGCCGAACTGGCCCGCGCCGCCGCGGCCCTGCTGCAAGGCGACCCGACCACCGCGCGCCAACTGGCCGACCAGGCCCAACGCCGCTTCCGCCGCCGTGGCAGCAAGTCGTGGGCCGAACTGGCGGCGCTGATGCGCATGCGGGCCGAGTTCGCCTCGGCCACCGCCGAACCACCGCCCTCCCACACCGTTCCCCCGCCGGGTGCCGTCGTCCCGTCCACGACCTCGATCCGCGCGGCGGGTGCCTCGGCGCGGGTGACCCCGGCCCGCGCGACCCGGCTGGCCGAGCGGTTGACCGCGGTCGGGCTGACCGACGAGGCCTCCGTCGCCCGGCTGCTCGCCGTGCGGATGGCGATCCGGCGCGGCGACACCCGGGCCGCGCGCACGCTGCTGGACCAGGTGCCCGCGCCGGGCCCCATCACCCCGATCGACCACCGGATGCTGCTGCGGCTGTGCCGCGCCGAGCTGGCCGTGGCCGTCGGCGAGCCGGGGCTGGCGCTGCGCGAAGCGGAGGAGGGCCTGGCCGAGCTCGGCCGCGTCCGCGATCGGATGGGTGGTCTGGACCTGCTCTGCGGCACCGCCGTGCACGGCCGCGAGCTGGGCGAGCTCGCCGTCGGGCTGGTGCTGGAGCACGACGGTGACGCCGAGGCGACGTTCGACTGGCTGGAGCGGACGCGGGCGCAGGTGTACCGGTACGAGCCGTTGCCGGCGATCGACGACCCGGTGCTGGCGCGGCGGGTGGCGCAGTCCCGGTCGTTGTCGCGGGCGGTGCAGCAGGCGCGGTTGGACGGTCGGCCCGTGGCGGAGCTGGAGGGCCGGCTGGACGCGTTGCAGCGCGAGGTGGCCCGGCTCGGGTGGCACACGAGCGTGTGGGGCCGGCCGCGACCGGTGTGCGGGGTGGCCGACGTGCGCGCCGCTCTGGGCGACCGGGCGATGATCAGCTTCGTGACGCACGGCGACGTGCTGTCGGCCGTGGCGCTGGTGGCCGGTGAGGCGACGCTCGTGCGGCTGGGACGTGCGGCGCAGGTGTTCGAGTCGGCGCGGCAGTTGCACGCCGACGTCGACGTGCTGGGACCGGACCACCTGCCGCCGCTGCTGGCCGCGTCGGTGGCGGCGTCGGCGGCGCGGCGGGCGGAGCGGTTGGACGAGGTGCTGTTCGGGCCGTTGGCGGGGTTGATCGGCGGGCGCGAGCTGGTCGTCGTGCCGACCGGCGACCTGTACGCGGTGCCCTGGAACACCCTGCCGTCGCTGCACGGCCGCCCGATCGTGGTCGCCCCCTCGGCGACCGCGTGGCTGAACGCGGCCGCGGCGCGGACCGCGGCGAGCCGGGTCGTCCTGGTCGCCGGGCCGGACCTCCCCGAAGTGGTCGGCGAGGTGAGCGCCCTGCACGGCACCTACCCCGATGCGGTGATGGCGGAAGCGGTGGGTGACGTACTGGCCGCGTTGGACGGCGCCCGCTTGGCGCACATCGCGGCGCACGGCGAGCACGTCGCCGACAACGCCCTGTTCTCGCGCCTGGAACTGGCCGACGGCCCGCTGTTCGCCCACGAAGCCGCCCGCCTCCGCACCACACCCGAACAAGTGATCCTCGCGGCGTGCTCGCTGGCGCTGAGCCACATCCGGCCGGGCGACGAGGCGCTGGGCTTCGCGGGAGCCCTGCTGGCCGGCGGCTCGCACACCGTCGTGGCCGCGGTCAACCAGGTGGGCGACCGCGCCGCCGCGATGACCATGGGGACGTTCCACAAACTGCTGGCGGACGGCAAACCGGCCTCCCACGCCCTTGCCGAAGCCATTGCCGCAGACCCCCTACGTCGCCCATTCGTGTGTTTCGGAGCCTGAACTTTCCGCAACCACCACCCAATACGACCGAGTGAATCCATCCCCTTCGGAAGATAAAATCCCCACCCCCACATCACCAACCGCAAGCGATTGCGCAGCGAATTCGCGCTCGGTGACGACGCGCAAACGGCCCGGTCAGGCTCCTTCAGACCCGGCCAGGCTTGGTCAGGCTCGGCGCGATTCCGGCCTTCCGGCGCACTCGCCGGCCAATGCCCGCGCAGCCGACGCAATTCACCGGCGCAATCCGCAATCCGATCAACGCTTCGCCACGCCGCGCGCGGCAAGCCGGGTGGCAGCTTCCGCGGCAGCGGATGAGATTCGCGGGCCGAGCCGGTCCGGGGCCGAGCCGGTCCGGGCCGAGCCGGTCCGGGGCCGAAGCGGTCCGGGGCGGGGCCGGAGCGGGGCGGGGCCGGAGCCGGTGGTCGGGTCAGGATGTCAGGCGGTCCGGTCGGGCGTGTCGGGGCCGAGGGCGGGGTGGCGGTCGGGGTCGGCAGGCGGTGGGTGGCGGGTCGGGGTTGGCAGGCGGCGGGGTGGCCTGGGCCGAGGGGCGTGGGCCAAGGGACGTGGGGTGGAGCGGTCGGGGTCGGGGCGGGAGGGCCGGTGGGCCGGCTGGGCTTGGGCTGGCCGGCTGGGCTTGGGCTGGCCGGCTGGGCTTGGGCTGGCCGGCTGGGCTGGCTGGCTGGCCGGCTGGGCAGGTGGGGTGGTTCGGGGTTCGGTCTGGTTTAACCGAGGGGCGGTAACGGTGTTTCCGTACATTTTCGGGTCGATCTCACCCGATGGTGTGACCCGGCGGTACCGAACTTGCTGGTCGGCGGTTCCCGGCCCGCTCGCCACCACCGTCCCGCCCGCCGCGTCCACCGCGTCTACCGCGTCCACCGCGTCCACCGCGCAGCGCCGCATCCCAACCCTGGGTACGGCGAAGGGCCCGGGTCGCCAGAGGCGAGCCGGGCCCTTCGTGACTTCAGCCGATCAGACCTCGGTCAGGTGACCTGGTCGATCAGAAGTCCATGCCGCCGGCGTCCGGGACGGCCGGGGCAGCGCCCGCCTTCTCCGGCTTGTCCGCCACCACGGCCTCCGTGGTGAGGAACAGGGCGGCGATCGACGCGGCGTTCTGCAGCGCCGAGCGCGTGACCTTCGTCGGGTCCGGCACGCCGGCCGCCAGCAGGTCCTCGTACACACCGGTCGCGGCGTTGAGGCCGTGGCCGACGGGCAGGCCCTTGACCTTCTCCACGACGACACCGCCCTCGAGGCCGGCGTTGACGGCGATCTGCTTCAGCGGCGCCTCGACGGCGACCTTGACGATGTTCGCGCCGGTCGCCTCGTCACCTTCGAGGTTCAGGCCCTGGAACGCGATCTCGGCGGCCTGGAGCAGCGCGACGCCACCACCGGCGACGATGCCCTCCTCGACGGCGGCCTTCGCGTTGCGAACGGCGTCCTCGATGCGGTGCTTGCGCTCCTTGAGCTCCACCTCGGTGGCGGCGCCGGCCTTGATGACCGCGACACCGCCGGCGAGCTTCGCCAGGCGCTCCTGCAGCTTCTCGCGGTCGTAGTCGGAGTCCGACTTCTCGATCTCCGCGCGGATCTGGTTGACGCGGCCCTGGATCTGCTCGGCGTCACCCGCGCCCTCGACGACCGTGGTCTCGTCCTTGGTCACGACGATCTTGCGCGCCTTGCCCAGCAGCGACAGGTCGGCGTTCTCCAGCTTGAGGCCGACGTCCTCGGTGATGACCTGGCCACCGGTGAGGGTCGCGATGTCCTGGAGGATCGCCTTGCGGCGGTCGCCGAAGCCGGGCGCCTTCACGGCGACGGACTTGAACGTGCCGCGGATCTTGTTGACGACCAGCGTGGCCAGGGCCTCGCCCTCGACGTCCTCGGAGATGATCAGCAGCGGCTTGCCGCCCTGCATGACCTTCTCCAGCAGCGGGAGCAGGTCCTTCACCGACGAGATCTTCGAGCCGTAGAGCAGGATGTACGGGTCCTCGAGGACCGCTTCCTGACGCTCCGGGTCGGTCACGAAGTAACCGGAGATGTAACCCTTGTCGAAGCGCATGCCCTCGGTGAGCTCGAGCTCGAGCCCGAGAGCGTTGCTCTCCTCGACGGTGATGACACCTTCCTTGCCGACCTTGTCCATCGCCTCCGCGATGAGCTCGCCGATGGTCGAGTCGCCCGCGGAGATGGACGCCGTGGCGGCGATCTGCTCCTTGGTCTCGACCTCCTTGGCGGTCTTCAGCAGCTGCTCGGTCACGGCCTCGACGGCCTTCTCGATGCCGCGCTTGAGGCCGAGCGGGTTCGCACCCGCGGCCACGTTGCGCAGACCCTCGCGGACCAGAGCCTGGGCGAGCACGGTGGCGGTCGTGGTGCCGTCACCCGCGACGTCGTCGGTCTTCTTCGCCACTTCCTTGACGAGCTCGGCCCCGATCTTCTCCCACGGGTCCTCGAGCTCGATCTCCTTGGCGATGGAGACGCCGTCGTTGGTGATGGTCGGCGCGCCCCACTTCTTCTCGAGCACGACGTTGCGGCCCTTGGGGCCGAGCGTCACCTTGACGGCGTCGGCGAGAATGTTCATGCCACGCTCGAGACCGCGGCGGGCATCCTCGTCGAACGCGATCATCTTGGCCATTGCGGTGTGTTCCTCCGCCTGATTACGAATGGGGCCACTGCGGGCGCACGCCCGCAGCGGAACACGGTGCTTCGGCCAGGCTCGGTGCCCGCGACGGACGACCAGCCCCCAAGAGGGGACGGGCCTCACCGTCCCAGCCTGCGTGTTGGCACTCAGGTGTTCCGAGTGCCAATACCGTGTTTAGCACTCGACGGAGGAGAGTGCAAGAAGAGCTGGTCAGCGGGACGTGCGAACGGGCACGCTGGTCGGCAGCGGTTTCTTGCTCGTCGTGCCCCCGACCTCGATGGATTGGCTCGTGCCGCCGTTGCCGCCGGTGCCGCCCTGGCGCGGAGGTTCATCCTTCGGCGTGAGGATCACCACGAGGATGACGATGAGCACGATCGCCACCGCGCCCGCGAGCACGGGCGCGAACCACGCCGGCCGCGACTTGGCGGTGGTGGTGAACGCGCTCGCGCCGACCTGCGCGGGCGGGCGCAGCCGCACGGGCTCGTGCAAAAATCCCGGTGGGGGCTGTTGCTGCTGGTAGGGCTGCTGCCGGTAGGGGCCGCCGGGCTGCTGCGACACGGGCACGCCACCGGTCTGCGGGCCCATCGGCACCGCGCCGGAGTCCGTGCGGCGTGGCGGCGGCGCGCCTTGCGGGGCGCCCGACAGCGCGACCCGCGCGGCGGCGACCAGCTCGACGCACGAGCCGTACCGCTGGTTGGGGTCCTTGGAGGTGCCCTTGCGCAGCACGTCGTCGATGGCGGGCGGCAGCGACACCATCGAGGTCAGCGACGGGATCTCCGCGCCGAGGTGCCCCTGGATGACGTCCTGCACGCTGCCCTGGAACGGCGGCCGGCCGGACAGGCACGCGAACACCATGCACGCGAGCGCGTACTGGTCGGTGCGGCCGTCGAGGGGTTCGCCGCGCAGGTGCTCGGGCGCGGCGTAGGTGGGCGAGCCGAGGAAGTCGCCGGTGCGGGTGCGGTGCCCGGTGGCGCCGCGCCGGGTGAGGCCGAAGTCGGCGAGGTAGACGTGCTCGCCCGCGGCTTCCTTGGCGGTGACCAGCACGTTGGCCGGTTTCACGTCGAGGTGGACCAGGCCCTTGCCGTGCAGCATGTCGAGCGCTTCGGCGACCTGGCCGAGCAGCGTCAGGGTGCGCGCGGGCGAGAGCGGGCCGTCCTTGATGTGGCTGGCGAGGTCCTGCCCGTCGACCAGCCGCATGGCGATGTAGAGCAGCCCGTCGACCTCGTCGAAGTCGTAGAGCGGCACGATGTTGGCGTGGTCGATCGCCGAGGTGTTGCGCGCCTCGTCGACGAACCGCTCCCGGAACTCGGCGTCCGCGGTGAGGTGCTCGCCGATGACCTTCAGGGCGACCTTGCGACCGAGCCTGACGTCCGTGGCCTTGTAGGTCACGCTCATGCCACCGCGGCCGAGCACCCCGTCGATCCGGTAATGGCCCAGCCGTCGCCCGCTCAGGTCCTCCGACACGCGACGGAGCCTAACGTCCGCGTACAGGGCCTTGCGCGGGGTTCCCGGCAGATGGGGCGGACGGTCCACCGGGCGGACCCGGGCGAGGACCTCGGCGGCCGTCTCCGCGACCACCCCGGCACCGGTTTCGGGAAGGACGCCCGACCCGCCTGGTGACGGGCCGGGCGGAGGTCACGGCGCCTTCCGCACGTCCGATGCCTGGCTGCGGCCGTCGCGCCCCGCCTGGATCTCGAACTCCACGCGGTCGCCCTCGGCCAGCGTCCGGAAGCCTTCCATCTGGATCGCCGAGTAGTGCACGAACACATCGGGCCCGCCGTCGGCCGCGATGAATCCGTAGCCCTTCTCCGAGTTGAACCACTTGACCGTGCCGACAGCCAAGACGTCCTCCTTCGAGAAATACCCTGAGCAAACCGCCACGCTAGAGGCACGAGGGGGTTCGCCGATACCTCCTTATGGAGTCATGAGCGTGCGCTGAATCCGTTGTCGCGCAACCAACTGACGAGTCCTCGCGGGCTGCGGGTCCGGGTGAGCACGAGACCGGGTCCGGCGAAGTCGAGGACGAGCCCTTCGCCATTCCGCACGGATTGGGGCGCGCCGGGGGAAACGGCGCGCAGCCGGCACTGCACGGTGTCGGCGAACGCGACCACGTGGCCGCCGGCCAGGGTGACCAGCTCGCCGGGGTCGAGGGTGACCACGTCGAGCGTGCCGTAGCAGCTGAGCACGACCGACCCGGTGCCGAACGCGTAGGTGAGGAAACCCTGGTCGCCGCCGTGCAGCGCGCGCACGGGCGGCGCGGACGGGTCGAGGTGGGCGGTGGCGGCGCAGGCGAGCCAGCTGTCGCGGGAGACGCACCAGCCGGTCGTGGCGTCGAGCTCGAGCACGTGCAGGTCGCCGGGCAGGGGCGGCGCGACGTCCACCCAGCCGCCTTCGGGGCCGGCGGTGCACAGCGCGGCGCTGACGCCGGGTGACTTGGTGCGGCCGTCGACGGTCACGCCGTAGCTGGTCGCGAGCACGGAGGAGCGCTCGACCACCACCGGTTCACCGGGTGCCAGGACGAGTCGGGCCACCCCGAACGTGGGGGTGTGGCGGGTCCGGACCTGCAACTTTCCCCCTGTCGTGATCAGCCGGTCGGAGCAGTCTGCCACGGGCACGGCAGGATGGGGCGCGTGTCTGACACGCTGACCCGAGTCGCTGATCACAAGGCCCACGTCGCCGGGCTGGTCGGGGCGATGCCGGTGGTCGAGTCGCCGGTGGCGGACTGCCTCGGCCTGGTGCTCGCCGAGGACCTGGTGGCGACGGTGCCGTTGCCGCCGTTCGACAACTCGGCGATGGACGGCTACGCGGTCCGCGCGGCGGACCTGGCGTCGGTCCCGGTGCGGTTGCCGGTGGTGGAGGACATCCCGGCGGGGCGGGCGGCGTCGGCGCCGCTGGCGGCGGGCACCGCGCACCGGATCATGACGGGCGCGCCGGTGCCGGTGGGCGCGGACGCGGTGGTGCAGGTGGAGTGGACCGACGGCGGCACGGCGGTGGTGCGGGTCGACCGGCCGGTGGCGGCGGGGCAGAACGTGCGGCGGATGGCGGACGACGTGGCCGTCGGCACGACGGTGCTGCGCGCGGGCGTGGCGCTCGGTCCGGCGCAGTTGGGGTTGGCGGCGGCGCTGGGCTTCGGCTCGCTGCCGGTGCGGCGCAGGCCGCGGGTGCTGGTGCTGTCGACGGGGTCGGAGCTGGTGGGGCCCGGTGTGCCGTTGGAGCCGGGGCAGATCTACGAGTCGAACGGCGTGATGCTGGCCGCCGCGGTGCGCGAGGCCGGCGGCGAGGCGGAGCTGCTGCGGTTCGTGCCGGACGACGTCGAGCGGTTCCACGCGGCGATCGCGCCGCGGTTGGCGTCGGTGGACCTGCTGCTCACGTCCGGTGGCGTGAGCGCGGGGGCGTACGAGGTGGTGAAGGACGCGTTCACCGGGCGCGGCGTGGAGTTCACGAAGGTCGCGATGCAGCCGGGCGGACCGCAGGGCGCGGGCCGCTACCAGGGGGTGGCGGTGGCGACGCTGCCCGGGAACCCGGTGAGCGCGCAGGTGTCGTTCGAGGTGTTCGTGCGGCCGGCGCTGCGGGCCGCGATGGGGTTCTCGCGGGTGGAGCGGCCGACGGTGGCGGCCCGGTTGAGCGCGCCGATCACGTCACCGGCGGGGCGGACCCAGTTCCGGCGCGGCGCGTACGACCCGGCGTCGGGGCGCGTGGTGACGCCGGTCGGCGGGCCGGGTTCGCACCTGCTGTCGGCGCTGGCGGTCAGCAACTGCCTGATCGAGGTGCCGGAGGAGGTCACGGAACTCGCGGCCGGCGCCGAGGTGGCGGTGCGCCTCCTGCACGGAGAGTGATGGCGACCTGACGCTGCGCTATTGATCACACGTGTGACGGGGCTTACACTGGGGGTGATCGAAGTTTCGGCCGGTCCGTGCGTTTCGTCGGGGGACGCACGGGCGGGCCGGACGCGGGCCGGCGGAGCCGCGTAGCGTGTGGCGGGCCGGAAGCACTGCCCTGACACGGAAGAGCCATGACCGTCGATCGCGACAAGCACAGTGGTGCCGTCTCCCACTTCCTCGAGCTCGCCCGGGGGATCGTCCCCCCGATGCACCCCGCGGGCCGTCCCTTCGTGGCGGGCGCCGCAGTCGCGACGCTGCTGCTGCGCCGGTACTCCAAGCGCGCCGGCGTCGTCGGCGGCCTGCTGACCGCGTGGGTCGCGTGGTTCTTCCGCGAACCCAAGCGGACCACGCCCACCCGACCCGGCTTGGCGGTCGCGCCCGCCGACGGCACGGTGTCGCACGTGGTCGAGGCCGTGCCGCCGGTCGAGCTCGGCCTCGGCGCCACGCCCATGACCCGGATCAGCGTGTTCCTGTCGGTGTTCGACGTGCACGTGCAGCGCGTGCCGGTGCCGGGCCTGGTGCGCCAGGTGTCGTACCGGCCGGGCAAGTTCCTGAGCGCCGACCTGGACAAGGCCAGCGAGGACAACGAGCGCAACACGGTGTGGCTGACCACCCCGGACGGGCACGACGTGGTGGTCGTGCAGATCGCCGGGCTCGTGGCGCGGCGCATCGTGTGCGAGGTCGCCGAGGGCGACAAGGTGGCGGTCGGGCAGACCTACGGCCTGATCCGGTTCGGCTCGCGGGTCGACCTGTACGTGCCGACCGGCAGCCGCGTGCTGGTGGAGGCCGGGCAGCGCACGATCGGCGGCGAGACCGTGCTCGCCGAGCTACCCGCGGAGGGCTGAGCGGATGGCTCCCAGCGGGCCGGGGATCAGGCTGCTGCCGAACGCCATCACGGTCCTCGCGATGTGCGCGGGGCTGTCGGCCGTGCACTTCGCGATCATCGGGATGTACGGGGCGGCGATCGGCTCGATCGCGGCGGCGGCCGTGTTCGACGGGTTGGACGGGCGGATCGCCCGGCTGCTCGACGCGACCAGCAAGATGGGCGCGGAGCTGGACTCGCTGGCGGACGCGATCTCGTTCGGCGTCGCGCCCGCGTTGGTGATCTACGTGTGGAGGTTCGACCCGGGCCGTGAGGGCTGGGTCGTCGCGTTGATCTTCGCGGTGTGCATGGTGCTGCGGCTGGCGCGGTTCAACACGCTGCTGGAGGTGGAGCAGCCGCCGTTCGCGAAGGAGTTCTTCGTCGGCGTGCCCGCCCCGGCGGGCGGCTTGCTGCTGCTGCTGCCGCTGATCCTGGACGAGCAGCTCGGCCGGCCCGGCTGGTGGTCCAGCCAGGCGGTCGTGGCCGTGTGGACCGTGGGCATCGCGCTGCTGCTGGTGAGCCGGATCCCGACGCTGTCGGTGAAGACCATCAAGGTCCCGCCGCGCTACGCCGCGCCGTTGCTGGTGCTGGTCGGCCTGCTGGCGGCGGCCGTGATCACGTTCCCGCTGGTGGCGCTGATCGCGGCGATGCTGGTGTACCTCGCGCACCTGCCGTACTCGGTGCGCCGGTACCGGTGGCTGTCGAAGCACCCGGAGGCGTGGTCGGTGCCGGCGGCGGACCGGCGGGCGATCAAGCGGGCCCACGGCGTCGCCGCGCGGCGGCTGGGCCTGCGGCAACCGCTGGGCGGTCGCGTGGCCGGCGCCGCGATGCGCGCCGTGCGACGGCCCCGGCGGGCGGTCGACCCGACGCAGGTGGCGGCGGAGACGAACGGTCAGGCGAGGCCGGGCAAGCGCCGGGGCTGGCGACAGCTCGGCCTGCGCCGACACGACCGCCCCTGACCCGCCCCCACGCCACCACAACGGCCCCCACGCCACCACAACGGCCCCGCAGCACACCACCAAGGCCCGATTTGACATGGGTTCGGGTGCTTTAGGCTGGTCGAAGCCGGCAGGCCCGGCGGGACGCTTTACCCCGCTGGGCCTGCTGGCTTTGGCCTGCCTGGAGCGCCCGTAAGGGCCCCATGTCAAATCGAGCCGTACCCTCTTCAACCGCCAACCCGGGCCGACCCCACCCCCGATCCCGACCCCGACCCCGCTCTAGTCCTCGTCGTCCGCGAACGGGTCCTCCGAAGTCGCCGGATCCCACGACAGCCCGGGCACGCCCCACCCGTTGGCCTTAATCATCTTCTTCGCCGCGCGCTTGTGCCGCCCCACCAGCCGGTCCAGGTAGATGATCCCGTCGAGGTGATCGGTCTCGTGCTGCAGGCACCGCGCGAAGAACCCGGTGCCCTCGACCTCCACCGGCTTGCCCTCGCCGTCGAACCCGGTCACCTTCGCCCACGACGCCCGACCCGTCGGGTACGTCTCCCCCGGCGCGGACAGGCAGCCTTCGAAGTCGTCGTCCGGGTCCGGCATCCCCAGCGGCACGTCCGACGTCTCCAACGTCGGGTTCACCACCACGCCCCGGTGCCGCACACCCTCGTCGTCCGGGCAGTCGTAGACGAACAACCGCAGGTCGATCCCGATCTGGTTGGCCGCCAGGCCGACTCCGTGCGCCGCCGTCATCGTCTCGTGCATGTCGTCGATCAACGTCCGCAGCGACTCGTCGAACACCTCGACCGGGCGGGTCGGGTTGTGGAGCACGGGTTCTCCGGCGATCCGGATCGGGTGAACTGCCATGGCGTGCAGCCTAACGGCGGGTCGGATCGGACGCGCCGACCGATGAGCGACCCACCACCAAGATCACGTGATGTAATGGCACCCACGCACGGGACACGGCTGAGGAGCCAGATGGACGCCGCAGAGGCACTGGCGCCGGCGGAGGGGCCGGACGACGGTTTGAACGACCGGGAGCGCGAGATCCTGGCCTTCGAACGCCAGTGGTGGAAGTACGCGGGTGCGAAGGAACAGGCCGTCAAGGAGCTGTTCGACATGTCCGCGACGCGCTACTACCAGCTGCTCAACGCGTTGATCGAGAAGGAAGAGGCGTTGGCCGCCGATCCGATGTTGATCAAGAGATTGCGCCGGTCCCGTTCCGGCAGGCAACGCGCCCGCGCGGCGAAGCGGCTGGGCGTCGAGCGCCGATGACGAACCCGGAACAGTCGACGGGTCCCGCGCACCCGGCCCGCGCCGCGGGTTACGCGCTGCTCGGCGTGGCCGTGATCGCCCTGGTCGTCGGCCTGGTCAGCCTGTTCACCGGCGACCCGGACGACAACCCGCCCGCGGCCCAGTCGTCCCCGCCGTCGGCGACCTCTGGCACGCCGGACGGCTCCGCGACCTCGGCCGCGCCCACCGAGCCGACCACCACCAGCCCGCCGTCGTCGGAGACGTCGCCGCCCGCCGGCACGTCCGCGGCTACGACGACCGCCGTTCCCGGCGGCCCGACCACCACGGACATCCCGCCGCCGCCCGTGGCCACGGCGCCCAAGGTGCCGGTGCGCATCTACAACAACAGCACCACCCAGGGCCTGGCCAAACGCGCGTCGGACGAGGTGGAGCGCGCCGGCTGGCAGGTCGCCGAGAAGGGCAACTACTCCCAGGGCACGATCTGGACCACCACGGTCTACTTCCGCCCCGGCACGGACGAGGAAGCCTCGGCCCGCGAGCTGGCCCAGCTCCTCAACGCCCGCGTGGAACCCCGGTTCGACGGCATCCAGGCCGCGCAGCCCGGCATCATCGTCATCGTCACCAACGACTACCGGGGCCCGTCCGGCAAGGTGTCCAGCTAGCTCCACACCCTCGCCGGACAGGTCCCCGAACAACCGGACAGGCCGCTCGGACAAGCCGCCCGGACAGACCCCGGGCCGCGTCTAGCGTTCGCGTGACCTGGCGTAGGCGGCGAGGGCTTCGAGCTGGGCCGGGTCCAACGACGGCCGGACCGCTTCGCGCGCCGACGCCAGGTGGGCGCCCGTCACCTCCGCCGCCGACAGCGACTCGCGCATCGCGGTCAACGCGGCCTCGCGGATCAACGCCGCGCAGTCCGCCGCCGAGTACCCGTCCAGCTCCTCGGCCAACGCGTCCAGGTCCACGTCCGACCCCAGCGGCGTGTTCCGCGACGACGCCCGCAGGATCTCGGCGCGCGCCTCGGCGTCCGGCGGCGGCACGTAGACGAGTCGTTCCAACCGTCCCGGCCGCAGCAGCGCGGGGTCGACCAGTTCGGGCCGGTTCGTCGCGCCGAGCACGATGACGTCGCGCAGCGGCTCGACCCCGTCCAGCTCGGTGAGCAGGGCCGCGACCACCCGGTCCGACACGCCCGAGTCGGAGGACTGGCCGCGGCGGGGCGCGAGCGCGTCCACCTCGTCCAGGAACACCATCGCGGGGGCCGCCTCGGCCGCGCGGCGGAACAACTCGCGGACCGCGCGTTCGGACTCGCCGACGAACTTGTCCATCAGCTCGGCGCCCTTGACCGACAGCACGTTCAACCGGCCGGTGCCCGCCAGCGCCCGCACCAGGAACGTCTTGCCGCACCCGGGCGGCCCGTAGAGGAGGAGGCCGCGCGGTGGCGCGACACCCAGCCGGGCGAAGGAGTCGGGGTACTGCAACGGCCAGAGCGCGGCTTCGGTGAGGGCCTGCTTGACCTCGGTCATGTCGCCGACGTCGGCCAACGTGAGCCCACCGGTGCGCAGGGTGTCCGAAGTGGACATGGAGATCGGTCGGACGGTCTCCAGCGCTCCCAGCAGGTCGGCCTGCCCGACGCGCGGCTCGTCCGCGTCCCGCTGTCGCAGCGCGGCCCGGAGTGCCGCTTCACGCCGCATCGCCACCAGGTCCGCCGCGACGAAGCCGGGCGTCCGGTCGGCGATCGCGCCGAGGTCCACATCGGACTCGACGGGCACGTCGCGCAGCAGGACCCGCAGCAGCTCGGTGCGGGCCTTGCCGTCGGGCAGCGGCAGCACGAGCTCCCGGTCGACCAGCTCGGGGACCCTCAGCCGGGGGTCGATCGCCTCCGGGTGCGCGCTGGTGACGACGAGCGCGACGCCGTCGGGGCGGGCGCGCAACGCGTCCAGCACGACGGTCGCGACGGGCGGGGCCGAGGCGGCGGGCAGCAACGCCTCGACGTCGGTCAGCACCAGCACCGCCGGGGCCCGCGACCCGGCGCGGCTGAGCGCGTCGGCGACCCGTTGCGCCGCCGCGTTCGCCTCCAGCACGGCGATGCTGGGTGCGGCGACTTCGACCACCGTGGCGTCGGCGCCTTGTGCGACGGCCCGCACGAACGTCGCCTTGCCGACGCCTTCGGGCCCGCTGACCAGCGCCGCCAGCCGGGCCGCGGCACCGAGGCGGGCGAGCAGCTCCGGGTGGCTGAACGTCAGGTCGAACCACTCGGCCAACCGCTTCGCGGCCTCCTGCTGCCCGACGAGGTCCGCCACCGGCACGGCGGGCGTCACGACCTCGACCTCCGCCGGGCCCGAACCCGCGCCGGTCGTCGCGGTCACGCCCGCGGCCGTGCCCGTCGTGCCCGTCGTGCCGGTCACGCCGACCGTCGCGCCGCCTCCCGCCACGACCGCGGGCGCGTCGCCCGTGCGCGCGCCGTCACGCCAGCCGACCACCGTCGACGGCTGCACGGCCACCGGCCCGGCCGGGTCGGCGGAGGTGATGGTGAGCAGTTCGTTGGTCCACGTCATGCCGATGGCGTTGGACAGCTTGCGCCGGGTGGCGCTCACGTCCGAGCCGGGCGGCGGGGCGAGGTCCTGCGGGAGCAGGGAGACGGCGTCGCCGACGGTCAGCACCTTGCCGGTCAGCGCCATGCGCAGGGTCTCGGGGGTGAGCGACGTGCTGGCCAACCGCGATCCGGCGACGGTGACCGAACGTGCGGCGGTGACGTCCACCGGGGCCACCACGATCTCCGCGCCTTCCACCACGCCGAGGTTCGACAGCGTCACGTCGTCCACGAGCACCACGCCGGGCGGGTCGTCGCCGGAGGTCGCGGCGGCCAGGGCGGCGCTCACCCGGGCACCGGTCAGGCGCACCGCGTCCCACGCGCGCAGGCCCAGCGCGTCGAGCACCTCCGGGTGGAGGCGGACCACGCCGCGGCGGGTGTCCAGGGCCGAGGGGGACAGGCGGGCGGTCAGCGTGATCACGGGGTGAGCGTAGTTGGGGTGGGCGGCCGGGGGCGTGTGGTCGGCCGGCTCGGGCCCGGTGCGGGCGACGGCGGCTGGCGGTGGTCGCGGGTGGGTGGTGGGTCGGGGCGGGGGTTGAGGGGCGGTCCTCGTTGTTTCAACCGACGTTTCAGGATGGCGATAACGGCGTTTCAGTACATGACTCTTCCACGATCACTCGAACGGGCGACGAACGTGGTTGGCTCGCGATGTACCGAAGAGGAGTGTCCTCGCAGGTCAGGGCGCGGTCGGCGTGATTGTCGCGGTCGGCGCGGTCGGCGAACCTGACCGACTCGAAGCCGGGGGTGTTCGCGACCGGTCGGCGTTCTAGACCGGGTCGGCGGCCGGTTCGCCCGGGCCGGGGTTCGGCGCGTCCGGGACCGGGTCCGCGGTGGCGTGCTGGTCGCGGTGGGCCTTCGCCTGGTGGTCGGCGCGCGGTGGGCGTTCGGGGCGGCGCCAGGGCAGTTCCGGGAACGACGCGAGCTCGACGTGCGTGGCGCAGCGGGCCAGGTCGGCGTACGCGCCGGCGAGCACGGCGGCCCTGATGCGACGCACCTGGCCGACCGTCGGCAGCTCCCCCACCAGCAGGAACGGCAGCAGCAGCCGCCACGCGCCGACGATCGCGACCCGGGACCGGTGCGGTGCGCGCAACGTCGCCCTGGCCACGCGCAACGCGTGCTCGCCCGCGTCGATGGCGCGCGGGTACCCGGCGTGGTCCCAGGACCAGCGCAGGCCGTCGGCCATGGCGCAGCGGACGCAGTCGGCGGGCCCGGTGGCCAGCTCCTCGCCGCACTGGCTGCACGCGAGCAGGGTCATCGCCCAGTCGGTGCAGGTCCACGGGTGCCTGCCGACCTCGTCGGCGAGCACGAGCTCGGCGAGTTCGCGCTCACCCGCGCCGCCTTCGGCGAGCTGTTCGGCGGCGAGCAGCACCTGCCAGTCCTGCAGCCAGTACTGGTCGACGAGCTCCGCGCAGAACCGGCACGCCGGGTAGCCGCGACCGGCCAGGTCGCCGCACGACGGGCAGGGCGAGACGGCGGCGGGGCGGGCCACGCGCCGGGCGCCGGGCGGGAACGGCCGGTGATCAGCCACGCGGAGAAAGGTACGCGCAAACGGTGGCGCTTGGCATCCGCACCTTGGCATCCGGACCGGGCCCTGGTTATGGTCAGGTCGGTGGCTCGACACGCACCGACAACTCAACACACGCGGGAGCTCGCGCCACAGCGGGCTGAGAGGGCGGCTGGAGCGCGAGGCTCCGGCGCCGCCGACCGCCTGAACCTGACCGGGTAATGCCGGCGTAGGGAGGAATGTCGTGACGGCACTTGACGACCGTTCGGTGAAGCCCAGCGTCACCACGGGGCCCATCTCGGGTTCGCACAAGGTCTACCGCGAGGTGGACGAGGGTGTGCGGGTCCCGTTCCGCAGGGTGGAGCTGACCAACGGCGAGCACGTCGACCTGTACGACACTTCCGGTCCGTATACCGACGACAACGTGACCATCGACGTCCACAGTGGACTTCCCGGGCTGCGCGCGGACTGGGTCGCCCGGCGTGAGCCGGTCGACGGGGCGGTGACCCAGCTGGCGTACGCCAAGGCGGGGATCATCACGCCGGAGATGCGGTTCGTGGCGGCCCGCGAGAGCATGAGCCCGGAGTTCGTCCGGGACGAGGTGGTGATCGGCCGGGCGGTCATCCCGCTCAACCGCAACCACCCCGAGGCCGAGCCGATGATCATCGGCAAGAAGTTCCTGGTGAAGATCAACGCGAACATCGGCAACTCGGCCGTGACCTCCTCGATCGAGGAGGAGGTGGAGAAGATGGTGTGGGCGTCGCGGTGGGGCGCCGACACGATCATGGACCTGTCCACGGGCAAGCGGATCCACGCGACCCGCGAGTGGATCATGCGGAACTCGCCGGTGCCGATCGGCACGGTGCCGATCTACCAGGCGCTGGAGAAGGTGGACGGCGACCCGGCGAAGCTGTCGTGGGAGGTCTACCGCGACACGGTGGTCGAGCAGGCCGAGCAGGGCGTCGACTACATGACGGTGCACGCGGGCGTGCTGCTGCGGTACGTGCCGCTGACCGCGAAGCGGGTGACGGGCATCGTCTCGCGCGGCGGGTCGATCATGGCCGCGTGGTGCCTGGCGCACCACAAGGAGAGCTTCCTCTACACGCACTTCGAGGAGCTGTGCGAGATCCTGCGCGCCTACGACGTGACGTTCTCGCTGGGTGACGGGCTGCGGCCGGGGTCGATCGCGGACGCCAACGACGAGGCGCAGTTCGCGGAGCTGCGGACGTTGGGCGAGTTGACGCACATCGCCCGGTCGCACGACGTGCAGGTGATGATCGAGGGCCCGGGTCACGTGCCGATGCACAAGATCGCGGAGAACGTCCGGTTGGAGGAGGAGTGGTGCGGCGAGGCGCCGTTCTACACCCTCGGGCCGCTGGCCACGGACATCGCGCCCGCCTACGACCACATCACGTCGGCGATCGGGGCGGCGCAGATCGGCTGGCTGGGCACGGCGATGCTGTGCTACGTCACGCCGAAGGAGCACCTCGGCCTGCCGAACCGGGACGACGTGAAGACCGGCGTGATCACGTACAAGATCGCGGCGCACTCCGCGGACCTGGCCAAGGGCCACCCGGGCGTGCAGGACTGGGACGACGCGCTGTCGAAGGCGCGGTTCGAGTTCCGGTGGGAGGACCAGTTCAACCTGTCGCTGGACCCGGACACGGCGCGGTCCTACCACGACGAGACGCTGCCCGCGGCGCCCGCGAAGACGGCGCACTTCTGCTCGATGTGCGGGCCGAAGTTCTGCTCGATGAAGATCACGCAGGACGTGCGGCGGTACGCGGAGGAACGCGGTCTGTCCACTGTGGAGGCGATCGAGGCGGGCATGTCGGAGAAGTCGGGCGAGTTCGCCGACCACGGCGCCAAGGTGTACCTGCCGGTGGTCGATTGATGGAGAGCGCGCTGATGGCCGTCACCCCGCCCAGGGTCCTCACCATCGCCGGGTCCGACTCCGGCGGTGGTGCGGGACTGCAGGCCGACCTGCGGACGTTGTTCGCGTGCGGTGTGCACGGGATGACGGCGGTCACGGCGGTGACCGTGCAGAACTCGCTGGGTGTCACCGGGTACACCGAGATACCGCCGGAGGTGGTGGCCGCCCAGATCGAGGCGGTCGCCACCGACATCGGGGTGGACGCGGCGAAGACCGGGATGCTGGCGTCGGCGGCGATCATCGAGGCGGTCGCGGCGGCCGTGGACCGGGTGCCCGTCGGCCCGTTCGTGGTGGACCCGGTGGCGGCGTCGATGCACGGGCAGCAGTTGCTGGCCGACGACGCGCTGCAGGCGCTGCGGACGCTGCTGTTCCCCAGGGCGACGCTGGTGACGCCGAACCTGGACGAGGTGCGGCTGCTCACCGGCATCGAGGTGCGCAGCCGCGCCGACCAGCGCAAGGCGGCCGAGGCGCTGCACGCGATGGGACCGGAGTGGGTGCTGGTCAAGGGCGGGCACCTGTGGGACGACCCGGAGTGCCTCGACGTGCTGTACGACGGCGCGGAGTTCATCGAGCTGCTCGGGCCGCGCTACGACGTGAAGCACACGCACGGCAGCGGGGACACGCTCGCCTCGGCGATCTCTTCGCAGCTCGCGCGGGGTGCGGACGTGCCGACGGCGGTGCGGTTCGGCAAGGACTTCATCGTCCGCTCGGTGGCCGCCGCGTACCCGTTGGGCGGCGGGGTCGGTCCCGTGTCGCCGTTGTGGCGGTTGGAGGGCTAGCGGCGGCGGGTGTCGCCATGCGCGCGGAGCTGCTGGACGACCGGACCGCCGACTTCCCGGCCCGGCACCCGTCCGCGACCGTGCTGCACCTGTCGTGCGAGCCGGCCGCTCGGGCGCGGCTGCTGGACGTGCCGGCCGGGGACTACCGGCTGGTGCACGCGTCCGTCACGGACGACGGGTGGTGGGACGGGGTGCCGGCGGACCGGCCGGTGGTCGCCGTGTTCGAGGGTCTGACGATGTACCTGACCGAGGACGGGGTGCGCGGGCTGGTGCGTCGAGGGCTGGGCCGGCGGGTTGAGGTGCGTGGACGCGGTGCGCTCGGTGGAGCTGCCGCAGATCGCCGCCGAGCCGTGGCCGGGACGCGTGCCGATGCGGGTGCCGGCGCGGTTGCCGAAGGTCAGGGACGTCGGTCGCGTCCTGCGGTACCGGTTCTAAGGCTGCTCTAAGCCACCCGTGTGGAACTCGTGCGTCTTGTAAGGCATGAGTGCACGGCAGGACGCGTACATCGCCGAGCTGGTGCTGAGCCAGCCGGAGGCGGTGGCGGCGTTGTTCGCGGGGTCGGTGTTCCTGGGCACGGTCGGGTTCGTGGTGGCGCGGCGGCGGGGGTGGGCGGCGCTGCCCGCGGTGCTGGCCGGGTGCGGGTTGGCGCTGGCCCTGGCGGTGACCCTGGCGCGGCCGGGCGGCTCGTTCTCGGTCGCCACGACCGACCCGATCGGGATGTGCGTGGCGAACGAGTTCTCGCTGGCCGGGTCGTTGGCGCGGCTGAACCTGGTGATGCTGGCGCCGTTCGCGTTCTTCGCCACCCTGGCCACGCGGCGGCCGTTCGCCGTGCTCGGCGTGGCGGCGGCGTTCAGCGGGGCCGTGGAGTTCGTCCAGGCCTTGACCGCGATCGGGGTGTGCGAGGCGCAGGACTTCATCAACAACACCGTGGGCGCGTTCTTCGCGGTGCTGGTGGCCTGGCTGCTGACGGTGGTCGCGGGCAACTCCCGGCCGGCGTCGCGGGCCGGCCGGGAGCGGTCTTCGGTGTCCGCGGTCCGCTTGCCTTGAGACCGGGCGGACCGTCAGGGGCCGATCGTGCCCATGAACTGCCGCGCGCCCGCGTTCTCGACGTCGTGAGCAGGTGGAACCCGGAAGGCTGCTCGCCCTGGGGCGCCGGCCGACGAGTACGCGCCGGCTGTGGACCACTCCGTCAGCCGACTTCGCCGACCAGTTCCTCCAGCGCCGGCAGGGCGTTGACCAGGGCGTCGCGGTGTTCCGGCGCGAGGTCCTCGATCCGCCGCTGCAGCTCCCGCACCCGCGCCGACCGCACCCCCGACACCATGGTCACGCCTTCCGGTGTGGGTGTCGCCAGCCACGCCCGCCCGTCCTGCGGGTCGGGTTCGCGCCGCACGTACCGGGCTTCGACCAGCGCCGCGACGATCCGCGACAGGGTGGGCGGCGCGACGCCTTCCTTGGCGGCCAGGTCGCCCAGCCTCATGGGACCGCACCGGGCCAGCGTGGCCAGCGCGGACACCGCGCCCGGCCCGAGCCCGGGCGAGCCCGTGCGCCGCAGCAGCCGGGATAGCCTGCCGATCGCGAGGTACAGCCGGGCGGTGGCGTCCTCGACCTGGTCGGCCGTCACGGCAACTCCTCCTCGGGCAGGCGGACACGATGAGCATCCATCATGCCGTGCCCCGCAATCACCCCACTGCCGGACTCGACGCGTGCGCCCAGAACCGCTTCGGGATCCGCCCCGCCAGCCTGGCCAGCCGGCCCGCTTCCACGCCCGCCCGCATCGCCGCCGCCATCCGCTCGGGGTCCTGCGCCCTGGTCACGGCGGTCGCCAGGAGGACGGCCGAGCAGCCCAGCTCCATCGCCAACGCCGCGTCGGACGCCGTGCCCACGCCCGCGTCCAGGATCACCGGCACGGACGCGCGGGACACGATCAGCTCGATGTTGTGCGGGTTGCGGATGCCGAGGCCCGTCCCGATGGGCGATCCCAGCGGCATGACGGCGGCGCAGCCGAGCTGCTCCAGCCGCAGGGCCAGCACCGGGTCGTCGGACGTGTAGGGCAGCACCACGAACCCGTCGTCGACCAGCTTCTCCGCCGCGTCGAGCAGCTCCACCGGGTCGGGCAGCAGGGTCTGGTCGTCGGCGACGACCTCCAGCTTCACCCAGTCCGTGCCCAACGCCTCCCGTGCCAGCCGTGCCGTCAGCACGGCCTCGGCGGCGGTGCGGCAGCCGGCCGTGTTGGGCAGCGCCGAGATGCCCAGCCGGCCCAGCAGGTCGAGCACGCCGCCGCCGGACGCGTCCAGGCGCCGCATCGCGACGGTCGTCAACTCGGTGCCGGACGCCACCAGCGCCCGTTGCAGCACCGACAGGTTCGCCGCGCCTCCGGTGCCCATGACCAGGCGCGAGCCGAACTCCCGCCCGGCGATCACCAACGGGTCGTCCACGTCACCCTCCCTGCACGGCGGTCAGCACCTCGACCGCGGCCCCGTCGGCCAGCGTCGTCGTGTCCCACGCAGCGCGCGGCACGACTTCGCCGTCCACGGCGACCGCGACGCCGCGGGGTGGCGCGTCGAGCAGCGCGAGCACGGTGGCGACGGTCGACCCGTCGGCCAGTTCCCGCTCCAGACCGTTGACCTTCGCCTTCACCGGCTGTTTCCTCCTTCGCGCAGCAAGGTGAGCACCCGCCGGGCCGTGACGGGCGCGAGCAGCAGGCCGTTGCGGTGGTGGCCGGTGGCGGCGAGCACGCCGGGTTCCAGCCAGGCGATCACCGGCGCGTTGTCGGGGCTGCCCGCGCGGAACCCGGCGGCGACCTCCGCCACCGCGTACTCGGCGACACCGGGCCACACCACCTCGGCGTCGCGCAGCAGGTCGCGCACGCCGCCGACGGTCACGTCGCCGTCGAAACCGGCGTCGTACTGGGTGGCGCCGAGGACGAACCCGCCTTCGCGCGGCACCAGGTAGACGGGTCGGCCGGAGACGTGGGCGCGGATCGTGTGCCGGGGCGGCGGCAGCGCGCCGGGCCGGGCGGACAGCCGCAGGATCTCGCCCTTCACCGGCCGGATCACGTCGCGCAGCGCGGGGTGCAGGTCGCGGCTCCACGCGCCGGCCGCGATCACCGTCACGTCCGGCTCGGCGCCGGACCCGGGCTCCGGCGCGAACACCACGCCGGCGGCGGCGCACGCCTCCCGCAGCGCGCGCAGCAACGCCCGGTTGTCCACGGCCACGTCACCGGGCACCGACAGTCCACTTCGGACCGGACCGAGGCCGGGTTCCAGGGCGCGCAGCTCGCGCCCGGTCAACCGGGACGCCGACCGGCCCATCCGCCCGAGGTAGGCGCACAACTGGTCCAGCACCTCGACGTCGGCCCGGTCGACCGCCACCGCCAGCGTCCCCGCCGGGCTGAGCGGCACGCCGAGCGAGCGCGCGAACTCCGGCCACAGCGCCAACGACTCGACGCCGAGCGCCAGCACGTCCTCGTCGCCCGGCCACGCCTCGGTGATCGGCGCGAGCATCCCGCCCGCGACCCGCGAACCGCCGTGCGGCGAACCGTGGTCGACGACGGCGACGGCGTACCCGGCGCGGGCGGCGTACCAGGCGACGGACAGCCCGATGACGCCACCGCCGAGGACGGTCACTCGCATTGCCAAGGCACTCACGCTCCCTGCGCCGGCATGACCCGGATCAGGTTCGACGGTCGGAGCGAACCACGCTCCCTCTCAGCCCGGTGTTTCCAGGCTCCCGTGCGGACCACGTCCACCGTAGCGCACGAAACGCGCCGGCGGTTACCGTGCCGCCCGTGCCAGGACTCGACGGAACGCAGATCAGGCGGCGGCTCGCCGACGCACGGCTCTACCTCTGCACGCCGACGCGACCCGACCTCGCCGAGTTCGCGGACGCCGCGCTCGCGGGCGGCGTCGACGTCGTGCAGTTGCGGGACAAGGGCCTCGAAGCCAAGCAGGAGATCGCCGCGCTGGAGGTGCTCGCCGAGGCGTGCGCGCGGCACGGCGCGCTGCTCTCGGTCAACGACCGGGCGGACGTGGCGCTCGCCGTGGACGCCGACGTGCTGCACCTGGGGCAGGACGACCTGCCGGTGCCGCTCGCGCGCCGCGTCCTCGGCGACGACGTGGTGATCGGCCGTTCGACGCACGACGTGGGGCAGGCGCGCGCGGCGGCCGTCGAGCCGGGGGTGGACTACTTCTGCACCGGGCCGTGCTGGCCGACGCCGACGAAGCCGGGCCGTCCCGCGCCGGGGCTGGACCTGGTGCGCGCCACGGCGGGCACGACCGACCGGCCGTGGTTCGCCATCGGCGGCATCGACGCCGACCGGTTGCCGCGGGTGCTGGCGGCGGGCGCGGAGCGGGTCGTGGTCGTGCGCGCCGTCACCGAGGCCGAGGACCCCCGCGCCGCCGCAGCCTGGTTGAAACTTCAACTAAGTGGCGTACAGTCGACGGCGTGATGCCTGTGCTGTACCTGGGCCACGGGGCTCCCCCGCTGGCCGACGACGAACGGTGGACCGACGAGCTGAGGTCGTGGTCCGCGACGCTGCCGCGCCCCGGGTCGATCCTCGTCGTCTCGGCGCACTGGGAGAACGACCCGCTCACGCTCGGCGCGACCACCACCGTGCCGCTCACCTACGACTTCTGGGGCTTCCCCGAGCGGTACTACGAGGTCACCTACGACGCGCCCGGCGCGCCCGAGCTGGCCCGCGAGGTCACCGCGCTGCTCGACCGGCCCGTCGCGCACGACGAGCGGCGGGGCCTGGACCACGGCGCGTACGTGCCGCTGAAGGAGATGTTCCCCGAGGCGGACGTCCCGGTGCTGCAGATGTCCCTGCCCAGCCTCGACCCGCGCGACCTGTTCGACGTCGGCCGCAGGCTCGCCCCGCTGCGCGAGCAGGACGTGCTGATCGTCGGCAGCGGGTTCATGACGCACAACCTGAGCTGCGTGGACATGTCCGCCGGTCCCGACTACGAGCCGCCGTCGTGGTCGGTCGAGTTCGACGACTGGGCGGGCCGCGCGCTGGCCGACGGCGACGTGGACGCGTTGCTGGACTTCGGGCGCAAGGCGCCCGCCGCCGGCATCGCGCACCCGCGCACCGAGCACTTCGCGCCGCTGTTCGTGTCGCTGGGCGCGAGCGCCGCGCAGGAGGCGACGACCACCGTCGACGGCTTCTGGTACGGGCTGTCCAAGCGGTCCGTGCAGTTCGCCTGACCCCCGCGCGGAGAACGCCCCCGGGCCGAGGCCCGGGGGCGTTCTTCAAGCGGTGCGCGATCCGTGGGGGAACCCACCGCGCGCCCGGTGTCCGCGAGGTCAGCCGCGGGTCAGGCTCAAGCCGTAGGCGCTGAGGATCTCGCCGACCGGCTGGAAGTAGGTCGTGCCGCCGGAGGAGCAGTTGCCCGAACCGCCGGAGGTCACGCCCTGGGCCTGGCTGTAGCCGGAGCCCGCGACCCACGAGCCGCCCGAGTCACCCGGCTCGGCGCAGGCGTTGGTGCGGGTCAGGCCGCTGACCGAGCCCTGCGCGTAGTTCACCGTCTGGTTCTTGGCCTGGACGGTGCCGCAGCGCCAGCCGGTGGTCGAGCCGGACCGGCAGATCGCCGCGCCGACCGCCGCCGAGGTGGAGCCGGTCACGGTGACGTTGGAGCCGTTGTAGCGGTTCACCCACGGACGCGAGGTCCAGTTGGAGTTCGTCCGCACCCAGGCGTAGTCGTTGCCCGGGAAGGACGAGCCCGCGAAGGTGCCCTGCGAGACGCGGTTGAAACCGGTCGTCGCGGTGCCCGAGCGGCCGCAGTGACCCGCCGTGACGAAACCGCCGCTCACCGCGAAGCCGACCGAGCACCGGCCGCTGCCGATGTAGTAGGCGTCACCGCCGCGCGTGTCGTACAGGGTCGTCGGGCTCTGGTCGACCTCGACCACCCGGACCGACGGGCTGATCGACTTGGCCGTGGCCAGGAACGACTCCGCCGCCGCGTCCCGCTGGAGGCGGTTGACCTCGACGACGACCGAGTTCGTCTGCTCGTCGACCCGCCAGCCGGTGACCGAGGTCGGCGCCGACAGGGTGTCGATCGTCGCCTTCGCGCCGGTCAGCTGCTGGTGGGAGAAGGCCACGTACTTGGCGTCGGCGCCCGCGGCACGCGCCGCGCCGGCCTTCGCCGAGTCGGTCACCGCGACGACCAGCTTGCCGGTCGCCGCGTTGATCCACGAGCCCGCGTAGGCGCTGCCGACCGCGGACCGCGCCGCGGACTCGACCTCACCCGCCCGGGTGTCACTCGCCAAACGGGCGGTGACCTGTTCGGCGGTCAGGCCGAGGTCACGTTGCGCCGCTTGGAGCAACCCGGCGGGGTAGCTCTCCGTGTCGGCCGGGCTTGCGCCCTGGGGGGCGGCGGGTGCCGCCAAGGCCGGTACGCTGAGAGCTGTAGCCGTGCCGGCGGCCAGCAGGACGGCCGTGGCAAGGCGGACCGCACTCGTGCGGTTCATTAGGCGTCTCCCTCATCTTCGGGTGCAGGGAACCCGAGAGCCTGGTTGCAGGGACCGCTCTCGGGGGCTCTAGGGGGACGGGTGGTGGGGCGGCGGCAGGGGTCGCCCCACCCCTTTACTTCTCGCCCGTGTCGTCGCCCGGGCCGTCGAATCCGCCGTAGAGCCCGACGAGGCGCGCCGCCAAGACGACGTTCGCGTGTCCCGCATGGCACTCCTCCCCGTCTCTACCGACCAGTACTCGCCCGTTCGAGCGACGTTATGACTCCGTAACCTGTTACGGCTCGAGCCATCTGAGGGCGAAGTGTGTCACAGGACACGCCGATACAACTGCGCTGTGTAGCGTTTGACAGTTAACTCTCACTCAAGGTAGTGATTCGATCACCGATTCGGGCGGTTTTGCCAGATGTAAGCGATTCGGTTAAGCAAGCCTCAGACGCGTGAATGTTGTTGCCCCGAGCGGGTGAGCCAGGAGGAGTTCCGGTGACGACCCGTGTACTCGCTACGCCGCCGCAGGGGTGAGGATCGACGCATGGGACTCGTCACGATCTCCGACATCCGGGCCGCCTCCGACCGCATCCAGGGCGCGGCGGTCCGCACTCCGCTGCTGCGGTTCGACGACCGGTTGTGGCTCAAGCCGGAGAGCCTGCAACCGGTCGGGGCGTTCAAGATCCGCGGCGCGTACAACGCGATGGCCCGGCTGACCGAGGACGTCCGGGCGCGCGGGGTCGTCGCCTACTCCAGCGGGAACCACGCCCAGGCCGTCGCGTACGCGGCGAAGCTGTTCGGCGTCCCCGCCGTGATCGTCGTGCCGGACACCACCCCCCGGGTCAAGGTCGAGGCGACCCTCTCGCACGGCGCCGAGGTCGTCCAGGTGCCGATGGCGCAGCGGGAGGCGCGGGCCGCCGAGCTGGTCGCGGAACGGGGCGCGACGCTGATCCCGCCGTTCGACCACCCGGACGTCATCGCGGGTCAGGGCACCATCGGGCTGGAGGTGCTGGCCGACCTGCCGGACGTGGCCGCGGTGCTGGTGCCGGTCAGCGGCGGCGGGCTGATCTCGGGCGTGGCCGCGGCCGTGAAGGCCCTCAGCCCGGGAACGCGGGTGATCGGGGTGGAACCGGAGCTGGCCGGTGACGCGGCCGAGTCGCTGCGGGCCGGCTCGCTGGTCCGGTGGCCCGCGGCCGACCGGGCCCGGACGATCGCCGACGGGCTGCGCGCCGAGCCGTCCGAGCTGACGTTCGAGCACATGCGGGCCCACGTGGACGACATCGTGACCGTGTCCGAGGAGCAGATCGGCGAGGCGGTGGGCGTGCTGGCCCGGCGGGCGCGGCTCGTGGTGGAGCCCAGCGGCGCGGTGACGGTGGCCGCCCACCTCGCGCGGCCGGCCGAGCGGACCGTGGCCGTGCTGTCGGGCGGGAACCTCGACCCCGAGGTGTTCGCCCGGCACCTCTGAGCCGTCCCGGCGGCACTCCGGTCAGTCGGGCAGGGACGCGGGCGCTTCCGGGGTCGGCTCCAGGACCCGGTTGTCCACGCCGACGGCCAGCAGCCCGCCGATGATCGACGCGACCGCGCACACCAGCAGGGCCGTCTGCCAGCCCCGGGTGAGCGCGGTCGGGTCGGCGTACTGGGCGCCGGTCAGGCCCGCCACGGCCGGCAGCACGGCCACCGCGACCAGGCTGCCGGTGCGGGCGACGGCGTTGTTCACGCCCGAGGCGACCCCCGTGTACCGGTCCGGGGCGGCGGCCAGCACGGTCGCCGTCACCGGCGCCACCACCGCCGCCAGGCCGAGCCCGAACACCACCAGGCCGGGCAGCACGCCGGTCCAGTAGCCGGCGCCCGGCTCGACCCAGCGCAGCATCAGCATGCCGACGCCGATCAGGACCGGTCCTCCGACGAGTTGGGCGCGCGGCCCGATCTTCTGGGCGAGCGCGCCGGACCGCGCGGACAGCACCAGCAGGAGGATCGTGATGGGCACGCTGGCCAGGCCGGACGCCGTCGGCGAGTAGTGCAGCGACACCTGGAGCTGGAGCACCATGAGCACCGACACCCCGCCCAGGGCCGCGTAGACCAGGAACGTCAGGGCGTTGGACAGCACGAACGTCCGGTTGGCGAACAGCTGCGGCGGCACCAGCGGGTCGGCGCCGCGGCGCTGCATCACGACGAACACCACCAGGCCGGCCACGCCGACCAGCCCCGCCGTGACCACGAGCGCGTCGGTGCCCCGGACCGGCGCCTCGACCAGCGCGCCGGTGATGCCGGCGAGGCCGACCGCGCCGACGGCCGACTCGGTGATGTTCGGGTGGCCGGTGAGGGCTTCGTCGCGGGACTCGGGCACGTGGCGGCGGGCCAGCCACACGCACAGCGCCGCGACCGGCAGGTTGATCAGGAACGCGAGCCGCCACGACCAGACCTGCACCAGCAGGCCGCCGAGCAGCGGCCCGATCGCCGTGGCCACGCCGGACAGCCCGGACCAGGCGCCGATCGCGCGGCCCCGGTCGCCGCGGGCGAACGCCGACTGGAGGATGGCGAGCGAGCCGGGCGTCAGCAGCGCGCCGCCGACGCCTTGGAGGACGCGTGCGACGACGAGCAGCTCCGTGGTCGGCGCGAGACCGCACAGCAAGGACGCCGCGCCGAACCACAGCACGCCGAAGGTGAAGACGCGGCGGCGGCCGTACCGGTCGCCGAGCGAGCCCGCGATCAGGATCAGCGACGCCAGCGCCAGCAGGTAGCCGTCGAGGATCCACTGCAACCCGGCCACGGACGCTTCGAGCTCCGCGCCGATGCGGGGCAGCGCGACGTTGACGATCGTGCCGTCCAGCATCGCCATCCCCGACCCGAGGATGGTCGTCGCCAGCACGGCCCTCGCCCGACCCGTGCCCCACACCACAGTCTCCGCCACAGATCCATTCTGCGCCCGCGGTTGTCCACAGGCCGAGGCGGAGCACCCCCGGACCGTCGGTGGCGGCCGGCAGGATGAAGAACAGGGGGTCCCCCTGGGCGGGGGACGCCGGCGGAGCGGTACGAGGAGCCTGGTCGAGCACCGTGGAGCATGGCGAACGCGCTGGTCAGCGACCCGGCGCCCGGGGCGGTTCCGCTCAGGGCCCGTTCGGCGCCCCGCGCGGCGCGTTGCTCGACACCGCGGCGGACGGTGCGGACGACGGCGCGGCGGACGACGCGCGGTGCGGCGGCGACCTGGGCGGGTGCGGGCGGCGGTGAGGTGCGGGCGGCGCGAGCGGCTTCGCAGGGCCGAAGGGGCGGGCAGCGCTGTCGGTGGTCCGCGGCGGGCCGGGGTCCGGCAGACCGGCACGGGTGGGTGAGCCGCAGGCTTACCGACACCGACACCGACACCGACACCGGCTCGGCGCGCGCGACCGGCTCGGCGCGCGCGAAAGCCGAGCCCTCACGGAACCCGGGGCCCTCGGCGGGCCCTCCGTGCCGCCGCCCGGTCCCGCCACGTGGCCGGGCGGCGCCGCGCGGGCTAGCCGGCGGGACGGTTCAGGGTCGCCACGAACTTGTAGCGGTCGCCCCGGTACACCGAGCGCACCCACTCCACCGGGTTGCCCTCCGTGTCGAACGAGTGCCGCGACAGCAGCAGCATCGGCAGGCCGATGTCGGCGCCCAGCAGCTCCGCCTCCTCCGGCGACGCCAGCGCCGTCTCGATGGTCTCCTCCGCGTGCCCCATCTCGACGCCGAACCGCTCCCGCAGCACCTGGTACAGCGACGCGCCCGGCGCGAGGTAGCGCCGCAGGCCGCGGAACCGGCCCAGCGCCAGGTGGGTGGTCTCGATCGCCATCGGCTCGCCGTCGGCCAGCCGCAGCCGGTGCAGGCGGAGCACCTTCGCGCCCGCCCGCACGCCGAGCAGCCTGGCCAGCTCGGCCTCCGCGGGCATCTCCGACGCCTCGATCAGCCGCGACGACGGCAGCCTGCCCTGCGCCTTCATGTCCTCTGTGTACGACGACAGCTGGAGCCGTTGCGCCACCTTGGGTTCCGCGGCGAACGTGCCCTTGCCCTGCACGCGCAGCAACCGACCTTCCACGGTCAGTTCGGCAAGCGCTTGCCGCACCGTCGTGCGCGACACGTCGAACTCCGCCGCCAGCGACCGTTCCGTCGGGATCGGCGATCCGGGCGGCAACGCGCGCAGGAGGTCGAGCAGATGCCGCTTGAGTCCCCAGTACTTCGGCTCGCGCTGCGCGCGAGTCCTGGCGTCCACGCCAGTAGCAGGGCTCGTCTCGAGCATGCCTTCCTCCTCGCCCCTTGCCAGCCGACCTTGCCAGCGCTCCCAGACACAGGATGCCTTGTCCTCGTCGGATCGTGCGCCCGAACCCCCGACAAGGGCCGAGAAAATGATCCGATGACTTTGCAACGGTCCAGCAACGGCCTTGACATGCCCTGTGGCGAGGCACACTCTAGGCCGCATTGGTCTACACCACTTTGGAGTTCCGGTCGTGGGATCGGGGCATGGGGAAAGGGCGCACAACGTGAAGGGCTGGAGAGGACTGGCCGTAGGTGCCGCCGCACTCGCGGTGGCCGTGGCCGGATGTGGCACGAGCTCCGACGGCGGCAGCGGCAACTCCGGAGAACCCAAGACGCTGACGGTGTGGTTGATGGACGGCTCGGCGCCGACCACCCTCACCGACGCGCTGAACAAGGAGTTCCAGGACTCGCACCCCGGCGTCACCGTCAAGTACGAGATCCAGAAGTGGAACGGCATCCAGGAGAAGCTGACCACCGCTCTGACCAGCAACAACCCGCCGGACGTCATCGAGCTGGGCAACACCCAGACGGCGAAGTTCGCGGCCGAGGAGACTCTGACCGACCTCAGCGCGGACGTCGCCGACCTCAACGGCGACCAGTGGCTCGGCGGTCTCGAGGACTCGCTGACCTGGGACGGCAAGAAGTACGGCCTGCCCTTCTACGCCGCGAACCGCACGGTCATCTACCGGACCGACCTGTTCGAGGCCGCGGGCATCACCGCCGCGCCGAAGTCGCGTGACGAGTGGGTCGCCGCGATCGAGAAGCTGAAGACCGCCAACGCCGCGGACCCGGACTTCCAGCCCCTCTACCTGCCGGGCCAGTCCTGGTACGTGCTGCTGTCGTTCATCTGGGACGAGGGCGGCGACGTCGCCAAGTCGCAGGGCTCCGCCTGGGCGGGCGCGCTCGACACCCCGGAGGCCAAGGCCGGCCTGGAGTTCTACAAGAAGCTGGTCGACACCTCCGGCACGAAGGCGCCGAAGGACGCGGACGAGGCCACCCCGCAGCAGATGGAGGTGTTCGCCACGGGCAAGGTCGGCATGATGATCGGTCTGCCGTGGGAGCTCGCGGGCGCGGTCAAGGCCAACGCCGACCTGAAGGAGAAGACCTCGGCGTTCGCGATCCCGTCGAAGACCGCGGGCAAGACGGCCCCGGTGTTCCTCGGCGGCTCGAACCTCGCCATCCCGGGCAACAGCAAGAACGCCGACCTGGCCAAGGAGTACCTGAAGCTGCTCAGCTCGGCGAAGTACCAGGGCATGCTGGCCGAGGGCGGCGCGGTGCCCGGCACCTCGACCGACACCTCGAAGCTGGCCACCACCCCGCTGGGCAAGGCGCTGGCCGAGTCCGCCCCCAACGGCAAGGTCACCCCGACCACGCCGTCGTGGGCCGCGGTCGAGGCGGGCCAGAACCCGCTGAAGGACATGCTGACGGCGTACCTGACCGGCGCGAAGCCGCTGGACCAGGCCACCGCCGACGCGAACGCCGCCCTGTCGAAGACCCTGGGCGGATGACGATCGCATGACGGCCGTGCACACGACCGACGCCGCGGTGCCGACGAACTCGTCGGCACCGCGGCGTGCCGCTCCGGACGGCGCGCCGCGCCGTCGGGGCAGCGCCTTCGACCGGGCGCTGCCCTACCTGCTGCTGGCACCCGCCGTGGTCGCCATCCTCTGGCTGATCGGTTGGCCCGTCCTCTCCGTCCTGGTGACCAGCTTCCGCAAGCTGAACCTGCGCGAGCTGACCCGCGGCGAGGTCGTGTGGACGGGTCTGGACAACTACGCCGAGATCCTGGGCGACCCCGAGTTCTGGACCATCGCGGCGCGCACCGTGGTGTTCACCGGGCTCGTGGTCGTCGTGTCGGTCCTCGCGGGCCTGCTGATCGCGCTGCTGATGCGGCTGGTCAGCCCGGTCGTGCGGGTCGTGCTGCAGGTCGCGATGCTGCTGGCGTGGGCGATGCCGCTGCTCGCGGCCACCACGGTCTACCAGTGGATCTTCGACCAGCAGTACGGCATCCTGAACAAGACGCTGGTCAAGCTGGGTTTCGACGGCTTCGCCGGGTTCTCGTGGTTCTCCACCGGCACGTCCACGCTGGCCGTGATCGGGCTGCTGATCGTGTGGCAGGCGGTGCCGTTCCTGGCGTTCTCGCTGTACGCCGGCGCCATCGGGATCCCGAAGGACCAGTACGAGGCGGCGGGCATCGACGGCGCCTCCGCGTGGCAGACGTTCCGCGCCGTGACGTGGCCGGAGCTGCGGCCGCTGCTGCTGATGGTGACGTTCCTGTCGCTGCTGTGGGACTTCAAGGTGTTCGCCCAGATCTGGGCGATGCGCAAGGGCGGCCCGGACGGCGGCAGCACCACGCTGCCCGTCTACCAGTACCTGGAGGGCATCTCCAAGAGCCACTTCGGCGTGGCCGCCGCGGTGTCCGTGGTGATGGTCGTGCTGCTGGGGCTGCTCACGTTCCAGTACCTGCGCAGGCTGGTCCGGTCCCAGGAGGGCGAGCTGTGATCGCGAAAAAGGTGTCCGCGAACCTCGTCGCGCTGCTCGTGGCGGTGTTCTTCGCGTTCCCGACGTACTGGATGGTCTCGACCGCGCTGAAGCCCCGCAAGGACCTGCTGACCAGCGGCTACGACCTGGTCCCGTTCTCCGTGACCGGCTCGAACTTCGCCACGGCGTGGGCCAAGCCCGGTTTCCTCAGCGCGTTGGGCAACAGCCTGGTCGTGACGCTGAGCGCGGTCCTCGCGGCGATCGTGATCGGCCTGCTGGCGGCGCTGGCGCTGTCGCGGATGCGGTTCAAGGGCCGCAAGGGTTTCGTGATGATGCTGCTGGTGGCGCAGATGGCGCCGTTCGAGGCGCTGCTGATCCCGATGTTCCTGATGATGCGGGACCTCGACCTGCTGGACCGGCTGCCGGCGTTGGCGCTGATCTACTTCGCGGTGACGCTGCCGTTCTGCGCGTGGACGCTGCGCGGGTTCGTCAACGGCATCCCGCTGGAGCTGGAAGAAGCGGCGATGGTCGACGGCTGCGGCCGGTGGGGCGCGTTCCGGCGGGTCACGCTGCCGCTGCTCGGCCCGGGCCTGGTGGCCACGTCGGTGTTCGCGTTCGTCACCGCGTGGAACGAGTTCCTGTTCGCGTTGTCGCTGGTCAAGGACCAGACGAAGGAGACCCTGCCGGTGTGGCTGTCGGGGTTCCAGACGGCGTTCGGCACGGACTGGGGTGGCGCGATGGCGGCGTCGACGCTGTTCACCCTGCCGGTGCTGGTGTTCTTCCTGATCGTGCAGCGCAAGATGGTCACCGGCGTCACCGCCGGTGCGGTGAAGGGGTAGGACCGCATGTCGTTGCACCGGCTCGCGTCGGGTGTGCTGCTGCCGGGGTTCCACGGGACCACCGCGCCGGACTGGCTGCTGCGGCGGGTCGCCGACGGGCTCGGCGGTGTCGTGCTGTTCGGGCGCAACGTCGTGGACGACGCCCAGGTCACGGCGTTGAACGCGCAGCTCAGGCACGCGCGGGCGGAAGTCGTGATCGGGATCGACGAGGAGGGCGGCGACGTCACCCGGCTCGACGCCGGGCACGGGTCGGAGGTGCCGGGCAACCACGCGTTGGGCGCGGCGGACGACGTGGACCTGACGCGGGAGGTCGCGGCGTCGATCGGGGCGCGGCTGGCGGCGTGCGGGGTGAGCCTGAACCTGGCGCCGTCCGCGGACCTGGTGCTGACGCTGGACGACCCCGTGATCGGCGTGCGGTCGTTCGGGTCGGACCCGGTGGCGGCGGGCGCGCACGTGGCGGCGTTCGTGGAGGGCCTGCAGGCGGTCGGGGTGGCGGCGTGCGCCAAGCACTTCCCCGGCCACGGCGCGTCCACTGTGGACTCGCACGCGGCGCTGCCGGTGCTGCCGCGCACCCCCGAGGAGCTGGCCTCGGTCGAGTTCGTGCCGTTCCGGGCGGCCGTGCGGGCGGGGGTGCGGTCGATCATGACCGGGCACCTCGTCGTGCCGGGGTGGGGCGCGGCGCCCGCGACGCTGAACCCGGTGGCGGTGCGGGTGCTGCGGGAGGAGCTGGGGTTCACCGGCGCGGTCATCACCGACGGGCTGGACATGAAGGCCGTCGGCGGCGACCTCGCCGAGGGGTCCGTGCGGTCGCTGGCCGCCGGGGTGGACGCGTTGTGCCTGGGCGGCGAGCCGTTGGACGACGACGGGCTGCGGTGGCTCGTGGACAGCATCGTGGCGGCCGTCGAGTCGGGCGCGCTGCCACTGGCCCGGTTGGAGGAGGCGGCCCGGCGGACGGCCGCGCTGGGTGCTCCGCCGGCTTCGACGCGGGCGCACGACCCGGGGTTGGGGCTGGTCGCGGCACGGCGGGCGCTGGAGGTGCGCGGCACGCTGGCGCTGTCCGGGCCGCCGGTGGTCGTCGACCTGGCGGTGGAGCCGTCGATCGCGGTCGGCGACGTGCCGTGGGGCCTCGGGCCGTACCTGGCGGAGCTGGTTCCGGGCACCTCGGTGGTGGCGACCACGTCGTCCGACGAGATCGCGTCGCTGGCCGCCGGACGTCCGGTCGTGGTGGTGACGCGTGAGGCACACCGCCACGCGTGGGCTCGCGAGGTGGTGACGTCACTGGGTACTATTGGTCTAGACCTTGTGCACGTCGAGACGGGCGTGCCGGGGCCCGACCTCGGCGCCGGCGCCCGCGTGGACACCCACGGCGGATCACGGGTGTGCCTGCGGGCCGCGGCCGAGCGCATCGCCGCCGCCATCCGCACCTGATTCCGGGCCCTGGGCCTGAACCTGAACCGACAGGGGAACTCCGATGACCGACCACCAGCCCGGCAGGCACATGGCGGCCGAGATCGACCAGCAGCCGGGGATCTTCGCCGACCTGTTCGCGCGGCGCGACGCCATCGCGTCGGTCGCCTCGGTGATCGCCGAGCGCCGGCCGCGGTTCGTGCTGCTGGCGGCGCGCGGGTCGAGCGACCACGCGGCCCTGTACGCGAAGTACCTGACCGAGGTGCTGCTGGAGCTGCCCGCCGGGCTGGTGTCGCCGTCCACGACCACGCTGTACGGGGCGCGGCCGGACCTGCGCGACGTGCTGCTGGTCGCGGTGTCGCAGTCCGGCGGGTCGCCGGACCTGCTGGAGGTGACCGAGTCGGCCCGTGCCCGCGGGGCGTTGACAGTGGCGGTGACGAACACCGCGTCGTCGCCGCTGAACGGGGCGGCCGAGCTGGCGGTCGACGTCGGCGCGGGCGTGGAGCAGGCCGTGGCGGCGACGAAGACGTACTCGGCGACGCTGCTGGCGCTGTACCTGCTGGTCGACGGCATCCGCGGTGGTGACGGCTCGGCCGCGGCGGGGCTGGGCGACCTGGCGCGGGCGACGCTGGACTCGTCGGCGGACGCGGTGGCCGAGGCGGTGCAGCGGTACCGGTTCGTCGACCGGGTGTTGACCACCGGGCGCGGCTACTCGCTGCCGACGGCGCTGGAGTCGGCGTTGAAGCTGGCCGAGACGTCCTACCTGGCGGCACGGGCCTACAGCGGGGCGGACCTGCTGCACGGGCCGGTGGCGGCGGTGGACGCGGAGACCGCCGTGCTGGCGGTGACCAGCTCGGGCAAGGGCGGTGACGCGCTGCACGACGTGCTGGACGTCGTGCACGGGCGCGGGGCGGACGTGCTGGCGGTCGGTTCGGCCGCCGACAAGGTCCCGGCCGCCCTGCGCGTCCCGGTCGCCGAGACGGCGGAGGAAGTGGCCCCGATCCTGGAGATCCTCCCGATCCAGCGCCTGGCCCACGGCCTGGCCCTGGCCCGGGGCGGCGACCCGGACAACCCGCGCGGCCTGAACAAGGTCACCCGCACCCGCTGACCCCGAGAGTCCAACCTCCACCCCGCGCGAGTCCTACGTTCAGAACGCGTGAGTCCAACGTTCAGAACGCGCGAGTCCTACGTTCGGAACGCGTGAGTCCAACGTTCAGAACACCCGAATTCAACGCTCGGAACACGGGAGAGGCCCGAGGGATCACGTCCCCCGGGCCTCTCCGGCTGTCTCCGGCGGTGCGGCTACTGGCCCGCGGCGGCCACGCCGACCGCCGCGCTCTCGTACGCCGCCTCACGGTCGAACACGACCTCGCCGTCCACCCACACCTTGCGCGGCCGGAGGTCGTCATCCCACCAGACCAGGTCGGCCACGGCCCCGGGCTCCAGCCGGCCCAACGTCGGCTCGCCGATCGCGTCGGCCGGGACGACGGTCGCCGACGCCAGCGCGGCCGCCGGGTCCACGCCCACCGACACGATGTTGCGCACGGCCAGGTCCAGCGTCAGCGCGCTGCCCGCGATCGTGCCCTCCGGCGAACGCGGCACGCCGTCCTCCGTCAGCAGCACGTCCGCGCCACCGAGCTGGTAGCGGCCGGGCGGCATGCCCGCGGCGGCCACGGCGTCCGTGACCAGGGCGACCCGGTGCCCGGCGGCGTTGAACACCAGCCGGCAGACGTCCGGGCCGACGTGCGCCAGGTCCGCGATCAGCCCCAACGTGAACCGGTCGTCCACCAGCGCCACGCCCGGCACGCCCGGCTCGCGGTGACCGAGGGGGCGCTGGGCGTTGAACAGGTGCGTCACCATGCGGGCGCCCGCCTCGGCGGCGGCCCTGGTCTGCTCGCCGGTCGCGTCGCTGTGCCCGACCGCGACCAGCACGCCCGCCGCCGCCAGCCTGCGCACGGCGTCCAGGCCGCCCGGCTGCTCGGGGGCGAGGGTCACCATGCGCAGCGCCCGGCGCAGCACCTCGTCGTCCAGCAGCAGGTCGATCTCGGCCGGGCCGGGCGCCACCATCAGCGCCGGGTCGTGCACGCCCGCGCGTTTCGGCGACAGGAACGGCCCTTCCAGGTGCACGCCGAGCGGTTTGGCGCCCGCGTGCCTCGTCAGGGTGGCCGACGCCGCCAGCACGGCGTGCGCCTGCCGGATCGCCACCGGCACCGGCGCGGTGATCAGCGTCGGCAGGAAGCGGGTCACCCCGGTTCGTGGGAGCGCTCTCGCCACTGCGGCCATGCCTTCGGGGTCCACCTCGGCGAAGTCGACCCCGACCGCCCCGTTGACCTGCACGTCCACCAGGCCCGGGGTGAGCAGGCCGTCGGTCAGCACCTCGGCGCCGTCGGGTGGTGAACCCGCGACGACCTCGACGATCCGGCCCGCCCTCAACCTCAGGCTGACGGGACCGGTGATGGTCCGACCGAGCAGTGCTCGCGGAGCTGCGACAACCGTGTCCAAGGTCCCTCCTCAAATGGTCCAGACCATTATGGCCGGAAGTGGTGGACGCCGTCACGCATGGTTATAAGATAACCGAATAGAGTAGGGTTGGGTGAATGCTTCGCCGCACGGCGCGGTCGCCCTCGCGGCGCCCCGGCGTGGCCCATACTTGGCGCCAGACATCCGAGGTCTAGCTGACGAGTCGAGGGCCGCCGTGGCA
Source organism: Saccharothrix sp. 6-C (assembly GCF_016695385.1). Lineage (NCBI taxonomy): Bacteria > Bacillati > Actinomycetota > Actinomycetes > Pseudonocardiales > Pseudonocardiaceae > Saccharothrix > Saccharothrix sp. 6-C. The sequence goes on along the minus strand of NZ_CP064192.1, from coordinate 8,869,572 downwards.
GTTACCGACGACGCCATCCTGCGCGTCAAGGAGATGATCGTCTCGGGCGAGCTGAAGCCGGGCGACCGACTGCCGCGGGAAGCGGACCTCGCGGGGCGCCTCGGCCTGTCGCGGAACTCGCTGCGTGAGGCGGTCAAGGCGTTGTCGCTGGTCAGGGTGCTGGACGTGCGGCAGGGTGACGGCACGTACGTGTCCAGCCTGCGTGCCGACGACCTGCTCGGCGCGTTGTCGTTCGTGCTGGACCTGCACCGCGGCGAGGACTCCGTGCTGGAAGTGCTGCAGGTGCGCCGCATCCTCGAACCGGCGGCGGCGGCGATGGCCGCGCAGCGCGTCGGGCCCGACGAGGTCGCGGCGCTGCGGGCGTTGTGCGACGCCGCCGAGTCCGCCCGGTCGGTGGAGGAGCTGGTCGAGCACGACCTGGAGTTCCACCGCGCCGTCGCGCAGGGATCGGGCAACGCCTACCTGGCCCAGCTGCTGGACACCCTCGCCGGCCCGACCGTCCGGGTCCGCATCTGGCGCGGCATCACGCAGGGCGGCGCGGTCGACCGGACCGTCGCCGAGCACCGCGCCATCGTCGACGCCCTGGCCGCCCACCAGCCCGAACTGGCCCGTTCGTGGTCGACGGTGCACGTGGCGGGCGTCGAGCAGTGGCTGTCGGACCTGACGTGACGGCGGGCGGGCCCCTGCCCGCCGACCGCCACCGCCGACACCTGAGCGTTGAATTCGGGTGTTCCGAACGTAGGACACACGCGTTCCGAACGTAGGACACTCGCGTTCTGAAGGTACGACACGCGCGTTCTGAACGTAGGACTCGCGAGGGTCAGGGGGTTGGGCGCAGGCGCAGGCCGTGCATGCCGCCGTCGACGGCGAGGACGGTGCCCGTGGTGGAGCCGGAGAGCGGACCGGCCAGGTAGGCGACGGCGCCCGCGACCTCGTCCGCCGACACCAGCCGCCCGTGCGGTTGCCTGGCCTCCAACGCGGCCCGCTCGGCGACCGGGTCCGGCGCCGAGTCGAGCAGCCGGCCCACCCAGGGGGTGTCCGCCGTGCCGGGCGCCACCGCGTTCACCCGGATGCCCTCGCGCACGTGGTCCGCGGCCATCGCCAACGTCAACGCGTGCACCGCGCCCTTGCTCGCCGAGTACAGCGCGCGTTGCGGCAGACCGGCCCAAGCCGCGATGGAGCCGGTGTTCACGATCGCCGCCGACGGCGACTTCCGCAGGTGCGGCAGCGCGGCGCGGGCGACGCGGGCCATGCCGACCACGTTCACGTCCAGCACCCGCGACCACTCGTCGTCCGGGTTCGCGGTCACGTCGCCCTGCGCGCCGACGCCCGCGTTGTTCACCACCACGTCGAGCCGGCCGAACCGCTCGACCACCTCGTCGATCGCGGCGCGCACCGACCCGTCGTCGGTGACGTCCGCCCTGATCCCGTGCAGCGGCGGGTCGACCCGGGGGTCCAGGTCCAACGCCACCGCGGTCGCTCCCCGCGCGGCCAGCAACCGCGCGGTGGCCAGGCCGATGCCCGACGCGCCGCCGGTCACCACCGCGACCAGCCCTTCGAACTCGCTCACCGCTGCTCCTCCAGCTCCGTCCACACCGGACCGTCGGGGTACCGGTAGTCGGTCAGGGTCTCCTCCCGCAGCCTGGCCGAGAACCCGGGCTCGGTGGGCGCGAGGTACCGGCCGCCGCGCACCGCGGCCGGGTCGGTGAAGTGCTCGTGCAGGTGGTCGACCCATTCGACGACCCGGTTCTCCACCGTCCCGGACACCGCCACGAAGTCGACCATCGCCAGGTGCCTGACCAGTTCGCACAGGCCGACGCCGCCCGCGTGCGGGCACACCGGCACGTCGAACTTCGCCGCCAGCAGCAGGATGGCGATGTTCTCGTTCACGCCGCCGACCCGGCACGCGTCGAGCTGCACCACGTCCACCGCCCGTGCCTGCAGGAGTTGCTTGAACACCACCCGGTTCTGCACGTGCTCGCCGGTGGCGACCTTGATCGGGCTCACCGCCTCGGCGATGGCGGCGTGCCCGAGCACGTCGTCCGGTGACGTCGGCTCCTCGATCCAGTACGGGTCGAACGGCGCCAGCTCGCGCATCCACGCGATGGCCGTGCCGACGTCCCACCGCTGGTTCGCGTCGACGGCGATGCGCACGTCCGGCCCGAGGACCTCGCGGGCCAGCTTCATCCGCCGCACGTCGTCGGCCAGGTCGCCGCCGACCTTCAGCTTGACCATGTCGAAGCCGTCCGCGACGGCCTGGCGGGCGAGCCCGGCGAGCTTGTCGTCGGCGTAGCCGAGCCAACCGGGCGATGTCGTGTAGGCCGGGTAGCCGTCCCTGACCAGCGCCGCCGCCCGTTCGGCGCGGCCGGGTTCGGCGCGGCGCAGGATGTCGAGCGCCTCGTCCGGGGTGAGCGCGTCGGACAGGTACCGGAAGTCGACCAGGCCGACGATCTCCTCCGGCGTCATGCCCGACAGGAACCGCCACAGCGGCAGCCCGGCGCGCCGCGACGCCAGGTCCCACGCCGCGTTGACCACCGCGCCCAGCGCCATGTGCGCGACGCCCTTCTCCGGGCCCAGCCACCGCAGCTGCGAGTCCCCCACCAGCGCCGAGGACAACGCGGCCAGGTCGGCGGCGGTCTCCGGCACGGGCCGGCCGACCACGTGGTGCGCCAACGACCGGATCGCGGCGGCCTGCACGTCGTTGCCGCGCCCGATGGTGAACGCCAACCCGTAGCCCTCCGGTCCGCCCGACGTGCGCAGCACGACGTAGGCGGCGGAGTAGTCCGGATCGGGGTTCATCGCGTCCGACCCGTCCAGCTCCCGCGAGGTCGGGAACCGGATGTCCAGCACGTCCAGCGCGACGACCCGGTCCGCCCCGGCGGTCACCTCACGCCTGCCCGAGCGTCTGCCGCTGCCTGCCCAGCCCGTCGATCTCCAGCTCCACCACGTCGCCCGCCCGCAGGTACGGCTTCGGCTCCGGGTGCCCGAGCGCCACCCCGGCCGGCGTGCCGGTGTTGATGACGTCACCCGGTCGGAGGACGAGGAACCAGCTCAGGTAGCGGACCAGCTCGGCCACCGGGAAGATCATGTTCTTGGTGGAGGAGTCCTGCCGCGGCACGCCGTTGACCCACAGCCGCAGGCCGAGCGCCTGCGGGTCGCCGACCTCGTCCGCGGGCACGAGGAAGGGGCCGAGCGGGTTGAACGTCTCGCAGTTCTTGCCCTTGTCCCACTGCCCGCCGCGTTCGAGCTGGAACTCGCGCTCGCTGACGTCGTGGGACAGCGCGTACCCGGCGACGCAGGCCAGGGCCTCTTCGGCGGAGTCGAGGTACCGGGCCGTGCGGCCGATGACGACGGCCAGCTCGACCTCCCAGTCCGTCTTCACCGACCGGCGCGGCACCAGCACCTCGTCGTCCGGGCCGACGATCGTGTCCGGCGTCTTGAGGAACATCACCGGCTCGGTCGGCAGCGGCAGCCCGGTCTCCTCGGCGTGGTCGCGGTAGTTGAGGCCGATGCAGACGAGCTTGCCGACGCCCGCGACCGGCGGCCCGATCCGCACGCCGTCGGCCACGATCGGGTGGAGTTCGCCGGCGGCCAGGGCGGCCCGGGTGCGGGCGATGCCGTCGGCCGCGAGGAACGCGCCGGTCACGTCGTCGGTCACCGGGGTCAGGTCGTACGTGACGCCGTCGTCGGCGAGGACGGCAGGTCGTTCGGAGCCCAACGGTCCCAGGCGCAGCAGCCGCACGGCAGGTCCTCCTCAACAGTCCGGTCGACAGATCGGATGTATAGCGCTCCTGCGGGGCTCCGTCTAGAGGACGCCCGGTTAGTGGTCCGATGAATTCTGGTTACGAAGGGTCGCGATGACATTCCACCGCGCGGTGTGCGCGTCCGCCGCCACCGCCGCACTGCTCGGCACGCTCCTCGTCGGCAGCGCCTCGGGAGCCGGCCCGGCGGCCAGACCGCTGCCACCCGACCGCACCGGGCACGGGACCGGGCACGGGACCGGGCACGGCTCCTCCGAGCGGGTCGGCTCGACGCTCGCCCGCGCCACCGGGCCGGTCACCGCGTTCGTCGAGCTGAGCACCGCCCCGGCCGGCAGGGCGTACGGCGACGAGAAGGCACGCGGCGGGCAGGACCCCGCGGCGGCGGCACGGGCGGCCCGGCTGCACGTCGACGTGCAGGCCGACCGGGTGCTGACCGTGTTGCGCGGCAGGGACTCCGGCACGCGCGAGGTCGCCAAGACCCGCAACGCGGTGCCGGGTGTCGTGGTCACCGCCGACGCCGCGAGCCTGCGCGGGCTGGCCGCGTTGCCCGAGGTCAAGTCGGTGCGGCGGACCGTGCCGAAGTCGGTGCGGAACGCGGGCGCGGCCGAGCTGACGCGCGCCGCCCGGGTGTGGCGGGACACCGGCCGCTACGGCGAGGGGATGCGCATCGGCATCATCGACACCGGCATCGACTACACGCACGCCGACTTCGGCGGCCCCGGCACCGCCGCCGCCTACGACGCCGTGGACCGCACCGCGCCGTGGACGCCCACGGCGAAGGTCGTCGGCGGCCACGACTTCGCGGGCGACGCCTACGACTCGACCAAGCCCGAGCAGGCGGTGCCCGCGCCCGACCCGAACCCCCTGGACTGCCAGAGCCACGGCACGCACGTCGCGGGCACGGCCGCCGGGTACGGCGAGAACGCCGACGGCACGACGTTCACCGGCGACCACTCGGCGCTGACGCCGCAGGACCTGGCCGGCATGCGGATCGGGCCCGGCACCGCGCCGAAGGCGTCGCTGTACGCGTTGAAGGTGTTCGGCTGCACGGGGTCCACCGAACTGGTCGGGCCGGCCCTCGACTGGTCGCTCGACCCGAACGGCGACGGCGACTTCGGCGACCACCTCGACGTGGTGAACCTGTCGCTGGGCGGCGACTACGGCGGCCAGGACGACCCGGACAGCCTGTTCGTGCGCAAGGTCGTCGAGCACGGCGTGGTGGTCGTCGCGGCGGCGGGCAACGGCGGCGACCTCTACGACGTCGGCGGCTCGCCCGCGAACACGCCCGAGGCGTTGGCGGTGGCCAACACGCGGGACGCGTTCGCGCTGCTGGACGGCGTCGAGGTGGCGGGCGCGCGGCAGGCCGGGCAGTACAGCAAGAGCTACACCGGGTATGCGGCGCTGGACGTGACGCTGCCCGTCGTGCCGGTCGCCGACCCGGAGAACCTCGACGGGTGCGCGCCGATCACCGAGGACCTGAACGGCCGGTTCGTGTGGCTGGAGTGGGACGAGGACGACGCGACGCGCGAGTGCGGCTCGGGCGTGCGGACCGACAACGCCGAGGCAGCGGGCGCGGAAGGCGTGCTGCTGCCCGCCACCAGCGCCCACTTCACAGCGGCCATCGCGGGCAACGCGGGCATCCCGGTGTTCCAGTTCACCCGGGCCGCGACCGACGCCGTGCGGCCCGCGTTGACCGGCGGCACGCTCCAGGTGCGGATGCTCGGCTCGCTGCGCAACGCCGTGCCGACGACGACACCGACCCTGGCCGACACGATCACGCCGTCGTCCTCGCGCGGGTCGCGCGGCGCGACGGCGGCCAAACCGGACGTCGCCGCGCCCGGCGACACGATCCTCTCCGCGTCGGTCGGCACCGGCTCCGACGCGGTGAGCATGGGCGGCACCTCGATGGCCGCACCGCACGTGGCGGGCATCGCCGCGCTGGTGCGCGAAGCCCGTCCGGAGTGGACGGTCGAGGAGGTCAAGGCCGCGATCGTGAACACCGCGACCGGCGACGTGACCGACGGCGACGACCACACCACCGGCACGCCCGAGGCGCCGATGCGGGTCGGCGCGGGCCGGGTGGACGCGCTGGACGCGGTCGGCGTCGACCTGCTGGCCATGGTCGCCGACGACCCCGGCACGGTGGGCGTGTCGTTCGGGCCGGTCGAGGCGGCGTCGACGCTGACGGTGCGCAAGGCGGTCGAGGTGGTCAACAAGTCGGACCGGCCGCGCACCGCGTTCTTGTCCTACCAGCCCGCGACCACCGTGCCCGGCGCGACGTTCGGCGTGTGGCCGCCGGCGGTCGTCGTGCCGCCGGGCGGGACCGCGTCGGTCGAGGTGGCGCTGACCGTCACACCCGGGGAGCTGCGGAAGGTCGCCGACCCGACGGTCGAGAAGGTGCAGGCGGACGCGGCGCGGCAGTTCCTGGCGGAGGCGTCCGGGCGGCTGCTCGTGCGGTCCGGCGACCGCACCCTCCGGGTGCCGGTGTACGCGGCCCCGAAACCCGTGGCGGACGTGGCGGCGGTCGACCGCGGCGACGGCACGGTGGAGCTGGGCGGCCACGCGCTGGACCAGGGCGAGGGTGACGAGGCCTACCGGTCGTTGGTGAGCGTGGTGCGGTTGCAGGGCTCCAGCCCGGAGCTGCCCGACTGCGCGGACGAGGTGCAGGCCGACTGCGCGGTCAACGGCTCGGCCAAGGGCGGCGACCTGCGGTACGTCGGGGCGGGCGTCGGCGCCGGGATGCTCGCGTTCGGCGTCGTGACCTGGCACGACTGGGTCACGCTCGGCCTGACCAACAGCCCGGAGGTCCGGATCGACACCACCGGCGACGGCGTGCCCGACTACGCCGTGCGCGCCGGGAAGCCGAGCGTGGGCGAGGTCGTGACGGCCGACGTGTGGCTGGCGCGGACCGTGCGCTTGGCGGACGGCGAGGTCGTGGACGAGCAACCGCTCAACGGCCGGTACGGCGACGTGGACACCAACGTGATGGACAGCGACGTGGTGGTGCTGCCGGTGGCGTTGACGGCGCTGGGGATCGACCCGGCGGCGGGCAGCGCGCCACTGACGTACACGGTCGTGATGTCCGGGAGCTACCCGGCGCCGGGCAACGCGGACGGGCTGGTGGACCGGATCGCCACGCCGATGGCGTTCGACCCGCTGCGGCCGGGGCTCGGCGTCGAGGACGGGGTGACGTTCGTGGCGGGACCGGGCGCGGTGCTGCGGGTGCGGCGGGACGGGTCCGGGGTGGACGACAGCCTGCTCCTCCTGCACCACCACAACGCGTCCGGCGACCGCGCGCAGGTGCTCGCGGTGCGCTGACCGTTCCCCGCTGGGCTGTCACGGAGAGGCAGGTCCGGCACAACCCGGTTGGGTGTGCCGGACCTTGTCCGTGCTGGGCATACTCGGGCGAATGGGTTTCGTGGTGGGTGTGGACGCGGGCGGCACGAGCACCCGGGCGCTGGTGCTCGACCTGGACGGCGCGCGGCTGGGCGCCGGGGTGGCCGGCGGCGCGAACCCCAACTCCCACCCGCCGGAGCTGGCCGCCGCGCACGTGCGGCAGGCGTTGACGGCGGCGCTGGACGGGGTGGACCCGGCGAAGGTCGAGTCGGGTGTGCTCGGCATGGCCGGGTCGAGCAAGCTGCTCAGCGACCCGGCGGTGGCGGCGCTGTTCGAGGCGGCGTGGGCGGGCGCGGGGCTGCGGTGCCCGATGCGGGTGGTCACGGACTGCGAGGCGGCGTTCGCGACCGGTTCCGCGTCGCCCGACGGGACCGTGCTGGTCGCCGGGACGGGGTCGATCGCGGCCCGGATCGAGCACCACGAGCTGGTGTCGACGGCCGGCGGGTACGGGTGGCTGCTGGGTGACGAGGGTTCGGCGTTCTGGCTGGGGCGTGAGGCGGTGCGGGCGACCCTGGCGGCGTTGGAGCGCGACGAGCCGGACGACCTGTCGAACGCCGTGCTGGCGCGGGCCGGCATCCCCGACGAGCCGGACGTGCCCCGGCGTGAGCGGTGGCGGCGGTTGATCACCGCGGCCAACGGCGCCGCGCCGATCGCGTTGGCGACCTACGCGCCGCTCGTGACGGCGCACGCCTCGGCCCCGTCGGCCGACCGGATCGTCACCGCCGCCGTGCGCACCCTGGCCGACCTGGCGGAGGCCGCCCGTCCGGCCGACGACCGCTCCCCCATCGTGCTGATGGGCAGCCTGGTCCACGCGCACCCGCTGGGTTCCCGCCTCAAGCGCGAGCTGGCCACCCGCACCTCGGCTCCCGTGACCGTCGCCACCGAGGGCGCCGCCGGCGCCGCCTGGCTGGCCGCCGTCAAGATCCTGGGCGACTCCGCCCCCCGCCCCACCTGACCCCGCGTGTCCTACGTTCCGAACGCGCGTGTCCTACGTTCCGGTACCTCGAGTTGAACATTCAGAACAGATCGCCCGCCTCTCAGCGGCCGAGAAGGTCGTTCTGAGTGTTCAACTCGGCTGTCCGGAATGTAGGACACGCATGTTCTGAACGTAGGACACGCGCGGGGGTCAGGGGGTGCGGGGGTGGCGGAGGCCCGGGTGGTCGGCGGGCAGGGTGCGGCGCAGGACCCACCAGCTCACGGCGATGCACGCGACCTGAAGGGGCCAGGTCAGGGCGGCACGCATGACGCCCAGCAGGACGACCTCGCCCGCCAGCCACAAGGCGCCGAAGACGAGCACGCGGAGGACGTACTGGCCCACCCACGGCCAGGACGCGTAGCGGTACGCGCGGAGCAGGTCGGGGTCGCGTCGCCACCGGAGCTTCTGGCCGGTGACCAGGCCGACCACCACGCCCAGCAGCGGCCACCGCAGCACGATCGACACGGCCCAGAGCAGGGCCGACGCGGCGTTGAGGAAGATCTGCACGAGGAAGAAGTCCTCGGCCCGGCCCGTCTGCAGGGCGATGTAGGCGGCCAGGACCACCAGCGCCACGGAGACCAGCAGCGCGCGCGGTCGGCCGCCCCGGACGACCCGGACCAGACCGACGACGACGCCGCACGCGACCGCCGCCAGCGCGCCGACGGCGATGGAGCTCCCGCCCAGCAGCCACCCCAGGACGAACGCCAACGGCGGCAGCGACGCGTCCAGCGCACCGCCCCGCCCGCCCAGCAGTGAGGCCAACGACTCCTGACGCGTGTCGGTCATACCTCCAGGGTGCATACGTCCAGGGTGCCTTAGGCCAACCTAACCCAGGTAACAGACCCGTCTCGGGCCGTTGACCCCCGTGAGGCCCGTCACTACCGTCTCAGGAAATCGTCTGGAAAGTTACCAGACAGGAACGCCTGAAACGGACAGGAGACCCGATGCGAGCCGGGAGCCCGAGGCTGCTGCGCGAGATCAACGACCGCGCGGCCATCGAGGCGCTGCTCCGCAACGGCCCGCTCACCAGGGCGGAGCTGGAAGGGATCATCGGCCTGTCCAAACCGGCCACCGCGCAGCTCCTCACCCGCCTCGAAGAAGAAGGCACGGTCCTGCGCGACGGCCTGCGCGGTGGCGGACGCGGCCCGCGCGCGCAGCTGTGGACGGTCAACGGCGCGCTGGCCCACGTCGCCGCCATCGCCCTCACCCCCGACGCGGTCGACGTGGTCATCGCCGACATCTCCGGCGCCACGATCACCGAGCACCGCGCGCCCATGCCGAGGACCGGTGTGCTGGAGGCGTTCCACCACGCGGTCACGAAGGCCGCCGCCCAGGCCGGGCTCACCACCGACGCCCTGCACCACGTGGTCGTGGGCAGCCCCGGCGCGGTGGACCCGACGACGGGTCGCCTCAACTACGCGCCGCACATGCCGGACTGGGAGAACAAGAACATCCCCGAGGAGCTGGAAGCCCTCCTCGACACGCCCGTCACGGTCGAGAACGACGTCAACCTCGTCGCGCTGGAGGAGATGATCGCCGGCCGGGCCGTGGGCGTGCGGAACTTCGTGCTGCTCTGGCCCGCCGACGCGGTGGGCGCGGCCGTCGTGGTCAACGGCGTGCTGCTGCGCGGCGCGACCGGCGGCGCGGGCGAGATCGACGCCATGCGCGTCCCCGACCACGCGCACGCCGAGACGGGCACCGACCGCGCCGGGAGCCGTTACGGCGACCTGCTCGACAGCGCCGGCGTCGCCCGCCTCGCCCGCGCGCACGGCGTGTCCGCGCGCAGCGGGCAGGTCGCGGTGGAGAAGGCGTTGAGCGAGGGACCGGCCGGCCGGGAGTTCCTGGTCGACCTGGCCCGCCGCGTCGCGACCGGCGTGGCGAACGTGGTCGCCGTGCTCGACCCCGAACTGGTGCTGCTCTCCGGTGAGATCGCGCAGGCGGGCGGCACGACGCTCGCCGACCTCGTCGCCGCCGAGCTGCGCCGCCTGGTGGTGCCCCGCACCCCCGTCGAACTCGCCCTGGTGACCGGGAAACCGGTGCGCTCCGGCGCACTGCACTCCGCGCTGTCCGTCGTCAGGGAACAGGTGTTCGGTCTGCCCGCCGCCACGACCGAACCCTTCCGCGGTCCGAACCAGCAGGGCGCGACCGCACCGGGCACGTCGACATGAAGGAGAGCACATGCGCAAGCTCCACCGCGCGGCGTTGCTGTGCGTGGCCGCGGCGGTATCCCTGACCGCTTGCGCGGCGGGCTCCGGCCGGCAGGCGGACGAGTCGGGACCGGCGGCGGCTCCCGGCAAGGACGACAAGTTCTCGTTGACCGTCTGGAGCAACTACTCCGGTCGCGAGCAGGCCGAGGTCACCAAGGCCCTGGAGAGCTTCAGGCAGAAGTTCCCCAACGCCGAGATCAGGCACGAGGGCAGCCAGGACGACGACAAGATCACTGCGGGCATCCGCAGCGGCAACCCGCCGGACGTGGCCATGTCGTTCACCACCGACAACCTCGGCCAGTTCTGCACCAGCGGCTCGTTCCAGGAGCTCAAGCCCTACGTGGAGCGCGACGGCGTGGACCTCGGCCAGATCCCCGACGCGGTCCGCTCCTACACCGAGTACAAGGGCAACCGCTGCGCGATGCCGCTGCTCAGCGACGTGTACGGGCTGTACTACAACAAGGACATGCTCGCCGAGGCGGGCATCAGCGCGCCGCCGAAGACGACGGCGGAGCTGCTCGACTTCGCCAAGCGGACGACGAAGAAGGCGGCGGACGGCTCCATCGAGGTCGCGGGCTTCCTGCCGACCATGCTGTTCTACGCCAACCGCCCGCCGATCTGGGCGCCGAACTTCGGCGCGAAGTGGGAGACCCCGGACGGCAAGTCCGGTCTCGCCCGCCCGGAGTGGGCGGAGATGCTGAAGTTCCAGAAGCAGCTCGTCGACTTCTACGGCTACGACAACCTGGAGCGGTTCCGGGCCGGGCTGGGCCAGGAGTACTCGAACGACCACGCGTTCCACCAGAAGAAGATCGCCATGATGATCGACGGCGAGTACCGCACGGCGTTCCTCGAGGACCAGGCGCCGGACGTCCGGTTCGGCACCGCGCCGTTCCCGACGATCACGCCCGAGCTGTACGGCACCGGCTTCACCACCGGCACCATCATGGGCATCCCGAAGGGCGCGAAGAACCCCGGCGCGGCGTGGGAGCTGATCAAGCACCTGTCGTTCGACACCACGACCGTCGTCGACCTGGCCAACGGGATCAAGAACATCCCGAGCACGAAGGCCGCGCTGGCCGACCCGCGCCTCGAAGTGGACGAGAACTTCAGGACGTTCATCGACCTGGCCACCTCGGGCAAGCTCCAGGGCAACCCGGTGACGCCCATCGGCGACGCGCACATCAAGGCGATCGGCGACTTCGCCACGTCGTGGCAGGCGGGCGCGGTGCCCGACCGGATGGCCGGGTTGGCGGAAGTCGACCAGCAGATCGACGACCGGATCGCGAAGAGCGGCAGGTAGGGGTGACGGCCACGCTGGAGCGCGTGGACGTGGCGCGGACCGCCCCCGCCAAGGGGCGGTCACGGGCCCGCGCCCGCCACCGCCTGACCGTGCTGGCGTTCCTGGCGCCCGCGATCCTCGGGTTCGCGCTGTTCTTCGGCTACCCGCTGGTCGCCACGATCGGGTTCTCGTTCACCAGGTACGACCTGATCAACCCGCCGGAGTGGGTCGGCTGGGAGAACTACGCCTACATGTTCTCCGACGAGCTGTTCCACACCGCGGTGTGGAACACCTTGTGGTTCGTGGTGGTGCTGACCGTCGCACGCGTGGTGTTCGCGCTGGGCGTGGCGTCGGTGATCGCCCGGCTGAAGTCGGGCGTGGGGCTGGTGCGCACGTTGTGCTACCTGCCGTCGTTGGCGCCGCCGGTCGCGGCGACGTTGGTGTTCTTCCTCGTCCTGCGCCCGAACGAGGGCCCGCTGGACGCGTTGCTGGGCCGGTTCGGGATCGAGGGGCCGCTGTGGTTCGCCGACCCGGTGTGGGCCAAGCCCGGGATCGCGGCGGTCATGCTGTGGGTGTCCGGCGACCTGATGATCATCTTCTTGGCGGCGGTCCTGGACGTGCCGCGGGAGCAGTACGAGGCGGCCTCGCTGGACGGCGCGGGACCCGTGCGGCGGTGGTGGCACATCACCCTGCCGACGATCTCGCCGGTGCTGGCGTTCGGCGTGGTGAACTCGATCATCCTGGCGTTGCAGCTGTTCACGCAGGCCGTGGTGGCGGGGTCGGCGGCGAGCGGGTCGGCGGACGTGACGGGCTCGACGAAGGTGCTCGGGTTCCCGGAGAACTCGACGCTCACGTTCCCGGTGTGGCTGTACACGCAGGGGTTCCGGTACTTCGACATGGGTTACGCGGCGGCGATGGCGACGGTGTTGTTCGTGGTCTCGTTCGCGGCGACGGCGTTGTTGGTGCAGCGGATGCGCAAGGCGTCCTACCAGGAGGAGTCGTGACGGCGGCCGTCGGTGCGCGGCGCAGGCCCTTCGCGTGGCGCAGGGCGCTGGACTGGGTGGCGGTGCACAGCCTCGGCCTCGCGCTCGGGTTGATGTTCACGCTGCCGATCGTCTTCGTCTTCCTGACCGCGGTCATGTCGGACAGCCAGGCGTTCACCAGCGAGCTGTGGCCCCGCGAGTGGCACTGGGGCAACTTCGGGGAGGTGTTCGAGCAGGCCCCGCTGCTGAGGTACTTCGGCAACAGCATGATGTACTCGCTGCTGGCCACGGCCGGGATGGTGCTCAGCTCGGTGCCGGCGGCCTACGCGCTGGCGAAGCTGCGGTGGCGTGGGCGCAACGTGGTGTTCCTGCTGGTGGTGGGCGCGATGATGCTGCCGCCGCAGGTCGTGGCCGTGCCGCTGTACGACACGTGGTCGAGCCTCGGGCTGACGGGCACGCTGTGGCCGTTGATCGCGCCGTACTTCCTGTTCGACGCCTTCAGCATCTTCCTGCTGCGCCAGTTCATCCTGACCATCCCCCAGTCCTATGTGGACGCGGCGCGGGTGGACGGTTGCACGGAGCTCCAGGCGCTGCTGCGGGTCGTCGTGCCGATGGCGCGGCCGGGCATCGCGGCGACCGCCCTGTTCTGCTTCCTCTACACCTGGAACGACTACTTCGGACCGCTGCTCTACACGAGCGAGAAGCCGGACCAGTGGACGCTGTCGTTGGCGCTGTCGACCTTCAAGGGCATGCACCACGTGCAGTGGAACCTGGCCATGGCCGTCACGTTGCTGATCATGGTCCCGGCGGTGGTGCTGTTCGCGTTCGCGCAGCGCTCCTTCGTCAAGGGCATCACATTCACGGGGGTCAAGGGGTGAAGCTCACCGTTGTCGGTGGCGGGTCGACCTACACGCCGGAGCTGGTCGACGGGATCGCGGGGCGGCGGACCAGCCTCGACGTGGACGAGATCGTGCTCGTGGACCCGGACCGGTCGCGACTGGAGGTGGTCGGGGCGTTCTCGCAGCGGCTGCTGGAGCACGCCGGGCATCCCGCGCGGGTCACCACGACCACCGACCTGCAACGCGGAGTCGACGGGGCGTCGGCGGTGTTGTTGCAGCTCAGAGTGGGCGGGCAGGCGGCCCGGGCGTCCGACGAGACGTTCCCGCTGGTGTGCGGCTGCGTCGGGCAGGAGACGACCGGGGCGGGCGGGCTCGCCAAGGCGCTGCGGACCGTGCCGGTGGTGCTGGACATCGCCCGGCGGGTGCGCGAGGTCGCCGGCGAGGACACGTGGATCGTGAACTTCACCAACCCGGTGGGGATCGTGACGCGGGCGTTGCTGGCCGAAGGGCACCGGGCGGTCGGGCTGTGCAACGTGGCGATCACGTTCCAGCGGTGGACGGCGGCGCTGCTCGGGGTCGAACCGGAGTCGGTGCGGCTGGAGCACGTCGGCCTCAACCACCTGAGCTGGGAGACGGGCGTGTTCGTGGACGGCGTCGACCGGCTGCCGGAGCTGCTGGCCCGGCACGGTGACGCGATGGCCGAGCACCTCGGGCTGCCCGCGCCGCTGATGCGGCGCATGGGCATGGCCCCCTCGTACTACCTGAAGTACTTCTACGAGCACGACGAGGTGGTGCGCGAGCAGCGGACCGAGCCGCCGCGCGCCGAGGTGGTCGCGGCGGTGGAGAAGGAGCTGCTGGACTTGTACGGGGACGTGGCGGTGGTGACGAAACCGGCGCAGCTCTCGCAACGCGGGGGCGCGTACTACTCGGAGGCGGCCGTGCAGCTGGTGCACGCGTTGACCGGCGGCTCGGGGCCGGAGCAGCACGTGGTGAACGTCCGCAACGGCGGCACGCTGCCGTTCCTCCCCGAGGACGCGGTGATCGAGGTGCCCGCGGTGGTCGACGGCGACGGCGCGAAGCCGCTGCCCGTGCCGCCCGTGCCGCCGTCGGTGGCGGGGCTGATCGCGCACGTGACGGGCTACGAGCACCTGGCGCTGGAGGCGGCGCTGCGCGGAGGGCGCGACCGGGTGGCGGACGCGCTGCTCGCCCACCCGCTGATCGGGCAGTACGCGACGGCCGAGAAGCTGGCCGACGAGCTCGTGGCGCGCAACGCCGGCTTCCTGCCGTGGGCGAGGGGATCGGTGTGACCGACCGGGTGCTCGCCATCGACGGCGGGAACAGCAAGACGGCCGTGGCGCTCGTGGACGTGGACGGGCGGGTGCTCGCCCGGGTGCGCGGGCCGGGGGCGTCACCGCAGCACCTGGGGGTGGCGCGGAGCTTGGAGGTGTTCGACCGGTTGGTGCGGGAGGCGGCGGGCCTCGCCGGGGTGGCCGGTGGGGGGTTGATCGCCGCCCACACGGCGGCCTACCTGGCCGGCGCGGATCTGCCCGAGGAAGAACGTGAGCTGCGCGCGGCGGTCGAGGCGCAGGGGTGGTCCGGGACGTCCGCGGTCGGCAACGACACGTTCGCGCTGCTCAGGGCCGGCACGGCGGACGGGATCGGCGTGGCCGTGGTGTGCGGGGCGGGCATCAACTGCGTCGCGGTCGCGCCGGACGGGCGGACGCACCGGTTCCCGGCGCTCGGGCACATCTCGGGCGACTGGGGCGGTGGCGGCCACCTCGGGTCGGAGGCGTTGTGGCTGGCCGTGCGGGCCGAGGACGGCCGGGGCGAGCCGACGGCGCTGCTGGACGCGGTGGTCGCGCACTACGGGACGGCGACGGTCGCCGAGGCGGTGCGGCGACTGCACCTCGGCGAGGTGGAGTTCGACCCGAACGCGCTGTGCCCGGTGCTGTTCGAGGTGGCGGCCGGCGGTGACGCGGTGGCGCGGTCGGTGGTGGACCGGCTGGTGGAGGAGGTCGTGCTGCTGGCACGGGTGTCCTTGACGCGGTTGGAGCTGCTCGCGGAGCCGGTGGACGTGGTGCTCGGCGGCGGGGTCCTGACCGGGACGGGCGGGGTGGTGGTCGACGCGGTGGCGGCCCGGTTGGGGGCGGTCGCGCCGGTGGCCCGGGTGCGGGTGGTGGACGTGCCGCCGGTGGTGGGTGCGGCGTTGCTGGGGTTGGACGCGGTGGGCGCGTCGCCGGGGGCGGAGTCGAGGTTGCGCGCGGCGTACGAGTCGGAGGTGCGGGTCGGGTAGGAGGAGCGGGTGGGTCGGGTCGGGTCGGGTCGGTGATTTCTGCCGCACTCGGGTGGGCGAACCTGATGAATCACCCATTGCCGACACGCGTTCACACCACCGAGTGACACCTTGGTAACAGCGTCGCCAAGAGGCGGTGGCGTGGAGCGGACTTGGCGTTGCATGCTGTTCTGCGCGGTCATGGGGGTGCCGCGCGGAGTGGAGGGACGCATGGAGGGCCTGGACAGTTTTGTCGCGGTGGGGGACAGCTTCACCGAGGGGATGGACGACCCGGCGCCGAACGGGACGTACGTCGGGTGGGCCGACCGGCTGGCCGCGATGATGTCGGCCGAGCAGCAGGGTTTCCGGTACGCCAACCTCGCCGTCCGGGGCAAGATGCTGCAGGAGATCGTGGACGAGCAGATCCCGTTGGCGACGGCGTTGAAGCCGAAGCTGGTGACGCTGTGCGGCGGCGGGAACGACATCCTGGTGCCCGGCAGCGACGCGGACGCGTTGGCCGAGGTGTACGAGATCGCGGTGGCCGACCTGCGGGCGGCCGGCGCGGAGGTGGTCATCTTCACCGGGTTCGACCCGAAGCACACCCCGCTGCTGCGGTCGTTGCGCGGGAAGATCGCGATCTACAACAGCCACCTGTGGTCGGTGGCCGATCGCTACCACTGCAAGGTGGTCGACCTGTGGTCGATGAACGTGCTGCACGACCGGCGCGCGTGGAGCGCCGACCGGCTGCACCTGTCACCCGAAGGGCATCGGCGGGTGGCGCTGCGGGCGGCCGAGGTGCTGGGGGTCGAGACGGACGACGCGTGGAACACCCCTTGGCCGCCGCTGGTGGACGAGGACTGGATGACGCAGCGGCGGCACGACCTGAAGTGGGCGCGGGAACACGTGGTGCCGTGGATCGGGCGGCAGTTGCGGGGCGAGTCGATGGGTGACGGGGTGGTGCCGAAGCGGCCGGAGTTGCTGCCGGTCTGCGATTGACGATGTGATTCGCGGTCGATGAGCGGATTCTCCGTCCGAGTTCGGCAGTGCTGTGCAATTGCCGGGAGGTCCGGGACGGCTCGATTTGACATGGGGCCCTTACGGGCACTCCAGGCAGGCCAAAGCCGGGCAGGCCTGGCGGATGAAGCGCCCGCCAAGCCTGCCCGGCTTCGACCAGCCTAAAGCACCCGAACCCAGGTCAAATCGGGCCTGGGTGGGGTGGTGGCGGGTCCATTGGGGGCGGGTCCATTGGGGCGGGTTCTTGGTGGCCGTTGAGTGGCGGGCCGCGAGTCGGGGGATGCGATTCGCTGAAAGCCGACTGGCCGGCGCTCTCCCCCGAACGCCGGCCAGTCGGGGTTGGGTGGCTTCCCCCCTGGTTCCCCCTACCAAGAGCCACCCGGCGCCGACCGCGACTCGACGGATCGGCGCGTCTCCAAGTTCCCACGACTTCGCCCGGTGCAGCTAAACAGCGGCTAAACCTCGGAGGTCAACGCTTCAAGAGCCGTTCGGACCAACATCGCGCGCGGGGAGCCGAGGCGTACGAACAACCGAAGCGATTCCGCGAGCTCCGCTTGCGCGGCGACGCGTTCTCCCCGTCTTGCCAGCACCGTGCCCAGCACCTGGCGGCCGAACGCCTCCTCGAACTGCATCGAGCCGCCCCGCGCCAGTTCCACCCCTTGCCGGGCGTGTTCTTCGGCTTCCGACAAGAGGTCCAGTTCGGCGTAGAGCTCGGCCAGGTTGTTCATCGCCACGGCATAAGCCCGCTCGTCGCCGTTTCGGTGGTAGATCTCCATTGCCTGGTATTGGTGTCGGGCCGCCGATTCGCGGTGGCCGAGTCGTTGCTCCACCTGGGCCAGGTTGTTCAGCACCGTGGCTTCGCCGAGGGCGTCACCGTCGCGGCGGGCCAGGTCGACGGCTTCCCGGTAGTGGCCGAGGGCTTCGTCCACCCGGTCCTCGGCGAGGAGGGCCAGGGCGAGCTGGTCCAGCGTCATGACCAGGTAGCGGGGTTCGGCGGACTCCACGGCCAGCCGGTGGGCCAGCCGGGCCTGGTCGAGGGTGCCGCGCAGGGTTCCGGCGCGGTTGTTGACGTCGTGCATGGCGTTGAGCACGAGCATCTCGCCGCGACGGTCGCCGATCACGCGGGCCGAGGCGAGGCCGAACTCGGCCACGCCCTGCCACTCCCGGCTGACGAGCCTGGTCACGCAGTAGGTGTGGACGAGGCGCACGAGCTGCCAGACCCGCACGTGGAGGCCTGCCTCCGAGCCCGCGTGCACGAGCGCGATGAGGTTGGACCACTCCTTGTCGAACCAGGACAGCGCCTGTGACGAGGTGGCGGGCTTGGGGGTGGTGGAGACGCAGGTGAAGTCGAGGCCGTCCGACGCCGGTCTGATCAGGCGTCGGGCGTGGTCGCAGGCGCACAGGTAGTGGTCCATCAGGCGGCGCAGGCCGCGTTCCCGGTGCTCGACCACGCCGCGGGCGTAGAGGCGGACCAGGTCGTGCAGGACGAAGCCGCCCCGCCACTGCTCCACGAGCAGGTGGGCGTCGGCGAGGTCGGCCAGGCGGGCGGCGGCGGTGCCCAGGTCGATGTCGCAGACGGCGGCGATGGCGTGCGGGCTCACCCAGCGGCCGGGGACGAGGCCCGCGGCGCGGAAGGTCTCGGCCAGTTCCGGCGGGAGGTTGCGGTAGGACACCGCCAAGGCGCGTTCCACGCCGACACCGGTGTCGGCGAGGTCGAGGGTGCGCAGGCGCGCGGCGTCGTCGGAGAGCTGGGCCACCAGGGCTTCCACTGTCCACTCGGGACTGAAGACGAGCTTGGCGGCGGCGACGCGCAGCGCCAAGGGCAGGTTGCCGCACAGCTCCACCAGCATGCGGGTGGCCGCCGGTTCCTGGTCGGACAGCGGTTTGCCGACGACCTCGTCGACCAGGCGGACGGCCTCCTCGTCGGACAGCGTGTCCAGCGTGAGCATCCGGGCGCCGTTGCTGACGACCAGGGACTCCAGGCGCCTGCGGCTGGTCACGAGGACGACGGACCCGGCGCCGGGCGGCAGCAGCAGGCGCACGTGCTCGGGGTCCCAGGCGTCGTCCAGGACGACCAGCACGCGCCGCTTGGCCAGCACCGAGCGGTACAGGCCGACGCGGTCGTCCAGGTCGCGGGGGACGCCGTCGGCGGGCACGCCGAGCGCGAGCAGGAAGCGGGCCAGGACCTCGGCGGGCTCGACCGGGTCGCGGTCGGGGGCGAAGCCGTTCAGGGAGGCGAAGAGGAGGCCGTCCGGGAACTGCTCGGCCCGGCGGTGCCCCCAGGTGACGGCGAGCTCGCTCTTGCCGATGCCCGCCGCCCCGTTGACCACGGCGATGGTGGTGGCGGCCAGGTCGCGCGAGTCGCACAGGCGGTCCAGCCAGGCCAGTTCCTCGTCGCGGCCGATGAAGCCGCTGGCCGCGGCGGGCAGCTGGGCCGGCACGACCACGCCCGGCCGCGGTGGCACGAGGGCGGGTTCCGCCAGGCCGGGTGAGCTGAGCGCCGGGTCGTCGCGGAGCACCTGCTCGTGCAGCACGCGCAGGCCGGGGCCGGGGTCGATGCCCAGCTCGTCCACCACGCGCCGGTGGAAGCGCTGGTAGGCCTCCAACGCGTCGGCGCGCTGACCCGACCGGTACAGGGCGCGCATCATGTGGCCGACGAGCCGTTCCCGGAACGGGTGGTCGTTGACCAGCTGCCGCAGCTCGCCGACGAGTTCGAGGTGGCGGCCCAGTTCCAGCTCGGCCTCGATGCGCTCTTCCACTGCGGCAAGCCGAAGCTCCTCCAGGTCGGAGGTGACCGGGTCGCCGGGCACGTCCGCCAGCACCTGGCCGCGCCACAGGCCGAGCGATTCGCGCAGCAGCTGCGCGCGGATCGGGGCGGGTTTGCCGCGCGCGCTCGACACGAGCTGCCGGGCGCGGTGGAAGTCCAGTCGCCACGGGTCGACCGAGAGCTGGTAGCCGGGCGGGGTGGTGAGGATCCGGGCCGAGCCCGCCGGGTCGGCCTGCTCCAGCATCCGGCGCAGCCGCGACACGTAGCCGTGCACGATCGTCCTGGCCGTCGCGGGCGGCTCGTCGGCCCAGAGGCTGTCCACGATCTCGTCGATCGGGACGACCCGGTTGGCCTCCAGCACCAGCATCGCGAGCAGGCCGCGCATCCCCTTGCGGCCGATGACGAGCTGCCGGCCGTCCGCGAGCACCTGCAACGGTCCGAGAACGCCGAACTCCAGCCCGCTCTTGCTCCGGTCGACCATGCCCTCCCCCGCCTCTGCGCCACGGCTCGGTCACTGGATCAGGTGCGCCGGGCGGGCCGTTGGATACCTGTGAGTAAATGTTGCTTGCTCAACTAGTCGTGCTCCCATGACCGGACGGGCGTCCCGACGGCTAGGGTTCTGGCCCCGGACGTCCCGGCCGAGTTCTGGGCGAGTGCAGGAGGGCAAGTGCCGCGCGAGCCGATGAACGTGGTCGACCGCGGCGCGGCGTGCCTGCTGGGCGGCGCGCTGGGCGACGCCCTCGGCGCACCCATCCAGTACCTCGGGTGGGCGGACATCCAGCGCGACCACGGCCCGGAAGGCGTGCTGGCGCCACCGCGTCCCGCGCTGGTCACCGACGACACCCAGCTCACCCTCTTCACCGCCGACGGCTACCTGCGGGCGTGGGTGCGCGGCCGGACCACCGGCGAGTGGGACCCCATCGAGGTCGTCTGGCGCAGCTACCGCCGCTGGTTGATCACCCAGCAGGTGGCCGCGCCCGAGCCGGGCGCGGTGGGGCTGGTGGGCGACGAGCGGCTGTACTCCAGCCGGTCGCCGGGCCTGACGTGCCTGCGCGCGCTGGCCGCGGACACACCGCCCACCCCCGAGGAGCCGCACAACGAGTCGTCCGGCTGCAACGGCGTCACCCGCACCGCGCCGGCCGGGTTCGCGCCGAGCGCCGAGATCGCCTACGACCTGGGCTGCCGGTTCGCCGCGCTGACCCACGGCGGCACCGGCGGCTGGGTGTCCGGCGGGGCGTTCGCGCTGCTCATCCACCTGCTGGCGGTGCGCGGCCGGCCGATCCGGGAGGCCGTGGACCAGGTCATCGGCCGGGTGCTGCGCGACGACCCGTACACGGCGAACACGCTCAACCGGGCCGTCGTCTTCGCCGACGAGCACAAGGCGCTCGGCTTCGACTCCGTCCGCGTCGACCGCCTGGGCAGCGGCTGGACGGGCCCGGAGGCGCTGGCCATCGCCGTGCACACGGTCCTGGTGTACCCGAAGCGGTCGCAGTTCGTGGACGCTCTGCGCGCGGCGGCCAACCACTCCGGAGGCAGCGACGCCACGGCCGCGCTCACCGGCAACGTCCTGGGCGCGCTGCACGGCACCTCGGCGTTGCCGCGCGACTGGCTCGCGGGCCTGGAACTGGTGGACCTGCTGACCCGGCTCGGCTCGGACCTGGGCCGCTCGGTGATCGGCGAGGAGTTCGACTACGCCCGCTACGGGGCCGGAGAAGAATGAAGCCGGCCTCGGCACGCACGTTCCCGAAAGCGTGCGACCGAGGCCGGCTCTCCACGCGGTCTGCGCAGGGACACGCCCCGAGCGCGGAACCCGGCTGACCTGGCCGTGGAGCGGGAAAACCCGTGGCGGAACCGTAGCAGAGAGCGTGTGGGCAATCACAGGCGGCCCACCTCCGCGATCCTGTGAACCGCCCCACTTCCCGGCACACCCTGTCGCGAACCTGTCGACTGGCTGTTGATCGGCCCGCCGGCCGGCCGACGCCCTCGCCCGCCGGGTGGGCGGTGCCGCACCATGGGCGGGTGGACAAGGGCACTTCGGTTCGGCTGCTCGTGGTGGACGACGAGCCGCACATCGCGGACCTCGTGGCGACGGTGGCGCGGTACGAGGGCTGGCAGGCGGTGACCGCCGGCAGCGGCGAGGCCGCGTTGCGGACCGCCGCCGACTTCCGCCCCGACATCGTGGTGCTCGACCTGATGCTGCCCGACCTCGACGGCTTCACCGTGCTGGACCGCCTGCGCTCGACGGGCGCGATGGTGCCGGTGGTGTTCCTGACCGCGCGGGACGGCACCGCGGACCGGGTCGCGGGCCTGACCCGCGGCGGCGACGACTACCTCGTCAAGCCGTTCTCCGTGGAGGAGCTGATGGCCCGGCTGCGGGCCGTGCTGCGGCGGTCGACCGGGCCGACGTGGAAGCGGTCCGTGCTGAAGGTGTCCGACCTGGTCATGGACGAGGACACCCGCGAGGTGCGCCGCGCCGGGAAGCTCGTCACGCTCACGCCCACCGAGTACGAGCTGCTGCGCTACCTGATGCGCCGCTCCCCCGCCGTGCTGACCAAGGCGCAGATCCTCGACCACGTGTGGGAGTACGACTTCGGCGGCCGGTCCAACGTGGTCGAGCTGGTCGTCTCGCACCTGCGGCGCAAGCTGGACGACAGCGCCGGCGAGCCGCTGATCCACACCGTGCGCGGCGTGGGCTACGTGCTGCGGCGAGCCGCGGAGTGACCCGACGCCGCCTGCGCCTGGGCACGCGGCTGGCACTGGGCCTGGGCGCGCTGGCGCTGGCGGTGTTCGCGGTCGTCGGCACGGTGATGGCGCGGAGCATGCAGGAGTACCTGGAGCACCGGCTCGACGCGCAGATGGAGACGACCCAGATCTCGCTGAAGAAGGACTACGCCAAGGACGGCACGCTCAAGGGCGCGGCCTACGGCTGGTACTCGGTCATCTACGACGTGCGGGACGGCACGGCCACGCCGAGGAACCGCGACGACCTGCCCGCCGACGACGCCGAGCTGACCGAGGTGGCGTTGCAGGTCGACGGCCGCACACCGGTGTACCGGACGGAGTACCTGCACGGCGACGGGACGTACCGGCTGCGCGGGTGCGGGGTGTCCAAGGGCGTGGTGCTGGTCAGCGCGGCGCCGATGAACGACATCACCACGACCGTGCGGCAGCTGGTGATCGTGGAGGTGGCCACGTTCCTGCTCGCGCTGGTCGCGCTCGTGGTGATCGGCCGGGCGGTGCTGCGGCGCGGGTTGCAGCCGTTGAGCGACATGGCCCGGACCGCGCACGACATCACGTCGCACGACCTGACCGACTCCGCCCGGCTGCCGGTGCGCGCGGAGGGCGGCGCCGTCGGCGCGGAGGTCGAGGAGCTGCGCACCGCGTTCAACACGATGCTGGACCACATCGACACGTCACTGGCCGCGCGCACGGCCGCCGAGCAGCGGTTGCGGCGGTTCATCGCGGACGCGTCGCACGAGCTGCGCACGCCGTTGACGTCGATCCGGGGTTACGCGGACCTGTTCCGGTACGCGGCGGCGAACGCGCCGGAGGAACGCGAGGCGCACCTGGAGAAGCTGCGGTCGGAGGCGGCGCGGATGACCGTGCTGCTGGACGACCTGCTGCTGCTCGCCCGGCTGGACTCGGCGGAGGTGGAGACGCCGCTGCGGTTGGCCGACGGCGACCTGGCGGCGCTGGCCCGGGAGGCGGCGGACGCGTTCCGGGCGGCCCGGCCGACCCACCCGCTGACGCTGACCGCGCCGGACGAGCCGGTGCGGATGGCGTTCGACCCGCTGCGGCTGCGGCAGGTGGTGGACAACCTGCTCACCAACGCCGCCGTGCACACCCCGGCGGGCACGTCCATCTCGGTCTCGGTGTCCGCGCGGGACGCGTCGGCCGTGCTGCGGGTGGGTGACACCGGCCCCGGCATCCCGGCCGCCGACCGGTCGCGGATCTTCGACCGGTTCTACCGCGTGGACGACTCGCGCACGCGTGACCGGGGCGGCAGCGGGCTGGGGCTGGCGGTGGTGCACTCCCTGGTCGCCGCGCACGGCGGCACGGTGGAGCTGACCAGCCGGCCGGGCTCCACGGAGTTCACCGTGACGTTGCCGCGCTAACCGGCGTTGGACGACTCGGCCCACAGGTCGATGCCCGAGTCGACCGCGTGCACGTCGATCCGGGCCAGCTCGTCGTCGGTGAGCGGCGGGCCGTCCAGCGCGGCCACGTTCGCCTCCAGCTGCTCGACGCTGCTCGCGCCGACGAGCACCGACGTGACCCGCTCGTCGCGCAACGCCCAGGAGAGCGCGAGCTGCGCCAGCGACTGGCCGCGGGAGGCCGCGATCTCGTTCAACGCCCGCACGTGCGCCAGGTTCGCCTCGCTCAGCAGGTCCTCGGACAGCGACTTGCCCTGGGTGGCGCGCGAGCCGGCCGGCACGCCGTGCAGGTACTTGTCGGTCAGCATCCCCTGCGCCAGCGGCGAGAACGCGATGCAGCCGACGCCCAGCCCGCCCAGCGCGTCGAGCAGGTCGGTCTCGATCCAGCGGTTGAGCATCGAGTAGGACGGCTGGTGGATCAGCAGCGGCACGCCCGCCGAGCGCAGCAGCTCGGCCGCCTCGCGGGTCTTCGCCGCCGAGTAGGACGAGACGCCGACGTAGAGCGCCTTGCCCCGCTGCACCGCGGTGACCAGCGCGCCGATCGTCTCCTCCAGCGGCGTGTCGGGGTCGAAGCGGTGCGAGTAGAAGACGTCGACGTGGTCCAGGCCGAGCCGGGACAGCGACTGGTCCAACGAGGACAGCAGGTGCTTGCGGGAGCCCCACTCGCCGTACGGCCCGGGCCACATGTCGTAGCCCGCCTTGGTGGAGATCACCAGCTCGTCGCGGTGCGGCCGCAGGTCGTCGGCCACCATCCGGCCGAAGTTGACCTCGGCCGACCCGTAGGGCGGGCCGTAGTTGTCGGCCAGGTCGAAGTGCGTGACCCCGAGGTCGAACGCCCGCCGCACGATCGCCCGGCTCGTCCCGTACGGCCGGTCGTCGCCGAAGTTGTGCCACAGCCCGAGCGACACGGCGGGCAAGTCCAGCCCGCTGCGCCCGCACCGCCGGTAGGTCATCCGGTCGTACCGCGAAGCGTCTGGAAGGTGGTCCACCTCCCCACCCTGGCACGCCCGGCTGCCGTTTGCCGCCCGGGACCAGCGGCGAAGTTGCTCCCATCGGACGGTATTCCGCCGATCTCCCGATCATCCGCCTGGTGTGCCCGGACATCGGTGTCCAGGCTCCCGGACCCCTGCGTCCGGACGCGCGAGCGGAAGAAGATCACATGCGTCGCTCACTCAGACGCGGCACGCTGTTAGCCGTCGCCGCCCTGACCGCCTCAGCCGTCCAGCTCACCTCCCCCGCGGTGGCCGCCCCTGCCCCCGCGGCCGCACCGTGCGGCCCCCTCGACGTCGCGTTCGTCCTCGACGACACCGGCAGCATGGGCGGGGCCATCGCGAACCTCAAGACCGGCATCAACGCCATCGTGGGCGACGTCGTCTCGGCGTCCGGCGGGGACTACCGGCTCGGCCTGGTCACGTTCAAGGACAACATCACCGTCCATAACACCCTCGCGCCCGGCAACGCGGCGGCCGTGACGAGCTACGTCACCAACACCCTCGCCGCGAGCGCGGGCGGCAGCGAGCCGGAGGCGTCCGACGAGGCGTTGAACACGGTCGTGAACAACCTGCCCGCGGCCGGCCGGCCGCAGAACGTCGACTTCGGCGGCCTGTGGCGGTCGAACGCCATGAAGTTCGTGGTGCTGGTGACCGACGCCCGTCCCGGCGGGTTCGACAACGTGCACGCGGCGGTGGACGTCGCGAACGCCGCGCAGCGGGCGAACGACGCCCTCGGCAAGGGCATCAAGATCTCGCCGGTGTACGTGCCGACGTCGGCCACCTACACGCCGGTGATCACGCCGATCATGCAGAACTACGCCTCCACGACCGGCGGCGTGTTCACGCAGACGACGGCCGCGGGCGCGGGCACGGCGGACGCGATCCGCAAGCTCCTGTCGGACTGCCGGCAGACCGACGTGGTCATCCGCGACCAGGTGACCGACACGGGCGCCGAGCCGAACCCGAACGGGACGGTGTGGAACAGCCCGGACATCAAGGTCTGCCCGACCACCGCGGACTGCGCGGGCATCCAGCCGGTCGTCGGCGCGACGAACATCATCCACGTGCGGCTGAACAACGCCTCCGCCGCGAGCACCGGCACGCTGAAGGTCTACCGCACGCCCACCGGTGGCGGCACGACGTGGAACAACGTCACCAACGGCGACTGGGTCTCCATCGGCCAGCAGTCGCTGACCGTGCCCACCGGCGGCACGGTGGCGAAGATCCCGTGGACGAGCGTCCCGGGGCCCGGCCACTTCTGCCTGCTGGCGCGCTGGGTGTCGGCGACGGACCCGATGACCTTCGCCGAGGGCTCCAACACCGCGCTGAACACCAAGAACAACAACAACATCGCGTGGAAGAACCTGGTCACCGTGCGGGGCAAGGTGTTCCAGCCGGTGAAGGGCTGGTTCGCGCTGGGCAACGGGACCGAGCGGGAGGTCAGGACCGACCTCGTGCTGACCGGTGAGAAGCCGGTGGCGGGCACCGTGGTGATCGACCTCGGCCCGCGCCTGTTCGAGCGCTGGCGCGCCGGCGGCGGCCAGGCCGAGGGCGTGAAGCAGGTCGGCGAGACCGCGTTCCAGCTCGACCCGAAGCGGGCGGCGCTGTTCGGCGTGCCGCTCCTGCCGGGTGAGCGGTTCACCGCGGAGCTCACCTTCACCCCGGAGGCGCCGGGCGAGTACCTGACGAACCTCGTCCAGTTCGTCGAGGGCGAGGACCACGGCGGCGTCGCCTACCAGGTCATCACCGACCGGGAGTAGCACCGCGCCTGAGCGGGTCGCGGCCCGTGCCTGCCCGGCACGGGCCGCGACCACGTCCGGACGGCTTCGGCGGGACGCCGCCGGTGACCACGTCTCCGCGGCGGCATCCCGGACGGTGGCCCACGAGCCCTCGGCCCGCGCGCGAGGGGCCGGAGAGGCGGTATGATCATGAACCAACGGCCTGACCAGGCTTTTCCCGGTCAGGGCCGAGCTGCGTGGAGCCGGTGAGGGGACTTGAACCCCTAACCTTTCGCTTACAAGGCGAGTGCTCTGCCAATTGAGCTACACCGGCGCGGCCCGGAGGCCTGGAACATCGTAAGCGCCCGCAGGGGGTGCCACCTGCGGCGAACGGTCTGCTCACGGTGGCCCCGCGTTGGTCCGTCCGGAGGTCCCCGGTACCGTCCGGGTGGACCTGGCGACCCGTAAAACCGCTGGCCAGGGCCATCAACAGTAATGAACGCACAGTGATCGACTCACCTGGTCCAGGTCCCCCGTCCAGGGGTGGCGCAGGACACAGCCTCGAATGTGACACGGTCGGGCGTGGCGGTCGGGTGAGCGAGGGAGGTGACGCCGGGTGCGCCGGTGGCGCGGGCGGTTCCAGCACACCGATCGGGCACGACCGGTCGAGGGTCCGTCCCCTCCGGACGACTCGACCGTGCACCTGGTGCTCGACCTGGCGTTGCGCGTCGGCGAGGCGCAGATGGCCGGCGGGGCGGGGGTGGCCGACGTGACGGCCACGATCCTCGCGGTCACCACCGCGTACGGCCTGCCGAACACCGAGGTCGACGTGATCTACACGTCGATCACCGTCTCGTGCCACCGGGGCACGGAGACCGCGCCCGTGACGACCATGCGCGTGGTGCGCGGTCGCAGCGTCGACTACACCCGGCTCGCCGCCGTGGAGGACCTGATCCGGCGGATCACCTCCGGCGGCGTCACGGCCGGGGACGCGTCCGCCGAGATCGAGCGGATCAGCCGGGCCGACCACCCGTACCCCCGTTGGGTGGCCACGGCGGCGTGGGCGGGCATGGCGGCGGCGGTGGCGTTCCTGGTCGGCGGCGGGCCGTCGTTGGCGGCGACGGCGGCCGTCGTCACGGCGCTGATCGACCGGGTGGGCCGGGTCCTGAACCGGCGCGGGCTGCCGTTCTTCTTCCAGCAGGTGGTGGGCGGGGCCCTGGCCACCTCGGTGGCGGTGGCGATGTACGCGACGGACCTGCTGCCGACCGCGCGGCCGTCGTTGTTGATCGCCACCGGGATCGTGGTGCTGCTGTCGGGGTTGTCGCTGGTCGGCACCGTGCAGGACGCCATCACCGGCTACCACGTCACCGCCGCCGGCCGCACGGTGGAGATCACGCTGCTCACCGCGGGGCTCATCGCGGGCATCACGCTGACGCTGCGCGCCGGTGTGCAGTTCGGCGTGCGGACGAGCATCGCCGACCCGCTGCCGCCGCTGATCTCCGAGGTGCCGACGCAGTTCGCGGCGGGCGCGGCGACCTCCGCGTGCTTCGCCCTGGCCGGCTACGCGCCGGTCCGGGCGCTGCCGATGGCCGCCCTCGCGGGCGCGGTGGGCACGACCGGTTACGGCCTGCTCGTCCTCATCGGCACGAACACCATCACCTCCGCCGTCGCCGCGGCCACCGCGGTCGGCTTCCTCGGCAAGATCGTCTCCCGCCGGCTGCGCACGCCGCCCCTGCTCGTCGCGACGGCCGGCATGGTGCCGCTGCTGCCCGGCTGGACCACCTACCGGGGCCTGTACCAGTTCACCGCCGAGGGTGACTCGGCCGGCCTGTCGACCCTCGTGCTGGCCGCCGGCACCGCCCTCGCGCTCGCGAGCGGCGTCGTCCTGGGTGAACATCTGGGTCGACCGGTGCGCACCGGTCTCGGCCGGCTGGCGGCCCGTTCCCGGCGCTGAGCGGCTGAACACCGCATTTCCACGTGAGATCGCCCACCTGACGGACTTTCGTCAAGTCAACACAGTGTGACGGGGCTGACGACAGGGCATCCAACCTGCACGTTCCCACTAACCTCGACGGTGGGCGAGACGAATCCTTAGGAGGCGCTACCCGGTGAGCAGCATTGGCGAGAACGGCGCGGATTTCCTGGTCGTGGCCAACCGCCTGCCGGTTGACCTGGAGCGCCTGCCCGATGGCACGCAACGCTGGAAGCACAGCCCCGGTGGCCTGGTCACCGCCCTGGAGCCGTTCCTGCGCACGCACAGCGGCGCCTGGGTCGGCTGGCCCGGCGTCGCCGACGCCGACGTGGACGCGTTCGAGGAGGACGGCCTCCAACTGCACCCGGTGGCGTTGAGCTCCACCGAGGTCGCCGACTACTACGAGGGCTTCTCCAACGGCACGCTGTGGCCGCTCTACCACGACGTGGTCGCGCCGCCCGCGTTCCACCGGCGCTGGTGGAACGCCTACGTGCGGGTCAACCAGCGGTTCGCCGACGTGACCGCGAAGGTCGCCGCCCAGGGCGCCACCGTCTGGGTGCAGGACTACCAGCTCCAGCTCGTGCCGGCCATGCTGCGGGAGCTGCGCCCGGACCTGCGCATCGGCTTCTTCCTGCACATCCCGTTCCCGCCGGTGGAGCTGTTCATGCAGCTGCCGTGGCGCACGGAGATCATCCGCGGCCTGCTGGGCGCGGACCTGGTCGGCTTCCACCGGCCCGGCGGCGCGCAGAACTTCCTCTGGCTGGCCCGCCGCCTGGTCGGCCTGGAGCCCAGCCGGGGCGCGGTCGGCGTGCGCACGAGGCCCGGTGTCGTCCAGGTCGGGGACCGCACCGTGCGGGTCGGGGCATTTCCGATCTCCATCGACTCGGCGGGTCTCGACGCGCTCGCCCGCGACAAAGAAGTCCAAAAACACGCGAAACAAATCCGCGAAGACCTCGGGAATCCGAAGAAGATCCTGCTCGGTGTGGACCGCCTCGACTACACCAAGGGCATCGACGTGCGGCTGCGCGCGTTGCACGAACTCCTCGCCGACGGCCGGGTCGACCCCGGCGAGGTGACCATGGTGCAGCTCGCCACGCCCAGCCGCGAACGCGTCGAGCACTACAAGCAGATGCGGGGCGAGATCGAGCAGGCGGTCGGCCGGATCAACGGCGAGTTCTCCACCGTGGGCCACCCCGTGGTCCACTACCTGCACCAATCGGTCAACCGGCGTGAGCTGACCGCGTTCATGACCGCCGCCGACGTCATGGTCGTGACCCCGGTGCGCGACGGCATGAACCTGGTCTGCAAGGAGTACGTCGCCACGCGCTACGACCTCGGCGGCGCGCTGGTGCTCTCCGAATTCGCCGGTGCGGCGGCCGAGCTCACGAGCGCGTTCCTCGTCAACCCGCACGACCTTGACGGCGTGAAGAACGCCCTGGAAGCCGCCCTCACGCTCGATCCGGCCGAAGGTCGCCGTAGGATGCGCGCGCTGCGCCGCCAAGTCCTCACGCACGACGTCGACCGCTGGGCTCGATCGTTTCTTGATGCCTTGGGCACGCAGTCCACGATCTGAATCAGTTCAGACCGACTTTTACCGACCCTTGTCCCACCGAGCATTGAGGAGGGGCGTTGACCGCCGAGGCCCTCCCCGCCGAACTTCGTCGTGCGATCGTGCAGTTGGCACGCACACCGCGCCTGCTGGTCGCCTGCGACTACGACGGGACATTGGCTCCGATCGTGGCCAACCCAGAGGACGCCCGCCCGCTGCCCGAGTCGGTGGGCGCGTTGCGCTCCCTGGCCGGTCTGCACGAGACGACGGCCGCGGTGATCTCCGGGCGCGCTCTGCGCGACCTGGCGACCCTGTCGCGCCTGCCGTCCGAGGTGCACCTGGTGGGTTCGCACGGATCCGAGTTCGACGTCGGTTTCGTGCACGCGCTGGACGCTGACGCGAAGCAACTGCACCGTCGCCTGGAAACAGAACTGGAAGGGGTCGTCGCCGGCCACGAAGGCGTCGGCCTGGAAGTGAAACCCGCGAGCATCGCGGTGCACGTTCGCCGTGCCGACCCCGCCGTGGGGGAGCGGGTTCTCCACGCCGTGCGCACCGGACCGGCCACGTGGGACGGTGTGCAGGTCACCGAGGGCAAGGCCGTGATCGAGCTGGCCGTGGTGCAGACGGACAAGGGCCACGCCCTGGACGTCCTGCGGCACCGCGCGTCGGCGACCGCGGCCGTGTTCGTCGGCGACGACGTGACCGACGAGAAAGCGTTTGCCCGGCTGAGCGGACCCGACGTCGGCATCAAGGTCGGCGACGGCGAGTCGCTGGCCGAGTACTGCGTCGCCGACAGCGTCGACGTGGCCACCGTGCTGGCGTTCCTGCTGGAAGAGCGGCGGGCCTGGCTGCACGGCGACCAGGCCGTGCCGATCGAGCGGCTGACCATGCTCGCCAACGAGCGGTCCGTCGCGCTGCTCACCCCCGACGCGCGGCTGAACTGGCTGTGCCACCCGGAGCCGGACTCGGCGGCGGTGTTCGCCGACCTGCTCGGCGGGCCCGCCGCGGGCCACTTCTCGATCAAGCCCGAGCACGGCTCGCTGCCCCTGGGCCAGCGGTACGTGCCGGGCACGATGATCGTGGAGACCCGCTGGTCGCGGCTGCTCGTCACCGACTACCTCGACCACGACCTGGCCTCGCACCGCACCGACCTGGTGCGGCGCGTCTCCGGCTCGACCAACGCGCTGATCACGTTCGCGCCGCGGCCCGAGTTCGGCCAGGTGCCGGTGCGGCTGCTGCGCGAGCGCGACGGCCTGCGGGTCGTCGGCACCTCGGACCCGATGGTGCTGCGCTCCCCCGGCGTCGACTGGCAGATCACCTCCGACGGCATCCAGGAGACCGCCACGGCGGTCGTGCGGCCCCGCGAGGGCGCGCCGATCCTGCTGGAGCTGCGCTGCGGCACGGACGACCTGTCCGAGGCCACGCTCGGCGAGCCGGAGCGGCGGGCGCGGGCCGGCGCGTTCTGGTCGGACTGGGCGGCGACGCTGAAGCTGCCCCAGGTCGAGTCGGACCTGGTGCTGAGGTCGGCGTTGACGTTGAAGGGCCTGGTGCACCACGACACCGGCGCGATCATGGCCGCCGCCACCACCTCGCTGCCCGAGGAGCTGGGCGGCATCCGGAACTGGGACTACCGGTACTGCTGGCTGCGCGACGCGGCGCTGACCGCGCAGGCCCTGGTGTCGGTCGGGTCGATCGGCGAGGCGGAGGCGTTCCTGGGGTGGGTGCACGGGGTGCTGTCGACCCTGCCCGGCCCGGAGCGGCTGCACCCGCTGTACACGTTGCAGGGCACCATGCTCGGCGCCGAGGCCGTCATCGACACGCTGCCCGGGTACGCCGGGTCGCGGCCGGTGCGCGTCGGCAACCTCGCCAACCAGCAGGTGCAGCTCGACGTGTTCGGCCCGGTGGTGGACCTGGTCGTGCAGCTGGCCGCCGCGCGCGGCTCGTTGACCGACCAGGACTGGCTGATGGTGCAGGCGATGGCCGAGGCGGTCGCCCGCCGCTGGCACGAGCCCGACCACGGCATCTGGGAGGAGCGGCACGCGCCGCGCCACCACGTGTACTCCAAGGTCATGTGCTGGGTGACGCTGGACCGGGCGGTGCGGCTCGCCGAGACCTACGGCCGGGAGATCGACCCGTCGTGGCCGGTGCTGCGCGACACCATCTCCAACGACGTGCTCAAGCACGGGTGGAGCGAGGAAGCGCAGTCGTTCACCACCGCCTACGACGGCGACGACCTGGACGCGGCGTCGCTGCACGTCGGCCTGTCCGGGTTGATCGACCCGACGGACGACCGGTTCCAGGCCACCGTGACCGCGATCGAGGCCGAGCTGCGGTCCGGTTCCACGGTGTACCGGTACCGGCGTGACGACGGCCTGCCCGGCGACGAGGGCGGCTTCCACCTGTGCGCGGCGTGGATGATCGAGTCCTACCTGCTCACCGGTCGGCGCACCGAGGCCGAGGAGCTGTTCGCGCAGATGGTGGACGCGGCCGGGCCCACCGGTCTGCTGCCCGAGGAGTACGACCCGATCGCGGAGCGCTCCCTGGGCAACCACCCGCAGGCCTACAGCCACCTCGGCCTGATCCGCTGCGCGCAGCTGCTGGCGGCAGGCAAGTAGGCGTCGGCCCACCGGAAACGGCGTCCCCGGGCCGCGGGGGCGCCGTTTCCGCTATTTCAGGAGCTTGAGCAGGTTCAGGGCCTCGTGCAGGTCGGTGGCGACGAGCGCGCGCGTGCCCTGCGGCAGCGGGCCGGCGTCCGGCGGCACGAGGGCCTTGGTGAAGCCGAGCCGGGCGGCCTCGGTGAGGCGGCGGCCGACGCCGTTGACGCGGCGCAGCTCCCCCGACAGGCCGACCTCGCCGACCACGACCAGGTCGTGAGGCAGGGGCAGGTCGGTGGCCGCCGAGGCGACCGCCAGCGCCACCGCGAGGTCCACCGCGGGTTCGACGAGCCGCATCCCGCCGACGGTGGCGGTGAACACGTCCTTGTTGCCCAGCCCGACCCGGCCGCGCTTCTCCAGCACCGCGAGGACCATGGCGAGGCGGGCCGAGTCGAGCCCGCTCACCGCTCGTCGCGGCGCGGGCAGCGCGGTCGGGGTGACCAGCGCCTGCACCTCGCCCAGCATGGGCCGCTTGCCCTCCACGACGACCGTGACGGCGGTGCCGGACACCGCCTGGTCGCGGCGGTGCAGGAACAGGCCCGACGGGTCGGGGACGCCCGCGATGCCGTCGTCGCGCAGCTCGAAGCAGCCGACCTCGTCGGCGGGCCCGAACCGGTTCTTCACGCCGCGCAGCAGGCGCAGCGACGAGTGCCGGTCGCCCTCGAACTGCAGCACCACGTCCACCAGGTGCTCCAGCACGCGCGGCCCGGCGACCGAGCCCTCCTTGGTCACGTGGCCGACCAGCACGACGGGCAGCCCGCGTTCCTTGGCGACCGCGATCAGGCCAGCCGTGACGGCGCGGACCTGGCTGACCCCGCCGGGCGCGCCGTCCACCGCCGGCGAGGACATGGTCTGCACGGAGTCGACGATGAGCATGCTCGGCTTGACCGCGTCGACCTGGCCGAGGACGGCGGAGATGTCGCTCTCGGCGGCCAGGTAGATCTCGTCGTGCAGGTTGCCGGTCCGGTCCGCCCGCAACCGCACCTGCCCCGCCGACTCCTCGCCGGTGACGTAGAGGCAGCGGCCGACCGACAGCGCCCACTGGTGGGCGACCTCCAGCAGCAGCGTCGACTTGCCGACGCCCGGCTCGCCCGCCAGCAGCACCACGGCGCCCGGCACGAGGCCGCCGCCGAGGACCCGGTCCAGCTCCAGGACACCGGTCGAGACGGCCCGCGCGGACTCGATGTCGACCTGCGCGATGGGCCGGGCCTCGCTGCTCGGCGTGCCCGCGAGGAACCGGGGGGCGGCCGAGGCGCCCCGCTCCTCCACCGTGCCCCACGCCTGGCACTCCGGGCACCGCCCGACCCACTTGGCCACCTCGTGCCCGCACTCGGCGCACCGGTACGTCGCCCTGGCCACCCGTGCTGTCTTCGCCACGACACGGAGGCTATCCGGCACCCCCGACACCCCATCGCCGGCTCGTGCCCGCCCGGCGCGGGACGTGCCGGCCTCCGGCGACGGCGGGCCCGCCAGTCCCACGTGGACCCGCGTCACCCGGAACGCAAGCGCGCCGCACGCCTCCTGTCCACAGATCGCCGATCGCCCCTGGGCCTTCCCGGCGGCGGCGGGCAGAATAAAAGCAGGGGTCCCCTGGGCGGGGACCCCTGCGTGGCTTGCGGTGCGGTGGTGCGGTCAGTGCTCCGAGGGCGCGTCCGCGCGCGGTTCCGGGGAGGCGCCGATCGGCAGTTCCAGGGTCACTTCGCCGGCCTGCTCGAACAGGAACGTGACCTTGATCGTCTGGCCCGGCCGCAGCGGCTTCGCCAGGCGCTTCAGCACGATCTTCACCACGCCCGGCTCGGTCGGGTCGACGGACGACGGCAGCTTCGTGCCCGTCGTCGGCGGGCTCGACACGGAGGTGCCGCTGCCCGACGTGGTCGTGCCCGTCGTGCCGGTCGTGGTGGTCGTCGCCGAGGCCGCGCCGGACGGCGTGGTCGTGGTGGTCGTGGTCGCGGCGTGCGAGTCCGACGGCGCGTGCGAGCCCGAGGTCGCGGACGAGGACGCCGACTTGGACGTCGTCGTGGCGTGGCTGCCCGCGTCGTCCTGGTCGGCGCCGCTGACGATGGCCGACGACGGCTCCAGCCGGGTGTCGCCGGTGATCTCGGCCGGCGCGGAGAACTCGCTGGTCACACCCAGCAGCTTGTCCACCGCGGTGCCGTTGTTGGCGATCACGACCACGATCGGCGCGTCGTCGCCCTCCTCGTAGAACCCGTGCGCCGACGGGAACAGGAACTGGGCGTCGCGGACGGCGATGTCGCCGACCTGCCCGTTGGCCCCGTTGACGACGGCCACCTGGGTGTCCGTCTGCGTGATCTGACCTGCGCTGCAACCTGCGGCGACCAAGCCGAGGCCGGTCGCCAGGGCGGCCACGACGGCCAGGCGGCGCGGCGCTGGTGACTTCTGGAGTGCGCGACCCACGGCTGCTCGGATCCCTTCCCGGTGTGCTGACGAGGCGGGTCGTACCCGGTAGTAGCGGGTCCGACCACCAGTCCAGGAGCCTAACCGGGTGCCCCCGGACCTGCGGCATGTGGTGCCCCACAGCGGGCCGGGACCCCGCCGCGCCCGTCCACAGTGGAGCAAGATCGACCACGGGCGTTGCATGCGACCGGGTGATTTGTCAACCCCCCACGCGGCCCTGACCAGCGCTAACTGATCTCAACAGGCCGATGAGGGGATTGCCCGTCGTGTTAGGATGGGGTTAGCGAAAGGGGCAGAGGACACATGGTTTTCAAGGTCGGAGAGACCGTCGTCTACCCGCACCACGGTGCCGCTCTCATCGAAGCAATCGAGACCCGTGTGATCAAGGGCGAGGAGAAGAAGTACCTCGTCCTCAAGGTCGCCCAGGGCGACCTCACGGTTCGCGTCCCCGCCGACAACGCCGAGATCGTGGGCGTTCGTGACGTCGTCGGCCAGGAGGGTCTTGACAAGGTCTTCGAGGTCTTGCGTGCTCCCCACACGGAGGAGCCGACCAACTGGTCCCGGCGGTACAAGGCCAACCTGGAGAAGCTCGCGTCCGGTGACGTGAACAAGGTGGCCGAAGTGGTGCGCGACCTCTGGCGGCGCGAGAAGGATCGCGGACTGTCCGCTGGTGAGAAGCGGATGCTGGCGAAGGCTCGACAGATACTGGTTAGCGAACTGGCGCTGGCCGAGGGCACCGACGAGGACAAGGCCGAAGTGCTCCTCGACGAGGTCCTGGCTACCGCGTCCTGATCGTTCCACCCACCACCTCGGACATCGCGAACATGGGTGTGGTCGCGCTCGTGCCCGCGGCGGGCCGGGGTGAGCGGTTGGGCTATGGCATGCCCAAAGCGCTCGTGCCGGTCGACGGCGTTCCACTGCTCGTGCGCGCGGTGCGCGGCCTGTTCGACTCCGGTCGCGTGCGGCACGTCGTGATCGCCGCTCCGCCGTCCGATGTGGACATTGTGAGTACCGTCACCGCCCCGTTGGCCCCAGCCGACGGGGCGGTGCACGTCGTGGCCGGCGGCGCCGAGCGGTCGGACTCGGTGCGCCTGGCCTTAACGTACGCGCTGCGTGAGATCCCCGACACTTCCATCGTGCTCGTCCACGACGCGGCCCGCGCCTTCACGCCGCCCGCCGTGGTCGGCGCGGTGGTCGACGCCGTCGCCGCGGGTCACGCGGCCGTCATCCCCGTGCTGCCGGTCGCGGACACGGTCAAGCAGGTCGACGCGGACGGCGTGGTGGTCGCCACACCGGACCGGGCGGCGCTGCGCGTCGTGCAGACCCCGCAGGGCTTCGACGCGGCCGTGCTGCTGCGCGCCCACGAGGTGGCGCACCACGCCGGCCTGGGCGCCACGGACGACGCGGGGCTGGTCGAACGGCTCGGTGTGCCGGTCGTCACCGTGCCCGGGCACCCCGACGCCATGAAGATCACCACGAAGTTCGACCTGGCCGTGGCCGAGGCGCTGCTGGTCGGCACCCGAGGAGCACCGTGATCCCCAGAGTGGGCATCGGCACGGACGTCCACCAAGTGGAACGCGGCCGTGAGTGCTGGCTGGCCGGCCTGCGCTGGGACGACGCGGACGGCTGCGCCGGCCACTCGGACGGAGACGTCGCCGCGCACGCGCTGTGCGACGCGCTGCTGTCCGCCGCCGGGCTCGGCGACCTCGGCGCCGTGTTCGGCACGAGCGACCCGCGCTGGTCCGGGCGGCACGGCGTGGAGTTCCTGGCCGAGGCGCGCCGCCTGGTCGAGGAGGCCGGCTTCCGGGTCGGCAACGCGGCCGTGCAGGTCATCGGCAACGCGCCGAAGATCGGCAAGCGCCGCGACGAGGCGCAGCGGGTGCTGTCCGAGGCGGTGGGCGGCCCGGTGTCGGTCAGCGGCACGACCACCGACGGCCTGGGCCTGACCGGGCGCGGCGAGGGCATCGCCGCCGTGGCGACCGCGCTGCTGGTCCCACTAGCCTGACCCGCATGGCGGTCACCCTCAGCGCGGCGACGCGGGCCCTGGTCGACGGGCGCAACTACTGCGTCCTGGCCACGCTCAACGCGGACGGCAGCCCGCAGACATCGGTGGTGTGGGTCACCCGTGACGGTGACGACCTGCTGTTCTCGACGTTGCGCGACCGGGCGAAGGAGCGCAACCTCCGCCGTGACGCGCGGGCCGGCGCCAGCGTGTGGAGCAACGACGACCCGGAGGTGTGCGCGGAGGTCCGCGGCACCGTGACGATCGTCGAGGACGGGGGCCGCGCCCTGGCGGACTCCCTGTCGCGCAAGTACACGGGCGAGGACTTCCCGGCCGACGCGCCGGGCGGGGTCCGCGTGGTGCTCCGCCTGACCCCCACCAGGGTCACCGGCAACGCCGCTTGACGGCGGCGGCGCCTACGCCGGTCCGGTGAGGCTGCTCTCGGTCTGCGGGATACCCGAGACCTCCGATGTCCGGACCACGTAACGTGCGTTATGTGACGATCCGCGCCGTGCTCTTCGACTTCTCCGGCACCCTGTTCCGCTTGGAGCACGACTCGCTGGCCGCCCACGCGGAGCTGTTGCGGGCGCTCACCGCGCCCGTCGGCCTGGCGGAGGGGCTGGACCTCGACGAGGCGCAGTGGGAACGCCGCGACCTCGACCCCGACGCGCACCGCGACATGCACCTCGCCGTGCTGACGAAGGCGGGCGCGAAGGACCCGGCCAAGTTCTACGCCGACCTGTGCAGCCCGCCGTTCTGGCAGCCGTACCCGGACACCGCGCAGGCGCTGGGCACCGAGCTGCCGACCGCCGTGGTCAGCAACATCGCGTGGGACATCTCCGCCGTCTTCGCCCGGCACGGCGTCGAGAACCGGGTGGACGAGTTCGTGCTCTCCTACCAGGAGGGCTTCGTCAAGCCGGACCCGAAGCTGTTCCGGATCGCCTGCGACCGCCTCGGCGTGCACCCCACCGAGGCCCTCATGATCGGCGACAGCCCCGAGGCCGACGGCGGCGCGGCGGCGATCGGGTGCCAGGTCGAGTTCGTCGACCCGCTGCCGACCGGGAGCCGCCCGGAAGCTCTGCTGCAGGTGCTCCGCAAGCACATTTGACCGGGCGATTCAACCCCGGCTGGTCAACGCCCGTACCATCTTCACGTGAGCCTCCACCTTTTCGACACCGCGACCCGGTCGATGCGGGAGTTCGTCCCGCAGGTCAGCGGAACGGCGTCGATCTACGTCTGTGGGGCCACGGTGCAGGGCGTTCCGCACATCGGCCACGTGCGCAGCGGCCTCAACTTCGACGTGCTGCGGCGCTGGCTGGGCCGTGACGGCTCGACCGTGCGGCTGGTGCGCAACGTCACGGACATCGACGACAAGATCCTCACCAAGGCCGCCGAGCACGACGCCGAGTGGTGGGAGTGGGCCTACCAGCACGAAAGGGCGTTCGACGACGCCTACGACGTGCTGGGCTGCCTGCCCGCGTCCTACTCGCCGCGCGCGACGGGCCACGTCACGCAGATGGTCGAGCTGATGGACCGGCTGATCGGGAAGGGTCATGCGTACGCCTCCGACGGCGACGTGTACTTCTCGGTGACGTCGTTCCCCGAGTACGGGGCGCTGTCCGGGCAGAAGCTGGACGAGGTGCACCAGGGCGAGTCGGCGGCGACGGGCAAGCGCGACCCGCGCGACTTCACGCTGTGGAAGGCGGCGAAGCCGGGCGAGCCGTCGTGGCCGACGCCGTGGGGTCCGGGCCGGCCGGGCTGGCACCTGGAGTGCTCGGCGATGGCGACCGCGTACCTGGGCGGGACGTTCGACATCCACGGCGGCGGCATCGACCTGATCTTCCCGCACCACGAGAACGAGCAGGCGCAGTCGCGCGCGGCCGGCGACGGGTTCTCCCGCTACTGGATGCACAACGCCTGGGTGACGCTCAGCGGCGAGAAGATGTCGAAGTCGCTGGGCAACACGGTGACGATCCCGGCGATGCTGGAGCGGGTCCGCGCGCCCGAGCTGCGCTACTACCTCGTCGGCCCGCACTACCGGTCGACGATCGAGTACTCGCCCGAGGCGTTGGACGAGTCGGTGTCGGCGTACCGCCGGATCGAGTCGTTCCTGCGGCGCGTGGTCGAGCGCACGGGCGCCGTCGGCGCGGACGGCGAGCTGTCGCCCGCGTTCGTGACGTCGATGGACGACGACATGGGCACGCCCGGCGCGTTGGCCGCGATCCACAAGCGGGTGCGCGAGGGCAACACGGCCCTGGAGTCCGGGGACGACCTGGGCGCGCGTGCCGCCGCCGAGTCGGTGCGGGCGATGACCGGCCTGCTCGGGTTGGACCCGCTGTCGCCGCTGTGGCACGACGCCGCGGCCGGTGGCGCGGGCGGGCGGGCGCTGGGCGTGCTCGTGGAGCGGCTGTTGGAAGAGCGGTCGCAGGCCCGCAAGGACAGGGACTTCGCGCGCGCGGACGCGCTGCGCGATCACCTGCTGCTGGCCGGTATCGCCGTCGAGGACACCCCCGACGGTCCGTTGTGGACGTTGAAGGACGACTGAGCTCGTGGCTGGTAACTCCAAGCGCCGGGGCGCCATGCGCAACCCCGGCTCCAAGAAGGGCGCGGTCGTCGGTTCCGGCGGGCAGAAGTCGAAGGGCCTGCAGGGCAAGGGCCCCACGCCGAAGGCGACCGAACGGCCGAACCACCCCGCCTACAAGCGGGCGAACGCGGCGGCGAAGGCCGAGCAGGTGCGTTCGCAGCGGCGCAAGGCCGCCGAGAACGGCCCGGAGACCGTGGCCGGGCGCAACCCGGTGGTCGAGTGCCTGCGCGCCGGCATCCCGGCGACGGCGCTGTACGTGGCGCTGGGCATCGACGCGGACGACCGGGTCGCCGAGGCGGTGCAGCTCGCGGCGACGCGCGGCATCTCCGTGCTGGAGGTGCAGCGCGGCGAGCTGGACCGGATCACCGGCGGCGCGATGCACCAGGGGCTGGGTCTCCAGGTGCCGCCGTACGAGTACGCCGAGCCGCGCGACCTGCTCAAGATCGCGAACCAGTCCGGCCGGCCGCCGTTGCTGGTGGCGCTGGACGGGGTGACCGATCCCCGCAACCTGGGCGCCGTGGTGCGGTCGGCGGCGGCGTTCGGCGCGCACGGGGTCGTGCTGCCGCAGCGCCGGTCGGCGGGGATCACCGCCGTCGCGTGGCGGACCAGCGCGGGCACCGCGGCCCGGATGCCGATCGCGGTGGCGACCAACCTGACCCGCCAGCTCAAGGAGTGGGCCGACGCCGGCCTGATGATCATCGGTCTGGACGCGGACGGCGACGTCGACGTGGACGGCCTGGACCTGGCCACCGGCCCGCTGGTCGTCGTGGTCGGCTCCGAGGGCCGCGGCCTCTCCCGCCTGGTCAAGGAGACGTGCGACCAGACGGTCTCCATCCCCATGTCCGCCGGCGTGGAGTCGCTGAACGCCTCCGTCGCCGCCGGCGTCGTCCTGGCCGAGATCGCCCGCCGCCGCCGCCTCGAGCTCCGCGGCTGACCAGCCACATACGGCTGCGCAGGGGTCCCCACCAAGGGACCTCTGCTCTGGTCCCGCCAAGGTCGTCACCTGGCCGGTGTCGACCGGGTGGGATCGGGCACCTGAGGTCGGCCACGTCCGCCGGTGTGCTCCTCGGACCGTTCGGGTGATCCTCGCCGGAGCACCGGTCCGGGGACGCGGACCCGACCGGGACACCTGCGGTTGCCGGCCGGCACCGCCTCGACGTTCACGCTGACCGGTCACACCATCGGCTGCGCAGGGGTCCCCGCCAAGGGGACCCCTGTTTTTGATCCTGCCAGGTCGGACCGACGATGTCGGGCGGTCGGGGGCGGCCTGTGGACAACTCCGGCGGTGGATGTCCGGCCCCGCGAGTCGGGTGATCATGGTTTGTGGGCCGGGCGTTCGAGGTCCCGCGAGTCGAACGGCAGAGGGCCGTGCGGCGAGGGCCGGGGCCTGCGAGTCGAACGGTCGAGGCCTGTGCGGTGGGCGGTCGAGGGTGGGGCGGTGTGAGGTGGGGCTGTTTGTGGGAGATCGGGACCGGTGGGGTGTGAGCGGCGGATAAGGTCTGCGGCGATGTCCTTCGCCAGCCCGTTGTTCCTGTGGTTCTTCCTCCCGGTCGTGCTCGCGACCGTCCTCGTCACGCCCAGGAACTGGCGCAACGGCGTGGTCGCCGTGGCGAGCCTGCTGTTCTACGTCTCGGGCGCGGGCGGCACGACGTTGTTGCTGCTCGGCTGCATGGTGGTCAACTACCTGGCCGGGCGGCGGCTGGAGCCGGGTGCGCCGGGTGACCGCAGGCTGGTGCTGGTCGGCTCGATCGCGCTGAACCTGGGTGTGCTGCTGGTCTGGAAGTACGCCGGGTTCGCCACCGGGCAGCTGCACGACATCGCCGCCGTCGTCGGCGCCGACCTGCCGGTGGTCGAGCTCGCGCTGCCGATCGGCATCTCCTTCTACACCTTCCACCACATCTCGTACGTGGTCGACGTGTACCGGGGTGAGCGCCCGGCCCTGCGGGAACCGGTCGCGTTCGTCACCTACATCGCGATGTTCCCGCAGCTCGTGGCGGGCCCGATCGTGCGGTTCCGCGAGATCGCCGACCAGCTCCCGCAGCCGCGCCTGCACCGCTGGGACGACGTCGCGGCCGGCTTCCCCCGGTTCGCCCTCGGCCTGTGCAAGAAGGTGATCATCGCCGACTCGCTCGCGCCGATGGTCGACGCCTGCTTCGCCACCCCGGCCGACGAGATGACCACGTCCATCGCCTGGCTCGGGGCGATCGGCTACACGCTCCAGCTCTACTTCGACTTCTCCGGCTACTCCGACATGGCCATCGGCCTGGGCCGGATGCTGGGCTTCCGGCTGCCGGAGAACTTCGCCCGCCCGTACTCGTCGGTCACGATCACCGAGTTCTGGCGCCGCTGGCACATGTCGCTGTCGCGCTGGTTCCGCGACTACGTCTACATCCCGCTGGGCGGCAACCGCGGCGGCGTGCTCCAGACCTACCGCAACCTGTCGATCGTTTTCGTGCTCACCGGTTTCTGGCACGGGGCCAACTGGACGTTCCTCGTGTGGGGTGTGTTCCACGGCGGACTGCTCGTGCTGGAACGCCGATTCGGCTGGGATTCGGCGCTGGTCACTACGCGTACCCGAATTGCCCGGCGGGTCTTGACCATGCTGCTGGTGGTAATCGGCTGGGTGTTCTTCAGATCCGCCGATCTCGGTACGGCGTTCACAATCATCGGCCACATGCTGTTGCCGGATTTCGGCGGGTTGACCGACGCGGTCGCGGCCGCGGCGACCAATCAGCGCATTGTGCTGCTGGTGCTCGCGCTGGCGATTGTCGCAATGCCCGATCATCCGGTGAGC
The DNA here is from genome assembly GCF_016695385.1 of Saccharothrix sp. 6-C. Classification (NCBI taxonomy): domain Bacteria; kingdom Bacillati; phylum Actinomycetota; class Actinomycetes; order Pseudonocardiales; family Pseudonocardiaceae; genus Saccharothrix; species Saccharothrix sp. 6-C. The sequence goes on along the minus strand of NZ_CP064192.1, from coordinate 8,827,247 downwards.
GGGCCGTACCTGGAGTCTTCCCGGGACAAGGTCGCCACCGCGGCCAGGATCTCGCTGATGACGGTGGGCGTGGGCTACGCGGCGATCCTGGTGGCCAGCGGCACGTTCAGCCCGTTCCTCTACTACCAGTTCTGAAGATCGACACGCGGGCGATGTTCAACAATTGACGGAGCCGCCGGCGGACGGGCGGTCGGCGACCGCAGGAACGCGCTGGCCCGGTCGGACCAGCCCCTCGGTACCCAATGGCGGCCGTGGTCGACGTAGGGTAGGCGAGGATTGCTCACGCCGGGTCACCTACCGTCAACTGTCAAGAATAAGTGGGCGATTTTTCGCTGTTGCAACTACTTTATGTAACCGACCTGCTCCGTTCGGGTACACAGTGTGGTAGGACAGAGATTGCACATCCGGCAGCTTCTACCGTGCTAACCGAGGGAATTGTTACTTCGGGTGGGGGTAACGTGACTCACTCATCGGGGCCGACCAACCTGGGGGAGTTGTGACTTCCGGGGGGACCATCCGCGCGCTCGTGGGCAACCGCGAGTTCCGCGGCATGTGGATCGGCTCGACGGTGTCCACCGTCGGCGATCAACTCGCCGCGGTCGCGCTCTCCCTCTTGGTGTTCGAGCGCACCCAGTCCGCCGCGTGGACCGCCCTCACGTGGTCGTTGACGCTGTTCCCGCCGCTGGTCTCCGGCCCGCTGCTGGGCTGGCTCGCGGACCGGTTCCCCCGCCGCACGGTGATGGTGTGGTGCGCGTGGTTGCAGGCCGTCCTGGTGGGCCTGATGGCCATTCCCGGCTCGCCGCTGTGGCTGATGATCGTGCTGCTGGTGGTCGTGCTGATGATCTCGTCGCCGTTCCTGGCGGCGCAGGAGGCGAGCCTGCCGCACGTCCTGCCGGACAAGCGCTACGACGACGGCGTGGCCCTGTTCGGCACGTCGGTGGACGTCGCCCAGATGGTCGGCCTGGCCGCCGCCGGGTTCCTCGTCACGAACGCCGGCGCCAACGTCGCGCTGGCCATCGACGCGGCCTCGTTCGTGTGGGTGGCGATCCTGGTGCAGCTGTCGGTGAAGCACCGGCCGGCCGCGGACCCGCGCGGCACGAAGCGGGACCCCGAAGGCCCCAAGGGCGCGTTCACGCTCCTGGTGACCGAGCCGCGGCTGCGGAGCCTGATGGGCATGCGCCTGCTGGCCGGTCTCGCGATGGTCCCGGAGGGACTCGCCGTGCCCCTGGCGGCGAGTCTGGACGCGGTGTGGGCCGTCGGCCTGATCCTGGCCATCGAGCCCGCCGCCAACGTCCTCGGCGTGGCCGTGCTGTTCCGGGTGGTGCGCGATCCCGCGAAGCGCGAGCGGCTCATCGGCCCGCTCGCCATACTGTCCTTGGCCCCTCTGGTCATGTTCGCGCTGAACCCGAACCTGACCTGGACCATCGCCCTGCTGGTGATCGCCGGCATGGCCGGTGCGTACCACACGCCCGCGCGCTCGGCGTGGATGCGCATCCTGCCCGACGCCTACCGCGGTCGCGCGTACGGCATCGGCCGTGCCGCTCTGCGCTCGTCGCAGGGCGGCGGGATGGCGTTGGCCGGTGTCGTGGCGCACACGGTCGGCTCGGTCACCGCGACGATCGCGGGTGCAGGCGGCATCGGGCTGTTGCTGGCCACGCAGGCGACCGTAGCCTGGCGACGGGCCCGCACCCGGGACGACCCGAAAGCGGTGGCGATCTGAAACGGACTCATCACATATCGCGATTGTCAAACATGAAGGACCCCTCGGCTGCGGCCCGCTAGCCCGCGGGCACGTACGGTGAACATTCGGTCCGGGATGGAGGGAGCGGCTCACATGTCGCGGTTGCGCATGGCGAACACCTCCTCAGTGCGCATCTCGGGCACGGACGTGCCGCTGCGAACGGCGTTCGCCACGCGGCGCCGGGCAGAGGGTAGGGGGTCGTGGTGGAGAACAGTTTGACTGACCAGAAGGCCTCTGGGGCAGTCGGCCGGCCCTCGATTCGCAACTGGGATCTGTGGACGTTGCGACCGGCCGCGCTGGTGTACTTCTTCTTCATCGAATCGGCGGTAGCGGCTGCCGCCATTTGGCTGCTCACCGGCCTCGGCTCGATCTCGAACGCCGACTGGCTCCGATTCGGCGCGGTGATGTTCGCGGTCACCGTCCACCTCATGATCGTCCGCCGGGCCGAGGAGTCGCGCCGCAACGAGTCGGCCGGTCCGCACATCGACCTGACGTCGGTCTGGACGTTCGCCGCCGCCATCGCGCTGCCGGGGGCGCTGGCCGTGCTCGTCACGATCTGGATGCGGATCCTGATCCAGCCGATCGCCCGCCGCCAGCCGTACCGGTTCGTGTTCAGCTCCGCGAGCATCCTCGGCGGCACCATGCTGGCCTGGGCCGTGGTGCACCTGTCCGGGCTGTCCCTGCTGGCCACCGGCGTCATCCCGACCGACCTGGGCCTGGTGCTCGTGCTCATCGCGGCCGCCCTGGTCAACTGGGGCGCGCAGGGCATGAACATCGCCGTCGCGTTGAAGATCGTCACCCCGCACACCCGCATCCAGGAGTTCCTGGGCTCGCGCGCGGACAACATGCTGGAGCTGAGCACGCTCGGCGCGGGCGCCATGCTCGGCATGCTGATGACCACCCACTGGGTGGGTCCGCTGCTGCTGGTCTTCCCGGTGATCCTGGTGAACTCGCTGCTCTACCACGCCGCGCAGCGGCGGGCGCACCTCGAGCGGCTGCTGCGCGAGCAGGAGCAGCTGCAGGCGCGGCTGGCCGAGGACGCGCACACCGACTACCGGACCGGGCTGCTCAACACCAACGGCCTGGCCGAGTACGGCGGCAGGCTCACCGACCGGTGCCGCCACGACAACCAGCCGGTGACCGTGCTGGCCATCGACCTGGACCACTTCAAGCGGATCAACGACACCTGGGGCCACCCGGCGGGCAACGCCGTGCTGGCCGAGGTCGGCCGGATCCTGCGGGAGAAGCTGCGGCCGGGCGACGTGGCCGGGCGCGACGGCGGCGAGGAGTTCGTCGTGGTGCTCGCCGACACGGGCCTGGCCCAGGGCACGGCCATCGCCGAACGGGTGCGCGAGGCGATCGGCGAGATGTCCGTGATGACCACCGACAAGCACCGCAACACCGTGACCCTGCGGGGCCGGAACCTGCCGTTGACGCCGGACGGGCCGGAGGTGCGCGCCATCTCGGCGTCCATCGGCGTGGCCGTGCTGCCGGACAACGGCGAGTGCCTCCAGGACGCGCAGCACTTCGCCGACGCGGCGCTCTACGCGGCCAAGGAGAACGGGCGCAACCAGGTGCGGGTGGCCGGCGGCGAGATCCGGCTGCTGCCCGCGCCGCGAGGCGACCAGCCGGTGGCGGAGGGCGCGGCCGCGCCCGACCAGGCGGCGTCCGCCGAGGTCACCCGCACCGCGTAAGTCCTCGAGGTCCCCGGCGCGACCGGCGTCCGGGGCGGGGGTGCGGCGGGCTTGCCGGCGTGGCGCGGAAACGCGCGAGGCGCGACCGAGCCCGCCACCGCGACCGCGGTGGTCCGCCGACGTGGTCCTCATGCTGCGCATGGCACCCGTGTCTCCGCGCGGCCCGCGTCCCGCGACCGGGCCTCTGGTGCCCCCTACAGCCGCGAGTACCCACTGGCGGCCGGTCCTAAACGTATTACTGGACTCTTTCCCGTTTGCCGCTCATCAGCCGGCAGACCAGGTAGATCAGGAACGAGACCGCGGTGACGAACGCGCTCACCGGCATGCCGGGAGCGAGCGACAGGAGCATCCCGCCGAGCACGGACACCTCGGCGAACACCACGGCCAGCACGGTGGCCCGCACCGGGCTCGCGGTGACCCTGGTGGCCGCCGCCGCCGGCGTGATCATCAGCGACAGCACGAGCAGCGCGCCCACCAGCTGCACGCTCAACGCCGTCGCCACGCCCACCAGCACCGCGAACACCACCGACAGGGTCCGCACCGGCACGCCGCGCGCCACCGCCACCGCGGCGTCCACGCTGGCGAAGTGCAGCGGCCGGTAGATGACCGCCAGCACGGCCAGCACGGCGACCGACGCGCCGATGAGCAGCCACAGGTCGGTCGAGCCGACGCTGACCACCTGACCGGTCAGCAGGCCGAACTTGTTCGCCGCACGGCCGTTGTAGAGGGCCAGGAACAGCACGCCCAGGCCCAGGCCGAACGCCAGGATCGCGCCGATCACCGAGTCGCGGTCCGAGTCGCGCGTGCTGAGCAGGCCGAGGAGCAGCGCGGCGACGACCGACCCGGCCAGCGCGCCGTACCCGACGCCGACCCCGAGCAGCAGGGCCGCCGCGCCGCCGGTGAACGCCAGCTCGCTCGTGCCGTGCACGGCGAACGCCATCTTGCGGGTCACCACGAGCGGGCCGAGCAGCCCCGCCACCAGCCCGAGCACGGCGCCCGCGATGAGCATCGGCTGGACGTAGCGCAGCAGGTCGAGCGTCTGCCCGAGGTCGAAGAAGTTCTCCATCAGCCCTTCATCCCGCCACGTGGTGCGGCTCGTCCTCGCACACGTGCTGCGCGCCGACCACGTGGATCTGGTCGCGCACGCGGACCACTTCGACGTTCGTGCGGTACAGCTCGGTCAACGTCCGCGAGGTCATCACCTCGGCGGGCGGGCCGATCCGGAACCGGCCCTCGACCAGGTACAGCACCCGGTCGACCAGCGGCAGGATCGGGTTGATCTCGTGGGTCACGAACAGCACGGCCGTGCCCTCGGCCCGGCGCCGGGCGTCGATCAGGTCGCTGACCACGCGCTGGTGCGCGAGGTCGAGCGAGAGCAGCGGCTCGTCGCACAGCAGCACCTCGGGGTCGCCGACCAGGGCCTGCGCCACCCGCAGCCGCTGCTGCTCGCCGCCGGAGAGCAGGCCGACGGGCTCGTCGGCGTACCTCGTCGCGCCGACCGACTCCAGCGCCGCGTCCACCCTGGCCCGGCGCTCGCGGCGGCCACCCCAGCCGATGCCCCAGCGGTGCCCGTCCAGGCCGAACCCGACCAGGTCGCGGCCGCGCAGCGCGAGGCTGGAGTCGATCGCCCGCTGCTGCGGGATGTAGCCGATGCGCCGGTTGCCGCCCGCGACCCGGACCGTGCCCGCGGACAGCGGCTGCAGGCCGAGCAGCACCCGGATGAGGCTGGTCTTGCCCGAGCCGTTGGGCCCGAGCACGGCCACGAACTCGCCGGGGGCGACGTCCAGGTCCAGCCCGTCCCACAGCACGCGGTCGCCGTAGGACAGCCGCGCGCCGCGCAACGCGACCGCCGCGCGCGTCGACTGGTCCGCCACCTGGGCCGTCCTGCCCGAAAGCGTCATGCGCCGAGCGCTCCCACCAGCGAGTCGACCTGCTTCGTCATCCAATCAAGGTAACCCGTGACGCCCTCGGGCAACGTCTCGGTCACCTCGGCGATGGGCACGCCCGCCGCCTTGGCCTGCTCGACGACCCGCTGCGTGCCCGCGTTCTCCGTCTGCGCGTTGTTGACCAGCGCGGCGACCTGCTTCTGCTCGATCAGGCGGGTGACGTCGGCGAGCGCGGCGGCGGGGATGTCGGTCTCGTTCTCCACGGCCTCGCTGAACGACTCCGGCGTGACGTCCTCGACGCCCGCGGTGTCGAGCAGGTAGTGGGCCACCGGCTCGGTCGCCACCACCTTCTTGCCCGCGCCCTTGCCCTCGACGCGCTGCTCCAGGTCGGTCAGCTCGGCGGTGAAGTCCTTCGCGTTGGCGTCGAAGGTCGCCTTCTTGTCCGGCGCGATGGCGCCGAGGTCGGCGGCGGCCTGGTCGGCGACCTTGCGGACGGTCTCGAAGTCGTACCAGACGTGCTCGTTGACGGCGTGGTCGTGGTGCTCCTCGCCCTCCGGCTCGGCGGACGCCTCGGGTTCCTCGTGCTCGGAGGCCTTGCCGGACACCGGGAACGCCTCGATCTTCTTGGCGCCCTCGGTCTCGGGGCCGAGCAGGGTGGCGAAGAAGTCGTCGTAGCCGCCGCCGTTGAAGATGACGAGCTTGGCGTCGCGCACCGCGGCCAGGTCGGACGGCTTGCTCTCGTAGGAGTGCGGGTCGCCGGACGGGTCGTCGATGATGGCGCTGACCTGCACGGCGTCCCCGCCGACGGCCTTCACCACGCTGCCCCACACGTTGGTGGAGGCGACGACCTTGATCGTGCCGTCGTTCGCGGCGGGGGTGTCCTGGGCACCGCAGGCGGTGAGGACGACGGCGGTCGCGGCGGCCACCGCGCCGAGCAACGCGTTGCGGACGGTCATCAGAGCACTCCTCGACAGGCTGACACATAGGCAATGGAAACCGTTGTCGAGTTCAGTTTAGAACGCTCCGCGACCGACATGTCCACCGACCGGGTGTTTTACACGCCACAGGGGCCACCTCACCGCGGCGCGGGAGGCGGCCCCTGCGGGCTCGACGATCGTCAGTCGGTCAGGCGGTGGCCCGACTCGGGGTGGAACAGGTGGACCTCGCTGGCGTCGCGCACGGCGACCTTGACGGTCTGGCCCAGGGTCGGCGGCGTCCGGCCGTCGACGCGGACCACGAACCGCTCGGGCACGTCGCCGATGCGGACCGAGCCGTGCATGAGCGCGTCCGCGCCCAGCTCCTCGACCAGCTCGACGGTCATGTCCATGCCCTGCTCCGAGGAGCTGACCAGCGCCAGCGACTCGGGCCGGATGCCGAACGTGACCTCGGACAGGCCCTCGCCCGCCGCCTTGTCCAGCGCGCGGCGCTCCAGCGGCACCACGATGCCGTCGAGCTTCGCGCCCTCCGACGTCAGCGGCACGGTCTTCAGGTTCATCGCGGGCGAGCCCATGAAGCCGGCGACGAACGCGTTGGCCGGCTTGTCGTACAGCGCGCGCGGGGTGTCGCACTGCTGGAGCAGGCCGTCCTTGAGCACGGCGACCCGGTGGCCCATGGTCATGGCCTCGACCTGGTCGTGCGTGACGTAGATCGTGGTCGTGTCCAGGCGGGCCTGGAGGGCGGCGATGTTCGCGCGGGTCTCCACGCGGAGCTTCGCGTCCAGGTTCGACAGCGGCTCGTCCATGAGGAACACGGAAGGCTCGCGGACGATCGCGCGGCCCATCGCGACGCGCTGCCGCTGACCGCCGGACAGCGCCTTCGGCTTGCGGTCCAGGTACTTCTCGAGGTCCAGCATCCTGGCCGCCTCGGCGACCTTCTCCCGGATCTCGGTCTTGTTGACGCCGCGCAGCTTCAGCGCGAAGCCCATGTTCTCCGCGACCGTCATGTGCGGGTACAGCGCGTAGGACTGGAACACCATCGCGATGTCGCGGCCCTTGGGCGGGACGTTGGTGACGTCCTTGCCGCCGATGTGGATGGCGCCCTCGTCGATGTCCTCCAGACCCGCGAGCATCCGCAGCGCGGTGGACTTGCCGGAGCCGGACGGACCGACCAGTACCAGGAACTCGCCGTCGGTGACGTCCAACGACAGCTCGTCGACCGCGCGGACCGGCGGGTTGCCGGAGAAGATCCGCGAAGCCTTGACGTAGGCGACCTCAGCCATGCCACGCACCTTTCACTACCAAGCTTTGCCGCAACGCTAGGGATTGCAAGCGCTTACGGGAACGGGTGAATTGGTCTAGTTCCGGATCGGTTCAGCGCCGGGGCCCGCCCGGCCGCTCCCCTGGCGCCCGCCGCCCGCCCGCCACCAGGTCCGGAGGGGCGGCGATCACCCGATCGAGACGCGCGGGCCAGGCCTTTGACCAGCGGTCTTACTGCTGGCGCGCCCGGTGCCGGCTCCCTAGCCTCTCCGCCATGAAGGTCATCAGCCAACGGGAGTTCGACCGGAACCCCGCGCAAGTCCTGGAAGCGCTCGAAGCAGGCGAGGCGTACCGCGTCATGGGCGAGGACGCGGAGGTCGTCGAACTCCGCCCACCGGGGCACGGGCAGACCTTGACCACCGATGAGGTCATCGAACTGGTCAAGGACCTGCCCGAGATCGACTACGCCCAGATGCGCGCGGAAGCGGACGAGTTCTTCGGCAACGAGGACCGCATCGGCGACGACGACCCCTCGGAGCGCCGTCGTGGCTGACCACCGGCCGACCGGCGTGCTCGACACCAACGTCTTCATCGACCTGGCGACGCTGGACCGGGCCGCGCTCCCGGAAGTCGCCGCGCTGACCACCATCACCCTGGCGGAACTGCAGCACGGCGTTGCGGCGGCGAAGGACTCGACGACCCGCGACGTGCGCACCAAGCGGCTGGGCGTGGCGATCGTCGGCTACGCCCCGCTGCCCTTCGACCGGCGGGCGTCCACCCGGTACGGCAGCCTCATCGGGCTGACGATCGCGGCCGACCGCGATCCCCGGTCGCGCAGGTTCGACCTGATGATCGCGGCCATCGCTTCGTGCCACGACCTGCCGCTCTACACCCGCAACCCGAAGGACTTCGTCGGGCTCGAGCAGTTGGTCGAGGTCATCGAGGTCTGAGCGGGAAGGGCCTCCGCGACGAGGCGGAGGCCCCCGCGGCTCAGCCCTTCACCGCGCCCGACGACAAGCCCGTCACCAGGAAGCGCTGCACCAGGTAGAACACGACGATCGCCGGGATCGCGACCAGGATCGAGGCCGCCGCCAGGTGACCCCACTCGGTCCGGTTCTGCTGCACGAACACCTGCAGCCCCACGGCCAGCGTCTTCGACTCGTCCGCCGCCGACAGGAACGCGGACGCGAACGCCACCTCGCCCCACGCCGTCAGGAACGCGTAGAACGCCGTCACGGCCAGGCCCGGCCGGGCCAGGGGCAGCACCAGCCGCCAGAACACGCCGAACGGCGTCAGGCCGTCCACCCGCCCGGCCTCGTCGATGTCGTTCGGGATGGTGTCGAAGTAGCCCTTCAGCATGTACGTGCAGAACGGCACGGCGGTGGTGCAGTAGACCAGCACCAGGCCGAGCGACGTGCCCTGCAGCCCGAGGGCCAGCAGGATGTTGTACAGCGGCACGATCAGCACCGCGAACGGGAACATCTGCACGACCAGGAACGACAGCATCAGCGACCGCTTGCCCGGGAACCGGAACCGCGACGCCGCGTACCCGGTCGTCGCGGACAGGAACACCGCGAGCACCGTGGTCATCAGCGCGATCAGGACCGAGTTCCCGAACCACGCCAGGAAGTCGCCCTTCTCGCCGGCCAGGATCCGCCCGTAGTTGTCCAGGCTGGAGTCGTTGACCAGCTTCGGCGTGGTCTCCACGGCCTTGGCGTCCGGCTTGAACGACGTCACCAGCACCCAGAACACCGGGAACACCGCGATCAGCGACGCCACGACCAGCGCGCCGTGCAGCCCTGCGCTGGCCAGCGGCGACCGTCGCGAGCGCGGACGCACGCGGGCCTGCGGGACCGCCTTCAACGAAGCGGCTTCGACCGTCATCACCACACCTCGCCTTGCTTGCGCAGCGCCCGCCGGTACACACCCGCGAACACGAGCAGCACGGACAGGATCAGCACGCCGTAGGTCGACGCCACCGCGAAGTCGCGGGACGCGCCGGAGAAGAACCGCTCGAACGCGTAGGTCACCAGGATGCGGGTGTTCGGGTTCGGCCCGGTGATCAGGTAGATGATCGCGAACATGTTGAACGTCCAGATGATGCCGAGCAGCACCACCGTGCTGGACACCGACCGCAGGCCGGGCAGCGTCACGTTGCGGAACCGCTGCCACGGCGTCGCGCCGTCCACCTCGGCCGCCTCGTAGAGGTCGCCGGGGATCGACTGGAGGCCGCCGAGCAGCGCCACCATCATGAACGGCACGCCGAGCCACACGTTGACGATGATCACCGCGACGAGCGCCCAGTCCGACTGGCCGAGCCACACCGGCGGGTCGTCCAGGCCGAGGAAGCGCAGGAACTGGTTGATGATCCCGTACTGCGCGTTGAACATGTACTTCCACGCGAACGCGCTGATGAACGCGGGCACGGCCCACGGCAGGATCAGCAGCACCCGGTACACCGCCCGGCCTCGCACCTCCCGGTTGAGCAGCAGCGCGAGGCCCAGGCCGATCGTGTAGTGGAAGAACACGCAGCCGAACGTCCAGATCAGCGTCCGCACCAGCGTCGACCAGAACGCGCCGTAGCTGGCGTCGCCGGACAGCACGTTCAGGTAGTTGTCGAGGCCAACGGAGACGTAGGTCGCCGGCCGGTCGAGGATCGGGTTGGCGATGTTGCCCTCGTTGATGTCGGTGAAGGTGAAGAACACGCCCTGGGCGAGCGGGAACAGCACCAACACCGCGATGACCACCACGACCGGCAGCACCATCGCGTACGCGTACCAGTGCCGGTCCAGGAACCTGCGCACCGAAGTCTCCCTTCGCCGCCCCGCGGCGCCCGGCCCGTGGTCGGACCGGGCGCCACGGGGGATGGTCAGCCGACGGTGTACTCGGGGACGACGGTGTCCTTGTACGACTTGGCCACCTCGTCCAGCGCCGTCTTGGCGTCCTTCTTGCCCGCCAGCACGTCGGCGTAGGCGATCTTCAGCGGGTCGAACAGCTGGCCGCCCTCGGGGATCCACGCGCGCGGGTGGGCGGCGGTGACGACCGGCTCGAACGCGGACACGACCGCGTTGGCCTTCACGTCGGCGTTCTCGTAGGCGGACTTGCGAGTGGGCAGCACGCCCAGCTCCTTGGCGATGCGCACCTGCGACTCGGTGCTGCTCATGCAGGCGATGAACTTGACCGACGAGTCCTTGGCCTTGGTGCCCTGCCGGATCACGTAGTCGTGGCCGCCGACCGGCGCGGAGCCCTTGCCCGCGGTAGCGCCGGGCACGGGCGCGATGCCCAGGTTGGCGGCGTCGGTGAACGCGGCGCCCTTGAGGTAGTCGGCGACCGACCACGGGCCGTTGACCACCATGGCGACCTCGCCCGAGGTGAACGCGGCCTGCATGTTGTTGTAGGAGTTCGACGGGTCCAGCGCGGTGGACGCGGCCTTGGCGTCGAGCAGGCCCTTGGCGGTCTCCAGCGCCTTCACGTTCTCCGCCGAGTTGACCACGATCTTCTTGGCGTCGGCGTCGACCAGGTCGCCGCCCTCGCCGTAGATGAACGGCAGCGCGTAGTACGCGTCGTTGTTGATGAAGATCGTCTTCTCGCCGCCGAGCTTGGCCGCGGCGGTCTTGACCTCGTCCCACGTCTTCGGCGGCTCGACACCGGCGTCGGCCAGCAGCTTCTTGTTGTAGAACAGCGCCAGCGAGTCGGTGACCTGGGGGACGCCGTAGGTCTTGCCGTCGTACTTGGTGGAGCCCAGCGGCGTGTCCAGGAAGTCCGACGTGTCGTTCGCCAGCTCGGTGCCGGCCAGGTCGGCGATGTAGCCCAGCTTGGCCAGCTGCGACACCCACGCGACCTCTGCCCGGAAGACGTCCGGGCCCTGGCCGCCCTGCGCGGCGGTGCGGTAGTTGTTCAGGGCCGCGTCGAAGGGCACGGTCTCGGTCTTGACCTTGTAGCCGCCCTTGGTCGCGCACTCCTGCGCGATCGCGGTGAACACGGGCCCCTCGTTCGGGCCGCTGGTGTCCCAGAAGGTGATCTCGCCGGAGTCGCCGGACGCCGATCCGCCGTCGCCACCACCGCACGCGGTGAGGACGAGGGCGGAGACGGCCGCCACTGCGGTCACGAGGGTGGTACGTCGCATCGTTGCTGTCGTCCCTCCTGCGGGCCTCCACCGTGATGAAGGCGCTTGCAAGAACTTGCGAAAAGGTTGACGCGGATTTCATCCCGCCGACCAGGGCCGGGTCAAGGGTCTTGACGTAACCAAGCCGTAACGGCGGCGTCTGACTGGGAGAAACCAAGGTGGGCGTTGCAAAAATTTGCCGCTGACGGCAGGCTGCACCTCACCCAAGAGTCTGCGAGGAGGCACGGTGTCCGGTCTGTCCGAGATCGCCAGGGCAGCCGGGGTGAGCATCTCCACGGTCAGCCGGGTGCTCAACCGCCGGGCGGGCGTGAACGACGAGACGCGCCAGCGCGTGCTCGCGGTGCTTGCGGAAATGCCTTACACACCGCGCGGGCTGGGCGCGTTGCAGCGGACCGGCGTGATCGGGCTGCTCGTGCCCGAGCTGTCGAACCCCGTGTTCCCGGCGTTCGCCGAGGCGCTGGAGGTGCGGGCCGCACGGCTGGGGTACTCGTCGCTGCTGTGCAACACGCGGGCCACCGGCGCGGGCGCGATGGGCGAGGAGGAGTACGTGCGGATGCTCCTGGCGCGCGGCGTCGAGGGCATGGTGTTCGTGTCGCCGGAGATCACCAACGTCGAGGTGCCGCTCGGCCAGGCGCCGCGCCCGTCGTACTACGCGAAGCTGCTGGCCGACGGCGTGCACATGGTGTTCCTCAACGGGGCGACGCCGTCGCTGGACGTGCCGGACGTGACCGTGGACGAGCAGCACGCGGGCTACGCGGCGACCCGGCACCTGGTCGAGCTGGGCCACCGGCGGATCGGGTTCGTGTCGGGGCCGGCGCGGTCGCTGCCGTCGCGGCTCAAGCGGGCCGGGTGGGCGGCGGCGCTGGAGGAGGACGGGCTGCCCGCGACGTCCGACTTCGTGGCGCACGCGCCGTTCGGGCCGGAGGGCGGGGCGGCGGCGGTGTCGACGCTGCTGGACACCGTGCGGCCGACGGCGGTGATCTGCTCGTCCGACCACATGGCGATCGGCGTGCTGCGGGAGGCGCACCGGCGCGGGCTGACCGTGCCGCGCGACCTGTCCGTGGTGGGGTTCGACGACATCCCGCTCGCGTCGTACTGCTCGCCGTCGTTGACCACGCTGGCGCAGCCGATCGAGGAGATGGCGGCGGCGGCCGTGGACGAGTTGGTGCACCGGCTCGACCCCGATCGGCGACGACGTCCGGCGGGGAATTACACGCGCGTTTTCCGACCGCGGTTGGTGGTGCGCGAGTCGTCCACTGAAGCCCCATTGGTTTAGACCATTGTACCCTGAGGTAACCCATCCTCATCTGCGGAGATGACGTTATAGAGGGACGCCGGTCACCCCCACTTCTGTAATTGGTTCTGAACCGTTACGGTCACTTCATGGCGCGGTCGATGCATGTGCGACGCCCCGCGACGCTCGCCTCACTGGCGGCGGAGCTGGGTGTTTCCCGGACAACGGTGTCCAACGCGTACAACCGTCCCGACCAGCTCTCGCCAGAGCTGCGACGCCGGGTGTTGGAGACAGCGAGACGACTCGGGTACCCGGGGCCCGACCCGGTGGCCCGTTCCCTGCGGACGAGGAAGGCCGGCGCGGTGGGCTTGCTGCTCACCGAGAACCTGTCCTACGCGTTCCGCGACCCGGCGGCGATCGGGTTCCTGGAGGGGTTGGCGCTCGCGTGCGAGGACGCCGGGACCGGGCTGCTGCTCGTGCCGGCGAACCCCGAGCGCGAGGACGTGGCGGCGGTCCACCGGGCTGGGGTGGACGGCTTCGTGGTGTATTCGGTGCCCGACGACGATCCCCACCTGGCGGCGGTGCTGGAGCGGCCGGTGCCGACGGTGGTGTGCGACCAGCCCGACCTCGGCAACGTCGACCGCGTCGGCATCGACGACCAGGCGGCCATGCACTCGTTGGCGCAGCACCTGATCTCGCTGGGGCACCGGCGGGTCGGCGTGGTGTGCATGCGCCTGGCCCGTGACCGCAACGACGACTTCGTCGTGCCGGAGCGGCAGCAGGCGGCGCACTTCCACGTGCAGCGGGCCCGGTTGGCGGGGTTGGCGCAAGCGTTCGCGTCGGTCGGCGTGGACTGGGAGACCGTGCCGGTGGCGGAGCGGTTCGACCACACCATGGCCTCCGGCGCGGCGGCGGCGGCGCAGGTGCTGGAGCGCGACCCGCAGATCACCGCGCTGATCTGCACGTCGGACATACTGGCTCTCGGCGCGATGGCGGAGGTCCAGCGGCGCGGTCTGCGCGTGCCCGCCGACATCACCATCACCGGTTTCGACGGCATCCGCGAAGCGGAGCAGGCCGGCCTGACCACGGTCCGCCAGCCCGTCCTGGAGAAGGGCCGCGCGGCCGGCAAGCTGCTCCTGGACTCGGCCGAGCGCACCCGTCCCCGGGCCGTCACCCTGTCCACCGAACTGATCCACGGCACCACCGCCGCTCCGCCTCGCGGAACGGCCGAGGAGCGCTGGTTCGGCCCGTGATCCCCGGTCCGGTCCGACTGCCATCGACCGGCCCACTCCCGTTCTCCACTCCCGCCCGTTCGCTCTCCACTCCCCGCCCGTTGCTCTTGAACGCTCCGCAGGGGTCCTCGGTCAGAGGACCCCTGCTTTAGTGCGGAAAAGATCAAAAGCTTGAAAGCATGTCCTCGCCGGACGGGCAGATCAGCAGGATGACCGGGGGGTTGGGTGGTTGTCTGCCGGGTCCGTCGTTGGTCCGGGGTACGTGCCATCCCGCCGACCTCCACAAGGGCTACCACACGTATCAAGGGGGGCGCCCCCAGTAGACGCCGCGACCGCACTGGACCACGCCCCCCTTGACACGCGTGGCAGGGCTGCGCCAGGTCGGCGGGATGACACGAACCCCTCCTCTAGGGAGAAGAGCCCGCCAGTGGACCGACAACGACCGGCCCGCGGCGACGGACCCGGCTCATCCCCCGTCGACCGTCACCCGACCCGCTGTCAGTGCCAGGGCGGTTTGCTCAATGAAGGGGTTCGTGTCATCCCGCCGACCTGGCTTTGCCCTACCGCGCGTGTCAAGGGGGCGTTGTCCAGCACTGACCGCGGCTTCGACTGGGGGCGCCCCCTTGATACGTGTGGTAGCCCGGAGGGAGGTCGGTGGGATGACACGCACCCCGGACCACAACGGACCCGCAACACAACCACCCAACCCCCCGGTCATCCTGCTGATCTGCCCGTCCGGCGAGGACATGCTTTTCAAGCTTTTCCAACCCTCGACCTCAACCTCAACCCCCACCTCACGTCACACGGAAGATCACCGGGTTGCTCGCCTTGCCCGCCACGAGAGCGGTGAGGAGGTAGTCGCCCGCGCCCAGCCTGGAATGCTTGCGGCAGCCCGGTTCCGACGTGCCGCCCGTCCACTGCAACCCGTAGGTGAACCGCTCCCCCGGCTGCATCACGCGCACCTCGGACCCCTCGGTGACGAAGCAGTCGTTGCTCGACCACAGCCGCGTCACGCCGTCCACGCTCGTCACGACCAGCTCGCGCACCCGTCGCCCGATCTCCTTCGCGCACGGCAGGGGGCCGGTGTTGGAGATGACGATGGTGAACCGCACGGGCTGACCGGCGGGGGTCGTGGGCTTGTCGACCTCGGCCACCACGGCGACCTGCGCGTCCTCGCACGGCGGAGGCGGGCCCGGCGGCAGGGTCGGTGGTGGCGGGGGCGGAGCGGGTGGCGTGGTCGAGGAGGAGGACGTGACCACGGGGGTGGCGGGCGGCTCCGGCGGGCGGGATGAGGGCTGCGTGGCCACGGGCGCCGCGTCGCCGTGCCCGATCAGCGCCCCGACGAGCCAGACCGCGAGGACCAGCGCGACCACCGACCCGGCGACGGCCAGCGCGCGGCGCCGCCAGTACACCGACCGCGGGTGCGGGCCTGTGGGCTCGGTCACGCCGTCGAAGGTAGCCGGGTCACGTGGAATTGACCGGGAAGCATCGGCCACCCGATGAGGTGAACGTGAGGTTGGCCCGATTCGCTTGCCCGCCATGCGGGAGGCAGGTTCCAATCCGAGGGAA
This sequence comes from Saccharothrix sp. 6-C, assembly GCF_016695385.1. Taxonomy (NCBI): domain Bacteria; kingdom Bacillati; phylum Actinomycetota; class Actinomycetes; order Pseudonocardiales; family Pseudonocardiaceae; genus Saccharothrix; species Saccharothrix sp. 6-C. The sequence continues at coordinate 8,811,570 of NZ_CP064192.1, read as the reverse complement.
CAACGGGAGGTGTGCGATGACCGCGATCGACGAGCTGCTCCACCGCAACGCCGAATTGGGCAACATCGTTCCCGGCGACCGTTCCTCGCCGCGGCCTTCGATGCAAGTGGCCATCCTGACCTGCATGGACTCCCGCATCCGGGTGTTCGAGATCTTCGGCCTCAAGCAGGGTGAGGCGCACGTGCTGCGCAACGCGGGCGGTGTCGTGACGGACGACATGATCCGCTCGCTGGCGTTGAGCCAGCGCAAGCTCGGCACCCGTGAGGTGCTGCTGGTGCACCACACGAACTGCGGCCTGGAGCTGGTCACGGAAGACGACTTCAAGGACGAGCTGGAGCAGGCGTCCGGCCTGCGCCCGCCGTGGTCGGTGGAGGCGTTCCGCGAGGTGAAGGACAGCGTGCGCGGCTCGGTGAACCGGGTCCGGCACAGCGCCTTCCTCCCGCACCGGGACAACGTGCGCGGCTTCGTCTACGACGTGCACACAGGCGAGCTGACCGAAGTCGTCTGACCGGGGACGCCTGACCGGAGTCGTCCGACCCGAGACGTCTGACCGGAGCCGTTCGGCCGGAGTGGTCCGGCCGGAGTGGTCCGGCCGGACGGCCGGCCGGAAGTGGTCGGCGGACCGGTCGTGGAAGACTGTGCGTCGCTATGAGCCTGGACGCCGAGCTCCTCCTCGACTGGTTCGCCGACACCGCCCGCGACCTGCCCTGGCGACGGCCGGAGTGCACGGCGTGGGGCGTGCTGGTCAGCGAGATCATGTTGCAGCAGACCCCTGTGGCTCGGGTCGAGCCCATCTGGCACGAGTGGCTGGCCCGCTGGCCGACGCCGTCGGCGATGGCGGAGGCGAGCCAGGGCGAGGTGGTGCGCGCCTGGGGCAAGCTTGGCTACCCGCGCCGCGCCCTCCGGCTGCACGCCGCCGCGCAGGCCATCGCCGAGCAGCACGACGACGTCGTCCCGAGCGACGTCGACACCCTCCTGGCCCTGCCGGGCATCGGCGCGTACACGGCACGGGCCGTCGCGGCGTTCGCCTACGGGCAGCGGTGCCCGGTGGTCGACACGAACGTCCGGCGCGTCGTGGCACGGGCCGTGCACGGCGCGGGTGACGCGGGTCCGCCGGCCACGACCAAGGACATGAAGGACGTCGAAGCCCTCCTCCCCGAAGAGGAGAAGCGCGCCGCCGTCTACTCGGCCGCCTTGATGGAGCTGGGCGCCCTGGTCTGCACGGCCCGCGCGCCCAAGTGCGCGGACTGCCCGGTGTTCGACGGGTGCGCGTGGCAGCTCAACGGCCGTCCCGCGTACGACGGCCCGGCGAAGGTCGCGCAGAAGTTCGCGGGCACCGACCGGCAGGTGCGCGGCCTGCTGCTGGACGTGCTGCGCGGCACCAGCGAGCCGGTGGCGAAGTCCCGGCTCGACGTGGTGTGGTCGGACGCGGGCCAGCGGGACCGGTGCCTGCACTCGCTGCTCGTCGACGGCCTGGTCGAGCAGACGGCCGCGGGTCTGTTCGCGCTGCCCGGCGAGCACTGACCGTGCACGCGCTGGTGGTGTTCTTCGACGCCGAGGCCGACCAGGCCGTGCGGTCGTTGTGGCGGCGGATCGGCGCGCGGTCGGAGCTGCCGCCGCACCTGACCTACGCGGCGGCGGGCACGATCGGGCCGAAGGTGCGCGCCGAGCTGCGCGAGGACCTGTCCCGGCTGTGGCTGCCCGACGTGTGGTTGCAGACCCTCAGCGCCACCGGCAGCACGTTGCAGCTCGGCGCGGTCGTGGACGCCGAGCTGCTGGCCGTGCACTCGGCCGTGCACGACGTCCTGGCGGGCCGGGTGAAGAACCCCCACGGCAGGCACCTGCCGGGCACGTGGGTGCCCCACTGCACGCTGGTCGACGGCGAGGACGACGAGGTGAGGGTCGCGTTCGCCGAGCTGCACCCGATCACGCCGATCCGCGCCAAGACCCGCGAGATGGCGATCGTGGACACTCAGACCGGGTCGATCGACCCGCTCAGGAACGCCTCCACCGCGCCCCGGTAGACCTCCGGCGCCTCGTCGTGCACGACGTGCCCCGACTCCGGCACCACCAGGTGCGTCGCCCCGGTCCGCCGCGCCACCTCGGCCATCTGCCCGGCGCGCAGCCCGCCGAGGCCCGCCTCGATCACCAGCATCGGGCACCGGATGGCGTCGACGTGGTCCCAGTACGCCCGCTCGCCCCACTCGGAGGCGATCTCGTACAGGTCGGGCAGGTGCGCGATGAGGTGCCAGCCGTCCTCGCGCTCCTCGAACATCTCCTCCACCCGCGGCACGTCCACGACCTGCCGCACGTGCGCGAGGGACTCGAACGCGGGCGGCCACGCGTCGAAGTACCACTTCCACTCCTCGACCGTGCGGCCCCGGTTGTCCGGCACCACGTCCTCCGCCACGACCGCGCGCACCAGGTCTGGCCGGGTCGCGGCGAGCGCCCACGCGTGCAGCCCGCCCATCGAGTGCCCGATGACCACGGCGGGCGCGAGGTCGTGCCGCTCGATCACGGCGGCCGCGTCGGCGACGAAGTCCTCCGTCCGGTACGGCCCCCGCACCGGGTTGCGGCCGTGGCCGCGCGCGTCCGGCGCGACCACCCGCCCGTACGGCTTGAGCCACTGCGCCACCGTCCACCACGTGCTCGCCCGGCTCATCAGGCCGTGGAGCAGCAGGATGCCCTGCCCCGATCCCCCGAACTCCGCAACGCTCATGCGTGCATCATGTCGGCATGGCCATCAGTCCCAAGGCGCGCCCGTACCTGATCGTCGTCATCGTGGTGCTGGTGGTGGCCGGGATCGTGGTGGCCAGGATGCCGAGGGACGAGCCGACCGCGACGCCGACCGCGTCCGCGCCGGCCACCACCGCGCCCGTGGTGGACGCCGAGGGCGGCGACGGCGCCGGCGACGCGTACTACCCGCAGGACGGCAACACCGGCTACGACGTCGGCGCCTACGACGTGTCGGTCGGCTACGACCCGGCGACCAAGCGGCTGGACGGGGTCGCGAAGATCACCGCCACGGCCACCGCCGACCTGGCCCGGTTCAACCTGGACCTGTACTCGCTGGAGGTCACCGGCGTCGACGTGCGCGGGCAGGCCGCCGACTTCCGGCAGGAGGGCGACCACGAGCTGGTCGTGACGCCCGCGACCCCCCTGGCGAGCGGTGAGGAGTTCACCACCACCGTCCGGTACGGCGGCGAGCCGACCCTGTTCGAGGACCGTGCCCTGGGTCGCAGCGGCTGGCAGATCTCCTCCTCCGGCGGCGCGTTCGCGGCGGGCGAGCCGCACTCGGCGACCACCTGGTTCCCCGCCAACGACACCCCGCGCGACAAGGCGTCGTTCGCGTTGACCGCGCGCGTGCCGGAGGGCTGGTCGGTGATCTCCAACGGTGTCGAGGGCGGTTCCACCACCGCCGACGGCTGGACGTCGTTCCGCTGGGTCGCCGAGCAGCCGATGGCCACCTACCTGACCACGATCGCGATCGACCGGTGGACCGTCGAGCGGTCCGCGCTGCCCGACGGCACGCCGGTGGTGGACGCCTACGCGCCGGGCGCGGAGGCCGGCAGGCAGCACGAGCAGCGGCTGCCGGAGGTGCTCGCGTTCCTGGCGGAGAAGTTCGGGCCCTACCCGTTCTCCTCGGCGGGCGGCATCTTCCTGGCCGACGACATCGGTTTCTCGCTGGAGACGCAGACCCGGCCGATCTACGCGGGCTGGGCCGACCTCGACACCGTGGTGCACGAGAACGCGCACCAGTGGTTCGGCGACTCGGTGAGCCTGGAGAACTGGGCCGACATCTGCCTGAACGAGTGCTTCGCCTCCTACGCCCAGTGGTTGTGGGCCGAGGCGAAGCAGGGCGTCGACCTGGACGACCGGTACCGCGCCGAGGTCGAGCGGGTGGGCGAGCGCGAGACGTACTGGGGTCGCAAGCTCTACGACATGGGCCGGGGCAACGAGTTCCGGGGCGTCTACGACAAGGGTCAGCTCGCGCTGCACGCGTTGCGCCGCCAGATCGGCGACCCGGCGTTCGACCGCGTGCTCAAGGACTGGGTGGCCGCGAACCGGGGCGGCAACGCGTCGTGGCCGGAGTTCGAGGCGCACGCGGAGCAGGTGTCGGGCCAGGACCTGGACGCGTTCTTCACCGCGTGGTTCCGCGGCGACCAGGCGCCCGCCGACGAGTTCCTCTACCCGGGCCCGCTGCGCCGCTGACTCCCCTGCGCCGCCGACTCCCCCGGCCGCTGACTCCCGGGCCGCCGACTCCCCGGGCCGGTCGGTGAAACTGGCTACAGTGGTTACATGGCGACGTGGGCGAGGACGCTGACCCGGCCGGACGGGCAGAGCTTCCGCTTCGACCCCGGCAGCTTCGCGATGGAACTGCTGGTCAGCGGCGGACCTGGTGAGCTGCGGGTGTTCGAGGAGCTGCACCGGCCCGACGACCTGGCCGCCTGGCTGGTCGACTCGCGCCTCGCCGCGACCGCGCCCTTCACCGCGGCCGACGTGCGCGTCACCGAAGCCGAGCTGGCCGCGGTGAAGCGGCTGCGCGACGCGTTCTGGCGGGTCGCGCGGGCGATGGTCCGGGACGCCGACCTCCCGGCCGACGACCTGGCGGTGCTGAACGCGGCCACCGCCGAGACACCGCGTCCGGTCGTCGACCCGCGCACGCGAGCGCTCACGTGGGCACGGCCGATCACCGGCACGCAGGTGCTGGGCGCGGCGGCGCGGGACGCGGTCGAGCTCGTCGCGCACGGCGGCGTGCGGGAGTGCTCGGCGGACAACTGCGGCCTGCTGTTCGTGGACGCCTCCCGGGCGGGCAACCGCCGCTGGTGCTCGATGGAGCGCTGCGGCAACCGGCACAAGGTCCGCGCCCACCGGGCACGCCACGAGACGGAACCGGCCGGGGCGCAGTAACGTCGGGGGCATGGCGGTTGTGAAGATCAATGCGATCCACGTGCCCGACGGCTCGGGCCCCGAGCTGGAGAAGCGGTTCGCCGCGCGCCTGGGCGCGGTCGACTCCGAGCCCGGTTTCCTCGGGTTCCAGCTCCTGCGGCCGGTCAAGGGCGACGAGCGGTACTTCGTGGTCACCCAGTGGGAGACCGAGGAGGACTTCCAGAACTGGATGGGCGGCCGGGCCAAGGAGGCGCACTCGGGCGAGCGCGCCAAGCCCGTCGGCACCGGGTCGGACCTGCTGGAGTTCGAGGTCGTGCTCAGCTCCCAAGCGAAGAAGTGACCCCCAGAGGGTGAACGAGGCGCTCGACCGCGCGGCGGAGCTGATCTCCTCCGCCGACGCGGTGCTGGTGTGCGCGGGCGCGGGGATGGGCGTCGACTCCGGCCTGCCCGACTTCCGCGGCGCGACCGGCTTCTGGCAGGCCTACCCGCCCTACGAGCGGCTGGGCCTGCGGTTCGAGGAGCTGGCCGACCCGGTGCACTTCGTGGAGGACCCGGCGCTCGCGTGGGGCTTCTACGGGCACCGGCTCGACCTGTACCGGCGCACGCTCCCGCACGACGGGTTCCGCGTGCTGCGCGAGTGGGGCGCGCGGGTGTTCACGTCGAACGTGGACGGCCAGTTCCAGCGGGCCGGGTTCGACCACGTGGCCGAGGTGCACGGGTCGATCCACCACCTCCAGTGCGTGCAGCCGTGCACGGACGACGTGTGGCCGGCCGACGACGTCGTGGTGGACGTGGACCCCGCGACGATGCGCGCCACCGGGCCGCTGCCGTCGTGCCGCAACTGCGGAGGGCTGGCGCGGCCGAACATCCTCATGTTCGGCGACTGGGCGTGGCTCGGCGGGCCGTCGCAGAAGGCGTTGGACGCCTTGGCGCAGTGGCGCCGGGCGCACCGCGACATCGTCGTGCTGGAGCTCGGCGCGGGGGTCGCGGTGCCGACCGTGCGGCGTCAGGCGGAGCTGGCCAGCGCCGCGTCGGGCGCGTTGGTCCGCGTCAACCCGCGCGAGCCGGAGGTGCGGCACGGGCGCGGGGTGTCCCTGCCGATGGGCGCCTTGGCGGCGATCACCGAGCTGGCACGACGAATCGGCTGACCACGGCCCGGTGGTCCGAGCCGGGGATGTCGACCACGGTGAACGTGTCGACCGGGCACCGCCCGTCCACCAGCACGTGGTCGAGCGTCACCGGCGGCGGCCACAGCGCGCCCGACGGCCAGGTCGGGTCCAGGCCCGCGCCCACCTGGTCGGCGGCGTCGACGTAGCCGCTGTTGAGGAGCCGGCGCAGGCCGACGTGGTCCAGGGTGGCGTTGAAGTCGCCCGCGAGCACCCGCACCGGACCGTCCAACTCCCGGTCCGGCAGGCCCGCCAGGTCGCGCTGCCAGCTCTCCGGCCCGACGGCCTCCACCGGCGGCAACGGGTGCACGGACAGCACCTCCAGGTCCTCGCCGGGCAGGTCGACCAACGCGCCGGCCTGGCGCAGCGTGCTGGGCGGCGTGAGCGTGCGCGGGAACACCGGGTAGCGGGACGCGACGCCGGACCCGGAGCCGCCCGGCTCGTCCAGGAAGTGCCGGAAGGGCAGCACCTCGTCCAGGCCCGCCCGTTCGAGGTCGAGCACCATCGCCGGGGTCAGCTCCTGCACCGTGAGCACGTCGACGTCGTGCGCCTTCACCGCCGCCACGACCGCCCCCGCGTCGGCCTTGCCGACCAGCACGTTCGCCGCCATCACGGTCACCTCCCGGCCCACGCCGACCGGCCGCGAGTCGGGGAACGCGCGCGGCGCGACGGCCGCCACCAGCACCACCGCGACCAGCGTCGTCAGCGTGCCGACCGCCCAGCGCCGCAGCAGCAGCGCCAACGCGCCCAGCACCACGCCGGCCGCCGTGAAGTAGGGCGTCAGGGCCGTCGTGGCCACCATGTGGCGGGTGCCGTCGATGCCCAGCAACCGGGTGAAGGCGGCGAGCAGGAACGTGATGGCCGCCACTACCAGCAGGAATGTCGTCCCCTTGCGCCTGGTGCGGCGTTCCTCGATGTCGACCACGCGTTCTAGTCTGCCCGAGTGGATGTTTTGCTGACGGGTTTCGAACCGTTCGGCGGGGAGCTCACCAACCCGTCCTGGGACGCGGTCCAAGCGGTGCGGTCGGACGGTCACCGGCTGACGAAGCTGCGCCTGCCGTGCGTGTTCGGCGAGTCGGTCGCCGCGGTGCGCGAGGCCCTCGCCGCCCGCCGGTACGACCTGGTCGTGTGCGTGGGGCAGGCAGGTGGCCGGGACGGGGTCACACCGGAGCGCGTCGCGGTGAACCTGGACGACGCCCGCATCCCCGACAACGCGGGCGGGCAGCCCATCGACGAGCCGGTGGTGCCCGGCGGTCCGGCGGCGTACTTCACCGGGCTGCCGGTGAAGGCGTGCGTGGCGGCGTTGGCGGCCGAGGGCATCCCGGCGTCGGTGTCGCACTCCGCGGGCACGTTCGTGTGCAACCACGTGTTCTACGGCCTGATGCACCTGGTCGCGACCGAGCACCCGGGCGTGCGCGGCGGGTTCGTGCACGTGCCGTTCTCGCCGGAGCAGGCCGAGGCGGGCGGCCACCCCAGCCTGCCCGTCGCCACCACCGCCCGGGCGCTGGAGCTGATCGTGCGCACGTCGCTGAGCACGTCCGTCGACCTGCGCGCCACCGCCGGCACCCTGCACTGACGGCGGCCTGAGGACGCGAAAACGCCCCCCGGGCGAACCCGGGGGGCGTTCACGTCGGTCACATCAGGCGGACTCGGAGTCCGAGTCGCCGCCCGAGTCGCCACCGGAGGCGGCCAGGTCGACCGGCGGGGCGTCCGGCACCTGCAGCGGCTTGGTCTCGCCGCGGAAGGTGAAGTGCGCCTTGTCGTCGGCCTCGGACTCGCCGTCCCAGCCCTCGACGTCGGTGATGATGATCTGGCCGGGCTGGATCTCCCCGAACAGGATCTTCTCCGACAGCTGGTCCTCGATCTCGCGCTGGATCGTGCGACGCAGCGGCCGCGCGCCGAGCACCGGGTCGAACCCGCGCTTGGCCAGCAGCATCTTCGCGCGATCCGTGAGCTCGATCGCCATGTCCTTGTTCTTCAACTGCTGCTCGACGCGGGCGATCATCAGGTCCACCATCTTGATGATCTCGTCCTGCGTGAGCTGGTGGAAGACGATGATGTCGTCGATGCGGTTGAGGAACTCGGGCCGGAAGTGCTTCTTCAGCTCGTCGTTGACCTTGTTCTTCATGCGCTCGTAGTTGGACGCGGTGTCCTGACCCGAGGTGAAGCCGAGGCCGACGGCCTTGCTGATGTCCGACGTGCCCAGGTTGGACGTGAAGATGATGACGGTGTTCTTGAAGTCCACCGTCCGGCCCTGACCGTCGGTCAGGCGGCCGTCCTCCAACACCTGCAACAGCGTGTTGTAGACCTCCTGGTGCGCCTTCTCGATCTCGTCGAACAGCACCACGGAGAACGGCTTGCGACGCACCTTCTCGGTGAGCTGGCCGCCCTCTTCGTAGCCGACGTAGCCGGGAGGGGCACCGAACAGGCGCGACGCCGTGTAGCGGTCGTGGAACTCGCCCATGTCGATCTGGATCAGGGCGTCGTCCTCGCCGAACAGGAAGTTCGCCAGCGCCTTCGACAGCTCGGTCTTGCCCACGCCGGACGGGCCGGCGAAGATGAACGAGCCGGACGGGCGCTTCGGGTCCTTCAGGCCGGCCCTCGTGCGGCGGATCGCCTGCGACACGGCCTTGACCGCGTCGACCTGGCCGATGATCCGCTTGTGCAGCTCGTCCTCCATGCGGAGCAGACGCGTGGTCTCCTCCTCGGTGAGCTTGAACACGGGGATGCCGGTCCAGTTCGCCAGCACCTCGGCGATCTGCTCGTCGTCCACCTCGGCGACGACGTCGAGGTCGCCGTCCTTCCACTGCTTCTCCCGCTCGGCCTTCTGGCCCAGCAGCGTCTTCTCCGCGTCACGGAGCTTCGCCGCGCGCTCGAAGTCCTGCGCGTCGATCGCGGACTCCTTGTCCCGGCGCACGTCGGCGATCTTCTCGTCGAACTCGCGCAGGTCCGGCGGCGCGGTCATCCGGCGGATGCGCATCCGCGCGCCCGCCTCGTCGATGAGGTCGATCGCCTTGTCCGGCAGGAACCGGTCGTTGATGTACCGGTCGGCCAGCGTCGCGGCGGCGACCAGCGCGGAGTCGGTGATCGAGACGCGGTGGTGCGCCTCGTACCGGTCCCGCAGACCCTTGAGGATCTCGATGGTGTGCTCCAGCGACGGCTCGCCGACCTGGATCGGCTGGAACCGGCGCTCCAGGGCGGGGTCCTTCTCGACGTACTTGCGGTACTCGTCGAGGGTGGTCGCGCCGATGGTCTGGAGCTCGCCCCGGGCCAGCATGGGCTTGAGGATCGACGCGGCGTCGATCGCGCCCTCGGCCGCGCCGGCGCCCACCAGGGTGTGGATCTCGTCGATGAACAGGATGATGTCGCCGCGCGTGCGGATCTCCTTGAGCACCTTCTTGAGGCGCTCCTCGAAGTCACCGCGGTAGCGCGAGCCCGCGACCAGCGAACCCAGGTCCAGCGTGTAGAGCTGCTTGTCCTTCAGCGTCTCGGGCACCTCGCCCTTGACCACCATCTGGGCCAAGCCCTCGACCACGGCGGTCTTGCCCACGCCGGGCTCGCCGATCAGGACCGGGTTGTTCTTGGTGCGGCGGGACAGCACCTGCATGACCCGCTCGATCTCCTTGGTGCGCCCGATCACCGGGTCGAGCTTGCCCTCCCGCGCGCTGGCGGTCAGGTTGCGCCCGAACTGGTCGAGGACCAGGGAGGAGGACGGGGTGCCCTCGCCGCGGCCGCCGGACTCCGCCGGCTCCTTGCCGCCGGAGTAGCCGGACAGGAGCTGCAGGACCTGCTGGCGCACCCGGTTGAGGTCCGCGCCGAGCTTGACCAGCACCTGGGCGGCGACGCCCTCGCCCTCGCGGATCAGGCCGAGCAGGATGTGCTCCGTGCCGATGTAGTTGTGCCCCAGCTGCAGCGCTTCGCGCAGTGACAGCTCGAGCACCTTCTTGGCGCGCGGGGTGAAGGGGATGTGGCCGGATGGGGCCTGCTGACCCTGGCCGATGATCTCTTCGACCTGCTGGCGGACGCCCTCCAGCGCGATCCCCAACGACTCCAGCGCCTTGGCGGCGACACCTTCACCCTCGTGGATCAACCCCAGGAGGATGTGCTCGGTGCCGATGTAGTTGTGGTTGAGCATCCGGGCCTCTTCTTGGGCCAGGACAACCACCCGCCTCGCGCGGTCGGTGAACCTTTCGAACATTCGCACTCCCTGACTGCTGCGCCGGCGGTCCTCGGGCTCACCCCTGGCCGACCGTCTGGCTGACCGTTGGAGAGCGCGGCACCGTGGGACCACTGTAGTCGTCAGCCCCGACACTCTCAGTTCCCGATCGCAGGCAGCCGTCTTCGGGGATCTCTGACATCGGTATCAACGCGTGATCTGCCAGCGGGATTCCACGGAACGGGGGTTGTCCGCTGAGCGCGAACATTCAACCGTTCGGCGACCTCGGGGGTGATCGGGGTCACCGAAGTGGTGCGAGTTAGGGCAACCTCGCTAAGGTTAGGCAAGCCTCACGCTTCACTGGACCACTCGCCCACCCCGGACCGACGAGGAACTCCTGGACATGACCGTACCGGCGCGGACGACCGTGTGCGACGTGACGACACCCGTCGCCCGGTCCCTCGGGCGGGCCTCGCTGTACGAGGGCTTCGAGACCCGGTTCGGGCTGCCGGCCGAGCGCGGCGAGTGGGTCCTGTGCTCGGAGCTCATGGGCGAGCCGGAGCGGTTCGACGCGTGGCGCGAGACGTTGTCGCGGTGGCTGCTGGAGCAGCACGGCGAGGCGCCCGAGCGCACCACGGCCGGGTACGTCATGAGCTGGTACCTCAACGTCGTGGGCGTGCTGGGCGGGCTGCTGTTCCACACCGCGCGGCGGGTGCCGTCGCTGCGGCCCGCCGACGTGGCGATCAAGGTCGCGCCCGCGGGCCGGCCGCACGTGGTCGGCGTGGCGCTGCTGAGCGACGAGTTCGCGTGCCTGCCGGACGACCCGGAGGGCGACCACCCGGCGGCGACGGTGGTGGCCGACGAGACCGCGTTGGCGGCGCTGCTCAGGGCCCGGTTCGCGGCGCACAGCGCGCAGTTCGTGGGCGCGTACGGGCCGACCGTGCGGCTGGGGCGGCGGATGCTGTGGGCGGCGGCCACGGACGCGCTGGACAGCGCGGCGTGGACGGTGGGCCAGCTGTGCGGCGACGAGACGGCGGGCGTGATGGACTCGGCGCTGCTGCTGCCGGCCAAGCTCGACCCGTTCACCTCGGCGTCGACCCTGAAGGCGACCGACACGGGCTGGACCCGCCGCCGCGAGAGCTGCTGCTTCCACTTCGTGCTGCCGAACGCCGAGGCCTGCGCCACCTGCCCCCGCGTCCGCTGACCCTCCGCAACGCTCACTTCGCCTGTCCGGAACGCAGGACACGCGCGTTCGGAACGTAGGACACGCGCGAGAGTCCTACCTTCGCGCCGCGCGTGTCCTACGTTCGGAACAGGCGTGTCCTACGTTCGGAACAGGTGAGTTCAACGTTCGGGCGTGCGCTGGCGATGGCCGATCGGGACCACCAGCGGGGTGCCGGTGACCGGGTCGGGGACGACGCGGGCCTCCAGGCCGAAGACCTCCAGCAGGTTCGGCTCGGTCAGCACGTCGGCCGGCGCGCCGGCCACCACGATCCGCCCTTCCTTCATCGCGACCAGGCGGTCGGCGTAGCGGGCGGCGAGGTTCAGGTCGTGCAGCACCATCACGACGGTCCGGCCGAAGTCCCGGTGCAGCCGCTGCACGAGGTCCAGCACGTCGATCTGGTGCGCCAGGTCCAGGTACGTCGTCGGCTCGTCGAGCAGCAGCAGGTCCGTGCCCTGGGCCAGCGCCATCGAGATCCACGCCCGCTGCCGCTGCCCGCCGGACAGCTCGTCCACGGTCCGGTCGGCCAGCTCCGCCATGCCCGTCATCGCCAGGGCCGACGTCACCGCCGCCTCGTCCTCCGGCGACCACTGCCGGTACCACGCCTGGTGCGGGTGCCGGCCGCGCGCGACCAGCTCGGCCACGGTCAGCCCCTCGGGCGCCTGCGGCGACTGCGGCAGCATCGCCAGCACCTTCGCCACCTCGCGCGTGGGCGTCCGGTCGATCCGCTTGCCGTCCAGCACCACCGCGCCGGACCGGGCGGGCAGCAGCCGGCCCAGCGCCCGCAGCAACGTCGACTTGCCGCACCCGTTGGGCCCGATCACCGCCGTCACCGAACCGGACAGCACGTCCAGGTCCAGCGCGGACACCACCAGCCGCTCCCCGTACCCCACGGACAGCGACTGCGCCTGCAGCCGAACAGCGGTCATACCCGTGCCTCCCGGCGACTGCGGACGAGCAGGTACATCAGGTAGGGGGCGCCGAGCACCGCCGTCACCACGCCGACCGGCAGCTCGAACCCGCCGAACGCCAGCCGCGCGACCAGGTCCGACACCACCACCAGCAGCCCGCCGACCACGGCCGACCCGAGCAGCGGCGGCGTGGCGGTCCCGGCCACCCGCAGCGCGATCTGCGGTGACGCCAGCGCCACGAACGCCACCGGTCCGGCCGACGCCGTGGCCACGGCCGCCAGCACGACCGCGAGCAGCAGGAGCACGCTCCGCGCGCCGTTGAGCCGCACGCCGAGCCCGCGCACGGTGTCGTCGTCGAGCTGCAACGCGCCCAGCAGCCGCGAGCCGACCAGCGCCGCCGGGATCAGCGCCGCCAGCGCCAGCCCGACCGGCACGACGTGCTCCCACCCGCGCCCGTTCAGGCTGCCGGTGATCCACACCATCACCCGCGCCGCGTCGGTCACGTCGCCGACGGTCAGCAGGTAGTGGGTGAAGTTGCCGGTCACGGCGGAGACGCCGATGCCGACGAGCACGAGCCGGAACCCCTCGATCCCCCGCCGCCACGCCAGCCCGTGGACGAGCAGCCCGGCCAGCAGCCCGCCGCCCAGCGCGGCCAGCGGCACGCCGACCGTCGCCAAGGTCCCGCCGACCGCGCCCATCGACCCGGCGAACGTGATCACGGTGACCGCGCCGGCCCCCGCGCCCCACGTCACGCCGAGGATGTCCGGGCTCGCCAGCGGGTTGCGCGCGATCGACTGGAAGATCGCGCCCGCGACCCCGAGCGCCGCGCCGACGAGCACCCCGGTCAGCGCCCGCGGCAGCCGCAGGTCGAGCACGATGAACCGCTGCCCGCGTTGCCCGCCGCCGAGCAGCACGTCGAACACCTGCGCCAGCGGGATCGGGAAGTCGCCGCGGGCCACGCTCACCGCGCCCGCGAGCACCACCAGCGCCAGCCCCACGACCACCACGGCGAACGGCCGCCACCGCAGCGGTCCGGACACGGGCCCGACCCGGAACCCCGTCACAGCTTCACCAGCTTCCGCCGCCGCACCAGGGCGATGAAGAACGGCGCGCCGACCAGCGCCATCACCACGCCGACCTCCAGCTCTCCCGGCCTGGTCACGACCCGTCCGACGACGTCCGCGACCAGCAGCACGATCGCGCCGATCACCCCGGCGAACGGCAGCAGCCACCGGTAGTCGGGTCCGGTCAGCGCCCGCGCCGCGTGGGGCACGACGAGCCCGAGGAACCCGATCGGCCCGCACACCGCCACCGCGCCGCCCACCAGCAGCGTGGTCGCGGCCACGCCGACGACCCTGGTCGCCGCCACCCGCTGCCCCAGCGACCTGGCCACGTCGTCGCCCAGCGACAGCGCGTTCAACCCGGGCGCGTTGGCCGCCGCCAGCGCGAGCCCGAGCACCAGGAACGGCAGCACCTGCCACAGCACGACGAGGTCGCGCCCGGCGATGCCGCCGACCTGCCAGAACCGGAACGCGTCGAGGCTCTGCCGGTCCAGCAGCACGATGGCGGACACCAGCCCCTGCATGAGCGCGCTGACCGCCGCGCCGGCCAACGCCAACGTCACCGGTGTCGGCCCGCTGCGCCCGGACCCCAGCAGGAACACCGCGACGCTGGCCACGAGGGCGCCGCCGAACGCGAACCACACGTACCCGTAGAGGCTGGTCACACCCAGCGTGAAGATCGACAGCACGACCGCGAACGCCGCGCCCTGGGTGACGCCGAGGATGCCCGGGTCGGCCAGCGGGTTGCGGGTGTGGCCCTGCATCAGCGCGCCGCCGACGCCCAGCGCGACCCCGACCGCGATGCCGAGCAGGGTGCGCGGCACCCGCAGCTCGCGGACGACGAGGTCGTTCTCCAGCCCTGTCGGCGCGGTCAGCGCGTGCCAGACGTCGACGATCGGGATGTCCTTCGCGCCGATGGCGACGCTGGCGAGCGCGACGAGGGCGAGGAGGCCGACGAGCAGGGCCAGTCGGGTGGTGCGGAGGGCCAACGCGCGTGCTCCTCCCCCGGCGATCCGACCTTCGGTGAGGTGAGCCTAACCGAACACGGTGCGGCCACCGCCGAGCACGCTCCGTGCCGCCGAACGGTCGAGTCGAAGATCACCTGGGTGGGCCGGCGCCGTTCCGCACAATCGATCTTCACAACCGCGCCGGCAAGTCCTGGAAAACAACCGAAGGGGCGCCGGAGGATTCCGGCGCCCCTTCGTCGATTGACGTAATTGCCGTGGCCTGGGCCACGTGCACAACCGGCGTCAGCCCTGCTGGTGGTAAGCCTCCAGCACCTCGGCCGGGATGCGACCGCGGTCGGAGACCTTCATCCCCTGCTTGCGCGCCCACTCCCGAATGGCCTGGTTCTGCTCACGATCCGCCGAAGCCGGACGAGCTGCCTTCACACCGGCCGGACGACCCGGGCCGCGCTTGCGACCGCCCGCCTTGCGGGCACTGGCGACGAAGTCGGCGAGAGCGTCGCGGAGCCTGCCCGCATTGCCCGCAGAAAGGTCGATCTCGTAGGACACACCGTCCAATCCGAAGCCGACCGTCTCCTCTGCCTTCCCACCGTCCAGGTCATCGACCAGGGTCACGGTGACCTTCTGCGCCATGCGTATCCTCCTGGACTCGAATGCGCGGTGTTCCCCGACCGCGACCTAAAGCATTGGCGAGTGCAGGTTAGCGCACAACTGGAGGAATGCGCCGCCTGGAGTCCGAGAAGTTACTCATTCCGGGCGCACGAGGGGGAACAGGATCGTCTCCCGGATACCGAGACCGGTGAGCGCCATCAGCAGGCGGTCGATGCCCATTCCCACACCACCGCTCGGTGGCATTCCGTACTCCAGTGATCGCAGAAAGTCTTCGTCGACCGGCATCGCCTCGGCGTCACCGGTCGCCGCCAGCCGGGCCTGGGCTTCCAACCGCTCCCGCTCGACCACCGGGTCCACCAGTTCCGAGTATCCCGTGGCCAACTCGAAACCGCGCACGTACAGGTCCCACTTTTCGGCCACACCCGGCCGGGTGCGGTGCTGACGGGTGAGCGGCGAGGTCTCCACCGGGAAATCGCGCACAAACGTGGGCGCGTGCAGCGCGTCACCGACCAGGTGCTCCCACAGCTCCTCGACCAGCTTGCCGTGCCCGGTCTTCGGGTCCGTCTCCAGGCCGTGCTTGTCGGCCAGCTCGCGCAACCGCTCCGGAGAAGTTTCGGGCGTGACTTCTTCGCCCGCCGTTTCGGACAACGAGTCGTACATGCCCATCGTCGTCCACTCGCCACCGAGGTCGTACTCCGTGCCGTCGACCAACGTCACCACGTGCGAACCGGCGATCGCCAACGCGGCTTCCTGGATCAGCTCCCGGGTCAGCACCGCGTTCGAGTCGTACGTGGCGTACGCCTCGTAGTACTCCAGCATCGAGAACTCGGGCGAATGAGACGAGTCCATGCCCTCGTTGCGGAAGTTGCGGTTGATCTCGAAGACCTTCTCGATACCGCCCACCACGCACCGCTTCAGGTACAGCTCGGGCGCGATCCGCAGGAACAGGTCGATGTCGAGCGCGTTCGACCGGGTCACGAACGGCCGGGCGGTCGCGCCGCCCTGCAACGTCTGCAACATCGGGGTCTCGACTTCGATGAAACCGCGCCGGTGGAACGACTCCCGCAACGAGCGCACCACGGCGGCCCGGTTGCGCACCGTGTTCCGCGCCTGCTCGCGCAGGATCAGATCCACGTACCGCTGGCGAATGCGGGTTTCCTCGGCGAGTTCCTTGTGCGCGACCGGCAACGGGCGCAACGCCTTCGCCGTCATGGACCACCGGTCGGCCATCACCGACAGTTCGCCGCGGCGGGACGTGATGACCTCGCCGTGCACGAATACGTGGTCGCCCAAGTCGACGTCGGACTTCCATTCGCCGAGCGACTGCTCGCCGACGCCGTTCAGGCTCAGCATCGCCTGCAGTTCGGTGCCGTCGCCCTCGCGCAGCGTGGCGAAGCACAACTTGCCGGTGTTGCGGATGAACATCACCCGGCCCGTCACACCCACCACATCACCGGTCGCCGTGTCCGGTTCCAGGTCCTGATGCGCTTCGCGGACCTCGCGCAACGTGTGCGTGCGCGGAACTTCGACCGGATACGGGTCGACACCGCGTTCCAGCAGTCGCGCCCGCTTCTCCCGGCGCACCCTCAGCTGCTCGGGGAGATCGTCGTCGCTGGTCGCGGAACCGGTCGCTGGCTGCTCACTCACAGGACGAAGAGTACGGAAAGACCACTCGGGAAATCGAACCGGATCTCACTAGGCTCTTCCTGGTGACGGGAGATGACTTGCGGGCCAGGCGGGCGAACTCCTTCGGAGCGCGCGCCTCGGCGTACGCGGAACACCGACCGGACTACCCCGCCGAGGCCATCCGCTGGGTGCTGGAGCCGCTGGGCGAAGGGCCGCGCCAGGTGCTCGACCTCGGCGCCGGCACGGGCAAGCTGACCGGCGGGCTGCTCGCCCAGGGCCACCACGTGACGTCGGTGGAGCCGAACGAGGCGATGCTGTCCGAGTTGGTGCGCCACCACGGCGCGGCGCGCGCGTTGCCCGGCAGCGCGGAGCGGATCCCGCTGCCGGACGGCACGGTGGACGCCGTCGTGGTCGGCCAGGCGTTCCACTGGTTCGACCCGGCGCGCGCGATGCCGGAGATCGCCCGCGTGCTGCGGCCGCGCGGCGTGCTGGCGTCGATGTGGAACGACTACGACGACTCGGCGCCGTGGCTGGCGGAGTTCGTCCGGACCGCCCAGTCCAGCGTCAGCGCGCAGGACGAGTTGGCCTTCGACCCGATGACCGAGCACGAGCTGTTCGGCGACGAGGAGACCCGGGTCTTCCCGCACGCGCACCGGCGCACCGCCGAGTCCCTGGTCGCGATGGTCAACACCCACTCGCACGCCTTGGTCGTCCCGGAGGAGGAGCGGGCCGCGATGAACGCGAGGATGCTCGCGTTCCTCAAGTCCCGCCCCGAAACCGCCGAGGGCGAGTTCGACCTCCCGTTGACCACCTACGTCAAGCGCACCCGCCGGGTGGCCCACTGACCGCGAGGTCGCGGGCGATCCGACGCGACCCCGCCGCCGTCGGCGGAGCAGCGGCCGTCAAACACGGTTGCGCTCGAACACCAGGCGCAGGCCCAGCAGCGTCAGGTCCGGCACGTGCGCGTGGATGGTGGCCGACTCGGTCACCACGAGCGGCGCGAGGCCGCCGGTCGCGATGACGGTGACCGGGCCGGGCTCGCTGAGCTGCAGCTCGTCCACGATCCGGCGCACCAGGCCGTCCACCTGGCCGACGAACCCGTAGACGATGCCGGACTGCAGGCACTCGACGGTGTTCTTGCCGATCACCGACCGCGGCCGCACCAGCTCGACCTTGCGCAGCTGCGCGGCGCGGGCGGCCAGCGCGTCCACGGAGATCTCGATGCCCGGCGCCAGCGCGCCGCCGAGGAACTCGCCCTTGGCCGAGATCACGTCCAGGTTCGTGGACGTGCCGAAGTCGACCACGACGCACGCCGTGCTGTGCAGGTGGTGCGCGGCCAGCGTGTTGATCACCCGGTCGGAGCCGACCTCCTTGGGGTTGTCCACCAGCAGCGGCACACCCGTCCGCACGCCCGGTTCCACCAGCACCTTCGGCACGCCGCCGTAGTACCGGCCGAGCATCACGCGCAGCTCGCGCAGCACCGCGGGCACGGTGGACAGCGCCGAGATGCCGGTGATCTTGTCCGCGTACTCGCCGAGCAGCCCGCGCATGGTCAGCGCCAGCTCGTCGGCGGTCATCCGGGCGTCGGTGCGCATCCGCCAGTCCCGGACCAGCTCGGCGGAGTCACCCGTGCCGTCGTAGAGGCCGAGCACGATGTTGGTGTTGCCGACGTCGATGGCTAGCAGCACAGCGGGTCTCCCCCTAGGTCTCGGCCTACTAGTCCTCGGCCTGGATCAACGCGTCCAGCGCCGCGGCGTCCTCGGTCTCCGCCGCCACCGGCTCCGGCTGCGCGGTCGTGGACCCGTTCACGAGTCCCGAGCCCTCCGGGGCGTGCGCCGGGTCCGCGCCCAGTTCGACCACCTTGTTGTCGGCGTCGACGAAGACCACCTTCGGTTCGTACACCCGCGCCTCGGCGTCGTCCATCTGCCCGTAGGCGATGAGGATCACCAGGTCGCCCGGCTTGACGAGGTGCGCCGCCGCGCCGTTGATGCCGATCACGCCGCTGCCGCGGGCGCCCGGGATGACGTAGGTCTCCAGGCGTGCGCCGTTGGTGACGTCGACGATCGCGACCTGCTCGCCGGCCAGCAGGTCGGCGGCCTCCATCAGGTCCTCGTCCACCGTGACCGAGCCGACGTAGTGCAGGTCGGCCTGGGTGACGGTGGCCCGGTGGATCTTCGACTTGAGCATGGTGCGGAACATGGCGGTCCCCTCACTCGTCGCCGGCGCCGAGCAGCACGGCGGCGTTGTCGATCAGTCGGGTGGAGCCGACCCGGGCGGCGACCAGCAGGCGGGCGTCGCCGTTCTCCGGCGCGGGGCCGAGGTCCGGCGCGCGCAGCTCCAGGTAGTCGAGGTCGACGCCGGGCACGGCGGCGAGGGTGTCGCCCGCGGCCTTCAGCACGGCGTCCGCGCCCTGCCCGCTGACGTACGCGCCCGCCACCAGCGCGGCGGACAGCGCGGTCGCGGCGGAGCGCTCCTCCTCGGACAGGTAGCGGTTGCGCGAGGACAGCGCCAGGCCGTCGGGCTCGCGCACGGTCGGCACGCCGACCACGTCCAGCGGGAAGTTCAGGTCCCGCGCCATCCGGTGGATGAGCGTGAGCTGCTGGTAGTCCTTCTCGCCGAACACCGCGTAGGTCGGCTGCACGATGTTGAACAGCTTGGCGACCACGGACAGCACGCCGGCGAAGTGGCCGGGGCGGGTCCGGCCCTCCAGCTCGTCGCCGAGCGGGCCCGGGCTCACGGTGACCGTGCTGCCCGGCAGGTACATGTCGTCCACCGACGGCGCGAACACCAGGCCGACGCGCTCCTCGCGGCAGATGTCCACATCGGACTCGAAGCTGCGCGGGTAGCGGTCGAAGTCCTCGTTCGGGCCGAACTGGGTGGGGTTCACGAAGACGGAGACGACGACCACGGTGTTCTGCATGACCTGCGCCTCGCGGATCAGCTTGCGGTGGCCCTCGTGCAGCGCGCCCATGGTCGGCACCAGGGCGATGTTGCGGCCGGCCGCCTTCAACGCCCTGGTGACGCGACGCAGCCGTTCCGGGTCGCGGTGCACCGTCACGTCGTTGGGCGTGTAGTCGTCCTTGGTGAGCGGCTTGGTCATGCTTGTCCCTCGAGGGTGGTGCGGACGTCGGACGCGAGTTCGGGCTTGAGCAGGCCGGCGGCCTGGGCGCGGGCCGCGGTGCGGAGCGCGAGGATTCGGTACGCGGGGAGCGTCCCGGTGTCGGAGAGCACCGCCAGGTGCTTGGCCACGGTGCCCGCGTCGCCGCGCGCGACGGGGCCGGTGAGGGCGCGGTCGCCGTGCCGCAGGGCGTTGTCCAGGGCGGCGGACAGCAGCGGGCCCAGCATCCGCTCGGCGTCCTGGATGCCCGCGCCGCGCAGCAGGTCCGCGCAGTCGGCGACCAGCGTGATCAGGTGGTTGGCGCCGTGCGCGAGGGCGGCGTGGTAGAGCGGGCGGGCGGCCTCGGGCACGCGCACCGGCTCGGCGGACATCTCCACCACCAGCGCCTCGCCGACGTGCCACGCGATCTCGTCGTCGTCGGCCGCCGTGACGCCGACGGAGCAGGCGTTCATCCGCTGCACGTCCTCGACCCGGCCGGTGAACGTCATCACGGGGTGCAGGGCCACGCACAGCGCGCCGAGGTCGGCGGCGGGCCGCAGCACGTCCACGCCCTGCGCGCCGCTGGTGTGCACGACGATCTGCCCGGCGCGCAGCGAACCGGTGGCGACGAGGCCGCGCACCAGGCCGGGCAGCTCGTCGTCGGGCACGGCCAGCAGCACCAGGTCGGCGGAGGCGGCCACCTCGGGCGGCGACAGCACGGGCGCGTCGGGCAGCAGCTCTTCGGCGCGGCGCAGCGAGTCGCGGGAAACGGCGGCGACGGCGCTCACGACGTGTCCCGCCCGGGACAGCGCGGCGCCCAGCACCGAACCCACCCGGCCGGCCGAGATCACTCCCACGGCCAACCGCGCGGGGCGGGGGGTCGCGTCCATGCGACGTACTCCTTACCGCGGCGTTCCAGTCCCGATGCTCGGGTACCGGACGACGGCCGCGAGCGTAATCCGGTGTGCTGCCAGGGGCCGTCAACTGCGACGAACGCCACCTGCGGCCTTCAGCGCGCCCGGCGCGTCCACGGCGGCCTGACGTGCGGCGACGAGCGCGGCGAGCAGCTTGGCGTGACGTTCCTCCGCGTCGTGGCCCGCCGTGCCGTTGGCCATGCGGTGGCGCAGGAACGCCAGTTCGGTGGCGGCGACCTGGTAGCCCGCGACCGCCTTGGCCGCCTGGTCGCCGACCTTGCGCTTGACCGTGCGCCGCCACCGGCTGCGACCCTGGAGGCTGGCCAGCAGGGTCACCTCGCTGGAGGCGATCCACTTGTTGGCGGCCATCGTCGGCAGCTGGCCCGCGACGATCCGCTGCTCGCGGCGGCGCTGCCAGACGACCATCAGCACCATGCCGGCGAAGATCGGCACCATGATCAGGAAGTACAGGTTGATGAAGGTGGAGCCGGTGCCGACGGTGGTGGAGAAGTTCCACAGCGAGTGCAGGCCGGCCGCGCCGAGGTAGCCCAGCAGCGGCGCGACGACCCGCACCTTCCGGCTCGCGGTCATGGCCGCGATGCCGATCCCGATGCCGGTCATCGACGTGAACAGCGGGTGCGCGAACGGCGAGAGCACGCCGCGCAGGACGAACAACGCGATCACGCCGCTGCTCAGGTCGCCGAAGCCGCTGTCGGAGAAGACGCGGGCGAAGTACCAGATGTTCTCGGTGAACGCGAAGCCGGCGGCCGTCACGCCCGCGTACACCACGCCGTCCACCACGCCGTCGAACTCCTGGCGGCGGCGCAGGAACAGCACCACGATGAACGCGGCCTTCGCGGCCTCCTCGGTGATCGGCGCGCCGATCACGGCGGCGAACGTGCTGCCGTCGCCGCCGTCGATGAGCTGGCCGAGCACGTGCGCGCTCTGGTTGAACACCAGGGAGGTGATCGTCGCGCCGCACGCGCCCCACAGGAACGCCAGCAGCAGGATCTTCGCGGGCTCCGGCTCCCAGCGGTCGATCCACAGGTAGGCGCCGATCACGGCGAGGACGGGCAGCAGCGCGGCCACCGCGCCGACCAGGATCGGCAGCAGGCCGGTCCGCGAGGTGCCCAGGCCGAACAGGACCAGCCCGCACACGCCCAGCGCGATCAGGCCCAGGACCGGGAGCAGGACGGTCCAGCGCTGCTGGTCGACGCGCTTGCGGGCGGGAGTGGTCACGGTGGGAGACCTTAAAGGGACACTTGACCGGTGGTGGAGTCGGAAGCCCTGTGGCGGGAGGCGTTGTACGGGCCGTCGGGGTTCTTCACGCGCGGCGAGGTCCCCGCCGACCACTTCCGCACCGCGCCGCTGGTGGGTCCTGAGCTGGCCGAAGCGCTGCTCGTGCTGCTCGATCGGGTGGACTTCGCGCTCGGTGGGCCGTCCCGGCTGGATTTCGTGGACGTGGGCGCGGGCGGCGGTGAGCTGGCGGAGGCGGTGCGGTCCTCGGCGTCGGGTTCGCTGGCCGCGCGGCTGGTGGTGACGGCGGTGGACCTCGGGCCGGCGCGGTCGGTGCCGGGGGTGCGGTGGCGCTCGACGCTGCCGACGTCGGTGTGCGGCCTGCTGGTGGGGCACGAGTGGCTGGACGCGGTGCCCTGCCCGCTGGTCACGGGGCCGTCGTCCCACCCCTGGGCGGCCCGGTGGTGGCCGGTCGGCGAGGGCGAGCGGGCGGAGATCGGCGAGCCGCGGGACGTGGCGTGGGCGGACGCCGTGTCGCGGGTGGCCCGCGGGGCGGCGTTGGCGGTGGACTACGGGCACGTGCGGGCCGACCGGGTGGCGGGCCGGTACGCGGCGGGCACGTTCGCCGCGTACCGGGGCGGGCGCCGGGTGGAGCCGGTGTTCGACGGGACGTGCGACCTGACGGCGCACGTGGCGCTGGACGCGTGCGCCGAGGCGGCCGGCGGCGACTGGGTGCTGGTCTCGCAGCGGGCCGCGCTGGGCGCGTTGGGGCTGGTCGGCGCGGTGTCGCCCGGTGAGCCGGACTGGCTGGCGGCGGCCGGGCGGGCGTCGCGGATCGCGGAGCTGCGGGCCGAGGGCGGGTTGGGGTCGTTCGGCTGGCTGCTGCACGGCGTCGGCGTGCCGGTGTCGTCGTTGCTCCCGCCCCTGCCCCCGTGGCGGCCCTGAGGCCTACAACGCCCAGGGCGGGGTGATCGGCTGGTCCCCGACCAGGCCCGTGATGCCGACCGACGTGGCGACCAGGACCTTCGCCGGGCCGCCGACCAGCTGGAACTCCACGTGCGGCGGGACGACGACGGTGTCGCCGGCGCCCGCGTCGACGTCGTTGACGGTCACCCGGCCCTCCAGGACGTGGAAGACCTCCTCCTTGTCGACCTGGTGCCGTTCGCCCTCCGCGTCCGCCGGCACCTCGACGGTCCACAGGGCGATCTGCGTGCTGCCGCCGTTGGAGGGGGAGGCGTGGGGGTGGAACACGAAGCCGTGGCGCTCGAACATCGCTCTCCAAACTAGTCAACCAAGTTGTCTAGTTGCAGACTAGGCGACCGTGGAACCCGTGTCGATGCTGTTCGCCAGGTCGTTCCGGCTGATGACCGACCGCTTCCACGAACGACTGGCCGGTCAAGACCTCGAACCGCTGCGCCCGGCCCACGGCTTCGCCTTCCGCTACCTGGCCGCCCAACCCTCGGCCACCGCCGTCGACCTCGCCGCCCACCTGGGTGTCTCCAAGCAGGCCGCCACCAAGACCGTGGCGGAACTGGTCGACTGGGGCTACGTCCACCGGTCGCCCCACCCGACCGACCGCCGCGCCCACGCCCTGACCCTCACCGGCAAGGGCCGCGCCTACCTCCGCCTCGCCGACGCCCTCTGGGCGGAGCTGGAGGCCGAGTTCGCGGCCGTCGTCGGGGCCGGGCAGCTGGCCGTCCTGCGCGAAGCCCTGGAGACCTACCTGGCCGACGCCGACCCCGGCGGCCTGCGCCCGGTCTGGTGACCGCCGGCGCGACGACCGAAGACCGCCGGCGGCGGCGGGCGGGGTGGGCGAGGGTCGAGCGCATGAGAATCCACGCCCTGCCGGACGACGTGCTGGACCGCGCCCGCGGGCTCGCCGGCGCGGACGAGCACCACGAGTGGCACGCCGAGTCGCCCGGCGCGCCGCTGCGCTGCTGCCTGCGCAAGGCCGGGCCGGGTGAGCCGCTGGTCCTCTTCCGCCACACCCCCACCTCGGGCGCGGGACCGTACGAGGAGTCGGGGCCGGTGTTCGCGCACGCCGAGCCGTGCGCCGGGCCGGCGACCACGGCGGCGTTCCCCGAAGCGCTGCGCCACGCGCCCCGGACCCTGCGCGCCTACACCGCCGGAGGCCGCATCCACGGCGGTGAGGTCGCCGACCCGGAGCGCCTCGCCGACCGCGTCACCGCGCTGCTCGACGACCCGGACGTCGCCGCCATCCAGGTCCGCAGCGCGTCGCACGGGTGCTTCCTGTTCGCGATCACCCGCGACTAGCCCGCGGCACCGGGACGGCGGTCCGGCCGTGCGACGATGACCGGGTGGAGATCACCGTTGGCGTGGGCGCCGGTGCACGCCACCTCGGCGTGGACCGGGTGGTCGACCTCGGCCCCCTGCACCCGTCGGCGCACGGCGCGTACCGGCTGCGGCTGACCGTCCGCGACGACGAGGTCATCACCGCCGCCACCCCCCTCGTCGGCCACCTGCACCGGGGCGCGGAGAAGCTGTTCGAGGTCCGCGACTACCGGCAGGTCCTCACCCTCGCCAACCGGCACGACTGGCTCGCCGCCTTCTGCAACGAGCTGGCCGTCGCGCTGGCCGTGGAGCGCATGACCGGCATGGACGTCCCGCCGCGCGCCCAGGCGCTGCGGGTCCTGCTGTGCGAGCTGAACCGGATCATGGCGCACCTGGTGTTCCTCGCGCCGCTCACCGGCACGCGCGACCGCGACGCCGTGCAGGCCGTGCTGGAGGAGGCGACCGGCGGCCGGATCCACTTCATGGCCAACCGGATCGGCGGCCTGCGCGAGGACGTGCCCGCCGGCTGGACCGGCCGGGTGCGCGAAGTGCTGTCCACCGTGGACCCGGGCGAGGCGCCGGAAGGGCTGGCGGGCCTCGGGGTCCTGCACCGGGACGCCGCCCTCGCGTTCGGCGTCACCGGCCCGGTCGGCCGGGCGTCCGGAGTGGACTTCGACCTGCGCCGCGACGACCCGCTGCCCGGCTACCGGGACCTGGACGTGCGGCCCGTGGTCCGCGCCGAGGGCGACGCGCTGGCCCGCGTCCGCTGCCTCGTGGACGAGGTCCGCCAGTCCGTCGCGCTCGCCGGCCAGTGCCTGGACCGGCTGCCGGCGGGCCCGGTGAACCTGCGGCTGCCCAAGGCGGTCAAGGCGCCCGAGGGCTCCGTCTACACGTGGGTCGAGGCGCCGCTGGGCACCTCCGGCGTGCACCTCGCGTCCCGGGGCGAGAAGACGCCGTGGCGGTTGAAGCTGCGCACGCCGTCGTTCAACAACGTGCAGGCCCTGTCCGCGCTGCTGCCCGGCACGAAGGTGGCCGACCTGCCCGCGGTGCTCGGGTCGTTCGCCGTGGTCGTCGGCGACATCGACAAGTAGGCCCTAGTCCTCGCGGCGGCGACGGCGGCGCGGCGAGTCGCCGCCGCCGAACGCGGCCAGCAGCTCGCTGACCGACTTGCCGTCCGCGTGCGCCCCGGCGGGCTCGACGGGCTCCGGCGCGCTGCGCCTGCCGGCCGGCTTCGGGGTGTCCTCCCACGACTCCCAGCGCTCGTCGGCGCGACGACGACCACCGGCCTCGGGCTCGGTCGCCCGGCGACGGCCTTCCGGCGTGACGGAGGCCGACGCGGAATCGGCCGAACGACCGCCGATCGACTCCGGCTCGGCCACCGGTCGGCGCCCCCCGGCCTGCTCGGCCGCGCGGCGCGACCGGCGCGCGTCCTCCTCGACCTGCGCCCGGCGCGCGGGGTCCGGCACCGGGACGTGCTCACCGGTCAGCTCGGCCCGCGTCGCGGGTCGGCGCGCCGGGTCGGGGCGGCCCGCCGGCCGCTGCTCACCGGTCGTGCCGGTCCGCCGACCGGCCTCGCCACCCGGGTCGGGGCGACCGGCGGACCGCTGCTCACCGGTCTGCTCGGGACGGCCCACGGGCCGGTGCTCGCCGGTCAGGTCCGGCCGGGCGGTCGGTCGACGGGTCGGCTCGACCGGGCGGTGCTCGCCGGTCAGCTCCGCCCGCGTGGTCGACGGCCGGCGCGGCTCCGCGGCCGCGGCGCGCTGCTCGCCGGCCGACTCGGCCCTCGGCACGGCCCGCTGCTCGCCCGTCCGCCGCACGGCGGCGCCCGCGCCCTCCGGCCGGCGCGCGGGTTCCTCGGCCAACGCCTCCCGGCTGATCATCTCGGTCCGGTCGGCCACCCGGCTGCGCCGCTGCACGGTGTGCTCGGTCTTCGACGGCTCGGCGGGCCGCCCGGCCGGGGCCGTCGGCGGGGTCGGCCGCGCCGCCGCGTCCCGGCCGACCCGCTCCGTCGGCTCCTGCTTGGGCGCCTCCCGCCGCACCACCACCGGCGGCGTCGACCGGGGCTGGGCCGTCGCGCGGGCGGGCTCGCGGCGCACCGGCTGGGCCTGCTCGCGCCGCGCGGGCTCGGGGCGGGTCGGTTCGGGACGCCGAACCTGGTCCTTGCGCGAGGTGTCGACGGAGACCCGCTCGATCAGCTCGGTCCGCTCGACCCGCTCAACCTGCGGCGTCTCCGCGGCCTTCTTCGTCACCGGCACGGCGGGGCCGGCGTTGATGATCCGCTGGTCGCCCACCGCCATCAACCGCGACTGGTCGGACAGGGAGCGCATCCGGGTCGACTCGGCCCGCAGCGCCACCCGCTCGACCAGCACCTCGCCGCCGAGCAGGGCCTCCAGGTTCTCCCGCAGGGCGCGCAGCTCGCCGCGCAGCGCGTCCAGGTCGTCCTTGGCCTCCTCCTGCACCCGCTTGCGGGTCTCGGCCTCGACCTCGAGCTCGTACTCGCGCCGTGCGGCGATCTCGCGCTCCAGCTCGAGCTCGTAGACCGACTGGAGGTCGGCCACCTCGTCCTCGCGGTCGGAGACCTGCTTGCGGTAGCGGGCCGCGAGGAACGCGCCGACCAGCGCCGCCCACAGCGCGGCGACGACCGCCAGCCGCAGCCAGCGGGCGTTGTCGCTCAGCACCAGCACCGCCGCGGCGCCGAGGGCGAGCGTCAACGCCGCTACCAGCAGTAGGCGCCCTGGGCCACGACCGTGATCTTGCTGCTCGTCATCGTCCGACGCGCCTCGCCCGGTCATGGCGTCTACCGTACCGGTCAGTTACCCGATTGAGACCTCGGCGTCCGTATCTATTGATCGAGGTGCGGGTCGTCGGGTGTCCTGCAGCTCCGTTCCAGCCACAACGCGGCGGCGATGAGCAGGCCCGCGCAGACCGCGCCGACGCTCGCGCTGAGCACGTCGTGACCCGCCGCCTCGAACTCGCCGCGCGCCGGCAGCACGTAGACCAGCACGCCCGCCCACGCGCCCAGCATGATCGCGCCGAGCATCGACGACGCCTTGGCGAACGCGACCGCCCGAGCCGCGGCCAGCGGCTCGACGGGCCGCGCGCCCGGCTTGCGCAGGATGCGGGCGCGCAGCGAGACCGCCAGCCAGAGGTTCACCGCCGCGATCACCAGCAGGGTGAAACCGGCGAACGTCGGCAGCGGCGGCAGCGTGTCGTAGGCGAGCCTGGTCAGCAGGTGCGCGAGCAGGCCCGCGACGAGTCCGGCGGCGAGCAGGTCACGGGGTTTGGTGAACCTCACCCCACCATCGTCCCCGACTACTCGACCAGCGCGGTGCCGCGCCTGCCGAACAGCGACAGCTCGGGCAGCCACGGGCCGGGGTCGGTGTCCCAGTCCAGCGCGCGCACCTGGTCGTCGTCACGCCGCCCGCCGAGCACGCGCAGCAGCTCGAACGACGACGTCCGCAACGCGCCCGCCGGCTCGCCCTCGCCGATGACGCGGTCGCCGTGCTCCAGGGTGACCCGCAGCGCGGGCAGGTGCTTGGCCCGCAGCCGCTTGTCCAGGTCCTGCAACGGCCGGGTCAGCGCCGCCCGCACGGCCGCGGTGTCCCGCTCGCCTGGCTGCCCCAGCGCGGCCCGGATGTCGTGCTCGTGCGAGATGATCTCGGCGATCAGCAGCGCGCCCGCCGGCGAGTCGAACAGCCCTTCGGCGACCTGGAAGTTCCGCTCCCACTCGACCAGCAGCTCGCCGAGGGGCCGACCGCGCCGGGCGTGCACCTGCCGCTCGCCCCACGAGCCGTCGTCGACGCCCTCGAAGCGCCGCTCGGTGAAGTCGCCGAGGCCACCCGCCAGGTGCGCGACCACGTCCCGGACCGTCCACCCGGGACACGCCCCGACCGGCGCGTCGGGATCGCCGCCGGTGACCAGGCTGATGATCCGCCGCCGTGCGGCGTCGTAAGTGACCGCGTTGCTCATCGCGCCACCTCCGCGCCCACGCTAACCCCGCCGCACGGGCCTCGCAGCGCCGCTCACCTCAGGCGGGGATCACGTCAGGCGGAGATCGTCCCGCCGGGTGACGCCGGCGAGGTCGAGGCCCGCGAGCAGCTCGCGCACCGGGCCGTGCCCCGGCACGACCGCGTCCGGCTCCACGTCCAGCCACGGCGCCAGCACGGACGCGCGGTCGTGCGCGCCGGGGTGCGGCAGCAGCAGCTCCGGGTCCGACGACCGCACGCCGTCCACCACCACGACGTCCACGTCGAGCGTGCGGGGACCCCAGCGCAGCTCCCGGACCCGCCCGGCCGCCTGCTCCAGCGCCTGGCCGCGGCGCAGCCAGCCCCATTCGTCCACGTCGCCGGACACGATCAGCACCGCGTTGAGGAAGTCGCCCTGGTCCGTGACGCCCCACGGCGCCGTCTCGTACACCGGCGACGCGGCCACCAGCACGTCGGCGAACCCGGCCACCGCGAGCCGCAGGTGGCCCAGCCGGTCGCCCAGGTTCGAGCCGAGCGACAGCACCGCCCTAGTCACGCGTGCGCCGGATGGTCACCGAGACGTCCGCGAACGCCAGCGGGATCGGGGCCGACGGCTTGTGCACGGTCACCTCGACCGCCCGCACCCGCAGGTCGGTCATCACCTCGTCGGCGACCTTGCCCGCCACCGTCTCGATCAGGTCGTACGGCCCGCCGGCCACGATCGCCGCGGTCCGCTCGGCCAGCTCGCCGTAGTGCAGCGTCTCCCGCAGGTCGTCGGTGGCCGCCGCGCGCGACAGGTCCAGCCACGCGGTGACGTCGACCAGGAAGTCCTGGCCGTCGCGCTTCTCGTGCTCGAACACGCCGTGGAACCCGCGCACCCGCAGGCCGCGCAGCGAGATCCGATCCGAGATCCCGGCCACCTCCGGCGAGCCTCCCAGGTCAGGGGGCATGTCCGTCCTTCCACGCCCGCGCCACGGCCACCGCGTCCAACGACCGGTCGACGTCGTGCACCCGCACGCCCCACGCGCCGAGGAACGCCGCCAGCGCCGACACCGCCGCGGTCGCGTCCTCCCGGCCGTCCGGCGCCCGGTCGCCGAGCAGCGAGCCGAGGAACCGCTTGCGCGACGCGCCCACCAGCACCGGGAAACCCAGCTCCAGCAGCGAGCCGAGCCCGTGCAGCAGCTGCCAGTTGTGCGTGGCGTCCTTCGCGAACCCCAGCCCGGGGTCGAGGATGATGTCGTCCTGGGCCACACCGGCGGCCAGGGCGGCGTCCACCTGGCGGCACAGCTCGTCGCGCACGTCGCGCACCACGTCGTCGTACACGGCCAGCCGGTCCATCCCCCGGCTGTGCCCGCGCCAGTGCATCAGCACGTACGGCACGCCCGCCGACGCCACCAGGGGCGCCATCGCCGGGTCGGCCAGCCCGCCGGACACGTCGTTGACGATCGACGCGCCCGCTTCCAGCGCCGCCCGCGCCACCTCGGCCCGCGTGGTGTCCACGCTGACCGGCACGCCCTCCGCGACCAGCGCCCGGATCACCGGCGCGACCCGCGCTGCCTCGACCTCCGGCGACACCCGGTCCGCGCCGGGGCGCGTCGACTCGCCGCCCACGTCGACCAGGTCCGCGCCGCGGCGGAACAGGGCCACGCCGTGCGCCACCGCGTCGTCCACGTCGAGGTACCGGCCGCCGTCGGAGAACGAGTCCGGGGTGACGTTGAGGACGCCCACCACCACGCAGTGCCCCGGCCTGGGCACGCTCACCGCAACCGCCCCTTGATCAGGTCGATCGCCTCGGCCCGCGACGACGCCGAGTCGCGCAGCAGCCCGCGCACCGCCGACGTCGTGGTCCGCGAGCCCGGCTTGCGCACGCCGCGCATGGCCATGCACAGGTGCTCGGCCTCGACCACCACGATCACGCCGCGCGGGTCGAGCCGGCGCATCAGCGCGTCCGCCACCTGCGACGTCAGCCGCTCCTGCACCTGGGGCCGCTTGGCGTACAGGTCGACCAGCCGGGCCAGCTTCGACAGCCCGGTGACCCGGCCGTGCTCGTTCGGGATGTACCCGACGTGCGCGACGCCGTGGAACGGCAGCAGGTGGTGCTCGCAGAACGAGAACATCGGGATGTCGGTGACCAGCACCAGCTCCTCGTGGCTCTCGTCGAACGTCTTGGCCAGCACGCTGTCCGGGTCGGTGTGCAGCCCGGCGAACAGCTCCCGGTACGCCCGCGCCACCCGGCCGGGCGTGTCACGCAGCCCCTCGCGCTCCGGGTCCTCACCGCACGCGAGCAGCAGCTCGCGCACCGCGGTCTCGGCGCGCTTCTGGTCGAAGGGCCGGCGCGCGAGACCGGCCCCCCCGTTCGCGGAGAGGCCGGTCTGGTCGATCGCGGTGCCGTGCTCGGTCACGTGCGGTTGTCCGGGTCCGTGTCGAAGGACCGCTTCCCCGCTTCCGCGTCCGTCGGCTCCGGCCGCCACTGCGGTGGCTGCGGAGCGCCGCCGGGCGCCGTCGCGGGGGTCCACCCGGGCGGGGCGCCGTAGTTCGGCGGACCGGACGACGGGTGCTGCGGCGGGTAGGGCTGCGACTGCTGCGGTTGCTGCTGCGGGTAGGCCTGCGGGTGCGGGCCCGGAGGGAGCACGCCGTTCTGGCCGTTCGGCGGCGTGGGCGTCGGGTCCAGGGCCGGTGGTTCGGCGTCCAGGGTGTCCTCGATCGCCGGCGGCCACGGCTCGCCGCGCTCCTTGGCCAGTTCCGCCGGCGTCTTGACCGGCGGCTTGTCCGACGGGGTGCGGTGGCCGAAGTCGTTGAACTTCGTGATCCGCGGGCGCTTCTCGACCTCGGCGAAGATCCGCTCCAGGTCCTTCTGGTGCAGCGTCTCCTTCTCGATCAGCTCCAGCGTCAGCGCGTCGAGCACGTCGCGGTAGGTGTTGAGCACCTCGTAGGCCTCGGTGTGCGCGGCCTCGATCAGCTCGCGGACTTCCTCGTCGATCTCGTGCGCGACCTCGAGCGAGTAGTCGGCCTGCCGGCCCGCCGTGCGGCCGAGGAACGGCTCGCCCTGCTCCTGGCCGTACTTGACCGCGCCGAGCCGGGCGGACATGCCGTACTCGGTGACCATCGCGCGGGCGATCTTGGTCGCCTGCTCGATGTCGTTGGACGCGCCCGTGGTCGGCTCGTGGAAGACCAGCTCCTCGGCGGAGCGGCCGCCCAGCGCGAACACCAGCCGGGCGATCATCTCGGACCTGGTCATCAGGTCCTTGTCCTCCTCGGGCACGGAGAGGGTGTGACCACCCGTCCGGCCGCGGGCGAGGATCGTGACCTTGTAGACCGGGTCGATGTCCGGCATCGCCCACGCGGCCAGGGCGTGCCCGGCCTCGTGGTAGGCGGTGATCTTCTTCTCCTTCTCGGAGATGATCCGGCTCTTGCGGGCCGGACCGCCGATCACGCGGTCCACCGACTCTTCCAGCTCGACCCCGCTGATCACCGTGCCGTTCTTGCGCGCGGTGAGCAGGGCGGCCTCGTTGATCACGTTGGCCAGGTCGGCGCCGGAGAAGCCCACGGTGCGCTTGGCCAGGCCGTCGAGGTCCGTCTCCGGGGCCAACGGCTTGCCCTTGGCGTGCACGCGCAGGATCTGCTTGCGACCCTTCAGGTCCGGCGCGGACACCGGGATCTGCCGGTCGAACCGGCCGGGGCGCAGCAGCGCCGGGTCGAGGATGTCGGGCCGGTTCGTCGCCGCGATCAGGATGATCCCGCCGCGCGAGTCGAAGCCGTCCATCTCCACCAGCAGCTGGTTGAGCGTCTGCTCGCGCTCGTCGTGCCCGCCGCCGAGGCCCGCGCCGCGGTGGCGGCCGACCGCGTCGATCTCGTCGACGAAGATGATGCACGGCGCGTTCTGCTTGGCCTGCTCGAACAGGTCGCGCACGCGCGAGGCGCCCACGCCGACGAACATCTCGACGAAGTCCGAGCCGGAGATCGAGTAGAACGGCACGCCCGCCTCGCCGGCCACGGCGCGCGCGAGGAGCGTCTTGCCGGTGCCGGGCGGGCCGTACAGCAGCACGCCCTTGGGGATCTTCGCGCCCAGGGCCTGGTAGCGGCCCGGGTTCTGCAGGAAGTCCTTGATCTCGTAGAGCTCCTCGACGGCCTCCTCGGCGCCCGCGACGTCGCCGAACGTCGTCTTGGGCATGTCCTTCGAGAGCTGCTTGGCCTTCGACTTGCCGAAGTTCAGGACGCGGTTCCCGCCGCCCTGGGAGTTGTTCATCATCCACATCAGCAGGAGCAGCAGCAGACCCAGCGGGATCATGTACAGCAGCATCTGCATCAGGAACGAGTCCTGCGTGACCTTGGTCTCCACGACGGGCTTGTTGCCCGCTTGATCGAGGATGGTGAAGACCTCGTCCGTCGAGCTCGCCGGGAACTGGGCGCGCACGCGGTTGCTGCCCTCGACGGTCACCCCGTCGTTGAGGGTGAGCTTGAGGAGCTGCTCCTTGTCCTCGATCGTGGCTTCCTTGACCTGGCCGTCCCGGATCTGTTGCAGTGCCTGGGACGTCTTGATCGGGGCATAGCCCCGGTTGTCGTCGAAGAGCACGTTGAAGGCGTAAAAGAGCAACAACACCGCCACGATCCACAGCAGCGGGTTGCGAAGCAGGCGCTTGCGGTCCATGCACTTACGGCCGACGGGCGGCCTCGACCCTCCCTGACTTGTCGACGGGCGCAGACGGGCACACCCGTCCGACCAGACTACCGCCCGTGGCTCGGGCGAAGCGCTCCGCGTGCGGGCCCTGTCGCGTCTTGCCGGACCAACGGGCGAGGAGCCCCCCGTGTTCCCGTGGTGACCGCGGACACCGATCGCAGGTCAACGAGGTTCCCCCGGTCGGCTGATCGGGGGTGAACCGACGGGGGTCCGAGCCCGTAACCACTCACGAGGGGTTATCCCCTACTAGCAGGTAGCGACAACTTGAGGGCCACTCGGGTGACGTAGAACACGAGAGTTTGTCAGGTGAGTGAGCCGTGTCATCCTCGGCAACCAACCGAGTGTTCCTCACACACCCGAAAGGGTGAACACCGACCGAAGGTACGAAGTCATGTCAGCTCGCAACCCGGACCGTCCCGGCCGCCTGCGCCGCGTCATCCTGCCGCTGGGCGCGCTGCTCGGCGTCATCGCCGCCGCCGGCGTCACCGTGGTGGCCCTGCGAGCCACCAGCGGACCCGAGTGCAAGGGCACCCTGCCGCTCAAGATCGCGGTGACCCCGGCGATCGAGGAAGTGGTGCGCGGCGCGGCCGACGACTACCAGGCGACCCAGCCGATCGTGGACGGCAAGTGCGTGCAGGTGCAGGTCGAGGCGCGCGGCGCGGCCGACGTGGCCAACGACCTGCCGACCGCGCAGATCAACCCGCCCGCGCTGTGGGTGCCGGACTCGTCCATGTGGGCGGCGGAGACCCAGCGGCAGGCCGGTGACGAGGGCGGCGAGGACGCGCCGCGGCTGGAGATCCACGACCCGCTGGCGGGCTCCCCGCTGGTGATCGCGGGCTCGGAGGGCGCCATGACCGCGCTCGGCTGGCCGATCACGCCCGTGAGCTGGGCGAAGGTCGTCGACCCGAGGGTGCCGGTGACGCTGAGCGACCCGACCACCTCCACCGAGGGCCTGGCCACGCTCGCGGTCATCCGGGCCCAGCTGGGCAACCCGGACGGCACGCCGAAGCCGGAGCTGATCGGCGCGCTGCTGCGGGTGGGCCGCAACGCGCTGCCGTCCGTGCGCGACGCGTTCGGCAAGGTCGTGCAGGGCGCGGACAACGCGCCCGTGTTCACCGCGTCGGAGCAGTCCGTGCTGGCCGCCAACCGCACGGCCGGGTCGCGCCGGGTCGTCGCCTCCTACCCCAAGGAGGGCACGGTCTCGTTCGACTACCCCCTGGTGCGGGTGAGCCGGTCGAGCGAGCAGGCGGGCACCGCGCAGGCCGCGACCGGCTTCGAGCAGGCGTTGCGCACCGGCCGGACCGCCCAGCGGTTCGCCGAGGCCGGTTTCCGCACGCCGGACGGCAAGGCGCCCGGCGGCTGGACGAACGAGGAGCAGGGCGTGCGCGGCGACGACGTGGCCGTGCTCAAGACGCCGGACCCCGACCAGGTCTCCGAGCTGCTGCGCACGTGGGGCGCGGTCAGCCTGGACACCCGGCTGCTCGCGGTGCTGGACGTGTCCGGCTCCATGGCCGAGAAGATGAGCAACGGCCAGACCCGGGTCGAGGCGGCCCGCGAGGCGGCGCTGACCGCGCTGGGCATGCTGCCCGACACCTCGGAGATCGGCCTGTGGGCGTTCTCGACGAACAAGAAGCCGCCGAACGACTGGATCGAGCTGGTGCCGGTCGGTCCGCTCGGCGAGCCGATCGGCGGCGCGCCGCGGCGGGTGCAGCTGCAGAAGGGCGCGGGCAACCTGCCCGCCCTGGTCGGCGGCGGCACGGCGCTGAACGAGACGGCGCTGGCCGCGTTCCGGCACGTGCAGCGGACCTACGACCCGTCGAAGATCAACTCGGTCACGCTGATCACCGACGGCAGCAACGACGACATCTCCAGCATCGACCTGCCCGGCCTGCTGGCCACGCTGAGGCAGGAGGCCGACCCGTCGCGGCCGGTGCCGATGATCATGGTGGGGCTGGGCGCGGACGCCGACATGGACGCGTTGCGGCAGATCGCCGAGGCCACCGGCGGCAAGGCCTACCAGGCGATGGAGCCCGAGGACATCCGCGGCGTGCTGCTGGACGGCATCTCGCAGAGGCGCTGCCGGCCCAACTGCTGAGC
Source organism: Saccharothrix sp. 6-C (assembly GCF_016695385.1). Lineage (NCBI taxonomy): Bacteria > Bacillati > Actinomycetota > Actinomycetes > Pseudonocardiales > Pseudonocardiaceae > Saccharothrix > Saccharothrix sp. 6-C. The sequence continues at coordinate 8,776,682 of NZ_CP064192.1, read as the reverse complement.
CGGCCCGACCGCCGAACGAGCACGGGAACGGGGGCGGCCCCTCCACGGGGCCGCCCCGGCCACCGCGTTCAGCCCGAGTAGACCTTGGGGTCCAGCGCGCCGATGTAGGGCAGGTCGCGGTAGCGCTCGGCGTAGTCCAGGCCGTAGCCCACCACGAACTCGTTCGGGATCTCGAAGCCGACGTACTTCACCGGCACCTCGACCTTCACCGCGTCCGGCTTGCGCAGCAGCGTGCAGACCTCCAGCGACCGCGGCTTGCGCGACGCCAGGTTCTTGAGCAGCCACGACAGCGTGAGGCCCGAGTCGATGATGTCCTCGACGATGATCACGTCGCGGTCCGCGATGTCGCGGTCGAGGTCCTTGAGGATGCGCACCACGCCGGAGGACGAGGTCGACGAGCCGTAGGAGCTCACCGCCATGAACTCCAGCTGCACCGGCACCGGCAACGCCCTGGCCAGGTCGGTCATGAACATCACCGCGCCCTTGAGCACGGTGATCAGCACCAGGTCGTTCCCGCCGTCGGCCGGGTAGTCAGCCGCGACCTTGTTGGCCAGCTCGGTGACCTTGTCGCTGATCTCCTGCTCGCTGATGAGCACGGAGCTGATGTCGCCGTCGTACACGGACGGTTCCCCTTTTGTCATGACTGCACTGGTTCCACTCGCAGCCTGCCATGAGCACGCCGCGCCACAAAGCCACCGGGCAGCCACACGCCACCCTGCCCGCGCCACTCGCTCACCAGCGCGTCCACCCGGCGCAGGTGCGAGTCGGACAACTCGGGCACGTTCTCCGCCAGCAGCCAGCGGCGCAGGACGCGGCGGCGCAGCGCGGTCGGCAGGCGGCCCACCTCGGCCACCGAGCGGCGGTCGCCGTCGAACGCCTCGGCCAGCTCGTCCAGCGCGTCGTTGTCCTCGCGCAGGTGGGCGGCGGTGCGGGCGAGCGCGTCGGCCACACCGCCCTGGAGCACGTCCTCCAGCAGCGGCAGGACCTCACGGCGCAAGCGGACCCTGGTGTAGCGCGGGTCCTCGTTGTGCGGGTCTTGCCAGGGCGTGAGGCCGAGTTCGTCACATGCGGCCTCCGTCACGGCGCGGGGCACCCGCAGCAGCGGACGACCCCACGGCGGGTCGTGCGCGCGCATGCCCGCGATGCTGCGCGGCCCGGAACCGCGGCCCAGGCCGAGCAGGACGGTCTCGGCCTGGTCGTCCCTGGTGTGGCCGAGCAGGACCAGGCCTCGCTCCGGTCTCAGCGCCGCGTACCTGGCCTTGCGGGCGGCGGCCTCAGGTCCACCCGATCCGGTGACCTCCACCCGGCGCACCTCGGCGGTCAGGCCCAACTCGCGGCACGTGCGCGCGGCCCGTTCGGCGACCCGCGCCGAGTCGGCTTGCAGACCGTGGTCCACGACGACCGCGGCCGCCTCGGTCAGCTTGGCCGTGACGGCGGCCAGGGCGAGCGAGTCCGCACCGCCGCTGACGGCGACCGTCACCCGGTCGGGCCGGTGGTCGGCGAGGAAGCGCTTGACGGCCGTGCGCACCTCGGCGAGCGGTCCGTTCACGGTTGGACGCGACGCAGCCATCCGGCCGGGTCGGCGATCTCCGCGCGCGTGGGCAGGGTCTCGGCGCTGGTCCAGACGGTGTTGAAGCGCTCCATGCCGACCGCGTCGACCACGTGCCCGGTGAACGCCGCGCCCTCCGCGTACTGGCGGACCTTCGCCTCGACGCCGAGGAGCGTGCGCAGCACCCGGTCCAGCACGCCACCGCCCTGGCGGCGGGCGGTGAAGCGCTCGCGGATCGTGCGGACCGACGGCACGACGTCCGGGCCGACGGCGTCCATCACGTGGTCGGCGTGGCCCTCCAGCAGCGTCGACAGGGCGATGAGCCGGTCGAGCACCTCGCGCTGACCGGGGCTCTGCAGCAGCTCCACCAGGCCGCCCGACTCGCGCAGCCGCTTCGGCAGGTCGCGCAGGCGCGGCGCGGAGCTCTCGTCCATGCTGCCGAGCAGGGTGGCGACCAGGCCCGCGAAGTGCCCGGCGAGCCACGGCACGGCGGTGAACTGGAGGCGGTGGGTGCCCTCGTGCAGGCAGACCCACATGCTGAAGTCCTCGCCGGAGACGTCGAGGGCGCGTTGCGCGCCGACGATGTTCGGCGCGACCAGCAGCAGCCTGCCGCCCTCGGAGAACGGGTCGTACTGGCCGAGCACCCGGCCGCTGAGGAAGGCGATGACGACGCCCGCCTGCACGCCCGCCGTGCCCGCGAGGACGCCGCCGAACGCGCCGGACTGCTTGGGCAGGGCGCCGTCGGTGAGGGCGGCGAGACCCTGCACGGCGGCCCGCACCCAGGCGGGCCGGTCGACCACCTCGCCCTGCTCGAGCGGCGTGCCGTGACCGAGGCCGGTGAGCTCGCGGACGTGCACCTCGGCGTCGACGGCGAGTTCCCGCAGGCGGTGCACGGCGATGTCGGCCTCGGCTCTGGGCACGATCGGGCCGGGGCGGACGAGCTTGGTCGCCGTGGTGACGGCCAGGGCCCAATCGACCGGGGCACTGCGGTCCTGCGTCGCCGGGTTCACCCTCCTGACGCTACCTGCGCGGACCGCCCGCACAACACTCCCGCGTCCACGTCCTGAACGCTCACTTCGCCTGTTCCGAACGCAGGACACGCGCGTTCCGAACGTAGGACACGCGCGAGAGTCCTACGTTCACGCCGCGCGTGTCCTACGTTCGGAACAGGCGAGTCCTACGTTCAGAACAGGCGAGTTGAGCGTTCGGAACAGGTGAGTCGAGCGTTCGGGGCGGGGTCAGCAGCCGCAGGTCCGGAGCGCGGCGGCCATCTCGTCCAGCGCGCCGCGCACCAGGGAGTTGTTCTGCTCGGGGCTCGACGACATGAACGTGAACACCAGCAGCCGGCCGTCCACGTCCACCACCACGCCCGCGAGCGTGTTCACCGAGGTCAACGTGCCCGTCTTGGCCCGCACCCAGCCCCGGCCGCCCGCGCCCCACTGCTCGTAGCGGGTCGCCAGCGTGCCGCTGCCGCCCGCCACCGGCAGGGCCGTCAGCAGCGGCCGCAGCTCGGCAGTCTTCGGGTCGGCCGCGTCCGGTTTCGCCGCCGCCACGAGCACGTCCGCCAGCAGCTTCGCGGGCACCTTGTCGTTCGGCGACAGCCCGCTGCCGTCCACGACCGTCGACGTCGACAGGTCGAACCCGTGCTCGGTGAGCACCTGCCGCACCGCCTGCGCCGCCCCCGCGAACGAGGGCTCCAGCCCGCGCGCCTTGGCCACCTCGCGCGCCATCGTCTCGGCCAGCACGTTGTCCGAGATCTGCATCAGGTTCTCGACCAGCTGCTCGACCGTCGCGGACTTCACCTCGCCGAGCACCTCCGCGCCCGGCGACGCCACGACCGGCGTGGCCGACGACGGCACGCCCAGCCGCTGCGCCAACGCCAGGGCCGCCGCCGCCGCGGGCGTGGCCGTGCGCGGCGTGTCGTACTTGGACGGGTCGCCGCGCCCGCCGTCCAGCATCACCGGCTCGATCGGCGCCACGTACCCGTTCGGCACGTCGCTGGGGTCCCAGCCGGGCGCGGTGCCCGGCCCCACGTACCGCGACACGTCGTACTGCACCTGCGTCACCGGGCCGCCGGACGCGCGGACCTGCGCGGCCAGGTCGTCGACCGTGGGCGCGCCGGGGTACACCGTCGTCTCGCCGGCGGGCCGGGACGACAGCGTCGGGTCGCCGCCGCCCACCAGCACGACCACGCCCGGCTGCGCGCCGCGCACGACCTTCGTCGAGAACTGGGCCGAGTGGTCGAGGGCCAGCAGCGCCGCCGCCGCGGTCAGGACCTTGATCGTGGACGCGGGTGTCTGCGGCGTCGTCTCGCCCTGGTTCCACAGCGCCGCGCCGGTCGCCGGGTCCACCACGAGGCCCGCCAGCGGCGCCAGCAGCCCGTTCGCGGCCGGGCCGGCGAGCACCGCCCGCACGCCCGCCGCCGTGGCCTGCTTGCCGTCCGCGCCGACGCCCTTCACCGACAACGACACGGGCGCGGGCGGCAGCGGCGCGGCGGTCGTCGGCACGGGCGTGGCGTCGAACCACCCGCGCTGCGTGCCGACCACCGCCGTGCCGGCGAGGGCGATCACCACCAGCACGACCGCGGCGACCACGAACGGGCGCTTGCGCCGCCGCGTCGGAGGCGACGGCTCTTCACGTTCCGTGATCGGTTCAGGGACCGGTTCAGGTTCCGACTTGATCTCGGTCGGCGGCGCGGGCGGGGTCGGCGCGGCGGGCTTCGGCGGCACCCTCAGGGGTGTGGCCGGCACCGGCGCCGGTATCCGCATGGTGGGCGGGTCAGGCCGCCTGACCTGCACCGTCGGCGGCTCGCGGTCGACCTCGTCACCGTCGAAAGTCGGCCACGATGGCTCGTCGGGCACGCAGTCCTCCGCGGTCGAGTACGGGCAACGTCACACCCTCTGCCAGGGGTTGACGAGACGACGTAGTCCACACTAGTGGCGTAACGAACGGCGAAGACGAGCGAGGACCGCGCAGTGGAGTTCGACGTCACCATCGAGATCCCCAAGGGGGTCCGCAACAAGTACGAGATGGACCACAAGACGGGGCGCATCCGGCTGGACCGGACCCTGTTCACGGCCACTCAGTACCCGGCGGACTACGGGTTCGTGGACAACACGCTCGGCGAGGACGGCGACCCGCTCGACGCGCTCGTGATCGTCCAGGAGCCGACGTTCCCGGGTTGCCTGATCAAGTCGCGCGCGATCGGCATGTTCCGGATGACCGACGAGAAGGGCGGCGACGACAAGCTGCTCTGCGTCCCGGCGGAGGACCCGCGCTCCGAGCACCTGCGCGACATCCACCACCTGAACGAGTTCTACCGGCTGGAGATCCAGCACTTCTTCGAGGTCTACAAGGACCTGGAGCCGGGCAAGAGCGTCGAGGGCGCGACGTGGGTCGGTCGCACCGAGGCCGAGGCCGAGATCGTCCGCTCGTACCAGCGGCTGAAGGACGCCGTGGCGCGCGGCGAGGACCACTGAGCTGACCCGCGAGAGGCCCGCCCCCCTTCCGGGGAGCGGGCCTCTTCCGCTGTCCGGCTTCCGCCGGCCGGTGCGCCGAGCCGTCGGCGCGCCGCGATCGACGGGTCAGTGCATCGCGATGGGCGCGGGCTTCTCGCCCTCCGCGTTCTGGTCCTGCACCCGCTCCAGGCCGGACCGGTTGGACAGCGGGACCTCGCGCAGGAACCAGATGACCGCGAAGCCGATCGCCGTCACCACGCCGCCGACCAGGAACACCAGGTCGATCGACGAGGAGAAGCCGTCCAGGAACGGCCTGGCCAGCACCGGGTCGAGCTTGGTCAGGAACTCGGTGTTGTCCAGGTCGAAGCCCGAACCGCCGCCCTGCAGGCCGGCCGCGAACTCGCGGTTCTCCGGCCGGGCCAGCGCCGCCTGGAAGTCGGGCGTGCCGGCCGCCGCGCGCAGCGCGTTGCCGATCTTGTCGCCGACCGTGCTGAACAGGATCGACAGGAACACCGCGGTGCCGACCGTGCCGCCGATCTGGCGGAAGAACGTGGCCGACGAGGTCGCCACGCCCATGTCGCGCGGCTCGGCGTCGTTCTGGATGGCCACCAGCAGGGTCTGCATGCACAGGCCGAGACCGGCGCCCAGGAAGAACATCAGCGCCAGCGGCTGGTAGATCGGCGTGTCCGTGCCGACCGTGCTGAAGGCGAACAGCGCGACCGTCATCAGGCCGAACCCGATCACCGGGAACACCTTGTAGCGGCCGGTCTTCGCGGTGATGTTGCCGCTCGTGCCCGCCGCCATCATGATGCCGAACGTCAGCGGCAGCATCATCAGGCCGGACTCGGTGGCCGAGTAGCCCTTCACGATCTGCAGGTACAGCGGCAGCGAGACCATGCCGCCGAACATCCCGACGCCGAGCAGGAAGTTGATGACGTTGCCCAGCGCGAACGTCTGCCGCTTGAACAGCCGCAGCGGGAGCAGCGCCTCGTCGCCCATCCGCCTCTCCACGAGCACGAACCCGACCAGGCCGAGCACGCCGATGACGTACATGGCGATCGAGGTGCCCGACGCCCAACCCCAGCCGCGGCCCTGCTCGGCCACGATCAGCAACGGCACCAGGCCGGTGGTCAGCAGGCCCGCGCCGACGAAGTCGATCCGGTGGTTCACCCGCTGGTGCGGGATGTTGAGCACCTTGGCCACCACGACGAGCGCGACCAGCGCGATCGGCACGTTGATCAGGAACACCCAGCGCCAGCCGGCCGTGCCGAGGAACGTCTCCATGCCCGCGAACAGGCCGCCGACCACGGGGCCCGCCACGCTGGAGATGCCGAAGACCGCCATGAAGTAGCCGGTGTAGCGGCTGCGCTCACGCGGCGAGGTGATGTCCGCCAGGATCGCCATGGCCAGCGACATCAGACCGCCGGCGCCGAGGCCCTGCACCGCGCGGAACGCGGCCAGCTCGTACATCGAGTTGGCGATGCCGGACAGCAGCGAGCCCGCGAGGAACAGCGAGATCGCGGTCAGGTACATCGGCTTGCGGCCGTAGATGTCGGACAGCTTGCCGTACAGCGGCGTGGAGACCGTCGCGGTGATCAGGTAGGCGGTGGTCGCCCACGCCTGGAGCGTCTGGCCGTGCAGCTCGTCCGCGATGGTCTTCATGGCCGTGGCCACGATCATCTGGTCGAGCGCGGCCAGGAAGAGCCCGAGCAGCAGACCCGACAGGATCGTCAGGATCTGCCGGTGGGTGAGCAGGGCGGCGCCGGGTGGCGGCGCGTCCGCTCGGGTTGTCGTTTCCGACATCACTTCTCCCCTTCTGAGCGCGGCCCCAGTCCGCTCTCAGCGATGAAATCCGGTAGCGCCTTCTCGTAGTCCCCCACGAAGCGCTCGAAGTACTCGATGAACTGGGTCCACTGCTGTGGGGACCAGTCCGCGAACAGGCGGGCCAGCGCGACGTTGCGCTGCGTGCGGCGTTCGGCGAGCAGCTGCGCGCCCGCTTCGGTCACCGCCAGCACGCTCGCCCGGCCGTCCTCCGGGTCGGCCCGGCGTTCCACCAGGCCGTCCTTGACCAGCGTCGCCACCTGGCGGCTGACCGTGGACGGGTCGGAGAACACCGCCTCGGCCAGTGCGCTGGACCGCGACGGGCCCATCTGGTTGAGGTTGGCCAGCAGGACGAAGGACGCCTTGTCCAGGCCCGCCTTGCTCATGTGCGAGGCGACGCAGGCGTGCATCTTGTTCATCCGTACCAACGCCATGCCCATCCGGTCGGCCATGGCGAGCTCCTCGGCCCGCACTTCGTCACCTACCGGGGTCGCCATCACACACTCCGTTTGCTTGCATCAACCAACTAGTTGCTGGGTACAAGCATGCGCTCATCCGGGTGACATGGCAAACCGATTACCGGTGACGCCGGCCTCACGGTCGCCGGATTTAGCAGTTGACTCTGCGTGACCGACCGAGCATGCCAAGTGACGTGGGTAACACCCGGTCGTCGAGTTGACGATGAGGCGTGCATGGCAGGTAGACCCGCAGGCCCGGCGGATTCGGGCCCGTTAGCTTCCTGGCGCGCGCTCCCCCGCGAGCGCCGCTTCCTCATCACCGTCGGTGTCGTGTTGCTGCTCTTGTTCATCATCGGCATCGCGAACCTGGGAGGCGGAGAGGTCACCCCGCGTGCGCTTACCGCGGCGGAGACCACGACCACCCCCACCACCACTACGACCACCACGTCGTCGCGGACGACGACCACGACGACCACGCCTCCTCCCGTGAAGGTCGCGGAAGTGGTCGACGGGCGCACGATCACCCTGTCCGGCGGCGGGCGCGTGCTGCTGACCGGGCTCGCGCAGCCCGGCGAGTGCTGGTCCGCGGCCGCGGTGGACTTCCTGAGAACCGCGTTGGCGGGCAAGGACCTGCGGGTCGTCGGGGCGACCGTGCTGCTGCCCGACGGCGTCGACCTGGCCGTGCACGCGGTGAGCAGCGGCATGGCCCGTGCCGGGCAGGGCGCCTCCGCCGCCCTCCTCTCGGCCCAGGACGCGGCGAAGGCCGCCGGTCTCGGCCTGTGGGGCGCGCCCTGCGCCGGCGCGGACACCGTCGCGCCGCCGCCTCCGCCACCCCCGCCGCCCGCACCGGCGCCGACGTACGAGCCGCCGCCACCCGCGCCCCGGCCGGAACAGCCGGCGAGCGCGTACTACGCGAACTGCGACGCCGTCCGCGCCGCGGGCGCCGCGCCGCTCTACGCCGGCCAGCCCGGCTACCGGGCAGCCCTGGACCGCGACAAGGACGGCGTGGCCTGCGAGTAGGTTCGAGCGCCGTGAAGGTGGACCGGCTGGAGATCGACTACGACCCGCTGACCGTGGTGGACGCGGCCCGGTCGGCCCGGGAGCAGGGCTGCGACGGCTTCTGGGTGGCCGAGACCAGGCACGACCCGTTCCTGGCGCTGGGCCGCGTGGCCGGGCTGGTCGACGGCGTCGAGCTCGGCACGGCCATCGCGGTGGCGTTCGCGCGCAACCCGATGAGCACCGCGGTGCAGGCCAACGACCTGCAACTGCTGTCGGGCGGCCGGTTCCACCTCGGCCTCGGCTCGCAGGTGGAACCGCACGTCACCAAGAGGTTCGGCATGCCGTGGTCACGGCCCGCCGCGCGGATGCGCGAGTTCGTGCTGGCGCTGCGGGCCGTCTGGCACACCTGGGCCACCGGGGAGCGGCTGAAGTTCCGCGGCGAGTTCTACACGCACACGCTGATGACGCCGTTCTTCGACCCGGGCCCCAACCCGCACGGTCCGCCGAAGGTGTGGCTGGCGGGCGTCGGCGAGCTGATGACCGAGGTCGCGGGCGAGGTGGCGGACGGGTTCCTGTGCCACTCGTTCACCACCGAGCGGTACTTGCGGGAGGTGACGCTGCCCGCGCTGGCGCGCGGCCGGGCGAAGGCCGGGAAGCCGCTCGCGGGCCTGGGGATCAGCGGGCCGTCGCTGGTGGCGTGCGACGAGGAAGGGGTGGCGGAGGTGCGGCGGCAGATCGCGTTCTACGGCTCGACGCCCGCCTACCGCAAGGTGTTGGACCTGCACGGCTGGGGCGACCTGCACGAGGAGCTGCACCAGCTGTCCCGGCGGCGGCGGTGGGACGACATGGCCGCCGCGGTCACCGACGAGGTACTGGCCGCCTTCGCCGTCGTGGGCACGCCCGCGGCGGCGAAGGCCGAGCTGACCCGCCGCTACGGCGACGTGATCACCCGGATCGCGGCGCCGGTCGTCAGGACCGGATGAGGTGCCGTCCGCTCGGCTCGTCCAGCATCACCCAGTGCCGGAACAGCTCGGCCCGGACCCGCGCCGCGGTCCGCCTCCGGACCCAGCGCCGGCGCCCGACGCGCGCCGCGAGCACGGCCAGCGGCAGGGCCAGCACCGTCAGCACGACCATCGTGACCATCGCCATCACCTCCACGGTGGCAACGACACGGTGACCCACCCCTGACGCCAATGGTGAAAAGGTCACCCCGATGGAGCAACGCCACGGACGAGAACGCGTCCGGGCGGTAACCGTCCTGCGGGCGCCACCCGGGTGGCCGCGCCCGAGGACCGCAGCCGCTCAACTGCCCCGGTAGCACCTGCGCACCTCGGGGACCGGGCCGGCGGATCGGACCACCTCGAACCTCACCAGGCCGCCGTTCGCGTGCTCCGGCGGCATCTCCAACAGCGTCACCTTCACCCACGCACCGGGTGAGGCAGCGGACCCGAGCGCGAGCACCGTGGATTCCCCCGCCCGCAGGGTGTCCTGGCACCCGACGTCGCCGAAGCCGATCTGCACGCTGACGAAGTTCGGCGCGTGGTACACGTTCGACACGCCGACCAGCACGGATCTGTCGGTCGTCCGGGCGCTGCCCAACGGGCTGACGAGCAGTTCCTCGACGACCGGGCTGGGCGGCGGAGACGAGGTCGTGGAGTGGGTCGTGGTCATGGTGGTGGTAGTCGTGACATCGGTTCCGGGCGTCACCAGCGGGCCGCGCACCCCTTCCGACGAAGGGGTGGTCACGGCTTCCTCGCCGAAGAACTCCTCACGGACGTCCTTCTGCAGGCCGAAGACGCCGCCGATGACGGCGAGGGCGGCGAGGAGACTCCCGAAGGCCGTCCAAACCTTCTTGAACGGCTTGTCGGCACCGGCCGTCGACGAATCAGGTGCGGCTCGGTCTGCCGCCGTGACGCCAGGCAGCTTCTCCGGCAGGGCCCACTCGTCGGCCGCGGTCGAGTCGACGTCCGACACCTGCCACGTGATGAGCCCGGCGCTCCCGCGCGTGATCCTCATGCGCAGCAGGCCGGCACTCCTGAGCGCCCCGGCGGACGCCTTGGCGGCGGCCGGGTCGAGCCCGGCGCGCTCGGCGATCTCGGCACCGGACAGCGCGTCGGTCCCACCCGCCCGCAACTCCACGATCGCCGCGAGGACGACCCTGTCCCGCTCGGCTAATCGCGACGGATCGACTCGCATGATCCACCCTCCGCAGTACCACGGCGGGGTGCGGGACCACCCCGGGCAAGCAGTCAGGCCCGGTCCGATGACACCGGACCGGGCCTGATCTGCATCCCACCGAGCCGCCTATCGGAATCGAACCGATGACCTGCTCATTACGAGTGAGCCGCTCTGGCCGACTGAGCTAAGGCGGCGAGACGCGACAACTATAGCCGACCTCCCCGCCGTCACCGAACCGGGGGATGGTCGTTAGAGCAACAAGTGACGTCGCTCACGCGGGCGCCGCACGATGACCGCCGCTGTCCTGGAGGTCCGACCAGATGCGCCTGATGGCCCTGCCCGCCGCCGTCGTGCTGGTCACGCTCTGCGCCGCCCCCGCCCTCGCCCAGCCGGTGACGACGCCGGTGCCCGGTCCGCGCGACCCGGGCCAGCCGCCGGTGTCCGCCGGACCGGCGCCCCGGACGCACGCGGTCGGCGACGCGGGCACCGGACTGGCCGTGGTCAGGCTCGCGCCCGGCTCGACGCCGACGAACACGATCCTGCCGGGCTTCGGCGAGCAGCTCCCCGCGCAGTCGGCGGCCGAGATCGGCGTCGGGCTCGCCTCCGCGCAGGCCAACACCGAGGCGTTCCTGTCCTACGAGCGGTCGGTGGCGCAGGCGTCACCGCTCGGCTTCGCGATCGGCGGTCGGGCGCCGCAGACGCCGGGCACGCTGGTGCAGACCGCCTCGCCGGACAACGCCGCGCCCGTCACCGGCGGCCTCACGCCGCCCGCCACCCCGCTGGACGCGCTGCTCAAGGTCGGCCTGCTCGACGGCAGCGTGCACGCCCGCTGGCACGACGAGCTGGGCCCGTGCGTGCGGCCCCTCGCCGACGCCAAGACCTCCGTCGCGTCCCTGAGCGTCCTCAACGCCATCCCGACCCTGCCCGGCACGCCCGACCTCACCGGCCTGCTCACCGGGGACGCGCCGAAGCTCGACGCCGCCGCCCGGCAGGCCCTGATCGACGGCGTCAAGCAGCTCGCCGCGCCGCTGAGCCGGCTCGGCGGCCTGCTCTCCGGCACACCCGACACCGGCGCGGAGGGCTCGCTGCTCAGCCTCCCCGACACGCTCAGCGCCCACTCCACCGTGGAGCTGGTCGACCTGCCCGGCAGCCCGAACAAGGCCGTGCGGTCGACGTCCACGCTCCAGGCCGCGAGCGTGCGCCTCCTGGCCGGCACGCCGGCGGAGATCCGCGTCGACGTGGTCGGCCGGCCGACGCTGGTCGCGCTGTCCACCGGCGACCGGGCCACCTCGGGCATCACCTACACCGCGCCCGTGCTGCGGGTCAGCCAGGGCGGCAGGGAGCTGGGCACGCTCGACGCGGCCCACCCGAAGCTGGACGTCCCGATCGGTGTCACGCCGGGGCAGCGGCTGCCGCTGGTCGGCGCGCTGGCCGAGGGCCTGCCGAGGCTCGACATCGGTGTGCTGCGGTTGCAGATCGCCCAGCTCAACCAGAAGGACGTGGTGATCGACGGCCCGTTGCAGCAGGGCGGTCCCGCCATCACGGGTTTCATGCTCGGGGCCACCGCGCGCCTGCTCGACCTCCAGCTGCTGCCGACCGACGCCCTCGGTCTGCCGAACCTGCCGTCGGCGCTGGCACAGGTGTCCCTGGGTGAGCAGGTCGTGCGCGCGGCGGCCCCGAACGGCGGCGTGGTCTGCGCTCCGGCGCAGGCGCCTCCGGGTGGCGGCGGGCAGGCCGCGCCGCCGAAGAAGGGCGAGCCGCTCGCCTACACGAACGCGGCGTACCGGACGGTCCCGATCTTCTGGACGGGCACCGCCCTGCTGCTGGTCGGCGTCGTCCTGGTGGCCGCCCTGCCGACCCGCCGCCCCCGCACCCGCGCCCGCCCGGTGACGGACGGCGGCACGCCGGCGTCGTAGCGCCTCACCCCGCGCTCACGGCATCGGCTCCCCGGCCGCCGGGCCCGGGTCGGGGACGACGCCGGATCGCACCACCGTCAGCCTCGGCACCACCTGCGCGTCGACGCCCTCCAACGCCAGGTGGGCCATCCGGTACGCCGAGCGCGCGCCGTCGAGCAGCTTGCCCCGGTCGACCTCGTGCCGCTTCACCTCGGGCGTGCCGGGCAGCGGCGCGAGGTCGAGCACCGCCGGCGACGCGTCCGGGGACTGCCGGCTCCGCGCCAGGTACGGCCGGTCCTCGGCCAGGTACTGCACCATCGAGGCGGTGAACCCGGAGCCGAGGCCCGGCCGCATCCGCTCCAGGTGGCGCGCGGCCAGCCGGTCGACCACCGACACCCCGGTCCTCGGCGGCGCGATCGGCCTGGTGCTCAACGACAGCACGTGCGTGCAGCGGTCCTCGACGGCGGCCCGGAAGGGGTGGAACCGCAGCACGCCGCCGTCGATGGCGCGGTGTCCCCGGAACGTGGTCGTGCCCTTGATCGCCAGCGGCAACCAGGTGCTCGCCCGCAGCGCCTCCCGCACGTCGTCCGGTGTGGAGAAATCGCTGACGTCGAGCGTCTTGAGCGCGTCGACGTCGGTCACCATCACGTGCAGCCGCTGGGCGGCGGCGATGATCGCCGCGTAGTCCAGCGGTTTGCGGCGGACGAGCACTTCCTCGAACACGTACGCGAGGTTCATCGGCCCTTCGCGCCGCAGCACCCGGCGGAAGTCGAGGAAAGCCGGATCGGTGAGGTCGTCGAAGTAGATGGACAGCGGGAACCAGGTGCGCCTGGCGATGAAGTACGCGCCGTTGACCGCGCCGGACGAGCACGCGTAGACGTCGTCGAACGCGTCGGCGAACCCGAGGTCCTCCACCGCGGTGAGCATCGCGCCGGAGACGACGCCGCGCAGACCACCGCCCTCGATGGCCAGCCCGACCTTGAGACCGTCGTCCCGCGCGCCGGGTTTGCTGCCCGCGGCGCGGCGGGCGCGCAGCACCTCCAGGACGGGGTGCGCGGGCGACCACGGCAGCCCGGCGTCCGAGTGCGCCGGCGACGCGATCGGGCGCGAGCCCGACAGCGGCGGCCGGTGGCGGCGTCGGCCGTTGTTCCAGGACATGCGGCGACGACCTCTCCCGAGAGCGCGGCTGTGCGATCAACGGTAGTGGCCGGTGACCGACTCCGGTTCGAGTCTGATCTTCATCACCCGAACGTATGAATCCGGCGATTCGCCGACCACATGCCACCGTTGCCGCCCGCCCACGACCCCGCGGATCTGCCGTCGTCTTCCCCGGCGGACGGTCCGGTCAGCCCCGCTGGAGGGTGGTGAGCATGGCCTCGATGGCGATCCGCGGCTTCACGTTCAGCTCCAGCGCGGTCCGGCAGCTCAGCACGGCCTCGAGCCGGCGCAACGTCGACTCCGGCGTCCACTCCGCCGCCGCCGCGCGCGCGTCCTCGGCCCGGTCCGGGTGGTTGAGCACGGCGGCCGCGCCCGTCGAGGTCACCAGCACGTCCCGGTAGAACGCGGCCAGGTCGACCAGCGCCTGGTCCAGCGAGTCGCGCTGGGTCCGGGTGGCCCGCGACTTCTGCCGCTTCTCCAGGTCCTTCAGCGCGCCCTTGGCCCCCCGGGTCGCGGCGGCCGTGCCCTTGCCCGTGCCGCCGGCGCCCATGGCGGTCTCCAGCGCCTCGCGCTCGGCCACGTCCCGGCCCTCGTTCGCGGTCTGCGCGTCGCCCTCGGCGGCCGAGACGAGCTGGTCGGCGCACGTGAAGACGTCCGCGGGCCGCCGCAACGCGGTCGGGATCCGCAGCACCGCCTCGCGCCGGGCCCGCGACTGCTCGTCGGTGGCCAACCGCCGCGCCCGGCCCACGTGCCCGCCGCACACCGAGGCCGCCCACGACGCCACCTCCGGCGCCACGCCCTCGTGCTCCAGCGCCGACGCGATGGCCGCGACGCGCGGGGTCGCCAACGAGACGATCCGGCACCGCGACCGGATGGTCACCGACACGTCCTCGGGGTGGTCCGACGGCGCGCACAGCAGGAACACGGTCCGGGCCGGGGGTTCCTCCACCGCCTTGAGCAGCGCGTTCGCCGCGCCCTCGGTGAGCCGGTCGGCGTCGGCGATGATCACCACCTGCCACCGCCCGGACGTCGGCCGCCGGGCCGACACCTGCACCAGCGACCGCATCTCGGCCACCGAGATCGACAGGCCCTCGGGCGCGACGACCCGCACGTCGGCGTGCGTGCCGGCCAACGTGGTGTGGCACCCGGCGCACTCGCCGCAGCCCGGCCGGTCGTCCACGGCACCGCACTGCAACGCGGCGGCGAACGCCCTGGCCGCGACCGAGCGCCCCGAGCCGGGCGGCCCGGTGAACAGCCACGCGTGCGTCATCGCGCCCGGGGCCGGCGTGCCGCCCGCCACGATCGACGCGGCCGCTTCCGCCGCCGCCGACAGCACCTCGACCGCCTCCGGCTGGCCGACGACGTCGCCCCACACACCACGGTTCACGCGGCGACCGTACCGATCCGTCAGGGCGTCTCCGCCACCGGCTTGACCGGCATCCTGGTCCGCCGCGCCAGCAGCGGCAGCACGGCGGTCCGCACCCGGTGGGCCACCTCGTCCTCGGTGCCGTCGGCGTCGACCACGACGTACCGCTCCGGGTCGGCCGAGGCCATGTCGGTCAGCAGCTTCTGCACCCGCCAGTGGTGCTCGACGGTGTCCAGCGTGCCGCCGGAGGCCCGGACCTGCGACGGCGTCCGGTCCAGCAGCACGGTCATGTCCGGCCGCAGCCTGCCGGTGGCCCAGTCGACCAGGCCCTCCACCTCGCGCGGCTCCACGCTGCCCGCCGCGCTGAAGTGCGCCAACGGGCTGTCGACGTACCGCTCCATGACGACCAGCGCGCCGTTGTCCAGCGCGGGCCGCACCTCGCGCTCCACCACGTCGGCCCGCACGGCGGCGGCCACCAGGGCGTGCGCGCGCACCCCGGCCAGGTCGGCGGTGGACAGCAGGTTGCGCAACCGCTGCTCGTCCAGGTCCGGGTCGGAGGCCAGCACGACCTCGCGGCCGGTCTCGCGCAACGCCTCGGCCAGCCTCCTGGCCTGCACGGACGTGTCCTGGCGGGTGTCGCCCTCGACCGCGATCAGCACGCCGCCGGTGCGCCGCGCCCGTCCCCGCAGCGCCGCGAGCAGGTCCGACAGGAACGGCTCGGAGCGCCGGTTGTCCATCTGGCGGTAGGCGATCAGCCCGAGCAGGGCGGCGATCACGCCCGCGCCGAACAGCACCGGCCGCGTCCCGTCCACCACCATCGGGTGACCGAAGACCGTGACCGTGCGCTTCTGCACCAGCGTGACCAGCAGCGGAGCGGCGGCCGACGCGGCGAACAGCACCACCTTGAGCAACGACTGGAGCAGCGCCACGGTCCGGCCGCGCATCGCGTCCTCGACCTGCGAGCCGACGATGGTCAGACCGGTGAGGAACGCCATGCCCGCCGACGCGCCGACGCACGCCACCGCGATCAGCGCCACCCACAGGTGCGGCGCGAACGCCACGAACAGCAGGCTCACGCCCGCGACCAGGATCGTCACGCCGAACAGCCGGTCGTAGGGCAGCCGGCGGGCCATCCGGGGCGCGGTCGCCATGCCCAGCGCCAGGCCGGCGAACACGGCCACGAACAGCAGGCCGAACGCGGAGTCGCCGCCCAGCAGCGACAGGGAGTACGGGGTGGCGGTGCCGATCACCGCGCCGGCCGCGGCGAACGCGCCGATCATGCCGATGACCAGGCCGCGGACCAGCGGCGTGCGGGCCGCGTACCTCATGCCGTCGCGCAGCATGGCGAAGAAGCCGGGCGCCTCGCCGTTCTCGCGGGTCCGCTTGACCGCGGCGATCCGGCCGGACAGCTCCGGGATGCGGGTCGCCACGATGATGGCCGAGGTGACGTACAGCGCGCCGTTGACCATGACCGCGATGGTCGCGATGCGGAACTCGAGGTCGCTGTTCTGCAGGCCGAGGTAGCCGGGGATGCCGGAGATGATCGAGTACAGGCCCGCGCCGGAGATGACCGAGATGCCGTAGGTCATCACCAGGCCGAGCTGGTTGGCCGTTTCCACCTGATCGGGCCGGCGCAGCAGGTTCGGCACGGCCGAGTCCTTGGCCGGGATCCACAGCATCGCGCAGCAGCCGACCAGGAAGTTCGCGATGAACAGCCACCACGCCGTGCCGACCAGCGCGATGGAGATGAACAGGCCGCCGCGCAGCAGGTCGCAGACCACCATGATCTTGCGGCGGTCGAACCGGTCCGCGAGCACGCCGCCGAGCGGCGCGAACAGGATGCCGGGCAGCAGCTGGGTCAGCACGACCAGGCTGAGCGAGAAGCTCTGCCACTGGTAGCTGTCCATCATCTTGGTGACCAGGCCCGTCAGGGCCAACAATGACAACCAGTCACCGACACTGCACAGATAGGTGACGCCCCAGAGCCTGCGGAACGGCCGGATCGCCAACACGCTGCGAATCCGGTGGCTGGTCGAGGCCGCTGTGCCGCCGTCTTGGATGGTGCTCACCCCCCGCCGATGGTGCAGGCAGTAAGGGTAGCCGGACCGATTCACCCGTCTGACCACATCCGCCGTTCGGGTGACCTGAGTGAGTTCAGCGCACCAGGTCGACCACGGCTTCGATGATCTCACGCACCACGTTGAACAGCAGCCCGCTGAGCGCCGCCAGCAGGACCAGGCAGCCGATCAGGCCGCCCTTGCCCTTCTTCGGCACCGGCTCGGCGACCGCGTGCCCCGGCTCGCGCCGGGCCGGTCCGGCCTGCGGCGGGGACGCCGTGCCCGGCTGCCGACGTGCCAGTCCGGGGTGCGGCACGTGCGCCGCGGGCTCGCCCGTCACCTGCCGCGCCGCAGCGCGCACGGGCTCGCGGGAGGACGCGCGCCGGGTCTGCGGGACGTACGCCGGTCCGGGCCGCGGCGCGGGCACCGGCGGCGGCGGCGCGATCGGCGGCACGGCCTTCGTCACGAACCGCTCGCCCGTGACCAGGCCGGCGAGGGCGTCCGGGAACACCGGAGGGGGCGGTGGGGGCTGCGTTCCGTCGGGCGCGAACCGGCCCGCGCCGGACCGACCCGCGCCGGAACGACCTTCGCCTAAGCCGTCCACCGCCCCGCCTCCCCTAGCTCTTCGTCTTCGCCGGAGCCTTCTTCCGCGCGGGCGCCTTCTTGGCCGCGGGCGCCTTCTTCTTCGTCGTCGGACCCTTGGCCCGCTTCTCGGCCAGCAGCTCGGCCGCCCGCTCGTCGGACAGGCCCTCGACGCTGTCCGACTTGCGCAGCGACGCGTTGACCTCGCCGTCGGTCACGTACGGGCCGAACCGGCCCTCCTTGACCACCATCGGCTTGCCGGAGACCGGGTCCGCGCCCAGCTCCTTCAACGGCGGCGCGGCCGCGGCCCGACCCCGCTTCTTCGGCTCGGCGTAGATCTTGAGCGCCTCGTCGAGGGTGACCGAGAACAGCTGGTCCTCGCTGGTCAGCGACCGCGAGTCGGTGCCCTTCTTCAGGTAGGGCCCGTAGCGGCCGTTCTGCGCGGTGATCTCCGCGCCGGTCTCCGGGTCCTTGCCGACCACGCGCGGCAGCGAGAGCAGCTTCAGCGCGTCGTCCAGCGTGACGGCGTCCAGCGACATCGACTTGAACAGCGAGCCGGTGCGCGGCTTCGGCGCCTTCTTCGCGCCCTCCGGCGCCTCGGGCAGCACCTCGGTCACGTACGGGCCGAACCGGCCCTCCTTGGCCACGATCTCGTGCCCGGTCACCGGGTCGTTGCCCAGCGAGCGGCCCTCCTGCGGCGTGGCGAACAGCCTGTCCGCGATCTCGCGGTTCAGCTCGTCCGGCGGCAGGTCGTCGGGCAGGTTCGCCCGCTGCGCGCTGGTCGTGCCGTCCTCGCCCTCGACCTCGCGCTCCAGGTAGGGCCCGTAACGGCCGACCCGGACGTAGACCGTGCGGCCCTCCACGTCGGGGAACAGCGGGATCGAGTTGACCTCGCGGGCGTCGATCGCCTCGACGCTCGACCCGACCAGCTTCTTCAGCCCGCCGGAGCGGCCGACCGACGACTCGGGGCCGACGTTGCCGCCGAAGTAGAACCCGGACAGCCACGTGGTCCGCTCCTGGCGGCCGGCGGCGATGCCGTCCAGCTCGTCCTCCAGCGCGGCGGTGAAGTCGTAGTCGACGAGCCGGCCGAAGTGCTGCTCCAGCAGCCCGACCACGGCGAACGCCACCCACGACGGGACCAGGGCGGAGCCCTTCTTCCACACGTAGCCGCGGTCCTGGACGGTGCTGATGATCGAGGCGTAGGTGGAGGGCCGGCCGATGCCCAGCTCCTCCATCGTCTTGATCAGGCTCGCTTCGGTGAAGCGCGGCGGCGGGCTGGTCGAGTGGCCGTCCGCGGACAGCTCGGCGGCCAGCAGCGCCTGGTCCTTGACCAGCTGCGGCAGCCGCGACTCGGCGTCGTCGGACTCGCCGCCCGCCTCCGAGTCGACCGTCTCCACGTAGGCCTTCAGGAAGCCCGCGAAGGTGATCGTGCGGCCGGACGCGGCGAAGGTGACGTTCTCCCCGCCGGTCGTCGTGCCGGAGATGCGGACCGACGTCGTGTTGCCGCGCGCGTCGGCCATCTGGGAGGCGATCGTGCGCTGCCAGATCAGCTCGTAGAGCTTGAACTCGTCCGACTCCAGCTCGCGGGCCACCTGGCCGGGGGTGCGGAACACCTCGCCGGCGGGGCGGATCGCCTCGTGGGCCTCCTGCGCGTTCTTGACCTTGCGGGTGTACTGGCGGGGCTCCTTGGACACGAACTGCGAGCCGTACAGCTCGGTGGCCTGCGCCCGCGCCGCCGCGATCGCGGTCTCCGACAGCGTCGTGCTGTCGGTGCGCATGTAGGTGATGTAGCCGTTCTCGTACAGCTTCTGCGCGGTGCGCATGGCGCGGTCCGCGGAGAAGCGCAGCTTGCGGCCCGCCTCCTGCTGCAACGTGGAGGTCATGAACGGCGCGTACGGCTTGCGCGTGTACGGCTTCTCCTCGACCGAGGAGACCGTCATCGAGGCGTTGACCAGGCCGTCCGCGATGGCCCTGGCCTGCGCCTCGTCCAGCATGCGCACCTCGGTCGGCCCGGCCTTGAGCCTGCCGTCGGGGCCGAAGTCGCGGCCCGTGGCCAGGCGCGTGCCGTCGACCGCGACCAGCCGGGCGCCGAACGTGCGCGGCGCGGCGTCCTCGCCCGCGTCCATGGTCGCCGAGACGTCCCAGTAGGAGGCGGTCACGAACTTCATCCGCTCGCGCTCCCGCTCGACCACGATCCGGGTCGCCACGGACTGCACGCGGCCCGCCGAGAGCTTCGGCATGACCTTCTTCCAGAGCACCGGGCTGACCTCGTAGCCGTAGAGGCGGTCGAGGATGCGGCGGGTCTCCTGGGCGTCGACCAGGTCCTGGTCCAGGTCGCGGGGGTTCGCGGCGGCGGCGAGGATCGCGGGCTCGGTGATCTCGTGGAACACCATCCGCCGAACCGGGACCTTCGGCTTCAGCGTGTCGAGCAGGTGCCAGGCGATGGCCTCGCCCTCGCGGTCGCCGTCTGTCGCGAGGTACAGCTCGTCGACGTCCTTGAGCAGCTCTTTCAGCTCGGCGACGGTCGCCTTCTTGTCCGGCGTGACGACGTACAGCGGTTCGAAGCCGTGGTCGACGTCGACCCCGAGCCGGGCCCACGGCATGCCCTTGTACTTCGCGGGCACGTCGGCCGCGCCGCGGGGCAGGTCCCGGATGTGCCCCTTGGATGACTCCACGACGAAGTCGCTGCCGAGGTAGGACGCGATCTTCCGCGCCTTCGTGGGCGACTCGACGATCACCAACCGCCGGTTGCCGCTCGCTGATCCCCCGTTTGTCTTCCTCGCCCGTGTCGATCCAGCCACGCCGTCCCGCTCTCTTCGAACACTGTGTCCCGACCCGCCAGTGTGCACTGTCCTTTGTCGCCGCTGGGCAGCCCTGGTCGGGACAGGGTGACACAACTGTGGCGGATCCTCCGCCAGGAGGACGCGCTACGCGGCCGGCCAGGTGCGTTCCGCGACGCCCCTCGGCGCGCGTCCGACCAGCTCGGCGAGCCGTTCGAGCCGCCGTCTGCCGACGACGCGCAGCGCGGGTCCCCCGGTCTTGCCGATCAAGAGTGTCGAGGGCAGACCCGACGTGGCCAATGCTTTTCGCAACGCTTCGTGCGTGTCGGGCGCCTCGGGGTCGAGGCCCAGGAGGTACCCGGAGCCGGACTCGACCCACCGGCCGGACGCGAGCGCCCACAGCCGCAGGGCCGCGCCGTCGAGGGTGAAGTCGGGTGGGACGACCTTGCGGTCGCCGTCGAACCACTGCGCCGCCAACCCGGCCAGGTCGGTGCGGAACGCCGTCGTGACCTGCCACGACTCGGTGACCACCGGTTCGGCCGCCTCGACGGCCCCCGCCTCGGTCCCGGTCCCCGCCTCGACGGCCCCCGGCTCGGCCTCGGTCCGCGGCTCGGGCTCGGTCTCGGGTTCGGCGGCGGCCGGCCCACGCCGGCCCGACCCGATCACCACCGGGGCGAACCCGTCCGGGTCGTCGTCCACCGGCTCGTCCAGGGGTTCCCCCAGGTCGTCGAGGTCGTCCAGGTCATCCAGGTCGTGCAAGGGCTCGTCCAGGTCGTCCGGGGGTTCGTCCAGCGGCTCGTCGGGCGGTTCGCCGGGTGACTCGGCCACCGGCTCGTCGTCGGCGGGCCGGGTCGCGGGCTCGTCCGGGACGACCTCGATCCCG
Source organism: Saccharothrix sp. 6-C (assembly GCF_016695385.1). Lineage (NCBI taxonomy): Bacteria > Bacillati > Actinomycetota > Actinomycetes > Pseudonocardiales > Pseudonocardiaceae > Saccharothrix > Saccharothrix sp. 6-C. The sequence continues at coordinate 8,755,498 of NZ_CP064192.1, read as the reverse complement.
GCGGGCCCCGCCGGCTCCGACCCGGCCTCGGCGGGTCCGTCCTCGGCGACCCGGGGCCGCTCCGCCCGGACCTGCTCGACCCGGGCCTGCACGCCCCGCTCGGCCAGCGCCGCCTCAACCGCGGCGGCCCGGTCCCGGGTGTCGAGACCCACCGACACCCGGGCCGCGCGCCCACGGGCGAAGCCCAGCGCCCGGCCGGGCCCGCACAGCAGGCCCGCCAGGTCACCGACGCAAGGCTGTCTCGCCTCGGCCGAGTAGAAGGACAATTGCCCCACGGACAGGCAGCGTAGAACACACGTTCGACCACGGCCAGTCTCCGAAGGGCTGAACCACCTACCCCAACGGTCCCACCCGTCCCAGCGGTGTCAGCTGCCGAGGCTCTTCAGCGTCTCCGACATCGCGACGCACTCGGGCGCCTGCTTGAACGCCGGGCCGAGCTTCGGGTCGTCCTGGAGCTTCTTGATCTGCTCCTGGAGCTTGGACGGGTCCGCCTGGTCGCCGCCGAGCTGCTCCAGCTTGGTGGCGAACTCGGGGTCGGCCGGGTCCAGCGCCGCCAGCTCGGTGTTGACCTGGGTCAGCGTCTTGCCCGAGTCGGTGAAGAACTTGACCAGCTCGTCGTGCAGCTCCTGGCTCTCGGGCGACGGCGCGCCGAGGTCGTCCAGCTTCTCGCCCGCCTCGCTCAGCGACTTGCCCGCCTTGGAGCTGTAGTCGAGCAGCGCGGTCTTCTGCACGGCCGGGTCCTCCGCGCCGCCCTCGAACATCGTCTTCAGCAGGGTCAGCACGCCCTCGATGGTGGGCGAGATGCCCTCGCAGAACGTCCCGGTCCACTTGACCGGGTCGGCGTCCGCGGCGGCGGTGGTGGTCGTGGTGGTCGCCGTCGACCCTGACGTGGAGGACGCCGACGAGCCGCCACCACCGCACGCGGACGTGACCAGAACAGCGGCGAACACGCCGGCGAGCGCGACACGGTGCTTCACAGAATGCCCCCAAATCGGAAAAAGGTGAGGGGGCAACCTACTACGAAGTCGGTGTGACGGGTTCCGACGGCCTCAGCGTCCGCAGGTCCTGGCAGGCCGCCGCCTTCTCGGCCGCCGCCGACAGCTCCGGCGACGCCTCCAGCTGCTTCAGCGGCGCGACGAAGTCGTCCAGCCTGGTGATGGCCTCGCCGGCGGCCTGCAACCCGCCGACCGGGTCGTTGGCGTCCGCCGCCTCGATGGCCGCCTTGGCGTCGGTGAAGTTCTTCGCGATGCCGGTGAACGTCACCGCCATCTGCTCCACCTGCTCGTCACCGCCCGCCACCGGCGACGGACCAACGCCGCGCAGCTTGGTCGCGGTCTGGGTGAACGCGTCGGCCATCTGGCCCATGTACGCGCCCATGTCGGCCTTCAGCTTCGCCGGGTCGTTCGCGTCCAGCTGCGGCGGTGTCTTCTGCACCGTGGCGAACGAGGACGCCGCCGTGCACACCTTGTCCATGTACGCCACCGCCGCCGTGTCGGACGGCGACTCGGACGACGACGTGGGTGTGGCGGAGTCGCCCCCGGACCCGCACCCGGCGACCGCCACGACCAGGGCGGTCGCGGCGACCAGCGGCAGAAGTCTCATCAGGGTGTTCCCCCTCGTTGTGCGCGACCGCGGTTCTCGGCGATACCGGACAGTGTGCCCCCATCCGGGCGCGCCCACCCGGCCCACCCGGACGTGGAAGGGCGGGGCGCCGCGAACCGCCGGCGCCCCGCCCCGTCCGACCGTCACGCGGAGGTGGTGACCTCCGCCGGGGTGTCCGAGATCGCCGTGCCGCGCCGCTTGGACACGACCACGGCGCCCACGATGACCACGACCGCCACGATCGCGATCGCGTACCGGATGCCCGCCGACTCGCCGGAGCCGACGGAGAACCCGACGATCGCGGGCGCGATCAGCACCGAGACCAGGTTCATCACCTTGATCAGCGGGTTGATGGCCGGACCGGCGGTGTCCTTGAACGGGTCGCCGACGGTGTCGCCGATGACGGTGGCGGCGTGGGCGTCGGAGCCCTTGCCGCCGTGGTTGCCGTCCTCGACCAGCTTCTTCGCGTTGTCCCAGGCGCCACCGGAGTTGGCCAGGAACACCGCCATCAGCGTGCCGGTGGCGATCGCGCCCGCCAGGTAGCCGGCCAGCGGGCCGACGCCGAGGCCGAAGCCGACCGCGATCGGCGCCAGCACCGCGAGGAGGCCGGGGGTGGCCAACTCGCGCAGCGAGTCCCTCGTGCAGATGTCGACGACCCGGCCGTACTCCGGCTTCACCGTGCCGTCCATGATCCCGGGGTTGTCGCGGAACTGGCGGCGCACCTCGAACACGATCGCGCCCGCCGCGCGGGTCACCGCGTTCACCGCGAGACCGGAGAACATGAACACGACGGCCGCGCCGATGATGAGGCCGACCAGCACGTTCGGGCTGAACACCACGTTGGTGAACGAGATCGGCACCTCGCCGATGCCCACCTGCACGTCCCGCAGCGCCTGCTCGATCGCGTCCTTGTAGGAGCCGAACAGCGCGGTCGCCGCCAGCACGGCGGTGGCGATCGCGATGCCCTTGGTGATGGCCTTGGTCGTGTTGCCCACCGCGTCGAGCTCGGTGAGGATCTGCGCGCCCTCGCCGTCCACGTCGCCGGACATCTCAGCGATGCCCTGCGCGTTGTCGGAGACGGGGCCGAAGGTGTCCATGGCCACGATGACGCCGACCGTGGTCAGCAGGCCGCAGCCGGCCAGCGCGACCGCGAACAGCGCCACGACCACCGAGCCGGACAGCAGGAACGCGCCGTAGACCGCGCCGCCGATGACCAGCGCGGTGTAGACCGCCGACTCGAAGCCGACCGAGATGCCGGACAGGATGACGGTCGCCGCGCCGGTGAGCGAGGTGCGGCCGACCTCCTTGACCGGCTTGTGCTCGGTGCCGGTGAAGTAGCCGGTCAGCCACAGGATGACGCCCGCCAGCACGATGCCGATGATCACCGCGACGGCCGCGATCAGGGCCGGGTTGCCCGGCGTGCCCGCGATCTCCTCGGACACGCCGGCGAGGCCCGCGAACGAGCTGGGCAGGAACAGGAACGCCGCGACCGTGCACAGCACCGCCGAGATGACCGCCGAGATGTAGAACGAGCGGTTGATCGCGGTGAGGCCGTTCTCGCCGGTGCGGGCGCTGGTGATGTAGACGCCGATGACCGCCGTGAGCACGCCGATCGCGGGCACGATCAGCGGGAACAGCAGGCCCTTCGCGCCGAACGCGGCCGTGCCCAGGATCAGCGACGCGACCAGGGTGACGGCGTAGGACTCGAACAGGTCCGCCGCCATGCCGGCGCAGTCGCCGACGTTGTCGCCCACGTTGTCCGCGATGGTCGCGGCGTTGCGCGGGTCGTCCTCGGGGATGCCCTGCTCGACCTTGCCGACCAGGTCCGCGCCGACGTCGGCGGCCTTGGTGAAGATGCCGCCGCCGACCCGCATGAACATGGCGAGCAGGGCCGCGCCGAAGCCGAAGCCCTCCAGCACGCGGGGCGCCTGGCCGACGTAGACGAACACGACCAGCGCCGCGCCGAACAGGCCCAGGCCGACGGTGAACATGCCGACCACGCCGCCGGTGCGGAACGCGATCCGCATGGCCTTCTCCCGGCCGCCCGCCTCCTTGGCGGCGGCGGCGACGCGCACGTTCGCGCGGGTCGACAGCCACATGCCGAGGTAGCCGATGACGGCGGAGAAGCCGGCGCCGACGAGGAAGAACAGCGACCTGCCGATCCGTTCGCCGATGTCCTCGGCGGGAAGCGCGAACAGCAGCACGAACACGATGACGACGAAGATGCCGAGCGTTCGGAACTGCCGGTTGAGGTAGGCCGCTGCGCCCTCTTGGACCGCCTTGGCGATGTCCTGCATCTTGGAGGTGCCCTGGCCCGCGGCCAGCACCTCCCGGAGCAGCACGTAGCCCACGGCCAGGGCAGCCAGGGCGACCACGGCGACCACGGCCACGAGGCCGCGATCACCTCCGGAGAGCTCTAGGCCCTCCGCGAGGAATTGCCGGGACATCCGTCCTCCTGGTGAGTTTTCCAAGCCCAATGTCAGGGCCACCCCGCTGATGTGAGGCGGGTCACTCACGCGACTGTCAGCCCCGACACAACGTGATGCACCCCTCATTGGATGCGATAGCGGCGGAGTCTATTCATAGTGCGCAACCAGGCAACAACGCGTCCCGATCCGTACACACACCGTTATCTGCAGAGGTACGGTCCGGAAGTCCGTCGGATGTGCGAAGCTGCGCCCCGTGGCGAACCAGGGACGTCGTTTGCTGGACCGGGTCCTCGCCGGGGTTCCGGCGGGCGAATCGCCGTTGACGCACACCGAGGAGCAGCCGCCGCGCCCCGCGCAGCCCGTCCCGTGGCCGTCGTGGACGCCACCGGAAGTGGTGTCCGCGCTGGTGGATCGGGGTGTGACGCAGCCGTGGCGGCACCAGGCCGAAGCGGCGACCCATGCGTGGTCCGGATCACACGTCGTGGTGGCGACGGGCACCGCGTCCGGGAAATCGCTGGCGTACCAATTGCCGGTCCTGAGCGCGTTGACAGTTGATCCGAAGGCAACAGCCCTGTACCTCTCGCCCACGAAGGCGCTGGGCGCGGACCAGTTGAGATCGGTGAGCGGTTTGGGCGTGTCGGGCGTCCGCGCGGCGTCGTTCGACGGGGACACGCCGATGGCCGAACGCGATTGGGTGCGGGCGCACGCCAACTGGGTGTTCAGCAACCCGGACATGCTGCACCGGGGCGTGCTGCCCAACCACGCCCGGTGGATCAGGTTCCTGCGCCGGCTGTCGTACGTGGTGGTCGACGAATGTCACACGTACAGGGGTGTTTTCGGCTCGCACGTGGCGCTGCTGCTGCGGCGGCTGCGGCGGGTCGCGCAGCGGTACGGCGCGGACCCGGTGTTCGTGCTGGCGTCGGCGACGGTGGCCGACCCGGCGGCGTCGGCGGAGGCGCTGATCGGCGCGCCGTGCGAGGCGGTGACGGAGGACGGGTCGCCGCGCGCGGGGCGGACGGTGGCGCTGTGGGAGCCGCCGCTGCTGGACGACCTGGAAGGCGAGAACGGCGCGCCGGTGCGGCGGTCGGCGGGCGCGGAGACGGCGCGCATCCTGGCCGACCTGGTGGTGGAGGGCGCGCGGTCGTTGGCGTTCGTGCGGTCGCGGGTGGGCGCGGAGCTGACCGCGTTGGGCGCGCGGAGGGTGCTGTCGGAGGTCGACCCGTCGTTGGCGGCGCGGGTGGCCGCCTACCGGGGCGGGTACCTGCCGGAGGAGCGGCGGGCGTTGGAGCGGGCGGTGTCGTCGGGCGAGCTGCTGGGCGTGGCGACGACGAACGCGTTGGAGCTCGGCGTGGACATCGTCGGGTTGGACGCCGTGGTGGTCGCCGGTTTCCCGGGCACGCTGGCGTCGTTCTGGCAGCAGGCCGGGCGGGCGGGGCGGACCGAGGACAGCGACGCGCTGGTGGTGTTCGTGGCGCGGGACGACCCGCTGGACACCTACCTGGTGCACAACCCGTCGGCGGTGCTGGACAAGCCGGTCGAGGCGACGGTGCTGGACCCCGCGAACCCGTACGTGCTGGAGCCGCAGTTGGCGTGCGCCGCCGCCGAGCTGCCGCTGACGCCGGAGTCGCTGGACTCGTTCGGCGGTGACGCGGCGCTGGCCGTGGTGGAGGACATGGTGGCGCGGCGGGTGCTGCGGCGGCGGCCGAACGGCTGGTACTGGACCTCGCACGACCGGCCGCACTCGTCGGTGGACATCCGCGGGTCCGGCGGCGAGCAGGTCGTCGTGGTGGAGGCCGACTCGGGGCGGATGCTCGGCACGGTCGACCCCGGTTCGGCGTGCTGGCAGGTGCACTCCGGCGCCGTCTACCTGCACCAGGGCGAGTCGTACGTGGTGGACCACCTGGACCTGGACAGCGGTCTGGCGATGGTGCACGCGGAGAAGCCGGACTGGTCGACGACCGCCCGTGACACCAAGGACATCTCGGTGGTGCGGGTGCTGGAGAAGCGCGAGTTCGACGGCGTGACCGTGTGCCTCGGCGAGGTCGAGGTGACCTCGCAGGTGGTCGGCTACCTGCGGAAACTGCCGTCCGGGCAGGTGGTCGACTCGGTGCCGCTGTCGCTGCCCGCGCAGACGCTGGTGACGCGGGCGGTCTGGTACACGGTGTCGGCGGAGCTGCTGGGCGTCGCGTTGCCGCGCGACGCGGGTGGCGGCAGTGCGCCGGGGGGCGCCGGTCTGGATCCGGCGCGCGTCCCCGGCGCACTGCACGCCGCCGAACACGCGGCGATCGGCCTGCTACCGCTGTTCGCGACCTGTGACCGGTGGGACATCGGCGGAGTGTCGACCGCGCTGCACCAGGACACCGGGGAGGCGACGGTGTTCGTGCACGACGGTCATCCCGGAGGAGCCGGGTTCGCCGACCGCGGGTTCGACGCGGTAGTCCCGTGGTTGGTCGCTACTAGGGAGGCCATCGCGGCTTGCGCGTGTCCGGCCGGGTGCCCGTCCTGCGTGCAGTCGCCGAAGTGCGGGAACGGCAACGATCCGCTGGACAAGGCGGGTGGGGTGGCCGTGCTGGACGTCGTGCTCGGGGTGGTCGGGGAGAGACGACGCCACGACGTCCGGCACGGCCGGGTCGGTCAGGACCGGTCGGCGGCGACCAGGCCGTAGGCGGTGGTGCGGTCGGCGGCCTGCAGCAGGGCGTCCCGGACCACGTCCACGTGCGGCAGGTGCCACGCGCAGATCTGCGGCTTGACCCGCCAGTGCACGACGCCGACGTGGCCCGTGCTCGGCGGCAGCGGGACGTACTCGCCCTGGCCGTAGTGCTTGACGTCCGGGTCGGTGACCGGCGTGCCGCCGGAGGCGACCAGGAACATCCAGCGGCCCTCCGGGGTGGCCACGATCGGCACCGGGACACCGGCGGCGCGCAGCTCCACCGCGGCCCGGCGGCCGAGGTCGGCGCTCACCTCGACGGCGTCCACGCCGTGGCCGGTGGCCAGCAGGATGCTGTAGGAGTGGCCCGTCCACCAGGTGGCGACCTGCTCCGCCTCGGTGCCGATGCGCTCCTGCCAGTCGCCGTGCACCGGGACCGGCCCGCTGTCCTCGACACCGTCGCGCCCGGCCCACCGCTCACCGGCCGGATAGGTGCCCGGCAGCACAGGCCACCCGTGCCACGCGAGGTTGACCGCCTCAGCGCGCAGCTCGATGCGGAAGGCCCCGCGCCAGCTATCCGACCACTCCATCTTTCGTTCGCCTCCTGCGTTCCGGTCACGACACCGTGTCGCGTGTTGTTCGACACCGTGTCGGTGCCACCACTTGAACTAACGCCATGACCGGGGGTTTTGGTAACCGCTTGTCGACAACTGGTCGTTGTGGCACGGCGAGCGCGGGGGCCGGGGGCGGGGGGCAGAACGGCGTGCCGGCCGCCCGCCCACCGCGAAGCCGCGAATCTGCGGTCGTGTGAGTCCGCTCACCGCCGGCGGACGACCGTTCGTCGTGTGGGGTAGGGGTCACGGTTCGGCCGGACCTGCGCGGGCCCGCGCGCTGGGCGCGCCGAACACCGTGACGGCCTCGCCGATGACGTGGACGCTCACCTCCCAACCCTCCACGTGGCACGAGGCCAGCCGGCCACCCATCCGTTCGACGACCCACTCGGCCCGGTCGCAGGCGTGCGCGACCCCACCGACCAACTGCCCGGCCGCCGCCAACGCCCCGAGATCGGCCGCCGCACCCACCCGGTGCCTGGCCACGACCACCTCGCCGACGTGCACACCGACCGCCACCAGCCCGAACCACACCGCCGCCACCGCCACCGCCACGACGGACGCCGATCCCCGATCACCCACCGATCACCACCCCTTCCCGTCCCCGACCCGACACCGCCCACGCTGGACGGCCACCTACCGACCACCCAGCCGCCGCTGAACCACCGGGACCGCCGCCGACCCGCCGCAGCCACCACAGCCGGCGGCCGACCACGGTTCTCGACCGCCGCCGCTCCAACCGCCGCCCGCACCGACCCCAGCCGGCCCCGACCGCAGCCGGCCACCGGCCGCGCCCATCACGGCAGTCCATCGGCAATCCCGAGCGAACCCGGCCGCCACGCAACGGCCGCGGCCCTTGCGTCCGACCGGCCACCACGACCGGCACCGGGCCCAGCAGTCGCCGCACCGCCGGGACCGACGTCGACCACTGCGGTCCGCCCGGCCGCCTCGCGCGACCTCGGCCGTCCACGGCCCGCAGACCGTCCCCGCACGGGCCTCCGTCCACGGCCGACCGGCCAGCGCCCACCGACCACCGACCAGCGCCCGCCGACCACGGCCCGCGCCCGCCGATGCCGCCCGCGGTCCGCTCAGCCGGCCGCGGCCGTCGACCGACCCGCCGCCGATGCCGATCCCCGCGGCCGTCCACCGGCCACCAGGACCGGCGGTGCTTTCCGCGCCTGCGGTGTCGCCGCGGTCCTCTCACCCGTCAGCTATCGATCACCCCCACTCCCGGCTCCACCACGGCGTAGGCCCGTGCCCGCAGCTCGACACCCAGCCGCGAAACGGCGACCTCCACCGACGCCGTGTCCCCCTCCCTCCGCACCGCCCACCGCGCCCCTTCCGGCGCGATCGCCCCGACCACGCCGTCGACCCGCCCCGGATCACCCCGGGCGACCAGCCGAGCCGCCTCCCGGGCCGCGTCCGTGCACCGGAGCTGCGCCACGACCGCCATCACCGCGCCGACGCCGAGCACCAGCACCGCGACCAGCCCGCACACCGCGACCGCCGCCTCGACCGTCACCCCGCCCCGGTCGTCGCCCAGCACCCGCCGCTTCACCCGTCCACCGTGAACGCCCGCACCAGCAGCGCCCGGATGAGGCCTTCCACCCAGTCGCCGCTCAACAGCGAGTACAGGAGCAGACCCAGCGCCGCGGCGGCGAGCGTGCCGATCGCGTACTCCACCGTCGACATCCCACTGTCGCCCAACATCTCCCACTCTCCTTGTGTCTATTGTGGACGGTTACCAGTTGTCGCTCACGCCGGCGACGACGCCGATCACCACCGGCACGACGCCCAGGCACAGGAACGCGGGCAGGAAGCACAGCGCCAGCGGCCCCGCCACCAGCACCGAGGCCCGTTGCGCCCGGACTTCGGCCTGGTCGGACACCCGGGCCCGCGCCTCCGCGGCCAGGTCCGCCGCCGCCCCTGCCAGCGCCGCGCCCGACCGGGCGGTCCGACGCGCCGCCCTGGCCAGCGGCGCGGTGTCGGGGTGAACGAGCGCCTTGGCCCACGCGTGCACCGGGTCCGCGCCCAGCGTGAGCAGGTCGACCACCTCGCGGAGGCGTTCGGCCGGCCCCGGCGGGACGCCCGGCAGCACGGCGCGCACCGCGCCGGCCACCGGCAGACCCGCCCGCAAGGCGGCGGCCAGCAGGTCCCAGGTCGCCGCCGCGGCGAACGGGTCCGGAGGTTCCGCCTTCGGCACGGGTTTTCGCCTGGTTCTCGGGCGCAGCCGCGCCGAGGCTCTCGTCGGGACCGGGCAGGCGATGACCGCCAGGGCGAGCAGCAGCAGGCTCGGCGGCAGCGGGTTCATGCGATCACCTGCCTGGTCAGCCGACCGCTCCACCGCAACCCGGCACAGATCAGGACCACGCCGGCGACCAGCAGCACCTGTCCCGGCGCGGTGCCGGACAGGACGGCCAACGGCCCCGCGCCGCCGAGTTCGCCGAGCACCACGCCGAAGAGCGGCAGCCCGGCGAGCACCGCCGCGCCGGCCCGCGGACCGGCCATCCGGGCGTGGACCTGCCCGGCGAACGCGGTGCGCCGGTCGAGGTCCCGGCGGACGGCGTCCAGCACGTCGGCCAACGGCACGCCGTGCACCGCGGACAGCCGCCACGCCCTGGCCAGGTGGTGCGCGTCGGGGAAGTCGGCGAGCGCCACCTCGACGTCGCCGCCACGGGCCGATGCCTCCGCGACGGCCCGCAGCACGTCGGTCGCGGGCGGCTCCGCGTCCTCCGCCGCGCCGATCGCCGCCTTGGCCGGGTGAGCGCCCGACCGCAGTTCCGCGACGAACGCCTTCAACCCGTCGGCGAGCGCGACGGACGCCGCCACCCGGTCGCGTTGTCGGATCGTCTCCCGGTAAGTCCGCCACACGGTCGCGGCCAGCAACGCGCCCGCGAGCGCCCCGCCGACGCCGACCGGCAAGCCGAGCACGAGTCCCACCACGACCGCCGACACCCGATCGGGTTTCACCGACTTCCACCGGCTTGGACGCCGAGGTCCGGCAAGCCGCCGTCGCGCCTCGGCCGAGGGCAACACCAGCAACGCGGCGGCCAGCAACAGCAGGCTCATGCGGCACCCACCAGGCCTTTGAGGACCGCGCCGGCTTCTTGCCAACCGCCGTCGCGTCGCCACGCGGGCCGGACGACGAGGTGACCGGACCGCCGTTCCAGCACACCGATCTCCGCCAGGTGCCGCGTGCCGTCGCCCGCGCGGCGCATGTGCAGCACGACTTTCACCGCCGCCGCCAGTTGGCTGTGCAAGGCGTGCCGGTCGAGCCCGCCGAGCGCGGCCAGGGCCTCCAGCCGGGCGGGTACCTCGGCCGGCGAGTTGGCGTGCAACGTCCCCGCGCCACCGTCGTGCCCGGTGTTCAGCGAAGACAGCAGCTCGCACACCTCCGCGCCCCGGACCTCGCCGACCACGATCCGGTCGGGCCGCATCCGCAACGCCTGCCGGACGAGGTCGCGCATGGTCACCTCGCCCGCGCCCTCGACGTTCGGACCGCGGGCCAGCAGCCGGACGACCTGCGGGTGGTCGGGCTGCAACTCCCCCGCGTCTTCCACGCAGACGACCCGTTCGTCGTGCGGCACGCACCCCAGTAAGGCGGCCAGGAGGGTCGTCTTGCCCGAGCCCGTGCCGCCGACGACCAGGAAGGCCTGCCGGGCGACCACGATCGCCCGCAGCAGGTCGGCCGCCGAGCGGTCGAACGTGCCGCAGGCCTCCAACGTCATCAAGTCGTGCGCCGCCGGGCGCAGGACCCGCAACGACAGGCAGGTGAACGGCGAGATCGGCGGTAACACCGCGTGCAACCGCACCGAGCCGGGCAACCACCCGTCGACGTAGGGCGCGGCGTCGTCCAGCCGACGCCCGGCCGCCACCGCGAGGCGCTGCGCGAGCCGGCGGACGGCCGCCTCGTCCGGGAAGGCGACGTCGACCCGCCGCAACCCGCCGACGCCGTCGACCCACACCTGATCCGGCCGGGTGACGAGGACGTCGGTCGTGTCCGGGTCCCGCAACAACGGTTCGAGCGGCCCGGCCCCGACGAACTCCTGCCGCAGCACGGCGAGTGCCCGCTGGACGTCCTCGTCGCCGAGCACCCCGCCGGCCTCACCGCGCACAGCCGCCGCGACCGCAGCGGACGTGAGGTCACCGCGCCCACTGGCCAGCCGAAGGCGAACGCGCTCAACCAGGTCGTTCACAGCCACCCTCCCCCGCGATCCGTCGACGCCCGACCAGAACCTCCCGAGCCGCCTCGACCAACCCCTGCCGGCCGCCGCCCGGATCGGCGAGTAACGGCGCGGCCAACTCGGCGAGCACCAGCTCCGAAAGCGGCACAGGCCGGCAACTCCGAAACCCGGCCGGCGGCCGGAACCCGGGATGCCGCCGCACGACCGGTCCACGATCACAACTCACGACCCGCCTCCTATCCATCGCGAAAACACTTGTGTCCCAACCACCTTCCGCACGACGGCCGGCGCTCCTCTGCCCCGAGGGCAAGGAGAAGCAGCCGAATCGCGCGGGCGAGGTAGGTTGGTTGAGGTCAAGAACAGTCACTGCCACCAGCAGTGATGGCACCCCGCACCCCGCCACATCACCTCGGCGAGCGAGATGGGTGGTCGAGGTCCGGGAACGCGGCACTGCTGTCAGTGGTCATGGCACGCCGTCAGGGTTCGTCGCACCGCAACGGCCACTGGGGCATCACGGTTTCCATGCCCATCGCCCGGCCTTCGCAGAGGACGGTGGGGCGCGAACCGCCGTACGAGCCAGGACGCGTTCGGCGGGCGGGGCGGGCGAACAGGTTGAGTGGGCGTGTTCCAGGTGCCCAGAAGGAACACGCCCGGTTGCTGAGCACGAGGACCCACAACAGACCGGCGACCGGACAGCCCGCCACCAGGCGCGAGGGCGACCCGCCGCAACGGGCGGCGGAGTCCGGATCGCCGTACGAGCCAGGGTGTTCCGGCGGCGGGCAGGTTGCGGATCCGATGCACCCAGGTCCCGGTGGGGCGGGCCTGGGTGGGGCGCCAGGACGGTAAGTCGCCTGCCACGGGCACGGGTGTCGTTGGGGTGGGCGGGGGTGGTCAGTCGGCATGCAGGGCTGCCAGGACTTTGCGGGCGGCTTTGGCGAGCGGGCCTCGGGTTGGTCGGGGGAACCGGCCGTGGTCCAGGGCCCTGGCCAGCCTCGGCTCCGGGCGCATGGTGGCCAGCAACGGGAGGTCGATCGCCTCCACCACCTGTGCCGTGGTGAGGCCGCCCGGTGCCGGGCCGCGGACCACCGCCTTCAGCCGCACGCCCCGCGCGCTCGCCTGATCGACCAAGGTCTTGGCCGCCATGCACGCCTTCACGTCCGCCGGCACCACCAGCACCGCCAGGTCGGCCCGGTCCAGGGCGGCGCAGGCGGCGTCGGTCAGCTGGCGCGGCACGTCGCACACGACCGTGCCACCGGCTCGCCTGCCGGCCTCGACCACCGCCACCACGGCGTCCGGCTCCGGGCCGGGCCCCGTCCGGCCGCAGGACAGCACGGTCAGGCTGCCGCGCCCGCCCGAACGGCCCGGCAGCGCCGTGCGCAGCGCCGCCGCCGGCACGCGACCGCCCGTCAGCCGCAAAGTGGGCCACCGCAGCCCTTCCTGCCGCTCGGCGCCCAACGTCAGGTCCAGGCCGCCGCCCAACGGGTCGCAGTCGACCAGCAGGCCGTGACCACCCGCCGCGGACACGGCCTGGCCCACCGCCACCGCCAGCACCGACGCCCCGGCCCCGCCGCGGGCGCCGAGGACCGCCAGCACCCGGCCCCCGCCGACCGGCGCGCCCTCGGCGGCGTCGGCCAGCACCGCCCGCAGCCGCTCCTGGTCGGCGGGCAGCTCCAACACGTGCTCCGCGCCCAGTGCCAGGGCCCGCCGCCACACCTCCGCGCCGGGCGGGCCGGCGCCGACGACGTGGACCCCTGATCTGCGCGGGAAACCCGCGCAGGCGACGACGGCCTCGAAGTCCAGCACCACCGCCGCCGCGCCCTGCCAGCGCCCGCGCAACGCCGTCACGTCGACCACGCGCTCCACCTCGCAGCCGACGACCGCCGCCGCGTTCAGCACCTCGTCGACCAGGGCCGCGTCGGTCACCAGTGCCACCGTTCGCTTCATGCCGCTCTCCTCGTTCTCCGTGGTGGGGCTGTGGGTTCCACGGTCTCGAGCGGTGAGGAAGGACACAACGGCACATGATCAACATGTGGACAACCGGCCGGCCTGTGGACAACCGGGCGTGCCGGGCACCCGCGAACGGCGGCCGCGAACGGTGCCGCGCAGGAAGATCGGGGTCTGATGCAAGAAGGGGCGCGAGGGCGCGGAGGTCCAGCGCGCAGGCCCGGCAGAACCGACCCCGGACATGGGACGACCCCCGCCAGGGGGGAGGGACGGGGGTCGTCATTGGTTCAGTCCCGGGGGGTCGGACTGAACCCGTCCGGTCGAGCCGGACCCGTCTACTGTATCCCCACAGGACAAGGTCTTGCGTGTCTTCTCGTTAGAGGGAGACCAAATTTCGATAACCGGCACACCTGCTTCGTAAAGTGGCGAATCAGGTGTGACGGCCGGACGAGTCCGCCCCGCTTAAGCTTGAGCGGTGACCGAGCACGCCACCGAAGGCAGTCGGGTCGCCGCGTTCTTCGACTTGGACAAGACCGTCATCGCCAAGTCGAGCACGCTGGCGTTCAGCCGGCCGTTCTTCCAAGAAGGCCTGATCAACCGGCGTGCGGTGCTCAAGAGCGCCTACGCGCAGTTCGTCTTCATGCTGGCCGGCGCGGACGCCGACCAGATGGACCGGATGCGCTCGCACATCACCGCGCTCTGCGAGGGCTGGGACGTCGAGCAGGTGCGCTCGATCGTCGACGAGACGCTGCACGACATCGTCGACCCCCTCGTCTACAAGGAGGCCACGCAGCTCATCACCGACCACAAGGGTGAAGGGCACGACGTGGTCGTCGTGTCCGCTTCGGGCGAGGAACTGGTCGCGCCCATCTCCACCATGGTCGGCGCGACGCACAGCGTCGGCACGCGGATGGTGGTCGCGGAGGGCCGCTACTCCGGCGAGGTCGACTTCTACTGCGCCGGCGAGAACAAGGCGATCGCCGTCAAGCAGCTCGCCGAGCAGCACGACTACGACCTGAGCAGTTGCTACGCCTACTCCGACTCGATCACCGACCTGCCGCTGCTGGAGGCCGTCGGCCACCCCACGGTGGTGAACCCGGACCGCGCGCTGCGCCGGATCGCCGCCCAGCGCGGCTGGCCGGTGCTGACGTTCTCCGACCCCGTGTCGCTGCGGGCCCGCATCCCCCGCCCGTCCGGCGCCGCGGTCGCCGTGACCGCGATCGGGTTGGGCGCCGCGACGGCCGCGGGCGTGGCTTGGTACGGCCTGCGCAGGCGGCGCCGGAGCTAGTTCACCCCGACGTGCCCCGGACAGCGGTACCAGTGGCCCCGAGCACGTCGGAATCACTGTCACGAAAGCCTTTCCGCTACTGAACGTCGCTTGACCGGTGCACCCCATCGAGCCCTTGCTGTGACGCCGGACACGCACTACAAAGGAAGTGCGGACCTCGGGTCGGCCAGGGACGAAGCGGAAGAGAAGCGGCGTCCACCCCGGCAGAGCTCCGTGCGCGGACTTCGAGACACCCACGCGCAGCACGCCGCGGGAGGCTTGTCGTCTAGGGCCTGCGTACCGGGACGCCGGACGCCGAGGCCAGGTCGGTACGACACGAGTTGCACGCTTGGTAACTCAGAAGCCCGCGCTGACGACGGTGGGGCCCCTCGCCCGAGGGGCCCCACCGTCTTTCTGCACCGCTGCTTCCTGCCCCGAAAGCGCGACTCCCCGAACAAGTGCCCGAACGAGTGACGCGGCAAACCCCTGAATCTGTCGGTGCCCCTACCCACAATGGCCACACAACGCGACCCGTTGACCCGCCTCTGTGACGTGGGTAACTTGCCGATTGCACCACGTTGTGGTGAGAGATTCCCAGTGGGGAGGCCGCAGTGCTCCGTCCGCTCGTCGCCGTCGCCGTGGCCGCGGCTTCCGCAGTGACGTCCCCGGCCACGGCCGCACCGGCGCACACCGCCCCGGACCAGGCGCAGCACCTCACCGCCCTGGTCCGCGGCATGTCGCTGGAGCAGAAGGTCGGCCAGCTGTTCGTCACCTACCTGCACGGCCAGTCCCCGGACGAGGCCCACCCCGGCAACCTGCGCGACTTCGGCGTCGCCACCCCGGCCGAGGTGGTGGCCAAGTTCCAGCCGGGCGGTGTCGTCTACTTCAACAACTCCAGCTACGACAACATCGACACCCCGCGGCAGATCGCCGCGCTCTCCAACGGCCTGCGCCGGGCGAGCCGCATCCCTCCCGCGATCGCCACGGACCAGGAGATGGGCATCGTCACCCGCATCGGCGCGCCCGCCACCCAGTTCCCCGGGAACATGGCCCTCGGCGCGGGCCGCAGCGCGGAGAACGCCGAGCGCGCCGCCCGCATCACCGCCCGCGAGCTGCGCGCCATGGGCATCACCCAGAACTTCGCGCCGGACGCGGACGTCAACTCCAACCCGGCGAACCCGGTCATCGGCGTGCGCTCCTACTCCAGCGACCCGGCGCTCACGGCGGAGCTGACCGCCGCCCAGGTGCGCGGCTACCAGGGCCGGTTCCTGGCCCGGCACACCGTCAGCGCGACCGCCAAGCACTTCCCCGGCCACGGCGACACCGACACCGACAGCCACTCGACGCTGCCGACGGTCGACCGCACCGAGGCGGAGTGGAGCGAGGTGGACGCGCCGCCGTTCCGGGCCGCCATCGCGGCGGGCGTGGACTCGGTGATGACCGCGCACATCCAGATGCCGAAGATCGACCCGTCGGGCGAGCCGGCGACGTTGTCCAAGCCCGCGCTCGACCTGCTGCGCGAGAACCTGGGCTACGACGGCGTGGTCATCACCGACTCGCTGGCCATGGCGGGGGTGCGGCAGCTGCACAGCGACGCCGAGATCCCCGTGCTGGCACTCAAGGCGGGCGTCGACCAGCTCCTCATGCCGGTGAACCTCGAACTGGCGGTGAACAGCGTGCTGGCGGCCGTGCGCAGCGGTGAGCTCAGCGAGCGGCGCGTCGACCGGAGCGTGCTGCGGATCCTGCGGATGAAGGTCCTGCGCGGCATGATCACGAGCCCGCCCGCGGACGTGGACGCGGTCGACTCGGCGGTCGGCCCGGCCGAGCACCTCGCCGCCGCCGAGGCGATCACCGACCGCACGGTCACCGCCGTGCGCAACGACGCGGGCGTCCTGCCCCTGGCCGCGAAGCCGACCGCCGCCCTGGTCACGGGCTGGGGCGAGACGACGACCCGCACCCTGGCGGGCGTGCTCGGCGGCACCGCGCTGCCCACCGGCAGCGCGCCGACCCAGGCCCAGGTCACGGCCGCCGTCCAGGCCGCGGGCAACGCCGACGTGGTCGTCGTGCTCACCAACGGGCTGTCGCGCCAACCCGCGCAGCAGACCCTGCTGACCAGCCTGCTGGCCACCGGCAAGCCGGTGATCGCGGTCGCCGTGCAGAACCCGTACGACGTGGCGCACACGGCCGCGCCGACGTGGCTGGCGACCTACTCCTACGGCGCGGTGTCGATGGAGGCGCTGGCCAGGGTGATCACCGGTGAGGTGGGCCCCGTCGGCAAGCTGCCGGTCGAGGTGCCCGGACCGACCCCGTACCCCTTCGGCCACGGCTTGGAGTGGTGAGCGACATGGACCGCAGGCACTTCCTCGCCGCCGGCGCGGGCGCCCTCGCCGTGCCCGCGCTCGGCGCCTTCGACCTCGCCCCCGAGCACCCCGACCGGCCGCGCCCGGTCAGGACCGGGGCCGAGCAGCTGGCCGAGGACGGCTGGCGGCGCTTCGCCGGCAGCCGGCTCGGCGTGGTCACCAACCCGACCGGTGTGCTGCGCGACCACACCCACATCGTCGACTCGATGGTGGCCGCCGGGGTGAGGCCGCTGGCCGCGTTCGGCCCGGAGCACGGCTTCCGCGGCACGGCGCAGGCGGGCGGCTCGGAGGGGAGCTACCTCGACCCGCGCACCGGCATCCCGGTCTACGACACCTACGGCGCGAGCACCGCCAAGATCGCCGAGATGATCACCAAGGCGGGTGTCGACACGCTCGTGTTCGACATCGCCGACATCGGCGCGCGCTTCTACACCTACATCTGGACGATGTACGCGGTCATGCAGGCCGCCGCCGCGACCGGCGTGCGGTTCGTCGTGCTCGACCGGCCCAACCCGGTCGGCGGCACGGCCCGCGGCCCGCAGCTCGACCCGGCCTACGCGACGTTCGTCGGCCGCAAGCCGATCGCCCAGCAGCACGGCATGACGATCGGCGAGCTGGCGCGGCTGTTCGACGGCGAGTTCCTGCCCACCGACGGCGGCCGGGTGTCGAGCCTCGAAGTGGTCGACGTGAAGGGCTGGAAGCGGGACGACCTGCACTCCGGCGTGCCGTGGGTGCCGCCGAGCCCGAACGTCCCCACGCACGACACCGCCCTGGTCTACCCCGGCACGTGCCTGTTCGAGGGGCTCGTGTTCTCCGAGGGCCGCGGCACCACCCGCCCGTTCGAGACCATCGGCGCGCCGGGCCTGGACTGGCGGTGGGCCGAGGACCTCAACGCGCTGGGGCTGCCGGGCGTCCGGTTCCGCGAGACCTACTTCACGCCCACGTTCAACAAGTTCGCCAACAAGCTGTGCGGCGGTGTCGCCCTGCACCTCACCGACCCGCACGGCTTCGACGCGCCCCGCACGGCCGTCGCCATGATCGTCACGGCGAGGTCCCGCTACCCCGAGGTCTTCGCGTGGCGGCCGGACCTCTACATCGACAAGCTCAGCGGCTCGGACCGGCTGCGCCGCATGGTCGACGCGGGCGCCGGCACCGACGAGGTCGTCGGCGCCTGGGCCGATGAGCTGGCCGCGTTCGACGCCACCCGCCGGCCGTACCTGCGCTACCGGTAGAGGGAGACAGCGATGCGCATCCCTGCCCTGCTGATCGCGACCACCATGACCCTCGGCGTCACCGCGCCGGCGCACGCCGGCGGCCGGGAGGCCCGCTTCGACCAGCCGCACGACGACTGGTCGCACAGCGTGCTGCGAACGGGTACCCCGCAGCACGTGGGACTCGACCCGGCGCCGCTGGACGCCGCACTGGCGCAGATCGAGCGGTACACCGTGCCGGACGCGACCGGCCACCCGCTGTTCGCGGGCGCCGTCACGCTGTTCGCGCACGACGGCGTCGTGGTCACCCACGAGCCGACGGGCTGGGCGGTCCGCTACGGCGACGCCGCCGGCACCGAGCTGCCCGAGGACCAGCGCGTGCCGATGGCGCCCGACACGATCTTCGACCTGGCGTCGATCTCCAAGCTGTTCACCTCGGTCGTGGTGATGCGGCAGCACGAGCTGGGCCGGTTCGGGCTGGACGACCCGGTGGCCCGCCACCTGCCGGAGTTCGGCGTCAACGGCAAGGAGTCCATCACCGTCCGGCAGCTGCTCACCCACACCTCGGGCCTGGTGGCGTGGCTGCCGCTGTGGTCGCAGTACCCGGACGTCCCGTCGCGGCTCAAGGCCGTGATGGACACGACGCCGAGCAGCCCGCCCGGCACGAAGTACCTGTACTCGGACCTGAACCTGATCACGCTCGGCGTGCTGGTCCAGAAGTGGTCGGGCAAGACCCTCGACCAGCTCGTCCGCGAGGACATCACGCAACCGCTGGGCCTGGTGGACACCGGCTACAACCCGCCGGCGGCCAAGCTGGACCGGATCGCGGCCACCGAGTACCAGGCGGGCCGGGGCATCATCCGCGGCACCGTGCACGACGAGAACGCCTGGTCGCTGGGCGGCGTCGCGGGCCACGCCGGCGTGTTCTCCACCGCGCGGGAGCTGGCCGTGCTCGGCCAGGCGATCCTCAACGGCGGCGCGTACGCGGGCGCCCGGATCCTGCGCGAGGACACCGTCGAGCTGATGCTCACCGACTTCAACCAGGCGTTCCCGGGCAACTCGCACGGCCTCGGCTTCGAGCTGGACCAGCGCTGGTACATGGGCGCGCTGACGTCGCCGAGGGCCGCCGGGCACACCGGCTACACGGGCACCACGCTGGTGCTGGACCCGTTGTCGAGGTCGATCGCGATCCTGCTGACCAACCGCGTGCACCCGAGCCGGAACTGGGGCTCGATCAACCCGGCGCGGCGCGTGGCGGCCGACGGCCTGGCGAAGGCCCTGGCGGTGCGCCCGCGGCACGGCACGGCGTGGACGCCGGAAACGGCCGGCGGCACGTTGACCACGCGTGAGCTCCCGCAGCGCGCCGAGCGGCAGAGGCTGTCGTTCTGGGCCTTCGTCGACCTCGACCCGGGCGACCGGGTCGTGGTCGAGGCGACCGGCGACGGGTCCACCTGGCGCGAGGTCCGGGTGTTGGCCGGTTACGGGGAGCGGCGTTGGACGAAGGTCGAGGTCGACACGGAGTCGGCGACGAAGTTCCGCTGGCGGTACGTGCGCGGCACGGGCTACGGCGGCCGCGGCGTGTACGTGGACGCCGTCCGCGTGACCGACGAGCGGGGCGTGGCGCTGGACGCGGAGCGCGAACCAGCGGGAATGCACCCCGAAGGGTGGCGGGCCGCGGACCGTTAGTGACATTCGGTCCGGCCGATCCCGCCAAGCGGTGCGATTGGGTCACGGTTGGGGTGAGTTACCCCGACCCCGCGTTGACCATGAGTTGAGCGGTTAGTAAGTTTCCCACGTGTCCACCGAAAGTTCCGCCGACTCCAGTCCCCTGGTCAAGATCCGTTCGCTCCTGCCCGGTCTGGCCCGGGCCGAGCAACGGGTCGCCAAGGTCGTGCTGGACAACCCGGCGACCGTCGCCCACCGCAGCATCACCGAGGTCGCCGAGGCCGCGGGCACCAGCGAGACGACGGTGACCCGGTTCTGCAAGGCGATCGGCGTCGGCGGGTACCCGGAGCTGCGCATAGCGCTGGCCGCCGACACGGCCCGCACGTCCATGCGCCCCGACCGGGACCTCGGCGGCGACATCGGCCCCGGCGACGACCTGCGCCAGGTCGTGGGCAAGGTGGCGTTCGCGGACGCCCGCGCGGTCGAGGAGACCGCCGAGCAGCTGAACGTGGAGACGCTCGAAGCGGTGGTCGAGGCGGTCGCGGGCGCGGGCCGGGTCGACGTCTACGGGTTCGGGGCCAGCGCGTTCGTCGCGTTCGACCTCCAGCAGAAGCTCCACCGGATCGGGCGGACCTGCTTCGCCTGGAACGACACGCACATCGCGCTCACGTCGGCCGCCGTGCTCACCGAGGCGGACGTGGCGGTCGGGATATCGCACACCGGCTCCACGTCCGAGACCGTCGAGGCGCTGCGGGTCGCCAAGGACCACGGCGCGACCACGGTGGCGCTGACGAACTTCCCGCGCTCGCCGATCAGCGAGGTCGCCGACCACGTGCTGACCACGGCGGCGCGCGAGACCACGTTCCGCTCGGGCGCCATGGCCAGCCGGATCGCCCAGCTCACCGTGATCGACTGCCTGTTCATCGGGGTCGCGCAACAGCACGTGGACAGCGCCAAGACCGCGCTCGAGGCGACCTACGACGCGGTGTCGGGGCACCGGCTCGGCGCCCGGCCGGACGGCAGGCGACGTCGGGAGTCCGGTAAATGACCCCGCCGCCGGACGGTGTCGCGGTCCGCGTGGACTCACCCACGGAGGCCAGGAACCCGCGGACGCAGGACATCGACCGGCTCTCCACGCTGGACGTGCTCCGCCTGATCAACACCGAGGACCACCTCGTCCCCGACGCGGTGGCCGCCGTGCTGCCCGAGCTGGCGCGCGCGGCGGACCTGGCCGTGAGCGCCCTGCGCGGCGGTGGCCGCGTGCACTACGTCGGCGCGGGCACCTCGGGCCGGCTGGCCACGCTCGACGCCGCCGAGCTGGTGCCCACCTTCAACACGCCCCCGGACTGGTTCCTCGCCCACCACGCGGGAGGCCGGGACGCCCTGGTCAACGCCGTGGAGAACGTCGAGGACCAGGGTTCCGACGGCGCCGCCGAGATCCGCAAGCACGCGGCGGCGGGCGACCTGGTCGTCGGCGTCACGGCGTCCGGCCGCACGCCGTTCGTCATGGCGGCGCTGGAAGAGGCGCGCTCGCTCGGCGCGCACACCGTGCTGGTGTCCAACAACCCGACCGCGCCCGCGCCGGTCGAGGTGGACGTGCTGATCGCGGTCGACACCGGCCCGGAGGCCATCGCCGGATCCACCAGGATGAAGGCGGGCACGTCGCAGAAGCTGGTGCTGACGTCGTTCTCGACCGCCGTGATGGTCCGGCTCGGCCGCACCTACTCGAACCTGATGGTGTCGATGCGCGCGACCAACGCCAAGCTGCGCGGCCGCACGGTGCGCATCCTGCGCGAGGCGACGGGCCTGGGCGAGCAGGAGTGCACGACGGCGCTGGCCGACTCGGGCGGCGACCTGAAGGTCGCGCTGGTGCACCTGCTGTCCGGGGCGCCCGCGGCGCTGGCCGCCGAGGCGTTGGAACGCACCCAGGGGCACGTCCGGTCGGCGCTCAGCCAGCTAGCACCGGGCGCCACGGGATAGGCGTCGACAGCACCATCGCGCTGGACGTCTCGCCGTAGCCGCCCAGCCGCACCAGCAACCGCTCCAGCTCGCTGATCGACGTGGTCACCACCTTCACCACCGAGCAGATGTCGCCGGTCAGCCGCACCACCTCCACCACCTCGGGGCAGTCGTCGAGCAGCTCCGGGTGCACCGTGATGCACCGGGGCCCGTAGCACTTCATCCGCACCAGGGCCACCACCGACCGCCCCACCGCCGTCGGGTCCACGGTCGCGCGGTAACCCGTGATGACGCCCGCGTTCTCCAGCCGCCGCACCCGTTGCGCGACCGTCGGCGGCGACACGTGCACGCGCCGTGCCAGCTCGTTGTACGAGAGCCGCGCGTCCTCCTGCAAGGCCTCCAGCAGGGCCCAGTCCACGCCGTCCAGTTCGATGCTCACGACCGCAAAGCTACTCCGCTGATGTTCTTTCCATTCGTGAGAACTTTCGACTGAATCCCGTCCGTCGCCCATTCAACTACCCCGAAAGCCCGGTCATGATGGAAGGCATGACTTGCCCCGTCTCACCCAAACTCGACTTCGGCGGCACGACGCCCTACGAGGACTACGTGCACGCCTCCGTGCTGCACTCGCTGCAACAGCAGTGGTCCAAGGACCCGCGTGAGATGTCGTTCCTGGTGATCACGCAGGTCATGGAGCTGTACTTCGGCCTGCTGTGCTTCGAGTGGCGGCAGGCCAAGTCCGAGCTGCGCGCCGACGACCTGCGTGCGGCGGTCCGCACCCTGCGCCGCAGCGACCTGCACATGCAGGCGCTCAACGCGGCGTGGCGGCCGATCGCCCGGATGACGCCCGCCGAGTTCAACTCCTTCCGCGACGCCCTCGGCGAGGGCTCCGGCTTCCAGTCGGGCCGGTACCGCGAGGTGGAGTTCCTGCTCGGCGAGAAGTCGCGGTCGATGCTCGTGCCGCACCGGGCCGTGCCGCAGCAGCACGACGCGCTCGAGCAGCTGCTGAACGAGCCGAGCCTGTACGACGACGTGCTCGCCGCCCTCCAGCGCCAAGGCCTGCCGATCCCGCCGGTCGTGCTGGAGCGGGACGTCAGCCAACCGTACGAGCCGAACGCCGAGGTGGAGGCCGTGTGGGCCGACATCTACCGCGGCGGGTCACGTGACCTGCTCGAACTGGGCGAGGCGTTGACCGACATCGCGGAGGAGTTCGCCCGCTGGCGGTACGACCACCTGCTCGCCACCCGTCGTTCGATGGGCGCGAAAACCGGAACCGGCGGCTCCGCGGGGGTTGCGTGGTTGGAGAAGCGCACGCAACGCTCCGTCTTCCCCGAACTGTGGACGGCCAGGAGCTACGTATGAACGACCGGTTGGCGCACATCCGCGACCTGTTCGACCTCGACGACGACGTCGTGTACCTGGACGGGAACTCCCTGGGCGCGCCGCCGAAGGCCGTCGCCGAACGCGTGCAGCAGGTCGTGCGCGAGCAGTGGGGCCGACGGCTGATCCGCAGCTGGTCCGAAGGCTGGTGGGAGGCGCCGGAACGGGTCGGCAACCGCGTCGGCCGGCTGATCGGGGCCAAGCCGGGACAGGTCGTGGTCGCGGACTCGACCAGCGTGAACCTGTTCAAGGCGCTGATGGCGGCGGTGCGCAACACCGACCGCATGGAGATCGTGGTGGACCAGGGGACGTTCCCGACCGACGGGTACATCGCCCGTTCGGTGGCGGAGCTGACCGGCTTGGCGCTGCGGCCCGCGCCGCCGGAGGCGCTGGACCTGCGGGACACCACGGCGGTCGTGCTGCTCAACCACGTCGACTTCCGCACCGGCCGGCTGCTGGACATGGCGAAGCTGACCGCGCAGGCCCACGAGGTGGGCGCGAAGGTCGTGTGGGACCTGTGCCACAGCGCGGGCGTGCTGCCGATCGAGCTGGACGACATCGGCGTCGACCTCGCCGTGGGGTGCACGTACAAGTTCCTCAACGGCGGGCCGGGCTCGCCCGCGTTCCTGTACGTGCCGAAACACGCCCAGTCGACGTTCGACCAGCCGTTGACGGGGTGGACGGGGCACGAGGTGCCGTTCGCGATGTCGCCGGAGTACACGCCGGACCCGGGTGTGTCCCGGGCGCGCGTCGGCACGCCGGACATCATCTCCATGCTCGCCCTGGACGCCGCGCTGGACGTCTGGGACCACGTGGACCTGGCCGACGTGCGGGCCAAGGGCCTGGCCCTGACCGCGCACTTCCGGTCGTTGGTCGAGGACCTGCCGGGCGTCGAGGTGATCACCCCGGCGGACGAGTGGCGCGGCCACCAGATCACCCTGCGCCACCCCGAGGCCGAGCGGATCATGGGCGAGCTGGTCGAGCGCCAGGTCATCGGCGACCACCGCTCGCCGGACCTGCTGCGCTTCGGCTTCGCCCCGCTCTACAACACCTTCGCCGAAGCCGACCGCGCCGCCGCCACCCTGAAAGAACTCCTCTGACCCGCGTGTCCTACATCCGGAACGCGCGTGTCCTACGTTCCCGTACCCCGAGTTGAACGTTCAGAACGCCAGCCGGTCGTCCTGAGTGTTCAACTCGGGTGTTCCGAACGTAGGACACGCGCGTTCCGAAGGTAGGACACGCGCGGGTCAGGGGGTGGCGGTGTCGGCGATGCTGCGGGCTTCGCGGGCGCCGGCCTGGAGGGCCTCGCAGTAGAAGAGGAGCCAGCGGGCGATGCCCTCGGGGTCGCCGGTGGAGAAGCCGTGCAGGGCGGCGGCGTAGTCGTTCTGCCGACGCAGGCACAGCACCTCGGGCACGCCGAGCGACTTCGGGTCCAGGCCCGTCGCGATGGACGCCAGCCGGGACGCCGCCCGCGCGACCACGCCGTTGGCCGTGTCGAACGGCGCCAGCGACATCAGCTCCGCGTGCACCACGGCGACCAGCAGCGGACCGGGGGCGGACGTGCCGCCGGTGACGAGCTGCGACACCAGGCCGAGGCGTTCGGAGACCCCCGGCGCCGACCGGGGACGCCCCAGCTCGCCGCCGAGGTCCGCGCCCGCCAGCACGTGCAGCCGCGCCAGCGCCTGCAACGGCGCCCGCTGCCACGTCGGGAACACCACGCCCAGCGACTCGGCCACCCGCAACGCGCCCGCCAGCACGGGGTCGGTCACGGTCCCGTCCGCCGGGATGGCGGTCGGCCCGCCGTCCAGCGCCGCCGACGCGCGGGCGGCGCGCACGGACGCCTCGGCCGCGGTGGTCGCCCAGCCACGCAGGTTCACCCGGTGCCGGTGCACCTGGAACACGGCGTCACGGGCCGCGGCGACGGCGTCGGCCACCCCGGGCAGGTCCAGCAGCGGAGCAATCGGATCGGTCACGCCGCAGCACACTACCCGCCGGTAAGTGGCTATCTGAAATGGATCGAAAATGGCTCTGCAAGATAGCCACTGATCGATTTATCGTCGAAGCATGAACTGGTACGACCGCCCCGTCCTGACCGGCGACCACGTCCGCCTCGAACCCCTCGCCCCCGACCACGCCGAAGGCCTGCACGAGGCGGGCAAGGACCCGGACGTCTGGACGTGGCTCAGCACCACCCAACCCGCCGCGGTCGAGGACACCCGCGCCTACGTCGAGCGCAGCCTCGCCGACCCCACCCGGCTGGCCTGGGCGCAGATCGACCCGCGGACGAACGAGGTCGCCGGCACGACGTCGTACTACGAGATCGACCCGGTCAACCGCGGCCTCTACATCGGCCACACCTGGATCGGCACCCGCTGGCAGCGCACCGCCCTCAACACCAACGCCAAGTTCCTGCTCCTGCGCCGCGCCTTCGAGGACCTGGGCGCGCTCCGCGTCGGCTGGCACACCGACCTGCGCAACGAGCGCTCGCAGCGGGCCATCGAACGCCTCGGCGCGACCCGCGAGGGCGTGCTGCGCGTGCACCGCATCAGGCCGGACGGCACGCTGCGCGACACGGTGGTGTACTCGATGACCTCGAACGAGTGGCCGGCGTTGAAGGCCAAGCTCACGACGTGACGTGAGTCACGACAGGTGCCACTGGTCGCAACCTAGGTGTCGTTCGGCGGAATCGCGGTGGTCACGGGCCGTGCCACGGGTTACACAGTTACCCACGCGTTTCGAACCCGGCCGAAATTGGTCTGAACCTTTTGGTGCGCAGTGAGCTGAATCGCACTACCGTCAGTGCGCACCCCCACGGATTTCAGGAGGTCCGCCCGCCATGACAGAGCCGCAAGTCGCCCTGGACAACCTGTCGACGGAGACCAGGACGTTCCCGCCCGGCGAGGAGTTCGCCGCCCAGGCGAACGCCACCGCCGCCCTGTACGAGGAGGCGGACGCCGACCGGGAGGCGTTCTGGGCGGCTCAGGCCGAGCGGCTGTCCTGGGACACGAAGTGGGACCGGGTCCTCGACTGGTCCGACGCCCCGTTCGCGAAGTGGTTCGTCGGCGGCAAGCTCAACGTCGCCTACAACTGCGTCGACCGGCACGTCGAGTCCGGCCACGGCGACCAGGTCGCCATCCACTGGGAGGGCGAGCCCGGCGACAGCCGCGCCATCACCTACGCCGACCTGCAGCGGGAGGTCTCCAAGGCGGCCAACGCGCTCATCGAGCTGGGTGTCGGCGCGGAGGACCGGGTCGCCATCTACATGCCGATGGTCCCCGAGGCCATCTTCGCCATGCTCGCCTGCGCGCGGCTCGGCGCGATGCACAGCGTGGTGTTCGGCGGCTTCTCCGCCGAGGCGCTGCGCACCCGCATCGAGGACTCGCGGGCCAAGCTGGTGATCACCACCGACGGCCAGTACCGGCGCGGCAACCCGGCGGCGCTCAAGCCCGCCGTGGACGAGGCCGTGGCCAAGGCCGCGAGCGTCGAGCACGTGCTGGTGGTCAAGCGCACGGACACCGAGGTCGACTGGACCGAGGGCCGCGACGTGTGGTGGCACGACGTGGTCGACCGCCAGTCCGACCAGCACACGCCGGAGGCGTTCGACTCCGAGCACCCGCTGTTCATCCTCTACACGTCGGGCACCACGGGCCGCCCCAAGGGCATCCTGCACACCTCCGGCGGCTACCTGACCCAGGCGTCGTACACGCACTACAACGTGTTCGACCTCAAGCCGGACACCGACGTCTACTGGTGCACCGCCGACATCGGCTGGGTCACCGGGCACAGCTACATCGTGTACGGCCCGCTGTCCAACCGCGTCACGCAGGTCGTCTACGAGGGCACGCCCAACACCCCGCACGAGGGCCGCCACTGGGAGATCGTGCAGAAGTACGGCGTGTCGATCTACTACACCGCGCCGACGCTGATCCGCACGTTCATGAAGTGGGGCGCGGACATCCCCGCGAAGTACGACCTGTCCAGCCTCCGCGTGCTGGGCAGCGTGGGCGAGCCGATCAACCCCGAGGCGTGGATCTGGTACCGGGAGACCATCGGCGCGGGTCAGACGCCCGTGGTGGACACCTGGTGGCAGACCGAGACCGGCGGGATCATGATCTCGCCGCTGCCGGGCGCGACGTCCGCCAAGCCGGGTTCGGCGCAGCGCCCGCTGCCCGGCATCGGCGCGAAGGTCGTCGACGACCAGGGCAACGAGGTGCCGCGCGGTGGCGGCGGCTACCTGGTGCTCGACCAGCCGTGGCCGGGGATGCTGCGCGGCATCTGGGGCGACGAGGAGCGCTACCGCGACACGTACTGGTCGCGGTTCGCCGAGCAGGGCTACTACTTCGCCGGCGACGGCGCGAAGTACGACGCCGACGGCGACATCTGGCTGCTGGGCCGGGTGGACGACGTGATGAACGTGTCCGGGCACCGCATCTCCACCACCGAGGTCGAGTCCGCGCTGGTCTCGCACCCGACGGTGGCCGAGGCGGCGGTGGTCGGCGCGACCGACCCGACCACGGGCCAGGGCATCGTGGCGTTCGTGATCCTGCGCGGCGGCGTGGCCGAGGGCTCCGACGGCGCCGAGGCGATCAAGGCGCTGCGCGACCACGTGGCGAAGGAGATCGGCCCGATCGCGAAGCCGCGGCAGATCATGGTCGTGCCGGAGCTGCCGAAGACCCGCTCGGGCAAGATCATGCGCCGCCTGCTGCGCGACGTGGCGGAGAACCGGCAGGTGGGCGACGTGACCACGTTGGCGGACTCGTCGGTGATGGACCTGATCTCCAGCGGGCTGAAGTCGGGCGACGCCAGGGAGGAATGAGCACCGAGGCCTGAGAGCACCGGGTCGGCAGGGGTCCGCCGTTCGTCGGCGGGCCCCTGCCTGGGTTAGGGTCGTTCCCGGTGAGCCGGGAAGCCTGGTCGGCACGAGGATGAGCCGTTGCCGAACCACCGGAGTCGATCTTGAACCGCATTCGCCCCGCCGCCGCCGAGTTCGCGCGCTACCTGCGCACCGAGACGGTCGGCGGCATGATCCTCCTGGCCGCCACCGCCGTGGCGTTGATCTGGGCGAACTCGCCGATCTCCGGCGCCTACACCGCGGTGCGCGACTTCCACCTCGGCCCCGAGTCGCTGCACCTGAGCCTGAGCGTCGGCGACTGGGCCAAGGACGGCCTGCTCGCGATCTTCTTCTTCGTCGCCGGGCTGGAGCTCAAGCGCGAGCTGGTGATCGGCGAGCTGAACGACGTCAAGTCGGCGATCCTGCCGGTGGTCGCCGCGATCGGCGGCATGGTGGTGCCCGCGGTGATCGCGCTGGGCGTCGGCTGGGGCGAGCCGGGCGTCGAGCGGGCGTGGGCCATCCCGGTGGCCACGGACATCGCGTTCGCGCTCGGCGTGCTGGCGATCACCGCGTCGGGGCTGCCGAACGGCCTGCGGCTGTTCCTGCTCAGCCTGGCCGTGGTGGACGACCTCGGCGCGATCTTCCTGATCGCGGTGCTGTTCACCGAGTCGTTCAACCTGGTCGCGGCGGTGGTCGCGGTGGCCTTGCTGGCGCTGTACGCGTTCCTGCAGCACAAGCGCGTGACGACGCCGTGGCTGTACGTCCCGATCGCGGTGGGCACGTGGGTCGCGGTGCACGCGATGGGCGTGCACGCCACCATCGCGGGCGTCGCCCTGGCCTTGTTGACCCGCGTGCGCAAGGACCGCTACGAGCACGAAGCGCCGGCGTTGCGGCTGGAGCACCGGTTGCAGCCGTGGTCGGCGGCCGTGGCGGTGCCCGTGTTCGCGCTGTTCGCGGCGGGCGTGCCGGTGAGCGGCGAGGCGTTGGGCTCGTTGTTCGCCGACCGGTTGGCGTTGGGCGTGATGCTCGGCCTGGTGGTGGGCAAGGTGGTCGGCATCGTCGGCGCGTCCGCGCTGGCGGTGCTGGTCAAGGCCGCCAAGTGGCCCAGCGGCGCGGGACCGCGGGACATCGTCGCGGTGGCCATGCTCGGCGGGGTCGGGTTCACCGTGAGCCTGCTGATCGCGGACCTCTCGCTGGAGGGCGCGGCCGCCGAGCGGGCCAAGGCGGCGGTGCTGCTGGCCTCGATGACGGCGTCGTCGCTCGCCGCGGTCCTGCTGGTCCGGCGCAGTCGGGCGCACCGGCGCGCCGACGACGAGGAGGAGTAAACCGCAGCCGTTGGGCCGGTCGAGCGGCCCCGGTCCGTCGTGCATGGCACGATGAGCCGGTGACCAGCGCTCGGGAGAACACCAACGGCAGCGGACTGCCACCTGTTCCGTCGATCCCGTTGACCGCGGAGAGCGCGGTGAAGATCGCGGAGGAAACGTCCATCGGCGGGCTGGTGCGCGACGCGACGGCCCACCTGTCCACGTTGGTCAGGGCCGAGGTCGAGCTCGCCAAGTCCGAGGTCGCCGGCGAGATCAAGAAGGGCGTCAAGGGCAGCGTCTACTTCATCGTCGCGCTGACCGTGCTGCTGTTCAGCTCGTTCTTCTTTTTCTTCTTCGGCGCGGAACTGCTCGACGTGTGGCTGCCCCGCTGGTCGGCGTTCCTCATCGTCTTCGGGCTGATGCTCGTCACGGCGGTGCTGTTCGCGCTGCTGGGCTACCGGAAGGTGAAGAAGCTGCGCGCGCCGCAGCGGACCATCGACTCGGCCAAGGACACCGTCGCGGCACTCCGGCACCGCGGCGAGGGCAACTGAGCCGCGCCGTGCGGCTGCCTCCGGACCCGTCGACGGCTCGGGTGCCCGGCCCGTGGGCGCACCGCGACGTGTCCGCGAACGGCATCCGCCTGCACGTCGCCGAGCTGGGCGAGGGCCCTCTCGTGCTGCTGCTGCACGGCTTCCCCGAGTTCTGGTGGACGTGGCGGCACCAGCTCGTCTCGATCGCCGAGGCGGGCTACCGCGCGGTGGCCGTCGACCTGCGCGGCTACGGCGACTCCGACAAACCACCGCGCGGCTACGACGGGTTCACGCTCGCCGGCGACGTCGCGGGCCTGGTGAAGGCGCTCGGCGAACCGCGGGCGCACCTCGTCGGCCACGCCTGGGGCGGCATGCTGGCGTGGACGGTCGCCGCCATGCACTCCCGGCTGGTCTACTCGGTGACCGCGGTGTCCGCGCCGCACCCGCTGGCGCTGCGCCGCGCGATCCGCCGCCACCCGCGCCGGCAGGGCCGGGCCAGCGCGCACCTGTTCCGCTTCCAGCTCCCCATGTACCCGGAGCGGTGGCTGACCAAGGACCGCGGCGCGGCGGTGGCCGGGATGCTCGACGCGTGGGGCGGTCCGAAGTGGAGGGTGTCGCCCGAGTTCGACGAGGTGGCGCGCCGCAACCGCGAGGCGGTGCTGGTGCCGGGCGTCGCCCACAGCTCCATGGAGTACCACCGCTGGGCCGTGCGGTCCCAGCTGCGAAGCGACGGCCGCCGCTTCGCCGAGGCGGTGGACCGCAGGCTGGACGTCCCCGTGTTGCAGCTCCACGGCGCCCTCGACCCGGTGGTGCTGGAGCAGACCGCGGCCGACTCGGCGCTGTGGACGGGCGCCCGCTCCGCCTACCGCGTGCTGCCCGAGGTGGGCCACTTCCCGCACCAGGAGGCGCCGGGCACGACGAGCCGGCACATCACCGACTTCCTGGCCAAGGTCTAGCTGTACTGCCCTGGGAGGTTGTGGGCGGTCCGACACGTAGTCGGATGATGTTGGAATGAGGGAGGGCCTCCGGGTTCGGTGTGGATTGCGACGTCTACACCAAACCGACGGAGGCCCTCGTGACCCACGCTAACGCACCCCTGACCCCGGCGGGCCGGCTGCGCCTGGCCCGGTGTGTCGTGCAGGACGGGTGGCCGCTGCGACGCGCGGCCGAGCGGTTCCAGGTCTCGCCGACCACCGCCGCCCGTTGGGCCTCCCGCTACCGCGAACTGGGCGAGGCGGGTCTGGTCGACCGTTCCAGCCGCCCGCACCACAGCCCGCGCCGCCTGCCCACCCGCCGTGAACGCCGGATCGTGAAGGTCCGCCTGGCCCGCCGCTGGGGTCCGGCCCGCATCGCCTACCTGCTCGGCCTGAACCCCTCCACCGTGCACCGGGTGCTGCGCCGCTTCGGCCTGGCCCGCCTGGCGCATCTGGACCGGGCCACCGCCGCCCCGGTGCGCCGCTACGAACACGCCGCACCCGGCGCCCTGGTCCACGTCGACATCAAGAAGCTGGGCAACATCCCCGACGGCGGCGGCCACAAGGTCCACGGACGTGCCGCCAGCGGCCGCAACAGCTCCGCCCACCGCGACCCGGACAGGCCCCGCAGGGTCCACGGCCGCCCCAACCTCGGCTACGCCTACCTGCACAACGCCGTGGACGACCACAGCAGGCTGGCCTACACCGAGATCCTGCCCGACGAGACCAGGGAAACCGCCGCCGCGTTCTGGACCAGGGCCAACGCGTTCTTCCGGGCCGCCGGGGTGACGGTGAAGCGGGTGCTGACCGACAACGGCTCCTGCTACCGCTCACACCTGTGGCGCGACACCCTCACCCACACCGGCATCACCCACAAACGCACCCGCCCCTACCGACCCCAGACCAACGGCAAGGTCGAACGCTTCAACCGCACCCTGCTCGACGAATGGGCCTACGCCGAGGCATACCTCAGCGAGACCGAACGACGAGCCGCGCTGCCGCGATGGCTGCACACCTACAATCACCACCGCGGCCACACCGCACTGGGCGGCCAACCACCCGCCACCCGCGTCCCCAACCTCACAGGACAGAACATCTAGCCGCGGCGACCGGCCCGGCGGCCCGGCGGCGGTGACCGGTCAGGACGCGCAGGTCTGGGTGGACGCCCGGCGCACCATCGTCGGCGCCTTCGCCACTTCCTCGGCGACCTCGTCCGCCGTCAGCACGAACCCGGTCTCCTGGTCGTCCACGGCCGCGCCGAACACCACGCCCATCACGCGCCCCTGCGGGTCGACCAGCGGCCCGCCGGAGTTGCCGCTGCGCACCTTCGCCCGCACCGTGTACACGTCCCGCGTCACGGTCTGCGCGTCGTAGATGTCGGGCCCGCGCAGCATCTTGATCCGCTCCCGCACCCGCGCCTCGGACGCCGTGTACGGCCCGTCCAGCGGGTAGCCGAGCACGATGCCGTCCTCGCCCGGCGCGATCTCGTCGGTGCGGAACGGCAGCGGCGCCGCCTCCAGGTCCGGCACGGCCAGGATCGCGATGTCGGTCTGCGCGTCGTAGTGCACGACGGTGGCGTCGAACTGGCCGATGCCGACCTCCACGGTCACGTCCGTCGTGCCCGCGACCACGTGGGCGTTCGTCATGACCCGCTCCGGCGAGATGACGAACCCCGTGCCCTCCAACGCCCGCGAGCACGACGGTGCGCGCCCGCGCACCTTCAGCACGCTGGGCCTCAGGGCTTCCACGACCGGGTTGCCGCTCAACGCCGGGTCCGGCGGACCCACCTCCCGCAGCGGCGTCCGGTCGAACGGGTCCATCGCGGCCGGGAAGCCGGACACGTCGAACA
The DNA here is from genome assembly GCF_016695385.1 of Saccharothrix sp. 6-C. Lineage (NCBI taxonomy): Bacteria > Bacillati > Actinomycetota > Actinomycetes > Pseudonocardiales > Pseudonocardiaceae > Saccharothrix > Saccharothrix sp. 6-C. The sequence goes on along the minus strand of NZ_CP064192.1, from coordinate 8,722,751 downwards.
GGTTCTGCAGGTCGTCGGCCAACGTCCGCGCGGCCTGCGGCATGGTGTCGTCGACCGTGGACAGGATCACCGACTGGTTGAGCGACTTCGCCAGCGACGGCAGGCCCGCGACCATGGTCAGCGGCAGCGCGATCATCCACGCCACCACGAACACCACCGCGCCCTGCACGATCGCGCCCAGCGCGTTGTCCACGCCGCGCAACGGGGTGGCGTTGACCTTGGACTTGATGCTGCGCCCGATGTAGACGCCCAGCGTCTCGCCCAGCGCCACCAGCAGCACCACGATGCCGACCGCGAACACGACCTTGGTCACCACGTTGTCGAACTGGGAGACGACCAGCGGCGCGAGCTGCGTGCCCAGGACCAGGCCGACGAGCACCCCGACGAACGCGGGCAGCGCCACGACCATGCCCTGCCGCGCGCCGGAGACCGCGGCGAAGGCGGCCAGCGCCAGCACGAGCAGGTCGACCCAGTTCACGACACCTCCACCGCTCGCAGGGCCCGGTCGAGGTCGCGCACGTCCGCGCGGTCCCACGACCGCTCCCACCCGCCCAGCGAGAGCAGGCCGTCGATCAGGCCGGCGGTGAAGCCCCACACCAGCATGCCGGGCGCGGAGAACGCCGGACCGATGTACCCGGACGGGTGGCTGACCCGGAACCGGTTCGCCGGGTCGGCCAGGTGCGAGACGGGGACCCGCGCGACGGCGGCGGTCTCGCCCGGGTCGACGGGCGCGACCGGCGACGGCTCGTCCCAGTGCGCCAGGACCGGCGTGACGACGAACCCGGACACCGGCACGTACAGCCGCGGCAGCGTGGCCACCGGCCGCACGCCCTCGCGCAGCACACCGGTCTCCTCGAACGCCTCGCGCAACGCCGTGTCCACCGGGCCGTCGTCGGTGGGGTCGGCCGCGCCGCCGGGGAACGCGACCTGGCCGGGGTGCGAGCCGAGCGTGTCGGCCCGCCGCAGCAGCAGCACGTCGGGACCGTTCGGACCGTCGCCGAACAGCATCAGCACCGCGGCGGGACGTCCGGTGCCGTCGGGCGGCGGCGTGATCCGGGTGAACGCCCGGGCGTCGATCTCGGCGGTGGCCTTGACCAGCCCGCCCATCCACTCGGGCACGTCGTCGGGATCGACCAGGGCCGTCATCCGACCACCTCGCGCACCTGCTCGACCGACGTGAAGACGGTGGGATCGGTCACCTGGGTCAGCGAGCCGTCCGCGCCGACGACGTAGCTCGTCGGCAGCGTCCGGGGCACGCGGGCGGCCTTGCGCACCCCGTCGGCCGGGTCGGCCGCGGACGGCAGGCGCACGCCGAGTTTCGCCAGCAGCTCCAGACCGTCAGCCTCCTTGCTCTCCACCAGGACCGCGACCACCGGCACCGCGCCGGGCTCCCGCGCGTAGGCGTCGAGGACCTTGAGCTCCTCGTGACAGGGAACGCACCAGGTGGCCCAGAAGTTCACCACAGCCCGGCCCGTGACGGTGGACGCCACGTCGACGGGCTGCCCGTCGCCGAGGCACGTCACCACCACACCGCGCAGCGCCTGCGGTCCTCGGGCGTCCGCCGCACCTCGCGGGCACGGCGGGAGCGCGGCCCGCCCGCGCGCCGCTGCCAGGTCGGTCGTCGGCTCGGTCCGGGTCGGGATCGCGCTTTGCTCGGGCGAGTCGGGTGAGCGGGGCCACAGCGCGACAGCGCCCGCCACCGCCAGCACCAAGACGACGACGGTCCACCGCGCGGCCGTGCTCACGCCGGCTTCTCCCCCGCTCGCACGCGTTCGGCGAGGTCGATCAGGTGCGGCGCTTCCTCACCCTTGACCAGCTTCTGCGCCTTGACCGGGTCGACCTGGCCGATGCCGTAGGACGGGCACTGCGGCGCCAGCAGGCACGCGCCGCACGCGGGTGTGCGGGCGTGGCAGACGCGGCGGCCGTGGAAGATCGTGCGGTGCGAGAGCAAGGTCCACTCCTTGCGCTCGACCAGCGCGCCGATCGCGTGCTCGACCTTGACCGGGTCCTCCTCCTCGGTCCAGCCCCAGCGGCGCACGAGCCGGCCGAAGTGGGTGTCGACGGTGATCCCCGGCACACCGAAAGCGTCGCCCAGCACCACGTTCGCGGTCTTGCGGCCCACCCCGGGCAACGTCACCAGGTCCGCCAACCGGCCGGGCACCTCGCCGCCGAACCGCTCGACCAACGCGGAACCGAGGCCGATCAGGGACGTCGCCTTGTTGCGGTAGAACCCGGTCGACTTGATCAGCTCTTCGAGCTCGGCGCGGTCGGCGGAGGCGTAGTCGGCGGCCGTGCGGTAGCGCTTGAACAACGCGGGCGTGACGAGGTTCACGCGCACGTCCGTCGTCTGCGCCGAGAGCACGACGGCCACCAGCAGTTCCAGCGGCTCGGTGAAGTCCAGCTCGCAGTGCGCGTCGGGGTAGCCCTGGCCGAGGACCCGCACCATGCGGCGCGCCCGGCGGACCAGCCCCAGCCGCGTCTCCGGCTGCTTCACCGCGCTCTTCGCCATGCGCACGAGATTACTGGCCACCGCCGTGCGCACGGCGGCTCGGTCGTGCGCGAAGTCCCGTGGGGTCCGGCGTCGTCTCACCCGCTTCGCCGGAAGTCCCACCCTCGCGGGGGATACGGGTCGGCGGGCGGCCGTCGGTTTGAGCCACGACGATCGTGGGCAGGCAACCACCGGCCGACCGCACGCGTCCTTGGAACGGTCGAACGACCTCGAACCGACACGCCGGAGTGACCCCCCTTGACCGCGCGCCGAACCGGATGCGCAAGGATCGGAGCCATCATGACTGCCTGGTTCGTCATCGCCGTTCCGATCGTGATCATGTTCTTCGCGCTCTTCATGGAGCGCGTTGAAGCTCGTCTCCGGCACGTCGCCGTGCAGGAGGACGAGGTCGAGGAGTTCCTGGAGTCGGCGCGCCCCGACGAGGTCAGGGCGCTCTACGGGCACGGCATCGGCCGCGCGCTGGAACTGTTCCGGCTGCGCAGGCTGGGCGGTCGTGCCAGGAACCTGCGTCAGCGGCGCACCCGCCGCTAAGCGGGGAAGGACCGGCGAGGCCCAAGGGGTCAAACCCCCGAGGGCCTTATCGGGCTGTCCGGGCTGAGGTCGGCGGCGCGCCGAAAGGCGATCCCGACCACAGCCCTTAGACTGCACTCAGTGATCGGCGGCAGGCGCTGATCCGCCAGAAGGCGGAACGCGCTCAACCATGCCGCCGCGTCTCGACAGGAGGGACGAGGTGGACGAGACCCTGGCCCGCGCGGGCATTTTCCAGGGGGTTGAACAGGCCGCAGCGGAGGCGCTGGCGCAGACGCTGGAGTCTGTTGAATTCCCGCGTGGCCACGTGATCTTCGCGGAAGGCGAGCCGGGCGACCGGCTCTACATCATCCAGTCCGGCAAGGTGAAGATCGGCCGCAAGTCGCCGGACGGCCGGGAGAACCTCTTGGGGATCTTCGGACCGTCGGACATGTTCGGCGAGCTGTCGATCTTCGACCCCGGTCCGCGCACGTCCACCGCGACCACGGTGACCGAAGTGCGCGCGGTCAGCATGGACCGCCCAGCGCTGCGGCAGTGGATCACCAACCGGCCGGAGATCGCCGAGCAGCTGCTGAGGGCCTTGGCCCGCAGGCTGCGCCGGACGAACTCCATGCTGGCCGACCTGATCTTCACCGACGTGCCCGGCCGGGTCGCCAAGGCGTTGCTGCAGCTCGCGCAGCGCTTCGGCAGCCAGGAGGCCGGTCTGCTGCGGGTCACCCACGACCTGACGCAGGAGGAGATCGCCCAGTTCGTCGGCGCTTCGCGCGAGACGGTGAACAAGGCCCTGGCCGACTTCGCCCACCGCGGTTGGCTGCGACTGGAGGGCAAGAGCGTGCTGATCCTGGACCCGGAGCGCCTGGCCCGCCGCGCCCGCTGACAGCACCGCCGGAGAGAACAACAAGACCGGGCGCCGCCCCCGACGCGGCGCACCGGTCTTGTTGCCGCACGGCCCATCCCCCGACAGACCGCGCCTTCCACACCTCCGGCACCCGCAGGCCCCGACCCTCGTGGCACCGGAAGGAGGCTTGGTTACCCGCTGCTACCGCGCTCGAAACGGCCGGCGGGACCGGCGGCGACGTGGCGGTGGCTTCTTCCACGATCGCACGCCACCTCCCCCGCAACTCAAGCCCGTTCACCCTCAAGGACCCTCTGTTCAGCGGTTTCTCCAGGTGGTTTCACCCGGTCATCCCAGTGTTGTAATCGAACTGCAACCCACCGCCGGCCGATGGGCGGTCCAAGACCGTTTTCCGGCCCGGTGACGGATCACACCGCGCAGTGACTGGTACGCGCGTACCAGTGCGAGGCATACTGGTACGCATGTCCCACTCTGCCCGCCTCTCCGACTACCGCACCGCCCTCACCACCCCCGGCATGCGCGGCCCCGTGGTCGCGTCCCTGCTCGCCCGCCTGCCGATCGCGATGGTCGGGTTGTCGCTGCTGCTCTACGTGCAGCGCGAGACCGGCTCGTTCGCCGCGGCGGGTCTGGTGTCGGCGTCGTCGTTGGTGGGTGTCGCGGTCGGGTCGATCGTGCAGGGCAGGCTGATGGACCGGCACGGGCCGACCCGCCCGCTGCTCGGCGCGGTGGCGCTGTTCGCGGGTTTCGTGGCGTTGGCGATCGGCGCGGTCGAGGCCGGCGCCGCGCTGGCCGTGCTGGTGCCGGTGGCGTTCCTGGTCGGGATCACCGAGCCGATGGTCGGCTCCGCGTCCCGCGCCCTGTGGTCGCAGGTGCTGCCCGCCGGGCCGGCGCGGCTGGCCGGGTACGCCTACGAGGCGATCAGCATGGAGGTCTTCTTCATCCTCGGCCCCGGTCTGGCCGGACTGCTGGTCACGGCGCCGTGGGCGGGGACCGGCGTGGTCATCGGCGCGGTGTCGATGGCGGTCGGCGCGCTGTGGTTCGCGTTGAACCCGACCGTGCGCGGTGTCCGGCCGGAGCCCATGAGGCGGAACCTGCTCGGCGCGTTGGCGTCACCCGGCATGCGCACGGTCGCGTTGGCCGCGCTGGGCTTCGGCGTGACGATCGGGTTCATCGAGGTGGCCGTCCCCGCCGCCGCCGCGCAGGCCGGTCACGTCGGCGTGGGCGGGCTGCTGCTGAGCCTGTGGTCGGTCAGCTCGGTGCTGTTCGGCATCCTGTACTCGATGCGCCCGTTCCCGCGGCCGATGCACCTGCGGCTGCCCGTGCTGCTGGGCGGCTTCGCGGTGCTGTCGCTGCTGCTCGCCGTGCCGACGACGTTGATCGGCCTGGGTGCGGCGCTGTTCGTGGTCGGCACCCTGATCACCCCGCAGGCCACCACCCACTCGGCCGCGATCGAGCAGGTCGCGCCCGCCGGGACGGCCACCGAGGCGTTCGGCTGGGTGGTGACGGCGGTGACGGTCGGGTTGGCGATCGGCCAGTCGGCGAGCGGTCAGCTGGTCGAGTCCCACGGCACCAGCGCGGCCTTCCTCGCCGCCGCCGGCTCCGGCCTGGTGATCGCGGTCCTGGTCTGGCTCTTCCGCCGCACGGTCGCCGCCGGCGTCCCCGTGCGGCGGGACGAGCTCGCCCTCGTCTCCCGCTGACCCGGTCTCTCGTCGGCGAGTGGCCACCGACCGGGAATTGTCGGTGGTCGGGTCTACCTTCACCGGCATGGACCTGACCGCCACCACCGCCGACCTCGCCGCCGCCGCCGCCGACGTCGCCCGCCTCCTGCCGACCAGGGTGTACGACCCGGTGCTGGCGGGTCTGGTGCTGCGCGCGTCCGCCGGCGGGGTCGAGCTGGCGGGCAGCGACCGCGAACACGCCGTCCGCCTGACCCGTGCGGCGACCGTGCACACCGACGGCGCCGTGGTGGTCCCCGCCCGCCCCCTGGCCGACACCCTCCGCGGCCTGGAAGACCCCCAGGTCAGGCTGGTCGTCGAAGGGTCCCGCCTGGCCATCCGCACGTCGACCGCCCGCTTCGCCCTGCCCCTGCTGGACCTCGCCTCCCACCCCGGCATCCCCCCGCTGCCCCCGGCCGTGGGCGCGCTCCCCGCCCGGACCCTGACCGCCGCCCTGACCCCGGTGTCGTCGGCCGCGTCGAAGGACGACGCGCTGCCGATGTTCACGGGCGTGCGGATGCACAGCGCGCCGGGCGGCCGGCTGGAGCTGATCGCCACCGACCGCTACCGCATGGCGTTCGCTTCACTGCCGTGGTCGCCGACGGGTGAGCTGGACGTCCTGGCGCCGGCGGTGGTGCTGGCCGAGGCGTCCAGGCAACCGGACCGCGAGGCGGAGGTGACGGTGCACGCCGACGCCGACCGCATCGCCCTGTCCTGGCCGGGCGGGAGCGTGAGCACGGCGCTGTTGGCGGCGCCCTTCCCCGACGATCGAGTGCGGAAGCTGCTGGAGGCGGTCATCGACAGCATGGTGGTGGTGGAGGCCGACGTGCTGGCCGGCGCGGTGCGACGCGCGGTCCCGTACGCCGGTCCGCACGGCTCGGTCACCATCCAGGTGGACGACGGCGAGCTGCGGGTGCGCGGCAGCGATCCCCAGAGCGGCGAGTCCGAGGAGTCGGTCAAAGCCACCATCGACGGCAACCGCGTGACCAAGACCTTCCAGGCCAAGTACCTGTCCGACGCCCTGCGCGCCTTCAGCGGCCGCCGGGTCGAACTCCGGATCCAGGACGGCCTGCGCTCCACCGTTCTGACGAGCCAGGCAGGTCCGGACGGAGTAGAACTGACCTACCTGGTAGTCCCCCTCCGAACCGTCTCCTAGCCACCGACCGCCGACCGCCGACACGATCGGGTGATCATTGCCCGAAAATGTACGGAAACACCGTTACCGCACCTCGGTTGAAAACCAGCGGAACGCCTCGACCACCACCCACCTCCACCACCCCGGAGCCGCCCACCAAGCCACCCACCCGAACCCCACCCCTCACTCGGGCCCGGCCACCTGCCTCACATCGGCACCCCAAGCCCACATCGCATCCAGCACACCACGCAGCGCACGCCCACGACCCGTGAGCGAGTACCGCACCCGGCTGGGCCACCCCGGCTCACGCACCCGCACCACGACGCCGCACGCGACGAGCTGAGCCAGCCGATCGCCGAGCACCTTGTCCGACAACGCCGGCAGGGCAGCGGCCAAGTCGCCGAACGCCCGCTCGCCCGCGAACAGCTCCCGCACCACCAACGTCGTCCACCGGCCGCGCAACGCCCGCAACGTGATCTCCACCGGGCAGTCGGGCACCGGGTGGTCGACCTCGCCGTGCGGGTCGCCCGCCCAGGCGCTGGACGGGGCGCAGGCCATGACGGAGGCCCCCGCGGCTTGGGCGGCGTCAAGGGGATCACCGGCGGCAAGCGCGGCGGCGTCGCGAGCGGTGACGTCGCGAGCGGTGACGTCGCGAGCGGCGGCGTCGCGGGCGGCGGCGTCGGCACTGGTGGCGGCGGCCTCGACAGGCTCGGGGTGCGGCACGGTACGAACCGTTTGGTTGGTCACGCAGCGTCCTCCTAGCGTCACCCGCATGATCGCCCGTACTCCTGAAGAGTTGCCCGTGCTGTTCGCCCAGGCCTTCAACGCCGGCGACCCCAGCGGCCTCTACGAGCCCGGCGCCCGGCAGCCTGCCGAGCTCGCCGACCACCTCGCTCTCACCCAACCGATGACCGTCGTCACCCGAAAGGTGATCACGAGGGGTGATCTGGCTCTGCTCATCGTCGACTGGCGCGTCGGCGACGTCACCGGCACGGCGACCGATGTCGCCCGATGGAGCCCGGACGGCGGTTGGTTGTACGCGATCGACAACCCGTCAGGCGTCGCGTAGGTACTCCAACTGCGCCCGCACCGACCACTCCGCCGCCGGCCACAACGACCGGTCGACGTCGGCGTACACGGCCTCCACCACCTGACGTGCCGAAGGCGCACCGCCCAACGCCGCCACCGCCGCTTTGACCTGCGCCAACCGCTGTTCCCGGTGCACGAGGTACCCGCCGGCGGCGGCCACCACGTCCGGCAGTTCCGGCCCATGCCCCGGCAACCCGATCGTGCCCGCCGGAAGTGTGGTCAACAGCCGCAACGACGCCAGGTAGTCACCGAGCCGCCCGTCCGGGTGGGCGACCACGGTCGTTCCCCGCCCCAGCACCGTGTCCCCGGTCAGCACCGCGTCGTCCAGCAGGAAGCACACCGAATCAGCCGTGTGCCCCGGCGTGGGCAGCACCCGGAGCGACAACCCGGCCGCCGAGATCACGTCCCCTTCCGCCAACCCCTCCCCGCCCAGCCGGAACGCCGGATCCACCGACCGCACGGGCGCGTCCACCTGTCGCCCGAACGAACGTGCCCCATCCGAATGGTCAGGGTGACCGTGCGTCAGCAGCACGACTTCGACGGGGGCTTCCAGCGCGATCCGCCCCAGGTGCACGGCATCCGCCGGCCCCGGGTCGACCACGACGCAGGACGCCGACCCGGGCGCGCGCAGCACCCAGGTGTTCGTCCCCTCCAGCGTCATCATCCCGGGGTTCTCCGCGAGCAGCACCGCCGCCGTGGGCGTGACCTGCCGCAGCACCCCGTAAGCCGGCCCGCTCACGGCACGACCACCCGGAACACCGAGCCTTCCCGCACCAGCTTCGGGATCACCTTCGACACGGTCCGGGGCGCGTCCAGCACCGCCGACACCGATCCCAGCTCGTCCAACTCCGCCAACGTCACCCAGGTGGGCGGCATCAAGGCCCGCCGCCCGTCCTTCCAGTCCGCCATGGCCTCCGCGGGCCGCTGCCACGCCGCGTCGGAGGCTTCGGTGGTCACCCCGTCGGCGCTCTGCCCCTCGGGCAGCACGGCCACGAAGAAGTACGTGTCGTACCGCCGGGGCTCTTCCGCCGGTGTCAACCAGTTCGCCCACGGTCGCAGCAGGTCGGCCCGCAGCACCAGCCCTTCCGAGGCCAGGAACTGCGCCAACGACAGCTCCCGCGCCACCAACGCCGCCCGCGCCGAGGCGTAAGCGGCCGTGTCGGCCACCACCGTTGACGAGGAGGGCCCGGCCAGCAGCACCCCGGACTCCTCGAACGTCTCCCGCACCGCCGCGCACACCAGCGCCGTGGCCAGCTCGACCGAGCACCCGAACCGCGCGGCCCACCAGGACGGCGGCGGTCCGCTCCACGCCACCGACGTGTCCGCGTCGCGCCGGTCGACCCCGCCGCCGGGGAACACCGTCATGCCGCCCGCGAACGCCATCCCGGCCACCCGCCGCAGCAGGAACGCCTCCAGGCCCGCCGCGCCGTCACGCACCAGCACCACGGTCGCCGCGTCACGGGGTTCCACCGGCGGCCCGGTGAGGTCCTGGGTCACCATCGAGGCGGGCAACACGAGTTCATCGGGGAGTTCGCGCACGACCCGAGCCTACGAGGATCATCCGCGTGTGGACACCACGCGCAAAGGCTGCCTCCTCAACGTCCTGCTGTTCGTCGGGGGCGCGATCCTCGGCACGGCCCTGACGGCGACGGCCGCCGTGATCCTCTTCCTCCCCGGCAGCACGACGACCAGCACGGACGAGGGCTCGCCGAACGTGTACGTGAAGGAGCGGTCGAGCCTGGTCGGCGGCACGCGGCACGAGGTGTGGCTCGGCCGGACCGCCGACTACGGCCACGTCGTCGTGATCCCGAACGGCTGGGACACCACGCCCGAGGTCGACCGCCGCCCGGAGGGCGTGGAGCTGAGGTTCGACAACGGCGGCCGGATCTTCGTGCCCGAGGCGAGCTACGTCGGTGGCCGATGAAAGGCAGGATGGGCCGAGTGGACGAACAGCTGCGCGTAGGACTCATCGGTGCCGGCCCGTGGGCGACCACGGTGCACGCACCGGTCATCGCCGAGCACCCCGGCACCCGCCTGACCACGATCTGGGCCCGTCGCGCGGAGGCGGCGGCCGAGCTGGCCGAGGCTCACGACGCGACCACCGCCGGGTCCCCGGACGAGCTGATCGCCGACGTGGACGCGGTCGCGTTCGCCGTGCCGCCCGAGGTGCAGGCGGAGATCGCCGTCAGGGCCGCCGAGCAGGGCAAGCACCTGATCCTGGAGAAGCCGATCGCGGCCACCTTGCAGGACGCGGAACGTCTCGCCGACGCCGTCAAGGCGAACGACGTCGCCTCCCTGGTCGTCCTCACCAAGCGCTACGCCCCCGAGACCCGCGAGCAGTTGGCGCAGCTCGAGCAGCAAGGCGGCTGGGTGGGTGGCAGCGCGCGCTGGCTGACCGGGGCGTTGCTGGGCGGTCCGTTCTCCCAGTCGCCGTGGCGGCACGAACGCGGCCCGTTGGACGACATCAGGCCGCACGCGTTCGACCTGCTGGACGCCACCCTGGGCACGATCACCGACGTCATCGCGGCGGACGAGTCCGAGCACGGCCTGTGGCAGATCGTGTTCCGGCACGAGGGCGGCGCGACGAGCGTGGCCACGATGACCATGAAGTTGCCGCTCGAACCGAGCATCGCCGAGGTGATCGTCTACGGCGAGCACGGCCACCGGGTGCTGGCCGACCGGGGCACGACCGCGCAGCAGGCGTTCACCAACCTGCTGGACGACTTCGTGGCCATGGTCGACAGCGGCACGACGGAGCACCCGCTGGACGTCCGCCGCGGCCTGCACCTTCAGCGGGTCATCGACCTGGCTCGGCGGAAAGCCGGCGCGTGAGGGCAGTTCGGCCCTGCCGTCCCCTCACCGGGGACGACAGGGCCGAGTCGGAGAACTGCTAGCCGGGGTACTTGCCGTTCGTCGGCTTGGGCGCCCCGTTGACGTACTCGGGGCCGCCCGGCCACGACTGCTGCTCCCGCTGCGCCAGCTCTTCGTGCAGCTGCTGCAACAACGCCCGTTCCCGGTCGCTGAGCTTGGCGTCCACGGTCGGCGGCAGCTGCACGGCGGCGGGCGGCTGCCCCTCCGCCAGCGCGGCCTGCAACGCGGCCAGGTCGTCGGGTCCGAGTTCCGTGGTGACCTCGGCCCGCGACAGCGGGTGGTCGTCCGGGAACGCGAACATCGGCGCGGGCCGCGGCTGCTCGATCACGGGAGGCGGTTCGGGAACCGCTTCCCGGACCACCGGGGCCTCCTCGACGCGCGCCTGGTCCGGGCGGACTTCCTCGACGCGGACTTCCTCGACGTGAACGCCGTCCACGCGAACGCCGTCCACGCGGATGTCCTCCGCGCGGATGTCCTCCACCCGGGCGTCCTCCACCCGCATGTCCTCGACGTGGACGTCCTCGACGCGCTCTTGCTCGACGTGGACGTCCTCGACCGGCTCGCGCACCGGCAACCGCTTCACCGGTTTGGGCGGGAACGGCTGCACGCCTTCGTAGGACTCGACGCGCGCCCGACGTGACTTGGAGCCGTTCTGGGGTTCGGCAGGCACCGGTTCCGGCTCGATCACCGGTGCCTGGTCCCGCGGTTCACCGTCGAACCACGTGGTCGGGTCCGGTGGTGGCTGCGGGCTCGTCGACCCCGACGGGAAGAACACCTCGCGCGCCGTGGTGACGGCCGCCGCGTGGTACTCGCCGAGCTGCGTGCCCGCGGTCAGCACCTCGACCGCCGCGCGGATGCCCGCCTTGCGCAGCACGGTGTCCACCCGGTAGGCGGTGGCCGGCGCGAATCCCGCCGGGCCGATGTCGACCAGGACGACCCGCTGCGGCAGCGGTCCGGGCGTCGCGCCGGCCGGGCTGGACCGCCACGTGGCGCGCACGCCGCGCACGTCCGGCAGCACCGACACGGTCTTGCCCAGCACGTCGCCGAGGCCTTCGGCCGGGTCGGACTCCACGCTGAACCGGTGCTTGACCACCGGCACGCGCTCGACCGCGAACAGCCGGTCCGCCAGCGACCGGTCCGAGCGGACCTCGCCGAGCAGCCAGCCGATCTCGTGGCGTTCCTCCGGTGACACCGGGATGCGGCCGGCCAGCAGGCAGCCGACGACCAGCTCCACGGCTCTGTCCAGCTCAGCGACCGCCAGCAGCTCCCGAGCCTGTGTCAACGCGTCGTCGTCGACACGTCCGGCCAACGCCAACAGGAGGTCGTGTAAACGGACGGGGAGTCCCACTCCGTCGTTCGTCACGCCTGTTCTCCTTCCGGCCCGCGCGGGAGCGCCGAGCTCTATACGGGCACCAGGTGCCCGTCGGCGTCGGCGCCGGCGCACACCAGCTCCGATGCCGCCAACGCCGCCCTGTGGTAGGGCGGCAGGTCCAGTCCGGCGGGCAGGACCTCAACGCACGGGTCGTGCTCGCCGAGCGCCCGCAGCACCCGCTGGAGCTCACCGGTCAACCGGGCTTCGCCGGTCGTGGCGGTGACCAGGATCAGCCTCCTGGGTTCGCCTTCGCCCAGTCGCCACGAGGACCGGACTTCGCCGACCCCGAGGCGACCGCGCAAGGTCGCTCCGAGCACCACGGTCGCGGAATCACCCATCGACACCCGATCGGGTGATTCCGGGGAGAAGGTGTAGCCGGATTCGGGGAGTTCGTCCAGCCCTTTGACAGAACTGATCGTGGACCGGTCGGCCCCGTGCGGCACGAGGGCGTCCGCCAGCAGGCGCTGCTCGTAGTCCGTCAGACCGATCCTGTCGTGCAGCAACGTGCGCGGGAGGACTCGCGCGAGCACCGGGACGGCGTCCGTGGCGGCCCAGTCGCGGAACCTCCACATGAGGTCGTCCGGCAGCCGCCCGGCGAGCCTCAGCAACAGCTCGTGGCACGTGTCCGACATCTCACTCCCCGATCTCGACGATCAGTTCCACCTCGACCGGCGCGCCCAGCGGCAGCTCGGCCACGCCGACCGCGGCCCGCGCGTGCCGCCCGGCCTCACCGAACACCTCGCCGAGCAGGTCGGAGGCGCCGTTGATGACGGCGGGCTGGCCGGTGAAGCCCTCGGCGGAGGCGACGAAGCCGACGAGCTTGACGACGCGCACGACCTTGTCCAGGCCGACGAGCGCGTCGATGGCGGCCAGCGCGTTCAGCGCGCAGGTACGGGCGTGCGCCTTGGCCTCCTCGGGGCTGACGTCGCCGCCGACCTTGCCGGTGGCCGCGAGCGAGCCCTTGACGAACGGCAGCTGCCCGGACGTGAAGACCAGCTGCCCGGTGCGGGCGGCGGGGACGTAGGCCGCGACCGGGGCCGCGACCTCGGGCAGTTCGACACCCAGCTCGGCCAGGCGTGCCGTCCAGCTCATGCCTTGGGCCGCTTCAGGTAGGCGACGTGCTGCTCACCGCTCGGGTTCGGCAGCACGGTGACCAGCTCCCAGCCGTCGTCACCCCACTGGTCCAGGATCGCCTTGGTGGCGTGGATCAACAGCGGGACGGTCGCGTACTCCCACTTCTGCATGGGCCGCAGCCTAGCGGGACGTCGAAGGGGGGCACCCGTCCGAGTACCCCCATTCGTGTCACGCCGTGCTCAGACCCGAGACCGCTTCACATCAGCCAGGAACGCGGAGAAGGCCCGCACGCCGAACTCCAACGTCCCGCCGTCCCGGTTCTTGGTGTCCCGCACCCCGGCGACCTGCCCACCGATCGCCAACTCGACGCACTGCGCCGCAGAACCACTTCGGCTGCTCTTCCGCCAAGTCCGGTTGATCATCAGTCTCCTAGCGCGTCCCGTACTGCCCTGATGAGGCTCACGGAGTCCTGCACCGTGAGCGCCAGGCGCGCCGCGTCCTCCCAGACCGCCGACAGCACCTCGGCTTCCTCATCTTCTACGGGGACCATCCCGGTCAGGGCTTCCACATAGGCGGCACGCGGCTCGTCCGACTGGTCGAAGTCGAGCAGGAACATCGCCCCGACCTGCGCGCCGTACGCCCCCACCGAGTACGGCAGGACCCGGATCGTCACGTTCGGCCGCCCTCCCACGGCCACGAGGTGGTCCAGTTGCCCCCTCATCACCTCGGGGCCGCCGACCAGGCGGCGGAGCGCGGCCTCGTCGATCAACGCGTGGTACTCGACCGGGTTCTCCTTGGTCAGCGCCGCCTGGCGGTCGTGGCGCTCGGCCGCCGCGCGGGAATCCCAACTCTCGCCGACGATCTGCCGGTGAGTGGACCTCGCGACCGCCTCGGCGTAACCGGCGGTCTGGAGGAGGCCGGGGACCAGGGCCGAGTCGAGGGTCCGCTCGCGCACCGCCTCCAGCTCGTCCATCCGGAACCGCTTGTAGCCGGCGGGCAGGTCGCGGGCGTGCTCGATCGCGGACGGGTCGACGTCGGCGACCTCCCAGAGCTGGAGCGCCCGGGTCTTCTCCTCCGGGGTCGCGCCGATCACGTCGAGCACCATCGACAGCGCGGGCCAGCGCGCCAGTGCCTCGCCGGACAGCATCCGGGTGATCGTCGGGCGGGACACGCGCGACCGCTTGACCACCTCGTCCACCTTGAGGCCGGACCTGTCCAGGATCGGGCGGATGTGCCGTCCGAGGCGTCGCTTGCCGCGCGTCGAGCCGATAGCCATTGGATCACCCTAACCACTCAGCGTGACGGGACGTACCTCGAACTTCACTCGTTCGATTTCAGAGATTTGAACTGCTCGAACGGTAGCATTCAGCCATGGAAGACGCAGAAGTGGTCGCGGAGGCACCGAAGCTGTTCGCGATCGTCCAGGAGGCCGCCGAGGACGGGTGGGTCGCGGCGTGGGGCCTGGACTTCGGGAACGGCACGGCGGAGGTGACGGGGCCCGACGGCGGTCCGGGCCTGCGGATCTCGACCACGAGCGCGGAGCGGGCGCTCTGGTACTTCGCGATCGACCGGACGGCGCGGGCGCGCCTGGTGTGGGTGGAGCGGGAGGAGGTGGTGCGGGAGCCCCAAAGCGTGACGTGACTGGGCGATCACACGGCGCTAGCGTTGATCACGTGGAAACGTGGCGGATCGTCGCCACCAGCGCGTTCCTGCTGGGCGGGCTGGTGATGATCCTGGTCGGCATGGCGCAGGCGCGGGATCGCAAGGGCGCCAGGCGGTCCGACGTGATGCGGGCCCTGCTGGTCGGGGCGGTGACCGTCGCGGTCGTGGCGGTGCTGATCGCGTACGTGCTGCCGTCGGTCCTGGCCTGGGGCGTCGTCGCGGCGACCGCCATCGGGGTGGTGTTCGTCACCATGTGGGACTGACCGTGGCGGGCGGCGTGGCCAGCGGTTCTCAGGGCAGCGCGCATAGGCTGATCCGGTGAACGGCTGGACCGACGAACTCACCCGGGCGCGGCTGCACGTGGTGACGGGCAAGGGCGGGACCGGCAAGACCACGGTCGCCGCCGCGCTCGCGCTGGCGCTGGCCACCGGCGGACGGCGCGTGCTGCTGGTGGAGGTGGAGAACCGGCAGGGCATCGCGCAGTTGTTCGACCGCGCGCCGCTGCCGTACTCCGAGGAGCGGATCGCGTCCGCGCCCGGCGGCGGCGAGGTGCGCGCGCTCGCGGTGGACCCCGAGGCGGCGCTGCTCGAATACCTCGACATGTTCTACAACCTCGGCTTCGCCGGCCGGACGTTGAAGAAGATGGGCGCGATCGAGTTCGCCACCACGTTGGCCCCCGGCCTGCGGGACGTGCTGCTCACGGGCAAGGTCAAGGAATGCGTGCGCCGCGCGGGCAAGACCGGTCGGCACGAGTACGACGCCGTCGTGCTCGACGCGCCGCCGACCGGCCGGGTGGTGCGGTTCCTGGACGTCACCAGGGCCATGGCCGACCTCGCCAAGGTCGGGCCGATCAAGGGCCAGAGCGACGGCGTGGTCAAGCTGCTGCACTCCGGTGACACGGCGGTGCACCTGGTGGCGCTGCTCGAGGAGATGCCGGTGCGGGAGACGTTGGACGCGGTGGCCGACCTGGACGCCGCGGACCTGCGTCCGGGCGCGGTGTTCGTGAACCGGGTCAGCCAGCCGCGGCTGCCCGCGCGGTCGGTCGCGTCGGCCTCCGAGGGGCGGGTCGACCTCGGCCGGGTGCGTGCCGGGCTGGAAGCGGCGGGCCTCGACGTGGACGGCGACGTGCTCGACGGGCTGGTCGAGCAGACCGTCGAACACGCGTTGCGCGTGCGCATGGAGGAACGGGCGAAGGAGAAGCTGGCCGAGGCGGACCTGCCGACGCTGCAACTGCCGGAGGTGACCGACGGGGTGGACGTGGCCGCGCTCTACGAGCTGGCCGAGGTGCTGGTCGGGCGGGGTGTCCGGTGAACCGGCTCGACGTGGACGCGTTGCTGGACGACCCGGCGACCCGGGTGCTGGTGTGCTGCGGGTCCGGTGGCGTCGGCAAGACGACCACGGCGGCGGCGCTCGCCGTGCGGGCAGCCGAACGCGGCAGGCGCGCCGTCGTGCTGACCATCGACCCGGCGCGCCGGCTGGCGCAGTCGCTGGGCCTCGGTGAGCTGGACAACCAGCCGCGGCGCGTCGACGTGGACGGGGTCAAGGGCGAGCTGCACGCGATGATGCTGGACATGCGCCGCACGTTCGACGACATGGTGTGGCAGCACGCCGGCCGGGAACGGGCCGAGCAGATCCTGGCGAACCCGTTCTACCAGACGATCTCCACGTCGTTCTCCGGCACGCAGGAGTACATGGCGATGGAGAAGCTGGGCCAGCTGGTCGAACGCGACGAGTGGGACCTGGTCGTCGTGGACACCCCGCCGAGCCGGTCGGCGCTGGACTTCCTGGACGCGCCGCAGCGGCTGTCGACGGTGCTGGACGGCAAGCTGATCCGGATGCTGTCGGCGCCCGCCCGGGCGGGCGGGCGCGGCATCCGCAAGATCGTGGGCGCGGGCTTCGGCCTGTTCACCAAAGCCGTGTCCACCATCGTCGGCGGCCAACTCCTGCAGGACGCGTCGACGTTCGTGCAGGCGTTCGACAGCATGTTCGGTGGCTTCCGGCAACGCGCCCAGGCCACCTACGAGCTGCTGCGATCACCCGGAACCGGATTCCTGGTGGTCGCGGCGGCCGAACCGGACGCGTTGCGCGAAGCCAGCTACTTCGTGGAGCGGTTGAGCGCGGAACGGATGCCGTTGACCGGCCTGGTCGCGAACCGGACGCACCCGGTGCTGGCCCCCTTGCCGGCACCAGGCGCGTTGGCGGCGGCGGACCGGCTCGAGCGCACTGGGGACGCTCCGCTGGCTGCCGCGGTGTTGCGGGTGCACGCGGATCGCGTGGCCGTCGCCGATCGGGAGAAGCGACTGCTCGCGCGGTTCACCCGTGCGCACCCCGGTGTTCCGCTGATCGGGGTGCCCGCGCTGCCCACCGACGTGCACGACCTGGACGGCCTGCACGAGATCGGTCGGCGGTTGGCGGGCGAGTAGGGAAGCCCGGCCGACTAGCTGTTCTGTCCTGTGAGGTTGGGGACGCGGGTGGCGGGTGGTTGGCCGCCCAGTGCGGTGTGGCCGCGGTGGTGATTGTAGGTGTGCAGCCATCGCGGCAGCGCGGCTCGTCGTTCGGTCTCGCTGAGGTATGCCTCGGCGTAGGCCCATTCGTCGAGCAGGGTGCGGTTGAAGCGTTCGACCTTGCCGTTGGTCTGGGGTCGGTAGGGGCGGGTGCGTTTGTGGGTGATGCCGGTGTGGGTGAGGGTGTCGCGCCACAGGTGTGAGCGGTAGCAGGAGCCGTTGTCGGTCAGCACCCGCTTCACCGTCACCCCGGCGGCCCGGAAGAACGCGTTGGCCCTGGTCCAGAACGCGGCGGCGGTTTCCCTGGTCTCGTCGGGCAGGATCTCGGTGTAGGCCAGCCTGCTGTGGTCGTCCACGGCGTTGTGCAGGTAGGCGTAGCCGAGGTTGGGGCGGCCGTGGACCCTGCGGGGCCTGTCCGGGTCGCGGTGGGCGGAGCTGTTGCGGCCGCTGGCGGCACGTCCGTGGACCTTGTGGCCGCCGCCGTCGGGGATGTTGCCCAGCTTCTTGATGTCGACGTGGACCAGGGCGCCGGGTGCGGCGTGTTCGTAGCGGCGCACCGGGGCGGCGGTGGCCCGGTCCAGATGCGCCAGGCGGGCCAGGCCGAAGCGGCGCAGCACCCGGTGCACGGTGGAGGGGTTCAGGCCGAGCAGGTAGGCGATGCGGGCCGGACCCCAGCGGCGGGCCAGGCGGACCTTCACGATCCGGCGTTCACGGCGGGTGGGCAGGCGGCGCGGGCTGTGGTGCGGGCGGCTGGAACGGTCGACCAGACCCGCCTCGCCCAGTTCGCGGTAGCGGGAGGCCCAACGGGCGGCGGTGGTCGGCGAGACCTGGAACCGCTCGGCCGCGCGTCGCAGCGGCCACCCGTCCTGCACGACACACCGGGCCAGGCGCAGCCGGCCCGCCGGGGTCAGGGGTGCGTTAGCGTGGGTCACGAGGGCCTCCGTCGGTCAGGCGCAGACGTCGCAATCCACACCGAACCCGGAGGCCCTCCCTCATTCCAACATCATCCGACTACGTGTCGGACCGCCCACAACCTCCCAGGGCAGTACAACTAGCCGACCGCGGACTCCTCGTGGTGCTCCTGACGTGCCGTGTCGAGGAGCTCGTGCCATGAGGTGACGTCCGGGCGACGCCGCAGCAACGCCCGCCGTTCACGCTCCGTCATGCCGCCCCACACACCGAACTCGATCCGGTTGTCCAGGGCCTCGGCGAGGCACTCGGTGCGCACCGGGCATCCCAGGCACACCACCTTCGCCTTGCGCTGCTCCGCCCCGCGCACGAAGAGCTGGTCCGGCTCTTCATCACGGCACGAGGCCTTGATCCGCCAATCCCCCTGCACCTGCTGCATATCCCCCACCTCAGTTCACACAGTGCCCAGAGCTTCTAAATCCGCCACACCCCTGCCGCGGATGCCGTAGGCTCACCATCGAGTGGTAGCGCCGTCGGCTGCTGTCTTGGACAGTGACGGACTGTAGAGCCTTCCGGTTCCACCTCCAACCCTGGGTTGCCCACCTGTTACCTGTCTTGAGTACGAGTACTCATCCTGCGTAATCAACTGTGCGCGAATCCGATCACCCCTTCAGGTGCCGCGTACGCTGACCTGCATGCGAGCCAGGAACGGCGTGCTGAAACTGCTCGGCCTGTGTCTGCTAGCCGGAGTGCTGCTGGCAGGCATGTTGTTCCCTGTCGTCGGCTCGCTGGGAGTCGTGTCGAACAGCGCCAGCGACACGGTCGACAGCATCTCGGCCGACCTGGTCACCACCGACCCGCCGTTGATCTCCACGATCACGGACAAGGACGGCGCGCCGATCGCCTACCTCTACGACCAGTACCGGGTGCTCGTCACACCCGAGATGATCTCGCCGACGATGAAGGCCGCGCTGGTCTCCGTCGAGGACCGGCGGTTCTACGAGCACCAGGGCGTGGACTGGCGGGGCACGATCCGGGCCGGGCTGACGAACCAGTTCAGCGGCTCCGTCACGCAGGGCGCGTCCACGCTCACGCAGCAGTACGTGAAGAACTACCTCGTGCACGTCGTCGCGCGCAACAACCAGGTCGAGCAGCAGAAGGCGCAGGAGCAGACGGTCGCGCGCAAGGCGCGCGAGTGGCGCATCTCGTTGCAGCTGGAGAGCCAGCTCGGCAAGGAGGAGATCCTCGCCCGGTACCTGAACGTGGTGCCGTTCGGCTCGACGATCTACGGCATCGCGGCGGCGTCGCAGGCGTACTTCAACACCACGGCGGACAAGCTGACCGTGCCGCAGGCGGCGATGCTCGCGGGCATGGTCAACAGCCCGTCGGCGCTGGACCCGGAGGTGTTCCCGGAGAAGGCGTTGGAGCGGCGCAACCAGGTGATCGACAAGATGGTCGAGAACGACAAGCTGTCGCGTGACGCCGCCGCGGCCGCGAAAGCCGAACCGCTCGGTCTGGCGACACCGGTGCGGACGCCGCCCAGCGGGTGCGTCGGAGCCGGGCCGGAGCACGGGTTCTTCTGCTCGTACGTGCTGAACTACTTGGCGCGCAACGGTTTCAGCCAGGAGCAGCTGAAGACCGGCGGTTACACGATCCGGACCACTTTGGACCGTGCGATCACCGATCACGCGAAGCGGGCGGCGGAGGCTCAGGTCGCGAAGTCGACCGACGGGATCGCGAACACGATGGCGGTCGTGCGGCCGGGCAAGGAGCGGCACGAGGTCGTGGCGCTGGTGGCGAACCGCGACTACGGGTTGAAGGCCGACCAGTTCCAGACGCAGTTCGACCTGCCGTCCGGGGTGGAGAACAAGTTCGGGGCCGGGTCGGTCTACAAGGTGTTCACGGCCGCGGCGGCGTTGGAGAAGGGCATGGGCATCGAGAACACGATGGCCACGCCGAACTCGTACGTGTCGCGGGTGTTCAAGGGAGGCGGCGACAAGTGCCCGCCGGCGCCCGAGCCGAACACGCGGTGGTACTGCCTGGGCAACGCGTCGTCGACGTACCCGGCGCAGATGTCGTTGCAGACGGCGTTGCAGACCTCGCCGAACACCGGGTTCGTGATCCTGGAAGAGCAGCTGGGCATGGACCCGGTGGTGGACATGGCGTCCCGGTTGGGGATGCGCGAGACGATGGCGACGAACATCGCGGGCGTGCGCCCGGACGCGAAGGCGAAGAGCAAGGAGCTGCGGGTCTCGCAAACCGAGTTCTACAAGTCCAACGGCGGCAACGCCTCGTTCACGTTGAGCCCGGCGCCGGTGAGCACGTTGGAGCTGGCGAACGTCGCGGCGACGATCATGAGCGGCGGCGTGTGGTGCCCGCCGTCCCCGATCGCCCAGGTCGTGGACCGCGCCGGCCAGCCCGTGCCGGTCAACGAGGCGCCGTGCGAGCAGGTCGTGGCCGAGCCCCTGGCGAACGGCCTGGCCGTGGGCATGTCGAAGGACGACCAAGGCGGCGGCACCGCCGCCGCCGCGGCCCGCCAGTTCAAGTGGACCCGGCCGATGCTGGGCAAGACGGGGACGACCGAGGACTACAAGTCGGCCGCGTTCATCGGCGCGACCCCCGACTTCGCCGGCGCCGTGCAGACCTTCAACGACGGCGTCGAACCACGCGGCATCTGCGTCAACGGCGGCCCGCCGCGCTTGTGCGGCAAGGGCGACATCTACGGCGGCACGGTGCCCGCGCGCACGTGGTTCGACACGATGACCAGGGTCCACGACGGGCTGCCGGTGCGCGGCATGCCGGCCGTCGAGGAGCGCTACCTCAAGGGCGGCAACGAGATCCGCGTCCCCGACGTGGTCGGCCGGAACGTCAACGACGCCACCCGGGTCCTCGAACAGGCCGGCTACAAGGTCTCCGCGCAGAACCGCAACTCGGAGCAGGCCAAGGGGCAAGTGGTCGGCCAAACCCCCCGCGGCAGCGCCCTGAAGGGCACCGTGATCACCCTGCTGGTCTCCACGGGCTACGTCCCGCCACCGCAGGCGACCGAGCCGCCGCCGACCACCGAACCGCAGAACCCGGGCCAAGGTCAACCGGGCCGCCCCGGCGATCCCGGCAACCCGACCGGGCCACCGCAGATCACCATTCCCACCGACCCACCGCGCCGCTGACCCGTCCCACCCGGCCCGGCCCTGTCCAAGCCACCACCGTGTCGGCCTCGGGGTGGGGGTCGTCGGGTGGTTTCGGGGCTCCGCTGGTTTTCAACCGAGGTACGAGAACAGTGTTTCCGTACATTCTCGGGCGATGTTCACCCGATCGTGTCGACCTGACCGTCCTCGACCCCTGGAGTCGTGGAGTGCTGAGCCGCAGCACCCCACGACCTGCCCGCGACCTTAGATCAACTTGGCTTTGACCGCAGCGGCGACTCGGCCGCCGTCCGCGCGGCCCGCGACCTGGGCGTTGACGACCTTCATGACCTGGCCCATCTGCCGCTGGCCGGGCTTCTCGCCGAGCTGCTCGGCCACCTGCGCGACCGCGGCGTCGACCAGGGCGGCCAGCCCGGCGTCGTCCAGCTGCGCGGGCAGGTAGGCCTCCAGGACCTTCGACTCGGCCTGCTCCAGCTCGGCCTGCTCGGTGCGGCCCGCGCCGGCGAACGCCTCCGACGCCTCCTTGCGCTTCTTCACCTCGCGGGTGATGACCTTCAGCACCTCGTCGTCACTGAGCTCGCGAGCGCTCTTGCCGGAGACCTCTTCGGTGGTCAGGGCGGCCAACGTCATCCGCAGCGCGCCCGCCCGGACCGTCTCCCGGCCCTTGATCGCCGCCGTCAGGTCCGCCTGCAACCGCGCCTTCAACTCCGCCATGAGCCGGAACGGTACCGGGAAGCCCGTCTCACCCCGAATCGGTCAACCCCCTACCCTCGACCACGTGAACACGCTCGGCCGAACGCTGCTTGCCACGACCGCCCTCGGCACCGCCACGCTCGCGTACGCGGCGGGCATCGAGCGGAGGCGGTGGACGTTGCGCGAGGCGACGGTGCCGGTGCTCGCGCCCGGCTCGTCGCCGCTGCGGGTGCTGCACCTCTCGGACCTGCACATGATGCCGGGCCAGAAGTCCAAGCAGCGGTGGGTCGCCGCGCTGGACGAGCTGGAGCCGGACCTCGTCGTGAACACCGGCGACAACCTGGCGCACAAGCAGGCCGTGCCGGCGGTCGTGCGCGCGCTCGGTCCGCTGCTGAGCCGTCCCGGCGTGTTCGTGTTCGGCAGCAACGACTACTACGCGCCGCGCCCGAAGAACCCGGCCCGCTACCTGCTGCCGTCGGCGAAGACGCGGCGCATCCACGGCATCCCGCTGCCGTGGAAGGACCTGCGCGCGGCGATGATCGAACGCGGCTGGCTGGACCTGACGCACGCGCGGCGCCGGTTCGAGGTGAACGGCCTGGAGGTCTTCGCCGCGGGCCTGGACGACCCGCACCTCAAGCGGGACCGGTTCGACGAGATCAGCGGCCCGGTGCCGGACGTCCCGCTGCGCCTGGGCGTGACGCACTCCCCCGAGCCGCGGGTGCTGGACCCGTTCGCCGCCGAGGGCTACGACCTGGTGCTGGCCGGTCACACGCACGGCGGCCAGCTGCGCATCCCGGGCTACGGCGCGATCGTGACGAACTGCGAACTGGACCGGTCGCGGGCGCGCGGCGTCTCGCGGTGGGGCTCGCACATGTGGCTGAACGTGTCGGCCGGCCTGGGCACGTCGCCCTACGCCCCGGTCCGCTTCGCGTGCCCGCCGGAAGCCAGCCTGCTGACCCTGGTGCCGCGACCCGTCGACGCAGGTCAGGCCCTGCCCGAGGGGAAAAGGGATACCCGGTTCGGAGTGGGTGGGAACGTCAGGTAGAGTTCTCCTCGTTCGAGAGCAAGCCGGGGTGTGGCGCAGTTTGGTAGCGCGCTTCGTTCGGGACGAAGAGGTCGCAGGTTCAAATCCTGTCACCCCGACACCGGTAAGTGCAGCTCAGGCCCCGTCCGCAGAAGATGCGGACGGGGCCTGACTCGTGTGCGGCCCAAGCCGGCGCGACAGACCGCGGTCGGCTCCTCAGGCTCGCTCCTGCGCGACCCTGAGGAGCCGACCTGGGCTCGAACGGGCGAAGGCACGCACCTCATCCATGGGCATCGAGAGCCGTCTCCCACGGGCTCATCAGGTCCTCCCAAGCCGCCCCGCAAGAAGACCGTCGCGGGCTCGGACCCCACGCAGCCGGAACTGTCGCATCGACGCTCTCAGGTCCGCAGAAGCGGCCTGCGCCGGCCACACCTCTTGCTGGTGTCAGACCTCCGGTGATTTCCACCAAGCGCGTCATCCTGCCTGCGGCGTTCCGTCCTCGAACCGGATGCCAAGCTGCGGGTTGTCGAACACCGGCACCCGAGTGTGCCGGCGACAACCGCTTGAAAGGGCACGCGGGACCCGTTCTGAGGTCGGTTAGCCACAGGAACTCGGTATACCAAGCGAGACAAATAGCGAGCCGACAACGGCTTCCACAACGACTCTGTATTTCATATACCGCAGTTCCGACCGGGTGAGCATCCCCGAAACTGAGCCAGTCGACTGCTGCCGACCAGCCGACGTCGATGTTCCATACCGATGCCCGCAACCGCGACCTCATATCCGCCATGCATCAAGCGCTGCTGACGCGCCGGCTCACCAGCCCGAAGAACATATCGGCAAGCGGTCGTCTGATGACGAGAGCCGAACGAGGCAACAGCGTGGTCATCTCGGAGCGATGAGCGCCTTCGGCCATCGAACTTTCTGCGTATACCGACTCAGTCGCCGGTCGATTTCCGAAGCCCACTCCGACCCTTTGGCCAGGATACTTGCGTCACTTATCCCGGTTGCCTTCTCCGTAGCATTTCTGGCAACCAAGACCCACTCTTGCACCCTCTTCAGGAAAGCATCATCCAGGATAGAGAGGTCAAGTTTCGCGACCGCCGAAGCTTTTGGCCGTGATGACACGAGTGCAAAAGAGGCCGCTGAACGGGCCAGATGGAACCGAATATTCGACCGATCATGCCGACCAGTCACTCCACCCTGGAGTGAAAGGTACTTGTCAGTGATACGTACAATCTGCAAGCAGTTGTAATAGGCCTCGAGCGGCGTGCTAGTACTGAAGACACGACCGTATTCGGGGTCCCGCAGGAGAGCGGAAGGCATCCTTCGGGCAATATTGGGCTGTTGCCGAAGGATCGATCCGACCGCTTGAGCAAGCTCGAGCACTTCCACGATCTGGCGCCTCGACTTGCCAAGATTCTTGTAGTGATTCTTTTTTCGCTCATAGAAGAGTGCCCTCTGCTTGAAGTACTCTTCGATGTCGCGCTGGAAGGGTTCTGCAGACCGCAGATTGGCAGCCGAAACTCGATTTTGACTGTTTGTAGCCTTGATAATTTGAGCAGCTACGGCATCGTCCGTTGTTTCGATGACACGGACCAGTAGCTGACGCACTCGACCTTCTGCCGAGTTGCCATCAACAGTCACACCCTGACGGATGAGATTGTGAAAGTACTGGTAAACACTCCTTGACGTCTGAAGCCCGTTGACGATCTGCGGATCTTCTATATCAAGCCGCTTACCCGAAGGTTGCACACGTCTACCCAGGATAGTCACGCCATTGTTCAACCACCAAAAATCAGGATTAGCGCTGTCGCCTTGCTTCAGCGAGTCCGCTATGCCACGGTTGATCAGAGTGTTACCCTCGAAGTCCCTGACGTTCTCCTCGAATATCTCGTCACGCAGTCGATTCTGCCCATTGGTGATGAATTGGTAGTAGTCCGCCAAACTCACCAAGCAGATAAGACCACCCTTTTCAGATGAAATTGGCCCTTCGGTCAGCCTCAGATTGAGCGTCGCCGACTTACGGTCACGAGTCCTCGCGTTCAGTACAGACGCACCGACAAGATCCACGAATACTGCCGCGTTCGGATAGTCCGTCTTTATCTTTCTCTCCAGTCGATCGACCTTGGCCTGTACCTTTTCATGTGGAGGTTCCACCGACTTAGTCGCATACCGGACCGTAATAGTCAAATCCGGCATCTTGTCGGCGACGGCAAGGTACGTCGCCCGGAACGACTCGAACCGTTCAAGCACTTGCGGGTTTATTTCGATCCCCAGTTCGGGATCTGCATCGAGCTGCAGTAACAAGGGAAGATGATCCAATAGTCGTTGAATAGCGACTTCCTTGAACCCTCTCTCGGCCTTGGCCTGAATTACTTCGAGCTCGATTTGTGGCGACTCGTTCGCGATTATGTCGGTAGTATCCTCGACCAAATGACCATCGATAAAAACGTACACCGCGTCGATTCCGCCATCGTTACCACCTTCAACGATGCCATCTTCGATCTGACGACTCGACAAACCCTTGACCCTTAACAGGGTATCGACAGAGCTGACCAAAAAGTACTCGTCATCCGTTAGATCAGGATAAGTTTCCTTTTTCTGCTTTCGGAGGCGAGTGTCAAGCAGAAGAATTTCGTTGGGAGTAGGCAGAGCATTCTTCACCATTTCATCTCCTGCAGTAACCGCATCATGGCCAGTATCGTGCATACTAGCGCGGCACTCAGCAGTTCTCGGACAGTGACACGCAAGAAGGGAAATCAAGACGATAAACGAGTAAAGCTCACATGCACTCGCCCTGCAGTGGCAGCTGTGCAGGTAGCTGCCATTGAGCGGCACATGGCTCCTACTCGAGACGGGTTGGCAGTCGTAGAACCCATGTGCCGATGTCCCGGATGGTTAGACCAGTACGCGTGACCTGGTTTCGAGCCGCCGGCGTTGAGCGTGGTGGAGGACGGCTGGTGGCCGCCGCCTCCAGCTGTCTAGGGTTCGGTGGATGTCGAGAACCACGGTGGCACGGACCTTGACCATGCTCGTCGCGTCCTACGCGGTCTGCCTCGTCTGTTCATTCGACGCGGCCGGTGCACAACCGACGACGACAACGAGCCCGGAGCCGGTGTCGACGAGTTCCCAGCAGCCCAGCTCGGCCCCTCCGACGACGAGCGGAGTCGACAAGGTTTCGCCGTCAGGGAGCGACGACAAAGCGCTATGGCCGCCTGACTGGTCGCAGATGGTTCCGGAGTGGGTGGCCACCTTCACCGGCGCGGCGCTGGCGCTTTGGACGGCTCTGCGCTTGGACAGGGCGAGCAGGGACCGCGCGAGCGAGCGCGAGCGGGCTGCCCAGGCCGATCGCCTACGGGAAACGCTCAAGCTGATCGGGCGCGAACTGGAGTGGAACAGCCGCGAGATCGAAGCGGTCATGGGCGACCTCACCACGGGACTGCAGACCGACCGGGCGCCGATGACGGACGCGTGGAGTGCCCACGGCACCGAGGCGATGGCAGTCGGCGGCATGGTGGCGACAAGCCTGTCAGAGGCATATGCGCTGGTGCACAGATGCCGCCGAGTCCTGGAGCAGTACACCGGTGATCTGGCTCGAGGCGGCCCCGGCCTGCGCGCCGCTCGTGATCAGACGTTGCCCAGGCTGCGCGAAGTCCTCTCGGACACCCGCGCCGCCCTGGATGTCGCACGGGTCGCACTTGCGGAGAAGACGTCAGAAATCAGCGCCTAGGCGTCCCGTGTTTCGACCGCGCCTTGGCCAGAAGTCGACCACATGCCGACGAGCCTCCGCCGAGCCGACGCAGCTCGGAGCAGTTCGCTTCCCACCGTCTCCCCAGTCTCGTCCACAGATAGTGGTTCCACGTCAGTTTCGCGTACGCGTCGACCGCCTGCTCCAAGTGTCGGCGACGAGCGTCACCGTCTTGTTCGACCAGTGCCGCCGCTCCATTCAGGATCGCCTCGTCCACCAGGCTGTCGGAGGTGTTCCGACCGATGACGTCCCGTACGAACGGAATGAGTTCCGGTCGCTTCGTCGACAGGTCCGCCAACAGGTAGATCGCTTCGCTGGTGTTGGGTTCGTGCTGGAGCGTTTCCTCGAGCACACTGATCGCCTCGTCGACTCGCTTCCTGTTCCCCGGATCGGCCGGGTCGCGTGACTCCAGCAGCGCGTGCGCGTACAGCACTCCGTTCTGCCCCAGGGTGCTCTGCAGTTCGCGGGACAGTACCCAAGCCTGCTCGAGCACGTCCAAGTGGCGCTCCGGAAGCGCGTAGTGAAGATAGCGGTTAACCAGCTCGCCGGATTCGGAGAAACGTGAGTTCACGTAGCTCTTCACGCCGGTCGCCCAGAGGCGGACGTAGGCCAGCGCACCGATGAGGTAAGCCCGGTAGATGGCGTCGGAGTCACGCTCCACCACCCGCTTCGTCGTGAGTTCCAGAGCCAGCTTCCGCGAGGTGTCGAAGAGTTCGGCGAAGAACTGCGCGTTGGCCCAATCCCGGCCCATGAAGTCGCGCCACCGGATCATCCTGTCTTCCACATCGTCGAGCGATTCGTCGACGCCCATTGCCACAGCCAGGTCCCGACGCGCACGGTCGCGGTGGTACTCGATCTGCTCGGTCACCGTACGATCGGTGGCGAGCCGCAACGCGCTCTCCGTCAATTCGACGACCACGGTCAGCAGTGGAACGCAGGCCTCGTCCAAGTCCTCGGGGAGAACGCCTCGCAGCAGTCGGGTCCAGCTCAGGAGCCGCAGCGCGCTGCTTCTGCTTTCAGCGGCGATCCTGGCCTGCAGTGTCTTGTCGTTCCCGAGCACCAGCATGAGCCTGTGGCGGATCTTCGCGATGATCCGCTTGTCACGTGTCGTCAACGGCTTGAGGTGGGTGGTCCCGGCCGCCACGTGGAAGAACAGCGGCATCATGTCAGCCCGGCGGCGGGTCAGCTCGACCCAGTCCTCGAAGCACCGTTCCAGGGCGAAGTAGTCCAGACAGCCCTCGATCACAGCCTGCGCGATCACGGCGTGACGGGCGATGTGATGATCCCGGTCGGTGCGCACCCACGGGTTGTTCCTGGAGTGGGCGTCCAGGTCAGCCTCGGGCACCAGGGCGTGCAGCACGTACTCCGGCAGCTCCGCCCCGGAGACGTCCGCTAAGCAGACGTGGAGGTAGGCGCGCCTGTCTGCGGCCTCGTCGAGCTCTTTGTACTCGGCGACAAGTCGCTGGACGAAGTCGGGACCGTAGACGGCTTTGAGGAAGCCGATGATCAACGGTTGATCGGCGACCGCGAAGTGAGCCGCCCGGTCTTCCGGTGACAGGGACAGGAACGTGGACAGGTTGGGGAAGAGGTCGGCGACCTGTGTCGCGGACCTGGTCTTGCCGACCTCGTCGTGGGCTCGCTGGATGCGCTCGCAGAGAGCGGCCACCTCGACGGCGTCGACGGGAGCCAGGCCGCAGAGTTCGGCACCCCCGACACGGCCGGAGAGGAGGTCCACCTGGGCCGGGCGACCGGCGATGACGAACACCGTGTCGTCGGCCCGGTTCTCGTGGTCCCACAACGTCGCCAGGATCGACTTGGTGACGTTCTCGTTCATGATCGGGAGCAGTTCGGCGAGCACGACTACAGGGAGCGGCTCAGCGGCGGAGGGGTCACCGGTCGAGCGCACGGGTCCGGTGATGTCGAGCACTTCGTCCATGACGAGTTCGACGTTGGTGTTCCAGGACATCACCACCGCCGAGTCCCGCAGTGCCGAGGAGACCAGGTGCAAGTACGTCGTCTTGCCCTCACCCGCGTCGGCTCGCAGGAACACCACTCTGCCTCGCCGTGAGGTGATCCAGGGCAGCAGGTCGGATAGCGCGACCTCACCCTCGGGGGTAGCCAGGCGCCGCGGGACGGCCACGTCCTCGTCGATTTCGGGCTGGGCGAGCGCGCTGCCGCTGAGGAACCTCAACCAGTCGGCTGAGCGCTGCCCTTCCTCCAGGCCGTCCATTCGCAACGCTTGGCTGCGGGCGAGCGCCATCGCGTCCCGTAACCGCTGTTGTGGGCCACGCTCGGGAGACGACATGGCGTACCTCCTCGGTTGGGATCGCTCTCGTGGCATCGCGAGGCTTGCCCATCTCGTTTCAGTGCCCGGTCAGGCGGGCCTTCCAGATTTCCTCGCTCGGCCACTGGCGGGCCCACGTGGACGACACCTCGTGGTACTCGCGGTGGGCGGGGGTCGGGGCTTGGATTTCGATCAGGTCGTCCACGGTGAAGCCGGCTGAGCGCAGGAGTCGCAGCATCTCGCCGTGCGGGAGGGTGAACTCGGTGGACGTGTCGTAGTCGACGCGTCGGAGGCCGAACTGCGGGCGCACGAGCGAGGTGGACGCGG
This sequence comes from Saccharothrix sp. 6-C, assembly GCF_016695385.1. Classification (NCBI taxonomy): domain Bacteria; kingdom Bacillati; phylum Actinomycetota; class Actinomycetes; order Pseudonocardiales; family Pseudonocardiaceae; genus Saccharothrix; species Saccharothrix sp. 6-C. The sequence continues at coordinate 8,693,305 of NZ_CP064192.1, read as the reverse complement.
TCGTGCCGTCCTGGGCGCAGAGGGCGAACAGCGGTGAGCGGTGGAGGAAGACGAGGTGGCCGCCGGGGCGCAGCAGGCGGGCGGCTTCGGGGATCCAGCGGTGGGGGTCGCACCAGAGGGAGGCGCCGTACTCGCTGATGGCCAGGTCGAACGAGTCGTCCTCGCGCGGCACTCGTTGGGCGTCGCCGAGGACCAGGGGGAAGTCGAGGCCGAACTCGGCCTGCATCTCGCGGGCGGTGTCGAGCTGGCGGGACGAAATGTCGACGCCGACCGGGCGGGCGCCCAGCCTGGCCAGCCAGGCCGACACGTAGGCGGTGCCGCAGCCCAGTTCGACGACGTCCATCCCGGACACGTCCGGTGGCAGGACGGAGACCTCGGACTCGGGGGTGGCCCACAGGCCCCAGTGCGGTTCGGTCCTGGCCCAGTGCTCGCGGGCCAGGGGGCCGTGCGCGGCGGCGGCGGTGTCTTCCCAGTGACGGCGGTTGAGCTCCGTGTGGTCGATCATGTGCCCATTGGAGCGGTTCGGCCGACGGGGCGGCGAACGGATTTCGGGTCCGGGGGCGGCCGGGAGGTCCGCTGTTCCTCCCGGCCGCGTCGACCGGACGTCACTTCACGTGCGGTCGCAGCTCCGCGAGGCGCCGGAGGAGTTCGCCGACCTCGTTCCAGTCGAGCTTCGCGGACTCGCCGGGCGGGGTGTGGATGCAGACGTTGCCCTCTTCGGTGAGCGACACCTCCAGCGTCCGCCGACGACCCAGGGCGTCGACGCACCCGACGCGACCGCCCTGCCGAACCGTGTTCTCGATCATCGGTCAGACCTCCCTGCGCTGCCACCCGTGTAACCCGTGATTCGTTCGGACCAACGCGGACGTTACGAACTACTCCTCGCTGTTGCTTAATTCGTCCCACCCGGCGTGTCGTGAGGGCCAGTCACGTTCCGTTAACCCGATCGAGTGAAGGTCGCCGATTTAGGTGACGTTGAGTAACGATCATGGAGAGCTGTACGACGACGAGTCAACAAGTCCGCTTGGCGTCCGCCACCGCCGGCAGGGAGAGACACCATGACGACCAGCACCGCCCCCAAGAGCTGGGTCCCCGTCGTCGCGTGGACCCAGGTCACGCTCGGATCAGTCGGCCTGGTCGGGGTTCTGGCCTCGCCGGCCGCGGCCGTCGTCGTCGGCGCGGTGGCCGCGCCGACCGTCCTCGCCTGCCGCGCCCTGGTCCGGGCGTCGCGCAAGCTGGACCGGATCATGGCCGAGGAGCTCGACCCGCCGGACCGCCCCACCCCGTGACCCTCCGTGTCCCGGACCACCTCACGCACCGTGAACGCGCGGCATGATCGTGGACATGCGAGACGTGCGGCGCGTGTACGGGGTGGGCGACCTGGCGGCGTTACCGGTGTTCGCCGGCGGGTTCATCAACTTCGGCTACTGGGCGGGCATCCCGCTGGACGGCGAGCTGACCGTCGAGCAGCGGATCGCCTCCCAGCGGGCCCTGTACGACCTGGTCGTGGCCGCGCTCGGGATCGGGCCCGGCGACCGGGTGATCGAGGTCGGCTCGGGACGCGGCCTGGGCGCGCGCCGCGTCCTGGCCCGCGGGCCCGCGCTCGTCCGCGGGGTGGACCTGGTGCCGGAGCAGGTCGCACGGGCCGCGGCGGCCAACGACGACCCGCGCGTGGCGTTCGTCCAGGGCGCGTGCGACGACCTCCCGTTCGCCGACGCGTCGTTCGACGCGCTGCTGTCCGTGGAGGCGGCGCAGCACTTCGACGACGTCGCGGGGTTCGCGCGCGAGAGCGCCCGCGTGCTCGCGCCGGGCGGCCGGTTGGCCGTCACCACGTTCTTCACCAGGACGGATGACGCGGGGGCGCGGCTGGCCGAGCTGCTGGAGACGTTCGCCTCCGGCCTCGACCGCGCCCACCGCGTCGACGACGTCGTGCGCGACCTGAGGGGCGCCGGGTTCGCCGACGTCACCGCGCGCGCCATCGGCGAGCACGTGTGGCGTGGCCTGGACCGGTGGCTGGAACTGGGGCCGCGCCCCGAGCACTGGGACCGCAACTGGTTGCGCGCCGCCGAGCGGGGTCTCGTGGACTACTACCTGGTCACCGCGCGGAAGCCGGCAGGATCGGGTGCGTGACGACGCACCCGACCGCCGAAGTGCCCGACCCGCTGTTCGCCGACGCCGAGGCCGAAGCCCGCTGGCGGGCCCGCTTCACGGCACCGCGCGTGAGCCTGCCGGGGTGGGCCGACGACGCGCCCGACCGCAGCCTGTACCTGTCGAACTCCAGCGGCGTGTGGGAGATCTACGCCTGGGACCGCGCGAGCGACACCCACCGCAAGGTGACCGACCGCCCGAACGGCACGTCCCACGGCGCGCTCAGCCCCGACGGCGCCGCGATCTGGTGGTTCGCCGACACCGACGGCGACGAGTTCGGCACGTGGGTCAGCGAGCCGTTCGAGCCGGGTGACGGCCCGAAGCCCGCGGTGGAGGGCGTGCGGGCGGGCTACCCGGCCGGGTTGGAGATCGGGCACGAGGTCGTCGCGGTCGGCACGTCCACCGACGACGGCACCACCGTGTACGTGGCGCGCGGCGGCGGCCCGGCCGAGGTGATCTACGCGCACGAGAACGACGGCGGCGTGTCGGCGTTGTCCAAGGACGAGACGCTGGTCGTGCTGTCGCACTCCGAGCACGGCGACAACCGGCACGCGGCGCTGCGCGTGGTCACCCCGTCAGGTGAGAAGGTCACCGAGAAGTGGGACGGCCCGGGCAAGGGCCTGGACGCGATCGCGTTCAGCCCGGTGCGCGGCGACAACCGGCTGCTGGTGGGGCACGAGCGGCGCGGCAGGGAAGAGCTGCTGATCTGGGACGTCGCCGCCGACACCGAGACCGAGGTCGTGATCGACCTGCCCGGCGAGATCAGCGCCGACTGGTACCCGGACGCGCGGTCGCTGCTGGTCCTGCACACGTTCCGGGCACGCAACACCCTGCACCGCTACGACCTGGCCACCGGCGTCCTGTCGACGCTTGACACCCCGCACGGCACGGTCGGCGGCGCGAACGTGCGGCCGGACGGCGCGGTGGAGTACTCGTGGTCCTCGGGCGGGCAGCCGGGCGTGGTGCGGGTGCTGGACGGGGACGGCGACGAGCGCGTGCTGCTGGAGCCGCCCGGCCACAAGGCGCCGCCGTCGGTCGACCTCACCGACGTGTTCGTGGGCGACGTGCACGCCCTGGTCGCGCGTCCGGCCGGCGCGCCCGACGGTCCGCTGCCGACGGTGTTCCACCTGCACGGCGGGCCGCACTCGGCGGACGAGGACCGGTTCTCCGCGTACCGCGCGGTGTGGCTGGACGCCGGGTTCGCCGTGGTGCACGTGAACTACCGCGGGTCCACCGGGTACGGGTCGAAGTGGCGGGACGCGATCGAGGGCCGGCCGGGGTTGACCGAGCTGGAGGACGTGGCGGCGGTGCACGAGTGGGCCGTCGGGTCCGGGTTCGCCGACCCGGCGAAGTGCGTGGTCAACGGCGCGTCGTGGGGCGGGTACCTGTCGCTGCTGGCGCTGGGCACGCAGCCGGAGCGGTGGGCGGCGGGGGTCGCGGGCGTGCCGGTGGCGGACTACCTGGCCGCCTACGAGGACGAGATGGAGCCGCTGCGCGCGTTCGACCGGGCGTTGTTCGGCGGGTCGCCGGAGGAGGTGCCCGACCGGTACCGCGAGTGCTCGCCGTTGACTTACGTGGACGCGGTGCGCGCGCCCGTGCTCGTGCTGGCCGGGGAGAACGACCCGCGCTGCCCGATTCGGCAGATCGACAACTACCTGGAGCGGCTGGCGGCGCGCGGGGCGGCGTACGAGGTGTACCGGTACGACGCCGGGCACGGGTCGCTGGTGGTCGCGGAGACGATCCGCCAGACCGCCGCCGAGGTCGCGTTCGTGCAGCGCGTCCTCTAGACGAGTAATGCGTAAGTCGGTCAGTGGTCGTAGGCGGTCAGGGACCGGGTGACGGGTCGGCCGGTGGCGCGGTTGTGCCAGATGGCGGCCGTGAGTGCCAAGAGCCGTTGGGCGATGCGGACACCGACGCCCTCGATGGTGCGTCCGCCATGCTGTTCCAGGTCGAGTTGGCCTTTGAGCGTGTCGTTGACCGACTCGATGAGCTGGCGGACGGCTTTGAGCAGCGGCTCGCCGGGGTGCGGAGTCCGGTTGCGGTAGGACGGCCGGATCAACCGGACCCCGCGTTCGGTGAGGTAGTGGTCGAGTTCGGCGGAGACGTAGCCCTTGTCGGCGATGATCAGCAGACCGGGTCGGTCGGTGAGCAGGTGGGGTTCGTGGTCGCAGAGCGCCATGAGCACCTGGCGCTCGTCGATCTTCGGATCGGCCAGTGCCCAGGCGATCGGCAAACCGGCCGGGGTGCAGACCAGGTGCAGCCGCAGGCCCCAGAACCAGCGTGAGTGCGAGCGGCAGAAGCCGTACTTCGCCCAGCCGGCCAGCTCAGAGCGCTTCACGGTGGGCAGGGAGCGTCCGCATTCGACCGGGGTGGAGTCCACGATCCAGGTGGTGTCGGTCCACAGGTCGGTGTCGGCCGCCAACCAGCGCATGACCTGCTTGACCAGTGGTAACGCGGCGCGCAGTCGGCGGTTGTAGCCGGACTGGCCGGGCAGGTACCGGAACGCGCCGGGCATCCGGACGGGCAGGAACCGCAGCCACCGGGCCTCGGAGGTGAACCCGAGCAGCGCCTGGGCGACCGCGAGGGTGACCAGCTCCGCGTCGGTCAACTTCGGCGGTCTGCCCACGCGGGTCCTGCCCGCCAGGTGATCGTCGATCTTGACGTAGAGTGCGGTCAGAAGGGTGTTCAGGTCTGTCGTCACAAACGGATCTTGAACACCCTTCGTCCGTCTCCGGACACCGCCCCGACTTACGCATTACTCGTCTAGGGGCGGCCGGGGGTCGTGGAGGGCCGCGCTCGCCGGGAGGCGGAGCGGGAGGCGTCGGGACCGGCGCTCGCTGCGAAGCGGGTGGCCGGGCCGGCGCCCGCGGCGAGGCGGAGCGGCGGGAGCGGCGGTGCCGGCGCCCGCGGCAGGGGAAGCCGCGGGGCCGCGCTGCGCAGGCGATGCCGCTCAGGCCGGCCCGCTCATGCAGTGCTGCGCAGGCAGTGCTGCGCAGGAGTCCCCGCCCAGGGGACCCCTGGTTGTGATTCTACCGGCGGGGTACGACATTTTCGGGGGCCACCGGATGTCCAGTGGCCCCCGCGAGGTCGCGGTCCGGGCTGGTCAGGCCTGCTGGGCCTGCCACATCCAGTGGGCCTGCTCGAAGTTCTTCGTGATCTCGATCAGCAGGTCCTGGGTGACGAGGTCGGACTTGTCGGTCTCGTCGATCCGCTTGCGCAGCCGGCCGATCAGCTCGCCCAGCGCGGTGACGACGGCGGCGACGACCTCGTCCTCCTTCAGCCAGCCGCCGGGGAACTCCGGCACGCCCGAGCCCGCCGCCACGGTCTTCGCCTTGCCGTCCGGCGAGATGCCGAGCGCGGCGGCCCGTTCGGCCACCTCGTCGGTGTAGGTGCGGGCGGTCGTGACGAGGTCGTCCAGTTGCAGGTGGACGCTGCGGAAGTTCTTGCCGACGACGTTCCAGTGCGCCTGCTTGGCGACCAGGGACAGGTCGACCAGGTCGACCAGGGTGGACTGCAGCACCGCCCCGACCGCCGCCTTGTCCGCGTCGGACAGCGGGCTGCTGATCGGAGACTTCTGAGACTTGCTCATGGGTCTGACGCCTCCTCAAACGGTGGTCGTGAGGGCCACCTCGATGTTGCCTCGCGTGGCGTTGGAGTACGGGCAGAGCTGGTGCGCGGCGGCCGTCAGCTGCTCGGCCACGGCCTGCTCGACGCCCGGGATGTGCGTCGCCAGCTCCACGCCCAGCTGGAAACCGCCGCTGCCGTTCGGGCCGAGGTCGACCTTCGCGGTCACCGACGTCTCACCGATCTGGACCTTGGCCTGCCGGGCGGCGACCTTCAGCGCGCTGTGGAAGCACGCCGCGTACCCGGCCGCGAACAGCTGCTCGGGGTTGGTCATCTCGCCGCCGGGGCCGCCCAGCTCCTTGGGGGTGGAGAGCTGCTCGTCGATCACCCCGTCGGAGGAGCGGACCTCGCCGTTGCGACCGTCCCCGACTGCGATGGCTTCCGCGGTGTAGAGCACCTGCATGTGAACGCTCTCCTTCGAGCTGGTGGTCGAGCCCGTCGATCAGCTCAACACCCGGCCGACGCCGAACCACACCAGGTGGTGTGGCAGCTCACGCCCCTCACATTTACCCGCTCAGCCCGCCCTCGACACGGCGAACTCGGCCACCTGTCGCCCGATCGTGCGGAGTTGGTCGGCGACGGACGGCACCGTGCAGCCGCCTTCGAGGTCGAACTCGACCTCGCGCGAGTTGACCGCCACGCCCAACGGCGTGGGCCAGCCGCGCAGGGCGTGCACGATCGAGCGCAACGCGGTCAGCGTGGTCACCGACGCCTGCCAGCCCTGGGCCGTGGCCACGCAGCCGACCGCGCGGCCATCCAGGTAGGGGCGCTCGTCGCCGCGCAGGTCCTCGACGTAGTCCAGGGCGTTCTTGACCAGGCCGGACACCGTGCCGTGGTAGCCGGGCGAGACCAGCACGACGCCGTCCGCGCCGCGCAGCGCCTCGACGAGCCGGCGCGCGTGGTCCGTGCGGTCGGGGATGGCCGGGTCGTAGAACGGGAGCACCAGGTCGGGCCCGGAGACCTCGACGACCTTCGCACCCGCGTCCACGGCGCCTTCCAGGGCGATCCTCATCGCGCGCTCGGACTGCGAGTTGGGGCGGAGGGATCCGCCGATGCCCACCACGGTGACCGTCATGGTGTCCGATCCTGCCACCTGGACCTAACTGGAGGTCCACTCGCTCGCCGCGCCTACTACCGGCGAGTAACGTACGTCTCATGTCGAAGCTCGCCGAGTCGATCCCTCCCCGCGTCCTGGCCGGCGCGCTGCGCTTCGCGTTCGGCCTGCCCGCGCCGCTGCGCAGGCTGCTCGCCGGTCCTCCGGTGACGGTGGACGGCCAGCGCCTGCACCCGGAAGCCCAGCTGCTGCTGCGGTTGCAGCAGCTCAGCGGCGAGGACTGGCAGACGACCACGCCCGCCGCGAACCGCTTGGCGCTGACCCGCAGCAGCGCGCTGGTGTGCGGTCCCGTCATCGGCGGCGTGGCGGTGCGCCCGCTGTCCATGGACGGCCTCGCCGGGCGGTTCTACGAGCCGACCGGGTTGGCCGCCGGTTCGCCGCTGCTGGTCTTCTACCACGGTGGCGGGTGGGTCAGCGGCGACCTGGACAGCCACGACAACCTGTGCCGGTTCCTCGCCGTGCAGGGCGGGGTGCGGGTGCTGTCGGCCGACTACCGGCTCGCGCCGGAGCACCCGTTCCCGGCGGCGGCGGACGACGCGCAGGCGGCGTTCGAGTACGCGGTGGCGCACGCCGACGAGCTGCGGGTCGACCCTCGGCGGATCGCGCTGGGCGGTGACAGCGCGGGCGGCAACCTGGCCGCGGTGACCGCGTTGCACGCGGGCGAGGTGAAGCCGGTGTTCCTGCTGCTGTTCTACCCGGCGGTGGACGCGTCGGTGCGGCGGCGGTCGCGGGAGCTGTTCGGCAACGGGTTCTTCCTCACCGACCAGAAGATGGACTGGTTCCTCGACCACTACGCGCCCTCACGCGACGCGCACACCGACCCCCGGCTGTCGGTGCTGCTGGCGGAGGACCTGAGCGGGCTGCCGCCGACGTACCTGGCGACCGCCGGGTTCGACCCGTTGCGGGACGAGGGCGAGGCGTTCGCCGAGAAGCTGGCGGAGCAGGGCGTGCCGGTGGTGCTGCGGCGGTACGAGGGGCTGTTCCACGGTTACGCGAACATCCTCGGCGTCGGCGGCGTGTTCCGGGAGGCGGTGGCGGAGGCGGTCGGGTCGCTGCGCACCGGGTTGGCGTTGGCCAACACTCGGCAGGACATCCCCGAGACCGCGTGACGACAGGCCCGGTCACCCGCCCGGGCGACCGGGCGGGTGACCGGGCGGGGAGAGGGACAGGGCCGCCCGGGGCTGATCGGACGGCCCTGTCGGGATGTGCACTGTCAGGGGTGCACAAACCGGGGTGGCGCGGTCACCGGCCGAAAGCGGCGGCGATCTTGTCGCCGGTCTCCTTGTCGATGCTGCGCCAGTACTCGAACACGCGCTCCAGCACCGGCTCGGACACGCCGTTGGACGCGTGCCCGATCACGGTCCGCACGAGGCGCTCGCGCTGGCCCTCGTCCATCACCTCGCGGATCAGGGTGCCCGCCTGCCCGAAGTCGTCGTCCTCCGCGTGCAGCCTGTAAGCCGAACGGGTGACCACGTCCTCGACGCCGTAGGACGACGCCACCTCGCCGGCCGCCTCGGCGGACGCGTGCGGGCCGCCGTAGGAGTTCGGCGCGTACACCGGGTCGACGGCGTTCGCGAACCGCATCGCGCCGTCCTTGGAGTACGAGTCGACCGGCGACTTGGGCCGGTTCACCGGCAGCTCGTTGTAGTTCGCGCCGATCCGGTACCGGTGGGCGTCGGGGTAGGAGAAGATCCGGCCGATCAGCATCCGGTCCGGCGACGTGCCGATGCCGGGCACCAGGTTCGTGGGCTCGAACGCGGCCTGCTCGATCTGCGCGAAGTAGTCCGCCGGGTTGCGGTCCAGCACCAGCCTGCCCACCTTGACCAGCGGGTAGTCGGCGTGCGGCCACACCTTGGTCAGGTCGAACGGGTTGAAGCGGTACGTCGCGGCGTCCGCGTAGGGCATCACCTGGACGTGCAGCGTCCACGACGGGAACTCGCCGCGCTCGATGGCGTGCCACAGGTCGGCGCGGTGCGCGTCGGCGTCCTCGCCGGCGATCCGAGCGGCCTCCTCCGACGTCAGGGTCTCGATGCCCTGGTCGGTCTTGAAGTGGTACTTCACCCAGAAGCGCTCGCCGGCGGCGTTCTCCCACAGGTACGTGTGCGAGCCGTAGCCGTTCTGGTGGCGCCAGGTCTTCGGGATGCCCCGGTCGCCCATCAGCCACGTCACCTGGTGCGCGGTCTGCGGCTGCAACGTCCAGAAGTCCCACTGCATGTCGTGGTCGCGGCGGCCGGTGTCGGCGCGGCGCTTCTGCGAGCGGATGAAGTCCGGGAACTTGATCGGGTCGCGCAGGAAGAACACCGGGGTGTTGTTGCCGACGAGGTCGTAGTTGCCCTGCGTGGTGTAGAACTTCAGCGCGAAGCCGCGCGGGTCGCGCCAGGTGTCGGGCGAGCCGAGCTCGCCGGCGACGGTCGAGAAGCGCAGCAGCGTCTCGGTCTTCACGCCGGGCTGGAAGAGCGCGGCCTTGGTGAAGCGGCTGACGTCCTCGGTCGTCTCGAAGTGGCCGAACGCGCCGCCACCCTTGGCGTGCACGACCCGCTCGGGCACCCGTTCCCGGTTGAACTGGGCGTTCTTCTCGATCAGGTAGTGGTCCTGGAGCAGGATCGGGCCGTTGGCGCCGAGGGTCAGCGAGTGGTCGTCGCTCGCGACCGGTATGCCCGCGTTGTTGGTGGTGGCACGCGCTTCCGTCACGCTGGTAGCTCCTTCTCGGGGGGTCGGCAGTCAGTGCCCATGACAGTCCGGGCAGAGTCCCCAGAACAGGACCTCCGCCTCGTCCACGGCGAAGCCGACCGCGTCCGAGGGCTCCAGGCAGGGCGCGGCGCCGTGGACGCAGTCGACGTCCTCGGTCCGGCCGCAGCCCCGGCACACGAGGTGGTGGTGGTTGTCGCCGGTCCGCGTCTCGTACCGCGCCGGGTGACCGGCGGGTTCGATCCGGCGCAGCAACCCGGTCCGCTCGCACGCGTGCAGCACGTCGTAGACGGCCTGCGTCGACACGGACCCCAACCTGGCCCGCACGCCCTCGGCGACCGAGTCGGCCGTGGCGTGGGGGTGCTCGGCGAGCCAGTCGAGCACCGCGATCCGGGGCGCGGTGACGCGCAGCCCGGCGTCCTTGAGCAGCTCGCGAGGTCCTGGGGTCATGGCTCCACCACTCCACCACGCTTTCTGGAACAGGTCAAGAAAACGAACGGTTAAACGTGTTGCCCCGGCGGGTGAAGATGGGCACGTGAACGTCTCCCACTACCTGGCCGTCCTCCGAACGCCGCGCGTGCCCGGCTTCATGCTGCTGATGCTGCTGGCACGCGTGCCCCCGACGGCGGCGGGCATGACGATCACGATGCACGTCCTCCTCGCCCTGGACCGAGGTTACGGCGCGGCGGGCCTGGTCGGGGCGGTCAGCACGGTCGGCATCGCGCTGGGCTCGCCGCTGATGGGCCACCTGGTCGACCGGCGCGGCCTGCGCGCGATGCTGGTGCTGTCGATGGTCACCGAGGGCGTCTTCTGGTTCGTCGCCCCGCTGCTGTCCTACGAGGTGCTGCTCGTCACGTGCTTCGTCACCGGCATCACCGTGATGCCCGTGATGTCGCTCGGCCGGCAGATCCTGACCGCGCTCGTGCCGGAGGACCGCAGGCGCACCGCGCTGGCCATGGACTCGATGGCCGTCGAGCTCTCGTTCATGGCCGGACCCGCGTTGGGCGTGGCGCTCACCACGCAGGCGTCGAGCCGGACGGCGATGTGGTCGATCGGCGCGTCCATGGTCCTGATCGGCGCGATCCTCTACGCGGTGAACCCGCCGGTGCGGCACGAGGGCGAGACCACCGGCGCCCGCGTGCCCCGGCGCGAGTGGCTGGACGGCCGGCTGCTCGGCGTGCTGATCAGCGCGGGCGGCGCGACGTTCGTGCTGTCGGGGGTCGAGGTGTCGGTGGTGGCGTCGATGCGCGGGCTCGGGCTGACCGGGTGGACCGGCGCGATGGTCGTGGTGATGTGCGTGGCGTCGTTGGCGGGCGGCTTCCTCTACGGCGGCCTGACGCGCGTGCCGCCGTTGTGGGCGTTGATGGGCGGCATGGGGGTGCTGGCCGTGCCGATCGGCTTGTTCGGCTGGTCGCCGTGGTGGCTGGCGCTGGCGCTGGTGCCGACGAACTTCCTGTGCGCGCCGACGATCACCGCGACGGGCGAGCTGATCACGAAGCACGCGCCGGCGTCCGCGCGCGGCGTGGCGATGGGCCTGCAGAGCTCGGCGTTCACCCTGGGCGTGGCGCTGGGCGCGCCGGTCACCGGATTCGTGATCGACCACTCGTCGCCGGCGTGGGGTTTCGCGGTGGCGGGCGTCGGCGCGGTCGTGATCGCCGCCGGCACGGTGGTGCTCGGCAGGCGCACCGCGGCGGCCTCGGTGGGCTGACCGAGGTCGGACATCACCCGATCGGACCCGTCTCCACCACGCTGCGCGCACCTCTACTCCACTATGGAATCCGAGTTCTGGTTCGACTCCTGGGAACAGGGCGGCACGAAGACCAGCTTCCACCTGCGGGACGTGCACGAGCACGCGCGGATGCTGGCCCGGCTCGGCCTGGTGGCCGGCGCCCGGGTCCTGGTGCCGCTGTGCGGCAAGACGACCGACCTGCGGTTCTTCGCCGAGACGGCCGCGGAGGTCGTCGGGGTCGAGCTGGTGCCCAGGGCCGTCGCCGAGTTCTTCGCCGAGAACGGCCTGGACCCGGTCGAGGAGGAGCCCGACGTGTTCCGCAGCGGCAACCTCGTGATCCGCCGCCAGGACGTCTTCCGGCTGGGGCCGGCGCAGATCGGGCCGGTGGACCTGGTGTACGACCGGGCGTCGCTGATCGCGTTCCCGGACGACATGCGGCAGCGCTACGCCGACACGATCACCCGGCTCGTGCGGCCCGGGACCAGGTACTTCATCAACACCCTGGAGTACCACCCGAGGCTGCCGTCGCCGCCGTTCTCCGTCGGCCCCGAGGAGGTCGTCGAGCGCTTCGGGGCCGCGTTCGACGTCGAGCACGTGGCCGCGGAGCCGAGGCCGGAGCACCGGATGGTCGAGAAGCTCGGCCTGACGAGCCTGGTCGAGCACGGCTTCCTGCTGCGGGCGCGCTAGGCCCAGCGGCTCGCACCAGGATGTGCGACGTCGAGGTCCACCAGGACAGCACCGTCCGCTACGGGCACGACGGCGACGCCTGCGAACGCGCCCGCTCCGGCGAGTCCCCGTTGTTCGCCGTGTGGCCGGGCCAGTGGTCCAGCGACATGTTCGTCATCGACGACCTCGCCACGTTCGCCCGCCAGATGGGTGAGCAGCAGGGCTGGGACGTCGCCACCAGCCGGGGATGGGGAAGCAGGTGGTCGGCGGCGGAGGGGAAGACCTACTCGGTGCGGGTCCGGCGCACCACGTTGCGCCGACGATGACCGCTCGTGCTCACACCAGCTCGCGCAGCGCGTGGTAGAGGCGGTCGATGGCGGGGCGGGCCCGGGCGTAGTGGGCGACGGCGTCCGGGTCCGGCGAGATCGTCTTCACCGGCTTGACCAGGTCGGCGGCGACGGTCAGCGACGGGAGCTCGCCCAGCGCCCGCCAGGCGACCAGGGCGGCGCCGACGCCGGAGCCCTCGCTGTCGTCGGCCAGTTCCAGGTCAAGGCCCAGCGCGGACGCCAGGACGGTCGCCCACAGGTCGCTGCGGAACGCGCCGCCGGTCACCCGGACCGCGTGCACGTCCGCCACCGACCGCACCGCGTCCAGCACCAGCGCCAACTGCTGCGCGACGCCCTCGACCAGCGCGCGCGTGATCTCCGCCCGCCCGTGCTCGCGCCGCAGCCCGATCAACGCCGACGTCGCGTCCGCGTCCCACCACGGCGCGCGCTCACCCAGCAGGTACGGCAGCGCGGTCACGCCCGCCGACCCGACCGGCGCCCCCGAGGCCTCGTCGAGCAGGTCGCCCACGTCCACGCCGAACGTCTCGGCGGCCCACTGCGCCACCACACCGCCGTTGCTGACCGCGCCGCCGAGCACCCACAGCCCTTCGGCGACGGCGTAGCAGAACACCCGCCCCTGCTCGTCCACGGTCGGTGACGAGCGCACCACCCGCAGCGCGCCGCTCGTGCCCAGCGACACCGCCGCGACACCGGGCACGACCGCGCCCACGCCGAGGTTCGCCATCGGCCCGTCGCCACCGCCCAGCACCACCGGCAGGCCGGCGGGCAGACCCGGCACGTCCAGCGCCAGCGGCAGCGAGTCGACCGGCGCGTGCAGCGACGGCAACTGCCCGGCCCGCACGCCCGCGAAGGTCAGCGCGTCCGGGTGCCAGTCCAGCGACACCAGGTCCATCAGACCGGTCGCGGACGCCGACGAGTGCTCGGTCGCCAGCTCACCGGTCAGCTTGAACGCGACGAAGTCCTTGAGCCCGCACCACCGGGCGGCGGAGAAGCCCTGCTCGTGGAACCACGCCAGCTTCACCAGCGGCGACATGGTGTGGATCGGGGTGCCGGTCGCGCGGTGCAGCGCGATCCCGTCGGCCGTGCCGCGCAGCCGCGCCGTCTGCGCCAGGGCGCGGTTGTCCGCCCACGACAACGACGGCGTGACGGGCGTGCCCGAGGCGTCCAGCCCGAGCAGGGTGTGCATCGCGCCGGTCAACGACAGCGCCCGCACGGCGAGCCCTTGCGCGGCGACCTCGCGCAACGCCCGCAGCGCCGCGCCCCACACCTCCACCGGGTCGTGGGTCGCCTCGCCGGAGGGCGTGGTGCGCATCGGGTAGCCGTGCTCCGCCGATGCCACCACGCCCGCGTCCCGGTCCACCGCGATGACCTTGGTCGACGTCGTCCCCAGGTCGATCGCGAGCACTACCTCAGCCATAGGGGTGAACCTACAGCCGTGCGGCCAGCTCCTCGGCGATCTCGTAGGTGTTCAGCGCCGCACCCTTGCGCAGGTTGTCGCCGCACACGAAGAAGTCCAGCGTGTTCGGGAAGTCCAACGCCTGCCGCACCCGGCCCACGTAGGTCGGGTCGCCGCCGACCACGTCCGCCGGCGTGGGGAACCGCTTCGCCGCCGGGTCGTCCACCAGCACGAGGGACGGCTGCGCCTCGAAGAGCTTGTGCGCCTGCTCGACGGTCACCTCGCGGGCGAACGTCGCGTGCACCGCCAGCGAGTGCGTGGTCACCACGGGCACGCGCACGCAGGTCGCCGACACCTTCAGGTCCGGGATGCCGAGGATCTTGCGCGACTCGTTGCGGACCTTCAGCTCCTCGCTGGTCCACCCCTCGTCCTTCAGGGAACCCGCCCACGGCACCACGTTGAACGCCAGCGGCGCGGGGAACGGCGAGTCCGACACCGGCAGGCCGGCGGCCTCCAGCGTCTCGCGCACGTCGCCCGCGCGCACCCCGACCTCCTTGCCCGCCAACGCCGAGACCTCCGCGTACAGCCGGTCGATCGCCGCCTGCCCGCCGCCCGACGCGGCCTGGTAGGACGCGACGACCAGCTCGCGCAGCTCGAACTCCCGGTGCAGGGCGCCCAGCGCGGCCATCATCGACAACGTCGTGCAGTTCGGGTTCGCGATGATCCCCTTGGGGCGCGCGCCGATCTGGTCGGCGTTCACCTCCGGCACCACCAGCGGCACGTCCGGGTCCATCCGGAACGCGCCCGAGTTGTCCACCGCGACCGCGCCCTTCGACGCGGCGATCGGCGCCCACTCGGCCGACACCTCGTCCGGCACGTCGAACATCGCGATGTCCACGCCGTCGAACGCCTCCGGCGACAGGGCCACCACGGTCAGCTCTTCGCCGCGCACGGTGATCTTCTTGCCCGCCGAGCGCGCGGACGCGATCAGCCGGACCTCGCCCCACGGCACGGACTCCCGGCCGTTGATGATGTCGATCATGACGGTGCCGACGGCACCGGTGGCCCCCACAAGGGCCAGGACAGGGCCGCTCATCGTCCACTCCCCGCGTACACAACGGCTTCTTCGTCGCCGCCGAGCTCGAACGCATCGTGCAGGGCGCGCACGGCGTCGTCGAGCTGCGTGTCGCGGCAGATGACCGAGATCCGGATCTCCGAGGTGGAGATGATCTCGATGTTGACGCCGGCCGCGGCCAGCGCCTCGCAGAACTGCGCGGTCACGCCGGGGTGCGAGCGCATGCCCGCGCCGACCAGCGACACCTTGCCCACGTGCTCGTCGTAGAGCACCTGGTCGAAGCCGATCTCCTCGCGCGACTTCTCCAGCGCGGCGACCGCGCGCGGCCCGTCGTCCTTCGGCAGGGTGAACGTGACGTCGGTGCGGCCGGACACGGCCTGGGAGACGTTCTGCACGACCATGTCGATGTCGAGTTCCGCCTGGGCCACGACGCGGAAGATCCGCGCCGCCATGCCGGGCAGGTCGGGCACCGCCGTCACGGTGACCTTGGCCTCGGACCGGTCGTGCGCGACGCCGGTGATCATCGCCTGTTCCACGGGAAGGTCCTCCACTGACCCGGACACGATGGTCCCGGGCTTGTTGCTGAACGAAGATCGGACGTGCACCGGGACGCCGTAGCGGCGGGCGTACTCGACGCAGCGCAGCATGAGCACCTTGGCCCCGCACGCCGCCATCTCGAGCATCTCCTCGTAGGTGATGGTCTCCAGCCGCTTGGCGTTCGGCACGATGCGCGGGTCGGCGGTGAACACGCCGTCGACATCGGTGTAGATCTCGCAGACGTCGGCCTTCAGCGCCGCCGCCAGCGCCACCGCGGTGGTGTCGGTGCCGCCGCGGCCGAGCGTGGTGATCTCCTTGCTGTCCTGGCTGACGCCCTGGAAGCCCGCGACGATCGCGATGGCGCCCTCCGCGAGCGCGTCCTGGATGCGGCTCGGCGTCACGTCGATGATGCGCGCCTTGCCGTGCACGGACGTGGTGATCACGCCGGCCTGCGAGCCGGTGTAGGAGCGCGCCTCGGCGCCCAGCGAGCTGATCGCCATCGCCAGCAGCGACATGGAGATGCGCTCACCGGACGTGAGGAGCATGTCCATCTCGCGGGCGGGCGGCACCGGGGACACCTGGCGCGCGAGGTCGAGCAGCTCGTCGGTGGTGTCGCCCATCGCGGACACGGCGACGACGACCTCGTTGCCCGCTTTGCGGGTCGCGACGACGCGCTCGGCCACCCGTTTGATCCGCTCGGCGCTCCCGACCGAGGAACCGCCGTACTTCTGGACGACGAGCGCCACAGACCCACTCCTCCCAGGTGCTTAAAGCCCAGCTTGTCAGGCACCCTACCTGGCCCAAGGAGTGGACAGCGGCCGCCGTGACGCCCACTACTCTCGACCCCGTGTCGACCCTGGAGGCCGTTCGCGTGGAGCCGGAGGACGCGCCCAGCGGGCGTGGGCGGTTGGCGCGCGTGGCCAGACACCGGGTCACCGCGGCGCTGGCGCCCGCGCTGCTCTTCCTGGCCGTGCGGGAGCTCGGCCTGATCGCGCTGCAGCTGATGGCCGCGCGGTGGGACAAGGACGTCACGCGGACGCTCACGTCGTGGGACGGGCAGTGGTTCCTGGGCATCGCCGAGGGCGGCTACGCGAACGTGCCGACGTGGCTGGTGGACGCGTTCGGGCGGCGGACGGACGAGACGCCGCTGGCCTTCTTCCCCGGCTACCCGACGCTGGTGCGGTGGGTGGACGGGCTGCCCGGCGTGCCGACGGTGGGCGCCGCGTTCGCGGTGAGCCTGGTCAGCGGCGTGCTGTGCGCCTACGGGCTGGCCCGGCTGGGCGCGCGGGTGACCGGCGGGTCGCGCCGGGCCGGCGTCGTGCTCGTGGTGCTGTTCGCGGCGTCGCCGATGGCCGTGGTGCTGTCGATGACGTACTCCGAGGCGACGTTCTGCGCGCTCGCCGTGTGGTCGCTGGTGGGCGTGGTGGAACGGCGCTGGCTGCTCGCCGGCGCGTGCTGCGCGGCGGCCGGGCTGGTGCGGCCGACGGCGGCGGCGCTGGTCCTGGCGGTGTGCGCGGCGGCTCTGGTCGCGGCGTGGCGGCGCCGGGACGACTGGCGGCCGTGGGTGGGCGCGCTGGTCGCGCCGCTCGGGCTGCTCGGCTACCTCGGGTACGTCGCGGTGCGCACCGGTCGCTGGGACGGCTGGTTCGCCGTGCAGCAGATCGGCTGGGACTCGCGGTTCGACGGCGGCGCGGCCACCTGGAAGTTCGCGCTGCTCATCCTCGGCGAGCCCCGGTCGGTGCTGGAGCTGGCCACGGTGTGGCTGCTGGTGGTGGCGCTGGCCCTGGTCGTGCTGAGCTTCCGGCGCGGGCTGGAGTGGCCGCTGGTCGTCTACGGCGCCGGCGTGCTCGTCATGGACCTGGGGTCGAACGGGCTGATGAACTCGAAGGCGCGGCTGCTGCTGCCCGCGTTCACGCTGCTGGTGCCGATCGCGCTGGCGCTGGCCCGGCGGCGGACGAGCACCGCGGTGGCGGTGCTGGCGGGCGTGTCGGTGTTCAGCGCCTGGTTCGGCGCGTACGCCATCACGGCCTGGCCGTACGCGATCTGATCGAGAAGTATGTGGTGGTGGACGGCGACGACGTGATCATGCGGCGGTGGAGCCCGCGGGCGTTCGACGGCACGGCCGAGGTGCCGCCGGAGACCGTGCGCGCGCTGCTGGAAGCGGCCCGGTGGGCGGCCTCGCACGGCAACACCCAGCCCGCCCGGTTCCTGGTCGGCTACCGCGGCGACGACACGTTCGGGCGAATCTTCGCCGCGTTGCGGCCGGGCAACCAGGCGTGGGCGGGCCGGGCGTCGGTGCTGCTCGTCGGCGCGGTGGCCGAGGCCGACGAGCGCGGTCCGGTGCCGAACACCGAGTTCGGGCTGGGGCTCGCGGTGCAGAACCTGGTGCTGCGGGCCGTCGAGCTGGGCCTGGTCACGCACCAGATGGGCGGCTTCGCACCGGACGCGGTGCGCGAGGCGTTCGCCCTGCCCGAGCACGTGCGACCGGTGGTCGTGATCGCGGTCGGGCTGCTCGGCGACGACGAGGAGCTGCCGGAGGACCTGCGGGCCAGGGAACGGCGGCCGCGGGTGCGCAAGCCGCTGAGCGAGACGGTCTTCACCGGCACGTGGGGCCGGCCTGCGTTCTCGGACGAGCACCCGGCCCCCGCCGCAGGGGGGAGGACGGCGGGGACCGGGTCGAAAGAGGGCTAGCGCGCCACGACGCGAGCCAGCAGACCTGCGACGACGAGCCAGAACACCGCCGCGAGACCGTAGTTCAGGATCACGTCGACGTTCACGTTGCCGGTCTGGAACAGCCCTGGGAAGAACAGCGCCAGCGGCTCGGCGAGCTGCTGGATGAAGCGGAAGAACGCGTTGGCCGTGTTCACCCCGATGAGGAGCATGAGGATGTACAACACCTCGATGCCCGCGAAAACGGCACCGACACCGCGGATCACTCGGGCAGCGGTGTAGCTGCCGCTGCGCGTTGAGGTTCGCCATCTGGACATGTCGAGAAGATGCCCAAGCCACGATCGAGTGAAACTCGACCGGGTGAAGTTCCACCATCTGGGCGCTCGGTTCCACCTCGACGCGAAATCCGGTTAACCTGTCCGTCATGGCACGCGCCCTCCTGCTTCGCCGCCGTGACGGGGTCTGATCAGACCGGCCCCCCGTCGCGGGACGAGCACTGCCCGCCGGTCGTCCCTCCACCGGCACCCGCAGGAGCATTCCGATCATGAGCGCCAGTCACGACGCCTACACCTCAGGCACCAGCCGCATCCGACCGCCGGCCCGCCCCGTGCCCGACCAGCCGGTCTGGAACCCGCAGCGCGGCACGTCGATGCCCGTGCACCGCTACCGGCCGTTCCACGAGCAGGTGGAGGCGGTCGACGTGCCCGACCGCACCTGGCCGAGCAAGCGGATCACCAAGGCGCCGCTGTGGTGCGCGGTCGACCTGCGTGACGGCAACCAGGCCCTGATCGACCCCATGTCGCCCGCGCGCAAGCGCAAGATGTTCGACCTGCTGGTGCGGATGGGCTACAAGGAGATCGAGGTCGGCTTCCCGGCCGCCTCGCAGACCGACTTCGACTTCGTCCGCGAGATCATCGAGGACGGCGCGATCCCGCCCGACGTCACCATCCAGGTGCTGACCCAGTGCCGCCCGGAGCTGATCACCCGCACGTTCGAGTCGCTGCGCGGCGCGGGCAAGGCGATCGTGCACTTCTACAACTCGACGTCCATCCTGCAGCGCCGGGTCGTGTTCAAGTCCGACCGCGAGGGCATCAAGAAGATCGCCACGGACGCCGCCGCGTTCGCGCTGGAGCAGGAGAAGCTCTACCCGGAGACCGAGTTCCGCTACGAGTACTCGCCCGAGTCCTACACCGGCACCGAGCTCTCCTACGCGCTGGAGGTCTGCGACGCCGTGTCGGCGGTCATCCGGCCCACGCCGGAGAAGCCGCTGATCGTCAACCTGCCGGCGACGGTGGAGATGGCCACGCCGAACGTCTACGCCGACTCCATCGAGTGGATGTCGCGCAACCTGGCGCGCCGCGACTCGATCATCCTGTCGCTGCACCCGCACAACGACCGGGGCACCGGGGTGGCCGCCGCCGAGCTGGGCTACCTCGCGGGCGCCGACCGCATCGAGGGCTGCCTGTTCGGCAACGGCGAGCGCACCGGCAACGTGTGCCTGGTGACGCTGGGCATGAACATGTTCAGCCAGGGCGTCGACCCGCAGGTCGACTTCTCCGACATCGACGAGATCCGGCGCACGGTCGAGTACTGCAACCAGCTGCCCGTCCCCGAGCGGCACCCCTACGGCGGCGACCTGGTGTTCACCGCGTTCTCCGGCTCGCACCAGGACGCGATCAAGAAGGGCTTCGAGGCCCTGGAGGACGCCGCCAAGGCCGCCGGGCAGCACGTGGACGAGTTCCAGTGGGACGTCCCGTACCTGCCGATCGACCCGAAGGACGTCGGCCGCAACTACGAGGCCGTGATCCGGGTGAACTCGCAGTCCGGCAAGGGCGGCGTGGCGTACCTGATGAAGACCGAGCACCACCTGGACCTGCCGCGCCGGTTGCAGGTGGAGTTCTCCAAGGTCATCCAGGAGGTCACCGACACCAGGGGCGGCGAGATCGGCCCCAAGGACATGTGGGACGCCTTCTCCGAGGAGTACCTGGACGGCGCCGTGCCGTTGAAGCTGCTGCGCCAGAAGGTGTCCGGCGACGGCAGCGGCCACGAGACGATCAAGGCCGTGGTCGTCGTCGACGGCGAGACGCAGGAGATCACCGGCGGCGGCAACGGCCCGATCGCCGCGTTCGTAGACGCCCTGGCCACCGTCGGCTACGACGTGCGCGTGCTGGACTACTTCGAGCACGCCATGTCGTCGGGCGACGACGCCCGCGCCGCGGCCTACCTGGAGTGCGCCGTGTCCGACCGCGTGCTGTGGGGCGTCGGCATCGACAGCTCCACGGTGGCCGCGTCGCTGCGCGCCCTGGTCTCGGCGATCAACCGCGCCAACCGGTAGTCGACGTCCGCCTCGCCGGCGCCGCGCCGGCGAGGCGGACGGCTCGCCGCCGACCTCGTCTCCCGCTGACGACTTCCTGAAGACATCGCCCGGTCGGAGATGATCGGGAACTCCTCGGCGTTCCCCGGTCATGACCGCGTTCGTGGTGCTGTTCGTCGTCGCCGTGGTGCCCCTGGCGCCGACCGAGGCCGTGCTGATCGGCTGCGGCGTGCTGGCCGCCTCCGGCGAGCTGTCGTTGATCGCCGTGATCGCCGTGGCGGCGCTGGGCTGCACCCTGTCGGACTTCGTCAACTTCGGCGTCGGGCGCAGGCTCGGGTTGCGGGCGCTGGAGCGGGTCGGGCGGCGGCCCGGGCCGCGGGCGGTGGTCGCGTGGACGGCGGACAAGCTGGCCACCCGGGGCGAGTCGATCCTGGTCGCGGTGCGGTTCGTGCCCGGCGGCGGGCTGGTGGGCGCGGTCCTGGCCGGGTCGCTGCGGTGGCCGGTGCGGCGGTTCGCGCCGATCGCGGTGGTGGGCGCCACGCTGTGGAGCGCCTACACGGCCGCGCTCGGCTACTTCGGCGGCCAGGTCTTCACCGACCCGGTGGTGGCCGCGCTGGTCTCGTTCGCGGTGGCCACGCTGGTCGGCGTGCCGATCGGGATGGCGGTCCGGGCCGCTCAGCGCCGGGTCGTGGACGCCGCCGCGGCCGCCTGAGCCAACCGGTTCCGCACCGCGACCCGGGCCCGCTCGTACGCGCGCGGGTCGTCGTGCAGCACGGACTGGGCGTTGGCCATCTCCAGGAACGCGATCAGCTCGAAGGTCAGCTGGTCCGGGTCGGCGACCTCCGGGATCGCGGCGACGGTCTCGCGGACGTAGGAGTTCCACTCGCGCCCGTACCCGGCGATCGCGTCGCGCACCCGCCCCGGCCGGGCGTCGAACTCGGCCTGCACGGCGTAGAAGAAGCACCCGCCGGGGAACGTGCGGCGCTCCGAGTACGCCAGCCAGCGGTCCAGCAGCGCCGCCACCCGGGCCACGCCCGGCGGCTCGGTCACCGGCTCGACGACCTCGCGCGCGAAGATCGCCGCCGCCGCGCGCACGGTCGAGAGCTGAAGCTCCTCCTTCGACCCGAAGTGCGCGAACACGCCGCTCTTGCTGACCTCCAGCTCGGTGGCCAGCCGCCCGATCGACAGGCCCTCCAGGCCCTCCACCGAGGCGATCTCCGCCGCCCGCCGCAGGATCTGCCGCCGCGTCTGCTCGCCGCGCTCCACCCGTCCGTCGACCTTCACGCCCACCACGCTAGCCCCCTTGACCATCCGCAAACTAATTGTACGATCGTTCGTACAACTTGAGGGGTGGATGAACACATGGATCTCCTGGACCTGAACCGGTCGGCGCTCGACCTCAACCTGAAGCTCATGGCCGACCTGGAGGAGGCGCACCTGGACCTGGCCACGCCGTGCGCCGGCTGGACCGTCTACGAGCTGCTGCGCCACCAGGTCGAGCAGACGCTGGCGTTCACCGCGGCCATCCGCCGCACGGCCGTCGAGGCGCCCGCGAGCGACGACATGGCCACCGCCTACCGGGTCGCCACCGACGCGGCCACCGAGGCGTTCCGGCTGGACGGCGTGCTGGAGCGCGAGGCCGAGTTCCCCGGCTACGGCCGCCGACCGGGCAGCCACCTGGTGGCCGCGCACTTCGTGGACAACCTGGTGCACGCCTGGGACCTGTGCCGCGCGATCGGCGTCGACAGCACCCTCGACCCCGACTTCGCCACGGCCGCCTACCGGATGGCGCGGCACTACCCGTCCACGCCGGACGTGCGCGGGCCGGGCGCGGCGTTCGCGATGCCGGTCGACGTGCCGGAGGACGCGCCGATCACCGACCGCCTCATCGGGCTGCTCGGCCGCTCGCCGAGCTGGCCCGCGTGAGGACCGGGTCGGGGGCGCCGCCACAGGGGGAGGCGCCCCCGACCCGCTACCCCGGTACCACGCCGGGGATGGCTCCGCGGGGTGACGACCCGCGTCCGCGCCGCGCTTAGCGTTCGCGCGATGAGGACATTCGGCATCCACCCGAGGCCCGGCGTCGTCCGCGCCCTGGTGGCCGCGATCCCCGCGCTGCTCGCCCTCCACCTGGCGGCGCGCGGCTGGTTCTACCCGTTCTGGCCGGACACGATCGGCGCGATCGGGCACCCGTTCACCGCCGACCCCGGCCTCGCGAACGCGTGGGGCGGACCCGCGCTCGCCGGCGCGTGGCTCGTGCACGCCCTGATCGCGCTGGGCGGCCAGGCCGTCTGCCTCGCGGTCGTGCGGCTGCTCTACCGGCCCGCGAGCCGTCAGACGCGCTCCGAGCGAACGTCGCCGGACGGCACCACCGCGCCCTCGCCGTCCACGAACCGCACCTGAACCGGCCGTCCGTCGCCGGTGCGGTAGGCGACCGTGGGCGCGGTCTCCGACAGGTGCGCGCCACCCCACTCCTGCAACGCGCTCAGCACGACGTTCATCTTCCGGCCCGCGTCGGTGAGGCAGTAGCCGTCACGCGGGCGCTGCCCCGGCTCCCGGTAGGTCTGCCTGGCCAGCAGGCCGCTGTCGACCAGTTTCGCGAGCCGGGCCGCGAGCACGTCCGAGGCGATGCCCAGACGTGCGCGGAACTCCGAGAAGCGGGTCGCGCCGGCGAGGGCCTCGCACAGGACGAGGAACGTCCAGCGCTCACCGACGAGGTCCACCGCCTTGACCAAGGAGCAGTTCCCGTCCGGTGGCGTCACGGCCACAGTATGGCTCGGTTGTGCATTCCAATCCAGCCAGTCTAGGTTGGAATTGCCAACTCACCCCTGGGAGAACCCTCCATGAAGATCGCCAACTCGGTAGCCCTGGTCACGGGGGCCAACCGCGGCCTCGGCCGCCACTTCGCGCGGCAGTTACTGGAGCGCGGCGCGGCGAAGGTCTACGCCACCGCGCGCGACGCCGGCTCGATCGACCTGCCGGGCGTCGAGGTCCTGACGCTGGACATCACCGACCCGGCCGCCGTCGCCGCCGCGGCCGACGCCGCCCGCGACGTCACCCTGCTGGTCAACAACGCGGGCATCATCACCGGTGCGAACCTGGTCACCGGAGACCCGGCCGCGATCCGGCTGGAGATGGAAACGCACTTCTACGGCCCGTTGGAGATGATCCGGGCGTTCGCGCCGGTCCTCGCGGCCAACGGAGGCGGCGCGGTCTTGAACGTGCTGTCGGCGATGTCCTGGGTGTCCTGGGACTTCGCCACCGCCTACAGCGCGGCCAAGGCGGCGCAGTGGAGCCTCACCAACGGCGCCCGGGTGGAGCTCGCGGCCCAGGGCACGCTCGTCACCGGCCTGATGCTGGGCCCGACGGACACCGACATGACCGCCGGGCTGGACGTGCCGAAGAACGACCCGGCGGACGTCGTGCGCGCCGCCCTGGACGGGGTCGAAGCCGACCTCGTCGAGGTGCTGGCCGACCAGAGCGTCGTGGACCTGAAGGCCGCGATGTCCGCCGACCCGCGCACCCTCTACCCGAACGTGGTCTGAGCACCGGTCCGGGGGCGTCGCCCGACGCCCCCGGACCCGCGGCTCACGGGTTCAGCGCCTCCGTCATCGAGGCGGGCCCGACCAGGGGGATGTCCGGCGAGATGCCGCCCTCCTCCACCAGCACGGCCTCGACCTCGTGCGGCCGGATGCGGCCCGACCGGATGTCCTCCGCCCAGTGGCACGCCACCTTGTGCCCCGGCAGCACCTCGCGCAGCGCGGGCCGCTCGGTGTCGCACCGGGTCGCCTGCTTCCACGGGCAGCGCGTGTGGAAGCGGCAGCCCGTCGGCGGGTTGGCGGGCGACGGCAGGTCGCCGGTGAGCAGGATCCGCTCCCGCTCGTCCTCCACCACCGGGTCCGGCACGGGGATCGCCGACAGCAGAGCCTTGGTGTACGGGTGCAGCGGCTCGGCGTAGAGGTCGTCCGAGG
This sequence comes from Saccharothrix sp. 6-C, assembly GCF_016695385.1. Classification (NCBI taxonomy): domain Bacteria; kingdom Bacillati; phylum Actinomycetota; class Actinomycetes; order Pseudonocardiales; family Pseudonocardiaceae; genus Saccharothrix; species Saccharothrix sp. 6-C. Next base: position 8,669,029 of record NZ_CP064192.1, on the reverse strand, counting down.
TCGCCTCCTCCACCAGGCCGCCCAGGTACATCACGCCGACCCGGTCGGAGATGTGCCGCACCACGGCGAGGTCGTGCGCGATCACCAGGTAGGTGAGGCCGAACTCCTCCTGCAGGTCCTCCAGCAGGTTGACCACCTGCGCCTGCACCGACACGTCGAGCGCGGACACCGGCTCGTCGGCGATGATCAGGTCCGGCTCGACCGCCAGCGCCCGCGCGATGCCGATGCGCTGCCGCTGGCCGCCGGAGAACTCGTGCGGGTACTTGCGCAGCGACGTGGACGGCAGCCCGACCGCCGTCAGCAGCCCGCGCAAGCGCTTGCCCGTCTCCTCGCGGCCCTTGTCCAGGCCGTGCGCCCGCAGGCCCTCGACCAGCAGCGACTCCACCGACTGCCGGGGGTCCAGGGACGACATGGGGTCCTGGAACACCATCTGCATCCGGCGGCGCATCCGGCGCAGTTCCTCGCCCTTGAGCCCGACCAGGTCCGTGCCGTCGAACAGCACGCGGCCGTCCGTCGGCTCGACCAGCCGCAGCATCCCGCGACCCAGCGTCGACTTGCCGCAGCCGGACTCGCCGACCAGGCCGTAGGTCTCACCGCGGTTGATCCGCAGGTCCACGCCGTCGACCGCGTACACGTGGCCGACCGTGCGGTCGACCAGCAGGCCCCGCTTGATCGGGAAGTGGATCTTCAGGCCCTCGACCGACACCAGGGTGTCGCCCGCGGGGGCGTCGGCGGCGGCCGGTTCGACAGCGGCGGTCATGCGGGCACCTCCTGGGCGGCGGGCGTTCCGGGCAGCACCGGGTTGTGGCAGCGCAGCGACCGCACGTCACCGGCCTCCAGCTCGGGCGTGACCTCGCGGCACACCGCCAGCGCGTTGGGACAACGGGGGGCGAACGCGCACCCGTGGTCCCACGGGATGTTGTCGGCGACCGAGCCCTTGATGGGGACCAGCTTCTCGCCACGCGCGCCGTCGAGCCTCGGGATCGACGCCAGCAGGCCGTGCGTGTACGGGTGCCGCGGCTCGGCGAACAGCGGGTACCGCGCCGCCTTCTCCACGACCCGGCCGCCGTAGAGCACGTTGACCTCGTCGCACAGCCCCGCCACGACGCCCAGGTCGTGCGTGATCATGATCAGCGCCGTGCCCATGTCCCGCACCAGCTCCTTGAGCAGGGCGAGGATCTGCGCCTGGATCGTCACGTCCAGCGCCGTGGTCGGCTCGTCGGCGATGAGCAGCCGGGGCCGGCACGCCAGCGCGATCGCGATCAGCGCGCGCTGCCGCATGCCGCCGGACAGCTGGTGGGGGTACTCGCTCAGCCTGCGCTGCGGGTCGGGGATGCCGACCCGGCCCAGCAGGTCGGCCGCCTCCACCATCGCCGCCTTGCGGGACATGCCGCGGTGCCGTTCCAGCACCTCGGTGACCTGCAACCCGATCGGGATCACCGGGTTGAGCGACGACAGCGGGTCCTGGAACACCATGCCCAGGTCGCGGCCGCGCCGGTTGCGCATCTCCCTGTCGTTCAGGGTGAGCAGGTCGGTGCCCTCGAACCGGACCGAGCCGGTGACCTTGTTGCCCCGCGAGGGCAGCAGGCCCATGATCGCCAACGACGTCACGGACTTGCCGCAGCCGGACTCGCCGACCAGGCCGACCGTCTGGCCGGGGTCGACGTCGAAGGAGACGCCGTCCACGGCGGTGAAGGGCTCGGTGCCCTTGCGCTGGAAGACCACCCGCAGATCACGCACTTCGAGCAACGCCATCGCGGTTCACCTCCGGTTCTTCGGGTCGAGCGCCTCGCGCAACGACTCGCCGAGCAGCGTGAAGCCCAGCGCGACGATGATGATGGCGATGGCCGGGTAGAACGCCAGCTCCGGCTTGACGTCGATGTAGCGCTGCGAGTTGCCGAGCATCAGGCCCCACTCGGCGCGGGACGGGTCCGGGTCGCCGAGGCCGAGGAACGACAGCGACGCCGCCTCGATGATCGCCGTCGCCAGGGTCAGCGTCGACTGCACGATGACCGGGCCCAGCGAGTTCGGCAGCATGTGCCGGAACACGACGGTCCGCCGCCGCACGCCCAGGGCCGTCGCGGCGAGCACGTGGTCGCTGTGCCGTTGCGCGAGCATGGCGCCGCGCAGCAGCCGGGCGAAGATCGGCACGGTGGTCACCGCGACCGCGATGATCACCGTGGTCTGGCTGCCCCGGCTCGCCAGCGCCGCGATCGAGATGGCCAGCAGCAGGCTCGGGATCGACAGCATGATGTCGGTGAACCGCATCAGCCAGCTGTCCACCCAGCCGCCGAACGCGCCGGCCGCGCCGCCGATGAGCATGCCGAGGACCAGACCGATCAACGTGGCGCCGACGCCGACGACCAGCGACTGCTGCGCGCCGACGAGCAGCCGGCTGAAGAAGTCGCGGCCCAGCTCGTCGCCGCCGAGCACGAACCCGGGCAGCGCGCCCGGGATGTGGTCCGGCCGCAGGTCCTCCAGCAGCTCCGGGTAGCGGTGGTAGGGGTCCTTCGGCGCGATGAACGGCGCGATGATCGCCAGCACCACGAACAGGAGCACGAGGAACGCGCCCAGCAGGGCGACCGGGCTGCGGAGCATCCGCCGGACCGCGTCGGCGGCGAGGCTCGTGCCCGCCGACTCGGCCAGCGCGTCCACCCGCTGCCGCTTGCGCTTGAGGAGACTGGTCATGATGCCCGCACCCTCGGGTCGATGATCGCGTAGGAGATGTCGACCAGCAGGTTGACGAGCACGTAGACCACCGCCGCGAGCAGCAGCAGCGCCTGCAGGCGCGGGTAGTCCCGGCGCTCGATCCCCTGGGCCAGCAACGATCCCAGCCCGCCCCACACGAACACCCGCTCGGTGAGCACCGCGCCACCCAGCAGCAGGCCGGTCTGGAGACCGATCGTGGTGGACACCGGCAGCATCGCGTTGCGCAGCACGTGCCGGCGGCGGACGAGCGTCGCCTGCAGGCCCTTGGCGTTGGCCGTGCGGACGAAGTCCTCGTTGAGCACGTCGAGCACCGAGGCGCGGGTGATCCGCACGATGACCGCGAGCGGGATGGTGCCCAGCGCGATCGCGGGCAGCACGAGGTGCCACAGCGCGTCGGCCGCGACGTCCCACTCCTGGGTCAGCAGCCCGTCGAGCACGGCGAAGTTCGTCACGTGCGTCGGGTCGATGGTGACGTCCTGCCTGCCCGACGGCGGGAACAGCGCCAGGTCCTGCGCGAACAGCTGCTTGAGCAGGATGCCGAGGAAGAACACGGGCACGGCGACGCCGACCAGCGTGCCGATGACCGTGGCGTTGTCCAGGAACCGCCCCCGGTAGCTGGCCGCCAGGTAGCCGAGCGGGATGCCCAGCACGATGGCGAACAGCAGCGCGGCCAGGCCGAGCTCGATGGTGGCGGGCAGCGCGCGGCCGATCTCGGCCACCACCGGCTCGCCGCTGATCAACGAGCTGCCGAAGTCACCGCTGAGGATGCGGCCCAGGAACTTGAAGTACTGGATGAAGATCGGCTGGTCGAGGCCGAGGACCTTGTTGAGCGCCTCGATCTTCTCCGGGGTCGCCTTGTCGCCGAGCAGCGCCCCGGCCGGGCCGCCGGGCAGCGACCGCAGCCAGACGAAGACCAGCAGCGACAGGATCAGCAGTGTGGGGATCGCCTGGAGCAGGCGACGGACTATGAATCGCAGCATGTGGAAACCCTCTGGACAGCACGGGTGGTGACGCCCGGGTCACGGACGCCACCACCCGCCCACCGTTCGGCTCAGCCCTTGCTCACCGTGTCGAAGCGCTCGTCGGTCAGCGGGCTGGGGACGAGGCCCGAGATCTTGCTGCTGACCACGATCGCCGGCGGCGAGTGGGACACCGGGATCGCGGGCAGGTACTTGCTCATGATGTCGCGGCTCACCTGCTTGTAGGCGTCCGCGTGCTTGGTCTGGTCGACCACGCCGTCGGCGGCGGCGATGGCGTCGAACATCGCCTGGTCGCCGAAGCCGAACTCCTTCTTCTCACGACCGAAGAAGGTGCCCACGAAGTTGCCGGCGTCGTTGTAGTCGCCGGTCCAGCCGAGCAGGTGCATGTCGTGCTTGCCGAGCTTCTGCACGTCGTCCTTGTACCCGCCGTTCCACGGGCGGGACACGATCTCGGCGGTGATGCCCGCGGCCTTCAGGTCGTCGGCGATGACCGCCGCGATCTCGGACGGGTTCGGCATGTACGGCCGGCTGACCTCGGTGGGCACGTAGAACTTGAGGCTCAGGTTCGACGCGCCGGCCTGCGCGAGCAGGTCCTTGGCCTTGGCCAGGTCGTACGGGTACTGCTGCACGTCGTCGGCGTAGCCGGCCACGGTCTTCGGCATGAACTGCGTCGCCACCTCGGCGCCCAGCGGCAGCTTGGTCTTGACCAGCTGGTCGCGGTTCACCGCGTAGGCGATGGCCTGGCGGACCCGCAGGTCCTTCAGCGCCGGGTTGTTCGCGCCGTTGAGGCCCAGGTACAGGATGTTGAACGCGGGCCGCGGCGTGACGTTGAAGCCGTCGGTCTTCAGCGAGTTGTAGTCCGCCGGGCTCGGGAAGTCGTAGCCGTCGATCGTGCCGGCCTTGAGCTCCTGCTTGCGCGCGTTCTCATCCGGGATGATCTTGAAGATCAGCTTGTCGAGCTTGGCCTTCTCGCCCCAGTAGTCGTCGTTGCGGACCAGGGTGATCGTCTTGTTGGCCTTGTCGAACTTCTCCAGCTTGAACGCGCCGGTACCGGTCGGGTGCTCGGTCGCGTAAGCCGGATAGGTGAACGAGTCGCCGGACTGCACGACGTTGTCCGCGTCGTACTTCTTCAGCGCCTCGGGGCTGGAGATGGACAGCGCGGTCAAACCGAAGGCGGCCGGGAAGGCGCCCTTGTACTTGTTGAGGTTCAGCACGGCGGTGTGCTCGTCCTTGACCTCGCACGACTTGTAGACCGGGTCGCCGGCCGCGTCGCCCTCGTTCTTGGCGAAGCCCTCGAACACGTCGCCGTAGTAGATCATCTGGCTCTGGGCGCCCGCGCCCTTCATGTTGAACCAGCGGTCCATGTTGAAGCAGACGGCCGCGGCGTCGAACGGCGTGCCGTCGTGGAACTTGACGCCCTTGCGCAGGTCGAACGTCCAGGACTTGCCGTCTTCGCTCGGCGTCCACTTCTCCGCGAGACCCGGCGCGAGGTCGGCGGTGCCCCGCTTGTAGGTGACCAGCGTGTCGAACATCTGGCGGATGGGCCGGAAGCTCTCACCGTCGTCGTTGAAGATCGGGTCGAAGTTCTTCGGCTCGCCCGCGGCGCCGAAGACCATCGTGCCGCCGACCTTGCCGGACCCCGAGTCGTCGCCGCGCTCGGATTGGGCACAGGCCGACAGTGCCAGTGCCGCGACGCCGGTCAGGCCGATCGCGGCCAACCATCGGCGCCGGGCCGTTCGAGATTGAAGCATTTGACACACCCCTAGGGAAATCCGGGATCTCACGGTGTGGTCACGGACCCTAACCGGTCACCACAACCCTTCCGACTCGTCCGAGGTCACGATCCGGCCACGTGAATCAGCATTAACACACGTCTCGCACACCTTCGCTGACCCAACGTGACCACGGCGGATCCGGCGAACGCCCTCTTACGCTGTACAACGGACAACAGAAACCGCACACGCGCGGAAGGAGGTCGCTGGTGAGCCCCGTGGTCGAGTTCCGCGTCCTCGGCCCGTTGCAGGTGCTGGTCGACGGCGAGCAGGTCGTGGTGCGGGCGGGCCGTCAGCGGGCGCTGCTTGTGTCTCTTCTCATGCGCGCCGGCGCCGGCGTCTCGGTGGACGAGCTGGCGGAGCACATCTGGGGCGCCGATCCTCCCGCGCGGGCGCGCGGCACGTTGCAGACCTACGTGATGCGGCTTCGGCAGGTGCTCGGACCGGCGGTGCCCATCCGGACCGTGCCCGACGGCTACCTGATCGACGTCGACGAGCGCACCATCGACGTGATGCGGTTCGAGCAGCTCGTCGAGGAGGGCGAGCGCGAGCGGGCCGCGGGCAGGCTCGAGTCGGCGTCGGCGATCTTCACCGCCGCGCTGGCGCTGTGGCGCGGGCCCGCGATGGTCGACGTGCCGTCGGAGGTGCTGCACCGCGACGAGGTGCCCCGCCTGGGCGAACGGCGGCTGCACGTGGAGGAGCGCCGGGTCGAGGTCGACCTCGAACTGGGCCGGCACGACCGGCTGATCCCCGAGCTGTCCCGGCTGACCAGCGAGCACCCGCTGCGCGAGCGGCTGTGGGCGCAGCTGATGATCGCGCTGTACCGGTCCGGGCGGCAGGCCGACGCGCTCGGCGCGTACCGGCGGGTCGGCGGGCTGCTGGCCGAGCAGCTCGGCATCGACCCCGGCGACGAGCTGCGCCGCGTGCACCAGCAGGTGCTCGGCGGCTCGCCGGCGCTCGACCTGGGGCAGAGCGCGCCCGCCGCGCGGCGCGACCGGGTGGTGCCCTCGCAGCTGCCCGCCGACATCGGCGACTTCGTGGGCCGCGAGCAGGCCGTTCAGCTGATCGAGGCGCTGCTGCGGACCGCGCAGGGCGTGCCGGTCGTCACGCTGGCCGGGCCGCCCGGCGTCGGCAAGACGGCGCTGGCCGTGCACGCGGCGCACAAGATGAGGCACTTCTTCCCCGACGGCCAGCTGTACGTCAACCTGCGCGGCTACGCCCAGGGGCCGCCGCTGAGCGCGGTGGACGTGCTGCCGCGGTTCCTGCGGGCGCAGGGCGTGCCGCCGGAGTCCGTGCCGCTGGACCAGGACGAGCAGGAGGCGATGTTCCGGTCGCGGCTGACCGACCAGCAGGTGCTGCTGGTGCTGGACAACGCGGCCAACGCCGAGCAGATCCGACCGCTGCTGCCCGGCTCGCCGGGGTGCGCGGTGCTCGTGACCAGCCGCGACACCCTGCGCGGGCTGGCGGTCAGCCACGCCGCGTCCAACGTGCGGCTCGACGTGCTCGACCGGTCCGAGACGCGGGCGCTGCTCGCCGGGATGCTCGGCGACGAGGTGGTGGCGGCGCAGTCCGATGCGGCCGACGAGCTGGCCGAGCTGTGCGCGCACCTGCCGCTGGCGCTGCGGATCGCGGCGGCCAACCTGCTGTCCCGGCCGGAGATCACCATCGCGTCCTACGTGGAGGAGCTGCGGGCCGGCAACCGGCTCGCGGCGCTGGCCGTGGAAGGTGACGAGCGGGCCGCCGTGCACGCGGCGTTCGACCTGTCGTACACGGCGTTGAAGCCGGAGCTGGCGTCGCTGTTCCGGCTGCTGTCGCTGGCGCCGGGCGACATCACGCCGGACGTGGCGGCCGCGTTGGGCGGGCTGACCACGCAGGACGCGCGGCGGCGGCTCGACCGGCTGGCCACGGCGAACCTCGTGGACAACCACGCGCCCGGCCGCTACCAGTTCCACGACCTGCTGCGGGACTACGCGACCGAGCGGCGCGGCATCGAGGACGACCCGGCGGAGAGCGCGCAGGCGTCGCGGCGGCTGCTGGACTGGTCGATCCGGTCGGTGGACAACGCCACGGACGCGTTCAAGAGCACGTTGCTGCGGCTGCCGCGCACCGACGTCGTGGCGGGCGTGACACCGCGCCTGTTCACCACCTCGGCCGAGGCCCTGGCCTGGCTGGACGCCGAGCGCGGCAACCTGGTCGGGCTCGTCGTGCACGCCGCCGACCGGCAGCCCGACCGCGACGTCTGGCAGCTGGCCGACGCGCTGCGCCGGTACTTCTACACGATCGGGCTACCGGCCGAGTGGCTCGCGACGGCCAAGGCGGGGCTCGCGGTCGCGCAGGGCTCCCAGGACGCGGTCGGCGAGGTGGCGATGCTGTCGTCGCTGGGCACGCTGCACTGGGCGATCGGGCAGCACCTGGTGGCCGTCGACTACTTCCGGCGGGCGATCCCGATCCAGCAGCGCACTGGGGCCGCGCCCGCGGTCGAGGCGGCCGTGCTGTCCAACCTGGGCACCGTCTACATCGAGGTGGGCGAGCTGGAGCAGGCCGCGGAGCACCTGGAGCGGGCCCTGGTGATCACCCGGGCGATCGGCGCGTTGCAGCAGGAGGGCATCGCCCAGCTCAACCTCGGCGGCGTCTACATGCAGCTCGGGCAGCTGGACCGGGCCGTGTCGTCGTTCGAGGGCGCGCTGGACGTCGGCAACCGGCTCGGCGCGTGGATGACGCAGGCCGACAGCCACCGGGCGCTGGCCGAGGCGCACCTGTTCCTGGGCCGGCCGCACCGGGCCGCCGAGCTGTACGAGAAGTGCGGTGAGCTGTACGAACGGGCCGGCGCGCGCCGGTTCGCGCACTTCTCCCACGAGGGCCTGGCGTTGGCGCACGTGATGCGGGGCCGCTGGGCCGACGCCGCGCGCGAGGCCGGGCGGGCGGTCGGCATCGCGGAGGAGCTGGGCAACCTGAAAGGGCTGTGCGACGCGAAGAACGCCTGGGGCGAGGCGTTGTGCGGGCTGGGCCGGCTCGACGAAGCGGTCGAGCGCACGACGGAGGCGCTGCGGATCGCCGAGGAGACCGGCTACCCGTTGGGCATCTGCGCGGCCCGGCGCAGCCTGGCGCTGACCCACCGCGCGGCGGGCAGGCTGGACGAGGCGCGCTACTCGGCGAGCCAGGCGCTGGACAGCGCGGTCCGCTACCGGCTGCGGATCGCCGAGGTGGACGTGCTGGCCGTGCTCGGGCGGATCAGGTTCGACCAGGGCGACGCGGCGCAGGCGCTCGACCTGGCGCGGCGGTGCCTGGAGCTGAGCGCCGCCACGGGCCAGCGGTGCGTGCACTCGCGGGCCTCGCACCTGGCCGGCGACGTCCTGGCCGCCACCGGCCACGACGCCGAGGCGCGCCGGCACTGGCGGACGGCGCTGGAGTGGTTCACCGCCGTCGGGTCGCCGGACGCGGACGTGGTGCGGGCGTCGCTCGACGCGTGACCCGGCGGGCGTCGGCCGGCCCGGCGCCGCTCAGTCGGGCGTCACGATCCGGTCGGCGCGGGCCCTCGTGCCGTCCACCGCGAACCAGCCCCGCTCGAACGCCTGCCAGCGCCGCAGGTGCGCGCGGCTCGCCTCCCCGTCCCGCCCGACGGCCCGGCGCAGCCGCTCCTCCGCGTCCGGCACCTCGACCCAGATCGCCTCGTCCAGGTGCGGCGCGATCGACCGCCGGGCCGCCGACACGCCCTCGACGACCAGCACGTCCGGCACCGGCACGTGCACCTCGTCGCCGAGGCGCGGCACACCGCCCGGCCACTCCACGCGCCGGTAGCGGGCCTCGCGGCCGTGCCGCAGCGGGTCGAGGACGTCGGCGACCAGGCGCGGCCACCACGACACCGGGTCGGTCCAGGTGGCGAAGTGGTCGGTCGGCACCACGGTCGCGCCCAGCTCCACCGCCAGGCGCGCCGCGAACGTCGACTTGCCCGAGCCCGAGGGCCCGTCCACCGCGACGAGCCTCACATGCTGCGCCGGCCGGACAGCGCCCGGCCGAGGGTGAGCTCGTCGGCGAACTCCAGGTCGCCGCCCATCGGCAGGCCGGACGCGAGCCTGGTGACGGTGAGGCCCGGGAAGTCGCGCAGCATCCGCACCAGGTACGTCGCGGTCGCCTCGCCCTCCGTGTTCGGGTCCGTGGCGATGATGATCTCCGACACGTCCGTGCCGATCCGGGTGAGCAGCTGCCTGATCCGCAGCTGGTCCGGCCCGACACCCGACAACGGGTCGAGCGCGCCGCCCAGGACGTGGTAGCGGCCCTTGAACTCGCGGGTCCGCTCGACCGCCAGCACGTCCTTCGGCTCCTCCACCACGCAGATCAGGGTCAGGTCGCGGCGCGGGTCGCGACAGATGCGGCAGGTCGCCTCGGCCGAGACGTTGCCGCACACGTCGCAGAACACCACGCCGTCCTTGACCTTCTGCAACGCGTCCTGGAGCCGGCCGATGTCGGCCGGGTCCGCGGCGAGCAGGTGGAAGGCGATGCGCTGCGCGCTCTTCGGACCGACGCCCGGCAGCCTGCCGAGCTCGTCGATCAAGTCCTGGACGGGCCCTTCGTACATCAGCCGAACAGCTTCCCGAGACCACCGAGGTCGTCCATGCCGCCCATGCCGCTGGCCAGCGGGCCCATCTTCTGGGCCGCCAGCTCCTGCGCGGCGCGGTTGGCGTCGCGCACGGCGGCGACGACCAGGTCCGACAGCGTCTCGACGTCGTCCGGGTCGACCGCCTTCGGGTCGATGGTCAGGCTCTTGAGCTCGCCGCCACCGGAGACGACGGCGGTGACCAGACCGCCGCCGGCGGTGCCGGTGACCTCGGCCTCGGCCAGCTCCTGCTGGGCTTCCGCGAGCTGCTGCTGCATCTTCTGCGCCTGCTGGAGGATTTGCTGCATGTTGGGCCCACCGGGTTGCACCGCGGGTTCCTCTCTTCGGGGTCTGCCGCCGTTCACCAGCGTAGTCGCGTCGATCAGCCCTTCAACGGCCGAGCGCCAAGCTCGTCGGCGAGGAGCTTGAGCACCACGGCCTCCGGGTCGAGCCGCTGGTCGTCCGCGTCGCCGGGGAGGGCCGCCTCGGCCATCATCTCCTCTTCGTCCACCGGCTCCGGCGGGAGGGGCTCATCGGGCTCCGGCGGCTCGGGGGGCGGCGGCACGTCGTCGACCGGGGGCCGGCCGGACGCCGCCGGGCGCGACGGCTCGGGCTGCCGGTTCTGGCCGGGCTGCTGGGCCTGGCTCGGCCTGGTCACCGCGGGGCGCTGCGGCTTCTGCGCCGCCTGCCGGGCGGGCGCCGCGGCCGCGTCGCCGTGCACGCACCGCACCTGCCACGTGCCGCCGAGGACCTGCGCGAACGCGGCGGCGATGGCGTCGGCGTTGCGCGGCTCGGCGAGCCGGCGGGCGAGCGGGGCGGAGGTGTGGGTGAGGGTGACCGTGGTGCCGTCGACGTCGGCGACCGTGGCGTTGGTGAGCATCGCCTCGGTGCTCCGGCTCGTGCCGCGGACCACGCCCAACAGCTCCGACCAGCGCCGACGCACCTCGACCGCGTCGACACCGCCCCGTGCGACCGGGGTGGCCGGCGGGCCTGCGGCAGGCGGGACGGCCAGGTCGGCGACCTGCGGAACGTCCGGGACGGCGGCGTGCGGCGGCACGGCGGCACGCTGGTCCACGTCCGGTGCGGCGGGCGTGCTGTCGGCGGCACCCGGGTCACCGGCGGCGGACCTCATCGCGGCCGAGCGCAGCACCGACGGCGCGGGCAGGCCGGGCGCGGGACTCGCCGGGACCGGCGTGCTCTCGGCCGCGCCCGCGGACCTCATCGCCGCCGACCGCAGCACCGGCGGGGTCGGCGGTCCGGGAGGCGCGGCCTGCGCCGCGGGGGCCGGGGGTGCGGTCGGCGGTGCGGTGTCCGGAGCCGCGGTCTGGGGCGCTGGGTCGACGGGCTTGACGGCCGGCGCGGCTTGGGCGGCCGGCGCGGCCTGGGCCGGCGGCGCGGCGGGTTCGGCGGCGCGCTGCGACGGGCGCTGGAAGCGGGTCTCCGCGGGACCCGCCGGGGCGCCGCCGACCGGCGGGCCGTGGCGTTCCAGCTGTTCTACGCGTTGCAGCAGACCGGACTCGAGGTCGCCGACGGACGGCAGGAGCATCCGCGCCGTCACGAGTTCGAGCAGCAGGCGGGGCGCGGTCGAGCCGCGCATCTCGGTCAGCCCCTGGTGCAGGATCTCCGCCCAGCGGGTGATCGTCGCGGGCCGGGTCGCGTCGCGCTGCGCGACCATCTTGGCCAGCTCGTCGTCCGGCGCGGACACCAGGCCGCGGGCCGCCGCGTCCGGCACGGCGTGCAGCAGCACCAGGTCGCGCAGCCGGTCGAGCAGGTCGGACGCGAACCGGCGCGGGTCGTGCCCGGCCTCGACCAGGCGGTCGACGGTGCCGAACACCGCCGAGCCGTCGCCGTTCGCCAGGCCGTCCACCACGTCGTCGATCAACGCCACGTCGGTCACGCCGAGCAGCGAGATCGCCCGGTCGTAGCGCACCCCTTGGGGGCCCGCGCCGGACAGCAGCTGGTCCATCACCGACTGCGTGTCCCGCGCCGACCCACCGCCCGCGCGGATCACCAGCGGGAACACCGACGGGTCGACGGTCACGCCCTCGGCCGCGCAGTTGCGCTCCAGCAGCGCCCGCATCGAGCTCGGCGGGATCAGCCGGAACGGGTAGTGGTGCGTGCGCGAGCGGATGGTGGGCAGCACCTTGTCCGGCTCGGTGGTGGCGAAGATGAAGATCAGGTGCTCGGGCGGCTCCTCCACGATCTTCAGCAGGGCGTTGAAGCCCTGCGTGGTGACCATGTGCGCCTCGTCGATGATGAACACCCGGTACCGCGACTCGGCCGGCGCGTAGAACGCCTTGTCCCGCAGCTCGCGCGCGTCGTCCACACCGCCGTGGCTGGCCGCGTCCAGCTCGACCACGTCCACGCTGCCCGGACCGTTGGGCGCCAGGCCCACGCACGAGTTGCACTCGCCGCACGGGTCGGGTGTCGGGCCCTGCACGCAGTTCAGCGAGCGCGCCATGATCCGGGCGCTGGACGTCTTGCCACACCCGCGCGGCCCGGAGAACAGGTACGCGTGGTTGACCCGACCGGCCGCCAGGGCGGTGCGCAGCGGTTCGGTGACGTGCTCCTGGCCGACGACCTCGCCGAAGGTCGCCGGACGGTACTTGCGGTAGAGGGCGAGCGCCACGTCGGGGACCTTACCGGGAGGGTCCGACAAAGAAAGGGGACCCCGTGCACCCACCAGAGCCCGCTTATCCTTGCTGCCTTCCGGCCCTGGGGAGGTTCGCGAGATGTGTGCCGCACGAGGTCCGAGACCAGTGTAGCCGGTCGCCCTCAGGGCGTCGCCGACGGCTGGTTCCGCTAGCCCAGCGCGGTCGTGAACAGCGGCACGGCGTGGTCCAGCGCGTAGGCCGTGCCGAGCGCCGAACCGCTGGAGAAGGCGTTGACCAGGGCCTCGTCCTCCAGGATCAACGCCTTCTCCGGCACCAGCGGGTTGGCCTTGAGCGCGGTCGCGTCGCCGCCGATGGGGAACAGCACGCTCAGGTCGGCGGTCAGCAGGTCCAGCCGCTCGGTGGAGATGTCGACGTAGAACGAGCCGGAGGCGAGGGCCTCGACGTCCTCGCGGAGCGTGAAGCCGAGGGCCTTGAGGAAGTCCGCGCGCGGGTCGCCGGAGACGTAGGCGCCGAACTTGCCGTCGAAGTACGCGCCGACCACGGCGGTCCTGCCGTCGAACTTCTCGTTCGCGGCGAACTTGGCGTCGAGGGCGGCGACGACCTCCTCGCCCTCGGACACCTTGCCCAGGGCCTTCGCGACCAGCTCGACCTGCTGCCGCCACGACGTGCCGTACGGGATGACGTCCTTCGGCGCGCCGATCGTGGGCGCGATCTTGGACAGCGTCTCGTGCTTCTTCTCGTCGTTGTCCGACCGGGTGTTGAGGATGAGGTCGGGCTGGAGCGCGGCGACGGCCTCGTAGTCGATCTCGGTGGTGCCCAGCAGCGTCGGCGCCTGCTGGTAGAGCCCTTCGGCCCACGGCCCGACGCCCTTGCCGCCGAACGCCAGCCAGTCGCTCGCCCCGACCGGCTGCACGCCGAGCGCGAGGGCGGTCTCGGCGTCCGACCAGCCCAGCGCCACGACCCGGGTCGGCGGCTCCTCGATCGTCACGGGCCCGAACCGGGTGTCGACCGTGACCCCCGACGAGGTCGGCGCGGCGTCGCCGCCCCCTCCCCCGCAGGCGGCCAGGAGCAGGGCGGACAGGGCGACCACAAGACCACGCTTCATTAGGCAAGCCTAACCGAACCTATTGGTGACCGATGCGTCCACCCCTTCGACCACCCGTTTTGGGCGACGCGCCGACCCTCCGTTAGACTCCGCCACGGAGGATTCGCATAGTGGCCTAGTGCGCACGACTGGAAATCGTGTTGGGTTAACCCCCTCACGGGTTCAAATCCCGTATCCTCCGCAGGTCAGGGCCCCGGTCACCATCAGGTGACCGGGGCCCTGTCGTTGACGGGTCTCAGTTCGGGGCTCAGTAGCCCTGTTGATCAAGCCGGAACGAGCGCTCCGGCTGGGCCGTCGTCATCGTCGTTCGTCAGTCCCTCGGTGAGCCGCTGCCGCCAGCTCTCCGGCAGCGCAGCTGCAAGCGTGAGCAGCGCGGCCCGTTGCTCGTCGGTCAGCTCCTCCCCCTCGTCGTCGGAGTCGTCTACTGCGGTCGGCGCTGCCCACATCAGCCCACCGACCTGGGCGGCAATGTCGTCCATGAGTTCGTGCGGAATGTGCAGGTACCGCGTCAACATGGCGTGCTCAGACCAGCCCATCACGCTCATGATTGCCCGTGGCGGCACCTTAAGAACAAGCAACATCGTCGCGGCAGTGTGCCGGGCATCGTGCAAGCGCGCATCCCGCACTTTGGCACTACGGAGCAGCATTTTCCAGTTCTCGTGATCGACGGTCGGGTGCACCGGACGGCCAACATGGTTGGCGAACATCCAGTCACCTTCGTCCCACAGTTCGCCCGCTTTGTCGCGTTCGACCTTCTGTGCCTCCCGATGCTTGGCCAACGCCTCGATAAGCGGGAGGGGAACGCCGATTACACGGCGGCCAGCGCGCGACTTGACGTCGGTTACCACCACTCCCCCGCCGTGCCTCTGCGGGCAGTGCGCACCGTAACGTTTCCCGCAAGGTCGTTTCTCAGGACAACCATGACGCCACACGTGTTGCTGGATCGCGCGTTTGATGGTCAGTGTTCCGGATTCGGGATGCCGCTTGGCGCATTCCTCGGGAGCGCGCCGTTTCCCGCACTTGGCACTCTTCTCGCACCCGTGCCGCCACTTCACGGTGAGGTCGGACCACCGCAAACCCAACGCCTCACCACGACGTAGCCCAAGGGTCAGGGCAACGATGAACCGCGCACCGTTGCGCAGATCCGCCGCCGTCGTCATGATCCGCTGCGCCTCATCGACCGTGAAAGGAACGATCTCCTCTTCTTCAACGCGCGGAGCCTTGGCGACCTTCGCCGGATTCTCAATAATGTGCCGACGCCGTACGGCCTCATTGAGCGCGGCACGCACCGTACGGTGTACCAGGTGCGCTGTACCCGGCTTTAGACCGTCTCCAACCATTCGGGCGTACAGCTTTTCGAGGTGTTCGGGCTGTAGCCGGTCGAGGCGGTGTGCACCCACACCGGGGATGAGGTGTTTGTAAACCGATGCTCGATAGCCAACCATCGTGGTTGGCCGAACGGTCGGCGCAGCGATGTTTTCGACCCAGTGTGTCAGCCACTTCTCAACCGTCCACACCCGCCCGGCTTTACGGACTCGTCCGCTGTCACGTTGCCGTTCGAGTTCCCGTACCGCGTCGATCACCTCCTTTTCGGTGGCGCGTTTGACGTGTCGCCGGTCGGGTGTGCCGTCGTCTTTCACGCCCATGGTGACGCGTCCGTGCCATTTGCCGTCAGCGCCGAGGTAGATGCTTCCTGCGCCGTTGGGTGCGCGGGTGCCTTCGGGTCGTTTCTTGCGTGGCATGCGGTGTACTCCGTGAGGGTCGGTGCCCTGTCACGTCCCCTGGCTGACCAGGACAGAGGACGTGACAGGACGGCTGTAACAGCGGTTAGGCGGCGGGCTGCTCGCTGGTGAGGCGTGCGGTGAATTCCGCGATAGCGGTCAGCGGGATGCGGCGGAGTCGTCCGATTTGGACGGATGCGATAGCGCCGGTTTTGATGAGGTTGAACATGGTGGTGCGGCCGATGGACAGTGCCCGCGCGGCGTCTTCCACGCTGAGCAGGTGTCGGGCCTGGTTGGTCGGGTCGGTGGCCATGCCGGGTGGTCCTTCCGTGCGGTGGTGGTCGGGCTGGTTCGGGGCGTGCGGGGGTGCGCCGGGTGCCGTGTCGGCTCCGTGCGGGGTGTGTGGCTGGGGTGCTGCTAGGCGCTAGTCCGCTGGTCGGGTGCGGTGTGGGGCGCTAGCGGGGGTGCTAGGTCTAGCGGGGTGTGCCGCTAGCCGGTGGGTGGTGACGGTTGCCGGTCGACGGGGTTGCGTCACGGGGTCGCCGGTGGGTTCCGTGACGGTGCGCCTCGTGTCCGGGCGACCTTGGCGAACTTTCGAACTTTTGGCCTGACCTGCGGTTTTCCTGATTCCAAAGTTCGCGGCGGCGAACTTTGGGATCGGCGTTTGCCCTGGTCAGCGCCTAAGTTCGAAAGTTCGCCAAGGTCGCCGCGCTAGGCGTTGACGGCCAGGTAGACCTCAGCCGTCCGGCCGCTGGTTCGGCCGTCGGCGCGCGGTCGTTGGGTGACGATGACGCGGCCGTCGTTGGCGAGCTGGGCTAGCAGGGCGTCACGGTCGTCCGCGCTGCCCTTGTTCTTGAAGTGGTCGGTGGTGATCTCCTTCTTGGTGCGGCCGATGGGTCCGGCGTCGGCGATGAACTTGGCCAGGGCGTTGAGCTTGCTGTTGGTGGCGTTGCCGACGATGGCGCGGGCGGAGTCGATGGAGTAGCGGACGAGGGCGGCGGCGGCTGTCATGTGGTCGGGGGTGATGTGGTCGGTGCGGTCGAGTGCGGCGTAGAGGGCGGCGATGCGGACGCAGTTGGCGGCGGCGCGGCTGATGAACTCCTCTACCGGGCCGTCGGCTCCGAGGTGGCCGTTGAACTCGACCTGGAGGCGCTGCCACGCCACGTGCGCGGCCGGGGTGAACCCGAGGGCGTCGAAGCCACCCGCGCGGGTCAGCCGGGCGGAGAGCGACGCGGCCAACTCTTCCATGAGCGCCGGGTCCGGGTCGGTGGGGAAGTGCTTGGACTGGGCGACCGCGACCGGCAGGAACCGGTTGTAGGTGCCGCCCGCCAGGTCGGCCGCGCTCACCTTGGCGCTGAACTCCTTAGGGGTGATGTGCGCGACGATGCCGAGGTGGGAGCGGGCGGCCATGCGGGCTTGGACGTTGAGCGTGGAGAGGTTGCCGCCCTCCCACGCCTGGCGGAGCAGCGCGCCCAACGTGTTGCCCTCGCGCTTCATCCGGGCCATGACCGATGCCCACTCGGTCTCCAGCGCCAAGAGCCGGCAGTCACCCTCGGGCAGAAGCCGCGGGGACTTCCCGGACTTGCCCGCGGCTTCACCGGTGGTGTCGCCGTCGTCGGTGGCGAACGCGGCGGCCAGGCCCTCGCCGCTGGACAGGCCGGAGTGGACGTTCTCCGCCCGGAAGTACGGGTCCGCCGCGCCGAACAGCGCCAGGGCGGCGTTGGTGGCGGTGCCCTTGCGACCGATGCCGGTCGCGCCGATCAGGATCGGCCAGATCAGCAACGGATGCCGTTCACCGAACCCGAGTTGGACGTGGGGGTTGGGGCCGAGGTGCACACCGGCCGCGCCGACGAGGGTGGCCAGCACGCCGACCGGGTCGCCTTCGGTGTGGGGGTCGATGCGTTGGGCCAGGTTGCCGAGGTAGCAGGCGAACGCGGCCGGGTCGACCACCGGGAGCCATTGGCGGGCGCGGGCCACCTGGTCGGCGGCGGCGGCGTGCAACCGGTCCAGCTCCGCGACCTCAACGACGCTGAAGCCGGAGGGGGGCGCGGAACCGTTGCCCCGCCCGGTTCCAGCCGTTGTGCTGTAGTCGCCGGGGGCGGCACCGGGCGTGGTCACGTCCCCTTGCCCGCCTGCGACTACAGCCGTCCTGCCGTGGTCGAGCGCGGACGTGTCGGGCGCGGCGGTCGGCATGGTCACGTCCCCTTCCTGTTGTGGCGCAACGGTTCCGGCGGTGACCGACGCGAGTGCGGCAGGGCTGGGGGCCGTGTCGCCAAGGGTCGGCCCGTAGGGCTCCTTTCGGTCCTGGTCCTTGTCGGTGGGCGCAGTGGGGACCGCGTGCAACCGGCGGGCCGGGTGCGGGGTGGTGCTGATGTGGGTCACGAGCGGTTCCCCCGGTGGCTAGTGGGCGGCGGTCGTGGTCGCGGCGGCGGTGGTGGTGAGGGCGGCCAGGACGGCGGGGGCGAACGCGGCGGCCTGGTCGTAGTAGTCGGTCAGCACGTGTCCGGCGGCGCGGGCGGTGCGCACGAGGGCGACCAGCTCGGGGACGCGCACGCGCGGGTCGGCGCAGCTGCGCCGGACCATCTGCGCCACGCGCTCGGGTCCGACCTGCTCCCACAGGGCCGGGTCCATCCCGGCGAGGTAGATCAGGGTGGTGACGGTGTCCAGGTCGACCGGGTGCGCCGTCGTAGTGCGCGGGGTGGCGCGGCGGTCGCTGCGGTGGGGGTGGCGGTGCTTCACGGGCGTGGTCTCCAAGCGGGTCTGAGTGGGTGGGTCCGCACGGGTCGGGAACAGCGGGAACGGGTCCGGCGCGGCGTGCGCGCGGTGTGCGCGTTGTGACGGTTGCGCCCTGGGCGCTTACGTCACGCGGTAGCGGCGCGCACCGGTCGGGAAGAGCGGGAACGGGGCGGGTCCGGGTGGGCGCACACCGGCCGGGAAAAGGGGAAACGTCTTCCCGGCAGGTGCGCGCCGGACCCGCCGCGCGGGGTGGGTGGTGCCCGGTCCGGCCGGTGGTTCTTCACCGCGCCTGACGCGCGCCCGGTGGGGCTGGGTGCGGTCTTGGCGGGAGGCGCGGCGGCCGGAAGTGGACCGGCCGGACCGGGAGCGTTCGCCCTGAACGATCGGGCAGTCAGGGCTACTGCCTGCCCTACTAGCCGCCCCTGTCGGCGGGGGTAGTGGGGGAGGGTGTCCGCCCTCTACTTCGGGCCGGTAACCCTCCCGGTAGCCCCCGCCGGGTGGGCCTACTGGGCGTCGAGCAGGGTGCGCGCGGTGGCGCGGCAGTCGGTCATCCGGGCGCGGTCCGGGGCGGTGTTGTGGACCCAATCCACGTGCGCCGGGGTGAGCCCGTCCATGCCGATCAGGGCGTGGGTCTCGACCGCTTCCAGGCCGAACCGGTTGAGGTCGCCGGGCTGGTAGTCGGAGAAGTACAGACCGGCCGTCACCTCGCGCAGCTCCCTACCGGCCAACGGTCCGAGGGTCACCGCCGGGGTGTCGGTGGCGACCAGGCGCAGCGCCGGACGCTGGACCGGGATCGCACCGACCGGCGCGGCCGGACCGAAGTGGGTGTCGATGGTGGCGCGGCAGTCGGCCAACCACGCGCGGCCGTCCTCCCCCAGGTCGCCTGTCGCGATCTCTCCGACCAGCTCTGCGATGCGGCCCATGCCGACGTTGACCGCCGATTCGGTCACCAGCAGCCGGACGTGGTCGGCATCGGCCAGGTCCTCGGCGTCGACGTAGTCCCAGTAGAACAGCGCCGCGACCAGCTCGTCACGACCCATCGGCACCGACACCGTGATGGTGGCCGCCGTCGCCGGGGCGGGGTGGTCGGGGTGGTTGCTGCGGGTGGAAGTCAGGAAACCGGCGACCGGAACGCCGTTGACCGACGCGGCCGGGCTGGTCGAGACGGCGGGGACGGCGAACGCGGTCACGACGGACTCCTCACGAGCGGTACGGACGGCGGGAACGGTGGGCGTGGTGCGGGTCGGGGCGCTCATCGGACCGCCTCCGCACCCTGCGGCCGGGCGGTGATCGGCGTGACCGTCGCAACGGTCACGTCCCCACCCTCACCAGCGGCGTTGTCCGCCGCCGCCGGGTCGGCCCCCTCGACCACGAACTCCTGGTACGCGGCCTCCGCGCACGCCTCCCGGAACACCCGCAACGACCACTCCGGGATACGGATCGAACCGCCCACCTTGTAGGCGTCCAGCTCACCGGCCTTGATCGCCCGGTAGATCGTGGCCGGGTGCACGTCGAACATCTCCGCCACTGCCTTGACCCGGAACATCCGGGTACCCTCGGTCTGCATCGTGTGGCCCTTCCAAGGCTCGATGTGATCCACCGCCCCGGCCGGTGCGCCAACACCGCCGGGGCTTTCTGCTGTCTGCCGCAGTCCGTGCAACCGGTGCGACACGAGGAACAGTAGCAGCGTCCTAGTACACCTGCAAGTGGTGTCATAGTACAGCTTCGAAGATCGCTTCTGACCTGCTGTGATGGTGTGCTGATACAGTGCGCGTGCTAGGACGCGGTCCGTCCGTAGAGGAGTCAGCAGTGCCCACCATCGAACGTGCGGAACCTCCGTACTTGCAGGTCGCCCGACACATCCGCGAACAGATCAAGGCCGGGGCGCTGAAGGATGGCGACCTGGTGCCCTCGGCACGAGAGATTGCGCGCACCTGGGGTGTTGCCTTGGCAACCGCCACAAAGGCGCTGGCGACTCTGCGCTCAGAGGGCTTGACTCGCGCCGTGAGCGGCGTAGGCACTGTTGTCCAGACGAAGGGGGCACTTCACCACTCCGCCCGTGACCGCAGCGTAGCGATCCACCGCACAGGCAAGATCTACCCACCTGGCCATTACGCCAGGATTCGCACAGCCACCCTCAGCCCCGCGCCCGGTCTGGTGGCCGATGCGCTGGGCATCCAGGAGGGAGCACCGGCCATTCGACGCCAGCGAACGACGTACACCGCAGAGGACACCCCGGTGTCCACCTCGGTGTCATGGTTTGACGGCGCGCTAGCCGCCAGCTGCCCGTTGCTGCTGTCTACTGAGCGCATCATGCAAGGCACCGCCCGGTACGTAGAAGAACAGACCGGACGGAAAGCGGTAATGACATACGTTCAACATGCCGCTGGTTTCGCTACCGAGGATGACGCCGCCGAGTTGTGCGTACTGGCGGAATCGGCTGTGCTTACCAGTCGTAACAGGTATGTGGACAGTGAGGGCTTGGTTCTCGAATATGGAGAATCAACAGCGCTGCCTGACCACTGGGTATTTTACGAGTACACCAACGAGGAAGCCGAATGAAGCACATCCACAGTGGCAAGGTACGCGACCTCTACGAAATCGACGGCGATATCCTACTGGTCGCAACTGACAGGGTTTCCGTATATGACGTTTCCCTACCCACTCCAGTGCCCGACAAAGGTGTACTTCTCACGCAGCTATCGACATGGTGGTTCGATAAACTTAGCTCCGTTGTGCCGAATCACGTCATCTCGACCGATGATGTCCCCGAAGAATTCCAGGGGCGGGCGGTTCGCTGCAAGCCTCTGAAGATGATTCAGGTGGAGTGCATCGCACGCGGCTACTTGGCGGGACTCGGATTGCGCGAGTATCGAGCGACCGGCGCTGTGTCTGGTGTTCCGCTACCTTCAGGCTTGCTGGAGGGTAGCCGCCTACCTGAGCCCATCTTCACGCCGACCACGAAGGTATCCGACACGGGTCATGATGAGTTCATCACCTTTGACGACGTGGTAAACGACATCGGACGCGAGACTGCCGAGCAGCTCCGAGAACTGACAATCGAAATCTACACCAAGGGCGCTGAGCATGCCGCGCAAAACGGCATCATCATTGCCGACACCAAACTAGAATTCGGCCTTGACAAAGACGGCACCCTGACCCTAGGCGACGAAGTGCTGACTTCAGATTCCTCCCGGTTCTGGCCTGCCGACGAATGGGAGCCCGGACGTTCGCAACATGCTTTCGATAAGCAATTCGTGCGAGATTGGTCATTGACCACCGGGTGGGACAAGACTCCACCCGGGCCGGAAATGCCGGAAGAGATCGTGCGGGCAACCCGTGCGCGCTACATTGAGGTGTACGAGCGAATTACCGGCAACCAGTGGACAAGCAAGGAGCCTGCGTAATGTCGGAAAAAATTCAGACCTACGACCCGCGCCGTCTCATTGAAGATGTGTCCGCGCTTCTTGCTGAGCGCGGCTTGCAACCCAGTCCTGAGAGCGGCAGTGCCATGGAGCGTAAGACGGCGGCGAGCATGCTGCTACGCAACCTCGGAATCACTCCGGCCGCCGCTCCTGAGGACTGGCTCGACTTGGACGGTCAACGCGGCTACAACCGGCTCGTGCATGGTGACTAAAACGGTCACGTCCCTTCTGTGACCAGCGCTTAACAGGCGTAAGACACAAGCGGCTGGACGCTTATGTCCAGGTCGAGTCGGGGCGAACAGTGGCGGTGCGCCACAGGCCCGGGACAGCAGACCGGCGCGGCACGACGTCGCCCAACCCCGCTGGACATGAGGGAGTGGTCCAGCCGCTTGTGACGGTTCCGCCCCGGTCGCTTCCGTCACGGCGAGTTAGGTCCGTCGAGTCGACACCGTTGGCGCGGATACCGGCCTCGAACAGGGCCGATCCGCACCGACCTAACTCGGCTAACCACCTAACTCGTCGCAGCTCACCGCCCTCGGAGCCCTTACCGCAGGGCGAGTTAGAAACCTAACTCGCCCCGCCGGACCTAACTCGTCAGGGAGGACGGGCGCAGGGGAGGAACACCGCGCGTAGAGGGCGGTTTCGACGGCCACCGCGAACCCCCGATGATCTTCCCTGCCGGACATCGTCCGAGGTAGGCACAGGGAACCAGGCCAGGGAAGCGGTCAGGGGAAAATCCCTGCCTCCCGGTCCTTCCCTGGCTGCTTCCCTGCCGGGGTCTAGGGCCTAGGGGCCAGCTCAGACGCCCTTCGGGGCTCTAGACGGGGGTCTAGGTCTAGAGGGGGCAGGGTCTAGGCCTAGAGCCGCTAGCGGCCCTTGGCTGACAACCCGAACGGCTGACACCCGGCCAGGGGATGGCCACGTATGCCTGCAAGGCGGGAAAGTGGTGTCGGTAGCACAACGTCCCAAGTGGGTCTTAGTGCGCCAGCCCTAACCAGATGCCAACCACAGAATGGGAAGGGAATCTTCATGGCCAAGCCCAAGCCTGAAGACAAGGCTGACGAGATCGAGCCGATGGACCACTACGACGACGGCGAGCCAAAGCGCGAAGAGGCAGATTCGTATGGTGGGTAGATAACAGCGGCTGGTTCCTTGAATTGAGCGCCGTAGTCCTACGGCGTTGAAGGGCGCTAACCGAGGCAGTCACCACCAGGGCGGTCCGCGCTAGGGCTGTTCGAGAGGGTGACGGTTGGATCGAGTACCCGGAGTCCGATACTCCGAGAGTGACTCAGCCCCACGGGTGAGGGTGGGTGCCAGTGGGGCGGGCCAGGGGCACGGAGGCTCCCCGCCACGATGTCGGATGCGACGGCCTAGACCTAGAAGAGCAGGCCGCAGGGTCTCGGAGTGGGTCTCAGTCCGGCCCCGTCCGGCCCCGTCCGAACTGTTGCAGCAATAGCGCTGAGCAGCGTAAACGGACCTCTGCACACCCCCGCGAACGGTCGGCAACGGAACTGGAAATCGTGTTGGGTTAACCCCCTCACGGGTTCAAATCCCGTATCCTCCGCAGACCAGAGCCCCGGTCACCGTCAGGTGGTCGGGGCTCTGCTGGTTCTCCCGGCGATCGTCCTCGTGGCCTTCGTTCTCCGGCGCGGTGCAACGCCGGAGGTCACCAACCGCGTTTAACCAGTGATCGACCGTGATCACTGGGAGGACACGCATGAGGATCTTCACGACCGCCGTCGCCGTGGCCGCCGCCGGGGCGGGACTGCTCGCCGGCGGGATCGCCACGGCCTCGGCCGAGGTCGCGGCCGGCGGGCCGCCGCAGTACTCCGCCACCGCGTGGCACGACGTCAACGTGCGGCACTGCCCGTCGACGTCGTGCACGCAGGCGCCGGGCAGCCCGGTCCTGGCCGGCTGGACGGTCGGCGTCTACTGCTGGGTGCACGGCGAGTCGGTCACGGACTTCGGTTACACGAACGACGTGTGGCTCAACATCGGCCGGCAGGACGGCGGCACGCAGTGGTCCAGCGCCATCTACTTCGCCGGGGACGAGTACGCGAACCTGCCGCAGGACGCGCGGTGCGCCGACGCGCCGCAGCCGCCCACCACCACCCCGAAGCCGACCACCACCAGGCCGGACCCCACCAGCACGCCACCGTCGACCACCACGCGGCCCATGCCGACGACCACCCCCGGCCAGACCACCACGACGCGGCCGGCGCCCACGACCACCGCCGACCTGACCTCGACCACGAGGCCGTCCACCCCGACCACCACCTTCGTGACCACGACCAGGGCCGAGCCCGCCCGGGGCTGACAGGCGAAGGCCCCCTCGGACGACGCGTCCGAGGGGGCCTTCCCACTGCCGCCGGTCAGTGCCTGGGCAGGTACTCCACGATGTCCTCCAGCAGGAACACCAGCTGGTCGACGTTGGCGTTGCCGGTGCTCGGGCGCAGCTTCACGACCTGCGGGTCGTGGTCGCTGGCCTGGTCGGCGAACTCCGCGTTGACGTGCACCACGTCGTAGCGGTACCGGGTGATGTTCGCGCTGATCAGGATGTGGTCGAGGGTCTGCGAGTTGCCCTCGAACACGTAGCTGTACCGCTCGGCCGGGGGCAGGGTGCCGATCAGGGCCACCACGTCGCCGTTGCCGGTCAGCGTGCCGACCGCCGGGGAGAACTGGTAGTCGTTGATGTCGCCCGCGAGGACCACGTTGGCGCCCTTGTCGACGGCCTTGACCTGGTCGACGAAACCGCGCAGCAACGCGGCCTGCTGGACGCGCTGCTGCTCGGAGCTGCGCACCGGCTCCTGGTAGCGGCCGTGCATGGCCTGGTCGCCGCCCTTGGAGTTGAAGTGGTTCGCGACCACGAACACCGTGCGGCCGCGGAACTTGAACTCGCCGGCCAGCGGCTTGCGGCTGCTGTTCCACGCCGGGTCGGCGGGCGCGACGCGGCCCGGCGACACCGACAGCGCGGCGCGGCCGTGCTGCTTCACGACGGACACCGGCGTGGTGGCGTCGCCGCCCGCGCGGTCCACGAAGGACACCCGGGCCGGGTTGAACAGGAACGCCACCCGGATGTTGCCGCCCGGCTCGCCGCCGTCGGCCTTGTTCACCGGGTCGACCTGGCGCCACTGGTAGCGCGGACCGCCCGCGGCGGCGATGGCGTCGGTGAACTTGGTGAACGTCGCGCCCGCCGTCACCGTGCCGTCGTCGGTGGCGCCGTTGTCGTCCTGGATCTCCTCCAGCACCACGACGTCCGGGTTCCTCAGGTTCCGCACCACCGCGGCGGCGAGCCGGTCGAACTTGGCCTGGTCGTTGGTGGCGGCCAGGTTCTCCACGTTGTACGTGGCGACCGACAGCTCGTAGGACCGCTGCGCGTCCGTGACCTCGGGCTTGATGCCGCCCGACACGTGCTCGCCGACGGTCTTCGCAGCCAGGGTGTAGCCGCCGAAGTTGGTGTACTCGACGTTGCCGACCGTCGCGCCGCGCCACACGTCGCCGACGTTGCTGGTCTGCGGCGCGGCGGCGCCCGGCTTGACCTTGATCCGGCCGCTGTTGGGCTGGTCGTAGCCGAGGTAGATCGTGCCGCCGCGCGCGGTCGGGTTCTGGGTGGGGACGGTGGTGATCCACGTCTCGCCGAAGCTGTTCGTGGGTCCGACCACGCGGGCGTCGGTCACCTGGACGTACATGCCCTCGCGGGACTCGTAGTAGTCCTGGCCGTAGGTCGCCGGGTCGAGCGGGAGGCCCTCGATGCTGCCGCCGTTCGCGGTGGGCAGGTAGCCCGCCGGCGGGTTCAGCGTCTCCGGGGTCGGCAGGGCGTTGCCCTTGGACTTCACGGTGACCGTGGCGCCGGTGATCTCGGTGAGCGTCTGGTTGGAGTTGCTCGCCGCGTCACCGCCCGGCCGGTACTCGGCGACGGTGCCGGAGACCAGCACCTCGTCACCGGGCTCGACGGTCGGGGCCAGGGCCGCGGTGTAGACGAACACGCCCTCGCTGGTGCGCGGGTCGGCGTCCGGCGCGGTGTCCTGGAGCCAGAAGCCGCGGTCGCCGACGGCCCGCGTCGCGGTGACGACACCGGGGACGCCCGCGACCTTCTGGCCGAGCAGCGGCGAGACGCGGGTCGTGCCCTGGATGTCGCGGACGCGCTTGTCGCCGGGCTCGGGCTCCGGGTCGGGATCGGGGTCGCCGGGGCCCTGGCCCTTGGCGTTGACCGGGGTCGGCGCGCCGATGGCGAAGTCGGCGGCGTTGTCGTCGGTGTCGGTCAACGCGGTGCGGGCGGCCGAGGTGGCGTTGCCCGGGTTGGCGGTCGGCGTGGTCTCGCGGACGACGGTCGACGTGCCGTAGCCGACCAGGTCGCGCACGCGCGCGTCGGCGGCGCAGTCGGCGGCGGTCTTGCAGGTCAGCGCGGAGGTCGCGGTGACCAGGGCGATCGTGCCGCCGGAGCCGCCCATCGCGGTCGTGCCGGTGGCGTCCGGCGCGGGCAGCTCCACCGTGCCGCCGGCGCCCTTCGCCTGCCCGACGAGGAACCGCCCGCCCGGGGCGATCGAGCCGGTCAGCGGGGTGACCTGCCACTGGCTGGACGCGCTCGCGCTCGCCGGGAGGTACTGCACGCTCCAGCCGTCGACGGCGACCGGCGCGGCGCCCGCGTTGGCCAGCTCGACGAAGTCCTGGGTCAACGTGGCACCGGAGTTGCCGCCACCGCCGTAGACCTCGGCGATCAGGGCGTCCTGGCTCGGGGCCGCGTGGATCGGCGTGGCGAGGGCGAACGTCACGGCCGAGGCGGCGGTGACCGCCAGCCCGACGCGGAGCGGGGTAGGTCTCAACGGGTCCTCCGGTAATTGGCGGGTGCGCGCATCCTCCCCGGATCGAGTGAACGGCGGAAGACACCGTCACTAACGGTTGACCATCGCCCGCCCTCGAACGTGTGTTCGAACGTAGGGTAGGGTCATGGCCGTGCCCTCCGGTGGCCCTCCCAGCGCCGGCGCGGACACGACATGCACAACAGGGGCGCCGGCCCGGACCTGACGAGGCCCGGATCGGCGCCCGTGCGCGTCGAGCACCGAGAGCCCCACCCGCCGTGCCAATGACAAGCCCTTCTTCTACCGCGATTCCTCAAGCGAATTCGCGGGCAGCGATCAATTCTCCCCACTGACCCATACGGACCTCCACGAGCCGGCAGTCATTCGGCGATGAGTTTCGCAGCGTCGGGGGCGTAGACGGTCATCCAGTGCGGACGCAGCCGGTAGTAGAAAACGTCCTTCTCCCACTCGGTGTGATCGCCGTAGAAGTCCTTGAAGTACGTGAGCAGGTCCGGCCAGTCCGCGGCCGGCTCGCCGTCCTCGGGGTTGAGGATCTCCACCGTGCCGTGCGTGAACACCCCCAGCTCCTCGCCGCGCATGTGCGCGGCGCTGGCGGCGGGCCGGGCCGCGAGGTGACGGGCCTTGGCGGCGCTGCGAGCCGTGCCGAAGTGCCACTTGCCGTGCAGGAAGTGCCCGTCCACACCGCTGATCCGCGGCTCCCCCTTCGCCGTCACGGTGGACAGCGCGAGGGTGCACATGCCGACCAGGACCCGGGTGAGCTGCTCGGCGGTCGCAGTGCGCTCGGCGACGATCGACCGGAGGTGATCGGTGGAGCGGGACAGGGAGGCGTCGAGCAGTGCCTGGAGCTCATCGAGTTCTTCAGGTGTTTCACGCATCAACCCACAATAGCCACCGCCAACCACCCTCAGCTTCGTACAGCGATCAGAGGAAGGCGGCACCGCGGAGTCACACCATCCCGCCGAACTCGACACACCACCACTTGGTATTCGTCGACACCCGCCATCGACGAAAACCTGCCCGTCTCTGCCGATTCATCGGCCTGATCGGCGCGATGCCCGACACCGTCGAAACCACGCCGTGGTCATCCGACGGAACGTCTGGGAGATGCCGCAGGGACCGCTTGGACGAGCCTGGAACGTACAACTGAGACGACGACTGGACGACATGGCAAAGGGCCGGGCACCTCGCGAGGTGCCCGGCCCTTCGACCAGCGGTGGCGGTGGCGGTGGCGGTGGGACAGGACACCAGGTTACGTCTTAGTTCCATGATCACAACCGCTTTGCCGCCTGCTCAAGTCGTCAGGTGCAAGATCGGGCCGTCGCATCGTAGCTGCGAACAGAGCACTTCCGACGCTCGCCCCTCCAGCATGCCGGAGAGCATGACGACCATTTGGCGACTTGTCACCTTACCCCGCTCGTCCCAGTGTGGAGATGCCTTTACTGGACGGACTGCGTCCGCACCTCGCATCGAAGGAAGGGAACCCGATGGCCACTACCGCTCCCGACTTGTACAGCGTTGATCTTGCAGAGGTGAAGTTCACTGCTCTCGGCTGCGACCCGAAAACCAGCGACGAGGCTTGCGTAACGTTCGCCGAGATCCCTGGCGTGCCCGACGCGCTCGCGTTGGGAGACTCGAAGCGTCCGGACCTGGCCGTGCTGAGGTTCACCAGCACTGAACTCGACACCTTCGTGCTTGCTTACGCCGTGAGGCGAGGGCTGACGCTCTGACGAGCGGTGCAGAGCGTGGCACCATGGAGTGCACGCGCCAGGACCTGTCCGCACCTGTCAGAATATCGGTAACTGTGATAACCGTGCAGGCAAGCGGTTACCTTTGATCATGGGGTTACCGATAAGGACAGTAACCGACCGCCATTCGACCTGGTCGATGGTGAACCACCACGGACAAGGCGGCTGTAGCCGCGAGGGGCCGCGCCTCCGGTTACAGCCGTCTTGCGTTGCGCTCGATTGCCACCTCCACGAGGTGCCAGTTATCGATCCGATCAGTAACCACACTCCGATCGTAATCGCCTGGCCTGTGCGGTTACCGCAGTTGCGAAGTTACCGATCTCGGAGACGGGGTACCGCATGACTTCGGCGCATCCGAACCGCCGGCTACGACCCCGCCACCGACCTGCCTCACCGAGAACCCAGCGCTGGAGGCCAAGGCACCGAAGGTCGAGGAAGTCGAGGTCGAGCCGTACACGGTCGAGCAGGTCAAGGCGCTGTTGGAGGTAGCGCAGCAACGGCGCAACAGTGCACGGTGGGCTATCGCGTTGGCGCTTGGTCTGCGGCAGGGTGAAGCGCTCGGTCTGCGCTGGTCGGACGTGGAGTTGGAGGTCGGGACACTCACGGTTCGCCGGAACAGGCTGCGTCCGAAGTGGCGTCACGGGTGTGCCGAGCCGTGCGGCAGGAAGTACGGCGGGTACTGCCCGAACAGGGTGCCCGTGCGCGATGAGACGGCAGGGACGAAGTCGGCTGCGGGTAAGCGCGGGATCGGCTTGCCCGACGAGTTGGTGAAGCTGCTCAAGCTGCACCGAGCAGAGCAGGATCGGGAGCGGGACAAGGCGGCCGACCTGTGGACCGAAACCGGCTACGTATTCACCACCCCGATCGGGGCGCCGCTCAACCCGCGTTCGGACTACGACGAGTGGAAGCGACTGGTCGAGGTCGCGAAGGTGCCGGACGGTCGTCTGTACGATGCACGGCACACCGCGGCGACGGTGCTACTGCTGCTCGGAGTCGCCGAGCGGACCGTGATGGGCATCATGGGCTGGTCGAACACCGCGATGGCGGCCCGCTACCAGCACATCACGGCGGCGATCCGGCGGGACGTGGCTCAGCGGGTCGGAGGATTGCTCTGGAGAACCGCTGAGGAGTCCTGAGACCACCGACGACGGCGAGAACGGGAACGCCACCGGGGCGCCCGTACCGGCTCCGTAGAGGGCAATTGCCACCAGGAATGCCACCGAACGTCAAAGCCCCGGTTGCCATGATCGGCAACCGGGGCTCTGAGCAGCGGTGGCGGTGGGATTTGAACCCACGGAGGCTTTCACCTCACACGCTTTCGAGGCGTGCTCCTTCGGCCGCTCGGACACGCCACCGCCGAGAACAATACAAGACCGACCCGGGTCAGCCCAACGGGGGGTGGGCAGTGGGATCTTGGCTGGTCAGGGCGGTGCGGAGGT
The DNA here is from genome assembly GCF_016695385.1 of Saccharothrix sp. 6-C. Taxonomy (NCBI): domain Bacteria; kingdom Bacillati; phylum Actinomycetota; class Actinomycetes; order Pseudonocardiales; family Pseudonocardiaceae; genus Saccharothrix; species Saccharothrix sp. 6-C. Next base: position 8,639,368 of record NZ_CP064192.1, on the reverse strand, counting down.
CAGAGGTCCGCGAAGAACGACTCCATCAGGGCGGCGCAGCGGTCGGCCAGGACGCCGCCGACCACTTCCGGGCGGTGGTTGAGGCGGCGGTCGCGGACCACGTCCCACAGGGAGCCGGCGGCGCCGGTCCGGGGTTCCCAGCAGCCGAAGACGACCCGGTCGACCCTCGCCAGGACCAGGGCGCCGGCGCACATCGTGCACGGCTCGACGGTGACCGCCAGGGTGCAGCCGGTCAGGCGCCAGCCGTCGCCGCAGGCCGCGGCGGCGGCGCGGAGGGCCAGGACCTCGGCGTGCGCGGTCGGGTCGCCCAGGGCCTCGCGGGCGTTGCAGGCGCGGGCCAGCTCGGCGCCGTCCGGGCCGTAGACGATCGCGCCGATCGGGATGTCGCCCGTCCTGGGCGCCTCGGCGGCGACCTCCAGGGCGGCTTCGACCATCGCCTCGTCGGACGCCTGGCTGATCACCCGGTCACGCCTGGAGGCTGTCCAGCAGCTTGGTGAACTCGTCGCCGAACCCGCAGCGCTGCGCGACCATCTGCAGCTGCTCGTCCGGGTACAGGTCGACCTCGTCCACGACCACCTGCATCTCGTGCTGCGGCATGCCGAGGTCGGCGAGCACGGCCAGGTCGCCCTCGGGCCAGAGCTCGTCGTCCTCCTCGTCCGGCGGGTCGACGCGGAGCAGGTCGAGGACGTCGGCGGCGATGTCGTAGTCGAGCGCGGCCGCCGCGTCGGACAGCAGGAGGGACACCCCGCCGGGCACCGGCCGCAGGACGATGAAGAACTCGTCGTCCACCGCCAGCAGCCCGAACACGGCACCCGTCGAACGCAGTTGGCGCAGTTCCGTGATCGCCGCGTCGAGCTCGGACAACGCCGAGCTGTCCATCTTGCTGCACCGCCATCGGCCGTCTTCACGAACGACCGCGACAGCGAAGCCGTTGACCGGCTCCTGGTGTGCCATGTGCACACCGTAGGGCCACACCTCGGCACCCGGTAGCACGGGGGCCTCGGCCGCGGGCACGGGGGGCCGAGCGATGCCACTATCGAGGGATGAGCACAACTCTGCCGACCGCCAGGACGACCGCCTCCGAGCCCCGGTTCACCGGGCTGGTGGAAGCCGCCCGAGCCCTCCAGCCCAGGACAGTGGCGTTGCGACGGCAGGTGCACCGGCACCCGGAGCAGGGCTTGGACCTGCCCGCGACCCAGGCCGCGATCCAGCACGCGCTGTCCGGCCTGCCGCTCGAGGTGACCACCGGAGGGTCCAGCAGCTCGGTCACCGCGGTGCTGCGCGGCGGCAAGCCGGGACCGACCGTCCTGCTGCGCGGCGACATGGACGCGCTGCCGTTGCAGGAGGAGACGGGCCTGGCGTACGCCTCCGAGATCGACGGCTCCATGCACGCCTGCGGCCACGACACGCACGTCGCCATGCTGGCCTCCGCCGCACGGCTGCTCTCCTCACGCCGCGACGCGCTGGCCGGCCAGGTCGTGTTCATGTTCCAGCCCGGCGAGGAGGGCCGGCACGGCGCGCGGCACATGCTCGACGAGGGCGTGCTCGACGCGGCGGGCACACCGGTGGAGAAGGCGTTCGCCCTGCACATCACCTCCACGCTCCAGTCGGGTGTCGTCGTCTGCCGCCCCGGGCCGACGATGGCCTCGGCGGACACCTTCCACATCACCGTCAAGGGCCGGGGCGGGCACGGCGGCATGCCGCACGACGCGCTCGACCCCGTGCCGGCCGCCGCCGCCATGGTCGGCGCGCTGCAGACGATGGTCGCCAGGCGGGTGAGCGTGCACCAACCGGCCGTGGTCACCATCGGCCGCATCTCCGCCGGCACGACGACCAACATCATCCCGGAGACCGCCCTGGTCGAGGGCACCATCCGGACGCTCTCGGAGAACACCAGGGCCCTGGTGCACCGCGAGCTCCGGCAGGTCGTCACGCACGTGGCCGCCGCGCACGGCTGCACGGCCGAGGTCGAGGTCGTCCCCGGCTACCCGGTCACGGTGAACGACGACGTGGTCGGCCCGCACGTCGTCGACATCACCGGGGCGGCCCTCGGTTCGCGGTGGGCGACCCACATGGAGGACCCGCTGATGGGTGCCGAGGACTTCTCGTACGTGCTGCAGCGGGTGCCGGGCGCGATGGCCTTCCTGGGCGCCTGCCCGCGCGGGGTCGAGCTGGACCGGGCGGAGCCGAACCACTCGAGCCGGGTGCTCTTCGACGAAGCCGCGATGGAGCACGGAGTGGTGGTCTACACCGCGTTCGCGCTGGACGCCCTGCGGTAGGGCGGGCAGCGGGACTCCCTGCGGCGAGCCGAAGTCGGGATCGAGGCGGGGTCGGGGCTGTGGTGTTCACGGCCTCGACCCTGCCGTCTGGGGCGGGGTGGGGCGAGGGGTCGTTCGGGAGCTGTGGACAACTCCCGTCCTGTGGACGAGTAGGGGGGTGCCGGTCCGCGCCGGCAGGATGGGCGCCGTGCGAAGCGTCTGCGTGGTCGGGCTCGGGTTGATCGGTGGTTCGGTGTTGCGCGCGGCGGCGGCCGCGGGGCGCGTGACCTGGGGCGCGACCGCTTCAACCGCCGACGCGGAGGCGGCCGGGCAGGACGGGCACGACGTGCTCGACCTCGCCGGGGCACTCGACCGCGCGCGGGAGCACGACGCGCTCGTGGTCGTGGCGGTTCCGCTGCCGGCTGTGGAAGAAGTGCTCCGCGCCCTGCCCGTAGGCGTCCGGCTCACCGACGTGGTCAGCGTCAAGGGCCCGGTCGCCGACCTGGTCCGCCGGGTCGCGCCGCACGCCCGGTACGTCGGCGGCCACCCGATGGCGGGCACCTCCGCCTCCGGCTGGTCCGCCGGCCGCGCCGACCTCTTCCACGACGCCGCCTGGGTCGTCACCGCCGAGGACGACGCCGACCCGGACGTCCTCACCGACGTCATGGAGCTGGCCTTCGCGGCGAAGGCGCACGTCGTGCCCGCCACCGCCCTGGCGCACGACGCCGCGGTGGCCCGCATCTCCCACCTCCCGCACCTGCTCGCCGCCGTGCTGGCCAGCGTCGGCGCGGACGGCGGGCCGCTCGCGCTCTCCCTGGCCGCCGGCTCGTTCGGCGACGGCACGCGCGTCGCGGGCAGCCGGCCCGAGCTGGTCCGCGCGATGTGCGAGGGCAACCGCGGCGCGCTGCTCGACGCCGTGGACGACGCGTTGGGCCGGCTCGGCGCGGCCCGCGGCTCCCTCGCCTCCACCGGCGGCCTGGCGAAGACCATCGACGCCGGTCACGCGGCACGCGTGAAGCTTCAGGACCAGGCCGTGCGCACGGACCTGGCCATCGACCTCACCGCGCCCGACGCCTTGCGCGACCTGCGCGACCTCGGTGCACGCGGGGGCCGCGTCGTCGCCCTGAACGGCACGATCGCGCTCGCACGCACCCCATAAGGTGAACCGGTGGAGCGTCGCAGGCTCATCGCCGCCCTAGGGGGTCTCGCGCTCCTCGGCGGCGCGGTGGTGGTGCTGCGCGACGAGTCCGCTCCCCCGCGTCCCCGGGCGTTCGAACGGTTCCTGGACGAGAGGGTCGAGTACGTCCCCGACACCCAGCGCGTGGCGACGCCCACCGACCTGCGGCTGACCGCGTTGGACCGCACGAGCCTGCGCGCGTCCTGGACGGCCGCCGACGGCATCGGCCACGGCGGCTTCGAGGTGCGCTGGAACGGTGAGACCCGCCTGGTCCGCGGCACCGGGACGGAGCTGACCGACCTCGACGCGAACGCCGACACCACCGTCGAGGTGCGGGCGCTGGACGCGCTGGGCGGCCGGTCCGACCCCGCCACCGCGAAGGCCGTGCCGAGGCTCGCCTACGACGACACGTGGCTCGACGGCCTGATGGTGCCCCTCGACCTGTTCGACGGCCCGGAAGCGCTCGACCCGCGCCGGTGGCGGGTGTTCGACCGGGGCGACACCGACTGCCTCCACCTGCGCCCGGTCGACGGCGAGCGGCTGGAGGTGGACTGCGACCGCGTCGACCTCCAGTCCAACGTGCCGCTGCGGTTCGGCCCGCCCGCCCCGGACGGCGCGGTCGCCCGGGTCTCGCTCACCACCGACGGCCCGGTCGGCGACCTCACGGACGAGAGCGCGGTGCTGATCGCCCTGCTGCCCGAGCCGGTGCAGGACCTGGGCCACCTGGAGGAACCGTTCCCGCCCGGTGTCCCGGTCCTGCGCATCACGCCGTTCGGCGCGCGGTTCCTGCTGGGCGGCGCCCCGCTCGGCGAGACGTCCGGCACCTACCCGCCGCCCACGTCGGGCGTCCGCCACCGCTGGGAGCTGCGCGTGCTGCCCGGCTCGGTGGTGGCGTCGCGGGACGGCGTCGAGGTGGCGTCCGCGCCGGTGGAGCTGCCGTGGACGTCCGCCCGGGCGCGCTTGGCGTTCCGGCAGGCCCGGGGCACCCACCTGGACACGTTCGGGCTGGGCGGGGTGCCCGGCACGCCGGCGCCGGGGTCCGTGGCGCCGCTCGGGGTGAGCGGCACGGATTCCGGCGGGGTGTCGCTGGGCAACGTGGCGAACTCGCAGCTGGTGGGCGCGTCCTCGGTGCGCGTGGTCGCGTCCGTGGTGGCCGAACGGGCCGCGCCGATCACCGTCGAGCTGGGCACGCGGTCCGCGCCGGCCGTGTTCATGCCGCCCGACCGAGGTCTCGACCCGGCTCGCCCGGCCGTCGTCCACGCCGACTTCCCGCTGCCCTCACCCGACTCGAACCCCCAGGTCAGGGTGAGTTCCGACGGCGGCCTCAGCGTCTACGCCGCGCACCTCGTCATCGCCGACGGGCCGGACGCGCGCCACCCGCTCCCCCGGCTCGTCACCCGCCCGCTCCCCGACCCGCGGGTGCCCTCACCAGCGGTGTCCGCGGTGCACGAGACCGCGGGGGAGCCGGCCGACCGGTTACCGGACCGGGGCAGGCTGCGGCTGACCGTCGAGCTCGCCGACACGCGGGCCCGGGAGGTCGCCGCCGTCAAGGGCGTGGAGGTCGACCTCGACGGCGAGCGGATCGCGGTCCTGCCGACGAACGGCTCGGCCGGCGGGCGGCACGGGTTCCTGGTCGACCTCGACGGGCTGGCCGGCGGCCGGCACGAGCTGGACGTGCGGGTGGTCCCAGTGGACGAGCGGCACGACGTGCAGTCGTACCAGCAGCCGTTCGAGATCCGCCCGCTGTAGCCCCCGTTGGTCTCGGGTGCGCAACGACGTGGTGACCGCGGTCACCGAGCCACCTAACTTGACTCAATGGAACGTCGCCGGATCGCCCTCGTCGCCGCCGGTGTGGTGCTGTTCGCCGGGGTGATCACCGTGTTGCGGACCACCGGGGTCGGCGAACCCGTCGCCGCGACCACCACCTCCACGCCGCCTCCCACGTCGCTGGCCCCGTACGCCGCCGAAGGCGTCCTGGTGCCGACGCCCGGACCGCCCCCGGAGTCGCCGCGCGAGGTGCACGTGTCGTCCGGACCGCGTCGGTTGCAGCTGCGGTGGACCGGTGACGCGCCCGGCTACGAGGTGCGGTGGGGAGCGGTCGGCCGGCTCGACCACTCCAGGCTGGTCACCGACCGGGTGATGCAGATCGACGGGCTCGAGGACGAGCAGATGCAAGAGGTCGCGGTGTACGCCGTCGACTCCTTCGGGCAGCGCTCCTCGCCCGCGAGGTCCACCGGGACGCCGCACGCGCGACCGGCCGGCGACTACGCCCTGGAGGACCGGTTCGACCAGCCGGACGCGCCCGACCCGACCCGGTGGCGGTTGGCGTCGCGCGGCAACTGCGCGCGGGCCACGCCCGGCCAGGACGACGACGGACGGCGGCTGGTGCTCAGCAGCAACTGCGCGGCGGCTCCGGCGACGTTGCGGTCGCGCACGCCGTTCGTGCTGCGCGAAGCCGACGAGCTGGGCCGGTTCGTGGTGGAGACCGACGCGCCCGGCGGTGACGGCGAGCTGGTGCTCGACCTCGTGCCGGGGCCGGTGTCGCTGGTCAGCGGCGACGCGTTGCCGCCGGACGCGGTGCGGCTGCGGGTCGCGACGAGCGCGGGCGCGACGTCCGTGCAGGTGCTCGTGGCCGCCGGGACGCCGACCACCGCGGTGCGCGCGGTGCCCGCGTTGGAGACCGGGCTGAGCCACCGGTGGGAGCTGGCGCTGCGGCGTGACGGCGTGCGGGTGCTGCTCGACGGCGACGTGGTCGCGACCAGTCCGGCGGTGCCCTCGTGGCGCGAGGCGACGGCGCTGGTGTCGGTGGCCGGGCCGACCGGGCAGCGCGCGGCGGTCAGCCTGATCGCGTTCGACGCGGCGGAGGCCGCCACGCCGCCGTGGGTGCCGGGACCGGAGGTCGAGGTGTCGGTGGCGGTCGAGGCGGCGGCGACGGAGCCGACGCGGGCGTTGCCGGGCGTGACGGGCGGGCAGCTGCGGATGGCGTTGCTGCACACCGACGCGTCACCGGAGGCGCCGTCGTTCAGCGTGTCCGCGGGCGGGGTGGTGGCGCCGCTGCGGCCCGCGTCTGCCGGTGCGCCGTGGCGGGCCGGTGTGGCGTACCCGGTGGTGGCGGACCTGCCGGCGGAGGCGTTGCGGGTCGGGGCGTCGGGCAGGCTCGCGGTCACGCTCGTGACCGGCCTGCGGGTGCAGGCCACGCACGTGGACCTGGAGCTGAGCGGGTCGTTCTCGGGCACGCCGCCGACCACGGCGAAGGCCCCGCTGATCGGGCGGGAACCGGAACTGGCGCGGGTCGACGGCCGGGTGCTCGACGCGAGCGGCCAGACCGTGCCGGAGGGCGCGGCGGTGCAGCGCGGGCGGATGGTGTTCGACCTGGCGCTCGAAGGGCGGACGGGGGTGCGGTTGGCGGGGCTGGCCGGGTTCTCCGTGCGGGTGGACGACGACCGGGTGGCCGTGGTGCCGACCGCGTCCGGCGGGCCCGGTGTCGCCGGGAAGTACCGGTTCGCGCTGAACACCACCGGCCTGTCCCCCGGGCCGCACATGATCGAGGTCCGGCTGTTCGCCACCTCCGGTGAGACCCGCCCCACCTCGGCTTACATCCCGTTCTTCGTCGGCCGGTGAGAAGATGGGGCGCATGTCGCGCCCCCTCATCCTCGACGCCGCCCGCACCCCGTTCGGCCGCTACCGAGGCGGGCTGTCCGGGGTGCGCGTGGACGACCTGGCCGCGCTGCCCATCGTGGAGCTGCTGCGCCGGCACCCCTCCCTCGACCCCGCGTCGATCGACGACGTGCTGCTGGGCAACACCAACGGCGCGGGCGAGGAGAACCGCAACATCGGCCGGATGGCCGCGCTGCTGGCCGGGCTGCCGACGTCGGTGCCGGGAGTGGCGATCAACCGGCTCTGCGCGTCGGGCGGTGAGGCGATCGTGCAGGCGGCGCGGGCGTTGGCGCTCGGTGACGCGTCGCTGCTCGTGGCCGGCGGGGTGGAGGGGATGACGCGGGCCCCGTTCGTCGTGCCGCGGCCGGACAAGCCGTTCGCCGACCGGTTGGAGTCGGTGTCGACGGCGCTCGGGTGGCGGCTGGTGAACCCGCGGATGAAGGCCGAGTGGACCGTGCCGCTGGGACGTGCGGCGGAGGACGTCGCGGTGTCGTTGGGCATCACGCGGGAGCAGATGGACCTGTTCGCGCTGCGGTCGCACCGGCGGGCTTCGGCGGCCTGGGACGCGGGCGTGCACGACGGGTTCGCGTTCCCCGTGCAGCTGCGGGACGCCGCGCCGGTGCGGCGGGACGAGTCCGTGCGGCCGGAGACGTCGGCGGACAAGCTGGGGAAGCTGAAGTCGGCGTTCTCGGAGAGCGGGCCGGTGACGGCGGGCAACTCGTCGCCGTTGAACGACGGCGCGGCGGCGCTGCTGATGGGGTCGGAGGAGGTCGCGACCTCGCTGGGGGTCACCCCGCTGGGTGAGTTCCTCGGCTCGGCCGTGACCGCCGAGGACCCGCAGCGGTTCACCCTGGCCCCGGTGTCGGCGATCCGGAAGCTGCTGGGTCGGTTGGCGATCGAGTCGGCGCAGGTCGACCTGTGGGAGATCAACGAGGCGTTCGCGGCGATGGCCCTGTCGGTGCTGCACCACCTGCCGGAAGTGGACCGGGAGAAGGTCAACGTGCACGGTGGCGCGATCGCGTACGGCCACCCGCTGGGCGCCTCGTTCCCGCGCGTGGTCGTGGACCTGTGCCGGCACTTGCGCGCGCGTGGGGGCGGCCTGGGCGTGGCGGCGGCCTGCGTGGGCGTGGGCCAGGGCATGGCGATCGCCGTCCGGGTGTGAGATCGCCTGATCGAGCGACAGCGCCGCTGCCGGCGGCTTGCTGGGCCCGGTCACGGCCGAGGTCGCTCGACCGAGGAAGTGAGCCCTGGTAGGCCCGTCGGACGGCGGGAGCCGGGGCTTACGGGAGGCAAGCGATTGCTCGCCCGATCGAGCGAACGCGCTGGCCGCCGTCGATCGAGGGGCTTCGCGCTGTCCGGGGGCCGGTCGGGCCGGGGGTCAGATCCGGTAGGCGATGCGGGGGTAGTCGACGACCAGGCCCGTTCGGTCCACGGTGATGTCCTGTTCGAACTCGCCGTGGGTGAAGGAGACGACCGCGCGGTCCTCGCCGATCGAGACCGTGCGGTAGCGCTGGCGGACCAGTTGGACCGACAGGTCGGGCAGGGTCACGTAGACGACCGGGATCTCGTGGTCGCCTTCCTCCTGCTGGAGGTTGAGGCGGCGGATCGGGATGGCGTTGAACAGGACCGCGAACTGCACGTCCACGTCCACCGCGCCGTCGAAGTCCGCCCGCTCCGCGCCCTGGCCGGAGTCGACCAGCCAGATGCCCTCGGGTGACCGGCTGACCGAGATCTGCCGCTCCTCCGACACCGTGGCGGTCCGCAGCAGCAGCCGCTTCACCGCGCCGGTCTCGCCGACCGACACCTCGAACGAGCCGCTGAACTGCTCGGCCGGACCGGCGGTCACCAGTCGGCCCGAGGCGCGGAGCTTGCGCTCCGAGAGCAGGAACCGCACCTGCTCCAGCCTGGGCACGTCGTAGCCCTGCCAGGTCACCATCTGCGCGGCGGCGGAACGGGTGCTCTCCCCGGACGGGGTCGCCCGCTCAGCCGTGTTGAACGAGTTCACTCTCCACCCGGAAGGATGTCCTTGGCCTTCTCGGCCACCGTTTTGACCAGCTCTTCGTGGCCGAACCTGCCTGCGACGAACTCGGCGGCCTGGTCGATGCCCGCATCGACCTTCTCGTGGTTCTGCTCGAGCAGCTCGGACGCCTTGTTCTTGATCTCGTCGAAGTTCATCGTGCTCCTTCGCACTCCTGACGCAGGCTACCCGAATCGACCGCGCGGCCCCAGCGGCAAACGGTACCTCCGGGCTCCGCCGACCGCCGCCGCGCACCGAAACGGCCCCCCGGGAGTCCCGGGGGGCCGTTCCGACGGATCAAGATCAGGCAGTGCGCTTGCGACGCAGGAACAACAGCGCCCCGGCGCCCGCGCCCAGCAGGCCGATGCCGATCAGCAGCGGCACGAAGATGGACGCGCCGGTGTTGGCCAGGTCGTCGTCACTGCCGCCGCCGGCCGGGACCGTGGTGCTGGTGACCGGCGCCTCGGCCGTGGTGGTGGTCGTCGGCGCGGTGGTCGTGGTGGCCTCGGTCGTCGTGGTCACGACGGTGCCCTCGACCCACTTCGCCTTCGCCTTCGCCTTGACCGGGAAGACCTCGGACTTGGCGATGATCAGCGACTGCGTCTTCAGGTTGCGGTCGCTGGACACGAACAGCCGGCCGCTGCGCAGCTTGGCGCCGGCCGTGACGGTGAACTCGACCTCGCCGGGCTCGACGCCCGCGTCGACCTTCACCCACACCTCGGCGACGTTCGACGTGGCCGCCGCGGCGGCGCGGGCGTTCGGGTCGGCGACGGGCAGCGCGTTGCCGTTCGCGTCGACGACCGTGACACCGTCGGGCAGCTCGGCGGTCAGGACCGCCTCGGTGGCCGTGGTGGAGACGGTGAACGGGCCGATCTTCTCGCCCGCCTTGCCGGTCAGCTCGCCCGGCTCGATGGACAGGGTCGGCTTGGGCTCGGCCAGGTCCTCGGCCTTGGTGGTGAGGTACTCGTAGACCTTGAAGACGAGGTCGTCGACCGTGCCGCCGTGGACGTCCTCCTCCTCGGTGGTGGAGTCGTTCTCACGCAGGTCCACGCCGTCGCTGAAGTGCCACACGGCGGCCTGGGTCGCGGCGATCAGGATGCTGCGCTTGTTCTCGGGGTCCAGGCCGTACAGCTCGTAGGCGTCCTTCACCTCGATCGCCGGGTAGCTGTTCTGCAGCACCCAGTTGACCTTGGCGGCGTTCTCCTTGAACTTGGTGTCCGGGTTGGGGTGCTCGCCCCACGGCACCTCGACCAGCGGCTGGCCGTCCTGCAGCGGGGTCGGCAGCTCGACGCAGTACGCCTTGGCGGTCTGCGAGTCGTCGCCTTCCTGGAGACGGAGGCCGATGAGGCTGGCGTTGAAAGCCTGGATGCCCTCCTTGTCCTCGTCGTTGTCCAGGACCTTGCCGTCGCGCTCCAGGTAGATGCCCATGCCGGGCTCGTTCGCGCCGTCGTAGGGCTCGACCTTCGGCTTGTCGGCGGCCGCGGGAAGGGCCGACATCAACACGAGGCCGGCGCCGAGGATCGCAGCGCCGAGGCGCTTCACAGTCGACCGGGATGCCATTTGTCTCCTTGAGGCTCGCGAGGGTAGCCCGTTGGTGTGGTTCAAGGCGGCGGTCCGTGTCGTCCGGGGAGCTACTCGGCAGAGCGCTCCGACACCGAAACGACAGGAATCAGCCGAACAGTAGCCGATTGCGAGCACGTGATCGAGGACGGGTGACACCGCCGGCAGGACCACCCACCAGCAGCGAATACCGAGGTCATCCGTCCACAATGGATGATCAAGCGCATTCGACGGCGCGTCGACAGTGGACGTCGGACGCCTGTTTCGACGGCCCGCGAAACGGGCGCGGATTACCGAAGTGCCGACGTTCCCGCAGCTCAGCCGGTCCACAGTGGATTGCACGTAATACCCGCCGACCTGCTTTCGACGCCACACCGTTGCCAAACGGTGATCTAGGCGACCAGGGCGGACGGCGCGACCGGGCGGATGTCCCCGACCCGCAGCGACGTGCCGGGCAGGCACAGGTCGCGCGCGGTCGGCGGCTGACCGGTCAGCATCCACTTCACCAGCGACGCCAGCTGGTAGGAGATCAACGGCGGCACGGCGTCGCCCACGTGCCGGTAGGCGTTGCCGATCACCGACACGTCGAACCGGAACCGGCGCGGGAAGCCCTGGAGCAGCGCCATCTCCCGCACCGTGCACAACCGGTGCTGCTCCGGGTGCGAGTAGCGCCCGTTGCCGACGTGCCCGCACTCCCGCTTGATCGTGCGCGCCGGCTCGTCCCACCACAGCCGGCCGTACACGTCCGGGTGGGAACCCCACTTGCCCTCTTCGATGATCTTGCGCTGGGCCGGGTTCAGCAGCTGCTCCGAGGGCGAGCCGACCAGGTCGCCCCACGACCCGCCGTCGGCCGGGATGGCCCGCATCCGGTCCAGCGACCGGTCGCGGCGGAACGACGGCGACACGTGCATCTCGTCCTCGGGGTGCGACTCGCCCGCCTCCACCGGCGGCAGCTTGCCGATCGCCCGCCGCACGGTCACCGCGCCGGGCCGCACCTCCCAGCCCTGCCACAGGTCTTCGAGGGTGCGCAGCGGCACGCCGGCGTCCACCGCCACCACCATCGCCCGCTCGCGCAGCTGCGGCAGCCCGAAGCGCGACAGCATGTGCGTGCTCGCGTCCACTTCGTACCCGAGTTCCAGCAGCAGCTCGGCCAGCCCGTCCAGGTGGTGCCGCTGCCTGCCCTTCACCAGCTCGCGGGCGTTCTCCAGGACCAGCACCCGCGGCCGGAACTCGTCCACGTAGGCCGCGACCCGGCCGACCAGCGAGTTGCGCGGGTCGTCACGCAGGTGGTTGGCCGGCGCGATGCGGGTGAAGCCCGAGCACGGCGGGCAGGCCACGAGCACGTCCAGCTCGCCGCGGCGGAGGTTCCACACCTGCCGCAGCACGGCCGGGTCGAGCCGGCCCAGGTCGACCTGGAGCGGATCGACGCCGATGTTGTCCCGGTAGATCCCGTTGCAGCGCAACGAGCCCAGCCGGGACGACGGCTTGCCGATCTGCGCGTCGGCCGCGCCGACGATGGTGAAGTCCCGGTGCGCTTGGAAGCCGAGGCTCATGCCACCGGCGCCGGAGAACAGGTCGACGACTTTGAAGGTGGGTCCGCGCACCGCGTGATCGTACGGTGGGCGCACCACCCACAGGCGAGTGATCCCACCGGTACCGATCACCGTGATCGCGTACGTTGCGCGCCATGGAGCTCCCACCTGCGTGGCAACGGCCGGATCCGTTGCGTGGACTGGAGGACATGCCCTGGTCGGTGCTCGCCCACGGGGCGGGCGTGGACGACCTGCTCCGACGCGTGGTGCACGACGAGGGCGCCACGCGTGAGGCCGCGTGCCGCGCGCTCGTCGACCGGCTGCTCGTCGACGACACGGTGTCGGAGGCGAGCGTGTGGGCCGTGCCCTTCCTGGTGGAGATGGGCGCGAGCTACCGGGTGCCCGCGGACAGCCGCGATCGGGTGATCTTCCTGCTGGCCGCGATGGCGTTGGCGAGCGCCGGTTTCACCGACGAGGGCAAGCGGACCCGCCGGCGCTGGAACGCGCTGGGGCGCGAGCTGCCGCGCCGGCCGCCGGACTGGATCACGCAGACCCGGTACGAGGTGGCCAAGGGCGCGCCGAAGGTGTTCGAGGCGCTGGCGGGCGCGGAGGTGGCCTGCTCGATGGCGCTGGCCATCGCGGTGCCCGAGACCGTGCCGAGGCACGTGGTGGCGGTGGCCGAGGACCTGGCCTCCGCCGACCGCTCGCCGCGGCTGCTCGCCCTGGCGGCCCGGGTCGCGCTGCACCTCGTGAGCGACGCGCCGATCACGCCGGCGCTGCTGCGCGCCACCGCGCAGTGCAACCCGGAGCTGCTGCGCGCCTACCGGGACAAGGCGTACCCGCACCACCAGCCGCCGTACGTGACCATGCAGCTGATGGGGTACCGGTACGCCTTCCTCGCCGCCTACGGCGACGGCGAGGAGGGCGTGACGATCAGGCCGTGACGGCGGTCGGCTCCACGACCGCGGCGGCGGCCTCGTCGTCGGCGACCGGCACGGCCGGTTCCAGCGGGCCGAGCGCGGTGCCCCACTCCTGGTCGGCCAGGGCGAACGCGGCCACGGTCAGCGCCACCACCGGGCGGGCCGGCGGCAGCTCGGCGGCGTAGAAGTCGAGCTCCAGCCGCGCGCCGAGCGGGGACGGGCGCAGGCGCAGCACGCCGTGCGGCGCCTCCTCGGGGTGCGCGAACCGGCACGACCACTCGGTGAACACGATCGAGCGTTCCACGACCTCGGTCGGGTGGACCGCGCGGACGTTCGCGCCGACCGAGCCGTGCCGGTAGTCGTCCGCGGCGGAGACCAGCAGCTCCTCGAACTCGATGGACGAGACGCCGAGGTCGTGCCCGGCCACCAGCGCGACCTGCACGAGCGCCAGCGGCAGCTGCGGCAGGGCGTCCTCGAAGCACACCATCGCGCCGCCGTAGCGGGTGTTGATCTCGGTGGGCAGGAAGCCGTCGGCGGTGGCGATGCCGTCGAGGGTGAACGTGCCGCGGTAGTCGACCGACTCGCGCAGCCGCTCGCCGACCCGGCGGGCCAGGTTGCGCATCTCCTCGCGGATCCGCGCGGGCGGGTCGTAGTAGGACGCGCAGCCCGCGTAGAGGAACCGGGCCTGGCCCGCGCGGCGCGGCACGACCATCTCGATCGGCCGCAGCACGGCGGTGCCGTCCGGGAACACGATCCCGTGCACGCTCACCGGGATGCCCTCCAGGAACGGCATCACCCGGACGAACTCGCACTTGGCCGCGAGCACGTCGTAGGCGTCCTGCGCCTCCTGCCGGTCGCGGACGCGGCGGACGAAGTTCGCGCCGCCGTTGATCGCCGGGCCGTCGCCGGACCAGACGACGCCCGCGCCGCGGTCCAGGCGCTGGGTCGCCGCCCACAGGCCGTCGAAGTCGAGGCCGAGGACGACGGCGGGCGCGCGGGGCGCGGACAGCTCGTCCCACAGGCCGTCGATCGTCGTCTTGTTCTCCAGCTCCACCCATTCGGGGCGGCGGGCGTTGAGCACGGGACGGCCCGCGAACCGCGGCGTGTGCACGTACGGCGTGCTGATCACCAGCGCCTCGCCGCGCGGGTCGAAGTCCTCCAGCACGGCGCGGACCTCGCGGTCGGGCGAGGTGAGCAGCTTGGTGAGCCGGTTCTGCTCGACCGCGACGAAGCCGCCCGCGATGCCGAGCGGCACCCAGCGGGCCACTTCCGAGTCGTGCAGCGGCGCGTGGTCGTCCGTCGACAGCACGAGCGTATGGCGGGCGCCGAGCTGGTGGAGCTCGGCGACGCGACTACTCAACCGAGTGCCGCCCGCGAGCACGACCAACCGGTCGCCGAACAGGGTGCCGAGGCGCGCTTGAAGCGCGGAAAGGACGTCATCCATCGCCGAGAACTCGCTTTATGAGAAGCAGACGAGACAGCCGGCGAGCGCCGGTGCCACGCACTGTAGAGGCAGGCGGCGGGATCGGCCCAGCACGGTCCGGCAACGAGCGATGAAACTTGCCGATGGGATCAGGGGCGGGTGCGCGAGATCATCGAGCGGCGTGTCGAAGTACCTGGTCAACCCGGTTCAGGAAGGCGCGCGGTCCCCGGGCCTTGGGGAACGGGAGCAGCAGGCCCAGCAGCGTGTCGTCCACCGACGGAGGCGCGGCGGCCACGATCGCGGCGGCGGTCTCCAGGAACCGCCGGCGCTTGGCCTCGTGCACGGCGTGCTCGGCAAGAACGCCCTCGATGCTCGTGTGCGTGGCGGGATGCGGGTAACTCACTTGGGTTGTATCGGCCCCACCGGTCCCTACCTTTAGGGTGAATTTGCACCGAGTTCAAGAACGCGAACCGCGCCGTGGACGTGCTGGGATGTCGCCATGCGCGTAGTCGTCACCGGGTCCACCGGGTACATCGGACGGGTGGTCTCGGCGGAGTTGTCCGCCGCCGGCCACACACCTATCCCCTTTTCGGGTGATGTCCGGGTCGGGTCGTTCGACGGGCCGGTGGACGCGGTCGTGCACCTGGCGGGCCTCGGGCGGGTGCGCGAGTCGTTCGGCGACCCCGTGCGGTTCTACGACGTGAACGTGGGCGGCACGGTCAACCTGCTGCGCTCGCCGCCGCCGCGGTTCGTGCTGGCGTCCACGGCCGGCGTGTACGGGTCGGCCGGTGTCGCGACGATCGACGAGTCCTGCCCGCGTGCGCCGGGCAGTCCCTACGCCGCTTCCAAGGCCGCCGCCGAGGACGTGCTGGCGTGGGCCGCCGAGGCCGGCCGGGTGAGCGGGGTGGCGCTGCGGCTGTTCAACGTCGCCGGCGGCGGGGACGTGGACGACACGCGCGTGATCACGAAGGCGTGCGGGGTGGCGGCCGGGCGGCTGCCGTCGATGGAGGTGTTCGGCGACGGGTCGGCGGTGCGGGACTTCGTGCACGTGCGCGACGTGGCGCGGGCGTTCGTGGCGGCGGTGGAGCGCGACGGTGACGGTTACGTGGCGCTGAACGTGGGCGCGACGCCGGCGAGCGTGGCCGACGTGCTGGCCTCGGTGGCCCGGGTGACGGGCCGGGAGGTGCCGGTCGTGCGGCGGCCCGCGCACCCCGGCGAGGCGCCCGTGCTGCGCGCGGACACGACCGCTCTGCGCGCGTCGGGCTGGGCGCCGGCCTGCTCGGACCTCGACACCCTGGTCCGCGACCAGTGGGCGGCCGAGCGCTCGCACCGGGCCTGACCGGTCAGGCGCCGGAGTCGTCCTCCCACAGCAGCCAGTGCCTCGACTCGCCGCCGAGCACGGCGTGCTCCACCTCCTCGATCACCCTGCGCCGCAGCTCCGCCACGGCCGCCACCAGGTCCGCTTCCTCCCGCACGAGGTCGGACAGCGACTCCGGCTCCGGCTCCGCGTCCGGCTCCGGCTCCGGCTCCGCGTCCGGCTCGGGCTCGGGCTCGGGCTCGGGCTCCGGCTCCGGCATCGGGTTCAGCTCGGGCTCGACCCTCGGCGCCGGTATCGCCTCCGGCTCCGCGGTCCGCGTCATGGCCGAACCGCTGTCACGCGGCGACTCCGAGCCCTCGGTCCGGGACCGGAGGATCGCGTCCAGTTCCTCGGCCCGGCGCAGGAACTCCTCGGCCAGCGAGTTGTTGGCGCGCGTGTACACCTCGGCCGAGTGCGCCCGGCCGGCCGGGTTGTCGGCGTACACCGCCCACAGGTGCCGCAACTCGTGGACGTAGCTGTTGTGCCCTTCGACCCGGCGGACCACCTCGCCGTGCACGTCCGCCACCGACCGCCAGTTCTCGGCCAACCGGTCACGCGCTGCGCTGTAGCCCTCCCCCGCCACGCCGCGCCAGTGGGTCGGGTTCAGCGCTCGGAGTCGTTCCTCCCCGTCGGTGAACTGCTCGCCCTGCGCCCGCGTCGCCTCGACGAACTTGCGCATCCAGTCGGGATCGCCGGGCGCCCGGTCGAGCGACTCCGGCTCGCTGGACGCGGGTGGGAGCGGGTCGTCGTCCTCCGGCCCCTGCGGCTGGTCATCGTCGAACACCGAGTCCTCCCGCATCACCGTCGATCCGCCGGAGCACGGCGTCCACCCGCTCATCGGCATGGCGGTACTCGACTCCGGACGCCGCCACCCCCGCCGCCACGCTCTCGGCGTCGCTACACAGGCGCTCCATCACCGCCCGCAGGCTTGCCTGGTAGCGCGTCACCGCAGCGCGCAGCGGATCGGGCTCGCGCAGGCGGTCCACGTCGAGTTCGTACTTCCACACCGGGGCGTCGCGCACGTCGCCACCGATCTCGCGGAGGTCGTGCGCCAACCGCTCCAGCTCCAGCAGGTCCACCGAGAAGCCGCTGTTCACGCCCCGCTCCTGTCCGACGCCAGCAGCGCCACCTGGTCCGGCCTCCAGTACCCCTTGTCGGCATCACCGGTGAACGGGTTGACCAGCAACCCGAGGTCCTTCCCCCTCGCCAGCACGCCGAGCAGCCGCGCCCCGCCGCCGACCGCGGGGTGCCCCAGTCGCCGGCCCGTCGTCCGCCAGTAGTCGGCGAGCAGATCGGGCCGGGTGAAAGCGCAGACCAATTCCCTCTTGTCACTCGTGCGCACCGTCACGACACAGGGACCGAGGACCTCGAAGTGCAGGCGCAGGGAAGCCAGTCGTCGTTCGATGCCCCGGCGTTCGCCGAGGTTGTAGTCCCTGAGCCCTTCCTCCACGAGCACGGCGTCGAGTTCGACGTTCGCCTCGGGGGCGATGCCGAGCGCGTGCCGACGCTCCTCCTCCTCACGCGCGGAGATCTCGTCCTCGGTCAGCGGGACGGGTGGGTGCGCGTCCCAGTACTCCTCGATCAGAACGCCCAGTCCGAAGGTGAGCTTCGAGGTGGTGCCCTTGGCCACCTTGACGAAAGGCGTGCCGTCGGCCGCCCGGAGATCCGCCTTGGCGAACTCGCCGAGGCGACCTCCCTGGGTGAGCCGGTTGAGCTCGCGATCGGCGGGCGTGTTGAAGACGTACCGCAGGAGCATGCGCAGGTAGTCGTCCTGACCGGCTACGGCGTCGATGGCCCTCTCCACCTGGACCAGCACCTTGGCCCGGACCCTCGCCCCACTGTCACCGGGGGCGACGTGCAGCGCTCGACCCAGCTCGGACTTCCCGACGTCGACCAGCGACGGATCGCGCACACCCAAGCCCGTCCGGAGGTCCTTCACACTGAATTCCGACACCAGAACTCCTCGAAAGGGCGGGGAGACCGACTGGCCGTGGACACTAGCGTGCCTTCTACCCGTTATCGAACCAGATCAATCACCCGGATCGCCACTCGCACCACCGGCCGGCATTCCGCAGATCTGCGGAATGCCGGCCGGCCGTCGACGCACTTCCTGGAAATTTCCGCGCAACCCGAAATTTCCGCGAAATTTCTGCGGAACCCGTTCACCAAGAGCGCGATTTCCGGGCAATTTCCGCTGACCTGAAAAAATCCCGGCCAGATCATCGGAGAATGCTTGCCGAACCACCCCCGCATCCTCTTAATGAAGAAAAGGAACTACCGAGGAGCATCCGTGAGAAGACGTCGAGAGCCCCGTGACTGGCCGTCCCTGCTGCACCGGATCGCCTCCGACTGGCGAGCGCAGGTCCGATTGCTCACGTTCCTGCTCGCGCTCCTGCTGGCCCTCGCCATCACCCTGCGCGGTCTGGGGGAGGTCACGGTCCACATCGGCCCCTTCGGCGTCGAGCACCGGCCACTGCCGGTGCTCACCGCCGCTTCGGCACCGTGACGCGGTCCAGGTCGGCGGCCACGACGAGGTCGCCGGCGAACACCTCGGCGGCCTCGTCGCGGAACAGCCGGGGGTCGGTGTAGCGCTGCGAGAAGTGGGTGAGGACGAGCTTGCGCACGCCGCACTCGGCCGCGACCCGGGCCGCCTGACGGGCCGTGAGGTGGCCGTACTCGACCGCCAGCGCCTCGTCCACGTGCAGGAACGTCGACTCGATGACCAGCATGTCGGCCCCGTCGGCCAGCTCGAACACGCCGTCGCACAGCCGGGTGTCCATGACGAAGGCGAACCGCTGGCCCCGGCGCGGCACGCTGACCTCGTCCAGCAGCGGCGGTCGGAGGTCGCGGACCGCGCGGCCCCGGATGCCGTGGGCGGCCAGCCGTTCGGGGATCATCGTGCGGCCGTCCGGCTCGACCAGGCGGTAGCCGTAGGCGGGCAGCGTGTGGTCCAGCCGCCGCGCCTCCAGCAGGCCGAACGGCCCCTCGGCGAGCACGCCCGGCCCGGTGACCGGCTGCGCGCGGACGTCCGCCACGTCGTGGAACGAGCTGGCGTGCCGCAGCCGGTCGAAGTACTCCGCGCCCTCGGCGGGGAAGTGCGCGTGCACGGTGTGCGGCACCCGGTCGAGCGACATGCGCTGCACCACGCCCGGCAGGCCGAGGCAGTGGTCGCCGTGGAAGTGGGTGATGAAGAGCCTGGTGACGTCGGTGACCGCGACGCCCGCGCGCGCCATCTGCCGCTGCGTGCCGTCGCCCGGGTCGAACAGGAAGCCCTCGGCGTCCCAGCGCAGCAGGTAGCCGTTGTGGTTGCGGCCGCGGGTCGGCACCTGGCTCGCGGTGCCGAGCACGACCAGCTCTCGTGGTGACACGTGGCAGAGTCTGCGGCATGGAGAGCTTGCAGGCGGTGTCGTCGTGGCCGGTGGACACCGCGGCGACGGCCGTGGTCGACGCGCGGGGTGAGGTGCTCGGCACGCACGGGCCGCTCGACCACCGGTTCCCGCTGGCCTCGGTGACCAAGCTGCTGACGTCGTACGCGGTGCTGGTGGCGGTGGAGGAGGGCGCGGTCGAGTGGGACCAGCCGGCCGGGCCCGAGGGGTCGACGGTGAAGCACCTGATCGCGCACACGTCCGGGTTGGCGTTCGACTCGGCCGACGTCCAAGCCGCGCCGGGCGCCAGGCGGATCTACTCCAACACGGGTTTCCAGGTGCTCGCGGACTGCGTCGCGGAGGCGACCGGCATCCCGTTCGCGCGGTACCTGGCGGAGGCGGTGTTCGAGCCGCTGGGCATGGCGTCGTCGGCGCTGGAGGGCTCGGCGGGCGCGGGCGCGGTGTCGACGGCGGCCGACCTGGTCCGGTTCGCCGCGGAGGTGCAGGCGCCGAAGCTGGTGTCGGCCGAGCAGGTCGCGGAGGCGACGGCGGTGGTGTTCCCGGGGCTGCGCGGCGTGCTGCCCGGGTTCGGGTCGCAGCAGCACAACGACTGGGGGCTCGGGTTCGAGATCCGGGCGGACAAGTCGCCGCACTGGACCGGCACGGCCAGCTCGCCGCGGACGTTCGGGCACTTCGGGCAGAGCGGCACGTTCCTGTGGGTCGACCCGGACGCCGGTGTCGCGTGCGTGGCGCTGACCGACCGCAAGTTCGGCGAGTGGGCCGCGACGGCGTGGCCCGCGTTCACCGACGGGGTGCTGGCGGAGTTGGGGCGCACCCGGAGCTGACGTCAGCCACCGCAAGCGAATGCTCGATCTGCGCAAGTCGTTGACAGATTCATGAAAAGACTCGCCAGACTCTTGTGAGGCACGCCACAGCGTGCCTAAGGTCGCCTCCCCCGGCCTTGAGAGAAACGAGTCGTCGATGTTGCGGATATCCGCCAGGTTCGGCGTGGTCGTCGCGGTGACGGCGGCGGGGCTCGCAGTGCCCGCCGCCGACGCCGCGCCCGCGCCCGTCGTCACCCGGGCCGCGCTGGACCCCGCGCTCGTCGCGGGCCGGGGCGCGGACGTGGCGTTCGTCGAGCAGGAAGCGGAGAACGCCACCACGACCGGCACGGTCATCGGGCCCGACCGGACGGCGTACACGCTGCCGTCCGAGGCGTCCGGCCGCAAGGCGGTCCGGCTCGAGCCCGGCCGGCACGTCGAGTTCACCCTGCCGAAGGCCGCCAACGCGATCACCGTCCGCTACAGCATCCCGGACGCCCCGAACGGCGGCGGCATCACCGCGCCGCTGGACGTGACGGTGAACGGCGGACACCGCAAGACGATGACGCTCACCTCGCAGTACGCGTGGCTCTACAACCAGTACCCCTTCACCAACGACCCGAACGCCGGCCTGCTGCACCCGGACTGGTGGATCACCGAGTGCGCCTGCGTGCCGTCCCAGACCACGCCCGCGCCGGTCATCCGCACACCGTTCCGCCCCAGCCACTTCTACGACGAGCAGCGCCTCAAGCTCGGCCGCACCTACCGCGCCGGCGACCGCGTCCGCCTCACCGCCCCCGCCGGCACCAACGCCGCGTGGACGGTGATCGACCTGCTGGACTCCGAGCTGGTCGCGCCGCCGCACGTCAACCCGGTCGCGGCGAACGTGCTGCTGTTCGGCGCGGACCCGACCGGCCGGCGCGACTCGGCCGACGCCTTCGACCGCGCCATCGCCTTCGCCAGGCGCCACCGGCTCCCGGTGCACATCCCGCCGGGCACGTTCCAGGTCAACCGGCACATCGTCGTGGACGACGTGACCATCGAGGGCGCCGGCAACTGGCACACCGTCATCAAGGGCCGTGAAGTCGCCCTCCCGACGCCCGCGCCGGACGGCTCCGTCCACACCGGAGTCGGCTTCTACGGCAAGCCCGCCGCCGAGGGCGGCAGCCGCAACGTCCACCTGCGCGGGTTCGCCATCGAGGGCGACGTGCGCGAGCGCGTCGACACCGACCAGGTCAACGGGATCGGCGGTGCCCTCAGCGACTCCACCATCCGCGGCCTGCACCTGCGCCACACCAAGGTGGGCCTGTGGTTCGACGGTCCGATGTCGAACGTCTCGGTCACCGACAACATCGTGGTCGACCAGGTCGCGGACGCGCTGAACTTCCACACCGGTGTCACGGATTCCCTGGTGCGCAACAACTTCATCCGCAACACCGGTGACGACGGCCTGGCCATGTGGTCGGAGCACCAGCAGGACGCGCGCAACCGCTTCGAGCGCAACACCGTGCAATCACCCGTGCTGGCCAACGGCATCGCGCTGTACGGCGGCACGGACAACGCCCTGGTGGGCAACCTGGTCGCCGACCCGGTGCGCGAGGGCAGCGGCATCCAGCTCGGGTCGCGGTTCGGCGCGCAGCCGTTCACCGGGCAGGTCCTGATCACCGACAACACCACCGTCCGGGCCGGCACGCACGAGCTGAACTGGAACATCGGGCTCGGCGCGATCTGGTTCTACGCGTTGGAGCGGGACATCGACGCGGACGTGCGCGTGGTGGGCAACCACTTCCTGGACAACACCTACAACGCGATCATGCTGGTGAGCGAGTGGTCGGTGAAGGACCTCCACTCGATCACCAACGTGCACTTCGAAGACGTCCGCGTCGACGGCACGGGCACCTCGGTGCTGAGCGCCCGGGCGGCCGGTTCGGCGACGTTCGAGAACGTGGACGCGCGCAACGTCGGCGCGGTGCCGGTGAACAACTGCGGCTCGTTCAACTTCCCGGCCACCGGCTCGGAGTTCGCGCTGACCGACGGCGGCGGCAACGACGGCTGGCTCGCGCCGTGGCTGCTGCCGAACACGATCACGTGCGACGACCGTCCCCAGGTCGTCCCGCCGCCCGCGCCGTCGCAGTGGTGACGGGTTAGAGAGCGACGACGGCGTGGCCGCGCACCCGGCCACGCCGCACGTCCTCGATCGCGGTGGCGGCTTCGGCCAACGGGTACGTGCGGTCCAGCACGGGCGTCACCGCGCCGGCTTCGATCAGCTCGCGCAGCAGCACCAGGTCGTCGAGGCGGTCCTTGTGCACCAGCGGTCGCGCCTTGATCCCGAGGAACGGGGCCGCGAGCGGCACCCGCAGCCACCGGTCGACGCCCATGAACCACCGCCCGCCCGTGCCGCCGACGAGCGCGACCGTCCCACCCGGCTTCACCAGCCGTTTGAGGGTGCGCAGCGACGGGTTGCCGTAGAGGTCGACCACCACGTCGAAGCCGGTCGCGGTCACCGGCCCGGCCGCGTAGTCGAGCACGTGGTCCGCGCCGATCCCCGCGACCAGGTCCGCCTTCGCCGCGCTGCACACCCCGGTCACCT
The DNA here is from genome assembly GCF_016695385.1 of Saccharothrix sp. 6-C. NCBI lineage: Bacteria > Bacillati > Actinomycetota > Actinomycetes > Pseudonocardiales > Pseudonocardiaceae > Saccharothrix > Saccharothrix sp. 6-C. Next base: position 8,616,691 of record NZ_CP064192.1, on the reverse strand, counting down.
CGGCGCCGTAGTGCTTGGCGAGCTGCACCGCGTACACCCCGACGCACCCCGAAGCGCCCAGCACCAGCACCTTCTGCCCGGCGCGCACCCGTCCGGCGTCCCGGACCGCCTGCAACGCGGTGAACCCGGCGATCGGCACGGCCGCCGCCTGCTCCGGCGTGAGGTTCGCGGGCTTGGCCGTCACCTGGCCCTCCGGCACGGCGGCGTACTCGCAGAACGCGCCGGAGCACCAGCCGAAGACCTCGTCGCCCACCGCGGTGGTGGACACGCCGGCGCCGACCGCCTCGACCGTGCCCGCCAGCTCCAGGCCGGGCACCCGGTTGCGCGGCCGCCGCAGCCCGACCACCGGCCGGGCCGCGTAGGGCAGGCCGCGCAGGAGGTGCCAGTCGGAGCCGGAGACCGCGGCGGCGTGGACGCGCACCAGCACCTCGCCGTCCCGCACCGGGGGCTTGTCGATGTCGTCGAGCCGCAACACTTCCTCGGGGACGCCGTACGCGTCCTGGGTGATCGCTCTCATGAGTCGTCCTCCGGGTACTGGAACACGTCGCCGAGCGGGACCGCGAAGACCCGGGCGATCTGGAAGGCCATCTCCAGCGAGGGCGAGTAGCGGCCCTGCTCGATGGCGATGACGGTCTGGCGCGTGACGTCGAGGCGGCGGGCCAGCTCGGCCTGCGTCATCTCGCCGTGCGCGAAGCGCAGCGCGCGGATCGAGTTGGTGATCCTGGTCGGCTTGCCCACTCAGAACCCCCGGCGGTACGCGACGAGCTTGACCGCGGCCCCGAACACGGCCCAGGCGTTGAAGACGGCGTAGATCGCGTTGGCGATCCAGAAGTGCGGCGCCTCGGCCAGCGCCAGCACGAGCGGCAGCACCATGCCGACGCCGAGCACGACGACGGCCACGTGCTCGCCGAACCGGTCGATGTCCCGGTCCCGGGCGTCGGCCTTGTGGCTCTCGCTGGGCTTGGCGATCTCCAGCGCGATCCGGCCGACCACGGCCAGCCCCACCGCGATCCCGATGGCCCACAACATGGGCGACAGGTACGGCACCTCGGCCACCGGTCCGTCACCGGCACGTCTCATGACGACCACGACGTACCCGACGTAGGTCAGCGCGCTGACCACCAGGTACACCCAGGTCCCCTTCTCCTCGTACGACATCGCACACCCTCCCGGTGTAAAAGAAACTTGACATCGTCAGTGTCAGCTCTGTTTGACTCAATGTCAAGCATCTTTGACATGGACGGGTGTTCACCACCCGTCGGCGAACCCGTCCGGGATGAACACCCCGGTTGTCACGCCGACCGAGGAAAGCTCACGGCAGGTGGGGTGCGGTGCCGGCGCGCGGGTCGGGCACGGCGTCGGCGCGCAGGCGGGCGGCGTCGCGGCCGGGCGGTTCGCCGAACAGGCGGCGGTACTCGCGGTTGAACTGCGACGGGCTGTCGTAGCCGACGAGGTGGCCGACGCCGGTGACGTCACCGGGCCGCGCGGCGAGCAGCGACCGCGCCTCTTGGAGCCGGATGCGCTTCTGGAACTGCACCGGGCTCATCGCCGTGATCGCGCGGAAGTGCCGGTGGAAGGCCGACGGGCTCATCCCCGCCAGCCTCGCGAGGTCGGCGACGCGCACCGGTTCGGCGTAGTTGTCGCGGAGCCACCGGATCGCGCGGTTGACGTGCGACAGGCCGCTGTCCGCCAAGCCGATCTGCCGGAGCACACCGCCGTCCGGACCGGTCAGCACGCGCCAGAGGATCTCCCGCTCGACGAGCGGCGCGAGCACGGGCACGTCCGCCGGGTGGTCGAGCAGGCGCAGCAACCGGGCCACGGCGTCGAGCAGGTCGACGTCGGCCACGCCGGTCGCCATCGCGGGCGGCCCGGCGCCGACGCGGGTGCGCGGCGTCTCGAGCACGAGCGGGGCGATGGCGGACGGGCGCAGCACCAGGCCGACGCCCGACGACGGCGCGTCGAGGTAGTGGCCGGTGACCGGCAGGTCGGCCGTGACGAGCAGGTAGTGGCCGGCGCGGTACTCGTGCACCTGGTCGCCGAGCAGGAGGCGCTTGCCGCCCTGCGCCATCACCACCAGCAGCGGCTCGGTGAGCGAGTAGTCCGGCGCGGCGGAGTCGACGCGGGACAGCAGCAGGCCGTCGATGCGCGTCCGCAGGTCGGGGCGTGCGTGGGTGGTGATCAAGCGGCGGATCTCGGTGAGCAGGTCGGCGGTGGCGCGCACCGGCCAACCGAAGCACCCCGGCCGGTCGTCGGCAAGCCCGACCCGGGTGAAGTCGGCAGGATCGTGCAAGAGGACGAGCGGATCGGCCTACCTCGCCGGACCAGCGCGCGATGGGATTGGGAAGTCCCGGAAACACTCTCCCCGAGGAGCGCGACATGCCACTGGACCACTACGTCACCCTGGGCCGTTCCGGACTGCGCGTCAGCCCCTTCGCGCTCGGCGCGATGACGTTCGGCGAGGACGCCGGAGGCGCCGGGTGCGACGTCGAGGAGTCGGAACGCATCCTCGGCGCCTACCTCGACCGCGGCGGCAACTTCGTCGACACCGCCAACTTCTACACCAACGGGCACTCGGAGAAGATCCTCGGCGACTACTTCGCGGCCCGCCCCGGACGCCGCGACCGGGTGGTGCTGGCGTCGAAGTTCTTCGCCAACATGTTCCCCGGCGACCCGAACGGCGGCGGCGCCGGCCGCGGGTCGATCGTGCACCAGCTGCACGACACCCTGCGGCGTCTGCGGACCGACTACCTGGACGTCTACTGGCTGCACAACTGGGACCGCAACACCCCGGTCGAGGAGACCATGCGGACGTTGGACGACCTGGTGCGCGCGGGCAAGGTCCGTTACGTCGGGTTCTCCAACACGCCTGCCTGGGTGACGGCCCAGGCGCAGACCACGGCGCTGCTGCGCGGCTGGACCCCGTTGATCGCCTTGCAGGTCGAGTACTCGCTGCTGGCCCGAACCGCGGAAGCCGAACTCGCGCCGCTCGCGCTCGACCAAGGACTGGCGCTGGTGCCGTGGAGCCCGCTGAAGAACGGCTTCCTGTCCGGCAAGTACCGCCGGGGTGCGGCGGTCGACTCGGCGCGTGCGGCGTTCGTCGGCGGTCCGAGCGAGGACGAGTACGAGGTCATCGACTCGGTGCGGGCGGTCGCGGACTCGCTCGGCACGTCCAGCGCGGCGGTCGCGCTGGCGTGGCTGCGGGCACGTCCGGGCACCGTCGTCCCGATCCTCGGCGCCCGCCGCCTCGCGCACCTGGAGGACAACCTGGCGGGCCTGGACGTCACCCTCGACCCGACCCACCTGCGCGCACTGGACGAGGTCTCCGTACCGACCCTGCCCTACCCCGCCGCCCTCAACGGCCCGGTCCGCGCGATGCTCCAGTTCGCCGGCACCACGGTCGACGGCGAACCGTCCACCACCTACCCGCCGCTGGCGCAGAGCGACACCCGGTACTGACCGGACGGGTTTCCGCCTAACGCGACACGAGTGCGTGGCGATGACCTTCGCGGAACGGTTGCATCGTCGTGGGGGGGAACATGCGGACGGACGCACAGCGGGGCGCGTGGTTGATGCTCGCCGTCGGAGACGACCGGCCGCGGCGCAGCAACGACGGCTACGACGACTCGCCGGCGGCCCACTACAGCTGGGACAGCTCGGTCCCGAACCACCAGCTGCCGCAGGCGGGTGACGTGATCGTGCTGTGGGACAAGAAGGTCCTGCTGGGTGCCTCGGTGATCGAGGAAGTCGTCGTCGGCGAGGAGGAGAAGGCCCTCCACCGCTGTCCGCACTGCGGCAAGGCCGGTATCAAGCTGCGCAAGACCGAGACCCCCGCCTACCGGTGCTCGAAGTGCACCGGCACCTTCGAGGAGTCGGAGGTGGTGACCACCGGGAAAGTCGTCACCACCTACCGGTCGCACCACGACATCGCCTGGGTGGACCTCACCGGCGAGCTGACCGGTGACCGGTTGCGGGGGCTGTGCACGCTGCCGAAGTCGCAGCTCAGCATCCGTCAACTCGACTACCCGAGGTTCCAGGAGGCGGTTCGGGCCGCGCCCGGCCGACCGTCCCTGTCACCGGTCGAGGCCGCCTTGGCGACCACGCTGGAAGGCGGCCACACCACGGCGGTCGTGCGGGTCCGGCGAGGGCAGGGAGCCTTCCGCCGCCTGCTCCTGGAGAAGTACGACGACACGTGCGCGTTCACCGGCCGCACCCCGCACTCCGCACTCGAGGCGGCTCACCTGAACAGCTTCGCCGCCGACGGTCAGCACAACGACCAGGGCGGACTCCTGCTCCGCCGCGACGTGCACCGCCTCTTCGACCTCGGTCACCTCGCCGTGCACCCTCAGGACCACACCATCGCCGTCTCCGAAACCATCCGCGACTACCCCGAGTACCACCGCCTCCAAGGCGAGAAGCTGCACGTGGAACTCACCGAACGCCAACAAGCCTGGATCGCGAAGCACTGGACCATGCACCGCACCTGAACCACCGATACCGCTCGCCGACCGTGCCGTCGGCAATCACCCGGCCTTTGCTCCTACCAAGCCATTCCCGGCGTTCGAGGCTTTGCGTCAAGCCGGACGGCAGCGGGATCTTTCGGCGCGGTTCGATCAGTGTGATGACTGGCACACGCATCGAGGTGGTCGAAAGGTGAGGTGCGATCACACAACACGCAGAGGCCCCACCGAAGATTCTCGGTGGGGCCTCTGAGCTGGTGCGCTCGGCAGGATTCGAACCTGCAACCTTCTGATCCGTAGAGGCGAGAAGGTCGGCCCGCACGGTCCACTTGGTCCGTTCGCGCTGGTGAGCGCCGTTGAGCAGTCCAGGTCAGGGCCTCGATCCGCACGCCCGACGACCTCCCGCACCAGCCGCTGAGCGACATGACCTGGTCGAGCAGTGTTCAGCGCCCCGACTTCACACTGCCTGGCTGCCGGTGTCATGGTCACCTCCAGCTCCACTCAGCGGGGACGCGCGGCCAGCAACTGGGGGCACGGACTGTTGTTGGAGATGTACACCTCCAACAACGGGTCGATCAGAGCGGCAAGTGCAAGCACACGGCTGTACCGGTCTTTCAGGTCCAACCCGGTCAGCGGCTCATGGTGGGCGACCCGGTTACGCAGCCGGTGCAGTTTGTCGACATGTCCGTCGACCGTAGAACGGGCTGTTCCCGGTACGAAAGCGTGGTGCAGGTAGGGCACCCACAACGGTTGGTGCTGTCGTCGACTGGTCAGGTACCGCCAGAAGCCGAAACTCAGCTCGGCGATGACCTTGCCCGACGCAGGCTGAGCGGCGGTCATACGAGCCGGTGTGGCCTGCTGGATCGCATGATTAAGCTGGTCACGAGACTTCTGGTTGTCATCGACACGCTTGCCATTGGACGCAGTCTTCATCTGCGGCGGGAAGAACGCGTGCGGTTGGAAGACCCAGTGTTGCCCGTTCGGTCCGACTCCCCGCATCAGCGCCCTGTCGTAAGCGTTGCGGAGCCCGACTTCGAGGTGGGCAAGATCGTGGTGGAAGGCCGACGAGATCGCGGTGTTCCACTCGTAGAGCTCGACTGCCAACCGGCGGTCTTGACCTGCGGCTTGGAGGTACACCGCGAACCTCGGGGCCGAAAGCCAGCCTTCGATCCAGCCGCCCGCACCAACCGCAGTCATCCACACCTCTCGTAACGACCGGCTTGACGAGCCGGGTTACCTCGGGTCGTCAAGTTTGCTACACTGACTCTCGAATAGCCCCGGACGTGCCCCTGACCTGCTGGTCATGCCGCCGGGGCTTTGAACTTCCACGGACTGTTGCACCCGCTGGACCGACGATCAGCATAGAGCGCCCTCCTGAGTCGAGCCGCAGCTACTCTCGACACCGCTGCAGACGTGAAGCCCGGGTCTCGCCGCACGGGTTGCGACAAGCGACGTTGACACCCTCGCGACTGCACTCCACGTCAGGCGACAACCTGCTGAAGGTCGCACCGCACCTGGCCAGTGGTAGCCGTGGAGTGCGCCTGCAACCCCGGTTGACCAAGGTGGAGCCGGTCATGGGCAGTGGTCGCAGGCCTTGCTGGGGTTCCCCCGGCCCTTGGTGCTGCGCCACGCCCGCGCCCGCCAGGGCAGTCGTCCCCTACCGGCTCAGCCAAGTCGGTTACACCAAGCGGTTGTGCCATGCCGCCAGCCTGGTCAAGGCGGTCATCCAGGTCCTGGCCACGGACACCACGCCATGGACCGGAGATGGGTGGCCGGCCACACGTCATGCCGGTGCAGTGCGGCCACTCCCGCTTCTCGCGGCTGCGCCTGTTACTTGACCCACGCCCCCGTGGCCCTTCGCCGAGGCCCCGTTACTGCGTACAGATCTCGAACGGCCTGACGCGTAGCGGTCCGAGGCCGGCTTCGAAAACGCTCACCGACCGCCTACGACTTCTGACAAGCCCGTGAAATCGATCACCAGGCGTGGCAGTGGTGCGAGGCCCGGTTGGAGCTGTGAGACAGCAGCGCCCCACACAACAAGTCAGGGCCCCGTTCCGTTAACCGAAACAAGGCCCTGACCTGGACTGACTCTGGTGCGCTCGGCAGGATTCGAACCTGCAACCTTCTGATCCGTAGTCAGATGCTCTATCCGTTGAGCTACGAGCGCATCGTTCTTCAGTTGTCACCCGGCCGAAGCCGGGTGTTGCGGAGGCTCCGGGATTTGAACCCGGGATGGGCGGTAAACCCAAACCGCATTAGCAGTGCGGCGCCATAGACCAGACTAGGCGAAGCCTCCCGGAGCCCTCGGCTACGACGCATAGATTACACATGCCCCCACCGCTCTAGCAAAACGCCCCCCTCCTTAACCCGTCTTCCCTGGTCAGAGGGGGCGGAGGGGGGCGTTGGCGGGGCCTCAGGCGGGGGTGACGTGAGGTAGGTCTCGTGCCAGGTCGAGGAATGGGTCCAGGGCGGCCGGGTTGCGCAGGGCGTCCAGGCTGACGGCGCGCTCGGGCGGGGTGCCGGCCAGGATCTTCTTCACCGGGACCTCGCACTTCTTGCCGTTGAGGGTCCTCGGGATCTCGGCCACGGCGACGAAGCGGTTGGGGACGTGGCGCGGTGACAGGTTGGTGCGCAGCTCCGAGCGGAGGCGGGGTTCCAGGTCGGTCAGGGTCGTGCCGGGGTCCAGGACGAGGAAGCACAGGAGTTCGCCGTCGGTCCGGCCGGCGCCCGAGGTGTCGATCACGAGGGAGTCCGCGACGCCCGGCATCCCTTCGACGACGCGGTAGAACTCGCTGGTGCCCATGCGGACGCCGCCGCGGTTCAGGGTGGAGTCGCTCCGGCCGTAGATGACCGCCGAGCCGCGCGGGGTGATCCTGATCCAGTCGCCGTGCCGCCAGACGCCCTCGAAGGTGTCGAAGTAGGCCTCGCGCAGCTTCGTGCCGTCCTCGTCGCCCCAGAAGCACACCGGCATCGAGGGCATCGGCTTGGTGATCACCAGCTCGCCCACCTCGTCGACGACGGGGACGCCCGCCTCCGAGAAGGACTCCACGGCCGCTCCCAGCGCCCGGCACGAGAGCTCGCCCAGCCACACCGGCAGGTCGGGGGCGGCGGCGACGAACGCGGTGCACAGGTCGGTGCCGCCGGAGACCGAGGCGATCTGCACGTCCGGACCGACGGCCGACGCGATCCAGCGGAAGCCCTCGGGGGTCAGGGGCGCCCCGGTGGACCCGACGACGCGCAGGCCCGTCAGGTCGTAGCGCTCCGCCGGGTGGACGCCTTCCTTCAGGCACGTCTGGATGTACGGCGCCGACGTGCCGAAGTAGGTGACGCGGTGCTGCTCGGCCAGGTGCCAGAGGACGTCGAGGTCGGGGTGCGCGGGGCTGCCGTCGAACAGCACGATCGTCGACCCGACCAGCAGGCCGGAGACGAGGAAGTTCCACATCATCCAGCCGGTGGTGGTGAACCAGAAGAACCGGTCGCCCCGGCCGAGGTCGCTGTGCAGCGCCAGCATCTTCAGGTGCTCGACCACGATCCCGCCGTGGCCCTGGACGATGCCCTTCGGCAGCCCCGTGGTGCCGGACGAGTAGAGCACCCACAGCGGGTGGTCGAACGGCACCGGCTCGAACTCCAGGGGCGCGTCGGCGTGCTCGGCCAGCAGGGAGTCCCAGGTCACGGCGCCGGGCAGCGGGGTGCCGCCGACGTAGTCGACCATCACGGTGGCGCGCAGGGACGGGATCTCCGCCCTGAGCCGCTCCACCGCGGGCCGCACGTCGAACGCCCGCCCGCCGTACCGGTACCCGTCGACGGCGACGAGCACGGTCGGCGTGATCTGGGCGAACCGGTCGGCGACGGCCCGCGCGCCGAAGTCCGGCGAGCACGACGACCAGGTGGCGCCGAGCGAGGCCGCCGCCAGGAACGCGATCAGCGCCTCCGGCGAGTTCGGCACGAGCGCCACCACGCGGTCACCGGGTCGCACGCCCAACGAGGCGAAGCCGGCCCGCACGGCGGCGACCCGGCGGCGCAGCTCGCCGTAGGTGAGTTGGGACGACAGCCCGTCCTCGCGGTGGAACACGACCGCCAGGTCGCCGTCCGGGCCCCTCAGGGCGTGCTCCGCGTAGTTGAGCGTCGCGCCGGGGAACCAGACCGCCCCGGGCATCACGGGGGCCTCCAGCACGCGCGTGGGCGGGCTGTGGAACACCACCTCGAAGAACTCCGCGATCGCGCCCCAGAACCCCTCCAGGTCGGAGGTGGACCACTCCCACAGCGACTCGTGGTCGGGGAGGTCGAGGCCCTTCGTCGAGGTGAGCCAGGAGCGGAACGCGACCATCCTGGTGTCCCCGACCCGGTCGGGGTCGGGACGCCACAGGACTTCCGCCTCGCCGGCGGCGGCGCCGGCACGCATCTCGGTCATACCTGAAGTTCCTAGCCGATCCGGCGGCCCGGAACCACAGCGGGCGTCCACACACCGGGTCAGTTCCGGCCGGCGCTCGCCAACAGTCCCTCGATCGCGGAGATCAGCCTCGGCCCGTCCGTCGGCGCGACGACCAGCCACCCGTCGTCGCGCCGCACGAGGTAGCGGCCCTCGGCGGTGTCCAGCCACGACACGACCGCGCCGGTCGGGTGCAGGTAGCCGGCCCGGTTGCGGGCGATCACGCCGACCTGGCCGCCGCCGCTGCGCGTGGTCACGGCGCGCATCAGGGTGTTGGCCTCCGGCTCGCGCAGGCCGACGGCGCGCAGCGAGTCGAGGAACCCCTCGCTGCCGTCGCGCTCGCCCGCCCGGCCCGCGGCCAGGTAGTCGTCCCAGCGCACGTTCACCGACCGGCCGCTGCCGGGCGGCGCGGGCGGCAGGGTGTTGACCGTGGTGGCGGGCAGCGCGGTCGGCCGGAACCCGGCCACCTGCACCTGGTTGCCGAGCCTGCCCGCGAACGCGCCGTGCCACGCGGCGGTGGCCAGGCCGCGCGCCTGGGCGCCGCGCAGGGTGAAGAACACCTCCAGGCCGATCTCGAACTCGGCCAGGCCGCGCAGCAGCCCGTACAGCTCCTCGTCCGGCCGCCGCACGGTGCCGTAGCCGCGGGCCGCCAGGTCGCGGGACGCGGTCTCGATCAGCGCGTCCCGTTCCCGCTGGGTGTGCCCGAAGTGCCTGGCGCCCAGCGGGACCGGGTGGGCGTCGCGGTGGACCGCCTGCCAGAGCAGGAAGAACTCCACTTCGCTGAGCCGGAAGACGCGTTCGGTCACAGGCCGATCACCGGTGGTGCGGCCTTGCGGTCGACGCCGAAGACGTTGTCGTCGTCCTCCAGGTACCCGGGCCGGTTGCGGTCCTTCTCACCGCCGCCGGCGACGGGCGGCGGCGCGGCCATCGGCGCGGCGCCGATCATGCCGGACTGCGGCGTCACCGACTTGGGCGCCTGGAACTGGCTGGTCACGCTGCCGGGGTTGGCGGAGCCGCGCTCGGCGCCGAGCGAGCCCGTCGCGCCGCCGGGACCGGCCACCGGTCCGACGCCGCCACCACCGCCGCCCATGCCGACCGGCGTGGGCAGGGCGCCGCGACCGCCGTAGCCGCCGCGACCGCCCGCGAAGCCGCCGCGCCCGAACTGGGCGGACGTGCCGCCGGGGCGCTGGTTCGGCGGGCCGGCGGGGTTGTTCACCACGGCCTGGCCACCGCCGGTCCCGGCGCCGCCGCCGCCACCGTCGGTGGCGGGTGGGTTCGGCGTGATGACCACGGGCGGCGGAGGCGGCGGCGCGACCGGGTTGGTCGGCGGGCTGAACGACGGCACCGTGCGGTCGACCTCGTAGGAGTTCTGCTGGAACATCGCCATGACCTCGGCGGCCTGGCGGTGCGTCGCGTCCGCGGCGACGACCGAGTCGATCGCGGGCGCGGCGATGGTGTCGATGCCGGTGAACGCGCCGGGCGCGCGCACGACCGGGGTGGGGCCCGCGGCCAGGCCGTCGTGCGACGCGAGGGTGGGCGACCGGTAGCCGCCGTCCTCCGCCAACCGGTTGCCGGCCAGCGGCGAACGCGGCGTGGCGACCGGGGTGTGGGTGGCGACCGGGGTCTGGCCGGCGATCGGGGTCGACGGCGCGCCGGTGACCGGGGCGACGACCGGGGGCGCGGGCGCGGGCGGCGGCATCATCTCGCGCGCCGTCTGCACGTGGTCGATCTCGGTGGCGATGCACTTGGCCACGTTGTCGGCGTGCTCGCTGGTGTTCAGCGCCCACTTCTCGACCGACTCCAGCGCCTCGCGGGCGCGTTCGGCCGACTCGCCCGTCCAGGCCTGGCTGGACTGGCTGATCGCCTTGGCCAGCAGCTCCTGCACCTCGCCGAGCGCCTTGCCGACGGTCGCCCAGTCGGCCTGGGCGCTGCCGGCGGCCTTGAGGTCGACCCCGGTGTTGATCATCTCCCACAGCTGCTGGTGGGTGTAGGTCATCCAGTCGACCTTCTGGCCGAGGTCGGAGGGCTTGTCCTTGCCCCAGCCCTGGCCGCCGCCTTGACCGCCACCCTGGTGGTTGCCGCCGTGCCCGTGCTTGTCGCCGTGCTTGTTGTCGCCCATCAGCCCTTGGCCTCCCCCGCGGATCCGAAGGCGTCCGCCGCTTCGTCGTCGGCCCGTTCCAGGTTCCGCGCCGCGTCGCGGATGGTCTCCTCGACCTCGAACAGCACCTGCATGAAGTCGCCGATCACGTTGACCGCCGACTCCTCGTTCCCGACGGCCACCTCGCGCAGCCGCCTGCTGATCGCGTCGCTCACCCAGTTGTTGCCGAACTGGAGCTCGACGTCGAGGTTGTTCACCGCGCGGCCGTGCACGGTGTCGACCAGGTTGCGCGCCTGCGAGACCAGCTTGAGCAGGTCGTTGACGCCCTGCTTGTCCAGGTCGAGCTGGACGGACTCCTTGTCCACCGCGTCCAGCGCGGTGGTGGCCTTGTCCAGGTCGGTCTGCGCGGCCTTCGCGAAGCTGTCCGCCACCACGGGCTCGGCCGCGTCGGGATCGGCCGCGGCCGCGGCGGGCAGGGTCACGGTGGCGTCGGTCGTCGGTGCGGGAGCCGGTGCGGCGGCCGGCGTGGCGTCCGCCGGATCCGGCGCGGCGGCCGGGGCCGCGGACACCGGTGGCGCGGCCGACGTGGGATCGGGTGGCACGGGAACCGGTGGCACGTCGACCACCGGCGCGTCCGCCACGACCGCCGGTGGGGCCGCCGCGGACGGCGTGAAACCAGGCGGGATCTGCACCGTCTGTGCAGCCGCCGGTGGGACCGTGTTCCCGTCGCTCATCACTACCCCCTGCACTGCGATTCGCCGCAGACCGACCGCGCGTTAGCCGGCGACGACCGAAATCAGGCGTTCCGGACGCCTCCCTTAGATGTACCGGGAAGCCCGTTCGGTTCCAAGCCGCCGACCAGAGGCTTAGCGAAGATGTGAGTCGAACCAGTTCAACGCGCGCTGCCACGCCTCCGCGCTCACCTGCGGCGCGGTGTCGAACCGGTGGCTGGTGCGGGAGAACCGGACCACGTCGGTCGCCACCGGCGCCGCCGCCGCCGCGTCGCGCAGCTTCTCCACGTCGCTGTACGGGATCTCGGAGTCGTCGTCCCCGTACAGGCCCAGCCAGGGGCAGGTCAGCTCCTCCGCGACCTCCACCAGCGAGGGCAGCCCCTCGGCCAGCGGTTCCAGGATCCCACCGCCGCCGACGGTCACCGCGGCGCCGACGGTTCGGCTTCCCGCAACGACCATCGCGACCGATCCGCCCAGGTCGAAGCCCATGACGCCCATCCGGTCCTGGCTGATGCCCCGCTGGGCCAACCAGACGAACGCGACGTCGGTGTCGGCCAGCACGGCGTCCCCGGACAACCCGCTCACCATCGCCGGCGCCTCGTCGCCGGACACCTCGTCGTACAGGTGCGGCGCGACCGCCAACCACCCCTCGGCGGCCAGTCCGCTCACCAACCCGCGGACGGTGTCGGTCACGCCACGCGCCTCGTGCAACACGACCAAGCCGCCGCGGACGGCGTTCTCCGGCTCGGCGACGGTCAGCCGCAGCTCGCGGCCGTCGGTGAGGGAGAGCGTCTCGGTGCGGGTAGATGTCATGTCCCAACCCTTCCACGTGGGGGTGAACGGCAGTCAACGTGAGCATCCGAACGGCGGGTATGCCCCATCCGGGTCTTTCACCGGATAACGTCCAGCTCAGAACCCCGAAGGGAGTCCTTGGATGACCGTGCGAACCCGCGCCGACCTCGTCGCGTTGCCCGGATACGTGCCCGGTAAGACGATCCCCGGCGCGATCAAGCTGGCCAGCAACGAGGTGTCGGCCGGACCGCTGCCCAGCGTGGTGCGGGCGATCGCGGACGCGGCCACCGCCGTGAACCGCTACCCCGACACCGCCGCCACCGAGCTCGTGGCGCGCCTGGCGGACAAGCTCGGCGTGCCCGCGGAGCAGGTGGCCGTGGGCTGCGGCTCGGTGACGTTGTGCCAGCAGCTGGTGCAGGCGACGTGCACCGAGGCCGACGAGGCGCTGTTCCCGTGGCGCTCGTTCGAGGCTTACCCGATCATCACCGCGGTCGTCGGCGCGCGGCAGAAGCGGGTGCCGCTGACGCCGGGGCACGGGCTGGACCTGGACGCGATGGCCGACGCGATCACCCCGGCCACCCGGCTGGTGTTCGTGTGCAACCCGAACAACCCCACCGGGACGGCGTTGCGGGCGGCGGACATCGAGCGGTTCATCGAGCGGGTGCCGTCGGACGTGCTCGTGGTGATCGACGAGGCGTACAAGGAGTTCGTGGACGACCCGGACGTGCCCGACGGCGTGGAGCTGGCCAAGGCGCAGTGGGCCGCGGGCCGGGACAACGTGGCCGTGCTGCGCACGTTCTCCAAGGCCTACGGGCTGGCCGGCCTGCGCGTCGGGTACGCGGTGGCGTCGCCCGCGGTGGCCGAGACGCTGCGCAAGGTCTACGTGCCGTTCAGCGTGAACGCCCTGGCGCAGGTCGCCGCGCTGGCGTCGCTGGACGCCGAGGCCGAGCTGATGGCGCGGTGCCGGGCGATCGTGGCCGAGCGGGCGCGGGTGCGCGACGGGCTGCTGGCCGCCGGCTTCGAGGTGCCCGGGTCGCAGGCGAACTTCGTGTGGCTGCCGCTCGGCGAGCGGACCGCGGCGTTCAACGAGCACTGCCTGGCGCACAAGGTGGTCGTGCGGGCGTTCGCCGGCGACGGCGCGCGCGTCACGATCGGCGAACCCGGGGAGAACGACGCGTTCCTGGCGGCGGCGCGTTCTTTCAGCGGGTGAGGATCTGGGTGATGGCCACGACTCCCACCACCACGATCACCGCGCGCAGCGCGGCGGGTGGGAGTCGGCGGCCGACCTTCGCGCCGAGCTGACCGCCGACGACCGAGCCGATCGCCAGCAGCAGCACGGCGAGCCACGCCACGTCGGCGATGAAGATGAACAGCACGCCGGCGACCAGGTTCACGAACGCGGTCAGCACGTTCTTCAGCGCGTTCATCCGCTGGATGTGCTCGTTCATCAGCACGCCCATCAGGCCCATCACCAGCACGCCCTGCGCCGCGCCGAAGTAGCCGCCGTAGATGCCCGCGAGGAACACGCCGACCCACAGCGCCACGCCGCCGTGCTCGTGCCGCTCCCGTTCGGCGAGCTTGCGGTTGAGCCACGGCTGGGCGACCACCAGCACCAGCGCGATGGCGATCAGCACCGGCACGATCGCGGAGAACGCGTCCTCGGGCAGCACCACGAGCAGGATCGCGCCGACCACCGCGCCCAGCACCGAGGCGGGCAGCAGCCGCTTCACCCGGCCCGCCTGCCCGGACAGCTCGCGCCGGTAGCCCCACGCGCCGCTGAGCGAGCCGGGCACCAGGCCGAGGCTGTTGGACACGTTCGCCACCACCGGCGGGTAGCCGACGGCCATCAGCACCGGGAACGTCACCAGGGTGCCGGAACCCACCACCGTGTTGATCCCGCCGGCGAACACACCGGCCAGGACGACGACGATCGCCTCCAGCGCCGTCACGGCCACTCTCCCCTGGGTCTCGCGGTTGGTCAGCGACGCTAACACCGCGTTCGGCGGGGCGCGGTGTGGCGATTGCGACACCGCGCCCCTCCGGTCAGGGGTTCCACCCGCCGGTCGGGACGAACCGGGCCACGCCGTCGCCGGCCGCGACGTGCCAGTGCAGGTGCTGGTTGTGCTGCTCGTCGCCGAGCGTGGTGAGCACCTGGCACCCGCCGTGGCGGGCGACGACCTCGGCCGCCGTCTGCTGGAGCACGGCCATCATCTCGGCGGCCAGGTCGGGCTCCAGGTCGAGCAGCGACCCGACGTGCGCCTTGGGCACCACGATCACGTGCTCGCGGCCGAAGCCCGGCCGGGGTGGGCGGAACGCCAGGACCGTCGCGGTCTCGGCCACCACCTCGACCTCGACCGAGCCGGGGATGACCTCGTCGCAGTACCAGTCCTGGCGCACCCGTCCGAAGGTAGCGCGACCGTCCTCGCCAGGAGCTTGTCCCACGCGATCACGGCGGTCAGCGCGTCCTCGGGCCGGACCAGGCCGACCTCGACCGTCGTGCCGCCGTCCCCGGTGAGGGTGAACCGGTCGTAGAAGTCGATCGGCAGCGCCCAGCGGGACGAGTGCCAGACCCGGACCCGGTAGTTGCCCGCCGGGGTGTCCTCGATCCGGTAGCGGCCGGCGGCGTCCGTGTCGCCCCGGTGCAGCGTCGTGGGCAGGCCGCCCTCGACGGTCACCGCCTGGTCCGGCAGCGCCTCGCCGGGGTCGAACGCGCCGTTGGCGTTGACGTCGCCGTAGACGAGGACCGCGACGTCGCCCACCGCTTGGCTCACCGCGGCGGACAGGTCGAGCGGCACGGACTCGCCGCGCGTGCCGACGGTGATCCGGCCCTTGAGCGAGACCAGGTCGCCGACCCAGGGCCGGGGCTCGCCGACCAGGGTGACCTCGTAGGACTCGCCCGCCCACAGGTACAGGCCGCCGGTCGGGTTCGAGGTCGGGTACAGCGGACCCCACCGGGTGTAGTCGTAGATCATCGTGGATGGCACCCAGTCCGGCGCGAACCGGACCGGGACGCGCGGCCCGACGCCCGTGTCGGCGACCTTCACCCGGGCCGTCACGAGCCCGGCGATGTCGTAGGCCGCCCGGTCGGACGACGCGGTCACCTCGACCCGGTCCACCTCGACCGGCTCGGCGACCTCCGGGCCGGGCACGACCGCGAACACCACCCGCGCGGTCGTGTCGGCGACGACGTCGACGGTGAACCAGCCGTCGCCGGTGGCCTGGTCGCGGTACTCGCCGAGCACGCCGCCGGCGGCTCGGTCGTCGTGGTCTCGACGGGTGTCACCGTCGGTGACCCGGACGGTGTGGTGGTCGTGGTGGTCGTGGTTTCTCGCGCCGAGCGCCGGCGCGCCCACCGTGATCACCCGCGCGACGCGTCCCGCGTCGGTCCTGCTGGTCCCCCCGTGAGCAGGTCCTCGCCCACCGCGGGTTGCCGACGTCCCCCGAGTCGCCGCCGGGCAGGGCCCTCAGCCGATCGCGTCGGAAGCTACCGCTCCGCCACCGTGCCGTCCCCGGCTTTCCGGGAACTTCCGCAGGGTGTGCGCGTCCGACAGCCCCGTGCCGCCGATCAGCGTGCCCAGGTCGCCGTCGACCACGTAGCTGCCGTGCGGCGAGCGCGCGATCGTGGTCGGCTCGTCGTCGCCCCACGGCGCGACGCGGCGGGTGGTGCGGGCCGTGCCCCAGCCGTCGCCCGACCGCAGCACGCTGACGGCCGCTTCGCCCGGCGCGCCGAGGGAGTTGGTGACCACGGCGAGCGTGCCGTCCGGGCGCAGGTCCATGCCGTCGCCGCCGACGAGCGGCCGGTCGAGGGCGACCTCCGAGATCCGTCCCGACCGGGTGATCTTGAACAGCGCGCCGGTGTCGTAGCGGACGGCGAGCGCGTAGCCCTCCGGGTGCCAGACGATGCCGTTCAGGCCGATGGTGTCGCTGCCGAACCGCGGGTCGCGGGCCAGGACGGTGGCGCGGCCGTCGCGGTCGACGAGGTAGAGCGCGTCGGAGGCCGGGTCGGTGACGTAGGCGTTGCCCGCGTGGTCGACGGCGACGTCGTTGGCGCTGTGCCGGCCGGGCCCGATGGCCAGGTCGACCAGGTGCAGCGGCCGTCCGGTGGCGAGGTCGAACACGCCGAGCCCGGAGGACCGGTAGGTGGTCTCCGGCGTGGACCGGGCGCCGACGCCCATGTCGCCGTGAGCGACGTAGATGCGGCCCCCGACCACGTGCACGCCGAACGCGGACACCATCCGGGGGTCGCTGACCAGGGTCTTCGTCGTGCCGTCGCGGACGACCTCGACGGTGCCGCGCCGGATCGAGCCGAGCAGGAACGCGTGCCGCAGCGGGTCCCAGGCGATGCCCTCGGGGTGCAGTGCGGCGGATCGGCCGGTGATCACGTCCGGCGCGGGCGCGGCGGCGGCCGGGGTGGCGGTGACCACCACCAGCACGAGAACCATCAGGAAACGCATCATGCTCCGTCCACTGGTATGAGTACGAGCACGAAGTTAAATCAGAGTCCTGATACCCGTCAACGCACTTTACGATCGGGGGCATGGGCATGCCGTTCGAGGAGCGCCTGGGCGGCGACATCAAGCGGGTCGAGCACGAGCTGATGCTGGTGAAGCAGCAGGCCGTGCGGCCGGCCGGGCTGACCGTGGCCCAGTACGCGACGTTGCTGGTGCTCGACGGCCACCCCGGCGTGTCGGCCGCCGAACTGGCCCGGCGCTGCCGCGTGACGCCGCAGACCATGACCACGATCCTGCGCAACCTGGAGTCGGCCGACCTCATCGCCCGCGTGCCGCACGAGGTGCACCGCAACGTGCTGGAGACGCGGCTGACCGAGGCCGGCCGGGTGGCGTTCGAAGCGGCCGACGAGCGGGCCTCCGCCGTCGAGCGGCGGCTCGCCGACGAGTTCAGCGAGGCCGAGCGGGAGACCCTCCGGGCCCTGCTGGCCCGGTGCTCGAAGGTGCTGGCCGAACGGCCGTGACCGGGCGGCTCAGCCCAGGTTGTCGGTGTCGAAGGTGTTGCAGCGCGCCGGGTCGCCCGTCTCGTAGCCCGTCGTGTACCACTTCTGGCGCTGCGCCGACGTGCCGTGGGTGAACTTGGTCGTGTCGACCTGGCCGCCGCCCAGCTCGCCCTGGATGAAGTCGTCGCCGATGCGGGACGCCGCGTCCAGCGCCGCGTTCACGTCGTCCTGCGTGACGCCGGTGATCAGCGGCTGGCCCGAGGACGTGGGCACGGTCTCCGCGTGGTTGGCCCAGGCGCCCGCGTAGCAGTCGGCCTGCAGCTCCAGCCGCACCGAGCCGGACGTCGGTCCCGAGCCCGAGCCGACCCGGTCGGACGTGCCGAGCAGGTTCTGCACGTGGTGGCCGTACTCGTGCGCCAGGATGTAGGCCTCGACGAACGGGCCGCCCGTGGCGCCGAACTTCTCCTGCATCTCCTGGAAGAACCCCAGGTCGATGTACACCTGCGAGTCCGCCGGGCAGTAGAACGGCCCCACGGCGGACGACGCGCTGCCGCACCGGGTCGACACGCTGCCGGAGAAGAAGTTCGTCTGCACGACCTGGTAGGTGCGGCCCGACCGGGCGAACTGGTCGCTCCAGTAGCCCTGGATCGAGTTGATGAACGCCACCGCCCGGCAGTCGGACTCGCGGTTGGCGTCCGCGCCGGTCCGGCACTTCTCCTTGATGGCCTCGGAGTCCACCTGCTGCCCCTGGCCGACGTCGCCGAACCCCGAGCCGGTCGGCAGCTGCGCGCCGCCGCCGAGCTGGGAGAGCACGAAGTACAGGATCAGGCCGACGATCCCCAGCCCACCGCCGCCCAGGGCGACCCGGCCACCGACACCGCGTTGGTCGGAGACCTGTGACGTGTCCAGCTCGGCGTTCTCGTTGAACTGCACCGCTCGTCCTCCCAGACAGAACTAAGCCGGACCCGGACAACACAAGGCCCCGGGTGCGGAGCCCGACGTCGGGGCACCGCACCCGGGTTTTCCCATGTGGAAGTGACGAAAACCTCGTGACGAGGTCGGCGTGGACCGCGGTCGGCGCCGACGGTGGAGACGGCGCCCTGATGACCTACCGGGTCAACATCGTCAAGCGCGGCGATGGCGCCGAGGGCGCCCTGCGCTCGAAACCTCGTCGGAACCGCTCACGGTCGCGATCGGGCCGGTCTGCTGACCGCTCCGCCCGCGGGGTCGCGGTTCGAACGCGGCTCGTCACCGCGAGGACTTACCTGCACCGCACCACCTACCCCTTCCGGGCGTGCCGCCGGCGAGTCAGCTCGGGTTCCGCCGGTGGCAGGTCCTGCATCGAGGATGCGCCTCTTCGGCCTGATGCACAACCCGGGTAGAAGGCCCTGAACTGGTGAAACGAGATTCATCCGGCTCAGCGGAGCGGTGGTTGCGCGCTGTGAGCGGGCACATGGGGGGCCCGCTCACAGCGCGTGTCTCACGGGGTGGTGGTGATGCGCCCGAGCGCCGGCGGGGCCGTGTTCGGGTTGGCGGTCAGGAAGGCCGTGAAGCCGTCCAGGTCGATGCCGCCGCCGGTGATCCCGGTGCCGCCGGTGAACGCGCTGAAGCCGTCACCGCCGCCCTGCAGGAAGCTGTTGATGGTGACCCGGTAGCTCGCGGCCGGGTCCAGCGGCGTCCCGTTGAGCACGATGCCCGACACCTTGGAGCCGATCGGCGTGGACGCCGACCACGAGTAGGTCAGGCCGGCCGACGGCTGCAGGATGATCTGCCGCTGCGCGCCGTTCACCACCTGCCACTGCTGCTCCAGCGCCGCCTTCAGCTGCGCGCCGGTCAGCGTGACCGTCTGCAGGATGTTGCCGAACGGCTGCACGGTGAACGCCTCGCCGTAGGTCACCACGCCGTCGCCCTCGCCGGCCGGCGAGGAGGCGTAGGCCAGGTCGGCGCGCACGCCGCCCGGGTTCATCAGCGCGAGCACCGCGCCGTTGCCCGCGGTGGCGGCCAGCTGGGAGTCGGCGATCAGGTTGCCGAGCGGCGACTCGCCCGCCGGGTTCTGCGCGCGGGGGATGTCCTGGGCGATGGTGCCGATGGGGCGGTTCGCGATCGGGCCGGACTTCGACTTGGCCAGGTCGATGATCGCCTGCACCTCGGGGTCCGCGGTGACGTTCCGGGTCACGACGTGGTTGCGCGCGACGGTGGCCGAGCGGACGACCTCGCGGGTCCGCTTGTCGATCTTCAGGTCGACCACGGACAGCTCACGGCCGAACGCCAGGCCCTCGATAAACGGGCGCGGGTTGCCCGCCGGGTCGGTGACCGTGCAGTTGTAGTGCTGGTGGCTGTGGCCGGAGAACACCGCGTCAATCTTCGGGCTGACCTGCTCGGCGATCTTGCGGCCGGGGCCGCCCGCGACCGTGCGGCACTCGTCCGGGCCGCCGCCCGAGGTGTTGTCGCCCTGGTGGATCAGCAGCACGATCGACTTCACGCCGAGCCAGTTCAGCAGGTCGGCGTAGCGGTTGGCGGCGGCGACCTCGTCGCCGAACTCCAGCTCCTTGATCCCGTTCGGGTCGACCAGGATCGGCACGTCCTTCAGCGGCATGCCGATGAAGCCGATCGGCACGCCGTCGCGGAACTCGACCCAGAACGGCGGCAGCGCGGGCAGGTCGTTCTTGGCCAGCGTCACGTTCGCGCCCAGGATCGGGAAGTCCGCGCCCTCGTAGCCCTCGCGGAACTGGCAGCCGTCGGCCGGGTGGCAGCCGCCGCGCTGCATCCGCAGCAGCTCCCGGTAGCCCTCGTCGAACTCGTGGTTGCCCGCCGCGGTCGTGTCCATGCCGACCTTGTTGAGCACCTCGATGGTCGGCTCGTCGTGGAACAGCGCGGACACGATCGGGGACGCCCCGACCAGGTCGCCCTGGCCGACGATCACCGAGTTGCGCACCTCGGCCTGGAGGTTGCGGATGTGGGTCGCGTTGAAGGCGGCGCCACCCGCGTCGACCTGCGTGCCGTCCGACAGGGTGACGCGGCCCGAGGAACCCGAGGGCGGCTCGATGTTGCCGTGCAGGTCGTTGATGCCGATCAGGCGGACGTCGACGGTGCGCGCCGGCCGGTTGTCCTTGTCGGCCAGCGCGGGGTTCTGCACCAGCGTGACCGCCAGCGCTGCCGCCGCGGTGACCGCGAGCGCGGCGGAGCGCTGCGCGGTGCGTCTGAACGAGGTCATGGGGTGGTTCCTCCCTGCGGCGCCCCGGTAGGAGGGCGCGGTACGGCGCAGGAGTTTGCCTGGCGGAGCTGACCGGCACCAGACATGTCCGTGGATCGTCCGTTAACGGATATGTGCGGCCTAACCTTGTGGGGTGACTGAGCAGGAGCCGCGTTGGCTCGACGATGGGGAGATGCGCGCCTGGCGCAACTACGTGGTCGGGGCGTCGATGCTCGCCGACCGCCTGCACCGCGAGCTGCAGGACGGGCACGGGGTGTCGTTGGCCGACTACGAGGTGCTCGTGCGCCTGTCGGAGCAACCGGCGCGGCGGATGCGGATGTCGCAGCTCGCGGACGAGGTGGCGTCGTCCAAGAGCCGGGTGTCGCACCAGGTGGCGCGGATGGAGCGGGAAGGGCTGCTGCGCCGGCGGGAGTGCCCCGAGGACGGCCGCGGGGTGTTCGCCGAGCTGACCGACGGGGGCATGGCGCTGCTGGAGACGTCCGCGCCGACCCACGTCGAGGGCGTGCGCGAGCACATGGTCGACCTGCTGTCGCGGGAGGAGCAGGCGGTGGTCGCCCAGGTCTTCGAGCGGATCATCAACCACCTGCGGGACGTCGACGGGTGACCGGGCCCGTGACGCGACGGCGCCCCCGCGCCCGGTGAGGGGCGCGGGGGCGCGTCGAGCGCGGTAGCGGTGGGATTTGAACCCACGGAGGGGATCAACCCTCGCACGTTTTCAAGACGTGTCCCTTAGGCCGCTCGGGCACGCTACCTCGGTGCAGGAGCCTAGCCGACGGGCGTCGCCGGCGGGCAGCGCGCTCGCCCCGGACCACCCGCCTCCGCGGCGTCCGCAGGCCCCCGGGAAGACGAACGCGCGAGGTCCCGGCGACCGGGACCTCGCGCGTCGCTCGTGCTGCGCCGGGTGGTCACCCGGCGGGCGCGGTGATCAGCCGAAGATGCCGAACACGTCCACGACGAGGTGCGTGAAGCCCGCGTTGTTGTAGTGGCTGTGCGCGGGGTAGGTCACGCCGCCCGAGGTGAGGGCGCCGAGGCGGACCGTGGCCATGTTCGGCGAGGTCTGGCCGGGCGCCAGGTTCAGCGCCGAGGTGCCGGGACGGTTCTCCCCCGCCGGGTACGGCGTGATGTAGGTGTCCGCGGTGGGCTCGGTGCCGGTCAGGTTCAGCAGCAGGCTGTCACCGGGGAGCAGGCCCTCGTCGTCGAAGAACAGCGTCAGCGCCTCGCCCGGCGGGATCGGGCCGGACTCGCCCGCCCACCGGGTGTCGTACGCGCGACCGGGGGTGACCGGGTAGAAGTCCGCGCCGCCGTTGTCGGTGGGCAGGTAGTAACCGGTGATGTCCACGATCAGGTTCACGGAGCCCGCGTTGTTGAACAGGTTGACCTTGCGGTCGGAGCCCAGCGCGACGGTCACGCCGTTCGGCGTGGCGCCACCGGGCGTCACGTTGAGGCTGGACGCGGTCGGCCGTGCCGAGCCGGACGGCCACGCGGTCACGTAGGTGCTCGCGGTCGCGTTGACACCGGTGACGTTCAGCGCCACCGCGGTCGTGCCGGCCGGCACGCCGTAGGAGCTGAAGTCGATCGAGCGGGACTCGCCGCCGTAGAACGCGCCGCCGGTGTTGCGGGAGTCGTACACGCGGGTCGGGCCGGTGGCGAAGTACCGACCGGGGGTGACCGCCACGTTGGGGTTGTCGTAGACGTAGTAGCCCGCGACGTCGGCGATCAGGTGGGTGTTGCCCGCGTTGTTGTACAGGTTGATCGTGTGGTCGAGCGACACCCAGGTGGTGACCGAGTTGGCGCGGGTCTCACCGGGCACCAGGTTCAGGGTCGACACCTCCGGCCTGGGCACGTCGGCGCCGCCGTCCCACACCGTCACGTAGGTGTTCGCGGTCGGCGACGTGCCGGTCACGTTCAGCACCACGGCGAGGGTGTACGCCGGGGCGTCGGTGACGGGCACCTCGATGCGGCCGCCCGCGCCGACCGGCGTGGTGATGCCGCCGCGGCCGAGACCGCTGCGGGTGTCCAGGATGCGTCTGGGCGCGGACGGGATGAACCGCGTGCCCAGGTACTCCTCGGCCTGGGCTTCCCGGGCGTTGACGTCGGTCGTCTTCGTGCCGTACGGCCGGCTCGGCCGGGAGGTCCGGTCGAGCGCCAGCTCGGCGCGGGCGACCCGGTCTCCACTGTGGACGGACGCGGGCTCGGCGGTGGCCGGAGCCGCGGCCGTCACCACGGCGGCGGTCGCCGCGGTGGCGACCAGCAGCGCTGCGGAACGACGCATGATCCTCTTTCCTGACTGCGAGGTGAACTGAAGGCGTCGGTCTTCCAGCCAGTCCGTGACAGAGACACGCGGACGTTGGCAGCGCGCAGCGCGACCCCCCTGTGGGACGAGCCCCCGACTCGACCGAACGGGCGCGACACTACCTCAGGGGTACGACAGCCGAAAGTGAAATGCGGTCAGGTTCTCAGTTCGCGGGTTTGACCGCGACGTGCACGAACTCGTTGTACGTGAACACTTTCCCGGCCGACCGGGGGAACGGGAAGGACATGCGGTCGCGCTCGACCAGCCCGAGCTGGGAGGTCACGTCCGCGAGGCCGTCGAGGTCGGTGAAGGCCACGTGCGTCGGATCCGACGCGTAACCCCGCTCCTGCGGGCAGATGAGCACCAGCAGACCGCCGGGCTCGAGGAACTCCACGTAGTCGCGCAGGATGTCCACGGCCTGCGGGCGCGGCATGTGCTCGACCAGGTGCGCGGCCAGGATGCCGCCGAAGCGGCCCGGCTTCGCGTACTCGGTCTCGAAGAACTCGTCCGTGGTGAACGCCGTCAGGCCCATGTCCCGACAGGTCTGCACGGAGTGGGGGTTGTGGTCCACCCCGACGCCGTTGGGCTCCAGGTGCTTGAGGTTGCGCCCGATGCCGCAGCCGACGTCGAGCACCTCCCGCTCGCCGAAGATGCGGCGCACGTTCCACCGGTACGGGGCCTGGACGTTCAGGACACGCTTCCAGGGCAGGTTCTGCAGGCGCGCGAGCCGGTCGGTGTAGTCCTGACCGTCAGTCTTGTCCACGGTCGTACCGTAGCCGACGCCGAGACCCGCGACACCACCCCGCGAGTCCGTGAGAGCCCGTCCCTCCTGTCCCGCCGGCGGGACAGGGGGGACGGACCCCCAGGTCAGGCGGTGCCCGACGTCACCCGCCGGCGCGGTGAGCCTTCGTCGGGTCCGGTCCGGGCAGGAGGAACAACGAGCGCTCGGCCTGGCAGTTGTCGCAGGTGCCGGCGAACAGGGGGGCGCCACCGTCCGACGGGAGCTTCCACGAGCCGTAGACGCGCACCTCGTACGGGCCGCTGGGCAGGTCGTCGAAGCGCACGCGGCCCTGCGCGTCGGTGCGGCCCTCGGCCACGACCCGGCGGGTGACCGCGTCCCGCAGGACGACCACCGCGCCGGCGACCACCTCGTCGGGCTCGCCGAGCCGGTCCCCGTCGCGGTCGTGGTGGAAGGACATGCGCGCGGTCACGGCCGGACCGGGCACCTTGGCCAGGGCGTAGGCCTCCGGGCGGCCCGGGGAGTCCGGCGCCGGGCCGAAGTCGCAGATGTGGTTGACCGCGCCGTACCCGACCGTCGCCTCGGAGACGCGACCGGTCATCGTGACCACGCGCGACCGGCCGGCGGGCACCGTCACGCCGGGCTCGTCCCAGCCCAGCTCGCCGAAGACGACGTCCCGCAACTCCGGCCCGCCGCCGCCGACCCGGTCGCAGGCGGCCTTGACGCCGGTCAGGTCCGCGGCGCCGCTGTTGGTCAGCGTCACCTCCACCTGCGCCTGGTCGCCGACCTGGTAGACGTCCCGGGTGAACCGCATGGCCGCGGACAGGTGGTCGGTCAACGGCCGCGTGGCGCGCAGCAGCAGGGCCGCGCCCGAGCTGCTCCCGTCCACCGCGACGCGCGAGCCCGACCCGACGACCCAGCCGTCCGGCGCGTTGTCCAGGGACAGCGCGTAGACCTGCACCGGGAGGTCCGCGAACCGGAACCGGCCGTCGACGCCGGTGGTGGCCTCCAGCCGCAGCCAGGGCGAGCCGTTCGTGGAGGCGGTGACCCGGACGCCGTGCAGGGCCTCACCGGCGTCCGGCGCGTTGTTGCCGTCGAGGTCGCCGTAGACGAGGCCGCCCAGGTCGTCCGCGGCGGAGCCCGGGTCGCGGACCGGGAGCGGCAGCACGTGCTCGGCGACCGAGGCGTTGCCCTGCCGGACGAGGAACTTCACCACCGGGGCGCCGCTCCACCCCTGGACCTCGCCGCGGACGGTGAGGACGCGCCGCTGCCCGGCGGGGAGGGTGATGCCGGGGCCGGGCCAGGTGGCCAGCTCGCCCCACTCGGCGGACGGGACGAAGAAGGCGGACCCGGCGCTCGAGTACGCGGAGGCCATCACCCCGGTGGCGTCGGCGTCGCCGTCGTTGGCGACCGCAACCTCGACCGGGATCTGCTCGCCGACCAGGAACGGGCCCGCGCCGACGGTGGCCGAGATCGCGAGCCGCGCGGCGGCTGCGGCCGTCGGCGACGAGGTCGCGGACCCGGTGGCCGGCTGGGACCCCGCCGACTGGGACCCCGCCGACTGGGACGCGGTCGGCTGGGGCACGGTCGGCTGGGGCACGGTCGGTTGGGCGGCGGCGGCAGCGGCGGCGGGCCGGGCCTGGACCGGTGCCGTTCCGCCGGCGGTCGACGGGACCGGCCCCTGGGCGCGGGCCGCGGCGGACAGGGTCGCGGTGACCGCGAGCGCCGCGACGAAGGCAAGGGATCTTCGCGCGACCACGCGCTTCGAGAGAGTCAAGACCGGCCCCCGGGGTGGTGGATTCGAATGGCCGCAACCTGACCGACCTCGATCACCACCGCACCAGTCCATCCTTTGTGGACCTTCCACCGGCGACGGCAGGAGGCCGGTCCCCCCTGGGGAAGACCGGCCTCCGTTACCCGTCAAGCAGTGATCTACGCCACGTCCGCGTGCGAGTGGTGGTGCTCCACGTGCAGCGAACGCGCCGCGACCGCACGCGCCGCGGCACGCGCCGACCGCGCCGGCACGCCGTTCACGCTCTCCGTGCTGATCGCGTACGACGCCGTCACCCACGCCAACGCGTCGGCGTTGCGGTCCAGGGCGACCCGGTCCACGTTGCCCAGGTTGTCACCGGAACCGTGGTAGTTCCGGTCGTAGGCGACACCGGCCGTGCCGCCCCACTTCGCCGCCTGCGCCTCGGTCTTGACGCCCTCGGCGCCGGTGAACAGGCCACCGGCCGGGATGCCCTGCGCGATGAACTCGCCGTAGTCCGAACGGCCGGTGAAGTCCGTGCCCTCGGTCTGCACGCCCTTCTCCACCGTCAGGTACTCCACGAACGCCTGCTCGATCTGCCCCGAGCCGTACGGGCCCGCGCCCGCGCCGACGGCGTCGGAGTCGTCGCCGTCGTAGACGAAGTACGCCGCGTTGGGCGAGCCGATCATGTCGAAGTTCAGGTACAGCGCGATGTCGAGCTGCTGCTCGAACGACAGCGACTGCACGTACTTCGTCGAGCCGACCAGGCCGAGCTCCTCCGCGCCCCACCAGCCGAACCGCACCGCGTTGTTGACCTTCGGCGAGCCGCCGAGCTTCAGCGCCGTCTCCAGCAGGCCGGCCGAACCGGTGCCGTTGTCGTTGATGCCCGCGCCGTTCTCGACGCTGTCGAGGTGCGCGCCCGCCATCACGACGTTGTCCGTGCGGCCGGTCTTCGTCTGCGCGATCACGTTGCGCGAGACGCGGTCTTCCTCGTGGTAGCGCAGGTCGACGGTGACGGTCTGCCCGGCCGACCCGAACAGCGCGGTGCCGTCCTCCCGGGTGACGCCACCGGTGGGCACGACGCCCGGCGCGCCGAGCGTGACGCCCGACAGCTTGCCCTCGGCGTTGTTCGCGATGATCACCGCGATGGCGCCCGCGGCGGCGGCGTTGCGGTGCTTGATGTCGAACGTGCACGCGCCGCGGCGGATCAGGGCGATCGAGCCGGTGAAGTCCTGCCCGGCGAAGTCGGTCGCCTCGCAGCCCGGCGTGCCGTCCTCGGGCACGGCGCGCAGCGGGCCGGTGACGCCGCCGACCGGCGTCTGCGGCGAGAACTCCAGCGGGATGTTCTCGTACGTGGTCGAGCCGACCGTCGCGGTCGCGGCGTCCGTGATCTGCACGGGGTAGGTGAACTCCGGCGTCGACACCTCGAAGCCCGCGCCGCGCAGCTTGCCCGCCACGTACTCGACGCTGGCGTCGTAGCCGGACGTGCCCGCGGCCCGGTTGCCGCCGTTGCGGTCGGCGATGCGCTGCAACGCGATCAGGTGGCGGTTGACCCCGTCCGCGGTGACGTTCTTGGTGAGGTTCTTGGCCAGCTTGGGCCCGTCGAGCGACGCCGCCGAGGCGACGTTGACGCCCGGCACGGCGACCAGTGCGAGGGATGCTGACGCGGCGAGGATCGCCGCGCGTCGGATCCCGGTTCTACCTGACATGATCGAGTTCCCCTTCACTCGGATGCCGAACCCTCACAAGTCAGGAGGGTGAGCGCAATCCGTCACTCGGCTGGTTGTCGCCCTGTGAGCAGGGGCAAGCACGGTGTGACACCGGCCACCGACAGGGCCCAGTCGGGTCGCCGGAACGTGGCCGGGGTGACCAGCAGGCGCGTCTGCTGAGCCGACTCACCTCGCCTGACCTGGGTGAACGTGCCGTCCGGCCGGTAGCCGAGCTTGCGGCTCACCGCGTGCGAGGCGAGGTTGTCGTCGAACGCGCTCGACCGCGCCGCCACCGCGCCGAGGTGGTCGAACGCGAACGCCAGCACGGCGGCCCGCATCTCCGTGCCGATGCCGCGCCCCTGGTGCCGCAGCCCGACCCACGACCCGCTGGTGACCTCGCGCCGCACCGGGAAGTCGTCCGCGCCGAGCGACTGCACGCCCGTCACGCGGCCGTCCAGGCGCACGATGAAGTTCACCGTCCACCGCTGCGGCGAGAGCATCGACCGTTCCCGCCAGTAGTGCTGGAGGGTGTTGAGGCCGAGCCGGTCGCGCGGCACGTCGGTCCACTCGACGCCGAACGGCATCCGCTCCGGCGGGTGGATGCCGTCCAGCGCCAGCCCCGCCAGCTCGACCAGGCCCTCGTCGTCGTCGGGGCGCAGGTCGAGGCGCGGCGTGCGCAGCACCAGGTCGTGCAACGGCCAGTGGTCCATGCCCGTCGATGGTGGCGACCGCGCGTCGCGGGCGCTACCGGATTACCGTGCGGATCATGCGCGCGATCACCATTCGTGAGTTCGGCGGACCCGACGTGCTGGCGTGGGCGGAGGTTCGGGACCCCGAACCGGGCCCCGGAGAGGTGCTGCTGGACGTGGCCGCGACCGCGGTCAACCGGGCGGACCTGCTGCAACGCCAGGGTCACTACCCGCCGCCGAAGGGCACGTCGGACGTGCTGGGCCTGGAGTGCTCGGGCACGGTCGCGGACCTGGGCGAGGGCGTGACCGGGTGGCGGGTCGGCGACGAGGTGTGCGCGCTGCTGGCCGGCGGCGGGTACGCGGAACGGGTCGTCGTCCCGGCCGCCCAGCTCCTGCCGGTGCCCGAGGGCGTCGACCTGGTGACCGCCGCGTCGCTGCCCGAGGTCGCGTGCACCGTCTGGTCGAACGTGGTGATGGTCGCCGGCCTCCGGAGCGGGGAGACGTTCCTCGTGCACGGCGGCGCGGGCGGCATCGGCACGCACGCCGTCCAGGTCGCCAAGGCGCTCGGCGCGCGCGTCGCCGTCACGGCGGGCTCGGCGGAGCGGCTGCGGCGGTGCGCCGAGCTGGGCGCCGACGTCCTCGTCAACTACCGCGAGCAGGACTTCGTGGCCGAGGTCGGGCGGGCGGACGTCGTCCTGGACAACATGGGCGCGGCCTACCTCGACCGCAACCTCGACGTGCTGGCGCCGGACGGGCGGCTGGTCGTCATCGGGATGCAGGGCGGGGTGAAGGGCGAGCTGAACATCGGCAAGCTGCTGTCCAAGCGCGCGAGCGTCACGGCGACCGGGCTGCGGTTCCGCCCGGTGGACGGGCCGAACGGCAAGGGCCGCGTCGTGGCCGAGGTGCGCGAGCACCTGTGGCCGCTCATCGCGTCCGGCCAGGTCAAGCCGGTCGTGCACGACGTCCTGCCGATCGCCCGCGCCGCCGACGCCCACCGCGCGCTGGCGGACGGGGACGTGTTCGGCAAGCTCGTGCTGGCGGTCTGAAGCGCGGTCACTCCAGCGCGGTCACGCCACCGCGGTCACTCCAGCGCGGTCGCGGTGGCGAGGAAGGTGCGAGGGGTGGTGCGGAAGCGGAGGGCGAACTCCTCGGCCCAGCGGACCAGGACGGGGTGCTCGCCGGGGCGTTCGGCGTCGTCCACCAGGACCGCCGCGCCCGGCGCCAGCACGCCCCGCAGCACCGGCAGGGCCGGGTACCGCGCGTCGCCCAGCAGCGGGCCGTCCACGAGCAGCAGGTCGACCAGGCCGTAGCGCTCCACGTAGGCCGACACCTCGTCGTGCACGAGCTGCGGGTGGTACCACTGGGCGTTGCCGAGCGCGGCCGGGTGCGGGGCGAGCGGGGCGTGGACGACGCGCGCCACGTGGCCCAGGCCCTCCCGGCGCAGCTGGCTGGCCACGAACGCCGCCGTGCGCTCGTCGTGCTCGACCGACAGCAGGTGCCCGAACCCGCGCCGGGCGAGCAGCCGGGCCAGCACCACCGACGACGCGCCGCACCCGCACTCCACCAGCACGGTCCGCGACCCGAGCAGCACCTCGTCCACCACGGCCACCAGCGCGGCGGGCCGCAGTTCGTGCGCCGTGTCGGGCAGGTACTCCGACATGAGGGGCGCCAGCCGGTGCAGTGCGGCGAGGTCGGCGAGCTCCCGTGACAGCAGGTCGTCCACCCAGCCCCCTGTCTCAGCGCAACCCGACCTCAGCCGAGCTCGGCGACCGCCCGCACGAGCTCGTCCACTTCCACCGCGTTCGTGTAGTGCGCCAGGCCGACGCGGATCGCCCCGCCGACCTCACCGACGCCCAGCACCGAGAACACGCCGTGCTGCCCCGAGTCGGCGAACGCGCACACGCCGCGCTCGGACAGGTGCTCCACGCCGTCGGTCGCCTTCACGCCGGCCACCGTGAACGCCAGCGCGGGCACCCGCCGCATGGCGTCGCCGATCACCATGACGTGACGGAGCGATCGCAGTTCGTTGATGAGATTAGCCAGAAGTCCGGCCTGGTACGCCTTCACCGAACCCAGGGAGGTGAGCACCCGCTCGCGTCGCGGGCCCACTGCGGCGTCGTCCAAACCGGCCAGGTACTCGACCGATGCGACCAGACCGGCCAGCAGCGGGTAGGCGTGCGGGCCCAGTTCCAGGCGTTCGGGTCCCCGCGCGCCCGGCTCGACGGCGACCGACGGCAGCAGGTCGAGCATGGACGGGTCGCGGAACACCAGCGCGCCGACCGGCGGCCCGCCCCAGTTGTTCGCCGACACCGCCACCACGTCGGCGTCCATCGACGTGATGTCGAGCGGCACGAACGGCGCGGCCGAGGAGGCGTCGACCACGACCAGGGCGTCCGTGCGGCGGGCGGCTTCGGCGATCTTGCGCAGGTCCGGCCGGGTGCCCACGGAGCCGGACGCGGCCGTCACCGCGACCAGCTTGCACTTGGGCGTGACCAGGTCGTCGTACTGCCAGGCGGGCAGCTCGCACGTCTCGATGTCGACCTCGGCCCACCGCACCACGCTGCCGGTGCGCTGCGCGGCCCGCTGCCACGGCGCGATGTTGCCCGGGTGGTCCAACCGCGACACCACGATCTCGTCGCCCAGGAACCAGCCCTCCGACAGCGCGTCGGCCAGGCGTTGCAGCAGCACGGCGGAGCTGGGGCCGAGCACGACGCCCGCCGGGTCGGCGCCCACGAGGTCGGCCACCGCGCGCCTGGCCGCGTCGACGATCGCCTCGGCCCGTTGCGAGGCGGGGAAGATGCCACCCGGCCCGGAGACGGGTGCGCGCAGCGCGGTGGAGACGGCCGTGGCCACCTGTTCGGGTACTTGCATCCCCGCCGGAGCGTCCAGGTGAACCCAGCCGTCGCCGAGCGCGGGGAACAGCCCACGGACCCGGGCGACGTCGAACGCCATGCCGCACACCGTACGGAGGACGTCGGCGGGAGCGACAGCAGGGGCCGCGGGTTTGCCACCCGATCCGTGACCCGGTTCGGCGTTCGCCACCCGATCGGGCCAGGATGGGAGGCATGAGCGAGGCACCCCGAGATGATCAGCTGGAGAACGAGCGGCACGTGGTCGTGGTCGGCCCGGACGGCACGCCGGTGGGAACCGCACGGGTGCCGGGCGGCGACGAGGCGGGCGGCGGTCAGGACGTGACCGACCTGGTCGAGCAGCCCGCGAAGGTCATGCGCATCGGCACGATGATCAAGCAATTGCTGGAGGAGGTGCGCGCGGCGCCCCTGGACGAGGCCAGCCGCAACCGCCTCAAGGAGATCCACAAGCGGTCCATCGACGAGCTCGAGGACGGCCTGGCGCCCGAGCTGCGCGACGAGCTGGAGCGGCTCTCCCTGCCGTTCACCGAGGAGGGCACGCCGTCCGACGCGGAGCTCCGCATCGCCCAGGCGCAGCTGGTGGGCTGGTTGGAGGGCCTGTTCCACGGCATCCAGACGGCCCTGTTCGCCCAGCAGATGGCAGCGCGCGTCCAGTTGGAGCAGATGCGCGGCCGCGCCCTGCCCGCCGGGTCGGGCCACGCCGACGTCGAGGGTGGTCCGCACATCCGGGGGACTGGTCAGTACTTGTAACGTTCCGGTGCGGCGTTGAGGTCGCGGGGCTGGACAACGGGCACCGCGCTGCCCGACCGTGTTCACCGCCACACCCGCGAGAGGAGCCGACAGGTGCTCGACAAAGTCCGGCACAGCCCGATCGTCGACGAGGTCCGCAAGCGCGTGCGCGGCAAGATCCTGCGGGTCATCGACGAAGCGGTGCGCCCCTACCACCGCGAGCAGGCCGAGCGGATCGCCGCGCTCCAGCAGGAGCTCCACGAGCTGCGCAGACAGGCGGACCGGGCGGTCGACGCGACGGTCCAGTACGAGATCCGGGCCCGGCGCGACCTGGTGTTCGCGGGCGAGCAGGAAGCCGCCAAGGAGAGCGCCCGGTTCATCCGCAGGCACCTGCCGACCGCGCCGCACTTCGGCCACCCGCACGCCACGCTGGAGCACGCCCTCGGCCTGGTCTCGGCCGAGGGCATGGCGCTGGAGTTCGGCGTCTACACCGGCGGCACGCTGAAGCTGATCGCCACCGCGTTCGAGGGCCGCGACGTGTACGGCTTCGACTCGTTCGAGGGCCTGCCCGAGGACTGGCGCAACGGCTTCCCGGCCGGCCTGTTCGGCATGGACGGCCTGCCCGACGTGGACGGCGCGGAGCTGGTCGTCGGCTGGTTCGACGACACCCTGCCCGGCTTCCTCGACGAGCACACCGGCCCGGTGTCGTTCCTGCACGTCGACTGCGACCTGTACTCGTCGACCAAGACGGTGCTGGAGCTCGTCGGCCCGCGGCTGGTGCCCGGCAGCGTGATCGTCTTCGACGAGTACTTCAACTACCCGGGGTGGCAGGACCACGAGCACAAGGCGTGGTCCGAGTACGTCGACCGCACCGGGATCGAGTTCGACTACTGCGGGTACACGTACGACCACGAACAGGTGATCATGAAGGTAACCGGTGTGCCGGAGGCCTCGCAGCAGCGGTGACCGCACCGTGACAGCCCGGCGACAGGGCCACCACCCCGTCGCCGGTAGTCTCCTTACTCGTGCAACCCACGAGTACGGTCGAGCGACCACCCGCTCCCCTGGCACCCAACTCGCGCACCTTCGCGCGCGCGTTCGGCGACGTGCGCGACGCCTGGCGGCAGCGGGAGCTGTGGGGCCATCTGGGGTGGCAGGACATCAAGCAGCGCTACCGCCGGTCGGTCATCGGCCCGCTGTGGATCACGATCTCCATGGGCACGACCGCGCTCGCGCTCGGCCTGCTCTACTCCCAGCTGTTCAACCAGGAGCTGGGCACCTTCCTGCCGTACGTGACGGCGGGGTTCATCATCTGGCACTTCGTCCTCGGCGTGGTGACCGAGGGCACCGAGGTCTTCATCGCCAACGAAGGCCTGATCAAGCACCTGCCCGCGCCCATAACGGTGCACGTGCTGCGCATGGTGTGGCGCCAGACGCTGTTCCTCATGCACAACATGGTCGTCTACCTGGTCGTCCTCGTGATCTTCTTCCCGACGCTGAGCGAGAGCTACCGTATGGAGGGCGACAAGATCCTCCAGCCCGGCCTGTCGTGGACGGTGCTGCTGGCCATCCCGGCGCTCGCGCTCGTCGTGGTCAACGCGGTGTGGGTGGCGCTGCTGTTCGGCATCATCAGCACCCGGTTCCGCGACATCCCGCCGGTCATCAGCAGCTTCATCAACCTGATCTTCTTCATGACGCCGATCGTGTGGCACGTCGGCGTGCTCAACAAGGTCACCGGCGGCGAAGGCAGCGGTGGCGACGGCGACTGGCGCATGCTGATCGCCGAGCTGAACCCCATCTACCACTACGTGGAGATCGTCCGGGCGCCCATGCTCGGGCACGCGCAGGACTGGCACCACTGGGTGGTCGTCGGCGCGTTCACCGTCGTGGGCTGGGGACTGGCGTTGATCGCGATGCGGAACTACCGTGCCCGCGTCTCCTACTGGGTCTGAGTGAGGCCGCAACACATCATGGTCAGCATCGACGTCTGGAACGCCTCGGTCGACTTCCCGATCTTCGACGCCAAGTCGAGGTCGCTGAAGAAGCTCGCGCTGGGCAAGGTCGGCGGCAAGATCGGCTCCGAGGGCCGGGTCCCGATCATCGAAGCCCTGCACGACATCAACATCTCGCTGCGGCACGGTGACCGGGTGGGCCTCGTCGGCCACAACGGCGCCGGCAAGTCGACGCTGCTGCGGCTGCTCGCGGGCATCTACGAGCCCACGCGGGGCAGCTCGCGCGTCGTCGGCAAGGTCGCGCCCGTGTTCGACCTCGGGGTCGGCATGGATCCGGAGATCTCCGGGTACGAGAACATCATGATTCGCGGTCTGTTCCTCGGCATGAGCCGCAAGGAGATGGAGAAGCGGGTCGACGACATCACCGAGTTCACCGAGCTCGGCGACTACCTGCAGATGCCGCTGCGCACCTACTCCACGGGTATGCGGGTGCGGCTGGCGCTGGGCATCGTGACGTCGATCGACCCGGAGATCCTGATCCTCGACGAAGGCATCGGCGCGGTCGACGCGGCGTTCATGGCCAAGGCACGCGACCGGATGAACGACCTGGTCAAGCGGTCCGGCATCCTGGTCTTCGCGAACCACTCCGACGACTTCCTCGCCGAGTTCTGCTCCACGGCGATCTGGATGGACGAGGGCAAGGTCAAGATGCAGGGGTCTCTGCGGGAGGTGCTCACCACCTACAAGGGACGTGACCCCTTCGAGAACATGGCCCCGGAGACGCTGGAGCGGATCGGTCAGCCGCGGGTGCTGAGCGGGAACGGTGGCGAGTAGGTGAGCGTCGTGGGCGCACTGCCGCAGGGCTCCGTCGTCGGTGTCGTGGTGACGCGGCACCGGCGGGAGCTGCTGGCCGACTCGTTGAAGGTGCTGGCTTCGCAGACCCGGCCGCTCGACCACCTCGTGGTCGTCGACAACGGGCCCGACCAGCCGGTGGACGACCTGGTCGCGCAGTGCCCGATCCCCACCACCTACCTGGCCTCGCACCGCAACCTCGGCGGCGCGGGCGGGTTCGCGCTCGGGATGCTGCACGCGCTGTCGCTCGGCGCGGACTGGCTGTGGCTGGCCGACGACGACGGCCGGCCCGCCGACGAGACCGTGCTCGCCGTGCTGCTGGAGGAGGCGCAGCGGCGCAAGCTGGCCGCCATCTCGCCGGTCGTGACGAACATCGAGCGGCCCGAGAAGCTCGCGTTCCCGCTGCGGCGCGGCCTGACGTGGAAGCGGAACGCGTCCGAGCTCGGCGTCGACTTCCTGCCGGGCATCGCGTCGCTGTTCAACGGGGCCCTGTTCAAGGCGTCCACGGTGGACGTCATCGGCGTGCCGGACTACCGGCTGTTCTTCCGCGGTGACGAGGTGGAGATCCACCGACGGCTGGTGCGCACCGGCCTGCCGTTCGGCACGTCGCTGAAGGTCGCCTACCTGCACCCGGACGGGTCGGACGAGTTCAAGCCGATGCTCGGCGGCCGGTTCCACGCGCAGGACCCGGAGAACGCGATCAAGCGCTACTACACCTACCGCAACCGGGGTTACCTGCTGTCGCAGCCCGGGATGCGGAAGCTGGGCCTGCTGGAGGCGTTCCGGTTCGGGCTGTACTTCATCGGCGTGCGACGCGACCCGAAGGCCTTCGTGGAGTGGCTGAAGCTCGTGCGGCTGGGGCAGCGGGAACGTTTCTTCCGAAAGTGACGCGATTCCGCGCCGGTCCGGAGTTCAGCCCGACGCGGAATCGCTGACGGCGAACCCGTCTTGCCTGCCCGGTGGCACCGCTGGTGGGCTGTCCGGCATGACTTCTGAAGCGCGTAAGACGGCTCTGGTGCTGCACCTGGCCGCGAACTCGAACCCGATCTCGATCATGGTGTCGCCGGAGACCGCCGAGGACCTGGGGTCCAGGTTGATCCAGGTCGTGCGGAACGGCCACACGCAGGCCATCCAGACTGCCGACGGCAAGGAGTTCGTGGTGAACTTCAGCCACGTCGTGGCAGCGCATTTCGCCTAGAGATGTGGATGGAAGAAGAAAGAAGAAAGAAGAAGAAGAAGAAGAAGAAGAAAGAAAAGAAAAAAGCTTTAAAGCATGTCCTCGCCGGACGGGCAGATCAGCAGGATGACCGGGGGTTGGGTGGTTCTGCTGCGGGTCCGTTGTGGTCCGGGGTGCGTGTCATCCCACCGACCTCCCTCCGGGCTACCACACGTATCAAGGGGGCGCCCCCAGTGAGAGCCGTAGCCAGTGCTGGACAACGCCCCCTTGACACGCGCGGTAGGGCAAAGCCAGGTCGGCGGGATGACACGAACCCCTCGATTAAGCAAACCGCCCTGGCACTGACAGCGGGTCAGGCACCCGGCCGACGGGGAATGACCCGGGCCCGTCGCCGCGGACCGGTCGCTGTCGGTCCACTGGCGGGCCCTTCTCCCTAGAGGAGGGGTTCGTGTCATCCCGCCGACCTGGCGCAGCCCTGCCACGCGTGTCAAGGGGGGCCGGGTTCACCGATGGCCACGGCATTCACTGGGGGCGGCCCCCCTTGATACGTGTGGTAGCCCTTGTGGAGGTCGGCGGGATGACACGTACCCCGGACCAACGACGGACCCGGCACACAACCACCCAGCCCCGGTCATCCTGCTGATCTGCCCGTCCGGCGAGGACATGCTTTGAAGCTTTTAGAGCTTTGAAGCCCTCGAAGCGTCAGAATCCTGGCCGACCGACCGGGCCGACCGGCCGACCGGGCCGGCGGTCAGGCGGGGGTCAGCGGTTCTCGAAGGCCTTTCGCCACTGCTCGGCGGAGGTGAGGTCGGGCAGGGCGTCGCGGTACTGGCGGCGCAGGCGCGGCCATTCCTTGCCCAGCCTGCGGTAGTTGCGGATGGCGCGCGCCATCAGGGAGCGGAACTGGTCGGGGTCGCGCTTGTAGAAGGCGACGCCGGTGCCG
This sequence comes from Saccharothrix sp. 6-C, assembly GCF_016695385.1. Lineage (NCBI taxonomy): Bacteria > Bacillati > Actinomycetota > Actinomycetes > Pseudonocardiales > Pseudonocardiaceae > Saccharothrix > Saccharothrix sp. 6-C. The sequence goes on along the minus strand of NZ_CP064192.1, from coordinate 8,580,316 downwards.
TCGGCGGTCGAGACCGTGGCGCTGTCCAGGTTGCCGAGCAGGAACCAGCGAGCGTTCAGGGCCGGTACGTTGAGTTGCGGGCGGTCCCCGGCGGAGGCCTGGGGTGGCCGCAGGTTGTGCAGGACGGACTTGGCCGCGCGCACGGCGATCGTCGCTTTGCCCTTGGACGGCCGGAGCAGGGCTTCCGCGCGCACCATGTCGAACGTGGGCGGCGGGAACTCGCGGGCCGACTCCAGGCGCTGGGCGTCGCTGTGCTCCTCGCGCAGCGCGCGCACCATCGGCAGCGCCGAGCGCAGCGAGTCGAACAGGCCGGCGGGACCGTCCAGGAAGTCCTCGATCGCCTTCTGCTGCAACACCACCGTGGAGTACTCCATCGACAGCAGGTGCCGCAGTGACAGCTTCAGCCCGTGCTTCACGATGCCGTTGCGCACGTCGTACGGGCTGTGCAGCGCGGCCAGCACGAGCCGGTTGCGGGTGTGGAAGTAGGCCTGCCAGTCGGTCGAGTCGTTCTTGTCCGTCCACGGCATGTGCCATACCGCCGACCCCGGCAGCGACACCGTCGGGTAGCCGTGCTCCAGCGCCCGCAACGAGTACTCGGCGTCGTCCCACTTGATGAACAGCGGCAGCGGGTAGCCGGTCCGCTCGATCACCTCGCGCGGGAACAGGCACATCCACCAGCCGTTGTAGGTGGCGTCGACCCGGGGGTGCAGCTCGGGCGTCTCGCGCAGCGACGACACGGCGAAGTCGTGGTCGGTCACGGCGCCCGGCGCGGCCCGCCAGAAGCAGGTGCCCAGGTCGACGATCTCCGCGGTGCTGTGGAGCCTGGTCCTGGCCTGCAGGTTCAGCATGTGGCTGCCGACGATGACCGGTGACGCCGCCGCCCGCGCGAACGCGTTGGACCGCAGCACGGCCTCCGGCTCCAGCCGGATGTCGTCGTCCATGAGCATGATCTGGTCGGCGTCGGTGTGCTCGACCGCCTCGAACATGCCCCGGGTGAACCCGCCCGCGCCGCCGAGGTTGTCCTGCTCGATGACCTCCAGCCGGCCGCCGAGCCCGGCCTCGGCCTCCGCGAAGCCCGCCAGCGAGCGCACCTTCACCGCGCCCTGGTCGGCCACGAAGACGTTGCTCACCACGTCGAGCACGGCCGGGTCGCTGCCCAGCGCCCGCAACGCCTCCACGGCGTCGTGCGGGCGCATGGTGGTGATGCTGACCGCGACCTTCTTCACCGGCAACGGCGTCCGCACGGCCCACTCGGCGTCCTGGATCTCCAGGGGCGTCTCGTGCGTGAACGCGTCGAACCAGATCAGCCCGCCGTCCTCGAACGGCCGCAGCGACACCGGGAACTCCAGCGACGTCCAGTCGGCCGCGTCCCGGACGAACGAGCCCTCCAGGTGCACGACGTCGCCGCTCGGCTTGGACCGGTACACGTCGATCCGGCCGGAGCCGCGCACGCGCATCCGCAGCACGACCTCGTCGACGACCGTCCACCGCTTCCAGTAGCTGGCCGGGAACGCGTTGAAGTACGTCGCGAACGACACCTTGGCGTGCTCGGGCACGGTCAGCCCGCGCCGGGAGTCGACCTGGCAGTGCACGTTCTCCGGCTCGTCCAGGTACATCGGCCGGACGTCGAGCGGGTCGTCGTCCCTCGGCAGGATGATCCGGTGCACTGCGTCCACTGAAGGTCCCCAGGTGAGAAGCGCGTGAGAGAAGAAGTGGGTGAACGGAAGCGGGGCGACCGCCCAGGGCCGCCCCGCTCACCGGTCACAGGTCGTACAAGCGCCGCCAGTTCTCGCGGCTCGTCAGCTCGCCCATCGCGTCGCGGTAGGCCCGCTGCATCTCCGGAGCCCGCTGGTACAGCTCCTTGAGCAGCTTGGTGCCCTCCCGGCCGAGCCGGATGGCCAGCTCGCGGTCGCGCCGCCGGACCCGCACGCCCTCCTGGGACGCGTCGGTGACCACGGCGGTGTTGAACAGCGACACGTGCCACCAGGCCGAGTCGCCCGCGGCCACCGCGCCGACGTCGTGCACGCTGCGGCCGAGCAGCTGGTTGACCACGCGCTTGGCCAGCACCGGCGCGAACAGCCGCGGCGCGGGCGGCGCCGAGATCAGCGGCAGGTCGCCGGAGGAGATGCCGGGCACCTCCGAGGCCGGGTGCTTGACCGTCTCGGGGTACTCGGCGCGCAGCTTGCGGATGTCCGCCGCCGCCTGGACGCCGCCGTCACGCAGCATCTCGGGGCCCTTGAGGAAGTCCTCGATGGCCTTGAGCTGGGTCGCGGCCAGGCCGTACTGCATGCCGACCAGGTAGGTGGCGAGCTGGGCCGCCATGGACCGGCAGATCCGCTTCGGGTCGAACTGGCTGTGCAGCGCCGAGGTGATGAGGGCGTTGCGCAGGTTGAAGTACCGGTGCCAGTCGTCCCAGTCCTTCCAGTGGAAGTCGGCGTGCCACACGCCCGCGCCGGGCAGCGTGACCGTGGCGAACCCGTGGGCGCGCGCGCGGTAGCCGTACTCGATGTCGTCCCACTGGAAGAACAGCGGCAGCGGGTAGCCGACCGCCTTGACGATCTCCGACGGGATCAGGCACGACCACCAGCCGTTGTAGCCCGCGTCGACCCGGCGGTCCTGCACGTTGCGCTTACCGGTCTCCTCGTCGTACCCGGTGAGGTCGGCGTCGTGCAGCGCGCCCTCCACGACCTGGCCGGGGGCCAGCGTGTCGAGGTTGGCGTACTCCGCGCCCACGTGCAGGTGGTTCGGGTGCAGCAGGTACAGCATCTGCCCGCCGACGATGACCGGCTGCGCGGTGCGGTTCGCGAACGCGGTCGTGCGGACCACGATCTCCGGCTCGCACAGCACGTCGTCGTCCATGAAGAGCACGTTGGCGTTCTCGGCGTGGTCGACCTCCATGACCTGGTACAGGCCGCGGGTGAAGCCGCCGGCGCCGCCGAGGTTGGGCTGGCGGATGTAGCGCAGCTTGTCCCCGAGCGCGGCGGCGACCTCGGCGAACCGGTCCCGCGACTCGACCGGGTCGCTGCCCTGGTCGACCACGTAGACCGCGTCGACCAGGCCCAGCGGCTCGGGGTCGGACGCGAGGGCCGCCATCGTGTTGAGGCAGTCCTCGACCCGGTTGAACGTGCAGATCACGATCGCGGTCGGGCGGACCCGCTCGGGCGGCACGACGGTCCACCGGGCGTGCTCGACGACCAGCTCGTGCTCGCCGGTGACGACGTCGAACCAGAGCGCGCCGCCGTCGGTGAACTTGTCGATCTTGGCCGTCATGGTGACGACCTGGCCCGACGCGTCGGCGACCTGCTCGGCGACGACGGTGCGCGACTCGCCCTCCGCGTCGGAGGCCACGACGGAGACGGTGCCGGAACCGGTCAGGGTCAGGCTCAGCTCCACCTCGGGGCTGACGCACCACCGCTGCCAGTACGTGGCCGGGAACCGCCCGAAGTAGGTGTTCATCGACACCGTGGCGTGCGGGTGGACGACCATGCGGTGCCGCTCGCGGTCGGCGATGCCCTGGGAGATCTCGGCGTAGAGGTCCTCCGAGACGATCTGCGACGGCCCCGCGAAGAGGCCGCGCTGTGCCAGCAGTTTCTCGGGTGCCTCGTGCTCGACGAGGGTGGAGTTGCCCGACATGACCGACTCAGTCCTCCAGCGAACCGTCCAGCGCCCGACCGGAGGCCAGGTGCGGGGCGATCTTGTTGTCGAACACGCTCAGCGCGGAACCGATCGCCATGTGCATGTCCAGGTACTTGTAGGTGCCCAGTCGACCACCGAAGACGACGTTACGCTCGGCGGCTTCCGCTCGCGCGAGCTCGCGGTAGCGCTCCAGCTTGGCGCGGTCCTCGGCGGTGTTGATCGGGTAGTACGGCTCGTCGTCCTTCTCGGCCGCGCGGGAGAACTCGCGCACGATGACCGTCTTGTCCGACGGGTACTCGCGCTCGGGGTGGAAGTGCCGGAACTCGTGGATCCGGGTGTACGGCACCTCGGCGTCGTTGTAGTTCATGACCGGCGTGCCCTGGAAGTCGCCGACCGGCAGGACTTCCTGCTCGAAGTCCAGCGTGCGCCAGCCGAGCCAGCCCTCGCTGTAGTCGAAGTAGCGGTCGAGCGGTCCGGTGTAGACGACGGGCGTGCCCGCCGGGATCTCGTCCCGGACGTCGAAGTAGTCGGTGTCGAGCCGCACCTCGATGTTCGGGTGGTCGGCCATCCGCTCCAGCCACGCGGTGTACCCGTCGACGGGCAGGCCCTCGTAGGTGTCGTTGAAGTAGCGGTTGTCGAAGGTGTAGCGCACCGGCAGGCGGCTGATGACCGCCGCGGGCAGCTCCTTCGGGTCGGTCTGCCACTGCTTGGCGGTGTAGTCGCGCACGAACGCCTCGTACAGCGGGCGGCCGATGAGCGAGATCGCCTTCTCCTCCAGGTTCTTCGCGTCCTTGGAGTCGATCTCGGCGGCGTGCTCGGCCACCCAGGCGCGGGCCTGCTCGGGGCTCAGGTAGCGGCCGACGAACTGGGAGATGAGGCCCAGGCCCATGGGGAACTGGTAGGCCTGGCCGGCGTGCATCGCGAACACCCGGTGCTGGTACCCGGTGAACTCGGTGAACTGGTTGACGTAGTCCCACACCCGCTTGTTGGAGGTGTGGAACAGGTGCGCGCCGTACCGGTGCACCTCGATGCCTGTCTCCGGCTCTGGCTCGGAGTAGGCGTTGCCGCCGATGTGCGCGCGGCGTTCCACCACGAGCACGCGCTTGCCGAGCTGTGATGCGGTCCGTTCGGCGACCGTGAGGCCGAAGAACCCGGAACCGACGACGATCAGGTCAAATCCAGCGAAGCTCACAGGGCCCGAGGATAGTCGCGCCGGGCGATCGGGCCGGCGGGTACCCACCCGGAGTGGGCCCGCGCGCCGGTCTACCGGCCTGGAGGGTGATCGGGGAGCCCCCGTCGGTACACTCCGCCGTGAGGCCGTACCACAATGTCACAGCACCGTGCGCCTGGCACGGTCACGCTGTCCGGTGTCCGCTCACGCCACCGGTGGGTGCCTCAAGCATCTCTACGACGGCGGGGTAGCAGGGACATGAGCTGGTTGGACGTTGTGCCGGTCGCGCTCGTCACCGCGGCGTGGCTGATCGGTCCCGGCGCGGCGCTCTCGTACGCGATCGGCCTGCGCGGGCTGTCCGCCTGGGGCATGGCGCCGACGCTGAGCATGCTCATCGTGCCGCTCACCGCCGTGCTGGCGGACGTGCTGGGCCTGCGGTGGTCGCCGTTCGTCGTGCTGGGCGCCACCGCCGTGGTCGTCGTGCTCGCCGCGGTCGTGTCGCTGCTGCTGCGGCGGATCGCGCCGCCACGCGCGACGGACCCGCGCCGGGTGCTGGCCGCCGCCGCCCTCGGCCTGCTGCCCGCGATCGCGATCGGCTGGTACGTGCTGGTCCAGGGCGTGGGGCAGCCGGATCAGCTGTCCCAGACCTACGACGCGATCTTCCACTACAGCGCGCTCGCGCACATCCTCGACTCGGGCAACGCCTCGTCGATGGCCATGGGCACGCTGGGCAACGTCGCGACCCCGACCACGTTCTACCCGGCGGGCTGGCACGGCCTGACCACGCTGGTGGTGCTGAGCACGGGCGTGCCGATCGCGACGGCCGCGAACCTCGTCGCGGGCGTCATCTCGATGCTCGTCTGGCCGTTGAGCTGCATGCTGCTGGTGCGCCAGCTCGTCGGCCGCTCGACCGCCGCCATGGCGGTGACCGGCGCGGTGAGCGTCGCGTTCACCGCGTTCCCGTGGGGCCTGCTCGGCTTCGGCGTGCTGTGGCCGAACCTGCTCGGCCTCGCCCTGGCGCCCGCCGGCGTCGCCATGGTGCTCGCCGCCACGTCGCTGGCCAGGGAAGACGTCATCGGCAGGCGCCGCGCGATGGCGCTGGCCCCGCTGGTGGTCGTGGCCTGCGCCTTCGCGCACCCGAACACGGTGTTCAGCCTGATCGTGGTGTGCCTGTTCCCGATCGCCACCAGCGTCCTGCGGTGGGCGGTCCGGCTGCGCCGCGCCGGGCGCACCGGCCGCGCGGTGACCGGCGTGTCGGTCGCGGCGCTCCTCTTCCTGGGCGCGTGGGCGTACGTGGCGCGCGCGCCGATGTTCGCCGAGGTCCGCAGCCACGTCTGGCCGCCGTTCGAGACGCCCGCCCGCGCGGTCGGCGAGGCCCTGCTCAGCGCGCCGAACGGCAAGCCCGCGCTGTGGGCGCTGTCCCTGGTGGCGGTCATCGGCGCGGTGGTCGCGTGGCGGCTGCGGACCAGCCGGTGGCTGGTGGCGGCGTTCGCCGGCACCGCGTTCCTCTACGTGGTGACGGCCTCGATCAACCGGCCGAGCACCCAGTTCATCACCGGCTACTGGTACAACGACTCCTTCCGGCTGGCCGCGATGCTGCCGCTCACCGCCGTGCCGCTCGCCGTGCTCGGCATCACCCGGCTGGCCGACCGCCTGGGCGCGCTGATCGCCAAGGCGCCCGCGCCGGCGGCGACCGTGCCGCCCGGGACGGTCACGGCGGGCGCAGTCGAGGGCAGGGCCGTCGAGGGCAGGGCAGTCGAGGGCAGGGCAGTCGTCGGGCGCCGGTCCCTGCTGCGCACGCCGACCGTGCTGAGCCTGGTGGTGCTGGCGGTGCTGGCACTGGCGACCAAGTTCTTCTACGTCGGGGCGAACACGGACATCGTGGCCGGGACCTACGCGGTCGAGGACGTGCCGCAGAGGTCCACGCTGGTCGACCGGACCGAGATGGAGTTCCTGCCCGAGCTCGAGGCCGAGCTGCCCGAGGACGCCCTGGTCGCCAACAACCCGTGGGACGGCAGCACCGTGATGCTCGCCGAGGTGAGCCGCCGGGCGCTGTTCCCGCACGCCAACATCCCGTGGAGCACCGAGCAGCAGTACCTCGCGGCCAACCTGGACGACGCGGGCCGCGACCCGGAGGTGTGCCGGGCGGCCGAGCGGCTGGGCGTGCACTACCTGCTGATGGCCAACCGGACGTTCTGGCCGCACGACGCGCGCAACAACGACTACCCGGGGCTGCGGGTCTCGGCCTCCGACCCCGGCTTCGAGCTGCTGGCCCAGAAGGGCACCGTCAAGCTGTACCGGCTGTCCGCGTGCGACGCCGGGAACCCCGTGACGTCACGCTGAGCGCCGCGCCGCGGACCGCGGGTGGACCCGGTCGGTCGGCGGCGCGGCCCGCACCCCTACCGTGTGGCAGGTGTCGACCTCGATGACCCTTCGGCGATTCTTCAGCCCGTCCGTGCAGATGGCCGTCGGCCTCGGCGTGTTCGGGCTGGCCGGCTACCTGTTCGTGGCGCTGACGGGTCACACGCTGAGCACCGACCAGGCCAACCTGGCGGTGACCCTGTACTTCGTGGTCAACGTGATCGGGCCGGGCATCTTCGCCGCCCTGGAGCAGGTGACCAGCCGCGCCGTCGCCTCCGGGCAGCCCGTGCGGGCGGTCGTCCGCCGGGTGTGCGCGTCGGGCGGGAGCCTCGCGGCGGTGGTCGTCGCCGTGCTCCTGCTGCTCGCGCCGTTCGCGGTCGACCGCACGCTCGGCGGCGACTGGGTGCTGTTCGCCGAGGTCCTGGCGACGCCGGCGCTCATCGCGGCGCTGAGCGTCGTGCGCGGCCTGCTCGCCGGCCTGCAGCGGTTCAGCGGCTACGCGGTGACGCTGACCGTCGAGGGCGGCGTGCGGCTCGGGCTGTGCGGCCTGCTGGTCGTGCTTCAGGCGTCCGAGGCGTGGCTGTTCGGGCTCGCCTACCTGGGCGGGTCGGTGCTCGCCACGCTGGCCGGGCTGCTCTGGCTGCCGAAGGGGCGGTCGGCGGCGACGTCGAGCGCGGTCGCGGTGCCGCCGGTGGGCAAGGCGCTCGCCGCGCTGGCGGCGGCCACGCTGCTGTCCCAGCTGCTGCCCAACCTGGCGCCGCTCGCGGTCAACTCCCGGCTGCCGCTGGACAGCGTGGTGGCGCTGGCGTTCGGCCAGGCCGTGGTGGTCGCCCGCATCCCGCTGCTGCTGCTGTACCCGATCCAGACGATGCTGCTGCCGAGTCTCACCGCGGCGGCCTCGAAGGGCGACCACGGCTTCGTCGCGCGGCGCATCAAGCTCGCGCTCGCCGTGCTCTGCGGGCTCGGCCTGGCCTACGCCGTGGTGTTCACGCTGGTCGGGCCGTGGCTGCTGCGCACGTTCATGGGCACCAAGGTCGACCCGGCCACCGCGGTCACCGTGCTGCTCGCGGTCAGCACGGTCATCCTCATCGGGGCGTTCGTGGCGCAGCCCGCGCTGGTCGCGCTGGGTCGCGACAACACCATCACGCTCGGTTGGGCGGTCGGCTCGGTGGCCACGCTGGTGATGGTCACCCTGCCGGGTGACCCGCCGTTCGTCGCGGCGTTGGCGCAGACCGTCGGGCCCCTGCTGACCCTGCTGGTGATGCTGCTGGGGCTGCGGGCCGCGCTCCGCCGGGCGGCTGCGACGGGCGGCGCGAGCCGGACCACCGAGGCTGCCTGAGCCGACGCCCCGGGCCGCGCGGCGGCCGGGCCCGGTGGCCCGGCCGGACCGCTGCGCACCCGGCGGGTCACACCCGGCGGATCGCCCGTCCCGCGAGCGACTTGGCCAGCTTCAGGTCACGCGCCAGCGCGGCGTCGAGCGCCGACTTGGTGATGTGCCCCCGGCACAGCAGGTGCAGCCGCGCGGCGCGCGCGGCCTTGTGCCAGCCGGCCGCGTTGAGCTGCTCGGCCGCCGCGGCGTAGTACCGCTGCTCCTCCTCGAACCGCTGCACGCTGTGCGCGCCGATCGAGGAGTGGCTGGCCGCGTGCCTGCGGTAGCGGAACACCGGCGTCGGGTCGAGCGCCAGCGTGCCGCCGCCGATGAGCATGTCGATCGACCAGGCCAGGTCGGCGATCGAGCCGAACTCGCCGAGCCGCGTGATCCTGGGCACGGCGTCGTTGCGGAACGCCATGGCCGGCACGTACAGCCAGTTGCCGTTCATCAGGCTCTGCGCGGCGGCCGGGCCGTCCAGCTCGCGCTCCTTCCACGCCGACCGGGCGGCCACCCGCTTGATCTTGTCGGCCAGGCTGTCGGTCGGGCGGCTCTCGCCGTCGACCACGGTCACGCCCGGGTGCACCATGACGGCGTTCGGGTACCGCTTGAACGCGTCGAGCACGACCTCCACGTACCGGGGCTCCAACGCGTCGTCGGCGCCCATGACGACGAGGTACTCCTCCTTGCCCAGCGTCATGCACTTGCACACGTTGCCGGTGGCGCCGAGGTTCTGCTCGTTGCGCACGTACTCGATGCGCGGGTCGGCCAGGCCGAGGACGTACTCCTCCGCCGTCGTGTCCGGGTACCGGTCGTCGACGATGGTCAGCCGCCACCGGTCGCTGGTCTGCTTGCGGACGCTGTCGACCAGCTCGATCAGGAACCGCGGGTCCACGTAGTAGGGGACGACGAAGTGGATGCTCATGACCGCTCCGCACCCGCAGGGCCCTGACCGGCGGAAACCGGGGGCTCGGCCTGGCGCAGGGCGATCGCCCGCGCCAACCGCGCGTAGCGCAGCTCCAGCTCCTTGAACCGCAGGTAGGCGTTCAGCGTGGTGAAGGTGAACACCACGACCAGGGCGTACAGCAGCAGGTCGGTGCCGCGGCCGACACCGAGCCACCCGGCCACCACGGTCACGTCGCCCGGGCGGAGCACGGCGTAGATCCCGAACACCACGAACAGCATGAACGCGAGCTTCACGCTCGCCGCCGACTTCGTCGTCCCGCGCTTGCGCAGGAACAGCAGCAGCACGGCGAACGAGAACAGGACCAGGATGTACTGGATCAGCATGATCAGTGCGCCTTGCTCTTGAGCATGGTGTCGAACAGGATGTTCACACCGTTGATGAGCGACTGGCCCTTGGCCATCGAGTACTCGGTGTAGAGGATCGTCACCGGCTCCTCGGCCACCCGCCACTTGTGGTGGTCGATCATCTCCACGATCTCCGACGCGTGGCCCATGCCGTTCAGCGTGATGTTGATCCGCTCGGCCACGGCGCGGTTGAACACCCGCAGGCCGTTGTGCGCGTCGGTCAGGCCGAGCTTGCGCGTGCGGCGGCTGAGCATCACGACCGTCTTGAGCACCACCCGCTTGATCCACGGGATGTGCGCGGTGTCACCGTGGAACCGGGTGCCGACGATGATGTCCAGGGGCTCGGAGCGCAGCCGCTCGAGCATCGACAGGACGTCCTCGACGCGGTGCTGGCCGTCGGCGTCGAAGGTGACGAAGTACTCGGCGCCCGGCTGCTTGCGCGCGTACTCGATGCCGGTCTGGATCGCCGCGCCCTGGCCGAGGTTCACCGGGTGCTGCACGAGGTGCGCCCCACCTGCGCGAACGCCGTCGGCGGAGTTGTCACGACTGCCGTCGTCCACGCACACCACGTTCGGGAACGTCTCCCGTGCGTGCCGCACGACGTCCTCGATGACCTGTCCCTCGTTGTAGACCGGGACGACGAGCCACACTTCCGACCAGTCGGTCACAAGAGGTCTCCAGATACCACTGCAAGATGGACGAAGGTGGCACGAAGAGTACTGCAACCCCGGACATCTACACTGCCTCGGGTACGCCCAGCAGCCGCACGACAAGCGTCCGGAGTCGACGCCGCTCGCGGCCGTGCTGGCGCTTCCCAGAACTCGGAGAGGATTTCGATGGTTGGTGTGGCCGTCATCGGTGCCGGTTACTGGGGGCCGAACCTGGTGCGCAACGTCCAGGCGACCCCCGAACTACGGCTCGCGACGTTGTGCGACCTCGACGTCGAGCGCGCGCGCAGCGTCCTGGGCCGGTACAGCACCGTGCGGGTGACGTCATCCCTCGACGAGGTGCTCGCCGACCCGGAGGTCGAGGCGGTGGCGGTGGCCACCCCGGCGGCCACCCACCTGCCGGTCGCGCTCGCCGCGCTCGAGGCCGGCAAGCACGTGCTGGTCGAGAAGCCGCTGGCCTCGTCCTACGCGGACGGGTTGAAGCTGGTCACGGCCGCCGAGGAGCGCGGTCTGACGCTGATGCTCGACCACACGTTCTGCTACACGCCGGTGGTGCGCAGGCTGCGCGACCTGGTGCGCGGCGGCGAGCTGGGCGACATCCAGTACATCGACTCGGTGCGCATCAATTTGGGCCTGGTCCAGCCCGACATCGACGTGCTGTGGGACCTCGCGCCCCACGACCTGTCGATCCTCGACTCGATCCTGCCCGACGACGTGCACCCGGTGGCCGTCGCGGCGCACGGGTCGGACCCGGCGGGCGTCGGTCGCGCCTGCGTGGCGTACATGTCGGTGCGGCTGTCCAACGGCGCCATCGCGCACGCGCACGTGAACTGGCTGTCCCCCACGAAGATCCGCTCGATGATCGTCGGCGGCTCCAGCCGCACGGCCGTGTGGAACGACCTCGACCCGACGCAGCCGCTGGCCGTCTACGACCGCGGCATCGAGCGGCCGGACGACGAGAGCGTGCGCGTCTCCTACCGCATCGGCGACATGGTCGCGCCGGCCCTGCCGGGCGGCGAGGCGCTGCGCGGAGTAATGGCGGAGTTCGCCGCGTCGATCATCGAGAAGCGGGCGCCGCTGACCGACGGGCGCTCGGGCCTGCGGGTCCTGGCCCAGTTGGAGGCCGCGTCGGCCAGCCTTGCCGCCGGTGGCACGTTCGTGCCGCTGACGGACGTGAACGGAGGAGCTCTCTGATGGATTTGACCGACCAGCGGGCCGTGGTGACGGGCGGCGCGGGCACGATCGGCTCGCACGTGGTCGACCAGTTGTTGGCCGCGGGCGCGCGCGAGGTCGTGGTGATCGACGACCTGAGCCGCGGCCGGGTGGAGAACCTGGCCGACGCCCTGGCCGCCGCGCCGGACAAGGTCAAGCTCGTCGAGGGCGACATCCGCGACATCCCCCTCGTCAAGCGGACGATCGCGGGCGCCGACCTGGTGTTCCACCTCGCCGCGCTGCGCATCACCCGCTGCGCCGCCGAGCCCCGGGTGGCGCTGGAGGTGCTGGTCGACGGCACCTTCAACATCATCGAGGCCTCCGTCGAGGCGAACGTGAAGAAGGTCATCGCCTCCTCCACGGCGTCGGTGTACGGGCTGGCCGAGGAGTTCCCGACCACGGAGCGTCACCACCCGTACAACAACGACACGTTCTACGGCGCCGCCAAGGCGTTCAACGAGGGCATGCTGCGCAGCTTCAAGGCGATGAGCGACCTCGACTACGTGGCGCTGCGCTACTTCAACGTGTACGGCCCGCGCATGGACGCGCACGGCAAGTACACCGAGGTGCTGATCCGGTGGATGGAGAAGATCGAGGCCGGTGAGCCGCCGCTGATCCTGGGCGACGGCCAGCAGACCATGGACTTCGTGGACGTGCGCGACATCGCCCGCGCCAACATCCTGGCCGCGCAGGCGGAGGTCACCGACACCGTCTACAACATCGCGACCGCGACCGAGACCTCGCTGCTGGAGCTGGCCGAGGCCCTCCAGCGGGTGATGGGCTCCACGGTGCCGCTGGAGTTCGGCCCGGCCCGCTCGGTGAACTCGGTCACCCGCCGGCTCGCCGACATCGGCGCCGCCGAGCGCGAGCTCGGCTGGAAGCCGACCATCTCGCTGGACGAGGGCCTGGCGGACCTGGTGACCTGGTGGAAGGCGCAGCGATGATCCCGGTGATCAGGCCGTTCCTCGGCGAGGAGGAGGCCCTGGCCGCGGCCGAGGTCGTCCGCTCCGGCTGGGTGGCCCAGGGGCCGCGGGTCGCCGCGTTCGAGCAGGCGTTCGCCGAGTCGGCGGGCGCCGGGCACGGCGTGGCGGTGTCGAACTGCACCACCGGCCTGCACCTGGCGCTGCACCTGCTCGGCGTGGGCCCCGGCGACGAGGTCGTCGTGCCGTCGTTCTCGTTCATCGCGACCGCGAACGCGGTGAAGTACGTGGGCGCGACCCCCGTGTTCGCCGACGTCGACGCGGCGACCGGCAACGTCACCGCGGAGACCGTGGACGCGGCGGTCACGCCCCGCACGGTCGCCGTGATCGCGGTGCACCAGGGCGGCGTGCCGTTCGACGTGGACTCGGTGCAGGCGCTGTGCGACCGGCGCGGCGTCGCGCTGGTGCACGACTCGGCGTGCGCGGCGGGCTCCACCTACCGCGGCCGGCCGGTCAGCTCCGGCGCCGGCCTCGCCGCCTGGTCGTTCCACCCGCGCAAGCTGCTCACCACCGGTGAGGGCGGCATGGTCACCACCGAGAACGCCGAGTGGGCGACCCGGCTGCGCAAGCTGCGCGAGCACGGCATGAGCATGTCCGCCGCGGACCGCCACGCGGCCGGCGGCGTGAAGCTGGAGCAGTACGAAGAGGTCGGCTTCAACTTCCGGATGACCGACATGCAGGCCGCGGTGGGCCTGATCCAGCTGCGCAAGCTGCCCGACGTGATCGCCAAGCGGCGCGAGCTGGCCGGGCGCTACCACAAGCTGCTCGGCGAGCTGGACGGCCTGCGCTGCGTCGGCGACCCGGAGCACGGCACGACCAACTACCAGTCGTTCTGGGTGGTGCTGCCGGACTCGTTCGAGGGCACCTCGGTGGACGTGCTGGCGGGTCTGGCCGAGCGTGGCGTGTCGGCCCGGCGGGGCATCATGGCCTCGCACCTGGAACCGGCCTACGCCGACCAGCGGGACGTCGAGCTGCCCGTCACCGAGCACCTGACCAGGCGTTCGGTGATCCTGCCGCTGTTCCACCAGATGACCGAGGCCGAGCAGGACACCGTCGTCGGCGCGCTCGACGCGGTGCTCCGAGGGTCGAAGTGACCGCTGCTCCGCTGCTGCTCGTCGGCGCGGGCGGACTGGCCCGGGAGGCGTTGGCCGCGGTCGCCGCGGTCAACGCCGTCGAGCCGCGCTGGTCCGTGCTCGGCCTGCTGGACGACAACGAGGCGCGGCACGGCGAGGTGATCGACGGCGTGCCCGTGCTCGGGCCGTCGGCGGCCGTCGCCGACCACCCCGACGCCCGCGTCCTGCTCTGCACGGCCAGCACCCGCAACCAGGCCAGCCGCCGGCAGATCGCCGCGCGGCTCGGCCTGCCCGCCGAGCGCTACGCCACCGTGGTGCACCCGTGGGCGAGCGTCGCGCCGGGCGTCGAGATCGGCGCCGGCTCGGTGCTGCTCGCGTTCGTCGCGGTGACCGCGCCGCAGGTGATCGGGTCGCACGTGGTGGTCATGCCGCACGTCACCATCACCCACGACGACGCGGTCGCCGACCACGTCACGTTCGCCGCCCGGGTCGCCCTGGCCGGTGGCGTGACCGTGGGCGAGGCGGCCTACCTGGGCAGCGGCGCGCTGGTCCGGGAAGGCCTCACCGTCGGCGCCGGCGCCCTCGTCGGCATGGGCGCGGTGGTGCTCGCCGACGTGCCGCCCTTCGAGGTGTGGGCGGGCTCACCCGCCCGGCGCCTGCGCGCGCTCGACCAGACCACACCCGGTCAGACCAAGCCCAGCGAGACCAGCGCCGCTGGTGAAGCGATCTCACGAGGATGAGCAGATGACGATCCCGGCCCCGATCCCCCCCGTCGACCTGAAGTTCCAGCACGCCGAGGTGGCCGAGGAGGTCGCCGAGGGCTGGGCCGCGGTGCTGGCCAGGACGGCGTTCGTCGGCGGTCCCGCCGTCGGCGAGTTCGAGCGGGCGTACGCCGAGTACAGCCAGGTCGCGCACTGCGTCGGCGTGGCCAACGGCACCGACGCGCTGGAGCTGGCGCTGCGCGCCGTCGGCGTGGGCGCCGGCGACGAGTGCGTCGTGCCGACCAACTCGTTCATCGCGACCGCCGAGGCCGTGGCCCGCACGGGCGCGACGCCGGTGTTCGTGGACTGCGACCCCGACACCTACCTGATCGACACCAAGGCGGCCCTGGCGGCGTTCACCGAGCGCACCAAGGCGGTGCTGCCGGTCCACCTCTACGGCCAGATGGCGCCGGTCGAGGAGCTGAAGGCGGCGTGCGACGAGCAGGGCGTGTTCCTCGTCGAGGACGCCGCCCAGTCGCAGGGCGCGCGGCGCAACGGCGCGGTGTCCGGTTCGCTCGGCCACCTGGCCGGCACCAGCTTCTACCCGGGCAAGAACCTCGGCGCCTACGGCGACGCTGGCGCGGTGACCACGCAGGACGAGGAGCTGGCCAACCGGGTCCGGCTGCTGAGCCAGCACGGCTCGCAGCAGAAGTACGTGCACAGCACCCTGGGCTTCAACAGCCGGCTGGACACGTTGCAGGCCGTGGTGCTGCACGCCAAGCTGCGCCGGCTGGAGGCGTGGAACGCGCTGCGGGTCGCCGCCGCCGAGTACTACGGCGAGCTGCTGGCCGGTGTCGAGGGCGTGGTGGCGCCGAAGACGCTGGACGGCAACGAGCACGTGTGGCACCTGTACGTGGTCCGGGTCGCCGAGCGGGACCGGGTGCTCAAGCACCTGCAGGACCAGGGCGTCGGCGCCGCGATCCACTACCCGACGCCGATCCACCTGGCCGCGCCGTTCGCCTCCGACGCGCACGGCGTCGGCTCGTTCCCCCACGCGGAGCGGGTCGCGGACGAGATCCTGAGCCTGCCGATGTACCCCGGCATCACCCGCGCCCAGCAGGAGCGGGTGGTCGAGGTCCTGGCCGGGGCCGTCCGTTGAGCGGCGTGTTCGTCCACCCGATGGGCCTGTGCGAGAGCGACTCGGTCGGCGCGGGCACCCGCGTGTGGGCGTTCGCGCACGTGCTCCCGGGCGCGCGGGTCGGCAAGGACTGCAACATCTGCGACGGCGCGTTCGTCGAGAACGAAGCGGTGCTCGGCGACAACGTCACGGTCAAGAACAACGTGCTCGTCTACAACGGCGTGACCTGCGAGGACAACGTCTTCCTCGGGCCGAACGCCGTGTTCACCAACGACATGCGGCCCCGTGCGCACCAGAAGCTCGGCGGCGACCAGTTGCTGCCCACCCTGGTGCGCGAGGGCGCCACCCTGGGCGCGGGCGTGGTCGTGGTGTGCGGCACGACGATCGGGCGCAACGCGTTCGTCGGCGCGGGCTCGGTGGTGGCCCGCGACGTGCCGGCGCACGCGTTCGTGGTGGGCAACCCGGCCAAGCGGAAGGGCTGGGTGTGCCGCTGCGCGACCCGGCTCGACGACGACCTGCGCTGCCCTTCCTGCGGCACCGAGCACGTGCCGGACGGCGACGGGCTCGTGGCGAAGGGGTAGGTCGGGAACGACGGCGGCCGGCCGGTGACGGGGAACTCCTCGTCACCGGCCGGCCGCGTCCGGGGTCAGGCGTCGCGGAAGTAGTCCACGGTCAGGTGCACGCCGGTGGCGATGTCCACCTCGGGCTTCCAGCCCAGCTCCGCCTGCGCGAGCGACGGGTCGATGGCCGACGCGCGCAGGTCGCCGAGCCGGGCCGGCGCGAACTCGGGCTCGTCGGCCACCCCGGCCGCCCGGGCGACCAGCGTGTGCAGCTCCCGGTCGGACACCTGGTGCGCGGTGCCGATGTTGTACCGCCGGCCGCCGCCCGCCTCGCCGGAGGCCGCGACGAACGCCGACACGACGTCCTCCACGAACACGTAGTCGCGGGTGTTGCCGCCGTCGCCGAACACCTTCGTCGGCCGGCCCGCGAGCAGCGCGGACGCGAAGATGGCCACCACGCCCGCCTCGCCGTGCGGGTCCTGCCGCGGCCCGTACACGTTGGCCAGCGCCAGGTGCGTGCACTCCAGGCCGTACAGCTGCCGGTAGGTGTTCAGGTACACCTCGCCGGACACCTTGGACGCGGCGTAGGGCGACTTGGGGTTGATCGGGGTCGACTCGGCGACCGGCAGCGCGTCGGGCGTGCCGTAGATGGAGCCGCCGGACGACGCGAACAGCACCTTGCGCACGCCCGCGCGCCGGGCGGCCTCGGCCAGGTTCACCGTGCCGAGCACGTTCTTGGTGGCGTCGAGCAGCGGTTCGGCCACGGACACGCGCACGTCGATCTGCGCGGCCAGGTGGTAGACCACCTCGGGGCCGAACGAGGCCACCACGTCGGCCAGCTCCGGCGAGGTGATGTCGACCCGCGAGAACGAGTACCGGTCGGCGTGGGCCGGGTCGGCGGGCGCGGTCCGCTTGCCCCGGCTGAGGTCGTCGACGACGTGCACCTCGTGCCCGTCCCTCAGGAGCCTGTCGACCAGGGTAGAACCGATGAAGCCGGCACCGCCGGTCACGAGTGCGCGCACGGGTGTCTCTCCAGGGGTGGGTTCGGGGAGTCTCACGGGCAGCCTAGAACCACCTCTCCAGCACCAGCGCCACCCCGTCCTCGGAGTTGGCCGCGGTGACCTCGTCGGCGGCGTCCAGGGCGTCCTGGTGCGCGTTGGCCATGGCCACGCCGTGGCCCGCCCACGTGAGCATGGGCACGTCGTTGGGCATGTCGCCGAACGCCAGCACGCCGCCCGGGGCCACCCCGAGCCGGTCGGCGACGGCGGCCAGGCCGGAGGCCTTCGTCACGCCGGGCGCGGCGAACTCCAGCAGGCCCTCGTTGGTCGACCAGGTCATCGCCACGGAGTCGCCGACCAGCGGCCCGGCCGCCCGCGCCATCTCGTCCGACGCCATCGACGGGTGCCTGACCAGCAGTTTCACCGCCGGCTTGCCGAGCAGCTGCGCCCGCTGGTGGCCGGGCAGCGGCTGCCCGCCCTCGTCCCACGGGTGCAGGTAGTGCTCGTCGGCGATGAACTCGGGCTCGGTGGCGCCGCGGGCGGACTCGCCGACCCGCTCAGAGGCCAGGGCGCAGCCGGGCAGCGCCTCGTCCAGCACGGCGGCCAGGTCGGTCAGCTGCTGGGGGCTGAGCAGCTCGGCGGTGACGACGCGGTCCGCGCCGATGTCGTAGAGCACCGCGCCGTTAGAGCACACGGCGTAGCCGGACAGGCCCGCGGCGGCGGCCACCTCCGGCACCCAGCGGGGCGGGCGGCCGGTGGCCAGCACGAACGGGACGTCGGCCGCCAGCACCCGGCCGACCATGCCGGCCGTGCGCGGGCTGACCCGGCCCAGGGGCGTGAGCAGGGTGCCGTCGACGTCGGATGCCACAAGGGAAGGTCTCTGCACCCCCACATGGTGCACTCCCCCGAAACGGACTCGGCTACCGTCGCCGGGTGCGCACTGGGATTGTGATCCTGCCCGAACACCGCTGGTGGATGGCCGAACACAAGTGGAAGGCCGCCGAGGAGTACGGCTTCCACCACGCCTGGACCTACGACCACATGGGTTGGCGCTCGCTGGTCGACGGGCCGTGGTTCGGCGCCGTGCCCACGCTGGCCGCGGCGGCCTCGGCCACCTCGACGATCCGGCTCGGCACGCTGGTCGCCTCGCCCAACTTCCGCCACCCGGTGCCGTTCTCCCGGGAGCTGCTCGCCCTCGACGACCTCTCCGACGGCCGCTTCACGCTCGGCGTCGGCGCGGGCGGTGTGGGATACGACACCGAGGTGATGGGCGCCACCTCGTTCGGCACCAAGCGGGGCACGCCCAGCAGGCAGGGCCGGTTCGAGGAGTTCGTGGCCGCGCTGGACCTGCTGCTGGCGCAGGAGCGGACCACGTTCAGCGGCGAGCACTACGAGATCCGGGACGCCCGCAGCGCCCCGGGCTGCGTGCAGCGGCCGAGGCTGCCGTTCGTGGTCGCGGCCAACGGGCCGAAGGCGATGGCGGTGGCGGCGAAGTACGGGACGGGCTGGGTCACCACCGGCCCGGAGACCGACGACGAGACCGCCTGGTGGGACGGTGTCGCCGCGATGGCGGCGCGGTTCCGCGAGGTGCTGGCCGGGATCGGGCGGGCCAAGGAGTCGATCGACTTCCACCTCAACGCCGACTCCTGCCCGGTGTACTCGCTGACCAGCGTCGAGCACTTCCGCGAGGTGGCCGGGCGGGCGCGCGGGCTGGGGTTCACCGACCTGGTCGTGCACTGGCCCCGCGCCGACGGCGTGTACGCGGGCAGCGAGGCGGTGCTGGAACGGGTCGCCGCCGACGTGCTGCCCGAACTGGTCGGCTAGCGTTCCGGCCCGTGCGACGAGTTGTGGTGATCGGTGGCGGAATCGTAGGCCTGGCGACCGCGCGGGAGTTGGTCCGGCGCGGGCACGACGTGGTGGTGCTGGAGAAGGAGCCGCGGTGGGCGGCGCACCAGACCGGGCACAACAGCAACGTCGTGCACGCGGGCCTGTACTACAAGCCGGGGTCGTTGAAGGCGCGGATGTCGGTGGCGGGCAACGCCTCGATCGTCGCCTACGCGCGTGAGCACGGCGTGCCGGTGGAGGTGTGCGGCAAGCTCGTCGTCGCCACCTCGCCGGACGAGCTGCCCCGCCTGGAGGCGCTGGCGGCCCGCGCCGAGGCCAACGGCGTGCCCGCCAAGCGGATCGGCGTCGACGAGGCCCGGGAGTACGAGCCCGAGGTCGCGGCGGTGGCCGCGCTGCGGGTGGAGAGCACCGGCATCATCGACTTCCCCGCCGTGTGCGAGGCCATGGTCCGCGAGCTGAACGGGCAGGACCTGCGCCTGCACACCCCGGCGCTGGCCATCCGCCGGGCGCTCAGCGGCGGCGGCGTCGAGGTGGCCACCACGCGGGGCGTCATCCGGGCGGACGCCCTGGTGAACTGCGCGGGCCTGCACAGCGACCGGGTGGCCAAGCTGGCGGGCGTGACGCCCTCGGCCGCCATCGTCCCGTTCCGGGGCGAGTACTACGAGCTGCGCCACGACCGCAGGCACCTGGTGCGCGGCCTGATCTACCCGGTGCCGGACCCGGCCCTGCCGTTCCTGGGGGTGCACCTGACCCGGATGCTGGACGGCAGCGTGCACGCGGGCCCGAACGCCGTCCTCGCCCTGCGCCGCGAGGGCTACCGCTGGCGCGACATCTCCCCCTCCGACCTGGTCGACGTCGCCCGGTTCCCCGGCACCTGGCGGCTGGCGCGCACCTTCGCCCGCACCGGCGTGGAAGAGGTCCTGCGGTCCCTGTCGCGCAAGCGCTTCGCCCGCAGCCTGGCCCGCCTGGTGCCCGCCGTCGGCGAGGACGACCTGGTCCGCGCCTCCGCGGGCGTGCGGGCGCAGGCGATGCGCGCCGACGGCTCGCTCGTCGACGACTTCCTCATCGACACCGCGCCCCGCCAGGTGCACGTGCTCAACGCGCCCTCGCCGGCCGCCACGTCGGCCCTGGAGATCGGCAAGCACGTGGCCGGGCAGGTCGAGCACAGCTGGACGTGACCGGCCGTGGCCTGACCGCCGCGCGCGGTCAGGCCACGGGCCGAGCCGCGCCTAGGCGGGCTTGATCACGTCGAGGCCGAGGAACGGGCGCAGGGCCTGCGGCACGACGACCGAGCCGTCGGCCTGCTGGTGGTTCTCCAGGATCGCGACGATCCACCGCGTGGTGGCCAGCGTGCCGTTGAGCGTGGCGGCGATCTGCGGCTTGCCGTTCTCGTCCCGGTAGCGCACGTTGAGCCGGCGGGCCTGGAACGTGGTGCAGTTCGAGGTCGACGTCAGCTCGCGGTAGGCCTGCTGGGTCGGGATCCACGCCTCGCAGTCGAACTTGCGCGCGGCCGACGTGCCGAGGTCGCCGGCGGCCGTGTCGATGACCCGGTACGGGACCTCGATCTTGGCCAGCATCTCCTCTTCCCACGCCAGCAGCCGGGCGTGCTCGGCCTCGGCGTCCTCCGGCTTGACGTAGGAGAACATCTCGACCTTGTTGAACTGGTGCACGCGGATGATGCCGCGGGTGTCCTTGCCGTACGAGCCCGCTTCGCGCCGGTAGCACGACGACCAGCCCGCGTACCGCTTCGGGCCGTCCAGGATCTCGTCCGCGTGGTAGCCCGCGAGCGGCACCTCCGAGGTGCCGACGAGGTACAGGTCGTCGGCTTCGAGGCGGTAGATCTCGCTCGCGTGCGCGCCGAGGAACCCGGTGCCGGCCATGATCTCCGGGCGCACCAGCGTCGGCGTGATCATCAGCGTGAACCCGGCCGCGGTGGCCTGGGCGACGGCCATGTTCAGCAGCGCCAGCTCCAGCTGGGCGCCGACGCCCGTCAGGAAGTAGAAGCGCGAGCCGGACACCTTCGCGCCGCGCTCCATGTCGATCGCGCCGAGCCGCACGCCGAGGTCGAGGTGGTCGGCGGGGTCGAAGTCGAACTCGCGCGGCTCGCCGACGTGCTTGAGCACGACGTAGTCGTCCTCGCCGCCCTCGGGCGCTTCGGGGTGGACCACGTTGGGCACGGCGCGGTGCAGCTCGGTCAGCTCCGCCTCGGTGGCGGACTGCTCCGCCTCGGCGGCCTTGACCTCGGCGGCCAGCTCCTTGCCCTTGGCCAGCAGCGCGTCGCGCTCCTCGCCCCTGGCCCGGCCCACCTGCTTGCCGAACGTCTTCTGCTCGCCGCGCAGCGCGTCGGCGCGGGCGATGGCGGCCCGGCGGCGCTCGTCGGCGGACAGCAGCGCGTCGACCACGGTCTCGTCCTCGCCACGCGCGCGTTGCGACGCGCGGACGGCTTCCGGGTTCTCGCGCAGTGCCTTCAGGTCAATCACACCAGGAAGGGTAGTACCCGGGTGGAAACCACTTCGAACGACTTCCGGCCGGGCGCGGCCCCGACGGCCCCGGGCGGCCGGGAATTGTCGGACCCCTCGGGCAGGATGCACCCGTGGTTGAACGAACCGACGACGACGACGCCCTGCCCGCCGAGGTCTTGGAGGAGGTCGAGGACTACGCGCGCACGCTGGTGCACGCCGGCTTCACCTCGTCCGACGACATCGTGCGGGACCTGGTCGACCACTTCGACGACGAGCACCCCGTCACGCCGCCGGTCGCGCGGTCGGTGGTGCGGCGGGTGTGGCGGGAGCGGGCCGCCGAGCAGGAGGGTTGGCCGGAGCGCACGGACGTGGACCGGCTGTTCGCGGTGTTCGACGCGCTCGACCGGGCCGGGATCGTGGCCCGCGCCGACTTCACGTGCTGCCAGACCTGCGGTCACGCCGAGATCGGCGACGAGGCGGGCGAGGACGCGCGCGGGTACGTGTTCTTCCACCGGCAGGACACCGAGAGCGCCGTGGCGGGCGGCGGCGTGTGGCTCGCCTACGGCTCGTTCGGCGACGAGGCGGACCTGGAGCCCGTCGACCACGCGGCGGCCGACGAGGCCGTGGGCCGGGAGGTGGTCGCCGCGCTCGCCGCGGGCGGCCTGCCCGTCGAGTGGAACGGGTCGGCGCGCACCCGGATCCAGGTCGGCCCGATCGCCTGGCAGAAGCGGCTGCCGGTGGCCTGAGCAGCACGAAGGGGGTCGCGCCGATCGGCGCGACCCCCTTCGGAGCAGGTGGTGCTACGAGATCGCGACGGCGACCACGAGACCGAGGGCGACGTGCGCCGAGGCGACCACGACGCTGGCCGGCGCGAACCGGTCGGACTCGATCAGCGAACCGATGTCGAGCCGGGTCACCCACTCCAGCAGCCGCACCGCGAGCACCTGCACGATGATCCCGACGAAGCCGAAGATCAGCGCGGACAGCAGGCCCTCGGCCAGCTTGCCCGCCGAGCTGTAGATCGCCACCACGACGATCAGGGCCATGCTGACCAGGCCCGCCGACGTCACGATGACCGCGTTCGGCGCGCCACCGCGCACGAGCGCGCTCAGCTTGCCCGGCGTCGTCCAGTCGATGGCGTAGAAGCCGACGATCATCAGCAGCAGGCCGACGACGGCGTAGAGCGCGATCGCGCCGACGCCCTGGCCGATGGCGGCGCCGAAGCCGGCGTCCAACGCGAGGTGGGAGTTCACGGACCCTCCAGGTTGTGCGGGTTGAAGCTCATTCGACGATCCTGTGCGGCACGAACGCCGCGCCGTCGTCGGTGACCAGGCCGACGGTCTCCCGGATGCCGAGGCCCGCCGAGGAGTCGCCGACGACCCACGCGCCGAGCGCCGGCCGGTAGCCGTCGAACTCGGGCAGCGGGTCGAACAGCTGGTAGACGAAGCCCTCCTTGCCGTAGACCCCGCCGGTCTGGGTCTCGTAGCCGGGGGCGACGATCTGGATGTTCTGCCCCTCGCGGCCCAGCCGCGGCTTGCGCACGTACTCGGTGAGCAGGCCGGGGTCGTCCAGGAACGCGGGCAGCAGGTTCGGGTGGCCCGGGTACATCTCCCACAGCACGGCCAGCAGCGCCTTGTTGGACAGCAGCATCTTCCACAGCGGCTCGACCCACAGGGTGCCGGGCAGGCTCTCCACCGCGTAGCGGCCGAACTGCTCGTCGACCACCCACTCCCACGGGTAGAGCTTCACGACCGTGCCCATCGGCGCGTCCTCGAGGTCGACGAACCGCTTCAGCAGCGAGTCCCAGCCGATCTCCTCGATCGCCAGCCCGACGGTGTCCATGCCCGCCTCGGCCGCGGTCTCCTGCAGGTAGGCCACGGTGACGTGGTCCTCACCCGAGGGGTCCGCGCCCGACCAGGTGAAGTGCAGCTCGTTGGACGGCAGCCGGCTGCCGATCTCGGCCCAGCGCTCGACCAGCTTCTCGTGGATCGAGTTCCACTGGTCGTCCTCCGGGTAGACGTCGGTCTTCCAGTTCCACTGGACGACCGACGCCTCCAGCAGCGACGTCGGGGTGTCGGCGTTGTACTCCAGCAGCTTGGCCGGCCCGCTCCCGTCGTAGCGCAGGTCGAACCGCCCGTACACGTGCGGGTCGCGCCGCTTCCACGACTCGGCGATCGCGGGCCACAGCCACTCGTTGATGCCGAAGTCGCGGTAGCGCTCGGTGAGCACCACGTTGTCGACGGCTTCCAGGCACATGTTGTGCAGCAGCTCCACGTCGGCTTCCAGCGACAGCACGTCGCTCATGTCGAAGACGTAGTGCGCCGACTCGTCCCAGTACGGGCGCGGGCTGCCGTCCGCGGCCCGCGCGGGCGCGCCGAACACCAGCCCCTGCTCGGAGACGGTGCGCTGCCAGTTCGGCCGGGGCGCGGAGGACTCCCGACGCACTCAGCTGCCCCCGCTCTTGCTGCCGCCGGACACGCCGAACCCACCGCGCTGCACGACCGTGCCCGACTTGGTGGAGATGTTCGCGCCCTTGGGCATGGTGTAGCTGCCGCCGCTGACCTTCTGGCCGACGGGGGTGCTCGGCGCGCCGTAGTTGTAGCGGTACGAGCTGCCGCCGATGTAGATGAACCCGCTGCTGACGTACCCGCCGTGGCTGCGCGCGTACTGCTCGTCGCAGTACTGGTCCTCGACCACCACGTCGTCCTTGACGCACTGGGCGACCACGTCGTCGGGGCTGGACGCGGCGTACCAGATGGCCACCACGCCGGCCACGCCGACGGCCACGCCACCGCCGATGAGCAGGCGCTTGCGCAGCTTCTTGCGGCGGGCCCCCTCGGCTTCGACGGCGAGCTGCTGCTCGCGCTGCTGCTCGATCGCCGCGGCGCGGGCGCGCTGCTCGGCCAGCGTCGGCGGCCGGGGTTTGGTCCGGCCCGCTTCCTGGCTGCGGATCTGACCGCGGCCGCCCTGCGGCGGTTCTTGCGGCGTCGGGGGCACGTAGGGCGGCGGCGACGCGCCACCGCCACCCGGCCCCGGCGTCGCCGGTCCGGTCGGTTGGTCCGGTCCGCTCGACCCACCCTGGCCGGGTGTCGCGGCGCTACCGGTGTTGTCGTTCTCAGTCATCAGCCACTCCCGGCGGGGACGCTACAGAGATCTGCCGCCGAATGGGTGACGAGTGTCCCAAAAGCAACACTCCGCACCCGCCCGAACGGTTGCACGGCCTACACAGGCATCATGGAGTAGATGTCCGCCACCACGCGCTGGTTTCGTCGAGGTGACCACTTGGTCATGCTCGGCGCGTCCGCTGGCGCGTTCGTGCTGCTGGCCCTGAGCACGCTGACCGGGTGGCCGGTGGGCGCGGGCGGGGCAGGCAGCCCGGCCACGACCGCGGTGAACCCCGTCATGGCTGCTCAGGCGGGTGACTGCCTGAACTGGACCAAGCAGGACCTGTCGGACGTGGAGAAGGTCGACTGCGCCGCCCAGCACCTGTTCGAAGTGACCGGTGTGGCGGACATCTCCGCCGCTCACGGCCCCCAGGCGCCGTTCCCGGACGACGAGCAGTGGCAGCAGATCAGCCAGGAGCAGTGCGCGAAGACGTCGCTGGACTACCTCGGCGGCAAGTTCGACCCGTACGGCAAGTACACCGTCGGCCCCCTCAACCCGGGCGAGCGGCTGTGGGCCGAGGGCCGGCGGACGCTGCGCTGCGGCCTGCAGGTGGCCGGCCCGGCGGGCGGGCTGCTCCCGTCCTACGGCACGGCGCGCGCCCAGGACCAGTCCGACGTCTACGACCCGGGCGTGTGCCTCGGCATCACCGCCACCGGGTCGGTCGCCGACCCGATCGACTGCGCGAAGCCGCACACGTTCGAGATCACCGGCGTGGTGCCGATGCCGCCGGGCGAGTTCCCCGTGCCCGACCAGCAGGACGAGCTGATGTTCACCGAGTGCGCCAAGCTCACCACCGAGTACACGGGTGGCGCCGACCTCAAGGCCCGCGGCCTCATCGTCACCTGGGACACGCGGGTGCCGCAGAGCTGGGCCGCCGGCTCCCGGCTGGCGAACTGCAAGGTCGGCGCGACCCCCGTGGACGGCGTCCTCATCGCGTGGGAGGGCAGCGTGCGCAACCCGGACGCCCCGCCGCTGACCACGTCGAACCCGCCGCAGACGACCGCCGTGCAGCAGGACGAGCCGACCGGCGCGCCGCTGCACTCCCAGTCCAACTCCAGCTCCGCCGCACCGCCCTCGTCGGGTTCCAAGCCGCCGAAGTCGGACGAGACGACCACGACAGCCACGACCACTACGACGTCGAGGTGACGACATGCCGGTGGAGATGACCCGTCAGCGGTTCGAGGAGTTAGTCGGTGAGGCGCTCGACCTCATCCCGCCGGACTTCGCGGCGGCGATGAACAACGTCGTGGTGCTGGTCGAGGACCGCAGCCCGGACGTGCCGAGCCTGCTCGGGCTCTACCACGGCATCGCGCTGACCAGGCGGACCAGCGACTACGGCGGCGTGCTGCCGGACCGGATCTACATCTACCGCGAGGCGATCCTGGACATCTGCCGCACCGAGGAGGACGTGGTGGAGCAGGTCGTGGTCACCGTGGTCCACGAGATCGCGCACCACTTCGGCATCGACGACGCCAAGCTGCACGAGCTGGGCTGGGGCTGACCGGCCTGCCCCCGACCGGCACGCACTCCGGCTAGCCGTCGACCACGTCCACGCCGGTCCACGAGGTGCAGCGCCAGCCGTCGCCGGCGCGGTCCAGCACGACCCGGCCGGTGTTGGGCAGCAGACCCGCCTCGGCCAGGGCGGGGCCCACGTTGCGGGCCAGCGCGAGCGCGCCCATCCGCAGCACCGCGCCGTGGCTGACCAGCACCACCGTGTCGCCGTCGCGGTGCCTGGCGGTGATCCGGTCCACCGCGGCCAGGCAGCGGTCGATGGCCTGGCGGCCGCTCTCGCCGCCGGGCAGCGGCACGTCCAGGTCGCCCGCGGCCCACTGCTTCACCGTGGCGATGAACTCCTCGAACGCCTCGCGGTCGTGCCGCCCTTCGAGGTCGCCGCAGAAGATCTCCTGCACGCCCTCCACGACCTCGACGTCCAGGCCGAACGCCGCCGCCACGGGCGCCGCGGTCTCCTGCGCGCGCACCGCCGTGCTGGCGTACACGGCCGCCACGGGCTCGGCGGCCAGCTGCTCGGCCAGCGCGGCGGCCTGCGCCCGTCCCGCTTCCGTCAGCGGCGGACCGGGTGGCAGCGAGTCCAGCGCCATCTTCAGGTTCGACGCCGTCTCGCCGTGTCTGACCAGGATCAACCTCACGCGCCCTGCCCCCTCCGGACCGCGTCGACCCAGTCGGCCGCCGCCACGAACTCCTCGTTGCCGGCCACCGCGCCACCCGGTTCGGCCTTCGGGTACGAGCCGAGGAACCGGGTGTGCGGGCAGTGCCGGTGCAGCGCGGCCAGCGCGTCGCCCACCCTCGGCTCGGCCACGTGGCCGTCGAAGTCGATGTAGAACCGGTACTCGCCGAGCCTGCCCTTGGTCGGCCGCGACTCGATGCGGGTCAGGTTGATGCCGCGCAGCGCCAGCTCCGTCAGCAGCTCCGACAGCGCGCCGATCCGGTCCGCCGCCGTGCAGACGACGGACGTGCGGTCGTGGCCGGTGGGCTCGGGCAGCTCACCGGGCGGGCGGACCAGCAGGAACCGGGTCTTCGCGTCCCGCACGTCGGCCACGTCGGTGGCCAGCACCTCCAGCGGGTAGTGCCGCACGGCCACCGGCGCGCTGACAGCGGCGTCGAACTCGTGGTTGAGCACAGCGCGCGCTGCGGCGGCGGTGGACGTCGCGGCGACCACCTTGGCTTCCGGCAGGTGCTCGGCGAGCCAGTGCCGCACCTGGGCCAGCGCGTGCGGGTGGCTGGCGACGGTGCGCACGGGCTCGCCGCCGGGCCGCACCAGCACGCTGAACCGCACCGGCAGCACCGCCTCGGCGACCGCGACCAGCGGCTCGCCCTCGGTCAGCGCGTCCATCGTCGCGGGCACCGCGCCCTCGACGGAGTTCTCCACCGGCACGCACGCCGACCGGGTTTCCCCGCGCCGGGTGGCGGCCAGGGCGGCGGGCACCGTCTCGAACGGCACCAGCTCCTGCTGCGGAGAGGCGAAGCCGCGTGCGGCCTGCTCGGTGAAGGTTCCCTGCGGTCCGAAGTAGGCGAGCACGGCCGCAACGATACGAGGACCACGTCCGGTGACTGTTGTTGAGGCGAGGATCACCCGCCCGGTGGGTGCCCGCCCCCGTTCCGCAGCAACGGGTTGTCCTGGAATGCTGGTGACGTGTCCGCCGCCGATACGGAGGGTGAGATCAACGCTCCGGTAGCAGTTCCCCGTCTGGTGTTGTGCGCCGTCGACGAACCGCTGGCCCGCGCCTGGCTCGCGGTGGCCGAGGGGCGCAGCGGCGTCGAGGTGCACCGGGGCTCGGTGCTCGACATCGTCGCCGAGGCCGTGGTGAGCCCCGCGAACTCCTCCGGCTGGATGCGGGGAGGCATCGACGCGGTCTACGCGCGTGCGTTCCCGCTGGTGGAGGGCAACGTGCGCAGTGCGGTGCTCGGGTTGCACGGCGGCGAGCTGCCGGTGGGTGAGGCGCTGGTCGTGCCGACCGGCGAGCCCGAGCCCGAGTGGCTGATCAGCGCGCCGACCATGCGGCAGCCCGGCGAGCTGCTGCCCGCGGACACCGTGCACCCGTACCTGGCCGCGCGCGCCGTGCTGCGGTTGTGGCTGGCCGGCCGGCTGGACGACGGCCGCCCGCTGCGCGCGGTCGTGCGCACGATCGCCATGCCGGGTCTCGGCACCGGTGTCGGCGGCGTCGCGCCCGCCACGTGCGCGCGGCAGGTCGCGGCGGCGTGGGACGAGGTGTTCAGCCCACTGCCCAGCAGGTGACGCGTCCGGCCGCTGGTTGTGCACAACCTGTGGACAGCCCGGCTGGGGCCTGTGGACAACTAGCGTGGCGCGACCCAGCGCTCCAGGTCCAGTTCGTCGGTGATGGGGATGCCGTAGTCGCCGACGCTGGGGATCTCCGGCTTGAGGCGGCGGGCCTCGCGCACCGCGTCGGGGCGCAGGGCGGCGAGCCGGAAGCCGCGGCGCTGGTAGAAGCGCAGGGCGTCGAGGTTGTCGTTGGTCGTGGTGAGCCGGACCCGGGAGCAGCCGAGCTGCCGCGCCCGGTGCACGGCGGCGTCGACCAGCGAGCTGCCGACACCCCTGCCTCTTCGCAGCGCGTCGATGGTGACGATCTCCAAGTGGCCGTCGGCGGCGGCGTAGGTGAGCAACCCGACGACGGTGTCCTGCTGTTCGACCAGGAACCCGGGCAGGCTCGCCGGGAAGAACACCTGGCCGTGGGCGACCGCGGTGTGCGCGCCCCACAGCTCAAGCACCAGCCTGCCGACGACGATCCGGTCGGCTTCCTCGATCGCGCGTACGAGCATCCCTGCACTGTCTTGGCGGGCGGGCGCGGTGGGTACCGGCATTCGACCTATGGTTGGTTCGTGCCCGTGCGAGTGTTGCTCGTGGACGACCACGAGGTGGTGCGCAGGGGGCTGCGCGAGTTGCTGGAGGACGAGGGCGACATCTCGGTGGTCGCCGAGGCGGGCGGGGTGGACGAGGCCCTGGTCCGCGCGTCGGCGACCCGGCCCGACGTGGCCGTGGTGGACGTGCGGCTGCCCGACGGCGGCGGCGTGGAGCTGTGCCGTCGGCTGCGCGCCCTGGCGGACGGGCCGAAGTGCCTGGTGCTGACCGCGTTCGACGACGAGGAGGCGCTGGTCGGCGCGATCATGGCGGGCGCCTCGGGCTACCTGCTCAAGCAGGTGCGCGGGCAGGACCTGGTGACCGCCGTGCGCGAGGTGGCGGCCGGCCGGTCGCTGCTGGACCCGCAGACGACCTCCCGCGTCCTGGACCGCATGCGCCGCCCGGCCGAGGTGGACGTGCTGGACGCGCTGACCGAGCAGGAACGGCGGGTGCTCGACCTGATCGGCGAGGGCCTGACCAACCGCCAGATCGCCGAACGGCTGTTCCTGGCCGAGAAGACGGTGAAGAACTACGTCACCGCCGTGCTGTCGAAGCTGGGCATGGAACGCCGCACCCAAGCCGCCGCCTGGGTCGCCCGCCGCTCGCGCTAGGCGCTCACCGGCCGGCGGACGCCCGGTCAGCCGGTCAGCGGGACGTGCCAGGTGATCGTGGTGCCGGTGCGGGGCGAGGAGGTGAGCTCGCAGCCGCCCCCGGCGGCCAGGGCCCGTTCCTCCAGGTGCCGCAGGCCGCGCTTGGCGACGCCGCGCGGGATGCCGCAGCCGTCGTCGGCGACCTCCAGGTCCAGCCGGTCGGGTGTGCGGCGCAGCGTGATGCCGACCTGCCGGGCGCCCGAGTGCCGCACCACGTTCGACAACGCCTCGCGCAGCGCCGCGCGGGCGTGGTCGGCCAGGTCCGCGGGCACGTCCGCGACCTCCCCCTCGATCCGCACGTCCGGCTCGAACCCCAGCAGCTCGCCCGCCGTGCGGGCCTCCGCCAGCACCGAGCCCTTCAGGTCGACGTCGGCGGGTTTGCCGGGGTCCGCGCTCCGCAGCGCCCGCACGGTGGCGCGGACCTCCGCCATGGTCTGGTCGAGCTGGTCCACGCAGTCGGCCAGCCGCCGCGCCTCCCGGCCTTCGAGCTTGAGCCGCCGGTCGAGCAGGTCGAGCTGCACGCCGGTCGCGTACAACCGCTGGATGATCACGTCGTGCAGGTCGCGGGCGATGCGCTCGCGCTCCTGGTAGACCGCTATCCGCTGCCGCGCGGTCGACCCCTCGGCCAGCACGACGGCCAGCCCGGCCTGCGCGGCGAACGCGGCCAGCACCTCGACGGTGTCCGGGCTGAACGGTCGCGCGCCCTTGCGCCGGTACACCGCCAGCGCGCCGATCCGGCGCTCCTTGGTGCCGAACGGCGCGACCGCGAACGGCCCGTACCCGCGCAACGCCTTGGGCACGAACGGCGCGGTGCGCGGGTCGGTGGTGAAGTCGGCCGCGACCACGGGCACGCCGGTCCGCGCCGCCCGCGCCGCCGACGAACGGCTCGACAGCACGACTCCCACCGGGTCGTCGTCGCCCGAGGACGCCTCGACGGTCAGCGTGCCGTCGTCGGCGGTCACCATGGCGAGCCCGAGGTCCGCGCCGGCCAGGTCGACGGCGCTGCGCACCACGAGCGGCAGCACGGCGTCCGGGTCGTCGCCGGACAGGGCGGCCGAGGTGATCTCGGTCGACGCGGCGAGCACGCGGGCGGGGTCCACGGTGGTCAACGGTAGGCCCTGGCCCGCGTCCGCCCCTCGGTGACGTCCAGCACCAGGTCGGTCCGGGCGGCTTCGCCCGGCCGGTGGGTGATGTGGATGACGGTCTTGTCCCGCAGCACGTCGTCCAGGCGCGCCAGCAGCGCGGCGGCGGTCGGCTCGTCCAGGTGGGCGGTCGGCTCGTCGAGGAGCACCAGGTCGGCGTCGTAGAGCAGGGCGCGGGCCAGCGCGACCCGCTGCGCCTCGCCACCCGACAGCAGCGTCGGGCCGATCACGGTGTCCAGGTCGAGCCGGACCCCCGCCACGTCCAGCGCCCACCGCAACCGCTCGTCGTCCGCCCGCGGGTCGCCCAGCCGCAGGTTCTCGCGGACCGTGGTCGAGACCAGCATCGGCTCCTGCGGGCACCACGCCACCCGGTCGGGCCGCCAGACCAGGCCGCGCTCCGGCTCGATGAACCCCAGCAGCAACGCGAACAGGCTCGACTTGCCCGCCCCCGACGGACCCACCACGGCCACCTTCGCGCCGGCCGGCAGGTCGAACGACACCCGTTCCAGCACCGGTTCCGCGCTGCCCGGCCACGTCACCGTGACGCCTTCGAGGCCGACCGCGCCACCGACCGCGCCCCGCTCCACCCGCGAAACCCGCGAGCCCTGCGTCGGCGTCGACCGGTCGACGATCCGGCCGTACGACTCGCGCAACGCCCCGCGGTGCTGCGCGGCGGTGGGCAGCGTGCTCAACACCTCGGCCAACGCCTGCGGCACCAGGCCGAGCACGGGAACGAGCAGCGGGTCGACACCGCCGGCCAGGCCGATGCACACCGCTGCGGCCAGCCCGGTCGTCAGGTGCACGATCCCGATCGCCGCGCCCGCGCCGAAGGCCTGCCGACGGGCCTGCCGCGCCAGGTCCGCGTCCAGCCGCGCCAGGTCGGCGCGCACCCGGCGATCGGCCCCGAACGCGATCAGGTCCGGCGCGGCGGTGAGCAGGGTCAGCACCTGCTCCGACACGTGCCGCCGCCCCCTGGCGAGCACGGCCGTGGCACGGCGTTCGGTGAGCACCGCGACGACCGGCGCCAGCGTGCCGCCGACGACCAGCGCCACCGCCAGCGCGAGGCCCGCCACCGGCTCGATCACCGCGAACAACGTCACCGCCGCGACCGACACGCCCACCGCGATCAGCGGCGGTTGCAGCACGCGCGGCACCAGGTCGCGGACCGTGTCGACGTCGTCCACCAGCCGGGTGAGCTCGGCCTGACCGGGCCGCAGACCGCGCCACAGCCGGACCCGCGCCGCCTCGGCGTGCCGGAACGCGGCGTCGTGCGACACCAGCCGCTCCAGGTACCGGAACACGCCCTTGGCCAGCGCGAACGTCCGCACGCCCACCAC
Source organism: Saccharothrix sp. 6-C (assembly GCF_016695385.1). Lineage (NCBI taxonomy): Bacteria > Bacillati > Actinomycetota > Actinomycetes > Pseudonocardiales > Pseudonocardiaceae > Saccharothrix > Saccharothrix sp. 6-C. The sequence goes on along the minus strand of NZ_CP064192.1, from coordinate 8,548,162 downwards.
CAGCACCGACAGCGTCAGGATCGGCGGCTGGGTGGCCGCCTTCGCGATCAGGTATGCCGCGAACGCCGTCAGCGCGACCCCGCTCAACGACGCCGCCGCGCCCAGCAGTGCCCCGGCCAGCAGCCTCCGGGTCGGCCGCGGCGTCCGCGGGACCACCGGCCGGTCGTCCGCGGCCCGGACCTCACGGGCCGCCGCGACCTCCTCGGCCCGCCCACCCACCAGCCGGTGGGTGGCCAGCACGACCGCCGCGCCCTCGGCGGCGGCCCGGTGCACGGCGGCCATCACCTTCGCGGCCGTCGCCGGGTCGAGGTGCGCGGTGGGCTCGTCCAGCAGCAGCACCTTCGCGCCGTCCCGCACCCGCGTCAGCGCGCGCGCCACCGCGACCCGCTGCCGCTCGCCGGTGGACAGCTCCGCGATCGGCCGCGCCACCAGGTGCTCCGCCGCCACCGACGCCAGGACGTCGTGGTCGACCCGTCCCGCGGTCAGCTCCAGCTCGTCGGCCACCGTCCGCCCGGCGAACGCGGGCCGCTGCGGCACCCAGGCGATGGCCGACCGGTCGACCGCGACCGACCCGCCGTCCGCTTCCACGAACCCCAGCAGCACCCCGAACAACGTCGACTTGCCCGCGCCGCTGGGCGAGTCGAGCCGGTGGACCTCCCCGGGCCGCACCCGGAACCCGACCCCGTCCGGCGCGAACCGCTCCCGCCGCCGGACGCGCAGGTCCCGGACCTCCACCCCCACCACCGGCGTCGACCCGGCCACAGCCGAGGTCGAGGTCGAGGTCGAGGTCGTGCCGGGAGCCGGGATCTCCGCGACCCGCCGCACGGCCTCCACCCCGTCCTCCGACGCGTGGTGGGCCGCGCCCGCCGCCCGCAGCGGCAGGTAGCACTCCGGCGCGAGGATCAACACCACCAGGCCCGTGACCAGCGTCATCTCCCCCGACACCAGCCGCAGCCCGATCCCCACCGCGATCAGCGCCACCGACAGCGACGCTACGATCTCCAGCACCAACGCCGACAGGAACGCCACCCGCAGCGTCCCCATGGTCGCCCGCCGGTACCGCTCGCCCACCTCCCGCACGGCCGACGCCTGGGCCGCCGCGCGCCCGAACGCGGTCAGCACCGGCAACGCCCGCACCAGCTCCGCCAACCGACCCGACAGCCGCTCCAGCGCCGACGCCGCGGCGGCCACCCGGTCGGCGGTGAACCGGCCGATCAGGATCGCGAACACCGGGATCAGCGGCAGCGTCACCGCGATCAGCACGGCCGACGTCGGGTCGGTGAGGAAGATCCAACCGCCCACCGCCACCGGCACCACGGCCGTCGTCACCAACGCCGGCAGGTAGCGGGTGAAGTACGCGTCCAGCGCGTCCAGCCCCTTGGTCGCGAGCACCGCCAACGACGCCGGCCCCCGCGCCACGATCCACGACGGCCCCAGGCCCAGCGCCCGGTCCAGCACCGCCGCCCGCAGCTCCTCCTTCGCGCCCGCCGCCGCCCGCGCCGCCACCGACTCGGTCGCCCACGCCAGCCCCGCCCGCACCACGACCGCGCACGCCAGCACCCACAACGACCCGCCGGTCACCAGCGCCGACGCCAGTGCCACCGCCTGCCACACCAGCGCGACCGCCGTCAGCGCGGCCAGCGCCGCGCACCAGGCCAACGCCCGGCGCGCCGAGCGCGAGAGCGCGGGCAGCGCGCCGAGCGGGCCTTTCCCCGGCTTCGTGGCGGAAGGGGCTCCGGGGAAGTTCACGGCACCTGCCCAGAAGAAGCCGGCCCAGAAGAAACAGACCCAGAAGAAGCCGGCCCAGAAGAAACAGACCCGGAGGGGGCGGACGCGGAAGGGACGGACACAGCGGGGATGTGCCGGGTGCCGATCCGCTTGCGGAACACCCAGTACGTCCAACCCTGGTAGACGAGCACCGCGGGCGTGCCGAACGCGGCCACCCACGTCATCACGGTCAGCGTGTACGGGCTCGACGCCGCGCCCGCCACGGTCAGCGACCAGGCCGGGTCCAGGGTGGACGGCAGCACGTTCGGGTACAGCGCGCCGAACAGCGCCGCCACGGTCGCCGCCACCGCGACGCCCATCAACGCGAACGCCTGCCCCTCGCGCCGCAGCACCAGCCGCCCGTACGCGCCCAGCGCCGCCAGCGCCACCACGATCGACGCGCCCCACGTCCACGCCGACCCGAACCTCAGCTGCACGGTCAGCAGCAGCACCAGCAGGGGCAGCAACGCCACCGGTGCGACCTTCAGCGCCAGCGCGCGGGCCCGTTCCCGCACCTCGCCCTCGGTCTTCAGCGACAGGAACACCGCGCCGTGCACCAGGGCGTACCCGGCGACCGCCGCCGCGCCGAGCAGCGTCTCCCACCGGATCGAGGCGAACGGCGAGCCGACGCGGTCGCCCGCCGCGTCCAGCGGCATCCCGAACACGGTCGCCGACAGCAGCAGCCCGACCCCCAGCGGGGCCACCCACGAGCCGGCGACGATCACGGCGTCCCACGTCCGCCGCCACCGCGCCGAGTCGACCTTGCCCCGGTACTCGAACGCGACGCCGCGCCCGATCAGCGCCAGCAGGAACAGCACCAGCGGCAGGTACACCGAGCTGAACAGCGAGGCGTACCAGTCGGGGAACGCGGCGAACGTGGCGCCGCCCGCGACCAGCAGCCACACCTCGTTGCCGTCCCACACCGGCCCGATGGTGTTGATCAGCACCCGCCGCTCGCGCTCCGACCGGCCGAGGACGGGCAGCAGCATGCCGACGCCGAAGTCGAACCCCTCCAGGAACAGGTAGCCCAGCCACAGCAGGGCGATCACGCAGAACCAGAGCGTCTCCACGGCTCCCCCTCTCAGTAGGCGAACGTCAGGACGTCGTCGCGGTCGTCGTCACGCGACCCGTCGTCGTCGGGTTTTCGAGCCGGCAGCACGCCCGCGACCCCCGCGCGGACGTACCGCCGGATCAGGAACACCTCGACGCAGGCCAACACCCCGTAGACCAGCGTCAGGGCGACCAACGACGTCAACACCTCCCCCGGTGTCGACGACGACACGGCGCGGGCGGTGAACATCCACACCCCGTCCACCCCGCTCGGGTTCGGCACCACCACGAACGGCTGCCGACCCATCTCGGTGAAGATCCAGCCGAAGCTGTTGGCCAGGAACGGCGTCGCGATGCTGCCCAGCGCCAGCCACTTGAACCACCGGCCGCGGGGCGTCCGACCACCGCGCGTCAGCCACAGGACCAGCAGCCCGGCGCCGACCGCGAGCCCGCCGAACCCGATCATCAGCCGGAAGCCCCAGTAGGTGACCGGCAGGTTCGGCACGTAGTCGATCGGCTTGCCCGACAGCTCGCCCAGCTTCGGGTCGACCGGGTAGTTCGTCCCGTACTTCTCCTGGTAGAGCGGCACCAGCTCCTCGATGCCCTTGACCTCGGTGGTGAAGTCGTTGTGCGCCAGGAACGACAGCAGCGCGGGCACGGTGACGCTCTTGACGTTCTCGCAGTCGGGCCGCGACACGTCGCCGATCGCGAACACCGAGAACGCGGCGGGCTGCTCGGTGTGGCACAGCGCCTCGGCCGCGGCCATCTTCATCGGCTGCTGCTCGAACATCAGCTTGCCCTGCACGTCACCGCTGATCGCGAGCCCGGTGAACGCCACGACGCCCACCCACGTGCCGAACTTGACCGACGCGCGCCACACCGGGCCGTCGTCGCTGCGCCGCCACAGGTGCCACGCGGCGACGCCCACCAGGAACGTGCCGGCGACGGCGAACGCGCCGAAGACCGTGTGCGGGAACGCGGCCAGCGTGGTGTTGTTGCCCAGCACCGCCCAGATCGACGTGAGCCGCGGCCGGCCGTCGACCAGCTCCACACCGACGGGGTGCTGCATCCACGAGTTCGCGGCCAGGATGAAGTACGCCGACGCGATCGTGGCCAGCGAGAACGCCCAGACGCAGGCCAGGTGGACCTTCTTCGGCAGGCGGTCCCAGCCGAAGATCCACAGCCCGAGGAACGTCGACTCGACGAAGAACGCGACCAGGCCCTCCATCGCCAGCGGCGCGCCGAACACGTCGCCGACGAAGCGCGAGTAGGCGCTCCACGTCATGCCGAACTGGAACTCCTGCACGATGCCGGTGACCACGCCCATGGCGAAGTTGATCAGCAGCAGCTTGCCCCAGAACTTGGTCATCGCCAGGTACTTGCGGTCACCCGTGCGCACCCACGCGGTCTGCATCCCCGCCACCAGCAGGGAGAGCCCGATGGTCAGCGGCACCATCAGGAAGTGGTAGACGGTGGTGATGCCGAACTGCCACCGTGCCAGGTCGAGGACGTCCACGGGTCGAACCTAGGTCCGGACCGGTGCCCGGCCTCAGGTACGACGGTCCCCCGGGACCCGGGACCAAGGTCCCGGTGTGCGGTGTCACACCGCCGCCGACGTGTTCCCGTTCAGCGGGGATCCGACATAGTCTCGTCCGGCTCGTCCTACACCCCGGGGGAACATCATGAAGCGGCTCGTTCCGCTGGTCGTCGGCGTGCTCGCCGTGCTGGGAGCGCAACCCGTCACGGCGCAACCCGCCACGGCGCAACCCGATCCGGTCGCGCTCGTGGACGGGCGGCGGGCCGACGCCGGTCTCACGTTCGTCCCGATGAACCCGCTGAGGGTGCTGGACACGCGTGACGGCACCGGAGCCGGTGGCGTGCCCGGCGCGGTCGGCGCCGGCGTGGTCCTGGACCTGGCCCCGCACGTGCCCGCCTCCGCGACCGCCGTGGTGTTCAACCTGACCGGCACCGAGCCGACGCGGGTCACGCACGTCGGCGTCACGTCCGCGTGGGCGAACTCGTACCTCAACCTCCAGGCGGGCGAGACGAGGGCGAACCTGGTCACGGTGGCGCTCCAGGAGGGCGGCCGGCAGCTGCACCTGACCAACAAGGCAGGCCGGGTGCACCTGGTCGCGGACCTGGCCGGGTACTACACCAGCGACGAGGCGGCCCGGTTCACCACGACGGAGCCGACCCGGGTCCTCGACACCCGCGCGGGCGCGCCCGTCGGCCCGCGCTCGACGCGCGAGGTGGACCTGTCCGGCGTGGTGCCCGCCTCGGCCACCTCGGTGACCTTCACCCTGACCGCGACCGAGCCGACCGCCGCGACCCACGTGATCGCGCACCCGTCCGGCGCGGTCCGGCCCACCGCGTCGAACCTCAACCTGGTGGCCGGCCAGACCAGCCCCAACCTGGTGACCGTCGCCCTCGGCGCGAACCGCCGGATCGCGCTGTACAACAACGCCGGCAGCACGCACCTGGTCGTGGACGTGGCCGGCTACTACGCCGCCGACCGCGGCCACCGGTTCTTCCCGGTGACCGCGCGCGCCCTCGACACGCGCGAGGCGGGCGGGCCGGTCGGGCCGCGCCTGACCCGCGACGTCGACCTCGCCGGCCGGATCCCCACCACCGCGACGGCGGTGTCGCTCAACCTGACCGGCACGAACGTCACCGCCGACTCGTACGTGTCGGCCTACCGGGCGGGCACGCCGCGGCCGGGGACGTCGAACCTGAACCTGCCCGCCGGCCGGGACACGGCGAACGCCGCCGTGGTGGCGCTCGGCGATGACGCGCGGATGACGCTGTACAACAACGCGGGCTCCGCGGACCTGGTCGTGGATGTCGCCGGCTTCTTCGCCACCCCGCCCGCGTGCGCCGCCGACTGCCTGCACACCTGGGGCGGCGACCTGGGCCACGGCTCGACGCCGAGCCCTCACCCCTGGTTGTCCGGGGTCACCGACGTGGCCGCCGGCGACTTCACCGCCTACGCGCTCAAGTCCGACGGCACGGTGTGGTCGTGGGGCGCCAACAACGCGGGCGAGCTCGGCGCCGGCGCCGTGGGCGGCCGTTCCGCGGTGCCGCTGCGGGTCCGCGGGCTGACCGGCGTGACGGCGGTGGCCGCCGGCGGCTCCACCGGGTACGCGCTCAAGTCCGACGGCACGGTGTGGGGCTGGGGGTCGAACCAGGACCGGCAGCTCGGCCCGGACGTCGTCGGCGACTCGGCCGTCCCGGTGCGGGTGGGCGGCCTCACCGACGTGACCGCCATCGCCGGGGACCACGTCACGGCGTACGCGCTCAAGTCCGACGGCACCGTGTGGGGCTGGGGCAACTCCGTGCACGGCCCGCCCTACGGCCTGTGCCCCACCGAGTCGGACTGCCTGCCGGGCAGGCCGAGGCGGATCGCGCTGCCGCGGCCCGACGGCACCCGGTTCACCGCGATCGCGACCACCGGGTCGGCCACGGGCTACGCGCTGCGCTCGGACGGCACGGTGTGGGCGTGGGGCCAGAACCGGCGGGGTGAGACCGGGACGGGCTCGCCGCTGGGCGATGACGTGTCGCCCGCGCAGGTCGTCGGGCTGACCGACGCCGTCGCCATCGCGGGCGGCGTCGAGAACGGGTACGCCCTCACCGCGGACGGCCGGGCGTGGTCGTGGGGCTACGACTACTGGGGCCAGCTCGGGACCGGCGCGCCGTGCGCCGACCCGGCCGCCTGCCACTCCGGCGTCCCGGTGCTGGTCGCCGGGCTGACGGACGTCGTCGCGATCGGGAGCGGCTCCTCGACCGCCCTCGCCCTCCGCGCCGACGGCTCGGTGTGGGCCTGGGGCCTCAACAACCTCGCGGGCAACCTCGGCAACGGCACGTCCGGCAGCTGCACGACGACGCCTCGGTCGGAGCACTGCCTGACCAGGGCCCCGGTCCGCACCTCGATCTCCGGCGTGTCGGCCGTCAGCGCCGGCGGGGTCGCCATGTTCGCGATCAAGCCGTAGCCCGCGTCGGGGTCACCGCCCCGCGCCAGGGTCGTGGTCCGCGCCGAGCGGTAGCCCGCGTCCCCGCGTGGGGGGCGGGCGGCGCGGGGTACGATGTGGACGCCAGAGGGGAGTAGTTCCCCCGGGTCACCACGACCGGGGCGAGAGGATCGACATACTGGTCCGCCTAGCGCGGACCCGGTCCCTCACCCGCTTCCAGGAGCGGGCGAACGAGACCTCCGGCCGGGCAGTGCACCACGCCCGGTCGGGGTCGTGCTGCCTCCGTCCGGGACCGTTTCGGACGTCGGAGGTTCCCGTGGCACCTGAACTCATCGCGCTGGCGACGGCTTTCGCCATCGTCTTCCTGGCCGAGCTGCCGGACAAGACCATGGTCGCCACGCTGGTGCTCACCACGAGGTACCGGGCGTGGCCGGTCTTCGCCGGGGTCACGGCGGCGTTCGCGATCCAGTGCGTGGTGGCCGCGACGTTCGGCGGCGTGCTCACCCTGCTGCCCGACCGGGTGGTCGCGGCCGTGGTCGCGGTGCTGTTCGGCGTCGGATCGTTCCTGCTGCTCAAAGAGGGTTTCTCGAAGGACGGCGACGAGGACGGCGCGGCGGCCGCCGGGCCCGGTCAGGTGACGTTCCGGCGGGCCGCGCTCACGTCGTTCGGCGTGCTGTTCGCCGCCGAGTGGGGCGACGCCTCGCAACTGGCCACCGCCGCCCTGTCCGCCCGCTACGCCAGCCCGGTGTTCGTCGGCCTGGGCGCGTTCCTGGCGCTGACCACCGTGGCCGCCATCGCGGTCCTGGTGGGCCGCAAGATCGCCACCCGCATCCCGACCCACCTGATCCAGCGGGTGAGCGGCTTCGTGTTCGCCGCGTTCGCCCTGGTCGCCGCGTGGCAGGCGGTCCTCGGCTGACGGACCGCGGGGATGTCCGGACCCGCCCGCCGAGCGGCGGGCGAGCGGTGGCGCTGTGCGACCGGTCGGTGCGACCCGTCAGCGCAACGCGTCAGCGACCTCCTGAGCCGCCCTCACGACGTGGGGCCCCACCACGTCACCGTCCAGCTTCTCCAGGGCCACCACGCCCACGCTGGCCCGCAATCCGGGCACGCCCCGCACCGGCGCCGCCACCCCGAACGCGCCCGGCTGGAGCTCGCCGGTCGAGTTGACCCACTGCCGCCCCTCCGGGGACAGGCCGATGGCCTTGCCCGCCGCACCCCGGTGCACGGGGTGACGGGACCCGACCCGGTACGCCACGTGGTAGGCCGTCCACGACGGCTCGACCACGGCCACCGCCTGCGCCTCGCTCCCGTCGGCCACGGTCAGGTGCGACGTCGCGCCCACCGTCTCGGCCAACGTCCGCAACGCGGGCTGCGCGGCCAGCCGCAGCTGCGGCAGCACGTTCGACGCCAGCCGCAGCACACCCAGCCCGAGCCGCACCTTCGACCCCTCGCGCCGCACCAGCCCCCGCGACTGCAACGGCACCAGCAGCCGGTACACCGCCGCCCGCGACGCGCCGATGGCCGCCGCCAGCTCGCTGATCGACGGCGCCTCCGACTCGGCGTCGGCCACCGCCTGGAGCAGGGCCAGGCCCCGCTCCAGGGTCAGCGAGCTCTCCTTCGACGCGGGCGCCGGCAGCCGGCCGCGCGGATCGGGTCTGACCACGCTCTACCTCTCGTCGGCGGGCACGACCGTGCCGACCACCTCGGCCAGCCCGACGACCGAGCCGCCCTCACCCGGCGCCGTCGCGGTGATCCGCACCGTGTCGCCGTCCTCCAGGAACGTCCGCTCGCCGTCGTCGAGCACCACCGGCTCCTTCCCGCCCCAGCTCAGCTCCAGGAAGGAGCCGCGCTCGTCGCGGGCCGGACCGGACACGGTGCCCGAGGCGATCAGGTCGCCCGGCCGAACGGTAGCGCCGTTCACCGACAGGTGCGCGAGCTGCTGCGCGAACGTCCACGACATCTCGCGGAACGGCGGCCTGGACACCACGGTGCCGTTCCACTCGACCTCGAGGTCGATGTCGAGGCCCCACGAGCGCTCCTCGACCAGGTACGGCAGCACGTCGTTGCCCAGCGGCGGCGGTGACACGCGGGCCACCGCGAACGCCTCCAGCGGCGTGATCCACGCCGAGACCGACGTGGCGAACGACTTGCCCAGGAACGGGCCCAGCGGCTGGTACTCCCACGCCTGCACGTCCCGCGCGGACCAGTCGTTGACCAGCGCCACGCCGAAGACGTGGTCGACCGCCCGGTCGGGCGTCAGCCGCGACGCGACCGGCCCGCCGCAGACGAACCCGACCTCGGCCTCGATGTCCAGCCGGCCCGTCGGCCCGAACACCGGACCGGTCGACGACCGCCGCTGCCCGTGCGGCCGGACGATCGGCGTGCCGGACACGACCACCGTCCCCGCCCGGCCGTGGTAGCCGACGGGCAGGTGCGTCCAGTTCGGCAGCAGGGCCGCGCCGTCGGGCCGGAAGATCCGGCCGACGTTCTCCGCGTGGTGGCGGGACGAGTAGAAGTCGACGTAGTCGGCCACCGCGAACGGCAGCACGGCGCCGTCGAGCCCGACCAGCTCCGCGCCGCGCGGCGCCGACGTGGCCGAGACGATCTCGACCAGCCGCGCCCGCAGCTCGCTCCACGTGGGCCTGCCGGCCGCCAGCAGCGCGTCCAGCGTGCCCGTGGCCACCACCGGTTCCAGCCGCTCGCCCAGGGCCAGTCCCCGCAGCAGCAACGCCTGGTCGCCCACCCGCACCGCGACACCGCCGGGCACGACGCCGTAGGGCAGCGTCTGCGGCCCGAACGGCGCGTCGGCGGTGAACGCGGGGTCCTCGATCCAGCTCACAGCAGACCCAGCTCCTCCAGGTCGGCGATCGGCTCGTCCAGCGAGCATGACCCGTAGGAGGCGAACACGCCGCGCACGGCGTGCGCGGCCTGGTCGGACAGCCCGTTGGCCTCGTCGCCCAGCGCGACCGCGTCCGTGCTGGCCAACGCCTCGCGCACGTCGCCGCCGGACAGCGAACGCGCGGTCGCCACCAGCAGGTTGAGGAACCCGTGGTGGGTGAACCCGGTATCGGCGTCGGTGTGCCGCACGGCGTGGTGCAGGCCGGCGGTCGCCTTGAAGGCCACGCCGCCGCCGCTCACCACGGCGAGGAAGTCGGCGACCTCGTCGATGCTGGGGAAGTTCTCCTTGCTGACCCCGCCGCAGCGCAGCTTGGGCCAGCTGCCGTGCTCGATGACGCGGCGCACGCCGTCCAGCCACTCGGCGCCGCCCCGGCGGGGCTCGACGACGCGGATGACGTCCTCGGGCACGAACTCCGAGACGCGTTCGAGCCACACCTCGTCCACGTCGGACGGGGCCGGCATCTCGACCATCCGCAGCGCCAAGAGCTCACTGCGGGACTCGACGATCGACACGGCCTTGGGCACACCTCCCAGACCCGTGTCGATGACCAGCGACAGGGCCACCGGCTTCACCGGCTTGACCTTGATCAGCTCGGTGATGAGCTCGGCGAGCCGGGACGCGGGGCACAGGAAGAGACCGACCGCACCGGCCCAGTCCCCGACACGTGCGTCGAGGTGGCCGCGGACCGCGTCGGGCATCGAAGCGTTGCCCGGCGGGAACAGCGCGGCGTCGTCGACAAGCCTCGCGAGCAGGGGCGGAGTGCCGCGTGGACCGGGCGCACGGAGTTCGAAGGCGCTTGACACGGCTGACACGCTAGTGGCGTACCGGTCAATGAACAAAGATGTCCGACTATCGAACGCCCGGAGTGAACCATGGCGTACTACCGCCAGGTGGGTGAGATCCCCCGAAAGCGCCACACGCAGTTCCGCACACCGGAGGGCGGGCTGTACGCGGAAGAGCTCATGGGGGTCGAGGGCTTCTCGGCCGACTCGGCGCTGCTCTACCACCGCCACCTGCCGACCGCGATCGTCGACGCGGTCACCGTCGAAGAGACGCGCGGCGCGTTGACGCCGAACCTCCCGCTCAAGCCGCGGCACTTCAAGACACCGGCGTTGACCTGGGACTCCTCCGACGTCGACGCGGTCACCGGCCGGCGCACGCTGTTCGGCAACGCCGACGTGGTGATCGGTTTCGTGACCGCCACCGCGCCCAGCCCGCTGTACCGCAACGCGGCCGGCGACGAGCTGCTGTACGTGCGGTCCGGCGAGGGCGTGGTGGAGACGATCTACGGCGCGCTGCCGGTCGCCGAGGGCGACTACGTGGTGCTGCCGACGTCGTGCACGTACCGCGTGGTGCCGTCCGGACCCATGGACATCCTGGTGCTGGAGGCCACCGGACACATCGGACCGCCGAAGCGGTACCTGTCGGCCAAGGGCCAGTTCCTGGAGCACTCGCCGTACTGCGAGCGCGACGTCCGCGGGCCGGCGGAGCCGTTGCTGGTGGACGGCGAGGACGTGGACGTGCTCGTGCGGCACCGCGCGGGGCTCACCCGCTTCACCTACGCCAACCACCCGTTCGACGTGGTCGGCTGGGACGGCTGCCTGTACCCGTGGGTGTTCAACATCCGCGACTTCGAGCCGATCACGGGCCGCGTGCACCAGCCGCCGCCGGTGCACCAGACGTTCGAGGGGCCGAACTTCGTGGTGTGCTCGTTCATGCCGCGCAAGGTCGACTACCACCCGTTGGCCATCCCGGTGCCCTACAACCACGCCAACGTCGACTCGGACGAGCTGATGTTCTACGTGGGCGGGAACTACGAGGCGCGCAAGGGCTCCGGCATCGGCATCGGGTCGCTGTCGCTGCACCCGGCGGGCTGCACGCACGGCCCGCAGCCGGGCGCGGTCGAGGCGTCGCTCGGCGTGGACTACTTCGACGAGACCGCGGTCATGGTCGACACCTTCCGGCCGCTGGACCTCGGCGAGGCCGCGGTGGCCTCCGAGGACCCGAAGTACGCCTGGTCGTGGGCCCGTCGGGGTCCTGACCTGGATTGATCCACTTTCCGCCGCCGGGGGTCCGGCTTCTGTCGGTGGGTGCCTCTAACGTCTGCCGGCATGGACGCACAAGCGCTTCTGGAGCAGGCCCCGGACGGCCGGGTGGCGAGCAGCGCCACCCGGCTGGCGGGGTCCTCCGGGTGGCAGGGGACGGGTCGCAGCGACACCGCCCTGTGGGGGCTGTGCAAGGGCAGCGGCAAGAACCCGTACCAGGTGTGCGTCGACCTGGGCGACCGGGCGACCAAGTGCTCCTGCCCGTCGCGCAAGTTCCCGTGCAAGCACGCGTTGGCGTTGCAGCTGCGGGACGTGCGCGAGCCGTTCCCCGCGGCGGAGACACCGGACTGGGTGACGGAGTGGCTGAACCGCCGCAACCGGGCGGCCACGCCGGCCGCTGCGGACGAGTCGCCGGAGGCGGTCGAGCGGCGGGCCAGGGCCAAGGAGAAGACGGCCCTGTCCAGGGAGACCGCGGTGCGCGCCGGCGTGGCCGGGCTGACCGACTGGCTGGGCGACGTGGCCGGCGCGGGCCTGGCGGGACTGCCCGCCCGGGACGCGGCGTGGTGGCACTCGATCCAGGCGCGGATGGTGGACGCGCAGGCCAAGGGGCTCGCGTCGGCGGTCGACGAGGTGCGCGGGATCGTGGCGGCGGGCGGGCCGCGGTGGGCGCACGACGCGGCGGACCGGCTGGGTGGGCTGCACCTGCTGGCCCGGCTGTCGTCCTCGCCTGATCCAGTGATCCGCCGCCGGCTGGGGTTCTCCGTGGCCGAGGAGGAGGTGCGCGCCGGGCCCGGCTGGTCGGACCGGTGGGCGCCGTTGCTGAAGGTGGAGAGCGACGACGGCCTCGTGCGGACCGTGCGGCAGTGGGTGTGGGGGCGCGCGCACGGCTGGGTGGTGGCGGTGCGGCACGCCGGCGGCGGGGGCCGCCCCGTGCCGCCGTTGACGCACGGCGTGCAGGTCGAGGGGGTGCTGCACCCCTATCCCGGCGTCCCGCCGCACCGGGTCGCGGTGGGTGAGCTGTCGGCGGAGCGGCAGCCGGAGCCGGTGCCCGCGCCGGCGTCGTGGCGCGCCGCGCTGGCCGGCCTCGAGGAGTGCCTGAGGGCCGACCCGTGGCTGCGCCTGCACCCGCTGGGGTGCGCGTCGGTGCGGGTCACCGAGGACACCGGGCAGTTGGTCGACGAGGAAGGGCGCGGGCTCCGGGTCCGGAGCGACTCGGCGCTGGACCAGGCGTTGGCGCTGACGGGCGGCGACCGCTTCGACGCGTGGGGCCTGTGGAACGGCCGCGAACTGCACCTGGGCGCCGTCGCCACGCCAGGCGGAGCACCGGAGGTGGTGGGATGATGATCACGCAGGCAACAGGACCCCTCCCGGCACACGATCGGGTGATCATCGCCCGAAAATGTACGGAAACACCGTTACCACCCCTCGGTTGCATACGAGGAACCGCGACCCACCAACCCCACGACCATCACCGACCCCGCCCCACCACCCTCCGACCCACCACCCTTCGGCCCACCACCCTTCGGCCACTCCCCCTCCGACCGACCGCTATCCGCCCGACCGCCACCCCGGCCGCGTCCCTGACGACCGGCGGCCGGCCATGACCCTCCAAGCCGACTGGGACGAGGCCGTCCAAGCGGCCCTGATCGGCGCGCACCGCGCGGGCACCACGCCGACCGCCCTGCTGGACCGCGTCGCCGCCCTGGGCGTGGCCGCGCACGGCGCGCAGCTCCCGCCGCCCGTCGACACCCCGCCGCTCCCCGCCGCCCCCGCCTCCGACGACGTGCGCGCCCACCCGCCGGCCAGGTCCGTGCTGGTCCAGATCCTGGCCCTGGACGACCAGGTGCTGCTGACGGAGTGGTGCGGCATGGCCAAGTCGGCCCGCGTCGTCGCCGACCACCGCGAGCTGCCCGCGCTGCTGGGACTGGGCACCGCGCACCCCGGCCTGCGCCCCGCCGTGTCCGCCGTCCTCGGCGCTCGCGGCCGGTGGCTGGCGGGCATCCGCCCGGCCTGGGCCTGGGCCGCGACCGGCGTGGTCGCGGAGGAGATCGACCTCGACCAGGCCCTCGACCTGCCCGGCACGTCCCGCCTCGCCGCCCTGCGCCGCGCGCGCAACCAGGATCCGGCGGGGACGCGCGCGTTCCTGGCCGCGCAGTTCGAAATCCAGCGCCGCGCCACCGACCGCCAGGTGCTGGTCAGCGCCCTGGAGGCGAACCTCGGCCCGGACGACGAACCGCTCCTCGAACGCGCGCTGGACGACCGCGCGATCGGCGTGCACGACGAAGCGCTGCGGCTGCTGCGCACCCTGCCCACCTCCCACCTGGCCGAACGCGCCGCCGAACGCCTGCACCGCGGCCTGTGGCTGACCGCGGACGGGTTCGACGTGCAGACCGAGGAGCTGTGGGCCGAGACCGCGCCTGAGCCGGAAGAGGCCCGTGACCTGCTGAAAGACGGTTCCGAGGCGGGTGTCGCGGGTCGGTTGCGGGGTGCGGCGGCGAGCGTGCCGCCGCAGCACTGGACCGGTCGGCTGGACACCGACGACGAGGGCGCCGCCGCCGAACTCGCGCGCGGGCCGTGGGCGAGCGCGCTGCTGCGAGGCGTGGCGCAGAACCTGAGGCTGGCCGACGACGCCCGGCCGTGGGCCGTCGCGGCGACCCGGTCGCTGACCGGCATGGAGCAGTTGGAGATGCTCGGCGGCCTGCCCGCCGAGCTGGCCGCGCGCACCGTGGTCGAGGTGTCGCGGCAGTGGAACTACGACCTGCTGGACCACGCGTGCTCGCAGTTGCCCGCGCCGTGGGGCGCGCGGGCCACCGCGGACCTGCTCGACCGCTACGTCGGGATGCGTGACCCGCGGTGGCGCGCCGGCCGGCCGCCCGCGGTGCTGCTGGCCAGGGGTGACGCCGAGGTCCTCGGCGCGAACTGGGCCCGCATCACCGAGCGCTGGCCCGAGCACACCGTCGAACTCGACGTCCTGCGCCTGCGCATGCAGCTGCGCGAGGCGTTCAACCACCGGGAGGAAAGCCAGTGACCACCGAAACCGTGCTGCGGCCCGCCGCGGAACAGCAGTACGCCGCCGAGCTCGCGGCCCTGGCGGCGGCGGACGACCGGCCCCGGCCGCCGCGGTGGCGGATGTCGCCGCAGGCGGTGGTCACCTACGTGCTCGGCGGCAGGCTCCCGGACGGCACCGTGATCACCCCGAAGTACGTCGGCGACCGGCGGCTGGTCGAGATCGCCGTCGGCACGCTCGTCACCGACCGGGCGTTGCTGCTGGTGGGCGTGCCCGGCACGGCGAAGTCGTGGCTGTCCGAGCACATCGCGGCGGCGGTGAGCGGCAACTCGACGCTGGTCGTGCAGGGCACCGCTGGCACGGGCGAGGACCAGGTCCGCTACGGCTGGAACTACGCGCGGCTGATCGCCGAGGGCCCGTCCGAGGCGGCGGTGGTGGCGAGCCCGGTGATGACCGGGATGCGGGAGGGCGCGGTCGTCCGGGTGGAGGAGCTGACCCGGATGCCCGCCGAGGTGCAGGACTCGTTCATCACGATCCTGTCCGAGAAGACGCTGCCGGTCCCCGAGCTGGGCATCCAGGTGCAGGCGGTGCCCGGCTTCACCGTGATCGCCACCGCGAACGACCGCGACCGGGGCGTCAACCAGATGTCGTCGGCGCTCGCCCGCCGCTTCAACACCGTCGTGCTGCCGCCGCCCGCGACCGAGGACGACGAGGTGCAGATCGTGTCGGCGCGCGCCGCCCAGCTGGGCCGGGCGTTGCAGCTGCCCGCCGAGCCGCCGGCGCTGGAGGAGGTGCGCCGGGTGGTGCGGATCTTCCGCGAGCTGCGCAACGGGTCCACTGTGGACGGCCGAACGGAGCTGAAGAAGCCGAGCGGCAGCCTGTCGACGGCCGAGGCGATCTCGGTGGTGACCAGCGGCATGGCGTTGGCCGGGCACTTCGGCGACGGTTCGATCACCGCCGACGAGCTGGCGTCCGGCCTGCTCGGCGCGGTGGTGAAGGACCGGGTGTCGGACGCGGCGGCGTGGCAGGAGTACCTGGAGGCGGTGGTGAAGGAGCGCGTCGAGTGGCGTGACCTGTACCGGGCGTGCCAGGACCTGGTGGGCTGATGGCACGCGACCAGCCCTTGCCCGACCGGGTGACGCTGCTCGGGATCCGGCACCACGGTCCGGGTTCGGCGCGGATGGTCGCGGCGGCGTTGGCGGCTCTGCGGCCGGAGGTGGTCCTGATCGAGGGACCGCCGGAGGGTGACGCCTTGTTGCCGCACGTGCCGGACCTGACGCCGCCGGTGGCGTTGCTGCTGCACGACGAGGCGGAGCCGGCGCGGGCCGCGTTCTGGCCGTTCGCCGAGTTCTCGCCGGAGTGGCGGGCGATGACGTGGGCGCACGCCCACGGTGTGCCGGTGCGGTTCTTCGACCTGCCGGCCGCCGCCTCCCTGGCCGACCCGGAGACGCCCGACGCGCCCGACCCCTCCGAGGCACCCGATTCCGCCGGTTCCCCCGGCTCCCCGAGAGCGGCGCTCGACCCGCTCGGCACGCTGGCGGAGGCGGCGGGTTTCGACGACCCGGAGCGCTGGTGGGAGGACGTGGTCGAGCACCACACCGACCCGCGTGACCTGGCCGAGGCGGTCGCGGAGGCGATGGGCGCGTTGCGGGAGGAGTTCGCCGACCAGGTGGACGCCCGCACGTTGCGCCGGGAAGCCGCGATGCGGCAGAACGTGCGGCAGGCGTTGAAGGACGTCGAGGGTCCGATCGCGGTGGTGGCCGGCGCGTGGCACGTGCCCGCGCTGCGCACCCTGCCGCCCGCGTCGGTCGACGCCGCGGCGCTGAAGGGCTTGCCGCGCAAGAAGATCTCGGGCACCTGGGTGCCGTGGAGCCACGGTCGGCTGGCCGCGTCGTCCGGGTACGGCGCGGGTGTCGCTTCGCCGGGTTGGTACGCGCACCTGTGGGAGTGCGCCGAACGCGGCGACGCCGTGCCGCGCTGGTTCGCGAAGGCGTGCGCGGTGTTGCGGGCGGAGGACCTGCCCGCGTCGACGGCGAGCGCGGTGGAGGCGGTGCGGCTGGCGGACGCGTTGGCGGCGATGCGCGGGCGGCCGTCGCCGGGGTTGTCGGAGGTGATGGAGGCGTCGCTGGCGGTGTTGTGCGGCGGTGACGCGACCCCGCTCCGCCTGGTGCACGAGCAGTTGGTGGTCGGTGAGCGGTTGGGCGAGGTGGGCGACGACGTCCCGACGTCGCCGCTGGCCGCGGACCTGGCGCGGTTGCAGCGGCGCCTGCGCATGCCGGCCGGTGCGGCGGTCAAGCCGATGCGCTTCGACCTGCGCAAGGACACCGATCGTGAGCGCTCGAAGTTGTTGCGGCGCTTGGTGGTTCTCGACGTCCCGTGGGGCACGCCGGACACGACCCGGACGTTGGGCACGTTCGCCGAGGCCTGGCAGTTGCACTGGCGGCCGGAGTTCGCGGTCGCGCTGGCCGTCGCGGCGCGGCACGGCACGACGGTCGAGGCCGCCGCGCGGACCGTGCTGGTCGCCCGTGCCGCCGAGGCCACCCGGGTCGTCGACGCCGCCGAGGCGTTGAGCGAGGCCGTGGGTTGCGAGATCCCGGAGGCCGTCGCCGCGGCCCGGCGGGCGCTGGACCGCTGCGCCGCCGCCGCGACCGACGCCCTGGAACTCCTGGCGGCCCTGCCGGACCTGGCGACCACCGTCCGCTACGGCTCGGTGCGGGGCACGGACCCGGAGCTGCTTCGCGTTGCCCTGCACGGATTGCTCGCGCGCGGCGCGGTGGGTCTGCCGCTCGCGTGCCGGGGCGTGGACGAGGACACGGCGGAACGCGCGGTCAAGGCGGTCGAGGGCGCGGACGACGCGGTCCGCCTGGCCGCGGACGACGAGCACCGCGACACGTGGCAGCGCGCGCTGAAGTCGCTGGTCGCGATGCCCGACGCGCACGGCCTGCCGACCGGCCGCGCGACGCGTCTGCTGTGGGAGACGGGCGCCCTGGACTCCGACGAGGTCGCCACGCGCCTGCACCGCGCGGTCTCGCTGGCCGCGGGCGCGACCGCGTTCGTGGCGGGCTTCCTGCGCGGCTCGGCCGCCCTGCTCACCGCCGATCCGCGCCTGTTCGGCGTCGTGGACGAGTGGCTGACGGGCCTGTCCGGCGCGGACTTCGCCGCCGCGCTGCCGCTCCTGCGCCGCGCGGTGGGCGATTTCAGCCCGGCGGAGCGCCGGATGCTCGGCGACCGGGTCAAGGGCACGGCGGCGGGTGGCGCGGTGGCGGTGGGCGAGTGGGACGAAGAGCTCGCGGCACGTCTGGTCGGCCACGTGCGCGATCTGCTGGGGGCGGGCGCGTGACGTGACGGGCCTGCCGGGGTGGGACGGGTGGTGGTTGGTCGGGGCTCCTCATGGTGTTAACCGAGGGGCGGTAACAGTGTTTCCGTACATTGTCGGGCGATGATCACCCGATGGTGTGACCGAGGGCCTTGGGGTGGCCGGGACGGGCAGGTGTTCGCGTGACGCAGGATATCGCGGTCGAGCGGCAGCGGCGGTGGCGCTTGTTGCTGGGCGGCGCGGCGGGGGACCTCGGGGCCCTCGGGGAGGACGACCAGCGGCGCGATTCGGCGTTGACCGGGTTGTACGGCGGCGGGGACCCGGTGGACGCCGGGGGCAAGCGCGGCGCCGGGTTGGGCGGGTCGTCGCCGGTGTTGCACCGGTGGCTGGGCGATGTCCGCACGTACTTCCCCAGCTCGGTCGTCCAGGTGATGCAGAAGGACGCCGTCGAGCGGTTGGGGCTGCGCCAGCTGCTCCTGGAACCCGAGCTGCTGTCGGGCGTCGAGCCGGACGTGAGCCTGGTCGGCACGCTGGTCTCCCTCTCCCGCGCCATCCCGGAACGCACCCGCGAGACCGCCCGGGCCGTGGTGCGCAAGGTGGTGGAGGACATCGAGCGCAAGCTCGCCGACCGGCTCCTGGCCGCGGTGCACGGCGCGATCGACCGGTCCCGCCGCACGAGCCGGCCGCGGTTGTCGGACGTGGACTGGAACCGCACGATCCGCAAGAACCTGCGCCACTACCAGCCCGACCAGCGCACGGTGATCGTGCAGGACCTGGTCGGCAACAGCAGGCGCAGCCGCCAGGCGTCGCTGCGGGACGTGATCCTGCTGGTCGACCAGTCCGGCTCGATGGCCGAGTCGGTCGTGTACTCCGCCGTGCTCGGCGCGTCGCTGGCCTCGTTGAAGGCCGTCGACACGAAGCTGGTCGTGTTCGACACCGAGGTGGTCGACCTGACCGAGCAGCTCAAGGACCCGGTCGACCTGCTGTTCGCCACCCAGCTGGGCGGCGGCACGGACATCAACCGCGCCGTCGCCTACGGCCAGTCGCTGGTGCGCCGCCCGACGGACACGGTGGTGGTGCTGATCAGCGACCTGTACGAGGGTGGTGTGGCGCGGGAGTTGCAGCGGCGGGTGCGGGAGCTGGTGCAGAGCGGGGTGACGGTGGTGGTGCTGCTCGCGCTGTCCGACAGCGGCACGCCCGCCTACGACCACGAGCTGGCCGCGAAGCTGTCGGAGTTGGGCGCGCCCGCGTTCGCCTGCACCCCGGACCGGTTCCCCGACCTGCTGGCCACGGCGTTGCGGCGGGAGGACGTCGCCGCGTGGGCCGAGCAGAGCGGCATCCCGGTGGGTCGCTGACCACCGGTCGACGGGTGGCGGCCGTCGACGAACGACCGCCCCTCAGCGGATGACGACCCGGCCCAGCGTCATGAACGGCGCGCCGCGGGTCAGCACGGCCGCCCGGCCGCGCGGGTCGGGCCCGGCGAGCCACACCCGGCCGCCGCGGTGGATGTTCTCGCGGACGCGTTCGGGGATCTCGGCCAGCCGCAGGAACGTCCGGTCGGAGCCCGCCGTCTCCAGGTAGGTCTGCCGCCCGACGCGCGTGCGCCCCGGCACGAAGTGCACCGAGACGGCGTGCCGCGGGTAGGTGTCGAGCAGCCGCCGCAGGGAACGGCGCGAGAAGAAGTGCCGCAGCCCGGGCACGGCGAACTCGACGCACAGCGGGGTGAGGAGGAACACCCAGCGCGACCCGACCCACTCCGACACGACCCACAACGTCAGCAAGGCGAACAACGCCAGCCCGACGAACCCGACCGCGCGGCGATCCGCACTGGTCAGGCACTTGTCCACCCAAGCCTCGCCCACCACCGCTCCCAGCAAACCAGATGTCCCCTCCGGGGGTAACCGAATAGATGATCAGCAAACTCATCGCCGCACGACCTTCGCCGGGAAGAGCTTCGGCACGCCCCGGAACGTGACCACGGTGTTCCCGGCGCGGTCGGGTGCGACGACCCACGCCCGCCGGTGCCGGTTGATCCGCCCGCGCACGACGGGTCCGGCGCTCACGTCCAGCACGAGCGGCCGGGGTCCGTGCACGACGAGCAGCCCGCCGCGCCAGTGGACGCGCACGTAGACCCAGGCGTGCTCGCCGAGCGCCTCGGGCAGCGCCGGCCGCCGGGTGAGCCCGTGGCCGAGCACCAGCGCGGAGAACAGCAGCAGCAGGAGCGGCAGGGAGGACGACACCTCGACCACGAAGATCAGGGCGAGTTGCAGGAGGAACGCGAGCGCGCCGACCACGACCCAGCCGAACGCCCGCCGACCGGCGATCTCCACGCAGTACCGGGTCCACCGGTCGTCGAGGGCCGCGCCCCCGGTGGACGGCTTGTTCGGCACGACCACGAGCCACCTCCGCCAGGCGAGCCAAGGTTACGACGATCGCGCGGGCCGCCGAATCGGCCAACCGGACCGTTCCGCCGTTCGACGGGGGCGTCGCGGGCGCCCGGTGCGCCGACCCGTTCGGCAGGGCCGTGCCCGACCCCCTAACCTGCGTGAACCACGCGGGCCCGCGGCGAGCCGCGGTAAGCCGGACGTGGGACTACCGCCACGGGCTTCGTCAAGTTAGGCTGCCCTAAGTTGGGGAGGTGAGCGGGTGAACGAGACACGTCGACCGCCGGCGCCGCATCCGGCGGAGCGGGCCCGCACGATCGCCGCCCGCGGTGGGCGCGCGGCCCTGCTGCCCTCCGGCGGCACGGAGAACCGGATCACGCCGGTGCTCCACCACGTTCACCCGAACGGTGACGCGACGCTCGTGCTGCCCGACGGGCACCCGCTGGTCGAGGCCGCGCGCGAGGCCGAGGTGACCGCGATGCTGGAACTGGCCGACCAGGCGCCCGTGCAGCTGCGCGAGCCGGTCCGCGGCCTGCTGTGGATCACCGGTTGGCTGCGCACGCTCACGCCCGTCGAGGCGCGCGAGGCGACCGTCGAGGTCGCCGAGGCGCGTCCGGACCCGCGGCTGCTCGACGTCGGGCACGGCGCGTCAGCGCTGCGGCTGTCGCCCGCGTCGCTGGTGGTGGCCGACGCCGAGGGCACCACGTCGTTGCGGCCGGAGTTGTTCGCGCAGGCGGAGCCGGACCCGTTCGCCGCGCACGAGGACCACTGGCTGCGGCACCTGGAGCTGTCGCACCGGGACGTGGTGGGCCTGCTCGCCCAGCACCTGCCGACCGACCTGCGGGGCGGCCACGTGCGCCCGCTCGGCCTGGACCGCTTCGGCCTGCGGCTGCGGGTGGAGATGGCGGACGAGGACCACGACGTGCGGATCGCGTTCTCCCGCCCGGTGGGCACGGCGCAGGAGCTGGCCGTGGAGCTGCGCCGCCTGATGGGCTGCCCCTTCCTGGCGCAACGCCGGTGACGCCCGCGCGGTTACCGTAAGCGCCGTGATCGCAGACCTCGACGCCCGGACGCGCCGCGGCTACCGGCTGGAGCTGCTGCTCGTCTTCGCCGTGACGCTCGGGCTGTCCGGGGCGCGCAGCCTGGTGCGGCTGCTGGACAGCCTGCTCCAACCCGTGCCGCTGAACGAGCAGAAGGTCGCGATCAACGTCCCGCAGGCGCGGTTCGACCTGCTGGACCTGATCGCGCAGCTGCTCGGCGTCGTGCAGCTGGCCGCGTGGGGCGGGCTGGGCCTGTACCTGCTGTGGCAGGGCGGCATCAAGCTGAAGGCGCTCGGCCTGGACCGCACCCGGATCGGGCCGGACGCGCTGGGCAGCCTCGGGCTGGCAGCCGTGATCGGCATCCCGGGGCTGGTCTTCTACCTGGTCGCGTGGAACCTGGGGCTGAACCTGGCCGTGCTGCCGTCCGCGTTGGACTCCTCGTGGTGGCGCAGCTCGGTGCTGGTGCTGTCCGCCATCGGCAACGCGTGGGCGGAGGAGGTGCTGGTCGTCGGGTACTTCATCACCCGGCTGCGGCAGCTCGGGTGGCGGGAGAACACGGCGTTGCTGGCCAGCGCGGTGCTGCGCGGCTCGTACCACCTGTACCAGGGGTTCGGCGGGTTCATCGGCAACGTGGTGATGGGGCTGGTGTTCGGCAAGGTGTGGCAGCGCACGAACCGGCTGTGGGTGCTGGTCGTGGCGCACGCGCTGCTCGACGTGGTCGCGTTCGTCGGCTACACGCTGGTGCGCGGTCACGTGTCCTGGTTGCCCTGAGTCCACCGCGCGGGGTACGGCCGATCAACCGCGAGGCGGACGCGTGGCGACGACGCCACCCGACAGCATCAGGTGACCTGACAAGAGGGGGAACCTGGACGCGCACCACAGCGCTCACCGTCGCGGCCGCCGTGGCTCTCGGCTCAACGGCTCTCGGCCCGGTGGCTCTCGGCTCGGCTACGCCGGCAGCGGCGGGCGCCGGCGTGCGGATCGCCATGCCCGAGCTGACCGGCCACCACGCCGTCGGCACGGCGGAGCTGCACCTGATCGACCGGCGGCCGGACCCGTGGCAGCCCGCGCGGGACCGGGAGGTGATGGCACCGTCACATACCCCGCGCACGGCTCGGGCGGCGCACGCGCGCCGTGGATGACCTCGGGGGTGGCGGCGGCCGTCGACCGGGAAGCGGCGGAACCGGAGCTGCTCGACGTCCCGGCCGGCGCGGGAGCTGAGCGCGGGGCTCACCGACGACCTGGCGAGCCGCGGGTACGTCGTCGTCTCGATGTCGCACACGCACGAGTCGCTCGCGGTCGAGTTCCCGGTGGACGGCCGGGTCGAGCCGCCGATGGGCGACGAGGACGACCCGACCTGGTCCAAGACCGCGCTCGACGCGCGGGTGGCCGACACCCGGTTCGTGCTCGACCAGCTGGGTTCGATCGCGCGCGGGCACAACCCGGACGCGGAGCGGGACCCGTTGCCGCGGGGTCTCGGCCGGGCGCTGGACCTGTCGCGGGTCGGCATGTTCGGCCATTCGTACGGCGGGTTCACGGCGGGCGAGACGATGGTGCACGACCGGCGGATCGACGCCGGGATCAACGTGGACGGCGCCCTGTCGTACGGCTCCGGCGCGGAGCGCCGGCCGGGCGAGGTCGTGACGCGCGGGCTGGACCGGCCGTTCGTGCTGGTGGGCGCGGACTTCGTGGACCCGGCGACGGGCGGGTCGAGCACTCGCACCTGACGCCGGAGTTCGACCCGACGTGGGCGGACTTCTGGGTGAGCCAACGGGGGTGGAAGCGGGACCTGCACTTCGACCTTCACCTGAAGGGGCGGGACGGGAGGCTGTTCCGGGGCGGCTCGCCACAGCACCCGGACGTGCGGTTCATCGCCTGAGCGTTCAACTCGGGTGTTCCGAAGGTAGGACACGGGTGTTCCGGACGTAGGACACGCGGTGTGGTCAGTGGACGAGGAGGAAGCGGGAGGTGGTGCGGGCGGCGGCGGTGATGACGGTGTGGGCGACGCCGGCCGGGTCGAGCAGGGCCGGGTCCAGGTCGGCGACGGGGAGGGCGGCGTTCTCGGCGATCCGGGCCGCCGGTTCCGCCAGGGCCGCGGCGAAGGCCTGCCAGCCGGCGACCTCCTCCGGCGTGCCGGTGGCGTCCCGCGCCAGGCGGGCGCCCAGCTCGGCCAGGCCGACACCACCACCGCGGAGCACGCCGTCGCGCACGGCGCTGTCCACGGCGCGCACCGCGCGCCGCACCCGGGCCACGTCGCCGGCGGCGGCCCGGACGAGCACGGCGGTGTCGTCTTCGGTCGCCGCGGGCCCGGCCAGCACCACCGTGTCCTGCTCGGTCACCACGACCTTCGCCGCGCGGCCCAACGACGACAGCAGCACCGGGTCGTTGCCCCAGTACGGGTAGTGGACCGTGCCGCCGACCACGCCCTGGAGCCGTTCCAGCTCGTCGGGCCCGGCGGTCACCGCGACCACGTCCCGCGCCTGCGCGATCTTCAGCAGCTCGGCGAGCTCCGCGTGCGGCAGCGCCTCGCACACCACCAGCAGCGGGCGCCCGCCGAGGTCCACCCGGTCGAGGATCCGCTCGACGCCGGTCAGCGGGCCGGCGGTCAGCAGCACCCACGCGTCCTCTGACACCGCCGCGCGGCCGGCGATGTCGGTCACGAACTGGCTGGACGCGTACCCGCGGTCCAGGCGCAGGCCGCGGTGGACCTCGAACTCCGGCTCGAACCGCCGGCCCTCCTCCACCAGGACGGGCCCGCGCCACCCGGTCCGGGCGGCCACGGCGCCGACCAGCGCGCCGATCCCGGCGTCGCCCGAGGCGGCGGTGGCCAGCGCGGGCAGCTCGGCCGGGGCCAGCGGTCGCGTCGCCTCGTCGACCAGCGCGGCGGCCCGGGCGGCGGCGGCCGTGACGCCGCGCATCAGCCGCACCGGGTGGTGCCCGTCGCGCATCGCGTCGACCAGCCCGCCGATCGCGCCGCGCGCCACGGCCACCGCCGACGCCGCGCCGTCACCGGCCTCGCGCCGCACCTCCAGCACCAGGTCGCGCACGTACGCCGCGCCGAGCCGGTCCCGCGGGTCGTCCGGCTGGAACGCGTCCACGATCGCCGACGCGTCGGCCAGCTCCACCGGCCGCCCGTCCACGAACACCACCGACCGCCGCCCCATCGGCCCCAACGTCCGGCACACCGGTTCGGCGGCGGCCCGGAAACCACGCGCCACCAACAGCTGCCCGGACGTGTAGGACGCCGTGCCGCGCGGCCGACGCCCCGGAGCGCCGCCGGCCCGCGCGATCCGCAGCGGCTGCGACGAGCCGTGCGCGAAGAACTGCGGCGTCTGGTCGGGACGCCGGGCGCGCACCTCGGCCCGCGCGTACCTGAACAGCTCGTCGACGTCGATCCACCCGTCGCCGTCGAGGTCGGCGGCCCCGCCGGCCAGGCCCTCGATCAGCACGTCGGTGAACAGCGACGCGAGCGGCGCGTCCAACGACAGCGAGTCCTGCTCGAACGCGTACTCGTAGGCGTTGGACGCGGTCATCACCACGTAGCCCTCGCCGACGTCGTCGAGCACGTCCGTCGGGCCCGCCTTGAACCCCTCCACGAACGCGCCGCTGAAGCAGCAGTCCAGCACCAGGACCCGGCCGGACGCCCGGCAGTCCTCCAGCTGCTCGTTGAGGAACGAGCGGGGGATCGCGGTGCCCGCGGGCCGGTCCTGCACGGTGTTCGACGCGGCGAAGTACAGCCGCCGCGCGGCCGTGGTCAGGCCGTGGCACGAGAAGTACAGCAGCACCAGGTCGTCGGCCTCGCGCGGCGCGAGCACCTCCTCGACCGCGCGCCGGATCTCGTGGTCGGTGCGGTCCCGCAGCACCTCGACCGTGGTGAACCCGCCGACGTCGGGGTCCTCCAGCACGGCGGCGAGCCGCTCCACGTCCTGCTCCGGCGCGCGCAGCCGGCTCAGCCGCACGTCGTCGTACTCGCCGGTCGCCACCAACAGCGCGTGCCGGCCCACCTCACCCCTCGCCCTCGTGCTCGCGCAGCCACGCCTCCAGCAGGGCTTTCTGCGAGCGGGCGTCCACGCCCTCGACGGTGATCTCGTCGTCCCGGGTCTTGATCGTCACCTTGCGCGCGCTGCCGCGCTGCACGAACGACGTGACCACGGAGGCGACGGCGGCGGCCACCGCGGCGGGCAGCGCGCCGTTGAGCACGAGCTCGGCGACGGTCGCGCCCGCGCCGCTCTTGGAGCCCTCCGGCGACGCGGCCGGCGCGGGCCGCGCGTCGACCCTCGCGCCCCTGACCAGCTCTTGCAGCAACTGGGTCGTCGCCGAGGCGGGGTTGCCCGGCGCGTCGATGAACAAGCGTAAGTCCGCCACTGATCCTCCCCGGTAGAACACGATCATCCCGCAACCGCACCCTTGGACCGGTAGTCCACCTCACAACGCAACGTTCACAACGTCAAGTGTGCCAATTGCACAACGAATCGCCGTTCTGAAGCCACCATACGATCGAGTTTCGCTGGAACGGCCCACTCAGAGCTGCTGATCCGACCGACCTCGGGTTACCCTCGATCCGTGACTGCGCACATCGCCCAGACCGCGTCCACCGACGGCGAGCCGGCAGCGGCGCCCCGCGTCGACAGCGAAGTCGGCCCCCTGCGCACGGTGCTGCTGCACCGTCCCGGCGCCGAGCTCAAGCGGCTCACCCCGCGCAACAACGACCAGCTGCTGTTCGACGGCGTGCCGTGGGTCGACCGGGCGCAGGAGGAGCACGACGCGTTCGCCGAGCTGCTGCGCGGGCGCGGCGTCGAGGTGCTGCTGCTGGCGGACCTGCTGGTCGACGCGCTGCACGACGACCGGGCCCGGATCGCGGGCATCCACAGCGCGGTCAACGAGCGGCGGCTCGGCATCGACCTGGCCGACGCGCTGCGCTCGCACCTGGCCTCGATCGGCCCCGACCAGCTCGCCACCGCGCTGATGACCGGCATGACGTTCGAGGAGCTGCCCGCCGCCGAGGGCGCGTCGCTGGTGCGCAAGATGCACCACCCGATCGACTTCGCGGTCGACCCGCTGCCGAACCTGCTGTTCACCCGCGACTCGTCGGTGTGGGTCGGCGACCGGGTCGCGATCACGTCGCTGGCGCTGCCCGCGCGCGACCGGGAGACCGCGCTGACGGACCTGATCTACGCCTACCACCCGCGCTTCCGCAGGACCGGCCGCGCGTACGGGGCGCACTCCGCGCCGGTCGAGGGCGGTGACGTGCTGCTGCTCGCGCCGGGCGTGCTGGCGATCGGCGTCGGCGAGCGGACCACGCCCGCGGGCGCGGAGTCGTTCGCCCGGTCCGCGCTGGCCGACGGCCTCGCGCACACCGTGCTGGCGGTGCCGATCACGCAGGAGCGGGCCACCATGCACCTGGACACGGTGTGCACGATGGTCGACCGGGACGCCGTGGTGATGTACCCGGCGGTGCGGGACAACCTGTTCGCGTTCCCCGTGCGGTCCGACGGCGCGGGCGGCGTCGTGGTCGAGGACCGGCGGCCGTTCCTGGAGGCGGCGGCCGACGCGATGGGCATCGAGAAGCTGCGCGTGATCGACACCGGGCTCGACCCGGTGACCGCGGAACGCGAGCAGTGGGACGACGGCAACAACACGCTGGCCGTCGGACCTGGTCTGGTGGTGGCTTACGAGCGGAACGTGGAGACGAACGCGCGGCTGGAGGACGCGGGCGTCGAGGTGATCCGGATCAGCGGCTCCGAGCTGGGCTCCGGTCGCGGCGGCCCGCGCTGCATGTCGTGCCCGATCGACCGCGCGCCGCTGGTCTGACCGACCGGGGAGGGTTGCCTAAGCTTTCTTCGGCAACCCTTTCCTAAAGTTCGTGAAGCCTTGCCTTTAATGCATGAAATCCACTCTATCGGGTATTCTTCGAGCATGGCTGTCAACTTGAAGAAAATCACCGGTGCGCGTTCCTCGAAGTTCCACGACCTGCTTCAGGAGCAGGTGCGCAACGAGTTCACGGCCTCGCAGCAGTACGTGGCCATCGCGGTCTGGTTCGACGCGAGCGACCTGCCGCGGCTCGCTTCGCACTTCTACAAGCAGTCGCTGGAAGAGCGCAACCACGCGATGATGATCGTGCAGTACCTGATGGACAACGGACTGCCGGTGGCCATTCCCGGTGTGGACGACGTGCGCAACGACTTCACCGCGCCGCGCGAGCCGGTCGCGCTCGCGCTGGAGCAGGAGAAGAAGGTCACCGAGCAGATCGTCGCGCTCGCCAAGACGGCCCGCGACGAGGGCGACTACATCGGCGAGCAGTTCCTCCAGTGGTTCCTGAAGGAGCAGGTGGAGGAGGTCGCGTCGATGAGCACGCTGCTCACCGTGATCGACCGCGCCGACGGCAACCTGTTCCACGTGGAGACGTTCCTGACCCGCGAGAACGTGGGCGAGGAAGCCGACAACGGCACGCCGCGCGCCGCGGGCGGCGCCCTGTAGGCCCGGCCCGCCGACAGCGAACGACGCCCGTCACCTCCGCGGTGGCGGGCGTCGCTGCGTGCTCAGGGGCGGTGAGCTCAAGACAGGGTGCTCAAGACAGGGGGTGCTCAGGTGAGGCACCCCCGGTCGGCCCGGACGAGGCCGATGCCGGTCAGCGTGTCGCCCGCGTTCTCGAAGAAGAACTTGTAGCCGGTCTCGGCGTCCAGCTGCCGGATGAAGCCGTGCGGGTACTGCTCCACGCCCGGGTACACCTCGTGCATGCGCGCCCGCGAGTCGCCGATGCGCAGGCCCTCGGGCGTGCGACCACCCGCTTCGACCCGGATCTCCACCACCACGCCGTCCTGGAGGCCGACCCAGCCCCGCGCGGTCTTCAGCTCGCGGATCGAGCAGGAGAACTCGGGCCTGGTCACGTCGCCGCCGACCTCCCCGGTGGCCTCCAGCTCCGCCACCGTCATGCCCAGCCGCACCGCGCCGATGCCGCGGGCGTCGAGCACGGCCCCGCCACCCGCCCCGGACGTCGCGCTGACGTTCGTGACGGGCGGCACGGCCTGCGGCGCGGACGACTCGCAGGCGGTCAGCAGCAGGAGCACCGCCGACACGACCAGCCACTTCATCCGCCCATCCTCCCGCTCGCCGCCACCCGCTGCCACGATCAGTTGAAGCAGGCCTGACCCCGACGGGTGAGCGCGGTGGCGCCGTGCAGCAAGTAGGACACGCCGTCCTCGACCCGCACCGCGTAGCCGTTCGGGCCCGCCTCACCACCCGGGTAGGTCCGCGCGACCCGCGGGTCGACCGGGCTGATGTCGACCGGGAGGCCCTCGGCGGTGGTGGCGCCGTACTTCACGATGATCGCCATGACGCCCTCGCCGCCCTGGACCCAGGCGGTGCCGCTGCCCGACTTGAACTCGTACACGTCGCACTGGGCGCTCATCCGCGACACCGGCTCGCCCACCAGGCCGGTCGCCACCAGCTCCTCACGCGTCATGCCGAGCTCGATGGCGCCGAACCCGGTGTGGCTCAGGACCGGCGTCGTGTCCACCACCACGGTCTCGACCACGGTGCTCGTCACCGTCGACTGCACCGTGACCGCGGTCGGCGCGACCGACGACGTGCTCGGCGCAGTGGCCGCGGACGACGTCGACGACGGACCGCTCGACGCGGCCGGTTCCCCCGTGCAGCCGACCAGCGCGAGTCCCGCGACCGCCAGCACCACACCCATGACCTTCATCGCTGTTCCCCCTGTTGCGCGCAGTCGGCGCCGAGCCGCTGCATCCGAATCCCGACAACCCGCTCCGCGTCCAGCGCGAACACGTACTTCCACGCGACGTCACCCGGCATGACCACGTCGTAGGAGCCGCCCCCGTAGGCCTGCTGCCCCGTCGGGTACTCCGCCTTCACCCGCTCCAGCGTCGACCCGACGCCGATCCCCTTCGACGTCGTGCCGGTCGCGGGCAGCTCGATCCGCACGACCCCCCGGCCACGCGCCACGAGCACGGCGTTCGCGATACCCGGGTCGCTCGTCCAGGTGAACGCCGCGCACTCGCCACCGGGTGCCCGGGTCACCAGACCGGTGGCGGTCACCTCCTGCTCGGTCATGCCGAACTTCACCGCGCCGTACCCCACGTTCGGACGCGCCTGCTCCTTCGTCACCGACACGGTCACCGTCTCCACCACGGTGTGCGGTGGCGGCGCCGCGGTCACCCCACCAGTGGACGTCGTGGTGGTGGTGGTGGTCGGCAGCACGGCCGGGTCGACGGACGGCAGGCTCAGCGAGCCGCCCAGCGCCGTCACGCCCCACCCGCTCGCCACCAGCGCGACCGCGGTGACCGCGCCCACGACGGCGGTCCGGCGGCGACGCACCCGACGGGCGCCGGTCACCACCACCTCGGTCGCGTCCGGCCTGGCCCGCACGTCCAGCCGGTCGTCGTTCAGCAGCCGGCCCAGCTCCTCCTCGAGGTTCACGCCGAGTCCCCCAGTCGTGCGCGCAAGGTCGCCATCGCCTTGCTGTTCTGGCTCTTGACCGTGCCCGGGGACACGCCGAGGGTGTCGGCGATCTCGGCCTCGGACAGACCGTCGTAGAAGCGCAGCACCACCACGGCGCGCTGACGCGGCGGGAGCGCGCGCAACGCCTGCCACAGCGGCTCGTGCTCCAGGCGGTCGTGCCCGGCCGCGGCCACCGCGTCGGGGAACTCCGCCACCAGGTCCTCACGCCGCCGGCGGCGCCACCGGCTGGTGTTGGCGTTCGCCATGGACCGCCGCACGTACGCCAGCGGCTCGCCCTTGCGCAGCACGGCGGCCCACCGCGAGCCGACCTTCTCCAGCACGGTCTGCACCAGGTCGGCCGAGTTGTGCGGGTTGCCGGTCAACGCGTGGCCGTAGCGCAACAGGCCCGGCAACGACATCCGCACGAAGTCGGCGAAGTCGGCCGTCGTCCCCCCACCGCGATCGGTGGCTCTCTCCCCCGGCAAGACCGCGGTCACCTCGGAAACCCCCTCCGGCGGTGGCCCCTCGGCCACCGTCGGAGAGGACACGTTCGAGAGGGGCTGTCGGTTGCCCCGGTGCTAGGTCACAAAACGGGCAACGGCCGGAAGGCGCCGTCGGCGTCCGGCGTGAACTCGTGCACGGCCACCACGGAGTCGGCCGGGATCGGCCCGTAGACGTGCGGGAACCACGGGCCGTCCTCGGTCTCGCCCGGCTCCCACAGCACGGGCAGTCCACCGGGGTCGATCACCAGCAGCACGAGGTCGTGCCGGTTCGGGTACAGGCGGTTGGCCGGCAGGTGCACCGTGCCCGGGTCCGAGCAGTGCACGAACCCGTCGAGGTCGAGCGGGATCGCGCCGTCCTCGCGGGCCCGCCGCCAGTCCGCCTTCGAACTGATCCGCAGGATCACGCCGCCTCCTGAGTTGTCCACAGGAACCTGTGGACAAAGCTGGGGATACCTGTGGACAGGTTCAGCGCAGGGTGATCTGCCGTCCCCGCAGACCGTCGCGCGCCCGCCGTTCCGCCTCGGTCAGCGGTTCGGCGTCGAGGCTGGTCAGGGCATCCTGCAAACGCTTGCCCAACGCTTCCGCGCCCGGCGCCCACTCGCTGGAGTGCAGCTCGCGGTCCAGGTCCCACACCGGGACCAGCAGGCCGTGCGCGCGGAACGACCCGGCGTACCGGGAGCCCTCGCCCAGGTCCAGCTCGCCGCGCACGGTCAGCCGGGCGAGCGCCGCGAGCAGCGTCTCCTCCGGCTCGGGGCGGACCCAGCGCAGGTGCGCCTTGTCGCCCGCGTCCACCCAGTAGGCGGCGGCCACGCCGGGCGCGTCGAGGCGCTCGGTGGGCAGGATCGCGGCGTTGGCGCGCTCCAGGGACAGGGCGACCTCGCCGGCCGGCTCGTTGTCCGGCGGCAGCCACCACGCGAAGTCGGTGTGCAGCTCGGGGGTCAACGTCGCGTCGACGTCGAGCAGGTCCTGCAGGCGGCCGGGGTTGGAGCCGTCGTCCGGGCCGACGACCGCGAGGGCGTCACCGGTCTTCGCGGTCAGCGCCCACTGCACGGCGCGGGCCAGGTCGCGGCTGAGGTCACCGGACCGGGTCTGCACCTGCAGGCCGACGAACGCGGTGCCGTCCGCGCGGACCAGGCCCGCCGCCGCCATCGGCAGCACGGTGGCCAGCGTGATCTCGCGGCCGGAGCCGGCCGCCTGACTGTCGGCCTTCAGCGGCAGCTTCGCCATCGCCGAGGGCACGAACTCGCGCAGCGCGATCAGCTCCGCCTCGGCGGCCAGGCCCTGGAACGGGCGGGAGACGATCACGTCCGCCGCGCCGCCGGCCGAACCGTGGCAGGCCTTGTAGCGCTTGCCGGAGCCGCACGGGCACGGCTGCCGCGGGTTGACGCCGTCCGCCGGCTTGTCCTTCACGGCTGTCCGCTTCGCCACCGCGCGCCTCCTCGGTCTCAGGGCTGGTCGGGCGTCAAGTTATCCGCAAGCCGGCCGCGCGTCTCCTCCGGGTTGTTGGTGGCGACGAACCGGACGCCGCGCTCGCGGCACAACGCGATGTCGGCCGGGTCGTCCACCGTCCACGTGTAGACGCCCTGTCCCCGGTCCGGGTGACGTCTGAGCAGGTGAACGCCCGGTCCGGCGTAGTCGGCGAAGTGGGGCTTGGTCCTCGGCCACAGCCGGTCGTAGAGCAGGACCGTGGGCACCTCGGGCTTGAGCTTCTTGAACCGGTGCACGGCGAAGACGGAGAACGACATCATCACCGCGTCGACCCGGTGCCGGCCCAGCTCCTCGGCGAGCCTGCGCTCGACCAGGCCCCCGGACCGGACGGGGTGCTTGGTCTCGACGAACAGCCGCTTGCCGTGGTCGGCGGCGAGGCCGAGCAGGGCGTCCAGGGTGAGCACCTCGGCGGGCTCGCCGCCGTGCCAGCTGCCGAAGTCGTGCCGGCGCAGCTCGTCGAGCGTCATCGCGCTCACCCTGCCGACGCCGCCGCTGGTGCGGTCGATCCTGCGGTCGTGCACGCAGACGAGGTGGCCGTCCTTGGTGAGCCGCACGTCGCACTCCAGGCCGTCGGCGCCCTGCCGCAGGGCGAGCTCGTAGGCGGCGAGGGTGTGCTCGGGCCGGAGGGTGGACGCGCCGCGGTGGGCGACGACTTCAGGTGACACGACGGGGATGCTGCTAGCGGTGCACGTGCGCGGTCAACTCGACTACTGCATGTCACAGATCGCTGAATGTTTGACACAACAACCACACTCCGATGGACGCGAGTGGCGCTCAAGACCTACCGTCCGTCACCGTGGCCTCCTTCGACCAGCACGACCCGGCTTTCATCGCGGACCCGTACCCCGCGTTCGCGGCGATGCGCGCGGAGGGCGGGGTGCACTGGCACGAGGACATGGGCGTCGCCGTGGCGGTGTCGCACGCGGCGGCGTCGGCCGTGCTCAAGCACCGGTCGCTCGGCCGCCTCTGGACCGACGTGACGCCCGTCGACCGGTTCACGTCGTTCAACCTGCTGCACCGCAACTCGCTGCTGGAGAACGAGCCGCCCACGCACAGCCGGCTGCGCAGGCTGGTGGCCGCCGCGTTCGGCCGCGGTCACGTGGAGCGGCTGCGGCCGTGGATCACCGACCTCGCCGACCGCCTGGTGGACGAGCTGGTCGCCGAGATCACCGCGGAGGGGCAGGCCGACCTGCTGTCCCACGTGGCCGCGCCGCTGCCGGTCGAGGTGATCGCCGAGCTGCTGGGCGTGCCCGCCGGCGACCGCCCGCTGCTGCAACCGTGGTCCAACGCGATCGTGAAGATGTACGAGTACGACCTGGCCGCGGACAAGCAGGCGGTGGCCGAGCACGCGGCCGGGGAGTTCGTCGCCTACCTGCGGGAGCTGATCGCGCTGCGGCGCGTGTCGCCGGGTGACGACCTGGTGTCCGACCTGGTGGCGGTCACCGACACCGACGGCGCGAAGCTGACCGAGGACGAGCTGGTGGCGACCGCCGTGCTGCTGCTCATGGCAGGCCACGAGGCCACGGTCAACGTCATCGGCAACGGCGTCCAAGCCCTGATGAACCACCCGCACGAGTGGCGTCGCCTGGTGGACGACCACGCTCTGCTGCCCACCGCGGTCGAGGAGCTGATCCGCTACGACTCGCCGCTGCAACTGTTCGAACGCACCGCCACCGAGCCGGTGACCATCGCCGGGCACCGGCTGGAGCCGGGTCAGAAGATCGCCGCGCTGCTGGGCGCGGCGGCCCGCGACCCCGAGGTCTTCACCGACCCGGACACCTTCGACATCGCCCGCAACCCCAACCCGCACCTGGGCTTCGGCATGGGCATCCACTACTGCCTGGGCGCACCGCTGGCCCGCATCGAGGTCCAAGCCGCGCTGTCCTCCCTGGCCCGCAAGCTGCCGACCGCCACCCTGGCCGCCGAACCGCGCCGCCGCGCCGAGTTCGTCATCCGGGGCCTGCACGACCTGCCGCTCACCGACTCCCGGGTCACCGCCTGATCGTGTGCTTCCTCGGCAGCTTGAGGCCGCGGTCGGCGAGCACGGTGCGCAGGCGGTCCGGGTAGTCGGTGATCAGGCCGTCCACGCCGTCGTCGATCAGCTTGTGCATGGTCGCCGGGTCGTTCACGGTCCACGGGACGACCTTCAGGCCGTGCGCGTGCGCCTCGTCCACCAGGGCTTTCGTCGTGAACGGGACGTAGTCGGGGTCGTCGACGCGGCCGTTCTGCGGGTTGCCGTGCACCGGGGAGAGGGCGGACGCGCCGAAGCTCTTCACGGCCTCGACGACGCTGCCGCCGAAGTCCGCCAGGTCCAGGCCGCCCGTCCACGGTGAGCCGGGGCGCAGGAACTCCGGCTGGGTCAGCGCGACCAGCGGGATGCGCGGCTCGGCCTGCCGCCACAGCATCAGCGCGCCCCAGTCGAACGACTGCACGGTGACGTTGCGGTAGAAGCCGGACCTGCGGATCTCACGGGCCGTGACCTCGACGAACTGCTCGCGCGGCGCGGTCTCGTGCGGCGCGGCGGCTTCGACCTTGGTCTCGATGTTGAACTTCACGTCGAACGCGCGGTAGCGGCGGGCCAGGGCGAAGACCTCGGCCAGCGTCGGCATCCGCGCGCCCGGCGACAGCTCCTGCTCCGGGTACTGCGCCCACCGCTTCGACCCGCAGTCCAGCGTCCGGACCTGCGCGAACGTCAGGTCCTTCACGTACTTGCCCGCGTACGGGAACGCCGGGTCGCCGGGCACGGCGGGCGCGGTGTCGACGCACTTGGCCGGGTTGGTCCTGCGGTCGTGCGTGACGACCTCACGGCCGTCCTTGGTGATCTGCACGTCCAGCTCCAGCGTCGTGACGCCCACTTCGAGCGCCTTGCCGAACGCCGCCAACGTGCTCTCGACCGTCAGCCCGATCCCACCCCGGTGGGCCTGGAGGTCGAACTTCCGCCCACCGCCCGCGTTCGCCACGCCGGAGGTCAGCAGGGTCAGGACCAGTGCCACCGCGAGTGCCCGCATGGGTCCACGGTGGCACGCGGTCGGTCAGGCCCCCAAGTGCCGGAGGAAGAACGACCACTGAACGGCCGGGAACGCCAACGTTGCGGCCTCCGGGTTCTTCGAGTCCCGGACCGCCACCGCCGGACCCGTGAACGCCACCTCGACGCAGTTCGTGTTGCTGGCCCCACCGCTACGGCTGCTCTTCCGCCACGCCGCACCCGAGAGGTCCATCGTGGACACAGCCATCGCCTCTTTCACTCGACCAGGACCCGCTCGATCAGGGCAATCGACTCGTCGGGGCGCAACGCCTGGGAAGTCAGGTGCTCGAACGTGAGTTTAGCTTCCCGGAGCCCCTGTTCATCCTCGATGTGCACCGCTCCGGCCATGTGCTCGATGAAGAGCACGGGCGACTCGTCGTCCTCGAACCCCAGCAGGGTGAAGCCGCCGACCAGGCTGGCGTGAGCGCCCCGGTCATTGGCCAGCAGCCGGATGGTCACACTGGGCAGCTCGGCCATGTCCAGCAGGTGTTGCCGCTGCGCACGCATGGTCTCCGCACCGCCGACGACCTTGCGCAGCGCGGCTTCGTCGATGATGGCGTGCAGCCGCAGCGGGTCGTCCGGGTCGGTCAGCCGTTCCTGCCTTATCTGCCGGACGCGGATGTCGTTCTCCAGCCAGCGCCTGGTGCGCTTCAACCGGTGCGCCTCGAACAACGCTCGCATGTAGTCGGTCGTCTGGAGCAGTCCGGGGATGACCAGCAACGCCAGTTCGGAGACCTGGGCGGCTTCGGTCTCGACGTCGATGTAGCCCTGGTTCTCGATGCCGTAGGTGGTCCACCAGCCGGGCTCACGGGCGCGCAGGGCCTGGTCGAGGAGTTCGGGGTCGTACTGGTCGTAGAGGTCCATCATCGACTTGGCGAGGTGGACGTCGAGCAGCGTCTCGCCCTTCTCGATCCGGTGCAGCGTGGACTTCGTGCGGTACAGGGCCCTTGCTGCCTCGTCGAGGGTCAGCTTGGCCTTGGTCCGCATCCGGGTGAGCTTGCGCCCCAGCCGACGGCGGCGGAACGGTGGCGGAGTGGGCACAGGGCAGCATGATCCGGCGGGACGCGCGAAAGCGGGATTCCCGCCGCACGTCACCGCATCGGGCGGATCTCCCGGCCGCACAGTCGTCGGCGTGGAAGCGAACCTCTTCAGCCTGGTGGACACGACCGACCGCAACCGGATCTTCGCCTGGGGCATGGAGATCATCGACGGGGAGAGGACGGACGCGATCGTCCACCGGCGCGATCCGGAGACCGGCCGGACGTTCATCGGGCAGCACACGTCCGCCGAATCAGCCCTCAAGCGCTACGGCCGGCGCGTCCCCCTCGCGCTCGTCTGGGAGTACGAGGAGCCCGACCACGAGGACAGGACCGCATGACCACCGGCTGGGTGGTCGTGCCCGGGTGGGTCAGCGCGGCGAGCCCGAGGAGCGGATCGAGCGCAGGACCGGGGTCGGGGCGTCCTTGACGTCCACCACCCTCATCCGACGGATCGCGCCGGCGTCCACCGGCAGCAGCAGGGTGGTGATCCGGCGGACCACGACGGCGGTCAGGACGGCCACCGAGGCGGCCAGCAGGTCGGCGACCGCGTGGAACAGCACGCCGTCCGCCATGGCCTGCACGCTGGAGCGGAAGCCCCAGAGCACGGTGAACGCGACGAACAAGCCGGTGCCCGCCCACAGGCCCCACCACCAGCGGATCAGCTTGGACGGCGCCGGGCGGGAGGTGGCGGGCTCGCGCAGCGCCGCGTGCTCCAGCTCCGCCAGGACCGAACCCGGCACCACCAGGTTCACGCCGGGGACCACCAGGCCGATCAGCACCTCGCGGTCGGACCTCGACGGGCCGTAACCGGCCTCCGAGGCGGCCGCGTCGCGGGCCCGGCGCAGCCACAGCAGCGTGAAGACCAGGGCGACCGCGGACGCCACGACCGTCACCACCGACGACGCCACGACCATGGCGTCCGACACGCCCACCGTGGTCTCCGACATCGCGCCGTAGCGGCTGAGCAGCAACAGCACGTAGCGCCACAGCTCGCTGCCCGCCGCCCACACCGCCGTCAACGCGGCCAGGCCCAGGGCGTGGGACGCCGTGCGCGCCAGCCGCTGGGCGTGGTCGATCGAGTCGGTGGGCCGGTCGTCGTCCATGGCCACGGACGTGGGCCAGCGCCACGCCAGCAGCGGGAAGCCCCAGCGCGGCGGGACCGGGTACGAGGGCGGGCCGGTGTAGCCGCGGCGCGGCCCGCCCTGGCGACGGTGCGGGTAGGCGCCGGGTGGCGGGCTCGCCACCCAGTCCACCCGCATCGGTCGCAGCGCCATGTCAGATGACCTCGGGCTCCGCGCCGTCGACCTCGCCGACCAGCGGTCGGCCGGACGCGGCCCACACCTGCATGCCGCCGTCGACGTTCGTCGCCTCCCAGCCGTTGGCGTTCAGGTACTGCGTGACCCGCGCGGATCGGCCGCCGGCGCGGCACACGACGTAGAACTCGGAGTCGGCCGGGAGGGCGTCGAGCCTGCCCGCCAGCTCGCTCATCGGGATGTGCAGGGCGCCCGGGGCGTGGCCCGCCGCCCACTCGTCGGCTTCGCGCACGTCGAGCAGGACCTTGCCCTCCGGCAGCTCCGCCGGCACCTCGGACACTTCAACGCTGGGAACGGTCACGCGACCATGCTGCCACGGCGGCCATGAACCGGGGATAAGGAGCACGCCGGCCGCCACCCCCCGAAGGGATGACGGCCGGCGTGGTCCGGGGCGGGCGGCGACTAGTGGGCGGTCGCCTTCTCGGCGCCGACGCCGGTGAGGGCGCGCACCTCCATCTCCGCGTACTTCTCCTTGTTGTTCTCCTTCGACAGCACCGTGCCCAGGAAGCCCAGCAGGAACGACAGCGGGATCGACACCAGGCCGGGGTTGTCGAGCGGGAACCAGTGGAAGTCGACGCCCTGCAGCATCGACGCGCTCTTGCCGGTCGCCGGGTTGACCGGCTTGCCGGACACCACCGGCGAGAACACGATCAGCAGCACCGTGATGCCGAGGCCGCCGTAGATGCTCCACAGGGCGCCCGCGGTGTTGAAGCGCTTCCAGAACAGCGAGTAGAGGATCGTCGGCAGGTTCGCCGAGGCCGCCACCGCGAACGCGAGCGCCACCAGGAAGGCGATGTTCTGGCCGTTGGCCAGGATGCCGCCGAGGATCGCCACGATGCCGATGACGACGGCGGTGATCCGCGCGACCCGGACCTCCGCCTCCTTGTCCTCCAGCTTGCCCTTCTTGATGATGTTCGCGTAGATGTCGTGCGCGAACGACGCCGACGCGGTGATCGTCAGACCGGCGACCACGGCGAGGATCGTGGCGAACGCGACCGCGGCGATCAGGCCGAGCAGGATCGGACCGCCGAGGGCTTCGGCCAGCAGCGGCGCCGCCGAGTTCACGCCACCGGGCGCCTTGGTGATCTTGTCGGAGCCCACGAGGGCCGCCGCGCCGTAGCCGAGCACCAGCGTGAGCAGGTAGAAGATGCCGATCAGCCAGATCGCCCACACCACGGAGCGGCGGGCTTCCTTCGCGGTCGGGACCGTGTAGAAGCGCATCAGGATGTGCGGCAGGCCGGCCGTGCCGAGCACCAGCGCGAGGGCCAGCGAGATGAAGTCGAGCTTGCTGGTCTCCGTCTTGCCGTACTGCAGACCCGGGCCGAGCAGCTTGTCGGACACCGAGCCGAGCAGGTTCGACAGGTTGAAGCCGTACTTGCCCATCACCCAGACGGTCATCACGCCGGCGCCCGCGATGAGCAGCACGGCCTTGATGATCTGCACCCAGGTGGTGCCCTTCATGCCGCCGATGAGCACGTAGGCGATCATCAGCGCGCCGACCACGGCGATGACGACGGCCTGGCCGCCCTTGCCGGTGATGCCCAGCAGGAGCGCGACGAGACCGCCGGCGCCCGCCATCTGGGCCAGCAGGTAGAAGAACGACACGGCCATCGTGGAGGTGGCCGCCGCCGCGCGGATGGGGCGCTGCCGCATCCGGAACGCGAGCACGTCGCCCATCGTGAACTTGCCGGTGTTCCGCAGCAGCTCCGCGACCAGCAACAACGCGATGAGCCACGCCACCAGGAAGCCGATGGAGTAGAGGAAGCCGTCGTAGCCGTTGACCGCGATGGCGCCCGCGATGCCGAGGAACGACGCGGCGGACAGGTAGTCGCCCGCGATGGCGATGCCGTTCTGGGGGCCGGTGAAGGCACGGCCCGCGGCGAGGTAGTCGGCGGCCGTCTTGGTGTTGCGGCTGGCCCGGATGACGACGACCAGGGTTGCCGCGACGAAGACGCCGAAGATGCCGATGTTGAGCAGGGCGTTGCCGTTCACGCTTGACCCCCTTCGAGCTCGTTGCGGAGCTTCTCCGCCATGGGGTCGAGGTTCTTGTTCGCGTGCCGCACGTAGAGCGTCGTGATGAGGAACGTCGACACGAACTGGAGCAGACCGAGGATCAGACCCCAGTTGATGTTGCCGATGACCTTCGTCGACATGAACCCGTGGGCGTAGTCGGCGAGCAGGACGTACAGCAGGTACCAGGCCAGGAAGAGACCGGCCATGGGGAAGACGAAACTGCGCAGCCGCCGCCGCAGCTCGCGGAAGTCGGGGCTGTTCTGCACGTCCACCCAGTTGTGGTTGCCCTGGGTGTCGGGGGTGTGCTGCTCAGAGGTGCTCACGGTCCCCTCCTCGCGTACTTGACGACGGTGTGAACGGCACGTAAGTCCTCCTGGTGCGTTCCTGATACGCCGTGCACCGTAGGGAGACCTGGCTCACGCCTGAAAGACCTTTTGTGTGACCTTGCGCTCAACAGTCGAGTGATGCGATGAGCGGTAGTAACTCTGAGCCGAACTGCCACTCGGGTGATCGAAGTCACCGATAGCCGGATCGGTGTCTTTATCTTCACCCGATCGAGACTTATCTCTACTCTCGGCGACAGGCTTTCCGGCCGACCGGATCCGCCGCAGGTCATCGCGGGACCGGGCGGGCGACGGGCCTTCCCCGCAGGGCTGACCCGGACCCGGCCCCTCAAACGCGGGTGTGAGCCGTTTCACACCGATTCAGGAAGACGACGGCCCGCCGGCGCCGTGCCCGCGGTCCGCCGCGCGCGCCTTCTCCTCGGCCGCGCCGAACTGCGACTCGCGGTCGCGCATGAACCCCAGCGGATCCGGCGCGTGGAACCGCAGCAGGATCTGGTTCACGTCGTCGGGCCTGCGGCGCGCGGTCAGCTTGCTGATCATCACCATGGTCAGGAACGCCACCGGCACGGTCACCAGCGCCGGCTGCGAGAACACCGACGGCGCCCACCCCCCGGTGTACGAGCTGACCACCGTCGCCACCTGCGCGCCGATCACCAGCCCGCCGCCGACCAGCAGACCGGCCATCGCGCCGACCCACGTCAGCCCGCGCCACCAGATGCCCAACAACAACAACGGGCAGAACGTGGACGCCGCCAACGCGAACGACATCGCCACCGTCAACGACGCGTCCGACCGGGGCAGCACCAGCGCCAAGCCGATCGCCACCGCGCCGGTCAGCACCGTCGCCCACCGGAAGTCGCGCACCTTGCCCGGCAGGATGTCCGTGGACACCACCCCGGCCACCGACACGAGCAGCCCCGACGACGTGGACAGGAACGCCGCGAACGCGCCCGCCGCCACGACCGCGCCGAGCACCTGGCCGAGCGGGTTGGGCTGCATCGTGGTCGGCAGCAGCAGCACCGCCGCGTCCGTCTTGCCCGTGACCAGCAGCTGCGGCAGGTACTGGCGGGAGATCACGCCCAGCACGGTCGGGAACAGGTAGAACAGCCCCAGCAGGTACAGCACGTGCAGCGCCGTGCGCCGCGCCGCCCGCCCGTCCGGGTTGGTGTAGAACCGCACCAGCACGTGCGGCAGCCCCATGGTGCCCAGGAACGTCGCGAAGATCAGCGAGTAGGTCTCGAACAGCCCCGACAGGCCCTCCGTCTGGGGCCGCAGCCAGTCGTGGTTCGACGTCGGCGACCCCTCGACCACCGGCACCGGGGACCCCGCGGCGAACCGCAGCTCCGTCTCCGCGCCCACCTCGTACTCGCCGGGCGTCCAGTACACCGGGCCGTCGGCGGGCGCGCCGTCCACCCGGCCGGTCGCGGTCAGGTCCATCGCCACGTCGACGCGCACCCGCACCGGGTCGACCGTGGTCACCTCGACGTCCTCGGGGAACCGCAGCACGCCCGAGGAGTCCACCGGCTGCGCGCCGTTGCCCGGACCGGTCAGGAACAGCGCGAACAGCACGAACGTCGGCGCGGCGATCGCGAACAGCTTGCCCCAGTACTGGAACGCCTGCACCAGCGTGATCGCGCGCATCCCGCCGCCGAGGACGTTCACCACCACGATCACGGTCACCGCCGCGCCGCCCAGCCACGCGGGCAGGCCGGTGATCGTGTTCAGCGTCAACCCGGCCGACTGGAGCTGCGGCACCAGGTACAGCACGCCGATGCAGATCACGAAGAACGTGCAGACCTTGCGCAGGTTCGACGGGCCCAGCCGCGCCTCGGCGAAGTCCGGCAGCGTGTACGCGCCCGACCGCCGCAGCGGCGCGGCCACGAACAGCATCATCGCCAGGTACCCCGCGGTGAAGCCGATCGGGTACCACAGCGCGTCGATCCCGTCCTTGAGGACCAGCCCCGCCACGCCCAGGAACGAGGCCGCGGACAGGTACTCGCCGGAGATCGCGGCGGCGTTGCGGGTGGCCGGCACGGCGCGGCGGGCCACCAGGAAGTCCGGGGTCGTGTTCGCCCGACGGGAACCCACGTAGCCCAACGAGAACGTCAGCAACGCCATCACGCCGACGAGCACGAGGCTCCACGGGTTGTCGATCACCGGTCCACCGAACTCACGAAGTCCTGCTCGTGGCGCTCGGCGAACCTCCGGTACGCGTAGCCGACGCCGTAGCAGAGCGGGAACGGCAGCAGGCCGAGCAGCAGCCACGGCAGCCGCACGCCGAGGAACTCCACCTCCGCCAGCCACGGCAGCAGGTAGAACACCAGCGGCAGCAGCGCCAGCAGCAGCAGCGTGCCGCCGCCGAGCACCAGGCCCGTGCGCAGCTGGGTCCGGATCAGGTCGCGGATCAGCTTCTCGCCGACGCTGGTCTGCTCCTCCAGCTCGATGATCGTGCGCAGCACCCGCCCGCGACCGCGCGGATCGGCGAGCACCACGCGCCGCCTGCGGTTCTTGCGCGCGGAGACCGACAGCCAGGCGTCGCGCTCGGCCGGCTGCGGCTGGTCCGGTTGCCCGGGAGGGCCGGAGTGCTTGGTCATCCCCAACTGCTTCTGGGGGGGCGCACGATCCTCTCCTTCAGCTCGCGCGTGTGCCGCCGGCTGACCGGCAGCTCCTTCGCGCCCTCGCCGGAGCCGATCACCACCGCGTACCCGTTCGACGTCATCCGCAGCTCGGTCACCAGCGGCAGCGCCACCAGGAAGGACCGGTGGATGCGGACGAACCCGGCGTTCTCCCAGCGCTCCTCCAGCTGCGCCAGCGGGATGCGCACCAGGTGGCTCGCCCCGTCGTTGGTGTGCAGGCGCGCGTAGTCGCCCTGCGCCTCGACGTAGCGCACGGTGGCGCGCGGCACGAGCTTGATCGTGCCGCCCAGCTCGACCGGGATCACCTCGTCGTCCTGCGGTTCCGCCGCCGCGGGCTCCGGCGTGACCGCCGGTGTCGCGGCGACCCGGTCCACCACGCGCGAGATCGCCTTGTTGATCCGGTCGGAGTTGATCGGCTTGGTCACGAAGTCCAGCGCGCCCACCTCGAACGCCACCACGGCCTCCGAGTGCTCGACCCCCGTGACGAACACCAGCGCCGGCGGCTGCCGGAACGCGCCGAGCACGCGCGCGAGGTCCGTGCCGCTGAGCCCGGGCATGTTGATGTCCGCGAACACGGCGTCGACCGGCGGCAGCCCGGCCCGGGTGCGGTCCATCACCTCGACGTCGTAGTCACCCCGGAGGATGCGCAGTGCCTCGGCCGCGTCGAAGGCCGTGAGCACACGTCGGATGTGCGGGCTGCTCTCGAGCAGGAACTTGATCTCGCTCAGACCGGGCGCCTCGTCGTCCACCGCCAGAACGAGGAGGCCTGTGCTGTCCGTGCGATTGGTCATTGGGGTGCTCACTGTGCCGCGCATCTTGCCGACCCGGTGGGGTCGCTGTCTACGCCGGTTGCCGGACGGCCGCGAGGCCGTGACCTCACAAGCCGAATCGCGACCAGCGCGCCCGCTCTTCCAGCGCCGCCAACCCCTCCACCAGGAAGTCGCCCGATCGGGTGGTCGCGCCGGCGAGTCCGAGGCGGGCGAGGAAGGGCCGGCGCGGCTCGGCGATGGCGATCTCCGCGTCCGGGTAGCGCTTGGCGACGACGCCGCGCAGCGTGCCGAGGCCGTCCACCAGGCCGAGCTCGACCGCCTTCGCCCCGGTCCACACCTCGCCGTTGAACAGCTCGTCGTCGGTGGCCTTGAGCTTCGCGCCGCGCCGCTCCTTCACCCAGTCGGCGAACTGCTCGTGCAGCTGGGCCTGCAGGCCCTTGAGCCACTCGACGTCCTCGGGCTTCTCCGGGCTGAACGGGTCGAGGCGCACCTTCGCCTCGCCGGCGGTGTGCACGCGCCGCTCGACGCCGTAGCGCTCGATCAGGCCGTTGAGGCCGAAACCCGAGCTCACCACGCCGATCGAGCCGACCAGGGACGTGCCGTGCGCGTAGATCTCGTCGCCCGCGCAGGCCAGCCAGTAGCCGCCGGAGGCCGCCAGGTCCTCGCAGAACGCGAGGACGGGCACCTTGTTCTTGGCGGCCAGCTCGCGGATGCGCTCGGCGACCAGGGCGGACTGCGTCGGCGCGCCGCCGGGCGAGTTGATCAGCAGCGCGACCGCGACGAGCCGGTCGTGCTCGAAGGCGCGGGTCAGCGCGCTCTCCACGGTCTGCATGCTGATGGTGTTGCGGGCCATCGGCGTCGGCATCGGGGTGATGACGCCGTGCAGTCGGACGGCGGCCACCACGGGTCCGCGCTCGGTCCGATCGCTCACGATCCTGGGCAGCCGGGCCGCGATCTTGTCCGTCACGCTCATGTCCTCGACCTTACGGGTCGACGGCGGTCGAGCGCGTCCGGAAACCCGCCGGGCACGGCTAACATCGAGCGGTGACGTTCAACCCGTTCCGGTGGCTCGAACGCTACGTCGAGTGGTGGGACGACCGCGGTCGCAAGAACGCCGACGGTCCGACCGCGATGCACGTCTACTGGATGTGGATCACCTGGAGCGTGTGCGCGGTCATGATGGTGACCGTCCTGGCGATCGCCGCCGCCTGACCGCGCCGGGGCCGATCAGGCGCGCACCGCGGGCTGCTCGGTGGTGTCCTCGAGTCGCGGCGGCACCAGCGGCAGGTTCGTCTGCACGCCCGGCCGGTACTTCGGGATCTTCAGGATGATCTTCATGCCGGCTTCCGGCGCGGTCTCCACGACCAGCGCGTAGTCGTCGCCGAAGACCGCCCGCATCCGGTGGTTGATGTTGCCGAGGCCGACGTGCGCGCCGGTCTGGTGCGCGT
Source organism: Saccharothrix sp. 6-C (assembly GCF_016695385.1). Lineage (NCBI taxonomy): Bacteria > Bacillati > Actinomycetota > Actinomycetes > Pseudonocardiales > Pseudonocardiaceae > Saccharothrix > Saccharothrix sp. 6-C. Next base: position 8,503,649 of record NZ_CP064192.1, on the reverse strand, counting down.
CCTTGAGGTCGTCGAAGAGGCGGTCCGGGTCCATGCCGACGCCGTCGTCCTCGACCGAGATCAACGCCTCCGCGCCGTTGTCCTCGGCGATGATGGTCAGCTCGCCGCCGCCGGGCTTCTTCGCCAGCCCGTGCCGGACCGCGTTCTCCACCAGCGGTTGCAGCACCAGGAACGGCAGCACGACCTGGAGCACCTCGGGCGCGATCTTGAGCCGGACGTTCAGCCTCGACCCGTACCGCGCCTGCTCGATGGTCAGGTAGCGGTGGATGTTGGTCAGCTCGTCGGCCAGCGTGGTGAAGAAGCCGTCGGTGCGGAACGAGTAGCGGGTGAACTCGGCGAACTCCTGCAGCAGCTCCCGCGCGTGCGCCGGGTCCGTGCGGATCAGCGACGAGATCGTGTTCAGCGCGTTGTAGACGAAGTGCGGCGAGATCTGCGCCCGCAGCGCCCGGACCTCGGCCTGCGCCAGCGCCTGCCGGGACTTCTGCAGCACCTCCAGCTCCAGCTGCGTGGAGACGAACCGCGCGGTCTCCTCCGCCATCCGGATCTGCCGCTTGTTCGCCACCCCGCTGACCACGATCAGCGTGCCGGCGACGTCGCCCTCCACCACCAGCGGCACGATCACCGCGCTGTGCAGCGAGCACGGGCCGGGCAGCTCGCAGTCCAGCTTGCGGTGCTCGACGTGCTCCTTGTGGCCCTCGCCGATGGCGCGCTCGATGTAGGCGCGGAGGAACTCGTAGTGGTCGTTGGCCCCGCCGTCCCAGGACAGCAGGGTGCCTTCGTGGTCGGTGATGCCGACCGCGACGCACCGCAGCATCTCCCGCAGGTGCGGCGTCGCCTTGTTCGCCGCGTCCTCGGTCAAGCCCTCGCGCAGGTCGGCCGACGCCTTCGACATGCGGTGCAGCATGTCCATCACGGCGTCCTCGACCGACGTGCTGACGCGGCGGGCACGGCACAGCATCACGAAGAGGCCCAGAACGGCCAAGGTCGCGATGAGTCCGAGCACAGCGCGCTCGGTCAGGAGGTCCCGCACGGCGTCCATGCTGTGCCGTGGGGGCGGTATAGGCAAGGGGATGGGCCGTGCGGAACGTGCACATCCGATGAATTGCGGGCAACCGTGGCAGAGTGCTTACCCAAACGGGTGATCAACGCTCATGACGATCACTGAGCGTGGGCGCGACCCGATCACTCGGGTCGCGCAGCCGGTTCGGCGCTCACCCCGCGTCAGCGCCGACCGGGCTCGTTCGTCTCCGACGCCGATGTGGACGTGGTCGTCTCGGTGGGTTTGTCCGAGTCCTTGCACTTCAAGTTCTTCACCAGGTCCGCGAGCGCGGGGTTGTCGAGCAGGTCCAGCTCCTTGAGCACCCGGCAGATCACCTCGGACACCTGGTCCTGCTGCAACTGGGGCGGCTGCTCGGCCTTCGGCGCGGCGGCCGAGACGGCGATGGTCGAACCCGCGAACGTGGCCAGTCCCATGGTCGCGCCGATCAACGCGGCGGCGATGCGCTGGTTCATGACTCCTCCAAGTGGGTCGGTCGGACCCCGGAGGAGTTCCCCCGACGGCGTGGCTCAGCCGACGAACGGACCAAGCCACTCGTCCGTGTGACCTACTTGAGCAGCCGTGACATCCGGCGGTCGGCGAGCGGCTTGCCGCCCGTCTGGCACGTCGGGCAGTACTGGAAGGCCTTGTCCGCGAACGAGACCTCGCGCACCACGTCACCGCACACCGGGCAGGGCAGACCGGTCCGCGCGTGCACCCGCAGCCCGGACCGCTTCTCACCCTTCAGGGTCGCGGCGGACTGGCCGACCGACCGGGCCACCGCGTCGGTCAGCACGCCGACCAGCGCCTCGTGCAGCCGGTCCAACGCCTCGGCGGGCAGCTTCCCCGCCGTCGCGTACGGCGACAGCCGGGCCGTGTGCATGATCTCGTCGGAGTAGGCGTTGCCGACGCCCGCCAGCACCGCCTGGTCGGTCAGCGCGGTCTTCAGCCGCTCGGTGCGCCCGGCGAACAGGTCCTCGAGCTGGGTGCGCGTGATCGACAGCGCGTCCGGGCCGAGCCGCGCGATGCCCGGCACGTCCGCCGGGTCGGTCACCACCCACGCGGCCAGGCCCTTCTTCGTGCCCGCCTCGGTCAGGTCGAACCCGGGCCCCTCACCGGGCGGGCCCAGGTGCACGCGCAGCGCCAACGGGCCGCGGCCGGGCTTGGGCGGCGCCGCCGACAGGTGCTCCGACCAGCGCAGCCACCCGGCCCGCGCGAGGTGCACCACCAGGTGCAGGCCGTCGCAGTCGAGGTCCAGGTGCTTGCCGAACCGGCCCGCGCCGGTCACCTCGCGCCCCTGGAGCTCGGTCCACGGCGGCGTGAACGTCTTCAACACCTGCAACGACGAGACGTCCACCCGGTGCACGCGCCGTCCGACGGCGTGCTCGCGCAGGTGGTGGGCGAGGGCCTCGACCTCGGGCAGTTCCGGCACCAGACCAGTGTCACCCGCCGACGGCCGTCAGTCGACCGGTTGCAGCGGGCCGTCCAGGTCGGGCAGCGAGTACATCTCGATCTTGCGGGCCACGTTCGCGACCTCGTTGCGCACGGTCAGGAAGCCGCGCACCGAGCCGATCCACCGCTCCGGCGGCAGCTCCTCGGTCTTCTTCGACTCCGCCGCCACCAGCCACGGCCGCCGCACCGCCCAGCGCACCGGGAAGAACAGGAACACCAGGACCAGCGCGACGAGCAGCCACGCCGGCACGACGACCTCCGCGGGCGTCCACGCGACCAGCAGCACCGCCATGCCGATCACGATCGCCAGCATCAGCACGCCGGGGCCGTGGCCGCCGTTCACGTCGTGCTCGAAGTCCTCCTCCGTCGACGGGTTGCGCCACTCGATCTGGCTGCGCACCGTCCACATCCGGCCGTCAGCTCCGCGCACCAGCCGCGTCATCACCGTCTCCTCAAGACGTCGAGCGATCACTCAGCGCTTTCCACGCTACCGGCAAAGTCTTGCACCTCGCGGGTGAAACCCCGGCCGTCACGCGGCGCCCAGACCGGTCGGCGTCGGGCGCAGCGTCACCGTCGTCGGCGTGACCGGCGGCGGCGTCGGCTCGACCGACCTGGCCGGTCCGGTGGTGGTCGCCGCGGTCGTCGTCGTGGTCGTGACCAGCAGGACCGTGCGCGGGTCGGAGGTGGTGACCGCCGTGGACGTCGTGGTCGGGTCCAGGTCGCGCGGCTCGGCCGGCGCGGTCGACCCGGTCGGCTCCACCCGCGGCGGGACCGGGGCGGACGTCGTCGTCGGCGCCGGGCGCCCCGCCTGCCCCGTGCCGGGGTGCACGACCCGCCGCGCGTCGGCGGGCGTCGGCGACGTCGCGCTGGTCGCCGTGCCGGTCACCGTCGTGGTCGCCTCGGTCGAGCACAGGTCCAGCACGTTCTCGCCGGGCGCGCCGTCGGGGCCGGACTGCACCAGCGCCGGGCCGGGCGCGCCGGTGAACGCGCCGGCCAGCACCCCGAACAGGCCGACGGCGACGACCGAGGCGGTGGCCGCCAGCGCCGACTTCACCCGCCCGGTGAGCCACGCCGCCTTGCCCAGCACCGCGGGTCCGAGCGCCGCGGTGCCCGACGCCGCCGGTCCGAGCACCGCCTGCCCCAGCAGCGCGGTCGCGGCCACCGGCACGGCGATGCTCGCCGCGTGCGCCCGCAACGTCGAGCACACCTCGACCAGCTCGGCGTGCAGCGCGTTGCAGGAGGAGCAGGTCCGCAGGTGCTTGCGGATGCGCCGGTGCTCGGCGCCCTGCGAGCCGCCCGCCGTGTAGGCGCCCAGCTTCGCGACCACGGAGCTGCACGCGCCCGGCCCGGTGTCCTCGGCCAGGTGCGCCTGGAGGTAGGCCGCCCGCAGCCCCTCGCGGGCGCGGCGGGCCAGCGCCGCCATCGCGTTCGGGCTCAGGCCGAAGTGCGGCGCGACCGCGGCGGGCCGCTCGCCCTCCACCTCGACCTGCCACAGCACCGTGCGCCACCGCTCGGGCAGGCTGGTGAAGGCGCGGGAGATCAGCGCGTGCTCCGGCCGGTTCGCGGTGACGTCCGGGAACGGCTCGACCCGCAGGCTCAGCTCCTCGTCCTCCACCGGCACGTCCCGGCGCCGCCCGCTCCACTCCCACGCCACCCGGCGCGCGACGGTCAGCAGGTAGGTGCGGACGTGCTCGGTGGGCCCGTTGCCCCGGCGGATCGCCTGGAGCACCCGGAAGAAGGCCTCGGCGGTCAGGTCGTCGGCTTCGGCGTGCTCGCGCACGTGCCGGAGGGCGAACCGGCGAACGGCGTCGGCGTGGCGGGTGAACAGCTCGCCGAACGCGCCGTCGTCGCCCGCCCTGACCCTGGCGAGCAGTTCCAGGTCGACATCGGCATCTCCGGCCATCCCGCCCCGGCACCTCCCGCCCCGCCTGTGGTCCAGTGGTCAAGATGCCACAGTCGGCTGGTCCCGGCCCGAAGTGATAGCGAGCCGATACCGAACACCCGACGGACGGTGTCGGCCGTTCGGCCTAGTCAGAGCACCTGTGCACCGCAGCGCGGGTGCTCGCGTTCGGTGACGGGGCGGTCACGGGTGGGCGTCGGCTGGTGGCCGACCGCGCTGCGGACCGCCCGGTGACGAGTAGTCTCCTGCCGCGTGGTCGATTGGCGCACAAGGGCTTCCGCCCTCCTCCCCGAGCTGAGCGCCGTTGTCGAGCGCGAGTCCTGGTCCTGCCACGTGTTCCTGTCCGAGTTGTGGCAACTCGCGCTGGAGGCCCACCGCGACGGCGACCGCGAGGCGCTGGGCCGGGTGTACGGCTTCGCGCACTGGTGCTTCCGGCAGCCCGAGCGGTTCCTGTCCGACGCGTCCGTGGTCAGCTTCTACGAGCACGTGTTCGACGAGTGGGAGCTGCGCGACGAGGTGGCGCCGTGGCTGCCCGCCGAGGTCGTCGACCGGGTCAGGCCCCTGTGGGAGTGGCGCTGGCCGAAGGAGCGGTTGACCGAGGTGGACCGGCTGCTGGCGCGATCGGGACCCCCCGTCGAAACCCGGTTCGAGCGTGGTCTATAGTTGTCGTCAACAGGCGGATGTAGCGCAGTTGGTAGCGCATCACCTTGCCAAGGTGAGGGTCGCGAGTTCGAGTCTCGTCATCCGCTCTCCGAAAAGGGCCCCCGGTATCTCACCGGGGGCCCTTTCGCGTGTGCGCCGGGGCGCGCGCCGACGATCACCATTAGGTTTGGCGGCGAAGGGTTTCCTCGTCGAAGACGGAGTTGCAGAACATGGCCACCACCCGCAAGGCGACCACGCGCTGGGAAGGCAACCTGATGGAGGGCGCGGGCAACGTCGCCCTCGAGTCCTCCGGCGTCGGCACGTTCGACGTGAGCTGGCCGTCCCGGGCCGAGGCGGCGAACGGCAAGACCAGCCCCGAGGAGCTCATCGCCGCCGCGCACTCGTCGTGCTACTCGATGGCGCTGTCGCACGGCCTCGCGCAGGCGGGCACCCCGCCGCAGGAGGTCGTCACCTCGGCCGAGGTGACGTTCCAGCCCGGCACCGGCATCACCGGCATCCACCTGACCGTCACCGCGGTCGTGCCGGGGCTGGACGAGGAGGGCTTCGCGGCCGCGGCCGCGAACGCCAAGGAGAACTGCCCGGTCAGCAAGGCGCTGGCCGGCACGGAGATCACGCTCGACGCGAGCCTCAAGGCGTGACCCGGGCCTCCGGATGACCCCTGGTACCGGCCAGATACCCGAAGTGTCAGGCCGGTACCAGTTGTCCGCGGGGATTTGACCCGAATGAGTGAGGCCGGTAGTCGTTGGGGATGCTCACGGCGTTGGGTGGACCCGGCCGGCTCGCGTTCGGCGCCTTGGTCGGCGCGGCGGTGGCCGCCCTGCTGGCGGTGAACGGGAGCACGACCAAGCCGACCCGCGGCCTGGAGCCGACCGGCGGCGGCGAGATCGTGGTCGTCAAGGGCAGCGAGCAGCCGGACCGCACGACCACCGCGGCCAACGCCACGTCGTCGAGCAGCAGGTCGACGAGCCGCACGAGCACCACGTCGGCGTCGTCGACCACGACCACCACGACGACCACCACCGCCTCCACCACGTCGTCCACGACGACGACCACCACCGCGCGGCCGACCACCACGACGACGACCACGACGCGGCGTCCCACCACCACCACGACTACCACGACGACCACCCGCAGACCGTGCGGGTTCATCTTCTGCTGACTCGCCCGGCGACGGATAACCGAACGTGTTTTGGCAAGATCGAGGCGTGACGTCCAGCCAGGTGCCCACCCAGCCCCAGCGAACCAACGACACGCCCACGGTCCGCGTGCAGCCCATCGCCGCCGTGCGGGAGCCCGCTTGGCCCACCGCCGAGCCGATGACCGCGACCAACCTGACGCCGATCGCGGCGGCGACCACGAAGTTCGAGCCGGTGTCCGGCGGGTCGAACGGCAAGCTCAACGGCCACACCAACGGCAACGGCCACACCAACGGCAACGGTCACGGCCACAGCAACGGCAGGCTCGTCGACGCGCTCAAGGGCAAGCTCGACGGCGCCGCCGGCGCGGTCCCGGCCGCCTCGCCCACCGCCCACGGCGCACCCGCCCTCGCCACCCCGGCGGCGACCGCGTTCGCCCCCGCGCCCGCCGGCCCGCCCACCACGTCGCTCTTCGCGCCCGCGGACCAGACCGCCGCGTCGCCCTTCGCGCCCACCGGCCAGACCGCGGCGTTCACCCCCGCGCCTCCCGTGACCGCGCCTCCCGTGACCCCGTCCCCCGCCGCCGCACCCGCCAACCCGGCCGCCGCCGAAGCGTTCGCCCCCGTCGCCGCACCCGCCGAGCCCGCCGAAGCACCGGCCCCCGCCGCACCCGCCGCCGCCAAGCCGACGCCGACCGCCACCTCGCGCAGCCGGCTGCGCCGGATCGCGCGCCGCATCGTCGGACCCACCCTGCTCACCAAGAAGAACTGAGGGCGGCCCCCGGTAGCCGGGAACCGCCCCCTTCGTCGCACCGAAGCCAGTGCGGTCCCCGGCTACGCGCTCTGCGCCCGCGCGTACGCGCCACCGGTCCGGAGCAGCTCGTCGTGCGAGCCGATCTCCACGATCCGACCCTCGTCCATCACCACGATCCGGTCGGCGTTGCGGATCGTGGACAGCCGGTGCGCCACCACGAACACCGTGCGGCCGTGCACCAGACGGGCCAGCGCCTGCTGCACCAGCGCCTCGGACTTGGTGTCCAGCGCGGAGGTCGCCTCGTCCAGCACCAGCACGCGCGGGTCGCGGATCAGCGCCCGGGCGATCGCCAGCCGCTGCTTCTGGCCGCCGGACAGCCGCGCGCCGCGCTCGCCGACCACGGTGTCCAGCCCGGCCGGCAGCCGGTCGATGAACTCCAGCGCGTTCGCGTCGGCCAACGCCCGCCGCACCACGTCCTCGGACACGTCGTCCAGGCCGTAGGTGACGTTGTCCCGGATCGTGCCCTCGAACAGGATCGACTCCTGCGGCACCACCGACACGAACCGCCGGTAGCTGCGCAGGTCCAACGCCTCCATGTCGACGCCGTCGAGCAGGATGCGGCCCTGCGTGGGCCGCAGGAACCCGATGACCAGGTTCACCGCCGTCGACTTGCCCGCGCCGGACGCGCCGACCAGCGCGATCGTCTCGCCCGGCCGCACGTCGAGGGTGAAGTCGCTGACCGAGCTCCGCGCGGACTCCGGGTAGGCGAACCCGACCTCCTCGAACCGCACGCCGCCGTGCACGACGTCGACCTGCGCCTTGCCCGCGTTGTGCTCCAGGTCCGGCGCCTGGAGCACCTCGCCGAGGGAGCGCACCGACTCCAGGCCCTTGCCGATCAGCGGCGTGAGGCTCATCAGCGTGGTGACCGCGCCGGTCAGGGAGGCGAAGTAGGCGCTGAGCATGACCACGTCACCCGGCGTCACGGACAGCCACCCGTGGTAGGCGGCCAGGGCCGCGCCGGCGAGGCAGCCGACGCCGAGGGCGTTGAGCAGGATCCAGGCCAGCGCGCCGAAGCGGACGTTGAGGCCGTCGAGCTTCATGCCGGCGGCGAAGACCTGCCGCAGCGTGCCGTCCATGCGGTTGAGGGCGGTGCTCTCCAGGCCGTGGGCACGGGTGATCGGGATGAGCGTGGTCATCTCGCCGACCCGCGACGACAGCTGCTCGACCTCGTGCCGGAACGACTCGTTGTACGCGCGCAGCCGGCCGCGCAGCCACATCACCAGCACCGCCGCCGCGGGCACGACGAGCAGGAACACCGGCAGGAACGCGGGCGCGCTCAAGCTGATCACGACCAGCGCGCCGCTCAGCGTCGCCAGCGCCGAGAGGCCCTGGTCGCCGACCTGCTGGGTGGACGTCTCGATGCTCTCGACGTCCCGGATGACCTTGGTCTGCAGCACGCCCGCGCTGACCCGCGCGTGGTAGCCGATGGACAGCTGCTGCATGCGCCGGCTCAGCGCCGACCTCATCCGCATGCCCATCCGGCGCGCGCTGCCGTACCACCAGCGCGTGTAGAGGATCGCGAACGGGTAGTTGAGCACGAGCGTGACCAGCAGCAACCCGGCGCCGAGCCAGATGCCGGTGACCGGCTCGCGCTCCACGACGACGTCGATGACGTGGGCGGTGATGACCGGGGTGAGCCAGGTGGGGCTGTGCTTGACGAAGAACGCGCCGGCGCCGAGGCCGAGCTTCGCGCGGTCCTCGCGGAAGAGGTAGAGGAGGGTGCGGACGGGGTGCTCGCCGCGGTAGCGGTGGTCGAGCGGACCGTGGGGCATGGTGCGGGGGCTCCTGCGAACGGGGGGGGTCATGAGACGCCCACACCGCGCCGTGTGGGGGAGCGCTCTCACATCCTAAGTGGCCGGTCCACCGCATTTGCCCTGGCCGGGCGGGTGTCGGAGGACACCCGCCCGGCGTCGGTCAGTAGCCGAACACCAGCCGGTAGGCGATCTCCGGGTCGAACGTGCCCGCGGGCGTGTTCGGCGCGGTGCCGCAGTTGCCGTCGGAGTCGCCGGGGACCTTCACCCACAGCAGCATCTCCGCGCCGCCGCCGGTCTGGGCGGTCGCGCCGAGCCTGCGCTGGCCGGGGTTGCACCACTCGCCGTTGGACCCGTTGCCGTTGCGGCTGGTGTCGACGACGAAGGCCTTGGTGTAGCCGGGCAGGGAGCCGTTCACGGAGTTGCCGTAGGACACCGACTCGGCGGTGGTGTGGTAGTTCGAGACGTTGATCGCGAACCCGCGGACGTTGCGCACGCCGGCCGCGTCCAACCGGCCCGCCATGGTGTTCGCGGGCACCCAGCGGGCGTTGCCCGCGTCCAGGTAGGCCCACGTGTTCGGGGCGCGGTCGCGGAACTGCTCGGTGGCGTAGCGGATCATCGCGTTGCGCGCGGTGACGGCGTCGGGCGTCATGCAGTTGAAGTCGGCCAGCGAGTCCGGCTCGATCACCACGACGGCGGGCCGCGCGCCGATGGCGCCCGCGAAGTTCGCGATCCACGTCCGGTAGGCCTCGGGTGATCCGGCCCCGCCGCCGGAGTGCCCGCCGCACGCGTCCCGGCCGGGGATGTTGTAGGCGACGAGGACGGGCAGCTTGTCGGCGGCGTCGGCGGCGGCCACGTAGTTGCCGACGGCCGTGCGGATGTCACCGCTCCAACTGCCGAACCACCGCGCCATCGGCTTGGTCGAGAGGGAGGCCCTGATGGCCGACGTCCGCCCGTCGTTGGGGTTGTTCCGCACCCAGACGGCGGGATTCGAGTTGGGGTCCACGTAGAAACCGCTGGTCATGCCGATGGGGCTGGCGGCGTTCGCCTGGCCCGGGACGACGAGCGCGGCGAGCAGGGCGAGCACTGTCGCGGTCAAGCGCATCAACGATCCTTCCGCTCGGAACCGTGCGGCGGTGGCTCATCGATCAAAGCACCCAGGTCAACGGGCCGGACGCGATCTTTCCGCGCACGCTGGGTGCCGGGACGTGGCTCACCGTCACCGGGAAGCCCTGCGCCTCGCCCCGGACCCCGCGTGTGACCTCCGACATAGCCGGCTGCGCGCGGAGGCGTCGGACCCGGGTGTCGACTGGATCGATCACCCCGGCTTTCGTCACGGCCCGACCGGGCCGGCACCCCCCGTCCACGTGCTGTTCGGCGGCCTCGCCGCGACCGCCGGGGACGACGGCCGGCAACGACCGCATCACAAGTGCCGTATGCCCGCACCGGCCACGGGCGCATAAGCAACAATGGCGCTCGCGCGGCAACCCCTGGAGGAGCGGAATGTCCTGGCAAGAGGACCTGGCAGAGCTGGACCGCACATTGGCGGAGGGTCGGATCAGCGCCGACGACTACCGCCGACGCCGGGATGAACTCCTCGCCGCCGCCTCGGGTGGCGGCCCGGCCGCACCGCCCAACAGCGGCCCGTTCGCGCCGCCCGTGCGGTGGGACGCGGTGCCGCCGTCGCCGCCGAACCAGAACCCCGACGCCACCCAGATCGTCACGCCCGGCGCCCAGCAGGCGAACCCGGACCGGACGCAGGTGGTCAGCCAGCGGCCGGCCGACGCCGACCGCACCCAGTACGTGACCCCCATCGCGCCGCCGCAGCACCAGATGCCGCCGCCGCCGCAACAGCAGCAGCAGGGTGGCTGGCAGTCCGGCCCGCCGTCGAGCACGCCGCCGTGGGGTGGCGACAACTACAGCCCGATCGGCGACGCCAACCCGAGCTGGATCGCGCAGGGCCCCGAGGTCTTCGACGACAGCGGCAGCGGCAAGGGCAAGGTCATCGGCATCGTGGTGGCCGTCGTGCTGCTCGCGGGCATCGCGTTCGGCGCCTACTGGATCTGGGGGCGCGGCGAGTCGTCGTCCACGGCCGGTGGCAACACCACCGAGACGACCGCGACCACGACCACCACCTCGCAGCCGCCGCCGGACCCGCTGCCGCTCGGCGAGATCCCCGGCAAGGTCGCCACGAACAAGGCGGTGACCGACTTCACGGCGGTCCCGAACCTCAAGTACCTGCTGGACTCGGAGGCCGCGCTCTACACGACCGCGGGCGCCACCAAGACCAAGCTGACCCAGTTCACCCTGGACGACGGCTCCAAGGGCATCATCCTGATCGTGCAGGGCACCGACGCCGCCTCCGCCGCGGCCGCCGTGCTCGGCCTGCACAACACCCAGATCAACAACGGCATGACGCAGGTCACGGACGGTCCCGCCGGCGTGCTGGCCGGGCAGATCGACGCGAAGGACCCGCAGCTGGCCCGCGTCCGCGGCCACTACAGCAGCAAGGACCTGATCATCCGGGTCGACGTGGCCTCGTCCACGCTCACCGCCGCGCGCAAGGGCTTCGACCAGGCCCTGGAAGCAGAGCTCGAGGTGCTCGCCGCCGATGGCTGACCCGCGCACCGCCGGCGGCGCCGTCACCGCGTGCACCGTCGTCGCCCGCAACTACCTGCCCGCCGCGCGCGTCCTCGCCGCGTCGTACCTCGAGCACCACCCGGACCACGAGTTCGTGATCGCGGTGATCGACGCGCCACGCGGCTCGGGCGAGCGGCAGGGCCGGTTGCGCACGGTGGGCCCCGAGGCCAGCGGCATCGACGCGGACGACTACCTGCGCATGGCCACGGCCTACAACATCACCGAGCTGGCCACGGCGGTGAAGCCGTACCTGCTGCGCGAGCTGCGGGCCGACGCCGACGTGGTGATCTACCTGGACCCGGACATCCAGGTCTTCGCGCCGATGCCGGAACTGGCGGAGCTGGCCCTCGCGCACGGCATCGTGCTCACGCCGCACTTCCTCCACCCCCTGCCGCGCGACGGCAAGGACCCGAGCGAAGCGGCGATCATGGGCGCCGGGATCTTCAACCTCGGTTTCGTGGCCACCGGCCCCGGCGCCGGGCCGTTCCTGGACTTCTGGGCCGAGCGGCTGCGCCACGACGCGATCGTGGCGCCGGAGAAGCAGCTGTTCACCGACCAGCGGTGGGTGGACCAGGTGCCCGCGCTGTTCGGCAACACCGTGCTGCGCGACCCCGGTTTCAACGTCGCCTACTGGAACATCCACGAGCGCCCCGTCGAGCGCGGCGCGGACGGTGTGCTGACCGCGGGCGGCCACCGGCTGCGGTTCTTCCACTACAGCGGGTACCGGCCGGAGAAGCCGTGGCTGCTGTCGCACCACACCCCGAACCGGCCGCGCGTGGTGCTGTCGGAGCACCCCACCGTCCGCGAGCTGTGCGACGGCTACCGCGCGGCCCTGCAGGGCAACGGTTACGCCGAGACGCTGGAGTCGATCCCGTACGGCTTCGCCAAGATGGCCGACGGCACGAAGATCAGCCCGGCGATGCGCACCCTGTACCGGGACGCGTGGGTGAAGGCCGAGCGCGGGCACCTCATGGGCCTGACCGGCAACCAGACGACCGAGGTGCCGCCGCACGCGTTCGACGCCGACGGCGGCGAGGCGCTGCGCCGGTGGCTCGCCGGTCCGCCCGACGACGCGCCCGTCGGCACCACGCTGAGCCGTCTCGTGCACGCGGTGTGGGAGTCGCGCCCCGACCTGAAGACCGCGTTCCCGCTGCTGCACAGCCGTGACGCCGCGCCGTTCCGCTCCTGGTGCGCGAGCTCCGGCGTGACCGAGGCGTCGCTGCCGGCGTGGGCGCTGCCCGCCGAGCCGGTCGAGCCGTCCGAGCCGTCGGACGAGTTCGGCGTCAACGTGGTCGGCTACCTGACCGCCGAGCTGGGCGTCGGCGAGATGGCCCGGCTGGTGCACGACGCGATCCGCGAGTCCGGCGTGCCGGTCGTCTCGGTGGTCGAGGACCGGCTGGTGTCCAACCGCACGGGCCTGGCCGAGCCGGGCACGGTCGGCAGGCCCCGGTTCCCGATCAGCCTGCTGTGCGTGAACGCCGACCAGACCCGCGCGGTGCTGGACCACCAGCCGCACGTGGGCCACCACCGCTACCGGATCGGCCTGTGGGCGTGGGAGCTCGAGGAGTTCCCCGGCGAGATGCACCACGCGTTCGACCTGGTCGACGAGGTGTGGACGGTCAGCGAGTTCTGCCGCGACGCCATCGCCAAGCACACCTCGGTGCCGGTGAAGGCGATCCCGGTGCCCGTGCGCGACCCCGGCGCGGTGTCCCGGCCGGAGCGCCGCCCCGGCGACCCGGTGCAGTTCCTGTTCGCGTTCGACTTCTTCAGCATCGGCCAGCGCAAGAACCCGTGGGGCCTGGTCGAGGCGTTCCAGCGGGCCTTCGAGGGCCGCGACGACGTGCGCCTGGTGCTCAAGGCGATCAACGGCGACAAGAACCCGCACACCGCCGAGCGGCTGCGGGTGAAGGTCATGGACGACCCGCGGATCGAGCTGGTCGAGCGCTACCTGTCCGTGCGGGAGCTGGACGACCTGTACGCGTCCAGCAGCGCGTACGTCTCCCTGCACCGCAGCGAGGGCTTCGGCCTCACCGTGGCCGAGGCGATGGCGCGGGCCATGCCGGTGATCTCCACCGACTACTCCAGCACCGCGGAGTTCCTGGACGCCAAGACCGGCTGGCCGGTGCCGGCCAAGCTGGTGCCGGTGGGCCCGGGCCACCACCCGTACCCGGCGGGCGCGGTGTGGGCCGAGCCCGACCTGGACGCCGCCGCCCGCGCCATGCGCGAGGTCGCGGACAACCCGGCCGAGGCCGCCCGGCGCGGTCGTGCGGCCCGGGAGCACATCCTGCGCACGCGGTCGGTGAAGCGGGCCGCCACGTGGATGGCCGAGCAGCTGCGCGCCGCGCACGAGAGCTGGCAGGGCAGCGGCGGCGCGGGCTACCGGGCCGAGCTGCCGGGCGCGGACCTGCTGCGGCCGTTGCGCGAGTCCAAGCAGGCGCTGCTGTGGCGCGCCGAGGTCGGCGCCGCGTCGCGCACGCCGCTGGCGCCCGCGCTGCGCAAGGCCGTGCTGCGGGCCATCGACCACTACGACGTGCACCAGCGCAAGGTGATGGGCACGCTCGTCGGCGGCGTCGAGGACACGTTGAACAGCGTGGTCGCGCGGCTGGAGGCGGTCGAGTCGAACGTCGAGTCGACGCGCTGGGCGAACGAGGGCCTCAAGAACCGGCTCGCGAGCGCGCAGGACGAGTTCCGCGCCGCCGCCGAGGACAACGCGGCGAACCTGACGAACCTGGAGCAGCAGCTCGACAACACCCTGGAACGGGTGTGGACGCGGCTGGCGGACGACGAGCGCACCACGTTCACCCGGTTCGCCGAGCGCGACGAGCGGCTCGACGGCGACGAGCAGCGGATCACCGAGCTGGCCCGGACCCTGTCCGCGGTGCAGGACACGGCCCGGCTGCGGCACGCGCCGGTGCCCGCGGGAGCCGACGTCGTGGTGTGCGACGCGGGCGCCCTGCTGCTGCCCGTGGACAACGTCGTGCTGCCGTGGCTCGCCTACCACCGGTCGTGGGAGGTCGAGGAGGCCGACCTGATGGCCGGGCTCGTCGGCGACGGCACGTTCCTCGACATCGGCGCGCACGTCGGCTACCACACGCTGCGCCTGCTGCAGCGGGCCAAGGGCGTCGCGTCGGTCGTCGCGGTGGAGGCCAACCCGGTCAACGCCGAGTACCTGCGCCGCAACGTCGTGGCCAACCTGGGCGCCGAGGGCGCGCGGACCGTCGACGTGCTGCCGGTCGCGGCGTGGGACGAGGACGGCAGCATCCGCCTCGTGCAGGCCGAGGACGACAACAGCGGCGACCACCGGGCGCACGAGCTGTCCGACGAGGGCACGGGCGGCGTGGTGATCCCCGCGATCCGGCTCGACGGCAGGGCCGAGGTGACCGACCGCCGCGTCACGCTGGTGAAGGTCGACCTGCAGGGCCGCGACCACCGGGCGCTCGCCGGCCTGACCGCCGTGCTGGAACGCGACCGCCCGCACGTGGTGTGCGAGTTCTGCCCGAGCGCCATCGTGGAACTGGGCGACGACCCGCTCCAGGTGCTCCTCGGCTACCGCAAGATGGGCTACGCCCCCGTGCCGCTCGGCGCCGACCCGGACGCCGAGCACGCCGACGAGGACCTGGTGCGCCAGGCGGACACGGTCGACACCGGCTTCGTCACCCTCTGGCTCCGACCACTCTGACCTGAGCGTTCTCGCCACGGGCGACCGAACTCCTCACTTACAATCGACGCGGCTCCCACCCACCGGTGGGAGCCGCGTCCATGAGGAGGTTCCGTGTCCGACCGCCGGACGCCGTCGCGCACCTCCCTCCCCCGCGACCTGTCGATCATCGCGTCGCTCGTCGTCGTCGTGACCGCCGGCTGGGCGCTGTTCGGCACGCCGGCGCTGCCGGACAACGCGCGCAACGTCCCGCTCGCCGGCGAGGAAGGCCGCCAGGCCGCGCCTCGGCTCGCGGTGGCCGACTTCGACTCGGGCACCGAGTACTACGACCACGTGCTCGCCTTCCACGACGTCGAGGAGTTGGGCTTCCTGAACCCGGCCGAGGCGGAGATCTTCACCAGGGGAGGCGCGGGCGCGTCGCGGATGACCGTGTCGTCGAAGCTCCCCGAAGGCCGGGTCCTGGTCGCGGTGGTCCGGATGGCCGACCGGGAGGCGGCGCTGCGCGCCGCCGACGAGCTCGACGAGCTGCAGCTCTCGTTCGGCCTGGTCCGCCGGCCCGCGCAGGACGGCGTCACCCGGGCCGTGGAGGTCGTGCCGGACCCGGACTCCGGGCCGGGCGCCAAGGCGACCGCGCGTGCGCACTACGTGCACGGTGACCTGGTCACGCGGGTCGAGTTCAACGCGCGGAGCGTCGAGCACCTGGCCGACTTCGGTTCCCTGCTGGGCAAGCAGCTCAAGGCGCTGCCGGCCGATGGATGAGCGGAGGACCCCCGTCGCGGGGGTGAGCGTGGTGACGGCCGCCGCCGTGTGCCTGATCGCCTACAGCTACCTCGTCGGTCTCTGGCTCGACCGGCACGGTCACTCGTCCGACCTGGTCCTGGTGGTCCGCAACTGGGTCAACCGGCCGACCGGGGTCGGCGAGGACTTCGGGTTCCTCGGTGTCGCGCTGCTGCTGATGGTCGCCGGGTTCACGGTCGCCGGCATCGCCCGCTCGGCCGGCGCGGACCGACTCCCGTTCGCGGCGCGGCTGGTCCGCGGGGGACTGCCCACCGTGGTCGTCGCCGCGGCGGTCGGCGCGCTGCTGACCGCCGTGGGCGCGGAGCCGCTGGTGGACCCGGCGATCACCACGCCGGTGGGCGCGGTGGCGTTGTTCGCGCTGGTCCTGCTGGTGCTGCTGCCGCTGCAACACCGGGTTCCCGGCTTGGCCGTGTTCGTGCAGCTGGAAGTCGTGTGCCTGCTCGTGCTCGCGGGCGGGTGGGCGACCTCGACCGGCGAGCTCGACGCGCTGCGCGTGATCGGGCAGGCGGCGGCGCTCGTGCCGCTGGCGACGCTCGGCCAGGTCGCGTGGCTGTTCCGCGTCGACCTGCTGCCGCGGTGGCACGCGCTGGTGCTGGGCCTGCTGTGCCTCGCGCTGGTGGTGCTGGCGGAACGGGTGTTCCCCGAGACCGCCGCGTTCTGGCACCCGCTGGCCGCGGTCTACGCGCTGCTGCTGTTCCTGATCGCGTTGCCGAGGGGCGCGTCGATCGCCGGGACGCGGGTGGTGCGCTGGCTGGACAGCCGGGCGCTGCCGCTGTTCGCGTCGATCCCGGTCGTCGGGTACGCCGTGCTCGGCGTGCAGCACCTCGTGATCACGCCCGCGGTGGCCATCCCGATCTCCTTGACGTGCACGTGCCTCGCCGCCGAGCTGCTGCACCGCTGCCGAAAGCGCCTCGCATGAGCACAACCGAAGTCCGGCAGCCGCCCGAGACCGCCGCGGCCAAGCCCGACGGCTACCTGCACGGCCTCGACCTGCTGCGGGTGATCGCCTCGTGCGCGGTCGTCTTCACCCACGTCCTCGCCTGGTTCGCCGGCGACGGCGAGCAGTGGTGGGCCGGGACGTGGACCAAGTGGGTCAGCGTGGGCACGCTGCACCTGCACCCGTGGCTCTCGTTCGTCGGCGTCGCGTTCTTCCTCGTGGTCAGCGGTGTCGTGGTCACCCACGTGACGAACCGCGAGACGCCCGGCCAGTTCCTCCGCCGCCGCGTCACCCGCCTCGCGCCGCTGTTGTTCGTGGTGACCTTCATCGGCTGGTGCCTGATCAACTTCGGGTTGCGCGTCTCGCGGGTCTGGGAAGGCCCGCTCGGCGTCGACAAGCTGCTGCTCGGCATGGTGCTGGGCAACACGTTCGCGGAACCGGACGTCGCGCTGCTCGCCGTCACGTGGACGCTGCGCGTGCAGATCGTCTTCTACGTGCTGGTGGCGCTGTCCATCCCGTTGCTGCGCAGGTGGGCCTGGGTGCCGCCGCTCGTGATCGCGGCCCTGGCGTGCCTGACGCTGCTCATCGCGCCGCACAACGAGTTCTTCGGCGCGCACTTCACCGGGTTCGCCACCTACATCCCGCTCCTGTGCCTGGGGCAGCTGATCTCCCTGGTGCACTCCGGCAAGGTCCACCCGGTGGCGGGCGTGGCGATCGGCTCCGTCCACTTCCTGCTGCTGGTCTGGGCGGACAAGCTCGGCCTCACGTTCCAGGGCGACGGCGTGCCCCGCACCGCGCTGCTCGCGGTGCTCGTGGTGGTGCTGCTGATGAAGGCGCAGGACCGCGTCAGCCGGTCGGCGCTGGTCAAGGCGTGGGCCAAGCGCACCTACGCGATCTACCTGGTGCACGTGTGCGCCATCTACCCCGTCTTCGACGCCCTGACCCCCCACCTGGACGAGAACCTGGTGGTCCTGATCGGGCTCGCCGTCGCGTACCTCGCGGCCGAGGCGCTGCACCGCTGGGTGGAGATGCCCGCCGATCGGGCGATCCGCCGCTGGGAACGGCGCCGCAGCACCACCGGCCGCGCGGGACGGTCACGATCCGCCGTCTGATCGAGAGCCTTCCGTTACCATGCTGGCGGCGGGGATGCGGCGACTGGGAAGGGGCGGACCCCTGGACGGTCAGACGGCACCGCCGAAGGTCCGCATCGCGTTCATCGACATCGGACGCGGGTTGGCGGCGCTGCTCGTCTTCTACAGCCACATCGCCGAGCAGTGGGTCGCCAAGCGCGAGGTCGGGCCGACGCCGGGCATCGACTTCATCGACGCGCTCACCAGCGATCCGATGCACATGGGGTTGCAGGGCATCGGCCAGATCGCGGTGCCGTTCTTCTTCCTGGTCAGCGGGTTCGTGGTGACGCCCATCGCGCTGCGCCAGGGCCAGCGCCGGTTCGGCCTCAACCGGTTGGTGCGCGTCTACATCCCGATGACGTTCGTGGTGCTCCTTACCGCCGCCGTGATCCTGCTCGGCGCGCAGACGCTGATCGGCGCGGAGGAGCCGACGATCACCTGGTGGACCGTCGTCACCAACTCACTGGTGATCAACTACCTGATCGTGCCGCAGGTGGTGATGGTCGGCGTCGCGTGGACGCTGGTCGTCGAGGTCGTCTTCTACCTCCTGCTGGTGGCGCTGCTGCCGGTGATGCGGCGCTGGACGTGGCTCGCCATCGGCGTGCAGCTGACGTTCGTGTTCGTGGTGATGATGAGCGCCCGCGAGTTCGGCGCGTCGTGGGCGCTGTTCGCGGTGAACGTGTCGTACCTGCCCATCCCGATCATCGGCCAGATCATCTGGGCGACCACGAGCAAGCGCGTGCCGCTGTGGCTGGGCGGCCTGTACGTCGGCATCGCCTGGTCGCTGTACGTGCTCGCCGACTTCCTCAAGCTCGGCCGGCTCGACACCTCGTACAACCTCGCGCTGGCGTTCGCGCTGCTGTTCTTCATGGCCGGGTACTTCGCGGAGTCGCGGCTCAAGGAGCGCAGGATCTGGATCGCGCTCTCGGAGCGCAGCTACTCGATCTACCTGCTGCACGGTCTCGTGGCGTTCGTGACGCTGGACCTGATGCGGCCCGCCGTGCCGCTGCTGCTGGCGATCCCGCTCGCCGTGGCGCTGACGTTCGGCGTGGTGGAGCTGAGCTACCGGTACGTGGAGAAGCCGAGCCACGCGCTGGCCCGGAAGCTGTCCCGCAAGCCGGCGCCCGAGCCGGAACCCGAGCCGGAGCTGGAAGCGGAGGCGGACGAGCTCGAGGACGACGACCTCGACGAGTTCGAGGACGAGTTCGACGACGTCGAGGACGCCGAGTGGCCGGCGGAGTCCGACGAGCCGGACGAGCCCGCGCCCGTCAGGGAGACGCCGACCGAGGTGCTCCGACCGGTCCGCTTGCGCACGCCACCGCCGCAGCGCACCCCACCGCGCACCCCGCCGCAGGGCACCCCGCTCCAGCGCACACCTCCTCCGCGCACACCTCCCCGGGGCCTGCCGGTCAACGGCGCACCACGACGGGGCGTTCCGGCCCCCGGCACGCCCCCGCGCGGCCTGCCGGTCAACGGCACGCCGGCTCCGGGCACCCCGCCGAGGGGCACGCCCGTCAACGGCTCCCCCGTCAACGGCTCCCCGGTCAACGGCTCGGCCAACGGCACGCCGCCGCGCGCCCCGGCCAACGGATCACCGGTCCCCGGCACGCCCCCGCGCGGCACGCCCGCCCAGCGCACGCCGGTCCGACCCCCGCCGCGCCCGGCCCCACCGCGGCCGGCGCCCCCGCCGGTGGAGGACGCGACCCAGTACCTGCCCGCGGCGGTCTGGCCGGTCGAGGAGCCCGAGGCCGACGAGGCGCCACCGCCCCGGCGCCGGCGGCTGCGCGAGGACGACGGACCCGCGGTGACGGTCGCGTCCCTGCTCGCCAACCACGCCAAGGAGAACGGCCACCACCGCTAGCGCGGCTGCTTCGCCATCTCCTCGGCGATGATGTCGATGACCGGCGGTTCCAGCACCGGGTCCAGCCCGCTGACGAGCAACCGCTCGGCCGCTTCCAGCACCACGACGTCGTTGGCCGCGAGGGCGCGGGCGACCTCGCGCGGGTCGTGGGTGAGGCGTTCGACGTGCACCATCGTCAAGTCGGTGAAGCAGGCCACCAGGTACTGCGCCGCGTAGTAGGCGAACGAGTCGCCGAGCAGCCCCACCTTGGCGGTCGCCACGCCCTTCGAGGGCGGCTGCGTGAACCGCTGCGGCTTGGGGTCGGGCGTGATCTCGTGGTTGCGCACCGTGCTGCCGTCGGGCGCGAGGTCGTAGGACTGGATCGGGTCCGTCGCGGTCCGGCCCAGCAGCGGCGCCAGGTCGCCCTCGCGGTCGACCACCTTCGTCGGCTCGACCTTCCAGGCCTTGGAGGTGTTCGGCTTGACGGTGTCGGTGATGACGCGGGCCATCACGAGGCTGCCCTCGTGGGTCCAGTGGCTGTCGTACTTGGGGTAGGGCAGGCGGTTGGTCAGCTTGGCGGTCTCCTCGATCCGCGACCGCAGGTCGAGCGCGCCCGTCTTGCCGATGCCCCGCCAGAACTCGTCGCGCGCCTTGGTGAAGCAGTCCTTGCCGTAGAACTTCGACGGCAGGTAGTCGGGCACCATCGTGCTCTTGTTCGGCGCGACGACCAGCAGGAACCGCCGCCCCGACGACTCGACCGCGGCACGCAGGCGGGCCAGCCGGGCGTGCACCTCGGCGATCGGCATCACCGGGTCGCACGCGCCCTCGACGTCCGCGCCGAGGTACAGCCAGTCGTCCTTGCCCTCGATCGCGTCGACGAACGCCGTCGGGTCGGGCAGGTCCGCGGACGGGTCCTTCGGCGGCGTCGGCACCGGGCCGACGACGTCCTGCCGCCGGTCGAGGTCCGGCGCCTCGCCGAACACGCCGCGGCTGATGCCGTTCGCGGCGGCCACGGCCTTGTCGCGCAGCGGCACGTGGTCGCTCGCCCACGCGTTGAACCCGGTGAAGAAGCCCCAGCCGTCGGTGATCGACGGGAACTCGGCGAGCTTGCGGTTCTCGAACTCCGCCGGGCGCACGCCGACCACCAGCAGCAGGGCGGGCGCGCAGAAGAAGATGACCGCGAGGGTGAGCGCGGTGCGCTGGCGGCCGCTGTGCCGCGGCCGGTAGAGGGCGTGCTCGCGGGGCAGCAGCGACTCCGGCACCGCCGGGAGGCTCTTGGGCGGCGGGTCGGTGCTCACGCCGAACAGCGTAGTTGGCAGGCACATCACCTGTTCGTGGTTCACCTCAAGGTGGGGATTCGAGAACCGTCCCGCGTGCAACCCAGCGGCCATGGCGGACGTCTCTTCCGGTGACAGGACACCTGACGCACCGGAGGATCGTATGTGGCCCACTGTGATCCTGGTCACCACAGGGGCGCTGGCATTTTTAGTGCGAACCGTTCGGGCCCTGCGCTCGGCTTCGAAATCCGAAGGTGGGCGAACCCGTATTGAGACCGCCCCGCCGGCCTAGTCCCTATGGCGGCTTGTCCACTTGCCGTACGATCATTTCGGGTCGTACGACCTGTGCCTGCTAGGGGACCTCAGAACAGAGGTAGGTGCGTCATGGATCTCGCACTGAGTAAGGTCATCGAGCTGCGCGAAAGCGGGTTCCAGTTCCTCCACCTCCGGGACGAGGACGGACAGCTCGACCGCATCATGGCGTTCAAGCAGCGCAGAGGGTTCATCGACTCGATCCTGTTCTGGTCCGAGACCGAGGCCCGCGCGGGCAGGCTGCCGGCCGTCCGGGACAGCCAGCGCGCCGCCCAGGCGGTCTGGATTTACGAGGGACCGCTGGCCGAGGCCGTGGACCGGTTGCTCGACCTGCCCGAGCCCGGCTCGCGCAACGCGCCCACGCTGATGAAGAGGACGGCGTCCGACCTCGCGGTCGTGACCACGCTGCCGTTCACGCTGAAGCTGCCGCCCGGCGCTATCGCCTGACATCTTCCGCTAACGTCACCCGCCGCACACACAATGCGGCGGGCATCGGCGTTTCGGTTACTGTCCGTGATTTTTCCGCGTTTTACGCAGAAGTTTCGAACCCGGACTATGCGTTCCCGCAACGTTCTCAACAATGAATATTCACCCTCGGCGCGGTGACACCAAACCTGATTCGTAGGCGAGCACGACGAGTTGTGCGCGGTCCCGCGCGCCCAGTTTGGTCATCACCCGACTGACGTGGGTGCGCGACGTCGCCGGACTGATCACGAGGTGCTCGGCGATCTCGTCGTTCGACATGCCGGCCGCGACGAGCGCGAGGACCTCCCGCTCCCGAGCGGTCAGCTCCCGCAGCGCCCGGGGGTCCGGCCGGCGGTGCTCCGGCCGATTCGCGAACTCCTCGATCAACTTCCGGGTGACGCTCGGTGCGAGGAGCGCCTCACCCTCCGCGACCACCGTGAGGGCGCGCAGCAGCTCGACCGGATCGGTGTCCTTGAGCAGGAAGCCCGACGCGCCGCTCCGCAACGCCTCGAACACGTACTCGTCCACGTTGAAGGTCGTCAGCACCAGCACCTTCACCTCCGGCAGCTCGGCGCAGATCTGCCGGGTGGCGGCCAGGCCGTCCGTGCCCGGCATCCGGATGTCCATCACCACGACGTCCGGGCGGTGCTCGTGCGCGCGCCGGACCGCCTCCGCGCCGTCACCGGCCTCGCCGACGACCTCGAAGCCGTCCTCGGTGTCGAGCAGCAGGCGGAACCCCGCGCGCACCAACGCCTGGTCGTCGGCCAGCACCACCCTGATCACCACGAACCTCCCACGGTAGGACCGCCTCGACGGTGAAGCCCGCGGCCGATGGTCCCGCGACCAGCGTGCCGCCGAGCGCTTCGACCCGCTCCCGCATGCCGCGGATGCCGGAGCCCGCGCCCTGCGGCGCCTGGCCGCCCCTGGCCGTGCCGTCGTCGGTGACGGTGAGGACCAGGGCCTCCTCGGTGCGCTCGAACGAGATGACGATCTCGGACGCGTCCGGCGCGTACCGCAGCGCGTTGGTCAACGCCTCCTGGACCACCCGGTAGGCGGCGGCGTCGACGGGTGCGGGCACCGCGCCCGGCGAGCCGACGACCTTGGCGACCGGCACCGGTCCGACCAGCTCGGCCAGGCGGTCGAGGCTGGGCGCCGGCGTCGTGCCCTCGCCGGTGCGCAGCACGCCGAGGGTGGCGCGCAGGTCGTCCAACGCGTGGCCGCTGGCCTCCTTGATCGCCTTGAGCGCCTTGACCGCCTCTTCGGGACGGCGGTCGGCGACGTGCGCGGCGACGCCGGCCTGCACGTTGATCATGGCGAGGCTGTGCGCGACGACGTCGTGCACCTCCCGCGCGATGCGCAGCCGCTCTTCCTCCACCTGCCGGCTCCGCTGCTCGGCGACCCGGGTGCGGCGCAGGGAGAGCACGGCGACGGCGGGCGCGACGATCAGCGGGCCCCAGTGCCCGGTGACGTAGTAGAGCCACGTCGAGACCCCGGTGACCGCGATGACGGCGACGGGGAAGCGCTTGCGCCAGACCAGCGGCGCGAACGTCGCCGCGAACCAGACCCACGCCAGCCACGCCACGGGGATGACGGTACGGGAGACCGGCGCAGGTCAGCGTCCCCTCAGAGGCGGCTCACGCCCGTACGTCAGGCGTCGTACGAGCCCTTCTTCACCGCGGCGAGGAAACCGGCCCGGTCCGGCAGCGCCACGGTCGGCCCAGCCGGGTTCTTCGAGTCCCGCACCCGCGCCGAACGGCCCGCCAGCGAGACCTCCACGCAGTTGCCCTTCTCGATCCGGCTGACTGGCACATCGAGCGTGGTGCGGAGTGGAAGGACCGGTGCACGCGGGGGTGTGCGGAGGACTTCCTGGCGCGGGCGGGTGCGCCGACAGGGGTCTGCTCGGTGGCGGTGTGGGACGCGGGTCTGCACGGTCGGCTTGCACTGGACCGGGCTCCACCGCTCCGGGTGAAGTAATCCACTCCGCCGGAGTAGCGGGCTTGATCCGGGCACCCCGGTTGCGAAACTTTCCCGCCCATGAACCTCAGGAAGACCATCGCCGGAGCCGCGGTCACCCTCGGCGGCGCGGCCGTCATGCTCGGCCTGGGCGGCACCGCGCAGGCCGTCGACCTCGGCGCGCAGGTGCGGCCCGACCTCGACGCCGAGCTCGGCAAGATCGCGAACCTCGGCGACGTGATCCGGGTCGACGCCTCGAACCCGGCCGGCCCGATCGTCACCGGCCCCCTGCTGCTGGGCGACGGCGCCACCGGCGGCCCGCTGGACCTGGGGGTCGAGCTCGGCCGCTGACGACACCGCCCCCGAGCCGGAGCGGTCCCGGCCCCCTCCCCCTCGGGCCGGGGCCGTTCCAACCACCCCGATCAGCGGCCGACGGCGTACCCCTGGGCGCCGCGCGGGTTGGCGGCGGCGCGCAGCAGGCCGTCGCGCGCGTCCCGGGCGACGGCCGACATGCGGCCCAGCGTCCACGGTCCGGCGTCGAGGACCGCGTGGCCGCGGTCGCGCAGCTCCGCCATCGCGGCGTCACCGATCCGCGACTCGACCACGAGTTCGCCGGGCGTCCACGAGCGCGGGTAGAACGAGCTCGGGAACGCGTTGGTGTGCCACATCGGCGAGTCGATGGCCTCCTGCAGGTTCATCCCGCCCGCGGTGTGCGCGAGCCAGAACCCCAGCTGCCACTGGTCCTGCTGGTCGCCGCCGGGGGTGCCGAACGCCATCGCGGGCAGGCCGTCGCGCAGGGCCAGCGTCGGGGACAGGGTGATCCGGGGTCGCTTGCCGGGCGCCAGGGAGTTGGGCAGCCCCTCGTCCAGCCAGAACATCTGCGCCCGGCTGCCGAGGCAGAACCCGAGCGACGGGATGGTCGGCGAGGACTGCAACCAGCCGCCGGACGGGGTGGCCGAGACGATGTTGCCCCAGCGGTCGACCACGTCCACGTGGACCGTGTCGCCCTTGACCGTGCCCACGCCCGACACGGTGGGTTCGCCGAGCGCGCCGCCGCCGTCGGGCCGGTTCGCGACGCGCGGGCCGCGCAGCACGTGCCCGGGCAGTCGGGCCGGCGTCGCGCCGGGTGAGCCGGGCCGCAGGTCGAGCGAGGCGTGGTCGGCCACGAGCTGCCGCCGCCGGTCCGCGTACTCCCTGGACAGGAGGGCGTCCAGCGGCACGTCGCCGTGGTCGCCGTACCAGGCCTCCCGGTCGGCGAACGCCAGCTTCGCGCACTCCGCCGCCAGGTGCACGGTCTCCGCCGACGGCACGCCGTCCACGTAGGACATCCGGTCCGCGAAGCCCTCCAGCAGCAGCAACTGCTGGAGCAGCACGGGTCCCTGGGTCCACGCCCCCGGCTTCACCACGCTCCACGACCCGAAGTCCACCGACACGGCGTCCTCGTAGGACGCCTCCCACGACGCCATGTCCGCGCCGGTCAGCACCCCGGCGTGGTCGGCCCCCGAGTCGTCGCGGTGCGCGATCCGGGAGAACTCGTCCACCTGGGCCGCCACGAACCCCTGCGACCACGCCCGCCGCGCCGCCTCGATCTGCGCCTCGCGGTCCGACCCGGCGGCCTCGGCGGCGGCCAGCAGCCACTCCCAGGTGTCCGCGAGCTTGGGGTTGCGGAACCGCGCGCCGGCCTTCGGCGGCTGCCCGCCGGACAACCACAGCGCCGCCGACGACGTCCAGTGGTCGCGGAACAGGTCGCTGACCGTCGCGATGGTGAACGCCGCCCGTTCCAGCAGCGGGAACCCGTCGCGGGCGTACCCGATCGCGTACCCCAGCACCTCGCGCAGCGTCTTGGTCCCGTAGTCGCGCAGCAGCGTCAGCCAGCCGTCCCACGCGCCCGGCACGGTGGCCGCCAGCAGCCCGCTGCCCGGCACGAGGTCCAGCCCCAGGCCCGTGTAGTGCGCGATCGTCGCGCCGGCGGGCGCCACGCCCTGGCCGCACAGCACGCGGGGCGCGGTCTCGCCGGCGGCGGCGAACACCACGGGCACCTCGCCGCCCGGCCCGTTGAGGTGCGGCTCCACCACTTGCAGCACGAAGCCGACCGCGACGGCGGCGTCGAAGGCGTTGCCGCCGTCCTCCAGGACGGCCATGCCCGCGCCGGAGGCGAGCCAGTGCGTGGACGCGACCATTCCGTGCGTGCCGACGAGTTCAGGACGGGTGGTGAACATTTCGACAACCTACGTCGGCCCGCCGGCTTTTGTTACCCCTGCTAACGAGACTGTCTCCTGAAGATCTACTGAACCCGAACGGCGCTCACCTGGCCTGGTCGGGGACCCGCAGCTCGCGCCCCAGGCCGTGCAGCACGAGCCCCGCCCGCGCCACCGCGTCCGGGTCGAGGTGGCCCCGCGTGTCCAGCACCGTCGAACCGGCCATCGCCGACGCCACCAGCGCCCAGTCCAGCGCGCGGAACTGCGGCCACTCGGTCAGCAGCACGACCGCGTCCGCGCCGCGCACCGCCGCGTACGGCGAGTCGACCACCGTCATCCCCGCCAGCGGCCGGCTGATCTCCGGGTCGTGGGCGAGGAGCTCCGCGCCCTCGAACGCGAGCAGTTCCGCCACCGCCAGCGCGGGCGAGTCGCGCAGGTCGTTGGTGCCCGCCTTGAACGCCAGCCCCAGCACGCCGATGCGGGCGCCGGCGAGCGGTCCGATGGCCCGGCGCAGCTTCTCCACCACCCGCCGCTGCTGCCGGGCGTTCGTCTCGATGGTGGCCTTGACCAGCGGGAAGTCGACGCCGACGGCCTCGGCGATGCGCACCATGGCGTGCGTGTCCTTGGGCAGGCACGACCCGCCCCAGCCGGGGCCCGGCTTGAGGAATGACTGGCCGATGCGCTTGTCGTGGCCCATGCCCTCGGTGACGGAGGCGACGTCCGCGCCGACGAGCTCGCACAGCTCGGCGACCGCGTTGACGTAGGACAGCTTCATCGCCAGGAAGCAGTTGGCGGCGTACTTGACCATCTCGGCGCTGGCCGCGTCCATGAGCACGGTAGGCGCGCCGAGCCTGGTGAACAGCGCGCCGACGCGTTCGGCGGCCTGCGGCGAGTCCGCGCCGACCACGATCCGGTCGGGGTGCAGGAAGTCGCGCACGGCGCTGCCCTCGCGCAGGAACTCGGGGTTGGAGACGACGGCGACGTCCTCCCGCCCGAGCAGGGCCGCGACCCGGGTGGACGTGCCGACCGGAACGGTGGACTTGCACACCACGACCGCGCCGCGGGGGAGGACGTCGCGGATCTCCCGGGCCACCGCCTCGACCGCGCTCAGGTCGGCCGCGCCGCCGACGCCCATGGGTGTCGGCAGGCACAGGAACACCACCTCGGCGTCACCGACGGCGTGCCGCGCGCCCTCCACGAACGCGAGCCGCCCCGCGGCCTGGCCGGCCGCGACCAGGTCGGCGAGGTCGGGCTCGAGGATGTCGACCTGCCCGGCGCGCAGCCGGGCGACCTTCAGCGCGTCCACGTCCGCGCACACGACCCGATGCCCGAGGGAGGCCAGGCACGCCCCCGTCGTCAGGCCCACGTAACCCGTTCCCACGACCGCGATCCGCCGGACGAACATGCGGTGACGGTGACACCCGAAGTTGACCGCGGGTCAAACACCAGGCGTATGCGGAGAGTGAGGTGGGTAGTCCCCCGGGTGTACGGGGAAACACCCCTCGCGGCGGACGCGGTTTCGCCTGGCTGAAGGCAAGGTCATGGGTATGGAACTCGTCCTGTTCTCCCTGCTCTTCGCGGGCTTGGCGGTGCTGGCGGCCGTGCCGTTGGTCGCATTGCTCCACTTCTCCGAGCGCCGGGGGCTGAACGACCGTTAACCTCCTGGTCCCAGGACAGGAGGATGTATGGAGATCTCGGGTACCGCGGCGGTCGTCACCGGCGGCGCGTCCGGGCTTGGCCTCGCGACCGCACGGGCGTTGGCGGCACGTGGTGCGGCGGTGTTCGCGCTGGACCTCTCTACCGACGGCGCCCCCGACGTCGAGGGCGTCACCTACCTGGCGGCGGACGTGACCTCCGAGGAGGACGTCCAAGCCGCCGTCGACACCGCCGCGGGCTCCGGCTCGCCGCTGCGGGTCGTGGTGAACTGCGCGGGCATCGGCCCGTCGGCGCGGACGGTCGGCAAGTCCGGCCCGCACCCGCTCGACCTGTACCGGAAGGTCATCGACGTCAACCTGGTCGGCACGTTCAACGTGCTGCGGCTGGCGGCGGCGGCGATCGGCAAGACCGAGCCGCTGGAGCACGGCCAGCGGGGCGTGGTGATCAACACGGCGTCGATCGCGGCGTTCGACGGGCAGATCGGGCAGGTGGCGTACGCGGCGTCCAAGGCCGCGGTCGTCGGGATGACGCTGCCCGCCGCGCGCGACCTGTCGTCGGTGGGCGTGCGGGTGATGACGATCGCGCCGGGCATCGTGGACACGCCGATGCTGGCCACCGTGTCCGACGAGTTCCGGGCGGGCCTGGCGGCGGGAGTGCCGTTCCCGAAGCGGCTGGCGCTGCCGGAGGAGTACGCGCGGCTGGCCGTGGCGATCGTCGAGCACGACTACCTGAACGGCGAGGTCATCCGCATGGACGGCGCCCTGCGCATGGCGCCGCGGTGATTCGCCGCTGACCCGCGGGCGACGGCTCGGAGCAGCGGCGGCGCCGAGGTCAGAGGTCGCCGGCGAACGGCAGGTCGTCCATGGCGTCCGACGTCATCCACAGCCGCAGGGTGTGGGTGGCGCGGACGTCGTCCTCGTTGTACTCCAGCAGCCGGCGGCGCTGGGCGGGGTCCGGCGGCCGGCCGTCCATGCCCACGGCGTCGCGGTACCAGCGCATCGAGTTCTCGCCGCCCGCCTCCGGGTCGCGCCAGCGGAAGCCGGCGACGGGGGCGATGGTCTTCAGGCCCTTGCCGTGCGCGCACAGGAACTGGTCCTGCACGATGCCGAACAGGTCGACCCACGAGTCGGACGTGATGAACTCCCGCACCTGCGCCACGGTGGGGATGCCGGGCTGCCCCTTGAACCGCTCGGCCGACCCGAGCAGCCAGCGGTTCTCCGCGAGCTCGTTGTAGCAGTAGGCCTTGAACGACAGGCCGCGCGCGCGGGCGCGCAGCCGGACGCCCGTCAGCCAGCCCCAGAACTCGGCGAACGACCGGGCCTCGTCCGCGCACGGCAGCGGGTCCCAGGTGGCGAACGCGCGGTAGCCGTGCTCCTCGCCGACGTCCTGCCCGGACAGCCAGCAGCCCCACATGTACGCGCCGAGGTCGCCGAAGCTCTCCATGTCCACGTCGACCTCGACGTCGGCGCGCGGCACCTCCATGCGGGACACGCGGCGCACCACGGTGAGGTCGCGCAGCCAGGCGCGGGCGAGGATCACCGCGTCCGGGTGCAGCATCCCGACCAGCGGGACGACCTGCGCGTCCGGGTCCTGCGCGGCCAGGTCGTCGACGGTGCGGACGCCGGCCTTGCGCAGCGCCACGGCGTCCTCGCCGCGCACCACGAGGCTGACGTCGCGCGCGGCCTTCAGGTCGGTCTCGCACACCGGCCACCACGGGCAGCTGCGGCACTCCACGATCCGGGACGGGCGGGCCTGCGGGTCGGCGCCGGTGGCGGCGGCGGACGCCACGGCCAGCCGGTCGGCGAACCGGGTGTCGTACTCGGCGAGGGCGTTCCGGCCGCCCGGCCACGTGGGCGCTTCCAGGTCGTGCCACACGACGACGTCGGCGTCCATGCCGATCACGCCGCCGGTCGCCCGGCCCTGCGCGGCGAAGCCGGAGGCCTGGAGCTGCCGCTGCGCGTGCGCCAGCCGGAGCTGGTCGCGCGGCTGGGGCCGGACCTTGCGCAGCGGGTCGACCCGCGCGCCGCCCGGCAGCGGGTAGGACAGCGGTGACGTCCGCGCGCCCTGGCCGGGGTCGCTGACCTTGTGCCGGACCACGAGCACCGGCACGTACCCGGTCGTCTCCTTCACCAGCAGGTCGATGCCGCCGCGCCGGCCGCCCAGCGGGTCGCGGGGCAGCGCCGCGCCCCAGATGTAGGGCACCCCCGCCTGCATCGCGGCGGCGGTGACGCGCTCGCGGTCGGCCGACGGCACGTCCTGCGGGATCTCCATCAGGTCGGACCCGACGAACCGGCCCAGCGCGGTGGCGACCGCCTGCCGGTGGTCGTTCGCGTCGGCCTTGCGCTGCTGACCGGTGGGGTCCGGTGGCAGTCTGGGCACGTCGCGCATGGTCGGATCGTGTTCGAGGTGCACCCGCCGGCGGCAACGAGTGACCACGCCGGCGTCGAGCTGCACCTGGGAAGTCACCGGTGCAGCGTATGACGCCGGGCGCGTGGTCGTGCCGGCAACCTCGCGGAGTCGAGTCGATCTTTTCGCGGAACGGCTCTAGGGTTCACGTCCAGGAGGTGCGGCCATGGCGCGCGACAAGGGCAAGGGGTTCACCCCGAGCAGGGCGAAGAACCTCATGGGCGTGGCCAAGGTGTTGGCGCCGACGCTGATCCCGGTGATGGCGCCGGTCGCGGCGCGGGCCGCCGCGCTCCTGAGCGACCGCTACGACCGCTACCGGGCCTCCCGGCTCGGGGTCCCGGTCGACCAGCTGACCAGGTACTCGGGCAAGGGGGCGCGGCTGCACGCCCGGATCGCCGGGTTCGCCGACGCGCTCGCCCAGCTGCGCGACACCGAGCCGACCTACGCCCAGGACACCGAGAAGCGGCTGGCCCAGCTGCTGGCCGCGGTGCGGGCGTCGGAGCGGATGCCCGCGCC
The DNA here is from genome assembly GCF_016695385.1 of Saccharothrix sp. 6-C. Classification (NCBI taxonomy): domain Bacteria; kingdom Bacillati; phylum Actinomycetota; class Actinomycetes; order Pseudonocardiales; family Pseudonocardiaceae; genus Saccharothrix; species Saccharothrix sp. 6-C. Next base: position 8,473,112 of record NZ_CP064192.1, on the reverse strand, counting down.
GCGGCGCAGGGCGGCGCACCGCGCGGTCTCGGCCGACCTGGACGCGATGGAAGCCGACCTGCTCAAACGCCTCGGCGTGTGAGCTCCTCCACGACCCGGTAGGCCGTCTCCTCCGGGTCGGGGTCGGCCGGGTCGTACTGCGCGGTGACCTCTTCCATCACCTCGGCGACGCGTTCCTCCCGCCGGATCAGCGGGTCGCTGCGCAGGTCACGGGCCAGCGACACGCACAGCCCCACCATCACGAGCATGAACGGCAGCGCGGCGATGATCGTGAGGTTCTGCAGGCCGGTCAACGCGCTCGACCCGCCGATCAGCAGCATGACGGACGCGACGACACCGGTCAGCACGCCCCAGAACACGACCACGGGCTTGCCCGGCCGGATCGAGCCGCGCTGCGACAGCGTGCCCATGACCACCGACGCGGCGTCCGCGCCGGACACGAAGAAGATCGCCACCAGCAGCATCACCACCACCCCGGCGACGGGGGCCAGCGGGAACTGGTCGAGCAGCCCGAACAGCTGCGCCTCGGACGAGGCCGTGCCCGCCAGGTCCGTGCCGGACCGCTGCACGAAGATCGCCGTGCCGCCGAACACGCAGAACCAGGCCAGGCTCACCAGGCTGGGCACGCCGATCACGCCGGCCACGAACTGCCGGATCGTGCGGCCGCGGCTGATGCGGGCGATGAACATGCCGACGAACGGCGTCCACGAGATCCACCACGCCCAGTAGAAGATCGTCCAGCCGGACAGCCACGCCTCGGTGGCGTCGCCGCCGGACGCGGCGGTCCGGCCCGCCATGTCGGCCAGCTCGCGGAAGTAGTCGCCGATCGCGGTGGGCACGAGGTTCAGCACGAACACCGTCGGCCCGACCACGAACACGAACGCGGCCAGCACCACGGCCAGCACCATGTTGATGTTCGACAGCCACTGGATGCCCTTGGCCACGCCGGACACCGCCGAGGCGACGAACGCCACGGTCAGCACCGCGATGACGCCCACCACGACACCGTTGCCGACCTCGCCCAGCCAGCCCGCGACCTGCAGGCCGCTGCCGATCTGGAGCGCGCCGAGACCGAGCGACGTGGCCGAGCCGAACAGGGTGGCGAAGATCGCCAGCACGTCGATCGCCCGCCCGGCGGGCCCCTCGGCGCGCCGCTTCCCGAGCAGCGGCGCGAACGCCGCGCTGATCAGCTGGCTGCGACCGCGCCGGAAGCTGCCGTAGGCGATGGCCAGGCCGACGACGGCGTAGATCGCCCACGGGTGCAGCGTCCAGTGGAACAGGGTGGTGGCCATCGCGGTCTGCAACGCCTGGTCGGAGCCTGCCTCGACGGTGCCGGGCGGCGGCTGCACGAAGTGCGACAACGGCTCGTTCACGCCGTAGAACATCAGCCCGATGCCCATGCCCGCGCTGAACATCATCGCGACCCACGAGATCGTGCGGAATTCCGGCGGCTCGTCGTCGCGGCCGAGCGGGATGCGGCCGTAGCGGCTCGCCGCGAGCCACAGGGCGAACAGCACGAAGCCCGAGGCGCTGAGCACGAAGGCCCAGCCCAGGTTGCCGATGACCCAGGTCAGGGCCGTTTTCGACGCGGTGGCCAGCGAGGCCGTGCCGAAGGTGCCCCACGCGACGAACGCGAGCGTGACAACTGCGGCGACACCGAACACCACGCGGTCCGTGCCGCCCGGTCGATCCGCTTTCGGCTCACCGGGCAGAGGCTCTTCGACAGGTTTGCGCTCAGTCGTCACGGGTAACCCATACCACCGTTCGGAGTAGCACAAACTCATCCCCGACCGTGGGGGCTGCCGCCGGGGCGGGGCGACCTCCTACTCTCTGTGGTGTGACCGACCGGCCCGCACCGCCCCGCCTCGCGCGGGCCGTTCTGCTGGCCGTGACCTCCGCCGCGCTCAGCGTGACCGCGCACGGCGCGGCGGGCGGCTCGGTCGCCGAGTTCGCGCCGGCGCTGCCGCTGACGCTGCTGGTCGCGTTCGCGGGCACGGCGGTCGCCGACCGCGGCCGCCGCCCCTGGTCGGTCCTGGCCACCCTGGGCGTCGCGCAGGTCGGGCAGCACGCGCTGCTCAACCTCGGCCACCACGTCGCCGACGGTCCCGGCCTCGGGTTCAGCCCGACCACCATGACCGCCGCGCACGTGGTCGCCGCGCTGCTCACCGGCCTGCTGCTGGCCCGTGCCGACGCGGCGCTGCACGCGCTCGCCGGCGTGGTCACCCGCCTGCTGCCGCCGCCGCACACGCCGGTCGTGCCGGCCGGGGCGTTGTGGGCGCCCACCCCCTCGTCGACGGCGGACATGCTGGTCGACGTGCTGCTGCGACGGGTGCACGGCCGCCGCGGCCCCCCTCGTTCCTGATCACCCGGGTCCCCAGCACACCACCTCAGGTCTCAGGAGCCACAACTTCATGTCGACAAAGCGATTTGGCGCGCGCTCGCTCGCCAAGGGCGGCGCCGTGCTCGGCGCCGCCGCGATCCTGGCGCTGACCACCGCGGGCCTGGCGTCCGCCCACGTCACCGCGTCCACGCCCAAGGACGCCGTGCAGGGCGGGTACACCAAGGTCACGCTGCGCGTGCCCAACGAACGCCCCGACTCGGGCACGGTCAAGCTGGAGCTGACCCTGCCCGCCGAGTACCCGCTGGCCTCGGTCAGCACCAGGCCGACGCCCGGCTGGAAGGTCGAGGCGGTCAAGGAGAAGCTGGCCACGCCGGTCAAGAGCCACGGCCGCGAGGTCACCGAGGCCGTCCGCACGGTCACCTGGACCGCCGACCCGGGCAGCCGCATCGAGCCCGGCCAGTTCAACGAGTTCGACCTGTCGATCGGGCCGCTGCCGGACAACACCGACCAGCTGGTCCTGCCCACCAAGCAGACCTACGACAGCGGCGAGGTCGTCGACTGGAGCACCCCGCCGCCCGCCGAGGGCGCCGACGAGCCGGAACGCCCCGCGCCCGTGCTGAAGCTCGTCGCCAAGACCGGCGGCGACGAGCACGGCACGGCCACCGCGACGGCGGTCGCCGACGACCACGACGCCACGGCGGCCGGCGCGACCGACGACACCGCCCGCTGGCTGGGCGGCGCCGGCCTGGTGGTCGGCGCGCTGGGCCTCGGGTTGGGCGCGGGCGCCGTGCTGCGGTCCCGCCGCGCGGGCAAGCCGACGGCATGAGGCGCGTCGTCTCGCTGCTGCTGACCGGCCTGGTCGCGGGCGCGGTCGCGCTCGGCACGGCCGCACCGGCGTTCGCGCACAACGTGCTGGTCGGCAGCGACCCCAAGGACGGGTCGCAGCTGGCGGCCGGGCCCGCGACGATCACGTTGACCTTCGACCAGCCCGTGCAGGCCGGTGAGAAGTTCAACACCGTCACCGTCACCGGGCCCGAGGGCACGCGCTGGGAAGCGGACGGCGAGCCGACGGTCAAGGACAACAGCGTCGTCTTCCCGGTCCGCCCGCTGGGCCCGGCCGCCGAGTACACCGTCGGCTACCGGGTCCTCTCCGCGGACGGGCACCCGGTGACGGGGTCGCTCAAGTTCACCCTGACGACGGCGGGCAGCGGCACGCCCGCGCCCGCCGCGTCGGACGCCGAGGGCTCCGGCTCCACGTCGTCCGGCGGGGGCGGCGTGCCGATCTGGGTGTGGATCGTCGGCGCGGCGGTGCTGCTGGGCGGCGGCGCGTTCCTGGCGCTGCGCGGCGGCTCGGCGGACGACGCCGAGGGGCGCAGCGGGCGATGACCGCGAACCGGACCACCACCACCGCGAACCGGCACTGGGTCGTCGGCGGCCTGCTCGCCGGCGGAGCCGTCGGCGTCTTCCTGGGCCTGGGCCTGTCCACCACACCGGAAGCGGTGGGCGTGGCCGAGCCGGGGGTGGTGTTCCGGTTCGCGCACCCGTTGGTGCGGACCCTGCTGGACCTGTCCGCGACCATCGTCGTCGGCCTCTCGCTGCTGCCGAAGCTGCTCGGGTTCAGCCGGCCCGCCATCACCGAACCGGTGATGCGCGTCGCCCGGCCCGCCGCCGTCGTCGCGGCGGCGGTGTGGGCGTTCACCGCGTTGCTGTCCATCGTGATCCGGGCGTACGAGACGCGCCCGGACGCGGAGCTGACCATGCCGATGGTCGTGGACTACGTGCAGCGCATCGGCGCCGGCCAGGGTCTGCTGTTCAGCGCGGTGTGCGCGCTGGTGTACCTGTGGATCGGCGTGATGGCCGTGCGCCGGGGCGAGTCGGTGCCGGCGGAGCTGCGCATCCTGATCGCCATGTTCGGCCTGCTGCCGCTGCCGGTCACCGGCCACGCGTCGAACTGGAAGTACCACGACTACTCCATGATCTCGATGGAGCTGCACGTGCTCGGCGCGGCGGCGTGGACCGGCGGCCTGGCGGCGCTGGTGGTGCTGGTCGCGCACCGCCGCGGGCTGTTGGCCGAGGCGCTGCCGAAGTTCTCGAAGCTGGCCACGATCGCGCTGGTCCTGGTCACGGTGACCGGGTTGTTCAACGGGCTGCTGGAACTGGCGCTCAACCCGGTCACCGGCCTGCCGGGCTCGCTCTTCACCACCTCGTACGGCCTGGTCCTGATCGGCAAGGTCGCGTGCGCCGCGCTGCTGGCCGTGCTGGGCGCGAACATCCGGTGGCGGTTCCTGCCGCACATCGCGCAGCACAAGACGACGGCGATCGTCGGCTGGGCCGCGGTCGAACTGGCGATCATGGGCATCGCCTTCGGCCTGGCGGTCGTGCTCTCCCGGGCCCCGGTCGCCTGACCGGGGCGATTGTCGGACCCCTGTGGTTGGGTCCGCCCATGGCTGATTCGACGATCCTGGTGCTGGGAGCCACCGGCTCGACGGGCAGGCGGGTGGCCGCGCGGCTCACCGCGGCGGGCCACGCCGTGCGCCGGGCCTCACGCCGGGGCGAGGTGCGCTTCGACTGGTCCGACCCCGGCACGTGGGCGGGCGCGCTGACCGGTGTCGAGCGGGTCTACCTGATGGCGCCGCACGAGCTGCCGGTCGACCCGGGCTTCGTGGCCGAGGCCGTGGCGCGGGGCGTGCGGCGGTTCGTGCTGCTGTCCACCCGGGGCGTGGCGGAGATGCGGGACGAACGGCTGCTCGCCGCCGAACGGCTGGTGCGCGGCTCCGGCGTCGGGTGGACCGTGCTGCGGCCGGACTGGTTCGACCAGAACTTCGACGAGGGCTTCTTCCGCCCCGCGGTGCTCGCCGGCGAGCTGGTGCTGCCCCTGGGCGACAAGCAGCAGGCGTTCGTGGACGCGGACGACATCGCCGCGGTGGCCGTCGCCGCGTTGACCGAGGACGGGCACGAGGGCGAGGTGTACGAGGTCACCGGCCCCGAGTCGCTGTCGTTCCCGGACGCGCTGGCCGTGCTCGCCCGGGTCACCGGCCGGCGGGTCCGGTTCCGCGGCACCCCCGACGACTACCGGGCCGTCGTGCCCGCCGACGTGGCGGAGGAGCAGATCCGGGCGTGGGACGCGCTGGGGGACGGCGCGCCGACCGACACCGTCGCGCGGGTCGCCGGACGCGAACCCAAGAGCTTCCACGACTACGCGGTCCAGGCCTGGGAAGGGGGCGCATGGCGCGACTGATCGTCGACGAGTGGTCCGTTCGGTGCGACGAGCTGCGCCGAACGCCCTAGTCGGTGATCGGTCGGGCGGAAGTGTCCTCGCGCAGCCGGGTCAGCGCCGCCATCGCGTCCTGGCCACGCCGTTCGAGCTCCTTGGCGTCGATCCAGCCGTTGGCGAAGTACCGGTAGTCACGCGCGAGCTTCACCAGCTCGGCCAGGTAGGTCGCCGAGCGGCGCCGCCGCTGCTCGTCGAACGACGCCAGGAACGGCAACTGGGTGTCCACGACCTCGTCCAACATGCGGGCGGCCCGCAGGGCACGCCTTCGCCGCAACACCGGCAGCTTCCCGACCACTCGCACACCTCGCCGACCCCGTCACGCCATCCCTCGATGCCTCAGTCGTCCAACGCGCGCCGGGTGTTACCGATTCGTTCCCCCACGCCCCCCGCGTCAGCGGTATGGGGTCCAGGGGGTCGTGGTGTCGCCCGCGCGCAACGCTTTGAGCCGGCTGTGCAGCTCGTCGCGCACACCCGGGTGGCTGCGCATGATCGGCAGCACGCTCGTGGTCAGCTTCAACTCCCTGACCTCGCGCAACACCGGGAACCCGGGCCACCGCACGACGTCGAAGCCGTACTCGTCGGCCAGCTGCCGGTACCACTCGGCGGAGTGGCCGAAGCGGGCGACGCCGACCGGCAGGGTGCTCAGGTCCCACTCGCGCGGTCCGAAGCTGGTGGAGTCGAAGTCGCAGATCACCGGGCCGTCGGGGCTGGGGATCAGGTTGCCCAGGTGCGCGTCGCCGTGCACCACGCCCGGCGGCAGCGCGAACCGCAGCCCGGCCAGGCGGTCGTCGGCCTCGGCGCACCGGTCCTCCAGGAACCGGCGGTCCGGCGCGGACAGCTCCTCGGCATCGGCGAGGCGACGGCGCACGTCGTCCAGCGGCGTCCAGCGCGGCAGCTCGAACCCCGGCGCGGGCAGCGAGTGCACCTGCCGCAGCACCCGGCCCAGGTCACGGCCGTCGACGGGCCTGCCGCCGGAGGGCACCGCGTGCCACACGGTGGCCAGGTGGTCGCCGATCGCCAACGGCTGCGGCACGTCCTCGACCAGCCGCACGGCGGGCACGTCGTGCTCGGCCAGCCACCGCGCGACCTCGACCACCTTGGCCGCGCGGTGGCGCAGCGTCGTCGAGCCGACGATCCGCACCACCACCCGGTCGACGGGCAGGTCGAACACGGCGTTGCTGGTGAACTTGACCAGCCGCGCGCCCCGGTGCGCCAACCCCAGTTCGGCGCACAGCCGCTCCAGCACGGCGGTCAACGCGGCGGAGGTGAACCTGCCGTCCAGGACGCCGACGCCCCGCGGCTCAGGCCGCGCTGTCGTTGCCGGTGAACTTGGCAAGGCGTTCGGCCAGCTCGCGGGCGTCCGGGTTGTTCCGGCGCTTCTCGGCTTCGTGCTGCAACGGCTTCATCCGGTCCTTCGTGCGGACCGACTTCAGGCCCTCGGACAGCTCGATCGCCTGCCGGCCGAGCCGGGCGCCGTGGTCGATGTCGCCGTCGAGCAGGTGGTTGATCGACAGGGACGTGAGGTTGAACGACCGGCTGCGGGTCATGTCCTCGCCGTAGCCGCCGATGGCCTTGGTCAGCGCGGGCACCGCGGTGCGCGTGTACTTCGAGTCCACGGTCTGCGCCAGCTCCGTGTGCACGGTGCCGATCATCGCGGACAGGTCGTTGGCGTCGAAGAACTTCGCCCACGCGGGCGCCTCGCCGATGTTGGCGCGGGCGAACTCGTCGCGCGCCCGGCCGAGCAGCTTCAGCGCCTGGTCGTCGGAGCCCATCTTCGCGTAGGCCCACGCCTCGTTGGCGCACAGGATGCCGACGGCGAGCTCCGAGCCGGAGTTCTGCGCGGCCAGCTGGCCGAGCTGGAACACCTTCAACGCGTCGTCCGGCGCGTTCTGGTGCAGGTAGACGCGACCCATCCGGTACAGGATGTTGGCCACGAGCTCTTCCTTGCGCCCCTGCTTCGCCAGGCCGAGCGCCTGGCCGAAGTGGTTGCGGGCCGAGTCGTACAGGCCGGTGTCGAACGAGGTCCACCCGGCCAGGTTGTGCAGGTCGGCGAGCGCGACGTAGAGGCGCTCCTTGACCAGGTCGGTCGCGTTCGCGCCGAGCATCTGCTGGCCCCACGAGAGCTGGGCGACCACCGCGTCGCGGCACGAGCCGCCGCCGTACTGGTAGTCGAGCGTGCGCAACGCCCTGGTGGCCGCTTCGACCTGTCGGACGTCGGTCATGCCGATGCGGCCAGGGGCCGGAGTCTGCGCGGGCGACGAAGCCCAAGACCCGGAGTCCGTACCGAACACGGCCGCGCCGACGGTGATGGCGGCGGCGTGCGCGAGGAACTTCCTTCGCTTCACCGACTCGTCCTCCTCAGAATGGGGTGACTCCGCCGTGGCGGCCACCCTCACTGCCGTGGCCTCGTCGTAAGCGAGGCCCATGTACCCCCTGGGCACGCCCAAGCCCGCGGCGATCCGCGCGAGGACGTCGTAGGCCATGACCTGGCGTCCCTTGAGGATCTCCGAGACTTCGGACTGCGACTGGCCCGTCAGCGCCGCGATCTGGCGCTGCGACACACCGTGCCGTCGGAGCAGCCGGTAGACCGCGCTGATCTCTCGTCTGGCCAGTGCGTCGCGCATCTCCTGCTGGTCCCAGACGTCTGGGGTAACAGGAGAGCTTGGCGAACCGATGGTGTTCAATTGCGCCCCCTCACAGTCCTTTGGGCGTCAACGGCAGAGTAGGGGCACTCCCCCGACTGCGAGAAGTACCGATCGGCGAGGCTGATCGGCCCTGCCGAACTCCACTGACCGCTTACCGTGGAACGACCACCGGCCAGCGCTATGACGTCCCGATCCGGGTTGAATCATCGCAATCTGGGTTCCGGTAAGCGAGTGAGCACGGAGAGGAACATGGTCGTGGACCTGATCGAGCGGGCGGTGACCACCCCGGGTGGGCCGGCAGCGCCTGCCGTCGCCACGCCCCCCTCTCCCGCAACCCTGTCTGTCCGGGAGTCGACCGACCTCGGCTCCGGATGGCGCGGCACGACCGGGCAACGTCGCTGGTGGCGGATTCGCTGCAGCGACGTGGTCGACCGGGAGCGCTGCCTCACCGTGATGGTCGACCGGGGCCGCGTGGTCCTGGTCGGTCCTCCCGGTGAGACGGCGGTCCTTTCGGCCGACCAACTCGTACAACTCAGGGCCGCGCTACGTGAGGCCGCCGAGCAGGCGGAAAGGTGACGGTGACGTTTCGGTGGACGAGATCCTCGGACAAGTTCTTCGCAACGCGGTGTGGGAGCGGTTGGACCTGCTCACGGAGCTGGCCAACGAGGCCGACGCCCCGTCCCTCCTGTCGGTGGCACGTTCCGAGCTCCCTCGGCTGACCGAGGGGTGGCGGGCCCTGCTCGCCGCGCACGAACCGGACGAGAAGGGCAACTGCCCCGAGTGCTCCGGACGGTGGCGGCAGCAGAAGAGCCCTTGCTCGGTGTGGCGCGCCGCGTACGAACACCTGGTCGCGGGCGGACTGGCCCCGCGCCCGGCTCGACACCTCCGATCGGCGCCGGTGACGCCTCCTGTCACGCGTTCGCGCCGGGGAATGGTGGTTCGAGCCCACTAACGGGCGGCCCCGACCTGTCGTTCCCCCGACGCGACCAGGTCGAGCACCCGCCTACTGGCCGGCGGTCCGGGACGTGCGAACCCCCGACCGCGACGAACGGATCGCCGGCCAGCTGAAAGCCCCACCAGTTCGACGACCGCAGCTCGACAACCACACAGACATCCGCGGGCCGGTGTTGTGCACACCTTCCCTCCCCGACCGACACTGGTCCGCGGGCACCACTTCGGCCCCGATGTCCGCACCTCCCGCGCGGACATCGGGGCCGTCGGCACGTTCCGGCCCGTCCGGTCGGGTCCGGCGCTCAGCGGTGGGTGCCGGTCAGCCAGGTGAGGTACCCGGTCACGCCGGGGAACAGCCGGCCGGCCACGTCGAACGCCTTGAGCTGCCACGGGAACACCGCCTCGTCCCGCTCCCGCTCCACCACGTCGGCGATCCGGGCCGCGACGGCTTCCGGCGTCACGGTCGGGATCACCCTGGCCAGCCTCGGGATCCGCTCCTCGGCGCCGGGGTTGTTGGCGAAGTAGCGGCTGCTCACCTTGCCCGGCACGACCTCGCTCACCCCGATGCCGGTGCCGCGCAGGTCCATCCGCAGCGCCGCGGTCATCCCGCGCAGCGCGTAGCGGGACGCCGCGTACCCGGTGGCGCCGGGGATCGGCAGGCGGGACACCGGCGAGTTGACGTTGACCACCCGGCCCGAGCCGCGCGCCCGCATGCCGGGCAGGAACTCCCTGGTCAGGTGCAGCGCGGCGGTGAACGGCAGGGCGATCATGCCGGCCAGCTCGGCGGTCGGCGTCTCGTCGAGGAACAGCCAGCGGCCGACGCCCGCGTTGTTGACCAGCACGTCCGGCACGCCGACCTCGGCGATCACCCGTTCGGCGAGCGTGCCGATCCGGTCGACGTCCGCGAGGTCGGCCGTCAGGGCGACCGCACGCCCGCCGGTCGCGGTGATCCGCTCGACCTGCTCGTCGAGCGCTTCACCGCTGCGTGCCACGAGCACGACAACCGAACCGCGCCTCGCGAGCGTCGCGGCCGTCGCCGCGCCGATGCCCTGCGACGCCCCGGTCACCACGACCGTCCTACCCGCCAACCGCACCGGAACTCCTCCAAGCCGTCGAACGCGTCAAGCCACCGAGCGGACCCTGGTCACGAACACCGCCGCGCACAGCGTGGCGACCGCCGACACGGCGAACAACCCCCGGTACCCGCCGAGTGACGCCAGCACGAACGTCGTCAGCAGCGGCGCGATCACCTGGGGCAGCGAGTTGGCGATGTTGAGCACGCCGAGGTCCTTGGCCCGGTCCGACGCGGCGGGCAGCACCTGGGTCAGCAGGGCCAGCGCCACCGCCCAGTACGCGCCGAAGCCGAACCCGAGCAGCGGCGCGGCGACCAGCGCGGCCGGCCAGGTCGGCCACGCGACCAGCAGCAACGCCGCGACGGCCATCACGGCGGCCGCCACCAGCACGTACGGCTTGCGCCGGCCGGTGCGGTCGGAGTGGGCGCCGACGGCGAACGCGCCGATCGCCAGCGCCACGCCGTAGAGCAGCATCAGCACCAGCAGGCCGTCCTCGGGCGCCGGGTGCCGGACCACGTCGCCGAGGAAGTACAGCAGGTAGAGCGTGCCGAACGCGTTGCCCAGGTTGATCATGAAGTGCGCGCACCAGGCCCAGGCGAAATCCGGGTGCCGCCTCGGCGACACCCACAGCTCGCGCCACCGCAGCGCCGGCCGGGCGGTGAGCGGCAGGCGGGCGTCCGGGGTGATCAGCACGAACGCCAGCGCGCCCGCCACGACCAGCGCCGCGCACGCCAGGTACCCGTTCGCCAGGCCGCTGACCAGCACGGTCACCACGATCGCGCCGAGCACGGTGCCGAGCATCTGGGAGACGCCGACCAGCCCGCCCACCTTGGCCCGCTGCCGCACGGGCACCCGGTCGGGCACGGCGGAGGTGAGGCTGGCGAGCATGCCGTTGAGCCCGGCCTGCACCAGGCACCACCCGACGACCATCACGCCGACGGAGGACGCGGACGACAGCACCACCAGGCCGACCGCGCCGAGGAGCGCGCCCGCGAGGGTCCACGGGTGCCGCCGGCCGAACCGGGACGTGGTGCGGTCCGACGCCAGCCCGATCAGCGGGTTCGCGACCAGTGCGGCGAGCGCGCCGACGCCGGTGACCAGGCCGAACACGGCTTCCTTGGCGGTGGAGTCGAGCAGTTCGGCCTGCTGCGGCAGCAGCACCTGGATGGGCGCGTAGATGGCCAGCCAGAGGCCGAGGTTGGCCAGGAACAGCCAGGTCATCCACGCCCGGCGGACCGGGACGACCGGTTCCGCCAACGCCTCCGCGGTCATCGCCTGATCCGATCGCGGTACCACTCGTACGAGGCACGCGGGGTGCGTTCCTGCGTCGCGTAGTCGACGTGGACGAGGCCGAACCGCTGCGAGTACCCCGAGTCCCACTCGAAGTTGTCCATCAAGGACCACACGAAGTACCCGCGCACGCCCGCCTTCAGGGCTTCCGCGATGTGCGCGTCCAGGTAGGCGATCCGCTCGGTGTCCTGGAGCGAGTGCGGGTAGCTGCACCCGCTCTCCGTCACGTACACCGGCGGCAGGTCGGCGAAGCGATCCCGCAGCAGGGAGACCATCTCCGACAGCCCGGACGGCACGACCGGCCAGCCGAAGCCGGTCTTCGGGTACTCGTCGACGTCCACCAGCTCGAACGGCAGCGGGTTGCCCTCCGACGGCAGCCGCAGCCGGGTCGGGTTGTAGTAGTTCACGCCGTAGAAGTCGAGCGGCGCGGAGGTGATCGCCAGGTCGCCGTCCACGATCGGCAAGCGGTCGGCCAGCGAGTCCGGGTAGCGGCCGGCCAGCTGCGCGTCGGCGTAGAGCCAGTTGTGCAGATCGGCGTAGGCCTCGGCGGCGGGCGCGTCGGCCGGGGAGGCGGGCCAGGTGGGCGTGTGGTTGTTGGCCGTGCCCACAGCGCGCGCTCCGGCGGAACGCAGCGCCTGCACGGCGAGCCCGTGGGCCAGGTTGAGGTGGTGGGCGGTCGGCAGGGCGTCGAAGAGCAGCGCCTTGCCCGGCGCGTGCTGCCCGGTGGCGTAGCCGAGCAGCGTCACCATCGCGGGCTCGTTGATCGGGATCCACATCGCGACCCGGTCGGCCAGGCGCGCGGCGACCCGCTCGGCGTACTCGGCGAACCGGTGCGCGGTGTCGCGGTCGAGCCAGCCGCCCGCCTGCTCCACGGCCAGCGGCGTGTCCCAGTGGTACAGCGTGGCGACGGGCGCGATGCCGGCGGCGAGCAGCTCGTCCACCAGCCGGTCGTAGAACGCGAGGTCGCCCGCAAGCACCCGCGGCCACGACACGGAGAACCGGTAGGCGCCCACGCCTAGGGACCTCATCAGGCCGACGTCCTCGCGGTAGCGGCGGTAGTGGTCGCACGCCACGGACGCGTCGTCACCCCCGAACGCCGGGAACCCGTCCCAGGTGGACGGTCGCCGGCCGGCGGCGGTGAACGAGCCCTCGATCTGGAAGGCGGAGGTCGACACGCCCCAGAGCAGGTCGTCGGCGCCCAGGAAGTCATCGGACACGCTCACGCGAACCTCCCAGAACATGAAAGTGATTCGGATCGTAGGCGTGTTGCGCCGTGAAGTGAAGTGGAAAGGTCCATTACCGGGCACTATGGAGGCCCGCCACCCACTCAGCAGGAGTCGCCGTGACCAGTACGACCCCGCTGCGCCGTCAGCCGGTGCAGCAGCGCAGCGCCAAGCGCGTCGAGCGGATGCTCGAGGCCTGCGCACAGCTCATCGAGGAGGTCGGCTACGACGGAGTCACCACGACGTTGATCGCCGAGCGCGCCGGGGTCGCGGTCGGCTCGCTCTACCAGTTCTTCCCCGACAAACGGGCGGTCGTGCAGGCGCTGACCCTGCGCAACCTGGAGAAGTTCATCCAGACGGTGGACGGCCGGTTCACCTCGACGACCCTCGCGCACTGGTGGGACGCCGTCGACTCGATCTTCGACGTGTACGTCTCGATGCACCGCGAGGTGCCGGCGTTCTCGAAGCTGCACTTCGGCGACGTGGTCGACATGCGGCTGCTCGACGACCGGCGCGACAACAACACGGTCATCTCCGACCGGCTCGCGGAGATGATCTCGGCCAAGTTCGACATCCCGCTCACCGAGCTGCAGCTGCCGATCTCGATCGCGGTCGAGGCCGCGGACGGCGTGCTGAACCTGGCGTTCCGCCGCGACCCGGCCGGCGACCAGCGCATCCTGGACGAGGCCAAGGCCCTCGTCCGCGGGTACCTGTCGACCCGGCTTCCCAGCTAGGCCGGTTCAGCCGAAGGAGTGCCCTTCGCCCCGGTAGGTGGGCACGGTCCGCTCCACCACGTCGCCACGCACGACGTGGTAGTGGGTGAACCGCTCGGCCAGCTCGCCCGCCTTGGCGTGCCGCAGCCACACGCGGTCGCCGAGGCGCAGCGAGTCGGCCGCCCGACCCACCACCGGGGTCTGCACCTCGCCGGCGCCCTCCATCGGCAGCAGCTTCAGCCCGACCGGCAGGTACGGGCTGGGCTGACGGTCGGGGGTCGCGGTGCCGGAGGCGATGTAGCCGCCGGAGAACAGCGTGGCCACGTGCCGCTTGGGCCGGCGCACCACCGGCAGCGCGAACAGCACGGCCGGCTTGGGCCGGAAGCCGCGGTAGCCGTCGAACAGGGTCGGGCCGATGAGCCCGGACCCGGCCGCGAGCTCGGTGACCGACGGGTCGGCGGCGGTGATCTCCAGGCTGCCCGTGCCGCCGCCGTTGACGAACTCCAGCTCGGCGACCTGGCGCACGGCGGCGATGGCGGTGGCGCGGCGCTCGACCAGCTCGGCCGCGGAGTGCCGTTGCATCCAGCGCAGGGCCGCGCCGCGCAGCGGCTTGCCCGGCGGCTGGTCGCCCAGGCCCGCGATCTGCCCCTCGTACCCCATCACGCCGACCAGCCGGAACCCCGGCCGGCGCACGATCGCCTCGGCCAGAGCGCGCGCTTCACGGGCCGTGTGCACGGGTGACCGGCGTGGACCGATGTGCAGGCCGGGCACCGGTCGCCACGACACGTCCAGCTCCAGGCAGACCCGGATCTCGGGGTGGTCGGGGCCGAGCACGGCGTGGACCAGGTCGAGGTGCGCGGTCGAGTCGACCACGATGGTGATCCGCGCCCGCGCCCGGTCGTCCTTGACGAGCTCGGCCAGCGCCGCCTGGTCGACGGTCGGGTACGCGACCAGCAGGTCCTCGGCGAGGTCGACCGACGACAGCCACAGCGCCTCGGCCAGCGAGTAGCACATGACGCCCGCGAAACCGGGCCGGGCGAGCACCCGCTCCAGCAGCGCGCGGACCCGGACGGACTTGCTCGCCACCCGGATCGGCCGCCCGCCCGCGCGGCGCACGAGGTCGGCCGCGTTGCTGTCGAAGGCGTCCAGGTCGACGATCGCGAACGGGGGGTCGTGCTCCTCCGTCGCGACGTCCAGGCGCGTGCGGTGCTGCATGGGCCTCACCGTACTTGAAAGGTGAATAGCTTTCACCTACGGTTCGTGGAACGCGTCACATCCGGAGGTGGGCATGGCGACCCCGTGGACGAACTGGGCGCGAACGGCGTCCGCGACCCCACACCGGGTCGAGCACCCGGCGAGCGTCGACGAGCTCGCCTCCGTCGTGGTGGGCGCTCCCAGTGTCCGCCCGCGCGGCAGCGGGCACTCGTTCACCGGCATCGCGGTCGCGCCCGGCGTGGCGATCGACCTCGACGCGTGGACCGGCATCGTGGACGTGGCCGGTTCCCTGGTGACGGTCCGGTCCGGCACGACGCTGCACCAGCTCAACGCGCTGCTGGACGTGCTCGGGCTGGCCATGGCGAACCTCGGGGACATCGACGCGCAGACCGTGGCGGGCGCGATCTCGACCGGGACGCACGGCACCGGCGCGAAGCTCGGCGGCCTCGCCACGCAGGTCGTGGCGCTGGAGCTGGTGCTCGCCGACGGGTCGGTGGCGCGGTGCTCCGCCGACGAACGGCCCGAGCTGTTCCACGCGGCCAGGGTCGGGCTCGGCGCGCTGGGCGTGATCAGCACGGTCACGTTGCGGTGCGTGCCCTCGTTCGTGCTGCACGCCCGCGAGTTCCCCGGCCGGCTGGACGCGGTGCTGGAGGAGTTCGACCACCTGACGGCGGTCGAGGACCACGTGGAGTTCCACTGGTTCCCGCACTCCGACCGGGTGATCGTGAAGCGGAACAACCGGGTCGACGAGCCGGCCGCGCCGCTGTCGGCGCTGCGCCGGTTCTACGAGTACGAGGTGATGGAGAACGGCGCGTTCGGGCTGGTCTGCAAGCTGGCGAAGGCCGTGCCGACGACCACCAGGACGCTCAACCGGGTGTGCGGGTCGCTGGTGTCGGAGCGCGACTACCGGGACGTGTCGCACCGCGTCTTCGTCACGCCCCGGCGGGTGCGGTTCGTCGAGTCCGAGTACGCGGTGCCGCGGGCGGCGCTGCACGACGTGCTGCGGGAGCTGCGGTCGGCCGTCGGCGGCCTGGAGCACGGGGTGATCGTGCCGGTCGAGGTGCGGGTGGCCCAGGGCGACGACATCTGGCTGTCCACGGCCCACGGGCGCGACACGGCTTACATCGCCGTGCACCAGTACCTCGGGATGCCGTACCGGCGGTACTTCGACGCCTTCGAGCGGATCGCGGGCGCGGTCGGCGGGCGACCGCACTGGGGCAAGATGCACTCCCTCTCCGCCGACGCCCTCCGCGACCGCTACCCGCACTTCGACGACTTCCGCCGGGTCCGCGGCGAGGTCGACCCGACCGGCAAGTTCACCAACGCCTACCTCGACCGCGTGCTCGGCTGACCGGGCCGCCGGCCGCCTCGGGCAGGATGACGGGGTGACCGGCGGCAACAGGGGGCGCGGGCGCCCCGGGACGGGCGTGCGCGAGGCGATCCTGGCGGCGGCCGAGGCGATCCTCGCCGAGGCGGGCGTCGCCCGGTTGTCGACCAAGGAGATCGCCCGGCGGGCGGGTGCGGCCGAGTCGAGCATCTTCTACCACTTCACCGACCGCCTCGGGCTGCTCCAGGCCGTGGTGCGCCTGCACCTGCCGCTGTACCGGGACGTGGCGGAAGCGGTCGTGCGCGACGCCGGCGCGGGCAGCCTGCGCGACAACCTCACCCGGCTGCTCGACGGGCTCGACGCGTACTACCGCCGGATCGCGCCGATCCTCGCGGCCGTGCAGGCCGACGGCGACCTGCGCGCGCGTTTCGCGGAACGGGGCGCCGACGGCGCGGTCGGGCCGCAGCGCGCCCTGCTGCCCGTCGTCGACTACCTCGCCGAGGAGCAGCGGCTCGGCCGCGTGCGCGCCGACCTGGACCTGGAACCGGCCGCCCTGCTCATCGTCGGCGCCGCCTACCAGCGGGCGGTGTTCCGGCACCTGAGCGGGGCCGACGCGCCGGCGGTGGCCGGCGCCCGGGTCGCCGACGCGCTCCTGCCCGCCCTGCTCGCCCGCTGACCGCTCGTCGCGGACGGACCGCGGCCACGCGCGCTACATTTACTGAGTGACTACTCAGCAATTAGGGACCGCCCGCGCCACCCGGTTCACCACCCGACTGGCGCTGCTGTGCACCGGCCTGCTCGCCGGGACCTTCGGCTACGGCGCCGTCAACCTCGTCACCACGTTCAACGTCGTGCCCCTCGACGTGCGGCTGACGTTCCACTCGGCCCTCATGCGGGTGAACGGACCGGTCGTGCAGACCACCATGGCGCTGGCCGTGATCGGCTCGATCGCCCTGGCCGTCCTGACCCGCGGCGGGGCGCGCCGGGCCGCCGCGGCCGCGAGCGCGCTCGTCGTGACCTCGTTCCTGGTGACGCGGTTCGGCAACGTGCCCATCAACGGCCTGATCAAGCAGTGGGCCGTGACGACCCCGCCGGCCGACCACGCCGAGGTCCTGAGGCGGTGGGAGGCGTTCAACCTCGTGCGCACCCTCACCGCGCTGGCCGCGTTCGTCCTGGTCGTCTGGATCGCCACCCGCTCGCGGCCGGGCGCGCCGGACGGTCAGAAGGCGTCCGCGATCGGGGTGTCCCCGGAGATCAGCTCGTAGGTCCGGCGGACCGTGCCGGGGCGGTCCAGGAGGGCCACGACGACGGCCGCCACGTCGGCTCGCGGTACGGAACCCCGTAGCGGTTTCTCGGCGAGCTCCACGTGGCCGGTCGGCTCGTCGTCGGTCAGCCGGCCCGGCCGCAGGATCGTCCAGTCCAGGTCGCGCTCGCGCAGGTCGTCCTCGGCGGCGCCCTTGGCCGCCAGGTAGGCGTCGAACACCTCGTCGCCGGTGGTCCGGCCGATGCCGGTGGCGCTGATCTGGATGAACCGGCGCACACCCGCCCGTTCCGCCGCCTCCGCGAACAACACCGCCGCGGCCCGGTCCACGGTGTCCTTGCGCGCCACCCCGCTGCCCGGTCCGGCGCCGGCGGCGAAGAGCGCCGCGCCCGCGCCGGTCAGCAGTTCCGCGACCGAAGCGACGTCGGCCGCCTCCAGGTCGCAGTGGACGGGGACACCGCCCGCGTCCAGCACGTCCGCGTGGTGGTCGGGGTTGCGCACCAGCGCCGTGGCGCTGTCACCCCTCGCGGCCAACAGCCGCTCCACCCGCAACGCGATCTTGCCGTGTCCGCCCGCGATCACTACCCGCATGGTCCGACCGTAGGTCAGGACGCGGTCGCCAGCACCCGCTCGTACACGAGTTCATTCACCCAACGGGTGGTCGCGGTGTCCTCGACCGGCACGGTCTCGTTGCGGCCGGCGACGTCCGTGCTCAGCTGGAGCTCCTCGTCGGCCAGCAGGACCGAGACGCCGTAGCGGCGCACCCGCGGCAGGCAGTTGGCCAGGTAGTCGTGCGTGAAGACGACCGACGTGGGCAGGACGGCGGCGGCGTTGCCGAAGCGGGCGAACGGCACCGCCGAGGCCAGCGCGGTCCGCCAGTGCCGGGCCACCGCCAGGACGCCCACGATCCGCACCGCGGACGGCGGCACGCGGCCGTCCATCTCCGGCCACACCCAGGTCGACACCGTGGCGCGGTCCGTCTCCGGCGCCGCGCCGAGGCACAGCCGCTCGGCGTGCGCGTCGGCCAGCAGCTCCGCCACCACGATCACCTTGCGCCCCATGAGGACCATCTCGGGCAGCACCACGCCGTGCCAGCCGAGGCGCACCGCCGCGGAGGCGGCCAGCTCCTCGACGGAACCGGGCAGTTCGGGAACCGGAACAGCGGTCGCCGACAGCGCCCTGGTGTCGTCGGTGTCCGCGATCCGTGCTGGTGTGCTGCTCACGCCAGGGCCTCCTCGGCAACCACGACGGGCTGTCCGCCGCGTTTCGACTCGTGCTCTGGGTAAGGCGTACCAGGTGGGACCGGTCGCACCCCCGGGGCAAAAGGCGTCCTGCGATCGACGGCGTCGAGCGGTCGGTAACCGGTCGGCGACCGCCGGGGGGACTTCGGTCCGGCGGTGCTGCCGTCTGGGTGACCCCGGTGCTCCGCGAAGGCCGGAAGTCTGCTCAGCGTGTGCCTCGCTCGCCTGGAACGACCGCCGGACCCGGCCCGCCGGCCACCCCGACCACCGCATCACCGACCGCTCGCCGCGCGAAATCGACCGACCGCCCCCGAGCCACCACGTTCGGCCGCGGCTGTGCGGGTGACAGACATCACGCGTTCGCTGGCGCGAAAAAGCAGAAAAACCATGAAGTCCCATCCACGACTGTGGATGGGACTTCATGGTTTTGGTGGGCGAGGGGGGAGTTGAACCCCCACGTCCTTTCGGACACACGGACCTGAACCGTGCGCGTCTGCCATTCCGCCACTCGCCCGGAGCGACGTGGAGAACACTAGCATGGTCCCCGTCCGGGTTACCAATTGCCCCGTGTACCGCCACGTCAGCCCGGATACGATCGGTCATGGAAGTCGACCGGGTCGGAGGGTTGCCGTGGGCCTCGTACAGCGCTTCGAGCGCCGTCTCGAAGGCATCGTCGGGAACACCTTCGCGCGGGTGTTCGGTGGCAACGTCGTACCGCAGGAAGTGGCCCAGGCACTGCAGCGGGAGGCGGAGAGCAGCATCCGCGAGTTGGCGGGTGGCAGGTTGCTCGCTCCGAACCACTTCAAGGTCCTGCTGGGTCCGCAGGACCACGATCGGCTTGCCGGGGACGGTCAGGATGAACTACGCATCACCCAGCTCCTGGGGGACTCCATCCGGGAGCACCTCGAAGAGAGCGGATGGGATACCTATGGTGAGGTCGTAGTCTCCCTGGAGCGCTCCGACGCGCTGCACACGGGACAGTTCCGAACCAGCTCGTCCGTCGACCCCGACGTGAAAGTTGCCAGCCGACGGTCAGCACCACCTCGCACTGCAGGAGACGGATCCATGAGCCAGCCTCCCGGCTACGGACAAGGACAGGGCCAGCCCGCCTACGACCCCTATGCACAGGGCGGCTACGGCCAGCAGCAGCAGGGCTACGACCAGCAGGGGTACGGTCAGCAGCAACCCGGCTACGAGCAGGGCTACGGCCAGCAGCAACCCGGTTACGACCAGGGTTACGGCCAGCAGCCCGGCTATGACCAGGGCTACGGCCAGCAGCAGCCCGGCTACGAGCAGGGCTACGGCCAGCAGCAGGGCTACGACCAGGGTTACGGGCAGCAGCAGCCCGGTTACGGCCAGCCCGGCTACGACCAGGGCTACGGGCAGCAGCCCGGCTACGACCAGGGTTACGGCCAGCAGCCCGGCTACGACCAGGGCTACGGCCAGCAGGGTTACGGGCAGCAGGGCTACGGCGACCCGGCGCAGGGCGGTTACGCGCCGCCGGCGGTCCAGTCCGGTCCCCGGCAGCTGAACGCGACGCTGCACCTGGACGACGGCTCCAACCGCACTTACAACCTCAAGCAGGGCGGCAACGTGGTCGGCCGCGGCCAGGAAGCGGACTTCCGCCTGCCCGACACCGGGGTCTCCAGGAGGCACCTGGAGATCACGTGGGACGGGCACAGTGCCATGCTCGCTGATCTCGGTTCGACAAACGGCACCACGGTGAACGGCACACCAGTGCAGACTTGGCAGCTCGCGGAAGGCGACGTCGTCCGCATCGGCCACTCCTCGCTGGTCTACCGCACCCAGGGCTGAGCGGTCGATCCGGGCGAAGGCGTGACGGCACTCAAGTCAGGAGCGGTTACAACCGGTGCCAGAGCTGGTGATGCAGCTGACCAGAGCGGGTTTCCTCGTCCTGCTCTGGTTGTTCGTATTGGCTGCGCTTCGAGTGGTCCGCTCCGACCTGTACGCGGCGTCGGGGCTCCGTGTCCCGACGCCCAAGTTCGGCAGAGGGGCTAGCAAGGCCGCCCGGGGCAACAAGGCGGCCCGACAGCTCGTCGTGACGCACGGCGCGCTGGCGGGCACGCGGATCTCCCTGGACGGCAGGCCGATCATGATCGGCCGCGCCGACGACTCCACGCTCGTGCTGGACGACGACTTCGCGTCGACCAGGCACGCGCGGCTGTCGATGCGCGGCACCGACTGGTACGTGGAGGACCTCGGCTCCACGAACGGCACTTATCTCGACCGGGCGAAGGTCACGGCCCCACTCCGGGTTCCGCTCGGCTCCCCGATCCGAATCGGCAAAACGGTGATCGAGCTGCGCTCATGACTCTCGTCCTCCGATACGCGGCCCGCAGCGACCGGGGCCTGGTCCGCTCGAACAACCAGGACTCCGTGTACGCGGGCCCACGCCTGCTCGCGCTCGCCGACGGCATGGGCGGCCACGCCGCGGGCGAGGTGGCCAGCAAGGTGGTCATCGCCGCCCTGGCGCCGCTCGACGACGACGAGCCGGGCGACGACCTGCTCGGCCAGCTGCGCGACGCGGTGATCGCCGGCAACGGCGCCATCTCCGAGCTCGTGCAGAGCGACCCGGACCTCGACGGCATGGGCACCACGCTCACCGCCGTGCTGTTCGCGGGCTCGCGGCTGGGCATGGTGCACATCGGCGACTCCCGCGCCTACATGCTCCGCAACGGCACGTTCACGCAGATCACGCACGACGACACGTTCGTGCAGTCGTTGATCGACGAGGGACGGATCACCGAAGAGGAAGCGGCCACGCACCCGCAGCGCTCGCTGCTGCTGCGCGCGTTGACCGGCCACGAGGTGGAGCCGAGGCTGATGGTGCGGGAAGCCCGGCCGGGCGACCGCTACCTGCTGTGCTCGGACGGCCTGTCCGGCGTGGTCAGCATGGAGACGCTGGACGAGGCGATCCGCATCCCGGACCCGCAGGCGTGCGCGGACCGGATGATCGAGCTGGCGCTCAAGGGCGGCGGCCCCGACAACGTGACGGTCGTCGTCGCCGACGTGGTCGACGTCGACTTCGGGGAGGACGCGCCCATAGTGGGCGGCGCGGCCGGCGACGGCAGCGAAGACCCGCCACCACCCGACTCGCCCGCCTCGCGGGCGAGTTCCATCACCGGGCCCCGGCCGATCCCGCCGCGGGTCGAGCCGATGCCGCCGCCGGACCCCCGGCGGTCGCGCGGCAGCCGGCTCAAGGCGCTCGCGCTGGTGGTCTTCCTGCTCCTGCTGGTCGTCGCGGCCGGCCTGGGCACCCGCTGGTACGTCCTGCGCCAGTACTACGTCGGCGAGGGCGACAACGGCGAGGTGTCGGTGTTCCGCGGCGTCACCGGCAGCGTGTTCGGCTTCGACCTGCACCGCAAGGTGGAGGGCTCGTGCCCGCCGGGCTCGCAGGCGTGCGAGGCGATCACGGTGGAGGACCTGAAGGTCGCCACCCGGGACGTGGTGCGCAACGGCATCACCGACGTGGACGGCCTGGAGGGCGCCCGGGAGGCGATCCGCAGGCTGCGCACCGAGCAGACGCTGCCGTTCTGCCCGAAGGGCACCGCCGAGAACAACCCCGGGTCGGCCAGCACCGGCACGTCCACCACCGCCGCACCACCGACGGCGACCTCGACCGAGGCGCCGGCGTCCACCACGGTGGAGGGAACCCCCCTCACCACGCCCGTGCAGCAGCCGGGCACGGATTGCCGAAAGGGTCAGTAGTCGCATGGGTTCGCCGGTCACCGGCGCTGAGGGCACACCGCTCGCGGCGGCGAGCAGCACGTCGCCCGGGTTGAGGCCGCCCACGCGACGAAGCACCGAACTGTTCATGCTCGCGTTCGCCGCCACCCTGGTGACCGGCGCGCTGATCCTGGTGGAGGCCAACCAGGAGCAGGAGCTCAGCATGAGGATCCTGTGGCTGGGCCTGGCGTACCTGGGGCTGCTGACCGTGGCGCACCTCGCGGTGCGCAAGTGGGCGCCCTACGCCGACCCGGTGATCCTCCCGTGCGTCGCGCTGCTCAACGGCCTGGGCCTGGTCATGATCCACCGGATCGACCTGGCCATGGCGGACGTGAAGCTGCCGAACAACCAGGTGTGGTCCTCGGCCGCGCCGAAGCAGGTGCTGTGGACGGCGATCGCGCTGACGCTGTTCTGCACCGTGCTGAAGGTGCTGTCCGACCACCGCACGCTGGCGCGCTACGGCTACACGGCCGGCTTGCTGGGCCTGGTCGCGCTGGTGCTGCCCGGCGTGCTGCCGAGCTTCATCGCGCCGGAGATCAACGGCGCGAAGATCTGGTTGAGCTTCGGCGCGTTCTCCATCCAGCCGGGCGAGTTCGCGAAGATCCTGCTGATGGTGTTCTTCGCCGCGTTCCTGGTGTCGAAGCGGGACCTGTTCACCATCGCGGGCCGCCGGGTCATCGGCCTGGACCTGCCCCGCGCCCGCGACCTGGGCCCGCTGATCGCCGCGTGGGCGGTCGGCGTGAGCATCATGGTGCTCCAGAAGGACCTGGGCAGCTCGCTGCTGTTCTTCGGCATCGTGCTGGTGCTGCTGTACGTGGCGACCGAGCGGGCCGCGTGGGTCGTGCTGGGCGTGATGATGTTCTGCGTCGGCGCGGTCGTGGCGTGGAAGCTGTTCGGGCACGTCCAGATCCGGGTGCAGAACTGGCTGGACCCGTTCGCCGACCCGTCGGGCACGGGCTACCAGATCGTGCAGTCGTTGTTCGGGCTCGGCACGGGCGGGCTGTTCGGCGCGGGCCTGGGCGGCGGGCGGCCGGACCAGATCCCGGAGGCCAACACCGACTTCATCACCGCCGTGATCGGCGAGGAGCTGGGCTTCGTCGGGCTGGCCGCGGTGCTGCTGATCTACACCGTGTTCGCGATGCGGGGCCTGCGCACCGCGCTGTCGGTCCGGGACACGTTCGGCAAGCTGCTCGGCGGTGGCCTGGCGTTCGCCGTGGCGTTCCAGATCTTCATCGTCGTCGGCGGCGTGACGAAGCTGATCCCGATGACGGGCATCACCGCGCCGTTCCTGTCCAAGGGCGGTTCGTCGCTGCTGGCCAACTACATCCTGGTCGCGTTGCTGCTGCGGATCTCGGACGCGGCGCGCGCGCCGAAGACCACGCCGAAGCCGCGCCCGCAGCAACCGGCCATCGCCGACCAGTTCACAGTCATGGTGGAGCGTCCGAAATGAACACACCGCTCCGCCGGGTCGGCCTCGCCATGATGGCGATGATGCTCCTGCTGTTGGGCAACGCCACGTACGTGCAGGTCATCAAGGCCGACGACTACCGCAAGAACCCGCTGAACCGCCGGGTGGTCCTGGACCAGTACTCGCGCGAACGCGGCCAGATCATCGCCGCCGACGGCACGCCGCTGGCCAGCGTGCAGCGGGTCGACGACCGGCTGCGCTACCTGCGGACCTACGCGAACGGCCCGGCGTTCGCGCCGGTGACCGGCTACTTCTCCACGCTGTACGGCGCGGGCGGCATGGAGCGCGCCGAGGACGACCTGCTCAACGGCTCGGACGACCGGCTGTTCGCCCGCCGGGTGTCGGACCTGATCACCGGCCGCGACCCCAAGGGCGGCAGCCTACAGCTGACCATCGACGCGAAGCTCCAGCAGGCGGCGTTCGAACGGCTGCAGGGCGTGACCGGCACGGTGGTCGCGATCAGGCCGCAGACCGGGGAGATCCTGGCCATGGCCAGCACCCCGTCCTACGACCCGAACGTGCTCGCCAGCCACGACGTGGACGTGCAGGAAGAGGCCTGGACGGGCTACGACGCCGACGAGTCCAAGCCGATGCTCAACCGCGCGGTGCACGAGAACTACCCGCCCGGCTCGACGTTCAAGCTGGTCGTGTCGGCGGCGGCGCTGGCCGAGGGCAAGACCAAGGACACCGAGGTCGACGGCCGCCCGGTGATCACGCTGCCCGGCACGAACACCCCGCTGCCGAACTTCAACGACACCCAGTGCGGCAACGGCGTCGTCGCCACGCTCCAGGAGGCGCTGGCCAAGTCGTGCAACACGGCGTTCGCGGTGCTGGCCGCCGAGCTGGGCGCGGACAAGCTGCGCGACCAGGCGGCCAAGTTCGGCATCGGCGAGCAGGACCTGTCGATCCCGCTGTCCGTGGTGCCCTCGACGCTCGGCCCGATGTCGGACAAGCCGTCGATCTACCAGACCGGCATCGGCCAGAAGGACGTCCGGGTGACGCCGCTGGTCAACGCGGTGATGGCGGCGACCATCGCGAACGGCGGCGTGCGGATGCAGCCGCACCTGGTCGGCAAGATCCTGGCGCCCGACCTCCAGGTGATCAGCGAGACCAAGCCGGACGAGGTCGACGAGGCCATGGAGGCCGACCAGGCCCAGGCCCTGCGCGACATGATGATCGCCTCGGAGAACAACACCGGTGGCGGCGGCAAGCTCAGCGGCGTGACGATCGCGTCCAAGACGGGCACCGCCGAGCACGGCGAGGACGTGCGCTCGACCAACCCGCACGCCTGGTACGTGGCGTTCGCGCCGGCCGAGAAGCCGGAGATCGCGATCGCGGTGATCGTGGAGAACGGCGGCCAGCAGGGCCTGTCGGCGACCGGCGGCCGGGTCGCGGCCCCGATCGGCCGCGCGGTCATCGGCGCCTACCTCGGGGGACGATGATGCTGACCTCCGGCCAGTTGCTCGCCGACCGGTACCGCCTCAGCAAGCGGATCGCCGTCGGCGGCATGGGCGAGGTCTGGGAGGCCGACGACACCCGGCTCGACCGCAAGGTCGCGGTGAAGGTGCTCAAGGCGGAGCTCAGCGGCGACGCCGAGTTCCTGAACCGGTTCCGCATCGAGGCGCGCACCACCGCGTCGCTCAACCACCCCGGCATCGCCGCGGTGCACGACTACGGCGAGACCGCGTCGATCCCGGACGGGCCGGAGGACACCGCCTACCTGGTGATGGAGCTGGTCGAGGGCGAGCCGCTGGCCGCGATCATCTCGCGCGGCAGGCTGAACGCGGACCGCACGCTCGACCTGCTGGAGCAGGCCGGCAACGCGTTGCAGGCGGCGCACGAGCGCGGGCTGGTGCACCGGGACGTGAAGCCGGGCAACATCCTGGTGACCCCGACCGGCCGGGTGAAGATCACCGACTTCGGCATCGCGAAGGCCGCCGACGCGGCGCCGGTCACGCACAGCGGCATGGTCATGGGCACGGCCCACTACATCGCGCCGGAGCAGGCCCTCGGGCACGCCGCCGAGCCCGCGTCGGACGTGTACGCGCTGGCGGTGTGCGGCTACGAGTGCCTGACCGGGCACCGGCCGTTCCTGTCGGAGAACGCGGTGACGGTCGCGATGATGCACATCCGGGACATCGCGCCGCCGTTGCCGCCGGACGTGCCGCCGGGCCCGCGCGCGCTGATCGAGACGACCCTCGTGAAGGACCCGCGCCAGCGCTACCGCAACGGCGGCGAGTTCGCGTCGGCGGTGGGCGCGGTGCGCGCCGGCCAGCCGCTGCCCGCGCCGTCCGGCCTCGCGATGGCGGTCGGCACGCCGATGGCCGGTCCGATGACACCGCCCACGCCGCACGCGCAGCACCCCCATCTGGGCAGCCCGGTGACCCATCCCGGGTCGCGCCCGGCCATGCAACCCGTGCCACCAGCCATGAACACTCCGCACACGGGCGCTTTCCGTCCGTTGCCACCCGGCCCGCGGCCGCCGGGGCGCAACCGCGCCGTGCTGTGGGTTATGGTCGCTGTGCTGCTGGTCGCGCTGCTGGTGCTCGGCGTGGTCATCTTGCGCTGGGCGCTGAAGGGCGACGAGGTGCCCGGTGGTGCGAACCAGCAGGGCACTGGCACCACGAGCGCCCGCCCGTTGGACGACTCGACCGATCGCCTCCCCGGCAAGCCGAAGGTGACGATCACGAAGTCCGACTACGTCGACCACCCGGTGGACGAAGTCGCGAAGAAGCTCTCCGGGCACGGCCTGGAACCCGAGGTGCACTCCGAGGACGGGGGCGCGCCGCTGGATCCCGGGCGGTGCCTGGTGTCGGACCTCGCGCCGACCGGTGAGGTGGCGATCGGCTCACGGGTCACGGTGACGTGTGTGCCGACTTAACGCCGAAACGGTACGACAGCGAACGCAAGGCTTGATGGTGAGACCGTTGACGAGGAGCGGGACGAAGCACTGATGAGCACTCCGCGACTGCTCTCCAACCGCTACGAACTGGGTGAGACCCTCGGCTACGGCGGCATGTCGGAGGTGCACAAGGGCCGGGACGTCCGGCTCGGCCGGGACGTCGCCATCAAAGTCCTGCGCGCCGACCTCGCCCGTGACACCCAGTTCCAGGAAAGGTTCCGTCGCGAGGCCCAGAACTCGGCGGCGCTGAACCACCCCGCCATCGTCGCGGTCTACGACACCGGTGAGACCCAGACCGAGTACGGCCCGCTGCCCTACATCGTCATGGAGTTCGTCGACGGTCGCACGCTGCGCGACATCGTGAAGACGCAGGGACCGCTGTCGGGCAAGCGGGCGATGGAGGTCATGGCCGACGTGTCGGCCGCGCTGGACTTCAGCCACCGGCACGGCATCGTGCACCGGGACGTGAAGCCCGCGAACGTCATGATCACCCGGGCGGGCGCGGTGAAGGTGATGGACTTCGGCATCGCGCGCGCGGTGCACGACGGCCAGGCCGCGGTCACCCAGACGGCCGCCGTGATAGGGACCGCCCAGTACCTGTCACCGGAGCAGGCCCGCGGTGAGGCCGTCGACGGCCGGTCCGACGTGTACGCGTCGGGTTGCGTGCTGTTCGAGCTGCTGACCGGCGAGCCGCCGTTCACCGGCGACTCCCCCGTGGCCGTGGCCTACCAGCACGTGCGGGAGGACCCCAAGCCGCCGTCGGCGCTGAACCCGAAGGTGACGCCCGCGCTGGACGCGATCGTGCTCAAGGCGATGGCCAAGGGACCGGCCAACCGCTACCAGTCGGCCGCGGAGATGCGCGCGGACCTGGTGCGCGTGCTGTCCGGCCAGCGGCCCTCGGCGCCCGCCGTGATGACGGCGGAGGACCGCACCGCGGTGCTCAACCAGACGTCGTCGCCGCGCACCGAGGTCGCCCCGGTCGCGGGTGGCCGGCACCGCCCGTCGGCCCAGCGCGACGAGCCCGCCGAGTACGACCCGCTGGCCGAGGAAGAGGAGGAGCGGCGCGCCCGGCGCAAGAAGACGATCATGGTCACCCTGGTCGTCCTGCTGTGCATCGCCGTGCTCGCGCTCGCCACGTGGATCACCACCACGCTGCTCGGCGACGACGAGAACACCGCGGCCTCGGACAAGGTCAAGGTGCCGTCCCTGATCGGCAAGGAGCAGGGCGCGGCGCGGGCCGAGCTGGAGGCCCAGGGCCTGGGCACGACGATCGAGCTGATCGCCTGCCAGCCGCAGCCGGGCCAGCAGCCGCCCTGCACCGCCGACCAGATCGGCAAGGTCGTCTCGACCGACCCGCCGGCGAACCAGGAAGTGGCCAAGCGCACCGACGTCAAGCTGGTGATCGGCAAGGCCGCCGAGCCCGCGCCGGTGCCCGGCGTCACCGGGCTGTCCCCGGCGGAGGCGCAGAAGAAGCTGGAAGCCGAGGGCTGGATCTACCAGCAGTCCACCGAGACCGTCGAGACCGATGACCCGAACATGGTCGGCAAGGTCCTGTCGCAGACGCCGGGTCCCGGTGTCTCCGCGGCCAGGGGCAGCGTGGTCACGGTGTCGCTGGGCAAGGCGCCGGACACCGTGCAGCTGCCCGACGTGACCGGCCAGACGCTGGACAACGCGCGCGCCACGCTCGAGGGCAACGGGTTCAAGGTGCAGACCAAGGACGTCGACAGCGCCGAGCCGCTGAACGAGGTCATCGCCCAGAACCCGGGGCCGGGCCGGTTGGAGAAGGGCACGCTGGTGACGTTGAGCGTGTCCAAGAACAACCAGTTCCTCATGCCCGACCTGCGCGGGCTCACCGAGAACCAGGCGCGCACCAAGCTCAGCCAGGCCGGGTGGACCGGCAACGACCTCACCGTCACCGACCGGGAGACGGTCTCCGAGATCAGCCAGAACAACAAGATCGTGGACCAGGAGATCAAGCCGAACGCGCCGGCGGGCAAGAACGCGCGGATCAACGTGATCCTGGCCGAGTTCAAGGTCGGCGCACCGACGTCCACCAGGTAGCCGGACACCGAAAAAGGCCCCCTCCACGCCGGAGGGGGCCTTTTTCGATCCGGTCGCGCGCTCAGACCCGGTGGGCCGCCGCGGCGAGTTCGCGCATGCCGTTCTCCAGCTGCGAGACGGTCCCCTCGGGCACCTCGAAACCGCACACCGCGAGCCAGTTCGCCAGCATCCGGTGACCGCCGTCGGTCAGCACCGACTCCGGGTGGAACTGGACGCCCTCCACCGGCAGCTCGCGGTGGCGCATGGCCATGACCACGCCGGACTCGGTGCGCCCGGTCACCTCGAACTCGGCCGGGATGGTGTCCGGCAGCACGGTCAGGGAGTGGTAGCGGGTCGCGGTGAACGGGCTCGGCACGCCCTTGAGCACGCCGGCGCCGTTGTGGTGCACGACGCTGGTCTTGCCGTGCCGCAGCTCGGGGGCGAGGTCGACCGTGCCGCCCCACACCGCGCCGATGGCCTGGTGGCCGAGGCACACCCCGAACACGGGGACGCCCCGGTCCGCGCAGTGGCGGATGACGTCCATGCTCCGGCCCGCCTTGTCCGGCGTGCTGGGACCAGGGCTGACCAGGACGCCACCGACCTCGGCGACCTCGTCCAGCTCGACGGCGTCGTTGCGCCGCACGACGCACTCGACGCCGAGCTGGGCCAGGTACTGGACGAGGTTGTAGACGAAGCTGTCGTAGTTGTCGACCACGAGCACGCGCATGCCGCCAGCGTAGTCGTGACGAACCTCTCGCCAGAAGTGAGCTTAGGCTCACCTAACCTGGTGGTATGACCCGTTCCCTGCGCGTCGCCGTCGTCGGCGCCGGCCCCGCCGGCATCTACGCGGCCGACACCCTGACCAAGTCCGCGGCCGAGTCGGGCGCCGAGGTGGCCGTCGACCTCTTCGAGCGGATGCCCGCGCCGTACGGCTTGATCAGGTACGGCGTCGCACCGGACCACCCGCGCATCAAGGGCATCGTCACCGCCCTGCAACGCGTGCTGGACCGGCCGGGGATCAGGTTCTTCGGCAACGTCGAGTACGGCGTGGACCTCAAGCTCGACGACCTCAGGCACTTCTACGACGCGGTGATCTTCTCCACCGGCGCGGAGAAGGACCGGCCGTTGGACATCCCCGGCATCGACCTGGACGGCTCCTACGGCGCGGCCGAGTTCGTGTCCTGGTACGACGGCCACCCCGACGTGCCGCGCACCTGGCCGCTGCGGGCCCGCGAGGTCGCCGTCCTCGGCGTCGGCAACGTCGCCCTCGACGTCGCCCGCGTGCTGGCCAAGACCGCCGACGAGCTGCTGAGCACCGACATCCCGGACAATGTGCACGCGGGCCTGGCGGGGAGCCCGGTCACCGACGTGCACGTGTTCGGCCGGCGTGGCCCGGCGCAGGCCAAGTTCACCCCGCTGGAGCTGCGCGAACTCGACCACTCGCCCGACGTCGAGGTCGTCGTGCACCCCGAGGGCATCGACTTCGACGCGGCCGGCCTGGCGGCGATCCGGTCGAACAAGCAGGTCGAGATGGTGGTCAGGACGTTGCAGGACTGGGCGATCCGCGACGTCCGCTCCCGCGCCCGCCGGCTGCACCTGCACTTCCTCGAAGCGCCCGTCGAGGTGCTGGGGTCGTCCTCGGTCAGCGGCCTGCGCACCGAGCGGATGGAGCTGACCGGCGACGGCGGCGTGCGCGGCACGGGCGAGTTCACCGACTGGCCCGTGCAGGCGGTGTACCGGGCCATCGGCTACCTGTCCACGCCCCTGGTCGACCTGCCGTTCGACCACACCTCCGGCACCGTGCCGCACCAGGCGGGGCGGGTGCTCGACCTGGACGAGCAGGCGATGACCGGCGTCTACGTCACCGGCTGGATCAAGCGCGGCCCGATCGGGCTCATCGGCCACACCAAGGGCGACGCGCTGGAGACCGTGACCAGCCTGCTTGCGGACGCGCCGCTGCTGCCGGTCGCGCCGAGCCGCGCGCCCGACGCGGTGGTCCGGTTCCTGGAGCAGCGCGCCGTGCCGTTCACCACCGTGGACGGGTGGCGCAAGCTGGACGCGCACGAGCTGGCCCTCGGCGCCGCGCGGGGCCGCGACCGGGTGAAGGTCGTGGACCGGGCGGAGATGACCGGCATCTGCCGGTCCTAGGGCCGCCGGGCGTCCGGGCTACCGGGCGGGCGGGTCACTGGGGCGTCGTCACGTTGTTGAACGGCAGCTTCGGCTCCGCCCACGGGAACACCACGAACATCAGCAGCGCCACCACGCCGGCCACCAGCACCAGCGCTTCGAGGACGCGCACGGGCAGCGGGCCGGGCAGGTGCCGCCAGATCCACCCGTACATCACTGCTCCTTCATCTCTTCGGGCACGAAGCCGGGGGCCTTCGGGTAGCTCATCGTCAGCACCGAGTGCACGATGAGCCGCTGCTTGTCGGAGAACCGCGGGTGGCAGGTGGTCAGCGTCATCAGCGCCGCCTGCTGCGCCGCGGGCACCTCGCCCTCGAAGTGCGGCACCGGGCTGATCACCTCGCCCTGGGTCGGCAGCACGACCTCCTGGCCGACCGTCTTGTCGTACGGCGCGCCCAGCGGCGAGACCTTGGCGCACTGGGGTTGGGACTGCCGCCCCGCCCAGCCCGCCACCTCGCCGGACTTCGGCAGCACCCGGTAGACGAACCACTGGGTCTGCGTCTCGACCACGATCGCGTCGCACGAGTTGAGCAGGTCGAGGTCGTTGAACGGCGCGCCCTTGCCGACCCGGTGGCCCGCCACGGCGAAGTTGCCCGGGTCGCCCGGCAGCGCGGTGCCCTTGTAGTGGCCGGGGCCGATCTCCAGGTCCTTGTCGGTGGTGCCCTCGACGATGGAGAACTTGTAGTCCGGGCCGAACACCGGGATGTACATCTTGGCGAACGCCTGGCCGTCCAGCAGGTCGTACTGGACCTCGCGCTGCTCGTCGGCCTCGACGGTGTTCGAGTTCCACTGGTCGTCCAGCGCCTGGGTGGCGTCGTCCTGCTTGCCGGCCGAGATGAGGTCGGTGACGTACACCTCGTAGACCACGAACAGCAGGATGACCAGGCCGGCCGTGATCAGCAGCTCGCCGACCGTGCGGACCGCCTTGCGCGCCGTGCTGTCGGGCGGCGGCGCGGGCTGGTCGTCCTCGTCGTAGTGGTCGTCCTCGTCCGCGTAGTACTCGTCTTCGTAGTCCTCGTACTCGTCGTCGTAGTCGTCCACGGGTGCGATGACCTCGGTGGGCGGGTCGACCGGGCGGGGACGGCGCGGCGGCGCGGGCGGGCGTCCCCCCGGAGGCGGCGGGAGGCTGCCGGAGAACGCGTTGGTGTAGCGGGTGGCGTCGGCTTCCGGCGGCGCGGGCCGGGGGCGCTGCGCGCCGGGCGGCGGCGCGGCGCCGCCGAGGCGGGCGGCCACGACGGAGGGCGCGGGCCGGATCGACGGGTCGTCGACGGGACGACGGCCGGCGGCGGGCGGGGGCCGGGTGGCACGGGCGGCGCGTCGTCACGCCGGGCGCGGCGGCCGGGTGACGGACCGACTCGGACCGGTTCGACGTACGAGGTCTCCTCGGCGTGCGTCGGCACGGGCGGCACGGGCGGCGGGAGGTCGTCGCGGCGGGCACGGCGGCCGGCGGGAGGTTCGGCGGCGGCCGGTTCGACGCGCGGCCCCATCTCGTCGCGGCGCGCACGGCGACCGGCGGCCGGCGGCTCGACCGGCGGCGCGGCGTACGGCGGCGCGGCCTGGGGCCCGGCGTGCGGCGGGACGTCGTCACGGCGGGCCCGGCGGACCACCGGCGGCTCGGTGTAGGGGGGTTCCACCGGCGGGGCGACGTCGTCCCGGAGCGCACGGCGCGCGACCGGGGGCTCGACCGGCGGCGGCTCGACCGGTGGCGCGACGTCGTCACGGCGCGCGCGACGCGCGACGGGCGGCTCGACCCGGGGCTCGGCGGGCGGCGGGACCTCGTCCCGGCGCGCCCGGCGGCCGGTGGGCGGTGGTTCGACGGGCGGCGGGACCTCGTCCCGGCGGGCCCGACGGCCGGTCGGCGGCGGCTCGGACCCGTAGGGCTCGGCCGCGTACGGCTCGCCGGGGTACGGCTCGGCCGGGCGGGGCCCGGGCCGGTACGGCTCGGCGTGCGGCGGCTCGACCGGCGGCGGGACGTCGTCGCGACGCGCCCGACGACCGGTCGGCGGTGGCTCTGCGCGGGGCGGGTAGGACTCCCCCGGACGGCTGAAACCCGCGGCCGGGGTCGCCGGCCGGTCGGGGTCGCCGGCATGGCCCGCGGGGCGGTCGAACCCGCCCGGTGGCGTCGGCGGGCGGTCGGCGCCGCCGGGCGGCGTGCCGAGCCGGTCGGGGCCCGCGGGGCGGTCGAAACCCCCCGGCGGGGTCGGTGGCCTGCTGAAACCGCCTGCCGGCGTGGGCGGTCGGTGGCCGGTGAGCGGCGGTTCGCCGGTGACCTGGGGCGGTTGTGGCCTGGGTCGTGGCGGTCGGCCCGGCGGGCCGCCTTGCGGCGGGGGCGGGTCGTAGCTCACCGGAAAACCTCCCAAGCCGAACGTTCCAGGACTACACGGTGCTTCAGGGACCTGCTCGGTTACGTTAACGTGTTCATCCAGCAGTGGACGTGAACTCGCGGCCACTGGAGGCCTATCCACCCGTCAGGCGAGGACAGCATGCCCAAGTCCAAGGTCCGCAAGAAGGCCGTCTACACGGCGCCTGCCGATCGCCGCACCCCGGTCAAGGTCAAGGCAGCGGGGCCGTCGCACCCCGTCTACGTCGCCGTGATGCTCGGCATGATGCTGTTGGGGCTGGCGTGGCTGGTGGTCAACTACATCGCGGGCGAGAAGGTCCCGGTGATGATGGACCTCGGGTCCTGGAACTTCGGCATCGGATTCGCCCTGATGATCGTCGGCTTGCTGATGACCATGAAATGGCGCTGACCACGCGCTACGCCAAGTGGCCGACGGCCCGGACGTGCTCCACGTCCGGGCCGTTCCGCGTCACCCGGTAGTTCACCGGGTTCACCGGGCGGTCACCGAAGCACACGGCTGTAAGTCATCCCCAATGGGGACAACTCCTGTGGACAACTTTGCGCCAATTTGCACAAGCCCCGGTCGGAGGCCCTAGTTGTCCACAAGTGCGGCAGACTCGAAAGCGTGAACCCACCGCGCACCTGGTCGCCCCAGCCCGGCCTCGTCGGTCTCGCCTGGGGGCTGGCCGCCGTGTTCCTGCTGGTCACGATCCTCAGTTCGGACCCGGTGAGCCGGGCCTTCCTGGGCCTCGCCACGCTCGTCCAGCTCGCGCTGGGCGCTTACGGCACCTTCGTGCGCCCCAGGCTGCTGGTGGACGACTCAGGGCTCACCGTGCGCACCCTCAACGGCGCGCGGCAGCTGCCGTGGCACGAGGTGAAGGTGCGCCTGGCCCGCACCCGCAGGCTGGGCCGCGAGACGGCCACGCTGGAGCTGGACTGGCACCGCGGCGAGGACGAGCAGCTGTTCGTCTTCACCCCGCTGGACCTCGGCACGGACCCGCGAGACGTGGTGGACGTCCTGCACGCCCTGCGCCCGTGACGAGCCGCCGGAGGCCGACCGCCAGGCCCTGAACGGCCCTGCCCCGGACGTCCACCGGCGTAGAGCACCGAAGGACCGGGCGCGCGGGCCCGAAGCAACGGGCCGCCGAGGCCGGCGCGGTGGTCCGGGCGGCCGTCGGCCACGTGCCGACGCCGCCCGGGACGGCCGACCGCGCGGTCAGACCAGCTGACCCGTCCGCACGACCGCCAGCACCACCAGCAGCACGACCGCGCCGATCACGGCCGCCAGCTGCCAGTTGTTCCGCTTCGCGGCCGGCGCGTAGACCAGGCCGGCCGTCAGCGCCGCGCCGACCACCAGCCCGCCGATGTGCCCGAGCAGCGAGATACCCGGCAGGGTGAAGCTGAGCACGACGTTCAAGCCGATCACGCCCAGCGCCGGGCCGGGGTTGAGCTTGAGCCGCAGCACCGCCACCAGCATCGCGCCCATCAGGCCGTAGACCGCGCCCGAAGCGCCGGCCACCACGGTGTCGATCCCGCCGAACAGGTACACCGCGAGACCGCCGCCGAGCAGCGACACCCCGTACACCGCGGAGAACCGCAGCTTGCCGAACACGGGTTCCAGGTCACGGCCGAGCACGTACAGCGCGATCATGTTCAGCGCCAGGTGCAGGGGCCCGAAGTGCAGGAACCCCGACGTCACCAGCCGCCACCACTCGCCGTCCAGGGCGACCGACGGCGTGTACATCACGAGGTCGAGGAACAGCGCCGACCGCTGGTTGGTCGACACGCTGCCCGCCTGGACCGCGGTGATCGCGAACATCAGCACGTTCACCGCGATCAGCACCGGTGTGACCACCATGCGCTGGGAGAACTCCGCGCCCACAAACGTGCGCGGCCGGCGCACCGCGGCCCGGCCCTCGTTCACGCAGTCGACGCACTGGTAGCCGACGGACGCCTCGCGCAGGCACTCCGGGCACGCCGGCCGGTCGCAGCGGACGCACCGCAGCCCGGTGGCCCGATCCGGGTGGCGCACGCAGACCGGCAGGTCCGCTCGCGCCCCGATCGGCTCACCGGGCGGCGGGGAGATCGGCGAGTCGGCCACTCAGGCCCGCTCCACCGAGACCTTCTGGATCACCACGTCGGTGACCGGGCGGTCGCCGGCGCCGGTGGGTGCGGCGCCGATCGCGTCCACCACGTTGCGCGACTCCTGGTCGGCGACCTCGCCGAAGATCGTGTGCTTGAAGTTCAGCCAGGTGGTCGGCGCGACCGTGATGAAGAACTGCGAGCCGTTGCTGTTGGGTCCGGCGTTGGCCATCGCCAGCAGGTAGGGCTTGTTGAACTGCAGCTCCGGGTGGAACTCGTCGGCGAACTTGTAGCCCGGGCCGCCGCGCCCGGTGCCGGTGGGGTCACCGCCCTGGAGCATGAAGCCCGGGATCACCCGGTGGAAGATCGCGCCGTCGTAGAACGGACCGGTCGGCTCGCCCTTCGCGTTGGCCTCGGAGTAGCTCTTCGTGCCCTCGGCGAGGCCGACGAAGTTGGCCACCGTCTTGGGTGCGTGGTCGGGGAAGAGGTTGATGCGGATGTCGCCCTGCGAGGTGTGCAGGGTCGCCGTCACCTTGGTCCCGACGAACGATTCGTTGCTGTCTGCCACGCCTCCCATCGTGCCATCACCGCGCGGGGTGGTTGGGGAAGGGGCACGATGGGTATTGCCTGGAACGTGACTGACCGACAGCTTCTGGAGCGCGATATGGATGAGGTAGACGCCATGACCCGGGCCGGGGAGTCGGTCGGCAAGGCGGTGCGCGCTGCTCGCATCGGTGCCGTCCGCGCTGGTCACGCCGGTGCGGACGCCGCCGTTCAGCTCGCGGGACGCGCGGAGGGCAAGCTCGCCGAGCGTGGCGTGACCAGGGACTACGTCCGGGGCATCGTCGCCGACAAGGCGGGCGCGCTGGTGGAGAAGGCCGAGGAGTACGAGAAGTCCACCAGGCGTGGTCGCAAGGAGCTCGCGAAGAGGGCCAAGGGCGTCCGCAAGGACGTGCTGAAGGCCGCCGAGCGGGCTCGCAAGGAGGCCAAGGTGCGCGCGAAGCAGGCGCGCAAGGAGATGGCCGCGGCCCGGCAGCCCAAGCGGAGCCGCTGGCCGTGGGTGCTCGGCGTGTTCGCCGCCGCCGCGGTGGCGGGGTACATCGCGCTGACCAAGCGGCCGCAGGAGGTGCACTTGGAGGAGGAGGACGTGGAGATCACGTCGGAGTCCACCAAGACCGGCACCCCCGAGTCCGTCCGCCCGCACGCGGCCCGCAACGGCCAGGTCTCCGACCAGCACAGCCGCAGCTGACCGGAAGAGGTGCTTCGCGCCCGCCCCGCCAGGGGACGGGCGCGAAGTCGTGCGCGCTCACAGCCCGAGGTTGCCGACCACCGTCTCGGCGATCCGACGGGTCTTGATCGTCTGCTTCTGGTTGCTGGTCACGACCACCGCGCTGCCGCCCTTGGCCACGGCGTACACCGCGCCCGTCTCCGTGGTCAGCGAGCCGCCGCTCCACCCGGCAGGCACGGTCGCCGGGCTCGAGTCGGCCACCGGCGCGGCCCGGTCGACCACCGCCTTCGCGGTCGCCGGCTCGCCCTGGAACACCCAGACGGACAGCTGCACGTCCGAGGCGTTGGCGTAGAAGAAGCAGGCGGGGTCGGGCTGGTCTGCGGACAGCCGAACCTTCCGCACCAGCTGCCCGTTCGCCTCCTGCACCACCGAGGACGCCAGGTACGGGCACTGGCCGTCGGTGGCGGGCTCCGGCACGGGCGGCGGCCCGGCGGGCGTGGTCGTCGTCGTCTTCGCCACTGCGCTGGTGGTGGTCCCGGCGGTGGGCGCCGACGTGGGTTCGGCGGCGGCGCAGGCGGTCAGCGCGCCGAGGACCAGCAGGGAGGGCAGGGCGGTGAGCAGCACACGGTTCATAGGGCCGCCAGTCAATCAGATGACAGACAGCGAATCGACACGGTGACCACCTAGGCACCCACCGTAATCCACATTACGGTTGTCCTCACCCTGCCGGCCGCCCCTGCAATGTGAGGACTGAGTCAAGATGAACATCTTTGACCGCGGTCGAGACCATGCCATCGCTGTGTTCCGGATTGTCATCGGCGTGTTGTTCGTCTGCCACGGCGCGCAGAAGCTGTTCGGCGTGCTGGGCTCCAAGGGTGCCGTGTCGATCACCGACTGGCCAGCCGGCCCGGCCGGTCTGATCGAGTTCGTCGGTGGTGTGCTGATCATCATCGGCCTCGGCACCCGGATCGCCGCGCTGATCTCCTCCGGTGCGATGGCCTACGCGTACTTCGTGGTCCACCAGCCCGCCGGGCTGCTGCCCATCCAGAACAAGGGTGAGCTGGCCGCGGTGTACGCGTGGGTGTTCCTGCTGTTGGCGTTCACCGGTCCCGGCGCTTGGGCCGTGGACAGGGTGCTCGCCGCACGCAAGCACGAACAAGCGCTCGTCAACGCATAGCAGTGGGCAAGACGAGGGCCCGCACCCAGCGGCATTGGGTGCGGGCCCTCACTTGTCGCCGTACCGCGAAAGCCACCGCCGGAGCACCCATCGGATGACCTGCCTCACGAACGGGACGCTCCGGCCGTCGCGCACCCAGTAAAACACGAAAAGCGAAACTCTTGCGCCTCCACGCCGAAATCCGACAATACGGACTTCTCCGGTTCGGGAGTCGACACCGCGGACCGGGAGGGGGGCGTTTCCCCCTCAACGAGAAACGAGGTGTGCCGACGTCTGTCGGCACACCTCGTTCTGAAGCGGATGGAGACGAGGGGAATCGAACCCCTAACCCCCGCCTTGCAAAGGCGGTGCTCTGCCAATTGAGCTACGTCCCCTCGCGGGGCGGCAGACCCACCGCCCTCGCGGGTCAGTCGGTCGGGGCGGTGGCCTCGCGCCACAGGTCCGCGTCGGCCTTGGCCGAGCGGTTGCGCTTGACGAAGAACAGAACCGCACCAGCGACTGCGACAAGTGCGATGATCTTCTTCACGGCGATTCCCCTCTGCAACACCTGTGAACTTCCGGTGGGCCTAGGAGGACTCGAACCTCCGACCTCTTCGTTATCAGCGAAGCGCTCTAACCGTCTGAGCTATAGGCCCTCGGGGCAACGACGGCAAGACTACAGCACCTCCCGTCGCCGCCCCAAATCGGCTGGTCGTGGATCACTCGCGCTCGGACAAGGTCACTTCCAGGCCCCCGGCAAGATCGGCCGAGACGTTGTAGACGAACGACCCGACGGTCGCCAGGGCGGTGAAGAGCACGATGTTCACCGCGCCCACGATCGCCGCCACGCCGAACACGCGACCGGCGCTGATCAGCGGGTCGCTGCCGGTCTCGTTGCCCTGCAGCAGGTCGCTGGCGGTGTTGTTGATCTTGTCCCACACGCCCATGCCATTGAGCACGCCGTACAGCACGCCGACCGCCACGAGCCACACGAAGAACAGCGCCACGCTCAGCACCAGGGCGAGCTTGAGCACCGACCACGGGTCGACCCGCTTCACCTGCAGGCTCGCCCGGCGCGGTCCGCGCCCGGGACGCCGGGCCGACGGCGCGGAGGCCGCCGGCCGGCCGTTCGCCGCGCCCAGGTTCACCTGCGTGCGGGCCGCGCCCGACGGGGTCACGCCCGGCACCACGGGACGGGCCACCGCCACCGTGTCCGGGTCGCTGGCCGGGTAC
The DNA here is from genome assembly GCF_016695385.1 of Saccharothrix sp. 6-C. NCBI lineage: Bacteria > Bacillati > Actinomycetota > Actinomycetes > Pseudonocardiales > Pseudonocardiaceae > Saccharothrix > Saccharothrix sp. 6-C. The sequence continues at coordinate 8,434,177 of NZ_CP064192.1, read as the reverse complement.
GCGGGCTGCGACCCCTCGGCCGGTTCCGGCGGGGACATCAGGTCCGCCGGTCCGACCTGCTGCGCCTCGCCGTACTGGGTGTCGCTGGTCACCCGCTGCCACGGCGGCGGCGCGGCGTGGTGGCTGTCGCTGTCGGCGGCCGGCCGCTCGACCTTCTCGGTCTTGCCGTCGGCCGGCGCCGCCTCGGCCGCGGGCGTCTCGGGCTGCTCGGACGCCCCCGAGGCGTCGACCGCCGGCTTCTCGGCGCCGGTGGGCTCATCGCCGGCCGTCGGTGTCGGCTCGGCGCCGGGCCGGGTGATCACCGCGGTCTTGTCCTCTGGCTTCTCGGGTGGAGTCACGAGCAGTCCTCAACCTCTCGTTCGCGCTAGTTGGCGGGTTCGGCCTGGTCCCCGTCGGCGGAGTCGACAGTCCGATCACCGTCGGCGGAGTCGACGATCCGATCACCGTCGGCGGGGTCGACGACCGAACCCGCCTCGGCGGAGTCGTCCTGACCCACCTCGGCGGAGTCCGCGATCGGGACACCGTCGACGGGGTCGACCACGACACCGCCGTCACCACTGGTGACGTCCGCGGGCTCGTCGGCGTTGCGCGCCACCGCGATCAGGGTGGTCCCTTCACCGAGGTTCATCAACCGGACGCCCTTCGTCTGCCGCCCTGCCTTGCGCACCTCCTTGGCGCTGGTCCTGATGACCCCGCCCGAGGAGGTGATCGCGTACAGCTCGTCGTCGACGTCGACGATGAGCGCGCCGACCAGCCTGCCACGCCTGCGGTCGTGCTGGATGGTGAGCACACCCTTGCCACCACGACCTTGGACGGGGTAGTCCTCGATCGGCGTGCGCTTGGCGTACCCACCGTCAGTGGCCACCAAAACAAACAGACCCTCTTGGACGACGCCCACCGACAGCAGCTCGTCGCCGGTGTTGAAGCGCATGCCCAGCACACCCGAGGTCGCGCGCCCCATCGGGCGCAGCGCCTCGTCGCTGGCGTGGAACCGGATGGACTGGCCGTCGGCCGAGATCAGCTGGAGGTCGTCCTCCGCCGAGCACAGCACCGCGCCGACCAGCTCGTCGTCGTCGCGCAGGTTGATGCCGATCAGGCCGCCGGACCGGTTGGAGTCGAAGTCGGACAGCTTCGACTTCTTGACCAGGCCCTTCTTCGTGGCGAGCACCAGGTACGGCGCGACCTCGTAGTTCTTGATCTGGATGACCTGGGCGATCTCCTCCTCCGGCTGGAACGCCAGGAGGTTCGCCACGTGCTGGCCGCGCGCGTTGCGGTTGGCCTCGGGCAGCTCGTACGCCTTGGCCCGGTACACGCGGCCCTTGTTCGTGAAGAACAGGATCCAGTCGTGCGTGGAGCACACGAAGAAGTGCTGCACGATGTCGTCCTGCTTGAGCTGGGCGCCCTGCACGCCCTTGCCGCCGCGCTTCTGCGAGCGGTACAGGTCGGTCTTCGTGCGCTTCGCGTAACCCGTCCGGGTGATCGTGACGACGACGTCCTCGACCGCGATCAGGTCTTCCATCGACACGTCGCCGTCGAACGGCACGATCTTGGTGCGCCGGTCGTCGCCGTGCTTGTCGACGATCGCCAGCAGCTCCTCGCGCACGATCGCGCGCTGCCGCTCCGGCTTGGCCAGGATGTCCTTGTAGTCGGCGATCTCCAGCTCGATCTCGGCCAGCTGGTCGACGATCTTCTGCCGCTCCAGGGCGGCCAGCCGGCGCAGCTGCATCTCCAGGATCGCGTTGGCCTGGATCTCGTCGACGTCGAGCAGCTCCATCAGGCCGGTGCGCGCCACGTCGGGCGTGTCCGACCGGCGGATCAGCGCGATCACCTCGTCGAGCTGGTCGAGCGCCTTGACCAGGCCGCGCAGCACGTGGGCGCGTTCCTCGGCCTTGCGCAGCCGGAAGCGCGTGCGCCGGGCGATGACCTCGATCTGGTGCTTCACGTAGTGCCGGATCATCTGGTCCAGGCGCAACGTGCGCGGCACGCCGTCGACCAGCGACAGCATGTTCACGCCGAACGAGTACTGCAGCTGGGTGTGCTTGTAGAGGTTGTTCAGCACGACCTTGGCCACCGCGTCGCGCTTGAGCGTGACCACGATGCGCATGCCCGAGCGGCGGTTGGACTCGTCGGCGATGTTCGCGATGCCGGTGAGCTTCTGGTCGCGGACCAGGGTGGCGATGTTCTCCACCAGGTTGTCCGGGTTCACCTGGTAGGGCAGCTCGGTGACGACCAGGATGGTCCGACCCTTGGCGTCCTCGTCGATCTCCACGACCGCGCGCATCTTCACCGAGCCGCGCCCGGTGCGGTAGGCGTCCTCGATGCCCGCCGTGCCCAGGATCTGGCCGTGGGTCGGGAAGTCGGGGCCCTTGATGCGCTGGATCATCGCTTCGAGGGTCTCTTCGTCGGAGGCGTCCCAGTTGTCCAACGCCCACACGACGCCGTCCGCGACCTCGCGCAGGTTGTGCGGCGGGATGTTGGTCGCCATGCCGACCGCGATGCCGGAGCTGCCGTTGATCAGCAGGTTCGGCACGCGCGACGGCAGCACCGTCGGCTCCTGGATGCGACCGTCGTAGTTGTCGCGGAAGTCGACCGTGTCTTCCTCGATGTCGGCCAGCATCTGCATGGCCAGCGGCGTGAGCCGGCACTCCGTGTTGTGGCTGACGAAGCCGTCCGTGATGAACGCGTGGTCGTCGGTGTCGACCCGCAGGCTGAACACCGGCCGCACGCCCGCATCGGTGACCGACTCGACGGACGCGTAGTAGAACCGGCCGTCGACCAGCGGCTCCACCACGTCGAGCACTTCGCGGTTCGTGATCCGCGCGGCGATCTCCTCGTAGTCCCGCTCCCACCGCTCGACGCGGTCCACGTTGTGCCTGCGCAGCCAGTCGCGCTCGGTCCAGCGGGTCGCGCCGTGGGCACGGATGTAGTCGCCGACGAACGGCACGTGATCGCTGCTCATCGCCCGGCTCTCGAGCGGGACGGCATCCAGGATCGCGTTCAGCTTGTCCTGCTTCGCGCCGAGGAAGCCCACGTTGCGGGCGAACAGGCGCGCGTCACGCCGGTTGGTGATGACGACCTTGATCTCGCCGTCCTCGTAGTCCACCAGCGTGCTGACAACGCCGAACTCCAGCAGCAGCTGCTGCACCTCACGGGCCAGCTGCACGCTGCGCGTGGAGTAGCTGACCTGCACGGAGTTGCGCGGCAGCGCCGAGGCCGAGCCGTCACCGGTGAACAGCGACGACAGGAACGCCCGTTTGATCACCTCGCCGGCCGACCAGACGAACTCGGGCACGTGCTCGACGGCGCTGCGCAGGCCCACCATCTTGCCGAGCACGCTCTCGCGGAGCTGGGTCAGGTCCTGCACGTCGAGCTCGTGCAGGACGGATCCGGACTTGATGGTGCGCGAGTACACGTAGCGCGGACCGCCGACGGCGTCGTCGTACGCCTCGACCACGCGCTGGAAGTACTCGGCGTCGACGTTGTTGAACCCGGCGCGGTTCTCGGACACGAAGCCCTCGCTGACGAAGGCGCCGGCGAGGATCGCGGCCGAGTAGTGCCCGATCTCCGGCAGGACGCCGTCGTCCTGCGGTGTGCGCTGCACGACCACGCGGTCGCCGGGCTGGATCTCCTCCAGCAGCTTCCACAGGAGGGTCGGCACGCCGAGCACGTTCACCAGGCACAGGACCGGGTGGTTGTGCGTGCCGGTCAGCTCGTAGCCGTTCTTGGTGCGCAGCTTCAGCGTGGGGTGCTCACCGGAGTGGAACAGCATGTCGGCGCGCACCGGGTTGCCGTTGCGGTCGAGCACCTTGAGGTCGATCGGGTTGTCGCTGTTCGGCTTGGCGTCCGGCACGATGTCGCCGATGCGCGGCGTCGAGCCGTTTGCCAACCGAATGCGACTGTCCGGTGACACGCAGTACCTCATGGCGGCCGCCGGGTCGTTGCCCGGGGAGCCGAAGTTGCCCTGGCCGTCGATCAGCGGGTAGCGCTGCGACCACGGCTGGGCGAGGCGGACGAGCGCGTCGTAGATGGCCGAGTCGCCGTGCGGGTGGTAGTTGCCCATCACGTCGCCGACCACGCGGGCGCACTTGTTGTAGCTGCGGTCCGGGCGGAAGCCCGAGTCGAACATCGAGTACAGCACGCGGACGTGCACGGGCTTCAGGCCGTCGCGCACGTCGGGCAGGGCTCGTCCGACGATCACGCTCATCGCGTAGTCGATGTACGAGTTCTGCATCTCCTGCTGGATGTCGCGCGGCTCGGTGCGGTCTCCACCACCGGCCGGGGGCAGCGTCGTCTCGCTCACAGTTCTACTTCCTTAAAGGGCACGCCTGCGGGTTCGGGAACGACAAAGGTCAGACGTCGAGGAATCGGACGCCCTTGGCGTTGCGGGTGATGAACGCGCGGCGGGCCTCCACGTCCTCCCCCATCAGCACGCTGAACAGCTCGTCGGCCGTCGCGGCGTCGTCCATGGTCACCTGCGTCAGCACCCGGTTGGCCGGGTCCATGGTCGTCTCCCACAGCTCGGAGGAGTTCATCTCGCCGAGGCCCTTGTAGCGCTGGATGTTGTCGTCCTTGCCGATCTTCTTGCCCGCGGCGAGGCCGGCCTGGATGATGCCGTCCCGCTCGCGGTCGGAGTAGGCGTACTCCGGCTCGGCGCGCTGCCACTTGATCTTGTAGAGCGGCGGGTTCGCCAGGTACACGTGACCGTGCTCGATCAGCGGCCGCATGAAGCGGAACAGCAGGGTCAGCAGCAGCGTCCGGATGTGCTGGCCGTCCACGTCGGCGTCGGCCATCAGCACGATCTTGTGGTAGCGCAGCTTGGAGAGGTCGAAGTCCTCGTGGATGCCCGTGCCGAACGCGGTGATCAGCGACTGGACCTCGTTGTTCTTCAGCACGCGGTCGATGCGCGCCTTCTCCACGTTGATGATCTTGCCGCGGATCGGCAGGATCGCCTGGAACATGGAGTCGCGGCCCTCCTTGGCCGAGCCGCCCGCCGAGTCGCCCTCCACGACGTAGATCTCGCAGTCCTCGGGGTTGGTGGAGCGGCAGTCCTTGAGCTTGCCGGGCAGGCCGCCGATGTCGAGGGCGCCCTTGCGGCGGACGAGCTCGCGCGCCTTGCGGGCGGCGATGCGGGCCTGCGCCGACGACACCGCCTTGGTGACGATGGTCCGCGTCTCGTTCGGGTGGCGCTCGAACCAGTCGGCCAGGTGCTCGTTGGTCGACTTCTGCACGAACGACTTGGCCTCGCTGTTGCCCAGCTTGGTCTTCGTCTGGCCCTCGAACTGCGGTTCCTTCAGCTTGACCGAGACGATCGCGGCCAAGCCCTCGCGGATGTCGTCGCCGGTGAGGTTGGAGTCCTTCTCCTTGAGCAGCTTCTTCTCGCGCGCGTACTCGTTGACCACGCGGGTCAGCGCGGCGCGGAAGCCTTCCTCGTGCGTGCCGCCCTCGTGGGTGTTGATCGTGTTGGCGAACGTGTACACCGACGGCGTGTACCCGGTGTTCCACTGCATCGCCACCTCGACCTCGAGGTCCTCGCCCTTGGCCTCGAAGGAGACGACCTTCTGGTGCACGGCCTCGCGGGTGTGGTTGATGTGGCGGACGAAGTCCTCCAGGCCGCCGGGGTAGTGGAACGTGCGCTCGCGCACGGCCGCGACGTGACCCTCGGCGTCGGCCTCCTCGTCACCCGCCTGGACGCGCTCGTCGCGCAGGATGATCGTCAGGCCCTTGTTGAGGAACGCCATCTCCTGCAGGCGGCGGGAGATCGTCTCGATGTTGTAGTCGGTGGTCTCGAAGATCGTCGGGTCGGCCCAGAACGTGATGGCCGTGCCGGTCTCGTCGGTCGGCTCGCCCTTGGTCAGGTCGTGGGCCGGCTTGGTGTTCTCGAACCGCTGGTTCCACGTGAAACCCTCGGTCTTGACCTCGACGTCGACGGCGGTCGACAGCGCGTTCACCACCGAGATGCCGACGCCGTGCAGACCGCCGGACACCGCGTAGGAGTCGCTGTCGAACTTGCCGCCCGCGTGCAGCTTGGTCAGCACCACTTCCAGCGTGGGCCGCTTCTCGACCGGGTGCATGCCGACCGGGATGCCGCGGCCGTCGTCGATGACGCGGACGCCCCCGTTGGCCAGCAGCGTCACGTCCACCACCGTCGCGTAGCCGGCCATGGCCTCGTCGACCGAGTTGTCCACGACCTCCTGGATCAGGTGGTGCAGACCGCGCTCGCCGGTGGAACCGATGTACATGCCTGGCCGCTTGCGGACCGCTTCCAGACCTTCCAGGACGGTGATCGAGGACGCGTTGTACTCATTCTTCTTGGCTGCCACGGGCCTGGTGTCTCCTCGGACTTCACGCGACTGGGACCGTCGCCGGGCGACGCTGGGTTGCGCTACCCCACGATTCTACCGGGGCAGACCGACAGAAACCCACTTAGGACACCCCTGGTTCGCTCACAGGCGGCCCGAAGTGAACGCCGACGTGGCCGGACCGCTGCTCACGGGGTCAAAATCGACTGGTGAGCGCTCACCGCGCCACAGGATCGCCGCTGCGGCCCTGACGCCCATCACCCGTAGGTGTCACGTGGTCCACGGCCCGGAGCGTGCCTGGGGCCGTAGCGCCAACTGGGCGCCGCCGGACCCTGCACCTTCAGCTGCTTCACCACGCCGTGCCCGACACCCGCCGCGATCCGCTTGAGCAGGTCGCGCTGGAGCAGCCGCAGCTGCGTGGCCCACGCCGTGGAGTCGGCCTGGACGGTCAACTCGCCGTCACTGAGCGCTACCGGCTTCGCGTGCTCGGCCACGTCCTCGCCGACCAGCTTCGGCCACCGGGCGAACACCTGGCCACCCGCCAGCCGCTCGACCCAGCCGCGGTCGGCGGCCATCCTCGACGCGAGCCTGCCGAGCGGCTGCGGGTCGCGGTCGTCGGGGCCGGGACCGGACCAGCGGCGACGCCGACGACGGCCGGTCGCGCCCGTCGCACCCTTGCGGACACCCCGCACGCCGCGCTCCTTGGCGGAGGCGCGGGCGGCCTCCAGAGCGGCTCGGGCGAGGTCCGAACCCCGCAGACCACCCTCTTGGGGAGCCCCGGCTGTGGATATGTCCGGTTCCCGAGGGGAGTTATCCACACCATCCACAGGGTTGTCCCCAGCTGTGCGTCGGGTCACACCCATTCGGGGCATCTCCTCAGACACGGTGCACCTCCCCGTGGCGAACGTCGAACCGCAGCCCGTCCAGCTCCTCGGGCACGTCCTCCGCGACCGCCGCCGTGATGAAGACCTGCTCCGCGCCGGCGGCCACCTTCGCCAACTGGCGACGCCTGCCGCGGTCCAGTTCGGCGAACACATCGTCCAGCACGAGGACCGGTTCGGCCCCCTCGACACGCAGCAGCTCGTACCCGCCGAGCCGCAGGGCCAACGCGAAGGACCATGACTCTCCGTGACTGGCGTAGCCCTTCGCGGGCAGGTCGCCGAGCGCCAGGTCGAGGTCGTCGCGGTGCGGCCCGACCAGGCACACGCCCCGCTCGACCTCCTGCGCGCGCACCCGGTGCAGCTCGGCGAGCAACGCGTCCTCCAGCACGTCCCGGTCGTGCGGCTCGCCGCCGGCGGAGCCGGCCGGCCCCGGGAACGCGTCGCCGAGGCTCGACCGGTACGCGATCCGCGCGGGCCGCGACTCCGGCGCCACCTCCGCGTACGCCGCGGCCACGTGCGGTGCGATGTCCGCGACCAGGTCCAGCCGCGCGGCCAGCAGCTCCGCGCCGTGCCGGGCCAGGTGCCCGTCCCACACGTCGAGCGTGCTGATGTCGGCGTTGCGCGCGGCGCGCACGCTCTTGAGCAACGCGCCCCGCTGCTTGAGCACGCGTTCGTAGTCGCTGCGCACCCCGGCGTACCTCGGGGCCCGCGTCGTCAGCAGCTCGTCGAGGAACCGCCGGCGTTCACCGGGGTCGCCGCGCACCAGCGCCAGGTCCTCCGGCGCGAACAGCACCGTGCGCAGGATGCCGAGCACGTCGCGCGGGCGAGGGACCGGGCCGCGGTTGATCCGCGCCCGGTTCGCCTTGCCCGGCGTGATCTCCAGCTCGACCAGCAGCTCGCGCCCCTCGTTGACCACGGCCGTGCGGACCACCGCGCGCGAGGCGCCGTGCCGGATCAGCGGCGCGTCCGTGGCCACCCGGTGCGACCCGAGGGTGGCCACGTACCCCAGCGCCTCGACCAGGTTCGTCTTGCCCTGGCCGTTGCGCCCCACCAGCACGCTCACGCCCGGCTCGAACGCCAGGTCCGCGTGCTCCCACGACCTGAAGTCCGTGACTTGCAGGTGCCGGACGTACAACTCGTCAGCTCTGGGTCGAGCCGGAACCGGACGAAGGACCCGCGGTCTGCACGGCGTGGCCGCCGAACTGGTTGCGCAGCGCCGCGACCGCGCGCATGGCCGGCGAGTCGTCCTGCCGGGACGCGAACCGGGCGAACAGCGCGGCGGAGATCACCGGCGCGGGCACCGCGTGCTTGATCGCCTCCTCGACGGTCCACCGGCCCTCGCCGGAGTCCTCGACGTGGCCGCGCAGGTCGTCCAGCTCGGGGTCCGACTCCAGCGCGCGGACCAGGAGGTCCAGCAGCCACGAGCGGACCACCGTGCCGCGCTGCCACGCCTTGATCGTGGCCGGCACGTCGTCCACCAGCTCGGAGGCCTCGAGCAGCTCGAAGCCCTCGGCGTAGGCCTGCATGAGGCCGTACTCGATGCCGTTGTGGACCATCTTCGCGAAGTGGCCGGCGCCGACGCGGCCCGCGTGCGCGAAGCCCTCCTCGCGCGGCCCCTCCGGGCGCAGCGCGTCGAAGATCGGCATGGCGTGCTCGACGTGCTCGACGTCGCCGCCGACCATCAGGCCGTAGCCGTTCTCCAGGCCCCACACGCCGCCGGACACGCCGGCGTCCAGGTAGCCGACGCCCTTGTCGCCCAGCGCCTTGGCGTTGATCTCGTCGTCGGTGAAGCGCGAGTTGCCGCCGTCGATCACCAGGTCGCCCGGTTCGAGCAGGTCGCCGAGCTCGGCGATCGTCTGCCGGGTGATGTCACCGGCGGGCACCATCACCCACACCAGGCGCGGTGCGGAGAGCTTGCCGACCATGTCGGCGAGCGAGTCGGCGTCGGAGACTTCGGGGTTGCGGTCGTAGCCGACCACCTCGTGCCCCGCGCGGCGGATCCGCTCGCGCATGTTGAAGCCCATCTTGCCGAGGCCGACGAGTCCGAGCTGCACGGTCGTTCCTCTTCCCTAGCGTCTGTGGATGGCGTTGTGGATCAGCCGGGCAGGCGCACGGGCATCAGCAGGTAGAGGTAGCCCGGCGCCACGTTCCCATCCTCGTCCACCGGCTTGAGCAGTGCGGGCCGACTGGGTGTGGTGAAGGACAAGTGCGCCCGCGGCGTGCGGACGGCCTGGAGCCCTTCGAGGAGGTAGGTCGGGTTGAACGCGATGGTGACCGCGTCGCCGGTGTAGTCGACCGGCAGCTCCTCCTCGGCGCTGCCCTCGTCGTCGCCGCCGGCGGACAGGCGCAGGCCGCTGTCCACGAACTCCAGCCGGACCTGCGTGCCGCGTTCGGCGACCAGCGACACCCGCTTGATCGCCTGCACCAGCGCGTCGACCTCGATGATCGCGGCGGCCGAGTGCTCGGTGGGCAGCAGCTGGCGGTACTTGGGGAAGTCGGCGTCGAGCAGGCGGGTGGTCGTGCGGCGGCCCGTGCCGGACAGGCCGAGCAGGCCGTCGTTCGCGGCGAGGGACAGCTCGACCTTCGCGCCGGACGCGCCGAGCGTCTTCGCGGAGTCGTTGAGGGTCTTGGCCGGCACGAGCACGGCGACCTCGCCGAGGGACTCGTTCGGCTCCCACGGGAACTCGCGCATGGCGAGCCGGAAGCGGTCGGTGGCGACCAGGGTCACCTTGCCCTCGCCGATCTCCAGCCGGACGCCGGTCAGCATCGGCAGCGTGTCGTCCTTGCCCGCCGCGACGGCGACCTGGGTGACGGCCTCGGCGAAGAGCTCGCCGGGAAGCTCGCCGGCGAGCTGCGGCATGGACGGCAGCTGCGGGTAGTCCTCGACCGGCATGGTCGGCAGGCTGAACCGGGCGCTGCCGCAGGAGATCGTCATCCGGGAGCCGTCGACCGCGATCTCGACCGGGTGGTTCGGCAGCGCCTTGGTGATGTCGGCCAGCAGCCGTCCGCTGACGAGCGCCTTGCCGCCGTCGGCGATCGTGGCCGGGACGCCGCACTGGGCGGACACCTCGTAGTCGAAGCCGGAGACGGTCAGCGCCTCGCCGGAGCCGTCCTCCGCCCCGGCGTCGAGCAGGATGCCGCCGAGCACCGCCACAGGCGGCCTGGACGGCAGGCTGCGGGCGACCCAGGCGACGGCGTCGGCCAGGCCGTCGCGCTCGACGCGGATCTTCATGAGGCGTCCTTCCTCAAGTCGGCATGACCAACAACAGCATGCGTTGCGGTGGGGGTTGGGGAGCCGCGGCCCTCGCCGGATCTTCCGACCCTCGGCGCGGAGGCTCCCCACCGTAGAGCGTCGGGGCGGACTTCGTCACCTCGGGGCTGCCCGGGGACGAGGCGCTGCCGAGCGCCCGTCCCCGGGCCCGACCGCCGCCTGTTTTTTCTTTGTTCTTCTCTTCAAGGGAAGACAACAGCAACAGCAGTAGGGCCTGTGGATTGTGTGGACAACCCCGGTTTCCGCAGCGTGTCGCCCGCTTGGAGGTGTGGATGGACACGGGGTGTCACCCGGGGACAAGTCGGTGTCCCCGGGGAGAACTCGCGGGCTCCTCCGTTCGGTCCACAGGAAGGCCGAGTTGTCCCCGGGTTAATCCCCGGGTGTGGGCCGAGTTGTACCCGGGTGCTGCACAGGGTGATGGTGGGCCGAATCTCCCCTGAGGGGCCGCTTTTCCGGGCCTGTGGACAACCCGTGGCCCGCGGTTCACCAGCGCCGGCACCTGCGACGAGGTCGTTGGGCCGCACCGGGAACGCCCTTTTCTCGGCCCTCGTGGGGCGGGGGTACCTCACACGGGTGACATGAAACGACCCCCGTCGGCCCTGGGCGCCACGCCCGGGTGACGCGGCCGCCTGAGCAGGCGCGGGCGGGCCGGCGCGGTCGCGGCACCCGGGTGCCGCCGGTGGGTCCGGTTCGCACCCGGGTGCGGTGCGGCCCGTCCCCGGGTGCGACGGCGGCACCCGGGGACGGGGAGGGGCGGGTGCCGGGCCGGCCGGAGGCGCGCTTCGACGACGGCTCCGCGCGGGGGCCGTTCAGGGGGTGGGCTGCCGGCCGGCGCGCCGGGGCGCTGTGGGTGCGCACGCGGCCGTGCCGGGTGCGGGCGGCCGGGTGCGGGTGCCGGGCGGCTGGAGCACGCGTGCCGGGACAAGGGGTGCCGGAGGCGGGCCACCGGGTCGCCGAGCGGGTCGACCAGCGGGCGTGGCGGTCTCGGCGTTGGCGTTGGCGTCGGCGTCGGCTCAGGCGCCGGGCCGGTCGGGGCGGAGAAAGCCGGCGCCGCGCCTGGACGTGGCCGGGCGCGGCGCGGGTGGTGCGGGTGGTGCGGACGCAGAGCGCAAGCGTTTGCGGGTCAGGGGGTGTGGCGGGCGCGCTGCTTGATGCGCGACGTCAGCTCCTGCACCTGCTCGTAGACCCGGCGGCGCTCGGCCATCTCCTTGCGGATCTTCTTGTCCGCGTGCATGACCGTCGTGTGGTCGCGGCCGCCGAACGTCTGGCCGATCTTCGGCAGCGACAGGTCCGTCAGCTCGCGGCACAGGTACATGGAGATCTGCCGCGCCTGGGCCAGGACCTTCGTCTTGCCGGGGCCGCACAGGTCGTCTATGGACACGGAGAAGAACTCCGCGGTGACCGCCATGATCGTGGGCGCGGTGATCTCCGGGGCGTGCGAGTCCGGGATCAGGTCGCGCAGCACTATCTCGGCCAGCTGCACGTCGACCGGCTGCCGGTTGAGCGAGGCGAACGCGGTGACGCGGATGAGCGCGCCCTCCAGCTCGCGGATGTTCCGCTCGATCCGGGCCGCGATGAACTCCAGCACCTCGGCGGGCGCGGCCAGCCGGTCCTGCGCGGCCTTCTTGCGCAGGATGGCGATCCGCGTCTCCAGCTCGGGCGGCTGGATGTCGGTGATCAGGCCCCACTCGAACCGCGTCCGCAGCCGGTCCTCCAACGTCTCCAGCCGCTTGGGCGGCCGGTCGGAGGACACCACGATCTGCTTGTTCGAGTTGTGCAGCGTGTTGAAGGTGTGGAAGAACTCCTCCTGTGTGCCTTCCTTGCCCTCCAGGAACTGGATGTCGTCGACCAGCAGCACGTCGATGTCCCGGTACCGGCGCTGGAAGGCGACCTTGCGGTCGTCGCGCAGGGAGTTGATGAAGTCGTTGGTGAACTCCTCGGTCGACACGTACCGCACCCGCATGCCGGGGAACAGCCGCTGGGCGTAGTGCCCGACCGCGTGCAGCAGGTGCGTCTTGCCGAGCCCGGACTCGCCCCAGATGAACAGCGGGTTGTACGCGCGGGCGGGCGCCTCGGCGACGGCCACCGCGGCGGCGTGCGCGAAGCGGTTGGACGCGCCGATGACGAACGTGTCGAAGTTGTACTTCTCGTTCAGCCTGGTCTGCGAGGACGCCGGGTTGGCCGGCCGGGTGTAGGGCGTGCCGCTCGGCGCGGCGTGCCCGCCGCTGAACGTCGGCCAGATCTCGGTGACGGCGGCGAGCGCCTCGCCCTCCTCGTCGACCTCGTCGCCTTCGCCCTCGGTGTCGCCCTCGACCTCCGCCTCGACGGCGAGGCCGCCGTTGATCGAGACCAGGCCCGGCGGCGGTCCGGGAACAGGCACGGGCACCGGAACCGGGATCTGCGCCGTCGGCGGATCGGGCGAGTCGACCTTCACGGCCAGCGAGACGGCCCGGCCGAGCCTGCGGGACAGGGCGGCGGTGATGGGCTCGCGCAGCGCGCGCTCGATGGCTTCCTTGGCGAAGTCACTCGGCGCGGCGAGCAGCGCGGTCCCGTCGAGCAGCCCGATGGGTCGGGTCACGCGCATCCACGCGCGCTGTTGGGGGGACAACGTGCTGGCGGCGAGCTCCTGCACGACCTGTTCCCACACGAGACCCAGATCGGTCTGGTGGTCGGACACCTCCGCGCTCCCCTCCCCTCGGTGACGTCTTCGCGGTCAGTCCCCGGGGAACTTCCACGACGTGGACACGGAGGATAGAGGCATCCACAGAGTTATCCACAACTGTGCACGAACGCGGCCCGGAGCGCAGCGGATCCCCCCGTTGCCCCCGAGCACCCGCGGCCGGCGTGGCGGGGGCTGTCGTCCCTCGTCAGCCCGGCCCGCGTCACCCCGCACCACCCGCGAAGGCAGCACGCTAACAAGGCGCGGGCCTTGCCACAAGACGTACGGCCGCGCAAGCCCTTTTCGTGCGCGCGACGCCGCTGCGACGCCGCCGGACGCCCCCGGGTGCGACCCCGATTTGAACCGCGCCCCCGGGGCTGCGTACCCTCGTAACCGTCTCCCGCTTGCGTGGGGTGCTTTTCGCGCGCCTAAGGCTTGATCGCTGGGGACAACCACAGACCTGCTTGGCAGTTAAGCACCGGGAGTCCGACCGTGAGCAAGGGTAAGCGCACCTTCCAGCCCAACAACCGTCGCCGTGCGAAGACGCACGGGTTCCGGCTGCGCATGCGCACCCGCGCCGGTCGCGCCATCCTGGCCGCGCGCCGGGGCAAGGGCCGCACGCAGCTGTCCGCCTGATCGCCGCAGCGCCGTGCTGCCCGCGGCCAATCGGCTGACCCGCAGCCAGGACTTCGGCCTGGTGGTCCGCCGAGGCCGCCGGGCCGGCCGGTCCCGGCTGGTGGTGCACGTCCTGACACCGACGCCGTCCGACGGCGCCTCGGCGCAGCGACGTGCCCCGACAGCCCCCGATGGAGCTTCGGCGGAGCAACGCACCTCCACAGCCTCCAACGGCGCCTCGGCGGAGCAACGGACCTCGGCGCAGCCCACCTTGGACCCGTCCAAGGTGGGCTTCGTCGTGAGCAAGGCCGTGGGCAACTCCGTGGTCCGCCACCGGGTGAGCCGCAAGCTCCGGCACCTGGTGCGGGACCGGCTCGCCGTGCTGCCGCCCGGAACTTCGGTGGTCGTGCGAGCGTTGGCACCGTCAGCCGATGCGGACAGCGCCGAGCTCGGCCGTGACCTCGACGCGGCGCTGCACAAGGTGCTGCGATGACGACCGTCCAGGTGAGCCCCGTCGTGCGGGCGCTGCTGCTCCCGGTGCGCTTCTACCGGAAGTTCATCTCACCGGCGCTGCCCCCGACCTGCCGTTTCCACCCGAGTTGCAGCGCGTACGCGGTGGAGGCGTTGACCGTCCACGGTGCGCTGCGCGGTTCCTGGCTGACCCTCCGCCGTCTGGGTCGCTGCGGACCCTGGCACCCTGGTGGCCTGGACCCGGTTCCGCCGAGGCGAAACGCGGTCCCCGACCTTCCTGCCGAGGAGTAGCTAGTGCTCAACTTCATCTACTACCCGGTGTCCTTCATCCTGTGGTGTTGGCACTGGGTGTTCGGCCACGTCTTCGGCGAGTCGAGCGGGTTCGCGTGGGCACTGTCCGTGGTGTTCCTCGTCTTCACCCTGCGCGCGATCCTGTTCAAGCCGTTCGTCGGCCAGGTCCGCTCGATGCGCAAGATGCAGGAGTTCGCGCCCGAGCTCCAGAAGATCAAGAAGAAGTACGCGAACGACAAGCAGCGCCAGGCGCAGGAGATGCAGAAGCTCCAGTCGGAGCACGGCGTCAACCCGCTGGGCGGCTGCCTGCCGATGCTGGTGCAGATCCCGGTGTTCATCGGCCTGTTCCACGTGCTGCGCTCGTTCAAGCCCGGCTGGGGCGAGGTCTACTTCTTCGACGCCCAGGGCGTGGAGTCGTTCGTCAACGCGAAGCTGTTCGGCGCGAACCTGTCGACGTTCATCACGATGCCGTGGGACGACCCGAACCAGCCGTCGCTGACGGACTTCGGCACCGAGCGCAGCGCGGTGCTGTACGTGGCCATCCCGTTGATGATCATCGCGTCGATCGCGACCCACTTCACCGCGCGCCACTCGGTGGCCCGGCAGACGCAGGCCGCGACGGACAACCCGCAGACCGCGATCATGAACAAGCTGACGCTCTACATCTTCCCGCTGGGCGTGCTCGTCGGTGGTCTCTTCTTCCCCATCGCGATCCTGCTCTACTGGCTGAGCAACAACGCGTGGACGCTGGGCCAGCAGTACGTCGTGTACCACAGCATCGACCGCGAGGAAGAGGCGAAGAAGGTGGAGGCCACCGCGCAGCGGTCGGCGCTCGCCCCGAAGCCGGGCGTGAAGCCCGTGACCAAACCCAAGCCCGGCCAGAAGCCGCAGCCGCAGCGCAAGCCCGCGGGCGCCCAGCCCGCCCAGCCCGCCGCCGACGACGCCGCGGAGGTCAAGGCCACCCCGGACGCGAGCGAGTCGACCTCGACCGCGAAGCCGTCCACCGAGGTTCCCGGTCTGAGCCCAGACCGATCCCCTGGCAAGAAGCAGGGCAACAAGAAGCGTCGTTGACCCTGGAGAGGAGACATCGTGTCGGAGACGTTGCAGGCGGCCGACGTGGACGCACCGGAGGCCGACAAGGTTCCGCCGGCGCGCTCGGGGAGTTCGGAGGACCTGCTCGTCCAGGAGGGCGACATCGCCGGGGACTACCTCGAGCGGCTGTTGGACCTGCTCGACTACGACGGCGACATCGACCTCGACGTCGAGGCGGGTCGGGCGATCGTGAGCATCGACGGCGGTGACGACCTGGAGAAGCTGGTCGGTCCCCGCGGCACGGTCCTGGAGTCGTTGCAGGAGCTGACCCGGCTCGCCGTCCAGCAGGAGACGGGCGTGCGCAGCCGCCTCATGCTCGACATCGCCGGCTGGCGCGCCGGACGGCGTGCCGAGCTCGCCGACCTCGGCCGGACCACGGCCGAGAAGGTGGTGGCGACGGGCGAGAAGGTGCGCCTGCACCCGATGACCCCGTTCGAGCGGAAGGTCGTGCACGATGCCGTCGCCGCCGTGGCGGGGGTGCACAGCGAGAGCGAGGGCGAGGAGCCCCAGCGCCGCGTGGTGGTGCTGCCGAAGCCCTGAGCGGGCTGATCGAGCAGAACGTCCGAACGGCCCCGGTCCCGATGGGATCGGGGCCGTTCGCGTTCCCGCGGTCGGCCGGCGGTCAGGCCCGCACCAGGTACCGCTCGTCGGTGACCTCCCGCCCCCAGAGGGCCGGGTCGGTGAGCGGGTGCACGTCCCCCTCCCCCAGCAGCGCCACGCACTCGGCGGCGGTGAGACCCGCGCCGGTGGACCAGCGACCCTCGACGAGGACCAGGCGACCGCCCGGCTTGAGGAGGGCGCGCCACCGGTCGAGCGCGGCGGCCGGGTCGGGCAGCGCCCAGAGGACGTGCCGGGCGAGCACGACGTCAAAGCTGCCCGGCGGGTACGGCGGGTCCGCCGCGTCGCCTCGGCGGAAGTCGACGCCGGGCGCCTTGGCGCGGGCCACCGCGAGCATCCGCTCGGAGAGGTCGAGGCCGCACGCGTGGTGGCCGGCCTCGGCGAGCAGCGCGGTGAGGCTGCCCGTGCCGCAGCCGAGGTCGACCACCGCGGCCGGGGCGGGTGGGAGCCTCGGCAGGAGCACGTCGGCCCACGCCTGCCGGACGGCCGGGTCGCGCAGCCCGTGGTCGGCCTCCTCGTCGAACGTCGCGGCCTGGTCGTCCCAGAACCGCGCTTGGGCGAAGGTGGTCAGCCACGCTCGCTGTTCGGCGGTCTCCGGGACCGGTCGCCCACGTGCCGCGGAGATCGCCTGCCACGCCGCCTCGGGTGACGCGCCGTCCAGCACGAGGAGCGCGCCGGCGAGCAACGACGAGCGGCCGATCCCGGCCCAGCAGTGCACCACGACGTGCCGGCCGGCCCGCAGGTCGCGCAGCACGGGGTCGAGGTCCGGAGCGGTCGCGGGGACGCCGAAGTCCGGGATCGGCAGCCAGTGGAAGGTGAGGCCGGCCGCGCGGGCGGCGACGGGTTCGCCGGCCAGGTCGAGCTCGGCCAGCTCCGTCTCGGTGAGGGCGCACACGATCACCTCCACACCGGACGCCGCCAAGTCGGCGATGTGCCGGAGGCTGTGCGGGTGTCCCATCGTGCTCAGCGAGCCCGGCCTGATCGTGTACACGAGCCACCTCTTCCCCTCGTCATGTTCCACGTGAAACGGTCGCGGGATGACAGGGAACACCCGGAAACTCCGCGTCGCCGCCTACGCCGTGATCATCGAAGACGACCGGTTGCTGCTCTCCCGCTGGCTCGGTCCGGACCGGCCGAGGTGGATCCTGCCCGGCGGTGGGCTCGATCACGGTGAGGACCCGTACGACGCGGTGGTCCGCGAGGTGTTCGAGGAGACCGGCTACCGGGCGGAGGTCGACCGGCTGCTCGGCATCCAGAACGTCTACGGCCCGATGGTGCGCGACGGCGTCGAGGTCGACTACCACCGCATCCGGATCCTGTACGAGGCGCACGTCGTCGGAGGCGAGCTGACGTTCGAGATCGGCGGGAGCACGGACCGGGCGGCGTGGTTCCCGCTCGACGAGGTGCCCGGGTTGGATCACGTCGAGTCGGTCGACTACGCGCTGGAACTCCTGCGCGTGCTGCCGAAGGACGGTCGGATTGAAAGTTTCACGTGAAACGCGACTCGGATTTGGCGTGTCGCCGGGGTGATCCGTCATAGTGGGGGCCGGCACATCTCGTGGGGCTCACCGCCTCCTTGGCGAGACGCCCAACCCCATCGCCCACACCCGGCCGCCGCCGGCGTCTGGTGTGGTTTCACGTGAAACGTCCCGGACGGAGACATGGCCGCAGAGGTGGAAGACCGCGCGAAGAAGGTCTTCGGTGACCACTACGACAAGGCGGTCGCCTTCACGGCACTGCTCACCGAGCACGGCGTCGAACGCGGGCTGATCGGCCCGCGGGAGGTCGACCGGCTCTGGGAGCGCCACATCCTCAACTCCGCCGTCGTGGCGGAGCTGCTCCCCCAAGGCGCACGGGTCGTGGACGTCGGCTCGGGCGCGGGACTGCCGGGCATCCCCCTGGCGATCGCGCGACCCGACCTCGACCTCACGCTCCTGGAGCCGATGGCACGCCGGGTGGCGTGGCTGACCGAGTGCGTCGAGGCCCTCGACCTCGACGTCACCGTGGTCCGCGGGCGGGCCGAGGAACCACCGGTGCGGGATCAGCTGTCCGACAGCGACGTCGTGACGGCCCGCGCGGTCGCTCCGCTGGAACGGCTGACGCGGTGGTGCCTGCCGCTGCTCCGGCCGGGTGGACGTCTGGTCGCTCTCAAGGGCGAGAGCGCCGCGGAAGAACTGGAACGCGACGCCGAGGCGGTGCGCCGGGCCGGAGGGATCCGACCTCGCGTCACCACCTGCGGTGGCGAAGTACTCGAACTGCCGACGACGGTCGTGCTCGTGGAGCGCGATGAGCAGGCGAGCCGCCGTGAAGGCGCGCGTCGCAGAAGGAAGGTTCGGTGAACGTGTACCCCGACCCCCTGCAACCGGTGTTCCAAGCGGCCGGTGTTTCACGTGAAACCGATCCTGAAGGCGCGGTGGGTGCGGGCGCAGTGCTCCGCCCCGCAGCCGAGTCGAATCTGGCAAACAACGTGGAACCGGCAGGAGACAGCACCGTGTGGACCCCCATCGCGGAAGAAGCGGCACGCGCCACCCGCGTCCTGCACCCCGACTCCCTCCAACTCCCCCGTCCGGACCGTCGCCGGGTCATGGTGGTCGCCAACCAGAAGGGTGGCGTCGGCAAGACCACGAGCACGGTGAACCTGGCCGCCGCGCTCGCCATCCACGGGCTCAAGGTGCTCGTCATCGACCTCGACCCGCAGGGCAACGCGAGCACGGCGCTGGCCGTCGAGCACCGCTCCGGCACGCCGTCGGTGTACGAGGTGCTCATCGGTGAGCTGTCCGTGGCCGAGGCGGCTCAGGTCAGCAACCAGTCCCCCAACCTGTACTGCGTGCCGGCCACCATCGACCTGGCGGGCGCGGAGATCGAGCTGGTCTCGATGGTCGCCCGCGAGTCGCGGCTGAAGGAAGCGCTGAGTCCCGAGGCGCTGGACTCCATCAAGCCGGACTACGTGTTCATCGACTGCCCGCCCTCGCTCGGCCTGCTGACCGTCAACGCGATGGTCGCCGCGCAGGAGGTGCTGATCCCGATCCAGTGCGAGTACTACGCGCTGGAAGGGCTGGGGCAGCTGCTGCGCAACATCGAGCTGGTGCAGGCGCACCTGAACCCGACGCTGAACGTGTCCACGATCCTGCTGACGATGTACGACGGCCGCACGAAGCTGGCCGACCAGGTGACCAGCGAGGTGCGCGGCCACTTCGGCGACACGGTCCTCAAAACGGTGATCCCGCGCAGCGTGAAGGTCTCCGAGGCACCAGGATTCGGTCAGACGGTGCTCACCTACGATCCCGGCTCACGGGGCGCGATGAGCTACCTCGACGCGGCACGGGAGATCGCCGAGTTCGGCGCGGAGATGGGGTCGGCATGACGGAACAGCGCAAGGGTGGCCTCGGCCGCGGGCTCGCGGCCCTGATCCCGAGCGGCCCACCTCCCGGCACACCGTCGGCGCCGTCGTCGGCCCGGGCGGGCTCCAACGGGTCGTCGAACGGGGCGTCCACCCCTGCGCCCTCCCCCGACCCCACGGGGGAGGTGGCCGGCGCGGTGTACCAGGAGCTGCCGGTCACGGCTATTCGAACGAACCCGAAGCAGCCGCGGCAGGTGTTCGACGAAGAGGCGCTGCGGGAGCTGGAGCACTCGATCCGCGAGTTCGGGCTGATGCAGCCCATCGTGGTGCGGGCGATCGGGCCGGACCACTACGAGCTCGTCATGGGCGAGCGGCGGTGGCGGGCGACCCAGCTGGCGGGGTTGAAGACGATCCCGGCGATCGTGCGGCACACCGCCGACGACGTGATGCTGCGGGACGCGCTGCTGGAGAACATCCACCGCGTGCAGCTGAACCCGTTGGAAGAGGCGTCGGCCTACCAGCAGCTGCTGGAGGAGTTCGGCGTGACGCACGAGGAGCTGGCGGACCGGATCGGCCGGAGCCGGCCGGTGGTGACGAACACGATCCGGCTGCTGAAGCTGCCGCTGCCGGTGCAGCGCCGCGTGGCGGCCGGGGTGTTGTCGGCGGGGCACGCGCGTGCGCTGCTGGGGGTCGAGGACCCCGGGGTGCAGGAGGAGCTGGCCACCCGGATCATCGCCGAGGGGATGTCGGTCCGGGCCACCGAGGAAGCGGTGACGCTGGCCAAGGGTGCGGAGCCGGCCAAGGCGAAGGTCGTCCGCCGCAAGCCGATGCAGGCGCCGGGGTTGCAGGAGTTGGCGGAGCGGCTGTCGGACAACTTCGAGACGCGGGTGAAGGTGGAGCTGGGGCAGCGGAAGGGGCGGATCGTGGTGGAGTTCGGCTCCGTCGACGACTTGGAGCGGATCATCCAGCTCATGTCCCCCGAAGCAGCCCAGCGGGCGCGGGCCGCGGACTAGTTCCGGGGTCGATTTCGGCGTCCGACGAGCCCGTTCGAAGATCACTACCGGAGTGGTCGAAAATCGGACAAATGGGATTCGTTCGGGGTGCAAGGGATCACCCAGGGGTCTTTTGTCACGGTGACGATGACGGCCCGTGTCCAATCGGACACGGGCCGTCATGATCGAGTGAGAGGGTCTAACGCGCGACCGCCCGCTCGACGAGCCCCGCGTAGATCTCCCCCAACGACCGGCCGGCCGCCTCGACCGCCATCGGGAGGAGCGAGGTCTCGGTCAGACCGGGCGAGACGTTCACCTCCAGGAAGTGGACGGTGCCGTCCGGCGCGACGATGGCGTCGGTCCGGGAGACGTCGCGCAGACCCAGGAGGCGGTGGGCGGAGACCGCCAGCTCTCCGACCGCCTGGGCGGCCTTCTCGTCGAGGCGCGCCGGGGCGTGGAAGTCGGTGAGCCCCGCCGTGTAGCGGGCGGTGTAGTCGTAGACCCCGTTCTCCGGGACGATCTCGACCGGCGGCAGGGCGTGGGGACCGTCCGGTCCGTCCACCACCGCGACGGCCACCTCGACGCCTTCCACGAAGCGCTCGGCCAGGACCGTGTCGCCGTAGGCCAGGCAACCGACCATCGCGGTCGGCAGCTCGGCGGCGTCGCGGACCACCTGGGCGCCCAGGGCCGAGCCGCCCTGGTCGGGCTTGAGCATCAGCGGCAGGCCGAGCCGGTCGACCATGGCGTCCAGGACCGGTCGGGCGCCCAGCTCGCGGAACGTGGCGTGCGGCAGCACGGCCCACTCCGGGGTGGCCAGCCCGGCGCGGGCCAGCTCCCCCTTCGCGGTCGGCTTGTCCCAGGCACGGCGGCAGGCCCGGGAGTCCGTGCCGACGAACGGGACGTTCATCAGCTCCAGGATCGTCTGCACCGAGCCGTTCTCGCCCTCGCCGCCGTGCAGCGCCACCACGACGGCGTCGGGACGGTGTTCCTTCAGGCGGGTGAGCAGGGTGCCGTCGGCGTCCCACTCCTCCACGACCAGGCCGACCGAGCGCAGCGCGGCGGACAGCCTGCGACCGGATCGCAAGGACACCTCCCGCTCGTGCGAAAGGCCCCCGGACAGGACTGCGACCCAGCGGTTGGACAACGTGTGCTCCTGATCAAGCGGTGTCGGGCGAAGGGCTGTGCGGACCGGAGACGGCGCGGCCCACGGTCGGGCCGAACGTCTCGTGCAGCTCGATCTCGTCCTTGATGACGTTCGCGAGCCGTCGCACGCCCTCGCGGATGCGTTCGGGCGTCGGGTAGCAGTACGAGATGCGCAACTGGCGGCTGCCGAGGCCGTCGGCGTAGAAGCCGGTGCCCGACGCGTACGCCACGCGCTGGGTGATCGCCCGGGGCAGCATGGCCTTCGTGTCGATGCCCTCGGGCACGGTCACCCAGACGTAGAAGCCGCCGTTCGGCTTGTTCCACGTGGAACCAAGCGGCATGTGCTGCTCGAGGGACGAGATCGCCGCGTCCCGGCGTTCCCGGTAGGCCTCGCGGTAGGTCTTGATCTGACCCTTCCAGTCGTGCGTCGACAGGTAGCGCGACACGATCAGCTGGTTCAGGGTCGGCGGGCAGAGGGTGGCCGACTCGGCCGCCAGGACGAGCTTCTCCCGGACGGCGTGCGGCGCCAGGACCCAGCCGACCCGCAGGCCCGCGGCGAAGGTCTTGGAGAACGAGCCCAGGTAGACGACGTTGTCCGGGTCGGTCGCGCGCAGGGCCGGGTACGTGACGCCGTCGAAGCCCAGCAGGCCGTACGGGTTGTCCTCGACCACGAGGATGCCGTGCGTGCGGCAGATCTCCAGGACCTCCGCCCGGCGCTGCACGGCGAGCGTGACGCCGGCCGGGTTGTGGAAGTTGGGGATCGTGTAGAGGAACTTGATCCGGCGACCTGAGCGCTCCACCGAGGCGATGGCCTCGCGCAGGGCGTCCGGCATGAGGCCGTCCGCGTCCATGCCCACGTGGACGACCTGGGCCTGGTAAGCGGCGAACGAGCCCAGCGCGCCCACGTAGGACGGCCCCTCGGCCAGCACGACGTCACCCGGGTCGCAGAAGATGCGGGTGACCATGTCCAGGCCCATCTGGGAGCCGACGGTCACCACGACGTCGTCCGGGTGGGCGTTGATGCCCTCCAGCGCCATCACGTCGCAGATCTGCTCGCGCAGCTCGGGCACGCCGTGCGCGCTGCCGTACTGGAGCGCCACGAGTCCCTCGGTGGCCACGACGTCGGCCACCTCCGCGCTGAGGGACTCCAGCGGCAGTGCTGCCAGGTGCGGCATCCCTCCCGCCAGGGACACCACCTCAGGCCTGCTCGCCACCGCGAAGAGCGCCCGGATCTCCGATGCCGTCATGCCCGCCGTGCGCGCCGCGTACCGGCGCAGGTGGGGGTCGAGGCTTCTGGCTCCCTGCTTGGGGGGCACTCCGGGTAGGTTCACGGGAAACTCCGTAGGTGGCTGTTACCGGCGGGTTTGTTCCCGCCCGAGTGTAACGGCCGTCCCGTTCGGGGCATCTGCCTTCCGGGCAGGGGTCACATCCGCCTATCCTCGTGGGGGAAGTCTTTCGGGGGCTTGGAGGTCGGGGTGTCGCGTCGTGTCGTGGGCGTCACCTTGGACAACCTGGAGCACCTCTCCAAGCACAGTCGGACCTGCGTATTCTGGGAGCTCGCGCCCCATCTGAAGGAGCAGGCCGAGGAGTTCGGGGACACCGAGTTCGAGAAGGAGGCCTGGGTCTCCAGCGTGCTGCTGGAGTGGGGCTCCTGCGGTCGGATCATCTACCTGGACGGGATTCCCGCCGGCTCGGTGTTCTACGCGCCCCCGCCGGCCGTGCCCCGGTCGTTGGCCTTCCCCACCTCCCCCGCCAGCCCCGACGCGGTGCTGATGACCGGGCTGGAGGTGCTGCCGGAGTTCCGCGGCGGCGGGCTCGGGCGGGTGCTCGTGCAGACGGTGGCCAAGGACCTCACGCGTCGCGGCGTGAAGGCGATCGAGGCGTTCGGCGACAACCGGCCGGAGGTCGACGGGCCGAGCTGCGTCACGCCGGCCGACTTCCTGCTCCAGGTCGGCTTCAAGACGGTGCGCCCCCACCCCCGGTGGCCGCGGTTGCGGCTGGAGCTGCGCAGCGCGTCTTCGTGGAAGGAAGACGTGGAGGCGGCGTTGGAGCGCCTGCTCAGCTCGGTGACGGTGACCGCCGCCCCGCCGGAGCCCAGTTTCAAGCCTGTCTGATCAGCCGGCCCCCTGAGCTGGGGGTTCATCGGCACGGGTTGACATGCAGTCAATCGCCTGCCTAACGTGCGGTGTGGACAAGGTGTTCAAGGCCCTGGCCGACGAGACCCGCCGCTACCTGCTGGACCGGCTGCACGAGGAGAACGGCCAGACGCTCGGCGAGCTGTGCGCCCGGCTGGGGATGACCAGGCAGTCCGTCACCCAGCACCTGGCCGTGCTGGAGGCGGCGAACCTGGTCAGCACCACCCGTCGGGGCCGGGAGAAGCTGCACTACCTCAACCCGGTGCCGCTGCACGAGGTGCAGGAGCGGTGGATCGACAAGTTCGAGCAGCCGCGGTTGCGGCTGCTCGGCGACGTGAAACGACGAGCGGAGGAACCGGTGAAGCCGGAGTTCGTGTACGTGACCTACATCGAGAGCACGCCCGAACGGGTGTGGGAGGCCCTGACCGACGAGGATTTGACGGCGAGCTACTGGGGCCACCGCAACGTCTCGGACTGGCAGGTCGGCTCGGCGTGGGCGCACCGGCGCGCGGACGGCTCCGACGTGGACGACGTGGTGGGCCGGGTCGTCGAGGCCGACCCGCCGCGCCGCCTGGTGACGACGTGGGTGGACCCGGCGGACCCGGCCGTGACCTCGACGGTGACGTTCCGCATCGAGGCGTACGGCGAGATCGTGCGGCTGACCGTGACCCACTCGGGCCTGGCCGACGAGGCGGAGCGCGCGCAGGCGGCGTCCGGCTGGGCGGCGGTGCTGTCGAACCTGAAGTCGCTGCTGGAGACCGGGCACGTGCTGCCGGGCATCCCGTGGGAGATGCCCGCGCACTCCGGCTAGAAGCGGTCGACCTCGCAGTTCTCCAGCGTGCCGGACTGCAGCAGGTCGAGCGCCTGCTCGCTGACGACGAGCTGGCCCTGGTCGGTGACGCCGAGGTCGTCCACCCCCGCCTGGCCGGTCACCTCCAGCCAGTGGAAGGTGGGCAGCTCCTTGCCCTCCAGCATCTCCTGCGCCTCGTCGGAGAGGGTCACCGTGGCGCGGCGGACGCGGAAGGCGTCCAAGCCGCTGTCGACCAGCGTGTCGGCCAGGTCGTCGGTCACCAGGTAGACCGGGAACGCCTCGATCAGGTCGTCGCCGGCCCAGTCGGTGATCTCGTAGTGCACCGCTTCGATGCGCGGCGGGTGGGCCCCGGCGTCGATCACGGTTCCTTCGTCCAACGCGCCGGCGACCTCGGGTTCGAGGCGGTAGAACTCCATCGTGCTCCTCACCGGCGGGGTCGGCCAATAAGATCGACTCGTGGACGTGGGTGTCGAGATCCAGGGCAAAGTACTCGCGATCATCGAGGGCTCGCGGGACTTCGTGAAGATTCGCACACTGCTCGACGGGTGGCAGGCCGACGGCATCCCGACCGGGCACCTGGTCGACGAGCTGACCGACCTGATGCTGGACCTGCGCGCCCAGAACCGCGCGGACGACGAGGACGCCGTCGCCGAGGTGCTGGACGTCCTGGCGGACTGGTAGCGGCCTCACTCGGTGGCTTTCGGGGCCGTGACCTCGTACTGCCGCTGGACGAGCGTCCGCCCGCCGATCTCGCGACCGGCGTACGCACCCTTCAGCCAGGTGTGCGACCGTTCGGGAGGACGTCCACCCTCGGGAACTCGTCCAGCAACGCCTCCGCGGCGCGACGCTCTGGGGGCCGGGTCAGCGGAGCTTGCCGGTGGCCACCTCGTGCCGCAGCAGGTCGTCCATGGTGAAGGTCCCGGTCGGCTGGTCGTCCTTGCCCAGCAGGTACAGGCGCTTCACCGCGACCAGGATGCCCTCGGCGACCACGTCGCGGAACGACGGGTTGGCCAGCCGCTGCCGGTCGCCCGCGTTGGTCAGGTAGCCGACCTCCACGCGGACCGCGGTGCAGCGGGTCATCCGGAGCATGTCCCAGGTCTTCGGGTGCGTGCGGCAGTCGAGCAGGCCGGTGCGGGCGACGATCTCGCGCTGGATGAACCCGGCCAGCGCCTCGCCGACGGTGGACGACGTGCCGTTGCCCGTCCCGAAGTGGAACGTCGCCACACCGGACGCCAGGGGCGAGGCGTTGCGGTCGGTGTGCAGGGACAGGATCAGGTCGGCGCCCGCCTCGTTGGCGAACCGGGCCCGCTCACCCTCGTCCGGGTTGTGGTTGGGCCCGCGCGTGAGCAGGGCCTCCATGCCGGTGGCGGCCATCTTGCCCTCGAGCAGCCTGGCCAGGTCGAGCATGACGTCGGCCTCGGACACGCCGTCGACCACGACACCGCGGTCCTCGCCGCCGTGACCGGGGTCGATGATGATGCGCTTGCCGGACAGCCTCGGCCCGGCCCGCCGGACCCGCTCCTGCTCGCGCAGGAACACCGGCCGCCCGCCCCGCACCTTCGGCTGGAGCTGCCGCAGCGCGCGGACCGTGTCGGGGCCGCACATGCCGTCGACGATCAGCCCGTAGTCGCGTTGGAAGCTCCGCAACGCCTGCTCGGTCTGCTGACCGAACTCGCCGTTGGCCCGACCGGCGTCGTACCCCAGCTCCAGCAGGCGCTCCTGCAACGCGAACACGTCGTCACCGGTCACCGGCTGCGCCATGAGGAACGCGAGCGGGCGGTCGCCGAGCCGGTACGTCGCGTCGCGCAGGGCGCGGTAGGTGGCGGGGCCGACGAGACCGTCGGTGATGAGACCCCGCTGCTGCTGGAAGGCGCGCACCGCGTGCTCGACCGGCAGGTCGAACACCTGGGACGGCTGCGGATCGGACAGCAGACCGAGCTTCGTCAGCGTTGCCCTGACCTCGGCGACGTCCGGACCGAAATCCCCGCGGCGGAGTAGCAGCATGCACCCCTCGCTCACTAAGGCGCCGACATCCGTCGACGCGAACTTGACGACCTATTGTGCCTTGCTCGCGCCGATGCCACGGACGGGGCTACTGCGAGTGGTCACGGCTCCACAAACGAGTGACCCGTCCGTCTCCTCGGAAGACGGACGGGCCACCGGTTCGGTTGCACTCAGAGCACGTCGGACAGGTCCTTGAGCAGGGCCGCCTTCGGCTTGGCGCCGACGATCTGCTTCACCGGCTTGCCGCCCTGGAACAGGATCAGGGTCGGCACCGACATGATCTGGTAGTCCCGCGCGATCGACGGGTTGGCGTCGATGTCGAGCTTCGCGATGGTGATCTTGTCGGGGTTCTCGGCGGCGATCTCCTCGAGCACCGGGGCGACCATCTTGCACGGGCCGCACCAGGTCGCCCAGAAGTCGACCAGAACCGGCTTTTCGCTGGTCAGAACGTCATCGGTGAACGTCTGAGCGGACGTGACCACGGGGGTGCCTGCCATGTCGTGTTTCTCCCTCGGGAAAGGTGGGTTCAGCTGGTGGAGACGGGCTCGCCGTAGCCCCCGCCGACGTGCTCGGCGGTGACGGCGGCCTCCGTGGTCCCGTGCTCGGCGAGCCAGCGCTCCGCGTCGATCGCGGCGGCGCAGCCCGAACCGGCGGCGGTGATCGCCTGGCGGTAGGTGTGGTCGACGAGGTCGCCCGCGCCGAACACGCCGTCCACGTTCGTGTGAGTCGTGCGGCCGACGACCTGGACGTAGCCCTCGTCGTCCAGCTCGACCTGGCCCTTGACCAGCTCGCTGCGGGGGTCGTGGCCGATGGCGACGAAGAAGCCGGTGAACGGGTGCTCGCTCACCTCACCCGTGCGGGTGTCGCGGGTCTTCACGCCCGACACCGTGCCGGCGTCCTGGCCCAGCACCTCGACGACCTCGGCGTTCAGCAGCCACTTGATCTTCTCGTTGCTCCGCGCGCGCTCCAGCATGATCTTGGAGGCGCGGAACTCCTCGCGGCGGTGGATGATCGTGACGGTCCGGGCGAACTTGGTGAGGAACGTCGCCTCCTCCATCGCCGAGTCGCCGCCGCCGATCACCGCGATGTCCTGGTCGCGGAAGAAGAAGCCGTCGCACGTGGCGCAGGACGACACGCCGCGGCCGAGCAGCTCCTGCTCGCCGGGGACGTGCAGGTAGCGCGCCGCGGCGCCCATGGCCAGGATCACCGAGCGGGCGGCGTACCGCTTGCCGTTCGCGGTGACGTACTTCACCGGGCCGTCGAGCTCGAGGCCCTCGACGTCCTCCGCGCGCAGCTCGGCGCCGAAGCGCTTGGCCTGCTCCCGCATCTGCTCCATGAGGTCGGGGCCCATGATGCCGTCGCGGAAACCGGGGTAGTTCTCGACTTCGGTCGTGGTCATCAGCGCGCCGCCGTACTGCGAGCCCTCGAACACCAGCGGTTCGAGCTGGGCACGCGCCGCGTAGACCGCCGCGGTGTACCCGGCGGGCCCCGATCCCACGACGATCAGGTTCCGAACGTCCGACACCCTCGACCTCCGTTAGTCGCTCCCGGGCCCGGATCACCCGGCCCGGCACTTCGCACAACGGATCGTAGGGTGCGGTAATTCCGCACCGTCGGGGTGAGTTGGGCTACGCGGCCGGCGACGACCCGGCCGCGGCCGGGGTCACGGCTCGATCGTGCTGTTCGCCAGGACGCCGTCGGGGTTGTCCGGACCGCAGGTCTGGGGGTCGACCACCACGATCCGGTAGGCCCCGGGCGCGCCCGCGGGCAGGATCGCCATCACGGCCGGCTTCTCGTCCAGCGTGATGGGGCTGACCCCGAGCGGCTTGCCCGCGGTGATGTTCGCCCCGCGCAGGCAGTCGGCCAGCTGCTCCTGGTTCTCCAGCGGCCCGTAGTTCTGCGCCTTGAGCACGTCGCCGAACACCGGGCCGAAGTTCTCGCCGCGCACCGCGGGCATCCGGTCGGCGCCGCCCGTGACCGGCGTGTTCGTGGTCTGGGCCGGCTGGGCCTGGCCGCCGCCGTCACCCGCGGTGTCCCGCGGGATCGTCACCACGGCCACGCCGACGGCGACCGCGGCCGCCGCGAGCAGCCCCGCGCCCCAGCCGAGGCGCTTGGCGCGACGGGCCTTGGCCTGCGCGAAGTCGACCACCGGCGCGACCGGGCGGGCCTCGTCGGCGAGGGCCGCGTCGATCCGGTCGGCCACGTGGCGCGGCATGGGGATCGGCGGCAGGTTGTGCAGGTCGTCGAGCGTCGCGTCGAGGGCGGCGAGGATCTCGCGGGCCTCGGGGTCGTTCTCGACCAGCGGCCGGAGCTCGGCCTCGGTCCGCGGGTCCAGAGCCCCCGCGTGCAGGTCAGCCAGCAGGTCGACGGACCACGGCGGCCCTGAACGCCGCGCATTGCCGGTCATCGTTCCTCCAACTGACGTCCCTGTTGCACCTGCACATCGTTGTTCAGTGGGACGTTCGCATCTGCACTCTGGTTCCGGAGGTGCCCCAGAACTTTGGCGAGCTTGGCCCGTCCGCGGGCGCACCTCGACTTCACCGTGCCCTCCGCGATACCCAGCAGCTTGGCCGTTTCGGCCACCGAGTAGCCCTCCACGTCGACCAGCACGATCGGGGCGCGCTGCTCCTCCGGCAGCTCGTTGAGGGCCGCCTGGACGACCAGTCGGGTCTCCCGCTCGGCCATCGCGTCGCGGGGCGCCACCGGTTCGCCGGGGCCCGCCTCGGGGAGCGGCACGGTCGGCCTGGTTTGTCGCCTGCGCATCCGGTCCAGGCAGGCGTTCACGACTATTCGGTGCAGCCAGGTGGTGACCTGGGACTCGGCCCGGAAGCTCGCGGCCGCCCGGAAGGCCGAGATGAACGCCTCCTGCAGCGCGTCCGCGGCCTCCTCGGGGTCGCGCAGCGTGCGCAGCGCGACGGCCCACATGCGATCTCGGTGCCTGCGCACGAGCTCGGAGAAGGCGTGCGGGTCACCCGCGGCGTGCGCCGTGATGAGGTCTGCGTCCGAGCTGGCTGCGGCGGTCACGCCGGGAGCCTAGCGGGCTCGGGCAACTCCTCACTTTTCACCTGCACGGGTGAACGCCCGCACTCGCCCGCCACCCCCGCCGGACCACCGCGCCGCCCGCGCCCGGACGGCTACTGCGCGCGGGTGTAGACGAGTTCCGCGATCTCGGAGCGGTTGTTCTTGCCGCTGCCCGACAGCTTCGTGATCCACACCAGCAGGTGCTGCGACGGCTCGTGGTCGGCCAGCTGGATCTGGGTCTGCCCGGCCGACAGGGTCGCGGTCGCGATGACCTTCGTCTCCGACAGCGGCGCGCCGGGCGTGCCCGCCACGCGGATCTCCACCACCGTGCCCTCGCTGGGCGACGTGATCGTCACCGACGACAGCTTCACCGGCTCGGCGAAGCCCGCCATCAGGCCGATGCCCGGCTTCAGCGCCGGGAACGGCTCGAAGTAGTTCTCCGTCTGCCACACCGTGGTCGGGTCCTTGTCGACCGCGCGGTTGGCCCGGGTGGCGTTGTCGGGCTGGTTGGTGACGTCGTACACGCCGACGGACGCGGGCTGCACGGGACCGGCCGGTGTCGCGGGCGGCGCGGGCTGGCCGCTCTGCCCCGGCGTGGTGGACTGGCCGATCACCACCGTCGGCCCGCCGCCGCCGGTCGGCTCGTCGCTGAAGAAGCTCACGATCTGCACGCCGAGCCAGACGATCACGGCCAGCGTCGCGACCGCGAGCACGGCCACGCTGATCATCAGCTTCCGCTTGCGGTCCTTGTCGCGGACCGGGCGCTGCGTGGTCCACACCGCGCCGTCGTCCGCCGCGTCGCCCGGCACCGGCTGGATCAGCGCGGTCTGCGCCTCCGACTGGGCGATCTGGTCGAGCACCTGCAGGATCGCCGCGCTGGTCCGGATGCCGCCGACGCTGGTGTCCTCCAGGCTGCGCACGGCGACCGACGACAGCTCGTGCGGCACGTACGGGTGCAGCGCGCTCGGCGCGAGCACGGAGCCGTCCGGGCCCGTCGGCGCGGCGGGCACGCCGTCCGGCCCGTTCGGCAGCGCCCACTTGCCGGTGAGCAGCAGGTACAGGATCGCGCCCAGGCCCTTGACGTCGTCACGGGCGATGGCGTCCGGCCGCGGCCCGGGGAACGCGAGCCGCAGCCTGCCGTCCGCCGTCACCCGGATGCGCTGCGGGTGGTCCGCGCCGAGCACGAGGCCGGCGTGGTGCGCGCCCTCGATCGCCGCGCCCAGCGGCTCCAGCAGCCGCGTCGCGGCGCCCGCCGGCAGCGGGCCCTCGGCGACCAGGTCCAGCAGGTCGGTGCCCTGGGTCCACTCGGCGACGATCACGCCGAGGATGCCCTCGTCCAGCCTGATCCCGGCGCCCGGCGTCAACACGTCGATCACCCGGGAAACGCCCGGGTGGGTGAAGCTGGCGGCGTGCATCGCGCGTTCGGCGGTCCGCTTGGCCCGCGCCGCGGCGGCGTGGTCGGCCGGGTCGCCCACCAGGACGGTCAGCGCCACGTCCCGGTTGAGCTGCCCGTCCCTGGCCCGCCACAGGTGCGCGTCGCACCGCCGGTCCACACCGGACCGGGTCAGGAGCCGGTACCGGCCGTCGCCGATCACCCCGCCGGGCACCAGCGAGGTGTTCTGCATCGGACCGCTGCTCACGGGGCCGAGGGTACGTGACCGCGTGGCGTCACAGGTGTCATCGGCGACCCACCAAACGACTGATCTTGCCGAGCGCGGGCTTCACCTCGGGTACTCGGAACAGGGCGAGCAGCAGGAAGCTCAGCGGCAACCCGACGATCGTCTGGATCACCACTTCGACCCAGGCACCCGCCACGCGGGACTCGATTCCCAGCACTCGGACGGCGAGCCACGCGAGCCCGGTCGCCGCGCCGAACGCGATGGCGGACGCCACGACCGTGAGGCAGATCGTCCACGCCGTGTAACCGGTGCGCAGCCGGCCGAGCCGCAGCCGCAGCCACAGCTGCCCGACCAGGGCGCCGACCACGAAGCTCAGCGACATCGCGATCGACACGCCGACCGCCAGCTTGTCCGGCGGCGAGATCGCCAGGAACCCGTACAGCAGCGCGATGCGCGCCACCACGATGATCCCCTGGATGATCGTCGGCGTCCGGGCGTCCTTCAACGCGTAGAACACCCGCAGCTGCAACAACGTGATCGCGTAGGGCACCAGGCCGAACGCGGACAGCGCGAGCGCCGTGCCGATCGACTCGCCGCCGTCGACGCCGGACCTGCCGTGCGCGAACAGCGCCAGGCCGATCGACACGCCGGACACCGTCATCAGCGCGCTGAACGGCATCAGCAGGATCGACGACATCCGGTTGCCGAACGCCAGGTCGCCGACCAGCGCGTCGGTGTCGTGCGCCGCCGCCGCGCGGCTCATCTTCGGCATCAGCGCCGTCAGCAGCGACACGCCGAGCACCCCGTAGGGCACCTGGGCGATCAGCCACTGCATGTTGTAGACCGTGATGGCGCCGTCGTAGTGCGTGGCGACCTTCGTCAGCACGACCATGCTGGCGAAGCCGAGCGCCACGTACAGCAGCACCCAGAACGCGAGCCCGCCGAACTCCGACAGCCGCCGGTCCCAGCCCCACCGCCAGCGGAAGCGGAACCCGGTCCGGCGCAGCGCCGGCACCAGCACCGACGCCTGCAGCGCCACGCCGAGCATCGTGCCGAGGCCGAGGACCAGCAGCTTCGGCTCGCCCATCCGCACCGGGTCGAGGGAGATCTCGCCCGGCATCAGCCAGTAGACGCCCAGCGTCACGATCACCACGAGGTTGTTCAGCACCGGCGCCCACGTGGGCAGGCCGAACACGTGCCGGGTGTTGAGCACCGCGCCGATCAGCGCGGACAGCCCGTAGAAGACGATGCCCGGCAGCACCAGGTAGGCGAACGCGGTGACCAGCTCGGGCTTGGCGTTGGGCGAGTCGATGAACAGCCCGGTCAGCAGCGGCGCGCAGGCGACCGCGATGATCGTGCCGATGCCCAGGACCACCGCGGACATCGTGATCATCCACTGGGCGTAGGACTCGCCGCGGTCGCCGTCCTCCTTCTCGGCGCGCACCAGCAGCGGGATGGCCACGCTGGTCAGCACGCCGCCCAGCAGCAGCTCGTTGATCATCGTCGGTAGCGTGGTGGCGACCTGGTAGGAGTCGTTGAGCGCGTCGACGCCGAGGATCGTGATCAGCAGCAGCTTGGACAGCAGCCCGGAGGCGCGGCTGACGATCGTGGCGATGGCCATCGAGCCGCCGGCGCGCGCCAGCGACGGGCCCTGCGGCTGCTCCTGCGTCACCGTGGTTGTTCCGCTCAACTCGTGCTCGACCTCTCCGGTGGCGTTACCCCGCTCGCGTCGTTCGGCACCTGCGCGGAGGCGGCCCGGGCGGCGCGCACCCGACGGTAGATGCGCCGGGCGGACAGCAGCACCAGCGCGGCGCCCGCCAGGCACGTGATGACGACCGTGATGGTGCCGTACGCCGAGGACGACACCTCCAGCCGCGCCCGTTCGCCCAGCTCGACGCCGCTGGTGGTGACCAGGCGGACGTGCACCGGGAACCGCCCGGACCGCTGCACCTCCACCGGTACCCGCACCAGCCGGTCGCCACGCGCGGGCAGCTCGATGTCGGTCAGGTCCCTGGCCACGATGCCCGGCGTGTCCTCGATCACGATCCGCACCGTGATCCGGACGTCGAGCCGGTTCTTGATGGACAGCGGGATGGGGCTGTCGCCCGAGCCGAGCAGGATCGGGCTGTTCGGCTCGGTCACCGTGACCTGCTCGCGCAACCCGTCGATCTGCTCGCGGGCGAGCCCCAGCGCGGCCCGCGCGCCGTCCTCGTCGCCGCGCCACGCGCCCGACACCGCGCGCAGCAGCGACAGCCGCAGCGGGGCGACCAGGTCGGCGGGCTCGGCGGACTCCGCGTCCGGCTGGCTCATCGACTCCGACAGCTGGTGCAACCGGAGCCACGAGTCGGAGACCGCGGCGGTCACGGTCGGCGGCACCTCGCGGGCGCCCGCCTCGACCGGGTAGCTCAGCGCGGCGGTCTGCGCCGGCGGCGACGCCAGCAGCGCCTCGAGGCCGACGGGGGTCGCGAACCCGTCCGCGACCAGGGACTTCGCCGCGCGCAGCAGCGTGTCGACCTCGCCGGTCGGCGCGTTCCACCGGCGTGGCGGCGCGATGACCACGTTCTGGCCGGTGCTCTGGAACCCGGCCCGGAACGTGAGCGCGGCCAGCGCGTTCTGCACCGACACCGGCCGGGTCTCGCTCGGCGTGGTCACGCCCGCGACCGGCCGGGCCGTCGCCGCGCCCTGCAGCGCGTCGGACACCATGCCGTCGACGCGCACCGCCGTGACCGGCTTGCCCTCGGCCACGTCGAACCGCACCGGTCCCGTGCCGGGGGTGCCCGCGACGGCCGACTGGTCGAGCACCAGGGACGTGACGCCCCGACCGGTCAGGCCGGCCAGCGTCGCCTGGTCGAGCACGCCCTCCTCGGGCCAGGTCAGGCCCTGCGTCGGCTGCACGCCGAGGACCTCGCGGACCACCTCCGCGCCGGCGAGCGCGAGGTCGCCCAGGCCGGTGAGCTCGGCACGGGTCAGCGCGACCAGGTCGGCGTCCGCGTCGGGCAGCGCGATCACGCACCGGCCGGCGGCCACCAGGCGCAGCCGGTCGCGCCACAGCTCGGCCGCGCTCTTGCCCTTGCCCGCGCCCTGGCCGCGCACCTCGTAGCCCTGGGTCATCGCCTCGACCGTGCGCAGCAGGTCGGGGTCCACGGCCAGGCACACGCCGGCGCCCAACGGGCCGGTCAGCGCCGACTCGTAGGCCATGAGCAGGCCGTACAGCCGTCCGCCCATGGCCAGCGAGCCCGCCAGCTCGTCGTCGGTGAGCACGGTCGGGCTGCCGGTGACGACGCGCGGCCGGTCGGCCAGCGGCCACAGCAGGGTGATCTTGGCGGGGGTGGCCGGCGGGGTCGGCGCCTGGCCTCCGGGCATCGCGAGCACCGGCAGCAGGGTGCTCAGCGCGGCCAGCCGGGCCCGCCCGCCGTAGGCCGGGACGCCGTTGATGTTGGCCAGGATCGGGTAGATGCCCGGTTCGGTGACCTGCAGCGACGTGGGGTCGTTCCCGCGCAGGGGCACGGTCAGCCGGAACGGCTTCGACTCGTTCTGCTCCAGGCGGTCGGCGACCCGGGTGAACCTGGGCTGGACGACCTCGGCGTCGGTCGGCTCGCGCAGCGCCTTGCGGACCTCGTCCTCGCCGGTCAGCGGCTGGCCGCGCTCCAGGCGCAGCTCGATCTCCTCGATCGGCCGGTCGCCGACGTTGACGACCTTGCCCGAGATGGTGATCGAGTCCGGCCCGTCCGCGGTGATCACGCGGGGGGTCATCTCCTCGACGTCCAGGCGCAGCCACACCTGCGACTGCTGGCCCGGTTGGCTGGACAGCGCCCTGGTCGCCCACACCTGGGTGGCGGGCGCCGGTCGGACGGGCAGCCGCCCGGTGTCGACGGGCGCGGCGGACGCCGCGGACGCCGTCGACACGACGAGGACCCCCGCCGCCGCTAGTGCGGACAGCAGCCGTTTCACGCGGACTCCGCTCCGTCCGTCTGGTACTCGGAGAGCAGTTCGGCGGCTCGGCGCACGAGTCGACGCTCGTCCGCGTAGGCGAGCCGGTCGTCCAGCTCGCCAAGGGGCACCCACGCCACCTCGGTGACCTCCACGTCTTCGTCGGAAAGCTCGCCGCCCAGCGCTTCCAGGAGGAAGTGGTGGACGGTCTTGTGCACCCGCCGGTCCTCGGCGACGAACCAGTAGTCGATCGAGCCGAGCGGGCGCAGGACCTTGCTATGAATACCGGTCTCCTCCGCGACCTCGCGCACCGCGGTCTGTTCCGCGGTCTCGCCGGCCTCGATGTGACCCTTCGGCAACGACCACAACAGCCTGCCGCGCCGGTCGAGCCGCCCGATGATCGCGGCGACGTGCTGCTCGAAGTCCAGCACCAGTCCGCCCGCCGAGGTCTCGTCGACGGTCTTCAGCCGCCGACCGCGACGCCGGTTCCGGCGCCTCGGCTTGGGACCGCCGGAGCGACCGGACGACTGGGGCATGCCCTGATGGTAGTGGCGACCAGCGGGTACCGGACGTGACCGCCCGGTGGCGGCCGGTGATCGACTACGGGCGACTCGTTCGGACCGGGGACCGCCGACCAGTAGGCTGGCTGCTCGTGTCCGGACCCACCGCCCCCGCCGCCACTCCTGCCGGGCAGGACAATGCCGTGGTGGAACTGCTGAGCGCCCTCCCCGTCGCCGAGGAACTGGCCGCCCGCTTCGCCGGCGCCGGCCACCGCCTGTACCTGGTGGGCGGCAGCGTGCGGGACGCCGTGCTCGGTCGGCTCTCCGGCGACCTCGACTTCACCACCGACGCCCGGCCGCCGCAGGTCATGGCGCTGCTCAAGGGCTGGGCGGACGCGATCTGGGACACCGGCATCGCGTTCGGCACGGTCGGCGCGACCAAGCACGGGCAGACCGTCGAGGTCACCACGTTCCGCGCCGACAGCTACGACGGCGTCACCCGCAACCCCGAGGTGACCTTCGGCGACAGCATCGAGGGCGACCTGGTCCGCCGCGACTTCACCGTCAACGCGATGGCCTACGACGTGGTGAACCGGCAGCTCATCGACCCCACCGGCGGGCGCGACGCGCTGCGGGCCAGGACCCTGGACACCCCCGCGACGCCGCAGGAGTCGTTCTCCGACGACCCGCTGCGGATGCTGCGCGCGGCCCGGTTCGCGTCCCAGCTCGGCTTCACCGTCGCGCCGCGCGTGCTCGACGCGATGGCGGCCATGGCGGGCGAGCTGACCCGCATCACCGCCGAGCGCGTGCAGGTCGAGGTGTCCAAGCTGCTCACGGGCGCGCACCCGCGGGCGGGCGTGGAGCTGATGGTCGAGTCGAAGCTGGCCGACGTGGTGCTGCCCGAGCTGCCCGCGATGAAGCTGGAGATCGACGAGCACCACCAGCACAAGGACGTGTTCCACCACTCGCTGGTCGTGCTCGACCAGGCCGTCGACCTGGAGGACGGGCCCGAGCCGGACCT
Source organism: Saccharothrix sp. 6-C (assembly GCF_016695385.1). Taxonomy (NCBI): domain Bacteria; kingdom Bacillati; phylum Actinomycetota; class Actinomycetes; order Pseudonocardiales; family Pseudonocardiaceae; genus Saccharothrix; species Saccharothrix sp. 6-C. The sequence goes on along the minus strand of NZ_CP064192.1, from coordinate 8,397,464 downwards.
CGTGCTGCGGCTGGCGGCGTTGCTGCACGACATCGGCAAGCCGGGCACGCGTCGGTTCGAGGAGGGCGGCGGCGTCTCGTTCCACCACCACGAGGTGGTCGGCGCGAAGATGGTCCGCAAGCGTTTGCGCGCCTTGAAGTACTCGAAGGAGATCGTCGAGGACGTCGCCAAGCTCGTGTACCTCCACCTGCGCTTCCACGGCTACGGCAGCGGCGAGTGGACCGACTCGGCGGTGCGCCGGTACGTCACCGACGCCGAGCACCTGCTCCCCCGCCTGCACAAGCTGGTCCGCGCCGACTGCACCACGCGCAACCGGCGCAAGGCCAACGCGTTGCAGCGGACCTACGACGACCTGGAGCGCCGCATCGAGCGCATCGCCGCCGAGGAGGACCTCAAGCGGGTCCGGCCCGACCTCGACGGCAACGAGATCATGCGGCTGCTGGGCGTGCCACCGGGGCCGGTGGTCGGCAGGGCGTGGAAGTTCCTCAAGGAGCTGCGCCTGGACCGCGGTCCGCTCGACCACGACGAGGCGGTCGCGGAGCTGCTCGCGTGGGCCCGCGCGGAGGGCGTCCAGCCGCCCGGTGACTGACACCGAGTGACCAATCTCGAACTTGGACTTGGCCAGTGACAGCCCGTTGCGGGACCATGACTGTGTGCGTCAGACGCGCACTGGGGGTGGTGTCGTATGAACGCTTGGGGATTGTCCGAGGGGGGCACCCGGGCACAGCAGGGCCTGGACGAGCTGTCCGACAGGCAGCGGGCCGTGCTCCGCTGCCTGGCCAGGGGGCTCGCGGACCACGAGATAGCGCGGGTGCTGGCGCTGAGCCAGCACCAGGTGGGGGCGGTGGTGTCGGAGATCCTGCGGGCGTTGAACCTGCGCGACCGGATGGCCGCGGTGGTCTACGCCCACGAGACGGGCATCATCCGCCTGCCCCTGCCGCGTTGACCTGCCGCTGCTCCGCGGCCGGCGGCGACCTCGCGAATCAGCGGTGGGTGGCCGCCGACGTGCGCTTGTCGAGCAGCAGGTAGCCGAGCAGGCCGAGCAGGTAGGCCACCGTCGCGGCGACCACGAGGCCCGGGGACCGACCGTCCAAGGGCACGACGGCCGCCGCGGCGGTGACGGCTGCCACCTGCGTGACGTTGAACAGCGTGTCGTACAGGGCGAACACCCGGCCGCGGACCTCGTCGCCGATGTCGCCCTGCACGGCCGCGTCCACGCACAGCTTCACCACCTGGCCCGCGAAGGTCAGCACGAACGACGCGGCCAGGATGGTGGGCAGCAGCATGGGCAGGCCGAGGCCGAGCTGGGTGGCCGCGGCCAGCACGAGCGCGGCGCAGACCGTGCCGCGCCGGCCGAGCAGGTCCACCAGCCGGTCGGTCACGAGTCCCGCCAGCAGGATGCCCGCGCCACCGGCGACGGCGACCTCGCCGAGCCCCGCCATGCCCGCCTTGAACGGCCCGTAGTCGGTGAACGTGTGGCGCATCAGCAGCAACGTCAGCAGCAGCGACGCGCCGAACGCGAGCCGGTGCGCGAGCAGCGCCACCAGGGCGGCGGCGACGGTGGGCGCGCGCCACGCGGCCCGCGCGCCGTCCAGCAGGCCCAGGGCGACCGCGGTGACCGTCCGGCGGGGCTCGTCCACCTCGTCGGGTCCGAGCGCGCCACGGGCGAAGCGGGAGGCCAGGAGAGCGGCGCCGAGCGAACCCGCGACCGCGACGGCCGTGGTCCACGCCGAGCCGTCGTCACCGGAGCCGAAGAGCGACCGCAGCCCCACCGCGCACCCCGCGCCGAGCACGGCGGTCAACGCGCCGAGCGTGGTGACGAACGCGTTCGCCTCCACCAGGTGGTCGCCGTCCACCACGTGCGGCAGGGACGCGGACAGGCCGGAGCCGACGAACCGGCTCACCCCCGTGACGAACAGCGCCGAGGCGTACAGCGGCACGCCGTCGAGCCCGAGCCCGACGGCCGTCGCGGTCAGCACGACGAAGACCGCGCGCGTGAGGTTCGCCACCACCAGCACGCGGCGGCGGTCCCACCGGTCCAGCAGGGCCCCCGCGAACGGGCCGACGATCGAGTACGGGAGCAGCAGCACGGCGAACCCGGCCGCCACCGCGAGCGGGTCGGCGTGGCGCTCGGGGTTGAACAGGACCGCGCCCGCGAGACCGGCCTGGAACAGCCCGTCGCCCCACTGGGCGGCCAGCCGCGAGGCCAGCAGCCTGCGGAAGTCCGCCAGCGCGAGGAGTTTCCGGACACCGAGGTGGTGCTTCGCCGCGGTGGTGCCGGCAGTGGTCACGGTGGTGAGCCTATGCCTCCGGGGCCGCGAACCACGAAGGCCGGACCCTGGTGGGTCCGGCCTCCCTGGCGCCAGGCGCCCGGTCGCCTCTCGGCGGGTGGCACTACGCGGCTCCAGCCGGACGGTATTCCGCGTAGGCGTTTCAGTGGGCCCGGGGGACTCGATGGCGCCTGACGTTCACTGCAACGAACACGGTAACCCGGATGTTCCTGCCCGGCGGGATCCGCCGCGTCCACGCGGCGCGCGTGCTGCGTCGCCGGCCGCCCGGCCGTCGTCTGGGATCATGCGTGGTGTGCGCCCTGATGCCGACGTCGAACCGGGTTCCCTGCTGGTCGCGGCACCGAGTCTGACCGACCCCAACTTCCGCCGGACGGTGGTCTACGTCATCGACCACCGGGACGAAGGCAGCCTCGGCGTGGTGCTGAACCGCCCGAGCGAGGTCGCCGTCCACGACGTGCTGCCCGCGTGGGGGCCGCACGTGAGCAGGCCGCAGGCCGTCTACATCGGCGGGCCGGTGGAGCAGAAGACGGCGCTGTGCCTGGCCGCGCTGCGCACCGGGGAGGACCTGGCGTCACTCGACGGTGTGGTCGGCGTGCACGGACCGGTGGCGCTGGTCGACCTGGACGCCGACCCGGACGCGCTGGTGGCGAAGGTGCGCGGGATGCGCGTGTTCGCCGGCTACTCCGGCTGGGGCGAGGGCCAGTTGGGCAACGAGGTGGCGCGCGGCGACTGGATCGTCGTGAAGGGCCTGCCCGACGACGTGCTCACGCCGCCGAACGTCGACCTGTGGGGCCGGGTGCTGCGCCGTCAGGGCATGCCGACGGCGCTGATGGCGACGTTCCCGACGGACATCCGGCGGAACTAGGCGCGGGTCAGCACGCTGCAACCGCCACCCGTGCCCGAGCACGCGCAGCCGCCGCAGCCGGCCGGGGCCTGCTCCGGCAGCGCCTCGGCGGCCCGGTGGCCGAGCACGCCGCCAGCGCCCGCGACCACGATGCTGCCGACCAGCCCGACCAGGCCGATGACCAGCGACAACGCCGGGTTCACGGCCGCCGCGACGGCCGCCACGAGAGCGATGGCGCCCGCGGCCGCGTTCGGCACGCCGGCGATCTTGTTGGCCAGCGCGAAGGTCTCGTCGTCACGCAGGGTGGCCTTGGTGCGCACCCCGAAGAAGCGGTTGCGCCGGAGTCGGCCACGCACGCCGAGCAAGCCGATGGTCGCGAACGCGACACCGATCAGACCCAGCACCACAGGCAGCACGATGTTCACGCTGACGAGGGTAGGCCGGTCCGCCGACCCAGGTCGGGCCGGCCCCGCCTTCACCGGCCGGTCGCGGTCGTTCACCCGGTTCACCGGGCTTGCGCTGCGCTGATACCGTTGACGGCATGAGCAAGGCCCGCCTGCTCCTTAGCTAGCCGCGCAGACCTCGTCAAGCAGGTCCGCGCGGCAACCCCTCACGCCCTTCCGGGCTGGGGGGTTTCGTCATGTCAGGGGCAGGTACCGATGGAGAGGGACATCCCGATGAGCACCGACGCGGCGGACGCGACGCCCGCCTACCGCTACACCGCCGAGCTGGCGGGGGAGATCGAGCGGCGCTGGCAGCGGCACTGGGAGGAGCAGGGCACCTTCCACGCGCCGAACCCGGTCGGGCCGCTCACGGGCGACGTGCCCGCGGACAAGCTGTTCGTGCAGGACATGTTCCCCTACCCGTCGGGCGCGGGCCTGCACGTGGGCCACCCGCTGGGCTTCATCGGCACCGACGTGTTCGCCCGGTACCACCGGATGAACGGCCGCAACGTGCTGCACACGATGGGCTTCGACGCGTTCGGCCTGCCCGCCGAGCAGTACGCCGTGCAGACCGGGCAGCACCCGCGCAAGACCACCGAGGACAACATCCAGACCTACCTGCGGCAGATCCGCAGGCTGGGCCTGGGCCACGACGAGCGCCGCCGGATCTCCACCATCGACCCGGGCTACTACAAGTGGACCCAGTGGATCTTCCTGCAGATCTTCAACTCCTGGTACGACCCGGCGGCGGGCAGGGCCCGGCCGATCGCGGAGCTGGAGGCGCAGTTCGCCGCGGGCGAGCGGGCCACGCCGGACAAGCCGTGGGCGGAGATGTCCCGCCCGGAGCGGGAGAAGCTGCTGGGCCGGTACCGCCTGGTGTACCTGTCCGAGGCGCCGGTGAACTGGTGCCCCGGCCTGGGCACGGTGCTGGCGAACGAGGAGGTCACCGCGGACGGCCGCAGCGAGCGCGGCAACTTCCCGGTGTTCCGGCGCTCGCTGCGCCAGTGGATGATGCGGATCACCGCCTACTCCGACCGGCTGATCGACGACCTGGACCGGCTGGACTGGCCGGACAAGATCAAGGCGATGCAGCGCAACTGGATCGGGCGCTCGCACGGCGCCCGGGTCAGGTTCGAGGTCGGGCGCGCGGACGCGGGCGCCGTCGACGTCGAGGTGTTCACCACCCGGCCCGACACCCTGTTCGGCGCGACGTACCTGGTGCTGGCGCCCGAGCACCCGCTGGTGGACGTGATCACGTCCGCCGGGCAGGCCGACGCGGTCGCCGCGTACCGCGCCGAGGTCTCGCGCAAGTCCGAGCTGGACCGGCAGGAGAACAAGGAGAAGACCGGCGTCTTCACCGGCGCGCACGCGACGAACCCGGTCAACGGCGCCCGCATCCCGGTGTACGTCGCGGACTACGTGCTGATGGGCTACGGCACCGGCGCGATCATGGCGGTGCCCGGCCAGGACCAGCGCGACTGGGACTTCGCCAAGGCGTTCGACCTGCCGATCGTCCGGACCGTGCAGCCGCCGGAGGACTTCGACGGCGAGGCGTACACCGGCGCCGGCCCGGCCGTGAACTCCAGCCACGAGAGCAGCGTCAGCCTGGACGGCCTGGACGTCGACGAGGCCAAGACGAAGATCATCGCCTGGCTGGAGGAGCAGGGCCGCGGCCAGGGCACGGTGCAGTTCAAGCTGCGCGACTGGCTGTTCTCCCGGCAGCGGTACTGGGGCGAGCCGTTCCCGATCGTGTACGACGAGGACGGCACGCCGATCGCCGTGCCGGAGTCGATGCTGCCGATCGAGCTGCCCGACGTCGACGACTACTCGCCGCGGACGTTCGACCCGGAGGACGCGGACTCCGAGCCGTCGCCGCCGCTGTCGCGCGCCGAGGACTGGGTCGCCGTCGAGCTGGACCTGGGCGACGGGCCCAAGCGGTACCGGCGCGAGACCAACACCATGCCCAACTGGGCCGGTTCGTGCTGGTACCAGCTGCGGTACGTGGACCCGACGGAGTCCGAGCGGTTCGTCGACGCGGAGAACGAGCGGTACTGGCTGGGCCCGCGCACGGAGGAGCACGGCGCGTCCGACCCCGGTGGCGTCGACCTGTACATCGGCGGCGTGGAGCACGCGGTGCTGCACCTGCTGTACGCGCGGTTCTGGCAGAAGGTGCTGTTCGACCTGGGCCACGTGTCCGGCGACGAGCCGTACCGGCGGCTGTTCAACCAGGGCTACATCGAGGCCTACGCCTACACCGACGCGCGCGGCTCCTACGTGCCCGCCGAGCTGGTGGAGGAGCGCGACGGCAAGCACTTCTTCGAGGGCGAGGAGGTGCGCCGCGAGTACGGCAAGATGGGCAAGAGCCTGAAGAACGTGGTCACGCCGGACGACATGTGCGAGAAGTACGGCGCCGACACGTTCCGGCTGTACGAGATGTCGATGGGCCCGATGGACGTCTCGCGGCCGTGGGCGACCAAGGACGTCGTCGGCGCGCAGCGGTTCCTGCAGCGGCTGTGGCGCAACCTGGTCGACGAGGCGACGGGCGAGCCGCGGGTCACCGACGAGGAGCCGGGCGAGGACGCGCTGCGGCTGCTGCACAAGACGATCGCCGGCGTGCACGACGACTTCGCGAACCTGCGCTACAACACGGCGGGCGCGAAGCTGATCGAGCTGAACAACCACGTCACCAAGCACTTCCCGGGCGGCGCGCCACGCGTGCTGGCGGAGCCGCTGGCGCTGATGCTGGCGCCGCTGAGCCCGCACGTCGCCGAGGAGCTGTGGGCGAAGCTGGGCCACGGCGACTCGCTGGCCCACGGCCCGTTCCCGGCGGCGGAGGAGAAGTACCTGGTCGAGGACACGGTGGAGTACCCGATCCAGGTCAACGGCAAGGTGAAGGCCCGGGTGGTCGTGTCCGCGTCCGCGTCGTCGGACGAGGTGCGGGGGGCGGCGCTGGCCGACGGGAAGGTGGCCGAGCTGCTGAACGGCGGCACGCCGCGCAAGGTGATCGTCGTGCCGGGCCGCCTGGTCAACGTGGTGCTGTAACCGTTCCGCGGCCGGCGGGGTTCACCGGCAGCGGGGTTCACGGACGGGGCAACTGGGCGGCCACTTCGGTCATCGCGTCGAGCAGGTCCGGCTCGACGTGCCCGGTTGCCGGTTCGGACTCGGCGATGGTGATCGTGGTGTCCTTGATCTCCGACCAGTAGTGCGCGGCGGTGAAGTGGACGTCCGGCAGGCCGACCACGCCGCCGGGCAGCGGTTTCACGTCGCCGGAGCCGGCGACGTCGACGACCCGGTCGAACTGCCTGGCCTGGTTGCGGCCCGGGAAGGTCACCCACACCACCGACACCAGGGCCGCGTTGCCCGCCTGGTCGCCGACGGCGAGCAGGAGGCGGTCCAGCGACGTGCACGGCGTGGCGGCGAAGAAGTCGCGCACCTGGCCGAACGAGTTCTCCAGGCAGTCGAGCTCCTGCTTGACCGCCTGCTTGCTGATCCCGACCCCGAGGTGGCCCATCGCGCCTTCGGCGTCCCCGCCGCGCGCCGCGCGCTTGGCGTCCCACTTGCGGACGCCGATGCTCTGCACCGGGGCCGCCGCCGCGCCGCCGCCGCCCGCGCCCGAGTTCAGCGCCGCGCCACCGGCCCCGCCCGCGCCCGCGAGGACGACGAGCACCGCGGCCACTAACGCCACGCCGCCGGATCCCTTGTCGGAACTCTTCCGTGCCACCATCCCCCCGCCCCGAGACGTTCGCGCCGTGCGGCCACCACATGCAACCCCGATCGGGTGCCCCTGGTTGCGCCGAGAACGCGAAAAGCCCTCGAACGGACCAGCAGGTATGCCCGGAAGTCGCAGCTCACGGACGCGTCAGGTGACGAAAACCCATCTCGCCCAGGATCTGCGCCAGCATCGAGTCGAACAGCGGCTCGGGATCGGACACCGCGAACGGGAAGCGGCCGAAGACCTCGAGGGCCACGTGACCGTAGATCCGCACCCACGACTGCGTGACGTGGTGGACCGCGCGCAGCGGCAGCGCGGCCTCGTCCACCGCGACGCCGCGGTCGTTCACGGCGGCCAGCAGCACCTGCTGGAACGCGGCCAGGTCGGCGCGCAGGTCCTCCGGGACGTCGTCGCCGAGGTCGTCCGGCAGCGGGTGGCTCGCGATCAGCCGGCCCGCGACCTCCAGGAACACCCGGCCGAACTGATCGCCGACCTCGCTGTGGCCCCCGTCCGGCGCGCACGGGCCGAGGGCGGCCTCGGTGGAGGCGAACACCAGCGTGAACTCCTGCGGGTGCGCGAGCGCCCAGCGCCGGAAGCCCCGGCACACCGCGTAGACCTGCGCGCTCACGTCGTCCTGGTCGATGCGGTCGAGGTGGGCGTCGAGTTCCGCGGCCAGGTCCGTGCAGATGTCCTCGGCGAGCCGGCGGAGCAGGTCTTCGCGCGAGTCGTAGTACCGGTACAGCCCCGGCGCGGTGATGCCGACCTCACGTGCGATAGCACGCAGAGTGACGGCGTCCCGGCCGTGTTCCACGAGTAGGGCGCGAGCCTGTCGTCGGATGTCACGCTCCGTCTCAGCGCGTAGCCGCTCACGACGAGTGGCCTCGGTCATAAGTCACCCAATCCGGTTGTAAGCGCTGTTCACCCGGGTATAACTTCGGGACAGGTGAGTGAACAGTGTTTACGTAGTTGACGCCATTCACCCAACGGTAACCCATCTGCCTGGGAGGACGCGTGTTCGCGAAGTGGGGATCGCTGGCGTACCGCCGCAGGTGGGTGGTGCTGATCGCGACAGTGGCCCTCGCGGTGGTGGGTGGCATCTGGGGGCTCGGCGTGTTCGACCGGCTCAGCCAAGGCGGCTACGAAGCGCCGACGAGCGAGGCCGCGCGGGCCAACCAGGTGGCGCAGGAGGCGTTCGGCCGACAGGGCGGCGACGTGCTGGTCGTTTACAACACCACCGAACCCGCCGAGCTCCAGCGGATCGCCGGCGAGCTGTCCGACCTACCCCGCGACGCCGTGCTGAAGGTGCAGCCGCCGTTCCCCTCGCCCGAGAGCGGCAAGTCGCTCGTCGTGATCACGCTCGCCTCGGGTGACTCGAACACGCAGCTCAAGCAGTACGAGCAGATCGCCGACCAGCTCCAGGTCGACGGACTGGACGCGCAGGTGGGCGGCCTGGTGCCGACCCAGAAGGCGATCAGCGACATGTCCGCCTCCGACCTCACCAAGGCCGAGGCCGTCTCGCTGCCGATCGTGCTCGTCCTGCTGATCGTCATCTTCGGCGGCCTGGTCGCCGCGTCGCTCCCGGTGCTGGTGGGCGGCCTCGCGATCATGGGCTCCCTCGGCGTGCTGCACGCCGTGTCGCTGGTCGCCGACGTGAACTCGTTCGCGGTCAACGTGGCCAGCCTGCTCGGCCTGGGCATGGCGATCGACTACGGCCTGTTCATGGTCGGCCGGTTCCGGGAGGAGCTGGCCGCCGGCCGCAGCACACCGGACGCCGTGCGCCGCACCGTCATGTCGGCGGGCCGCACCGTGCTGTTCTCCGCGACGCTGCTGGTGATCGCGCTCGCCGGGCTCCTGCTGTTCCCCCAGGGCTTCCTCAAGTCCCTGAGCTACGGCGGCATGTCCGCGGTGGCGATCGCGGCGGTCGTGTCGCTCACCCTGCTCCCCGCCCTGCTGGCCGTCCTCGGCCACCGCGTGGACAAGCTCGCCATGCCGTGGCGCAAGAACAAGACGGCGTCCGAGGGCGGCTGGCGCAGGCTGGCCGGCCGGGTGATGAAGCGGCCGGTGCTGGTCGCGCTGCCGATCGTGCTGGTGCTGCTCGCGCTCGGCTCGCCGTTCCTGGGCGTGAAGTTCGGCGAGGTCACCGAGAAGGTGCTGCCCGAGGGCAACCCGGCGCGCGTCGCCGCCGAGACGGTCAACAACGACTTCGCGGCGCTGTCCAACGCCGGCTTCAAGATCGTGATCACCGGTGACCCGTCGCCCGCCGACGTGCAGCGGTTCATCGGCGACGTCGGCGCGGTGCCCGGGGTGGGCGAGGCCCAGGTCGCGGCGGAGCCCGCCGACGGCGTGTGGCTGGTCAACGCGGGCCTGGACCAGGACGCGCTGAGCGACGAGTCCAAGCAGGCGCTGCGGGACGTGCGGGCGCTGGCCGGGCCCGGCGACGAGGTGCTCGTCGGCGGCAGCACGGCGATGGTGACCGACAGCCTCGACGCCATCGGCGAGAAGCTGCCGCTGATGGTCCTGCTGCTGGTGGGCGCGACGTTCGTGCTGATGTTCCTGGCGTTCGGGTCCGTGCTGCTGCCGATCAAGGCCGTGGTGATGAGCGCGCTGAGCCTGTCCGCCACGTTCGGCGTGCTGGTGTGGGTGTTCCAGGACGGGCACGGCGCGTCGCTGCTCGGCGTCACGCCCGCGCCGCTGGAGTCCGGGATCGTGGTGCTGATGGCTGCCGTGGTCTTCGGGTTGTCCACGGACTACGAGGTGTTCCTGCTGTCCCGGATGGTCGAGGCGCGCGGTCGCGGCGCGAGCACCGAGGAGGCGGTGACCGCCGGTCTGGCCAAGACCGGCCGGGTGATCACCGCGGCGGCGCTGCTGCTGATCGTGGTGACGGGCGCGTTCGCGTTCTCCCAGATCACCATGATGCGGTTCGTCGGCGTCGGCATGATCCTGGCGCTCGCGCTGGACGCCACCGTGGTGCGGATGCTGCTCGTGCCCGCCGTGATGAAGATGCTCGGCGACGCCGCGTGGTGGGCGCCGGGGCCGCTGCGGCGGATCCAGGAGCGGATGGCGATCCACGAGGACGCGCCGGCGGAGGACGAGAAGCCGCCGCGGCCCGTCCAGGCCGTGTCCCCTTAGGACCCGTCGACCGGTTCGAACACGATGGCCGTGGCCGTGTTGCCGCGGCCGTCGTCGTCCAACCCGCTGAGCTGGAACGTGTTCAGCACCCGGTTGTCCGCGCTGTCCAGCACGGTCGCGGTGTTGCCGCTGGACACGACCACGCGGCGGTCGCCGGGCGCGATGGCCAGCGCCTTCGCCTTGAGCCGCAACGCCTTCGCGGTGCGCGTCGTGGTGTCGACCACGACCACGCGGCGGTCCAGCGCCACGTAGACGCGGCGGCCGTCCGGCGTGACCGCGATGCTGCCCGCGCCCTTGCCGACCGGAACCGACCAGCGCACCTCGTCGGTGCCCGGGTCGATCATGGAGACCGTGCCGGCGCCCTCGCCGAGGTCGAGCGAGCTGACGTAGACCGCGTCACCCCTCGGGCCGACCGCGACGTGCTGCGGCATGCCCTCGACGTCGATCGTGGTCAGCGGGCTCGCGCTCGCGGTGTCGAGCACGCTCACCGTGCCGTCCTGCGCGTTGGCCACGTACAGCCGGCGGCCGTCCGGCGTGATCGCGATGCCCTCCGGCTGGCCGCCCGCCTTGATCGCCGCGACGAGCCGGAACTTCACCGGGTCCACCACCGCGACCGCGCCGCCGCCGGTGACGTACAGGCGCCGGCCGTCCGGGCGCAGCACCGCCTGCGCCAGCCGCGCGGGGATGTCGATGCGGCCGACGACCTCGCCCGCCGCCGGGTCGACCGCCGTGATCACGCCCGCCCAGCCGTTGACCACGTACACCCGCCGGCCACCCGACCCGACCGCCGCGCCCGTCGTCCACGCGCCGGTGTCGACCGTCGCCACGGTCCGGCCGTCGGTGGTGTCGAGCACCTGCACCCGGCCGTCGTGCGTGATCACGTACGCCTCGGCCGCGGGCGTGCCCGCGGCGGTGACGACGTAGGACCCCTCCTGGCCGGCGGCGGAGAGCGCGGCGGCGAGGAGGACGGCTGCGGTGCCCAGGGCTGCGGTGCCTCGTCGTCCCCACATGGCTGGATGGGAACACCGCCGCGCGGTCGGGTTCCACTCCGGTCCTCCGGACGGGTGCCTTTGTGTGCCGGACCGGGTGACGGGTGCCTGGCTGCCGCCCGCGGCGGCGGGACGGGCGGCAACGGCGGTGGCGCGCCCGGCGCCGGTCGCTCGGGGGGCGAAACGACCGACGCCGGACCCCTGCCGGTGCCGGAGCACCGGTGGTCGTACCCCGACGACGTAGACCTCTACACCAGGTTGACGCAGTCCGGGCGGTTTTGGATCCCGAGAGCTACGAATCAGCCGAAATTCTCCGAGTTGCCACCAGCTTGGCGTAACGCGTGCCCGCCGTCAGGAGGACGAGGCCCGCGCCGATGAACGCGAGCACCCGCGCGATGCCGTCCAACGCGGCCATGTCGAACAGCACCAGCTTCGCCACCGCCGCGCCGACCAGCACCAATCCGGCCACCCGCAGGGACTTCCGGTCGATGCCGCGCACCAGCAGCACCAGCGCGGCGACCGTCCACGACACCGTCACGATCGAGTGACCGAAGAGGAATCCGGTCACGTCCTGCGACACCAGCAGCGCGCCGCACAGCACGACACCGGCCGCCGCGTACAGCAGCACGACACCCGCGACGACCCACGGGAACGGGTGCCCGCCCACGACATCCAGGCCCGACGCGACCCACGACAGCACGATTACGAGCACACCGAGGACCAGCGCGGTCAGCATGCCGGACACCAGGAAGCCCGGGGTGTCCGCGCGCCACGGCTCGTCGAGCAGCAGCCGCGGCGGCACGGCGTGCGCGACCGTGAGCAGGAAGCCGGTGGCGCCGAACACGAGCGACCCGAGCAGCGGACCGCGTGAGGAGAGGACCTTGGCCAGGAACGCCAGCGCCAGCGCCTCGGCCAGCACCGCGGCGGCCCGCGTGCCGCCGTCCAGGGCGATCGCCGTGGTCTGGAACAACGCGAACACGCCGACCGCGCCGACCGCCGCGGTGAAGTTCTTCGGCAACGAGCGCCGACCGGCCGCCCACAGCGCGAGCATCAGCACCGCGACCGCGCCGGCGACACCCGCGCCGAGGGTGCGGTCGAGGACGGCGGTGGTGAGCAGCGCCGGCATCGGCGAGCCGACGGCGAGGGCGAGCGCGGTGACGTCGCCGGGCCGGACCTTGACCGTGAGCACGGCGGCGGCCACGCCGATCACGGCGGCCAGCAACGAGATCCCGGCCAGGGTGGGCTCGTCCGCGCGGCCGATCACGAGGACCGACGCGAGCAGCGGCGGCACGCCCGCGGTGACCGCGAGCCACGGCCAGTCGCGCTTGAGGTGCACCGGACTGGCCGCGATCTTCAGGACCAGCAGGAACGCCACGAGCAGCGGCGTGAACCCCTCGGTGAGGACGGGGGCGCACAGGGCGCAGGCGGCGACCACGCCGATGGCGAGGGCGGCCGAGTCCCAGCGCAGCGCGAGCAGCAGCCCGCCGCCCGCGACGAGCAGGCCCGCGGCCAGTCCGCCGCCTTCGGGCAGGTAGGAGTAGATCGAGGTGGCGGCGATGACGTCCAGGTAGAGCACGGCGATGCCGGTGGCGGCGAGGGCGAACGCGCCGGTGCGGCCGGCCGGGGTGCGGTGCAGCCACAGGCCGAGGCCGACCAGCGCCCCGCCGAGCGCGGCGCCGCCGAGGACGCGGGGCAGCGGGCCGAGGTAGCCGCGTTGCACGGCCAGGACCAGGAGGAGGACGACACCGAGCAACGTGACCGCGCCGCCGACCCAGGCGAGGAGCTTGCTGCCCGCGCCGTCCTTGCCGAGCCGGTCGAACAGGGTGGGCCCGGGTGGCGGCGGAGGGGCGGGCGACCAGTGCGGTGCGGGTCGGCCCCAGCCCGGACCGCCCTGCGCCGGGTTCTGCGCCGGGTTCTGCGGTGGCGCGTAGGCGGGGTGCGGCGCGGGGTAGGCCGCCGGGCCGTTCGGGTAGGCCGGCCGGGGCGCTGCCTGCTGGGCCGGCGCGACCGGCTGGGCCGGGGCCGGCGCGCTCTGGGCAGCCGCGGCGGCGGGCTGGGTGACAGCGGGCTGGGCAGCGGCGGGTTGGGCAGCGGCGGGTTGGGCAGCGGGCTGGGGAGCCTCGGTCTGCCGCACGGCCTGATCGCCCGCGGGCGCGGGTGTGCCGACCGAGGGAGGTCCGGTGATCTGTTCGACCGCTGCCCCGGTGGCGGGCGGCGCGGACGGCGTCGCCACCGCCTGGGCGCTGCCGACCCGGTGCAGCTCCAGGCCCACCGCCTCCAAGCGGCGGCCCAGGTGCCCCAGTTCGTCCGCGAGCCTCACCAGCGGGTCCTGCCCGATACCGGTCATGTGACCAGGGTCGCCCGAAATCGGTGTATCCGGAATCCGTACCACTACTCAACCCGGTACCGAACCGGTCACACCGGGACCTGGCACAGTCTCACCGTGACTGTTCTCGTGCTCGGTTCGGCCAACGCGGACCTCGTCGTCTCGGTGCCACGCCGACCCGCCGGCGGTGAGACGGTGCTCGGCGGCGACACCGTCGTCCTGCCCGGCGGCAAGGGCGCGAACACCGCCGTGGCGGCCGCCCGGCTGGGCGCGCCGGTGGCGTTCGTCGGCGCGGTGGGCGGGGACCAGTACGGGGAGCTGCTGCTGGAGTCGCTGTCGTCCTCGGGGGTGCGGACCGGTTTCGTGCGCAGGTCGTCGCGCCCCACGGGCTTGGCCTACATCACCGTGACGCCGGACGGCGAGAACTCGATCGTCGTCGCCCCCGGCGCGAACTCCGACCTGGGCGTGTCCGATGTGGACGCGCTGAGCTGGGACGACGTGTCGGTGCTGGTGTGCTCGCTGGAGGTCCCGGTGCCGACGGTGGCGCACGCGGTGCGGGTGGCGGCGTCGCACGGCGTCCGGCCGGTGCTGAACCTGTCGCCGGTGGTCGAGGTGCCGGCGCGGACGCTGGCCCTGCTGGACCCGCTGATCGTCAACGAGCACGAGGCCGCGTCGCTGGCGGCGTCGTTCGACGGGCTGCTGGCGCTGGGCCCCAAGTCCGCCGTGGTCACGTTGGGCGCACGCGGCGCGGCCGTCGTCACGCCGTCCGGCGTGGTCGAGGTGGGCGCGCCCGAAGTGTCCGTCGTGGACACCACCGGGGCCGGCGACGCGTTCGCGGGCGCGCTGGCGTCCGCCCTGTCGACCGGCTCGTCGCTGCCGGAAGCCGCCGGCTTCGCCGCCCGCGTGGCCGCCCTGTCGGTGACCTCACCCGGCGCCCAACCGTCCTACCCGACCCTGGACGAGGTGCGGAGAACCGGGTGAAACCCGGCGGCGGCCGCCGGGGTGGCGCGGTGGGGCCTGGTGGCGTTGGCTTGTCCTTCACGTCCCGTCGACCTGAGGGTATGGTCTAGACCATGTCGAGTGTGCGGCTGAGCGGTGTCGGCGTGAGTTCCGGGCGGGCTTCGGGGCCGGTGGTCCGGGTGGCCGAGCCCCTGGGTGAACCGCCCGCCGGGCCCGCGCCGGCGGACCCGGCGGCCGAGGCGGCGCGGATCAGGCCGGCGGCGGACGCCGTCGCGGCCCGCTTGCGGGAACGCGCCGCCGCGGCGAGCGGTGACGCCAAGGACGTGCTGGAGACGACGGCGGCGATGGCGGCCGACCCGGCGCTGCTGTCCCAGGCGGAGAAGTCGGTGGTCTCCGACGCCCTGCCCGCCGCGCGGGCCGTGCACCAGGCCGCCGGCGGGTTCATCTCGGCGCTCGAAGCGGCGGGCGGGTACATGGCCGAACGGGCCCGCGACGTCCGCGACGTCCGCGACCGGCTGGTCGCCGAGCTGCTCGGCGTGGCCGCCCCCGGCGTGCCGTCGCTGTCCTCGCCGTCCGTGCTGGTGGCCCGCGACCTGGCCCCCGCCGACACCGCCGACCTCGACCCGGCCAAGGTGCTGGCGCTGGTCACCGAGGAGGGCGGACCCACCTCGCACACCGCGATCCTGGCCCGGTCGCTCGGCATCCCGGCCGTGGTCGCGTGCCGCGGCGTGCTCGACCTCGACGCGCCGGCCCTGCTCGTGGACGGCGACACCGGCGTGGTGCAGGCGTCCGACGGCGCGGTCCGCGCGGCCCACGTGGCCGGGCGGGCGGAGTGGAACGGGGTCGGCGCGCTGCGCGACGGGTACCGGGTGAAGGTGCTCGGCAACGTCGGCTCGCCGGCGGACGCGGTCGCGGCGGCGGCGGCCGGCGCGGAGGGCGTCGGCCTGTTCCGGACCGAGTTCTGCTTCCTGTCCGCCTCCACCGAGCCCTCCGTGGCCGAGCAGCGCGAGGCGTACGCGGCGGTGCTCGCGCCGTTCGCGGGCAAGCCCGTGGTGGTCCGCACGCTGGACGCGGGCGCGGACAAGCCGCTGCCGTTCCTGGCGCCCGACCCGGAGCCGAACCCGGCGCTGGGCGTGCGCGGCCTGCGGGTCGCCTTCGACCGCCCCGACGTGCTGGAACGCCAACTGGAGGCGATCGCCCTCGCCGCCGCCGACACGGGCGCCGAGGTGTCGGTGATGGCGCCGATGGTCGCCACCGCCGCCGAGGCCGCGTGGTTCGCCGAACGGGCGCGCGCGGCCGGCCTCCGGCGCGTCGGCGTGATGATCGAGATCCCGGCGGCGGCCCTGAGCGCCCACGAGGTGCTGGCCGCGGTCGACTTCGCCTCCATCGGCACCAACGACCTGGCCCAGTACGTGTTCGCGGCGGACCGGCAGGTCGGCGCGGTGGCCGCGCTCAACGACCCGTGGCAGCCCGCCCTGCTCCGGTTGGTCAAGCTGGTCGGCGACGCGGGCACGGCCGCGGGCAAGCCGGTGGGCGTCTGCGGCGAGGCCGCCGCCGACCCGCTGCTGGCGTGCGTGCTGACCGGGCTGGGCGTGACGAGCCTGTCGATGAACCACACGGCGCTGGCGGGTGTCGGCGCGAAGCTCGCCTCGACCAGCTTCGACCTGTGCCAGCTGGCGGCGCGCGGCGCGGTGGCCGCGGCGGATCCGGCGTCAGCGAAGCTCGCCGCCCGCGCCCCGCACTAGGAAGCGCGCCCACGCCGCCGCGCCGAACCGCAGCACGGGGCCTTCGGCGTTCTTGGAGTCGCGCACACCGGTCATCTCGACGGTGCGCGCGACCTCGACGCAATCGCCCCCGTTGGGCCCGCTGTGGCTGCTCTTGCGCCAGTTCATCGCACTTCCTCCGCTCGCCGGGCGATCAGGGCGGCGCTGTCCTCCGGTGCGAGCGCACGGGCGACCAGCTCGGCGAAGTCGGCGCCGAAGACCGCCAACTCCTCGGGCTTCTCCAGGAACCAACCCCCGAGCTGGTTCTCCAGGTACACCGCACCGGGATCGTCATCCTGGGGGAAGCCCAACCACTTGAACGACCCGAGATGGCCCCGGTGGTCCGCAGCGCCGAAGGACATCACCTGAATGGTGATGTTAGGCATCGCGGCGAGCGTCCCCAAGTGGTCGAGCTGCTCGCGCATCAGCCTGGCGTCCCCGATGCGGCGGTGGAGCACCGCCTCGTCCAGGATCGCGTGCACGCGGACCGGGTCGTCGCGCCGAAGCGCCTCCTGGCGGCGGAGCCGGATTCCGGCCGCGTCGTCGTCGGCCAACATCGCCGTGGCGTAGGCCGTGGTCTGGAACAGGCCGGTGACGTAGCCCGCGTCCCAGCAGTGGATCTCGCTCGCCCCCGCTTCGAGCCCCACGTAGAGGGAGAACCAGCTCGGGATCGAGCGGTCGCCGTCCCACCAGCCCTTCTCCCGCGAGAGGTCGCACACCTTCAGGTACCAGTCGACCCGCTCGGCCGGGACGCCGAGGAACGGCAGCATGACTTCGAGGTCCGGCCCGTTGACCGGCGTGCGCATGCTCTCCAAGTGCGTGATCTTGGTCGGGTTGCAGCGGAGGCGTCGTGCGACGTCGGCTTGTTTCAGTCCCGCGGCTTCTCTCAGTCGGCGGATCTCCTGGGCGAGCCAGCGCCGTCCCACGGTGGGGCTCAGCACGAGCGGATCGGTGTCCGTCACGGCCCTCCTTCTGTCGCGGGCAGTCTCTCAGCCGAACTGGGCCACCTGATCGGGTAATAGACATCACAAGGTTAATTTGTAAGCCTTACAGCATGGCGAACCTGTACGTGTTGAGCGAAGTGCGCAACACAGGCCGGACCTGGCAGTGGTGCGAGGCGGTGGCGACCGAGGCGGTGGAGCCCGGCGCGACGGTCGAGGAGTCCGTCGCCGGGCTGAGGCCGTGGGCGTCGAGACTGCTCCGCGGTGGCGAGCACCGGGACGGTTTCTACCACGCATTCCTGGTCGAGGCGGACGAGGACGGCGAGTTCGACACTTACCACTCGACCCACGTCGAGGATCTCGTCTGGTTCTACAACTCGGAGTACGTCATGGCGGGCTGACCCACGGCGGCCAGCAGGGCGTCCCGCACCAGCCCGATCAACGGGTGGTCCTCGCTGCCCCGGCGCACCGCCGCGACCACCCGCCGCAGCGGGGCCGTGCCGCGCACGGGCACCCCGCGCACCGCGTTGCGCGGCACCAGGGCCACCCCCGCGCCCGCCCGCACCAACGCGTCGACGGCCCGGAAGTCGTCGGACGTGTGCGTGATCCGCGGCGCGAAACCGGCCTGCTCGCAGGCCAGCTGCACGACGTCGCGCACCGGGTTGCCGGGCAGCGTCACGACCCAGTCGTCGTCCGCGAGGTCGGCCAGGTCGAGCTCCGCCCGACCGGCCAGCGGGTGCGCCGGCGGCAGCACCACGTCGAACGGCTCGGTGTAGAGCGGGAACCGGGTCAGCCGCCGGTCGTCGGTGCGCAGCCGGTACTCCTCGGTGATCGCCAGGTCGATCTCGCCGTCGAGCAGCAGCGGCACGCTGGCGTGCCCCTCCACGTCGCGCACCCGCAGCGTCACGTCCGGCGCGGACACCCGCAGCGCGGCCAGCGCGGGCGCGACGACCTGCGTGATCGCCGAGGCGAAGCTGCCGACCTCGACCCGCCCGGTCGCGCCGGAGGTGAACGCCGCCAGCGTGGCCTGCGCCCGCTCCAGCTCGGCGGCCACCGCGTTCGCGTGCCGGACCAGCAGCTCCCCGGCGGCGGTCAGCGACACCCGCCGGCCGCGCCGCCGCAGCAGCTCGTGCCCCACCTCGGACTCCAGCGCGGCCAGCTGCTGCGACACCGCGGACGGCGTGAGGTGCAGGGCCCGCGCCGCCGCCGTCACGGTGCCGTGGTCGGCGAGCGCGCGCAGCACCCGCAGCCGTCGTGGGTCGATCACCCGGTCCCGCCCGTCACGAGGTGCGGACCGGGTGCGGGTGCGGTACCAAGTGGCATGCGCTCCAACCGCACGCCGAGCCTGGTCGTCGCGGGACTCGGCCTGCTCGTCCTGGTCGTGTTCGGCTTCATCGTGCCCAGTGTCCGGGCAGGCGGGTTCGAGGTGAACGGCACCGTCGTGCTGCTGTCGCTCGTCGTGCCCGCGATCCTGCTCGTGTTCCTGGGCATCTGGGGCAAGCGCTAGCTCACATCCGGCTCCGCGCCGCCACGAAGGCGTCCACCGCCCGGTTCACGTCGTCGGTCGAGTGCGCCGCCGACATCTGGGTGCGGATGCGCGCCTTGCCGTGCGGCACGACCGGGTAGGAGAAGCCGATCACGTAGATGCCCTGCTCCAGCAGCAGGTCGGCCATCCGGGACGCCTCGGCCGCGTCGCCGATCATCACCGGGATGATCGGGTGCTCGCCGGGCAGCAGGTCGAAGCCCGCCTCGGTCATCCGCGACCGGAACAGCGCGGTGTTCTCGCGCAGCCTGGTCAGCAGCTCGCCGGAGGAGCTGAGCAGGTCCAGCGCGGCGATGGCGGCGGCGGTGATCGACGGCGCCAGCGAGTTGGAGAACAGGTACGGCCGCGACCGCTGCCGCAGCATCTCCACGATCTCCGACCGCCCGGAGGTGTAGCCGCCGGACGCGCCGCCCAACGCCTTGCCGAGGGTGCCGGTGACGATGTCCACCCGGTCCTGCACGCCGAACAGCTCGGGCGTGCCGCGGCCCCGGGGCCCGGTGAAGCCGACCGCGTGCGAGTCGTCGACCATCACCAGCGCGTCGTACCGCTCGGCCAGGTCGCAGATGTCGTCCAGCGGCGCGAGGTAGCCGTCCATGGAGAACACGCCGTCGGTGGCGATCAGCCGGTAGCGGGCGTCGGCGGAGTCCTTGAGCTGACGCTCCAGGTCGTCCATGTCCCGGTTCTTGTACCGGTACCGCCGCGCCTTCGACAGCCGCACGCCGTCGATGATCGACGCGTGGTTCAGCTCGTCGGAGATGATCGCGTCGTCCGCGCCGAGCAGGGTCTCGAACAGGCCGCCGTTGGCGTCGAAGCACGAGCTGTAGAGGATCGTGTCCTCGGTGCCGAGGAACTCCGAGAGCCGGCGCTCCAGCTCCTTGTGCGGTTCCTGGGTGCCGCAGATGAACCGCACCGACGCCATGCCGAAGCCCCACCGGTCCAGCGCCTCGTGCGCGGCCTCGACCAGCCTCGGGTGGTCGGCCAGGCCCAGGTAGTTGTTGGCGCAGAAGTTCAGCACCTCGGCGCCGGAGCCGACGCGGACGGCGGCGTTCTGCGGCGTGCCGATCACCCGTTCCGCCTTGTAGAGCCCGGCCGCGCGGATCTCGTCCAGCCCGGTCCGCAGGTCCTCGCGCATCGCGCCGTACATCAGTGAGCTCCCGTCCAGTCGAGGATGACCTTGCCGCACTTGCCCTCGCGCGCCGTCGCGAACGCCTCGTCGAACGCCGTGTAGTCGAACCGGTGCGTGATCACCGGCGTCAGGTCGAGGCCGCGTTGCAGCAGCACGGACATCGAGTACCAGGTCTCGAACATCTCCCGGCCGTAGATGCCCTTGATGTGCAGCATCTTCAGCACGACGCTGCTCCAGTCGACCGCGAACTCCTCGGCGGGCAGGCCCAGGATGGCGACCCGGCCGCCGTGGGCCATGTTGCCGATCATCTCCTGCAGCGCGACCGGCTTGCCGGACATCTCCATGCCGACGTCGAAGCCCTCGGACATGCCCAGCTCGGCCTGCGCGTCGGCGATCGTGCGCCCGGTGACGTTCAGGGCGAGGTCGACGCCGACCGCGCGGGCCAGGTCCAGCCGGTGCTCGCTGACGTCGGTGATGACGACGTTGCGCGCGCCCGCGTGCTTGGCCACGGCCGCCGCCATGATCCCGATCGGGCCGGCGCCGGTGATCAGCACGTCCTCGCCGATGACCGGGAACGACAGCGCGGTGTGCACGGCGTTGCCGAAGGGGTCGAAGATCGCCGCCACGTCCAGGTCGACGGGCGCGCGGTGCACCCAGGCGTTCTGCTCGGGCAGCACCACGTACTGCGCGAACGCGCCGTCGCTGTGCACGCCGAGGCCGCGGGTGTTGGCGCACAGGTGCCGGCGGCCCGCCTTGCAGTTGCGGCACGTGCCGCAGACCAGGTGGCCCTCGCCGCTGACCAGGTCGCCGACCGCCACCCCGGTCACCGAGGGGCCGGTCTCCACCACCTCGCCGACGAACTCGTGCCCGAGCACGAGCGGCGCGTGGATGTTGTGCGCGGCCCACTCGTCCCACGAGTCGATGTGCAGGTCCGTGCCGCAGATGCCGGTGCGCAGGACCCGGACCACCACGTCACCCGCGCCGGGAGTGGGGTCGGGGACGTCGGTCAGCGACAACCCCGGCCCGGCGGTCGCCTTGACCAGTGCCTTCATGCGGGCGAGTGTGCTCCCGCCGCCTTGTGCAGTCCATCAGGACTTTCTGAATTCACTCGTAAGTTCAGCTTCACAGGCGATGTTGCGGGCCATGCCGCCGAACACCACCCCGTGGAACGGCCACACCAGCCACCAGTAGACGTGCCCGGCCAGCCCGCGCGGCACGAACACCGCCCGTTGCCGGTAGGTCGACCCGCCGCCCTCCGCCGCCGCGACCCGCAGCTCCAACCAGGCCAGACCCGGCACCCGCATCTCCGCGCGCAACCGCAGCAGCCGCCCCCGGTCTAGCTCCTCCACCCGCCAGAAGTCCAGCGCCTCGCCGACGTGCAGCCGCCGGGGGTCGCGCCGCCCGCGCCGCAGCCCGACCCCGCCGACCAGCCGGTCCAGCCAGCCGCGCACCGCCCAGGCCAGCGGGAACGAGTACCAGCCGTGCTCGCCGCCGATGCCCTCCACGACCTGCCACAGCCGTTCCGGCGAGGCGGCGGTCCGGCGTTCCCGCACGTCGACGTAGGACGAGCCGCCGGACCAGTCGGGGTCCGTGGGCAGCGGGTCGGCGGGCGCGCCCGGCACTGACGCGCCCGACCAGCGCGTCTCCACGTCCGCGTCGCGGATCCTGGTCAGCGCGAGCGCCACCGCCTGGTCGTAGCCGGTGTTCTCCCCCGGCAGGCAGGTCTCGACGTCGTGCTCCCGGCACACCACCTCGTGCACCAGGGACTCGATCAACGGCGCGGCGATCGAGCGCGGCACGGGCGTGACCAGGTTGACCCAGTGCGCGGACAGGCGCGGGGTGAGCACCGGCACCGGCAGCACGCGCCGCCGGCGCAGCCCGGCCACCTCCGCGTACCGCAGCATCATGTCCAGGTAGGTCAGCACGTCCGGGCCGCCGATGTCGAACGTCCGGTTCACCTCGGCCGGCAGCCTCACCGCGTCGACCAGGTAACGCAGCACGTCCCGCACCGCGATCGGCTGGACCCGGTTGCGCACCCAGCGCGGCGTGACCATGACCGGCAGCCGCTCGGCGAGGTAGCGCAGCATCTCGAAGCTCGCCGACCCGGACCCGATGACCACCGCCGCCTGCAGCACCACCGCGGGCACCGGGCCGCGCAGGAACACGTCCCCGACCTCCTTGCGCGAGGCGAGGTGGGGTGACAGCGCCACCCCCGGCGGGTGCAGTCCGCCCAGGTAGACGATCCGCCCCACGCCCGCGTCCGCGGCGGCGCGCGCGGTGTTCTCCGCGGCACGGCGGTCGGCGTCGACGAAGTCCGGGTCGCTCAAGGAGTGCACGAGGTAGTGCACGACGTCGACGTCGACCATCGCCGCGTCCAGCGACGCCCGGTCGAGCACGTCGCCGCGCACGACCTCCACCTGCCCGGCCCACGGCACGTCCCGCAGCTTGCGCGGGTCGCGGACCAGGCACCTGACCCGGTGGCCCGCCGCGAGCAACCGGGGCACGAGCCGTCCGCCGAGGTAGCCGGTCGCGCCGGTGACGAGGCAGTGCACGTCACGATCCTCGCCGCCCGGCGGCCGGCGCGCACGACGGGCGTCACGCGTGCCGGAACCAGCGCGCCTTCTTCTTGATCTCCACGTTGCCCGCGCGCACGAGGCCGTGCACGACGAAGTGCGGCCGGCCGTTCGCGCCGGTGCCCACCTTGTCCTTGAGGTTGCTCGCGGCCAGCTCGACGCCCTCGGCGTTGACCGTCGCGCCCTCCGGCAGCACCAGCTTCACCGAACCGGCGGTCACGTCCAGCTCGATGTCCACCACCGCGTGCGGGATGGACGCCTCGCGGAAGTCCAGGTCCGTCGACCCCATCCGGCTGCGCACGACGAGCCGGCGGGGCACCGTCCAGCTGCCCTTGCGGTTGACCGCGGACATGGTGGCCTTGAGCTCCTGCTGGTCCTGCGGCACGGCGAGCAGCTGCTCGTTGTTCACCATGCCCGGCAGGTCCAGCAGCACCGCGTTCAGGTCGCCGCGGGTGCGGGCGGCCAGCGCGGTGTCGGTGCGCTCGGTGAACTCGTCCAGCGTGATCAGGCCGCGGCCGATCGCCTTCTGCAGCAGGCCGACGACGTGCTCGCGCTCGGCGTCGGACACCCGGAAGTCCTTGGGGTCGGTCATGGCTCAGCCCTCCGGCTCGACGTCGAGCCCGTGCTCGATGGCGTACCGCGCCAGCTCGACGCGGTTGTGCAGTTGCAGCTTGCGCAGGGTGGACTGCACGTGGTTCTCCACCGTGCGGTGCGAGATGACCAGCCGGTTCGCGATCTGCCGCGCGGTCAGCCCCTTCGCCACCAGTCGCAGCACCTCGGTCTCGCGCTCGGTGAGCTGCGGCTTGTCGTCGTCCGGCGTGGCGGCCATCCGCCGGTACTCGCCGAGCACCAGCCCCGCCAGCCCCGCGGTGAACACCGCGTCGCCGGCCGCGGTCCGGTTCACCGCCTCCACCAGCTCCTCGGCCGAGGCCGACTTCACCAGGTAGCCGGACGCGCCGGCCTTCACCGCCTCCAGCACGTCGCTGTGCTCGCCGCTCGCGGACAGCACCAGCACCCGGGTGCCCTCCAGCGACCCGGTGATCAGCGTGGTCGCCTCCACCCCGGTCGTCTCGCCGAGGTTGAGGTCCATCAGCACCACGTCGGGCCGCACGGCGCGCGCGATCCGCACCGCCGACGCGGCGTCACCCGCGGTCGCCACCACCTCGAACCCGCGCTCGGCCAGGTCGCGCGCGACGCCGTCGCGCCACAGCGGGTGGTCGTCCACCACCATCACGGACACGCTCATCGGTAGACCCGCACCTCCCATTCGGCGCCCTCCCCCGGCCCCGTCTGCAGCTCAAGGGTCCCACGCAGCGCCTCCACCCGGCCCCGGATGGACTGGGCGACACCCATCCGGCCCTCCGCCTCGGCGGAGGCGAGCCTGCCGTCGGGGATGCCGGGGCCGTCGTCGCGCACGCTGATCACGACCTCGTCGCCGAGGTCCTCCAGCAGCACCCACGCCCGCGCGTCCGGCCCCGCGTGCTTGTCCACGTTGGACAGGGCCTCCCGCACCACGGCGGTCAGCTCGAACGCCGTGCCGGCCGGCAGCATCACCTGCGTGGCCGGGGTGGACACCTGGAACCGGGACGTGGCGAGCAGCTGCAACGCCGGCCTCAGGTCCGCGTCACCGTCCACAGTGGACTCCGTGGGCGCGGCGGCCACCAGGGACCGCAGCGCGACCTCCTGCTCACCGGCCAGCTCCGCCAGTTCCGCCGCCTCGCCGCCGAGCTCCGTGCCGCGCTTGCGCACGCGCGCCAGCACCTGCAGCACACCGTCGTGGATGGACCGAGCCAGCCGCTCGCGCTCCGCGGTGGCCGCCTCGGTCCGCAACGCCTGCGCCAGCCGCA
This sequence comes from Saccharothrix sp. 6-C, assembly GCF_016695385.1. Lineage (NCBI taxonomy): Bacteria > Bacillati > Actinomycetota > Actinomycetes > Pseudonocardiales > Pseudonocardiaceae > Saccharothrix > Saccharothrix sp. 6-C. Next base: position 8,372,977 of record NZ_CP064192.1, on the reverse strand, counting down.
CCGCCGAGCGGCGCGCCGTGGTCGACGCCATGCCGACCAAGAACCCGGCGCCCGCCAGCAGGACGACGTCCCGCACCAGGTCGACGGTGAGCCCGCCGCGGTTGAGGTAGGTGCTCAGCCCGACCGCGAACCCGGACACCGCGCCCGCGACCTGCCCGCCGAGCGCGCCCGCCGCCACCGGCGGCCCGGCCGCCCAGATCGTGGTGATCAGCGGGACGTCGAACAGGAACTGGGCATCCGTCATGATCAGCGGGGACAGGGACATCAGCCCGCACGTGACCGCGACGTCCGCCGCCACGATCCACGGCCGCCGCCCGTGCTGCCGGCTGTAGGCCTGGATGGTGAACGCCGACCAGAGGGCCATCGCCGCGATGGTCGCCCACGCGAGCCACGGTCGCTCGTACTCGTCGCGCTGGACGATCGCGTTGCCCAAGGCGAACAGGAACGTCACTACGCGTAGCGCTACCGTTCCCCGCCAGAGGTGCGCGACCGGGTCGTCCATGGCCGCCGTCCCCTGGTCGGATGGCTTTGTGTGCACGGTGTGCTCCCTTCACCCCCAATCTTGCCGTGTCGGAGTGGCGCAGCTAACCCCCAGGTGGCCGTCTGTTCCGATAACGACACCTGTGGAAGGCTGACGGGAGTCACCGAGCGTGATCTCCCGGAGTCTGATTACCTCCGGGGGTGAAGATCACGTCCGTGGGCTGCTGCGGCGAGGGAGGGCCGAGCGTGCGCCACTGGCCACTGTGGACGCTGAAGCGCTCCGCGCTGGCCTACTGGCTGCTCGTGGATCTGCTCGGGCTGGCCGTCGTGGTCTACGCGATCGTGACGTCGCCGCAGCCGTCGCCCGGCGAGATCGGCCGGTTCGCGGCCATCGCGGGCACCGCGGGCGCGGTGATCATCGGCAGCTCCATCTACTCCCACCGGGTGGGCGAGGCCGCGCGCAACCCGTGGGCCGCCCACCTCTGCTACCTCACCGCCGGCCTGGTCGCCCTGCCGTGCAACCTGCTCGTCCTGCTGCTCTTCGGCCCCGCGCTGCACGGCGTGCTGACCCAGCGCCCCGAGTCGCACCGCTGGGTGTTCACCCTGTCCGCGACCGCGCTGGCCGTGTTCGCCACCCGCTTCGCCATCGGCTGGGCCGAGCCGCGCACCGACCTGGTCGTCATGGTGCTCGGCGCGACCGTGCTGCTGGTGGCGCGCGCCGGCGTGATCGCGCTCGGCCTGAAGCTGCGCAGCCCGCGCGCCAAGGGCGAGGAGGTCATCGGCGAGCCGATCGACGTGGTGCTCGGCGTCGTCGCGGTGAGCATCGGCGGCCTGATGGGCTTCGTCGCCGCGACCACCCCGGTGCACGCGCTGATGGCCGGACCCCCGCTGGCCCTGCTGGAACGGGCGGCGCAGCTGCCGCACTGGCGGCGTTCCGCCCAGCGCGACGCGAAGACCGGCCTGGCCAACGCCGTGCACTGGGACAGCCGGGCCAGGTACGAGCTGTCCAAGGCGCGGGCGCGCGACCGGCCGATGGCCGTGATGCTGCTCGACCTCGACCACTTCAAGCGGGTCAACGACGAGGTCGGCCACCTGGCGGGCGACTCGGCGCTCAGCGCGGTCGCCCTGCTGCTCACCGGCACCGTCCGCAGCGGCGACCTGGTCGGCCGCTTCGGCGGCGAGGAGTTCGTCGTGCTCCTGCCGGACGCGGAGCCCGCCATCGCCCGGTCCGTGGCCCAGCGCGTGCGGCACGCCGTCGCCGACCTCGCCGTGCCCACCGTCGGCACGGACGGCCGGGAGCACCTGCTCACCGGGCTGACCGTGAGCATCGGCGTGGCGACCACCCAGCGGTTCGGCTACGAGCTGCCCGACCTGCTGGTGGCCGCCGACGCCGCGCTGCTCGCGGCCAAGGGCTACGGCCGCAACCTGGTCGAGATGGCCTGACCCGCGGCGCCTACCGCCGCCCGCTGTGCCCGGCGTCCGGGTGCCCGCGGTCGGTGTCGTCCGACAAGGCGTCCTGGATCCGGTCGACGACCCCGTCGTCGGCGACCCGCTCCCCGCCGGTGTCGATCGGCCCGCTCTCCTGCGGCTCCAGCACGTCGACCTGGCGCGGCTCCACGTCCCGGTCCGACTCCGACAGCAACGACCTGATCCCCGAGTTCAGCACCGCCAGCAGCGGCACCGACAGCAGCGCGCCCGCGATGCCGCCCACGACGAGACCGGTGGTGATCGCCAGCACCACGGCCAGCGGGTGCAGCTTCACCGCGCGCCCCAGCAGCAGCGGCTGCAGCACGTGGCTCTCCAGCTGCATCACGCCGATGAGCACGGCCAGGATGATCAGCGCCTCGATCGGCCCGTTGGCCACCAGCGCCACCAGCACCGCCACCGCGCCGGTGATCACCGCGCCCACGATCGGGATGAACGCGCCGAGGAACACCAGCGCCGACAGCGGCACCACCAGCGGCACGTCCACGATCCACAACCCGATGCCGACGCCGACCGCGTCCACGACCGCCACCAGCGCGGTCGCCCGCACGTACGACACGAGCGAGGCGAACCCGCGCCGCCCCGCCACGTCGGCCCGGCCGCGCACGTCGCGCGGCACGATCCGGACCAGGAACCGCCAGATGCCGTCGCCGTCGTGCAGGAAGAAGATCAGCGTGAACAGGGCGAGGATCAACCCGGTCAGCAGCTCGCCCACGGTGGCCGCCGTGGTCAGCGCCCCGGAGGTGATCTCGGTCTGGTTCTCCTTGACCGTCTCCACCACCCGGTCCAGGTACTGCTGGAGCTGGACGTCGCTCAGGTGCAGCGGACCGTCCTTGAGCCAGCCGCGGATCGTGTCGAGGCTCGCGCTGACCTGCTCCTGCAACTGCGGCAGGCCCTTGGAGAACTCGGTGATCACGAACGTGAGCACGCCGCCGACCACCGCGATGCCGCCGACGAGCACCACGCCCGTGGCCAGGCCGCGCGGGATGCCCGCCCGGTTCAGCTGCGACACCGCGGGCGACAGCAGCGCGGCCAGCAGCAGCGCCACCCCGGTCGGGATGACGATCGTGGCCATGAACCCGACCACGTGGAACACCACGTAGAGCGCCGCGACCACGGCCACGAACCGCCAACTCAGGGCGGCCGAGACGCGCAACAGCCGCGGCACCCTCTCGCTGATCTCATCACTGCCCGTCACGCCGATCACGGTAGCCCGCCCCACCACCCCGGGTGCGCCGGTCGAGCACCCCGCCCGCATGTCGAACCCCACGTTTCGGATTGCGGCAAACCCTGGCGGAACCGGCACGGCGGGTGATCGGATCGCGGGCGTGACCGCCGAGCAGACCGTCGAGGGCGCCGTCCGCGCCGCGTTCGCCGCCGGCCGCCCCCTGCGGTTCGACCCCAGGACGCCCAAGCGCAACCGCACGGTCCGCGGCGAGCTGCTGTCCGGGCTGCTCACCGACAGCGGCCCGCGGACCGCCGCGCTGAGGCTGGTCGGCGCGAACGTCGTCGGCTCGTTCGCCCTGGAGGGAGCGCGGGTCGACCACGTGGTCGACTTCCTGGACTGCTCCTTCGAACGCCCGCCGGACCTGCGCATGGCCCGCCTGGTCGGCCTGCGGATGCGCGGCTGCGAGGTGCCCGGCCTGTGGGGCCGCAACCTGCGCGTCGGCAGCGACCTGGTGCTGGAGGCCGGTTTCACCAGCGACGGCGTGGTCGACCTGACCGACGCCTCGGTCGACGGCACGTTCCGGCTGGCGGGCGCCGTGCTGCGCGACGGCGGCGGCGACCACGCCCTGCTCGCCGCGCGCATCCGGCTGTCCGGCTCGTTGCAGGCCATCGCGCTGCGCGCGGGCGGCGAGGTGCGGCTGCGCGGCGCGGACGTCGGCGGCAACGTGCACCTCGGCGGCGCGCGCCTGCTCAACGCCGGCCGGAACGCCCTGGACGCCACCGGCGTCACCATCGCGGGCACCCTGTTCTGCGACGCCGAGGGCGGCCGGTTCACCGCCGAGGGCCGCATCCTGCTCGACGGCGCGCGGATCGGCGGCAGCGCCGTGTTCTCCGGCGCCCGGCTGCACGCCAGCGTGGTCGACCGCCCGGTCCTGGTGATACCGCGCGGCACCGCCGACGAGGCCGCCGCGCTGGTCGCCGACCGGATGCGGGTGGAGGGCAACGTCGAGCTGGACGACGGCTTCACCTCCTCCGGCACGGTCCGCCTGCCCAACGCCGACATCGGCGGCTACCTGCGGCTCTCCGGCGCGGTGATCGGCCGCCGCGACGCGGTCGAGGACCCGGCGGAGCACGCCGGCGAGGCCGTCCAGCGCATCCCGGTCGCCCTGCACGCGGACGGCATCCAGGTGCGCGGCGACCTCGAAGCGCGCGGCGCGGTCAACGGCGGCATCCACGGCGACGGCGAACGGACCGCCGCGCTGAAGGCCTACGGCCAGGTGCGCCTGGTCGACGCGCACGTGCGGGGCAGCGCGTCCCTGTCCGGCGTCGAGCTGCACGGGCCCGGCATCGACGTGCTGTTCGCCGACCGGCTGCGCGTCGGCGGCACGCTGTTCCTCCGCGACCTGCGCGCCCACGGCTCGCTGCGCCTGCAGAACGCCGAGATCGGCTCCACCCTCGACTGCTCCGGCGCGTCCCTGCTCTCGCCGCGCCGCCGCCCCGACGGCACGGTGAAGCCGTCGCTGGACGCCCGCGTGGCCACCATCGGCAAGGACTTCCTGTGCAGCCACGGCTTCACCGCCGCGGGCGGCGTGCGGATCCGGCTCGCCGAGGTCGGCAAGATGGCCACCTTCGCGGGCGCGCGCCTGGGCGGTCCGGGCAGCGACATCGCGCTGAACGCCTACGGGCTCACGGTGAGCCAGCTCGTGCTGCGGCTCTCGGAGGACCGCACCCCGGTGGGCCGGGTCGTGCTGACCCGGGTCGGCGCGGCGACCGTGCTGGACGGGCCGGGGCTGTGGGCCGCCACCGGCGGCGTCGACGTGGAGGACTTCACGTTCCGCTCGATCTCGTCCACGCCGCACGTGGACGTGCGCACCCGGCTGCGCTGGCTGCGCGAGGTGCAGCCGGACTTCGCGCCCGGCCCCTACGAGCAGCTGGCCGCGGTGTACCGCGACGGCGGCGAGGAGGAGCTGGCGCAGCTCGTGCAGCTGGAGAAGCAGCGGCGGCGCTACTCCGAGCTCGGCGTCGCAGGCCGGGTCTGGGGCTTCCTGCAGCGCTGGACGGTCGGCTACGGCTACCGGCCGTGGCTCGCCATCGCCTGGCTGACCGCGTTCTGGCTGGCCGGCACGGGCTGGTTCCTGGGCCACGAGGTGCCGAAGCTCAACGAGGACGAGTCGCCGTCCTGGAACGCCTGGCTGCTGTCGATGGACCTGCTGATCCCGATCGTGGACCTCGGCCAGGACGGCAAGTGGAAGTTCAGCGGCGCCTCGCAGTGGATTTCCAGCACCCTGATCGCGGTCGGCTGGATCCTCGCGTCGACGGCCGCCGCCGGCGCGGCGCGGGTGCTCAAGCGGGTCTGATCACGTACCGTCACTCCCGGAAGCACAGAGTGTTCGTCACACGATCCGGCGAACCAGGTGTGGATGGAGTGCGCGCGGGCACCGGCTGCTGGCAGTCTCTCGTCGTCGGCTTGATCACCCGGATCACGTCGCCGGCGAATCCCAGGGCTTTTCGGCGGAGGTTTCAGCGATGTCGTGCGGTGACCAGCAAGTGGGAACGGGGGCGAGCCGCGTTCGGCGGCTGCTCTCCCGCGCCCTGCTGGTCGTCGGCGGCACGCTGGCCGGCACCGCCGCGGCCTGGGCGCTGTCCGCGACCGCGGCGTCGGCGCAGATCCCCGTCGTCGAGCCGATCGCCGAGATCGCGCACGACTCGCTGCCGCCCCGTGCGGCGGAAGGCTCGGTCGAGGCCGCGTTGGCCCCGGTCGGCCGAGCCGTGCACGACCTCGACACCGCGCTGAGCAGCCCACGGGTGCCCGAGCCGAGCCCGCCCGACCTGCGCCGCGTCGCGGATGACCTCCGCGGCGCCGTCGGAGGCGTGCGCGACTGGCTGGGGCACCGCGCGTCCGAGCAGGCGCCCGTCGACGTGGTCGTCGCCGGCGCCGTGACGCGGCAGGTCACCGAGACCACCCCGGCCGCCGCCGCCGTGCCGGTGTCCGCCGGCACCCCGGTGGTGCACGGGGTGTTCGGCAAGCTCAGCCGGTCGTGGCTGGACGCGCCGCGGCAGCCGGTCGCCGCGCTGTCCGACGCGGACGTGCCCTCCCTGCCGGGAGACCCGTCCGGGTTGCCGTCGATGCCGTTCGCGCCGCTCGGCGCGCCGGCCCACTGCTCCTGCGGTGGCGACGGCTCCGGCTCCTCCGGCGGCGGCAACGGCTCCTTCACGGCCGTCTCCGCCGGCCGCATCGACCCCGCGGTGGCCCGGGCTCTGTTCCCCGCCACCGAGCGGAACACCGTGACGCAGGGCAAGCAGCCCGGCGTCACTCCCGACTGACCCCAGCGCGCGGTCCGCGGCAGCTCATCGACGAGCTGACCCGGTGCTCGACCGTCGCGCCGCTTCGCGTGCGCTCCCACACCGGTCGAGCTGCCGCGCCCCTCGAAAAAAGACCAGGGTGGTCGTCCTCTTCGACGCGGTCGCCGCGTCCGATCACCCCTCACCTCCCGCAAGGGACACCGGAAGAAGGAGAACCCATGCACACCTGGGCCAAGCGCGGTCTCCAGACCGCACTTGTCACTGGTGGTTTGCTGATGCTCGGCACGGGCATCGCTTCAGCCCAGGAGAACGTCAACCCCGACGCGAAACCGAACCCGCTCGACGCGAAGGTTCGCGTGCCGGTCGACGTCGACCACAACAACCTGGGCACCCTGCTCGGCAACCACGACCTGCCGGACATCCACCACGAGTTCGGCACCCCGAGCGCGGCCGGCCTGCCCGTCCGCCACCTCGCCGAGCCGGCCAACCCGCTGGTCCGCGGCGCGCAGGACCGGGCGGCCGGCGTCGAGACCGGGGGCCTGACCCGCGGCAACACCGCCGACGCCGACGTGGTCGTGCCGGTCAGCGTCTGCGGCAACGCGATCGCGGCCACCGGCGACGCCTACAGCGACGGCGTGTGCGTCCAGTCGGCCTCCAGCACCGGCGAGATCCGGACCGACGGGTCGCGCGGCACGCTGGCCGGCAACGTGGCGCACGCCGCCGCCGCCGTCTCGCCCCAGGTCAACGGCAACGCCGTCGCGGCCCTGGCCAACGCCGAGTCCCACGCCACGTCCCACCAGCGGGCGGTCGCGGGCGACCGCGTCCGCACCTCGGGCGAGGACGGCTCGCTGTCGGGCAACATCGCCGCCGTCCAGGGCGCGGTGCCCGCGCAGGTCACCAACAACGCGGTCGCCGCGGGCGGCAACTCCTTCAGCGGGGCCTCGTCCTCGAACGACGCCCAGGCCGTCGGCTCGCTGACCACCACCGGCCGGCGCGGCACCGCCGGCGGCAACGTCCTCGGCGCGCCGGTCGCGCCGGTCGTCGCGGTCACCGGCAACGGCGTGGCCGCCGCGGGCAACGCGGACACCGCCACCGAGAACCGGGCGTCGGCCGACGCGGGCACCACCCACCGCGACCACACCGACCTGCCGATGTGGACCTACACCTCCGGCAACGACGGCACCCTCGCGGGCAACGTGGTCCAGCCCGCGTTCGCCGGGCCCGTCGCCGCGGGTGACAACGCCCTGGCGGGCGGCGGCAACGCGCAGGTCGACAACGCCATGGCGCACGACGCCGAAGCCGGCGGCAACAGCTTCACCGCCGGCCAGGACTCGGTGCTGTCCGGCACCTTCGCCGACGCGCCCGTCGCCCTGCCGGTCTCCGGCGCGGGCAACGCGCTGTCCGGCGTGGGCACCACCTCGGCCCGGCACGCGAACGAGGCCACCGCGGTCTCCGGCGGCGACACCTACACCAACGGCGACCGGTCGGTCCTGGCGGCGAACTCGGTGAACCTGCCGCCCGCCGGCGCGGCCGACCTGTGCGGCAACGGCCTGGCCGGCGGCGGCATCGCCGACGCCGACTGCGGCAACGACGTGGTCGCGGACTCCGGCGGCTACAACGGCACCACCGGCAACGACGCGGTCGGCTCCGGCAACGTCGGCCAGGTGCCGCTGGGCCTGCCCGCCGAGGCGTTCGGCAACGGCGTCGGCGCGGCGGGCACGCCGACCGGCCGGGCCACCGAGAACAAGACCGTGCGCTCCGGCCGGGTCGCGACCAGCGTCGACGACAACGGCACCGCGTCCAGCAACGTGGTGTCCGCGCCGACCGCGCTCGGCGGCCAGGTGTTCGGCAACTCGGGCGGCGCGGTCGCCAACCCGACGTCGAAGACGGACAGCGACACCGAGATCGACCTCGGCAACCCGCCGACCGCCAACGGCAAGCACGGCTCCGCCTCCGGCAACATCGTGCACCTGCCCACCTCGAACCCGGCCCAGGTCTTCGGCGACTCCGTGGTCGCGGTCGGCAACGGCTCGTCGGAGACCGACAGCAAGCTCGACTCCCGCTCCGGCGGGGCCGCCACCACCACCGGTGACGAGGGCTCGCTGTCGGGCAACGTGCTGTCGCTGCCCGAGGCCTCCTCGCCGCAGGTGTTCGGCAGCGCGATCGGCGCGGGCAGCAACGTCGAGTCGGAGAGCCGCAACCAGTTCGGCTCGCACTCCGGTGGCGACGTGCAGACCTCCGGCGACGACGCGTCGTTCTCGGGCAACGGCGTCGGCGCGCAGCCGTCGATCCCGCTGCAGGTGTTCGGCGACGCCGTCACCGCCGCCGGCAACGGCGAGTCGCGGACGGACAACCGGACCGGCCTGATCGCCGGCGGCCGGCACCTGACCTCCGCCGAGGACAGCGCGTGGTCGGGCAACCTGCTCACCGCGCCCGCCGCGCTCACGCCGTCGGTGCACGGCGACGCCGTGACCGTGGCCGGCCTCGCGGACGCCGCGACCGCCAGCCGGTCGCAGAGCCAGTCCGGTGGCGTGACCACCACCGGGGGCCGCGGCGCGGTCAGCGCGCACGACCTGGAAGCGCCGACCGAGGCGTTCGCCCGCATGTTCGGCATCCCGGTGGACGTGCTCGGCACGGCCACCACCAACGCGCACGAGGTCAACGACGTGCGCACCGGCGACGACCGGGGCGACACCGCCCAGGTCGGTGACGCGAACCGGGGCATCCAGCTCCCGGCGAGCGTCGACAGCCTGCTGCGCGTCACCGAGGTGCCGACCCTGGACCTCCTCGGCATGGTGTCCCGGTACACCGTGCCGGTGGCCCTGCCGGGGATGGACGACCTGCGCGCGCTGCCGATCGACCGCCTGGACCAGGTCCAGCTGCCGGGCAGCGACCTGCTCGCCCGGTCCGTCCCGAAGCCGGAAGCGCCGGAGGTGGAGCTGCCCAAGCCCGAACTGCCCAAGCCCCAGCTGCCCGAGGCGGACGCGCCGCTCGGCGCGCTGTCGCAGGCCGAGCTGCCCACCCAGGAGATGCCGCGCATCGGCAGCGTCGACCAGGTGCTCCGCAACGGGTTGCCGCCGGTCGTCCAGGCGAGCCGCGCCGCGTTCCGCACGGTGCCCGTCGCGGGTGTGCTGACCCGTTCGGTGCAGTCCGAGTCGGACGAGCGCTCGTTCGGCGGCAGCCTGCCGCTGATCGGCGACCTCACCTCGACGTCGGCCCTCCCGGCCGTGGACAGCCTGCCGCTGCAGGGCCTGACGCAGGGCCGCACCCTGCCGACGCTGCCCGTCGCGGCGCCGGCCGGGCTGCCGTTCGTGCTGCCGACGCCCGGTGTGGCGCAGCCCCGCACCGAGTCCCCGATGGTGCCGCCGCTGGCCCTGAGCGGCCTGAACGTCAACCCGGTGCAGGGTGGCACCGGCCCGACGCGGTTCACCGAGGCGCAGGCGCCCGCCCTGGCGGGCATCGACGCGCGCAGCGTCTTCAACTCGCTTGAGGACACCGCCGTGATGCCGCGGATCTGATCCACGACCCGTCCCCGCTACCGGGCCCCTGGCACTCGACGTGCCAGGGGCCCGGTCGTGTGCGCGGGGCCGTGCGGCGGCGGCGTGGTTCGGTGGCGTGGGTTCGGTGGCGTGGTCAGCGGCGCAGGCGTTCCTCGACGTGCGCGATCACCGAGTGCAGCGGCGCTTCGCCGTCGCTGGTCACCCAGCACACCCGCACCCCGGTGCGCACGCGTTCACCGCCCAGCCGCACCGCGCGCCCGGTCAGCTCGCGCACCCGCGCCGCGACCGCCTCGCCGCTGCCGTTCGGGTGCTCCGCGACCACGGCGAACGAGTCGCCGCCGTACCGCGCCACGGTGTAGTCGGCCCGTAAACCCTGCCGCAGCCGCTTCGCCAGCACGGCCAGCAGCTCGTCGCCGCGCCTGAAGCCGTGCGCCGCGTTCACCGCCGCCATCCGGTGCACGTCCGCCAGCACCAGGGACGCCAACGTGCCCTGGGTGCGGGCCCGGATCAACGCCTGGTCCAACCGGTCGAGCAGCAGCGCCCGGCCCGGCAGCCCGGTCAGCGCGTCGAGCAGCCCGGCGCTGTGCGGCACGTCCGCCTGCACCGGCCGCAGCAGCACCAGCACCTGCCCGCGGGCCTCGACCGGGAAGTACTCGGCCCACACCTTGGCGTGCGGCAGCGCCATCGGGATGGTCAGCGGTGATCCGGTGCGCAGCACCTGGGCGGCGAGCTCGGCGCAGCTGGGCAGCGGCGCGCCGGAGTCGTCGAGGGCGCGGGCGTCACCGAGCAGGGACGACGCCATCGGGTTCGCGGCGAGCACCACGCCGTTCCCGTCCTGGAGCAGGACCCCGACCGGCAGTTCCGAGACGAACTCGTCCCACACCGCACGGGGAACCGTCGTCTGCGCGGTACTCGTCTGCACGGTACTCATAGGACTCGTGCCTTCCGCTGAGGCATGGCCTGTCCGTGAAGAGCCTCCCTGCGGGTAGCGGGCTTTTCAATAGCCCCGGCGCCACCCGGTCCGGTGATCTTTGGCCGGCGCTGTAACGCCCAGCGAATCCAGCATCCCGGCGAAGTCCTCTTCGGACACGATCGGCACCCGGTACGCCCGCGCCCGGCGCGCCTTGCTCGACAGCGTGAACGGGTCGGCGGCCACGACCAGGCGGGTCGCCCTGGTCACGTGCCCCTGGTTGACCAGCCCGACCGACGCGGCCCGGTCGACCCACTCCTCGCGCGGCGCGTGCATCCGGCCCGTGAACACGACCCGGTCACCGCGCACCAACGTCACCAGCTCCGGCCGGTGCGACGCCGGCACGCCCGTGCCGCGGCGCACCTCGACCACGTCGTCGGCCAACGGCAGGCGCGGCACGGGTTCGGCCGCCGGCACGCCGAACCCCAGGTAGTGCGCGAACAAGCGGGCCGTGGCGCGGGCGTCGTGCAGCGCGGAGTGCGCCGAGCCGAGCACCACGCCGATCGCCGCGCAGCACGCGGCCAGCGACCGCCCGGCCCGGTCCGGCAGGTACCGGTCGGCCAGGCGCATCGTGCACAGGCCCGTCACCGGCAGGTCCACCCCGGCGCGGGCGAACTCGGCGGTCAGGAACCGGGCGTCGAAGGACAGGTTGTGCGCGACCACGACCCGGTCGGCGAGACGTGCCGCCACCGCGCCCGCGGCCTGCGCGAACGTCGGCGCGTGCCACACGTCGGCCGCGCGGATGCGGTGCACGTGCTGCGGCCCGAGGTCGCGCCCGGGGTTGAGCAGGGTGCACCACTCGTCGGTCACCCGGCCCGCGTCGTCCAACCCGACGACGGCCACCTCGACCACCCGGTCCGACCCGCGCGCGGCGAACCCGGTCGTCTCCACGTCGACCACCGCGTACCCCATGATCGACGAACCCTACCGATCATGGTCACCCGCTCAGCGCGCGGAGCACGAGATCGACCACCGCGTCGACGAACTCCTCGGTCAACGGCGCCGTCCTCAGGAACCACCGCTGGTAGACCGGTCCCAACAACAACTCCACCGCCGCCGGCACGTCGACGTCGGCCCGTACGTCGCCTAATCGCCGGGCCGCGCGTAATCGGTCCTCCAACGCGATCCGGCGGGGCATCAGCAGCAACGTCACCAGGTCCGTGCGGGACTCGTGCACCAGCACCCGGCACACCTGGTCGAACCGCCGTTCGGCCAGCTCCTCGGCGGCGGCCCACAGCTCCCGCTTCAGGTCGATCGCCAGCACGCCGCTGGGCAGCTCGTCCGCGCCGGCCGGCCCGAACTCCACGAAGGCGTCGAACAGCAGCGGCCCCTTCGACGGCCACCACCGGTAGATCGTCTGCTTGCCGACCCCGGCCCGCGCCGCCACCGCCTCGATGGTCAACCGGGAGTGGCCGAGCGCCTCGACCAACTCCCACGCGGCCACGAGGATCGCCCGCCTCGAACGGTCGCTGCGCCGCGCCGCGTCGGGTGGCATCTTTCGATCGTATGCGCAGTTCCCGCGGTGCGGGAATGACTCACCGAGCGCGCAACCGGTGACCGGCCCGCTCGGCGCGCCGAGCCACCAGGTACGAGTACGGGGACCTGCCGTAGGCGCTGCGGAACTCGCGGCTGAGCCGCCCGGCGGGGATGCCCGCGTCGCGGGCGAGCGCCAGGACGTCCAACGGCCGCGCGAGGTCGCGGTCGATCCGGTCGCGCACGCGGCGCAGGCGCGCCAGGTCTTCGAGGCGTCGCGCGGTGGCACGTGCGCGTGCCCACGCGGGGTGGCACATGGCGGGCCTTCCCGGTCAGCGGAGCTCTTGGATGCGGATCAGGTTGCCCGCCGGGTCCCGGAAAGCGCAGTCGCGGACGCCGTAGGGCTGCGAGGTCGGCTCCTGGACCACCTCGGCGTCGCCCGCCTGCACCTTCTCGAACGTCGAGTCGAGGTCCGGGGTGGCCAGCAGGATCCAGCCGTAGGTGCCCTTGGCCATCATCTCGGTGATGGTGTTGCGCTCGTCCTCGGTGATGTTCGGGTCGGCGGCGGGCGGCGCGAGCAGGATCGACGTGTCGGGCCGGCCGACGGGGCCGACCGTGATCCAGCGCATCCGGCCCTGGCCGACGTCGCTGCGGACCTCGAAGCCGAGGGTGTCGCGGAAGAAGGCGAGGGACGCCTCCGGGTCGTCGTGCGGCAGGACGCTGGTGTTGATCGTGAGTTCCATGGCGACCAGCCTAAGCACGCACGCTGACCTGCGCTTCTCGATTCCTGATCGCTCCCCCTGGCGGTCGCGCCCGCGGCGGGAGGTCCGCGAGCGCGTGCCGCCGGGTGTCAGCCCGGGACGCGGGCCGCGATGCCGTCGAGGACGAAGTCGAGGCCTGCCCGGAAGGTCTCGTCGGCGTCCAGGTGGGGGCCGTCGTGCACGAGGTTGGCCAGCGCGGGGAACCGGCCGGTGGCGAAGACCTTGGTCAGGTACGGCCCGTAGGTGGCCTGCCACTGCTCCTTGTCCAGCCCGGAAGCCCGTTCGGCGCGCAGCTCGGTGATCTCCCGCCGCACCGCGCCGACCACGTACGCGTTGACCGCGGCGACCGCCGGCACGACCGTGGCCAGGTCGACCCCGGTCATCGCGGCCAGCACGGCCTCCCCGCCGGCCAGCGTGTTCGGCCCGAGCTGGGGCCGCCCGCCGATCAGGTCGGCGAGCCACTCGTGCCGCCGGGCGGCCTGCCGGGTGGTCTCGGCCAGGGAGCGCAGCACCTCACGCCACCCGTCGCCGGTCGGCCGGATCTCCTCGTGGACCGCGTCGACCATCAGGTCGAGCAGCTCCTCCTTGGTGGCGATGTAGCCGTACAGCCGCATCGGCCCGACGTCCAGCGCCGCGGCGACCTTGCGCAGCGACACCGCGTCCAGGCCGTCCGCGTCGGCGAGCCGGATCGCCGCCCGCACGATCCGCTCCCGGCTCAGCGGGGCCGGCACCGGTCGGTCCGGCGGCTCCGGTCGCTCCCACACCAACATGCGAAGGAGGGTACAGCGCTCGTCCTGATACAGTGTATCGAATAGATACAGTGAATCGGGGGATGGCCATGCGCATAGCGATCGTCGGAGCCGGCTTGGGCGGTCTGGCCCTTGCCCGGGTGCTGCACGTGCACGGCATCGAGTCCGTGGTCTACGAGCGCGAGGCGTCACGCCACGCGCGTGGCCAGGGCGGGATGCTCGACATCCACTCCGGCCAGCGGGCGCTGCGCGAAGCCGGCCTGATCGACCGGTTCTTCGCGATAGCCCGCGGCGAGGGCCAGGACATGCGCCTGCTGGAGCCCGACGGCACCCTGCTGCTCCAGGAGGACACGCCCGACGACGCCCCGCTCGCCCGACCCGAGGTCGACCGCGCCGACCTCCGCGACCTGCTGCTGGACTCGCTCCCCGACGGCGTGGTGCGCTGGGGGCACGCGCTCGGGTCCGCCGCCGACGGCGTGCTCCGCTTCGCCGACGGCGGTAGCGCGACCTACGACCTGCTGGTCGGCGCGGACGGCGCGCAGTCCCGGGTCCGCCCGCTGCTCACCGACGCCCGCCCGACGCACCTCGGCCAGAACGTGGTCGAGATCGGCATCCCCGACATCGACCGCACCCACCCCGACCTCGCGGCGATGGTCGGCCGCGGCAACTACTGGGTCCTCGGCGACGGGCTGTCCCTGGGGGCGCAGCGCAACGGCGACGGTCGCGTCCGCATCGGCCTGAGCTTCTACCGCACCGGCGAGGACTGGTTCGCCACCAGCGGCATCCCGTTCGACGACCCGGCCGCCGCCCGCGCGCGGCTGATCGACCTGCTCGCCGGCTGGCACCCGCGGTTCACCGCCCTGGTCGCGGCCTGCGACGACACGATCGTGCCGCGGGCGATCACCACCCTCCCGGTCGGCCTGACCTGGCCGTCACGACCGGACGTCACGCTGGTCGGCGACGCCGCGCACCTGATGCCACCGGTGGGCGAGGGCGCGAACATGGCGCTGCTCGACGGCGCCCTGCTCGGCCTCGCCCTGGCCGCGCACCCGGACGACCACGCCACCGCCGTCCGGGAGTACGAGCGGGAGATGTTCGAGCGCGCCGGGGCCGCCGCCCGGATGTCCGCCCGGATCCAGGAATTGCTGGTGGCGCCGGACGCCGCCCGCCGGATGCTCGCCTTCTTCCAACCCGGCTGACCGCGGGGTCAGCCCTGGGCGAGGTCGGCGAAGCGGCTGTAGTGCAACTGGTGGGCGACGGTGATGGTGGCCGTCGGGCCGGCGCGGTGCTTGGCGATGATCAGGTCCGCCTCGCCCGCGCGCGGGTCGTCGCGTTCCCAGGCGTCCGGGCGGTTGATCAGGATGACCATGTCGGCGTCCTGCTCCAGCGAGCCGGACTCGCGCAGGTCGGACAGCTGCGGGCGCTTGTCGGTGCGCTGCTCCGGGCCGCGGTTGAGCTGGCTGATCGCGATCACCGGCACCTCGAGCTCTTTGGCGATCAGCTTCAGGTTCCGGGAGAACTCGGAGACCTCCTGCTGACGGGACTCGGTGCGCTTGCCCGACGACATCAGCTGGAGGTAGTCGACCACCACCAGCCGCAGGTCGTGGCGCTGCTTCAACCGCCGCGCCTTGGCCCGGATCTCCATCATGGTCAGGTTCGGCGAGTCGTCGACGAACAGCGGCGCCTCGCTGATCTCGCTCATCCGCCGTGCCAACCGCGTCCAGTCGTCGTCACTCATCCGCCCACCGCGCATGTCGCCGAGCCGGATGCGCGCCTCCGCCGACAGCATGCGCATGACGATCTCCGTGCGCGACATCTCCAGCGAGAAGATCGCGCTGGTCAACCCGTGCTTCACCGAGCACGACCGGGCGAAGTCCAGTCCCAGCGTCGAGTTGTGGGTCGGGATCATCGACCGGCCCGCGAGGTACAGGTGGTTCCGGTTGTCCACTTCGACACAACGCACCGGCACACTCGGAACAGGGCGCACGTCGACGATGAACCGCGACCCCGTCCGGGCCAGGCCCGTGGCCCGGCGACGCTCCTTCAGCACCAGCCGCTTGCGCTCCAGCCGGAACACGTCGTCGTCGGCGCCGAAGGTCAACGTGTAGGTGGTGGAGCTGCGGTCGCCGCGCCCGCGGACCTGCTTGGTGCTGGTCGAGCACCGGTAGCCGAGGCTCACGATCAGCTCGCGCACGTCCTCGGCCAGCCGCCGGTTCGTGACCGCGAACTGCACGGACCCGCCGGTCGTCACGGTGCCGTCGGTGTCCAGCAGCCCGGCCAGCAGCGCGCGCCGCTGAGCGATGGACGCCCGCAGGTACACCGCCGGGATGTGCTTGTCGTCGAGCACCCCGATGCCGCGGAGGACGCCCTGCGCGGTGCCGTGGTCGCGGTGGCACTCCTGGCACAGGCGCAGGCCGCTCGACGGCCGACCGCAGTCCGGGCACGTCGGGGCCGGGACCGGGGCCGAGGTGAACCGGGACCTGCCGCCGCAGCTGCGACCGCAGGTCTTCACCTGCGCGGTCCTCGGCGTGAAGGGCGTGCCGCAGACGACGCAGTCGCGCGTCGCGATCGGCTCCGGTGCCGGCAGCTCGATGCCGTAGAGCAGCTCGCCGCTCTGCGGCACCACGTCGTACCCCTCGGCCTCGACGTGCCACGCGATCTCCGGGTCCGCCGTGGTGAACCGGGAACCGGCGGAGTGGCCGTCCCCGAGCCACACACCGAGCGTGTAGGGGCCGAGCGGGAGGGCGGATTCGGGCAGGTCGAGGGGTTCGGCGTTGGCCACCGAGTGGTTGAGGCGGCGGTCGGCGGTCTCGCAGCGCAAGCTCTCCGCGATCTCGCGCGTGGTCCTGACTTCGCCGAACGCCCGGCGGCCGCGGCCGGTCGCCGACCCCTGCGCCGAGCGCCGTGAGGCCCGGGTCTCGGTGAGCCACTGGTGCTCGGCGTCGGCCACCAGCACCGAGCCGTCGGAGAACTCGACCTCGTAGCACGGCCGCCCGCGCATCACCTCGGTCGCGGCCACCACGGTCGTGGGGCGACCGTCCGCGCCGATGAGCTGGTCGCCGACGGCGACCTTGCCCATGGTCGTCCACCCCGTCGGCGTGGCGAGCGGGGTGTCGAGCGCGAGCGCCTTGCCGACACCCGGTCGGGCCGCGACGATGATCATCTGACCCGGGTGCAGGCCGTTGGTCAGCTCGTCCAGGTCCGCGAAACCGGTGGGGATGCCCAGTGACGAGCCGCCGCGCGAGGCGATGGCGTCGATCTCGTCCATGGTCGGCTGGAGCAGCTCCTCCAGCACCACGTAGTCCTCGGTGGTGCGGCGCTCGGTGACCTCGTAGATCGCCGCCTGCGCCCGGTCGACCACCTCGTCCACGTCCGCGCCCTCGGCGCCGTTGTAGCCGAGCTGGACGATCCTCGTGCCCGCCTCCACCAACCGCCGCAGCACGGCCTTCTCCGCCACGATCTCGGCGTAGTAGGAGGCGTTGGCGGCGGTCGGCACGGTGGCGATCAGGGTGTGCAGGTACGGCGCGCCGCCCACCCGCAGCAGCTCGCCCCGGCGTTCCAGCTCGGCGGACACCGTGATCGGGTCGGCCGGCTCGCCGCGCCCGTACAGGTCGAGGACGCAGTCGTACACGGCCTGGTGGGCGGGCCGGTAGAAGTCGTTGGGCGCCAGGACCTCGACCACGTCGGCGATCGCGTCCTTGCTCAGCAGCATCCCGCCGAGCACCGACTGCTCGGCGGCGAGGTCCTGCGGCGGCTGCCGTTCGAAGCCGGGCTCGGCCATGCCCCGGTCGTCCACCAGCGCCACCGTGAGCTCACCCCAATCTGCTGCCGTGCGGATGTTGTACCTCGTGGGTCCGACAAAGTCCGCCACGCCACGCCTCGTGGTCCAGCGACGCTAGAGCCACCTGGATGGCGTAGGCAAACCCACCTGTGGACAACTCGGTGGACAGCTTGGGGATGGTCGCGCCCAGCTGACCACAAGGCTGGGGAAACCTGTGGACAACCTGGGTACAACTTGGGTCCAGACAAAAGTCAGCGCAGGTCAAGGCCTGTGGATAAGTTTGTGGAAAAGTAGTGCGTCACACCTTCGGCGTGTCGCGTGTAACCGGCTGCACGGCGTGTCGCGCCCAACGTGTCACACGAGTTGTCCACAGCCGGACGTGCGAAAGCGCCGCCCGACCAGAACACCTGGTCGAACGGCGCTTCCGGGAAAACGTCAGACGCTCGCGACCTCGACGGACAGCGCCACGGTGACCTCCGGGTGGAGCCGGACGTTCACCGAGTGCTTGCCGAGGGTCTTGATGTGGCCCGCGATCTCGACGGACCGCTTGTCCAGCGTCGGCCCGCCGGCCGCGCGCACGGCCGACACGACGTCGGACGAGGTGACGGAGCCGAACAGCTTCTTCGAGCCCGTCGCGGACTTGGCCTTCAGCGTCACGGAGCCGAGGCCCTCGAGCGTGGCCTTGATCTCCTTGGCGTGGTCCAGGTCCCGCACCCGGCGGGTGTCCTGCGCCCGGCGGATGACCTCGACCTGCTTGGTCGCGCCCTTGGTGGCGACGATCGCCAGGCCGCGCGGCAGCAGGTAGTTGCGGCCGTAGCCGTCCTTGACCTCGACGATGTCGCCGGGGCCACCGAGGCCGGTCACGTCAGCGGTGAGGATGAGCTTCACGATGCCGTCCCCTTTCTCAGCGAGCGGTCGAGGTGTAGGGCAGCAGCGCCATCTCGCGGGCGTTCTTGACGGCGACCGCGACGTCGCGCTGGTGCTGGGAGCAGTTGCCGGTGACCCGGCGGGCGCGGATCTTGCCCCGGTCCGAGATGTACTTCCGGAGCAGGGTGGTGTCCTTGTAGTCGATCAGGTTGGCGTTCTTGTCCTTGCAGAACGCGCAGACCTTCTTCTTGGGCTTGCGCACAGGCGGCTTGGCCATGTGTGGACTCCTGGTATTACGCAGTGAAGTGTGGGGTGGACCGGTGCCGGGTCTAGAAGGGGGGCTCGTCGGCGAAGCCACCGGAGCCGGCCGGGGGCGCGGAGCCCCACGGGTCGTCGGCCGGTGCGCCGCCACCACCGCCGCGAGACTGACCGCCGCCGCCGAAGCCGCCGCCGCCGTCTCCACGGCTCACCTTGTTGACCTTCGCGGTCGCGTAGCGCAGCGAGGGGCCGATCTCGTCGACCTCAAGCTCGATGACGGTGCGCTTTTCGCCTTCCTTCGTCTCGAAGGAACGCTGGCGCAGCCGCCCGGAAACGAGCACGCGCGAACCGCGGGTGAGGGACTCGGCCACGTTCTCCGCGACCTGCCGCCACACGTTGCACCGCAGGAACAGCGCTTCGCCGTCCTTCCACTCACCGCTGTTCTTGTCGAACGTGCGGGGGGTGGAGGCCACGGTGAAGCTCGCCACCGCGGCGCCGGACTGGGTGAAGCGGAGTTCGGGATCGGCGGTCAGGTTGCCGACCACCGTGATCGTCGTCTCGCCTGCCATGTTCGGGGCTCCTAGGCCTTGGCCGCGGCCTTGGCGGCGATCCTCGCCGCGGTCTTCGCGGCCTTGGCGGGATCGCGCCGGATGACCTTCGTCCGGAGCACCGTCTCCTGCAGGCCGAGCTGGCGGTCCAGCTCCTTCACCGCGTCGGGGGTCGAGATCAGGTCGAGGACGGCGTAGATGCCCTCGGCGCTCTTGTTGATCTCGAAGCTCAGCCGGCGCTTGCCCCACACCTCGACCTTCTCCACGTTGCCACCCGTGGTGCGGATGACGTTGAGGAACGTGTCAAGGGACGGCGCGATCGTGCGCTCGTCGAGACTGGGGTCGAGGATGACCATCACTTCGTAATGACGCATGAAGACCACTCACCTCCTGTGGACTCGGCGGCCACGGACGTTCCGTGGCAGGAGGGTCGTCGCGTCAGCAACCCGTGAAGGGTAACAGGCTGTTCGGCCGCCTCCGCCGGCGGTCGGTCGGCGCAGGTCGGCGCAGGTCGGCGCGCCGGGTCAGCGCGCCCAGGCGAGGAGGTTCCGGCGGACCTCCTCGATGATCCGGGTGCCCCGGTTGTGGGAGGTGTGGCCGTACGCGTGGACGGCCACCGCGCAGTACGTGCCGCAGCCCGTGTTGTAGACGGCCGAACCGCTCTGCCCGCCGATGGTGTCCATCAGGTACGAGAGCTGGCGCGCGGTGGTGCCGGTCACGGTGTCGGAGGTGGTCCACTGCGTGCCGGAGGGCTTGTCCTGCGGGTAGCCCGCGGTGGTGGCGGTGGTGCCGTTGAGCGACGCGGTGGACGTGGTCAGGCCGAACCAGCCGGTGGTGTTGCCGACGGTGCACGTGAGCTTGAGGGCGGCGTAGTCGTGCTCGGTGCTCCCGTCCTGGGTCCACCCGGTGACGCTGTAGGCGTTGGACACGCCGCAGCTGCCGTACGGCGACGAGCTGCCGTTGCGGCCGGGGTACACGGTGAAGTTCGTGTTCCACGCGGCGGCGGCGGGGTTGTAGACGCAGTGGCCCGCGGTCGCCACCGCGTTCGCCGCGTACAGCCAGCCCGTGCACCAGCTCGTCGAGCCGGTGGGCTTGGTGTAGGTGAAGCGGACCGTGGCGCGGGCCGGGTAGGTGGTCGTGTCGGTGACCTGCACCCGCCCGTCCGGCGCGATGATCGACTGGGTCGAGAGGTCGTCGGGGTCCACCGTCGCCGGTCCGGGTCCGGTGACCCGGCGGACGCCCGCGGCGTCGGACAGGTCGCCGGTGCCCGCGAACCCGCGGCCGGTGGGGCGTGGTCCGCCGGGGTCCCGCTGGACCGGCGCGCCGACGCGGCCGTCGTCGGAGACCGGCGTGTCGGGGTCGAGGGCGGGGGCCGCGGTGGAGGCCGAGGCCTGCACCGCGGTCAACGTCAGGGCGAGGCACAGCGCGGAGAACGTTTTCCCGATCACGTTCCGCAACGCTTCCACCGCGGTGGGCAGCCGGGCAGGGGGCGGACGCAGCAAGAACCCGGGTCCGGTTGGTCCTTCCGGCGTCTTACGCGACGGCGCGGCGCAGCACCCAGGTGCGCACGAGCGCGCCCGTCACGCACGACAGCAGCAGCACGGCCAGCAGCACGGGCGCCGCCACACCGCCGCCCATCCGGCCCGAGCCGGGCAGCGCCTGGGCCCGGCCCGCAGTCTGCACGCTGTCGGAGTCGTCCGCGCCCGGCACGCCGTAGCCGGGCCGGTAGCCGCTGACCCCGCCGCCGTAGCGCACGCCGGGTGACGGCGCGTACCGGCCGGGCACGGCGAACGGCAGGGCGCCGTAGCTGAACAGCGGCACGCGGCCGAAGTTGCCGCCCCACGGGTTCGCGCCGTACAGCGGCACGTCGAGCCCGCCGACACCGCCGACGGGGTTGGTCGCGGGCGACTGGGCGCCGGGGGTGGCGCCGGGGTTCCCGGTGCCGGGGTTCGTGCCCGGCCGGCCGGTCGGCGGCGGCTGGTTCGGCGCGGGCTGACCGGGCAGGTTCGGCAGGCCCGGCAGTTGGCCGGTGGCCTGCTGCGAGGCGTCCGCGAGCGCCTTCGACCCGTCCTGGACGGGCGCGGCGGCGGTGTTGACGCCCTGCACGGTGACGCCGCACAGCTTGGTCAGCTCGGTGCGCACCCCGTTGGCGAGCGTGACCACGATCGGCCCGAGCAGCGGCAGCTTGACCAGCTCCGCGTTGACCTTGTTCGCGATCTCGCCGCCGGTGATGACGCCGGAGCCGGTGGGGATCGCGCCGATCGGGATGGGCGGCAGCACCGAGAACACCTGGCGGAACGGCTCCGCGAGCGGCGGCCCGAGCAGCGGGACCGCCCGGATCAGCTGGACGATCGGGTCGAGCACGGCGACCGGGCTCAGCGCCACCGGGGTGCCCGGCACGCCCTGCACGGTGGTCGCGCAGCTGCCCACCACGAGGGGTTCGGCGGCCGCTGCCGAACCCGAGCCGGCGGCGGCGCCGGCCGTGCCGACCGCGAACACGACAGCCGCCGCGCTCACCAGTCGAGTGAGCCGGGTCCGCATGTCTGGCCTCCTGGCGTGACGGCTGCGTTCCTTGTTCCTACTTACAAGTAACGAGCGTAGGTGCTGATAGTGACGCGAGCCATCCCCCTCGACGACAAATTTCGTATCGCCGGCGGTCGTCGGCGCGTTTCGCCGGCGGACTACCCTCTGCACCCATGCGCATCGGGGCCCACGTCCGCGACGACGACCCGCTCGGCGCCGCTGTCGCCCGCGGCGCCGACGTCGTGCAGTTCTTCCTGGCCGACCCGCAGGGGTGGAAGGCGCCGAAGCCGCACCCGCAGACCGAGGGGTTGCTGGCCGCCGACCTGGAAGTCTTCATCCACGCGCCGTACCTGGCCAACGTCGCGTCGCTCAACAACCGCATCCGCATCCCGTCGCGGAAGATGGTGCTCCAGCACGCCGACGGCGCGGCCGAGGTCGGCGCCAAGGGCCTGATCGTGCACGGCGGGCACGTCGCCAAGGGCGAGGACCCGGGCGACGGGATCGCCAACTGGCGCAAGATGTTCGAGCGGCAGGCCGAGAGCGGCGGCTTCGCGGTCCCGATCCTGATCGAGAACACCGCGGGCGGCGAGAACGCCATGGCGCGGACGTTCGACATGCTCGGCAGGCTGTGGGACGCGGTCGGCGAGTTCGGCGCCGGGTTCTGCCTGGACACCTGCCACGCGTTCGCCTCCGGCGAGGACCTGGTCGGCATCGTGGACCGGGTGAAGGCCATCACCGGGCGCATCGACCTGGTCCACCTCAACAGCTCCCGCGACGAGTTCGGCTCCTCGCGCGACCGGCACGCCAACATCGCGTCCGGCACCATCGATCCCGACCAGTTGGTCGCCGTGGCCGCCGCCGCCGGCTCGCCGGTGCTGGTCGAGACCCCGGACGAAGGGCAGGCGGCGGACATCGCGTTCCTCCGCGAGCACCTGGGTCGTTGAGCGTGACCCGGGAGGCGGTGGCCGTGCCGGAGCGCGCGGACGCCGCGTCGTCAACGTCGCGGTTCGGCCGGGCCGCGCTCGCCGCGGTCGTCCTCCTGTGCGGGCTGACGATGCTCGCCGGCTTCCTCAACAAGGACCGCTGCACCGGGCCCGAGTTCGACCAGTGGGGCCGCAGCGGGCCGGACTACGAGCGCCGCAACAAGGCCGAGGTCTGCTACTCCGACATCCAGCACCTGTGGATCGGCCGGGACATCGACCGGCACGTCTTCCCGTACGTGAACGGGAGCATCGACAGCGAGGGCGCGCTGGTCGGGGGCGTGGTCGAGTACCCGGTGCTGACCGGGCTGATGATCTGGGCGGGCGCGATCCCCGCGCGCACCGACGCCGCGTTCCTGCTGTTCTCGGCGCTGCTGATGGCGCCGTTCGGGTTGGCCGCCGGGTGGTTGCTCGGCAAGCTGAGCCGGTGGCGCGCGCTGATCTGGGCGCTGGGCCCGCCGATGGTGCTGTACGCGTTCCACAACTGGGACCTGCCGGTCGTGTGCTGCGCCGTGGCGGCGGTGTACGTGGTGCACCGGGGCTGGGGACGGCGCGAGCGGCCGTTGGTCGACCGCGCGGTGGTCGCGTCCGTGCTGCTGGGCCTCGGGTTCGCGTTCAAGGTCTACCCGGCGATCTTCGTGCTGCCGCTGTGCCTGTACGTGCTCACCGGTGGTCCCGGCGGCCGGTGGTTGCCGCGCGGCGCCCGGCACGACGTCGCGGGCGCGGTGAAGGTGGCGCTGGCGTGCGTGGTGACGGTGGTGCTGGTCAACCTGCCGTTCGCGCTGGCCGGCGTGGAGGGCTGGCGGGCGTCGTTCGCGTTCCAGGGCCTGCGGCGGGTCGACATCACCACGAACTCGGTCTGGTTCTGGTCGATGCGGCCGTTCCTGGCCGACGACGTCATGCAGCCGCTGGTGTCGGTGCTGTCGCCGCTCGCGATCGCGGGGTCGTTCGCGCTGGCGTGCCTGCTCGGGTGGCGGCGCCACCTGGCCGAGGGCAGCTACCCGTGGGTGGCCGTGTCGGCGGCGATGCTGTGCGGTTTCCTGTTGTTGCACAAGGTGCACTCGCCGCAGTACACGCTGTGGCTGGTGCCGATGTTCGTGCTGCTGCGGGTGCACTGGGGCTGGGTGGCGGCGTACTTCGCGGCGGACCTCGCCATGGGCGTCGGCATCTTCCGCTGGTTCTACGCGATCGAGTTCGGCGAGCCGTCCGGGATCTACGACGGGTTCTCGGCGCAGGCCGTGGTGATCGGCGTGTGGGGCCGGGCGGCGCTGCTGGTGGCGTTGTTCTTCGTCTTCCTGCGCTCCGAGGTCACGTTCGCCGACCGCCGCCCGGCCCGTCGCCGGCCGGCGCCCGCGACCACCGCGTAGCCCCGCCGCCCGCGACCGCCGCGGTTCAGCCGCCCACGCCGGCGGGCACCGGGGCGTCGTCCGGGCGCCGTCGCCGCCACCGCAGCGCGAACCGGTCCGGCGCCTCGTCGACGAACCCGCCGCACGGGTCGTCGTCGCCGGCCTGGCGCACCTTGTCCAGGTCGGGCCGGTAGATCTCGCGCACGATCAGCCCGCACAGCACGAGCACCGCGACGTCACGCGCCACCACCGCGCCGAGGAACCAGTCGATCGGCAGGCCCTTGTTGTCCACGCCCAGGTAGAAGAACATCCGCGGCACCCAGACCAGCGCGTCCACGGTCATCCACACCAGCAGCAGCTTCCACCTCGGCAGCGCCAGCACGGCCAGCGGCACCAGCCACAGCGAGTACTGCGGGCTCCACACCTTGTTCGTCAGCAGGAACGCCGCCACCACCAGGAACGCCAGCTGCGCGAACCGGGGCCGGCGCGGCGCGGACAGGGCCACGAACCCGACCGCCGCGCAGCACACCAGGAACAGCACCGCGCTGACCGTGTTCAACACCTCGGGCGCCTGCCCGTGCAGCAGCCCGGGGTCGAAGCCCGGCCACCCGGTCCACTGCGCGACCACGTTGTAGAGCGAGTCCGGGTCGACGCCGCGCTCGGTGTTGAGCCGGAAGAACTCGCGCCAGCCGTCCGGGTAGAGCCAGGCGATCGGCGCGTTCACCAGCCCCCACGTCACCAGCGTCGCGCCGAACGTGGTCCACCCGGCCCGCAGCTTGCCCGCGCGCCAGCACAGCAGCAGCAACGGTCCGAGCAGGAACAGCGGGTACAGCTTCGCCGCGCCGCCCAGCCCGAGCAGCACGCCCGCCAGCACCGGCTTCTTGCGCGCCCACGCGAGCATCCCCGCCGTGGCGAACGCGGTGGCCAGCGTGTCGAAGTTGGTGAACGCGTGCACGACCACCAGCGGCGACACCGCCACCAGCACCGCGTCGTACGGCCGTCGCCTGGCCAGCTGCGCCACCGCGAACGCGGTCACCAGCCAGGCCAGCGCCAGCCACAGCGCGGTGATGTTGAAGTACACGATCACGGTCATCGGGTTGGGCAGCCACCCGGAAGAGGCGATGACCGTCCAGCCCTGCGCCATCCGGGCGTTGAGCAGCTGGAACATGCCCGTCAGCACGGGGTACTCCATGTACCGCACGTGCGCGGTGGGCTTGCCCTCGTCGTCCACCCACGAGGTCTTGTAGGGGAACGTGTCCGGCTTGTCCAGCCGTTCCGCCGTGTACAGCGGCACGGTGTCGGAGTAGCACATCGCGGTGAACTGCTTGCTGCCGCGCCAGTCGAGCTGCACCACGCCGTTGTCGTCCACGTACTGCTGGACGCACGGCGACTTCTGGAACCACGCCAGCGCCAGCGTCACCACCGCGAACAGCAGCACGACCCGCAGCGGCGTCCAGAACCACTGCCGCCCCACCGACGCGTGCCTGCCGACCGGTCCGCCCAGCGGCTTGCTCGCCGCCCTCGCCAGCGGCTCGGTCCACGTCGGGTTGACCCGCTCGTCGGGCCGGAGCGAGTCGGTGTCGTCGTCGTTCGCCCGCGAGCCGTCGGGGGTCGCCTGCGAGTGCTGCGAGGGGCTGGCCACGGTGACGGATGCTACGGGCAGGGGTCAACGGACGTTGTGAGGTCGTCGCGAACCCCGGGGGATCGTCGCGGCCCCGCTCCGGGCCCGGTGCGCGAAGAGGGGCCCGGCACTCGGCCGGACCCCTCTTCACGTGCGCTGACTCCGATCGCTAACCCGTCGGCGGTCTGCCGCCGCCACCGATCGGGTTGGGATCGTTCTCCTCCGTCGTGGTGGTCGTGGGCGGGCAGGCCAGGCCCACGCACGGACGGGTGGTGGTCGTCGGCTTGGTGGTCGTCGGCTTGGTCGTGGTCGGCTCGGTCGTCGTCGACCGGTTCTCCTCGTCCCGCTTCGTCGTGGTCGTGGTGGTCGTGGTCGTGGTCGTCGTCGGCTTCGGGTCGTCGAACTGGTGGAGCTTCCTCGGCTTCGGGAAGGGCTCCGCCGGCGTTCCCTCCAGCGACTTGTCCATGAACTTCTTCCAGATCTGACCGGGCAGGCCACCACCGAAGATCGGGTTGCCCCTGTTGTCCCTCAGCGCCACGTTGCCCTCGTCGCGACCCAGCCACACCGACGCGGACAGCGACGGCGTGTAGCCGACCATCCACGCCTTCGAGTTCTGGCTGGCGTCGTCGGGCAGCTCGTGCGTGCCGGTCTTGCCGGCGCACTCGCGGCCCGCGCACGGGATCTTCGAGTACGTGAGCACGGGCTTGAGCGACTCGGTGACGTTGTCCGCGATGTCCTGGTTCAGCTGCTGGTCGTTCGGGGCGAACGCCGGCCGCGTCACGTCGACGTGCTGGTAGACCGCCTTGTTCTCGGCGTTGGTGATCTTCGAGATGAAGAACGGCTCGTGGTAGATGCCGCGCGCGGCGAACGTGGCGTAGGCCGAGGCCATGTCGAACGGCCGGACCTGCGCCTCGCCGCCGCCGATCGCGATACCGACGTTCGGCGGGCCGCCGTTCTCGTTGACCAGCAGGTCCCTCTTCTGGCCCTGCACCTCGACCGTCTTCGGGATGCCCGCCGCGTGGGCGGCGTCGGCGACCGGCTGGGTGCCGATGTCGATCACCATCTCGTAGAACACCGTGTTGAGCGACATCTCCATCGCCTTGCGGATGGGGCACTGCTCGCCGCAGGTGTTGTTCCGGTCCGACGCGTTGCGGATCGTGATCTTGGTGTCGCCGAGCTCGAACGTCTTCGGCGAGCGGCCGTCGTAGGTCGAGCCGAGGCCCTTGCCGTTCTTCAGCGCGGCGACCAGGTCGAAGGGCTTGAACGACGAGCCCGCCTCCTGGAGGGTGTTCGTCGCGTAGTCCAGGCCGGTGCCGTCCTCGCCCGCGTAGTACGCCTTCACCGCGCCGGTCTGCGGGTCGATCGCGGTGAGCGAGGACCGCAGCTCCGGGGGCTGGGGACCGAGGACCTCGTGCACCGCGTCCTCGGCCGCCTGCTGCTTGGGCGGGTCGATGGTGGTGTGCACGGTGACGCCGACCTTCTGCGCCTTCTCGATGCCCCAGTCGACCTTGGCCATCTCCTGGACGACCTGCTCGCGGATGTGCAGGCGGATCGAGCTCAACCCCGACTGGTCGACCTGCTCGACCGGCTGCGGGAACTTCTCGGCGTCCCGGTAGGCCTGGTCGATCCAGTTGTACTTGAGCATCTGGTCCATCACGTAGTTCCAGCGCTCTTCCATGTACGCCTGCTGCCAGTCGCGGCTCGGGTTCTGGATCATGCCCGCGAGCAGCGCCGCCTGGGACGGGGTGACGTCCTTCAGCTCGTTGACGCCGAAGTAGGCCTTCACCGCCGTCTTGATGCCGTAGCCGCCCTTGCCGAAGTAGATCGTGTTCAGGTAGGCGGTGAGGATGTCTTCCTTGTCCTGCTGCTCGGACATCTTGTAGGCGGTGACGGCCTCGGTGAACTTGCGGGTCAGCGTCATGTCCGACTGGTCGGTGGCCTTCTTGACGTACTGCTGCGTCAGGCCCGAGCCGCCGCTCTGCTCACCCTTGAGCTGGTAGTAAGCCGCGCGCGCGATGGCGGTGAGGTCGAAGCCGACGTTCGTCTCGAACGTCGGGTCCTCCGCCGCGAACACCGCGTGCTTGATCGAGTCCGGCAGGTCCTCGTACTTGACCAGGGTCCGGTTCGCCTCGCCGGGCGCGATCTTGGTCATCTCGGTGCCGTCGGCGTAGAGGACCGTGATCGCCTTGCCCTGGTCGGCCGCGACGACCTCCGGGTTCGGCACCTCCACCACCTGGTAGGCGATGGCGAACGCGGCGACCGGCGCCAGGAGCATCAGGCCGAAGGCCACGTAGGTGGCGCGGCGCACGCGGCGCCAGACCTTCTTGCGGCGCACGGCGCGGGCCTCCTCCTCGGTCAGCTCCTCGTCGTACTCGTCGTCGTAGAACGGCTCCAGCTCGACCTCGTCCTCGCGGTGCGTGAGGAGCTCGGGCTCGCGCGGCGTGGTCTGGTAGACGGGCGGCAGCAGGTCCGTCGGCTCCTCGCCGGGACGCCGAGGGGGACCGCCCGGACCCGTCGGGCCGCCGGGTCGGCGGGGGCCGCCCGGACCACCGACCGGTGGCCGGCCGCCGGGCGGCACGGGACCTCCGGGTCCGCGCACACCGCCGGGAGGCGTGGGGGGTCGCTGGCCGGGGCCGCCGGGCACGCTGCCCGCGACCGCGGGGCCCACCGCGGGGCCGCCGGGGCCGACCGGGGGCCGCCCGGCCTGCCGTGGGGGGACGGGTCCGCCCGGCCTGCGGGCGGCGGGCCGCCGCGGGGGATGCCGCCGGGTGGCGTGCCGCCCACCTGTGGGCCTCCCGCGGGCGGCGTGCCGGGACGGGCGAACCCGCCCGGCGGCGTGCCGTGCCTGGGCGCGGGGCCGGGGCCGTCCACCGGAGTGCGCGCGAAACCACCTGGCGGGGTGTTCGGACGCTCCGGCTGATCCCCGGCGCCGTGGCGCGGTGGGTGCCCGCCGCCGTCCGGGTCCTCCCCGGTCGGCCATTGCGGCTCCGCGCCACGATGCCTGTCGTCATGCTGGTCGTTCACGAAATGGCCTCCCAGACCGGCGTGCCGTTGCACGCGGTTCGGTGGTCGTACGCCGCTGCTCCTCGCCGGAGCGGCGCCCGTGGTCGGAGCACGTTCACTCCGCCGCGGTCCTCCTGCGTGGCTTGCGAGTGTTCAGGCCACGCGTTCCCAGGACGTATGACTGCACCAGGTGGTTCCAACTACATGTGCGGCAAACTTCGACCACGTACACGGTGAACTCCTCGAAGAGGGTCGCCATGCGGGCCAGCTCGTCGGCGGTGCGCGCGGATCCGGCCGCGTGCTTGAGCTCGTCGCCGTAGACCCAGGACACGTGGGTGAGCGGTTCCTTCCGGCACACCGGGCAGGTCACGTCGCTCGGCCGGCCGTGGAACTTCGCGGCCCGCAGCAGGTACGGGCTCGCGTCGCAGACCTCCATCGTGCCCACTCGGCCCGCGTAGACCTCCGCCAGCAGCGCACGGCGCTGCAAGGCGTAGTCCACGACCTGGCGTTGGGTCGACACGACGACCAGAGTACGTGCCGCCCCAACCGCGTCGATGGGCCGTTCAGGGCAGTGGGCCGAAAGGCAGGGGTCGCTGTGTGCCACGCGACACGGCATCGGCGTGCGTGGATGTATCGCACCGATATACTGACCGCACCCATCGGCGCTCACCGAGCGAGGGAGGTGCCGTGCTGGAGTTCGCGGTGCTCGGCCTGCTGCACGAGGCGCCCATGCACGGCTACGAGCTGCGCAAGCGCCTGCACGAGCTGCTGGGTGCGTTCCGCGCGTTCTCCTACGGGACGCTGTACCCCACGTTGCGCAAGCTGCAACGCGGCGGCCTCATCGTCGAGGAAGTGCCCGAGGACGACTCGGCCCGGTGGGGCCGTCGGGCGCGCAAGGTCTACAAGCTCACCGCGGAGGGCAAGGAGAGGTTCGCCGAACTGCTGGCCAACGCCGGACCCCAGACGTGGGACGACGACTCGTTCGGCGTCCACCTGGCGTTCTTCTCCAGGACCCCCGTCGAGATCAGGATGCGCATCCTCGAAGGCCGCAGGCGCCGCGTCGAAGAGCGCCGCGAGGGGCTGCGCACCTCGTTATCGGCTACCAGCGAACGCATCGACCGGTACACCCGGGAGCTGCACCGGCTCGGGCTCGAGAGCACCGAGCGCGAAGTGCGGTGGTTGAACGAGCTGATCGCCCATGAACAGGCCGAACAGCGCGAGCAGGACCAATAACACCCCGGATACGAGCACGGAAGAACTAAGGAGGACTCGGCATGGGCGACAACCGCCGCACTGTTCGAGTGGCCATTGTCGGGGTCGGCAACTGCGCGGCGTCGCTGGTGCAGGGCGTCCACTACTACCGCGATGCCGACCCGAGCACCCGCGTGCCCGGTCTGATGCACGTCCGGTTCGGTGACTACCACGTGCGCGACATCGAGTTCGTCGCCGCGTTCGACGTGGACGCCAAGAAGGTCGGTACGGACCTGTCCGAGGCCATCGGGGCGAGCGAGAACAACACGATCAAGATCGCCGACGTGCCGCCGCTGGGCGTCACCGTGCAGCGCGGTCACACCCTGGACGGGCTCGGCCGGTTCTACCGGGAGACCATCGAGGAGTCCGACGAGCAGCCGGTCGACGTGGTTCGGGCGCTGCGCGACGCCGAGGTCGACGTGCTCGTGTCCTACCTGCCCGTCGGCTCCGAGGCGGCGGACCGCTTCTACGCGCAGGCGGCCATCGACGCCGGTGTGGCGTTCGTCAACGCGCTGCCGGTGTTCATCGCCTCCGACCCGGAGTGGGCGGAGAAGTTCCGCGCGGCCGGCGTGCCGATCGTCGGCGACGACATCAAGTCGCAGGTCGGCGCCACCATCACGCACCGCGTGCTGGCCAAGCTGTTCGAGGACCGCGGCGTCCAGCTCGACCGGACGATGCAGCTCAACGTGGGCGGGAACATGGACTTCCTGAACATGAAGGAGCTGGAGCGGCTGGAGTCCAAGAAGGTTTCCAAGACGCAGGCGGTGACCTCGCAGGTCGACCGCGACCTGGGCAAGCGCAACGTCCACATCGGCCCGTCCGACTACGTGGCGTGGCTGGACGACCGCAAGTGGGCGTACGTGCGGCTGGAGGGCCGCGCGTTCGGCGACGTGCCGCTGAACCTGGAGTACAAGCTCGAGGTGTGGGACTCGCCGAACTCGGCGGGCATCATCATCGACGCGGTGCGCGCCGCGAAGATCGCGCTGGACCGGGGCATCGGCGGCCCGATCCTGTCGGCGTCGTCCTACTTCATGAAGTCGCCGCCCGTGCAGTACTCGGACTCCGAGGCGCACGAGGCGGTCGAGGCGTTCATCCGCGGTGACGTGGAGCGCTGAGCCCTACCGCGACGGACCCCCCGCACCTCTCGGTGCAGGGGGTCTTCTCGCAGGTCAGCGCTTGGACAGTCGCAGCGACTGCCACGACCCGTCGGCCGTCCAGCCGCCGTCCACCGGCAGCGCGACGCCGTTGACGAAGCCGCTGCGGTCCGGGTCGGCCAGGAAGGCGACGGCCTGCGCGATGTCGTCAGGCGCCGCGAACCGGCCCATCGGCACGTGGTCGGTGATGTCGGCGTCGTCGTAGTGCCCGCCCGCCTGCGACTCGACGTCCATCTCGGTCTTCACCCACCCCGGGCACACCGCGTTGACCCGGACGCCGCGCCCGCCCCACTCCACGGCGAGCGTGCGCGTCATGCCGATCAACCCGTGCTTCGTGGTGTTGTAGACGGCCCGGTCGGCGACACCGCGCAACCCGGCCACGGACGCGATGTTGACCACCGCGCCCCGCCCGCGCGCCAGCATCACCCGCCCCAGCGCCTGCGTCAGCAGGAACGGCCCGGTCAGGTTGACCGCCACCATCCGCTCCCACAGCTCCAGGGACGTGTCCTCGAACGGCACGATCCCCGCGATCCCGGCGTTGTTGACCAGCACGTCGACCCGGTCGCCGACCCGCTCGGCCACCCTGGCCACGTCGTACGGCGAGGACACGTCGCCCACCACGCCGCCGTCGGTCTCCGTGAGGTCGAACCCGACCACCTCGTACCCGTCCGCGCGCAACACCTCGGCCACCCGCGCCCCGATGCCCTGGGCCGCACCGGTGACCACCGCAACTCGTCGCTCCATGGTGGGCACGCTAGGGCGTCGGCAGCGCTCCGGGCAGGTCCGACAGTCGCCGCAACACGGTGACGTGCGTCAAGACGGCCGGGTCCGGCGGGAAGTGGGGGTTCGGGACGGCGTAGACGGCCATGCCGGCGGCCAGGGCGGCGCGCAGGCCGTTGGTCGAGTCCTCCACCGCCGCGCTGCGGGTCGGGTCGACGCCCAGCTTCGACGTGGCCAGGAGGTAGACGTCCGGGGCGGGCTTGCCCGCGCCCGCCTGCTCGCTGGAGATCGCCACCTCGACGACGTCGGTCAGGTCGGTCGCGGCGAGGAACGACTTGATCAGGACCGGCGGGGACGAGCTGGCGATGGCGACCGGGTAGCGCGACGCCACCGCGCGCACGACGTCCACCGCGCCCGGCAGCACGGGCGGGCCCTCGGCGTAGCGCTCGGCCATCTCGCCGATCACGCCGGCCGCCGCCTCGGCCGGGGTCAGCCGCACGCCGACCTCGGTCACCAGGTAGGCGGCCCACTCGGGTGTGCTCATGCCCTGCATCGCCCTGGTCGCCGCGGGCCGCCACGTGCCCCCGTGCCGGGCGGCGAAGGCCTGCCGCACCTCGTCCCACATCCGCTCGGAGTCCACCAGCACGCCGTCGAGGTCGAACACCACCGCATCCACACCCGAGACCGTAGTGTGAACGGCCTTACTTCGCTAAGCTAACCAAATTCGGTTAGGATGGCTAAGTGAATTTCCTCGACCAACCCCGTCAGGTGTGGGTCACGGCGTTCGCCGCGGTGATCGCGTTCATGGGCATCGGGCTCGTCGACCCCATCCTGCTGTCCATCGCCGAGGGCCTGCACGCCACACCGTCGCAGGTCACCCTCCTCTTCTCCTCCTACCTGGGCGTCCAGGTCGTCGCCATGCTGTTCACCGGCGTCGCGTCGGCCCGCTTCGGCGCCAAGCGCACCCTCGTCGGCGGCCTGGCCCTCATCGTGGTCGCCACCGCCCTCTGCGCCCTCGCCGGCAGCATCGGCCAGCTCGTCGGCCTGCGCGCCGTCTGGGGCCTCGGCAACGCGTTCTTCATCGCCACCGCGCTGTCGGTGATCGTCGGCGCGGCCACCGGCGGCCAGAAGGGCGCGATCCTGCTCTACGAAGCCGCCCTCGGCCTCGGCCTGTCCGTCGGGCCGCTGCTGGGCGCGCTGCTCGGCAGCTTCTCGTGGCGCGGGCCGTTCATCGGCACCGCCGTGCTGATGGCGACCGCGTTCGCGCTGTGCGCGGTCTTCCTCGCCGACGACAAGCCGCAGCACGAGATCCGGCTCCTCGACCCGCTGCGCGCCCTGCGCCACCCCGGCCTGCTGCGCACCGCCCTCGGCTCCGCCCTCTACACGGCCGCGTTCTTCGCCGTGCTGGCCTGGTCGCCGTTCGTGCTGGGCTGGGGCGCGGTGCGGATCGGGCTCGTCTTCTTCGGCTGGGGCGCGTGCGTCGCGGTCTCCGGCGTCTGGCTCGCGCCACGCCTGGCCGGCCGCTTCGGCGACCGCCGCGCCACCATCGCCGCGGTGCTCGCGTTCGGGGCGCTGATGCTGGTCATGGCGGTGCCGAACAAGCCGCTGCTGGTCGTCGCGGTGATCGTCAGCGGCGTGGTCTCCGGGCTGCTCAACACCCTGTTCACGAGCGCCGCGATGAGCGTCAGCCCGGCGCCGCGCCCGGTGGCCAGCGCGGGCTACAACTTCCTGCGCTGGCTCGGCGGCGCGCTGGCCGCCACGTTCGTCGGCCACCTGGCCCAGCCGTTCGTGGTCGCCGCGGTGTGCTGCGTCCTCGCAGCCGGCCTGCTGGCCCTCGGCCGGACCTCCGGGCGCGCCGTGCCGACCGAAGCGATCCTGGTCGGAGAGGACCTGGTGGGTTAACAAGAAGTGAACGCCGGCTTACGGTCCGTTGGTCCCAACTGACCATAGGAGGCGTTCTAGTGGTGAGACACCTTCCACTGCTGGCCAACCACTCCCCCGGACGCGCGGCCGTCACCTGCCAGTACCGCTGCGGTGACGCGTGCTTCCACGACGTGCCCAACACCTCGGGCAACCCGTACTTCGGCGACCTGGTCGACCGGCGCACCGCCATCAAGGCGGCCGTGGTCGTCGGAGCGCTCGGCGGCGTCGCGAGCGGCGTCACGAGCGGGGCCGCCACCGCCGCGGCCGAACCCGGGACGGCGGGACGGCACCCCCTCGGCCTGGACTTCGCCCCCGTCGCGCCGAACGCGCTCGACGCCGTCGTCGTCCCCGAGGGCTACCGCCACGAGGTCGTGATCCGCTGGGGCGACCCGCTCTTCCCGGACGCGCCCCGGTTCGACTTCGACCACCAGACCGCCGCCGCCCAGGCCAGGCAGTTCGGCTACAACTGCGACTTCGCCGCGTTGCTGCCGCTGGACGCCACCGGCCGGACGAACCTGCTCGTCACCAACCACGAGTACACCGGCGAGCCGTTCATGTTCCGCGGCTACGACGCCGCCCACCCCACCCGCGAGCAGGTCGAGATCGCGTGGGCCGCGCACGGCCTGTCCGTGGTGCAGGTCGAGCAGGCCCGCGACGGCCGCCTCACCACCCGGTTCTCCCGCTACAACCGCCGCATCACCGCCACCACGCCGTTCAAGATCACCGGCCCGGCGGCGGGCTCGGACCTGCTCAAGACCTCGGCCGACCCGACGGGCACGAAGGTGCTGGGCACGCTGAACAACTGCGCGGGCGGTGTCACCCCGTGGGGCACGATCCTGTCCGGCGAGGAGAACTTCAACCAGTACTTCGCCAACGCCGAGGCGCTCGCCGACCCGCGCCTGACCCGCTACGGCGTCACCGGCACGGCCACCACCCGCAAGTGGGAGCGGTTCGACGAGCGGTTCGACCTCGCCCGCGAGCCGAACGAGGTCAACCGGTTCGGCTACGTCGTCGAGCTCGACCCGACCGACCCCGACTCCACCCCCGTCAAGCACACCGCGCTGGGCCGCTTCAAGCACGAGTGCGCCAACGTCCGCCTCGCCGCCGACGGACGAGTGGTCGCCTACTCCGGTGACGACGAGCGGTTCGAGTACATCTACAAGTTCATCTCCACCGGCAAGGTCCGCAAGGGCGACGGCAAGGCCGCCCGCCGGCACAACATGACCCTGCTGGACGACGGCACCCTCTACGTCGCCCGCTTCACCGGCGACAGCCCGCCCGCCGAGATCGACGGCACCGGCCGCCTGCCGTCCGACGGCAGGTTCGACGGCCGCGGCGAGTGGGTGCCCCTCGCGTCCGGCGACCGGTCGTTCGTGCCGGGCATGACCGCCGAGGAGGTCTACGTCTTCACCCGGCTCGCCGCCGACAAGGTCGGGGCGACCAGGATGGACCGCCCCGAGGACATCCAGACCCACCCGCACACCGGTGTCGTCTACTGCGCCCTGAGCAACAACGTCGACCGGGGCAAGGCGGGCAAGGAAGGCGCGACCGAGCCGAACCCGCGGGTGGCCAACAAGCACGGCCAGGTGCTGGAGCTGACCGAGCGCGGCGGCGACGCCCTCGCGCTCGCGTTCTCCTGGAACCTCATGCTGGTGTGCGGCGACCCGGCGTCGCCGGACACCTACTTCGCGGGCTACGACAAGAGCCGGGTGTCGCCGATCTCCAGCCCCGACAACGTGGCGTTCGACCGGCACGGCAACCTGTGGATCTCCAGCGACTCCGCCGGCGCGCTCGACGGCCACAACGACGGCCTCTACGCCGTGCCCGTGTCCGGTGCGCAGCGCGGCCACCTCAAGGCGTTCCTCACCGTGCCGCGCGGCGCGGAGACGTGCGGCCCGGTGATCGGCGAACGCGTCGTCACGGTGTGCGTGCAGCACCCCGGCGAGGTCGACGGCGCGAGCGCGGACAACCCGGCCTCGCACTGGCCGGACGGCGGCGACTCGCAACCGCGGCCGTCGGTGGTCGCGGTGTGGCGGGAAGGACGCCGCGTCGGCGAGTGAGGCCACCGGTGTGGTCGCCCGGCGCGACCGGGCGACCACACCGCGTGCGAACCTGTGGTCCCGGTCCGGTGACGATCGAGGTGTTCGCCTCGCGTTCACCTCGAAGTCCGCTGGTGGAGGGCTTGCCCTCTTACGGTCGCCCGGTTCCCACTGAGCGATCTCGGAGGTCCGCGTGTCCTCATCCACCGATCGGGGGCGGCGCCTGCTGCCCCTCTTGCCCAACCACCCGCTCGGGCGTTCGGCGATCACCTGCAAGTACCGCTGCGGTGACGCGTGCGCCCACGAGGCGCCCAACACGTCCGACAACGCCTACTTCGGCGACGTCGTCGGCGAGGTCGTGCGCCGGCGCGGCCTGCTCAAGGCGGGCGCGGTGCTCGCCGTCGCGGGCGCGGGTGTCGGGCTGGTCGGTGCCGGCAGCGCCGCCGCCAAGCCCCAGGTCGAACTCGACGTCGACCTGGGCGGCGGTCGTCGCCGCGACGGCCTGAACTTCGCCGCCGTCGCGCCCAACACCGAGGACCGCGTCGTCACCCCCGAGGGCTACGAGCAGGGCGTCGTGCTGCGCTGGGGCGACCCGGTGGTGCCCGGCGCGCCCACGTTCGACTTCGACCGCCAGACCCCGGCGGCGCAGGCGAAGCAGTTCGGCTACAACTGCGACTTCCTCGGCCTGGTCCCCGTCGGCGGGCACGACCAGTGGGTGCTCGTGGCCAACCACGAGTACACCACCGAGGAGTTCCTCTTCAAGGACTGGGACGCGAACAACCCCACCCGTGAGCAGACCGAGATCGCCTGGGCCGCGCACGGCGCGTCGGTGGTGCTGGTCGAGCGCGACCGGCGCAGCGGCAAGCTCGTGCCCAAGCTCGACCGGCGCTACAACCGCCGCATCACCGCCACCACGCCGTTCAAGGTCACCGGCCCGGCGGCGGGCTCGAAGCTGCTCAAGACGTCGGCCGACCCGACGGGCACGAAGGTGCTGGGCACGCTGAACAACTGCGCGGGCGGCGTGACGCCGTGGGGCACGATCCTGTCCGGCGAGGAGAACTTCAACCAGTACTTCGCCAACGCGGGCTCGGTCACCGACCCGGTCGCCAAGGCGCGGCTGGCCCGCTACGGCCTGTCCGGCGCGGCGTCCACCCGCAAGTGGGAGCGGTTCGACAAGCGCTTCGACGTGGCGCAGGAGCCCAACGAGGTCAACCGGTTCGGCTGGGTCGTCGAGATCGACCCGCTCGACCCGGACTCGACCCCGGTCAAGCACACCGCGCTCGGCCGCTTCAAGCACGAGGGCGCGAACGTGATCATCGCCCGCGACGGCCGCGCGGTCGCGTACATGGGCGACGACGAGCGCTTCGACTACATGTACAAGTTCGTGTCCGACGAGAAGGTCAAGCCGGGCAACAGCAAGCACGCTCGTGAGCACAACAGGACGCTGCTGGACAAGGGCACGCTGTACGTCGCCAAGTTTACCGGCGACAGTCCGGTCGCCGAGATCGACGGCTCCGGCGCGCTGCCCGCCGACGGCGGGTTCGACGGCTCCGGCGAGTGGATCCCGCTGGCCGCGGGCAACCGCTCGTTCGTGCCCGGCTTCACCGCCGAGGAGGTCTACGTCTTCACGCGGCTCGCGGCGGACGCCGTGGGCCCGACCAAGATGGACCGCCCCGAGGACGTGGAGCCGAACCCGCGCAACCGCCGGGTGTACGCGGCGCTGACCAACAACACCGACCGCGGCAAGGCGGGCAAGGAAGGCCCGACCGAGCCGAACCCGCGCCCGAACAACCGCCACGGGCACGTGCTGGAGCTGGAGGAGCGCCGGGGCGACAACACCGCCACGTCGTTCTCCTGGAAGCTGCTGCTGGTGTGCGGCGACCCGGCGTCGGCCGACACGTACTTCGGCGGGTACGACAAGACCCAGGTCTCGCCGATCTCGTGCCCGGACAACGTGGCGTTCGACGCGCGGGGCAACCTGTGGATCTCCACCGACGGCAACGCCCTGAAGTCCAACGACGGCTTGTTCGCCGTGCCGGTCGAGGGCCCGTACCGGGGCCGGGTGAAGCAGTTCCTGACCGTGCCGAAGGGCGCCGAGACGTGCGGCCCGGTGGTCGAGGACGACTTCGTGCTCGTGTCCGTGCAGCACCCCGGTGAGATCGACGGCGCGTCGGCCGCCAACCCGCTGTCGCACTGGCCGGACGGCGGCACGTCCCAGCCGCGCCCGTCGGTCGTCGCCGTGTGGAAGCAGGACAAGGGCCGCATCTGCGGCTGACCCGAGAGTCCAACGCTGACGCCGCGAGAGTCCAACGTTCAGCGCACCTGAGTTCAACACTCGACCGACCACCCGGTCTGTCGAGTGTTGAACTCAGGGCGCCTGGACGTAGGACTCTCGAGCTCTGGAGGTAGGACTCTCGGGGGGTGGTTAGGGTGCGGGTATGAGTCGACCCGTTGCGTTGGTGACCGGTGCGTCGCGTGGGATCGGCGCGGCGGTGGCACGGGCCCTCGCGCCGACGCACGACCTGCTGCTGGGCGGCCGGGACGAGGGCGCGCTGGCCGAGCTGGCCGGGTCGCTGGGCTCCGCCCGCCCCTGGCCGGTCGAGCTGACCGACCCCGACGCCCTGGCCGCCGCCACCGCGGGCCTCACCCGCCTGGACGTCCTCGTGCACAGCGCGGGCGTCGCCGAGCTCGGCCCGCTGGCCGAGGCGACGGCGGACGTCTGGCGCCGCACCCTCGACGTCAACGTGGTCGCCGTCGCCGAGCTCACCCGGCTGACCCTCCCGCTGCTGCGCGCCGCCCGCGGCCACGTCGTGCTGATCAACTCCGGCGCGGGCCTGCGCGCCAACCCCGACTGGGGCGTCTACGCGGCGAGCAAGTTCGCGCTGCGCGCCTTCGGTGACGCCCTGCGCGCCGAGGAGGAGGACCTCCGCGTCACGTCCGTCCACCCCGGACGCGTCGACACCGACATGCAGCGCGGCGTCCGCGAGCAGGAGAGCGGCGACTACCAGCCGCACCTCTACCTGCGCGCGGACTCCGTGGCACGTGCCGTCGCCACCGCCGTGAACGCGGGCGAGGACGCGCACTTCACCGAGGTCGTGGTCCGCCCCCGCCCCCGCTGACCTACCGCAGCCGGGCCGCCGCCTCGCGCACGCCCGCCTGCGCCGCCCGCCGGTCCACGTTCGTGGTCTCGCCGTCGGCCACCACCTGCCTGCCCGCCACCCACACGTCCTTGACCCGCCGCGTGCCCGACGCCCACACCAGGTTCGCCAGCACCTGCTCGTCCGGCGCGTCCAACCCCGTGGCGAACGCGGGGTCGTCCACGTCCACGTGCACCACGTCGCCCCACCGGCCGGGCTCCAGCGCGCCGAGGTCGTCGCGGCCCAACGCCGCCGCACCACCGCGCGTGGCCAGCAGCAACGCGTCCGCCGCCCGCATCGCCGTCGCGTCCCCCGACGTCACGCGCGCCAGCAGCGCCGCCAGCCTGGCCTCCTCGAACAGGTCCAGGTCGTCGTTGGACGCCGGCCCGTCCGTGCCCAACCCGACCGCGACGCCCGCGTCCAGGTAGGACCGCAGCGGCGCGATGCCCGACGCCAGCTTGGTGTTCGAGCCGGGGCAGTGCGCGATGCCGACCCCGTGGGCGGCGTAGATGGCCACGTCCTCCGGCGACAGGTGCACGGAGTGGGCCGACAGCACCCGCCCGCCCAGCACGCCCGCCTGCTCCAGCAGCCGCGGCACGGACCCGTGCGACGCCCGCTGCGCCAGGTCCTCCTCCGCCGACTCGGCCACGTGCACCTGCACCAGC
This sequence comes from Saccharothrix sp. 6-C, assembly GCF_016695385.1. Lineage (NCBI taxonomy): Bacteria > Bacillati > Actinomycetota > Actinomycetes > Pseudonocardiales > Pseudonocardiaceae > Saccharothrix > Saccharothrix sp. 6-C. The sequence goes on along the minus strand of NZ_CP064192.1, from coordinate 8,333,273 downwards.
GCGCCGCGGTCACGCGCCTGCCCGGCGATCTCACCGAGCGCCTCCGGCGACAGGATGTACGCCGAGTGCGGCCCGTAGCTCAGCTCGACCCGCTCGTCGGGCCCGAACCGCAGCCCGTCGGCGTCGATCCACCGGGTGATCTCGTCGGTCATCGGCCGCCACGGCATCCCCGGCAGGTCCATGATCGCCGCACCGAACAGCACGCGCGACCCGGCGGTCAGCACGGCGTCCGCGAGCTGCTCGCCGTGGAAGTACATCTCGGCGCTGGTGGTCACGCCGTTGCGCAGCATCTCCACCGCGCCGAGCAGCATGCCGACCCGGATGTCCTCGGGCTTCATCTTCGCCTCGGCCGGCCACATCGCCTCGCGCAGCCAGCGCAGCAGCGGCAGGTCCCCGCCCAGGCCGCGCAGCAGCACCATCGGGCTGTGCGCGTGGGTGTTCACCAGGCCGGGCAGCAGGATGCCGCTGAGCCGGCGGACCTCGCCGTCGAACGCGGGGGCGTCGGCCTCCGCGCCGACGTGGGCGACCCGGCCGTCGACGACGTCGACCACGGCGTCGCGCAGGACGGTGCAGGCGGGATCGCAGGGCAGGACGACGGGGGCGTGCAGGCGCAGCGACATGCCCCGATCCTGCCGCACTCGATCGAGCGACACACAACGTGGCGGGCCACGCGTCACCCCGTAACCCGAACAGTGGGTTTGACCTTCTGGGGCGGTGTTCACCCGCTGGATGGACGTAATCTCCGAAACGTTGGGAGAGGTGGTGGTCCCGCTGATCCGGCGAAGGAGTGACAGTGGCTCGTAACGGTGGAAGTGCCCAACCCGGCGAGCGCCGCGGCAGGGGGGAGCCCGCGGCGGCGGTCCTGCGATCGGAGGCCGATTTCTCCGAGCCGGGCCTGTCCCGGGAACGTCGATGGCTCGCGCTGTTCCTGTTGGTGCACTTGGTGGACGACAACGGCAGGATGAGCACCGCGTACCGGCGGGTGCTCCGACGGGCGGCGCGAACACCCGGGCACTGGGCGCACGGCCGCTCGCTCGGCGCGGTCCGGGCCGAGGTGACGCGCTGGATCGGCGCGCAGGCCAGGCCCGAGTGCGTGCCGCCGTGGGAGCGGGTCGCGAGCCTGGTCCACGCCGCCGTGCACCCGACGCTCGTGCCCGAGGTGGTGGCGACCGCCCGCTACCTGCACGGCCTCGTCGTCGGCGTGGCGACCGACGACCCCCGTCCGCGCTGGCTCGACCCGGAGGTCGACGACATCACCACGACGATGATCGGCGGCCCGGAGTGGGCCCGCAAGCACGGCCTGGCCGCACCCGCGGACCGGGGGTCCGGTGACGCCGCGGCCGGCGGCGGGGGCCTCCCGACCCGGGAGGCGAGGGCGTACGAGATGTTGTGGACGGTGGTGCGGGTGCACCGCGACGCGGAGGCGCGGATCGCCGAGCTGGAGCACCAGGTGCGCCAGTTGCACGAGGAGAACGCCCGGCTCTCCGGCGACGTCACCACGTGGCTGGGCGACTACCGGCCGGCGATCCCCGACCAGGACCGCGGGTCCCGCCGCCGTCCCGTCGCCGACCGCCACCTCGCCGACCGCCACCGCCCGGAGGAGGACCCGGCGCGGTCCTTCACCTACCCGCTGCCCGTCGAGCTGCCCGCGTCCCAACCGTCCGCCGGCTGACCGCGCGGCTGGGAGGTGTCACCGCGTCACCGGCAGGACGGCGCGCACCTCCCAGCCGCCGCCGGCGCGGGCGCCCGCGCTGAACCGGCCGCCCAGCAGCTCGACGCGCTCCCGCATGCCCACCAACCCGTAACCACCGGACCCGCCGACCGGCGCCGCCTTGCGCGCCCGCCCGTCGTCGGCCACCAGCACGTGCACCTCACCGTCCGAAACGGACACCGAAACGTCCACGGTGGACGCGCCCTCGGCGTGCTTGCGCGCGTTGGTCAACGACTCCTGCACCAGCCGCAGCACCGAGCGGCCCAACGACGGCGGCACGGGCGCCGGCAGGTCGACGTGCAGCCGCACGGGCTGGCCGGACCGCTCCACCACCCCGCGCACGTCGTCGGCCAGGTCGCTGGACGCGGTCGGCGCATCGGCCTCGGTGTCGCGCAGCGTGCCGACCAGGCGGCGCATCTCGGCCAACGCCTCGTTGCCGCTGCGCACGATGATCGGCAGCGCCTCGCCCGCCGCGGCCGGCACGGCCTGCGCCGCCTGCGCGTGCACCACCATGCCGGTCACGTAGTGCGCGATCACGTCGTGCAGCTCGCGGGCCAGCGCCATCCGCTCGGTGTGCTGCGCCGCCGCGACCTCGGCCCGCACGGCGGTCGCGCGTTCCCGGTCGCGGGCGCGGAAGTACAGCCCGGTGCCGAGCGACAGCGCCAGCAGCACCCCGCCGAACACCGACTGCGGCCAGAACCCGGGCCCGCTGTAGTCGTCCGGCCAGTACGGCGACCGGTACTCCGGCCGCACGACGGCGGCGAGCGCGGTCACCGCGACGACCAGCACGACCCCGGCCACCGCGCGCGCCGGCGGGGCCTGCCGCACCACCACCGCGACGATCGCCATCAGCGCCGCCACCTCGGCCACCACCAGGCCGCCGATCATCGGCGTCACGGGCGCGGCACCCGCCACGAGCAGCACGACCGAGCTCGCGCCCACCGCCGTCGCGGCGGTCAGCACGGCGTCGAACGGGCGCCGGGGCGCGAGCACGGCCAGCGCGCACACCACGACCGCGCCGGGGATGTGCCACCAGCCGCCCTCGCCGAGGAACCCGATGCCGACGAGGAGGAGCAGGGCGCACGCCAGCGGCCACTGGCGGCGGAGCAGGGCCCGCCACCCGAGCTGAGTGCTCTCCACGGGACCTCACGGTAGGTGGTCGCGGCGCGCGGCGCGTCCGACCCCGGTCGGGTGGCCCGTCAACCGGGAGGCTGACCCGAACGCCCGGTTAAACACACCAGTGGCCGATGTCGGATGACGAATCCCGGGGTGACTCTTGAGTGGTGAGTCGGGGAACGGGAGGTGCACGATGTTCGGAGTGGTCGCTACTTGGGCGGGCGCGGTGCTCGGCCTGCTGGTGCTGGTCCTGATGGCGCTGGCGGGCGTGTTGATCGATTCCCAGCGCTGAGCCGGGGTGTGCCGCGGCTCAGTCGCCGGGTCCCCCGGCGCGCCGCCGGAGCAGTTCGGCCAGGCGTCCGGGTGAGTGGGGCAGGGTCGTTTCCTCGGGGGTGGCGGAGAAGCGGGCGGGTCCGCCGGCGCGGGCGCGGTGGGCCGCCGCCGGGTCGAGCCGGAACGCGGGCCGGTTGCCGGAGTGGCGTTGCCGCGAGCGCAGCCACGACAGCCGGTGCCGCGACTCGGCGTGGTGGTCGGTGATGGTGACGGCCGCCAGGTCGAAGGAGTGCAGCACGGCCCGGTTCAGCTCGACCACGGCGCGGTCGCGCCACAGCGAGCGCTCGGTGGACGTGTCCAGGCCGAGGGCCTCGGCGACGGACCGGGTGGCGCCGCAGGCGTTCTCGTCGGCCAGGCTCCTGGCGCCGATCTCGGAGCCGACGAACCACGAGTTGAACGGCGCGGCGGGGTAGGTGACGCCGCCGATGGTCAGCCGCGTGTTGCTGATCACGGGCACGGCGTGCCAGCGCAGGCCGAGCTGCCCGAACCAGGGCAGGTCGGGGTGTTCGAGGACGACCTCGTGCACCGCGTCCGGCGGCACGGTGAACAGCCGCGCGCCCTCGTGCGCGGTCTCCACCACCAGCGGCAGCAGGTCGAAGCGGCCGGGCGGCTCGGGCGGCTGCCAGCCCATGGCGCGCACGGCGTCGGTGAACCCCCGGTAGCGGAGGTCGCCCGAGCCGTCGCCGTGGCCCGCGTACCGGACCAGCTGCTCGTTCCAGATGCACGGCCCCGGCGCGGTCGGGGTGTCCGGCGCGAACACCGTGACCAGCGGGCGGATCTCGCCGCCGTTGGTCGCCTGGCGCAGGTGCTCGACGCACTCGCCGGCCACGGCGGCGGCGTTGCGCAGGCCGCGCAGGTCGCGGACCTTGAGCCGGCGCCACGGCACGCCGCTGGTGCACCAGCCGGAGTCGCGCAGGGCGATCCGCGCGCCGTAGGCGAGCTCGTGGGCGGTGTGCCGGTAGGTGCCGGTGCGGGCGACCTCGTCGCGGACCTGGGCCAGGCGTGGTCCGACCGGTCCGGCTTCGGGGTGGGCGATGTGGAACATGCGGAGGAACCCCTCCGCCGCGTCCACGTCGAACGTTATCGGTTCGTTGTCTACTGCGGTCACGGGCGGCAACCGTAGTTGTGGATCGGTGTGACTCGTCACTGCCAGACGGGGCACATCGGGTGATCCACAAATCCCACCCGATCCGGTGACGAATCCACGCGCAGTCGCCGCATCGGTCGTCCGGGACCGTGACTTTATGCCTCGGTCAGGTGAGCTCGACCCGCTCGAACATCAGGTCGTGGCTGATCCGCTCCTCCTCGACCGCCCGCTGCTCGAACTTCGTCACGGGCCGCCACCCCGGCCGGGGCGCCCAACCGTCGAACCGGTTGCGCAGCAGCGGCTCGGCCGAGCACACCCGGAGCATCTGCTCGGCGTACTCCTCCCAGTCCGTCGCCAGGTGCAGCGTGCCGCCGGGCCGCAGGCGCGACGCCACGAGCCGCACGAACTCCGGCTGCACGAGCCGGCGCTTGTGGTGCTTCTTCTTCGGCCACGGGTCGGGGAAGTAGATGCGCACCTCGGCGAGCGAGGCGGGCTCCACGTGCTCGGTGAGCAGGTCGACCGCGTCACCGCGCAGGACCCGCAGGTTCGTCACCTCGAGCGCCTCGGCGCGCAGCAGCAGCTGCGCCAGGCCGGGCTTGTAGACCTCGACGGCCACGTAGTTCAGCTCGGGCGCGGCGGCGACCAGCTGGGAGGTGGTCTCACCCATGCCGGAACCGATCTCCAGCACGACGGGCGCCTCGCGCCCGAACCACTCGTCGAAGTGCACGGGACCGGCCGGGAGCGCCTTGACCTCGCGGCCCAAGCGCTCCCAGTGGCGGTCCCATGCGCGCTGCTGCCCCACGGTCATCCGTTCGCCGCGTTGGACGTAGCTGACGACGGATCGGTGGTGGGGCGGTCGCTGGCGGCTGGACGTCACGGGCGTACAGCCTAGGTGGTGCGCTAGGCGATGTTCTCCAGGTCCTCGATCTGCTCGCGCAGCTCGGCGGGGGTGAACTCGATGGCTTGGCGCTGACCGGGGCCCCGGTGCGCGGGGAGCAGGTCGACGAAACCGGGGTGCCGGTCCGTGAACTGCACGGTGGTCGGTTCGGCGGGGCCGTAGACGCCGCTCTCGGACGGCACGAACTCCCAGTAACCGACCTCGCCCTCGGTCGCCCAGGGGACGAACACCCAACCCGGCCGGCTGCCCAGCAACCGGGTCACCTCGTCCTCCAGGGCGAACGCCGCCGCGCGCGAGGCGATGCGGCCCCGGTCCAGGGCCCTGAGCCACCAAGGTGCGGGTGCCTCGGGACCCACCGCGCGGAACATGGCGAGCACTTGCTGCTCGTCGGCCCGGTGGATCCAGGCTCGACGCGTCTGTGCGGGTGAGTCGGCGAGGCCGACGCCTCCCGCGGCTTCGATCGCGTGCGACCATTCCAACGCCAACATCGGTTCGACGCGAAGGGCGTGGTCGCGTTGCCGTGGCAGCTTCTTGGACCCGGTTGCCGAGTGGTCGGCGTTCAGGTCCGGATCAAGCACCGTCACGGGTTCACCTCCGGGGGGTTCCTTGACGGGGGACATCCGAATTCGCGTGCGGGCAGGCGCCTGCCTCACGATTCGCGCTTTCCATCTGACCCGGTTCAGAAGCGCTTGTCATGGGGCTGTGCCGGAGTTCACGACGTCTTAACGAACGCCTTACTCCGCTTGCCGGAATCCGGAAGTGTGAAACATCGTCGACCTGGAATATCTGTGATGCCGAACACAGGGGGAATTGGTGACGGGGAGAGCGGTTGTCGCCGCGGTCCTGCTCGCGTTGCTGGCGCCGGGAGTGGCCCGGGCGCAGACGATCGAGGAGCAGCAGTGGCACCTGGCCGCCTTGGAGGTGTCCGCCGCGCACGCCATCACGCGCGGTGACGGCGTGGTCGTGGCGGTGGTCGACTCGGGCGTGGACGACACCCGCCCGGACCTGGCGGGCGCGTTGCTGCCGGGCACCGGTTTCGGCTCGGCGAGCGGCACGGACGGCACCGAGGACAACGACGGCCACGGCACCGCGATGGCGACGCTGATCGCCGGACGGGCGGTGGACGGCGGCGCGCTCGGCGTGGCGCCCGGCGCGATGATCATGCCGGTCTCGGTCGGCGCGGACGGCGACAAGTTCACCACCGCGTCCGTCGCCGAGGGCGTGACCTGGGCCGTCGACCAGGGCGCCGACGTCATCAACCTGTCCCTGACCTCGCTCGCGACGCTCACCCCGGACCTGCTGCGGGCGGTCAACTACGCGTTCGACAACGACGCCGTGGTGGTCGCCGGCACCGGCAACGACGGTGACGAGCACGTGGGCGCGCCCGCGAACATCAAGGGCGTGATCGCGGTCTCCGGCACGATCGAGGGCAACGGGCCGTGGCCGGAGTCCAACACCGGCCCGGAGACCGTGCTGGCCGCGCCCGCGCAGCGCATCGTCACCGCCGTGCCGGTGTCGGTCGTGGACACCGGCTACGCCGAGGTGGACGGCACGAGCGCGGCGACGGCGCTGGTCTCGGGCGCGGCGGCGCTGGTGCGCGCCCGCTACCCGGAACTGGACGCGGGCAACGTGGTGAACCGGCTCATCGCCACGGCCACCGACCTGCTCGCGCCCGGCCGGGACGACGTGACCGGGTTCGGCCAGGTCGACCCGGTCGCCGCGCTGACCGCCGAGGTGCCGCGGGTGGAGCGCAACCCGCTGGCGCCGCCGCCGCGCACCTCGTCGGCCGCACCGCCGCCGACCTCGGGCGAGGACCTGGCCGCGCCGCCGGCCGAGGCGGACGGCGGCACCCGGCTGCTGGTGGCGTTCGGCGGTCTGACCGCGGTGGGGATCGTGGTGGCGGCGGTGAGCCTGCTGCTGGCCCGGCGCAGTCGGGTCCGCCGCGCGCCGGTGCCGGTCGTCACCGAAATCCCGCCGCCGTCCGACGACTTCTGGCGCGACGACCGGTTCTGAGCCGTGACGCGGTCGGCGAATCGGTTTCCCGGTGCTCCGGGAGAGCGCCGGTCACTCGGTCGCGTGATATTCCACGGATTCCTTCGTGAGTTGCATGAAGGCCTCTTCGAGTGAGCCGAGTTGCGGGCTCAACTCGTGCAACGTGATGCCGTTCGACGCGGCCAGCTCGCCGATGAACGCGGGTTCCACCCCGTGCACGACGAGCGCGCCGTCGGACGCGGTGGCCTCGGCGATGCGGGCCCGGCCGTCGAGCAGCTCGCGCAGCCGGTCCAGCTGCGGCGAGCGGACGCGCACGGTGTCCTCGGTGGCGTCGGCGATGAACTGCTCGGTGCTGGTCTGCGAGATGAGCTTGCCGCGCCCGATCACGATCAGGTCCTGCGCGGTCTGGGCCATCTCCGAGAGCAGGTGGCTCGACACGAACACGGTGCGGCCCTCGGCGGCCAGCCGGTGCATGAACTGGCGGATCCAGAGGATGCCCTCGGGGTCGAGGCCGTTGACCGGCTCGTCGAACATCAGCACCTCGGGGTCGCCGAGCAGGGCGCCCGCGATGCCGAGCCGCTGGGACATGCCCAGCGAGAACCCGCCGGCGCGGCGCTTGGCGACCTGGGTGAGGCCGACCGCGTCCAGCACCTCGTCCACGCGCTTGTCCGGGATCCGGTTGGACCGGGCGAGCCACTGCAGGTGCGCCCGCGCGGAGCGGTTGGGGTGCACCCACTTCGCGTCCAGCAGCGCGCCGACCACGCGCAACGGCTCGCGCAGGGACCGGTAGTCCTGGCCCTTCACGGTGACCTTGCCGCGGGTGGGGCGGTCGAGGCCCAGGATCATCCGCATGGTGGTGGACTTGCCGGCGCCGTTGGGCCCGAGGAAACCGGTGACCCGGCCCGGCTGCACGCTGAACGACAGGTCGTCCACGGCCACGGTCCTGCCGTAGTGCTTGGTGAGGCCGGTCGCTTCGATCATGACATCTCCCGTCCGATCTAACGCTTGTGGCGAAACCTAAAGCAGAAGAGCCCGGGCCACCCCCCGAAGGTGACCCGAGCTCCCCCTTTTCCCCCGGCTGCCCGCGCGCCGGCCCCCGAATGCCGGCGGCGCGGGAGTGCCCGTTACGCGTCCCGCCGCTTCACCACGACGAGCGAGATGACGTAGATCGCCAGCGCGATGGCGGCGAAGTACGCGAACGAGCCCCACGGGCTCAGCTCGCCGATCGCGGGCGGGCCCGCGCCGTCCGGGATGGCGCTCGCGTCCGGGTCGCCCAGGATGAACTTCTGGGCCACCAGGAACGGCATCCAGTTCTGGATGTCGTCGCCGATGTTCGGGATGAGCCCGACCACGTTCTCGAGCACCAGCGCGAACACCAGGATGATCGACACCGCGCCCGCGGTCTGCCGCACCAGCGCGCCGATGCCCAGGGCGAGCAGCGCGCCCGCGCCGTAGATCAGGCCGACGCCGGCGACGTGCCGCCAGTCGTTGGCGGAGGTCAGCGCGAGCTGCGAGTTGTCGGACGCGAGCACCCAGCTCAGGCCCCACGACCCGAACGAGGCGGCCAGGCCGACCAGGGCGGACAGCAGCACCACGACGACCGCCTTGGCGACCATCGGCGAGGTGCGGTCCGGGGCCGCCTGGAACGTCGACTTGATCGTGCCGAAGCGGTACTCGGTGGTGACCGCCAGCGCGGCCATCACCATGATCACGTAGAGCCCGAACGTGTGGGTGAACACCGCGCCGATCACCGGCATCGGGGCGTTGTCCCAGTTGGCGGCGATGATCGCGGTCAGACCGAGGGTCAGGCCGAGCGCCAGCAGCATGCACCACCACGGCGAGCGGGTGGAGAACAGCTTGATCCGTTCAACGGCGAGCAGAGTCATCGGTGGTCACTTCCCCGTCTCGGCGAGTTCGGCGTGGTACTCGACAGAATCGCCGGTGAGCTGCATGAATGCCTGTTCGAGCGAACCGCGCTGCGGGCTCAGCTCGTGCAGCACCACGCCGCTGGCCGCCGCGATGTCACCGATCTCGTCACTGAGCACACCCGACACGGTGAGCGAGCCGTCGGCGTCCTCACGGACGGTGAAGCCCTTGTCGATGAGCATCGCGCCCAGCTTGTCCGCGTGCGGGCTGCGCACCCGGACGGTGTTCTCGGTCGACCGCTCCACGAACTCGGTGGTGCTGGACTGCGAGATGAGCTTGCCGCGCCCGATGACCACGAGGTCCTGGGCGGTCAGCGCCATCTCCGAGAGCAGGTGGCTCGACACCAGCACGGTGCGGCCCTCGGCGGCCAGCCCCTGCATGAACTGGCGGATCCAGAGGATGCCCTCGGGGTCGAGGCCGTTGACCGGCTCGTCGAACAGCAACACCTTCGGGTCACCCAGCAGGGCGCCCGCGATGCCGAGCCGCTGGGACATGCCGAGGGAGAACCCGCCGGCGCGGCGCTTGGCGACCTTGGTCAGGCCGACCATGTCCAGCACCTCGTCCACCCGGCGGTCGGGCAGGCCGTTCGACTTGGCCAACCACTGCAGGTGCGCCCGCGCGGAGCGGTTCGGGTGCACCCACTTGGCGTCGAGCAGCGCGCCGACGGTCCGCAGCGGGCGGTCGAGCTGCGCGTACGGCTTGCCGCCGATGAGCACCTGGCCCGCGCTCGGCCGGTCGAGGCCGAGGATCATGCGCATGGTGGTGGACTTGCCCGCGCCGTTCGGGCCGAGGAACCCGGTGACCCGACCGGGCTCGACGGTGAAGGACAGGTTGTCCACCGCCACCGTCTTCCCGTAGCGCTTGGTGAGGCCGACAGCCTCGATCATGATTTCTCCCCTGGACGACACATCCCCCGGACTAGGCAGAACCCTGCCCGGTCCACCGGGTCTCGCACATCGGTCTGTAGTTGACTCGTCGGTGCGACTTCAGTCTTATCGTGGTCGCTACCTCGGTTGTAGTAATCCGTGTTCACCCTGAGTTGTCCCCTAGGCGTTCACCGGGTCGTTCTCAGGGATGGGACGGCCGCGGCCGGGACCGAAGCGGGCATCCGCGCGTGTCCTACCTCCAGAACGCGCGTGTCCTACGTTCGGAACGCGTGAGTCCTACGTTCAGGACACCCGAGTTGAACGCTCGGACCGCGGCGGACCGCGGCGGACCGCGACGCCGGGCGGTGGGACGGCCCGGCTAGGCCGCGAAGTAGCGGTCCAGCACGGCCGCCGCGCCGTCGTCGAAGATCGTGCCGGTGACCGCGTCGGCCACCTCCTGCACGGCGACCGGCGCCTGGCCCATCGCGACGCCGTGCGCGGCCCACCGCAGCATCTCGACGTCGTTGGACCCGTCGCCGATGGCCAGCGTGTCCCGCTCGGACACGCCGAGCGCGGCACGCAGGTCCTCCAGCGCCGCGCCCTTGGTCACGCCGGGAGGCGACAACGTCAGCCACGCCTCGTTGTGGTCGCACGACGCCGTCACGCCCGGCAGCTCGACGTCGAGCATCCGCAGCGCCAGCTCCTCCGGCGTGCGGCCGACCCAGCGCATGACCAGCCGGGACGTCGTGGTGGCCACCAGCTCCTCGTACGGCACCTGGCGCACCTCGCCCCACAGGTCGCCGTCCGCGAACCGGCCGAACGCCAGGTTGCCGACCCCGGTCAGCTCGACCGCGAACACCGCGTCGGGCAGCAGGCCGCGCAGGTGCTCGACCGACGGCCCGGGGTCGAACTCGACCTTGCGGATCACCTCGCGGGTGGTCGTGTCCCACCACACCGCGCCGTTGGAGCAGATCGCGGTGGTGCCGCGCAGGCCCAGGTCGTCGATGATCGGCCGGGTGCCGATGAGGCTGCGGCCGGTGGAGAGGACGACGTGCGCGCCGTCGTCCACGGCCCGGCCGATGGCCGCGCGCACGGCCGGCGCGATGTCCTCGCGACCCACGGGGGTGATCGTGCCGTCGATGTCCAGGGCGATGAGGCGTGGTCTCCAGGTCACTGGTGTCACCCTACTGGGCGAGCATTAATGAACCATGGTTCAATAATCCCGTGGCACGACCGAAGACGATCACGGACGAACGGCTGCTGGCCGCGGCGGCGGAGGTGATCGGCCGCAAGGGGCCGGGGTTCACCGTCGCCGACGTCGCCGAGCGGGCGGGCGTCTCGGTGGGCACGGTGGCCGGCCGGTTCGGCTCGAAGAGCGGCCTGCTCCAAGCCCTGACCAGGCAGACCATGGACGGGAACGTCCGGCGGATGCACGCCGCGGCGGCCGCCGCGGCGGACCCGGCCGAAGGGCTGCGGGCGGCGTTGCTGACCTGGTTCGAGGGCATGACGGACCCGGCCGCGGCGCAGAACCACCTGGCCCAGCTCGGTGTCGACCTGATCGACCCGGAGCTGCGGGCGCTGCTCGCCGAGCTGTACGCGGCGACCGAGCGGACCGTGGTGGAGCTCACCCGCCCGGTGGACCTGCCGCACGGCCCGCCGCCGGAACGCGCGGCGCGGGTGCTCACCGGGTTGCTCTACGGCGTGTCGATGGACTGGTCCGTCCGACCGCGCGGCGAGCTGGCCGACCGGCTGGCGGAGGACGTGGACGCGGTGCTGGACGCGTGGAAGGGGAGATGATGTCGGCGTTGGAGGGCAAGGTCGCGGCGGTCACGGGCGCGACGCGGGGCGCGGGGCGCGCCATCGCGGTCGAGCTGGGCGCGGCGGGCGCGACGGTGTTCGTCGGCGGGCGGTCGACGCGCGGGCACAAGTCGCCGATCGGCCGGGACGAGACGATCGAGGAGACGGCGGAGCTCGTCACGGCGGCGGGCGGGCGCGGCATCCCGGTGCGGTGCGACTTCACCGTGCCGGCGGACGTGGACGCGTTCCGGGCCCGCGTCGAGTCCGAAGGGGACGGTCGGCTGGACGTCCTGGTGGACGACGTGTGGGGCGGCGAGGCGGACACCGAGTTCAAGGTGTTCTGGGAGCAGGACCTGGACCGGCAGCTGCGGATGTGGCGCAACAGCATGGAGGCGCACTTCGTCACCCTGCACCGCCTGCTGCCGCTGCTGATCCGCGAGCCGGGCGGGCTGCTGGTCGAGATGACCGACGGCGACAGCGACGAGTTCTACAGCCAGTCGCTGGCCTACGACTCGGTGAAGGTCGGCATCCGGCGGATCGGCACGGTCATGGCGAAGGAGCTGGAGGCGTTCGGCGGCACGTCGGTCGCCGTCACGCCGGGGTTCCTGCGGTCGGAGCAGATGCTGGAGCACTTCGGCGTGACCGAGGAGAACTGGCGCGACGCCATCGCCCGGGAACCGCACTACGCGATGTCGGAGACGCCCCGCTACGTGGGCCGCGGCGTGGCGGCGCTGGCCGCCGACCCGGACCGCCGGCGGTTCACCGGCAAGGCGCTCGCCTCGTGGACCCTCATGCGGGAGTACGGCTTCACCGACGTGGACGGCTCGCGGCCGGACTGGGGCCGCTGGTTCGAGGAGGTCTTCAAGGCGGGCGTCGACCCGACGACGGCGGACGTGTCGAAGTACCGGTGACCCGCGCGGGGCTCGTCCGGCCGGTCACACGTCGCCCGGCCGGACGAGCCCCGTCTCGTACGCCAGCACCACGGCCTGCACGCGGTCGCGCAGCTCCAGCTTCGCCAGGATGCGCCCCACGTGCGTCTTCACCGTGGCCTCCGACAGGAACAGCTTCCGCGCGATCTCGGTGTTCGACAGCCCCTTGGCGATCAGCACCAGCACCTCGCGCTCCCGCTCGGTCAACGCCTCCAGCACGGCCGCGTCCCGCAGCTCGCCGCCGCCCTCGCCGAGGAACCGGCTCAGCAGCCGCTTGGTCACCGAGGGCGACACGACCGCGTCGCCGCTGGCCACCGCGCGCAACGCCGACACCAGGTCGCCCGGCGGCGTGTCCTTCAGCAGGAAGCCGGACGCGCCGTTGCGCAACGCCGACAGCGCGTACTCGTCCAGGTCGAACGTGGTCATCACGAGCACCTTCGCGGTGCCCGCCTCGGCGATCCGCTTGGTCGCCTCGACCCCGTCGAGCACGGGCATGCGCACGTCCATCAGCACCACGTCCGGCCGCAGCCGTTCGGCCAGCTGCACGGCGTCGAGCCCGTTGGCCGCCTCACCGACCACGTCGACGTCCTCTTGCGCGCCGAGCACCATCCGGAAGCCCATGCGCATGAGCTCCTGGTCGTCCACGAGCAGTACCCGGATCACGAAGTCACCTTTCCCAGCCAGACCGGCACCCTACGACGGGACCAACGGCAGCACGGCCCGGACCCGCCACCCGCCGCCGGGGTTGGGTCCCGCTTCCAGCGCGCCGCCGAGCACGCCGGCGCGCTCGCGCATGCCGATCAGGCCGTTGCCGCCGGATACCGCGACCAGGTCGTGCGGCGTGCCGAACCCGTCGTCGGCCACCTCCACCTCCACCTGATCACCTGCCTGGGTGACGCGGACGGTGGCCGAGGCTCCCGCGCCCGCGTGCTTCAACGTGTTCGTCAGCGCTTCCTGCACGATCCGGTAGATACCGAGCCCCAGGCCCGCGGGCAGCGCGGAGAGGTCGCCCAGCGTCTCCAGCCGGACGGGCAGCCCGGCGGCCCGGCAGTTCTCGGCCAGCTCGTGCAGGTCGCCCGCGTCGGGCTGGGGCACCCACTGCGTGCCGGACTGGTCCTCCGACCGCAGCACGCCCAGCAGCCGCCGCAGCTCGGTCAACGCCTGCCGCCCGGTGTCGGCGATGGTCCGCACGGCGGCCTCGGCCAGGTCGGGGTCGGACTTGATCGCGTAGCTCGCGCCGTCGGCCTGCACCACCATCACGCTCACCGCGTGCGCGACCACGTCGTGCAGCTCGCGCGCGATCCGGGACCGCTCCTCGCCGACCGCGATCCGCGCCTGCTGGTCGCGTTCGGTCTCCAGCAGCTTCAGCCGCTGCTCCAGCTCCCGGTTGTAGGCGCGGCGGGCGCCGACGAACTCGCCCATCGCCCAGCTGAACCCGAACACGGCCGCGATCACGAACACCATGAACGCGGCCTCGACGCCCGCGCTCATGGGCCACAGGGCCCACACGAACGTGCCGACGGCCAGCCAGATCGCGTACAGCAGGCCCTGCCGCCTGCCGACGTAGGCGACCATCGTGTACAGCGCGATGGCCAGCGAGAAGTCCGCCAGCCGGACCGGCATGCCGGTGGCCAGGTCGCCGTGGGTGAGCAGTTGCAGCGCCCCGCCGAACAGGATCACGTAGGACGAGCCGAGCGGGTGCTTGCGGCGGAAGACCACCGGCACGATCAGCATCGCGCCGACGAACAGCAGCGTGGAGCCCGGCACGGTGGACTGGTTCGCGCCGAGCACGCCCAGGTCGAACACGAGCAGCAACCCGGCCATCAGGGAATCCCCGAAGACCGGGTGCGCTCGCATCCACAGGCTCAGCCGCCGCACGTGACCAGGTTAGGTAGGGGTCGCGGCGCCGCGCGTCGCGCCACGGGTTGACCCGCCCTAATCCCACAGGCGGATGAACCGGCGCGGGCTACCTGGTGGTCTTGATCTGCGTCGGGTCGATCTTGCCGTCGACGGCGTCCGGCACGCGCGGCGCGGGCGCGCCGCGCACCGGCTCGACGCGCGTCTGCGGCGGCACCGACCGCTGCTGCTCGTACTGGCGGTGCTCCTCGGACATCTCGTCGGCCAGCTGCTGCTGGAGCTGCCGGTCGCGGATGCGGCCGAGGATCATCATGGTCACCGCGTGCACCAGGGCCAGGACCAGGAGCATGACGCCGAGCTTCACCACGACGTCCTTGACCGGATCGCCGGTCTGGATGGTGATGATCGACACCATGGCCAGCAGCCCGAGCACCACGAGGTGGAACAGCACGGTCGCCAGGCGGGTCATGGACCTGGCTGCTTCCGGGTCGCCGTAGGCCCGGCTCATGTACCCCCTCCCGCTGCGGTAGATGAGCTGGCCGTCGATCAGCACCAGCACCACGCCGAGCAGCAGGAACACCGCATATCCCTGTTCCATGCGTGACCTCCCTCGTCGGTCGCGGAAATACCCCCGTCGCCGCGTTCGCAAACCGCGCGCCACCCGTACGTGGCACGATCTCGGGCGTGACGACGCAGGCCAAGCAGCTCGCCGGTCCGCTCTCGGCGGCGGTCGCGAACCTCTGCGCCGGCCTGCGCCCGCAGGTCTCGCCGGCGACCGCGGCCGGGCTGGGCGAGGTGCTGCGGCGGTTGTCCGCGCCGTTGCAGGTGGCCGTCGCGGGTCGGATCAAGTCCGGCAAGTCGACCTTGGTCAACGCGTTGATCGGCCGCCGCGTCGCGCCCACGGACGTCGGCGAGTGCACCCGGCTGGTCACCCGCTTCCAGTACGGCACGGTGGACCGGATCGAGGTGGTGTTCACCGACGGCCGCAAGCAGGTGCTGCCGTTCGAGGCGAACGGCTCGATCCCGCCGGACCTGGGTGTCGACGTCGAGCGGGTCTCGCACATCGAGGCCTACCTCACCAACGCCGTGCTGCGGGACCTGACCGTGATCGACACCCCCGGCCTGGGCTCGCTCGACGCGGCGTCGGTGGCGCGCACCGAGGCGCTGCTCGGCGCGGTGGCCGAGGCCGACGGCCTGGACGCGGTGTCGCGCAACGCGGTCGCCGGCGCCGAGGCGGTGCTGTACGTGGTCACGCAGGGCGTGCGGGCGGACGACCAGCAGGCGCTCGCCGCGTTCACCGCCGCGACCGCCGGCCGCGAGGCCGGGCCGGTCAACGCGATCGCGGTGCTGAACAAGGCCGACACGATCGCCGCCGAGACCGTGGCGGGCTCGGGCGGCGACACGTGGCAAGCGGCGGTGCTGCTCGCCGAGCGGCAGGCGCTGACCCTCAAGCCGCGCGTCGCGGACGTGCTGCCGGTGATCGGCCTGGTCGCCGAGTCCACCGAGACGGGCGGCTTCACCTCGGCCGACGCGGACGCGCTGCGCAAGCTGGCCGAGCTGGACGACGCGACCCGCGAGACCATGCTGATCTCGGCCGACCTGTTCGTTGGCTGGGAGTGCGACGTGCCGGTCGGCACCCGCACCCGGCTGCTGGAGAAGCTGGACCTCTACGGCATCCGCAAGGCGCTGGAAGCCGTGGACGCCGAACCGGGCATCACCGCGGGCGCGCTGCGCCGCAAGCTGCTCGACGCCTCCGGGCTGGACGGCGTGCGGGCCAAGCTCAACGCGGTGTTCCGGTCCCGGGCCGACGGGATCAAGGCCGCCGCCGCGCTGGCGTCGGTGACGTCGCTGGCCGCCGCCTCCGGCGACCCGAACGAGCGGCAGCGCGTGCACGACGCGATCGAGGTGCTGCTGGCGAAGCCCGAGGCGCACCAGCTGCGGCTGCTGGAGGCGTTGACGCTGGTCGCGTCCGGCGCCGTGGCGATGCCCGGCGACCTGGTGGAGGAGGTGCTGCGGTTCGGCAGCTCGCCGGACCTCGCCGAGCAGCTCGGCCTGCGCGGCAGACCCCCGCAGGAGCTGCTGGCCTACGCCCTGGAGCGGGCGGGCTGGTGGCGTTCCTTCGCGTCGTTCGGCGCCACGCCCGCGCAGAGCCGGGTGGCGCACGTGGTGCACCGGGCGTATTTCCTGATCTGGCAACAACTGCGGGGACGGCGATGAGCGGAACGGAACAGGGCGGCACGGCGTCGGATGACGCTGTGGAGACGCACCCGGGAGCGACGCTGGAGAAGACCATCGCCGACGAGCTGCTCGACCAGGCGCTGGCCGAACGGCGCGCCCTGGTCCAGCTGTGCCTGTACGCGCTGGACCGCGCCCGCAGCGCCGGGGTGGTGGAACGGCTCGAAGAGGGTTTGGCGGCGATCGGCGTGACCGCGCTGCGGCCCGACGGCGAGCGGTTCGACCCGTCGCGGCACGAGGCGGGCGGCACCGTGCCGACGCCGGACGCGTCGCTGGACGGCGTGGTCGCCGAGACCGAGGTGGTGGGCTTCGCCGATCGCGGCCGGACGCTGCGCGCGCCCGTCGTCACCGTCTACACCGCCCGATGAGCACCCTGCCGCAGGTCGTCCGGCAGACCAGGGAGAAGCTGACCGCCCTGGTCCGCTCGCTCGACCCGTCGGCCGCGTCGTTCGTGGAGACCCGCCGGGCCGGTCCGGCGTCCGTCGTGGTCGTCGGTGAGACCAACCGGGGCAAGAGCTCGCTGGTCAACGCCATGCTGGCGACGCCGAACCTGTCACCGGTGGACGCCGAGGTGGCCACCGCGACCTACCTGGTGTTCCGGCACGGGCAGGAGTGGTCGGCCCGCGCCTGCTACGCCGGGTCGATGTCGCCGGTGCCGTTCGAGCGGTCCGAGATCGTGAACTGGGTGTCGGCGGCGCACGAGCTGCCCGAGGGGATGCTGCCGCCCCGGTACGTCGAGGTCGAGGCCCCGATCCCGCTGCTGGAACGCCTGTCCGTGGTGGACACCCCGGGTGTCGGCGGCCTCGACTCGGTGCACGGCGAGCTGGCCGCCGAAGCCGCCGCGACCGCGACCGCGCTGCTGTTCGTGGTCGACGCCTCGGCCCCGTTCACGCGCGGTGAGCTGGACTTCCTCCGCACGGTCGGCGAACGCGTCGAGACCGTGGTCTTCGCGCTGGCGAAGGTCGACCAGTACCGGGGTTGGCGGCAGGTGCTGGAGGCCGACCAGGCGCTGCTGGCCGAGCACGCGCCGAGGTTCCGCGGCGCGACGTTCCACCCGGTGTCCTCGCGGATGTTCGAGCTGGCGGCCAAGACGCCGAACCCGGACGCGGCGGCGATGCTGCGCGACCGGTCCGGGATCGGCGCGTTGCAGGAGGCGTTGCAGGAGCTGGTGGTCGGCCGGGCGGCGATGCTCGGCGAGGCCAACGGGCTGCGCGCGCTGGCCACCGTGCTGGACGAGCTGATCGCGCGCAACGAGGCGGACAAGCGCGCCCTGTCGTCGGGCGAGGAGGAGGCGGAGACGCTGCGCGGGCGGCGCGACGAGCTGAACTCCCAGCGCCGTTCGTCGACGCGCAGCTGGCAGGTGCGGCTGCGCGGCGAGGTGCAGCGGGCGCGGGTGGAGGGCGCGCACGAGGTGAGCCGCCAGATGAGGGACGTGCAGACGTGGTTCCGCACGGCCATCGACTCGGCCGACCGCGAGCGGCTGGCGGCGCTGCCGCACGAGGTCGACACGGCGTTGCAGGTGGTGTCGGGGCGGATCAGCGCCGGGTTGGGCGTGCGGCTGTCCCGGGTCGCCGACTCGGCGTTGGCGGACCTGTTCTCGCCCGAGGAGCTGGCCGTGATCCGGGGCCAGTTCGCGCGCGGCGTGACACCGCCGGTCGTGCTGCGGCCACCGGAGAAGCGCGCGCCCACGGCGGAGGACAAGCTGCTGGTGTTCATGGGCGTGTCCGGCGGGTTGGGCGCGGGCCGGCTGGCCGCGTTGCCGCTGGCCGGGCTCGGGGTGGCGGCGCTGAACCC
This sequence comes from Saccharothrix sp. 6-C, assembly GCF_016695385.1. Lineage (NCBI taxonomy): Bacteria > Bacillati > Actinomycetota > Actinomycetes > Pseudonocardiales > Pseudonocardiaceae > Saccharothrix > Saccharothrix sp. 6-C. The sequence goes on along the minus strand of NZ_CP064192.1, from coordinate 8,314,732 downwards.
GATCGTGCTGCCGGTGACCATCGCGCTGGGGCTGGGCGCGGGCTGGTGGATGGCCCGGACCAGGAAGCACTCGGCCGACAAGCAGCACCTCAAGCAGTGGCTGTCGGACGCCATCGCGGACGCCCGGTCCACCGTGGACCAGCTGGTGGCCGAGCAGTTGATCGAGGCCGAGCAGCAGTTGTCGCTGGCGTTGGACGACGCGCTGGGCAAGCGGGTCGACGCGATCGAGGCGGAGCTGCGCGAGGTCGACAAGGCGCTGCGCATGGAAGCGGGCGAACGCACCAAGGCGCTCCAAGCCGTCACGCGCCGCCTGGCCGAGCTGACCGCCGGCCGCACGAAGGTGGACGAGCTGCTGGCCCGCATCCGAGCCGTCCGCGACCGCACCTGACTCTGCGTGATCAGAACGCCACTTCCGCACATCACCCCAGGTCATTCCGGTTCGGGTGCCGAGAGCGGGCGCCGACGCTTCCGCAGTGGAACCGAACAGGCATAACGTGAGTCCAACCGGTACAGCACGCAGGAGGGTGGGACACGGTGTACATCGACGAGACAGGCGCGGCCGACGGCGAGCTGAAGGTCACGGTCGGCGACGAGGAGTACACCGCCGAGGCGACCTTCGACCTCGACCAGGACGGGATCGAGGAGAGCGCGGTCGTGGAGACCGACGACGGCGGCCACCTCGCGTTCAGCGACACCGACGGTGACGGCGACGCCGACCTGATGAGCACGTTCGACTCGGACGGCGAGCTCACCTCCCAGGCCGAGTTCGACGAGGACTCCGGCGAGTGGGTGGCCGTCGACCCGTCGGACGACCGGACCGAGCAGACCAACACGAACGCCGGCAAGGCCATCGTGGTCGACATGGAGGGCGGCGCCGACCAGAACGTCGGGCCGGCCACCGAGGACACCGACGGCGACGGCCGCGCCGACACCGCGGTGGTGAAGGACGAGGACGGCGACACCTGGCTCTTCACCGACGCCGACGGCGACGGCAACGCCGACCTGGCCACCGAGATCACCCAGGACGGCGAGGTCACGGTCTCCCGGCACACCGGTGACGACGAGTGGACCGAGGTCGAGCACGGCCGCATCGGCGAGGACGGCAAGTACACGCCGGACAGCGACGAGGCCTGGTCCGAGCAGAAGGTCACGGTGTCGGGCGTGGTCCGCATCGACTCCGTCACCGGCCAGTGGATCAGCCCGAACTGACCCGCGCCAGGAACGCCTGCCACCCGCGGGCCGCGAACACCAGTCGCGGCCCGTCGGCGTTCTTCGAGTCCCGGACGCCCACGGTCGCTTCGCCGAACCGCACCTCGACACAGGCATTGCTACCGCCGGAGCTGCGGCTGCTCTTGGTCCACCCCGTGTCGCGCGCGGTCACGTGCCCTCCTTGATCCGCCCGATCAGCAGCGCCCGGGTGTCCGCCCGGCTCAGCGCCAGTTCCTTGACCCGGGCGAAGATCCGCCGCATCGGTTCGACGTCTTCGGGTTGATCGTAGTAGGGCGCGGGACCGTGGAGGCTGGTCGCGAAGCCGACCGGGGTGGAGTGGGCGAAGTCCAGCACCACCAGACCGCCGCCCAGCGCCGGGTTGTCCGGCGTGCCCGCCGGCACCACGCCGATGTCGAGTGCGGGGTAGCTCTCCAGCAACTGGAGCAGGTGCAGCACCTGGCCGCGCATCACCGACCCGTCGCCGATCACGTTGTCCAGCGAGTCCTCGGTGAAGACGATCTCGATCCGCTTGGCGGCCCCGGTTTCGAACACCCGGCGCTGGTGGTCGAGCCGGAAGGCGGTGCGCTCGGCGGTCTCCGACTCCGAGTCCGACCAGTAGATCGAGTTGGACAGCGCCATGAGCGCCCGGACGTAGTCCTTCGACTGGACCAGGCCGGGGATCACTCCGCACTCGTACCAGCGGACCCTGGTGGCGGCGGCCTGCAACTCCGCCAAGCGTTGGAAGGGTTCCGGCAGGTTGTCGACGTATCCGCGCCGAGGTGCCCGCCGCCGGGCTGCCGCGCCGAGCGCCAGGATGGTCTCGCGCTCCCGGCCGTGAGCGCCGTAGAAGTCGAGGAGCTTGGTCAACTCGTCGACGCCGAGCCCGCCCTTGCCGTTCTCGACCTGGCTGATCCGGCCGGGCGTGCGGCCGATCACCGCGCCGGCTTCACCCTGGGACTTCTTCGCCTGGGTGCGCAGCCGGGTGAGGGCGAGCCCGAGTTGAAGGCGCTCGATGGTCTGCCGCGCCAGCGCCATGTGTCCACTCCATCGGGTTATCGCTAACGGGCTATCGAAACCCTAATCTATAGGGGTTACTCGGCGTGTCCGAGGACATACAACCAGCTAGGAGGAGAAGCGTGGCGCAGAGGGTGATCCGCAAGGATCGTGAGCGGCGGGAGTGGCTGCTCCGGTGCCAGACCGACCGGGGCGAAGCGGCCGTGTGCACGATCAACGTCAACAACGGGGTGCTGGAGCTGCTGGGCCCGGACGACAAGTTCTGCTTCCAGCTCGAGGACACCTCGATCGCGGACTTCCGGGCGGCGTTCGACGCGGCCATCGCCCGTGCCGAGGCGGACCTGACCGCCGATAAACCAGGTGCGGGGGTCGTGCGCTTGTCGCGATGATGGCCGCGTGGTCATCCGCCCGCTGACGGCCGACGACATCGGCGCGGTCGTGGAGCTCTCGCTGCGCGCGTGGGCTCCGGTGTTCGACTCGTTCCGGGCCGCACTGGGCGTTGCGATCTACACCGCGCTGTTCCCGGACTGGGAGTCGAGCCAGGCCCGAGCCGTCGAGGACGTCTGCCGGGACGACGCGACAGCCGTGTGGGTGGCCGACCGACTGGACCGGGCCGTGGGTTTCGTCGCGGTCCGGGTGGGGGACGGCGAGATCCACATGCCGGCCGTCGACCCCGACCACCAGCGGCAGGGCATCGGCTCCGCCCTCACCTCCTTCGCCGTCGAGCGCCTGCGCGAAGCGGGCGTCACGCCGGCCGTCGTCAACACGGGCGGCGACCCCGGCCACGCGCCCGCCCGCCGCACCTACGAACGCGCCGGCTTCACCGCGTTCCCCCAGGTCCAGCACTACCGCCGGCTGGACGGGCCAAATCCCTTGCAGGGCAACTGAAAGCGCCGTAGAACAGCCTTCTGGAACGGTCGAGTAATTCGGTCAATTCGTCACTGGAATTCCTCCACGTGAACATGAGAGCGCTCTCACGGTTCACCGGTCTGTCACCCGGTGGTGTGGTGATCGACGCACCGGGCCGCCCTTGCATTCCGCCGACTAAAGCGCAGGTCACAGGCCGATTTGTGGTGATCGGGTGCTGAATCGATTCCAGAATCGGTTTTGTGAGCCAGCCGACAGGTCTGATGTGCGTTACCCGGGATTAACCCGGCTAACCTCCGTCTATCCCTTAAACGGCACGCCCTCCACCGGGCGGGCGGAGCCATTCGCAGAGGACGTCCCACCAGGACAACGGCGTCCACCGTGGGCTGGCGCTCAGCTAGGAGACGAGACGAGATGACGGCAGTGACCATTCCCGGTCTCGACCACGCACCGACCAACCACGCGCGCCTGGTGTCCTGGGTCCGCGAGGTCGCCGAGCTGACCTGCCCCGATGAAGTGGTGTGGGCCGACGGCTCCCAGGACGAGTGGAACCGGCTCACCGCCAAGCTCGTGGACGCGGGGACCTTCGTTCCGCTGAAGAAGAAACCCAACTCGTTCTGGGCGGCGTCCGATCCCACCGATGTGGCGCGGGTCGAGGAGCGCACGTTCATCTGTTCGGTGGACCCGCGGGACGCGGGCCCCACGAACAACTGGATGGATCCCGCCGAGATGAAGTCGGTGATGACCGACCTGTACCGCGGGAGCATGCGCGGCCGGACGATGTACGTGATCCCGTTCTGCATGGGCCCGCTCGACGCCGAGAAGCCGATGCTGGGCGTGGAGATCACGGACTCCGAGTACGTGGTCGTCTCGATGCACATCATGACCCGCATGGGCACGAAGGCGCTCACCCGATTCGGTGAGGACGCCGACTTCGTCCAGGCGCTGCACTCGATCGGCGCGCCGCTGGAGCCGGGCCAGGACGACGTGCCGTGGCCCTGCAACGAGACGAAGTACATCACGCAGTTCCCCGAAGAGCGGATGATCTGGTCGTTCGGCTCGGGTTACGGCGGCAACGCGCTGCTGGGCAAGAAGTGCTACTCGCTGCGCATCGCCTCGGTGATGGCGCGCGACGAGGGCTGGCTGGCCGAGCACATGCTGATCCTCAAGCTCACCTCGCCCGAGCAGAAGGCCTACTACATCGCGGCGGCGTTCCCCAGCGCCTGCGGCAAGACCAACCTCGCCATGCTGGAGCCCACCATCCCCGGCTGGAAGGTCGAGACGCTGGGCGACGACATCGCGTGGATGCGGTTCGGCGAGGACGGCCGGCTGTACGCGGTCAACCCGGAGAACGGCTTCTTCGGCGTCGCGCCCGGCACCGACTACCACACCAACCCCAACGCGATGCGCACCATCGAGAAGGGGAACTCGCTGTTCACCAACGTCGCGCTGACCGACGACGGCGACGTGTGGTGGGAGGGCATGAGCGAGCAGCCGCCCGCGCACCTGACCTCGTGGAAGAAGCAGGACTGGACGCCCGGCGGCGAGGAGCTGTCGTCGCACCCGAACTCCCGCTACTGCACGCCGATCGCCCAGTGCGACATCAAGGCTCCCGAGTGGGAGGACCCGAAGGGCGTGCCGATCTCGGCGATCTTCTTCGGCGGTCGCCGCGCCACCACGATCCCGCTGATCACCGAGTCGCGCGACTGGCAGCACGGCGTGTTCATGGGCGCCACCCTGTCCAGCGAGACGACCGCCGCGGCCGTCGGCAAGACCGGTGTCGTGCGGCGCGACCCGATGGCGATGCTGCCGTTCATCGGCTACCACGCCGGTGACTACTTCCAGCACTGGATCGACACCGGCAAGTCGGCCGACGCGGACAAGCTGCCGAAGATCTTCTACGTGAACTGGTTCCGCCGGGGCGAGGACAAGCGGTTCCTGTGGCCCGGGTTCGGCGAGAACTCGCGGGTGCTGAAGTGGGCCGTCGAGCGCATCGAGGGCAAGGCCGCCGCGGTGGAGACGCCGATCGGCCACGTCCCGACCGCCGCCGAGCTGGACCTGGACGGCCTGGACGCGCCGCGCGAGGACATCGAGGCCGCGCTGGACTTCGACGCCGACGAGTGGCGCGCCGAGATCCCGATGATCGAGGAGTGGTTCGCCAAGATCGGCGAGAAGGTGCCGACCTCGCTGCGCGACGAGCTGGAGGCCCTGAAGCTCCGCCTCGGCTGAGCATCGACGAACCCAAGACCCCCATGGCGGGAGACCCGGTGGCCAACGGCGTCCACCGGGTCTCTTTTTGGTTGCTCCGGGTGATTTCCCGCTCGGCCGGAGGTACCAAGGAAGAGTGACCCAGCAGGACGATTTCCTCGGCGGACTGCACTACGACCGCCCGCCGGCGGCGGAGGCGGGGCCCGCTCCGGGGGTCGTGCGGTATCACCCGGTCGGACGGCCGGCGGGGCGGGCGCGCCCGCGGGTGTCGGCGTGGTGGCACGTGACCGGCTTCCTCCTCGGGGTGGTCGCCGCCGGGCTCGGGGCGGTCGCGTGGGGCTACGCGCTGGACCAGTTCGACGAGGTCCGGCTGCGCGGGCTGGTGGCGTTGGGACTCGCGGGACTGCTGGTGGGTCTGGTGTCGCTGGGGAAGCTGTCCCCAGCCGCGCCCCTCGCCGCCGGGCTCGCCGCAGTGGTGGGTTCGGTGGTGTACGAAGTGGGTACCCTCCCGTTCTTGCCGGTGCTCAGGCCGGTGTTCGACAGCGGTGGACCGGTCCTGGTCGGCGTGCTGCTCGTGGTGTCCGCCTGGCGCCGGCGCTAGTTGTCCACAGGTTGTGGATGGAACTGTGCACAGCCTGTGGGTCGGTGGGGACAGCTGGGGACAACCGGCCCCCGACCGGGCTCAGCCGGGCAGCGCGGTGGTGCCCAGGCCCCACAGCCGGCCGGTGAACGGGCGCGTCGCCTCGGCGTAGCAGATCGCCGTCGTGTAGCCCTCGGACCACGCCTGGCTGCCGAACGCCCGCCACGACGCGAAGACGTCCTCGCGCGCCGCGCCGACGTAGTTCGTCACCGCCTTCGCGCAGTGCTCGGCCGCCTTGGCGTTCACTTGGTCGAGAGACGGCGTCGGGTCCCGGTGATCACCCAGCGCGAGCACGCCCGGTACGGCCTCGGCCTTGTGCGGTTGGTCGCAGGCGGTGATCCCGGCGTCCTTGGCCTCACCCGGTGACGCGGTCGCGCACAGCTGCACCGTGCCGAACCCGGCCGCCTTGAGGAGGTCCTTGGCGCTGGTCTTGCGCCGCGCCCGGGAACCGTCGGGCTCGAGCTCCACCACCGTGCACACGCGCCAGCGGTCGCCCTTCGCCCAGCCGTCCCGGCTCGGCCACAACGCGTGGGCCTGCAACCGGGTGGCGTCGTGGTCGGGGCTGCCGAGGTACTCGGTGAGGGCGGCCCGGCACGCGGGCAGGGCGGCCCGCCGCAGGTCGCGGTCGTTCGGGTAGGCCGCGCCCAGGCCCTCCAGGACGCCGACGCCGGTCACCTCGGCCTCGTGCTCGGCCGTGCAGTCGACCACGTCCAGGCCGGCGCCCGTGCACTGGCCGGCCTGGGGCAGCTGGTCGGCGGTCGGGGTGAGGGAGGGCCGGACGACCTCGGCGTCCGGCACGCCCGGCACCCGGGCCGTGCAGGCGGCGAGCGACAGCGCGACCAGTGCCACGACCGCCGCCCGCCAGCCCTTCACACGGGTCAGATTACTGACACCAGCGCCACCACCTGGTCGACGATCGCCCGGCGGTCGTGTTCGAACGCCGCGTCGGTCAGCGCGGCCGGGTCGGCGGGCTGGCCGAGCACGGGCGTGTGCAGGTGGCCGCCCGCGGTCGTGGTGGCCGACAGCCCCAGCCGCAGCCGGTTGGCCCGGTACATCGACTCGTTGGACAGGTAGTCGCCGCCGCTGCCGGCCGCCGCCGCCGCGCCGGGCGTCGGCTCGTCCGTGCGGCAGCTGGGCGTGCCCGTGCCGGGGACCGTGCCCAGCGGCCACTCGCAGAACTCGCGATTGTAGCGCACGGGGAACGGCGTGGTGCCGGCGTCGACCATGCGCTGGTGCGGCAACGTCGTCTCGATGAACTCGACCGCGGGCTGGGGCCACCCGGCCGCGTCCGGCACGACACCCGTCGCCGGCACGTCGTTGTTGTCCGGGAACCCGCCGCGCCACCGCCCGGCCCAGCGCTCCACGTCGAACTGCCCCGGCCTGCCCTGGCTGACCGTGACCAGGGCGTCGGGGGTCGAGCGCAACGCGCTGCCGTAGAACCGCTCGACGATCCCCTGGTCGAACGAGCCCCACAGCACCGGCAGCACGGCGGCCTGCACCACCGCGGGCCCGGACGGCGTGTCGACGACCTTCCCGTCCAGCCGCAGCGCCGACGCGCCCGCCGGGTTGCTGCGGCGCACGGACGTGCCGCTGAGCTGGAACGGGTCGAACCCGGTGACCGCGATCCGCCGGACGCCGTCCGCGAACCGCACCTCCTCCACACCCCGGGACGTGCGGTCGAACACGTCGACGAGCCGAGCCCGGCCGGCGGCGTCGAGCTGCCAGCCCCGCGGCTGCCACTGCCGCAGCGCCTTCGTCGCGAGCAGCCGGGCCCAGTACAGCGGCCGGTCGTCGTAGGCGTCCCAGGTCTGCGGCGACTGCGCCCGCCGCACCGCCGCCTGCCACAGCTCCGTCCCGCGGCCGGCCGCGTGGTACAGCGCCTGGGACAGGGACATCGGCTCGCACAACCGGGTGGTGAACCGGCTGACGTCGTCCTCGAAGCCGGCCAGCCGCACCAGCTCGGGCCCCACGGCCGGGCCGGTGGGCGTGAGCCGGTCGCCCAACCGCTGCTCCTCGACGGTGAGGGGCGCGTTCGGGTCGAAGCACGGCGCGGGCTGGGCGTGCGCCACGGCCGGGAGGGTCAGGAGGGACAGACCGAGTGTGAGTGCCATCACTGCGCGGAGTCGTCTGATCACCCGAAGATGCTGCCCAGCCACGGCGGGGGCGAGGAACCCGCCGAACGTCCGGAGGGGCCGGCCGGGGCGTCTTTTCACCCGTTCGGGCACAAAGCGGCCCGTCCACTTGCCACTATGAGGCCCGCTCACCGGCGCCGCTCGTGCCGCGGCGCTCGAAAGTTCCCGGAGGTCTTGTCGTGTCGGCCGAGTTCGACCAGCTCGTCGCCCAGTTCGAGCAGTTCCAGTCCAAGCTGCGCCGGGTCGACCAGCAGGTCGCCGGCATCGGTCGGATGCAGCAGGAGCTGGCCGCGATGGAGGTGGTGGCGACCTCGCCCGACCGCGCCGTGACCGTCGTGGCCGGTCCCTCCGGCGCGATCAAGGACATCCGGTTGGGCGACGCCGCCATGCGCCGACCGCCGCACGCGCTGGCCGGCGCGATCATGGCCACGCTGCGCCAGGCCGTCGCCGAGGCCGCACGTCGCCAGGCGGGCATCGTGGAGCACGCGCTCGGCGACGACCTGCACCTCACCGACCAGGTGCTGGAGACCCAGGCCCAGCTGTTCGGCGTCACGCCGCAGGAGCTGAAGGCCATGACCGAGCAGGCCGCCCCGCCGCCACCCCCGTTGCCCGCCGCACCGCCCTACGCCGCGCCACCGCCACCGCCACCGACGGCGGGCCCGGCCCCGAACCGGGTGCCGCCGCCCGGCCCGCCCACCCGCCCGGCCCCGCCGCGCAGGCAGGCGCCGCCCGAGGAGCCGGACGACTTCTCGCAGCGCCGGTTCCTGCGCGACGACGACCAGTCGCCGCCGCCCCCGCGCCCCGGCCCCGCCCAGGGCGACGGCCGTTTCCTGAACCTCTACGACGACGAGGACCGGTGAGCGCGCGATGAGCGGCTTCGACGTGAACCCCGAGGAGCTGCGGGCGTTCGCCGGCAAGCTCGACGGCCACCGCGGCACCGCCTCGGAGATCGCGGGCCTCGTGGCCAAGGCCGACGTGGGCGACAAGTCGTGGGGCGTGGTCGGCCTGTTCGTGAAGAGCCGGTACACGGACATGCTCGGCGACCTCAACGACGTGTTCACGGCGCTTCAAGACGGCTTGCAGTCGGGCGCGGACAAGTTCAACGGCGCGGCGCAGGACTACGACGCCCAGGAAGAAGCCGTGAAGCAGTTGCTGAACGGCCTCCAGGTCGAGCTCGACAACCAGTAGGGGCGGGGGAACCGGAATGGCTGAAGTGAAGACCGGCGCCGGCGGCGTCGAGATCACCGTCGGCGAGAAGGACACCGGCCAGAAGATGGCGGAAGCCGCCCCCTTCTACGGCAACTACCTCAAGACCAAGGACGCCTGGGGCAAGGTCAGCGAGAAGGGGGAGTCCGAGGTCCTGGGACTGACCTCCGAAGCGACCGGGTTGATCGGCGCGATCGGCACGTCCGCGTACAGCATCGCGGTCGACCCGATCGGCTGGCTGGTCGGGCAGGGGCTGAACTTCCTGATCAGCGTGGTCCAGCCGCTGGAGGACGCGATCCACTTCGTCAGCGGCGACGGCCCCGCGCTGGCCCAGGCGGCGGAGAACTTCAACGCCATCGGCCAGGGCGTGGCCAAGCTGCGGGAGAAGTTCGACGAGGACCTGAAGAACTCGGTGACGAGCTGGGGCGGCCCCGCGTCGGAGGCGGCCGGCACGAAGCTGGGCGAGTTCGCCAACGGCATCGACGGCGTCGCGGGTCAGGCTGGCGAGATCGCGCAGACGCTCCAGATCTCCAGCATGATCATGACGATCGTCGAGGACTTCATCAAGGCGATCCTCACCGAGCTGATCACCTGGCTGGTCATGATCTGGATCCCCGCCCTGGCGGCGGCCGTGCCCAGCTTCGGCGCGTCGACCGCGGCGGCGGGCGCCGCGACGGGCGTGCGGGTCGCCACCACCGGCGGCAAGGTGGCCCGGATCGTGGCCAAGCTGAAGCAGTTCCTGACCAAGGTCCTCGACTTCCTGCGCAACCTGAGCAAGCGCGCCGGGAACGTGAAGGCCGCCTTCCAGCGCTCCATGGCCGGCAAGCGGGTCAACAGCGACTTCGCGAACATCAGCAAGGACCTCGGTGACAAGTCGCCGTTGACGAAGCTGTGGGCGAACAACGGCATGATCGGCGACCGGGTGCAGAACGGGTTCGGCAAGTCCGTGGGAACCGCGGCCGTCGACGCGGCCCGGGCGCAGCTGGGCATCGGCGGGAAGGCGAACGCCGGTGTCGACAAGCCGATCCGCAACTACGGCGCGGTCGACAAGGCGAACCGGTACGACGGCACCGGCGAGGACCAGTCGAAAGAGCGGACCGAGGGGTACCTGGACATCTGATCATGGACGAGTACTGGATCCGACTCTCCCCGCTCCTGGCCATCATGGCGGCCTTGATCGGCTTGCTGTTCTGGTGGCGGTGGCGCAGCGACCGCAAGGAAGAACGCGCACACGTCGATGCGCTGACCGCGCTCGCCGGGACGCTCGGGGGGAGGGTGGTCGATCCCGCCGAGTCGGCGGCCTGGTCGGCCGGCCTGCTGGCGCCGATGAGGGGTGAGACCGACGGCCTGGTCAACCGCCTCGGCACGGTGTCGCGTCCGCGCTTCGACACCGCGCTGGAGTTCCGCAGGGGCGAGTGGTCGGTGCGGGTGGGCGAGGCGTCGGTGAAGAAGGTCGCCCAGAACGGCACCCGCACGGACCACGAGCACCGGATCGAGGTGGCCACCTCGCGACTCGCGCCGATGAGGATCAGCCGTCGCAACCACGGCGGCACGAACTCCTGGGGTCGTCCGCGGCGGGCGGACGACATCTCCGCCCAGGGCGGCGAACTGGTCCGCGAGGTCCCGGTCACCGTGGCGGCGGAGGGAGGCCAGTGGCACCGGGTCGCGTTCCCGCCCGGTCCCTTCGACGCCCAGTTCGCCGTGTTCACCGGTGACCCGGCCGCCGTGTCCCGCCTGCTCGACCCCGAGACCACCGAGCACCTGCTGGATCAGGCGCACGGCCTGCCCTCCGTCCTGCACTTCGAGGCAGGACTGGTGTTCGGCACGCGGCCCGGTCGGATCGGTCCGGGCCACACCCTGGACGTGGTCGACGCGATCCTCGGCCTGCTCGACCGGATGGGCGTCGCGCCGGCCCGGCCGCCGTCGGCGGGCTGACCCCCCAGGCGCTGAGCCGGTCCACCCCGCCCGGAACGGCCCCAGCGCCACGCCGCGTCGGCCGACGCCCGGTCCGCGAACGCCTCGTGCCGGACCGGCAGGCCGAACCGCCTGCCGGAGCCGTGCAGGTCCCGGTAGCCGAACCGGTCAGTCAACGTAGAGATTGTTCAACGATCCCTCAATACTCCATTTGAACCGGGCGGGCTCTAGACTTGTCCACCATGACCACAGCTCAGGCGGATGGCTGGCTGAACGCCCTCGCCAAGGACCGCGGCGACCTCGACCGCTCCAGCACCGCCGAGCGCGTGGCGGACAAGCTGCGCGCGAGCGTGCTCGACGGCGACATCAAGCCCGGGCAGCAGCTCAACGAGAAGGCCCTCGGCGAAGCCCTCCGGGTCTCGCGCAACACGCTGCGCGAGGCGTTCCGCCTGCTGACCCACGAACGCCTGCTCGTGCACGAGTACAGCAAGGGCGTGTTCGTCCGCCGCCCCGACGTGCCCGACATCGTGGACCTCTACGCCGCGCGCCGGGTCATCGAGTGCGGCGCGGTCCGCCGCTGGCCGCACGTGGACGAGGACGCCAGGCGCGCCGTCCGCGACGCCGTCGCCCTCGGCCTGGCCTGCCGCGAGCGCGACGACTGGACCGGCGTGGGCACCGCGAACGTCAAGTTCCACCAGGCCCTCACCGCGCTGGCCGGCAGCGCCCGGCTGGACGAGGAGGTGAAGCGGCTGCTCGCCGAGCTGCGGCTGGCGTTCCACGTGATGGGCGACCACGAGGAGTTCTACCGGGACTACCTGACGTTGAACCAGTCGATCGTGGACCGGCTCGACGCGGGCGAGGTTCGGCAGGCCGAAGAAGCGTTGCTGACCTACTTCGACCGCGCTGAGCAGCACTTGATCACCGGCCTCCGCGCGGAGCGGTAGCCAGTTGGTCACGATCCAACTACGTCATTCGTCGGTAACCCACCCGACATGGTGACTACTGTCCCCCCTCCGACCTACCATGCGCGACACCGCGTAACCGGGCCGCCGTACGGAGGGGCACATGCCGACCGCTCGAAAATCCAGCCTCCGCTGGAGCAACTGGAACCTGTTGCTGCTGATCCCGTTGCTCATGCTCATCACGCCCTGGTTCAACTCCGACGGACCGAGGGTGCTGGGGCTGCCGTTCTTCTACTGGTACCAGTTCGCCTGGGTGCCGGTGGGCGTCGTCTGCGTGGGCCTCGTCTACCTGAAGACCAAGGACGAACCCGTCGTCAAGGGCAAGCCCGACCTGCTCGGCGTCGATGACCTGGACGAGGGGGCCAAGTAATGAAGTGGACCGAGTTGGCGGTCTTCACCGCCCTGTTCCTGCTGGTCACCGTCCTGGGCTTCCTCGCGGCGAAGTGGAAGGCGGGCGACACCCTCGAGCACCTGGACGAGTGGGGCCTCGGCGGCCGCAAGTTCGGCTCCTGGATCACCTGGTTCCTGGTCGGCGGCGACCTCTACACCGCGTACACGTTCGTCGCCGTGCCCGCCCTGGTCTTCGGCGCCGGCGCGCTGGGCTTCTACGCCCTGCCTTACACGATCGTGCTCTACCCGATCGTGTTCCTGCCGCTGGTCCGCATGTGGTCGGTGTCCCGCGTGCACGGCTACGTGACGCCGGCGGACTTCGTCCGCGGCCGGTACGGGTCGCACTGGCTCGCCCTGATCATCGCCGTCACCGGCATCGTCGCGACGATGCCGTACATCGCGTTGCAGCTCGTCGGCCTGGAGGCCGTGCTGCGCACGATGGGCCTCAACGGCTCGGGCATCCTCGGCCACCTGCCGCTGTTCATCGCGTTCGTGATCCTGGCGCTCTACACCTACCAGTCCGGCCTGCGCGCGCCCGCGCTGATCGCGTTCGTCAAGGACACGCTGATCTACATCGTGATCCTGGTGGCCGTGATCTACCTGCCGTCGAAGTTCGGCGGCTGGAGCGCGATCTTCGACACCGCGCAGGCGAAGTACGCCGCGACCGAGAACAAGGCCGACGGGATCCTCCTCACCGGCAACAACCAGCTCCAGTACGCCACGCTGGCGCTGGGGTCGGCGCTGGCGCTGTTCCTGTACCCGCACTCGCTGACCGGCATCCTCGCCTCGCGCGGCCGCAACGTGATCAAGCGCAACATGGTCGCGCTGCCCGCGTACTCGCTGCTGCTCGGCCTGCTGGCGATGCTCGGCTTCGTCGCCATCAGCGCGGGCGCGAAGCCCATCACCAACCAGGCCACCGGCCGCCCGGACACCAACACGATCGTCCCGGTGCTGTTCGGCCAGGAGTTCCCGGGCTGGTTCGCGGGCGTGGCCTTCGCGGCCATCGCGATCGGCGCCCTGGTGCCCGCGGCGATCATGTCGATCGCGGCGGCGAACCTGTGGACCCGCAACATCTACAAGGAGTACCTGAAGAAGGACGCCACGCCCGCCCAGGAGGCCAAGCAGGCCAAGCTGGCGTCGCTGGTGGTGAAGTTCGGCGCGGTCGCGTTCATCGTGTTCATCGACCCGCAGTTCTCCATCGACCTCCAGCTCATCGGCGGCGTGATGATCCTGCAGACGCTGCCGGCCGTGGCGATCGCGCTCTACACGCGGTGGTTCCACCTGTGGGGCCTCATCGCGGGCTGGGTCGTCGGCATGGGCTGGGGCATGTGGCTGCTGTACAACATCGGCAACCCGGCCGTCGGCAAGTCGCACTTCGCCGGCTCCGCGCTGCCGCTGGGCCAGCTGTCCCTGTTCGGCTGGCACCCGTTCGCCGGGTCGGCCGTGCAGATCTACGTCGGCGCGGTCGCCGTCGTGGCGAACCTGCTGGTCGCGGTCATCGTGACGCTGGTCGCGAAGAAGGCCCGGTGGTTCAACGGGAGCGACGAGACGCAGGCCGACGACTACCACGTGGACGAGGACAGCGACCGGGTCAAGCCCGTCGCCGTCCACTAGCCCCACCGGCTCGCCGCTAGCCGAGCACCAACCGAGCGGCGCCGACGAGTCCCGCCCGGCCACCGAGCCGGGCGGGCTCGACGCGCAGCGCGTCCAGGTAGGACAGTCCGCAGTGGTCGGCGACCGTCCGGCGGATCGGGTCGAACAGCAGGTCGCCCGCCTGCGCCACGCCGCCGCCGACCACGGCGAGGTCCAGGTCGACCACGGCGGCCGTCGCCGCGATCGCCAACCCGACCGCCCGCCCGGCCCGCTCGAACGCGGCCTTCGGGATGTCCTCGCCCGCCCCGGCCGCCGCCGCCAGGTGCGCCGCGTCCGCCCCTTCCGGCGCCGCCCAGCCCTGCCGACGCGCCCAGGCCACGAGCCGGGGCCCACCGGCCACCGTCTCCGCGCACCCGCGCCCACCGCACGCGCACGGCTCGCCGTCCGGCTCGACCACCACGTGCCCGAGGTGCCCGGCGTTCCCGGTGCGCCCGCCGAACGCCCGCCCGCCGAGCACCAGCCCGCCGCCGACACCCGTGCTCACCACCAGCCCGAGCATGAACCGGCTGTCCCGGCCCGCGCCGAGCCAGTGCTCGCCGAGCGCCATGCACGGCCCGTCGCCGGCCAGCTCCACCGGCACCCCGGGCACCAGCTCCGACACCCGCTCCCGCAGCGGGAAACCACGCCACCCGGGCACGTTGATGGGGCTGACCGTGCCCTCGCCGGCGTCCACGGGCCCGGCCGACGCGATGCCGACCCCCGCCACGCCCTCGCCGCGCAAGACCTCCTCGACCACGGACGCCACCGCGCCCCAGGTCTCCTCCGCGTCCCCGAGGGGCGTGCCCACCCGAACCGCCCGCCGCACCGCGCCATCCCGGCCCACCAACGCCCCGGCGACCTTCGTGCCGCCGACGTCCAGCGCCAGCACCAGATCCGTCACGGCCGCAACCCTAGATGATTGATTCCAAGAGGTGGCCGGGCTGACGGCATGAGGCGAGGGTGTCCATGATCATTGTGTGACGAACGACCTGGACACCCTCGCGACCGCACTCTATGTCAGAACCGACGACCTGTTGAAGCAGGCCCCACACCTGGCCCCATGGCGGCCGAGGGTGGGCTTCACACCGGTGCTCACCGATGCTGAGCTGGTGACCCTGGCGGTGATGCAGGCGCTGCTCGGGTTCACCTCCGAGGCCAGGTGGCTGCGCCACGCCCGTGCACACCTGGGCCACCTGTTCCGCCACCTGCCCGGACAGCCCGGCTACAACAAGCGGCTGCGCCGCGCCACCGGCCTGATCACCCAGGTGATCCGATTATTGGCCGTGGACACCACGCTGTGGACCGACGACGTGTGGGTGGCCGACTCCACCCCGGTGGAATGCGGCCGCTCCCGCGAGACCACGAAACGCTCGGACCTGGCCGGATGGGCACAGTACGGCTACTGCGCCTCGCACTCCCGCTGGTTCTGGGGCCTGCGGCTCCACCTGGTCTGCACCCTTGGCGGGCTCCCCGTCGCCTTCGCGTTGACCGGCGCCAAGGCCGACGAACGCACCACCCTGCTCGACATCCTCGACGCCGACCCCACCCTCACGGCGCAGCGGCCCGGTCAGACCCTGATCGCCGACCGCCACTACCACGGCCGCGACTTCGAACGGACACTGGCCGACGCCGGGATGGAACTGCTGCGCCCGGCCCGCAAGGGCGAGGCCGAACGACCCGGCGCGGCACTGTTCAAGCCGCTGCGCCAGACCATCGAGTCGATCAACCAGACCTTCAAGGCCCAACTCGACCTCGAACGCCACGGCGGACGCACCCCGACAGGCGTGATCGTCCGCGTCCTGCAGCGCATCCTCGCCCTGACCACCGCCATCTGGCACAACGACAAGACCGGACAACCGGTCAAGCGCTCGCTGGTCGCCTATGACCACTGACCCCTTGGAATCAATCATCTAGGTCAGCCGTCAGCGCTTCAACAGCCGCGTGACGCCCGCCGCGACGGTCGTGGCCAGGACCCACCCCGTCACGATCAGCCCGGACGCGATCCACTGCGACGCGCCCGGCGGGTTCCACCGGTTCTTGTTGCCGAAGTCGACGATCGGCACCACCAGGTCGATGGTGTACAGCCACGGGTTCCACGACAGCTCGTCGTCCGAGTTGATCTCGGCCAGCTCCGGCCCGGCGGCGAACCAGAGGCTGCCCAGCAGCCACGCCACCACCAGCCACGCCAGCGCGCGGGCCGGGCGGTAGCCGTAGCCGACCATCGCGCGTTGCAGCCAGCTCCACAGCAGCACCAGCGGCCGGAGCCAGCCGCGGCCCTCGGCGACCGCCCGGTACCGCAGGCGCTGCTTCTCCACCAGCACGGTGGCCGCGTGCTCCTCGTTGCCGCCCGCGCGCAGCATCTCGGCGAACTGGTCGTACGGACCCGGCCGGTACGCGCGGCGCATCGCCTGCCGCAGCCAGCGCAGCCGCCGGTCGACCTCGCCGTCGTCACGCAGGTCGATCGGGTGCCGCAGCGAGTCGTAGCGGAACTCCTCCAGGTCTATCCGCCCGGTCGCGCCCCAGAAGTACTCGTTGTCGTCCAACACCGTGCAGCGCACCTGCCGCAGCGTCACGTCACCGCGCGGCGGGCTGATCGGCGTCAGCTCCAGCTCCTGCACCGCCATCCCGAGCAGGTTCAGCGCGTGCGCGTCGAGCTTGTCGCCGAGCACCGCGCCGGCGAACGTGGCCATCCGGCCCACCTGCGCCCGCCTGGCCCGCACGCCGCCGTGCGCGACGAACTCCTTCGCCCCGCGCGCGCAGATCAGGTCCCGCCCGATCACCGCGCCGCCGACGTCCAGCGACGGCTTGCCCGCCGGCTGGTGCCGGTACCGGCCGGGCTCGGTGATCCGGCTGCCGCGCAGGTCGAGGTTCGCGCCGACGCGCACCGCGCGCAGCTCCAGCCCGCCGGCCACCTCGACCTCGCGCGCGGCGAAGTTGCTGCCGATGCGCGACCGGTTGCCCAGCACGGCGTCCGCACGCGGGTTGTCCAAAGTGGATCCGTCGAGGATGAGGCTGCCCTTCGCCTGGAGGTCGACCATCCGCAGCTGGCCGCGCACGGTCGCCTGGCGGCCGATGATGTCGCCGCCGACCGTCGTGCCGTCCAGGTGCAGCGCCCGCCCGAACCCCGTGGGCTCGGCGGTGTCCGTGGCCAGCGCGCGGCCGTAGCCGGTCGGCTCGCCGACCGCCTCGCCCATCGCGTCGAACTTCCCGCCGGACAGCGACAGGGTGCCGCCGAGCGCGGCGTTGACCATGCGCACGGTGCCCGCGCTGCTGAAACCCCGGTCCAGCTGCACGTCGCCCTCCACCGCGATGCGGTCGAACACGAGGGTGGCGTTCGGGTCGGAGTGCGGGTCCAACGCGTCCTCGTCGGCCCGGCCCTCGGCGGCGGTCGAGCCGCGCAGGGTCAGCGCCGAGTCGACCCGCGCGCCCGCGAGCAGCACGGTGCCGCGCAACGCGCAGCCGTTCATCAGCAGGTTGCCGCCCACGTGCAGCCCGGTGCCGTTGACCGAGTGGCCGAGCGGGTTGGTCAGCCGCCCGCCGCTGAAGTTGCAGTACCCGCCGATGTGGGCGCCCGCCATCCGCAGCTCGCCGGTGACCCGGACCCGCTGCGCCAGCAGCCCGCCCGCCAGCTTCAGCCGGTCGGCGTGCAGGGCGATCCCGTCGGGCACGACCAGCGCGCTGTCCCGCAACGACAGCGAGCCGGCCACGTCCGCGTCGACCAGGTCGACCAGGCCCTCGACCGTGCTGCCGGCCAGCGAGACCTCGTTGGCGCTGCCCAGGTTCCGCGCGGACAGGCCGGGCAGCCAGCAGTCGGCGAACTCGATCCCGGCCAGCTTGGCCTGCCGCAGGTCCGGCGGCTCCTCGAACCGGCAGCGCACGAACTCCAGCAGGTACGGGAACTCCACCGCGCGCAGGTCCAGCGTCCCGGTCAGGTACCGGTCCGCCACCCGCACCACGGGCGGCATCCCGGCCCGCCGCCTGGGTAACCGCCACGTCCCGTCCGGCTCTCCGACGCCGCGCAGCACCTCGGCCGCGGCCATCCGGGCGGAGCGCGGCGGGCTGGGGTCGAACACGTCCAGCCCCCGCGCCCCCACCTCAGCCATGCGACCGACAATAGGGGCACCGACCGCCGCACGTGGCGGGATCGGCACACCGGGGATCAGGCGCCGCGGGGCCCCTGGTGCGTCGGGTCGAGCACGCGGGCCAGGAACGACTGCGTGCGCTCGTGCTGCGGGGCGCCGATGACCTGCTCGGCCGGGCCTTCCTCGACCACGTACCCGCCGTCCATGAACAGCACCCGGTCGGCCACCTCGCGGGCGAACTGCATCTCGTGCGTCACCACGAGCATCGTCATGCCCTCGTCGGCCAGCTGCCGCATCACCCCGAGCACGTCGCCGACGAGCTCCGGGTCCAGCGCCGAGGTCGGCTCGTCGAACAGCATCACGTCCGGGTCCATCGACAGCGCCCGCGCGATCGCCACGCGCTGCTGCTGGCCGCCGGAGAGCTGGGCCGGCATGGCGTTGACCTTGTCGGACAACCCGACCCGCTCCAGGTTGCGCAACGCGACTTCCTGCGCCTGCTTCGCGTCCCGCTTGAGCACCTTGCGCTGCGCCACCATGAGGTTGTTCAGCACGCTCAAGTGCGAGAACAGGTTGAACGACTGGAACACCATGCCGATCTTCGTGCGGGCGGCGTCGATGTCCACGTCCGGGTCGGTCAGCTCGGTGCCGTTGACCACGATCGTGCCGCCGGTCGGCTCCTCCAGCAGGTTCACGCAGCGCAGCAGCGTGGACTTGCCCGAGCCGGACGGCCCGATGATGCACACGACGTCACCGCGCTCGACCCGCACGTCGATGCCCTTGAGCACGTCGAGCGTGCCGAACGACTTCTTCAGCCCGGTGACTTCGACCGCGAGCTCGCTCACGCGGACACCCCCAACCCGGTCGATTCCGGCGTGCTGAGCTTCTTGCCGCCGGTGCGCCGCTCCAGGTACCGCGAGAGGTGGCCCAGCGGCAGCGTGATGATCAGGTAGCACAGGCCGACCACCAGGATCGGGGTCAGCGACGGCGACCGGCTCAGCGTCTCGCGGCCGAACTTGGTCAGCTCGTATTGGTCGCGGGCCAGGCCGATGATGTAGATCAGCGACGAGTCCTTGGTGAGCAGGATCAGCTCGTTGGTCAGCGGCGGCAGGATGATCCGGAACGCCTGCGGGATCACCACGGTCAGCAGCGTGCGGCCCTGCGACATGCCCAACGACCGCGCGGCCTCGATCTGGCCCTTCGGCACCGCCTGGATGCCCGCGCGGATCGTCTCGGCCATGTAGGCGGCGCCGACGATGCCCAGCGCCAGCATGACGGTCGAGTAGATGTCGAACTGGAGCCCGAACGCCAGCGGCACGCCGAAGCTCAGCGCGATGAACACCAGCAGCGCGGGCACACCGCGGAAGAACTCGATGTAGATGGTGGCGATCCACCGGTAGGGCGCGACCGGCGACAGCTTCATCAGCGCCAGCACCAGGCCCAGCGCCAAGCCGAACGCGAAGCCGAGGGCGGTGTAGACGAGCGTGTTCTTCAACGCCACGGTGATGACGTTGGGGAACATCTCCGCGGCGACGCCGAAGTTGAAGAAGCTGCGCTGGATCTCGTGCCAGTCGGCGACCAGCGCCAGGACGGCGGCCACCACGACGAGCAGCGCGTACTGGCTGACGCGGAACGCCTTGGCCCGTTGTCGCTTGGAGAGTGCCATGTGTGGGTTACCTCGTGGGTGGGGTGGACGAGGCGCGGGGCCGGTGCGGTGGCACCGGCCCCGCGGGTCAGCCAGTTACTTCGACTCCGGCTTCTTGCCGAACCACTTCTCGTAGATCTTGTCGTACTCGCCGCTGTCCTTGGCCTTCTTCAGGACCTCGTCGACCTTGGCCTTCAGGGTGGTGTTGCCCTTCTTGAGGCCGATGCCGTACTTCTCCTGCGTGTCGAACTCCGCGACCACGGCGGTGTCCGGGAACTCCTTGACGTAGTCCAGGAGCACGCCGTTGTCGTTGATGGCCGCGTCCACCGCGCCGGTGCGCACGGCGGTCTCCATCAGCGGCAGGTCCTCGAACTGCACGACGGTGTAGCCGTGCTTCGCGGCGTTCTCGTTGGCGTAGATCTCGCCGGTGGTCTCCAGCTGGACGCCGATCTTCTTGCCCTTGAGGTCGTCCAGGGACTTGACCGGCGACTCCTTCTTGACCAGCAGCGCCTGCGAGGCGTCGAAGTACGGCTCGGAGAAGTCGATGACCTCGGCGCGGGCCGGCTTGATCGTCATGCCGGCGGCGGCCAGGTCGCACTTGCCGGTGTTGAAGACCTCGCCGGAGGTGATGGTCTCGAACGGGGTGTCGAAGATTTCCTGCGTGACGCCCAGTTCCTTGGCCACCAGGTCGACCAGGTCGACGTCGAAGCCGACGGTCTTGTCGCCCTCGGAGAACTGGAAGGGCTTGTAGGACAGGTGGGTGCAGGTGACCAGCTTGCCGCTCTGGACCAGGGAGATGCCCGACCCGTTGTCCTGCGAGCCGGTGTTGACCTTGGTCGCGCACGCCGTCATCGTGGCCGCCAAGGCGAGCACGGGGAACAGGGCGAGCGCAGCGTGCCTGGTACGACGGGCCACGGCGTCACTCCTCGTAACTGTGTCGGTCGAGTGTTCGGCATACTGCCACTTGGGTGACTGGGTGCACAGCACGTGCGTGTTACAGAACTTCGGTGTGCATGAATCTTGCGTCACAGGGCCCGAATGGCCGCAAATCGTTCAGCGACTTGGCCTTCATCACACAATAGATTCACCCAGAGCGCCCGTTTGACGACGATCCGTCAACAGGCTGGCGACCAGCGCCGTCCACCCCGTCTGGTGGGTCGCGCCCAGCCCCTCGCCCGTGTCGCCGTCGAAGTACTCGCTGAAGGTGACGTGCTCCCGCCACAAGGGTGAATCGGTCGACTCGACCCGCTTGCCGTCCGCGGGCCTGCGGCCGTCGTGGTCGGGCAGGAACAGCGACACCAGGCGTCTGACCAGCTCGTCCGCCGCCTGGCCGGCCGTCACGTGCCGCGTGCTGCGCGTGGGAAGTTCCACGTGGAACCTTCCGCCGTGGAACTCCTCGATCGTGCGCAGGGCCTCCACCAGCAGCGCGTTGGTCGGGAACCACACCGGGCCGCGCCAGTTGGAGTTGCCGCCGAACATCGGCGTGCGCGACTCGCCCGGCTCGTAGCCCATCCGGTGCTCCTGGTCCGCGACCTGCACCTCCAGGCCCTCGCGGTGCGCCGCGGACAGGCTGCGGATGCCGTGCGGCGAGAGGAACTCGCCCTCGTCCAGCATCCGGCTCAGCACGCGCCGCAGCTTGCGCTCGTCCAGCAGGCTGAGCAGCGCGCCGCCGCCGCTGCGGCTGAGGAACTGCTGCAGCTCCGGCCGCTTGGCCAGCAGGTGCTCCAGCCGCCGCGCGAAGTCGGGCAGCTCCTCGAACACCCACGGCTCCAGCACCGCGCACGCCAGCAGCGGGATCAGGCCCACCATCGACCGCACCCGCACCGGCTTGGACTCGACGTGCCCGTCCGGCAGGCGCCGCGACACCACGTCGTAGCAGAAGCCGTCCGTCTCGTCCCAGATGCCGCGCCCGCCGGAACCGAACTGGGTGGACGCCTCGGCGATGCTCAGGAAGTGCTCCACGAACTTCGTGGCCACGTCCTCGTACGACTCGTCGTGCCGCGCCAGCTCCAGCGCGATCTGCATCAGGTGCAGGCTGTAGGCCGCCATCCACGAGGTGGCGTCGGACTGCTCCAGCCGCCACTGGCCCAGCATCGGCTCCGACCGGTTCACCGGGCCGATGTTGTCCATGCCGAGGAAGCCGCCCTCGAACAGGTAGCTGCCGTCGGCGTCCTTGCGGTTGACCCACCAGGAGAAGTTCAGCAGCAGCTTGTGGAAGACCTTGGCCAGGAACTTGCGGTCCTTGACCTCCTCGGACCGGTAGACCTGCAACGCCGCCCACGCGTGCACGGGCGGGTTGACGTCGCCGAACTCCCACTCGTAGGCGGGCAGCTGGCCGTTGGGGTGCATCAGCCACTCGCGGCACAGCAGGAGCAGCTGCTCCTTGGCGAACGCCGGGTCGACCTTCGCGAACGGCACGGTGTGGAACGCGAGGTCCCACGCCGCGAACCAGGGGTACTCCCACTCGTCCGGCATGGAGATCACGTCGGCCACGTCGAAGTGCCGCCAGTGCGCGTTGCGGGCGTGCATGTTCCTGCGGGACGTGGGCGCGGCCGGTTGCGCGGGGTCGCCGTCCAGCCACTCGGCGGTGCGGAAGCGGTAGTGCTGCTTGGTCCACATCAGGCCCGCCAGCGCCCGCCGGACCACGGCGGCCCGCTTGGGGTCGAGGTCGAGGTCGGTGTGGTGGAACTCGTCGGCCTCGGCCCTGCGCTCCTCCAGCGTGTCCTGGAAGCTCGGCCCGAACGCGTCGAGGTGCCCGTCGCCCTCCACCAGGCGCAGCCGCACGGTGACCGACTCGCCCGGCTCGACCGGGTCGAACGAGTACCAGGCGGCGACCTTCGTGCCGGGACCGCTGGTGTCGTCCGGGCCGACGACCTCGCACGCCGCGGCGTCCTGGCCCACGACGTACCGGTCGACGCCGTCCTTGGTGTGGCGGGTCGGGTTGCGCGCGGTGCCGAACAGCTCGACCTCGTTGGTCTCGTTGTCGGTGACCAGCAGCGTCGGCGTGCCCTCGACGTGCAGCGTGTAGCGGCCCAGCGCGCCGTGCTCGGCGGTGATCCGCCGCCAGCCGTCCCGCGTGCTGGCGCGCAGGCTCGGCTTGCGGTCGTCGCGGCCCCACGCCCACGTGTTGCGGAACCAGAGCTGGGGCAGCAGGTGCAGCGGCGCCGGGTCCGGGCCGTGGTTGGTGGCGGTCAGCTCGACGCAGATGTCCCGCGGGCCCGCCTTGGCGTAGCTCACCCGCACGTCGAAGAACCGGTTCTCGTCCAGCGCGCCGGTGTCGGACAGCTCGGGCTCGCGCTCGTTGCGGCCCGCGCGCCAGGCCATCTCGCGCAGCTCGGCGTAGGGGAACTCGGCCTGCGGGTAGCGGTAGACCACCTGCATCCACGAGTGCGTCGGCGTGCCGTCGGTCACCCACCAGTGCTCTTTGACGTCCTCGCCGTGGTTGCCCTCGTTGTTGGTGAGCCCGAAGTAGCGCTCCTTGAGGATCGGGTCCCGGCCGTTCCAGAGCGCGACGGCGAAGTTGAGGAAGCCGTGCACGTCGCAGATGCCTGCGATGCCGTCCTCGCCCCAGCGGTAGGCGCGTGAGCGGGCGTGGTCGAACGGGAAGGACGTCCACGCGTCGCCGCCCGCCGAGTAGTCCTCGCGAACCGTGCCCCACTGGCGTCCGGCCAGGTAGGGGCCCCAGAGGCGCCAGGGTGCGGTCGGGGAGTCGGACTCCGCCAACCGCGTCCGCTCGGCTTGCCGGCTGTGCTCGTTCACTCGGCCAGTGTGCGGCATCGGTTCAGTAAAGCGGTTACCCGCGAGTTAGGTCACAGTCCTGACCGGTGTTTGCAAACCCTGTCCGGGCGGTGCGTTCGTCACGCTCCGTGGACGGGCCGTCGGACCGACCCGGGGGGCCGGCAGGCGGGTCGGCGACCGGCCCGCCTGCCGGCTGCCCGTCAACGCCGGGCGTGCGCGTCCAGCACCACGGCCACGGCCTCGGTGATCCGGGCCGCCTGCGCCAGGTGCAGCCACTCGTCGGGCACGTGGCAGTTGGAGTCCGGCCCGACCGCGCCCGTGACCAGGAACTGCGCCCGCGGGTACGCCTCGTGCAGCAGCCCCATGAACGGGATCGAGCCGCCGAGCGCCACCGTCCGCCAGGGCGCGTCGAACACCTCTTCGCCGACCCGGTCCAACGTCTCGCGCAGCCACGGCGCGAGCTCCGGCGCGTTCCACCCGTCCGCGTGCTCCACCCGCGACAGCTCCACCACGGCCCCGTACGGCACGTCGGTCGTCAACGCCCGTCGCACCGCCTCGATCGACGTCTGGGAGTCGGCCGTCGGCGGCAGCCGGAAGCTCAGCACCAGGGTGGTGAACGGCCGCAGCACGTTGCCCGCGTCGTCCGGCTCGGGCAGCCCGGACGCGCCGGTGACCGACAGCGTGGGCCGCCAGCCGGAGTTGAGCGCCAGCTCGACCTCGTCCGAGCCCATGGGCTGGGTCCCCGCCGCCCACGGCACGCTGCCGACGAGCACGCCGGGCACGCTCGCCACCGCGTCCCGCACCTCGGCCACCCGGTCGGGCGGGATGTCGACGTGCATCTCGCGCACCAGCACCTCGCCGGTCGCGGAGTCCTCCAGCCGGTCGACCAGCTGCCGGGCGATGCGGAACGACGACGGCACGATCCCGCTCGCCATGCCCGAGTGCAGCCCGCTCTCCAGCACCCGCACGGTCAGCGTGACCTGCGCCAACCCGCGCAACGACGTGGTCAGCCACATCCGGTCGTAGTCGTTGCCGCCCGAGTCCAGGCACACCACCAGCGACACGTCGCCGAGCCGCGGCTTGAGGTGCTCCAGGTAGGCGGGCAGGTCCGGGCTGCCGGACTCCTCGCCGGTCTCCAGCAGCACGACGCACCGCGAGTGCGTGCCGCCGGACCGCCGCACGCCCTCGATCGCGGCGATCGCCGCGTACCCGGAGTAGCCGTCGTCCGCCGCGCCGCGACCGTAGAGCCGCCCGTCGCGCACGACCGGCGTCCACGGCCCGAGCCCCTCGCCCCAGCCGCCGACCGGCGGCTGCTTGTCCAGGTGGCCGTAGAGCAGCACCGTGTCGGACGTCGGCGCGGTGCCGGGCACGTCGACCAGCAGCACGGGCGTGCGGTCGGGCAGCTGGACGACCTCGACGGTCGCGCCGGGCAGGTCGCGGTCGGCGAGCCAGGCGCGCACGTGCTCCACCGCGGCGGCCAGGTGGCCGTGCGAGGCCCACGCGGGGTCGAAGGCGGGGGAGATCGCGGGCACCGCGACCAAGGCGGACAGGCTCGGGAGGATGTCGTCGTCCCAGAGCCCGCGAACGGTACGGGTCAGCGCTGAACGGTCCACGCCGCGATCCTGTCACGACTCCACCGGCCGGGGACTCCGGGAAACCCACCGTGAAGGCGCCCCGCACGGGTTTCGCGTGGTGGAAATGGTCTGTCCGGCCGATGGTCGGTAGTCCATCCAACGCGACCGTGCCGACGTGGGCCGTTCCGGTCGACCCGGCGTGTCCGAAACCCTACGGATGGTGGTTAACGATCGGTAACCGGGACGCGGCCGTTCGGTAGGCGGACGCTCTACTCGGACTGCCGAAGATTGGCCGTCCAACCGTTACCGCACGTCAGAACGTTGCACGAGAGGTCACGAACTGGGACGGGGCTCACCATGTCGGGTGACACCATGTCAGGATGTGGATGAGAACACCGTCAGCGCCGACGGTTGCCCGACCCCCACACCCCGGGGACGACGGCGACTGGCGGTGCAGCCGCGCAGGATCGCCACAAGCGACCGGGCGGCCTCGTAGACGAGGAGACAAGGCGCATGTCGTCCCCTGAGAAATGGACGCACCCAGGGCCGGATGCCGCGCCGGCCACTGCTGCCAAACCGACAGCGGAACAGGTGATCGCAGGCTTGCGAGCGACAGACGAGGGCGGCGCCGACCTGGTGCAGCTGCTCACCCCCGAGGGCGAGCGCGTCCAGCACCCGGATTTCGACATCGACATCACGGCCGAGGAGCTGCGCGGGCTGTACCGCGACATGGTCCTGGTCCGCCGGGTCGACCGCGAGGCCAACGCGCTGCAGCGCAAGGGCGAGCTCGGCATCTGGGTGCCGCTGCTCGGCCAGGAGGCCGCGCAGATCGGCGCGGGCCGGGCCATGCGCCCGGAGGACATGGCGTTCCCCAGCTACCGCGAGCACGGCATCGCGTGGACGCGGGGCGTCAAGCCGACCGACCTGCTCGGCATCTTCCGGGGCACCGACAACGGCACGTGGGACCCGGTCGAGACCCGGTTCCACCCGTACACGATCGTCATCGGCAACCAGGTGCTCAACGCCACCGGCTACGCCATGGGCCAGAAGTTCGACGGCAAGGTGGGCGACTCCGACGGCGAAGCCACCATCTGCTTCTTCGGCGACGGCGCGACCAGCCAGGGCGACGTGCACGAGGGCTTCGTGTGGGCCGCCGTCTACGACGCGCCGCTGGTGTTCTTCTGCCAGAACAACCAGTGGGCCATCTCCGAGCCGACCGAGCGCCAGTCCCGCCTCCCGCTCTACCAGCGGGCGCGCGGCTACGGCTTCCCCGGCATCCGGGTCGACGGCAACGACGTGCTGGCCACCCTCGCGGTCACCCGCTGGGCGCTGGAGGAGTGCCGCCAGGGCAACGGCCCGATCCTGATCGAGGCGTTCACCTACCGGATGGACGCGCACACCACCTCCGACGACCCGTCGCGCTACCGGCTGTCCGACGAGCTGGAGCTGTGGAAGCTCAAGGACCCGATCGAGCGGGTCAAGGTGCACCTGGTCAAGCAGCAGTGGGCCGACCACGCGTTCTTCGAGTCCATCGAGGCCGAGGCCGAGCGGATCGCCGTCGAGCTGCGCGACTACTGCGTCACCCTGCCCGACCCGCCCGCCGGGCGGATCTTCAGCGAGGTCTACGCCGAGGGCAACCACGTCCTGGAGGCGCAACGCGACGAGTTCCTGGCCTACCACGCCGGGTTCGCGGGAGGTGAGCACTGATGGCCGCTCCGACCATGGACCGACCCGCCGCCGACGCCACGGGCGTGCCCGCGGTGCAGACGCTGACCATCGCGAAGGCCCTGAACAACGGCCTGCGCGCGTCGATGGAGGCCAACCCCAAGGTCATCGTGATGGGTGAGGACGTCGGCAAGCTCGGCGGCGTCTTCCGGATCACCGACGGCCTGCAGAAGGACTTCGGCGAGCAGCGCGTGCTGGACACGCCGCTGGCCGAGTCCGGCATCATCGGCACCGCCGTCGGCCTCGCGATCCGCGGCTACCGGCCGGTGTGCGAGATCCAGTTCGACGGCTTCATCTTCCCCGGCTTCGACCAGATCGTGTCGCAGGTCGCCAAGCTGCACTTCCGCACCCAGGGCCGGATCAAGGTGCCCATGGTGATCCGGGTGCCGTTCGGCGGCGGCATCGGCGCGGTCGAGCACCACTCCGAGTCGCCCGAGTCGTACTTCGCGCACACCGCCGGCCTCAAGGTCGTCTCGTGCTCGAACCCGGCCGACGCCTACTGGATGATCCAGCAGGCGATCGACTGCGACGACCCGGTGCTGTTCTTCGAGCCCAAGCGCCGCTACTACGAGAAGGGCGAGGTCGACACGACCGCCGCGCCCGGACCGCTGTTCGCCTCGCGCACGCTGCGCACCGGCTCGGACGTCACCCTGGTGACGTACGGGCCGATGGTGCGCACGTCGTTGGAAGCCGCGGCGGCGGCCGAGGAGGAGGGGCGTTCGCTGGAGGTCGTCGACCTGCGCTCGTTGTCGCCGCTCGACCTCGCGCCCGTGTACGAGTCGGTGCGGCGCACCGGCCGGCTGGTCGTGGTGACCGAGGCGCCCAGCGAGTCCTCCATCTCCAGCGAGATCGCGGCCAAGGTGCAGCAGGAGTGCTTCTACTCCCTGCAGGCCCCCGTGCTGCGGGTCACCGGGTTCGACACCCCGTACCCGCCGTCGAAGTTGGAGGAGGAGTTCCTCCCCGACCTCGACCGGGTGCTGCACGCCGTCGACCGCTCGCTGGCCTGGTAAGGGGATAGCTGTGCCGCAGTTCAAGCAGTTCCCCCTGCCCGACACGGCGGAGGGGCTGACCGAGGCCGAGATCCTCACCTGGCACGTGAAGCCGGGTGACGCGGTGAAGGTCAACCAGATCATCCTGGAGATCGAGACCGCCAAGGCGGCCGTCGAGCTGCCGTGCCCGTGGGACGGGGTGGTGACCGAGCTGCTGGCCGAGGTCGGCCAGACGGTCGAGGTCGGCGTCCCGATCATCACGATCGACGTGGACCCGACCGGTTCGGCGCCCGCGCCGACACCCGCGGCCGCGCCCGCGTCGACGTCGAACGGCAAGATCGGCGAGGAGATGCCGGGCGGCCGGATCGCCACGCTGGTCGGCTACGGCCCGCGGGCCGGTGCGGCGAAGCGCCGCGCGCGCAAGGACGCGCCGGCTCCCGTCGCCGCCGCTCCCGCACCGGTCGCCGCGCCGGCTCCCGCGCCGGCTCCGGCTCCCGCTCCCGTCGCCGCCGCGGTGGTCGCGGAGCCGGTGGCCACGCCGGGCGGCTACGTGCCGCTGGCCAAGCCGCCGGTGCGCAAGCTGGCCAAGGACCTGGGCGTCGACCTGCACGCCCTGTCCGGCTCCGGCCCGGGTGGCGTGATCACGCGGGAGGACGTCGAGCAGGCCGTGGCGTCCCCGACCCCCGCCCCGGCGGTCGCCGACCCCGGGTCGCGGGAACGGCGCGTGCCGATCAAGGGCGTCCGCAAGGCGACCGCGCAGGCGATGGTGGACAGCGCGTTCACCGCGCCGCACGTCACGGAGTTCCTGACCGTCGACGTGACCCCGATGATGGAGCTGCGGGCCCGGCTGAAGAACGCGCCGCAGTTCCGCGACGTCAAGCTCACGCCGCTCGCGTTCGCGGCCAAGGCGGTCGTGCTGGCCGCCCGCCGCACGCCCGACGTCAACGCGACGTGGGACGAGGCGGCGCAGGAGATCGTCTACAAGGACTACGTGCACCTGGGCATCGCCGCCGCGACGCCCCGCGGTCTCGTGGTGCCGAAGGTCCGCGACGCCGACCGCATGTCGCTGCGCGAGCTGGCCGTGGCCCTGGACGCCCTGGCCACGACCGCCCGCGAGGGCCGGACGACGCCCGCGGACATGATGGGCGGCACGATCACCATCACCAACGTCGGCGTCTTCGGCGTCGACACGGGCACCCCCATCATCAACCCGGGCGAGTCGGCGATCCTGGCCTTCGGCGCGATCCGGGACATGCCGTGGGTGGTGGACGGCCAGGTCGTGCCGCGCAAGGTGTGCCAGCTGGCGCTCAGCTTCGACCACCGCGTGGTCGACGGCCAGCAGGGCTCGCAGTTCCTGGCCGACGTGGGCGCGCTGCTCGCCGACCCCGGCGTGGCGATGACGTACTGAACGGTTGATCGGTTGAACGGCTGAACGGCGGGCCGGCGTCCACTCGGACGCCGGCCCGTTCCCGTTCGAGGGGCGGGCTGGAGGGGTCGTGCCGGCGGGACGCGAGGTCCACCGGTAAACAGGTTGAAGTTCCAGTGACTGGAAAGTTCAAGGTGGTCCCCGTGACGCACTACTCGATCGGCGAACTGGCGCGGCTGACCGGGCTGTCCACGCGGACGATCCGGTTCTACTCCGACTCCGGCGTGATCCCCGTGGCGGGGCGCACGACGGGCGGGTTCCGCACCTACGACGTCGACGGGCTGGCGCGGCTGAAGCTCGTGCGGACCCTGCGTGAACTGGGCGTCGACCTGCCCACCGCGCAGCGGGTCCTGGCACGGGAGGTGTCCGTGGCCGAGGTGGCCCGGACGCACGCGGAAGCCATCGACGCGCAGATGCGCACGCTCCGGTTGCGCCGGGCCGTGCTGCGGGTCGTGGCCCGGAACGGGGAGGTGGAGATGGTGCACGAGTTCGCGCGGCTGTCGGCGGAAGAGCGGCAGGCGATCCTGGAGGACTTCTTCGACGAGGTGTTCGGCGGGTTCGACATGGACCAGGCGTTCCTGGAGCGCATGAGGTCGGTCCGGGTCGACCTGCCGGACGACCCGACGCCGGAGCAGTTGGAGGCGTGGATCGAGCTGGTGAACCTGGTGCGCGACCCGGACTTCCGGGCGTCGATCCGGCGGATGTCGGAGCGGCACCAGGAGATGCGGGCGGAAGGCGTCGACCTGGCGCCCTACTCGCAGGCGCAGGTGGAGGCGTTCCAGCACGCGTTCACGCGGGCGCGTGAAGCGGTGGACGCCGGCGTCGACCCGCGTTCGCCGGAGGCGGCGGAGATCGTCGCCCGGATCAACGACGTGTGGGCGTCCGCCCTGGACCTCCCGGTCGGCCCGGAACTGTCCCGGCGCCTGGAGGAGTTCGGCGACCCGAGGGCCGAGCGCTACTGGCAGCTGATCGCCACGGTCAACGGCTGGGAGACGCCGATCCCCGACACCACGGCCGAACGGGCGTGGCTCGCCGAAGCCGGTCGCTGAGGCTCATTCCCACACGAGGCAGAACGGGTGGCCGGCGGGATCGGCGAACACCCACCACACCTCGTGCGAGTCGTCCAGCAACGTCGCACCCGACCGGAGGACCTCGGCCTTGGCCACGCCGAGGTCCTTCACCCCGACGTCCAGGTGGAACTGCTGCGGCCGGCGCGGGTCGGGCCACTGGGGCGCCACGTACTCGGCGACCCGCTGGAACCCCAGCACGATCGAGTCGGTGTGCAACGTCGACCACTCGTCATCCAACCCCCACCGCCGGTCGGGCCGATCCACCTCACCGCCGAGGACCGACTGGTAGAACGCGGCCAGCACCTTGGGCTCAGGACAATCGAGCACGACGCACTGCAACACCCCGACCATCCCCCGAGCCTAACCCGACCGCAATCGCCACACGGTGGCTCTTCGGGTGTCGCACCGATCGCTCGGCCTACCTCATCGTGGCACTCCGCCAACGCGAGAAGGCGGGGTCTCCCGCGTCCTGAAGACCCCGCCCCGGACCCAGGCGGACCTGGGAGTCACCTCACTTGATGTACATCCCGGAAATGGCCCTGGCGACCACCAATCGCTGGATCTCCGACGTTCCCTCGAAGATGGTGAAGATCTTGCGCCGGGGTTGCCCTGACCTGCCCACATCACCTGGAATGCCCGCCTGACCTGGGCGTACCTGGTCAACGTTCATCGTCGTTGACCAACCCTTTTCGACCTCTCACGGCCTGGAGACGGCCTGAGAGTCGATCACTCACTGCGGGCACCACCCCGGCACGCTGTCGCCAACCGCGACGCCTCCCGTGCCGTGGTGGTGCCCTCCGCTATGCCCGGACCACTCCTCGTTGGCCGCAGGCGCGAAGCGTCGGCGGGCGTCGATCGCCGTGCCCAGCCCGACCAAGCCGCGTGACCGCGCGATCGTCCCGACCGGTGCCGCTGGGAGCGTGTCGTCCTGGCGTCCGTCGTCGCGCGCCGCCACCCGACCACGTGCACCGACTCCGCGCACGGCCGACGGGCGGAGCGAAGCGGGAGCCCGGCGTGCCGTGATGCGGGGAGTCGGTGCCAACGTGCGTCGCCCCGCACCGCGCGCCGCCGCAGGCGGCGCGCGCCTTGATCCCATAGAGCCAAGTTCGGCAGCCGAGACAGAGAGCTGGATAGCTGCGAACCTAACTCAAGACATCGATGAATGATCGATATAAATCGCACGCCTAGCGGTTTTCGTTACAACCACCTACCGATGGTCGACAACACGCCGCTCATGTTCAGAACGTCGCGCATCAGCGCCTGGTCCTCTAGCATCACTCCATAGTCATGAGCCTATGGCGGATCGGCAGGAGAGCGGTATGGACGAAGAACACCGAAAGTTGGCCGGAATGATGGCGGCCCAAAAATTCGAGCCGTTTATTCGCCACATCCGCTTTCCGCACTTCCGTAACATTCGTGAGGGCACGCAGATCGAGTTCACGCATCCTATAACCGCCCTTGTGGGGCCAAACGGTACGAACAAGACTGCGATCCTTCGCGCTTTGCAAGGCTGTCCTGACTACTACAATGTTGGAAACTACTGGTTTTCAACATCCTTGGACTCAATCGACAACGTCGATAGGCACAGATTCATTCACGGCTACCTCGCGCAAAGCATCGGGGAAGTTGTTGAAGTCATTAAGACTCGTATTGTGCGCGACGAGAACCCCGACTACTTCGAACCATCGCGGCCGCTACTCGGTGACGGCATGAAGCGCATGCCCGAGTTGGAGCCGGGGGTCGAACCTCCTCCAGAGCGGACCAAGACTCGATGGAAAGCTATCCAGAAACACGTCACGTACCTGGATTTTAGATCAGAATTGTCGGCATACGATAAATTTTTCTTCCATGTTCCCTACAAGAAGGGGCTTGCTACGCCTGCGGAGAAGAAGGCATTCATCCGCCGTCGCGCAGGCCACATGGCAGAATCCCTGAATACCGGTCGTGAAAAGCATAAGCTGTACAGCTCGGATAGAGTCATGGAAGCCGCGAAGGATGCAACGGAGGAACAGCGCGTTTGGCTTTCTCGGATCATCGGACGCGATTACAGTTCAGTGCGTATAATGACGCACAACTATCTAGACGTCGCGGGGTCCACTGTAATCCTACGGTCGCACGATCTGAGGTACTCGGAAGCCTTCGCTGGCAGTGGTGAATTCGCCGCAGCAATTCTCGTAAAAAAGGTCACGGAAGCACCGAAGCGCTCACTCATTCTTTTGGATGAGCCTGAAGTGTCACTTCACCCTGGTGCCCAGCGTAACTTGATGGCGTTCTTGGTGGAGCAGGTCAAAAAGCGCAACCATCAAGTGGTCATATCTACACACGCGCCAGAAATTATCAAGAATCTTCCTTCGGATGCAATCAAAGTTCTCCAGCCGTCCACAGTGGATGGGAAAGTTGAGCTAGTTGCGCAAGCTTCGTACGCATCTGAAGCGTTCTTCCGACTTGGCGTTGAGATCACGTGTGACAAGGTGATCTACGTCGAGGATCGGCTTGCCGCTGCCCTCGTGAAGCGAGCGACCCGACCGCTTGGTCCCGGAGTCAATGCCCGGTTCGAGGTGCGACCGTATCCTGGAGGCGCGGCGAATCTGAGAGTGCGGTTCATCCCTGCTCTGGCGATCGCCGAAGATAAGCGCTCCCTAGTACTGTTGGATGGGGATCAACATCCGGGCGAGCCGGTACCTCTATCAAGTGCGGTTGCTGATGCCGACTTGGATGAGGTTGTCCAGAAGCAGCTTGGCGGCAAACCAGTTCTCGCGCTCAACGGCCAGGGCAATCAAGCGGCGAGTGGCGATCGACACATCCAACTTCGCAAGGTCTTGGCCTGGCTTCCCGAACACGTCGGGTACCTCCCGGGCGTGAACCCGGATGCTCTGCTCCTGCAGATGGAAGGCCGAAATCCGACCGACGATCCTAAGGCCGTGTGGGTACAGCGAACGATCCAGCAGCTCGGCAGAGCTGAATGGGAGAAAGTCGACGCAGGTGAGATCCTGTTGGAACAGGAACGGGCACTCGCCTCTATTGACGATTCAGATAGTGTGTTAGAGTCCATCCGCACGCAAGTGCAGACTTTCTTGGAGCGGGACTGAACGGACGAGGCCAGCGTGACGGTTGCAGTAGTGGACTTCTTCTCAGGCTGTGGAGGCACCAGCCTTGGCTTCCGTGAAGCTGGCATGTCCATAGTAGCGGGTATTGATAATGACCCTGATGCTGCTTCTACTTATCGTGCCAACTTTCCTGAAGCGCACTTCTTCGAGCGCGACATCAGGACGCTTACGGTTAAAGAGGTCAAAAAGATCCTCCCGAAGCGAACGCCGATCCTATTCTCGGGCTGCGCTCCGTGTCAGCCGTTTTCCGCCCAGAACAGATCCGTTTCCCAGGATGATCCACGTCGGTTTCTCCTCTCTGAGTTTCAAAGGTTTATTCTTGCGTTGACTCCGGACTTCGTCGTGGTCGAGAATGTACCGGGGCTGCAGAAGGTCGGTGATACAGGCCCATTCAACAGCTTTGTCCAGGCTCTCGAAAGCCACGGGTATGACGTTGCATGTAAGGTGCTTTCGGCGCTTGACTACGGAGTTCCACAAATGAGGAAGCGCCTGGTCCTAGTTGCGGCAAGAGGAACAATGGCGCTCATTCCGCAGCCGACACACGGGCCGGGTAGTGGCAGGAAAGCCGCCACATTCCGTGATTGGGCTAGCGGTCTTCCTTATCTTGAGGCCGGAGAAACGGATCCTAACGACCCGGATCATGCCGCCATGTCGCTATCGGCGATCAATCTTAAGCGTATTCTTGCCACCGCTGAAGGTAAAGGCCGTGAAACCTGGGGCGAAGATCTGCTTCTTGACTGCCACCGCGGCCACTCGGGACACTCGGACGTGTATGGGCGTCTGGCATGGGACCGGCCCGCTTCCGCAATGACAACCCGCTGCCTAAGCTACTCGAACGGGCGTTATGGTCATCCTGATCAACCGCGAGCCATTAGTCTCCGTGAAGCGGCTTGTCTGCAGACATTTCCGCGCGACTTCAAGTTCCATGGGACTTTGACATCGAAAGGGCGTCAAGTAGGCAACGCGGTCCCTCCACTTCTAGCGCAACGTATCGGTGAAACGATCATTTCCAGCCTTCCTGTTAGAAGGCGAGGAAGTCGAGCTCGTTCGCAAGCTCGCGCCGCATAGCACCAGATCGTCGTTATGTGTCCCATGATGTAAGCAGCGTTGACATCGTCGTTATGATTCCGGCTGATTGGTGTTCCCTTAGTCGCGCCAGCTTACTCGGCTTGTTAGCATAGGCGATCGCCCGGATCCCTGCGGCTTGCGCCGCTATGAGATCGGTAGAAGAGTCTCCGATCATGATGCAGTCTTCAGGTCTCACATCTAGTGAGGTGATCGCCTGTGTCAGCAGAAACGGGTTCGGCTTGAGTAGTGTCGCATTGTCGAAAGACCTCGCAAATGTACCGGAGAAGAACTGGGCCAGTCCGAACCGGTTGAGGTAAGCCGATACCGCTGAGGTGCTGTTATTGCTGACCACTGCAAGTAGCTTTCCGATACGGCTACTACGGCTCACAAACTCGATGGAGTACGGCGTGGGTTGCGTAACCGAAATCGCCTCAACTTCGTGTGAAGTCAACGTAGCTTCGATAAGGCGTGCGACCTCTGTTGTGAGCGTGTTCGCGTAGTGCAGAACGTCGAACGGGTCGTCGGAGAGTTCGAGCGCCGGGGGGATATCTGCCTGAGTAGTGGTCGCGAGTAAAGCCTTGAGGTCTCCTGCTGCGCGATTAGCTGGAACACCTGCGAAAACCGAGCAGAGCGGCCCATCGAAATCCAGCAGGAGTGCTTTCGCTTTGTGTAGTACCTCATGCAGAGAACGAACGTCGTCAATCTGGGTGCGACTATCGGTCATCGCTGGTACTCCGTGGCAATCGTGTTCCACAGGCTGTCGAACCATGTACGGGCCTGGTCGACGTATTGGCTGCCGGTGCTGGTGTCGTCGTCGGTGGTGCTGTGGTGGAAGAGGACGGCGTCCTTGCCCATCAGGTCGTAGATGGCCTGAGGCTGTCCGCCCAGCGACAGGACGTGCTCACGGACCGGGTAGAAGCCGAAAAACGCTTCGGCGTTGTTGATGAGGTAGAGCTTGAAGAGTGGTGCCGCTGGGTGGACGCGGATCTCTGCTGTGGCTTCCTTGACCAGGCCGAGCTCGCCCAGTTCGGTGACGTTGTCCACGATGGCGAGGGTGTGGCGGCGCATGATCTCGGCGGCGCGTTCGCGGAAGGCTGGGCTGTCGGAGCGGTCCTCGACGGTGCAGGGGACGGACCACGGGACGGTGGGGTCTGGGACCAGGATGCGGACGTGGATCGTCTCTGGTGTGAGTCGGCCGATGCGGATCTTGTCCAGCGGCTCTTGAAGGATGCCGTGGAGGGTTTCGCCGGAGAAGCCGGCGAAGTCGATCGTCACGCGGTCGGACGTGAACGCCTGCTCGATGTGCGGGCGCAGGCCGACCGGGCGCTCGGTGCGCTCGCGGACGAACACGCCGCTGCCCTGTCGGGAGACGATCAAGCCCTCGTCGCGCAACTCGCGTAGGGCGCTCTGCACGGTCATCGGTGCGACGTCGTACTTCTTCGCGAGCTCAGCGCGAGACGGCAGCTTGTCGCCTGCCTTGAAGACCTTGGTCAGGATGGCGGCGCGCAGGGCGTTGGCGACCTGTACGTACGGCGGTCGCGGGTCATCCGGGTCGAGTGCCATGACTCCTCGTCTGGTGTCGTCCAGTGCAAAGCGGGACGCAAAGCGCCGCAAAGCGGTCTGTTCGCACCATGTTCGCAGCGTCAGTTCGCACTTGGCTAGACCGCCTAGAGAGCTAGCTCGATGGGCTGACGGCAGCCCACTTGCTTGACTTGGCTAGCCAAGCTGTCTTACGCTCGGAACATGGCTAGCCCGCATAGGCAGGCTGGCAAGGTGACGGAGGTGGCTGGTGGCGGTTCCGTACGGGACTCGGTTCGAGGCGACGTTCGACCAGGTCTTCCCCCAAGGGGCCTTGATGGTCGGTGAGGTCGCGCCGGACATGGAGTACATGAGCGCGGAGGACAAGGGGCGCGGTCGGCAGGCCAAGCAGCGTGTGGACGAGCGCACGGGTAAGCGGCAGTGGAAGGTCGTGGTGACGGACCCGTCCGCAGAGAAGGAGCGGGACGCGTCGGTGACGGTGACGGTCCTGGCGGACGTGCAGCCGGTGCCGCCGCAGGCCGTGCAGGTGATGCCGGGTGTCGAGGTGCGGCCGGTGGCGTTCGAGGGGCTGACGGTTGAGCCGCGGGTGATGGGGGATCGGTACAAGTACCAGGGGTTCACGATCCGGGCTACGGGGATCGTGTCGCCGCAGGTGGGTGCTGCTCCGAAGCGTGCGGAGAAGCCCCAGGGCGAGCAGAAGGCGGCGTAGGTGGTGCGGCCGTCTCGTGAGGCGGTCGCCCGGTGGAACCTCGCGTACGCGGAGCAGACCGAGGCCCTGTTCGAGGCGTCCGGTTCGGACGGTCGGTTACCGGTGCTTCGGCTGGCTGACAGCTACGCGGCGGTGGCGTGGGCGTGGCGGGTGCTGGCCGCTGATTTGGGCGTGCCGTTGTGGGCTCGTCACGCCTGTGCTGTCGCTGCTGAGGAGTTCGATCGTCGGGCGCGGATCGAGCGTGCCCGTGTCAACCCGGACGAGGACGGGACATGAGCAAGGACCAGCGCGTTTCGCAAGACGAGCTGTGGCGCAGGGCGAGAGCTGTCACGACGTTGCAGGGTGCGCATGACGCACTGGTGAAGGTGATGCCCGCGCCGGCGGCGGATCGAAGGCGGTGGCGTGACTTCTACCTGGGGTCGGCCGAGGTGTACGGGCGGGTCGCGGAGATCGACCGTGGGCACCACCACGAGGCGTTGTACTGGGCCAAGCGGGAGCGGGAGAAGGGTGAGGAGATCGCGAAGGCGTTGGCTCCTGGTGCCCTTGGTCATGATGGGAGCGGCGAATGACGGCGGGTCCCAAGCCCAAGGTGATGGGTGCTCCTGGGCCGTCCGGTCGGGGCAGTCAGTACACGGTGCGGCTGCGGGTGGCGGAGTTCCAGCGGGCGGCGCGGCGGTCGGCGCTGACCTCTGACTACGCGTTGGCACCTGCGATGGGTGTCAATCGCTCGACCATCTCTCGGGTGCTGACGGGTGAGCTGCGGCCTGGTGCGGCGTTCATCGCCGGTGCGCTGGCGGCGTTCGCGCCGATCGAGGTGCGGTTCGAGGACTTGTTCGAGGTCGAGTCGAATTGGCCGACGTCATGAGTGGGGAGCGGCCTGACCGGGT
Source organism: Saccharothrix sp. 6-C (assembly GCF_016695385.1). Taxonomy (NCBI): domain Bacteria; kingdom Bacillati; phylum Actinomycetota; class Actinomycetes; order Pseudonocardiales; family Pseudonocardiaceae; genus Saccharothrix; species Saccharothrix sp. 6-C. The sequence goes on along the minus strand of NZ_CP064192.1, from coordinate 8,277,002 downwards.
GGTGATGGGAGCGCACCTCCCGGAGGGCGTTGCGCGTACGGCCGGGAACGTCGGCTACTCGGCGGGTGCTCTGGCCGAGGTGATGGCCGCATGGGTCGGGCAGCGGCTGCGGATCTGGTCGGTGAGGGATCTGTCGGTCGCGTCGGGTCTGAACGTGCGCACCGTCCGCATGGTTGTGCGGGATGTGGTCGCGGCTGGCCACGCGGCTCGGATGTCGGGCGCTGCCTCATCATCCCCTGGGCCGTACCTGTATCGGCTGACACCGGTGGGCGCGCAGGCATGGGGCGAGTTCCGCTCGGACGCTCGTCTGAGGCGGCGACCGGATAAGGCTGAGTCGCTCACGCCTCGTCGGTAGGACGCTATAGCGCTGCTCTGGAACGCGTGATCGATGCGGTCGCGTGGTGATGGCGCACGCCTTGATGACAACTGAACAGTCTGCGGCTGGTGGGTGTGGTCGCGGGGAGACGGTCCAGGTCTTGGCGGGCTCGGCTGTCTCCCTGCGACTCACCTGACTGGCTATGCCATGCGTTTTTGTTGACACACAAGGGATTCCGGTCATGTCAAGGGTATCGGTACGTGGGGGACGTACGTCAAGTCGACGCCCCGCCTGTCTGTGGAAGTTGCCCAACGGTCGGCGCTGCCAGTCGTGCAAGCGGTTCGGTGTCTACGCCCCGAACCAACTCGACTGCTGCGCCTGCCTGGGATGGTTGCCGCTGATCTTCACCGTCGCTGTGGGCGGTGTGCTGTGAATGGCGGCAAGTGGGTCGACCCGGCTCCGTTCGAGGGTGTGCGGCCTCGGGTGCCGTGGTGGGTGTTGGTGCCGGGCAATGCCAAGTGGATCGCGGCGTTGGTGGCGCTGGTGTGGCTTGTGTTGGTCGGCGTCGTGCGCCTGGTGCTCGTTGTCGTGCGCTACCCGGTCGTCACGCTGGTGCCCGCGTCAGCGGCCTGGTGCTGGTGGCGGTTCGGGCTCTCACCACTCGTGCTGGCGCTGTTGTCGCTGGTCGCGGCTCTGCTGATCTGGGCTGGTCTGGATCGTGGGTCGTTCCTGCGGCACGGCTGGTACCGGCTGGTCACCGAGTGGCGGCGGGCGACGGTGTACGTGCCGAAGTGGCGTTCGGTGATGCGGCTGTCGGACCTGGCCAAGCGCGACCGGGGCCGTGAGTACCGGCCCAAGCTGCGGCGGGTCCGGTCGGAGGGATGGCGGGACCGGGTTCGGGTGCGGATGATCCCGGCCCAGTCGCCTGAGGCGTGGGAGCTGCGGCGGGACAGCCTGGCGCACTCGTTCGGCGCTCGCTCGTGCCGGGTTCGGGTGCTGCGGCCACGGCTGCTCGAACTGGACTTCGTGCACGCTGACCCGCTGGTGCGGCCGGTGTCCGTCCCCGCGTTGGAGGGCTCGGCCGACGTCGACTTCAAGCGGGTGGTCGTCGGGCGGACGGAGACCGGTAAGCCGTGGCGGCTGCGGTTGCTCGGGTCTCAGGTGCTCGTGGTCGGCGTGCCTGGTGCCGGTAAGGGCTCGGTGTTGTGGTCGATCGTGTGGCAGCTCGCGCCGGCGGTTCGGGCGGGACTGGTTCGCCTGGTCGGGATCGACCCCAAGGGCGGCATGGAGCTGGGCCAGGTGCCCGACGCCTTCGATCGCTTGGTGTTCGGCAGCGGCGCGGACGCGGTCGAGCTGCTGGAGGAAATCGCCGCTGAGGTGAAGGAACGGGCGGCGCGATACCGGGGCATTCGGCGGCTGTGGGCTCGGGACACCGGTGAGCCGTTGACCGTGCTCATCGTGGACGAGCTGGCGGACGTCATCGCCTACCAGACGGACAAGCAGCTCCGGGAACGTGCGGCACGAGCTGTGCAGACGATCGCCTCCCAGGGACGGGCTCCGGGCTACGTGCTCGTCGGCCTGGTCCAGGACCCGCGCAAGGAGGTCGTCTCCTTCCGGCACCTGTTCAGCACCCGCGTTGCCCTGCGGCTCGATGAGCCACAGCAGGTGGACATGGTGCTTGGCGATGGTGTTCGCCAGCGTGGGGCGGCGGCTCACGAGATCAGCGAGAACACGCCCGGTGTCGCCTGGGTCAAGCAGGACGGTCAGCGGGAACCGGACCGGGCTCGGGCCTTCCACGTCACCGATGCGGACCTGGCGACGCTGCGCGACTACTTCCGGCCTGCCGAGGTGCGGCCGTTCCCGACCAAGCCGGACGGTGCCGAGGAGGTGGCGGCGTGACGACGGGTACGCGGGCTGAGCGGATGCGTCAGCCGATGGCGCTGGACGTGGTCAAGGCTGCGGCGGAGCAGCACGGCGTGTGCGTGCGGCCGTTCACGATGGAGGTCGAGGACCGTGCCACCTACGAAGTCCGCTACGTCGCCGTGCCCTGCGGGTCGACGGTCGAGAGTGTCTGTGCGCCGTGCGCGAAGAAGGCCAAGGCGTTGCGGATGGCTCAGTGCCGTGAGGGCTGGCACATGGCCGAGGAACCCGACTTCACCCCGACCGCGCCGACCGAGGACCAGAAGGAGCTGCTGACGTTCCGGGCCGATCTGGTCAAGGCGTACCGGGAGGCGGTCGACGTCGGGGCGGCCGGTGACGCGGACGAGTTGCGGGAGGAGATTCACTCGGTCGACGCGGAACTTCGGCAACTCGGCGTCCGGGGCCGCTTCCCTTCGCCCGACGTACCGTCGAAGCGGCCGGTGAAGCGGTCCACGAGGCGGCGGCAAGACGCGCCGAACCTGCCTCGGCGGCGGGTCGAGAAGCGCACGGTGGGCCGGGAGTACGCGGGAGGCTTCCGGCCCTCGATGTTCGTCACGCTCACTCTGGACACCTACGGGCGCGTGCGTGATGACGGGACTCCGGTCGACCCGGACACGTATGACTACCGGCGGGCGGCTCGGGACGCGGTGCACTTCGCCTCGCTGGTGGACCGGTGGTGGCAGAACCTGCGGCGGGTCGTCGGGTGGGACGTGCAGTACTTCGCCACGGTCGAACCCCAGAAGCGAGCGGCGCCACACCTTCATGCGGCAATCCGCGGTTCGATCCCCCACGAGATCATCCGGCTGGTCACCGCTGCCACCTACCACCAGGTCTGGTGGCCCAACCACGACGAACGGCTCTATGGCGGCGACCACCTGCCGGTCTGGGACGCGCGGGAGGAAGCGTTCGTCGACCCGGACACGCGCAAGCCACTGACGGCTTGGGCCGATGCGGTCGAGGCCGTGGAGGAGCCGGCGCACGTGGTGACCTTCGGCCGGCAGGTGCACTCCAAGGGCATTCTCGGCGGCTCGGAAGAGGCCGGACGCCACATCGGCTACCTGACCAAGTACCTCACCAAGTCCATTGGTGAAGTGGTCGAGCAGTCCACCGACCGCCAGCGCCGACACGCTGACCGACTAGCGGACGAGCTCGCTGTGACGCCCTGCTCCGATCGCTGCCCGGTCTGGCTCCTCTACGGCGTCCAACCGCGCGGTGTCGGCTCCCGGACCACTCCGGGCCACTGCAAGGGGCGGGCACATCGGCGGACCACGCTCGGCCTGCCTGGTCGGCGGGTGTTGGTGTCGCGGAAGTGGTCGGGCAAGACGCTGGCCGATCACCGGGCCGACCGGAAGCGGTTCGTCATCGAGGCGCTGAAGGCCGTGGGCATCGAGAAGCCGGAACCCGACGCGTCCCAGCTCGTGTGGCACAAGGTCCGGCCCGGTGACCCCAACGTGCCACCTCGGGCGCACCTGCTCATGCACGCCATCGCCCAGCGCGTGACCTGGAAGGCGGAGTACGACCGGGCCTTGCTGGCGGCCAGCGGTGCACCGCCCGATCTTTCGGCAGTTCCACAAGCGGCCTGAGACGTGGGGAGGGGGACGGCAATGAGCGGGAACGAGTTCGACCGGCTGTGGGGCGTTGACGATCTCTCAGCCTTCCTCGGCGTGCCGGTGCACACCATTCGTGGCTGGCGCAGCAAGAACTACGGGCCTCCGGCTCGGAAGGTCGGCAAACACCTGCGGTGGGACCCGGCCAAGGTCCGCGAGTGGTTCGAGGGCCTGGACCTCGACGCGGCCTAGCTATTTCGGCAATTCGACACACGGGAGAGGTGTGCCATGGGGCATGTTCAAGATCGTTGGTGGAAGGAGGTCAAAGACCCGGTGACTGAGCAGGTCACCAAGGTCAAGACCTCGTTGTACGGCGTCGGCCTGCGGTACAAGGTGCGGTATGTCGACCCGGATGGCGTCGAGCGGTCCAAGAGCTTCCCAGATCGGCAGAAGAAGAAGGCCGAAGACTTCCTCATCGAAATGGAGTCGGACAAGCGCGAGGGGAAGTACATCGACCCCAACGCGGGAAAGGTGCTGTTCAAAGCCCAGGCGGAGAGCTGGCTGAAGGGCTACTCGGCGGATGTGGCCACCAGGCAGACGATCGAGAGTCGGCTCCGCAGTCAGGTGTACCCGTTCTTCGGGCACCGCCAGGTCGGCGCGATCACTCCCCAGCTCGTCCGTGACTGGCTGGGCGACATGCAGGAGAAGGGCCTCGGGCCGACCTATCAGGCCGTGCTGTTCGAGACGCTGTCCTCGATCATGAACTCGGCCGTGGACGACAGGCGCATCCACCGCAACCCGTGCAAGGTCAACAGCATCAAGCGGCCTCAGCGGTCGTCACGCAAGGTCGTACCGTGGGCGGAATCGCGGGTCCACAAGCTTCAGATGGCCCTGGACCCGCGCTTCAAGATCACGGCTCCGCTCGGTGCTGGCTGTGGCCTGCGGCAGGGCGAAATCCTGGCGTTCTCGCCGGACGACATCGACCGGGACGCCATGGTGATCAACGTCCAGCGCCAGGTCAGGATGATCAACCGCACGTTGGTGTTCTCGCTGCCCAAGCGGAACAAGACGCGCCAGGTGCCCTTGTCGAGAGGCGTCCTGGCAGCCGTTGACGCCTACCTGGACATGTTCCCGCCGACCTCGGTGACGCTGCCCTGGGATCGGCCCAACGGTGACCCAGCGACGGTCGACCTGCTCATGGTCCGCGACGACGGCAAGCCGTGGAACGGCGACCTGTTCAACAAGGTCGTCTGGGTGCCCGCGTTCAAGCAGGCCGGGCTGACCTACGCCAAGCGGCAGGATGGCATGCACGCCATGCGGCACCTGTATGCGTCCGTCCTCCTGGCGCAGGGCGTCTCCATCAAGGAACTGGCGGAGTACCTGGGCCACGCGGACCCCGGCTTCACCCTCCGCACCTACACGCACCTGATGCCGTCCAGCCACGAACGCGCCCGCAAAGCAGTGGACGGGGTCTTCCGCGTCCCGAAGACCCCGTCCACCTCCCAGACGGCCTGACGACGGCCTGGGGAGATCAACTCACTTGATGTGCATCCCGGAAATGGCCCTGGCCACCACCAACCGCTGGATCTCCGACGTGCCCTCGAAGATGGTGAAGATCTTCGCGTCGCGGTGCATGCGCTCCACCGGGTGCTCGCGCGTGTACCCGGCCCCGCCCAGGATGTGGATCGCGCGTTCCGTCGCCCACACGGAGACCTCGCCCGCCTTGAGCTTCGACATCGAGCCCTCGCCCGCGGTGAACGGGACGTTGTTGCGGCCCATCCAGGCCGCCCGCCAGACCAGCAGGCGGGCGGCGTCGATCTCCATCTTCATGTTCGCCAGGTCGAACGCGATGGACTGGTTCTCGATGATCTTGCGGCCGAACGCGGAGCGGTCCTTCGCGTACTCCAGCGAGTACTCGTACGCCGCGCGCGCGACGCCCACCGCCATCGCGCCGACGGTCGGGCGGGTCGTCTCGAACGTCGCCATCGCCGCCTGCCCGCCGGCCTTCTGCCCCTCGCGGGCACGGGCCAGCCGGGCGTCCAGCTTCTCCTTGCCGCCCAGCAGGCACCGGCCGGGCACGCGCACGTCGTCCAGGAACACGTCCGCCGTGTGCGACGCCCGCATCCCGTGCTTCTTGATCTTCCCCGGTGACGACAGCCCGCGCGTGCCCGGCGGCACGACGAAGCCGGCCTGGCCGCGCGCGCCCAGCGCCGGGTCGACGACCGCCGTCACCACGTGCACGTTGGCGATGCCGCCGTTGGTGGCCCACGCCTTCTGCCCGTTGAGCACCCACTCGTCGGTGGCCTCGTCGTAGACCGCCCGCGTCCGGTAGCCCGCCACGTCGGAGCCCGCCTGCGGCTCGGACGCGCAGAACGCCGCCAGCTTGGGGTCGTCCTCCGTGCCGAAGCACTCGGGCACCCACTCGGCGAGCTGCTCGGGCGCGCCGGACGCGAAGATCCCCGCCGCCGCCAACCCGGTGCCCATCAACGCCAGCGCGATGCCGGCGTCACCCCAGAACAGCTCCTCGGTGGCGATCGGCAGCGACAGGCCGATGGGGTCGGCGAACCAGGTGGCCAGCGACTCGAACCCGTACAGGCCGATCTTCGCCGCCTCCTGGATCACCGGCCACGGCGTCTCCTCGCGCTCGTCCCACTCCGCCGCCGCGGGCCGGATCACGTCCTTCGCGAAGCCGTGCACCCATTCGCGCAGGTCGACCTGGTCCTCGTTGAGCTCCAGCGAAAAACCGCCCATGGTCCCCTCACGCCTTCGGAATGTTGAACAAGCTCATGAACCCGGCCGCGAAGCCCAGGTCGCCCTTGACCTTCAGCTTGCCGGTCATGAACAGCACCGGCGCCGACGCGTTGCCGGTCGCGAGCTTCAGGAACTCCACCGGTCCCAACGTGACAACGGCCCTGGGGTCACGGGTCTCTTCCTTGTTGATCGTGCACGCGGCGTCCTCGATGATCGCCTCGTACACGTCGTCGCCGTCGAACCCGCCGGTCAGCCGGAAGTGCACGACGGCGCGCGTGGCGCCCGCGCGTTCGCTGCGGAAGTGCGCCTCCATGCGGCGGAACACCTCGTCCAGCACGCGTTCGCGCAGGCCGGGCCGCGACGTCACGGCTTCGACCTGGTCCTTGGACGCGCGCGAGATGATCCGCGCGAAGTTCTGCGGGTCCATCCGGGCCAGGTCGAGGTCGGCCCCGCCGTCGGCCAGCGCGCCCAGCGCGTCGAGCAGGTCGGCGAACTCGTCCCGGCCGAGCTTCTTCGGGTCGATGCCGCGCGCGATGACGTCGATGTCGACGTCCTTGAGCGCCGGGTCGCCCGGATCGACCTTCCGCAGCGTCGAGATCAGCTCCTGCGGGTCGAGCTTCGCGATCGCCTCGGTGGTGAGGTCGATGGTCATGTGGCACCTCCGCTACCTACTGGCAGGTAAGCCTACTGGCCAGTAGGTAAGGCGGCAAGGGGCTCAGAGTAATCTTGTCCCAGCCATCCAGGGGGTGCGATGCACGCAGAGCAACCGGTTCGCTCGGGTCGGGCCAAGAGACTGCCACGCGCGGTGCGCGAGCGGCAGATCATGGACGCCGCGGTGGACGTCTTCTCGCGGTTGGGGTTCCACGCCGCGTCCATGGACGAGATCTCCGAGGTCGCGGGCATCTCCAAACCGATGCTGTACGCCTACCTGGGCTCCAAGGAGGAGCTGTTCGCCACCTGCATCCGCCGTGAGGCGACCCGGATGATGGAGGCGATCGCGACCGGCGTCGAGGCCGAGGAGCCGCCGGACGTCCAGCTGTGGAGCGGGTTGCGGGCGTTCTTCGGGTTCGTCGGCGAGAACCGCGCGAGCTGGCAGGTCCTGCACCGGCAGGCGTCCTCGCAGGGCGGTCCGTTCGCCGAGGAGCTGGCCGACATGCGCGGCCGGGCGATCAGCCTGGTGGCGGCGCTGCTGGTGCACTCGTCGGACTTCACCACCGTGCCGCGGGCGGGCGACAAGGAGGCCGAGTCGCTGGCCGCGGCCCTGGTCGGGGCGGGCGAGTCGCTGGCCGACTGGTGGCTCGACAACCCCCAGGAGCCGGCCGGCGTCGTCGCCGCCCGGCTCATGAACCTGGTGTGGATGGGTTTCGGGGACCTGGTGGCGGGCGACGTGTGGCACCCGCCGTCGCGGCGCTCCGACCCGGAGGGGGACGCCTAGGCCAACGCGCTCTTGAGCACGGCCACGGCCTGGGCGATGGCGGCCTCGGCGGCGTGGGTCTCGCGCAGCGCGTTCAGCATCACGAAGTCGTGGATCACGCCCTGGTAGCGCACCGCGGTCACCGGCACGCCGGCCTCGCGCAGCTTGTTCGCGTACGCCTCGCCCTCGTCGCGCAGCACGTCGGCCTCGGCGGTGATCACCAACGCCGGCGGCAGGCCGGTGAGCTGCTCCGCGGTGGCCCGCAGCGGTGACGCGGTGATCTCCGCGCGCTGCGCCTCGGACGTCGTGTACTGGTCCCAGAACCACTGCATCGCGTCGCGGCGCAGGAAGTAGCCCTCGGCGAACTCGCGGTACGACGGCGTGTCGAACGACGCGTCGGTCACCGGGTAGAACAGCACCTGCTGCTTGAACGCCACGTCACCGCGCTCCTTGGCGAGCAGGGTCAGCGCCGCCGCCATGTTCCCGCCGACCGAGTCGCCCGCCACGGCCAGGCGCGACGCGTCGAGCCCGCGCGCGGCGCCCTCGGCGACGATCCACCGGGCGACGGCGTAGCTCTCCTCCAGCGCGACGGGGTAGTGCGCCTCGGGCGAGAGGCTGTAGTCGGGGAACACCACGGCCGCGCCCGTGCCGACGGCCAGTTCGCGCACCAGCCGGTCGTGCGTCTTGGCGTTGCCGAACACCCAGCCGGCGCCGTGGACGTAGAGGACGACGGGCAGCGCGCCGGTCGCGCCGGCCGGCCGGACGATCCGGACGGGCACCTCGCCGACGCTCGCCCACTCCTCGTCGACCTCGGGCTTGAAGACCTCGCCGGCCTGCACGCCGTCCACGGCCTGCCGGCCCTCGACCGGGCCGAGGTCGAACAGGTACGGCGGGGTGGCGGTCGCGGCGGCGAACTCGGCGGCGGCCGGTTCCAGGACGGTCATCTCGGGCTCCTCGGTGTCGTGCGGTCGAACCGGACTACCAAAAACATAGCTCCCGATTAGATCGTGCACAATCTAAATGGGTGCAGGTGTATCGTGGTCTCGCTCACAAGGGGAGGGACGCACATGCGGGACTTCAGCCTGGACCTGGACGACCAGCTCTGCTTCGCGCTCTACGCGGCCTCGCGGGCGGTCACCGCGCGGTACCGGCCGCTGCTGGACGACCTCGGCCTGACCTACCCGCAGTACCTGGTGCTGCTGGTGCTGTGGGAACGCGGCCCGGTGCCGGTCAAGGACGTCGCGGCCGCGCTCCAGCTCGACTACGGCACCCTGTCCCCGCTGCTCAAGCGGCTGGAGGCGGCGGGGCTGATCCGCCGCGAGCGCCGTCCCGACGACGAGCGCTCGGTCCGGCTGGTGCTCACCGACGAGGGCGACCGGCTGCGGGAGCGCGCCAAGGACGTGCCGCCCGCGATGGGCGAGGCGATGGACCTGGGCGAGGAGGACACCGCCCGGCTGCGCGTCCTCCTGCGCACGCTGGCCGACAACGTCAGCCGCTGATCACGCCTTCCAGGTGCGGTCGGTCCGACCACAGCGCGAACCGCCAACCGCCGTCCGCGGGCGCGGCGGAGAAGTCGACCTCGCCCGGCAGCGGGATCGGCGCCTTGAACCGCACGTCGACCTCGTAGGCGTCGGGCAGCCGTCCTTCGAACGCGGCCACGCACCGCGCCTTCGACCACATCCCGTGGGCGATGGCCCGGGGGAAGCCGAACGCCTTGGCGGTCAGCGGGTGCAGGTGGATGGGGTTGCGGTCGCCGGACGCGTCCGCGTACCGCCGCCCGAGGTCGGCCGGCAGCCGCCACCGGGCCGTCGGCTCGGGCGGTTCGGCCCGGGCCGCCGGTTCCTTCGCCGTCCTGCCTTCCCTGCGGAGATAAGTCGACACATCGACCCACACCTCTTCGCCGTCCACCGACGCGGTGGTCACCACGTCGAACTGGCGCCCGCGCTCGTGGGGCCGCAGGTCGGCCAGCGCCACGTGCAGCGACAGCGGCTCGGACGCCCGCAGCGGCCGGCGCCGCCTGATCCGGTTGGCCACGTGCACGAGGCCGGGCAGCGGGAACGGGAAACCGGGGCCCGTCATCAGCCTGAGCTGCGACTCGAACCCCAGCACGTGCGGATAGGTGATCGGCAGCTCGTCGCGCGCGCCGAAGCCGCAGACCCGGTTGTACCGGGCCAGGCGCCCGGGGTCGACGGTCACCTCGACGTCCGAAGAGGACGGCGGCAGCGCGTCGCCGCGCCGGGTGAACCCGGTGAGCGCGGCCTTGGCGTAGAGCAGGGTCAGGTTCGCCATCACGCCCCCAGCAGGCTCTGCCCGCACACCCGCACGACGTTGCCGGTCACCCCGGCCGACGCCGGGTGCGCGAACCAGGCGATCGCCTCGGCGACGTCCACCGGCAGGCCGCCCTGCGACAGGCTGTTCATCCGCCGCCCGGCCTCGCGGATGACCAGCGGCACCGCGGCGGTCATCCTGGTCTCGATGAAGCCGGGCGCGACCGCGTTCACGGTGGCCCGGCCCTCGACCCGCCGCGACAGCGAGTCGACCATGCCGATCACCCCCGCCTTGGTGGTGGCGTAGTTGGTCTGGCCGACGTTGCCCGCGATGCCCGCGATGGACGACACGCCGACGATCCGCCCGTTGGGCCGCACCGCGTCGGCGGCGAGCAGGGCCTCGTTGACCCGTTCCTGCGACGCCAGGTTCACCGCGACCACGGCGTCCCACCGGTCGGCGTCCATCCGCCCGAGGGTGCGGTCGCGCGTGATGCCCGCGTTGTGCACGACCACGTCCACGCCGCCGTGCCGCCGCACGAGGTGCTCGACGATCCGCGCGGGCGCGTCCGGCGCGGTGATGTCGAGCTGGAGCGCGGTGCCGCCGACCCGGTTGGCCACCGCGGACAGCTCGTCGCCCTGCGCGGGCACGTCCAGGCACACCACCGCGGCGCCGTCGCGTCCCAGCACCTCGGCGATCGCCGCGCCGATCCCGCGGGCCGCGCCCGTGACCAGCGCGACCTTCCCGGCCAGCGGCCGGTCCCAGTCCGTGGGCGGCTCGACGTCGGCCGGTCCGATCCGCACCACCTGGCCGGACACGTACGCCGAGCGGCCCGAGAGCAGGAAGCGCACGGTGGACTCGATCGCGGTCTCGGCGCCGGGCGCGACCTGCACCAACTGGGCCGTGCCGCCGCGCTTGAGCTCCTTGCCGACGCTGCGCGTGAAGCCCTCCAGCGCGCGCTGCGCGATCTGCGACCCGGCCTGCTCGGGCGGCGTGCCGAAGACGACGACCCGGCCGCACGGCCCGAGGGAGCGGATCACCGGCTGGAAGAACTCGTACAGCTCGCGCAGCCGCTCGACGGAGTCGATGCCGGACGCGTCGAACACCAGCGCGCCGTACCGCTCGCCGTCCGCCGCGCCGCGGCCCGTGCCGTCGGGGTCGGGCGCCAGGTCGAGGCCCGCGGACTTCACCGCCGCGCGGACGGCGTCGGCGAGCCGGCCGCCACCGCCGACCAGGACGGGTCCGTCCAACGGGGGCTTGCCGGGCGAGTGGCGGCGCAACGGGTGAGGGTCGGGCAGACCTAGCTTGCCCACGACGAACCGCCCGAGGCCGGACCTGGCGAACGACTGGTAACGATCCATGCGGACATCACACTCCCTACTCGCTAGTAAGTCTACTGATGAGTAGCTAGCATTGACCTTGCACGCACCCATCGGCCACACCCTGGAGGACGACATGGCCCGAGTAGCCATCCTCGGCGGCAACCGCATCCCGTTCGCCCGCTCGAACGGCCCCTACGCCGCGGCGTCGAACCAGGACATGTTCACCGCGACCCTGGACGGCCTGGTCAGCCGGTTCGGCCTGCGGGGCGAACGGCTCGGCGAGGTCGTCGCGGGCGCGGTGCTCAAGCACAGCCGGGACTTCAACCTGGTCCGCGAGGCCGTGCTGGGCAGCAGGCTGTCCGCCGAGACGCCCGCCTACGACCTCCAGCAGGCGTGCGGCACCGGCTTGCAGGCCGTGATCGCGGTGGCGAACAAGATCGCGCTCGGGCAGATCGAGGTCGGCGTGGCCGGCGGCGTGGACACCACCAGCGACGCGCCGATCGGCGTGAACGAGGACCTGCGCGGCGTCCTGCTGGAGTTCAACCGGGCGCGCGGCGCGGGCGCGAAGCTCAAGGCGGCGCTGAAGCTGCGGCCCCGGCACGTCGTGCCGGACGTGCCGCGCAACGGCGAGCCGCGCACCGGGCTGTCCATGGGCGAGCACGCGGCGATCACCGCCCGCGAGTGGGGCATCACGCGCGAGGACCAGGACGAGCTGGCCGCCGCCAGCCACCGCAACCTCGCCGCCGCGTACGACCGGGGGTTCTTCGACGACCTGGTCACGCCGCACCTCGGGCTGACCAGGGACCAGAACCTGCGGCCGGACTCGTCGGTGGAGAAGCTGGCGAGGCTCGAGCCGGTGTTCGGCCGCGGCGACGGCGCGACCATGACGGCGGGCAACTCCACGCCGCTCAGCGACGGCGCGTCGACCGTGCTGCTGGCGTCGGAACAGTGGGCGGCGTCGCGGAACCTGCCGGTGCTGGCCTACCTGACGTTCACCGAGACGGCGGCGGTCGACTACGTGCACGGCGGCGAGGGACTGCTGATGGCGCCCGCCTACGCGGTGCCTCGGATGCTGGCCCGGGCCGGGCTGACGCTGGCGGACTTCGACTTCTACGAGATCCACGAGGCGTTCGCGTCCCAGGTGCTGGCGACGTTGAAGGCGTGGGAGGACGCGGACTTCGCGAAGGGCAGGCTCGGGCTGGACGCGCCGCTCGGCCCGATCGACCGGGCGAAGCTCAACGTCAACGGCTCGTCGCTGGCCGCCGGGCACCCGTTCGCCGCGACCGGCGCGCGGATCGTGGCCACGCTGGCGAAGCTCCTGGCGGAGCGCGGCTCGGGTCGCGGACTGATCTCGATCTGTGCGGCGGGTGGTCAGGGCGTTACGGCGATCGTGGAGCGTTGACGCCTCCGTTAGGCCGAACGGGTGTTATTGGTAACACAACGCGTTCTCATTCCGTTTCCAATGCATGAACCACTCACGGCTCTTCGCCGCAGTCGTGCTGGTGGCGGCGGCTTGTGCTGCCTGCGGGGAGGCTCCCCGCGAAGCCACCACCGTGCGCATCGGGGTGACCGCGTCGGCCAACGAGCCCCGGGTCGAACTCACCAGGACCGTCGTCGAGCGGCTGTCGGAGGCCGTCGACCAGGGCGCGACCAGGGTCGTCGTGTACCGGCAGGGCGAGGACTCGGGCAGCGCCTACTCGGACGAGGACTTCACCGTCCGGGACGGCAACGACGTCGAGAGCGACTCGGCGCTGCGCGAGCTCGGCTTCGAGCAGAACCTGGCCCGGCTCACCGGTCAGCTCAGCGGGCTCGGCGGCAGCAGCGGCGACCTCGACCCGCTGTCGGTGCTGGCGGACATGGCCTCGACGGCGGGGCCGGCGGTGCTCGTGCTGCAGAGCAGCGGGTTGCAGACCACCGAGCCGCTCGACCTGACCCGGCTCGGGCTGGACTTCGACGTGGCCGCCGTGGTGGCGTCGGTGCCGGACGACACCCTGCCCGAGCTGACCGGCAAGGACGTGATCTTCTCCGGGCTCGGCCAGGTGGCCGGCGACCAGCCGCAGCTGCCGCCCGCCGCGCGGGAGTCGCTGGTCGGGGTGTGGCTCGGGATCTGCGCGAAGTTCGGCGCGAAGAGCTGCACGCACGACACCGAGCCGGTGCCCGGCGGCGCGTCGATCGGCCGGGCCGACGTGCCGGTCGTGGACGTGGGCCAGGTCGTGCACCAGGACGGGCTGGTGCACCTGCCGAGCGCCGTGCTGTTCAAGGCCTGGAGCGACGAGCTCGCGCCGGGGGCGCGGGAGGTGCTGGCCGAGGTGGCGAAGAAGTTCGACGGCCGCACCACCGCGCGGGTCATCGCCCGCACGGCCAGCACGGTGTCGGCCGAGGCGGCGGCCGACCTGACCCGGCGGCGCGGCCAGCGGGTGGTGTCGACGCTGGTGGAGCTCGGCGTGAGCCGGGCGGCGTTCACCGAGGTGTTCGGTGCGGGCTTCACCTCGCCGCTGGCCGTCGACCTCGACGACGCGGGCGACCTGATCCCCGACGCCGCCGCCCGCAACCGCTCCGTCGTGGTCGAGCTGGCCGACCCCAAGTCGAGCAGCTGACCCTCCAGACCGCGCGTGTCCTACGTTCAGGACACGCGTGTCCTGCGTTCGGAACACCCGAGTTGAACGCTCAGCACACCGCGGGGCGTCAGTCGAGGAGGGTCCACGCGGCCGTGCAGCGGACCGTGACCACGATCCGCTGCGCCTCCAGGTTGAGCTGGTCCATCTGCGGCGGCACGCCCGGCGCGCCGCCGAACCCGGCCGCCATCATCCGGTTCGACTCGGCGGCCCACGCCTCGGCGTCACCGTCGGTCAGCCGGTGCAGCGGACCCAGCCGCGCGCCGAGGGCCTCCGCATAGCCCTCGGCCCGCCGCCGCGCGTCGCGCACGGCCTCTCCCTGCGCCTCCCGGACGGCCTCCACGTCGTCCTTGAGCTGCCACGTCGGCCCGTTCAGCCACGTCGGCTCGGCGGTCACGAGCGCGCCCAGCAGCCCGTCGAGCCCGGTGACGTCGTCGACCCGCACCACGTAGTTCTGCATGGCGCGGCTGCCCGAGCGACGCCTGCCGTCCCAGTTGTCGTGCACGTTGAGCTGCCGCGACCGCACCTCGACGCCCGGCCGGCCGAGCGCCGGCTCCACCTCGGCGATCCGCGCGGTCAGCAGCCGCACCGCCTCGTCGCGCGTCGAACCCAGCGTCTCGAAGCTCACCTGCACCTCGGCGCGGTCGGCGGTCCGCTCGACCTTGCCGACGCCCTTCGTCACCACCTCAGCCATGGCACGACGCTACCGGCGATGTCACTCGATAGCGCTATATAGCTTCAACACTAGATTGACGAATACCGGTCGACACGGCGTGAGTATTGGATCGGCTCTAGACACCTCGATACCGTCCGAGGATGGACCCGGTGCGCAACCCGTTCGCCCCCGGAGCCGGCCAGCGGCCGCCCGAGCTGGCGGGGCGCGACAAGGAGCTGGGCGCGTTCGAGGTCGTGCTGGAACGGGTCGCGCGCGGCCGGCCGGAACGCAGCCTCGTGCTCACCGGCCTGCGCGGCGTGGGCAAGACCGTGCTGCTGGGCGAGCTGCGGTCGATGGCGCTCAAGCGCGGCTGGGGCGCGGGGAAGGTCGAGGCGCGGCCCGAGGCCGGGTTGCGCCGCCCCCTGTCGGCCGCGTTGCACCGGGCGATCCGCGACCTGGCCGTGCGGCACCGCGCGCCGGACCGGGTGGAGTCCGTGCTCGGCGTGCTGAAGGCGTTCGCGCTGCGGTCCAACCCCGAGGACGCGAAGCTGCGCGACCGGTGGCAGCCGGGCATCGACGTGCCCGCGGCGGTGGGCCGGGCGGACTCCGGCGACATCGAGATCGACCTGGTGGAGCTGTTCACCGAGGTCGCGGAGCTGGCGCAGGACGTCGGCACGGGTGTCGCGCTGCTGATCGACGAGATGCAGGACGTGCCGGCGGACGACGTCTCGGCGTTGTGCGCGGCGTGCCACGAGCTGTCGCAGTCGGGCGCGCCGCTGGTCGTGGTCGGCGCCGGGCTGCCGCACCTGCCCGCCGTGCTGTCGGCGTCGAAGTCGTACTCGGAGCGGTTGTTCCGGTACGTGCGGATCGACCGGTTGAGCCGGGAGGACGCCGACCGCGCCGTGCTCGCGCCGGTGGACCGCGAGGGTGCGGGCATCGAGCCCGAGGCGTTGGCCGCGCTGTTCGACGCCTCCGGCGGCTACCCGTACTTCATCCAGGCCTACGGCAAGGCGGCGTGGGACGCGGCGCCGGCCGACCCGATCACCGCGGTGGACGTGGCGGTGGCCGCGCCGGAGGCGGACGCCGAGCTGGCGGTGGGGTTCTTCGGGTCGCGCTACGAGCGGGCGACGCCGGCGGAGCGGGAGTACCTGCGGGCGATGGCGGAGCTGACCGACGGCAAGGACGCGGGCGTGAGCACCGCGCAGGTGGCCGACCTCCTGGGGCGCAAGCCGTCGTCGTTGTCGCCCGCCCGGGACAGCCTGATCAAGAAGGGGCTCGTGTACTCGGCCGAGCGCGGGCAGATCGCGTTCACCGTGCCCCACTTCGGCCGGTTCCTGCTCGGCCGCGAGGACTGACGAGTGCGCTGACCTGCGGTCGGGTGTTCTCTGCGGTTGCATTGGGTGATCTGGCGCGCACGCTAGAGAGTTGACTGGCACGCATCCGGCCCCGCAGGGGTACGGCAGGCGAATCATCGGGGGCTATGCGGTAGTCACCGACGATTCGCCGGTATGTGCGGCACCTCACCGGATAATCGGGTGCATCTGCCCGTGCGAGGGTGCATACTTGAGGCACACACCGAAGAGAACCTTTGAGAGGGATGAACCCCCGATGAACTTCACTGCGAAGCTCCGCGCTCGTCGTGTCGAGGCTCGCAACCGCAAGGCTGTCGCCCGTGCGATCGACATGGCGCCCACCCCCGCCATGCGCCACGAGCTGATGGCGATCGCCCAGGCTCAGGGGACGACCCTCCGCTGAGGGGGGACCTTCCTCCGGCGCGCGTGACGACCACCCGATCGACACCGGGTGCGCCGCCCCGTCGTCCGCGCACCGGCGAAGGAGAACGACGAAGCCCTGCCGCACCTCCCGCGCGGCAGGGCTTCGTCACGTCACAATGTGACCTCTGTCACACCCTATAGGGGATGTAACGGACCACGATCGTGTATCGATGTTCCAGGTGACCCCGCGATGCTGTCGGACCCCCGACCTGGCAGCACCGCGGGGTTTCCCATGTCCGGCTACTTGGTCGTGGCCGAGCCGTTCCAGGTGTCGTCCGGCGTCCTGCGGGCGCGCCTGATCATCACTATGTCCCCCTGCGTGTTCATGTCTGTCCCCCAATGGACCACTCCATGGTGCCATCGGGGTACGACAGTGTCATGAGTGTTTGCTGAGAGCATGGGTCGATGACGCACCCGCTCCTGGTCGTGGACGCGGCCAACGTCGTCGGCTCCGTCCCGGACGGCTGGTGGCGTGACCGCGCCAGCGCCGCCGCCCGCCTGCGCGACGACCTCGTCGCCGTGGCCGAGCACGGCCTGCCGGACCTGCCCGGCCCGCTGGACGTGGTCCTCGTGGTCGAGGGCAGGGCGCGGCACGTCGAGTCCGTGCCCGGTGTCCGCGTCGTCTCCGCCGCCGGTTCGGGCGACGACGCGATCGTGGACGTGGTCCGCGACAACCCGCCGCAGCGCCCGTGCACGGTGGTCACCGCCGACCGCGCCCTGCGCCACCGCGTCGCGGACCTGGGCGCCGCCGTGCTCGGCCCCCGCGCGGTCCGCCGCCCCGGCTAGCGATCCCGCCCTGATCGTCCACGATGTGGACACCGAAAAGGGTCGGTGTCCGAGTCGTGTTGGATCGGGACGTGACGACCGCACAACGACGCCGTGCCCGTGTCCGCGCCCCCGAACTGGTGGGCCGCGGTTGGCTCAACACGGGTGGGCGGGACATCCGGCTGGCCGACCTGCGCGGCAAGGTGGTGCTGCTCGACTTCTGGTCGTTCTGCTGCATCAACTGCCTGCACGTGCTCGACGAGCTGCGCCCGCTCGAAGCCGAGTTCGCCGACGTCCTGGTCACCGTCGGCGTGCACTCGCCCAAGTTCGTCCACGAGGCGGAGCCCGCGGCGCTGGAGGCGGCGGTCGAGCGGTACGAGGTGGAGCACCCCGTGCTGGACGACCCCGAGCTGACGACGTGGCAGAACTACGCGGTGAAGGCGTGGCCCACGCTGGTGCTGGTGGACCCCGAGGGGTACGTCGTGCACGTCGCCTCCGGCGAGGGCCACCTGGACGCGCTGCGCCAGATCGTGTCCGAGGTCGTCGCCGAGCACGACGCCAAGGGCACCCTGCACCGGGGCGACGGCCCCTACGTCGCCCCGCCGCCCCGCGAGACCGAGCTGCGCTTCCCCGCGAAAGCGGTCCTGACCGGCCACAACACCCTGCTGGTCAGCGACTCGGCGCACCACGGCCTGGTCGAGCTGGAAACCGACGGCGAGACCGTGATCCGCCGCATCGGCACCGGTCAGCGCGGACGCCGCGACGGCCTCGAACCCACCTTCTCCGAACCGGCGGGCATCGCGCTCCTGCCCGCCGACGTCGCCGCCGAGGTCGGCTACCACGCGGTCGTCGCCGACACGGTCAACCACCTGCTGCGCGGCCTCGACCTCGTCACCGGCGAGGTCACCACGGTCGCGGGCACCGGCGAGCAGTGGCGCGACGGCGCCACCGACGGCCCGGCCGACGCGATCGACCTCACCAGCCCGTGGGACGTCGCCTGGTGGGAGCCCGCGGGCGGGGTGGTCGTCGCCATGGCCGGCAACCACACGCTCGGCCTGTTCAAGCCGCGCGAGCGCCGCGTCGAGCGCCTCGCCGGCACCACCGTCGAAGGGCTGCACGACGGCCCGGCGGCGGAGGCGTTCTTCGCCCAGACCTCGGGCCTGGCCGCCGACGGCGACCGGCTCTGGCTGGTCGACTCGGAGACCTCCGCGCTGCGCTGGCTCGACGCCGACCGCACCGTGCACACCGCCATCGGCAAGGGCCTGTTCGACTTCGGCCACCGCGACGGGCAGGCCGACCAGGCGCTGTTGCAGCACCCGCTCGGCGTCACCGCCCTGCCCGGCGGCCAGGTCGCGATCGCCGACACCTACAACGGCGCCATCCGCCGCTACGACCCGGCGACCGGCGAGGTCTCCACCCTGGCCACGGACGTCGCCGAGCCGTCCGACGCGGTCCTGGTCGACGGCGAGCTGGTCGTCGTCGCCTCCGCCGCCCACCGCCTGGAACGCCCGGTCGCGCCCGGCGCGAAGCTGGTCAGCGGGCAGGCGCACCAGGTGCGCCGGCCGCCGTCGGTGATCGCGTCCGGCGAGGTCGAGGTCGTGGTCGTGTTCACCCCGCCGACCGGCCAGAAGCTGGACGACCGGTTCGGCCCGTCCACCCGCCTGGAGATCACCAGCTCGCCCCCCGGGCTGCTGGTCGAAGGCGCGGGCGTCGGCACGGACCTGGTCCGCGTGCTGCGCGTCGCGGAAGGGTTCGCCGAAGGCGTCCTGCACGTCGTCGCGCAGGCCGCGAGCTGCACGGACGACCCGGCCGTCGAGCACCCGGCGTGCACGCTGGCCCGCCAGGACTGGGGCGTCCCGATCCGCGTGGTAAAGGACGGGCCCCGGCGGCTACCCCTGATGATGGGTGGCCTCGACGAAGGCATCTAGACTCTGCTGGTGCCCGATGTCAAGCTCGAGATCCAGATGCTGCACGACCGCGTGATGGTGCGGATCTCGCCGGAGGACGGCGAACGCCGCAGCAGCGGCGGCATCGTGATCCCGGCGACCGCCCAGATGGCGAAGCGCCTGGCCTGGGGAGACGTGCTCGGGGTCGGCACGAACGTGCGGCACGTCAAGGTCGGCGACCGGGTGCTGTTCAACCCGGAGGACCAGTTCGAGGTCGAGGTGCAGGGCGGCACCTACCTCGTCATGCGGGAACGGGACGTGCACGCGACCGCGACCGAGCGGACGGACCACGGGACCGGGCTTTACCTGTGACCAGTGCGGTGAGACCTGTGAGCCACCCGAAACGTGATCGACGCGTGACGGCGCTCGGGTAAGCAGTCCCAGGACCTTGCGAGTGGCAAGAGGGGGAGCGGTGCCGGAGAACCAGCGACCGGAGTACGACGCTGAGCGGACCAAGGCCATGGAGCCGGTCCGCCCGTCGGGCACCGCCTCGGAGCGGACCACGAAGCTCACCGGGGGCGCGCCCGCGGAGGCCGCGTGGCCGCAGGAGGAGCCGGACGCGGAGCCGGACCACTCGGCCACCGTCCGCAACGTGACGCCGCCGTCGAACGGCCGCGACAACGCGGCGGGCCCGTCCGGCGTCTCACCCGACGTGACGCAGCAGCACCCGGCGCGCAACGCGCCGCACACCCCGCCGAGGGGCGTGGACGCCACCCGGGCCATCACGCCGCCCGGCGACCCGACGCGCGCCCTCACCCCGCCGGGCTCCGCCGAGCGGACCCAGATGATCACCACGCCGCCCGGCGGTTTCGGCAGGCCGGCCCCGTCGCCCTCGCCGTCGGAGGCCACCACGGTGTTCTCCGCGCCGGTGACACCGCCCGAGCCGGAGCCCGCCGAGGCCACCGTCTACGGCCCCGTGATGGTGGACGGCGACCCCGAGGCCGACGAGGCCGACGCCCGCCGCAAGCGCTTGCGCAAGGGTGGTCTGATCGCCGCCGCCGTGCTGGGCGTGCTGGTCGTCCTCTACGGCCTGGACCTGGTCGTCTCGGGCGGCAACGTGCCGCGCGGCGTGACCGTGGCCGGTGTCGACGTCGGCGGCCTGAGCCACCCCGAGGCGGAGCAGAAGCTGCGCGACGAGCTCGGCCCCCGCCTGGCCGCTCCGGTGAAGGCCCGCGCGGGCGACGTCGAGACCGCCGTCGACCCCAAGGCCGCCGGCCTGGAGCTGGACTGGACCGCCACGCTGGACCGGGCGGGCAGCCAGCCGCTGTCCCCGATCACCCGCGTCACCTCGTTCTTCACCTCCCGCGAGGTCGGCTTCGACACGCGCAGCGACGCGGGCAAGCTGTCGGCCGCGCTGGAGGCGCTGCGCGCCGAGACCGACCACGAGCCCGCCGAGGGCGCCATCCGCTTCGAGGGCGCCACCCCGGTCGCGGTCGACCCGAAGCAGGGCCAGAAGCTGGACGTGGCCGGCGCGTCGGAGAAGCTGCTCGCGGGCTGGGCCGACGGCGGCACGGTCGAGCTGCCCGTGGCCACCACCCCGGTCAAGACCACCAAGGAAGGCGTGGCGAAGGCGCTGGCCGAGGTCGCCAAGCCCGCCACCGCCCTGCCGCTGATCATCCAGGGCGAGGGCAAGGACGCGACGCTCACGCCCGAGCAGCTGGCCACCGTGCTGGTGTTCGAGCCCGCCGACGACGGCGGCCTGACCGCGAAGGTCGACCCGGCCAAGGTCGTCGAGCACGCCGGGCCGCAGCTGAAGGAGACGGAGAAGGAGGGCAAGGACGCCCAGATCGTGTTCGAGGGCGGCCGGCCCGTGGTGAAGGAGTCGGTCGACGGCCTCGGCGTCGACTGGGAGAAGACCCTGGCCACGGCCCTCGACGTGCTCAAGCGCGACAACGAGCGGGCGATCAAGGCCGAGTACAAGCACACGCCCGCGAAGGTGACCACCGAGCAGGCGAACAAGATGGGCATCAAGGAGATCATCGGCGAGTTCCAGACCGGTGGCTTCGTGGCCGCGTCCGGCACCAACATCCGCGTCGTGGCCGAGAAGGTCAACGGCGCGATCGTGAAGCCGGGCGAGACGTTCAGCCTCAACAGCTACACCGGTCCGCGCGGCACCGCGCAGGGCTACGTCGAGGCGGGCATCATCGAGAACGGCGTGCCCGGCAAGGCGGTCGGCGGCGGCATCTCGCAGTTCGCCACCACGCTCTACAACGCGGCCTACCACGCGGGCATGAAAGACGCGGGCCACAAGGAGCACAGCTACTGGATCTCGCGGTACCCGAAGGGGCGCGAGGCCACGGTGTTCATGGACGGCGCGGGCAACAGCCTGATCGACATCAAGTTCACCAACCCGGACGAGACCGGGGTGGCGATCCAGACGATCTGGACCCCGTCCACCATCAGGATCGTGCTGTGGGGCACCAAGAACTACGACGTGAGCGGGTCGACCAGCGCGGAGTTCAACCCGACCCAGCCGCAGGAGCGCAAGGTCGACAAGCCGGACTGCCAGCCGAGCGCCGGCGCGCCGGGCTTCTCCGTCACCGACACCCGCACCATCACCGACCGGCGCACCGGCCAGTCCCGCCAGGAGAGCCGGACCGTCCGGTACGACCCGCAGTTCAAGATCGTGTGCGAGCCGCCGCCCCCGGGCGGCTGAGCGAGGCTCGCGGTTCGCGGTAGCCACGACTGGGTATCACCCGATCGTGGCTACCACCGGGCAAGAGGTGCGAAGACATCCCGCCGTGCAGTTCCTGGGGCGCGCCGGGATGGTCTGTTACGGGCTCGTCCACGTCCTGCTGGCGGCGTTGACGGCGCAAGTGGTCCTGGGTGACACCGGGGAGAAGACGGACCAGAAGGGCGCGGTCTCCGCCCTGGCCCAGACGTCGCTGGGCCCGGTCCTGCTGTGGGTCCTGGCCATCGGCCTGTTCGCGTTCGCGGTGTGGCAGCTCAGCATGGCCGCCGGCGGGTACGGGTGGGTGACCAAGAAGCGCAAGCGCCTCTACCGGCGGTGCGGCTCGGTCGGCCGCGCGGTCACCGGCGCGGTCATCGGCATCGCCGCGATCAACTACGCGACCGGCACGTCGCAGAAGAGCGGCACCGAGCAGTCCCAGGCGTGGACCGCGCGCGTGCTCGCGCTGCCGTTCGGGCAGGTCCTGGTCGGTCTGGTGGCGGCGTTCGTCATCGGTCTCGGCGTGATGGTGGCGCGCAAGGGCGTCAAGAAGTCCTTCGAGGACGACCTGAACATGTCCGAGCTGCCCGCCGCCACCCGGTTGTGGGTCGAGCGGCTGGGCCGGATCGGCTGGATCGGCAAGGGCGCGTCGTACGTCCTGATCGGCATCCTGGTCGCGTTCGCCGCGATCAACGCCGACCCGTCGGAGTCCGGCGGGATGGACAAGGCGCTGCACACGCTCGCCGCGCAGCCGTACGGCGTCTTCGCGCTGGCGGTCATCGCGGTCGGGTTCCTGGGCTTCGGCGCCTACTGCTTCGCCGCCGCGAAGGCCCACAAGGGCTGATCGGCGCTCGCACGAACGGCTCAAGGGCGGCACCTCCGGTGTCGCCCTTGGCTCGTCCAGGCACTCCTGACGCGGGGACGCCCGCGCCGCGAGGGCCGAAGGCCGGTGACGCCGGAGCGGGATGCCTCACCGCCGGAGCGGTGCGGCCCCAACGGCAAAGCAGGGGTCCCCGCCAAGGGAACCCCTGCTTTCATTCTGCCCGAAGGGTCTGACGATTCCGGGTGGTCGACCGGGTCAGAACGACGCCTCGTCCACGTCCATCAGGGCGTTGTCGGTGGCCTCGGCGATCTTGCGGCGGGCGGTGAGCTCCGGCAGCACGGACTTGGCGAAGAACGACGCCACCGCGACCTTGCCCTCGTAGAACGCCTTGTCCTTGGCCGAGACCTGACCGTCCAGCTTGGTCAGCGCCACGTCGGCCTGGCGCAGCAGCAGCCAGCCGACGAGCACGTCGCCCGCGGTCATCAGCAGGCGGACGGTGTTCTGGCCGACCTTGTACAGGTTGCGGACGTCCTCCTGCGAGCTGGTCAGGAAGCCGACCAGCGCGCCGAGCATGCCCTGGAGGTCTTCGAGCGCCCGCTTGAGCAGCGCCCGCTCCTCCTTGAGCCGGCCGTTGCCGCCCTCGTTGTCCAGGAAGCCCTGGATCTCGCCGTTGAGGAAGCCCAGCGCCTGGCCCTTGTCGCGGATGATCTTGCGGAAGAAGAAGTCCAGCGACTGGATGGCGGTGGTGCCCTCGTACAGCGAGTCGATCTTCGAGTCCCGGATGTACTGCTCGATCGGGTACTCCTGCAGGAAGCCGGAGCCGCCGAGCGTCTGCAGCGACTGCGCCAGCTGCTCGTACGCGCGCTCGGAGCCGACGCCCTTGACGATCGGCAGCAGCAGGTCGTTGACCTTCTCCGCCAGCTCCTTGTCGGGGCCGCCCAGGGCGATCTTGTCCTGCTGCGTGGCGGTGTAGAGGTAGACCGCGCGCAGGCCCTCGGCGTACGCCTTCTGCAGCATCAGGCTGCGGCGCACGTCCGGGTGGTTGGTGATGG
This sequence comes from Saccharothrix sp. 6-C, assembly GCF_016695385.1. Classification (NCBI taxonomy): domain Bacteria; kingdom Bacillati; phylum Actinomycetota; class Actinomycetes; order Pseudonocardiales; family Pseudonocardiaceae; genus Saccharothrix; species Saccharothrix sp. 6-C. Next base: position 8,253,168 of record NZ_CP064192.1, on the reverse strand, counting down.
TGACGCGCGGCGCGGTCTTGTCCGTCATCCGGGTCAGGTCGGCGCTCTGCACCCGCTCCTTGGCGTAGGCCAGGGCGTTGAGGTAGCCGGTCGACAGGGTGCCGATGGCCTTCGTGCCCACCATCATCCGGGCGTACTCGATGACCTGGAACATCTGCGCGATGCCGTCGTGCACCTCGCCGAGCAGCCAGCCCTTGGCGGGGACGCCGTGCTGGCCGAACGTCAGCTCGCACGTGGTCGAGACCTTGAGGCCCATCTTGTGCTCGACGTTGGTGACGAAGGCGCCGTTGCGCTCACCGGTCGACTCGCCGGTCTCCGGGTCGAAGTGCCACTTCGGCACGAGGAACAGCGACAGGCCCTTGGTGCCGGGCTTCGCCTCGATGCCGGGGCCCTCGGGGCGGGCCAGCACCAGGTGCATGATGTTCTCGGTCATGTCCTGGTCGGCGGAGGTGATGAACCGCTTCACGCCGTCGATGTGCCAGGTGCCGTCGTCCTGGAGCGTGGCCTTCGTGCGGCCCGCGCCGACGTCGGAGCCGGCGTCCGGCTCGGTCAGCACCATGGTGGCGCCCCAGCCGCGCTCGATCATGATCTCGGCCCAGCGCTGCTGCTGCTCGGTGCCGTTCTTCCACACGACCGAGGCGAAGTTCGGGCCGGCCAGGTACATGTAGACGGCCGGGTTGGCGCCGAGGATCAGCTCGGAGGCCGCCCACTGGACCGACGGCGGGATGCCGAAGCCGCCCAGCTCGTTCGGCAGCGACAGGCGGTACCACTCGCCGTCCCAGACCGCCTGGTAGGACTTCTTGAACGACTCCGGCAGCGTGGCCGAGTGGGTCTTCGGGTCGAAGACCGGCGGGTTGCGGTCGGCGTCGGCGAAGGACTCCGCCAGCGGGCCGACCGCCAGGTTGTTGAGCTCGGCAAGCACGCCGCGCGCGGTGTCCTCGTCGGACTGCTCGAACGGCCCCGTGCCGAGGTGGTCCTGCACGTTGAAGACCTCGAACAGGTTGAACTCGAGGTCCCGGACGTTGCTCTTGTAGTGACCCATCTCGTCGCTCACTCCATGCTGGTCGGGGCGGTCCCCCTACTGACCGGTAACAACAGGGTATTACCTGTCAGTAACCCCGGCAAGGCCGACCATCGGGTTGTGGCGAATCAGACGCGCCTGAGCTGCGGTGTTCCGGACCGGTCCGGTCAACCCGGGCGGACGGCGCCACCGGAGAGCAGACCGGACTGGTAGGCGAGGGACACGGCGTGCGTCCGGTCGCGGGCGCGGAGCTTGCGCAGGATGTTCTTCACGTGCGTGCGCACGGTCTCCACCGAGACGTACAGCTCGTTCGCGACCGCCTGGTTCTCCATGCCGTCCGCGATCAGCTGCAGCACCTCGTACTCCCGGCGGGACAGCGTCCGGCGCGTGCCCGCCTCGGCGGTCGGGGTGAAACCGGCGGCCAGGGGCGCGAGCGTCGGGTCCAGGTAGGTGCGCTCGGCGTGCGTGCGGGCGATGGCCTGGAGCACGTCGTTCACGTCGCCCTCGCGCGGCACCAACCCGCGCACGCCCGCGGCCAGCGCCGAGCGCACGAACTTCGCCGTCCGGTGCGGCTCGCGGACCAGGGAGACCACGACCAGCGACGAGTCGTTGCCGGTCAGCAGGGTGGCCAGGTGGCCCTGCGGGTCGAGGACGGAGTCCACCACCAGCACGTCGGGGCGCAGCCGCTCGTGCAGCCGCACCGCCGTGTGCAGGTGCCCGGTGGCGCCCAGCCAGTGCATGGCGGGCGTGCGCCGGACCACGGCGGCCAGTCCTTCGCGGAACAGGGGCACCGGGTCCACGAGGGCGACCCCCGGCCCAGGGGCGGGGCTGGGGGCGCGCCCGTCCCCGCCTGGCACGGGCGGACGCAAGTTGACACCGGTTCGCATATGAGTACGACCACGCCGGCGACCAGCCATGACGCAGTTCCGCGGGAGTTCTTGAGGGGTGCGCGCGACCCCTCTTCTGTCATGTATGTGAACAACAGTCACGAATGTGACTCAATGACCGTCCGTGGCCTTCCGCCGGGCGCAACGGCCTCGTAAGACGTACGTCACACACCCATGTGGGACGCCGCGCACCGCCGCCGCTCGAACACGCGCTGCCACCCGTGGGCCGAACACTCGTGGAGGCCTCATGGAAACCCTCGACTGGGTCGTCGTCGGTGGGTACTTCTTCGTGATGGTGGCGATCGGCTACTGGTCACGCGGGCGCATCAAGAACATCGCCGACTTCTTCACCGCGGGCGGCAAGATGCCCTGGTGGCTGTCCGGCATCTCGCACCACATGTCCGGTTACAGCGCCGTCATGTTCGTGGCCTTCGCCGCCGAGGCCTACCGCCTCGGCCTGACCGTCTACATCTGGTGGGCGCTGACGATCGGTGTCGGTGTCGGCATCGGCGCGTTCCTGTGGGCGGGCACGTGGAACCGGCTGCGCTCCAAGCACGGCGTCAAGTCGCCGCTGGAGTACCTGGCCCGCCGCTACAACGTGCCGACCCAGCAGATCATGGCGTGGGCGGGCGCGGCGCTGAAGGTCGTGGACATCGCGGCCAAGTGGGTCGCGGTCTCGTTGCTGCTGCAGGGCTTCGCGGGCGTCCCGATCTGGCTGGGCATCACCATCGTCGGCGCCGTCACGATGGTCTACTCGGTGCTGGGCGGCCTGTGGGCCGACGCGCTGACCGACTTCGGCCAGTTCGTCATCCAGGGCGCGGCGGGCATCGCGATGTTCGTCGCGGTCGCCGCGCACTTCGGCGGCATCGACTTCATGTGGAAGATCTGGGACCAGCTGCCCGAGTCGCACTCCGAGCCGCTGTCCGGCAACTACACGTTGATCTTCTTCATGGCGTTGTTCCTGATCAAGACGCTCGAGTACAACGGCGGCATGTGGAACCTGGCGCAGCGCTACATGGCCGCGCCGTCCGGCGCCGCGGCCAAGCGGTCCGCGCTGCTGTCCAGCGCGCTGTGGCTGGTGTGGCCGCTGGTGCTGTTCTTCCCGATGTGGGCCGCGCCGCTGATCGTGCCGGGCATGGAGGCCAACGCCGAGCAGGCGTACGTCGAGATGGGCAAGCTCATGCTGCCCGCGGGCATGATCGGCCTGGTGCTGGCCGGGTTCTTCTCCCACACCATGGCGATGGTGTCCTCCGACGCCAACGTGATCTCCGCGGTCATCACCCGGGACATGCTGCCCCGGCTGTGGAAGGGCGTGAAGCGGCTCAGCGAGCCCGCGCAGCTGCAACTGGCGCGGATCACCACGTTCGCGTTCATCGGGCTGAGCATGACGATCGCGCTGACCGCGGACACCAAGGGCTTCGTGCTCAAGGTGGTCATCGCGTTGGTGGCGGCCACGATGGGCCCGATCGCGATCCCGCTGATGCTGGGCATGCTGCCGTGGTTCAAGAAGGTCGGCCCGACCGCGGCGACCGCCTCGGTGGTCGGCGGCCTCGGCACGTGGGCCGTGCTGTACGTGCTGCAGCAGAACAAGGTCGAGTTCGTCACCCAGGCGGTGATCGTGTCCTGGCCGCTGCTGGTGTCGCTGGTGCTGTACCTGCTCATCGGCCTGGTCATCAAGCCGGAGCCGTCGGCGGAGCGCTCCGCCCTGGTCGACTCGCTGCGGTCCGACTCCGACGAGGAGAAGGTGCCCACGCGCGCCTGAGCGGGCCATGTGGGGCAGGTCGCCTTGTGTGATGGGTTGCTTGTGCGATGGGTCATCTCCGCTGTGCGGGCGCTCCGGTGCGCCCGCACAGTGGGGTCATGGACGGGTGGGCGCCGCGGGACGAGGCCGAGTCGGAAGCCGGGTGGCGGCTGTGGCTCGCGCTGAGCGGACGGCTGTGGCCGTCGGCCGAGTGGGACGGCACACCGGCGACCGCCCTGGGCGGGCTGCGCGCGGTGCTGGCCGGGTGCGGCGCGATCCGCGGCGCGTACGCCGGCGACCCGTCGGCGGCGGTGCTGCGACTGGTCGACTCCGTGGTGTTCGTGGTGAGCCTGCCGCTGGAGCTGTGGCGGGACGACGTGCTGCCGGTGGACGTGGACCGGGCCGCGTTGCTGCACAGCGACCTCGCGGGCGTGGTCGAGCACGTCGCCGAGGTGCGCGCGGTCCTGGCGCGCGGCGGCGGTTGGGCGGAGCTGGAAGCCCGGTAAAGCGGTTGCCCCGGCCCATGCGGTCGGGAAATGGACCAGGAGATCAGGGACTTCTACGCGCAGGGCTTCGAGGAGGAGCAGCTGCGCGTGGGCGGGAACGGTCGGCTGGAGTTCTTGCGGACGCAGGAGATCGTGCGGCGGTTCGTCGGCCGACGCGCCCAGGTGCTCCACGTCGGCGGCGCGACCGGCGTGCACGCGGGGTGGTTGGCGCAGGACGGGCACGACGTGGTCGTCGTCGACGCCATGCCGTCGCACGTGGAGGTGGCCCGCGCCTGCCCGGGGTGACCGCCGTCGTGGGCGACGCCCGTGACCCGCCGGGCCGCACCACGCGCCACGCCTCCCGCCACGCCCGCAGCCGGTCCTCCCGCTCCATCAGGTGGTGGAGTGGCCCGAACAGCAGCACGTGGGTCCTGCGGCAGGTCGAGCAGGAGGAGTCCGTGCTCGGCGCGTCCTCCACCTGATCACCGCGGCCCGGCGCGCCGGCGGCTGACCCGTGTGGTCCTCGTCGCGGTGCGCGGACCCGTCGTCACAAGATAGTGTGTGTACTAATGATTAGCGCACAAAACGTCGAGGACCCGCTGGCCCTGGAACGGCAGGTCTGCTTCGCGTTGTCCATCGCCTCCAGGAACGTGGTCGCCGTCTACCGGCCGCTGCTCGAACCCATGGGCCTGACCCACCCGCAGTACCTGGTGATGCTGGCGCTCTGGGGTCGCGCGCCGCTGTCGGTGAAGGAGCTGAGCCGGTTGCTGGCACTGGAGCCCGCGACGCTGTCCCCGCTGCTCAAGCGGCTGGAAGCGATCGGGTACGTCACGCGGTCGCGGGCCGCGGCGGACGAGCGGCAGCTCGCCGTGGCGCTGACCCGGGAAGGCGCGGCGCTGCGCGAGCAGGCGTTGGCCATCCCGCCGGCGGTGGTGGCGAAGCTCGGCATGTCGCTGGCCGAGCTGCGCGACCTGCACGCCGTGCTGACCAAGGTGATCGCCGCGACGGAGCGGACGTGACCGGCCCGTCCGCGCCGCTGCGGATCTGGTACCTGCTCGGCGGCCGGTTGCCCCAGCGGCACCGGGAGTGGGTGTTCCGGCAGGCCACCAAACCGACGTGGCTCGTCTGGTTCGGCGTGCGGATGTTCCTCCAGGTGCTGCCGCTGACGGTGGCCATCACGCTGGCCCTGGTGCTGGGCCTCGGCTCGCCGCTGCCGCTGGCCATCGCCTGCGGGTCGTTGGGGCTGGTGGTCGGCGTCTACTTCGGCGTGTCGTACGCGATCGAGAGCACGGACCACCGGATGACGAAGTACGGCTACCCGGCGGGCGCGGCGGCGGCCGTGCGCAAGGAGCGGACGGCGAAGGACCAGGAGCGGTACGAGCGGGTGTGGCGCTCGTCGGAAAACGGGTCCTGACTTCACGGCCGGATGCCCTAGCGTCCGTGACGTGCGGTGGGAGCGGGCGGTGGCCGCGGCGTTCGGGCTCGGTGACGTGGTCGAGCCGTGGACGCCGGTGTCGGGCGGGCGGGCGCACCTGGTGTGGCGCCTGCGCACGGCGAAGGGCACGTGGGCGGTCAAACGCCTGAACCGGTCGCGCGAGGACTGGTGGATGCGGGACCACCTGGTCGCCGCCGGGATCCAGCTCGACGCCTACGCGCGCGGTTTCCCCATGCCACGCCCGGTGCACCCGCTCGAACCGGCCGCGCCCCTGCTGGCGGACGTGCGCGTGGGCCACGAGGTGGCGAGCTACCTGGTGCACGAGTGGCACGACGGCAGGCCGTCGACCGGGGACGTGTCGGCGTGGGTCGGCGCCACCCTGGCCTCGCTGCACCGCCACACCGTCGACACGCCCCCGGACCGCGCGCCGCACCCGGTCGAGGAGTGGCGCGAGTGGCTGGACGAGGCGCCGGACGACTTCACCGCCGCCGTCCGCGCCTACCTGCCCGACATCGCCGAGGCCCGGTCGATCGCCACGGCCGTCGGTGACCTGACCCCCGTCGGCACCCACCGCGACGTGAAGCCGGACAACGTCCTGGAGACCTCCGCCGGCCCGTTGCTGCTGGACTGGGACGGCGCGGGCCCGGAGTACGCGGAGTGGGAGGTGACCCGTGCGGCGGTCCACTTCAGCCGACTGGGCGAGGACCGCGCCGCCTTCGACACCGTGATCAGGGCCTACGAAGCCGCCGGCGGCCGACGTCCCCCGGCGTCACCGACCTCGTTCGCCGGTCTCCTCCACGTCTACCTGGGCGGCGCCGCCTGGATGGTGTGGCGAGCCCTCGGCCACCGCCCGGTCACACCGGCCGAACGCGCGGCGGCCCACACCCACGCCCTCGAACTCCTGGCCGACCTGCGCACCTCGCTGGGCAGGCTGCCGTCCTGGACCACCCGCCTCCGCTGACCGCGGCCACGACGCCCGCCCGGTGGGGGTGCGACGCCATCGCCGCTGGTAGGAACGCTCGGGCACCCGGATGAGTAAATCTGTGGTGGCGGGAGTAGACATTCGCGCGCCACTGTGTGTAGAGTTCTCCTTGTTGGAAGAGAGAAAGTCAGTAGCACGGGAGATGACGAACTGCCCGTGAGCTAGTGAGGCAAGACGGTCGGACGTGCTGGGGCCAGTCAGTGGAAGGGGCTCCGCGGCCGTGGACCAGGGGTTGGCGGTCATGCCGGGGGAACGATCCCGGCGCCGGCGACCGAACGGAGTGGTAAACGGTTAAAGCAGTTGCAGTGGATGTCGAAAGGTGCAGTACGGCCAGGTCTGTCGGAGCCGATCAGTGGAAGGGGTTCCGGGCAGGGTGGCCAAGGATGGTCGGTGAGGTGATTCCGGCATGTGCATCAGGACCGGTGCCGACCGTCGCGTGAGAGTGCAAGAAGCAGTAATCAGAGGAGAAGGGAAGGGTTGCACACCATCGGATCGCCCGCCTTCGGCTGAACTCGGCCGGACGGGTACCGCGGTTCCATCGGATTGGAAGGTGGTCTTCGGTTACGCACAAGCGATCCCCGCAGCGCCCGCTTCTAGTGCGGGTGGCGCGGACAGAGGAAGCCGGTCTCACGGTCGGCTAGGTGGAAGTGAAACCCAACACCCCGGGGCCCCGGCGCTACTGCGCCGGGGCCCCTCGTGATGCGGAGGCGCGTTGACCCCAGAGGGAACACAAGACCAGTCGTCGGACGAGCGGCCCACGGCCGCGAGGTTCGACGACGACGACTACCCCGCCTACACCATGGGGCGGGCCGCGGAGATGCTCGGCACCTCCGCCGGCTTCCTGCGCAGCCTCGACGAGGCCAAGCTGATCGAGCCGCAGCGCTCGACCGGCGGCCACCGCCGCTACTCCCGAACCCAACTGCGCCTGGCCGCCCGCGTCCGGGAACTGGTCGACCAGGGCATGGGCCTGGACGCGGCCTGCCGGATCGTCACCCTGGAGGACCAGCTCCAGGAAGCCAGGGACGCCAACAGGTCGCAGCACCCGCCCGGCGAGCCCTACCCACCACTGCGGGGCGTGTGAGCCGCCGCGGACCGGGAGGTCGGCCGAACCGGCCGGCCCTCCTTCGGCACGGCGGCCCCGCACCTGCCGACCACCTCATGACGAAGGCCCAGGCCGTCCGGTCGGACCGGCACTGACCTGGGCCTTCCTCCACTCGAACGGATAACAGGCTCGAACCCGCCTTCACCGCTCGGACCTGACGAGCGTGCTCCGGCGTCTTCGGAACGCGGCGGTCAGGAGGCGATGGGGAGGCCCCGCGCGGCGGCTTTGTGCTGTGCGCGGAGCGCCTTGAGCGTCGGGTAGTACGGGTTGTGGGCGTTGTGCTCGAGGTTGAGCGGGAGCACTTCGTCGGTGATGAGGCTGTGCTCCAGCTTCCACGGCTCGTCGTCGGCGACGAACGCCACGCGGGCGTGGGCGCCCATCCACTCGTTCAGCTTCGCCTCCCCGGCCGGGGTGAAGGTCAACCGGGTGCCGCTGCCGACCCGGCGGAGCCGGATGCCCAGCTGTTCGGCGAGGTGGCAGCCCAACGTCAACCGGAGAGTGGACCCCTCGGCGTTGCCGCTGTAGTGGTAGCGCACCCGCGTGCGCAGGCTCTGCCGACTGGCCGGCTTCCCGTTCGCCGGCGGCGCCTTGGGCGCGATGCCGACGTAGAGCAACGTCCCGGCCCCGGTGACGCGGCACCCGTCGGTGAGCACCCCGGGCGGGACCTCGTCGAAGTACCAGGCGTACACACCGGCCCGCTTCGGGATCGGGGAATCCCGCACGAGAACTTCGTCGCGCGAGTAGGTCCGAGCAGGGTCCAACAACCCCTCCGCCCGCTCGACGTGCAGACCACTCCCCATGACGCCACTCCCCTGAGCCGATCACCACACCTGCTCGCGGCAAACTAGCGAACACCCCCGACAAGCAGCCTTCGGGCCGCGGAAGCCCGGCGAGGGGGGCATGCAGTGCGGCCGAGCGGCCTCCGCCACGACCACGGCTTGGTGGGGCGCGGTCGCGCGGCGACGCGCTGACCCGAGCGCGACGAAGGCCCAGGCCGTCCGGCTGAACCGGCGCTGACCTGGGCCTTCGTCTGCCTGATGGGAACCTGATCTTGCTGCCCTGGTGGACGGCTTGACCTGCGGGCTAGTCCGGTCTTGCGCCGGTGTTGGCCGCTGTTGACCGGGGCTCGCAGCACGCGAACAGCACGGAGCGGCGGTGCGGTCTACCGCCGCCAGTGGCCAGATGAGCCGACTGGGGGTAACCCAGGTGCTCCAGGTCACACCGGGATGAGTTTTTTTGAGCAGGTACCAGCGCCGGAAGGCTTGTCACCACGCCAGCGCTCAACGCCGTCAGACCGGTCAAGATCAACCAGAGAGTTTGCCACGTGCTGAGGCTTGATCCGGTTCCTGCGAGAACCTGAGACGCACCGGTACCGGCGAGCAGGATGCCCGCAATCACCAGTCTCAACGCGGCGCGCACGGTTCAATTCTGCCATATGATCAAATCGCGGCTCTCTAACGAGGGGCTTCGTGTCATTCCGTCGACCTGGCTCGTCCCAACCGCTCGGGTCAAGGGGGCACTTTCCGTCCATTCTGGACTGTTGGGCTGGCACTGCCCCTTGGCGCGTGTGGTTGCCCTCGTGGAGGTCGGCGGGATGACACGAAACCTGGTCCCGCTGGTTCGCGAGCTGTCGACGGTTCCCGGTCACCCTGCTGGCCTGTCCGTCCGGCGAGGACATGATCTTTCGTTTCGCGGACCCTGGCGGGGCCGGTCGGCCGCTGTCCCGCTCGCCCAGTCCCGGCCCTGCCTCCCGTCGCCGGGCGCGGGCGGGCCCCGCCCGCTTGCCCGAGCGACACGGGGACGGGGCCGATCAGGACCTGGCGAGCGGGGACAGCCAGTGCGGCTGAGCGGCCCCGCCAAGGGCCGCCTTGAACCAGTAGAGAAGATACTCACCAGTAGGCCGGACCTTGGCCGAGCGGCGTGGTCACTCGTCCACTACGGGAATCCAATAGGTCAGCCCGTAGCGGTCGCCGGGTGCCACGGCGACGCGCTGACCCGAGTGCGACAAAGGCCCAGGCCGTCCGGCTGAACCGGTGCTGACCTGGGCCTTCGTCTGTCTGAGCGGGTGACGGGAATCGAACCCGCCTCTACAGCTTGGGAAGCTGTCGTTCTACCAATGAACTACACCCGCGTGTTGCGTGCCCGATCATACACACAGCCGGTGGCGGGGTGGGCGGGCGCTGTCACCTAGGCTGTGCGCGTGCTGCTAAGTGACCGCGATCTGCGCAAAGAGGTCGAGTCCGGCCGGTTGGGGCTGGACCCGTTCGACGACGTCATGGTGCAGCCGTCCAGCATCGACGTCCGGCTCGACCGGTTCTTCCGGGTCTTCAACAACACCCGGTACACCCACATCGACCCCTCGATGCAGCAGGACGACCTGACCTCGCTGGTCGAGCCGGCCGACGGCGAGCCGTTCGTGCTGCACCCCGGCGAGTTCGTGCTCGGCTCGACGTTCGAGCTCGTCACCCTCCCCGACGACCTGGCGGGCCGGTTGGAGGGCAAGTCCTCGCTGGGCCGCCTCGGTCTGCTCACGCACTCGACGGCGGGCTTCATCGACCCCGGTTTCGCCGGGCACATCACGCTGGAGCTGTCTAACGTCGCCAACCTCCCCATCACGCTGTGGCCCGGCATGAAGATCGGCCAGCTGTGCCTGTTCCGGCTCAGCAGCGCGGCCGAGTTCCCGTACGGCTCGGCCCAGGCCGGGTCCCGTTACCAGGGCCAGCGGGGACCGACGCCGTCACGCGCCTACCTGAACTTCCACCGCACCGACACGAAGCGCTAGAGCTTCAGGTTCCCGTAGCGGGCCAGCACCCGTGACCTGAGCTCCGGGTCGTTGCGCGGCACGGGCTCGAGGAACACCTCGTCCAGCTCACGGTGCGCGGCGCGCAGTTCGGCGTCGATCCGCACGCACGCCCGCTCCAGGTCGGCCGCGCCCAGCGAGTCGTCGAAGTCGAGCCGCGCGCACACCAGCACGCGGTCCGTGCCGACCGCCATCGTCAGCAGGTCCACCACCTGCTCCACCTCCGGCTCGGCGCGCAGCCGCTCCCACACCGCCCGCACCAGCACCGGGTCGGCCTGCCTGCCGATCAGCAGCCCCCGGTTGGTCGCCGCCAACGTGTAGGCGGCGAACGCGAGCAGCACGCCGATCGCCAACGACGCCACGCCGTCCCACACCGACGACCCGGTCAGGTGGTGCAGCCCCAGCCCGCCGAACGCGAGCACCAGCCCGACCAGCGCGGCCGAGTCCTCCAGGAACACGGTCTTCACCGTCGGGTCGTCCGACACCCGCAGGAACGCGAGCACGGACCGGTCCTCGGCCTTCGCCTCCCGCCGCACCTGCCGCGCGGCCTGCGTCCACGACACCGACTCCAGCGCGAACGCGATGGCCAGCACGACGTACCCGACGACGGGGCTGTTCTGCTCCTGCGGCGAGCCGAACACGGTCCGGATGCCCTCGTAGAACGCGAACACCGCGCCCGACACGAAGATCGACACGGCGGCGAGCAGCGACCAGAAGTACCGGTCCTTGCCGTACCCGAACGGGTGCCTGCGGTCCGCGGGCCGGGCCGACCGGCGCAACGCCGTCAGCAGCAGGGCCTCGGTGAACGTGTCGGCGACCGAGTGCGCCGCCTCCGCCATCATCGCCGCCGACCCGGTGATCACGCCGGCGATCGCCTTCATCACGGCGATGGCGAGGTTCACGGCCAGGGCGAGCAGGACGGTGACCGTGCTCTCGCCGCCCTTCGACTGATCGGCTGCCATGCCCTGACGTTAAGCCGCACCGACGCGATCCGCCGGTTGTGGCCGCTGTCGTGAAACGATCGCGGCGGCTCTCGCGACGTCGAGGTGACAGCGTCTTTCTTTTCCGGGGGGAATACCAGGTGCGCAACCTGACCGGCCGTCTCGCGGCCCTTTTCGCGGCTGCGGCCGTGGCGACGCTCACGAGCCCGTTCGCGGTGGCGCAGGAGAACACCGTCACGCTGGAGGGCCTGGTGTGGTTCGACCGCGACGCCGACGGCGTGGTCGACCCGGGTGAGCCGCCGCTGGCCGACGGCCGCGGGGTGGACGTCTACGACGTCAGCGACAAGAGCCGGCCCATCGGGCAGTTCCGCACCGACGCGAACGGCCGGTACAGGGCCACGGGCCTGCCCGACGTGCCGCTCGCGATCTACAACTACAGCACCGAGCTCTACGAGGCCACGACCCCGGCGACGTACAACCCGGTGCGCGGCGGCGGCACGTTCGACTTCGGCTTCCGCGGCGGCACGGTGCGCGGCTCCTCGTTCGAGGACACGAACCGCGACGGCGTGCGGCAGGGGAACGAGGAGGACGTGCCGGGCGCCCCGACCGTGCGGCTGATCCACGGCGTCGTCGACGTGAAGCCCGCCACGCGAGGGGTGGACGGCGAGTACGAGTTCACCGACGTGCCGGTCGGCGACCAGGTCACGATCGTCGGCGACGACGCCCCGGAGCTGAAGCTGGCGCCCGCGGTCACCGAGTACGACGTCGACCCCGCCACCCGCGCGAAGAAGGTCGTGGTCCGCGCGGGCGAGACGACCCGGGTGGACGTCCGCTACACGCACCTGGACGCCGACTTCGTGGCCGGCACGCCTCGACTGGAGCCCGCGCGGGACACCTATCGGGTGGGTGACGTCGTCACGTTCGTGGTGCCGGTGACCAACCGGGGCGAGGCGTCGGACATCCCGGACATGGTGGTGTTCGGGTCGACGCCGGAGTTCGTCGCCGCGGGCGACGGGGTCTCCGTGGTCACGCCCGGCCAGGATTTCCGGCTCAGCGAGCGGATGGCGGTCGGCGCGACCGTCGACGTGCGGCTGACCTACCGGCTGGACGACCCCGCGTTCGGCCGGTTCCACCTGTTCGTCCGGCCGATCTCGGCGCTCGCGCACAAGGAGACGAACGTCGACGACAACCACGCGATCGTGCCGCTGAAGTACACGACCGGGGAACAGCCGCCGACGACCACGCCGCCGACGACCGCCCCTGTCACCACCACCACGACCACCGTCCCGGCCGTGGCGCGGGTGTCGGGTGACGGCAGCGGGTTGGCGAGCACGGGCGCGACGCCGTTGCCGTGGTTGGCGATCGGCGGCCTGCTGCTCGGCGCAGGCGCGTTGGCCTTGTTGGCGGCACGCGGGCGTCGTCGCGCCTGACCCGAACGGAGCACCGCTGCCGTTAGCCTGCGGCATGGGCATTTTGGTGCACGTACTGCTGACGGCGGTGGCGGTCTGGGTCGCCACGCTCATCCCGGGCATCGACCTGGAGGCGGGGGCGTCGACGCCCGCGAAGATCGGCACCCTGATCGGTGTCGCGCTGCTGTTCGGCCTGGTCAACGCCGTGGTCAAGCCGCTGGTGAAGTTCTTCGGCTGCCTGTTCTACCTGGTCACGCTCGGCTTGATCGGCCTGGTCGTCAACGCGCTGCTGTTCTGGCTCACCGGCTGGCTGGCCGGCGAGCTGGGCCTGCCGTTCGACGTGACCGGCTTCTGGCCCGCGTTCTGGGGAGCGATCATCGTGGCCCTCGCGAGCTGGCTGCTGAACCTGGCCTTCGACCGCGTGACCGACCGCGACTGACCCCCGGGACGACGGACGCCCCCGGTCCGAAGAGGACCGGGGGCGTCCGTCCACAGCCGACTAGTTCGACGAGGCCTTGTCCTCGTCCGGCAGCGGGGTGCCGGTCGGGGTCTCGTCCGTCGGGATGTCGCCGCGCTCCAGGGCCTGGCCCCGGCGCACGGACGTCAGCAGCAGCTGCGCCACGTCCACGACCTCGACGTGGGAGCCCGCCGCGCCCTCGTTCTGCCGGGCCGTCACGCCGTCGGTCAGCATCACGCGGCAGAACGGGCAGCCCGTCGCGATCTTCGACGGCGCGGTGCCGAGCGCCTCGTCCACGCGGTCGAGGTTGATGCGCTTGCCGATCCGCTCCTCCATCCACATGCGGGCGCCGCCGGCGCCGCAGCACATGGAGCGCTCCTCGTGGCGGGGCATCTCGCGCAACGTCGCGCCCGACGCGCCGACCAGCTCGCGCGGCGCCTCGTAGACCTTGTTGTGCCGGCCCAGGTAGCACGGGTCGTGGTAGGTGACGTCCTCCGCGACCTCCGCCACGGGCACCAGCCGGCGCTCGCGCACCAGCCGGTTGAGCAGCTGCGTGTGGTGCACGACCTCGAACTGGCCCCCGACCTGCGGGTACTCGTTGGCCAGCGTGTTGAAGCAGTGCGCGCACGTCACGACGATCTTGCGCTGACCCGGCCCGCGACCGTCGAACACGGTGTTGAGCACCTCGACGTTCTGCTGCGCCAGCATCTGGAACAGGAACTCGTTGCCCGCGCGCCGCGCCGGGTCGCCGGTGCAGGTCTCCTCCGGCCCGAGCACGGTGTACTTGACGTCCGCGGTGTGCAGCAGCTCGGCCACCGCCCGCGTGGTCTTCTTCGCCCGGTCCTCGAACGCGCCCGCGCAGCCGACCCAGAACAGGTACTCGGCGTCACCCAGCTCGCCGTCGAACACCGGCACGTCGAAGTCGAGGCCCTCGGTCCACGCCAGGCGGTCCTTGGCGTTCTGGCCCCACGGGTTGCCCTTGTTCTCCAGGTTCTTGAACATGCCGCCGAGCTCCGACGGGAAGTTCGACTCGATCAGCACCTGGTAGCGGCGCATGTCGACGATGTGGTCGACGTGCTCGATGTCCACCGGGCACTGCTCGACGCACGCGCCGCACGTGGTGCACGACCACAGCACCTCGGGGTCGATCACGCCGAGCTCGTCCGCGCCGCCGACCAGCGGGCGCTCCGACTCGGCCAGCGCCAGCACGTCGATGGACTCCAGGCGCTTCTTGTAGTCCTCGTACTTGTCCTCGGTCAGGCCGACCTCGTCGCCCGCCATGTCCTTGCTGCCGCCCGCGAGCAGGTACGGCGCCTTGGCGAACGCGTGGTCGCGCAGCTGCGTGATGACGAGCTTCGGCGACAGCGGCTTGCCGGTGTTCCACGCGGGGCACTGGGACTGGCAGCGGCCGCACTCGGTGCAGGTGCTGAAGTCCAGCCAGCCCTTCCAGGAGAAGTCCTCGACCTTGCCGACGCCGAACACGTCCTTGTCGGGGTCGGCCTCCTCCAGGTCGAGGACCTGGCCGCCGCTCATCATCGGCTTCAGGGCGCCGAGCGCGACGCCGCCGTCGTCCTCGCGCTTGAAGTAGATGTTGAAGAACGCGCTGAACCGGTGCCACGCCACGCCCATGGTGAGGTTCTTCGACACGACGATCAGCCAGATCATGCCGGACAGCAGCTTGGTGATCGCCATGATCGAGACCCAGTTCGGGCTCGCGGGCAGGAGGTTCGACAGCGGCGCGGTGACGAACGACGTCCACAGCGGGGGGTCCTCCAGGCCGGAGGCCTGCTTGAACGCCTTCACGCCGAGGATGCCGAGGCCCTCGATGATGACGACCGCTTCGACGAAGTAGGCGGACTTGAAGTCCGAGCCCGCGAACCGCGACACCCGGTCGGCGCGGCGCGGGTGGTTGAGCTGGCGGATGACGGCGAGCGCGACGCCGCCGACGACGGTGCCGATGCCGAGCAGCTCGACCAGCAGCAGCCACAGCGACCAGGTGCCGATGACGGGCCAGTGGAAGCCCGGGTCGAAGACCTCGCCGTAGGCCTCGAACAGCACCGCGGAGCCGATCAGGAAGCCCCACATCACCATCCAGTGCCAGGGCGCGACCTTGCGGAACTTGGCCATCCGGGTGTGGGCGACGAACTCGACGACCAGCGTGCGCAGGCGGGGCCCGAACGGCCCGTTGCGGGTCGAGTCCGGCTGGCCGAGACGGATGATCTTGATCATCCGCACGACACCGGCGACGAACAGACCCCAGGCGAACACGCTGACGGCGACGCCGATGGCGCCGAGGGTGAGCTGGAGGGCTCCCATTGTGGTGGCGGCCTTTCTCGTCCGTTCTCCTGGCTGGGCAGCCTACGCCCGATTACTGGCCGGTAACCACTTGGACGTGGCCGATCACATAGGGTCGGTAGACTAGTAGAACAGACGTTCAACTTGTTGGGGGCGGGACGTGCTCGTGTACCTGGTGCTGGCCGTGGCGATCATCGGCGAGGTCACCGCCACCGTGTTCCTCAAGCTCTCCGAGGGCTTCTCCAAGCCGATCCCCTCGGTCGTGGTCATCGTGGGGTACGTGATCGCGTTCGGCGCGTTGAGCAAGGTGCTCCAGCTGGGCATGCCGATCGGGGTGGCGTACGCGATCTGGTGCGCCTTCGGGATCGCTGCGGTCGCGAGCGTCGGCGTGCTGGTGTTCAAGGAACCGGTCAACGCCACGATGGTGGTCGGGCTGCTGCTCGTGATCGCGGGCGTGGTGGCCATCGAGGTGGGCAGTGGCGCCGCCGCCTGACGGCAGGCGGGTCCGCGGCGACCGGCGTCGGCGGGAGATCCTGGCGGCGACGCTGCGGGTCGTGGAGCGGGACGGCGTGGCCGGGGTGAGCCACCGGTCCGTGGCGCGCGAGGCGGGCGTGCCGACGACGTCGACGACCTACTACTACGCGACGTTGGACGAGTTGCTGATCGCCACGCTCACGTGGTCGGCCGACGAGATGGCCGCGAGCTTCCGCGAGGTGCCCCTGACGCCCGCGGCGGTGGCGCGGTTCATCGCGGACGCCGCCGGCGCGCACCGGGGACGCACCCTCGCCGAGTACGAGCTGTACCTGCTGGCGGCCCGCCGGCCGGAGCTGCGCGAGGCGGCCCGCCGGTGGGTCTCGCTCATGGCCGAGGTGGCCGGTCCGCGCGACCCGGTGGCGCTGCGGGCGGTCCTCGCGGGCCTCGACGGGCTCCTGATCCAGGCGTTGATCGCGGATTTCCCCCCAATGGCGCAGGATTTGGAGCCCGTCGTGTCCCTTCTGATGCTTGGCGGATGACCTTCACGCGGGACACTGGTGCCATGAGGTTCGCCGGTCGTGAGTCGTGGCAGGTGTCGCACGGGACGAGTCAGACGGTCAACACCGCGCTGTTCGTCCGTGACACGCTCGCGCTCTCGGTCGAGACCGTGCCCGAGCTGCCCGGGCTGGACCCGTCCGTGCCGGTCGTGGTGCCGGCGGGGGTCGACCGGGCGGGCGCGGCGGAGGAGTGGCTCGGCTGGTGGGCCGACGTGCTCGACCACGCCCGCGCCGAGCTGGCCGGCGGCTCGCCCGCCGACCCGGCCGGCGCGTCGTTGCAGGTCCGGCCCGCGCTGCGGGCGGCGGTGCTGGCGCTGGCCCCGGCCGCGGCCGAGTACGACCAGCGGCACGTGACGTCGCGGGGCGCGTTGCCGATCGGCGAGGTGGTGCGCGGGGTGGAGGGCAGGCTCGGGCGGTACGTGCGGCCGTTCCGGCTGGTCATCACCGAGGTGCCGGTGCAGGGCATGGTGTGGGAGCGGATGACGGACACGCACGTCATCGCCTCGCAGCGCTTCCTGGTCGACCCGGCCCTCTCCGCCCCGGCCCTGCGCGCCGTCGTCGAATCCCTGGCCTGACCCGCGCGTGTCCTACGTCCGGAACGCGCGTGTCCTACATTCGCGACACGTGTGTCCTACGTTCGCGACACCCGAGTTGAACGCTCACGACACGCCGAGCCGCTGACGGCCCGCTGACCCGAGGGGTAGGGCCAGCCCCCGTATCCGGCCGGGGGTCTTCCTGGTGGGTCGACCGATCCCGTACCCCTAACTTGGAGTCGCACAGCTTGGTGTCTTTCTAGGGGGCAGCGGTGGTTAAGCGGATCGCGTTGACGGTCGGTGTGGCGGTGGCCGCGGCGCTGGCGCTCACGTCGTGCGTGCGGCTCGTCCAGAACGGCTTCGACGACCAGCACTCGGTGTCCGAGCGGGTGACCGAGGTGCGGTTGCAGAACGGCTCGGGCGACGTGACGGTCCGCGGCCAGGCCGGCGCGACCGCGACCGAGGTCCGCCGGCGCGTCGAGTACCCGAAGGGCTCGGACAAGCCCGGCGGCGTCTCCCACCGCGTGGAGGGCTCCGTCCTCGTCCTCGACGGCTGCGGCAGCCAGTGCTCGGTGAGCTACGAGGTGACCCTCCCCACCGAGGACGTCAAGATCACCGGCCGCAACAGCTCCGGTGACGTCGTCCTCGAACGGGTGGCGAGCGTCGACGTCGAGGTCGGCTCCGGCAGCACGACGGTCCGCGAGGTGGCGGGCGCGGTCACCGTCGACAACGACTCGGGCGACCTGGACGCGACCACCGTGGGCGGCGACTTCATCGGCCGGGTCGGCTCGGGCAGCACCAGGCTGGCGGCCATGGGCGGCTCGGTGACCATCGACGCCGACTCCGGTGACGTCGACGTGGCCATCGCCTCCGTCAGGTCCGTGCGCGCCGACGTGGGCAGCGGCAGCCTGAAGGTCACCGTCCCGCAGGGCGCCTACAAGATCGACGTGGACGCCGACAGCGGCGAGAAGTCCATCGACGTCGAGAACGACCCGACCGGCTCCGCCGAGCTGTACCTGCGCGCCGGCAGCGGCGACGTCACGGTGCGGTCCGCCGCCTAGCCGCCCCGCTCCCACCCCTGTCGGCCCCGGCCGGCGACGCCCCGTGCGCCGCCCGGTCGGGGCCGACGGCTGCGCGCGAGAAGTGGACGAGTGTCCCGGATCACCTCTGGCCGGGAACACCACGGCGCCGCCGGCCGTTGGACAGGCAGGAAGATTGAGCCGGGTGGACTCAAGTCCGCCCGAGCCGGCTAAACTTGAGTCGGCACCGCTCAACGCGGGGCTCTCACACACGCACTACCAGGAGGAATCCAATGGCGCGAGCGGTCGGCATCGACCTGGGGACGACCAACTCCGTCGTCGCGGTTCTCGAGGGCGGCGAGCCGACGGTGATCGCCAACTCCGAGGGGTCGCGCACCACACCGTCCATCGTGGCCTTCGCCAAGAACGGCGAAGTGCTCACCGGTCAGCCCGCCAAGAACCAGGCGGTGACCAACGTCGACCGGACGATCCGGTCCGTGAAGCGCCACATCGGCACGGACTGGCGGACCGACGACGTCGACGGCAAGAAGTACACGCCGCAGGAGATCAGCGCGCGCGTGCTGATGAAGCTCAAGCGCGACGCCGAGGCCTACCTGGGCGAGGAGATCACCGACGCGGTGATCACCGTCCCCGCCTACTTCGAGGACGCGCAGCGGCAGGCCACCAAGGAGGCCGGCCAGATCGCGGGCCTCAACGTGCTGCGCATCGTCAACGAGCCCACCTCCGCCGCCCTGGCCTACGGCCTCGACAAGGGCGACAAGGAGCAGACCATCCTGGTCTTCGACCTCGGTGGCGGCACGTTCGACGTCTCGCTGCTCGAGCTCGCCGAGGGCGTGGTCGAGGTCAAGGCGACCTCCGGCGACAACCACCTCGGCGGTGACGACTGGGACCAGCGGATCATGGACTGGCTGGTCGAGCGGTTCAAGCAGACCAACGGCATCGACCTGACCAAGGACAAGATGGCGTTGCAGCGGATCCGCGAGGCCGCCGAGAAGGCCAAGATCGAGCTGTCCAGCTCGAACAACGCCTCCATCAACCTGCCCTACATCACCGTGGACGCGGACAAGAACCCGCTGTTCATGGACGAGACGCTGTCGCGCGCCGAGTTCCAGCGCATCACCAACGACCTGCTGGAGCGCACCCGCGCCCCGTTCAACAACGTGATCAAGGACGCCGGCATCAGCGTCGGCGACATCGACCACGTGGTGCTGGTCGGCGGCTCCACCCGCATGCCCGCGGTGGCCGAGCTGGTCAAGGAGCTGACCGGCGGCCGTGAGCCGAACAAGGGCGTGAACCCGGACGAGGTCGTCGCGATCGGCGCGGCCCTGCAGGCCGGTGTGCTGAAGGGCGAGGTCAAGGACGTCCTGCTGCTCGACGTCACCCCGCTGTCCCTGGGCATCGAGACCAAGGGCGGCGTGATGACCAAGCTCATCGAGCGCAACACGACGATCCCGACCAAGCGCTCGGAGATCTTCACCACGGCCGACGACAACCAGCCGTCCGTGCAGATCCAGGTGTTCCAGGGTGAGCGCGAGTTCGCCCGGGACAACAAGAAGCTCGGCATGTTCGAGCTGACCGGCCTGCCGCCCGCGCCGCGCGGCGTCCCGCAGATCGAGGTCACCTTCGACATCGACGCGAACGGCATCGTGCACGTCTCCGCGAAGGACATGGGCACGGGCAAGGAGCAGCGGATGACGATCACCGGCGGCTCCGCGCTGCCGAAGGACGACATCGAGCAGATGATCAAGGACGCGGAGGCGCACGCCGAGGAGGACAAGCGCCGCCGCGACGAGGCCGAGGTCCGCAACCAGGCCGAGACCCTCGTCTACCAGACGGAGAAGGTCCTCAAGGAGAACGAGGACAAGCTCCCCGCCGAGGTCAAGGACAAGGTCGCCGCGGCCCTCGCCGAGACCACCGAGGCGCTCAAGGGCGAGGACATCGCCAAGATCCGCGCCGCCGTGGAGAAGCTCGCCACGGAGTCCCAGGCCATCGGCCAGTCCCTGTACGCCAACTCCGCACCCACGGCCGACGCCGCGGGCGCCACCGGTGGCGCCACCGCCGGTGACGCGCCGAAGGCCGACGACGTGGTGGACGCGGAGATCGTCGACGAGGACGAGAAGAAGTGACCCAGCCCGAAGAACAGCCCCACGTGGTGGTGCACGACCGCAGGCGCGTCGACCCCGAGACGGGTCAGGTGCGGCAGCACCCGGCAGACGAGGACGCGCGGGCCGAGACGTCGCAGGCCGACGTGCCGGCCGAGTCGGACGCCGGCGCGACCGGCGAACCCGAGACCGGTCCGGAGGGCGGCGGCAAGCACGCCGCCCCCGAACCGGCCCTGGCCGACGACCCGTCCGTCGAGCTCAAGGCGCAGCTCGACGAGCGGACCGCCGACCTCCAGCGGCTGACCGCGGAGTACGCCAACTACCGCAAGCGCGTCGAGCGCGACCGGGAACTGGTGATCACCACGGCCAAGGCGCAGGTGGCCGGCGAGCTGCTCGGCGTGCTCGACGACGTCGAGCGGGCCGGCACGCACGGCGACCTCACCGGCGCGTTCAAGGCGGTGGCCGACAAGCTCGTCGGCGCGCTGCACGGCACCGGCCTCGAACCGTTCGGGCACGAGGGCGAGGAGTTCGACCCGTCCGTCCACGAGGCCGTGCAGCACGGCACCTCGCCGGACGTCAGCGGGCCGACCGTCACCGCCGTGCTCCGCCGCGGCTACCGGTTCGGCGAGCGCGTGCTGCGGCCCGCGCTGGTCGCCGTGACCGACCACGAGCCCGCCGCCGAGCAGCCCGTCGTCGAAGAGGCCGTCGACAAGCCGGTCGAAGAGCAGCAGGACTGACTGAGGAAGGGGGCGGCGTCCGTTGAGCGCTCGCGACTGGATCGAGAAGGACTTCTACCGCGAGCTGGGCGTCACCTCCGACGCCTCGGCCGACGAGATCAAGAAGGCGTACCGGAAGTTGGCGCGGGAACTGCACCCCGACGCCAACCCCGGTGACGCCAAGGCCGAGGCGCGGTTCAAGGCGGTGTCCGAGGCGTACGGCGTGCTGTCGGACACCGCGAAGCGCAAGCAGTACGACGAGGCCCGCCGCCTCTTCTCCGGAGGCGGCGGCTTCCCCGGCGGGTTCGGCACGGGCGGCGGCGGGTTCGACGTCGGCGACCTGTTCGGCCGCCAGGGCGCCCAGCAGCCCGGCGGCATGGGCGGGCTCGGCGACCTGCTCGGCGGCCTGTTCAACCGCCGGGGCGGCCCGGGCGCCTCCGCCACCAGGCCACGCCGCGGCGACGACGTCGAGACCGACGTCCGCATCGACTTCACCGAGGCCGTCAAGGGCGCGACCGTGCCCATGCGGCTGTCCAGCCCGGCGACCTGCGGCACGTGCGCGGGCTCCGGCGCGCGTCCCGGCACGTCGCCGCGGACGTGCACGAACTGCGGCGGCGCCGGGCTGGTCACCCGCAGCCAGGGCGCGTTCGCGTTCTCCGAGCCGTGCGCCGACTGCCGGGGCACCGGGCGGATCGTGGACGACCCGTGCCCGGAGTGCGCGGGCGACGGCGTGAGCACCAAGACCCGGACCCTGACCATCCGGATCCCGTCGGGCGTCGACGACGGCCAGCGGATCAGGCTGGCCGGGCAGGGCGAGCCGGGCCGCAACAACGGGCCCGCCGGCGACCTGTTCGTGCTGGTCCACGTCAACCCGCACCCCGTCTTCGGCCGGTCGGGCAACGACCTGACCGTGACCGTGCCGGTGACCTTCCCCGAGCTGGCGCTGGGCACGACGTTGACCGTGCCGACGCTCGAGGGCAAGGTGACGTTGAAGGTCCCCGCGGGCACGGCCAGCGGCCGGGTGCTGCGGGCCAAGGGCAAGGGCATCGCCAAGCGCGACGGCCAGGTCGGCGACCTGCTCATCACGCTGAACGTCGCGGTGCCGAACAACATGGACGCCGCTGCCAGGGAGGCGTTGGAGAACTACGCGTCGGCGACGGCGAAGCACGACCCGCGCGCGGAGCTCAACGCCCTGTTGGAGAAGAGGTCGGTGTGAGCTTCCCGTTCCCGCCCGGCACCGACGAGGACACCCCGTTCTTCGTCATCTCCGTGGCGGCCCAGCTGTCGGGCCTGCACGCGCAGACCCTGCGCGCCTACGACCGGCTGGGCCTGGTGTCGCCGGGCCGCACGTCCGGCGGCGGGCGCCGGTACTCGATGCGCGACATCGTGCTGCTGCGGGAGGTGCAACGCCTCTCGCAGGAGGAAGGCGTGAACCTCGCGGGCGTCAAGCGGATCATCGAGCTGGAGAACGAGGTCGGGGCGCTGCGCGCCAAGGTCCAGGAGCTGACCGAGCAGGTGGCCTCCGCCATGGCCGCCGCCGAGCACGCCGCCGCGTCGGTGCACGCGTCGTACCGCCGCGACCTGGTGCCGGTGCGGCACGAGACGGCCCTGGTCGTCTGGAAGCCGAACTCGAAGCGCTGACCACGCGCCGCGTCGCCCGATGGGGTGATCATCGGGGGAAAATGTACGGAAACACTGTTCCCGTACCTCGGTTAAGCATGAGGAACCCCGCGACGCCAACCCCCACCCCGCCGCCCCGGATCGCGCCTCCGACCGCCACAACCACCGCGAACGCCGAACCCGGGCCAGACTGGACCCCGTGGACTACGTCTTCGTGCACGGCACCACCCAGTCACCCGCGGCCTGGCGCCCGGTGGAGGACCTGCTCCGCCAACGCGGCCACCGCACCGTGGCCGTGGACCTGCCGACCGACCGGCCGGAGCTGCGTGCCGTCGACTACGCCGCGATCGCCCGCGCCCAGGCGGGCGACGCGCTGGCCCCGATCCTGGTGGGCCACTCCGGCGCCGGCCTGCTGATGCCCGCCATCGCCCGAGCCCTCGGCGCGTCGCACCTGGCCTGGATCGCCGCGGTGGTCCCCGGCCCCGTGTCCCTGGCCGACGAGCTGGCCGTCGACACGGGCGAGATGTTCAACCCGGAGTGGCGCTCCCTCACCGAACCGCCCACCGCGGACCCCGTGGTGGCTTCGTACTTCCTGTTCCACGACTGCGACCTGGCCGGTGTGCGCGCGGGCCTGCGCACCCTGCGCCTGTTCTACCCGGCCGCCACGTACCGCGAGGTGCACGAGGTGCCGGACCTGCCGTCGACCTACGTCCTGCCGCGCGGCGACCGCACGCTGCGGCCGTCGTGGATGCGCCGGGCCGCGCGCGACCGGCTCGGGGTCGAGGCGATCGAGGTCGACGGCGGGCACTGCCCGCAGACCAGCCGGCCCGAGACGCTGGCGGCCGTGCTGGGCGCGGCGCGGCCCGCGCGGCCCTGACGTGCCGTGGGGTCGGTGGTGGGGGACCCCGCGACGAACGTGAAAAACTTTCGCGAAGAGGTCAGTCCAGGGTGAACGGGTCGTACTTGATCCGGTCCAGCGGGGTGCCGGCGACCAGCATCCGGGACACGGTCGCCCGGATCATGGACGGCGAGCCGCACACCAGCACGTCCCGGTCCTCCCACGCCCCGTAGCGCGTGACCACGTCGGCCAGGGTGCCCTGCTCGACGCCGCGCGCGCCCGGGTCCGACTCCAGCACCGGCACGACGGTCAGCCACGGGTTGGTCATGGCGAACCGCTGGAGGTTGTCCAGGTCGTACAGGTCCTCGCGGCTCCGCCCGCCCATGAACAGGTGCACGCGCGGGTTCTCGCCCCACTGCGCCATCTCGTCGATGATCGCGTGCATCGGCGCGACCCCGGTCCCGCCGGCGACCATCAGCACGTCCCGCCCGGACTTGCGGTCGACGCTGAGCCGACCCATCGGCGGGCCGAGCCGCCAGACGTCACCCGGCTGGGTGTGGCCGACGATCGACCGGCTGACCCACCCGCCCTCGACCGAACGGATGTGGAACTCGATGATGCCGTCTTCGCGAGGCGCGTTCGCGGGCGAGTAGTACCGCCACAGCCGCGCGCGCTGCGGCGTCTCGACGCTCACGTACTGCCCGGCGCGGTACCCGACCGGGTGGTCCGGCTGCAGCCGCACGACCGCCAGGTCCCAGCTCACCCGCTGGTGGTCGAGCACGGTGGCGTGCCAGTAGGCCGGGCCGTCGTCGGCCGCCGCGGCCTCCTGCATGGCCCTGGCCATGATCGTGTACGCCTCGGCCCAGGCCATCTCGACCTTCGGCGTCCACGCGGGCCCGGCGAACTTCTTCACCGCCGCGAGCAACGCCGTGCCGACGGACTCGTAGTGCACGTTGAGGACGCCGAACTTGCGGTGGTCGCGGCCGAGCTGGCGCAGGAACGGGATCAGGTCGTCGGGTCTGTCCACCATCTGCACGACGTGGACGAGGGCGCGCAGCAGTCGGCTGCGCTGGACCTCCATGTTCACGGGGAACATCTCACGGGTCGCCGGCGCGAGGCTGAAGAGCATGCCGTAGAAGAACTTGGCTACCTCTTCGGCGCGCGGCTCCACCACCGCGAAGCTCTCCCGGATCATCCGCACCATAGCGGTGACACCAGGAGGAGGTTCGCGGTGTGGCGGGCTCGGGATGGGGCTCAACACGGCGTTCGCAGTCATGGTCCGGGCGCAGTCTCCACGTTTCTGGCGGCGCCAGCAAGGGCGCTACGTCCTCGTCAAGCTTCCATCCCCGACGAGGGGACACTAACCCGCCAACTGGCCGGTCGACTCCTTGATGCCACCTTCGAGTGCAGTGCGGTTACGGACGGTCGCGCAACGTTCCCGCGAACGGGTGGACATTCCCTTCCACGTATACCGAATCCAGCGCTTGCGGCCCACCGCCAGACGCACCACCCCTCACGCGACGTGGGCCACACGACACGGTCGAGGCGTCCGGCCGGAGTTCCCGGCCGAGGTTCACCCTGGTGGCGGCCGGCAACGCTCCCGGGTGCGGTGGGCCGCAGTCGCCTGTGGATTCCCACCTGCGGATTGTGGACAACTCAGGTGCCGGTGTGGACAACCGGCTGCGACATGTGGGTGACGGCCGTCAGCCGTTCTCGGACCGCTCGGCTGCGCTGCGTTCAACGCAGAACTCGTTGCCCTCCGGGTCGGCCAGCACGACCCACCCCTTGCCGTCGGGGCGGCGCATGTCGGACACGAGCGTCGCCCCGATCCCGAGCAGCCGCTCGACCTCGGCGTCACGGGTGGTGTCGGGCTGCAGGTCGAGGTGGACCCGGTTCTTCACCGACTTGGGCTCGGGCACGTGGATGAACAGCAGTCCCGGTCCCCCGGGCAGGGCGATGAGCACTTCGGGGTCGCCCGGGAAGTCCTCGTCGGTGAGCGGCTGCCCGGTCACCGCGCTCCAGAAGCCGGCCAGCTCGTAGGCGTCCCGGCAGCCGATCGTGATGTGGCGCACGAGTGAGGTCATGCGGTGATGGTCTACGCCGAGGACGATGCGGTGCACGCGAGTTTCCGGTCGCACCCCGACCGTGGCCCACACCACACGACTTCCACCGGGTTGAGCGGAACTGGCTCAACTTTTCTGACGTTGACGTGGATGATGGCTGGTGCCGGACGCCGGCCCCTGCGCACGAACACCGACCGAGGTGAGGAATGGACGCTTTCAACCCGACCACCAAGACGCAACAGGCCGTGTCCGCCGCCGTGCAGGCGGCGACCATCGCGGGCAATCCCGACGTCGTCCCGGTCCACCTCCTCGGCGCGCTCCTGGCCCAGGGCGACGGCCTGACCGCGCCCCTGCTGTCCGCCGTCGGCGCGGACCCGAAGCAGGTGCACAAGGAGCTGGAACAGCTGGCCAGGGCGCTGCCCGCGGCCAGCGGGTCGTCCGTGTCGGCGCCCCAGTTCTCCCGCGACGCGGCCCGCGTGCTGAGCAAGGCGCAGGAGCTCGCCACCGAGATGGGCGACGAGTACGTGTCGACCGAGCACCTGCTGGTCGGCCTCGCCCACCACGGCGGCCAGGTCGCCGACCTGCTGCGCCGCCACGGCGCGCACCCCGAGGCGCTCAAGGAGGCGTTCGGCAAGGTCCGCGGCTCGGCGCGGGTCACCAGCGCGGACCCGGAGAGCACCTACAAGGCGTTGGAGAAGTACGGCGTCGACCTGACCGAACGCGCCCGCAAGGGCGAGCTGGACCCGGTCATCGGCCGCAACACCGAGATCCGCCGCGTGGTGCAGGTGCTGTCGCGCCGCACGAAGAACAACCCGGTGCTGATCGGCGAGCCGGGCGTCGGCAAGACCGCCATCGTGGAGGGCCTGGCCCAGCGGATCATCGCCGGTGACGTGCCCGAGAGCCTGCGCGGCAAGAAGGTCGTCGCGCTCGACCTCGGCTCGATGGTGGCGGGCGCGAAGTACCGCGGCGAGTTCGAGGAGCGGCTGAAGGCCGTGCTCAAGGAGATCACCGACTCCGCGGGCCAGGTCGTCACGTTCATCGACGAGCTGCACACGATCGTCGGCGCGGGCGCGACCGGCGAGTCCGCCATGGACGCCGGCAACATGATCAAGCCCATGCTGGCCCGCGGCGAGCTGCGCATGGTCGGCGCGACCACGCTGGACGAGTACCGCGAGCACATCGAGAAGGACGCCGCCCTGGAGCGCCGCTTCCAGCAGGTCCTCGTCGGCGAGCCGTCGGTCGAGGACACGATCGGCATCCTGCGCGGCCTCAAGGACCGCTACGAGGTGCACCACGGCGTGCGCATCACCGACGCCGCCCTGGTCGCCGCCGCCACCCTGTCCGACCGGTACATCACCGCCCGCTTCCTCCCGGACAAGGCCATCGACCTGGTCGACGAGTCCGCGTCCCGGCTGCGCATGGAGATCGACTCCCGGCCGGTCGAGATCGACGAGGTCGAACGCGCGGTGCGCAGGCTGGAGATCGAGGAGATGGCGCTGGCCAAGGAGTCGGACGCGGCCTCGGTGGAACGCCTGGCCGCGCTGCGCGCCGAGCTGGCCGAGCAGCGCGAGGACCTGGCCGGGCTGACCGCGCGCTGGCAGAACGAGAAGGGCTCGATCGAGAAGGTCCGCGACCTGAAGGAGCAGCTGGAGCAGCTGCGCGGCGAGTCGGAGCGGGCCGAGCGCGACGGTGACCTGGGCCGGGCCGCCGAGCTGCGGTACGGGCGCATCCCGGCGTTGGAGAAGGAGCTGGAGACGGCCACCCGCACCACGCAGGACGCCGCCGTGATGCTGAAGGAAGAGGTCGGGCCGGACGACGTGGCCGACGTGGTGTCCGCGTGGACGGGCATCCCGGCGGGCCGGCTGCTGGAGGGCGAGACGGCGAAGCTGCTGCGCATGGAGGACGAGCTGGCCAAGCGCGTGGTCGGCCAGGCCGAGGCGGTGCGGGTCGTGTCGGACGCGGTGCGGCGCACCCGTGCGGGCGTGGCGGACCCGGACCGGCCGACCGGTTCGTTCCTGTTCCTCGGCCCGACCGGCGTCGGCAAGACGGAGCTGGCCAAGGCGCTGGCGGAGTTCCTGTTCGACGACGAGCGGGCGATGATCCGGATCGACATGAGCGAGTACTCCGAGAAGCACTCGGTGGCCCGCCTGGTCGGGGCGCCTCCCGGCTACGTCGGCTACGACCAGGGCGGGCAGCTGACCGAGTCGGTCCGCCGCCGCCCCTACTCGGTCGTGCTGCTGGACGAGGTCGAGAAAGCCCACCCGGACGTGTTCGACGTGCTGCTGCAGGTGCTCGACGACGGCCGGCTCACCGACGGCCAGGGCCGCACGGTCGACTTCCGCAACACGATCCTGGTGCTGACCTCGAACCTCGGCTCGCACGTCATCGCGGACGCCGCCCTGGACGAGCGGCAGCGCGACGACGCCGTCATGTCGGTCGTGCGGGCGCACTTCAAGCCGGAGTTCCTCAACCGGCTGGACGACGTCGTGGTGTTCCACTCGCTGGCGACCGAGGAGCTGACGTCCATCGTGGACATCCAGGTCGACCGGCTGGCGCAGCGCCTGGCGCAGCGGCGGCTGACCCTGGACGTCACCCCCGCCGCGCGCGAGTGGCTGGCGCTGAACGGCTTCGACCCGGTGTACGGGGCCCGGCCGCTGCGGCGGCTGGTGCAGTCGTCCATCGGCGACCAGCTGGCGAAGGAGCTGCTGGCGGGCGAGGTGCGTGACGGCGACACGGTGAAGGTCGAGGTGCTGGACGACCACTCGGGCCTGATCGTCGGCAAGGCCTAGGGGGTCGTCTGCCGCTTCGGCGCACCTGGCGTTCGACCTGCTGTGTCGCGGACGCGCCCGGGAAGCCCGCACCACCGGCTCCCGGGCGCGTCCGCTCGTCCACGGCGCCGCCGCCGTTCAGCCTTCCGTCCGGACGCCCAGCCGTCCGTCCGGCGCTTCGGCGCTTCCGCGCTCCCGGGGCGTCCAGCGCTTCGGCGCTTCCGGGGCGTCCGGCGCTCCCGCGCGGAGTCCGCCGTTCTGCGCCTCCGCGTGCCGAGCAGGCTGCGCAGAGGTCCCCGACCGGGGGATCCCCGATTTTTACTCTGCCGGCCGGGACCGACACCGGGCGAGTGGCCGGCATGTGCCTGTGGACAACGCTGTGGCCTGTGGATAAGTCGTGGCTGGCGGTCGTCGGGCAGGCGTGGGAGCCCGGCGCGCCCGGCCCGCGATCCGGGTAACAGCTTGATCCGTTTGCGCGACCCACGCCCCAAGTGATCTTCGTTTGTTCACCGCCGCCCGCTACTCTCGCACCGTGGGCATACCGGCGTGGGTCTGGTTCACCGTCGCCGCGGTGGCGGGCGTGGCGGGGTTCGCCCTGCTCGCGACCGACCGGGCACAGCGAACCGCGCGAAACCGCGAACGCCGCCGCTGGGCGGCGCTGCGCGGCTGGCAGTTCGAGGAGACCGACCACGTGCTGCCCACCCGCTGGGAGAGCGGCGCGATCGCCTACTACGGCGTCGGCGTGGCCAAGGACGTCGTCGCCGGCTCCACCTTCACCGCCGACGGCCGCCGCCAGGTGTACGTGCTCGACCACGAAACCGGCGGCAAGGTCAACTCCGTGCTCGTCGGCGTGCGCTGCCGCCGGGCGTTGTCCGTGGTCATCGAGCTGTGGCTGCCCAGCGTGCCGTTCCAGCGCGACCAGATGCCCGACCTGCTCGGACCGGTCGGTTCGCGGTACGCGTTCGTCAGCGAGCTGCCCGCCGCGCGCAAGCTCATCACCCCCGACCTGGTCGACGCCGCCGAGGAGATCGGCGGCGACGTCACCGTCGTCTGGCTGGAGAACGACTGGGTGCTGGCCGCCGCGCCGCCCAACTCGACCCCCGCCCGCCTGGAACGGCTGCTGCGCGACCTGGGCGAACTGGCCGACGTGATCGACCCGTTCGAGGCCGACCCCGAAGCCGACGCCGAGATCCACCGCCCGCAGTTCGGGCGCAAGCCGTGACGCCGCCGACCGCCCTGGTCACGGGCGCCTCGTCGGGCATCGGCGCCGCGTTCGCCCGCCGGCTCGCCGCCGAGGGCCACGACCTGGTGCTCGTCGCCCGCGGCGAACAGCGGCTGGAGGAGACGGCGGCCAAGCTGCGCGCCGCGCACGGCATCACCGCCGAGGTGCTGCCCGCCGACCTGGCCACCGACACCGGCCGGGCGAAGGTCGCGGACTTCCTCGCCGAACGCGACATCGACCTCCTGGTCAACAACGCGGGCTTCGCGATCTCGTCGGAGTTCGTCACCGCCGACCCGCTCGACCTGCAGTCCCAACTGGACGTGAACGTGACGAGCGTGCTGCGGCTGACCCGCGCGGCGCTGCCCGGCATGGTGGCGCGCGGGCGTGGCGCGGTGGTCAACGTGTCCAGCGTGGCGGGTTTCCTGCCCGGCCGCGGCACGACGTACAGCGCGGACAAGGCGTGGGTGACCGCGTTCTCCGAGGGCATGTCGATGGCCACGGCGGGCACGGGTGTGCGCGTGATGGCACTGTGCCCGGGTTTCGTGCGCACCGAGTTCCACCAGCGGGCCAGGATCGACATGTCCAAGACACCGGACCTGCTCTACCTCGACGCCGACCGGGTGGTGCACGACTGCCTCGCCGACCTGCGCGCGGGCAAGCCGGTCTCCGTGCCGGGCGCCCAGTACAAGGCCATCACGCTGTTCGCCCGCCTGGTTCCGCGCGCGCTGGTCAGGCGGCTGGCCTCCCGCGTGGCGGGCGGGCGGGGACGCACTTAGAACTGCCGGGAACCCCGACCCGGTCCGGTCCGTCCCACTCCACTAGTTGGAACAGGGAGGAACCGTCCATGGGCGAGCAGTTCAGAGTGGAGCCGCCGGAGCTCCGCGGTTACGGCGAGTTGCTGACGCGCAACGCGCAGCACTTCATGACGATCAAGGACCACGCGATCTCCAAGGGTGGCGACACCTCGGGGTTCACCGGTCTGCTCTCGCTGCTGCAGCCCATCGTGACCGGCGTGGCGTCCCTGTACGGGGAGACCCTCGACTTCGCGAACCAGATGATGGTCAAGGAGGCGGAGAGCATCAACAAGGCCGCCGACATGTACGAGAAGAACGAGGAGATGGTCATGAGCATCCTCGACCGGGTGCTCTCCCAGCTCCACTCCGTGGCCGAGGCGCCCTCGCTCGGGGGTGGCGGCCGATGACCGCCTACGCGGACGTCGAAGACCCGTCGGTCGCGCTCAGCGCCGCCGCGGAGGACCGGCCCGGCCGGCAGTCGACCAAGGAGCTCATCGAGAAGGCCGGCTGGAAGATCCAGGGCGTCAACTGGATCTACGAGCAGGTCACCGGCGAGAACCTGCTCGACGCGCTGATCAAGCCGCTGCTCGGCGACTTCGAGAAGATCGACGAGAACGCCAACGCGTGGGACCGGGTCGCCAAGGCGCTCGACTCCGTGCGGCACAACGTGGACGCGGGCGCGGAGCAGCTGTCGTCGCACTGGGACGGTGACGCGGCGAAGGCGTTCGAGACGCGCATGGGCACCATGTGGGTGATCGCCATCGAGGCGGACTCGCAGGTCGCGCGGATCATCGGCAACCAGTTCCGGTCGACGGCCGGCACCTGCCGCACCGCGTGCGGCCTGGCGCTGACGCTGCTGGACATGCTGGTCGGCAAGCTGATGGAAGCCGCGATGACGGCGTGGATCCCGGTCGTCGGCTGGGGCCGCGCGGTGTGGATGGTCTACGACGCGATCCAGATCGTCGACGCCATCCGCAAGATCATCATCGCGATCCAGACGCTGATCGAGGGCGTCCAGGGCATGATCGACGGCATCGTCGCCATGGGCACCGCGCTGTCCAAGCTGAAGGACGTGCGCGACGTCAGCGACCTGCTCGACGTGGTCGACGGGTACCAGGACGGCAAGGAGAAGTACGACAACGGCGTGGCCGCGGCGAAGAGCGGCGCGATCGGCGTCGGGCTCGGCGCGTACGGCCTGGGCAAGGCCGGCAACGCCGCCAACGGCCGCTACAGCCAACCACCGCCCACAGCGCCCGCGCCCGCTCCGGCCGGGGCTAGCTCCGGGGCGGGTTCGGGCTCCGGGTCCGGCTCCGGCGGGGGTGACGGCCAGTGACGTTCCCGTACGACAAGGCACGGCTGGACGCGCTGGTCGCCGACGTCGAGAAGCGGATGGCGAACGTCGAGGAGACCGCGCGGGCGGCCGGCCACGTGCAGCTGCGGTCGCGGGGGCTGACGCAGGCGGACTTCGCCGAGATCTCGCGGTTCGCCAACAGCCCCGGCGCGCCCCGGGAGCTGAAGGAGCTGGCCCGGCGGGTCGACGCGGGTGAGATGTCCTGGGAGGACATCGCATCCGGGCGGGCCGTGGACGACGAGGGCGTGCAGCGCGCTCTGCAGACCGGTGTGCCGGACCTGCAACGCGCCTACACGGCGATCCAGGAGGGCAACGACCCGGAGGACGTCATCTCCGCCGGCACGCCCCGGCCCGGTGGGCGCGGCGACGATGACGACGACCAGCCGAACAAGTTCACCGAGGACGCCTGGTAGACGAGCGTGAGGTCAGGCCTGGTCACCGGGGACGACACCGAGTTGTCCACAGGTGCGGGCCTGACCACCTCTGACCGTCGGACCCGTGGGGCAGAATAAAATCAGGGGTCCCTCTGGCGGGGACGCCTGCGTAGCTCCGAACGGTGGCCGGCCGGAGGCGTCGACCCACCGGAACCCCTGCCGATCTGAGCCGTGAGAGATCCGGAGCGGACGAGACGGGTGGCGGAGGGCGGCCGGCGCGGGGTGGCCTGGGCGTCGGCGGGGCCGCGTTCAGGTCAGCGTGGGGAAGTCGAACGCGCCGGCGCTGGTGTGGTTCGTCCCGGCCCCGCGCACCACGTCGTAAGCCACCGCCGCGGCGATCGCCAGCGAACGGACCGGGTCCGGGGTGCCCGGCCGGAGGGTCAGCACGTCCCGCCGCACGCGCCGCCCGTCCCGCTTCACGATCGCGCCCGGGCTGAACGACGCCACCTCGTGCAGCAGGCACAGCCGCTGCCCGGCCGCGTCGAGCAGCCCGTAAGCGCCGTGCCCCTCGTGCCGCACCGACCCGGCCACCGCGCCGTTCGGCCACGTCACCCGGGTCGGCGGCCGGCCGGCGCCCTTGCGGATCAGCAGCAGTTGCCGCCCGCGGTCGGCCAGGGCCAGGTCGAACGTCGTGCGGCCGGAGAACGCGGTGACGCGCAACAGCTTCCGCAGCGGCCCGAGGAACCGGCGTTCGGAGACCGACGCGATCAACGCGCCACCGCCGTCGTAGACGTCGTTGCGGTACCTGGTGCCCAGCAGGTGGCGCAGCACGCCCCAGGGCTGCTCGATGATCAACGTGTCGGTGCCGGGAAGGGTCACGGTGTGCCAGCGTACGGCGAGGTATGACACTCTTGGCACCCGTGCGAACTGATGTGGTCCTGGACGCCGCGGCGAAGGCCGAGCTGGCGCGGTTGGTGAGCGAGTTGGCCGTGGTGCACGGCAAGGTGACGCTGTCCTCGGGCGCCGAGGCCGACTACTACATCGACCTGCGGCGGGCGACGTTGCACCACGCCGCGTCGCCCCTGATCGGCAAGCTGCTCCGGCAGCTCACCGCCGACTGGGACTACGTGGCCGCGGGCGGGCTGACGTTGGGCGCCGACCCGGTCGCCTGCGCGATGATGCACGCCGCCGCGAACGCGGGCGAGGTGCTGGACGCGTTCGTCGTGCGCAAGGCGGCCAAGCAGCACGGCATGCAGCGCCGCATCGAGGGCATCGAGGTCGCCGGGCAGCGGGTGCTGGCGGTCGAGGACACCTCCACCACCGGCGGCAGCGTGCTGACCGCCGTCGAGGCGCTGCGCGAGCACGGCGCCGAGGTGGTCGGCGTCGCGACGGTCGTCGACCGCGGCACGGGCGCCCGCGAGGTGATCGAGGAAGCCGGGCTGCCGTACCGGTACCTGCTGGACCTGGCCGACCTGGGCCTGGCCTGACGTGGCCGCCGCCCTGGTCCTGCTGCTGGTGATCGTGGCGATCCTGGGTGTCGGGGTCGCCGTCGGGGTGGCGCGCCGGAAGCGGAACCCGTTCACGAACCAGCAGTTCGTGAGCCAGTGGGAGCAGCAGATGCGGGCGTTGGAAGCGTCCCTGGGGTGGCGGTTCGTCGCCGAGGACCAGGGCTTCCAGGAACGGGTGCCGCAGATCGGGCGGATGCTGGAGGCCGACCGGAGCCGGGTGAAGTTCCAGCTCGTCGGCCACTGGCGCGGCGTGCCCGTGCTCGCCGTGGAGGTGGTGTTCCGCGCGGACAACGTGGTCACGTCGGAGTACCGCACCTACACGGTGGTGGTCGTGCCGCGCCCGATGCCGGGCCCGTGGGTGCTGATCAGCCCGCGCGCGGACAGCGTGTGGGGCCTGTTCGAGCAGTTCGTGGAGACCGGCGACCCGGTGTTCGACGGGCGGTACGAGGTGCGCCGCCGCAACCCCGCGTTCGCCTCCGCCCTGCTCGCCTCCGGCCTCACGCAGGCGTTGCTGCAGGACCCGAGGGCCAACGGGGTGGCGATCGCGTTCGACGAGCACACCCTCGCCGCCGCCGTGCCGGGACCGCTGCTGCAGGCGCCGCTCGCCCACCTGGCCGACCTGCTGCTGGACGTGGCGGGCCGGGTGCCGTGGCAGTCGCTGCCGCGGGGCTGAACCCCGGTCGCACCGCTTAATACGGCGGCATGTGATCGCCCGGCGGCCTACTGTGGCAGGCAGGGAGGTCGCTATGGTCGCGCGCGCTTTCGCCGAACTCGTCATGGTGGTGCACTTCGCCGTCCTGGTGTTCCTCGTGGTCGGGGGATTCCTGGCCTGGAAGTGGCCTCGGGCGCTGTACTTCCACCTGGCGATGGCCACCTGGGGCCTGCTGGTCGTGCTGTTCCCGATCGCCTGCCCCCTCACCTGGCTGGAGAACGAGCTCCGCGCCGCCGCCGGCCGGCCGGAACTCGCGAGCGGCTTCATCGACACCTACATCGACGGCGTCCTCTACCCGGACTCCGCGGCCCGCCTGGTGCAGGTGCTCGTGGCGGTCGTGGTGCTGGCCTCGTGGACCGGTTACTACCTCAAAAGACGCGGTGAACAGACCTGTAATTCAGTGCAGTTCACCAATCAGCGATAAATCGGCCATTCGCCCTCACCGGGGTGGCCCAATCGTTCGACCCGTCCGTACCAATCTCATTTCCGGGGCTGTCCGGTGCCTTACCCTTCAGCTATGGGTCGGGGAAGGGTGGGCGGCGATGGGGGTGGCTCGGGCAAGTCTTGACGTTCGCGAACCGGCACACCGGGCAAGGCGCAGGTCGTCGGCGTCGGCGGTCGGTTCGCGGTTGCGGGATTACGTGGTCTACACGCCGATCCTGGGACCGGTCGAGGGTGGGGCGGCTCTCGCGCTGGTCGGCGGCTGCGCGGTCGCTTTCACGGGGCAGGGGTTGGTGCGGACCGCCGGGCTGGCGTCGGCGGCGACCGCCATCGCGGTCCTGTTCGCGATGCTCGTGGTGAACCGCGTGGTGTGGCGAGGTCGGGACGTCCTGGAACGCAGGCTCTTGTTGGAGTACTGCGACCGGCTGGAAAAGGTCCACGGCCAGAAGTGGTCGGTCAAGAGCTGGGTGCAGGAAGTCGACATCCAGCCCAACGGCGACGTGCGGCAGCGCATTTCGTTCACCGTTGTCGCGCTGTGCGAGGTGCTGTACTTCTGCACGTTCCACGACCGGGTGAACTGGAACTGGCCCAGGCGCCACCGGCGTCGGGTGCAGGCGCACGTGCGCAGCGTCGAGGTTCGCGGCGAGGGCGGGACCAGGTACGACTTCACCACGTCGTGGCAGGACAACGGCGTGCTGAAGATGATCGTCCACCTCCACGAAAGGGTGCCGCGCGGCGGGGAGGTCAGTCTTTCGGTGGACATGTTCTGGCCCGCGAAGTGCCTGCCGTTGATGCGGGGGGACCGGGCGGACGAGTTCCTGACCTCGTTCGCCGAACCGGTGCCGTTCGCCCGTTACGTGATCCGGCTCCCCGTCGGGGAAAGGGCGTCGTTCGACAAGATCGGGATGCTCACCGAGCAGGATGACTACTCGCTCAACAGGGAACTCAACGAGGTCGGTCAACCGGAAACGACGTTGACGGTGCGAAACCTGCCCGCCTACCGGAAGTTCGGTGTGCGGTTGGACTTGGCGTGACGGGCCCGATAGTGCGGCGGGCCCGTCATGGGCGGTCCGACGTCACTTGTCGGTGTCGCCGCCGCTGCCGCTTTCCCCACCTGCGACCACGAGGGTTTCCTGTTCTGTCGTCGACCGCGCGAAGCCGCCGTGCCGTTATTCCTGCCGGGGTGGAATCATGCCGTAAAGATCGGCATCGGCAAAATGCGAACTCGACTCGTAATCGAATTCCCGGTCGGTGGGAGGGACGCATCAGCGTACCCGGTGCCCCAGGTCCGGCTTGGTCGCGCCCGCGCGGGTGGGTCATGATCGCGGCATGCGAGTGGTCCTCGAAGGGTTTCACGCGGTCAAGCACGCGGTTCGGTTCGGTGGAGCCGTGGGGACCGTGGTGGTGCTCGACCGGGACAGGGCGGTCGGGTTGGCGAGGTCGCACGCGCCCGACCTCGTGGACGTCTTCGAACGGGCCGAGGTGGTCGGGCGGGCCGAGTTCGAGCGGGTGATCGGGCGGACGCACCCGACCGGGGTGGGCGCGCTGGCCGAACGGCCCGCGGTCGAGTGGGCGGAAGCGGGGCGGAGCGCGCCGCTGGTGCTGCTCGACAACCCGCGCAACCTGGGCAACTTCGGCGCGGTGATCCGGGTGGCGGCCGGGCTCGGCGCCGGCGGGGTCGTCTCGCTGGGCGACGTCGACCCGTGGCACCCGAACGTCCTGCGCGGCAGCGCCGGGTTGCACTTCGCGCTCCCCGTCGGGCGGCTGGCCGGGGTCGACGACGTCCGCGGCACGGTGATCGCGTTCGACGCCGACGGCCGGGACCTGGGGGACGCGCTCATCCCCGACGACGCGGTGCTGGCCTTCGGCTCGGAGCGGCACGGGCTGTCGCCCGAGGTGCGGGCGCGGGCCGACCTGGTGGTGTCGCTGCCCATGCGGCCGAAGGTGTCCAGCTATAACCTGACCACGAGCGTCGCCATGGGCCTCTACCACTGGCAACTGCTCCGGCGAGCTTCTTGAACGGTTCAGTAGGCAGGCTGGTGAGGTGACGTCACCACCGAAGCTCCTCGCCGCGCGCGCCGGTGTCGCCGAACGCGCGATCGAGTCCCGGCACCTGCGCCGGGTCTGGGGGGTGCCGGGCACGGTCCTCGGCGCGGTCGCCTGGCCGCCCGGCTGGCCGGGCCGGCTGCACGTCCGGTTCGGCTACTGGTGGCAGGCGCACCTGCTCGACTGCGTCCTCGACGCCCAGCTGCGCTCGCCGAAGGACGCGCGGGTCGCGCTGGTGCAGCGGCTCGTGCGCGGCATCCGGGTGCGCAACCTGGTCGGCTGGACCAACGACTACTACGACGACGTGGCGTGGCTCGGGCTGGCGCTGCTGCGCGCCGAACGGGAAGTCGGGATCGCCCGGCCGAAGGCCATCGCCACGATCGCCGACCGCCTCCGCTCCGGGTGGACCGACCACGGCGGCGGCGGCATCTGGTGGCGCCGCGACGACGACTTCAAGAACGTCCCGGCCAACGGTCCGGCGGCGATCCTGTTCGCCCGGCTCGGCGCGCGGGCCGACCTGGGCCGCGCCCGGTCCATCGTGGACTGGGTCGAGGACACCCTGGCCGACCCGGACACCGGGCTGCTGTGGGACGGGTTGCACGTCCACCCGGACGGCACGGTCCGCGAGGTCGAGAAGAACCTCTACACCTACTGCCAGGGCGTGGTGCTGGGCGCGTGCGTGGAGCTGGGCGGCCGGTACCAGGACAAGGCGGCCCGGATCATCGACGGCGTGGACAAGCACCTGGCCACCGACGGCGTGCTGCGCGGCCACGGCGGCGGTGACGGCGGCCTGTTCAGCGGCATCCTCACCCGCTACCTGGCGCAGGCCGCGCTGCGGCTCGACCGGCCCGAGGCGGCCCGCGCGGCGGACCTCGTGCTCCACTCCGCCGAGGCCGTGTGGGCGAACCGGACCGCGGTGGTGTCCGGCCCCCTGTTCGGCCCGGAGTGGGCCGAACCCGCGGTCAAGGACGGCGGCCCGGAGCGCGACCTGTCGGTCCAGCTCGGCGGGTGGATGGCGCTGGAGGCCGCGGCCCTGCTGGAACGCGACGGGATCACGCCGTCGCGGAGCTGAGCCGGCGCCCGGGAACCGGCCGTCAGTGACAGCCGCACGACTGCCGGTGTCGC
The DNA here is from genome assembly GCF_016695385.1 of Saccharothrix sp. 6-C. Classification (NCBI taxonomy): domain Bacteria; kingdom Bacillati; phylum Actinomycetota; class Actinomycetes; order Pseudonocardiales; family Pseudonocardiaceae; genus Saccharothrix; species Saccharothrix sp. 6-C. Next base: position 8,215,329 of record NZ_CP064192.1, on the reverse strand, counting down.
AGCACGGGCGGCAGCCGGATCGTCTCCGGCGCCCGGTCCGGGTCTTCGATGCGGGACAGCAGCAGCCGCACCGCGGTGCGCCCGATCTCCTCCACCGGCTGCGCCATCGCGGTCAGCGGCGGGTCGACCAGCTCGGCCCACTCCACCTCGTCGTAGGTGACCAGCGCCAGCTCCGACCCGATCCGCACCCCCCGCGCCCGCGCCGTGTGCAGCACGTCGATCAGCACCTGGTGGTCGTTCACCACCACGCCCGACACCTGCCCGAGCAGCGGCTCCAGCGACGGTCGCACGAGGTCCTCGTCCCACGCCAGCCCGGCCCGGCCGAGGCCCAGCCGGTAGCCGAGCACCCGCTCGTCGGTGGTCGCGAGCCCCGGCTGGCCGGACACCAGCCCGATCCGCCGGTGGCCCAGCTCCGCCAGGTGCCGGACCAGCGTGGACGTGGCCTGCACGTTCTCCGGGCCGACCTGGTCGACGTCCTGGGCCACGGTCAGCCGGTCCACCAGCACCGTCGGCACGCCCAACCGGCGCAGCTCGGGCAGCGCGGCCGAACCGGACGTCGGCGTGAGCAGCACCCCGTCCACCCGCCGTGAGCGCAGCATCCGCACCGCGGCCTGCTCGGACTCGGCGGTGTCCCGGGTGTCGATGAGCACCAGCGTGTAGCCCGCCCGGGTGGCCTCGCCCTCGATGGCCGCGATCAGCTCGGCGAAGTACGGGTGCGACACCAGCGACACCGCGAGGCCCAGGGACTTCGTGCCGCCGGTGACGAGCGAGCGGGCGATGGCGTCGCCGGTGTAGCCGGTCTCCTCGATCGCCTGGAGCACCCGTTCGCGGGTGGTCGCGGCGACGGACCTGGTCTCGTTGATCACGTGTGAGACCGTGGTGATGGAGACGCCGGCGAGACTGGCGACCTCCCGCATGGTGACCATGGACTCGTCCCCGTTCGGGCTGGCGCAAGCGATTGCGTGGGGACTTTACCTGGTAGGAGGACGTCCCGTGGTTTCGGTGCTGTGCGTCGGTCTGACCACCGTCGACGTGAGCCAGCGGGTGGCCGAGTTCTCCGTCCCCGGCCAGAAGGTGCAGTCGCTCGGCGTGCACCTGTCACCCGGCGGTCCGGCGGCGAACGCGGCGCGCGCGGTGGCCGCGCTGGGGCACCGGGCGGTGCTGCTGACGTCGCTGGGCGGCGAGCTGGGCGACTTCGCCCTGGCCCGGCTGCACCCGGTGCGGGTGCGCTCGGTCGGCGCGGCCGGCCCGGCGCTGAGCATGGTCGCGGTGCGCGAGCGCGACGGCGAGCGGACCGTGATCTCGCGCAACGCCGCCGCGGTCGACGCGGCCGGGCCCGACGCGGCGGTCACCGTGGACCCGGCGCTGGTGGAGGCGGCCGACGTGGTGCTGGTGGACGGCCACCTCGGCCCGCTCGCGGTGGGCGCGGCGCGGCTCGCGAAACGCGCCGGCGTGCCCGTGGTGCTCGACGCGGGCAGCTGGAAACCCGTGCTGGACGACCTGCTGCCGCTGGTGGACGTGGCCGCGTGCTCGGCGGCGTTCGAGCTGTCGGAGGCCGAGCTGCACGCCAGGGGCGTGCCGCTGGTGATCCGCACGCACGGCCCGCGGCCCGTCACCTGGTCGCGTGGTGGTGTCACCGGCTCCCAACCGGTACCTGTTGTCGAGGCGCGCGACACCAACGGCGCGGGCGACGTGTGGCACGGTGCGCTGGCGGTCGCGGTCGCCGAGGGCCTGGCGGTGCACGACGCCGTCCGGTGGGCGAACGAGGTCGCCGCGGTGCGGGTGCGCCACACCGCGCGGGACTGGGTGGAGGAGCTGGGACGGTGGCGGGACAGCGGGTGAAGTTCGACGAGCTGGTCGACCGGGCGCGGCTGCTGGTGGACACCGGCGAGCGCAGGCTCCTCGGCATCGGCGGCGCGCCGGGCTCGGGCAAGTCGACGTTGGCGCGCCGGTTGGTCGACGCGCTGGGCGAGGACGCCGCCCTGGTCGGCATGGACGGCTTCCACCTGGCGCAGCGGGAGCTGGACCGGCTCGGCCTCGCCGACCGCAAGGGCGCGCCGGACACGTTCGACGTCCCCGGCTACCTCGACCTGCTCGGCCGGCTGAAGGCGGGCGGGCCCGACGTGGTGTACGCGCCGGAGTTCCGCCGCGAGATCGAGGAGCCGATCGCCTGCGCGGTCCCGGTCGACCCGGCCGTGCCGCTGGTCGTCACCGAGGGCAACTACCTGCTGATGCGGTACGACAAGTGGAAGCGCGTGCGGGTCGTGCTGGACGAGGCGTGGTTCCTGATGATCGACGAGGAGCTGCGGGTGGCACGGCTGATCGACCGGCACGTCCGGTACGGGCGGTCGGCGCAGGACGCGCGCGAACGCGTGCTGCACGGCTCCGACCACGTGAACGCGCGCATGGTGAACGCGTCCGGGTTCACCGCCGACCTGGTGATCACCGAGGTGCTGTGACCCGTCACGGCGTCGTCGAGGGCACCTCTTCGTCCACCGGCTTCTTCATCTCCTGCCGGTACCGGAACAGGCCGTAGGCGGTGCCGAAGACGAAGAACGCGATGCTGACGACGACCGCCACCGTCTCCAGCCACGGCACGGCGGTGAGCAGGCCCGCGCCGTAGTAGCCGGCCAGCACCAGCGTCGGCACCCACGCGACGGCGCCGATCGTGGTGGCGAGCATGAACCGCTTCGGGTCCATCCGCGCCGCGCCGGCGATCATCGGCGCCAGCGTGCGGACCCAGGGGATCCACCGGGCCAGCACGATCGCCCAGAAGCCTCGTCGGTCGAGGAAGTCGCGGGCCTTGGCGAGGTTCTCCTTGTTGAGGACCTTGCCGCCGCGGCGGGCCAGCAGGCGCGTGCCGGTGTGCCGGCCGATGTAGTAGCCGATCTGGTTGCCGACGACGGCCACGGCGAGCGCGACCCCCGAGAGCAGCCAGGCGGACAGCTCGCTGTCGTGCGACGCGAGCACCACACCGGCGGCGAACAGCAGCGAGTCGCCGGGCAGGAACAGGCCGAAGATGAACGCGCACTCGAAGAAGATGAAGCTCAGCGTGATCAGCCACACGGCCAGCGGGCCTGCGGAATCGAGCTGAACGAATGCGACGGTTTCGGACGTTGCGGACAACACCACGCCATGCAGCCTACGTGGGACACCGACCCGGGCTGGGCGACATGGGGATAACGCCTTGCCGAAGCCTCGACGTCGTCACGGATCGCACGGGCCCGAACACGGGCTGGAGTGATCGCGGTCGCGGGGGTTAGCGTGGACGGATGGAGGCCTTGCTCGCCGAACTCCGCTCCGCCGTGGGCGCCGACGCGGTGCTGACCGACGTCGACGTCACCGCGAGCTACCAGCGCGACATGATGCCGCTGGCGCCCTACGGGCAGCCGCTGGCGGTGGTGCTGCCGACGTCGGCGGCGCAGGTGCAGGCGGTCGTGCGGGCCTGCGCGGCGGCGCGGACGCCGATCGTGCCGCGCGGCGCGGGCAGCGGGCTGTCCGGTGCGGCGAACGCCGTCGAGGGCTGCGTGGTGCTGGCGACCACGAAGATGAACGCGATCGTGGAGATCGACCCGGACAACCGGCTGGCCGTGGTCGAACCGGGCGTGGTGAACCTCGACCTGCGCGGCGCGGTGGAGAAGCACGGGCTGTTCTACCCGCCCGACCCGTCCAGCTACGACTGGTGCACCATCGGCGGCAACCTGTCCACCAACGCGGGCGGGCTGTGCTGCGTGAAGTACGGCGTGACCACCGACTCCGTCCTCGGGCTGGACGTGGTGCTGGCCGACGGCGAGCTGCTGCGGACCGGTCGGCGGACCGTCAAGGGCGTGGCCGGGTACGACCTGACCAAGCTGTTCGTCGGCAGCGAGGGCACGCTCGGCGTGATCACCCGGGCGACCCTGGCGCTGCGGCCGCTGCCGCAGGCCCCGGCCACGCTGGTGGCCACGTTCGGCAGCACGGCGGCCGCGGGCGTGGCGGTGAGCCGCGTGGTGACCGAGGGCATCGTGCCGTCGTTGATGGAGATCATGGACCGCACGTCCATCCGGGCCGTGGAGCAGCACCTCAAGACCGACCTGAACGCGGGCGCGGCGCTGCTGCTGTGCCAGTCCGACTCGGGCGGCGAGGCGGGGCGGCACGAGCTGGCCGCGATCGAGCAGGCGTGCGTGGCGGCGGGCGCGGAGCTCGTCTACGCCACCGACGACCTCGGCGAGGGCCGCGACCTGCTCACCGCGCGGCGGGCCGTGCTGACCGCGCTGGAGGTCTACGGCGCGTGGCTGACCGACGACGTGTGCGTGCCGCGGACGAAGATCGCGGACCTGATCGCAGGGTGCGAGCGGATCAGCGAGTCGCTGGGGCTGCGGATCGCCGTGGTCGGGCACGCGGGCGACGGCAACATGCACCCCACGATCGTCTACGACCCGACGTCGGCGGACGAGTTCGCGCGGGCGCGGCGGGCGTTCGACGACATCCTGGCCCTGGGGCTGGCGCTGGGCGGCACGATCACCGGCGAGCACGGCGTCGGCAAGATCAAGCGCGAGTGGCTGGCCCGCGAGATCGGCCCGGTCGGCCTGCGGGTCCACCGCGAGATCAAACGCGCGCTGGACCCGGAGAACCTCTTCAACCCGGGCTCGATGTTCGACCTGGGGTAGCCGGCGGCCCGGGCGAGGCTCAGTCGACGGGCCGGATGCGCTGCGTCTCGTCCACCCGCTCGATGACCTGCGTGATGTCGGCCGCCTCCTGCGCGAGCAGGGACTTCTTCTCGCGGCGCGCCTTCACGATCTCGATGATGATCGGCACCACGGAGAGCAGCACGATCAGGATCAGCATCATCTCGAGGTTGTCGCGCACGAACTGGATCTGGCCGAGGAAGTAGCCGAGCACCGTCAGGCCCGCGGCCCACGCGACGCCGCCGATCAGGGAGTACGTGAAGTACTTGCGCGGGTCCATCCGGCCGACGCCCGCCATGGCGGTGATGAACGTGCGCACGATCGGCACGAACCGGGCCATCACGATCGCGCGGGCGCCGTACTTGTCGAAGAACTCGTGCGTCTTGTCGACGTACTCCTTCTTGAAGATCTTCGACTCCGGCTTGGCGAACAGCGCCGGTCCCGCCCGGTGGCCGATCCAGTAGCCGACCACGTTCCCCGCCAGCGCGCACACCGTCAGGAGCAGGCACACCAGCCACAGCGGGTACTCCAGCACCCCCGAGGCCACGAACAGGCCCGCGGTGAACAGCAGCGAGTCACCCGGCAGGAAGAAGCCCACCAGCAGGCCGCACTCCGCGAAGATGATGAAGCACAGGCCGACCAGCATGTACGGCCCGAGCCCCTTGAGCAGGATCGCCGGGTCGAGCCAGTCCGGACCGAGGGCAACCGTGGAGGTGAGCGCGACAGTCACGGCCACCACGGTACAGGCACCTACCTGAGGGTCATGACCGCCACGACCGTGCCCGCGGCCAGCCCGAGCAGCACCGAGAGCAGCAGCACCCACCCCGCGCCCAGCGCCGGACGGGCCCGCCGCACGGGCAGGTGGGGGTGCGCGCCGGAGCTGGTGGCCTGTGCGCGCAACGCGTCGGCCACCAGCTTCTCGTGGTCTTCGGGCACCGGCTCAGTCTTTCACCCACGCGCCCCGGCTCATCACCTCGCGCGGCTTCAGCTCGGCGTCGAGTACCACGACGTCGGCGGCGAGCCCGGCCCGGAGTTCACCCGTGCGGCCCTGCAACCCCAGCAGCCGGGCGGGACGCGTCGAGGTGGCGTGCACCGCCTCCTCGACGGTCAGGCCGCACGACTGCACCGCGTTGCGGAACGCGGCGTCCATGGTCAGCGTGCTGCCCGCGAGGGACGCGCCACCGGCCAGCGTCGGCACGCCGTCCACCACCCGCACCTCCAGGCCGCCCACGTCGTAGACGCCGTCACCCACGCCCGCCGCCGCGATGGCGTCGGTCACCAGCACGGTCCGCCGCACGCCCGCGTGCCGCGCGGCCAGCCGCACCGCCGTCGGGTGCAGGTGCACCAGGTCGCAGATCAGCTCGACGGTGACGCGCTCGTCGTCCAGCAGCGCGCCGATCGGACCCGGCTCGCGGTGGTGCAGCGGCCGCATCCCGTTGAACAGGTGGGTGGCGACCGACGCGCCCGCCTCGACGGCCGGTCGGATCTGCGCCTCGGTGGCGTCGGTGTGGCCGATCGCGGCCAGGACGTCGTTGGCGACGAGGTGGCGCACCGCGTCCACGCCGTGCTCCAGCTCGGGCGCGACGGTGATCATGCGGACCGCGCCGCCGCCCGCGCCGAGCAGCTCGTCGATCGAGGCGCGGTCCGGCGGGCGGAGGATCGCCGGGTCGTGCGCGCCGCAGCGCGCCGCGGACAGGAACGGGCCCTCCAGGTGGATGCCCGCGACCACGTTGTCCCGCACCAGCTCGGCCAGCGCCCTGACCTGGTCGGCCAGCTCCGGCACCGGCCTGGACACCAGGCTCGCCAGCAGCGTGGTGGTGCCGTGCCTGCGGTGCGCGTTCGCCGCCTTGACCACCCGGGCCGGGTCGGCGCTGGTGAACGCCTCACCACCGCCGCCGTGGCAGTGGATGTCGACGAAGCCCGGCACCAGCCAGCCGCCGCCCACGTCCGTCGTCGGGCCGTCCGGTGGCGCCCCCTCGCCGACGGCCGCGATCAGGCCGTCCCGCACCGCCACCCACCCCTGGTCGAGCACCCCGTCGGGCGTGACGACCCGACCACCGGTCAGGGTCACGTCCACGGGTCCACCCCACGTGCTCATCTCTCCTCCAGCATGTCGATGGCCAGCAGCGCGGCCCCGAGGCACCCGGCCTCGTCGCCCAACGCGGCCAACCGCAGTTCCGGGCGTCGCTGGAACGTGATCAGCTCGTCCAGTCGTCCGCCCAGCGGATCCGTCAGCTTCGGACCCGCCAGCGCCAGGCCGCCGCCGAGCACGACGGCTCGCGGGCCCAGCAGCGCGGCTACCAGCAGGATGCCCTTCGCGAGCGCGTCGACGGCCTCGCGCCACACCTCGGCCGCGTCGACATCACCCTCCGTGAGCAGCCTCGCCACGTCCACCGCGCCGTTGACGTGGCGGTTCGTGCGCTCGGTGTAGCGGCGGGCGATCGCGGCGCTGCTCGCCCGCGCCTCGACGCAACCCGTCTGGCCGCAGCCGCACGGGTCGCCGTGGCCCACGTCCACGTGCCCGACCTCGCCCGGCGCGGACGAGATCCGGCCGTCCAGGACGAGGGCGGCGGCGATGCCCGTGCCGATCGGCATGATCACCGCGTCGGTCAGGTCGCGGGCGTTGCCCTGGCGCAGCTCGGCCAGGCCGCCGGCCCGCACGTCGTGGCCGAACGCGGCCGGCAGGCCGGTCGCCGCTTCGATCCGGTCGCGGAACGGGTAGTCGGCCCAGCCGAGGTTGGCCGAGTAGACCCCGGTGCCGGTCGCCTCGTCCACGATGCCCGGCACGACCAGCCCGATCGCGTCGACCGGGTGCTCCGAGGCGGTGCGCAGCTCGTCGACCAGCAGGGCCACGTCCTCGACCACGGCGTCACCGCCGGGCCTGGTCGCGCGCCGCTGCTGCTTCACCGCCACCACCCCGCCGGGACCACCGGTGACCAGGGCCGCCTTCGTCCCGGTCCCGCCGACGTCGACGGCTATCACGTGTCTTGTGCGCGCCACGAGGACCGATACTGCGGCATCCGACCGCCATTGGTCTATACCAAGTGTCCGATTGGGCGAGTCCGGTCCGGCCGCGAGTTGTCCACAGGCCGCCCTCGCCGGGCCGGATCCGTCGGTGCTCGGTGGCAGGATCAAGAACAGGGATCCCCTGGGCGGGGACCCCTGCGCAGCCGTTCCGGCTCGCCGGGGGTGGGCGGGCGACCAGCGACTCGATGGCCCGACGGTGGGCGAGGGCCGGCCCCGGGTGACGGTCGGCGAGGCGACAGGCCGGCGGAGGCCGGCGTCGGTTCGGGTCGGCCGGGTTCCGCGATGCCGTTCGGAACGGCCGGTCGCCCGTGGGTCGGGCGACGACGTGGCCGTGAGGGGCGAGGCCCGGCGACCGGCGGACCCGGCGACCGCGAGCCTGGCGGCTAGTTGCCGGCCATGATCTTCTGCAGGGCGTCCAGAGCGCGGCTCGCGGTGCTCTTCACCGTGCCCTTGCTGATGCCGGTGGCCTCGGCGATCTCGGCTTCGGAGAGGTCGCCGTAGTAGCGCAGCACGAGCACCTCCCGCTGCCTCGGCGGCAGCTGGGACAGCGCCCGCACGACCGCCTGGTGCTCGGCGGTGAGCATGGCGAGGCTCTCCGCCGAACGCGCGTTCGCCACGTGCGGCGGGGTGTAGTCGCGGGCCGTCTTGCGCCGCCGCAGCACGCTGCGCGAGCCGTTGACGACGGCGGTCCGCAGGTAGCCGACGGCCGCCTGCGCGTCCCGCAGGTTCTTCCAGTTGCGGTACAGGCCGGTGAACGCCTCCTGGACCACGTCCTCCGCCGTGGCGGGCTCGTCGACCAGCAGCAGCGCCAGCCGGACCAGCCGCATCCGGTGCTGGCGGTACAGGTCCTCCAGCGTCAGCGGGCCGGTCGGGGCCGGTGCCGCGCCGTCCTGGATCCGCAGGTTCGTCAGCGTGTCCTGCACACGCGCGATGCCGCCGCTGTTCCGATCGGGACCGACCACGGAAATGACGTTACCTCCTCACGGGGTAGCTTCGGTGCGGCGCTGCACAACGGAGGTGGGCATTCGATGGCTCGGTTCGCGGTCGAGTTGGTCTTCGGCGACAACCAGGACGAGCGGATGGCGGTCCGACCCGCGCACCGCGAGTACCTGGCGACGCTGGTCGAACGGGGTGTGCTGCTCGTGTCCGGCCCCTACGCCGACCAGTCCGGCGCCCTGCTGGTCTACGAGGTCGCCGACGAGGCGGAGCTGCGCGACGTCCTCGCCGCCGACCCGTACACGCCCGCCGGCGTCGTCAAGGAGACGCGCGTGCACGAGTGGCAGGCGTTGACGGGCGTCTGGCTCTAGCCCTTCTCGGCCGCGGCGGCGGCCGAGCCGCCCGGTCCGACCAGTCCGGACAGGTCGTTCGCCGCCATCTCGCGGTCGGCGGCGGGCACCGACTTCGCCGCCTGCCGGTCGACGACCTTCGGGGTGAACGCGCGGAAGAGCTTCAGCCCGCCGACCCAGCCCGGCACGTGCACGGCCTTCGACCGCCGGGTGATCGCCCGGACCACGGCCTTGCCGACGTCGGCGACCGGGTACTTCTTGCCCGCCAACCCCGGCATGCCGCGGCGCATCGGGCCGAACACGGGGTGCTCGTCGGCGCTGTCGACCATGTCGGTGGAGATCCACGAGAAGTACGCCACGCCGACGTCCACCCCCAGGTGCCGCACCTCCGCGCGCAGGCTGTCCGCGAACGCCTCGCAGCCCGCCTTCGCCGCGGAGTAGGCCCCGTTGCCGGGGATGTGCACGATCGCCGCCAGCGACGACACGACGAGGCAGTAGCCGCGGCTCGCGACGAGGTGCGGCAGGCACGTCCGGACCGTGCGCCACACGCCGAGCAGGTTGACCTCGATGACCCGTTCGAAGGCCGCTGGGTCCATCGACCGGATGAAACCGGTGGCGGCGACGCCCGCGTTGGCGACGACCACGTCGATGCCGCCGTAGTGGTCGACCACGCCGGCCACCGCGGTCTCCAGCGCCGCCCAGTCGGTGACGTCGGCCTCCCACGCCCGGCCGCCGCACTCCTCGGCCACCTGCCGCAGCCGGTCGCCCTCCAGCCCGACCAGGGCGAGCTTCGCGCCCTTCGCGGCCAACCGCCGCGCCACCTCCGCGCCGATGCCCCTCGCCGCGCCAGTGATCAGGACAACCTTGCCCGCAACGTCCACGGTGACCTCCTCAGCCCGTCCAGCCAGGGAGGCCACCGTAACGCAACTTACCGCCAGTAAGCTACTGGGGAGTTAAACGGCGCCGGCCGCGGTCAGCGCCGCCACCTCGTCGGCCTTCAGCTCCAGCTCCAGGGCCGGGAGCAGGTCGGCGAGCTGGTCGGCGGTGCGGGCGGACGCGATCGGCGCGGCCACCGTCGGCTGCTCCGCCAGCCACGCCAGGGCGACCGCCGCCTGGGTGGTGCCGTGCGCGGCCGCGACCTCGTCCAGCGCCGCGAGGATCCGCAGGCCGCGCTCGTCCAGGTACTTCGACGCGGCGGCGGCCCGCGCGCTCTCCACCTCGACGCCCGGCCGGTACTTGCCGGTCAGGAAGCCCTTCGCCAGGCCCCAGTACGGAGCGGACGCGAGCCCGTGGTCGGCCACCGCGCGGGACAGCTCGCCCTCGTAGGAGCGGTCCACGAGGTTGTACGCCTGCTGGAGCGCGACGAACCCGGCGAAGCCCTCGCGCCCGGACACGGCGAGCGCCGACGTGAGCCGCTCGGCGGTGTAGTTGGACGCGGCGACGTGCCGGACCTTGCCGGCGCGGACCAGCCGGTCGAACGCCGCCAGCGTCTCCTCCTGCGGCGTGTCGAGGTCGTCCTTGTGCGCGTAGTACAGGTCGATGTGGTCCACGCCGAGGCGGCGCAGGGAGTCCTCGGCGGCGCGCTCGATCGTGTCGGCCTTGAGGTCGGCCAGGCCGTCGAGCATGCCGACCTTGGTCGCGACGACGACCGAGTCCCGGTTGCCGCGGCTGCGCAGCCACCGGCCGATGATCGTCTCCGACTCGCCGCCGACGTGGCCCTCGGCCCACGCCGAGTACGCGTCGGCGGTGTCCACGAAGTTGCCCCCGGCCGCCGTGAAGGCGTCGAGCACGGCGAACGAGGCGTCCTCGTCGGCGGTCCAGCCGAACACGTTGCCACCCAGGCACAGGCGCGACACGTCGAGGTCGCTGGTTCCGAGTTTCGTCATGTCGCGAAGCTAGGCGCGCCGGTCCGATCTCGCCGAATGGACCAGCCAGGACTAAATGGCGCGGCGGCGCGGTTGGCAGTCGTCAGCACCTAGTTCGCGGGGAGACGAAATGACGGTCGAGTTGGGCAGGTACGGCGTGTGGGACCGGGCCGCGCGGTGGGTGGGCCGGGGCGAGGACGCGGCCGAGCTGGAAGGGCTCGGGTTCGGCGCGCTCTGGCTGGGCGGGTCGCCCGACGGCAGCGTCATGACCACGGTCTCCGAGCTCCTGGACGCCACCGAGAAGATCACCGTGGCGACCGCCGTGATGAACGTCTGGACGACACCGGCCGGCGAGGTCAACGACGGCTACCGGGCGCTGGCGTGGACGGACCGGTTCCTGGTCGGCATCGGCACCGGGAACGGTGAACTCGTGGGTGAGGTCCATCACAGCCCTTACCAGAAGCTGATCCACTACCTGGACGAGCTGGACGTGCCGCGCGACCGCTTGGCGCTGGCCGCGCTCGGCCCGCGGCTGCTCCGGCTCGCCGCCGCCCGGACGAGCGTCGCCCACCCCTACCTGGTGACGCCCGACCACACGGCGAGGGCGCGCGAGACCGTCGGCGCGGGCGTGCTGCTCGCCCCCGAGCAGCACGTGGTGCTGGAGGAGGACCCGGCACGGGCCCGTGACCTGGGGCGGGAGGCGCTGGCCGAGTACCTGGGCCGGCCCGACCACACCCGCAACTGGCTGCGGCACGGCTTCACCGAGGACGACCTGGCCGGCGGCGGCAGCGACCGCCTGGTGGACGCCCTGGTCGCCTGGGGCTCGGTCGAACGGGTGGCGAAACGCCTGCGTGAGCACCACGAAGCGGGCGCCGACCACGTGGCCGTCCAAGTGGTCGGCGCCCCCGACGCCCAGCAGGCGTTGCGCGACGTCGCCGCCGCGCTGGAGGACGACTAGTTCTCGGAGACCTCCACGCCCTTCCAGAACGCGACGTGGTCCTTGATGTTCGCCGCGGCCTCGCTGGGCGTCGGGTAGAACCACGCGGCGTCGGCGTTGTCCTGACCCTTCACGTGCAGCGTGTAGTAGCTCGCCGTGCCCTTCCAGGGACAGACCGACGTGGTGTCCGACGGCCTGAGGTACTGGGCGTGCACCGACTCCAGGGGGAAGTAGTGATTCCCCTCCACCATCTCGGTCTTGTCACTCTCGGCGATGATCTCGCCGTTCCACCGTGCGATCGCCATGACACCACTATGCCGTTGATCATCTTCGGTCGCCGGCCCGTGCCCGTAGGATGCTGCCGACACCGCGTTCCGGGCACCCGAGGAGGACCCACAGATGCCCATCGCAACCCCCGAGGTCTACGCCGAGATGCTCGACCGCGCGAAGGCGAACGAGTTCGCCTACCCCGCGATCAACGTCACCTCGTCCGAGACCCTCAACGCGGCCCTGCGAGGTTTCGCGGAAGCCGAGAGCGACGGGATCATCCAGGTCTCGACCGGTGGTGCCGAGTTCGCCTCGGGCACCAAGGTCAAGGACATGGTGACCGGCGCGGTTGCGCTGGCGGAGTTCGCGCACGTGGTCGCCGAGAAGTACCCGGTGAACATCGCGCTGCACACCGACCACTGCCCGAAGGACAAGCTCGACGGCTACGTCCGGCCGCTCGTCGCGATCAGCCAGGAGCGGGTGGACCGCGGGCTCAACCCGCTGTTCCAGTCGCACATGTGGGACGGCTCGGCCGTGCCGCTCGACGAGAACCTGAAGATCGCGTCCGAGCTGCTCGACCTCACCGCCAAGGCGAAGATCATCCTCGAGATCGAGGTGGGCGTCGTCGGCGGCGAGGAGGACGGCGTCGTCGCCGAGATCAACGAGAAGCTCTACACCTCCCCCGAGGACTACCTGAAGACGGTGGACTCCCTCGGCGCCGGTGAGAAGGGCCGCTACCTGGTCGCGGCGACGTTCGGCAACGTGCACGGCGTGTACAAGCCGGGCAACGTGAAGCTGCGCCCGGAGATCCTCAAGCAGGGTCAGGACGTGGTGGCCGAGAAGCTGGGCCTGCCGGCCGGCTCCAAGCCGTTCGACCTGGTCTTCCACGGCGGCTCCGGCTCGCTGCTGGAGGAGATCCACGAGGCGCTGACGTACGGCGTGATCAAGATGAACATCGACACGGACACGCAGTACGCGTTCACCCGGCCGATCGTCGGTCACATGTTCGCCAACTACGACGGCGTGCTCAAGGTGGACGGGGAGGTCGGCAACAAGAAGGCCTACGACCCGCGGTCCTACCTCAAGGCCGCCGAGCAGGGCATGGCCGCCCGCATCGCGCAGGCGTGCGAGCACCTGAAGTCGTCCGGCCGCATGATCGCCGGCTGAGACGTCCCGCACGGCGAACGGCCCCCTCCCGGTCGCGGAGGGGGCCGTTCCGCGTTCCCGGCCGACCCGCTACCTGCCGTTCAGGCGGCAGACGGCGGCGTCCACCAGCTCCGCCTGCGCGGCGGCCGCGTCCGGCGCGGCGAGGGCGAAATTGGTGGTCAGCAGCACGGTGACGGTGCGGTCGCCGGCGGCGTCGGCGTAGTTGTGGCTGCGGTAGCCCGGGAAGCCGCCCGAGTGGCCCCAGACCGTGCCGCAGGACGTCTTCACCTCCATGACGCCCAGGCCGTAGCCGTGGGGGCTGGAGCCGCCCTGGGGCACCGCGTCGCGCATCTCCGCGAGCAGGTGGCGGGGGATCAGCCGGCCGGACATGAGGGCGGTGAGGAAGCGGCGCCAGTCCGCGGGGGTGGAGATCAGGCCACCGGCGGCCCACGCGGGGCTGAGGTCGATCCCGGTCACGTCGACGTGCTCGTGGCGCCGAGGACCGGCGAAGCCGTCGCCGACGGGCACGCCGGGCGGGAGCAGCGGGCCGAGGTGCTCGGCGTCGGGCTCGTACCCGCGGGCGTGCCGGCCGCGGAACCCGGTCCCGTCGGCGAAGTAGGTGTCGCCCATCCCGAGCGGCCGGAGCACCTGCCGCTCCACCAGGTCGGTGTACGGCCGGCCGGTCACGGCCTCCAGCACCATCCCGATCAGCGTGTAGTTCGTGTTGCTGTAGTCCCAGCGCTCACCGGGCGCGAACAGCGGCGGGTGCGACACGGCCACGGCGACCAGGTCGGCGGGCGGCCAGGGCCGCGGCTGCCACCCCGTGAGCAGGCCGAGCAGGCGCGGGTCGTCGAGGTAGTCGAACAGGCCGCTGGTCTGGTTGAGCAGCATCCGGAGCGTGATCGCCGAACCGTTCGGCACGACACCCGGCAGCCACCGCCCGACCGGGTCGTCCAGGCCGATCCGCCGTTCGGCGACGAGCCGCAGGACCAGGGTCGCGGACACCGTCTTCGTGTTGGACGCCATCTTGAACTCGTCGTCGGACCGGAGCCGGTGGTCCGGGAGCGTCCAGCGGGCCTGCCGGGCGACCTCCACCGGCCGGCCGCGCCCGTCGTCCACCCGGACGACGACGCCGGGGACGCCCGCCGCCAGGGCCCGGTCGACGGCGCTCGCCAACCGGTCCGGCGGGGCGGCGGCCGCGAGGCCCGCGGTGGTCGCGGTCAGGGACAGGGCCAGTGCCCCGGCCACGGCGGCGCGGAGAAGTCGGCGCATGAAAGGTTCCCCCAAGGGTTCGGGCTGTGCCCGACCGATCCTCGGGGGGAACCGGAGCGCCCGGAATCAGGCGACCACCAGTGGTCGTCCGGGGGTCTGCCCCACCTCGACCCGGTCGGCGACCAGCCAGAGCGCGGTCAGCACCACGAACGTCACCGCGGCGGACGGGTACAGGATCGGCGGCGCGGCGTCGACCGCCTGCAACGCCCAGATCCCGCCGTAGCCCAGGCCGGTGACGGCCGCGGAGCCGAGCACGGCGGCCAGTGGCCCGGGCAGCCTGCCCAGGTGCGCCGCGTCCACGGCCAGGCCGATCAGCAGCAGGAACACCGGCACGGTCGACAGCGGGAAGTCGGCGACGCCGAGCAGCGGCCAGATCAGCAGGCGGTAGGCGACGTAGCCGCCCGCCACCGCCGTCGCGGCCCACGGCACGCCGATCGTGCGCCGCGCGATGACCAGCACGAGCGCCGCCGCGACCAGGCCCCACACCGGGTAGACCCAGTCGGGGATGGGCAGCGAGAACTGGACGATCGACTCGCGGTCCACGGGCCGGCCGATCTGGTCGGCGGCGAACTGCAGCAGGCTCGGTTCGGCGTACGGGTCGCCGCGGTCCCACGAGGCGATCTCCAGCACGCCGTACTCCTGGTGCTGGTTCGGGAACCACATGTTCTCCAGGAACAGCAGCCACAGCCCGGTCAGGCCGAGCACCCGCCACCGGCCGCCGGCCGGGAAGAGCCGGATCCAGCCGCGGATCGCGCCCGCCATCATGATCGCGGTGCCCAGGTACAGCAGGGCGTGCGACCCGCTCCACGACGTGATGTCGAGGCCGTTGATCCGGTGGTTGATCAGGTCGATGGGCAGCGCGACCAGGAAGACGCCGGTGCCCCACTGCATCAGCCGCAGCGCGGTCTTGTCCGCGCCGTAGCCGGTGTAGGTGTGGAACAGGGTCAACCCGACCACGATCACCGTGCCCACGGTGTTGATCATGTGTGGTGGCGCCAGTTCGTCGCGCAGCCACTTGAAGTGCCAGGCCACGTCCCACGAGGAGCCGATCAGCTTGAGCAGCAGACCGACGAGCCAGAGCTTGTAGAGCCCGGCGACGAGCGCCGGTGGCGTCTCACGCCCCGGCTCGCCGCGCTCCCAGTACTGGTCGCGGAAGTGCGCGACGCGATTGGTTACCCCCATGTTCACCCGCCCATGATGCGTCCCGGCTGGGGTGGCTGGAAGGGTGCCCCGCCCTGGAATTTTCCCGGAACATCCCCTAGGGGATGTCCATGACCAGCGTATTCCGGGTCGACTCATGCTAACAGGTGATGTTCGTTGCTCCGAATGGCCGCAACGGGAAAGGTGCCGCCCTGAGAGTTCACTGAGAACCGAGGAGCGCCTCCATGGGAAAGAAGGTCGTCGCCGGCCTCATCGTCACCGCGCTGGTGCTGGCACTGGTCGCTGCGGTGGCCCGGGTATTCCTAAGCTGAGGGCATGGACAACCTGCTCGGTCCCGAACCCACGTTGCTGCCGGACCGCCCGGAGGCGCAGGCCGCCGCCGAGGCGGGCACCGACCCGGCCAAGATCGTCCGCGCCTACCCCGACTTCAGCGAGGCGTGGGCGCTGCTCGCCGAGCGGGCGCTGCAGACCGGCGACCCGGTGGCCGGCTACGCGTACGCGCGCACCGGCTACCACCGCGGTCTCGACCAGCTGCGCCGCTCCGGGTGGAAGGGCCACGGCCCGGTGCCCTGGTCGCACCGCGGCAACCAGGGCTTCCTGCGCGCGCTGGCGGCGCTGGCGCGGGCCGCCGACGAGATCGGGGAGAGCGAGGAGTACGAGCGCTGCCGCAAGTTCCTCGGCGACAGCGACCCGGCGGCGCCCGCCGCGCTCGGCCTGAGCTGAGCACGTGGGTGCCGTGCGCGACGAGGTGGCGCGCAGGCTGAAGCGGTGGCAGAGCACGGCCTTGCCGATCGGCCAGGCCGCGCTCGCCGCCGGTCTGTCCTGGCTGGTCGCCACCGGCCTGGTCGGTCACGCGCACCCGTTCTTCGCGCCGATCGCCGCCGTCGTCTGCCTCGGCGTGTCGCTGGGGCAGCGGCTGCGGCGGGTGGTGGAGCTGGTCGTCGGCGTGTCCGTCGGCGTCGGCGTCGGCGACGTGCTGATCTCGCTGATCGGCTCCGGGCCGTGGCAGATCGCGCTGGTCGTGGCGTTGGCGATGTCCGCGGCGGTGCTGCTGGACGGCGGCGCGGTGATCGCGCTGCAGTCCGGCTCGTCGGCGGTGCTGGTCGCCACGCTGCTGCCGCCCAGCGCCGGCGGCGGGCTGGACCGGATGGTGGACGCGCTGGTCGGCGGCCTCGTGGGGCTGGCCGTGACGGCGCTGCTGCCGGCGAACCCGCTGACCGTGGCGCACCGGCAGGCGAAGGTCGTGCTCGGCGAGCTGACCGAGGCGCTGCGGGGCGTGGCGACGGCGGTGACCGAGTCCGACGCCGTGCAGGCCGCCGGGGTGCTGGCGCGGTTGCGCGGCAGCCAGGAGGCGGTGGACGAGTTCGCGGCGGCGTTGAAGACCGGCGGCGAGATCGCCACCATCGCGCCGATCCGCTGGCGCAGGCGGCACGAGCTGGGCCGGTACGAGACGGCCGCGACGCCGGTGGACTACGCGCTGCGCAACACCAGGGTGCTGGCGCGGCGGGCGTTGGCGGCGCTGCGGGACGGCGAGCGGATGCCGGACGTGCTCCCCGACGTGCTGCGGCAGTACGCGGACGCGGTGGACGTGCTGCGCGGCGAGCTGGAGCGCGGTGTCGAGCCGAAGCGGGCGCGGGCGGCGGTGCGCGACGCGGCGACCTGCGCCACGGCGCAGCACCTGGGCGGCGAGGGCTTCTCCACCAAGGTGGTGCTGGCGCAGGTCCGGTCGGTGGCCGTGGACCTGCTCCAGGCGACCGGGCTGTCCAGGTCGGAAGCCGCGGAGTCGTTGCCGCCCCTCACCCGGCGGTGAGCCGCCGGCGCGGTCCGGCGGGCGGCAACGACTCCGGGAGCGCCTAGCCCTCCGGGCGGTTCAGCACGCCGAGCAGGACGGCGTGCACCGCCTGGTGGTCGGCCGGGTCGGCGATCTCGCACGACGCGCCGGTGATGGCGTACCACTCCTCGGCGCCCTCGTAGCGCACGCTCGCGCGCAGCTTCCCGCCGTCGAGCGTGGTGCGCAGCTCCAGGTCGCCGGTCACCACGCCGACCTCGTCGGTCATCACGCCGCCGGGTCCGGCCACGAAGGCGGAAGACAGGTCAGCCATCGGTCGTCAGCACCTCCCGAGCATGCTTTGCAGTGCAGACTTCTCCGCCGGGTTCACGCTCAAACCCCACGTGTGCTTCGAGCGCGTCCACATCTTCGCGTACGTGCACCAGTAGGAGGTCAGCGGCGGCTTCCAGAGCGCCGGGTCCTGGTCGCCCTTGGCCTGGTTGACGTTGTCGGTGACGGCGATGAGCTGCGGGCTCGTCAGGTCGTTGGCGAAGGACTGCCGGCGCGACGTGGTCCACGACGACGCGCCGGAGCGCCACGCCTCGGCCAGCGGCACGACGTGGTCGATGTCGACGTCGGACGCCGCCGTCCACGTCGCGCCGTCGTACGGGCTGTACCAGCGGCCGGACGTGGCCGCGCAGGCGGAGTCCGTGACGACGTTCGCGCCGTCGCGCTTGAGCACGGTCTCGCGGGTGTTGCAGGCGCCCGACACGGTGCTCCAGTGCGGGAACAGGTCCCGCGAGTAGCCGCTGGTCGAGCCTTCGGTGGCCACCCTCAGCGCGGCCAGCTCCGACAGGGCGGTGCTGGTGCTCGGGATGTTCGGCGGTGTCGCCTGGGCGGGGGTGACCAGGCCGACTGCCAGCGCACCAGCCAGGAGCAGGGAAAGAGCCGGAAGCCGCGGGAATGCGGTGGAACGCGCGGTTTTGTTGACCGTTGACATAATTCCGACCTTCCTAGTTGGAAGCTGTCGGAATTACCTTGGGTCAATTCTCCTTCCGTTACAACGCTTTCGAGTGACGCCTGAATGGCGGCCGAGAAAATTCCTCCGTCGCTACATCCCGCGGACCAGCCGCAAATCTTCCGTGTGGCGGTACCAAGTCCACTTGCCCATCGGCCGCGGGTGCGGGACGCCGTCGGAGTCCACCTGCACCGGCAGGCAGCCCAGCTGGAACGCGCGCGCCTGCGTGCTGGTCACCTTCCGCCCGAGCAACCGCTTGTGGATGACCCGCACGACCAGACCCGGCCCGCCCTCCGGGTCCGGCGTCACCTCCAGCCGGGACGCCTGGCCCCGGAGCACCACCGTGTCGTCCCCGTAGCCGACCCCGCGCACCGGGCCGAGCGAGCCGAGGCCGACGAGCACGCCGCCGACGTCGTCGCGGACGAGCGGCACCCGGTCGGGATCACCCGACAGCGCGAGGTCGAGCGCGCGGCCCGGGTCGGTCGGCAGGCCCCAGAGCGCGGCCACCTCGGACCGCGGGTCCGCGGGCACGTACCCGAGCGGCACGTCGGCGAGCCGTTCGGTGCGCAGCAGCCGCAGCACGACCGCGTTGAGGTCGCCGTCGGTGCCGTGCACGACGAGACGTTTGTCACCCGAATCGGCGAGAACCGCGTCCACCTCGGCCTTCCCGGGCCGTTCC
This sequence comes from Saccharothrix sp. 6-C, assembly GCF_016695385.1. NCBI lineage: Bacteria > Bacillati > Actinomycetota > Actinomycetes > Pseudonocardiales > Pseudonocardiaceae > Saccharothrix > Saccharothrix sp. 6-C. The sequence continues at coordinate 8,196,236 of NZ_CP064192.1, read as the reverse complement.
GCCACCTGGCGGACCTCGAAACGGTCACCGTCCGTGATCAATGGCGACTGCGAGTTTCCGCAGGCCAGCACGATTCCGCGCACCTTCATCTCCTGGTCTAACCTCAACAGCCGTCCTGTGACGGCTGGACCACCACAGGACACTCGGCGCTTACCCGTCCAACCGCTTGGAGTTTCACATGCCGGCCGTCGTGCTGATCGGTGCCCAGTGGGGCGATGAGGGCAAGGGCAAGGCAACCGACCTGCTCGGTGACCGGGTGCAGTGGGTGGTCCGGTACCAGGGCGGCAACAACGCCGGGCACACCGTGGTGCTGCCCGACGGCCAGAAGTTCGCCCTGCACCTGATCCCCTCCGGCATCCTCACCCCTGGCGTGACCAGCGTCATCGGCAACGGCGTCGTGGTCGACCCCGGCGTGCTGCTCGAGGAGCTGGCGGGGCTGGACTCCCAGGGCGTCGACACCAGCAAGCTGCTCATCTCCGCGGACGCGCACTTGATCATGCCCTACCACGTGGCGATCGATAAGGTCACCGAGCGGTACCTGGGCAAGGCCAAGATCGGCACCACCGGTCGCGGCATCGGCCCGTGCTACCAGGACAAGATCGCCCGCGTCGGCGTGCGCGCGCAGGACCTGCTGGACGAGAAGATCCTCCGGCAGAAGGTCGAGGCCGCGCTCGACTTCAAGAACCAGGTGCTGGTCAAGGTCTACAACCGCAAGGCGCTCGACCCCGGGCAGGTGGTGGACAGCGTGCTGGAGCACGGCACCAAGTTCACCTCCCGGATCGCGGACACCCGCCTGCTGCTCAACCAGGCGCTGGAGCGCGGCGAGACGGTGCTGCTGGAGGGCTCGCAGGGCACCCTGCTCGACGTCGACCACGGCACCTACCCGTTCGTGACGTCGTCGAACCCGACCTCGGGCGGCGCGAGCGCCGGGTCGGGCATCGGGCCGACGCGGATCACCACGGTGATCGGCATCCTCAAGGCCTACACCACGCGCGTGGGCTCGGGCCCGTTCCCGACCGAGCTGGACGACGAGATGGGCGAGCACCTGCGCAAGACCGGCGGCGAGTTCGGCGTGACGACCGGGCGGTCCCGGCGCACGGGCTGGTTCGACGCGGTGATCGCCCGCTACGCGGCGCGGGTCAACGGCATCACCGACTACTTCCTGACCAAGCTGGACGTGCTGTCCGGCCTGGAGAAGGTGCCGGTCTGCGTCGGCTACACGATCGACGGCGAGCGGGTCGACGAGATGCCGATGTCGCAGACCGACGTGCACCACGCCGTGCCGGTGTACGAGGAGCTGCCGGGCTGGTTCGAGGACATCAGCCACTGCCGCGCCTACGAGGAGCTGCCCGCCAACGCGCGCGCCTACGTGGAGCACCTGGAGCAGATCTCCGGCGCCCGGATGTCCGCGATCGGCGTCGGCCCCGGCCGCGACCAGACCATCGTGCGCCACGAGATCATCTGAGCCTTCGGGCGAGAAGTGCCTCCGAGGCCGAAGCAATCGGCGTCGGAGGCACTTTCACAATTCGGGACGCGTTGACTTGCCCCGGCCGGATATCGAAACTCGGACTCGCTGATCAGCGCGTCCGATGTTCCCCGTCCGCTGGGAGAAATCCGTGTCGATTTCCACCGCGGGTGTCCTCGCGCGTCCTGAATCGGTTGCCACCGCGCGCGCACCCGCCACGAGGAAGAGGAAGTGGCCCGACCTGGGCCGGTGGTTGAGCCCGCTCGGGCTGCTCCTGCTGTGGCAGGCCGCGAGCAGCGCGGGCGTGCTGCCGCCGGACAAGCTCGCGTCGCCGGTGACGGTGTTCCGCTCCGCCTACGAGCTCGTCGTGGACGGGCAGCTGGTGGACGCGTTGCTGGTGTCGTCGAGCCGGGTCGCGGTGGGGTTCGCGCTGGGCGCGGTCGTCGGCGGCGCCCTCGGCCTCGCCTCCGGCCTGTCCCGCTGGGGTGAACGGCTGCTCGACCCGCCGGTGCAGATGCTGCGCACGCTGCCGCACCTCGGCCTGGTCCCGTTGTTCATCCTGTGGTTCGGCATCGGCGAGGAGCCGAAGCTGGCGCTGGTCGCGGCCGGCGTGGCGTTCCCGCTGTACCTGAACCTGCACGCGGGCATCCGGCAGACCGACCCGGCGCTGCTGGAAGCCGCGCGCGTGCTCGGCTACTCCCGGTCCGACCGGGTCGCGCACGTCGTGCTGCCGTCGGCGGTGCCGCAGACGTTGGTGGGCCTGCGGATCGCGCTCGGCACCGCGTGGCTGTCGCTCATCGTCGGCGAGCAGGTCAACGCGGACGCGGGCATCGGCTACCTGATCAACAACGCGCGCGAGTTCCTGCGCACCGACGTCGTCGTGGTGGGCCTGCTGGTCTACGCGCTGCTCGGGCTGACCACGGACGCCCTCGTGCGCGCGCTGGAACGGAGGGTGCTGCGGTGGCGGGCGCGGTGAGGATCCGGGGACTGGTCAAGGACTTCGGGCCGCGCCGGGTGCTGGCCGGGCTCGACCTCGACGTCGCGGACGGCGAGTTCGTGGCCCTGCTGGGGCGCAGCGGGTGCGGCAAGTCGACGTTGCTGCGGATCCTGGCCGGGCTGGACGCCGACGTCGAGGGGACGTTCTCGGTGCCCGCACGCGTGTCCGTCGCCTTCCAGCAGCCCCGGCTGCTGCCGTGGCGGCGGGTGTGGCGCAACATCTCGCTCGGGCTGACCGGTGTGGACGGTCGCGGGCGTGCCGTCGCGGAGCGGGCGCTGGCCGAGGTCCGGTTGGCCGACCACGCCGACGCGTGGCCGTCGACGCTGTCCGGCGGCGAGGCGCAGCGCGTGTCGTTGGCGCGGGCGCTGGTGCGCGAGCCGGAACTGCTGCTGCTGGACGAGCCGTTCGGCGCGCTGGACGCGTTGACCCGGCTCGCCATGCACCACCTGGTGGAGCAGCTGTGGCGGGAGCACCGGCCCGCCGTGCTGTTCGTGACCCACGACGTGGACGAGGCCCTGCTGCTGGCCGACCGCGTCGTGGTGCTGGACGAGGGTCGCATCGTGGCCGAGCACCACGTCGACCTGCCGCGACCGCGGCGCCGCGCGTCGTTCGCCGACCTGCGGTCGGAAGTGCTGTCGGACCTGGGAGTGGACGATGTCGAAGCTGCTTAGCGCGCTGGTGGTCGCGGTGTTGGCGCTGTCGGGCTGCGGCACGGCGTCGTCGTCGGCCGACGGCCCGGTGGTGCTCAAGGTGGGCGACCAGAAGGGCGGTTCGAAGGCGCTGCTCACGGCGGCCGGGCTGCTCGACGACTTCCCGCACGCGATCGAGTGGTCCACGTTCACGTCCGGTCCGCCGCTGCTGGAAGCGGCGTCGGCGGGCGCGATCGACGTCGGCGGGGTCGGGAACACGCCGCCGATCTTCGCGGCGGCGGCGAACGCGAAGATCGCCGCGGTGTACTCGGCGAAGGGCAACGTGGAGAGCGACGCGCTGCTCGTGCCCGCCGACTCGCCGCTGCGCACGGTGCAGGACCTCAAGGGGCGCGGCATCGCGGTGGCCAAGGGCAGCTCGGCGCACGGCCAGGTGCTGCTGACGCTCGCCTCGGCCGGGCTCACGACCAAGGACGTGACGCTCAACTTCCTGCAACCGTCGGACGCCTACTCGGCGTTCACGCAGAAGCGGGTCGACGCGTGGGCGGTCTGGGACCCCTACACGGCGCAGGCGGAGCTGGAGGCGGGCGCGCGGGTGCTGACCGACGGGCGCGGCAAGTCCAACGGCTACACGTTCCAGGTGGCCGGGCGGGCGGCGCTGGCGTCACCGGGCAAGAGCGAGGCGATCAAGGAGTTCGTGAAGCGGATCGGCGAGGCCCAGCGGTGGGCCGACACGCACCGCGACGAGTGGGCGCGGGCGTGGGCCGCGGAGACCGGGCTGAAGCTCGAGGTGGCGCGGGCGGCCGTGGAGCGCGGCGGCGACCTGCCGGTGGCGCTGGACGACGAGGTGATCGCGTCCGAGCAGGAGCTGGCCGACGCGTTCACGGCGGACGGCGCGCTGCCCGGCAAGGTCGATTTCCGGGAGTTCGTGGACACGCGTTTCCAGGAGGAGCTGTCATGAGCGTGGTGCCGCACTGGTTCCTGCCCACGTCCGGTGACGGCCGGACCGTCGTCGAGCGCTTCCACGCCAACCGGTCCCGGGGCGCGGCGGCCGCGCGCGAACCGGACATCGACTACCTGGCGCAGATCGCGCGGGCGGCCGAGCACAACGGGTTCGCGGGCGTGCTGACGCCGACCGGCACGTGGTGCGAGGACGCGTGGCTGACCACGGCGGCGCTGCTCGCGCGGACCTCGACGCTGAAGTTCCTGGTCGCGTTCCGGCCCGGGGTGATCTCGCCGACGTTGGCCGCGCAGATGGCCGCGACCTACCAGCGGATCTCGCGCGGCCGGCTGCTGCTCAACGTCGTGACCGGCGGCGACGAGGTGGAGCAGCGCCGGTTCGGCGACTGGCTCGACCACGACCGGCGCTACGCCCGGACCGACGAGTTCCTGCACGTGGTGCGGGCGGTGTGGTCGGGGCGGCCGGTGGACTTCGCCGGCGAGCACTACCGGGTGTCGGGCGCGACCGTGATGGCCGCGCCGGACCCCGTGCCGCCGATCTACTTCGGCGGGTCGTCGGACGCGGCGCTGCCGGTCGCCGCGCGGCGGGCCGACGTGTACCTCACGTGGGGCGAGCCGCCGGCGCAGGTGGCGGAGAAGATCGGCCGGGTGCGCTCGCTGGCGGGCGACCGGCCGATCCGGTTCGGCGTGCGGCTGCACACGATCAGCCGCGACACGTCCGCCGAGGCGTGGCGCGAGGCGGAGAAGCTGCTGGAGGCGCTGGACCCCGCGCAGGTGGCCGCGGCGCAGGAGCAGCTGCGGACGTCGCAGTCGGTGGGGCAGCAGCGGATGGTGGCGCTGCACGGCGGCGACCTCGGCCGGGGGGTGCGCGGCCTGGAGGTCCACCCCGGGCTGTGGGCGGGCATCGGCCTGGTGCGCGGGGGCGCGGGCACGGCGCTGGTCGGCAGCCACGAGGAGGTGGCGGACCTGATCGAGGAGTACCACGACCTCGGCGTGGAGGAGTTCGTGCTCTCCGGCTACCCCCACCTGGAGGAGGCCTACTGGTTCGGCGAGGGCGTCCTCCCGATCCTGGCGGCACGCGGCCTGCTGGCCCGCCCGGCGACCCACGACCACCCGGGACTGCCGGTCCCCGCCGGTCGGATCACCGCGGGGGCTCCCCTTGGCGGGGACCTCCGCGAAGCCGCGCACGGCGGTTCCTGACCACGCCGTCCCCGGTTCGGAGGTGAGGCCGGACCGGGGACGTGGCGCGGGTCAGCCCTTGCGGGCCTCGACGGCGGTGTCGGGGTTGTCGGCGAAGACGCCGTCCAGGCCCGTCGCGTAGAACTTCGCGTACTCGCCGAACGCGTCGCCGTAAGCCGCCGGGTCGGTGGACCCGCGGAAGTCCGCCGGCAGGAACGTGTTCTCGTTGCGGAACGTCCAGGCGTGCACGATCAGGCCACGCGTGTGGGCGTCGCGCACCAGGGTGGTCGGCTCGCGCAGGAACCCCGCCGCGTCGCGCGGGATGATCCAGTCCTTCGCCGCGCCGATCCCGGACGCGTACGTGCGGATCTCCCGCAGCCCTTCCGGCGTCACCAGGTCGCGGTAGGTGCGCTTGTCACCGGCCTTGACGAAGTCGTACGGCGCGCCCGACCCGTTCACCAGCTGCACCAGCGGCACCCGCAGCCTGCCCTTGAGCTGCTTGAGGTTGGCCACCTCGAACGACTGCACGTACACCTTCGCGCCGTGCCGGTTCAGGCCCGCCCTGGTCAGCACGTCGACCAGGCGCGGCTCCAGCGGCAGGCCGATGTCCTGGAAGTACGTCGGGTGCTTGGTCTCCGGGTAGATCCCGATGTCGCGACCCAGCTCGCGGGTCAGCCTGCGGGACAGGTCGATGACCTCCTCCAGCGTCGGCACCTCGAAGCGGCCGTCGTAGAGGGTGTTGCGCGGCCGGACCTCGGGGATGCGCTCCTTCGCCCGCAACGTCTTCAGCTCCGCCAGCGTGAAGTCCTCGGTGAACCAGCCGGTGACCGACGCGCCGTCGATGACCTTGGTGGTCCGGCGCCCGGCGAACTCCGGGCGCGCCGACACGTCCGTGGTGCCGCCGATCTCGTTCTCGTGCCGGGCGACCAGCCTGCCGTCCTTGGTCACCACCAGGTCCGGCTCGACGTAGTCGGCGCCCATCCGCGCGGCCAGCTCGTAGGAGGCCAGCGTGTGCTCGGGCCGGTAGCCCGACGCGCCGCGGTGGCCGATCACCAGCGGGCCCCTGCGGGACGACGCCACCTCCGCGTCACCGCTCGCCGACGCCGAGGGCAGCACCACCGCCCCCGCCACCGCGAGCGCCGCGAGCGCCGCCCCGACGATCCTCGTCCGCACCATCGCCGACCTCCCCAAAGGGTTCCTGCCCGGAGACTCCTGACGCGCGGCAGCCTCGTCGCGCACCGCGACGTCCCGAACACGCTAAGGCGAAGAACCGGCCACGTCACGGTGAACGCGTGGGGAGGGGTTCGGAGTTCGTCACTCCCTGGATATGGCCGCTTCCTCCAGGTCGAGCTCGCGGAGCACCCGGAACAGCACCTCGTCGTCGATCCGCCCGTCGTCGCGGGCCTGGACGAACACCTGCCGCTCGGCCTCCAGCATCGTGCGCCGCAGCCGCCGGTAGGACGCGGCCGGGCTCTCGTCCTCCTGCCGGCCCAACCGCTCCCACGCCGCGTTGCCCCGGTGCTCGGCCATGATCCGCAACCGGTCCACGACGTCGTCCGACGTCCCGTCGTCGCCGATCATCTCGTCCAGCTTGCGCACGGCGGCCTGCGCGGCGGCGTGCTGCACCTGCGCCTCGGCCAGCGCGTCGGTCCGCTCCTCGTCGCCGTGGAACCCGAGCTTGCGGATCACGAACGGCAGCGACAGCCCCTGGAGGAGCAGCGTGCCCACGGTGACCACGAACGCGCAGAACACGATCACCTCGCGGCCGGGCAGGTCCAGCGGCAACGCGCTCGCCGCGGCCAGCGACACCACGCCGCGCATCCCGGCCCACGACAGCACGGTCACGCCACGCCACCCCGGCGCGGGCTCGCGCTCCCGGACCCGCCTCGACAGCAGCCGGGGCAGGTAGGCCGCCGGGTACATCCAGGCGAACCGCACCAGGATCGTCGCCGCCAGCACGGCCGCCGCCGCCCACACCAGCCCGGCGGTGATGTCCACGTCCCGCACCACGCTGTTGAGCTGCAAACCGATCAACGCGAACACGAACGACTCCAGCAGCACGTCCACCGACCGCCACACCGCCGTGTCCTGCAAGCGGGTGTAGTACGAGCTGCGGGGCGCGTTGTGCCCGATGTAGAGCCCGGCGACGACGACCGCGAGCACACCGGAGGCGTGCAGCTCCTCGGCGAAGATGTACGCGCCGAACGGCACCAGCATGCCGAGCGCGCTCTCCATCACGCCGTCGTCGAGCCGGTCGCGGATCCGGCGCACGCCCCAGCCGATCACCAGCCCGACGAGCACGCCGCCACCCGCGCTGATCACGAACGTGCGGGTGCCGTCCACCCACGTCGCGGCCGCGCCCGCCGCCGCCGCGACGGCCACCTTGTAGGCCGTCAACGCGGTCGCGTCGTTGATCAGGCTCTCGCCGGTGAGCAGCGTCATCGTCCGGCGCGGCAGGTTGAGCCGCCGGCCGACCGCGACCGCCGCGACCGCGTCCGGCGGCGCCACCACCGCGCCCAGCACCAGCGCCGCCGGCAGCGACAGGCCGGGCAGCACCAGGTGCGCGACCAGGCCCACGGCCGTCGTGGTGACCAGCACCAGGCCCACCGCGAGCAGGCCGATCGGCCTCAGGTTCGCCCTGATGTTGTGGTAGGAGCTGTCCAGCGCGGCCGAGTACAGCAGCGGCGGCAGCACCAGGACCAGGATCAGCTCCGGCTCCAGGGCGAACTCGGGCAGGCCGGGGATGAACGACACCGCGAGCCCGACGCCCACCAGCACCAGCGGGGCCGAGAAGTTGAGGCGCTTCGCCGCCGCCGTGACGAGCAACGCGCCGACGAGCAGCAGGAGCAGTTCCGGACCGTGCATGGCGCAATCTTGCGTGATGATGACCGGTATGACCTGTCCTCACGTCCCAGAGCTCCCGGAAGCGGTCACCCCGGACAACCCCGAGGGCTGTGCCGACTGCCTCGCCGCCGACGAGCACAACTGGGCCCACCTGCGGATCTGCCTGTCCTGCGGCCACGTCGCGTGCTGCGACTCCAGCCCGCGCCGGCACGCGACCGCGCACTTCCACGCCTCGGAGCACCCCGTGATGCGGTCGTTCGAGCCCGAGGAGGACTGGCGGTGGTGCTACGTCGACGCCCGGATCGTGTGATCCCCGCGACCGCCCCTCCCGGCGCGTCTTTACAGTCCCTTTAGACGGTTGCCCTATGGCTGTGACCGGCGACACAAGTAACTTCGTGAGCGCTTCATCCAGCGCGACACGAAGGGGTGCGCGTGCCGACCAAGCCGCAGGTCGAAGTCGATGAACTGCTCGCCGAGTACGACGAGGAGCGCCCGTCGCGCGCCTTGTCCCGGCGGTGGGAGCTGGGTGTGCGGGTGGCGGGTCTCGCCATCGCGCTGCTCGTGCTCAAGCAGGTGTTCTGGCCGTTCAGCAAGGGCGGCCAGTACTACCTGGTGATCTTCCTGGCGGTCACGCTGCCGCTGGTCTTCCTCTGCTACCGGCCCCGCGGCAGGCGCGGCGGGACCGACGACCCCGGCGTCCTGGACTGGGTGGCGGCGGCCTGCGCGTTCGTCGTGGGCGCCTACCCCCTGTTCGGCGGGTTCGACGCGTTCCTCGACCGCCAGGGCCAGCTGACCGCGCTCGACGTCGTCGCCGGGTCCCTGCTGCTGGTGCTGGTCCTGGAGGCGTGCCGGCGGACCACCGGCTGGGTGCTGCCGGTCGTCTGCGTCGCGTTCATCGCGTTCGCCTACTACGGCGGGTTCCTGCCGCCGTCCTGGACGATCTCGCACGCCGGCGTGGACTTCTCGCAGATCATCAACGGCTTCTACAACGACGCCACCGGGTTCTACGGGACGCCGCTGGACGTCGCCGCCACCTACATCGTGCTGTTCACCATCTACGGCTCGGTGCTGAACGCCTCCGGCGCCGGCGCGTTCTTCGTGGACATCAGCTTCTCCGCGTTCCGCAAGTCCCGCACCGCGCCGGGCCGCACCGCCGCCACCGCCGGGTTCCTGCTCGGCACCGTGTCCGGCTCGGGCACCGCGACCACCGTGTCGCTGGGCGCGGTGACCTGGCCGATGCTGAAGAAGGCGGGCTACCCCAAGGAGAACGCGGGCGGCCTGCTCGCCGCGTCCGGCATCGGCGCGATCCTGTCGCCGCCGACCCTCGGCGCGGCGGCGTTCATCATCGCCGAGTACCTGGAGACGTCCTACCTCCAGGTGCTGATCTGGGCGATCCTGCCGACCCTGCTGTACTACCTGGGCATCGCGCTGGCCGTGGAGATCGACGCGCGCAAGTTCGGCGCGAAGCCGGTGGAGATCGACTCGCCGAGCCCGTGGGCGCTGCTCAAGCGCGGCGGGTACCACTTCCTGTCGCTCGCGGTGATCGTGGTGTTCCTCGCCCTGGACATCCCGGTGTTCTCCGCCGTCGTCTACGCGACCGGCGTCGCGGCGCTGTTCGCCCTCGTGGCCCTGCGCGGCGACGTGCGCGCCTGGGTGCGGGCGATGGCGGACTCGCTGTCGCTGGGCGTCCGGTCGGCGCTGCCGGTGATCGCGGTGTGCGCGGCGGCCGGCGTGATCACCTCCACCATCACCAAGACCGGGCTCGGCCAGGTCCTGGCGTCGACGCTGGTCGACGTGGCCGGCGCGATCTCGTCCAACCCGACCGTGGTGCTGTTCGTCACCGTGGTGCTGGCGGCGGTCGCGGTGAGCCTGCTCGGCCTGGCCGTGCCGGTGACGGCGTCGTTCATCATCTCGTGGGTCGTCATCGGGCCCGCGCTGATCGAGCTGGGCGTGGCGCGCGAGGAAGCCGCCATGTTCATCTTCTACTACGCGGTGCTGTCCGAGGTGACGCCGCCGACGGCGCTCGCCGCCGTGGCCGCCGCCGCGATCACCGGCGGCGACGTGATGAAGACGATGTGGCGGACGTGGAAGTACACGCTGCCCGCGTTCCTCGTGCCGCTGGCGTTCGTGCTGACCGACAACGGCGCCGGGCTGCTGCTGCGCGCGTCGTTCCTCGACGGCGTGTGGGTGTTCGCGGTCTCCGCGCTGGGCGTGGCGGCCTTGGCCGTGCTCACCGGCGGCTGGATGTTCGGCCGCGCGCGGTGGCCGGAACGCCTGCTGTGCGCGCCCGCCGCCGTCGCCCTGCTCTACCTGCAACCCGTCACCATCGCCGTCGGCCTCGGCTTCCTGCTGGCCGCGGTCGCGGTGCACGTCGTGCTCCGCCGGAAGATCCACTCGGGAGAGGAACAGCATGCGCAGCTGGACGCTTAAGGTCGCCGTGGGCGCGCTCTCGGTCGGCCTCGTCGCCGCCGGGTGCGGGGGGAAGCAGACGCCCGCCGCGTCGAGCGGCGACCCGGGCGGAGCCGCCTGCGAGGCGGCGGACGGCCGGATCACCATCGCGACCGGCAACTCCGGCGGCGTGTACTACGTCGTCGGCGGCGGGCTGGCGAAGCTGATCAGCGACAACACCAAGCTCAAGGCCACCGCCGCCGAGACCGGGGCGTCGGTGCAGAACATCCAGCAGCTCGTCGCGGGCGACTACGACATGGCGTTCTCGCTGGCCGACACGGCGGCCGACGCGGTCGCGGGCAAGGGCGCGTTCGAGGGCAAGCCGCAGCAGGTGCAGGCGCTGACCCGGCTGTACCCGAACTACACGCAGGTGCTGGTCAGGGCCGACTCCGGGATCGACTCGGTGGCCGACATGCGCGGCAAGCGGATCTCGACCGGGTCGCCCAAGTCGGGCACGGAGGTGATCGCGCAGCGGCTGCTGACCGCGGCCGGGCTCAACCCCGAGACCGACGTGCAGGCGCAGCGGCTCGACCTGGCCAAGACCGCGGACGGGATGAAGGACGGCAGCATCGACGGTCTCGTCTGGTCCGGCGGCCTGCCCACCGCGCAGATCACCGACATCACCACGTCGTTGAAGGACCAGGTCAAGTTCATCGACATCACGCCGCAGCTGGACGCGTTGAAGAAGGTCAACGAGGTGTACGACCAGGGCGTCATCCCGGCCGCGACCTACGGGCAGCCGGCGGACGTGCCGACGGTCGCCGTGCCCAACGTCCTGCTCGTGCGCGCGGACTTCCCGGAAGGCGACGCGTGCGCCGTGACCAAGCTCATCTACGAGAAGAAGTCGGAGCTGGAGGCCGTGCACCCGGCGGCGAAGGACATCCGCCAGGAGAAGGCCGGGATGACCGACCCGGTGCCGCTGCACCCCGGCTCGCTGGACGCACTGGGCGAATGACCGGGCGGGTCATCTAGGCTTCCGCACCGTGCGTGTCCTGGTCATCGGGTCTGGCGCCCGTGAACATGCCCTTGTCCTCGCTTTGTCGCGGGATCCTTCGGTGATCGCGTTGGCCTGCGCGCCGGGCAACGCCGGCATCGCCGGTGTCGCCGAGACCTACGGGGTCGACGTCACCGACGCCGGGGCCGTCGCGGCGCTGGCCAAGGAGTGGAACGCCGACCTGGTCGTGGTCGGGCCGGAGCAGCCCCTGGTGGCGGGCGCGGCGGACGCCGTGCGCGCCATCGGGATCCCCTGCTTCGGCCCGTCGGCCGCGGCGGCCCGGATCGAGGGCTCCAAGGCGTTCGCGAAGGACGTCATGGCCGCCGCCGGCGTGCCGACCGCCGTGTCGGAGATCGTCGACAACCCGGCCCGGCTCGACTCGGCGCTGACCCGCTTCGGCCCGCAGTGGGTCGTGAAGGACGACGGCCTCGCCGCGGGCAAGGGCGTGGTCGTCACCGCGGACCGCGCCGTGGCCCGCGCGCACGCCATGACGTTGCTCGACCACGGCCACCCGGTGCTGCTGGAGTCGTTCCTCGACGGCCCCGAGGTGTCGCTGTTCTGCCTGGTGGACGGCGCCACCGTGGTGCCGCTGCTGCCCGCGCAGGACTTCAAGCGCGTCGGCGACGGCGACTCGGGCCCCAACACCGGCGGCATGGGCGCGTACTCGCCCCTGCCCTGGGCCTCGCCCGACCTCGTGGACACGATCGTGGCCACCTGCGTCCAGCCGGTCGTGGACGAGCTGGCGCGCCGCGACACCCCGTTCACCGGCCTGCTCTACGCGGGCCTGGCCCTGACCTCCACCGGCCCGCAGGTCATCGAGTTCAACTGCCGGTTCGGCGACCCGGAGACCCAGGCCGTCCTGGCGCTGCTGCGCACCCCGCCGGCGGCCCTGTTCCACGCCGCCGCCACCGGCGACCTCGCGTCCGCGCCGCCGCTCGACTGGGCCGACGACCACGCCGTGACCGTCGTCATCGCCGCCGAGGGCTACCCCGGCCGGCCCCGCACGGGCGACGTGATCAGCGGGTCCGAGGCGGACGGCGTCCTGCACGCGGGCACCCGCCGCCGCGAGGACGGCGCCGTCGTCTCGATCGGCGGCCGGGTCCTCTCCGTGGTCGGCACGGGCCGGACCCTGGCCGACGCCCGCACCGACGCCTACCGCCGCGTGGAAGGCGTCCACCTGACCGGCTCCCACCACCGCACGGACATCGCGCTGCGCGCGGCGAACGGGGAGATCACCGCCCCCTAGCGCCGGTCGCGGACCTCCAGGTCGACCGCCGCCACCCCGCGGGAACCGGGCCGGGCGTTTCTTCGTCCAACCTCAGACCCGGCTCACGTGGTCGTTGGTAGCCTCGAACCGGGTTCAATCCGTTACCGACCGTACGGGGGTAGGGCGTCGTGGAACAGGAGACCGGCTTGCTGGGAGCCGTCGCCGCCGCGGGGGGAGCCGTCGGCAGAGCGGTCGGCGAGGTGTTCAAGGCGGAGAAGCGGCTCGGGGACGCGGTGACCGGCGGACCGGCCGGCGGACAGCAGTTCACCGTCACCAAGGACACGGTCCTCCAGGCCGGCAAGATCATCCAGGGCCAGGTCGACGCGCTGTGGACGAGCTACGGCGCCGCCGTCCGGGACCTCCGCGTGAGCATGGGCGGCCTCGACGCCGTGAACGAGGACATCGCCGAGGCGTGGAACGAACGCCTGCTCGACCACGACGACTCGTACGCCCGGCGGGTCGAGCAGTACATCGAGAGCCTCGTGGCGCTGGTCGAGCAGCTGCGCGCCGCGGCCAAGCAGTACGGCCACACCGACGAAGAGGTCACGGCGGCTATGGGGGCAGCGAGTGCTTCGCAGCAGTAAGGCACTCGTCGCGCTCGTGCTGACGGCCGGCGCGGTGCTGGCCGGCTGCACGCAGAAGGAACCCGGCGACGCCACGTCCGCGGCGCCCGCCACCGGCTCCACCACGGCGCCGGAGACCTCCGAGTCGCCGGTCGACTTCCCGCCCCGGCCCGCGGACATCAAGGTCGACGGCATCGCGGACGCCTGCGCGACGCTCACCGAGGACCAGCAGCGCGAGCTGGGCATCGACGCGGCGCACGGCCAGCAGATGGACGTCATCGAGGACCGGGAGATGCCCGGGTGCAGCTTCCGGGCCAACTCGCGTCCGCTGTTCAGCTACGAGGTCACGCTGATCTCCGACGAGGGCGCCGGTTACTGGCAGGGCGGCGGCAACCTCGACGTCGTGTCGAAGACCGTCGCCGGGTACGGCGCGGTCCAGGTGACGCTGGCGGGGACGAGCAAGGCGGACTGCGCGCTCGCCGTGGACGTGGCCGACGGGCAGCAGGTGTTCGTCTCCTTCTTGCCGGTGGGCGACGGCTTCACCCAGGACGAGATGTGCCGGAACGCGGCCAAGGGCGCGGAGATGGTCATGACGACGTTGAAAACTTTGAAGTAAGGGGGAGGTATGGGCTTCAGGCAGATCACCGACCACCGCTTCGAGGGGTACTCCAACACCGGGTTGGCGGAGCTGGTCGGGCAATTCCAGACGGGTGACGCCGCCCAGCGGTTCAGCGACGCGTCGCACGCGTTGCGGCAGCTCGCGAGCACGTTGGACGAGACGGACCAGGCGCTGCGGACCGAGCTGAAGAAGCTCGGCATCGACTGGCGCGGCGCCGCGGGCGACAACGCCGGCCAAGCGGTGACGGTCTCGGCCGACACGGCCACCTCGGGCACCGAGGCCGGCCAGACGAACTCCAAGGCCACCGCTGTGCAGGGCGCGAACTACAGCCAGGCCAGGAACGGGATGCCCGAGCCGCAGCAGTTGCGCGGGGCGAGCGAGACCAACGTGGTCGACGACGTCGGCGGGTTCTTCGGGTACGAGACCGATCACGCCAAAGAGGTGAAGGAGACCCAGGCGGCGCGCGAGCAGGCGATCCGAGGGCTCGACCAGTACACCGAGGCCAGCCGGGACGCGCTGAACCAGTACCAGGGCATGAACAGGCCGCCGCAGTTCGACGTGACGGCCGCGTCCAGCGTCAGCACGCCGGTCGCCTCGGTCGGGTTGCCCGGTGGGCCCACGCCCGGGATCCCCGGTGGCGTGCCGGGCGGCGTTCCCGGCGGGTCGACCGCCCACCTCCCCGGTGGCGGCACGGTCGGGTTGCCGCCGCAGGTGCCCGGGCAGCTGCCCGGTGGCTCGACGGGCCTGTTGCCGACCACGCCCGGCGGGCAGACGGTGCTGCCGCCGGCCGCGTTGGGCGGCAAGCCGGGCGGCTCCAACTTCGGGTTGGGGCTCGGGCTCGGGTTGGCCGGCGGGCTCGGGTTGGGGCTCGCGGCGACGCAGGCCCGCGGCGGGCGGGTCGTGCGCAACACCGCCCCGGCGATGCCCGGCGGCGGCAAGGCGCCCGAAGGCCACGCCGGCGGCAAGGGGACCGGCGGCGGGGCGGGCGGCAAGGGCGGTGTGCCCGGGATGCCCGGCACGCTGACCGGGAAGCCCGGCATCTCCGCGACGATCGGCGCCATCGACCCCGACGAGCGGGTCCACGGTCGGGGCGCGGCCGGCGGCGTCGCGGGCAAGGGCGGCGCGGGTTCCTCGATGTTGCAGCCGGCGGCCAGCGCCAAGGGCGGCGAGGGCGAGGAGGACGGCGAGCACGTGCGCAAGTACGGCGTCGACTCCGACGACGTGTTCGGCGACGAGCGGATGGTCGTGCAGTCGGTCATCGGCGACGAGTCCGAGAAGAAGTGAGGTGAGCGGCACGGTTGTCCTGTCCACGCTGGAGTTCGACGTCGCGTGGGAAGGTGAGCGACTTGCCCGGCGCAACGTCGCGCTGGACGTGCCGAGCCCGGGCATCACGCACACCGAGCGCGCCGTGCTCGTCGAGCAGGCCTGGGCCTCGCTCGCCGAGCGCGGCCTGGCGGCGAACCGGCGGCTGACGCCCGAGTTGGCCGACGCGTTCGCGCTGCTGGCCAACCCGCAGGTGTCGATCGACCTCTGGATCTGGGTCGACCGCCGCAAGATCAAGGGCCTGGCGGCGGCCGCCGGCGACGAGGGCGTCCTCGCCGTGGTCGACGGCGACGAGGTGTGGCTGATCGAGTCGCGGGGCAGCGCGCTGGCCGAGTCGGCGGTGTCCGTCGCCGGCGACATGCCCGCCGGGTACGGCCGGTCGATCAGCCTGCCGAACGACGTGCTGCGCGCGGCGTCCCAGGAAGCCGGGCGGGACGCGGAGAAGCTGGTGCTGGCGCTGGAGCGGCAGGGGTTGCCGCTGCACGAGGCGCAGGAGCTGGCCGGCATGTGCGACGGGATGAGCACCCGCGGCCAGTTCGGCGTGGAACGCGCCCGGCCCGCCGGCCCGCCCGTGCGCGCGGACCGCGTCGTCGCCTGGCACGACACGCCGTCCGGCCGGTACCTGCACCAGGTGCGGCCCAGCTCGGACGGCCGCAGCTGGAGCACGATTACCCCGATCGACAACGCCCGGCTCGCCGGGTGCGTGTGGGAGCTGGTGCAGGAGGTCTGAGTTCCCCGCGCCCGAACGGAACCCGCGCGTCCTCGGCGACGTCAGTTCCGCGAGCGGGCCTGGGGGGCCGGAGCAGTGCCCGCCGTCATTCGGGAGTGACGTCTGGTGACCGAAGCGACCCTCAGCGCCACCGCGTTCCGCACCGCCTGGGCACACCTCGACCTCGGCGCCATGCCGATCGTGCTGCACGTGCCGGACGACCCCGCGCCGTGGAGCCACCTGACCGCCCAGGGGCACGCCCGCGGCGGCGAACTCGACCCGTGGCTCGGCGCGGCGTTGAAGCTCCTCGCCCACCCGCCGCGCTCGGCGGACCTGCGGCTGGGCCTGGGCAGAGCCGCGGTGCGCGCGCTCGCCGCGTCCGCCGCCACGGGCTCGGTGCTGGCCGTGCTGACCGGGGACCTGCTCACCGTGCGGGACGTCGACGACGACCTCGCCACCGCGCTCGTCGGGTTGCTGCCGGTGATCGCCGACGGCCTGGTCGGCGGACCCGACCTGCGCGGCCAGTTCGGCGCGGCGGTGATCGACCGAAGCGGGCGGCGCAGGCGGGCGGCGGACGTCGTCGACTTCCACGGGCCGACCGACGCCGACCTGCTGCGCAAGAGGGTCACCGGCCTGTTGGAGGAATTGCGGCGATAACGGCGGTGCGCCCGCCGGTTCCGTCCCGGAGCACGGTCGGCGCGCGGGCGGCGGCCGGCAGGGCTGCCGGCGGGTGCGCGGTGGGATCCCGCGGTGGGCGGCGGTGGTGACCCGCGGGATGTCCGGCGGGTTCGATTAGCCTGGCCGGCATGGTCGGTGTTGCCGGACGTGCGGATGTGCCTCCCTTCCACGTCATGGAGGTGCTGTCCGCCGCGGCGCGGCGGCAGCGGGTCGTCGGGGACGTGGTGTCGTTGGCGGCGGGGCAACCGTCCAGCCCGGCGCCCACGCCGGTGCTGGAGGCCGCGCACCGCGCCCTGCGCGAGCAGGCGTTGGGCTACACCGAGCAGCTGGGCATCGTGGAGCTGCGGGAAGCGCTGGCCGGTCACTACTTCCGGCAGTACGGGCTGGAGGTCTCGGCGGACGACGTCGTGGTGACCACCGGCTCCTCCGGCGGGTTCCTGCTGGCGTTCCTCGCCGCCTTCGAGCCAGGCGACCGGGTCGCGCTGGCCCGGCCCGGCTACCCCGCCTACCGCAACATCCTCACCGCGCTGGGGTGCGAGGTCGTCGAACTGCCCTGCGGCCCGGAGACCCGGTTCCAGCCCACGGTGGCGATGCTGGACGACGCCGGTCCGCTCGCCGGGCTCGTGGTGGCCAGCCCGGCGAACCCGACCGGCACCGTGCTGTCCCCCGACGAGCTGGCCGGCCTGTCGGCCTGGTGCGCCGAGCACGACGTGCGGCTCGTCAGCGACGAGATCTACCACGGCATCAGCTACGGCGCGCCCCTCGCCAGCGCGTGGCAGACCTCCCGCGACTCCGTCGTGGTCAACTCCTTCTCCAAGGCGTTCGCCATGACCGGCTGGCGGTTGGGGTGGATGCTGCTGCCGCCCGACCTGCGCCGGGCGGTGGACCGGTTGACGGGCAACTTCACGCTCTGCCCGCCCGCCCTGGCCCAGCACGCGGCGGTCGCCGCGTTCGAGCCCGAGTCGTACGCGCAGGCCGAGCGGCTGGTCGAGGGGTACCGCCTCAACCGGGACGTGCTGCTCAAGGGACTGGCCGACCTCGGCATCGACGAGGTGGCCCCGGCCGACGGCGCCTTCTACGCCTACGCCGACGTCTCGCACCTCACCGGCGACTCGATGGACTTCTGCCGCCGCCTGCTGGACGACACGGGGGTCGCGATCGTGCCGGGCGTCGACTTCGACCCCGTGCGCGGGCACGAGTTCGTCCGGATGTCCTTCGCGGGGGCCGCCCCCGACATCGAGGAGGCGTTGCGGCGCCTCGGCGCCTGGTTGTCGTCCTCGCGATGACGGTTGTCCTCCCGGCCCAGGTCGGAGCGGGGAACCGATCGGGCGGTCCGGTCGTTCGGATGACATGGTCCGGATAATCGTGTGGCTGCTCGCGGCCTGGCTCGTGATCACCGTGCTCGGCGCCGTGATCAAGGGCGTCTTCTGGCTCGCGGTGATCGGTGGCGTGCTGTTCCTCGGCACGGCCGCGTACGGCGCCATCAAGAGCAGCAAGCGCCCGAAGGGCATCAAGGGTCCCTGACCCGGCTCGATCTGCCCCGCGAGCTGGTAAAACGACGAGCCGACCCGCACCATGGGTCGGTGTTCCAGACCGATGAACGACGCCTCGACCGGTGGGAGAGCCGCGCCGAGTGGCCGCTGACGGGCTTGGCGGTCCTCTTCGTGGTGGTCTACGCCTGGCAGGTGCTCGACGGCCACTCGACCCCCGGCGTGCACGCCGTGCTGGAGGTCGCCCTCTGGCTGATCTGGCTGGTCTTCGCGGTGGACTACGGCGTGCGCCTCAAGCTGGCCGTCGACAAGCGCAGGTTCGTCGTCACCCACCTGTTCGACCTGCTGGCGGTCCTGCTGCCGATGGTCCGCCAGCTGCGCGTGCTGCGGCTGATCAGCGTTCTGAAGGTGCTCAACAAGCGGTTCGCGGGCAAGTTCCGGCAACGCGTCGGCGTCTACGCCGCGGGCGTCACCTTCCTGGTCGGCCTGTGCGCCTCACTGGCCGTGCTGGACGCGGAACGCGACCACCCGGACGCCTCCATCACCACGTTCGGCGACGCCGCGTGGTGGACGCTCACCACGATCTCCACCGTCGGTTACGGCGACCGCTACCCCGTCACCTGGGAAGGTCGCCTGGTCGCGGCTCTGCTGATGATCGGCGGCATCGCCCTGCTGGGTGTCATCACCGGCACGATCGCGTCCTGGCTGGTCGAACGGCTCAGCGGCGTGGAGGGCTCGGTGGCCGAGGCCGAGCAGGCGACGGCGGCCGAGCTCCGCCTGGTCCGGGCGGAGCTGGCCGAGCTGCGCGAGGAGCTGCGCGCGGCGAGGTCCGAGAGCGGTCGCTGAGCCCTCGGACCTCGGCCGCTAGTCCCCGAGCACCTGCCGCGCGTGCACCGGCCCCTGCCACCGGACGCCCCGGAGCCCGGCCGCGACCGCGCCGTCCACGTTCACCTGCCGGTCGTCGAAGAACACGCAGTCCGCCGGGCGCGCCCCGAGCCGCTGCGCCAGCGCGGCGAAGATCCGCGGGTCCGGCTTGGCCACGCCGAGGTCGCCGGAGAACACCAGGTGCCGGAAGTGCCTGGTCCACGGCTCCCGCTCGGCGGTCCGCGCGAACGACACGGGCGCGTTCGACAGCAGCGCCAGCGGCACCCCGGCCGAGGCCAGCTCCGCCACCAGCTCCACCGCGCCGGCCGCCGGCCGCAGCCACCCGCGCACGTCCACCTCGGTCAGCCGCCGGGCCAGCGCCTCGTCCACCGGCACGTCCACGGTCGAGCCGACCGCGCGCCAGTACTCCAGGTCGGACTGGCCGGCGTCGTAGGCGTCCCGCGCGGCCCAGTACCCGCGCGCGAAGTCCTCGACCGGCGCGCCGAGCAGCGCGGCCAGCGCGGGCAGCTCCCCGGTCGGCTCGCTGAGCACCTCGCCGTAGTCGAACACCACCCAGCGCACGTCAGCTCGCCGACCCGATCCGGCGCAACGCCTCGGCCACGTCGTCCGCGTTCACGTCGCGGTGCAGCACGAACCGCACCTTGCCCGCCATCGGCCCGGCGAACACGCCCAGGTGCCGCAGCCCGGTCAACGTCACCTCCAGGTCCGGCACGCCCGCCAGCACGATGTTGGTCTCCGGCTCGTCGACCTGCCAGCCGAGCTCGGCCAGGCCGCGGGCCAGCGCGCGGGCGTTCACGTGGTCCCGCGCGAGGTCGTCGATGCGGTCCAGCCCCACCAGGCCCGCGGCGGCCAGCACGCCGCCCTGCCGCACCCCGCCGCCGAGCATCTTGCGCACCCGCCGCGCCTCCGCGACGAACGTCGTCGTCCCGGCCACCACCGACCCGACCGGCGCGCCGAGGCCCTTCGACAGGCACACCTGCACCGTGTCCACCCCGACCGCCAGCGCGGCGGGCGGCAGGCCCAGCGCCACGGCCGCGTTCCACAGCCGCGCGCCGTCGAGGTGCACGCGCAGGCCGGTCTCCCGCGCCGCCGACACCAGCAACGCGTGCTCGTCGGGCTGCGTCACGGCCCCGCCGGCGGCGTTGTGCGTGTTCTCCAGGCACAGGAGCGTCGTGCGCATCGCGTAGTACGGCCCGGACGTCCCGGCCGCCGCGCGCACCGCGTCGGGTGAGGCCCGGCCGGGGCCCGCGTCGCACTCCAGCGGGTGCGGCATCCCGCCCGCGATCCACGCGGCCGTGCCGAGCTCGTTGTCGAGCACGTGCGCGCCGCGCGGCGCGAGGAACCGGTCGCCGGGCCGCAGGTGCACGGTCAGCGCGATGAGGTTGCCCATCGACCCGGAGGGCACCCACAGGGCCGCGTCGACGCCCAGCAGCTCCGCGACGCGGTCCTCGAGCCGGCGCATGGTGGGGTCGTGGTCGAGCACGTCGTCGGCGACCTCGGCACTGGACATCGCCAGTCTCATGGTCTCGTCCGGCTGGGTGACGGTGTCGGAGCGGAAGTCGAGTGGCGAGAGCTGGGTCACGAATGGATCACATCACACGGGGCAAGCCCTGACCCGACCGCGTCGGCGGTACCACGATGGGGGGTGACGCAAGTCTCGGTGAACCGGCGTGCAACCGTGGGCGCCACCGGTTCCGTCCGGTAAGTGCAAGCACGACGAGCGGAGAGAGTCCGCGTGGATCAGCGCGACGAGCAGGAGTTCGCGGAGTACTTCGTGGCTCGCCGGGAGGCCGTGCGCCGAACGGCGTTCCTGCTCTGTGGTGACTGGCACCGGGCGGACGACTTCGCGCAGACCGCGTTCGTCGCGCTGCACCGCCGGTGGCGCAAGGTCCGGGACAAGCAGGCCCTGGACGCCTACGTCCGCCGGACCCTGGTGCGCGCGGTGATCGACGAGTCGCGCCGGCCGTGGCGGCGGGAGCGCTTCGTGGACGAGGTCCCGGAGCGGCCCTCGGGCGACGGCGAGGTGGCCGACTCGGTGGCGACGCGCGAGGCGCTGGTCGCGGGCTTGCGGCGGGTGCCGCCGAG
The DNA here is from genome assembly GCF_016695385.1 of Saccharothrix sp. 6-C. Taxonomy (NCBI): domain Bacteria; kingdom Bacillati; phylum Actinomycetota; class Actinomycetes; order Pseudonocardiales; family Pseudonocardiaceae; genus Saccharothrix; species Saccharothrix sp. 6-C. The sequence continues at coordinate 8,175,083 of NZ_CP064192.1, read as the reverse complement.
GCAGCGGGCGGTGCTCGTGCTCAGGTTCCTGGAGGGCCTGGACGTCGCGGCGGCGGCCGAGGCGCTCGGGTGCTCCGAGGGCACGGTGAAGAGCCAGACCTCCAGGGGGCTGGAAGCCCTCCGCGAGGCGTTGGGCGACACGATCGACGACTTGCGGCCGGCGTCGTGAGCGGGAGGAGGAGGTAGGTGGACGAGCAGAAGCTCGGCGAGCTGTTCCGCGACGCGGCCGGTGACGCGCCGCCCCCGTCCTTCGACGTGGACGCGGTCCGGTCGGCCTCGGCGCGGGCGACCGCCCGGCGCAGGTCGGCCGTCGCGCTCGGCTCCGCCGTGGCGCTCGTGCTCGTGTTCGGCGGCCTGGTGCTCTCCGCGAACTTCGCGCGGAACACGAGCAGCGACACGGCCGCCGCGGGTTCCGCTGAGCACGCTTCGTCCCCTAACGTGGTCACTCCTTTCAGCGCGGGCGAGCCGGAAGTGCTGTCGAAGGACGCGCCGGCCGACCGCAGCGGTGGAAATCCGCCCGAGAGCATCCCCGAGGACCCGTCTACGCAGGGGGACGATCCATCGGGGAGCGCCGGTCGCACGTTGGCCGGCAGCGCCCAACGCGGGTGCGTTGAGGTGGACCGGGAGCTCGCCGTCGCCCTCGCCGACGAGCTCTCGGTCGCCAACGCGGAGCAGGCCGCGCCCGCCGTGGCCGACTGCCCGACCGACGCGCGGGGCGCGAGCTTCCTCGTGCGCGACGGCGACGTCTACGGCACGGTGTCCGCGGTGCTCGCCCGGGAGGGCGCCGCCGCGCAGGTGACGGCCGGTTCCGGGACGCACGCGAGCGCGAGGACGTCCGGTGGCGAGGAGCTGCACGTGCTGAGCAGGCCGGCGCAGGGCTCGTCGGAGGGTCCGCTGGCGGACGACCTGGCGGAGCTCGCGGACCGGCTCGCCGCCCGCTTCTGAGTCGCGGAGACCGGGATCACCAGGCATTCTAGTACTTGCGTACCACAAATTTGGTACGGTTGTGCCAGATTGGGAGGTGGTCGTCATGGCGTGGGCCGTGCTCATCGTGTCCGGCTTCTTCGAGGCCGGCTGGGCGGTCGCGCTGAAGCTGTCCGACGGCTTCAGCAGGCTGTGGTGGACCGTGGCGTTCGCGGTGTTCGCGCTGATCAGCTTCGCCGGGCTGGCCTGGGCGATGAAGCAGCTGCCCGCCGGGCCGGCGTACGCGGTGTGGACCGGGATCGGCGCGGCGCTCACCGCCGTGATCGGCATGGTCTGGCTCGGCGACGGCGTCAGCACGATCAAGCTGGTCTCCCTCGGCCTCATCGTCAGCGGCGTCATCGGCCTCAACCTGGCCGGTGGCGGGCACTAGTACCTTCCCTGCAATGACAGCCGCAACGCCGAAGGGCGAACGCCGGCGCCAGGCGCTGGTCGAAGCCGCCGCCGGCCTCCTGGTCGACGGCGGTTTCGACGCGATCCGGCACCGCGCCGTCGCCGAGCGCGCGGGCCTGCCGCTGGCCTCCACCACCTACTACTTCGACTCGCTCGACGACCTGGTGACCGCCGCCCTGGAGTTCCAGGGCGAGGCCGAGCTGGCCTACGGCAAGGCCAGGCTGGACGAGCTGGACCCGCGCGAGTGCGGCGGCGACGCGTTCGTCGAGCTGGTGCTCGACCTGCTGCTCGGCCCGGCCGGCGACCGCGACGCCGAAGCCGTGCTGCTGCGCTACGAGCGCCTGGTCGCCACCGGCAGGCGGCCCTACCTGCGGCCGCTGATGCGCCGGATGTCCGGCGAGCTGCACTCCCTGCTGTTCGACATCTTCGCCCGCGCCGGCCGGCCGGTCGGCCGGGAACGCGTGGAAGAGCTGATCGCGCTGGTCGACGGCGCCGTGGTGAACGCGCTCATCGAGATCAGCCCGGACCCCAGGGCGGCCGCCCGGCGGATGCTCGGCAAGTCGATGCAACCCCCCTGACACCCGACCGCGTTTAAGGGGTGGGGCGCGGAAGGGGACCGGATCGCATGCGCACGGCCGACGAACAGGGCTTCCGCGAGTTCGCGGTGAGCCACGCCGCTTCGCTGCGGCGCACCGCGTACCTGTTCTGCGGCGACTGGCACACGGCCGAGGACCTGATGCAGGCCAGCCTGCTCAAGCTCTACCAGGCGTGGCACCGCATCGAGTGGCGGGACACCGCGTCCGGTTACGCCCGCAAGGTGCTGCTGCGCACGTGGCTGGACGAGAAGCGCAGACCGTGGCGGCGGGCCGAGCAGCGCGACGGCGAGGTGCCGGACGTGGCCGACCTCGCGGCGGACCCGGACCGGACGGGTGAACGGCTGTGGGCGCGGGACCTGGTGCACGCGGCGCTGCTGCGGGTGCCGCCGCGCCAGCGGGCCGTGCTGGTGCTGAGGTACTTCGAGGACCTGCCGGTGAGCGAGGTCGCGGTGGCGATGGGGTGCACCGAGGGCACGGTCAAGAGCCAGACCGCGCGCGGGCTGGTGGCGCTGCGCGCGGCGGTCGAGGAACTGGAGCGAGGGGCGGTGGTGGCGTCGTGAGCGAGGCGGACCTGCGGGAAGGGCTGCGGGCCGCGGTCGGTGACGAGCCGCCGCTGGACTTCGACGCCGACGAGCTGATCCGCCGCGCCCAGCACGTGCGCAGGCGTCGACGGGCGCTGGTGGCGGTGGCGGTGGCGACGCTCGCCCTCACCGGCACGGTGCTGGCCCTGCCCGGCGTCCTCGACCAGCGGCGCACCGTCGACGCGGCCGACGGCCCGGTGCTGACGACCACGGGGGCCGCGACGACGACCCGGACCCCGGTCCCGGCGCAGGCCTCGACGTCGCCGCCGGCCCTGATCCGGCCGCCCGCCACCGCCGGGACCGCCAAGAGCCACGTCCCGCTGTACCTGAGCAAGAAGTTCGTCGAGGTCGCGCCCTACGCGAAGGTGGTGTCGGCGGAGACGACCGGCAGCCCGCCGGAGCAGCTCTACGCGTGGCTGAGCTTCGTCGACGGCGTCGGCGCCAGCAGGGTGCTGGTGCGGCTCGTCCCCTCCTCGTCCGGGGTGACCCGGGGCGAGTACTGCGCCGAGGCGGGGTGCGAGGAGCCGGTCCTCCGGGCCGACGGCAGCTACGTGACGTCCACGTGGCGCACCACCGCCGTGCCGGACCCCAAGGGCGCGGACCCCCAGGGCGTCATGCACACCGTGTCGCACTTCCGCGTGGACGGCTCGGTGGTGGAGGCCACGGGGTTCGGCTACGAGCCGCCCGCGGACGGCGAGGCGCGGGAGCAGGTGGCGTTGGGGTACGAGCAGCTGGTCTCGCTGGCCACCGACCCGGACCTCGCCGCGTCGTGACGCTCCCCGGCGTCCGGGCACCCGTCGTGGCGAAATAAGCTGGTCACGTGACGGTCAAGCCCCGCATCGCCAATGTCCTCGCCGGTCGCTACGCCTCCACCGAGCTGGCCACGCTGTGGTCCGCCGAGCACAAGATCGTGCTGGAGCGGCGGCTGTGGCTCGCCGTGCTGAAGGCGCAGGCCGAGCTCGGCCTCGACGTGCCCGCCGAGGCCGTCGCGGACTACGAGCGGGTGGTCGAGCAGGTCGACCTGGCGTCCATCGCCGGGCGCGAGCGCGTCACCCGGCACGACGTGAAGGCGCGCATCGAGGAGTTCAACGCGCTGGCCGGGCACGAGCACGTGCACAAGGGCATGACCTCGCGCGACCTCACCGAGAACGTCGAGCAGCTGCAGGTGCTGCGGTCGCTGGAGCACGTGCGCGGGAAGACGGCGGCCGTGCTGGCCCGCCTGGCCCGCCGCGCCGCCGAGCACACCGACCTGGTGATGGCGGGCCGCTCGCACAACGTGGCCGCCCAGGCCACCACGCTCGGCAAGCGCTTCGCCACCGCCGCCGACGAGCTGCTGGCCGCGTTCCGCCGGCTGGACGAGCTGATCGCCCGCTACCCGCTGCGCGGCGTCAAGGGCCCGGTCGGCACCGCCCAGGACATGCTGGACCTGCTCGGCGGCGACCGGGACAAGCTGGTCGAGCTGGAGCGGAGCGTCGCGGGCCACCTCGGCTTCACCACCGTGCTGACCAGCGTCGGCCAGGTGTACCCGCGGTCGCTGGACTTCGACGTCGTGTCGACCCTCGTGCAGCTCGCCGCGGGCCCGTCGTCGCTGGCCAAGACGATCCGGCTGATGGCGGGCCACGAGCTGGTCACCGAGGGCTTCAAGCCGGGCCAGGTCGGCTCCAGCGCGATGCCGCACAAGATGAACACCCGGTCGTGCGAGCGGGTCAACGGCTTCGCGGTCATCCTGCGCGGCTACCTGTCCATGGTCGGCGAGCTGTCCGGCGACCAGTGGAACGAGGGCGACGTGTCGTGCTCGGTGGTGCGCCGGGTCGCGCTGCCGGACGCGTTCTTCGCCTTCGACGGCCTGCTGGAGACCTTCATCACGGTGCTGGACGAGTTCGGCGCGTACCCGGCGGTCGTCGCCCGCGAGCTGGACCGCTACCTGCCGTTCCTGGCGACCACGAAGGTGCTGATGGCGGCGATCCGCGCGGGCGTCGGCCGGGAGACCGCGCACGAGGTCATCAAGGAGCACTCGGTCGCGGTGGCGCTGGCGATGCGCGAGCAGGGCCTGGCCGAGAACGACCTGCTGGACCGGTTCGCCGCCGACGACCGCCTGCCGCTGGACCGCGCCGCCCTGGACGACCTGCTGGCCGACCGCCTCTCGTTCACCGGCGTGGCGGAGCACCAGGTCGCGGACGTCGTGCGGCAGGTCGAGGACGTGCTGGCCGAGTACCCGGCCGCCGCCGGCTACGTCCCGGAACCGATCCTCTAGCCGCCCTGCCCCAACCCGGGGCTGCGCCGGCGCTCGGACCCTACGCGAGGTCGACTTCCCGGCGACCGAGCCGCCGTCCGCGGAGCAGCGGCAATCAGACCCTGTCCCACACCAGGCGGCCTCGGCGGGTGGGCTCGCACACCAGGCGGCGGCCCGCCGGGTCGACCGCCGTCGCGCCCTCCTCGTCGCACGGGAAGCCCTCCAGGGCCACCTGGTCGAACCGGGGCGGGGTGGTGGTCGGCTCGGTCGTCTGCCGGGGCGGCGGCTGGACGTCCACCGGAGGCGGTGGCGGCGGTTCGGTCGTCTCGTCGACCGTCGGAGGTGGCGGCGGCGGCGTGGTGGTGGTGACCGCCGGGCGCACGGAGATGTTCGCCACCGCCGGGATCGAGGTCACCGGCGCCGAGCTGGACACCGTCGGGAGCACCACCGGCTCCGGGCTCGCCGACGGCCTCGCGCAGGCTCCCGTGAGCAGCAGCAGGAGCAGTCCGCCGCTCGCCGCGACGGGTGCCACAAATGCCTTCGGATGGACCACGCCAAGCAGAGTAGGGGTCACTCGTCCGATACCCCAAGTGGAGTCTCCCGAGCGGCCTAAAGGCGGCCTGCCTCGATGATCCGCCGGAGGAACTGCCGGGTGCGCGGGTGCACGGGCTCGCCGAGCACCTGCCCGGGCGGTCCGGACTCGACCAGCCTGCCGCCGTCGAGGAACACCACGCGGTCGGCCACCTGCCGGGCGAACCCCATCTCGTGGGTGGCCATCAAGATCGTCCGTCCGCTTTCCGCCAGCTCTCTGACCAGCGCCAACACCTCGCCGACCAGTTCCGGGTCCAACGCGCTGGTGATCTCGTCCAGCAGCAGCAACCGCGGCGAGTAGGCCAGCGCCCGCGCGATCGCCACCCGCTGCTGCTGCCCGCCGGACAGCCGCTCCGGGTAGCTGCGCGCCCGGTCCGCGAGACCTACCCGGTCCAGCAGGTCCAGGGCGTTGCGCTCCGCCTCGCCGCGGGGCACGCCGTGCACCACGCGCGGCGCGAGGGTGACGTTGTCCAGCACGCTCATGTGCGGGAACAGGTTGAACGCCTGGAACACGATGCCCATGCCGCGCCGGGCCACGTCGGCGTCCACCCGCGGGTCGGACACGTCCACCCCGTCGAGCAGCACCTGGCCGTCGTCCAGCTCCTCCAGCAGGTTCACGCAGCGCAGCAGGGTCGACTTGCCCGAACCGGACGACCCGATCACGGCCACGACCTCGTGCTCGCGCACGTCGAGGCTGATCCCGTCCAGCACGGTGCGCTCGCCGTAGCGCTTCACGACACCGCGCACGCTGAGCACCGGGTCGGTCATCGTCCCCCCTGACGGCGTTCCAGCCGGCGGCCCAGGGCGTCGGCGAACCGCGCCGTGGGCACCGCGAGCAGCACGAACAGCAGCCCCGCCACCACGTACGGGGTGAAGTTGAACGCCCGGGCGTGCTCGATCTGCGCCGCGCGCACCGCGTCCACCGCGCCGAGCACGGAGATCAGCCCGCAGTCCTTCTGCAGCGCCACGAAGTCGTTGAGCAGCGCGGGCATCACCCGCCGCACCGCCTGCGGCAGCACGACCAGCCGCAACGTCTCGCGCGGACCCAGGCCGAGCGACCGCGCCGCCGCGACCTGCGAGGGGTGGACGGACTCGATGCCGGCGCGGAACACCTCGGCCACGTACGCGGTGTAGGCGAGCACGAGCGCCGCGCCGCCGAGCACCACGGAGTCGTTGGGCACGCCGGTCAGCCGCAACGCGGGCAGGCCGAACCCGACCAGGTACAGCAGGATGATCAGCGGCAGGCCGCGGAACAGGTCCACGTACACCGTGGCCAGCGCCCGCAGCGGGAACCACACGGGGCCGCGCAGCGTGCGCATCGTCGCCACGAGCAGCGCCAGCACCACGATCAGCACGCCGCACACCGCCAGCACGCGCAGGTTCAGCCAGAGCCCTTCGAGGATCGCGGGCAGCGACCGCCACGCCATCTCCACGTCGAAGAACGACTGGCGCACCCGCGGCCAGCCGGGCGCGCCGGTGACGCCGACGCCGACCGCGACGGCGAACACGGCGGTCGACAGCAGGGCGACCAGGGTGGACCGCCGCGAGCGGGAGCGCTTGTAGGCCAAGCGCTCCCGCTGCAGCTCGCTGGTCACTTCAGCTCGGGTGCGGTGCCCGCGGAGGACAGCCATTCCTGCTCGATCCTGGTCAGCGCGCCCTCGGTGCGCAGGTTCTCCACCGCCGTCGAGACGCACGCGGTGAGCGGGCTGCCCTTGTCCAGCACGATGCCGAACTGCTCGGGCTTGCCGTCGCCCGCCGGGATCTGGCCGACGATCAGGCCGTCCTCCAGCTCCGCCGACGTGATGTAGAACGCGGTCGGCAGGTCCACCACCAGCGCGTCGATCTGCCCGGCGCGCAGCGCGGCCTTGGCGTCGTCGTTGGTGTTGTAGACCGCCACGTCCTGCTCGGGCTGCAGGCGCCGGGCGGCGTCGAAGCTGGTCGTGCCGACCTGCGCGCCGATCTTGACCCGCTTGAGGTCCGCCAGCGTCTTCGCCGACGCGGCCTTGGACGAGTCCAGCGTGATCACGGCCTGGTCCACGTCGTAGTACGGCGCGGAGAAGTCGACGGCCTGCCTGCGCTCCTCGGTGATCGAGAACTCGTTCAGGTCCATGTCGTAGGTCTTGCGGCCCGGCTGGATGGCCGCGTTGAACGGCACCCGCGTCCACACCACGTCGGTCTTCGCGTACCCCAGCTCCTCGGCCAGCGCGTAGGCGACCGCGGACTCGAAGCCCTTGCCGTTGGTCGGGTCGTCGTCCACGAACCACGGCTCGTACGCGGGCTGGTCCGTGCCGAAGGTGATCTTGCCCGGGGTGAGCGTCGGCAGCTTGTCCTTCGTGCAGGTCACGCCGTCCACCTGGTTGGTCGGCGTCGTGGTCTCGTCCGCGGGGGCGCAGGCGACCGCGAGGACGGCGGTCACGGCGAGTATCAGTCCGGGTGCACGCATGGGAGGCATCTTGCCGCAGGTGGGAAGGGCGGCCCACGAGCTGGGACAAGTACGCTTCGGCCGTGCCCAAGCTCGCTGACTACCGCCAGGTCGCCGCAGGCAAGGTCCGCCAGGTCCACGAGGTGGACGAGGACCTGCTGCTGTTCGTGGCGTCCGACCGGATCTCCGCCTACGACCACGTGCTGACCACGGAGATCCCCGACAAGGGACGCGTGCTCACCGCGATGAGCGTGTTCTGGTTCGAGCGGTTCGCGGACCTGGTGCCCAACCACCTGGTGGCGTGGGACGACCCGCGCATCCCCGCCGAGGTGCGCGGCCGGGCGCTGCTCGTGCGGCGGCTGGAGATGGTCCAGGTGGAGTGCGTGGCGCGCGGCTACCTGACCGGGTCGGGCATGGCCGAGTACCGGCGGACCGGGTCGGTGTGCGGCGTCGAGCTGCCGCCCGGCCTGGTCGAGGCCTCGGAGCTGACGCCGCCGATCTTCACCCCGGCGACCAAGGCCGAGCTCGGCGCGCACGACGAGAACGTGTCGTTCGAGCACGTCGAAGCGCAGGTGGGCGCCTCGTTGGCGGCCCGGCTGCGCGAGGCCACCCTGGAGGTCTACGGCGCGGCCCGGGAGTTCGCCCGGTCGCGCGGCGTGGTCCTGGCGGACACCAAGTTCGAGTTCGGCCTGGACCGGTCCGGCGCGCTGGTGCTCGGCGACGAGGTGCTGACGCCGGACTCGTCGCGGTACTGGCCGCTGGAGGGGTACGAGCCGGGGCGCGTGCAGCCGTCGTTCGACAAGCAGTACGTGCGCGACTGGCTGACCTCGCCCGCCTCCGGCTGGGACCGGGCGTCCGACACCCCGCCGCCGCCGCTGCCCGACGACGTCGTGGCCGCCACCCGCTCGCGGTACGTGCAGGCGTACGAGCGGATCACCGGCCGCTCGTTCGCGGACTGGCCCGCCCCCGAGGGGACCGGCGCGCGATAGTTCGCCGGCTCCGCACCCGGCCGTCACCTCGTCTTCGAGCGGCCGACACCCCGGTGCGGCGCACTGGTGGCGTGGTCGCCGAACTCGTGGTCTCGCTGTCCGGCATCGGGCCGAGCACGCTCGCCCGGTGCGCCGACCTCGCCGCCGAGCTGGACCGGCGGCGGGTGCCGTTGTCGCTGCTCGTCGCGCCGCGCGACGCGGTGCCCGGCGCCACGTCGGACTGGGTGCTGAGCCGGGTCGCCGCCGGTGACGCGCTGGTGCTGCACGGTCTCGACCTCCGGCCGGAGCCCGCGCGCCGGGCCGCGTTCCCCCGCGGGGGCTCCGCGCTGCCCGCGCACGAAGCGGGCCTGCGGCTGGTCGCCGCGCGGGCCGCGGTGGCGCGGTCGGGGCTGGCCACGGACCTGTTCGCGCCGCCCGGCAGGCCCGCCTCACCCGGCACGGTGGCCGCGTTGCGCCGGCACCGGTTCGCGGTGTGCGCCGACGTGGCGGGCGTGCGCGACCTGCGCACCGGCGACGTGCGGCCGGGCCGGGTGCGGATGCTCGACGAGCACTGGAGCTACCTGCTCGGCGTGGGCCGGGCGGCGCGGCGCGGCGGGCTCGTGCGGATCGGCGTCGACGCGGCGGACCTCGACCGGCTCGGACCGCGCGAGGTGCTGCTGGAGGCCGTCGACCTGGCCCTGGGCCACGGCGCGTCGCCCACGACCTACAGCTCGACCGCCTCGCCGCGGGGCAGCACGACGACCTCGACGCCCTCGGGCGCGGTGCCGACCAGGACGCGGTAGAAGATCTCGGTCCGCGCCAGGATCGCCTCGTGGATCGGCACGGCCTTGCGCGGGCCGACCCGGGCCAGGAAGTCCGCCGCGTCGGACACCTTCATCCAGGGCGCGGCCGTGGGCAGGCCGAGGACGTCGACGCGCTGCTCGGGCACCTTCAGCGAGTCGCCGGGGTGGTAGAACGCGCCGTGGTCGACCAGGTAGCCGACGTTCACCGGCAGCTCGACCCGCTCGTGGATGACCTCGTGCGGCGCGTCGAGGACGCTGACGACCGTGCCGCCGAACTCCAGCGCGTCACCCGGCGCGACGACCTCCGCGCCCGCCAGGTCGAACGGGGCGACCAGCCGGGCGCCGGGGTTGGCCGCGCGGACCGCGGCCAGCTTGTCGGGGTCCACGTGGTCGCGGTGCTCGTGCGTGACCAGGATCGCGTCCAAGCCCTCGACCACCTCGAAGCCCGACGAGAACGCGCCGGGGTCGAACAGCAGCCGCGCGGCGCCGGTGTCGACCAGCAGGCACGAGTGCCCGAAGTGGGCGATCAGCATGAGCGCTCCTCTCGTCCGGTCTCCCGGTCCTCGAGGAGAAGTTCTACTCCGCTCCGGGGACGGTCGCCCGTCCCGCGTCGCCCGGTCGACGCGGCCGGTCGGCGTCGGTCGGCGTCGGTCCGTGTCGGTCCGTGTCGGTCAGTCCACGTCGTGCAGCAGGGCGTCCTCGACGTCCGGCGGCAGGCCCGCGCGTCGGGTGCGGTCCGGGTCGAGGGTCCGCTCGTAGGCCAACGCGTCCACCGCCGTCTCGGCCGTGGGCCGGACCCGCAGCCCGGCGGCCAGCGCGGGGCCCGCGTCGCGGAACATCATCGACCGGTGCGACGGCGGCAGCCACAGCGGCAGGGATCGCGGCCCCACCCACGGCTCGACCCCGTGCCGCCGCAGGACCGGCTCCGGGATGCGGACCAGCACCGTGCCCGGCGGCGCGACGGCGCCCGCGATCTCGCCCAGCACCAGCGACAACGGGTTGGCCGGCCCGATCGCGTCGTAGGTGCCGGTGGTGCGCCGCTCGGCGGCGTCCACGATCCAGGCGGCGAGGTCGCGCACGTCGACGTGCTGCGCGGGCTGGTCCGGCGCGTCGGGCACGGCGACCCGGCCGCCCCGGGACAGCCGGTCGGGCCAGTACCCGAACCGGTCGCTCGGGTCGCCGGGGCCGGTGATGAGGCCGGCGCGGACGATGAACGCGCGGTCGCCGACGGCGTCCCGGACGGCGTGCTCACCGGCCACCTTGACCGCGCCGTAGCGGTCGGACGACATGGGCGCGTCGGGGTCGTCCTCCAGCGGGTCCAGGGTGGCCGTGGCGCCGGGGGCGGAGTGGTCGGCGTAGACGGAGCAGCTGGAGACGAACGTCCAGTGGTCCGCGGTCACCGCCCGCAACGCCCGGCGGACCCAGGTGACCGACATCTTCGCCACGTCCACCACCGCGTCGAAGCGGGCGCCCTCCAACGGCCCGAGGTCGACGTCCCGGTCCACGGCCACGAGCACCGCGCCGTCGGGCACCCGCCCGGACTCCCCCCGGGCCGCGCACACCACCTCGTGCCCCCGCCGCACCGCTTCGGCGGCCGTCGCCTTGCTGAGGAACACCGTTCCGCCGAGCACCAGGATGCGCATGGTCCCCACCCTGCGGTCCCCCCGGCCGCGCCGCCACCACGTCCGCCGATGGCGAACGCCCACCTCGGCCGGAAAGCGCGAGCACGCCCACCGATCGTCCGGAGAGGACCGTGCCCACTTCCTCGGCTCACCGGGTCTCGGCTGCTCCGAACTCAACGGGAAGGAACGTCGGAATTCAATTCCGGATCCGCCGTTTCCGGTACCAGTGGTCCACGCGGGACACGTCCGGGGCGAATGGCTCCAGCCGAGTGGGGCAAGTGCCGATAAGCCCCTGTGGCTGTGCAAGCTTTTGTCGATGAATCACGCCGAAAAGACACGTACTTCCTCGCTGCGGCGCTGGTCGGCCTGAGCGATCTGGTCCGCCTGCGCACGGCACTGCGAAGCCTGCTCTTTCCCGGCCAGCGTGAGTTGCACTTCCAGCGCGAGACGCCGCAGCGGCGGAAGTCGATCCTCTCCAGGGTGGTGGAGTTGGAGGTGCGGGTCGATCTCTATCACGCCGATTGTCGGCGGAGCGAGGAAGCGGCTCGCCGAACGTGCTTGATCCGGTTGGTGGACGACCTGCTCGACGTCGATGCGCGGCGACTCGTGCTCGACAGCCGGCCCGGTCGCGACCAGCACGACATCCGGACGATCCGAGATGCCTCCGGCAAACGCCCGCGGGACAGCGGACTCCTGTACGAGCACTTCGACAGCGCGCTCGAACCGCTGTTGTGGTTGGCCGACATCGCCGCGTGGAGCTACGGCGCGGGTGGCGACTGGAGTCGTCGCGTCGCCCCGGTGATCGGTTCCGTGATTCGGCTGGATTGGCCCTAGAAAGCGCGAAGCACGGCCGCCGACCGTCCGGACGGGTGCCGTGCTCACTTCCTCGGCCTACGGGGCCTCGGCGAGATCAGGTTAGCAGGAACCGGCACCGGAACGTGGCCTCACGATCGGGTGATCCCAGGTGAACGTGTGCTGCCCACCACGTGCGAAGTTGATGAACACACAGGTCAGGTAGGCTCCGCGAGTACCGCCAGCCCTCCTAGCTTGGAGCAGCCTGTCGTGGCCCGAGTCGTCGTCGACGTCATGCCGAAGCCCGAAATCCTCGACCCGCAAGGACAGGCGGTGGCCAACGCGCTGCCCCGTCTCGGGTTCGACGGAATCACCAGTGTCCGCCAGGGCAAGCACTTCGAGCTGGAGGTCGCCGACGACGTCGACGACGCCACGCTCGCGAAGATCGCCGAGACCTTCCTCGCCAATCCCGTCATCGAGGACTGGGTCGTGAGGCGGGTGGAGGCATGAGGGTCGGGGTCATCACGTTCCCCGGCACGCTGGACGACGTCGACGCCGAGCGCGCGGTCCGGTATGCGGGCGGGGAGGCGGTCAAGCTCTGGCACGCCGATCACGACCTGAAGGGCGTCGACGCGGTCATCGTGCCCGGTGGGTTCTCCTACGGCGACTACCTGCGCTGCGGCGCGATCGCCCGGTTCGCCCCGGTCATGCAGGAAGTCGTGGACGCGGCCAGGAAGGGCATGCCGGTCCTGGGCATCTGCAACGGCTTCCAGATCCTCTGCGAGGCGCACCTGCTGCCGGGCGCGCTCATCCGCAACCACAAGCTGCACTTCGTGTGCCGCGACCAGTGGCTGAAGGTCGAGAACAACTCGACCGCCTGGACGTCCCGCTACGACCAGGGCGCGGAGATCCTCGTGCCGCTGAAGTCCGGCGAGGGCGGCTACCAGGCCGACCGGTCCACGTTGGACGAGCTGGAGGGCGAGGGCCGGGTGGTGTTCCGCTACGTCGGCGACGACCCGAACGGCTCCCGCAACGGCATCGCGGGCATCACCAGCGCCAACGGCCGGGTCGTCGGCCTGATGCCGCACCCCGAGCACGCGATCGACGCGCTCACCGGGCCGACCGACGACGGCCTCGGCATGTTCCTGTCCCTCGTCGATTCGGTGGTGAAGGCCTGATGACCGTCGACACCGTCAAGAACGCCGAGAGCACGCCCGACCAGGAGCAGCCCTACAAGGAGCTGGGCCTGAAGGACGACGAGTACGCCCGCATCAAGGACATCCTGGGCCGCCGCCCCACGGACGCCGAGCTGGCCATGTACTCGGTGATGTGGAGCGAGCACTGCTCCTACAAGTCGTCCAAGGTGCACCTGAAGTACTTCTCCGACACGACCACCGACGAGATGCGCGCGAAGATGCTCGCGGGCATCGGCGAGAACGCGGGCGTGGTCGACATCGGCGACGGCTGGGCGATCACGTTCAAGGCCGAGAGCCACAACCACCCGTCCTACGTCGAGCCGTACCAGGGCGCGGCGACGGGCGTGGGCGGCATCGTGCGCGACATCCTGGCGATGGGCGCGCGCCCGCTGGCCGTGATGGACCCGCTGCGGTTCGGTCCGGCCGACGCGCCGGACACCCGCCGCGTGCTGCCGGGCATCGTGGCCGGCGTCGGCGGCTACGGCAACTGCCTCGGCCTGCCCAACATCGGCGGCGAGGTCGTGTTCGACGCGACCTACGCGGGCAACCCGCTGGTCAACGCGCTGTGCGTGGGCGCGATGCGGGTCGAGGACCTGCACCTGGCGCACGCCTCGGGCACCGGCAACAAGGTCATCCTGTTCGGCGCCCGCACGGGCCTGGACGGCATCGGCGGCGTGTCGGTGCTGGCCAGCGAGACGTTCGACGACACGGCGGGCAAGCGCAAGAAGCTGCCCAGCGTGCAGGTGGGCGACCCGTTCACCGAGAAGGTGCTCATCGAGTGCTGCCTGGAGCTGTTCGCCGAGCGCATCGTGGTCGGCATCCAGGACTTGGGCGGCGCGGGCCTGGCGTGCGCGACGTCGGAGCTGGCCAGCGCCGGTGACGGCGGCATGCACGTCTACCTGGACCGGGTGCCGCTGCGCGCCACGGGCATGACGCCGGCGGAGATCCTGTCCAGCGAGTCGCAGGAGCGCATGTGCGCGGTCGTGCGGCCGGAGGACCTGGACGCGTTCATGGCCGTCTGCGCGAAGTGGGACGTCATCGCGACCGAGATCGGCGAGGTCACCGAGGGCGACCGGCTGGTGATCACCTGGCACGACGAGGTCGTGCTGGACGTGCCGCCGCGCACGGTGGCGCACGAGGGCCCGGTGTACGACCGGCCGATCGAGCGCCCGGCCGACCAGGACGCCTTGCAGGCCGACACGCCGGACCGGCTGGCCCGGCCCGCCGCGGCCGAGCTGCTGCCGCTGGTGAAGTCCATGGCCGCGTCGCCGAACCTGGCGTCGAAGCGGTGGGTGACCCAGCAGTACGACCGGTACGTGCGCGGTGGCACGGTGCTCGCGCAGCCCGCCGACTCGGGCATGATCCGGATCGACGAGTCGACCAACCGGGGCGTGGCGCTGTCCACGGACTGCAACGGCCGCTACGCCAAGCTGGACCCGTACGCGGGCGCGCAGCTGGCGCTGGCCGAGGCCTACCGGAACGTGGCGACCACGGGCGCGACGCCGGTCGCGGTCACGAACTGCCTGAACTTCGGCTCGCCGGAGGACCCGGCGGTGATGTGGCAGTTCGAGCAGGCCGTGAAGGGCCTCGCGGACGGGTGCGCCGAGCTGGGCATCCCGGTGACCGGCGGCAACGTCAGCTTCTACAACCAGACCGGTTCGACGGCGATCCTGCCGACGCCGGTGGTGGGCGTGCTCGGCGTGATCGACGACGTCCGCCGCCGCATCCCGACGGGGATCGGCGCGGAGGCGGGCGAGACGCTGCTGCTGCTCGGCGAGACGCGCGAGGAGTTCGGCGGCTCGGAGTGGGCGCACGTCGTGCACGGGCACCTGGGCGGTCTGCCGCCGAAGGTGGACCTGGCGCGGGAGAAGCTGCTCGGCGAGGTGCTGGTGGCCGGTTCGCGTGACGGCATGCTGTCCGCCGCGCACGACCTGTCCGACGGCGGCCTGGCGCAGGCGCTGGTGGAGACGTGCCTGATCGGCGAGGTCGGCGCGCGGGTGTTCCTCGAGGGCGACCTGTTCACCGAGCTGTTCAGCGAGTCGACGGCCCGCGTGCTGGTCGCCGTGCCGCGTACGGAGGAGCTGCGGTTCACCGACATGTGCACCGCGCGCGGCCTGCCGTGGCGCAAGGTCGGCGTGGTGGACCCGGAGTCCGACGCGCTGGAGGTCCAGGAGCTGGGCTCGTTGCCGCTGGCCGAGCTGCGCGAAGCCTGGGAGGGCACCCTCCCGGCGCTGTTCGACTGACGTGCCGACGTGGTCGGCCGGGCGCGTGCCCGGCCGACCACCCCGGTGCGGGGATCAGCCGTTGGCCAGCGCCTGGAGCCGGTCGTAGGCCCCGTTGAACTGGTTCTGGTCGATCGGCGAGGACGAGTACTGCCAGATCGTGTAGAACGGCCACGCGTAGGGCAGGGTGCCGACGGTGGACGAGTAGCGCGCGACCCACAGCGGGTTGGTGGAGCTGAAGTCGCCGCTCACGCACTGGCTCCACCAGCTGGTGGAGGTGTAGATGACCGGCCAGCGGCCGGTGCGGGCGTGGTAGCGGTCGCTGAACGACAGGATCCACGACGTCATGCTCGCCTTGGACAACCCGTAGCACGTGGAGCCGTAGGGGTTGTACTCCATGTCCAGCGCGCCGGGCAGGGTCTTGCCGTCCCGGGACCAGCCGCCGCCGTTGTTGACGAAGTAGTCGGCCTGGGTGGCGCCGGCGGACCGGTCGGGCAGCGCGAAGTGGTAGGCGCCGCGGATCATGCCGACGTTGTAGGACCCGTTGTACTGCTGGGCGAAGTACGGGTTCCGGTAGGTGGTGCTCTCGGTGGCCTTGACGTAGGCGAACCGCTTGCCCTGACCCCACCAGTAGTTCCAGTCGACGTTGCCCTGGTGCCCGCTGACGTCGATGCCGTACACGACGGCTTGGGCGCTCGGATCGGTCGGGATGACGACGCGCCGGTCGCCGCCGCCTTCGTGCTTGGCGATCTGCGAGCCCATGGCGTGGTCTTCGACGACGGGCGCGGCCTGGGCGGCGAGGGCTGATCCGGGTGCGGTCAAGCCGAGCACGGCCAGTCCGATGCCGGTCAGGAGGGCGGTGGTGGTGCGTGCGAGGTTCATGGGTGACTCCTCGAGCCAGTGCAGGGGGTTGACTCGTTGGGCAGTGTGCGGCACGGCTAACCAGTTCACCAAGGTTCTTGTTAATTAGTCACGAAAACGGAGCAACGGCGCTACCCCAGCGCCACCCTGAGCAACTGTTCGTCGTTGCCGTTGAAGAGGTTCTGGTCGCCCGGGAACAGCCCGGCCGCCTGCCACTGCCAGATCGTCTCGTAGGCCCACCCGTTCGGCAGCGGTCCGAGCTCGTCGGCGTAGTGCGCCACCCACAGCGGGCTCGTGTCGCCGAACCGGTCCGCCTCGCCGACGCACCGGTTCCACCAGGTGGTGGACGTGTAGATGGTCGGGTGCCGGCCGGTCCGCGCGAAGAAGCGGTCGCTGAACGCGCGCACCCACGCGCCCATCGCGGCCTGGCCCAGGCCGTAGCACGTGTCGCCGTAGGGGTTGTACTCCATGTCCAGCGCGCCGGGCAGGGTCTTGCCGTCGCGCGACCAGCCGCCGCCGTTGGAGACGAAGAAGTCGGCCTGCGCCGCGCCGTCCGACCGGTCCGGCAGCGCGAAGTGGTAGGCGCCGCGGATCATGCCGACGTCGTAGGAGCCGTTGTACTGCTGGGTGAAGTGCGGGTTGCGGTACCCCGTGCCCTCGGTGGCCTTGACGTAGGCGAACCGGGCGCCGTCCGCCCACGCCCTGGCCCAGTCGACGTCGCCTTGGTGGCTGCTGACGTCCATGCCGGGCACGGAGCCCTCGAGGAGGGGCCGGGACCGCGCGGCCCGGCCCCCGCCCTCGTGCTCGGCGATCTGCGAGCCCGCGAAGTGGTCCGCGGACCCTTCGGGCAGCGCTCGGGCGTCAGGCGCCGGGACGATCGCCAACGTGATCGTGACGGCACCCAGTCGGGTGATCATGGTGCGCAGCCGGGTGTGCGTAGCCATCAACGCCCCCATTCGGTCGGCAGGGCTGGTACGTCCGGCCTAGATCGTCAGGCCGGACGTCCGCCGCCGCATCCGCTGGGTGTCACCCGTCCAGGCGCTTCAGCTCCTCCTCGGACAGCCGCAGGTGCACCGCGTCCGCCGAGTCGGCGATGCTCGCCGGCCGCGACGAGCCCGGGATCGGCACCACCTGCGGCGCCTTGGCGAGCATCCAGGCCAGGCAGACCTGCTGCGGGCTCGCCCCGTGCGCCCGGCCGACCTCGGCGAACACGCCGAACCGCTCGCCCAGCTGCCCGGCCGCGCTGATGCCGCCGAGCGGGCTCCACGGCAGGAACGCGATGCCCAGCTCGGCGCACAGCTCCAGCTCCGGCTCGCTGGAGCGGAACGCGGGCGAGAACTGGTTCTGCACGCTCGCCAGCCGGCCACCGAGGACGTCGTTCGCCTCGCGGATCTGCGCGGGGTCGAAGTTCGACACGCCCGCGAGCTTGATCTTGCCCGCGTCCAGCAGCTCGGCCAGCGCGCCGACGGACTCGGCGGTCGGCACCGCCGGGTCGGGCCGGTGGAACTGGTAGAGGTCGATCGCGTCCACGCCGAGCCGGCGCAACGACGCCTCGCACGCCGCCTTCAGGTACTCCGGGCGGCCGTCGACCTCCCAGCCGCCGCCGGGCACGCGGGTGTGGCCGCCCTTGGTGGCGACCATGACGCCGTCGACGCCCTTGAGCGCCTCGGCGATCAGCTCCTCGTTGTGCCCGAAGTCGCTGTCGTCGGCCGAGTACGCGTCTGCGGTGTCGATCAGCGTGACGCCCTTGTCCAGGGCGGTGCGGATCGTCTCGATCGACCGGGCCCGGTCGGGGCGGCCTTCGAGCGACATCGGCATCGCGCCCAGGCCGATGGCGCTGACCTCGACCCCTCCGATTCGGCGAGTCAGCATGGTTGGCATACCTCCGTCTGTCGTACTGGTGCGCCCCAGCTTGGGCGGTGGGCATTAAGCTGTCCAACAGAAGAACCTGATGCCATTCAGCAGTACGGGTGATGAATCGTGGAACTCCGCCAGCTCGAGTACTTCGTGGCCGTGGCCGAGGAGTGCCACTTCACCCGTGCCGCGCGGCGCATGCACGTCGCCCAATCGGGGCTCTCCGCGTCGATCCGGGCGCTGGAGGTGGAGCTGGGCGCGCCGCTGTTCGTGCGCAGCACCCGCCAGGTGGAGCTGACCCAGGCCGGGCGCGCCCTGCTGGTCGAGGCGCGGCGCGTGCTCGGCACGATCGACGCCGCGCGGGACGCGGTGGCGGCCGTCCAGGGGCTGCTGCGCGGCACGCTGGCCGTCGGCAGCATCCAGTGCCTGCACGCCGTGCACCTGCCGGCCGTGCTGGCCCGGTTCCACGAGCTGCACCCCGGCGTCGAGCTGCGGCTGCGGCAGGCGGGCTCCGGCGAGCTGGTCGACCTGGTCCGGGCCGGTCGGCTGGACCTCGCGTTCGTCACGTCCGGCCGGGCGGCCGACGACCTCGCGGTGTCCACCCTGTCGAGTGAACCGCTGGTGCTGGCGTGCGCGCCGGAGCTGCCGTTCGCCGAACGGGAGTCGGTGCGGCTGGCCGAGCTCTCCGGTCAGGCGTTCGTGGACTTCAACCCCGACTGGGGCACGCGTGACGACGTGGACCGCGCGCTGGCCACCGCCGGCGTGGACCGGCGGGTCGCGGTCGAGGTCAACGACGTGCACTCGCTGCTGGACTTCGTCGGCTTCGGGCTCGGGGTGGCGCTGGTGCCGGCGTCGTTCGCGGCCAAGCAGACCCGGGCGCGGTTCGTGGAGCTGCTCGACGCGCCGACCGCCGAGACCCTCGTCGTCACCACGCCGACGGTGAGCGCGGCGGCGTCAGTCCTGCTGGACATGGTCCTGGAGGCGGGCCGGGGGCTGCCCGTCGCCGGTTAGCCGCCAGCCCGCCGGGTCGTTGCGGAACGCGGTGCCCGCCGACACCTCGAGCGTGCCGACCAGCTCCGCCGGCGGTCGCGGCGAGACGTGCAGGAAGGTGCCGACCCTGGCCCCGCCGACGTCGACCTTCCGGGCGAACGCGGCGTCCTGGAACGAGATGCCGCCGTCGAACCTGCCGTCCCGGAAGTCCACCCGCCCGTGGAACGCGGCGCCGGAGAACAGGGCGGGTTTGGTGAGCACGGCCTCCGCGAACCGCGTGATGCCGTAGAACTGCGCGCGGCGGGCGACGAGGCGGCCGAACCGGCGGCCCTCCAGCCGGAAGTGCACGAGCTTCGCCCCCGTCAGGTCCAGCTGGTAGGGCGTGTCGTCGGGGTCCTCGCCCCAGGGCAGCAGGTCCGTGATGAGCCGTTGCGCGGTCATCCGGACGGTCATCTCGTGGTCCTGGGCCGGCTCGACCGCGCGCTGCTCGCCGAAGAACGCCTGGTCGGGGTCATCGGGCTGCTCCTCGATGGACGCGTGCTCGAACGGCCGCCGCAGGTACGCGCACAGCACGCTGAGCACGGTCTGCTTGTAGCGCGGCGTGGTGTGGGCCAGGCCCGCGAGCACGTGCATCGCGCCCACCCTGACCTGGTCGGCCTCGTTGCCGAGCAGCTCCACGGCCCGCGCGAACCGCTCGTCGGCCACCTTCTCGCTCTCCAGGGCGACCTTCGCGCCCTCCAGCTCGTGCCGCGCCTCCTCGGTGCGCCGCCGCCGGTCGTTGAGCCACAGCGCGTACAGGGCCACGATCGCGCCGCCGGCCAGCCCGCCGGTCTTGATCGCCTCGGCCTTCGGCTGCCCCGGGTCGACCAGGATCAGCGCCGCGGCCGTCGCGACCGTCACCACGATCGCGGCGAGCACGCTCGCGACCAGCAACCAGCGTCCCCGCACGTCAGCTCCTGACCAGTCCGAGGCCGCCGTCCTCGCGGCCCTCCACCACCCAGCCGTCGGGCAGGGCGTTCGGGTGCTCCAGGGACACCCGCAGGCCCCGTTTGCGTGCTTCGACGGGCTTCGCGAGCCGCAGGGTCAGGCCGCCGGCGAACCTCGCGTCCTCGAAGTCGACCGGTTCGGCGAACTCGCCGCCCTCGAACGTGACCGGCCCGGTGAACGCGACCCCGGCGAACTTGGCCGGGCCGAGGAACCTCGTCGCCGTGAAGTCGGCGGCCTGGCGGCACCTGAACCGGCTGAACCACGCCTTGCCGTGCAGGACCATGTCGTGCAGGTGCAGCCGCCCGTCGCTGGTGGCGTCGGTGAACCAGGCGCCGCCGCGCACGACCGCGTGGTGCAACGAGTTCGACTCGCGCAGGTGCGCGGCGCGCAGGACCAGGTCGCCGACCTGCCGGTGGGACAGGTCGAAGTACTCCAGGTAGGCCCTGGTCAGGTCCAGGTTGTAGCGCGGGGCGGCGTCGAGGTCGGCCCGGGGCAGCAGGTCGGCGACCAGCCGCTGCGCGGTGAGCCGGACCTCCAGCTCGCGCTCGTCCCGCACCAGCCCGTCGCCCTCCCGCGTCACGTCGAACGGCCGCCGCAGGTACGCGCACAGCACGTCGAGCACGGTCTGGGTGTACTCCTGGCGCGACCGCGCCAGCCCCGCGAGGGCGTGCATCGCGCCGACCCGGACCTGCTCCGCGTCGTGACCGAGCAGTTCCACCGATCGGGCGAACCGCTCGTCGGCGACCCGCGACCGGTCGTGTTCGGCCCGCTCGATCTCCAGCTCCTGCCGCTTGGACTCGATCCGCTGCCGGTCCTCGTCCGTGCGCCGCCGCCGGTCGTTGAGCCACAGCGCGTACAGGGCCACGATGGCGCCCGCGGCCAAGCCGCCGGTCTTGATCGCCTCCTGCTTCGGCGCCGCCGCGTCGGTGGCGAACAGCCAGCCCGTGACCAGCAGGAACGCGCCGATGGCGCCGAGCACGACGGGCTTGACCAGGCCACGCCGCCGGCGGTGCTTGATCATGAGCCAGATCAGCGCCGCCACCGAGACGACCGCGCCCGCGATCCACAGGTGCTTCACAAGGCCGTCATTCTTCCCGGTGATCAGATCGGGGGTGGGTGATTGAAGAACTCGCGCGAACCGACGGTGTGCTAACTCACCGGATTGGCCCATGATGTGGGTGTCACCGCAACGGTGGGAACACGAGCACGTCAGAGGAGAGCTTCCGGGTGGAGAGCGTGGATCGGCCCAACTGGGCGCCGGGCGACATCGACCTGGCCCGCCCGAGCATCGCCCGGGTCTACGACTACTGGCTCGGCGGGGCGCACAACTTCGCCGTCGACCGGGCCGTCGCGGACAAGGTGCTCGGGGACGTGCCGGTGATCAAGAGCATCGTGCTCAACCACCGGGCGTTCCTGCGCCGGGCCGTGCGGTTCATGCTGTCGCGGGGCATCCGCCAGTTCCTCGACCTGGGCTCCGGCATCCCCACGGTCGGCAACGTGCACGAGATCGCCCAGGCCACCGACCCGTCCGCCCGCGTCGTGTACGTCGACATGGACGCCGTCGCGGTCGCGCACAGCCGGGCCATCCTCACCGGGAACGAGCTGGTGAACGTCCTGCAGACCGACGTGCGCGACGCCAAGCAGGTGCTGGCCTCGCCCGAGGTGCAGGGGCTGCTGGACTTCGACGAGCCGATCGGCGTGCTGATGATCGCGCTGCTGCACTTCGTGCCCGACGCCGAGGACCCGCGCGGGATCGTGGGCGACTACCGCGACGCGCTGCCGGACGGCAGCTACCTGGCGATCTCGCACGCCGGGTTCGAGGAGGACGACTGGGACCCGGCGTGGGACGACGCGCGCGGCGTCTACAACCGGGGCGTCAGTGAGATGTGCTTCCGGCGGCAGCACGAGATCGAGGGCATGTTCGACGGCTTCGACCTGGTCGAGCCCGGCGTGGCGCGGCTGCCGCTGTGGCGGCCGGAGTCGCCCGAGGACGTCGACGAGGGCGCGGCGCGCTTCATCAGCTTCGGCGGCGTCGGGCGGAAGGCCTGATGAACGGCCGCGACGCCGATCGCGCGCCCGGCCCGGTTGTCGACCGCGCCCCGCGACCGGCCGTATCCTCTGGGTTGTGGCGGTAGGCCGGCGGACATGACGGAACAGGTTGACCATCGGGTGGCAGCACCGGGCCGATCGAACCTCGACCCCGCCGTACTGGCCGGGGCGGAGTCCTTCGCCCGCACCTGGGCGACCGCCGTCATCGGGAGCAGCTACGTCCCCATGACGAGGGCCGAGGTCGCCGAGCACCTCCAGGCGTTGACGGAGGTGCTGGTCCACGCGCTGCACGCCAGCCCGTTCCGCACCGCGCCCGGCTACGAGATCGGCGCGCGCCTGGTCGAGGCGCACTTCACCGGCACCGACACGCTGGGCCGGACCGTGCAGCTGCTCGGCGACGACCTGCTCGGCGAGCTGGGCATCCAGCCGGACGAGCTGATGCGCTCGCGGCTGGCCGCGTTGCAGGGCGCGTTGGCCGCCGGGTACGCCCGCGCGCTGCGCGAACGCACGCTGGCCGAGCAGGAGGCGATCCGCGCGGCCGTGCTGGACGCCCGTGACCAGGCCGAAGCCGCGCTGCGCGCGTCCGAGGCGCGGTTCCGGGCGATGTTCACCGAGGCCGCGATCGGCATCGGCATCGCCGACATCGAGGGCCGGATCCTGGACGTGAACCAGGCGTTGCAGGACATGCTGGGGTTCAGCGTCGAGGAGATGCGGCAGTACAACATCCGCGACCTGATGCACCCGGAGGACGGCGGCAGCGTCTGGCGGCTGTACGACCAGATCACCTCGGGCGAGTGCGACCACTACCGGGCGGAGAAGCGGTTCCGCCGGGCCGACGGCGAGCAGGTGTGGACGCACCTGACGCTGTCGCTGGTGCGCGACGACCACGGCGACCCGCAGTACCAGGTGGCGATGATCGAGGACGTCACCGACCGGCACCTGCTGCAGAACCGGCTGCGCTACCAGGCGCTGCACGACCCGTTGACCGGCCTGCCGAACCGGGCGCTGTTCCTGGAGCGCCTCGGCCGCGTGTTCAACAACCGGGCCCGCCACCGCGCCGGCCTGTGCTACCTGGACCTGGACGGGTTCAAGGTGATCAACGACAGCCTCGGCCACGACATCGGCGACCAGCTGCTGGTCGAGGTGGGCCGGCGGCTGGACCACTCGGTGTCCGGCGAGGGCAAGCTCGTCGCCCGGATGGGTGGCGACGAGTTCGTCATCCTGGTGGAGGGCTCGCAGGACACGCAGGACATCGTCGACGTCGCCGACCGCGTGCTGCGGGAGCTGGAGTCGCCGATCCGGATCGGCGGGCACGAGCTGACGGTGTCGGCGTCCATCGGCATCGTGGAGCGGGCGCTGTCCGGCACCACGGCGGCCGACCTGATGCGCGACGCGGACATCACGCTGTACTGGGCGAAGGCCGACGGCAAGTCGCGGTGGGCGCTGTACAACCCGGAGCGCAACGCCAAGGAGGTCGCCCGGTTCACCCTGTCGGCGACGATGCCGGCGGCGTTGGAGCGCGACGAGTTCTACGTGGACTACCAGCCGCTGGTGCGGCTCGAGGACAGCACCGTGGTCGGCGTCGAGGCGCTGGTGCGCTGGCAGCACCCCGAGTTCGGGCGGCTGGCGCCGGACCGGTTCATCGAGCTGGCCGAGGAGACCGGGCTGATCGTCCCGCTGGGCCGGTGGGTGCTGCGGCGGGCGTGCGAGCAGGCGCGGCGGTGGCTGGAGGAGTTCGGCGACTCCGCGCCGTTCGTGTCGGTGAACCTGGCCGTGCGCCAGTCCCGCGACCCGGAGCTGGTGCGGGACGTGAAGCGGATCCTGGACGAGTGCGCGCTGCCGCCGCACCACCTTCAGCTGGAGTTGACCGAGAGCGCCATCATGGGCACCGCCGACGAGCCGCTGGAGGCGCTGCGGGCGTTGTCGGACATGGGCGTGCGCATCGCGATCGACGACTTCGGCACCGGCTACTCGAACCTGGCGTACCTCAAGCACCTGCCCGTGCACGAGCTGAAGATCGCGGGCTCGTTCATGGAGGGCCTGCGCGCGGCGGACGAAGAGGACGCGGTGGACGCCCAGATCGTCTCGACGCTCGTGCAGCTGGCCCACGCGCTGCAACTGGGCGTCACCGCGGAGGGCGTCGAAACCCCGGCGCAGGCCAAGCGCCTGCACCGGATCGGCTGCGACACGGGCCAGGGCTGGTTCTTCGCCAAGCCGATGAAGCCGGAGGAGATCGACGACCTCCTGCGCCGCTAGGCCAGGTCCACGACCACCTTCACGTCGTCGGGCTCCTTCTCCAGCGCGTCGGTGAACCTCGCCAGCGGCACGCGGCGGGTGATCAGGCCGTTCAGCCACGGGCGGCTGGCTTCGGAGAGGGCCGTGGCCGCCGCCAGGTAGTCCGGCAGGCCCGCGTTGACCGTGCCGAACACCGTCTTGTTGCCCAGCACCATGCCGTCGAAGACGCCCGGGTCCAGCGGCACGGGGGTGTGCTCGCCCGAGATGCCCGCCACCACGGTGACCGACGCGCGGCGGGCGCACTCCCACACCAGGGACGGGACACCGGTGCACTCGATCGCCACGTCCACCTCGGCGGTGACCCCGGCCAGGTCCGGGTGGTAGGTCGCGCCCAGGGTGGTGACCAGGTCGGGTTTGCGGCCGTCGGTGACGCGGTCCACCACGTGCACCTCCAGCCCCCGCTGCACGCCGAGCAGCGCGGCCAGCAGGCCGATCGGTCCCGCGCCGGTGATCAGCACCGACCGGACCGGCAGGTGGGACCGCGCGGCCACCGCCGACACCTGCGCCCACGCCTTGGCCACCACCGACGTGGGCTCGGTCAGCACGCCCGCGTCACCGAGCGTCGGGTCGAGCTTCACCGCGAACTTCGGCGGCACGGTCCAGCGCTGGGCGCCGTACCCGTCGAGCTCCTTGATGCCGCGCTCGGTGTACTTGCCGTTGCGGCAGAAGTCCCACGCGTCGACCGCGCACGCCGGGCACGGCTCGGGGTCGGGCCGGCGCACCACCCCGGCCACCAGGTCGCCCGGCGCGAAGTCCGGCGTCGGGCTGCCGATCACCCGGCCGAGCGACTCGTGGAACGGCACCATGTGCCCCCGGCCGGGCGGCAGCCGGCCGAAGCCGTCGCGGACGATCTCCACGTCGGTGCCGCACACGCCCGCCAGCAGCCCCTCCACCAGCAGCTCGCCGTCGACCGGCCCGACCTCGCGGTCCACCACCCGCGACGCCGCCGGCTCACCGGGCACGACCTCGGCCGCCCTCACGCCGCACCGCCGCGGTGGCGCTCGTCGCGGGTGTGGCCGCCGAACAGCACGGCCGCGCTGTTCACCAGCGCCAGGTGGCTGAACGCCTGCGGGAAGTTGCCGAGCATCCGCCCGGTGCCCGCGTCGTACTCCTCCGCCAGCAGCCCCACGTCGTTGCACAGGTCCACGAGCCGGTCGAACATCACCAGCGCCTCCTCGCGTCGCCCGGCCAACGCCAGCGCGTCGACGTACCAGAACGAGCACGCCAGGAAGCTTCCCTCGACACCGACCAGGCCGTCCACTTCGGACTCGCCGTGCCCCGTCTCGTACCGGTCCACCAGGTCGCCGTGCTTGAGCACCCGGGAGACCGCGTCCAGGGTGCCGACCACCCGCGGGTCGTCGCCGGGCAGGAAGCCGACGGCCGGGATCAGCAGCGTGGCCGCGTCCAGCTCGGTGCCGCCGTAGTACTGGGTGAACGCGCCCAGCGACGCGTTCCAGCCCTTCGCCAGCACCTCGGCGTGCACGGCCTCGCGCAGCTCGCGCCACCGCTGCACCGGCCCGGGCAGGCCGAACTCCTCCACCGCGCGCACCGCCCGGTCGAACGCCACCCACAGCATCACCCGCGAGTGGGTGAAGTGCCGGTCCGGTCCGCGCACCTCCCACAGCCCCTTGTCCGGCTGCTCCCACACCTTCTCCAGGTGCCGCATCATGCCGCGCTGCATGGCCCACGAGTCGGGCGTCTCGCCGAGGCCGCGTTCCCGGGCCAGGTGCAGCGCGTCCATCACCTCGCCGTAGACGTCCAGCTGCAACTGCCGGTAGGCCGCGTTGCCGATCCGCACCGGCCGCGCGCCCCGGTAGCCGGACAGCCAGTCGACCTCCCACTCGACCAGGTGCCGCTCGCCGCCGAGGCCGTACATGATCTGCAGGTCGGCCGGGTCGCCCGCGACGGCGCGCAGCAGCCACTTGCGCCACGCCGCCGCCTCGTCCGTGCAGCCGAAGTTGTCCAGCGCCAGCAACGTGAACGTGGCGTCGCGCAGCCAGCAGTACCGGTAGTCCCAGTTGCGCTCGCCGCCGAACGTCTCCGGCAGCGACGTGGTCGGCGCGGCCACGATCCCGCCGGTCGGCGCGTACGACAGGCCCTTCAACGTGATCAGCGACCGCCGCACGGCCTGCGCGTGCGGCCCGTCGTAGCCGATCCGGGACGACCAGGCCAGCCAGAACGCCTCGGACCGCGCCACCTCCGCCATCGCGTCGACCGGCGCGGGCGGCTCGTCGGGCGAGTACGCGAACTCCATCACCCACGACAGCCGCTCGCCCGCCGAGACGGTGAACTCCGCCTCGTGCGCGCGTCGGCCGTGCACCCGGTACGGCAGCCGGTCGCCGTACAGCGCGACCGCGGACGGGCCGGCGAGCGCGACGATGCACTCCTGCCCGTCCCGCTCGCCGCGCCGCACCCACGGCACCGAGTCGCCGTAGGCGAACCGCAGCACCCACCGCAACGACATCTCGACCTGCCCGGACACGCCTTCCAGCACGCGCACCACCCGCGTGTCGGCGTCCCAGTCGTCCTGCTCGGGCGGCATGGTGTCGATCAGCCGCACCACGCCGTCCACGGTCTCGAACTCGGTCTCCAGCACCAGGCTGCCGTCCCGGTAGGACCGCCGCACCGACACCACCTCGCCGGTCGGCGCGATCCGCCAGTGCCCGTCCTCCTCCGTGCCGAGCAGCCGCGAGAAGCAGGACGGCGAGTCGAACCGCGGCATGCACAGCCAGTCGATCGACCCGTCCCGTCCCACCAGGGCCGCCGTCCGCAGATCCGACAGCAGCGCGTAGTCCTCGATCCGTCCAGGTCCCGTGTCTCCCACCCCGACGACCCTACGTACCCGCGTTTGACGCCGCGCGGTGTTGCGCACCCAAGGAGGCATGACCTCCTTAGTCGTGGTGCTGCTGGCGAGCGCGTTGACCGTCCCCGGTCCCCCGGCCACCTACGCGCCGGCCGACAAGCAGGGGTTCGGCACCGCCCGCCAGGCGACGAGCCCGGTCTGGTTCACCCTCGGCCGCACCGGCCCCACCGAGGTCTTCTACCCCGACCTGAGCACACCGGCGACCCGTGACCTGCGGTTGGTCGTCGACGGCCGCGCGGCGGAGGGCCGCACCGAGCCCGTCGGCAGGCTCCGCTACCGGCAGGAGTTCCGGGGCGACGGCTGGCAGGCCGACGTCACCTACACCACCGACCCGTCCCGGCCGACCGTGCTGGCCGACGTGCGGCTGCGCGCCGAACGGCCGGTGGACGTGCAGGTGGTCTTCGACCCGAACCTGTCCCGCGACGGGGACGACGACACGGCCGTCGAGCGGCCCGGGGCGCTGGTGGCCCACGACGCGCGGTCCGCGAGCGCCCTGGTCGCCGACGAGCCGATCACCTCGCCGACCTCCACCACGGGCAACGTCGTGCAGACCGGCGACCTGCGCGTGGACGGCGTGCGCGACCGCCAGGTCACGCTGGCGGTGGGTTTCGGGCCGACCGCCGGGGAAGCGCTGGCCACGGCGAAGAAGTCCCTGGTCGAGGGCTTCCCGCGGCACGCCCGCCGGTACGACCAGGGCTGGGAGGACTACCTCGGGGGACTGCGGCGGCCGCAGAGCGCCGACCGCGACCTCTACGAGACGTCGATGATGGTGCTGGCGGCGACGGAGGACAAGGCCCACCCCGGCGCGTTCATCGCCTCGCCGGGCTTCCCGTGGGCGTTCGGGTTCGACCGGACCATCGCGCCGGAGTTCGGCTCGTACGCGCTGGTCTGGCCGCGTGACCTCTACCAGGTGGCCAGTGCGATGCTCGCGGCCGGCGACCGCGCGGCGGCCGACCGCGCGCTCGACTTCATGCTCGACGTCCAGCGGCAGCCCGACGGGCACCTGCCGCAGAACACCAGGGTGGACGGCGAGCCGCACTGGACCAACGTCCAGCAGGACGAGCAGGCCGCGCCGATGCTGCTGGCCTGGCTGCTCGGCCGGGCGGACCGGTCCACAGTGGACGCGCTGGTCGCGGTCGCCGAGTTCATGGTCGCCCAGCCGGACGCGCCGTTCACGCAGCAGGAGCGGTGGGAGAACCAGAGCGGCTACTCGCCGGGCACGATCGCCGCCGAGATCGCCGGCCTGGTGTGCCTGGCCGACCTGCTCCACCGGTCGGGCGACCCCCGCGCCGCGAAGTACCTCGCCGTCGCCGACGACTGGGAGCGCCGCCTGGAGGGCTGGACGGTCACCCGCACCGGCCCGTTCTCGCCCGACCCGTACTACCTGCGGCTCACCAAGGACGGGCGGCCCGACGCGGCCACCGCCTACAACCCCGGCGACAACCACCCGACGGCGATCGACCAGCGCGCCGCCGTCGACCCGAGCTTCCTGGAGCTCGTGCGGCTGGGCGTGCGCCCGCACGGCGACCCGGTCGTCCGCAACACCGTCGAGGTCGTGGACGAGCAGTTGGGCGTGGACCGCTTCTGGCACCGGTACAACGGCGACGGCTACGGCGAACGCGCCGACGGCGGGCCGTGGAACATCGGCCACGGCCGCACGTACGGCGGGCTGTGGCCGATCTTCGCCGGCGAGCGCGGCGAGTACGAGCTGCTGGCCGGGGACGTCGGCGCGGCCCGCCGCCGGCTGGCCGACATCGCCTCCACCGCGAACGCCGGGCGGATGCTGCCCGAGCAGGTCCGGGACGGCCGCGGCACCACGTCGGCGACACCGCTGGCCTGGACGCACGCCCAGTACGTGCGGCTGGCGTGGTCGATCGACGCGGGACGGCCGGTGGCGCGGCCCGCGGTGGTGGCCTGCCGCTACGCCGGCTGCTGACCACCGGTCCGGGCGTCGCGTTGCCGGCACTGCGTCTTACCGGTGACGTCGATCCGATACGTTGGTCCTCATGCGCCGTGTCGTGCCGCTCATCGCCGCCCTGGCCCTGCTCGGGGGCTGCTCGCAAGCCACGGACGGTTCGGCGAACCCGGGTGGCCCGACGCCGACGACCACCGCCGCCCGGCCGTCCGGATCGGACCGGCCCAGCTCGACCGCGACCGGACCGGCCGACCGCCCGAAGGCGATCGACGTCGCCGGCGTGGACCCGTGCGCGCTGCTGACCGATGCGCAGCGCGCGGAGTTCGGCCTGGACCAGCCGCCGCAGCCGAACGACGACGCGCCCGGGAAGAAGAGCTGCACGATCAGCCGCGGCGACCGCGAGCACTTCGTCGGCATCACCGCCGACACCACCGCGGGGGTCGACGACTACGCGAAGTCCGAGGGCAAGGTGACCAGGCTGGAGGTCGGCGGCTTCCCGGCGCTGCTGGTCGAGGCGGACACCGCCCTCGGCCTGTCCTGCTCGGTCACGGTGGACGTCGCGGACGGCCAGGTCGTCGACGTGGGCGCGTTCAGCCTCGGCGAGGTCGACCTCACGGGGCTCTGCCGGATCGTCCAGCCGGTCGCCGCGGCCGTCGTGACCAACCTGGACGAGTAGAACTGCCCCTTTGCAGAGGGAACCGCTCACCCGCGTCACGCATCAGAGCTAAAGTCGTCCCAGATGCACACGCTGGGGTTTGTGCAGCACTGAGGAGGGGTGTGCCGTGTTCATCGCGGATGGTGGTGGCGGAGGGTCGACGCCGACGACGCTTCCCGACTACAGCGGGGCGCAGCGGAAGCTCAGCATCGAGCCCTCGGCGATCCCGGACGCGCGGAAGGTGTTCACGGACGCGTTGAACCAGCTGGACGGGAAGCTCCGGGTGGCGATCGCGCAGCTGAGGGCGAAGCCGTGGGCGGGCGACCCGGTGAGCAACGAGACCGCCGACCGGTTCAACCAGGACACCTTCGAGGCGGGCGACTCGGCCGGCCTGACGGCCCTCAAGGCCTACCGCGAGCAGCTCCAGCTCGTGGTCGACCAGCTCACCGCGATCGAGGCCGACTACCGGCAAGTCGAAGGCGACAACACCGCGTCCTGGGGACGCGTCAACAACGGCTGACCTTGCTGACCTACGCACCCGAGGGGGGCGAGCACGATGGGTGACCACCGCTGGCGCGGGTATGCCCACCCCGATCTCTACCGGATGATCAACGAGGGACCGGGCGTTGCCGCGTCCCGGCCGCTCGAGGACTCCTGGAAGTCCCTGTCCGAGGCCCTGGGCGAGATCGACACGTCGATCCAGCAGGGTCTCGCCAAGCTCGGCGCGAGCTGGGAGGGCGACACCGCCGACACCACGACGGCCACGCTGTCGCCGCTCGCCGAGTGGGCGTCGGACGCCCAGCAGGGTTCGGGCACGATGGAGACCTCCGCCCAGTTGCAGGCGGACTACATCGCGAACGCCCGCAAGGAGATGCCCGAGCCGGTCCCGGTGACCACCGAGGCGCCGTCGCTCGGCGACAAGATCCTGGGCGGGCTGACCGGTCCGGTCGGGATGATGCACGTCATCCAGCAGCAGCAGGACCACGAGCAGCAGGAAGCGGCGCAGGACAACGCCGAGGCCAAGGCTGTCGAGGTGATGAACAACTACCAGTCCAGCAGCGAGTGGAACGCCGACACGCTGGGCAAGTTCGTCCCGCCGCCGAAGGTCGTGATCGACACCCCGCCGCCGGCCGGCTCCGGCGAGTTCAACAACACGAGCGCGAGCTACAGCTCCACCCCGACGTGGACGCCGCCGGGCGGTGGCGGTGGCACGACGACCACGTCGTGGGCCCCGCCGTCGACCGGCACGGTCGTGCCGCAGCCCGGCCTGGTGCCCGGCACGGGTGGCACCACGAACACCTCGTGGGCGCCGCCGACGACCGGCACCCCGACGGTGCCGCCGCCTTCGGTCACCCCGCCGGTGAGCACGCCGGTGCGGCCGCCCGTCGGCCCGCTGCCCCCTCCCACGTGGACCCCGCCGAAGCCGCCGACCAACGGCCCGCAGGTCCCGCCGAGGGTGCCGACCGGTCCCGGCGGTCAGCCGCGTCCCGGTCTGCCGACCGGTCGCGGTCCCGGCCTGCCGGGCATGCCCGGCGGTCCCGGCCCCCACGGTCCGGGCGGTCCCGGCGGCATGCGCCCCGGTGTGCCCGGCATGGGCGGCGTGCCCGGCTCGGGGATGCCCGGCTCGGGCATGCCCGGTTCCGGTGGCGTGCCCGGCAGCAGCAACGCGGCCGGTCCGGCCGGTCGCGGTGGCGCGGCCGGCGGGTTCGGCCCCCAGGCCGGTGGCCCCGGCGCGGCGGGTCGTCCGGGCGCGGGCGGTCCGGGCGCGGCCGGTGGGGCGGCCGGCGCGCGCGGCGGAGAGGGCGAGGACGACCTCGAGCACAAGGCAGCCGATTACCTGGTCGAGACGAACGACGTGTTCGGCGACGACCGGCTCGTCGCGCCGCCGGTGATCGGGGAAGTGCCGCAGTAGGTTCGATCCTCCGGTGCACGGGCCCGCGTCGACACGACGCGGGCCCGTGTCCGGCGTTCAGGGGACGGGGATGTCGGTGACGTACTTCGGGGGGACCGCGGACCGGGAGCCGGTCGAGCTCTCGGCCGAGGAGTTCGACGTGCTGTGGGAACGGCTCGACCTGGGCCAGATGCCGTTGGTGATCAAGGTGCCGTCGCCGGGCAAGACCCACGCCGAACGCGCCGACCTCGAACGACGCGTCTGGCACGGCCTCGGCGCGCGCGGTCTCGGCGGGCCGACCGGGCTGCACCCGGAGCTGGACCACCTGCTGCGGCTGTTCAACCGGCCGGAACGCGAGGTCGACGGCCGGGTGTGGATCGGCAAGAGCGTGCGGGTGCTGGCCGTGGCCAACGGCGACGACGGCGCGGTGGCCACGCTCACCGACAACCGGCTCACGTTCCGGCGCGCGGCGGGCAGCGGCCTGCCGTCGGCGGTGCTGGGCGCGCTGCCCTCGCACCCGGCCGGCGCCGGGCACTCGGTCACCATGCCGAGCGCCGACCTGGAGGCCGCGGTCAAGAAGTCCGACGGCTCGCCCAAGAGCCTGGAGAACTCGTTGCGCCAGCACGGGGTGCGCCAGGAGGACGCCGCCACGCTGGTGAAGATGTTCACCGGGCTCGTGCACACCGGCAACTTCGGCGCGGCGGCCCGCGACCGGTACGGCAAGCGGTGCCGGCCGGACCGCGTGGTCGCGTTCTTCGACACCGAGGAAGGCCGCTACCTCCAGCAGCGGCGGGCGTCGAACGGCACCGCGCCGTGGAGCACGTTCAGCCCGACCGACTCGCGCCGGCTCACGCACCAGGTCGAGGAGCTGCTCGCCGAAGCGGTGCGCGCGGCGAAGATCTGACCTCCGCGCGACACAGGCGCGTCGGCCGCCGCGCGCACGGCGATAGCCTGGGCGGATGCCGTCGAAGTCCGTTGACCCCCACGAGGTTCGCGCCGCGGTCGAGGCCGTGCTGCCCTGGCTCGCCGGGGAGGCGGAGCAGCCGGCCCGCCCGGTGCTCGCCGCCGCCGTGCGGCTGAGCCTGCGGACGTTGGAGCAGGTCGCGCCGGGCCGCAGCGTGGAGGTGCGGGTGCCGCCGTTCGCCGCCGTGCAGTGCGTGGCCGGTCCCCGGCACACCCGCGGCACGCCGCCGAACGTCGTCGAGACCGATCCGCGCACGTGGCTGGAACTGGCCGTCGGCCGGCTCGGGTGGGCGGACGCGGTCGGCGACGCGAAGGTCACCGCGTCCGGGAGCCGGGCCGATCTCTCGACCCTGCTCCCGGTGCTCCGCTTCTAGCTAAGCTCGACCGCGTGAAGGCGCTCAAGGCGTGTCTCGCCATCCTCGCGGTCGGAACCCTCCTCGTCGGTTGCAGCTCGAAGTGGGAGGAGGAGGTCCGGTTCAAGGTCACCCGGATCACGCCCGAGCGCGAGACCGTCCCGGGTCGGATGTCCCCGCCTTACGTGGTCCTCGCGCTGGACCAGGACGATCCCGGACCGCTGGTGTCGTTGAGCACGAGCGGCGCCGGGATCGACCAGTTCCCGGAAGGCATCAAGGCCGGTGACGCGGTGATCTGCGAGGTGCGCCAGGTCGAGGAGAACAACCTCGACGGCCTCGGACCGGAGTCCGAGGTCGGTCCCTGCCGGTTGGCCTAGAACCAGGACCCGACGGTCTTGTCCCAGGCCTTGCCGACGCCCTCGACCGCGTCGCGGCCCAGTTCGACCACGTCGCCGACGCCGCCCACGACCACGTCCACGGCGTCGTTGACGATTTCCTTGCCGGTGTCGAGCAGACCGGTGCCCGCCTCGGACCAGTTGCCGTTCACCGCGTCGCGACCGGCGTTCCACAGCCCGGTGCCCGCGTCGACCGCCAGGTCCGCCGCGCCGACGGCCGTGCCGCCGACGAAGTCGACCACGGGCCCGACGCCGGGCAGGTGCGAGCCGGGCAGCGACGGGCCGAGCGGGTTCTCGTCCCAGTCCTGCGAGGTCACCGAGCCGCCGTCACCGGTCGCGATCCGGGCCAGGTTCTGCACCGACTCCGAACCCTTCGTGTAGTACTCGGAGTGCGCGCCGAGCAGGGACGTGCCGTCGGTGGTGCCGAAGGTCCGCGCGCCGAACCGGTCGTCGTACGGGCCGACCGAGGAGCCGTCCTCGGTGAACCAGCTGGAACTCGTGCCCTGCACCACCGGGTCGTGCTCGGTCGCGCCGACGTAGACGTGACCGGGGCCGGCGGAGAGCTGGTCGACGTTCGACGCGCCGACACCGGGCGAGCCGACGAACGCGATGTCGTCCGCCGCCAGACCGTTCATGCCCGCGTAGCCCACCGTGGTGGAGCCGTAGGAGTGGCCGATCACCGTGACGTGCGGGTCGCGGCCGGCGGCCTCGGCGGCGGCGCGGTAGCCGTCGACGTCGGCGACGAGGTTCGCGCCGCCCTCCCGGGCCTGGGCCGGGTTGTCGACCTCGCCGGGCGCCCAGCCGGGCGCGTCGTAGCCGAGCCACTGGATGGTGGCGTTGCCGTTCGCGCCCATCTGCTCGCGCAGGTTCGCGGCCTGGTCGAGGCCGAAGCCGCCCAGGTCCGAACCGGTGCCCGGCACGCAGACCGCGAGGTTGTCCGCGGTGTCCGGGTCGCCGTACGCGACCGCCATGCCGCCGTCGCCGCGCGGGCCGTACGGGTCGTAGGCGAGGAGACGGACGTCGCTCTCGTCCCAGCCCTTCTTGACGGCGATCTGCTCGGCGTTCTCGAGGCTGTCCGCGGCCTTCCGCGCGTTCTCGGCCTTGGTGGCGGCCTCTTGGCGCTGCTCGTTGAGCGACGCGTACCGCTCGTCGTTCAGGAGCTTGGTCAGGTCGTCGGAGTTGCCCGGGTCCAGGCCCAACTCCCGCGCCCGTTCGGCCATCTGCGTGTCGAGCTGGTCGCGCTGCGCGCCGAAGCGCTGGAGGTCGTCCGCGATGCGCATCCGGTTGGCCTGGTCCAGCACGCCGGACGGGAGGCCGCGCAGCTGCCCGAGCTCCTGGAACCTGGTCCGCAGCAGCTCGTCCTGCTGCTCCTTGGTCAGCGACTTCCACCAGGCGGCGACCTGCTTGGGGTCGGCGCCCGGGCCGGGCACGGTCGCGCTCGTGCGCAGGGCCGTGACGGCGGTGTTCCACCCGGAGTCCTTGCCCGCGGTCTCCTCGAAGCCGGGGCGGACCTTGGTGAGCGCGTCGGCGTAGGAGCGGAGGACGCGCTCGTAGCCGGTCTTCACGTTGGTGAGCTGCTCGTTGACCCGGCCGGCCAGCTCCCGGGTCTGCGCCTCGTCCAACGCGGGCGAGCGGCCGCGCCAGAAGTCGATCAGCTGGTCGGCGCTGCCGCGCATCTGGCCGTAGGCGCGGGAAGCGGCCTGGACGATGTCCGCGCCGGCGCCCAGCCGCTCGCCGGCGACGGTGGCGGACTTCGTGGACAGCTCGGCGCGGGCGCCGAAGCTCGTCGCGGCGTCGCCCTGCCAGGTGGAGGTGGCCGTGCGGCCGCCGGAGGAGACCGACTGGCCCGCGCGCTCGACGGCGCTCATCGCGCCGGTGATGGGGTCGGCGGCGGCCGCGACGCGGCCCGCGTCGCCCGCGGCCAACCGCCCGTACAGGACCTCCGGGTCGGTGTAGCTCACGCCATGCCCCCTTCGATGCCGCGGAACGAGGTGTTCGAGTCGTCGTCCGCCCGCTGGTAGGCCTCGGCGTTCTCGTCGAGGCCGGCACCGGCGTCGCGGTACCAGGCGCTGCCCCGGCGCAGGTCGTCGGACTGCTCGCCGGACCACTTGGCCAGCGCGTCGACGAACTCCGCCGCCGCGGGCACCTGGCCGAGCGCGTCGGCGTCCAGCCTGAGCATGGAGATCATCTCCGCGCCGTCGCCTGCCGCGTCCGCGCCCTCGTGGAACTGCTTGGACGCCTCGCGCAGCGTCTCTGGTCGCACCCCGAACACGATTGCCCACCCTTCGTGCCGTCAGCCGCTGGCACTGCGACGCACGTCGACCGTCCCCGGTTCCCCCGCCCCCTGGGCCAAGGAGGTGGGGAAAGCCGCCCGTTGGTGATCACTCGAAGGTGATCTTGCCTGCGTCGAACAGCAGTTCGACCATTGACACATGACACTTTTGCTCCCGATACCGCGGGCCGTGGCCTTCCACGCCCTGCGCGACGCGACGGACCGACTCCGCCGATTCCTCGTGGTCCTGCTGACCCGCAAGCCCGCCAAGGCGCGCCACCGGGTGCTCAGCCCGGGCCAGATCCGTTGGCGTCGTTGGAAGTCCGAGCTGGCGGACTACGTCGCCACCGGTGTCGTCGACCTGCCGACCGGCTCCGTGCCGCAACCGCGCACCCCGGTCCGCGACCGCCGCGAGACCTCGCGCACGCCGGCGTGGGGCGCGCTGGACCCCCCTCCCCGAACGGCCCAGTCCCCCGATCCGCTGCACCCCGACGACCGCCGGTGGATCGACGAGCACGCGCCGGCGAGCGACTGCGCGATGCCGAACGTCCCGGCGCACGACCCGGCGGAACCCGAGGCGTGGCCCGGGGAGTGGGTCGGGACCGCGCCCGGAGCGGCGCCCGAGCCGTGGGCGCGGGAGTGGTCCGAGGCGCCGGCCGAGCCGTGGTCGGAGGTGTGGACGGAACCGTGCGCCGAGCCGTGGACCGAGCCCTGCGCCGAGCCGTGGGCCGAACCGTGGGGTGAACCGCCGTCCGGGCCCGTGGCCGAGCCGCGCGGCGAGCACCCGGACGCGTTCTTCGCCGGCCACCTGCCCGAGCCGGTCCACGCCGGCCGGTCCCGGTTCGCCCACACCCTCGACCGGCCCGGCGTCACCGAGTCGCCCGCCGCCTGGCCCGCGTTCACCGAGCGCGTGTTCGCCCACGCCGCCGCCGAGCCCGCCACCGGACCCGTCGAGCCCGTCGACGCCACCGAGGTCCCCGATCCCGGGACCGACGCCGAGACCACCGTCGTGGAACCGCTCGCCTGGGAGTTCGAGGTCGGCGACCTGGCCCGGTGGTGGGACGAGGCCGTGGCGCGGTTGGACGCCGTGGCCCGCGGCGAAGACCCCGACCGGCCCTGGTGACCGGGAACCGCCCGCCTCCCACCGGGTCGCGCCGCGAGGTCGTCGCGATCCGACGGCACCGGCGGCCCGGTCCGCGCGTCGACAGGGGGAAGGTCGGCCTCGCGCCGCCGGGGCCGCGCCCCGTGCGGCACGATGGCCGCGCACCGGATCGACTCGAGCGGGAGGCTGGACGTGCCTGGAGGTTGGACCACCCAGCGGTGGACCGAGGTCTTCACCGCGCAGGCGGAGATGTTCCGGGCGGCGGTCGGGAAGGCCGACCCCACCGCCAAGGTCCCGAGCTGCCCCGGCTGGACGTTCACCGACCTGACGCTGCACGTCGGCAGGTTCCTGGAGACGTCGCTGGAGTACCTCCGCACCGGCAGCCCCGTCCAGCTCCGCCTGCCGCGCCCGCCGGCCGAGGTGGAGCCGCTGGCGTACCTGGACACCCAGCTCGCCAAGGCCGCCGAGCTGCTGCCCGCCATCCCGGGCAACCGGGCCACCTGGACGTTCTCGCCCGCCGCGCCGGACCTGGCGTGGGTCTGGCACCGGCGGCTCGCGCACGAGCTGGACCTGCGCCGCTGGGACGCCCAGGCGGCCCTGCGCGAGCTGGTGGTGGGCGACGCGGACTTCGCCGTCGACGGCATCGACGAGGCGCTCACCACCCTCCTCGCGGCCAAGTACGCGACCGACGTGCCGCCGACCACCCGGGGCACCGCGCTGGTCCAGCTCACCGACGTGCCCGAGGCGTGGGTGGTGACGTTCGCGCCGGGCGTCGTGCCGGAGGTGCGGGCGGCCTGGCCGGGCGAGGAGACGGACCTCCAGGTCACCGGCGAGGCGCAGCTCGTGCACTACGGCCTGTGGGGCCGGCTGCCGCTCAAGCACACCGGTGACGAGCGGGTCTGGTTCGCGCTGAAGCTCGACTGACCCGACCGGCGAGGGTGCGTTTCGTCACGTCGGAGGGGGGCTGAGGGGGGTGGTGCACCCCCCATCAGCCTTACACTCGATGGTGCAGCCCACCCTCGTCGTTAGGGAGCAACCCGGTGGTCACCGACCATTCAGCAACCGGCCGCATTGACCCCGACACCCAGGAAGAACGCGAACCCCGCGAGGAATGCGGCGTGTTCGGCGTGTGGGCACCCGGCGAAGAGGTCGCCAAGCTCACCTACTACGGCCTCTACGCCCTGCAGCACCGCGGCCAGGAAGCCGCTGGCATCTCGGTCGGCGACGGCAGCCAGGTGGTGGTCTTCAAGGACCTCGGCCTGGTCAGCCAGGTGTTCGACGAGCAGGTGCTCCAGGCGCTGCGCGGCCACGTCGCCGTCGGCCACTGCCGCTACTCCACCACCGGCTCCACCACGTGGGAGAACGCGCAGCCGACGTTCCGCACCACGGCCACCGGCTCGGGCCTGTCGCTGGGCCACAACGGCAACCTGGTGAACACCGCCGAGCTGATGGTGAAGGCGCGCGAGGTCGGCGTGGACACCAGCCACGGCGCCACCACCGACTCCGACCTGATCTGCGGGCTGCTCGCCGCGCAGGCCGCCGACGTCGGCATCGAGCAGGCGGCCCTGGAGCTGCTGCCGACGCTGCGCGGCGCGTTCTGCCTCACCTTCTCCGACGAGTCCACCCTCTACGCGGCCCGCGACCCGCAGGGCGTGCGCCCGCTGGTGCTGGGCAGGCTGGAGCGCGGCTGGGTCGTCGCCAGCGAGACGGCGGCGCTGGACATCGTCGGCGCGTCGTTCGTCCGGGAGGTCGAGCCGGGCGAGCTGATCGCGATCGACGAGAACGGCCTGCGGTCGAGCCGCTTCGCCAACCCCGAGCCCAAGGGCTGCATCTTCGAGTACGTCTACCTGGCCCGACCGGACACCACGATCGCCGGCCGCTCGGTGCACGCCACCCGCGTCGAGATCGGCCGCCGGCTGGCCGCGGAGCACCCGGTGGAGGCCGACCTGGTCATCCCGGTGCCCGAGTCCGGCACCCCGGCCGCCATCGGGTACGCGCAGGCCAGCGGCATCCCGTACGGCTCGGGCCTGGTCAAGAACGCCTACGTCGGCCGCACGTTCATCCAGCCGTCGCAGACGATCCGCCAGCTCGGCATCCGGCTGAAGCTGAACCCGCTGCGGGACGTGATCCGCGGCAAGCGCCTGGTCGTGGTGGACGACTCGATCGTGCGCGGCAACACGCAGCGCGCCCTGGTCCGGATGCTGCGCGAGGCGGGCGCGCTGGAGGTGCACGTGCGGATCGCGTCGCCGCCGGTCAAGTGGCCGTGCTTCTACGGCATCGACTTCGCCTCCCGGGCCGAGCTGATCGCCAACGGCCTGGACATCGACGGCATCCGCCGCTCGGTCGGCGCGGACTCGCTGGGCTACGTGTCGCTGGAGGAGCTGATCGCGGCCAGCGAGCAGCCCAAGACGCGGCTGTGCACGGCGTGCTTCGACGGCGACTACCCGATCCCGCTGCCCGAGGACGCGCTGATCGGCAAGCACCTGCTCGAGGGGATCCGGGGCGTCGCGGGCTCGGCGACCCCCGTCCTGACGAACGGGTACGGTGCCGAGGACGCCCTGCGACGCCCCTGATCGGCGGTGCCGGGCGCTCGCCCGGATGCAGACATGCCCTGAATGTGGATGCCCTGAAACGTGGAGCACAGAGACGTGACGGACAGCGCCAAGGCGACCTACGCCGCAGCTGGAGTAAGCATCGAAGCCGGCGACGAGGCGGTGGAGAAGCTCAAGCCGTGGGCGGCCAAGGCGCAGCGTCCCGAGGTGCTCGGCGGCATCGGCGGCTTCGCGGGGTTGTTCCAGCTCAAGCTCGACCGCTGGAAGGAGCCGGTGCTCGCGTCCTCGACCGACGGCGTCGGCACCAAGATCGCGGTCGCGCAGGCGTTGGACAAGCACGACACGGTCGGCATCGACCTGGTCGCGATGGTCGTGGACGACCTGGTGGTGTGCGGCGCGGAGCCGCTGTTCATGCAGGACTACATCGCGATCGGCCGGGTCGACCCGGACAAGGTCGCGGCGCTGGTCAAGGGCATCTCCGAGGGCTGCGTGCTGGCGGGGTGCGCGCTGCTGGGCGGCGAGACCGCCGAGCACCCGGGCCTGATGGGCGCCAACGACTACGACATCTCCGGCACGGGCGTGGGCGTGGTCGAGGCGTCCGGGATGCTCGGCCCGGAGCGGGTGCGCGCGGGTGACGTGGTGATCGCCATGGGCTCCTCCGGCCTGCACTCGAACGGGTACTCCTTGGCGCGGCACGTGCTGCTGGACATCGCCCGGATGCCG
Organism: Saccharothrix sp. 6-C; assembly: GCF_016695385.1. Lineage (NCBI taxonomy): Bacteria > Bacillati > Actinomycetota > Actinomycetes > Pseudonocardiales > Pseudonocardiaceae > Saccharothrix > Saccharothrix sp. 6-C. Next base: position 8,134,963 of record NZ_CP064192.1, on the reverse strand, counting down.
CTGGAGGGCCACGTCGAGGAGTTCGGCCGCACCCTCGGCGAGGAGATGCTCGAGCCGACCCGGATCTACGCCAAGGACTGCCTGGCGCTGGCCGCCGAGGCCGAGGTGCGCACGTTCGCCCACGTCACGGGCGGCGGCCTGGCCGCGAACCTGGCCCGCGTGCTGCCCCAGGGCCTGCGCGCCGAGCTGAACCGCGGCACCTGGACGCCCGCGCCGGTGTTCGCCCTGATCGCCCAGCGCGGCCGGGTGGAGCGCGAGGAGATGGAGAAGACGTTCAACATGGGCGTCGGCATGGTCGCCGTGGTCGCGCCCGAGGACGTCGACCGCTCGCTGGCCGTGCTCACGGCCCGCCACGTGCCCGCGTGGGTGCTGGGCGACGTGGTGCGCTCGGACGAGCCGGGCGCCGCGATGGTGGGCGACCACCCGCGTTTCTAGCCACCGGCAACCCCCGGCGGTCGTCGTCGCGTACTAAGCGGCGACCGAGGAGGGTGAGTGGAACGCGATCGCGAGTTCGGTGAGTTCGTCGATGCCCGCGCGTTGGTGATGCGGAGGACCGCGTACCTGCTGTGCGGTGACTGGCACCGCGCCGAGGACCTGGTGCAGACGGCGTTGACCAAGCTGTACGTCGCCTGGCCGCGGGTGCGGCGTGGCAGCGTGGACGCCTACGCGCGCAAGGTGCTGGTGCGCGCGGCCATCGACGAGGGCCGGCGCGGCTTCCGGAGGCGGGAGACCGTGGTCGGCGCCGTCCCCGACACCCCGGTGCCCGGGACCGCGCCCGCCGACCTGGACGTCCGCCGGGCGCTGGCCCTGCTGCCGCCGGGTCAGCGCACCGTCGTCGTGCTCCGCTACTGGGAGGACCTGAGCGTCACCGAAACCGCCCGACTGCTCGGTCGGACCGAGGGCACGGTGAAGAGCCAGGCGGCGAAGGGTCTTGCCGCGCTGCGCGAACTTCTCGGCCGCCACGTCTTCGAGGAGCAGCGATGACCGACATCAAGCAGAGCCTGGCGACCGCGTTCGAGGACGAGCCGCCGCTGGGCATCGACAAGGCGGCGATCATCCGCGACGGCCGGCGCAAGGCGGCCCTCCGCCGCGGCTACACGGGCGCGGCGCTGCTCGCCACCGTCGTCGCGGTCGCCGTGCCGGCGTTGCTCTGGTCGGGAGCCGGGGGTGGCAGCGGGGGAGCGCACCTGCCGCCGGCGGCCGAGCTGTCCTCGACCGCCCCGAGCTCACCGCCGGCCGTCACCGGCACGTCCGCGCCCGGGACGGAGGCGAGCTCCAACCCCGGCTCGGGGCTCGTCACGGTGCCCGTCCCGCCGCCGCCCAAGCCGGTGACGGAGCGACGCGCGGCCGAGCTGAGCGCGGTGATCGCCGCGTCGGGGGCGATCCCGGCCGACGCGACGGGCACGGCGGTCCCGCGCTCGGCGCTCGACCCGTCCCTGATGGAGCCGTGGGAGTTCTACGCGTTCGACACGAGCGGGTACCTGTCGCGCGCCGACGTCACCTCCCCGGCCGGCCGGGGTTCCGTGCTCCTGCACCTGCACACCTTCCGCGAGAGCACGCGGTGCGACCCGGGGGACACCAGGTGCCAGGTGCGGCAGTACGCCGGCCGGGCGGTGACGGTGTCCACGCAGGAGCACGACGGCATGATCCGGGTCACGGTCAGCACGGCTGCGCCCGACGGCGCGGTGGTGTCGGCGCAGGCGTCCAACACCAGCGACAACGTCACCCCCGACGGGCCGGCGCCGCCGCTCACCTGGGAGCAGCTGGCAAAGATCGTGACGGTGCCCGGCCTGGTCTTCTAATCTGGTGGTGTGGCCGAGGACCTGACCGTGACGCGGACGCTGGTGATCCCGGCGGCCGAGTTGGGCGAGCGGTTCTCCCGGTCCTCCGGTCCCGGTGGCCAGGGCGTGAACACGGCGGACAGCCGGGTCGAGCTGAGCTTCGACCTGGCTGCCTCGCCGTCGGTGCCGGAGTGGCTGCGCGCCCGGATGCTCGGCCGCTTGGAGAAGCGCCTGGTGGACGGCGTGCTCACGGTGACCGCGAGCGAGCACCGGGCGCAGTTGCAGAACCGGCAGGCGGCCCGGGAACGGCTGGCCCGACTCCTGCGCGACGCCGCCGCCGCGCCCGCGCCGGTGCGCCGGCCGACGAAGCCGACCAGGGGCTCGAAGGAACGCCGCATCGCGGACAAGAAGCGCCGCGCCCAGACGAAGCAGGGCCGCCGCGGCGGCGGCTGGGACTAGCCGGCCCGGGTCGGTACCGTCGGGCCGTGACCGAGCCGGAGTTCCTCACCATGGCGCGCACCGCCTACGACACCGTCGCCCACGACTACGCCGACCTCGCGCGCGACCTGCTCGCGGAGATCCCGGCGGACCGGGCGGTGCTCGGCCTGTTCGCCGAGCTGGTGCGGGGCCGGGTCGCGGACGTCGGCTGCGGTCCCGGCCGGATCTCCGGCCACCTCAAGCGCCTGGGCGTGGACGTGTTCGGCGTCGACCTGTCGCCCGGGATGGTCGCCGTCGCCCGCCGCGACCACCCGGACGTGCGGTTCGAGGTGGGCTCGATGCTCGACCTCGACCTGCCGGACGGCTCGCTGGGCGGCGCGCTGGCCTGGTACTCGGTGATCCACGTGCCGTGGGAGCGGCACCCGGCGGTGTTCGCCGAGTTCCACCGGGTCCTCGCGCCCGGCGGCCTGCTGGTGCTGGCGTTCCAGATCGGCCAGGAGGTCCGGCGCTACGAGCAGGGCTACGGGCACGACATCCTGCTGGACGTGTTCCGGCTCGACCCCGACCGGGTGCTGGGCCAGCTCGCCGAGGCCGGGTTCGAGCCGCACACCCGGCTGGAGCGGGAGCCGCTCGACCCGAAGTGGGAGAAGACGCGGCAGGGCTACCTGATCGTGCGCAAGAGCGGCGGGCCCGACCGGGCCGGTCAGCCCGACCGGCCCGGCCAGGCGTAGAGGCGTTCGGGCTGCCCGGCACCGCCGTACTTCAGCCGCACCTCGGCCTTGCCGGTGCTCACGAAGTGCTCCAGGCGCCGCCGGTCGCGGGCACGCCGATGTCGATGCTGACGCTGGGCCTGCCGACCACGGCGGTGGCGGCGGTGGTGCCGGCGGTGTTCCAGCAGCACGGCATCCAGCCGGGGCCGCTGCTGTTCGAGCGGGAGCCGCGCTGGTCCGGGGCCTGATCCCCCGGCCGTACCTGTGCGCGGGCATCCTGTCCTTCGCGAGCGCCGCAGGAGGTGGACGCCTGACCGGGGTCGTGGCCTAGCGGGGCAGCAGGCCGTCGAGCAGGGTGTCGAGGCCGAGCTTGATCCCGGCGGCCCCGGCGCCCCGGTGCGCGACGAGGTTCGCGGCCAGCGGGGCGAGCAGGGCGTCGGCGGTGAACGCGGCGTCCACGTCCGGGCGGGCCTGGGCGACCAGCACGGTCAGGTGGCGGTGGTGGGCGTCGTACGCGCCGCCGAAGCGGGCGAACGGGCCGGTGGTCTCGGCCATCAGCAGCAGGTCCAGCTGGGCGAGCGTGCGGTCGACCAAGGCGTGCAGGAAGGCCCGGACGCGGTCGGCGGGCGGTGCGCCGGGGCCGACGGGCGGCGGGCCGGTGAGGAACGCGGCCTGGAACTCCCGCTCCGAGGCGTCGATCAGCGCGTGGGCCAGGCCGGAGCGGTCGCCGAAGCGGCGGTAGAGGGTGCCGACGCCCACGCCGGACGCGGCGGCGACGTCGGCCATCGCGAGGCCTTCGATGCCGCGTTCGGCCACGATGTCGGCGGCGGCGGCCAGGATCTTCGCCCGGTTCTTGGCGGCGTCGGCCCGCTCGCGCGTCACCTCGGCAGCTTAACGACCTCGACAACCGGAACTGGTTCCGCTTAAGCTGAAGCGGAACCAGTTCCGGTTAATTGGGGGCAGTGATGGGACAGCTCGAAGGCAGGTCCGCGCTCGTCACGGGCGGCAGTCGCGGCATCGGTGCGGCGATCGCCAAGCGGCTGGCACGCGACGGCGCGAACGTGGCGATCACCTACGCGCGCTCGGCCGACCGCGCGGGGGAAGTGGTCGACGAGATGACCGCGATGGGCGTGCGGGCGCTCGCGGTGCGGGCCGAAGCGACCGACGTCGACGCCCTGCGTGCCGCCGTCGACCGCGCGGTGGCCGCGTTCGGCGGGCTGGACGTCCTGGTGAACAACGCGGGCGTCGCCGTGCACGGCCCGATCGAGGACGTCACCGCGGACGAGGTCGACCGGGTCCTCGCGATCCACGCGCGGGCGGCGTTCGTGCTGGTCCAGGCGGCCGTGCCGCACATGACGGCGGGCGGCCGGATCGTCGGCATCGGCAGCAGCCTGGTCGAACGGGTGCCGTACCCGGGCTGGGCGCTCTACGCGATGAGCAAGGCGGCGCTGACCGGGCTGACCAGGGGCCTGGCCCGCGACCTCGGCCCGCGCGGCATCACGGTCAACCTCGTGCACCCCGGCTCGACCGACACCGAGATGAACCCGGCCGACGGCCCGGACGCCGACGAGGAGCGCCGCCACACCGCGCTGGGCCGCTACTGCGACCCGGAGGACGTGGCCGCGACGGTCGCGCACCTGGTCGGCGACGGCGGGCGCAACACCACCGGCGCGGCGTTCGTGGTCGACGCGGGGGCGGTGGCGTAGCCGTGGCCTGGTTGCTGCTGCTCGGCGCGGCGTCGCTCGAGGTCGTGTGGGCCACGGCGGTGGGCCGGTCGGCCGGCTTCACCCGGCCGTGGCCCACCGGGATCGGGATCGCGGCGGCGGTGACGAGCTTCACGATGCTCGCGGTCGCCATGCGCGACCTGCCCGTCGGCACGGCCTACGCGGTGTGGGTCGGGCTCGGCGCCGTCGGCGTGGTGCTGGTCGGCATCTGCGCCGGGGAGAGCGCGTCGCCGTGGCGGCTGGCGTGCCTGGCGCTCATCGTGCTGGGCGTGGTCGGGCTCAAGCTCACCTGACCGGCGGCGCGGTCGTCGAGCGGACGACCAGCGACGGGTGCAGCAGGTGGCGCACCGGCTCGGCCCGTTCGCCGCGCACCCGTTGCAGCAGGGCTTCGGCGGCGAGCCGGCCGAACTCGTTGCGCGGCTGGTCGACCGTGGTCAGCGAGACGTGCCGCAGGGCGGCCAGCGAGGTGTTGTCGTACCCCACCACCGAGACGTCCCGCGGCACCCGGAACCCGGCCTCCGCCAGCGCCGAGATCGCGCCGACCGCGTTGAAGTCGTTGCACGAGACGATCGCGGTGGGCATGTCGCCCGCCAACCCCCGCACGGCGCGCGCGCCGCCCGCGTCGGTGTACTCGCTGGCCACCACGCGGGGCGCGAGCCCGTGCGCCGCCATCGCGGCCAGGTAGCCGCGCCGGCGGGGCGCGGACTGCGAGCCCTCGCCGCCGTCGAGGTGCGCGATCCGCTTGTGCCCCAAAGACACCAGGTGGTCCACGGCCAACGCGATGCCGCGCTCGCCGTCGTCGTTCACCGTGTCCACGGTGGCCAGTCGCGACGACCGCGCCACCAGCACCACCGGCGTCTGCTCCGCCGCCCGGCCGATGTCCGCCGACGGCACCACGGGCGAGAGCAGGGCCAGGCCCGCCGGCCGGAACGACAGCAGGCTCAGCAACGCCCGCCGCTCCCGAGCCGGACTGCGCCCCCCGGTGTTGAGGATCAGGTCGAAGCCGTGCCCGGTCGCCACCGCGTCCAGCCCGTCCACCACCTCCGCGAAGAACGCGTTGTGCAGGTCGGACACCATCACCCCGAGCACGTGGGACGTCCGGCTGGCCAACGAGCGCGCCATCGCGTGCGGCGAGTACCCCAGCTCCTCGGCCGCCTTCAGCACCGCCGCCCGCCGCTGGTCGCTCACTTTCGGTGATCCCCGCATCACCAGCGACACCAGGGCGCGGGACACCCCGGCACGCGCCGCGACGTCGTCCATCGTGGGTCTGGCCAACGGTGTCCCCCTCCTCCTGGGCGACGGCGGACGTCACGGGCGGGCAACGCGCCCTTGACACCCGTGTGACGGACGCTACAGCCTTAGAGCGCTCCAACAAATAGAGCGCTCTAACGCCGGAGCGCCTCTACCAGGACGGAGACCTGCGGCATGCGCATCGGAGTAGCCGGAGTGGGTCGGATCGGCACCATGCACGCCACCAACCTGGCCACCCTCGACGAGGTCGACGAAGTCGTCCTGTTCGACCCCGTGCCCGGCCGCGCGGCGCAGGCGTCGGCCCTGCTGCCCGGCACCAGGAGCGTGCCCGACCTCGACGCCCTGCTCACCGCCAGTGACGGCGTCCTGCTCGCCACACCCACCACCACGCACCCGGAGCTGCTGCGCGCGGCCGTCGCGGCGGGCGTGCCGACGCTGTGCGAGAAGCCGATCGCGAGCCACCTGGACGAGATGCGCGCGTTGGTGGACGACGTGGAGGCGTCCGGGGTGGAGGTGCTGGTCGGCTTCCAGCGCCGGTTCGACCCGGCGGTGTCCGAACTGCACCGGCGCGTCCGCGCGGGCGACGTCGGCGACGTCTACCTGGTCCGCGCCCTCGGCAACGACGCCCGGCCACCGGACTTCTCCTACCTGCCCCAGTCCGGCGGGCTCTTCCGCGACCTGCTGATCCACGACCTGGACGCGGTGCCCTGGCTGGTCGGCGAACCGGTGGTGGAGGTGTACGCGTCCGGGTCCGTCCTGGTGGACCAGGCGTTCGCGGACGCCGACGACGTGGACAACGCCGTGGTGCTGCTGAAGTTCGCGGGCGGCGCGCACGCCGTGCTGGCCGGCGGTCGGCATGACCCGCTCGGCTACGACCACCGCATCGAGGTGCTGGGCAGCCGCGACTGCCTGGCCGCGGGCCTCGACCCGCGCACACCGCTGACGTCGTTGGAGCCCGACGGCCCGAAGGCGGCCGACTCCTACCCCGGCTTCGCCGAGCGCTTCCACCGCGCCTACCTGGCCGAGGTGCTCGTGTTCACGCAGGTGGTGGCCGGGACGGTGGCGAACCCGTCGCCCGCGCGGGAGAGTCTGACCAGCCTCCGGCTCGCCGAGGCGTGCGAGCGGTCGCGGCGTTCGGGCGCGCCGGTCCGGATCGGGACGGAGGTCGCCGCGTGAAGATCGCCGGAGCGCCCATCTCGTGGGGTGTCTGCGAAGTTCCCGGTTGGGGGAAGGTGCTCGAACCGCCGTCGGTGCTGGCGGAGATGGCGTCCCTGGGACTGCGGGCCACCGAACTCGGTCCGCCCGACTACCTGCCCGCCGAACCGTCGTCGTTGAAGTCCCTGTTGGACGGGCACGGCCTCGCGCTCGTCGGCGGCTTCCTGGCCGTCCCGCTCCACACCGGCGAGCGGTCCGCGGTGGACGAAGCCGGCCGGGTGGCGGCGCTGCTGGCCGCCGCCGGCGCGGAAGTCCTCGTGCTGGCCGCCGCGACCGGCCTCGACGGCTACGACGAACGCCCCGCGCTCACCGACGACGAGTGGCGCACCCTCATCGCCACCGCCGCGCTCGTCCGCGACCGGGCCGCCGACCACGGCCTGCGCACCGCGCTGCACCCGCACGTCGGCACCCACGTCGAACGCGCCGCCGAGGTCGAGCGCTTCCTCGCCGACTCCGACCTCGACCTCTGCCTCGACACCGGCCACCTCCTCATCGGCGGCACGGACCCGGTCGACCTCGCCCGCCGCCACCCCCGGCGCATCGGGCACGTGCACCTCAAGGACGTCCGGGCCGACATCGCCGCCACCGTCCGCGAAGGGCGCATCGGCTACATGGCCGCCGTGCAGCAGCGCATGTACGTGCCGCTGGGCGACGGCGACGTGGACGTGGCGGCCCTGGTCGCGTTCCTCCGGGACGCCGGCTACACCGGCTGGTACGTCCTGGAGCAGGACACCGCGCTCGGCGACGACAGCCCGCTCGACACCCCCGTGCGGGACACCGCGCGCAGCCTCGCGCACCTCACCCGGATCACCGCCTGAACCCCAGCGAGGAGAGACAGTGACGTCCACTCGAACGGCCCTGCGAGCGGGCCTGGCCCTGACCGGCCTCGCGCTGCTGGCCGCGTGCAGCGGCCCCGCCGCGGAGAACACCGCCACGACCACCGGCGCCCCGGCCGCCCCGGCCCCGACCGGCGACCTGCGCGTCGCCGTCGTCACCCACGGCACGGCCGGCGACGCGTTCTGGAACGTGGTGAAGAACGGCGCCACCGCCGCGGGCGAGCAGCTCGGCGTCACGGTCGACTACAACTCCGACGGCGACCCCGGCCGGCAGTCCACCCTGATCGACAACGCGGTGTCGCAGGGCGTCGGCGGCATCGTGGTCTCGATGGCCAACCCCGACGCGGTGAAGACCTCGATCGAGAACGCGGTCAAGGCGGGCATCCCGGTCATCACCATCAACTCCGGCTCCGACAAGAGCGCGGCGTTCGGCGCGCTCGCGCACGTCGGCCAGGAGGAGAGCGTCGCCGGCGAGCAGGCCGGGCGCAAGCTCGACGAGGCGGGCAAGACCAAGCTGCTGTGCGTGATCCACGAAGCGGGCAACGTCGGCCTCAACGAGCGCTGCGACGGCGCGCGCGCCGGGTTCGGCGGCACGGTCACCAACCTCCAGGTCGACATCAACAACCCCACCGACGTGGAGTCCCGGATCAAGGGCGCGCTGCAGACCGACCCGTCCGTCGACGGCGTCCTCGCGCTCAACCCGCAGGTCGCGGTGTCGTCGGTGAACGCGGTCAAGGGCGCCTCCTCGAAGGCGGCGGTGGCCACGTTCGACCTCAACGCCGACGTCACCGCCGCGATCAAGGCCGGCGACGTCCTCTTCGCCGTCGACCAGCAGCAGTACGAGCAGGGCTATTTGCCCGTCGTGATGCTCAAGCTCTACCGCGACAACGCCAACACCGTCGGCGGCGGCAAACCGGTCCTCACCGGACCCGGCTTCGTCGACCGGTCCAACGTGGACAAGGTGGCCGAGTACGCCCAGCGCGGCACCCGCTGAGGGGGACGCCGGTGACTTCAGCGCCCCTGGCCGCGCCCGCGGACGAGCGGGTCGGCTCCGCCCGGCTGCTCGACCGGCTGGTGCTGCGACCCGAGATCGGCTCGCTGCTCGGCGCCGTGCTGGTCTTCGCGTTCTTCTCGGTCGCGACCGAGCGGTTCCTCAGCGTCGGCGGCGTGGCGACCTGGCTGGACGACGCGTCCACGCTCGGCATCATGGCGGTCGCGGTGGCGCTGCTCATGATCGGCGGCGAGTTCGACCTGTCGGCCGGCGTGATGACCGCGTCCACCGCGTTGGTCACGGCGGTCCTGGCGACCCGGCTCGGCTGGAACGTGTGGCTCGCCCTGCTCGCGTCGCTGGCGTTCGCGCTGGCCGTCGGCGCGCTGAACGGGTGGCTGGTGATGCGCACCGGGTTGCCCAGCTTCATCGTGACACTGGGGACGTTCCTGGCCTTGCAGGGCCTGAACCTCGGCGTCACCCGCCTGGTCACGGGGTCGGTGCAGGTTTCCGGCATGCGCTCCGCGGAGGGCTACCCGTCGGCCGGGTTCCTGTTCGCGTCCACGGTCACGCTGGGCGGCACCGGCTTCTACGTGTCCATCGTGTGGTGGGTCCTGTGCACGACGATCGCCGCGGTCGTGCTGCTGCGGACCCGGTTCGGCAACTGGATCTTCGCCGTCGGCGGCTCGCCGCTGTCGTCCCGGGCGGTCGGCGTGCCCGTGGTGCGCACCAAGGTGCTGCTGTTCATGACCACGGCCGGCGCGGCGTGGCTGGTCGGGTCGATCAACATCCTGCGGTTCACCAGCGTGCAGGCCAACCAGGGCATCGGGCTGGAGTTCCAGTTCATCATCGCCGCGGTGATCGGCGGGTGCCTGCTGACCGGCGGGTTCGGTTCGGCCGTCGGCGCGGCGATCGGCGCGCTGATCTTCGGCATGGCCCGGCAGGGGATCGTCTACGCGAACTGGAACTCGGACTGGTTCCAGCTTTTCCTCGGCGTGATGCTGCTGGCCGCCGTGCTCGTCAACAACGCCCTGCGGCGACGGGCGGAGAGGGTGCGGCGATGACATCCCCACTGCTGGAAGCCCGCGACATCGGCAAGACCTACGGCAGCGTCATCGCGCTGCGCGACGTCTCGACCGTCGTCAACGCCGGCGAGGTCACGTGCGTGCTGGGCGACAACGGCGCGGGCAAGTCGACGTTGATCAAGGTACTGGCGGGCGTGCACCGCCACGACGCCGGCGAACTCCTGGTCGACGGCTCCCCGGCGAGCTTCTCGTCGCCGCGCGAAGCCCTCGACCGCGGCATCGCCACCGTCTACCAGGACCTGGCCGTGGTGCCGCTGATGAGCGTGTGGCGCAACTTCTTCCTCGGCTCGGAACCGAGGACCCGGCTCGGCCTCCTCGACCGGCGGCGGGCCCGGGACGTGACGCGGACGGCGTTGGCCGGCATGGGCATCGACCTGCGGGACGTCGAGCAACCGGTCGGCACGCTGTCCGGCGGCGAGCGGCAGTGCGTCGCCATCGCGCGGGCCGTGCACTTCGGGGCAAAGGTCCTGATCCTGGACGAGCCGACCGCCGCGCTCGGCGTGAAGCAGGCCGGCGTGGTGCTGAAGTACGTGGCCCAGGCACGCGACCGCGGGCTCGGGGTCGTGCTGATCACCCACAACCCGCACCACGCCTACCCCGTCGGCGACCGGTTCCTGCTGCTCAAGCGGGGACGAGCGCTGGGGACGTACGAGAAGCCGCAGATCGGCCTGGAAGAGCTGACCAGGCAGATGGCGGGCGGCGCGGAGCTGGAGGCGCTGGCCCACGAGCTGCGCGGGGTCACCGGATGACGGTCGAGGTGCTGACGGTGGGCCGGGTCGGGGTGGACCTCTACCCGGAGCAGAGCGGCGTGCCGCTGGCGCAGGTGCGGACGTTCGCCAAGTCGCTCGGCGGGACGGCCACGAACGTCGCGGTGGCGGCGGCGCGCCTGGGCCGGTCGTCGGCGGTGCTGACGAAGGTGGGCCCGGACGGCTTCGGCCCTTACGTGCGTTCGGCGCTGGAGTCCTTCGGCGTCTCGTCGTCGCACGTCGGCACCGCCCCCGACCTGCAGACCCCGGTCGTCTTCTGCGCCCTGGACCCACCGGAGGACCCGCCACTGCTGTTCTACCGCGCGCCTCTCGCCCCGGACCTCTCCCTCACCCCGGACGACGTGCCGTGGGACCTGGTGGCCGACGTCCCGCTGCTCTGGCTGACGGGAACGGGCGTCTCCGCCTCGCCCGCCCGTGAGACCCAGCGCGAGATCCTGCGACACCGCTCCCGCCGCCCCCACACCGTCCTGGACCTCGACTACCGCCCCGTGTTCTGGCCCGACGCCCCGACCGCCCGCCGTGAGATCGACTGGATGCTGGACCACGTGACGGTCGCCGTCGGCAACCGGACCGAGGTCGAGGTCGCGGTGGGCACCGCGGACCCCGAAGAAGCCGCCACCCGCCTCCTGTCGCGCGGCGTCCAGCTGGCCGTCGTGAAGCTGGGCGGGTCGGGCGTCCTCCTCGCGACCCCCACCGAGTCCTGGACGGTCGCACCGCATCCGGTGGACGTGGTCTGCGGCTTGGGCGCGGGCGACGCGTTCGGCGGAGCCCTGGCCCACGGCCTCCTGTCGGACTGGCCACCGGACCGGATCGCCCGCTACGCCAACGTCGCCGGCGCTCTCGTCGCGGGCCGCCTGGCGTGCGCCGACGCCATGCCGACCGAGGCGGAGATCGAGGCCCACCTGTGAGAACACTTCGCCAGGCGCCGGCCGGCCCTCCGTGCCAAGATCAATCGCCCACCGCCGGCCCAGCGACACGATCGGGTGAACCTGGCCCCAAAATGTACGGAAACACCGTTACCGCCCCTCGGTTAAACGAAGACCGAGCGCCCGACAACCACCCCTCCCACCCCTCACCCACCACCCCACCACCGACCACACCACCACCGACCGCACCGACCCCGCCGGCACTGCCGGCCGCGGCGCGCCCACGGACCCCGGTGCGCCCACCGACCCCGGCGGGAGGTGGCGGGTGATCGCCGATGAGCAGTGGACAGCGCTGCTCGACACCAGGGCGACCGACCCGGCCGCCATCCGCCGCGCCTACCAGGCCCGCCGTCGGCGGACGCAGTTGCTGTCCGACCAGGGCACCCTGTTCCTGGTGGCGGCCGATCACCCGGCCCGGGGCGCGCTCGGCGTCGGCGGGGACCCGTTGGCCATGGCCGACCGCCGCTCCCTGCTGGACCGCCTGCTCACCGCACTGGCGAACCCGGCGGTCGACGGGGTGCTCGGCACACCGGACGTGATCGAAGAGCTGCTGCTGCTGGACGGCCTGCACGGCAAGGTCGTCATCGGCTCCATGAACCGCGGCGGGCTGGCCGGCGCGGATTGGGAGATCGACGACCGGTTCACCGCCTACGACCCCACGGCGATCGCGGGCAACGGGTTGGACGGCGGGAAGATGTTGCTGCGGCTGGTGGACTCCGATCCCGGCACCGTGGCGACGCTGGAGAGCTGCGCGGCGGCCGTGTCGGCGTTGGCGGAGCGCGGGTTGATGGCGCTGGTCGAGCCGCTGCCGTACGCGCGCGACGCGGCGGGGGAGTTGGTGTTGCAGAGGGACGCCGCCGCGTTGGCACGGGCCGGGAGTGTCGCGGCCGGGTTGGGGGTGACGTCGGCGTTCACCTGGTTGAAGCTGCCACCGTCACCCGATGAGGTGTTGGGGGCGACGACGTTGCCCGCGCTCGTGCTCGGTGGGGTGCCGTCCACCCGGTTGAGTGATGACTTGGCGTCATGGGGTCGGTCGCTGCGTCACCCGACCGTGCGAGGGCTGGTGGTCGGCCGCGCCTTGCTCTACCCGCCGGACGGTGACGTGGCGGCGGCGGTCGAGGCGGCGGCGAGGGTGTTGCGCACGGCACGGGAAGCGGCACGAACGGGAGCGGACGCGGCGGCGGGACCAGGGCCCGGAGAGGCCGGAACGGCGGATGGCGCGGGGAAGGGTGTGGCGGGATGAGCCTGCATCGGCCATTGGGCACGTTGGCGCGCGGGGAGAACGCGGTCGAGCTCACCCCCGACGCCGCCGGGTGGAATCACGCAGGGTTGCGCGTGTTGTTGCTGCCCGCCGGTGGAGTGACCACGTTCGAGACCGGTGACTACGAGGCGTTCGTGCTCCCGCTCTCCGGTGGCTGCGTGGTCGAGGTCGACGGCGAGCGGTTCGAGCTGCGGGGCCGGGACTCGGTCTTCACCCGCGTCACGGACTTCGCCTACCTGCCGCGGGACGCCGCCGTCCGACTGTCCACGAAGGACGGTGTCGAGGTCGCCTTGCCGATGGCCCGGTGCGACCGCAGGCTGGACCCGAGGTACGGCCCGGCCGAGGACGTGCCCGTCGAGGTCAGGGGCGCGGGCAACGCCACCCGCCAGGTCACCGACTTCGGCGTGCCCGGGGCCTGGGACCACGCCGACAAGCTCATCGCCTGCGAGTTGATCACCCCTGACGGCAACTGGTCCTCCTACCCGCCGCACAAGCACGACCACACCTGCGACGTCGTCAACGAGGAGATCTACTACTTCCGCATCGCCGGCCGCGACAAGGTCACCCCATCGCGCGAGGGGTTCGGCTTCCACCGCACCTACACCGACGACGGCGACATCGACGAGGACGTGGTCGTCCGCGACGGCGACGTCTTCCTCGTCCCGCGCGGCTACCACGGCCCCTGCGTCGCCGCCCCCGGCTACCCCATGTACTACCTGAACGTCCTGGCAGGCCCGAACGCCGAGCGCTCCATGGCGTTCTGCGACGACCCCGCGCACACCTGGGTCCGGGACACCTGGGCGAGCCAGGACCCCGACCCCCGCTGCCCCGTGACGACCGCCGAGGGCACGACCGCCGAGGGCACGACCGCCCGGGGCACGACCGCCCGGGACACCACCACCGAGGGCACGACCGCCGAAGGACGGGTGGAATGAGGCTCACCACCGCACAGGCCCTGGTCCGCTGGCTCACCGCCCAGCACACCGAACTGCCCGACGGCCGCCGGGCGCCGCTGTTCCCCGGCGTCTTCGCGATCTTCGGCCACGGCAACGTCCTCGCCCTCGGCAACGCCCTCGAAGAAGCCCGAGCCGACCTGCCCGTCTGGCGCGGCCACAACGAGCAGGGCATGGCACTGGCCGCCGTCGGCATCGCCAAGGCCACCCACCGCCGCCAGGTCGGCGTCGCCACGTCCTCCATCGGTCCGGGCGCGCTGAACATGGTCACCGCCGCCGGCGTCGCCCACGCCAACCGCCTGCCCCTGCTCCTGCTGCCCGGCGACACGTTCACCAGCCGCGCGCCCGACCCGGTGCTCCAGCAGGTGGAGCACTTCGGCGACCCGACCACCACGGTCAACGACGCGTTCCGCGCGGTGAGCCGCTACTTCGACCGCGTCACCCGGCCCGAGCAGCTGCTCAACACCCTCCCGCAGGTGGCGCGCGTGCTCACCGACCCGGCCGACTGCGGCCCGGTCGTGCTCGCCCTCCCGCAGGACGTGCAGGCCGAGTCGTTCGACTTCCCGGACGCCCTGTTCACGCCGGTCCTGCACCGCCCGCAGCGCCCGCGCCCCGACACCCGGGCCCTCGCCGAAGCCGCCGCCACCCTCCGCGCCGCGCGCAGGCCGCTGCTCGTCGTCGGCGGGGGCGTCCGCTACTCCCGCGCCGCCGGCCGGGCGATCCGCTTCGCCGAGCAGCACGCGATCCCCGTCGTCGAGACGACGGCCGGCCGCACCGAGGTCCCGCACGAGCACCCCCTGCACGCCGGACCGCTCGGCATCACCGGCTCCGCCTCCGCCAACGCCCTGGCCGCCGAGGCCGACGTGGTCCTCGCCGTCGGCACCCGCCTGCAGGACTTCACCACCGCGTCGTGGACGGTCTTCGCGCCGGGCGTCCGGATCGTCTCCCTCAACACGGCCCGGTTCGACGCGGTGAAGCACGGCGCGCTGTCCCTGGTCGCCGACGCCGACGAGGGCCTGCGCGAGCTGACCGACGACCTGGGCGACTGGCGGGCCGACCCGACGTGGGCCGCCCGCGCGGCCGAGGAGCGGGGCAGGTGGGACGCGCACGTCGACGGTCTGCGCGCCCCCGGTGGCACGCCGACGTACGCGCAGGTCGTCGGCGTGGTGAACGAGGAGTCGACGCCGGAGGACTACGTGCTGACGGCGTCCGGCGGGCTGCCCGGCGAGCTGATCGGCGGCTGGCGCGCGGTCGGCGAGGCGACGATGGACGTCGAGTACGGCTTCTCCTGCATGGGCTACGAGCTGGCCGGCGCGTGGGGTGCGGCGATCGCCCGGCCGGACGGCGTGGTGACCGCGCTGCTGGGCGACGGCTCCTACCTGATGCTCAACTCGGAGCTGTTCTCGGCGGCGTTCGCCGGGCACGGTTTCGTGGCCGTGGTGTGCGACAACGACGGTTACGCCGTGATCCACCGCCTTCAGACCGGGCAGGGCGGCACGGGTTTCAACAACCTCTACGACGACGTGACGACACGGCACGCGCGACCCCCGCGCACCGATTTCGCCGCGCATGCCGCTTCGATGGGGTGCGCGACGTTCCCGGTGGACGACCTCGACGGCCTCCGCGCCGCCTACCGCGAAGCGCGGGAAGTCGCGAGGACCGGACACCGCCCGGCCGTGGTCGTGATCCGCACTCACCCGTCCGCGTGGACCGAAGCGGGCGCGTGGTGGGAGGTCGGCGTGCCGGAAGTGGCGCACCGCCCGGAAATCACCGCGGCCCACGACGACGTGGCCGGCGGGAAGGCGAAGCAGATCCGCTATCTCTGACCGTCGAGTTCCGCGAGCCACCGTTCGACGTGGCCGGCGGACTCCCGGTCGCCGAACCCGCGGAACGCGTCCCGCGCCTCGGTCCAGTACTCGCGTGCCTTCTCCACCATGTGCACGCGTTCGTGCACGATCCCGAGGTTCACCAGTGCTTTCGCCGTGCCGAGCCGGTCACCCGCCGCGCGGAAGGCGGCCAACGCCCGGACCGACAGTCGACGTGCCCCGGCCAGGTCCCCGGTCCGCAGCGCCAGGTTGCCCAGGTTCGTGAGCACCTTGGCCTCGTCGTGGACGTCGCCCACCTCCCGGTAGATCCCGAGGGAGGCCCGCAACGCGATCCCCGCGTTGCGGAAGGCGCTCTCCCGGCAGTTGAGGGCGCCCAGGTGGTTGAGCACCACGGCCTGCCACCGCCGGTCGCCGAGCTCCTCGAAGATCCGCAAGGCGTCCAGGTAGAGCCGGCCGGCGCCGCCGAAGTCGCCCTGGTCGAGGGTCAGGTCCGCCATCGTGTTCAGGGTGACCGCTTCGCCGTGCCGGTCGTCGATCGCGCGGTGGACGGTCAGGGCGAGGTCGCACAGCGCGCGTGCCTCGTCGAACCGGCGCTGTTCCAGCACGAGCATCGCCAGTTTGTCGAGCAGCAGGCCCTCGTCGCGGACCCGGCCCCGGCGTCGCGCGGCGGCCAGGGCGTGCCGGTAGGTCGACTCCCAGTCGTCCCACCGCGTCGTCGGCGCGGACGCCTCGCCGATCGCCACCGCGAGGTCGACGGCCCGGTCGTCGTCGGCCACCTCGATGACGGCGACCAGGTTCGGACGCTCGACCTCGACCCACTGCGGCACGGCCTGGCGCGCGGTGGACACGTAGTGGTCCAGCAGGCGTTCGAACGGGGTCTCGCGGTCGGGCTCGTCGCGGACGCGGCACTCCGCGGCGTAGATCCGGAGCAGGTCGTGGAGCCGGACTCGACCCGGACCGGCCGGTTCCACCATGTGCGCCCGCTTGAGGGCCGCCAGCAGGCGTTTCGCCTTGGCGACCGGCTCGTCGACGAGCGCGGCCACCGCCTCCGCGCTCGTCTGCGCGCCGGGGTTGAGCGACAGCAGCCGGAACGCCCGGCGCTCGGCCTCGCCCAACCGCTGGTAGGACAGCTCGAACGCGGCGCGCACGGCGAAGTCCTCCCCGTACGCCAGGCCGTCCAGGCGGTCGGTCGTGCTGGTCACCATGCCGACGAGGTCGTGCACGGACAGGTCGGCGTCCTCGGCGAGCAGCGCCGCCGCGATGCCCAGCGCCAACGGCAGGTGCCCGCACAGCGCGGCGAGTTCGGCGACCGGGCCGTCCAGGACGCGGTCGGGGACGCGGGTGCGGACGGCGGCCCGGATCAGCTCCTCCGCCTCGGCCGGCGGCAGGACGTCCACCCGGATCTGGTGGGCGCCCAGCTCCCCGAGCACCTCACGGCTGGTCACCAGCACCCGGTGCGCCCCGCCGCCGGGCAGCAGGGGGCGGACCTGGTCGGCGGACGAGGCGTTGTCCGCGACCACCAGCACCGGTTCGGCGCGGTCGGCCAACACGGACCGGTAGAGGTTGGCGCGGGCAGCCGGGGCCGCGGGCACGTGCTCGCCCGGCACCCCCAGCGCGTGCAGGAACACCGACAGCGCCTCGGCGGGCTGGACCGGGCTGTCCGAGTACCCCTGCAGGTCGATGAACAGCACGCCGCCCGCGAACCGGCTCGCCGCCCGCACCGCGAGGGTCGTCTTGCCGACGCCCGCCAACCCGGCGACGGCCGTGACCGGCGCCCGGGGCGTCGTCAACGCTGCCGCCAGCCTCGCCAGGTCTTCCGCGCGTCCGGTGAACGCCGCCTCCGACGGCGGCAGACCGGCCAACGCGATGCGCGTTCCGGGGTGCACGTGGAGGTGTGAGATGTGCGCCGCCTGGACCACGGTCCCGGACACGGCGCCGCTGACGTCATTGGTCACCGGGGCGCCGCCGGCGGCGCCGCTGGAGTCCCCGCTCACCGCGGCGCGGTGGCGCCCGCCGCGAAGTCCCCGACCACCCGCGGCAGGGCGGGGCTCACGTCGTGCAGCACCGCGCGCAGCGGCCCGGCGGCCTCCGGGCGTTCCCAGAGCATGGTGTGGATCGAACCGCGCCACTCGGTGGTGAACTCGGCCCGCGCCAGCTCCAGCCGCGCCCTCGGCACGGCGACGAGCCGGCTGCGCGCCTCGTCCATCCGGGCGCTGACCAGCTCGACCAGGTCGGGCGCGAGGGCGGTGGCCACCCGTGTCCGCAGGTCGGGCCACTGCTCGGTGTCCGCCACCGTCGCCAGCGCGCCCGCGGCCGCGCCGGCGAGGAGTCTCAGCGGTTGCTCGCGCACCTCACGCCCTCTCGTCGGTGTCCCTGCGGTAGGTCGGGCCGAAGTGCGAGCCCCGCTGGTCGTTGCGGTCGAAGTGCTGGATCACGTCGGCCTTCTGGTTCGTCACGTGCGCGTCGCGGGCCGCCTGGACCACCGTCGCCCCGCCGGAGGCCACCGCGTGCTGGTTCACCGACGACGGCGAGTCGACGACGGGCGAGACCGGGCCGGCCGCGGCACCCGGCTCGACACCCGGCGCGGCGTCCGGTTCGCCGTCCAGGACCAGCGAGTGCACGTCACCGCTGGGCAGCCACATCCACCCGTGCCCGCGGAAGGTCTTCACGCGCACGTCCACGCGCCGGAAGTCCTCGGGCCGCAGCGAGGTGTACCGGGCCGCGACCAGCGACGTGAACAGGGTGTCCGAGAGCACCACGACGAGGTCGGAGCCCGGCGACTGCTCCAGCGCCGCGTGCGCCGGGTCGCTGTTGAGCAGCCTGCTGACCAGCACGGCGTCCTGCCCGGGGTAGCCGTTGGCGCCCTCGACGGTGGTGCCGAAGTGGATCGCCATCCGCATCCGCAGCCTGGCCTCCGGCACCCGGTAGCGGTTGGTCGAGGCCAGCTCGGCGTCCAGCGCGCGCACGTACCGGTCCACGACGTCGCCCTCCGACGCCGTGGCGGGCAGCACGGCCCACTCCTCGTCGCCCTTGGCCTGCCGCCGCCACGTCGAGCGGTCGAGGCCGGCGGCCTCCCCGGCGCGGTCCAGGCTGCGCACCAGCAGCTCCTGGAGCTCGCGCTGGAGCAGGTCGTCGGCCGACCCGTAGCTCCTCAGGTCACAACACACCAGCAGACTGCGCTGGAAGCTCATGGGCCCTGCCTTTCGACGGGTGCTGACGCACTGCGGACGCACGACTGCGCAGAGTCACTGTGGACTACTGCATCGGCGGGATTACCGCAGAAATGCGGTCTCGCGTCAGAAGCCCGCGAATTTCCTCAGCCCCGCCAGATCCGGCACCAGCACGTCACGCCTCAGGTGACTCACCACCACCCCCGCTTTTCGCAGATCGGAGAACGCCTTCTCGGCCGTTCTGGGCTTCATCCCGGCGATCGAGGCGAGTTCCACCTTCGTCAGCGGAATTCCCAACGTCCACCCGTGCGCCTCTTCGCGCCCGTAGGTCTGCACCAATTCGGCCAGCACCCGGGCCACCCGTTCGGCGGCCGGGTGGGACAGGAAATCGCGCCGGCGCTGGTTCGCCCAGCGGAGCCGGTCGTTGATCATCCCGATCAATTCGACGAACACGTCGTTGCGCCGGTGCAGGAAGCCCATCAGCTCACCGCTGGTGATCAGCTTCGCGACCACGTCGCCGCACGTGACGACGGTGGCCGAGCGCGGCTTCTGGTCCAGTGCGGCCATCTCGCCGACCAGGTCGCCCGCGACCCGGATCGCGAGCAGCGCGGTGTCGCCCGTCTCGTCGGTGGTCTGCACCTTGACCACGCCGTCGAGCAGCAGAAGGACGTGAGTGTCCTTCGCGTCCTGCTCGATGACTTCGCGGTCGGCCGTGTACCGCACGACCGTGCCGATGTTCAACAGCTCTTGTCGGGTGTTGTCTCGGAGGCGACCCAGGAGGCTGTTGCTGGGCCACCCTGGATCCTGTGTCATCGTGGTCGGCATGGGCAGCATGTGGATCCTGTTACTGTCGTGACCGGCGGGAACTTCCAATGGGCCGACCTGCGTCGGGCGGCAAGTGATGGTCTCCCCGAACGTGATGCGGACAGTACACCCGAATGGGCGTAACTGGTGTCCTCATGTTCGGCGTTTTGCCCGCCGACCTCCCATTGAAGATCACGTGCGAATGCACGCGCAATACCGATTCGAATGGAATTGCGCAGCTCCCGTGAGGTGGGACGGGTGCCACACCGGGGAACAAGGGGCCGATCCGGTGGACTTGGACCTGGTGACGCGCCGCAGGGCCGTTGTCATACCGGAACGTCTCCAGGAGCCACCCGTGAGCCAGCTGTTCAGCCCGCTGACCCTCCGCAGCGTCACGCTGCCCAACCGCATCGCGGTCAGTCCCATGTGCCAGTACTCGGCGCGGGACGGTCACCCGGACGAGTGGCACCTCGTGCACCTCGGCTCGCGCGCGGTCGGCGGCGCGGGCCTGGTGCTCACCGAGGCGACCGCCGTGCAGGCCGTCGGCCGCATCTCGCCCGAGGACACCGGGCTGTGGGACGACGCGCACATCACGTCGTGGCGGCCGATCGTGGACTTCATCCACGCGAACGGCGCGGTCGCCGGCGTGCAGCTCGCCCACGCGGGCCGCAAGGCGTCGACCTACGCGCCGTTCGCTCCGCGACGGGGTGGCGTCGCCGACGCCGACGGCGGCTGGACGCCCGTCGCGCCGAGCCCGGCGCCGTTCCACGAGACCTACCGGACCCCGGTCGAACTGGACGACCA
The DNA here is from genome assembly GCF_016695385.1 of Saccharothrix sp. 6-C. Lineage (NCBI taxonomy): Bacteria > Bacillati > Actinomycetota > Actinomycetes > Pseudonocardiales > Pseudonocardiaceae > Saccharothrix > Saccharothrix sp. 6-C. The sequence continues at coordinate 8,114,424 of NZ_CP064192.1, read as the reverse complement.
GGGCATCGCGGGGGTGGTCGCGGACTTCGCCGCCGCGGCGAAGCGCGCGCTGGCGGCCGGCTTCCGGGTGGTCGAGGTGCACGCCGCGCACGGCTACCTCCTGCACGAGTTCCTGTCGCCGCTCAGCAACCACCGCACGGACGCCTACGGCGGTTCCCCGGAGAACCGGACCCGGCTGGTGCGCGAGGTCACGGCCGCCGTCCGGGAAGCCGTCGGCGAGGACGTGCCGGTGTTCGTGCGCATCTCCGCCACCGACTGGGTCGAGGGCGGCTGGACCGCGGAGGACAGCGTCGTGCTGGCACGCGACCTCGCGGCCCTGGGCGCCGACGTGATCGACGTGTCCACCGGGGGCAACACGCCCACGGCGGACATCCCGACCGGCCCCGGCTACCAGGTGCCGTTCGCCGAGACCGTGCGGCGGAAGGCCGACGTGCCCACCGGGGCCGTCGGCATGATCACCGACGCCCGGCAGGCCGAGCAGGTCCTCGCCGATGGCTCGGCCGACCTGGTGCTGCTCGGCCGGGAGTTCCTGCGCGACCCGTACTGGCCGCGCCACGCGGCGCAGCAGCTGGGGGTGCAGGTCAGCCCGCCGAGGCAGTACGCCAGGGCGTAGTTGGACCCGCTGCAAAGGTCGGGCTGCCGGTCTGGATAACCGGCAGCCCAACCTCAGCAGCGGGTGTTGTGTGTGTCAGCGACGGTAGTCGTCGTATTCGTCGTCCGACGGGTCGTCGAAGCGTTCTTCGCTTCGGCGAACACCTGCGGACTCGCCGCCGGACAGCTCGCGTTGCAAGGCGTCGACGTCGATGTTGTGAGAGCTGTATTTGAGCTCCCGCGCCACCTTGGTCTGCTTGGCCTTAGCTCGGCCGCGCCCCATGGCTCGACCCCCTCGCACAGGGACGGGGGCGGCCGGGGGAACGGCGGCCCCACTCGTCTCGACAACTAGTTCCTGGTAACTACCGTACCGTGTCGAAGGGGTTCCCCGCGACGCGGTAGGCGTGACACGTGCCGCCAAATCTCACCGTGGGAGGATGCGCGGGTGCCTCAACCGTTCGTCGCCTACCTCAGGGTGTACGAACCGCTGTCGGCTCTTGACGCACCGTTGGCGGATCAGGTGCGAAAAGCCCTGGAAGACGGGGTCTTGAGCCGGGCGGACGTCGGCGCGCGCGAACGGGAGCTGTGGTTGCGATCACAGCTGGCCCGGCCGCGCCGCCTCCTGCCCGGTGAGCGGTCGGACGGCCGCGTCGCGCCCGACGCGCCGTTCGACGTGATGACCATCAGCCCCGCCGAGGTGCCGGGGGAGGTCGGCCCCGGTCCCCTGGTCTGCCCCCTCGACCTGCGCGCCAGGTCGGCCGCCGCCCTGGTCGGCTTCCTGGCCACGGCCACCGGCCCGTTGCTGGAGGAAGCCGTGGCGGTCGAGCCGGAGGACGTCCGGTCCCGGGCGTCGGCGGTGATGGCCGAGCTGACCGCCGGCGCCGTGCACGTCATCTCGACCACCTGGACGGTGCCGCTGCCCTGGTTCGCGCTGGTCGAGCCGGAGGCGCGGCGGATCGTGCTGGCCCCGAGGTCCGACCCGGAGCGCCAGGTCTCGTGGCGGGTGTCCATGGCGGACGCCCGCGCGCGGGTGGCCAGGGCGCACCGGGTGGTGACCGGCTCGCTGGGCGAGGCGGGCCCGGCCAAGGTGCTCCAGGACACCGGCCGCTGGCTCGACCACTTCGCGCCGGACTCGGCCGTCGAGCTGGACTACGGCGGGCTGGTGCAGCTCATCGACGACCAGGACCTGCTCGAGGACAGCTCCGCGACCGACGTGAACGCGATCGTGGACGCCCTGGAGACCGGTGACGCCGAGGAGGTCGCCCTCCGCTACGAGCGGCTACGGGAGTTCTGGGGCGAGCTCGCGCGCCGCGAACGGCACGGCTAGCAGCACGCGGGCCCCCACGGCCGCCGCCGCGGCCATGAGCAGGGCGGCGGGCCAGCCGATGCCGACCGCGACCAACCCGGCCAGCGGGGGTGTGACGGTGGCGCTCAGGTAGTTGGCGGTGTTCTGCATGCCGAGCGCGATCCCGGTCCGGCCGGGAGGCGCCAGCTCGCCCGCCGCGGTGATCGCGACGCCGTTCCAGCACAGGGCCAGGGCGGCGGTGGGCACGAGGGCGCAGACCAGCGCCCAGACGGGCGCCCGGTCCAGGGCCGCGCAGAGCGCGAACCCGACCGCGATCAGCACGCTCAGCGCCTTGAGCGGCTGGACCCGGGTGGCGGCGCGGTCCGACCACACGCCGACGACCAGCCGGCCGATCCCGCCGCTGACCTGGGCGGCGGCGAACAGCCCCGCGGCCAGACCCACGGCCACGCCCCGGTGGTCGTGCAGCAGCTCGACCATGAGGGCGGCGGCGGTGAACTGGGGCACGACGAGCAGGCCGCTCGCCGCGCTGAGCCGGATCAGGGCCGGGTCCTTGAGCACGACCCCGTGCCGCCCACCGCCCGCCCGCACCGCCCACGGCGGCTCCCGGACCCACAGCGCCACCGCGACCGCGACGAACGCGGTGAAGCCCGCCAGCACCAGGAACGCCACCGGCACGCCGGCCCGCAGCGCCACCACCGGCAGCACGGCGGCGGCCAGGGCCGCGCCCAGCGGGGTGGCGGTCTGCCGGATGCCCATGGCGAGCCCGCGCCGCCGCGCGGGGAACCAGGTGAGCACCGCCCGGCCGCTGGCCGCGTTCACGCTCGCGCCGAACAGGCCCACCCCGACCAGCGCCAACCCGGCCACCACCGGCCCGTCGACCGCGGCGAGCGCCAGGCACCCGGCCGCGCCGAAGCCGCCGATGGCCATGACGAGCCGCTCACCGCGCCGGTCGGCCGCCGCGCCCCACGGCACGAGGGTGAGCATGGTGCCCAGGTTGACCGCGCCGAGCAGCATCCCGACCTGCGGCAACGACAGCCCGAAGTGGGCGCGCAGCTGCGGGGTGATCGCCGGCAGGCCCAGGAACACGGCGGCGTTCGTGCCCTGGGCGACCGCGCCGACCGCGAGCACCACCCACCGGTAACCGGGCGAGGCGGACCGTTGTTGTGCCATCAACCGGCCACGGTAAGCGGCCCGTCCAGATGGCGGGAGTACTTTCCCAGACTGTGGGCTACTCCTTGGTGCGGCCCGGGTTGGCGGGCCACCCCCGCTCGGCGGCCAGCAGCTCGTCCACCGAGGCGCTGCCGCTCTGGTACCGCCCGGCGATCTCGGCGTTGAGGAAGTCGACCACGGCCTGCACCTCGCGCCGCCGGGAGGAGACCGAGGCCTCTTCGCCGATGAACACCCGCAGCGCCAGGATCAGCTTGTCGTCCGTGAGCGCGCTCACGTCCGACAGGTCGACGTCGGAGACCAGGGCCTCGACGTGCCGCCGGTGCGCCTCCGCCCGCGACGGCTCCTGCGTCTGGTAGCGCCCGAGGCCCGTGGCGGGCCCGACCGCGTTCGACGCGAGGATGGTCGCCAGCTGGTCCACCACCGCCGAACCGCCGGACGTCCGGCGCTCCTGCTCGGCCCGCACGATGTCGATCCGCGCGTGCAGCAGCCGCCGCAGGTACGACAGGTCCGTCTCCTCCTGCGCCGCCTCGTCGCGCAGCGCGCGCACCTCGGCGAGCGGGAGCCGCTCGACCCCCTCGGTGTAGTCGGGGGCGAGCACCCGGTCGATACGGCGGCGCCCGCCAGGACGCACCTCGATCACGTACTCATCCTGAGGTAGTTCGTGTCCACCCGCCAACACAAACCTGCTTCCAAAGTTGTCTCAAACCTGTACCGGACTGCGCACGCCCAGCAGCGCACGGGCGTCCGCGGACGACAGCGGCGGTCGTTGGGCGATCTTCGCCAGCCCCGCCGCGCGGGCGACCAGCTGCGCGTTGTCCCGGACCGGTTGGCCCTTGGCGTACGAAACGGTGTCCTCCATGCCCACCCGCAGGTGACCGCCGGCGGCCAACGCCGTCAGCATCACCGGCAGGGTGGTCCGCCCGATGCCCGTCGCCGAGAACGACGCGCCCTCCGGCAGCAGCCGCAAGGCCGCCACCAGCGTCTCCGCGTCGCCCGGCATGCCGCCCGGCACGCCCATCACCAGGTCGACGTGCACCTTGCCGCCCGCGGGCAGCCCGTGCTGGTCCAGCAGCCGCCGCAGCGACGCCAGCTGGCCGATGTCGAAGATCTCGTACTCGGGGACGATGCCCCGCTCCTGCATCCCCTTGTGCAACGCGACCACGAACTCCCAGCGGTTCAGGAACACGTCGTCGCCGAAGTTCACCGTGCCCATGGTGCAGGACGCCGAGTCGGGCAGGGCGTCGAGCACCCTGAGCCGGTCGGCCTCCGGGTCCGTCACCGCGCCGCCCGTGGACAGCTGCACGATCAGGCCCGTCTGCTCGCGCAGCGCGGCGACCGCGTCCTTGAGCAGCCCGAGGTCCAGCGTCGGCCTCGTGTCCGCGCCGCGCAGGTGCACGTGCACCATCGCGGCGCCGACCTGCTCGCACGCCCGTGCGGCGGCGACCAGTTCCTCCAGCGTGACCGGCAGCTGGGGCACGTCGGCCTTCGCGTGCTCGGCGCCGGTGGGCGCGACCGTGAGCAGCGTGCCGTGGGATCCGGGTCGGGACATGTCGTGATCCTGGCACAGAACCCGTTCGGGCTAGCGCGTCAGCGGTGCCCTCCGGACCGGGAACCGCAGGCAGGCGAGGTCGCCGGTTTTCCGGTCCGGATGATCAGCGACCCAGGTTGCGGGCCGCCTCGCGGCCGAGGCCGGGGGTGTCCGGCGGCACCGAGTCGGGGTCGACGCTCGCCTGCACGCGCCGGTCCTCCGCGCCGACCAGCAGCTCGGTCTCGGGCGAGACCGACCGCTTGACCAGCGCCAGCACGATCGTGCCCAGCTCGTGGTGCAGGGCCACGCTGCCGACGCGGCCGACCACGCGGTCCTCGACCAGCACCGGGTCACCGGTCTCCGGCTGCACCTCGCGGGACCCGTCCAGGTGCAGCAGCAGCATCCGGCGCGGCGGCCGGCCGACGTTGTGCACCTTCGAGACCGTCTCCTGGCCCCGGTAGCAGCCCTTGTCGAGGTGCACGGCCTCGCCGATCCAGTTCACCTCGTGCGGGATGGTCTTCTCGTCGGTGTCCACGCCGAGCCGGGCGTGCAGCGACTCGACCCGCAGCGCCTCGAACGCCCAGCTGCCCGCCGGGCGCGCGCCCGCCGCGGTGAGCCTGGCCCACCAGTCGGCGATCTCGCCGCGCGGGACGACCAGGTCGACCGCGTCCCGGCCCGGCCACGTGGTGCGGCGGGCGAAGCCGTTCGGCAGGGCGGTGACGCCGTGCGGGCCGGCGGGCAGCGGCAGGTCCAGCTCGCCGAACAAGCCGGCGACCTCCGGGCCGACGACGGTCAGCACCGCCAGCTCGGCCGTCGCGTCGCGCGGCTCCACCTTCGACCAGAAGACCATCTTGGTCAGGTACGCCAGCAGCTCGGCCGCCCGCGACGCCTCCGTGTCGAGGTAGACGACGCCGCCGACGTTCGCCACCGCGGCGTGGTGCTCGACCCGGCCCTGCACGTCCAGGATCAGCGCCTCGGTGCCCTCGTCCTCGCCGAGCGCGGCGAAGTGCTGGCTGGTCAGCGAGTGCAGCCAGGTCAGCCGGTCGTCGCCGGGCACCGCGAGCACGGCCCGGTTCGACCGGTCGAACACCGCGACCGACCGCGCCGCCGAGCGCTGTTCGGCGAACGGGTCGCCGAAGTGCCACGGCACGCCCTGGTCGGGCGCGCCCTCGAAGGGCGCGACGGCGCCGGGGGCGGTCAACAGCGGTGAGTTCACTCGGACTCCTTCGGTGCGCTCAGGCACTCGTGGCAGGTGCCGGACAGCGCGAGGTGGCTCGCATCAAGTTCGAACCCGTACCCGTCCCGCAGTGTTCCCCCGAGGGGGGAGAGCAGGTCGCACGGCACCTCGTCCACCCGGCCGCACCGGTGGCACACCAGGTGCACGTGCTCGTGCGCGTCGACCGAGTAGCTGGGCGCGCCGTGCCCGAGGTGGGTGTGCCGGACCAGGCCGAGCCGGTCGAGCAGGTCGAGCGTGCGGTAGACCGTGGTGATGTTGACCGTGGGCGCGGTGACCTGGACGCGCTGGCAGATCTGCTCGGGTGTGGCGTGCCCCAGCTCGCGCACGGCGTCGAGCACGAGCTGGCGCTGGGGTGTCATCCGCATGCCGCGTTCGTGCAGCGTCTTGCGCAGGGCTTTCGGAGCGCCGGCGGTGTCCACGAACCCGATGGTAGGCCGTGAGTAGTCTCACCGTATGCGCGTGCTCGCACTACTGGACGGAACGCTGGCCGACCCCGACGCCCCGCTGATCCGGGTCGACGACTTCGGGCTGATGCGCGGCGACGGTGTCTTCGAGACCATCCTCGTCGTCGGCGGCACACCGCGGGAACTGGCTCCGCACCTGGACCGGCTGGCCCGCTCGGCGGCGATGCTGGACCTGCCCGAGCCGGACCGCGCGGCGTTCGAACGCGCCGTCGACCTCGTGCTGACCAACTGGACGGGCGGCGCGGAGGTCGCGCTCAAGCTCGTCTACACGCGGGGTGTCGAGGGCGGCGACGGCACGCCGACCGGCTTCGCGCTCGGCATGGACATCTCGCCGAAGGTGATGGCGCAGCGGGCCGAGGGCATCGCCGCGGTCACCCTCGACCGGGGCATCGAGCCGGGCCTGATGGACCGCGCCCCGTGGCTGCTGCTGGGCGCCAAGTCGCTGTCGTACGCGGTGAACATGGCGGCGATCCGCGAGGCGGAACGGCGTGGCGCGGCCGAGGTCGTGTTCACCACGTCGTCCGGCTCGGTGCTGGAAGGGCCGACGTCCACGCTGGTCATGGCCCGCGACCGGACCCTGACCACGCCGCCCGCCGAGCTGGGCATCCTGCCCGGCACCACGCAGGCCGCGCTGTTCCGGGCCGCCGAGCGCGAGGGCTGGGCCGTCGAGGTGCGGCCGGTCGACGTGGCGGAGCTGTACGCGGCCGACGGCGTGTTCCTGGTGTCGAGCGTCCGCAAGATCACCCGCGTGCACACGCTGGACGGCAAGGCGCTGCCGGACGCCGCCGACCTGCACGTCCGGCTGGCCGACCTGTACGAGTCGGAGTACTGAGTGGATGGCCGCTGCTCCGCGGGCGGCTGCGAGGTCGCCTGAGAGTCGGTCGTTCGCGACTGTGCTGATGGCCGCTGCTCCGCGGGCGGCGGCGAGGTCGCCTGAGAGTCGGTCGTTCGCGACTGTGCTGATGGCCGCTGCTCCGCGGGCGGCGGCGAGGTCGCCTGGGAGTCGGCCGCTCGCGCCTGGTTTCGCGGCGATCGAAGGGCGTGATCGCCGGGAAATGAGTCGCGAACGACCGACGCGACTGTGCTGATGGCCGCTGCTCCGCAGGCGGCGGCGAGGTCGCCTGAGAGTCGGCCGCTCGCGCCTGGTTTCCCGGCGATCGAAGGGCGTGATCGCCGGGAAACGAGGCGCGAACGACCGACGCGACCTCGCGGGAGGTGGGGTTGGTCCGCTACTTCAGGCCGGCGTCCACGGCGTTGATCAGGGTGCCGGAGGCGGTGTCGCCGGACATCTCCCAGATCATCGCGCCGAGCAGGCCGCGCTGCTTGAGCCACGCGGTCTTCTTCTGGATCGCCCACACGTCGTCGAAGGTCCACCACTGCCCGCCGTTGCCGGTGAAGCAGGACGTGGCCACGGCGGCCTCGTCGTGGTGCACCGCGCAGCCCGGCACGCTCGCGAGCAGGTTCGAGTACCCGCGCGTGCCCGCCTCCTCGGCGAACTGACCGGGCGCCGCCCCGGTCGCCGACTGCCACTCGCCGTTCTTCGCGCCGGCCTGGACGCCCTGCCAGCCGCGGCCGTAGAACGCCAACCCGATGGTGATCTTGCGCGGGTGCACGCCGACCGAGGTGTAGGCGTTCACCGCGTTCTCCACGCTGAAGTGGGACGAGTACGGGTCGTCCGCGTCGGCGTGCAGGTTGCCCTGGTGGCCGGTGCGGTTCGGCTCCCACGAGTTGTCGCTGCCCGCGCCGTGGAAGTCGTAGCCCTGCACGTTGAAGACGTCCAGGGACTTCGCCACCTGCGGCAGGTCCCACCCGGCCTCGATCTTCGCCGGGTCGGCCGGGGTGAACGCGGTCAGGTCGTACCTCCTGCCCGTCTGCGCGCCCAGCTCGTCGAGCTGCCGGCGGAACTCCTCGATCAGCAGCGTGTTGTTCCGCTTGTCGTCCGGGCCGATGTGGTTGCCGGCGTGGCCCTCCGCGCCCGGCCACTCCCAGTCGAGGTCGATGCCGTCGAAGACGCCCGCCGCCGTGCCCGGCCCGCCGGCCGCGTTGTAGACGGGCAGGTTGCCCTTGAGGTAGACGTCCAGGCAGGACCTGACGAACTTCTTGCGCGCCGCGTCGGTGGCGGCGACGTCGGAGAAGTACTTCGAGTAGGTCCACCCGCCCAGCGAGATCAGCACCTTCAGGTGCGGGTGCTTGGCCTTGAGCTTGCGCAGCTGGTTGTAGTTGCCGCGCAGCGGCTCCCAGCCGGTGTCGCCGACGCCGTCCACGGACTGCGCCGCGCCGAACGGCCTGCTGTAGTCGGCTTCCGCGTCACCCGCGCCGTCGCCCTGGTTCGGGTCCTGCGGGTCGGGCGAGGTGCCCTTGGTGACGCCGTGCAGGCAGGTCAGGTTGACCGGGTCGATGTTGCCGAACGCGTAGTTCAGGTGCGTCAGCCTGGCCGCCGTGCCGCTGGTGTCCAGGTTCTTCACGAAGAACTGGCGGCCGTAGATGCCCCACTGCACGAAGTAGCCGACCCGCGCGTACCCGTCGACGAGGTCCGACGTGGTCAGGGTGACGGCGTTGCCCGGGCCCGACACGTTGTCGTACAGGTCCCGGGCGCGGACGGTGAACGTGTAGGCGGTGGACGGTGAGAGGCCGTCGACGCGTGCCGTCGTGCCGGTGACGGTCGCCTTCACGGTGCCGCCCTGGTAGACGTCGTAGTTGGCCACGCCCCGGTTGTCGGTGGCCGCGTCCCAGCTCACCGTGATGCTGCCGGCGTCCTTCGCGGTGCCGCGGAGGTTCGTCGGCGCGGTCGGCGGCTGGGTGTCGTCGGCCGGGTTGTTGGTGGTCACCGCCAGGACGTCGGACGCCGCGGACAACGTGCCCTTGGTGTCCTTGGCCTTCACCGTGAAGCTGTAGGCGGTGTTCGGCGCGAGGCCGACGACGGTGGCGCTGGTCGAGGTGACCGCGGTGGCGAGGGCGGAGCCGTTGTAGACCTCGTAGCCCGCGATCGGCAGCGAGCCGGGGGCGGAGGCGGTCCACGCCAGGGACACGGTCTTGGTGGTCCTCACCGGCGAGCGCAGGGCGGCCGGCGGGGTGGGCGGCGTGTCGGGCGTGCCGTCGCAGTTGGCGTTGTCGACCCGGCAGGTGACGGGTTGGGCAGCCGAGCTGAGGGTGAACGTCGGGCTGTAGGGCTCGGTGGAGCGGCGTGCGCCCACGCTGCGGTTGTAGTGCACCGGGTTGAGCGTGACGGCGTTGCCGGTCTGGCTGATCGTGGCGTGCTGCGCGCCGCTCGCCGTGACGCCGGCGGGCAGGGTGAAGGTGACGGACCAGTCGGCGAGCACGGCGTCGGTGTTGTTGGTGACCACGAACTTGCCGGTCGAGCCGGTGAGGCTGAACTCGGCCGTGGTCGGTGCGGGAGGTGGCGGCGGTGGGCCGCTGCCGTCGCAGTTCGCGCCGTTGACCGCGCACGCCGTCGGGTCGACGGCCTGGCTGAGGGTGAACGTCGGGCTGTACGGGTCGGTGGTCCGGCCCGCCTGGATCGTGCCGATGTAGAACGCGGGCGTCAGCGTCACCCGCGTGCCGGTCTGGGTGGTGGTGGCGTGCTGCGCGCCGCTGACGGTGACGCCGGCGGGCAGGTCGAACTTGATCGACCAGCCGGAGACGGCGGCGGTCGTCGGGTTGGCGACCACGAACGTGCCGGTGGCGCCGGTTCTGCTGAAGGTGGCGGTCAGGCCGGTCGCGGCGGCGGCCGGTGCGGACAGCGCTGCGGTGGCCAGCAGGAAGGCCAGGAGCGCGATGGCTGGTCGGCGCATCAGGGTGTGCCTCTCGAGACAGGGATGGTCGAGAACCACGGCGGCCCAATGTCGTGCCGGTCTTTCCCGGAACTCCTCCGAACGTAGGTCGTGCGGCGGTCGTTGACAATGGGTCTAGACCAATTGCGTCCGTTCAGCCCTGCGGGGCGAAGCGCAGCCGCGTGCCGGGCGGCGCCTGGCCGAGCAGCGGGAGGGCGCGTGCGGCGACCACGCCGATCACCGGGTAACCGCCGGTCGTCGGGTGGTCGGCGAGGAACACGACGGGCTTCCCGTCGGCCGGGACCTGCACCGCGCCGGTGACCAGGCCCTCGCTCGGCAGCTCCTGCCCGACCCGGCACGCGGCCCGGTCCACCGCGGTGCCGGTCAGGCGGAGCCCGACGCGGTTGCTGCGGTCGGACACCGTCCAGCGGCCGTCCCGCAGCCGGCGCGCCGGGTCGTCGAACCAGTCCTCGCGCGGGCCGAGCAGCACGGGCACGACCAGCTCGTCCGGCACCCGGACGCCGACCAGCACGTCCACGCCCACCGGCACGCCGGTCGGGTCGCCGAGGGGCAGCTCGTCGCCGGGCCGCAGCGGGGCGGGGCCGAGGCCGGAGAGCAGGTCGGTGGAGCGGCTGCCCAGGTCGGCCGGGACCGCGACGCCGCCGGACACCGCGACGTAGCACCGGAGGCCGCCGCTGGGCGTGCCGAGGGTCAGCGTGTCGCCGGGGGCGAGGTGCAGCGGCGAGTCGCGCGGCACGCCGTCGACCAGGACGGGCGTGGCCGGGCCGGTCACGGCGACCGTGCAGGAGGCGTCGGCGCGCAGCGAGAGGCCGCCGAGGAGCACTTCGAGGCCGGCGGCGTCCTCGGGGTTGCCGACCAGGCGGTTGGCGAGCGCGAGCGAGGGCCGGTCCAGGGCGCCGGAGGGCGGGACGCCCAGGTGAGCGTGGCCGGGCCGGCCCAGGTCCTGGACCAGGGCCTGCGGGCCGGTGCGCAGCACGGTGAGGGTGCGCGAGCGGTGGGCTCGGGGGTCCCGGGGGTGGGGCTCCCGCGGTTCGACGGGAGAGCTCTCGCGGGTGGTCATCGGAGGGCCTCGAAGCGGACGCGGTCGCCGGGGGTGAGCAGGGCCGGGGTGGGGCGGCGCGGGTCGAACAGGGGCGCGTCGGTCCGGCCGATGAGCCGCCAGCCGCCGGGGGTGGCGCGGGGGTAGGCGGCGGTGAACTCGCCCGCCACGCCCACCGAACCCGCCGGGACCTTCGTGCGCGGCGAGTCCAGGCGTGGTTGGCGCAGCGGCTCGGGCAGACCGGTCAGGTAGGCGAAGCCGGGCGCGAAACCGCAGAAGGCGACCCGGTAGTCGGCGCCGGTGTGCAGCGCGACCACCTCGGCCGCGGTCAGGCCCGCCGTCTCGGCGACCAGGTCCAGGTCGGGGCCGTCGTAGTGGACGCCGATGACCACCTCGTCGCCCGCGGCCACCGCGTGGTGGACGAGGTCGGCGGTGGTCAGGACCTCGCGGACGGCGCGCAGCCTGCCCGGCCGGGTGACGACCAGGACGGTGCGGGCGGCCGGGACCAGCTCGACCACGTCCGGCAGCCCCGCGACGGCGGCGCGCACGGACTCCACCTCGCCGAGCGAACCCACCTCGACGAGCACCGCGTCGTCGCCGCACTGTCGCAGCTGCATGGGACCAGATTAGATGAGGATTGTTGAACAATCCACTCCGGCGTCCGGGTCGGTGACGCCGGGGGCGGCGCCACCCGACTCAGCCGACGATGCGCTTCAGGTGGGCCGAGGTGTGCGGCTGGAGCGGTTGGCCGACCATGGCCCGCTCCTCGACGTACGCCAGGTCGCCGTTGTTGACGATGCCGTACAGCCGCTGCGCGCCGGTGACCTCCTTGGCGGTCGCCGTGCGCACCACCGCGTCCGTGGTGATCTCCCACGACGTCTGGTTGCGCGGCTTGCCGTAGTACAGCTCCACGATCCCGGTGTTGTGCGTGATCAGCACCTCGATCGTGTCGTCCGGCTGCGGGCGCCAGAAACCGGTCTCCCGGGCCGCCTGGCGGATCACGCCGCCGTCCTCGTCCAGCAGCCACGCGCGGGCCTCGTAGTACAGGAACGGCCTGCCGTCGTGGGCGAACGTGATCTGCTGCCCGTACCGGAACGGGCCGTCGATCGTCGGGTACACGACCTCGCCCTCGCCGCGCCACACGCCGACCAGCGGCAGCAGCGCCAGGCACGCGTCGTGCAGGGAGGGGCCGGAGCGCAGGTTCGCCGTGTCCGCCGGGATCGGCAGGTCGTCGAACTGCGGCAGGTTGCGCGCCCCGGTCACCGAGGCGCGCGAAGCGGCGGCCTGCACGGCCGCGTCACCACTGCCCGGAACGGGCCCGTTGTCGCTCACCGCTGGTCGGAGAACAGGCGGTACACCACGTACCCGGCGAACCACACGACCAGCAGGGACACGAGGACCAGCAGTCCTGTGAAGAAGTGTTCCACCCGGCCAGTTTAGGCACCCGGCCCCGGACGCCGCCGACCCCGGTGGCGAACGCCACCGGGGTCGGCGAGGGGTAGCGCCGGGGGCAGCCCGTGCGCTCCCCGGGTATCGGGGTGTGGTCTCAGGCCACCGCGACCTCGACCGGGTGCACGCCCGGCCCCTCCGCGCTGACCGACGCCTGCCCGTTGCCCGAGCGGTGCAGCGCGCGGATGGTCCACGTGCCGGGCGCGGCGAAGAACCGGAAGTCGCCCTCGGCCGAGGACACGACCTCGGCGGTGAACTCGCCCGAGGCGTCCAGCAGGCGCACGAACGCGCCGCCGACCGGGGCGCCCTCGGACCTGACCTTGCCGGACAGCACGACCTCGTTCGCGCCGACCTGGATGTCCACGCCCTGCTCGGGCGCGCCGCAACCGTCCAGACTCATGATCAGGCCTCCTTGCCGCTGCCGAGCTCGACCGGCACGCCGACGAGCGAGCCGTACTCGGTCCAGGAACCGTCGTAGTTCTTCACGTCCTCGTGGCCGAGCAGCTCGTGCAGCGCGAACCACGTGTGCGACGAGCGCTCGCCGATGCGGCAGTAGGCGATCGTCTTGCGGGAGCCGTCGAAGCCGGCCTCGCCGTAGATCTCGGCCAGTTCCTCGTTGGACCGGAACGTGCCGTCCTCGTTGGCCGCCTTGCTCCACGGCACGTTGATCGCGCTCGGGATGTGGCCGGCGCGCTGCGCCTGCTCCTGCGGCAGGTGGGCGGGCGCGAGCAGCTTGCCGGAGAACTCGTCGGGCGAGCGCACGTCGACCAGGTTCTTGTTGCCGATCGCGTCGACGACCTCGTCGCGGAACGCGCGGATCGCCAGGTCCTGCTCCTGGGCGGTGTAGCTGGTCGCCGGGCGCTCGACCTGCTCCTTGTCCAGCGGGCGGCCGTCGAGCTCCCACTTCTTGCGGCCGCCGTCGAGCAGCTTCACCGCGTCGTGGCCGTAGAGCTTGAAGTACCAGTAGGCGTAGGCGGCGAACCAGTTGTTGTTGCCGCCGTAGAGGACGACCGTGTCGTCGTTGGAGATGCCCTTGGCCGACAGCAGCTTCTCGAAGCCCGCGCGGTCGACGAAGTCGCGCCGCACCGGGTCCTGGAGCTCGTTCCTCCAGTCGATCTTCACCGCGCCCGGGATGTGGCCGCCGTCGTAGGCGGTGGTGTCCTCGTCCACCTCCACGAACACCACGCCGGGCGCGCTGAGGTTCTCCTCGGACCAAGCGGCCGAGACCAGGACGTCTTCACGGCTCATCGAGCTGCTCCAATTTCTTCGTTGCTTACTGCTACTTCTGTCACTGGGGTCGGGCGAGCGCGGGTGCGTGGCGGCGCAGGAGCAGGAACAGCTCGCAGCCCAGGCACAGGCCGAGCGCGGCGTTGAGCAGCGCGGCGACCAGTGCGGCGGACGTGGCGACGACGCCGAGCGCGGTGAGTCCGGTGGTGTAGCCGATCGTGCCGATGAGCGCGAAGACGAACCCGACGCCCTGCGCGAACCTCAGCGGCGCGGCCTCCTCCCGCTCGGTCGTGGGCGTGATCCTCGGCTGCACGGCGAACCGGTAGACGTGGCCCCACGGGTTGAGCTTGAGCGAGATGAACGCGCACATGGCGAAGAGCACGGTCTGGGCGGCGAGCAGCCGCCACGAGCCGGTCAGCAGGACGACCGCCAGGATGGCGGTGGTGATCCAGGCGCTGAACCGGGGACCGCGCGGGTCGACCGGCGCGTCCTTGGTGGCGGTGGCGGTTAACGGCACGGCGACCTCCTGACGGTGGACAAGACTGGTAGTCCGTCTCAGGCGGTGTTAGGGGCAGGCGCGCACCACCGTCAAGGGTGTGCGGGCCGCCGGGAACCGCCCGGTCAGCGCGCCGCGCGACACAGGCTGCTGCGCACGCGGCACAGGTCCACCGCGAGTCGCTTGGTCAGCAGCGTGGTCATGGGTCCGAGCCTAGCCGCTCGTCCCTGCTGTCGGGAGGGGCGTCCACAGCGTGGGAATGCCCAGGTTCACCCGATCGGGTCAGGCAGGTGTGGGCGCAAAGCCGCAACGAGGCGGTCCGGCTTGGGCACGCCGCCGAACCGGAGGAGTTCCGCGCCCGAGGCGTCCAACGCCAGCGTGGTGGGTGCGCGCAGCACCTTGAGGTCGGCGGCCACGTCGGGCAGGTCGGTCACGTCGAGCTCGACGTGCCGCAGCCCGGCGGTGCGGGCGGCCAGGTCTTCGAGCACCGCGCGGGTCTGCCGGCAGTTCGCGCAGAACGTCGTGGAGAGCTGCACCAGCGTCACCGGCGTGTCCCGGTCGAGCAGGTCGCGCACGGGCGCGGGCAGGTCCAGGCGGGGTTTCGCCGCCCGCACGCGGCCGTCGCGGACGCGCAGGACCGCGGCGACCGCGGCGACGACCGCGACCGCCCCGAGCAACGCCCACGCGCCGGTCACCTAGTTACCGCCCTGGTCGAGGAGGATGTCGTTGATCGAGCCTTCCACGGTGAACGCGCCGCTCTCCACCTTGACCGCGGTCGGCGTCACCGTGAAGGGCAGCGAGCCCGGGTCGATCGTCACGCTCAACGCCTCGCGCACCACGCCGAGCACCGCGTCCAGCCCGTTCAGCGCCAGGTCGTCCAGCTCGACGTCGTTCACCGCGATCACCACCTGGCCGCTGATCAGCGACACCGTGCCGTAGGCGGTGATGCGGATGTCGCGCCCGGCGACGTTGGTCTTGCCCGACAGCTTCACCGCCGCCACCGTCGGGTCCGGCGGCTGCCCGTCGGTCACCTTGGTGCGCTTGTCCGGGTCGATCGCCAGGTCGGTGAACGGCGTGATCTGGTTGACCAGCCGGCTCAGGTCGTTGACCTTGATCTTGACGCTGCCCTTGACCTGGTCGATCCGCGCGTCGCGGGTGTTGCCGGCCAGCAGGTCCGACAGGCCGATGCGGGTGTGCTTGAGGTTCGCCCGGATCTCCAGGTCCCGCAGCTGGTCGCGCACGGGCACGCCGGTGGCGCTGATCTCGATGTCGCGGTAGTCGCCGCCGATCGCCTGCGTGATGAACGGGAAGCCGTTGATCCGGACCGACGGGTCCTCGCTCAGCCCGAACTTCTCCCGCATCTTCTGCGCGACCTGGTACTCGCCGACCGCGGCCAGCGCGAAGTCGGCGGCGACCAGCAGCGCGCCCACGACGAGCGCGGCGATGATCAGCTTGCGCCCGCGGGTGGAACGGCGTCGGTTCGTGTCGGTCGCGGTCATCGCCTGCCCTCTGTCCGGTCCGTGTGGTGCTGCGAGGTGTGTTCGTCCAGCCAGGTCGCGATCCGGTCTACCAGAGCGGGCGTCATCGAGGACTCGGCGTGCCGGACCCCCGGCTCGAGCCACAGCTCGGCGGCGCCGCCCGCGGCCCGGTGCAGCGCGACCGCGTGCGCCGGGCCGAAGTAGTGGTCCTGCTCACCGTGCACGATGAGCAGCGGGGTCGGGGTGATGCGGTGCACCACCTCCAGCGGGCTCTCCGGCGTGGTCCGCCACGGCGGGCCGAGGCGCACGCCGAGCGCGCGGGCGGCGAGCCTGCCGTGCGGCTGTTCGAGCAGCCAGTGCACGCGGCGCATCGCCACCGTGTCGCGCACCCACCAGCGCGACGGCGCGCTGACCGCCGCCACGGCGTCCGGCCGGTCGTCGTGCAGGCCCGCGTGGCGCAGCGCGATGGACGCGCCCATGGAGAAGCCGACGGTCGCCACCCGCCGGTACCCGAGCTCGCGGGCGAGCGAGACACCGGCCGCCAGGTCGTGGATTTCGTCACCGCCCACGGTGGACCGCCCGCCGGAGCGGCCGTGGCCCCGGAAGTCCAGCGCGACCACCCCGCCGTGCCGCGCCAACCGGTGCAACACGCGTGACACGAACGGCTTGCGGACGTGGTTGGTGAAGCCGTGACCGACCACGAACGCGAGATCCGTCACGGACGGTGTCGATCTCACATGCACACCGTGCAGGCGGACGGCGTCATGTGACATGGATGTAACAGGCGTGACGCTTGTGGAAACAACTGTGACTCTGACCTGCTGACCTGGGTCTTTCGTGGTGTGCACCGGTATCGTCTCCGTCATCCGCAGGCAACGGGGCCCGGTCACCGTACTTCGCCTGTGCTTGGTCGGTGACCACGCACCGGCCGAACGAGAGGGCGCCGCGACGATGAGTATCGATGTGCTGCTGCTGACCACCGACTCCGACCCCGAGGCCGTTCTCCCCGCGCTGTCGCTCCTCCCGCACGAGGTGCGCCCGCTGCGCCCGGAGGTCTCGGCGCTGCTGGAAGCCGGTCCGCACGACATCGTCCTGGTCGACGCCAGGACCGACCTGGTGGCCGCGCGCAGCCTGTGCCGGCTGCTCGACTCCAGCGGCGTCGACGTGCCCGTGGTGGCGGTCGTCACCGAGGGCGGCCTGGTCGCGGTCAACTCCGACTGGAGCGTGGACGAGATCCTGCTCCCCACCTCCGGCCCGGCCGAGGTCGACGCCCGGCTGCGCCTGGTGCGCTCCCGGCGCGGCGCCACCCAGCCCGGCGGCGACGGGTCGATCCAGCTCGGCGAGCTGGTCATCGACGAGGCGACCTACACCGCCCGCCTGCGCGGCCGCCCGCTCGACCTGACCTACAAGGAGTTCGAGCTCCTCAAGTACCTGGCGCAGCACGCGGGCCGCGTGTTCACCCGCGCGCAGCTGCTGCAGGAGGTCTGGGGCTACGACTTCTTCGGCGGCACGCGGACGGTGGACGTGCACGTCCGGCGCCTGCGCGCCAAGCTCGGCCCCGAGCACGAGTCCCTCATCGGCACCGTGCGCAACGTGGGCTACAAGTTCGTCCGCCCGCCGCGCCCGGGCAGCGCCCGGCGCGTGGACCACGCGATCGACGCCCACGAACCGACCATCGACGAAGCCGAGCTGATCTACCGCGCTTGATCGCCGCGCTTCGCGGACGTCGAGGCCGGCGCGACCTCGCGGAGCACAACTCCACTAGGTTCGTCACGTGGAATTGACCTGGGTTGAGGAGCTGTCCCCCGAGCAGGCCGACGAAGTCCTCCGCCTGCTCGGGGCAGCCGAAGCCGCCGACGGCGTCGCCCCCGTCGGCGAAGCCGTGATCCTGCGCCTGCGCCCCGAGGCGCGGGGCAGCCGCCACCTGCTGGCCCGCGCCGACGGCGAACTGGTCGGCTACCTGCACCTGGACGTCTTCGGCGACTCCGACGGCAACGAGGTCGCCGAGCTGGCCGTGCACCCCGAGCACCGCCGACGCGGGCACGGCGCCGCGCTCGTCGAGGCCGTGGCCGACCGCGCCAAGCCCGTGCGGATCTGGTCGCACGGCGGCCACCCCGGCGCCGAGGCGCTCGCCGCGAAGCTCGGCTACCGCAAGGTCCGCGAGCTGCTGCGCCTGCGCCGCCCGCTGGACGTCGAGCTGCCCGAGCCCGTGCTGCCGGCCGGCGTGACGCTGCGCTCGTTCGTGCCGGGCCGGGACGAGGCCGCCGTGGTCTACGTCAACCACCGCGCGTTCGCGTGGCACCCCGAGCAGGGCGCGATGAGCATCGAGGACGTGCGGGAGAAGGAAGAGCAGCCGTGGTTCGACCCGGCCGGGTTCCTCCTCGCGGTCGACGACGACGGGCGGCTGCTCGGCTTCCACTGGACCAAGGCGCACACCGCCGAGCTCGGCGAGGTGTACGTGGTCGGCGTCGACCCGGACGCGCAGGGCGGCGGCCTCGGCAAGGCGATCACCCTCGCGGGCCTCGCCCACCTGCGTGCCGCCGGGCTCGCCGAGGTGATGCTGTACGTCGAGTCCGACAACGCGGCGGCACTGGCCGTGTACGACCGGTTGGGATTCACCCGCTGGGACTCGGACGTCCAATACGCCCGGTAGTGACAAACCCATCACGCCACGCAAACGTGCAGGTCACGGGACACCCAAAAGGCGGTGTACTCGGTCACTTCCCGTGTGGTGTTCACCCGTCGTTCACCTTCTCCTGGGCGCCTGTCCACCCTCGCTACCTACCGTCCGTGTCGAGCGGCGGAGCTTCGCCGCGAAACCCGCTTCCGTAGCTGGAGGACCTTCAGGTGAAGACCAAGCGACACGGCGCCGTACTCGGCCTGATCGCGGCCGGTGCGCTTCTGCTCACCGCGTGCGGCAGCGACAACAACGCCCCGGGCGCGGGCTCGACGTCGGCGGCCGGCGACTCGTCGGTCCCCGTCGAGTGCGGCGGCAAGTCGAAGCTGAGCGCCGAGGGCTCTTCCGCGCAGCAGAACGCCATCGCCACGTTCATCCAGGCCTACCAGGCGAAGTGCCCCGGCTCCGACCTCGCCTACAACGCCTCCGGCTCCGGCGCGGGCGTCAAGCAGTTCAACGCGGCCCAGGTCGACTTCGGCGGCTCGGACTCGCCGCTGTCGGAGAGCAAGGGCGAGGTCGCCGCGGCGGCCGAGCGCTGCCAGGGCAACCCGGCGTGGAACCTGCCGCTGGTCTTCGGCCCGGTCGCGCTGGGCTACAAGCTCGAAGGCGTCAAGGACCTGGTCCTCGACGGCGAGGTCACCGCCAAGATCTTCAACGGTGGCATCAAGAAGTGGAACGACCCGGCCATCGCGGCGCTGAACTCCGGCGCGTCGCTGCCGGACAAGGACATCAAGGTCGTCTACCGCTCGGACGAGTCGGGCACCACGGACAACTTCCAGAAGTACCTGACCGCCGCCTCCAAGGGCGCGTGGACCCAGGGTGACGGCAAGCAGTTCAAGGGCGGTGTCGGCGAGGCCAAGGAGAAGTCCGCCGGCGTCGCGCAGGCCGCCGGCTCGGTCGACGGCGCCATCACCTACGTCGAGCTGTCGTTCGCGCAGGACAACAAGCTGTCCCTGGCCAGGATCGACACCGGCGCCGGCCCCGTCGAGCTGACCAACGAGACGGTCGGCAAGGCCATCGACGGCGCCAAGATCAAGGGCGCCGGCAACGACCTGGTCCTCGACCTGGACTCGATCTACGGCTCCACCACCGCGGGCGCCTACCCGCTGCTGCTCGCCACCTACGAGATCGTCTGCTCCAAGGGCTACGACGCCGACACCGCGAAGGCGGTCAAGGCGTTCCTCACCGTGGCGGCGACGACTGGCCAGGACGGCCTGGCGGACGCGGGCTACGCTCCGCTGCCGAAGGCCTTCCAGGACAAGCTGCTGACCGCCGTCAAGGCCATCGCCTGACCAGGCCGGCAGACTTCCCGGGAACGCCATCGCGATGAACGACCGCATCGTGGCCCCGCGCCCCGCGGGCACCGGCACGACCGGTGCCCGCGAGGGCGTTCCGGCTGCTCGACCCGACTCGGAGGCTCCGATTCCCCCGACCACGGAAGCCGACCAGAAGACCCACGTCCGGCCGGGTGACCGGATCTTCGCAGGCCTGGCCACGGGGTCGGGCATCTTCATCGTGGTCCTGATCGCGGCGATCGGCGTCTTCCTGCTGCTCCAGGCCATCCCCTCGCTCACCCTGGACAAGGTCAACTTCCTGACCAGCCGCGAGTGGTCCACCGGCGATGTCAACGACATGCGCTACGGCATCCTCGACCTGCTCCTGGTCACCGTGGTGTCGTCCGCGTTCGCGCTGGTCATCGCCATGCCGATCGCCCTGGGCATCGCCCTGTTCCTCACCCAGTACGCGCCGCGCCGGCTCGCCCGGCCGTTCGCCTACGTCATCGACCTGCTGGCCGCCGTGCCGTCGATCATCTTCGGCCTGTGGGGCCTGCTCGTGCTCGGCCCGGTGCTCACCCCGGTCGGGGAGTGGCTGATCTCGACCCTCGGCTGGATCCCGCTGTTCGCCGAGGGCAACGTCAGCATCGAGCTGGGCGGCACCATCTTCACCGCCGGCATCGTGCTGGCGGTGATGATCCTGCCGATCATCACCGCGGTCAGCCGCGAGGTGTTCGACCGCACACCGGTCGTCCACGTCGAAGGCGCCATCGCGCTCGGCGCCACCAAGTGGGAGGTCGTGCGCACCACCGTGCTGCCGTTCGGCAAGGCGGGCTACGTCAGCGCCTCCATGCTCGGCCTCGGCCGCGCCCTCGGCGAGACCATCGCGCTGACGATCATCCTCAGCGGCACGGGCGCGGCGTTCGCGTGGAGCCTGTTCGACGGCGGCGCCACGTTCGCGTCCAAGATCGCGCTGGCCGCGCCCGAGTTCAACGACCCGCGCACGGCGGGCGCCTACATCGCCGCCGGCCTGGTGCTGTTCGTCCTCACCTTCGGCGTCAACGCCGTCGCCCGGTCCATCGTCGCCGGTCACAAGGAGTACGAATGACGACCGACACGGCGGACCTGAACCGCCTCGCCACACCGCCGACGTTCCAGAGCGTCAGCGGCGCGCGCAAGCTCAAGAACGGCATCGCCACCGTCCTGGTGTACGGGGCGTTCCTCGTCGCCATCGTGCCGCTGATCTGGGTGCTGTGGGTGGTGGTCGAACGCGGCTTCCCGGTCGTCCTCGACGGCGACTGGTGGCAGAAGTCGCTGTCCGGCCTGCTGGGCCGCCAGCAGGGCGGCGGCGTCTACCACGCGATCTACGGCACGCTGGTGCAAGGCCTGGTGTGCGGCGCGCTGTCCGTGCCGCTCGGCCTGTTCGTCGGCGTCTACCTGGTGGAGTACGGCGGCCGGTCCAAGCTGTCCAAGGCCACCACGTTCATGGTCGACATCCTCACCGGTGTGCCGTCCATCGTGGCCGCGCTGTTCGTCTACACCCTGTGGATCACCTACTTCGGCTTCGGCCGCAGCGGGTTCGCGGTGTCGCTCGCGCTGGTGCTGCTCATGGTGCCGGTGATCGTGCGGACCACCGAGGAGATGCTGAAGATCGTGCCGGACGAGCTGCGCGAGGCGTCCTACGCGCTCGGCATCCCCAAGTGGAAGACGATCGTGAAGGTCGTCATCCCCACCGCCCTGTCCGGCATCATCACCGGCATCATGCTGGCGCTGGCCCGCGTCATGGGCGAGACCGCGCCGGTGCTCGTGCTGGCCGCGTACGCGCCGTACATCAACTACAACCTGTTCGAAGGGCCGATGGCGTCGCTGCCGCTGCTCATGACGTCGGAGCGGAACAACCCGACGCAGGCCGGTTTCGAGCGGATCTGGGGTGCGGCGATCACCCTGGTCATCATCATCACGCTGTTCAACCTGCTCGCCACCGTGATCTCGCGGTGGCTGGCTCCGAAGACGAAGTGAGCGGGCGGTCATGGCCAAGCGCATCGACGTGAAAGACCTGAACCTGTACTACGGCAAGTTCCACGCCGTGGACGGTGTCTCGCTCGCCGTGCCGCCGAAGAACGTGACGGCGTTCATCGGCCCGTCCGGCTGCGGGAAGTCCACCGTGCTGCGGTCGTTGAACCGCATGCACGAGGTGGCACCCGGGGCGCGGGTGGAGGGCACCGTGCTGCTCGACGGCGAGGACATCTACGCCTCCGCCGTCGACCCGGTGCAGGTGCGCCGGACCATCGGCATGGTGTTCCAACGCCCCAACCCGTTCCCGACGATGTCCATCCGGGACAACGTGGTCGCGGGCCTGAAGCTCGCGGGCGAGCGGAACAAGAAGAAGCTCGACGAGGTGGCCGAGCGGTCGTTGCGCGGGGCGAACCTGTGGAACGAGGTCAAGGACCGCCTCGACCGGCCCGGCGGCGGCCTGTCCGGCGGTCAGCAGCAGCGGCTGTGCATCGCCCGGGCCATCGCCGTGCAGCCGGACGTGCTGCTGATGGACGAGCCGTGCTCGGCGCTGGACCCCATCTCGACCCTGGCGATCGAGGACCTGATCACGGAGTTGAAGAAGGAGTACACGATCGTCATCGTGACCCACAACATGCAGCAGGCGGCGCGGGTCAGCGACCAGACCGCGTTCTTCAACCTGCTGGGCGTCGGCCAGCCGGGCCGGCTGATCGAGGTGGACGACACGGAGAAGATCTTCTCCAACCCGAGCCAGAAGGCCACGGAGGACTACATCTCCGGCCGCTTCGGCTGATCACCACCCGGCCCCGAGAGCCCTCCCACCGCTGGTGGGAGGGCTCTTGCTCATTAGGGTGACAGCGGAACCGGACAACCACCCGGGCCGTCAAAGCCGAGACACGGCCAACCGTTCACCGGTACCGTGACGGCTGGGATCGGCGGACTTGCAGGGGGTAGTCGTGGCGGCGGAAGGTGCGTGGAGCGTCCAGTCCATGGGGGCCATGACGGCCAGCGCCCAGGGCTTGAAGGCAGCTGCGGACTCGGGCTCGTTCGCCATCAGCAAGGATGGCGCGAAGGCGTACCTGAAGGCGATCGAGGACGCCCAGTTCGACCTCAACGAGCTGGACTCGAAGACCGCCGTGCTGCGCCAGGAGACCAAGCTCGGCACGAGCCCCGACGCCCAGGCGATGACCCGGTACAACATGGACGGCGCGATGGGCGGTGCGGGCACGACCGGCATCATCCCGGCCATCGACCAGCTCAAGACGGCTCTCGAAGAGGCTCGGCTGGCCCTGCAGAAGGCCATCGAGAACTACACCGAGGTCGACGACTCCGCCGCCTCCGGCTACGGGCAATACTGAGATGGGGATGCAGTTGACCAGGAACCCGGTCGTTCGATCCGTCCTGTCGGCCGCCGTGCTCGGACTGGTGCTCGCCGGCTGTTCGGACACCCCGGGCACGCCGACCGCCGCGACCACCACGACGGCGACCGCGACCGAGGACACCGACCCCACCACGACCTCCGCTGCCGCCGGGGGCGACCTCGCTGACTTCGACCCGTGCGCGGAGCTGGAGGCGGTCGCGTCGTCGCTCGGCGTGACCGAGGTCGAGGAAGATGGCGTGCAGGAGTGCAAGGGGCGGTACGCCGGCACGATCTCCGTCCGGGTGAAGGCGTTCCCCGAACTCGGCGTCGAGGACTACGTGCCCGGCCCGAACTCGAAGATCTCCGGCCTGCCGATCGGCGGCCACCAGGCCAAGCGCGTCACCGCACCCGCGTCCTCCAGTTCGTGCGCGGTGACGGTGGCGATCACGTCGAGTTCCCGGGTCGACTTCGTCGCGTCGGCGAACGCCTCCCTCGACGAGGCGTGCGAAGCCGCCACGAAGGTCGCGACCGCCGTCGAGCCGAAGCTCCCCAAGTAAGTCCGAGGAGGACGTCGTGGCGCCGCAGAACTCGCAGCCGCAGAACAGCCAGGCGACTGAGGTCACCTACGCCGGGGACAACGAAGCGCAGTTGCGCGCCGACTACGCGCGTTCCCAGCGGGAGAACCCCGGCCTCTTCCCGTCGTTCGTCGACTTCGTCCGGGAGATGCAGGTCCGGGCGCAGTCCGCGCAGTACCAGCAGACGCAGGAACGCGACCTCGAACAGGTCGTGGAGACCTACCGGCCGCCGATGAACCCGGCGGGCTCGTTCTACATGGGCTACGACCACCCGAAGCTCCAGGACATGGTCACCACGAACATGGCCCCGAGCACCGCCAACGAGCAGGGCGAGGCCTGGACGAAGATCGGCAACATCCTGGCCAGGTTCCAGACCAACCTCAGCAGCGCCACGACCGCCAGCAAGGGCGCGTGGCAGGGCGCGGCGGCGGAGTCGGCGCAGGGCTACTTCACGAACGTGGCCACCTGGTCCGGTAACGCCGCGCAGGGCGCGCAGCTCACCGGCAACAAGCTGTACACCCAGAGCACGGCGGCCGAGCAGGCGAAGAACGCGATGCCCGAGCCGGTCGAGTTCAGCACCGCCGACGCCTACAAGATGTTCTTCGCCGAGCCCAACCCGTTCAAGTGGGCCGAGACGATCGACCAGATCGAGCAGAAGTTCGAGGAGAAGCAGCAGGCCCACGAACGTGCGGCCGAGGTCATGACGACCATGTCCACCAGCTTCCAGGAGTCGGGCTCGACGATGCCCGCCTTCTCGCCGCCCCCGCCGATGGAGGGTTCCGGCGGCAGCGGCGATCCCGGGAAGAACGGCACGGGGGAGATCAACGGTCGGCAGACCATCCCCAGCGGCACCGGGACGGGCACGGGCAGCGGCAGCGGGTTCGGTGACGTCGGGGTGCCCGGCGGTGGCGGCAGCGGCAGTGGCGGCAGTGGGAGCGGCGGCAGCGGTGGTGGCAACACCAACCAGTCCGGCTGGAACGGTCCCACCGGTGGCGGCACGACGATCCCCGGTCCCGGCGGCGGTGGCAACAACACCATCCCCGGCCCCGGCGGCGGTCCTTACCCGCCCGGCGTCTACCCGCCCGGCACCGGGCCCAACGGCCGGCCGACGATCCCGCCCGGCGGGCGCACGGGCCTGCCGAACGGTCCCGGCAGCCGCGGTCCCGGCGGTGGTGGCGGCGGAGGCGGAGGCGGTATGGGCCGCGTCCCCGGCGGCGGCGGTCCCGGCGGCTTGGCGGCGGCCGGTCGCGGCGGCATGGGCGGCCTCGGCGGCTTCGGCCCCGGCGGCAGCGCGGGCACGCTCGGCGGTGAGGCCGGCCGGTCCGGCGCGGGCGGTTTCGGTCCCGGCGGCAGCGGTGGTCTCGGCGGCGCGGGCGCGGCGGGCCGCGGTGGCGCCGGCGGCATGGGCGCGGGCATGGGCGCGGGCGCCGGTGGCGCGCGCGGCCAGGGTGACGAGGACAAGGAGCACAAGGCCGCGTCCTACCTGGTGGAGACCGAGGACGTCTTCGGTGACGGCACCATGGTCGCTCCGCCGGTCATCGGCGGGTGAGCGTGTTCTCGTTCGCCCTGTCCCACGCGGCGGCCGACATGCTCTGGGAGGACCTGAAGCTCGGCAGCCGTCCCTACCCGTTCGAGTTCCCCTACCTCGGGCAGACGGTCGACGAGCGGCGCGGCATCCGCAACGCGGTCTACCGCGACCTGGAGTCGCGCGGCCTGGCCCAGCGCGGCCGGGTCGCACCCGAGGTGCAGGAAGCGCTCACCCTGCTGGTGCGCTTCGACTACAGCCTCAACGCGGTCGCCTCGCTCGACGCGCGCAACGTCGAGCGCCAGCTGCTGGCGCGCGGCGGCGCGGCCGGTGAGACCGCGGCGCTCGCGGTGATGGACGACCGGCAGATCAAGGTCGACCTGATGCGGGCGCCCGCGTTGCTGCGCGCGGTCGTCGACCTCGTGCCACCGTCCCGACCGGGCCCCGGCCAGTCGGTCACGGTGCCGATGCCGACGTCCGCGCCACCGCCGCCCAAGCGGGACGACGACTTCGGCAACGCCACGTTCACCCAGACCATGGCGCCGCGTTCGACGGCGTCCGCGCAGGTCCGCGCGTTGGAAGCGGTGTTCGAGCGGCCCCGGCTGCGCGCCGGCCAGTTCGGCGTCACGGTGCGCGGCAGGCACGGGCGGGAGCAGCGCGCGCCGCAGGTCGCGTGGTTCGACAACGACCAGGGCCGCTACATGTCGCAGACGCGGCAGGGGCCGGACGGCCGCAAGTGGCTCAACCACGCCCCCGCCGACAACGCGCGCATCGCCGCCCAGCTCGCGCAGGAGCTGAACGGCCTGCTCGGCTGACCCAACGGCTTGCTCGGCTGACGCTCAGGCGTCGTCGCCGGTGTCGCCGTGGTAGCCGGGCATCCGGCCGGTGACCACGAAGACGGTGCGCTTGGCCACCGACACCGCGTGGTCGGCGAAGCGCTCGTAGAACCGGCCGAGCAGCGTGGTGTCCACCGCGGACGGCACGCCGTGCGCCCAGTCCTTGTCCATGATCACCGTGAACAGGTGGCGGTGCAGGTCGTCCATCGCGTCGTCGGCGTCCTCCAACGACCGCGCCCGCTTCACGTCCTGCGTGCGGATGATGTCGGTGGCCTCGCGCGCCAGCTCGACCGCGATGCGGCCCATCTCGGCGAAGTACGGCCGCACCGTGTCCGGCAGCACCTGGTTCGGGTGCCTGCGCCGCGCCGCCTTGGCCACGTGCAGCGCCAGGTCGCCCATCCGCTCCACGCTCTCGGCCGCGTGGATCACCGCGAGCACGATCCGCAGGTCGGTCGCGACGGGCGCCTGCAACGCCAGCAGCGCGTACGACTGCTCCTCGATGTCGGCGCGCACGTCGTCGATCTTGGCGTCGTCACCGATCACCTGCTCGGCGAGGGCGAGGTCCGCCCCGAGCAGGGAAGCGGTCGCGCGCTCCATCGCGTCGCCCGCCATGCCGCACATGTCGGCGAGCTGGTCGGCGAGTTGTCCGAGCCGGTCGTGGTAGGCCTCACGCATGGGCGTCAGCCTACGGCCAGGTCATCGCGGTAGCGACCCACCCCGGTGAACCCGCGGTGAACCCGAAACGTCCAGTCCGCTCAGGCGCAGGGGTCCTTGCCCGCGTTGACCACGGTCAGGTCCTCCGGTGGCGTCGCCTTGCCCGGATCGGTGCCCGCGGCCTGCGGCGCCCGGACCTCCTCGTCCCAGCCGGGGCCGATGAGCAGCTGCACGGAGCCGGCCATGTTCGCCTGGAACTGCAACGTCGCGCCCGGCACCGAGGACAGCAGGGTCGCCGCCGCGTCCTCCCCGCCGACGCCGTACAGGATCACGGTCTTCTCGGCGGGTGGCGCGTCACCGGGGAGGACGACGTCGTAGCCGAGCTCCCGCAACGCCAGGGTGGTGCGGCGGGACGCGCCGTCGTTGTTCGGGTCGCCGTTGCGCACCTGGATCTTCAGACCCTTGTGGTCGACGACCTTGCCCTGCTTGGGTCCGGGCGCCGGCGCGGCGGCGGAGGTCTGGCCCTGGGCCTGGTTCGGGTCGGCCGCCGCGTTGTCCGGCGTCTCCTCGGGCAGCGGCGTGCCGTCGATGATGGCCTGGAACAACGCCTTGACGTCGTCTTCCTTCAACAGCTCCAGGTTGTCGTCGGTGGACGGCGTCGGGCCCTCGGCCGTCTCGTGCGGGATGGTGACGAAGGTGACCCGGCCCGCTTCCAGGCTCTGCAACGACTGCGCCAGCGTCAGCATGTCGTTCACGCCGATGTTCTGGCCGACGGTCGACGCGGCGAACGCGTTGAGGAAACCGTTGAGCTTGCCCGGGTTCAGCAGGATCTCCGACGACAACGCCTTGCGCAGCAACGAGGACAGGAACTGCTGCTGCCGCCCGACGCGGTCGAAGTCGGTCTTGGACTCGCCCTCGACCTTGCGGGCCCGCACGAAGTCCAGCGCCTTGTTGCCGTCGATCTCGTACCGGCCGGCCTTGTCGAAGATCACGCCCAGCTCTTCGTCGTCCATCGGCTTCGACACGCACACCGGGACGGTGCCGATGGCGTCGACCATGCCCTTGAAGCCGTTGAAGTCGATGCTGAGGAAGTGGTTGATCTCCAGCCCGGTCAGCTCGGTCATGAACTTGCTGACGCACTTCGGCCCGCCGACCGCGTACGGCTCGTTGGCCTTCACGTCGTCGGCGGAGTCGAGCTGGGTGCCGGTGTACTGGCCGGTGGTGGGGTCCCACTCCTCGCACTGCGGACGGGTGATCAGCAGGTCGCGCGGCACGGAGACGATGACCATGCGCTTACGGTCGGCCGGGATGTGCGCGAGCATCAGCACGTCCGAGCGCGCGCCGATCTCGGAGTTCGCGTCGCCGACGCCGTCCTCCGGCCGGGCGCCCGCCCGGGTGTCCGAGCCGACGATGAGGAAGTTCTCGTCGCCGAGCTGCTTCTCCGCTTCGTGCACCGCGGCGGAGTTCGTGTTCAGCGCCTCGATCTCGGTGATCTGGCTGTCGATGTAGAGCATCGCGCCCCAGCCGAGGCCGGTGGACACGAACACCAGCACGGCGGCGGCCAGCGCGACGACCTTGACCGTGCCCACGATCTTGCTGTGCTTGGCCGTGCGGCCGCGGCGGCGCGGGCCGTCGTCGTCGGGGTCGTCGACCGGCGAGGCGTACTCGGTGGCGTCCTCGTCGTGCTCGGCCTTCCACGGCATGAGCTTCTGGCGGCGTTCCTTGCGCAGGCGCTCCTGCTCGGCCAGCTCGTCGTGCACGGCGGAGAAGCGGGCCAGCGTGTGGTCGACCTCGCGACGCTTCTTGACGTCGTCGCTGATGGCCTCCATCTCCGTGGTGAGGCTGGCCGGGTCGATGGCCTCGCGCGGTTCGGGGCCCGCGTCGAGGCGGGCGGCGATGACGGGCGGCGCCGGGTCGGGCGTGGCGGCGTCGTCGGCGAACCTCCGGCCGGGCGCGTCGCCGGCCGGGCGGGGTCCGCTGCCGTCCGGTGGTCCGTCCGCGAGCCGGCGCGGTGCGCCGCCGTCGACCGGCACGACCGGGGGTCCGTCGGCGAGGCGGCGGGGTCCGCCGCCCTCGGGCCGGCGGCCGGCCGGGTCCTCGACGGGCAAGCCGGGTGAGCCGGGCAAGCCGGGCGGGACGGGCAAGCCGGGCGGGACGGGTGCCGGGCGGCGCGGGTCGACGGCCGGGTCTGGTCGGCGGCCGGGGCGCGGGCCGCCGGTCAGGTCGTGCGGGCCGCTGCCGTCGGCGAGGCGACGGGGCCCGTCGGCGGCGGCGGCGGGGTGGGGCGGGGGCGTTGGCCGGTGTTCTCGCCGGGGCGCGGCCCGTCCGCGAGCCGCCTGCCGATGCCCTCGGCCGGCGCGCCCTCGACGACGGCGCGACGTCCGGGCGGTCCTGCTTCGTCGGGGCGTCGGCGCAGGTCTTCGGGGCGCGGGCGCGGGCGCGGTCCGCTGCCGTCCGCCGGGCGGCGAGGCGTGTCGGGGGCGAGGCCCTCGGGGTGTTGGCGCGGCGCGTTGCCGTCCGCCGGACGCCGCGGCGCGCCCGGCGCGAGGTCTTCCGGTCGCGGCCGGGGTCCGCTGCCGTCGGCGAGGCGGCGGGGTGTGTCGGGGGCCAGGTCCTCGGGGCGGGGACCGCCGCCGTCCGCCAGTCGCCTGGGCGTGTCGGGCGCGAGCCCTTCCGGGCGCTGCCGCGGTCCGCTGCCGTCGGGGAGCCGTCGACCCGGCGCGGCGCCGGGGAGGTCGGGGCGCGGGCGTTGGCCGGTGCTCTCGGCGCGTCGAGGCCCGGCCGGGTCCTGCGGGCGGCCGTTGGCGGGGAAGCGCGCGCCCGGCTCGCCGGGGGGGACCGGGCGCGGCGCGACCGGACGTCCCGGGACCACGTCGTCGGGTCGACCGGCGTAGCCGTTCGCGGGTCCGGTCGCCGGCGGCGGCACGGGACGGCCGGGGCGTGCCGGGCCGGGCTCCTCGGGACGGCGGCGCGCGCCGGTGTCCTCCGGCGCGGGGCGCGGCGTCCGGGTGCCGGTGCCGTCGTTCGTGGCGAAGAAGTCGTTCGGGGGGGCGGCGCGGTCGGGCGGCGTCCGGGTGCGGGCGGCGCGCCGTTCGTCGGCCTGGGCCGGGTCCCGGTGTCCTCGGGCGCCGGTGGCGCGTAGTCCGGCGGCGGGGCCTGCCTGCGCGGCGGCGGTTCCGGCGCGGCGCGGCGGCCGGTGCCCTCCGGGGCGTGCCTGCCGTTCGGGGGCGGCGCGGGTCTGCGGGGCGGCTCCGGCTCGGGCGCGGCGCGCCTGCCGGTGTCCGACGGACCGGGCGGGACCGGGCGCGGGATGTTCGTGCGGCTGTGCTGTTCCAGCAGGTCGGACACGCTCAGCCCGCCATCGTCCAGCGACCTGCGGCGACGGCCGGTCGGCTGGTCTTCCTGAGGGGCCTGGTCACCTCCGGGTCCGGGGCCGCCACGGCGGGGCTCGTCGGGCACCCGGTCTCCCTTCAGCTTCGGTCATTAGTCGGTCGTCATCACGAGTTGACGACGGCAAGGACACATTGGTTGCACCAACGGCGTGTCACTTGCCTTGGCGATACTACGGATGACGGCCAGTCCTGACGACCACTCCCGGTGATACAGGGGTCGGCAGTACTCGGTTGCGCGCAGCAGACTACGTCCGAAAGGGTGAGTGGACGTCAGGTGTCAGTAACCGGCGACCCGCGATTCAGCTATACCTCGTCGCCCGGAAGCGGCACCCGCGAGGAGGACGCGGCCGTTCGCCCGGTAGGCGACGGCGTTCCGTCCTGACTGCTTGGCGGTGTACAGCAGGCTGTCGGCGCGCAGGAGTTGCTGCTCCGGGGCGACCGGCGCGCGGGTCGGCGCGCCGGCTGGCGGCGGCTCATAGGCCAACCCGATGCTGACGGTCACTCGCAAACCCGGCGCGAGGGAAGCCCAGGCGTGACGCTCGACACGCAACCGGGCCGACTCGGCGATCTCCACCGCCGGCCCGGGCTCGACGTCGGGCAGCACGAGGACGAACTCCTCGCCGCCGTAGCGGGCGCAGAACCCGCCCTCCGGCAGCTCCTCCTGCAACAGCTCGACCACTCGCTGCAACACCCGGTCGCCCAAGAGGTGCCCGAACGTGTCATTCACCTGCTTGAACCAGTCCAGGTCGATCAGCGCGATGGCGAGGCCCGCCGCGGTGGAGCCGCGCTCGGCGACGATGTCGAGCAGTCGCTCGTCCAGGTATCTGCGGTTGTAGCTGTCGGTGAGGCTGTCGCGCAGGCTCTGCTCGCGCGCCTCGGCGTGCTCGCGGCGCAGCCGGTCGACCTCCCGGCGCAGCTGCTCGGGCACCTGCGGCGGGTCGTCCTGGTCGGCGTAGACCAGGTCGAACGCGGAGCGCAGGTGCTGGTAGGCCTGCCGCCACTGGCCCCGGGAAGCGAGCAGCGCGGCGATCGACTCGTGCAGCTGCACCAGGCCGGTGCCCTCGCTCTCGGAAGCGGGCGTGCCTGCGCCGGGCCGCCCGTCGCGGTCGGACTCCGCGACTTCGGGTCGCAGTGCGGTCATCGCGCTCACCTCCCTCCTTGCCAAGGTGTCGTCTGATACGAGGCGACGCTTGAGCCGGCGGGACGCGTCATAGAGGGATTTCCCTCGACTGGTTGACTGTGCACTGCTCCGAACTAGTGGCATTCGGTGATCGAACTGCCGAAAAGTTGACGGAGCGTGGTCAGTCGGCTCGGCGTGACCTCAATTGACACACGGGGCGAAGCCGTAGGCCTTGCCGTTGAGCAGCACGACGTGCTGGGAGCCGATCTGACTGCCGATCTCGGAGCCCTCCTGCACGACGGTCAACGTGACCGCGACGACCAGCACCACGCCGCGCGGGTGCTCGTCCTCGCCGGGCGGCGTCCACGCGGGGTCCAGGCGCAGCGTCGACATGGTCGGCTGCACCCTGATGGTCCCCGAGGGCAGCCGGCAGTCCTCGTCGTGGAAGTCCGGGTGCTGGGTGTCCTTGAGCAGGTCGCGCTGCTCGGACGTGCCCTGCCCGCCGGCCTCGTTCAGGTCGGCGAAGTAGCCGGAGACCAGCTCCCGCTCCACGTCGGTGACCTGGAGCGGCCGGGCGACGCCGGTGACCGTCGAACCGCAGCCGGCCAGCAGCAGGGCACACGCCAGCGCCGTCGCGGCGCGCGCCACGTCAGCCACCCGAGTGCAGTTCGTCGGCGCCCACGGGCACGGTGGCGTCCTCCGGGTCGTCCAGCCAGCCCTCGGGCAGCACGACCTTGCCGGGCGAGCCCTGCCTGCCGCGCGGCTCGTCGGCGTTGTCCGGGAACTCCAGCGTCGGGTCGAGCCGGCCGACCAGGTCGTCCAGCTCGGCGAGGGTGGAGACCATCGCGAGGTTGCGGCGCAGCTCCGCGCCGACCGGGAAGCCCTTCAAGTACCAGGCCATGTGCTTGCGCAGGTCGCGCAGGCCCTTGTCCTCGCCGAGGAAGTCCGCGAGGAGCACGCCGTGCCGCCGCAGGATCGCCGCGACCTGGCCGAGGCGCGGTCCCGGCGGGACGGGCTCGCCCCGGAACGCCGCCTGCAGCTCGCCGAACAGCCAGGGCCGGCCGAGGCAGCCGCGGCCGACGACGACGCCGTCGCAGCCGGTCCGGGCGACCATGTCCAAGGCGTCCTGGGCGCTGAAGATGTCGCCGTTGCCGAGCACCGGGATGCTCGTCACGGCCTCCTTCAACCGGGCGATGGCGGACCAGTCGGCCTGGCCGGAGTAGCGCTGGGCCGCGGTGCGCGCGTGCAGGGCGACGGCCTGCGCGCCCTCGTCCTCGGCGATGCGGCCCGCGTCGAGGTAGGTGAGGTGCTCGTCGTCGATGCCGATGCGGAACTTGACCGTCACCGGCACTCCGGCGGGCTCGGCGGCGCGCACCGCGGCCCGCACGATCTGCCGGAACAGCTGCCGCTTGTACGGCAGCGCCGCGCCGCCGCCCTTGCGCGTCACCTTGGGCACCGGGCAGCCGAAGTTCATGTCGATGTGGTCGGCCCGGTCCTCGGCCACGATGATCTTCGCCGCTTCGGACATCGACTTCGGGTCGACGCCGTAGAGCTGCATCGAGCGGGGGCTCTCGTCCGCGCCGAACGTGATCATCTGCATCGTCTTGGCGTCGCGCTCGACGATCGCCCGGGCGGTGATCATCTCGCAGACGTAGAGCGACGTGGGGCTGCCGAACTCGCGGCAGAGCTGCCGGAAGGCCACGTTGGTGATGCCCGCCATGGGTGCGAGCACGACGGCGGGATCGACCGGGTGGCGGCCGATCGTCAGGGGCTTGGTGGCGTGCAGGGCGGTGGACATCGCCGTCCATTGTCGCCCAGCGCCGGTAGTGGTGGGCGCCACATCGGCGAATCGCCCGCACCCGCGGTGACCCCCGCCACCTTCCGCGCGAGGTGGGCGTGGCGCGCGGTGGCCGTCCTGGGCGTCAGAACGGCACGGTCAGGCACCCCAACCGCGCACCGGCCGTCCCCGCGTGCCCGGGTTCGGTGTGCGTGTGCTCCTCGTGCAGCACGACCGATCCGGCGCGCCGTTCGCCGAACTGCCACTCGACCCGCGTCCACGCCTGACCACGACCGTGCGCGTCGGTGGTGAAGTCGAGCCAGATCTCGTTGCGCGGGTTGGCGAACGCGGGATCCGTCGCCCCGCCCTGCACGTGCTGGTAGTGCGGTCCGGCATCGGTCGACACCGGCCCGCAGGCATTCACGTGCGCGTGCGCGCCGTAGTCGCGGTCCGGCAGGAGACCGCTCGTGCGCAGCATCACGACCGTGCCACCGGCCAGGGGCGCCACCACCACCTCCGCCCGCGCCCCCACGGGCACACGCGCGTCATAGCTGGTCAGCTCCCCGGACACAGTCGTCAACGAGGCCACAAGAGCAAGTGCCGCAGCGAGGTACATGGCACCTGCTTATCGCCACCCCACCCCCACCGCCACCGCCATCACCCGTTCCGGTGGCGTTGCCCCGACGAACCCCGCGTCCCGCATTTCAATCAGCCATTTGCGAGCATCCGCAATGCTCGCTTACCGACCGCTCATGGCACTGTGAAATCCTCTACAGGTTCTGACGGCATTGCCGTATCGGGGACACTGTTCCCCAGGAGGTCGGTTTGCCTTTTAGTCAGTCGTACACTCCACAACGAGCATGCCCACTTGTGCTCCCCTTCGGATTGTTCGCTTTGGCGCATAACACGTGGTTCTCGCGGATCCCGAACGCGCACTGACCATATCGTCAAGTGCCGGCCTGGGGCTGCTTTGCTATTGTTGCGCTGGTATCAGAGGGTTTTACGGATAAGGTTGGTATAGCCGGCTGCGGCTAGGGTGATCAGCCCCCAGAGCATGGCCTGAATGATCCAGATGGTGAGGGTGATGCCCTGGCCGCGAAAGGTGGAGCTGTCCAGGTCGCATTTGGTTCGCAGGCCGGTGGCTCCCAGAGGTAGGCCGCGGTCCAGGCCCAAGCCGATCAGTTCGATGGTCGAGCACTGTATGCCTGGGGCAGTGGTGGGATTGCCCGGCAGGGGAACGCGCTCTGCGGCGTGGTGCCCTGGCCGGGTGGGTACCTGACCGGCGATGTAGCCGATGAGGCCTGCTGCGGCCAGCGCGAGCAACAGGGCAAGGGCGAGGGTGCGGGCGCGGTAGCCGTATCCGGCCAGCCGTCCCCACAGCCGATGTACCGATCTGGCCCATCGGCCGCCGATCGCGGAGGGTTCACGGCGGCGCAGGTCATCCTGTTGGACGATCAGTACTTGGCGGACATTGCCGTCGTGTCCGGCGGCGCGTTCGATCGCCGCCAGTTGCTGATACGGTTGGGGCGAATAGCGGTTGGTGTGGTGGACGACGAGGTGCAGCCACTGCCGCCAGTCGACTTGCGCCAACGCGGTAAAGACAAAACCGTCCAGATCCACTCGACTCTGATGTCCACAGTCGCCGCTGCGGCTGGCGTCGGGGCATACCACGGAGGCGGGCAAGAACACCGTGCCCTCCACACGCGCCTTCCCGAGATCCAGCATCAGTCCCGACGTGTTGCTCACCACCAACTCCTGGCAACCGAGTTCGCCACCGACGTAGGCGTTCGCCAGGCATATTCCGCCATCGTCGCCATTGCCGCGCACTGTCGCACCACGCAGGAATAGGTTGCCATCGACACGAAGCCCGTCGGAGACCAGGGCTGTGCCGGTGTCGTTGCCAACCATCAACCTTTGGCAAGCGAGCTGGCCGCTGACGTGGGCATTGAGTAGGCGTATCGCGCCACGGTCGCCGCTGCCGCGCACTGTCGCACCCCGTAGGAACAGGCCGCTGTCGACACGAAGCCTGTCGGCGCTTAGGGCGGGGCCGGTGTTGTTGCCGATCTCGACTTCGTCGCAGTCGAGTACGCCCCTGACGTGCGCGTTGAGTAGGCGTATCGCGCCACGATCGCCGCTGCCGCGCACTGTCGCACCCCGTAGGAACAGGTTGCCATCGACACGAAGCCCGTCGGCGTGCAGGGCGGGTGCGGTATCGTTGTTGATCTCAGCTTTGTCGCATTCGAATGGGCCGCTAACGTGCGCGGCGAGCAGGCGTATCGCACCACGGCCGCCGCTACCATGCACTGTCGCACCACGTAAGAACAGGCCGCTGTCGACACGAAGCCTGTCGGCGCTTAGGGCGGGGCCGGTGTTGTTGCCGATCTCGACTTCGTCGCAGTCGAGTACGCCCCTGACGTGCGCGTTGAGTAGGCGTATCGCGCCACGATCGCCGCTGCCGCGCACTGTCGCACCCCGTAGGAACAGGTTGCCATCGACACGAAGCCCGTCGGCGTGAAAGCCGGGGAGGTAACTGCCTTGAAGATTGACCTGGCTCAGGTTCGCGGAGTACGCGGTCAGCGGCTCGGCAAGCGTGCAGTCGGCCAACCTTAAAGAGGTGCTGGTGTGTACATGGTCGAGATCCAGTACGCCGACGATCCGAGCGCCAACCAGCCGGATCCCCCGAGGGTCGAGTGCACCGCGCCGCCCCAAAATCAGTTCACGGATCAACTCTGCCCGCACCAGGTGCGCTGGGTCTTCGCTGTTCGCTAACTCCACGATAGACACTCCAGGCG
Source organism: Saccharothrix sp. 6-C (assembly GCF_016695385.1). Classification (NCBI taxonomy): domain Bacteria; kingdom Bacillati; phylum Actinomycetota; class Actinomycetes; order Pseudonocardiales; family Pseudonocardiaceae; genus Saccharothrix; species Saccharothrix sp. 6-C. The sequence goes on along the minus strand of NZ_CP064192.1, from coordinate 8,078,653 downwards.
CGCACACCACCTGTACGCCTCTACGCGCCGCCTCGGACCACCTCATGCTCACGGTCGCTGAGATCCTCAAGCAAGGGCGGCCCGACAGGCTCGGATGATGATTCGGTCACACCATGCTTGTCGGTCGCACCGACTCAGCCGCTACAGCCCAGCGTTGAAGGCGGGTCTCGCGGCTTCGAAGTTACTTCCAGTGCCAAGGAAGTGACGGTGTACTGTCACTCACTTAGACACCTACTCCGTCGCCTCGACCGTCCAGAAGGACGCGCCATAAACAGTAGAGACGGGCGAGCTGGCTGACCTCCCCCCTCCTCGCGCCACTCGGCGTTACCGCCGGACCGGGGCTGCCTGTTAGGAGATCGAGCGTGGTCGCCGCAGCGACTCTCGCATTGCCGGCAACTCGCACAGTCAGGGCTTTCCGAACCTTTCGGAGGACGGTTGCGACGCTGCTCGATGAGGCCGGCTTGACGGCGAGGCAGATCGCGGACCTGCTCGGTCACTCGCGGCCGTCGATGACGCAGGACGTCTACATGGGCCGCCGGTCACCCGGTCGGGCGGCGGCGGACGCGCTCGGGGCGGTCATCCCTGTAAGTGAGGGGTAAATGGGGGTTTCGAGGTTGCTCGGCCTCCGACAGATCGTCGTGACCAGCGAGTCTGGTGGGCCGCCAGGGACTCGAACCCTGAACCCGAAGATTAAAAGTCTCCTGCTCTGCCAATTGAGCTAGCAGCCCGTGCCCGACAGCTTACCGAGGCCGGGCGTCGCGGTGAGCAGGGTGGTCGACCGCGTGATGTGGGTGGTGTCACGTTCCGGCGCACGCCAGAGGGTGCGGCGCAGGTCAGGGGGTTGTCGGTCGGTCGGGGTGGTGGGGGCGGACTACGGTGGGGTGGGTGCGGGTGGCTACTTGGAACGTGAACTCGGTCAAGCAGCGGTTGCCGCGGTTGTTGCCGTGGCTCGACCAGAGGCAGCCCGATGTCGTCTGCCTGCAGGAGACGAAACTCGCGGACGACGCGTTCGCGGCGCTCCTCGGTGACGAGCTGTCCAGCCGCGGGTACGAGGTGGCGGCGCACGGGGAGAGCCGGTGGAACGGGGTCGCGATCCTCTCCCGGGTGGGCCTGGAGGACGTGGTCGACGGGCTCGCCGACGGGCCCGGGTTCCCGCACCCCGAGGCGCGGGCGGTGGCGGCGACGTGTGGTGGGGTGCGGGTGCACTCCGTCTACGTGCCCAACGGGCGGACGCCCGATTCCGACCACTACCACTACAAGCTGGCCTGGCTGGCGGCGTTGCGGGACGTCGTCGCGGCCGGGCCGCGGGACGTGGTGGTCTGCGGTGACGTCAACATCGCGCCCGCCGACGCGGACGTGTTCGACCCGGCGGCCTACGTCGGCCACACGCACGTGACCGCGCCCGAACGGGAGGCGCTGGCGGCGTTGCAGGCGGTCGGGCTGCACGACGTGGTCCGCGACCGGTGGCCGGACCGGCGGGTTTTCACCTACTGGGACTACCGCGCCGGCATGTTCCACCAGGACCTCGGCATGCGCATCGACCTGGTGCTGGCGTCGACCCCGGTCGCCGCGCGGGTCGAGGCGGCGTGGGTCGACCGGCACGCGCGCAAGGGCACGGGGCCGAGCGACCACGCCCCGGTGGTCGTCGACCTGGACGAGGCGCCCGACGGGGACATCGGCCCGGTCGTGCCGCCGCCGTCCGCGCCGCGCGCCCGCAAGGCGGTGAAGCTCCCGCAGTCCTAGCCCGCCAGCTCGTCACGCTCCAGGTCCGCGCTCCACGACGGCCACGACGGCCGCGGCGCCAGCGCCAGCGCCACCCGCAGCCCGAGGTCACGCGCGCCGGTGAACCGGCGCACCCGGGCCAGTCGGTTGAGCTGGAGCGACCGGGCGGCGAGCCGTTGCGTGACCCGGCGGCGCTTCGCGTCGTAGGACCGCAGTCCCTCGTCGACGCCGCCGGTCAGGCACTCGGCCAGCACCACCCCGTCGATGATCGCCTGGCACGCGCCCTGCCCGAGGTCGGGTGTCATGGCGTGCGCGGCGTCACCGAGCAGCGCCACCCGCCCCGAGGTGTAGCGCGGCAACGGCGACAGGTGCAGCAGTTCGTGCCGCAGCACGTCGCCCGCGGCGGCCAGCACGCGCGGGATCGGGTCGTGCCAGTCGGCGAACATCGAGAGGTCCGGCCCCAGCGCGTACCAGTTGGTGCGCCCGTCGGCCTGCGGCGTGAAGCCGAACTTGCCGCCGCGCCCCCACGTCTCGCCGCCCGCCTCGACCGGGACGTCGACGGTGCCGCGCCACCCGATCGCCCCCGACCGGCGGACCGGCGCGTCGAACAGCTCGCCGCGCACGCCGCTGTGGACGCCGTCCGCCCCCACGACCAGGTCGTACCCGGCGCAGTCCGCCAGCCCCGCCGCCGCGCCGAACCGGACGACCCCCTGCGGCAACGCCCCGGCGAGCACGCCGAGCAGCGCCGGCCGCGTGAGCAGGTGCACCGAGCCGGCCGCGATGGTCCCGATCACCGTCCCGTCCGGTTTCCGCACCACCCCGTCCGCCTGCCGCCGCCCGGCCCGCCGGGCCGCGTCGCCCGATCCGATCCGGTCCAGGGCCGCCAGCGCGTCGGGCCGGATGGCGAGGCCCGTGCCGACCTCCGGCAACGCCGCCGAGCGCTCGAAGACGTCCACCTGCCACCCGTGCCGCCGCAGCCCGACGGCCGCGGCCAGGCCGCCGACCCCGCCACCGATCACCGCTGCCCGCCGAAGTCCCATGCGACGCACCGTACTACAGGTGTAGTGACGAACACTACGGATGTAGTATCGACGGTGATGACCAGGCAACAGCAGGTGCTCGACGCCGCGATCCGCGTCCTCGGCACGGGCGGCATGCGCCGGCTCACCCACCGCGCCGTCGACACCGAAGCCGGTCTCCCGCAGGGCTCCACGTCCAACCACTTCCGCACCCGCGACGTGTTGATCGGCGCCGTCCTCGGTCGCCTCCTGGAACGCGAGACCGAGCTGTGGACCGCCCTGGCCGGCGACGTCGCCACCCCCGAAGCCTTCGCCGCCGCCGTCGGGGCCCTGGTCGAGCGGCTGGCCGAGGACCGCGTCCTCACGCTCGCCCGCCACGTGCTGTTCGTCGAGGTCGCCCAGCGACCCGGGCTGCGCGGCGACGTCGACCGGGCGCACCGCGAGATCGGGAGCTGGGCACTGCCGCTGGTCGCGGGCCTCGGCTCGGCCGACCCGCCGGCCGACCTGGCGCTGCTCCTGGCCGTGATCGACGGTCTGCTGGCCAACCAGCTGGCGAACCCGAGCCCCCGCTTCGACCCCGCCGCGGCGCTGCGCACGGTGCTTCGGGGGATGCTCGGGGGCTGACCGCTCCGCCATCATGTGCGCCGACCCACGACCCGAGGAGCGGCGACGGTGACCGACCACGTGACGCAGGCCTACCTGGACGACGAGAGCCTGCACGGGGTGATGGGACGGCTCGACCTGCCGCCACACCTGCGCGCCGCCTACGCGCACCGGCTGGTCGACCGGCCGTTCTTCCTGGAGGAGCACACCGCGCACAGCATCGCGGCGGACGTGCTGGACTTCTTCGAGCTGCTCTTCTCCTTACCCCGCAGGATGTTCGACGGCAGCTTCACGCGGTTCGCCGAAGCCATCGGCATCCCGCCGGAGGAGGCGGCGATCATGGGCTCGGACCGCCCGCCGATGCACGGCCGCGCGGACATCTACCGGGTCGGCGACGAGTTCCGGCTGCTGGAGATCAACGCGGGCACCCAGCTCGGCGGCCCGGACCTCGGCGAGCTGGCCCGCGTGATCCACGAGGAACCCGGTTTCCAGCCGTTCGTGCGCGAGCACGAGCTGGCCTACTTCAACCCGATCGAGAAGCTGCTCGACGCCGTCGGCCGCGACCGGCAGGTGGCGTTCCTCGAAGAGGGCGGGATGCTGACGAGGTTCGCCAAGGGTTTCGCGAGCTTCCAGGAGAGCTGCGCCCGACTCGGCGTGGACGTGCTGCTCGGCGAGCTGCACGAGGTGACCGAGCGCAACGGTTTCCTGCACCTGCGCGGCACGAAGCTGGACGTGGCGGTGCGGTACTTCTCCGCCACCCAGGCCGTGGGGTACGCCGACCTGCTGGCCAAGGGCCACAAGACCGAGCTGTACACGCCGTTGTCGAGCTACTACTACGGCAGCAAGTCGACCATCGCCCTGCTGTCCGAGCACCGGGAGCTGCTCGACGACGACGAGCGGGCGCTGGTGGACCGGCTGGTGCCGTGGACCCGCTACCTGCGCGACGTGCCGCGCGACCGGCTGCGCGCGGACCGGGAGGAGCTGATCGTCAAGGCGGCGGGCGGGTTCGCGGGCGCGGGCGTGCACCCCGGCTGGCTCATGACCGACAAGGAGTGGGCCGAGCTGCTCGACGACGTGGCCGGTCAACCGTTCGTGGTGCAGGAACGCGTGCGCCCGACGCCCGACGTCGTGCCCGGCGACGACCGGCCGTGGCTGACCACGTGGGGCTGGTTCGTGACCGACCAGGGGTTCGCGGGCATGAGCATCCGGTCCATGCCGTTCGCCGACGGCGCCGTGGTCAGCTACGCGGGCAACCCGCTGACCAAGGTGTCGGGGCTGCTCGTGCACTGACCGGGGCGGCCCGACCGCGTTGCGTCATTCCCCCCTGGCGCCCGCACAAAACGGGTTAGGGTCCCGACGAGGGGGGTACATGGGGGAGTTCTTCGCGGCATCGCTGGAGTTCCCGGTCGCGGTGCTCAGCGTCCTGCTGGTGATCGTGGTGGCCTACTGGCTGCTGGTCGCCTTCGGCGCGGCGGACGCGGACTGGGTCGAGCTGGACATCGGCGGCGTGCCGGCCACGCTCGGGATCTCCCTGCTGGTCGCGTTCTCCTGGTTCGCGTGCCTCGCGGGCGTCGTCGTGCTCGAACCGGCCTCGGCGCTCGCGGGCGCGGGCGTGCTCGGCGGGTCGCTCGCGGTCGGCCTGGTGCCGACCCGGCTGGTGATGACGCCGTTGAAGCGGCTGTTCCCGGCCGACCCGCCCGCCTCGCGCCTCGACTTCGTCGGCCGCACCTGCGTCATCCGCACGGGCCGCGTCACGCAGACCTTCGGCCAGGCCGAGGTCACCGCCGCGGACGGCTCGTCGGCCGTCGTGCAGGTGCGGCAGCCGGGGTCGGACGCGCTGACCGCGGGCGCCACCGCGCTCATCTTCGACTACGACGTGGACGGCGAGTTCTTCTGGGTCGCGTCCCTCGACATCGGACACGACCCGGCACTCACACGGGGGGACCACTGATGGACGTCATCACCACCGGGTTCGGCATTCTCATCGCCGTCGTCCTGGTCGTCGTCATCGGCCTGCTGATCCTGGTCAGCCGCCTGTTCCGGAAGATCGACCAGGGCAAGGCGCTGATCATCTCCAAGGTGCGCAAGGTGGACGTCACGTTCACCGGCGCCGTGGTGCTGCCGGTGCTGCACCGCGCGGAGATCATGGACATCTCGGTGAAGACCATCGAGATCCGCCGCGCCGGGCAGGAAGGCCTGATCTGCCAGGACAACATCCGCGCCGACATCCGGATCACGTTCTTCGTGCGGGTCAACAAGACCGTCGAGGACGTCATCAAGGTCGCCCAGGCGATCGGCACCGCCCGCGCGAGCGACGAGCAGACGTTGCAGGAGCTGTTCAACGCCAAGTTCTCCGAGGCGTTGAAGACCGTCGGCAAGCAGCTCGACTTCATCGACCTCTACACCAAGCGCGACGAGTTCCGCGACCGGATCATCCAGGTCATCGGCACCGACCTCAACGGGTACAGCCTGGAGGACGCGGCGATCGACTACCTGGAGCAGACGCCGATGGCGCAGCTCAACCCGTCGAACATCCTCGACGCACAGGGCATCCGCAAGATCACCGAGCTGACCGCGATCGAGCACGTGCGGACCAACGAGTTCACCCGGCACGAGGAGAAGGAGATCACCCGCCAGAACGTCGAGGCGCGCGAGGCGATCCTGGAGCTGGAGCGCCGCCAGGCGGACGCGGAGATCAAGCAGAAGCGCGAGGTCGAGACGATGCGGGCGCGCGAGGAGGCGGAGATCGCCAAGGTGCAGGCCGAGGAGCGCCTCAAGTCGAACACCGCGCACATCCGCACGGACGAGCAGCTCGGCATCCAGACCGAGAACAAGGCGCGCGAGATCGCGGTGGCGGAGAAGAACCGCGAGCGCGTGATCGCGATCGAGACCGAGCGCATCGAGAAGGACCGGCTGCTGGAGGTCATCGGCCGGGAGCGGGAGACGGAGCTGTCCCGCATCGCCGCGGACAAGGAGCTGGAGGCCGAGAAGCGGTCCATCGCCGAGGTGGTGCGCGAGCGCATCGCGGTGGAGAAGACCGTGGCCGAGCAGGAGGAGATCATCAAGCGGCTGCGGGTGGTCGAGGAGGCCGAGCGCGACCGCCAGACCGTGGTGATCAGGGCCGAGGCCGAGGCGCAGGAGGGCCTGGTCAAGGACATCAAGGCGGCCGAGGCCGCCGAGCAGGCCGCGAAGTTCAAGGCCCGCGAGGAGCTGCTGCTCGCCGAGGCCCGGCAGCAGGCCGCCGAGCTGGACACCCGCGCGATGATCCGGCTGGCCGAGGGCAAGCAGGCCGAGGCGGCGGCGACCGGGCTGGCCGCGGTGCAGGTGCGCGAGCGCGACGCGGAGGCGACCGAGAAGGTCGGCCGCGCGGAGGCCGTGGTGGACCGGGAGAAGGCGCTGGTCGAGGCCCTCGCGATCCGCGAGAAGCTGAAGGGCGAGGCCGAGGGCCTGGCGGACAAGGCGGGCGCGATGGCCGCGTTGGACGACGCCACCCGCGAGCACGAGGAGTACCGCCTGCGGCTGGAGGCCGACAAGGAGGTCCGGCTGGCCGGGATCGACGTGCAGCGGCAGGTGGCCGAGTCGCAGGCGCTGGTGCTGGCGGCCGGCCTGGAGAAGGCCGACATCGACATCGTCGGCGGCGACAGCATGTTCTTCGACCGGATCGTCGGCGCCATCACGATGGGCAAGCAGGTCGACGGGTTCGTCGGGCACTCCGAGGTCGCGCAGACCCTCGCCGGGCCGTGGCTGAACGGGTCGGCGAGCTTCACCGACGACGTCGGCAGGCTGCTCGGCTCGCTGAGCACCGGTGACGTGAAGAACCTGACGGTGTCCGCGCTGCTGCTCAAGCTGATCAACTCCGGTGGGCCGGACGAGGGCAAGCTGCGCGAGCTGCTGGCCGCCGCGCAGCGCCTCGGCGTGGCCGAGCGGCCGGTCGCCTCGCTGTCGTGAGCACGCCCGTGGAGGTGGCGCCGGCGACGTTGGAGGCGGGCACCTACGAGGTGCTGCGGGCCCGGCTGGCCGAGCAGGCGGCCGGGCTGGCCCGCCGGGCGGAGGCGCTCAACGCGCGCCGGCTGGACGCGTTCGGCGGCGCCGAGCTGACGTTGCTGGGCACCGAGCGCATCCGCACCGAGCACAACTGCGTGCCGCGCGACTGCGTCTCGCTCTCCGTCGCGGAGGGTCGGGGGTCGCAGGTGGCCGGGCTGATGCTGTTCGGCTACAACGTCTTCATCGGCCTCAAGCCGGAGACGACGGTCGACGACGTGTTCTCGCTGCACCGCTTCACCCGCGACGGCGACGCGTTCCGGTTCGAGGACGCGGGGTCCGGCGACCCGGCCGACGACGAGCTGCCCGGCCTGCTGCGCGACGCGAAGTTCGAGCGCGACTTCGCCGAGCTGTACCGGTACTACCGTGACACCAGGCTGATCCAGCTGCGCAAGGTCGAGGGCCGGTTGCTGGCGGTGTTCCAGACCGGCGCGCGCATCGGCGACATCCGGGTGCTGCGCTGGCAGCTCGGCGCGGACGGCACGGTGGCGTACCTGGACAACCGGGGCGAGCGCGACCACGTGTTCCCGCCGTCGCACGACTTCGAGTGGGTGGTGACCGGCCGCGAGCACCACGTCCTCGGCCGGCACCCGCACATCTCCATCGAGGACGAGGTGTTCGTCGAGACCATCGGCGGCGACCTCACCATCAAGGTGGAGAACAACACCGAGACCGGCGAGGGCGTCTACACCGAGCCGGTGGACGAGCCGCTGCAGTCGCTGGCCGACGGCGAGGTGCAGTACGCGCGGGTCGGCTCGCTGATCCTGCTGCGCATCCGCCCGTACAACGAGACCGCGTGGCGGCACCTGGTGTTCAACACGCGCACCCGGTCGGTCGTGCGGCTCGACGGCATCGGCCAGGCGTGCCAGCGGCTGCCCGAGGACCAGGGCCTGATCTTCCCCGGCGGCTACTACCTGGCCACCGGCGTCAGCAAGACCTTCGACACCCCGGTCGACGAGCTGGAGTTCGAGCGGGTCATCCGCTCCACCAACGGCGAGGACGTGCTGTACGTCTTCCACGCCCGCCGCGACGGCCGGTCGCTGCTGCTGCCGTACAACGTGATCCGCAAGGAAGTGGCGAACCCGCTGACGTGCCACGGGTACTCGCTGTTCGACGACGGCACGCTGGTCGTGTTCCGCGCGATGAGCGACGAGCCGACCCGCGTGCACCCGATGCAGGTGTGGCAGACGCCGTACCTGTCCGACGCCTACGCCGCCGCGCAGCCCGTCGGCACGGGACCGCTGGAGCGGGTCGGCAACGCCGACCTGGTGCGCGGCATCTCCGACTGCCTGTCGGTGAGCCGGATGGTCGGCGAGATGGCGCCGTCCGTGCCGGTGTTCGAGGACCTGATCTCCTCGTGCACCAGGGTGTTCGACGCCTACCACTGGCTGGGTGACGCGGAGCTGGAGGACCTGCGCACGCCGTTGACGCAGGTCCGGGCGACGGCCGAGCAGGTGCTCGACGAGTTCGAGACCGTGCAGGCGCTGACCGGCCAGGCGGCGACCGCGGTGGCCGAGGCGGACGAGCGGATCGCGTCGATGGTCCGCCGGGTGCGCGGCGAGGTCCCGACGACCGCCGACGCGTGGGTGCGGCAGCTGGCCGACCTGCGGCAGGCGCAGGGGCACCTGGTGACGTTGAAGGACCTGCGGTACGTCGATGCGGCCCGCATCGACGCCCTGGTGTCGTCACTGGCGGACGAGCTGGGCGGCACGGCGCGTCGCGCGGTCGAGCACCTGCGCCGCGACGACGCGTTCGCCGACTACCACGAGCAGGTCGAGGCGCTGGTCGGCGCGGCGGACGCGATCGGCACGGTCGCCGAGGCCGGGCCGGTGGTGGAGGAGCTGGCCGAGCGGCAGCGCGGCCTGGAGGTGCTGACCGAGGTCGTCGGCTCGCTGGACATCGCCGACGCGACCGTGCGCACGTCGATCCTGGAGCGCATCGGCGAGGTGCTGGGCGGGCTGAACCGGGCGCGGGCCACCGTGGACGGTCGCCGGCGTGCCCTGCTGGCCACCGAGGGCCGGGCCGAGTTCGCCGCCGAGTTCGCGCTGCTCGGCCAGGCGATCACCGGCGCGCTGGCGGTCGCGGACACGCCGCAGCGGTGCGACGAGCAGCTGGGCCGGCTGCTGCTGCAGCTGGAGAACCTGGAGTCGCGCTTCGGCGAGTTCGACGACTTCCTCACCCGGCTCGGCGACAAGCGGACCGACGTCTACGAGGCGTTCTCCTCGCGCAAGCAGGCGTTGCTGGACGACCGGGCCCGGCGCGCCGACCGGCTCGCGTCCTCCGCCGACCGGATCCTGGCCGGCGTGACCAGGCGGGTGGCGTCGCTGGCGTCGTTGGACGAGGTCAACACCTACTTCGCGACCGACCCGATGGTGCTGAAGGTCCGCTCGGTGGCCGAGCAGCTGCGGTCGCTCGGCGACGAGGTGCGGGCCGAGGAGCTCGACGGGCGGGTGCTGGCCGCGCGGCAGGAGGCGGGGCGCTCGCTGCGCGACCGGCTCGACCTGTTCGACGGCGGGACGATCCGGCTCGGCAGGCACCGGTTCGCGGTGAACACCCAGCCCGTGGACCTGACCCTGGTGCCGAAGGACGGCGAGCCGGTGTTCGCCATCACCGGCACCGACTTCCGCTCACCCGTGCGCGACCCGGCGTTCGCGGACACCAGGCCGTTCTGGGACCAGCTGCTGGTGTCGGAGACGGCCGAGGTGTACCGGGCCGAGCACCTGGCCACCTCGATCCTGGCCGCGCACCCGCTGGACGACCTGCACGCCGCCGTCACCGAGGACCGGTTGCCCGACCTGGTGCGGCAGGTGGCCGAGTCGCGGCTGGACGAGGGCTACGAGCGGGGCGTGCACGACCACGACGCGGCCCGGATCCTCGACGTGGTGCTGCGGCTGCACGCGGGCGCGGGCGTGCTGCGGTACCCGCCGTCCGCGCGTGCGGCGGCGCAGTTGTTCTGGGCCTCGGCGGACGAGGACGAGCGGGCGCTGTTCGAGCGGCGGGCTTCGTCGTTGGGGCGGGCGCGGGCGGCGTTCGGGCACACGGCGGCGATCGACGAGCTGTGCGCCGAGCTGGCCGAGGCGGCCGGTGACCCGCTGGCGGGCGAGTACCTGTTCGAGGAGCTGTGCAGCGCGCCGTTCGGGTTCGCCACCAGCGCCGGGGCGCGCGCTCTGGTGGACGCGTTCCACCGGGCGTTGGGCGGGCGCAAGGAGTTCGACGAGGACCTGCGGGCGGTCGCGGACCTCGACGTGCGGCGGCGGTTGGTGGAGGGCTGGTACGAGGCGTTCCTGGGTGGCCTGCCCGAGAAGGACCGGTACCTGCCGGACCTGCCGGAGGCGGTCGCGCTGGAGCTGTGCCGCGACCTGCCGCGGCACGAGTCGTCGGCGCAGCTCACGGCCACCGCGGACGGTCTGCTCGGCGCGCACCCGCGCATCGCCGACCGGTCGTTGCCGGTCCGGTTGGACGAGCTGCTGACCCGCACCCGCCGGTTCCGCGACGAGCGCGTCCCCGCCTACCGGGCCTACCAGCGGCGGCGCAACGAGGTCGTGGCCGCCGAACGCGCGCGCCTGCGCCTGGACGAGTTCCAGCCGAAGGTGATGAGCGCGTTCGTGCGCAACCGGCTGCTCGACGAGGTGTACCTGCCGCTGATCGGCGACAACCTCGCCAAGCAGCTCGGCGCGGCGGGCGACGGCAAGCGCACCGACCAGATGGGCCTGCTGCTGCTCATCTCGCCGCCCGGCTACGGCAAGACCACGGTGATGGAGTACGTGGCCAACCGGCTCGGGCTGGTGTTCGTCAAGGTCAACGGCCCGTCGCTGGGCCACGACGTGACGTCGGTCGACCCGGCGGACGCGCCGAACGCCACCGCGCGGCAGGAGGTCGAGAAGATCTCGTTCGCGCTGGAAGCGGGCAACAACGTGCTGCTGTACCTGGACGACATCCAGCACACGTCGCCGGAGCTGCTGCAGAAGTTCATCTCGCTGTGCGACGCGCAGCGGCGGATGGAAGGCGTGTGGGACGGCGGCACGCGCACCTACGACCTGCGCGGCAAGCGGTTCGCGGTGTGCATGGCCGGCAACCCGTACACCGAGTCGGGGCAGCGGTTCCGGATACCCGACATGCTCGCCAACCGCGCCGACGTGTGGAACCTGGGCGACGTGCTGTCCGGGCGCGAGGACCTGTTCGCGTTGAGCTACATCGAGAACGCGCTGACGTCGAACCCGGTGCTCGCGCCGCTGTCCACCCGGGACCGGGGCGACGTGGAGCTGCTCGTGCGGATGGCGCGCGGCGAGGACGTGCGGGCCGACCGGCTCGCGCACCCGTACTCGTCGGTGGAGCTGGAGCAGGTGCTGTCCGTGCTGCGCAAGCTGCTGCGGGTGCAGGAGGTCGTGCTGGCGAACAACCAGGCCTACATCGCCTCGGCCGCCCAGGCCGACGCCTCGCGCGTCGAGCCGCCGTTCCGGCTCCAGGGCTCCTACCGGAACATGAACAAGCTGGCGGAGAAGGTGGTGCCGGTGATGAACGACGCCGAGCTGGCCGCCGTGATCGACGACCACTACGCGGGCGAGGCGCAGACGCTGACCTCGGGCGCCGAGGCGAACCTGCTGAAGCTGGCGGAGCTGCGCGGCGCCCTGACCCCGGCCGCGGCCGCCCGCTGGGCGGAGGTCAAGGCCGCCTACGTCCGCGCCCAGGCCCTCGGCGGCGCCACCGACGACCCGACCACCCGCACCGTCGGCGCGTTGTCGCTGCTGACCGACCGCGTGGGCGCCGCCCTCGACCGCCTGGCCGACCGCTGACCGCGTTCCGCCGCGCGTGTCCTACGTCCGGAACACGCGTGTCCTGCGTCTGGAACACGCGTGTCCTGCGTTCGGAACACGCGTGTCCTGCGTCTGGAACACGCGTGTCCTGCGTTCGGAACACGCGTGTCCTGCGTTCGGGACACCCGAGTTGAACGCTCCGGTCACCGCGGTCGGTCAGTCGGCGCGTTCGCAGGCGATGCCGTCGTGGTCCCGGTCGAGCCGGTGGCGGTCCCAGCCGACCACCTCGATGCGCCGGATGCCCTGCTCGTACAGCCATTCGCACGGCTGCGACACCCCGCGCGGGAACCGCCACGGCACGCACGCGCCGTCGGTCAGGTACGAGTAGTCGCAGTTGTCACCCCACGACGGTCGCGTGGACGTGGTGCTCGTCGGCGGCGTGGTGGACGACGGAGGCGGCGGCTCGGACGTCGTCGTAGTCGTCGTCACGGCGACGGTGGTGACGGTGGTGATCGGCGGCACGGGCCGCTGCTCCGGCGGGGGGACGACCGCGGGGATCGTCGTCGGCCGGGCGACCTCCAGCGTGGTGGTGTACGTGGCGCTGAGCACGCCGGGCTCGGCCGGGCTCAGGTGCACTTGGCGCGCGTCCACCGGCCTCGGTTCGTTCACGGTGAGCGCCAACGCCACGAGAGCACCGGTCGCGAGTAACAGCGCCACGCCGGCGAAGGCGACACTCCTGCCACTGCTCATCCCAGCACCCGATCCAGGCTCCACGGTGTCACGTGGAATCGTTCGCGCCGCTGAAGGCGTTACGCCCCATGCTGTTCCGGCAGGTCGCGGGGGGTGACGGAAACCGTCCGGCATGACACGATCGGGTGGTGGACGTGGGGGTGCTCGGACCGGGAAGCGTCACCTGGCAGCTGCACGCCGACCCCGCCATGTGGGTCGCCGGCATCGCGAGCCTCTACCTCCAAGCGCTGCACCCGCGCGCCGTCGCGGCCGTCGTGCAGAACTCCGACTTCCAGCGGGACCCGCTCGGCCGCCTCATGCGGACCGCGGACTTCGTCGGCACGGTCAGCTACGGCTCCACCGAAGAGGCGGAACGGGCCGCGGCACGCGTCCGGGGCGTGCACCGCACCTTGCGCGCGACGGACGCCACCGGCCGGAGCTTCCGCATCGACGACCCGGAGCTGCTGCTCTGGGTGCACTGCGCCGAGGTGCACAGCTTCGTCACCGTCCTGCGCCGCGCCGGCTACCGCCTCACCGACGCCCAGGTCGACCGCTACTACGCCGAACAACGCCGCACCGCCGCCCTGGTCGGCCTGCACGCCGACGAGGTGCCCGGCAGCGCCGCGGAGGTGGCCGACTACTTCGCCTCCGCCCTGCCCGGGTTGAAGCGCACCGCGGACTCCGAAGTGGTGTACCGGTTCCTGCACCGCCCGCCCGTCGACGGCGTGCTGCGCCTCGGCCTGGACGCCTACGAGCCGCTGCTCGGCCACCTCGCGTACTCCGTGCTGCCCGCGTGGGCCATCGCCCTGCACGGCCACCGCCCGTACCCCGAGCCGGCCGCCACCGCCCTGCTGCGCGCCGTGCGGACCGCCGCCCTGCTGGTGCCCGCGCCGATCCGCTGGGGCGTGCCGGAAGGCCATGTGAACAAGGCGATCCGGCGGCTCGGCCTGTGGGTCGCGCCGAGGCGCGCGCTCCTCCCGTCGTAGCTCCTTGAACGGGTAGTCGTCGGGCTCACAGCGCGGATTGGGCCGAACGGCCCAGTGGCATGGACCACTGCGACCTTTATCGCATCTGGAGCACCGCTCGGTTTGCCTAGCATGGCCAACGTCCGGCGCGTCGATCCGCGCCAGCCACCCGAGCACCCCGAGAGGTTCGCACCTCATGCTGTCCCGACGACTGCTGCCCGCGACCGCCCTGGTCACGGCACTCTCCCTGCTCGCCGCGTGCGGCGGCGCGAGCGACGACACGCTGTCCGGCAAGGCCGACGACGGCGAGCTGACCATCGGCATCCGGTTCGACCAACCGGGCCTGGGCCAGCGCAGGCTCGACGGCAAGTACGTCGGCTTCGACGTGGACGTGGCGAAGTACGTGGCCGCCCAGCTCGGCGTCGACGAAGCCGGCATCACGTGGCGCGAAGCGCGTTCCGCCGACCGCGAGAAGCTGATCGAGTCCGGCGAGGTGGACTTCGTCGTCGCCACCTACTCGATCACCGACAAGCGCAAGGAGCAGGTGTCCTTCGCGGGCCCCTACTTCGAGACCGGCCAGGGCGTCCTCGTCCGCTTCACCGACGACGAGATCAGCGGCCCCGAGACGCTCAACGGCAAGAAGCTGTGCTCGGTCACCGGCTCGACGTCCGCGCAGAAGGTGAAGGAGCAGTTCGCCCAGGACGTGCAGCTCGTCGAGTACGGCCAGTACTCCGACTGCGTCATCGCCCTGCTCGCGGCCAACGTCGACGCGGTCACCACCGACGAGGTGATCCTCGCCGGGTACGTGGCGGAGAACCCCGAGCTGCTCAAGCTGGTCGGCACGCCGTTCACCACCGAGCGCTACGGCATCGGCCTGGCCAAGGCGGACGCCAAGGGCCGGGCGGACGTCAGCGCGGCCATCGAGAAGATGGTCGGCTCCGGCGAGTGGCGCTCCGCGTTGGAGCGCAACATCGGTCAGGCCGACGTGCGGCTCCCGGAACCACCCAAGGTGACCGAGAAGTAGCTGTCCGGTGGACCAATGACTTCGAGGGTGTAGTGCTGGGCGTCACCAACCGATACGCTCAGCCACGCAGGCCGTGGTTTCTGTGTTCGTGTCTCACGCTCGCGGAACGACACGCGGGCGTGCCGTCCCCACCCTGAGCGGTGGGGGAAACGCCCCGGGACGGCCGGGGCTGCACGGTGCAGCCCCAAGCTTTCCTGCGATGGAGGCAGGTACATGGCACTGGGCACTGTCAAGTGGTTCAACTCCGAGAAGGGCTTCGGCTTCATCGCCCAGGAGAACGGCGGGCCGGACGTCTTCGTGCACTACTCGGAGATCCAGGGTCAGGGCTTCCGCACCCTGGAGGAGAACCAGCGGGTCGAGTTCGAGATCGGCCAGGGCACCAAGGGTCCGCAGGCCCAGAACGTGCGCAAGGTCTGATCGCGGCGGATCGTTCCAACTCACGTCTCAGGCACCCAACGGAACAGGCCCCCGACCGGGACGGTCGGGGGCCTGTTCGCGTTCGGGCCCGGCGTTCGGGTGCCGGGGCGGTGGTGTCGTGCTGGTGACGAGTCCTAGTAACCGCGCTGGCGGGCTTCCCACTCCAGTCGCTGCATGACCCACTCGGTGGCCAGCGCCTGGGGTGAGGTCTGCCGCTCGGCGGCCAGTTCCTTCAGCTGCTCGTTCGCCATCAGCTGGAGGCGGAGCTGGTAGACCTGCGCGGTGCCGAAGCTGGTGCCGGCCGTCGTCTCCGCGTCCGCGGTCTCCGGGGCGAGGGCGGCCAGGTACGACTCCAGCTCCTCGTCGGCGGGCACAGCGGTCTCGTCCAGTTCACGCGCGGGCGGGCGATGCCGGCCTGACTTCGACCGTCCAAGGGATCCAAGAGGCACGGCGACACGATAACGGTTGGATTGCGGAACCGGCCACACTGTGGTCTGGGTCACAGATGTGTGCATGGAGAGGCCCCCGCGCCAGGGGGAGGAACGCGGGGGCCGGAGGGGATCTCCACAGGCGCTGACCGGGGGTGTGTCAGCAATTCGGATTGTTGCACGCGCACGTGTGCCTGGGGAGTGGGTTGGGCCGAAATCTTCAGGCAGTCGGTGCCCCGAACCCTGTGCTCAGCCCGTTTTTGCCCGTCGACCACACCTGGAGGGCTACCCCTTGGGGGTATCGGGCCCGTCCGGTGGCGGCTCCAGGTTGGTGATCTCGCCCTCCAAGCGCTGCACCAGGTCCTCCAGTCCCGCGAGCATCCCGTCGAGCTGGCTCATCTTGTCGCTCATCAACCGGTCGATGTCCGCCTCGATCGCGGACAGCGAGAGGCTGCCGAACAGCTCCTGCGGGTTCGCCGCCGGTGGCGGTCCGTCGGCTTCGCCGGCGCCGGCGGGCCCGGCGGTGTGGCCGGTCCCGGTCGCACCGGTCGCGTCGGACGCGGTCGCATCGGACGCGGTCGCATCGGGCGCCGGCTCGGTGGCGGCGGTGTCGGGCTCGGGCTCGCCTGCCGGCGGCGGCGGCGCGATCGCGTCGTCCGCCACCGCTGGTTCCGGCGTCTGCCCCGGTACCGGTTCGGTCATGGGTTGCACCCTCCTCGTTCGCGTCAAGCACATCACGCGACGCTTGACACCAAGTGGCCTACACGGAAAGTGACGCTCCGTTGCCCCTGAATCACTCTCCGGGGGGCTGCGGTGGTTCGATGGGCTCGCTTAGCCTCGCGCCAACCTCAAGTCGGGGAGGCGTCATGAGCGGGTCACTAGAAGTGCGTCAGTTCCTGTGGAACCAGGACGAGACGATGTCCAGGCCGGGCGGCGGTGGGGTGCCTGCCCAGCGAACCGGTGAACCGTCGAGGATCTCGGACGAGCAGGTGCACCGGGCCAGGCTGTCGGTGGCGCGCGGCGCCACCAGCGCCGAGGACTGCCGGTTGCTGCTCGACATGCTCGGCCTGTCGCCGGGCGAGGACGGGGGCGTGCCGCCCGTGCAGCGGTAGGACGCCGCAGTCGCGGCCCCTTCGGGACTCGTCCGCGAAGGGGTCGCGGTCGCTCGCGCCGCCTGCCCGGTGGTGTCGGGCAGGGTTTTGTGACACCGTTACGGAATGCTCTCCACCGCTCGGTCGACCCGGGACGCCCTCGTCGGGCGCGCCGGGTCGTTCATGACCTCGCCGGAACTCGCGGCCCGCGAGGAAGCCGCCGGCCTGCCGCCGCGCACCCTCTACTTCCGCGGCCGCACCGCGGTGCTCGGCAACCCGCCGCCCGGGGTGGTGGCGTCCGTGCTCGGCATCTTCCCCGAATGGCTGGTCCAGACGGCGCTCGTGCGCACGTTGCCCGCCGAGCGCGCGATCGAGGCGTACCTGGGCGCCTGCTGGGACTGGGCCCGCAACCACCTCGGCGGGACGCCCGAGCCGGCCCGCTTCGCCGAGCTCGCGTTCACCGTCGTCGACGGCGCGGACGCGTCCGCGCTCCCGCTGTTCCGCGGCTGGCGCGAGGTCGCCCGCCCCGACGACGGCCCGGCCGCGCTCGGCCACGCCCTGATGGTGCTGCGCGAGCTGCGCGGCGGGCTGCACTTCGCCGCGCTGCGCGCCGTCGGGCTCGGCGTGACCCAGGCCGTCGCCCTCGACCCCGGCGGCGGACGCGGACGGCTCCTGCGCACCGGGTGGCGTCCGGAGGACGCCGACGCGCTGCCGGCGGCCGTGGCGGGCCGGCCGGACCTGGCCGCCCGGTGGCGGCAGGCGGAGCAGGCGACCGACGACCGGTTCGACGACGCCTGGGCGGTGCTGACCGACGCCGAACGGGCGGAGTTCGCCGCCCGACTGCTCGCCCGGTGACTCCGGCGCACGGGCGAACCGCCGTGAACCGGGGGTGGAATCGCAGGTCAACACCGTTCGCCACCCCCGTTTTGGAGGTGTGGACCCTTGTGCCCTATGCTTACGATGCTTCCACCGGACAGCGTGGAGGGCCTGGGAAAGAAGGTGGCCCAAGGGCTGCCGGAGGAACTGGGTCCCCATCGTCTAGCGGCCTAGGACCCCGCCCTTTCAAGGCGGTAGCGCGGGTTCGAATCCCGTTGGGGGCACGCAGTACAAGTGAATGCAGTACAGTGACGAACGGCAAGACACAGCAGTAAGCAAGGCCCAGTGGCGCAGTTGGTTAGCGCGTCGCCCTGTCACGGCGAAGGTCGCGGGTTCGAGTCCCGTCTGGGTCGCAAGCCAGTTCGGCCGGTTGGTCGATCCGCTACCTGGCCAGGTAGCTCAGTTGGTACGAGCGACCGCCTGAAAAGCGGTAGGTCGGCGGTTCGACCCCGCCCCTGGCCACCAGAACGCAGAAAAGCCCTTCGCCTCCCGCGAGGGGCTTTTCTCATTTTCCGGCGATGAATCGGATGACCGCCAACGCCTGATCGTCGTGCACTTTCGGGCGCGGCCACTTCATGCGATCCGCGTCACCCGCTTCGGCCGCCCGGATCTCGTCCA
The DNA here is from genome assembly GCF_016695385.1 of Saccharothrix sp. 6-C. Taxonomy (NCBI): domain Bacteria; kingdom Bacillati; phylum Actinomycetota; class Actinomycetes; order Pseudonocardiales; family Pseudonocardiaceae; genus Saccharothrix; species Saccharothrix sp. 6-C. Next base: position 8,060,366 of record NZ_CP064192.1, on the reverse strand, counting down.
AGACCGCTTCGGGCCCTTTTTCCGACGTGATGCGCAACACTGCCCGCCAGTCCTCGAACAAGCCGTAGTCGTCCACACCGCAGGACACGCCGTCGGTCGCCATCAGCACCGCGCGCACCCGGTCACGCGGCCAACTCGCCCGCACCGCCCGGTGCGCCGCGGCCGGCTCCGCCTCCGCCACCCACCAGCCGTCCTCCCGGTTGCGCCAGTCGGTGATCCGGTCGACCTTCCCCCGCAGGTCCCGCAGCCGGTTGTCGGCGACGACCTCCACGCCGGCGTCGGTGAACACGACCACCGGGCTGTCCGCGAGCACCAGGACGTCGACGGCGGTGTCGGTCCAGCGCGTGATCGCGACCGTGCTGGACGGCGAGTCACCCGGCGCCAGGCCGTGCGCGGCGGCGAGGCGGGCGATGGCCCGGGCGAGGACGTCGGCCAGGTCGTGGGGCTCCGCCGGCGCCCGGAGGTCGGCACGGTCGTCGGCGTCGAGTCGCGCCAGCTCGGCGGCGAGGTGGCGGGAGTGCCAGCCGCCGTCACGCTCCCGCGGGGTCGGCGAGGTCGCGCCGTCCAGCAGGACCACGGCGTTCGGCAGCAGGACGACCCGGTCCTCGGTGGGGCGCGGCAAGCCGTCGCGGCCCACTCCGGCCCGTTCGGCGGTGGTGATCTCCGGCATCGTCGCCGAGCCTAGTGCGTCAACCTGGGTTGACAAGTCGGCGTGTGTCAACCAAAGTTGACGCCATGACGGAAGCGACGGAGCTCGCCTCGGCGGCGGGCGACCAGGACCCCAGGGTCGGGCTGCGAGCGGTGAGCGCGCTGCGCCGGCTGCTGGAAACACTCGAAGCCGTGCAGGTGCGCAACGCCCGCGCCCGCGGCTGGTCATGGCAGGAGATCGCGGCCGAGCTGGGCGTCACCCGGCAGGCCGTCCACAAGAAGCACGGGGGACACCGATGATCGGGGAACGGTTCACCAGGGCCGCCCGCCAAGCCGTCCACGAGGCCGTCGTGCAGGCCGAACGGCTCGACGCGCCGGAGATCGGACCCGAGCACCTGGCGCTCGCGCTGCTCGACTCGCCGGTCCTGGCCGAGTTCGACCTGGCGCGGGACGAGGTGGTCGACGCGTTCGCCGCCGCCCGCCGCAAGGGCGGGCTCAGCGACGCCGACACCGAGGCGTTGCGGCGGCTCGGCATCGACGTCGACCAGATCGTGGCGTCGGTCGAGCGCAGCCACGGCGAAGGCGCGCTGGCCGGATCGCCGACCCGCCGCCGGCGGCGGTTCTTCGGCAACCACCTGCCGTTCACGGCGGCGGCGAAGAAGACGTTGGAGCGCAGCCTGGTCGAAGCCCGCGACCTCGGCCACCACTCGCTGCGCGAGGAGCACATGCTGCTCGCGCTGCTGGCGGAACACGGGTTGGTGGCCGAGGTGCTGGGGGCGCGTGGCGTGAACTACGTCGAGGTCAGGAAGCGGGTCGCTCGCTCACCCAGGTGACCAGCGGGAGGAACAGCTGGGTCAACGGGCCGATGGCGAAGGCGTACAGGACGGTGCCGATGCCGATCGTGCCGCCGAGCAGCCAGCCGATGCCGAGCACGGCCACCTCCACCACCGTGCGCACCAGTCGCAACGAGGTCCCGGTCCGCGCGCAGAATCCGGTCGTCAGGCCGTCGCGCGGGCCGGGGCCGAGGCGGGCGCCGATGTAGACGGCGGCGGCCAGGCCGTTCAGCACGATGCCGGCGGTGAGGAACAGGATGCGCGGCAGCAGGTCGGTCGGGTTCGGCAGCAGGAACAGCGTCACGTCCACCGCCAGGCCGATGACGACCACGTTGCTGACCGTGCCGACCCCGGGTCTCTGCCTGAGCGGGATCCAGCAGAGCAGGACCACGACGCCCACGAGGGCCGTGATCAGGCCGAACGACAGACCGGTGATCTTGGTAAGGCCCTCGTGCAGCACGTCCCACGGGTCGAGGCCGAGGGTGGCGCGGATCTGCAGCGCCATGCTCGCGCCGTAGAGCCACAGCCCCACCAGCAGCTGGGGGAGGCGGCGGACGGGCGAGACGGTGACCGGGACCTGGGTGAGTGCGGCGAGCATGTGGCCATCCTTCGTGTCGATTGGCCTTGTATTCCAGAGCCAATTGGCAATAATTGGCCTTATGAACTCCGATGTCCCACCAGGTGGACGCATATCCGGCTTCCGCCTGGCCAGACTGCTCGGCGAGTGGCGGCGCCGTGGCGCACGTCACGGTTCGGCGGACCTGGCCGCGGCGATCCGGATGCTGGTGCTGGACGGCCGGTTGCCCGCGGGCACCCGCCTGCCCGCGGAACGGGAGCTGGCCGAGGTGCTGCCGGTGAGCCGCACCATGATCACGGCGGCGCTGGACCAGCTGCGGTCGGAGGGGTTGGTCGCGAGCCGGCGCGGCGCGGGGTCGTGGATCAGCCTGCCGACGGGCACGCTGGGCGTCGTGCCGGACACCCCGCTGGTGGGGCACAGCATGGTCGACTTCGCGCGGGCCGCGCCGCCGGCGCTGCCGGGCGTGCTGGCGGCGTTCGACCAGGTCCGGCGCTACCTGCCGGACCACCTCGCGGACCACGGGTACTACGAGCACGGCGTCCCGCAGCTGCGGGAGCGCATCGCCGACCGGTACACGGCGCGCGGCCTGCCGACGTCACCCGACCAGATCGTGGTGACCAGCGGCGCGCAGCACGCGTTGGCGCTGACCCTGCGCCTGTTCACCGGTCCGGGTGACCGGGTGCTGGTGGAGCAGCCGAGCTACCCGAACGCGCTGGACGCGATCAAGGCCGTCTCCGCCATCCCGGTGCCGGTCGCGATGACCGACACCGGCTGGGACCTGCCCGGGATCGCCGCCGCCCTCCGCCAAGCCGCACCGCGCATGGCCTACGTCGTGGTGGACTTCCACAACCCCACCGCCCACCGCCTGGACGCCGCGGGCCGCGCCGAACTGGCCGACACCGCCCGCCGCGCCCGCACCCCGCTGGTGGTGGACGAGACGGTCGCCGAACTGGACCTCGACGGCGACCCGCTGTCCGGCCCGCCCCCGTTGGCGAAGTTCGCGGACGACCTGGTCGTGACCCTGGGCTCGGCCAGCAAGTCCCACTGGGGTGGCCTGCGGATCGGCTGGATCCGCGCGTCGGCCGAGGTGGTCCACCGCCTGATCTCCACTCGCACCGCCCTCGACCTCGGCTCGGCCGTGGTCGATCAGCTCGTGCTGGCCGAGCTGCTGGCCGACCCGGAGCCGGCGCTGCGCGAACGGCGGGCCCAACTGGCGGCGCAGCGCGACGTGCTCATGGAGGGCCTGCGCGAGCACTGCCCGACCTGGCGTTTCCGGCGGCCGGCGGGCGGGCTCAGCGTGTGGTGCGAACTGGACGCGCCGGTGAGCACGCGCATCGCGGTCGTGGCCCAGAACCACGGCATCCGGCTGGCCCCGGGCTCGCGCTTCGGCGTCCACGGCGGCTTCGAGCGCTGGCTGCGCCTGCCGTTCGTGCAGTCACCGGACGTCCTTCGCGACGCGGTCCGCCGCCTGGGCCTGGTCGCCGCGTCCGTCACGGGCCACACGGTGCTCGCCGACGCCGACCTCGCCGTGCCGGTCGCCTAGACGAGTAATGCGCAAGTCGGGGCGGTGTCCGGAGACGGACGAAGGGTGTTCAAGATCCGTTTGTGACGACAGACCTGAACACCCTTCTGACCGCACTCTACGTCAAGATCGACGATCACCTGGCGGGCAGGACCCGCGTGGGCAGACCGCCGAAGTTGACCGACGCGGAGCTGGTCACCCTCGCGGTCGCCCAGGCGCTGCTCGGGTTCACCTCCGAGGCCCGGTGGCTGCGGTTCCTGCCCGTCCGGATGCCCGGCGCGTTCCGGTACCTGCCCGGCCAGTCCGGCTACAACCGCCGACTGCGCGCCGCGTTACCACTGGTCAAGCAGGTCATGCGCTGGTTGGCGGCCGACACCGACCTGTGGACCGACACCACCTGGATCGTGGACTCCACCCCGGTCGAATGCGGACGCTCCCTGCCCACCGTGAAGCGCTCTGAGCTGGCCGGCTGGGCGAAGTACGGCTTCTGCCGCTCGCACTCACGCTGGTTCTGGGGCCTGCGGCTGCACCTGGTCTGCACCCCGGCCGGTTTGCCGATCGCCTGGGCACTGGCCGATCCGAAGATCGACGAGCGCCAGGTGCTCATGGCGCTCTGCGACCACGAACCCCACCTGCTCACCGACCGACCCGGTCTGCTGATCATCGCCGACAAGGGCTACGTCTCCGCCGAACTCGACCACTACCTCACCGAACGCGGGCTCCGGTTGATCCGGCCGTCCTACCGCAACCGGACTCCGCACCCCGGCGAGCCGCTGCTCAAAGCCGTCCGCCAGCTCATCGAGTCGGTCAACGACACGCTCAAAGGCCAACTCGACCTGGAACAGCATGGCGGACGCACCATCGAGGGCGTCGGTGTCCGCATCGCCCAACGGCTCTTGGCACTCACGGCCGCCATCTGGCACAACCGCGCCACCGGCCGACCCGTCACCCGGTCCCTGACCGCCTACGACCACTGACCGACTTACACATTACTCGTCTAGCGGCGGGGCGGGGCGGGCGGCCGCACGTGGGCCGGGGCGGTGGTGGGGCGGTGAGGTGCTGGTGCTCGGGGGCGGGGCGGGGAGTGGGGATGGTCGGGCGTGGGGTTGGGGTGGGGCGGTGGGGCGGGTGGGTTCGGGGATGCGGGGGGTGGTTGGCGGGGGTCCTCATGGTTTAACCGAGGGGCGGTAACAGTGTTTCCGTACATTTTCGGGTGAGGACCACCCGATCGTGTTAGTCCGGGCCGTCGGGATCCGGCGCAGCCCCTCGGTGAGCCGGAGCCCGACGGCGGCGGTTCGTGGACCTGCGGCGGGGACGCTCCAGGGATAGGCGTCCCCTGCCGCAGGTTCCCGTTCGGTCCCAACGCTCGCGGGGGCAGCGCGGCGACGGGACCTGGCCCGTCCTGCCAGGGCGCGGTTGGCAGGACGGGAACCCATGGGTGGTGCGCGACAGGCGTCAGTGACACGTGAGGTGCGCGAAACGACTGGTCGGACGGTGTGCGGTCACGCGTGCTCAGGGCACACGGATCCCGTCGGACCTCAGTCGGGTGAGGTGCTGGGCAGCCCCGGGACGCTGCCCGGCGACCGGCCGTCGTCCCACTGCTCGGCCGACCACGCGGCCAACGGCTTCGGGTCCGCCTGCCCGGTCAACGACGCGGTCACGCCGCCCCGGTGGCCACCGCCGCCGCTGTCCGCACCGCCCGAGGACGCCGTCGGCGCGCTCGGGGCGGGCGCCTGCTTCGGCGTCGGCGCGGGCGCGTTCGGCGCCGGCGCCTCCCAGATCACCTCGGCGTCCGGGGCGACCTGGGAGACGGCCGGTGACGGTGAAGCGGTCGGCACGGGCTGGTCGTTCCCGCGCACGGGGACGACCACGGGCAGGGGAACGGGCCGCGGGGCGTCGACGGCGACCGCGCGCGCGGCGGCCTTCTCGGCCACCTTCGCCTCGTACAGCGGCACGGGCATCGTGTTCGACACCGCGCCGGAGTAGCGGTAACCGCTCGAGTAGCCACCGCTGTGGCTGTACCCGCCGGTGTGGCCGAGACCGTCCGCGGTCGACTCCGGGTACGGCTCCTCGTCCCGGTCGGCGTCCGGTTCCGGCTCGGGCGCGACGGGCAGGACGGCCGGTCGGGACGCCAACCCGGGCAGCGCCACCCCGACGAGCGACGGTGGCTCGGCCGGTTGTGGCATGACCGCGACGGTGGTGAACGGCGCCGCGTCGGCGGGCACGGCCGACGCGATCAGGTCGGCCGCTGCCGCCTGCTGCGCGTCGATCGCCACGTTCACCGAGTCGAGGGTCTTCGCTGCCTCGTCCGGGTGGTCTTCGCCCGCGGTCGCGACCCCGGCGCACACGAACCACGCCGCCGCCGCCAGCCCGCTGACGGCGAGCGTCCGGAGCAGCAGCGAGCCACCCAGGCGCACCGCGTCGGGAGTTGCCACTGTGGATCACCACCGTTCCGGTGAGGCGAACGGGACGGACCGTTCGAGGTCGACGTTCTGCTATGTCTAGCACTGGGAACCGCATTTTCGAACGTTCTCCGGCGGAAACCGCTCGGAAGGGCGGTGCGGTGCGGCTGTCCGTGTCGCCCCACCCGTCCGCGACCACGGTCCGTCGTGCCCACCCCAGGGGGTGACGACGTGAAATGTCCGTTGTGGACGCCCGCGCCGGGTCCGCTGTGGACCGATCCTGAACGCCTGACCGGCGGATTCGGTACCAGTGGTCCGTTCCACCTGTTCGGGCGTCACTCAAGTAGGTGACGACAGGTCGGACGGTGACTGCCCGCCGCGCCGTCTGGTCCGTCACGCGACGAACCACGGCGTGGCGTGCTCGCGGCCCGAGGCGTCCACACCGCGCAGCACGAACCTGACCGGTCCGAAGGGCAGCCGCCCGACGTGGAACCGGCCCGCCGCGTCGACCTCCGCCGTCACCTGCCCGCCCGGCCACCGCGCGACCACGAGGGCGCCGACCGCGGCGGTCCCGGTGACGTCCAGGCCGCCGGCCGCCGGCGAGAGCCGCAGGTCGAGCCCGGCGAACGCCATCCGGCGGGCCGGCCCGAGCGGCTCGACGCGCACCGAGTCGAACGACGGGGCCAGGGTGAGCGCGTCGGTGCGCTCGCCCAGCGCCGAGCACGCCCGCGCGGCCAGCGACACCGGCATCGGGTCGAGGTCGTCCACCAGCTGCGCGAGGGCGTCCAGCAGTTCCCGGTCGGTCGACGCGTGCTCCAGCCCGATCACCGCGACGCCTCCGCGCCGAGGCGGCGGCGCAGCACGGCCAGGCACCGGCCGCGGGTGGCGCCCAGGCTGTTGACCGGGATCCCGACCGCTTCGGCGACCTGCGTGAACGACAGCTCCGGCGCGAACGCCGCCAGTCGCAGGATCTCCCGGCAGCGGTCGGTCAGGGTCGCGTACGCCCGCCACAGCCCGGTGTCCCGGGCCAGCGCGCGGTCCTCCGTCGTCGGCCCGTCGTCGGCCGCTTCCCACACCTCCAGCGGCACCTCCCGACCGCGCAGCCGCAGCACGGTCAGCGTCTCGCGGCGGGTGGTCGTGACCAGCCAGGCGCCCAGCCGCTCGGGGCGGCGGATGCGGGCGAGGTTCTCGGCCAGGGCGAGCCAGGTGGCTTGGCAGACGTCGGCCGCGTCCTCCGGGCCCAGCCGGTGCGAGCGCGGCACGGCCCACACCAGGCGCGCGTACCGGCGGACGATCTCGTGCCACGCGGCGGCGTCGCCGCAGCCGGCGCGGATGAGCAGCTCAGTGTTGTCCCGATCGTGCATGCTCCTTCAGAGCACCCGGTCTGACCTGGGGATACCGGCGCCGCTCGATGGTGTGGCCGGCGGAACCGGAGGTCGTTCCCGTGCGTCGCTACTCGGTTCGCAGGACGGCCGGGCGGATCGCCGAGCGCAGCGCGGGCACCGTGCACAGCGACACCACGAGCACGACGACCGCCGCGGCGGTGACGGTGGTGGCGATCTCGGTCCAGTCGACCCGGAACCGCCCGGACGGCGCGACGAGCCACGCCGTGCCGAGGCCGATCGGGACGGCCAGGCCGATGCCGAGCGCCGCGGGGATCGCCGACTGCCACAGCGCGGACACCGCGAGGACCTTCGGTGGCACGCCGTTCGCGACCAGCACCGCGGTGGGGCGGCGGCGTTCGAAGACCTGGTCGACGGCCGCCGCCGCGAGCCCGATCACGGCCAGCAGGGTGAGCAGCACCGAGCCGCCGATGACGCCGCTGCGCAGGGACGAGTACAGCTCGACCTGCCCGGCCTCGGACTGGCGGCGCAGCGTGACGCCCCGGTCGGCGCGGCCGGTGGCGGCCAGCAGGCGGTCGCCGAACGACTCGTCGGGGTCGCCGCGCACGACCAGCTCGGTCGGCGGTGTCGAGGCGAGCACGGGATCGGCGCCTCCCGCCACGACGAGCCCGAAGAGGTCGCCGCGGACCTTCCGGTACGGCGGCACGACCCAGTCCCGCCCGTTGACCCTGACCTCGTCGCCGGCCTTCGGCTCCGACTTCGCCACCCACCCCGCCAGGTACGCGGAGCCGGTCACGCAGTCCGCCACGTCGAGGCGCTCGGCGATCTCGACGCAGTCGGTGCTGGTGACGACACCACCGCCGGCGCCCTCGATCGTGTGCAGGCGCACTTCGCTGACCTGGCGCACGCCGCCGACCAGCGCGATCGCCTCCTCCAGCGACCGCACCGAGGAGTGCTGCGGCAGGTCGAGCACCCACCGGTCGGGGGTGTCCGACGGGGGCGAGGCGGTGAGCTGGGCCGCCACGCCGAGCAGGACCTGCAACGTCAACGAGCCGGTCAGCACCACGACCACGCCGGACAGCACGCGTGGCGTGCCCGCGTCGAAGCGGAGGGTCCGCAGGGCGAGCAGCGGCGCGACGCCCTCCGGTTCGACCCGGTGGGCGACCTTGCCGACGAGCCAGGGCAGCACCGCGCCCGTGCCCGCGAGGACCAGCGCGATGCCGATGCCGAGCGCGACGGCGAACCGGGTGTCGGTCATGACCTGCCAGTAGCTGCCGATCGCCGAGATCGCCGTGATCAGCGCGGCGCCCGCGCCGATCAGCCCGAACCGCCACCACGCGCGGTGCCGGGGCAGTTCGACGGCGCGGGACAGGCCGAGCGGGCCGACGTCCTCCGTGCGCAGGGCGAACAGCGCCGACAGCACGGCCACCACCGGCACGCCCAGCGCGATCAGCGCGCCGAGCAGCGGGTCGGGCAGCAGGTCGGTCGGGAAGAAGCCGACTCCCTCGACCTCGATGAACCGGGCCAGCGGCCGGGCGGCGAAGAACAGCGCCACGCCGACGAACAGCCCGAGCACCGCGCCGGTCAACGTCTCGCCGCTCGCGATCCAGCGGATCTGCGTGCGCGACGCGCCGACGAGCCGGATCGCGGCCAGGCGCTGCGCCCGGCCGGTCGCGCCGAGGCGGGTGGCGACCAGGACGAAGATGCCGAGCGGCACGAGCAGGGCGCTGATCGCGGCGACCATCAGCAGCCGGTAGACCGGCGGCAGGGTGGCGGGCGGCTGGTCGCTGCCGAAGCCGGTGGCCGGGTAGGCGCCGTCGAGGTGGGCCTCGGGCAGGCCCGCGTAGAAGATCAGCGACTTCGGTCTCGGCAGGCCCGCGTCGGCGATCACGCCGATCACGCTCTCCGGGAACCGGGCGCGGACCGAGTCTTCGGTGCGCATCAGGTCGAGCAGCTCGGGTGAGACGACCAGCTCGCCCGGTCCCGGGACGCGGCCGACGCCGGGCGGCGCGGGCGCGTCGGGCGCGGTGGCGGCGAGTTCCACGCCGGTGATGCGGCGGCCCTGCCAGGAAACGCCGACGTGGCGGGCTTTCAGCTTCGCGTCCCCCGCCGCCGAGCCGACCGGGGCGGACCCGACCGGGTGGACGGAGGCGGAGTGGACGCGTTGCGCCTTGGCCTCCCGCGCGGGACCGATCGAGGCGGCGAGCAGCAGCACGGTGACGCCGAGGCCGACGCCGGCGGCGGTGAGCGCCAACCTGGCCCACGACGTCCGGCTGCCCCCGACGGCCAGCCGGATGCCGAGGACCAGGTCGGCGGCCCACCTCATCGGCGCACGCTCCGGCCGCCCGCGCGGGTGACGTGGTGGGGGTGGTGGGGAATGGGGGTCACACCTCTTCAGACGTCTCGGAGCGCCCGGACGTGGCTTCGGGGTGCCGACTGAGATGGCGTCGCCGCCCCGGGCTTGGGGGCGTCAGGGGCGGCGACACCCCCTCGGACCTACTCGGAACGCAGGCCGAGGGCGCCGGTGGCCCGTCGCAGGGACGGCAGCGACAGCAGCGTCACGATCACGACCAGCAGCGCGGACGCGCCGCTGAGCAGCCCGATCCCGGCCCAGTCGAGCACGATCGGCGCGGAGATGATCCGCAGCAGCAAGACCGCCAGGCCGCCGCCCACGCCCACGGCCACGACGAGCGCCAGGAGCAGCGGCACGGCGTTCTGCCAGAGCAGGGAGCGGCTCAGCGCGCCGCGCGGCACACCGCTCGCCGCCAGCACGGCCAGCGGCCGCCTGCGCTCGCGGACCTGCTCCAGCGCCAGCACGAGCAGGCTCGCGCCCGCCAGCAGCAGCGTGACCAGCGAACCGGCCAGCAACGCCTGCCGGATGCTCTCGAACTCCTTGACCCGTTCGGTCACGTCGACCTCGCCGAAGTACGACGTGTAGGCGCGCCACGTCATCGGGGCCAGGGCGTTGCGGACGTGCTCGGCGATGTCCGGCCGGTCCGGGTCCACCTGCACCAGCACGCTGGCGTTGTCGGGGTCGACGGGCAGGTCCCGCGCCGCCGCCGGCGTGACCAGCAGGCCGTACCGGTACATGGACGTGTCGTCGGGCCGGGCGACCTCGGTGAACGCGGGGACCGTCCACTTCGGTCCCTCCTGCTCGCCGCTGTCGGAGTACAGGAGCACCGAGACCTCCTGCCCCGGCTCGAGCTTCGGGCGGTCGGAGCCGCGTGAGGAGCCGGGGTCGACGTAGAAGGTGTCGCCGTCCCGGCAGCCCGGCAGCGCCGCCTGCGTCCGCAGCGCCTCGCAGCTGCCGACCGTCGCCATGTGGAACTCGTTCGGGCCCGTCTGGAACGTCACGGTCCGCATCGGGAGCGCGCGCTGCACGCCCGCCGACCGGGCCAGCAGGTCCGCGGTGCGATCGGTCGCGTCGGGCGGCGAGTCCTGGAGGCTGACCACGATGCGGCCCTTGTCCGCCTCCGGGGTCGGCCGGTCCACGATCCTGGTCTGCGTGCTGGCCAGCACGGACTGCAGGGCGATCCCGCCCGCCAGGACCACGGCCACCCCGCCGACCACGCGCGCCGCCGTGCCGCTCTCCAGTTGCAGCCTGCGGATCGCCAGCTGCCACGACGGCGCGCCGCCGCGCAGCCGGCCGACCGCGCGTTCCACCACCCACGGCAGCAGCACCGGGATGCCCAGCAGGAGCAGGATGACCCCGCCGATCACGAGCACGTCGGACCCCTGGACCACCTCACCGCCGAACGCGCCCGCCTGGGTGAGCAGCGCGGCCACGCCGAGGGCGATCGGCACCACGCGCCACCAGAGCACCCGCCGCACCGGCTTCGTGCGGCGCACCACGCCCAGCGGCTCGACCACCGTGCGGCGCATGGCGATCACCGACGTCAGCACCGCCATGACGGGCACCAGCACCGCGATCAGCACCGCCAGCGGCGGCCACGGCGTCAGGTCGTCGACGAACACGCTGATCCCCAGGAGCTGGATCTCCTCGACGAACTGCCGCGCGGTGGAGAACAGCGCCGCGCCGACCGCCAGCCCGACGAACGCGCCGAGCAGCGCCTCGCCGGCCGCGATCCGGCGCACCCGCTGCGAGCCCGCGCCGACCAGTCGCAACGCCGCCAGCCTGCGGTCCCGCTCGGCGCCCGCCAAGCGGGTGGTGATGCCGACGAACACCAGCACCGGGAACAGCAGCGCGACCGACCCGACCATGATCAGCAGGATCAGCACCGGTTCGAGCTCGCGATCGGTGACCTCGCCGCCGAAGCCGATGATGGCGTTCTCGCCGTCGTGCCCGACGGACGCGTCGCCCGCGTAGAACTTCAGGTCGTGCGGGGCGATCAAGCCGCCCTGGGCGATGGTGCCGACCACCTGCTGCGGGAACCGCGCCCGCAGCAGCTCGCCGTCCGGCCCGGCCAGCAGTTCCGCCAAGGCGGGCGAGACGAAGATCTCGCCGTCGCCGGGCACCCTCGACACGCCCGGCGGCACCGGCGCGCCCGGCCCGGTGCCGCGCACGAAGTTCCCGGTGATCGCCACGCCGCGGTAGTCGGTGTTCCAGAACGTCATGTGGAGCACGTCGCCCGAGGCCTGCCCGCGCGACGCGTTCTCGTCGACGACGGGCCCGGCCGCGGACTGCCGCTCCGCGCGTTCGGTGAGCACCGTCGTCACCGACGACGCGGCCAGCAGCACGGCCACGCCGAGGCCGATGCCCGCGCCGGTCAGCGCCAGCCGCACCCACGACGTGCGCCCGCCGCCGAGCGCCAGCCGGACGCCGAGCGCGAGGTCGGCGAACCAGAGCCTCACCTGACCGGCTCCATCTCGCGGGACTTGCCGTCGCGCACCACGACCTCGCGGTCGGAGTAGGCCGCCACCCGCGCCTCGTGCGTCACCAGCACCACGGCCGCGTTGGTCTCCTTCGCCGCGGTGACCAGCAGCTGCATCACGCGCTCGCCGTTGAGCGAGTCGAGCGCGCCGGTCGGCTCGTCGGCGAACACCACGCGCGGTCCCGTGACGAGGGCGCGCGCGACGGCGACCCGCTGGCCCTGGCCGCCGGAGGTCTCGCCGGGGCGCTTGTCCGCGACGTCGGCGACCTCCAGCCGGTCCAGCCACTCGCGGGCCCGCGACTCGGCCTCCTTGCGCTTCACCGAACCCAGTCGCAGGGGCAGCGCCACGTTCTCCAGGCAGGTCAGCTCCGGCACCAGCTGGCCGAACTGGAACACGAAGCCGAAGTCGGTGCGCCGCAGCTCGCTGCGCGCGCCGTCGCCCATCGCGCTCAGCTCCACGTCGCGGTAGCGGACCGTGCCCCGGTCCGGCGTGAGGATGCCGGCCAGGCAGTGCAGCAGGGTGGACTTGCCGGAGCCGGACGGCCCCATCACGGCCACCACCTCGCCCGCGCGCACCTTCAGGCCGGCGCCGTCCAACGCGGGCGTGGGGCCGAACGACTTGTGCAGGTCGACGGCCTCCAGCAGCACGCGGGTCTGGTCCGTGCCGTTGGGCGCGTCGCCGATCGTCGGGCCGCCGATCGTCGGGTCGCCGCCGGTCAGGTCGCCGGTCACCGGGTCGTCGCTCACTTGGTCACCGCCGTCTTGAGCCGGCCGAGGCGCGCGGCGGTGAGCTCCAGCCAGCGCAGGTCGGCTTCGAGGTGGAACAGGGCATGGTCGCAGATCAGCTGGTCGGCCAGGTCGCCGCCGGCCTTGCGCTTGGTCAGGTCGCGCATCGTGGCCAGGTGGGCGGCGCGCTGCGCGTCGAGCACGTCGTCCGCGCTGCGACCGGACAGCAGCGCCAGCACGACCTTCGTGTAGAGCGTGTTCTGCAGGTAGGGCTCCGGCTTCTCGGGCGTGCCCAGCCAGTGCTCGACGTCGGTCACGCCGGCGTCGGTGATGGCGTACCGCTTGCGCTCCGGGCCGTCGCCGGACTCGACGCCCGCCTCTTCGACCAGGCCGTTGCGGAGCAGGCGCGACAGCGTGGTGTACACCTGCCCGTAGTGCAGCGGCCGGTCTTGGCCGAAGCGCTCGTCGTAGGCCTTCTTCAGGTCGTAGCCGTGCCGCGGACCTTTTTCGAGCAGTCCCAGCAAGGTGTGTCCGATCGACATGCCGGGCACTATACACACGAGGTATACACACGGTTCATAGCCCGATCGGAGCACGGGGACCGTTGGTCCGACCGGGCAGTGGGAGTAACCGATGGTGATGATTTGCCGGTTACTTCGCCACATCACGAGGCTCCGACGCCTACAGTGGAGGGGTGACTGGTCTGGCGGCCGGCTGGGACCACGCGGCTTTCACGCAGGGTCGAGCCGGCGATGCGGAACACGATGTGGAGCTGCTGCTCGCTTTCCTGAACACCCGGGACCTCGAACTCGGCACGGACGTCTTGGACAGCGCCGCCGCCTGGCGCGCGTGGGTCACCGAACGCGGCCTGGGCCGGGCGGGCGACCCGCAGGAGGTCCGCGCCGTCCGCGCCTCGCTGCGGGCCTCGCTGGGTGAACGGCACGACGGACCCGATCCCACCCCCGTCGCGGGCCTGATCCGCGTCGACCTCAGCCACGGCGTGCCGACCATGTCCAGCACCGACGCGCTCGGCGCGGTGCTCGGCGCGGCGGCCCGGCTGGCCGTGCTCGGGTCGTGGGAGCGGTTCAAGATCTGCCAGGCGGACGACTGCCGGTGGGCGTTCTTCGACCGCTCGCGCAACCGCTCGCGCACCTGGTGCTCGATGCAGACGTGCGGCAACCGGGAGAAGGCGCGCAACTGGCGGGAACGCCGCGCGCTGAGCGTGAGCTGACCGCGGGACCCGCCGTGCCCGAACGCAGGACCCTCGCGAGAGTCCTGCGTTCGGAACGCGCGTGTCCCACGTCCGCGACACCCGGGTCGAACGCTCAGGTCACGTCAGGAGCTGACCGACGGTGTAGATCGCCAGGCCCGCGAGCGCGCCGACGACCGTGCCGTTGATCCGGATGAACTGCAGGTCGCGGCCGACCTGCAGCTCGATCTTGCGCGAGGTCTCCTCGGCGTCCCAGCGCTCGACGGTGTCCGTGATCAGCGTGGTGATCTCGTCGCGGTAGTTGGTCACCACGTACCCGGCCGCGCTTTCGAGCCACCCGTCGACCTTGTCGCGCAGCGACTCGTCCTCGACCATCCGCTGCCCGAACGTCATCAGGCCCTCGCGCACGCGCTTGCGCAGCTCGGACGACGGGTCCTCGGCCGCGTCGAGCAGCATCTTCTTCGCCGTGCCCCAGGCCGACCCGATCACCCGCTGCACGTCCGGGTGGTCCACGATCTGCTGCTTGACCTGCTCGGCCCGCTGCATGGTCGCCGGGTCGGTGCGCAGGTCGCCCGCGAACTCGATCAGGAACTGGTCCACCGCCAGCCGCATCGGGTGGTTGACGTCGGTCTTCACCGCCCACGCGAAGTTCAGCAGCTCGGTGTACACCTTGTCGCCCAGCAGCGAGTCGACGAACTTCGGCGACCACGTCGGCGCCCGGTCCGACACCACGCCCATGACCTTGTCGTAGTTGTCCCGCACCCAGTCGTACGCCCGGTCGCACACCAGGTCGACGAGCTTGTGGTGCGCGCCGTCGGTGAGCACCTGGCCGAGCAGCTTGCCCAGCGGCGGGCCCCACGGCCGGTCGACCAACCGCCGCACCAGCGCCTGCTCGACCACGGCCTGCACGTCGTCGTCGCGCAGCACGGTCACCGCGCCCTTCACCACGTTGGCCAGCTCGGACGTCACCCGCTCGGCGTGCTCGGGCCGGGCGACCCACTCGCCGAGCCGCCGGCCGATGCCCGCCCGCCGCAGCTTGTCCCGCACCACCGCCTCGGACAGGAAGTTCGTCCCGACGAACGACCCGAGCGCGTCGCCGAAGCTGTCCTTGCGGGTCGGGATGATCGCCGTGTGCGGGATCGGCAGGCCGAGCGGCCGGCGGAACAGCGCGGTCACGGCGAACCAGTCGGCCAACGCGCCGACCATGCCCGCCTCGGCGGCCGCGCGGACGTAGCCGAGCCACGCCGGGCCACCGTCCTCGAACAGCAGGGCCACGACGAAGATCACCGTCGCGGCCAGGAAGAAGCCGGTCGCCACGAGCTTCATCCGGCGCAGGCCCTGGCGCTTGAGCTGGTCAGCGGGGGTCAGTTGCTCCACGCCGCCATTGTCCGTGAAGATTCGGCCTTGTGCGGGCACCAGCGCTAGTCACCAGGATGAGGCCGTTCACCTCGACGATCTTCGCCGAGATGACGGCGTTGGCCACGCGCACCGGGGCGGTGAACCTCGGGCAGGGCTTCCCGGACACCGACGGACCGGCCGGGATGCTCGCCGCGGCCAAGGCCGCGATCGACGGCGGGCTCAACCAGTACCCGCCCGGCCCGGGCATGCCCGAGCTGCGCCAGGCGATCTCCGAGCACCGCGCGCGCTACGGCACCCACTACGACCCCGACACCGAGGTCCTGGTGACGGTAGGCGCCACCGAGGCCATCGCGGCCACGTTGCTGGCGCTGGTGGAGCCCGGTGACGAGGTCGTGCTCATCGAGCCCTACTACGACTCCTACGCGGCGTCCGTGGCGCTGGCCGGCGCGACCCGCCGCACGGTGGGGCTGGTCGAGGAGCCGGGCACCGGTCGGCTCGGGCTCGACGTCGACGCGCTGCGCGCCGCGATCGGCCCGAAGACCAGGGCGCTGCTGCTCAACTCGCCGCACAACCCCACCGGCACCGTGTTCAACTACGTGGAGCTGGCGGCCGTCGCCGCGCTGTGCGTCGAGCACGACCTGGTGGCGATCACCGACGAGGTGTACGAGCACCTGGTCTTCGACGGCCTCGCGCACGTGCCGCTGGCCACGTTCCCGGGCATGGCCGAGCGGACCGTGACGATCTCCGGCGCGGGCAAGTCGTTCAACTGCACGGGCTGGAAGATCGGCTGGGCGTGCGGTCCGGCCGAGCTGGTCGGCGCGGCGCGCGCGGCCAAGCAGTTCCTGACCTTCGTCGGCGGGGCGCCGTTCCAGCCGGCCGTGGCGCACGCGCTGCGCCACGAGCTGGAGTGGGTCGAGGGCCTGCGCACGTCGTTGCAGGACAAGCGGTCGCGGCTGGCCGTTGGCCTGGCCGAGGCCGGGTTCGCGGTGCGGCCCAGCGAGGGCACGTACTTCATCACCGCGGACGTCCGGCCGCTCGGCTTCACCGACGGCGCGCAGCTGTGCCGCGAGCTGCCGGGCCGGATCGGCGTGGCCGCCGTGCCGGTGCAGGTGTTCACCGACCACCCGGACCAGTGGCGGCACCTGGTGCGGTTCGCGTTCTGCAAGCGCGACGAGGTGCTGGACGAGGCCATCGGCCGGCTGCGCGGGCTAAGCGTCTGACGTGACCTGGGACGGGCGCGCGCCCGCCAGCCGGTCCTGCACCAGCGCGTGCCGGAACTGGTAGGCCGCGCCCGCCTGCCGCAGCACGCCGAGCTTGCGCGCGTCCTCCAGGAACACCATCAGCTCCCACGGCAGCTTGCCCCGCGCGGCCAGCCAGATCCGCGCCACGGTGAACCACCACCAGCGCAGGTGCAGCACGGACAGCGTGAAGCCGAGCATCAGCCCGCACGCCAGGCCGAGCCCGACCATGCCCGACTGGCTCGGCCCGAACACCAGCCCGGCCGCCGCGCCGAACACCACGGCCAGCACCAGCGACCCGGTCCACACCGCGATCCGGTCCCGCGCCATCGTCCACTTCGGACTGGACGGGTGGCTCAGCTCGGCCGTGCTGCCCAACCCGAACCGCAGCGCCACCGCCACCGCGATGCCGAGGCCGACGACCAGGCCGGCCGACAGCCCGTACAGCGCGCCGAACACCAGGCCGGCCGCCGTGCCGAGCACGCCGCTGACCACCACCAGGCTGCGCCACACCCCGAGCCGGGGCTTCACCGCGCGGTGCCCGGACGCGTACAGCGCCGCCACGGCCACCGCGAGCCCGGCGGCCAGGCCGGTGATCGGCGCCAGCCTCGGCGTGCTCGCGTAGGCCATCAGCCAGGCCACGCCGAAACCGCCGATCGCGCCGAGCGTGACCGCGCCGAGCAGCGCCAGCCACGTGGTGCCGACCGAGCGGCGCAGGTCCCACCAGCCCAGCTCGCGCACCCCGCGCCGGCGCATCTCGCCGGCCAGGAACGCCAGCCAGCGGGCCGCCCTGTCCCTCGGCCAGACCTGGCTGGCCCGGGCCTGGTGCGCCACCCCGCGATCACCGAACGCGCCGCTGACCAGCAGGTCCGCCAAGTGGTCCTCGATGGCGACCCGGTCGGGGAACCGGGTGCGGTCCAGCAGCTCGCTCGGCTCGCCGTACCCGTAGACGACGCCCGCCAGCCACACCGCCAGCGGCGTGGACAGCGACTCGGCCAGCCGACCGTCCGGCTCGGCGCGCAGGTGCAGGAAGACCGGCTCCCAGCGGGCCGCCGTCACCGGGTCCGACACCGACCGCAGGTAGCCCGCCACCTCCTCCAGGTCCACCGGTTGCAGCTCCACCACCTGCGCGTTCGGCACGGTGGCGGTCAGCTCGGCGAACTCGTCGGTCCGGCTGGTCAGCACCAGCGGGTGGTTGCCGGGGAACGCGCGGTTGATGCGGTCCAGCGCGTCCGCGCGCCGTTCGGGCGGGATCTGGTCGAGGCCGTCGAGCACCGGGAACACGCGGCGCTGCTCCACCAGCAGGTCGCCCGCGTAGCTGCCGTACAGCTCGGTGTTGCGCAGCGCCGGGTGGTCCTCGTACAGCCGCCGGGTCATCCAGGTGCGGACGTCCTCCGCCTCCGGGTTCCACGTGGACAGTGGCAGCAGGACCGGCACCGGGCCGTCCACGAGGCGGTCGAGCAGGCCGATCGTGAGCAGCATCACGGTCGTGCTCTTGCCCGCGCCGGGCTCGCCGAGGAACACCATGCGGTGCTCGCGCTGGAACGCGCGGACGACCGCGTCGCTGTGCCCCGGCTCGCCCCGCACGGCGCTCCAGTGCAGGTCGAGGAGGTGTTCCGGCAGGCCGCGGGCGCGGCACTCCTCGTTCCACTGCGCGTGCAGGGCGCGGGCCAGGGCGCTCGCGGCGGCGTCGAGGTTGTCGTCCGTGGCGAGGCCCGCGGCCCGCCTGCGGTGCAGCCACGGGTCCAGCGCCGCGAGCAGCGCCAGGAAGCCGAGGGCGAGGCCGGACAGCCACAGCTCGGGGTCGATGCCGTAGTCGGTGACGAACAGCCCGGCCGCGGCGAGCACGGCGGCCAGCACGCACCCCGTGAGCACGGCCCGTTGGCGGAATCTGGACACCACCGCATCATGACTGACCGGTCACGGATGGTGGTGACGCGGTGACCCCTGTGTCGTGCGTACCCTCGAAGGCGTGATCTGCCCGAAATGCCAGGACCTCATGCGGACCATCAGCCGTGGCTCCGTGCACATCGAGCAGTGCGAGAACTGCAAGGGCGTTTTCCTGGACGGCGGCGAGCTGGAGCAGATCATCGCCGCCGAGCGGGCGCACTACGCGCAGCCCTACCGGCCGGAGGGTGTGCCGGTGCCCGTTCCGGTGCCGGTGCCCGTGCCGGCTGCGGCGCCGACGGCGGTCGTGCCGATCGAGGGGACGTTGCCGGTCGACGGCGACACGCCGGTGGAGGACGGGTCGCAGCCCGCCGCCGATCCGCAGCACGCCGCCGCGCAGGCCGCGCCGGCCGCGCCTCCCGCGCCTCCCGCCGGTCCGCCCCCGCCCTACCAGCCGCCGCCCGGCACGCAGACCGGTCCGCCGCCGCCGTACCAGCCGCCGCCCGGCGCCGCGCCCGCCGCGCCGCCGCCCGCCGTGTACTACGCGCCGCAGCCGTACTACCCGCGGCGCAAGCGCAGCTTCCTGGAGGAGCTGCTCGACTGAACGGCCGACTGCGCGCGCCGAGCGTTCAACTCGGGTGTTCCGAACGCAGGACACGGCCGTTCCGAACGTAGGACACGCGTGTTCTGGACGTAGGACACGCGCGGCGGGGGGTTCACGGGAGCGGCCAGGTCAGGTCGGTGCCGTCCAGGGCGAAGTGCTGCGCCGTCGGCGTCGCGGTGAAGGCGAACTGGTCGCGGCGGGGTCGGCCCAGCGCCCGCCACTGCCGGTAGGCGGCCTCGGCGACGTCCCACAGCGCCCGCGGCCCGCCCTGGTCCACGACCGCGCCGCGGTGCCGGACCCACGAGCCGTCGCGGTGCACGAGGCGGACCGGGTCGGCCGCCACCGCCACCCCGGCCAGCGCCAGCCCGGCGAAGAACTCGAAGCCGCCGGCCGGGTCGAGCACGCTGCGCGAGGACAGCAGGGTCGTGCGGGACGTGGTCGGCTCCTCGGTCAGCGCCCCCAGCAGCGCCTCGTCCGCCCACGCCTGCCGGTGCGCGCGCAACGGCATGAACCGCCCGTCCTCCGCCAGCACGCGACCGGTGGCCTGCCCGTCGCGCACGGTCAGCCGCACCAGGCCGGCGCCGATGGCCCGGTTGAACGTGGTCACGATCACCCCGCCGGGCGCG
The DNA here is from genome assembly GCF_016695385.1 of Saccharothrix sp. 6-C. Taxonomy (NCBI): domain Bacteria; kingdom Bacillati; phylum Actinomycetota; class Actinomycetes; order Pseudonocardiales; family Pseudonocardiaceae; genus Saccharothrix; species Saccharothrix sp. 6-C. Next base: position 8,040,559 of record NZ_CP064192.1, on the reverse strand, counting down.
GTCTGCTCCAGCCACGCCGCGGGGACGCGCGACACGGCGCACGTGCCGAGGACGCGGTCGTAAGGGGCGCGCGGCGCGTGTCCCCGCTCACCGTCGCCCCGCACGCACGTCGGGTGGTGCCCGGCGGCCGCCAGCCGCGCCTCGGCCCGCCGCAGCACGCCCTCGTCGACGTCGATCGAGGTCACCCGCGCGTCGCCGAGCACGTGGCAGAGCAGGGCGGCGTTGTAGCCGGTGCCGGTGCCGATCTCCAGCACCCGGTCGCCCGGCGCGACGGCCAGGGCCTCCAGCATGATCGCCATGATCGTCGGCATGCTCGACGAACTGGTGGGTACCCCGGTCACGGCGCCGGTGACGAGTGCTTGCTGCCACGCGTGGTCGTCGTTATCGAGCTGGGTCACGCAGACGTCGTCGCGGTAGGCGAGCGCGAGGTGGTCGGGGTGCTCGGCGGTCACCGGCTCCCAGGCGCCGTCGGGGCGCTGGACGAAGAACCCCGGCAGGAACGCGTGCCTCGGGACCTGCCGAAACGCGTCCGCCCAGCGGGGGTCGCGCAGCACGCCGGCGGTCAGCAGCGAGTCGGCCAGCTGTGCTCGCAGGTGCGCCGCAACGTCCACGCGCTCCACCGTAGCGCTGTGGGCGAGCACACGTCCCGATCGCTAGCAGAGCGCTTGCAGCAGCTAGCACCTCCGCGTACCGTCGGAAGCGGATCGAGGAGGTGCCGCAGAAGTTGGACAAGTCCATCGACGAGGCGGTGGCCGATCTCGGCCGCGACATCGGCGAGTACATCCGCCAGCAGCGCAACACGGCGAAGATCTCGTTGCGGCAGCTGGCCAAGCTCGCCGGCGTCTCCAACCCGTACCTGAGCCAGATCGAACGCGGCCTGCGCAAGCCGAGCGCGGAGATCCTGCAGCAGATCGCCAAGGGGCTGCGGATCTCGGCGGAGGCGCTGTACGTCGAGGCCGGGATCCTGGAGCAGCGCGAAGGCGGCGCCCTGGCGGACGCCATCGTCACCGCCCCCGACCTGACCGAGCGGCAGAAACAGGTGCTGCTCGACGTCTACGAGTCGTTCCGGCGGGAGAACACCACCGGCAAGACCGGCGACCGGCCGGTTGCCGGCGGGGCCGGACCGGCCGCCGCCACCCAGAACAAGGAGGAGTGATCTCCATGCCGAACCTGCCCACCACCGAAGAGCTGCGCAAGGCGGGCGAGCAGGCCGTCGCCGCCGCCCGCACCCCCCTGCTGGCCGCCCTCGGCGCCGGCGACCTGGCCGCCAAGGCGGTCATCGAGGCGCTGGGCAAGGCCCGCGAGCGCGCCGAGTCGGCGAAGACCGCGGCCGAGTCCGCCGACCTGAAGAAGGACCTGCGCGACCGGCTGGACCCGGCCGAGCTGCGCAAGGTCGTGGACGCCTACACGCAGTCCGCGCTGAACCTCTACCAGTTCTTCGCCCAGCACGGCGAGGAGGCGCTGGAGAAGCTGAAGACCCAGCCGGGCCTGCAGAAGGCCCTGCACCAGGTCGAGGAGGCCGTCGGCACCGCGCAGAAGCGCACCGAGGCCGCCGCCGCGGACGCCCGCGTGCTGGCCGACGACGTGCTCGGCAAGGTCTCCCGCCGCACCCGCGCGGTCGGCGAGAAGGTCGCCGACGACCTGGACGACGCGAGCGAGAAGCTGGCCGAGACCGTGGTCGAGATCGGCGGTGAGGTCGCCGCCGAGGTGCGCGACACCACCCGCAAGGCCGCGCCGCGCAAGCCCGCCGCGACGAAGCCGGTCACGACGGCGAAGCCCGCCGCGACCAAGCCCGCGGGCGCCCGCCCGGCCGCGGCCAGGAAGCCGACCGACAGCGCCAAGTGACCCGACCGCGACGGGGCGCCCCACGAGGGCGCCCCGTTTCGGCTGTACCGCGAGCACGCCGCGCACGTAGGCTGGAGATGTGTTGCCAACGTTCCCAGACTTCAGTCCCCTCTACCTGGACGCCTGGGTCATGTTCGCGGTGTACTACGCCGCGCTGGTCATGGGCGTGTTCGCCTTCGCGCACGCCCTCTCGCAGCGGGCCGACGCCTTCACGGCGGCCGAGCGCATGACCAAGCCCGCGTGGCTCGGCATCACCGGCGGTGGCGCGTTCGCGCTGCTGCTGTTCCACCCGTTCTCCGCCGGCGGCATGTTCTGGCTCGCCGGGCTGGTCGCGGTCACGGTGTACGTGGTCGACGTCCGGCCCCGGCTGATCGAGGTGCAGCGCGGCCCGCGGTGGTGACGCACCGGAGCTTCGGCTCCGGCGCGCCCGTCACGCTCGTCGGCCACGGCCTCGGCGCGACACCCGGCGAAGCCCGCCTGCCCACCTCCGGGCTGCCGGGCACGAAAGTGGTGGTCACGCTCCCCTCGCACGGTGACGCGCCGGACGCGCCCGAGGGCTACTGGACCTACCGGCGCGTCGCCGCCGACCTGCGCGCCGCGGCCCGGGAGACCGGTGCGACCCGGGCGGTCGGCGTGTCGTTGACGGCGGGCGCGCTGCTGGCCCTGCTCGCCGACGAACCCGACGCGTTCGACCGCGTGGCGCTGCTGCTGCCCGCCGTGCTGGACGAGCCGAGGCGGGTGCTCGCCCGCGAGGAGGCGATCGTCGCCGTCGGCGGCCCACCCGACTACCAGGCGGAACGGCGGCGGGCGTTCGCCCGGCTGGACGGCGCGCTGGACGAGCTGCCCGGCCAGGTCGCCGTCGCCGACCGCGCGGTGTTGGCGCAGGTCACCGCCCCGGTGCTGGTGATCGGCGCCACGGCCGACCCGCTGCACCCCGCAGACGTGGCCGAGCAGGTGGCCGCCACGTTCCCGAACGGCCGGCTCGAGCTCGTGCCGTCGTGGCTGACGCACCGCGGTGACGTACGCACGTGGTTGGTCGACTTCCTGCGCGGGTAGCCGAACCCCATGGCCGAACCGAAGAGGATCGCATTCCTGGTCGACACGGAGGGCATCGAGCAGGTCGAGCTGACCGAGCCCTGGCAGCACGTGGAGAAGGCCGGCGCCGTGCCGAGGCTGCTCGCCCCCAAGCTGGGGCAGGTGCAGGCCTACGACCACCTGACGCCGGCCGACAAGTTCGACGTGGACGTGCCGTTCGCGCACGCGGATCCCATGGACTACGACGCCGTGGTGATCCCCGGCGGCGTGGCCAACTCGGACAACCTCCGACTCGACCGCGACGCGGTGAAGTTCGTCAAGCAGCACGTCGCCGCGGGCAAGCCGATCGCGGCCATCTGCCACGGGCCGTGGCTGCTGGTGGAGGCGGACGTGGTGCGCGGCAAGAAGCTGACCTCGTTCCCGAGCCTGGCCACCGACCTGCGCAACGCGGGCGCCGACTGGGCCGACGAGGAGGTCCGGGTCTGCGACGCGGCCGGGTGGACCCTGGTCACCAGCCGCAACCCCGGCGACCTGCCGGCGTTCAACCGCGAGGCGCTCAAGGCCTTCGGGCTCCAGGACATCTGACCCGCACCGGGTCCGGGTCCACGGGGATGTGCACCTCCCCGTGGGCTCGCGGCCCGGTCCGCTACCGCCGGACCCCTACAGCCTGGCCCGCGCGTACGCCGCGATCGCGTCGCGGACGTACTCGGCCAGGCCTTCGGCGTGCGCGTCCAGCTGCGACTTGAACTCCGGCGCGTCGACGTACAGCCGGCCCAGCCCGGTGTAGGACTCCCGGTCAGGGGTCCAGCTGCGGCAGATCCACCGGTAGTGCCGGTCGGTCACGTCCAGCGCCTGCGGCCCGTCGACCGCCGCGCCGGCGTCGAACAGCTCCGCGTAGGCCGTGCCGACGGCGACCCACTCGGCCGTGAACTCGTCCGCGTCGGCCTTGCTCCAGCCGCGCATCCGCCTCTTGCTGTCGTCGACGTGCCGCTGGACGTCCTCGCCGTAGCGCTCCACCAGCTCCGCCTCGTAGCGGGCCTGGCGGTCGGCGTCGAAGCCGTCGAACAGCTCTTCCATCTTCACCTCGTCACCCCCTTCCAGTTCCTCGATCGTGCGGGAGACGGTCCGGGCCAGCTTCGCCAGCCGGTCCTGCTCGGCGGCCAGCCACCGCGCGTGGTTGCGCAGCACGTCGACCGTTCGGTGCCGCCCGTCCAGGACCTCGGCCACGGTGTCGAGGCCGAGCCCCAGGTCGCGCAGCAGCAGGATGCGCTGGAGCCGGAGCAGCTGCTCGCGCTCGTAGTACCGGTAGCCGTTGCCGCCGATCCACGCCGGTTCGAGCAGGCCGATCGCGTCGTAGTGCCGCAACGTCCGCGAAGTCACCTTCGACATGCGCGCGACCTGCGCGATCGACCAGGCCATGACCGTGCTCCCTCCCTGTGCCGACCACGTTAGGGGTTGACGCAACGTCAACGTCAAGGGCGGCCGGCAGGATGGTCGGCGTGTGGACCATCGCGGGAACCCTGACCCCCTTGCCCGTGCTCGACCGGCTCGACCTGGTCGCCGACCCGGTCGCGGCGGCGCTGCGGTCGATGGCGGACGGCGCCCGGCTCGCGGTCGCGGAGATCGACCCCGCGCTGGCGGACACGGCCGAGTTCTGCGCGCACTACGGCTCGCCGCTGTCGGCGTCGGCGAACTGCGTCGTCGTGGCGGGCAAGCGCGGCGACACCGTCCGCTACGCGGCGTGCGTCGTGCTGGCGACCACGCGCGCGGACGTGAACGGCGTCGTGCGGCGGCGGATCGACGCGCGCAAGGCGTCGTTCGCGCCGATGGACGACGCGGTGTCGCTCAGCGGCATGGAGTACGGCGGCATCACGCCCGTCGGCCTGCCCGAGGACTGGCCCGTGCTGCTGTCGCCCGAGGTGGCGGCGGCGCCGGAGCTGGTCATCGGCAGCGGCCTCCGCGGCAGCAAGATCCTCGTGCCCGGCGAGGTGCTGGCGAAGCTGCCGACCGCCGAGGTCGTCGAGGGCCTGGCCCGCTAGCTGTACTGCCCCGTGAGGTTGGGGACGCGGCTGGCGGGTGGCTGGCCTGCGAGTGCGGTGTGGCCGCGGTGGTGATTGTAGGTGTGCAGCCATCGCGGCAGCGCCGCTCGTCGTTCGGCCTCCGAGGCGTAGGGCTGGGCGTAGGCCCATTCGTCGAGCAGGGTGCGGTTGAAGCGTTCGACCTTGCCGTTGGTCTGGGGCCGGTAGGGGCGGGTGCGTTTGTGCGTGATCCCGGCACCGGTGAGGGTGTCGTGCCACAGGCGTGAGCGGTAGCAGGACCCGTTGTCGGTCAGCACCCGCTTGACCGTGATGCCGTGGGCGGCGAAGAACGCCTGTGCCCTGGTCCAGAACGCGGTCGCGGTGCCCTTGGTCTCGTCGGGCAGGATCTCGGTGTAGGCGAGCCTGCTGTGGTCGTCCACGGCGTTGTGCAGGTAGGAGTAGCCCAGGTTGGGATGGCGGTGGGTCGTGCGGGGCCGGTCGGGATCGCGATGTGCGGAGCTGTTTGCGCCGACCCGCGTGCCGGCCGTGCACCCTGTGGCCGCCGCCGTCGGGGATGTTGCCGAGCTTCTTGATGTCCACGTGGACCAGGTCGCCGGGCGCGGCGTGTTCGTAGCGCCGCACCGCGCGACCGGTGGCCCGGTCCAGGTGTGACAGCCGCGCCAACCGGTAGCGGACCAGCACCCGGTGCACCGTCGAGCACACCAGGCCCAGATGTGAGGCGATCCGGGCCGGGCCCCACCGGCGCAGCACCCGCACCTTGACGATCCGCCGCTCGGTCCGGGTCGGAGTGCGGCGCGGACTCGTACGCGGACGCGAGGACCGGTCGACCATGCCCGCACCACCCTGGTCGCGGTAGCGGTCCGTCCAGCGTTTCGCGGTGGACACCGACACCTGGAACCGCTCCGCGGCCCGCCGCAACGGCCACCGGTCCTCCACGACACACCGGGCCAGGCGCAGCCTGCCCGCCGGAGTCAGCGGTGCGTTAGCGTGGGTCACGAGGGCCTCCGTCGGTCAGGTGTAGACGTCGCAATCCACACCGAACCCGGAGGCCCTCCCTCATTCCAACATCATCCGACTACGTGTCGGACCGTTCACAACCTCCCCGGACAGAACAGCTAGCCCGCCGGCCCGGCCAGCTGCCGGTCGAGCACCTCGCGCGCCTGGTCGGGCGTGAGGTGCCCGATGAGCACGTGCGTGGTGAGGCCGTCGGCCAGCGCCAGCACCGCCCGCGCCCGCGTACCGTCGCCGAAGAGCCTGGTGAACATGGCTTCGAGGTCGGCGTAGCTCGCGCGCAGGACGGGCGCGAGCGCGGGGCTGACGGCGGCCTGGGCGACGAACGCGAGCCACACCCTGGCTTCGGCGCGCTCGGGCAGCGCGATGGCGCGTGCCGCCTCGGCGGCGGTGTCGCCCACCCGCCCGAGGACGCGCTTGCCCACCTCCTCCAGCGCGAAGCGCAGCATCTCCTCCTTGGTGCGGAAGCACCGCTGCACCGCGCCCATCGAGACGTCCGCGCGCGCCGCGACATCCCTCAAGGTCACGCCTTCGAGGCCGCGTTCGTCGGCGAGCAGGAGCACCGCGTCGGTGATCTGCCTGCGCCGGGATTCGTATTCGACCTGCTTGGGCACCCGTGGATAGTATCCGATGCACTTGCATCGGAACGGGGGAAGTCATGTGGGACTGGACGGCGGCGGAGCAGGCCGCCGCGGTGCGCTCGGGGCGGACCACCGCGGTGGCGCTGGTGGAGAGCCACCTGGCGCGCATCACCGAGGTGAACCCGGTGGTCAACGCGATCACGCGGGTGCTGGCCGAGCAGGCGCGGACCGAAGCGGCGCAGGTCGACCGGGACGGCGCGCGCGGGCCGTTGGCCGGGGTGCCGTTCACGGTGAAGGAGAGCATCGCGATCGGCGGCGTGCCGACGACGCACGGCGCGGTGCGGTTCAAGGACTTCGTGGCGCCCCTGGACGCGCCGCCGGTGGCGCGGCTGCGGGCGGCGGGCGCGATCCCGATCGGGCACGCGAACATGCCCACGCTCACGTTGGCCGGCATGCACACGCGCAGCGAGCTGTTCGGCGACACGGTGAACCCGTGGGACCCGGCCGTCACGCCCGGCGGATCCAGCGGCGGCGACGGGGTGGCGGTGGCGACCGGGATGGCCGGCCTGGGGCTGGGCAACGACTCCGGCGGCTCGGTGCGCATCCCGGCGGCGTTCTGCGGCGTGGCCGGGCTGAAGCCGACCTCCGGGCGGTTCCCGGCCGACCACCGGCTCGGCCCGGACGACCCGCCGCTGGGCGCGCAGCTGTTCGTGGTCGACGGGCCGCTCGCCCGGACCGTCGGCGACCTGCGGTTGGCGTTCGAGGCGCTGGCCGGCACGTCGCCGCGCGACCCGCGGGCGGTGCCCGTGCCGCTGACCGGGCCGCCGGCGCCGCGCCGGGTCGCCGTGGCGGCCGATCCCGGCGGCGCGGGCGTCGACCCGGTGGTGCGGGCCGCCGTCGAGGACGCCGCCGGCGTGCTGTCGGACGCCGGGTACGAGGTCGTCGAAGCGGACGTGCCGGCGCTGGACGAGGCGTTGTCGGCGTACGGGGCCATGCTGATGACCGAGTTCACGCCGAGCTGGCCGGTGGTGCGCACCCTGCTCGGCGCGGAGGGCCACCGGTACATCGAGATGTCGATGGCGAAGACCGGGCCGGTGGACGTCGCCGAGTACCTGCGGCTCACCGGCGTGCTGCTGGGCGTGAAGCGGGCGTGGGCCGAGTTCCTGGACCGGTTCCCGCTGGTGCTCGGGCCGGTGTTCACCGCGCCGGCGCCCGAGCCGGGGCTGGAGTCCCGCTCGCGCGAGGGCCACGACCTGGTGACCGGCGCGATGCGGCTGTGCACCGCGACCAGCTTCGCGGGCCTGCCCGCGGTGGCCGTGCCGACCGGGGTGGTCGACGGGCTGCCGGTGGGCGTGCAGCTGATCGGCCGGGCCTACCGCGAGGACCTCTGCCTGGCCGCGGCCGAGGTGGTGCAGCGGGTGCTCACGCCGCGTACTCCCGCAGGAAGCTGACGGCCTCGTCGGCGTCGTCGGTGACCAGGATCCAGCGCTCGGCCTCCCGGCCCCGGGCCAGGCGCCGCACCAGCGGCGCGGCCGGCACCTCGTCGACCCAGAAGTCCGCGCCCAGGAACACCATCGGCGCGGCCGGGCCGACCGAGCCGTAGTGGTTCTGGCAGTAGTCCTGGAAGACCTCCTGGACGGTGCCCGCGCTGCCCGGCGTGTAGATGATGCCGCCGGCGGCGACGGTGAGCAGACCCTCCTCGCGCACCGAGTTGGCGAAGTACTTGGCGTGCAGCTCGCACGCCGGGTTCGGCGGCTCGTGACCGTAGAACCAGGTCGGGATGCCGATCGTGCGCGGTCGGTCGGAGGTGGGCAGGTCGGTGGGGCAGGCGGCGATCCAGCGGCCGACGGACTCGGCGTCGCCGCCGAACGCGGGCGCCTTCGCCAGGTCCTTCAACGTCGGCTCGTCCACGCCGATCCGCACGCCGAGCGGCACGGCCTCCATCACGCCCGGCCCGCCGCCGGTCAGCACCGTGAACCCGGCTTCGCCGAGCGCCGCGCCGAGCCGCACGGCACGTCGGTAGCCGTCCGTGTCGCGGCCGAGGGCGTGCCCGCCCATCACGGCGACCGGCCGTTCGGGCAGCACGTCCGCCAACGCCTCGGTGATCGCGTGGTCGTGCAGGCGTTCGGCGAGGGCGTGCAGCGGGTCGGGGTTGTGGCCCCGGGTCCGGCTGTGGCGGTAGATCCGGGCGTCGGGGGTGTCGGCGTAGGACAGCGGGTCGTCCGGGTCGAACCCGGCGAACAGCTCGGCCGGCGTGTAGAGCCGCGACCGGTACACGTCGTAGGGCAGGTCGGGGATGGTCGGGAACACCAGCGCCCCGGCCGCCGCCGCGCGCCGCTGGGCGAGCGGGGAGAGCGTGCAGCCGAGGAACAGCGCGCCGTCCATCGGCACGCGCAGCTCCTCCTCGCTCAGGTCGAGCCCGACGAGGACGGCGTGCCTCAGCTCGGCCGCCGCGCGGACCTGGTCGAGGTCGGTGTACTCGGTGCGCACCGGCGCAGCCTACGTGCGAACGCCCGACTCCCGGCACGCGAACGCAGGACTCTCGCGCCCCGAACGCACGACTCTCGCGAGAGTCCTGCGTTCGGAGCGCGAGAGTCCTGCGTTCGGGAGGGGTGAGTTCAACGCTCAGAAGATGACGGTCTGGTTGCCGTGCACCAGGACGCGGTCCTCCAGGTGCCACCGCAGACCGCGCGACAGCACGACCTTCTCGATGTCACGCCCCTTGCGCACCATGTCGTTGACGGAGTCGGTGTGGTCCACCCGGATCACGTCCTGCTCCACGATCGGCCCCTGGTCGAGGTCCGCGGTCACGTAGTGGCACGTCGCGCCGACCAGCTTGACGCCCCGGCTGCGCGCCTGGTGGTACGGCCGCGCCCCGACGAACGACGGCAGGAAGCTGTGGTGGATGTTCAGCGCCCGCCCGGCCCAGGCCGCGCACAGCTCCGGGGGCAGGATCTGCATGAACCGCGCCAGCACCACCGCGTGCGGCCGGTGCCCGTCGACGAGCTGCCGCAGCTGCGCGAACGCCGCCGCCTTGCCCTCCGGGTCGTTCGCCGGGAACGGCAGGTGGTGGAACGGGATGCCGTGCGCCCTGGTGATCCCGGCCAGGTCGGCGTGGTTGCCGATGACCGCGGCCACGTCGACGTCCAGCTCTTGCGACGCCACCCGGCCCAGCAGGTCGTACAGGCAGTGCCCCTCCTTGGACACGAGGATCACCACCCGCCTGCGCTCGCCGGAGTCGGCGACCCGCCACGACCCGGGGTGCGCGCCCAGCTCGCGGGCCACCTCGGCGAACCGGGTCCGCAGCTCCTCCACGTCGAACGGCAGCGAGTCGGCCCGGACCTCCTGGCGGGTGAAGAACCAGTTGGTGGCCGGGTCGGTGTGGTAGGCCGCCTCGACGATCCAGCCGCCGTGCTCGGCCAGGAACGAGGAGATCCGGGCCACGATGCCGGTGCGGTCGGGGCAGCCGAAGGTGATCACGTAGCGTCGTTCAGGCAGGGGCACGACCGGAAGTATCTACGGTCGCGGCAGCCCGTCCAGCAGAGACCTGTCACCCGATGTGATGGCGCCGCTCGGCCGGCCCCACACCGCCCGGTACAGCGCGTCGGCGGTGCCGGCCGCGGTGGCGTCCTCGTCGGTCGCCGAACCGGTGATCGGGCCCACCTCCGGCGGCTGTCCGGGCGTGAGGCGCACCTCCCAGGCGCGGCCCGCGTCGGCGGCGTGGAACAGCACCCGGCCCGCCCGCTCGACCGGCTTGCGCCGGGCGGCGCGCGGCAGCATCCGGGTCAGGAACTCGTCCACGCCGTCGGCCGCGAACTCCACGTCGAACAGCAGCGACGGGACGTCCGCGCCGTGCCGGGCGTGCTCGGCGTCGAGCCGGTGGATCGCGGTCTCGTGCGCCTGCCGGCGTGACCAGAAGCCGAAGGTCTTCGGCCCGATGAACGTCCACGCGGGCGTGTCCGCCGGGGCGCCGGCCAGCGTGTCGGCCAGCTCGGCGACCTTCTTGTCCCACCAGGCGAGCAGCTCGTCCCAGTCGGCGGGGCGGTCGTCGGGTCGCGGCCGCTCGCCGTCCACCGGGGTGCGCAAGGCGCGCAACGCCCAGGAGTGGACGAGGCCGACGTGGTCCACCAGGTCCCGCACCGTCCACTCGGGACAGCTCGGCACCGGCGCGTCCGGCCCGGCGGCCACCGCGGCGGCGCGCAGTGCGGCGTACTGGGTCCTCAGGTGCTGCACGAAGTCGACGTGGTCCACTCCGCACAGCCTAGGGACTCACCACGTCCCAGGGCAGGGTCACCTCGCCGAGCCGCCACCGCTTCCGGTCGTCCAGCACCGGCCAGCCGCGCTCGGCCAGCAGCCGCACGGACTCCACCCAGCGCGCACGCGGGCCGTAGGGCGCGAACGGCGCGCACGTCGCCCAGCACGCGTCCAGCTCGGACAGCAGGGCGTGCACCTTCTCGCCGGGCACGTTGTGGTGGATCAACGCCTTCGGCAGCCGTTCGGCCAGGTCGCCCGGCGTCTCCAGGTCGGCGGGCAGGCAGGAGAGGGTGAACGTCCGCGGCCCGTCGGAGGTCAACGCGACCCAGCAGCACCGGCGGCCGATCTCGTCGCACGTCCCCTCGACCAGCACCCCGCCTGGCGCCAGCCGGCCGACCATGGTGTCCCACGCCTCGGCCGCCTGCTCCTCGGTGTACTGGCGCAGCACGTTGAACGCGCGCAGCAGCACCGGGCGCGCGCCGGCCAGCTCGAACCCGCCGCGCCGGAAGTCCAGCGCGGGCGGGTCGGCGACCGCCTTGCCCGCGGCGACCCGTTCGGCGTCGAGTTCGAGGCCGAGCACACGGACGGCCGGGTTGACCGCGCGCAACCGGGCCGCCAGCTCGACGGTGGTGATCGGGGAGGAGCCGTAGCCGAGGTCCACCACCAGCGGGTCGGGCGCGGCGAGCAGGTCCCGGTGGGCGTGCGCGACCCACCGGTCGACCCGGCGCAGGCGGTTCGGGTTGGTGGTGCCCCTCGTGGGCAGGCCGAGCGCGCGCGCCCGGCCCGCGGCTAGGCGCGGCGTGCGAGCCATTCGGCGGTGAACTCGGATTCCTTGTCGAGCAGCAGCGAGACCTGTTCGACGATCATCGCCTCCAGCTTGCCGCCCATGATCGGGATGCTCACCTTCACCTGCCCCGTGAGCGTGAGTTCGCTCCCACTCGCGGTGTCGGCGAGCGTGATCGTGCCGTCCAACCGGCCCGGGACGCCGTTCAGCGTCACCTCCACCGTGCCCGTGTGACCGGCCTCGGTCCACGACTCGGCGCGGTCGATCACGAGGTCGCCGCCGAGCAGGCCGCGGGCCACCGACGGCAGCCTGTCCGCGGGCACACCCTGCTTGAGCTGGTAGGACGTGCTCTGGTCGGTGGTGGTGAAGGCGACCAGCTCCGGGTTCGTGCCGCCCAGCTCGGCGAGCCGGTCGCGCAGGTAGGTCTGGTCCACCAGCGCTGCGTACACGTCCCGCGCCGGCCAGCGGGACGTGGTTCGGTGCTCGATGCGGCGTGCCATGTCGCGGAGGCTACCGTTCTCCGTCGTGACCACCCCGCCCTCCAGTGCCCGTGTGCCGCTGGCCGAGTGCACCACGCTGCGGCTCGGTGGCCCTGCGGCGAGGTTCACGCGCGCCGCCACCGCCGCCGAGCTCGTCGAGACCGTGCGCGCCCTGGACGCGGACGGCGAGCCGTTGCTGCTGCTCGGCGGCGGGTCGAACCTGGTGGTGTCCGACGCCGGGTTCGACGGCACGGTCGTGGCGGTCGGCACGTCCGGCCGCCGGCTCGACCCGCTGGGCGACGGCCTCGTGCAGCTGACCGTGGAAGCGGGCGAGGACTGGGACTCGGTCGTCGCGGAGGCCGTGGCGCAGGGGCTGGGCGGGCTGGAGTGCCTGTCGGGCATCCCCGGGCTGGTCGGGGCGACGCCGGTGCAGAACGTCGGCGCGTACGGCGTGGAGGTCGCGCAGGTGCTGACCTCGGTGGACCTGCTGGACCGGCGCACGGGTCGCGTGCACCAGGTGCCGGCGGACGGCTTGGGGCTGGCGTACCGGACCAGCGTGCTGAAGGGCACGGACCAGGCGGTGGTGCTGCGGGCGCGGTTCGCGCTCACCGCGGGCGGGCAGTCCGCGCCCATCCGGTACGGCGAGCTGGCTCGCGCGCTGGGCGTCGCGCCCGGTGACCGGGTGCCCGCCGACGCGGCCCGCAAGGCGGTGCTGGAGCTGCGGCGCGGCAAGGGCATGGTGCTCGACGCGGCCGACCACGACACGTGGAGCGCGGGCTCGTTCTTCACCAACCCGCTGCTGGACGACTCGACGCTGGCCGGGGTGCTGATCCGGATCGCGGAGCGGTTGGGGCCGCACGTGGACGTGCCGACCTACCCGGCCGGGCCGGGCTTCTCGAAGCTGTCGGCGGCGTGGCTGATCGAGCGGGCCGGGTTCGGGCGCGGGCACCGGGGGCCGGGCGGTCGGGTGGCGCTGTCCGGCAAGCACACGCTGGCGCTGACCAACCGGGGCGGCGCGTCCACGGAGGACCTGCTGGACCTGGCGCGCGAGGTGCGCGACGGGGTGCGGACGGCGTTCGGGGTGGAGCTGCTGCCGGAGCCGGTGCTGGTGGGCTGCGAACTGGGGTGACCGCGTGAACGCAGCGGGTGACGTGGCCACCGCGGTGGAGCCCGCGCGCGAGGCTTACCGGATCTACGAGTCGCTGGGCGAGCGCACCCCGTCCGGGACGACGTGGGAGTCGGCCGTGGCCGCCACCGACCTCGGCGGCTGCTGATCGCGGCCGGGCGGTTGTTCAACCTGGCCAGGTCGAGCGTCGTGGTGGCCGGGCGGGACAAGGTCCGGGCGTTGGAGCTGGTCCGTGAGGCCATCGCCATCCAGCGCCCGCCGGCTGCCTTCCGCGAGGGCTTCGCGAGCGCAACGGCCGAACGGCCGAACGGGTGACTCCGTGTGACGAATCCTCACTCCGCGCGTTTCATGGAGGTAGGGGCACCCGTTGGAGGTCGTCATGGCCTGCGCCGACGACGAGCGCGCGGCCGTCAGGCCGATCAAGAAGCTGGTTGAGGACGATTTCCTGAGCCGGCCCGGGGTGGTGGGTGTCGACCTCGGCGAGAAGACCGCGGGCGGCCGGGCCACCGGGCGGCTGGCGATCGTCGTGTACGTCCGCCGCAAGGGGCCCGCGGCCCAGTTCGCCATCCCGCCGGAAGTGCTGGGCGTGCCGACCGACGTGGTCGAGGACACGTTCTGGCCGCACCACACCATCGCCTCGCCCGAGGGCGTGAGCGGGGCGGAGCGGCACGAGTCGTTGGCGGGCGGCATCGGGCTCGGGCCCAGCCGGGCGGTCCGGTTGGTGCCGCCGGACGTCCCGGAAGTGGACGACTACGTGGTGGCCGGGACGCTGGGCGCGCTGGTCACGCCGCGCGGCAGGCACATCGTGATGGCGTTGACGGCGTTCCACGTGGCCTGCGTGGACGACGCCTGGGCGGTCGGCGACCCGATGGTGCACCCGTCCCGGGTCGACGGCGGGCACCCGGTGCACGACCGGGTCGGCGCGTTGGCGCGGGCCGCGTTGTCGGCGCGGGTGGACGCCGCCGCGATCACCCTGACCACGCCCCGGGCGCGGGCCGAGGTGGTCGGGTTGGGGGCGGTGACCGGGCAGGCGCGGGCGCGGGTCGGTGACCGGGTGCGCAAGCGCGGCCGGACGACGGCGGTGACGGAAGGCGTGGTGGCGTCGACGGACGCGGTGATCACGCTGGACTTCGGGGTGGGGCTGGGCGTGCGGAGGCTGTACGACCAGATCCGGATCGAGACGCCGAGGTTCGCCGACCACGGCGACTCGGGCGCGGTGCTGCTCGACGACGCGAACCGGGTGGTGGGGCTCTACTGCGGCGGGAGCCCGGACCGGGGGTTCGCGAACCCCGTCGGCCCGGTGCTCGACCAGTTGGACGTGGAGCTGATCACGCCCGGTGGATGCGGGACGCCGACGCCTGCGCCCGGGGCTTGAGGACGATCTGGTCCAGGTTGACGTGCGCGGGCCTGGTCACCGCGAACGCGATCACGTCGGCCACGTCGTCCGCGGTCAACGGCGTCACGCCCTGGTAGACGGCCGCGGCCCGGTCGGCGTCGCCGTCGAAGCGGTTGACGGAGAAGTCGGTCTCGACCATGCCGGGCAGGATCTCGGTCACCCGCACCGGCCGGCCGAGCAGCTCGCCGCGGAGGGTGCGGTGCAGCGCGGACTGGGCGTGCTTCGCGGAGGTGTAGCCGGAGCCGTTGTCGTAGGCCTCGTAGGCGGCGACCGAGGTGACGGTGACCACGTGCCCGTCACCGGAGGCGATCAGCTTCGGCAGCAGGCCCTTCGTGACGCGCAACGTGCCCAGCACGTTCGTCTCCCACATCCACCGCCAGTGCTCCTCGTCCGCCTCGGCGACGGTGGCCAGGCCGCGCGCGCCGCCGGCGTTGTTGACCAGCACGTTCGCCGCGGGGACGGCGTCGAGGAAGGCGTCGACCGACGGCGCCGAGGTGACGTCCAACTCGACCGCGACGCCGTCGATCTCATCCGCGATAGCCTGGAGGCGGTCGACCCGCCGGGCACCGAGCACCACGTGGAAGCCCTCGGCGGCGAGCCTGCGGGCGGTGGCCTCGCCGATGCCCGCACTGGCTCCGGTCACGACTGCGATAGGACGGTTCACACCGGGAATCCTAAGCGTGGGACGCGCATGTGACGCGGATCACTCGCACCGGGAGTCGGGTGGGACGTCCTTCGATCAGGAGGTCGTAACGTGCACAGGACAGTGGCGGCTCTGCTGCTCGGCTTGGCCCTGGTGGCGGGCTGCTCGGCGAAGGTGGAAACGGGCACGGCCAAACCGGTCGGCGGCGACAACCCGCCCGTGGCCAAGTTCACCACCGCGCCCGCGGACGGCGCGGTCGATGCCCCGGTCAACGTGCCGGTGCAGGTCACCGTGGCCGAGGGGACGATCGACCAGGTCACGGTCACCAACCCCGAGGGCCAGGCCGTCGCGGGCAAGCTCGCCGAGGACAAGAAGTCGTGGGCCAGCACGGAGCCCCTCGGGTTCGGCAAGGCGTACGCGTACGCGGGCCGGGCGACCGGGACGGACGGGCGGCCCGTCGACCTGAAAGGCGGGTTCACCACCCTGAACCCCGCTTCCCAGGTGCGCGCGACGCTGTTCCCCGGCGACAACGACACCATGGGCGTGGCCGTGCCCATCAAGGTCGAGTTCGACGCCGACGTCTCCGACCGGGCGACGGTGCAGAAGGCGTTGACGGTGACGAACTCCGCCGGCGTCCAGGGCAGCTGGGCGTGGCTGAACTCGCGCGAGGTCCACTACCGGCCGGAGAAGTACTGGCCCGCCAACACGCAGATCCACGTCGAGGCCAAGCTGTACGGCGTGGCCTACGGCGGCGGCGCGTTCGGCCGCGCGGACGTGACCAGCGACTTCACCATCGGCCGCAACCAGGTCGTGAAGATCGACACGCCGTCGCACCAGCTGGTGGTGCAGCGTGACGGGCAGACCGTGGCGACCTACCCGGCGTCGTTCGGCAAGGACGACGACCCGGCGCTGAACACGCCGAACGGCACGTTCGTGGTGATGCAGAAGTTCGACACGTGGAGCTTCGACAACCCCCAGTACGGCTACACCAACGTGGTCAAGAAGTGGTCGGTGCGGTTCTCCAACCACGGCGAGTTCATCCACGAGAACAACGACAACGCGGCGAACATCGGCAGGGTCAACTCGTCGCACGGCTGCGCGAACCTGTTGGAGGCCGACGCCAAGGCCTACTACGACAGCGCGATGGTCGGCGATCCCGTCGAGGTGACCGGGGCGAGCATGACGCTGCCGGCGCAGTTCGACTGGTACGACTGGCAGATTCCGTGGGCGCAGTGGCAGACGATGTCCGCCCTGTGACGTTCGGTGGCGGTGCCGGGGCGGATCGAAGGCTCGGTGCCAGGTCCGGCTCGATGTGACACGGGGCCCTTACGGGCACTCCAGGCAGGCCAAAGCCGGCAGGCCCAGCGGGGTAAAGCGTCCCGCCGGGCCTGCCGGCTTCGACCAGCCTAAAGCACCCGAACCCATGTCAAATCGGGCCTCGGTGGGGATGCGGCGGGGCCGTTGTGGGCGTGTTTCGATGATCGAAGTGATGATGTCCGTCGATCAGGTGCAGGTGTGTTCGCTGATCAACACGTGGTCGGCGGGTGTGGGCGATGGCGCAAAATCGCTTGCGCGGGAAGTGGTGGGATGATTTCCGCGTTGTCGTAAGTCGTGCGGAACACTCTCCTCGACGCCGAGGGCGTCCGGCTGTCGGTTCGCGAGTCGGGCCCCGACGACGCCCCCGCGGTCGTGCTGGTGCACGGATGGGCGCAGTCGGGGGAGGTGTGGCCGCTTCAGCCGTCGTTGCGCAGTTACGCGGTGGACCTGCGTGGTCACGGGGCGTCGGAAGTCACCCGGAGCGGGTATCGGGAATCGGCGGCCTGGGCGGCCGATCTGAAGGCCGTCCTCGACCACGTCGGACGGCCCGCGGTGGTGGTGGGGTGGTCGTACGGCGGGGTGGTGATCGCCGACTACCTGCGTTGTCACGGCACGGCCGGGATCAGCGGGGTGGTGCTGGTCGGGGCGGTCACCGAGTTGGGGCGGGACAGGCCCGGCGCGGTCACCGGGCGGGTGATGAAGGCGGTGTTGCCCGCGGCGTTCTCCGACGACCCCGCGGTGGCGGTGCCGGCGTTGACGGACTTCTGCCGCGACCAGGCGCCCGGGTTGGCCGGTGACGTGGTGCAGCGGATGGTGGGCACGGCGTTGCGGGTGCCGCCGTGGGTCCGGCGCGAGGTGTTCCGGCGCGAGGTGGACAGCGCCGTCGTGCTGAAGGCGGTCGACAAGCCGACACTGGTCGTGCACGGCACCGCCGACGAGGTGGTCGACCCGGCCGCCGGTGAGTACGCGGCGGCCCTGATCCCCGGAGCCGACTTGCGCCGCTACGACGGAATCGGACACTCGCCGTTCCTGGAACGGCCGGAGCGGTTCGCGGCCGACCTCGGGCGGTTCGTCGCGGAGGTGTCGCGGTGAAGCGGGTCGCGGTGCTGTCGGTGCACACGTCGCCGCTGGAGCAGCCCGGCACGGGTGACGCCGGGGGGATGAACGTCTACATCGTGGAGACCGCCACCCGGATGGCGCGGCGGGGGATCGCGGTGGAGATCTTCACCCGGGCGACGTCCTCGGAGTTGCCGCCGGTGGCCGAGCTCGCGCCCGGCGTGAAGGTGCGGCACGTGGTCGCGGGGCCGTTCGAAGGGTTGGGCAAGGAAGAACTGCCCGGTCAGCTCTGCGCGTTCACCGCCGGGGTGCTGCGGGCGGAGGCGCGGCACGAGCCCGGGCACTACGACGTCGTGCACTCGCACTACTGGCTGTCGGGGCAGGTCGGGTGGTTGGCGCGGGAGCGGTGGGCGGTGCCGCTGGTGCACACGGCGCACACGCTGGCGAAGGTGAAGAACCTGGCGCTGGCGGCCGACGACACACCGGAGCCCCGGATGCGGGTCATCGGCGAGGAGCAGGTCGTCGCGGAAGCGGACCGGCTGGTGGCCAACACCGACGTCGAGGCGGCCGAGCTGGTCAAGCTGTACGACGCGGACCCGTCGAAGGTGCTGGTCGTGCCGCCGGGGGTGGACCTGGAGCGGTTCACGCCCGGTGACCGGGACGGGGCGCGGGCGGCACTGGGGTTGCGGCCGGAGTCGGTCGTGCTGGCCTTCGTGGGGCGCATCCAGCCGTTGAAGGCGCCGGACGTGCTGTTGCGGGCGGCGGCGGAGATGGTGGCGCGCGACCCCGGGCTGCGGGCGCGGCTGGTCGTGCTGGTGGTCGGCGGTCCGTCGGGGTCGGGCATGAAGACGCCCGAAGAGCTGGTGCGGTTGGCGGCCGAGCTGCGGATCTCCGACGTGGTGCGGTTCATGCCGCCGCAGGGCGGCGAGGCGTTGGCGCGGGTGTACCGGGCGGCCGACGTGGTCGCGGTGCCCAGCTACAACGAGTCGTTCGGGCTGGTCGCGCTGGAGGCGCAGGCGTGCGGGACGCCGGTGGTCGCGGCGGCGGTCGGCGGGTTGCCGGTGGCCGTGCGCGACTGGGTGTCCGGCGCGTTGGTGGACAGCCACGAACCGGGCGCGTGGGCGCGGGTGCTGACGTCCATCGCGCTGAACCCGGCGTGCCGGGAGGAGCTGGCGAGCAACGCCGTCGGCCACGCCCGCCGGTTCTCCTGGGACCGGACGACTGATTCACTCCTGGCCGGGTACGCCGAAGCACGGGACGTGTTCCGCGAGGAGGTCATCGCTTGAGCCTGGACGACGTCATCAAGTCGACGCTGGACGACCGCGAGCTGCGCTACGACCGCAAGGAGCCGGGACGGTTCTTCGTGACCCTGCCCGGTACGAAGAAGCTCCAGACGAACTGCTGGCTGGTGGTGGGCAGGCACGCGCTGGTCGTGGAGGCGTTCGTGTGCCGCAAACCGGACGAGGCGCACGAAGACGTCTACCGGTTCCTGTTGCGGCGCAACGCCAAGCTGTACGGCGTGCACTACACGATCGACACGACCGGCGACATCTACCTGGTCGGCCGGATCGCGCCGCACGCCGTGACACCCGACGAGCTGGACCGCGTGCTCGGGCAGGTGGTGGAGGCCGCCGACGGCGACTTCAACACGTTGCTGGAGATCGGGTTCGCCGGCGCCATCCAGCGGGAGTGGGACTGGCGGGTCTCGCGCGGCGAGTCGCTCGCCAACCTCGAGGCGTTCCGGCACCTGGTGTCCGAATCGTGATGGCCCGGGAGCAACGGGGGTGATCCCCCGCCCCGTCCCACCCGTGACCGGAAACCAGGGAGGGTCACATGGGAAGACGGGTGGGGCTGGTGGTCGCCGCGTTCGCGGTGCTGGCGCTGGCGGGATGCGGTGCGAGCAGCTCGTCGGGGTCGTCGGCCGACCAGGCGGCGCCTGCGCCCGCGCAGGAGAAGGCGCAGCCGGGCGGCACGCCCAAGCAGGACTCGGCGGCCACGGGTGAGGCGGAGCGGGCCGGCACGTCGGCGCAGCAGAACCGGCAGCTCGTGCGCACGGCGACGATCGAGTTGCGCGCACCGGACTCCGACGCGGTGTTGACGCAGGTCAAGGACCTGGTCATCGCGCAAGGCGGGTACTCGGCGCAGGAGCGGTCGCAGCCCGGCCGGGCGTCGGTGACGGTGAAGGTGCCCGGCGACCGGCTGGACCGGGTGATGGGGGCGGTCACCGGGCTGGACGGCGTCGAGGTCGGCAGGCGGGAGCTGCAGACCGAGGACGTGACCGAGCAGGTGGTGGACATCGAGGCCCGGCTCGCCAACCAGCGGGCCAGCGTGGAACGCGTGCGGGGGCTGCTGGACCGGGCCACGACCACGTCCGAGATCACCGACATCGAGGCCGAGCTGACCAAGCGCCAGTCCGAGCTGGAGTCGCTGCAACGCCGGTACGAGACGGTGACCGGCCAGGTCGCCATGGCGACGCTGACCGTCGTCATCTCCGCGACCGGCGAGCCGGTGGTCGTGCACGACGAGAACGACTTCCTGGCAGCGTTCGCCGGCGGCTGGAAGGCGCTGGTGGGCGCGTTCGGCTGGCTGCTGGTGGTGCTGGGCGGCGTGCTGCCGTTCGCGGTGGTGCTGGGCCTGCCGACGTTCGGCTACCTGTGGTGGCGGCGTCGCCGCAGGGTCGCGCCCGTCGCGCCGCCGAGCACGCCCTGAGCCGCGGGAGCGCGGGGCGGCTTGGGAGAGAGGGGGAGTCGCGAGCTCAAGCCGCCCCGCGTCGGTCCCCGCTGACGTGGATCCGGGCGGGGGGAGCCCGGGCTCCGAGCGGGCCGCGGTTCGACGGGGGGATGGCGAACCGCGGAGGTGCCGCGCGGGCCGATCGGAGTGCGTGGGCGCCGACCCGCGAGAGCCCTGCCAACTTGGCAGATGCCCCGTGGGCCCCACAAGGGGCGGCACTACTCCATCCGGGTGTTCTTAGCCGAGTTAAGTAACGCTGTAGCGTGACGAACGACTGCCTTGACCAGCGATGTGGCTTGACTCACGATGGCGGGATCCCGGCCCCCTGGATGAGTGAGGCAGCCGCATGGTCTTCCGCAGTCCGTTCCCCGATGTCGCGGTCCCGGACGTCACGCTGCACGAGTTGCTGTTCGCCGACCTCGGCGAGCGCGCCGACCGGGTGGCCCTGGTCGACGGCGGCTCGGGCGCGTCGCTGACCTACCGCCAACTGGCCGGTGCGGTCGACCGCATGGCCGCCGCGCTGGCCGCCAGGGGGATCGGCAAGGGCGACGTCGTCGGCATCCTCAGCCCGAACACCCCGTACTACGCCGTCGTGTTCCACGGCATCCTGCGCGCGGGGGCCACCGCGACCACCATCAACGCCCTGTACACGGCGGACGAGGTCGCGCACCAGCTGGCCGACGCCGGCGCGAAGATGCTGTTCACGGTGTCCGCGCTGCTGCCGAACGCCGCGCCGGGCGCCGAGAAGGCGGGCATCTCCGACGTGGTCGTGCTGGACGCCGCCGAGGGCTACCCCAGCCTGTCGGCGTTGCTGGCGAACACCGAGCCGGTGCCGGAGGTGTCGATCGACCCGGCGCACGACGTGGCCGTGCTGCCGTACTCGTCGGGGACGACCGGCCGGGCCAAGGGCGTGATGCTCACGCACCGCAACCTGGTCGCGAACATCGTCCAGTGCGGACCGATGCTCCGGGTCGGCGAGCAGACGAAGATCCTCGCCGTGCTGCCGTTCTTCCACATCTACGGCATGCAGGTGCTGATGAACAACGGCCTGCACGTCGGCGCGACGGTGGTGACGCTGCCGAAGTTCGACCTGCCCGAGTTCCTGCGGGTGATCCAGGACCACCGGACCGACCGCGTCTACATCGCGCCGCCGGTGGCCGTGGCGCTGGCCAAGCACCCGCTGGTCGACCAGTACGACCTGTCCGGCATCGACACGATCTTCTCCGGCGCCGCGCCGCTGGACGTCGACCTCGCGGCGATCGTCGCCGAGCGCCTGGGCTGCCGCGTCTCGCAGGGCTACGGGATGACCGAGATGAGCCCGGTCAGCCACGCGATCCCGGACGGCCGCGACGACATCTCCGTGGGCACGGTGGGCGTCATCGCGCCGAACATGGAGTGCCGCTTCGTCGACCCGGCCACCGGCGAGGACGTGGGCGTCGGCGAGCGCGGCGAGCTGTGGTGCCGCGGCCCGAACGTCATGAAGGGCTACCTGAACAACCCCGAAGCCACCGCCGCCACGCTCGACGAGGACGGCTGGCTGCACACCGGCGATGTCGCGATCATCGACGAGAACGGCCTGGTCAGCATCGTCGACCGGGTCAAGGAGCTGATCAAGTACAAGGGCTACCAGGTGCCGCCGGCCGAGCTGGAGGCCCTGCTGCTGACCCACCCGGAGATCGCCGACGCGGCCGTGGTCGGCGTGCGCGACGAGGAGGGCGAAGAGGTGCCGAAGGCCTTCGTCGTCCGCCAGCCGGGCACCGCCCTGGACGAGGCCGCCGTGATGGAGTTCGTGGCCTCCCGAGTCGCCCCGCACAAGAAGGTGAGGGTCGTGGAGTTCATCGAAACGATCCCGAAGTCGGCCGCGGGCAAGATCCTCCGCAAGGACCTGCGCGCCCGCGAGGCGTCTGCCTGACTCCGCTCGCGAGACCCCCGGCGGCGATCGCGCTGCCGGGGGTCCTCCGTTGTCCGGTCACTCGATGGTGTTGATCGTGGCTACTCGGCGCGCCGGGTCGGTCACGGGGCACAACCATGTCGGGTGCGAATCGGAACCACACATCGGAGAGCACACGCATGCGCATTCTCGGAAGGCTGGCCGTCGCGGCCGGCGCCACGGCCGTCATCCTGCTGGCCTCCCCGGCCGCCAACGCGTCCGACGCCGCCGCGGAGCGGACGTACGGGGCGATGGACGCCGTCCCCCACGCCGACCTGCTGGGCGCCCTGACGAGCGTGCTCGGCCCGGTGACCGGCGGCCTCGGCGGCGCGAGCGGCGCGGCCGGTGGGCTCGGCGGCCTGACCGGCGGGATCGTGGACCTGCAGGGCATCGGCTGACCCGGCCTCGGGGCCGGGCCCGGGAGGGGCCCGGCCCGCCCGGTCGGCTGCACCGATCAAGGTCCGACGTGAGCCGGGCCGGCCCATCTGGCAGGCTGACGCCCATGGCTGTCGGAACCCTGGTGCTGCTCCGCCACGGCGAGAGCGTCTGGAACGCGGAGAACCTGTTCACCGGTTGGGTGGACGTGCCCCTCTCGGAGAAGGGTGTGAACGAGGCGAAGCGCGGTGGCGTGCTGCTGCGCGAAGCGGGCGTGCTGCCGGAGGTGGTGCACACGTCGCTGCTGCGGCGGGCCATCGGCACCGCCAACCTCGCCCTCGACGCGGCCGACCGGCACTGGATCCCGGTCCGCCGGGACTGGCGGCTCAACGAGCGCCACTACGGCGCGCTGCAGGGCAAGAACAAGAAGCAGACGCTGGAGGAGTTCGGCGAGGAGCAGTTCATGCTCTGGCGCCGTTCCTACGACACGCCGCCGCCGCCCATCGAGCCCGGCACCGAGTTCAGCCAGGACAGCGACCCCCGCTACGCCGACCTCGGCCCCGACCTGCCGCTCACCGAGTGCCTGCTGGACGTGGTCAAGCGGATGATCCCGTACTGGGAGTCCGCGATCGTGCCGGACCTGCTCACGGGCCGGACGGTGCTCGTGGCCGCGCACGGCAACTCGCTGCGCGCCCTGGTCAAGCACCTCGACGGGATCTCGGACGACGCCATCGCGGGCCTGAACATCCCCACCGGCATCCCGCTGCGCTACGACCTGGACGACGAGCTCAAGCCGCTCAACCCGGGCGGCGAGTACCTCGACCCGGACGCCGCGGCCGACGCCATCAAGGCCGTCGCCAACCAGGGTCGCTAGACCAGGCCGAGCTCGTGGGCGCGCGCCCCGGCCTGGAACCGGGACGAGGCGCCGAGCGCGGCCATCAGCTCCGCCACGCGACGGCGGTACGTGCGCAGGGACACACCCAGCGCGCGTGCCGCCGTCTCGTCCGTCCACCCCTCGTTCAACGCGTCCAGCACCCCGGGCATGAACGCCCGCAGCTCGGCCATCTCCGCCTCGTGCACGGCCAGCTCGGTGCCCGCCCGCCACGCCGCCTCGAACAGCGACGTGATGCCGTGCACGACCTCGGGCTGCGTGATCACGCTGTAGCTGCGCGCGCCGTGCGACTCGTCGCCCGCCAGGATCACCACGCGGCCGTCCAGCACGATCGTCTCGTTCACGTCGTGCGCGCTGACCCGCACGTCCGCGCCGTGCTCGGCCATGTGCCGCGCGTGGTGCGCCCACCGCGGGTCGAGCAGGGTGCTCAGCCGGAACAGCTTGCGCACCCGCAGGCCCGGCGGGTGCTGCGCGATGCCGCTGCGCGGGTGGGTGCCCATCCACGTGCGCAGCGCGTTCGCCGCGCACAGCAGCTCGCTCCTGGTCGCCGTGAACAGGTGGGCCGTCCGCTCGTACAGCTCGGCCTCGCCGCGCACCACGGTCATCGCGTCCATGGCGTCGAGCATGGCAGCAAGCTGCCAATCCCGGCGGGCGCGACGGCGGACGGCGATCGTGGACACCATGCTGAACCTCAAGCGCGTCGGGTACGGCGCGATGCAACTCGCCGGTCCCCACGTCTTCGGCCCGCCCGCCGACCCGGAGAACGCCAAGGCCGTCCTGCGCCGCGCCGTCGAGCTGGGCGTGGACCACGTCGACACCAGCGACTTCTACGGCCCGCACGTGGTCAACGAGCTGATCAAGGCCGCGCTCCACCCCTACCCGGAGGAGCTGACCATCGTCACGAAGGTCGGCTACCGCCGCACACCGGACGCCGACTGGGTCACCGCGCGGGAGCCCCGGCAGCTGCGCGACGCCGTGCACGACAACCTGCGCCGCCTCGGCCTGGACCGGCTCGACGTGGTCAACCTGCGCGTCGGCGGCGAGCACGACCCCGAATCCGTCGAGGAGCCGTTCACCGTGCTCGCCGAGCTGCGCGAGCAGGGCCTGATCCGCGACCTCGGCCTGAGCAACGTCCACGAGCACCACCTGGACCAGGCGCTGTCGATCGCACCGGTGGTGTGCGTGCAGAACCTCTACAACGTCACCGACCGCGAGCACGAGGCGCTGCTCGACCGCACCACCGCCGACGGCATCGCGTTCGTGCCGTTCTTCCCGCTCGGCGGGTTCACGCCCCTGCAGCACGACACCCTGAACGACGTCGCCGCCAGGCACGGCGCGACCGACCGCCAGGTGGCGCTGGCGTGGCTCCTGCACCGCGCGCCGAACGTCCTGCTCATCCCCGGCACGTCCTCCACTCGTCACCTGGAGGAGAACCTGGCTTCCGCGGATCTGCACCTGTCCGAACAAGACCTGGCTCAATTGGACACGATTGGGTGAACGGGGGTCGTCCGCCGGGAGAACATCGGTCCCGGACGGTGTCGCAGGAGTCACGAACCAGGCCTGAGCTCTAGGCCGTACCCCGCCTGACCTGCTTACGATGCGCTCGTGACCGCAACGGGTTACCTCGTCCTGTCGATCGGCGCTCTGCTGATCGGCGGCGTCGCTTTCCTCGCCGGACGGACCACCGCGCGGGCCCGCGACACGCGTCCGCGCGGGCTCACCGTCGCCGACCTGATGGCCATGGTCGTCCACTCGTCCCCCGACGGCATCGCCGTGCTCAACGCCTTCGGTGACGTGGTGCTGCACAACTCCCGGGCAGAGGAGCTGGGCGTGGTGCGCAACAACCGGGCGGACGACCGGGCCAGGCGCGCCGCCGAGATGGCCCGCGGCGGCGGTGGGGTGGTCTCGGTGGACCTGTCGTCGCTGGAGGTCATCAAGGGCCGCCAGCCGCAGGCCGTGCACGCCACCGTCAAGGTGCTCACCGAGGGCTTCGTGGTGGTCGACGCCACCGACGAGTCCGAGTCGGTGCGGCTGGAGGCGACGAGGCGCGACTTCGTGGCCAACGTCAGCCACGAGCTGAAGACCCCGGTCGGCGCGCTCGCGCTGCTGGCCGAGGCGGTGCTGGACGCCGCGGACGACCAGGAGGAGGTCCGCCGGTTCAGCGCCAAGATCATGCAGGAGGCCACCCGGCTGGGCACGCTGGTCACCGAGCTGATCGCGCTGTCGCGGTTGCAGGGCGCGGAGAAGCTGCCGGAGCTCAGCCGGGTCGAGGTCGACGTGGTCATCGACGAGGCGATGGGCCGCTCCCGGCTGGCCGCCGAGTCCGCGGGCATCGAGATCGCCACCGACGAGCCGAGCGGCCTGGAGGTCGAGGGCGACCGGACGTTGCTGGTCACGGCCCTGAGCAACCTCCTGGACAACGCGGTCGCCTACTCGCCGCCGGGCAGCCCGGTGTCGGTCAGCCGCAAGCTCGTCGACGGCTTCGTCGAGATCGCCGTCACCGACCGCGGCATCGGCATCGCCGAGGACCAGCAGATCCGCGTGTTCGAGCGCTTCTACCGGGTCGACAAGGCCAGGTCGCGCGCCACCGGCGGCACCGGGCTCGGCCTCGCCATCGTCAAGCACGTGGCCAACAACCACGGCGGCGAGGTGAAGCTGTGGAGCCTGCCGGGCACCGGCTCCACCTTCACGCTGCGCATCCCGGCTCATCCCGACCAGGACGAGCCCACCCAGGACCTGCCGGCGCAGGAGCTGGCGAGCCCCGTGCCGAGCGGCGCGGGCAGCAACCACGGAGGAGAGCTGTGACCAGGGTGCTCATCGTGGAGGACGAGGAGTCCTTCGCCGATCCGCTCGCCTTCCTGCTGCGCAAGGAGGGCTTCACCGCGGCGCTCGCGGCCACCGGCCAGGAGGCTTTGGAGGAGTTCGACCGCAACGGCGCCGACATCGTGCTGCTCGACCTCATGCTGCCCGGCATGAGCGGCACGGACGTGTGCAAGCAGCTGCGGGCCCGCTCCGCCGTGCCGGTGATCATGGTCACGGCGCGGGACAGCGAGATCGACAAGGTGGTGGGCCTGGAGCTGGGCGCGGACGACTACGTCACCAAGCCCTACTCGGCCCGTGAGCTGATCGCCCGCATCCGGGCCGTGCTGCGGCGCGGCGGCGAGTCCGAGGAGCTGCTGCCGCAGGTCCTGGAGGCGGGGCCGGTGCGGATGGACGTGGAGCGGCACGTGGTGACCGTGGACGGCGGCGAGGTGAGCCTGCCGCTCAAGGAGTTCGACCTCCTGGAGTACCTGCTGCGCAACGTCGGCCGCGTCCTGACCCGCGGCCAACTGATCGACCGGGTGTGGGGCGCGGACTACGTCGGTGACACGAAAACCCTGGACGTGCACGTCAAGCGGCTGCGGTCGAAGATCGAGCCCGACCCCTCGGCGCCCCGGTACCTGGTCACCGTGCGCGGACTGGGATACAAGTTCGAATCCTGATCATCCCGACCAGGTACGGTGCACCGCGTGCGCCTAGGGGTGCTTGATGTCGGGTCCAACACCGTCCACCTCTTGGTGGTGGACGCTCATCGTGGTGCCCACCCGACGCCGATGAGTTCGGAGAAGTCCGTGCTGCGCCTCGCGGAGCAGCTGGACGGCGTCGGGATGCTCGGGCGCGAGGGCGCCGACCAGCTGGTGCGCACCGTCGCCGCGTCCAAGGCGGCGGCGGAGCGGCTGGGCTGCGAGGACCTGATGGCGTTCGCCACGTCCGCGGTGCGCGAGGCGGGCAACTCCGCCGAGGTCCTGGACCGGGTGCGCGCCGAGACCGGTGTCGACCTGCAGGTGCTGACCGGCGAGGACGAGGCGCGCTACACGTTCCTCGCGGTGCGCCGCTGGTACGGCTGGTCGGCGGGCAGGCTGCTGTGCCTGGACATCGGCGGCGGGTCGCTGGAGCTGGCGGTCGGCGTGGACGAGGAGCCGGAGGAGGCGTTCTCGGTGCCGTTGGGCGCGGGCAGGCTGACCCGGACCCGGTTCCGCCACGACCCGCCGACCAGGGCCGAGGTGGGCGAGACCGCCGAGTGGCTGGCCGAGCAGCTGGCGCCGGTGGCGAAGAAGCTCCGCCGGGTGGGGACCCCCGATCGGGTGGTCGCGACGTCGAAGACGTTCCGCACGCTGGCCAGGCTAACCGGCGCCGCGCCGTCGTCGGCCGGTCCGCACGCGCGGCGCGTGCTCACCGACTCGGGCCTGCGGCAGCTCATCGCGTTCATCTCCCGGATGTCCGCGGCGGACCTGGCGGAGCTCGAAGGGGTGAGCGCGAGCCGGGCTCACCAGCTGGTGGCGGGCGCGTTGGTGGCGGAGGCCACCATGCGAGCACTGTCACTCGGCGAGCTGGAGATTTGTCCCTGGGCACTGCGGGAAGGTGTCATCCTGCGTCGGCTGGACCACACTAATGGTTCGGAACCGGACACCCCACCGGATCGCACCCGCCGGACGGGTGACACTGGACGGACTGGCCGCCACGGGGCACGGTGGAGTTGATGAGTCGAGAGAGCGAGTCGGAGCAGACCCAGCGCACCGTCGCGGAGTTGCTCGCCCAGTACGGCGCGGGCTCCGGCGAGGTGACGCCGCGTCGGCGACGGCGCCGTGCCGAAGAGACCTCGGACACCGCTCCGCAGGCCATCATCGACCGGGTCAACTCCGACAGCGGCCGGCTGCGCGCCATCCGCGACGAGTCCGAGCCGCCGCCAGCCGCCCCGCCACCGGCCGCACCGCCACCGCCACCGCCACCGACGACGCCCGCGCCGTTGCCGCAGCGGCAGCGTCCCGTCGAGGCCGAGCGCACCGCCTACCAGCCGCCGGTGCCGCCGGTGTCGCGTCCCGAGCCGCCGGTGTCCCGCCTGGAACCGCCGGCCTCGCGGCTGGAACCACCCGCTTCCCGGCTCGAACCGCCGAAGAAGGCCGAGTCCGGGCGCAGACGCGCGCCCGAGGTGGACCCCGCCGAGGAGACCCGGGTCGTGCCGCCGATCGTGGCGGACTACCAGGGTGAGCCGTCCCGGTCCGCCCTGCCGAAACCGCCGGTCAAGCCCGAGGCGTCGCGCACGAACGTGGTGCGGCCCGTGCCGCCCGGCGCGCCGCCCGCGGTGAAGCCGCCGGTCCGCGAGCCGGTCACCGAGGTGATGCCGCGCATCACCGACAAGCTCTCGCCGAACGTGCCGCTGGAGTCGCTGCCGACCGAGTCGGTGCTGATCGTGCCGCCCGCGCCGCCGAGGCTGCCCGACCCGCTGCCCGACCAGTCCGCCGAGGACTGGTTCGGCGACGACGAGCCGGAGGAGGCCGTCGAGGGCGAGAGCACCGCGTTCCACCCGTACGTCGACCTCGACGAGGAAGAGGAGGACGACGACTACCCGCGCCGCGACTTCGCGCGCCGGGACCTCGACGACGACGGGCCCGCCGGGCTGGGCGACCTCGACGAGGACGACGAGGACGAGCGCCCCGCCGACCGCTCGGCCGGCAAGGAGTGGCTGCTCATGATCGGGCAGTTGGCCGCCGGCGTGATCGGTGGCGCGGCGCTCTGGCTCGGCTTCAACTTCCTGTGGCGCACCGCCGCGCCCGCGGCGCTGGTGGTGGCCCTGGCGGTGACCGTCGGCCTGGTGATGATGGTCCGCAAGATCCGCCGGGCCGACGACCTCCAGACGACCGTCCTGGCGGTGCTCGTCGGGTTGATCGTGACGGTGTCGCCGGCGGCGATGCTGCTGGTGAACTCTTGATCCCGGTCGGCCTGTCCACCGCGGCCGTGTGGCCGCAGCCCGCGGGCGCCGCGTTCGAGGCGGCGGCCGAGCTGGGGTACGACGGGGTCGAGGTCATGGTGTGGGCCGACCCCGTGAGCCAGGACGTGAGCGCGGTGCGGCGGCTGTCGAAGCGCTACGGCGTGCCGGTGCTGGCCGTGCACGCGCCGTGCCTGCTGATCAGCCAGCGCGTGTGGTCGCCGGACCCGGCCGAGCGGCTGCGGCGCAGCGTGCAGGCCGCCGGCGACCTGGGTGCGCGGACGGTCGTGCTGCACCCGCCGTTCGTGTGGCAGCGGCGGTACGCGGAGGGGTTCGCGGACCTGGTCGCCTCGCTGGAGGACGACAGCGGCGTCGCCATCGCGGTGGAGAACATGTTCCCGGTGCGGCGCCCCCTCGGGCGGGGGCGGTCGGTGCAGGTCACGGCGTTCCGGCCGTCGATCGACCCGACCGACGTCGGCCACCGGAACTACACGCTGGACCTGTCGCACGCCTCGGCCGCGCACATGGACGCGATGGAGCTGGCCAAGCGCATGGGCGACGGGCTGACCCACGTGCACCTGGCCGACGGCTCCGGCCTGCCCAAGGACGAGCACCTGGTGCCCGGCCGCGGCACCCAGCCGTGCGGCGAGCTGCTGGGCCGGCTGACCCGCACGGGCTTCACCGGGCAGGTCGTGCTGGAGGTCAACACCCGCCGCGCCCGCACCCCCGCCGAGCGGACCGAACTGCTGACCGAGTCCCTGCTGTTCGCCCGCCTGCACCTCTGACCCCCGCGAGAGTCCTACCTCCACGCCGCGTGAGTCCTACGTTCAGAACGCGCGTGTCCTACGTTCGGAACACGTGAGTTGAACGCTCAGGTGGACGGAGGGCCAACTCGCATCCGCTCCGCCGCGGGTCAGCGGCTAGGGTCTTGATCGTGAACCCGGTGCGCACGTCGATCCTCGCCGCCGCGGGCAACGACGCGGTGCGCCGGCTCGTTGCGACCGCCCCCGTCACCCGTGACGTGGTGCGCCGGTTCGTGGCGGGCGAGACCACCGCCGACGCGATCGACACCGCCGGCCGGCTGATCGGCGACGGCCTGCGCGTCACCCTCGACCACCTCGGCGAGGACACCACCGACCGCGCCACCGCCGACCTGGCCGTGCGCGCCTACCTGGAACTGCTCGACCAGCTGCACGACCTGGGCCTCGCCGCGGACGCCGAGGTCAGCGTGAAGCTGTCCGCCGTCGGCCTCCGCTCGGGCGAGACGCTCGCGCTCGACAACGCCTCCCGCGTGTGCGCGGCGGCCGAGCAGGCGGGCACCGCGGTCACCGTCGACATGGAGGACCACACCACCACCGACGCCACCCTGCGCGTGCTCGCCGAGCTGCGCCGCCACTGGCCGTCGACGGGCGCGGTGCTCCAGGCGTACCTGCGCCGCACCCTGGACGACGTGCGCGACCTCGCGGGCACGCGCGTGCGGCTGTGCAAGGGCGCGTACGCCGAACCCCCGTCGGTGGCCTACGTCGACCGGCACGAGGTCGACCTCAACTACGTGCGCTGCGCCAACGCCCTGCTGGCCGGCTCCGGGTACCCGATGTTCGCCACCCACGACCCGCGCCTGATCGAGATCGTCTCCGAACGCGCCCGCTGGTACGGCAAGGCGGTCGACGACTTCGAGTTCCAGATGCTCCACGGCGTCCGGCCGGCCGAGCAGCGGCACCTCGCGGCGGAGGGGCACGTCGTGCGCGTCTACGTGCCGTACGGGCGGCAGTGGTACGGCTACCTGACGCGCCGGCTGGCCGAGCGGCCGGCCAACGTCGCGTTCTTCCTGCGTTCGCTGGTCAGCCGCTCGTGAGGAGCCCTGTGTCCTTCTCGGTAGCCAGTGCGGTCCGCCCCCTCGGCGACGGCACGTACACCGCCTCCCTGCCCGCCGAGTGGACCGTCGGCCCCAAGCCGCACGGCGGGTTCCTGCTGGCCCTGGTCGCGCGGGCGGCGGTGGACAGCGCGCGGGCGGCCGTGCCGGGGTCGGACGAGCTGGCGCCGCTGGCGGTGAGCACGCAGTTCCTGCGCGCGCCCGAGGTGGGGCCGGTGCTGGTGCGGACCCAGGTGCGCAAGGCGGGCCGGACGGCGACCGTGGTGACGTCGACGCTGGAGCAGCGCGGGCGCAGCTGCGTGGAGGCGGTGGTGACGGTCGGGCGGATGCCGACGGCCGCGCCGGACTACGCCGACCTGCCCGACATGCCCGCCGCGCCGCCGCCGGACGCGATCGACCTGGCGTCCATGGGCTCGGCCGGCGTGTACAAGCTCGGCGCGGTGTGCGACGTGCGGCTGGACCAGGCGGGCGCGGGGTTCCTGAACGGCCGGGTCGGCGACCCGCTGGTGCTGCGGCTGTGGGCGCGCCCGCTGGGCGAGCGGCCGGACCCGTACTTCGCGCTGGTCGTCGGGGACATCTCGATGCCGGTGACGTTCAACCTGGGCCGGTTCGGGTGGTCGCCGACCGTGCAGCTGACGGCGTTGCTGCGGGCGAACCCGGCGCCGGGGTGGCTGCGCGTGCGGGTGTCGTGCAGCGCGGTGCACGGGCAGTGGTTCGACGAGGACGCCGTGGTGATCGACTCGGCCGGGCGGCTCGTGTGCCAGGCGCGGCAGCTGGCGCTGACGCCCGCGACCTGAGCGTTCAACTCAGGTGCCCTGGACGTAGGACTCTCGCGACGTGAACGCAGGACTCACGGATCTTGAGGGGTCGGCGGGGGCGGGACCTGCGGGTATTCGGGTTGTGCCGGCGTGGCACGCTTGGCGCATGACGACCATCGCCGTGTTGGGTGCCGGCAAGATCGGCGAAGCGCTGCTGTCGGGGCTGCTCCAAGGCGGGCGCGAAGCCGATGACCTGCTGTTCACCGAGAAGCACCCGGAACGGGCCGCCGCGCTGACCGAGCGGTACGGGGTGGAGGGCCTCGACGTGCCCGGCGCCGCCCAGCGGGCCGACGTCCTCGTGGTCGCGGTCAAGCCGCAGGACATCGAACCGCTGCTGGACGAGCTCGCACCCGTGCTCAAGCCCGGCACGCTCGTCGTGTCCCTGTGCGCGGGCCTGCCGACGTCCCTGTACGAGCGCAGGCTGCCCGACAGCACCCCCGTGGTCCGGGTCATGCCGAACACCCCGATGGTCGTCGGCGAGGCGATGAGCGCCATCTCGGCGGGCCGGTACGCCACCGACGAGCACCTGAACCTGGTCGAGGAGCTGCTGGGGACCGTCGGCAAGGTGGCCCGCGTCCCGGAGAACCAGCAGGACGCCGTCACCGCGCTGTCCGGCTCCGGCCCCGCCTACTTCTTCTACCTGGTCGAGGCCATGATCGACGCGGGCATCCTGCTCGGCATCCCGCGCGACCTGGCCGGCCGGCTGATCATCCAGTCGGCGGTCGGCGCGGCGACGATGCTGAACGAGGGCGGCCAGCACCCGGTGATCCTGCGCGAGGCCGTCACCTCGCCCGCCGGCACCACCATCATGGCCATCCGCGAGCTGGAGAAGCACGGGGTGCGCGCGGCCATGCTGGCGGCCATCGAGGCGGCCCGCGACCGTTCGGTGGAACTGGGACGGGGCCACGAGGCGGACTGATACCGCCATTGGCCGTCGCACCAGTCCCACCCGTCCCGTTACCCTCAAGGGAGCACGTGCGTGTCGAACCGTCGGTGGGGAAGCCGACGGCACGACGCGTGTCGAAGGACGCGGTGATCCATGCCTGCGGAGGAGAAGTCGCTCGGTCAAGTCAGATTCATGACGGTCGCCGAGGTCGCGCTGATGATGCGCGTGTCCAAGATGACGGTGTACCGCCTGGTCCACTCCGGTGAGCTGACGGCGGTGCGCGTGGGAAAGTCGTTCAGAGTGCCGGAGAAGGCGGTCAACGAGTACCTGCGGAACGCCTACTTCGACGCCGGGTGACGGCGCGATCGGGCCGCCGGGTAAACTCATAGGCCGTTCGTGCCTGGTGTCGGCGCGCCCACTTGACGGGTGTCTCCACCGGCGCGTGGAGACCACCAACGTCTAGTAGTGAAGGAACCCGCATGGGCTCGGTCATCAAGAAGCGCCGCAAGCGCATGTCGAAGAAGAAGCACCGCAAGTTGCTGCGCAAGACGCGGGTCCAGCGCAGGAAGCGCGGCAAGTAGCCCCTGCGGGTTCTAGCACCGCCAGTCCCCGGCCGCACCGGTCGCGGGACTGGCGGTGTCTTCGTCCCACGCCGCCCAGGTCGGCCCCGCCATCCGGGTGATTCCCCGGCGAAGGCCGGTGACCTGCGTCAAGAGGACGTTCCGCGACCGATCACGGCGCCGGTTCCCGGTTAGCATCGTCGAGTCGCACCACCCGCACAGGGAGTCGCATGGCGCCCAAGGTCGTTCTCGTCACCGGTTGCAGCCGCTACCTCGGCGGTCACCTCGCCGCGCGCTTCGCGGCCGACCCCGACATCGAACGCGTGCTCGGCGTCGACACCGAGCCGCCGTCACGCGACCTGCTGCGCCGCATGGGCCGCGCCGAGTTCGTGCGCGCCGACATCCGCAACCCCCTCATCGCGAAGGTCATCGCCACCGCGCAGGTCGACACGGTCGTGCACGCGTCGGTGACGGCGAACCCGGCCGGCCCCAGCGGGCGGACCGTGATGAAGGAGATGAACGTCATCGGCACGATGCAGCTGCTGGCCGCGTGCCAGAAGTCGCCGCACGTGCGCAAGCTGGTGGTGAAGTCGACCAGCGCGGTGTACGGGTCCAGCTCGCGCGACCCGGCGGTGTTCACCGAGGACATGGGGCCCAAGGACTTGCCGTCCAGCGGGTACGCCAAGGACGCGGTCGAGGTCGAGGGATACGTGCGCGGGTTCGCGCGCCGCAGGCCGGACGTGGACGTCACCGCGCTGCGGTTCAGCAACTTCATCGGCCCCCGCATCGACACGATCCTGACCAGGTACTTCGCCCTGCCCGTCGTGCCGACCGTGATGGGGTACGACGCCAGGGTGCAGCTGCTGCACGCCGAGGACGCGCTGGCCGTGCTGGAACGGGCCACGCTGCACGACCTGCCCGGCGTCTACAACGTGGGCGGCGCCGGCGTGCTGATGCTGTCGCAGGCCATCCGCCGGGCGGGCCGGGTCAACCTGCCCGTGCCCAGCGCGGCGGTGCCGACGGTGGGCCGGCTGTTCCGCGGCGCCCGGCTGGTGGACTTCTCGCCCGACCAGATGAGGTTCCTGAACTGGGGCCGGGTGATGGACACGACGCTGCTGAGGCGGGAGTTCGGGTTCACCCCGAGGTGGACCACCCAGCAGGCGTTCGACGACTACGTGAGCGGGCGCGCGCTGCGCCCGGTGATCGATCCAGGGATGGCGGCGTCGGTCGAGCGCGGTGTGCTCGACCTGGCCGCCAGGTTCCACCGGCGGTGACGTCGGCGGGGTCGGCGATCAGACGACGTCGGCGGTCGGACAGAGGAGGTGGCACGTGGCAGAGGCACGGGTGATCCCGTTGCACGGTGCGGACCGGGAGGCGGCCCGGCGACGGCGCGGCGCGGACCGGGCTCCCGGGCCGGTTCCCGTGCCCGAACCGGCCGCGTCGGACCCTGCGTCGGAGGCCGCCGCGGAGCGCGCGTCGGAGGTCGCGCCCGAGCCGGCGTCGGCCGAGGAGCCGGCGGGCTGGGAGCGGCGCCTGGCCGAGCTGCTGGCGTTCGCCCGCAGGCGCGTGCAGGGCGACTACGAGGTGGACGAGTTCGGCTTCGACCCGGACCTGACCGACCACGTCCTGATGCCGCCGCTCAAGCCGCTGTACGAGAAGTGGTTCCGGGTGGAGACCATCGGGATGCACAACGTCCCCGGCGAGGGCGGCGCGCTGATCGTCGCCAACCACTCCGGCACCCTGCCGCTGGACGCCACGATGACCGCCTACGCGGTGCGCGCGGACCACCCGAAGCGCCGCCACCTGCGGATGCTCGGCGCCGACCTGGTGTTCAAGACGCCGGTGCTCGGCGCGTTGGCGCGCAAGTCGGGGCAGACGCTGGCGTGCAACCCGGACGCGGAGCGCCTGCTCAGGTCGGGTGAGCTGGTCGGGGTGTGGCCGGAGGGCTTCAAGGGCATCGGCAAGCCCTTCAAGGACCGGTACAAGCTCCAGCGGTTCGGCCGGGGCGGGTTCGTGTCGGCGGCGTTGAACACCGGCGTGCCGATCATCCCGTGCTCGATCGTGGGCGCCGAGGAGATCTACCCGAAGATCGGCGACATCAAGGCGCTGGCCAGGCTGTTCGGCTTCCCCTACTTCCCGGTGACGCCGTTCTTCCCGTTCCTCGGCCCGCTCGGCGCGATCCCGCTGCCGTCGAAGTGGTACATCGAGTTCGGCGAGCCGATCCGGACCGACGTCTACGGCGAGCACGCGGCGGACGACCCGATGCTGGTGTTCAACCTGACCGACCAGGTGCGCGAAACCATCCAGCAGACCCTGTACCGGCTGCTCACCCAACGCCGCAACGTGTTCCTCGGCTGACCACGGCCTCGCAGGGTCACCCAGGCCGGCCGGGCACGCCGCACCGAACCGCTTCGTCCCTGCTCGACGGTGGCTCGGCGATGTCTTCCCGGAGGTCGCCGACGTCGCGACGTGCTCCCCGGCCGGCCGCGGCTTCGCAGGGGTCCCCGGCGAGGGGGATTCTGGGACGACGTGCCTCGCTGGGTCGCCCGGGACGGCGGGGCATGGCCGCACCGAACCGCGCGCGATCCGTCTCGTCCCGGCTCGGCGGTGGCTCGGTGACGTCTTCCCGGAGGTCGCCGACGTCGCGACGTGCTCCCCGGCCGCGGCTTCGCAGGCGTCCCCGGCAAGGGGACCCCTGCTGTGAGTCTGCCGCAGTGGACCGACGATCGAGGTCGGTCGGGAGCGTGCCTGTGGACAACTCGCCGGCGTCAGCGGTCGCGGCGGCGGTAGGCCAGGGTGGCGGCCACGGCGCCGGCCAGGGCGCCCGCGCCGAGGACGGACGGGACGCCGATCTTCGCGGCCTTGCGGCCCGTGCGGAAGTCGCGGATCTCCCAGCCGCGCTTGCGGGCCGTCTCGCGCAGGCCGGAGTCCGGGTTCACCGCGACCGCGGTGCCGACCACCGACAGCATCGGCACGTCGTTCACCGAGTCCGAGTACGCCGTGCACCGGCGCAGGTCCAGGCCTTCCTTCGCGGCCAGCGCCCGCACCGCGTGCGCCTTCGCCCGGCCGTGCAGCAGGTCGCCCACCAACCGGCCGGTGTAGATGCCGTCCGTGTGCTCCGACACCGTGCCCAGCGCGCCGGTCAGGCCCAGCCGCCGGGCGATGATCTGCGCCAGCTCCACCGGTGTCGCGGTGACCAGCCACACCCGCTGCCCGGCGTCCAGGTGCATCTGCGCCAACGCCTGGGTGCCCGCCCAGATCCGGTCGGCCATCAGCTCGTCGTAGATCTCCTCGCCGAGCGAGATCAGCTCCGCCACCGACCGGCCCGCCACGAACGAGAGCGCCTGCTCGCGCGACGCCGCCACGCTCTGGGGGTCCTCCCGGCCACCGACCCGGAACTTGAGCTGCTGCCACGCGAACCCGGCCAGGTCCGAGTTCTTGAAGTACTTGCGGGCCGCGAGACCCCGGGCGAAGTGGAAGATCGACGCGCCCATCATCATCGTGTTGTCGACGTCGAAGAAGGCGGCGGCGGTGAGGTCGGTGGGCGCGCTCCCGGACGGCCCGACCGTCGTCGCGGCCTCGGCCGAAGCCTCGCCGGCCAGCGCGGCACGCCGCTCCCGTTCCGCCGAGCCCTCCACCACACGCCTTTTCACCACGTCAGCGCCTCCCGCGGTCCGATGGGGACAGGGTAGCGATCAGCCGCCGAGGCCGGGCAGCGGCAGCGACGGGAGGGTCAGCGTGGGCAGCGGCAGCACCGGTCCGGGGGTCGTGGTGGTCGGCGCCGGCGGCGCGGACGGGGCCGTGGTGCCCGGCACGTCGCCCGGTGTGCTCGTGCCGCCGGGCACGTCACCGGACGTGGTGGGCGCGGCGGCGGCGGCGGTGGTGGTCCGCGGCACGGACGGCAGGTCGCTCGGCGAGGCGCCGGGGACGGCGGGCGGCGGCGCGCACTCGTCCTCGGCGGGCAGCGGCCCGACCTGGTCGACCTGCCCCGACGTCACGGACGCGCAGTCGGCTCGGGCGTGCAGCGCGGACGCCCGGTCGGCGATCCGGTCGAGCAGGTCCAGCGACGTGCCCGCGCGGTCGGCGGCCTCGGCGGGCAGCGACGCGCGCAGCCCGGTCAGCCGCGCGGCCTGCGAGTCGGCCCAGTCGCGCAGCCCTTCCAGGACGCGCCGGTCCGAGTTGGAGCCGAGCGCGGCGAGCGCGCGGGAACCGGCCGCGGCGTCGGCGTCGAAGTCCGTCAACGCGGTCAGGTAGCCGCCGAGCGGCCCGCCGCCGGACTCGCGGTACCGGTCGACGAGGGTCTCGACCTCGGCGACGCGCGCGGCGGCGAACTCCAGGCGCTTGTAGCCCTTCGACTCCTCGCCGAAGGTGAGGCCGAGCGAGGCGGACTCGGCGGTGCGCTTGACGCCGTACAGCGCGTCGCCCGGCAACGCGTCCCGGCTGAGCAGCAGGCTCATCCCGGCCAGCGAGAACAGCAGGCACAGCGCGGCGGCGAGGGCCACCGCTAATCGACCGCGGGCCCCGGTGCGGCGTTCCCGGACGGGCCGGGCGAGCTTCGTCGGCGGCGGTTCGGCCGCGCCCAGCACCCGTGCCCGCATCCGCGCCTTGGCGGCCTCGTCGGGCCCCGTCGTGACTGCGGCTTCCCGCAGCAGGGCGACCACCGCCAGCTCCTCGGCGAGCTCCTCGTCCTCGGGCGGCGCGGACCCGGGAGGCGCGTCGACCGCGCGAGCGAACCGCTCGCGCTGCCTGTGCCGCCGCAGCGGCGTCATCCCGTTGCCTACCATCCCGCTTGGCCAACCATCCCGCACGTCTCGAGCGCTCCTGCCCAGGACAACGAACCAGGAGGTCCCGGGGTTACGCGCACGCCGGCAGGTGCGACGGTGATCTCACCGCAGCCAGGTGGGCAGCAGTTGGGCCAACCGGCGCACCGCCCGGTGCTGCAAGGCCTTGATGGCGCCCTCATTGCGTCCCATCCTCGCGGCCGTTTCCGCCACGGACAAGCCCTGGATGAAGCGGAGGGTGATGCATTCGCGCTGGTCGTCACCCAGTTGGGCGACACAGCGGAGCAGTTCGGCGTTGGTCGCGTCGGTCAGCACTTCCTGCTCGGGACCGTCCGTGACCTCGCGGTTGTCCGCCAGCTCGGCCGTCGTGATCTCCAACCGGTAGCGGCTGGACTTCACGTGGTCGAAGACGATGTTCCGCGCGATCGTGACGAACCAGGCGCCCACGTCGCGGCCCTGGTAGCTGATGGACCCGATGCTGCGCAGCGCGCGGAGGAACGTCTCGCTGGTCACGTCCTCGGCCAGGGTGCGGTCGCCGACCCGGAAGAGCACGTAGCGGTACACCACGTCGACGTACCGGTCGTACAGCGCGCCGAACGCGTCCGTGTCGCCGCCCTGAGCGGCGCGGACCAGGTTCCACGGCTCCTCGGCCGCGTTGCTCTCCACGCTCTCGATCGTGCTGGACTGCCCTCCCGCACTCCACTTCGAGCGGAGCGTCCGGATGGTTCGGACGGAGTTCTCGCGTGCCCTTGCGGTCATCGGCTCGCGGCACCTCCACAGAGTCGCCGTGCCGGCAGCATACGTGTTGTTACTCCGTAGTAGGTAGCGGCAAGTGGTCTCGAATCTGCGACGCGGACGGAGGCACTGCGTGACGCCGCCCGCCCGTGACAGACTGCGCTGAGGTCCGCTGTGGTTCACCAGGAGGTCACGTTGACCGCATCCGCAAGCAACATCGCCGACCTGGTTCGCGCCTCCGCGCACCGTGGACCCAAGCATGCCGCGCTGGTGGATGTCACCACCGCCGACGGCCGGACCACCGCGACCGAGCACACCTGGGCCGAGTTCGACGCCGCCGTCGACGGCGAGGCGCACCGGCTCGTCCGGGCGGGCGTGCGACCCGGTGACCGGGTGGTCGTGCGGCTGCCCACCGGCGCCCCGTTCTGCGTCGCCGTGTTCGGCGTGCTGCGGGCGGGCGGCGTGCTGGTGCCCGCCGGGCCCGGCCAGCCCGCGCGCGAGCTGCAGCGCCTGATCGACGACAGCGGCGCGAAGCTGCTCGTCGGCGACGGCGGCGGCGTGGACGTCGAGGTGCTGCCCGCGCCGTCGATGGAGCCGGGCGAGGAGTTCGCCGCGATCGGCTCGGGCGAGGACCTGGCCGTGCTCGGCTACACCTCCGGCACGTCCGGCTCGCCGCGCGGCGCGATGCTGTCGCACCGGGCGCTGCTGGCCAACGTCGCCCAGTGCGCGTCCCTGCGCCCCGCGCCGGTGACGGCGGGCGACCGGGTGCTGCTGGCGCTGCCGCTGTTCCACGTCTACGGCCTGGGCCCCGGCCTGCTCCAGGTGGCGGGCGCGGGCGCCACGGCCGTGCTGCTGGAGCGGTTCGACCCGGACCAGGCGTTGACCGCGATCCGCGAGCACCGGGTGACCACGGTGGTCGGCGTGCCGCCGATGTACGCGGCGATCCTGGCCAAGCCCGTCGAACGGCTCCGCGAGGACCTGGCCACGGTGCGCCTGTTCACCTCCGGCGCGGCGCCGCTGGCGGCCGGCCTGCTGGACGCCATGCGCGACGCCGTCGGCCTGCCCGTCTACGAGGGCTACGGCCTGACCGAGACCGGCCCCGTGCTGACCACCACCCTGGCCGGCGGCGCGCCCAAGGCGGGCTCGGTCGGCCGCGCGCTGCCCGGCGTGCTGATCCGGCTGGTCGACACCGACGGCCGGCCGCTCGACCAGGACGAGGACGAGCCCGGCACCGGCCTGGTCGCGGCCAAGGGCGACAACCTGTTCGGCGGCTACTGGCCGGACGGCGCGCACGGGCCCGACGCCGAGGGCTGGTTCCGCACCGGCGACGTCGGCTACCTCGACGCCGAGGGCGACCTGCACCTGGTCGACCGGGCGGGCGACCTGATCATCGTCAACGGCTTCAACGTCTACCCGCACGAGGTCGAGCAGGTGCTGGCCGAGCTGTCGGGCGTGGCCGAGGCGGCGGCGGTCGGCGTGCCGGACGAGCGGACCGGCGAGTCGGTGAAGGTCGTCGTGGTGCCCGCCGCCGGCGCGGAGCTCACCGAGGACGTGGTGAAGGACCACTGCGCCGGCCGGCTGGCGAAGTTCAAGGTGCCGACCGTGGTCGAGTTCGCCGACGCGCTGCCGCACTCGCCGACGGGCAAGCTCGCGCGGGCCCGGCTGCGCCTACCCCTAGCCTGAACCCGTGAGCCACCACGTCACCTTGATGAGCCGGGTCGACTGCCACGCCTGCGAGCAGGCCAGGGCCGACCTGGAGCGGATCTGCGGCGAGCTGGGCGTGCCCTGGGACGTGCGGGACGTCGACGCCGACCGCGAGCTGCGCGCCGAGTACGGCGACCGGGTGCCGGTGATCCTGGTCGACGGCGAGGAGCACGGGTACTGGTCGGTCGAGGAGGACCGGTTGCGGGCCGCCCTGCGCTGAGCGCGGGGGAGCGGACGATTACCGACCGCTTACGGAATCGGCGGACCGGGTGGTCGAGGGTGTCGAATCAGGGTGTGACCCGTGCGACCGCCGCCCTCATCGGAATCCTCGGCGTGGCCGCCGCGCTCGCGGCCGGGCACCTCGTCGCGGGCGTGGTCGGCCCGTCGGCCTCGCCGTTCCTCGCGGTGGGCAACACCGCGATCGACCTCGCGCCGAGCGCGCTGAAGGACTTCGCGGTCCGGACCTTCGGCACCTACGACAAGCTCGTGCTGCTGCTCGGCATGGCCGTGGTCCTGCTGGTCGCGGCCGTCGTCGCGGGCCTGCTGTCGCGCCGCTCGCCACTGCCGGGCACGGTCCTGGCCGTCGTCCTGGGCCTGCTCGGCGTCGGCGCCGCCCTGCACCGGCCCGACCTGGGCCAACTGGGCGTCCTCGCGCCGGTGGCGGCCCTGGTCGCCGGTGTGGCGGTGTTCCGGTGGCTGCACGCCAAGGCCCTCGACCCGGTCGACCCCGCGGCCGGCAGGCGCGCGTTCCTCATCGCCTCGGGCGCGACGGCCGCGGGCGCCGGTCTCGCCGCCCTGGTCGGCCGGTTCGCCGGCGGCCGGGTGGACGTCGAGGCCTCACGGGGGGCCGTCGGCGCGCTCGAACCGGCCTCGCCCGCGCCGCCCGTCCCGCCGGGCGCGGACTTCGCCGCCGAGGGCACGCCCACCTTCATCACGCCGAACGCCGACTTCTACCGGATCGACACCGCGCTGAGCGTGCCGCGCGTGCGCGCCGAGGACTGGGCGCTGCGCGTGCACGGCCTGGTCGACCGCGAGCTCACCCTCCGCTACGACGACCTGCGCCGCCGTGACCTGGTCGAACGCACGATCACCATGGTCTGCGTGTCCAACGAGGTCGGCGGGCCCTACATCTCCACCGCGAACTTCGTCGGCGTGCCGCTGCGCGATGTGCTGCTGGAGGCGGGCGTCCGGGAGGGCGCCGACCAGCTGTTCTCCACCAGCGCCGACGGCTGGACGGCGGGCTCGCCGGTCGACGTGGTCCTGGAGGAGGACCGCGGCGCGCTCATCGCCCTCGGCATGAACGGCGAGCCGCTGCCGCTGGAGCACGGCTTCCCGGCCCGCCTGGTCGTGCCCGGCCTCTACGGCTACGTCTCGGCCACGAAGTGGGTCGTCGACC
This sequence comes from Saccharothrix sp. 6-C, assembly GCF_016695385.1. Taxonomy (NCBI): domain Bacteria; kingdom Bacillati; phylum Actinomycetota; class Actinomycetes; order Pseudonocardiales; family Pseudonocardiaceae; genus Saccharothrix; species Saccharothrix sp. 6-C. Next base: position 7,998,567 of record NZ_CP064192.1, on the reverse strand, counting down.
TGGAGCTGACCACGTTCGAGGCCAGGCGCGGCTACTGGCTGGACCGCGGGTGGGCGCGACGGGCGCCGGTGAAGGTGATGTCCCGGATCGACCGCCCGGCGGTCCGGTCCGCGGTCTCCGGCCGGGTCGTCGCCACCGGCGTGGCGTGGGCCCAGCCCACCGGCGTCGAGCGGGTCGAGGTGCGCGTCGACAACGGCCCGTGGCGGACCGCCACCCTCTCCGACGAGGTCAACGGCTCGACGTGGCGCATGTGGCGGGTCGAGCTGGACCTGCCGCCCGGCGGTCACACCGTCGAGTCGCGCGCCACCGACCGGGCGGGCTTCACCCAGCCCCAGGCGCGCCTCGCCCCGGCCCCGGACGGCGCGACCGGCTGGCACTCGGTCTTCTTCACGGTCCGGTGACCCTGGATTCACCCCAAGGTGGAACCGCGCCCCGATCACGGTCGGGGGTCCGGTCGCCGACTTTGTGCAAGCGTTCACAAGCGGTACGGTGGGTGTATCACTCCGCTGGTGGCGATGCCCGGCGGGTCAGTGCGACGGATGTCGAGGAGTTCCAGCGTGGCGGCTCAGCGGGGCGAGGGTGACGGTGTCGTGACCCGCCCAGGGGAGACCGGCCCAGGAGAGACCGGCCCCGAAGCGCCCGCCGACGTCCGGGAGCGGGCGCGCGCGATCCCCGAGGCGGCGGTGGCGCGGCTCGCGGTCTACCTCCGCGTGCTCTCGGGCATGGTCGAGCAGGGCGTGACGACCATCTCCAGCGAGGAGCTCGCGGGCGCGGCCGGGGTCAACTCGGCCAAGCTCCGCAAGGACCTCTCCTACATCGGCTCGTACGGCACGCGCGGCGTCGGCTACGACGTCGAGGTGCTCGTGAGCCACATCGAGCGCATCCTCGGCCTCACCCGCAAGCACTCGGTGGCGGTCGTCGGGATCGGTAATCTTGGTCACGCGCTGGCCAACTACGGCGGCTTCCCCAGCCGCGGCTTCCCGGTCGCCGCGCTGTTCGACATCGACCCGGACCTGACGGGAGTGCCGGTAGGCGGCATCCCGGTCGACCACATCGACGACATCACGTCGGTCTGCGCGGAGCGCGAGGTCTCGATCGGGGTCATCGCGACACCCCCACAGGCAGCTCAGGCCGTCTGCGACCGTTTGGTATCCGCCGGAGTCCAGTGCATCCTGAACTTCGCACCCGTCGTGCTCCAAGTGCCGGACTACGTCGAAGTGCGCAAGGTCGACCTGGCGGTCGAGATGCAGATCCTGTCGTTCCACGTCGCGCGGCGGGCTGACGAGGCCGCCGGTGACGTGGTCAACGGCATCGGTGTGGACGGGGTGGTGATTCGCCCGTGATCGTGCGGGTAGTGAGCCGATCGGTGGTGCGCGCATCATGAGCGTTCTCGTCGTAGGCCTTTCCCACCGGACCACCCCCGTTCCCGTGCTGGAGCGCGTCGTGGTCGCCGACGCCGACCGCGGCAAGGTCCTCGACCAGCTGCTGAAGGCGCCGAGCGTGTCCGAGGCCGTGCTGCTGTCGACCTGCAACCGGGTCGAGGTGTACGCGGTCGTCGAGACGTTCCACGGCGGCATGAACGAGGTCGTCGAGGTGCTCGCCCGCCAGGCCGGGGCCGAGCCCGCCGACCTGTTCGAGCACCTGTACGTGCACTACTCCGCCGCCGCCGTCGAACACCTGTTCTCGGTGGCCGGCGGCCTCGACTCGATGGTCGTCGGCGAGGCCCAGATCCTGGGCCAGCTGCGCAACTCCTACAACGCCGCCGACGAGCAGGGCGTGGTCGGCCGCACGCTGCACGAGCTGGTCCAGCACGCGCTGCGGGTGGGCAAGCGCGTGCACACCGAGACCGACATCGACCACGCGGGCGCGTCCGTCGTCTCCGAGGCGCTGAGGGACGCGGACACCGCGCTGCGCCGCGCCTCCGGCGGCAAGGTGGGGCTGGAGGGACGCACCGCCCTGATCGTCGGCGCCGGGTCGATGGGCGGCCTGGCCGCCGCCCACCTGCGCCGGGCCGGCATCGGCGAGGTCGTGATCGCCAACCGGACGCCCGCCAACGGCGAACGCCTGGCCACGGCCCTGCGCGCGGACGGCGTCAACGCCACCTCGACCGGCCTGACCGCCCTGGCCGACGAGGTCGCCAAGGCCGACGTGCTGTTCGCGTGCACCGGCTCCGTCGGCACGGTCGTCGGCGCCGAGCACATCGGCGACCGCGCGCCGGACCGGCCGCTGGTCGTCTGCGACCTCGGCCTGCCCAAGGACGTCGACCCGGCCGCGGCGCTGCTCGACGGCGTCCGCGTGGTCGACCTGGAGACTCTCCAGCGCAGGCTGTCCGACGCCCCGACCGGGCAGGGCACGCTGCGCGCGGCGGAGATCGTGGCCGAGGAGGTCCGCGCCTACCTGGCCGGGCAGCGCTCGGCCGGGGTCACGCCCACCGTGACGGCGCTGCGCAAGCGTGCCGCCGAGGTCGTGGACGCCGAGCTGCTGCGGCTGGACTCGCGGCTGCCCGAGCTGCCCGCCCCGGTTCGCGACGAGCTGGCCAAGACCGTGCGCCGGGTGGTGGACAAGCTCCTGCACACCCCCACCGTGCGGGTGAAGGAGCTGGCCGCGGCGCCCGGCGGGGCCGGGTACGCCGAGGCGCTGCGCGAGCTGTTCGGGCTCGACCCGCAGGCGCCGTCCGCCGTCAGCACCCCCCATTCGACGCAACCCAAAGGTGAGAAGCGGTGAACCGCACCCTGAGGATCGGCACCCGCGGCAGCGCCCTCGCGCTGGCGCAGACCGGCCACGTGGCCGACGCGCTGCGCGACGCGGGCGCGACCGTGGAGATCGTCACGATCTCCACGCCCGGTGACCGCTCGTCCGCGCCCATCGCCGAGATCGGCATCGGGGTGTTCACCTCGGCGCTGCGCGACGCGCTCGCGAACGGCGAGATCGACGTCGCCGTGCACTCGTACAAGGACCTGCCGACGGCGCGCGACCCGCGCCTGTCGCTGGCCGCCGTCCCGCCCCGGGAGGACCCGCGTGACGCGCTGGTCGCCCGGGACGGCCTGACCCTCGGCGAGCTGCCGACCGGCGCGAGGGTGGGCACCGGCTCACCCCGCCGCGCCGCCCAGCTCAACGCGCTCGGACTGGGCATCGAGGTGGTCGCCCTGCGCGGCAACGTCGACTCCCGCATCCGCAAGGTCGCCGACGGCGAACTGGACGCCGTCGTGCTCGCCCGCGCCGGCATCGCCCGCCTCGGCCGCACGGCCGAGATCACCGAGACCCTGGAGCCCATCCAAATGCTCCCCGCGCCCGCACAGGGCGCCCTCGCAGTGGAGTGCCGGGTCGACGACGTCGACGCCGAACACCTCCTCCAGTCCACTTTGGACGATTCGGCCAGCAGGGCCGCTGTCGCCGCCGAGCGCGCCCTCCTGGCCGCGCTCGAGGCAGGCTGCAGCGCGCCGGTCGGCGCACTGGCCGATGTGGTGGAAGACCTCGCCGAAGACGCAGGCGACGGGGACGCGGACGGCTCGACGCGAGTCGTGCTCCGCCTGTCCCTGCGCGGGGTCATGGCGACGGAGGATGGCGACCTCCTCCGTGCGTCCGCCACTGGTGACTTGACCGCAGCAGAGGAACTCGGCCGCGCGCTGGCCGCCGAGTTGCTCGACCTCTCCGGCCACGCCACCGCGTCGCCGGCGGGGCGTAGTTGATGGGGAGTGCCCTGATGACCCGCGCACGCAAGACCCCCGGCCGAGTCGCGTTCGTCGGCTCAGGTCCGGGCGACACCGGGCTGCTCACGGTCCGGGCCCGCGACCTGCTCCACAAGGCGGAGCTCGTGGTCACGGACCCGGACGTCCCGGCCGAGGTGGTGGCGCTGGTACCCGACGGCGTCGAGGTGCGACCCGCCGTGGGCGATCCCGCCGACGTCGCGAAGGACCTGGTCGCCGAGGCGAAGAACGGCCACGCCGTGGTCCGCCTCGTAGCCGGCGACCCGCTGACCCTGGACTCCGTGGTGAAGGAGGCGCAAGCCGTCTCCAAGACCACGATCGCCTTCGACGTGGTGCCCGGCGTCCCCGCCGGCACCGCCGTGCCCGCCTACGCCGGCGTCGCACTGGGCGCCGTCCACACCGAGGCCGACGTCCGGGGGGTGACCGACTGGTCCGGCCTGGCCGCCGCGCCGGGAACGCTCGTCCTGCACGCCACCGGCGGCCACCTGGCCGAGGCCGCGTCGTCGCTCGTGGAGAACGGCCTGGCCCCGCAGACCCCGGTCGCGGTGACCTGCGACGGCACCGGCTTCGGCCAGCGCACCGTGGACACCACGCTCGCCTCCCTGGCCGCCGACGCCGGCGACCTGGGCGGCCCGCTGGTCGTCACCGTCGGCGCGGCCGTGGCCGGCCGGCCGAAGCTCTCCTGGTGGGAGTCCCGCGCCCTGTACGGCTGGCGCGTCCTCGTCCCGCGCACCAAGGAGCAGGCGGGCGCGATGAGCGACCGGCTGCACTCCCACGGCGCGATCCCGGTCGAGGTCCCGACCATCTCCGTCGAGCCGCCGCGCAGCCCCGCCCAGATGGAGCGCTCGGTGAAGGGCCTGGTCGACGGCCGCTACCAGTGGGTCGTCTTCACCTCGACCAACGCCGTCCGGGCCGTCTGGGAGAAGTTCCGCGAGTTCGGCCTGGACGCCCGCGCGTTCTCCGGCGTGAAGATCGCCTGCGTCGGCGAGAGCACGGCCGCCAAGGTCCGCAGCTTCGGCATCATCCCGGAGCTGGTCCCGTCCGGCGAGCAGTCCTCGGAAGGACTGCTGGCGGACTTCCCGCCGTACGACGACATACTGGACCCGGTGGACCGCGTCCTGCTGCCGCGTGCGGACATCGCCACCGAAACCCTGGCGGCCGGCCTGCGGGATCGCGGCTGGGAGATCGACGACGTCACGGCCTACCGCACCGTCCGCGCCGCCCCGCCGCCCGCGGACACCCGCGAGATGATCAAGTCGGGCGGTTTCGACGCGGTCTGCTTCACCTCGTCCTCCACGGTCCGCAACCTGGTGGGCATCGCGGGCAAGCCGCACGCCCGCACCCTGGTCGCGTGCATCGGCCCGCAGACCGCCGAGACGGCCCGCGAGTTCGGCCTGCGCGTCGACGTCCAACCCGAGGACGCCAACGTCCCCGCCCTGGTGGACGCCCTCGCCCAGCACGCCGCCAGGCTCCGCGCGGAAGGCGCCCTCCCGCCCCCGCGCAAGACCAAGCGCCTGCGCAGGTCCTGACCCGACGCGATCCGGACCTGCCTGAGAGCACCTGCCTGAAGCAACAGGGAGTACCCGCCGTGTTCCCGTCCCACCGCCCCCGCCGCCTGCGCACCACCGCGGCCATGCGCCGCCTGGTCAGCGAGACCACGGTGCGCCCGCGCCAGCTGGTCCTGCCCATGTTCGTCAAGGAAGGCGCGACCGCGCCGACCGAGATCCAGAGCATGCCGGGCGTCTTCCAGCACACCCGCGAGTCGCTGCGCAAAGCCGCCGTCCAGGCGGTCCAGGCGGGTGTCGGCGGGATCATGCTGTTCGGCGTTCCCGCCGAGCGGGACGCCGTGGGCTCCGGCGCGACCGACCCGGACGGCATCCTCAACGCCGCCCTGCGCGACCTCCGCCACGAGCTCGGCGACTCGACGGTCCTCATGTCGGACTGCTGCCTGGACGAGTTCACCGACCACGGCCACTGCGGCGTGCTCACCCCCGACGGGGCCGTGGACAACGACGCCACCCTCGAGGTCTACGGCGAGATGGCCGTCGCCCAGGCCCAAGCGGGCGCGCACGTCGTCGGGCCCAGCGGCATGATGGACGGCCAGATCGGGTTCATCCGCGCCGCCCTCGACGAGGCCGGCCACACCGACACCGGCGTCCTCGCCTACAGCGCCAAGTACGCGTCCGCCCTCTACGGCCCGTTCCGCGACGCCGTCGAGTCCCAGCTCCAGGGCGACCGCAAGACCTACCAGCAGGACCCGGCCAACGCCCGTGAAGCGCTCCGCGAGGTCGCGCTCGACCTCGCCGAGGGCGCCGACATGGTCATGGTCAAGCCCGCGCTGCCCTACCTCGACGTGCTCAAGGCCGTCGCCGAGGTCTCCGACGTGCCCGTCGCCGCGTACCAGATCTCCGGCGAGTACGCGATGGTCGAGGCCGCGTCCCGCAACGGCTGGATCGACCGCGAGCGGACCGTGCTGGAGATGCTGACGTCGATCCGCCGCGCCGGCGCGGACATCGTGCTCACCTACTGGGCCGTCGAAGCCGCGGCCTGGCTGGACCGCGGATGACGAACGCGCTGAACGCCCCCAAGCCGGCCAAGCGGCCCAAGCCGACCCCGCCGAAGCCGATCGACCTCGCGCGGTGGCTGTTCATCCTCAGCGCCGCGATCGGCGTGGTCCGGTTCATGGTGGAGCTGGGCGACCGGGAGATGCTGATCCGCGAGCTGCGCGTGCGGCAGCCGGAGCTGAGCCAGGACGACCTGGACGCCGCCGCGACCGGTGGCATCGTGTTCGGGCTGCTGATCGCGGTCGGCCTGATCCTGGTCTACACGCTGCTGGCGAACCGGATGGCCGGCGGCCGGAACTGGGCGCGGGTCCTGCTCACCGTCATCGCCGGCGCGGGGATCTTCCTCGGCGTGGTGCGGCTGGTCGCCGCCTTCTCCGGTTTCGCGGCGGCCTTCGGCCTGGCGGTCGACGGCGTCGACCTGGCGTTCGGGGTGGTCACGATGCTGATCGACGCGACCGCCGTGGTCCTGATGTACCAGCCGGCAGTTTCCGGGTACTTCCGATCAGTGCGTTCGGTCAGTGGGACGCCACCACAGGTAGCTAACGGATTGTGATTCCCGGTCGACGCAATGCCGCGTCCCTCCTACGGTCCGGTGCATGACCAATCCGAATGACCCCTACAACCAGGGCCGGCCGCAACAACCCGGCTACCCGCCGCAGGCCCCGCCGCTGAACGAGAGCGAGCTGCGCCGCCCCGCCCGCCCGAAGTCCGTGGACACCGCCTACCTGCTCTGGCTGGTCGCGGCGGGCGTGGGCGTCGTGGCGAACCTGATCGGGTTCCTCACCGCCGAGGCCGTGGCGCGAGAGACGCTGAAGGAGTTCAACCTCGGCTCGACGGCGGTCGACGTCCAGCCGAGCTACGGGTCGCTGATCTTCAGCCTCGCCATCGCCGTGGTGTGGGTCCTGGTCGTGATGCAGATGCGCAAGGGCGCCAACTGGGCACGCATCCTGCTGACCGTGCTGGGCGGCATCGCCGCGATCCTCGGCCTGATCGGCCTGCTCGCGATCGGCATCCTGTTCGCCGTCGGCTTCCTGGGCGTGCTCCAGGCGCTGCTGGGCCTGGTGCAGCTCGTGGCGATCGTCGGCGCGATCGTGTTCATGTTCAAGTCCGACTCGAACTACTACTTCAAGGCCGCCTGACCTCGTCGGGTCACAGGGTGGCTGTCCACCGGCTGTCGCGGTGGACAGCCACCTGGCCTGCCTCTAGCGTTCACGGGCGTGAGCAGCCCACAGGACCCTGACAACCGACCTCCGCAGCAGCCGTACCAGCCGCAGCAGCCCTACACGCCCGCCCCGCCGCCGCTGAGCGACTCGGAGCTGGCCGGTTACGGCGCGCAGCGGCCCGCCGTGCCGGAGCCGAAGGAAGTCCGCCTGTCGTTCTTCCTCTGGCTGGCCGGCGCGATCTTGCTCGTCGTGTCGTCGGTGCTCGTGCTCACCCAGCGCGAAGCCGCCCTCGAAGAGGCGCGCAAGGCACCGGCGACGCCGGGCATCACGGTGGAGCAGCTCGAGTCCACCGTCACCGCGATCCTGGTGGTCGTCGTGATCATCGGCATCGTGCTGGCCGCGCTGATGGTGCTCTTCGCGATGAAGGCCCGCGCGGGCCGCAACTGGGCGCGGATCGCGCTGACCGTGCTCGGCGCCGCCGTGTTCATCTACCACCTGATCGGGTTCTCGCTGGTCGGCCTGGTCATCGTGCTGGTCGTGGCCGCCGCCGTGGTGACCCTGTACCTGCCCGCCTCGAAGGCCTACTTCGACTCGGTGAAGCGAGCCGGATGACCGGGCAGCCGCCCGCGGTGGTGCGCGGCGCGGTCGCGGTGTGGCTCGCCCTCGGCGTGTTCCTGCTGGTGGAGAATGCCGTGCTGTGGCTGCGCCGGGCCGAGTTCGAGGAGGCCGCCGTCCGCGCGGGCGACGACCCGGCCGCCGTGCCGGGGCTGCTGGCGCAGCTGACCGTCGTCGCGGTGGCCTTCACGATCGGCTACGGCCTGTTCGGGTGGCTGCTCAGGCGGGGCAGGCGGTGGTCACGCGGTGTGCTCACCGGTGTGGCCGTGCTGCACGTGCTGTGGATCGTGCTGCCCGGCGCGAGTGCCGTGAACCTGGTGACGTTGCTGCTGATCGCCGTCGGTTTGGCGCTCACCTGGCTCCCCGGTACGGCACAGTGGGTGAAGCAGCACTGACCCCTGCGGAGAACCCCATGTCCGAACCGGATCCGTACGCCTCGCCCTTCCACCACGTCGACCTGCCGGGGCAGGGGCGGTCCGACGCGCCCCTGCCGCCCGGCTTCCGGCTGTCCGCGCCCATGCCGCCGGTCGGTTCGGGCGAGTACGCGCCCCGCCGCCCCGTCACGGCCACCGTCGCCTCGTGGTGCTGGATCGCCGGCGCGGCGCTGGTGGTGCTCGCGCTGCCCGGCCTGTTCTACACCGGGATCGACGGGCTGACCGACGACCTCCTGCGCGACTCCGCGGACCGGCCCGACGCGCTGACCCGCGGCCAGGCGGAGGTGGCCGCGCGGCTGACCCCGGCCCTGTTCGCGCTCGGGTTCGCGGTGCTGTCCGTGCCGTTCGTGATCGCCGCGGCCAAGCTCCGCTCGGGCCGCAACTGGGCGCGCGTCCTGCTCACCGTCCTCGGCCTGCCGGTCGCGGCCTTCGGGCTGGTCGCCATGCTGATGTTCGCCTCCGGCGTGACGTACGTGGACTGGGTCGTCGGCGTGGCGTGGTCGTGGGTGTTCCTCGGCGTCTGCGCGCTCGGCTTCGTGTCGATGTACCTGCCCGCGTCGAACGCCTACACCAGGTCGGCGGCGAGGTGACGCAGCCGCCGTTCGACCCCTACAGCCGGCCCATGCGGCCCGTCGAGCACCCGCAGGCCGGCCCGCAGATGCCCTACCCGTCCCCGTACCCGGGACAGATGCGCGACGTCGACCAGCACACCGCGGCGCTGCCCCGGCCCACCGCCGTCGTCGTCTCCTTCGTCCTCTGGCTCCTGACCGCCCTGTCCTGGCCGGTCGGCTCGCTCGTCCGCACGCTCGCCGAGGACGGCGCGGTCACCGGGTTCGGGCCGATCATGGCGTTGTTCACCAGCGCGTGCCTGGCCGTCGCGTACGTCTGGGGCGCGGTGCTGCTCCTCGGCGGCAGCTACCACGCGCGGCTCGGCCTGTGCGGCGGCGCGCTGGTCATCGGCGTCCTCGCCCTGGCCGCCGCGATCGTGGCGGCCCGCGACGGCGACACCACCGGGGTGTCCTGGGTGGTGATCGTGCTGCGGCTGGCGCTGCCCGCCGCCGCGTCCGCGTTCAGCTTCCTGCCCGGCACCCGGCAGTACTTCTCGGGGAGCTGACGGGTGGACCAGCCGATCCTCTACGCCGAGTCCGGCACGTCCTGGTGGCCGCTGCTGTGGGGCCCGGTGTTCGCCGCGCTCGGGTTCGGCGTCGAGGCGTCGACCGGCGCCGCCCGCCCGCTGCTCTGGCTCGTCGTCGCGCTGGTCCTGCTCCTGCCCACCGCCCTCTGGGTGCAGGCCCGCCGCCGCCTCTACCAGGTCCGCCTCACCCCCGTCGCCCTGCGCCAGGGCCGCGAGGAGCTGAGGCTCGGCGACGTCGAGGCCGTCGAAGGCGTCGAACCGCGCGCGGGCGTGAAGGTGCTCGGCGGCGCCTGGACCCTGCCGCGCGGCACGACCGCGGTGCCGCTGCGGCTCGTCGGCGGCGAGGTGGTGATGGGCTGGGCCCGCGACGCCGACGCCCTCCGCGCCGAGATCGCGAAGCTGGTGAGCACACGTGCGTGACGAGCGACCCGGGCATGAGAGGCTGACCGACGTGACTGCGGCCACCGCCGAGACCGAGACCGTGCCGGGACCCGAGCCGGAACCGGGCGGGCCGACGCTGCACCAGCCGAGGCGCGCGCTCGTCGCGGCCGGCGAGGTGGTGCTCATCGCCCTGCTCGTGGTGTTCGCCGTGTGGTGCTGGAACCGGGGTGTCCTGCGCTACAGCTACCCCGTGCCCGACCACCCGCCGCTGGAGTCCACCCGCCTCAAGGGCAACTGGATCGGCGCGTCGGTGGGCCTCGTCACGATCGCGGGCGTGCTGCTGCTCGACGCCGTGCGCCAGACCGTGCTCGCCGTGCGCACCCGTGGTCGGAAGCAGGGCGAAGAACCCGACGTGTGAGACTGGACGGCGTGACAGCGACGCGATCCCAGGCACTGTTCGAGCGCGCGGCGGCGGTGATCCCCGGTGGCGTGAACTCCCCGGTGCGGGCTTTCCACTCGGTCGGCGGCACGCCGAGGTTCATGGTGCGCGGCGAGGGACCGCACCTGTGGGACGCCGACGGCAACCGGTACGTCGACCTGGTGTCGTCGTGGGGCCCGATGATCCTCGGGCACGCCCACCCGGACGTGGTCCACGCCGTCCGCGAGGCGGCCGTGCGCGGTCTGTCGTTCGGCACGCCCACCGAGGGCGAGATCGAGCTGGCCGAGGAGATCATCGACCGGGTCGCGCCGGTGCACCAGGTCCGCCTGGTCAACTCCGGCACCGAGGCCACCATGAGCGCGATCCGGCTGGCCCGCGGCTTCACCGGGCGCCGCAAGGTCGTCAAGTTCGCCGGCTGCTACCACGGCCACGTGGACGCGCTGCTCGCCCAGGCCGGCTCCGGGGTCGCCACGCTCGGCCTGCCCACCTCGCCCGGCGTCACCGGCGCGCAGGCCGCCGACACCCTCGTGCTGCCCTACAACGACGTCGAAGCCGTCCGGCAGGCCTTCGCCGAGCACCCCGACGAGATCGCCTGCGTGATCACCGAGGCCGCGGCGGGCAACATGGGCGCCATCGCGCCCCGGCACAACGCCGAGCTCAAGCAGCTCTGCCGGGACCACGGCGCGCTGCTGGTCATGGACGAGGTGATGACCGGCTTCCGCGTCTCCCGCGCCGGCTGGTACGGCCTGGAGAACGTCGAGGGCGACCTCTACACGTTCGGCAAGGTCATGTCCGGCGGCCTGCCCGCGGCGGCCTTCGGCGGCCGGACCGACGTGATGTCGAAGCTCGCCCCGGCCGGCCCCGTCTACCAGGCGGGCACGCTGTCCGGCAACCCCGTCGCGGTGGCGGCGGGCCTGGCCACGCTGCGCGCCGCGACCGACGACGTCTACCGCACCCTGGACGCCAACGCCACGCGCCTGGGCGCGCTGTTCACCGCCGCGCTCACCGAGGCGGGCGTCGCGCACCGCGTCCAGTTCGCCGGCAACCTGGTCAGCGTGTTCTTCACCGACGCCGAGGTCACCGACTACGCGGGCGCCCAGCGCGCCGAGACGTGGCGCTTCCCGCCCTTCTTCCACGCCCTGCTCGACCGCGGCGTGTACGCGCCGCCGAGCGCCTTCGAGGCGTGGTTCGTCAACGCGGCCATGACCGACGACGACTTCCAGGTCATCGCCGACGCCCTGCCGCACGCCGCCCGCGCCGCCGCGGAGGCGACCCAGTGAGCCGCACGGTGGTCCACCTGCTGCGGCACGGCGAGGTGCACAACCCGACCGGCATCCTCTACGGCCGCCTGCCCGGCTTCAAGCTGTCCGAACGGGGCCAGAAGCAGGCGCTCGTCGTGGCCGAGCACCTCGCCGACCACGACATCGCGCACGTCGTCGCGTCCCCGCTGGACCGGGCGCAGCAGACCGCGTCCCCGATCGCCGACTCGCACCGCCTCGAACTGGACACCGACGAGCGGCTGATCGAGGCGGACAACAAGTTCGAGGGCCTGAAGGTGGCCGTCGGCGACGGCGCGCTGCGCTCGCCGAGGCACTGGCCGAAGCTGGTCAACCCGCTGCGGCCGTCGTGGGGCGAGCCGTACCTGGCCATCGCGCACCGGATGCTCGGCGCGGTGCAGCGGGCCCGGTCCGCCGCCGAGGGCCACGAGGCCGTGTGCGTGTCGCACCAGCTGCCGATCTGGACGCTGCGCCGGTTCCTGGAGGGCAAGCGGATGTGGCACGACCCGCGTCGCCGCGAGTGCTCGCTGGCGTCGCTGACCAGCCTCGTGTTCGAGGGGGAGCAGCTGGTGCGGGTCGTCTACACCGAGCCCGCCGGCGCGACGAACCCGAGGGTGACCGGGGCATGAGGGCCGGGTCCCCGCTCGCCGGCCTCGCCGTGGCGCTCCTGCTCCTCACCGGCTGCTCGACCGGCGACGACGCGGTGGTCGCCGGTTCGGAGTTCCAGCTCGTCGCGCCCAACGGCGAGACGAAGCTGCGCTACGACGGCGACGAGCGCAAGCAGGTCACGGGCCTGGCCGGGCCCAGCCTGATGGAGGACGGCAAGACCGTCTCCCTGGACGACTTCGCGGGCAAGGTCGTGATCGTCAACATCTGGGGCGCGTGGTGCGGGCCGTGCCGGACCGAGGCCCCGGAGCTGCAGAAGGTGCAGGACGAGACCGGGCCGCTCGGCGTGCGGGTGCTGGGCGTGAACGTCAAGGAGTCCTCGACCGAGTCGCCCCGCGACTTCATGACCAACCGGGACCTGGCCTACCCGTCGATCTACGACGAGTCCGGGCGGGCGATGCTGGCCTTCCGCGGCCTGCCGCCCAACGCCGTGCCGTCCACGTTCGTGCTGGACAAGCAGCACCGGGTGGCGGCGGCGTTCCTCGGGGCGGTGATCGCCTCGGACCTGGTCCCGCTGGTCAAGGACCTCGCCGCGGAGTCGTGACGGTCAGCGCAGCTCGGGCACCTTCGCCCGGAACGCCTCGACCATCGCGTCCCGGCCGACGAGGTTGAACTCGCGCCCGAGCGTGCGCATGATCGAGTTGTCGGTCGGCCGGTACAGGCCGTGCGCGTGGTAGCGGGCGCCTTCGAACGCGCCGACCACGCCGCCGTCCGGTGACGCCTGGCCCAGGTAGGCCGACCACTTCGCGCCGGTCGGGTCCGCGGTCACGTTGACCTCGGCCGGCTCCTCGCCGCTGTACCGGTCGTACGGGTAGTCGTACTCGTCGGCCAGCTCGCCGATCGAGTGGCCCAGCTCGTGCACGGCGATCTGGCCCGCCTGGTCGTTCGCGCCCGCCGCGGTCGCCACCCCGCCGCCCGCGCCGCCGTACTTGGCCGTGTTGCCGAGCGCGATGACCTGGTCGGCCTGCGGCGCGAGCGCGCCGTACTGGCCCGCCTTGGTCTGGTTCACGCACAGCAGGCGCTCGGTCTGGGTGTCGCGGCCCTGGCACCAGAAGCCCATGTCGAGCGCCGTGTCGCGGTTGGTGCCCAGGGTCGGGTCGTGGTCCACGCCGGACTGGTTCGACACGACGTTGACCTGCCAGACGTTGAAGTACTGGCGGTAGGACCGGAAGGGCTCCACGGCGGAGAGCTCCTCCCACTTGCCCACCACGTGCTCGTGGAAGACGCCGATCTCACCCGCGGTGTAGCCGTCCCCGACGAAGACGAGGTCGAACCGCTGGTCGGGCGCGCCGGTCTCCTGGACGGCCACCACGTCGGCGGCCACCTCGCCGGGCGCGGCCCTGGTCTCGACGGCGACCGCGACCCGCGTCCGCGAGATCGTGCCGTCGGGTGAGAAGACCTCCACCCACTCCGCGCCGGGACCGCCGGCCTCCGCGGCGCCGCCGGGCAGGGGAGCGGCGACGACGGCGAAGGCGACGGCCAGCACGGGCAGGGTGAGCCGGTGTGCGCGCATGACCGTCACGCTATGGAGTCGACCGCTAACCCACAAGGGTTGATGGTCGCGTTTAAACATTCACTGGATCGGGTATCAAGGCCGTCTCAACGACCTGCCGCAGCGCCAACCGGATGACCTCGATCCTGTGACGTGGGTCGCCCATAAGGGATGCCGGTGCACGGCGTCAAGGTGCGGATACCTACGCTGGACGACGTGAACCCGACCGATCTGGCCACCTCCGGCCCGATCCTGCTCGCGACCGGGGTGGCGGTGCTGGCCGGGGCGATCTCGTTCGCCTCACCGTGCGTGGTCCCGCTCGTGCCCGGCTACCTCGCGTACCTCGCGGGCCTGGTCGGCGCGGAGGCGCCGGCCGTCGCGGACGGCGAGACCGCGAAGCGCGGTCGCTGGCGGGTCGCCGGCGCCGCGCTGCTCTTCGTCCTCGGCTTCACCGTCGTGTTCGCGCTGATGTCGTTCGTGGTGCTCGGCCTGACCGACCTGTTCCTCATCCAGGCCGAGCTGCTCCAGCGCGTCGGCGGCGTCATCACCATCGCCATGGGCCTGGTGTTCATCGGCCTCGTCCCGGCCCTGCAGCGCGACGTCCGCCTGCACCGCGCGCCCAGGGCGGGCCTGCTCGGCGCGCCGCTGCTCGGCGGCGTGTTCGCGCTCGGCTGGACCCCGTGCCTCGGACCGACGCTGACGGGCGTGATGGCGCTGGCCCGCAGCACCGAGGTCGGCTCGGTCTCCGCCCGCGGCGCGGTCCTCGTGCTCGCCTACTGCCTCGGCCTCGGCCTGCCGTTCATCCTCATCGCGGTCGGTGCGCGCTGGGCGGTCCGCACGACCGGCTGGCTGCGCTCGCACGTCCGCCAGGTGCAGGTGTTCGGCGGCGCGCTGCTCATCGGCGTCGGCGTGGCCCTGGTCACCGGCCTGTGGGGCGACTTCGTCGCCTGGCTGCGCGACGCCGTGATCAACGACCTAGAACTGCCGTTGTAGTGCGCGCCGTCCTCGCCTTCCTGCGCAACACGTGGCGCGGCCTCACGGCCATGCGCACCGCGTTGACCCTGCTCTTCCTGCTCGCCCTCGGCGCGATGCCCGGCGCGTTGCTGCCGCAGCGCTCGCTGAACTCGTTCAAGGTCGACGAGTACATCGCCGACAAGGGCTGGTGGGGCCGGCTGCTGGACCGGCTGCAGTTCTTCGACGTCTACGCGAGCTTCTGGTTCTCCGCGATCTACGTGCTGCTGTTCGTGTCGCTGGTGGGCTGCCTGCTGCCGCGCACGTGGGAGTACTTCAAGCAGATGCGGGTCAAGCCGGTGCTCACGCCGCGCAACCTGACCCGCATGCCCCACCACGCGTCGGCCACCACGACCTCGTCGCCGGACGCCGTCATCGAGCGCGCCGGCCGCCGGCTCAAGGGCTGGCGCACGGTCGTCCGCGACGAGCCGGACGGCGCGCGCACCATCAGCGCCGAACGCGGGTTCCTCCGCGAGACCGGCAACCTGGTGTTCCACTTCTCGCTGCTCGGCCTGCTGGTCGCGTTCGCGCTGGGCAAGATGTTCGGCTACGAGGGCCAGGTCATCGTCCAGTCCGCCGGCGGCCAGTTCTGCAACTCGGGCGTCTACAACTACGACTCGTTCCGCCCGGGCCTGCGCGTGGACGGCACGCGGCTCAACCAGTTCTGCGTGCGGGTCGACGACTTCGAGGCCTCCTACCTGCACAACGGCCAGGCGGAGAGCTTCCGCGCGAACATCCAGTACCAGTCCGGGGCGGACCTCGAGACCGGCACCTGGCGGCCGTACCCGCTTGAGGTCAACAGCCCGCTGCGCACCGCGGGCGACCGGCTCTACCTGCTCGGCCACGGCTACACGCCCCTGTTCACCGTCACCTTCCCCAACGGCGAGACCCGCACCGGCGCGACCCAGTGGCGCCCGGTGGACCAGGTCACGCTCGCCTCGGAGGGCGCGACGAAGTTCGACCCGCCGAACGTGCCGGACGCCGAGCAGCGCCGCAAGAGCCAGCTCGCGATCACCGGCCTGCTCGCGCCGACCGCCGCCTTCCAGGGCGAGCTGCTCGACTCCGCGTTCCCCGCCGCGAACGACCCGGCGGTCGCGATCGACGTCTACCGCGGCGACCTGGGCACCGACTCCGGGCGCGGCCAGTCCATCTTCTCGATCGACCAGAAGATGGTGCAGGACGGCAAGCTGACCAAGGTCGCCCGGCAGAACCTCGTCCGGGGCGAGCAGCTCACCCTGGACGACGGCACCGTGATCCGCTTCGACGGCGTGCGCGACTGGGTGTCGCTGCAGGTGTCCCACGACCCCACCCAGGTGTGGGTGCTGGTGTTCTCGGTGCTGGTCATCCTCGGTCTGGCCGTCTCGCTGAGCATCAAGCGCCGCCGCGTCTGGGTGCGGGCCTCGCCGGGGGAGGACGGGCGTACCGTTGTCGAGGTCGGCGGCCTCGCGCGCACTGATCAGGCCGGGTACGGCGAGGAGTTCACGGTGCTGGCCCGTGACCTGGTCCCCTCCCCGGACCCGCCCGCCGACAAGGAGGAGAGCTGATGCCGGTCAACACGACGCTGGCGACCTACAGCGACTGGACCTACGGCGCGGCGGTGGCGATCTACTTCTTCGCCGCCGTGCTGTACCTGTGCGAGGCGGCGTTCGCCCGGCCCGCCAAGACCCGCGAGCTCGCCGGGGCCGTCGCGGCGGGCGGCACGCGGGCCGACGGCACGTGGACGCCCGGCCGGGTCACCAAGCCCGAGCGGTCCCGCGCCGAACGCCTCGGCCGCATGGGCGTGGCGCTCACCGTCCTCGGCGCGCTGCTGCAGGCCGCTTCCCTGGTGCTGCGCGGGTTCGCGACCGAGCGCGCGCCGTGGGGCAACATGTACGAGTACGGCTCGCTGCTCACGCTGGCCGCCGTCGTGACGTGGCTCGTGCTGTCGCGCACGTTCGACGTCCGCAAGCTCGGCGGCTTCGTGCTCGTGCCGATCGTGATCCTGATGTTCCTCGGCGGCACGGTGCTCTACGCCGACGCCGCGCCCGTGCAGCCCGCGTTGCAGTCGTACTGGCTCGTGGTGCACGTCTCGGTGATCTCGGTGTCCAGCGGCGTGCTGCTGGTGCCCGGCGTGGCCAGCGTGCTGTACCTGCTGAAGACCTCGGGCCGCGCGCGGTTCACGAGGCTGCCCGACGCCGACGTGCTCGACCGGCTCGCCTACCGCAGCACGGTGTTCGCGTTCCCGCTGTTCACCATCGGCATCATCTGCGGCGCGATCTGGGCCGAGGCGGCGTGGGGCCGGTTCTGGGGCTGGGACCCGAAGGAGACCGTGGCGTTCGTCTCGTGGGTCGTGTTCGCGGCGTACCTGCACGCGCGGGCGACGGCGGGGTGGCGCGGCCGGCCCGCCGCGTGGATCAACTCGCTCGGCTTCGCGCTCACCGTGTTCAACCTGTTCTTCATCAACCTCGTAACGACTGGGATGCACTCGTACGCGGGCGTCGGCTGATGCCGTAGACCACGTGTCACGCGGTGTTCGCGGACCCGGTCGTGAAGGCTCGGGCGAGCGAACACCCAGTGTCGTGGAACCACTGGTCGCCGACTACCGTCGGACGCGTGGGGTCGGGGAAGTCTCGATCCGCTTCGCTCAGGGAGGACCCCAGCGGTGACCGGTCGCTACGAGAATCCTGAGCCGTCGTGGCAGCAGCCGGCCGGAGCGGAAGGGCAGCAGCCCAACCCGAACCAGTCGGGTGGCTACCAGGTCGAGCCGGGATCGGGTGCCCACTACGTCGACCCCCAGACCGTGTACCTGGACCCGGCGCAGTCCGGCCCGGTGACCGGGCCCCCGTCGGGCGGGTTCCCGGCGCAGGGCCAGCAGTCCGGCCCGTACCCCGTGCAGGGCCAGCAGTCGGGGCCGTACCCGGTGCAGGGGCAGCAGTCCGGGCCGTACCAGGTCTCCGGTGGCCAGTCGGGCGCGTACCAGGTTCCCGGTGGCCAGTCGGGCGCGTACCAGGTTCCCGGCGGCCAGTCCGGCGCGTACCAGGTCCCCGGCGGCCAGTCGGGCGCGTACCAGGTGTCGGGCGGCCAGTCGGGCGCCTACCAGGTGTCGGGCGGCCAGTCCGGTCCGTACCCCGGCCCGGGGCAGTCGGGCCCGCACCAGCCGGGACCGCAGCAGTCGGGCCCGCACCAGTACCAGGGCGGGTTCCCCAACAACTTCCCGCAGAGCGTGCAGCCCCAGCAGCAGCAGCCGCAGCGGCCCGCCAACGCCAGCGACGTGTCCTCGCAGCAGCTGATCAAGCGCGCGAAGCGCCCGCCGCAGTCCGGCTGGCGCAAGACCGTGCACTCGGTCACCGGCGGCCTGGTCAACCTCGGCGAGAGCCCCGCGGACATCCGCAGGCGCGAGCTGATCGGCCGGATCAACCAGCCGCTGCGCGGGTGCTACAAGATCGCCATGCTGAGCCTCAAGGGCGGCGTCGGCAAGACCACGACGACGACCACGCTCGGCTCGACGTTCTCCTCGCTGCGCGGCGACCGGGTCATCGCGGTGGACGCCAACCCCGACCGCGGCACGCTGGCGCTGAAGGTGCCCAGGGAGACCACGGCGACCGTGCGGCACCTGCTGCGCGACGCCTCGAAGATCACCCGGTACAGCGACGTGCGCGCGTACACCTCGCAGTCGCCCAGCCGCCTGGAGGTGCTGGCGTCCGAACAGGACCCGGCCGTCTCCGAGGCGTTCAGCGACCTCGACTACCTGCGCACGATGGGGCTGCTGGAGCTCTTCTACAACATCGTGCTCACCGACTGCGGCACCGGCCTGATGCACTCGGCCATGAAGGGCGTGCTCGACCAGGCCGACTCGCTGGTGCTCGTCTCGTCCGGCTCGGTGGACGGCGCGCAGACCTCGGCGGCGACGCTGGACTGGCTGGACGCCCACGGCTACCGCGACCTGGTCGCGAAGTCCGTCGCGGTGATCAACTCGGTGCGGCCGGGCTCGGGCAAGGTCGACCTCGACAAGCTGGCCGCGCACTTCGCCCAGCGCTGCCGCGCCGTGGTGAGGATCCCGTTCGACACGCACCTGGAAGAGGGCGCGGAGATCGAGCTGGACAAGCTCGCCCCGGACACCCGGCTCGCGCTGCTGGAGCTCGCCGCCACCGTGGCCGACGACTTCCCGAACAACTGACCCGCGGGCCGGCGGGCCGGTCGGGTCACGACGAGGGGGCCTCCGTGCGAGGCCCCGCCGTTGTCACTCCTCGTCGTCCGGCTTCTTCTTGCGCTGCTCACCGAGCTTGCGCAGGAAGTCCGGGTCGTCGTCCGGCGCCACGATCCGACGACTGGGGGCGGTATCGACCCGGTTCGGTCCGAACGCACGCCACAGCAGCACGGCGATGGTGAGCGCACCGATCACCGCGAGCAGGTAGAGCATGGTCGCCACCTCCTTTGCCACGACATTACCCGTGCCGCGGAGGTGACGCGGTCAGTGGCGGACGGGCTCGGTCGCCTCGGTGGTCAGCTGGGACAACAGCTGCTGGACCTCGGACTCGCGGAACCTCCGGTGACCGCCCGGCGTGCGGATCGAGCCGATCCGGCCGGCGGTGGCCCACCGGGTGACCGTCTTCGGGTCGACCCGGAACAGGCTCGCGACCTCGCCCGGCGTGAGCAGGCGCTCCCCCTGGTGTCCCTGCGTCAACGTCACGGCATCCTCCCCGATGGCGAACAGACGTACCGGACGCATCGTGGCACCTCACCCATCGGGTACTCGAACGCTTGGGTGATGGTAAAGAGGTAGTAAGGGACGAAGCGCGCGGTTCGGACATCGGGGGCGGTGGGCCTACGCTGTGCCCGGTGGACGCTCTTGATCGTCAGATCATCGCCGCCCTCCGGGAGAACGGCCGGGCCACCTACGCCGACCTGGGGCGCAAGGTGGGCCTCTCGGCCTCCGCCGTGCACGAGCGGGTCGGCAAGCTGGAAGCCACGGGGGTGATCGTCGGCTACCACGCCGTGGTCGACCCGAGCGCCGTGGGCCTGGGCGTGACCGCGCTGGTCAGCATCCACCCCACCGACACCGCGGACGACGACGAGCTGGCCGTCGCGCTGGCCGAGCTGGTCGAGGTCGAGTCGTGCTACCGGGTGGCGGGCGACGAGTCGTTCATCGTGAAGGTCCGGGTCGCCACGGTGGACGACCTGGAGCGCTCGCTGGGCCGGTTGCGGCGCATCCAGGGCGTCGCGCGCACGCGCACCACCGTCGTGCTGTCCACCCGGTTCGAGGGCCGTCCGAACACCGCGGCGGCCGGTCCCCCGGGCGACGCGTAGCCTGGGTAACCGTGCACCTGGGTCGTGATGTGACGCTCTACATCGGCGCGCGCCTGGGCATGGTCGCCGCGGTCACCGCGCTGCTCGTGCTCGCCAACGTGCCGCTGCTGGTCGCCCTCGCCGTCGGCGTGGTGGTGGCGCTGCCGCTGTCGCTGTTCGTGTTCGGCGGGCTGCGCAAGCGGGTCGCGCAGGGGCTCGAGGAGAAGCAGGCCGTGCGGCGCGCCGAGCGCGAGAAGCTGCGCGCGCAGTTGCGCGGCGACACCGCCTAGTCCCTCACATCACCAGCAGGATCGCCCCGCCGAGGTTGGCCAGCACCATCACGGCCAGCACCGCGCCGATGTTCGTGCTCTCGCGCAGCCGCAGGGCCAGCGCCAGCGGGCCGATCGGCAGCATCAGCGGCTCGCGCTCCCGGCTCGCGATGCGCAGCGCGCCCACCGCCACGCCGAGCGGGCTCAGGCCCAGCTCGCCCGCGCCCGCCACGTCGGCGCGCCACTGCTCCAGGTAGCGGTCCCGCTGCTCGCGCCGCAGCCGCAGCGCGGCGACCCGCACCGCGGCCAGGGCGAGTCGGGTGGTGAGTCTGCTCATCGGGCGACCTCCGGTCGGGTGGCGGGCCTGGCCTTCGTCCGACCGCCGGCCTTCGCGCACGCCTTGGCCGCCTCCAGGGCGCCTCCGGGCGTGAGCACGTACATCCGCCGACGGGGTCCGCGGCGTTCGCTGTCGTCGTCCCAGGACGAGGTGACCCACCCGGCCCGTTCCAGGCGGTCGAGCAGCGGGTAGACGCTGCCGGACGGGCGCCCGGTCAGCTTGATGATCTCCAGGCCCCAGCGCGGCTGGTCGCTCTCCAGGAGCACTCCCAGCACGTCGACCGTGGCCCCTCCGAGGCGTCCGAGCGGTTCCACGACACAAGACTACCTATGTAGATTAAGGCCTGTCCAGCGCCTCAGCCCGCGAACGTGGCCTCCGCGTCGTCGACCAGGCGCTCGATCACGTCCCGCAGCTCCAGCGCCTCCAACCAGTGCGCCGGGACGGCCTCCACCCCGTCCCGCGCGCCGAGCAGGTTCCCGCACAGCGCGCCGGTCGAGTCGCTGTCCCCGGAGTGGTTGACCGCGAGCAGCAGCCCGTCCGCCAGGTCGCGCGCGGCCAGCGCGGTCAGCACCGCGATCGCCAACGCCTCCTCGCCGACCCACCCGCCGCCCAACGTCGTCTCGATCACCTCGGGCGTCGGGCGCACGCCGCCGACACCCAGCTCGACGGCGAGGTCCAGCAGGGCCAGCTGCTCCTCGTGCCCGTCCCACCGGACCAGCTCGGCGCGGGCCACCTCGATCGCGGCCGGCAGCGGCACGCCCGCCAGCACCTGCTGCACCAGCACGGCCAGCACGCCCGCGGACAGGTAGCCGCTGGGGTGGCCGTGGGTCAGCGCGCCGGTCGCGGCGGCCAGGTCGAACACCTCGCGCACGTCGTCGGACCACAGCGCCACCGGCGCCGCGCGCATCACCGCGCCGCAGCCCTTGGAGTCGTTGATCGGCGAGTCCACCGTGCCGAGCGCGCCCGAGCGCAACGCGGTCAGGCAGGTGGCGCCGGGGGCGCGCTGGTCGTGCAGCTCGGGCACGTCCAGCAGCCACCCGTCCGGTCCGACCTCCGGGCCGCCCTGCGTGCGCAGCCACCGCGCGTACGCCACGCGCACCTCGTGCGCCGGGTCGCTGCCGCGCTTGCGGGCCAGCAGCAGGCCTTCCAGCGTGAACAGGGTCATCTGGGTGTCGTCGGTGATCGCGCCGAGCCGGCCGTAGGCGGGCGCGTAGTCGGTCAGACCCGAGGGGCCGAACCGGCTGCGGATGCGGTCGATCCGGTCGAACTCGATCGCACCGCCGAGCGCGTCGCCCACGGCGCCGGCGAGGAGGCTGCCGCGGAGTGAGCCGATCCGAAGTGGGTTCACGTCGCAGAAGTTATCGTGCCGGCGTGACGACTTCGGTAGATCGATGTAGCTCCCGGACCAGGGAATGGGTGTGCGAGGCCGTCCGCATCATCGAAGCGGACGCCAACCGCAGCGCCGACACGCACCTGCTGCGCTTCCCCCTCCCACCGGAGTGGGGGATCGACCTGTACTTGAAGGACGAGTCGACCCACCCCACCGGCTCGCTCAAGCACCGGCTCGCCCGATCGCTGTTCCTGTACGCCATCTGCAACGGCTGGGTGGTCGGCGGCACGCCCGTGATCGAGGCGTCGTCCGGTTCGACCGCCGTGTCGGAGGCGTACTTCGCGCGGCTGCTCGGGTTGCCGTTCATCGCGGTGATGCCCCGGTCCACCAGCCGCGAGAAGGTGGCGCTGATCGAGCGCCAGGGCGGTCGGTGCCACTTCGTGGACGAGCCGGGCGCGATCTACGACGAGTCGCGGCGGCTCGCGGCCGAGCTGGACGGGCACTTCATGGACCAGTTCACGCACGCCGAGCGGGCGACGGACTGGCGCGGCAACAACAACATCGCCGAGTCGGTGTTCCAGCAGATGGAGCTGGAGGCCGCGCCCGAGCCGGAGTGGATCGTGGTGGGCGCGGGCACCGGCGGCACGAGCGCCACCATCGGCCGCTACATCCACTACCGGAAGCTGCGGACCCGGCTGGCCGTGGTGGACCCGGAGCACTCGGTGTTCTTCGACGCGTGGTGCGACGGGAACCCGTCGTTGACCGGCACCCGGGGCTCGCGCATCGAGGGCATCGGCCGCCCGCGCGTGGAGCCGTCGTTCATCGGCGACGTGATCGACCGGATGATCAAGGTGCCGGACGCGGCGTCGCTGGCGACGATCCGGCACGTCGAGGAGGTGCTGGGGCGGCGGGTCGGCGGGTCGACCGGCACGAACCTGTGGGGCGCGTTCCAGCTGATCGCGGAGCTGCGGGCGTCGCGGCTGCGCGGGAGCGTGGTGACGTTGCTGTGCGACGGCGGCGAGCGTTACGCCAACACCTACTACGACGACGAGTGGGTCGCCGCGCAGGGCATGGACCTCGAACCGCACCTGGCCACGCTGGCGAGGTTCCGCTCGACCGGCACGTGGGACCGCTGATTCTCGCTTTCGTGGGAACGCGCGGCGCGTGCCGTGCGTCGCAGCGTGGATCGGCGCGTCGGAAGGGGTGTGCGGTGATCGGGTGGCGGACGGCGGAGGTGCTCACGGCGGAGGACGTGCTGGCCAGGTCGGTCGCCGATGCCGACAAGGCGATGCGCGAGGCGGCGAAGCTGCGGTACCCGCAGCGCGAGCCGTCGGCCGACGACGTGCGGCGGGTGATGCAGTACGCGAAGTCGAACGCGGCGACGCCGGAACTGCGGGCGTTGCAGCGGCGGATCGCGGGCGGCTACCTGAGCTGGCGGCAGGTCCTCATGGGCGAGGCCGCCGAGGACCGGGGCGTGAAGGCGGCGCTGGAGGCGGACCGCGAGGCCCTGGCCGCCTTGTGCCGCGGCGAGGAGCCGCGCGTCGTCCCGCCCGAACCCGAACCGCGTGACGACGACGAGCCGATGTCGTTCACCGAGGACGCCTGGTAGCCGGTCACCGGTCCGCGTCGGGACTCCCGGCCGGCGGTCAGTCCAGCACCAGCGCCACCGGCACGGCGATGCCCCAGACGAGCATGGCCAGGCCCGTGTCGCGCAGCACGGGGATCAGGTCGCGGCCCTTGCTGCCGTTCAGCACCCGACGCGCGCCGAGCACGGCGAGCGGCAGGGCCAGGAAGCCGATCAGGGCCGGCGGCACGCGCAGGCCGATCGCCAGCGTGATCAGGAACGGGATCGAGACCAGGGCCAGGTACAGCCGGCGGGCGTCGCGGTCGCCCAGGGTGGAGGCCAGGGTCCGCTTGCCCGCCTGGACGTCGGTCGGGATGTCGCGCAGGCTGTTCGCGATCATCACACCGGTCGAGAACGCGCCCATCGCGACCGCGCCGCCGATGCCGATGCCGGTGACCTCCCCGGTCTGCACGTACAACGTGCCGAGCACCGCCGCCGGCCCGAAGAACAGGAACACGGCCAGCTCGCCCAGGCCCGAGTACCCGTACGGCTTGCGGCCACCGGTGTAGAACCACGCCGCCGCGATGCACACCGCGCCGAACGCCACCATCCAGTACCGGCCCGACAGCACCACCAGCGCCAAGCCCGCCACCGCGGCCACGCCCAGCGACGCGAACGCCGCCGCGCGCACCGCCCGCGGGTCGGCCGCACCCGAGCCGACCAGCCGGAACGGGCCGACGCGGTGCGCGTCCGTCCCCCGGATGCCGTCGGAGTAGTCGTTGGCGTAGTTCACGCCGACCTGCAACGCCACCGCCACCACGAGCGCCAGCGCCGCCCGGGTCGGGTCGAAGCCGTCGATGTGGTGCGCGGCGCCCGCGCCGACCAGCACCGGCGCGATCGAGTTCGGCAGCGTGCGGGGGCGGGTCCCCGATACCCACTGGGCGACTGTGGCCATGTCGGACATCCTCCGACATGGTGAACGGGGACCCGCTCCCGGGTGGCCGCGTGATCAGCAGGCAGTGGCGCCCGACACGCCCGACACGTACGCGCGGGCGATGAACTTGCCCGACGCGATCCGGAACCAGATGTTCGACGTGCCCTGCGAGCCCGTCACCGACTGGCCCGTCACCTGGCACTCGACCCGCACCTGCGCGTAGTTCGCGGCCAGGCCGACCTGGGAGGCGGTCGAGGTCGCGCCGCTGCGCACGTTCAGCGGGTCGCCCGCGGTGCGCACGAAGCCGGCCGGACCCGATCCGGTCCACTGGTAGGTGACCGTGACCCACGAGTTGTCGGTCAGCTTCAGGCCGTCCCAGAACGTGCCGTCGGCCAGGTCGATGCCCGCCGGGTTGGCCACGGCGCGGCCGAACTGGTCCTTGCCGCCGTTGTAGCCGTCCTGGTAGGCGGCCTGCGCCTCGGGCTTGCCCTGGGGCAGGTCCTTCCACATCTCCCGGGTGGACGACGGGTTCCAGTAGTCGTCCTTGGTGTTCCACGGGCCGACGTCCCACACCGGGGCCCACTCGCACCGGCCGTTCGACGCGCACACCCGCACGCTGTACGTGCCGGTGCCCTTGGCGGACAGGCCGCGCCGGGACGGCAGGGCGACGAAGTGGTCGCGGCTGACGATCACGTGCCCGTTCGCGGTGGTGCCGCCGACCAGGCCCTCACGGGTCGCGTAGACCCGGTAGGACAGGCCCGCGGCCTGCGCGCCGACGTCCGACGTGGCGACCGCGGTGAACGCCCGGAGGTCCACCCGGCTCACCTCGGGCGACGCCTTCTCGGCCGTCAACGCCAACCGGACCTGCACGGTGGTGACCTCGGTGGGCAGCACGGCGGGCGCGTCGGGGCGCGTCTCGACCCACTCGGTCCACTGCTCGTCGCCCACCGCGCCGCGCACGTCCACGGCGACTTCCGCGCCGGCGGGGACGCTGCTCCGCACGGTCGCGGCGACGGCGTTGACCGGCGCGTCGAACGTCCGCGGGTCGAGGTGCAGGAACCCGGTGCGGACGGCGGCCCGCGCGCTGGCGGGCGTCGGCGCGGCGCGGTCGAGCCGCACCGCGCCGCGGTGCGCGGTGACGCCGTTGTCGTCGGCGTTCACGGTGGAGAGGTCGGCCGTCCACTCGCGGTCGGTCTCGGCGGCGGCGGGCGCCGCCAGACCGGCGGTCAGGACGGTGGCGACGGCGAGCGGTATCAGGTAGCGCCTGGTCATCGCAGCACTCCTCGTCCGGGCGCGCGGTGCGGTGGTGACCGCGGCAGGGCCGCGCGCCTCGGCGCTGCCGAGCCAATCGCCTGGTGTGGTTACCTGTCAACCAACAATCTTGCTATTAAGACAGAAACTCACCCAAACGAGCTAGCGACCGCCTTCCGATCCACCTTGCCGGGCCCGCGCAACGGCAGTTCCGCCACGAACGCGACCCGCTTCGGCATGGCGAACCGCCCCACCACGTCGCCGACCGCCGCGCACAGCTCGTCCGCGTCGGGCGGGTCACCCGGATCTTCCGGCACCACGGCCGCGGCCACCACTTGACCCCACTCGGGGTCGGGCAGGCCCACCACGCACGCCTCCCGCACGCCAGGTTGGGCGGCCAGCACCCGTTCGACCCTGGTCAGCGCGATGTTCTCGCCACCGCTGATGATCACGTCGTCGGCTCGGCCGAGCACCTCCACCGTGCCGTCGGGGCGGACGCGGCCGAGGTCGCCGGTGCGGAACCACTCGCCGAACGGCTCGCCGCCCTGGTAGCCCAGCGCCAGCACCGGGCCGCCGACCTCGATCCGGCCGCCGACCAGCCGCACGCGCACGCCGTCCAGCGGCAGCCCGTCGTAGACGCACCCGCCGGACGTCTCGCTCATCCCGTACGTGGTGACCACCCGGACGCCGAGCCGCCGCGACCGCTCCAGCAGGCTGGGCGGGGTGGCCGCGCCGCCGATCAGCACGGCGTCGAACTGCCGGGCGGCGGCCAGCCCCGGGCCCTCGGTGGCGACCAGGCGGGCCAGCTGGGTGGGCACGAGCGCGGTGTAGTGGCGTCCCGGCGTGGCCAGCACCGGCCGGGCGGCGACGGCGAAGTCGGCGGCGCGGAACCCGGGCTCCAGATCCATCACGCCCGGCTCGACGCCCGCCACGACCGACCGCACCAGCACCTGGATGCCCGCGATGTGCGTGGTCGGCAGGGCGAGCAGCCACCGGCCGGGGCCGCCGAGGCGGGCGTGGGTCAGCTCGGCGGACGTGGTGAGCGCGTCCGCGCCGAGCAGCACGGTCTTCGGCTCGCCCGTGGAGCCGGACGTCGTGACCGCGAGCGCCGCCCCGGCCTCCCAGCCGCGCAACGGCGGCAGGTCGCCGGGCTGTGCCCGCACCGCGTCGCCGCCTGACAGGGCGGCGCGCAGCTCATCGAGGGTGGCCATCAGTAGAAGTAGGGGTAGTCGGACCAGTCCGGCGGGCGCTTCTCCAGGAAGGCGTCCCGGCCCTCCACCGCCTCGTCGGTCATGTACGCCAGGCGCGTGGTCTCGCCCGCGAAGATCTGCTGCCCGACCAGGCCGTCGTCGATCAGGTTGAACGCGTACTTCAGCATCCGCTGCGCCGTCGGCGACTTGCCGTTGATCTCCTTCGCCCACTCCAGCGCCGTCGACTCCAGCTCGGCGTGCGGCACGACCGCGTTCACCGCGCCCATCTGCCGCATCTCCTCGGCGCCGTAGGCCCGGCCGAGGAAGAAGATCTCGCGGGCGAACTTCTGGCCGACCTGCCGCGCCAGGTACGCCGAGCCGTAGCCGCCGTCGAAGCTGCCGACGTCGGCGTCGGTCTGCTTGAACCTGGCGTGCTCGGCGCTGGCCAGCGTGAGGTCGCACACCACGTGCAGGCTGTGCCCGCCGCCGGCCGCCCACCCGGGCACGACCGCGATGACGACCTTCGGCATGAACCGGATCAGGCGCTGGCACTCCAGGATGTGCAGCCTGCCCGCCCGCGCCGGGTCGATGGTCTCCGCTGTCTCGCCCGACGCGTACCGGTAGCCGCTGCGCCCGCGGATGCGCTGGTCGCCGCCCGAGCAGAACGCCCAGCCGCCGTCGCGCGGCGACGGGCCGTTGCCGGTGAGCAGGACGCACCCGACGTCCGAGCTCATCCGGGCGTGGTCCAGCGCGCGGTACAGCTCGTCGACCGTGTGCGGCCGGAACGCGTTGCGCACCTCGGGCCGGTCGAACGCGATGCGCACCGTGCCCTGGTCGACCGCGCGGTGGTAGGTGATGTCGGTGAAGTCGAAGCCCTCGACCCGCTTCCAGCGGGCGGCGTCGAACAGCTCGGAAACGTCCTGATCTGCCACGGCAGGGACAATAGGCCCGCGTGGCGGCCGGGAGCGGGACCGGCCCGGCTCAGCGCGTGGGATCACCTGGTCGCGGGCTGAGCGACAATGTGCGGGTGAACCCGTCCACCGCGCAGGCCAGGGTGCTCGTCGACGAGCTGATCCGCAACGACGTCCGACACGTCGTGCTGAGCCCCGGATCGCGCAACGCGCCGCTGTCGTTCGCCCTGCACGAGGCAGCCGCGGCCGGCCGGCTCACCCTGCACGTGCGCGTGGACGAGCGCACCGCGGGCTTCCTCGCCCTGGGCTTGGCCAGGGGCAGCGGCGAGGTCACCGCCGTCACCTGCACCTCCGGCACCGCCGTGGCGAACCTGCACCCCGCCGTGCTGGAGGCCAGGCACTCGGGCGTGCCGGTCATCGCGCTCACCGCGGACCGGCCGGTCGAGCTCTACCGCACGGGCGCCAGCCAGACCGTGGACCAGCAGCGCGTCTTCGGCCTGGACACGCTCCAGTTCCCCATCGCCGAACGCCGCGACGACCAGAACGGCCTGTGGCGCTCGCTGGTGTGCCGCGCCGTCGCCACCGCGCGGGACCAGGGCCCGGTGCACGTCAACGTCCCGTTCCGCGAACCCCTCGTGCCGGACGCCGCCGCCGACTGGCCGGAGAGCCTGGACGGCCGCCCGTTCGACATGCCGTGGACCCGCGCGGCCCGCCGCACGACCACCTCGACGCACGCCGCCGACCACCTCGGCCCGCGCACCCTGGTGATCGTCGGCGACACCGGGCACGACCTGTCCGACCTGGCCGACCGCGCCGGCTGGCCGGTCGTCGCCGAACCCACCGGCCACGGCCTGCGCCACGGCACGCTCCTGCTCAACGCGGGCGAGCTGCCCGAGCACCTCCGGCCGCGGGCCGTGGTCGTGGTCGGCCGCGCCACCCTCTCCCGGGGGGTGCTCAACCTCATCGCGCGGACCCCCGTCGTGCACGTGCTGTCCGACGAGCTCGACTGGCCGGACCCGCGGTTCGCCGCCACGCACACGTCGACCGACCTGGTCCTGGGCGAGCACGACGTGGACGACGACTGGCTCACCGCCTGGCAGCACGCGGACAAGGCGGTCGCCGACGTGGTGGACGGCCTGCTGGCGGAGCAGCCGTGGCCCACCGGCCTGCACGTGGCCCGCGACCTGGTCGCCGCGCTGCCGCCGGGCGCGAACCTGTTCCTCGGCTCGTCCAACCCGGTCCGCGACGTCGACCTGGTCGCCGCGCCGCGCCGCGACGTGCGCACCTACGCCAACCGGGGCGTGGCCGGCATCGACGGCAGCGTCTCCACCGCCGCGGGCATCGCGCTCACCCGGGGCCCGACCTACGCCCTGATCGGCGACCTGACGTTCCTGCACGACGCGAACGGCCTGCTCATCGGCCCGGACGAGCCGAGACCCGACCTGACGGTCGTCGTGCTCAACGACGACGGCGGCGGCATCTTCGCGTTGCTGGAGCAGGGCGCGAAGGAGCACGAGCGGACCTTCGAACGCGTTTTCGGCACGCCGCACGGCGTCGACCTGGAGTCGCTGTGCGCGGCGCACCACGTGCCGCACACGCGGGCCACGACACCGGAAGAGCTGAACCGGGCGCTCGACCGGCCGAGCGGAATCCGGGTGGTGGAAATCCGGGCGAAACGAGACGAATTGCGCGATTTGCACGCCCGTTTGAAAACCGCCGTGTCAACCGCGTTCCACTAGGGGGAATCCTACCGACGGGGGTACAGACCGCCGGTGGCCGCGACTAGCTTCGCCGCATGTCCCTGAGAGCGAAGCTGACCCTCGGTACCGCCACCGCGGCGTCCCTGCTCCTGCTCGCCGGCACGGCGACGGCGGCCCAACCGGGAGCACCTGGCATCGGCGACCCGTACTACCCGAATGCGGGCAACGGCGGGTACGACGTCTCCCATTACGACATCAGGCTCAACTACCAGCCGGCCGACGACACCCTGTCCGGCACCACGACGATCCTGGCCAAGACCACCCAGGACCTGAGCCGGTTCAACCTCGACTTCCTGCTGAAGGTCAGTTCGGTCCGGGTGAACAACAAGGTCGCCGCGTTCTCCCAGTCCGGCGGTGAGCTCGTGGTCGACCCGCGCGGCACGCTGCGCGAGGGCTCCAACGTGACGGTCGTCGTCACGTACGCCGACGTGCCCTCCACGCACGCCGTGGACGGCTACACGTCGTGGAAGCGGACGCCGGACGGCGCGCTGGCGATCGACCAGCCCGACATCGCGCCGTGGTGGTTCCCGAGCAACAACCACCCGACCGACAAGGCCAGGTTCGACATCTCGGTGGCCGTGCCCACCGGCGTCGAGGTGCTCTCGGGCGGCCTGTTCGGCGGCACGACCCAGCAGATCAACGGCTGGACCCGGTGGCGCTACCGCAGCCTGGAGCCGCAGGCCACGTACCTGGCGTTCATCGCCATCGGCCAGTTCGAGATCCGCCAGTCGACCGCGCCGAACGGCCGGCCGGTGCTCAACGCCTACTCGGAGCGGCTGGGCGCGGACTACGGCGCCTCCGTCGCCAGCATCGAGCGCACGCCCGAGGTGACGGAGTTCCTGGAGGGCCACTTCGGGCCGTACCCGTTCGAGGCGCAGGGCGGCGTGGTCGCGCCGGGCATCGGCTTCGCGCTGGAGAACCAGACCCGCCCGACCTACGACGCCGGGTTCTTCCGCCGCGGCTCGAACACCTACGTCGTCACGCACGAGATGGCGCACCAGTGGTTCGGCGACTCGGTGTCCGTGCACGGCTGGAAGGACATCTGGCTGAACGAGGGCTTCGCCAGCTACGCCGAGTGGCTGTGGTCCGAGCACGTCGGCGAGGGCACGGTCCAGGAGAACGCCGACTTCGTCTACGCCTCCTACCCCGCCGACGACGAGTTCTGGCAGGTGCTGCCCGGCGACCCGGGCGCGGCGAACCAGTTCCACGGCGCGGTGTACGACCGGGGCGCGCTGACCGTGCACGCGCTGCGCGCCGAGATCGGCGACGAGGCGTTCTTCCGGCTGCTGCAGGAGTGGCCGGCCGCGAAGCGCAACGGCGACGCGACGACGGACGAGTTCATCGCCTTCGCCGAGGCGCTGTCCGGCAAGCAGCTCGACGAGCTGTTCCGGACCTGGCTGTCCACGCCGGTCAAGCCGGCCGCCGCGCCGGGTTCGGGCGGCTTCGCGGCGCGGGCGGCGGCCGCGGCCGAACCGAAGTCGTACCAGAAGATCCGGGAGACGCACGAGCTGCTCGCGGGTCATCGGCACTGAGGACCGGTGGCGGGCCGCCCTCCGGTGAGGGCGGCCCGCCGCGGCTCAGCCGGTCTCGCCGAGCCCGTCGACGACCTTCGTGGTGATGGCGCTGTAGCCGGTGACGGTGCCCGGCTCGATGTACGGCTCGTGGGGCTGCGGGCCGGCGACGGTGCGCTCGCCGATGAAGTCGCCGGTGGCGGGGTCCACGATCAGCTCGCGCCGCTCGTGCACGTCCTCGATGGTGACGGCGACGCCGACCCGGCCGTCGAGGTTCGCCCTGCCGTCGGCCACCGTGACGCCGTCGAGCAGCGCGAGCGCCCGGTAGAGCGAGGCGCGCAGGTCGGCGGGCACGAGACCGGTGTGCAGGAGCTGCACGCCGAAGTGGAACACCACGGTCGGCGTGCTGCCGCGCTGCGCCGTGAGGTCGCGCAGCCACTGGAGCAGGGCCCGCGGGTCGCGGGGGAGCGGCGCGTAGAAGTCCGGGTTGTCCCAGTCGGCCGGGTCGCCGCACACCTTCTCCGGCAGGGACCCGGGGAAGAAGTCGCCGCACGCGCCCCGGCGCTCGCCCTTCGCGGTCACGTCGGGCTCGGGCAGCGGCGCCTCGGATTGCGGCACGGTCCCGCCGAGCCACTTCGCGCCCGCCAGCGGCGTGCGCCGGTTCAGCCACTCCCGGGTCACGTCCTGCGGGATCCACGTCTCGGTGCGCGATTCGACCAGGTACGCGTAGCCGGAGGGCGCGGCGGCCGGCTCGTCGACCGACGTCCCGATCATCATGCCGCGCCTGTTCCACTCGTGCGCCGCGATGTAGCGGTACTGGCCGGCCGCCAACGGCTGGTCGACGGCCGTGATCGCGTCGGCCGCCCGCGTCAGGTACTCCCGCGCGGACAGCAGCTCGACGGCCGGCGGCGTCGTGGCGGCAGGCGCCCCGGAGGACGTGCCGGCCACGGCCGGCTGCTGCCCGGCCCCGTCGTCGAGCACGACCACACCCGTGATCAGGGCCGCCGCCGCGGCGACGGCGACGGGCGCGAGCCACCGGGCGTGGCGCGCGCGCTTCGGGGCCGAGGACGCCGCCGCGGCGGCCAGGACGCGGGCGCGCACCGCGTCCAGCGGCACGTCGGCGGTGCGGACGTCGTGGTGCAGGCGGTCGAGGGCGTCGTCGAGTTCACGCATCGCGGTTCTCCTCGGTGAGCAGGGCTTGGAGCCTGGTGCGGACCCGGTGCAGCCGGGAGCGGACGGTGCTGGCGGGCTCGCCGAGCGCGGCGGCCACCTCGGACGGGCTCAGCCCGGCCCACGACGTGAGCAGGAGCGCGTCGCGGTCCTCGTCGCGCAGGTCGGCCAGGGCGCCGGCGAGCAGCTCGGCGTGCCGCTGCGCGTCGACCCGGTCGGCGACCGCGCCGCCGTGGTCGGGTTCGGGGCGGCCGACCGCGCGCAGGCCCGCGCGTCGGCCGCGGGTCTCCCGGCGGACGTGCTCGCGCACGAGGTTGGTGGCGATCCCGTAGAGCCAGCCCGTCACCGGCGCGCGGTCGGGGTCGTAGCTGTTCCGCCGCTTCAACGCCACCAGGAACGTCTCGGCGACGAGGTCGTCGGCCGCGGCATCGCCGACCCGGCCCGCCAGGTAGCCGCGCAGCCGCCGCGCGTGCGCGTCGAACAGCTCGGCGAACGCGGCCGTGACGTCCGGCCCGCGCAGGTCCGGTGGTTCGTCCAGTGCTGTGGTCACGTACCGGTTGGCCGAAGTGCCCTCGGGCGTCCCGGTGACGTGCGTCACATGCCTTCGAGGGCTTCCCGGAAGGGCAGCATCTTGGCGTGCGCCTCGTGGACCTCGGAGTCGGGGTCGGACTCGGCGACCAGGCCGCAGCCGGCGAACAGGCGGGCCGTGCGGCCGTCCACCTGCGCGCAGCGCAGCGCGATGCCGAGCTCGCCGTCGCCGTTGCCGTCGATCCAGCCGACCGGGCCCGCGTAGCGACCCCGGTCCATGCCCTCCAGCTCCGCGATCATCGCGATGGCGTCCGCGCGCGGCGTGCCGCCGACGGCCGCCGTGGGGTGCAGCGCCGCACCCAGCGCGAGCAGCGACGGGGTGCCGCTGAGCGTGCCGATGACGTCGCTGGACAGGTGCGAGACGTTCGGCAGCCGCAGCACCGAAGGGCCTTCCACCGACATCGTCTCGCAGAAGGGCCGCAGCGTCTGCACCAGCGACGCCACCGCGTACTCGTGCTCGTCGCGGTTCTTGCCCGACGACAGCAGCGCGGCGGCCAGCTCGTCGTCCGACATGCCGTCGTGCGGCCACGTGGTGCCCGCCAGCACCCGCGAGTCGACCACGGACCCGCTGCGCCGGAGCAGCAGCTCGGGCGTGGCGCCGATCAGGCCGTCCACCGCGTACACCCAGCACTCGGGGTAGCGCCGGGCGAGGCCTTCGAGCACGAACCGGTGGTCGATGTCCACGTCCGCGACCGCGAGCAGGTCGTGCGCGAGCACCACCTTCTCCAGCTCGCCCGCGCGCATCCGCTCGACCGCCGCGCGCACGGCCTCGCGGTACCCGGTGACGGACACCTGCCCGTCGCTGTAGCGCACCTGGGACGGCCTGCGCACCGGCTCGACCCGCCGCTTGCCGACGTCGCCGATCGTGGTCAGCCAGCTGTGCCCGTTGCGGCGCCCGAGCACGACCTCCGGCACCACGAGCACCGAGTGGCCGGGCCGGTCGGAGAACGCCATGCTGACGAACGCCACCGGGCCGGCGCCGGGCACGCCGAGCCGGTCGTCCACGTCGAGGCCGTCGGTGAACTCGCGCCACCAGCGGTCGGCGGCGGCGAACCGGTCCGGCCCCGACACCTCGAACCGGGCCGCCTCACCCCATCCGACCAGGCCGGTTCCGTCCCGCACCCAGCTCAGCGCACCGGTCGGCGCGGGCAGCCTGTCCAGCAGGTCGTCGCCCGCGACGCGCCTGGTGTGCACGCGCAGCCGTTGTCGGGTCCGCGAGGCAGGAGCTGAGGTCACGGCGTCGAGGGTATGGACTCATCGCTGAGATCCGGCGCGGAGGCCGCCCTAGACTCCTCAGTTGTGGTGGACGACGCAGTGCGAACAGGCGCCCGCCCCAAGGTCCGGCTCCTGGTCAGCCGCGCGTTGGGGCTGCTGGGCGCGGTGGTGACGTTGATCGGGGTGATCCTGCTCGCGGCGTGCTGGCGCGACGACCTGATGATCGAGGAGCGGCTGGGCAAGGCGACCGCCGAGGTGGTGTCCGTCTCGTTCCAGCGCACCGTGGTGCGCTTCGCCACACCGGACGGCGCGGTGCACAGCCCGTCGCAGGGCCTGCTGTACCCGGCGGGGCTCGAGCCCGGCCAGTTGGTGCGCATCGAGTACGACACGGCCGACCCCGAGGTGGCGCGGGTCGCCGGGCGCACGGCCGTGCTCGCGCTGCTGCCGATCGGCACGTTCCTGCTCGCCGTGTGGGCGGTGCTGGCGCCGCTGCTCTGGTGGGTGCGCCGCCGCTGGTGACACCTCCCGCGGCACCCTTGTGACAGTCCTGCCCAAAATCGGCCTCCAGGTGTAACATCGCTCTCATGGAGCTGGAGGCACAGTTCGAGCGCACCGTCGCGGCCGGGCAGCGCGTCGAACCGCGCGACTGGATGCCAGACGGTTACCGGAAGACGTTGATCCGGCAGATCGCCCAGCACGCGCACTCCGAGATCATCGGCATGCAGCCCGAGGGCAACTGGATCAGCCGCGCGCCGTCGCTGCGCCGCAAGGCGATCCTGCTGGCCAAGGTCCAGGACGAGGCCGGGCACGGGCTCTACCTGTACGCCGCCACCGAGACCCTGGGCGCGGACCGGGGCGAGCTGACCGAGAAGCTGATCTCGGGCCGGCAGAAGTACTCCTCGATCTTCAACTATCCGACGCTGTCCTACGCCGACGTCGGCGTGATCGGCTGGCTCGTGGACGGCGCCGCGATCTGCAACCAGGTGCCGCTGTGCCGCACGTCCTACGGGCCGTACGCGCGGGCGATGATCCGCATCTGCAAGGAGGAGTCCTTCCACCAGCGGCAGGGCTACGAGCTGCTGATGACGATGATGTCCGGCACCGACGCCCAGCGCGCGATGGTGCAGGAGTCGGTGAACCGCTGGTGGTGGCCCTCGCTGATGATGTTCGGCCCGCCGGACGCCGAGTCGGCCAACACCGAGCAGTCGATGAAGTGGCGGATCAAGCGCAACACCAACGACGAGCTGCGGCAGAAGTTCGTCGACATGACCGTGCCGCAGGCGGAGAAGCTGGGCGTGACGCTGCCCGACCCGGAGCTGCGCTGGAACGCCGAGCGTGGGCACCACGACTTCGGGCAGCCCGACTGGGACGAGTTCTGGCAGGTCGTGGGCGGCAACGGGCCGACCAACGCGCAGCGCGTCGAGCACCGGCGCAAGGCGCACGAGGACGGCGAGTGGGTGCGTGCCGCCGCCGAGGCGCACGCCGCCAAGCACGCGGCACGGGAAGAGGGTGTGGCATGAGCGCGTCGTGGCCGCTGTGGGAAGTCTTCGTGCGCGGCAAGCGCGGGTTGAACCACGTGCACGTCGGGTCGCTGCACGCGCCGGACGCCGAGATGGCGCTGCGCAACGCGCGTGACGTCTACACCCGGCGCAACGAAGGCGTGTCGATCTGGGTGGTGCCGGCCGCGGCGATCACCGCGTCGTCGCCGGACGAGAAGGACCCGTTCTTCGAGCCCAGCGGGGACAAGGTGTACCGGCACCCGACGTTCTACGAGATCCCCGAGGACGTGCCGCACCTATGAGCTTCGACAACGCCTACGAATCCCTGATCGACGGCCACGAGGACGCGCACTGGGCGTTCGGCACCGGGTTCGCCGAGCCGCTGGCCGGGGTGGACCGCGAGGTGCCCGACGTCGACCGCGCCGACCTGACCGCCTACTGCCTGATGCTCGGCGACGACGCGCTGGTGATGTCGCAGCGGCTGGCCGAGTGGTGCTCCCGCGCGCCGGAGCTGGAGGAGGACGTCGCGCTGGCCAACATCGCGCTGGACCTGCTCGGCCAGTCCCGGATGCTGCTGACCAGGGCGGGCGAGGTCGAGGGCGCGGGGCGGGACGAGGACGCGCTGGCGTACCTGCGCGACGAGCGCGACTTCCGCAACGTGCACCTGGCCGAGATCGAGTGCGGGCCGTTCGCGGGCGGCGACTTCGCCACCACCGTGGCGCGGCTGCTGGTGTTCTCGTCGTGGAAGCTCGCCCAGTACTCGCGGCTGCGCGGCAGCGCGGACCCGGTGCTGGCGGCCGTGGCGGCGAAGGGCCTGAAGGAGCTGGCCTACCACCGCGACCACGCCGCCCAGTGGGTCGTGCGGCTCGGCGACGGCACCGAGGAGTCGCACCGGCGGATGCGGGCGGGCCTGGCGCGGGTGTGGCCGTTCCTGGCCGAGCTGTTCACCGCGCACGCCGTGGAGCTGCGGTTGGCCGGTGTCGCGGTCGACCCGGCCGAGCTGCGGTCCGAAGTGGACGGTGTGCTGGACGCGGTGCTCGCGGCGGCGGGGCTGACGCGGCCCGAGGACGTGCCCGCGGCGCGGGTCAACGGGCTGGCGGGGCGCGACGGCGTGCACACCGAGGCGTTCGGCTACCTGCTGGCCGAGATGCAGCACCTGCACCGGTCGCTGCCGGGTGCGTCGTGGTAGCCCCGGCCGGGACGGGCGCCGCGGTGGAGGTCGCCGCGCGCGTCCGGGACCCGGAGCTGCCGGTGCTGACGCTGGCCGACCTCGGCGTGCTGCGGGACGTGACCGAGTCGGACGGGCGGGTGTCGGTGACGATCACGCCCACCTACTCGGGGTGCCCGGCGATCGACGAGATGGCCGCGGACCTGCGCCGGTCGCTGCTGGCGGCCGGGTACCGGGCGGTGGACGTGCGGCTGTCGCTGTCGCCCGCGTGGACCACGGACTGGATCAGCGAGGACGGCCTGCGCAAGCTGCGGGAGGCGGGCATCGCGCCGCCGTCCCGGCTGGGGCCGCGCGCGGTCGGCCCGGTGCCGCTGAACCTGACGCCGCCGTCACAGCGGGTGCCGTGCCCGCGGTGCGGGTCGGCGCGGACCTCGGAGGTGTCCCGGTTCGGGTCGACGGCGTGCAAGTCGCTGCGCCGGTGCGCCGACTGCGCCGAGCCGTTCGAGCACGTGAAGGAGATCTGATGGCGCGGCCGGTGTTCCACAAGCTGACCGTCGCGTCGGTCGAGCGGTTGTGCTCGGACGCGGTCGCGGTGACGTTCGACGTGCCCGCCTCGCTGGCCGCGGACTTCGCGTTCGCGCCGGGGCAGTACCTGACCCTGCGCGACGGCGACGAGCGGCGGTCCTACTCGATCTGCGCGCCCGCCGGCGGTCCGCTGCGGATCGGGGTGCGGCGGGTGGACGGCGGGCGGTTCTCCACGCTGCTGGTGGACCGGCTCCAGCGCGGCGACGTGCTGGAGGTGCTGCCGCCGCTGGGTGGCTTCACGCCGTCCGGCGGGGCGCACCACGGCCTGGTGGTCGCCGGGTCGGGCATCACGCCCGCGCTGTCGATCGCGGCGTCGGTGCTGGCCGGCGGGGCCCGGGTGACGATGCTGTACGGGAACCGGCGTGCCGACACGGTGATGTTCGCCGACGAGCTGGCGGACCTGAAGGACCGCTACGCGGCTCGGTTCCAGCTGGTGCACGTGCTGTCGCGGGAGCCCCGCGACGTCGAGCTGTTCAGCGGGCGGTTGGACGCGGCGAAGCTGCGGGCGTTGTTCTCGACCGTCGTGCCGTGGGCGGATGTCGACGCGTGGTGGCTGTGCGGGCCGTACGGGATGGTGCGGGACGCGCAGGACGTGCTGGGGTCCCTGGGCGTCCCGCCCGCCGCCGTGCACCACGAGCTGTTCTACGTGGACGAGCCGCCGCCCCCGCCGCGCCGTGCCGAGACGTCCGCCGCGGTCACCGCTTCGGCCACCGTGATCCTGGACGGGCGCAGCACCGAGGTGCCGCTGCCGGCGGACGTGCCGATCCTCGACGCGGCCCAGCGGGTGCGCGCCGACCTGCCGTTCGCGTGCAAGGGCGGTGTGTGCGGGACCTGCCGCGCGCTGGTCGTGTCCGGTGAGGTGGAGATGCGGCGGAACTACGCGCTGGAGCCGCGCGAGGTGGCGGCCGGTTTCGTGCTGACCTGCCAGTCGGTCGCCGTGACTCCGGCCGTTACCGTGGATTACGACGCCTGATCTGGCACATTGGGCGCATGGGACGTTCGGCGCTCTGGGGACTGGTCATCGGCACGCTGCTGATGTCGGCCCTGCTGATGTCCGGCTTGGTCCTGTCGTCGCCCGACGACGCGACCGCGACGTCGGTCGTGGCGACCCTGATCGCGTCCGGGATGATGGGCGTGGTGATGGGCGGCGTGCCGGGCACGCTGGTGGGCCTCGTCGTGGGAGCCATCCGCCACCGCTCGCGCCCGCCGGCCCTGCCCCCGCGCCCGCCGACGCTGCTCCCACCGCTGCCCCCGCTGCCACCGGTGAACGACCGCTGGGCCGCCATGGTGGGCCGCTGCGAGCTGTCCGTGCGCCGCGTGGCCGCCGCCGTGACCACCGTGCCGCCGTCACCGGCCCGGGCGTGGCTGGAGCGGATCGTCGCCCAGTTCGCCGCCGAGCTGCCGGACGTGCGCCGGATCGCCGACCTGGGCCGCGCCCTGGGCGCCGACCAAGCACACCCGGTGGCCGCCCGCCTGAACACCGCCGTGCACGACTTCACCTCGTTCGAGGACGAGGTGGGCCGAGTGGCCCTCCAACTGCTGAACCAGACCTCCCTGGACGCGGTCCGCACCCACCTGGAAGTCCTGGAACAACAACTGCCCCACCTGGGCAAGAGCTAGCCCGGCCGCCGTCACCGCGCTCGACGGCCTAGCGGGACGTGGACGCCGCCTGCCACCACGCCAGGACTTCCTCCGCCACCTCCGGCACGGCCACCAGCAGGCCGTCCACCGGCAGCGGGTCGTCCTCGCCCCTGCGGTCCAGCACGGCGGCGCCCGACTCGACGGCCAGGGCGACCGCACCCGCCACGTCCCACTCGTGGTAGCTGTCCAGGACGGCGGCGGCGGCGTGGCCGAGGGCCACCTGGGCGACGGCCAGGGCCTTCGAGCCCAGCACCCGCACGCCCGTGCCCGCCAGCGCGGCCCGGGAGATGAACCCGCCCATCCCCGGCCACGGACCGGTCCGCGTCATCTCCGTGCACACGATGGAGCTCACCGCCTGGTCACCGAGCCGCACCGGCGTGCCGTTGGCCCGCATGCCGCGCCCCCGCGCCGCCGCGTAGATCTGCGCCCGGTACGGGTCCGCGACCACGCCGACGACCGGACCCCACCGGTCGACCAGCGCCAGGCTGTACGCGCACCAGGGCACCCCGGCGACGTAGTTCGCGGTCCCGTCGACCGGGTCGACCACCCAGCGGAACTCCGCGTCGCTCGCCACGTCGGTGTCGCTGTCCTCGCAGAACACCGGGATGTGCGGGAACTCGGCCGTCAGCACCCGCCGCGTGTGCCGCTCCAACGTCCGATCGGTGTCGGTCACCCAGTCGAACGGCGATGCCTCGTCGTCGGGCCGCGCGCCCCGCCCGGCGGTCGCCATGATCACGTCCGACGCGTCGTTGGCGAGTCGGCCCGCTATCTCCAGCGCGATCGACACCAGGCCGGGATCGACGGGCTGCGCGGGCCGGGACGACAAGACGGTCATGCCGACCTAGTGTCACCGCACGGAGTGACCGCGCCACGTACTCCAGGTGAACCCGGGGCCAACGTCGTCGGCGACGCGAGGTGTTCGGCGGGCGTTCGCGGAGGTGTCACGCGGCCGTGTCCTGCGCACCGCAGGGTGACCGGCGTGCGCGTAGCGATCGTCACCGAGAGCTTCCTGCCCCGGGTCAACGGGGTCACCAACTCGGTGCTGCGGATACTCGACCACCTCGGAGCGCGCGGCCACCAGGCGTTGGTGGTGGCGCCCGGCGCGGGCGAGGACCACCACCTCGGCACCCCGGTCGTGCGCGTCCCGGCGGTGGACCTGCCGAGGCTCAGCTCGCTGCCCGTCGGGGTGCCCACGCGCAAGGTCCTGACCGCGTTGGCCGACTTCCGGCCGGACGTCGTGCACCTGGCGAGCCCGTTCGTGATGGGCGCGCGGGGCCTGTCCGCCGCACGCAGGCTGGGCGTCCCGACCGTCGCGGTCTACCAGACCGACGTCGCCGGGTTCGCCGGCCACTACGGCCTCGGCCTCACCGCCAACGCCGCCTGGCGGTGGACGCGCCGGCTGCACGCGCGGGCCGACCGCACGCTCGCGCCGTCGACGTCGGCCGCGGACGCGCTCCGGGAGCACGGCGTGCCGCGCGTGCACCGGTGGGGACGCGGCGTGGACGTCGAGCTGTTCCACCCGTCCCGGCGGGACGACGCGTGGCGGGCCTCGCTGGCGCCGCGCGGCGAACTGCTCGTCGGGTACGTCGGCAGGCTCTCGCCGGAGAAGCGGGTGGACCGGCTCGCCGTGCTCGCCGACCTGCCCGGCGTGCGGCTGGTGGTGGTCGGCGAGGGGCCGGAGGAGGCGCGGTTGCGGCACGACCTGCCGGGGGCGGCGTTCCTCGGGTTCAAGAGCGGCGCCGACCTGGCCACCGCGTACGCGAGCCTGGACGTGTTCGTGCACACGGGCCCCCACGAGACGTTCTGCCAGGCCGTGCAGGAGGCGTTGGCCAGCGGTGTGCCGGTGGTCGCGCCGGACGCGGGCGGGCCGCGTGACCTGGTGCGACCCGGCACCGGCTACCTCTTCGCCGACGACGCGCAGCTCAGGCGGGCCGTGCTGGAGCTGGGCGACCCGCCGCGCCGCCGCCGGTACGGGCAGGCCGCCCGGCGGTCGGTGCGCGGGCGCACGTGGTCGGCCGTGTGCGACGAGCTGCTCGGCCACTACGCGGCCGTGCTGGACCTGCCGGAGCGCTGCGCAGCATGAGAATCGGGCAAGCATGAAGATCGTGCAGCTGGCCAACTTCTACGGCCCGCGCTCCGGCGGGTTGCGCACGGCGTTGCACCACCTCGGCGGCGGTTACGCGGCGAACGGGCACCAGGTGACGCTGGTCGTGCCGGGCGCCGCGCACGCCGACGAGGAGCTGTCGCCGGGCGTGCGGCGGGTGACGTTGCCCGCGCCGCGCATCCCGGGCACCGGCGGGTACCGGGCGGTGGACCCGTGGCGCGTGCGGGCGCTGCTCGACCACCTCGCGCCCGACCGGCTGGAGGTCTCGGACCGGCTCACGCTGCGCGGGATGGGCCGGTGGGCGGCCGAGCGCGGCGTGCCGAGCGTGGTGATCTCGCACGAGCGGCTGGACCGGCTGCTGGAGCAGTTCCTGCTGCCCACGCCGGTGGCGCGGTGGGCCGCGGACCGGGCGAACGCGCGGATGGCCGCCTCCTACGACACGGTGGTGTGCACGACGGAGTTCGCGCGGGAGGAGTTCGACCGGATCGGCGCGCGCAACGTGGCCCGGGTGCCGCTGGGGGTGGACCTGCGCACGTTCACCCCCGCCCGGCGCGACCGGTCGTTGCGGGCTGAGCTGGCGCGGGGCGCCGACGCGCTGCTCGTGCACTGCGGGCGGTTGTCGGCGGAGAAGCACGTCGAGCGCAGCGTCGACACCGCGGCCGAGCTGCACGCGGCCGGGGTCGACGTGCGGCTGGTGATCGCCGGTGACGGTCCGCGCCGCGAGGCGTTGCGACGCCGTGCCGCGGGGCTGCCGGTCACGTTCCTGGGCTTCGTCGACCAGCGCGCCGACGTCGCCGACCTGCTGGCCGCGGCCGACGTGTCGCTGGCGCCGGGCCCGCACGAGACGTTCGGCCTGGCCGCGCTGGAAGCCCTGGCTTCGGGCACGCCGGTCGTCGTGTCGGCGTCGTCCGCCCTGCGCGAGATCGTCCGCCCCGGCTGCGGGGCCGCCGTGCCGGACCACGCGCCCGCGTTCGCCGGCGCCGTCACGGCGCTGCTGGACCACCCCGAGCCGACCCGCCGCCGCGCCGCCCGGGCCCGCGCCGAGGAGTACCCCTGGCAAGCCGCCGTGACCGGCATGCTGACCGCCCTCCGCGCCACCTGACCTCGAGAGTCCAACCCCCACCCCGCGTGAGTCCAACGTTCAGAACGCGCGTGTCCTACGTTCGGAACACCCGAGTTCAACGCTCAGCACGTCGGCCGGCTGTGCTGAGCGTTCAACTCGGGGTGCGTGAACGTAGGACACGCGCGTTCCGAACGTTGGACACGCGCGACGGGAAGGTTGGACTCTCGAGGCGTGGAGGTAGGACTCTCGCGCGGGTGGTGGGGGCGTCACCTAGGCTTCCGGCATGGCGCGTGCAGGTCTGGACAAGAACCCCCGCGAGGTCGCCGAGATGTTCGACGGCGTGGCCAAGGGCTACGACCGGACGAACTCGGTCATGACCCTGGGGTTCGACCGGCGCTGGCGGGAGTGGAGCAGGCGGGTCCTGGACGCCAAGCCCGGCGAGAAGGTGCTCGACCTCGCCGCCGGCACGGCGGTGTCCACGGTGGAGTACGCGGCGTCGGGCGCGTGGTGCGTGGCGGCCGACTTCTCGCTCGGCATGCTCCTGGGCGGCGCGCACCGGCCGGTGCCGAAGGTGGCCGCCGACGCCCTGCGCCTGCCGTTCGCCGACGACTCCTTCGACGCGGTCACCGTCTCCTTCGGCCTGCGCAACTTCAACGACACCGAGGCCGCGCTGCGCGAGATGGCACGGGTGGTCAAGCCCGGCGGACGGCTCGTGGTGTGCGAGGTCTCCACGCCGACGTTCCGCCCGTTCCGCTTCGTCTACATGCGCCACCTGCTGCGCATCCTGCCGCTCATCGCCCGTTTCGTCTCCTCCAACCCGGAGGCCTACAAGTACCTCGCCGAGTCGATGCGCACGTGGCCCGACCAGCGCGCGCTCGGCGAGGTCGTGGCCCGCGCCGGCTGGGAGGACGTCGCCTGGATGAACCTCACCGGCGGCATGGTCGCGCTGCACCGGGGCACCAAGCCCGCGCCGCCCGAGCCCGCGTAGCCGCCGGGAGGCCCCCGTAGCGGTCGAGCGCGCAAAGCCCTCAGCAACGCGCAAGTAGACTCGCCCTGGACTTTGTGAACACGGGCACAAGGAGCGGGGATGACGACTCCCAGCCGCCGCAAGGCAGGCGAGGACGCCGAGGTGATCGTGGTCGGGGCGGGGCCCGCGGGCTCCACCGCGGCCACCTACCTGGCACGCGCGGGCCTGGACGTGGTGCTGCTGGAGAAGAGCACCTTCCCGCGAGAGAAGGTGTGCGGCGACGGCCTGACCCCGCGCGGGGTGAAGCAGCTGATCGACCTGGGCATCGACACCCGGGAGGAAGCCGGCTGGCTGCACAACCGCGGCCTGCGCGTGGTCGGCGGCGGCGTCACGCTGGAGCTCGACTGGCCCGAGCTGGCCACGTTCCCGCCCTACGGCCTGGTGCGCCCCCGGCAGGACTTCGACGAGATGCTGGCGAACACCGCCGTCGCGGCGGGCGCCCGGATGCACGAGCAGACCACGGTCACCGGCGCCGTCGTGGAGAACGGCCGGGTCGTCGGCGTCACGGCCAAGCAGGGTCCGGACAAGGCGCCGGTCACCTACCGGGCCCCGATCGTCCTGGCCTGCGACGGCGTGAGCGCCCGCCTGGCCCTGAGCGTCGGCATCCAGAAGGACGACGCCAAGCCGATGGGCGTCGCGGTCCGCCGCTACTACGCCAGCCCCCGCACCAAGGACGACTACCTGGAGTCGCACCTGGAGCTGTGGGACCGCGCGAACGACGTCCTGCTGCCCGGTTACGGCTGGATCTTCGGCATGGGCGACGGCACGGTGAACGTCGGCCTCGGCATCCTCAGCACCTCGAAGGCCTACGGCACCACGGACTACCGCGCGCTGCTCAAGAGCTGGCTCGACGGCACCCCGGAGGAGTGGGGTTTCCGCGAGGAGAACGCCACGGGCAAGATCGGCGGCGCGGCCCTGCCGATGGGCTTGAACCGCAAGCCCCACTACCGCGACGGCCTGCTGCTCGTCGGCGACGCGGGCGGCATGGTCAACCCGTTCAACGGCGAGGGCATCGGCTACGCGATGGAGTCGGCGCGGATCGCCGCCGAGACCGTGGTGCAGGCGCTGGCCCGCCAGGGCGCGAGCCGTGAACGCGCGCTGCACGGCTACCCGGTGCGCATCGAACAGGCCCTGGGCAGCTACTACCGGCTCGGCAACGTCTTCAGCAAGCTCATCGGCAACCCCACCGTCATGCGCACCGCGACCAAGTACGGGCTGCCGCGCAAGACCCTGATGAAGCTGGTCCTGAAGCTGCTCGCGGGTCTTTACGACCCCAAGGACGGCGACTCGTTCGACCGCGTCATCACCGCGGCCACGAAACTCGCCCCAACGGCCTAACGGGCCTTCCGCTCATCGACGCAGCGCCGACTTCAGGGT
Organism: Saccharothrix sp. 6-C; assembly: GCF_016695385.1. Taxonomy (NCBI): domain Bacteria; kingdom Bacillati; phylum Actinomycetota; class Actinomycetes; order Pseudonocardiales; family Pseudonocardiaceae; genus Saccharothrix; species Saccharothrix sp. 6-C. The sequence continues at coordinate 7,953,924 of NZ_CP064192.1, read as the reverse complement.
CGGCGCTGTTTCGTTTCCGGTGTGCTCCCGTTCACGGACGAGCCGGCCAACTGTTGATCTGCACCGTGAAAGTGCAGGTCAGCGCATAGGTCGGGGGTGCCCGTCACGCCTCTGTGTGACGTTCTACACTGACCCTCAGGTCTTGTGAATCAGTTCACAACCGGCTGAGATGGCTTGTGAAGTGTTTCACAAGCGACCTGCGGATTGTTAGGCGCGCCTAACCTCCGGAGGCCGCAAGAACACCCTTTAGGGTGCGCAACGGTCGGCGGTGCACCACCACCGCGACGCGAGGAAAGGACGACGGAGAGTGCTGGACCCTTACCTCCCCCTCGTATTGATGTTCGTCCTCGCCGGGGCCTTCGCGCTGTTCTCGGTGACGGCCGCGCCGTACATCGGTCCCCGCCGCTACAACCGCGCGAAGCTCGACGCCTACGAGTGCGGCATCGAGCCGTCGCCGCAACCGGTGGTGGGCGGTGGCCGCATGCCGGTCGCCTACTACCTGACGGCGATGCTGTTCATCCTGTTCGACATCGAAATGGTGTTCCTCTACCCCTTCGCGGTCTCCGCGGACCGGCTCGGCCTGTTCGGCCTGGTGGAGATCGCCCTGTTCGTCGCGACGGTCGGCTTCGCGTACGCCTACGTGTGGCGTCGCGGCGGCCTGGACTGGAACTGAGGGGGAACCAGTGGGTCTCGAAGAGAAGCTCCCGAACGGCATCCTGCTCGCCAGCGTGGAGAAGCTGGTCAACTGGACCCGCAAGTCCTCGCTGTGGCCCGCCACCTTCGGCCTGGCGTGCTGCGCGATCGAGATGATGACCACCGGCGGTCCGCGCTACGACCTCGCGCGGTTCGGCATGGAGGTCTTCCGCGCCTCGCCGCGCCAGGCCGACCTGATGATCGTCGCGGGCCGGGTGACCAACAAGATGGCGCCGGTGCTGCGGCAGATCTACGACCAGATGCCCGAGCCGCGCTGGGTGCTCGCCATGGGCGTCTGCGCCTCCAGCGGCGGCATGTTCAACAACTACGCGGTCGTGCAGGGCGTGGACCACGTCGTGCCGGTCGACATGTACCTGCCGGGCTGCCCGCCGCGGCCGGAGATGCTGATCGACGCGATCCTCAAGATCCACGCGAAGATCATGGACGAACCGCTCGGGGCGAACCGCGCCGCGCTGCTGGCCGAGTCGGGCCACCAGACGGCGATCATCCCGTCCTCCGAGCGCTTTGCGAAGAAGTGAGCGGCAATGCCAAATGACACCGGTGCTGACGACAACAACGCCAAGGACGAGGTCGCCGAGACCCCCGGCGCCGGCACCCCGGGCAACGACGAGGCGCTGAGCTCGGCGAGCATGGACCAAGAGCAGCACGAGGAGCACCTCGCGCGCGGCGGCATGGTCGCGGGCAAGGCGCGCCAGGGCATGTTCGGCATCTCCGGCACCGGCGACACGTCCGGCTTCGGCGGCCTGCGGCTGCCCGCCCACGTCGCCGCGCCGTCCGAGCGGCCCTACGGCGGCTGGTTCGACGAGGTCGCCGACGAGCTGCTGGCCGCGATGCGGGAGCAGGGCCTGCCGGCCGACACGGTCCAGCAGATCACCGTCGACCGCGGCGAGATCACCTTCTTCCTGCGCCGCGAGCGGCTGGTGGACGTGGCGCGCATCCTGCGCGACGACCCGGCGCTGCGGTTCGAGCTGTGCAGCTCGGTGTCCGGCGTCGACTACGGCGTCGACGCGCCGCAGCGGCTGCACTCGGTCTACCACCTGACGTCGATGACCTACCGCCGGCGCATCCGGCTGGAGGTCGCGGTCGACGTGGACGACGCGCACATCCCCAGCGTGGTCTCGGTCTACCCGACCGCGGACTGGCAGGAGCGCGAGGCCTGGGACATGTTCGGCATCGTCTACGACGGCCACCCGGGCCTGACCCGGATCCTCATGCCGGACGACTGGGACGGCCACCCGCAGCGCAAGGACTACCCGCTCGGCGGCATCCCGGTGGAGTACAAGGGCGCGGAGATCCCCCCGCCAGACCAGAGGCGGTCCTACTCATGACCGAGCGACTTTCCGACGTGACCACCGGCACCGACACCAGTGCCGCGGGCCGCGACAGCGAAGCCCCCGACACCGGCCGCACCACGCCGGACGCCGACGCGTACGCGGGCTCGCGCCAGACGACCGAGGGCACCGTCTACACGGTGACCGGCGGCGACTGGGACGAGGTGCTGGCCGAGGCCGCGGGTGACGAGCGCATCGTCATGAACCTGGGCCCGCAGCACCCCTCCACGCACGGCGTGCTGCGCCTGGTGCTGGAGCTGGAGGGCGAGACCGTCACCCAGGCCCGCAGCGTCATCGGCTACCTGCACACCGGCATCGAGAAGAACGTCGAGTACCGCAACTGGACCCAGGGCGTCACGTTCGTGACGCGCATGGACTACCTGGCCCCGCTGCACAACGAGGCCGCGTACTGCATGGCGGTCGAGAAGCTGCTCGGCATCACCGTCCCGCAGCGGGCGCAGACGATCCGCGTGCTGCTCATGGAGCTCAACCGGATCAGCTCGCACCTGGTGGCGCTGGCCACCGGCGGCATGGAGCTGGGCGCGCTGACCGGCATGACCGCGGGCTTCCGCGAGCGCGAAGAGGTCCTGCACCTGCTGGAGTTCCTCACGGGTCTGCGGATGAACCACGCGTTCATCCGGCCCGGCGGCCTGGCGCAGGACCTGCCCGAGGGCGCCGAGCAGAAGATCAAGGACTTCATCAAGGTGATGGACTCCCGGCTGCCGGACTACGACAAGCTGCTGTCGGGCCAGCCGATCTGGCGCAACCGCCTCGCGGGCGTCGGCTACCTGCCGGTGGACGCGTGCCTCGCGCTGGGCATCACCGGCCCGATCCTGCGCTCCGCGGGCCTGCCGTGGGACCTGCGCAAGGTCGACCCCTACTGCGGCTACGAGAACTACGAGTTCGACGTGCCCACGTCGAACGCCGCCGACTCCTACGCCCGCTACCTGCTGCGGCTGGAGGAGATGCACCAGTCGCTGCGGATCGTCCGGCAGGCCGTGGACAACCTGACGCCCGGCCCGGTCATGGTGGCCGACGCCAAGGTGGCGTGGCCCGCGCAGCTGACCATCGGCGCGGACGGCATGGGCAACTCGCTGGAGCACGTCCGCAAGATCATGGGCCAGTCCATGGAGTCCTTGATCCACCACTTCAAGCTGGTGACCGAGGGCTTCGCGGTGCCGGCGGGCCAGGTGTACGTGCCGATCGAGTCGCCGCGCGGCGAGCTGGGCTACCACGTGGTCTCCGACGGCGGCACCCGGCCGATGCGCGTGCACGTGCGCGAACCCAGCTTCGTGAACCTCCAGTCGATGCCCGCGATGTGCGAGGGCGGCATGGTCGCCGACGTCATCGCGTCGGTGGCCTCTATCGACCCGGTGATGGGTGGTTGTGACCGATGAGCACTTCCGAAGAGGTCTACGCGGCCTCGCCGCTGGACCCCGGCCAGACGCAGCGGCTGGTGACCGAGAACGCGGTCGACACCAGCGTGTTCGACCAGTCCACCGTCGACCGGGCGCAGGCGATCATCGCGCGCTACCCGCAGCCGCGCTCGGCGCTGCTGCCGATGCTGCACCTGGTGCAGTCGGTCGAGGGCTACGTCAGCCAGGCGGGCATCACCTTCTGCGCCGGTCAGCTCGACCTGACCAACGCCGAGGTCAGCGCGGTCGCGACGTTCTACACCATGTACAAGCGCCGCCCGTGCGGCGAGCACCTGGTGAGCGTCTGCACGAACACGCTGTGCGCCGCGCTCGGCGGTGACGCCATCTACGCCAAGCTCAAGGACCACCTGGACGTCGGCCACGAGGGGACCGCGGGCGAGCCGGGCACGCCGGGCTCGATCACGCTGGAGCACGCCGAGTGCCTGGCGGCCTGCGACCTCGGCCCGGTGCTCCAGGTCAACTACGAGTACTTCGACAACCAGACGCCGGACGGCGCGCTGGAGCTGGTGAAGTCCTTGCAGTCGGGTGAGAAGCCGCACCCGACGCGCGGCGCGCCGCTGACCGACTTCCGCCAGGCCGAGCTGCAGCTGGCCGGGTTCTTCGAGGGCCGGGACGCGGACCTGGACGGCCCGTCGGCCGCGCCGGAGACGGTTCGCGGGGCCAAGATCGCCGCGGAGCGCGGCTGGACCGCGCCGGCCATGCCGGACAACGCGGAGTTCCCGCCGCTGCCGGAGAAGAAGTAGGGAAGGCGAGCGGACATGGTCGGTGTATCCAATGGTGCCTCCGCGGGGAAGAGCACGTCGGCACCCCTGACTCCCGTCCTGACGAAGCGCTGGCTGTCGCCGCGCTCGTGGACGCTGAAGACCTACGAGCAGTTGGAGGGGTACACGGCGCTGCGCAAGGCGCTCAAGGCCCACCCCGACCAGCTGATCCAGCAGTGCAAGGACTCCGGGCTGCGCGGTCGCGGCGGCGCGGGCTTCCCCACCGGCCTGAAGTGGGGCTTCATCCCGCAGGGCGACGGCAAGCCGCACTACCTCGTCATCAACGCCGACGAGGGCGAGCCGGGCACCTGCAAGGACATCCCGCTGATGATGGCGGACCCGCACTCGCTGATCGAGGGCATCATCATCACCTCGTACGCGATCCGGGCGAACTTCGCCGCGATCTACGTGCGCGGCGAGGTGCTGCACGTGATCCGCCGGCTGCACGCGGCCGTGCGCGAGGCGTACGAGGCGGGCTACCTGGGCAAGGACATCCTCGGCTCGGGCTTCGACCTCGACGTGGTCGTGCACGCGGGCGCGGGCGCCTACATCTGCGGCGAGGAGACGGCGCTGCTGGACTCGCTGGAGGGCAAGCGCGGCCAGCCCCGGCTCAAGCCGCCGTTCCCGGCGACCGCCGGCCTGTACGCCTCGCCGACCGTGGTGAACAACGTCGAGACGATCGCCAGCGTGCCCTACATCGTCAACGGCGGCGCGGACTGGTTCCGCACCATGGGCCGCGAGCGCTCGCCGGGCCCGAAGATCTTCTCGCTGTCCGGCCACGTGGAGCGCCCCGGCCAGTACGAGGCCCCGATGGGCGTCACGCTGCGGGAGCTGCTCGACCTGGCGGGCGGCATGAAGGACGGCATCCCGCTGAAGTTCTGGACGCCGGGCGGCTCGTCCACCCCGCTGTTCACCGCCGACCACCTGGACGTGCCGCTCGACTTCGAGGGCGCGGCCGAGGCCGGTTCGATGCTGGGCACCACCGCGTTGCAGATCTTCAACGAGACGGTGTCCGTGCCGTGGGCGGTCATGAAGTGGACCGAGTTCTACAAGCACGAGTCGTGCGGCAAGTGCACGCCCTGCCGCGAGGGCACCTACTGGTTGGTCCAGATCCTGCAGCGCATGGTGGCGGGCAACGGCACGGCCAGTGACATCGACACGCTGCTGGACGTCTGCGACAACATCCTGGGCCGCTCGTTCTGCGCCCTCGGCGACGGTGCGGTCAGCCCGATCACCAGCGGCATCAAGTACTTCAAGCACGAGTTCCTGGCTCTGTGCGACCAGAACTCGGCCAAGAACAAGGACGCAGCAGCCCTGGCGGGAGCAAGCGCATGACGGTCGAAGCCACTGCCCCTGAACAGAAGGCCGAGCTGGTGGTCCCCGAGGGCCACGTGAAGCTCGTCATCGACGGCGTGGAGGTCGTCGCGCCCAAGGGCGAGCTGCTGATCCGCACCGCGGAGCGGCTCGGCACCGTCATCCCGCGCTTCTGCGACCACCCGCTGCTGGAGCCCGCGGGCGCCTGCCGGCAGTGCCTGGTCGAGGTGGAGATGGGCGGCCGGCCGATGCCGAAGCCGCAGGCCTCCTGCACGATGACGGTCGCCGACGGCATGGTCGTCAAGACGCAGCTGACCTCGCCGGTGGCCGACAAGGCGCAGCAGGGCGTGATGGAGCTGCTGCTCATCAACCACCCGCTGGACTGCCCGATCTGCGACAAGGGCGGCGAGTGCCCGCTGCAGAACCAGGCGCTGGCGCACGGCCGCTCGGACTCGCGGTTCCACGAGCACAAGCGGACGTTCCCGAAGCCGATCCCGATCTCGACGCAGGTCCTGCTGGACCGCGAGCGGTGCGTGCTGTGCCAGCGCTGCACGCGGTTCTCCGCGCAGATCGCCGGCGACCCGTTCATCGAGCTGCTGGAGCGCGGCTCGCAGCAGCAGATCGGTGTCGCGCAGGAGAAGCCGTTCCAGTCCTACTTCTCCGGCAACACGATCCAGATCTGCCCGGTGGGCGCGCTGACCAGCGCCGCGTACCGGTTCCGCGCCCGGCCGTTCGACCTGATGTCCACGCCGGGCGTGTGCGAGCACTGCTCGTCGGGCTGCTCGACGCGCACCGACTGGCGGCGCGGCAAGGTGCAGCGCCGGCTGGCGGGCGACGCGCCCGAGGTCAACGAGGAGTGGACCTGCGACAAGGGCCGCTTCGCGTTCAACTACGCCACCGCGGGCGACCGCGTCCGCCGCCCGCTGGTGCGCGACAAGGCCAGCGGCGAGCTGCGCGAGTCGTCCTGGACCGAGGCGCTGCAGTACGCCGCCGAGGGCCTGGCGAAGGCGCGTGCCGGCAAGGGCGTCGGCGTGCTGGCCGGCGGTCGCCTCACCGTCGAGGACGCCTACGCGTACTCGAAGTTCGCCCGGATCGCGTTGCGCACCAACGACGTCGACTTCCGCGCCCGCGCCCACTCGGCGGAGGAGCTGGAGTTCCTGACCGGCGCGGTCCTCGGCACGAACCCCGACAACGGCGGCGTCACCTACGCGGGCATCGAGTCCGCGCCGGCCGCGCTGCTGGTCGCGTTCGAGCCGGAGGAGGAGTCGCCGATCGTGTTCCTGCGGCTGCGCAAGGCGGCCCGCACGAACCGGACGAAGGTCTACCACCTGGGCCAGTACACGACGCCCGCGGTGGAGAAGACGAACGGCGTGCTGCTCGCGTGCGTGCCCGGCAGCGAGCCGTCGGCGATCAACGCGCTGCCCGAGCACGCCGCCGACGTGGTCGAGGAGCTGGCGAAGCCGGGTTCGGTGATCCTGGTCGGCGAGCGCGCCGCCGAGGTGCCGGGCCTGTTCTCCGCGGTGGCCGCGCTGGCGGAGCGGACCGGCGCGAAGCTCGCCTGGATCCCGCGCCGCGCCGGTGAGCGCGGCGCGCTGGAGGCAGGTCTGCTGCCGACGTTGCTGCCGGGCGGTCGCCTGGTCGGCGACGAGGCGGCCCGCGCCGAGGTCGAGCAGGCGTGGGGCCTGGAGCCGGGCGCGCTGCCCGCGAAGGCCGGCCGCGACACCGACGGCATCCTGACCGCCGCCGCGAGCGGTGGGCTGGACGCGCTGGTCGTCGGCGGTGTCGACCCGTTCGACCTGCCGGACCCGGCGTTGGCCGAGCGCGCGCTGGACTTCGCCGGTTTCGTGGTCAGCCTGGAGCTGCGGCACAGCGCGGTCACCGCGCACGCCGACGTGGTCCTCCCGGTCGCGCCCGCGGTGGAGAAGGCGGGCAGCTACCTGAACTGGGAAGGCCGCCCGCGCCCCTTCAGCACCACGATCGAGGGCACGGGCGCGCTGTCGGACGGCCGGGTGCTCGACACGCTCGCCGTGGAGATGGACGCGGACCTGTTCACGCAGACCCCGGCCGCCGCCGCGGCGGACCTGGCGAGGCTGGGCTCCGCCCCGGTGACGGCGTCCGCGCCGACCGTGCCCGCGCCGCTCCTCACGCAGCCCAAGGCCGGCGAGGCCGTGCTCGCGACCTGGCGCAGGCTCCTGGACAACGGGTCGTTGCAGGACGACGAGCCGAACCTGGCGGGCACCGCGCGCCCGGTGGTGGCCAAGCTGTCGGTCGCCACCGCCGCGCACCTGGGTGTCGAACTCGGTGGTGAGATCACCGTCTCCACCGATCGGGGCGAGGTGGTGCTGCCGGTCGAGGCGGCCGACCTGCCCGACGGCGTCGTGTGGCTGCCCGGCAACTCGGGTGCGGTCACCGTGCGGCGCAACCTCGCCGCCGGCCACGGCTCAGTGGTGGCCGTCTCCCGGTTCGTCACGGGCTCCGCCGAGAAGATCGCGTCGCCCGCTGGAGGCAAGGCATGAGCACCGCGGAACTCCTCGCCGATGATCCGTTCTGGCTGATCGTCGTCAAGGTCGTCGGCATCTTCGCGTTCCTCGTGGTCATGACGCTGTTCATGATCAACTGGGAGCGCAAGGTCGTGGCCCGGATGCAGCAGCGCCCCGGGCCCAACCGGGTCGGCCCGAACGGCTGGCTCCAGTCGCTCGCCGACGGCCTGAAGCTCGCGTTCAAGGAGGACATCCGCCCGGTCCTGGCCGACAAGTGGGTGTTCTTCCTCGCGCCGGTGATCTCCTGCATCCCCGCGTTCGTCGCCTTCTCGGTGATCCCGCTGGGCGGCGAGGTCTCCATCTTCGGCGAGCGCACCGCGTTGCAGCTGGTCGACCTGCCGGTCGGCGTGCTGGTCGTGCTGGCCTGCTCCTCGCTCGGTGTCTACGGCATCGTGCTGTCGGGCTGGGCGTCCGGCTCGCCGTACCCGCTGCTGGGCGCGCTGCGCTCGGCCGCGCAGGTGATCTCCTACGAGATCGCGATGGGCCTGTCGATCATCGCGGTCGTCATGCACTCGCACTCGCTGTCCACCGCCGACATCGTCGACGCGCAGAGCGGCGGCTGGTACTTCTACCTGCTGCCGGTCAGCTTCCTGATCTACGTCACGTCGATGGTCGGCGAGACCAACCGCGCGCCGTTCGACCTCCCCGAGGCCGAGTCGGAGCTGGTCGGCGGCTTCCACACCGAGTACAGCTCGCTGAAGTTCGCGCTGTTCTTCCTCGCCGAGTACGTCAACATGGTGACCGTCTCCGCGCTGGCCACCACGCTGTTCCTGGGCGGCTGGCGGTTCCCGTTCGTCGGGGACGACCACCTGCTCAACAGCGGCTGGTTCGGCCTGCTGTGGTTCGTGGTCAAGACGCTCGGCTTCCTGTTCCTGTTCATCTGGCTGCGCGGCACGCTGCCCCGCCTGCGCTACGACCAGTTCATGCGGCTGGGCTGGAAGTTCCTGGTCCCGATCGCCCTGGTCTGGTTCGTCGCGGTGGCGGTCGCCCGCTACCTGCGCCAGGAGTGGGAGGCCAACAGCGGCCTGGACACCAGCACGGCGCTGATCGTGATCGGCGGCTTCCTCGCCGCGGTGCTGCTGATCGCGTTCCTGCTGCCCGACAAGCGGGAACCGCACGACCCCGACGCCGTGCCGGTCACCGGTGGCGGCTACCCGGTGCCGCCGCTGGACCTGAAGGTCCCGCAGTCGCCACCCCGCAGGCAGGTGCGGGTGGCCGAGCTGCCCGGCGCCGAGAACCAGACGCAGGAACCGGCCGCGGTACCCGCAGCTTCACACAAGGAGGCCAGCGATGGGCGTGTTTGATCCCGTCAAGGGCTTCGGCGTCACCTTCGGCACGATGTTCAAGAAGGTCGTCACCGAGGAGTACCCCGAGGTCAAGAAGGTCACCGCGCCGCGGTTCCACGGCCGCCACCAGCTCAACCGGCACCCGGACGGGCTGGAGAAGTGCGTCGGCTGCGAGCTGTGCGCGTGGGCGTGCCCGGCGGACGCGATCTTCGTCGAGGGCGGCGACAACACCGAGGACGAGCGCTACTCGCCCGGTGAGCGCTACGGCAAGGACTACCAGATCAACTACCTGCGGTGCATCGGCTGCGGCCTGTGCATCGAGGCCTGCCCGACCCGCTCGCTCACCATGACCAACTCCTACGAGCTGGCCGACGACGACCGCCAGAAGCTGATCTTCACCAAGGAGGACCTGCTCGCGCCCCTGCTGTCCGGCATGGAGCAGCCGCCGCACCCCATGCGGCTGGGCGAGAACGAGCAGGACTACTACGTGGACGGCCCGAGGTTGGCCCGCGAGGCGGGCGTGCCCGCCGGCGCGACCGTGGAGACCGGGCCCGAGGAGGCGGGGAAGTGAGCCTCTCGTTCCTGCTCCAGCAGCCCGACGAGGTGCAGCGGGTGGTCGACACCGTCACCACCGGCGAGGCGGTCGCGTTCTGGATCCTCGGCCCGCTGGCCCTCGCCGGCGCGCTGGGCATGCTCTTCGCGCGCAACGCGGTGCACTCGGCGCTGTGGCTGGTGCTCACCATGCTCAGCCTCGGCGTGCTCTACATGGTCCAGCAGGCGCCGTTCCTCGGCTTCGTGCAGATCATCGTCTACACCGGCGCGATCATGATGCTGTTCCTGTTCGTGCTGATGCTGGTCGGCCGGGACAGCTCCGACTCGGTCGTCGAGGTGCTGCGCGGGCAGCGGCTCGCGGCGGCGGTCATCGGCGTCGGCTTCGCCGGCCTCGTGGTCGCCTCGGTCGCCCGCGCGCTGACCGACGTCGAACCGGTCGGCCTGGCCGCGCAGAACACGCAGAACGGCGGCAACGTCGCCAACATCGGCGAGGCGCTGTTCACCGACTACCTGTTCCCGTTCGAGCTGACGTCGGCGCTGCTGATCACCGCGGCGGTCGGGGCCATGGTGCTCGCGTTCACCTCGCGCACCGGCAAGGACGCGAAGAAGACCCAGAAGCAGCTGGTCGAGGAGCGCTTCCGCGGCGACCGCCCCGGCTCGCTGCCCGGCCCCGGCGTGTTCGCCACCGCCAACTCGGTGGCCACGCCCGCCCTGCTGCCGGACGGCTCGGTCGCCGCCGAGTCCCTGTCCGAGCTGATCGAGACGACCGCCAAGGAAACTCTCGAGGACGACGTCGCGGAGGTGTCCGGCAGCGGGCACCAGGCCGACGCGCACGCGCTCAAGGGAGAGTCGTCGTGACCCCTACGTACTACCTGCTGCTGTCCGCGCTGCTGTTCAGCCTCGGCGCGGTCGGCGTTCTGGTGCGGCGCAACGCCATCGTGGTGTTCATGTGCGTCGAGCTCATGCTCAACGCGGTGAACCTCAGCCTGGTCACGTTCGCCCGGATCAACGGCGGGCTCGACGGCCAGGTGATGGCGTTCTTCGTGATGGTCGTCGCGGCGGCCGAGGTCGTGGTCGGTCTGACGATCATCATGGCGATCTTCAAGACCCGTCGCTCGGCCTCGGTCGACGACTCCAACCTGCTGAAGTACTGAGAGGTCGACGGTGACGGAAACTGTTGCCGCCAGCGGGATCGGCAGTCTCGCCTGGTTGTTGCTAGCCCTGCCGGCCTTCGGCGCGCTCGTGCTGCTGTTGGGTGGCAAGCGCACCGACAAGTGGGGCCACCTGCTGGGCTGCGCCACCGTGATCGCCGCGTTCGCGTACGGGGTCGCGCTGTTCTTCGACACGCTCGGCCTGGACCCGGAGCAGCGCAGCACCGAGGTGCACCTGTTCGACTGGATCCCGGTCGGCGCGCTGGACGTGGAGTTCGGGCTGCGCCTCGACCCGCTGTCGCTGACGTTCGTGCTGCTGATCACCGGTGTCGGGTCGCTGATCCACATCTACTCGATCGGCTACATGGCGCACGAGGCCGGGCGGCGGAAGTTCTTCGGCTACCTGAACCTCTTCGTCGCCGCGATGCTGCTGCTGGTGCTCGGCAACGGCTTCGTGACGCTGTACTTCGGCTGGGAGGGCGTCGGCCTCGCGTCGTACCTGCTCATCGGCTGGTACCAGCACAAGCCGGAGGCCGCGTCGGCCGCGAAGAAGGCGTTCCTGATGAACCGGGTCGGCGACCTGGGCCTGGCGATCGCCATCTTCATCATGTTCAAGACGCTGGGCACGACCCAGTACACCGAGGTGTTCGCCCGGGTCGGGGAGTTCTCCTCGGCCGAGGTGCTGGCGATCACCTTGCTGCTGCTGCTCGGCGCGTGCGGCAAGTCGGGCCAGTTCCCGCTGCAGGCGTGGTTGCCGGACGCGATGGCGGGCCCCACGCCGGTCTCCGCCCTCATCCACGCGGCCACGATGGTCACCGCGGGCGTGTACCTGATCGCCCGCTCGAACCCGATCTACAACCTCTCGGCCGACGGCCGCCTGGTCGTGATGATCATCGGTGGCGTGACGCTGCTGATCGGGTGCGTCATCGGCTGCGCGTACGACGACTTCAAGAAGGTGCTGGCCTACTCGACGGTCAGCCAGATCGGCTACATGATCCTGGCCGTCGGCCTCGGCCCCATCGGCTACGCGCTGGGCATCATGCACCTGCTCACGCACGGCTTCTTCAAGGCCGGGCTCTTCCTCGGCGCCGGTTCGGTCATGCACGGCATGAACGACGAGGGCAACATCCGCCGCATGGGCGGGCTGATGAAGAAGATGCCGATCACCTTCGTCACCTGGACGCTCGGCTACCTGGCGCTCATCGGCTTCCCGTTCCTGTCCGGCTACTTCTCCAAGGACGCCATCATCGCGGCGGCGTTCAGCATGGAGGGATGGCGCGGCTGGGTCTTCGGCGGCGTGGCCGCCCTCGGTGCGGCCCTGACCGCGTTCTACATGACCCGCCTGTTCGTCCTGGTGTTCCTGGGCAAGCCCCGCTACACCGAGCTGAAGTCGGCCGACGGCCGCGACTACCACCCGCACGAGTCGCCGGTGAGCATGACGCTGCCGATGATCGTGCTGGCGGTCGGCTCGGTCGGCGCGGGCTGGTTCTTCTCCTCCGGCCACAACCTGGCCGGTTGGCTCACCCCGTCGCTGGGCGAGCTGCAGGAGCAGCACGGCGTGCTCGACCACGGTGTGGTCAACATCCTGGTGCTGGCCCTGTCGGCGCTCGGCGCCGCGCTCGGCTTCCTGCTCTTCCTGCGCCGTGAGCAGCCGGTGGAACGGCCGGCACGGGTGTCGTTCCCGGTCCGCGCCGCGCGCGCCGACCTGTACGGCAACGCGCTCAACGAAGCGCTGTTCGCGCGGCCGGGCACCTGGCTCACCCGCGCGCTGGTGTTCGTGGACAACAAGGGCGTCGACGGCCTGGTGAACGGGTCGGCGGCGCTGCTCGGCGGTAGCTCGGGCCGGCTGCGCAGGCTGCAGACCGGGTTCGTGCGCTCGTACGCGCTCTCCATGCTCCTGGGTGCGGTCTTCGTCCTGGGCGCGCTGCTGATGGTGAGGTTCTCGTGAGCTGGACGCTGATCGCGCTGCTCCTGCTGCCGCTCGTCGGCAGCCTGGTGGTGGCGTTCCTGCGGGGCAACGACCGGTTGGCCAAGACGGTCGCGCTGGCGTTCTCGCTGGCGGAGCTGGTGCTGGCGGTGCTGGCGTGGACGGCGTTCGACCCGGGCGGCGACCGGCTGCAGCTGACCAGCTCGGCCGAGTGGATCCCGGCCTTCGGCGTGCACCTGTCGTTCGGCGTGGACGGCATCGCGCTGGTGATGATCGCGCTGATCGCCTTCCTGGTGCCGGTCGTCATCGGCGGCTCGTGGGCGGACAAGCTGCCCGAGGGCCGCAGCGCCGGCGGGTTCTTCGCGCTGCTGCTGGCCATGCAGACCGGCATGGTCGGCGTCTTCGCGGCCACCGACGTGTTCGTGTTCTACGTCTTCTTCGAGGCCGTGCTCGTCCCGATGTACTTCCTGATCGGCCGCTTCGGCGGGCCGAACCGGCAGTACGCGGCGATGAAGTTCTTCCTGTACTCGCTGCTCGGCGGCCTGATCATGCTGGCCTCGGTGATCGGCCTGTACGTGGTCAGCGCGGACAAGATCGGCCAGGGCACGCTCGACTGGGCCACGCTGGTCACGATCACCCGCGACCTGCCGCTGTCCACCCAGATCTGGCTGTTCCTCGGCTTCTTCGTCGCGTTCGCGATCAAGGCGCCGCTGGTGCCGCTGCACACCTGGCTGCCCGACGCCGGCGCCGAGGCGCCCGTCGGCGCGGGCGTGCTGCTGGTCGGCATCCTGGACAAGATCGGCACGTTCGGGTTCCTGCGCTACTGCCTGCCGCTGTTCCCGGCGGCCAGCAAGGAGCTCGCACCGCTGGTGCTGGTCCTGGCCGTGGTCGGCATCCTGTACGGCTCGCTGCTCGCGGTCGGCCAGTCCGACCTGAAGCGGTTCGTCGCCTACACCTCGATCGCGCACTTCGGCTTCATCGCGCTGGGCATCTTCGCGTTCAGCTCGCAGGCCGGCACCGGCGCGGTGCTCTACATGGTCAACCACGGCATCTCGACCGGCATGTTGTTCCTGGTCGTCGGCATGGTGATGGCCCGCGGCGGGTCGCGCCTGATCGAGGACTACGGCGGCATGGCCAAGCTGACCCCCGTGCTCGGCGGGCTGTTCTTCGTGGCCGGCCTCTCGTCGCTGGCGCTGCCGGGCACCAACTCGTTCGTGAGCGAGTTCCTGGTGCTCATCGGCTCCTACCCGAACGAGCCGGTCTACACGATCCTGGCCGCCGTCGGCATGGTCCTGGCCGCGCTGTACGTCCTGTGGCTGTACCAGCGGGTGTTCCAGGGTCCGGTGCGCGGCACCGCGATGCTGAACCTCGTCGGCGGCCCGGGTGCGGCCGTCGACCCGGAGAAGGCCGCCGTGCCCGACTTGAACAAGCGCGAACTGGCCGTGCTCGCGCCGCTGGTGGCACTGATCCTGGTGCTCGGCTTCTACCCGAAGCCGGTGTTGGACGTGATCACCCCGTCCGTCGGGGCGACGCTCAGCGAGGTCGGGGTGGCCGACCCGGTCGCGCAGGAAGGCAAGTGACGTGACGACGTTCCTCTCGCAAGTGGAGCGGCTGCAAGCCCCGGAGATCGACTACGGGGCCGTCGCACCGTTGCTGATCGTCCTCGGCGCGGCCTGCCTCAGCGTGCTCTTCGAGGCGTTCCTGCCCAAGGCGCAGCGGTGGGCGGCGCAGGTCGTGCTGACCCTGCTCACCCTCGCCGCCGCGGGCGCCGGGCTGGTGTTGCACGCGTCCGCCGAGAGCACCCTCGAACAGGGCAAGCTGACCCTCTCGGGCACGATCGCGGTCGACCGCCCGGTGATCTTCCTGTGGGGCACGCTGCTGCTGCTCGGCCTCGGCGCCGTGCTGCTCATCGCGGACCGGTCGGTCGAGCCGGGCGGCGCGTTCGTCGCGGACGCCTCGATCCTGCCCGGCTCGCCGGTGGGGGTGCGAGAGCAGCTGCGCCGCCGGGAGATGCAGACCGAGGTGTTCCCGCTGACGCTGTTCGCGCTCGGCGGGATGATGACCTTCGTCGCGGCGAACGACCTGCTCACCATGTTCATCGCGCTGGAAGTGCTCTCGCTGCCGCTGTACCTGATGTGCGGCCTGGCCCGCCGTCGCCGCCTGCTGTCGCAGGAGGCCGCGGTAAAGTACTTCCTGCTCGGCGCGTTCGCGTCGGCGTTCTTCCTCTACGGCGTGGCCCTGCTGTACGGCTTCGCGGGCTCCGTGAAGCTGTCCGACATCGCCACCGCGACCACGGCCAACGACCGGTCCGACACGCTGCTCTACGCGGGCTTCGGCCTGCTCATCGTCGGCCTGCTGTTCAAGGCCTCGGTCGGCCCGTTCCACGCCTGGACCCCGGACGTCTACCAGGGCGCGCCGACCCCGGTCACGGCGTTCATGGCCGCGTGCACGAAGGTCGCCGCGTTCGGCGGCATCCTGCGCGTGCTCTACGGCGCGTTCGAGCGGTCGAGCTGGGAGTGGAACGGCGTGCTGTGGGGCGTGGCCATCGCGTCCATGCTGATCGGCGCGGTCCTCGGCCTCACCCAGACCGACGTGAAGCGGATGATCGCGTACTCGTCGGTGGCGCACGCGGGCTTCCTGCTCATCGGCGTGATCTCGCTGAACGACCAGGGCCTGTCCGGCACGATGTTCTACCTGATGGCGTACGGCTTCACCACGATCGCCGCGTTCGGCATCGTCAGCCTCGTGCGCAACGGCGACGGCGAGGCCACCCACCTGTCCCAGTGGGCGGGTCTGGCCAAGCGGTCGCCGGTCGTGGCGGGCGTGTTCACGTTCCTGCTGCTCGCGTTGGCCGGCCTGCCGCTGACCAGCGGTTTCGTCGGCAAGTTCGTGGTGTTCGCGGCGGCCGTGGAGGCCGAGATGGTGCCGCTGGTCGTGATCGCCCTGGTGGCCTCGGCCGTGGCGGCGTTCTTCTACCTGCGGGTGATCGTGCTGATGTACTTCAGCGAGCCCGCGGCGGACGGCCCGACGGTGAGCGTGCCCGGCGCGTTCACGACCGTGGCCATCACCCTGGGTGCGGCGATCACGCTCGTGCTCGGCGTGTACCCGTCGTTCGCCCTCGATTGGGCGGGTGCCGGCGCGTTCATCTTCTAGTGGTACGTAGGCTCTGTAGCCGTGACCAGTAGCGAGCGGGCGGGGACGGGGTTCCGGTTTTCGGACCCCGTGCTCGCGGAGGTGGTTCAGGACGGGCTGGCCGAGGTGGAGGAGCTGCTGCACAAGGTCGTGCAGAGCGAGTTCCACCCGGTGATGGAGACGTCCCTGCACCTGGTGTCCGCGGGCGGCAAGCGCATCCGCCCGCTGTTCACCATCCTGTCCGCCCAGTTCGGCGGCACGTGGGACCGGGAGAGCGTGATCAAGGCGGCGGCGGTCGTCGAGCTGACCCACCTGGCCACGCTGTACCACGACGACGTGATGGACGAGGCCACCATGCGCCGCGGCGCGGCGTCGGCCAACGCGAAGTGGGACAACAGCATCGCGATCCTCACCGGCGACTACCTGTTCGCGCACGCGTCGGCGCTGGTCGCGGACCTGGGCACGGGTGCGGCGCGGATCATCGCGGAGACGTTCTCCGAGCTGGTGACCGGCCAGATGCGCGAGACGATGGGCCCGCGGCCCGGCGAGGACCCCGTCTCGCACTACCTGACCACGATCTCGGAGAAGACGGGTTCGCTGATCGCCACCGCGGCCCGGTTCGGGGCGATGTTCTCCGACGTCACGCCGGAGCAGGTCGAGGCGCTGCGCGCGTACGGCGACGTGATTGGGGCGGCGTTCCAGATCTCCGACGACGTCATCGACATCGCCTCGCCGTCGGAGGAGTCGGGCAAGACACCCGGCACGGACCTGCGCGAGGGCGTGCGCACGCTGCCCATGCTCTACGCGCTGGAGGACGAGCCGGACTCGCGGCTGGCCAAGCTGCTGGCCGCCCCGATCACCGACGACGCCGAGGTGGACGAGGCCCTGGCCCTGCTGCGCGACTCCTCCGGCCTCCAGCGGGCCCGCGCCACCCTGGACGACTACGCCTCCCGCGCCCGCGCCACCCTGGACGTCCTGCCCGCCGGCACGGCCCGCGACGCCTTGGCCTCCGTGAGCGACTACGTCGTCACCCGCTCCCACTAACCCGAGAGTCCAACCTCCAAGCCTCGAGAGTCCAACGTTCACGCACCCTGAATTCAACGCTCACGCGCGAACGGCCGATGCGCGAGCGTTGAATTCAGGTGCTCTGAACGTACGACTCACGCGGTGTGAACGTAGGACTCTCGCGGGTCAGAGGTGGTGGCGGCGGGTGCGGATGGTGTCGGCGGTGAAGACGAGCAGGGCGGCCCAGACCAGGGCGAAGCCGAACCAGCGCGACGCGGGCATCGGCTCGTGCATCACGAACACGCCCCACGCGAACTGGAGCACGGGCGCCAGGTACTGGAGCATGCCCATGGTCACCAGCGGCACGAGCCGGGCGCCCGCGCCGAACAGGATCAGCGGGACCGCGGTGACCAGCCCGGCCGACGCCAGCCACAGCGCGTGACCCCAGCCGCCCGAGTGGAACGTCCCCGCCGGGCCGAGCCAGACCAGGTAGCCGACCGCGATCGGGGCCAGCACGATGCTCTCCGCGGTCAGGCTGGCCGTCGCGTCCAGCGGCACGGTCTTCTTCAGCAGCCCGTACACGCCGAACGAGCAGGCCAGCACCAGCGAGATCCACGGCAGCCTGCCGTAGTCCACCGCCAGCACGACGACCGCGGCCACCGCGATGGCCAGGGCGGCGTACTGCGGCAGGCGCAGCCGTTCCCGCAGCACGACCACCCCGAGCAGCACGCTCACCAGCGGGTTGATGAAGTAGCCGAGCGCGGCTTCGACGACGTGCGAGGTGTTGACCGCGTGGATGTAGACGCCCCAGTTGACCGCGATGAGCACGGACGCGGCGGCGACCATCGCCCAGCCGCGCGCCGACAGCCCCCGGATGCCCGCCCAACGGCCGAGCACCGCGGTCACGATCACCATCACGACCAGCGACCAGGCGATCCGGTGTGCCAGGATCTCCACCGAACCGGCCGGCTGCAGCAGCGGCCAGTACGCGGGCACGATGCCCCAGAGGAGGTAGGCGCCGACGCCGAACGCCATGCCGCGGTTCGTGCGGTCGACTTCCGTCGGGGCGGCGGAGGCAGAGGTCAACGGCGGCACACGGGCTACTGTACGCGGCCGTTTTGGCTGGTCAGTTGCTCCGGGTGGCCTACTATCGAACCCTGGTCACAGGTCCGGCCGGCCCCACGCGCCGGACCCGGCGGTCAGGGTAGTTTTGCACCGCTTCCCCTACCGGGTGAAGGCTCGGAAGCGGAGCGTGTCGGGGTGTGACAAGCAGCAGTGGGAGGGTCTCCCGTGAGTTCGCTCTTCGGGCAGGTGTGGCTGTGGAGCCTGCTGTCCTTCGTAGCCGGCGTCGCCCTCACCTGGCTGGTCCTGGTGCGTCCGGCCAAGCGGGAGCTGGAAGACCTGGAGGAACGCCTCCTCACGTCGCCGCGCCCCGCCACCGGTTCGACCTCGGGCGCCGCGGTCGCGCCGAGGGCCGACGCGGGTGACGAGTTCGACAACTGGCACGTCGAGGCGTCCCGGTCGCTGGCCGACGACGTGCTGACACCGGACCCGCCCCCCTACGAGCCCGCCGCCGCCGAGCGCGCCCGGTTCGACGCGCCGGCCGAGCCGGTCCGGTACGACGTGACGAACATGAAGCTGGACCAGCGCGACTCGCTGCTGGAGGAGCTGGACGACGAGCACCGGCCGTTGTCCGACTTCGAGGAGCAGCACGACTTCCCCGAGCACGAGGCCGAGCCGCCGCGCAGCCTGTTCGAGCGGTTGGCGCCGGGCGAGGACACCCGGGAGACGCTGGAGCCCAAGCCCCGCCCCCGGCCGTACCGGTCCGACGACGAGCCCGAGCTGCCCGCCGAGACGACGCACCTGATGCCGGCGGTGCCCGCCGCGCCGGTCGCCGAGGTCGCGCCGCGCCAGGACGAGCCGACCGCGCCGCCGGAGGTGGAGGTCTTCCAGCCGCGCGAGGTGTGGCGCGAGGAGCCCGTCCAGGAGGTCTACGACGAGGACGTGGACACCGCCGGCCGCGAGGAGGAGGACGAGCCGGAACGCGCGCCGCGCTCCACCGAGCAGACGGCGCTCATCCCGGCCACCGCGTTGGCGCAGGCCATCGCCGAGGTGGACGGCGAGCAGCGGCGCGCCGAGGAGCCCGAGCCGCAGGTGTGGCCCGAGCACGACCTGACCGGCCACTTCGCGCCGGTGGACGTCGAGTCGGCGCGTGGTGAGCTGTCCGAGCCGGTCACGCGCCCGACCCCCAGTGACGAGGCGTTCCTGGACCACCTGTCGCGCAACGACCCGCGCAGGACCGACACGGCCCGGAACGAGACGCGGCACGACGAGGCGCGGCACGACGACGCGCGGCCGACCGGGGAGAGCGAGGCCCTGACCGAGGTGCGCCCGGTCGACCCGCAGCTGCTCGAACCGCGCCAGGTCGAGCCCCGCCAGGCCGAGCCTCACCAGGTCGAGTCCCACCAGGTCGAGCCCGCCACGCGTCCGGCCGACGAGGTCCACGAAGAAGAAGGCCCGCACACCGACGTCATCCGCGCGGTCGTCGATCCCGCGCCGGTGGAGCCGAAGCCCGAGGTCGCCGAGCCGCAGCCGGAGCCGGAGCCCGTCGTCGCGCAAGCGGCCACGCCCGAGCCCGACGCGGAGCCCGAGGCGGCGGAGCCGCCGGCGTTCGAGCCGACGTTCGTCCCGCAGCCGGCCGAGCAGCCCCTGCCCGCCCGGTCGGCCGACAAGGCCGCGGCGCCCAAGGTCGAGCCGAAGAAGGACGAGCCCGCCCGGCCGCGCAGCCTGTTCGAGCCGCTGGAGGACGACGGGGAGCCGGAGCCGGAGCGGCCCCGCCCGGCGGCGGCCTCGTCCGGCAACGACCAGCCGTTCGTGCCGACGCTGTCGCCCGAGCTGCTGGCGGGCAACCCGCTGCCGATGAACCCGACCGGGACCGGCCTGCCGCAGCGGCCCACCCGCCCCGCCGGCGCGCCGCGCACCCCCTCGCCCGCGCCGCTCGCGCCGAAGCCGATCACGCCGCCGCCACCGCGCCCGGTGCGCCCGCGGCCCGTCGGGTTCAGCCCGAGCACCGGAGGCAGGCAGCCCGCACCGGCCAGCAGCCGCTTCCAGGGCCAGCAGGAGGGCTTCAACCCGCGCTCGCCGTTCGGCCCCGGTTCGGTGCTGCCGAAGTCCGACGGCCTGGCCCCCGCGCCGGAGTTCCAGGTCAAGGCGACCCTGACGGGCCGCCGGTACTTCACCGACGAGTCGGCGAACTTCCGCGAGACGCGCGCCGACGTCTGGTTCCGCACCACGTCGGACGCGGAGAAGGCGGGTTTCCGCCAGGCTCCGTAACCAGGCTCTTCCCTGGGGAGGGAAGCGCGAAGACCCCTGTTCCGGGAGGCGGAACAGGGGTCTTCGTCGTAGTCGTGCCGGTGGGTCGCCGGCCGTGGCGCCGGACTAGCCGGCCACGGTCCAGGTGTCCTTGCCGTGCAGCAGCGCCCGCAGGTCGGCGGGCTTCGCGGCCTTGGCCTGCTCCACCTGCGCCCGCGCCGCGTCGTCGTACGTGGTGCGCGCGGTGTTGCGGAACACGCCGGTGACGGTGTGCCGCAGGTCCTGCGTCGAGAGCCGCGACAGCGCGAACGCCAGGTTCAGGTCCGACGCGTCGTGCACCACGACGTCCTGCGGGGACACGTCCGCCGACTTGGCCACGGCCAGGCCGAAGCCGTCCCGGACCACGGCGTACTCGCCGTTGCCGAACGTGATCGGCTGACCGTCGACCACGTTGATGATCCGGCGCGCGGCCTCGTCGGCGTCCTTGAGCACGTCGAACGCGCCGTCGTTGAAGATCGGGCAGTTCTGGTAGATCTCGACCAGCGCCGACCCGCGGTGCTCGGCGGCCTGCCGCAGCACCTCGGTCAGGCCCGCCCGGTCCGAGTCGACCGCGCGGCCGACGAACGTGGCCTCCGCGCCCAGCGCCAGCGACACCGGGTTGAACGGGTGGTCCAGCGAGCCGAGCGGCGTGGACTTGGTGACCTTGCCCTCTTCGGACGTCGGCGAGTACTGGCCCTTGGTCAGGCCGTAGATCCGGTTGTTGAACAGCAGGATCTTGAGGTTCACGTTGCGGCGCAGCGTGTGGATGAGGTGGTTGCCGCCGATGGACAGCGCGTCGCCGTCACCGGTGACGACCCACACCGACAGGTCCGGCCGGGCCACGGCCAGGCCGGTCGCGATGGCCGGCGCGCGCCCGTGGATCGAGTGCATGCCGTAGGTGTTCATGTAGTACGGGAACCGCGACGAGCAGCCGATCCCCGAGACGAACACGATGTTCTCGCGCTTGAGGCCCAGCGTGGGCAGGAACGACTGCACGGCGTTGAGCACCACGTAGTCGCCGCAGCCGGGGCACCAGCGGACCTCCTGGTCCGACTTGTAGTCCTTGGCCTTCTGCGGCTCGTCCGCCGTGGGCACGCCGACGAGACCACCAACGGTCGGCAGGCCCAGTTCCGTCGCCGTCATTCGGACACTCCCTTGATCACGTCGGCGAGCACGTCCTGAAGCTCCTCGGCCTTGAACGGCAGGCCTTGCACCTTCGTGTAGCTGATCGCGTCGACCAGGTACTTGGCCCGCAGCAGCAGCGCGAGCTGGCCGAGGTTCATCTCCGGCACGACGACCCGGTCGTACCGGGCGAGCACGTCGCCCAGGTTCTTGGGGAACGGGTTGAGGTGCCGCAGGTGGGCGTGCGCGACCGGCAGGCCGAGCTTGCGCACCCGCCGCGCGGCCGCGCCGATCGGGCCGTAGGACGAGCCCCAGCCGACGACCAGCACGCGCGCCTCGCCGGACGGGTCGTCCACCTCGACGTCGGGCACCTCGATGCCGTCGATCTTGCGCTGCCGCAGCCGCACCATGTAGTCGTGGTTGGCCGGGTCGTAGGAGATGTTGCCGGTGCCGTCGGCCTTCTCCAGCCCGCCGATGCGGTGCTGCAGGCCGGCCGTGCCGGGCACCGCCCACGGCCGCGCCAGCGTCTCCGGGTCGCGCAGGTACGGCCAGAACGTGCCGTCCTCCGCGTTCGGCTCGGTGGCGAACTCCACGCGCAGGTCGGGCAGGTCGGCGAGGTCCGGGATGAGCCACGGCTCGGAGCCGTTGGCGATGGCGCCGTCGGACAGCAGCAGCACCGGCGTGCGGTAGACCAGCGCGATGCGGGCGGCCTCCAGCGCGGCGTCGAAGCAGTCCGAGGGCGACTGCGGCGCGACGATCGCGACCGGCGACTCGCCGTTGCGGCCGAACATCGCCTGGAGCAGGTCGGCCTGCTCGGTCTTGGTCGGCAGGCCGGTGGACGGGCCGCCGCGCTGCACGTCGATCACGATCAGCGGCAGCTCGGTCATCACGGCCAGGCCGATGGTCTCCGACTTCAGCGCCACACCGGGGCCCGACGTCGACGTCACGCCCAGCGCGCCGCCGTAGGACGCGCCCAGCGCCGCGCCGATGCCCGCGATCTCGTCCTCGGCCTGCAGCGTCGTGATGCCGAAGTTCTTGTGCTTGGACAGCTCGTGCAGGATGTCCGACGCCGGCGTGATCGGGTACGTGCCCAGCACCACGGGCAGCCCGGACTGCTGACCTGCGGCGACGAGGCCGTAGGCGAGCGCGGTGTTGCCGGTGATCTGGCGGTACGTGCCCTGGTCGAGCTTGGCGGGCGCGACCTCGTAGGTGACCGCGAAGGACTCGGTGGTCTCGCCGTAGTTCCACCCCGCGCGGAACGCGAGGACGTTGGCCTCGGCGATGTCGGGCTTCTTGGCGAACTTCTCGCGCAGGAACCGCTCCGTGCCCTCGGTCGGGCGGTGGTACATCCAGGACAGCAGGCCGAGGGCGAACATGTTCTTCGCCCGTTCCGCGTCCTTCTTGCCGAGGCCGGTGTTCTCCAGGGCGCCGATGGTCAGCGTGGCCATCGCGACCTTGTGCACCTGGTAGGTGTCGGTGAGGGAGTCGTCCTCGAGGGGGTCGGCCGCGTAGCCCACCTTGACCAGGTTGCGCTTGGTGAACTCGTCGGTGTTGACGATGAGGATCCCGCCCTTGGGCAGGTCGTCGATGTTCGCCTTGAGCGCCGCCGGGTTCATCGCCACCAGCACGTCGGGGCGGTCGCCGGGGGTGAGGATGTCGTAGTCGGCGAAGTGCAGCTGGAAGCTGGAGACGCCCGGGAGCGTGCCCTGGGGCGCCCGGATCTCGGCCGGGAAGTTCGGCTGGGTGGCGAGGTCGTTGCCGAACGCGGCGGCTTCCGAGGTGAAGCGGTCACCCGTGAGCTGCATGCCGTCGCCGGAGTCGCCGGCGAACCGGATCACCACGCGGTCGAGCTTGCGGACCGCGCCCGCCCTCTCGGGCGTGGTCCTGTCCGGCGAGCCACCTGGCGCGGCGCCGTTACCAACGTCGGTAGTCATGTCCTACGCCGATCCCTTTCCTCACAACGCCTGAGGGCTGCTGCCCCCGTGCCCCTCCGCGAGGGTAGTCGTGCCCGCGCGGGAGCCGGTTTCCCCAGTACCACTCTGCGGGACGGTTCGTCCCACCTGGTGCCGAGGGCGGCAACTGGGCAGCAATCGAGTAGTACTGGCCAGTAACTGTTACCCGAAGTTACAGTTGTTCGGGCCGGCTGTCCAGGTCACCCGCGGCCGCTGATCCTGGCCTTCATCGCCGCCAGCCTCGCCTGGAACTGGGGCGTTGCGATCGAGGCCACCTGGGGCGTCAGCTCGGTGTCCACGGCCTCGTCGTGGTCGGCGAGGTTCGCGGTGGTGCGCATGGACGCCTTGATCGTCCGGACCAGTTCGCGCGAAGCTTCGGCCGAAGGGCGCGCGAACCCCACCGCGGCGGCGACCAGCTCGTCGTGCCCGCCGTCGACCCGTGCCCACGCCAGTCCGTGGGATACCGCCGCGTCCGCCGCCAAAACCTGGCCGAACAGGGTCATGGCGGTCGCGGTCTGGGGACCGGCGAGCCGCTGGAGCATCCACGTCATCCCGCCGCCGGGGTGGATGCCCAGCTGGAGGAACCGCGCGTCGAACCTGGCGTCCCCGTTGACCAGCCGCACGTCGCAGGCCAGCGCGAGGTTGAGGCCCGCGCCGACCGCCGCGCCGCCGACCGCCGCGATCGTGGGCACCGTGCAGCGGGCCACCGCGAGGAACCCGGCGTAGATGCGCCGCAGGCCCTCTTCCCGGGCTTCGCCGAGTGCGGTGAGGTCCGCGCCCGCGCAGAAGGCCGGCGGTGTGCCCGTGATCACGACGGCGTGCACGTCGGGGTCGTCCTCGCAGGTCCGGACGGCGGCCACGAGCTGGTCGGAGAGGTCCAGCGTGAGCGCGTTGCGGCGTTCGGGGTCGTGCACGGTGATGACCGCCACGCGGTCGGAGCGTTCCAGGAGCACCTCGGCCATGCGCGCGACTCTAGGGTGCCGGCGGTCGGTCCAGGAGTCGGGACAGCACAACGGTCGAGACGGTCCGGTCGATGATCTCGACGGCGCGCAACCGCTCCAGCGCGGTCTCCAGGTGGTGGATGTCCGCCGCGCGCAGGTGCACGATCGCGTCCGCCGCGCCGGAGACGGTGTAGGCGGCGCGGACCTCGGGCATCGACTCCAGGCGCTGCTGGATGTCGTGCGGCGCGACGTTGCCGCGGCAGTGCACCTCGACGAACGCCTCCGTGCCCCACCCGAGCTGCTCCGGGTCGACCACGGCGGTGAAGCCGCGCAGGACACCCGTGTCGAGCAACTTGTCCACCCGCCGCTTCACCGCGGGGGCGGACAGGCCCACTTCCTTGCCGACGTCGGCGTAGCTCGAACGGGCGTTGGCCATGAGGCGTGAAATG
The DNA here is from genome assembly GCF_016695385.1 of Saccharothrix sp. 6-C. Lineage (NCBI taxonomy): Bacteria > Bacillati > Actinomycetota > Actinomycetes > Pseudonocardiales > Pseudonocardiaceae > Saccharothrix > Saccharothrix sp. 6-C. The sequence continues at coordinate 7,928,960 of NZ_CP064192.1, read as the reverse complement.
ATTCGCTGGTCGATCGTGTCCACACGCAACATAGTGCCCTAGAAGACGCAATATCGCGGCGTTGTTCGAGGGTCAGACGGCAATCTACATTTCGATCCATGACCTCGGTTTCCTTCGCGGGCCCCGGTGACGAGCCGATCGTGCTCGACGTCACCACGCCCGCCGCGCAGGTGCGCGTGCCGACCACCCGTCGGTACCTCATGTGCCCGCCCGCGTACTTCACGGTGGAGTACGCGATCAACCCGTGGATGGACCCCACGCAGCCGATCAGCACGTCGCTGGCGGTGGAGCAGTGGACGGCCCTGAAGGAGACCTACGAGCGCCTGGGGCACCAGGTCGAGACCATCGAGCCCCAGCCGGGGCTGCCCGACATGGTCTTCTCGGCCAACTCGGGCACGGTCATCGACGGCCAGGTCCTCGGCTCCCGCTTCCGGGCGCCCCAACGCGCCGCCGAAGCCGACCACTTCCGCCGCTGGTTCCTCGCCAACGGCTACCGCGACGTCGTCATGCCGGAGCGCACCAACGAGGCCGAGGGCGACTTCACCTGGACCGGCAAGTACCTGCTGGCCGGCACGGGCTTCCGCACCGACCCCCTCGCGCACTCCGAGGCGCAGGAGGCCCTGGGCGTCCCGGTGATCTCCCTGCAGCTCACGGACCCCCGCTACTACCACCTGGACGTCGCGCTGTTCGTGCTGGCGGACGACCTGATCGCCTACTACCCGGACGCCTTCTCGCCGGGCAGCCGCCGAGTCCTGCGCCGCCTGTTCCCGAACGCCATCCTCGCCACCGCCGAGGACGCCGCCTGCCTGGGCTTGAACGCGGTCTCCGACGGCCGCCACGTGATCCTGCCGGTCGAGGCGACGGCGCTGGCGGACCAGGTCGCCCAGCACGGCTTCGAACCGGTCTTCGTGGACATCTCCGAACTGCGCAAGTCCGGCGGCGGCCCGAAGTGCTGCACGATGGAACTGCGGGACTGACCCCGCTGCCGGTCAGCCCGGTGACGAACCGGGCTGACCGACGCGGTGGTCACTCCACCCGGCCCACGGCGGCGTAGCCGAGGTGGTGGGCGGGGCTGCCGGTGGGGATGTCCAGACCCGGGCGGGGACGCCACTCGGGCATCAGGGTCACGCCCGGCTCGACCAGGGCCATGCCGTCGAACAGCGCCCGCACGCCCGCCAGGTCGCGGACGTATAGCTGCTCGATCACGCCCTTGTACGCCTCGACCATGGCGTGCACCTGGACCTTGGTCTCCGGGTCGGCGCGCTCGTCCGTCAGGTGCGAGAGGGCGATGTAGCTGCCCGGCGCGCACAGGTCGCGGTAGGCCTTCATCAGGCCCGTCGGGTCCTCGTGGTCGCCGACGAACACCATCACCCCGGTCATCAGCACGCCCAGGGGCCGGTCCGGGTCGAGCACGCGGCGGACCTCCGGGTGGGCGAACAGGTCGTCCGGCCGCCGCGCGTCGGCGCCGACCATCACCGCGTTCGGGTTGTCGCGCAGGATGCGCTCGCCGAGCGCGACGGCCACCGGCTCGTAGTCCACGTAGACGACCTTGGCCGCCGGGTCGAGCGCGTGCGCCACCTCGTGCGTGTTGCCCGCCGTGGGCAGGCCGGAACCGAGGTCGAGGAACTGGGTGACGCCCTGCTCGACCATGAACGCCACCGAACGGCGCAGGAACCCGCGGTTGAACCGCGCGAGCATCTCCATGCCGGGCAGCACCGACTTGATCACGTCCGCGCGCTCGCGGTCGACCGGCAGGTTGAACGCGCCGCCGAGGTAGTAGTCGTAGATGCGGGAGATGTTGGGTGTCTCGGGATCCAACTGGGCGGTCTCGGGAACGAACACTCGTGCCGTCCTAAGGTGGGATGGGTCCTGTGTCGATCGCTGTCGCCTCCCCGACGAAGAGCACATGGTGCCGCACGTCACGGCAAAGAAGAACGGTTCCGACAATCGCGCCATCGGCATTCCCGATGGCTGCGCGAATTCGTTCGCGCAGCCGCCGGAACCGAACCCCGGCAGGACACGGAATGCGGTGGAAGCGCTACGGGGTGCGACCGGTGAGGCCGAGGACGCGATCGATCAGGGGCGCGTCGGACGGCACCGGCACCTCGGGCCCGTAGAGGCCCATGTCGCGTCCCACCGGCGCGCTCACGACGAGGTCGGCGTGGATGAACGCCAGCAGCTCCTCGTCCCACGACGGCGCCTGACCGGTCGCCCGCGCCAGGTCCCACGTGTGCACGACCGTCTCCCCGAGCACCATCGCGCCGATCACCTCGGCCGGCATCCGCTGCGGCCCGCCGACCGTCGTCGTGCCCGTCCACGCCGACGGCTCGCCCCACGCGACCGCGCGGTCCCGCAGCTGGGCGCCCAGGTCCGCGGCCCAGTCACCCGCGGTGAGGTCGACGTCCGACTCGGCGGCGGCGGGCGGCGGCACGGGCTCGTCGCGCGCGGCGGCGTTGAGCGACGGACCCCAGAACAACAGGTGGTTGACGAGCCCGCGCACGTCGAACCCGGCGCACGGCGTCGGCGCGCCCATCCGGTCCGGCCCGATGTTCCCGACGACCTCCAACGCGGTCGCCACGGCTTTGCCGATCAACTGCTCACGTGACATGCCGCCCACCGTAGGAACGCCCGTCGCGGGTGTATTGAACAAAGGCGACATACGCTCGCGGACGTGACGAGGGACGAGCGCGAGCTGGCGTGGCGGCGCCACCAGAGCCACGAGTTCCACCAGCCCTCGCCCGACCTGGCCGCGCACGTCGCGCGGTACTGGGTGGTGCGGTGGGACTACGACCGGCCGTACCGCCAGCTGGTCGTGCCCTACCCGAACGTGCACCTGACGTTCCACGGGGACGCCGCCGTGGTCGCCGGCGTGTCCAGCGGGCACGTGTCCAAGGAGCTCGACGGCACGGGCCGCGTCTTCGGCGTCGCCTTCCGCCCGGGCGCCTTCCGGCCGTTCCTGGGCGCGCCGGTGCAGTCGCTCACGGACCGGACCGTCCCCGCCGGGACCCTGTTCGACCACCTGCCCGCCCACGCCGACGTCGAGCGCGTGGAGGCCGCGCTGCGCCGCAACCTGCCCGCGCCGGACCCGAGGGCGGCGGAGGCGGTGGAGATCGTCGAGCGGATCGCCCGGGACCCCTTGATGACGCGCGTCGACGTGCTGGCCCGCGAGGCCGGCGGCAGCGTCCGGCAGCTGCAACGCCTGTTCGCCGAGCACGTCGGCGTCGGCCCGAAGTGGGTGATCCGCCGCTACCGCCTGCGCGAGGTGACCGAGCGCATGGAGGCGGGCGGCCGGATCGACTGGGCCGCGCTGGCGGCCGACCTCGGCTACGCCGACCAACCGCACTTCGTCCGCGACTTCACCGCCATGGTCGGCGAGACGCCCACCCGGTACGCCGAGCGCTACGGCGACGCCCTCGCCACCGGCCGGCGCTGAACCCTCCGGCGTCACCCATAGGGCTGATCGCTCTAGCGAACCGACCCCGGTCGGTGCTCCGATCGACGGCACTCGCTGTCGACCAAGGTAGGGAGCGCGCCATGAACGACCTCGACGCCCAGCGTCCGTCGCCCCAACCGCAACAGGAGCAGGAGGAGCCCGTGGAACGGCAGAAGCCCGAGGAGCCGAAGCCCCTCACCGGACTGGAGTGGCTGGTGCGCCAAGCCCAACGGCGCCGTGAGGAACGCCCGGCGGGACCGGCGCGCTAGGACCACCGCCGGACCGCACCGCTAGTCCGACACCTCGCGCTGGAACGCCGCCCACAGCAGGTTCAACGGGTGGTCGGCCGGGAACTTCGCCCGCTCCTCCTTGCGGGCGAAGACCCCGACCAAGCGCTCCAGCTGCGGCTTCCGGTCGTTCGTCAGCTCGACCACCCGCAGGCCCGACCCCTCGCGCAGCTCGTTGTTCGCGGCCACCACGCCGAGGCCCGACGTGACGATCATGCAGCCCTCGACCAGCCCGGACCGCAACAACGACATGCCGTACTGGATCTCGTCGATCTCCGCCGCGATGTCCAGTTCGTTCCGGTAATCCGCTCCGAACCAGCCGCGCAGGAATTCCGCGATCAGCCCGTCACCGGGCACGACCAGCGGCAGCTTCGGCAACTCCCCGGTGCCGACGCTCCCGCCCAGCCTGCTCTCCGGCAGGTTCGTGAGCAGCGCCAACCCGCCGCGCCGCCACTCGATCACGTCGAAGTCCTCGACCCCGCTGTTGCGGCCCGCGTGCGTGACCACGCTGCCGCACACGATGTCGACCTCCTTGGACTCCAGGCTCTTCCAGATGTCCTTGGTGCGGATGTGCACGACCTTCAGCTCCACGTCGCGCCGGCGGAAGTCGTCCGCGACGTGGTGCCACGCCTTGGCCAGCGAGTCGAGCATGAACCGCGTCGTGCCGACGGTGACCGTGGTGCCGAGCTTGCGCCGGCACTCGTGAATCGAATCCAGCCACTCGGTCAAGGTGGTACGTGCCAATTCAACCAACGCCTCGCCGGTCTGCGTGATCAGCACGTCTTTTCCCCGACCCTGCTTGACGACCAGCGGCTCGCCGCACAACGACTTGAAGTTGCGGTTCAGCGTGTCGATCTGCTTCTGCACACTGGACTGCTCGCGCCCGAGGACCCGCGCCGCGCGCAGCGCCGATCGTGTCTCGTACACCGCGATCAGGGTTCTGAGCTGGTCCAACGTGGTGTCCATCAGCAGCGGCGAGGTCTGCAGGAGCCTGCTGAGCTGGTTGCCCGCGGGCAGGAGCAGTTGGGCCGAGGTCGACATGCAGGGCCTCTCGGGTCGGGGCGTGATGTTCTACCGATTAGTTGTACTGAACTTGACCACAGTTCGAGCTGAAATTATCCGTAGATCTTGTCGGATTTCCCTGGACAGGTATACGTGATCCGTAAGAGACTTCTGCCGCAACCAGGTGCTTGTTCACGTGGGAGCAAACAGGGGGGTATTGGGGGGTTGGGGGCCCGCCGGGCGGCAGCCCGACGGGCCCCCACGTATTAACCTCACCCGCGTGACGGTTTCCACCTTGGACTGGGGCACGACGTACCGGGTCACCGTGCTCGACCTCGGCCTGGCCTGCTGCGGCGTCGAGGTGATGGCTGCGCTCGAGGGCCACCGCCCGGAACACCTCGAAGCCCTGGGCGTCGACCCGGTGCACGCGGCGGGCGAGGCACACGTGCTCGTCGTCTCCGGCACGGTCACCGACGTCATGTTGCCCGCGGTGATCGCGACCTACCAGGAGATGCCGGAACCCCGTTACGTGATCTCCGTCGGCGCGTGCAGCAACACCGGCGGGCCGTACTGGGACTCCTACAGCGTCACCAAGGGCATCGACCAGGTGTTGCCGGTGCACGTCGCCGTGCCGGGCTGCCCGCCACGTCCCGAGGCCCTGCTCGACGGCCTCGCCGCGCTGCACCGGATGGTGTCGTGAGCGCCGCGTCGCAGGCCCTGGCCGCCCGCATCCCCGACGCCCAGGTCAAGACGGCGTTCGGCCAGACGACCGCGCACGTGCCGCTGCACGCGTGGTCCGAAGCCGCCCGCCACGCGCGCGACGAGCTGGGCTGCGCGCAGTTCGACTGGCTCGGCGTCGAGGACGCGGGCCGTCCCGGCGCCGTCGGGCAGCGGCACGCCGTGCTGCTGCACGTGCTCGACCCCGACACCAAGGACGGCGTGCTGCTGCGCACCGAGCTGGGCCCGGACGACGTGCTGCCGAGCGTGGCCGCCCAGTGGGCGGGCGCGGCGTGGCACGAGCGGGAGGCCGCGGAGATGTTCGGCATCGCCCTCGCCGAGGGCGAACCGGCCCACCTGCTGCTGCCGGACGGCTTCAGCGGCCACCCGCTGCGCAAGGACTTCGTCCTCGCCTCCCGCGTGGTGCGCCCGTGGCCGGGCAGACTCGAACCGGGCGAGGACGGCACGTCGGCGCCCAGCCGCCGGCGGACCGCGCCACCCGGCGTGCCGGACCCGTCCTGGGGACCGCGCTACGAGCGCTCTGAGGAGGACACCCGTGACTGAGCTGCCGCCGCGCACCCGAGGCGTCATCGCGCTGCTGGAGGCCAACTGCACGGTGTGCATGATCTGCGCCCGCGAGTGCCCCGACTGGTGCATCCACATCGACTCGCACACCGAGGTCGAGCAGCAGCCCGGCTCGGCCCGACCCCGCGCGCGCAACGTGCTCGACCGGTTCGCCATCGACTACGGACAGTGCCTGTACTGCGGCATCTGCGTGGAGGCGTGCCCGTTCGACGCCCTGCACTGGGCGCCGGACTTCTCCTACCCCGGCACGGGCGGCCTCGACGGGGACGGCGCGGTCGCCGAACTCGTCCACGAACGCGACGTGCTGGCCACGTGGGTCACCCGGGTGCCGCCGCCACCGCCGTTGGACGCGGACGCCGAACCCGCCCCCGAGACCACCGCCACACGCCCGGCACGCCCCGGTACCGGAACCACGCGCCGACCGGGCGCGTTGAGGGAGGGGACTTAGCAACAGCCGGAGGCGAAGCGTGCACCAGCACTTCAACGCGTTGAAGACCGCGTTGCTGCTCGCTGTGACGAGCGGGTCGATCGTGGCGATCAGCTCGCTGTTCGGCCGCACCGCCCTGGTCGTGGGCCTGCTGCTGGCGCTGGCCGTGAACGCCTACGCCTACGTCAACTCCGACAAGCTCGCGCTGCGCGCCATGCGCGCCAGGCCGGTGTCCGAGGTGGAGCAGCCCGCGATGTACCGGATCGTGCGCGAGCTGGCCATGGCGGCCCGCCGGCCCATGCCGCGCCTCTACATCAGCCCGACCGTCGCCCCGAACGCCTTCGCGACCGGCCGCAACCCGCGCAACGCCGCCGTCTGCTGCACTACCGGCATCCTCGAGCTGCTCGACGAGCGCGAGCTGCGCGCGGTGCTCGGGCACGAGCTGTCGCACGTCTACAACCGCGATATCCTCATCTCGTGCGTGGCGGGCGCGCTGGCGGGCGCGGTGAGCACGGTGGCGAACCTGGCCGTCTTCGCGAGCGTGTTCGGCGACGACGGCGGCGACGAGGACCGGCCCAACCCGTTCGCGCTGCTGCTCGTCGCCGTGCTCGGCCCGATCGCGGCGATGATCGTGCGGATGGCCGTCAGCCGGTCCCGGGAGTACCAGGCCGACGCGTCGGGCGCGGAGCTGACCGGCGACCCGCTGGCGCTGGCCTCGGCCCTGCGCAAGATCGACCTCGGCACGCGGGCCGCGCCGCTGGCGCCGGAACCGGCCGTGCTCGCCCAGTCGCACCTGATGATCGCGAGCCCGTTCCGGGCGGGGGAGAACCGGGTCAGGCTGTTCTCCACCCACCCGCCGATCGCGGACCGCGTGCGCCGGCTGGAGGAGATGGCCCGCCGCTGCTAGCGGTCTAGCGGGCTTCCAGTGCGACGTTCATCACGTACTGGCCGTAGCCGGACTTGGCCAGCTTCTCGCCCAGCGCGTAGCACTGCTCGGCGCTGATGAACCCCATCCGGAGCGCGATCTCCTCCAGGCACGCGATGCGCACGCCCTGCCGGTGCTCCAGCACCTGCACGAACTGGCCCGCCTCCAGCATCGAGTCGTGCGTGCCGGTGTCCAGCCACGCGAACCCCCGACCGAGGTCGACCAGCTTCGCCCGGCCCTCCCGCAGGTAGGCGAGGTTGACGTCGGTGATCTCCAGCTCGCCGCGCGACGACGGCTCGAGCGACCTGGCGATGTCCACGACACCGTTGTCGTAGATGTACAGGCCGGTGATGGCCTTGTTCGACTTCGGCTGCGCGGGCTTCTCCTCGATGCTGACCAGCCTGCCGTCCGCGTCGACCTCGCCGACCCCGTAGCGCTCCGGGTCCTTCACCGGGTAGCCGAACAGCACGCAGCCGTCGAGGGCCGCGACGTTGTCCTGCAGGACCCGGGAGAAGCCGTGGCCGTAGAAGATGTTGTCGCCGAGCACCAGCGACACGTCGTCGTCGCCGATGAAGTCCGCGCCGATGACGAACGCCTCGGCCAGCCCGTTCGGGTGAGCCTGCTCGGCGTAGGAGATGCTGAGGCCGAACTGCGAGCCGTCACCGAGGAGCCGCCGGAACAGCGGCAGGTCCACCGGGGTCGAGATGAGCAGCACCTCGCGCACGCCCGCCAGCATCAGCACCGAGAGCGGGTAATACACCATCGGCTTGTCGTACACCGGCAGCAACTGCTTCGACACCGCCTGCGTGATGGGGTGCAGCCGCGTCCCGCTGCCGCCCGCGAGGACGATCCCCTTCATCGGTAGTTGGTGAACTGGATGGCGATGCCGAAGTCGGAGCTCTTGAGCAGGGCGATCACGTCTTGCAGGTGGTCCTTCTTCTTGCCGGTGACGCGCAGCTGGTCGCCCTGGATCTGCGCCTGCACGCCCTTGGGGCCCTCGTCGCGGACCTTCTTCGCGATCTCCTTGGCCTTCTCGCTCGAGATGCCCTGGACCAGGTTGCCGGTCACCTTGAACACCTTGCCCGACAGGGCCGGGTCGCCGATCTCGAAGGCCTTCATCGAGATGCCGCGCTTGACCAGCTTCTCCTGGAAGACGTCGATCGCGGCCCGGCAGCGCTCCTCGGTCCCCGACTGGAAGGTGATGGCCTCCTCGCCGGCCCAGGACACCTGCGTCTCCGTGCCGCGGAAGTCGAACCGGGTGCTCAGCTCTTTGGCGGCCTGGTTGAGCGCGTTGTCGACTTCCTGGCGGTCGACCTTGCTCACCACGTCGAACGACGGGTCTGCCACGTGCTCGGTACCTCCGCGTAGGTGGGTCTGGAACCGCCCGGAAGCCTACCGGGGAACCCGGTTGCGCATCCCCCCACGGGCTTATGTATTGTCTCCACCGCACCCGGGAGACCGGGCGCGGGGCGGGTTGCCCGAGCGGCCAATGGGAGCGGACTGTAAATCCGTCGCGAAAGCTACAGAGGTTCGAATCCTCTACCCGCCACAACACAGGGGAAGCCCCCGTGACCAGCAAGTTCGGGTCACGGGGGCTTTCTCGTGCGGTCCGGCTGTGTCCGGCCGGTACCGGCGTTCTACGGGTGGCTGTGCCGAATACGTGCCGAAGTTCTAGGCGACCGTGCCCAGGCCCGCCTGGACGAGCTGACGTGCTCGTTCCTCTCCGCCGTCGAGGCACTTCGCGTAGACCCGCATCAGGACGTTGAGGCTGTGCCCGGCCCACTCGGCGACGCGTGGAGCTTCTACGCCCAGGTTCAGCCACGTCGAGACGCAGGCGTGACGAAGGTCATAGGGCCGCTTGGCGAGCGGAGAGGCCACTACATCGGGAGTGAAGACCGCTTCACGTGCCAGCGCCCACACCCGTCCGTAGGTCGAACTGCCGATCCGTCCGCCTCGTTCGGCGACGAACAGCAGCCCGCCCGGCGCGGTGTCGAACCGGTTGAAGTGCTCGTAGAGCAGCACCGCCAGTTCGGGTGAGAGCGGCACCGTGCGGCCCTCGCCGTCCTCCCGGTGCTTCAACCCCCGTTCCTCGCTGCGTCGGCCGCTGTCGGTCCACTCAGCGCCGATCTCGGGGGCTGCCTTGGCCAGGTGGATGTCACCCCACTGAGTGACCCGCCAGCGGCCCGCCTGGTCGTCCCACTCCCTCGGCGGCATGACCAGGTCACTGCGACGCACCACGGAGGCTTCCTCGGGGCGCAGGGCCGCGAAGTACATCAGCCCGAAGAACGCCACGAGCTTGCCACCGGTCCTCCCGATGCCACCTACGGCGTTGAGCAGCGTCCGGGCCTGGACGGGGTTGGCCACCGACCGCCGGTCGACCTGGTGGGCGACGTTCTTTCGCTTCTTGGTCGTCACCTCCTTCAGCGGGTTCGCGGACAGCAGCTCCTTCTCCACCGCGTAGTTCAGCGCGTTGCCGAGCGTGATCCGGCGGAGCCGGATCGTGTCCGGCGCGGCACGCGTGCCGTCCAGCTTGCGTTCAACGTCGGCCAGCAGCGCCCGAAGCACGTCCGGTTTGGCCAGGTCGGCTACCGGTCGGGTGTTCTGCGACAGCCACGCCAGCGCCGCGGCTACTTCCGCCGGCTGCTGGGCATCGCGGCGGCTGGTGTTGAACGCCGCTCGCATAGCCCTGCGGAGAACAGCACCATCCGGTCTGCTCCGCGTGCCCATGAGCAGCGCCGCGGTGATGGGCGTCAGAGCGTCGGCAATCGTCCGGCGCTGTCCCGGCGACGAGTCGCGCCACTTCATGTCCACGAATGAGCACGCGAACGCGAACCACGATGATGCGGCGTTCGTCTTGCGCATCAGAGACAGCGGAAGGCCGCTCTCCCGGTCGAACGCCTCTCCCTCACGAGCTGCGGTGTTGAGCTTGGATCGGAAGCTCTCCGCGAGAGCGGAGGTCTTGAACGGCTCTTTGAAGCGCTCACCGGCCACCGACCAACGAACCCAGTAGGTCGTGGTCCTGGTGCCCCGGTAGATGTCGGTCTTGTAGAAGCGGACGTCGAAGCTCGTGTCGGTCACGCGGCCACTTCCTGTCCGTCGAACCACGTGTCGATGTCTCGGCGGTCCAGCCGCAACTGACCGTTCGGGAGCTTCCGCACGCGTGGCGCGACACCCTTGGCCAGCCAGTCGTAGAAGGTCGAACGGGCCACCTTGAACTCAGCGCAGAACTCGGCGACCGTCAGCAACTCACGTCGAGCCATGGCTAGTTCTCCCCCTCGTGCACAGCGGGCAGGTACCGCGACCAGGCGTCGGCCAGACCGTTCTCGCCGTTGACCATGTAGCCCTTGGCCGAACCGCCGTTGTGCTTGAACGTCTTCGTCCTCACGCCGTAGGCCCGCATCTCGGCTGACAGCGCGCGGGCGTTCAACGGCTTGCCGTGGAAGTCGGCCCACGGCGATTCGTCCAGCTCGTGAAGCGCCAGCAGGATCTCGACCGTGGTCATCCGGTCGGTGCGGCGCTCGGCGAACAGCGTCCGCAGATCCGAGAGCAACCGGACACCGTCCGACACGGGCACCGCGGTGGCTTCGGCGACGAAGTACCGGCACGCGGCACGCGCGGTCTCCGGCCAGTGCCCACCGGCCGCGTCGGCGATCGCCAGCAGCGGTTCCCAGATTTCCGCCGGTCGGTCGGTGACACCCTCGGGCATCACCGGCGTGGCCGTGCCGACCTGCTCCCCGACGCTGGTCATCCACTCGGCTAGCGCTTCGCGGATCGGTGCCGACTCAATGGCCACCAGCCGTTCACGGAAGGCGTCCACGCGCTCTTCATGACGTCGGCGACGCAGGTTGATCGTGATGGCGCGCGTGGTGATCGTGGCGGGCATTCCGCCGGCGATTCCGGCCAGCGCGGCGGGCGCGTAGACCGCGAACCGCTCCACGACCATGTTGTTGGCATCGCCCTTGCATCTGGCCACCGTGGCGGACCGCTTGTACCCGGCGTTGAGCAGCGCCCGGAGGTCTTCGTTCCCGCTGCCGTTGCGGGTGAAGATCGCGTCGACCTCATCGAACAGGATCGTGATCGGCGCGTTGCTGACCATGCGGAACAGCGCGGCCGGACTCGCCGAGAACGTCATCTCCGGCGACTTGACCAGGTACTGAGCGACCTCCAGAACGCGAGTCTTACCCGATCCGGGTTCGGCGGAGGACAGCACGAGCCGCGGCGTGACGTAGAACTGCTCCACTGCCCAGGTGTGGGCGTACCAGAGCGCCAGCATGGGGGCGCAGTGCTCGTGCGGGAACGCCGAGAAGCGGGCCAGGAACTCCCGGACGTCGTCCAGCACCTTCGCGCCGTCGAGCTGGGGACCGGCGCCCATGGTGGTCTCGGGCGTCAGCAGCCGCAGCCCTGGCCGTTCAGCCTCGCTGTGCTGCGTCACCGTGATGCCGGTGGCGGTGCTCATGCCGACTTCCTCCCTGGCCTGGTGCTCGACGGTCTCCCAGGTGACGAGCGGTGAACCTGGGTCGGTGGAGTGCGGTGCGTGGCCGTTCACGCGGCCACCGCCAACCGCGTGGTGCCGTCGTGACGGGCGCAGCGCACCCACGACGTGTCCGGCAAGCGCGCGGCCAGCTCGTCGGCCAGCGGGTGGACGAACCGGACGAGCGCGGTGCACCCGGTGTGTCCACACGGGAGGTTGCTGACGAGCTTGCGCTTGGCGGACAGGCAGAACGGCTGGTGTCCGACGATGTGCGGGAGTTGGTCCGGCGCGGTGACGACCGCACGGACACGCTCACGGTGGCCGACCTGAGCGTCGGCCCAGTCAGCGGCCACGCGCTGCGCGATGGCGTGCGCCGTGGACTCCTCCAGCCGCGCCAAGGCGGCCAGCACCAGGGCGGCGGGCTTGCGCGGGTCGGAGTCGGCCAGCGCGATCCACTCCGGACTACCGGCCAGCGGGATGAGGCTGTGCGGGCCGGTGAGCGGACGTCGGGGTGCGGCGGCGTAGGCACGGCGCAACAGCGGTTCGGCCCACCGGCGGACGGCGTCGAGGTCGAACCTCGGTGCGCGGTTCCACGGGCGGACGGCGTCCGGGTCGCAGAACGGGCGTCGGGCCTGGGTGCTCATGACCGGTCTCCCTGGCAGGTGTTGGGTCTGGTGGGCGTCGGCGACGTGGTGCGTGGTCACTTGCGCCTCGCCTTGTCCGCGGCCTTGCAGGTCGGGCACCAGGTCAGGTCGGTGAACCAGGTCCAGACGCCTTCGGGCTTCTCGACGCGAAGTCCGCACGCGGTCAGGGCGCTGCCGTCCCACCAGGAGCGCTTCACCTGGAGGTGGATCAGGTTGTCGTCGCTCATGACGACCTCTCTGTCACTGTGTGTGACGATGTGCGGGTGCGCGGGGTCGGCACGAGCACCAGGAGCAGGTGTCGCGTCGGTCGCGCAAAGCGGTGTGGGGTGGAGTTAGCTCACCGGGACGGAGTTAAGTTCGTAACTCGTCGGGACCGGTGGCGTGATCATGGGCTTGAGCTGGAGTTAGTTAGCCGCTCAGCCGGGTTAGGTCCCGCTGGTGAGCCCTGTTCAGGGCCGCTCTGGAGACCTGGGGAGAGGTCTGCGGGACCTAACCCGGTGGCGGTGGTGGCTAGTCCTCGTCGTCCAGGTCGCGCGTGGAACGCTTGGCCAGCGCTTCACGCACTGTGACCGGATCGACCGGGTAGCGGTTGCCGGTCGAGGGCACCTTGACGCCCTGGTCGGCCAGCAGCTCACGCAGTTGCTTGCCGGTGAGCTTGCGGTACGGGGCCCAGTCGGGAGCGAGCTTGGCCAGCAGCGCGGGCACGTCAGCCGCAGGCACGGTGTCGTGGCCCAGCACCTCGGACACGTCCTCCAGCAGGTCGCGTGCAGCCGGCGGCGCGGCACGCTCCGGTGTGCCGACGACCACGGCCGGGTGGACCTTCGTCATGGCGCGCTCGATGACGTCCGTCGCGGCGTCCCACCCGGTGTCGTCGTTGACCTGGATGAAGAACCACTTCAGCACCTCGAACCGCTCGGCGGTCGCGCCGGTGAGGATGGAGGTCCCCCGGTCCTTGCCCGCGCGTAGCTCGGTCGCCCGGATACCGGCCTGGAACGACCCGTCGCCGAGGAACCCGTCGTTGCTGCGCCACGACTTCACCGCGAAGCAAGCGTTGAGCTGCACCAACTCCACGATCTTCGGCGGGATGGCGTCGGCCCGTGACGACTGGGTGTCGAAGGCCAGGATGATGCCGGTCTTGCGAGCACGGCGCAGGGTCTGCACCGCCAGTTCCGCGGCTTCCTCGCCCTGGGCGCTGCCGAACAGCTCGTGGCACTCGCTGAACAGCGCCACGATCGGCCGTAGGTCCGGGTGCTTCTCGGCGAGTCCGCGTGTGACCTTCTTCGCGCCCAACTCGGCAAGCCGCGCCTCACGGCGTCCGACCTCGTCGTACAGCTCCCGCAACGACTCCACCGCCGAGTCCACAACGGACGCGTCGGTGCCGCGCTCGTAGCGGGCCAGACGGGGCCGGTAGGCGTCGAAGTCACCGTTGCCCGCGAACACGAACACCCACAGTTCGGCCAGCGGGTCCAGGGCCGCGCCGAGCATGAGCACACGGGCGGCGTTGGACTTGCCCTGACCCATCATCCCGCCGAACACGACGTTGGACGAGACCAGCGGAGGCTGGACGACGTCACCGCGTTGCGACACACCCAGCGGCACACCGGTGAACACGTCGGCGGTACCGGCGTTGAGCAGGGGATAAGGCGGCGCTGCCTTGGTCGACAGACCGGGGTCGGCCACCCACAGGTCCACGAACCCGGCGCGTTCGGCCGCGTTGGGCCAGACCTCCATCGGGTCGCGGTGCAGGTTGCGCGCCAGCACGTCCCGCTTGTCGCTGATCATGTCCGGGGTCACGCCGAGCGGCAGGGAGAACGTGGCCTGGTAGCCGCGCTGATTCACCCGTACCGGCGGCGTGGCGAACTCGACCGTCCACCCCGACTTGATGGCCTTGTTCAGCGCCGGGATGCCCAGGTGCACCAGGGCCTCACCGATGCCGCCGGGGGTGACCACGCGGTGGGTCTCCTCCCGCTGGGTCGGCGACATGGCCCACGCGGGCACGTCGGCGGCGGACGAACCGGCGCGGTGCGCGGCCAGCAGCCACACCGCCGGCACACCGATGATCGCGGCCTGAACGCCGAGCATGACCACGGTGCCGATGACGTCGCCGGTGGCGGTGACGAAGCCCCACCACTCCGACCAGGTCCAGCCGCCTTCCCACAGGTGCACGGCCACGCCGACCATGAGCAGCACCGCGAACAGCACGATCACGGCCAACAGCACCGTGCGCACCAGCGCCAGCACCGTGCGGGGAGCGCCGGTGATCCGGTCGCGCCGGTCGGCCTTCGCCTGCCGCAACCGGTCCTGCCACTCGGCGATACCGGCCGCGTCGCCCTGCGCCCGTGCCGCCGCGATGCGCTCCCGGTAGTGGGCGTACGTCGCGGCCTGCACCGCGTGCGTCAGCCACTGCTCGTGCCCCCGGTACACCCGGTACCCGGCGCGCAGCGCGGCCTTGCCGAACGTCGTCGCCGCGGCGCGCACCGCGTCGGCGCGCGTCCGCTCGTCGCCCTCGGCGGTCCGCCGGTTGGCCAGCTCGGCTTCCCGCTCGGCGGTCAGCAGCTCACCGGCCACCGCCGTGTCCGTCTCCACGTCCGCAGCGGGCAGCGCGGCGCGGGTGGACTCGGCGCGGCGCAGCGGCACCACGTTGGTCATGTCGTCGGTGGGATTGGGGGCGCTCATGCGGACACCGCTTGACGGGGGTCGTCGTCACCGGGGTCGGTGTCGGTCGGGAACAGCACGCGGTGCACCTCCACCGCGACCGCACCCCGGATGCGCAGGAACTTGCGCACCTGGGTCTGCGACGGACGCGCCGGGAGCTGCTGGGCGTCGATCGCGGCACGGACCTTGGCCGCGTACCCCGCGACCTTGTCCGTGATCTCCGCCGGGGCCGTTTCCGCACTACCGGCCGCGTTCCGGGCGTTCCGCTCGACGGACGGCCGGGGCGCGGGCAGGGCGGTCAGGTACTCGCTGATCTCGGCGGCCAGGTCGTCGCCGAGCACGTCGTCGGAGTCGGGAACGGGCAGACCGGGAACGGTGGCGGGTACCAACCGGGCGCGGCCGAACCGGCGCCGGTAGGCCACCAGGCCGGGACGGTGCACGAGCGTGGCAGTGCCGTCCGAAGCCAGCTCGGCCACCGCCTGGTCCAGCGCCGCGCGGCGCACCGCCAGCACCCGACGAGCGGCCTGCCGTTCGAGCCGCTGGGCGTCCCGCTCGGCGCGGCTCCGGCGCTTGCCGGCAGGGGACGCGGTGACGAGCTGGTGGACGACGACGCCACCGACCGACACCAGCGCCATGACGATGCCGTGCGCGACGGTCGAGCCGTGCACGTAGTTCAGGACGGCGGCCACCGCGGCGAACACCCACGTGCCCAGGTGCAGCCACCCGGTCGACCGGCCCGCGCGCTGGGCCATCGGCACGGCGAATGCGAACGTCCACATCGCGCCCTCGGAGAACAGCGGCAGCAGCGTCCCGACCGGCCCGAACACTTCCTGGCCGTAGGCGGCCATCGCGGTCCACGCCAGCACCGCCGGGACCACGATGACGGGCACGAACAGCAGGTCCAGGGTGTGGGCGCGCAGCCAACCGGTCAACGCCGCCCGCAGCTCGGCGCGACGGGCGCGAGCCGCATCGGTCTGCGCCTGCTTCAACCGGGCCTCGGCCTCCCGGTCGGTGCGACGCTGCTCGAACAACAGCGCCTGGTCGGCACGCCGCTGCTCGGCGGCCACCACCTTGTCGGCGCGACGGTTCTCAGCCCACGTGCTCATCGGGACACCCCCGCGTGAGACAAGCGGGTCATGCGCACGGACCGCGTCCCGACGTCCTTGGAGCGAGCTACCAGGCGAGAAAGCACCAGGACCGTGACCAGCGCGGGCACCCCGAGGGCGAGCACCGCAGCGGCCGGGTCGTCGGTTTGGGTGATCAGCGCCCACTGACCGACGCTGATCAGCCCGGCGGTCGCGACGAGCCTCCACAGTGCGATTACCGCGACCAGCGCCAGCAGCGCGGCCAACAGCAGCAGGGGAGCCGGGACGGTGGCAATGAGGTCACTCATCGTCGGCCACCCCCGCACGCTGCCGCTCGGTGAGGCGGAACGAGTCCCGCAGGTAGGCCGGGGCCTGGTCCCAGGGCCGGTCGGGGTGCTGGGCGCTGTAGGCGGCGCGGGCGGCGGGTTCGACCACCGATACCCCTGTTGCCGGGTTGTGTGTTGCCGTCGTGCTCGACATGCTCTTGGTCTCCTGACCCGCCCTCTGGGCGGTGTTGGGTGGACCGGACCGGCGGCGTCTTCTTCGCGGGAGTGGGCCGCCGGTTCGGGCGAAGTCAGTGCTTGAGGTAGGCCGTGCGGTTGCCGGGGTGGCTGAACAGCCCCCACTGGCCGATCAGGGCGGCGTCGGGGCTGCCCACGCACTCGGCGGCGAAGTGCATGACCTCCGCGTCGTCGGTACCGGCGGGGCTGTCGATGCGCCACCAGGTCGGCGAGAACTCCGGGTGGTCGCGGGTGACCACGTCGCCGGACTCCAGGCGGTTGGTCATCTTCATGACGTTGCCGAAGCGCAGGGTGATGCCCAGCCGTGCCAGGGCGTCGATGACGATGCGGTCGTGGTCGAACGCCAGCGCCTCCAGGTCGGCAACGACCTCGGAGAGCGGAACCCAACGGGCAGCGCGGGCGTCGTCGGCGGCGTGCGGCGTCGGCAGGTGGTCCAGGACCGACATGTAGGCCCAGGACACGTAGCGGCCACGCGGGTCGCGCCCCGCCGTGCCGTACACGCCGACCAGTTCGGCACCTGCGGGCATCGTCAGGCCGGTCTCTTCCACCAGCTCCCGCGCGGCGGCGTCGGCGAAGTCCTCGTCACCGTCCACGTGGCCACCCGGAAGCGCCCACTTGCCCGCGTACGGGTCCCAGCCGCGCTCGATCATCAGCAGGAACAAGCGGTCGTCGTGCTTGGCGAACAGGACGGCGTCGGAGGTCAGACGGATCGTGCTCATGGCTGCGTGCTCGCTTTCGTTGTTGGTGAGGGGTTAGGCAGCGGACGCGGCGGAGTCGTTCTCGAACACCGGGCCGTAGATGCGCAGAACACGCACGATGCCGCCGAGCTTGCGTTCGACGGTCCGCCGGTCGCGTTGGTGGCGGGCCGTGCCGTCCAGCAGCGCCGTCGTGGCGGTGGGCAGCTCGGTCAGCTCATCGGCGACGGCTGCGATCAGGGCGTCGATCGAGTCTTCCGTCAGCCCGTCCGGGCTGAACCGGTACTCGTCCTCTTCGAGGTACATCGCACTTCCTTCCGTGTGGTCGTCGCCACAGTGGCGGCGAGAGCAAGCTAACAGTTGAATGGTCAGCGGGTCAACTGTTAGGTAGCAACTCTCCGCAAATATGCGTTCTACCTGCGGTGATGCTGGTCAGCGCCCTGTTAGGTCACTGGTATGCTGAGGTTCCACATCGAGTGGACCGGAGGTGGCATGTCCAGCCAGAACCCACGTGTGTCGCGTGGCGAGTCCCTGCACCAGCAGGTGGCACGGAACATCCGGAACCAGATAGCGGCCGGCCTGCTGCGAGACGGTCAGCCGCTGCCGTCCACGCGCGAGCTGGCCCAGCAGTGGGATGTCAGCGTCTTCACGATCAACGAAGCCATGAAGCTTCTCGCCAGCGAAAACGTCATCACTAGCAAGCCGCGGGCAGGACGAGTCGTCAACGCGCCGGACCAGGCCGCGCACGCCGAGGTGCGGACGACCGCTCCGCACGTGCTGCTCGTCGGTGGGTACGCGGGGAGCGGCAAGACCGAGCTGGGGCGCGTGCTGGCACGTGAGACCGGGTGGCCGATGCTCGACAAGGACACGCTCACGCGTCCGGTCGTTGAAGCGGCTCTTGAAATCCTCGGGTGCTCTCCGCACGATCGGGAGTCGGCGGAGTACCTGTCCCGCATCCGGCCGCGTGAGTACGAAGCGCTCATCAACGCATTGACGGAGAACGTCCAGTGCGGCAACAGCGCCATCGTGACAGCGCCGTTCATCAAGGAGTTCAAAGACCTCGCTTGGTTGAACCGCATCGAAGCGACCTGTCGTGAGGTGGGCGCGAAGGTGTCCGTTGTGTGGGTCTACTGCGATGCTGACACCATGCACACCTACATCCGGCATCGTGGAGCAGCACGCGATGCGGCCAAGTTGAGCAACTGGACGGAGTACTTGGCGGCGATCGACGTGGAGTTCCGTCCGCCGGTCGGACACTCTGTTATCGACAACAGCGCGTCGGGTGCGCCGCTACAGGATCAAGCGCGTGAGTTGGTTAAAACCTTGGTCGGCAGTGCTTAACTCGAAGTAGCTTACTCAGATAGACCAACGCGCTGTAGTGGGAGAGCCGATGCGAGTGCTCATCAGTAACGAACCTGATGACGAAGTGGGCGTGGAGAAGCTGTCGAGCCTGGACGGCATCGAGGTGCATACTTATGACCCGAACGTCTCCGAGTTGACGGATGAGCAGCGCAAGTCCGAAATTCTGATCCCGCCGTACCGGGGCAGCCATCGTCCGATCCCGCTGCTCGAACAGTTGACGAACTTGCGTATGGTCCAACTCCTATCAGCAGGGGTAGACGAATGGGCTAATCATGTGTCGGCGCATGTGACTCTCTCAAGTGCCCGTGGTGCTCACGCTGGTCCGGTGTCTGAGTGGGTTCTCTCGGCAATCCTTACGCAGTTGCGTCAGTGGCCAATGCTCGTGAGATTCCAAGACGTGGGGGAGTGGGCACACCGCCGGTTCCAGGCGGACACGCTCGACGGCAAACGCGTCCTTATTGTGGGTGCTGGACATATCGGCCTTGCGGTGGCTAAGCGTCTCACAGCGTTCAACGCGACATCAACCCTGGTGGCGAGCGCTGCCCGTGAGGGCGTTCACGCACCCTCCGAACTCCCAAGCCTCATCAAAGGGCACGATATAGTCGTCATCACCGCGCCGCTTACCGCTGCGACGCGCGGACTGGTGAACGGTGCCTTTCTGTCAGCGATGGATGATGGCTCCTTGTTGGTGAACGTCGCGCGCGGCCAAATCGTGGAGACCGACGCCTTGGTCGCCGAGCTTCGAAACGGCAGACTGTGCGCTGCCCTAGACGTCACAGATCCGGAGCCGCTGCCGACAGGTCATCCATTGTGGACCTTTCCAGGGCTAATCATTAGCCCTCACTCCGCGCGTACAGTTCCCGGCGCCAATAGTCTGTGCTACTCGGTCGCTGTGGAGCAGATCCGGACCTTGGCGGCTGGTGGGGTACCTTCTAATGCCGTGACACGATGATGCTAGCGCAGGAACCGAAAATTGAGATTTTGCAATACCGTACTGTTATGGTGATCAAACTACTGTCACCCGCGCCCTAGGTGTTGTGAACTGCGGTGACACGTTCACCAAATAGGCCCTGTGAACTCACCAAGATGGAGTAATTTAATACAACTATTCGGCGGAACGATAACTTTATTTCCACTTTTTGGTGATTGACCGGCTCGGTGTGGTGCGGTAAGAGATCGCCATGAGCCCTGATGAGCAGCCTGACCTAAGTGATCGGCAAATTGACCCGTACAAGCAGCATCTTGCGGAACTTGACGAACGAATTGATAAGGTGATCAGTCGTCGTGATCGGACCACGCTGCATGGGGAAGAATGGCAGAATTTTCAGAATGAGATCGATGCTCTATCGAAGGAGTTGATTAACTATGAAAAAAGTATCCCAGAGATGCGCATCGCGGCGCAACGCAAGCGTAGTAGTTACAGGAAATCCGGGGTTCTGCTCTGTTGTCTCACCTTTGCTGCATCTGTTGCCGTTTTGGCTGAATGGTTTCTGCCGGTAACCCTTCCGTTGGCCGTAGTGCTTGGTCTTGCTGGTTATAGTATGTTCAAAAAAGCTTCGGAAAGTAAAGCGCGCGGGCTTTGAGTTCGTGACCACGACGCTCTTGAGTTCGTCTATAGTTCACCGCCTTTATTGTCGCGCCTAACGCTTTAATGACTAAACCATTAAGGTGAGGCGAAATTGACTACTAGGCGACAGTGAATGCCGCCGAACTGGTTCGATTGGTGACATGCTGAAGGGTGTGACTCACGGCTGTATCGAGTGTCGGTAACTTCGGTAACTTCAGTAACCGTGCAGGTCAGCGGGGTGTATACAAGCAACTGATCGGGATCGGGTTACCGATCGAACGGTAGCCAAGCGGATGAGAGGCTCGATGTGAGCCGGGCTGATCCAAGGAGTGGTAGATGTTGGTCTGCGGATCTACCGCCCGGTGTCCTCATGGCTTGTTGGACCCTGTGGAGCCCGCTGCGTGATGTGGTTACCATCCGAGCGGTAACCTGGTCTTGGCCGGTTACTGTGCTGAGATGCTCTGACCTGCACAGTTACCGAGGTTACCGAGGTTATCGACCTTGGAGACGGCTGTATGCGGGCTACGACAGCGGGTCTCTTCGCAGATCTGCCGGATGCCCGCAACGTGGTTCAGGAATCGCTTGGGGCCCAGTCAGGGCTGCCTGATCCGGATGTGTGCCGAAGTGATGATGCTGTGAACTATAAGCGCTGGTCAGTATGGTTCATGCGACACTCTGGGGATCAGTCGCCAGCCGGGCCAAGCTGATTCGGCGCAGCCGCACATGCTTGGCAGTCCATGCGTGGCCGTCTCTGGTACCAGAGGCTTCGGTAACCGTGCGGGTCACGAACCATGCAGATTGATAACCGAGCTACAAGCCCCTGACCCGCACGTTACCGGAGTTACCGTCCTGGAAGAGGATGCGATACCGCAGGGAGAGGAACTCGTCAGGCACTGGATTGAGGTGGCGAATCAGTCATGGCCGCTTGTCGTGGTATCGAGAATCGAGCGGATCGTTCTGGTTAGGTGATGGTCGGGGCCCAGTACCCGTTCGGCATCGGCCAGCACCGCCTTGTGCAGCGGGATCGCCCGCTCCAGATCGTCCGCTAACTGGTAGGCGCTGGCCAGGTTGTGGCGTGAGCCCAGCGTAGTCGGGTGGTCGGGGCCCAGCACCCGCTGCTGATCGGCCAGCACCGCCTCGTGCAGCGGGATCGCCCGTCCCAGATCGCCCGCTAACTGGTAGGCGTAGGCCAGGTTGTGGCGTGAGCCCAGCGTGTTCGGATGGTCGGGGCCCAGTACCCGTTCGGCATCGGCCAGCACCGCCTTGTGCAGCGGGATCGCCCGCTCCAGATCGTCCGCTAACTGGTAGGCGCTGGCCAGGTTGTGGCGTGAGCCCAGCGTGGTCGGGTGGTCGGGGCCTAGCACCCGTTCGGCATCGGCCAGCACGGCCTCGAACAGCGGGATCGCCCGCTCCAGATTACCCGCCGACCCGTAGGCGCAGGCCAAGTTGAGGCGTGAGCCCAGCGTGTCCAGGTGGTCGGGGCCGTAGAGGCGTTGGTGGCTGTGGATGCTGCGGGTGTGCAGTGCGATGGCTGTGGTGGTGTCGCCTTGGCCGTCGAGGTAGACGCCGAGGTGGTTGGCGAGGTGGCAGAGCGGTTCGGTGTCGGTGTCGGGGTGGGTGTGGTCGAGCAGTGCCCGCGCGTGGGGCAGGACCGTCTGGAAGACGGGCCAGTCGGCAGGCAGGTCTGGGTCTATTCCGGTAAGCGCGGTGGCGAGGGCGGTGGCGGTGGTGTCGCGGGCGTGGGCGATGTCCGTGGGTTGGCGGTGGGGGTCGGTGAGGTCGGGGTCGGGGGTGCGGGTGAGGGCTTGGACCAGGCGGTGCACGCCGATGGTGTCGCCGGTGAGGGTGATCATGCTGTAGGCGGCCAGCCGGCCCAGTGCCTCCGACAGGTCCGGCTCGTCGAACGTGCCCGCGAGCAGGGCGCGGGGGATGGCGTCGGGGGCGTACCAGGCCAGGTGCCGCAGCACCCGCCCGGCCAGGGGCGTGTCGGCGAGGCGGTCCAGGGTGACGTGCCAGACCCTGGCCATGGTCCGCTGGGCGTCGCCGCCCTCCGCGGTCGCGGTGAACATCCGCGCCGGGTACCGCCTCAGCAGGTCCAGGTAGGCGGCCGGGGTGATGCGGGTCTGAGCGAGGTAGGCGCCCGCCTGCTCGATCGCCAGCGGCAGCCACCCCAACTCTTCGCACAGCCGGTCGGCGTCGGTCAGGTCGGCCTCGGGCCGCTCCGCCCGCACGACGCGGGTCAGCAGCTCCACGGCCTCCTCGGCGGGCAGCACGTCCAGCGGGACCGTGGCAACGCCCCGCCAGCCGGTGCCCTGGCGGGAGGTGATCACGATCGTGCCGGTCCGGACACGTTCCAGCAGCCCCGCCGCGTCTGCCGGCGTGGTCAGGTTGTCCAGCACGAGCAGCCACCGGTCATGGGTGGCAAGCCACCGCACGCCCAGTTCGGTGCGCTGCTCCAGCGGCGCACCCGCAACCTGAGGGGCGAGGGTCGTCGCCAGGTCGGCCAGGCCGGTGTCGATCGCGGCCGGGGAGTCCGCGGTGATCCACCAGACCGGCGCGTAGCGGTCGGTGTGCAGGTGGGCGAAGCGGGCGGCCAGGGTGCTCTTACCGACCCCACCCAACCCGTGGACCGTGACCACCACCGCGCGCCCCGAACCCGCCACCGCCGCGTCCAGACGCGCCAGCTCACTGGACCGCCCCACGAACAGCTCCGAGTCGGCCGGAATCCTGCCCAGTCCGGGCGTTGCGGGGATCGATTCCATGTCAGGCACACCCGGTCCGTCGAGTACCAGATCCCCCTGCACCAGGGTGCCTTGCAGGGTACCGATCGTGGTCCCGTCGGCACCGGTCACGTTCCCGGTGACCGAGGCTGCCGGTGCGACCATGGTTGCTGCCGCCGACGTGGCGTGGCCTAATGCCCCGTCGGCACCGGAGGGTCCGGAGGGTCCGGAGGGTCCGGAGGGTCACCAACCTGACCGATGTGCACCCCGGTCGTCGTCCCCGAGCCCGAGCCGCCGGTCACGCCGCCGGTGAAGACCACACCGCCGCCGGTGGCAGTCTGCGATGCCGGAGGCGGAGCCACCTCCCGGGAAGCAGTGCGGTCACGTCCCTGGCGCAACGCCACCACCAACGCCACGACCGCCACCACCAGCCCGCCGATGCCCGCGAGCCAGCTCAACGCCTCCAGGACCGGCCGCGCCTTATGTGTCTCGTCGGTCAGGAAGACCGGCACACCGAACCGCAACACCGCCCACGCCACACCACCGCCGACCAGCGCGCCACCGGCCACCCACCAGGCACGGCTCCGACCGACCACCACGACACCCCTCAACCCACAAGAGCTACAGCGCCCACGGACCGATACCCGATCATCGCACCCCGCCCGCCCACCGCTACCAAAACCACGCATGACCGCGACATCCGCTCATCTACAGGCTGGCGTCCACAGCTCAAGCCCACACCTCAACGAACTCCACGTCGATCCCTACCTGCTCCCGACCGCTGCTGTGCACGCCCTCTCGTACCGACCTGTGCGCACTAGGTGCCTACACCGACAGCGGTTGCTCATATCGCCAGATACAGACTGGGCGGCCAGTGTTGTCCGCGCTTCGCCTGGCGCTGTACACGAGCGCCCGCTGAGGGCTCCAGCGGACGTCTGTGCCGAGTGTGTACCGAAGTGACTGCGCCGAGAGCTGTAAGCGCTGGTCACAGATGGTCTACGCGGGACTCTGTAAATCCGTCGCGAAAGCTACAGAGGTTCGAATCCTCTACCCGCCACGTAAACGCAGACCCCTGTTCGCGAAAGCGCGAGCAGGGGTTTGCGTTGTGCCCTCCGAGGGGGCGACCACGAGGCCCGCTGGCAGGCGCTGCTCCCGGTCCCGACCTCGGCGACAGCGGCCCAGCGCAAGTAGGTCGTCAAGCGTGGGGCCAGTCCGTTGACGTAGGCGAGGCCGGCGCGCAAGCGCTTCCTCTCGCTTGCGTGCCGGCCTCGTGTGCAGCATAACCCATATCGAACGCCTGTTCGAGGGTTACGCGATGGCGGCTCGGCCCTCTTCGGTCAGTTCGGCGTCCGTGCGCTCGTCCAGGCCCACCGCGCGCCGTGCCCGCAGCAGTCCCGCGTGGACCAGGTCGTGGGTGACCATCTGGTCGCAGCACGGCAACCCGTCGACGTACAGGTCCGGCTCGCGTCCCCCCGACAGCTCGGCCCGACCTGCGGCAACGGCGCGGAGCATGGATTTCGCCCGGCCGGACAGCTCCCTCGCAACGTTCATGGCGGCCCCCTCGCCCGTCCTTCCCGTTCCTGCTTCCTCACCCTGTAAGAGGTCTGGACCTGCGCTTCGAGTACCCCGCCCGGGCAAGTTCACTCGGGTGGACCAGGGCATCACCACTGTCCCCCACTGCGCCTTTCGGACGACGACGCCACGCCGACCGGTTGCGCCGATCAGCCCAACCGAACTACCCGTGACCGGCCGGCGCTCCGATCGACCCGTTGTCGCCCGCAGGGGCGGATGGGGCCAGTGGGGCGCTGAGACTGGCGTCCATGAGCGAAATCCTCGTCGCCCTCGCCGCCCTCACGACCGGTGTCGCGCTCGGCCTGGTCGTCCGGTCCGCCGGACGGCGCCGGGCACCCCTGGTCGCCGACGCGCGCGAACTGCTCCACGCCGCCGACGACCTGGAGTACGGGCTGAACACCGTGCTCGAGTTCGGCCCGCTGTCGCTGTCCGAGCTCGCGTCCGTCGACCTGCCCGCGAAGCTCGACCGCGTCGCCTCCACCGGCGAGGTGCCCAGAGCGGCCCTGGCCACGCTGAAGGCGCACACCGACAAGATCGCCCTGCACCCCTACCCCGAGCAGCGCGACCTGCTCACCGCGGTCCGGGAGGACGAGGCCGCGGTCTGGCTGGCGCTGCGCGACGCGATCGGCAGCGGCGCGGCGCAGCACGTCGCCGCCACGCAGGCCCGCCTGGTGCTGGACGAGATCCGCGGCGGCCTGCGGTCCGAGCGCCGCGAGCAGGTGCTGGTCTAACGGGCGGGGCGCCGCTGCCAGGTCGTCCACAGCGGCCGGTAGCCGTGGGAGTACCAGAACGGCGCGGACAGCGGGTTGGGCAGGGCGTGGTGCAGCAGCGTCACGCCGACGCCCGCACCGTCCAGCAACCGGTGCGCGTGGTCGGCGAGCGCCGCGCCGACGCCACCGCCCCGCGCGTCCTCCCGCACGCCCAGCAGCCCGATGTACGCCACCGGCCGCACGGACGTCCGCGCCGCGATCCAGTCCGAGTGCCCCGGCAGGTCGTAGTAGAGGAAGCCGACGGCCTCACCGTCGCGCTCCGCCGGCCACGCGCACGGCTCGGACCTCGCGAGCAGCGACTCGACGTGCTCGCGCAGCCGCTGGCCGCTGGACGGCCGGGCGGTCACCACGCCGAACCGGCCGTCGAACCGCACCGTCTCCAGGTTCAGCGCGACCGCCGCGCCCAGGTGCCCGCGCGCCAACGGCACGACCCGCACCGCCGAGCGGCCGTCGAGGCCGCGGCCGGGCAGCCGGGCGGCGGTCACGAGCAGGGGTGCGAACCCGTGCCGCGCGAGCACTTCGGCCGCCTCCACGGCACGGCTGGGCACGGTCACCGACGCGGCCGTGTCGTGGTCGCCCGCGCCGCTCAACGGCCACCGGCGCAGCAGGTCGTCCAGGTCCGCGCCGGGGTGCCGGCGCAACGAGTGCGTGCGCAGCGCTCCCCACGAGGCGTTCAGGTCGTCCGCGGACACCTCGGTGAACGAGTGCGGGTCGTCGGCGGGCGCGAGGTCGGGCAGCAGCGGGTCCACACCTGCCGGCCAACCCCTCCGGGACGTACATTGCCGGCGTGGACCTCTACGTGGTCGACGCGTTCACCGACCGCGCGTTCGCGGGCAACCCGGCGGGCGTGGTGCTGCTGGACGGCCCGGCGGACGAGCGGTGGATGCAAGCCGTCGCGGCCGAGATGAAGCACGCCGAGACGGCGTTCGTGCGCGTCGACCGCGGGGACCCGCTGCCGCTGCGCTGGTTCACGCCCGTCGCCGAGGTCGACCTGTGCGGTCACGCCACCCTGGCCGCCGCGCACGTGCTCGGCGGCAGCCGCGGCTTCGACACCCGCAGCGGCGTGCTCACCTGCACGGCCGAGGACGGCTGGGTGGAGATGGACTTCCCGGCCGACCCGGCGGAGCCGATCGAGATGACCACGCCGCTGCGCGCGGGCCTGCCGGGCGTCACGGTGAGGGCCGTCGCGCGGGCCGTGTCCGACGTCCTGGTCGAAGCCGCGTCCGCCGACGAGGTCCGCGGGCTCCGACCGGACTTCGCGGCGATCGCCGAGGTGTCCGGCCGCGGTGTGATCGTCACCGCACCGGGCGACCGGCCCGGCCTCGACGTCGTGAGCCGGTGCTTCTACCCCTCCTACGGAGTCCCGGAGGATCCCGTAACCGGTTCCGCGCACTGCACGCTCGCCTCGTGGTGGGCGCCGCGGCTCGGCCGCGCGAACCTGCTGGCCGAGCAGGCGTCGGCCCGCGGAGGGCTGGTCCGGACCACTCTGGACCAAGATCGGGTACGCCTCGCCGGACAGGCCGTCACGGTGATCCGGGGCCGACTGATCGTGTGATCCGGTCCGTGACTTCTCGTGGCGTTCCGCTACACGACCTGCCATTTCGTCCCCCGACCGGGGTACATTGGCAGCCTTGGAGGGGTCCTGGTCGGTGTTCGGGGCCCCTCAGTCACGCCCGGAGCCCGTAGGCCGCGACCCGGCCTGCCGCGACGACGGCCGACGAGGAGGCTGGATGTCCGACCACGCGTCGGCCACGGCGCCCAGCGCGCCGACCCGGTCCACGAACCGCGCGTTCAGCGTGTTCGCGGTCCTGCTCCTCGTCGCGGGCGCGCTGTCCGCGTTCCTGGTCGGCAGCTGGCTGCCCGACTCGGACCCCGACGTCGACCTGTGGTGGACCGGCCCGCTGCTGGTGATCGGGTTCCTGCTCGCCGAGCAGCTGGCCATCAACGTCGACGTGCGCAGCGGAGTGGCCTGGACCATCTCGTTCACCGAGATCCCGCTCGTGCTCGGCCTGCTCGTCGCGCCGTTCGAGATCGTGCTCGCCGCGCACGTGGTCGCGGGGGTGGGCACGCTGCTCGGCCGCCGCGTGCTCGACCGCGCCGTCTACAACGCGGGCCTCATGTTCATGGAGATCTCGGTGGCCTTCGCGGTCGCCGAGCTGGTGAAGCGGTTCCTCGGCGCGGACGGCCCGTTCTGGGCGGGCGCGTTCATCGGCACGATCGCGGTGCCGCTGCTGGCCAGCGTGCTCGGCCTGACCGCGTTGCGGATCATGGGCAAGGGCATGAGGGTCGCGCCGAGCCTGCGCCTGGTGCTCCAGACGCTCGTGGTGGCCCTGCTGAACACCTCCGCCGGCCTGGCCGGCTACGAGATCGCCGACAAGGCGCCGTGGGGCGGCCTGCTGATCGGCCTGGTCTTCCTCGGCATCACGGCGATCTACCTGGCCTACTCCGGCCTGCTGCGCGAGCAGCGCGACCTGGAGGCGCTCAGCGAGGTCTCGTTGCGGGTGGCCCGCTCGGGCCGCCACGTCACCGGACCGCGCGGCGCGAACCAGGAAGAGGACGACGGCTGCGGCGAGGACGACGACTGGCAGCTCATCGCCGAACGCATCCGCGAGCAGCTCAACGCCAACCGGGTCGTGCTGCGGCTGCGCACCGACCCGCAGGCCCCGATGCGCACGCTGGTCGCGGGCGAGCCGCTGCCGCCGGGCATGCGCCGCGACGACCCGCGCGTGCTGCGCGAGGACGCGATGCTCCAGCTGCCCGGCGCCCAGGTGCGGTACTTCCGCATCGTCGACGCGGGCGAAGAGGTCTCCGAGTCCCTGGTCCGCCGGGACGCGCAGGAAGCGCTGGTCGTGCCGCTGCGCGGGGCGACCCAGCTGCTCGGCGCGGTCGAGGTGCACGACCGGCTCAGCCGGTGGCGCGGTTTCGGCAAGGCCGACATCCAGCT
Source organism: Saccharothrix sp. 6-C (assembly GCF_016695385.1). Classification (NCBI taxonomy): domain Bacteria; kingdom Bacillati; phylum Actinomycetota; class Actinomycetes; order Pseudonocardiales; family Pseudonocardiaceae; genus Saccharothrix; species Saccharothrix sp. 6-C. The sequence continues at coordinate 7,900,578 of NZ_CP064192.1, read as the reverse complement.
CCTGCGCACCCTGGCCAGCCACCTGTCCACCGCCGTGGACAACCGCCGGCTGCTGGCCCGGCTGCGGCACGACGCCTACCACGACCCGTTGACCGGCCTGCTCAACCGGCCCGGTTTCCGCGAGGCCGCCAACGAGCCCATGCGCGAGGCGGACGCGGCCGTGGTGGTCCGCATCGACCTCGACGTGCTGTCCACCGTCTCCGACGCGCTCGGCCAGGCGTGGGGCAACCGGATGGTCGTCGCCGCGGGCCGCCGGCTGCGCGACGAGCTGGGCCCCGAGGTGCCGCTGGCCAGGCTGGAGGGCGGCGCGTTCGCCGCGCTGCTGCTGGACCGGCAGGCCGAGCAGATCCAGGAGATCGCCGAACGGCTGCGCGCCGCGCTGTCGGTGCCCTACCCGGTGGACCGGCTCACCGTCGAGGCGGGCGCGGTCGTCGGCTGGGCCACCACGGCGGACTGCGAGGTCGACGAGCCGGACCCCGACGCGCTGCTGCAGCGCGCCGACGTGGCCGTCCGGGCGACCAGCGACAACGAGCCGCTGCGCCAGTACGCGCCGAGCATGGGCCAGATCTTCCTGCGCCGCTTCCAGCTGGTCACGCAGTTCCGGTCCGCGCTGGAGACCGGCCAGATCTCCGTGCACTACCAGCCGAAGGTCGCGCTGCCGAGCAGGCAGGTGATCGGCGCGGAGGCGCTGGTGCGGTGGAAGCACCCCGAGTTCGGCCGCGTCGACCCGGACGAGTTCGTGCCGGCCGTCGAGGCGACCGGTCTGATCGACGTGCTGACGGACTTCGTCATGGACACGGCGCTGGCGCGGGTGCGGCTCTGGATCGACCGCGGGCTGCGGATGTCCATCGCGGTGAACCTGTCCGTGCGCACGTTGGCCGACGAGGAGTTCCCGGACCGCGTGGCGGCGGCGTTGAAGCGCCACGAGGTGCCGCCGGAGCTGCTGACGTTCGAGCTGACCGAGTCCGGCGTGATGGCCGACCCGGAGCGGGCCCTGCCCGTGCTGCGGCGGCTGCACCAGATGGGCGTCGTGCTGGCCGTGGACGACTTCGGCACCGGCTACTCGTCGCTGGCCTACCTGAGGCAGCTGCCGGTGGACGAGGTGAAGATCGACAAGAGCTTCGTCCTGGGCATGGGCACCGACCTCGGCGACATGGCGGTGGTCCGGTCGATCGTGGAGCTCGGCCACTCGCTGGGCCTCACGGTGGTCGCCGAGGGCGTCGAGGACGACGCCGCGCGCGACCAGCTCGTCGGCATGGGCTGCGACGTGGCGCAGGGCTACCTGATCTCCCGGCCGCTGTCCGAGGACCGCTTCGAGGCCTGGTTGCGGGCCCGGACGGTCCAGGTCAGGGGAGCGCGGGATGAGACGGTGCTCACCTTGGTCCACTAGTGAGGCCCCCCGATTTCCTTTCTGCGGCACGCCTGTTGTAGAGTTCTCTTGGCTCCGCAAGAGCAAGCCCCTTTAGCTCAGTCGGCAGAGCGTCTCCATGGTAAGGAGAAGGTCTACGGTTCGATTCCGTAAAGGGGCTCCACAACTGGCCGCGGTGCACGAGCATCGCGGCCGTGTTGTGTAAAGCGGTGTAGCTCAGTTGGTAGAGCAAGCGGCTCATAATCGCTGTGTCGCCGGTTCAAGTCCGGCCACCGCTACTCAGCTAGATCCCCGCCAGGCGGTAAGCCCGCACTGGTCGCCCGGTCGGGTCGGGGCACACGAGCTCTGGGAAGGCAAGGACCGTGGCTGCAACCGACGTACGCCCCAAGATCACCCTCGCGTGCGAGGAGTGCAAGCACCGGAACTACATCACCAGGAAGAACCGGCGCAACGACCCGGACCGCCTGGAGATCAAGAAGTTCTGCCCGAACTGCAAGACCCACCGCGCTCACAAGGAAACCCGCTGAGCCGGTAGCCAGACCGCACGACGAGGCCCGTCCCGGGAACCGGGGCGGGCCTCGTCGCGTATAACCTGCTGCGCGTGCCTCTCGACCAGTCGTTCGTCGGACGTTCCTACCCGCCGTCGCCGCCCTACGAGGTCGGCCGCGAGAAGATCCGCGAGTTCGCCGAGGCGGTGGGCGAGACCAGCCCGCTGCACCGCGACCCCGAAGCCGCCCGCGCGGCCGGGTACCGCGACGTCATCGCGCCGCCCACGTTCGCGATCATCGTGTCGCTGAAGGCGAACGACGTGCTGGTCGAGGACCCCGACCTCGGCCTGGACTACAGCCGCGTGGTGCACGGCGACCAGACGTTCGTCCACCACCGCCCGATCGTCGCGGGCGACCGCCTCACCTCCGTGCTGCACGTGGACAACATCACGTCGCGGATGGGCAACGACATGCTGGCGGTCCGCGCCGAGGTGCGCACCGAGGACGGCGAGCCGGTCACGACCGGTCGCTGCACGCTCGTGGTGCGGGGGGAGGACGCGTGATCCGCGCGTCGGAGGTCTCCGTCGGCGACGAGCTGCCGCCGCTGTCGGTCCGCATCACCCGCGCCGACCTCGTCCGGTACGCGGGCGCGTCCGGCGACTTCAACCCGATCCACTGGAACGAGCGGTTCGCCCGCGAGGTCGGCCTGCCGGGCGTGATCGCGCACGGGATGCTCACCATGGGCCTGGCCGCCCGGATCGTCACCGAGTGGGTGGGCGACCCCGGCGCCGTCGTCCAGTACGGCGTGCGCTTCGGCAGGCCCGTGCCGGTGCCTGACGACGAGCAGGGCGCGCTGGTGGACGTCACCGCGAAGGTGACCAAGGTCCTGGACGACGGGACGGTCAAGGTCAACGTGACGGCCGTGGTCGAGGGCAAGTCCGTGCTCGGTGGCGCGTCGGCCGTCGTCCGGCTCGCCTAGAACCCGCACAGCGCGCTGGTGTGCGCGCCGGTGGCGGTCGCGGAGCGCCGTTCCACGCCCGCCACCCGCACCTCGCACGCCACGTCACCGCCGTCGGGCCCGATCGTGACGGTCAGCTCGCCGTGATCGGGCTCGGCGGTGAACAGCTCCAGCCGCCAGGGCAGCGCGCTCAGCTCCTCCTGGCGCGTCTCGCCGTCCCGGAAGGTCGAGTAGGTGACGGTGGCCCGGCCCGCCGTGCCGCTGACCTGGTAGACGACCCGGACCGGCGGCTCCGGCGCCGCGGTCCACCGGACGAGCGCGATCGAGCCCACCACGAGCGCCACCGCCGAGGTGATCACGAGCCACCTGCGGCCCGGACGCCCGGGTGGGTCGGGCAGGGCGGGTTCCGCCATCGTTGCGCTCCTCGGGTGAAGATCGATTCGACTGAATGGACCATCGGTCTCGTTCTACCGACGGTTACACCGGTCACCCGAAGGAGTTAAGTCAGAAGTTCGAGCAACTCGCGACCGCGTTCGGTCCGGAGGCGGTCGCGGTCTTCCGCGCCACGCCGTCCACCGTCACCGCGCACGTCACCGTGCCGCCGTCCGCGCTGGTCGTGACGTCGAGCGTCCCGCCGTGGGACAGCCCCTTGACGGTGAACTCCTTGCTCCACGGCAGCGTGGCGACCTCCTCGGCGGTGGCGGTCGAGCCGGTGGCGCCGAAGGTCGAGTAGCTGACGGTCGCCCCCGAGGCGTCGCCGGTCACCTCGTAGAGGAGCACGGCTCCCTTGTCGGCCCTCGTCTGGAGGTCGTCGAGCGCGTTCTCGGCGTCGGACGTGGCCCGGCCGAACAGCGCCACCCACGCCACGGAGACGACGAGCCCGAGCGCGGAGAGCACCACGGCGGCGGTGGCGAGGCCCTTGTTGTCGGCCTGCCCGCGGGCGACCCGGAGCAGGCCGAGCAGCCCGAGGCCCAGCCCCGCGAGGACCAGTGACCAGGCGACGACGCCGAGGAGGGGGACGAAGCTCGCCACGAGGCCCAGGAGCCCGAGCACGAACCCCGCGGTGCCGGGGCCGTTGCGCTGTGGGTCGGACATGACCCCTCCGCTTCCGTCAGAGTGGTACACATCACAGCTACCCGGCGTGACGCGAATAAGTCTCAATACGACGAAAGGCACCCCCATCGGAGGTGCCTTCCGTGACGGAGCGTCGAAACTGTGTGCTACTCGACCTCGGCCAGCAGCTCGGCCATCCGCGTCACACCGGTCTTCAGGTCGTCGTCGCCCAACGCGTACGACAACCGCAGGTAGCCGGGGGTGCCGAAGGCCTCGCCGGGCACCACGGCCACCTCGGCGTGCTCCAGGATCAGCGCCGCGAGCCGCACGGTGTCGGTGATCTCGGCGCCGCGCAGCGTCTTGCCGATCAGCGCCTTGACCGACGGGTACACGTAGAACGCGCCCTTCGGGGTCGGGCACTCGACGCCGGGGATCGCGGACAGCAGGTCGACGATGGCGCGCCGACGGCGGTCGAACGCCTCGCGCATCTCGTGCGCCGCGTCCAGCGGCCCGGACACGGCCTCCAGCGCGGCCCGCTGCGACACGTTCGCCACGTTCGACGTCAGGTGGGACTGGAGGTTCGCGGCGGCCTTCACCACGTCCGCCGGGCCGATCAGCCAGCCGACCCGCCAGCCGGTCATCGCGTAGGTCTTGGCCACGCCGTTGAGCACGATCGTGCGGTCCGCCATCGCGGGCACGGCCACCGGCAGCGACACCGACTCGGCGCCGTCGTACACCAGGTGCTCGTAGATCTCGTCGGTGATCACCCAGAGCCCGTGCTCCAGGGCCCACTCGCCGATCGCGGTGATCTGCTCGCGGGAGTAGACCGAGCCGGTCGGGTTGGACGGCGAGCACAGCAGCAGCACCTTGGTCTTCGGGGTGCGCGCCGCCTCCAGCTGCTCCACCGTGACCAGGTAGTCGGTCGACTCGTCCGCCGTGACCTGCACCGGGATGCCGCCCGCCAGCGTGATCGCCTCGGGGTAGGTGGTCCAGTACGGGGCGGGCAGCAGGATCTCGTCGCCCGGGTCCACGACCGTCGCGAACGCCTGGTAGACGGCCTGCTTGCCGCCGTTGGTGATCAGCACCTGGGCGGCGGTGACGTCGTAGCCCGAGTCGCGCTTGGTCTTCGCGGCTACGGCCTCCCGCAGCTCGGGCAGGCCGGCGGCGGGGGTGTAGCGGTGGTTCTTCGGGTCCGCGCAGGCGGCCTGAGCTGCGGCTACGATGGCGTCCGGGGTCGGGAAGTCCGGTTCGCCCGCACCGAAGCCGATCACCGGTCGACCCGCGGCCTTGAGCGCCTTCGCCTTCGCGTCGACCGCGAGGGTGGCGGACTCGGCGATGCCGCCGATCCGCTTGGAGATCCGCGGGTGCTCGGAGGTACTGGTCCCGGTGGTCGTCTCAGGCGTGCCCATGCCGCCAATCGTGGCAGATCGCACAACCGGGTGAGCGCCCGGCACCCCCTCTGACCGGGCCAGTTGGAAGAGGGGGCACCTGGTGCCGTATGCTTCCGGTCTTGGAACGTCCAGTCGCTGCCTCACGGGCCACGTGAGGAGGGTGCGGGGCGTCTCCAGCCAGGGGATCCGGACCGCCGGATCCCAAAGGGGTGTAGCTCAACTGGCAGAGCAGCGGTCTCCAAAACCGCAGGTTGCAGGTTCAAGTCCTGTCGCCCCTGCGTCGAAGCGCGATGGTGAGCGGAGGACGGCATGAGCGAGGGCCGCGAGCAGGACCAGCCGGAAGAGCGCGAGGGCGCGTCCCGGCCGGTTACCGCCGCAGCGCGGCGCGAGCGCCGTGGTTCCGCGCGACCGGCGGGCCGCAAGGACTCCGTGGAGGCGAAGAAGGCGGCCGAGGCCGACTCCGACGCCGAGGAGGCCAAGAAGGGCCGTCCCACGCGTTCGCGGGCGGACTCGGAGAAGCGGGTCGGTTTCTTCGCCCGCATCGTCCGGTACATCCGCGAGGTGGTCAGCGAGCTGCGGAAGGTCATCTGGCCGACCCGCAAGCAGATGATCACCTACACCGGAGTCGTGTTGGTCTTCGTGGCCTTCATGGTGGCGTTGGTGTTCGGCCTGGACACGGCCTTCGCCTGGGGCATGTTCAGGGTGTTCGGCTGAGCCGATCGCCTGCCGCCCCCGGTGGCGGCGGAGCATGTGATGCATGAGAGGAAGCGAGACCCACAGTGACCTCCGAGAACGGCGGCGTTGACGCCCAGGAGCTGAACGACCTGACCGACGAGCGGGACTTCGACGGTGGCGTCGAGGACGTCGAGCAGGCGGAGGCGTCGGAGGAGACCGAGGAGTCCGCCCCCGTCGAGGCCGAGTCCGACGAGGACGTCGAGTCCGGTGGCGACATCGAGTCCGGTGGCGACATCGAGTCGGGCGGTGACGTCGAGGCCGAGTCCGACGCCGTCGAGTCCGGTGGCGACGTCGAGGCCGCCGTCGTCGACATCGACGCCGAGCCCGCGGACCCCGCCGAGGAGATGCGCGAAGCACTGCGGCGCGCGCCCGGCGACTGGTACGTCGTGCACTCGTACGCGGGCTACGAGAACAAGGTCAAGACCAACCTCGAGACGCGCATCCAGACCCTGGACATGGAGGACTTCATCTTCCAGGTCGAGGTGCCGACCGAGGAAGTCACCGAGATCAAGAACGGCCAGCGCAAGCAGGTGCAGCGCAAGGTGCTGCCCGGCTACATCCTGGTCCGGATGGAGCTCAACGACGCGTCGTGGAGCGCGGTGCGCAACACGCCGGGCGTCACGGGTTTCGTCGGCGCGACCTCGAAGCCGTCGCCGCTGACCATCGACGAGGTGCTGAAGTTCCTGCTGCCCCAGGTCGAGCAGAAGCCCGCGGCCGGCAAGAAGAGCGCCGGCACGCCCGCGAAGTCGACCGTCGAGGTGGACTTCGAGGTCGGCGAGTCGGTCACCGTCATGGACGGCCCGTTCGCGACGCTGCCCGCGACGATCAGCGAGGTCAACGCGGACGGCCAGAAGCTGAAGGTCCTGGTGTCGATCTTCGGTCGCGAGACCCCGGTCGAGCTGTCGTTCAGCCAGGTCTCCAAGATCTAGCCAGGACAACAAGATCTCCGGCTCCTCCGCACAGGGGGAGCCGGCAGCCACGCTGCGGCTGGCAGGGCCGCGCGCGGACACCGCAATAAAGGAACCGAGATGCCTCCCAAGAAGAAGAAGCTCGCAGCGATCATCAAGCTGCAGATCAAGGCCGGGGCCGCGAACCCCGCGCCGCCCGTCGGCCCCGCGCTGGGTCAGCACGGCGTCAACATCATGGAGTTCTGCAAGCAGTACAACGCCGCGACCGAGTCGCAGCGCGGCACCGTCGTGCCGGTCGAGATCTCCGTGTACGAAGACCGCTCGTTCGACTTCAAGCTCAAGACCCCGCCGGCCGCGAAGCTGATCCTCAAGGCCGCCGGTGTCGAGAAGGGCAGCGGCGAGCCGCACCGCCTCAAGGTCGCCAAGGTGACCATGGACCAGGTGCGCGAGATCGCGCAGACCAAGATGGTCGACCTCAACGCCAACGACGTGGACCAGGCGGCGAAGATCATCGCCGGCACCGCCCGCTCCATGGGCATCACCGTCGAAGGCTGACCTCTCTCTTTTCGTAGTCGTGGGAGAGCCGCGCGCTGGCTCGTCACCACAACTGATCCACTTTAAGGACAGAAGCATGAAGCGCAGCAAGGCGTACAAGAACGCTGCTGAGCTGGTTGACCGTGAGCGGCTCTACTCGCCGCTGGAGGCAACCAAGCTCGCCAAGGAGACCTCCAAGGTGAAGCTGGACGCGACCGTCGAGGTCGCCATCCGGCTCGGCGTCGACCCGCGCAAGGCCGACCAGATGGTCCGCGGCACCGTGAACCTGCCGCACGGTACGGGCAAGACCGCCCGCGTGATCGTCTTCGCGACCGGCGACAAGGCCGCCGAGGCCGAGGCCGCCGGCGCCGACGCGGTCGGCTCCGAGGACCTGATCGAGCGCATCCAGGGCGGCTGGCTCGACTTCGACGCCGCGATCGCCACGCCCGACCAGATGGCGAAGGTCGGTCGCATCGCCCGCATCCTGGGCCCGCGCGGCCTGATGCCGAACCCGAAGACCGGCACCGTGACGCCCGACGTCACCAAGGCCGTGAACGAGATCAAGGGCGGTAAGATCAACTTCCGCGTCGACAAGCAGGCCAACCTGCACCTCGTCATCGGCAAGGTGTCGTTCGAGCCGGAGAAGCTGGTCGAGAACTACGCGGCCGCGCTGGACGAGATCCTGCGCGCCAAGCCGTCCGCGGCCAAGGGCCGGTACCTGAAGAAGATCACCGTCTCGACGACGATGGGCCCGGGCATCCCGGTCGACCCGAACCGGACGCGCAACCTGCTGTCCGACGAGGCCACCGTCTGACGACGGCTCGTCCGAACCACCCGAAGCGCCCCCCGGCCTCCCGCCGGGGGGCGCTTCGCGTCGTCAGGGGCGGCTCGTCAGGGGCAGCTCGGCTCGGCCTCGTAGCCGGTGATCGCCCACGCGCCGCTGGTCTGCCTGGTGAGCACGAACTTGCCCAGCCGCGGGCCGCTGCGCACCTCCAGCGCGCAGGAGCTGACGTCGACCGAGCCGGACGCGGGCGGGTTGACCATCGTCTGCGGGAAGACGAGCTGCCGGTAGGTGCTCACGTCGGTCACCTCGCCCTTGAGCTTCGCGACCGCGGCCGGGCAGTCGGGCGCGCCGAAGGCCTCGGCGAACGCCTTCTTCGGCCCGTCGCTCTTGAAGTACGCGCACGCGCGGCCCCCGTCGCCGGTGCCGACGTGCTTGTAGAACTGGCCGACCGTGCCGTTGCTGCCGTACGGGTTGGCCGGCGCGATGACGTTGTTCTCGACGCCGCCGCTGTCCTCCGCCACGCCGCCGGGGTCGTCGCCGCCGAAGTACTGCTCGTAGAAGTAGGAGGCGACGAGCAGCACGACCACCAGGTACACCAGGCGGCGGACGAACTTGCTGCGCAGCAGGACCTGCCACAGCGGCCTGCGGCGCGGGCCGGGCGGTGGCGGGGCGGCCGGCGGGATCGCCGGCGGCGGGGTGGCGCCGGGTGGGAGGCCGAGCGGCGGGGTGGCGCCCGGCGGCAGGGCCGGCTCGGACCCCTGGGCCTGCTGGAAGCGCTGGAACTCCTGGAACCGTTGGAACTCCTGGAACTGCCGGAGCTGTTCCGGGTCGATGTCCGGTGGCGGCGGGTTCCTCGGCGGCTCTTCGGTCACGCGTCACATCATGACCGATTTGGGTCACCAATAGCGCTCTGCTAGTGTTGGCGACGGTTCACCAAAGACCGCTGGTCGTGCATGTCACCAGTCATGCAGCGAAGGTCCCGCGAAGCGGGCGGCCCGCGCAGGAGAACGAGGAAGACCCAGGCGTGTTCGCACGCCCGTCACGCCCCGTGCTGCTGCGCCGGGGCGTTTTTGCATTGCGCGGCCTGATCGCACTCGACCGGCGTGTCACCAGCCCAGAGAGGAGGCGATCATGGCGAAGCCCAGCAAGGTTTCGGCCGTCGCCGAGCTCACGGACAAGTTCCGTGGAAGCTCGGCCGCTGTCGTGACCGAGTACCGCGGCCTCTCCATGGCGCAGCTCACCACGCTGCGTCGCGCTCTCGGCGCGGGCACCACGTACACCGTTGCGAAGAACACGCTGGTCAAGCGTGCCGCTGAGGACGCGGGCATCGAGGGTCTCGAAGCCCTGCTCGTCGGTCCGACCGCGATCGCCTTCGTCGAAGGCGAACCGGTCGACGCGGCCAAGGCCCTGCGTGACTTCGCGAAGGACAACAAGGCCCTGGTCATCAAGGGCGGCTACATGGACGGCCGCCCCCTCTCGGTCGACGAGGTCACCGCCATCGCGGACCTCGAGACCCGTGAGGTGCTGCTCGCCAAGCTGGCGGGCGCGATGAAGGGCAACCTGTCGAAGGCCGCGGGTCTGTTCCAGGCCCCCGCCTCCCAGGTCGCTCGCCTGGCTGCTGCCCTGCAGGAGAAGAAGGCCGCGGAGGCGCCTGCCGCCGCCGAGTCCGACGCTCCCGCCGAAAGCTGATCACACCCAGACACTCCGCGTCCCGGCCGCAGTTCGGGCGTTGAAAGAGAAAGGACCGCCATCATGGCGAAGCTCAGCACCGACGAGCTGCTCGACGCGTTCAAGGAAATGACCCTCCTGGAGCTCTCGGCCTTCGTGAAGGAGTTCGAGACCACCTTCGAGGTCACCGCCGCCGCTCCGGTCGCGGTCGCCGCTGCCGGTCCGGCCGGCCCCGCCGCCGCCGAGGTGGAGGAGAAGGACGAGTTCACCGTCGTCCTCGAGGGCGCCGGCGACAAGAAGATCCAGGTCATCAAGGTCGTCCGCGAGGTCGTCTCGGGCCTGGGCCTGAAGGAGGCCAAGGAGCTGGTCGAGTCCGCTCCGAAGCCGCTGCTGGAGAATGTGGCGAAGGACGTCGCCGACGCCGCCAAGGAGAAGCTCGAGGCCGCCGGCGCCAAGATCTCGCTCAAGTGATCTAGCGCTACCGCTGCCGCGAAGGCGGGCACCCGATCCGGGTGCCCGCCTTCGTGCTGTCCAGGGCCCGTGATCTTGACCACGTCGTCGTGGGTGGCCCACCATCGGGACCTGGGAGGGTCGACGGCAGGACGCCGCTCACACCGTTACCCACCCGAGACCCGCATTAACCCAACTGGTGAGTAACCACGACGGGGCGGCCTCGTTGCACCGGTATGACGCCGGCCTGTCCGGCGTCGGGCGAAGCGGGCCGCTGACCTGGAGGTGCGATGGGCGTCGAGGTGGTCGTCGAGGGCCTGACCAAGTCCTTCGGCAAGCAGACCATCTGGCGGGACGTCACGCTCACCCTCCCGCCGGGTGAGGTCAGCGTGATGCTCGGCCCGTCGGGCACGGGCAAGTCGGTCTTCCTGAAGTCCCTGGTCGGCCTGCTGAAACCCGAGCAGGGCAAGATCGTCATCAATGGCGTGGACCTGGTCCGCTGCTCCGAGCACAAGCTCTACGAGATCCGGAAGCTGTTCGGCGTCTTGTTCCAGGACGGCGCGCTGTTCGGCTCGATGAACCTCTTCGACAACGTCGCCTTCCCGCTGCGCGAGCACACCCGCAAGACCGAGGCCGAGGTCCGGCGGATCGTGCTCGAGAAGATGGAGATGGTCGGCCTCGTCGGCGCGGAGAAGAAGCTGCCCGGCGAGATCTCCGGCGGTATGCGCAAGCGCGCCGGCCTCGCCCGCGCCCTCGTGCTGGACCCCGAGATCATCCTGTGCGACGAGCCGGACTCCGGCCTCGACCCGGTTCGCACGGCCTACCTCAGCCAGCTCCTCATCGACCTGAACTCGCAGATCGACGCGACGATCCTGATCGTCACGCACAACATCACCGTGGCCCGCACGGTCCCGGACAACCTCGGCATGCTGTTCCGCCGCGAACTGGTCATGTTCGGTCCCCGCGAGGTGCTGCTGACCAGCGACGAGCCGGTGGTGGAGCAGTTCCTCAACGGCCGCCGCATCGGCCCGATCGGCATGTCGGAGGAGAAGGACCAGGCGACGATGGCCGCCGAGCTGGCGCACCGCGACGCGGGCCACGCGGACGGCCCGCCGGACGAGGACGTGCGCGGCGTGGTGCCGCAGCTGGAACCGACGCCCGGCCTGCCGCCGCGCGGCGCGGTGCGCCGGCGCAAGGACCGGGTGATGAGCATCCTGCACACGCTGCCGCCCGAGGCGCAGCAGGGCATCATCGCCAGCCTCACGCCCGACGAGCAGCGCCACTACCGGCTGATGGCCGACGCGGGCGACCGGACGGGCCCGGTCGCGGTCGACCGGGTCACGCCCAGCCCGTGGCCCCGGCAGGGGGGCGTGCTGTGAGCTCACCGGCGACGTTCCCCGGTGTCGGCGCGCTGCGCGAGACGGGGCGCATGTTCGCGCTGGCCATCGACGTCGTGCGCAACACGTTCCGGCGGCCGTTCCAGCTGCGGGAGTTCATCCAGCAGTGCTGGTTCGTGGTGAGCGTGACGGTGCTGCCGACGGCCCTGGTGTCGATCCCGTTCGGCGCGGTCATCGCGTTGCAGATCGGTTCGCTGACCAGGCAGATCGGCGCGCAGTCGTTCACCGGCGCGGCCAGCGTGCTGGCGATCATCCAGCAGGCCAGCCCGATCGTGACGGCCCTGCTCATCGCGGGCGCGGGTGGCAGCGCGATCTGCGCGGACCTCGGTTCGCGCAAGATCCGCGAGGAGATCGACGCGATGGAGGTGCTCGGCGTCTCGCCGGTCCACCGCCTGGTCGTGCCGCGGGTGCTGGCCGCGATGCTGGTGTCCGTGCTGCTCAACGGCATGGTGAGCGTGGTCGGCGTGATGGGCGGCTACTTCTTCAACGTGATCCTGCAGGACGGCACGCCCGGCGCGTACCTGGCGAGCTTCAGCGCCCTGGCGCAGCTGCCGGACCTGTGGATCTCCGAGATCAAGGCGCTGATCTTCGGGTTCATCGCGGGCATCGTGGCCGCGTACCGGGGCCTGAACCCGGCGGGCGGGCCGAAGGGCGTGGGTGACGCGGTCAACCAGGCCGTGGTCATCACGTTCCTGCTGCTGTTCTTCGTGAACTTCGTGCTGACCACGATCTACCTGCAGGTCGTCCCGGCGAAGGGGAGCTGAGGTGGCCGCGATCAACGACCGGTTCCGCAAGGCGGCGAACGCGCCGCTGTCCGTGCTGGACACCTTCGGCGACCAGCTGTGGTTCTACGTCCGCGCCCTGTGCTGGACGCCGCGGACGCTGACCCGCTACCTGCGCGAGACGCTGCGGCTGCTGGCCGAGGTGAGCTTCGGTTCGGGCGCGCTGGCCGTCATCGGCGGCACGATCGGCGTGATGGTGGGCCTGTCGGTGTTCACCGGCACGGTCGTCGGCCTGCAGGGCTTCACCGCGTTGAACCAGATCGGCACGTCGGCGTTCGCGGGCTTCGTGTCCGCGTACTTCAACACCCGTGAGATCGCGCCGCTGGTCGCGGGTCTGGCGTTGAGCGCGACCGTCGGCTCGGGTTTCACCGCGCAGCTGGGCGCGATGCGGATCTCCGAGGAGATCGACGCGCTGGAGGTCATGGGCATCCCCAGTCTGCCGTACCTGGTGACCACGCGGATCATCGCGGGTTTCGTCGCGATCATCCCGCTGTACGTGATCGGTCTGCTGACGTCGTACCTGGCGGCGAGGTTCATCACGGTCGAGTTCTACGGGCAGTCGGCGGGCACGTACGACCACTACTTCAACCTGTTCCTACCACCGGTGGACGTGCTCTGGTCGTTCGGCAAGGTGCTCGTCTTCGCCGTGGTGATCATCCTGACCCACTGCTACTACGGCTACCGCGCCAGCGGCGGCCCGGCGGGTGTGGGCATCGCGGTGGGTCGGGCGGTGCGCACGGCGATCGTGACGACGAGCTTGTTGGACTTCTTCCTCAGCATGGCCATCTGGGGCACTACGACGACGGTGAGGATCGCGGGATGACCGCCGACGTGTTCTTCTCAGCGGAGGCGGTGACGGGCTGGGTCGACGTGTTCTTCTCAGCGGAGGCGGTGACGGGCTGGGTCGACGTGTTCTTCTCAGCGGAGGCGGTGACGGGCTGGGTCGACGTGTTCTTCTCAGCGGAGGCGGTGACGGGCTGGGTCGACGTGTTCTTCTCAGCGGAGGCGGTGACGGGCTGGGTCGACGTGTTCTCCTCGGCCGAGGGGGCGACATGGTGAGGCGGCGGCTCTTGGGCGTCGTGTTCATCGCGGTCATCGCCCTCTTCCTCTCCGTCACGGTGGCGTTGTACAACGACGCGTTCACCGAGGTCGTGAAGGTGACGTTGAAGACCGACCGGGTCGGCAACCAGCTGCTGATCGACTCCGACGTGAAGGTCCGCGGCATGGTCGTCGGCCAGGTGAAGGGCATCCGGACCGCGGGTGACGGCGCGGAGCTCGACCTCGCGCTCGAACCGGAGCAGGTCAGGCACATCCCGGCGAACGTCTCCGCGCGCCTGCTGCCGAAGACCTTGTTCGGTGAGCGGTACGTGAACCTGGTGCTGCCGGCGCAGCGCGAGGACCCGCTCACCGATGGCGCCGTCATCGAGCAGGACCGCTCCAGCAGCGCCGTCGAGCTGGAACGCGTGCTCGACGATTTGATGCCGGTGCTCCAGGCCGTGCAGCCGGAGAAGCTGGCCACCACGCTGACCGCGATGTCGCAGGCGTTGGAGAACCGGGGGAGGCCGCTGGGCGAGACGCTGGTGCGGCTCGACTCCTACCTCGGCGAGTTCAACCCGCAGCTGCCCGCGTTGAAGGAGGGCATCAGCCGCCTCGCGGACGTCTCGAACGTCTACGCCGACGCCGCGCCCGATCTCGTGCAGGCTTTGTCGGACGCCACCGTCACCAGCCGCACGCTGGTCGAGCAGCGCGACGACCTGCTCGCCCTGTACGGCACGCTGACCACCACGTCGCTCGACCTGAACAGCTTCCTCGCGGTGAACAAGAACAACCTGATCCAGCTCGCCGACGTCAGCAGGCCGACGTTGGAGCTGCTGGCGAAGTACGCGCCCGAGTACCCGTGCCTGCTCAAGGGCCTGGCGGAGTTCAAGCCGATCATGGACGAGGTGTTCGGCAAGGGCACGGACGAGCCCGGCCTGCACATCACGCTGGAGATCACCGCGAACCGCGGCAAGTACGAGCCCGGCAAGGACGACCCGGAGTACGCCGACCGGCGCGGTCCGCGCTGCTACGACATCGTGCCGCGGCCGGACCCGTTCCCGCAGTACCCGCCGGAGGGTCCGGTCAAGGACGGCTCTTCGTCGCCGCCGCCCGCGCGCTCGGCGACCGACGGCGTGCTGCCGCCGAACACGGGGACGATCCGGGAGGACGGCACGGTCGTGTCGTCGTTCGGCGGTGTGCCGTCGTTGGCGAACTCGCCGGAGGAGCAGGACTTCCTGGCCGCGCTGCTCGCGCCGCAGTTCGGCTTGGCCGAGCGGGAGATGCCGAGCTTCACCGCGCTGCTGCTCGGCCCCCTGTACCGGGGCGCGGAGGTGACGGCATGAGGTCCCTGGCCGCGCCGCTGATCAAGCTCGGCGTGTTCGCCGCGATCACGGTCCTGGCGACCGCGCTGCTCGCGGTGACCATCTCCAACGTGAGCTTCACCGGTGACACCGGCTACACCGCCCGGTTCACCGACGTGACCGCGCTCAACGAGGGCGACGACATCCGCATCGCGGGTGTCCGGGTCGGCCAGGTCGACGGGATCCGGGTGGTGGACCGGCGGTTGGCGGAGGTGGAGTTCTCGCTGGAGGGCGACCGCACGCTGCCCGCGTCGGTCACCGCGACGATCAAGTACCGCAACCTCGTCGGCCAGCGGTACATCTCGTTGGAGCACGGCGTGGGCGACGCGTCCCCGCTGAGGCCCGGCGACGTGATCCCGTTGGAGCGCACGAAGCCCGCGCTGGACCTGACCGTGCTGTTCAACGGTTTCAAGCCGTTGTTCCAGGCGCTGAACCCGGATGACGTGAACCGGCTGTCCGGCGAGATCATCCAGGTGTTGCAGGGCGAGGGCGGCACGATCGACAGCCTGCTGCGCCACACCGCGTCGTTGACGTCCACGCTGGCGAGCCGCGACCAGGTCATCGGCGAGGTCGTCGACAACCTCAACTCGGTGCTCGACACCGTGAACTCGCGGACGGAGCAGGTGTCCACGCTGGTCACCACGTTGCAGGAGCTGACGACGGGCCTGGCGGGTGACCGCGAGCCGATCGGCGACGCGATCAGCGCCATGGGCGAGCTGACCACGACCACGGCCGACCTGCTCGGCCAGGCGCGGCAGCCGTTGAAGGACGACATCGCCAACCTCGGCCTGGTGTCGAAGACGCTGGGGGACAACGAGGCGATCGTGGAGGGTGTCATCCAGCGCCTGCCGACCAAGATCGAGGCGATGTCGCGGACCGCGTCCTACGGTTCCTGGTTCAACTTCTTCCTGTGCGAGGGCGCCGGGCAGGTCGCCCTGCCGCCGATCATCAACGACCCGATCCCGATCACGGCTCTGCCGGTCACGCAGCCGAGGTGCCGCCGATGAGAACCGAACGCAACCCGGTGGCGGTCGGCGCGGTGAGCCTGACCGTGATCGTCCTGCTGCTGCTCGCCGCGTTCAACTCCGACGACCTGCCGATCATCGGCGGCGGCACCACCTACTCGGCCGAGTTCACCGAGGCGGCGGGCCTGATCCCGTCGAACGAGGTGCGGGTGGCGGGGGTGAAGGTCGGCAAGGTGACCGAGGTGGAGCTGGACGGCGACAAGGTGAAGGTGTCGTTCCGGGTGAGGGACGCCTGGGTCGGCGACCGCACGACCGCGGTGATCCGGATCAAGACGCTGCTCGGGCAGAAGTTCCTGGCGCTGGACCCGCAGGGCTCGCAGCCGCTGGACCCGGGCGAGCCGATCCCGCGTGAGCGCACGTTGTCGCCGTACGACGTGCAGGAGGCGTTCAACGGCCTGGCGTCCACGGTCGGCCAGATCGACACCGGGCAGCTCGCCGACAGCTTCCGGGTGTTGTCGGAGACGTTCCAGGGCTCGGCGCAGAGCGTGCGCGGCGCGCTGGACGGCCTGTCGGCGCTGTCGAAGACGATCTCGTCGCGCGACGAGCAGCTGGCGGAGCTGCTGGCCAACACGAACACGATCACCAAGACGTTGGCCGACCGCAACGAGCAGTTCGAGAAGCTGCTCGCGGACGGCAACCTGCTGCTGGGCGAGCTGCGCAAGCGGCGGGACGCGATCAGCGCCCTGCTCAACGGCACCCGTCAGCTGTCGAAGGAGCTGTCCGGCCTGGTCGCCGACAACTCCGCGCAGCTGCGGCCCGCGCTGGAGCAGCTGGAGCGGGTCACCACGATGTTGCAGCGCAACCAGGACTCGCTCGACCGCAGCCTGTCGCTGATGGGGCCGTTCTTCCGGGTGTTCGCCAACACCCTGGGCAACGGCCGCTGGTTCGACACCTACATCTGCGGGCTGCTGCCGCCGTCGGTGAACCTCGGGGTGGTCGGCTTCAACGAAGAGGGCTGCCTCCCTCCCGGCGTGCAACGGCAGCCCTCCGTCGGGCAGGCACCTGCTGTATCCGATCCTTCCGGGGGAGGGAACTGACGTGGCGACCACGAAGACGGGCCGCGGCCTGGTCCGCGCCGCGGCGATCGCGTGCGTGCTCGCGATCGTGGCCGCGGCGGCGATGTGGTGGGTGTTCGCGGGTGGCGACAGCCGCCGGGTGACCGCGCTGTTCGGCGCGGCCGTCGGCGTCTACCCCGGCTCGGACGTGCGGGTGCTGGGCGTGCGGGTCGGCACGATCGAGGAGGTCGAGCCGCGGGGCCCGCTGGTCAAGGTGGTGATGTCGCTCGACCGCTCGGTGAAGGTGCCGGCGGCGGCGCAGGCGGTCGTGGTCGCGCCCAGCGTGGTCAGCGACCGGTACGTGCAGCTCGCGCCCGCCTACACCGGCGGCGACGTGCTGGGCGAGAACGCGACCATCCCGCGTGAGCGCACCGCCACCCCCGTCGAGCTGGACGAGCTCTACGCCAGCCTGGACGAGCTGACCACCGCGCTGGGCCCCGACGGCGCGAACGAGGACGGCGCGCTGTCGGAGCTGCTCGACTCGGCCGCGGCCAACCTCCGGGGCAACGGGCAGGCGCTCGGCGACACCGTCAAGCAGCTCGGTGACGCCACCCGCACGCTGTCCGGCTCGAAGGACGACCTGTTCGGCACCGTGGACAACCTGCAGAAGTTCACCGGCATGCTGGCCGCCAACGACAGCCAGGTGCGCGACTTCAACCGGCAGCTGGCCGAGGTCGCCGGTTTCCTCGCCGACGAGCGGGAGAACCTGGGCGCCGCGCTGGCCGAGCTGGCCGCGGCCCTGGGCCAGGTGCAGGGCTTCATCCAGGACAACCGGGCCGTGCTCAAGTCCAACGTGGACAAGCTCGCCGGCATCACCCAGATCCTGGTCGACCAGCGCGCGTCGCTGGCCGAGGCGCTCGACGTCGGGCCGCTCGCGCTGGGCAACCTGCAGAACGCCTACAACGCGGCGTCCGGCACGCTCGACGTGCGGGCCGACATCAACGAGCTGAGCCAGCCGCCGATCGTGCTGGTCTGCAAGCTGGTCCAGGGCATCGAACCGGGCCGGGTGCCCGGCGTGCTCGCCGAGGCGTGCCGGCAGCTGGAGCCGGTGCTCGCCGGCGCGGTGCCGCTGCCGACGCCCCAGGAGATCGCGACGGACCTCGCCCAGGGCAAGCTGCCGCTGCCCCTGCCGCTCGCGGGGGTGCCCCGGTGAGGCGGGTCGCGGTGCTCGTGGCGAGCGCGCTGGTGCTGACCGGCTGCGGCTCGGGCGGCTTCGACGGCGTCTACAACATGCCGCTGCCCGGCGGCGCGGACGTGGGCGACCGGCCGTACGAGGTGAAGGTGCGGTTCAAGGACGTGCTGGACCTGGTGCCGCAGGCCGGGGTGAAGGTCGACGACGTGCCGGTCGGCCGGGTGGACCGGATCGACCTGGGCGCGGACGGCTGGACCGCCGAGGTGACGGTGCTGGTCAACGGCGACGTGAAGCTGCCGGGCAACGCGGTCGCCCGGCTGCGCCAGTCCGCGCTGCTCGGCGAGAAGTACGTCGAGCTGGCCAGGCCCGCCGAGGGGCGCGAAGAGGGCGCCCTGACCGGCGGCTCCGTCATCCCGGTCGAGCGGACCAACCGCAACCCCGAGGTCGAAGAGGTCTTCGGCGCGCTGTCCATGCTGCTCAACGGCGGCGGCATCGCCCAGCTCCAGGACATCAGCCGCGAGCTGAACGCGGCCCTGGAGGGCAACGAGCCGCAGATCCGCTCGCTGCTGACCAACCTGAACACGCTGGTCGGCGACCTGGACGCGCACAAGGGGGAGATCACCCGCGCGCTGGACGGCCTCAACCGGCTCGGCGGCACCCTCAACGCCCAGCGCGACCAGCTCACCGGCGTGCTGGACGGGCTGGAACCGGGGCTGAAGGTGCTCAGCGAGCAGCGCACCCAGCTGGTCACGCTGCTCCAGTCGCTGGACGCGCTGTCCGACGTCGCGGTGGACACGGTGAACAAGTCCAAGGACGACCTGGTGGCCGACCTCAAGGCGTTGACGCCGACGTTGCAGAAGCTCGCCGAGGCGGGCACGAACCTGCCCAACGGCTTCGAGCTGCTGCTCACCTACCCGTTCCCGGACTCGGCGGTGGACGCCATCAAGGGCGACTACACGAACCTGTACGCCGACATCGACCTGAACCTGGCCACGGTCGTGGACAACCTCGGCCGGTCGCGGCAGTCGCCGCTGCCGAACCTGCCCCTGCTGCCCGGTGTCGACGGCAACGCGCCGTCGCTGCCGCTGCCCCTGCCGAACCTGCCGCTGCCCGGCCTGTCGGGCGGGTCCGGGTTGGGCGACCTGCTCGGCGGACTGCTCGGAGGTGGGCGGTGATCCCCGGCCGGATCAAGCTCCAGATCGGCGCGTTCGTGCTGATCGCGCTGGTCGGCGTGAGCTACGTCGGCGCGCGGTACGTCGGGCTCGGCCGCGTGTTCGGCTCGTCCGGGTACGTGGTGACGATGCAGCTCGCCGACTCCGGCGGCGTGTTCACCAACGCCGAGGTCACCTACCGCGGCGTGGCCGTCGGCCGGGTCGGGCAGATGCGGCTGACCGCGGACGGGCTGGAGGTCGACCTCGACATCGACCCGAGCGCGCCGTCGATCCCGTCCGACCTGGAGGCCGTGGTCGCCAACCGGTCGGCGGTGGGCGAGCAGTTCGTCGACCTGCGCCCGCGCGGCGACGACGGGCCGTACCTGGCGGACGGGTCGGTCATCCCGCGCTCGGCCACCAGGACGCCGCCGCCGGTGGACACCCTGCTGAGCAACCTCGACGCGTTCGCCAAGTCGGTGCCCACCGAGTCGCTGCGGACCGTGGTGGACGAGCTGGACCTGGCGTTCAACGGCACCGGACCGGACCTGCAGGTGCTGCTGGACAGCACGAAGGTGTTCACCCAGGCGGCGACGGAGCACCTGCCGCAGACCAAGGCGTTGATCGACAGCGGGCTCGTCGTGCTGAACACGCAGGCCGCGCAGGGCGGCGCGATCAGGTCGTTCTCGTCGGACCTGCGGGCGCTCGCCGAGCAGCTGAAGAACTCCGACACCGACCTCCGGCGGCTCATCGGCGTGTCGCCGCAGGCCGCGGAGCAGGTGTCGGCGCTGCTGCGGGAGACCGGGCCCAACCTGGGCGTGGTGCTGGCCAACCTGCTGACCACCGGGAACATCCTGGTCACGCGGCTGAACGGGCTGGAGCAGATCGCCGTCACCTACCCGATCATCGTCGGCGGCGGCTTCTCCGTGGCCAAGGGCGACGGCACGGGCGCGCACTTCGGGCTGGCCCTGAACGTGTTCGACCCGCCGCCGTGCACGGTCGGCTACGACACCACCAGGATCCGGCAGGGCACCGACCTCACGCCGGCCGCCTTCAACACGCAGGCCTACTGCGCGTTGGCGCCCGGCAGCGCCACCGGCGTGCGGGGCGCGCAGAACGCGCCTTACGGTGGGGTCCCGGTGACCACCCCGACCGGTGACGCGACGTCGCAGCCGGCGCGGGAACCGGCCGTTGGCGAGCCCGCCCCCGAGGCGCCGCTGCTGACCAGCCTGGGGCAGTTGCTCGGGCTGCCGGGCTGAGGAGAGGGACGGATGGACGTTCGACGTTGGGTGCTCCCGGTCGCGGCCGTGCTCGCGGTGCTGGCCGCCGGGTACGCGGTGTGGGCCGGGGTGTCGTGGTGGAGCGCGTCGTCCAACGACTCGGTGGCGTTCTCGCGCGAGCGGGACGAGGTGCTGCGGGTCGGCCAGGTCGGGATCGCGAACTTCACCACCCTCGACTACCGGAAGGTGGACGAGGACCTGGACCGGTGGCTGGACTCGTCCACCGGCGGGCTGCGCACCGAGATCGAGGACGGCCGGGCCACCCGCAAGAAGCAGATCGAGGACGCCAGGACGGTGACCGTGAGCCGGGTGCTCGACGCGGCCGTCACCGAGCTCGACGACCGGGCCGGGAAGGCGCACCTCATCGCGGTCGTCGAGACCACGGTCACGCCGGAGGGCGGGCAGGCGGTGAAGAAGGTCAACCGGTACCAGACGGACCTGCTCCGCACCGACGCCGGTTGGAAGCTCAGCGCGCTGGGGCCGGTCGCGGCCGGCGGCGCGTGAACCGAGGAGATGACGTCAGTGCCACCGTCCCGCCGCCGCCCGGTCCCGACCACGCCGACCACCCGTCCGCGCGTCGCGGGCCTGCGCAAACGCCCCGACCCGGGCGCCGCGCCGACCCCACCCGGACCCAACGCCGGGGTGGCGCCCGAGAATTCACCGACCCAGGACACGCGTCCCGAGCACGCGGACGCTGACCCCGCCGCCGCCGCCGAACCGGCCGCCGAACCGACCGCCGCCGAAGCTGCTGCCCCCGGATCGACCGCCGCCGACCGGTCGCCGGGTGCCGAGAGCTCGCCCTCCGACCGCGACGTCACGCGCCCGACCGAGGCCACCGGCCTGATCGAGCCCGGCGAGGACACCGAGCACACCGAGGGCACCGGGCACCCCGAGGACGCCGAGCACCCCGAGGACGCCGACCCCGCGCCGCGCCCCCGCCCGACCGGCCGCCGCCGGCGCACCGGCGAGGCCGTCGCACCCAGCGTCCTGGCCGACGACGACGCCGCGCGCCCGACGGCCGACGCCGAGGCGTGGGCCGCCCGGCACAACGACCCCGGTGCCCGCCCGACCCGGTTCGGCGAGTCCGGCCTGGTCCTGCCGATCTCCCTGCTCGTGCTGGCCGCCCTCCTGGTCGGCCTCGGCGCCTGGTTCCAGAGCCAGGCCGCCGACGTCCGCTACAACCAGGCCCTGGTGGACAGCGGGGGCACGACCGAGGTCGCCGGCCAGGCGCGCGAGGCGGTCGAGAAGGCGTTCTCCTACAACTTCGCCGACGTCTCCGCGACCGAGCAAGCCGCCAACGAGCTGCTCGTCGGCAAGGCCAAGTGCCAGTACAACGCGATCTTCGGCCCGGTGCGCGCGCTCGCGCCCGAGCAGAAGCTCGTGGTCACGGTGAAGGCCGTGTCCAGCGGCGTGACCACGCTCGACGGCGACCGCGCCACCGTGCTGCTGTTCCTCGACCAGGTCACCACCCGCACGACCGACAACCAGAGCGGCGGCGGCATCGCGACGATGCGGGTCGGCGCGCAGCAGGTCGACGGCCGGTGGAAGGTCGACAACATGGAGATGTTCGGCCAGACCGGCGACCAGGCGGCCGAGACCGCCAAGTGCTGACCGGCGGGCGCCCCGCCGGCCTCGGCGGACGTCCACTCAGGACTGCGAAGCCGGTTTCAAGCCTCAGCACAACGTGATCCCGGTCACACTTTTCGGTCGGTGACCGAACGAAATCGACACCATCTCCCTTCGGGGTCTGACCACCCGCCAAAGGTTCACGGTTGCTCACGTCAATGTATTTTCGCAGGTCACAGAGGTAACTCCGCGTTATCGCGCCTTGCGCCAGTGGAGTGATCGCCGCGTGGCATCTTGACTGTGGGCGTCGGCGGGGTCACTCTGTCGGTGAGCACGAGAAAGGTCCTTCCAGGTGCCTCTCGACAGTTGCCGCGCGCGTGGCTAGACTGCTCCTTTGCGCTGCCCTCTTTCCGTTTGCCCTTCGCCGAGAGCTGGATTGCCGGGCATCGCCGCACCCTTGACAGCCGTGCTAGTTCCGCTGACTAGCCAGCTACCTGTCCCTGGAAGGACGCATCTTGGCGATCTCTCGCGCGACCAAGGCCACTGCTGCGACCAACTCCACGTCGGGGATTCCCGGAGCGCCGAAGCGAGTCTCTTTCGCGAAGATCCACGAACCGCTTCAGACGCCCAACCTGCTCGACCTGCAGATCCAGTCGTTCGAATGGCTCACCGGCGACGAGGCGTGGTTCCAGCGCCGTGTCGACGAGGGTGACGAGGCGCCGACGGGCGGCCTCGAGGAGGTCTTGAACGAGATCTCCCCGATCGAGGACTTCTCCGGCTCGATGTCGCTCTCCTTCTCCGACCCGCGCTTCGACGAGGTCAAGGCCTCGACCGAGGAGTGCAAGGACAAGGACATGACGTACGCCGCCCCGTTGTTCGTCACGGCGGAGTTCACCAACCACACCACTGGCGAGATCAAGAGCCAGACGGTGTTCATGGGTGACTTCCCGATGATGACCGACAAGGGCACGTTCATCATCAACGGCACCGAGCGGGTCGTGGTTTCCCAGCTCGTCCGCTCGCCGGGTGTCTACTACGACACCGCGATCGACAAGACGACCGACAAGGACGTCTTCAGCGTCAAGATCATCCCGTCCCGGGGTGCCTGGCTGGAGTTCGACGTCGACAAGCGCGACACCGTCGGTGTCCGCATCGACCGCAAGCGCCGCCAGCCGGTGACCGTGCTGCTGAAGGCGTTGGGTTGGACCACCGAGCAGATCCGCGAGCGCTTCTCCTTCAGCGAGACGCTGCTGACGACGCTGGAGAAGGACCACACCGCGGGCACCGACGAGGCGTTGCTCGACATCTACCGCAAGCTGCGTCCGGGCGAGCCGCCGACGAAGGAGTCCGCGCAGGCGCTGCTGGAGAACCTGTTCTTCAAGGACAAGCGCTACGACCTGGCGAAGGTCGGCCGGTACAAGATCAACAAGAAGCTGGGCCTGGCCTCCCCGATCTCCACGGGCGTGCTGACCGAGGACGACATCGTCACGACGATCGAGTACCTGGTCCGCCTGCACGCCGGTGAGACGACGATGCAGCCCGGCGACACCGAGGTGCCCGTCGAGGTCGACGACATCGACCACTTCGGCAACCGCCGCCTGCGCACCGTCGGCGAGCTGATCCAGAACCAGATCCGGGTCGGCCTGTCCCGCATGGAGCGCGTCGTCCGCGAGCGCATGACGACCCAGGACGTCGAGGCCATCACGCCGCAGACCCTGATCAACATCCGCCCCGTGGTGGCGGCGATCAAGGAGTTCTTCGGCACGTCCCAGCTGTCGCAGTTCATGGACCAGACGAACCCGCTCGCGGGCCTGACCCACAAGCGCCGCCTCTCGGCGCTGGGTCCGGGTGGTCTGTCGCGTGAGCGCGCCGGCATGGAGGTCCGCGACGTCCACCCGTCGCACTACGGCCGCATGTGCCCGATCGAGACGCCGGAAGGCCCGAACATCGGCCTGATCGGCTCGCTGTCCTCCTACGGGCGGGTCAACCCGTTCGGCTTCATCGAGACGCCGTACCGCAAGGTCGTCGACGGCCGGGTCACCGACCAGATCGACTACCTGACGGCCGACGAAGAGGACCGCTACGTCAAGGCGCAGGCGAACGCCAAGATCGACGACGAGGGCAACTTCCTCGAGGACAAGGTCCTGGTCCGCAAGAAGGGCGGCGAGGTCGAGCAGATCGACCCGTCCGACGTGGACTACATGGACGTCTCGCCGCGGCAGATGGTGTCGGCCGCGACCGCGATGATCCCGTTCCTCGAGCACGACGACGCGAACCGCGCCCTGATGGGCGCGAACATGCAGCGCCAGGCGGTGCCGCTGCTGCGCAGCGAGTCCCCGCTGGTCGGCACCGGCATGGAGCTGCGCGCCGCGGTCGACGCCGGTGACGTCGTGGTGGCCAAGAAGACCGGCGCGGTCGAGGAGATCTCCGCCGACTACGTCACGGTCATGGCCGACGACGGCTCGCGGCAGACCTACGGCCTGCACAAGTTCCGCCGGTCCAACCAGGGCACGTGCATCAACCAGAAGCCCATCGTGAACGAGGGCGACCGGGTGCACGAGGGCCAGGTGCTGGCCGACGGCCCGTGCACCGAGAACGGCGAGATGGCGCTGGGCAAGAACCTGCTCGTCGCGATCATGCCGTGGGAGGGCCACAACTACGAGGACGCGATCATCCTGTCGCAGCGCCTCGTGCAGGACGACGTCCTGACCTCGATCCACATCGAGGAGCACGAGATCGACGCGCGGGACACCAAGCTGGGCGCCGAGGAGATCACCCGGGACATCCCGAACGTCTCCGAGGAGGTCCTGGCCGACCTCGACGAGCGCGGCATCATCCGCATCGGCGCCGAGGTCCAGCCCGGCGACATCCTGGTCGGCAAGGTCACGCCCAAGGGCGAGACCGAGCTGACCCCGGAGGAGCGCCTGCTCCGCGCGATCTTCGGCGAGAAGGCGCGCGAGGTGCGCGACACGTCGCTGAAGGTGCCGCACGGCGAGTACGGCAAGGTCATCGGCATCCGCGTGTTCAGCCGCGAGGACGACGACGAGCTGCCTCCCGGCGTGAACGAGCTGGTCCGCGTCTACGTGGCCCAGAAGCGCAAGATCCAGGACGGCGACAAGCTGGCCGGCCGCCACGGCAACAAGGGCGTCATCGGCAAGATCCTCCCCGTCGAGGACATGCCGTTCCTCGAGGACGGCACCCCCGTCGACATCGTGCTGAACACGCACGGCGTGCCGCGTCGTATGAACATCGGCCAGGTGCTGGAGACCCACCTCGGGTGGATCGCCAAGCAGGGCTGGAGCATCAACGGCGACCCGGACTGGGCGAAGAACCTGCCCGCCGAGCTGTACGACGTCGAGCCCGGCACCAAGACCGCCACGCCCGTCTTCGACGGTGCCAAGGAGGACGAGATCACGGGCCTGCTCGGCTCGACGATCCCGAACCGCGACGGCGAGCGGATGGTCAAGGAGAACGGCAAGGCGGTGCTCCTCGACGGGCGCAGCGGCGAGCCGTACCCCTTCCCGGTGTCGGTCGGCTACATGTACATCCTGAAGCTGCTGCACCTGGTCGACGACAAGATCCACGCCCGTTCGACCGGCCCGTACTCGATGATCACGCAGCAGCCGCTGGGTGGTAAGGCGCAGTTCGGTGGTCAGCGGTTCGGTGAGATGGAGTGCTGGGCGATGCAGGCGTACGGCGCCGCGTACACGCTCCAGGAACTGCTCACGATCAAGTCCGACGACGTGCTCGGCCGCGTGAAGGTCTACGAGGCCATCGTCAAGGGCGAGAACATCCCGGAACCGGGTATCCCGGAGTCCTTCAAGGTGCTGCTCAAGGAGCTGCAGTCGCTGTGCCTCAACGTCGAGGTGCTGTCTTCGGACGGCGCCGCGATCGAGATGCGCGACGGCGACGACGAGGACCTGGAGCGCGCGGCCGCGAACCTCGGCATCAACCTGTCGAGGTCCGAGTCGCCCTCCGTGGACGACGTCGTCAACTGACGCTCGCCGGTCACCGGGGACGCCTCCCGCGTCCCCGGTGACCCAGCCACCAGCACCCCAAGCAGCACCGAACCAAAAAGGGGAAGAGAGTAGACGTGCTCGACGTCAACTTCTTCGATGAGCTTCGCATCGGTCTTGCGACCGCGGACGACATTCGCCAGTGGTCCTTCGGCGAGGTCAAGAAGCCCGAGACCATCAACTACCGCACGCTCAAGCCGGAGAAGGACGGCTTGTTCTGCGAGAAGATCTTCGGTCCCACCCGGGACTGGGAGTGCTACTGCGGCAAGTACAAGCGCGTGCGCTTCAAGGGCATCATCTGCGAGCGCTGCGGCGTCGAGGTGACCCGCGCCAAGGTGCGCCGTGAGCGGATGGGCCACATCGAACTGGCCGCGCCCGTCACGCACATCTGGTACTTCAAGGGCGTCCCCAGCCGGTTGGGCTACCTGCTCGACCTGGCGCCCAAGGACCTCGAGAAGATCATCTACTTCGCGGCCTACGTCATCGTGGGCGTGAACACCGAGCTGCGCCACAACGACCTGCCGACGCTCGAGAACGAGATGCAGGTCGAGCGCAAGCGGGTCGAGAACCGGCGTGACGCCGACGTCGAGGCCCGCGCGCAGAAGCTGGAAGCCGACCTGGCCGAGCTGGAGGCGGAGGGCGCCAAGTCCGACGTCCGCCGCAAGGTCAAGGAGGGCGGCGAGCGCGAGATGCGCCAGCTCCGCGACCGGGCCCAGCGCGAGCTGGACCGGCTCGACGAGATCTGGTCCACCTTCACCAAGCTCGAGCGCGCCCAGCTGATCGCGGACGAGCTGCTCTACCGCGAGCTGTACGACCGCTACGGCGACTACTTCACCGGCGCCATGGGCGCGGAGGCCATCCAGCGGCTGCTGGGTGACTACGACGTCGACGCCGAGGCCGACGTGCTGCGCGAGACGATCCGCAGCGGCAAGGGCCAGAAGAAGCTGCGCGCCCTCAAGCGGTTGAAGGTCGTGGCCGCCTTCCAGGCGACCCGCAACAACCCGCAGGGCATGGTCCTGGACTGCGTGCCGGTCATCCCGCCGGACCTGCGCCCGATGGTGCAGCTCGACGGTGGCCGCTTCGCCACGTCCGACCTGAACGACCTGTACCGCCGCGTCATCAACCGCAACAACCGCCTCAAGCGACTGATCGACCTCGGCGCGCCCGAGATCATCGTCAACAACGAGAAGCGGATGCTGCAGGAGGCCGTCGACGCGCTGTTCGACAACGGCCGCCGCGGCCGGCCGGTGACGGGCCCGGGCAACCGGCCGCTCAAGTCGCTGTCCGACCTGCTCAAGGGCAAGCAGGGCCGGTTCCGCCAGAACCTGCTCGGCAAGCGCGTCGACTACTCGGGCCGTTCGGTCATCGTGGTCGGCCCGCAGCTGAAGCTGCACCAGTGCGGCCTGCCCAAGCAGATGGCGCTGGAGCTGTTCAAGCCCTTCGTGATGAAGCGGCTGGTCGACCTCAACCACGCGCAGAACATCAAGTCCGCCAAGCGGATGGTGGAGCGCGCGCGCCCCGCCGTGTGGGACGTGCTCGAAGAGGTCATCACCGAGCACCCCGTGCTGCTGAACCGCGCGCCCACGCTGCACCGGCTGGGCATCCAGGCCTTCGAGCCGCAGCTGGTCGAGGGCAAGGCCATCCAGCTGCACCCGCTGGTCTGCGAGGCGTTCAACGCCGACTTCGACGGTGACCAGATGGCGGTCCACCTGCCGCTGTCCGCCGAGGCGCAGGCCGAGGCGCGCGTGCTGATGCTGTCGTCGAACAACATCCTCTCGCCCGCGTCGGGCAAGCCGCTGGCCATGCCGCGTCTGGACATGGTGACCGGCCTGTACCACCTGACCCGGCACAAGAAGGACGACCTCGGCGAGGGCCAGGCCTACTCC
Source organism: Saccharothrix sp. 6-C (assembly GCF_016695385.1). Lineage (NCBI taxonomy): Bacteria > Bacillati > Actinomycetota > Actinomycetes > Pseudonocardiales > Pseudonocardiaceae > Saccharothrix > Saccharothrix sp. 6-C. Next base: position 7,872,554 of record NZ_CP064192.1, on the reverse strand, counting down.
TCGCCCGCCGAGGCGCTGATGGCGTTCGACCGCAAGATCCTGGGCCTGCAGTCCATGGTCAAGATCCGGATCACGGACAAGAACCCGCCGAAGGGCCAGGAGCCCGAGGGCTGGGAGCCCGGCCAGGCGTGGTTGGCCGAGACCACCCTCGGTCGCGTGCTGTTCAACGAGGTCCTGCCGCCGGACTACCCGTTCATCAACGACGTCATGCCCAAGAAGCGGCAGGCGACGATCATCAACGACCTCGCCGAGCGGTACCCGATGGTCACCGTCGCCCGGACGCTGGACAAGCTGAAGGACGCCGGTTTCTACTGGGCCACCCGGTCGGGCGTCACGGTCGCGATCTCCGACGTGCTCGTGCCGGCTGCCAAGCAGGGCATCCTGGACGAGTACGAGAAGCTCGCGGACGCGGTCGAGAAGCGCTACCAGCGCGGTCAGCTCTCCCACACGGAGCGCAACAACGAGCTGGTCAAGGTGTGGACCAAGGCCACCGAAGAGGTCGCCGAGGTCATGGAGGCCAACTTCCCCGAGGACAACTCGATCCGCATGATCGTGATGTCGGGCGCGGCGGGCAACATGACCCAGGTCCGCTCGCTGGCGGGTATGCGCGGTCTGGTGACCAACCCGAAGGGCGAGTACATCCCGCGGCCGATCAAGAGCTCGTTCCGCGAGGGCTTGTCGGTGCTGGAGTACTTCATCGCCACGCACGGCGCCCGCAAGGGTCTGGCCGACACCGCGCTGCGCACCGCCGACTCGGGTTACCTGACCCGTCGTCTGGTGGACGTCTCGCAGGACGTCATCATCCGCGAGGTCGACTGCGGCACCACCCGCGGCGTGAACATGACGGTCGGCGAGCGGCTGGGCGACAAGGTCGTGCTGGCCGAGTTCGCGCAGACCAGCGTGTACGCGCGGACCATCGCCGAGGACATCACCGACGCCGGTGGCAACATCGTGCTCAACCGCGGTGACGACCTGGGCGACCCGGCGCTGGCCACCCTCGTCGAGGCGGGCGTGACCAGGGTCAAGGTCCGCTCGGTGCTGACCTGCGAGTCCGCGGTCGGCGTGTGCGCGTCCTGCTACGGCCGTTCGATGGCGACCGGCAAGCTGGTCGACGTCGGCGAGGCCGTCGGCATCGTCGCCGCGCAGTCCATCGGTGAGCCCGGCACGCAGCTGACCATGCGCACGTTCCACCAGGGCGGTGTGGCCGGTGACGACATCACCACCGGTCTGCCGCGTGTGCAGGAGCTGTTCGAGGCCCGCGTGCCGAAGGGCAAGGCGCCCATCGCGGACGTCGACGGCCGGGTGCGCATCGAGGACGGCGACCGGTTCTGGAAGATCACCCTCATCCCGGACGACGGGTCCGAGGAGATCCTCTTCGAGAAGCTGTCCAAGCGTCAGCGGCTCGCGAACACGGCCACCGGCCCGTTGCAGGACGGCGACCACGTGGGCGTCGGCCAGCAGCTGCTGGAGGGCACGCCCGACCCGCACGAGGTGCTGCGCGTGATGGGCCCGCGTGAGGCCCAGCTGCACCTCGTGGGTGAGGTCCAGAAGGTCTACCGGGCCCAGGGCGTGGCGATCCACGACAAGCACATCGAGGTCATCGTCCGGCAGATGCTGCGCCGGGTGACGATCATCGACTCGGGTGCGACCGAGTTCCTGCCGGGCTCGCTGGTCGAGCGCGCGGAGTTCGAGTCGGGCAACCGGGCCGTGGTGGCCGAGGGCGGCGAGCCCGCCGCCGGCCGTCCGGTGCTGATGGGCATCACGAAGGCGTCGCTGGCCACGGACTCGTGGTTGTCGGCGGCCTCCTTCCAGGAGACGACGAGGGTCCTGACCGACGCCGCCATCAACGGGCGTTCGGACAAGCTCATCGGCCTGAAGGAGAACGTGATCATCGGCAAGCTGATCCCGGCCGGCACCGGCATCAACCGGTACCGGAACATCCAGGTGCAGCCGACCGAGGAAGCGCGTGCGGCGGCGTACGCCATCCCGAGCTACGACGACGGCTACTACACGCCGGACGTCTTCGGCACGGGCACGGGCGCCGCGGTCCCGCTGGACGACTACGACTTCGGCCGCGACTACCGCTGACGCAGCCAGTCGACCGAAAGGCCCCCGGAGCCTCCCGCTCCGGGGGCCTTTCCCTGTTCCACGCCGACCGCCCGGCTGTCCCGAAGAGGCGTCGGGCGGTGCCTTCGCGACCGGCGAGAGCCAGCGGGTCACGTGGACCGGCAGTACGCCGGCCGCCCACGCTCGACCGACATCCAGTGTGAAGTGATCCACATGTCCCAACCAGAGGGTTCATCACCCCCGTTCCACAACCCGGGTGAAGCCAGAGCTCAGGCCAAGGCCGACAAGGCGTATCGCAAGGCTCAACGGCCCTGGTACAAGAAGAAGCGGTACATCCTGGGATTGGCGCTCGTCGCGCTCGTGGTGATCATCGCCGTGAGCACCGGCGGAGACGGCGACGGGCCGAAAGTCGTGTCCCCCGCTGATCCGCTCTCCGGCACCCGGGAACCAGGCGCTCAACCCGCCTTCCCCGGAGCGACGGCCAAGGACGCCGTGGCCCAGGCCGGTGAGACGGTGGACGCCGAAGGGCTGCGAATAACGACTACCGGCCTGGTCGACGGCGACGACACCCTGGGTCCGACGTTGTGCACGACGGTGACCTACGACAACCAGTCCGGCCGACCCGCTCCCTTCAACGGCGGCTTCGACTGGAAGTTGCAGAGCCCGAACGGCGCGATCCTGTCGAACACGTTCACCGGGAGCGACAACCTCCTGCGGTCGGGCGAACTGGCTCCGGGCGGCAAGATGACCGCCGACGTGTGCTTCGACGCCGGGCAGGGGAAACCTCCTGGCCAGTACGTGGTGCTCCTCGACCCGACTTTCCGGTTCGGCTCGGACCGGATCGCGTGGGTGAACGCGCGGTAGCCGTGTCAGGGCCGCGGAGGTCCGACTCGCGACCCGGTCAGGTGGGGCGGCGGCGGGACTTGGCCAGGGAGCGGGCGCGGGCGACCAGGTCGTCGACCAGGTCCGCGTCGGCGACCGGGGGAGTGGCGTCCGCGCAGCACGGAGGCTTGGTGCGCTTCTCGGTGAGCTTCGGGCGGACGCCGGCCAGCTCGTACAGCGTCTCGTAGAGGTCGCGGCCGGGGTCGTCGTCGTGCGGGCCGACCAGCAGGACCCAGGCGGTGCGCGGGGACGGGAAGGCGACGACCACCCGGTCGGTCCCGCGCAGGTGCTTCACGCACAGGCGCGGCAGTGGTTCGGGGCCGGTGACGCGGTACCCGAGCGCCAGGCAGCCGCTGTGGGCCAGCTCGTCCAGGAACCTGTCGTAGGCGACCCTGGCCGCGCCGCGCAGGCCGGCGGACTGGCCGGCCGCGACCGGCGTTTCGACGACGGTGATCAGCGAACCACGCGTCCTTCGCCGCGGTGCAGCTGGGCCATGCTGGTGGCGAGGTCGTCGCGGTCGAGCAGCGCCGCGTCGCTCAACCGCCGGTGCACCTCGTCCAGCAGCGCGCGGCTCTTGCCCGCCCGCCTCAGGTCCGACACGACGTGCAGCACCTGGTGCAGCCGCACGGCGTCCAACAACATCCGGGGCTCCTGGCTGTGGATGGCGAGCACGCCCTCGCGCGCCCACGCCTTGACCGTCTTCTCGGTCAGCTCCAGCAGCTCACCCGCCACGACCGGCCGCACCGGCGGCGCCTTGCGCAGGGCCTTCGCCACCACGCCGTGCAGCTTGCGCCGCCGCTCGTCGTCCTCCGACAAGCTCGACGCGACCTCTTCGATCTCCTCGATCTGGTCGAACAGGTCGCGGATCTGCGCGGCCTCGGTGGCGACGGACATGACGGGCCTCCCCGGGTCACTACCGATTATCGCCCAGTTTTCCGGTAGTGACAACGGTGGCCCCGCACCACCGGCGCGGGGCCACCACCACGAAGATCAGGACGAGAAGAACAGCCCGCCCAGGCCGCGGTGCTTCCGGTGCCCGTAGTGGCCGCCGTAACCCGGCGCGGCGCCCCAGCCCGGCTGCACCGGCTGCTGCACGTAGTGGACCTGGGGCTGCGGCGCGACGGGCGGCGGCGGCGGGGGAGCCATCTGCTGCTCGAGCCGGGTGATGGCCTCCAGCTCGCCGTAGTCGAGGAAGACCCCGCGGCAGCCATCACACTGCTCGATGTGCACGCCCATGCGGTCGAAGGTGCGCATGTTCGCATGACACTTGGGACACTGCATCGTGTGAGCCTCCTGCTCTTGACGCGATGATCCCGATATTAGCCGCGCCGAATGGGTTCGTGTGCCGACACGATCCGGGCGCAGGTCTCGATCAGCGCTTCCTGGGCGTCGTTCAACGCCGTTCCGTCGCGCTGCGCAGCGGAGAGGGCACGGGCCGCCATCTGCACGACCAGGGCGCGCGCGGGCAGCTCCAGCACCGACCACGGGTCGTCGCGCGGCACGCCGGTGCCGCCCGCGTCGAGGTACGACCCGAGCAGCCGTCCCCACGCCTCGGCGTCGAGCACGCCCGCCGCGTGCAGCGCGGCCGGCCGGGCCAGGTCCCACGCCGGGTCGCCGACGCCGAGGTCGTCCACGTCGATCAACCGGTAGCCGTCCCGCCACACCAGCTGGCCGAGGTGCCAGTCGCCGTGGATGAGCGTGACGCCGCCGTCGTCGAACGCCGGCAACGTCGCGAACGCCCGCCGCACCAGGTCGGCCGCGGGCGTGTCGAGCGCCAGGTCCCGCACCGCCCGTTCCATCCGGGGCCGGGCGCCGGCCAGGGGCACGGGCGGCGCGAAGTCGGCGGCGGTGAACCGGTGCAGCGCGGCCAGCATCCGCCCGGCCGCCTCCATGGGCAGGTCCTCGGGCTCGCTCTGCGGCACCGGGGTGCCCATCGGCCAGGCCGTGACGACCCGGCCGAGCACCACGGCGGGCGCCGACCGGGGCGCGAGCAGGAGCTCGCCCACGCGGGGGTCGGCGGCCAGCCGGAGCCGCGCGGTGAGCACGTCCAGGTCCGTGCCCGGCTCGTGCGCCTTGAGCACCACGTCCGAGACCCGGACCACCACGACGTCGCCGCGCACCGCGAGCACCTCGGGCGAGGCGTCGGCGGCCACCAGCGCGGCCATGCCCGCGATGAGATCGGAGTTCACCCGCCCAGTGTGACCGGCCGCCGGCGAGGCCCGGGTCACGCCCGCCGCCACCCCGTGTTCACTCGATCGAGTGAAACGGCGATCACGTCGACCTGCGGCGTTCCCCGGATCGTGTTCTGATTGCGGGTGAGTCGCCGCTCGATTCCGACGTCGGCCCCGTCGGGCGAGCGGTGCGAGGACCGTCACGAGAACACCCCTGCGAACGGTCCGCGTGCGGCGCACGTCGGATCGGGCAGGCGCGGGAGCGCATCCGTTTTGACCCGTGGGAACCAGGCGGGGTATCTTTGGTACTCGTGCCCGACCCATGTCGGGCCGCTCCGCGTGCCTACGCGCCAGTGGTGCTGGAAAGCCGGCCGCGGTGACCTCCACGCGTAGGGGCATCCTGGGATGTCGCCTGCGGACCTGGGGCGCTGTGTTGCAGTCTCGGCACCGCCGAGAGCGGCGACACGCCCGACCTCGGGTGCAGAGAGGGACCAAGTAAACAGGGCTCGTCGCCCACGCGGCGGGCACGTAAAGGGAAGAAGCAGCCGGCGTATGCCAACGATCCAGCAGCTGGTCCGCAAGGGCCGGCAGGACAAGGTCGCCAAGCAGAAGACCGCGGCGCTCAAGGGCAGCCCGCAGCGGCGCGGTGTGTGCACCCGCGTCTACACGACCACGCCCAAGAAGCCGAACTCGGCGCTGCGCAAGGTCGCCCGCGTGAAGCTGACGAGCGGTATCGAGGTCACGGCTTACATCCCCGGTGAGGGCCACAACCTGCAGGAGCACTCGATGGTGCTCGTGCGCGGCGGTCGTGTGAAGGACCTCCCCGGTGTCCGCTACAAGATCATTCGCGGTTCGCTCGACACGCAGGGCGTGAAGAACCGCAAGCAGGCTCGCAGCCGGTACGGCGCGAAGAAGGAGAAGAGCTGATGCCCCGCAAGGGACCGGCCCCGAAGCGGCCGCTGATCTCCGACCCGGTCTACAGCTCTCCGCTGGTGACCCAGCTCATCAACAAGGTGCTGGTCGACGGCAAGCGCTCCGTGGCCGAGCGGATCGTGTACGGCGCCCTCGAAGGCGCCCGCGACAAGACGGGCACCGACCCGGTCGTCACCCTGAAGCGCGCCCTGGACAACGTCAAGCCCGCGCTCGAGGTGAAGTCCCGCCGCGTCGGTGGCGCCACCTACCAGGTGCCGGTCGAGGTGAAGCCGGGCCGCTCGACCACGCTCGCGCTGCGCTGGCTGATCACCTTCTCCCGGCAGCGCCGCGAGAAGACCATGATCGAGCGCCTGATGAACGAGCTGCTCGACGCGAGCAACGGCCTGGGCGCGAGCGTCAAGCGCCGCGAGGACACGCACAAGATGGCCGAGTCCAACAAGGCCTTCGCCCACTACCGCTGGTGATGTGACGCCCCGCCGGTCCCCCGAGGACCGGTGGGGCTCTCCCAGCCCTAGTGAGCCTGCTACCAGCTAGCTCAAGACAGGGGAAGACACCCGTGGCACAGGACGTGCTCACCGACCTGGCCAAGGTCCGCAACATCGGGATCATGGCCCACATCGACGCGGGCAAGACCACGACGACCGAGCGGATCCTGTTCTACACCGGGATCAGCTACAAGATCGGCGAGGTCCACGACGGCGCCGCCGTGATGGACTGGATGGAGCAGGAGCAGGAGCGCGGCATCACGATCACGTCGGCCGCGACGACGTGCTTCTGGAAGAACCACCAGATCAACATCATCGACACGCCGGGCCACGTCGACTTCACCGTCGAGGTGGAGCGCAACCTCCGCGTCCTCGACGGTGCCGTTGCCGTGTTCGACGGCAAGGAAGGCGTCGAGCCCCAGTCCGAGCAGGTCTGGCGCCAGGCGACCAAGTACGACGTCCCGCGCATCTGCTTCGTCAACAAGATGGACAAGCTCGGCGCGGACTTCTACTTCACCGTGAAGACCATCCAGGACCGCCTGGGCGCCAAGCCGCTGCCGATCCAGATCCCGATCGGGTCGGAGAGCGACTTCATCGGCGTCGTCGACCTGGTCGAGATGCGTGCGCTGACCTGGCGCGGCGAGGTCCAGAAGGGTGAGGACTACACGGTCGAGGAGATCCCGGCCGACCTCGCCGACAAGGCCGCCGAGTACCGCGAGGCGCTCGTCGAGGCCGTCGCCGAGACCGACGACGCCCTCATGGAGGCCTACCTCGGCGGCGAGGAGTTCACCGTCGAGCAGATCAAGACGGGCATCCGCGCGATCGTCAAGAACCGCTCCGCCTACCCGGTGCTGTGCGGTTCGGCGTTCAAGAACAAGGGCGTCCAGCCCATGCTCGACGCGGTGATCGACTACCTGCCGGCGCCGCTGGACCTCCCCCCCGTCGAGGGCACGCTGCAGGACGGCGAGACGCCGGCCTTCCGCAAGCCGTCCACGGACGAGCCGTTCGCCGCGCTGGCGTTCAAGATCGCGGCGCACCCGTTCTTCGGCAAGCTGACCTACATCCGGGTCTACTCGGGCAAGGTCGCGGCGGGCACCCAGGTCATCAACTCGACCAAGGACCGCAAGGAGCGCATCGGGAAGATCTTCCAGATGCACGCCAACAAGGAGAACCCGGTCGACGAGGCCATCGCCGGTCACATCTACGCCGTGATCGGGCTCAAGGACACCACCACCGGTGAGACGCTCTGCGACCCGCAGTCGCCCATCGTGCTGGAGTCCATGACCTTCCCCGAGCCGGTCATCCAGGTGGCGATCGAGCCGAAGACGAAGGCCGACCAGGAGAAGCTGGGCACCGCGATCCAGAAGCTGGCCGAGGAGGACCCGACGTTCCGGGTCAACCTCGACCAGGAGACCGGCCAGACGATCATCGCCGGCATGGGCGAGCTCCACCTGGACATCCTGGTGGACCGCATGCGCCGCGAGTTCAAGGTCGAGGCGAACATCGGCAAGCCGCAGGTGGCGTACCGGGAGACGATCCGCCGCAAGGTGGAGAAGTACTCCTACACCCACAAGAAGCAGACCGGTGGTTCGGGCCAGTTCGCGAAGGTCCTCATCGACCTGGAGCCGCTGGAGAAGACCGAGGACGGCGCTCTCTACGAGTTCGTCAACGCGGTCACCGGTGGTCGCATCCCGCGGGAGTACATCCCGTCCGTGGACGCGGGCGCCCAGGACGCGATGCAGTACGGCGTGCTGGCGGGCTACCCGCTGGTGGGCGTCAAGCTGACGCTGACCGATGGCGCTTACCACGAGGTCGACTCGTCGGAGATGGCGTTCAAGATCGCCGGCTCCATGGCGCTCAAGGAAGCCGCCCGCCAGGCGAGCCCGGCCATCCTCGAACCGCTGATGGCCGTCGAGGTCACCACGCCCGAGGACTACATGGGCGACGTGATCGGCGACTTGAACTCCCGCCGTGGTCAGATCCAGGCCATGGAAGAGCGCAGTGGTGCCCGTGTCGTGAAGGCGCTGGTCCCGCTGTCGGAGATGTTCGGGTATGTCGGCGACCTGCGGTCCAGGACCCAGGGTCGCGCGAACTACTCGATGACCTTTGACTCCTACGCCGAGGTTCCCGCGAACGTCGCGAAGGAGATCATCGCGAAGGCGACGGGCGAGTAACCCCAACCGGAGCACCGCAGCACCACGCGGGCTCTCCGGGGGGATGCCCCGGGGTCCGCACAACCGACCCTGACGTGACGCCCGGCGGGCAGCGATCCGCCCGCCGGGCTAAGCAATAGAAGTCCAGGAGGACATTCCAGTGGCGAAGGCGAAGTTCGAGCGGACGAAGCCGCACGTCAACATCGGCACCATTGGTCACATCGACCACGGTAAGACGACGCTGACCGCTGCGATTTCGAAGGTCCTGCACGACAAGTACCCGGACCTGAACCCCTTCACGCCGTTCGACCAGATCGACAAGGCGCCGGAGGAGAAGCAGCGCGGCATCACCATCTCGATCGCGCACATCGAGTACCAGACCGACAAGCGCCACTACGCGCACGTCGACTGCCCCGGTCACGCCGACTACATCAAGAACATGATCACCGGTGCGGCGCAGATGGACGGCGCCATCCTGGTGGTCGCGGCGACCGACGGCCCGATGCCGCAGACCAAGGAGCACGTGCTCCTGGCCCGCCAGGTCGGTGTGCCCTACATCGTGGTGGCCCTGAACAAGGCCGACATGGTGGACGACGAGGAGATCCTGGAGCTCGTCGAGCTCGAGGTCCGCGAGCTGCTCTCCGAGTACGAGTTCCCCGGTGACGACCTGCCGGTCGTCCGCGTCTCCGCGCTGAAGGCGCTGGAGGGCGACGCCGAGTGGGGCGAGAAGCTCATCGGCCTGATGGACGCCGTGGACGAGAACATCCCGGAGCCCGAGCGCGAGGTCGACCGGCCGTTCCTGATGCCGGTCGAGGACGTGTTCACCATCACCGGTCGTGGCACCGTGGTGACCGGCCGCATCGAGCGCGGCATCATCAAGGTCAACGAAGAGGTCGAGATCGTCGGCATCAAGGAGACCTCGAAGAAGACGACGGTCACCTCGATCGAGATGTTCAAGAAGTTCCTCGACGAGGGTCGCGCGGGCGACAACGCGGCGCTGCTGCTGCGCGGCATCAAGCGCGAGGAGGTGGAGCGCGGCATGGTCATCGTGAAGCCGGGCACCACCACCCCGCACACCGAGTTCGACGCGCAGGTCTACATCCTGTCGAAGGACGAGGGTGGCCGGCACACGCCGTTCTTCAACAACTACCGCCCGCAGTTCTACTTCCGCACCACCGACGTGACCGGCGTCGTGACCCTCCCCGAGGGCACCGAGATGGTCATGCCGGGCGACACCACGTCGATGGCCGTGAAGCTGATCCAGCCGATCGCCATGGACGAGGGCCTGCGGTTCGCCATCCGCGAGGGTGGCCGCACCGTCGGCGCGGGCTCGGTCACCAAGATCATCAAGTGACCTGGCTCTAGTTCTCACCCCCCGATTTGGTCTGCGCACCCTCGTGTGCGACCATTGACGGGTTGCTCGTCGGGGCGGCCGGTTCGAGTTCTGGACTCGGCCGCCCCGTCACGAGTGGGGTTTGATCGAGCAAGACAATCCCACAGGTTTCATCAGTGGGACCGGTCTGTGCGTTGGGGCGCGACACGCCCGACCGCGTGGACCGGGCACCGTGACACCGCTCGGTGTCAATCCTGAATAGGGGGCGGAGCGCGCCGGAGGTCCCGTGACCTCGTGCAAGGTGCCCGCACCGCAGCGGTACTAGAAGCAGAGGAACGGCAAGCCATCATGGCGGGACAGAAGATCCGCATCCGGCTCAAGGCCTACGACCACGAGGCGATCGACGCGTCCGCGCGCAAGATCGTCGAGACCGTGACGCGCACCGGCGCTCGGGTCGTCGGGCCTGTGCCGCTGCCCACTGAGAAGAACGTTTACTGCGTCATCCGCTCGCCGCACAAGTACAAGGACTCGCGCGAGCACTTCGAGATGCGCACGCACAAGCGTCTGATCGACATCCTCGACCCGACGCCGAAGACGGTGGACGCGCTCATGCGCATCGACCTGCCGGCGAGCGTCGACGTCAACATCCAGTAAGCGTTGGACGCGGCAGTGTTGATCCCATTTGGGGCGGAGAGTAACGAGACCCATGTCTGACAGGCAGGTTAAGGGCCTCCTGGGCACCAAGCTCGGCATGACTCAGGTCTTCGACGAGAACAACCGGATCGTTCCGGTGACCGTCGTCAAGGCCGAGCCGAACGTGGTCACCCAGGTTCGGACCCAGGAAATCGACGGCTACTCGGCCGTGCAGCTGGCCTTCGGCGCGATCGACCCGCGCAAGGTCAACAAGCCCGTCGCGGGCCACTACGCCAAGGCGGGCGTCACGCCCCGCCGCCACCTGGCGGAGCTGCGCACCACGGATGCGTCCGAGTACACGGTCGGCCAGGAAATCACCGCCGAGGTCTTCGAGGCCGGCGTGGTGGTCGACGTGGTCGGCACCAGCAAGGGCAAGGGCACCGCGGGTGTCATGAAGCGCCACGGGTTCAAGGGCCTCGGCGCGAGCCACGGCACGCAGCGCAAGCACCGCTCGCCGGGTTCCATCGGCGGCTGCGCCACGCCCGGCCGCGTGTTCAAGGGCCTGCGGATGGCGGGCCGGATGGGCCACGTGCGGGTGACCACCCAGAACCTCAAGGTGCACCGCGTGGACGCCGAATCCGGCCTCCTGCTCATCAAGGGCGCCGTGCCCGGTCCCAAGGGCGGCACCGTGTTCATCAAGACCGCTGCGAAGGGTGGTGCCTGATCATGACTTCCGTTGAGATCCGCACCCCGGAGGGCAAGGCCGACGGCTCCGTCGAGCTGCCCGCCGCGATCTTCGACGCGCAGGCGAACGTGGCCCTGCTGCACCAGGTCGTCGTGGCCCAGCTGGCCGCGGCCCGCCAGGGCACGCACTCGACCAAGACCCGCGGCGACGTCCGCGGCGGTGGCAAGAAGCCGTACCGGCAGAAGGGCACCGGCCGCGCCCGTCAGGGCTCGACCCGCGCCCCGCAGTTCGCCGGTGGTGGCGTCGTCCACGGCCCCCAGCCGCGTGACTACAGCCAGCGCACCCCCAAGAAGATGAAGGCCGCTGCCCTGCGTGGCGCCCTCTCCGACCGGGCGCGCGCCGAGCAGGTGCACGTGGTGACGAGCTTCGTCGAGGGCGACACGCCGTCGACCAAGTCGGCCCGCAACGTGCTGGAGTCGGTGACCGAGGCCCGTCGCGTGCTGGCCGTGCTGCTGCGCACCGACGAGGTTTCGTGGGTCAGCCTGCGCAACCTGCCGCACGTGCACATCATCGCGCCGGACCAGCTCAACACCTACGACGTGCTGGTCAACGACGACGTGGTGTTCACCAAGGACGCGCTCGACGTGTTCCTGGCGAGCAAGGCCCAGCACGGGCAGGGCTCCGCCGAGGCCACCGCCGAGTCGTCCGAGGTCGACGAGGAGGCCGCGAAGTGATCCCCGACCACCGGGACATCCTGCTCGCGCCGGTCATCTCCGAGAAGTCCTACGGGCTGCTCGAGGAGAACAAGTACACCTTCGTGGTGGCTCCCGGCTCGAACAAGACCCAGATCAAGATTGCCGTGGAGAAGGTCTTCGGCGTCAAGGTCGTCAGCGTCAACACGCTCAACCGCCAGGGCAAGCGCAAGCGGACCCGGACCGGTTTTGGCAAGCGCAAGGACACCAAGCGCGCCATCGTGACGCTGTCCGCCGAGAGCAAGCCGATCGAGATCTTCGGCGGCCCGGCCGCCTGATGACGACGAGGACTGCGTAGAGATGGGCATTCGCAAGTACAAGCCGACGACCCCCGGTCGTCGCGGTGCGAGCGTCTCCGACTTCGCCGAGATCACTCGGACGACGCCGGAGAAGTCGCTGGTCCGCCCGCTGCACGGCCGTGGTGGCCGCAACGCGTCGGGCAAGATCACGACGCGGCACAAGGGCGGCGGCCACAAGCGGGCGTACCGCCTCATCGACTTCCGCCGCACCGACAAGGACGGCGTGCCGGCCAAGGTCGCTCACATCGAGTACGACCCCAACCGCACCGCGCGCATCGCGCTGCTGCACTACCTCGACGGCGAGAAGCGCTACATCATCGCCCCGTCGAAGTTGCAGCAGGGCGACATGGTGGAGAACGGCCCGAAGGCTGACATCAAGCCGGGCAACAACCTGCCGCTGCGCAACATCCCGGTCGGCACGGTGATCCACGCGATCGAGCTCCGCCCCGGCGGCGGCGCGAAGATCGCCCGGTCCGCCGGCGCCAGCGTTCAGCTCGTCGCCAAGGACGGCCCCTACGCCCAGCTGCGGATGCCCTCGGGCGAAATCCGCAACGTGGACGTCCGGTGCCGCGCCACGGTCGGCGAGGTCGGCAACGCCGAGCACCAGAACATCAACTGGGGCAAGGCCGGCCGCATGCGGTGGAAGGGCAAGAAGCCCACCGTCCGCGGTGTCGCCATGAACCCGGTCGACCACCCGCACGGTGGTGGTGAGGGCAAGACCTCCGGTGGTCGCCACCCGGTGAACCCGGCCGGTAAGCCCGAGGGCCGCACGCGCCGCCGCAACAAGCCAAGCGACAAGCTCATCGTCCGGCGTCGTCGCACCGGTAAGAAGCGCTGAGCAGGGAGGGAGTGAAGGATGCCTCGCAGCCTTAAGAAGGGCCCCTTCGTGGACGACCACCTGCTCAAGAAGGTGGACGTCCTCAACGAGTCGGGCAAGAAGACCGTCATCAAGACCTGGTCCCGCCGGTCGACGATCATCCCCGACATGTTGGGCCACACGATCGCGGTGCACGACGGCCGCAAGCACGTGCCGGTGTTCGTCTCGGAGGCGATGGTCGGGCACAAGCTCGGCGAGTTCGCCCCGACCCGCACGTTCAAGGGCCACATCAAGGACGACCGGAAGTCGCGCCGTCGCTAGGCGACGAACTAGAGGAAGAGCAAGGGGAAGCAGCGATGAACGCCCGTAACGAAGCCGAAGCGCCGGAGTTCCCGCGCGCCGTGGCTCGGGCTCGCTACGTCCGTGACACGCCCATGAAGGTGCGTCGCGTCGTCGAGCTCATCAGGGGTCGTAGCGCCAGCGAGGCCCTGGCCGTGCTCCAGTTCGCGCCGCAGGCGGCATCTGAGCCGGTCCGCAAGGTGCTGCAGAGCGCCGTGGCCAACGCCGAGAACAACCTGTCCCTCGACCCCGACACCCTGTGGGTGTCGAAGGTCTACGTGGACGAGGGCCCGACCCTCAAGCGGTTCCGCCCGCGCGCCCAGGGCCGCGCCTACCGGATCCGCAAGCGGACGAGCCACATCACCGTCGAGGTGGAGAGCCGTCCGAAGAAGACCAGCGCGAAGGCCGGCGCTGACAGGAAGGGGGCTCGGTAGTGGGCCAGAAAATCAACCCGCACGGCTTCCGACTTGGTATCACCACGGACTGGAAGTCCCGCTGGTACGCCGACAAGCAGTACGCGGAGTACGTGGCCGAGGATGTCAAGATCCGCAAGCTGCTCTCCAAGGGCATGGAGCGGGCCGGCATCTCGAAGGTGGAGATCGAGCGCACCCGGGACCGGGTCCGCGTCGACATCCACACCGCCCGGCCGGGCATCGTCATCGGCCGCCGCGGCGCCGAGGCCGACCGCATCCGCGGTGAGCTGGAGAAGCTCACCAAGAAGCAGGTGCAGCTCAACATCCTCGAGGTGAAGAGCCCGGAGTCGGACGCGCAGCTCGTCGCACAGGGTGTGGCCGAGCAGCTGTCCAACCGCGTGGCGTTCCGCCGCGCGATGCGCAAGGCCATCCAGTCGGCCATGCGCTCGCCCCAGGTGAAGGGCATCCGCGTGCAGTGCGGCGGCCGTCTCGGCGGCGCCGAGATGTCCCGCTCCGAGCACTACCGCGATGGCCGGGTCCCGCTGCACACGCTGCGCGCCGACATCGACTACGGCTTCTTCGAGGCCCGCACCACGTTCGGCCGGATCGGCGTGAAGGTGTGGATCTACAAGGGCGACATCGTCGGTGGCATCAGCGCCAAGCGTGAGCGTGACGCCGCTCCGGCGGCCGACCGCGCCCCGCGCCGCGACCGCGCCGACCGCCCGAACCGGGCGCGTCGTTCCGGCGCCAGCGGCACCACCGCGACGAGCACCGAGGCCGGCCGGGCCGCTGCGGGCGACCAGGCCGCCGCGCCGACCGATGAGAAGACGGAGGGCTGAGTCGTGCTCATCCCGCGCAGGGTTAAGCACCGCAAGCAGCACCACCCCGGACGGTCCGGTGCTGCCAAGGGCGGCACGAGGGTCACCTTCGGCGAGTTCGGCATCCAGGCTCTGGAGCCCGCCTACGTGACCAACCGGCAGATCGAGTCGGCTCGTATCGCGATCACCCGGCACATCCGCCGTGGTGGCAAGGTCTGGATCAACATCTTCCCGGACCGCCCGCTGACCAAGAAGCCCGCCGAGACCCGCATGGGTTCCGGCAAGGGTTCGCCGGAGTGGTGGGTGGCCAACATCAAGCCGGGTCGGGTGCTCTTCGAGATGAGCTTCCCGAACGAGGCTGTGGCCCGCGAGGCACTGCGCCGCGCGATCCACAAGCTCCCGATGAAGTGCCGCATCGTTACGCGTGAGGGTGGTGAGTTCTGATGGCAGCGGGTACCACCGCTTCCGAGCTGCGTGAGCTCACCGAGGAAGAGCTCGTGCTGCGCCTGAGGGAGGCGAAGGAGGAGCTGTTCAACCTCCGCTTCCAGATGGCCACCGGGCAGCTCGACAACAACCGCCGCCTGCGCACGGTCCGGCACGAGATCGCCCGGATCTACACCGTGATGCGGGAACGGGAGCTGGGCCTGTCGGCCTCTCCCGACGCGGTTTCCACTGGTGAGGGTGCGGCATGAGCGAGAACAACGAAGTGACCACCGAGGTTCGCAACGACCGCAAGGTCCGCGAGGGCTACGTCGTGTCCGACAAGATGGACAAGACGATCGTGGTGGCGGTCGAGGACCGCAAGAAGCACCGCCGGTACTCCAAGGTCATGCGCTCCACCACCAAGGTGAAGGCGCACGACGAGGAGAACACCGCCGGCGTGGGTGACCGCGTGCTGCTGATGGAGACGCGGCCGCTGTCCGCCACCAAGCGCTGGCGCCTCGTGCAGGTCCTCGAGAAGGCCAAGTAGCCAGTCGTACGACCGAGCCCGTCAGGTCGGAAATCTGGCGGGCCAGGAATGGTCAAGGAGCAGGTAAGTGATCCAACAGGAGTCGCGGCTGCGCGTCGCCGACAACACCGGTGCGAAGGAAATCCTCTGCATCCGTGTTCTCGGTGGCTCGGGCCGCCGCTACGCGGGCATCGGGGACATCATCGTCGCGACGGTGAAGCAGGCCATCCCGGGTGCCGGCGTCAAGAAGGGCGACGTCGTCAAGGCGGTCATCGTCCGGACCGTGAAGGAGAAGCGTCGTCCCGACGGCTCCTACATCCGGTTCGACGAGAACGCCGCGGTGCTCATCAAGAACGACAACGAGCCGCGGGGCACCCGCATCTTCGGCCCGGTCGGTCGTGAGCTGCGCGACAAGAAGTTCATGAAGATCATCTCGTTGGCGCCGGAGGTGCTCTGACCATGAAGGTGAAGAAGGGCGACACGGTCGTCGTTATCGCCGGCAAGGACAAGGGTGCTCGCGGCAAGGTCATCATGGCCTACCCCGCTGAGAACCGCGTCTTGGTCGAGGGCGTCAACCGCATCAAGAAGCACACCCGGATCTCGCAGACCGAGCGCGGCGCGCAGTCGGGCGGCATCGTGACGCAAGAGGCCTCCATCCACGTGTCCAACGTGATGGTGGTCGACGCGGACGGCAAGCCGACCCGTGTGGGCTACCGGACGAACGACGAGGGCAAGCGGGTCCGCATTTCCCGTCGTAACGGGAAGGACATCTGATGACCACCGTTGAGAAGACCCTGCCGCGGCTCAAGGTCCGCTACCGCGAGGAGATCGTCGCCTCGCTGCGCGAGCAGTTCGAGTACGCGAACGTCATGCAGATCCCGGGCGTGGTGAAGGTCGTCGTCAACATGGGTGTCGGCGACGCCGCCCGTGACGGCAAGCTGATCGAGGGCGCCGTCAAGGACCTCTCGATCATCACCGGTCAGCGTCCCGAGGTCCGTCGGGCCCGCAAGTCCATCGCGCAGTTCAAGCTGCGCGAGGGCATGCCGATCGGCGCGCGCGTCACGCTGCGCGGCGACCGCATGTGGGAGTTCCTGGACCGCCTGCTGACGATCGCGCTGCCGCGTATCCGCGACTTCCGCGGTCTGTCGGGCAAGCAGTTCGACGGCAACGGGAACTACACGTTCGGTCTCAACGAGCAGTCGATGTTCCACGAGATCGACCCGGACGCCATCGACCGCCCCCGCGGTATGGACATCACCGTGGTGACGACCGCGACCAACGACGAAGAGGGCCGGGCGCTGCTGAAGCTCCTGGGCTTCCCGTTCAAGGAGAACTGATCATGGCCAAGAAGGCGCTGATCAACAAGGCCGCGGCCAAGCCGAAGTTCAAGGTGCGGGGTTACACCCGCTGCCAGCGTTGCGGTCGCCCGCACTCGGTGTTCCGCAAGTTCGGCCTGTGCCGGATCTGCCTCCGCGAGATGGCGCACCGGGGCGAGCTGCCCGGTGTGAACAAGTCCAGCTGGTAAGTCCGGCTCGGCGGCAGGTTTTTCCAGTCTCATCACTTCGCTGTAGGCCCGTCCACGACCAGCCGGCCGCAAGGCCGGCTCGGACCCTGGCTGGGGAACCGCAGCGAGAAAGGTTGACCAGGTCACCATGACGATGACCGACCCGATCGCAGACATGTTGACGCGTCTGCGGAACGCGAACTCGGCTTACCACGACAAGGTCGTGATGCCGCACTCGAAGTTGAAGGCCAACATCGCCGAGATCCTCAAGCGCGAGGGTTACATCGCGAGCTACCGCGATGAGCAGGGCGACGTGGCCAAGAACCTGGTGATCGAGCTGAAGTACGGCCCGAACCGGGAGCGCAGCATCGCCGGCCTCCGCCGCGTGTCGAAGCCGGGCCTGCGCGTGTACGCGAAGTCGACCAACCTGCCGAAGGTGCTGGGCGGTCTGGGCGTCGCGATCATTTCGACCTCTGGCGGTCTGATGACCGACCGCCAGGCCAACAAGTCGGGCGTGGGCGGAGAAGTCCTCGCCTACGTCTGGTGAGGAAGGGGGACTAGGCAATGTCGCGCATCGGAAAACTGCCGATCACCGTCCCCTCCGGGGTCGACGTGAACATCGACGGCCAGGCTGTGAGCGTGAAGGGGCCCAAGGGCACCTTGTCGCTCAACATCGCTGAGCCGATCATCATCGAGAAGGCCGAAGACGGCACCCTCGAGGTGAAGCGCCCGAACGACGAGCGTCGCAGCCGCTCGCTGCACGGCCTGTCGCGCACCTTGGTGCAGAACATGGTCGTCGGCGTCACGCAGGGCTACGAGAAGAAGATGGAAATCCACGGCGTCGGTTACCGCGTGGCGCTGAAGGGTTCCGACCTGGAGTTCGCGCTGGGCTACAGCCACCCGGTGAAGGTCGAGGCCCCCGAGGGCATCACCTTCGCGGTGGAGACCCCGACCCGCTTCTCCGTGGCCGGTATCGACAAGCAGCTCGTCGGCGAGGTCGCCGCCAACATCCGCAAGCTGCGCAAGCCCGACCCGTACAAGGGCAAGGGCGTGCGCTACTCGGGTGAGAAGATCCGCCGCAAGGTCGGAAAGACGGGTAAGTGACATGAGCGAGACTGCAACGAAGTCCGTTTCTTCGGGGCGGAAGCCGGTGGGCAAGGACATCTCGACCACTCGCCGCATCGCCAAGACGCGCCGTCACTTCCGTCTCCGCAAGAAGGTCAGCGGCACGGCGGAGCGCCCGCGCCTGGTCGTGCACCGGTCGTCGAAGCACATCACCGTGCAGATCATCGACGACCTGGCCGGCCGCACCCTGGCGGCGGCGTCCTCCGTCGAGGCGGACGTCCGGTCGATCGACGGCGACAAGAAGGCCCGTGCGGCGAAGGTCGGCCAGCTGGCCGCCGCCCGTGCCAAGGACGCCGGGATCAGCAAGGTGGTCTTCGACCGCGGCGGCAACGCCTACCACGGTCGGATCGCCGCTCTGGCCGATGCCGCTCGCGAGGCTGGGCTGGAGTTCTGACAATGAGCCTTAACTTTGGGCAAATGAACCGAATTGAGAGGGACGCCTGATGCCAGGACGCACGCGTCGCGAAGGCGGCGGGGGCGAGCGCGGAGAGCGCCGCGACCGTCGTGACGGTGGCCGCGGCGGAGCGGCCCAGGAGAAGACCCCGCACCTGGAGCGCGTGGTTGCGATCAACCGCGTCTCCAAGGTCGTGAAGGGTGGTCGTCGCTTCAGCTTCACCGCGCTGGTCGTGGTCGGCGACGGCGACGGCATGGTCGGTGTCGGCTACGGCAAGGCCAAGGAAGTGCCGGCGGCCATCGCCAAGGGTGTCGAGGAGGCGAAGAAGAACTTCTTCCGCGTCCCCCGCATCGCGGGCACGATCCCTCACCCGATCCAGGGCGAGAAGGCGGCCGGCGTGGTGCTGCTGCGCCCGGCCTCGGCCGGTACCGGTGTCATCGCCGGTGGCGCGGTCCGCGCGGTGCTCGAGTGCGCCGGCGTCCACGACGTGCTGAGCAAGTCGCTGGGCTCGGACAACGCCATCAACATCGTGCACGCCACGGTGGCGGCCCTGAAGGGCCTCCAGCGTCCCGAGGAGGTGGCCGCCCGCCGCGGTCTGCCGCTCGAGGATGTGGCTCCCGCCGGCATGCTCCGTGCCCGTGCAGGGGCGGTGTGACCATGGCTGAGCTCAAGGTGACGCAGGTCAAGAGCAGCATCGGTACCAAGCGCAACCACCGCGAGTCCCTCCGGACCCTCGGTCTGCGCAAGATCCGCCAGTCGGTGGTCCGCGAGGACACGCCGCAGGTGCGCGGTTTGATCCACACCGTGCGCCACCTGGTGGTCGTCGAGGAGGTCCAGTCGTGACCATCAAGATCCATGACCTGCGTCCGGCCCCCGGCGCCAAGACCGCGAAGACCCGTGTCGGTCGCGGTGAGGGCTCCAAGGGCAAGACGGCGGGCCGCGGCACGAAGGGCACCGGAGCGCGGAAGAACGTTTCCCCGCGCTTCGAGGGTGGCCAGATGCCGCTGCACATGCGCCTGCCCAAGCTGAAGGGCTTCCGCAACCCGTTCCGCACGGAGTACCAGGTCGTGAACGTGGGCGACCTCGCCCGCCTGTTCCCGAACGGTGGCCGGGTGGACGTGGACGCCCTCATCAACGCGGGCCTGGTGCGCAAGAACGAGCTCGTGAAGGTCCTCGGCAACGGTGACCTGGACGGCGTCAAGCTCGACGTCGTGGCGAACAAGTTCTCCGGCAGCGCGGTCGAGAAGATCGCCGCCGCCGGTGGCACCACCACCGTGCTCTGACGCACGACGCACTGCCGAACGGCCCCGGAGCCCCCCGCTCCGGGGCCGTTCGCGTGCCCGGGTTTTTGACGGTTGCCGGCGTTCGCGCGGGGTGTCCCGCGGGGCGGGAGACGTGCTCCCGGGCTGATGAGACGGTGTTCGCGCAGGGCGTAAACCCGGTTGTCGGCCGGGTTAGCGTGCACCCATGTGGCTCGCGGTCTTCTTCGGCGCCTCGGTCCTGGTCGCACTGACCCCCGGCGCCAACAACCTCCTGGGCATGCACCACGGGGTCCACCACGGCCCGTTGCGGGCCGTGGTGGCGCTCCTGGGCCGTCTTGCGGCCTTCTCCCTGATGGTCGGCGCGGTGGTCGCCGGGCTGGGGCCCGTCCTGGCCGCCAGCCACACCGCGCTCACCGTGATCAAGTGGGCCGGCGTGGCGTACCTCGTCTACCTGGCCGTGCGCATCCTGACGAGCCGGGAGAGCGCCGAAACCCCAGCCAGGAAGGGCACTCCGCTGCGCAAGGAGTTCCTGGTGGCGATCACCAACCCGAAGGCCCTGCTGATCTTCACCGCGTTCGTGCCGCAGTTCGTCGACCCGGCGCGCGGGCCCATCCCGGTGCAGCTCGCCACCCTCGGCGCGGTCTACCTGGCCGCGGAGGCGCTGGCGGGCACGGCGTACGTGGCGCTGGGCGCGGGCATCCGCAAGGCCGGGCTGACCCGGCGCGCCAAGGCCCGGCTGGACAAGGGCACGGCGGCGGTCCTGCTCGGCATGGCCGGTCTGCTGGCGACCAGTCGAACTTGATCCATTCGGGGGCTTGCCGGCAGCGGTAGTCGATCGGGTACGAAGTGTGAGGGAAGACTGACTACGGCGATCGGCCAAGCGGCTGTTAAAGTCGCGGGCTGAACCCGGATGCCCTCCGGGTGGTCGCGGCTATCCGTCGCTTCCGCCACCGTCGGCGATGGTCGACGGCATGTCCGCAAGACTGTGCCGGCAACACAGCCGGCACCGCAGGATGCCGACCCCAGTGGGGCGGCAACGCTGATGGAGGTTCGCGTGCTCGGCGCATTCCGCTCGGCTCTCGCGACGCCGGACCTACGCAAGAAGATCCTTTTCACACTGGGGATCGTCGTGGTGTACCGGTTGGGCGCCACCATGCCCGCGCCGGGCGTCTCCTTCAAGAACGTCAAACAGTGTGTCGAGTCGGTCGACCAGCAGGGGATCTACTCCCTGATCAACCTGTTCAGCGGTGGCGCGCTGCTGAACTTGTCGATCTTCGCACTCGGCATCATGCCGTACATCACGGCGAGCATCATCGTCCAGCTGCTCACCGTGGTGATTCCGCGGTTCGAGCAGCTGAAGAAGGAAGGGCAGGCGGGTCAGGGCAAGCTGACCCAGTACACCCGCTACCTGACCATCGCGCTGGCGGTCCTGCAGTCCACGGGCATCATCGCCCTGGCCGTGCGCGGGCAGCTGTTCCAGAACTGCGACGTGCCCGTCATCCCCGACGACAGCATCTTCAACCTGGCCGTCCTGGTGGTCGTGATGACCGCGGGCACCAGCGTGATCATGTGGCTCGGTGAGATCATCACCGAGAAGGGGATCGGCAACGGCATGTCGCTGCTGATCTTCACCGGCATCGCGGCGCGCATCCCGATCGAGGGCAAGATCATCCTCGACCGCGGTGGCCTGACGTTCTTCCTGGTCTGCGTCGCGGCACTGCTGATCATCGCCAGCGTCATCTACGTGGAGCAGGCGCAGCGCCGCATCCCGGTCCAGTACGCGAAGCGGATGATCGGCCGCCGGATGTACGGCGGCACGTCGACCTACCTGCCGCTCAAGGTGAACCAGGCCGGTGTCATCCCGGTCATCTTCGCCTCGTCGCTGCTGTACCTGCCCGACCTGATCTCGCGCCTGACCGCGTCCACCGACGGCGGGGCGCCGAACTGGTGGGAGAGCTTCGTCGCGACGCACCTGGTGAGCCAGTCCAGCCCGGTGCACATCGCGCTCTACTTCCTCCTGATCGTCTTCTTCACGTACTTCTACGTCGGCATCACGTTCAACCCGGACGAGCGCGCGGACGAGATGAAGAAGTTCGGTGGGTTCATCCCGGGCATCCGGCCGGGCCGTCCCACCGCCGAGTACCTCCGCTTCGTGTTGGGGCGGATCACGCTGCCGGGCTCGCTCTACCTGGGCATCGTCGCCATCCTGCCGAACCTGTTCCTCGACCTCACCGGTCAGGGCCAGAACCAGAACTTCCCGTTCGGCGGCACGGCGGTGCTGATCATGGTCGGTGTCGGCCTCGACACCGTGAAGCAGATCGAGAGCCAGCTCATGCAGCGCAACTACGAAGGGTTCCTCCGCTAGTGCGACTCGTTCTCGTCGGCCCGCCCGGTGCGGGCAAGGGCACCCAGGCCAAAACGCTCAGCCGTGAGCTCGGCGTGCCGCACATCTCCACCGGGGACCTGTTCCGCGCCCACATCAGCGAGCAGACCGATCTGGGCAAGGAAGTCCAGGAGTACCTGGACTCGGGCGAGTTGGTGCCGGACGAGGTGACCAACGAGATGGTGCGCGTCCGGCTCTCGCAGCCGGACGCCGCCAACGGGTTCCTGCTCGACGGCTTCCCGCGCAACACGGCCCAGGCGGGTGTGCTGGGCGAGATGCTGGCGGCCGAGGGCCAGAGGCTCGACGCGGTGCTGGAGTTCCGGATCGACGAGGACGTCGTGGTCGAGCGCCTGCTCGCCCGGGGTCGCACGGACGACAAGGAAGACGTGATCCGGCACCGCCAGCAGGTGTACCGGACGGAGACCGCGCCGCTGCTCGACTACTACGCCGACATCGTCGTGAGCATCGACGCCGTCGGCGAGGTCGACGAGATCAGCGAGCGCGCTCTGCGCGCCTTGCGCGACCTGAAGTGAGCGGTGGACTTGTCGATGCGCTGCGTCGGGTCGTCCCCGGTCGGGACCGCATGATCGAGATCAAGAGCCGCGACCAGCTCGAAGCCATGAGGGCTGCCGGGCTGGTCGTGGCGCGCACCCTGGCGCTGCTCGCCTCGCACGCGAAGGCCGGCGTCAGCACCGCCGAGCTGGACGAGCTGGCCGAGCAGAACATCCGCGACGCGGGCGCCATCCCGTCGTTCAAGGGCTACCACGGGTTCCCCGCGTCGATCTGCGCGTCGGTGAACGAGCAGGTGGTCCACGGCATCCCCAGCCGCACCCAGGTGCTGGCCGAGGGTGACCTGATCTCGATCGACTGCGGCGCCATCCTCGACGGGTGGCACGGCGACTCGGCGATCACCCTGCCCGTGGGCGTGGTGACCGACGCGGAGCTGAAGCTGTCCGAGGCCACCCGGGCGTCCATGCTGGCCGGCATCGAGGCGGCCGTGGCCGGCGCGCGGCTCAGCGACGTCTCGTTCGCGATCGAGTCGGCCACCATCCTCGCCGGCGAGGAGCACGGCTTCGAGTACGGCATCGTGGAGGGCTACGGCGGCCACGGCATCGGCACGAAGATGCACATGGACCCGTTCCTGCCGAACCACGGCAAGCCCGGCAAGGGGCCGCGCCTCAAGCCCGGCATGGCCATCGCCATCGAGCCGATGCTCACGCTGGGGACCGAGCGGACCGTCGAGCTGGACGACGGCTGGACCGTCATCACCGCCGACGGTTCGCGCGCCGCGCACTGGGAGCACTCGGTGGCCATCACCGATGACGGGCCCTGGGTGCTGACCGCTCTCGACGACGACTGACCTGGTCCTCTTGGTCCTCCTGGTCGTCAGCTCGGTCGCTGACTGATCTTCTCGACTCCCTGCGCCGGTGGGCCCGTACTCGGGCTCACCGGCGTTTGGCGTGGGTGGGGTTGAGGTCGAGGGTTGGGGAGGGCTGAAGAGCTTGAAAAGCATGTCCTCGCCGGACGGGCAGATCAGCAGGATGACGGGGGGTTTGGGTGGTTGTGTTGCGGGTCCGTTGTGGTCCGGGGTGCGTGTCATCCCACCGACCTCCCTCCGGGCTACCACACGTATCAAGGGGGCGCCCCCAGTGAGAGCCGTAGCCAGTGCTGGACAACGCCCCCTTGACACGCGCGGTAGGGCAAAGCCAGGTCGGCGGGATGACACGAACCCCTCGATTAAGCAAACCGCCCTGGCACTGACAGCGGGTCAGGCACCCGGCCGACGGGGGATGATCCGGGTCCGTCGCCGCGGGCCGGTCGCTGTCGGTCCACTGGCGGGCCCTTCTCCCTAGAGGAGGGGTTCGTGTCATCCCGCCGACCTGGCGCAGCCCTGCCACGCGTGTCAAGGGGGGCCGGGTTCACCGATGGCCACGGCATTCACTGGGGGCGGCCCCCCTTGATACGTGTGGTAGCCCTTGTGGAGGTCGGTGGGATGGCACGTACCCCGGACCAACGACGGACCCGGCACACAACCACCCAGCCCCGGTCATCCTGCTGATCTGCCCGTCCGGCGAGGACATGTTTTTCAAGCTTTTATAGCTTTGAACCTCCCGAACGGGGGCTAGCACCATGTCCGAACCCCACCCCTCCCCGTCACCATTGACCGGTGACCCAGCCTGTGCGGCCCGAGGACATGCGGGCCTCCGACGCCGAGCGCGAACTGGTCCAGCAGTGGCTGCACCGCGCCCACGCCGACGGCAGCCTCGACCTCGCCGAGTTCGACGCCCGGGTGGTGCGCACCTGGGAGTCCAAGACCCGAGGTGACCTGGCTGCCCTCACCGTCGACCTGCCGAACGTGTTCCACACGTCCGCCCAGCTGCCGACCCCGATCACCTCGGTCGTGCTGCCCACACCCGAACCGGTGAAAACGAGCGGAGGGCGCAAGGCGTTGAAGGTGCTCAGCACGATCTGGCTGAGCGTCAGCGCCCTGAACCTCGCCCTCTGGCTGCTCGTCAGCCTGCTCGGCGGCGACGGCTTCGTGCACCCGTGGTTCCTCTGGGTCGCGGTACCGCCGGGAGCCGTCCTCGGGGTCCTCTGGTGGAGCACTCACCCGCAACGGTAACGCTGTTACGGGTGAGTAGCATGACTGGCAGGGAGGTGGCGACGTGAACGTGCCCCACGAGCCCCACGAGCAGTCCGAGTCCTTCGAGTCCTTCACCCGCGCGGTGGACAACGACCGTGCCGCGACCGTCGAGGTGCTGTCCCGCGCCCACGCCGAGGGCAGGCTGACCCTGGCCGAGCTCGACGAGCGCACCCGCGCCGTCTACGAAGCGGGCACGTACGCCGAACTCGGCGCGCTGACCGCGGACCTGCCCCGTGACGCCCCCTACGGCCCCCGCACGTCGTACCAAGCCCGCACGTCCTATCAACCTCACACCTCCTACCAGCCCCCGACCCGCGCGCACCACGCACCACCACCACCACCACCGGAGCGACGCCGCTGGAGCACGACGGCTAAGGTGGTCGCAGGCGCCTGGTTCGCCGCGAGCTTCGTCAACTTCCTCATCTGGGGCATCATCAGCCTCTCCCTGGGCGAGGCCGTCTACCCCTGGTGGATCTGGGTCGCGGGACCGTGGGGGCTGCTCCTGTTGGTCGGTCACCAGGCTCGATTTGGGCGTTCGAGCTGACCCGCGTACTATGGAACGGTGGCGCACACGTCGCGCCGGTTCCGCCATGCCCGGGGATTTCTCCCCGGAGGTGGCCAGGGTTCGCAAGGGCCTGGAGGAGTCGGGGTGCCGCGTGCCCCCACTTCAGAAGTAACACCCACCGTCACGAAACGCGGAGGACATGGGCAAGAAGGACGGGGCCATTGAGGTCGAGGGCCGCGTAGTCGAACCGCTCCCCAACGCGATGTTCCGCGTCGAGCTGGAGAACGGTCACAAGGTCCTGGCACACATCAGCGGCAAGATGCGTCAGCACTACATCCGCATCCTCCCTGAGGACCGGGTTGTCGTGGAGCTCTCGCCCTACGACCTGTCCCGCGGGCGCATCGTCTACCGCTACAAGTGACCTCCGACGCGCCCCAGCACGGGCACGTCGGCTGACGCAGGAGAAGCTCAGGCGTGAAGGTCCAGCCGAGCGTCAAGAAGATCTGCGACAAGTGCAAGGTGATCCGCCGCCACGGCCGGGTCATGGTGATCTGCGAGAACCTGCGCCACAAGCAGCGCCAGGGCTGAGCGGAGCACGACCAGCACGAGTCGAGTCTTCACCGGACGCGACCACGAGTAAGCCTCCTCGCACCTGCCGCGCACCGAGCACCGCGCGCGGCACACCCCCGGACTCCAGGCCGGGGCCGGGACACCGGTCGCGAGAGCGACCGGAACTGACACAGCGAGTCAGTCCCGGGATCGGGCGAGGAGCAGACCTGGAGCGACACCACTGTTAGGAGCAAGCGCCGTATGGCACGACTCGCTGGCGTCGACCTCCCCCGCGAAAAGCGGTTGGAGATCGCGCTCACCTACATCTTCGGCATCGGTCGGACGCGCTCGAAGGAGCTGCTGACCGCCACCGAGATCTCCCCGGACATCCGGGTGAAGGATCTCGGCGACGACGACCTGACGAAGCTGCGGGACTACATCGAGAACCACTTCAAGGTCGAGGGTGACCTCCGCCGCGAGGTTCAGGCCGACATCCGCCGGAAGATGGAAATCGGCTGCTACGAGGGGCTGCGCCACCGTCGCAACCTGCCCGTCCGCGGGCAGCGCACCAAGACGAACGCGCGCACTCGTAAGGGTCCGAAGAAGACCGTCGCCGGCAAGAAGAAGGCCGGAAAGAAGTAAGACCTCGCGTCTCCAGCTCTGACAAGTAGGAGTTCACCCAGACATGCCACCCAAGTCCCGCACGGGCGCCGGGGTCAAGAAGGTCCGGCGCAAGGAAAAGAAGAACGTCTCGCACGGCCAGGCGCACATCAAGAGCACGTTCAACAACACCATCGTGTCCATCACGGACCCGCTGGGCAACGTGATCAGCTGGGCGTCCGCCGGCCACGTCGGCTTCAAGGGCTCTCGCAAGTCCACGCCGTTCGCCGCGCAGATGGCCGCCGAGAACGCCGCCCGCAAGGCCGCCGAGCACGGTATGCGCAAGGTGGACGTGTTCGTGAAGGGCCCCGGCTCCGGCCGGGAGACCGCGATCCGTTCGCTGCAGGCCGCCGGCCTCGAGGTCGGCACCATCCAGGACGTGACCCCGCAGCCCCACAACGGCTGCCGCCCGCCCAAGCGGCGCCGGGTCTGAGGCACGGGGAGGAGTAAGACACTATGGCTCGCTATACCGGACCGGCCACTCGCATCTCGCGCCGTCTCAAGGTCGACCTCGTCGGCGGGGACCAGGCGTTCGAGCGTCGTCCTTACCCGCCCGGCCAGCACGGCCGCGGTCGGATCAAGGAGTCCGAGTACCTGCTGCAGTTGCAGGAGAAGCAGAAGGCCCGCTACACGTACGGCGTCCTGGAGAAGCAGTTCCGGCGCTACTACGAGGAAGCGGTTCGTCGTCCCGGCAAGACCGGTGAGAACCTGCTGCAGATCCTGGAGTCCCGGCTCGACAACGTGGTGTACCGCGCGGGTCTCGCGCGCACCCGTCGTCAGGCCCGCCAGCTGGTCAGCCACGGTCACTTCATCGTGAACGGCCAGAAGGTCAACATCCCGAGCTTCCGGGTGTCGAAGTTCGACATCATCGACGTGAAGCCGAAGTCGCTGCCCACGCTGCCCTTCGAGGCCGCGCGCGCTTCCTTCGGCGACCGGCCGATCCCGGCGTGGCTCCAGGTCGTGCAGAGCAACCTGCGCATCCTGGTCCACCAGCTGCCGGAGCGGGCGCAGATCGACACGCCCGTCACCGAGCAGCTCATCGTCGAGCTCTACTCGAAGTGATCCTCCTGGAGGGGCCGTCCGCGGCCCCTCCAGTCGGGTCCCGCGGCGGCGCGAAATGGTGTGCCGCATGCGTTTGCCGGTCTCCGCGACCGGCTTCCACGACGTCAAATAGCGGGCGTCGGGGTGAGAAGGGAAGAACCCAGTGCTGATTTCCCAGCGTCCCTCGCTCAGCGAGGAAGCGGTCAACGAGACCCGCTCCCGGTTCGTCATCGAGCCGCTGGAGCCGGGCTTCGGCTACACCCTCGGCAACTCGATTCGCCGCACCCTGCTGTCGTCCATCCCCGGCGCGGCCGTGACCAGCATCCGCATCGACGGTGTGCTGCACGAGTTCACGACCGTCCCCGGTGTGAAGGAAGACGTCACCGACATCATCCTCAACCTCAAGGAGCTGGTCGTCAGCTCCGAGGAGGACGAGCCGGTGACCATGTACCTGCGCAAGCAGGGGCCGGGCGCGGTGACCGCGGGCGACATCGTGCCTCCGGCCGGTGTCACCGTGCACAACCCCGACCTGCACATCGCCACCCTGAACGG
Organism: Saccharothrix sp. 6-C; assembly: GCF_016695385.1. Taxonomy (NCBI): domain Bacteria; kingdom Bacillati; phylum Actinomycetota; class Actinomycetes; order Pseudonocardiales; family Pseudonocardiaceae; genus Saccharothrix; species Saccharothrix sp. 6-C. The sequence goes on along the minus strand of NZ_CP064192.1, from coordinate 7,844,206 downwards.
CAAGGGCAAGCTGGAGATCGAGCTCGTGGTCGAGCGCGGTCGCGGCTACGTCCCCGCCGTGCAGAACAAGCAGGCCGGCGCCGAGATCGGCCGCATTCCGGTCGACTCGATCTACTCGCCCGTCATGAAGGTGACCTACAAGGTCGAGGCCACCCGTGTCGAGCAGCGGACCGACTTCGACAAGCTGATCCTCGACGTCGAGACCAAGCCGTCCATCACGCCGCGCGACGCCGTCGCGTCGGCCGGTAAGACGCTGGTCGAGCTGTTCGGTCTCGCTCGCGAGCTGAACGTCGACGCCGAGGGCATCGAGATCGGCCCCTCGCCCGCCGAGGCGGACACCATCGCGGCGTTCGCGATGCCGATCGAGGACCTGGACCTCACCGTCCGGTCCTACAACTGCCTCAAGCGCGAGGGCATCCACACCGTGGGCGAGCTCGTCTCGCGCAGCGAGGCGGACCTGCTGGACATCCGCAACTTCGGCGCGAAGTCGATCGACGAGGTCAAGATGAAGCTCGTCGGTCTCGGCCTCGCGCTGAAGGACAGCCCCCCCGGGTTCGACCCGTCGGCCGCCGCGTCCGACTACCCCGCCGAAGGCTGGGGCACGGACACCGCCGTGGACACCCACGACGACGGCCAGGACTACGCGGAGACCGAGCAGCTCTGAGGTCGCTTAGCGGCCGGGCCGGAGCAGAGGATCAGAAAGAAATCCGAGGAGCAATTCGATGCCCACCCCCACCAAGGGACCCCGTCTCGGGGGCTCGCCGGCCCACGAGCGGCTGATGCTGGCCAACCTGGCCACGTCCCTGTTCACCCACGGTCGGATCACGACCACCGAGGCCAAGGCGAAGCGGCTGCGCCCGTACGCCGAGAAGCTGATCAGCAAGGCGAAGGTCGGTGACCTGCACAACCGTCGCGAGATCCTGAAGGTGATCCGCGACAAGGACATCGTGCACAAGCTGTTCGCCGAGATCGGCCCGCAGTTCGCCGACCGCCCCGGTGGCTACACCCGCATCACCAAGACGCTGCCGCGCAAGGGCGACAACGCCCCCATGGCCGTGATCGAGCTGATCGCGGAGTCCACCGTCGCCTCCGAGGCGGAGCGCGCCCGCAAGACCAAGTTCGCCAAGGACGAGGCCACCCCCAAGAAGGACACGGCGGCGGCCACGACCGAGGAGACCAAGGTCGAGGACGCCGACCAGGACGCGGACGCGCCCGAGTCGGCCACCAAGGACGCCGCCGAGGAGCCCGCCGAGGGCGCTTCGGACGAGGCCGCTGAGGCCCCGAAGGCCGAGGACAAGAAGGACGAGTCCTGACGGACGCGCACTTCACCGACGAGCCCGTCGTTCCCGCTGGGGACGACGGGCTCGTTCGTGTGCGACTGGACCTGGCCTACGACGGCACCGGGTTCTCCGGGTGGGCGCGCCAGCCCGACCGCCGCACCGTGTGCGGGGTGCTGGAAGACACCATGTCGACGGTGCTGCGCGAAGACGTGCAGCTCACCGTGGCGGGGCGCACGGACGCGGGCGTGCACGCGTCGGGGCAGGTGGCGCACGTCGACCTGCCGGCCTCGGTGGACGTCGCGGGCCTCCCGAAGCGCCTGGCCCGCGCGCTGCCCCCGGACGTCCGGGTGTTCTCGGCACGGGTGGCGCCGGCCGAGTTCGACGCCCGGTTCGCCGCGTTGCGCCGGCACTACGAGTACCGGGTCACCGATGCCGCGTTCGGGGCGCACCCGTTGCGGCGGCTGGACACGCTGGCCTGGCCGCGTCCGCTGGACCTGGACGCGTTGAACACCGCGTCGCGGCTGTTGTTGGGCGAACGTGACTTCTGCGCGTTCTGCAAGCGGCGTGAGGGCGCGACGACGATCCGCGAGCTGCAACGCCTGGAGTGGGTGCGCGACGGGGCCGTGCTGACCGCGCACGTGTCCGCGGACGCGTTCTGCCACTCGATGGTCCGCAGCCTGGTCGGCGCGCTGCTGGCGGTGGGCGAGGGGCGCAAGCCGGTGGGCTGGCCCGCGTCGCTGCTGACGCTGACCGCGCGGTCCAGCGAGGTCACGGTCGCGCCGCCGCACGGGTTGTCGCTGGTCCGGGTCGACTACCCGGCCGACGACGAGCTCGCCGCGCGGGCCGCCGTCACGCGGAACGTGCGCGGCGCGGTGACCGCGACCGGCGTGCCGACCAGCTGAGCCAGGCCACACCGCCCAGCGGTATCTCCGCCAGGTACGTGAAGAACGCGAACAGCAGCACGCCCGCCACGGCCGGCGCGGCGGGCGTGCCCAGGCCCACCAGCAACGCGATGGTGCCGTTCTCGGTGATCCCGACGCCGCCGGGCGTGACCACGGCCAGCGTGAGCAGCCTGCTCACCGCGAACGCCGCCACCGTCGGCCCGGGTCCCAGCTGGACGCCGGCGGCGGCCAGGCACCACCACAGCAGCACGGCTTGCAGCAGCAGGTAGGCGAGCATGCCGCCGGTCATCCGCCGCCACCCGGCCCGCACGACCTCACCGGTCTGCCGGCGCAGCCGCAGCAGGAACCGGGTGGCCCGACCGCCGAGGAGCTTGCCGGACCAGCGCAGGCGCATCAGGACGACCACGGCCAGGCCAGCCCCGACCGCCGTGGCCACCGCCGCGACCAGCACACCGCCGCCGATCACCGCCGCGCCCTGCACGGCCAGCGCGAGCAGCGGCAGCGCCGCCCGGGACAGCGCGTTCCACAGGCCGGTGACGATCGCCGACGTGGTGATCGACCGCGCGGAGTGGCCCCAGCTCGACGCCATCACCGCGGTCACCGCCACCCCGGCCGCGCCGCCGAACGGCAGCACGTTGCTGACCGCGCTGCCCGCCGCGTTCAGGCTGAACGCCTGGACGTGGCTCAGGCCGGGCAGCGAGGCGGTGAGCACGTAGGTGTAGGCCCAGAGCCCGGCCAGCCACAGCGCGGTCAACCCCAGCGCCGTGCCGGGTCCGACGGCGCGCAGCTGCTCCGCGACCGCCGTCCACGCCACACCGCCCACCGCGGGCACCAGGGCGACCACCAGCCACGCCGCCAGGCCCAGTGACGCCAGCGACGCGGCGATGCGCGACCACCGCCTCACCGTGCTCGCAATCGTTTGCGCTCGACGTACCACTCGGTGCCCAGGACCACGTTGAACAGCGGCGGCGGCAGTTTGAGCAGCGCGGCGAGGGTGCGGGTCGACTCGCCGCCGGTGGTCTGCGTGGCGTGCGCCGCCATGGCGGCCCGCTTCACGTGCGCGTACCGGCGGACGTCCACCGAGTGGGTGATGTCGGTGCGGGCGGTGTAGGCGTGCTCGAACGCGGCCAGGTCGAACCCGCGCACCAGCCGGGCGAGCCGCAGCCCGCGCAACAGCCACGTGCGGTCGACCGTCGCCTCCCAGACACGCGGGGTGCCGGCGAGCTCGGCGGCCAGCGTGCCGACCCGGTGCACCTGGACGTGGTCGGGGTGGCCGTAGCCGCCGTGGGGGTCGTAGGCGGTGAGCAGGTCGGCGTGCTCCTCGTGCAGCAGCTCGGCCAGCCGGCCGGCGGCCTCGCCCACGTCGGCGCGGGCGAACCCGTGCCGCCCGTCCAGGCCGGAGTCGGGGTAGCCGAGGAACTCCACGCGGGCGCAGCCGAGGGCGCGGGCCGACGCGTGCGCCTCCTTGGTGCGGACCGCGCCGAGATCGGCGCGGTGCGTGCTCAGCCCCTGTTCGCCCGCGGTGGCGACGACCAGCACGACCCGGTGCCCCTCCTGGGCGAGGCGCGCCATGGTGCCGCCGGTCAGCAGGGCTTCGTCGTCGGGGTGGGCGTGGAAGAAGACGCACGTTCGGCTCACGGGTGCAAGAGTGTCAGTTGCTCCGTTCGGCGGCTTGACGGGAGGGCACTTGTCGATCGTCCACGTCACCGACTGCTTCCTGCCGCGCCTGGGCGGGATCGAGATCCAGGTCGCCGGGCTGGCCGCGGCGCAGGCCCGGTCCGGGGCGGACGTGCACGTGGTGACGGCGACCAGGAACGCGTCACCGGGTGACGGGTACTCGGTGCACCGGATCGCGGTGCGGCTGCCGTGGGACGTGCCCGTGCACCCGAGGGCGGGTTCGCGCCTCGACCGGCTGATCGCCTCGCTGTCGCCGTCGGTGGTGCACGTGCACGTCGGCGCGATCTCGCCGTTCGCGTGGTCGGGGGTGCGGTCGGCGGCCCGGCTGGGACTGCCGGCGGTGGTCGTCGTGCACAGCATGTGGGACCCGGTGGTGCAGCGGTGCTACCGGGCGCTGGACCGGCTGGCCTCGTGGAGCTCCGCGCCGGTGGTGGTCGCGGCGGTGAGCCGGGCGGCGGCGCAGCGGGTGCGGGCGGTGGCGCCGGGGCTGCCGGTGGGGGTCGTGCCGAACGGGATCGTGCCGTCGGCGTGGCGGGCGTCGGCGGCGCGGCGGCCGGACGACGCGGTGCACGTGGTGTCGGTGGGTCGGCTCGCGGCCCGCAAGGAGCCGATGGCGCTGCTGCGGGCGTTGCGCGAGGTGTCGGCCGACGTGCCGCTGCGGGCGACGGTGGCCGGGGTGGGGCCGGAGATGGCTGTCCTGCGGCGGTACGTCGAGCGGCACGGCCTGGGGTGGGTGAGCCTGCCGGGCCGGCTCGACCGGCCGGCGGTGGGTCGCCTGCTGGCCGGGGCGGACGTGTTCGTGAACGCGGCGTCGCAGGAGGCGTTCGGGCTGGCGGCGCTGGAAGCTCGGACGGCGGGGGTGCCGGTGGTCGCGCGGCCGGGGACCGGGGTGGCGGACTTCGTGCGCGACGGCGTGGAAGGGCTGCTGACGCACGACCTGGCTTCGGCGATCGCCCGCCTGGCGGACGACCGGGAGGAACGCCTGCGGATCGCCGCGCACAACCGGAGCACCGAACCGACCCACTGCACGTGGCCGCGGGTCCTGGCCGCCCTCCGCTCGTGCGCGTCCCGGGTGTGAGCGTCAGCCGGCGAGGTCGGCGAGGTCCACGGTGATCGGCAGCGGCGCGGCGGTGATGGTCACCGGCCCGGCGGCCCGCACCGTCTGCGCCACCGCGTAGCGGTCGCCGTCGAGCCGGTGCGCGGTGAGCTTCAACTCGTGCAGGTCCGTCTTCTGGTCGACCGTCCACACGAACGGCACACCGGCTCCGGCGTACGCGGTCATCTTCGCTTCCCGCTCGGCGCGCGTGTTGCCGGGTGACCAGACCTCGACCGCCAGCATCAGCGCCTCGGCCGGGAAAGCCACGCCCGTCGGCCGGTCGACGATCGCGATATCGGGGATCAGCCCGGTGCGCAAGGTCGAAGAGATCTTCACGTTCACCGCGAGCACGGCACGCAGGCCTCGGTGGCCGGCGGCGCGAACCGCGCCGCGGATCTGCACCCCCAACTCGAACGCGACCAGTTGGTGGCGGTAGGAGGGTGCGGGTGACACGTGGAGATGTCCCTGGATCAGCTCGGTGCGTGACCCGTCCTCGGAAGGGGGGAGGGCCAGCCAGTCTTCGACCTTGTGCGGGCCGATCGGGTGCTGCAGCGCTGCGGACACGGGTCCACCTCCTCGATCGACTCGATTATGACCCTGCCACAGCCCCACAGGGGCGGTACCGGTCCTGATCAGGTGAAATGCGCGAGCGGCCCCTCGCCGGTGGAAAGGCGAGGGGCCGCGGTGGCGCGACTGGACCGGGCGGGGCCGGTTACAGGTCGAGGGTCCAGCTGTCGATGTAGCCCGTGTCCTGGCTGTACGCGTCACGGACGCGCAGCTGCCAGGTGCCGTTGGCGTCCTCGGACGACAGGTTCACCGTGTAGGTGGCGTCCACGTTGTCCGCGCTGTCCGAACCGGACTGCACCTTCAGCTGCTTGACCGCGCCGCTCGGCGTGACCAGGTCGACCACCACGTCACCCCGGTACGTGTGCTTGACGTGCACCTCGACGGTGGCCGACGCGCCGGCCTTGCCGCCGCAGTCCGTCACCGCGATCGGGCTGGACGCGGTGCCCAGGTCCGGCACGGCCACGTCGGTCGCGTTGGTCTTGGCCGGGCAGCCGCCGGGCGGCGGGGTGGACGTGCCGACCAGGCGCAGCAGCTTGTTCGGCGAGCCGGTGCCCGCGTTGCCGACCACGCCGTTCGTCGCGCCGTTGACCAGGGCGTCGCGCACCTGCGCCGGCGTGGCGGTCGGGTTCGCGGCCAGGTAGACGGCCGCCGCGCCGACGACGTGCGGCGTCGCCATGGACGTGCCGCTGATCGTGTTGGTGGCGGTGTCGTTGCTGTACCAGGCCGAGGTGATGTTGGTGCCCGGCGCGAAGATGTCCAGGCAGGTGCCGATGTTGGAGAACGACGACCGGGCGTCGGTGTTGGTCGTGGAGCCGACCGTGATCGCCTCCAGCGTGCGCGCCGGCGACACGTTGCACGCGTTCGCGCCGTTCTCGTTGCCCGCCGCGAGGCCGTAGGTCACGCCCGACGCGATGGAGTTGCGCACGGCCTGGTCGACCGTGGCGTCCGCGCCGCCGCCGAGCGACATGTTCGCGACCGCGGGCTTGACCGCGTTCGCGGTGACCCAGTCGATGCCCGCGATGACGCCCGCGTACGTGCCGGAGCCCGCGCAGTTCAGCACCCGCACGCCGACCAGCTTGGCCTTCTTCGCCACGCCGTGCTTGGTGCCGGCGACCGTGCCCGCGACGTGCGTGCCGTGGCCGTTGCAGTCGGTGGCGTCGGCGTCGTTGTCGACGGTGTCGCGACCGGTCACGGCGCGGCCGCCGAAGTCGCTGTGCGAGAACCGGATGCCCGTGTCGATGATGTAGGCGGTGACGCCCTCACCCTCGTTCGGGTAGGTGTAGGAGTTGTCCAGTGGCAGCGCGGCCTGGTCGATCCGGTCCAGGCCCCACGACGGGGTCGGCGCCTGCGTGGCGGAGATCGAGACCTCGCCGTCCTGCTGCACGTAGGCCACCGACGGGTCGGCGGCCAGCTTGCGGGCCTGCAGCTCGGTCATCGTCGCCGAGAAGCCGCGCAGCGCGCTCGTGTACGTGTGCTTGACGTTCGCCCGGTACTTGTCGCTCAGCGTGGCGACGCTGCTCGTGCTCATGTCCTTGAGCACGACGATGTAGCTGTCCTTGACCGCGTTGGGCGCGCCCAACCCGATGATCTTGGCCTCGGTGGCGGCGGAGCTGAAGGTGGTCAGTGCGGCCGTGACCGCGAACGCCGTGCCCGTGGCCAGCCCGACACCGGCCAACCGTCTCGTCCAGGACGCGCGAACGTCTGCCATAACGGGGGTCTCCTCTTCGCAGGGTGGGCGCCCGGTCGGTGTCGCCCCCGCGACCGACCGGGCACGGTGAGTTGTTCCTAGTTCGCTTCGCGGGTGGGGCGCAAGAATTTATCCGCATCAACCGGCGAACGGCTCGTCCACAGTTTTGGTCGTGCTGTGAACGAATGGATGCGGACAGTCACTGGACCGCGCACAAGAAATATGCCCCCGAACATTCGTCCGGGGGCACGTCGGCGGTCTCGCGCGGGTCAGTCGCCGCGGCGGACCGCACCGAGGATCTGCTGCTCACCGGGGGTGGTGACCAGCCGCAACGGCCGCCACAGGTTCGTGCCGAGCGCGATCACCTGGTCGTCCTTGAGCGTGGTGAGCTGGTGCGCCATCTGCGGCGGCAGCCGCCAGATCTGCGACGCCAACTGGGCCTGCCCGACCGGCAGCCGTTGCAGCAGCACGAGGTCCGCGGAATTCGCGGTGGTCGCCGCCTGGGGGTGCAAATAGGGCAGCACGTACATCGTGGTCTGCCACGGCGACCGCGGCGGGAACAACTCCTGCGGCACGTGGCCGCCGTCGTGCACGACCAGCAGCGGGCTGTCCTCCGACGGCCGCGGCAGCTCGACCGGGCTCAGCCGGCGCAGCTGCACCAGCGGCGAGGGGCGGCCGTCCGCGCCCGCGCCCGCCGCGCGCACCACCGGCTGCCAGGCCGCCGGGCGACCCGTCGCGATGGTGATCCACGCGCCGGTCGCCATGGCCCGCAGCGCGATCTGCCGCGCCAGGTACAGCCCGCCGACCACGACCATGCGGGTCGGCGCGGACCGCAGCACCGAGATCGTCAGCGGCTCGCCCTGGAGGCCCGAGCCGAGCACCATGCCGCCGCGGTCGCCCGACGGGCTCACCACGTCCAGCATCTGCGGCGACACCAGGAACTCCGGCGCCACGCCCTTGCCCTGCGAGTCCAACAAGCGGGAGTTGCTCACGCCACACCTCCGAGCGGCAGCGTCGCGGCCAGCCCGGCGACCTGGAGGCCGTTCAACGGGGTCAGCGTGATGTCGAGCTTGTCGGCCAACGCCTTGAGCCGGTCGTCGGCGCGGTTCAGCTCGGTCGGCGTCCGCGCGCTCACCCGCACCATGCCGCGCAGGCCGACCTGGCCCTGCTCGCTGCTGGGCGAGATCGTCATGGACAGCGTCGAGGACAGGGCCCGCACGCCGGTCAGCGCGTTCAGGTTGTTGCGCATGCCCTTGGACGGCCAGCCGGTGATCGCGTAGCTGGCGTGGCCTACGCCACCGGCCGTCACACCGGACCACTTCTCCCGCAACGACACCGAGTTGTTCGACCCGGCCACCGAGGTCAGCTCGGCCGCCGAGATGCCCGCGCGGATCAGCTCGTCGGGGTCGAGCGGCCGGATCGACACGCCCGTCGACTCCAGGGCGTTGCGCACGCGGGACAGGGCGCCGATCAACGCCCGGTGCGCGCCGACGACGCCGCCGCCGCGCTCCCGGATCGCCGCCGCGCACCGGCGCGGGTCCAGCCGCACCGCGATCCACGTGGTCCGGCGGGCCGCGGCGGGCAGCGGGCCGAGCACCTCCATGTAGGAGTTGAGCGCGGGCGAGTTCGACGGCAGCGCCGCGCTGCCGGGGTAGCAGTGCCAGATCACCGAGATCGCGTCGAGCACCACACCGCGGTCCTCCAACGTCGGCGCGAGCGCGCCCAGCGGCAGCGACGGCGCGCTGCCCACGGCGGTGATCAGGCCCGGCGCCGGGTCGACCAGCAGCACGGCGGTCCACGCGCCCTGGTGCCAGGCCATGCCCAGCGGCCGGCGCTCGTGGTCGACGCCCCGTGCCACCACCAGGTCCGGCACCGCGAGGCGCAGCAACGCCACGCGCGGGTCGTCCGGGCCGATGACCGAGGACTCCTCCTCCGACGGCGGCTTCATCTCCACCGGGCCGGTGCGCTTGGCCGTGCGGCCGTGCGAGCGGAAGCTGTAGCGCACCACCAGGCCGATCCACTGGGTCAGCCAGCGACCCCGCGACCTGGTGAAGGCGATGATGAGGGCGATCAGCACGATGCCGCCCGCGACGTACATCGGCACGGGGGCGACCGTGTCGCCGGTGGCGCCGACGGCGAGCAGGACCAGGCCGATGGCGACGCCGACCTCGAGCACGACCAGGTTGGCGACCGGCAGGGAGCCCAGGCTCGCGCCCGCGGTGCGGCGACGCGCCCGGAGCAGCGCGGCGCGCACGGCGCCGCCGGCTGCCTGCGCGCGTGCCATGGCGGGGTTGGGCTGGCCCGGATGTGGGGTGGTCACGGACATCCGCTCTGGTTCTCTTTCCGTCGGCGTGCGCCGGGTGGGGACCGACCGGGTCTGACCAACCCGCACACGGACCACCCGCCGTCCGGCTATCGTGCAGACCGTACCGCGACTGGGAGAGCAGCGAGCCGAGAATGGCATCAACACCCACCACCAAGTCACAGGTCCAGGCCTACCGCTTCGTGCTGCGCAGGATGCAGTCCGCCCTGGTGCGCAGAGACGCGGTGATGCTGCACGACCCGATGCGCACGCACTCGCGCGCGACCGCGGTGGGCGTCCTGCTCGGCGTCATCGGGCTGCTCGGCTTCCTCATCTTCGGCTTCTTCTCGCCGGACCCGCAGGTCGACGACCAGACGCAGATCGCCATCTCCAAGGAGACCGGCCAGGTCTACGTCGTGCACACGGTCGGCACGACCAAGACGCTGATCCCGATGACGAACCTCGCCTCCGCGCGGCTGCTGCTGCTGCAGCGGTCGAACCCGGACAAGGGCCAGGCGGCGGTCGCGGGCGGCGACGCGGCGGCGGGCCAGGTGAACATGGGGCCGCAGGTCGCGGGCGGCGACCCGAAGCTGGTCAGCGAGAAGGCCCTGGCGAAGCTGCCCAAGGGCCGGCTGACCGGCATCCCCGACGGGCCGGACGTGCTGCCCAAGCCCGCCGACCGGGTCGGCCCGGACTGGTCGGTGTGCGACACCCTGCAGCTGGACGAGTCGCTGAACGACCCGTCCGCGCCGGGTAAGTTCACCACCACCGTCCTCGCGGGCTTCAGCGGCGGCGGCGAGCTGCTCGACGGCAACCGCGCCCTGCTGGTGCGCGCGGGCACCGACGACAAGCAGGCGTACCTGATCTACAAGGCGCCGGTGAACTCCAAGATCACCTCGACGTCCACCGTGCGCGCCAAGGTCGACCTCACCAACGCCGAGGTCCGCACGGCGCTGAACCTGAGCCAGAAGAAGCCGCGCGCGATCAGCTCCGGCCTGCTCAACGCGATTCCCGAGGCGAAGCCGTTGGTGGCCCCCGAGATCCCGGGCCGCGGCCAGAACGTGACCTACGTCCAGGGCGAGAACCTGAAGATCGGCGCCGTGATCGAGGTCCGCCGCTCCGGCGCCGACTCCGAGTTCCACGTGGCGCTCAAGGACGGCCTGCAGAAGATCAGCCGGGCCGCGGCCGACCTGCTCCGCGCGGCCTACGCGCAGGGCGCGGAGCCCAAGCTGGTCGACATCGCGCGGACCAACAGCGCGCCGACCGTCGAGCTGCTCGACTTCGCCGACTACCCGCCGGACGTGCCCGAGGTCCTGGAGCCGAACCAGAACAACCGGGTCATCTGCCTCGGCTGGCAGGCGCAGAACGTGTCCTCGGACAACAGGTCGCAGCACACCAAGGTGACCATCGCGCCGTCGCTGCCGATCCCGTCGGGCGTGGTGCCGGTGGAGATCAACCAGGTCGGCGCGACCGGCGAGGTCGTCAGCCAGTTCGTGATGGCGCCGGGCAAGTCGGCCGTGGTGCGCAGCGCGACGTCCACCCAGGACTTCGACAGCGGCCCGATCCACCTGATCACCGGCCGCGGCGTGAAGTACGGCGTCCCGGACACCACCACGAGCGGCGCGCTGGGCCTCGGCGTGGACGGGTTCTCCCCCGGACCGGAGTCGATCCTGCGGCTGCTGCCGAACGGGCCGCAGCTCAACCGCAACGACGCCTCGCGCAGCTGGGACTCGATCCCGGTGCCGAAGAACAACGGCCTGCTGCCCGAGGAGAAGGCCCAGAAGCAGGGCGGCTGAGCCGGTATTGCTGAGCCCTTTGGGGGAACCGGCGTGGGCCGGTTCCCGTCAGAGGGAGCAGGAGGTGTCCGGGTGAACGAGGTCACACGCGGGCCGGCGGGCGGCAGGCAGGTTTCGGTCGACCCGCGCTGGCTGGAGCTGTACGCGAAGCGCGTCGACGAGGCGGCCGAGGAGCTGACCCGCGCGCGGTCCGAGCTCAGGGAAGCGCCGATGCGTCCGCAGAGCTTCGGCGAGCTGGGGCGGACGCTGCGCAGCGCGGAGGCCTACGGCCGGGCCGCGGGGCTGCTCCACCAGCAGCTCGACCGGGCGTGCGAGGTGCTGACGTCCGCGGCGAAGGGCCTGCACGACGTGGCCGAGCACTACGGCGCCCAGGACGACGACGCGGTGGCGTTGATCCAGGCGGTCGACCGGCGGGCGGGGTTGAGCTGATGCGGGGCAAGGACGGCAGGCAGATCGCCGCCGAGGTGGGGCCGGAGCTCGACTACCTGTCCGGGATCAGCAGGCGGCTGGGCGTGCGCGACCTCGTGGCGGACTACTTCGCGCCGGTCCTGGGCGACTGGAACGACCTGAACGAGGAGGCCGAGCGCTGGCGCAAGGCCGGCCTCGTCGCCGAGCACGTGACGCGCGACCTGACCAAGCCGCTCGGCAAGCTCGACTCGGCGTGGCAGGGCAAGGACGCGGACGCGTTCGTGGACCACATGCAGAAGGTCGGCCTGGCCGGGCACGACATGTCCGACGCGATGCACGCGATGGCCGAGGCGCTGGACCAGACCGCCGAGGGCGTGCGCGGGATCGTGCAGGACATGTCCCGGGTGTTCGCCGAGGCGGCCGACGCGGTGTCCGGCGCGGCGGCGTTGCCGGTGGACGGCGACCGGCGCGTGATGGAGGCGTTGGACGAGCTGCACGACCCGGCGAAGGAGCTGCACGAGTCCGTGCGGGACGTGCTGGAGGCGTTCCTGCGGCTGTGCGACGGCGTGTCCGGTTCGGACGACTTCGCCGACGTGAAGATGGAGCACAGGTACCCCGAGCAGGACTGGTCGTTCACCGCGCCGGCGAGACCGGCCGCGCCGGAGCCGGCGGCCACCCCGCCCGCCGGGACGAAGCCGGCCGCCGCCGGTGGGTCCGGTGGCGGCGGCGTGCCGGGCGGTGGCGGTGGCGTGCCCGGTGGCGGTGGTGGCGTGGCCGGCGGTGGTGGCGTGCCCGGCGGTGGTGGCGGCGGGGTCCCCGGCGGCGACTCGGCGGAGCGGATGCAGCCCGGCGGGTCGACGGGCGTGGCCGAGCCGCGACCGACGGAGTCCGCCCCACGTCCGGCGGCCGCCGCGGCGGGTGGTTCGGCCGCTCCGGCGGCGGGCGGCGCGGGGATGATGGGCGGCGGCATGATGGGCGGCATGGGCGCCGGCGGCCAGCAGGGCGGCGACAAGGAGCACAAGTCGAAGGTCCAGCTGGCCGGCTCGACCGAACAGGTCTTCGGCAAGCCCAAGAAGTCGGCCCCGCCGGTGCTCGGCGAGGACTGACGGGCCCGCGCGCGTTCCTGAGCGTTCAACTCGGGTGTTCCGAACGTAGGACACGCGCGTTCCGAACGTAGGACACGCGGGAGGGCCGCTGGGCGGCCCTCCCGCACCTCGTCTAGATCACGGAGCGCTTCGGGGCCGGGAGGCGCCTGGCGCGGTTGCGGTTCACGGTGTGCACGATGAACATCGTCAGCAGGAGCAGGCCGACGCCCGCGCCCGTGCCGGACAGCGCCACGATCATCGGCGTGCTGCTCGGCGGGTTCAGCGGGCCCAGGTTGGTGATCAGCTGCTCCGGCGCCGCCTGCTTCGCGCCGGACTCCTCCAGCGGCAGCTCGGCGGTCAGCGCGGCCACCGGGTTGATCATCCCGTAGCCGATCTTGTGGTCGCGGCCGTTCGGGTTGCCCGGGTGCTGCGCGGTCGACTTGATGCGGTTCATGACCTGCCTCGCGGTCAGGTCGGGGAACCGCTCGCGCACCAGCGCGACCACGCCCGCCACGTACGGCGAGGCGAAGCTCGTGCCCTGGATCGGGACGGGCCGGCCGCTCTCGAAGTTCGCGTTCGTCAGGCCCTTGCCCGCGGGGTCGAGCGTGACGATGTTCTCGCCCGGCGCGGCCACGCTGACCCACGGGCCCCACACCGAGAACGGCGACACGCCGCCCTCCGCGTTCATCGACGCCACGGACAGCACGTCGTCGGCGTACCACGGCGGCGACGCGACCACGTTGACCCGGTTCGGGTCCTGGCCGTCGTTCTGCCCCTGGCAGCCGCTGTCCGGGTCGATGTTGCCCGCGGCGGTCACGATGACGACGTCCTTGTCGTTCACCGCCCAGTTGATCGCGGCCTGCAGCTCGCGCTCCCCGCTGCTCGGCTCGGCCGGCGGGGCGCACGCGGTGAGCGAGATGTTGATGACCCTCGCGCCCTGGTCCACCGCCGAGACGATGGCCTTCGCCAGGGTGCCGACCTTGCCCGCTGACGGCCGGTTGTCCTGCTTCTTCGGGTCGTCGAACTTGAAGCTGTTGCTGGTCTGCCGGAACGCCAGCACGGTCGCCTCGGGCGCGGCGCCGACGAACCCGGTCGCCTCGTCGCGGCTGGCCGCCGCGACGCCCGCGACCTCGGTGCCGTGGCCGTCGCAGTCGCTGACGCCGCGCTTCTCGGTCTCCACGTAGTCACCGCCCGCCACGACCCGGCCCTGCAACCGCGGGTGGTCCTTGTTGACGCCGGTGTCGATGATGGCGAGCTTGATGTCCTTGCCGGTGGCGAACCGGTGCGCCTCTTCCAGGCGCAGCTGCATCTGGCCCCACGGCTTGTTCGGGATGGGGCGGTCGCCGGTGTTGGACGTGATGCACTGCGTCTTCGGCTGGTAGTCGACGTCCTCGACGGGCGGTTCGGGCGCGCGCAGGAACGACCGGTCCACCGGCGGCGGCTGCGAGTTCAGCCGGGCCGGGGCGGCCGGGGTCGTCGTCGACGGCTGGGCGTGCGCGCCGGGCGCCGTCACCAGGGTGACCGCCGCCGCGGTCAGGGCGGCGATCTTGCGGATGCGCATCACGGCCTCACGCGGGGATGAGCTGGCGCATGGCCACGTAGAGGTCCATCACCGCCAGCGCCAGCGGCAGCACCGCGGCGATCAGGATGGCCTCCAGCACGTCGACCGTGCGGCGCAGCACCGGGGAGAACTTCTGGTTGGGGAAGATCACGCCGAGCACCAGCGCGCCCGCGCCGACCACCACGAGGGTGCCGAACACGTACAGCAGCCGGTCGCCGGGGGTGGACTGCACCAGCCACCCGAGCAGCACGCCCGCGCCCGCGACCATGCCGCTGGCCAGCAGCGCCACCGCCTGCGCGCCGTTGGCGTAGGCCCGGCCGCGCAGCAGCAGCACCAGCGTCACCACGATCGCCAGCAGCGGGCCCCAGATGGAGCCGTCGCCCGCGGCGATCACGGCGAACAGGGCGGCGACGCCGCCACAGCCGATGATCATGCCGGTCAGGTACTCGTGCGCGTTGGCGGTGCGCCGCTCGATCACGGAGTACTCCGGGAAGCCGGTGTCCTCCTTGAGGTCCTCGGCGCTGCCCGGCACGGTCGGCAGCGGCAGCTTGGCCAGCTGGATCGTCAACCGGGGCAGCACGGACAGGGCGGCGAGCGAGACCGCCGCGGTGGCCGCCGCGATGCCCTGCACCGGGTGGTCCACGAAGATGCCGATGAGGAACGCGAGACCGCTCAGCGCGCCGGCCGTGGCGGCGGCGATGAACACCGTGATGCCGCGGCCGATCAGCATGATCGACGCCGAGGCGAAGATCAGCACCAGCACGCTGGCCAGCAGCAGGCTCGGCCGGCCGATCTCGCCGGGCACGATGTAGAGGCCCGCGACGTAGGCCATCGGGAGCCCGCCCGCGGCGGCGATCAGCACGCCCGTGCCGGTGGCGTTGTAGGACCGCGCCACGACCGCGCCCGCGATGAGCGACGCGATGGCGATCACACCCGCGCAGATCGCCGGCACGAGGTTGCCGCCGCCCGCGAGCGGTCCGGCCATCAGCACCGCGATGGCGGCCGTGACCAGCGCCAGCGCGCCCGCGAGGTGGCCGTAGCGGCGTGCCGTGTCCTTGGTCCACGGGCGGAAGCTGTCCGGGTCCGACTCGGCGATCGCGTCGACCACGTCGTCGTACAGCGGGGGCGGCGGGTTCTCGTTGCGCTTGCGCAGCTGCAGCAGCTCGCCGTCGACCACGCCGAGCGAGGCCAGCGTGCGGCTGGGGTCCAGCGGGCCCTCGCCCAGCTTGGCCAACGCCCAACCGCCGTGCCGCACGCCACCGTCCGGAGTGGCCTCCTTGGCCATGTCCAGCAGCATCGGCAGCAGGTCGGCCACCGCGACGTCGGCGGGCAGCGCGACGTCGATACGCGTTCGCGGCGCAACCACCGTCACCCGGCTGAACACCGTCGTTCCGGTCGCCACCAGCGCCCCCTAAGTCCTGATGAGTGTGTGCTGTGGTCCGTCCCGACCCTATTGGTCCGGTCGGACGCGCTTCGGCCCGCCCCTGCGGAGGAGCCGACCCAGTATGGGGGCAGCGGGCGTCGCGGCTGGGCTGTTCCGCGCAACACGTCACAACACGTTGGCCGCGGATTTGCCCGACCCCCCGTCGTGCGGGGTTCCGATGCGCCATAGTGTCGGTGCGACTGTGGCGGGCCCACACGCCCGGATCGGGATTTCGAGCGCAGTCGGGCTGAACGTTTACGGATCGACGCTGAAGAGGTGCCTGTCAGGTGAGCACGCTGCAGTTCAAGCGCACGGCACGCCTCGCCGCTCCCCGCCCGCCGGGCGGTGAGGTCCACCTCGAACCGCCGCCCGAGGTGCCGCGGGTCATCCCCGGCAACATCATGATGAAGGCGATGCCCGTCGTCATGATCGTGTCGTCCGTCGGCATGATGGTGCTGATGTTCAGCTACAGCGGGCGCAGCCCCGCTGCGATGATCATGCCCGGCATGATGCTGGTCTCGACCATCGGCATGATGGCCGGCGGCATGGGCGGCGGCAAGGGCCAGAAGAAGGCCGAGATGAACGAGGACCGCAAGGACTACCTGCGCTACCTCGGCCAGATGCGCGACCGCGCCCGCGAGGCCGCCAACGAGCAGCGCGCCGAGCGCGAGTGGGTCCACCCCGACCCGCAGATGCTGTGGTCGCTGGCCACCACCCGGCGCATGTGGGAGCGCCGGCAGAACGACCCCGACTTCTGCCACCTGCGCGCGGGCCGCGGCTCGCAGCGGCTGGCGACCCGGCTCGTGCCGCCGCAGACCGGTCCGGTCGAGGAGCTGGAGCCGATCGCGACGCTGGCGCTGCGCCGGTTCGTGCGCGCCCACTCGCTGGTGCCCGACCTGCCGATCTCCATCGCGCTGCGCGGCTTCGCCGCCGTCGGCCTGCTGGGCGAGATCGAGGAGAAGCGCGGCCTGGCCCGCGCCCTGCTGGCCCAGATGGTCACCTTCCACTCGCCGGACGACCTGCTGGTCGCCGTCGTCACCACCGGCCGCACGAAGGCCGAGTGGGAGTGGATGAAGTGGCTTCCGCACGTGCAGCACCCGGCGATCGTCGACGGCATCGGGCAGATGCGGATGATGGCGGGCTCGCTGGCCGAGGTCGAGCAGATGCTGGACGAGCAGCTGCGCGACCGGCAGCGGTTCACCCGCAACGCGCCGCCGCCCGCCGACCAGCCGCACATCGTGATCCTGATCGACGACGGCGACGTCACCCGGGAAGAGCAGATCATCCTGGAGGAGGGGCTGGTCGGCGTCACGCTGTTCGACCTGTCCGAGTCCCTGGGCAACCTCACCGCACGTCGCGGCCTGCGGCTGGTGATCGAGGACGGCAAGCTCGGCGCGCGCAGCGCCAGCGGCGTGGAGTGGTTCGGCGCGCCGGACTGGCTGAGCGTGGTCGAGGCCGAGGCGCTGGCCCGGCGGCTGTCGCCGTACCGGATCGGCGGCGTGGACGCGGGCGGCAGCGACGAGGACCCGCTGTCGATGAGCAACAACCCGCCGCTGCTGGAGTTCCTGGGCATCCCGGGCGACCCGATGACCTTCGACGTGCAGGCGGCGTGGCGGCCCCGGCCGGTGCGCGACCGCTACCGGGTGCCGTTCGGCATCGGCGAGTTCGGTCAGCAGGTCGAGCTGGACATCAAGGAAGCCGCGATGGAGGGCATGGGCCCGCACGGCCTGTGCATCGGCGCGACCGGTTCCGGCAAGTCCGAGTTCCTGCGCACGCTCGTGCTGGGCATGCTGGCGACGCACTCGTCGACCTCGCTCAACATGATCCTGGTCGACTTCAAGGGTGGCGCGACGTTCCTCGGCCTGGACAAGGCCCCGCACGTCGCGGCGACGATCACCAACCTGGCGGGCGACCTGACCCTCGTCGACCGCATGAAGGACGCCATCGCCGGCGAGGTGTCGAGGCGCCAGGAAGTGCTGGCCAAGGGCAACTACAAGAACGTGTGGGACTACGAGAAGGCGCGGGAGAACGGCGCCGACCTCGACCCGCTGCCGGCGCTGTTCATCTGCATCGACGAGTTCTCCGAGATGCTGACGGCGAAGCCGGACTTCATCGACATCTTCCTGCAGATCGGCCGCGTCGGCCGGTCGCTGCAGATGCACATGCTCCTGGCGTCGCAGCGGCTGGAAGAGGGCAAGCTGCGCGGCCTGGACACGTTCCTGTCCTACCGGATCGGTCTGAAGACGTTCTCCGCCGCCGAGTCGCGCGCCGCGATCGGCGTGCCGGACGCCTACGAGCTGCCGCCCATCCCGGGCTCGGGGTACCTGGGCGTGCAGGGCTCGCCGCTGACCCGGTTCAAGGCGCTGTACGTGTCCGGCCCCTACCGGCCGGCCGGGTTGCAGGTCGCGGGCCCGTCCGCGCCGGTGACCAGCGACAAGCGGCCCCGCTACTTCGTGCCGGACTACATCGAGATCCCCAAGGAGCCGATCAAGCCGATCGAGCCCGTCAAGCAGGAGAAGAAGGAAGAGGACTCGAACGAGCCCTCGGAGCTCGAGGTCATCGTCGAGCGGCTGGTGGGCCAGGGCCCGCCGGCGCACGAGGTGTGGCTGCCCCCGCTGAACGAGCCGCCGTCGCTGGACACGCTGCTGCCGCCGCTGCAGGCGACCGAGGACCGCGGCCTGACCGCGCCCGGCTTCTTCTCCAACGGCAAGCTCCAGGTGCCGCTCGGCGTGGTCGACAAGCCGTTCGAGCAGCGGCGCGACCTGCTGTGGGCGGACTTCTCCGGCGCGGCCGGCCACGGCGCGATCGTCGGCGGTCCGCAGTCGGGCAAGTCGATGATGCTGCGCACGCTGATCACGTCCATGGCGTTGTCGCACACGCCGCAGGAAGTGCAGTTCTACTGCCTCGACCTCGGTGGCGGCACGCTGGCGTCGCTGGAGAACCTGCCGCACGTCGGCGGGTTCGCCAGCCGGTTGGACGTGGACAAGGCGCGCCGGATGGTGGCAGAGCTGTCGGGCCTGATCACCGAGCGCGAGCAGCGGTTCCGCGCGCAGGGCATCGACTCGATGGTCGAGTTCCGCAACCGCAGGCGGCGCGGCGAGATCCGTGACGACGACTTCGGCGACGCGTTCCTGGTCGTGGACGGCTGGATGAACTTCCGGCAGGAGTTCGAGGCGCTGGAGCCCGCGGTCCAGGCGCTGGCCGCGCAGGGCCTGTCCTACGGCGTGCACGTGGTGGTGGCGGCGAACCGGTGGGCGGAGATCCGGCCCGCGATGAAGGACCTGCTCGGCACGCGGTTCGAGCTGCGCCTCGGTGACGTCAGCGAGTCCGAGGTGGACCGCAAGGTCGCGGTCAACGTGCCGCCGGGCCGCCCGGGTCGCGGTCTGTCGCCGCAGAAGCTGCACTTCCTGACCGCGTTGCCGCGCATCGATGCCTCGTCGGACGCGGAGAACGTGGCGGCGGGCGTGCAGGACATGATCGCCAAGGTGGGCAACGCCTGGCGGGGCCCGCGCGCGCCGCAGGTCCGCCTGCTGCCCGACCTGCTGCCCTACCACGACTTCATGGCCCAGGTGCAGCAGCAGCGGCCGAACCGGGGCCACCTGGTGCCGATCGGCGTCAACGAGGACGAGCTGGCGCCGGTGTACCTGGACTTCGACGCCGACCCGCACTTCATGGCGCTGGCCGACGGCGAGTCGGGCAAGACGAACCTGCTGCGCGCCATCGTGCGCGGCATCATGACCAGCTACACCTCGTCCGAGGCGCTGATCATGCTGGTCGACTACCGGCGCACCATGCTCGGCTACATCGAGACCGACCACCTGCTGTCCTACGCGGTGTCCTCGGCGCAGCTCACGGACATGATCAAGGACGTGCGGGGGTCGATGGCCAACCGCCTGCCCGGCCCGGACGTCACCCAGGAGCAGTTGAAGAACCGGTCCTGGTGGAAGGGCCCGGAGCTGTTCGTGGTCGTGGACGACTACGACCTGGTCGCGCCGCAGGGTTCGCAGAACCCGTTGCAGCCGCTGGCGGAGTTCATCCCGCAGGCGAAGGACGTGGGCCTGCACATCATCGCGGTGCGGCGCATGGGTGGCGCGTCGCGGGCGATGTACGACCCGATCCTGGGCAAGCTCAAGGAGATCTCGGCGCCGATCATGGTGGGTTCCGGCTCGAAGGAGGAAGGGGCGATCGTGGGCAACCTCAAGGCGTCGCCGCAGCCTCCCGGCCGGGGCACGCTGGTCACCCGCAAGCTGGGGCAGCAGCGCGTCCAGCTGGCGTGGATCGACCCGGACTGACGGGTACCGCGCACGACGGGAAGGCCTCGCTCCGGCGGGGCCTTCCCGCGTTTGCGGGCCCCGCCGGCGCCGGTCGCGGCGCTCGTCGCTGACGCACGGTGCCCGGAAAGTGTCGGTCTGTTGCTTTATGCTTCGCCCCGCACGTACGGGGGGTGACGTGGAGACTGAGTTCAAGGTGCTCGGGCCCCTGGAGGTCTGGCACGACGGCAGGCAGGTGGTGCTGCCGACGGGCAAGGCCCGGGTGCTGCTGGCCAGCCTGCTGCTGCGCGCGGGCAGCGTGGTGCCGATGGACATCCTGGTCGACCGGCTCTGGGACGGCCGGTCGGTGAACCCGGGCCGCACCAAGGCGACGTTGCACATGGTGGTGACCCGGCTGCGCCAGTCGCTCGGCGCGGCCAACGTGGTCCGCACCGCCACCGGCGGGTACGCGGCGGACGTGCCGCCGGGCGCGCTGGACCTGCACCGGTTCCGCGAGCTGGTCGACCGCGACCGGCTGGGCGAGGCCCTGAGCCTGTGGCGCGGCGCGCCGCTGTCGGACGTGCCGTCGGACGTCCTGCACGGCGAGGACGTCGCGCCGCTGCTGGAGGAGCGCCTCGACGCGCTGGAACGGCGGCTCGACCTGGACCTGGCGGCGGGCCGCTCCGCGGAGGTGGTGCCGGAGCTGCGGTCGCTGACCCGCGAGCACCCGCTGCGCGAGCGGTTCTGGGGCCAGTTGATGGAAGCGCTTTCCGGGTCGGACCGGCAGGCGGAGGCGCTGGCCGCCTACCGGTCGGTGAGCGGGCTGCTGGCCGAGCAGCTCGGCGTCGACCCGGGGCCGCGGTTGCAGGAGGTGCACCAGCGGATCCTCACCGCGCCGGTCGTCGCGCGCCCGAACACCCGCGGCGCCTCGAACAAGCCGCGGCAGCTCCCGCTGCACACCCGGTTCTTCGTCGGCCGCGACGGCGAGCTGGCCGTGCTGTGGGAGCTGCTCGACACGGCGTCGGCGGGCGCGGTGGTGATCGCGGCGATCAGCGGCACGGCCGGCGTGGGCAAGACGGCGTTGGCGTTGCACTGGGCGAACCAGAGCGCGCACCGCTTCCCGGACGGCCAGCTCTACGTGAACCTGCGCGGGTTCGACCCGACGGGTGTGCCGATGGGCCCGGACGAGGCGTTGCGGGGGTTCCTCGGCGCGTTGGGCGTGGCGCCGGAGCGCGTGCCGTCCGGGCTGGACGAGCAGGTCGGCCTGTACCGCAGCCTGCTGGCCGAGCGCCGGGTGCTGGTGGTGCTGGACAACGCGGCGGACAGCGAGCAGGTGCGCCCGCTGCTGCCGAGCGGGTCGCGCTGCCTGGCCCTGGTGACCAGCCGCAACCAGCTCGACGGGCTGGTGGTGCGCGAGGGGGCGCAGTCGTTGCCGCTCGGCGTGCTGTCCGACGGGGAGGCGACCGCGCTGCTGGTGCGGCAGCTGGGGGAGGAGCGGGTCGGGGCCGAGCCGGCCGCGGTGGGCGAGCTGATCGGGCACTGCGCCGGGCTGCCGCTGGCGTTGTCGGTGGTGGCGGCCCGCGCGGCGGCGCACCCGTCCTTCGCGCTGCGGGCGCTGGCGGGCGAGCTGGCCGACGAGCGGACCCGGCTGGAGGCGCTCGACACGGGCGAGGCGACGACCAGCGTCAAGACGGTGTTCTCCTGGTCCTACGAGCGGTTGAGCCCGGCCGCGGCCCGGATGTTCCTGCTGCTGGGCGTGCACGCGGGCCCCGAGGTGTCGATCCCGGCGGCGGCCAGCCTGGCCGGTGTGCCGCTGGCCGCCGCCCGCCGGGCGATGGGCGAGCTGAGCAGGCTGCACATGATCGCGGAGCCGGCGCCGGGCCGCTTCACGCTGCACGACCTGGTGCACGCCTGCGCACGTGACCTGGTCGCGGCGCACGAGGACCGGAGCGGTCCGCGCGAAGCACTGCGGCGGCTGCTCGACCACTACCTGCACACCGCGAACACGGCCGACCGGTTGCTGTACTCGCAGCGCGAGGAGGTGCCGATCGCCGAGCCGGCGCCGGGCGTGGTGGTCACGGAGCTGACCGAGCGGGCCGACGCGCTGGCCTGGTTCGACCTGGAGCGGGCGTCGCTGTTCGCCGCGGTCGGGCACGCCGCCGCGCACGGGTTCGACACCCACGCCTGGCAGTTGGCGTGGACGACCACGGCGTTCGCCCGGCTGCGGTCGTTCTGGCACGAGCAGGCGCGGTGCCTCGACACGGCGCTGGCCGCGGCCCGGCGGCTGGACGACCGGGTGGCGCTCGCCTCGACCAACCGGGCCCTCGGCCGCATCCTGATCACGCTGCGGCGCTTCGCCGAGTCGGAGGCCCACCTCACCGCCGCGCTCGACCTGGCGCGCGAGCTGGGCGACCGGCAGAGCCAGGCGCACATCCACCGCCACCTGGCCGGGCTGTACGAGGCGTGGGAGCGGCTGCACGAGGCCCTGCACCACGCCGAGCGGGCGCTGGCGCTGTTCGAGGTGCTGGGTGACCGCGCCGGCACGGCCCGCGCGCTCAACGCCGTCGGCTGGGCCCGCGCGATGCTCGGCGAGGACCTGCACCGGGCGCTGGCCGACTGCGGCCGGGCCCTGGTGCTGTTCCGCGAGGTCAACGACGTGCTGGCGGAGGCGGCGACGTGGGACAGCCTCGGCTACGTCCACCACCGCCTGCACGACCTGGCCGAGGCCGTCCGCTGCTACCGGGAGGCGTTGCCGCGCTACCGGGAGAGCGGTGACCGCTACGAGGAGGCCGCGACGCTGCAACGGCTCGGTGACGCGCACGTGCTGGCGGGCGACCACGACGCGGCCCGCGAGGTGTGGCGGGCGGCGCTGGACATCCTGGACGAGCTGGGCCACGGCACGGCCGAGGCGCTGCGGGTGAAAGCGGCCGGTCTGCCGTGACAGGCCGCTGACCCGCTTCGCCGTCCTCGGGCCGCTGCGGGTGTGGCGCGGCGACGGGCCGCCGGCCGCGCCCGCCGGTCGAGCGGCTGTGGGACGGCGAGCGGCCCGACCCGCGGCGACCCGACCCGACCCGATCCGCCTCGGCCGAGTGGCGCCGGCTCACCGAGATCGCGCCGGCGGCGGACCTCCGCGACCGAGACCGCGGGCTCCTCGGCGCAGAGCGCGGCGGAGCCCGCGGTCCGGTCGTCACCGCGCGAGGGCAGGGCGGGCGCGTCGCCCCCCTCGACGAGCACCTGCCACCGGGACCGGCTTCCCCCCTCGTGCGAACCGCCGGTCCCGCGCCCACTGGGGGTCGCGGCGGTGAACGCCCCCACTGTGCTGGAAGGGCCTCACAGACCTCTCACGACGGCCTCACCCGCCGCGTGGAGATGAGCCGACCGTCACGTCACGTCACGGCGCGTGATCGCGCCGGTACACTCGTCACCGTGCGGGGAAGCCTGGTGACGACCGAGTCGGGGATGCTCGGCCTGCGGGGGGTCGGGTCCGCGGGCCGCCCCGTCCTCGTCCCGGCGGGCAAGGCGCGGGTGTCGCCGACCGCGCCGCACCCGCTCTCCACGCCCGACCGCGTGCGGGACGACTTCGACTTCGCGCGGCTGGTCCGCGCCGGGGCAACCGGATAGCCGCCTGGAGCGTGTCGTAGAGGATTCTCCACCGAGTGGTCCAAGGGGGTCTGGTGATCGGGTTCAACGTCCTCGGACCGCTGGAGGTGCGGCACGGCGACGTGCCCGTGCCGATCCCCGCCGGGCGGGCGCGGGTGCTGCTCGCGATCCTGCTGCTGCGGGCCAACCAGCCGGTGACGGCGGACGAGCTGGTCGACCGGTTGTGGGACGGCGGCGCGCCAAACCCGGACCGGGCCAAGGCGACGTTGCAGATGGTGGTGCGGCGGCTGCGGCAGGCGTTGGGCGAGGCGAACGTGGTGCGCACGACCACCAAGGGCTACGTCGCCGAGGTCCCGCCGGGCTCGCTGGACCTGCACGTGTTCCGCGAACTCGCCGACCGGGGCCGGGCGGCCGAGGCGCTGGAGCTGTGGCGGGGCGACCCGCTGTCCGACGTCGAGTCGGACTGGCTGCACCGGGAGCACGTCGTGCCGCTGCTGGAGGAACGCCTCGACGTCCTCGTGCGCCGGATCGACGCCGACCTCGACGCCGGTCGCACGGACGGGCTGGTGGCCGAGCTGCGGTCGCTGACCCGGCGGCACCCGCTCAGCGAGCGGCTGTGGGCGCGGCTGATGCGGGCGCTGTACCGGTCGGGCCGGCAGGCGGAGGCGCTGGCCGCCTACCGCGAGATCCGCGAGGCGCTGGCCGACGAGCTCGGCGTCGACCCGTCCGCCGAGCTGCAGGACCTGTTCAGCCGCATGCTGCGCGCCGAGGACGTGGCCACGCGGGCGCCGGCGCCGCGGCAGCTGCCACCGGACGTGGCGGGGTTCGCGGGACGGCTGCCGCAACTGTCGGAGCTGGACGACGCGGTGTCCTCCGCCGCCGGTTCCGTCGTGATCGTCGCCGTCACCGGCTCGGCGGGGATCGGGAAGACCGCGCTGGCGGTGCGCTGGGCGCACCGGGCCCGGCCGGTGTTCCCGGACGGCCAGCTGTTCGCGAACCTGCGCGGCTACGACCCGGCCGGCCCGGTGCGGCCGGAGCAGGTGCTGGCCCGGTTCCTGCGCGCGCTGGACGTGGCCGCCGAGCGGATCCCGGAGGGCCTGGACGAGCTGGTCGCCCTGTACCGCTCGCTGGTCGCGGACCGGCGGTTCCTGGTGGTGCTGGACAACGCGGCGTCGGCCGAGCAGGTGCGACCGCTGCTGCCCGGCACGGCCTCGTCCATGGTCGTCGTGACGAGCCGGAACGAGCTGCGCGGGCTGTCCGCACTGGACGGTGCGCGCGCACTGCGGCTGGACGTGCTCGCGCCGGAGGAGTCCGCCGGCCTGCTGCGCGCGGCCGTGCCCGAGGCCGACCCGGCGGACCTGGCGGAGCTGGCCCGGCTGTGCGGTCACCTGCCGCTCGCGCTGCGCATCGCGGTCGCGAACGCGGCGGCGCACGGCCTGGGCCCCTACCTGGCGGCGCTGCGCGGCGGCGACCGCGTGGCGCGGCTCGCGGTCGAGGACGACCCGCAGGCCGCCGTCCGCACCGCGTTCGACCTGTCCCACCGGGCGTTGGACGGCCCGGCGCGGCGGGTGTTCCGGCTGCTCGGCGTCGTGCCGGGGGCGGACTTCGACCGGGACGCGGTCGCCGACCTGACCGGCGCGGGCGACGACGCGGGCCGGGCGCTGGACCGGCTCGCCGCCGCGAACCTGGTGCAGCACGACGGGCAGGGCCGCTACGGGCTGCACGACCTGGTCCGCGAGTACGCGCGCGGGCTCGTCGGCGAGGCGGAGGCGGCCGAGGGCCGGGCGCGGCTGTGCCGCGGCTACCTCCGCCGGGTCGTGTCGGCGTCGGCGCTGCTGTACCCGCACGCGCCGCACACCACCGGCGAGGAGGAGGTCGACCCGGGTTCGTTCACCGACGGCGAGGCGGCGGCGCGGTGGTTGGCGGCCGAGCGGCAGAACGTGGTCGCCGCGATCACCGACGCCGCCGGTCACGGGCCCCGCGAGCTGTCCTGGCGCCTGCTGTTCGGCATGCGGGTGTTCACCTGGGCGCGCCGGCACTTCGACGGCTGGGCGGACGCGGGCCGCGCCGCCCTGGCCGCCGCGCGGTCGGCGTCGGACGAGGTCGGGCAGATGGCCGTGGGGCTGTGCCTCGCGGTCCACGCCTACTCGGTGGGCCAGATCCAGGAGGCGGCCGAGCACTACCAGCGGGTGGTGGCCCTCGGTGACCGCGGCGCCTGGCCCAAGGGCCGGGCGATCGCCCTCGGCGGTCTCGGCAGCGTCCACCACCAGCAGGGTCGGCTGGTCCGGGCCGCGCGGACGTTCCGGCAGGCGCACGCGGCGGACCGGGCGATCGGGCCGAGGCGGGGCGAGGCGGTCAGCCTGTCCAACCTCGGCACGGCCCTGTACGACTGCGGCGACCTGGTCGAGGCGAGGTCGGTCCTGTGCGAGGCCCTCGACCTGCTCGTGACGGCGGGCTCGCCGATCGGCCAGGCCGTGGTGCTCAACGTGCTCGGCGGGGTCAAGCTGGCCGAGGGCGACCCGCACCGGTCGCGCGAACTCCGCGAGCAGGCGCTGCGGCTGTTCCGCGACGCCGGCGCGCGCCGGGGCCAGGCGGCGACGTTGGACAACCTGGCGGTGATCGCGAGCCACCTCGGCGACTACCCGGCGGCGGCGCGGTTCGCGCGCGAGTCGCTGGCCGTCGCCGAGGAGTCCGACGACAACTGGAACGCGGTCGACGCGCTGAACACGCTGGCCGGCGTCGAGCACCGGCTCGGCGACCGCGTCGCGGCCTCGCGGCGGTACCGGGTCGCCCTGCGCGCCGCGATCGAGAGCGGCTACCGGCTGGGCGAGGTGCACGCGCTCATCGGCGTGGCCTCGGTGGACCCGGGCGACGAGGCGGCGCCCTCGACCGTCGGCCGGGCCGTGGAGCTGGCCTCGACCATGGGCGCGCGGATGGTCGGCGCGCGGGCCAGGACGGTGTCCGCCGCGGTGCACCGGGCGCACGGCGACCTGGCCGCGGCGCGCTCGGCGGCCGAGTCGGCGTTGGTGACCCAGCGGCAGTACGGGTACCGGCCGGACGAGGCGCGGACCTGGCTGCTGCTCGGTGAGCTCACCGGGGACAGGGCGTCGCTGGGGCGAGCGCTGGAGCTGGCCGAGGAGATGGGCATGCCGGAGGCGGACGAAGCCCGCGCGCTGCTGTCCTGACCTGGTCGCGCGTCGCGCGCGAACCGGCGGGGCCGACGCGGGTGACGCCGACCCCGCAGCGGAGGGTCGGTCCGGTGGGGTATGCATATGCAGGCCCGCCCCGGCCGACGAGGGGATGACGGATGAGCTTGCGCGTGGCGGTGGACTTCGGCACGTCCAGCACCTGCGTCGCCATGTCCCTGCACGGCCGCGAACCGCAGGTCGTCGTGGTCGACGGCCAGCCGATCGTGCCCTCCGCCGTGTTCGCCGCGGCCGACGGCACGCTGTTCGTCGGCCAGGAGGCCGAACGCCAGGCGGCGGTGGACCCGTCCCGCTACGAGCCGCACCCCAAGCGCCGCGTCGACGAGGGCGAACTGCTGCTCGGCTCCAGCGTGCTGCCGGTGGTCGACGTCGTGCGGGCCGTGCTGACCAGGGCCGTCGACGAGGCGCGGCACGTGGCCGGCGGCGCGCGGGTCGACCTGCTCGTGCTCACCCACCCGGCCGACTGGGGCGCGATCCGCACCAGGGTGCTGCTGCAGGCCGCCCGGGGTCTCGGCCAGGAGCTGCGGCTGGTGCCCGAGCCGGTCGCGGCGGCGGTGTTCCACTCGGCGAGCCACGCCATCCCGGACGGCGCGGCGCTGGCCGTGCTCGACCTCGGCGGCGGCACGGTCGACGCGAGCGTGGTGGCCCGCCAGGGGGGCGCGTTCCGCGTGCTGGCCACCAAGGGCGACCCCGGCTTCGGCGGCGCGGACGTCGACCAGGCGCTGCTGGAGCACATCGGCTCCCTGGTCTCACCCGGCGACCCGGACGCGTGGCGGCAGCTCGTGGAGGGCCGGGAGCTGTCCGACCGCCGCAAGCGCCGGGTGCTGCGCCAGGACGTGCGCGGCGCGAAGGAGACCCTGTCCCGGCACGCCTACACCGACGTGCCGATGCCGCCGCCGTTCCCCGACGCCCACGTCACCCGCACCGACCTCGAACGCCTGATCAGCGCACCGCTCACGCGCGCCGCCGCGCTGGTGGTGACGGCGGTGCGCGACGCCGGGCTCGACCCGCGCGGCCTCGCCGGCGTGTTCCTCGTCGGCGGGTCCAGCCGCATCCCGCTGGTGGCCCGCCTGGTGCTGGAGCAGTCCGGCGTGGTGCCGACGAGCATCGACCAGCCGGAGACCGTGGTCGCCCGGGGCGCGCTGCGCGCGGTGAGCACGGACCCGCTGCGGACCGGCGCGCTGCCCGCGGGCCAGGGCGACGTCACCCGCAAGATCACCGACGACCAGACCCGCAAGATCACCCGGCGGATCACGGCGTCGCCGCCCGCCGGGTTCCCGCAGCCGCCGTACTTCCCGCCGCCCGCCCCCGTGCCCGCGCCGGCCCCGGCGCGCCGCAGCCGCGTGCCGCTGGTCGTGGTCGGCGTCGCCGCAGTGCTCGCCATCGCCGCAGCCTCCACGGCCTACGTGCTCGGCAAGGGCGACGCCACCACCGGCGAGCCGACCACGCCGCCCACGTCCACCGCCGAGACGTCCGTCACGTCCGACGGCAGGATCATCGCGCAGTACGACTACAGCTTCACCGTGCCGGGCGGCTGGCAGCAGACCGGCGGCCAAGTCGAGACCCGCAAGGTGCTGCTCAAGCCCGAGGAGCCCGGGTCCGGGCTCGACGTCATCGCGGTGGAGGAGCGGCGGCTCAACTACGACGCCACCCAGGACCCCGCGCGGGCCGAGACCGAGCTGCGCGGCCAGTACGACCAGCGGGCGAACGTGTCCGATTTCGACGCTTCCGCCGACTTCGCCACCAAAGATGTCGTTTACTACCGGGAAGTGGTGGAGTCGGCCGTCATCGACTGGTACGTGCTGTTCCAGGACGACGTGCAGGTCAGCGTGGGGTGCCAGTACCCGCAGGACGGGCACGACCGGGTCCGCCCCGCGTGCGAGCAGGTCGTCCGCACGCTGACCGTGACCAGCTGACTTTGTGGGGAATGTGATGACCGGCATCCCGGAGGCCTTCGCCCGGTTCCGCTCGGACCTCGACGCGGCGGTGACCAGGGGCCGGCGCGCGGCGGACGCCGCGGGCGCGAAGAACGCCGCCCAGCGCGACCGGAACCGGCAGCTCGCCGAGCAGGCCAAGGCGCGGCAGGTGCGGCCGGACGGGCACGCGCCGACGTCGCCGGACGTGCAGCGGGTCGCCACCGGGTTCCGCCACCACCGCGGCCTGCCGGTGCCGGAGCTGCCCCCGGGCGGGGAACTGCTCGCGCCGGAGAAATCGCGAGAGCAAACGGACGCGAATGCAAATGCAGTTCCACCGCGCCCGGTGACCGGTTCCCGCGCGGTGGCGGGCCCGAGCGGCCAACTGCCCCCCGAAAGGGGCGATGACGAGGACTTTTCGCAAGCGCGAATCCTCTACTGACCCCGTTCCGCGACCCGTCGCGTTTACACCCGCAACTACTTCCGGAGAAGTCGCGACAGCGTGG
This sequence comes from Saccharothrix sp. 6-C, assembly GCF_016695385.1. Classification (NCBI taxonomy): domain Bacteria; kingdom Bacillati; phylum Actinomycetota; class Actinomycetes; order Pseudonocardiales; family Pseudonocardiaceae; genus Saccharothrix; species Saccharothrix sp. 6-C. The sequence goes on along the minus strand of NZ_CP064192.1, from coordinate 7,814,947 downwards.
AACCGGGCATGGCAAGGTCTGCGTCGTAAGAGGCGTACGAACCAAGAACGCCTGATCACTTCGACCAAGGGGGTCGCACCCAATGGCTGGTTACTCCACCGGACATGAAGAGCTCGTCGGCGCAGCGAAGGACATCGTCAGCACCAACGGCAACGTCCAGGGCGTCCTGGGTCAGCTCGGCAACACGATCGACGGCCTGTCCAGCGCGTGGCAGGGTGGCGCGGCCATCGCCTTCAACAAGCTGATGGAGCGCTTCCGCGAGGACGCCGACAAGCTGCAGAAGGCCCTGATGGACATCGCCGAGCAGATGGACGGCAGCGCGGCGACCTACATCCAGCAGGAAGAGGAGCAGGCGCAGGAGATGTCGGCCATCACCAACCGGCTCGGCGGCTGATCCATCCGTATTCAGGTCGCGTTTCCGTTCCTTTCGCTTTCCTTCTTCTTTCTGACTTCACTTCCAAGGGGAGATCATGGTCGACGCCAACAACATCAAGGTTGACTTCGGGCAGCTGAGCAGCGCGGCAGGCGACATCAGCGGCCAGGCCGGCAAGATCCAGTCCGAGCTGGACAACCTGAAGTCGCGCCTCGCGCCCGTCATCGCCCAGTGGGACGGTGGCGCGTCGGCGAGCTACCAGGACGCGCAGCGCGCGTGGGACGAGTCCGCCGCGGGTCTCCAGCAGGTGCTGGCCCAGATCGGCACGGCCGTCCAGTCCGCGACCGACGCCTACCAGGCGGCTGAGTCCAAGAACCAGGGCCGCTGGGCCTGATCTGCCGCACGACCCCCCGTGGGCCCCGGGATCCTCGAGGATCCGGGGCCCACGTACGTGTTTCGGCCGGTTCGCCAGGGTGCGGTCCGGGTCGGTCGAGGCCGGTCCGGGGGGTTTAGGAGGGGTCGTTTTGACCCGCCCCGACCCCAACCGGTATCTTCCTACGTTGTTGTGCGGTAACTGGTGCGCACTATGCGTACCTCGTGTTCTGGTCCTCTGCCCACCTGGGGTCTCTGGCCTGAGCAGCCGCCGCAATGACCCCAGACGCAAGTGACGACGAGGTAGACCCGTGCGCACGTACAGCCCGAAGCCCGGCGAGGTGACCCGAACCTGGCACGTGATCGACGCCCAGGACGTGGTGCTCGGTCGGCTCGCCACCCAGGCCGCGACGCTGCTGCGCGGCAAGCACAAGCCGACTTACGCCCCACACGTTGACACCGGTGACTTCGTCATCGTCATCAACGCGGACAAGGTGGCGTTGACCGGCAAGAAGCGTGATCAGGAGTTCGTGTACCGGCACTCCGGTTTTCCGGGCGGCCTGAGCCAGCGCTCGTTCGGCGAGGTGCTCGACACCCGCGCCGACCGGCTGGTCGAGAAGGCGATCAAGGGCATGCTGCCCAAGAACCGCCTCGGCCGTGCGATCGCGGGCAAGCTCAAGGTCTACACGGGCCCGAACCACCCGCACGCTGCGCAGCTGCCGCAGCCGTTCGAGATCAAGAAGGTCGCCCAGTGACCGAGCACCAGACCGAGGACAACGACGTGACGACCCCTGAGGCCGAGCTCGACGCCGTCGAGACCGACGCCGTGGAGAGCGACGCGGTGGAGAGCGACGCGGTGGAGACCGACACCGTCGAGGCGGAGGCCCCCGAGGCCGAGGCCGCTGACGCCGAGGCCACCGAAGCCGAGACCGCGGAAGCCGACGCCGACGAGGCCGAGGACGCCGAGGTCGAGGGCACGCCCGTCGTGCGGCACACCCTCAACGCGGGTGCGCACCACCTCGCGCAGACGGTCGGCCGGCGCAAGCAGGCCATCGTCCGCGTGCGGCTCCTGCCCGGCACCGGCAAGTTCACCCTGAACGGGAAGTCGATGGACGACTACTTCCCGAACAAGGTGCACCAGCAGCTCATCCGCGAGCCCCTGGTGACGACGGAGAAGCCGGAGACGTTCGACGTCATCGCGACCCTGCGTGGCGGCGGCACCACCGGCCAGGCCGGTGCGCTGCGCCTCGCGATCGCGCGTGCGCTGATCGCCGTCGACTCCGAGGACCGCCCGGTGCTGAAGAAGGCCGGTTTCCTCACCCGTGACCCCCGGGTCAAGGAGCGGAAGAAGTACGGCCTCAAGAAGGCCCGCAAGGCGCCTCAGTACAGCAAGCGCTGACCTTTCCCTGGTCGAGCGAGCACCACCCTGCGGGAGCAGTCAGTTCTTCGTCGAACTGCTGCTCCCGCAGTGTTTTTCCCCCTGTTGCCCGGTGTGCATGGAGGTCACGGCGATCATGGCTCGGCTGTTCGGCACTGACGGCGTACGCGGTCTCGCCAACGCGGACCTGACCCCGGAACTCGCGCTGTCCATCGCCGCCTCGGCGGCACGGGTGCTGGCCGAGCACGACCGCTCGCACCGCCCGGTCGCGGTCGTCGGCCGCGACCCGCGGGCCAGCGGCGAGATGCTGGAGGCGGCCGTGGTGGCCGGCCTCACATCGGCGGGCGCGGACGTGCTGCGGGCGGGCGTGCTGCCGACGCCGGCGGTCGCCTACCTGGTGTCGGCGCTCGGCGCGGACGTCGGCGTGATGATCTCCGCCTCGCACAACCCCATGCCCGACAACGGCATCAAGCTGTTCGCCGCGGGCGGGCACAAGCTGCCCGACGCGGTCGAGGACGAGATCGAGCAGAAGCTCGGCGACCGCGACCACCGCCCGACCGGCGCGGGCATCGGCCGGGTCCGCGACATCGAGGACGCCGAGGGCCAGTACGTGCAGCACCTGCTGAAGGTGACGCCGCACCGCCTGGACGGCCTCAAGGTCGTGGTGGACTGCGCGAACGGCGCCGCGTCCGTGGCCGCGCCGGACGCCTACCGCCGCGCGGGCGCCGAGGTCGTGGAGATCCACACCGCGCCCGACGGGCTCAACATCAACGACGACTGCGGCTCCAACCACGTCGCGAAGCTGCGTGCCGCCGTGGTCGAGCACGGCGCCCACCTCGGCATCGCGCACGACGGCGACGCGGACCGCTGCGTCGCGGTCGACGCCGACGGCAACGACCTCGACGGCGACCAGGTCATGGCGGTGCTGGCGCTGGGCATGAAGGAAGCCGGCGAGCTGACCGACGACACGCTGGTCGCGACCGTGATGAGCAACCTCGGCCTGCACCTGGCGATGCGCGAGCACGGCATCGCCCTCAAGACCACCGCGGTCGGCGACCGCTACGTGCTGGAGGAGCTGCGCGCCGGCGGGTTCGCGCTGGGCGGCGAGCAGTCCGGGCACGTGATCCTCCCGGCGCACGCCACCACCGGCGACGGCCTGCTGACCGCGTTGCGGCTGATGTCGCGGATGGCGGAGACCGGCAAGCCGCTGGCCGAGCTCGCGGGCGTGATGCGCCGGCTGCCGCAGGTGCTGATCAACGTGGTCGTCGGCGACAAGGCGGCCGTGGCGAAGGACCCGGCCGTCGACGAGGCGGTCGCCGCCGTGACGGCCGAGCTCGGCGACACCGGCCGGGTGCTGCTGCGCCCGTCCGGCACCGAGCAGCTGGTGCGGGTCATGGTCGAGGCGGCCACGCCCGAACTCGCGGAGTCCGCCGCGCAGCGGCTCGCCGGTGTGGTTTCCTCGGTGCACTGACGCGCGAGTCGTTCGGGGGTTCGGGGATGGGCAACATCGGTTTCGTCGAGATGGCGATCATCGCGGTGGTGCTGATCGGCATCGTCGTGGGGATCGTGGTGCTGGTGAAGAAGAGCGGCGGCAAGCAGGCCTCCCGTCCCCACCAGGGCCAACCTCCTGGTCAGCCGTATCCCGGTCAGCCCTACCCAGGACAACCGCACCCCGGTCAACCGCACCCGGGCCAGCCCTACCCAGGACAGCCCTACCCAGGACAGCCGCACCCGGGGCAGCAGTTCCCAGGCCAGCAGTTCCCGGGCCAGCCGGGTCAGCCGGGCGGCCAGTACCCACCCCACGGTCACCAGCCGCCCCAGCCGCCGACCGGTCCGCCGCAGCCGCCGACCGGTCCGCCGCAGCCGCCGACCGGCCCGCCGCCGCAGGGCTGACGTCCGCCCGCCGTTCACACCTGCAAGGACCAGGCCGGAACCGCCGCCGGGCGGCCCGCCGCCCTGCCACCATGGGAACCGCACGCCGAAGCGTCGCGTCGAAAAGGGGCGAGTCGTCGAGTTGGGTCGTGGCCTCCGGGCCGCGGAGGGGAGTGAAGCGCCGTGGCCGGTTACGGCACCAGTACCGAGGCGATGCGAAAAGCCTCGAAGGGCATTTCCGATGCGGCGAAGGAGACCGCCGACGGGCTGAAGGACGTCGGCCAGACCCAGACGATCGCCCGTGATTTCGGTGAAGCGCACCAGCAGCACTTCACCAATTACAAGACGGGGATCGACAACTTCGGCAAGGGCATCGCGAACATGACCAGCGTGCTCGGCGGATTCGCCGGGAAGATCGCTTCCGGCGCCTCGACCTACGGCGATGTCGAATCCTCCAACGCCGCTGACCTGGGGAGCCAGTACTGATGGCCGATCCGGGCTGGAACGACATCAAGGCCGTTCTCGACGACCCGAACGTGTCGGAGGACAAGAAGGCGGAGCTCATGCACGCCTACGTGTCCGAGACCGCGCCGTGGAACATCCCCGACGAGGCGAACACCTACAAGGACCGCTACGACACCTCCAGCCTGTGGGACTGGGGCGACGGCGCGTCCCGCGACGACGGCCTGAAGAACCGCTACGACGAGGCCAAGGCCGAAGGCGAGTCCAACAGCTACAACTCGCAGGAGCAGACCAAGGCCGTCAACGACGGCCAGGCGCAGCTCGACGCGACGCGGCCGCCGACCTCGTCCGGCGCGGGCGTGAAGCTGTCCGACGAGCTGTTCGACGCGGGCCAGGCCGGGCTGAAGGTGTTCCAGAAGTTCGAGGGCATCTGGAACAACCGGCCCGGCGACTGCATCGGCAACACGACCGCGCTCAACTTCGCCGAGCAGATCCAGAAGCCCTACGACGAGCAGCGCGGGATCAACTTCCACAAGCTGCTGATGGAAGCCGACGAGTTCACCACCGCCAAGTCCAAGATCGACGAGATGAAGTCGGACGTGGACGGGCAGCTCAAGGGCCTGTACGGCGAGTGGGAGGGCCAAGCGGCCACCAAGTCCCACGAGCACTACACCGGCAAGATCGCGCCGAAGATCACCGAGCTGGCCGACGCGTTCGAGGGCGCGGCCAAGCTGACCCGCACCGCGGTCCAGGGCGTGTACTCGCTGTGCAAGGGCAAGGCCGACGAGGTCCTCGGCATGTACCGGGAGCAGATCGGCCAGGCCGACACGTTCATGGCCGAGAAGGTCGTCTCGTTCGCGCGCGGCGAGGGCGACTACTCCAAGGACCGCGTCTCGGAGATCGCCGGCTGGGTGGACTCGAAGACCGGCAGCAACATTGCGGACCGGATCAACTCCGACGACTGCAGCCTGAACGACGAGAACCGCGACTACGCGATCAACCAGTGCAAGAAGTGGATCCGCGACTCGTTCAACCGCGAGTTCTGGGGCCTCTACCAGCAGTTCAAGTCCTGCTGCACGGAGACCAAGTCCTCGGTGGACGCCAAGTGGGAGACGCTCGCCAAGTACATGGCGGAGTTCGAGAACCCGTTCCCGGCGCCCGCGAGTGACAAGGGCGGCGACGACGGCGGCGGGGACGACAACGGTGGCGGCGGCGGTGGTGGCGGCACGGGCGGCGGCGGCAGCGGTGGTGGCACCGGTGGCGGCGGCAGCGGTTCCGGCGGTGGCGGCGGCATGCCGTCGGTGCCGGAGATGCCGAAGCCCGAGAACCCGCTGGACAAGGACGGCGACGGCAAGCCGGACGCGCTGGAGGTGCCCGGCGACACCGACGGCGACGGCAAGCCCGACGACCTCGACGGTGACGGCAAGCCCGACGGCGACGGCAAGCCGGACGGCCTGAAGGGCGACGAAGAGCCGCCCGAGACCGTCACCATCAAGAGCGGCGACAACGAGATCAAGATCACGGAGCCGGACGAGAACGGCCACGTGCAGATCACCGTCGACACGCCGACGAGCGAGCCGAAGACCTACGACGTCGACTTCAGCAACAACCCCGACGCGGCGAAGGCCCTGATGGGCCAGAACGGCGGGGCGGCGCTGGCGGGCGCGTTGGCCGGCGCGACGGCCACCTCGGGCGGCGTGCCCGGTGCGGCCGGCGGCACGCCCGGCGCGGCGGTCGGCGCGGTGGCCGGCTCGGCCGAGGGCGGCGCGAACGGCGCGATCCCGATCGAGGCCGGCGCCGACGGCAAGGCGTTGATCGAGCTGGACGGCCTGGCCATCACCGCCGAGGTCGACCCGCTGACCGGTGAGATCAACCTCACCGTCGACAACGGCGACGGCACGCCCGAGGAGTACGGCGTGGAGTTCGGCGAGGACACCGCCGGCTCCGGCGCCGGCGAGACGCCGAGCATCCCGGGCCTGGACAACGCCGTGACGCTGCCGGCCGACGTGCCCGGCGGCCTGCCGTCCGACGTCACGACCATGCCCGCCCAGGCGGAGACGCTGATCGGCCAACCGGAACCGGCCGGGGTGGGCGGCGGTGGCGTCAGCGGTGGCTTCACGGAGCCGCAGTTCACCGCTCCCACGGCTCCCGACCAGGGTTTCGGTGGCGGCGCGGGCGGTGGCGGGGTGGCCGGTGGTGGGTTCAGCGGCGGCTTCACCGAGCCGCAGTTCGCCCCGACGCCCGCACCGGACAACCCGGGCTTCGCGGGCAGCGTCGCCGGGCCGGCCGTCAGCGGCGGCTTCACCGAGCCGTCCGGGTTCCAGGCACCGTCGGCGTTCCAGGCCACCGCACCCCAGGGCTTCCAGGCGCCGCCCGTCGCCTTCGACGGTGGCGGTGGCGGTGGCGGTGGCGGTTTCGCTGGTGGCGGCGGTGTCCCGCAGTACAACACCGAAGGCCTCACCTCGACGTCCGGCGCTTCCGTCCTCGGCGGCGGCTCGGGCTTCAACGGCGCGGACTCGGTGCTGGGCGGCGGTTCGGCGTCGTCCGGCTCGGACAACACGTGGAGCAGCCCGCCGGCCAGCTCGGCCGACCACGGCCTCGCGTCCGACACGAACGCCTCGCAGGCGGGCCAGGCCGGCTCCGCCACGCTCCCGTCCATGCAGGAGTCCCAGACCGCGGGCCAACCGGGCGGTTCCGCCACCGGTGGCGGCATGATGGGCGGCGGGATGATGGGCGGCGGCATGGCCGGCGGCGGTCAGCAGGGCGGCGGCGGCGACAACGAGCGCAGCAGCCCCGGGCAGTGGCGCACGACCGGGTCGCTGTTCGACGACGACGTCAGCCTCAGTCGAGTGCAGGGTGTGCTGGGTGAGGAGGGCCGATGAGCGTCGCGTCGGACAGGCTGGCGGCGGCGATGAGCCGCATGGACCAGATTTCGCGGGAGCACGCCGACCGGCGTGAGCTGCGGGAACGTCACTCGCGCGAGGCGCGGGACCAGGCGCGGGACAGCTTCTCCAAGCAGGGCCAGATGGCGCAGAAGATCGTCGAGCGGCTGGAGGAGAACGAGAAGGCGCAGAAGGCCGCCGGCGGCTGGAACACCAAGGCGGCGACGGAGAAGAAGAGCGGCGAGTACAAGTTCGGCGCCGAGGACGACGAGCCGACCTACGAGACCCCGCCACCGGTGTCCACCGCCTGGACCCCGGCCCCTCCGCCGCCGCCGGTCCAACCCCCGGCAGCCACCCCGCCCCCGCCGCCACCTCCGGCGCGCCCCGCCCCACGCCGCCCGGCGCCGGTGGACGACGACGACGATTTCGGCGGCCAGAGCTGGCTGACCTGACCATTCCTCCGGCCCCACGCCCCGCGTGCCAACCCGATCGGGTGAACATCGCCCGAGAATGTACGGAAACACTGTTCCCGTACCTCGGTTGATATGACCGCCCCCCGCAACCACGGCCCACGCCACCACGGCAACGACCGCGACCACCGGGGACCGGCTCACCAGGCACACGACGACGAGGGGCCGGAGGAACCAGGAACCATGCCCAGCACCACCCCACGCCCCACCCACCGCCGGCTCGCCACCACCCGGCCGACCCGGCGACCCCGGCTGACCCCGGCCCACCCGACGACCCAGGCTTGCCCGGCCGACCCGCCTGCCCGGCCACTCCCGGCCGCCGCGGCGACCCCGGCTGACCCCAGCCTGCCCGGCCGCCACCGCGGACCCGGCCTGCCCGGCTGACCCGGCCTGCCCGGCCGCCGCCGCGAACCCGGCCACTCCCGGCCGCTGCGTACCCTCCCGGCCCCACGCGGTCCCCGGCCGGCCACTCCCGGCAGCCGCAGCCCTACCCCGGCCGCGCGGGCACGCGGCTCCGGGCAACCACCCTGCCGCTGAGGGGTGAGGCGGCGGTGGGTCAGTGGCGGACCAGCGGACCGCGCTGGAACGTCAGCACAGCGCCCTTCACGTCGCCGTCCAGCAGCACGTCCCACTTCTTCTCGCCCTTGAGGGTCCGCAGCAGGAACGCCGTCGTCAGCGCCCGCGCCAGCTTCTGCGCCGCCCGCTCACCCTTGCCGTCGAGCAGCAGCTCGCTCCAGTGCCGCCCCTCGGCGAACCCCAGGTGGCTGGCCTTCGGCAACGACCGCAGCTGCACCGGCCCCTGCCACGCCTCCGCGATGGCCTCCGCGTGCCCGACCGGCGGCGCGATGCGGTCCTCCCCACCGGCCAGGTGCAACCCCGGCACGGCGACCCGCCGGGCCGCGTCCAGCGCGGACGGCCGGGTCTCGGACGCGGCCAACGTCACGACCGCCCGCACGCGCGGGTCGTCGGCCGCCGCCAGCACCGCCGCGCCGCCACCCATCGAGTGACCCGCCACCGCCAGCCGTGACGCGTCCACGCTGATCCCGCCGTCGCCCAGCCGCACGCCGGTGCACACGTCGAGCGCCGTCCGCAGGTTCCCGGCCATCAGCCGCGACGACATCAGCGGCCCGCGCTGGGTCCCGGGCGCGGCGGCCACGAAACCCCACGACGCCAGGTGCCGCAGCAACGCCCGGTACCGGTTGACCGGCTGCAACCAGCCGTGCCCGAAGGCCACCGCCGGCAGCCCCAGCCCGACCGCGGGCGTGTAGATCAGGCCCGGAAGCCCGACCAGCGCCAGGTCACCGCGCAGCACAGGGTGCTCACCGGGCCTGCTGAGCTGGTCGAGCACCTGCTTCGCCGAGTAGCCGCTCACCCCGCGAACGGTAGTCGATCGTGGTGACGGCGCGCACGCTCTGATTGGTCTACACCAATTGACGACCTGACCTGCGCAAACGCGGTGAAGTGGCCTGTTCGGGTGACGGCCCTGGTCTAGTTACGCTGTGCGGCGTGTGCGGAATCGTGGGATATGTGGGACACAGGTCGGCGTTGGACGTCGTGCTCGACGGGCTGCGGCGGCTGGAGTACCGCGGCTACGACTCGGCGGGCGTCGCCGTCCTCGACGGGGACGGCGGCCTGGCCGTCGAGCGCAAAGCCGGCCGCCTGACGAACCTGGAGGCCCGCCTGGACGAGGTCGGCCGCGACGCCTTCACCGGCACCGCGGGCATGGGCCACACGCGCTGGGCCACCCACGGCGCGCCGATCGACCGCAACTCCCACCCGCACTGCGACGTCACGGGCCGCGTCGCCGTCGTCCACAACGGCATCATCGAGAACTTCGCCGCCCTGCGCGCCGAGCTCGAAGCCGTCGGCGTCGAGATGGCCAGCGACACCGACACCGAGACCACCGCCCACCTCATCGCCCGCGCGTACGACGAGGGCGACACCAAGGGCGACCTGGTGGCGAGCGTCCGCATGGTGGTCCGCCGCCTCGAAGGCGCGTTCACGCTCGTCGTCACGCACGCGGATCACCCGGACGTGGTCGTCGCGGCCCGTCGTTCGTCACCACTGGTAGTGGGTGTCGGCGAGGGCGAGACGTTCGTCGCCAGCGACGTGTCCGCGTTCATCGAGCACACCCGCGAGGCCGTCGAGCTCGGCCAGGACCAGGTCGTGGTGATCGACCGCGACGGCTACCGCGTCACCGACTTCGACGGCGCCGACGCGCAGGCCAAGCCGTTCACGGTGAACTGGGACCTGTCGGCCGCCGAGAAGGGCGGCCACGAGTACTTCATGCTCAAGGAGATCGAGGAGCAGCCGGAAGCGCTGGCCAACACGCTGCGCGGCCACTTCCGCGACGGCCGGGTCGTGCTCGACGAGCAGCGCCTGTCCGACCAGGACCTGCGGGACGTCGACAAGGTCTTCGTCGTGGCCTGCGGCTCGGCCTACCACTCCGGCCTGGTCGCGAAGTACGCCATCGAGCACTGGACGCGGCTGCCCGTCGAGGTCGAGCTGGCCAGCGAGTTCCGCTACCGCGACCCCGTGCTGGACCGCGACACGCTCGTCGTCGCCGTTTCCCAGTCAGGTGAAACCGCGGACACGTTGGAGGCCGTGCGTCACGCGCGGTCGCAGAAGGCGCGGGTGCTGGCGGTCTGCAACACCAACGGCGCGCAGATCCCGCGCGAGTCCGACGCCGTGCTCTACACGCACGCCGGCCCGGAGATCGGCGTCGCGTCGACCAAGGCGTTCCTCGCCCAGATCGCGGCGAACTACCTGGTCGGCCTGGCCCTGGCGCAGGCGCGCGGCACGAAGTACCCCGACGAGGTGGCCCAGGAGTTCCACCAGCTGGAGGCCATGGCGGACGCCGTGCAGAAGGTGCTGGGCACCATCGAGCAGGTCCGCGCGCTGGGCCGGGAGCTGGCCGACTCGAAGGCCGTGCTGTTCCTCGGCAGGCACGTCGGCTACCCGGTGGCGCTCGAAGGCGCGCTCAAGCTCAAGGAGCTCGCCTACATGCACGCCGAGGGCTTCGCGGCGGGCGAGCTGAAGCACGGCCCGATCGCGTTGATCGAAGAGGGCCTGCCGGTGGTCGTGGTGATGCCGTCGCCGAGGGGCCGGGCGGTGCTGCACTCGAAGCTGGTGTCGAACATCTCGGAGATCCAGGCACGGGGTGCGCGCACGATCGTGATCGCCGAGGAGGGTGACGAGACGGTTCGCCCGTTCGCGGATCACCTGATCGAGATCCCGGCGGTGCCGACGCTGCTCCAGCCGTTGATCTCCACGGTGCCGTTGCAGGTGCTGGCCGCGGAGATCGCCCGCAGCCGCGGTTACGACGTGGACAAGCCGCGCAACCTCGCCAAGTCCGTCACGGTCGAGTAGGGCAGGCTTGGCCCCATGCGGGGTCTGTGGACGACGGATCGGGTCAGGGCGGCGGAAGAACGCGTCATGGCGGTCGTGCCGGCCGGCGCGCTGATGCGCCGGGCGGCGTTCGGCGTGGCGGTCGTCGCGGCGGAGCTGCTGGCGGGCGGGCGGCGGGTCGGCCTGCTCGTCGGCGCGGGCAACAACGGTGGCGACGCGCTGTGGGCGGGCTACTACCTCCGCAAACGCGGGGTCGCCGTGTCCGCTGTCCTACTGACACCTGATCGTGTGCACGCCGAGGGGTTGGCCGCGTTCCGTCGCGTCGGCGGGCGGGTGGTCGACCGCCTGGCCGACGTCGACCTGGTGATCGACGGCATCGTGGGCCTCTCCGCCCGCGGCCCGTTGCGCCCGGACGCCGCCGAGCACGTCGCGCACCTCGACGCGCCCGTGCTGTCGGTCGACCTGCCCAGCGGGATCGACCCCGACACGGGCGCGACCTCCGGGCCCGCCGTGCGCGCGCACACCACCGTCACGTTCGGCTGCCTCAAGCCCGTGCACGCGCTGGCCGACTGCGGTGACGTGCGGCTGGTCGACATCGGGTTGGCCGGCGAGCTGCACGGGCCGGACCTGGTCGAGCTGGACGTCGCCGACGTCGGCCTGGCGTGGCCGGTACCCGGGCCGGAGGACGACAAGTACACGCAGGGCGTGACGGGGATCGCGGCCGGTTCGGCGACGTACCCCGGTGCGGCGGTGCTGGCCGCCGGTGCGGCGCTGCTGTCGACGTCCGGCCTGGTCAGGTATGCCGGTGCGGCGGCGGAGGGCGTTCGGGCGCGGTGGCCGGAGGCCGTCTGCACGGGATCGGTCACCGACGCCGGCCGGGTGCAGGCGTGGGTCGTCGGGCCGGGGCTGGGCACCGGGTTGGGCGCGGAGGCGGTGCTGCGGACGGTCCTGGAGGCCGGCGTGCCGGTCTGCGCGGACGCCGACGCGATCACCATGCTGGCCAACAACCCCGACCTGTGGGACGCACGCGACCCGGACACCCCGCTGGTCCTGACGCCGCACGACCGCGAGTACGAGCGGCTGGCCGGACCCGTCGGGGACGATCGGGTGACGGCCGCGCGGAAGGCCGCGGAGCGGTTCAACGCCGTCGTGCTGCTGAAGGGCCACGCGACCGTGATCGCCGGTCCCGACGGCCGCGTGCTGGTCAACCGCGCCCGGTCGTCGTGGGCCGCGACGGCGGGTTCCGGCGACGTCCTGTCCGGCGTCCTGGGCTCCCTCCTGGCCGCCGGCCTCGACCCGGTGCTGGCGGCGGGCTGCGCGGCGAAGGTCCACGTCCTGGCCGCGGAGCTGGCCGCCGACGGCGCGCCGATCCCCGCGACCTCGCTGCTGGGCGCGATCCCCGACGCCATCCGCGCCGTCCGCCCCCTCTGACCACGACGCCGTGCGCGTGTCCTGAGCGTTCAACTCGGGGGTCCCGAACGTAGGACACGCGCGACGCGAACGTAGGACACGCGGGACGCGAAGGTGGGACTCCCGGCGGTTGTGTCACCATGAACGGCGTTATGGCTGCTCCTCGCGCCGAGGTCGTGATCGACCTCGAGAACCTCCGGCACAACGTCGCCCACCTCGACGCCCTCGCGCCCACCGCCGACACGATGGCCGTCGTCAAGGCCGACGGGTACGGGCACGGCGCCGTGCAGGTGGCCAGAGCGGCGGTCGAGGCGGGCGCGACGTGGCTCGGCTCCTGCTCCCTGGCCGAGGCCCTGGCGCTGCGCGCGGCCGGGATCACCGTGCCGATCCTGGCCTGGCTGGACCCGGCCGGCACCGACTACGCGCCCGGCGTCGAGCAGGACGTCGACCTGTCCGCCTCCTCCCTCGCCCAGCTGGAGGAGATCTCGGCGGCGGCCGACAAGGCGGGCAGGACCGCCCGCGTCCACCTCAAGATCGACACCGGCCTGTCCCGCAACGGCTGCCCGGCCACCCGCTGGTCCGAGCTGGTCGAACGCGCCGCCAAGACGCACAACGTCGAAGTTCACGCGATCTGGTCGCACCTGGCGGTGGCCGACGAGATCGGCCACCGCGGCACCGACGCCCAGGCCGAGCGCTTCGACGACGCCTACCGCGAGGCGCTCGCGGCCGGCCTCGACCCGCGCCGGCACATCGCCAACTCCGCCGCCCTCATCACCCGCCCCGACCTCCACCTGGACCTGGTCCGCCCGGGCATCGCGATCTACGGCCTCAACCCGGTCCCCGTGCCCGCCGACCTGCGCCCCGTGATGACGTTCCGGTCCGCGGTCGCGCTGGCCAAGCGCATCCCCGCGGGCGAGTCGGTGTCCTACGGCCTGAGCTGGACCGCGAGGACGGACACGAACCTGGCGCTGGTGCCCGTCGGGTACGCCGACGGCGTGCCGCGCAGCCTGTCGAACCGGATGGACGTCTGGCTGGCCGGACGCCGCCGCCCGGTCGTCGGCCGCGTCTGCATGGACCAGGTCGTGGTCGACTGCGGCGACGACGTGGTGGTCGAGGGCGACGAGGTCGTGCTGTTCGGCTCCGGCGCGCTGGGCGAGCCGACGGCCCGCGAGTGGGCCGACACCACCGGCACCATCGACTACGAGATCGTCACCGGCATGTACCGACCGCGTGTCACCCGGACGTATGTCGGGGCGCATCCGTGAACACGGTGTGGAAGGCCGTCGGCTGGGCCGGCGGCATCCTCGGCGCCGCCGCGACCGGTGTCGCGGTGGGTGTGGCCGCGAACCAGAAGAAGGTCTCGAACGACCGCCTGGCCGCCGACCCGCTCGCCGACGAACCGCTCGGCCGCCTCACCCCGACCCGCGAGTCCACCGTCGCGGCCGACGACGGCGTGCCGCTGTCGGTCGAGGAGGTCGACCCCGAGGACGGCGGGAAACCCGAGGTCACGGTCGTCCTGGTGCACGGCTTCGCCCTCGACCGCCGCTGCTGGCACTTCCAGCGCCGCGACCTGGCCCCGCTCACCGAGCCGCGCGTCCGCCAGGTCCTGTACGACCAGCGCAGCCACGGCCGGTCCGGCCGGTCCACCACCGAGGGCAGCACGATCGAGCAGTGCGCCAAGGACCTCGACGCGGTGATCCGCTCGATGGCCCCCGACGGCCCGCTCGTGCTCGTCGGCCACTCCATGGGCGGCATGACGATCATGGCGTTGGCCGAGCAGCGGCCCGACCTGTTCGCCGACCGGGTGCGCGGCGTCGCGCTCGTCGGCACGGCGGCCGGCGCGGTCGGCGGAGCGGGCCTGCCGAAGTCCGTCCTGTCCCGCCACAACCCGGTGACGCTGGGCGTCGGCAGGATCGCCGGCCTGCAACCGGGCCTGGTCGAGTGGGTCAGGCGCCGGGCGTCCACGCTGACGTGGAGCGGGATCCGCGCGTTCGCCTTCGGAACCGGCAAGGTCAGCCCGTCGTTGGTCGACCTGATGGAGAAGATGATCAGCGGCGCCACGGTGCAGGTGCTCACCGAGTTCCTGGAAACCCTCGGCACCCACAACCGCTACAAGGCGCTCGCCGGTCTCCGGCACTGCGAAGTGCTCGTCATCAGCGGCGACGCGGACAAGCTGACGCCTTTTTCGCACGCCGAGCGGATGGCCGAGGAGATGCCGCACGGTGAACTGGTCCGCGTGTCCGGCGCGGGTCACATGCTCATGTTGGAACAACCCGACCTGGTCACCGGGCACCTGGTCGGATTGGTTCGGCGCAGTGCCGCCGAACGGTCGGAAAGCAGGCGGCGGTGGTGGCGACGAGCGTGAGCGTGACGCTCCCCGAGGTGCACGACACCGAGGAGTTCGGGCGCAAGTTGGGTGGTCTGGTGCGGGGCGGTGACCTGGTGCTGCTGTCCGGCCCGTTGGGCGCGGGCAAGACGGCGCTGGTGCGCGGCCTGGCCGACGGCCTCGGCGTGACGGGCCGGGTGAGTTCCCCGACCTTCGTCATCGCCCGCGTCCACGACCCCTCGCCGGACGGTCGCGGCGTGCCTCTGGTGCACGTCGACGCCTACCGGCTCGGTGGTCACCTGGACGAGTTGGACGACCTCGACCTGGACACCGACCTGGTGGACGCCGTGGTCGCCGTCGAATGGGGCGAGGGCTCGGCGGAGCGGCTGTCCGAGGACCACTTGTTGATCCGGTTGGAACGCCGGGACGACGACGTGCGCATCGCCCACCTCCACCCCCACGGCGCCTGGGTCGACCGCGAGCTTCCCGCCTGAGGTCGGTCGGGGCCGGGGTGCTCGCTGTTCGGGGAGCACGGGTGCTTCACCCCTCCGAGATGCCGCGCACCACCCCGGACTCCACCAGGTCCTGAGGCCGCAACCGCAGGTCGTCGGCGAGTCGTCGCACGTCGTCGCGCTTGAGGATCGAGGCCGCGAGCTCAGGGGCGATCACGGAGAAGTAGGCGTCCGGGGTGATCCACGTGTGCTCCGGGGACGACAGCGCCAACGCCCCGCCCGATCCGCCCTCTCCGATGACCAACGTGGTGATGGGCACCCGTGCCTCCGCGACGGCGGCGAACAGTTCCGCGATGGCCGCGCCCACGCCGGACCGCTCGGCGGCGACGTCGTTGGCGGCGCCCGGGGTGTCGACCAACGTCACCACGGGCAGGGCGAAGCGGGACGCCAGCCGGATCAGCCTGGCCGCCGTGCGGAAGCCGGCCGGGGTGTTGGCGGTGCCGGTCTGCGCGGCGAACGCGATCGCCCGCTCGCCCCGCCGCCCGATGCCGCACAGCATCCCCGGGTCGACCCCGCCCGCCCGGTCGCCGCTGATCGGCATCCGGAAGTCGAAGTAGTCGTCCAGGTAAGCCGCGGCACGGGGGCGTTGCGCGGACCGCGCCCGCAGCACCGCGCCCCACCCGTCCGCGGGCAGGTCCCGCGCACCCAACGCGCGTGGCACCTCGGCGGGCACGGCGTCACCGCGCGTCAGCAGGGAGAGGAGCTCCGCCACGGTCACGTCGACGTCCCGCGGCTGCACCACGAGGTCCACCGTGCCCGACGCGAACTGGCCCTCCGCCGTGTAGGCGGGATCGTCCACCGGGCGCACCCGGCTGCCCGCGAACCCGACCTGAGCGCCGGACACGCCGACCACGACGTCCGCGCCGGCCCCCAGCGACGCCCACAGCCCACCGGTGGTCGGGTCGCGCAGCACGGACACGTGCGGCAGCCCGGCCTCCCGGTGCACGGCGCACAGCCGCGCCACCCGCTGGAGCTGCCGCAGCGACAGCATCCCCTCCTGCATCCGACTGCCACCGGTCGCGATCTTCGACACCACCGGCAGCCACGCCTGCCGCGCCTCGGTGAACGCCTCCTCGATCAGCGCGCCGGCGGCCGTGCCGACCGAACCGCCGAGGAACCGGAAGTCGAAGGCGACCTCCACCGCGCGCGGCAGCCGCCGCCACGACACCGACTCGACGCCACCGGACCGCTCCCGCGCCCGGCCGAGCTGCTCCTCGTACCCCGGCCAGCCGAGCGGGTTCACCGCAGTTCCCGCTTCAGCACCTTGCCCATGTCGTTGCGCGGCAACGCGTCCACGTACCGGACCACCCTCGGCCGCTTGTGCGGCGACAGCAGCCGGGCCACGTGGTCGCTCAACGCCTCCGGCGCGGGCGCCTCGCCCTTCGCCACGACCCACGCCACCACGCGTTCGCCCAGGTCGTCGTCCGGCTCGCCGGTCACCGCGACCTCGGCCACCGAGGGGTGCTCCAGCAGGGCGTTCTCGATCTCGCCCGCGCCGATCTTGTAGCCGCCGCTCTTGATCAGGTCCGTGGCCCGGCGGCCGACGATCCGCACGTACCCGTCCGGCTCGACCACGGCCAGGTCGCCGGTGCGGAACCAGCCGTCGCGGAACGCCTCGCGCGTGGCGTCCGGCCGGTTCAGGTACTCCAGGAACAGGTTCGGCCCGCGCACCTCGACCTCGCCGGGCTCGTCACCCGACTCGCTCCCGACGACCCGCACCCGCACCCCGTCCAACGGCACCCCGACCGTCCCGGGCCTCCGGTCGCCGTCCGCGCGGACGCTGGTGTTCATCAACGTCTCGGTCATCCCGTACCGCTCGACCACCCGCTGACCGGTCAGCTGCTCGATGCGCTCGTGCACGGTCGCGGGCAGCGCGGCCGAGCCGGACACCAGCAGCCTGGCCCCGCCGAACGCCTCGGCGTGCTCGGGCTCGGCCGCGATCCGGCTGTACATGGTGGGCACGCCGAACATCATCGTGCCGCCGTCGCGCAGCGCCTCGGCGGCTTTCGCCACGCTGAACGACCCGAGGTGGCGCACCGTCCCGCCCCGCCGCAACGGCCCGATCACCCCGACGCCGAGGCCGTGCACGTGGAACAGCGGCAGGCCGTGCACGACGACGTCGTCCTCGGTCCACGCCCACGCCTCCGCCAGCGCGTCGAGGTTCGTCGCCAGGGCCCGCCTGGGCAGCACCACGCCCTTGGGCGGCCCGGTCGTGCCGCTGGTGTAGACGATCAACGCGGGCGCCTCGCCGTCCGGCTCCGGCAGGTCGACCTCCGGGCCGGACGGCAGCTCGTCGTCGACCACGAGGTCCGGCGCGCTGTCGGCGAGGACGTGCGCGAGCTCCCGTTCCCCGATCTTCGGGTTGAGCGGCACCACCGGCACACCGGCCAGCAGCGCGCCGACCACGGCCACGCACGTCTCGGGCGTCGACCGGGCCCACACCGCGACCCGCCGCGCGCCGGCCAACCCGGCCGCGACCGCACGCGCCTCGCGCGCCAACCGCTCGTAGCTCAGCTCCCGCTCGGGGAAGCGAAGGGCGATCTTGGACGACGGCGAGGCCAGCGCCGGCAGCAGCATCTCCATACAGTGACCTTGCCGGATGCGGCCCGCATCACAAGTGTGGTTCGAGCCACGCCATCAGGTGGATCTTCGGCCGGGCGCCCACGGTCTGTGCCACCAACCGGCCGTCCCGGTAGAGCTGGAGCGTGGGCGCGGACATGATCCGCTGGTCGCGCGCCGTGCGCGGGCTCGCGTCCATGTCCACCTTCACCACGGTCAGGTCGCCGCGCTCGCGGTCGATCTCGTCCAGCACCGGTTCCAGCATCCGGCAGGGCCCGCACCAGTCGGCGCCGAACTCCACCAGCACGTTCCCGGCGGCCACGGCCCCGGTGAACTCGTCGTCGGTCAACGTCCGCACGGCCCGCTCCTCTGCTCGGCTTCCCGCAGTTGCGCGCGCACCTGGTCCCGAACGGCCTGCAACCGGGTGATGCAGTCGTCCAGCTCCGCCACCTTGCGCCGGTACACCTCGACGGACGCCGCGCAGGCGTCGCCGGTGGTGTGGCCGTCGCGCAGGCACTGCACGAACGGCCGCGTGTCCTCCAGCGCGAACCCGATGTCGGCGAGCGAGCGGATCTCGTGCACCAGCCTCAGGTCTTCCTCGTCGTACTCCCGCTGGCCGTTCGCCGCGCGGCGGGCGGGCAGCAGGCCGAGGGACTCGTAGTAGCGAAGCGCGCGGGTGGTCGTGCCACCCCGCCGGGCCAGTTCTCCGATGCGCACGCGTCGATCCTCCGCCTTGACGTTGACGTCAACACAAGTGTGCTCCACGCCACCCGATACCCTTGTCAGTTGTGCTGGTCCTCGCCTTGGACACCGCGACCCCCGCCGTGACGGCCGGTGTCGTCGAACTGACCCCCGGCTCGCCTCCCCGGCTGCTCGCCCAGCGGGTGACGGTGAACGCGAAGGCGCACGGCGAGCTGCTGACACCGCACCTGCAGGCGGCGTTGGCGGAGGCCGGTCACCGGCTCGCCGACCTCGACGCGATCGTGTGCGGCTCGGGGCCCGGACCGTTCACCGGCCTGCGCGTCGGCCTGGTCACCGCCGCCGCCCTCGGCCAGGCGCTCAACCGGCCCGTGTACCCCGTGCCGACGCCGGACGCCGTCGCGCTGGACGCCGCCACCGGCAAGCCGCTGCTCGTGGCCACCGACGCGCGGCGCAAGGAGGTGTACTGGGCGGCCTACGACGCGGCCGGCCGGCGCACCGACGGCCCGCACGTGGACCGGCCCGCCGACCTGGTCGCGAAGCTGCCCGCGGTGGCCGAGGCCGCCGGCGAGGGCGCGGAGCTGTACGCCGACGTGATCGGGCTGCCGGTGGTGGCGGCGCGCTACCCGTCGCCGGTGTCCCTGGTGGCGGTGGCGGCCGAGGAGCTGCTGGCCGGCGCCCGCCCGGCCGCCCTCACCCCCCTCTACCTGCGGCGTCCCGACGCCGTGGAGCCGGTCGGCCGCAAGCGGGTGACCAAGGCGTGAACTCCGGCACCGTCACGATCGCGCCGCTGCGCCGGGAGGACGCGGCGCGGTGCGCGCGGATCGAGCAGGACCTGTTCCCCGGCGACGACCCGTGGAGCGCGAACGCGTTCCGCAGCGAGCTGGACAACGGCAACTTCTACGTCGGCGCGTACGTCGGCGGCGCGCTGATCGGGTACGCGGGGCTCGGCCTGACGGACTTCGAGGCCAGCGTGCACACCATCGCCGTCGTGGCCGACCACCAGGGCGCCGGCGTGGGCAAGACCCTGCTGCGCGCCCTGCTCGCCAAGGCCGACGAGGGCGGGCTCCCGGTGTTCCTGGAGGTCCGCACGGACAACGCGCGGGCGATCGGCCTCTACTTGGCGCACGGCTTCGAGCACGTCGGCCTGCGCCGCCGCTACTACCAGCCGTCGGGCGCCGACGCGTACACGATGGGAAGGCCCGCGAACCGTGACTGACCGGCTCATCCTCGGTATCGAGAGCTCGTGCGACGAGACCGGCGTCGGCATCGTCCGGCTCGGCCCGGACGGGTCGATGGAACTGCTCGCCGACGAGGTCGCGTCCAGCGTCGAGGAGCACGCCCGCTTCGGCGGCGTCGTGCCCGAGGTCGCGTCGCGCGCGCACCTGGAGGCGATGGTGCCGACCATGCGCCGCGCCGTGGAGAAGGCCGGGATCGAGCTGCGGGACGTGCACTCCATCGCGGTCACCGCCGGTCCCGGGCTCGCGGGGGCGCTGCTGGTCGGCGTGTCGGCGGCCAAGGCGTACGCGGCGGCGTTGGACAAGCCGCTCTACGGCGTCAACCACCTCGCGGGGCACGTCGCCGCGGACACCCTCCAGCACGGCCCGCTGCCGGGGCGGTGCCTGGCGCTGCTGGTGTCGGGCGGCCACTCGCAGCTGCTGCTGATCGAGGGCCTGGCGGAGAAGATCACCGAGATCGGGTCGACCGTGGACGACGCGGCGGGCGAGGCCTACGACAAGGTGGCCCGGCTGCTGGACCTGCCCTACCCCGGCGGTCCGCCGATCGACAAGCTCGCCAAGCAGGGCGACGGCTGCGCCATCGCGTTCCCGCGCGGGCTGACCGGGCCGCGCGACTCGAAGTACGACTTCTCGTTCTCCGGCTTGAAGACGTCGGTGGCGCGGTGGGTCGAGAAGCAGGAACGCGCGGGTGAGGAGATCCCGCTGGCCGACGTCGCCGCGTCGTTCCAGGAGGCGGTGGCCGACGTGCTGACCGCCAAGGCGATCCGGGCCTGCAAGGACCTGGGCGTGGACACCCTGGTGATCTCCGGCGGCGTGGCGGCGAACTCGCGCCTGTCGGGCCTCGCGGCCGAGCGCTGCGCCGAGGCGGGCATCGAGCTGCGCGTCCCGCGTCCCCGGCTGTGCACCGACAACGGCGCGATGATCGCCGCCCTCGGCGCGCACCTGGTCGCCGCCGGCGCGAAGCCCTCCGCCCTGGACCTCTCCACCACCCCCGGCCTCCCCGTGAGCACCATCCAGATCCTCTGACCTCCACCCGCGTGTCCTACGTTCAGGACACCCGTGTCCTACGTTCGGGACACCCGAGTTGAACGCTCAGAACGTCACGTCGAGCCCTTCGGCGTGCCCGGACTCGAACGCCGCCGCGAACCCCTCCGGGCCCAACGCCGCACGGGCCGCGGCGGCGATCCGGTCCACGTCACCCCGCTCACCGGCCGGCAGCGGCACGCCCACGGACGCGCGCGCCGCCGTCGCCGCGCCCAACAACCGGGCCGCCGTCGCCGCGTCGCCCGCCAACGCCCGGGCGCCCGCCGTGCCCTCCAGCGCCAACGCGATCGCCCTCGGGTCGCCCACCTCCCGGGCCAGCGCCAACCCCTCCGACTGCAGCTCCGCCGCCGCCTCCGCGTCACCTCGCAGCTCGGCCACGAACCCCAGCTCCGCCAGCACCAACGTCGCGCCCGCCGCGAACCCGACCTGCCGGTGCCACGACCGCAGCCGCTCCCAGTGCGCCTGCGCCGCGTCCAGCCGCCCCTCCCGCCGCGCGCCCAGCGCCAACCCCGTCTCCGCGTACACCTCGCCCGGCGAGAACCCGTGCTCGGCCGCCGTCCGACGGGCCCGTTCGTGCAGGTCACGCGCCTTCGCGTAGTCGCCGCGGGTCAACGCCACCCGTCCCAGCCACGACAGCTTGTACGACACCTCCGGCCACGACCGCAGCTCCTCCGCCACCCGCAGCCCTTCCCGGTGCACGGCTTCCGCGCGGTCGTGGTCGCCGGCCAACTGGGCGAGCACCCCCAGCCCGAACGACGCCTTCAGCTGCCCCCACCGCTCGCCCAGGGACTCGAACAGCGCCGCGCACCTCGCCGCCGAGGCCCGCGCCTCCTCGACGGAGCCGCGGGCCAGGGCCTGGCTCACCCGGTCGCTGTGCGCGGCGGCGACGCCCCACTCGTCGCCCAGCTCCTCGAACGCCGCCAACGCCTGGCAGGTCAGCTCCTCGGCCGACGGCATGTCGCCCACGGTCGACAGGACGTAGCCGAGGAACCACCGGGCTCGTGCCTGCCGCGGACGGTCGGCGACCTCCGCCACGCCGGCGACCGCGGCCGGGTCCGCCGCCTCGCCCAGCAGCACGCCGAACCCGGCCCGCCACGCCGCCGTCACCGGATCGGCCGAGGTCATCAGCCGTCGACCCTCCCGCAGCCGCCCGCGCAGGAACCAGTACCAGGTCAACGCGCGCGTCAGCCGAACGGCGTCCGCCGCCCCCAACGCGTCGTGCGCGGCACGCAGGTTCGCCGTGTCCGCGTCCAGCCGCGCCAGCCACGCCAACTGCCCGGCCTCGCGCAACCGGGGGTCCGCCCGTTCGGCCAGCGCCAGGTAGAACGCCGCGTGCCGCGCCCGCACCCGCTCGAACTCGCCCGCCTCGCGCAGCCGCTCCCGTCCGTAGTCGGCGACCGACTCCAGCAGCCGGAACCGCGGTTCGCCGGTGTGCTCCGGCGCGACCACCAGCGACCGGTCCACCAACCGGGTCAGCACGTCGAGCACCTCGTCGGCCGCCACCCCGTCACCCGCGCAGACGGCCTCGGCGGCGTCCAGCGCGCACCCGTCCGCGTGCACGGACAGCCGCCGCAGCACGGTCCGCTCGACGTCGCCGAGCAGGTCCCAGCTCCAGTCGATCATCGCGCGCAGCGTCCGCTGCCGGGCGGGCGCGTCCCGGTGCCCGGTGGCGAGCAGCCGGAACCGGTCGTCCAGCCGGTCGAGCAGCGCCGGCACGCCCATCCCGCGCACGCGCGTCGCGGCCAGCTCCACCGCCAGCGGCAGCCCGTCGAGCCGTCGGCAGATCGCCTCGACGACCGGCGCGTTGTCCGGTGTCACGGTGAAGCCGGGCGCGGCGGCGGCAGCGCGTGCCGCGAACAAGGCGACCGCGTCCGAGAGGTCCAACGGCGACACGGCCCACACCGTCTCGAACGCCAGGCCGAGCGGCTCCCGGCTGGTGGCGAGCACCCGCAACCCCGGCACGGCCCGCAGCAGCCGGGAGACCAGGGCGGCGACCGGCTCGACCAGCCGCTCGCAGTTGTCGAGCACGAGCAGCACCTCCCGGCCGCGCAACGCCTCCACCAGCGCCGTCCCCGACGCGTCCTCGCGCACGCCGAGCACGTCGGCCACCGCGCCCACCACCTGCTCGGCCCGGCCGACCCCCGCCAGCTCGACCAGCCACACCACGTCCGAGCCCGGCGCCCGCCGGGCGACCTCCAGGGCCAGGCTCGTCTTGCCGACCCCGCCGGGACCGGTGAGCGTCACCAACCGGGCGTCCCGGGGCAGCTCGCACAGGTCCCGCACCGCCCGGTCCCGGCCGACCAGCTCCGTCACGGGCGCCGGCAGGTTCGTGCGCGCCGGCTCCGGACCGAGGTCGTGGTGGAGGATCGCCCGGTGCAGGGCCACCAGCTCGGGCCCCGGCTCCAGCCCCTGCTCCTCGGCCAGCGACCGCCGCAGCTCGGCGTAGCTCGCCAACGCCTCGACCTGCCGCCCGGCCCGGTAGAGGGCGCGCATGTGCAGTCCGCGCAACCGTTCGCGCAACGGGTGCCGCGCCACCTCGGCCGCCAGGTCCACCCCGTCCGGGACCGACCCGGCGAACTCCTCCAGCGCGGCCAACCGCTCCTCGGCCCACCGCGCCACGGCGGGCGCCAGGGACGGCGCGTCCGCGAACTCGGCCAGCGGCTCGCCGCGCCACAACGCCAACGCCTCGCCGAACCTCCCGGCCGCGGCCAGCTCCCGGAACCGCAGGACGTCCAAGGTCGACTGGTCGACCCGCACCGCGTACCCGGCCGGGCCGTGCGCGACCAGCTCCCGCGCGCCCGGTTCGGCCGCCTCCAACGCCCGCCGCAGCTGCGACACCTTGGTCTGCAACGTGTTCACCGGGTTGCCGGGCGGCTCGTCGCCCCACAGGTCGAACGCCAACCGGTCCGCCGACACCGGTCGCCCCTCGTGCGCGAGCAGGTCCGCCAGCAGCAGCCGGACCTTCGCCTCGGGCACCCGGACCGCCTCACCGCCCGCCGTCCACACCCCGAGCGGCCCCAACACCCCGAATCTCACGCCCGGACCGTAACCGGGCCGCCGTCGGCCGGACCCCGGCGGACCCAGCCGACCCGCAGCGAACCCCCAGCGGACCGTGCGCGCCCCCGGCCACCGTGGAAGTCACACGAAGGAGTGAAGAACACATGACTGCCAAGACCCCGTTGACCGTGCTCGGCCTCGGCCCGATGGGCCAGGCGATGGTCACCCGGTTCCTCGACGCCGGCCACCCGACCACGGTCTGGAACCGCACCCCGTCCCGCGCCGACGCCCTCGTCGCCGAGGGCGCCGTCCGGGCCGCCACCGCCGCCGACGCCGTGGCCGCGAACCGGCTGCTGGTCCTCAGCCTCACCGACTACGCCGCCATGGACGACGTCCTCGCCGGCGTCGACCTCGCCGGCCGCGTCGTCGTCAACCTCAGCTCGGAGACACCGGGCAAGACCGTCGAGGCCGCCGCCCGCCTGGCCGGACGGGGCGCGGAGCTGCTGGTCGGCGGCGTCATGGCGAACGCGGAGATGGTCGGCCACCCCGACGCTTACGTCTTCTACAGCGGGCCGCGCGAGGTCTTCGACCGGCACGCCGACGCGCTCGCCGTGATCGGCAGGCCCGACTACCTCGGCGCGGACCACGGCCTCGCCCAGCTGCTCTACCAGGCGCAGCTCGACGTCTTCCTCACCTCGCTGGCCGCGATGCTGCACGGCATCGCCCTGGCGAGGTCGGCGGGCGTCTCGGCCGAGCGGTTCGCGCCCTACCTCAGCGACAACGTCTCCACGCTGTCGATGTACGTGCCGGGGATCGCGAAGCACGTCGACTCCGGCGAGCACCCCGGCGACCTCGCCACCACGGCCATGATGGGCGCCACCGCGGCGCACGTCGTGGGCGCGAGCGAGGCCGCCGGGATCGACGCCGGGCTGCCCGGGGCGGTGAAGTCCCTCTACGACCGCGCCATCGCGGCGGGGCACGGCAAGGACAGCTTCACCGCCCTGGTCAACGTCCTGCGGGGCTGATCAGGCGGGGTTCAGGCCGGGGTTGCGGTCCTCGACGACGAACGACGCGAGCGTCGTGGCCCCGGCCCCGGCCGTGCGCACGTACGGCAGCGTGCGGAAGTCGGCCCGCACCTCCCGCGCGGTGAACTTCGTCCGCACGTAGCCGCGCCGCCGGCTGTGCAGCTTGATGTGCGGGTTCAGCCGCAGCTGCACCTCGTCGGCGGTGTCGTCGCCGTCACCGCCGGAGGTGACCGAGGAGCACACCAGCTCGGTGCCGACGGTCGGCGACGACGCCGGGTCGTCCCAGTCCAGCTTCACGTCCGCCGCGTAGTGCGCGTGCACGTCGCCGGTCAGCACGACGGCGTTGCGCACACCCGCGTCGACCCACCCGCGCGTCACCCGGTCGCGGGAGGCCAGGTAGCCGTCCCACCCGTCCATGGAGACCTCCTTCTCCGGCCCTTCCTCGCGGTCGCGCTCGGCGAAGAACACCTGCTGGCCGAGCACGTCCCACCGCGACCGGGAGCGCCGGAACCCGTCGAGCAGCCACTCCTCCTGCTCCGCGCCCGTGATCGACCGGGTGGGCAGCCCGGCGTCCGCGCAGGTCTTCCACCCGTCGCCGCACGCCTGGTCGTCGCGGTACTGCCGGGTGTCGAGCATGTGGAAGTTGACCAGCCCGCCCCACTACGCCCGCCGGTAGAGCCGCAGGTCGACGCCGTCGGGACGCGCGCCGCGCCGCAACGGCATGTTCTCGTAGTACGCCTGGAACGCCGCCGTGCGCCGGGCCGCGAAGGCCGGGTCGGGCTGCTCTGGCACGTCGTCGGCCCAGTTGTTCTCGACCTCGTGGTCGTCCCACACCACCAGCCAGGGCGCCACGGCGTGCGCGAGCTGGAGGTCGGCGTCGGTCTTGTACTGGGCGTGCCGCAGCCGGTAGTCGGCCAGGGTCCGCGTCTCCGGCCCGAGCACCGGGCGCACGTCCGCCGCCTTCGCCGCGTACTCGTACTGGTAGTCGCCCAGGTGCAGCACCACGTCCGGGTGGTCCTCGGCCAGCCGCCGGTACGCGGTGAAGTAGCCCTCGCCGTAGTGCGCGCACGACGCGAAGCACATGGTCAGGTCCTGTCCGAGGACCCACGGTTCGGGCGTGGTCCGGGTGCGGCCGACGGGGGACAGGTGGTTGTCGACCCGGAACCGGTAGAAGTACTCGCGGCCGGGCCGCAGGCCGAACGGCTCCACGTGCACGCTGTGCCCGAGCTCGGGCCGGGCGGGCTGCACGCCGCGGCGCACCACGTGCCGGAACCGCTCGTCCTCGGCCAGCTCCCAGTGCACCGGGACGACCCGGTCGGGCATGCCGCCGAGGCCGTCCTCGGCGAGCGGCCGGGGCGCGAGGCGCGTCCACAGCACCACGCCGTCGGGGCGGGGGTCGCCGGAGGCGACGCCGAGGGTGAAGGGGTCGTCGAGCCGGGGGAGGCCCGCGCCGGCGGTGGCGAGCGCCACACCGGCCACACCGCCGATGAGCAGGGAACGTCGGGTCACCGTGGTCATGCGCCACACCGTTCCCGACGAGATTGGCGACGAGGTGAACGGCGGTGTGACACGAGTGGACGACTTCACCCGGCCGGTTGCGGGGGGTTCGTTGAAGCGTTGGCACTCGCATGGGTAGAGTGCTAGACGCACGGCACCAGCAACCGCCCCGACCCCCGCGACGGCGGGGTGGCAGGAGCCGTAACGCAACCTGCCAACGCTTTCGACGACCGTGGAGGTCAGCCCGGTGAGCGTGAACATCAAGCCGCTCGAGGACAAGATCGTCGTCCAGGCCAGTGAGGCCGAGACCACGACCGCTTCCGGCCTCGTGATCCCGGACACCGCGAAGGAGAAGCCCCAGGAGGGCAAGGTCATCGCGGTGGGCCCCGGCCGGATCGACGACAAGGGCAACCGCGTCCCGGTGGACGTGGCTGTCGGCGACGTCGTCATCTACTCCAAGTACGGCGGCACCGAGGTCAAGTACAACGGCGAGGAGTACCTCATCCTCTCCGCCCGCGACGTGCTGGCCGTCATCAACTGACGCTCGGCTGACACGCAAGACGCCCCGGCGAACCCCTCACCGGGGCTCCCGGGGCGTTTCGCATCAAGAGAGGCGTAGGCAATGCCCAAGCAGATCAGCTTCGACGAGGACGCTCGTCGGGCGCTCGAGCGCGGCGTGAACAAGCTCGCGGACACCGTCAAGGTCACCCTCGGCCCGCGCGGCAGGCACGTCGTCCTCGACAAGAAGTTCGGCGGGCCCACCGTCACCAACGACGGCGTGACCATCGCCCGTGAGATCGAGCTGGACGACGCGTTCGAGAACCTCGGCGCGCAGCTCGCCAAGAGCGTCGCCACCAAGACCAACGACGTGGCCGGCGACGGCACGACGACCGCGACCGTCCTGGCCCAGGCCATGGTGCGGGTCGGCCTGCGCAACGTCGCGGCCGGCGCGAACCCGATGTCGCTCGGCGTCGGCATCCAGGCCGCCGCCGAGGCCGTGGTCGACGCCCTCAAGGCCAAGGCCACCCCCGTCAAGGGCCGCGACAACATCGCCCAGGTCGGCACCGTCTCGTCCCGCGACGAGTCCATCGGCGCCCTGCTCGGCGAAGCCATCGAGAAGGTCGGCGAGGACGGTGTGATCACCGTCGAGGAGTCCTCCTCGATGGCCACCGAGCTCCAGATCACCGAGGGCGTGCAGTTCGACAAGGGCTACGTGTCGGCGCACTTCGCCACCGACCTCGAGGCCCAGGAGACGGTGTTCGAGGACGCCCGCATCCTGCTGCACCGCGAGAAGATCTCGGCGCTGGCCGACCTGCTGCCGATCCTGGAGAAGGTCGCCGAGGCCGGCAAGCCGCTGGTGATCATCGCCGAGGACGTCGAGGGCGAGGCGCTGTCCACCCTGGTCGTCAACGCCCTGCGCAAGACGCTGCGCGTGGTCGCGGTCAAGGCGCCGTACTTCGGCGACCGCCGCAAGGCGTTCCTGGACGACCTGGCCGTCGTCACCGGCGCGCAGGTCATCGCGGCCGAGGTCGGCCTCAAGCTGTCCGAGGCCAACCTCGACGTGCTGGGCTCCGCCCGGCGGGTCGTCGTGTCCAAGGACAACACGACCATCGTCGACGGCGGCGGCGCCAAGGCCGACCTGGCGGGTCGCGCGGAGCAGCTGCGCCGCGAGATCGAGGCCACCGACTCCGACTGGGACCGCGAGAAGCTGCAGGAGCGGCTGGCCAAGCTGTCCGGCGGCATCGCGGTGATCAAGGTCGGCGCGGCCACCGAGACCGAGCTGAAGGAGCGCAAGCACCGCATCGAGGACGCGGTGGCGGCGACCAAGGCCGCGGTCGAGGAGGGCATCGTGCCCGGCGGCGGTTCGGCCCTGGTGCACGCGGCCAAGGTGCTCGACGGCGGGCTCGGCCTGTCCGGTGACGAGGCGACCGGTGTCGCGATCGTCCGCGAGGCCCTGGGCTCGGCGCTCTTCTGGATCGCCGCGAACGCGGGCCTCGAAGGCGCCGTCGTGGTGAACAAGGTGCGCGAGCAGGACTGGGGCTTCGGCCTCAACGCCGCCACCCTGGTCTACGGCGACCTGCTCGAGGCCGGGATCATCGACCCGGTGAAGGTGACGCGCTCCGCGGTCACCAACGCCGCTTCCATCGCCCGCATGGTGCTCACCACGGAGAGCGCCGTCGTGGAGAAGAAGGAAGAGGAGCCCGCCGGCGCCGGCGGTCACGGCCACGGTCACGGCCACGGTCACTGACCAGGTGCACGGTCACTGACCAGGCATCACAGGTCGGAACAGCGCGAACGGGAGGGGCGGCACCACGAGGTGCCGTCCCTCCCGCGCGTTCGGCGTCAGGCGGGCGTCAACTGCCGCTTGCGCGCCTTGATGATGCTGTCCCGCTCGGACTCCGACAGGCCGCCCCAGATCCCATAGGGCTCCTGGACCGCCAGGGCGTGCCGCCGGCACATCTCCAACACCGGGCACGACAGGCACACGGCCTTCGCCCGTGCCTCCCGCCGAGCCCGCGCCGGTCCGCGCTCCCCGTCCGGGTGGAAGAAGAACGCGCTGTCCATCCCGCGGCACGAGCCGCGCATCTGCCAGTCCCACAGATCCGCGTTGGGACCGGGAAGCCTTCGGGTGTCCGCCATCGAGACCGCCTCCTTGGCCCATGGACGAGAACTGCTCCATTCGGCTTAACGATGATCCACCGTAGAACCGCGCCAAAACTTGTTCAAGGGGGTGCGGGGGCTTTTGTCGGCAATTCATACGATGGGTGATCGATCAGGGCCTGAGCCGGAGTTGCCGGTGACGTGAGGTGAACGGACGATGTCAGCGTGATGACGCCACCTGACCACGCCGGGACCGTGTCGGAAGGCGGTCAGGAAATCGTTGCGGCGGAAGACGATCCCGCGCATTCGGTGACCCTCTCGGTGGCCGCCGTCGCACGCCGGCTCGGCGTCGCGCCGGCCACTCTCCGCACCTGGGACCGGCGGTACGGCCTCGGACCCAGCGATCACACAACCGGGCGACACCGGAAGTACGCGCCACTCGACGTGGCCAGGCTGGAGCTGATGCAGCGGGCCCTGCTGCGCGGCGCGTCGTCCGCCGAAGCCGCCAAGTACGCCCTCGCCAGCCCGGTCCGCGCGCCGCTGACGGCCGTGCCCCCGTCGTTGACCGGCGGGGAGCTCGACGGTGGTTCGGCGCCGGCGGGCGGGCGCGGCCTGAAGCTGCAGGAGGGGAACCGGCGGGCCCGGGGCGTGGGGCGGGCGGCGTTGGCGATGGACTCGGCGGCGGTGCAGACGCTGCTGGCCGACGCGATCGAGGCGGACGGCGTGATCACCACGTGGGACGAGGTGGTGCGGCCGGTGATGGCGGCGATCGCGGCGAGGTGGGAGCACTCCGGCGCGGGCGTCGAGGTGTCGCACCTGGTGGAGGAGTGCGTGCTGGCCGCCGTGGTCCGCGCCACCCCGGTCGTGGCGGCGCCCCGCAACCACCGTCCCGTGCTGCTGGCGTGCATGCCGGACGAACGGCACGACCTGCCGCTGTACCCGTTGGCGGCGGTGCTGGCGCAGCGCGGCGTCGGGGTGCGCCAACTGGGTGCGGCGTTGCCCGCGGACGCCCTGGCCTCGGCCGTCCGCCGCACCGCCCCGGCCGCCGTGGTGCTGTGGGCGCAGCTGCCGCGCTACGCCGATCCGGGTGTCGTGACGGCGCTGCCGAGGACCCGCCAGCAGGTCCGCGTGTTCGCCGGGGGTCCGGGCTGGGAACGCGGCGTCGTGCCGCAGCCGGCCGAGCGGATCAACGACCTGGCCGCCGCCGCGGACGCCGTCGAACGCGCCGTCTGCTGACCTGCGCCCCACCCCGCCCGACCCCTCGCCGCGCGAGGAGCCACAACGGGCTTCGCCGAACCGTTCGTGCTGGTCGAAGGCGTGCCACGCCCTGACCGACCTCAGCCTCCGCTCACCTGGCCCGCGTGCCTGGTGCCACCGGCCAGCCGACCGGCCTGCCGCCCGCCTGCGACCAGGCCGCTTGCTTGCCACCGGCCCGCCAGCCTGCCTGCGGCCTGGCTGCCTGCCGTCGGACGGGTCGGCGGTCTTGCCGCGCCCACCGGGGGCGTTGTCGAGCGTGCCGTCGGCCGGTCTCCGAGGGCTCTTCGCGGCGCACTTCCGCCGCCGTCCTCGCTGCGCAGGGGTCCCCGCCAGAGGGACCCCTGCTTTTACCCTGCCACGACGGGCCGACGATCAGAGGTGCCGGCGAGGGGCCTGTGGACAACTGCCGGTGTGGTCCGGAGCGTGGAGGTGGGACGAGGGGTGGGTGGAGCGGTGGGGGTGCGGGAAGCGGCGTTCGGGGGCCGGCCCGAGGCGGACGTGTGGGCGGCGTTGCGGGGTGGGGTGGAGGAGCGGTGGCTGGCGGCGGTGGTGCTCGGTGGGCAGGGGCACTACGCGGCGGCGGCTTCGGTGCTCGGCGAGTTGATCGGGCGCGGCGGGTTGTTCGGGTCGTTGGCGGCTTCCACGCTCGCGTCGCACCGGCGGCAGCTCGGCGGCCACGCGGCGGCCCGGGCGCTCGACGGGCGGGCGTTGGCCCTGGCCCCCGGCGGTGACGGCGAGGACCCGGACGACGTGGACCCGGCCGGCGCGCGGGCCGACGCGCTCCTCGGGCTCGCCGCGGACGCGATCGGGACCGGTCGGCTCGACGAGGCGCGCCGGCTGCACGCGCGGGTCGAGCCGCGCGGGTGGCGCAGCCGGGTCCGGCACCAGTGGCTGGCCGCCGAGATCGCCTTGGCCGGCGGTCTCGCCGAGGGCGCGGTGCACCCGGCGGAGGTGGCCGCCGCGACCGCCCGCGAGGCCGGCGCAACGCGACACATCCTCAAGTCCGACCTCGTCCTCGGTGCGGCATTGGTGGTGTGGGGGACACCCGAAAGCGTCGACCGAGGGGTCGAAGTGCTACTCTGTGACCTAAATCACACTGACCGCCGAGGGCTTTTCTCGTTGGTCTGGCCGACGGCGCTTGTCCTGGCAAACGCCCAGGCAGACCGCACTATTGCGGGTAAGGAAAACATGAAGGAACGCGCAGAAAACGCTCTGAGCTGCGTGTTGCGCAGAGCGGACCCGACGGGTCGCTCGCTTGCGGACCGCTCGCCGTGGATCCCGACCGCGCTGCTCCGTTCCGGGGAACCCCCGAACGCAGACCCTGAGACGAACTTCTTGACGGATTAAGCACCGGATCGTGTCAAGGTTCGGCCTCTAGATGATTGATTCCAAGGGGTCAGTGGTCATAGGCGACCAGCGAGCGCTTGACCGGTTGTCCGGTCTTGTCGTTGTGCCAGATGGCGGTGGTCAGGGCGAGGATGCGCTGCAGGACGCGGACGATCACGCCTGTCGGGGTGCGTCCGCCGTGGCGTTCGAGGTCGAGTTGGGCCTTGAAGGTCTGGTTGATCGACTCGATGGTCTGGCGCAGCGGCTTGAACAGTGCCGCGCCGGGTCGTTCGGCCTCGCCCTTGCGGGCCGGGCGCAGCAGTTCCATCCCGGCGTCGGCCAGTGTCCGTTCGAAGTCGCGGCCGTGGTAGTGGCGGTCGGCGATCAGGGTCTGACCGGGCCGCTGCGCCGTGAGGGTGGGGTCGGCGTCGAGGATGTCGAGCAGGGTGGTGCGTTCGTCGGCCTTGGCGCCGGTCAACGCGAAGGCGACGGGGAGCCCGCCAAGGGTGCAGACCAGGTGGAGCCGCAGGCCCCAGAACCAGCGGGAGTGCGAGGCGCAGTAGCCGTACTGTGCCCATCCGGCCAGGTCCGAGCGTTTCGTGGTCTCGCGGGAGCGGCCGCATTCCACCGGGGTGGAGTCGGCCACCCACACGTCGTCGGTCCACAGCGTGGTGTCCACGGCCAATAATCGGATCACCTGGGTGATCAGGCCGGTGGCGCGGCGCAGCCGCTTGTTGTAGCCGGGCTGTCCGGGCAGGTGGCGGAACAGGTGGCCCAGGTGTGCACGGGCGTGGCGCAGCCACCTGGCCTCGGAGGTGAACCCGAGCAGCGCCTGCATCACCGCCAGGGTCACCAGCTCAGCATCGGTGAGCACCGGTGTGAAGCCCACCCTCGGCCGCCATGGGGCCAGGTGTGGGGCCTGCTTCAACAGGTCGTCGGTTCTGACATAGAGTGCGGTCGCGAGGGTGTCCAGGTCGTTCGTCACACAATGATCATGGACACCCTCGCCTCATGCCGTCAGCCCGGCCACCTCTTGGAATCAATCATCTAGCGTCCGATAGGGGATGTGGAACGTCACTCGGCTGCAGGAAGGAGTCCCCGTGACCACGGTCCTTATTTGCGACGACCGGCGCAGTGTGCGGGAGGGTCTCACCCGCGTGATGTCGGCTGTCCCAGGGGTCAGCCGCATCGACTGCGTAGCGCACGGTGACGAGTTGTTGGCTCGGTTCTCTCGGCAGCCGGTCGACGTCGTACTGGTTGGCACCCAGCGCGCCGTCCCGACCGGGGTCGAAGCGACCCGACGACTCGTCTCGGCCAACCCGCAGGCAAACGTCATCGTCTTCGGCGCACCGGACGACGCGGGCAGCATCGCCGCCGCGATCGCCGGCGGAGCTCGCGGCTACCTGCGTTGGGACGCCTCGCGCCCCGAGCTGGTCGCCGCACTGGCGCACACGCTCGCGAGCACGAGCGTGCCCGCGCCGCGCCAGCCGTCGGACCCGGGCGTCCAGCTCACCGAGCGCGAGCTCCAGGTGCTGCGCGGGATGAGCCAGGGCAAGAGCAACGGGCAGATCGGGCGTGAGCTCTACCTGTCCGAGGACACGGTGAAGACGCACGCCCGGCGCTTGTTCCGCAAGCTCGGCGTGCGCGACCGCGCCCAGGCTGTCGCCCACGGATTCCGGCGCGGCCTCGTGTCGTAGCCGGCGCACGGACTCAAGGGCTCGGGGCACAGGCTCGTCGGACTCGTCGGACGAGTCGCACCGGCACCCTTCCTCCAGCCACGGCCCGGTGACGCCGACAGGTGTCGCCAGGCTTCCGTGCGTCCGCAAGCGGGTCGTGTGCGCCGGGTCAACGGCCGCAAGCGCCGTGCGCCGGCACGCCCTCCGCGCAAGGTCCCGGAGACGGCCGGGCGGGGCCCGACGACCGCCCTGTGCCGGACAACGTCGCCGCACCCCCGCCAACCGCCGTGCCGGGCAGGTCAGGGCCCGTCGGAGGGTGGTGGCGCGCTCACCGCGTGTCGGCTGATCAGGTGAGGTCTAAAGACCCCATCTGGACCCCATTGCGGAACATCCGGCCGGCTGACCGGTACGGTGAGCATCACCAGTACGGGCGACGTCGATCGTCCCGTGCTGTTCTTTGTCGGTACGCCTACGCGTAACACCAGGGCAGTTGTCTGCGATGACCAACTTGGGGGACGGACTGGACGCCGAAGTGGGCGCAGCCGTCGATGGCGACCGCCACGCGATCGAGCGGCTCCTGGCATCCATCCGACCCCTCGTGGTGCGGTACTGCCGCGCCAGAGTCGGAAGGCAGGAGAGGTCTTTCGCTTCGGCGGACGACGTGGCCCAGGAGGTGTGTCTCGCGGTGCTGACGGCCCTGCCCAGCTATCGCGACCAGGGTCGGCCGTTCTTGGCGTTCGTTTACGGGATCGCCGCGCACAAGGTGGCCGACGCGCATCGCTCCGCAGCCCGGAACCGGTCCGAACCGGTCCCGGAGGTCCCTGACGCCCCTGAGACGGAGGCCGGTCCCGAGCAGCGCGCCATGCAGGGCGAGCTGTCGGAGCGGATGGCCGTGCTCCTGAAGGTCCTTCCGGAGAAGCAGCGGGAGATCCTGCTGCTTCGCGTGGTCGTCGGCCTGTCGGCCGAAGAGACCGCCGACGCGGTCGGCTCCACGCCGGGCGCGGTTCGGGTGGCACAACACCGCGCCCTGGCCCGCCTTCGCAAGACGTTGGCAGCGGAGGAGGTGGTCTGAGTGGCTGACCAGCACGAGAAGGGCAATGGAGAAGTCGTGCGCGGACGAGATGAGAGACCGCCGCAGTCTGATGACACCCTGGCCGAGGACACCGCGGCCGAGCCGGGGGACGACCTCGCGGGTATCCGGGCTGACGACGCGCTGCTCGACGTGCTGGGCGGGCGTGACGGCGACCAGCCGGACTCGCTCGTCGACGACGAGCTGAACGAGCTGCTGCTGGCCTGGCGCCGCGAAGTCGACCGCCCGCCCATGGGTGAGCTGGTCGACACCGACACGGCGGTGGCCACGATCGCCGCCGCCCGCACCCAGCCGAGGGCCAGGCAACGCCTGCTCATCCCCCTCGCCGCCGCCGCCGCGGTGCTGGCGATCGCGTTCACCGGGATGAGCCTGGTCGCGCGCGACGCCGAGCCGGGCGACGCGCTCTGGGGCCTGACCAGGG
This sequence comes from Saccharothrix sp. 6-C, assembly GCF_016695385.1. Classification (NCBI taxonomy): domain Bacteria; kingdom Bacillati; phylum Actinomycetota; class Actinomycetes; order Pseudonocardiales; family Pseudonocardiaceae; genus Saccharothrix; species Saccharothrix sp. 6-C. The sequence continues at coordinate 7,780,112 of NZ_CP064192.1, read as the reverse complement.
TCCTCTACTCCGAGCACGCGCGGTCGGTGGAAGCCGCCGTGGCCGTGCGCACCGACCTCGACACCGCTCGCGCGGCACTGCGCGACGGCCGCTACGGCGAGGCGCGCGACGCGCTGCTCAAGGCCAGCGCGACCCTGCCGTCGGTCTCGCCGGACGACGGCAAGGACGACCTCGCCCAGAAGCACGAGTCGCTGCTGGACGAGCTGACCAGCACCACGCCGCCGGTGAACACGCCGACCACCGTCGAGCCGTCGGCGGCGCCCGAGGTCCCGCCGGTCGACCTCCCCACGACCACCACCACGACGACCTCGTCGCCCGCGCCGATCACCACGACCACGACGGCGCCCGTCGACGACTCCACCCTGCCCACGGGCGGCGAGACGCCCCCGCCCCCGCCGCCCACGTCGGGCGAGTCACCGGGGAGCGGCCAGGGTCGCAGCGAGACGCCGACCCAGGGCACCACGGACGGCGAGACCACGTCCGACAGCTGAGCCCGGAGCGCACGTGTGACGAAGCCCGCCCCTCGTCCGGGGGCGGGCTTCGTCACATCGTCAGCGGGCGCTCTCGGTCGCGGTGACCCCGTCCGCGTAGCCGCGGCAGTACTCCCAGCTGACGTAGGCCGCCGGGTCCGGGTCGTACGCGGGCTCGTGCGGGCGCATCCGGCCGTCGGCCAGCAGCTGCTCCAGGCTCGACCGCAGCAGGGCCCAGTCGTGGTAGTGCGGCTCCTGGCACTCGCCGCAGTCCACCACGATTCCCCTGACACCACGGGGTTCGAGCAACGCCTGGTACACCGCGAGGTCGCTGAGGTCGCCGACCAGCTCGGCCCGCTCGGCGTCGTCCATCGGCGGGTGGTCGTGGTCGTGGTCGGGTTCGCCGAGGGCCCGGGCCGGGTCCTCCGGGTCGCCCGCGAACGGGTCTGGTGGCAACGCGTCGTGCGGCACGACCCCGCACGGTACCGGGCGGACCCCCGGCCACGTCCAGATACCATGACCTGAACCCATCGCCGCTGCGTGGAACCCGATCCGCGGCGGCGGGATCGCCGCACGACGGAAGGCAAGCCAGCCGCCATGACCAGCGAGCTCAACGCTGACGGAGTCCCGCCCAAGTTCGCCATGCTGGGACTGACCTTCGACGACGTACTGCTGCTGCCCGCCGAGTCGGAGATCGTGCCGAGCGGCGTGGACACCAGCACCAAGCTCTCGCGCAACATCACCCTGCGCGTGCCGCTGGCCTCGGCGGCGATGGACACCGTGACCGAGGGCCGGATGGCCATCTCGATGGCCCGCCAGGGCGGCATCGGCGTGCTGCACCGCAACCTGTCCCTGGAGGAGCAGGCCCGCCAGGTGGAGACGGTGAAGCGGTCCGAGGCCGGCATGGTCAGCGACCCGGTGACGTGCACCCCGGACGACACGATCCGCCACGTCGACGAGCTGTGCGCGCGCTACCGGATCTCCGGCGTGCCGGTGACCGACGAGAACGGCAAGCTCGTCGGCATCATCACCAACCGCGACATGCGCTTCGAGGTCGACCACTCGCGCAAGGTCAGCGAGGTGATGACCAAGGGTCCGCTGGTCACCGCCCAGGTGGGCGTGTCGGCGGAGGCCGCGCTCGGCCTGCTGCGCCGGCACAAGATCGAGAAGCTGCCGATCGTGGACGGCGACGGCAAGCTGCGCGGCCTGATCACGGTCAAGGACTTCGTCAAGACCGAGCAGTACCCGAACGCCTCGAAGGACCCGGACGGCCGGCTGCTGTGCGCCGCCGCGATCGGCGTCGGCGACGACAGCTTCGCCCGCGCGATGGCGCTGGCCGACGCGGGCGTCGACGTGATCATGGTCGACACCGCGCACGGCCACCAGCGCAACGTGCTGGAGATGGTCGCCAAGGTGAAGCAGGAACTGGGCGACGACGTCGACGTGGTCGGCGGCAACGTCGCCACCCGCGCGGGCGCCCAGGCGCTGGTGGACGCGGGCGCGGACGGCGTGAAGGTGGGCGTCGGCCCCGGCTCGATCTGCACCACGCGCGTGGTCGCGGGCGTCGGCGTGCCGCAGATCACCGCGATCTACGAGGCCGGCCTGGCGTGCGGTCCGGCGGGGGTGCCGGTGATCGGCGACGGCGGCATCCAGTACTCGGGCGACATCGCGAAGGCCATCGCGGCGGGCGCGAGCGCGGTCATGCTCGGCAGCCTGCTCGCGGGCACGGCCGAGGCTCCCGGCGAGCTGGTGCTGGTCAACGGCAAGCAGTTCAAGACCTACCGCGGCATGGGTTCGCTGGCGGCGCTGCAGGGCCGCGGCGAGGGCAAGTCGTACTCCAAGGACCGCTACTTCCAGGACGACGTGCTGTCGGAGGACAAGCTGGTGCCCGAGGGCATCGAGGGCCGCACGCCGTTCCGCGGCCCGCTGTCGACCGTGGTGCACCAGCTGGTCGGCGGCCTGCGGGCGGCCATGGGCTACACGGGCTCGAAGACCGTCGTGGACCTCCAGCGCAAGCAGCTGGTGCGGATCACGGCGGCCGGGCTCAAGGAGAGCCACCCGCACGACATCACCATGACCGTCGAGGCCCCGAACTACACGACCCGCTGAACCGGATCGCCTTGGGCTAGTGTTCGCAGGTTCCGCCGGCTCCCCCCGGGACCATCAGCTCCACGGAAGGACGACAAAGGTGCGCGATCTGGTCGAGATCGGCATGGGCCGGACCGCGAGGCGGGCCTACGAGCTGGACGACCTCGAGATCATCCCGTCCCGCAGGACCCGGTCCTCGAAGGACGTCTCGACGGCGTGGCAGATCGACGCCTACCGGTTCGAGATCCCGCTGATCACCCACCCGACGGACGCGATCGTGTCGCCGGGCACGGCGGTCGCGGTCGGCGAGCTGGGCGGCATGGGCGTCCTCAACGCGGAGGGCCTGTGGGCCCGGCACGGCGACGTGGAAGAGGCCCTGTTCCGGCTGGTGCAGGCGGTCGAGGACACCGACGACCCGGCCGCGCCGGTGCGGGTGCTGCAGGAGCTGCACGCCGCGCCGGTGCGGATGGACCTGATCGCCGAGGCGATCAAGCAGGTGCGAGAGTCGGGCGTCACGGTGGCGGTGCGGGTCAGCCCGCAGCGCGCGGCCGAGCTGACCCCGGACCTGCTGTCGGCGGGCGTGGAGATCCTGGTCGTGCAGGGCACGATCATCTCGGCCGAGCACGTGTCGCGCGACGGCGAGCCGCTGAACCTGAAGTCGTTCATCGCGGACCTCGACATCCCGGTGATCGCGGGCGGCGTCGGCGACTACCGGACCGCGATGCACCTGATGCGCACGGGCGCGGCGGGCGTGATCGTCGGCTACGGCTACACGCCGGGCGTGACCACGACGGACTCGGTGCTCGGCATCGGCGTGCCGATGGCCACGGCCATCTCCGACGCCGCCGCGGCCCGCCGGGACTACCTGGACGAGACCGGTGGCCGGTACGTGCACGTGATCGCCGACGGCGGCGTGCTGACCAGCGGCGACATCGCGAAGTCGATCGCGTGCGGCGCGGACGCGGTGATGCTGGGCGAGCCGCTGGCGGCGGCGTCCGAGGCGCCGGGCCAGGGCCTGTACTGGACGGCCGCGTCGGCGCACCCGTCGGTGCCGCGCAGCCACGTGTCGACCGGGGTGGACCAGGTCGTCGACCTGCGCACGCTGCTGTTCGGCCCGTCGGTCGACCCGCGCGGCGTGACGAACCTGTTCGGCTCGCTGCGCCGGGCGATGGCGAAGACCGGCTACTCGGACCTCAAGGAGTTCCAGAAGGTCGGCCTGACCATCCGCGGCTAGGCGACGCCCGAAGAGGCCCCTGCTCCAGGCGGGGGCCTTTTTCGTGCCCGAGGCCGCCTGAACCGATCGAGCACTAGCCTGTTACCGGAAGTTACGCCTAATCTCCCACCATGGGTGAACTCGCCGGTAACAACACCGACTACGACGTCGTGGTGGTGGGGTCGGGCTTCGGCGGCAGCGTCGCCGCGCTCCGGCTCACCGAGAAGGGCTACCGGGTGGCCGTGGTCGAGGCGGGCCGCCGGTTCGCCGACGACGAGTTCGCCAAGACGTCCTGGGACCTGCGGCGATACCTGTGGGCGCCGGCGCTCGGCTGCTACGGCATCCAGCGCATCCACGCCCTGCGCAGCGTGATGGTCCTGGCCGGTTCGGGTGTCGGCGGCGGGTCGCTGGTGTACGCGAACACGCTGTACCGACCGCTCAAGCCGTTCTACGCCGACCGGCAGTGGGCGCACATCACCGACTGGGAGGCCGAGCTCGCGCCGTTCTACGACCAGGCGAGCCGGATGCTCGGGGTGGTGGAGAACCCGACCACCACCCCGTCGGACGAGGTGATGCGGCGGGTCGCCGAGGACATGGGCGTGGCCGACACCTACCACCCGACGCCGGTCGGCGTGTTCTTCGGCGAGCCCGGCGAGCCGGCCGCGGACCCGTACTTCGGCGGCGCGGGCCCCGCCCGGACCGGCTGCACGCAGTGCGGCGCGTGCATGTCGGGCTGCCGGGTCGGCGCGAAGAACACCCTGGTCAAGAACTACCTCTACCTGGCCGAGCGCAACGGCGCGGAGGTGCTGCCGCTGACCACCGTCACCGACCTGCGCCAGGCGCCGGACGGCACGTGGGCGATCGGCACCCGGCGCACCGGCGGCAAGCTGCGCCGTGGCCGGCGGACGATCACCGCGGGCCAGGTCGTGCTGGCCGCCGGCACCTGGGGCACCCAGCAGCTGCTGCACCGGATGAAGGCCGACGGCGCGCTGCCGGAGCTCTCGCCCAAGCTGGGGGAGCTGACCAGGACCAACTCCGAGTCGATCATCGGCGCGGCGCGCTTCACGGTGGACGAGGAGCGCAACTTCAGCCAGGGCGTGGCGATCACCTCGTCCATCCACCCGGACGAGCAGACCCACATCGAGCCGGTGCGCTACGGCAAGGGCAGCAACGCCATGGGGCTGCTCCAGACGCTGGCCACGGACGGCGCGAGGTCGACCCCGCGCATCCTGCAGTTCCTGTCCCAGGCGGTCCGCCACCCGCTGCGGCTGGCCAGGCTCATGTCGGTGCACCGGTGGAGCGAGCGGACGGTGATCCTGCTGGTGATGCAGAGCCTCGACAACTCCATCACCACGTACACCAGGAAAGGGCTCTTCGGCCGCAAGCTCACCTCCAAGCAGGGGCACGGGCAGCCGAACCCGACGTTCATCAAGGCCGGTCACGAGGCCAACCTGCGCGCGGCCGAGCACATCGACGGCATCGCGGGCGGCACGTGGGGCGAGCTGTTCGACATCCCCCTGACCGCGCACTTCATCGGCGGCTGCCCGATCGGGTCGGACCCGGCGGGCGGCGTCATCGACCCCTACCACCGGGTCTACGGCTACCCGGGCCTGTCCGTGGTGGACGGCTCGGCGATCTCGGCGAACCTGGGCGTGAACCCGTCGCTGACCATCACCGCGCAGGCCGAGCGGGCGTTCTCGGTGTGGCCGAACAAGGGCGAGCCGGACCAGCGCCCCGACCAGGCCGCGGGCTACCGGCGGGTCGCGGCGGTGGCGCCGCGGAACCCCGCCGTGCCGACCGGTGCGCCCGGCGCCCTGCGGCTGCCGATCGTGGAGGTCAAGCACGCCTGATCGTCCTATGGTGGGTGGTGTGGCCACGAAGCCGTTCGCCTCCAGCGCCGACCTCACGCCGAAGGACGAGCAGCTCGTCGAACTCGCGGACGGCGTGTACGCCCTCACCGCCGGGGGCGACCCGAACGTCGGCGCGATCGAGGGCGAGGACTTCCTGGTCTGCGTCGAGGCCAGGGCCACGCCGACGGCCGCCCGCCGCTGGCTCGACCTGCTCCGCGAGCGCACCGACAAACCGGTCCGCCACCTGGTCCTGACCCACTACCACGCGGTCCGCACGTTGGGCGCGAGCGCGTTCGGCGCCGCCGAGGTCATCGCGCACGAGAACACCAGGGCGTTGATCGCCGAGCGCGGCCGGGAGGACTGGCTCAGCGAGTACGGCCGGATGCCCCGGCTGTTCGAGGAGCCCGCGGGCATCCCCGGCCTGACCTGGCCGACCGTCACGTTCTCCGACCGGCTCACCATCCCGCTCGGCGGCGACCGGGGCGAGGTGGAGCTGCGCTTCTGCGGGCGCGGGCACACGGCGGGCGACATCGTGGCCTGGCTGCCGCACCAGCGCATCCTGTTCGCCGGCGACCTGGTCGAGGCCCAGGCCGCGCTGTACACCGGTGACGCGTTCCACGACGAGTGGGCCACGTCGACGCTGGACCGGGTCGCCGCGCTGGGCGCGGAGCAGCTCGTGGGCGGACGCGGCGCGCCCGCCCGTGACCGGGTCGAGGTGGACGCGGCCATCGCCCAGTCCCGGCACTTCCTGGACGAGCTGCGCCGCACGGTCGGGACCGTGCACGTCAGCGGCGGCACGGTGAAGGACGCGTTCGAGGCCGCGCACGCGGCCCTGGCCCCGCGCTACGGCCGCTGGCCGATCTTCGAGCACTGCCTGCCGTTCAACGTGCAGCGGTACTGGGACGAGCGCGACGGCGTGTCGTGGCCCCGGATCTGGACCGCCGAACGCGACCGCGAGGTCTGGGCGGCGCTGCGATGACCCGGGGCCCGCGATGACACCGGTGCTGGTGGTGGGCGCGGGCCCGGTGGGTCTGACCGCCGCGCTCCTGCTGGCCCGCGCCGGCGTGCCGACGGTCGTCCTGGAAGCCGCGCCGCGGCACCTGGCGATCGGCAGCCGCTCCCTCTGCGTCCACCGGGACGTGCTGAACGTCCTCGACCGCGTCGGCGTCGGCCAGGCCGTCGTCGACGCCGGCGTCACCTGGTACCGCGGCCGGACCTACTACCGCGACCGCGAAGTGCTGACCGTCGAGCTGCCGCGCACCGAGGGCTTCCCGCCGTTCGTCAACACACCGCAGACCACCGTCGAACGCCTGCTGCACGCGAGAGCCCGGGACGAACCGCTGATCGACCTCCGCTTCGGCCACCGAGTCGAACGCGTGCAGCAGTCCGACCACGTCGTCCTGCACACCCGGGACCAGCGGTTCGAGGGCACGCACTGCATCGCGGCGGACGGCGCGCACTCCACCGTCCGGCACCTGCTCGGCATCCCGTTCGAGGGCCACTCCTACGACGACCGGTTCGTCATCGCCGACGTCCGCGTCGACCTCGGCCACCCCGAGCCCGAGCGCCGCTTCTACTTCGACCCGCCGGCCAACCCCGGCCGCCAGGTCCTGGTGCACCCCCAACCGGGTGGCGTGCACCGCATCGACTGGCAGGTCCCCGACGACTTCGCGTTCACCCCCGACCACGTCCGGGCGGTCACCGGGGACCGCCCGCACGAGGTCCTGTGGCAGTCCACCTACCGCTTCCACCAACGCCGAGCCGCCCGCTTCCGGGACGGCAACGTCCTGCTGGCGGGCGACGCCGCCCACGTGATGAGCCCGTTCGGCGCCCGCGGCCTCAACTCCGGGATCTGCGACGCCGACAACGCCGCGTGGAAGGTCGCCCTCGACCGCGCCGGCGAAGCGGGCCCCCACCTCCTCGACTCCTACCACCACGAGCGGGCCGCCGCCGCCGACGAGAACCTGCGCGTCACCGACGCCACCATGCGCTTCCTGGTGCCCCGGACCGACGCCGAACGCGCCCACCGCAACCACGTCCTGGAGCACGCCCTCACCGACCGGATCGACTCCGGCAAGCTCTTCGAGCCCTTCGCCTACCGCGACTCGCCGCTCACCACCGACGGCGACGGCGCGCTCCGCCCGGACAGCCGCCGGTACGGCCCCGGCTTCACCGTCGAGGGCGACACCCTGATCCGCCCCGACGGTCACACCGCCGCCACCGCGACCGACCTCGCCCAAGCGCTGCGCCGGGCCAAGGGCTTCACCGCCGCCGAGGCGCCACGGTGAACCCGTCGGGCTTCAACGTCAGCATCTCCGCCACCCGCAACCGGTAGTCGGGCGACCCGACCAGGTCGTACCGGCGCAGCACCGTGCCCAATGCCAACGTCGCCTCGTGCACCGCGAACTGCCGCCCGATGCACGCCCGTTCCCCCGTGCCGAACGGCTTGTAGGCGTGCGCGGGTCGCGCCTTCACCGCCGCCGGCGCGAACCGGTCCGGGTCGAACGCCTCCGGCGACGCCCACACCGACGGGTCGCGGTGCACGAGCGGCAGCAGCACCAGTGCCCACTGGCCCGCCCGCATCGGGTACCGCCCGCCGAGCACGGTGTCCGCCCGCGCCTCCCGCGCGAACCCCGGCGCCGTCGGCCACAGCCGCAACGCCTCGTCCAGCACCCGCCGCACGTACCGCAGCTTCGCGACCTGCTCGAACTCCGGCACGTCCGCCGAGCCCCACACCGCGTCGACCTCCGCGCGGGCCTTCTCCGCCACCTCGGGGTGCCGTGACAGGTAGTACAGCGCGAACGACAGCGCACCGGACGTCGTCTCGTGCCCGGCGATCAGGAACGTGATCACCTGGTTGCGGATGTTCACCTCGTCCAGCTCCCCGGACGACAGCATCAACCCGAGCAGGTCCGACCCGCCCGACCCCCGCCGGGACCGCACTACCTCGTCCACGACCTCCGCGAGGTAGGCGAGGTCGCGCTGGTAGCGCTCCTCCGCCTCGCGCCCGAACACCTTGCGCACCAGCGGCAGGACGAAGTTCTTGCGCTGCGCGTACCGCAACGACCCGATCATCGCCCGCACGAACGGGTGGGTCTCGGCCCGCGAGAACGACTCGAACGAGTACCCGAACCCGACCCGCCCGATCGTCTCCAACGTCAGCTTCGTCATGTCGCCGGAGACGTCGACGACCCCGCCCCGGTCCCACTTCCCGACCAGCTGCGCGGTCACGTCGACCATCGTCGGGTGGTAGGCGCGCATGGCGCTCTGCGTGAACGCGGGCAGCAGCACCTCGTGCGCCGCCCGCCAGTTCGGCTCCTCGTTGTAGGCGGTGAACAGCCCGTCCCCGCCGACGTCCCGCAACGCCTCCACGCCCAGCGCCAGGTGCTTGGCGAACCGCGACTCGTCGGCCAGGTCCGCCGCCAACGCCGCACCGCCCACGAACACGATCTCCTGGTCCAGGAACCGCCGCGTGAACACGGGCCCGAGGTCGCGCCCCATCCGCATCGTGTCCTGCACGGGCGTGCGCCGGCTCGTGCCGAGCACGTCGCCCAGGAACGGCACCCGCCACCGGGGGTGCGGGATCACCGCGGCCGTCATCGCTTCCCCCTGTTCGCCGTGCCCATCCGCTTCATCAGCTCGTCGTTCGACAGCCGCCGCTGCAACCCCGACGAGAACGCCGGGAACGCGCCACCGAGGACGCTCGCCACCCGCAGCTCGGGCGGCGCCACGGTCAGCTCGCCCCGGTCCTCCTCGATCGCCTTCACCACCGCCGCCGCGACCTCCTCCGGTGACACCGTCCGCATCCCCGCCGGTGGCTTCGCGCCCGTGTCGGCGAACATCCCGGCGTCCCGCACGAACCCGGGCTGCACGATCGACACCCCGACCCCGCTGCCGCGCAGGTCCTCCCGCAGCCCCAGCGCGAAGCCGCGCAGCCCGAACTTCGTCGCGTTGTAGAGCGAGGCGTGAGCCGACGCCACCTTGCCCGCCAACGACCCGATGAGCACCACGTGCCCGCGCCGCGCGGTCAGCATCGACGGCACCAGCTCGTGGGTCAACGCGATCGGCGCCTCCAGGTTCACCGCCAGCGCCCGCTTCACCTGCTCGGCCGTGAAGTCCACCAGCGCGCCACTGGCCGGCAGCGCCGCGTTGGCGACCAGCACGTCGACCGCGCCCGCCTCCGCCACCAACCGCCCGGCCGCACCCGGCTCGGCCAGGTCGGCCGCCACCGCCCGCCCGCCGACCTCGGCGGCCAGCCGCTCCAGCTCGGCGACCTTCCGCCCGGTCAGCACCACCTCGGCCCCACGACCGGCCAGCGCACGCGCGATGGCCTGCCCGATCCCGCCCGTCGCACCGGTCACCAACACGGTCGACCCGGACACCCGCATGACGCCTCCTCAACTGTTCGTTCGAACGAACAGTATCGCGGATCGGCGGGTCGGTCTCATGGCGGACAATGAGCGGCATGACGAGACCGGCCGAGACGAGGCAGCGGATCATCGCGGCCGTGCTGCGGATCATCGGCGACGACGGCGTCGCGGGCGTCACCAACCGGCGCATCGCGCAGGAGGCGGGCGTCTCGCTCGGCTCCGTCACCTACCACTTCGCCACCCAGCAGGACCTGCTGCGGGAGAGCCTGCGCCACTTCGTCACCGAGGAGACGAAGCGCTTCGGCGACCTGGCCGCCCAGAATGACGTGAAGTGCGACGACCTCGGCCAGGTGGTGGAGATCGTGGGCCAGGTCGCGGAGGCGACGGGCACCGACAGCGACCGCATCGCGCCTTACGAGCTGTACTTGCACGCCGGCCGCGACCCGGAGCTCCGGGCCGCGGCCGCCGAGTGCTTCGCCGCTTACGACAAGCTCGCCGAAACGGTCCTGGCGTCCATCGGCGTGAAGGACGCGGACCGGGTGGCCAGTGCCGTCGTCGGCATGGTGATGGGCTTGAAGCTCCGCGCCCTGGCCACCGGGTCCGGCACCGACGACCTGGTCGACGGCCTGTTGATGATCGCCAAGGGCGCGCTCAGAGAGTGATGCCGGTGAGCACCATCGTGCGCTCCTCGGTGAAGTCCACCATCGCCGACCGGACGCCTTCCCGCCCGGTCCCGGACCCCTTCACCCCGCCGTAGGGCATCTGGTCGGCCCGGTAGGACGGCACGTCGCCGACGATCACCCCACCGACCTCCAGCTCCGCCGCCGCCGCGAACGCCACCGTCACGTCCTTGGTGAACACGCCCGCCTGCAGGCCGTAGTCCGTCGCGTTGGCCTGCTCGAACGCTTCTTCGACCGAATCGACCACGGCGACCGCCAGCACGGGCCCGAACACCTCTTGGCGCCACAGCTTCGACTCCGCGGGCACGTCCTGCACCACGGTCGGCTCGACCGACGTCCCGGACCGCCCACCACCGACGTGCAGCACCGCGCCACCGGCCACGGCCTCGGCCACCCACTCCTCGACCCGCCGGGCGTTGTCCTCGTCGATCAGCGGCCCGACCTCCACCTCGGGGTCGTGCGGGTCACCGGTCCGCAATCCCCGGACCGCTTCCACCAACTTCGGCACGAACTCGCCGGCCACCTCGCGGTGCACCAGCACCCGCTGCACCGCGATGCACGACTGCCCGGCCTGGTAGTTCCCGAACGTGGCGATCCGCTCGGCCGCGAATTCCAGGTCGGCCCAGTCCGGGCACACGATCGCCGCCGAGTTCGACCCGAGTTCCATCACCACGTGCTTGCGCGGCGCGGAATCCATCAGCGACCACCCGACCTCCGTCGACCCGGTGAACGAGATGACGGGCAACCGCTCGTCGGTCACCAATGCCTTCATGTCCGCCCCGCGCACCGGCAGCACGGAGAACGCGCCTTCGGGCAGATCCGTCTCGGCCAACAACTCGCCCAACAGCAATGCCGACAACGGTGTCGCCGAGGCGGGTTTCACGATGACCGGTGCGCCCACCGCCAGTGCCGGCGCCACTTTGTGCGCCACGAGGTTCAACGGGAAGTTGAACGGCGCGACGGCCAGCACGGGTCCACGCGGCACCCGGCGGACCACCGCCAACCGCCCTTCCCCGGTGGCGTCCGTGTCCAACCGCTGCAGGTCGCCGGTGAACCGCCGCGCCTCCTCGGCCGCGAACCGGAACGTGCTGACCGCCCGCTTCACCTCGACATCCGCCCACTTCAACGGCTTGCCGTTCTCCGCCGTGATCGTCTCCGCGATCTCCTCGGCCCGCTCCTCCAACATCCGGGACACCTGCAGCAGCGCGGCGGCCCGCACGTGCGCCGGCGTCCGCCTGAACTCCTTCGCCACCGCCGCCGCGGCGGCAACGGCCCGTTCCACCTGCTCCGCCCCCGGCACCGCGACCGAGGCCACCTCTGTTCCATCGAACGGGTGGTGCACAGCGAGGGAGGAAACGCCCTGCTCGGCGTGTCCGGCAATCCAACAGGGCCGTGGCTGCGGCGTAAACGCGTCCATGCCGAACACCGTAAGCCCGACCCGCGCACTTCGACCTATTGATCTTCGAAGACCCCCCGGACGCCACCCCCGGCAGCCGGAGCACAGCCAGCAACCCCACCCCCTCACCTCGCCCCCACCCCTGCCCCCCCACCCCTGCCCCCCACCCACCCCTGCCCCCCACCCCTGCCCCCCACCCACCCCTGCCCCCCACCCACCCCCAACGGACCCGCCACCACCCCACCCAGGCCCGATTTGACATGGGTTCGGGTGCTTTAGGCTGGTCGAAGCCGGACAGGCTTGGCGGGCGCTTTATCCGCCAGGCCTGCCCGGCTTTGGCCTGCCTGGAGCGCCCGTAAGGGCCCCATGTCAAATCGAGCCGAACCTGCGCCTCTCGCCTCTCGCCTCCCGACTTGAATCGAGCAGAACTCGAAACTTGCTCGACCCCGACCTACAACCCCAAAAAATTGTCCTTCACGTACTCGACGTGCCCCAGGTAATACCCTTCGTGCCCCTCTTCGCGCTGTCTCCAGAACTCAGGCCGCTCCCGGATCATCGCGACCATGTCGTCCAACCTCGCCAACACCCGCCGCCCCATTCCGGCCACCGGCAACCCGTACGCCTCGCAGAACAACCCCGCCCGCCGCCGTTGGTCCTCGACCGTCCCGAATTCCGGTGAGAACGGCACGAGGCAATAGGCCGTGTACGCGACGTCCCACCACCGTGGCCCTGGTCGAGCGCCGTCGAAGTCGAACACCCCGGCCGGCATCCCGTCCCGGAACACCATGTTGTAGGGCGCGAGGTCGTTGTGGCAGATCACCTCCACCGGCACCACCGCCGGGAACTGCCACCCCTGCCACTCCTCCCACCCTTCGACCAACCCCTTCCCCGACCCTTTCCCCAGCCCTTTCCCCAACCCCTTCCCCGATCCCTTCCCCCACCCCTCCACCAACCCAGCCGTCGCGTCGTGCAACCGCCGCACCATCCGCGCCACCGCCACCAGCACCTCGTCCGATCGCAACCAGTCGGCCAACGGCGGGTGGCCGACCTCACCCTCCAGGTACGTCAACACCTCCCTGCCGCGCTCGTCCACCCCGTGCGGCACCGGCGCAATGCCAAGCGGCGCAAGGTATTCCAGCAACCGGTGCACGTTGGGTGTCCACGGACCGGTCGGCCTCCGCACCGTCGACCCGATCCGCACGACCTCGTTGAGCCCGCCTCCGGTGAGCGCTTCTTCCTGCACGCATGACATCCTTCACCTGCGCGGATCCGCCAGACGAGAGGTTTTTCCCCAGTGGCCGAGAGCAGCAACCGCCCTGTGCTGGTAGTCGACTTCGGCGCGCAGTACGCGCAGCTGATCGCCCGGCGAGTCCGGGAGGCGCAGGTCTACTCGGAAGTCGTCCCGCACACCACACCCGTGGCGGAACTGCTGGAACGCGACCCGGCCGCCATCGTGCTGTCCGGCGGTCCGTCCAGCGTGTACGAGCCGGGTGCGCCCCAGGTCGACCCGAAGCTGTTCGACGTCGGCGTCCCCGTCTTCGGCATCTGCTACGGCTTCCAGGCGATGGCGGGCGCGCTCGGCGGCACGGTCGAGCACACCGGGACCCGCGAGTACGGCCGCACCGAGCTCGGTGTGCGGCAGGCCGGTGGTCTGCTGCACGAGGAGCTGCCCGCCAACCACCCGGTGTGGATGAGCCACGGCGACTGCGTGACCAAGGCTCCCGAGGGTTTCACCGTCACCGCGACCAGCGAAGGCGCGCCGGTGGCGGCCTTCGAGGACGCCGAACGGCGTTTCGCGGGTGTCCAGTACCACCCGGAGGTCGGCCACTCGCCGCACGGCCAGGAGGTGCTGCGCCGGTTCCTGCACGAGATCGCGGGCATCCGGCCGCAGTGGACGACGTCCTCGATCGTGGACGAGCAGGTGGCCCGGATCCGCGAGCAGGTCGGCGACGGCAAGGCGATCTGCGCCCTGTCCGGCGGTGTGGACTCCGCGGTCGCCGCGGCGCTCGTCCAGCGCGCCATCGGTGACCGCCTGACCTGCGTCTTCGTCGACCACGGTCTGATGCGCGCGGGTGAGCGCGCCCAGGTCGAGCGCGACTTCGTGGCCGCGACCGGCGTGAACCTGATCACCGTCGACGCCCGTGAGCGGTTCCTCGACGCGCTCAAGGGCGTCACGGACCCCGAGCAGAAGCGCAAGATCATCGGCCGTGAGTTCATCCGGGTCTTCGAGCAGGCCGAGCGCGACCTGAAGGCCGAGGGCGACTACCAGTTCCTCGTGCAGGGCACGCTCTACCCGGACGTGGTCGAGTCCGGCGGCGGCACCGGCGCGGCGAACATCAAGAGCCACCACAACGTCGGCGGCCTCCCCGAGGACCTCCAGTTCACGCTGGTCGAGCCGCTCCGCGCGCTGTTCAAGGACGAGGTCCGCCGCGTCGGCACCGAACTGGGCCTGCCGGAGACGATCGTGCAGCGGCAGCCGTTCCCGGGTCCCGGCCTGGGCATCCGGATCATCGGCGAGGTCAACCAGGAGCGCCTGGACATCCTGCGCCGGGCCGACGCCATCGCCCGCGAGGAGCTGACCAGCGCCGGCCTCGACCGGCAGATCTGGCAGTGCCCGGTCGTCCTGCTGGCCGACGTGCGCAGCGTGGGCGTGCAGGGTGACGGTCGCACGTACGGCCACCCCGTGGTGCTGCGCCCGGTGTCCAGCGAGGACGCCATGACCGCGGACTGGACCCGCCTGCCGTACGACGTGCTGGAGCGCATCTCGACCCGCATCACCAACGAGGTGAACGAGGTCAACCGCGTGGTCCTGGACGTGACGAGCAAGCCGCCGGGCACCATCGAGTGGGAGTGACCCACCAGCCGCACAAAGGAGAAGGCCCGTCCTCCCCAGGACGGGCCTTCTCCTTTTCCCTACCCCCTGCCCCTACTCCAACCCCAACCCCAACTCCAACCCCTGCCGATACCCCTCACCGGCGACGTCGAGCAGACCCCGCCAGCAGCCCCAACCCGATCACCAACGCCCCTCCGGCCAGCGCCCACCTCAGGTCGAGGAAGTCCGGCCACGCCGCGCCGTCGGAGAGCATGTAGGCCGCCGCGACCAGGGCCGCGACCCCGAACACCAGCCCCACCACGTCGACCCCGCGCTTCTCGATCGAATCCTGGTCAGCCACGACGCACCTCCACCTCTCCGAGATCGCTGCGCACGTCCAGCACGATCTTCAACCCGCCGGGACCGTCGTCGCCGTAGTCGGTGACCGACTCGTGCCGCCCCTCGCCGTCGGACTCCCGGTCGAGGCAGCGCACCGAGCCCAGGTCGGCCCGGCAGTCCACCGTCACGTCCGCGTCGGCGGGCACCCGGACCTTCGCGCTGCCCAACCCGACCTCGACACCCGTGGTGACCGTCCCGGTGTTCGGCAGCCCGGTCAGGTCGAGCTCCACCTCGCCGACGCTGGCCGTGTACCGGTCCAGCACCTCGGCCACCGTCGTCGGCGACGCCTTCGTGCTGCCCATCTGCTTGCCGTCGACGTCGAAGTCCACCGTGGTCAACAGCACCCCCACCACGGACAGCGGCACGACGAGCCAGATGAGCCCGCGTCCGCCGCCGCCGCGCAGCGCGCCGAGGACCATGCCCCCGCCGAGCACCGCGACCAGCAGGCCGATGACGTGCTGCGCGTGGAACCAGTCCGAGTACGACGACGTCACCAGCGACCCGGCCAGCGCGACCAGCGCCACCCCGAACGTCGCCACGCCCACCCGTGACCTGGGCCGACGTGCCACCACCGGGGTCGACGCGGCAACCGGTTCCGGCGCGCCCCCCGGCTCGGGCAGGTCCCACGCGAACGGCGCCGCGCCGAGCGGGTCCCAGGCCGGTGGCGTCACACCCCCGGTCGTCGTCTGCTCGTCCGTCGCCGACACCTTGCCCCCCGTTCCGCCGAGCCCGACTTCTCCCTCTCCGCTCCCACCCCCGCCGAACGCCACCGCGGGCTCCGGCCGGTTGAGCTGCCCGCGACCGCGGTGCAGCAGGTAGATCGCGCCCACGGACAGCAGCACGCCGCCGACCATGGTGAAGCCGCCGTCCACGAAGAACCCGGTGGCCGGGATCACCGCGAGCCCGAGCAGCACCGTCAACGCCGTCGGCGTCGAGCTGTGCCCCCGCCCGATCAGCGACTCCGCCGCCGACACCTCGTCGTCGGCCTGCGCCAGCAGCAACCAGCCGAGCAGGTAGATGAGGACCCCGGCGCCGTTGCACAACGCCATGGCCACGAACGCCACCCGGACGATCACCGGGTCGATCTGGTACCGCCTGGCGATACCGGCGGCGACACCGGCGATCTTGCGACCGTCGTGGGGCCGCCTGGGCCGTGTGGCCCAGAAGTCCTTCAGCGTCTCTTCGACGCTGGCTGCGCTGATGCTCCCGCTCACGACGACAAGCTTGCTGAACCGGCGCGCCCAGCACATCGGGGACCCACCCTGAACCGCGCATCGGGTGGAACCCTGATGACCGGCCCGGACCCGCGTGTGACCATCAACGGGTGAGTGTGGAGACGAAGGCCGTCGAGCCGGTGCGCCGCAGGCGCGGCGGCCGGGTGGTCGCGGGCGTGGCGGGCGGTGTGGCCGACCACCTCGGCATCGAGGTGTTCTGGGTGCGGGCGGCGTTCGCCGCGCTGACCGCGCTCAACGGCGTCGGCGTGATCGCGTACGGCCTGCTGTGGCTGTTCGTGCCGCAACGCGCGGCCGGCGAGCCGGAGGCGCCCTCGAACCCGAGGGAACGCCAGCAGGCGCTCGGCCTGGTCGCCATCGGCATCGCCGCGGCCGTGCTCGCCGGGTTGTTCTCCGGCCCGGTCAGCGGCTGGATCGCCGGGCCGCTCGCGGTGGCCCTGGTCGGCGCGGCCGTGGTGTGGCGCGAGGCGGACGAGGCGCAGCGCCGCCGTTGGCGGGACGGCGCGAAGTCCGGCATCTTCGGCGGCACGGGCCGCAGCACGATCGTGCGCGTCCTCGCCGGCGTGGCGCTCGTCGCCATCGGCATCGGCGTGCTCCTCGTCAACAGCTACGGCGTCGACCAGCTCCGCTTCGCGCTGCTCGCCGTGGTCGCGACCCTCGGCGGGGTGGCGGTGCTCACCGTGCCGCTGTGGATCAAGCTGATCAACGACCTCGGCGAGGAGCGCCGGGTCCGCATCCGCACCGAGGAACGCGCCGAGATCGCCGCCCACCTGCACGACTCCGTGCTCCAGACGCTCGCCCTGATCCAGAAGCAGGCCGAGCAGCCGCGCGAGGTCAAGCGCCTGGCGCGCGGCCAGGAGCGGCAGCTGCGGGAGTGGCTCTACGGGCGGGTCGTGGAGGAGAACAACCAGCCGACCACCGTGTCCGCCACGATCGCCAAGGCGGCCGGGGAGGTCGAGGACAGCTTCGCGCTGGCCGTGCAGCAGGTCGTGGTCGGCGACTGCGAGCTCGACCCGAACCTGTACGCGCTGGTGCAGGCCGCCCGCGAGGCCATGGTCAACGCGGCCAAGCACGCGGGCGTCGGCGAGATCAGCGTCTACGGCGAAGTCGAACCCGAACGGGTGACGGTGTTCGTCCGCGACCGGGGCAAGGGCTTCGACCCGCAGACCGTCCCGGACGACCGGCATGGCCTCGCGGACTCCATTGGGGGGAGGATGGACCGGCACGGCGGCGAAGTCCGGATCCGCACCCGGATGGGTGAGGGCACGGAGGTGCAGCTGATGATGCCGAGGAAAACCGCAGACAAGCGAGAGACGGGGGCCAGGACATGACCGTTCGGGTGTTCCTGGTGGACGACCACGCGTTGTTCCGCGCCGGGGTCCGGGCCGAGCTGGACTCGATCACCGACGAGATCGAGGTGGTCGGCGAGGCCGGTTCGGTCGGCGAGGCGGTCGCGGGCATCGGGCACCACCGCCCGGACGTGGTGCTGCTCGACGTGCACATGCCCGACGGCGGTGGCGCGGAGGTGCTGCGGCAGGTCCGCACGGCGCTGCCCGAGGTGGTGTTCCTGGCGCTGTCGGTGTCCGACGCGGCCGAGGACGTCATCGCGGTCATCCGCGCCGGTGCGCGCGGGTACGTGACGAAGACCATCTCCAGCCAGGAGCTGGTGCGCGCGGTCGTGCGCGTCTCGGAGGGCGACGCGGTGTTCAGCCCGCGGCTGGCCGGGTTCGTGCTGGACGCGTTCGCCGACCGGCCGGGCGCGGCGCCGATCAGCGACCCCGAGCTCGACCTGCTGACCCCGCGCGAACGGGACGTGCTGCGGCTGCTCGCGCGCGGGTACGCGTACAAGGAGATCGCGTCCGAGCTGTTCATCTCGGTCAAGACGGTCGAGACGCACGTGTCGAGCGTGCTGCGCAAGACGCAGCTGTCGAACCGGTACGAGCTGTCCCGCTGGGCCTCGGACCGCAGGCTGGTCTGACGGGTCGGGTCGGGCCCGCTACTCCAGCTGCTGGGACGAGAAGATCTGCAACCTGCCCTCGTCCGGCCACACGCCCAGCTCGTACCGCCCGTACGACGCGGTGCCCGCGTGCGAGAAGTTCACGTGCACCCGCACGGCGTACCTCGCCGAACTCACCTCGACGACCTCGATGCCGTCGACGCGCACGTCGTCGTACTGGCCCCAGAACGCCTGGTACTCCTCGAACGGCCGCTGGAACGGCGCGGCCAGGTTCGCGTAGGCCGCCGCCGGGTCCTCGGGCAGTGCCTCGTAGTGCCTGCGCACGAGTTCGGCCGCGTCGCTCGCCGTGAGGCCCAGGGGAGGGGGCGTGGTCGGGCTCGCGTCCTTGAACGTCCAGGGCTGGAGCGCCGCGACCGCGACCGCTCCCGCGCCGAGCAGCAGCACGACCGCCGCCACCACGGGCGCCAACCACTTCCGCTGCCTGCCCCGACCCGCTTCCGCCCCCGCCCCCGCCTCGACCGACGACGTGCCCGTCTCCGACGTGCCCGGCCCCACCTCGACCGGCTCCACGTCGACCGGGTCCACGCCGGCCGGGTCCACGCCGGCCGGTTCGCGGTCCACCCGCTCGGCACCGGGCCTCCTGACGGCCACCGTCCTCGCACCGGCCCGCTTCGCGCCTCCCGGCTCGAGCCCGGTCCGCCCGGGACCGACCAGCAACTCGACCGCCTCCACCGCCGTGGGCCGTTCGGCGGGGTCGGACGCGAGCAACCTCGTCAGCACACCCGTCAACGCCCCGGAACGCGTCGGCGGCTCGATCCGGCCCGCCGCGGCCCGGTACAGCAGCCCGAAGCTGTTGTCGCTCACCCCGTGCGGCGACTGGCCCTCCGTCGCCGCGTACAGCGTCGCGCCCAGCGAGAACAGGTCCGACGCCTGATCCGGCTGCTCACCCCGCGCCACCTCGGGCGCCAGGTACGCCGGGGTGCCGGTGATCATGCCGCTGTCGGTCAGAGTGCCGTCGCCGGCGGCTCGCGAGATGCCGAAATCGGTGAGCTTGACCGTGCCGTCGTGCCCGATGAGCACGTTCGACGGCTTCACGTCCCGGTGCACGATGCCCGCCGCGTGCGCCGCGGCCAGCGCGGCCGCCACCCGGCCGCCGATCCGGGCCGCCTCGTCCGGGCTCAGCCTGCCCCGCTCGGCCAGCAGCCCGGCCAGGCTGCGCGAGGGCAGGTACTCCATGACCAGCCACGGCCGGTCGTCCTCCACCACCACGTCGAACACGGAGATCGCGTCGGGGTGCTGCAGCCGGGCCGCGTTGCGCGCCTCGCGCATCGCCCTCGCCCTGGCCACCTCGACCTCGTCCGCCGTCAGGTCGGGCCACCGCAGCTGCTTGACCGCCACCTCGCGGTCCAGCAGCTCGTCCCGCGCCCGCCAGACGACGCCCATCGCGCCGCTGCCGATCCGCTCGACCAGCGCGTACCGGCCGCCGACCGTCCCCGCTCCGGTCCCCGTACCCGTCCCCCCGGACTCCGCCACGCCAGCAGGTTAGGCGATGGCGTGGCCCGCGGGGGTGTCAGTTGGTCGAGACCAGCTTGGCCAGTTCGCGGTCGAAGTCGATCCACAGGTCCTCTTCGCCGGGCTGGACCACGTCGTAGGTGAGGTCCAGGAACTCGGCGATGTCCTCGGCGTCGGCCGACAGGATGGCGAACCCGGTCGGCGCGTTGAGCTCCACCAGGACCCGCTCCGGGTCGTCGGCGGCCGGCCGGACCAGGATGTCGCCCTCGCCGGAGGAGGTCAGCAGGCCGTCCGCGAGGAGGTCCCGGGCGAAGATCCACTCGACCTTGCCCTGGCCGGTGTGGAACAGCACGGCTACGGCGTACGGGTCCTCGGGTTCGTAGTGGAGTTCGGCCTCCACCGGCGCCGGGGCCACGCCCGGGACGAGGAGGTGGAACGTCGTCGTGATGGTGATGCTGTCGTTGCTCATGTCCTGTGGGTTCCCTTCCGAAGTCGTCCCTCTCATGTGAGGAGACGTCCGAGAGGGCGAATCAGGACGCGTATCGCCTGAACACCACGCGATCGGGGGAGACCTGTGTCTCAAGTCCACCCGTTTGCCCAGGACGGGTGTCTCAGTTGGCCCCGCGGCCCGCCATACCGGCGGGTAACACTGCGTTATCGCAGGTCACTTGAGCGTAGCGACGGTGGTCCGCGCGGGCTCGGCGGGCTCGTCCGGCACCGGCGCGATCGCCGTCGCGGGCTGCTTCCGGGTCAGCGCGACGCCGACGAGGACCACGACCATGCCCAGCACGACGCGGAGGTTGAGCGCTTCGCCGAGGAACAGCGCGCCCAGCAGCACCGACACCACGGGCAGCAGGTAGCCGACCATCGTGGCGTTGGTCGCGCCCTCGTCCTCGATGACGCGGTAGTTCAGCACGAACGCCACGCCCGTCCCGAACACGCCCAGGATCGCCACGGCGACCAGCGGCTGCCAGGACAGGTGCACCGGCTGCAACCCGGCCACCGGCACCACCAGGGCCGTCATGCCCGCCGCGGCCACCAGTTGGCTCGAGGAGATCTGCATCGGCGTCAGGCCGCGGCCGGACACCTTGTGGCCTACGTAGGCGTAGCTGACCGCGTAAGACGCCGCCGCGGCCAGGCACGCGAGCGCGCCCCAGCTCGCCAGACCGGCCTTCTGCCACGGGGCGAAGATGACGAGCACGCCCGCGAAGCCGAGCGCCAGGCCCGCGAACCGGGCCGGGTTGCGCTGCCGTTCCGTGCCCAGGACCAACCCGATGCCCAGCGCGAACAGCGGCGTGGTGGCGTTGAGCACACCGGCCACGCCCGAGTCCACCGTCGTCTCGCCCAGCGCGAACAGGGCGAACGGCACCGCGCTGCCGAAGAGCGCGGCGAAGCCGAGGTGCAGCCACGACGCCCGGTCGCGCGGCAGCCGCTGCTTGCTGCCGTAGACGAGCGCGACCAGCACCAGCGCGCCGAGCGCCGTGCGGGTGAGGGTGATCTGGATCGGCGAGAGGCCGGTGAGCGCGATCTTGATCCACAGGAAGCTGGAACCCCAGAGCAGGGCCAGGACACCCATCCTGATCAGCGTGCCAGGCTTGTTCACGAGCACACTGTGCGCTTCGCGAAGTATCAGCACAAGTGAATAGAACTGCACGATGCTTAAGCACAGCTGTAAGGTTGTGCCATGTTGGACGTGCGACGCATGCAGGTGCTCCGGGCCGTGGTCACCACCGGCTCCATCACCGCCGCGGCGGTCAACCTCGGGTACACGCCCTCGGCCGTCAGCCAGCAGGTCTCGGCGCTGGAGAAGCAGGCCGGCCTGCCCCTGCTGGACCGGGTCGGGCGCGGCGTGCGGCCGACGTTGGCCGGTCGGCTGCTCACCGAGCACGCCGCGCACATCACCGACCGGCTGGTCGAGGCGGAGGCGGCGCTCGCGGACCTGCGCGCGGGCCGCACCGGGCGGCTGCGGGTGCGCTACTTCGCCACGGCCGGCGCGGCGCTCGTGCCGCCCGCCGTCGCCCTGTTCCGGGCCAAGCACGCGGACGTCCAGCTCGACCTCAAGCTGACCGAGCCGGACGACCCGATGGTGGAGGTCGAGGCCGGTCGTGCCGACGTGGCCATCGTGGTGCACCAACCGGACGCCGAGCCGCCGCGCGGCGTGCAGCTCGTGCACCTGCTCGACGACCCGTACGTGGCCGTGCTGCGGCGCGGCCACGAGCTGACCCGCAAGCGCGTGCTCGACCTCGCCGACCTCGCCGGGGAGCAGTGGGTGGACGCCGTGTCGCCGCCCGGACCGTGCCGGGACATCGTGCTCAACGCCTGCGCGGGCGCCGGGTTCGCGCCCAACACCGTGGTGGAGGCCGACGACTACCCGACCGCGCAGGGGTTCGTCGCGGCCGGGCTCGGGGTGACCATCGTGCCGAAGCTCAGCCTCGGCGTCGTGCACCCCGGCGTGGTGGTCCGCAAGCTGCGCCACCCGGAGCCGACCAGGTCCATCTGCGCGGCGATCCGCGAGGACGGCGCCGGCTCACCGGCCGTGACCACCCTGCTGGAGGCGCTGAAGTCGTCGTCCCGCTGACCTGCCTGCCTACGGCTGGCCGAGCTTCTGCTCACCGTCGATGTAGATGCCCTGGTTCTCCCACTTCAGGATGATCAGCTTGCGCTCGGTCATCACCGAGTTGTCCTTCATGTGGTAGGCGATGTCGACCTCGTAGGCGAACGACGAGTTCTCCCGAACGTTCTCCAGCTCGACCGACTTCACCTGGCCCCACAGGCCCTGGTAGCCGCTCGGGCCGCCGGCCGTGGACTGCATCCTGGCGGTCAACCGGCTGTAGCCCTCGTCCACGTACTCCGGCAGCAGGGCGAAGTAGTCGCGCAGCGCCTGCTCCTGCTGCTGGGGCGACGGCATCGCGGTGATCTTGGCGGTCGGGGTGGTCGGCTTCTTCGACGGCGTCACCGACGCCTCGCCGCCCGCTTCCTGCGCCGCGGTCGTCGTGGTCGCGCCGGCCTGGTTGTCGCCCGGCTCGTCCTTGTCGGACAGCACGCTCGCCAGCAGGATGCCCACGACCGCCGCGCCCGCGATGGCGAGCGCGGTGAACACGGTGGACCGCTTGCTCTTCATCGGACCGCCGCCCGGTCTCGACGCGCCGGCCGGGCGGGCGGCCGGGCGGACCGCCGGGGCGTGGCCCTGCTGCCGCTGCGCCGCGGGCTGCGGGGTCGGCGCGGGCGCCACCCTGGTCGCGGAGTGCGGCGGGTTGTTCGGCGCGGCGGGCGGGTTGTGCTGGCCCGCCGGGGTCAGCGCGCGGGTCGGCTGGGCCTGCACGGGCGAGCCCTGCCACGACGGCGGGTGGCTCTGCGGCATCGCCACCGGGAACTCCGGCGCGGCCCGGCCCGCCGCCACCGCGGCCAGCGCCTCGCGGGCCTCGGCCATGGTGGGCCGGTCCTCCGGCTCGGCGCGCAGCAGGCGCATCAGCAGCGCGGTCAGCGGGCCCGCCTGCTTCGGCGGCACCACCTTGCCCGACGCGACCTGGTGCAGCAGGGCGATGGTGTTCTCGTTCAGGCCGAACGGCGGCGCGCCCTCGATGGCCGCGTACAGCGTCGAGCCGAGCGAGAACACGTCCGAGGGCGGACCGGGGTCGTAACCCTTGGCCACCTCGGGCGCGAGGTAGGCGGGCGTGCCCGCGAGCATCCCGGTCGCGGTGACCGTGACGTCGCCGGTGGCCCGGGAGATGCCGAAGTCGGTGATCTTCACCGTGCCGTCGTTGCCGAGCAGGATGTTGCCCGGCTTGATGTCGCGGTGCACGATGCCCGCGTTGTGCGCGGCGGCGAGCGCCGAGGCGACCTGCGAGCCGATCGACGCCACGTCGCGGGGCGGCAGCGTGCCGCGCTCCGACAACGCCGTCGACAGGCTCTTGGACGGCAGGTACTCCATCACCAGCCACGGCTGGCCGTCGTCCTCCGCCACGTCGTACACCGCGATCGCGTGCGGGTGCTGCAGGCGTGCCGCGATCCGGCCCTCGCGCATGGCGCGGCGCTTCGCCTCGTCCGTGTCGGACTCGGCCAAGCCGGGCTGCAGCAGCAGCTGCTTGACCGCGACGGTGCGGTGCAACCGCTCGTCGTGCGCTTCCCAGACGATGCCCATAGCACCGCTGCCGATCCGCCGGCCAAGTCGGTAGCGGCCGGCAACCAGGCGGCCATCGTCGCTCACGGCGTGCTCCCAGTAGCTGCTAGGGCTTCATTCAGTGGCGAACGACAAGACGCCACTAGGACAAGAACGTTGCGTCACCCGATCGGGCTCGGCACCACCTTACGAGGTTCACGGTCCGCCCTGTCCCGCAGTGGGGGGTGTAGAGCCCGCGACGGTGGTTGTCGTCGTAGTGGTCGTGGTCGTGGTGGTCGTAGTGGTCGTGGTCGGCGGCGGCGTGGTCGTCGTCGTGGTGGTGGTCGTGGTCGGCTCGGTCGTCGTGGTCGGCTCGACCGTGACCGTCTCCGTCTCCACGGTGGTCGTGGGCGGCGGCGTGGTGGTCGTGGTCGGCTTGGCCGTGGACGAGCTGGACTCGCTCGCCGGCGGCGTGACCGGTTCCTTGCCGCCGAACCAGTCCAGCGCCACCGCCAGGAAGCCGAGCAGCAGCACGGCGCCGAGCACCACGGCGGCGATCACCAGCGGCCGGTTGTCGCTCGACCGCGACGGCGGCGGCGCGACGACCGGCGTGGCGCCGCTCGTCGACCGCGGCCCGGGCCGCACCACGCGGGTGCGGTCGGCGTCCATGAGGGCCGTGGCGCCCGCCGGCACCGGCGCGAAACCCGGCGAGCTGGCCGGCAGCAGGCCGGTCAGGCTGGGGTTGCGGCCGTGCGCGACGGCGCTGAGCATGTCGCGGGCCTGCGCCATGGTCGGCCGGTCGGCGGGGTCGTAGTTGAGCAGCCGCAGCAGCACGTCGGTCAACGGGTGGTCGACCGACGGCGGGTTGATCCGCCCCGCCGCGACGGCGTGCAGCACGCCGAGGGTGTTCTCCGACAGCCCGAACGGCGGCTCGCCCTCGGCCGCCGCGTACAGCGTCGAGCCGAGCGAGAAGACGTCCGAGGCGGGGCCCGGGTCCTGGCCGCGCGCGATCTCCGGCGCCAGGTAGGCGGGCGTGCCCGCGATCAGGCCGGTCTTGGTGACCGTGACGTCGTCGCTGGCCCGAGAGATGCCGAAGTCGGTGATCTTGACCAGGCCGTTGTCGGCGAGCAGCACGTTGCCGGGCTTGACGTCCCGGTGCACGATCCCGGCGGTGTGCGCGGCGGCCAGCGCGGACGCGGCCTGCATGCCGATCTGCGCCACCTCGATCGGGTCCAGCGGCCCGTGCTCGGCCATCGTGTCGGCCAGGCTGTAGGACGGCAGGTACTCCATGACCAGGCACGGAGCGCCGTTCTCCTCCACCACGTCGTAGACGGCGATGGCGTTGGGGTGGTGCAGCTTGGCGGCGATGCGGCCCTCGCGCATGGCGCGCTGGATCGCCTCGTCCTGCTCGCGCTCGTCGAGGCTCGGCGCCAGCAGCAGCTGCTTGATCGCCACGATGCGGCCGAGGCGCTCGTCCTGGGCTCGCCACACGACGCCCATCGCGCCGCTGCCGATCCGGTCCAGGAAGCGGTAGCGGTCGGCGATGACGCGACCGTCGTTGCTCACCGGACCACCTCGCTGGGGCGCTGCGTGACCGCGGCAAGGGCAGCAGGTCTCACGCTCGGGCTCCTCGTCGTGCGGATCGGTGCGCGGAACAGGCTAGGCCACCGCTCGCCCGCAGAGCCTACCCCGGCCGTGACTACGCCTTTCGAGCCGTTGCGCAGGTCACGTGAGCCGAGAGGTGACCGGGAAGGGATACCTGATACCGGGCCGTAAGGACACCCGTTCGCACGAAGATCGCCAGTTTTGCGGCCGAACGGGCTAACTGCCCGACACGCCACCCGTTCGGGCGCACCGCTCGCGCACCTCGACCCCACCGCACACCTCGAACCCGCCACTCGGCGTGTCCGGGCGGCGGGGTCGGGGAAGGGCGGTGCGGAGGTCAGCTGGCCGGGGCGAAGAAGTCGAACCCGCCGATCGGGTTCAGGATCCCGCCCAGGTCGAGGCCGAGGCCGAGGTCGATGCCCGAGCCGTCGTCGGACGGCGGGGTGCTCGGGGTGCTCGGGGTGCTCGGGGTGGACGAGGACGGCGGCGGCGTGGAGGACGACGGCGGCTGGGAGCTGCTGCTCGGCGCCGGGGGAGTCGTCGTGCTCGGCGGCGGGGGCGTCGTCGTCTGCTGGGTGCTGCTGCTCGGCGCCGGCGTGGTGGTGCTCGTGCCCGGCGGGGCCTGCTGCGTCTCCTGCTGCTGCGTCGTGGTCGTCGGCTGCTGCGTGACGGGCCGCGGCGCGCGCTGGGTCGTCGTCTCGGCCGCCTGCTCGGGCGTCGTCGTGGTGGTCTCGGCCTGCGTCTGCTGCTGCGCCTGCTGCTGGGCGGCCGCCGCGCCGAGGTCCTTGGTGAGCGTGTTGGTGGCGCGTGCCGCCGGGCGGGCGTCGAAGCGCACCTCCGCCAGCGGGCGCTCGTCCGGGGACGACATCAGGTTGGTCGCGGTGAACGCGACGGTGCCGGCGAGCACCACGCCGCCGCTCGCCATCGCGACGAGCTTCGGCACGGAGAACCCGCCGCCGCCCCGCTCTTCCTCGCCGGCGCGGCCTTCGCGGCGCAGCAGCTCGGTGATGTGCAGCTCGCGGCCCGAGAGGTTCGGGAGGTTCTTCGCGGCGGCCGCGGCCGAGAGGGCGGCCACCGAGAAGCGCACGGTCTCCTCGTCGTCGCCGGTCCGCGCGGTGGCCCGGGTGTCGGCTCCGGTGTCGGTGATCCGCGGGATCGGCTGCGTCTCCGCCTCGCGCCTGGCGAGCAGGTCGGCGACCGACAGCTTGGCCGTCGAGCCATCCTGTCGACGGCGTTTGTCGTCGTTCGACACCGCTGGACACCTTTCCCGGGGGAGAGCATTGCGCTACTGACCGGGACCATGGATACCGAATCGTGACCGTCTACGTAACCCCTTTGAGTGAAGTTTCCTACGCTTTCGCAGATCAGTTGAACGCTGAGTGAACAGTTAGGGCTGGATCGTCACGCTGCGTCACCCGCGCTGGGCCGATAGGACCTCGGTCGCGACAATGCGTGGGACGCTCGTGTCGGTCAGCCGGAACAGCTGCTCGACCCGCATCCACCGGCCGGTGCGCTCCTGCATCGACACGACCGCGAGCACCGCGCCGTCCGGCCGCAGCGAGGTCGACTCGATCGTGATCGCCTGCACGTGCTCCCAGGACTCGACGAAGTCGCGCCGGCTGCCGCCGAGCAGCTCCGGCGACAGCAGCCGGGCCGCCTGCGTGGGGTTGGCGGGCAGCAGCTCGAAGAACTTCCGCACGATGTCGACCTGCGGCTCGGGGCCGACGTCGACCTGCGTCGGCGGGACCATCATCGGCGGCTCCGCCGGCGTGTAGACGGCCGTCGGGGCGACCAGGCGCGCCTGCGCGGGCACCCCGTCCGGCCGTTCGGCGCCCAGCCCCGCCGACAGCAGGTCCGGGCGCAGCGCGGCCGACCCGCTGATCGCCGCGGGCGGCTCGACCCGGGGCCCGTCGGGACCGGCGGGGCGGTTGCCCGCGAGGACCGCGGTGGCGGCGATCGAGGCCAGCAGCACGACCGCACCGGTGGTCACGCCGGCGAGCTTCGCCGTGCGGGTGGGACGTCTCCCTGAGAGAGCCGTGTCGTTCTCCTCGCGCAACAGGTCGGCGACCAGGCCATGGGTGGCGGCCTGATCGCGGGTCCGGATCCGCACCGGCGCGGGCTGCTTCCTGATCAGCTCCGCCACCGTGACCGAACCCGTGCGGTTGTGCCTGCGACCGCTCGTCGTAGGGCGCTGCACTGGCGACTCCCTCGGTCGTGTAGTCGCCAAGACTCGTACCGTGGGGGACCTGCGAGAAGCCAGCTCAGCGTGTGAGTTCACTCGTTCGTGGCGGCCAGTGGTCGACGCCGGTACCTCGAACGGAGGAAGGATTACGGAGCGACGCCCACCCCGGGTGGGCTCAGGCGCCGCCGGCGGGCCGTTCTCCGTCGATCAGCGGTGTGCCGGTGGTGGTGAACACCAGCTCCCGCTTCTCCGTGGTCCTGGACCCGTCCTCGTGGGTCACGCCCAACGTGCTCACCGTGACGCCCCGTGTCGGGTCGACGCTGATCTCCAGCACCTCGATCAGCGACACGTCCGCGAACTCTCGCTCCAGGTCCAGCACGTCGCCCGCGATCCGGAACGCCTCCGAGACCAGCGTCAGCGCGCCGTCGGAGTTCGCCGCCACCTCTTCGTAGAACAGCTCGGTGCTCATCGCGAGCGTGTCGGCGTCCACGACCGGCGCGGACTCGGAGGGCACCGCGGTGACGACCGCGGAGGTCTCCGGCGCCGGGTCGACGACCGGGCCGGCGACCGGGTCGTCGGGGGCGCTGCCGGCCGCCGCGGCCCGGTCGCCGCCGGCGGGGGACAGCTCGTCCACCACGGCCGCGGCGGGCACGTGGCGCGCCGTGGAGGAGGTGGGCGGTGGCGGTGGCGGCGGGAAGCCGGTGAGCAGCGGCACGCCGGTCGGGTAGCCGGGCAGCGCGATGCGCTCGGCCGGGCCGTTCGTGCCGACCAGGTTGGACGCCACGACGGCCAGCCCCACCAGCACGCCCGCCGAGGACAGCACGGTGAACCAGGCGGCCCGCTTCCACGTCCGGGGCGGCGTCACCGAGGCCGGCACCAGGCCGATGTTGAACTTGCGCAGCCCCATCGCGTCGGTGTCGACGAACGGGTCCGGTGGTGGCGGCTCGGGTGGGGGCGCCGGTGGTCGTGGCGCTCGCGGTGGTGGCGGCGCCGGTCGTGGTGGTGGCGCGGGCGCCGGTCGCGCCACCGCGCGGTCGAGCGGGGTGTGGTCCAGCTCCCCGCCCATGGGCAGCCAGATCGCCGCCCCGTCCTCCAGCCGATGCCGACCCGACCGTTCCGGTTCCCCGATGTCCATGCTGTGCAGACCCCTCCGCCCCCCGACCTGACGGCCCTCGCGGTTCACCTGTGGCTCGGACTCACCAGCGGGTCCGAGTGGCGCGGGGAATGGGGGTGGGACGCCGAGGACCCCGCCGCTACCTCAGGGTAGGTGCAGGGTGCACGGAGAGCTGCGCTGATCAGCCTTGTGGGGGCCGGCGACACACTTAAGAGTGAATCTTTCAGCTGCCGCTGTTCAGCTTCTTCCTGGTGCCCTGGAGCGCGTTGGTGGCGGCCAGGCCGGCGCCGCCCGCGATCAGCGCGCCGATGATGTCGCCGGAGGTGGACGCGCCCGACGTGATCAGCAGACCGACGAGCGCGATGATCGTCGTCACCCCGGCGACGGTCCACCGGCTGCGCACGTACTGGGCGATGGGCGCGCCGGCGGCGCGCTTGGACTTGGCGGCGGAACCGAGCATCGCGAGGTAACCGTCGTGCGCCAGCGCGGCGAGCACACCGATGATCGCGATGAGGCCCGTGATGAGACCGATGACCATGGCACCAGTGTGCCCGTCGCCAAACCCGCTGGACCATCCGTGATCGCCCTGATATCTCCCAGGGGTGGAGGTCTTCTGGCACGACGCCTGCCTGGCGCACGACACCGGCGCCGGGCTGTGGGAGCTGCCCGGCCGGTGGGAGTGGCTCGACGAGCCCGAACCGCACCCGGAGAACGCGGCCCGGCTGCGCACGTTCCGGCACGCGCTGGCGCACGGGCCGGTCGCGCCGCACCTGTCCTGGTCGACCGGCCGGTTCGCCGACGACGAGGAGCTGGCCCGCGTCCACGCGCCGTCCTACCTGGCCCGGCTGCGGACCGCGTGCGAGCGGCGCACGGTGGTGGAGGCGAACACCGTCGTGGGCCCCGGCTCGTGGGACGCGGTGCGGGCCGCCGCCGGCACCGCGCTGGCGGCCTACGAGGCGGTCGCGGCCGGCCGGACGCGCCTGGCCTACGCCCTGGTCCGCCCGCCCGGCCACCACGCCCAGCCGACCGCGGCGGACGGGTACTGCCTGGTCAACAACGCCGCGCTGGTCGCCGAGACGGCCCGCCGCGCGGGTCGCCGGGTCGCCGTCCTGGACTGGGACGTGCACCACGGCAACGGCACGCAGGAGGTGTTCCGCGACACCGACGACGTGCTCACGGTGTCCGTGCACATGCGGCACGGCCCGTGGGGCGCCAACCACGCGCAGACCGGCGCGCCGGCCGAGTCGGGCGCGTCGAACATCAACGTCGAGCTGTCCCTGGGCGCGGGCGACGGCGCGTACCGGCGTGCGCTGGCGGAGATCGCGTTCCCGGCGCTGGCCGAGTTCGGCGCGGACTTCCTGGTCTGCGCGTCCGGGTTCGACGGCTCCGCGTTCGACCCGAACGGCAGGCACAACCTGACCGCCGCCGGCTACCGGGACATCGGCCGGGCGGTGTCGGGGCTCGGCCTGCCGACCGTGCTCACGCAGGAGGGCGGCTACCTGCGCGGCTACTCGGCGCTGTGCCTGCACGCGCTGGTGGAGGGCCTGCTCGGCCTGGACCTGCTGGACGACCCGCTCGCCTACGTGCCGGACGACACCCAGCTGGTGGACGTGGACCTGGCCAGGGCCAGGTCCACCCTCACCGCCTGGAGATTCGCCGCCGAGCCGCGGACGGAGCCGCGGCGGCGACCTCGCCCGCCGTCCGCGGAGCAGCGGCGATCGAACGGCCCTACCGACCGAGGTGGCCGCGGCCCAGCCTGAGCAGGATCATCGCCAGGTCCCGGCCCTCCGGGCCGAGGTCCTTGTAGCGGTTGATCACGTCGATCTCCCGGTTGTGCACGATCCGGGTGCCGCCGGCGGCCATCCGCGCCGCGCCGATCACCTTGGAGACCTCTACCCGCCGCTTGACCAGCCTCAGCAGCTCGGCGTCCAGGTGGTCGATCTCCTGGCGCAGCGCGTCGATGTCCGGTGCGGCTTCGGTGCTGTTCATCGTGACGACCTCTCGACTCTGGTTGGAGTCCCAGCCCTGGCAGCAGCGAAGCCCCGGGGTCCGAGGACTCCGGGGCTTCGTGGTGGCTTGTCGGCGCTAGCGGTCCACGGGAGCCGGAGTCCGGTTCCCGTAAAAAAACTCGAAGTGGGCCATGCGCACCCGCTCATCATGCCACAGCCACGGACTGTCGGGGGTACCCGGTAACGTGGACAGGCGATGAGCGCCTTGTTCGACTTGCCTGCAAGTCCCCCCTCCTCCCGGTCCGCGCATTCCCCTTCTGGGCGGCTGCTCGAAGACCTCAACCCGTCCCAGCGACGGGCCGTCGAGCACGCGGGCGCCCCGTTGCTGGTCGTCGCGGGTGCGGGCTCCGGCAAGACGCGCGTGCTCACCCGCCGCATCGCCTACCTGCTCGCCGAGCGCCAGGTCCACCCCGGCGAGGTCATGGCGATCACCTTCACCAACAAGGCCGCCGCCGAGATGAAGGAACGCGTGGCCGACCTGGTCGGCGCGCGGGCCCGCTCGATGTGGGTGTCCACGTTCCACTCGATGTGCGTGCGGGTCATGCGCCGCGAGGCGAAGACCCTCGGCCTGTCGTCCAGCTTCTCCATCTACGACTCCGACGACACCCGCCGGCTGATCACGCTGGTGGCGCGGGACCTCGACCTGGACCCCAAGCGCTACCCGGCGCGCACGCTGGCGATCCACATCTCGAACCTGAAGAACGAGCTGGTCGACGCCGCCACCGCCAAGGAGCGCGCGAGCAACGACCTGGAGCGCCGCGTCGCCGAGGTCTACGAGAGCTACCAGCGCCGGCTCGGCGACTCGAACTCGCTCGACTTCGACGACCTGATCATGCGGACCGTCGAGCTGCTGCAGAACCACCCGGACGTGGCCGAGCACTACCACCGCCGGTTCCGGCACGTGCTGGTCGACGAGTACCAGGACACCAACCACGCGCAGTACACGCTGGTCCGCGAGCTGATCGGCACCGGCGAGGACGGCGTGCCGCCGGGCGAGCTGTGCGTGGTGGGCGACGCCGACCAGTCGATCTACGCCTTCCGCGGCGCGACGATCCGCAACATCGTGGAGTTCGAGCGGGACTACCCGCAGGCCACCACGATCCTGCTGGAGCAGAACTACCGGTCCACCCAGACGATCCTGAGCGCGGCGAACGCGGTCATCTCGCGCAACCCGAACCGCCGGGACAAGCGGCTGTGGAGCGACCTGGGCGACGGCGAGAAGATCGTCGGCTACGTCGCGGACAACGAGCACGACGAGGCGGCGTTCGTCGCCCGCGAGATCGACCACCTGGTGGACGGCGGCGAGGCGAACAACGGCGAGATCGCCGTGTTCTACCGCACCAACAACCAGTCGCGCGTGTTCGAGGAGATCTTCATCCGCCTCGGCCTGCCCTACAAGGTGGTCGGCGGCGTCCGGTTCTACGAGCGGCGCGAGGTGCGCGACGCGCTGGCGTACCTGAGGGCGTTGTCCAACCCCGACGACACGGTGTCGTTGCGGCGCATCCTGAACGTGCCCAAGCGCGGCATCGGCGAGCGCGCGGAGGCGTGCGTGTCGATGTACGCCGAGCGCGAGCGGATCGGCTTCGCGGCGGCGTTGCGCGACGCCGTGACGGGCAAGGTGCCGCTGCTCAACCCGCGCTCGCGCAACGCGATCGCCGGTTTCGTCGAGATGATGGACGAGCTCGGCGTGCTGGTCGAGCGCGGCGACGACGTGGCCGACGTCCTGGAAGCGGTGCTGGAGAAGACCGCATACCGGGCCGAGCTGGAGGCCAGCGAGGACCCGCAGGACCACACCCGGGTGGAGAACCTGAACGAGCTGGTCACGGTGGCCCGCGAGTTCGGGGACTTGAACACCCCCGCGCCGGACGAGGTGGCGGCCTCCGACCTCGGGGACCTGCCCTCCGAGGGCTCGCTCGCGGCGTTCCTGGAGCGGGTGTCGCTGGTCGCGGACGCCGACTCGGTGCCGGACGCGGAGTCCGACGGCGTGGTCACGCTGATGACCCTGCACACCGCCAAGGGCCTGGAGTACCCGGTGGTGTTCTGCACCGGCTGGGAGGACGGCGTCTTCCCGCACCTGCGCGCCCTCGGCGACCCGACGGAGCTGGCCGAGGAACGGCGCCTGGCGTACGTCGGCATCACGCGCGCCCAGAAGCGGCTGTACCTGTCGCGGGCGCTGGTGCGCTCGGCGTGGGGCCAGCCCTCGGCGAACCCGGCGTCGCGGTTCCTGGACGAGATCCCGGCCGACCTGCTCGACTGGCGGCGCACGGAGCCCAAGCGCTCCGCGCCGTCCGCGCCGACCTCGTGGGGCGGCGGTCGCGGTTCCGGTCCGTCGCGCCCGGCGCCGACGAACGCGGGCTGGAAGGACACGCCCGCGCTGAAGCTGGACGTGGGCGACCGGGTGAGCCACGACAAGTACGGCCTCGGCCGCGTGGTGGCCGTGGACGGCTCCGGGCCCCGCGCGACCGCCACGATCGACTTCGGCGGCGCGGGAACGGTGCGGCTGATGCTCATCGGCGGCGTGCCCCTCGTGAAGCTCTGAGGCGCGCTCAGCCGTAGTTCGCCGCCTTACGTGTGTAGAGGTGTGCCGGCCGGCCCCCAGAGGGTCGACCGGTGTTCACCTGAACGTGGCCTGATTTCCGTGCAACCCGGATCCCGCACGTGCGTCTATAGGGGTGTCACGAGCGGGACGGCCGGGTCGATCGGGGTGAACCCGGCCAGGGGGAGCGCTTGGCGGCACAGGGGGTTGCCTACGGGGGTAGGTGGCAAGGCGGGAGCCGCGTCGGGGCGGTGACCGCACGAGGGATCACCTTCGGGGGGCGGTTCCACGCAGGAGAGGGGCCGGGCTGCCGAGCAGCCCGGCCCCTCTTCGGTATCTGCGCTGTGAGCTGTCTGCGCGGTGACGAGCCCGGTCGGCTCAGACGCTGATGCCCTGGGCGTTCAGCCAGCCCAGCGGGTTGATCTTCTTGCCGTCCGCGTTCCAGACCTCGAAGTGCAGGTGCGGACCGGTGGAGAAGCCGCGGTTGCCCATGCGCGCGATCTGCTCGCCCGCCAGGACCCGCTGGCCCGCGCGCACCGAGTAGGTGTCCACGTGGCCGTAGACGGTCACCGAGCCGTCGGCGTGCTCGACCTTGACCCACAGGCCAAAACCGCTTGCCGGACCGGCCTCGATCACGACACCATCGGCGGCGGCCAGGATCGGCGTGCCGATCGGGCCCGCGATGTCGATGCCGTAGTGCATCTCGCCCCAGCGACCTCCGTACCCGGAGGTGAACTCGCCGGCGGCGGGACGGGCGAACTTGGGTCGCCGAGCCTCGGCCTCTTCGGCCTCGCGGGTCTCGGTGATGTGCTGGCTCTTGACGAGCTTCTGCGCCTCGGCCGCCGGGTCGACCGTCTTGGCGACGGGCAGGACCTGCGGGGAGGCGGGGCCGGTGCCACCGACGCCGAACGCGGCGGCGCCATCGGCCGCGGCGTTCGCGAGCGGTGTGACCTCGTCGGCGGAGGCCGGCGAGTCGGAGCCGAGCGCGTGGAGCGTCTGCCCTGCGCCGGCGGCGGCGAAGGCGCCGACGGCCACGGCGGCGACCACGATCCGTCCGCGCAGCGCCGAGGGCGGAGGCGGGAGCCGGTGCGTGCTCACCGTGCGGGTCGAAGCGCGGTCCACCGCTTCGTCGAGCACAGCAGAACTCGTATGGCCGCCGGGGGAGCGGTGTTGAGACAAAACCTGGCCTTCCGTCTTCGGGGAGTCCGGTCGGACTACCGGGCGGGGGATCCCGGTTGAGCCGGTCGGGGTACCGGCTCGTCGTCCTGCTTGTGACCAGACCGTGACAACGGACCGGGGGAAGATAACGGCGCGGAGCCCTTAAGGGCAATCCCCGAAGCCGAGGTTGGCCGTTTAGGGGTCAGTGGGACATCCGTGCGTATGACCGGTGACTCAGGGTTATGAACAGGCTACGAATACCCGGCGCGTGCAGGCACGATGGGGTGAACCCCACTGTCATACGAATGCGTGAGGGCGGTCACAACGAGCTGAAGGGTGCGGGTATCAACCGATAGCGAAAGGTGACCTGAATCACGTATCCGGTGCTCCTCCACGACCAACGCCGGATGCTCCAACCGGGCGTTCCGCTGCGGGACGATCACCTGGTCCATCTCGCTCCACACCACCACGAACCGGGTGCGGCAGGGCGGGCACGGTTCGGCCAATTCGGACAACAGGTCGGAACCCGGCCGCAATTGCCTGGTCAGCGCCGTGGGCAGCAGGTAGGCGGCCAACGTGCCGCGGTGCGGGGTCCCCAGGGTGACCAGCGTGCCCACGCGCGCGTCCCCGCCCAGGCGCTGCACGTAATAACGGGCGATCAGGCCGCCGAGCGAGTGGCCGACCACGTGCACCCGGTCGGATCCGGTCTCCTCGCAGATCCGCTCCACGTGCTCGCCCAGCATCGCCGCCGACCGCCGGACGTCCCCCGTCAACGCGGTCAGCACGCTGTAGTTCACCGCGTGCACCGCACCGAAGCCGCGCCTCCGCAGCGCCCCCGACAGCACTGCGAAGGCGGACCGGTTGTCCCCGATGCCGTGCACCAACACGATCGGGGTGCCCGCCACCTCCGGGGCCGAAACCAGCAGACCGCGCCGGCGGGGCGACAGGCGGTCGGTGCGGTAGTGCCCGTCGGGCTTGGCCCGTTCCTCCAGGACGCCCCACGGGTAGAGGACGGTGCGCGCGGCCAGCCAGGCGGCCTCCACGGCGACACCTCGCACCCCACCGGGGGTGGCGGCGGCCCGGAGCACGTCGCCGGCGAGACCGAGGGCCTCGCCCGCCACGCCCAGCCCGGCGTCCACGCTCGCGCCGACCCGGCCCGACCAGGTCTCGACGAGCCGCCGCACCGCGTCACTCATAGGGCTGAAAGTAGGTGATGCCCGCACTCACGGGCAGTACCCGACAGCCGCCGTCCACAACCCCCGGCGGTCCCGACCGCGGCCGTCGGCGCCGGCTCCGTTTTGCTAGCGTCCGACCGGTGATCCGAACCGCTGAACCGGTCTCACCGGTCCGCACGAGGCTCCGGGCGGCGGTCGGCGCGGCCGTGGCCGGCGCGCTGCTCACCGCGGTGGCCCCGGTCGTCGGCGTGGTCGACGGCTCCGCGCCGCCCGCGTTCACCGCCTGGCCGGCGCTGGCCCCGCTCGCCCTGCTCCCGACGGCCCTGGCCGTGCTCTTCCTCGCCCGCGGGCAGGAGCTCACCGCGGCGGCGGCCCTCGTGGCGCCCGCCGTGTTCGCCGTCGGCCGGCTGTTCGCCGACCTGCAGCTCCTCGTCGACCCGATCGACGCCGCGCGCCCCGAGCTGATGCGCCCGACCAGCCTCGACCCGCCCGGACCCGCCGCGGGCCTGTGGCTGCTCCTGGCCGGGCACGTCCTGCTCATCGGCGCGGGCCTGCTGGCCACCCTGGGCGCGGAACCGGACGCGCGCGGCGAACGCGCGAACTTCGCCCTGCCGGCCACGGCGGGGATCGTCGCGGGCATCGGCCTGTTCACCGCGCCGTTCACCTCCTCCGACGCGCTGATCCCGGCGCGCGGGGCGGTCGACTCGCCGACGCTGCCGATGGTCGGCGGTCTCGTCCTCACCCTGGCCGCGCCCGCGCTCGCCGTCCTCGCGGCCAGCGCCACCACGCACGAGGCACGCCGGGGCGGGCTGCTCGGCCTCGCCGCCGTCCTGCTGTCCTGCGCCGTGCCGCCGATCGCCGCGGCCGTCGCGGTCGACGCCCTCGGCCTCGCCGTGGGCCCCTTCCTGGTCCTCGCCGGCGCCGTCGCGCTCGCCTGGCCGCAGCGGGCCGTGCGCGACGACAAGAACACAGAAGAGCGCGACGTCGAGCTGCCGGGCCAACGCCGCCTGCACGTCATCGCGGGCACCCTCGGCCTGATCGCCGCCGCGATGGCCGCGGTCGGCGCGTCGACCGACCACCTGGTCCTGCCCGACGGCTCACCGCCGCCCGTCGACTACGCCGCCCGCCTGCTCTGGCCGGCCGCGATCGCGACCGGCGTCCTGGCCGCCGCGCTGCTGGCCAAGGCCGCCGTCCGCCCCGCCTTCACCGTCGCCGTCGCCACCATCCCGCTCAGCGCCGCCGGCGCGCTCGACGCCGTCTTCACCGCGACCCGGGTCGACGTGGTCCAGCCCGGCGCCGGGGTCTGGTTCACGGCGGGCTCCGTGGTCGCCGCCGCGGCTGCCGCCGTCACCGCCGCCCTGGCCGGCGCGGTCGAGCGGGACGAGGTGGGCACGGCCCCGGCCGAACCGCCGCTGCCGCTGCTCGCCGCCGCCCTGATCGCCGCGCTGCTCGCGGTCGGCGCGTTCGCCCTGCCCGTGCTGCGGGCCCCGGACTACGTGGCGATCGGCGCGTTCGGGCTGCGCGTCGGCTCGTTCGGCCTGCTCGTGGCGTTGCTCGCGGTCGTGGTCGCGGCGGTGGTCGCGCTCAGGGCCCGGCCGGGCCGCGGCGCGGCCCTGCTGCTGGGCGCGGCCGTCGTCACCGCCGTGCGCGCCTGGGAGTACCCGCTCACGGCGGCGCGCGCCGCCGAGGCCGCCCCCGGTCCGGGGCTGTGGCTGGCCGCCGCCGCGACGGCCGCGTTCGTCATCGCCGGCGCCCTGCGGACGGCCCGCTGAACCGACCGCGCGCCCACCCGCCCGACCGGCGGTCGTGATCGACCTCACCACCTCTATGACGGAGTTCACGGGCGTGGGGTGCGGTGGACTCCGGGCAGGTCGATAGTGTCTTGCGAAGCCGCGTCGAGCCGGTCCCCCCACGGCTGTGCCGGCGTTCCAGGTGATGCCTGGTACGTGTGGGCACCAGGCCCCAGCCTGGAGCGCCGGGACCTCAGAGGACCGCACGACCTGACGCGGTGTCCGACACCGACGTCGCAGGAGACCCGAGTGGACCTGTACGAGTACCAGGCGAAGGACCTCTTCGCCGCCCACGACGTCCCGGTACTTCCGGGCGACGTGGCGACCACCCCCGCCGAGGCCAAGGCCATCGCGGAGCGCTTCGGCCAGACCGTCGTGGTCAAGGCCCAGGTCAAGACGGGCGGCCGCGGCAAGGCCGGCGGCGTCAAGCTCGCCGAGACCCCGGACGAGACCGAGGTCAAGGCCGAGGCGATCCTCGGCCTGGACATCAAGGGCCACATCGTCCACCGCGTGCTGGTGACGCCCGCGTCCGACATCGCCGAGGAGTACTACTTCTCCTTCCTCCTCGACCGCGCCAACCGCACCTTCCTG
Organism: Saccharothrix sp. 6-C; assembly: GCF_016695385.1. Lineage (NCBI taxonomy): Bacteria > Bacillati > Actinomycetota > Actinomycetes > Pseudonocardiales > Pseudonocardiaceae > Saccharothrix > Saccharothrix sp. 6-C. Next base: position 7,741,874 of record NZ_CP064192.1, on the reverse strand, counting down.
GCCATGGCCAGCGTCGAGGGCGGCATGGACATCGAAGAGGTCGCCGCGACCAAGCCCGAGGCCCTGGCCAAGGTGCCGGTGGACGCGATCACCGGTGTCGACCGCGCGAAGGCCGACGAGATCGTGGCCGCCGCCAAGTTCCCCGCCGAGGTGGCCGACCAGGTCGCCGACGTCATCGTGAAGCTCTGGGAGACCTTCGTCTCCGAGGACGCCACGCTGGTCGAGGTCAACCCGCTGGTCCGCGACCCCGAGGGCAAGATCGTCGCCCTCGACGGCAAGGTCACGCTCGACGAGAACGCCTCCTTCCGCCACCCCGACCACGAGGCGCTGGTGGACAAGCAGGCGGAGGACCCGCTGGAGGCCAAGGCCAAGGCGAAAGGCCTCAACTACGTCAAGCTGGACGGCCAGGTCGGCATCATCGGCAACGGCGCCGGTCTCGTGATGTCCACCCTCGACGTGGTGGCGTACGCGGGCGAGAAGCACAAGGGCGTCAAGCCCGCGAACTTCCTCGACATCGGCGGCGGCGCGTCGGCCGAGGTCATGGCCAACGGCCTGGACATCATCCTGCACGACCCCGACGTGCGTTCCGTCTTCGTGAACGTCTTCGGCGGCATCACCGCGTGCGACGCGGTGGCCAACGGCATCGTGGCCGCGCTCGGCATCCTGGGCGACGAGGCCAAGAAGCCGCTCGTGGTCCGCTTGGACGGCAACAACGTGGAGGAGGGCCGCCGGATCCTCGCCGAGGCCAACCACCCGCTGGTCACCGTGGTGGACACTATGGACAACGCGGCCGACAAGGCCGCCGAGCTCGCGGCTGCGGGGGTCTGACGATGGCTATCTTCATCACCAAGGACAGCAAGGTCATCGTCCAGGGCATGACCGGCGCCGAGGGCACCAAGCACACCAAGCGGATGCTGGCCTCCGGTACGAACATCGTCGGCGGCGTGAACCCGCGCAAGGCCGGCGAGAAGGTCGACTTCGACGGCAACGTGCTGCCGGTGTTCGGGTCCGTGACCGAGGCCATGGAGGCGACCGGCGCCGACGTCACCGTGATCTTCGTGCCGCCGGCGTTCGCCAAGGCGGCCGTGATCGAGGCGATCGACGCGGGCATCGGCCTGGCCGTCGTGATCACCGAGGGCATCCCGGTGCACGACACCGCCGCGTTCTGGGCGCACGCCGTGGCGACCGGCAACAAGACCCGGATCATCGGCCCGAACTGCCCCGGCCTGATCAGCCCCGGGCAGTCCAACGCGGGCATCATCCCGGCCAACATCTCCGGCGCGGGCAAGATCGGTCTGGTGTCGAAGTCCGGCACGCTGACCTACCAGATGATGTACGAGCTGCGCGACTTCGGCTTCTCCACCGCCATCGGCATCGGCGGCGACCCGATCATCGGCACCACCCACATCGACGCGCTGGCGGCCTTCGAGGCCGACCCGGAGACCGTGGCGATCGTGATGATCGGCGAGATCGGCGGCGACGCCGAGGAGCGGGCCGCGGCCTACGTCAAGGAGAACGTCACCAAGCCGGTCGTCGGCTACGTGGCGGGCTTCACCGCGCCCGAGGGCAAGACGATGGGCCACGCGGGCGCGATCGTGTCCGGCTCGGCCGGCACCGCGCAGGCGAAGAAGGAAGCCCTGGAGGCGGCGGGCGTCAAGGTCGGCAAGACGCCGAGCGAGACGGCCGCGCTGATGCGGGAGATCATGCAGTCCATCGGCTGACACTGGGCCGTTCGTGCGAACGCTGAGGGCCGCCTCCCCCGGGAGGTGGCCCTCAGTGCGTTCCGGGGACGAGTCAATGCGCACATTGGGGGGAACCACGGAGGTCCGGTCGCCGTCGGAGAGTGCGCATCGGCTAGCGTTCTGTCGACCCGAAATCAGTTCCGAAGGTGGAGGAGACCGCATCATGTCCCAGCCGTACGGCGCCCCTCAGCAGCAGCCGGGTCCGGCGCAGCCGGCGGTGGGTGTGAACCTGAACCTCATCCTTCCGCTGGTCGCCGCCGGTCTGGCGCTGATCGCGTTCCTGCTCGCGTTCGCCGACGACGTCCAGTTCGACGACTTCCTGATCGCGGCGGGCATCCTCGCCGGCCTGTCCGTGCTGCCGCGGGCACCCAAGGGCCTGCTGTACGCGGCGGTGCCGATCGCGCTGATCCCCACGCTCAGGCTGCTCCAGGGGCTGATCACCACCGAGGCCGACGTCCAGGGCATGCAGATCGTGCTGCTGATCGTGTCGCTGCTGCTGTCGGCGGCCGTCGTGATGAGCCTCCTGCTGGAGACCGGCATCGTGAAGCTCCAGCCGAAGCCCGCGAACGTCTACGGCCAGCCCGGTGGCTGGAACCCGCAGTCCGGCGCGTTCCCGCAGCAGGGCCAGCAGCCGCAGCAGTTCGGCCCGCCGTCCGGCCAGTTCGGCCAGCAGGCGCCGCCGCCCCAGCAGGCCCAGCAGCCGGGCCAGCCGCAGCCGACGTCCTACATGCCGCAGCCCGGCCAGTTCGGCCAGCCCGGCCAGCAGCCCGGCCAGGGCACGCCGCCCGGTGGGTTCGGCGGCCCGCAGCAGGGCTGACCAAGTCGTGGGAGGGGTGGCGCGGGTGTCCGGCGCCACCCCTCTTCGCGTGTCCGGCGAGTCTCGCCCGAACGGCTCACCGCTACTGGGACAGTGGGAGGATGTCGGTGCAGCAAACGACCTCGCACGGCGTCGTGACGGACTCCGTCCGCCCGCCCGAGTTCTCCCGCGCCGAACGGGTGCGCGTGCTCACTATGACCGCCGCCGGGTCGGTGGTGGTCGGTTACGCGGGCGTCGCCGCCCTGCTGGCGCTGATCTCCTCGACGGCCGCGCACGCGTCGTTCTCGACGACCGGCGTGCTGACGGCCGCCGCGCCGGGCTGGCTGGTCGCGCACCACGTGCCGCTGCGCTTCGACGGCGGGCAGCTCGGCCTGCTGCCGCTGCTGCCGACGGCGCTGGTGATGCTGCTGGTGTACCGGGCGGCGGCGGGCGCGGCGGACCGGTTGGGGCTGTTCGAGCCGTTGCAGGCGCGGTCGGTGGTGTTCAGCATCGCCGGCGCGCACGCCGTGGTGGGCAGCGTGATCGCCTTCCTGATGGGTGACGAGGGCCCGGTCCGCGCCACGCCGGCGGTGGCGTTCTTCGGCTGCGCGGTGGTGTCCGGGCTCGCCGCGGTGGCGGGCGTCGCGCAGCGGTGCGGCCTGGTGGAAGTCGTGTTCGAGCGGGTCGACCCGGTGGCGCGGCGCGGGCTGCGGGCGGGCGCGTTGGCGTTGTTCGCGCTGGTCGCGGGCGGCGCCCTGGTGCTGGCGCTCGGGCTGCTGTTCTCGTGGTCGACCACCGCGTCGCTGTTCGACCAGAGCGGCGGCACCATCGGCACCGGCCTCGGCATCTGGCTGCTGTGCCTGGCGTACCTGCCCAACGCGGTGGTCGGCGCGCTGTCGTACGTGGCGGGGGCGGGGTTCTCGATCGGCGCGGCGGTGGTCGGCCCGCTGGAGTTCGTCGGCGGCCCGGTGCCGCCCGTGCCGCTGCTGGCCGCGTTGCCCGAGGCGCAGGCGGGCTACCTGCCGCTGGTGCTCGTGCTGCCGGGCGTGATCGGCGTGGCGGTCGGGTTCTCGCTGCGCGACGCGGCCGAGACGCCGCGGGCCCGGGTGCGCGCGGTGCTGGTCTCGGCGGTCACCGCGGGCGTCACCGCGCTGGTGCTGGCGGCGGTGGCCGGCGGCACGTTGGGCGGCGGGGCGTTCAACCCGGTCACCATCCCGGCCGGGCTGCTGGCCGTGCTCACGTTCGGCTGGGTGGCCGTGCCGGGCGCGGTGGTGGCCTGGTTCGCCGGGCCCCGGCCGCCGCGCGTGGTCCTGCCCGAGCCCGAAGCGGAGGTCGTCGTGGACGCGGAGGACGAAGAGGACTACGACGACGAGGCCGAGTTCGACGCCGAGGACGCCGAGGACGCGGACGAGCTCGAAGAGGAGTACGACGAGGAAGACGAAGAAGACGACGGGGAAGAGGACGACGAGGAGTTCGACCACGACCTCGACGAGTACGACGACCTCGACGACGAGGAACTGGCCGAGGACGACACCGACGACCCCGACCCCGACCGCGACGACTCCGACTCCGACTTCGACGAAGACGACGAGCCCGACGAGGACGAACCGGACGAGGACGACGACTCCGACGAGGGTGACGAGGCCGACGACGTCGACCCGGAGGACCTGGCCGACAAGCCCCGCTAGGCAACGCCTAGGCTGCTCTTGAGCTGCTGTGACAGTCCCCAGCAAGGAGAGCACGCTGAGCGCCGCGACCACACTCCGGCTTCCCGTCCCCGCCAGGGTCGTCGTCCTAGTCTCCGGTTCCGGCACCCTGTTGCAGGCGTTGCTGGACGCGGCGGCCGACCCCGGATACCCGGTCGAGGTGGTCGCCGTCGGCGCCGACCGCGCCGGCATCGAGGGCCTGAGCCGCGCCGAGCGCGCCGGCGTCCCCGCCTTCACGGTGAAGCTGCGCGACCACGCCGACCGCGACGCGTGGGACACCGCGCTCGCCGACGCCGTCGAGTCGCACGAACCCGACCTGGTGGTCTCCGCCGGGTTCATGAAGATCCTCGGACCCGCCTTCCTGGCCCGCTTCGGCGGCCGGATGGTCAACACCCACCCCGCGCTGCTGCCCGCCTTCCCCGGCGCGCACGGCGTCCGGGACGCCGTCGACTACGGCGTGAAGGTGAGCGGCGCGACCGTGCACCTGGTGGACGGCGGTGTGGACACCGGGCCGATCCTGGCCCAGGAAGCGGTCGTCGTCGCCGATGACGACGACGTCGAAAGCCTGCACGAGCGCATCAAGGTGGTGGAGCGGCGGCTGCTGGTCGACGTGGTCGCCCGCCTGGCCCGCGAGGGCTGCACCGTGAACGGACGAAAGGTGAGCATCCCGTGACCACTCCTGCCGAGAGGCGACCGGTTCGCCGGGCCCTGATCGGGGTTTCCGACAAGTCGGGTCTGGTGGAACTGGCCACCGGCCTGCACGCGGCCGGAGTCGAGATCGTCTCCACCGGCGGCACGGCGCGCGCGCTGGCCGACGCGGGCGTGCCGGTCACGCCGGTCGAGCAGGTCACCGGGTTCCCGGAGGCGCTGGACGGCCGGGTGAAGACGCTGCACCCCGGCGTGCACGCGGGCCTGCTCGCCGACACCCGGCGTGAAGAGCACCTGGCGAAGCTGCGCGAGCTGGGCATCGAGCCCTTCGACCTGCTCGTGGTGAACCTGTACCCGTTCGCCCGCACCGTCGCGTCGGGCGCGTCGGCGGACGAGTGCGTGGAGCAGATCGACATCGGCGGCCCCGCGATGGTGCGCGCGTCGGCGAAGAACCACGCCAGCGTGGCCGTCGTCGTGGACCCGTCGCGGTACTCGTGGGTGCTGGAGCAGGTCGAGGCCGGCGGCTTCACGCTGGCCGAGCGGCAGGGCCTGGCCGTGGACGCGTTCCGGCACACCGCGTCCTACGACGTGGCCGTGGCGTCGTGGCTGGGCAGCGCGGTCGCGTCGGACGACGAGGGCTCCGGCTTCCCCGGCTGGGTCGGCGCGACGTGGAACCGCAAGCAGGTGCTGCGCTACGGCGAGAACCCGCACCAGCGGGCGGCGCTGTACACGCAGGGCGACGGGCGTTCCGGGCTGGCGACGGCGGAGCAGCTGCACGGCAAGGAGATGTCCTACAACAACTTCGTGGACGCCGACGCGGCCTGGCGGGCGGCGTGGGACCACGAGCTGCCGTGCGTGGCGATCATCAAGCACGCCAACCCGTGCGGCATCGCGGTGTCCAAGGTGGACGGTCCGGGTGCGATCGCCGAGGCGCACCGCAACGCGCACGCGTGCGACCCGGTGAGCGCGTTCGGCGGCGTGATCGCGGCGAACCGCGAGGTGACCGTGGAGATGGCCGAGCAGGTGGCGGAGATCTTCACCGAGGTGATCATCGCGCCCTCGTACGCGGACGGCGCGGTGGACGTGCTCACCCGCAAGAAGAACATCCGCATCCTGGTCGCGCCGGCGCCCGAGCGCGGCGGGGTCGAGATGCGCGCGGTGTCCGGCGGGTTGTTGGTGCAGACGTCGGACACCATCGAGGCCGAGGGCGACGACCCGGCCAAGTGGACCCACGTGTGCGGCACGCCGTTGGACGAGGAGGGCTTGGCCGACCTCGCGTTCGCGTGGCGGGCCTGCCGGGCGGTGAAGTCGAACGCGATCCTGCTGGCGTCCGGCGGCGCGACCGTCGGCGCGGGCATGGGCCAGGTCAACCGGGTCGACGCGGCGCGGCTGGCGGTGGCGCGTGCCGGTGACCGGGCGCGGGGCGCGGTGGCCGCGTCGGACGCGTTCTTCCCGTTCCCGGACGGGCTCGAGGTGCTGCTGGAGGCCGGTGTGCGCGCGGTCGTGCAGCCCGGCGGGTCGGTGCGCGACGCCGAGGTGATCGCGGCGGCGGAAGCGGCCGGTGCGACCGTGTACCTCACCGGCACGCGGCACTTCGCGCACTAGCCACAGGTCGACGGGGGGCTCTTCGCCGAGTGCGAGGAGCCCCCTTCGGCGTTACCCGGTCACTTCCTCGGCGACCTTGAGGGCCACCGCCTCGGCGTCCGCGACCGGGAAGTCCGAGTCGGCGAGGAAACCCTTGTCGTGGCCCTGGTAGCGGATGTTCCACACCACCGTGCCCTTGCGCACCAACAGGTTCACCTCGGTGAGGTCGGCCGGCGAGGACGGGATGAGGATCATCGACTCGTCGCCGACGCCGAGGGCCTTGGCCTGCTCGCCGGTGGCGTACGAGGTGAAGCTCGCGTAGTTGTCGCGCGCCTGGTCGAGGTTGCGGTCCGGCTTGTCGGAGAACGTGGTGAAGTCGTAGACGAGGAAGCTGAGGCGGCGCGGGTCGCGGCCGTCCTCGCCCTTGGTCTGCTCCCACGCGCAGTGGGTCTGCTTCATGCCCTTCTTCGCGTCGGTCGGGGCCTGGACGAGGCGGAAGCTGCTGACGTGGGCCTGTGACCTCAGCTCGGCGCTCAGCTCGCACTGGGCGATGGGTTCCGCGCCGGGGCCGCCACCGGGTTCGTCGACGTACTCGAGGTACATCGAGCCGACCACACCGGCCACCACGAGCACGACGACGCCCACCACGATCCCGATGACGAGGCCGGTCCGCTTCTTGCGGGGCGGTGGCGGCGGGCCGTAACCGCCGGGCTGCGGGTGGCTGGGCAGTGGGTGGCCGGGCGGTGGGTGCGGCCCGGCGGGCGGTTGGCCGTACCCGGGCTGCTGCGGCCGGTGCTGGGGCTGTTGCGGGTGCTGAGGTGCGTTCACGGTTCCCCCCGTGGTGCGGTCGGTGCGCGCGAAGCAGTGTGCCGGCCACCCGATCGTGGACGCTGCCGGCATTGACAGCGGGTGGTTCTCTCGGGATAAGATCACCATGTCGTTCGAACAGATGTTCGACAGACAGGTCGCCGAACTTCCCACGGCGATCCGCGCACAGGGGTGCGCGCGGATCTGTGGGAGGAGGGCGGGTGTCCAGGTCGGCAACGGCGACGCTGACCGCGCTCGGGGTAGGCGCGGCGGGCGAGCTGACCACGGCACCGGTCCGGGCCCTGCCGGTTCGCGGGGAACTGGCAGGGCTCCTCCCGTGGGGCGGCCTGCGGCGGGGCAGCACGGTGTCGGTGCGAGGGTCGACATCGCTGCTGTTCGCGCTGATGGCCGCGGCGACCGCGGAAGGGTGCTGGGCGGCCGTGGTCGGCCTGCCGGGGTGCGGGGCACTCGCGGCGGCCGAGTTGGGCGTGGCCGTCCACCGGCTCGCCCTGGTCCCCCGGCCTGGCCGGGACCAGGGCGAGGTCGAGAAGACCGTGGCGGCCCTGCTGGACGGGTTCGACCTGGTCGTGCTCGCCACGCCGGTCACACCCGCGACTTCGCGCAAGCTCTCGGCCCGGGCGCGCCACCGCAAAGCGGTCCTGCTGCCCTTCACGGTCTCGTGGCCCGGCGCGGACGTGGAGCTGACGGCGACCACCGGCCACTGGACCGGCCTGACCGAGGGCCACGGCCTCCTGACCTCGCGGACGGTCAGCGTTCAAGCCACAGGCCGCGGCGCCGCCGCGAGGCCGCGGCGGACGAACCTGCTGCTGCCCGCGCCCGCCGCCGAGGCGCCGGCCCGTCCCGCCCTGGTCTCCCTCCCGCCCGCCGACCGGCCCACCGACCCACCGCCGGCCACCGGCCCGCCCTTGTCGCCCTTGTCGACCACCGCCGTCGAAGCGGTGGTGTGAGCCGTGCGCGTCCCCGATCCGTCGTCGAAGAGGTGAACCCCCTGTACACGCTTGCCGTCTGGTGCCCTGACTGGCCGGTGGTGGCGGCCTCCGCCGAGGCCTCCCTCCCACCGCACCTCCCCGCCGCCGTCGTCGGATCGGGTGAAGTCGTCGCCTGTTCTGCGGTCGCGCGCGCCGAAGGGGTGCGGCGCGGGATGCGGCGGCGCGCGGCGCAGGGGCAGTGTCCCGAGCTGGCCGTCTTCGAGTACGACGAGGTGCGCGACGCCCGTCTCTTCGAACCGGTCGCGGCGGCGGTGGAGGAGCTCGCGCCCGGGATCGAGGTGGTCCGGCCGGGGCTGGTGGTCGTCGCCGCCCGGGGTCCGGTCGGGTACTTCGGGTCCGCCGAGTCGGCCGCCGAGCGCCTGGTCGACCACATCGCGGCGCACGCCGGGGTCGAGGCGCAGGTCGGGTTCGCCGACGGGCTGTTCGCGTCGACCCTGGCCGCGCACCGGGGGCTGGTCGTGCCGGCGGGCCGCACCCGGGAGTTCCTCGCGCCGCTGGGCGTCCACGAGCTCGACCAGCCCGCCGAGCGCCGTGAGGACCGGGCCGCGCTGGTCGACCTGCTGCGCCGCCTCGGCCTGCGCACCCTGGGCGCGTTCGCCGCCGTGCCCGAACGCGACGTCGCCACCCGCTTCGGCCGCGCCGCCGTGCTGGCCCACCGGCTGGCCGCCGGGCTGGAGGAACGCGCCAGGTCACGTCGCCGCCCGCCGCCCGAGCTGTCGGTCACCCGGGAACTGGACCCGCCGATCGACCGGGTCGACGCGGCGGCGTTCGCGGCCAAGGGCCTCGCCGAACAGCTGCACGCGCGCCTCGCCGACCGCGGCTTGGCCTGCACCCGCCTCGGCATCCGGGCCACCACCGAGAACGGCGAGGAGCTGCACCGGCTGTGGCGCTGCGCCGAGCCGCTCACCCCGCAGGGCATCGCCGACCGCGTCCGCTGGCAGCTCGACGGCTGGCTCACCCGGGCTCGCCTCGACCGGCCCGGCCCCACCTCCGGCATCCGGCTGCTGCGCCTGGACCCCGAAGAGGTGGTCGACGCCACCGCGCTGCAACCGGGCCTGTGGCCGGGCGCGGGACAGGACCAGGGCGAGGCGGCGGAACGCGCGGCGCGCGCGATGGTGCACGTCCAAGGCCTGCTCGGGCCGGACGCCGTGCTCACGCCCGTGCTCGGCGGTGGCCGTGGGCCGGTGGAGCGGGTGCGGCTGGTGCCGTGGGGCGACGAGCGCACCCCGGCGGCGGACCCGGGCCTGCCGTGGCCGGGGCAGCTGCCCGGACCGTCGCCCGCGACGGTGTTCGCCGAACCCGAACCGGTCGCGCTGCTGGACTCCTCGGGCGCGGACGTCGTGGTCACCGGCTACGCCGAGCTGGTCGTGCGGCCGCACCGGATCGTGCACGGCGGCCGTGCGCGGCAGGTCGTGGCGTGGTCGGGGCCGTGGCCGGTGGACGAACGCTGGTGGGACGCGGAGACCGCGATGCGCGGCGCCCGACTGCAAGTGCTGGGAACCGCGGCGGACGGCGAGGAACTCGCGTTCCTGCTGATCCGCGCGGGTGGCAAGTGGACGGTGGAAGGGGTGTACGACTGATGAGCGGTGACTTCTCCGAGCAGGATCGCCGGAGCCTGGCCGAGTGGCTGGACGACTGCGCCGGGCCGGACCGGCGCGAGGTGCCGGACCAGCGCGGCGAACCGGCCTACGTGGTGAGCTTCGGCTGGCTCCCGGCGCGGCTGCCCGCGGCGGGGCCGGCGATCCCGTCGCCCCGGCGAGCACCGGACGACTCGCGCTGATGGGCTGGAACAACCCGCCGGTCCGGTGGTCGGAGCTGGAACGCGCGCTGTCGGGCAAGCCTCCCGCGCCCGACGGCGGCGACGGCCCGGCGTGGTCGCGCCACCGCGACCGCTACGAGGCGCCGTCCGACTTCGCGGTCAAGGTGGACGACCTCGGGTCGACCCGCGCCCGCGTGCCGTACGTCGAGCTGCACTGCCACTCCAACTTCAGCTTCCTCGACGGCGCGAGCCACCCGGAGGAGCTAGTGGAGGCGGCGCAGCAGCTCGGGCTGGACGGGGTGGCGTTGACCGACCACGACGGCATGTACGGCGTGGTCAGGTTCGCCGAGGCGGCCAAGGAGCTCGGCGTGCGCACGGTGTTCGGCACGGAGCTGAGCTTCGGGCTGTCCGCGCCGCAGAGCGGTGCGCCGGACCCGGAGGGCGAGCACCTGCTCCTGCTGGCCGCCAACCGCGCCGGCTACCACGCGCTGTGCCGCACGATCACCACCGGCCAGCTCGCGGAGGGCAGCGAGAAGGGCCGGCCGGTGTACCGGTTGGAGGAGGTCGTCGCGGACACCCGGGACGACTGCGTCGTGCTCACCGGCTGCCGCAAGGGCGCGGTGCGGCGGGCGTTGGCGCGGGAAGGGCCGGCGGCGGCGTTCGCGCAGCTGCGGAGGCTGGTCGAGCTGTACGGGACGGACCGGGTGTTCGTGGAGCTGACCGACCACGGCTATCCCGAGGACGGGCCGCGCAACGACCTGCTGTGGGGCATGGCCCACGACCTGGGGCTGCCGACCGTGGCGACGAACGCCGTGCACTACGCGGTGCCCGCGCGGGGTCGGTTGGCGGCGGCGATGGCGGCGGTGCGGGCGCGGCGCAGCCTGGACGAGATGGCGGGGTGGCTGCCGCCCGGCCGGACGGCGTGCTTGCGGTCGGGGGAGGAGATGGCCCGCCGGTTCGCCCGGTTCCCCGGCGCGGTGCACCGCTCGGCCGTGCTCGGCCTGCAGTGCCAGTTCGACCTCAAGCTGATCGCGCCGGAACTGCCGCCGTTCGACGTGCCGCCGGGGCACGACGAGAACAGCTACCTGCGTGAGCTGACCTACGCGGGCGCGGCCCGCCGCTACCGTTCGATCGGCGAGAACCCCCGCGCGTACCAGCAGGTCGAGCACGAGCTGAAGATCATCAAGGAGTTGAACTTCCCCGGCTACTTCCTCGTGGTGCACGACATCGTCTCGTTCTGCCGGCGCAACGGCATCCTCTGCCAGGGCCGAGGGTCGGCCGCGAACTCCGCGGTCTGCTACGCCCTCGGCATCACCAACGTCGACGCGGTCCGCTTCGACCTGCTCTTCGAGCGCTTCCTGGCGCCGGCCCGCGACGGCCCTCCCGACATCGACCTCGACATCGAGTCCGACCGCCGTGAGGAGGCCATCCAGTACGTCTACCGCAAGTACGGCCGGCGGCACGCCGCGCAGGTCGCCAACGTCATCAGCTACCGCGGCCGGTCGGCGATCCGCGACGTGGCGCGGGCACTCGGCTACTCGGTCGGCCAGCAGGACGCGTGGAGCAAGCAGATCGACCGCTGGGGCCCGCTGCGGTCCGCGGTGGAGGAGGGCGGCATCCCGGGGCCGGTGCTGGAACTGGCCGCCGAGCTGGAGAACTTCCCCCGGCACCTGGGCATCCACTCCGGTGGCATGGTCATCTGCGACCGGCCGGTCAGCGAGGTGTGCCCGGTCGAGAAGGGCCGGATGACCGACCGCACGGTGTTGCAGTGGGACAAGGACGACTGCGCCTCCATCGGGTTGGTCAAGTTCGACCTGCTCGGCCTCGGCATGCTCTCGGCGTTGCACTACGCCATCGACCTGGTGCGCGAGCACCACGGCGTCGAGGTCGACATCGGCGACCTCGACCTGGAGGACCAACGCGTCTACCGGATGTTGCAGCGCGCCGACTCGGTGGGCGTGTTCCAGGTGGAGAGCCGCGCCCAGATGGCGACCTTGCCCCGGCTCAAGCCGCGGACGTTCTACGACCTGGTGGTGGAGGTCGCGCTCATCCGCCCCGGCCCGATCCAGGGCGGTTCGGTGCACCCCTACATCCGCCGGCGCAACGGCAAGGAGCAGTGGGACTACGACCACCCCCTGCTGGCGGGCGCGCTCAAGAAGACCCTCGGCGTGCCGCTGTTCCAGGAGCAGCTCATGCAGATCGCCGTCGACGTGGCCGACTTCAGCCCCGCCGAGGCCGACGAACTGCGCCGCGCCATGGGCGCCAAACGCTCCACGCACCGGATGGAACGCCTCCGTGAACGCTTCTACGAAGGCGCCAAGGCCAACGGCATCGGCCCGGACCTGGCGGAGAAGATCTACGCGAAGCTGTTGGCGTTCGCGAACTTCGGCTTCCCCGAGAGCCACGCGCTCAGCTTCGCGCACCTCGTGTTCGTCAGCGCCTGGTTCAAGCTCTACTACCCGGCCGCGTTCTGCGCGGCGTTGCTGCGCGCTCAGCCCATGGGCTTCTACTCCCCTCAGTCGTTGGTCGCGGACGCCCGCCGTCACGGCGTGCTCGTGCTCGGTCCGGATGTGAACGCCAGCCTCCCGCACGCCACCCTGGAGTTGGTGGACGGTGAGCAAGCCGTGCGCATCGGCCTGGGCGGTATCCGGACGATCGGTCGGAAGGTCGCCGAAGAGGTGGTCGCGCAACGCGAGTCGGGCCCGTTCCGGGACATGGCGGACTTCGGCGGTCGGGTCCGGCTGACCACGGCCCAGGTCGAGGCCATGGCGACGGCGGGCGCGTTCGGGTGTTTCGGGCTGGACCGGCGTGCCGCGCTGTGGTCGGCGGGAGCCGTGGCGAAGATCCGGCCCGACCGCCTGCCGGGGACCGCGGTCGGCACCGAGGCGCCCGCCCTGCCCGGCATGGACGAGGTCGAGCTGGCGGTGGCCGACGTCTGGGCGATGGGGTTGTCCCCGGACAGCTTCCCCACCGAGTTCGTCCGGGACCGCTTGACGGCGCTGGGCGCCCTCGCCACCGCCGACCTGGCGAAGGTGCCCAACGGCGCCAAGGTCCTGATCGGCGGCGCGGTGACCCACCGGCAACGCCCGGGCACCGCGGGCGGGGTCACGTTCCTCAACATCGAGGACGAGACCGGAATGGTCAACGTCGTCTGCACCACGGGCCTGTGGGCCCGCTACCGCAAAGTCGCCCGAACCAGCCCCGCTCTGCTGGTGCGAGGCGTCGTCGAGTCCGCGGAAGGCGTGATCAGCATCCGCGCGGAGCGACTGCAACAACTGGACCTGCGCATCCCCTCCCGCTCACGGGACTTCCGCTGACCTGTGTCGTAACTCGCAGGCACGAGCCAGCCGACGAGTCGGGCACGGTGAGCCGGGTGATCACGCCATCGGCCGCTCCCGGGGCGAACCCACCAGCAGGATCCACCGCGCGTGCGACGGTCGCGGTCGACCCTTGGTCGATCGTCCTGACCGGCGGCAACCTCAACGACCGCACTCTTGGCCAGACCCTCGCGGGTCGTCGCGGACAAGCCGCTCGACCAGGGCCATCCGCGCCCACCTGCGCACCGAGGCATCGCGGCATCGCGGCATCGCGGCATCGATTCCGGGAAGCCGCGACCAGCGGCCCGAACGCGAAGGTGAGGGTTGGCGGGCGTCCGCCGGCCTTCGACCGCACCACCTACAAGCGCCGCAACGTGGTCGACAAGACCACCACCTCCTATCAAGGCCTGCTCGACCTGGCCACCTTGCTCATCTGACTTTGAGAACAGGCCCCAGGAGGCCGGATCAGCCGGACGCCGCGCTCGGCCAGGGATGTGGTCGGTTCGGCGGCGGCACAGCTCTGGTCGGTAAGGGTCACCAGTTCGGCGTGATCGGCGAGCAGACCGCCGGGTACACCTGTCACTCATCGATCTCGGGCCGGCCGCGCTCGACCGGGTGGAGTCGAGCAGCGACCCGGGCCGCGGCCAGGTGACCGGCGGGTGGGCGTCGGTGAGTCTCGGTGGCCTGCCGAGGCGACGCCCGCCCGCGAGGTCGTCGCCGGACTCGACGTCGAGCGCTCCGGCCGGGCCGGACCGCACCAGGTGCCGGCGGTGTGGCCGGTGGCGGCGGGGTTCCGGCCGTGGTGGACGCCGCTGTGGCACGGTCCGGTATTGCTAGCCGCTGTGGCGGGGGTGGCGGGCTTTCGCCGGGAGGCGCTGCCGGCGCCGCGGGCGTCGTGGGTGGTCGTGCTCGTCGCGGGTGTCGCGTCGGTGGTGTCCGATCCAGCGCTGTCGACGTGACGATGTCCGCGGCGTGCCAGCCTCCCGGCTGGCTGGCTGGCCCGGCTGGCTGGCCCGGTTGCCTGGCGCGGCTGCCCGACTCGGCTGGCTGGCGCGGCTGCCTGGCGCGGCTGCCTGGCCCGGTTGCCTGGCCCGGTTGCCTGGCCCGGTTGCCTGGCCCGGCTGGCTGGCGCGGCTGCCTGGCCCGGCTGCCCGACCCAGCTGCCCGACCCGGTTGCCCGACTCGGCTGGCTGGCCCGGTCGCCTGGCCCGGTCGCCTGGCCCGGCTGCCCGACTCGGCTGGCTGGCCCGGTCGCCTGACCCGGCCGCCTGACCCGGCCGCCTGGCCCGGTTGCCTGGCCCGGTTGCCTGGCCCGGCTGGCTGGCGCGGCTGCCTGGCCCGGCTGCCCGACCCAGCTGCCCGACCCGGTTGCCCGACCCGGTTGCCCGACTCGGCTGGCTGGCCCGGTCGCCTGGCCCGGCTGCCCGACTCGGCTGGCTGGCCCGGTCGCCTGGCCCGGTCGCCTGACCCGGCCGCCTGGCTCGGCTGCCTGGCTCGGCTGCCTGGCCCCGCCGCCTGACCCCGTGCCCGCCCAGGTCGCATGACCCGGGCGGGCGGCGATGCGGACCGGTAACCGCCGGCCCTCAGCTCCTGGTCACCCGACGTCCGCCTTGGTGTAAGACGCGAAGACGACACCCGAGTCGAAGATTCTGGTCGACGCTTTGGCGAAGCGAGCCGTCGGGAACTCGCCCGCGAACAGCGGAATGCCCTTGCCCAACACGATCGGGTGGATCTTGAGCATTAGTTCGTCGATCTCGGGCAGCAAGGCGGCGGCGAGCCTGCCTCCGCCGCACAGCCAGATGCCCGAGTCGCCGGGCTCGGCCTTCAGCTCACGGACCTTGGCCAGCGGATCCGCGACGACCTCCACGTCGTCCGGGGTGGTGTTCAGCCTGGTCGACGCCACGTACTGGCGCAGATGTGGATAGGGGCTCGGCAGGCCGTCCGGCAGTTGATAGGTGGCGCGGCCCATGAGGACCGTGTCGAAGTGCTGGTTCGGCGCGTCGATGCCCATGGCTTCCCGGGCCTGTGCGGGCAGCGTGTCGGGGTACTCCTCGACCTGGGCGGTCAGGTGGTCGCCCTCGAACAGGAAGTCGCCGTAACCGCCCTTGGGGTCGGCGATGAAACCGTCGAGCGAGGTCGCGACGAAGTAGGTGAGGGTTCGCATGGTGGGGCTCCTTCGGGGTGGTCCGGATGGATTCGAGGCTTCAGCAACCACTCCGACTGTAGTACTATGGTCGGAGTGGTTGTCAAGGAGGAATCGTGGTGCGTAACCCGAACCGGCGCATGGCGCTGGTCGACGCGGCGATCGAGGTGTTGGCGCGCGAGGGCGCGAGAGGGCTGACGTTCCGCGCCGTGGACCAAGAGGCGGCGGTGCCCAACGGCACGGCGTCGAACTACTTCACCAGTCGTGACGACTTGCTGCGGCAGGTCGGCGAGCACATCCACGTGCGGCTCACGCCGGACGCGCAGCGGCTGGCCAGGACGATGGACGCGCCACCGGACAAGAGCCTCGTGGTGCGCCTGCTGCAAGACCTGCTGGGGCGCCTCCAGGTCGACCGCACGGGCTACCTGGCCCTGCTGGAGCTGAGACTGGAGGCCACCAGACGCCCCGAGCTCCAGGCCGCGTTGACCAAGACGATCAGCGACAACCTGGAGCAGAACGTCCGCTTCCACCTGGACGCGGGCCTACCCGGCGACCGCACCACGGTGGTGTCGCTCTACCTGGCGATGAGCGGCCTGATGGTGGAGCACCTGACCCTGCCCGACGTGCTGCCGGAAGAGGAGCTGACGGAGGTGATCACGGCACTGGTCGAGCGGACCTAGGCCGCCACCCCGAGCCGAGCCACCCCGAGCCGGGTCACCGATCCAGCGGACCGCCGATGATGGTCATCGCCACGAAGATCACCGCGAAGCCCAGCATCGAGTACAGCAGCGCGTCCACGCTGCGGCCCCGGATCGCGATCAGCCCTGCCTGCTCGTCGGTCACCAGCACCCGCAGCAGCGCGGCGAGCAGCAGCGCGACGCCGATCAGCACCGCGCCCTGCCGCCAGTGGTACTGGACGATCCGCAGCAGACCCAGCCCCGCGACCACGAGCACCAGCGCGAACGGCAGGTGCTTGCCCGCCGCGGACCGCCAGCGCTGCTCCGGCAACAACTCCACCGCTTCCCCGCCTCAGGCCGTGCGCTCGGCTGCCTCGACCGTGTTGGTCAGCAGCATCGCAATGGTCATCGGACCCGCGCCACCCGGGATCGGCGCGAGGAAACCCGCCACCTCGGCCACGGACGGGTGCACGTCGCCCACCAGCCCGGCCTCGGTGCGGGTGATGCCGACGTCGACCACGGCCGCGCCGGGCTTCACCATGTCCGCCGTGATCAGCCCGGGGCTGCCCGCGCCCGCGACGACGATGTCCGCCCGCCGCACCTCGGCGGCCAAGTCCTTGGTGCCGGTGTGGCACAACGTCACCGTGGCGTTCTCGGAACGCCTGGTCAGCAGCAGCCCGATGGGGCGGCCGACCGTCACACCGCGACCGACGACGGTGACGTTCGCGCCCGACAGCGGCACGTCGTACCGGCGCAGCAGCTCCACCACACCGCGCGGCGTGGCGGGCAGCGGGGCCTCGTCGCCGAGCACGAGCTTGCCCAGGTTCACCGGGTGCAGGCCGTCGCCGTCCTTGCGCGGGTCGATGCGCGCCAGGATCGGGTTCGGGTCGAGGTGCTTGGGCAGCGGCAGCTGCACGATGTACGCGGTGCACGCCGGGTCGGCGTTCAGCTCGTCGATCACTTCTTCGAGCTGTGCCTGCGTGATGTCCGCGGGCAGGTCGCGGCGGATCGACGTGATGCCGACCTTCTCGCACGCCAGGTGCTTGCCCCGCACGTACGAGTGGGAGCCCGGGTCGTCACCGACCAGCACGGTGGCCAGCCCCGGCGTCACCCCCCGCTCGCGCAACGCGCCGACCCGCGCCCGCAGGTCTTCGAAGATCGCGTCCCGGGTGGCCCTGCCGTTGAGGATCGTCGCAGTCACGTGCCTCATCCTCTCATCACCGCCGGCCGGGCAACGCGGCGACCACCACGGCGAGCAGCGTCAACGCCGTGCCGATCAGCGCGAGCACGGACACGTGCTCACCTGCGGCGGGAGCGAGGAGGTCGACCACGAGCGCGCCGACGAGCTGGCCCGCGACCTGGCACAGGCCGACGAGCAGGACGCCGAGCCACCGCACCGCCAGCACGGCCGAGCCGATGGTCACCACGCCGAGCGCGCCACCCGCGTAGAACCACGGTTCGCTCGGCGCGGCCGCGGGCAGCCCGCGGAGCGCCACGTCGACCGCGCACACGACGAGGAGCACCGCCGTCCCGGTGCCGAAGTTGACCAAGGTGGTCACGCGGGTGCTCCGCGCGGCCTCGCGCACCAGCCCGTTCACCGCCTGCTGCCAGCCGAGCCCGAACCCGCCCACCGCGGGCAGCAGCGCGAGCCACAGCGCCGACGGGTCACCGGCCTCGTCCGCCACCGCGACCGCGACCGCCACCACGGCCAACGCCGCACCGGCCACGCGCGGCGCGGTCAACGCGACCCGCCCGGCGGGACCGACACCGGCCCGGTCCACCAGCAGGCTGCTCACCGCCTGCGCGCCCACCGCCGCCACGGTGAAGACCGCCACGCCGAGCGCCGCGACCGTCAACCCCTGCGTGGACACGAAGAACGCGCCGCACGCCCCGCCGAGGCACTGCCACCAGCGGATCCGCCCGGTCCGCACCGACGACCGCAGCCGCCTCAACCCGGCCCGCCCGGTCGCCGTCGTCGGCACGCCGAGCAGCAACAACGCGAACCCGCCGCCGAACGACACCAGCGCGGCCAGGAACCCGTCGCCGAACACGTGCCCCAGCTCGCCGTTCAACCGCCCCTGGACGGCCAGGAACGCCCCGCCCACGAACGCGAGCAGCGCGCCGACCACCCGGACCCGGTCACCCAACCGCCGCCGCCTTCCGCTCGCGCACCCGGCTCGCCAGGAACGCCCCGATCAGCGCCGCCACCGTGCTCGCCCCGGCCGCCGCGGCGGGGCCGGAGTGGTCCAGCAGCGACCCGGCGACCGGCAGCGCCAACGCCGAGCCCGCCGTGGTGAACGTGCCCATCCAGCCGAACGCCTCGGCCTTGCGCTCGTCCGGCGCGAGGCCGCTGATCCGCTGGTTGTTCGCCGCGATGGCGGGCGCGATCGCCATGCCTCCCACGACCAGCACCGCGCCGATCAACCACACCGAGGAGGGGTCGAGCACCGGCGGGAGCACCAGCACCAGCGGTGCGACGCCCAGCGCCATCAGCAGCATCCGCCGGGCCAACCGGGCCTGCCCGACGAGCCCGCCCGCGATCAACCCGCCGACCACCGACCCGACGCCCCACACCGCTGTCAGCACCCCGGCCATCGCGGGTCTGCCCAGGTCACGGGCCCACGCGATGATCACCATGTCGATCGACACCAGCGACCCCACCAGGAACAGCGCGGTCAGCAGCGCCATCACCAGCGAACCGTCGCGCAGCAGCGTCCGACCACCGGGCCCGGCCTCCCGGGCCACCGGCCGGTCCAGCCCCGCCCGCCGCAGCGCGCCGCCGAAGCCGAGCGCGCCGAGCACCGCCAGCGCACCGCACAGCCACAGCGCGACCTGCGCGTTCCACACCGCCACCACGGTCGCCGCCAACGCCGGGCCGACGATGTACATGACCTCCTGCATGGACGCCTCGACGGTGAACACCGCCGACTGCGCGGACCCCGTCGCCAGCCGGGGGAAGCTCGCCCGGCTCATCGCCGTCACCGGCGGTGTGGACAACCCCGTCAGGAACGCCACCACCACCGCCAACGGCCACGCCGCACCGGGCGTGACGGCCGGCAGCACGCCCAGCACCGCGATGCCGACGCCGTAGCCCACCGAAGTGACCAGCAGCAACCGCCCGGCCGGGCTCCGGTCCGCCGCGCGTCCCCGCAGCGGGCCCGCGACACCCATGCCCAACGTCAACGCGCCGCCGACCACGCCCGCCAACGCGTACGACCCGGTCCACCCGGCTATCAGGAACGACACCGCCAGCGGCGTGCCCGGCAGGTGGACGCGGCCGACCGTCGACCACAGCAGCAGCGACGGCAGGTGGGGTATCGCGGCGAGTTCCCGGTACGGACGGAGCACGGTGACACTCTGCCCGCACCCACCGACAACGCACCGCCGAATATCCGCGGGAACCCACGGGCCTCGGTTAGCGTCAGCACCTCTGGAGAGCGCTCACGAGGGGACCGCTGTGACCGATCCGACAGGACGACGTGCCGAGTTGGAGGCGCGGAACGCGGCCATGCGCGAGCAGGTCGACTCCCTCCTCGCCGAGCTGCGGAAGAAGACCGACGAGCTGCGCGAGACGCAGGCGCAGGCCATGGCGATCACGGCGACCGCGGTGTCGAAGGACGGCTCGGTGCGCGCGACCGTCGACTCCGCCGGCGCGTTGACGGCCCTGGAGTTCTCCGCCAACGCGTTCGAGCGCACCACGCCCGACAAGCTGGCCCGGCTCACCGCCGAGACGGTGCAGCAGGCCGTGGCCAAGGCCAGGACCGAGCTGAACGAGGTGCTGGCGCCCGCGCAGGCGGGTCCGAGCATCGACTTGTCGGAGATGCTGCCCGGCGTGCCGTCGCTGGCCGACCTCATCCCCCAGCCGCCCGTCGTGCCGCAGCCGTCGACGCAGCCGCGTCGTCCCGCGCCGCGGTCGGACGACGACGACGGCGACACCTTCATGGACAGGAGTGGCTGGTGAGCGGGTTCGATGTCAGCGTGTCCGGCCTGCGCCGAGGCGCGGGTCAGTTCGGTGCGGCGGGTGACTCGCTGAGCGGTGTGCTGCAGGCGTTGAACTCGGCGTTGCAGTCCGAGGGCCAGTGCTGGGGCGGCGACGA
This sequence comes from Saccharothrix sp. 6-C, assembly GCF_016695385.1. Taxonomy (NCBI): domain Bacteria; kingdom Bacillati; phylum Actinomycetota; class Actinomycetes; order Pseudonocardiales; family Pseudonocardiaceae; genus Saccharothrix; species Saccharothrix sp. 6-C. The sequence goes on along the minus strand of NZ_CP064192.1, from coordinate 7,721,588 downwards.
GTCGGGGCAGGCGTTCGCCAAGCAGTACGTGCCGAATTCGCAAGCGACGTTGGAGGCCTTCGGCAACCTCGCCAAGGCCCTTTCCGACATCCGCACGGGGGTCGAGCAGACCGCCGATGCCTATGAGGGTTCCGACCAGGGCAACGCGACCGGGATCTCCCGGACTTACTGAGGGGCACTGCGGTGGGCATCGAGATCCCGGGCGAGGTCACCTGGCTCTTCCCGATCGTGGTCGGGCAGAGCTGGCCGGAAGGTGACGAGACGGCGCTTCGGCGGATGGCCGACGCCTACCGCACGGCCGCGCAAGGCGTGAAGTCGGTCATCGACGACGGCAACGGCGCGGCGTCCACCGTGTACGCGAGCCAGACCGGCGAGGCCGTCAAGGCGTTCGAGGAGTACTGGAAGAAGTTCTCCGGCGGTGACGACTCCTACCTGCCGAAGCTGCAGAAGATCTGCGAGCAGTTGGCGGAGAGCTGCGACAACACCGCGTTGGAGGTGGAGTACACCAAGCTGTCGATCATCGCGTCGCTGATCGCGCTGGCGATCGAGATCGCCGCGCTGATCGCCGCGGCGTTCGGCACGTTCGGCGCGACGACGGCCGGCATCCCGATCGCGCAGCAGGCGACGCGGCTGATCGTGCAGTTCACCTTCCGCCAGCTGATCATCGCGATCCTCAAGGAGGTCGCGATCTCGGTCGGCATCGACGCGGCCATCCAGGCGATCCAGGTGGCGCGCGGCGACCGCGAGTCGTGGGACTGGGGCAAGACCACCGAGGCGGCGGTGTCGGGCGCGGTGTCCGGGCTGGTCGGCGGTGTGTCGGGCGGGCTGAAGTTCCAGGGCGGCGGGCTGGCCGGGCAGGTGGCGGTCGGCGCGACGCGCGGCGCGGTCGAGGGCGCGGTGTCCACGGTGGGCACGGCGGCCGCGATGGGGCAGGACATCTCGGCGCGGGACGTGCTGATGGGCGCGTCGGCCGGTGCGGTGTCCGGTGGGATCGGCGGGGCGAAGGAGGGGATCTCCGTCGAGGCGCCGCGGATCAACGCCGGTGGACCGGACGGCGGTCCGCCGAACCTGGGTCCCACGCCGGGTGGCGTTCCCGGTGGTGTGCCGGGGGGCGTGCCGGGGGGCGTGCCGGGAGGTTCGCCAGGGGGAGCTCCGAGCGGGCCGCCGGTGAGCCGCGACGGCCTGAACCGGCAGCCGGCCGGGACGACCGCGGCTTCGTCCGTGGCCGCGCCGCCCGCGCCGGGGCCGAGGGTCAGCGCGCCGCCTTCGTTCGGCGGGGATTCCGCCGGGTCTTCGCCCGGTGGCGCTTCGGCGCCTTCGGCCTTCGGCGGTGCTCCGACCACCGGGGCGCCCGGTGGGCGCGGCGGCGCGTCGGTGCCGACGTCGCCCGGTGGTGGTTCGACCGGGCCTTCCATCGGCAGCCGGCTGGGCACGGCTCCCAGCGGCCCGACTCCCGGTGGCCCGACTTCCGGCGGCCCGACTCCGAGCAGCGCGCCCGGTGGTTCGGGTTCGGCCCCCGGCTCGACGCCGGGCGCTGCCGCCGCCCGGGTGCCGGGTGGGGTGCCCGCCGGCGGGCCCGCGTTCACGCCGGGCACGAACGGCGGTCCGCCGAACGGGGTGAGTGCGGCCCCGGCTGCGACGCCTCCCGGTTCGTCCGCCGCGCCCGGCCTCCGGCCCGGCGGTCCCGCCGCCGGTGGTGCTCCGTTCGGTCCTTCTTCGTTCGCCGGCCCGACGCCTGGTGCGGGTGCGCCGGGGGTTGGCTCGCCGGGCAGTGGTGTGCCGGGTGGCGGTGCCACGCCTGGTGGTTCGACGGCTGGTGGTTCACCGCTGGGTGGTTCGACGCCCGGTGGCCCGACGCCCGGTGGTGCCACGCCGGGTGGTCCCGTGCCTGGTGGCTCGACTCCTGGCGGGGCTCTGCCCGGTGGTGCCACACCGGGTGGTCCGACGCCCGGCTCGGTGCCGGGTGGTCCGACGCCCGGGGCGGTTCCCGGTGGTGCCACACCTGGTGGCGCGACGCCCGGTGGTCCGGTGCCCGGTGGTTCGGTGCCTGGCGGCCCGGCTGCTGGTGGTCCGGCTGCTGGTGGTCCGGCTGCTGGTGGTCCGACGCCGGGTGGCGTGCCTGGTGGTGGGGCTGCGCACGGCGGGCCGGTCGCGGGCGGTGTGGTCGCCGGTGGGATGCCGCTCGGCGGAGCTGTGCCCGGTGGGGCTGCTCCGGGTGGGTCGACTCCTGGTTCCGCGCCTTCGGGTCACGCGCCTGCCGGTCCTGCGCCTGCGCCTTCTGCTTCCGCGCCTGCTCCTTCCGCGCCTGCCGGTTCGCCGCCGGCGGGCGCGCCGATGGCGGGTGCGGCCGGAGGTGTCGCGCCTCCGGCCGGTGGCGCGCCCGCCGGCGGGCGCGGGCCCGCCGCGCCTGCGGCCAGTGGCTTCACCGCCGACCCGGCCGCTCCTCCCGCGTCCTCCGGCTCGTCTCCCGCCCGGGATCAGCACGGGCGCGGGAACGACGCCGTCAACGCCAGCTCTTTGACCGGAGCGCCGGTCCAACCGCTGCCCACGACCGGTCACGGGTCGTTGCCCGAGCAGCGTGGGCCCGCGTCCACCACGCCGCCGCAGACCTCCGCGCCGGCCCCGCAACCCGGTGGGTTCGGGCCGCAGCCCGGTGGGTTCGGGCCGCAGCCCGGCGCGCCCGCTCCCGCGTCCGCAGGTCCGCAACACGGCGCACCGGCCCGGCCGGAGGCGTCCGCCCCGACCCGCACGCCGGAGCCCGCGGCACGGTCGGCCCAGCCGACCACCGCGCAACCGCCGACGGCTCCGATCCGCACCGACGGTCCCGCTCCCGCCTCGCGCGGCACGGACGGTCCGACGCCGTCGAGCGACGGGCCCAAGCCGGCCGCCGACGCGCCCAAGCCGGACAGCGCCCCGGTCGGCAGCACGCCGGCCGACAGGACCCCGACCGACACCACGCCGTCCGACACCGCGGACAACACCCCCGGAACCGACAGCACCGACCGGACCGACCGCACCGAGACGCCGAGCGACCTGGTCGGCGAACCCGGTGACGAGCACACCCCGGCGGCCGGTCACGAGTGGCCCGCCGAGACCGACACCAAGCCGGCCACCGACACCAAGACCGACGCCGGCGCGGACCCGTTCCCCGAGAAGAACGTCTGGAACCAGCCCGCGGGCGTGGTGCCGGGCTTCTCGCAGGACGGCCCGTACGTCCCCGTCCACGAGAGCACCGGCCCCACGGACCAGTCCGTCGGCACGTACGACCAGCGCGCCGCCGCCCTCATCGAACCGACCTACCAGCCCTACGGCCCGTACGGCGACTACCAGTCGTTCCGCGACGCCCACTCCAAGCCCGACGGCAGCATCGACTGGCCGCCGAACCAGGGCGCGGACGGCCCGCGCGTCGTCGTGGAGCTGCCCGCCGGCACGGTGCTCGACCGGTTCGGCAGCCCCAACGGCGACTTCCTCTCCCCGCTGCGCCCGGACGGCCAGGCGTACGGGTTCGGCGAGCGCGCGATCATGCCGGACAGCCTCGGCAAGGGCTACCACGTCTACGTCCTGGACGCCCCGCTCACCGTCGAGCTGGCCCAGGTGGCGCCCGCGTTCGACCAGAACGGCGGCGCGCGCCAGCTCCAGCCCGTCCTCGACGGCGCCCTCGCCGACCCGTCCACGGGCCAGATGAGCGTCCAGCGCCTGATCGACCTCGGCGTCCTGCACGAGGTCAGCGTGCCCCCGGCCGACGGCCGCGTGCTGCCGCCCGACTTCGGCACGTTCGACGGCGACGGCAACGTCCGCACGCCCGACCCGGTGTCGGTGGCCGACGCGCAGAACGGCGCGTTCGACAACCACACCTCGGCCGACCCGCCGGTGAACCTCACCCCGAACCCCGACCTCGGCCCGGTCTCGCACCACGGCCCGATCCCGCTCGGCGAGGTCTCCCAGCGCGTCGACCAGGCGATCCGCAACAGCCAGGTCACCGACTCGGGTGTCGCGCTGCACACCGAGGACCGCCTGCGCGACCTGGCCGGCCGGATCCCCGCGAACGAGAACCACGTCGTCCTCGACATCCACACCGACGGCGACGGCGTCCGCATCGGCGACACGCACTACACCCGCGCCGAGCTGGTCGAGCTGATCAACAACCACCCGGACCTCGCCGGCCGGCCGATCATGCTCGTCGGCTGCGACGCGGGCGCGGGCGGCGAGAACAGCCTGGCCGCGCACGTCGCCCGCGAGACCGGTCAGCAGGTCGTCGCGCCGGACACCCTGGCCTGGTCCGACCGCGACGGCAACGTCTACGCCAGCCGGCCCGACGAGTCGGGCGCCGGCCCGAAGCTCCCGCCCGACGGCGGCTGGCACGCGTTCGAGCCCGACGGCACGCACGCGCCGGCCGGCGAGAACGGGATGCCGCCCGGCCACGAGCCCAAGGGCGACCTCGCGACCGACGGCCAGGATCACCGCGGCCGGCTCGACATCGAGCCGCAGGTCCAGCAGCCGTGGACGGCGCCCGAGACCTCGCACGAGCAGCAGGTGCGGCTGCGCGACGACCAGTCGCTCTTCCAGAGCGGCCAGGACCTGCCGAGGGACACCCGGATCACGGTCCAGGGCGAGGACGGCAACGTCCGCACCGTCGTGCACGTGGACGCCGACGGCAACGTCCACGTCGACGCCATCGCGCCGAACACCCGGCTCGGTGACAACCCCGAGGTCCGGCACCCCGCGCCGAACGCCCACTACCGCGTCGAGCTGGGCCACCGGCACGACGTGTTCGTGGGCAACGCCGACGGCACCCGCCAGACCACCCAGGACACGATCAAGATCGGCGACCGGACCGTCACCGTCGACCGCGCGGTGATGATCGAGCCCGTCCCGGAGCCCGCCAACGGCCGCCAGAGGATCGACCGCGACCACCCGCTGGCGCCGAGGCCGGACGAGGCGTTCACCGCGCGCACCGACCTCCCGCCGAACACGCGCATGGAGGTCCACGACACCGACGGCACGTACCGCGGCACGGTGCAGACCGACGCGGACGGCAAGCCGAGGTGGGTGGCCGCGCCGGACTACCTGTCGACCGACGCCCGCAACCCGGAGGTCCAGCACACCTCGCAGGGCACGAACTACAACATCGACCGCGGCCCCCTGCACCAGGAGTTCACCACCAACGCCGAGGGCCACCCGCAGCACGCGGTCGAGCGCACCGAGCCCACCACGACCAGGCAGTCCCCGGTCACGGACCTCAAGCAGGGCGAGCCGTTCAGCCGGCCCGGCCAGGTGCACGACGCGAGCACCGAGTACGTGGTCACCGACGAGCACGGCCAGCACCGGGGCCGGTTCCTCACCGACGAGTCGGGTCACGTGGTGTTCGAGGACACCCACTCGGGGCAGCGCAGCCGGGTCAACACCGAGATCACCCAGGCCCCGGCGGACGCCCGGGTGACGTCCGACGGCTTCTACGGCCTCGGCAAGGCCGAGCACCCCGCGCAGACCTGGCCCACCCCCGCCAACGGCGAGGTCCGGCTGGCGATGCAGCGCACCAAGACCGACGACGGGTACGTCTACTCGGTGAACGTGGTCAGCGGCGACACCAGCGGCTGGACGCCGGAGCAGCGCGCCGCGGTGACGAGGCCGTTCTCCAACGCCGACCCGTTCGCGGGCCGCGCCGACCTGCCCGCGGACACCCGGTTCGTGCTGGACGACCACAAGAAGCAGGGCTACGGCACGTTCCAGACCGGCCCCGACGGCGCGGCCTCGCACGTGCACACCTTCCGGCCGTTCAGCCCGGACCTGAACAACCCGCTGCCCAACGCGGTGCTGGTCGCCGACAACGACGCGTGGCGCGGTCGCACCAACGGCGACGGCGAGACGGTCGCCACGACCGGCCGGCCCGACCTGAAGTCCGGTGGCGCGATCCGGCGCGACGGGAGCGCCCAGATCGACGTCGGCAACCACGGCGAGGTCGACGGGGACGGCAAGAAGCTGTCCGACGGCGGGCACCACCAGGGCAACGAGACCGGCGGTCCCGGTGAGGCGGCGAACCAGTCGAGCCAGCAGCGCGACCAGAACCAGGGCAACGAGCGCCCGGCGTTCGTCACCGCCGAGACCTGGCACCGGATGGAGCGGGACCGCGCGAAGTTCATGAAGTCCGGCGGTACGGTCGAGATGATCGACACGTTCGCCCTGCGCGACCCGCTGCAACGCCACCCGCACACCTACCAGACGCGGTGGCGTGTGACGCTCGCCGACGGCACGACCGAGATCTACGTCAGGAGCTACCCGAATGAGCACAACGCAGCCCTCTGGCCGGCCGAGTTCTGAGCAGCGCCACGACGAGCTGCTCCAGCACATCGGCGGCATGCTGCTGGACGCTGCTCCGGACGGCTTCCGGCGGATCGACCTGCTGGTGCGGATGACCGTGGCCGTGCAGGACGCGACGCTGAAGGTCTACCTGCCCGACGGCGCCACCCCCGAGGTGATGCCGCCGGAGGGGCTGAACGCCGCGTTCCAGGAGATGCGGCAGGTGCTGTACCAGCCGGGCCGCGGCACGTGGTTCTCCGCGCGCTGCGTGGTGAACGCGCCGGTCCGCATCGACATCACCTACAACTTCGACCACGACCCGCGGTTCGACCCGCCCGTGCCGGCCGCGGACTTCGCCCGCGACCTCCAGGTCTTCCCCCGCGACGAGGCCTTCGTCCCCGACTGGCTGCGCGCCAAGCTGGTCGAGGCGGCGGGCGACCCGCGGGAAGACCGGCCCGCGGGAACCAGCACCGAGGAGCAGAACGCATGACCGCACCGCAGCTGGACGTCGAGGACCAGAACGCGATCCTCGGCTCCGTCACCACCCTGTTGGTGCAGCGACTGCCCGGCGACTGGGAGCAGCTCTTCGTCGACTTCCGGATGGTGGGCAGCCACCTGGAGACGCAGGTCTCCGGGCTGACCATGTACGGCTCGTCGTTCGACTGGGAGCTGCCGCCGGAGGCGCTGCCGTTCTTCGTGCAGCTGCGCGACGGCATGGCGCGGCCGGGTCACGGCACGTGGTTCACGCTGAAGTTCCACCTCGTGCACCCCGACACGTACTCGGCGGAGTTCGACCGGGACGCCGAGCCGGACTGGACGCGGCCGCCCGCCGAGCGGCACTACGCCGAGGAACTGGAGCTCTACCCGCGCGACGACGACGCGATCCCGGCCTGGCTCCGCGACCGCGCGGGACTCGGCTCCGCCGAGGCCGGGGTGATCGCCGCGCCGCTGTTCGACGGGCCGGACCCGGTCGCGCACGACCGGCCGGCCGTGCACCCGCAGGAGCTGGACGACGTGCTGGCCTACCTGGAGAACGCGCCGGTCGTGCTGGCCGCGCGCTCCTACGGCCCGGACGCGCTCAAGCCGGACGCCACGCCGTCCGTGCCGCTGTCCTTCCACACCGACGGCACGTGGGTGTGGCCCGGCGGGGTGGCGTACTACCTGCGCAACCACCACGTGCCGCCGGTGCCGCAGCTCGTGCAGCACATCCGGGACCACGGCTACGCCGTGCCGCCGGTCACCGCCGAGGCCGAGCGGGCGGCCTCCGCCGTCGCCACGGGGCAGGCCGAGGGCGCGCCCCTGCCGGAGCACCGGCCTCGCGTGGTCACCGAGGTCGACCAGCGCGCGCTCGACCACCTCAAGGAGCGGCTGGACCACTTCGGGGTCGACCCGTCCGAGTACGGGATCGTCGAGCCGAAGCCCGACGCGCTGGTCGTCGAGCCGGCGCCGGGACCGACCGGCTGGCAGGTCCAGTTCTGGGACTCGAGCCGCGGCCCGCACGGCCGGCCGCGCGTGTACGAGCACGCGGTGGACGCGGCGAAGGTGCTGCTGGCCGAGCTGCTGTGGCGCGCCGACCTGGACCGCACGCGCGCGGCGGCGGAGACGGGCGCGTTGGTGCTGCCGGTCGCGGACATCCAGCCGATGCCGGACGAGCCGCCGCTGTCGCTGTTCCGCGACCGCGAGAACGTGGTCATCCCCGTCGGGGCCGAGATCGACCGGTTCGGCGCCGAGCTCGGCAACCTCGTGTACACGGCCGGGACCATGTTCGGCCACCGATCGTTGCCACCGGATTGGCTGAACCGTCGCTACCACGTGTACCGGGTGCAGAAGCCGGTGCCCGCGCTGAAGGGCGTCGCGGTGCCGTGGTTCGGGCAGGTCGGCGGCGGCACGGGCTTCTTCCTGGCGAGCTCCGTGCGTGACCTGTTGGCCGACGGGAGCCTGGTCGAGGTGCCGCCACCGCCGGTCCAGCAGCCGCAACCGGGCGTCTAGGCACGGTCGCACGGCGTCATTACTCCGTTCGGCTCAGCGGGGTCCCGTGCGGGCACGGGGAGTCGCGGGGGAAGATGTTGCACGTGTCCGAGCTGAAGCCGCTGAACCCGACCGAGCAGGATGCGCTGGTCAAGCAGATCGGCCTGACGCTGATGCGGGCCGCGCCGGAGGAGTGGCGGCACGTGACCGCGGAGTACCGCGCGACCGGCCGGTACTTCGAGCTGGCCGCCGAGGTGCGCACCGCCGACGGCGCCCTGCGTTCCTGGTCGCCGCCCCAGGAGGTGGCCGGGCTGTTCTCGCGGCTGCGCGCGGGCATGTACCGCGACGGCCGGGGCAGCTGGTCCAACGCCCGCTACCAGCTGGACCACCCGTCCAGCTACAACCTCGACTTCGACCGCGCCGAGCCGTCCTGGACCACGCCACCGCCACCGCAGGCGTACCTGGACGAGATGCGCTTCTTCCCGCGCACCGACGACAACGTGCCGGACTGGCTGCGCCGACGGCTCCAGCAGGCGCCGCCCCCGCCGCCGCCGGCCGACCAGTCGCCGCCGCTCCGGGCGTTCCGCACGGCCCGCGTGTTCGACGGCGCCGGTGCGGGCGGCCGGCCCTCGGTGAACCGCCCGCCGGTCGCCGAGGCCGACCACGACCTGCTGCTGAGCTACCTGGACCGGGCCCCGGTCGCGGTGCTCGGGCGCGGGTTCGACGCGGACGTGCTCAACCCGGACGCGCCGTCGGTGGTGCCGGTGGCGTTCCAGACCGACGGCCACTGGATCTGGCCCGCCGCGGTCGGCTACTACCTGCGCGCCTACGGCGTGCCGCCGGAGCCCGAGCTGGTGGAGCGGGCCAAGGCGCTGGACTTCGTGCTGCCCGAGGTGACCGAGGAGGCGCGGGTCGCCGCCGCCGCGAACCTGGGCGCGCCCGCCGCGCCGCAGGGGGCCGAGCTGCCGGTCGCCGAACCCGCGCCCGCGCCCGCCGAGCCGCCCGCCGAGGTGGGCGCGACGGTCGCCGCGCCGCTGCCCGAGCTCCTGGCCGACGAGCCGCGGCCCGCCGAGGCGGTGTCCGGGCGCGCGGACGTCGAGGAGACCGCGAACCTCACCGAGCTCAAGCCGGACGTGATCGAGTACGCCCAGGAGGGCCCGCCCTACCGGGTGCGGTTCGACGAGGACGGCCCGGTGATCGACGACCGGTACCGGCGCGAGTCCTACGTGGACGGGATGGACCTGTTCGCGCCCGGCGCCTACGAGCGCGAGGCGGACGAGGACCAGCGCGAGCTGAACGACACCCAGACCTGGAACCCGTTCACCGACGAGGAGCCGGAGTCCGGTCCCGCCGAGCGGACCGGCGAGGTCGAGGCGGTCGGCGCCGAGCCCGCGCACGACCACGCGCCGCACGACCACCCGCCGCACGACCAGGTGTCCCACGACCAGCCGCACGACCTGCCGCCGCACCAGCCCGCCTACGACCAGCCCTCGCACGAGCAGGCGTACGAGCAGCAGCCGCACGAGCAGGCCGAGCACGAGCCGCGGCCGGTCGAGGAGCGGGCGTCCGAGGTCGACGCGCGCCACCCCGCCGACGAGGCCGAGGTCACCGCCGAGTTCGAGGTCGACCAGGCCCGCCTCTACACGCCGGAGCACGTCGAGGAGCAGGGCTTCGCCGACCGGGACGAGTCGCGGTTCGAGGAGCCCGCCGAGCAGGCGTTCACCGAACCCGACGAGCCCCTGTTCGCCGAGCAGGCCGACGACCGGCGTGAAGTCCGGCACGAGGACCGGCACGACGAGCCCGAGCCCCACTTCGCCGACCGCGACCACCACGACGATGACCGGGACGACCGCGACCACCGGGACGACCGCGACCACCGGGACCTCCAGGACGACCGGGACCTCCACGACGACCACGCCGAGCGCGACGACCGCATCGAGCGCGACGAGCACCCCGAACCGGCCGGCCAGCCGCAGTTCGTGGAACAGGTCCCGCCGCCGTTCGCGGACCAGGCGACCCGGTTCGCCGAGGCCGTGCAGCCGTTCGACGACGTGTCCCCGGCCCCGGCGCCCGTGCCGAGCCTGACCTCGCCCCCGGTCCAGCCGCCACCCCCGGTCCAGCCGCCGCCACCGGCCGAGCCGCGGCAGGTCACGCCGGAGGAGGAGCGCGAGCTCTCGGGCATCCGCCGCGCGCTGGACGAGCTCGACGTGCCGCCCGCCGCCTACCGCTTCGGCGAGCCCGCCGACCGCGCCTGGCTGCTGCGCACCGAGGGCCCGGACTGGGAGGTGTCGTGGTTCGACCACGGGCCCACCAACCCGGTCCGCTTCGACCGGCTGGAGGACGCCGCCGCGTACCTGACCGGCAAGCTGGTGCTCACCAGCCGCCGACCGCAGCGACCGATGCCGCCCCCGCCGCCGCAGCAGCGCCCGCGCCCGCCGATGAACAACGGCTTCCGCGAGGAGCCGCCGCGCCGTCCCGCGCCCCCGCAGCGCCCGCCGGTCGAACCGCCCGTGCCGGCACAGGCGCAGCAGGGCGCGCCGCAGCCCTCGGGCGCCACGACGTCCACGCAGGAGCCCAGGCCCCAGCGGTCGTGGCCGATCAACCCGATGAACGGCGAGCCGCCGCTGACCCTGTTCCGGCACAAGACGATGGTCGAGCTGCCCGCCGGCGTGGAGGTGGACCGCTTCGGCGAGGGCGAGGGCAACCTCGTCTACGCGGCGGGCACGCCGTTCGCGCAGCGCTCGCTGGTGCCGTCGTGGATCAACCGGCCGTACCACGTGTACCGGCTGCGCCGACCGGTCGAGGTGCTGACCGGCGTGGCCGTGCCGTGGTTCGAGCAGCCCGGCGGCGGCACGGCCTACCTGATGCCGAAGACGATCGACGACATGATCGCCGACGGCCTGCTGGTCGAGGTCGCGGGCCAGGAGGCCCCGGGTCACTAGCCGACGCGCAACCCGTGCGCCGCGGCGAAGGCGACGGCCGTGTCCAGGTCCACCCGCGCACCGCGCAGGGTGGCCTGGGCCAGCCCGTCGGCGTCCAGCCGTGCGCCGCGCAGGTCCGCGCCCTCCAGCCGGCACCCGCGCAGCCGCGCGCCGGTCAGGTCGACCTCACGCAGGTCCGCGTCGCGCAGGTCGGCGTCCTGGAAGTTGGCCTCCCGCAACCGCAGGCCGCGCAGCGACGCCTTGCGCAGCACGGCGCCGGACAGCCCGACCAGCGTGAGATCGGTCTCGGTCACCGTGATCGGCCGCAGCGCGCAGTCCAGGAACATCGACCCGAGCCACGAGCACGACGTGAACTCGGCGGAGGCCAGCACGGCCCGGGTGAACCGGCAGGAGCGGAACGCGGTCGCCCGGTGCGCGGACCCGCCCAGGTCGGCGCGGTCGAACGAGCAGTCGGTGAACGTGCACCCCGAGGTCGCCAGCCCGCGCAGGTCGGCCTCGGTGAAGTCGCACCGGACGAACGACCTGCCTTCCCACTTCTGCCCGCACAAGACCGCGTCGGAGTAGTCCTCGCCGATGATGTCCACTGTCACACCTTGTCATCGCCGCCCAGTTGGTAACCTCCGACCTGCCGGGCAACCCGCCCGGTGCGCGGTCCCGGAGTAGAGACCGCCGCTGACAGGTCGTCAGCCTGCCTAGTGGTCGTGCCCGAGGACTGAAGCCACAACATTCGGGAAGGCACATGACCCGCACGCCCGTGAACGTCACCGTCACCGGTGCGGCCGGCCAGATCGGCTACGCACTGCTGTTCCGCATCGCCTCCGGCCACCTCCTGGGCCCCGACGTCCCCGTCCGCCTTCGCCTGCTGGAGATCCCGCAGGCCGTCAAGGCCGCCGAGGGCACCGCGATGGAGCTGGACGACTGCGCGTTCCCGCTGCTGTCCGGCATCGACATCACCGACGACGCCAAGACCGCGTTCGACGGCGTGAACGTGGCGCTGCTGGTCGGCGCCCGCCCGCGCACGAAGGGCATGGAGCGCGGCGACCTGCTGGAGGCCAACGGCGGCATCTTCAAGCCGCAGGGCGAGGCGATCAACGCGGGCGCGGCGGACGACGTGCGCGTGCTGGTCGTCGGCAACCCGGCCAACACCAACGCCCTGATCGCCCAGCAGCACGCGCCCGACGTGCCCGCCGAGCGGTTCACCGCGATGACCCGCCTGGACCACAACCGGGCGCTGTCGCAGCTGGCGAAGAAGCTCGGGGTGTCGGTCACCGACATCAAGAAGCTCACCATCTGGGGCAACCACTCGGCCACCCAGTACCCGGACCTGTTCCACGCCGAGGTCAACGGCCAGGTCGCGGCCGAGGCCGTGAACGACCAGGCCTGGCTGGAGAACGAGTTCATCCCGACCGTCGCCAAGCGCGGCGCGGCGATCATCGAGGCGCGCGGCGCGTCCTCGGCGGCGTCGGCGGCCAACGCGGCCATCGACCACGTCCACGACTGGGTCAACGGCACGGCCGAGGGCGACTGGGTGTCGATGGCGATCCCGTCGGACGGCTCCTACGGCGTGCCGGAGGGCCTGATCTCGTCGTTCCCCGTCACGGTGACCGACGGCGAGTACTCGATCGTGCAGGGCCTGGAGATCGACGACTTCTCCCGCGCCCGCATCGACGCCTCCATGGCCGAGCTGGTCGAGGAGCGCGACGCGGTGAAGGCCCTCGGCCTGATCTGAGTCGAACCGCACGAGAGGGCCGCCGCCGGTGGCCCTCTCGTGGCATGTTCGGTGCATGACCCAGTGGCCCGTGCCCCTCCCGAACCTGCCCGCCGACGTGCACCCCGCGCTCGCCGCCACCGCCATCGCCGCCTCGGCCGCCTACGACGGCGCACGCCGCGAGTTCACCCGCGGGCAGCTGCGCGAGGAGGTCGCCGACGGCGCGGACGGCACGCCCACGATGCGGGTGGACGCGATCGTGGAGGCCGCGATCGCCGAAGCGGCCGCCGAGGCGGGCGCGAACCTGCTGTCCGAGGAGGCCGGGTTCATCGACAACGGCTCGGCCGCCACCCTCGTGGTCGACCCGGTGGACGGTTCCGCGAACGCCGCCATGGGCGTGCCGCTGTCCTGCTTCGCGGGCGCCCTGGTGATCGACGACCAGCCGGTCGAGGCGCTCACCGTCTGGTTCGACACCGGCCGCGCCTGGTCGGCGCACGCGGGCAGGCCCGCGCCCTACCGCACCACCGGCCGCACGGCCCTCAAGGGCGCCTCGATGTGCATGATGCGGCCCAAGCGCGGGAGCGAGGACGCCTGGATGCGCGTGGCGAACCAGGCGGAGCGCATCCGCATCCTCGCCACCACGTGCCTGGAAGCGGTCCTGGTCGCCGAGGGCGCGGTGGACGCGTTCGCCGACCCGGGTTCGGACACCCACCGCCTGATGGACCTGATCGCCGCCCTCGTCACGGTGCCCGCCGCCGGGGGAGCGCTGCTCGACCTGCGCGGCCGGCCGCTGACCTTCGACCTCGACCTGTCCCGCCGCTGGTCGGGCATCGCCGCCGCCACGCCCGCCCTCGCCGACGAGCTGATCACCACCATCCTGGGCTGAAACCGTTCCCAGGTTGCCGTTCCGCTCATCCCCGGTACCAGCGGGCGGTCTCCTCGATCGCCTGCTCGTGCGGCGTCACCGGCCACGGCCCGAACGTGGCCTCGAAGGCGGAGTGGTCCACCACCCACGGCGCGGTCCGCTGGTGGTCCATCTCGCCCGAGCCGCGCAACCGCCGGTCGAACAGCGACCCCACCTTGACGCCCCACGCGGGCAGCCGCACCGGTGTGCGCGCGTTCCCGAGGACCTTCCCGGTCAACGCCACGAACTCCCGCACGGTCAGCGTCTCCGCCGCCGGCGCGTGCCAGACCTTCCCGTCCGCCCGCTCGTCGTCGCCGAGCGCGATCTGCGCCCGCGCGGTGTCGCGCAGGTAGGCGAAGGTGTGCGGCACGTCCAACGGCCAGAACCACATCGCGGCCTTGCCCGCCGCCATCGGCTTGATCAGCAGCTCGCCGGGCAGCGACCCCGTGCCACCAGGCCCGTAGTAGTCCGACGACCGGCCGGTCGCCACCGGCACGGCCGCCGCCCGCAAGCGCTTGCCCAGCTCGCTGCGCAGCTTCTCCTTCGGGCCCGCGGGCCGTTCCGGCGTGTCCTCCGCCACCGCGCCGGACACCGGCCCGTACGCGTAGAGGTTGTCCGCGTAGACGATCTTCGCCCCCACGGCCTCCGCCGCGGCGACGGTGTTCTCCACCATCGTCGGCAGCAGGTCGAGCCAGTTCGGGTACGGCACGTTCGCCGCGAGGTGGATCACCGACGCGCCCCGGACCGCCTCGATGGTCGACCGCCGGTCCAGCACGTCGCCCCGCACGTCCTGCGCGCCGTCCGGAACTCCACCCGAACGCGTGACGGCCCGAACCTCCCGGCCGGCCGCCACCAACTGCCGGGCGATCTCCCGGCCGATGCCCCGACCCGCTCCCAGCACGACCGCGGTCATGACGCCCCCTCGTATCACTCTCTCACTGATGTTAGACGTTCTAACACAAGTTAGAGTGCCTGCGTCAAGGAGGGCAGCCGTGGTCAACGTCCGCCGGGAGCGGTACCGCGAGGAAACGAAGACCGAGGCCAAGCGCATCGCGCTGGAGCAGCTGGCCGAGCAGGGGATCGCCGGCATCTCGGTCAACGCCATCGCCAAGCGCATGGGCGTGACGGGACCGGCGCTCTACCGGTACTTCGCGGGGCGCGACGACCTGCTCAACGATCTGATCCGCGACGCGTGGCACGACCTCGCCGACACCGTCGAGGCGACGGTGACGGCCTCCGAGGGCGCTTCACCACCCGATCGGGTGCGTGCGTTCGCGGAGGGGTTCCGGTCGTGGGCCGTCACCCAACCGCACCGGTACCTGCTGCTGTTCGGCACGCCGCTGCCCGGCTACCACGCGCCGCAGGACACGGTCCTCGCCGCGCACCGCACCATGAGCGCGCTGCTCGTCGTCCTGCCGCGCGAGGGTTTCGCCACGGCCGGGCAGTCCACACTGGACGCCCAGCTCGCGGGCTGGGCGGGCGCGCGCGGCGAGGGCGACGTGCCCCCCGCCGTGCTGCTCACCGCCGTGCGTGCGTTCACCAGGCTGCACGGCGTGCTCAGCCTGGAGGTCTCCGGCCAGTTCGGGCCGATGGGGATCGACCCGGCGCTGCTCTACCGCGCCGAGGTCGAGTCCTTGATCCTGGGTGACTCGGGGGTCCGGGGCTCGACCAGGCTGTCGGGGCCGGGGTAGACCAGCCCTTCGTGGCCGTCGGAGAAGCGGACCCGATACGGGGGCGCACCTTCCCGGCCGCGCACTTCGAGGATCTCGCCGACCGTCTCGTCGAGACCAACCGCGCGGCTGTGGATGTGCAACCGGTCGCCTACTGTCGCGTGCATCTGCAACACCTCCGGTGCGTCACAGCGTAGGACTGTTCCGAAGGTACCGACAGCCTGACGTTTCCGCTCAGGCGCAGGCGCTGGACAGCTTCGCCACCCGGTCCAGCTTCTGCTGCGACCAGGTCGCGATGTTGGCCGGGTTCAGGTCTTCCAGGGTCACCTTGCCCATGGTGTCGGAGACGCCGGTGATGGCGTCCTGGAGCGTGGTGTCACCGGCCTTCGCGGCGAGCGCGTTCAGCTCCTCGGCCTTCTGCTGGGTCTCCTCCAACGCCTTCTGCGGGTCGGTGGCGTCGGGCGTGAAACCGGCCAGCTTGAGCGCGTCGATGCACAGCTGCGCCTTGTCCGCGGCCGCGCCGACCTGGTTGGCGGTGTCCGAGGCCTGCTGCACGGCTTCACAGCCCGAGACCGCGGCGGCGAGTCCCATGGCCAGCAAGAGGGTGGCTACCGGACGACCTGCGCGCATGGGGTGCTCCAGTTCTGAGTTGACCGTTTCGTCCGACTCTACCGACGCGCGTACAGCCGACGCACCACGTCGTCGATTTCCGGCTCGACGACCACCAGGTCGTGCACCTCCGCCCGTGCGGCCACGGCCGAGATCAGTGCCGCCGCCGTGGTCTCGGCCCGGCGGAACGTGAGGTGGTGTCGCACACCGTTGAGCTCGACCCGGCTCGACGTCACGCCGGGCAGCCCGGCCAGCTCCGCACTCGGCTGCTCCAGGTCGACCACCAGCACCCGCTCCGGGGCGACCTCGGCGCGCAGCTCCTCCAACGCGCCGTCCGCCAGCACCGTGCCGCGGTCGATCACCACCAACCGGGGGCACAGCCGCTCGATGTCGTCCAGGTCGTGCGTGGTGAGCAGGAGGGTGGTGCCCCGCTGCGCGTTGAGGTCGGCCAGGAACTCCCGCAGCCGCTCCTTGGACTCCAGGTCCAGCCCGATCGTCGGCTCGTCCAGGACCAGCAGCTCCGGCCCGTGCAGGAGGGACGCCGTGACCTCGCCGCGCATCCGCTGCCCGAGCGACAACTGCCGAACCGGCGTGTCCAGGAACGGCCCGAGGTCCAACAGGTCGACGCACTCCCGCAACCGGCCGTCGTAGTCGCCCTTCGGCACCCGGTAGATCGCCCGCAGCAACTCGAAGCTGTCCCGCAGCGGCAGGTCCCACCAGAGCTGGCTGCGCTGGCCGAACACCACGCCGATCCGCCGCGCCAGCTCCCGCCTGCCCCGCGAGGGCTCCACCCCGCACACCCGCACGTGCCCGGACGTGGGGACCAGGATGCCGGTCAGCACCTTGATGGTGGTGGACTTGCCCGCCCCGTTGGGGCCGACGTACCCGACGGCCTCGCCCGCCGCCACGTCGAACCCGACCGCGTCGACGGCCCGCACCACCCGCTTCTCCCGCCGGAACCGGCCGACCTTGGTCGACACCGTGAACTCGCGACGCAGGTCGCGCACTTCGATCATGACCCAGTCCCTCGGTAGTGCCGAACGGCCGTCCGCCACACCAGACCGGCCACGACCGCCGCCGCGAGCGCGACCAGCGGGGAGATCCACCCCAGGAACGCCGGCCCGCCCAGCGGGTCGGGCCGGCCCAGCAGCGCGAGGCCGGGGTAGTAGGCGACGAACGCGCCGGGGATGACGAACGCGAAGAACCGCCGCAGCCACGGCCCGTAGACCGTGGCGGGGTAGGAGGTGAACGCGTTGCTGCCGTACGTGACCGTGTTGGCCAGCTCCTGGCCGTCCACGATCCAGAAGCACAGGGCGTTGGCCGCCACCCAGATGGACGAGAAGATCACCGCGCCGCTGAGCGGCGCCAGGACGACCAGGCCGGCGGTCCACACCGACCACGCGATGTCGTTGTGGCTCAGGGCGTAGACCAGCGCGCCGACGCCGGCGACGATGCGCCCGACCTTCCGCAGGTGCAGGTCGGAGGCCATCATCTGCGCCAACGTGCTCAAGGGGCGCAGCAGCAGCACGTCGAACGTCCCGGTGCGGATGCAGGTGGGCAGCTCGTCCAACTGCCCGGCCACCATGTCGGCGATGCCGAACGCGGTGCCCGCGATGGCGTACACCAGCACGACTTCCGAGACCGAGAACCCGCCCAACGCGCTCACCCGGTCGAACAGCACCAGGATGATCACCAACTCGGCGAGCTGGTTGACGGCCTGCGCGAGGCACTGCAGGAGGAACGACGCGCGATAGGACATCTGCCCGCGCAGCCGCGCGCCGACCAGCTTCGCGTACACGCCCTCAACCACCTTGGACCACCACCTTCCGCACCGCCCGGTTCAGCGCCAGGTGGCCCGCGGCCAGCACGGCGACCGCCCAGAACGCCTGCCCGGCGAGGAAAGGCCACGGCGAGCCGCGTTCGAGGAAGATGTCGATCGGCGCCTGCAACATGGCCGCGAACGGCGTCGACCACACGATCGGCAGCGCCCACCCGGGGAAGAACGCGAGCGGCACCGCCAGTCCGCAGAACAACCAGGTGAAGGCCGTGTAGAGAGCTTGGACGCCGCGGTTGTCCAAGAGCCAGAACGTGGTCGCGTTCAGCAGGAACCGCATGCCGAAGCTGACGGTCAGCGCCAGCGCCACGCTGACCGCGAACACCGGGGCCGTGCCGATCGAAGGCCACCGGAACGGGAAGAACAACGCGCCGAACGCCACCGGCGGCGCGAGCCGGACCAGCACGGCATAACCCGCCCGGCCGACGTCCTCGGCGAACAACGCGAACTGCAGGTGCCACGGGCGGTACAGGTCGACCACCACGTCACCGCTGCGCACCCGATCGGCGAGGCGCTGGTCGCCCCAGAGGACGACGACGGCCATCAACCCCTGGCCGAGCCAGACATAAGTAGTGGTGGCGGCGATGTCGTAGCCGGCGATGGGGCCCTGCCCGACGGCTGCGACCAGCACCGCCATTCTGAGCAGCCCGAACGCCACGTTCGTCGCCATTCCGGCGACCATCGCCTGTCGGTAGGTGGAGTACCTGCGGAATCCTGCCAGCGCCAAAAAGGCGTAAGCGCGCACGTCTGTTCACCCTAGGAACCGGTGCAACCCGATTACCGCCGAGCACGGTTCTAGACCCGAGTCCGCACCCACCCGGAAAGCCGTTCCCGCACCTCTTCGTCCCGCACCCGCGGCACCACCGGCTCGACCGCCCGCGCGACCGACTTCTCGTAGCGTCCGGACAGCCCGCCCTCCGCCATCACGTCCTCCGCCAGCGCATCCGGGTCCGCCGCCCACGCGCCCAACGACCGCGTCACCCGTGCCCGCAACGCGAACCGGTCCGCGACCGCGCGGGCCCGCCGCACCCCGCTCCGCTCGCCGCCGTGCGAGGCGGCCAACGCCACCGCCGCCCACGCCAACCGGTTCGCCGGGGTCCGGTCCTCGTCGTACACCCGCCCCTGGGCGAGCACCCGGACCCACTCCCAGTCGTTGGCGTCACCCGCCGCCGCGTCACTCATCGCCGCGCCGCCAGCACACCGTCGAGCAGTCCTGGGAACAGCGCATCCAAGTCCTCCCGGCGCAACGAGCTGATCCGCGACGTCCCCTGCGGCCGGACGTGCACCACGCCCGCCTCCCGCAACGTCCGCACGTGGTGGGTGAGCGTCGACGCCGTCACCCCCAACGGCAGCACCCCGCACGACAGGCCCTCCGCGTGCGCCGCCAACGCGCGCACGATCTGGAGCCGCACCGGGTCGGCCAGCGCGTGCAGCACCGACGCTATCCGGATGTCGTCCCGCTCGGGGTGGGCCAGCGAGGTGGTCATATCGCCCATACTACGATATCAATCGAACTTAGATCGACGTCGTAGTACGATCCCGATCGTAACATCACTCGACCGGGGGAGCACGCATGTCGGCCCGCACCTACCTCCTCGCCGCCGGGGCGTTCGCCATCGGCACGAGCGGGTACATCGTCTCCGGCGTGCTGCCTGCCGTGAGCGAGGAACTGCACGTCTCGCACGCCACGGCAGGGCAGCTGCTCACCGCGTTCGCCATCGCCTACGCGATCTCGTCGCCCGTCCTCGCCGCCCTCACCGGCCGGTGGGAACGCCGCACGCTCCTCGTCGTCGCCCTCGGGGTCGCCGCGGTCGGCAACCTCCTCGCCGCGCTCGCCCCGAACTACCCGCTGCTCCTGGTCGCCCGCGTCATCAGCGCCCTGGGCGCGGCCGTCTACACACCCGCCGCGACCCTCGTCGCCACCGTCCTGAGCCCGCCGGACCGCCGCGGCCGAGCCGTCGCGCTGGTCTTCGGCGGCCTGACCTTCTCGCTGGTCCTCGGCGTGCCCGCGGGCAACCTGCTCGGCGGCCCCCTCGGCTACCAGGGCGTGTTCGCGCTGATCGCGGCCGTCTCGGTGCTCGCCGCGATCGCCGTGCGCCTCTGGCTGCCCCGCGTCGACGCGCCGCCCGCCGTCGGCCTGCGGCAGCGCTTCGCACCCGCCGCCGACCGCCGCGTGCTGATGGTCCTCGGCCTGACCGTGCTCGCGTGCCTGGCCGTGTTCAGCGTCTTCAACTACATCGCGCCGCTGCTGGCCGAGACCGCGCACGTCGAAGGCGCCGCAGTCGGCCTCCTGCTCGTCGCCTACGGCCTGGGCTCCGTGCTCGGCAACTGGGCCGCCGGCCGGCTCACGGACCGCTTCGACACCCGCAAGCTGCTCGTGGTGCTCTTCAGCTGCTTCACCGCCGTGCTGGCGACGTTGCCGCTCACCATGGCGACCCCCGTGTCGGCCGCCGTCGCCCTCTTCGCCTGGGGCGCGCTCACCTGGTCGGCGAACCCGCCCATCCAGAGCTGGCTCATCGAGCTCGCGCCCGCCAACAGCGGTCTGCTGCTGTCGCTCAACGCCTCCGCGATCTACCTCGGCGTGGGCCTGTCCGGCGTGCTCGGCGGCCTGGTGATCAGCTGGGTGGGCCTCGTCCCGCTGGCCCCGATCGCCGCGCTCCTCGCCCTGGCGGCCCTGGTGGTGCTGATCTTCGCGCTCAAGCCGGCTCAGGACCCGAACGCGCTGGTGGTGACCTCGCCCGCCCCCGGCTCGCTCGCCAGGCAGTGGAAGTAGTTGCGGTCGCCGTCCGCGAACGCCACGGCGGTGATCCGCCACGTCGACGTGTCCACGGTCGGGCGGGTGTTGGCCTTCATGGCCTCGGCCGTGCACACGTCGGCGACCTCCGTGGCCTTCACCAGCTCGTCGCTGCCCACCTTGGGGATCGCGCCGGACAGCCAGCCCCCGGCGAACGCCTCCCAGAAGTGCTCGACCGAGCAGTCGCCGGCCCGTCGCGCCGTGGCCGGTTCCCCGCCCACGTTGTTGATGCCGTGGTAGCAGGTGGGTTCGGCGACGCAGTAGCCCGTCCCGCACTGCGCCAGCCGGGGCGGCGCCACCGCGTTGTCCGACGCGGAGGTGGACGAGGTGGACGACGACGTGCCGGCGGACGAAGGGGCCTGGTTGCGCGTCGCCCACCACCAGGTGCCGAGCGCGACGACGGTGGCCAGCACCGATGCGCCGACCACCAGGCCCCACGGCTTCTTGGTGGGCGGGCGGACGTAACTCGACCCCGCCGCCGGCGGGAAGACCGGCGCCGGCCCCGCCACCTGTTGCGGGGTGCGGTACGGCGATCCCGTCGCCGGTTGCGGGGTCCGGTACGGCGACCCCGTGGACGGTTGCGGAGCCCAGGGCGACCCGGCCACCGGCCGCGGAGCTCGGGGCCCGCTCGTCGACGGCTCCGCCCCGGCCCGGCTCAACTCGTCGCGCAACTGAGCCGCCGTTGCCGTGCGACGACCGACCTCCGGCTCCAACGCCCGCACCAGCGCCTCGTGCAGCCCTTGCGGGACCCCGGGCACCCACGGCACGGGTGACCGCAGCACCTGCCCCAGGTGGTCGAACGACTCGACGGGCCACGGCACCGGCCGGGGCGGTTTGCCCGCCAGCAGGTCGTACAACGTCGCCGCCAACGAGTACACGTCCGCCGCCGGCGTCGGCTGGGCCATCGCGAACGCCTCCGGCGGCGCGTAGCTGGGGCTCAGCGCGTCCCGGGTGACCGTGCTGGAACCTTCGGCGTCCAGCAGCGCCGCCAGGCCGAAATCGGCGAGCTTCACCGTGCCGTAGCGGTCCAGCAGGATGTTGCCCGGCTTGATGTCGCGGTGCAGCACGCCTTCCGCGTGGGCCGCGGCCAACGCGTCCGCGAGCTGCACGCCCAACTCGCGCACCCGTGCCGCGGGCAACGGTCCGTCGCGCTGCACCACGTCGGCCAGCGACCCGCCCGTGCACAGCTCCATGACCAGGTAGGGCGTGCCCTGCGGGGTGAAGTTCGCGTCGTGCACCGACACCACGTGCGGGTGGCCGGACAGCCGGGCCGCCGCGTGCGCCTCGCGCAGGAACCGCCGCCGGTCCCGTTCGGTCTGCAGCACCCGGTTGTCGATCTTCACCGCGACCTCGCGGTTCAGCTGGACCTGGCGGGCGCGGTAGACGGTGGCGAAACCACCCTGGCCCAGCGGCGTGAGATCGGTCAGACCAGGCAACTCCACGCCGGGACTCTAGCCCTTCGCCGCCGCCTTACCCGCCGCTTTCCCCTTCGCCGGGGCCTTGGCGGGCGCCTTCGCCACCGCCTTGCCCTTGGCCGCCGCCGTCACCGCCGCCGTCGCCCCGGTCTTCGTCCCGGCCTTCACCTCGGTCTTCGCTCCGACCGTCGCTCCGGTCTTCGCTCCGGCCTTCGCTTCCACCGGGCCGCCGGCCTTGCCTTCCGCCTTCGCCGCCTTCTTGAACGCCCGCACCTCGGCCAACGTCTCGGCGCTGGTCACGTCGGCGATGGACCGCCGCGAGCCCTCCTCGCCGTACGCCCCGGCCGCCTCCCGCCACCCGTCCGGCGTCACCCCGCGCTGCTTGCCGAGGAGCGCGACGAAGATCCGCGCCTTCTGGTCGCCGAACCCGGGCAGCTCCTTCACCCGGCGCAGCACCTCCCGGCCGTCCGGCTTGCCGGCCTTCCAGATGTTCGCCGCCTTGCCCTTGTAGTGCTCGATCACGTGCAGCGCGAGCGCGTGGACCCGACGTGCCATCGACGCGCCGTACCGGTGGATCGCGGGCGGCTGCACGCACAGCTCCACGAACGCCTCCACGTCGGTCTCGGCGATCTTGGTGATGCTGAACCCGTCCATCCGGTCCGCGATCTTGCGCGGTCCGGCGAAGGCGTGCTCCATCGGGAACTGCTGGTCCAGCAACAGGCCCACCAGCAAGGCGAACGGGTCGTCGCTCAACAGCTTGTCGGCGGCCGGGTCACCGGTCAGGCGCAGCTTCTTCGGCATGCGCGCCATCCTCCCACCACACCCCGCGACCTCACTTGGCGAACTCGGGGATCAGGTCGCCGACCAGGCGCAGGCTCTGCATGACGTCCTCGTGCTTGAGGCTGCCGACCTGGTGGAAGGCCATCAGCCGGTCGATGCCCATGTCCGCGTAGACGCGCAGCTTCTTGCGGCACGTTTCGGGGCTGCCCACGATCAGCGAGTCCTGCTCGTTGAGCGCCTCGAAGATCTCCTCCGGCTCCACGTCGTCGCCTTGCAGCACTCGGCCGATGACGACCTGGGCGCGGTTCGGGCCGGTGGCGACGGCGGCTTCGGCGCGCAGGAAGTCGCCGGTCAGGCCGCCGCCGGTGGGGTCGTTCAGCAGCGCTTCCTGCCGCCGGACGGTGTCAACGAACGCGTCCGCCGCCTCGAAGAACGTCAGCGCCTTGACGGTGTACCAGGCCGCCGCGGCGATGGCGCCGTTGCGGATCGCCTGCTCGTCGGTCTCGGCGCAGTGCACGAAGGTGAAGAACGCGACCTGGTTGTTGACGTACGAGCCGACCGGTGACGTGCACGCCTCGGCCGCCGCCCGGTACAGGCCCACCATCCGGCGCACCCGCTCGACGGACTCCCAGATGGTGGTGCCGAGCACCCCGACGCCTCGCCGCCCGGCCTCCTCGAACGACGCCGGGCTGGCCGCGGCCTGCCACAGCGGCGGGTGGGGTTGTTGCAGCGGCTTGGGCACGATCGGCACGTCGCGGATCTCGAAGTCCTCGCTGGAGTGCGAGAAGCGCTCCGACGTCCACATCCGCGGGATCATCTCGAACGCCTGCTGAGTCTGCCGCCGCACGTCCGCCGGGTCGACGCCGAACAGCCGCCACTCCGGCGCGGTGGACCTGGTCAGCCCGAACTCCAGCCGCCCGCCGCTGAGGTGGTCGAGCATCGCGGCACGTTCGGCTGCCCTGATCGGGTGGTTGAACCGCGCGGGCGCGAGCACCGCGGCGTGACCCAGCCTGATCCTCGTCGTCTGCTGCGAGATCGCGGCCAGCATCAGCTCCGGCGCGGACGACAGGCTGAACTCGTCGGCCCCGTGGTGCTCGACCTGCCACCAGCAGCCGTAGCCGAGCTCGTCGGCGAGCCTCGCCTGCGCCAACGCCTCCGTGATGCGCGCGTGCTGGTGGCCCTCCTGCCACGGGCGGGGGTCCTGGATCTCGTTGAAGACGTCGATCTGCACAGCCGGCTCCTCCCGTGGGCTCGCCGAAACGTAGCCCGCCGGCGCCCGCCGGGACATGCGCCATTCGGTTGACTGCTTAACCGGTTAATCGCTACCGTCCACCCAACCCGCCGCCACGCTCAGAAGGCCGCCACCCTTCGAGAGGCAGGACGCAGTGCGAACAGCGATGACGCTGGCAGCCCTACTTCTGATGACCCTCGCCCCACCCGCCGCCACCGCCGCGGCCGCACCGCCGCCGACCCCCGTGGTCGACTACCTGAAGCGGATCACCGGCAGCCGCACGGTGACCGGGATGCACAACAAGGAACCCAACTCCGACCCCGCCCGCCACACCGCCAAGGTCCACGCGATCACCGGCGCCTACCCCGGTCTGTGGGGAGGTGACTTCCTCTTCGCGCAGGACGACGTCACCCACCGCCAGACCATGGTCGACCAGGCGCTGACCGAGTGGCGCAACGGCTCGCTCGTCACGTTGACCTGGCACGTCTGCCCGCCCACCCGACCCGCCGCCTGCGGCTGGGACGCGGGCGTGAACGACGACCTCACCGACGCGCAGTGGGCGCAGCTGGTCACCGACGGCACCGCCCTCAACAACGCCTGGAAGTCGCGCCTCGACGAGGTCGTGCCGTTCCTGCGCCGACTCCTCGACGCGGGCGTGCAGCCGCTGTTCCGGCCGCTGCACGAGATGAACGACGGCTGGTCCTGGTGGGGCGGGCGACCCGGCGCGAACGGCAGCCGCCGCCTCTACCAGCTCACCCACGACCACCTGGTCCGGACCCGCGGCCTGACCGGCCTGGCGTGGGTCTGGAACGTCAAGGACCTGGACCCGGCCGGCATCGCCGACTACTACCCGGGCCCGGCGTACGCGGACGTCGTGTCGCTCGACGCGTGGAACAGCTTCTGGCCCGCCGCCACCTACTACGACACGCTCAGGTCGCTGGCCCAGGGCAAGCCGCTGGCGCTGGCCGAGGTCGGCAAGGTCCCGTCGCCCGCCGAGCTGGCGTCGCAACCCGACTGGTCGTACTTCATGGCGTGGCCGGAGTTCTTCGACGACAAGAAGCTCAACCCCGACAGCGCCGTCCGCGCCACCTACGCCTCACCGCGCGCGGTCAACCAGGGGCAGCTCACCGGCGGCGGCGGCAACCTCGCCCTCGGCCGCCCGTCGTGGTCGACCACCACCGAGAGCGCCGCCCACCCGTCGGCCCACGCGTTCGACGGCGACCCGGCCACCCGGTGGAGCAGCGCGTTCACCGACCAGCACTCGCTGTGGGTCGACCTCGGCTCGACGCGACCGGTCCGCCGCGTCCGGCTCGACTGGGAGGCCGCGCACGCCCGCCAGTACCAGCTCCAGGTCTCGTCCGACGGCACGACCTGGACCACCGTGCACGAGGACTACGCCGCCGACGGCGGCACGGACGAGATCGTGCTCGACACGAGCGCGCGCTACGTGAAGCTGTACGCGTTCCAACGCGCCACCCCGTACGGCTACTCGCTGTGGGAGATGGGCGTGTTCAGCTAGCGGTCCGCACGATCGGCACGACCTGGCCGACCAGCAGGCGCAACGCCTCCCGGTCCACCGTGGCCGGGTCCTCGGCCAGCCAGTCGCCGATCTCCTCGACGAACTGGGCGGGCGTCATCGGCGGCACGATGGCGTCCGCCGGTTCCTCGGTGGTCACCACGCCCTCGCGGCTCGGGTACACCAGCAGCGCGGTCCGGATGTCCAGCCACGGCAGCAGTTTCCGGTACACCGCGAGGCTGCGCGGCATCCGCATGCCGCCGCCCCGGAACGGGTGGCCGTTGCGCCACACGGAACCGTCGTCCTCGGCCTCGTAGTGCCCGGGCAGCCACGACTTCGACTCGATCAGCACCAGCTTGCGCCCGCACAGCACGGCGTGGTCGACGTCCGCGAACACCGAGCCGGGCCAGGCGAGGCCGTGGAAGATCCGCGCGCCGGGCAGCCGGGTCAGGTACTGGTTGAGCAGCTCGGCGGTGAGCCGCTCGCAGACCCGGTCGTCCGTGGTCCCGTGCACCACGCCGGTGTCGTGGTCCAGCGTGAACGACCGGTCGGCCCGGATCGCCGCCAGGTACCGCCGCACCAGCCGGAACGCCGCGGTCGCCGCGGCGGCCACCACCAGCAGCCAGACGCCGAGCGCCAGCGGCGAGAAGTCGACGACCACCACGGGCAGCAGCAGGAAGAACCAGCCGCACATGGCCGCCAGCGCGGGCGCGTGCCCCGGACCGGCGGCCGGCACGTACCGGACCCGCTGGGCCACGTCGACGAGGTGCCACCACGCGACGCCGCCGAGGTCCACCACGGGCTTCGGAGGTACGAAGTCGGGGTCGTCGCCGAAGTTGCGCAACCGGCCGGTCCGACCGGAGCGCGGCGGGCGGGTCGGCGAGGTCGGCCGTGCGCCCGGACGGGTGAACGACCAGCCGCGGTCGTAGTCCCGCCGGCGAGCCGGGTCGCGCAGGGTGTCATATGCCTCTTGCAGCATGCGGAAGGTGCCGGAGGACCCGCCCGCGTCCGGGTGCATGACCTTGGCCAGGGAGCGGTAAGCGGACTTGATCTCCGCCTCGGACGCGTAGCGGCCGACCCCGAGGAGTTCGTAGTAGTCGACTCCGCGCACGAGGGCAGACCTTAGCGGCCCTGTCTCCGGGACCGTGGTCATGGTTAGTGTTGGACC
Organism: Saccharothrix sp. 6-C; assembly: GCF_016695385.1. Taxonomy (NCBI): domain Bacteria; kingdom Bacillati; phylum Actinomycetota; class Actinomycetes; order Pseudonocardiales; family Pseudonocardiaceae; genus Saccharothrix; species Saccharothrix sp. 6-C. The sequence continues at coordinate 7,694,752 of NZ_CP064192.1, read as the reverse complement.
GAGCCCGGTAGCGCAGTGGTTGTCGCGCCCTCCTGCTCGGAGGGAGGACGCCGGTTCGAATCCGGCCCGGCTCGGGACCATGTAGCGCAGTGGTTGACGCGCCCTCCCCCTGGGAGGGAGGACGCCGGTTCGAGTCCGGCCTGGTCCGCTCGGTGCGCGGGGTTCGAGTTGCCGGTGCCCGCCGGCCGGCGCACCCTTCGGCCATGGCGACTTGCGACGTCTGCGGCAACGACTACTGGATGGCCTTCGAGGTCCGCACGGTCGGCGGTGGCGTGCACACGTTCGACAGCTTCGAGTGCGCGATCCAACGCCTGGCGCCCCGCTGCGAGCACTGCGACTGCCGCATCCTGGGCCACGGCGTCGAGGTGCGCGGCCGGTTCTTCTGCTGCGCCCACTGCGCGCGCAGCGCGGACCGCCTCGGCGCCGAGATCAAGGACACCGTCGGCGCGCACCCCGGCTGACCACCGGCTTCAGCCGCAGTCCAGCACCAGCCTGCCGTTGACGAACGTCGGTTGCAGGTCGCCGCGCGCGTCCACGCTCTTCGTGCCGTGCGGCAGGACTTCCTCGATCGCGCTGAACGCGAGGATGTCCGAGACCCCGTACCGGCCGCGCAGCGCGCGCTGGCCGGGGAACCGCAGCGCCCGGCCCTCCCGCCGGTCGCGGTGGGCCAGCGCCGCCCGCAGCGCGCCCCGGGTCAGCTCCTCGGGTCCGGCGAGCGTCTGCAGCGAGCCGTTGTGCACCGCCACGCCGTAGCCGCGTTCGATCAGCGTCGACACGGTGTTCTCCGACGGCTCCTCGGTGAGCCGGAACGACATCGCGTGCCGTCCCCCCACCTCGTGGACGCACACCAGCTGGGCGTGGAACAGCAACGTCTCGTACAGCGACACGGCGACGGCGTCCGCGGTCGACCGGTCGTCATGACCGGCGTTGAGGCCGAGCCAGGTGGTCATCCGGCCGCCTCGACAACGTTGTCGTGCGTGGGGTGGGGCACGAAGTCCTCCTCGGCGCGATCGGCGCGGGACAGGATTTCGCTGGAGGCTAGTCCGTTCGGGTGATGAAGTGGTAGCCGCCGAATGGCCGGTATCTGAAACTCAGATGGGCAGCAGGTCGAAACTTTCGAGGAACGGGAGCGCGCCCGCCTGCTGGAGCGCGGCGGCGGACAGCCACACGCTCAGGATCGTGATCAGCGGGCCGACGATCGCCATCTCGACCGTGCCGCCGGTCTTCATCCGCATGATCTTCGGCGGCGCGACCGGGAACCACGTCTTGCCCATCAGCGGGATCGGCCACAGGATCGGGCAGCCCTGCTCGGTGATCGCGTCGCCGAGGTAGTGGGCGAAGCACCCGACCCCCACCGCGATGCCGCACGCCGCCGCGCTGGCCGGCGTCTGCGCCGTCCAGGCCACGCAGGCGACGGTGATGGCGGCCGAGACGCCCGTGATGAGCAGGGCGTCCTTCTGCGGGCACCAGTCGTTCATGATCCCGCGCACGGCCAGGCCGGCGAACACGAACATCAGCGCGGGCAGCGCCCACTTCTGCGACTGCTGCACCACGGCGGTCGTGCCGACGGCGGAGGCCAGCGCGAACGCCAGCGTGTGCGTCAGGCCTCGGTGCCCGCCGTCGCGGTTGGAGTCCTTGCGGGTGCGGGTGGTGCGGTAGACGAACGAGCTGATCGTGTTGATCAGGGCCGACGCGCCCGCGCTGACCGGCCCGAACGTGCGCGAGATGGTCGAGGACGGGTGGTCGAGGTCGGGCAGCAGGGCGGCGCCGGTGGCGAGCACCGCGCCGACCGCCCAGCTCTGCGGGGTGAGCTGGCCGATGGGGTGGTTCTCGGCTATCGCGGTCACCGCCGCCCAGGCCAGCAGACCGCTCATGGCGTGGGTCGGACCCGTCGACAACGCTGCCCCCTTGATCACTCGTACGGTTCGAGATTAGCCGGGTCCGGCCCCCGGGCGGGAGCATTCCGCGAACGCGTGTTCGAGTGTCGCCGGCCGCCGCCGCGGGTCGTCCCCGTGCGGCGGCCCGTCGGCCCGGCTGGTTGTATTGGCCGGGAGACCACACGTGCCACCGGCGGTCACGGCCTCGGCGCAGATGTGACGCCGTTCCCTTTTTCGCCCGGGTGGCCGCAAGCAACCCGACATAGCAGTACGCTTGTCTTGCTTGCATTGTCGCGAGAGGAGCGCCCTGAGTATGGGCAAGATCAAGGTTCAGGGGACCGTCGTCGAACTCGACGGCGACGAGATGACGCGGATCATCTGGCAGTTCATCAAGGACAAGCTGATCCACCCGTACCTGGACGTCGACCTCGAGTACTACGACCTGGGCATCGAGCACCGGGACGCCACCGACGACCAGGTCACCATCGACTCCGCGAACGCCATCAAGAAGCACGGCGTCGGGGTCAAGTGCGCCACCATCACGCCGGACGAGGCGCGGGTGGAGGAGTTCGGCCTGAAGAAGATGTGGGTCTCGCCGAACGGCACGATCCGCAACATCCTCGGCGGCGTGGTGTTCCGCGAGCCGATCATCATCTCGAACATCCCGCGGCTGGTGCCGGGCTGGACGAAGCCGATCATCATCGGCCGTCACGCCCACGGCGACCAGTACAAGGCGACCAACTTCAAGGTCCCCGGCGCGGGCGAGCTGACCATCACGTTCACGCCCGAGGACGGCTCCGAGCCGATCAAGCACGTGGTGGCCAACTACGGCCCCGACGGCGGCGTGGCCATGGGCATGTACAACTTCAACAAGTCCATCGAGGACTTCGCGCGGGCCTCGTTCTCGTACGGGTTGCAGCGCAACTACCCGGTGTACATGTCGACGAAGAACACCATCCTCAAGGCCTACGACGGCGCCTTCAAGGACATCTTCCAGCAGGTGTTCGAGGCCGAGTTCAAGGCGCAGTTCGACGCGGCGGGCCTGACCTACGAGCACCGCCTGATCGACGACATGGTGGCCGCCGCGATGAAGTGGGAGGGCGGCTACGTCTGGGCGTGCAAGAACTACGACGGCGACGTCCAGTCCGACACGGTCGCGCAGGGCTTCGGCTCGCTGGGCCTGATGACGTCGGTGCTGATGACGCCGGACGGCAAGACCGTCGAGGCGGAGGCCGCGCACGGCACCGTCACCCGGCACTACCGGCAGCACCAGGCGGGCAAGCCGACGTCCACCAACCCGATCGCGTCGATCTTCGCGTGGACCGGTGGCCTGAAGCACCGCGGCAAGCTGGACGGCACGCCGGAGGTGACGGGCTTCGCGGAGACGCTGGAGCAGGTCATCGTCGAGACCGTCGAGAGCGGCCGGATGACCAAGGACCTCGCCGTGCTCGTCGGCAAGGACCAGGAGTGGCTGACCACCGAGGACTTCCTCGGCACGCTGGACGAGAACCTGCAGAAGAAGATGGCCGGCTGACGCCCGCCCTCCGGCTCGCGTGATCAGGGGACCGCCTCCGGGCGGTCCCCTGATCCGTTCCTGCTCCCGCGCCGTTGCGTGACGGTGTCACCCGTCCGGATCCCCGGTGGGGTGGAATGTGCCGCCGACCGGCCCGTGACCTGCCCGCTCGCGCTATATCTGCACTTCGGCAGAGGTGTCGGGAGGCGTGATGTTCGGGATTCCGGTGCGCGGCCTGGTCGTCGTGGGTGTGCTCGCGGCGGCCGGGTTGATGTACGTCGCCAACGACGGCAAGAAGCTCGGGGTGGAGGAGACGGCCGGCGGCGAGTGCCGGGTGACGGTGATCGCCGACATCCTCAACGTGCGGTCCGGGCCGGCCGACACCCAGCCGATCGTGGCGACCATGCCGCGTGACGCGGTGGTGCGGGCCGAGCCGAGGATCGAGAACGGCTTCCGGCTGCTGTCGGACGGGCGGTGGGTGAAGGCCGAGTTCGTGACGCCCACCTCGGACAGCGGCTGCGCGTGATCTGATGGGCCGATGTTCTTCAAGTGGCGGTCGTTCCGGCGTGGCGTGGTGACCTGCGCGTGCGAGCCGGAGTGGCCCGGCCTGCGGGCCGTGGTGGACGGGCACGAGCTGGCCGGGGTGCCCTCACCCGAGGGCAGCAGCCCGTTGGTGCTGATGTGGGGCCTGTCGGCGTCCTGCACGGGCTGCGGCGCCGAGTACCCGCACGGCTGGGCGGTCGCCGATCGCGGTTAGGCTGCCCGGGTGCTGACCGTCTCCTCGATCAACGTCAACGGGCTGCGCGCCGCCGCGAAGAAGGGCTACCTCGAGTGGCTGGCCGCGACGACGGCCGACGTGGTGTGCCTGCAGGAGGTGCGCGCCGAGCCCGGGCAGCTGCCGGACGAGGTGCGTTCGCCGGAGGGTTGGCACGTGGCGCACGCGTACTCCGAGGTGAAGGGGCGCAACGGGGTCGCCGTGCTGACGCGCGAGGCGCCGCAGGCCGTGCGGATCGGGTTCGGGGTGCCCGAGTTCGAGCACTCGGGCCGGTACGTCGAGGTCGAGCTGGCCGACGTGGTCGTGGCGTCGCTGTACCTGCCCAGCGGTGACGTCGGCACGCCGAGGCAGGACGAGAAGGACCGGTTCATGGCGGCGTTCCTGCCGTACCTGGTGGAGCTGCGCGACAAGGCCGCCGCCGACGGGCGCGAGGTGCTGGTGTGCGGCGACTGGAACATCGCCCACCGGGCCGAGGACCTGAAGGCGTGGAAGACGAACCAGAAGTCCTCCGGCTTCCTGCCGGAGGAACGCGCCTGGCTGGACCGGGTCTTCGGCGAGGCGGGCTACGTCGACGTGGTCCGCTCCCTGCACCCGGACGTGACGGGCCCGTACACCTGGTGGTCCTACCGCGGCAAGGCGTTCGACAACGACTCGGGCTGGCGGATCGACCTGGTGTGCGCGACGGAGGGCATCGCCGCTTCGGCGACCTCCGCCGTGGTGGAGCGTGCCGCGACCTACGCCGAGCGCTGGTCCGACCACGCGCCGGTCACGGTGGGCTTCGACTGGCCCGGGGCCGGGGATCAGGCGCGATCGTGAGCGGGAGGTGACCTCCGTGCACGAGCTCATCACGGCCGGGTCGTCCGAGGTCGAGGACCTGTGCCGCGAGTCGGGCGTCCGCCGGCTCGACCTCGTGGAGTTCGACGCCGGTCCGGGCTTCGACTGCTGAGGTCGGCGGTCGAGCGGGCCGCCACGCACGCCGAACGCTGCTCCGACTACGCGGCCGTGACGGTTGTCTACGGCTGAGTCACGCCGCGATCCCGGGGCGACCCGGTTCGACGGCGTGGGTCCGGCGCGAGGTTGATCCGTTGCACGGCAACGGAATCGGTCAACCCGACGATCGACTTCGCTCGTTCGGCCGCACTTCACCCCGAGTTGGTGACGCGCTCCCCGGTTCGTGAGAAATTTTCACCTCACCGAGACACCGGGAGCGTTCGAGGGGGATCAGCCGGCGGCGTTTCTTCCAGGCGACGGGCGCGGCGGGGGCGGTGTTGCTGTGGGGTGGGCCCGCGTGGGCGGCCACCACCGGCACGACGGTGGACGCGGCGGCCGCCGCGGTCGGCGGCACGGGCTACCGCAGGTTGCAGGCGGGCCCGGGATGGCCGTCGGTGGTGCGGCCGGACCTGGCGGCGCCCGGTGCCGGACGGGCGGATCGGCGCACGGCGCTGGCCTGCTTCGTCCAGTTCACCGACATGCACATGGTCGACGCGCAGAGCCCGGCCCGCTTCGAGTACACCCACCCGCTGCTGGGCGCCGGCGCCTTCCGCGCGCACGAGACGCTGGCCCAGCACACGTCGACGGCCCTCGTCCAGCGGGTCAACGCCATCCGCACCGGCCCGTTCACCGGCCGCCCGATCGACTTCACGATGACCACCGGCGACAACACCGACAACCACGAGCTGGTCGAGCTCGACTGGTTCCTCACCGTCCTCAACGGCGGCCGGATCACCGCGAACACCGGCGACCCCACCCGCTACGAAGGCGTGCAGGACTCCGGCGTCACGGCCTACTGGAACCCCGGCTCCGCCCTCCTCGACGACTACAAGGCCAAGGGCTTCCCGCACCTGCCGGGCCTGCTCGACGCCGCCATCCGCCCGTTCGACAGCCCCGGCCTGCGCGTCCCGTGGTACTGCACGTTCGGCAACCACGACGACAGCGTGGTCGGCACGCTGCCCGACGGCATCCCGCTCGTCGACGGCCTCTACACCGCCAACCGCAAGATCACGGGCTTCTCGGCCGACCAGGCGCGGCGCCTCGCCAGGGCCATGACCGACCCCGCGCACGTGCTGGACGCGGCAGCCGTCGTCGCCGAGGGCGGCCTGGTCCGCACGGTCACCCCGGACGCCCGCCGCCGCCCGTTCACCACCGCGGAGTTCGTCCAGGCGCACCTCGACCCGCGCCACACCGGCCCCGGTCCGCACGGCCACGGCTTCACCGACGACAACGCCGACGGCGTGGACGTCTTCTACACGTTCCCGATCGCGCCCGGCGTCACCGGCGTCAGCCTCGACACCACGACCACCGGCGGCTTCGCCGACGGCTCGATCGGCCTGCACCAGTACCTCTGGCTGGAGCGGACCCTCAAGCGCGGCAGCTCGCGCTACTACGACGTCCTCGGCCTCACCCACCGCCAGGACGTCACCGACGAGCTGTTCATCCTGTTCAGCCACCACACCAGCTGGACCATGGGCAACGTCCTGCCCGACCGCCGCCGCCCGCTCGACCCGCGGCTGGACGGCCGGGCGCTCGTCGACCTCCTCGGCCGGTTCCCGAACGTCGTCGCCTGGGTCAACGGCCACACCCACGAGAACCGGATCGTCCCGCACGGCACGGGCGACCGCGCGTTCTGGAAGATCAACACCGCCGCGCACGTCGACCACCCGCAGCACGCCCGGATCATCGAACTGGCCGACAACGGCGACGGCACGCTGTCCCTGTTCACGACCTTGGTCGAGGGTGACGCGCCCTACCAGGCCGACTACGACGACACCTCGCCGCGCGGCCTCGCGTCGCTGGCCCGGGAGTTCGCGTTCAACGACCCGCACGCCAACGCGAACGCCGTCGGCGCGGTGACCGACCGCAACACCGAGCTCCTCGTCGCCGGGCGGTCGCCGGTCCGGTGACGAGCCCGCCGGCCGACCGCCGAAGAGGACCCGACCGCGCCTCGTGTCGCACATCACACTGGGCGTGATCAGGAATTTTCCGCACCTAGTGTCGTTGTCGTGGCCGTGGACCTCTCGATCACCCCGCCGGAGCCGACGCCCAGCGCGTCGTCGATGCGACGCGCCTTGCGCCGTGCCGCCGACGGCGCGGTGCTCGACGTCACCGAGGCCGCCGTGCTGCTGCACGCCCGCGGTGACGACCTGGAGTCGTTGCTGGCCGCCGCCGGCCGGGTGCGTGACGCGCACCTGCTGGCCGAAGGGCGACCGGGTGTCGTCACCTACAGCCGCAACGCGTTCATCCCGCTGACCCGCCTGTGCCGGGACCGCTGCCACTACTGCACGTTCGCCACGGTCCCGCACAAGCTGCCCGCCGCGTTCCTGGAGCGGGACGAGGTGCTCGACATCGCCCGCCGGGCCGCCGCGCAGGGCTGCAAGGAAGCCCTCTTCACGCTGGGCGACCGGCCGGAGGAGCGGTGGCCGCAGGCGAAGGAGTGGCTGGAGGCGCGCGGGTACTCCTCGACGCTCGACTACGTGCGGGCCAGCGCGATCGCGGTGCTGGAGGAGACCGGCCTGCTGCCGCACCTCAACCCCGGCGTGCTCAGCTGGGAGGAGCTGCAGCGGCTGCGCCCGGTCGCGGCCAGCATGGGGATGATGCTGGAGACCACGGCCGAGCGGCTGTGGAGCGAGAAGGGCGGCCCGCACTACGGCAGCCCCGACAAGGAGCCCGCGGTCCGGCTGCGGGTGCTCACCGACGCGGGCCGGGTGAACGTGCCGTTCACCACCGGCATCCTGATCGGCATCGGCGAGACGGTCACCGAGCGCGCCGAGTCCCTGCTGGCCATGCGCGGCGTCGCGCGCCAGTACGGGCACGTGCAGGAAGTGATCATCCAGAACTTCCGGGCCAAGCCCGACACCGCGATGCGCGGCATGCCCGACGCCGACCTGCACGAGCTGGCCGCCACGATCGCGGTGGCGCGGCTGGTCATGCCGTCGTCCACGAGCGTGCAGGCGCCGCCGAACCTGGTCGGCGGCGAGTTCGGGCTGATGCTCCGCGCGGGCATCGACGACTGGGGCGGCGTCTCGCCCGTGACGCCCGACCACGTCAACCCCGAGCGGCCGTGGCCCCAGGTCGACGTGCTGGCCGAGCACACCCGCGCGGCCGGGTTCGAGCTGCGCGAGCGCCTGGCCGTGTACCCGCGCTACGTGACCGCGACCGCCGGGCAGTGGATCGACACCCGCCTCACCGCGCACGTGTCCGCGCTGGCCCGGGAGGACGGCCTGGCCGAGCCGGACGCGCCGGTCGTCGGCCGCGAGTGGCAGGAGCCCGACGGCGGCCTGGACACCTACGGCCGGGCCGACCTGAACACCGCCATCGACACCGAGGGCCGCACGGAGGACCGGCGCGGCGACTTCGACAGCGTCTACGGCGACTGGGCGTCGCTGACCGTCCCCAAGGCGGTCGAACGGCTGCCCGAGGACACCGCCCGCGCCCTCAGGCTCGCCGCGGACAGCCCCGGGAAGCTGCTGGACGACACGGACGCCGCCATGGCGCTGCTCACCGCCGACGGCGCGGCGCTGGAGACCATGGCCAGGCTCGCCGACGAGCTGCGCGCCGAGGTGGTCGGCGACGACGTCACCTACGTGGTCAACCGGAACATCAACTTCTCGAACGTCTGCTACGTCGGCTGCCGGTTCTGCGCGTTCGCCCAGCGCGAGCGCGACGCCGACGCGTTCCGGCTGTCCGTGGCCGAGGTCGCCGACCGCGCGCAGGAGGCGTGGGACGCGGGCGCCACCGAGGTCTGCATGCAGGGCGGCATCGACCCGAAGCTGCCGGTCACGTACTACGCCGACGTCGTGCGCGCGATCAAGACCAGGGTGCCGGGCATGCACGTGCACGCGTTCAGCCCGATGGAGATCGTCAGCGCGGCGGCCAAGGCGGGCGTGAGCGTGCGCGAGTGGCTGACCGAGCTGCGCGCCGCGGGCCTGGACACCATCCCCGGCACGGCCGCCGAGATCCTCGACGACGACGTGCGCTGGGTGCTGACCAAGGGCAAGCTGCCCGCCGCGACCTGGCTGGACGTGGTCGCCACCGCGCACGAGGTGGGCCTGCGCTCGTCGTCCACGATGATGTACGGCCACGTCGACCACCCCGGCCACTGGCTGGGGCACTTCCGGGCGCTGGCGGCGCTGCAGGACCGCACCGGCGGCCTGACCGAGTTCGTCGGCCTGCCGTTCGTGCACCGCAACGCGCCGATCTACCTGGCGGGCGTGGCCCGTCCCGGCCCCACGCGGCGCGACAACCGGGCCGTGCACGCGTTCGCCCGGCTCGCCCTGCACGGCCGCGTGGACAACGTCCAGTGCTCGTGGGTCAAGCTGGGCGACGAGGGCACCGCCGAGGTGCTCCGGGGCGGCGCCAACGACCTCGGCGGCACGCTCATGGAGGAGACCATCAGCCGCATGGCGGGCTCCGAGCACGGCTCCGCCCGCACGGCCGGCGAGCTGCACGCCACCGCCGCGCTGGCGGGCCGCCCGGCCCGGCAGCGCACTACGACATATGGCCGAGTCGACGCCGTGAGGTAACCCCCTGCGGGGACGCGCGGGAGCGGTTGTGGTTAGTCTGCCGCCGGTCGCGTTTACCCGAGCCGGACACACCAGTCCAACAGCTTCGGTAGGTTCGCGGCCGTCCGTCAACCAGGTTCACTCCTCGGTGGAGTGGCACGGTGTTGGTGAGGAGGCTGGGCGGTGCGCGGTCGCGGTGCGGTCCTGGGTCTGGTCCTGGGCGTGGCGTCGTCCCTGGTCGTCGAAGGTGTCGCGGTCGCGGCCGACGGCGCGGTGGCGGCTCCGGTCTCCCTCGAGGCGCCGGTCGGCATCGCCGCGGTGGCGTTCGGCGCGATCGGCCTGGTGGCCGGCCTGGTCCGGCGTCGCCGGACGGCGGTGGTGCGCACGGCGGCGAACCAGCCCGTCGTCATCACCCCGGTCGTCGACGGCGGCGACGCGACCGACGTGCGGCCCGCCACCACCGGGGTCTGATCGGCCTGGGAGAATCCTCCCGTGGCTGTCGAAAACTCTGTGGAGAACACCGCGGGCGAGGTCGCAGGCCTGCCTGCCGAGAACCCGGCTCCGGCTCAGGCCCCGGTGAGCCGCCCCCGCGTGCTGTCCGGCATCCAGCCGACCGCGGGCTCGTTCCACCTCGGCAACTACCTCGGCGCGCTGCGCCAGTGGGTGGCGCTGCAGGAGACGCACGAGGCGTTCTACTGCGTGGTCGACCTGCACGCCATCACCGTCGAGCAGGACCCCAAGGTGCTGCGCCGCAACACCCGCGTGTCCGCCGCGCAGCTGCTCGCGCTCGGCATCGACCCGGACCGCTCGTCGCTGTTCGTGCAGTCGCACGTCCCCGAGCACGCGCAGCTCGCGTGGGTCATGCAGTGCCTGACCGGCTTCGGCGAGGCCAGCCGGATGACCCAGTTCAAGGACAAGTCCGCGCGGCAGACCGCGGGCGGAGCCGGCGATCAGACGACAGCGGCCATCGGCGTCGGCCTGTTCACGTACCCGATCCTGCAGGCCGCGGACATCCTGCTCTACCAGGCGCACCACGTGCCGGTCGGCGAGGACCAGCGGCAGCACCTGGAGCTGACCCGCGACCTGGCGCAGCGGTTCAACACCCGCTACGGCAAGACGTTCCGGCTGCCCGAGCCCTACATCGTCAAGGACACGGCCAAGATCTACGACCTGCAGGACCCGACGTCGAAGATGTCGAAGTCCGTGCCGGCGGGCGTGGTCGAGCTGCTGGAGGACCCGAAGCGGTCGGCCAAGAAGATCCGGTCGGCGGTCACGGACACCGGCCGCGAGATCGTGTACGACCCGGAGCGCAAGGCCGGCGTGAGCAACCTGCTGGTGATCTACTCCGCGTTGACCGGGCGCACGGTCGAGTCGCTGGTCGCCGACTACGACGGCAAGGGCTACGGGGACCTGAAGAAGGACCTCGGCGAGGTGTTCACCGAGTTCGTCACGCCCGTCCAGGCGCGGGTGGCCGAGTACCTGGACGACACCGCCGAGCTGGACAAGGTGCTGGCCCGGGGCGCGGAACGGGCGCGCGCGGTGGCCGCGAAGACGTTGGCGCGGGCCTACGACCGGATCGGGTTCCTGTCGAGTGGCGACTGATCACCTGACGCACTAACTTTTCCGTGTGGCGGAAAAGGGTGGGACCGACGAGTCGAAGCTCGACCGGCTGCGCCGGCGCAAGCCGTGGCTGGACCACCTGCTCCGCGCCGCCGACCGGTACAGCGAGAGCTACGGGGCGCACTACGCGGCGGCCGTGACCTACTTCAGCGTGCTGTCGCTCGTGCCCATGCTCATGATCGGGTTCGCGGTCGCCGGTTTCGTGCTCGCCTCGCAGCCCGAGCTGCTCGACGAGCTGGAGGTCTCCATCGCCGAGGCGGTGCCGGGCGCGCTCGGCGACACCATCAACGAAGTGGTGCAGCAGGCCATCGACTCCAAGGGCACGGTCGGCGTGCTCGGCCTGCTCACCGCCGCCTACTCCGGCCTGGGGTGGATGAGCAACCTGCGTGACGCCCTGACCGCGCAGTGGGGCCACGCCAAGGAGGACCTGCCGTTCTTCAAGACCATGGTGAAAGACCTGTTGGCGCTGGTCAGCCTGGGTGCGGCGCTGGTGGTGTCGTTCGGTCTGACGGCGGCGGGCAGCGGACTGGCCGAGCTGGTGCTGCGGTGGGTCGGCCTGGACGGCGTCTGGTGGGCCGAGGCGCTGCTGAAGATCGGCACGATCGTGCTCGGCCTGGTGGCGAACTGGCTGGTGTTCCTGTGGGTGCTGGCCAAGCTGCCGCGCAAGCCGTTCAGCCTGCGCAGCGCGGCCAAGGGCGCGGCCGCCGCGGCGTTCGTGTTCGAGGTGCTCAAGCAGGGCGGGACGCTCTACCTGAGCACGGTCACCTCGTCACCGGCGGGCGCGGCGTTCGGCCCGATCATCGGTGTGCTGTTCTTCGCGAACCTGGTGGCCCAGTCGCTGCTGTTCATCACCGCCTGGACGGCCACCGCGCGGGAGAACCTGCTGCGCGACCCGATCGTGCCGCCGCCGCCCGCGGTGATCCGGCCGGTGGTGGAGGTGCGGTCCGGTCCCAGCCCCCGCGCCGCCGTCGGACTGGTCGGCGCGGGGCTGCTGCTGGGCGCGTTGTTCCGGCGGCGTTGAGCGCCGGTCGGCCCAGGCCCAGCCGGTCGGCCCAGGCCCAGTGGGCGGCTCAGGTCCAGAAGACGGCGATGCCGACGTTCAGCACGACCAGGCCGGCCAGGACGGGCGCGAGCCAGGCGGCGGGCTTCTTCTTCAGGTTGACCGCGACCAGCGCCGCGATGACGACCAGGACCAGCAGCTTCACCCCGATCTTGATGTTGTTGTAGTCCTGGTCGGTCAGCGGGGCCAGGCCCATCAGCGCCACGCCGGTGAGCAGCTGCAACGCGCTGCCGTGCAGCCAGCCCTTGTTCAGCGGCGCGTCGGCCCCCACCCGGCGCTGGACGAAGAACATCGCGATCAGCATGCCCATGCCGAGCAGGTGCAGGAACACCAGCAGTAGGCGCACGAACTCCACGGCGGAGCCTCCAGGTGTGGTGGGTTACTCGCTCTTGGCGCTGCCGGCCGCCCGCAGCCCGCGCACGCCCAACACGCCGATGACCGTGCCGAACGTGAGCGACGCGACGACGAGCAGCAGGTGGACGGTGAAGAACGCGGTCGGGCCGCCGTCCCACGAACGGGGGTCCTTCCAGATGTTGCGCAGGAAGGTCGGCCAGATCACCCAGGACCACACCCCGAAGGCGGACAGGAAGACGGACATGCCTCGGGAGAGCTTCACCGGAGCAGTATCCGACGTGGCGGGTGCAGGTCACTCATCCGGGGTGGCTAGCCTGGGCAGGTGCGTTCCTCCGCGTTCCGACGGCCCGTTGCCCTGGTCCTGGCTGCTTGCGCGCTGATGGCCGGCGCGTCGTTCGTGGCCGCACCGGTCGCGTCGGCACAGCCGGCCTGCGAGAACAAGGTGTCACCGCCCCCGCCGGTGGACACGTCCGAACAGGTGGCGCCAGGCGAGAAGCCCCCACCGCCGATCGAGGTACCGGAGAGCCCGATCGGGGGACAGCGCCTCGGTGAGTGCGGCCTCGTGCTGCCACCGAACGCGCCCGTGCCCCCGGACGGCATCACCGCCGAGAGCTGGCTGCTGGCCGACATGAACAGCGGCGCCGTGCTGGCGGCCCTCGACCCGCACGGCCGGCAGCGGCCCGCGTCGGTGATCAAGGTGCTGCTGGCGATGGTGGTGGCCAAGGAGCTGCCGCCCGACGCCACGGTCACGGCCACCCCGGAGGACCTGGCGCAGGAGTGCACCTGCGTGGGTCTGCGCAGCGGCGCCGAGTACACCGTCGAGCAGATGCTGCACGCGCTGGTGATGGCCTCGGGCAACGACGTGGCGCACGCGCTGGCCCGTCGGCTGGGCGGGGTGCCGTCGGCGATCCGGAAGATGAACGCCCTGGCGGCCGAGCTGGGCGCGCTGGACACGCGGGCCGTGACGCCGTCCGGGCTGGACGCGCCGGGCACGTCGACCTCGGCCTACGACGTGGCGCTGATCTACCGCGAGGCGATGAAGTACCCGGACTTCGTCAAGGCCGTGATGACGCAGCGCATCGACTTCCCGGCGCCCAACGGCGGCGGGACCGTGCCGGTCGTCAACGACAACCGGCTGCTGACCACGTACGAGGGGGCGTTGGGCGGCAAGTCCGGCTTCACCGACGACGCGCAGCACACCTACGTGGGCGCGGCCGAGCGCGGCGGCAAGCGGCTCGTCGTCGTGCTGCTGCGCGGCCAGCAGCAGCCGATCCGGATGACCGACCAGGCCGCCCGCCTGCTCGACTACGGCTTCGCCCTGGAACCGGCCGCGTCCGGCAACCCGGTCGGCCGGCTGGTCGAGGGCGCGCCGCAGGCCAAGAGGAAGACCACCGAGGCCCGGCCGACGCCGACCAGCGCGGGTGTGGGCGAGGTCGCCAACACCACGCCGGACGGCACCCAGCCCTCCGCCATGGAGACCGCGTTCGGCAACGTCGGCGGCCCGATCACCGCCGTCGCCGGCCTGGGCCTGCTCCTGGGCCTGGTGATGTACCTGCGCAACCGCCGCGCCAAGGCCGCCCGCGCCGCCCGCGCCCGCCAACAATCCCTCTAACCCGCGTGTCCTACGTTCGCGTCACGCGTGTCCTACGTTCAGAACAGGCATGTTGAACGCTCAGAACACCGAGCCGGTGTGCTGAGCGTTCAACATGGGGTGCACGAACGTAGGACACGCGTGTTCCGAACGTAGGACACGCGCGGGGGTCAGGTGCGCTTGAAAAGGAGGGCGCGCTTGACTTCCTGGATGGCCTTGGTGACCTGGATGCCGCGGGGGCAGGCGTCGGTGCAGTTGAACGTCGTCCGGCAGCGCCACACGCCGTCCACGTCGTTCAGGATGTCCAGCCGCTCCTCGGCGCCCTCGTCCCGGCTGTCGAAGATGAACCGGTGCGCGTTCACGATCGCCGCCGGGCCGAAGTACGAGCCCTCGGTCCAGTACACCGGGCACGACGTGGTGCACGCCGCGCACAGGATGCACTTGGTGGTGTCGTCGAACCGCTCGCGGTCGGCGATGGACTGGACCCGCTCACGCGTCGGCTCGTTGCCGTACGTGATGAGGTACGGCTTGACCGCCTTGAACGCCTCGAAGAACGGCTCCATGTCGACCAGCAGGTCCTTGTGCACCGGCAGGCCCTTGATGGGCTCGATGGTGATCGTGGTGGGCTTGCCACCGGACGCCAGCAGGTCCTTCAGCAGCACCTTGCACGCCAGCCGGTTCACGCCGTTGATGCGCATCGCGTCCGACCCGCAGATGCCGTGCGCGCACGACCGGCGGAACGTCAGCGTCCCGTCGAGGTACCACTTCACGTAGTGCAGCAGGTTCAGCACGCGGTCCGACGGCAGGGCCGGGATCTCGAACGAGTCCCAGCGCGGCTCGTCGTCGAACTCGGGGTTGAACCGGCGCACCTTCAGGGTGACGGTGATCGCGCCGTCCGGCACGGGGGGCTGGTCGCCGCGCGAGCCGGTGGACACTTCAGCGGTAGCGGTCATCAGTACTTGCGCTCCATCGGCTGGTACCGGGTGAACGTCACGGGCTTGTAGTCGAGCCGGATGTCGGCCGCCAAGCCGTCGCCCTGCTTGTAGTACATGCTGTGGCGCATGAAGTTCGTGTCGTCGCGGTTCGGGTAGTCCTCGCGCGCGTGACCGCCGCGGGACTCCTTGCGCGCCAGCGCGCCCACGACGAGAACCTCGGCCAGCTCCAGGAGGAAGCCCAGCTCGACGGCTTCCAGGAGGTCGGTGTTGAACCGCTTCCCCTTGTCCTGCACGGTGATCCGCTGGTACCGCTCCTTCAACGCCTGCACGTCGTGCAGCGCCGTCTTGAGCGTGTCCTCGGTGCGGTACACCGACGCGTTGGCGTCCATGGTGGCCTGCAGCTCGGTGCGGATGTCCGCCACGCGCTCCTGGCCGTGCTCGGACAGCACCAGCGCCACCTGCGCCTCGACCTGCGCCGCGGGGTTCTCGGGCAGGTCGACGTGGTCGTGCGCCAACGCGTACTCGGCGGCGGCGATGCCCGCGCGGCGGCCGAACACGTTGATGTCCAGCAACGAGTTCGTGCCGAGCCGGTTCGCGCCGTGGACGGACACGCACGCGCACTCGCCGGCGGCGTAGAGGCCGGGCACGACGTTGTCGTTGTCCCGCAACACCTCGCCGTGCACGTTGGTCGGGATGCCACCCATCGCGTAGTGCGCGGTCGGGTAGACCGGCACCGGCTCGGTCACCGGGTCGACCGCGAGGTACGTGCGGGCGAACTCGGTGATGTCGGGGAGCTTCGTCTCCAGCACCTCCGCGCCCAGGTGGGTGCAGTCCAGCAGCACGTAGTCCTTGTTCGGACCGGCGCCGCGGCCTTCGAGCACCTCCAGCGCCATGGACCGGGCCACGATGTCGCGCGGCGCGAGGTCCTTGATGGTCGGCGCGTAGCGCTCCATGAACCGCTCGCCGGAGCCGTTGCGGAGGATCGCGCCCTCACCGCGCGCGCCCTCGGTCAACAGGATGCCCAGGCCCGCCAGACCGGTCGGGTGGAACTGGTAGAACTCCATGTCCTCCAGCGGCAGGCCCTTGCGGAACACGATGCCCATGCCGTCGCCGGTGAGCGTGTGCGCGTTGGACGTGGTCTTGAAGACCTTGCCGAAGCCGCCGGTGGCGAACACCACGGACTTGGCCTGGAACACGTGGATCTCGCCGGTCGCCAGCTCGTAGGCCACCGCGCCGGTGCACACCGGGCCGTCGGCGGTCTCGGTCATGCAGATGTCGAGCACGTAGTACTCGTTGAAGAACTCGATGCCGTGCTTGACGCAGTTCTGGTACAGCGTCTGCAGGATCATGTGGCCGGTGCGGTCGGCCGCGTAGCACGCCCGGCGCACGGCCGCCTCGCCGTGGTTGCGGGTGTGGCCGCCGAACCGCCGCTGGTCGATCTTGCCCTCGGGCGTGCGGTTGAACGGCAGGCCCATCTTCTCCAGGTCGAGGACCGCGTCGATGGCCTCCTTCGCCATGATCTCGGCGGCGTCCTGGTCGACCAGGTAGTCACCGCCCTTGATCGTGTCGAAGGTGTGCCACTCCCAGTTGTCCTCCTCCACGTTCGCCAGCGCGGCGCACATGCCGCCCTGCGCGGCGCCCGTGTGGGAACGCGTGGGGTAGAGCTTGGTGAGCACGGCCGTGCGGGCGCGCTGGCCGGACTCGATCGCCGCGCGCATCCCGGCGCCACCCGCGCCGATGATGACGACGTCGTACTTGTGGAACTGCATGGCTCTGAGCACTCCCCGCAGCGGGTCAGTCGGTGATGTTCGGGTCGAAGGTGAAGATCACGTACGTGCCGAGGGCGATGATCAGCACCATCGAGACGTAGAGCAGCACCTTGAGCCAGAACCGGGTCGCGTCCTTGCGGGCGTAGTCGTTGATCACGGTGCGCAGGCCGTTGCCGCCGTGGATCTGGGCCAGCCACAGCATGGCCAGGTCCCACATCTGCCAGAACGGCGAGGCCCAGCGGCCGGCGACGAAGCCGAAGTTGATGCGGTGCACACCGCCGTCGAGGATGTTCATGATGAACAGGTGCCCGAGCACCAGCACCACCAGCGCGACACCCGAGATGCGCATGAACAGCCAGCTGTACAGCTCGAAGTTGCTGCGGCGGGCGGCGGGGCGGCGCGGTGCGCGCGGCTTGGCCAGGGTCAGTTCGCTCATGATCAGTGACCCCCACCGAGCAGGTCGGTAACCGTGCGGACCATCATGAAGTAGGTGCCGGGGACCATCACCAGCACCCAGACGCCGAGCACCACCCACAGCATCTGCTTCTGGAAGCGCGCGCCCTTCTCCCAGAAGTCGACGAGCATCACGCGGATGCCGTTGAGCGCGTGGTAGAGGACCGCGCCGACCAGGCCGACCTCGAACAGGTTGACGATCGGGTTCTTGTAGGTCTCGATGACCTTGTCGTACGCGTCCGGCGACACCCGCACCAGCGCGGTGTCCAGGACGTGCGCGAACAGGAAGAAGAACGTCAGCACTCCGGTGATGCGGTGCGCGACCCAGGACCACATCCCCAGGTCGCCGCGGTAGAGCGTTCCGCCCCCTTTAGAGGTGCCCGCCCGCTCGGGTGCGGTGGTGCCGGCCATGCGCAACGGCCTCCAGCGTCAGTGGTGGACTGGTCTCCGGTACCTGCGTACTCGGACCTTGACCCCCGGATGCTAGTCCCGCTGGAGCCACCCGACCCAACAGCCCGACCCGTCTGTGAGCGACGAGACACCGGGTGGTCACTGGATCGATTCGCCTCACACGGTGGGGCGCCCGACTGTGCGATGTCGGTCACCCCGATGGGTGACCGACACCGTCCACTGCGGACCTCGTCCGCTGGTCAGCGCGGTCGGTAGGTGGCCACCCCGTGCACCACGGCCAGGTCGACGTGGACCTCCGGCTGCACCGGTCCGGTGAACGGCGACAGCCACACCGGCTGCGGCACGCCGGGCAGGTGGATGACCAGGTTCACACCGAGGCGGGTCGCGATGAGCCGTCCGGCGAGGTCGCGGGCGTTGCCCGCCCTGGCGTTCTCCGCCTGGTCCCGCAGCGACCAGTTCAGGTTCTCCACCAGCGCGCCGTACAGGTGGGTCTTGCGCATCGGGTGGGCGGTGGTGAAGTCCGCGACGTGCTGCGCGACGCCCGCGGCGGAGGTCACCACCTCCTGCCGGAGCGCCACCGGCGGGATGTTGGCGACCTGCGCGACCGCCGCGTACAGGCCTCCCGGGGCCGGTGGCGGGGCGGAGGGCAGGAGGTCGTTCGCGGTGAACCGGAGGTGGGTCAGGGCCTCGTTGACGAGCTCCGGGGCCACCGGGCTCATCGGGCTCGTCGCCGGCGGCGGGGGCAGGGGCGCGGGAGCCGGCCCTTGGGGTGGCTGCGCGGCGAACGTGTGCGAAGTGGACGGTCCGGGCACGGCGACAGCGACAGGGGCAGGGGCAGGGGTGGTGGTGTGGATGCCGGAGGGCGGGGTGGGGGCCGGCGGGAGGGGTGGCGGTGGTGCGGTCGCGTCCCTCGTGGACGCGGCCGGCTGGGTGCCGTTCGTCGTGGACGCGGCCGGATGGGTGCCGTTGGTCGTCGAGTCGGTCGGCGGGGTGATGGTGATGACCGGCGTGCCGCCGGGCGGCGGCGGAGGCGGGGTCGGGCGGTTGTAGTCGGCGATCCGCTGGTCCACCTCGATGCGGGCGTTCCACCAGTCGCGCTGGCGGGCGTCGGCGGCGGTGCGGCGGTTGTCCAGCTCCACCTCGGCGGCGGTGATCTCCGCTTCCAGGGCCGCGATGGTGTTCTCGACCTGCTGCTGCGCGGTCAGCGCGTGCTGACGGGCGTCCGCCGCGCGCTGGGCCGCGTCACGGCCGTTGTCCAGGTCGGTCTCGGCGGTCTCCAGCGCGCCCTGCGCGGTGTCCAGGTCGCCGTCGGCCCGGCCGAGATCGGTCCGCGCCTGCTCGGCGGCGGTCCGGGCCTGCTCGGCCTTGGTCCGCGCGGCGCCCTGCGCCTCGATCGCCTTGGTGTCGGCGACCTGCGCCGCCTCGGCGACCTCGACCGCCGCGTCGACCTCGGTCGCCCGGGTGTCGCGCGCGGCGCGGGCGTCGTCCACCTTGCCGACCAGGTCCTTGGCGACCTTGTCCTCGGCGATCGGCGGCGCGTCGTCGGGACGGTGGTCGAGGTGCGCGTCGAGGTCGCCCTGGGCGACGTCCAACGCCGCCTGCGCGTCGTCCAGCCTGACCCGTGCCGCGTCCAGCTCCGCGTTCGCGTCCGCCAGGTCGCGCCCGGTGGCCAGCACGGCGGCGTCGGCGTCGGACAGCGCGGCCTGCGCGTCCCGGTGGGCCGCGTCGAGGCCCGGGATCCGGTCGCGCAGGTCCGTGACCACGTCGTTCACGGTGTCGCGCCGGGTCTGCGCGTCCTGGACGGCCTGCTCCAGGGCGGGCACGCGGCCCGCTTCGGTGAGCTCGGCGCCGATGGCGGTGTTGTGGCCGACCTGCGAGGTAGTCAGGTCGTTCTGGAGCCGGGCGACGTCGGCGGCCACCCGGTTGATCACGGCCTGCGCGTCGTGCCGCGCCTTGTCCACCTCCAGCTCCGCGTCGCGCCACGCCTTGGCGGTGTCCTTCACCGCGGTCTGCGCGTCGCTCAACCCGGCGTCGAAGTCACGCCCGAGCACCGTCTCGGCTTCCGCCGCCGGCATCCGCACCGAGGCCGAGCCCGGCACGGCCAGGTCGACCACGCTGGTCCGGCCGCCGACCGTGGCGACCACGCGGTACTCCACGTCGAAGTCGACCAGGCCGGTGCGGCCCTGGGGCTTGAGGTTGTTGGCCTTGTTGGTCGCCGAGCCGCCGGACAGCGCCTCGGCGTCCTCGGCGGCGTGCCGGGTCTCGACGCCGCCGGTGGCGAAGCTCGCGGTGTCCTTCGGGTCCTGGGTCGGCGCGACCGAGGCGCTGCCGGTGGCCCAGCCCGCCGACACGTCGCCGGTCTCGCTGTGCTTGGCCTCGCCGGAGGTCGTGGTGACCGACGTCTTCGGGTTCTCCAGGTTCACGCCGTCGCTCAGGCCGCCCAGCCTCGGGTTGACCAGCTTGGCGTAGACCTTCACGTCGGCGTGCCGGCCGAACGCGAGCGCGGCCTCGTGCAGCCCCGGCACGTCCAAGGGGCCGTCCAGCATCCCCGGCAGGCTCGGCTGGAGGTTCTCCGAGCTGAGCGTCGACAGCAGGGTGTTCAGCGGGCCGGTGCCCTTGCCGGTGATGCCCTGGTTCGCGCCCGCCGCGGTCAGCGCCTGGATCGCCGCGGCCCGCAGGTCCCGGGCGCCGCGCAGGTTCTCCACCGACGCCTTGGGCGGCAACGTGGCCGGCGCGCCGCTCTGCTGCCAGGCGGCCGCGGCCTGCGGCGTGCCCTGCGCGGCCGGCTGCGCGGTCGTGGTCGACGAGTAGCCGGCCGGTGGCGTGGCGGCCGGGGTGAACACCTTCTGGTTGTCCGCGTGCAGCCGCACCACGACGTCCTGCGGCGGGGCGGTGGCGCTGGTGACGACCTGGTCGCCCTTCTCCACCACCAGCTCGAACTCGATGGGCACGGTGTACTTCGCGGCCGGTCCGCCGCCGGCGCGCAGGTGGCCGAACTGCTCGGTGGTGGCCTTGGTGATGTTGCTGCTGTGCTGCTGGCCGACGTTCGCGGCGGCGATCACGCCGACGCCGCCGGACACGTTCGGGTTCGCGCTGCCGGGCTGGGCGAGACCGGGCGACTTGAGGCCCACGCCCCAGCCGGTCGACCGGCCGAGGCCGTCGGTCACCTTCCGGGCGCCCGCGATGGTGTGCTCCATGTCGACGCCGTCGTTGACGACGCCGGCGAAGCTCGGCGCGTCCGTGATCCGCGCCTTGAGCGTGACCTGGTAGGTGTCCTTGCCGAACGTGCCCGGCTGGTGCAGCAGCAGCGGCACGCCGCCGTCCAGCGCGCTGTCGATCATCGCCTTGACGCTCGTCGGCGAGGTGAAGTCGACCAGCCGCTGGAAGTTGTTCATCGAGTCCTTGAGCACCGAGTCCGGCACCAGGTCGCTCTTGAACCGACCGCTGGTCTGCTCGTTCAGGTCGGTGATCAGCCCGGAGACCATGCCCGACAGGTTCGGCGCCGTGTCCAGCGTGCTCAGGCCGAGCGAGCTGGGCTGGTCCTGGGTCAGCGTGGCCGGCGGCGCCATCGTGCCGAACGCGGGCGGCGGGGTCTTCGGCTGCACCTTCGGCAGCACGCCCAGCTCGCGCGCCACGTCCTCGCTGACCCGCACGAACACGCCACCGGGCAGCGTGACCTTGGCGCCTTCGACGCGCGGCGTGCCGCCGTAGACGACGTTGCCCGACCGGCTCTCGCCGACCACGGTGACGTCCGCGTCGAGCTGGATCAGCACGGTCCGCGCGCTGGGCGGGGTGACGAAGTTGCGGTCGACGCTGCCGGTGACCTCGGTCGCGCTCGTCTTGGACGACGAGTACGGCGTGATCTTGCCCGCCACGGCGACACCGCCCGAACCCGACGCGGGCTTCGGCTCGCCCGCGGGTGGCGGCGCCACGTTCGGCTTGACCGGCAGGTTGACGCCGGCGGTGAGGTCGACGGTGTGGCTGCTGGTCCGCGCGTCACCGGCCTTGTAGCCGCCGGTGGCCGCGTTCTCCGTGCCGGTGTTGTCGGAGATCGACACCAGCTTCGGGTTGCCCAGCTCGATCGCCATGCCGATGGCGCCGGTGCGGTCGGTGACCCGGCGGCCGTACTTCAGGCCACCCTCCTGCATGCCGGTCTCGGTGAGCTTGCGGAGGTTCGCCTTGATGCTCTCCGGGCTGAACAGCTTGTCGATCTGGTTGCGCGCCTCCGTGCCCGGCACGGTCAGCGACGAGTCGCCCCGCGCGGCCAGGTTGAGCGCCTCGATGGCCTGGTCGCGCACCGTCTCGGTGTTGACGACGGCCTCGACGTGCAGGAAGTCCGGCGCGGCCGGCCGCGGCGTCGACGGGTTGAGCAGCTCCTTGATCGACGGCGGGTGGTCCAGCCTGGTGGCCACCGGCTTGCCGGGCGCGAAGCCGGACGGGTCGTTGTCCATCGACGAGCTGTCCGCCACCCACAGGTGCACCGGGCCGGAGATCTGCGGCAGGCTCACCACGCCGGGCGCGTTGGGGCCGCCGGTCCTGGCGACCGGCTTGGGGTCGGGCACCTGGAGGATCGGCGAGCCGGGCGTGACCCGCTTCACCCACGACCGGTTGCGGCTGAACGTGGTGATCTCGACGACGAACTCCAGGTCCTGCGAGAACACCTGGGCGTTCGGGCTGCCGACGTTGAGGCCGGTGCTGGTGACCGTCGGTCCGCCGGTGTTCTTGCTGCCCCGCCCGTAGGTGTACTTCGCGCCCACCTGCGGCGTCGGGCTGAGCGACGCGGCCCCGGTCTTGACCGGGAACACCGCCTTGCCCTCGACGCCGACGGAGACCGACTTCTGCGTCGCGGTGGTGCTGTCGAGCTTCGGCGCGGTGTTCGCCGAGCCGCGCACGTTGCGCGAGTCGACCTGGCCGAGGTGCCGGCCGCCCGCCGCCGGCCGCGCCCGGACGGTGATGTTGACGTACTCGTTGGTGGCCAGGCCGCGCTTCTTGAGCTGCACCTGCACACCGGGGCCGAGCAGGCTGTCCATCTTGGTCTTCAGCGCGGTCGGC
Source organism: Saccharothrix sp. 6-C (assembly GCF_016695385.1). Classification (NCBI taxonomy): domain Bacteria; kingdom Bacillati; phylum Actinomycetota; class Actinomycetes; order Pseudonocardiales; family Pseudonocardiaceae; genus Saccharothrix; species Saccharothrix sp. 6-C. Next base: position 7,671,844 of record NZ_CP064192.1, on the reverse strand, counting down.
GACAGCTCCGCGTCGAGCTTGCGCTGGTTGGCCATGGCCTCCGCGACGTCGGCCAGGCTCTGGCCCCGCCGGTTGCCGGTGGCCGGGTCGTTCCAGCCCGGCAGGAACTTGTCGAAGCCGGGCAGGTCGCGCAACGTGGCCTGGACCTGCGCCTGGACCTGCGCGCCGGGGCCGAACTCGCCGACCTTGACGTTGCCCGCCGCCAGGTCCGCGGCCAGGTAGGGCGGGAGGTACTTGGTGCCCGCCGTGCCGGGCTTGGTCAGCCCGGCGTCGGTGCCCGGCGGCACCGGCAGGGTCAGCGAGGCGGCCTCGGGCAGCCCGACCCGCATGTAGGTGGTGACCGGCATGACGACGTCCGCGCCGTTGGGCGTGCGGATGTGGACGTTCGCGGTCACCTTGTACAGGCCGGTGTCGCCCTTGAGCTGGATGCCGGTGCGGGTGCTGCTGGTCGTGCCCGCGTTCGAGGTCTCCGAGGTGCGGGCCGAGTACCCGCCGGTGACACCGGCCGCGCCGCCGACCACGCCGGGCAGCCCCACCCCGCCGCCGACGCCGGCCGCGATGTCGAAACCGGTCTTCGTGGTGGCGGCCACGGAGCTGCCGGTGGCCTGGGACTCGTGCAGCCGGAGCTGGGCGGCGTCGGTCGTGCCCACCAGCTCGGCGCTGAGCAGGGTGGCCTTCATCTGCACGGCGTTGGCCTTGCTGCCGTGCGGGCTGACCAGGTCGGGCGAGGTGACCCAGCCGCCCAGCATCGCGCCGAGGTTGTCGCGGATGGTGGTCGGGTTGAGGAAGTCCTGCAGCGCGGTGCGGCCGGGCGCGCCGATCTTGGTGATCGACGGGTGCATCTTCGCGGCGACGTCGGTGAACGCCTGCTTCGCGTCGAAGTCCGTGACCGCTTCCGGCGTCGGGTGCTCCAGCTTGGCGCCCCAGCCCGGCGGCAGGGCCGCGGCCGGTTGGGCGTTGCCGGAGTTGGCGATCGTCTCCAGGTCGTTCGGCACGGCGAGGGTGACGCCGCCGTTGACCGCCTGCGTCGGGCGCGCGGTGCCGTTCGCGGCGGTCAGCGTGACCTGGAAGGAGACCGGGACGTCGACGTTGGTCGAGCTCTCGCCGCCCCGGATGAACCGCTGGTCCACCGTGCCGGAGGACGTGTTCAGCGTGGTGGCGGGGGTGGCGAGCTGCCCCTTGCCGGCCAGCGAGCCGTACGGGCCGACGCCCGCGCTCGCCGCCGCGGCCAGGCCCACGTCGTTGGCGGTGGTGAGGTTCGTGGCGGTGCCCGTGTTGGCCGCGGACTGGGCGGCCATGTCCACCTTGGTGGTGGTGGACGGCGTGCTGGTGGCCGCGGCGACGTCGGCCGGCGGCAGCATCACGGCCTTCACGTTGGCCTCGTACCAGGTGCCGTCGATCTTGACCTGGAAGTCGCGGCCCTGGCCGAGGAACGACTCGAAGTTGTTCTTCAGCGCGCTCTCGATGACGGCGGCGTCGGCCGGCGTGATGCCGGTCATCGTGCCGGTGACGTGCTGCGCGCCGCGCACGTCGGTGGGCGCGATCGTGCCCAGCGCCTTGCCCTGCTGGAAGAAGTCCGGCAGGTTCCGCGTCCCGAGGACCGGCCCCGGCGTGGGGTTGGGCGCGGGCGCCGGTGCTCCCGGGGCGGGCGCGGCGGCGGTGTTGGCGGTGGCGTTGGCGGTGGTGTTGGGGGTGGTCGAGGTGGTGTTGGGGGCCGCCGGGTTGGTCAGGCCGACCATCGGGATCGGCGCGGAGATCGGCGGCCGGGACGGTGCGGGGGCGGCGCGGAACGGGTTGCGGAACGGCGCGTTCCGCGGCTGGACGTCGTTGCCGACGCCTCGCGTGGTCGCTGCGGTGTCCGGCGGGGCGGGGCGCGTGGTCGGCGCCGGGTTCGGCGGGGCGGGACGCGAGCCGGCCGGGTTGGTGGGAGGCGTCGGGCCGACGAAGTAGTCGCCGAGCATGGACTGGAACGTGGTGGTGGCGTCGAAGCTGTCCCACTTGGACCGCGGCCGGTCGAACTCCCGGTTCAGCGCGTCGATGTTGGCCTGGTAGCGGGCGCTGCCGTCGGGGAACTGGTTGTACTGGCTGGACTGCCCGAGGCGTTCGGCGAGCGCGTCGGTGATGTTGCGGGCCAGCAGCTCGGTCGTGGCCTCGTCGGGGTTGAGGTTCTTGTTGTAGACGCCGCCTTGTCCTTCGCGGTGGGCGAAGGTGGTGTCGCTGCCGACCGAGTGGACGTGCATGAACTCGTGGACGAGCAGGTGCCGGATCGCGTCGGCCTTGCGGGTGGGGTCGGTGGTGAGGCCGTCGAGGTGGTCGGTGTTGAGCAGCACGTGGCCGTTGATGGAGCGGGCCGGGTTGGTGAGGGTGCTCTCGACCAGCGCGTTCCGCTGGGCGTCCACGTCACCGTTCGGGCCGACCTTGGCCCGGGCGACCTGGTCCAGCAGGGTGTCGAGGCGGGCCGCGGCGGCCGGGTCGCCGTCGTTGAGCCGGCGCATGAAGTCGCCGGCCAGGATCTCGTCGCGGACCTGCCGCGGGTCGATGCCCTGCCCGTTGAGCTGGTCGGCGGTGATGTCGGAATCGCCGCGGTCGGTGGTCTTCAGCGCCGTGTCCAGCTCCTGCTGGACGGCGAAGTGCTTGGCGAACGTCTGCTGGTCGAGCTGCACGACCAGGTCGGGGTTCACGTCGGGCGTGGTCGTGATGCCGAACTCGCCGAGTTTGCTGGCCAACGCGTCGAACCCGGCCTTGACCTGCCCGAGGTCGACCTGGACGCCCGCGACGTCCAGCGGCACCGGGGTGATCTGGGCGGGCAGCCTGGTGAGGACGCCGTTCTTCAGGTCCGCGTCCCGCACGTTCGAGTACGGGCCCGCCGGTGCGGTGCTCGTCGACGCCGGGGGCACGCCGGATCCGGGTGGCGGCGGCGGCGCTTGGGGGCCGGGCGGCGGGGGCGCCTGCGGACCGCGCGGCGCTCCCGGTGGCGGGGGCGGCGGGGGCGCTTGCGATCCGAACGTCGGCGCAGGCGCAGGAGGGGGCGGCGGTGGCGGCGGTGCCTGCGACCCGAACGTCGGCGCGGGTGGCGGCGGTGGCGGTGGCGGCGGCGTCGACTGTTGCGCGGCGGTGGCGCCCGGCGGGGGCGGCGGCGGAGGTGGCGGGGGCGGACCGGCGGGTTGGGCGTCGGCCTCGGTGTCGCTGTCCGTGTCGCCGACGGGCCGGGTCTGGAAGTCCGGCTGGGTGCCGTGGTCCGACGGACGTGCGGGCGGGGACTGGCGGGGCGAGTCCGGGTCGTGCAGCGTGGCGTGGTCGGCGTCGGGCACCATCACCTGGCTGTCGGTGGTGCGCTCGATCGTCCACAGGTGGCGCGGCTTGATCGACGGGTCGGCGTGCACGCCCGCGCCCATCAGCCCGTCGTCGTTCACCACCAGGTTCGACTGGGTGTGCCCGGGCGGCAGCGGTTTGCCGTCGCTGTTGAAGATGCGGGCGCTCGGACCGGCCGCGTCCTTGTACTCGTCAGGCAGGCCGAAGTAGTGCGCCACCTCGTGGGCGAGCACGTTCTCCGAGGTCTGCGTGCCCCAGTTGAGCTGGTCCGCCGCCTTCGCCGTCGTCACGTCGACGGTCGTGTGCGCCTGCGCGGGGTCGGTGACGAACTCGACCCTGGCGTGGAACTGGTCGCCCGAGGGCAGCCGGTAACCCTGGTTCAGCAACCGGTTCACGCCGTCGGTGGTCTTCTGGGCCACCGCGTCCACATCGGACTGCGGGACGCCTTCACCGGGCTTGAGGTGCACCTTGAGGGTGTACTCCTTCACCCAGTTCCCGGGCGCCACCTCCATCCGGCGCACGTCGTGCCGGACGAGACCGGTGATGGAGTCGACGTTGCCCGGCGTGCTCGACCGCTGCACGTCGGCGACTTCGGTGTCGACCGTGCGCACGGGAGCCTTGTCCCGCACCGAGTCCCACTGCGCCGAGGGCTGCGGGTCCTTCGGCGCGAACCAGTCCGCGGTGCTCGCCGTGCTGTGCCGCCAGGACTCGTCCGCGGCGACGTCCTTGACGACCTTGCCGTCCGCGCCGTCCTTGGCGGGCGGCACGTCCGGGTCGGCCGTCGGCGGCGCGTCGACGTCGGCCGGTGGCGCGGAACGCGACTGGGTCGGGCCGGCGGGGTCGACGCCCTTGAAGTAGTCGTCGAGCATGTCCTGGAACGTGGCGTCGGGGTCGAACGGCGCGGCCCACCTGCCGCGGGTCTTGTCGAACTCCTTGTTGAGCGACTCGACGTTCTTCTGGTAGCGGTTGTCGCCGTTCTCGTCCTGGTTGTACTGGCTGGTCTCGCCGAGGCGCGTGGACAGGGCGTCGGTGACGTTGCGGGCGAGCGTCTCGGTGACGGCTTCGTCGGGGTTGACGTTCGTGCTGTAGACGCCGCCCTGACCGTCGCGGTGGGCGAAGGTGATGTCGCTGCCGACCGAGTGGACGTGCATGAACTCGTGGACGAGCAGGTGCCGGATCGCGTCGGCCTTGCGGGTCGGGTCGGTGGTGAGGCCGTCGAGGTGACCGGTGTTGAGCAGCACGTGGCCGTTGATCGAGCGGGCCGGGTTGGTGCGGGTGCTCTCGACCAGCGCGTCACGGGCCGCGTCGACGTCGCCGTTGGGGCCGACCTTGGCTTGGACGACCTGGTCCAGCAGGGTGTCGAGGCGGTCGGTGGTGGCGCGGTCGCCGTTGCCGAGGCGGTGCATGAAGTCGCCGGCCACGATGTCGGCGCGGACCTGGCGGACGTCGATGCTCTGGCCGTTGGGCAGCTGGATGACGGCCGGCTCGCCGGGGGCGGCGGAGTGCAGCGCCGTGTCCAGTTCCTGCTGCAGGGCGAAGTGCTTGGCGAACGTCTGCTCGTCGAACTGCACGACCAGGTCGGGGTTCACGTCGGGGACGGTCGTGATGCCGTGGTCGGCGCGCAGGGTGCCGAACATCGCGTCGAACCCGGCCTGCACCTGCCCGAGGTTGATCTCGACGTCGGTGACCGTCAGCGGCACGGACGGGAACTCGGCCGGCAGCCGGCTCAGCGTGCCGTTCTTCAGCGCCGCGTCCCGCCGGGGCGAGAACGGTCCGGCCGGCGGGGTGGGCGCACTGGTCTGCGCGCCGGGCGCACCGGGCGGCGGCGGGACCGGGATCCCGAACACCGGCGGGGGCGGCGGCACCTGGGTCCCGGGCCCCGGCGGCGGCGGGGGCACCGCTGCGCCGAATCCCGGTGGTGGCGGAGGCGGCGGCACCGCAGCACCGAACCCGGGCGGCGGCGGAGGCGGCGGCACGGCTGCGCCGAACCCCGGTGGCGGCGGAGGCGGCGGCACGACCGCCCCGGACCCGGGCGGTGGTGGGGGAGGCGGCGGTGCGGGCGGGTTGGTCTGCTGCCCGGGCGTCGTGGGGTCAGCGGCCGGTGCCGGCCGCGTGGCCGGCGGGTTGGCGGCTGGTGCGTTCGCGGCAGGTGGCGTCGCGACCGGCGGTGTGGTGTCGGCGGGTGGTGCGGGGCGGGTCGTCGGTGGTGTAGGTGCCGGTGGTGTTGGCGCCGGCGGGGTTGCGGCCGGCGGTGCGGTGTCGACAGGGGGTGCCGGTCGCGTGGCCGGCGGTGCGGCGGCAGGCGGGCTGGAGACCGGCGGCGTGGTGACTGGCGGCGTGCCGGCCGGCGGAGTGCTGGTTGGTGGGCCGGCGACCGGCGGGGCAGTGACCGGTGGGGTGGTGACCGGCGGGGCAGTGATCGGTGGGGTGGTGACCGGGGGCGCGCTGACCGGGGGGTTGGCGGCTGGCGGGGTGTTCACCGTTGGCGTCGGGACTGGTGGCGCGGCGACCGGAGGTGGGGTGACGCGAGGTGTGGTGGCCGGGGGTGTGGTGGCAGCCGGCGGGGCCGCGACCGGTGGTGCGGTGACCGGCGGGGTTGCGACCGGTGGGGTTGCGATCGGTGGTGCGGAGACGGGGGGTGGGGTGACGCGAGGTGTGGTGGCCGGGGGTGTGGTGGCAGCCGGGTTGGCTGGCGGAGTGGCGACCGGTGGGGTGGCGACCGGGGGTGGGGTGGTGACCGTGCTCGGGGCCGGTGGGGTGCTGATGGTCGGCTTCGGCGCGGGCGGCGGTGTGGAAGGTGAAGTGGCCGGGGCCTTGGTGATGTTGCCGTCGCCGGTCGGGGGCTTCGGCGTGTCGAAGACGCCCTTGTCCGACCCGACCGGGACCTTGCTCGGGCGGTCCGGTGCCGGGCTCGCGCTCGGAGCCGCCGCGGGTGGCGGCGTGGCGACCGGTGGCGCCGCCGGTGCGCTCACCGGAGGTGTGACCGCCGGGGACGGCTTCGGGCCGGTCGTGGACGGAGCGGTGGTGGCCGGACCTGCGGCGGGCGGGGCCGTGGTGGGCTGGGCCGTGGTGGGCGGAGCCGTGGTGGTCGGGGAGCTGTTCGGTGTGCCCGCGGTCGGGGTCGGGGCGACCACCGCCGGGGTGCTGGGCGCAGGCGTGCTGATGGTCGGCTTCGGCGCGGGCGGCGGCGTGGAGGGCGAGGCGGTCGGGGCTTTGGTGATGTTGCCGTCGCCGGTCGGGGGCTTGGGTGCGTCGAAGACGCCCTTGCCGGGTCCGCCGGTGAACTTGCTCGAACGGTCCGACCCGCCCGCGGCACCGGGAGCGCCGCCAGGGGCCATCGGGGCGCCGGCCACCGGGGGCACGGCCGGAGCGCTCACCGAGGGCGCGGCACCCGAGGTCGGCTTCGGGCCGGTCGCGGGAGGGGCCGTCGCGGTGCTCGGAGCGCCGCTGCCGGGTACGCCGCTGCCGGGCGCGGTGGTGGTTGGCCCGGTGGTGGTGGGTGCCGAGGCGGTGGGCGTGGCCGGGAGGCCGCCGCCGGGTGCGCTGATGGTCGGCTTCGGCGCGGGCGGCGGCGTGGAGGACGAGCCGGTCGGGGCTTTGGTGATGTTGCCGTCGCCGGTGGGCGGTTTGGGTGCGTCGAAGACGCCCTTGCCGGGCCCGCCGGTGAACTTGCTCGAACGGTCCGACCCGCCCGCCGCACCCGGAGCGCCGCCAGGGGCCATCGGGGCGCCGGCCATCGGGGGAGGCGTCGCACCGGGCGCGCCGGACAGCGCGCCGCCGATGGTGCGGGCCGCCGTGCTCCCGCCCGGCGTGGTGGCGCCGGTCACCGGGCCTGCGCCCGGCGTCGGGCCGCCCTTGACCGCCGGTCCACCGGACGGCGTCGAACCAGGCGGCGTCACGCCGGGCACGCCACCGCCGGGCACACCGCCACCGGGCACACCTCCGCCGCGCGGGCCACCCGTCGACGCCGGAGCACCCGGAACACCGGAGATCGGCCCCACGGACGGTCCGCCCGTGCCGCGCGGTCCGCCGGGCGGCGTCACGCCGGGCGCGCCGGGGAGGTTCTTGACCGGCCCGACCGCCGGTCCGCCGGGCGACTTGGTCGACCCGCCCGAGTTCGGTCCGGACGCGCCGGGGACGTTCGTGATCGGCCCCACGGCCGGTCCGCCGGTGCCGCGCGAGCCACCGGGCGGCGTCACGCCGGGCGCGCCGGGCAGGTTCTTGATCGGCCCGACCGCGGGTCCACCTGGCCCCTTGGCCCCACCGGGCACGGTCGGCCCGGTCGCGCCGGGCAGGTTCTTGATCGGCCCGACCGCGGGTCCGCCGGGCCCCTTGGCCCCACCGGGCACGGTCGGCCCGGTCGCGCCGGGCAGGTTCTTCACCGGTCCGACCGCGGGCCCGCCCGCGCCCTTCGTGCCACCGGTGCCGTTCGGGCCGGTCGCACCGGGCACGTTCTTCACCGGCGTGACGGAAGGCCCGCCCGCGCCCTTGGTCCCGCCGGCGCCGTTCGGCCCCGACGCGCCCGGCACGTTGGTCACCGGCGTGACGGAAGGCCCGCCGGGGCCCTTCACCCCGAGCGGTCCGTTGCCGGGCGAGCCGGGCGGCCGCTGGGCGTTCGAGTTCGGGTCGATCTTGGTGAACTGGTCGCGGGCGAACTGGTCGTTCTGCACGTGCGTCTGCATCGTGGCCTTCAAGCCCGACTGCACGTTGCCCATGGCGCTCGACGCGTTGTTCGCCTGCTTCACCGAGGCGTCGTTGGAGCTGTTCAACGCCGGCACGGCGACGATCCCGATCGGACCGAGGGCGTTGGGCGCGAGCTTGAGCCCCTGCAATCCGCCGGAGATGGCCGCCAACCGGGACTGGAGGTCACCGGCGCGCTTCTGCAAGCCGTCCATGGACGACTCGTTCATGCCGAAGCCGGAGTTGCCGGTCGGCCCGCCCGCGGGCGGCGGTGGCGCGGACGGTGGTGGCGACGACGGGTTGCCCGAGGAGCCCGGGGTCGGGTTTGCGTCGACGCCACCACCGCGTGCCATGGCTGGTTCTCCGGAGTTCTTCGATCAGACCTGGACGGAACTTGTTGACGTCTCGCTCGACGAGGGCTGCGCGAACTTCGACTGGTAGGAGTCGTAGCTCGACTTCGCCGCCTCGCCCGCCGACTTCGCGTCGCCCGCCGCCCGCTCGACGTTCGTGCCCGCCTGCTCGGCCTTGCGCGACGCCTCCTCGGCGGCCTTGATGTCGGCCTCGCTGCCGGAGGCGAACGCCTTGGCATTGGCCTCGGCCGCCGCCGCGTTGGCCGCCGCGAAGTCCACGTTCGCCTGCTCGTACGTGGCGTTCGCCGCCTTCGCCGCGTCGTTCTTGGTCGACATGTCGCTCTCGGCGGACGTGCGCGCCGGGTCGTCCTGGCCCGGGTTGTTGCGCTTGTACTCCTCGTACGCGGCCTTCGCGGCCTCGTCGGAGGGCTTCGCGTCGGTCAGCGCCTGGTTGCTCGCCTTGGCCGCGTCGGCCACGTCGCGGGCTTCCTTCGCCGCCTTCTCCGCCGCCTGGGCGGCCTCGCCGCGCGCCGCGTCCGCCTCGACCTTGGCCGCCTCGTACTTGGCCATCGCCGCGTCCCGGCCCGCCTGGTCACCGCGCGCGGCGGCGGCGTTGGCCTCTTCGACGTACGAGTTGGCCTTGGCGTTGGCCTCGCTCGCCTTCGTGGCCGCCGCGTTCACGTCCTCGTTGGCCTTCTTGGCCTCCTCGGCGGCCTTGGCCTCGTCCTCCTTGGCCTTGCTGTACCGGTCGTTGGCCTCCTCGGCCTTCTTGTTGGCGTCGCTGACCTTGTCGTCCTGCACGTCCTTGGCCAACGCCTTGTCGATCTCGCGGTCGACGCCCTTCTGCGCCTTCCACGACTCGTAGCCGACCTCGGCCACGTCGGCGATGTTCTCGAACCGGTTCCAGCCCTTGCCGACGCTCTCGGTGATGTCGTCGAGGTTCTTGATCCGGCCCATCTGCCTGCCGAGCGCGGCGGTGAGCCGAGCGATCCGGGACGCGATGTTCACGCCCAGCGCCACGGCCTTGCCGACCGCGAAGCCGATGTAGGCGGCGATCGACGCGCCGAAGGTGATGACCGCGGTGGCGGCGGCGATCAGCGCGCCCGCCAGCAGCGACCCGAGCAGCTGGGCGATCAGGTCGCGCACGATGTCGCGCAGCACCGACACCAGCACGCCGCAGATGGCGACGATCTTGGCCTTCTGCTCGACGGCGTTGGCCAGCGCGTCCAGCTCCTGGCCCATCGACTCCATGTTCTTCTGGAACGCCTCGGACGACGCGCCGGTCCACCCGTCGAACGTGGCCAGCTCGCGCCGGTGGTCCTCGGCCAGCACGCGCAGCTCGGCGGCCTGCTTCTTGGTCGCCTCGACGTTGGCGTTGATCTCGTCAGGGTCGCCCATGAGCTGGTCGAGCGGTTCCTTCAGGAACGACACGTGCTCGATCAGCCAGCCGATGCCCGCACCCAGGATCGTGCCGAACGGGTCGACCGCCAGCATGGCCATGGACGACGCCGTGCCGATCGCGGCGAACGTGATGTCCAGCGCCTTCTCGGTCTCGGTCTCCGCGTCCTTGCCGATGGTGGTGATCATCTCGTCCCAGGCCGAGATGAACAGCGAGCCCTTGAACTTGTTCTGCTCGGTGATCTCCATGCCCGGCGGCGAGGCGATCGGGGTGTCGGGGGCGGTCATCGCTCAGGGTCTCCTCGTCACCAGGGCTGGTTGTCGTCGTCCTCGTCGTCACCGGGGCGCGAGGGGCGCGCCGGGCGCGACGGGGTCTGCGGCTGGCCGCCGTACGGGGTCTGCGGCTGACCGCTGTACGGGGCCGGGGTCGGGGCGTGGGTCGCCGTCGGGGCCGGCGGCGCGGGCTCGGCCTCGGGCGCGGCGTAGTCGTCGCGATCGTCGTCGTCGTCGACCTCGTCGGTCGGGATGGCGTCGCTGACCATCCGCATGGCCTCGGTGCCCTCGCCGAGCGGCTCGAACGCCGCCATCACCTGCTGCGCGGCCTGCTTCTGCGCGACCTTGGCCGTCTGCATGATCAGGGCGGTGAGGCGGGCGGAGCCGAGCTCGGTCGCCCGGTGGCCGAGCTGGATGTTCAGCAGGCCGCCGTTCGGGCCGACGGTGATGGTCACCGCGCCGTCCGGGCTCGACGCCGTGGCCTGCGAGTTCTCGAAGTTCTCCTGGAGGTCGGCCGACTTCCGCTGGAGATCGGCCAGCTTTGCCTCGAAGTTGTCGAGCCACTGCTGGGGGTCCAAGTCAACCTCCTGGGGGGGATATCGGTGCAGGGTGGAGTGCACCGGAGCCCGCCAACGCCGCTCCAACGCCTCACCAACGGGTCAACCCTGCGGGGCTCCGAACCCCGGTCGGCCCGCGGTCACCGACCGGCCACCTCACCCGGTCCGCGTATTGACACTGAGTAATCGGCTACAACGCGGGGAAGTCGCGCTATCACTACGAGTGGCGGAGTCGCCCGATGGCACCAACGATTAGGTCACGTGCGGACCGGTGCGTGCGCGGGGGTCATTACTACGGGGTACGGTTCGCCACTCGGAAGCCCTGACGGCCCCGCCGTCGGGATTTGTCTGCTCCTAGCCGGAGCAGGGAGGGAGACGAGCCGTGCGTCGTCGAATGCGTGGCCTCGCGGTGGCCGCGATCGCGCTGACCAGCGTTCTCACGATGGCCGCCTGCGCCAAGGACACCGGTGGCAACAACACCGGTACCGGGTCCACCAACACCGCCGAGGGCTGCAAGCTGGCTGACAAGCCGCCGGCCGCCACCGCGACCTCCAGCAGCGCCGCGTCGGGCGAGAAGGTCGACGGCAGCGCGCTCAAGGTGGGCCTGGCCTACGACATCGGCGGTCGGGGCGACGCGTCGTTCAACGACTCCGCGGCGGCGGGCCTGGACAAGGCCAAGGCGGACTTCGGCATCGCCGAGGTCAAGGAGCTGACCGCCGCGCCGAACGAGCCGGAGGACGCCAAGCAGACCCGGCTGCGCCAGCTCGCGAGCGAGGGCTTCAACCCGATCATCGGGGTCGGCTTCGCCTACGCCGAGTCGCTGAAGGTCGTCGCGCCGGAGTTCCCGGCCGTCAAGTTCGCGATCGTCGACGGCGCGGTCGAGGGCGCGGCGAACGTCACGCCGCTGCTGTTCGCCGAGGAGCAGGGCTCCTTCCTGGCCGGCGTCATCGCCGCCTACAAGTCGAAGGCCTGCCACGTGGGCTTCGTCGGCGGTGTGGAGATCCCGCTGATCCAGAAGTTCGACGCGGGCTTCGCCCAGGGCGCCAAGACCGCCGCCCCCGACATCAAGATCGAGAAGAAGTACCTGACCCCGGCCGGCGACTTCACCGGTTTCCAGGACCCGGCCAAGGGCCAGGAGGCCGCGACCGGCCAGGTCGAGGCGGGCGCGGACGTGCTCTACCACGCCGCCGGCGCCTCCGGTAAGGGCGTGTTCTCCGCCGCGAAGTCGGGCAACGCGCTCGCCATCGGCGTCGACTCCGACCAGTACAACCAGAAGACGGTCGAGGAGTCCAAGGACGTCATCGTCTCGTCCATGCTCAAGCGGGTCGACGTCGCGGTGTACGACTTCGTCAAGGCGGTCGCCCAGAACGACCTGGCGAGCCTGCCGAAGGTGTTCGACCTGTCCGTGGACGGCGTCGGCTACTCCACCTCCGGCGGCAAGATCGACGACAACCTGAAGGCGGTCCTCGAGGGCTACAAGGCCCAGATCATCGAGGGCAAGATCAAGGTCGAGTCCACGCCGTAACGACACCACCCGGCCTCCGGCGCACTGGGCCCTGCGAGCACCCTCGCGGGGCCCAGTGCGTGGTTAACCCCGGCGCAGCCGGAGATCAGACGGAGCTTCCATGAGCGTCACAACCCCTGCCGTCGTCCTGTCGGGCATCACCAAGCGCTTCCCGGGGGTCGTCGCCAACAGCGACGTCCACCTCAGCGTGCAGGTCGGCGAGGTGCACGCGCTGTGCGGCGAGAACGGCGCCGGCAAGTCCACCCTGATGAAGATCCTGTACGGGATGCAGCAGCCCGACGAGGGCACCATCGAGGTGGCGGGCGAGCAGGTCCGGTTCCGCACCCCCGCCGACGCGATCAAGGCCGGCATCGGCATGGTGCACCAGCACTTCATGCTCGCCGACAACCTGACCGTGCAGGAGAACGTCGTCCTCGGCGCGGAATCGCTGCACGGCATCGGCGGCAGGGCGCGCAAGCGGATCCTGGAGCTGGCCGAGGCCACCGGCCTGACCGTCGACCCCGGCGTGCTCGTCGAACGCCTCGGCGTGGCCGACCGGCAGCGGGTCGAGATCCTCAAGGTGCTCTACCGGGGCGCCAAGGTCATCATCCTGGACGAGCCGACCGCGGTGCTCGTGCCGCAGGAGGTGGACGAGCTGTTCGCCACCCTGCGCGGCATGCAGCGGCAGGGGTTCACGTTCCTGTTCATCTCGCACAAGCTCGACGAGGTCCGCTCGATCGCCGACTCCGTCACGATCATCCGCCGCGGCACGACCGTCGGCACCGCCGACCCGAAGGCCGTCAGCTCGCGCCAGCTGGCCGAGATGATGGTCGGCAGCGAGCTGCCCAGCCCGGAGACGCGCGAATCGACCGTCACCGACCGCGTCGTGCTCCAGGTGGAGAACCTGGGCCTGGTCGCGGCGGAGGGCACCCGGCCCGTGCTCGACGACATCGACCTGGTCGTGCGCGCGGGCGAGATCGTCGGCATCGCGGGCGTCGAGGGCAACGGGCAGACCGAGCTGGTCGAGACGATCATGGGCATGCGCAAGGCGCACCACGGCCGGGTGCTGCTCGGCGACCGCGACCTCACCAGGCTCGGCACGCTCGCCCGCCGCGAAGCGGGCATCGGCTACATCCCCGAGGACCGGCACCGCCAGGGCCTGCTGCTCACCCAGCCGCTGTGGGCCAACCGCATCCTCGGCCACCAGACCCGCCGCCCCGTGTCGAAGGGCCAGTGGCTCGACCTCGCGGGCGCGAAGCAGGACACCGAGCGCATCGTCGAGGACTTCGACGTGCGGACGCCGGGCATCGACGTGGCCGCCGTCGCGCTGTCCGGCGGCAACCAGCAGAAGCTCGTGGTCGGCCGTGAGCTGTCCGGCGACCCCGTGCTGCTCATCGCGTCGCACCCCACGCGCGGCGTCGACGTCGGCGCGCAGGCCTTGATCTGGGACGAGATCCGCGCCGCCCGCGCCCGCGGCCTCGCCGTGCTGCTGATCTCGGCGGACCTGGACGAGCTGATCGGCCTGTCCGACACCATCCGGGTGATGCTGCGCGGCCGGCTCGTCGCGGACGCCGACCCGGCCACGGTCACCCCGGAAGACCTCGGCAGCGCCATGACCGGCGCGGGCACCGGCGCCACGAGCGCCGCCGCCGCCGACCAGGCGTCGGAATCGGAAGGCGAGTAATGGGAATTCTGCGCGGCAAACTGCTGCCGCCCGTGCTGGCGATCCTGTTCTCCGCCCTGCTGTGCGGTATCGCGCTGGTCGTGTCCGGCGCGAACCCGCTGCGGGCGTTCGGGGCGATGTTCGCGCAGGTCGGCGAGGGCACCACGGCCGTCGACATCGTCAACAGCACCGGCACCTACTACATCGCGGCGCTGGCGGTGGCGATCGGGTTCCAGATGAACCTGTTCAACATCGGCGTCGAGGGCCAGTACCGGGTCGCGGCGGTCGTCGCGGCCGTGGTCGGCGGCTCGATCGCCCTGCCGCCCGGCCTGCACGCCCTGGTGATCATCCTGACGGCCGCCGTCGCGGGCGCGCTGTGGGCCGCGATCCCGGCGATCCTCAAGGTGACCCGCGGTGTCAACGAGGTCATCTCCACGATCATGATGAACGGCCTGGCGCTCGGCCTGGCCGCGTACCTGATCGGCGCGGACGTGTTCGGCGAGCTGCGCGGCAACAACATCCGCACGCCGGAGATCCCGGAGAGCGGCTGGGTGCCCGGCATTCCGCTCGGCTCGTCCGGCACCGTGTTCGGCCTGGTGTTCCTGGCCGCGCTGCTGGGCATCGGCTACTGGGTGATGATGAACCGCACCCGGTTCGGCTTCGAGCTGCGGGCCTCGGGTGAGTCGTCCACGGCCGCCGCCGCGGGTGGCGTGAACGCCAAGAAGATGGTGCTGATCGCCATGCTGCTCTCGGGCGGCATCGCGGGCCTCGTCTCCATGCCGGAGATCCTGGGCCGCGACCACACCTACAACCTGAACTTCCCGGCGGGCATCGGCTTCTCCGGCATCGCGATCGCGCTGCTCGGGCGCAACCACCCCGGCGGCATCGCGTTCGGCGCGCTGCTGTGGGCGTTCCTGGACAAGTCGGGCCTGGCGCTGGACAACGTGGGCGTGCCCCGCGAGATCGTGACGATCATGCAAGGGGCGATCGTGCTGTCGGTCGTCGTCGCGTACGAGGTGGTCCGCCGGTTCGAACTGGCCGCGCAGCAGCGGCAGGTCGGCCGGCAGCTCGGAACGGTGGATGCGGCATGAGCACTTCCTTGATGAACCCGTCCGAGGCCCCTTCCACCGTCCCGCCGCCGCGCAAGGCGCGGCGGATCCCCGGCTGGGCCGTCGGCGCGCTGGGCGTGGCGGGCGCGGTCGTGCTGCTGTCCACCACGTCGTACCTGACGGGTGTGCCGCAGCTGACGTCCACCGGCACCATCCAGACCGCGGTGCGGTTGGCGCTGCCGATCCTCCTGGCGGCCCTCGGCGGCCTGTGGGCGGAACGCGCGGGCGTGGTGAACATCGGCCTCGAAGGCATGATGATCATGGGCACGTGGGGTGCGGCGTGGGCCGGCTACCAGTGGGGCCCGTGGGCGGCGCTGGTGTCGGCGGCCGTGTTCGGCGCGCTGGGCGGTCTCCTGCACGCCATCGCCACGGTGACGTTCGGGGTCAACCACATCGTGTCCGGTGTGGCGATCAACCTGCTCGGCGCGGGCCTGACCAAGTACCTCTCCACGCTGATCTTCTTCCCGCTGTCGAACAACCCGCGCGAGTCGCCCGCCGTGCCGAAGTTCGACACCTACTCCGCGTCGGGGCTGTCCGAGTGGCTCGGCGAGCTCGAGGCGCAGCAGCGAGTGGGCCTGTCCGACGTCGCCGGCATCCTGCGCGGCCTCGTCACCGGTGTGTCCCCGCTGACCATGCTGGCGATCCTGCTGGTGATCGGCAGCTACCTGGTGCTGTGGCGGACCCGGTTCGGCCTGCGGCTGCGGTCGTGCGGCGAGAACCCGGTGGCCGCGGAGTCCCTCGGCGTCAACGTCTACCTCTACAAGTACGTCGCGGTGATCTCCTCGGGCGCGCTCGCCGGCATCGGCGGCGCGGCCCTCGTGCTCAACCCCGGCCAACCCGGCTACCTCGAGGGCCAGACCAACGGCCGCGGGTTCATCGGCCTCGCCGCGATGATCTTCGGCAACTGGCGGCCCGGCGGCCTGCTCGGCGGCGCGGCCCTGTTCGGCTACGCCGACGGGTTGCAGCTGCGGTCGGGCGGCAAGACGTTCCTCGCGCTGATCTACGGCGCGGTGCTGCTGCTCGTGGTGATCGTCATCTGGCAGCTGGTCCGCCGCCGCTGGTTCGCCGCCGCGTTCGGCATCCTGGCCGCCGGCCTGCTCTACGCCGTGTACTACTCGGTGGACGAGGTGCCGAGCGAGCTGACCACCTACGCGCCCCACCTGGTGACGCTGGTCGTCCTCGCGGTCGCCTCCCAGCGATTGCGCATGCCCGCGGCGGACGGGGTGGTGTACCGCCGTGGTTGACCTCGACTGGGACGTCCTGCGGACCCGTGCCGTCGAGGCCGCGCAGTCCGCCTACTGCCCCTACTCCGGGCTCCAGGTGGGCGCGGCGGCCCTGTGCGACGACGGCCGCATCGTGGTCGGCTGCAACGTGGAGAACGCCGCCTACGGCGTGGGCCTGTGCGCCGAGTGCACGTTGGCCGGCCAGTTCGTGCTCAGCGGCGGCGGCAAGCTCGTCGCCCTCGCGTGCCGCAGCGGCACGGGTGAGCTGCTGATGCCGTGCGGCCGGTGCCGCCAGGTGATCTACGAGCTGGGCGGCGCGCCGTGCCTGATCGACACCCCGTCCGGGGTGCTGCCGATGAGCAGGGTGCTGCCCGACGCGTTCGGCCCGGAGGATTTGCCATGACCCACACCGCTGTCGACGTGATCCGGGCCAAGCGTGACGGCGACCGCCTGACCGACGCCCAGATCGACTGGGTCGTGGACGCCTACACCCGGGGCGTGGTGGCCGACGAGCAGATGTCGGCGCTGGCCATGGCGATCTTCCTGAACGGCATGGACTCCGCCGAGACCGCCCGGTGGACCCACGCCATGATCAACTCCGGGGAGAAGCTGACGCTGGACGTCGGCCGCCCCACCGTGGACAAGCACTCCACGGGCGGGGTGGGCGACAAGATCACCCTGCCCCTCGCGCCCCTGGTCGCCGCCTGCGGCGCCGCCGTGCCCCAGCTCTCCGGCCGCGGCCTCGGCCACACCGGCGGCACGCTCGACAAGCTCGAAGCCATCCCCGGCTGGCGGGCGCAGCTCTCGGTCGACGAGGTCGTCGCGCAACTGCGCTCGGTGGGCGCCGTCATCTGCGCCGCGACCTCCGGCCTCGCCCCGGCCGACAAGAAGCTGTACGCGCTGCGCGACGTGACCGGGACCGTCGAGGCGATCCCGCTGATCGCCTCGTCCATCATGTCGAAGAAGATCGCCGAGGGCGCCGAGGCGCTGGTCCTGGACGTCAAGGTCGGCTCCGGCGCGTTCATGAAGTCCCTCGACCAGGCCCGTGCGCTGGCCACGGCGCTGGTGTCGATCGGCGTCGACCACGGACTGCGCGTGTCGGCCCTGCTGACCGACATGTCCGTGCCACTGGGCCGTGCCGTGGGCAACGCGGTCGAGGTCGCCGAGTCGATCGAGGTCCTGCGCGGCGGCGGCCCGTCCGACGTGGTGGACCTGACCGTCGCCCTGGCCGAGGAGATGCTGTCCCGCGCGGGCATCTCCGCGTCACCGCGCGAGGTCCTGGCCTCCGGCGAGGCCTACGAGACGTGGGCCAGGATGATCAGGGCCCAGGGCGGCGACCCGGACGCCCCGCTCCCGCTCGCCCGCCACGAGCACGTCGTCACGGCACCTTCGGACGGCTACCTGACCAAGCTGGACGCCTACGCCGTGGGCGTCGCGGCCTGGCGACTGGGCGCCGGCCGCGCCCGCAAGGAGGACCCGGTCCAACCGGGCGCCGGCGTCCTGTGCCTGGCCAAACCGGGCGACCGGCTCGCCGAGGGCCAACCGCTCCTGCTGCTGCGCACCGACACCCCGGACGCCATCCCCGCCGCCCTGGACTCGCTGTCCGGCGGCTACGACATCGGTCCCGCCGCACCTGCCGCGACACCCCTGGTCATCGACACGATCCGGGGCTGAGCGCCGCACGACGACAAGGCCCGGACCCGCGTCGAGCGGACCGGGCCTTGTCAGCGCCGACAACCGAGCGCTCCACGCACGAGACGAGGCCCGGTCCGCTCGATGCGGACCGGGCCTCGTCGGGCAGCACGGTCAGGCGCCCTCGGCGGTCAGGTCGTCGTCGTCCAGGTTCCGGTTCTCGCCGGGCTTGGTCCCGTTCTTCCGGGTCCGCCGCTGAGGCCGCGGCAGGGCGGTGGGCGGCGGGGGCGGGGTCGGGGAGCCGCCGCCGAGGATCAGCTCGGCGAAGGTCGCCATCGCCTCGTCCAGCTGGCCGCCGATGCGCAGCTCCGACTCCTGGTTGCTCTTGCGCACCAGGCCTGCCAGCGAGTCGGCGTCGGGCCGGGTCGACAGCGTGCCCTCGACCTTGGCGATGCCCTGCTCCACCACGCCGGACAGCTCGCCGAGCCGCGACGCGAAGTCGTCCTCCACCGAGTCGAGCCGGGTCGCCATGGTGTCGAGCCGGGACGTCACCTGCTCCAGGCGCTGCGCCAGCGCCTCCAGCCGGTCCGTCGCGTCGACCTGGTCGCGCGTCTCGTCCAGCGCCGCGTGCAGCGCCTCGCGGGCCTCGTCCAGCTTGCCCGTCATCGTGCTGCGCGTGTCCGCCAACGACGCCACGAGCGACTCGCGCGTCTCGGTCAACGACGCGTGCAGCCCGTCCCGGGTGCTGGTGAGGTTGTCCCGGGCCTCGTCCAGCTTGCCGTTCAGGCCGTTCGCCGACTCCGTGACGGACCGCTGCAACGCCTCGCGCGTGCCGTCGAGGTGCTCGTGCACGCCCTCGTCGACCTCGTCCAGGCGACCGCGCAGCGCGGCCTCCAACGCCTCGATCCGCTCCCGCAACGGCCCGGTCACCGCGCCCGGCACCTGCTCGACCTTGCCGTCCTGCTTGTCCAGGTGGCCGTCGAGGTCGTCGAGGCGCTTGTGGATGTGGGAGAGCTTGTCCTCCAGGCCGTCCATCCGCCCGGCGACACCCTCGAACCGGCCCGTCACCCCGTCGAGCCGACCGTCGAGCTGCGCGAACGGCTTGGCGAGCTTGTCGACCAGGCCCTCGACGGCCCGGCCGATGCCCTGCACCGCGTTGTCCTGCGCCTCCAGCTTGGCCAGCGCCTCGTCCAGCCGCTCGGCCAGCACGCTGACCTCGGTCCGGTCGGGCAGCTCGGACAGGCGCTTGCGAACGGAACCCAGCGACTCGAGCGGGGACATCCGCGCGTGGATCTCGTCCAGTGCGTCGAAGATCTGCTGCTGTTCGCTCTCACGGATCTCCGCGGCGCGCGTGAGCATGTTGCGCATCCGATCGAAGGACATCGTGGAGTTGTTGTTCTCGTTCACGGCTCGGGTGCCTTCGTCCAGGGGAGGGGAGACCTCCGGGAGCCTAACCAGGTTGGGGCGGTGGGCAGTAGCGCCCCCCGACCGGGACCGCCTGGATCGACCTAGCGTGTACTCCGTTGGAGTGACCGTCGCCGACCTTACCCCAAGGTAACCGGCAGCGTGCTTGTGACTGCTCCCGGTAAGCATCCGCCGTGTGAGTGACTAAAGCCCGGTCAGCGGTAGCGGAAAGTTCTGCATCACGAGTGCACAACAGGTTCAGTGCAGCGAAAGCGGCACCTGATCGAGTGGTTATGAACACACCCGGTAACGCCGGGGTGATCATACCGGTTGATGATCAACGCGGACCGGAACGACACGGCGTGTCACCGGTATACGGTGACGCCCATGCCGACCCCGCTGACCCAGGAAGACCTTCGCCGCGCGCCGAAGGTGCTCCTGCACGACCACCTCGACGGTGGCCTCCGCCCGCAGACGGTGATCGAACTCGCCGAGGCCTGCGGCCACCAGGGCTTGCCCACCACGGACCCGGTCGCGCTGGGCGCGTGGTTCCGCGACAACGCCAACTCCGGCTCGCTGGTCCGCTACCTGGAGGGCTTCGCGCACACGTGCGGCGTCATGCAGGACGAGTCCTCGCTGGTGCGCGTCGCCTCCGAGGCCGTGCAGGACCTCGCCGCCGACGGTGTCGTCTACGCCGAGATCCGCTACGCGCCCGAGCTGTTCACCGACAAGGGCCTGAGCATGGAGCAGGCGGTCGAGGCGGTGCAGGAGGGCTTCCGCCAGGGCGAGGCCGCGTCCGGCGGCCGCATCAGGGTCGGCACGCTGCTGTGCGCGATGCGCCAGAACGACGGCTGGCAGCGCATCGCCGACCTGGTCGTCCGCTACCGGGACGCGGGCGTCGTCGGCTTCGACATCGCGGGCCCCGAGGCCGGGTTCCCGCCGAGCAAGGAGCTGTCCGCGTTCGAGTACCTGCGGCAGCAGAACGCGCACTTCACCATCCACGCGGCCGAGGCCTCCGGCGCGGAGTCGGCGTGGGAGGCCGTGCAGCTCGCGGGCGCGGAGCGGTTGGGCCACGGCGTGCGGCTGGCCGAGGACATCCAGGGCGACGAGGTCGGCCCGCTGGCCGCCTACGTGCGCGACCGGCGCATCGCGCTGGAGATGTGCCCGACGTCGAACGTGCACACCGGCGCGGTGGCGTCGCTGGCCGAGCACCCGATCAAGCGGATGGCCGACCTCGGCTTCCGGGTCACCGTGAACACCGACAACCGCCTGATGAGCGACGTGTCGATGACCGGCGAGTTCGCCACCGTGGTCGAGCAGTTCGGCTTCGGCTGGGAGGACCTGCGCAAGTTCACCGTCAACGCCGCCAAGGCCGCGTTCATCTCGCACGACGAGCGCCGCGCGCTGATCCAGGACGTGATCGAGCCGGCGTACGCCGCCCTGGCGAAGTAACGCGGACCGCACGAAGCAGCAGAGGTCGCGGGCTCCGATGGCTGCCCGCGACCTCTGCTGCTCAGCACCGCTCTTCAGCGTGCTCTAGTGCACCTTGAGCCGGTCCTCGAACGCCGCCACGAGCGTCCGCCACGCCACCTGCTCGTCGTCGAACGGCGCGCTGGGCGCCAGTCGCGTCGGGTCCGGCTTGAGCACGTAGGACACCAGCCACCCCAGCCGCTCGGACTGGTTCAGCGCCACCTTCACGGTGTCGTCGTTGGCCCACTCGCCCGCGTCCTCCAGCAGTTCGACCACGAGGTCGAGCTGCGTCGGGTCGATCGCGTCCGGGCCGTCGGCGATGTCCTCGTCCAGGCCGGTGAGCACGTAGACGTTGTCCGGGTCGACCTCGACGTCCAGGTCGCCGCCGGTGGCTTTGGTGACCAGCTCGCCCCAGGTCGACACCTCGGCCAGGTCGTTGTCGTCGGCCTCGACGATGAACCGGGCCAGCGCGCGCGGCGAGCCGAACACGTCGATGCGGCCCTTGCGGCCGAGGAAGACCGGGTGGTCGTCCAGGTAGCAGCGCAGCGTGTAGTACTCGCCCGCGCCACTGATGATCTTGATCGGGTCGATGCCGACCTCGCCCCAGAAGCCGACCGGCTCGTCGCCGTCCTCTTCGTCCTCGTCCGCGGCGGCCGCCGCGGCGGCGTTGGCCTCCTCGAACTCGGCCAGTTCGTCCTGCGCGGCCTTGAGCGCGGTCTCGTCGACCTCCGGCGTGGCCACGACCTCGTCGATCGCGTCCAGCACCTCGTCCCACTTCTCCGCGACGACCTCGGAGATCTCGGTCCACAACGCCTGACCCTCGCGGCCGGTGAACGGCAGCGTGCCCTGCGGGAGCAGCGCGAAGCCCTCCGCCGAGTCGAGGATCTCGTGCACCTTCTCCAGCTCGCAGACGTCCGCCAGCGACCGCACGATGGAGATCACGTCGGCGAGCTCGCCGATGACCCAGGTGTCGGGCTCCTCGGAGACCAGCTCGGGCACGCCGACCAGGTCGAACTGGTGGTTGTCGTCCGGCGACAGCTCACCGACCGACAGCGCGGGCACGACGTGCCACGCCGGGTGGTCGGTCAGGTCGTGCTCTTCGGCCTTGCGCACGAACGCCGCCAAGTGCGCGGCATCGGGGAACGCGTACAGGTCCTCCTCGTGGCCGAGGAAGGCTTCCCACTCCTCGCCCTCTTCCCGCCAGCGCGGGGCCCACAGGGTGACGACATCACCCTGGGTGAGCCCCAGCTCGATCGGGACGATGTCCTGTGCCATCCGACCTCCCGGTCACGCCATGCCCCTTTGCGATGCGGGGGCAAGAGTACGGGGTCGATCACGCGCTACTGCCGTTGACCACGGAAAGGGTCCGCGAAGTAGTCGTCGTCGTCCGTTTCCTCCGGTTGGGGACGGGCCGCGGGACGGCTCCCGACCTGCCCGGCCCACGGCGGCGCGGTGGGCCCCGCCGTCCTCGGCCGGAGCGCCGCCGGTGGCGTGACCTGCGGTTCGGCGGGCACGGGCGGGGTCTGCGCCGTCCGCAGCGGCGGCGGACCGGCGAACGCCTCCACCGCCATCGCCAGGCCGTCGCCCAACGACTTCGCCAACTCGTTGTAGCTCTTCTGCACCGCCGCGTCCGTCGCCAGCCGCGCCGTCTCCACGACCAGCCTGCCGACCGCGTCCGGACCCTGCGCCAACGCGTTCGGGTGCAGGTCGAGCGCCTTCAGCTCACCCGACGCGGTCGCCGTGGCGCGGGCCAGCCGGGTGGGGTGCTCGGCGCTGCCCGTGGTGCGGGCCAGCACTTCGGTCAGGCCTTCGGCCGCCGCGAGCCGTTGTTCCTGCGTCACCGGGACTCCCTCGGGTGCGCGCCGCCGAACCCGTCGTCGTCGTCCGGACCGCGTTCGAAACCGATCTCGGCCAACGCCCGCACCGCCGCCGGGTCGGCCACGCGCTCCAGCGCCCGGTGCACGCGCGACGCCGCGTCACGGGACGCCCGCGCCGACACGCGCAGGATCTCGTCCGCCAACGCCCGCGGTCCCATGTTCAACGCCGACGGCGAGACCCGCACCTCCTGCGGCGGTCCGCCGGGCGTCGTGACGACCGTGACCGCGCCGTCGGGTGACGACGCCCGGCCGCGCACCGGACCGGTGCGCGCCACGTGCTCGGCGACCCGTCGCCCGGTGTCGGCGACCCGCTGGGCCGCCCGCTGCGTCTCGTCCACGTCCTCAGCCCGTCTCAGCCGGTCGGTCGGTAGAAGCCCATGAAGCCCATGCCGCTGTTGCTCGTGCGGATCGGGCTGACCTGAACCGGGTCGCCCGCCTCCACCATCTGCCCGTTGCCGATGACCATGGCCACGTGCCCGTCCCACACCACCAGGTCGCCGGGCAGCAGCTGGTCGGCCGGCACGGACGCGCCCATCGCCTGCGACGACGCGGGGCGCGGGATGTCGAACCCGGCGCCGCCGTACGCCCACTGGGTCAGGCCGCTGCAGTCCGTGCCCTGCGGCGGGTTCGCGCCGCCCCACACGTAAGGGGTGCCCAGGGCGGACAACGCGTTGCGCACGGCGCGCGCCGCGGTCTCGTTGGGCGCTTCGGCGGAGCTGCCGTCCGGCAGGTTCACGCCGACGCCGGTGCCGGGCTGCGGCGGGATGGCCACCGGCAGGCGCGGCCCGGTGGGACCTCCGCCGCCTCCGCCGCCACTGCCTCCGCCGGACCCACCGCCCGAACCACCGCCGGACCCGCTTCCCGACCCGCCGTCGGAGCCACCGCGGGAGCCGCCGTCGGACGAAGAGGACGACCCGCCGGTGTCACCCGCCGACGACGTCGACGTCGTGCCGCCGCTCTCCACGCCCAACGGGTCGCCGATCCCGGCGAAGTCCGGGTGCGGCAAGCCGCGCAGCTGCGTGACGACGTCGGTCAGCTGCGTGCGGACCTTCGCCAGCTCCTGACCGGTCTTGCCCTCGTAGTCGCGGGCCTTCGCGGTGACCTCCGCCGCCACCGCGAGCACCGCGCCGATGCCGCCGAACGCGCCCGCCGCGACCGCCGCCGCCAACCGGGGCCACGCCCAGCCGGTGAACTCGTCGATCAGGCCCTGGATCGCGGACTTGCCGGAGGTCACCGCGTCCACCGCCGCGGTGGCGGCCTGCCGGGTGGTCGTCGCGTTGCGCGCCAACGCGCCGACGCCACCGGAGAACGCGGCGACGCGCGTCTGGAACGCGGTCGCCTTCTCGCCGTACCACTCGCTCATCGCGGCGTTCGCCGCGCCCGTGTGCCTGCCGTCGAGCTCGGTCAGCGCCGAGGACGCCCGGCCGAACGACTCGGCCGCGGCCGTCGCGCCGCCGGTGTCGCCCTCCAGCTTGGCCAAGTGGTCCTTCATCGGCTGGACCAGAGCCGCCAGGAAGCCGCCGACGTCCACGTCAGACCTGCGCGGCCCGGTCGAGGTCGGCGCTGGTGCGCGCCTCCTGCCCGGTGTACGCCCGGCCGGTCTTCGCGACCTCCGAGGCGAACGCCGACAGCCCCGCCGAGGCGGCTGCCACACCGTCCACTTGGGCCTGTGCCGCCTGCTGGAAGGCCGCGCCGAGACCGACCTCGTCGCCGAGCGCGCCGAAGCTGCCCGCGGCCAACGACGTCGTGCCCGCCAGCGTGGACGTGCCCACCTCGCCGACCTCGCCCGCCAGACCGGCCGCCGTGCCGCCGTACGCCGCCAGCGCCGCGGTGTCGACGCCGAAACCCCGCTCCACCATCGTCCCCCTTCTGGTGCCGTGCGACCGCGATCCTGCCCCATCCGCCGGCGGGTTGTGCGGCGTTCGGCGAGATCCTGCCCCGATGAGCGGTACCACGGCTGTTGTCGTCACCTGATCATGTGTGTGTGGGTGTTTTACGCCATTGGGAACGGATAGTGGCGTGGCTTGACCACCACGCCCCCTTGACCGGATCGGCGTTCGTGCCCCCCGAGGACGGCGCCGCGGTCGAGGCGTTGGCGGTCGCGAGCGGCCTCGAGCCGCCCGCCGACCTGCGCGCGTGGTGGGCGGTGTGCGGCGGCACCGCCGACTTGGCGTTCGCCGAGGTGCTGCCGCCGTTCTACACGCCGCTCGGTCCGTCCAACGCGTTGCGCTCGTGGCGGTTGAAGGAGCGGTTCTGGCCCGCGGACCTCGACACCGAGGCGGGCACGCCGACGACCGGGTTCCACCCGATGTGGCTGCCGATCGCGTTCGACGGGTGCGGTGACGCGCTGGCGGTCGACCTGCGGCCGGGCGTGCTGTCGGGGTGCGTGGTCGAGTGGGACCGCGAGGCGGGCGAGATGCTCAAACCGGAGTGGACGAGCCTGGACGAGATGCTGGACCAGGTCGCCACGGCCCTGGAGCACCGCGGCCGGCTCGGTCACTGCGAGCCGCTGGTGACGACGGACGGCCGGTTGGGCTGGTTCACGAACTAGTGAACCGTTCGTCGTGGGCGTTCAACTCGGGGGTCCTGGACGTAGGACACGCGCGTGCTGAACGCAGGACACGCGGGTGGTCACACTGGCGGGTGAAACCTCGGCTCGTCGGCGCGCTGAAGCGGGCGCCGTGACGTTGGCTGCGAGGAGGGAGTCGACCTCCACGGGAGCCGGACATGCAGATCAGCCGCAGCGGAGCCGTCGGTCTGGCGGTCGCCGTCGCCGTCCTCGCGATCGGGTGGGCGCCGGGCGCCCAGCCGAGGCTCGCGGCGGTGAACCCGGTGCGGCCGGTCGCGCCGGACGACGTCGACGCCGACCCGAGCCACGGGTTCCTCGTGCTGGTGGAGGGCGACGCGGCGCTGTACGAGAACGAGACCGAGGGGCCGATGGCCATCGGCGGCGACGTCAGGTTCCGGCTGTACAACGCGGGCCTCAACAACCCCGGCACGTACACCCTGCCCGGTGACGACCGGCCGACCAGCTTCGTCGTCGGCGGCGGCCTCGACTTCGACCGGAGCGGCACGGGCACGCTCGGCGTCCTCAACCAGTCCTACGCCAAGGTCGGCGAGCTGGGCAACGCGACCGTGCTGCCCTCGGGCGGGGTGACGTTCGTCGTGCCCACCGGCGGCGACGTGAACACCCGACCGGCCCTGGCGGTCCAGACCTCGCAGCCCGCCGAGTCGGTCGGCGGCCCGAGCGGCTTCGACTTCGCCTCGTTGTTCGCGCTCTACCGGCAGATCAACGCGGACATGTCCGCGTGCGCGTCGACCGTGACGTTGAGGGACCAGAACGGCGGGGAACCGTGGAACGGCACCGACCCCGTCGCCACGCTCGGCTTGCGACCGGGCCAGAACGTGCTCACCCTCGACGCCGCGCGGATGGCCGCGCTCGACACCGTCAACCCGCTCGCCGGCGCGCTGCAACCCGGCGACGAGGCCTGGTTGATCGTCAACGTCGACGTGACCGGCGACTACACCTGGCCGGTGCCGAACGTGAGCTGGCAGGGCACCGACCCGTCGCGGCACGTGCTGTGGAACTTCACCACCTCCGGCACCATCACGCTCCCGCCGGACTCGGGCACCGTGTGGGGCACCGTCTACGCGCCGAACGCCACCCTGGTCGACGACAGCGCGGCCAACGTCGAGGGCGCGGTGATCGTGAAGTCCCTCGTGCAGGGCGGCGCGACGAGCGGCAGCGGCGGCGAGATCCACAGCGCGCCCTTCGCCGACGTCCTCACCGACTGCGCCACCACTCCCACGACCACCACCGAGCCGACCACCCCCGGGCCGACCACCACCGAGCCGACGACCACCACCGCGGGCACCACCGGACCGACCGCCACCGAACCGACCACGACCGCGGCCCCCACCCCCGGGACCACGAGCCACCCGGCGGCCGTCCACCCGGACGACGACCTGGCCGCCACCGGCGCCCCGGTCCGGGGCCTGTCGGCGCTCGGCGGCCTGCTGCTCCTCTCCGGGGCGACCGCGTTGGCCCTGACCAGGCTGCGCGACCGGCGCGGCCCTCGGCGCCACGATCTCCGGTAGACTGAGTAGTCGCAGCTCAGAGCACTCGCTGGAGGTGGCATGGCGGACGTCCACGACGTGGCCGCAGCCGTTCTCGACGCCACCGGGCCCGAGTCGCCCATGAAGCTGCAGAAGCTCCTCTACTACGCCCAGGCGTGGTACCTGGCCGAGCACGGCGAGCCCCTGTTCGACGCCCGGATCGAGGCGTGGCGGCGAGGTCCCGTGGTGCCCGAGGTCTACGTCCGCCACGAAGGCCGGTCCGAGGTCGGCGCGTGGGAAGAGGGCGACCCGCGCCGGCTCACCGAGCCGGAAAGCGCGGTCGTCAGCTCCGTGGTCGAGCGGTACGCGCACTTCAGCAGGCACGAGCTGAGCGACATGGCGCACGACGAGGAACCGTGGCGGGCCGCCCGGGGCGAGCTGGCCGAGTCCCAGCCGAGCAGCGCGCCGCTCTCGCACGAGGTGATGGCCCGCTACTTCCGCCGGTTGACCAGCGGTCCCGAGGAGGCCGTCGAGGAGGCCGTCGGCAGCGCCCGGCTGGAGGGCCTGGCCGTCCCGGACGACGTGGTGGCCACCATGCGGGCCGTCGCGGCGGGCGAGCTGACCGCGGACGAGGCGATCGCGCGGGAGATCGAGGCGCTGCGCCGGTAGTGGACGAAGACCCCTACCTGGACCCGGCGTCCGGGGTGCTGCGCAACAACCTGGGCCTGACGGACCCGCTGGAGTGCGCCGTCGCCGAGGCGCGGCTGAGCACGGTGCGCGTCGAGCAGCTCGCCCTGTCACCCCTGCCCGGCCTGTACGACCTGGCCCACCTGCGTGCCTTCCACCGCCGCATCTTCGGCGACCTCTACCCGTGGGCCGGCGAGGTCCGGCGGGTCGACATCGCCAAGTCCGCGTCGTTCGCCGCGTGGCGGCAGATCGAGCCCTACTCGGCCGGCGTGTTCGACGACCTGAAGAAGGAGCGCTACCTGCGCGGGCTGCCCCGTGACGCGTTCCTCGACCGGTTCACGCACTACTTCGCCGAGGTCAACGCCGTGCACCCGTTCCGCGAGGGCAACGGGCGCGCGCAGCGGGCGTTCTTCCGCCAGCTGGCGCGCGAGGCGGGCTGGCGGGTCGCCGTGCACGCGCTGGACCGGGCCGCGTTCATCGACGCGTGCGAGCAGAGCCTGATCAGGTCGAACGACTCGTTGCGCGACCTGTTCGACATCGTCATGAGCCCGGCCTGACCGGGTACCCGTGGCCATGACCAGCTACGAGTACCGGGCGCCGGTCGAGATGGCCGCGCGGGAGCTGTTCGAGTTCCTCGCCCGCCCGCAGAGCCTGCCCCAGCACCTGCCCGGGTTGTCCGGCGCGACCCCGCGCATCGACCACGACCGCCGCCGCGTCTCCTGGGAGGAGGGCGGCTACCGGGGTGAGCTGGACGTCGTCGACGACGGCGCGGGCCACAGCGAGGTGGTGATCGCCGTCGAGACCGACGACCCCGGTGACGTGCGGCGGGAGTTGGAGGAGGCGGTGGCGGCCCTGGCGCACCGGGCCACCGCCGAAGCCGACGTGAGCGCCGCCAAGGACCAGAACACCTGGTACTGATGTGACCCAGGTCACTCACCGGTGAGAACCTTTTCCGCGGTCGGGGCGTCTTGCCGGGTGTGAACGAGGAGCAGTTGGTGCGCGCGGTGGCCCGCGGCGACCGCGCGGCCTTCGAAGAGCTCTACCGCCGCACGTCGCCGTGGCTGGCCGTGCGACTGCGCCGCCGGTGCGCCGACGAGCAGGTCGTGGCCGAGGTCATGCAGGAGACGTACCTGGCGGTGTGGCGGGCGGCGGGGTCCTTCGCGGGCGCGGCGGTCGACGGCACGGCGGTCGGCTGGCTGTGGACGATCGCGGCCCGGCGGCTGGTCGACGCGTTCCGCCGGCGCGCGCACCAGGCGCTGCCGCTGCCGGCGGCCGGCACCGCGCCCGCCGCCGAGGACGAGGCGCTGGCGGGCGCGCTGGGCGACGACGTCGGCGGCGCGTTGCGCGACCTGGC
Organism: Saccharothrix sp. 6-C; assembly: GCF_016695385.1. Lineage (NCBI taxonomy): Bacteria > Bacillati > Actinomycetota > Actinomycetes > Pseudonocardiales > Pseudonocardiaceae > Saccharothrix > Saccharothrix sp. 6-C. The sequence goes on along the minus strand of NZ_CP064192.1, from coordinate 7,643,295 downwards.
GCCCGAGCTGCGGCAGGTGCTGCAGGCGATGGTGCTGGACGGGCTGACCGTGCGCGAGACCGCGGTGCTGCTCGGGGTGCCCGAGGGCACCGTGAAGACCCGCGCCCGGCGGGCCCGGATCGCGATGCGGGAGGCACTGTCATGACCGAGCACCCGAGCGCCGACTCGATCGCCCGGTACGCGGCCGGCGACGACCTGCCCGCCGACGTGCTGTGGGCGGTCGAGGCCCACCTGGAGACGTGCGAGACGTGCCGGTTGCGCCTGGCCGACGTGGCCCCACCGCAGGTCACGGCGTTGACCGCGGCCGTGTGGGCGGGGCTGGAGCCGACCGGGACAACGGCCCGCCAACGGCACCGGCTCGCGCGGTGGGCCACGCCGTCGCTGCCGCCCTGGCTGGCCATGACGGCGTTCGCGGTGCTGGCGGCGCTGTCGCTCGACGGGCTGCTGCCGGGCGGCTCGGCGTCGTCCGGCGTGCTGCTGCTCGCGCCGATCGTGCCCGTCCTCGGCGTCGCGGCGGCGTGGTCGCGGGGGATGGACCCGGCCCACGAACTGGTCGTGTCCACGCCCCGGGCCGGGCTGCAACTGGTGCTGCGCCGCACGTTCGCGGTGCTCGTGGCCGTGCTGCCGGTGCTGCTGGCCGGCGGTTGGCTGGCCGGCGCGTCACCGGCGTACTGGCTGCTGCCGTGCCTCGCCGTCACGGCGGTGACGCTCGCGCTCGGCGGCCTGATCGGGGTGCGCCGGGCCGGTGTCGCCGCCGCGTCCGCGTGGGCGGTGCTGGTGATCGGTCCGGCGGTGGTCGTCGGCGACGTGCCCGGTGTGCTCGCGCCGGGCGCGGCGCCGGTGTGGGCGGCGGTGCTCGTCGGGGGCGCCGCCGCCGTGTTCTTGAGGTCCGCGGCCTACGGGCGGCTGTGATGGAGGGAAGGCTCGTGGCACGTGCGGTGAGCGCGGCGGAAGTCGCGCCGACGGGGTACGCCTGGCAGGTCGAGGCGAGGGGGCTGCGCGTGCGCGCGGGCCGGACGATGGCGGTGGACGGGCTGGACCTGCGGCTCGGCCGTGGCGTGCACGGGCTGCTCGGGCCGAACGGCGCGGGCAAGACCACGCTGATCCGGTCGCTGGCGACCGTGCTGCGGCCCGTGTCGGGCACGTTGGAGGTGTTGGGCACGCCGGTGTCCGGGCGGCTGGACCTGCGCCGGGTGCGCCGCGCGCTCGGCTACCTGCCGCAGGACTTCGGCTACTACAAGCGGTTCACGGTCCGCGAGTTCGTCGAGTACGTGGCCTGGCTCAAGGAGATGCCGAAGCGCGAGGTCCCCGGCGCGGTGCAGCGGGCCGTCGAACGGGTCGGGCTGGCCGACCGCGCGGACGACCGGCTCAAGTCGCTGTCCGGCGGCATGGTGCGGCGGGCGGGCATCGCGCAGGCGATCGTGAACGACCCCGAGGTGCTGCTGCTCGACGAGCCGACCGCCGGCCTGGACCCCGGTCAACGGGTCCGGTTCCGGGAGCTGGTGCAGGAACTGGGCGCCGACTCGTGCGTGGTCGTGTCCACGCACCTGGTCGAGGACGTCGCGGCGGCTTGCACGGACGTCGTGCTGGTCGCCGCGGGCAAGCTGGTCTTCCAGGGCACGCCCGCCGAGCTGGCGGCGGCGGGCGGGCCGGACGACGTCGGCGACAGCCCCATCGAGCGCGGCTACTCGTCGCTGCTGGGCGGTGCGTGGTGAGGATCCTCGGGATCGAGCTGAGGCGCACCGCGGCGCCGGTGCTCGGCGTGCTGGCGGTGCTGGTCATGGTGGGGCTGCTGCACTGGGGCCCGTCGATGAAGAACAGCACGGCGTGGACGCGGCAGTGGACGACGTCGGCCGAGTTCATCAGGCTGACGTTCCTGTTCGTGTGGCCGCTGGCGCTCGGCGCGGGCGGGTTGCAGGGGCTGCGGGACCGGCGGTCGGGGGTGGAGGAGCTGTTCGGCTCCACGCCGCGGCCCCGCGCGCAGCGGGTGGCGTGGACGTTCGGCGCGGTGGCCGTCGCGCTGACCGCGGGCTACGCGGTGGTGTCCGCCGTCGGCGCGGTGCAGGTGGCGTCGGCGACGGACTACTTCCACCTCGGGTGGCTGCCGGTGGCGCTGGTCGGCGTGCTGGCCCTGGTCGGGGGCGCGTGGCTGGGCATGGGTGTGGGCAGGCTGGCGCCCTCGCCGTTGACGCCGCCCGCGCTGGCGGTCGCCGGGTTCGCGCTGATGGTGCTCGGGCTGGAGCCCGCCGCCGGCGCGTTCCGCTGGACGCTGCTGCTGCCTTCGCTGCCGTCGCCGGTGACGGTGTTCGCGTCGGTGGCGTGGTCGGTGACCGCGGTGCAGGCGGTGTGGTTCGCCGGGGTGGCGGCGGCGGGGTTCCTGCTGGTGGCGCTGCGGCGGGCGTGGCCGGGCGTGCTGCCGCTGCTGATGGCGGGCGCCGTGGCGGTGCCGTTGCTGCCCTCCGCGCCGGAGGGGGTGTGGACGCCCGACGCGGCGGCCGCGGAGCTGGTCTGCCACGAAGGGCTGTGCCTGACCCGGGCGCACGAGGACGAGCGGCCCGCGTTGACGGGGCCCGCGCGGGAGGCGCTGCGGGCGCTGGCGAAGCTGCCCTCCCCGCCGACGTCGGTGCGCGAGGTGGCCGCGCCCGTCCGCCCGGTGGACGGGCGCGGTCCCGAGCCGGCGGAGGCGGTGTGGGTGCACCTGGACGAGTTCACGTACTTCCGCCGCGTGCCGCCGACGGCCGAGCAGGTGACGGCGTACCTGGTCGCGGGCGCGGGCACGCGCTCCTGCTACGGCCAGTACGTCCCGGCCGCGGGCGCCCGGGAGCTGGCCGCCCGCACGGTGATGACGGCGTGGCTGACCGGCCGCTTCGAGCCACTGCCGATGTACCGGTCGTGGGTGAGCAGGGAGACCGACGGCCTGGCCGCCGAGGCGTGGGAGCACCTGCGCTCCCTGCCCGGACCCGACCAGGCGGCCCGCGTCCAGGCGGCGCGCGACACGCAGGCGGCCTGCGCGGGCGACGCCCTCACCACCCTGATGGCGGGCACCACGTGACGCGGTGGGTGGCGCTCTACGCCCGCTCCCGAGGGGTCCCGGTGTCGGCGGCGGTCGTGGCGGTCGGCGTGGCGGCGCTGGCCGCCCTCGCCGAGACCGACGGCAGCCCGCGGCTCGCCGCGTTCGGCGCGGCCCTCGGGGTGGCCGCCGTCTCGACCGGTCTCGACGGGCACGACCGGGCGCTCGACCGCACCGCCGCGTTCGGCTGGCCGCCCCGCCGGGCCGCGCACCTGCTGCTGGGCGGCGCGTTCGTCGTCGCGCTGCTGCTGGCCGCGGGCCGGGTCACCGCCCCGATCGCCCCGGACGCGTTGGTGGTCCGCGACGTCGTCGGCCTGGGCGGCTCGGCCGCGCTCGGCGCGCTGCTGCTCGGCGCCCGCGCCGCGTGGGCGTTGCCGATCGGCTGGACCGGCGTGACGCTCGTCGTCCCGTCCTTCGACGACCACTGGCTCAGCCGCCTGCTGACCTGGCCGGTGCAACCGGCCGGCACCACCTCGGCCACCGTCACCGCGGTCGTGCTCGGCTGCACCGGCCTGCTCGCCTACAGCTGGTTCGGCTGCCGGCGCTAAACGCCGATCGGGTGCCAGACCGTCTTCATCTCCAGGAACGCCCGCAGCCGGGCCAGGTCCGGCTCGCGGGTGAAGTCCTCCGACGGGCGCGCCCGCAGCACGCGCTTCACCGTGCCCGCCGCCGCGCGCTCCAGGTCGGCCCGCGTCGACTCCGGGGCGCCGGTCAGGTCCAGCGCGTTCACGTCCGCGTGCGACGCCAGCCACGGCGCGATCTCCGCCGTGCGCCCGGTCAGCACGTTCACCACACCACCGGGCAGGTCGGAGGTCGCCAGCACCTCCGACAACGTCACCGCGGGCAACGGCCGGTCCTGCGACGTCACGACCACCGCCGTGTTGCCGGTCGCGATCACCGGCGCCACCGCGCTGATCAGCCCCAGCAGCGACGACTGCTGCGGCGCGAGCACCGCGACCACGCCCGTCGGCTCCGGCACGGAGAACGAGAAGTACGGCCCGGCCACCGGGTTCGACGCGCCGAGCACCGTGGCGACCTTGTCGGTCCACCCCGCGTACCAGACCCACCGGTCGATGGCCGCGTCCACCAGCGACTGCGCCTTCTTCACCGCGACGCCCTCGCACGCGGCGACCTCGGCGGTGAACTGCTCCCGCCGGCCCTCCAGCACCTCGGCCACCCGGAACAGCACCTGCCCCCGGTTGTACGCCGTGGCGCCCGCCCAGCCGGGGAACGCCTTGCGCGCCGCCGCGACCGCGTCCCGGGCGTCCTTGCGCGAACCCTGCGCCGCGTTCGCCAGGAACGCGCCCTTCGCGTCCACCACCGGGTAGGACCGGCCGGACTCCGACCGGGGGAACGCGCCGCCGATGTAGAGCTTGTACGTCTTCGTGACCGCGATCCGGTTCTCAGACATCGAGGTACGCCTCCAGCCCGGTGCGACCGCCTTCGCGGCCGAAGCCCGACTCCTGGTAGCCGCCGAACGGGGCGGTCGGGTCGAAGCGGTTGAACGTGTTGGCCCACACCACGCCGGCGCGCATCCTCTGCGCCGCCCACAGGATGCGCGACCCCTTCTCGGTCCAGATGCCGGCCGACAGCCCGTAGGGCGTGTTGTTCGCCTTGGCCACGGCCTCGTCCGGCGTGCGGAACGTGAGCACCGACAGCACCGGGCCGAAGATCTCCTCGCGCGCGATCCGCATCGCCTGCGACACGTTGGAGAACACCGTCGGCGCGAAGTAGAAGCCCTTGTCCGGCAACGGGCACGCGGACGTCCACCGCTGCGCGCCCTCGGCTTCGCCCGTCTCGACCAGTTCCTGGATCTTCGTCAGCTGCTCGCGCGAGTTGATCGCGCCGACGTCGGTGTTCTTGTCCAGCGGGTCGCCGACGCGCAACGTGGACACGCGGGCGTGCAGCTTCTCCAGCAGCTCGTCGGCCACCGACTCCTGCACCAGCAGCCGCGAGCCCGCGCAGCACACGTGGCCCTGGTTGAAGAAGATGCCGTTGACGATGCCCTCGACCGCCTGGTCCAGCGGCGCGTCGTCGAACACGATGTTCGCCGCCTTGCCGCCCAGCTCCAGGGTGAGCTTGCGGCCGGTGCCGGCCAGCTGCCGCTGGATGAGCTTGCCGACCTCGGTCGACCCGGTGAACGCCACCTTGTCCACGTCCGGGTGCGACACGACGGCCGAGCCGACGTCACCCGCGCCGGCGAGGATGTTCACCACCCCGGGCGGCAGGTCGGCCTGCTGGATGATCTCGGCCAGCACCAGCGCGCTCAGCGGCGTCGTCTCGGCGGGCTTGATCACCACCGTGTTGCCGGTCGCCAGCGCGGGCGCGATCTTCCACGCCGCCATCATCAGCGGGAAGTTCCACGGGATGACCTGGCCCGCCACGCCGAGCGGGCGCGGGTCGGGGCCGAGGCCCGCGTAGCCGAGCTTGTCCGCCCAGCCCGCGTGGTAGAAGAAGTGCGCGGCGGCCGTCGGCACGTCCACGTCACGTGATTCCTTGATGGGCTTGCCGTTGTCCAGCGACTCCAGCACCGCCAGCTCCCGCGACCGCTCCTGGATCAGGCGGGCGATGCGGAAGATGTACTTGGCGCGCTCGGCGCCGGGCATCCGGCCCCAGACCCGGTCGTAGGCGCGGCGCGCGGCCTTCACGGCCTTGTCGACGTCCGCCGGCGCGGCCGTGGAGACCTCGGCCAGCACCTCCTCCGTGCCGGGGTTGACGGTCTTCAGCGGCTCACCGGCGCCTTCGACGAACTGGCCGTCGATGAACATCCGGTAGTTCGGCTTGAGGTTCGCGATGTCCCGTGATTCGGGCGCGGGCGCGTATTCCCACATGTCAGTCCACCGTCACGTAATCGGGGCCGCTGTAGTGGCCGGCCAACTGGGTGCGCCGCTGCATCAGCAGGTCGTTGAGCAGCGTGGAGGCACCGAAGCGGAACAGGGTCGGGGTCAGCCACTCCGGTCCCGCGACCTCGTGCACCGCGACCAGGTACTTGATCGCGTCCTTGGTCGTGCGGATGCCGCCGGCGGGCTTCACACCCCTGAGCTCGCCGGTCTGGGCGTGCCAGTCGCGGACGGCCTGCAACATCACGTGCGTGACCGGCAGCGTCGCGGCGGGGGAGACCTTGCCGGTCGACGTCTTGATGAAGTCGCCGCCCGCGAGCAGGCCGAGCCAGGACGCGCGGCGCACGTTGTCGTAGGTCGCGAGCTCGCCGGTCTCCAGGATCACCTTCAGGTGCGCGTCCCCGCAGGCCCGCTTGACCTGCGCGATCTCGTCGAACACCTGCCCGTACCGGCCGGACAGGAACGCGCCCCGGTCGATCACCATGTCGATCTCGGTGGCGCCCGCGTCGACGGCGTAGGCGGTGTCCTCCAGCTTCACCTTCAGGCTCGACCGGCCGGACGGGAACGCGGTCGCGACGCTGGCGACGCCGACCCCGGTGCCCCGCAGCTCCTCGACGGCCGTCTCCACCATGTCCGGGTACACGCAGACGGCGGCGACCTTCGGCACGTCCGGGTCGTCCGGGTCGGGCCGCCGCGCCTTCGCCGCGAGCGACCGCACCTTGCCGTGCGTGTCCGCGCCTTCCAGCGTGGTCAGGTCGACCATGCCGATGGCGGTGTCGATGGCCCACATCTTGGCGGCCTTCTTGATGCTGCGAGTGCCCAGACCGGCCGCGCGCTGTTCGACGCCGACCTGGTCCACACCGGGCAGTCCGTGCAGGAACCGGCGCAGCGACGCGTCGTCACGGACGGCGTCCGCGAGCGCCGGGGGCAGCGACGGCGTTGTCGATGGAGCAGCCATGCCGCCGAGTCTAGGCGGAATGGGACGGCCGTCCTAAGTGAGCGACTTCGGGCAGGTCAGGCGGGCAAAAGCAGGGCTCGGCCACCTCACCCGCACGCTCGGGCTAGCCCTCCAGCTCGTCGTGGGAGCGACCCTTGAGTTTCTTCTTCTTCGGCCGCTTCACCTCGACCGCGCCCATCATCGCGAACCCGGTGATGTTCACGATCGGGCCGCCGGGGATAGTCGGCGCGCCCTTGTGCGTGGCGTCCTCGAACGCGCCCATGAAGCCGATGCCGGACACGCGGACGGTGACGTCCTCCGGCACGATGATCTCCACCGCGCCCATGAGCGCGTAGGCGTTGATGGTCGTCTCGCCCTGCGAGAAGCGGGCCCGGGTCAGGTCCAGCTCGACACCGCCCATGACCGCCACCGCCGTGTGCGTCGGCGGCACGACCCACTCGCCGCGCCGCTCCACACCCGACCAGAACGCGAACGAGACCGTGGAGCCGGGCGTGCCGCCGATGCGCGACGCGGGCGCGTTCTGCGTCATCGGCAGGGGCATCACCGACGGCGCGGGCACGCCCAGGTCGGCGGTCAGCGGCACCAGCTCGCCGTAGGTCTTGGCCGAGTACACCGCCGCCAGGCGTTCGTCCAGCTCGTGCAGGTCGAGCCTGCCTTCGCCGTGCGCCTGCTGGAGCACCTGGGCCACCTTCTCGCGGTCGGCGTCCGAGGCACGCATCTGACGGGGGTCCGGCACCAGCTCGTCGCTCACACGGGTGAGTCTAGGAGAGGATGCTCACGTTCCTGTCGCGATGAGCACGAGTCGGGCGGATTTCGGGTCGAGGAAGGCCGACACGTGCCAGCGTTCGTGGTCGAACGCCGCGTCCAGCGCGTCCCCGGTCAGGAACGGCCCGCCCGGCAACTCGGCGCGCAGGCCTGCCACCACGTCCGGCGCCCGGCCCTCGTCGGCCGGCGCGCAAGCCGACCGCACCCGCTCGACCTCGGCCGCCGGCAGCGTCACGACCGCGTCGATCCAGTAGGTCGACGGTCCGGGCACGTCGGCACGGCCGAACGTGCCGGACATCCACCGCGCGCCTTCCAGCGCCGCGAGCACCGGGAAGCGCTCGACGAGCGGTTCCGGGTCGGTCCGCAGCTCCCCGGTCCCGGACTTCGCCGCCGGTTCGGCCCGGTCCTGGCACCCGACCAACGCCACGGCCGCGACGAGGACGACGAGCCACCGCAGCGGACGGGAACGGCTGCTCGTTCGCGTGACGTCCATCCGGTGCTCCTCGGGGCAGTGGCCTTCGCCAGGCGGTACTCCCCTTGGAGGAACGCATGGCCGCCGCGGTTCCCGCCAGGCCGGCGACGCGCACCGGCGACCTGGTCAGCTCGGCTGACGGACCGGCAGGCCGGCGGCCCGGTAGATGTCGTCCACGACCCGCATCGTGGCCACCGCGTCGTCCGCCGTCGTGGGGAACGGCTTGCCGTGCAGCACGGCGTCGGCGAACGCCTCCAGCTGGTACTCGTACGACGGCCGCCGGTCGAACCGCTCGACCCGCCGGTGGCCGTCCAGCTTCACCGTGAGCCGGTGCCCGTGCTGCGGCGAGAACGGGTTGAACACGCGCAGCTCGCCGTTGGCGCCCAACACCTTCGCCGAGAGCCTCAGCAACGACCGCGACCACATCGACGTCACCACGGTCCCGGTGTGCCCGGCGGGGAACTTCAGCTCCGCCCGCATCGCCCGGTCGACGCCCTCGCCCTTCAGCAACGCCCGCGCCGACTTCACCTCCGGCTCGTCACCGCCCAGGTACCGCACCATGTTCACCGCGTAGCACCCGGCGTCCATCAACGCCCCGCCGGCCAGGTCCAGCGAGTACCGGATGTCCTTGAACTTCGGCATCGGGAACGCCAGGCGCGCCTCCACGTGCCGCAGCTCGCCCAACTCCGCGACCACTTCCGCCAACCGCAGCGCCAACGGGTGGTACCGGTAGTGGAACGCCTCCATCACCACCAGCCCGCTGCTCTTCGCCGCCGCCGCGACCTCCGCCGCCTCGTCCGCGTTGGCCGCGAACGGCTTCTCGCACAGCACGTGCTTCCCGGCCGCCAACGCCGCCAACGTCCACTTCCCGTGCAACCCGTTGGGCAGCGGCACGTAGACCGCGTCCACGTTCGGGTCGTCCAACAGCTCGTCGTAGCTCCCGTGGACCTGGGGAATGCCGAACCGGTCAGCGAACTCCTGCGCCCGCCCGACCTCCCGCGCCGCGATCGCCGCCACCTCCACCGACGCCACGGACCGCCCCGGCCGGACCAACGCCGCCGGCACGATCCGCGCCGCCCCAAGAACCCCGATCCGCACGTGGTCGGCCATGTCAGTTCGTTACCCCCGGCAGCACTCCGTCAACCCCGAACCGAACCGGCCCACCGCCTGCCGTTCCCGCCCCGGCGGTTCGGCCCGCCGCGTCCTCGAAGCGGACCACCGAGCCGGGGCGACGAGCCGTCGGGCACCGGTCAGAGGTACCACATACTGTTCGACCATGGACGTCCTCGTTGTCGATCACCCACTGGCCAGGGCGCGGCTGACCACCATGCGTGACGCCCGCACGGACAACGCGGCGTTCCGCGCCGCGCTGCACGAGCTGACCGTGATGCTGGTGTACGAGGCCACGCGCGACCTGCCCGTGGCCGAGGAGCGGGTGCACACGCCGGTCGCCCGGACCACCGGCTACCGCCTGGCCAACCCGCCGCTGCTGGTGCCGGTGCTGCGGGCCGGCCTCGGCATGGCGGACCAGGCGCACAAGCTGATCCCGGACGCGCAGATGGGCTTCGTCGGCCTGGCGCGGGACGAGGAGACCCTCCAGCCGACGCCGTACATGGAGTCGCTGCCGGACTCGCTGGCCGGCCGTCCCGTCTTCGTGCTGGACCCGATGCTCGCCACCGGCGGCTCCATGGCCTACACGATCCGCCTGCTGACCGACCGGGGCGCGACCGACGTGACGGCGATCTGCGCCCTGGCCGCCCCCGAGGGCATCAAGCACCTCGAAGACTCGGCCCACCCGATCCGCCTGGTCACCGCCAGCATCGACGAGCGCCTCAACGACTCGGGCTTCATCGTCCCCGGCCTGGGCGACGCCGGCGACCGCCAATACGGCGCCGTCCACTGACCCCGCGTGTCCTACGTTCGGAACGCGCGTGTCCTACGTTCCGGTACCCCGAGTTGAACGCTCAGGACAAGATCGACTGTTCTGAGCGTTCAACTCGGGTGTTCCGAATGTAGGACACGCGCGACGCGAACGTAGGACACGCGGGAGCTGGAGGTTGGACTCTCGGGGTTAAGGGAGGGTCAGGGTGGTGGAGTGGTCGGCGGCCCAGGTGGAGAGGGTGCGGCCCGGGTGGCCCGTGACGGTGGTGAAGTCGGGGGTCACGGAAGCCGGTTCCTCGTTGTGCTGGGCCATGTAGCCGAGCAGGTACTCGGCGACGTCGTAGGGCAGGCCCTCGTCGCGGATGAGGGTCGCGCGGGCCTGGCCGTAGGTCAGGCGTTCGAAGCGGATCGGGCGGCCCAGGCCGCGACCGATCGCCGCGGCTTGTTCGACGTGCGTCAGGGCTTCCGGGCCGCTCAACGTGTACGCCTTGCCGGCGTGCCCGTCGCGCAGCAGCGCGTGCACCGCCACCTCGGCCACGTCGTCCTCGTGCACCGGCGCCCCGACCGACTCCGGGAACGGCGCCCGCACCACGCCTTCCTCCCGGATCGTCCGCGCCCACACCATCTTGTTCGCCATGAACTCGCCCGGCCGCACGTGGGTCCACGCCACGCCGGACGCCTCGACCACCCGCTCCACGTCGTGGTGCAGCTCGTAGCTGCCCGGCCGCCGGACGGTCACCGCGCTGCTCGACAGGAACACCACCCGCCGCAAGTCCGGCGCGCGGTCCAGGAACGCCCGCGCGTGGGCCACCGCGTCGTCCGACTCGATCGCCGCCAACAGGAACACCCCTGTCACGCCCGCCAACGGCAGCTCGGCCGGCCGCGTCAGGTCGCCTCCCACCACCTCCACGCCCTCGGGCACCGCGGCCCGTGCCGGGTTGCGCGTCAACGCCTTCACCGGCACGCCCGCCGCCGCCAGCTGCCGCACCACCGCGCCTCCGGTCGTGCCCGTCGCCCCGGTGACCAGGATCGTCACAACTTCCCCCTGCGGTCGTAGTGTTCAAACTTGAGCAACGCCGAAGCTAGCGCGGTCACCACCGACCTCGCACATGCAAAAGTTTGCAACGCACGTGAGAACAATTCGCATTACCGGATTCGGCCGAACGGCCGTAGAGGTGGTCTAGACCTCATCACTACCGTGGTCTGGACCACACCCGGAGTCACGCGAGGAGAAGCATGTCGAGCAGGAGATGGGTGCTCCCCGCCCTCCTGGCCACGGCGATGACCGTGTCCCTGGCGCCGCAGGCCGTCGCCCACGACCGGCACGACGGCCGCGACGGGCACGGCAGGAGCGAGCGCGTCGTCGGGTACTACACCCAGTGGAGCGGCTACGACCGCAACTTCCTGGTGCGCGACCTCGTGGCCAACGGCACCGCGCCGCGGCTCACCCACCTCAACTACGCCTTCGGCTTCCTCGACGAGTCCGGCAAGTGCGTCAGCGCCGACCCGTGGGCGGACTACCAGCGGCCCTTCGCCGCCGAGCAGAGCGTCAACGGCAAGGCCGACGTCGCGGGCCAGCCGCTGTCGGGCAACCTCAACCAGCTCAAGCAGCTCAAGGCCAAGTACCCGAAGCTGCGGATCAACATCTCGCTCGGCGGCTGGACCGGGTCGAAGTACTTCTCCAACGCCGCCCTCACCCCCGAGTCGCGCGCCGCGCACGTGGCGTCCTGCCTCGACATGTGGCTCAAGGGCAACCTGCCCGACGCCGCCCCCGGTGCGGCGGCCGGTGTGTTCGACGGCGTCGACCTCGACTGGGAGTGGCCGTCGTCCGAGGCCGCGCCCGGCAACGTCGTGCGGCCCGAGGACAAGCGGAACTTCACCGCGCTGCTCGTGGAGTACCGCGAGCAGCTGGGCAGGCTGACCCGGCGCACCGGCGAGCGCTACGACCTCACCGCGTTCCTGCCCGCCAACCCCGCGCAGGTCGACCGGGGCTTCGAGGTCCGGAAGGTCTTCGAGCTGCTGACGTTCGGCACGATCCAGGGCTACGACTACCACGGCGCCTGGGAGCCGGTGACCAACCAGCAGTCGGCGATCCGCACCCCCGCCGCGGACCCGACGGCGCCGCCGTTCAGCTCGCAGGTCGCGATCGACCACTACCTGCGCAACGGCGCGCCGAAGAGCAAGGTCGTGATGGGCGTGCCGTTCTACAGCCGGGGCTGGACCGGCGTGCGGAACGAGGGCGACGGCCTGTTCCAGCCCGCCGCCGGCCCCGCGCCCGCGACCTACGAGGCCGGGTACGAGGACTACCGGATCCTCAAGGCGCAGCTGGCGAAGTTCACCGTGCACCGGGATGCCAAGGCCGGTCACGCGTGGTTGTTCGACGGCGCCACGTTCTGGACCTGGGACGACCCGGTCGAGATGAAGCGCAAGGGGCGCTACGTGGCCGACCGGCGCCTTGGCGGCGCGATGATCTGGTCGCTCGACGGCGACACCGCCGACGGCGAGCTGATCAAGGCGCTCACCAGCGGACTGTCCTGACGGGACGGTCCACGGGGTCCGGGGAGGTTTCGCGGCGGCCACCTCCCCGGGCCCCACCTACTTCACGACGCGCCAGCCGTCCGCCTGCGCGCGCAGGGCGCGCTCGTAGACCGGGGCGATCTCGACCCCCGGCGGCAGGTTGCCGTTGAGCTCCAGGCTGACGAGGCCGTGCACCATGCCCCACATCGCCAACGCGATCCGCTCCGGCGGCTCCTGGGTGAACGCGCCCGACTCGACCGCGCGGCCGACGTCCCGCACCACCGGCAGGAACGTCTGCACGGCCGCTTCCTTCGTCTCGTCGGACGGCTCGAAGTTCGGCACGACCTTGCTGAACATCACCAGGTAGAACTGCGGGTCGGCCAGCGCGCTCTGGCGGTACGCCAGGCCGATCTGGACGAGGTCCTCCACCGGGTCGTCGGTCTGCGGCACGGTCGCGATGCGTTCACCGAATCGGCGGAACGCCTCCTCGTACACGGCGTTCAGCAGCGCCGGTTTGCCGCCGAACAGCGAGTACACGGCCGTGGTCGAGGTGTTGACATCCGCCGCGAGCCTGCGCAAGCTCAGAGCTCCAGGGCCTTCGGTGGACAGCAGTTCGCCCGCCCGCTCGAGCAGCCGGCCGCGGAGCGCATCGTCGTGTGTCTTCGGTCGTGGCACCGGGGCATCGTATCGCAACACTGTTATAATTCGCGGCCTGGCCATCGTGGTATCAAGTTGGTACCGTCGTTTCCCATGGCGATGACTCTGCGTCTGAGCGACGAGGAGAACCGGCGGCTCGACGAACTCGCCGCAGCCGAGGGCCGTTCGAAGCAGGAGGTCGTGCGCTTGGCGTTGGCCGAGCGGTGGGCCCGGCTGCAGAAGGAGGAGCAACTCTCCGAGGTCCTCGGACGCGTGCTCCCCAAGTACCGAGGACTCCTCGACCGCCTCGGCTCCGCCTGATCCGGTCCCTCCTGATTGCGGGATCCCGTACCGAGGGCGCCCGACCGATTACCCACTGCCACACCTTCGGGTGACACCCCCGCACGCGCTCGCCGTTCGAACATATGTTCGATAAGATCGATCCATGCAGCTCAACCGGCGCGGCATAGGACGTTCACCCCTCTACCTCTGTGAACGTCCACGGTGGTCCGAAGCACACCGGTATGGTGCGCCGTTGAAGATCGGGCTGCGTCCAGGTTGCGCTTCGGCGCACAACGCGGCCGACAGCATCCTCACCGCCCGCGGGGCGGGGAGGCGAAACGGACCTGAGGGGGTGGGTGATGGGACGAAACACGCCCAGATCGCGGCGTGGTCGTGCCGGAGTCGCCACCGCTCAGGACAGGGAGCGCGTCAAGCAGTGGTCAACTACCTCGACGCCGGCGACTTGCTCGTGCTGGCGACCGCCGTCACCGGCGGGGATCTGGTCGTGCGCGACTTAGGTCTCCTCGACTCCGCAGCCCACCGCCCCAGGGCCACAGTGCTGGGGGTCGAGGCGTACGACACGCTCTGGCTCAAAGCTTCCGCGTTGCTCGACTCCATCGTCCGCACGCGCCCGTTGGCCGAGGGCAACTGGCGGCTGGGCTGGGTCGCCGCCGTGACCTTGTGCGACATCAACGGCTGGTGGGTCGACGCGGAGGAGGACGAAGCCCTCGACCTGGTGCGCGCGCTCGGCCGGGAGCAGATCGACGTCGGCGGCATGGCCGCCCACCTGGAAGCATGGGGAACGCCCAAGGACGAGTGACCGACCGGCCCCCACGACCGGGTGACGGCGCCGGATACCCCGAACCGGGTTGACCTGGAGTGCACTCCAGCTCCTACGGTCACACCGTGACTTACTCGATCGCTCAAGCGGCCGAGCGCAGTGGGTTGTCGATCGACACCCTGCGCTACTACGAACGGATCGGCCTGGTCGACCCGCCCGCCCGGGACTCCGGCGGGCGGCGCAGCTACAGCGACGACGACCTCGGCTGGCTGGTCTTCCTGACCCGGCTGCGCACCACCGGCATGCCCATCCGGATGATGCGCGAGTACGCGCAGCTCAGGCACAGCGGCGCGGCCACCGCCGGGCGCCGCAAGCAGATGCTGTTCGAGCACCGCGCCTCGGTCCGCGCGCGCGTCGCCGAGCTCCAGTCGTGCCTGGAGGTGATCGAGTACAAGATCACGCACTACGAGCAGATCGAGCACACGTTCATCGAGGGGATGACCGCGTGAGGTCGCTGGGCGGGCTCCTGGTCGGCGACCAGGGCCTGGGCTGCATGGGCATGAGCCAGTCCTACGGCGCCGGTGACGAGGCCGAGTCGGTCGCCACTGTCCACCGCGCCCTGGACCTGGGCGTCACGCTCCTCGACACCGCGGACGTCTACGGCGCGGGCGCGAACGAGGAGCTGGTGGGGCGGGCGATCAAGGGCCGCCGGGACGAGGTCGTGCTCGCGACCAAGTTCGGGCTCGGCGACCCGGACCGCAGGCCGCGCGGTGACGCCGCCTACGTCAAGCGGGCCGTCGAGGCGTCGTTGCGCCGCCTGGGCACGGACCACGTGGACCTGTACTACCAGCACCGCGTCGACCCGGACGTGCCGATCGAGGAGACCGTGGGCGCGATGGCCGAGCTGGTCGCCGAGGGCAAGGTCCGGCACCTCGGCCTGTCCGAGGCGGGCGCCGCGACGATCCGCCGCGCGCACGCCGTGCACCCGATCAGCGCCCTGCAGAGCGAGTGGTCGCTGTGGACGCGCGACGTGGAGGCCGAGGTCGCGCCGACGTGCCGCGAGCTGGGCATCGGCATCGTGCCGTTCTCGCCGCTGGGCCGCGGCTTCCTGACCGGCCGGGTCACGTCCGTCGCCGACCTGGCCGAGGACGACATGCGCCGCGGCCTGCCCCGGTTCGCCGAGGAGAACCTCGCCCGCAACACAGCCATCGTGGACGCCCTGCGCGCGCTGGCCGCCGAACGCGGCGTCACGGCCGGGCAACTGGCGCTGGCGTGGGTACACCACCGGGGTGAGCACGTCGTCCCGATCCCGGGCACCAAGCGGGTGGGGTACCTGGAGGAGAACGTCGCCGCCGCCGACCTGGAGCTGAGCGCGGACGAGCTCCGCGCGATCGAGGCCGCCGCGCCCACCGTGGCGGGCGACCGGTACCCGCCGGAGTTCCTGGCGCTGTCGAACAAGTGAGCTGAGGAGGACGACCGTGGAGAAGCGCCGGTTGGGCGCGCTCGAGGTGAGCGCGCAGGGCTTGGGCTGCATGGGCATGAGCGACTTCTACGGCCCCGGCGACGAGGCCGAGTCCGCCGCCACCATCCACCGCGCCCTGGACCTGGGCGTCACGTTCCTCGACACGGCCGACATGTACGGGCCGTTCACCAACGAGGAGCTGGTCGGCCGGGCGATCCGGGGCCGCCGGGACGAGGTGGTGCTGGCGACGAAGTTCGCCGTCGTCCGCGAACCCGGGCAGCCCCGGTCGGAGTGGGGCCTGCGGGGTGACCCGGAGTACGTCAGGCAGGCCGCCGACGCCTCGCTGCGCCGCCTGGGCACGGACCACGTCGACCTGTACTACCAGCACCGCGTCGACCCGGAGGTGCCGATCGAGGAGACCGTGGGCGCGATGGCCGAGCTGGTCGAGCAGGGCAAGGTCCGGCACATCGGCCTGTCCGAGGCGGGCGCGGACACGATCCGGCGCGCGCACGCCGTGCACCCCGTCGCGGCCGTGCAGACCGAGTGGTCGCTGTGGTCGCGCGACATCGAGGACGAGGTCGTGCCCACGTGCCGCGAGCTGGGCATCGGCGTCGTCGCCTACTCGCCGCTGGGCCGGGGCTTCCTCACCGGCCGCTACACGTCGAAGGACGACTTCGCGGCCGGTGACTTCCGCCTGGTCGGCCAGCCCCGGTTCGCGGCGGGGAACTTCGACCGGAACCTGGCGCTGGTCGAGTCGCTGCGCGAGGTGGCGCGGGAGCACGACGTGACGGCGGCGCAGATCGCGCTGGCGTGGGTCCACCACCAGGGCGCGGTGCCGATCCCCGGCACCAAGCGGGTGAAGTACGTGGAGGAGAACGCCGCCGCCGCGGACCTGGAGCTCACCGAGGCGCAGTCGGCCCGCATCGCCGCCGCCGTGCCCGCCGGCTCGGTCGCCGGCGACCGCTACCCGACCGAGGTGCTGCCGACGCCGGGCCGGTAGCCGCCGCCGCTACCGCACCACGATGCCGTTGCGCCGGTTGAAGTCCTTCGCGCCCTGCATGGCCAGCACGATCGACACGACCACCAGCACGACCCACACCGGGAACGCGACGATCAGCCCGAGCACCGTCATGGCCAGCAGGATCAGCGGGAAGTTGACCAGCAGCAGAACCACGCCGAGCGCCGTCTGACCCGCGTAGAGGTTGCCCGCCCCGAGCCACAGCAGGGACAGCAGCACCGCGATGCCGGGGTTCTTGGCGGTGACCACACCGCCCATGTGCATCCCGTGCGGCGCCGGGTGCGCGAGCGGGTGCACGGGCTGGTGCACCGGGGGCGGGGCCTGCGTCACGGGCCACTGCGTCGCACCGCACACGGCGCAGTTGACGCTCGGCGGCTGCAAGTACGCGCCGCAGGAACCGCACATCGGCGGTGGACCGACTGGCTGGGTCATCGACTGCCTCCACATCTCGTCGCGGCAGTCTGTCGGAGGAGGGAGGCCGGGCGTTACCGATCACATCGGGGTGTCGTGGACCGGGCCGTCGGTGATCACGTCAACGTCGCGGCGACCGTGGCGCCCAGTTCCCGGCACCGCTCCCGGGCGTCGGCGTCCGGCGCGCCGGCGAGGCTCAGCGTCTCCGCCACCGGCCGCCACCCCAACCCGGCCGTGATGTCCCGCAACGCCTTCAGCGCGCCCTCCGCGCCCAGGTTGCCGTGCACGTAGGCCCCGAACGGCCGACCGCGCGTGGCGTCCAGGCAGGGGTAGTAGATCGTGTCGAAGAAGTGCTTGAGCGCGCCGCTGATGTAGCCGATGTTGGCGGGTGTGCCGAGCAGGTAGCCGTCGGCTTCGAGCACGTCGGACGCGGTGGCCGAGAGCGCGGGCCGCCGGATGACCTCGACGTCCTCGATCTCGGGGTCGGTCGCCCCCTCCAGCACCGCCTCGAACAGCTCCTGCATGGCGGGCGACGGTGTGTGGTGCACGATCAGCAGGCGGGGCACGCGGCCCAGGTTGCCGCGATCGGCACGGCGCGGCAACCGCTCGGCGTCGCCGATCACGTCCGGCGAGCCGTTCCACCTGGTCAACGCGGTGGGCGAGTGGCCGGGTGACGGGCGCGGCGGTCGGCGTAGCAAGATCGACAAGCGGTGCGCGGAACCGGCGGGGCCGTCGCACGTCTTACAGTGGGTAGTGACCGGGAGGGAGTCATGGAAACTCGCAGCATCGCCACGATGAAGCGGAACCGGCGGATCACCTGGGGCGCGGGGGTCGGGATCGGGGTGGGGTTGATCGGCCTGCCGCTGGTCTTCATCGCCCTGTGGCCGGGGGTCGACCACAGCCCGTGGGACGTCAACACGATGATCCTCGCGACCGGCGTCGCGCTCTGCACCGCCAGCTACATCTCCGGCCGCATCTCGGTGGCCGCCGTCACGCAGCACAGGTCGCGCCCGGTGAGCCCGCCGACCAGGCGCCCTTACCTGGTGGCGGGCGGTGCGCTCGCCGTCGCCGTGCTGTGCCTGCTGATCGCCCTGGCGTCGTGACCGCTCAGTCCACGAGCAGCTCGGACACCTGAGCCCGCAGCGCGGCCAGCCGGTCCCGGGCCCGCGCGCGGGCGGCCGGCAGGTCGTCGGACACCGGTTCCACGACCTCCAGGTACGCCTTCAGCTTCGGTTCGGTGCCGGACGGCCGCACGACCACCCGCACGCCTTCACCGGTCAGCCGGACCACGTCGGCCCCGGGCAGCAGGTCCTCGAACGCGTAGCCCGCGGGCGGCGCGGCGCGCAACCGGGCCATCAACGCGCCGATCCGGCTCAGGTCGGTGAACCGCAGCGACACCTGGTCGGTCAGGTGCAGGCCGTGGTCGACGGCGAGCTGGTCCAGCGCGTCCAGCAGGGTGCGGCCGGACGCCTTCAGCCCGGCCGCCAGGTCGCACGCGACCACGGCCGCCGAGATGCCGTCCTTGTCGTTGACGTGCGCGGGGTCGACGCAGTTGCCCAACGCCTCCTCGTAGGCGAACACCAGGCCGTCGCCCGCGCGCACCAGCCACTTGAACCCGGTCAACGTCTCCGCGTAACGCGCGCCGTGCGCCCGCGCGATCGACTTCAGCAACGACGACGACACGATCGTGGTGGCCACCAACGGGTCCGGGGTCTCCACTGTGGACAGCACCAGGGAGCCGAGGAGCACGCCGGTCTCGTCGCCGCGCAGCATCCGCCACGACCCGTCCCGCTCGCGGACGCCCAGCGCGCACCGGTCGGCGTCGGGGTCCAGGGCGATGGCCAGGTCGGCGTCCTCCGCCGCCGCCAGCGCGAGCAACCGGTCCGCCGCGCCCGGCTCCTCCGGGTTCGGGAACGCCACGGTCGGGAACTCCGGGTCGGGCACGGCCTGCTCGCGCACCACCCGCACGTCGGTGAACCCGGCGCGCCGCAACGCGTCGACCGCCGTCGCGCCGCCGACGCCGTGCATCGGCGTCAGCGCCACCCGCAGGTCGCGGTGCACGCCGCGCGGCAGCGACGCGACCCGCTCCAGGTACTCGTCCACCTCGGCGTCCGACACCGGCAGGTGGTCGTCCGACAGCGGCACCGACACGGCCGCGGGCACGCCCCGGATCGCCGCCTCGATCTCGCGGTCCTCCGGCGGCACGATCTGGCCGCCACCGGCCAGGTACAGCTTGTAGCCGTTGTCCGCGGGCGGGTTGTGCGACGCGGTGATCTGCACGCCCGCCACCGCGCCGTGCCGCTTGACCAGGAACGCCAGCACCGGCGTCGGCAACGGCCCCGGCAGCACCCGCACGGTGAACCCGGCGCCCGCCAGCACACCGGCCGCCGCCGCCGCGAAGTCCTCCGACCCGTGCCGCGCGTCCCGGCCGACGAACACCGTGCCGACGTGCCCGTGCGCCTTGAGCCACGCGGCGAGGCCGGCCGTGGTGCGGACGACCACGGCCCGGTTCATCCCGTTCGGCCCGGCCCGCACGGGGCCGCGCAGCCCCGCCGTGCCGAACGTCAGCGGGCCCGCCATCCGGTCGGCCACCTCGTCGGCCGCGGCGGCGTCGCCGCCCATCGCCCGCGCCACGACGGTCTGGAGCTCCAGGCGCGTCGCCGGGTCGGGGTCGTCGGCGATCCAGCGGAACGCGGCGTCGCGCAGTGCCGGGGCGAGGGTCATGCCCGCGTCACCAGCTCCCGCAGCAGCGCGCCCATCCGGCTCGCCGCCGCCTGGCCCGCCTCCAGCACCTCTTCGTGGTTGAGCGGCTCGCCGGTGATGCCCGCGGCCAGGTTCGTCACCAGCGACAGGCCGAACACCTCCACCCCCTCCGCGCGGGCCGCGATGGCCTCCAGCACGGTGGACATGCCGACCAGGTCCGCGCCCATCGTGCGCAGCATCCGGATCTCGGCGGGCGTCTCGAAGTGCGGTCCCGGCAGGCCCGCGTAGACGCCTTCCTCCAACGACGGGTCGATCTCCCGGGCGAGGTCGCGCAGGCGAGGGGAGTAGAGGTCGGTGAGGTCCACGAACCGCGCGCCGACCAGCGGTGACGACGCGGTCAGGTTCAGGTGGTCGTTGATCAGCACCGGCTGGCCGACCGCCATGCCCTGCCGCAGCCCGCCCGCCGCGTTGGTCAGCACGACCGTGCCGACGCCCGCCGCGGCGGCCGTGCGCACGCCGTGCACGACCTTGGCCACGCCCTTGCCCTCGTACCCGTGGGTCCGGCCGAGCATGACCAGCACGTTCTTGTCGCCGACGCGCACCGACCGCACGGTGCCGCCGTGGCCGACGGCGGTGGGCGCCTCGAACCCGGGCAGCTCGCCCATGGGCACCTCGGCGGTGGGCTCGCCGATGAGGTCGGCGGCGGGGCGCCACCCCGACCCGAGGACGACGGCGATGTCGTGCCTGTCGACCCCGGTCCGCTCGGCCAACGCCTTGGCCGCGTCGGTGGCCAGGGCCTCGGGGGTGGTGTTCTCACTGATACCGGTCACGCCGCGAGCCTAATCGCCGCCTGTCCCCGTTGCCCGCAGTGCCGCGACCACCGGGACGACGGGCGGTCGGCGGTCCGCCGGCTCCGGGGTCGCGGCCTCCAGGCGGTCGATCCCGGTGAACGTCCGTGGTGCTCGAACCGCCCGCCCGCCGCTGGAGTGGGCCGGGCCTAGTCGTTCACCCGGAACGTGGGCGCGATCGTGTCGAACAGCCGGCTGCGACCCGTCTCCTCCTGCTCGGTCGGCACGACGACCTCGACCACCCACAGGTCGTTGCCGCGGGGCAGCACCCGCGAGTAGCGGCTGCGGCGCAGGTCGGGGCCGGGGGAGACGGTGCCGCGGGACAGCGGGGTGGCCCGCTCCACGGTCCGGTAGCTGTACTGGACGGCCGCCTCCTTCCCGCCCGGCGGCAGGGGGTCGGTCGGTTCCAGGGTCTCGCCGAAGTACTGGTCCTCCGCCCACCTCGACCGCACCAGCCGCAGGTAGTCGTCGATCACGTTGCGCTCGTAGTAGTCCGGGAACCGCTGCACGGTCACCTCGTACCACCCGTTCGGCGAGACCAGGTGCACCGCCGTGCTCGGGCCGAGCCCGTTGTTCGTCCGCTGCTCCAGGAAGCTGGTCCAGTCGGGCCCCACCTCGATGGTGAACTCCGCGCCCTGCTCGCCCTTCGCCGCCGCGGCCGACGCCGTGGTCGGCAGCAACGACGGCGTCTCGGTGACCGCGGGCGGTGACGTGGCCTCCACGGTCGGCGGCGGCAGCAGCGACGCACCGGCGACCGTCCTGGTCAGGGCGAAGCCGGACGCGCTGCCGATCGCGAACAGCACCGCCGCCGACAACGCCACCAGCGCGGAGAACCCCGGCCGGCGGGTCAGCTCGCGCGTCGGGGCGTGCGCCACCGCGAACGGCAGCGGACCGGGGTCGGCGGCCAGCGGCGTCTCCGGCGGCACCGGCGCCTTGACCGGCGCCGGCCGCACCACCTCCACCACCGGTCGGGTGGCCGCCGTCACCGGGAACACGTCCGTGCCCGGTTCGGGCAGCAGCGGCCGGACCAGCCGCCGCACCTCGGCCAACGCCATCCGCTCGTCCGGCGCCTTCACCATCAGCCCCGCGACCACCGCCTCCAGCTCGCCGCAGGCCGACGCCGACGGCACGTCGCCGTGCACCACCTGGTTGATCGTCTGCAGCACGTTCGCGCCCTCGTACGGCTGCTGCCCGGTCATCGCGGCGAACAGCGTCGCGCCCAACGACCACTGGTCCGCGGCGAACGACACCGCCGCGCCCGCCGCCACCTCCGGCGCGATGAACGCGGGCGTGCCCAACGTGATCCCGCGGCTGGTCAGGGTGGCCTCGGCGACGTTGCGGGCGATGCCGAAGTCGGTCAGCTTCACCCGGCCGTCGTCGGCGACCAGCACGTTGCCCGGCTTCACGTCGCGGTGCGTGATCCCGGCCCGGTGCGCGGCCTCCAGCGCGGCGGCCACCGCGTCCGCCACCACCGCGCCCTGCACGTCGGTCAGCGGACCGCGCTGCCGCACGACCTCCGCCAGCGACGACGACGGCACCAGCTCCATCACCACGTACGGGTCGCCGTCGACCTGCACCACGTCGTACAACGTCACCAGGTTGGGGTGGGCGAGGGCCGCCGCGGACCGGGCTTCGCGCAGCGTGCGTTCCCGAAGGACTTCATCCTCGTCGTCCGGGCCGCCCGCCGGGCGCAGGATCTCCTTGACCGCGACGTCCCGCCGCAGCACCTCGTCGTGCGCGGCCCAGACGGTGCCCATCGAGCCACGCCCCAGGACGTGCCGCAGGCGGTAGCGGCCGGCGATCAGTCGCTCGGATTCCACTGGGCCATCATTCACCAGCGTGGAAGACTGGCGTCTGCATCGTTCACGGCGGTGAACCTCACATAGCCGTCGCACTACTGGTGAGTAACACTGCGGAGCATGATGGAGCCGTCAGGCGAGTTGGCGTTGGCCGCCGAATTCACCAGCCCTGACCGCGAGCAGTGGCTGGACCTGGTCCGAGGGGTGCTGCGCAAGTCCGGCGCCGACTTCGGGTCGCTGGTCACCACCACCTACGACGGCATCGCCGTGCAGCCGCTCTACACCGCCGCCGACCAGGCGCCGGACCCCGGTTTCCCCGGCCTGGCCCCGTTCACCCGGGGCGGTCGGCCGCAGGGCGCGGTCGAGGGCTGGGACGTGCGCCAGCAGCACCGGGCCCCCGACCGCGAGGCGGTGGCGGCCGACCTGGAGAACGGCGTCACGTCGCTGTGGCTCAAGGGGCTCGACCCGTCGACCTACGACGACGTGCTGGCCGACGTCTACCTGGACCTCGCGCCGGTGGTCGTGGACGCGGGCCCGGACTTCCTCGAAGCCGGGCGCGCCGTGCTGCGGGTCTGGGAGGAGCGGCCGGTGCTCGCCGACGAGGTGCGGGGCAACGTCGGCGCGGACCCGCTGGGCGTCCGGGCCCGCACCGGGCAGCCGGCCGACTTCGCCGCCGTGACCGACCTGCTCGACCGGACCCGCCGGTTCCCCGGGCTGCGGCTGCTCGTCGTGGACGGCCTGCCGTTCCACGAGGCCGGTGGCTCGGACGCGCAGGAGCTGGGCGCCTCCCTCGCCGCCGGGGTGGCGTACCTGCGGCACCTGACCGAGGCCGGCCTGGACGTCGCCGAAGCGGCGCGGCTGCTGGAGTTCCGGTACGCGGCGACCGCCGACCAGTTCCTCACCATCGCCAAGTTCCGGGCCGCCCGGCGGCTCTGGGCCCGGGTCACCGAGGTCGCCGGCGCGCCGAGCCCGCAGCTCCAGCACGCCGTCACCTCGCCCGCGATGATGACCCGCCGCGACCCGTGGGTGAACATGCTGCGCACCACCGTGGCCTGCTTCGGCGCGGGCCTGGGCGGCGCGGACGCGGTGACCGTGCTGCCGTTCGACCACGCGATCGGCCTGTCCGACGACTTCGCCCGCCGCATCGCCCGCAACACGCAGTCGCTGCTGCTGGAGGAGTCGAAGCTGGCCGGCGTGATCGACCCGGCGGGCGGCTCCTGGTACGTGGAACGGCTCACCGACGACCTCGCGCGCGCCGCGTGGGCCTGGTTCCGCGAGATCGAGGCCGCCGGCGGCCTGCCCGCCGCGTTCGACCTGGTCGCCGACCGGATCGCGGCCACCTGGGAGCGCCGCCGGGCGAACCTGGCCGACCGGACCGACGCGCTGACCGGCGTCAGCGAGTTCCCGAACCTGGCCGAGCAGCCGGTGATCCGCCCGCCCGCCCCCGCGGAACCGGGCGACCGGCGCGCCCCGCGGGAGTCTCCGGCAGGACGTGCTCCGCAGGAGTCCCCGCCAGGGGGTCCCCTGGATCCATCCTCCCAGAGGGGTCCGACAATTCCGGGGCCCGAGCACCGGCCGCTGCCGCGCATCCGCTACGCCCAGGACTTCGAGGCGCTGCGCGACGCGGCCGACGCGAGCCCCGAACGCCCGAAGGTCTTCCTCGCCACCCTCGGCCCGGTCGCCGCGCACACCGCGCGGGCCACGTTCGCGGCGAACCTGTTCCAGGCGGGCGGCATCGACACGCCGAGCGCCGGCCCCACCGAGACGGTGCGGGACGTGGTCGCCAGGTTCCGCGAGAGCGGCGCCCGGGTCGCGTGCCTGTGCGGCAGCGACGCCGGCTACGCCGAACTGGCCGCGCCGGTGGCGCGCGCGCTGCGCGAAGCGGGCGCGGAGCGGATCCTGTTGGCCGGGAAGGCCTCCGCGTCCTCCGACGCGGGCGCGGAAGTCGACGAGCACGTCTTCACCGGCTGCCCGGCGCTGGACGTGCTGGAGCGCACGTTCGAATCCCTTGGAGTCCAGCGATGATCCCGAACTTCGCCGACGTCGAGCTGGGCCAGCCCGCCGCCACCGCCGACGCCGCGCAGTGGCACGCCGCGCTCCAGGAGGCGACCGGCAAGGGCGCGGACGCGTTGGCGTGGGAGACGCCCGAGGGCATCGGCGTCAAACCCGTCTACACGGCCGCCGACACCGAGGGCCTCGACTTCCTCGGGACCTACCCCGGCATCGCGCCGTTCCTGCGCGGCCCCTACCCGACGATGTACGTCAACCAGCCGTGGACCATCCGGCAGTACGCCGGGTTCTCCACCGCCGAGGAGTCCAACGCCTTCTACCGCCGCAACCTCGCGGCCGGCCAGAAGGGGCTCTCCGTCGCGTTCGACCTGGCCACCCACCGCGGCTACGACTCCGACCACCCCCGCGTGGCGGGCGACGTCGGCATGGCGGGCGTGGCCATCGACTCGATCTACGACATGCGGCAGCTGTTCGACGGCATCCCGCTGGACCGGATGAGCGTGTCGATGACCATGAACGGCGCGGTGCTGCCGATCCTGGCGCTGTACGTCGTCGCCGCCGAGGAGCAGGGGGTGGCGCCCGAGCAGCTCGCCGGGACCATCCAGAACGACATCCTCAAGGAGTTCATGGTCCGCAACACCTACATCTACCCGCCGAAGCCGTCCATGCGGATCATCTCGGACATCTTCGCGTTCACCTCGCGGCGGATGCCGAAGTTCAACTCGATCTCCATCTCCGGCTACCACATGCAGGAAGCCGGCGCGACGGCCGACCTGGAGCTGGCCTACACGCTCGCCGACGGCGTGGAGTACCTGCGGGCGGGCCGCGACGCGGGGCTGGACATCGACGCGTTCGCGCCCCGGCTGTCGTTCTTCTGGGCGGTCGGCATGAACTTCTTCATGGAAGTCGCCAAGATGCGCGCCGCCCGGCTGCTGTGGGCGAAGCTCGTGAAGGGCTTCGACCCCAAGTCGCCGAAGTCGCTGTCGCTGCGCACGCACTGCCAGACGTCCGGCTGGTCGCTCACCGCGCAGGACGTGTTCAACAACGTCGCCCGCACGTGCGTCGAGGCGATGGCCGCCACCCAGGGGCACACGCAGTCGTTGCACACCAACGCGCTGGACGAGGCGCTGGCCCTGCCCACGGACTTCTCCGCGCGCATCGCCCGCAACACCCAGCTGCTGCTCCAGCAGGAGTCCGGCACCACGCGGGTGATCGACCCGTGGGGCGGCAGCGCGTTCGTGGAACGCCTCACGCACGACCTGGCGCGCCGCGCGTGGTCGCACATCACCGAGGTCGAGGCCGCGGGCGGGATGGCGCAGGCCATCGACGCGGGCATCCCGAAGCTGCGCATCGAGGAAGCCGCCGCGCGCACCCAGGCGCGCATCGACTCCGGCCGGCAGCCCGTGATCGGCGTGAACAAGTACCAGGTCGAGTTCGACGAGAAGATCGACGTGCTCAAGGTCGACAACGCCGGGGTGCGCGCCCAGCAGCTGGCGAAGCTGGCCCGGTTGCGCGCAGAGCGCGACCAGTCCGGTGTGGACTCCGCGCTGACCGCGCTGACCGAAGCGGCGGGCTCGGACGGCAACCTGCTGGAGCTGGCCATCGCCGCGGCCCGCGCCAAGGCCACCGTCGGCGAGATCTCCGAGGCGCTGGGCAAGGTGTGGGGCAGGCACTCCGCGCAGATCCGCACCATCACCGGGGTGTACCGGGAGGAGGCCGGTTCGGTGTCCGACGTGGAGGCGACGCGCGAGGTGGTGGAGGCGTTCGCCGAGGCCGAGGGGCGCCGGCCGCGCATCCTGGTCGCCAAGATGGGCCAGGACGGGCACGACCGCGGCCAGAAGGTGATCGCGACCGCGTTCGCCGACCTCGGCTTCGACGTGGACGTCGGCCCGCTGTTCCAGACCCCGGAGGAGGTCGCGCGCCAGGCCGTCGAGGCCGACGTGCACATCGTCGGGGTGTCGTCGCTGGCCGCCGGGCACCTCACGCTGGTGCCCGCGCTGCGCTCGGCGCTGGCGGAGCTGGACCGCGAGGACATCATGATCGTGGTCGGCGGCGTGATCCCGCCCCAGGACTTCGACGCGCTGCGCGAGGCGGGCGCGTCGGCGATCTTCCCGCCCGGCACGGTCATCGCCGACGCGGCGGGCGACCTGCTGCGCAGGCTCGCCGAGCAGCTGGGCCACGACGACCTGCCGGGACGAGATGGCTAGGCCGGTCGACGTCGGCGAGTACGCCGAGGGCGTGCTCGCCGGCAACCGCGGCACGCTGGCGCGGGCCATCACGCTGGTCGAGTCGACCCGCCCGGACCACCGCGCGTCGGCGCAGGAGCTGCTGGTCGAACTGCTCCCGCACTCGGGCCGCGCGCACCGCGTCGGCATCACCGGCGTGCCCGGCGTGGGCAAGTCGACGTTCATCGACGCGTTCGGGTCGATGCTGACCGCCCGGGGCCACCGGGTGGCGGTGCTGGCGGTCGACCCGTCGTCCACCCGCACCGGCGGCTCGATCCTCGGCGACAAGACCCGGATGGCGCGGCTCGCGGTCGACGAGGCGGCGTTCATCCGGCCGTCGCCGACCTCCGGCACGCTCGGCGGCGTGGCCAAGGCGACCCGCGAGTCGATCGTGCTGGTCGAAGCCGCGGGCTACGACGTGGTGCTCGTCGAGACGGTCGGCGTGGGCCAGTCCGAGGTCGCCGTGGCCGACATGACCGACTGCTCGCTGCTGCTCGCCCTCGCCCGCACCGGCGACCAGCTCCAGGGCATCAAGAAGGGCGTGCTGGAGCTGGCCGACGTGATCGCGGTCAACAAGGCCGACGGCCCGCACGAGCCGGACGCCCGCAAGGCCGCCCGCGAGCTGGCCGGCGCTCTGCGGCTGCTGCGCCCGCCGGACGCGCCGTGGCACCCGCCCGTGCTCACGTGCAGCGGGCTGGACGGCTCCGGGCTCGACACCGTGTGGGAGCAGGTCACCCGGCACCGGGACACCCTGGAGCAGGACGGCGGGCTGGCCGAGCGGCGCCGCCGCCAGCAGGTCGACTGGACCTGGGCCATGGTGCACGACCAGCTGCTCACGAGCCTGCGCGCGGCGCCCGGGGTGCGCTCGGTCGTGCCCGAGGTGGAACGGCAGGTGCGCGCCGGCGAGCTGACCGCCACGCTGGCCGCCGAACGGATCCTGGCCGCGTTCCGCGCGCAGGCATAAGGGCCCGGAGCAGGGACGGAACGAGTTCTTTCGCTCACCGCACGTGAACGAATCCCGGTTTGGATGACCACCGACAGTGGTAACCACGAAAGGCGGTGGCTAGGCTTGGCGTTCATGTGGCGATCTGTGCTCGCGGTGTGCCTGTTCGTGCTGGCCGGTGTCTTCACCGTGTCGGGCACAGGCGTAGCCGAGACGCCGGCGCCCCACTTCGCGGCCCAGCCGACGCAGACCCTCGAGCCCGGTGCCACCGTCCAGCCGGAGGGCACCGTGCCGCCCGGCCCGGACCTCGACGCGCCCCAGGAGCAGCAGCCCACCTCCGGCGACGAGACCCGGCGGAAGCTGTGGATCGGCGGTATCGCGGTGCTGCTGTTCGCCCTCGTGTACTGGCGCAACAAGAAGCGGTGGTCGAAGTGGAAGGCCGGGCGCAAGTCCGGGTGATTCCCAGCCAGTGGGAACACTGAGGCGGCAGGTGGTCGCCTCTTAGCATGGCCTGCGTGAGCGCGCACGGCCGCGCGGACGTGATCGGTCTGACCGAA
Source organism: Saccharothrix sp. 6-C (assembly GCF_016695385.1). Lineage (NCBI taxonomy): Bacteria > Bacillati > Actinomycetota > Actinomycetes > Pseudonocardiales > Pseudonocardiaceae > Saccharothrix > Saccharothrix sp. 6-C. The sequence goes on along the minus strand of NZ_CP064192.1, from coordinate 7,615,117 downwards.
AATCGCGCACCGCTCGGCGCATCGCCGCGACCGGTTGCCGGTTGATCAACCAGGGGTGCGACGTGCCCGCCGGACCGTGATGCAGGATGGACGCAATGGGTACCGACATCAAGATGAGCACACGCTCCGCCGTCGAGCGGTACTCGGATGCGCTGGTGGGCCTCTCCCGCAGCATCCACGCGGAGCCCGAGCCGGCGTTCGCCGAGCACCGCAGCGCGGCCAAGGTCGCCGACCTGCTGGCCGCCGAGGGCTTCGAGGTGGACCGCGGCGTCGCGGACCTGGAGACGGCGTTCACCGCCTCGTTCGGCTCCGGCGAGCTGGTGCTGGGGCTGTGCGCGGAGTACGACGCGCTGCCCGAGATCGGCCACGCGTGCGGGCACAACGTCATCGCCGCCGCGTCGACCGGGGCGGCGCTCGCGCTGCGCGACCTGGCCGACGAGCTGGGCCTCACCATCCGGGTGATCGGCACCCCCGCCGAGGAGGTCGGCGGCGGCAAGGTGCTGATGCTCGAACGCGGGGTATTCGACGACGTGGCGTTCTCGATGATGGTGCACCCGGCCCCCTACGAGGCCGTGGCCGCGCGTTCGCTCGCGATCACCGACGTCGAGGTGCACTACACCGGCAAGCCCTCGCACGCCGCCGCCGCGCCCCACCTGGGGGTGAACGCCGCCGACGCGATCACGGTCGCCCAGGTCGCCATCGGGCTCGCCCGCCAGCACCTGGAGCCGGGCCAGATGGTCAGCGGCATCGTCACCCGCGGCGGCACCGTGCCCAACATCGTGCCCGCGCGCACGTCGGCGATGTTCGACCTGCGCGCCGACGACCTCGACTCGCTGCGCCGGCTGGAGGAGCGGATGAACCGCTGCTTCGAGGCCGGCGCCGTCGCCACCGGCTGCACCCACGAGGTCGTGAAGGTCTCCCCGGTGTACGCCGAGCTGACCCCGGACCCGTGGCTCGCGGACGCCTACCGGCGTGCCGCGATCGAGCTGGGCAGGCATCCGTTGAGCCCCGAGGAGGAGCTCAAGGAGAAGATCGGCAGCACCGACATGGGCAACATCACCCGTGCGCTGCCGGCCATCCACCCGACCATCGCCATCGACTGCGGAGACGCGGTGAACCACCAAATCGAGTTCGCGACCGCCTGTGCGTCGGCCTCGGCCGACCGAGCCGTCCTCGACGGGGCGCTCGCACTCGCCTGGACCATAATCGACGCGGCGACGAGTGCGGAGCAGCGAACTCGGCTCCTCTCCCGCGTTTCGAACCACTTTGGGGAAGCCTGATGACCGCCATCGATCCCGGTGTAGGGCTCTCGCCCGACCGGCCGAACGGAGAAACCAACGTGCTCGCGGCTCTCGACGGGGTCACGCTCTCCCCCGTGGACGAAATTTCCGTAGAGGACCTGGGAGTCGGTCGGGGACCGGGGTGGCTGGACGACTGGCTCAAGCGCAACGCCTCCGAGGTCGTCCGCTGGCGCCGCCACATTCACGCCCACCCGGAGCTGTCCCGCCAGGAGCACGAGACCACGCGCCTGGTCCACGACCTGCTGGTCTCCGCCGGGTTGAAGCCGCGCCTGCTGCCCACCGGCGTCGGCCTGATCTGCGACATCGGCACCGGCCCGCGCTGTGTGGCGCTGCGGGCCGACCTGGACGCGCTGCCGCTGCCCGAAGCGACCGACCTGCCGTACCGCTCCACGGTCGACCAGGTCAGCCATGCCTGTGGGCACGATGGGCACACCACGGTTCTGCTCGGTGCAGCCCTCGCACTCGCCTCGGCTACCGAGCTGCCCGGTCGCATCCGGCTGATCTTCCAGCCCGCTGAGGAGGTCATGCCCGGCGGCGCCCTCGACGTCATCGCGGCGGGAGGCCTGGACGGGGTCGAGCGGATCTTCGGCCTCCACTGCGACCCGAGGTTGCAGGTGGGCCGGGTCGGTACCAGGGTCGGTGCCATCACCTCCGCGAGCGACATGCTCGAACTGCGCCTGACCTCGCCCGGTGGCCACACGTCACGGCCGCATCTGACCGCAGACCTCGTGCACGCCCTCGGCACGGTCATCACCGGCCTGCCGGTGCTGCTGTCCCGGCGCGTGGACCCGCGATCCGGCACGGTCCTGGTGTGGGGCGCGGTGCACGCCGGCGAGGCGCCGAACGTCGTGCCTCGGGACGGCGTCCTCCGCGGCACGTTGCGAACCGGCACGCGGGAAGTGTGGAGCGAGCTGGACGGCTTGGTCCACGATCTCGTCAACGCGCTGCTGGCGCCCACTGGCGTCGGCTTCGACCTGCTGCACCGCCGCGGTGTGCCGCCGGTGGTCAACGACCGCGACAGCACCATGCTGCTGCGGGCCGGTGTCGAGGCGGCCTTGGGCGAGGACGCCCTCGCCGGTACCGAGCAGTCCTCGGCGGGCGAGGACTTCGGCTGGTACCTGGAGCAGGTGCCCGGCTCGTTCGGTCGGCTCGGCGTGTGGCCGGGTCACGGTCCGAAGCTCGACCTGCACCAGTCGTCGTTCGACCTGGACGAGCGCGCTCTGCTGGTGGGTGTGAGGGTCCTCGTGCACGCCGCGCTGGCCGCTCTCGCCTGAGCTGCCGCCTTCCCGTACGGCGGTCGGCCGTACGGGAAGGCGTGAGTCTCACCCCGCCAGCACGTCGGCCAGCAGTGATGTGTCCACGTTGCCACCGGACAACACGGCCACCGTGCGCCCGGTGGGCAACTGGTCGGCGTGGTGCAGGAACGCGGCCACCGTGGCCGCGCCGCTCGGCTCCACCACCAGGTGTGCGCCCGTGGCCAAGGTGCGCACCGCGTCGAGCAACTCGTGCTCGGCAACGGTGACGATGCCGTCCAGGTGCGCTTGGAGGTGGGCGAAGGTCAGCTCCGACAGGTTGGTTCGCAGCCCGTCGGCCACCGTGCGGCCGGTCTGGGTCATCGACCACTCGGCGCGCCGGCCCGAGCTCAGTCCCTCGGCGGCATCGGCAGCCAACTCCGGCTCCACGCCGATGACCCGCGCGGTCGGACGGAGCGATTTGACCGCGCTGGCCACACCGGCGGCCAGCGCGCCACCACCGACGGGAACTAGGACGACGTCGACGTCCGGGACGTCCTCGACGATTTCCAATCCGACCGTGCCCTGGCCCGCGATCACCAACGGGTGGTCGTAGGGCGGCACAAGCGCGTACCCGTTCTCGCTGGCGAGCCGCTCGGCGTGGGCTTTGCGGTCCGCCGGGGGCACCGTCACCACATCGGCGCCCAGAGCCTTGGTGGCGGCGACCTTCACCGGTTTCGCGTCATCCGGCATGACGACCGTGCACTTCACCCCGTGGGTGCGGGCGGCGTAGGCCAACGCCTGCGCGTGGTTGCCCGACGAATAGGTGATCACACCGAGCTTGCGCTGGTGCGGCGACATGGATTCGACCGCGTTGCAAGCACCGCGGATCTTGAATGAGCCAGTGGTCTGGAGGTTTTCCGGCTTGAGCAGCAGATCGCGGCCGATGCCCGTCGGGCCGGGTAGCACCGGAGTGCGCCGAGCGACCGGGCGGATGCGTTCCGCCGCCTCGCGCACGTCGTTGATCGAGATGAGTGTCACTGGATTCCCGTTGTGTTCGGGTGTGCCGGTCAGGAGGTGGCCGCAATGGCGTCGATCGCGATGCGGCGATCGCCCGCCAATCGCACCACTGCGGCGGTGCGAGCCGGCGGGTGGTTCGGGAAGACTTCGGTGAATATTTCGTTGATGACAGGCAAGTAGGACAGGTCGGTGTAGAGCACGGTCACCTTCACGACCTCGTCCAACTCCGCCCCGGCCGCCTTGAGGGTGCGGGACAAGTTCGCGAACGCCTGTCGACACTCGGCTTCGAACCCGCCGGGTGGCACCTCGTTGGTCGCCGGGTCGACGCCTGACTGCGCGGACGCGAATACCAGGTTGCCCGCCCTGGTGGCCGGTGAGTACGGCCCGAGGGTGAAGGGCGGATCGATGGTTCCCTCGGCGTCGTCAAGTCCGTCCGTCACGGTCGACATCTCCTCCCGTTGTGAGTGCCGACACGAAGCAAAAGCGCAGCCGTAGGTCAACTTACTCCGGGCGCGTCCGAGTGTCTCTCCGTCATACGGGGTAGGTCCGGGATTCGGCGGTCCGAGCGTGGTTCGCGGTGCGCGGGTGAGTGATTCGAGTCGGCTTCGAATTGTTCCGTACGGTAAAGGTAACAGGCCGCAAGATTGCGGTGTGAGGCAACTCTTGTAGGTGCTTCCGTAGCCCGATCGGGTGGGGTCGACCGCGTCTTCTCGTCCCGATTCAGTTACTTTCTAGTCCCCGGTAGGCGGAAACGGCATCATGACGCCATGTTCGACAAACCCCAGGTTCGGGCCGCGGTTATGGTCATGATCAGCATTGTGGTCGCGGCATTGCTGAACCTCGCGACCGGCGGCCTGGTGAGCGGCTCGCTGAGGTGGATCCTCGGAGCTGGGGTTCTCCTGCTCGGATTCCTGTGGGTGGCGCTCGAGTACGTGGGCTCGAGCGTAGGGGCGGTGCGGGGCCACAAGCACTCACCTCAGGTGTGGATGCTGCCCAAGCTCGACGAGTCGGTCGACCGGCCCGCCCTGCGCAACGCGCTGGTGCGGATGCTCGTGTCGAACCGGCACGAGCTCATCGGGCTGACCGCGCTGCAGGGCGCGGGCGGGTTCGGCAAGACCACGCTGGCGGTGCAGGTCTGTGGCAGGCCGGAGGTGCGCAAGATCTTCACCGGGGGTCTGTTGTGGGCCACGGTCGGCGAGGAGCGCCATGGCGCCGAACTCGCTTCCATCGTCAACGACCTGTCGGCTCAGCTCACCGGGGAGCGGCCTCAGTTCTCCGACCCGGAGCAGGCCGGGTTGCACCTGGGGCGGCTGCTCGATGAGCGTGCGAACATCCTGCTCGTCCTGGACGACGTCTGGACCGCCGAGCAGTACAAGGCGTTCTCCTACGGCGGTTCGACCACGACGAGGCTGGTCACCACCCGCAACGTCGGCTGCCTGCCCGCCGGCGCCCGCATGCTGCGCATCGACGAGATGGCCAGTGCCGAGTCGGTCGAATTGCTCTCCCGCGGTCTGGTCGACCTGCCGGCGGGGATCACCGATCGACTCCTGCACGTCACGGGCAACTGGCCGCTGCTGCTGGCCATGGTCAACGGCGCCATCCTCGGTCACGTCCGCGACGGCTCGGCGCCCGCCGACGCGGCTGCGCTGCTGGCCCAGCAGCTCGAGGTCGAGGGTCCCTCTGTGCTGGACGTGCGCATCGGAGCCAGCCGTGACCACGCCGTGCGGCTCACGGTGGCCGCCAGCCTGCGGCTGCTCACACCCTGGCAGCGGAAGTGCTACCTCCAGCTGGGCATCTTCGCCGAGGACACCGACATCCCGCTGTCCATCCTGTCGGTGTTGTGGGGCGAGACCGCCGCCGAGACCAGGCAGCTGTGCGAGGACTTGGCGAACTTGTCGCTGATCCGCGCCTACGAGCGCGGCTCCGCCACGCTCCAGCTGCACGACGTCATCCGCGACCACCTCCGCCACGAACTCGGCGACGACCTCGCCGAGGTGAACTCCACGTTCCTCAAGGCCCTGCGATCGGTGTACTCGATCTCCGGCGACGAGTGGTGGAACCTGCCGCCCTCAGCCGGCTACCTGCGGCGCCAACTGGCCTACCACCTCACCGAAGCGCGACAGTTCGAGCAACTGCGCAACCTGGTGTGCGACCTGCGCTGGGGCGCGGAGAAGATCCGGGCGCTGGGCCTTCCCGCGCTGGAGGCCGACCTGGTACGCGTGGACGACCCGACCGCTACCGCCATGCGGCTCGCACTCGTGCGCAAGGGCCACCTGCTCGGGGCGATCGAGCCGGTGCACTCGCACGACGACCTGTTGGTCAGCAGGCTCGGTTCCGTGCCGGAACTGCGGCAGGTCGTGGCGGACTTCGCCACCCGGCTGTCGACCAACGTCGCGCGCATCGCCAACCGCTGGCCCATCCCGGCCGTGGACCCGGCGCTGCTGCGCGTGCTGCCCGCGCGGACCGACGGCACATCCCGCTGCGCCGTGTCGCCGGACGGTCGCCTGCTCGCCGTCACCGGAGCGGGTGGCGTTCAGGTGTGGCGCACCGACTCCTGGGTGGGCCACGTGGCTTTGCAGAGCACCGGAGGAACTGCGCAGAGTTGTGCGTTCTCCGCCGACGGCAGGTGGCTCGCAACCGCGGGTGCCGACGGGGTGGTGCGCGTGTGGGACACGCTGACGTGGAGCGAGGTCGGTGCGCTGCGCGGGCACGCCGCCGCGGTGCTGGACTGCGTGTGGTCGCCGGACGGTCGTTGGCTGGCCGCCGCGGGTGGTGACCAGGTGCACGTCTGGCAAGCCGGGGACTGGACCGGGCACGCGGTGCTCGAAGACCACGTGGGTGCCATCACGGGCTGTGCGTTCTCTCCCGACGGCAGGCGCTTGGCGTCCACAGGGGTGGACGGCTCGGTGCGGGTGTGGGACACCGACTGGACCGACGCCGTCGTGCTGCGCGGCGCCGGGCCCATGTGGGGCTGCGAATTCTCACCGGATGGTCGCTGGCTGGTCGCGTTCGGCGAGTCGGGCGGTCAGGTGTGGAGCGTGGACACCTGGACCGACGACCGGCTGCTCGCCAACCACGCGGGGCGGATCACCGGCTGCGCATTCGCCCCCGACGGGGTACGGCTGGTGACAACCGGCGCGGACCGGACCATACGGGTCTGGAACACCGCGTCGTGGGCGGAGGAAGTGGTGATGCGCGGGCACACCGAACAGGTCACCTCGTGCGTCTTCGCGCCCGGCGGGCGGTGGTTGGCCTCCGCAGGCGACGACCACAGCGTCAGGGTGTGGGACCTGTCCGCGGACGGCCCGCGCGGTGGTCGCTACGAGCAGAACCGCGCTGTCGACCAGTGCCTCGTCTCCTCGGACGGCACCTGGCTGGTGGCCGCGGGCGGCGACGGTGTGGTGTGCGTGTGGGCGAGCCACGCGCCGGTCCGGCGCGAGGTGGTCGCCGTGCACCGGGGGGCCGTGACGTGCTTCGCGCTCTCCTCGGACGGCACACGCCTGCTGACCGCGGGCGGTGACGGTGTGCTCCACGAGTGGCGCGCGCCGACCTGGAAGGGCGGGCCGTTGCTGCTGGAGCGCACCGCGCCACTCGTGTCCTGCGGGTTCTCGCCGGACAACACGGTGCTCGCCGGAGTGACCGACGACGGTCGGCTGAGGATCTGGGACGCCGAAGGTGGACGGGCGGTCGCCACCGTCGGCGCGGGCATGAAGTGGTGCCTGTTCTCGCCCGACGGTGTGTGGTTGGCGACCGGCGCGGCGAGCGGTGAGCTCGTCGTCTGGAACACGCGCACGTGGGAGCCGGTGACCAGGCTGGTTGCCCATCCCGGCGATGCGACCTGCGGTGCGTTCTCCCCAGACGGCGCTTGGCTGGCCACGGTCGGCACAGACGCGCTGGTGCGCGTGTGGAGCACCGGGGACTGGTCGGAGGCCGTGGTGCTCCCCTCGACGCAGGGCGCGTCCGGTTGTGCGTTCTCTCCGGATGGCCGCTGGCTCGCGGTCAGCAGCCACGAGGTCGCGGTCCGCGTCTGGGAGTCGGTGACCTGGCAGTTGGGCGCCGCGATGCGGACCAACGGCCGGGCCAACGCGGTGGCGTGGTTCCCCGATGGAGAGGCCTTCTGCATCGGCAGCTCCGGAGGCCTCTACCAATTCACGTTCGTACCGCCCGCGGTCTGAAGCGGTGATCACACAGGAGGAGATGTGGCGCAGGGTTTACTGGACTTGGACAGGATCAGCGAGTCTCTGAAGGAGCGGGGTTACGCACACGTAGTTCCTCCGTCGGACCGCGACGTCGACTACGCGGCCGAGGTCGGCAGGCTCGGTCCGCTGCTGCCGCAGTACGCCGGCGAACTCGTGCGCGACATCAAGCCGAGCTCCGAGTTCGACGACGAGCAGTTCACCCCCTACAACACCAAGGAACTGCGTCCGCACACCGAGTGGTACGAGTTCCCCGAACTGCCGCCGCGCTACGTCGCCATCTGGGCGGTGCACGCGGCCGAAGGACCGGGTGGCGAGACCACCCTCGCCGACGGGTACGAACTGGTGGCGTCGTTCTCACCAGCCGAGCAGGAGGCCTTGGCCGTCAACGCCTACGAGTGGCGCACGGACCCCGGGCGGACACCGGAGCGCGTGGACCGACGCGCGGAGCGCCCGGTGTTGCAGCACCACCCCGACGGTCTGGTGCTCCGGTTCAGCACGATGGACCTCCAGGTCCGTGACGAGTTGTCGCAGCGGTATGTTGCCGAAGGGGTGCGCTTCTTCGACCAGCACCACGTGGCCGTCAAGGTCGAGACCAACGCCTTGCTGATCTGGGACAACTGGCGAATGCTGCACTCGCGGACGGCGTTCCGCGACCACCAGCGGCACCTGCGGCGCGCGCTGGTGGGGCTGTCGGTCAGCTGACGGGCTCGACGATTTCCGGGCGGGCTTCCGGGGCCGAAGAGCGGACGGCGTCGGCAGCCTGGTCGTCCGGTTCGGTTTGGGAGGCGCGTTCGGCGTCGACGCGGGCGGTGTAGACGGCGACTTCGTGGGCGATCGTGGCGTCGTCCCAGTTGTGCACGGTGGCCATGAGGCGGGCGACGGGGAGGGCGCACTCGACGCCCCGGTGGGGGTATTCGATCGAGATGCGGGTGCGGCGGGTGAGGACGTCCTCGAGGTGGAGGGCGCCCTCGTGCGACGCCGCGTAGACCACCTCCACCTGGAGGTAGTCGGGCGCGCCGGGCACGGGCTTGAGCAGTTCCGCGTCCGCCGACCCCAGCACCTCGTGCACCAGGGACCCGTAGCGGTCCAGCAGGTGGCGCACCCGGTAGGGGTGCAGGCCGTAGCGCGCGGCCAGTTGGTCCGCCTGGTTCACCAGCGCGTGGTAGCCGTCCGCCCCGATCAACGGCACCTTGTCCGTGATCGACGGCTGGAGCCGCCCCGGCAGGTCGACCGAGGCCGCGTCCACCGCGTCGGCGCCCATCACCCGGTACGTCGTGTACTTCCCGCCGGCGATGGCGACCAACCCGGGCGCCACCCGGGCCACCGCGTGCTCGCGGGACAGCTTCGACGTCGACTCGCTCTCCCCGGCCAGCAACGGCCGCAGCCCCGCGTAGACGCCCTCGATGTCGTCGTGCGTCAACGGCGTCGCCAGGACCGCGTTGACGTGCTCCAGGATGTAGTCGATGTCCGACCGGGTCGCCGCCGGGTGCGCCAGGTCGAGGTTCCAGTCGGTGTCGGTCGTTCCCACGATCCAGTGATTCCGCCAGGGGATCACGAACAGCACCGACTTCTCCGTGCGCAGGATCAACCCCGACTCGGACACGATCCGGTCCCGCGGCACGACGATGTGCACGCCCTTCGACGCGCGCACCCGGAACCGGCCGCGACTGCCGGACAGCCGCTGCAGCTCGTCGGTCCACACGCCGGTCGCGTTGATCACCGCGTGCGCCCGCACGGACGTCTCCCGCCCGTCCTCCACGTCGCGCACCCGCACGCCGGACACCCGGTCCGCTTCCCGCAGGAAGCCCACGACCTGCGTGGACGTCCGCACGACCGCCCCGTAGTGCGCCGCCGTGCGGCCGACCATCATGGTGTGCCGCGCGTCGTCCGCCTGGGCGTCGTAGTACCGGATGCCGCCGATCAGCGCGGACGGCTTCAACGCCGGCACCAGCCGCAGCGCGCCGGCCCTGGTCAGGTGCTTCTGCCCGGGCACGGACCGCGCGCCGCCCATCGTGTCGTACATGAGCAGCCCGGCCGCGGTGTACGGCCGCTCCCACCCGCGGCGCGTCAGCGGGTACAGGAACGGCACCGGCTTGACCAGGTGCGGAGCCAGCCGGGTCAGCATGAGTTCGCGTTCCCGCAGCGCCTCGCGCACCAGCCCGAACTCCAGTTGCTCCAGGTACCGCAACCCGCCGTGGAACAGCTTCGACGAGCGGCTGGACGTGCCCGAGGCCAGGTCACGCGCCTCGACCAGCGCCACCCGCAGGCCGCGGGTCGCGGCGTCCAGCGCGGAGCCGACGCCGACCACGCCACCACCGATGATCACCAGGTCGAACGTCTCCGAGCCGAGCCGGTCCCAGGACTCCGCGCGTTCGAGCGGTCCCAGCCGGCCCGCGGTGGCGGGGTACTGCTTGCGAGTGACCACTGACGCCTCCCTGATGCTCGAACCGACCGGGCGGACCAGGACTGACTCGACCACGTTACCCGCCGGTACGCCACCCGTGGACAACTGATCAGGCCGGAACTAGCGTCAAGCCCCATTGTGGGGTGGGCAGCGCCGCCGGACCCGGACCGTGCTGCCTCCTGTCAAGGCGAGGAGGTCGGCGAGTGAGCAGTGGCTCGATCTTCGTGTGGGAGATGCTGGGCACCGCGATCCTGATCCTGTTGGGTGCGGGTGTCGTCGCCAACGTGGTCCTCAAGGACACGTTGGGCAACACCGGCGGATGGCTCCTGATCAACATCGGCTGGGGTTTCGCGGTCTTCGCGGGCGCCAGCATCGCCGCGCCGAGCGGCGCGCACCTCAACCCCGCGGTGACCCTGGGCCTGGCCGTCGCGGACAAGACCCCGTGGGACCAGGTCCCCATCTACTTCGCCGGTCAGATGGTCGGCGCGTTCATCGGCGCCGTGCTCGCGTGGCTGGCCTACAAGGCGCAGTTCGACGCGCACGACGACCCGGCGGGCACGCGCGGCATCTTCTGCACCGGCCCGACCATCCCCAAGGCAGGCTGGAACGTCGTCACCGAGGTCATCGGCACGTTCGTGCTGGTCGCCTGGGTCCTGCTGAGCCCCGCCGCGAAGGAGACCGCGGACGGCGTGCCGCAGCTGGGCAACTCCGCCCTCGGCTACGCCGGCGTCGCGTTCGTCGTCATCGGCATCGGCGCCTCGCTCGGCGGGCCGACGGGCTACGCCATCAACCCGGCCCGCGACCTCGCGCCGCGCATCGCCTACGCGATCCTGCCCATCCGCGACAAGGGCAGCGCCGAGTGGGGCTACGCCTGGGTGCCGGTGGTCGGCCCGCTGGTCGGCGGCCTGCTCGCCGGTCTCCTGTACCTGGTTCTCCCGGTCTGAAAGGACTCCAGCGCATGACGAAGTACGTGGCCGCGATCGACCAGGGCACGACGTCGACCCGGTGCATGATCTTCGACCACTCGGGCCGCGTGGTCGCCGTCGACCAGAAGGAGCACGAGCAGATCTTCCCCAAGGCCGGGTGGGTCGAGCACGACGCGAACGAGATCTGGACCAACGTCAGGCAGGTGGCCGCCGGCGCGTTGGCGAAGGCCGACCTGACCACCGCCGACATCGTCGCCGTCGGCATCACCAACCAGCGCGAGACCGCGCTCGTCTGGGACAGGACCACCGGGCAGCCGGTGTACAACGCGATCGTCTGGCAGGACACCCGCACCGACAAGATCTGCCAGGACCTGGCGGCGCTCAGCCGGGAGGACGGGCAGAGCGGCCAGGAGCGGTACCGGGACAAGACCGGCCTGCCGCTGGCCACGTACTTCTCCGGCCCGAAGATCCGCTGGGTGCTCGACAACGTCGAGGGCGCGCGGGAGAAGGCCGAGGCCGGCGACCTGCTGTTCGGCAACATGGACACCTGGGTGCTGTGGAACATGACCGGCGGGGTGGACGGCGGCGTGCACGTCACCGACCCCACCAACGCGTCCCGCACGCTGCTGATGGACCTCGACACGCTGAGCTGGGACGAGGGCATCGCGGCCGACATGGGCGTGCCGCTGTCGATGCTGCCGGAGATCCGGTCCTCGTCCGAGGAGTACGGCAAGGTCCGGGCCCGCGGCGCGCTGGCCGGTGTGCCGATCGCGGGCATCCTGGGCGACCAGCAGGCCGCGACGTTCGGGCAGGCGTGCCTGTCGCCGGGCGAGGCCAAGAACACCTACGGCACCGGCAACTTCGTGCTGCTCAACACCGGCACGGACAAGGTGATGAGCGAGAACGGCCTGCTCACCACGGTCTGCTACAAGATCGGCTCGCAGGCCCCGGTGTACGCGCTCGAAGGTTCGATCGCGGTCACGGGCTCGCTCGTGCAGTGGCTGCGCGACAACCTCGGGATGATCTCGTCGGCCGCCGAGATCGAGGAGCACGCCCGGACCGTGGAGGACAACGGCGGCGCGTACTTCGTGCCCGCGTTCTCGGGCCTGTTCGCGCCCTACTGGCGGTCGGACGCGCGTGGCGCGATCGTCGGCCTGACCCGGTTCGTGAACAAGGGCCACTTGGCCCGCGCGGTGCTGGAGGCGACGGCGTTCCAGACCCGTGAGGTGATCGACGCGATGAACGCCGACTCGGGCGTGCCGCTGAAGTCGTTGAAGGTCGACGGCGGCATGGTCGTGAACGAGCTGCTGATGCAGTTCCAGGCGGACGTCCTGGGCGTGCCGGTGATCCGGCCGGTGGTCAACGAGACCACCGCGCTCGGCGCCGCCTACGCGGCGGGCCTGGCGGTCGGGTTCTGGGCGTCGGAGGACGACATCCGGCAGAACTGGGCGCAGGACAAGCAGTGGGACCCGGCCATGGACGACGACACCCGCGCGGCCACTTACGCGCAGTGGAAGAAGGCCGTGACCAGGACCTTCGACTGGGTCGAGTGATCCTCGGGGCGCCGCTCCACCCCGGGCGGCGCCCCTCCGGCTCAGTCCAGGTCGTCGTGGCGCATGAGCTGGCGGCCGGCCTCGGTGATCGACCCGGTGAGCGACGGGTACACCGAGAACGTGGTGGCCAGGTCGTCCACCGTGAGCTGGTTCTGCACGGCCAGCGTGATCGACAGGATCAGCTCGCTGGCGTTGGGCGCGACGACGACGCCGCCGATGACCACACCGGTCGCGGGCCGGCAGAAGAGCTTCACGAAACCGCGGCGCAGGCCTTCCATCTTGGCCCGCGGGTTGGTGGCCAGCGGCAGCATGATCGTGCGCGCCGGCACCTCGCCGGAGTCGATCGCCTGCTGGCTGATGCCGACGGACGCGATCTCCGGGTTGGTGAACACGTTCGCCGCGACCGTCTTGAGCCTGATCGGGCTCACCCCCTGGCCCAGCGCGTGCCACATGGCGATGCGGCCCTGCATGGCGGCGACGGACGCGAGCAGCAGCAGGCCCGTGCAGTCGCCCGCCGCGTAGACGCCGGCGACGTTCGTCCGCGACACCCGGTCGACCGGGATGTACCCGCCGCGGCCCAGCTCGATACCGATCTTGTCCAGGCCGATGTCGGTGGTGTTCGGGACGGAGCCGACCGTCATCAACGCATGACTCGCCTCGATCGTGCGACCGTCTTCCAGGTGAATCAGGACACCGTCGCCGACGTTCTCGACCCGGTCCGCGCGGGCGTGCTTGACCACCGCCGTGCCGCGTTCGGCGAACACGTCCTCCAGCACCACGGCCGCGTCGGCGTCCTCGTGCGGAAGCACCCGGTCGCGGCTGGAGACCATGGTCACCTTCACGCCGAGTTCCGTGTACGCGGAGGCGAACTCCACACCGGTGACACCCGACCCGATGACGGCCAGGTGCTCCGGCAACTCCGGGAGCTCGTAGATCTGCCGCCACGTCAGGATCCGCTTGCCGTCCGGCTCGGCGCCGGGCAGCACCCGCGGGGTCGCGCCCGTCGCGATCAGCACCACGTCGGCCGGCAGGACCTCCTTCGTGCCGTCCTCGGCGATGGCCACGACCTCGTGCTGGGCGAGCCCGCGGGCGTTGTCGCAGAACTTGCCGATGCCGTTGACGATCCGCACGCCCTCGCGCTGCAGGCGGGCCCGGACGTCGGCGGACTGGGCGAGCGCAAGGCCCTTCACTCGTCCGTGGACGACCGGCAGCTCGACCGCCGCTTCCGCGTTGTTCGTGCGAATGCCCAGCTCACCGGCGTTGCGGAAGGCGCTGCGGCCACCCGCGGAGGCGATGAACGTCTTCGACGGCACGCAGTCGTAGAGCACGCAGGCGCCACCGACGCCCTCGCGTTCCACGATGGTCACGTCGGCCCCGTGCTGGGCCGCGACCAGTGCCGCCTCGTAACCTGCGGGGCCACCGCCCATGATGACGATGCGGGTCACGACACGTCCTCCTCGTGGTCTCGGCGCTGTTCGCACCGCTCTTCTCCAACGTCTTTTCGCGCTGTTTGCGCCGCTCGCGGCCGTTGGTAACCGTACGCGGTCGGGTGTCGGGGTGTGTCGTCCGGTCTTCTGGTACCTCGCGGTGATCGCGAGGTCGCTAGGCTGTCGTCGTGCCGCTCTATGCCGCGTACGGGTCCAACATGGACCCGAACCAGATGATGGAGCGAGCCCCCTACTCCCCCATGGCGGGGACCGGGTGGCTCGCCGGATGGCGTCTGACGTTCGGTGGCGAGGACCTGGGCTGGGAGGGCGCGCTCGCCACCATCGTCGAGGACCCGGACTCACAGGTGTTCTGCGTGCTCTACGACGTGAGCCCGCGTGACGAGTCCCGCCTCGACCGCTGGGAAGGCGCCCTCGGTCTCTACAAGAAGATCCGCCTGCGCGTCCAGACCCTGGAAGGTTCGGTGACCGCCTGGCTCTACGTCCTGGACGCCTACGAGGGGGGTCTGCCCTCCGCCCGCTACATCGGCGTCGTCGCCGACGCCGCCGAAGCCGCAGGCGCCCCGGACGACTACGTCTCCGACCTCCGCACCCGCCCGTGCCAAGGCATCGGCCCCTGACCCCCGCGCGAGAGTCCAACCTTCACGGCGCGTGAGTCCTACACCCAGAACGCGTGAGTCCTACGTTCAGGACCCCCGAGTTCAACACTCAGCTGTCGGAACAGCCGGGTGGGGATGCGCAGGTCCGAGGCGTCGGCGTGGAGCACCTTCCAGCCGCGCCGTCGCAGGTCCTCGTCACGGGCCTGGTCGGCCTCGGCCTTGTCGACGTGCGCCGCGTAGCCGTCGTACTCCAGTGCCACGCGTGCGTCCGGCCAGGCGAAGTCCAGTCGCCAGACCTCGCGGTCGTCCAGGTCGCGGACGGAGTACTGGAGTTCGGGCAGCGGAAAACCGGCTTCGGCGATGGTGAGCAGGAGCGTGCTCTCCGACGGTGACTCGGGCAGGCCCGTGGCGAGGTCCAGGAGGAACGCGCCCTGCCGTCGGCCCCGGTGATCACGACGGGTCGCCAGGCGCACGGCGAGGTCGGCCTTGAACGCGGCCCGCTGCTCCGGCTGGAGGGCGCCGAGTGCCTGATCCGCGCAGGCCAGAGCGGTGGAGCGGTGACGGGCCCGGCAGAGCAGGTCGGCGATGGCGTAGTCGAGGACCATGCAGCGCAGGCCCTCGACCTGGATCACGTCGGCCGGGTCGTACTGGTGGTAGTGGACGGCGACGTCACGGCGGGGTCGGACCCTGCGGTCGTAGTCCAGGAGGAGGTGCACCCGGTTGGTCTCGGCGGCCGTGCAGCCGTGCAGCCAGGCCGCGGTGTGGTCGGTCAGCACGGCGTCCGGCCCGGCCATGAGCAGCGCGGCGGCGGCTCGGGTGCGCAGGTCGGTCATGCGTTGCCGCTGGATGACGACCGTGCGGCTGTAGTTGATCAGGTGGCCGTCGCGGATGGCTCGGCTCACCGCTGGGGCGCCGATGCGGTCGTGCAGCCGCGTGCGGGGGTAGGCGCCGTGCAGGCCAGGAGGCAGTTGGATCATGCATAACCGAGTGGCGAGACCCCCGATCCCGTACACGGTTCACCTGATCGTGGGCCATCGCGGTACGTGAGCGTTGAATTCAGGTGCTCTGAACGTACGACTCACGCGACGTGAAGGTTGGACTCACGGGGTGGTGAGGGATTCCAGGTGGTGGATCAGGCGGCGGGTGTCGACGGGGGAGACGGTGCTCCACGGTTCCTGGCCCGCGGTGGCACGGCGGAGCTGCACGTAGCGGCCGTGGGGGTTGTCGAAGAACGACACGACGCGGTCCTGGCGCACGCGCTTGCCCCACTTGTCACGGCTCGCGGCGCCGAACTGGCCCCGGTTGTCCGCGTCCTGGAACATGTCGGCCAACGTGCGGGCGTCCTCCTGGCGGATGCCGCGCGCCAGCAGGCCCTGGTACAGGTCGTCCGGGGTGTTCGCCCCCGCGGCGGCGGCGTCCAGGTCCGCGCTGGGCAGCGTCACGGAGTGGCCGGGGCCCGCGCCGAGCGGCGGCAGCACGGAGAGCGCCTCGCGGGGCAGGCCCTCGGCGGACGCCGGCCGCAGGGTCAGCTGGTCGTGGGCGAGCACCGCCAGCACGCCGGACTGGCCCTTGGCGGCGGCCAGCACCCGGACGCTGTGCCCGAGCCACAGCCGGCCGTCCACCTCCTGCTGCGGCCGGTTCAGCAGGTGCAGCAGGTCTTCCAGCACCGGGTCCAACGACACCGGTCGACCCAGGCCGCGCCGGTCCAGCCCGCTCCACGCCTGCTGTTCCAGCTCGGCCCGTTCGGCGTGCGTCTTGCCCGGTGACGGCACCTTGAGCACCAGCGGCATGGTTTCCAGCCGCAGGTGCTCCCACAGCACGTCGAACTCGAGCGCCGAGATCGTCACGGGTTCGCGCAGGTCGTTGCTGCCCAAGTCCAAGCCGAACGTCGTCATCAGTGGGTGGTGCTCTCCCCGATCACCGGAGGCGAGATGATCCCGCCGATGCCGTAGATGTCGTCCGTCTCCCGAAGGTAGTCGGCGGCGTCGTGCGTGGCGTCTTCTTCCTCTTCCGCGCCACGAGGCCCGCCCAGACCGCCGAACGGGTCGAACGCGGGCTGCACCGGCGCCGCGACGCTGCGCTTGTGCACGGTGTCGCCGCCGCCGGCCTGACCGGCGGCGCCGGGCATCGCGCCCGTCGCCGCGCCCGGTCCCGCCGTCGCCGCGTGCTGCGTGCTGGCCGCGAACGCCCCGATCTCCACCGAGCTGACCGACGTCGTGCCGCTGGGCAGCGGCCCACCGCCCGCGCCGGGCAGCAGGTGCTGGTTGGCGCCGGCGGCGTGCTGCCCGCTGGTCGTGTCGGAGGCCGAGCCGGCGCCCGAGGACGAAGAAGAGGACGAGCCGGCCTTGCGCCGGTCCTTGTCCTGCTGACCACCCGTGCCGCCGATCACGCCGCCGGGCCCGAACGCGCCCGTGCTCGACGTCGACGGCGGTAAGGCGGCTGACGAGGCCCGGGTGGATCCGGACGTGCCCGCCGACGAGGTGCCCGTCGACCCGCCGAACGAGGGCTGCGTCACGGGACGCGGAGCCGGGTAGCCGCCCCGACCGCTGCTGCCGCCGCGACCGCCGCGCCACCCGCCCCGACCGCCGCCGCCGCGCCACCCGCGCGGGCCGCCGTAGCCCCAACCGGGCCCGGACACCCCCGCCGAGTCGTTGCGCGCCAGGTCGGGCGCGTTGATCACCAGCTGCGGCGGCTGGTGGAACTGCCCCAGCGTGCTGGTGTTGGACGTGGTGCTGGAGGCGTAGGTCGTCATGACCTCGCGCGCCCGCTGCTCGGCCGCGTTCTGCGCCTTCTCCTGCTTCTCGTAGTCCGTCTGCCCGCCGACCAGGGCGGTCAACGCGCTGACGAGCAGGTTCGGCTGTTCCGCGGTCACCTTCACCGGCGGCGGCATGTCCGCGCGCGCCTTGGCGATGTAGTCGGCCTGCCGCTCGGCCGAGACGCGCATGATCTCCGCGCCGGCGCGGGCGTCGTCCGCCCACGCGGCCAGCGGGTTGATGCCGGTGCGCGCCTTGTCCGCGGCCGATCCCTCCCAGGACGCGCCGGACTTCAGCACGCCGGCGTGCAGGTCGGCGTTGATCTCGGTCAACGCGGCGGAGACGCCCTGCCACCGCTCCATCGAGGCGTGCGAGGCCTTGGGCCCCGGCCCCGAGTTGATCTGCTCGTACAGCTCTTCGTGGCTGTACCCGCTCCAGCGGTGTCCATCGGGCATGAACGCTCCCCTTGCCTGCGCCGGGCGCTCAGCGGCTGCCCTGCTGTCCCATCAACCCGGTGTTGTCTTCTTCGATGGACTGGTACTGCTGCTCGACCAGGGTGAGCGCGTCCATGGCCGACTTGAGCTGCCGCTGGTAGTTCTCCAACGCGATCAGCGCCGAGTCTCCCGACTCGAGCGACCGCTCGTTGAACCGCTCCGCGGCGTCCTGGCTCACCGGGTCGCCCGCCCAGGGACGGACCCTGACCTCGGTGATGGCCTGCTCGATCTGCTCGTCCAGCTTCGACAACGCGCCTGCGAACGCGCTGCGCAGGCTGGGGATCGCGCTGGGTTCGACGTTCAACGTGTGCGACAGGGGCGGTGGTGAGCCCGTGTCAGCGCCGTGGCCGCGGTCTTCCGACGGCATGGGCAACCTCCCGCCTTCCTCGTTCCCGTCACGCATCGCGTTCTCGCGCAAGGTCACTCTAGCCACCCGGTACGACAGCGGGGAGTGGGTGGAGCCCACATCCCCCGCGTGGATCAGCGCCGTTGCCGCAAACCGACTACCGCCGCTTCTGCCACCCGTTGCGCTCCTTGGCACAGAACGTCTTGCTTGGCCGCCTTTTCGTTACCGCCGTCGCGGAACATCACGTCGAGGAACTGCCCCTCCGCGACGTCCACCTCGACGTTGCACACGTTGTCCATGCCGGGCGTCCGCACGGTCAGGCCGGGGAAACCGGCCACCGCGGTCTGCTCGGCGCGGACCTGGGCGTTCTCGCTGAGCCACACGCCGACGCCCTCTGCTGTGACGAGCGCGAGGCGCACGACGTTCCCGCTGATGTTGCTGCGCATGGTGCACGCCTTCGCGTTGCCGAAGCCCGCTTCCACATATGCGCTCGGCGGGTTGTCCAGGCTCAGCGCGATGCGCTGTTCGGGTGAGAGCACCTCGCACGGGTCGGCGTCGTCCAACCGCAGCTCAAGCGGCCTGGGAGGCAACGGCGACATGGTGGTGGTCGTGGCCGGCAGCGGTTCGTCGACCCGGCCGTCGGCCTTCTTGTCCGGTGCGGGCGTGCAGGAGGCCATCGCCATCGCGCAGAGCGTGGCGGTGAGCACCCGAGCACCCCTCATGGACACCTACCGTAGCCGGGTCCACACGCCAAGTGGACCCTCGGCTGTGAAGCCGCACTTGGCGGCCACCCGTCTGGCCGCGTCGTCCGGGGGTCTGGCGGTGATCAGCGGTAGGTCGAGGAACCCGAAGCCGAACCGCAGCACGGCGCCGGTCGCGTGGGTCGCGATGCCGTTGCCGCGCAGGTCGGGTGTGGTCCAGCAGTGCAGGTCGCCGGAGCGGGTCAGGGAGATCTCGCCGACGGCCGTTCCGGTGAGCTGGTCGCACACGGCCCAGGAACAGGCTTCTCCGGTGTGCCACTGGTCGGCGCGTTCGGCGATGTGCGCGCCGGCCGCGTCGAAGTCGGGGCACAGGCCGCCGCCGACCAGCGCCGGCCGGTCGTCGACGCGGTCGTCCGCGCGGAGTTGGCGCAGGTAGAACTCACCCGCGTTGATCTCGACGGCCTCCATGCGCCGGGAGACTAGTGCGTGACGAACCCGTCGTAGCGCCCGGCCAGCTCTTCGAGCAGCCCGCGGTGCGCGGAGGCGGGCCGGTCGTCGGGACCGGTGGCCAGCTCCACCACCCAGTCGGCGTCCTCCAGGTCGTCCTCGCCGGCCAGCACGTCCTTGTGCACCGCGCACGGCGACCAGCCGGCCGCCCCCAGCTCGTCCGCGGCTTCTTCCGCGTCGGCGCGGTCGTGCAGGACCAGCAACAACGGACCGGTGGTCCCGGACGGTCCGGCGCCGGCGCCGTCGTCGAGCAAGCCCCGCGACGACAACGCCTCGCGCAGCGCGGGGAAGTCGGGCGTGTGCACGGCGTCGATGCCGATGGTCCGCGCCGCGTCGGCGTTCACCGGGTTGTCGTCGCAGAACAACGTCCCCGAAGGCGAGTGCTGGAGCACCCGCAGCGCGCGCCGGAAGGCCTCGGGCGCCGGCTTGGCCACCCCGAGCCGCGCGGACGACACGACCGCGTCCACCTCGCGGTCCAGCCCCAGCTCGGCCAGGTCGCGCGGGAGCCGGTCGGTCGCGTTGGACAGCAGCGCCACCCGGCACCGCTCGCGCACCCGCCGCACCAGGTCCAGCGCTTCGGGGATCACCTCGCCGACCCGCGTCCACGCCGCCACCGCGTCGGCCGCGCGTGCCGGCGACAGCCCTTCGGCGACCAACTGCTCCCGCACGGCCGCGCGCCATGCCCCGTCCGTGGCCCGGCCGGCGACCGCGGGACCGGCCAGGGAGAACGACACCCGCGCCAGCGTGCCGCGCGGCAGGTCGAAGGCGTCCTCGACCGGCCCGTCCGGGGGGAACCGCCGCAGCACGCCGTCCAGGTCGAGCAGCAGCAGCGACGGCGCGCTCAACGCCTGCCCATCCGGCCGATCAGCAGCATCACGGCGGGGATCAGCAGGAACACCAGCGGCGTCTTGGCCAGGAAGAACAACACCACGCTGACGATCGCGACCGCCGTGACGGCCGCGGTGCTGACCCGGAACTCCAGCGGGAAGCCGCGCCGGGCGGCCACCGCCGGTGGCGTCACCGGCGGCTCCACCCAGGTGAACCGCGGCCGGGGCGCGGGCAGGTCGGCGAACAGCGCGTACAGGTCACCGCGGGTCTTCGCGGTGGTCACCCGGGCGGAGCGGTCGCCGTACTCGTCCACGGTCAACCGCCCCTCGCCCAGGTGCGTGCCGAGCAGTTCGAGCGCGTGCTCACGCTCGGCGTCGCCGATCCGGATGTCCCGCTCGCTCACACGGGTGAGCCTATTCCTTGATCTCGCAGATGACCGTGCCCTGGGTGACCGCCGCGCCCGGCTCGGCGGCCAGCCCGGTGACGACGCCGGACTTGTGCGCGGTGACCGGGTTCTCCATCTTCATGGCCTCCAGCACGACGATCAGCTCGCCCGCCTCGACCTGCTGCCCGTCCTCGACCGCGACCTTGACGATCGTGCCCTGCATGGGCGCGGCCACCGCGTCGCCGGAGACCGCCGCGCCGCCCTTGCCGCCGGCGCGCTTGCGCGGCTTGGCCTTCACACCCGCCTTGGCCCCGCCGCCGCCACCGCCGCCGATCGCCAGGTCACCGGGCAGCGAGACCTCCAGCCGACGCCCGCCGACCTCGACCACGAGGGTCTGGCGCGGCTCGTCCTCCTCGGCCTCCGCGCTGTCGGTGAACGGCGCGATGGTGTTGTCGAACTCGGTCTCGATCCACCGCGTGTGCACGGTGAAGCCGTCCTCGGACCCGACGAACGCCGGGTCGCGCACGATCGCCCGGTGGAACGGCAGCACGGTCGCCATGCCCTCCACCACCATCTCGTCCAACGCGCGCCGGGCCCGTTCCAGGGCCTGCGCCCGGTCCTCGCCGGTGACGATCAGCTTGGCCAGCAACGAGTCGAACTGGCCGCCGATGACCGTGCCGCTCTCCACGCCCGCGTCCACCCGGACACCGGGGCCGGACGGCGAGGTGAACGTGGTGACCGCGCCCGGCGCGGGCAGGAAGTTGCGGCCCGCGTCCTCGCCGTTGATGCGGAACTCGATCGAGTGGCCGCGCGGGGTCGGGTCCTCGGTGAGCCGCAGCACCTCGCCGGCGGCGATCCGGAACTGCTCGCGCACCAGGTCCAGGCCCGAGGTCTCCTCGCTGACCGGGTGCTCGACCTGAAGGCGGGTGTTGACCTCCAGGAACGAGATGGTGCCGTCCACCGCGACCAGGTACTCGACCGTGCCGGCGCCGTGGTAGCCGGCCTCCTTGCAGATCGCGCGCGCCGACCGGTGGATCTCGGCCCGCTGCTCGTCGGTCAGGAACGGCGCGGGCGCCTCCTCGACCAGCTTCTGGTGGCGGCGCTGCAACGAGCAGTCGCGGGTGCCGACGACGATCACGTTGCCGTGCTGGTCGGCCAGCACCTGCGCCTCGACGTGCCGCGGCTTGTCCAGGTACCGCTCGACGAAGCACTCGCCGCGGCCGAACGCCGTGACGGCCTCCCGCACCGCGCTGTCGAACAGCTCGGGGATCTCCTCCAGCGTCCGGGCCACCTTGAGGCCGCGCCCGCCGCCGCCGAACGCCGCCTTGATCGCGACCGGCAGGCCGTGCTCCTCGGCGAACGCGATGATCTCGTCCGGGCCGGCGACCGGGTCCTTCGTGCCGGGGACCAGCGGCGCGCCCGCGCGCATCGCGATGTGCCGCGCGGTGACCTTGTCGCCCAGGTCGCGGATCGCCTGCGGGGTCGGCCCGATCCAGGTCAGGCCCGCGTCCAGCACGGCCTGCGCGAAGTCGGCGTTCTCGGACAGGAAGCCGTAGCCGGGGTGCACCGAGTCCGCGCCCGCGCGCTTGGCCACGTCGAGCAGCTTGTCGATGGACAGGTAGCTGTCACCGGGCGTGCTGCCGCCCAGGGCGAACGCCTCGTCCGCCAGCCGGACGAACGGGGCGTCCCGGTCGGGGTCGGCGTACACGGCGACGCTGGCCAGACCGGCGTCCCGGCAGGCGCGGATGACCCGGACGGCGATCTCGCCCCGGTTGGCGACGAGGACCTTGCGCAGCGACACGACGTCCTACCTCCTGGCAACCCTGGGACTGGAGCGGCAATGGTCGGGGAGTTTAGTGACCTGTCAGTACTCGGAGACCGAGAGACAGCTCACGCTCGAGTGGAACAATGGGGAATCGTGACACGCCCGCCCACCGCCGCGCTTCTGACAGCTTGCGCAGCTGTGATCATCACTATCGCGGGACTGGTCACCGCCTGGTCACTGCGTCCTCCCGCAGTCGGCGACCCCGCCGCCGTGGCGCCCCAGGACGAATTGCGGTGCGGGGCGACGGCGTGCCGTTCGGTGGTGAAACAGGTGGTCGGGGTCGATTCAGTGGAATTGGTCGTCGGCGAGGGAGTGGGCCGGATCCGGACCAGCGGCGCTTCGGGACCGAACATCTTCGAGCTGACCATCGCCTCTTCGGGTGCCCGGATCGACGAATCGTCGTTGCAGTGCCTGAACGCCGAGGTCGCGGTGTGCCTGGTGCGGGGCGAGGTGCGCGGCGAGGTCCTCGGCGAGGTGCTGGTGCGCCGGTCCGGCGCGTGGTCGCGGGCACAGGTGCCGTACGTGGCGAGCGGGGCGTACCTCGCGCTGCACGACGTGGACCGGGACGGGGTCGCGGACGTGGTGGCCGTGCAGCGGGCGTGCCAGGCGGAGGCGGACTGCTCGCGGTGGTTCGCGCAGGTGTTCTCGCCGGCGAGCGGCGGCGGTGAGCTGGGGTGCACGCCGGTCGTGCCCGAGGCGGAGTCGTTGCCGGGGTGGCCGACCGTCACGCCGGACCCGTCCGACCTGCGTCACTGCGGTGCGTGACGTTCCGAGCGTTCAACTCGGGTGTTCCGGACGTAGGACACGCCTGTTCCGGACGTAGGACACGCGCGACCTGGACGTAGGACTCTCGCGCGTGTCCTACGTTCGGAACGCGCGTGTCCTACGTCCAGGTCGGGCGGGGTGGACGCTCAGGCGGGGATCGGCTCGCGGGCCGGGGTGGTCAGCAGCGGGGGCTCGCTCGGGGCGTTGAGGATCTCGTCGTCCAGCAGGCCCTCGGAGCGGGCGACCAGGACCGGGACGGTGATCTGGCCGGTCACGTTGGTGGCCGTGCGGACCATGTCCAGGATCGGGTCGATCGCGTAGACGACCGCGACACCGGTGGCGATGACCTCCGGCGGCATGTTCACCGCGCCCAGGGTCAGCGTCAGCATGGTGAACCAGCCGGTGGTGCCGGCGGTGGCCAGCGCGCCGAACACGGCGACCGCGACGATCGCCACGTACTGCCACACGCCCAGCTGCACGCCGAACAGGTTCGCGATGAACACCGTGGCGATGGCCGGGTACACCGCGGCGCAACCGTCCATCTTCGTGGTCGTGCCCAGCGGCACGGCGAAGGACGCGTAGTCGTTGTCCACGCCGAGGTTGGCGGCGGTCTGCCTGCTCAGCGGCAGCGTCGCGCCGGACGAGCGGGACACGAAGGCGAACTGGATCGCGGTCCACGCCTTCGCGAAGAACGTGACCGGCGACACCCGGCCGACGAACCGCAGCAGCAGCGGGTACACCACGAACAGCACCAGCAGCGACCCGCCGTAGACCGACGCGATCAGCGAGAACAGCGGCCGGACGAACGAGTTGCCGTACGTCGCGAACGCGGTGCCGATCAGGCCGAACACGCCGATCGGGGCGAGCAGCACGATCCAGCCGACGATCTTCTGGATGAGGTCGAACGCCGAGCGGGTCAGCGTGACGAACGGCGTGGCCTTCTCGCCGAGCGCGTACGCGGCGAAGCCGACGAGCACCGAGATGAACACGACCTGGAGCACTTCGCCCTCGGTGAAGGCGCTGAACAGGTTCGACGGGATCAGGGTCTCCAGCAGCGTGCCCCAGGAGCCCTGGTCACGGGCGGCGAGCTTCTCCACGGCCGCCTGCGACGGCTCGACCTGCACGCCCGCGCCCGGCTTGACGACCAACCCGATGGCGAGGCCGATCAGCACGGCGATCAGGGACGTGGCGGCGAACCACAGCAGGGTCTTGCCGCCCAGGCGCGCGGCGCGCGAGCTGCCGAGGCGGCGCAGGCTCGTGATGCCCACCACGATGGCGGTGAAGACCAGGGGGATGACGGTGAACTGCAGGAGGCTGGTGAAGACGTCGCCGATGGACTCGAGGGTGGTGGTGAGCCACGCCTGGTCGGTGCTCTTGGCGACGTACCCGGCCAGGGCGCCGAGGACGAGGGCGGCGAGGACGGTGAAGCCGAACACCTTCGGCTTCGTATAACTGCGGATGAACGACACGACTGCTCCGGAGTGGCTGCGCAGGGGTGGACGACGGGGGCGGCGTCAGCCGCGACAGCCCGTGTTCGTCCTGCGCCCGAAGTCGATGTGACGGCGGCGCGTCAGCAGTTCACCCACAGCTCCCCCAACCCGAAAGCCCTTCGTAGAGCTTCCCGGATCAGGGAAAGTGTGACAATGGCTACCAGATGTCGGACACGGCGACGTCCACTTGGCGCAGCAGCCGGCGCGTGAGCGGCAGGCTGATGCCGATGACGCTGGACGGGTCGCCGTCGATGCCCTCGACGAACCAGCCGCCCAGGCCGTCGAGCGTGAACGCCCCCGCGACCTGCAACGGCTCGCCGGTGGCGAGGTAGGCCTCCAGCTCGTCCTCGGCGGGCCGGCCGAACCGGACCAGCGTGGACTCGTGCCCGACGGCGCGGGCCACCACCTGCCCGCCGCGCACCCGCAGCACGGCGTGCCCGGTCAGCAGGGCGCCGGTGGTGCCGGCCATCTTCTGCCACCGCTGCCGCGCGACCTCGACCGTGCCGGGCTTGCCGTGCACCTCGCCGTCGGCGGTGCGCAGCATCGAGTCGCAGCCGACGATCACCGCGTCGTCGTCCTCGTCCCGGGCGATCGCCTCGGCCTTCGCCGTGGCCAGGGCCGTGACCAGCTCTTCCGGGGTCGGGTCGGCGAGGGAGGCGGCCAGCGCGTCCTCGTCGACGCCGGACACGCGGACGACGGGTTCGACACCGGCGGCACGCAGCACGGCCAGGCGGGCGGGGGACTGGGAGGCCAGGACGAAGCGCACGCCGTGCAGCCTAGGGCGTGGCCGGTGCCCACCCGAACGGGCGGCGGCCGGGTGGGCGTCGACTCGCGACCCGTGCGTGAAGCCGCAGGGGGAAGTCCTGTTCAGGAGACTTCGGGACACCGTCGCGCGGGCGGTGCGTAGAACTACCGATGCGCCCCGTGACGGCGTTCGGCAACCTCGCAGTGTGCAGCGTTTGGCTCTGGTGGTCCGCCGGCACGACCGGGGTCGACGCCGGTACCGGTGGCTCTTGGTGGCGCCGGCCGTCCTGGTCCTCGCCCTGACGGGCCGGGTCGTGTCGACCGACCCGGTCGGGTACGGCGTGCCGTTCTGGCCGTTCGCGAACGGCAGCGACCGCGTCGAGCACCGGGTGATGGACCAGGTGACGTCCGTCGCGCGGACCTTGCGGCGGCTCGACGCGGTGCCCTCGGCGCTGGTCGCCCAGGGCATCGAGGTCCTGGACGCGCGGGTCGGCGCGGGCGCCGTCTGGCTGAGGTTGCGCGTGCGCGTGCCGGACGGGACGCGCTGCCGCGAGGTGTCCGTGCTGGGCGACGGCGTCCAGGTCCACTCCCGTCGAGTGGACTGCTGACCACCACTGCCAGGCCCCACCCGCCAGACCCCCCGCTTGGACCCCCGCGAGGCCCCACCCGCTTGGACCACCCCGCTTGGACCACCCCGCTTGGACCCCCGCGAGGACGCGTCGGTCGTTCGCGTCCTCATTTCCGACGATCACGCCCTTCGATCGTCGGAAATCAGGGCGCGAACGACCGACTTCCAGGCGTCCGAGCCGCCGTCTGCGGAGCAGCGGCAATTCAATCCAGCGGCAATTCAGTGCGGCAGGCCGGAGGTCCGCCACGCGCCGGGGCCGTGCGGCAACGGGCGCCGCACCTGCCGCGACTTGTCCGACCACGCCGAGCGGCGCGGTGCGTTCTCGACGGGACCGCCGGCCGTTGCCAGGCCGACCACGACCGCCGTCACGGCGGCCAACTCGACGTCGTCCGGGTTGCCCCGGACCACCCGGAGGTGCGGCGCCGCGCTCACAGCGGGATGTTCCCGTGCTTCTTGGGCGGCAGCACCTCGCGCTTGTCGCGCAGCATCGCCAGCGCCCTGGCGACGTGCGATCGCGTGAAAGAGGGAGGGATCACACTGTCAACATAACCGCGTTCGGCCGCGACGTACGGGTTGCAGAGGGTGTCTTCGTACTCTTGCTGCAAACGGGCCCGCAGCGCGTCCACGTCCTCGCCGTCGGCCAGCGCGCTCGCCAACGCCTTGCGGTGCACGATGTTGGCCGCGCCCTGCGCGCCCATGACCGCGATCTGCGCCGTCGGCCACGCCAGGTTGATGTCCGCGCCCAGGTGCTTGGAACCCATCACGTCGTACGCGCCGCCGTAGGCCTTCCGGGTGATCACGGTGACCAGCGGCACGGTCGCCTCGGCGTAGGCGTAGATCAGCTTCGCGCCGCGCCGGATGATGCCGTTCCACTCCTGGTCGGTGCCGGGCAGGAAGCCGGGCACGTCCACGAACGTCAGCACCGGGATGTTGAACGCGTCGCAGGTGCGCACGAACCGCGCGGCCTTCTCCGAGGCGTCGATGTCCAGGCAGCCCGCGAACTGGGTCGGCTGGTTGGCCACGACGCCGACCGAGTGCCCGTCGACCCGGCCGAAGCCGACCAGGATGTTCGGCGCGAACAGCGGCTGGACCTCCAGGAACTCGCCCTCGTCCAGCACGCGGGTGATGACCTCGTGCATGTCGTAGGGCTGGTTCGCCGAGTCCGGGATCAGGGTGTCCAGCTCGCGGTCGGCGTCGGTGACCGACTCCTCGACCGAGCCGTGCACCACGTCGTCCGGCGCGTCGAAGACGGGCGGCTCGGACATGTTGTTGGCGGGCAGGTAGGACAGCAGCTCCTTGACGTAGGAGATGGCGTCCTCCTCGTTGTCGCCGAGGTAGTGCGCGTTGCCCGACTTGGTGTTGTGCGTGCGCCCGCCGCCGAGCTCCTCGAAGCCGACGTCCTCGCCGGTGACGGTCTTGATCACGTCCGGGCCGGTGATGAACATGTGCGAGGTCTGGTCGACCATGACCACGAAGTCGGTCAGCGCGGGCGAGTAGACGTGGCCGCCCGCGTTCGCGCCCATGATCAGCGAGATCTGCGGCACGACGCCGGACGCGGCCACGTTGCGGCGGAAGATCTCGCCGTAGAGGCCGAGCGAGACGACGCCTTCCTGGATGCGTGCGCCGCCGCCCTCGTTGATGCCCACGATCGGTCGGCCGGTCTTGATCGCCAGGTCCATGACCTTGACGATCTTCTCGCCGTACACCTCGCCGAGCGAGCCGCCGAAGATCGTGACGTCCTGGCTGAACACGCACACCGGGCGGCCGTCGACGGTGCCGTAGCCGGTCACCACGCCGTCGCCGTAGGGCCGGTTGCGCTCCTGCCCGAAGTTCGTCGAGCGGTGCCGCGCCAGCTCGTCCAGCTCCACGAACGAGCCGGGGTCCAGCAGCAGTTCGATGCGCTCGCGGGCGGTCTTCTTGCCCTTGGCGTGCTGCTTCTCCACCATGCGCGCCGAACCGGCGTGCACGGCCTCCTCGTTGCGCCGGTGCAGGTCGGCCAGCTTCCCGGCCGTGGTGCGGACGTCCGGCTCCTCGCCATTGGGGGCGGTCGCACTGCTCATGACCGGGGAGCCTAACCAGTCCGCCCCGGTGCGGCCGGGCGTAGTAGCCCAGGTCACTGGACGGGAAGTTGACCTCCAGCGCGGTGGAGGTTGCAAGCTTGGGCACGCGATCCGCCCCGCGATCCACACCGCTCCGACAAGCGCGCGGGGCGGGTCGCGACCACCGCGGCGGACCGTGCGGCGCGGCGCCGCCGCTCCTAAGGTGCGTGCCGTGACC
Organism: Saccharothrix sp. 6-C; assembly: GCF_016695385.1. NCBI lineage: Bacteria > Bacillati > Actinomycetota > Actinomycetes > Pseudonocardiales > Pseudonocardiaceae > Saccharothrix > Saccharothrix sp. 6-C. The sequence continues at coordinate 7,586,695 of NZ_CP064192.1, read as the reverse complement.
TTGGATGCCACCGCCCTCCGCGCCGCCCTCGTCGGCCCCTACGCGACGGTCGACGTCGTCGCCGAGACCGGTTCCACGAACAACGACCTGCGCGACGCGGCGAACCGGGGCGCGCACGACCGCACCGTCCTCATCGCCGATCGGCAGACGGCCGGCCAGGGGCGCCGGGGCCGGGGCTGGACGTCGCCGTCCGGCGGCCTCTACCTGAGCGTGCTGTTCCGCCCGACCAACGTGCCGCCGGCCCGGCTGCCGTGGGTGACGCTGCTCGCGGGCGTGGCGCTGGTCCGCACGGCCCGGGGTGTCGGCGTCGAGGCTTCCCTGAAGTGGCCGAACGACCTCCTCGTCGGCGACGCCAAGGCGGCGGGCGTGCTGGCCGAGACGACCGCGGGCGTGGCGCAGGCGGTGGTCCTCGGCATCGGGGTCAACGTGGCGAAGCTGCCCGACGACGTCGAGCCCGGCGCGGGCGGTCTGCGGCCGACCAGCCTGGAGGACCACGCCGGACCGCTGGACCGCACCGAGGTGGCGATCGCGCTGCTCCGCGAGCTGGCCGCGCTGGAGGAGCGGTGGCGCCGGGCGGGCGGCGACGAGCCGTCGTTGCGCGAGGAGTACCGCCGGCACTGCGTGACGCTCGGCAGCCAGGTGCGGGTGGAGCTGGCCGGCGGCGAGTTCCTGCTCGGCACGGCCCGGTACCTGGAGACCGACGGCACGCTGGTGGTGCGCGACTACACGGGCGACGACCACTCGGTTTCCGCCGGGGACGTGGTGCACCTCCGGGTACGGTGAGGCGAGCCGCACCCGAGGCGAGCCGAGCCACCGAAAGGACCGCCGTGGCCTACCCGGACGACCTGCTCACCACCGGAGAGCACGTCGTGATCCACCGGCACCCGCACTGGAAGACGCTGGTCGTCCCGGTGCTCGTGCTCCTCGTCGCGGTCGGCGGCGGCGCCTACCTCGCGGTGCTGGTGTCCGACTTCGGCTGGGCGTCGGCGGCGTGGATCGCGCTCGCGGTGGTCGGCGCGGTGCTGGTCGCCTGGCTGACCCTGGCGCCGCTCGTCCGCTGGCGCACCACGCACTTCATCATCACCAGCGAGCGCGTGATGTACCGGATCGGCGTGCTCAAGCGCACCGGCCTGGACATCCCGCTCGGCCGCGTGGACAGCGTCCGCTTCGAGCACACCCTGCTGGACCGGATGCTGGGCTGCGGCACGCTGATCATCGAGTCGGCCTCGGACGAGCCGTTGGAGTTCGACGACATCCCGGGGGTGGAGAAGGTGCACTCGCTGCTGTACCGGGAGATCAACGACAACCCGGCCGACGACCACCGGACGGAGGACAGGGTCGCAGATGGGCGCACGTGAGGTCGGTCTGCCGGACACGGTCGGCGCGGACGGCCTGCCGGATCGCGTGACGATCTGGGAGGTCGGGCCGCGCGACGGCCTGCAGAACGAGTCCGAGGTGGTGCCGGTCGGCACCAAGCTGGAGTTCCTGGACCGGCTCGCCGACGCGGGCGGCACGGTGCTGGAGGCGACGAGCTTCGTGCACCCCAAGTGGGTGCCGCAGTTGGCCGACGCCGAAGAGCTGCTGGCCGGCCTGGTCAAGCGCCCCGGCGTGAGCTACCCGGTGCTGGTGCCCAACGAGCGCGGGCTGGAGCGGGCGCTGCGGGCGGGCGTGGACCACGTCGCGATCTTCGCCAGCGCCACCGAGACCTTCGCCCGGCGCAACCTCAACCGGTCGTTGGACGAGCAGTTCGCGATGTTCGAGCCGGTCGTGTCCCGGGCCAGGGCCGAGGGCCTGGCGGTGCGCGGGTACGTCTCGATGTGCTTCGGCGACCCGTGGGAGGGCGCCGTGCCGCGCGAGCAGGTCGTCGGCGTCGGCAAGCGGCTGCTGGACATGGGCTGCGACCAGCTCTCGCTGGGCGACACGATCGGCGTGGCCACGCCGGGCCAGGTGACCGCGCTGCTGGCCGGTTTCGACGGCGTCGACCGGCTCGCCGTGCACTTCCACGACACCTACGGGCAGGCGTTGGCGAACACGCTGGCCGCGATGCGGTCGGGCGTGCGCACGATCGACTCGTCGGCGGGCGGGCTCGGCGGCTGCCCGTACGCGGAGTCCGCGACCGGCAACCTGGCGACCGAGGACCTGGTGTGGATGCTGGACGGGCTGGGCGTCGAGCACGGCGTCGACCTGGACAAGCTCGCCGACACCAGCGCGTGGATGGCCGAGCGGCTCGGCCGGCCGAGCCCGTCGCGGGTGGTCCGGGCGTTGCGGGGGTAGTGCGGTGCGGGTGGTCGAGCTGACACCGGGGACCTGGCCGTCGCTGGAGGAGCTGTTCGGGCCCAACGGCGCGCAGGGCGGGTGCTGGTGCACCTGGTTCTTCCAGACCAACGCCGAGGTGCGGGCCAACGGTTCGGCGGGCAACAAGGAGCTGCTGCGCTCCCGCGTCCGGTCCGGTGTCCCGGTCGGGTTGGTGGCGATCGACGACGACGATCGGCCGGTCGGGTGGGTCGCGGTCGCGCCCCGGCCGGGCTACCCGAGGTTGGCGCGCGCCCAGGTGGCCGCGCCGGCGGCCGGGGACCCGCCCGGCGACTCGACCGACGTGTGGTCGGTGACGTGCTTCTTCATCCACCGCGCGGCACGCCGTCGCGGTTTGGGCGCGGTGCTGCTGGAGCACGCCGTCGGGTACGCGCGGGAGCACGGCGCGCGGTCCGTCGAGGGCTACCCCGTGGACACCGGCGGCGCGAAGAAGACCTCCGGCGACCTCTACCACGGCACGCTGGGCATGTTCACCGACGCGGGGTTCGAGCTGGTGGAGCGCCGGGGCGCGAACCGGGCGCTCGTGCGGCTCGCGCCGTGATCGAACGGCACCCCGGCGTCCTGGTGTGGCGGCTGTCGAAGCCGGTGCTGGCGATCTCGTCCGGCCCGCACGGCGGCGGGCTCGGCGTGCGGCACTGGGCGTTGAACGCGACCGTGCCCAAGGACTACGCCCGCCCCGACCCGGACGCGCACGTCGCCGAGATCGCGGCCGACCTGGGGTTGGGCGGCCCCGGCACCGGGCTGCTCACCGCCGTCGACGTGCGGGACGTGGTGCTGGAGGCCGACGGCGGCGTGCGGTCCTGGGTGACGACCGGGATCGGCGCGCACCCCACGTGGGCCGCCGGACCGCCCGTCGGCGCGACCGCCGGGGAACTGCCGGGCGTCGGCACCATCAACGCGGTGTGCGTGCTGCCGGTTCGGCTGGCGGACGCGGCTCTGGTGAACGCGGTCGCGACCGTCGCCGAGGCCAAGGCGCAGGCGTTGGGGGAGGAGGACGTGCCGGGCACCGGGACGGTCACCGACGCGGTCGTGCTGCTGTGCCCGCTGGACGGCCCGGTCGAGCCCTACGGCGGGCCGCGGTCGGTGATCGGCTCGGCGTTGGCCCGGACGGTGCACCGCGCCGTGCGCAGCGGGATTTCGTCGGAGCGGTCGGGAACCGGGGTCGGGGTCGTAACGTCCAACGCGCGACCGACGACCATGCCCGGCGACGGCTGAAGACCGGAGGTGGCCGTGACGACCGATCACCGCGCCCAGGTGGACGAGTTGCTGGCCGACTACCGGCGCAGCCGCGACCAGTTGGCGTCCGTGCAGCGCGACCTGGCCCGGATCTCCGGTTCGGCCACCAGTCCCGACGGCTCGGTGACCGCCGTGGTCGACGCCAGGGGCACGCTCACCGACCTGGAGCTGCGCGACGACGCGTACCGGCTGCGGCCGGCGCAGCTCGCCCAGCTGATCGTGGGCACCACGCGGGAAGCCGTGGCCAGGGCCGCCGAGGGCGCCTACCGGACGTTGAGCCCGGTGCTGCCGCCCGGCACGGACCCCGAGGCGTTGTTGCGCGGCACGGCCGACCTGCGGCCGGAGGAGATCGGCGCGGACGGGCTCCAGCCGCCGCAGCCGACCCGGAGGCGTCCCGCCGCCGCCGACGACGAGGACTTCGAGCAGCGCGAGTGGATGACCGACGTCGACGCCAAGGCTCCGAGGAGAACGAGATGACCGGCTTCGAGACCGACCTCGCCCGACTCGCCGAGGGGGCCGACGACTTCGCCGCGTTCGCCGAGCGGGCCGGGAAGATCGCTGGCGAGCTGGGCGGCGTGCTCGGCTCGCTCGGCGACTGCTGGGGCGGTGACGCGATCGGGCAGAGCTTCGCGGCGAGCCACGTGCGGCCGTCCGGCGAGGCGCTGGCCGGGCTGACCGGGCTGAGCGCCGGGTTCGGCGGTGTCGGCGAGCGCTTCGCCGACACGGCCCGCACGTACCGCGAAGTCGAAGAGGGCAACCGCACCGCGCTCGGCGCGATCTGACTCAGGGGGCCGTGATGGGGATCGAGCTGCCGGCCGAGTTGGCCGAGGTCGCCGCGAAAGCGGGGGTGTCGTGGCCCCAGGCCGACGAGGACAAGCTGCGCGCGTCCGCCACCGCGTGGCGCGAGGCGGGCACGAAGCTGTCCACGTTGGCGGGGGAGTCCGACGGGTCCGCGGGCAAGGCGCTGACCGCGATGACCGGGTCGACCGGTGACGCGGCCCGAGGGCACTGGAACAAGTTCACCGCGCCGGACGGCACGCTGAACTCCGTGCTGCGCGGCTGCCACGCCGCCGCCGACCGGTTGGACCACGCGGCCGAGCAGATCGGCGCGGCCAAGGTCGAGCTGGTGCGCGAGCTGGTGAACCTGGCGAAGAACAACGACGCCGCGCAGCAGGCCGCGAACGCCGGGCACCCGACCGCGTTGCTGGGGCTGGACGCGGCGGTGCGCGGCGCGGCGGCGAACGTCGCCCACCTGACCGACGCGCTGACCAGCGCGGTGCGGTTGGACAGCGGCGTGCAGATCGGCGGGCACCAGCCCCCGGTCGCCGCCAACCCCGGCGTGCACGCGCCCGACGCGGGCCCGGGTCAGGGTCCCGGCGCCGGTCAGCCCCAGGGCGGTCTGCCTGCGGGCGGCGGGCGGGGTCTGCTCGACGGTCTGCTGCCCGGCGGGTCCGAGGGCGCTGCTCCGGGCGCCCAGCCGCCCGGGTCCGCCGGAGGACCGCCGGTCGGTGGCGCCGGCGCGGCTCCGGGCAACGGCCAGGCGACCGGTCCGGTCGGTGGTCTCCTCGGCGTGGTGACCGACACGGTGAACGTGGTGACCGAGCCGGTCGTCGGGCTCGTGGAGACCGTCGCGCCGCCGCTCGCCGCCGTGGTGGAACCGGTGTTGGACAAGGCGGGCGAGGCCGTCCACACCGCCGGCGGCGCGGTGGACGACACCGTGGGCCGCACCGTCCAGGGCGCGGCGGACACGGCCCAGGGCCTGGCCGGCGCCGTGACCCCGGGCCAGGACAACGGCCCCGACCGGTCCGGCGCCGTGCCCGGTCAGGGCAACGCGGTCGGCAACCTGGTCGGCAACGTGGTGAACCCCGTGCTCGGCGCCGCGGGGCCGGTCGTGGACGCGGTGACCCGCCCGGAGGGCACGGTCACCCAGTCGGCGGCGGCGGTCCTGGACCGTCCGCTGCTCCCGCACGCCGAAGCGCCGCACGCCGCGGGCCAGCCCGCGGCCCCGGCCGCGAACCAGGCCGGGCCGCAGGGACCGTCGTTCAGCGGTCCGTCCGTCGGCGGCGCTCCCTCGGCGGCTCCGGCGGCAGCGGCAGCCGCAGCCGTCGCGCAGGGCCCGGCCGCGAACGCCGCCGCGAACACCCAGGCCCCGGGCCAGCAGGCCGCGCAGGCGGGATCGCCGGCGGCGAAGGCCGAGGCGCGGGCCGCCCAAGCCGTCCAGCCCCAGCCCGGTCAGCCGCAACCGGGCCAGCCCCAACCCGGTCAGTCCCAACCCGGTCAGCCGCAGCCCGGCCAGGGCCCGGCGGGTCAGGGTCAGGCGCAAGGCCAGTCGGGCTCCGGCCAGGGGCAAGCGGGCCAGGGCCAGAACCAGAACCAGGGCGCGCCGGCCAAGGGCGAAGCCGCCGCGAAGGCCGAGGGCCAGGCCAAGGCCGAGGCCCAGCCGAAGGGCGAGGGTCAGCCGAAGAACGAGGCGCAGGCGAAGGCCGACGGCTCGGCCAAGCCCGAGCTCAAGGACGTCCAGAAGGACCTCAAGGACGCCTTGGCCGCCGTCGGGGAGCAGGTGCGGGACGGCGACCTCGCGTTCGCGATCGTCCCCGTCCCGCTCGGCGGTCGCGACACCACCGCGCCGCCGCTCCCGACCGGGACCACGTCCGCGCTCCTGCCGACCGAACCGGACGACACCCCGCCCGCCGCGCGGGTGCCGGCCGCGCGGACCGCGCAGCCGACCACCGAAGCGGCGGCCTTGTTCCTGCTGCACATGTTCCCCGGCGGCACGCTCCCGCCACCGAGCACGGCGCCCGCGCGCCAGCTGCCGCCGCCGTCGGAGGACGAGACGTTCGCGGCGGGCCTGCGCTTCGAGCCGCAGGGCCACCCCGACGGCCACCTGGTGGACGCCTCCGCCCGGTTCGGCCTCGACCTGCGCGCGGTGAGCCAGGACGCGCTGCGGTCGCGGCTCTCCGGCGCGGAGCTGACCGGTCCGGTGTCGACCGACCCGGTGCCCGCGGTCAACCGGCCCCGCCTGGCCCTCACGCCCGGTGTCGCGCCCGATCCCGTGCTGCTGGAGGGCTACGACGCGTTGGCGGGCCTGCACGAACGCGACTGGGACCGCCGGTTCCTGGTCCGCGCCGACCCGCCCGAGTACGCCTGGCCGCCCGGCGAGCTGTTCCCCGAGGGCGGCTACGAGGCGGGCCAGCCCGGCGTGCTCGCGGTCGGCGTCGAGCTGGACCGGTTCGGCGGGCCGGAGGGCCGGGTGCTGTCCCAGCTCGGCACCGCCTACGCCGAGCGCTCCCTGCCGCCCGCGCTGGTGGCTGCGGGCTACCACCGCTACCGCGTGGTCCAGGTGCTGCCGGTGTGGTTCACCCTGTCCGCCGAGTGGTTCGGCCAGCCCGGCGGGGGCGTCCGCTTCCGCGCCACCTACCCGGTCGCCGACCTGGTCGCGCTGGGCTACCTGGAGGAGATGGCATGAACGCGGAGTCGATCCAGGGCTGGCTGCTGGCGGTCGGCGTGCCGGCCGAGGTCGTGTCGATCGGCGCGGAGGCCGACAACACGTGGTGCCTGCTGCCGACCGACGAGGGTGTCGAGGTCTTCTGGCGCGAGCAGGGAAACCGGTACGACTGGGCCGCGTTCACCAGCGAGGACGTCGCCTGCCACTACCTGTTCGGCCGCCTGGTGTGGGCGCAGGTCGTGCGCGGCGCGGTCGGCGTGCTGCCCCGGCGGCCCGAGGACCAGGCGGTCGAACCCGCGCAGCCGCAGGAGGCAGGGGCCGGGGAAGCGAAGCCCCGGGAAGCCGCGCCTAGCGAGGCGTGAGGTCGGTCCGCCAGGTCACGCCGACCACGTCCTCCGCCTTCGGCACGGGCAGGAACAGCGCGAACGTCGCCGGCCGGGCGGTCGACAGCTCCAGCCGCCCGCCGTCGGCGTCCACCAGGGCCCGCGCCAGCGCCAGCCCCACCCCGGTGGACCCGCCGCCGGACACACCGCGCTCGAAGATGTGGTGCGCCAACTCGTCCGGCACGCCCGCGCCGCCGTCGGCCACCTCCACGACCACCGTGCCGTCGTCGCTGCGCGCGGAGACGACGACCGGGCCTTCACCGTGCCGCAGCGCGTTGTCCAGCAGCACGCCGATCGCCTCACGCAGCCGTGCGGGCGTGGCACGCGCCAGCAGGCCCTCCGGCACCCGCACCCGCAGCGCGCGCCCGGCCCGCCGCAGCGGCTCGCGCCACTCCTCGGCGATGGCCGTCAACTCCGTGCGGAGGTCGAGCGGTTCCGCGCCGACCGCGCGGGCGGCCCGTGCCGCGGCCAGCATCTCGTTGAGCACCTCGGCCAGCCGTTCGGCCTGCTCCAACGCGGCCCGCGCCTCGACCGCCGTGTCCGGCTCCGGGTGCAGCGACAACGCCTCCAACCGCAGCTGCAACGCGGTCAGCCTGCTGCGCAGCTGGTGCGAGACGTCGCCGACCAGCTCCCGCTCCCGCTGCACGAGCTGCGCCAACGCGCCCGCCGACCGGTCCAGCGCCTCGGCCACCAGGTCCAGCTCCGGCACGCCGTGCCGCCGGTCGTCCCGCCGGAAGTCGCCGGCGCCCAACCGGGCCGCGCGCGCCGCCACGTGCCGCAACGGCTGGGCGAGCCGGCGGGCGGTGACCGTGGCCACCACCGTGCCGGTGCTCACCGACAGCACGACCAGCAGCACCACCAGCGCCGCCACCTGGTACTGCGCCGTGCGCATCGGCGCGGACGACACCTCCAGCCGCACGGTGCCCTGCTGCGCGATCGGCACCTCCACCGACAACGGGTCCACGCCGGGCTGGTGGCCGAACTCGCGGACCGCGGTGGCCGACCTGACCACGAGGTGGCCGCCCTCCGGCACGCCGACCTCCACCGGCCCCAGGTCGATCTCCCGGCCGCCGGCGATCTGGTCGTCGATGGACGCCGCTATCCGCTGGGCCCGCGCCGCCAGGTCGGTCCGGGCGCCGTCCTCCACCAGCCGCAGCGCCGTGTAGCCGAGCGGCAGGCCGAGCACGAACCCGGTGACCGCGACGGCGAGCAGGATGGCCCGCAGGATCCGGCTGCGCATCAGTCCGCGGTGTTGAAGCGGAAGCCGACACCGCGGACGGTGGCGATGCGCCGCTCCACCGAGCGCACGTCGCCGAGCTTCCGGCGCAGCCACGACATGTGCATGTCGAGGGTCTTGCTGCTCTTGAGCTCCGGGTCGTTCCAGACCTCGGACAGGATCTCGTCGCGGTGCACCACCTGGCCCGCGCGCTGGATCAGCACGCGCAGCAGCTCGAACTCCTTGTTCGCCAGCTGCACCTCCAACCCGTCCACGGTGACGCGCCGGGCGGCGAGGTCCATGCGCACGCCGTTGACCTCCAGCGTGCCGGGCGCGCGGCGGCGGAGCAGGGCGCGGATGCGGGCCATCAGCTCGGCCAGCCGGAACGGCTTGGCCACGTAGTCGTCCGCGCCCGCGTCCAGGCCCACGACGAAGTCGACCTCGTCGGAGCGCGCGGTGAGCATCAGCACGGGCAGGCCGCGCCCGCCCGCGCGCAGCCGGCGGCACACCTCCAGCCCGTCCATCCCGGGCAGGCCGAGGTCGAGCACCAGCAGGTCGATGCCGCTGTGCGCGGCGGCCTCCAAGGCGCTCGGACCGTCGGTGACGACCTGCACCTGGTAGCCCTCCCGCTGCAACGCGCGGGACAGCGGTTCGGCGATCGCCGGGTCGTCCTCGGCCAACAAGACCACGCTCACACCACCCAGCGTAGGCGTGGCACGATCGCGTGCGTGTCCGACCTTCGCGCAGATCTGTCCCTGGCCCTCCGACTGGCGGACGAGGCCGACAAGATCACCACCGCCCGGTTCCGCGCGCGCGACCTCGTGGTGGAGCGCAAACCCGACCGCACACCGGTGACGGACGCCGACGTGGCGGTCGAGGACGCGATCCGCGCGGTGCTCGCGGTCGAGGCGCCGGCCGACCAGGTCGCCGGCGAGGAGCGCGGCGGCACGGCGGGCGACGGCCGGGCCTGGGTGCTCGACCCGATCGACGGCACCAAGAACTTCCTGCGCGGTGTACCCGTCTGGGCGACCCTGATCGCGCTGGTCGTGGACGGCGTGCCGGTGGTCGGCGTGGTGAGCGCGCCCGCGTTGGGCCGCCGGTGGTGGGCCGCGGCGGGCGGCGGCGCGCACACGTCGGACGCGTCGGGGGTGCGGGAGATCTCGGTGTCGGCGGTGCGCGACCTGTCCGACGCCTACCTGTCCACCACCCACCTGGGCACGTGGGTCGAGCACCACTCGCGCGAGGCGTACCTGGCGCTGGTCGACGCGTGCTGGGAGAACCGGGCGTTCGGCGACTTCTGGCAGCACTGCCTGGTCGCGGAGGGCGCGATCGACCTGGCCGCGGAGCCGATCGTGAACGCCTGGGACGTGGCCCCGTTCCAGGTCCTGGTCACGGAGGCCGGTGGCCGGTTCACCGACCTGGGCGGCGCGGCGAGCTTCACCGGCGGCAGCGTGCTGACCAGCAACGGGCACCTGCACGACACGGCGCTGGAGGTGCTGGCCGCCGGCCGCTGACCGCCGGTCAGGGGTGGCCGGGCGGCTGCTCGTCCTGCTTCGGGCGGTCGTAGGCCCGCGTCACGCGACGCGGCCGGAAGTCCGCCTCGGGGAAGACCCACTTCTTGTAGCCCCACCAGCGGAACACCATCGCGATCAGGGTGCCGACGACCTGCGCGCTGAGGAAGTCGGCGACCTCCTCGCCGATCCGGCTCACGTGCGGCTCCTGGAAGTGCAGCAGGTACCGCGACACCCACAGCGGCAGCGAGTTGAGCGCGATGCCGATGCCGTTGACGAGGAAGAACAGCGCGGCCTCGTGGTGGCGCTCACGGCCGCCCCTGGTCTTGAACGACCACTCGCGGTTGAGCACGTACGACACGATCGTGGCCACCAGCGTCGCCACGATCTTCGCGGTGACCGGGTTCTCGCTCAGCACGAGCGTCTTGAGCCCGAAGAAGAGCACCGTGTCGATCACGAAGCAGGTGCCGCCGACCACCGCGAACTTCAGCAGCTCCCGGTGCTTGAGCGCCAGGGAGCGCAGCGGTTCGGGCAGGCGGAGGACGACGTTCTCGACTGCGGACACCCGGGCAGTCTACGGAAAGCCGGGTGAAAGGCCTGTTCAGGCGACTTCGCGGGTTTCGGTCACGGGGTGCAGCGGCTGGACCGACGGCCGCGCGTCGGCCTGGGGGAAGACGAACTTCCGCATCGCCCAGTACTTGAAGCCGGTGGCCAGGAGCATGCCGATCACCGAGCCGGCGGCGAAGTCGGCGACCTCCGAGTGCAGGTCGAACACGTGCCGCGAGACGTACAGCGGCAGCAGGTTCACGCCGATGCCGATGCCGCTGACGAGGAAGAACAGCGCGGCCTCGTGGTGCCGCTCGCGGCCGCCGCGGGTGTGGAACGACCACTCGCGGCTGAGCACGTAGGACGAGATGACCGCCACCAGCACCGCGATGGCCTTCGCGGTGACGACCTTGTCCGCCAGCACGGTCAGCTTCAGGGCGTACCAGACGCCGTTGTCGATCAGGAACGTCGTGCCGCCGACCACGGCGAACCGGATCAGCTCACGGTGCTTGTTGATCAGGAAGCGGATCGGTTCCGGCAGGAGCCCCAAGACCCTGCGCACGAGTGGCAGCACCGGGGCAGGCTACCCACCCGCGTGATCGGACGGTCACGAAGGGGTGCGGCAGTGCCCGGGGAACAGGTCGTCCACCAGCGGCGGCAACCAGGGCAGCAGCGGGCGGCACGGCTCGTCTCGGGCGGGCGGCGGCGTGGTCGTGGTCGGCGCGGTCGTCGGGTCCGAGGTGCGCGTGGTCGTGACCGGCGGGGGAGGCTCGGTGGACGGCTCGGTCGGGGTGGTCGTCGGGCCGGTCGGAACCGTCGTCGGTGGTGGCGTGGTCGTCGGCGTGGTCGGGCCGGTGGTGGTGGTCGGCGGCGTCGCACGCGTGGTGGTCGGCGGCGTGTCGACCGGCGGCTCCGGCTGGTGCGGTTCGCCGGGACGCGGGGAGAGCGGCACCTCGACCTGCTCGGAGGCGTCGCCGAGGGTCGCCGAGACCCGGACCGCGCCGCCGCGGTGCGGTGACCCGATCGCCCAGACGGCCAGCCGGAACGACGCGCCGCGCGCCAGCGGCACCTCGCACACCACCCGGCTCCAGGAGCGCTCGCAGCCGGGCCACAGCGTGACCAGCGCGATGTGCTCGTCGGCCTCCACGACCAGGCGCAGCCCGCCCGCCCGGCCGCCGGTGTTGGTGACCTGGACGTCCAGCCTCGGGTCCCAGAACCCGTGCTGCCACTTGTGGACCAGCAGCTCCAGGTCGTCCCGCGCCGGGCGCACCTCCACGTCGACCGCGATCGCCACGCTCAGGGACACGCCCGCGCTGACCGTGCCGGTGATCAGGCCGGTCACCGCCTCCGGGTCGGCCTGCACGCGGAACACGAACGTCGCCGTGCCGCCGGGCGCGATGCCCTGCGTGGTGGCGCACGTCACCGCGCCGGTGCCCGCCGGGCAGGCGACGGTCTGGTCGGCCGCGCCGTCCAGGCGCAGGAGCCGCCCGCCCGCGAAGGACGAGGCGGGGCCGACGGACCGGACGCCGGGCGGCAGGGCGAGCACGGCGCTGGCCGGCTCGGACCCCGACTCACCGGAGTTGCGCACGGTGATCGGCAGGTCGACCGGGTCCTCGCCGGGGGTCAGCACGAACCCGCTCGGCACCACCGGCACGAAGTTCGGCGGCGTCGGGGGAGGCGGCGGCTCGGGCGCGGGTTCGGGCGCCGGTTCGGCCCGTGATGTCGTCGTGGGGTCCGAGGTCGGGGCGGTCGTGGGTTCGGTGGTCGTCGGCTCGGTGGTCGTCGCGGGGGCCGGCGACGGCGACGGCACGGTGGCGGGCGGCGGGTCGGACGCCGGCGGCTGCGCCGGCCGCGTCGGCTGGGCGGGTCGGGTGGTGGCCACCGGCGCGGTCTGCGCGGCGGGCACCTCCTGCTCGCCGCCCGACGCCAGGCGATCGCCACCGCGACCACCAGGGCGGCGGCCGAGGCGGCGGCCACGAAGAACTGGCGCGGCACGGACGCGGCGGCTCCGGCCGCGCCACCCGTGCCCGCGGCGGCGGCGACCGTGACCGCCTTGGCGGTGCCCGCGCCGGCCGCGGCGAGGTAGCCGGACGCGCCGACGCCGAGCACCAGCGGGGCGATGATCCCGCGCAGCGCGCCGTTGACGTCGGCCAGCTCGGCGGCCAGCGCCCGGCAGGAGCCCGTGCACTCGTCCAGGTGAGCCTCGACCTGCGTGGTCTCCCGCTTGGACAGCCCGCCGCGCGTCCACGCGCCGAGCCGCTCCACGGTGGCGCGGCAGCGCTCGGTCTGCGTCTCGGCCAGGTGCACCTGGAGGTAGGCCTGCTTGAGGCCCTCGCGGGCGCGGTAGGCCAGGGCGGACACGCCGTTGGCGGTCAGGCCGAGCAGCGGCGCGACCTCGGCGGGCGACTGGCCCTCGATCTCGGTGTGCCACAGCACGGTCTGCCAGCGCTCGGGCAGCCGGGCGAACGCCCGCGCCGCCATCGACCGCTCCAACCCGGCCACGGCGGTGTCCTTGAACGGCACGCTGGTCGCCTCGGGCGCGACCTCGGCCACGTCGTCGGCCAGTTCGAGCTTGCGGTCCCGGCGAGTCTTGTCGTAGGCGGTGTGGCGCAGCGCGGTGAGCAGGTAGGCGCGGAACGCCGAGTCGGGCCCGCGGCCTGCCCGCAGCGCGTCGAGGACCTTCGCGAACGCGTCGGAGACCAGGTCGTCGGCCTCGGCGGACGACCTGGCGAGCTGGCGGGCCAGGTTGTACGCGGCGGACACGTGGCGTTCGTAGAGCTGCCCGTAGGCCTCGGTGTCCCCCGCGCGAACGGAGTCGATCAGCTCCGCGTCGCCGGGTCCCTGGACTTCGGCAGGAACGGTCGCCACGTGTTCTTCCCTCCTCGCGCGGCGCCAGTGTGACGTACGGAGTCGCACACCGTCACCCGGAACCCCCCGACTGGGTGGAGTTATTGCCGTCATGGCTGAAGCGCGGCGACGTCTCGTAGGTGGAACCGACGTCGAGGAGGCATCCGGGTGGGTGTTCGGGAAGCGGTCACACGGCGCTCCGGCGCTGACGGGTCGCGGGCACTGCGGTCGAGGTGGCGCACCGCCACGATGGCCGCGGGCTGGGCGTTCCCGGCGGACTGGCCGTTGGCAGAGGTGGACGACGTCTGCCGGGCGGTGCTGGAGGAGGACGAGGACGCGGCGGACGCGGCGCTGTACCGGCTCGGCGCGGCCCGTGCCGAGGCGGGCGCCGAGCTGGGGGAGACGCTGCTCGACCTGGCGGCGCTGCACGCGGTCCTGGCGGAGCCGCCGGGGTCGACGGGGATCGTGTCGCCGAGCGCGGACGCGGTCCCGGCGCCGATGCTGCGGTCCACCGCGCTGGGGTGGGGCGAGGTGATGAGCACGCGCGCGTCGACCTGCGCCGCGGAGGACCCGCTGACCGGCCTGGCCACGTGCGCGTACCTGCGCACGAGGCTGCGCGAGGTGTACGGGGAGGCACGGGCGTCCGGTCGCCGGGAGCACGTGCTGGTGTTCGTGGGGCTCGACCTGACCCGCACGTCCGGGTGGTCCCGCGTGGTGGCGATGACCCTGCTGGCCGACGCGCTGAAGGAGGTGTTCGACGGCGGTGAGACGGTGGCCTCGATCGGGTCCTCGGTGGCGTGCGTGCTGCTCCGCCGCGACCGGCACCTGGCACGGGCCGTGGGCAACCTGCGCGTGCTCACCGCGGACCGGCTGGCCGTGGACCCGCACGTCGCGCCGACCGGCCCGGTCGAGGTCTGGCTGGAGGAACTGCCCCCGACCTGCGAGGACGCCCTGGCGCTGATCGCCGGGCTCGGCCGCTGAGACACCGGGCGCCGAACCCCTGTCCGGCGTCCGGCGCACCCCTCCCCCCCCAGGAGCCCGGCGCCTGCCTCCCCGGCGCGCCGGGCTCCTCACTCCCGTCCGGTTACTTGTGGATCTCCCAGCGCTGGTCGGAGCGCTCCGGGTCGCACGCCGTGAGGATCAGTTCCTTGTAGACGCCGTTGTGCGTGATGCAGAGGCCGGTGTCCCTCAGTTCGAACAACCAGGTGTGGTAGTCGTCGTAGGACGCGCCCACCCACCGCTGGCTGTCGGCGCCCTCGCAGTCCCGGCCCGCGACCTTGTCGCCGATCGCGGTGACGCACCACCCGTACCGCTTGTCGGTGATGGTGTTGTCATCGGAGATGAACCACTTCTGGTTGTCCTCTCCGTGGTACGGGTGGGGGATGACCGGGTAGTCGGGGTCCCACGCCCAGTTGGTCTGGTCCCACACATCACCCGGCCGGGTGTAGCTCTCGATCACCCACTCGTCCTGTCGCGTGTCGGGCTGGGCGGCATCGGCGATCGGTGCGACGAGCAGCGCCGAGGCGGCCGCGACGACGGCGGCGAGGATTCGTCCGAACTTCATTCGCATTCCTTCCGGGCTCGGATCAGGTGCGCCGTCCAGTAGAAGCGCCGACGGGGATCTTCGAGCGGCGAGAACAACCATGGTGGTGATGAACAACCCGGTCCGGTCGGTTCCGGCGCCGTGCCGGTCACGGACGGGGGATGTGCGACACCCCACCGTGCGCGGCGCGGTGGGCGCGCGGGTGACCCCCTTGACAACTCCCGGGCGTTTCGTGGACGGTGTGCCAGTGTCTTAGTCGAGTGACACAATTCGGAGGCGCCGGGTGGAGTTCCGCATCGACCGGTCCAGCGGCCTCCCCGCATACCTCCAGCTCGTGCGCCAGGTGCGGGAGGCGCTGCGCCTGGGCTGGCTGGGGCCGGGAGACCGGCTGCCGACCGTCCGCGACGTCGTCGCGAGGAGTGGTGTGAACGCGAACACGGTGCTCAAGGCCTACCGCGAACTGGAGCTGTCCGGCCTGGTCGAGGGGCGTCAGGGCTCGGGGACGTTCGTCAAGGCCGGTCTCGGCTCGACCGACCCCAGGGTGATGGAAGCGCTGAGAACGCGGCTCGCCGCGTGGGTCCGCGAGGCCCGTGCGGCGGGGTTGGACGACGAGGACGTCGACGCGCTGGTGCGCTCGGTCCTCGCCGCCGACGGCAACGACGACCAGGCAACGGCAGGGGAGGGGGTGGCGATCCGGTGAGCACCGCGGTCGAGTCCACCGGAGGGGCCGGGGTGGCGCTGCGCGCGCAGGCGCTCGGCAAGCGCTACCGTTCCAAGTGGGCGTTGCGCGAGTGCACGTTCGAGCTGCCCGCGGGCCGCGTGGCGGCACTGGTCGGCGCGAACGGCGCCGGCAAGACGACGTTGATGACCGTCCTGGCCGGACTCCTCGACGCCGACGAGGGGTCGGCGGGCGCGGCGGGCCGGGTGGCGTTCGTGTCGCAGGAGAAGCCGGTCTACCGGCACTTCACGGCGGCCGACATGCTGCGCCTCGGCGCGCGGCTCAACGTCGTCTGGGACGAGGCGCGCGCCCGCCGCTGGCTGGCCCGCTTCGAGGTCCCGCTGGACCGGGCGTGCGGCAAGCTGTCCGGCGGCCAGGCGTCGCAGGTGGCGTTCGCGCTGGCCATCGGCTCGCGACCGGACGTGCTCATGCTGGACGAGCCGCTGGCCGACCTCGACCCGCTGGCCCGTCGCGAGGTGACCGCCGAGCTGCTGGGCGAGGTCGGCGAGACCGGCATGACCGTGCTGCTGTCCACGCACGTGGTGGCCGAGCTGTCCGGCGTCGCCGACTACCTGCTGCTGCTCGCCCACGGCCGGCTGCTGGCCGGTGGCGACCTGGACGAGCTGCTCGAACGGCACGTCAGCTACACCGGTCCGCGCTCGGACGTGCCGCCCGCGCTGGGCGGGATCGTGGAGGCGCGGCACACCGGCAACCAGTCGACGTTCCTGGTCGAGCTGCCCGAGGGGCAGCCGCGGCCGGTGGTGGCGGGCCCGTGGGTCGAGCGCCCGCCGACGTTGGAGGACTACGTGCTCGCCCAGCTCGAAGCCACCCGGAAGGGGGCCCGCGGATGACCGCCACCGCGACCGACGCCGTTCCCGGAGCCGCGCCCGCGACCCGACGCGCTCGCATCGGGTGGGGTGACCTGGCGTGGCTGACCTGGCGGCAGCACCGGTGGGCGATCGTCGGCCTGCTCGTCGCCGTCCTGCTGGCCGTCGTGGCGGCGCTCGGCATCGCCTGGCACGTCGACGCCGCCGGCCGGGCGGGCGAGCTGTTCGGCCGCTGGCGGATCCTCGGCGTCGCCCAGGTGCTGCTGCTGGCGCCGATGACGATCGGCCTGGCCGTCGCCGTGTTCTGGGCCGCGCCGCTGCTGTCGCGCGAGTACGAGCAGCGCACGCACCTCGTGGTGTGGAGCCAGGACGTCACCCCGGCCCGCTGGCTGACCGGCAAGGTCGTGCTGCTCGGCGTGCCCGCGGTGGTCCTGTCCGTCGGCCTCGGGCTGGCCTCGATCAAGCTGATGAACAGCGTCAACGCCGTCTCGAGCCGGTACCTCCCGTTCGGCCCGTTCGAGCCGCCCGCGTTCGACGTGACGCCGTTGATGCAGGCCGGGTACTCGGCGTTCGGCTTCGCGCTCGGCCTGGCGCTCAGCGCGGTCACCCGGCGCACGGTCCTGTCGATGGGGCTCGCCCTCGGCTCGTTCATCGCGGTGCGCGGCCTCGTGATGGGGCTGTGGCGGCCGTACTTCCAGGACCCGGTGCGCGTGGTGGAGTCGTACGACGCCTACCAGAGCTCGTGGGACGGTCCGGCCCCGGATTCGTGGACGGTGAACAGCGGTTTCGCCGACGCGGCGGGCAACGAGATCCCGTTCCCGGGGACGTGCGCGGACATCCAGGACAGCGCGGCCTACGTGAAGTGCATGGAGGACAGCGACGTGCGGTTCTTCACCGACTACCACCCGGCGGAGCGGTTCGGCGCGTTCCAGCTGTACGAGTTCGCGATCTTCGCCGTGCTCGCCGCCGCCCTGTTCGCGCTGGCCTTCGCGCGGGTGAGCCGGACCCGCCGGGTCTGATCCGGGCGTCGCCACCGACCGGGCTCGCCGCCTCCACCCGGCGGCGGCCCTGCCGTGGGGGTCCCGCGCGCCTCGGGGCGCGCGGGGCTTCCGCACCCGGTCCGGAGCACGGTGTTTGTGCAGGTAGAATCACGAAACCGTGGACTCCCGAACCCGTCTCCCCGTCGTCGGCATGATCGGCGGCGGCCAGCTCGCCCGCATGACGCACCAGGCCGCCATCCCGCTCGGCCAGTCGCTGCGGGTGCTCGCCGAGTCGGACTCCGACCCGGCCGCGCTCGTCGCGCGCGACGTGGAACTGGGCAAGCACACCGACCTGGACGCGTTGCGCGCGTTCGCCAAGTCGTGCGACGTCATCACGTTCGACCACGAGCACGTGCCGCAGGAGCACCTGCACGCGCTGGTCGCCGACGGCGTGAAGGTGCTCCCCGGACCCGACGCCCTGGTGCACGCGCAGGACAAGCTGGTCATGCGCGAGCGGCTGGCGGCGACGGGCGCGCCCGTGCCGCCGTTCACCGCCGTGCTGGACGCGTCGGACGTGCTCAGGTTCGGCGCCGAGCACGGCTGGCCGTGCGTGCTGAAGGCGGTGCGCGGCGGTTACGACGGCCGCGGTGTGTGGATGCTCAACACGCCGCAGAGCGCGCAGCGGGTCGTGCCCGAGCTGCTGGCCGCCGGCACGCCGTTGATGGTCGAGCAGTGCGTGCCGATGCGCCGGGAGCTGGCCGCGCTGGTCGCGCGCTCCCCGTTCGGCCAGGGCGCGGCGTGGCCGCTGGTGCAGACCGTGCAGCGGGAGGGCATCTGCGTCGAGGTGCTGGCGCCCGCCCCGGACGTGGACCCGGCGCTCGCCGAGCAGGCGCAGGAGCTGGCGCTGAAGATCGCCGCCGAGCTGGACGTGGTCGGGCTGCTGGCCGTGGAGCTGTTCGAGACCGACGGCGGGCTGGTCGTCAACGAGCTCGCCATGCGACCCCACAACTCCGGTCACTGGACCATCGAGGGCGCCCGCACCTCGCAGTTCGAGCAGCACCTGCGGGCCGTGCTGGACTACCCGCTCGGCGCGACGGACCTCGTCGCGCCCGCCGTCGTCATGGCGAACGTCCTCGGCGCGGCGGACGCGCCCGAGATGGGGCCGGACGAGCGGCTGCACCACCTGTTCGCCCGGTTCCCCGACGCGCACGTGCACCTGTACGGCAAGGCGGAGCGGCCGGGGCGCAAGATCGGCCACGTGACGCTGCTCGGTGAGCGGATGGACGACGTGCGGCAGCGGGCGGGGCTCGCGGCGCACTGGCTGTCCGACGGCGTGTGGCTGGACGGGTACGACATCCACGGAGGACAGCAGTGACGCACGTCGGCGTGATCATGGGCAGCGACTCGGACTGGCCGGTGATGAAGGCCGCGGCCGAGGCGCTGGCGGAGTTCGACGTCACCTACGAGGTGGGCGTGTACTCGGCGCACCGCACGCCGCAGCGGATGCTGGACTACGCCGCCACGGCCGCGTCCCGCGGGCTGCGGGTGATCATCGCCGGCGCCGGCGGCGCCGCCCACCTGCCGGGCATGGTGGCGTCGGCGACCGCGTTGCCGGTGATCGGCGTGCCGGTGCCGTTGAAGTACCTGGACGGGATGGACTCGCTGCTGTCGATCGTGCAGATGCCGGCGGGCGTGCCGGTGGCCACGGTGTCCGTGGGCGGGGCGCGCAACGCCGGGCTGCTGGCCGTGCGCGTGCTGGCGGCGGGGGACGACGAGCTGCGCAAGCGGATGGAGGCGTTCCAGGCGTCGCTGTCGGACCTGGTGCTGGAGAAGGACGCCGCGCTGCGGGCTGTTGCGGACGGCACAGCGGCGAACTGAGTGAACGCGCGCTAACATCCGGGTAGGACGCCCTACCGGGAGGTAACTTAACGTGGACCCGAGCTTCGGTACCTACCAGCTCGCCGAGGAGCACGAGGCGCTGCGCGAGGCGGTCCGGTCGCTGGCCGACAAGGAGATCGCCCCGCACGCGGCGGACGTGGACGAGCAGGAGCGCTTCCCGGTCGAGGCGTTGAACGCGCTGGTCAAGGCCGGTTTCGCGGCCGTGCACGTGCCGGAGGACTACGACGGCCAGGGCGCCGACTCGGTGGCCACGTGCATCGTGATCGAGGAGGTGGCGCGCGTGTGCGCGTCCTCGTCCCTGATCCCGGCGGTGAACAAGCTGGGCACGATGCCGATCCTGCTGTCGGCGTCGGAGTCGCTCAAGCAGCAGGTCCTGCCGTCCATCGCGGCGGGTGAGGCGATGGCGTCCTACGCGTTGTCCGAGCGGGAGGCCGGTTCGGACACGGCGTCGATGCGCACGCGGGCCAGGCTCGACGGCGACCACTGGGTGCTCAACGGCACCAAGTGCTGGATCACCAACGCCGGCGAGTCGACCTGGTACACGGTCATGGCGGTGACGGACCCCGACGCGCCGAAGAAGTCGCAGGGCATCTCGGCGTTCGTGGTGCACAAGGACGACCCGGGTTTCGTCGTGGGCTCGAAGGAGCGCAAGCTCGGCATCAAGGGCTCGCCCACCCGCGAGATCCACTTCGAGAACTGCACGATCCCGGCGGACCGCGTCATCGGCGAACCGGGCACCGGCCTGAAGACCGCGCTGCGCACCCTGGACCACACGCGCCCGACCATCGGCGCGCAGGCCGTGGGCATCGCCCAGGGCGCCCTGGAAGCCGCCGTGGCCTACGTCAAGGACCGCAAGCAGTTCGGCAAGTCGATCTCCGAGTTCCAGGGCGTCCAGTTCATGCTGGCCGACATGGCCATGAAGATCGAAGCCGCCCGGCACATGGTCTACGTGGCCGCGGCGAAGGCCGAGCGGGGCGAGCCGAACATCGGCTTCATCACGGCGGCGGCCAAGTGCTTCGCGTCGGACGTGGCGATGGAGGTCACGACGGACGCCGTGCAGCTGTTCGGCGGCGCCGGCTACACCCGCGACTTCCCGGTCGAGCGCATGATGCGCGACGCCAAGATCACCCAGATCTACGAGGGCACGAACCAGATCCAGCGCGTGGTCATGAGCCGCGCACTCCTGAACCGCTGAGTTCGAGCAGGTCAGAAGCGACGGCTGGTGTCTGACACCGGTCGTCGCCTCGCACCGTGCCGATCATGGTTTCCCCGCGTGTTCCGTCCATATTCCGTCCCGCTCCGTCGAACCACGGAACCCGACCGCTTGACCGGGTGTCCTGACACCCGGTCGTCAGCCCACGGCGCGCGGCCGGAACATGCGGGCGTCCATCGCCGATCGGGCGCGGTCGTGCGAGTCCGGCAGCAGGTGCACGTACTTCTTCAGCGTGTACGCCGCATCGTGGTGGCCCATGTACTCGGCGAGCTCCTTGACGTTCACCCCGTCAGCGAGCATCACCGACGCGAAGTAGTGGCGCAGCTGGTGCGTCCCCTCCTTGCGTGTGGTGACGTACCGCCTCCGCCCCCGGTTGTCCTTCGTCGGCTCCGGGATGACGCCGGCCGCAGCGATGGCCGGCTTCCACACCGTCTCCGAGTAGGCGCGCGGCTTGAGGTGTCCGCCATCGAGCCAGCGGAACAGGAGCCGGTGCGTCACTGGCGTGCCGGTCGGCTTCTCCCAGGGCAGCGTGAGCGGCTGCGGTGGGTGCTTGCGGATGTGCTCGCGGAGCACCTGCGCCGTGCCCTTCGGGAGCGGCACCGTGCGCTCCGAGTCGTTCTTGGGCAGCCGAACACGTGGTCGCGGCCGAGCTTCTTGAGCTGCCGCCGGACGTGGACCACACCGGCCTCGAAGTCGACGTCCTCCTCGGCGATGCCGAACAGTTCGCCCTCTCGTAGGCCGCAGGTGGCGGCGAGTGTGGGCATGGCGCGGAGCAGGTCCGGGTGCGCGTCGATGACGGTGAACACCACGTCGTCGGACCAGGCGACGACCTTGCCCGCGGGCTCCGTGTCGATGCTCTGGACGACCTTGTTCGTCGCCGGGTTCTTCTTGATCAGGTCGTCGGCTAGCGCCAGGTCCAGCACCCCGACGATGACCAGGCGCGCGGCGGCCACGGTCGACGGACCGAACCGCTCGCCGAGCTGCGTCTGAAACGTCGACACGTCGGACGGCCGGATGGCCTTCACCGACTTGCGCCCGAACACCGGCTCGACGTGCAAGCGGTAGACGGACTCGTACTTGATCGCGCTCGACGGGTCGACCTTGCGGGACGTGAACCACCGCTCGGCGACCTCGGCGAACTTCTCCCGGCCCGCCTTCGGGTCGCGGTAGTCGCCACGCTCGACATCGGTCTCCTGCGCCTGCCAGTGCAGGTCCGCCGGTGTCTTCTTGGCGAACGCCTTGGTCCGCTCGTTCCCTTCGGGGTCGTGCCAGACCGCGAGGTAGCGCTTGCCGACTCCCCACCGCTTATTGCGAATGCGCCCGTTCTCCCCGCACCACGGGATATCCTGGGCACCCTTCACGCGCACCTCAAGGATTTCTCATCCTCGGAGGGGCGGGGTGGCATCCTCAAGCGAATCGGCACCACCCGGCGGTTCCGCTACCGCTTCCGCGACCCGTTGATGCCGCCGTTCGTGATGATGAAGGGGCGCGTCGACAACCTTATTTGAACGCCCCCAAATCGCGTGACGCCCTGCGTCGCTCGGCGCACCTACCTGCGCGCGGGTGAACGGACGCCCCCGCTCTGTCAGCCTCCGAGCCGGTGGAGCGGGGGCGTTTCGTCGTGCCTCAGTACAGGCTGTTGCTGTCCGGGCCCGGGGCCATCACGATCACCACGACACCGACGGCGACCAGCACAAGCGGCACGATCACCAGGGTCCAGATGAGGATGCGGCGGATCGAGTGCAACAGAACCACGGCCTCCGTCGTTGCCTGCGCCTGCGCCTCCTCGACAGACGCGCTGTTCCGGATGCGGTGCAGCGACGCCTGGGCGAAGTGATGCTTCCAGTTCGCGCCGGTGCCGGGCGTGCCCTGGTACACGGAGACGAACGGCTGGAACGGGCCGGGCTGTGGCTCGGACACGGTGGACTCCTAAAGCGGGAGGTTGCTAAGTGATGGGTCGGTTCGGTGCTTGCTGCTGTTACGAGATGCCTCGTCTCCTGCTGGGCCGTCGGTGTTCATGCTGCGGACCGCGGACCGGAACTCCTCTGGGTCGGGCAGTCGGCGCGCGGTGAGTCCCGCGGTGAAGTCGTGCCCAGCCCGGAGCAGGCACGTGAAGCAGCGCAGGCCGTCGAGGTCGATCACCAGCCGCGGCCGGTCGGCCTGACCCCACCCTCCGCCGCAGCGGGCGCAGTGGATCTCCTCGTCGCCGAGCGACAGCGTCTGTTCTTCGTGATCAGGCCGCCTTCGGTCTTCCCTGCGGGTGTCCGCACGGTTCCCGGTGGAGTATCACGGGCCGTAGTGGGGCGTTACTCCGATGGTCGAGTGTGTTCGGTGTTCCCTGCCCCTACCGTTGCGTCCCGGTTCGGCCGAACGAGCCGCGGGCGACGCAAAAATGGGAGCAGGCCTCATGAACAGGACCAAGACCGCTGTCGTGGCACTCGCGATGGGTGTCGGCCTCACGGTGTCCGGCGGTGTGGCGGTGGCCGCCCCGGTCGAGGCCGCGGCCGGTGAGATCGGCATCCAGTGCACCCGGCAGTACGTGCTGGCGAGCAACGCGACCCTCCGCCACTCGCCCGGCGGGTCGGTCAAGGCGTACGCGTTCGTCGGCGACAAGTTCAACGTGCCCAACCCGTCGGGCAGCTGGTACTACGGCAACCTCTACGACCAGAGCAACACCCACTTCGGCGACGGTTACATCCTGGCCTCGGCGCTCGCGTACACCGGTATCTGCTTCTGATCGGGAACCGGTGGCCCCGTGCCCGGAACCGGTGTGGAGGACTGCTCCTACCGCGGTACGGGTGCGAGCGGGGCTGTCCGGGATCGGCCGGCCGCCGGCACCGCGCGGGTGCCGGCGAGCAGGTCCGGCCAGCCCCGCTGGTCCCGGCGGAAGACCGGGACGGCGAACGCGCCCAGGACGACGAACGCCAGCACGCACAGGTCCAGGGCGAACCACCACTCGCTGGGCGCGACGGCGGCGTAGGTGACCAGGCCCGTCACGCCCAGCAGCTCGCGCAGGAAGACCCGCAGGGGATTGGCCCGGCCGCCGTCCGCGCGGCCGAGTCGGTAGCGCAGCAGCCACCCGCCCGGCGTCCGGCCGGTCGCGGACGGCAGCACCACCCGGATCGCCACGGTCAGGGCGACCAGCCACCACAGGTTGTCGCCGAAGACCAGGTGGGTGCCCACGATCAGGATCACCACGTCCACCATCAGCGCGGCGAACCTGCGCGGCACGGTCACGGTGTGCGGTGGGGCGGTGGACGCGTCCGGGTGCGGCACGGCGGGGACGACCAGCGCTACCGGGGCGAGCATCCACCCGACGAGGGCGCCGGTGGTGTTCGAGATCAGGTCGTCGACGTCGGCGATGCGGTACGGGCACGGGTACACGCCCAGGTTCCCGGTGTACTGCACCACCTCGACCGCCAGCGAGATCCCCAGGCCGATCGCGACCACGGCGAACGCGCCGCGCCCGTACGACTTCCGCAGCACCACGCCCAGCGGCACGAACAGCGCGACGTTGAACGCCTGCTGCAGGAACGCGGTCGACGTGACCACGGCCCCCAACCCGGAGCGCCCGTTCGCCGCCAGGTTGTGGCGCATGTCCGTCACCCACTGGAACGGCCTGGTGGACAGCATCGTCTCGCCGTCGCACACCAGTGACGACGGGAACGGCAGGAAGATCAGCGCCAACGCCACCAGCCCGTACGCCAGCAGCCCGTACAGCACCACCGCCCGACGCGGCTCCACCCGCCCGAACCGGTAGTAGTGCAACGCGATCAACGGCAGCAGGACGAGCACGCCGACGCCGACGAACGCCGCGAAGCCGGTCCGAATCGACTCCAGGTACGAACTGAGCATCTCCACCGATCCGGTTCAGCGGTCCCACGGTCGCGGGTCAACCGCTCAGTAACCCCAACGCGTGAACGCCAAACCCGATCGGGGAACGTTGCCGCCGAACGGACGTGCCGGCTCAGCCCGCGGCGGCCAGGTGCGCCGCCAGCCGCTCGTAGCTGACCTCGGCCCCGTCCTTCATCCCCGTCCCGAGGGCGCGGTCGCGGTCCGCCTGGGAGGGGAACTCCATCGTCTGCACGACCGTCGTGCGGTCACCGTCCGCGATGAACCGGGTCGTGTTGACCGTCGAGGCCCACCCGGGGCCCCACGACTCGGTCTGCACCGTCTTCGACCAGGGCGTGACCTCGAGGTACTCGCCGGTCATCGCCATCTCGCTGCCGTCGGTCCGCCGCCACACCATGTGCCACCGCCCGCCCGGCCGCAGGTCGATCTCGCACACGGGCATCGTCCACCCCTCGGGGCCGAGCATCCAGCGCGCGACGTGCTCCGGCTCGGTGAACGCCTCGAACACCAGCTGCTGCGGCGCGTCGAACGTCCTGGTCAGCGCCACCTCCACCGGGGACGGCGTGGTCCACGACACGGTGGTGTCAGTCGTCATCGTCCTGCTCCTTCATGCGTTCGAGGTAGGAGTCCAGGCGGCGGTAGCTGTCGTCCCAGAAGCGGCGGAAACCGTCGGCCCACTCGGTGACCTCGCGCAACGGGGTCGCGTCGAGCGCGCACGGCCGCCACTGCGCGTCACGGCCGCGCGTGATGAGCCCGGCCCGTTCCAGCACGCGCAGGTGCTTGGACACCGCCGGCCCGCTCATCGCGAACGGCTCGGAGAGTTCCTTCACGGTCGCCGCGCCGTTCGCGAGCCGCGCCAGGATGGCCCGGCGCGTCGGGTCGGCCAGGGCCGCGAAGGTGATGCTCAGGGGATCGTCCGCCATGGCTACCTAACCACTTGGTTATCTAACTGACCGGTTTTCTACGCCGCCGTCGAGTCGCTGTCAACCGGTCCCGGACGCCGGAGAAGTGGTTGACAGCTTCGGCCGGGCTCGGCGTGGGAGCGGTCTTCACCGCCCACGCCTGGCAGGAGGTCGCCGAGCTGCTGGTCCTCGGCGTCGCGGCGCCGGTCGTCGGCGTGCTGCCGGCGCTGGACATGCTCGGCGCGCCGGTCCTCGCGCTCGGGGTGGCCGCCCTCGCGGTCGGGTTCAACGGCGGGTCGCTGTCCGTCGCCAGGTTGACCAGGGGGCGCGGGGCCGAGCAGCCGGTCTGGGGGTCAGCCGACCAGGTCGAGGGTCGTCTGCTCGCCGGCGCGGCGCGCGGCCAGCAGGTCCGGTGCGGCGTTGCTGCACTGCACCAGCGAGCCTCCGCCCGCCAGCACGGCCAGGAAACCGTTCAGCAGACCGTCCGGCAGACCCCACTCCACAGTGGACAGCACGCGGGTAGCCGTGGTGATGCCCAACGTCGCCGCCCGCTGGTGCGCCTCCTCCACCACCTCGTCCACAGTGGACTTCAGCAGGGCGGGCGTGGCGCCGGGAACGGGCTCCCACGGCGCGAAGTCGTCGCCGAACACGCGCACGTCGTCGTTGTAGTCCACGGGCGCGCCGCTGCCCAACCCCATGGGGTGCAACGACGCCACGGCCGTCACCAGCGCTCCGGGCGCTTCGCCGCCGGGCGCCACGACGGCCACCTTCGCGCCGGCCGGGTCGTCCGTCACCGCCGCGCCGCACCACCACGCGCCCAGCAGCACGCCGGCCGTCTGCCAGTGCGCGGGCAGCAGCACGGCCACCGGGTCGCCGGGCTCGACGTCGTGCTCGTCACGGAGCCAGTTCGCCGTCTTGGCCGCCCAGTTCCGGATGGTGGCGCGCGACAGCTCGACCCGGGTGCCCGCCGCGTCGTCGTAGTGCGTGATCAGGGGACGGCCGGGATTCGCCGCGAACAGGGGCGCGAACAGGGCATCCGTGACGGTCATGGGCCAACCTTGCCACGTCCGGCCGCGCCCACCACCCCGACCCCCGCGTGTCCTACCTCCAGAACGCGCGTGTCCTACCTCCAGAACGCGCGTGTCCTACGTCCGGAACGCGCGTGTCCTACGTTCCCGATACCCGAGTTGAACGCTCAGCCCACGTGCCGGGCGTCCTGAGCGCTCAACTCGGGGTACCGGAACGCAGGACACGCGCGTTCCGGGTGTAGGACACGCGGTTGGTGGTCAGGAGGCGCACGGCGTTGGCGGTCACGACGCCGCGCCACTCCAGCGCCGCCGCCGGGCCCGGCGGCTGCCACGGCACCGACCAGCCGCCGTCGTCGCCCTGCGCCGACACCAGCGCGTCCAGGTGCGCGGTGATCGCGTCGGCCGGGAACAGGGCGCGCAGCGGGTCGGTCGGCGACGGCGCGAAGTCGAGCGGGGTCAGGCCGTACCCCTCGCCCGGGTGGAGGTGGAACAGGGTCAGGTCCGAGACCGACAGCCCGTGCCGGCCGGCCCATTCCCGGTCCGGGGTGCTCGCCAGGTAGTGCAGCACGTTGAGCCCCGTGTGCGCGTCGACGATGTCGGGCAGGTCCTCGATCCGCGCCCGGCAGAACCCGTCGGCCGTGTCGAGCCAGTCGGCGGACACGCCGGCCTTCCGCAGGCCCGCGACGATGCCCGCCGTCGGGTTGAGCCCGACCGGGAACCGGCCGTCGCCCCAGTGCTCGGCCCGGGCGTGGTCGGCGATGTCCGGCAGCACGATCGGCAGCCCGCCGTCGGGTGACGTCACCGATTCGAGGTACGGCACCAGGCTCCCGGCGAACCCGGTGACCGTCCGCCGCACCACCGCGTCGCCGCCCGCGGGCGAGTCCAGCACCTGCCCGAGGACGCCGAGCGCGAAGTCGACGGCCAGCGGCTGGCTGTGCGGCGCGCGCACGTCCGGTTCCAGCGCGTGACCCAGCCCGCCGTCGGCGTTGCGGTAGCCCGCGAGCGCGTCCACGACCGCGACCGCCGGGACCGGGTCCGGCTGCGACCACAGCCGGGCGAGCCGCCGTTCGAGCAGTCGGGCGTGCGTGTCCAGGAACGCG
Organism: Saccharothrix sp. 6-C; assembly: GCF_016695385.1. Classification (NCBI taxonomy): domain Bacteria; kingdom Bacillati; phylum Actinomycetota; class Actinomycetes; order Pseudonocardiales; family Pseudonocardiaceae; genus Saccharothrix; species Saccharothrix sp. 6-C. Next base: position 7,559,136 of record NZ_CP064192.1, on the reverse strand, counting down.
TGTGCGCGGGCGAGGGCGGCGTGGTCCATGCCGCCGATCGTGGCACCGCGGCCACCGGCGCGTCTTGAACGTTTCGGACGTCAGTCGACGCAGACCGGGCCGGCCTGGGCGGCACGCCGGCGCGGGCCGTCGAGGCTCACCGGGCGGTCGGCGGCGAAGCGCTGGGTCGGCGAAGCCGAAGTCGGGGGCGCCGTGGTCGTGGGCGCGACGGGCGCGGGCGTCTTGTCGCCCAGCAGCTCCGCCACGAACGCCTTCACCTGCGCCGGGTCCACGGTCACGACGCTCTGGCCGCGCTCGTTGCGCTCGCCCACGCCGGTCACCGGGATGGTGGCGAACTCGACGTTCCCGCCGGCCAGCCCGCGCGCCTGCCCCGCGAACGTCGCCAGGTCCAGGTTGTCGTCCACCACGATCGACTTGTTCACCGCGTCCAGCAGCCCGGACAGCCGCGTCGGGTCCGCCAGCGTGCCCGCCGACAGCAGCTTCGACATCGCCGCCGACATGAACACCTGCTGCCGGGTGATCCGCCCGAGGTCGCCGCCGGGGATGCCCTTGCGCTGCCGCACGAACGCCAGCGCGTCGCCACCGGCGATCGTCTGCACGCCCGCGCGGAAGTCCGCGCCCGAGTCCGGGTCCGACGTGCCCTGCTTCAGGCACACCTCCACGCCGCCGATGACCTCGGTGAGCAGGTAGAACCCGTACAGGTTGATCTCCGCGTAGTGGTCCACCCGCACGCCGGTCAGCTCCTGCACCACCTGCACCAGCGCCCGCCGCCCTGCCTGGTCGCCCGCCTTGGCGCGCTCGGTCAGGTCCGACGTGCCGGCCGCGGCCAGCCGCTCCATGGTGAAGAACTTGGTCAGCCCGTACGCCGAGTTGATCTTCTCCTCGCCGATCCCGGGGATGGGCACGTAGGTGTCCCGCGGGATCGACACGGCGTGCGCCTTGCTGCCGTCGTGCGGCACGCGCATCACGATGATCGTGTCCGTGTTGAGCGTGTCCGTCGCCTCCGTGCGCAGCTTCCGCAGCACGTGGTCCGGCAGCTGCACGCCCTGGGCGTCGGTGCGGCTGTCGCTGCCGACCAGCAGGATGTCCGTCGCGCCGTCGGCCACGGGCGGCGCGTTCGGCACGTCCGACAACGCCGTCAGCACGTCCGTCGTGTTCACGCTCTCCTGCACGCGCTGCAACGTCGACCAGCCGTACCCGGCAGCCGCCAGCACGGCCGCGGACAGCAGCGCGACGAGCACGCGTCCGGCGATCACCGCAGCCCTCACCGGCGTTCCTCCTACAAGTGGGTGTCCGACCAGGCTAACCACCTTCGGCCGGTCGGACGCCCGGGTTCACCGGTAGGTGGGTGTGTCAGTTGACGCAGACCACACCGTCGGCGGTGATCGGCGGGGTGGAGCTGGTCGAGGGCGCGCTCCCCGTGCCGGTGACGTCGACCGACGCCGGGTCGGACTGGTCCGGCGGCTCGTAGTCGGCGCCGGCGTACACCAGAACCTGCCCTCTGGGCACGGAGTCGTCCTCGACGGCCTCGGCGTTACCGCCCAGGGCGGAGATCACCCTCTCGGCACTGCCCCGCTCACCCGGCGCGTACCGCACGGACGTGGTGTCCGCGTACGGCCCGGAGTCCGCGAGGCCGCGCCGGAAACCCTTCTCCACCAACGCGTCCAGCACGCTCGCCGCCAATCGGTTCACGCCCGCGGAGTTGTAGACGTGCACGGTGATCGCCGAGGGCGGCGGCCCGGACGGCGTCGTGGTCGTGGCGGGGGCCTTCGACGGGTCGTTGTCGCTCGCCAGGCCCTTGATGAACTGCCGCACCCGGGCCGGGTCGACCGGCAGCACGTTGCCGTCGCTCCACGTGTCCGTCGGGTCGCCCACCGGGATCGTGCGGAACTGGATGTTGCCGCCCACCAGGCCCTGCATCTGCGTGGCGAACTCGGTGATGTTCCACCCCTCGCTCAGCACGACGGACTTCTTCACCGCCGTCACGAGCTGGTTGAGCTGGTCGAAGTCGGTCAACGTGCCGGTGGACAGCACCTTGCGGGCCAGCGCGCCGATGAACACCTGCTGCCGCACGATCCGGTCCAGGTCCCCGCCGGGCAGCCCGCCGCGCTGGCGGACGAACGACAGCGCCTTCGCGCCCTCGATGGTCTGCCGCCCGGCCGGGAAGTCCGCGCCCGAGTCGTGGTCGCTGGTGGCCTGGTTCAGGCACACCTCGACGCCGCCGAGCGCCTTCGTCACCTCGTAGAAGCTGGCCAGGTTGACTTCGGCGTACCGGTCGACGGTGACGGACCCGCCGGTCAGCCCTTCGATCGTCTTGATCAACGTCTTGCGGCCGGCCAGCGTCGACTGGAGCTCGATGCGGGCCTCGTCGGTCACGCCCTGCTCGCGCAGCTCCTGCGCCGTCTCGTTCTTCTGCCGGGCCAGGGCGGAGTTCAGCTTGTGCTTGCCGAACCCGTCGGCGATCTCCACGTGCGAGTCGCGCGGGAACGAGATGGCCACCGCGCGCGTGCCGTCCTGCGGGATGTGCACCAGGATCATCGTGTCGGTGTTCTGCGTGCCGTCCGCCACACCGCCGTTGAGCAGCGCCAACACCTCGTCCGACAGCGGGTTGCCCTGCGCGTCGGTGCGGCTGTCGACGCCGACGAGGAGGATGTCGACCGCCCCGTCGAGCGGCTTGCGGGCCACGCCGTCGGAGTCCTGCGTCACCGAGGACGCGATGACGTCGGTCGTGGTGATGTCGTCGTCGATGTCGCTGAGGTAGTACCAGCCGTACCACGTGACGACGAGCACAGCCGCCGAGACCAATGCCAGCAGTGAACGCGCGGTGAGCGCGAGCGCACGCAGAGCAGCCGATCCACCGGCTGTTCGTGGCGGACTGGAGTCCACTGCCTGCCTCCCCCGGACCTGTGGCGCGGTGCGGAACCGCACCGGACATACCTCTTATACGGGAGACGCTGTAACAACCAGGTGGGTTGCACGAAAGGCACTCGTGACAGACTGCGATGAGCAACCGCTTCCAGGAGGACACTGAGCATGCGGGTACTGGTAACGGGTGGGGCCGGGTTCATCGGTTCGCACTACGTGCGGGAGATGGTGGCCGGCGCGTACCCGGCCTACGCCGATGCCGAGGTGGTGGTGCTGGACAAGCTCACCTACGCCGGCAACGAGGCGAACCTGGCGCCGGTCGCGAACGATCCGAGGCTGACCTTCGTCCGCGGCGACATCTGCGACCGCGAGCTGGTCGCGGACCTGATGAGCCGGACGGACGTGGTGGTGCACTTCGCCGCCGAGTCCCATGTGGACCGCTCGATCTCCGGTTCGGCCGACTTCGTGCTGACCAACGTGCTCGGCACCCAGACGCTGCTGCAGGGCGCGCTGGAGGCGGGGGTGGCCAAGTTCGTGCACGTCTCGACCGACGAGGTCTACGGCACGATCGACGAGGGTTCCTGGACCGAGGACCACGTCCTGGAGCCGAACTCGCCCTACTCGGCGTCCAAGGCGTCGTCGGACCTGCTGGCGAGGTCGTTCTTCCGCACCCACGGGTTGCCGGTGTGCATCACCCGGTGCTCGAACAACTACGGTCCGTACCAGTTCCCCGAGAAGGTCATCCCCCTGTTCGTCACCAACCTGGTCGACGGCAAGAAGGTGCCGCTGTACGGCGACGGCCTCAACGTCCGCGACTGGCTGCACGTGGACGACCACTGCCGGGGCATCCAGCTCGTCCTCGAAGGCGGGCGCGGCGGTGAGATCTACAACATCGGCGGCGGCACCGAGCTGACCAACCGCGACCTGACCGAGCGCCTGCTGGCGGCCACCGGGCGTGACTGGGACTCGTTCGTGGAGCCCGTCACCGACCGCAAGGGCCACGACCGGCGCTACTCGGTGGACATCACCAAGATCAGCACCGAGCTGGGCTACGCGCCGCGCGTCGACTTCGCCGAGGGCCTGGCCTCGACCGTGCAGTGGTACCGGGACAACCGGTCGTGGTGGGAGCCGCTCAAGCAGCGCGCGGCCCTGGCGGGCTGATGGCGCTCGCACTCCTGGTGCCCGGCGGCCGCGGCCAGCTCGGGCAGGACGTGGTCGCGGCGGCCCCCGACGACGGCCTCGTGCACGCGCCGTCGTCAGCCGAACTGGACCTGACCGACGCCTCGGCGGTGGCGGACGCGGTGGCCGTGTTCGCCGCCAGCGCCCGCGACACCGGTTTCCGGCCGGTGGTCGTGAACACGGCGGCCTACACGGCGGTCGACGCCGCGGAGACCGACGCCGACCGGGCGGCCGAGGTCAACGCCACCGGGCCGGAGCACCTGGCCGCGAGCTGCCGCGACCACGACGTGCCGCTGATCCACGTGTCGACCGACTACGTGTTCCCCGGCGACGGCACGCGCCCGTACGAGCCGACCGACGAGACCGCCCCGAAGTCGGTCTACGGGCGCACCAAGCTCGACGGCGAACAGCGCGTCCTGTCCACTTGGGACCGTTCCTGGATCGTCCGCACCGCCTGGGTCTACGGCGAGCACGGCAACAACTTCGTCAAGACCATGGCCCGCCTGGCCGGCGCCAACGACACACTGTCCGTTGTGGACGACCAGGTCGGCTCGCCGACGTGGTCGCTCGACCTGGCGCACGGCCTCCTGGAACTGGCCACCACCGTCTCCGGGGGCGGCACCCCGGCCCGGGTGCTGCACGCGACCGGCGGCGGCGAGACCACCTGGTGCGGCTTCGCCCGCGCCATCTTCACCGAACTGGGCCTCGACCCGACCCGCGTGCACCCCTGCACCACCGCCGACTTCCCCCGCCCGGCCCCCCGCCCGGCCTACTCCGTCCTCTCCAACAAAGCCTGGACCGACGCCGGCCTGACCCCCTTGCGGCACTGGCAGGAAGCCCTGACCACCGCCATCAAAACCAACGCCCTCCCCTGACCCCGACGGACCCGCCCCCACCCCACCCAGGCCCGATTTGACATGGGTTCGGGTGCTTTAGGCTGGTCGAAGCCGGGCAGGCTTGGCGGACGCTCTTCCCGCCAGGCCTGCCCGGCTTTGGCCAGCCTGGAGTGCCCGTAAGGGCCCCATGTCAAATCGAGCCGCCCCGCCCCTCGCCCCTCACCCCGCCCCCATACCCCTCACCCCGCCGCCTCACCCCCCGAAACCGATGTGCACCCGACCGGCGCCGTGGTGTGTGATCGGGGAATGGTGATCGAATTGGGCAGGCCGGGAGTCGACGGGCTCGACGAGGCGGTCGGCGCGCTGCGGGAGTGGCAGCACGACGGCGCGCCGATGCAGCTGCACCCGGGCGACCTGGGCTGGTTCTGGCGGTACGGCGCGGAGGCGACGGCGGCGGCCGTGCGGACCTGGAGCCGGAACGGCCGGATCCTCGCCGTCGGGCTGCTGGACTCGCCCGACCTGCTGCGGATGACGTTCGCGCCGGACGTCCACCAGGACGAGGAGCTGGCCGGGCGGGTGGTCGAGGACGTGCGGGATCCGGAACGCGGTGTGCTGGTCGCGGGCGAGGTCTACGTCGAGGCGCCGAGGACCGCGGTGGTCCAGGACCTGCTGGCCGGGGCCGGCTGGGACACCGACGACCCGTGGACGCCGCTGCGCCGTGACCTGGCGGAGCCGGTGGAGGACCCGGGTGTGCGGGTCGAGGTGGTCGGACCGGAGCGGGCTCCCGTGCGGGCCGCCGTGCAGCGGGCGTCGTTCAGCGGTTCCACGTTCACCGTCGAGCGCTGGCACGCTATGGCCGGCGGAACGCCTTACGCCGACGCTCGCTGCCTGGTCGCGCACGACGAGCAGGACCACGCCGTGGCGGCCGTGACGGTGTGGTCGGCCGGTCCGGGCAGGCCGGGGTTGATCGAGCCGATGGGCGTGCACTCGGACCACCGCGGCCACGGCTACGGCAAGGCCGTCACGATCGCCGCCGCGGCCGCGCTGCGGGACCTGGGCTCGTCCAGCGCGCTGGTGTGCACCCCGAGCTCCAACGTGGGCGCCGTCGCCACCTACGAGTCCGCGGGTTTCCGGGCACTCCCCGAGGTACGGGACCGCCGCCGCGACGCCTGACCCGCGACCCCTGACGCCGCACCAACCTCCACCCCGACGTGCCTACGCGGCCTGCCAATCGACTCCGGTGGGCCGCTTCGCGGTGGCCAGGAACTCCTTCAACGCCGTCGCCAGGACCTCCACCGGCACGCCCGCGCCGGCCGGGTAGTCGACGTACTCGGAGCGGTACTCGGGCGAGGCCGGGTCGCCCTGCAGCGTCGAGTAGTCGTGCTCCGGGTCGGCGTAGGTGAGGTAGCCGTAGCCCTGGTGGAGGGTGACGGCCACGTCGTGGTCGGGGATCTTGGTGGTGCCGGGCGCGCCGAGCAGGCCCTCGGTGTCCGTGATCAGCTCGCGGTCCTGGTGCTCGACCACGGCGGGTCCCGCGCCGGGCTCCGCCAGGCGCGTGAGGAGGGTGTCGACGTCCTCCGGCGTGTCGACGGTCATCTCGTCGGCCGCGTCGGCGTCCTGCTCTTTCACGATCGGCCACACAGCCGTGAAGCTCATGGCCGGCATCATCGCAGTGGACGCGCTGAGTGACCACCGGAGGGGTCGGTTGGGCCGTTGGGGTGGAGTAGGTTTATCGCACTGGTTTTGCGATCGAGCGGTGCGAGAACCTTTCCGCCATGTCCGCGCTCGGGCGATCCCCTGAAGCAACCGCACCTCGTCCTGACGGCGAGCGGCAGCGGTTCCTGCGTCGCGTCTGTGCCGTGACCGGTTCACGGCAGATCTCGTGGAGCGTCCTCAAGCCGGCCCAAGTCGACCGGCAACCCGGGCACTCCTGACGGGTCAGTCCTCCCGCTCGGCGGCCTTCGCGGCGTCGACGCCTCGCAGCACGCCCACGAGGATCGGGGGCAGCATCGCGACCGAGGTGCCGATGACCACCGCGAGCAGTGCGCCGTCGGTCGGGATGAACCACGCCGCTGTTCCGCCTGCCACGGCGATGGCCCCGCCGAGGAGCGTCGGCGCGCCTGCCGCCTTGTTGGCGGCCCGGAACGCCGCGTCACCGCGCATGGTGGTCGGGGTGCGCAGGCCGACGAAGCGGTTGCGCGGCAACCGTTCGGTCAGGCCGAGGTAGCCGGCGAGGCCGACGACCACGCCGCCGAGCGTGAGCACCGCGGGGAGGAGGATGTGCTGCACCGGTCGCTCCTTTCACCGTGAACGGCGTGCCGGCGGGGTGGTGGGTCGCGCCCGTGCCACCGCCGCGGTCACCGCCGTCGTAGCCGCAGTCGGATTCCTGGCTCCGGCTACCGCCCCGCGGCGCGCCGGTAGGCCGTCAGCGTCTTCTCGGCCGTCCGCCGCCACGTGAACTCCGCCGCGTGGGTCCGCCGCGCCGCCTGGTCGGCGGGTGTGGGCGGGGCCTCGACCGCGGCCACCATGGCCGCGGCCAACGCCTCCACGTCACCCACCGGCACGTGCGTCGCGTGCCCGCCGGCGACTTCGCGCAACGCCGCCACGTCCGAGCACACCACGGGCACGTTGCACGCCAACGCCTCCAGCACCGGCAGCCCGAACCCCTCGTCGCGCGAGGGCAGCACCAACGCCGCCGCGCCCGCCACGACGCTCCGCAGGTCGACGTCGTTGAGGTACCCGGTCCGCACCACCCGGTCGTCCGAGCTGACCACGTGCGGCCCGGCGAGCACCAGCGGCGGCAACGACGGTCGGGCGGCGTGCGCGGTCAGCAACGTGCCCAGGCCCTTGCGGGGCCCGCCGGCGCCGACGAACAGCAGGTACTCCGACGGCAACCCGAGCCGGGCGCGCAGCCCGGGCGACGGCGGCCGGGCCGCGAACCACGCCGGGTCGACGCCCAGCGGCGTCACCACGATCTTCGACTCGGGCACGCCGAGGCGTTCCATCACGACCTCGGCCACCGCGCGGGTCGGCGTGCACACGACGTCCGCGCGGGTGGCCGACCTCTGCACCAGCTCGGGCAGCCGGCGGTCCGACGGCGGCAGGTCGCCGGGCGTGTCGAGGAACGCCAGGTCGTGGATGGTCGTCACGCCGCCGGCCCGCAGCGCGGGCGGCAGGACGAAGTTCGTCGCGTGCATGACGTCCGTCGGCCCGGCCAGGAACTCCACCGGCGGGAACGGCATCCGCAGCCAGAACTGCCGCAGCAGCCGCGCCGACACCGGCAGCCCGCGCGCCACCACGTCGTGCGGCAGCACGGTCCGCAGCGCGCGCCACCCGCGCAACGTGAACGCGACCGCGCGCACGTCGACCTCGTCCAGCATCGACGCCAGCTCCTCGGCCAACGCCGCCGTGTAGCGGCCGATCCCGGTCCGCTGCCCGAGCAGCGGGGTGCCGTCGATCAGCACCCGCAGCGGCCTAGCCACGGCCGCGCAACTTCTTCAGCACCCGGCCGGTCGCCCGTCGGGCCACTTCGCCCGCGCCGCCGGCGGTCATGTACTCCTTGACCAGCGAGACGTCCCGCTGCACCTTCTCCAGCCGGCCGAGCGCCCGGTTGGGCACCATGAACGACGTGCCGGTCAGCCGGTCGGCGGCGGGCCGGGGGTTGCGGCAGAACCCGGTCAGCGGCGCGAGCACGTTCTCCCAGGTGAACCGCTCCCGCACGGCGGCGATCCGCTCGACGCACCCGGCGGCGAACGCGGTGTCGTACATGACCTTCTCCAACGCGTCGGCCAACGCGTCCGGGTCCTCCGACGGCACCACCACGCCCAGGTTCTCCCGGCGCACCAGGTCGGCGAACGAGTCGCCGTCGGTGGTCACGATCGGCAGCCCGGCCCACAGGTAGTCCAGCACCCGCGTCCGGAACGCGAACGTCGTCTCCACGTGCTCGTAGTGCGTGGTCACGCCGGCGTTCGCGTCGAGCAGCCAGTTCTGCCGGTCGTGGTAGGGCACCCAGGTCTCGTTGAAGAACACGTGCGAGCCCACGAGGTCCAGCCGCTTGGCCAGCGCGCGGGTCTGCCCCGCGATGTCCATGTCCGGCACCTCGGGGTTGGGGTGCTTCATGCCGAGGAACACCAGCCGCGCGTCCGACCGGCGGGTCCGCAGCCGGTCCACCGCGTGCAGCAGGGTCAGCGGGTCGAACCAGCTGTAGACGCCGCCCGCCCACAGCACGACCTTGTCCGACTCGTCGATGCCCAACGTCGAGCGCAGCCCCGGCCCGGTGCGCTGCGGCGGCTTGCCCGGCAGCCCGAACGGCGCCTCGGCCAGCAGCGAGCGCACGGTGGGGTCGTTGTCGTACAGGGCGGGCGTGAGGCGGCCGATCGCGGTCAGGTGGCCCAGCCAGAAGTGCCGCTGCCGCTCGGAGGCGCACAGGAAGAAGTCGCCGCGCCGCAGCTGGTTGTCGATGATCCGGGTGACGCCGACCAGGTCGAGGGAGCGCTGCTCGTCGGTCGAGTCCTTGCCCTGCTCCAGCAGTTCGAGGTGCATCGGGTCGTAGATGTCGCAGACGACGATCTTCGTGTTTCCCGGCTCCTTCAGGAAGCCGACGTTCTCCAGCACGTGGCCCTGGAGCACGATGATGTCGGCCCACTCGGCGTGCTCGACCAGTTCGCGCGGCGTGGCGCGGCTCACCGGGAACGACGACTCGGGCGGGTCGCACAGCGCGTTGATCGTGACGAGCCGGACGTCGTGCTCGCCGGAGAGCACGTCGGCCATGTTCCAGGCCCGGATCGCGGGGCCGGCCATCCGGTCGGCGAGCGCGTCACCGGTGACCACCAGCACCCGGCGCGGCCGGCCGAACACCTCCTCCAGCCCGAACACCTCGACCAGCACGTCGTGCGCGGCCAGGTAGCGGGGCAGGGGGTAGGCGGGTTCCATCGCCTTGCGCATCAACGGCGCCAGGTCGGTGTCCGTCACCCGCCGCGCGGCCTGCTCGGCCTTGCGCGACTCGGCCAGCGACGGCAGCAGCTCCACGAACTGGTCGATCGCGAGGAACCCGGCCAGCGCCTGCCGCGACACCGGCACCGGCGCGCGGTCGTCGGCCGGGTTCTCGGGACGGCGGGTGATCTCCAGCTGGGTGGCGTCCAGCTCGCCGCGCGCGGTGGCCCGGCGGACCACCAGGGCCAGCGCGGCCGGCAGCACCTTGGCCAGCGTCTCGTCGGAGAAGTTCTTGTAGAGCGCGGCGAGGGCGTTGCGCTCCAACAGGTACAGCTCACGGCTGGTGTCCACAGTGGACATCGAGGCGTGGTGCTTGTGGTAGGTCAGGGACGTCGGCACGTAGCGGACGCGCCAGCCGCGCAGGTTCATCCGCCAGCCGAGGTCGACGTCCTCGTAGAACATGAAGAACCGCTCGTCGAAGCCGCCCAGCTCGCGGAACACCGCGGTGCGGGCGACGAGCGCCGAGCCGGTGCCGAACAGCACGTCGCGCGGTGTGTCGTGGGAGCCGTCGTCCGGTTGGCCCGCGTGCCGCTTGTAGCCCATGCCGAACCACGTGAGGCCGCCGTCGACGAAGTCGATCCCGCGGCCGTCCCAGTCGAGCACCTTGCTCGCCACCGCGCCGACGGTGGGCTCGGCGCGCAGCACCCGCACCGCCTCGCGCAGCCACTCCGGGTCCGGGCGGGCGTCGTTGTTGAGGAACGCGACCACCGAGCCGCGCGCCGCGCGCACACCGAGGTTGCAGCCGCCCGCGAAGCCGAGGTTGGTCGGCGCCTCGACGACCTCCGCGTCGGGCGCGGCGGCCCGGATGCGCTCCGCGCTGCCGTCGCCCGAGGCGTTGTCGACCACGATGACCTGGAGTTTCTCCGCCGGGTAGTCGAGGTCGCCGAACAGCGCGCGCAGGCAGGTGACGGTGTCGTCGGCGCCGCGGTAGTTGACGACGACCACCGACACGTCAGGCAGGGTTCCGTGCTCCACGGGCCAACTCTGCCTCATCACGCTCCGCAGCGTTCGGCCAAGGTGCCCTACGCCTCGGCGTCGGCCTGCCGGTCGGGCTTCGCCTCGTCCGGCCGCGAGTCGGCCTCCTCCGGCGGGGCCTCGGCGGGCAGGCTGTCGCGGTGCCACTCGACGGTGATCTTGACGTGGGCCTCGGCGGAGGACTTGGCGATGGCCAGCGCGGCGCTGGAGCTGACCTTCAGGCCGATCTCCACGGCCACCTTGTCCGGCCGCGGCGACGGCATGCTGCCGATCTTCGCGGCCACCGACCTGGCCACCTTCCTGGCCCGCTCGATGCCGTTCTCCAGCGTCTCCTCGGCGCGCTCGACCGGGTTCCAGCGGCCCGCGCGCACCGGGCCGTCGTACTCCTCGTCCAGCTCGAACGGCACCAGGTCGCCGTCCTCCGTGCGCACCTCGACGTACTCGGTCACGGTTCTCCCTTCCAGGTCGGCGGAGGCGGCGAAGCCGACCCCGACCGGCTCCTCGCCGCGGACCATCCGCGCCGGCGCCCGTCCGACCACCCGGGCTCCCTCAACGGCCCGCCCACTCCCGCCACACCACGCGACGGCCCACTGTCGCACGTCGGCCGATCCGCCACCGCTGCGCCAGCGTGGTCGGCAGCCTCACCAGCACCTCCAGCAGCACGCGCAGGCGCAGCGGCACGTGGAAGTTGGCCGCGTCCGGCGCGCCCCGGCGGACCGGCAGCAGGGCGGTGATGGCCGCGAACCTGGCCAGTTCGCGCAGGGCGGCGCCCGCGGGCGCGCAGCGCAGGAGCATCAGCAGCCGGTTGCGCTCGTTCCAGCGGTGGAACGGGCGGGAGCCGGGGTTGGTGCTCGCGCCGTGCCGGTGGTGGACGCGGGCCGGGCCGACCGACAGCACCCGGTGCCCGGCCAGCCGCAGCCGCCACGCCGTGTCGGTGTCCTCGTAGTAGCAGAAGAACCCGGCCGGGACACCGCCCGCGCGTTCCAGCGCCGCCCGCCGCAGCAGCGCCGCGCCGCCGCAGAAGCCGAACACCTCGCGACCGGCCAGCACCAGGTCGGCCCCGTGCCCGTCGGCGGTGAGCCTGACGCCGACCGACTGGGTCGAGCCGTCGGCCAGCAGCAGGGACGGGGTCGCGGCGGCGGCGTCGGGCGCGGCGTCCAGGGCGTCTTCGAGCGCGGCGAGCCAGCCGTCGTCGGGGGCCGCGTCGTCGTTGAGCCAGGCCACGTACTCCGTGGTGATCCCCGGCAACGCCGCCGCGAGCCCGCCCGCGTAACCGCGGTTCACCGGCAGGCGCAGGGTCTCCGGTCGGCTCGGGTGCGCGGCGACGAGGTCGGCGGTGCCGTCGTCGGAGGCGTTGTCGACCACCAGCGTCCGGTGTGGACGCTGACGGGCGAGGGCGTCGAGGCAGGCGGTGATGTGCTCGCGGCCACGCCACGTCACCACGACCACCGTCGTGCTGGGGATCGACACGGCGTGAGACGGTACGCGACGTGCCCGACCTCGTTGTGCTGACCGAGCAGTTGCTGGCGCCGGTGCCCGGCGGCACCGGCCGGTACACGCGCGAGCTGGCCGCCGCGCTGGCCGCCACCGCGCCCGCCGGGTGGACCGTGACGGGGGCGGTGAGCAGGCACGCGGACGTGTCGGCCGCGGTGATCCCCGGTGTGCGGGGTCCGCGCGTGCTGCCGCTGCCCCGACGTGCGCTGATCGCGGCGTGGGAGAGGGGCGTGCCGTACTGGCCGGGCGGTGACTCGGTGCACGCGTTCACGCCGTTCGCGCCGCCGCGCGGGCGGGTGGTGGTGACCGTGCACGACACGGTGCCGTGGACGCACCCGTCGACCTTGACGCCGCGCGGCGTGGCCTGGCACCAGCGCGTGATCAGCCGCGCGACGGCGCGCGCGGGCGCGATCGTGGTGCCGACGTCGGCGGTGGGGGAGGAGCTGCGGCGGTGCGCGCCCGGTCCCGCTCCCGTCCACGTGGTGGGCAACGGGGTGACGGCGTTCCCGGCGGAGGAGCCGGTGGCCGTGCCGCCCCGGTACGTGCTGGCGATCGGCACCATCGAGCCGCGCAAGGGTTTCGACCTGCTGGCGGCGGCGACCGCCGAGCTGGGCGTGCCGCTGGTCGTGGTCGGGCCGCAGGGGTGGGGCGGGGTGGACCTGCGCGCGCCGCACGTCCACTTGCTGGGACGACTGAGCGACGCGCAGTTGGCGTTCGTGCTGCGGCGGGCGGCGGTGCTGGCCGCGCCGAGCCTGGCCGAGGGGTTCGGGCTGCCGGTGGTGGAGGCGATGGCGGCCGGCGTGCCGGTGGTCCACTCCGACGCGCCCGCGCTGGTGGAGGTCGCCGGCGGCGCCGGGGTGACCGTGGCGCGCGGCGAGAGTGCGGCGCTCGTCACAGGACTTCGGTCGGTGCTGGCCGATCCCGGTGCGGCCGAAGGTCTGATCGCCGCGGGCCGGCGCCGGGCCGAGGCGTTCACCTGGGAAAACGCCGCGCGTTCGGTGTGGGCGATCCACCTGGGGCTGTGTCGTCGATGAACCGTTTGCGCCATTCCCGGTCAACCTGTCCGCTGCCGGCCGTACCCTTCACCGCGTGTCACCCGTCGAACCCAGCGTGCTGATCGACGCCACCGCCGTCCCAACCGACCGAGGTGGCGTCGGACGGTACGTGGACTCCCTGGTGGCCGCGCTGGACGCGGACGGCGCACGGCTCAGCGTGGTGTGCCAACCCCGGGACGCCGCGCTCTACACGTCCCTGGCACCCGGCTCGCGGGTCATCCCGGCGGCGGACGCGGTGGCGACCCGGACCGCGCGGCTGACGTGGGAGCAGACGACCCTGCCGAGGCTGGCGAACCGGCTCGGCGTGGCGGTCGTGCACTCGCCGCACTACACCGTGCCGCTGGCGAACCGGGCGGCGTCCGTGGTCACGCTGCACGACGCGACGTTCTTCACCGACGCGGTGCTGCACTCGTCGGTCAAGGCCCGCTTCTTCCGGGCCTGGACCAGGGCCTCGCTGCGGCGGGCCGCGCTGTGCATCGTGCCGTCGCGGGCGACCGCCGACGAGCTGGCCCGGGTGGCGGGCGCGGACCGGCGGCTGCTGCACATCGCCCAGCACGGCGTGGAGAACGAGCGGTTCCACCCGCCGACGCCCGAGCAGGTGGCCGAGGTCCGGCGGATGCTGTCCCTCGGTGACGCGCCCTACGTGGCGTTCCTGGGCGCGCTGGAGCCGCGCAAGAACGTGCCGGCGCTGATCCGCGGGTTCGCGCAGGCGTGCCGCGACCGGCCGAACCCGCCCGCGCTCGTGCTCGCCGGCCAGCCCGGCTGGGACAGCCAGGTGGAACGGGCGCTGGACGCCGTGCCGCACCGGGTCCGCGTGATCCGGGCCGGCTACCTGCCGTTCCCGTCGCTGGCCGGGTTCCTCGGCGGCGCGGAGCTGGTGGCGTACCCGTCGCTGGGCGAGGGGTTCGGGCTGCCGGTGCTGGAGGCGATGGCCTGCGGCGCGGCCGTGCTGACGACCCGGCGGCTGAGCCTGCCCGAGGTGGGCGGCGACGCGGTGGCGTACTGCGGGGTCGGCGCGGGTGACATCGCGGCGGCCCTCGGCGAGCTGCTGGACGACCCGGCCCGGCGGGCCGAGCTGTCGGCGGCGGCGGTCGTGCGGGCGAAGGACTTCTCCTGGTCCACGTCGGCGGCCCGGCACCGGTTGGCCTACGAGCGCGCCGCGCGGTCGCACCGGCGGGGTTGAGCCCGGATCCTTCCCACCCGCTCTTCCCCCTTGCGTTCTGGATACCCCCTAGGGGTATAGTTCGCGGCATGAAGACATCCTGGTCGACGGCGGTGTCGGCGACGCTGCACTGCCTCACCGGCTGCGCCATCGGCGAAGTGCTCGGCATGGTGATCGGCACCGCGATCGGGCTGCCCGGCTGGGGCACCGTCGTGCTCGCCGTGGCGCTCGCGTTCGTCTTCGGCTACGCCCTGACCCTGCGGGGCGTGCTGAAGACCGGTCTGGCCTTCGGCGCGGCGCTGAAGGTGGCGCTGGCGGCGGACACCGTGTCCATCGCGGTGATGGAGGTCGTCGACAACGCGGTCATGCTGCTGGTGCCGGGCGCGATGGAGGCGGGCCTGGCCGGCCTGCTGTTCTGGGGCGCGCTGGCGTTCTCGTTGGCGGTGGCGTTCGTGCTGACCGTGCCGGTGAACCGGTGGCTCATCTCGCGCGGCAAGGGGCACGCCGTCGTGCACCACGCGCACCACCACTAGGGTGGCCGGCGTGACGCGTTACGGAGACGAGCTGGCGGTGGTGACCGTCACCTACTCGCCCGGTGAAACCCTGGACACCTTCCTGTCCACGTTGTCGGCGGCGACCACGCGGCCGGTGTCGGTGGTGCTCGCGGACAACGGGTCCACCGACGGCGTGCCCGAGCGCGCCGCCGCCGAGCACCCGCACGTGACGTTCGTGCCGACCGGGGGCAACCTCGGCTACGGCGGCGGCGCCAACCGCGGCGTCGCCTCGCTGCCGTCGTCGGTCGGGTGGGTGGTGATCGCCAACCCGGACCTGTCCTGGGGCGTCGGGAGCCTCGACAAGCTGCTGGAAGCCGCCAAGCGGTGGCCCCGCGGCGGGGCGTTCGGGCCGTTGATCCGGGAGCCGTCCGGCGCGGTGTACCCGTCGGCGCGGCTGCTGCCGTCGATGGGTCGGGGCCTGGGGCACGCGCTGTTCGCGGTCGTGTGGCCGGCCAACCCGTGGTCGCGCGAGTACCGGCAGGCGGCGGCCACGCCGGAGGAGCGGACGGCCGGCTGGCTGTCCGGCTCGTGCCTGCTGATGCGCCGGGAGGCGTTCGACTCGGTCGACGGCTTCGACCCCCGGTACTTCATGTACTTCGAGGACGTGGACCTCGGCGACCGCCTCGGCCGCGCGGGCTGGCTGAACGTGTACGTGCCGGAGGCGGACGTCGTGCACATCGGCGGCCACTCGACCAAGCGCGCGTCGAAGCGCATGCTCGCCGCCCACCACTCCAGCGCCTACCGCTACCTCGCCGACCGCCACCGGGGCCCGCTGTGGGCACCCGTGATGCTCGCCGTGCGCCTGGGCCTGTCCTTGCGCCTGCGCCTGATGACCCGCTGACCGCGACCGCGCTGCCGTCTCCGGCGGGCGTTGCGGTCGGGGTCGGGTCGGGTCGGGTCGGGTCGGAGAATCACATCGCCCGGTAGTCGCGGGGGGAGAAGCGGGGGCCCCGGCGGGGTTTGGTGACGCCCGAGGCGAGGATGTAGCGGACGGCGCGATGGCGCTGAGGGGTGTAGGGGGCGAGGAGGTCGGCCATGCGGTCGTCGTCCACGGCTTCACCCACCAGCGCCCAGCCGACGACGCCGGCCAGGTGGTAGTCGCCGAAGCTGACCGCGTCCGGGTCGCCCCACGCCCGCTGCGCGACCTCCGCCGCCGTCCAGACACCGATGCCCGGCACCTTCCGCAGCAGGTCGCGGCCTTCCTGGCCGCGCAGCTCGCACGCCCGTTCCAGCCGGTGCGCCACCTGGGCCGCCGCGATCAGGGCACGGCGACGGCCACCGTCCACGCCCGCCCTGTGCCACTCCCAGTCCGTGATGCCCAAGACCGCCCTCGGCGTCGGCGGCACGTACAGGCCGGCCGGTCCCGGCGCCGGCGCGCCGAACCTCCGCGTCAGCTCCCGGTACGACCGGAACGCCTCGGTGCCCGTCACCTTCTGCTCCAGGATCGACGGCAGCACCGCGTCCCACACCCGGCTCGTCGTGCCCAGCCGGATACCGGGACGTCGCCGGCGCGTCTCCGCGACCAACGGGTGGTGGCACTCGAACGCCGAGTCGTCGTCCTCGGCCCCCAGCAACGCCGGCAGGCCGTCCAGCAGCCACTCCGCGCCCTCACCCCACGCGTCCGCCTCCACCACGCCGGTGACGCGGACGCGCAGGGTGCCCGGACCGGTCGGCGTGGTGGCGGCCAGCCAGACGCCGTCGGCGCCGGCGCGGAACGTCGGATCGCCCGCACCCCGCCGCAACGGCATCAGCAGCGCGCCGACGTCCAGCGGGAACGTCGGCGCCCACGTCCTGCTGAGCATCACCGGGCGTCACCGACCATCAGACATCCGCGGAGAACCGCACCCCTCCCTCGGGCAGCACGACACCCGGCCACACCCGGGCCCCGTTGATCAGCTCGCACCGCGCGCCCACGACCGCGTTGTCACCGATCACCGCGTCCGACACGACCGCGCCCGCCTGCACCAGCGAGCTCGCCCCGAGCACGCTGCGCTCCACGCGCGCACCCTCGCCGACCACCGCGCCGTCGAACAGCACCGAGCCGTCCACCACCGCGCCGGCCGCGACCGTGCAGTTCGCGCCGATCGTCGCACCGCCCGTGACCACCGCGGTCTCGTCCACCTGCGCCCCGTCGAGGATCACCGCGTCACCCTGGAGCGCGAGCGCGGCGGTCGGGGCGATCCCGCGCACCAGGTCCGCCGAGCCCTGCACGAACGCGGCCGGCGTGCCGAGGTCCAGCCAGTACGACGCGTCGACGTACCCCTGCACGCGCGCGCCCGCCGCCAGCAGCCCCGGGAACGTCTCCCGCTCCACCGACACCGGCCGACCTGCGGGAATGCCCTCGATCACCTCGCGCCGGAACACGTAGCAGCCCGCGTTGATCTGGTTCGTCGGCGGGTTCTCCGTCTTCTCCAGGAACGCCGTGACGCGCCCGTCCTCGTCGGTCGGCACGCAGCCGAACCGGCGCGGGTCGTCCACCCGGACCAGGTGCAGCGTCACGTCGGCTTCGGCCTTGCGGTGCGTGTCGACCACGGCGCGCAGGTCGACGCCCGACAGGATGTCGCCGTTGAAGACCACCACGTCGCGTTCGCGCAGCTTGTGCGCGACGTTGCGGATCGCGCCCGCCGTGTCCAGCGGCACGTCCTCGACCACGTACTCCAGCTCGAGGCCGAGCGCCGCGCCGTCGCCGAAGTGCTCCTGGAAGACCTCGGCCTTGTAGGACGTGCCGAGCACGACGTGCGTCATGCCGGCTTCCCGGATCCGCGACAGCAAGTGGGTGAGGAACGGCACCCCGGCGGTCGGCAGCATGGGCTTGGGCGCGGACAGGGTCAGTGGTCGCAGCCGGGTTCCCTTGCCCCCGACCAGAACCACTGCCTCGGCGCCTTGCAGCTCCGACATGCCGTTTTTCCTCCTCCGCTTACTTCCACCTGTAGTTTGCGAATACTCTGGCATGAGCACTCAGGCGGCACGGGCGGTGGTCCGTGTCGGCGAGCGTCATCGATCGGCACGCCGGCGTCACCCCAGCCGGCCCAAGGCACACGCAGGAGAGATCCGGATGGACCCCCGCGCTCGGGCCGACGCGGCGCTGGCCCGTGCTCGTGCACGTGGCCGCCACGTCGTGACGCCGGACAACATGACGTCGCCCATGGACTCGTCGGCGACCCAGCAGATCCCGCGAGCGATGGTCAACGCGATCGACCCGCGCGGCGGCGACCCGGACTCGACCATGGTCCTGGCCGCGCACATCGCCGCAGGTCAGCCCGCGCCACCGCCCCCGCCGCCACCCCAGTCGGCCCCGGAACCCGAACCGGAGCTGCGGGTGGCCCCCGGCCCGGTCCCGACCGTCCAACAGGTCCCGACCTCGCGCCCGTCCCTGTCCCAACGCCTCTCCGGCGGCCAGCCCCAACACCCCCCGGGCCTCTCCCAACGCCTGAACGGCGACACCTGACCCCTCGCGTGAGTCGTACCTTCACGCCGCGTGAGTCCAACGTTCGGAGCGCGAGAGTCCTACGTTCACGCACCCCGAGTTCAACGCTCACCACTTGCGCCGAGTGGCTGAGTGTTGAATTCAGGTGTCCTGAACGTAGGACTCTCGGCTCCTGAGCGTTGGACTCACGCCGCGTGGAGGTACGACTCTCGCGGTTAGGGGAGGGTGGAGAGGAGGGGGTGCAGGTCGTCGGTGTCGGGAGGCAGGGCGGTCAGCGGCCACCAGCGCAGGTCCAGGGACTCGGAGCTGCGGGAGGGCTGCGCGTCCGCCGGGGCGCGGACCAGGAAGCGGACGTCGAAGTGACGGGTCGGCTTGCCCAGCGAGCACGTGATCGGGTGCACGTCGAGGTGGATCGGCTCCGGTGAGATGCGCAGGCCCTCGATGCCCGACTCCTCCGTCGCCTCACGCAGCGCCGCACTCGCCAGCGTCGTGTCCGAAGCCTCGCAGTGCCCGCCCAGCTGCAGCCAACGCCCCACGCGCGGGTGCAGGGTGAGCAGCGTCGCGTCCCCGGCGGCGGACACCACCAGGGCCGACGCCGTGAGGTGCCCCGGCTCGCACGAACGCCGGCACGCGTCCTCCCGGGCCGCCAGGAACCCCAGGTAGGCCTGCCGCAGCGACTCCTGCGCCGGGTCGGCGGGACGCCACGCGCCCAGGGTGGCCACCGCGTCGGCGTGCAGAGCGGAGCTCACAGGTCCAGGTACCTCTCGTCCAAGTCGCCCGCGGCCCGCGGCGTCAGCTCCGCCTCCGGGCGCCCGACCGCCACCGCGCCCAACGGCTCCCACTCCCGCGGCAGCCCCAGCACGTCGCGCACCACGTCCGCGCAGAAGATCGTGGACGACACCCAGCACGACCCGAGCCCCTCGGCGGCCAGCGCCACCAGCAGCCCCTGCACCGCCGCGCCACCCGCGATGGTGAACATCGTCCGTTCCGCCGTCGCCCGCCGCTCGTCCGGGTACGAGTGCGCACCCGACCGCACCAGGAACGGCACGAGGACCTCCGGCGCGGCGCGCAGGATGTCGCCCCGCCCCACGCGGGCCGCGATCCGCTCCTCCGACCACCCGTCGCCACGCAGGTCCGCGCGCCACCGGTCGGCCATCGCGTCCAGCAGCGCGTCCCGCCGGGCGGTCAGCCGCACGAACCGCACGGGCCGCGTGTGGTGCGGCGCGGGCGCGGTCAACGCCGCCGCCACGGCCCGCCGCACCGCGTCCACCGGCACCGGGTCCGGGGAGAACGACCGGACCGAACGGCGCAGCAGCACCGCCTCGGCCCGCCCCTGCGCCACCGCCTCGGCCGTGCCCAACCGGAACAGGTCGTCCGCCACGGGCCGGGCCAGGTCGCGCGCGGTGGAGCCGTCGTCCGCGAACGGCAGCCCGCGCACCACCGCCACGGGCACCGCGCCCAGCTTGCCCTTCACCAGGTCGGCCGCCGCCGCGATCTCGTCGGCCACCGCGACCTCGGTCACCACCAGGGGGTTGCCGTGCCGGTCGACCGAGCCGCCGTACCGGTGCAGCACCGCCAGGCCGGACGACCCGATGGCGGCGTCCGTCTGGCCCACCCGCCAGGCCCGGCCCATGGTGTCGGTCACCACGACCGCCACCGACACGCCCGACCGCTGCGCCAGCGCCGCCCGCAGCGCCGCCGCCGACCCGTCCGGGTCGACCGGCAGCAACGCGATCTCGTCGCCGTTCACGTTCGACGCGTCCACACCGGACGCCGCCTGCACGATCCCCAGCTTGTTCTCGGTGATCAACGTCCGCCCGCGCCGCGCCAGCACGCGCACCGACTCGGCCTCGACCCACTGCCGCCGCACGGCGTCGCGCGCCTCGGGGTCGGCGGGCACGGACACCAGCCGACCTTCCACTTTGGACAGCACCTTGGACGTCACGACGACGATGTCCCCGTCCGCCAACCAGGGCGCGGCCGCGGCGATGGCGGCCGCGAGGTCGTCACCGGGCCGGAACTCCGGCAGCCCGGTCACCGGCGTCACCGTGATCGAGGACGCCGCCGCGTGGTCGTCCGGGGCCGCGTGGTCAGCCAACGTCGACACCGGCCAGTTCCAGCGCCGCCCGCGCCATCGCCGCCGTCGCGTCCACATCGGACATCAGCAGCGGCACCGCGCGCACCGCCACCCCCGGCACGTCGGACCGGTCGCCGGTGTGCACGAGCCAACCGTCGAGCACGCCCCTGTCGGTGGTCCGGCGCGACCCGTAGTACCGGCCGACGGCCTCCGCGGAGGTCTCCACGCCGATCGCGGACAGGCACGCGTCCGCCATCCCGCGCAGCGGCTTGCCGCCGATGATCGGCGACAGCCCCACGACACCGGCCTCGGTCTTGCGCAACGCGTCGCGCACGCCCGGCACGCCGAGGATCGTGTTCACGCTCACCACCGGGTTGGACGGCGCGATCAGCACCGCGTCGGCGTCGCGCAGGGCGTCCAGCACACCGGGGGCGGGCGTCGCCGTCTCCACCCCGACCGACGCGAACGACCGCGCGGGCAGCCCGGCCCGGTGCTTGACCCACCACTCCTGGAAGTGGATCGCCTGCTCGCCCTCGTCGGTGGTCACCACCACGTGCGTCTCGACCCGGTCGTCGGACATCGGCAGCAGCCGCACGCCCGGCTCCCAGCGGTGGCACAGCGCCTCCGTCACGGCCGACAGCGGGTAGCCCGCGCGCAGCATCCGGGTGCGCACCAGGTGCGTCGCGATGTCCCGGTCGCCCAGCCCGAACCACGTCGGGTCGGCGCCGTAGGCGGCCAGCTCCTCCTTGACCGACCACGTCTCGCCGGCGCGCCCCCACCCGCGCTCGGCGTCGATCCCGTCACCGAGGGTGTACATGCAGGTGTCCAGGTCGGGACAGATCCGCAACCCGTGCATCCACACGTCGTCACCCGTGTTCACCACGGCCGTGATCTCGTGCTCCGGACCGGTCAGCAGGCTCTTCAGCCCGACCAGGAACCGCGCCCCGCCAACTCCGCCAACCAGTGCGACGACCTTCACGAGTCGCCATCCTCCCACCCGGTGCTCAGCGCCAGAACAGGAAGGTGCCCTGCCCGCGCCCGGCGAGCCACCGGTCGCCGCCGATCAACTCGAACACGGTGTAGCCGGCCTCGAAGAACATCCGGCCGATGGTCGGGAAGCCGATCAGCACCGCGAAGAGCACGAACGGCGCCCACATCCGGGCCTTCGCGCCGAACTGCCGCGCCGAGTACGACATGTACGGCTCGATCGCGCCCCAGCCGTCCAGCCCGGGGATCGGCAGGATGTTGAGCACGAACGCGAGGATCTGCACGGCCGCCAAATACGACAAAGCGGCGGCCAAACCCACCGGCGGGGTGAAAAGGATCACCGACAGGGACAGCAGCACGCCCAGTGCGAGGTTGCTCAGCGGTCCGGCCAGCGACACCATCGACTCGACCCGCTTGTCGCGCAAGGCGTGGTGGTTGATCCACACCGCGCCGCCGGGCAGCGGGATGCCGCCGAACGCCAGCAGCACCAACGGCAGCACGATGCTGAAGACCGGGTCGGTGTAGCGGCGGATGTCGAGCGTCAGGTAGCCCTTGGCCCGCACGGCGTGGTCGCCGCCGCGGTAGGCCACGATCGCGTGGCCGAACTCGTGCAGGCACAGCGAAACCGCCCAGCCGCCGAGCACGAACAGCACGGTGCCGGCCGTCAGCGCAGCCGCGGAGTCGTCGAACAGGGTCAGCACGGCGCCTGCCACCGTCACCGCGAGCAGGCTGAGGAACAGTGGACTCGGACGCACCGCTGATCGCTTCACCCTTCCAGTGTGGCCTCTCCGCGCGGGTGCCTGACAGCCCGTCCGGTAGGCCATCCGCGCAGCGGTCATCGCTCGGCGCACCGCCTCAATCACCGTCTGTGCTGCTAGTCAAGGCTTTTCGCGCCATCTGCGGGAATATCCCCCGTCCTGTGGACTCCGCTTGACCGCGTGTTGTGACACAGGTGTAATCACATCGGTGTCATTCGTCGTTGTGGGGACGGCGAGTGGTGTCCGCCAACCGGGGAGAGCGGAAGGCGAGGAGGCGGACTATGCAGGAATTCGACGGGGGTCGCATCGTGGACGGGGACGTCCCGGCACCGGAGCCGGTCGTACTCGACCTGTTCGACGCGGCCGATGAGCAGGACTGGCAGGAGCGCGCCCTGTGCGCGCAGACCGACCCCGAGGCGTTCTTCCCGGAGAAGGGGGGCTCGACCAGGGAGGCCAAGCGCATCTGCCTCGGTTGTGAGGTTCGCTCCGAATGCCTGGAGTACGCCTTGCAGCACGACGAGCGCTTCGGCATTTGGGGCGGGCTGTCCGAGCGTGAGCGGAGGAAGCTCAAAAAGCGCGCGGTGTGACCGAGGCGCACGGGTGATCGCTTGCGCGTTCGCTCTGGCTTACCGTGGTCGTCCCACGGCGTAGTCGGAGCAACCTAGGAGCGGCACTTGACGAGCGGGGCCACTCCGCGGCTGCGCACCGCGCCCGTGCTGGCGGTGCTGGTGTGCCACGACGGCGACCGGTGGCTGGGCACGGCGCTGTCGTCGCTGCGCCGCCAGCAGCCCCGGCCGCGGCACGTGATCGCGGTCGACACGGGATCCCTGGACGGCACCGCGAAGCTGTTGGCCGATGCCGCCGAAGGTCCCGATCGGGTGATCGACGGTGTGTTGACGCTGCCTCGCGGCACGGGGTTCGGCGCGGCCGTGCAGGCCGCCGTGGAGCACGCCGTGCAGCGGTGGGGCGATCCGGGCGCGTGGCTGTGGCTGCTGCACGACGACTGCGCGCCCGAACCGGACTGCCTGTCCGCGCTGCTGACCGCGGCCGAGGTGTCGCCGTCGGCGGCCGTGCTCGGTCCGCTGAGCCTGGACTGGGCCGACCCGCGGCTGGTGGTGGAGGCGGGGCTGTCGACCGACGCGTCCGGCCACCGGCAGACCGGCATGGGCCGGGTCGAGCTGGCCGGGTCGTTCCAGCAGAGCACCGAGGCGTTGGCGGTGCCGTCGGCCGGGTCGCTGATCCGCCGCACGGCGTGGGAGTCGCTCGGCGGCTACGACCGCACGATGCCGTTGCTGCGCGACGACATCGACTTCGGCTGGCGCGCCAACCTGGCCGGGCACCTCGTGCTGTCCGTCCCGGTGGCGCGGATGCGGCACGCGCGCGCGATGGGCCGCGGCGTGCGGCGGTCGGACGCGACGGCGGCCCGGCCGGGACCGGCGTCGCGGGGTGTGGACCGGGCGCACGGGCTGCGCACGTTCCTGGTCAACTGCGGCGCGGTGTCGTTCGTCCTCGGGCTGCCGCGGATCGCCGTGCTCGCGGTCCTGCGCGCCCTCGGCTTCCTGGTGCTGCGCCGGTTCGCCGACGCGCGCGCGGAGCTGGGCGCGCTGCGGTACCTGCTGAGCGGACGGGCGCGGCTGCTGGCCGGACGTGCCGAACGGCCGGCGCACGGGGTGGTGCGCGGGCTGTTCACCAGCCGGGTCACCCGCTTGCGCAACGCGATCCGCAGCGCGTCGGCCGCGCTGGTCCGGCGGCGCGTGGAGGCGGACCTGGCGCTGGGGCGGCTGCCCGAGGACGACGCGCGGCCCCGCACGTGGTCGCTACCGTCCGAAGTGGAGCGTCCCGCGGTCGGCCCGGCGGCGCTGCCGGCCGGCGTGCTGTCCCGGCGGCGTCCCGTGCGGGCGACCGGCGGGCTGCGCCGACCCGCGGTGACGGTGCCGGTGGAGGCGTCGACCGGCCCCCGCCCCTCGCCTCGGCCACGTCCTTCGCCGGTGCCGCGAGGTCCGGGCTCGCCGGGGGTCGTGTTCGTGGAGGTCGACCGGGCGCGGGTGCTGTGGTCGTTGGTGCTCGGACCGCCGTTGTTGCTGGTCGTGGGGCTGGCGGTGTTCGGCGTGCTGGCCAACGCGTCCCGGATCGGGCTCGACCTGAGCGGCGGCCGGCTGCTGCCGGTGGGCGACTTGGCGAGCACGTGGTCGTCCTACCTGGCCCCGTGGCACCCGGTGGCGGGCGGGACGACCGCGCCCGCGCCGGCGGCGCTGGCCGTGCTGGGGACCGTCGGCGTGCTGGTCGGGTCGCCCGCCGCGCTGGTGGCGTTGCTGTTCCTCGGCGACGCCCCGCTGGCCGGCCTGCTGGCGTACGCGGCGTCACGGCGGGTGCCCGTGCGGCGGCCCGTGCGCGCGGTGGTCGCGGCGGCCTACGCGCTGCTGCCGGCGGCGACGTCGGCGGTGAGCCAGGGGCGGCTGGACGTCGTCGTGGTGCACGTCCTCGCCCCGGTGGTGTTCGCCGGGGTGGCGTCCGTGCTGCGGGGCGGTGCGGGCGCGTCGTGGCTGCCGGTGGCGTCGGGGACGGCGTTGGCGGTGGCGGCGGTGGGCGCGTTCTCGCCGTTCGTGCACGCGCTGGTGGCGTTGGCGGCGCTGGTCGGGTTCGTGGTGGTGCCCGGCCGGCACGGCGACGGCCGGCGGCGGGTGGCGTCGCTGTTCATGGTCGTGCTGCTGCCGATGGCGTTGCTGTTGCCGTGGCCGGCGGTGGTGCTGCAACACCCGACCGTCGTGCTGCACGGGGTCGGCGCGTTCGTGCAGACGCCGGCCGCCGGGCTGCTGGACCTGCTGTCGCTGCGGCCGGGCGGGACGGGCGCGTTGCCGTTCGTCGGGTTGCTGGTGGTGGGGTTCGCCCTGGTGGCGGCGGTGCTGCGGCCGTCGCGGTCGATGCTGGCGGGGTTCGCGGTGGTGGTGCTCGGCGGGTTCGCGGTGATCGTGCTGCGGACCGTGCCGGTGGCGCCGCTGCCCGGCGGCGACGCGTCGCCCGGGTGGACCGGCGGGCCGTTGGTGCTGGTCGGGTGGGGGCTGCTGTGGGTGGTGCTGTCGGCGTTCCGGCGGGACGCCGGCACGGTGCCGGTGCGGCGGGTCGTGTCGGTGGTCGGGGTGCTGTCGGTGGTCGGGCTGGCGTGCGCCGGGTTCGTCGGGCTGCGGTCGGGCGCGTTGACGGCGGACGGCGCGCGGCTGCCGTCGACGTTGGCCCAGGAGCTGCCGCGGACCGGGCGGTCGGTGCTGGTGCTGGGAACGCCGACGCGGCTGGTGGCGGGGCGGCTGCCCGCGTTCGGCGACGACGACCTCGTGCCCGTGCCGACGGCCGTCACGCGGCTGGAGCGGTGGTCGCGCGACCTGACCGGCGGGTCGTCGGAGGCGGCGCGGGTGGCGCTGGCGCAGGCGGCGGCTTCGGGGGTGGCGTTCGTCGTGGTGCCGGACCTGGGCACGGCGCAGCGGGTGCGTGACGCGGTGGGCGACCTGGTAGCCGTGACGCCGGCGATGTCGGACGGGCGGCCGGTGCTGCGGGTGCAGTTGGCGGCGGGCAACGCCGTGCTGCTGTCGCCGGAGCTGGCGCGGCGGGCCCGGACGGGCGGGAACCCGCCGGTGGAGCTGGGCGCGCCCGGCATCGCCCCGGTCGAGGCCGCGCCGCCGGACGTCGGCGTCCAGGTGTCCGAGGGGCCGGAGGGGCGGCTGCTGGTGCTGGCGGCGGAGGAGGAGCCGGGCTGGCGGGCGTGGGTGAACGGCCGCGAGGTGACGATCGTGCGGGCGTGGGGCCACCTGGTCGGTGTGACGGTGCCCACCACGGGCTCGGAGGTCCGCGTGGAGGTGTCCTCGACGCTGCGCGAGCTCCTGCTGATGCTCCAGGCCGCCGCCGCGCTCTTCACCGCGCTGACCGCGATCCCGTCCCGCCGCCGCGGCTGAGCGTTCAACTCGGGTGTTCCGAACGCAGGACACGCCTGTTCCGGACGTAGGACACGCGCGACGCGAAGGTACGACTCTCGCGGGAGTCCTGCGTCGCGGCACCCCGAGTCGAGCGCTCGGGAGGCGGGTCAGTCGCCGTCGATGACGTCCGGGTCCAGGCCCAGGTAGTTGGCGACCTGCTCGACCAGCACGTCGTGCACCAGGTCGGACAGGTCGGCGCCGTCCTTGGCCCGCGCCTCCAGCGGCCGCCGGTAGAGCACGATCCGCGCCCGGCGGTCGGCGCCCGCCGGCACGAGCCGGGCCAGGGGCACGTTGCCGTCCTCGACCACGTCGCCGTCGTCGCCCGACTGGACGTCCGGCACGTCGTCCACCGCGACGTCCAGCTGCGTGAGCTCCGTCCGCCACCGCGCCTCGATCGGCTCCAACGCCTCCAGCACCAGCGCGTCGAACCGCTCCGCCCGGCTGCGGGCCGCCGGCAACGTGGCCGGGTAGAGCGGACCGCGCAGCCCCCGACCGTGCCGGTCGCGGTTGCGTCGCCGCGGAGCGCCCTGCCGCCGTGAACCCCGAGCCATCACCACGAGGTAGAGGGTAGTTGTCCACCCGTGGAGCCCGTACAGCCGGACCTCCGCCACCAGGCAACTTGCCGAAGTGCGGCACCACCGCCAGCGCCGCGCCGGAGGTAATCCAACACACGCCGCGCGGGACGCGATATCGTCCCCGCCGTGCGGAGCGTGAGACGGTGCTCGCGAACCGGGTGCGCGAACCCGGCAGTCGCCACGCTCACGTACGCCTATGCGGACTCCACCGCCGTCGTGGGCCCCCTGGCGACGTACTCCGAACCGCACTCCTACGACCTCTGCGAAGAGCACGCCCTGCGCCTCACCGCGCCGCGCGGCTGGGAGGTCGTCCGCCACCAGGGCGAGTTCCGGGCCCCCGAGCCCACCGTGGACGACCTGACCGCGTTGGCCGAGGCCGTCCGGGAGGCGGGCCGGGCCACACCGCAGGTCGAGCTGCCGGAGCTGCCCGCGGGCACGATCCGGCGCGGCCACCTGCGCGTTCTGCCCGATCCGAACGAAGACTGAACGAAGACACCTCGACCGGACACGGCGCTCACGCGCGCGCCGGTAGGCTTCCCAAGGCAGTGTCAAGAGCCAACTTGGGAGTGTGGCCGTGCGCGATCTGTCCGGCATCGTCAAGGCTTACGACATCCGCGGTGTCGTCGGCGAACAGCTCGACGCCGACGTCGTGCGCGACTTCGGCGCGGCGTTCGCCCGCCTGGTCGGCGGCACGGCCGTGGTCATCGGGCACGACATGCGCGACTCCTCGCCCGGCTTGGCCGCGGCGTTCGCCGAGGGTGTCACCGCGCAGGGCGTCGACGTCATCAACATCGGCCTGGCCAGCACCGACATGCTGTACTTCGCCTCCGGCAAGCTCGACCTGCCCGGCGCCATGTTCACCGCGAGCCACAACCCGGCCAAGTACAACGGCATCAAGCTGTGCCGCCCCGGCGCCGCGCCGGTCGGCCAGGACAGCGGCCTCGGGCAGATCCGCGAGGACGCCGAGCAGGGCGTGCCGGACGCCGAGGGCGTCGCGAAGGGCTCCGTCACCGAGCAGGACATGCTCGTCGACTACGCCGCCTACCTGCGGGAACTGGTCGACCTGAGCGGCAGCCGGCCGTTGAAGGTCGTGGTGGACGCGGGCAACGGCATGGGCGGCCACACCGTGCCGAAGGTGTTCGAGGGCCTGCCCATCGAGATCGTGCCCATGTACTTCGAGCTGGACGGCGACTTCCCGAACCACGAAGCCAACCCGCTGGACCCGAAGAACATCGTGGACCTGCAGGAACGGGTCCGGGCCGAGGGCGCGGACGCCGGGGTGGCGTTCGACGGCGACGCGGACCGCTGCTTCGTGGTCGACGAGCGCGGCGAGCCGGTGTCGCCGTCCGCCATCACCGCCCTGGTCGCGGTGCGCGAGCTGGCCAAGGACCCGGGCAGCACGATCATCCACAACCTGATCACCTCGCACGGCGTGCCGGAGATCGTCCGCGAGCACGGCGGCGTGCCGGTGCGCACCCGCGTGGGGCACTCGTTCATCAAGGAGGAGATGGCCAAGACCGGCGCCATCTTCGGCGGCGAGCACTCCGCGCACTACTACTTCCGCGACTTCTGGCGTGCCGACACGGGCATGCTGGCCGCGCTGCACGTGCTGGCCGCGCTGGGCGAGCAGGACGGTCCGCTGTCCGCTCTGACCAGCGACTACTCGCGTTACGCGGCCTCCGGCGAGATCAACTCGACGGTGGCGGACCAGCAGGGCAGGCTGGCCGCGATCAAGGCCGAGTTCGGCGGTCGCGAGGGCGTCGAGCTCGACGAGCTGGACGGCCTCACGGTGAACCTGCCGGACGGCGCCTGGTTCAACCTCCGTGCGTCCAACACCGAGCCGCTGCTCCGGCTCAACGTCGAAGCCGCCGACGCGGCCTCCGTCGCGGCGCTGCGCGACGAGGTCCTGGCGATCGTGAGGGGATGAGCGCCGTGGCCGTCCGACTGGACCCGCAGTTGCTGGAGATCCTGGCCTGCCCGTGCCCCGAGCACGCGCCGCTGAGGGCCGGCACCGCGTCCGACCCGCTCGCGGACTACCTGACCTGCACCTCGTGCGGCCGGTCGTTCCCGGTCCGGGACGGCATCCCGGTGCTGCTCCTGGACGAGGCTGTCGAGCCGACGGCCGGGTGAGCTCGGGTGCTTGACGACAGCCTCCTCGACGACCAGTCCCGGCTCACCGACGCCGACCGGGAAGGGTTGCTGCGCGCCGTGGCACGGGCGGGCGCGCAGGTCCGGGCCACCGCCGAGGCGGCCGACGAACTCGGCGTCGCGAGGACGTTCCAGGAACGCCCGCGGGCGTTGGTGCTGGTCACGCGGCCCGGTGTCGGCCAGGCCATCGCCGGGGTGGTGTCCGCGCTGCTCGGCGTGCGCTGCCCCGTGCCGGTCGTGGTCGCCGACGACGTGCCGACGTGGGTGGGCGCGCTGGACGTGGTCCTCGCGCACACCGAGGACCCCGGCGACGTCCGGATGGCCGAGTCGATCGACCGGGCGGCCCGGCGCGGCGCGCGGGTGCTGCTGACCGCCGAGCCGGACGGCCCGGTGGCCGCGTCCGCCGCGCAGCACGCGCTGCTCATCCCGCCGCGCGTGCCGGTGCCGCAGGGCTTCGGCTTCGCCCGCGGGTTCGCCGCGTGGGTGGTGGCGCTGAAGTCGTTGGGACTGCTCGACGCGGACGTGCAGGCCATCGCGGACGAGCTGGACCGCGAGGCCGAGCGGTGCCACCCGATGCACGAGTCGTTCGTCAACCCGGCCAAGACGCTCGCGTTGCGGATCGCCGACCGCACCCCGCTGCTGTGGGGCCTGGACGACCTGGCCACCGCGGTGGCGGCGCACGGCGCGGGCGTGCTCGCGACGTACGCGGGCGTCGTGAGCGACGTGGCCGGCTACCCCCAGGCCCTGACCCGGTCGGTGCTGCACCGGCGGGCGGTGCGCGGCACGTCCGGCGCCGACCTGTTCGCCGACCCGGACGACGAGCACGAAGGCCTGGTCCGCGTGCTGCTGGTGGCCGTGCGGCGCGGCCCGCAGGCCGACTTCTCCCGGCGGGTCGCGATGGAGACCTTGTCCGGGGCCGACGTGCTCGAACCGGCCGAGGAGGTGAGCGGCGGCGAGGCCCTGTGCGCCGCGCTGCTCGCCCTGCGGTTCGAGCTGGCCGCGCTGTACCTGGGTCTGGCGGCGGGCACGCTGGGCGGGCCCGGGCTGTACGCGCCGGCCGTGTGAGGGGATGACTGTGGATCTGCTGCACAACGCGGTGCGCGCGTACGCGTGGGGATCACGCACCGCCATCGCCGAGCTGCTCGGGAGGGAGGTGCCGACGCCGCACCCCGAGGCCGAGCTGTGGATGGGCGCCCACCCGGGCGACCCGTCCCGGGTGGTGGGACCGGACGGTGAAGCGCGGTCGCTGCTCGACCTGCTCGCCGACGACCCGGACGGCCAGCTCGGCGCCGTCCACGCCGACCGGTGGGGCAGCAGGCTCCCGTTCCTGCTCAAGGTGCTGGCCGCGGACGAGCCGTTGAGCCTGCAGGCGCACCCGTCGGCCGAGCAGGCGGCGAACGGGTTCGCCG
This sequence comes from Saccharothrix sp. 6-C, assembly GCF_016695385.1. Taxonomy (NCBI): domain Bacteria; kingdom Bacillati; phylum Actinomycetota; class Actinomycetes; order Pseudonocardiales; family Pseudonocardiaceae; genus Saccharothrix; species Saccharothrix sp. 6-C. The sequence continues at coordinate 7,528,678 of NZ_CP064192.1, read as the reverse complement.
CGGAGGACGCGGCGGGCGTGCCGATGGACTCGCCGACCCGCAACTACAAGGACCCGTCGGCGAAGCCCGAGCTGATCTGCGCGTTGACCGAGTTCCACGCCCTGGCCGGGTTCCGCGAGCCCGCGCGCACGGTCGCGTTGCTGCGGTCGCTGGACGCGCCGGACTTCGCGCCGTACGCCGAGCTGCTGGCCGCCCAGCCGGACGCCGACGGGCTGCGCGCCCTGTTCACCACCCTCATCACGCTGCCGCAGACCACGCTGGACATGCTGCTGCCGCAGGTGCTGGACGCGTGCGTGCTGCACGTGAAGGAGCACGGCGAGTTCGACCTGGAGTGCCGCACGATCCTGGAGCTGGGGGAGGCGTACCCCGGCGACGCGGGCGTGCTGGCGGCGCTGCTGCTCAACCGGCTCGTGCTGCGGCCCGGCGAGGCGATCTACCTGCCCGCCGGCAACCTGCACGCCTACCTGCACGGCACCGGCGTGGAGATCCTCGCGAACTCCGACAACGTGCTGCGCTGCGGGTTGACGCCCAAGCACGTGGACGTGCCCGAGCTGATGCGCGTGCTGGACTTCGGGTGCGGCGACATGCCCGTGCAGACCGGCGCGGAGACGTCGCCGGGGCTGTGGGCCTACCGGACGCCGTGCCCGGAGTTCGAGCTGTCGCGGATCGAGGTCGGGCCGTCGGTCGAGGTCAGGGTGGACCACAGCGGGCCCCAGATCCTGCTCTGCACGCGCGGCCGGGCGCGGTTGACGTGCGGCGAGGAGGCCGTCGAGGTGTTTTGCGGCCAGTCCGTGTGGCTACCCGCGCGTGACCCGGCGGTGGTGGTCTCGGCGGACGTCGAGACCCAGCTTTTCCGCGCGACGCCGGGCGTTGAGTAGGGTCACACCGACAAATCGGACTTGGGCGCAAAGGGAGCAACCGTGTCAGCAGGGGGCGGGACCAAGGCGATCATCGCCGCACTGGTGGCCAATGCCGGGATCGCGGTGGCCAAGTTCGTCGGCTTCCTGATCACGGGGTCGTCGTCGATGCTGGCCGAGTCGGTGCACTCGGTGGCGGACACGTCCAACCAGGGGCTGCTGCTGCTCGGGCAGAAGACCGCCCGGCGCAAGGCCACCCTGAACCACCCGTTCGGGTTCGGTCGGGACCGGTACTTCTACTCGTTCATCGTGGCGCTGATGCTGTTCAGCCTCGGCTCGGTGTTCGCCCTGTACGAGGGCATCCACAAGCTGGAGTCGCACGAGGAGCTGAGCAGCCCGATCGTCGCGGTGGTCATCCTGCTCGTCGCGATCGGCCTGGAGTCCTACAGCTTCCGCACCGCGATCGTGGAGTCCAGGACGATCAAGGGCAACGCCACGTGGTGGCAGTTCATCCGGCAGTCGAAGGTGCCGGAGCTGCCGGTCGTGCTGCTGGAGGACGCGGGCGCGCTGTTCGGCCTGGTCCTGGCGCTGCTCGGGGTGGGCCTGTCGACGTTGACCGGTGACCCGGTGTGGGACGCCATCGGCACGATCTGCATCGGCGCGCTGCTGGGCGTCATCGCGGTCATCCTGATCGTGGAGATGAAGTCGCTGCTGATCGGCGAGGGCGCGGCGCCGGCGGAGCTGGACGTGATCACCGACGAGCTGGTGTCGGACCAGGTGCAGCGCGTGATCCACATCAAGACGCAGTACATCGGGCCGGACGAGCTGCTGGTGGCGGCGAAGATCGCGCTGAACCCGGGCTTGTCGATCAACGAGGTGGCCGCCGCCATCGACGCCGCCGAGCAGCGGGTCCGGGCCAAGGTCCCGGCCGCCCGGCTGATCTACCTGGAACCCGACCTGGACCGGTCGCTGACCGCCAAGTCGTAGGGACCTCCCGACGCCCAGAGGGCGGCGAGCCTCCCGGCTCGTCGCCCTCCGTCGTGGTGCGGTCCGCGGCGGCGCCCGGCCGGGCCGTCCGAGTGGTGGTCGCCACGTTCGGCGTCGACGCGTGCCGCCGGTCGTCCGCGGCGACCTAGAACCCCGTCGTTCGGATGAGCCGCGTCCGAGGGGGCCGCGATTGGTTGGCAATGATGATCGACACCGGGCTGACGCCAAGATCCGCGACGCGCTCGTGGCCGAGAGGTGCGAAGGGCCCGAGTGGCGGCGGTTCACCAGGGTGCTCAGCGAGTACGGCTTCGCCTCGATGATGGGGTGGCTGAGGTCGGGCCTGATCTTCACCCTGTGCCGGGAGAAGGGCCGCCCGGTCGGCGTGGCGCCGCCCTACTGGGAACACGACGACCTGGTCAGCCTCGCCGGTGACACGGTGGTCCGGGCGATCGGCGACTTCCGGCGCAACGCGCTGCTGGCCGGCGGGTGGGACCCGGCCGGCGGGGCGAGCCTGAAGACGTACTTCGCGACTGCCTGCGTGCTCGCCTTCCCCAACGTCTACCGCAAGTGGAGCAACGAGCGCCGCCACCGGGACGCCGAGCACTTCCGATTATCGAGCGTCGACGAGTTGGCGGACGTCGCTTCCCCCGCACCCGACCCGGGTGACGTGGTGGTCACCAAGTTGGAGATCAAGCGCGGGCTCGCCGACATCCCGAGCGAGTACACCAAGTCGGCGTTGATCCTGTCGGAAGCCGGCTACACCCTCGGAGAAGTAGCGGAGCTGTTGAACACCACCCACGGCGTGATCAAGGGAGCCCTGGAGAGGCACCGGCGCAACACCGGTCGACCGGCGAGGGGCGGAGGTGACAATGTCTGAACGGGTGGCCAACCAGCCCACGGCTGTCGAGCACCTCGTCGAGGAGTCCTCGTTCGGCGCGGACGACGCGGTCGGCCTTCGCGACCGCGCCCCCCGTGAAGTGGTCGAAGGCATCGTGAGCCGGGTCAACCGGCAGGCCCTGGCGGCGTTCCCGGCACGGGAGTCGTTCGCGCTCGGCGCGACGCCGACCCCGGACCGGCGCAGGGTCGGGTACTCGCGCCCGACCGGACCGGCGCACGGGCTCGCGGCGATGGCGGCCGCGGTGACCCAGGCGACCCCGGGCTGGCCCGGGCACAGCCTCCTGGGCCGCCTCCGGGACAACACCCGGCAGGCCCTGCTGAACATCGGCACGGTCGTGCGCTACGGCCCGGACCGCGAGATCATGGAGCAGGACGCGACGGACACCCACGCGTTGCTCCTGCTGGACGGCGTGGTGAAGGTGCAGGCCACGGACGAGACGGGTGACACGGCGCTGCTCGCGATCCGGGTCGCGGGCGACCTGGTCGGCGAGATGGCGGCGCTGGACCGGAAGCCGCGCTCGGCCACCGTCGTCACGTGCGGCGACGTGGTCGCGAAGCTGATCACCAGCGGTGAGCTGATGGGCTTCCTGCACCGGCACAACGACGTGTTCGTCGAGCTGATCGCGATGATCAACGACCGGTTGCGCTGGGCGAACCAGCGCCGCCGGGACTACCTGTCCCACACCGCCGCCGAGCGGGTCGCCCGGGTGCTGGCCGAACTGGTCCTCACCTACGGCCGGGAGGAGGCGCAGGGGTGGACGTTGGGGATACCGCTGACGAAGGTGGAACTGGCCTCGATCGCCGGGATGAAGCCCAGGACGGCCGAGAAGGCGTTCTCCGACCTGCGCAAGGCGGGGGTGGTGGTCAGCCACCTGCGGCGTGACGTGCTGGTGCCCGACCTGGTGGCGCTGCAGAAGTTCGGCCGGTGGTGACCACCTCGCGCAGCGGCTCGGCCCCGGTCCCGGGGCCGAGCCGCTGCACCGGTCACGGGATCTCGTCGTGCTCCACCACGGGCACGGCGGTGGTCCCCCTGCGGGCCAGGGCGGAGTGCCGCCGGCTGTAGGCGAAGTACACGACGACGCCCACGGCCATCCACACCAGGAACCGCACCCAGGTCAACGCGGTCAGGTTCAGCATCAGCCACAGGCACGCCAGGATCGCCAGCACCGGCACCAGCGGCACGAGGGGGACGCGGAAGCCGCGCGGCAGGTCGGGCCGGGTCCTGCGCAGCACCAGGACGCCCGCCGAGACCAGGATGAACGCGAACAGCGTGCCCACGTTCACCATCTCCTCCAGCCTGCTCGCCGGGAAGAAGCCCGCCGCCACGGCGACCAGCACACCGATGACCGCGGTGATCCGGAACGGCGTGCCGCGCTTGCCGGTGCGGGCCAGCCCGCGCGGCAGCAGGCCGTCGCGCGACATCGCGAACAGCACCCGCGACTGGCCCAGCATCAGCACCATCACCACCGTGGTCAGACCGGCCAGCGCGCCCACCGAGATCACCGTGGCCGCCCAGTCGACGCCGTTGGCCGAGAACGCCGTGGCCAACGTGGCCCGCGTGCCGTCGGGCTGGGTCCTGAGCTGGTCGTAGGGCAGCATCCCGGTGATCACCAGCGACACCGCCACGTACAGCACGGTCACGATCGCCAGCGACGCGAGGATGCCGCGCGGCACGGCGCGCTGCGGGTCGCGGGTCTCCTCGGCGGTCGTGGCGACCACGTCGAAGCCGATGAACGCGAAGAACACCAGCGACGCGGCGGCCAGCAGCCCCAGCACGCCGTAAGTGCTGCCCTCGAAGCCCGTGAGCAGCGAGAACAGCGACTGCTCCAACCCGGACCCGGCGGTGCCGCCGGACTCGGCGGGCGGGATGAACGGGTGGTAGTTCGCCGTGTTGATGTACGCGATCCCGAGCACGACCACGAGCAGCACCACGGCCACCTTCACCGCCGTGATCACCGCGCTGACCCGGGACGACAGCTTCGTGCCGATCACCAGCAGCGTCGTGAGCACCGCGATCAGCAGCAACGAGCCCCAGTCGACGTCGACGCCGGCGACCGGCGCGGTGGTCTTCACCGCCACGCCGAACTGCCCCAGCACCGTCTGCAGGTACAGCGACCAGCCCTTGGCCACCGCCGCCGCGCCGACGGCGAACTCCAGCACCAGGTCCCAGCCGATGATCCACGCCGCGAACTCGCCGAACGTCGCGTACGAGAACGTGTACGCGCTGCCGGCCACCGGCACGGTGGACGCGAACTCCGCGTAGCACAGCGCGGCCAGCGCGCACGCCACCGCCGCCAGCACGAAGGCCAACGACACCGACGGCCCGGCGAGGTTGCCCGCGGTGGACGCGGTGAGCGTGAAGATGCCCGCGCCGATCACGACCGCGACGCCGAAGACCGTCAGGTCCCACGCGGTGAGGTCCTTGCGGAGTCTGGTGTCCGGCTCGTCGGTGTCCGCGATCGACTGCTCGACCGACTTCGTGCGCCACAGCCCGTTGCCCGGCACGGTGGTCCCTCCTCGTTTGATCGCCGCTGCTCCGACGCGTTCCGCGGCCTGGTCGTCAGGTTGGTCCGTTCAGCCTAGAGGTGGGTGCCGACATTCGGCCGCACCGGTAGTTTCCGCCCATGACAGTGCTCTGCCTGGACGTCGGCTCGACGTGGACCAAGGGCGCCCTCGTGTCGCACACCGGTGAGTTGCTCGGCACCGCACAGCACACGACTACCCCGCCGGAGGTGCTTCGAGGCATCGACGCCGTCACCAGTGCCCTGGGTCCGGCCGGGCGGACGCTCGCCTGCTCCTCGGCGGGCGGCGGCCTGCGGCTCGCGGTCGTCGGGCAGGAGCGGTTGATCAGCGCCGAGGCCGGCTACCGGGTGGCGCTGTCGGCGGGCGCGAAGGTGGTGCACGTCTCGGCCGGTCCGCTCGACGCCGCGGGCGTCCGGGCGTTGCGCGCCTCCGCGCCGGACCTGGTGCTCCTGGTGGGCGGCACGGACGGCGGCGACGCGTCGGTGCTCCTGCACAACGCGGCCAGGCTGAGCCGGGTCGCGTGCCCGATCGTGCTGGCGGGCAACGCCGAGGCCCAGCCGGAGGCCGCCGGCCTGCTCGCCGCGCGGACCGTGGTGCGGACCGCGAACGTGCTGCCGGACGTGGGCGAGCTCGCCCCGGGACCGGCCCGCGCGGCGATCCGCGAGGTGTTCCTGCGGCACGTGATCGGCGGCAAGGGCCTGTCCCGGGGCCGGAGGTTCCGCGGGCTCGTGCGCGCGGTCACGCCGGACGCCGTGCTGAGCGGCGTGTCCCGGCTGGCCATGCAGGACCGGGAAGGCGCGGTGCTCGTGGTGGACGTCGGCGGCGCCACCACGGACGTCTACTCGGCCGTGTCCACTGTGGAAGGGCCGGAGCGGGCGGTGGCGCTGCCGCCGGACCGCCGCACCGTCGAGGGCGACCTCGGGGTCCGCTGGTCCGCGCCGGGCGTGGTGGCCGAAGCGCTCGCGGAGAAGCTGATCGACAAGGCCGAGGCCCTCGCGCTGCGGCGGGAAGCCGACGCGCGGGCCGCCGACGTGGGCGGCCTGCCCGACGACCCGACCGTCGACCGGCGGCTCGCCGCGCTCGCCGCCGTGCTGGCCGTCCGCCGCCACCTCGGGCTCGTCGAGGGCCGGCTCGGACCGCAGGGCGTGGGCCTGCTCGTGCTGTCCGGCGGCGTCTTCCGGCACGCCGACTCGACCGACGAGGTCGAACGCGTGCTGCGCGCCGACCCCGTCCTGCGCCCGGTCCTGCGCACGGCGGCCGTCGCGGTCGACCGCGACCACGTGCTGGCCCCGGCCGGCCTGCTCGCCGAGGCCGGCCACGCGGACGCGGCCGACCGGCTGCTCACTTCGGTTCGGTCGACGGCGACCTGACCGGCGCCTGCCGCGCGGTCGGCAGCACGGGCGGCGCGGGCGGGTCCGTGGTCTCCAGGCCGGCCGCGATGGCGACGGCCCGGTCCCACTCCGGGTCGGAGGTGTAGTCGGCGTGCCGGTTCACGCCCGCCGCCCACCGGCGACCCGTGAACGGGCCGCGCTGCGGGTCCGGCAGCCAGTGGTCGCCGCCGAGGACGAGCGCGCCCGTGGGACCGCGCAGCGCCGGCGGCAACGCGCCCGACGTGCCGTCCGGCCGGAACCCCGCGCCGAGCAGCATCCCGTCGAACACCTGCCGGTCCCACGTCATCACCGCGCCGCCCAACGGGTCCGTGCCGCGGCACAGCGCGCGCCACCGCCCGGCCAGCCCGCCGGCCAGCGTCTCCAACGAGCTGTGCGGCACCACCGCCGGGAACGCCCGCGGGTACGCCCACTGCAGCTGCGAGCCCGCCGTGACCAGGCCCACCCGTTCCGCCTCGTGCGGTGGCAGCTCCTCCAGCAGCCGGGCCGCCGCCACCGCCGCGAGCAGGCTGCCCTGGCTGTGCCCGGCCAGCACGACGCGCGTGCCGGGGTCGGCCAGGTGCTCCCGCACCCGCGCCACCAGCTCCGGCACCACCTTCAACGCGTAGCACGGCGGCACCACGGGGTGCGCCTCGCGCGGCCAGAACGCCGCCAGGTCCGCCAGCACGCCGACCTGCCGCGCCTTGTCCGGCCGCCGTGCCGCCAGGTACACCGCCCGGAGCAGCGACAACGCCAGCACGCCCAGCACGACCACGCCCAGCCCGACGACCGGCCGCGCCCAGGTGGGCGGGTCGACCTCGCGCAGCCGCAGGAACGCCGCCGGCACCGCGCCGACCGCCAGCACCGACGACATGATCAGCACCACGTGGTGGCTGTGCCGCCGCTGCCACCGCGCCCACCACCACGCCCGCGCAGCGCGCTTCGCGTCCCGTGCGCGCCCCGCGTGCAACAAGGACGCCTCACGCGCCCACTCCTTGTCCCGACGCAGCGAGCTCCACCGCATCATCCCGGTGGCCGCCGCCATCGCCACGCCCGCGAGGAACGCCAGCACCCCGGCCACGCCCCACAGCAGCGCGATGTAGTCGTACCCGCGCGGCAGGACGCCGTGCCCGAGCACCCGCTGCAAGGTCAGCGCCACGCCCGCGCCGAACCCGCCGCCGAGCAGCGCGGCCACCGCCACCACCGGCGCGGCCATCCACCCGCCCGCCCACGGCCGCAGCTCGCGCGGCTGCGCCGACCACGTGCGCCGGGCCAGCAACGCGGCGGGCGCCAGCAGCACCGCGATCCCCACGCACACCAGCGCTTCCATCGCGGCCACCATCTGCACGGCCAGGTCCGCGCCGGGCAGCCGCACCGGCAGCCGGTCCAGCAACGCTACCGCGACCAGCAGCGACAGCCACGCCGCGGTCTGCAGCATGCGCCTCGGCCGCCGCCCCAACGCCGCCCGCAGCCACCGCCCGCCCCGGTGCGGCGCGCCGCCGGTCGGGTCGTCCAGCAGCATCGCGCCCAGCGCCGCCACCGCGACCAGCGCCAGCCCGAGCGCCCAGCACGCCGTGATCGCGGCGCCGTGCCAGCCGGGCGCGAGCAGCGGACCGGCCGGACCGCCCAGGGCGACCACCACGGCCGCGCCCAGGCCCGCGACCACGTGCAGCACCCGCAGCGCGGGCGTGTCCGGGTCGGTGGCCACGTGCGCGCCGGGCAGCCCGGACCGCACGCCCTCGGCCGCCGGCACCTCCTTGCGCTCGATCCGCCAGTCCACACTGGACATCCGGTGCAGCACCAGCACGGCCAGCGCGATCGGCGCCAGGCCCACCGCGGCGCGCACCCACGGCGTCGTGCTCAGCCACGACGGACCCCACAGGCACGTCGAGCCGGGCGCGAGGCACTGGGCGGCCACCAGGTCGAGGCTGATCACCTCCAGCTGGGCGACCAGCAGCACGGTCAGCAGCAGCGCGGCCAACCTGAGCAACGCGCGCAGCGCGATGCCCAGCAGGTGCGCGGGCACGGAGCCGGTCGGCGCGGGCGGCAGCATCCAGTGCGCCACGTTCGCCAGGGAGAACGGGAACAGCAGCGCCCACGTCGCCTTGGCCCAGCCGCCCGAGGTCATCGCGCCCCAGACGTAGCCCTCGACCACCCGCGTGACGGGCCGGCCGGCGGCTTGCAGCACGGGGCCGGGCGCGGGCCTGCGGAGCCGGTCGGCCGGGCGGACGACGCGGCCGAGCCCGTCGCCCGCCACGTCCACCGCCGCCACCGCGTCGACCAGCGACTGCGGGGTGGTGCCCTGGACACCGTGCACCCGCAGTTCGACCACCCGCGTGTCGGGGCCGGGAATCAGCACAGGTCCTCCCCGCGAACATCACTTGAGCCCCGCCATACTGGTCCATCGGCGCGCAGATGCCGCCGACCTCCGTGGCCCGGCGTGGCGGGCGGTAGTGTCGGGCTCGTCCTACCCGAAGATGGAGGAACCCGCGATGACCGCCGAGAGGCTCCAGACCCGCAACGGCATCGACTTCGCCGTGGCGGACCTCTCCCTGGCCGAGTTCGGCCGCAAAGAGATCCGGCTGGCCGAGCACGAGATGCCCGGCCTCATGGCGTTGCGCCGCGAGTACTCGGAGGTCTACCCGCTCAAGGGCGCGCGGATCTCCGGCTCACTGCACATGACCGTGCAGACGGCCGTCCTGATCGAGACCCTGGTCGCCCTGGGCGCCGAGGTCCGCTGGGCGTCGTGCAACATCTTCTCCACGCAGGACCACGCCGCCGCCGCGGTCGTGGTCGGCCCGCACGGCACCGAGGAGGAGCCGAAGGGCATCCCGTGCTTCGCCTGGAAGGGCGAGACGCTGGAGGAGTACTGGTGGACCGCCGAGTCCATGCTGACCTGGCCGGACGGCGGCGGCCCGAACATGATCCTGGACGACGGCGGCGACGCCACCATGCTCGTCCACAAGGGCTTGCAGTACGAGAAGGCCGGTGTCGTGCCGCAGCCCGAGGCGGACGACTCGGAGGAGTGGCAGGTCTTCCTGGGCACGCTGCGCGCCTCGCTCGCGGCGGACAGCGGGAAGTGGACCAAGATCGCCGAGGGCATCCGCGGCGTCACCGAGGAGACCACCACCGGCGTCATGCGGCTGTACCAGCTGGCCGCCGCCGGTGAGCTGCTGTTCCCGGCGATCAACGTCAACGACGCGGTGACCAAGTCGAAGTTCGACAACCGGTACGGCATCCGGCACTCGCTGATCGACGGCATCAACCGGGGCACCGACGTGCTCATGGGCGGCAAGGTGGCCGTGATCTGCGGTTACGGCGACGTCGGCAAGGGCGCGGCGGAGTCGCTGCGCGGCCAGGGAGCCCGGATCGTCGTCACCGAGATCGACCCGATCTGCGCCCTGCAGGCGGCGATGGACGGCTACGAGGTCTCGACGCTGGAAGACGTGATCGGCCGCGCCGACATCGTGATCACCACGACCGGCAACAAGGACGTCGTGCGCATCGAGCACATGGCGGAGATGAAGCACCAGGCGATCGTGGGCAACATCGGCCACTTCGACAACGAGATCGACATGGCCGGCCTCGCCCGCTTCCCCGGCATCCGGCGGATCAACATCAAGCCGCAGGTCGACGAGTGGGTGTTCCCGGACGGCCACTCGATCCTGGTGCTGTCGGAGGGCCGCCTGCTCAACCTGGGCAACGCCACCGGTCACCCCAGCTTCGTGATGTCCAACTCGTTCTCCAACCAGGTGATCGCCCAGGTCGAGCTGTTCACCAAGCACCAGGAGTACGACAAGGAGGTGTACCGCCTGCCGAAGGTGCTGGACGAGAAGGTCGCCCGCATCCACCTCGAGGCGCTGGGCGGCAAGCTCACCAAGCTGTCGAAGGACCAGGCCGAGTACATCGACGTGGACGTCGAGGGCCCGTACAAGCCCGAGCACTACCGGTACTGACGTCGGCGGTGGACGGCCGGGGCCCTCGGGTCCCGGCCGTCCCGCTCAAGTCCACTCGACGCTGATCCCGGCGACGCCGGGGCCGATGTCCTCGAAGTAGGCGCTGGCGAACCCGCCCAGCCCGCAGACCAGCTCCTCCAGGTCGACCGGCACGGCGTCGGCGTCGACCCGGAACTGCTTGGTGCACCGGGCGGGCAGCGCGCGGCGGTTGAACGCCAGTTGCAGCAGGTACCCGCGGCACGGTTCGCGGAACGCCCGCCGGTGGCCCGGGGTCGGCCCGCCCGTGTCGTCCACCACGGTGAAGCTGAACACGTGCTCCTCGCCCTCGGCGAGCCTGCGGTCGAAGAGCAGCTCGAACGCGAGCCCGCGGGTGGCCAGCTGCCGGCGCAGCCGACCGAGCCGGCACCCCTCGCCGGGCCGCACGAGCGCGTTGTCGATCAGGCACCCCTCGTCGCCCTGGTGCACGGCCAGGTACCGGTCCGGCCCGGCCTTCGCCGCGCGCACCACCAGCCGGGTGCTGATCGACCGCTGCTCCCGTTCCGGCCCGATCAAGACGGTGTCGTGCACGGACAGCACCTCGATGTCGGTGTTCGCGCCGACGTCGCCGACGGCCTCGAACTCCGAGAGCACCGGCACGGGCGCCACCCAGCCGCCGGGCCTGGTCAGCCGGGGTTGCGGCCGGTTGCCGACGAGCGCCACCAGCGACTCCGGCGGCAGCTTCAGCACGGTCTCCAACGCGCGCACGGTGGCGATGGCGCGGGGCACTTCGGGGTGCCGCAGACCACGCTGCCAGTAGCTGAGCGTCGACTGCCCGACCTGCACGCCGAGCTGCTCCAGGTGGGCCCGCAGCCGGGCCAGGGACAGGCCGCGGTGCGCGATGGCGTCGTGCAGCGCCCGGTGGAACGGGCCGTACCGCAGGGTCTCGGCGAGGCCGCCGGGCAGGTTCCCGGAGGGGTGGGTGGCCTGGTCCTCAACCGGTCTGGCGTGCCCGGAATCCGCGGTCACCGCGGCACCACCCTTTCGCGCAACCGGAAATGGGGTTCACCGTAGTCACTCAATCTGGTGACGCAAAGGATCTCTCATCACCCGACTGGGCGATGTCATGCGGCCGATCGTGGACGGGGGTGCCCCTTAGGGTGTTCCGCGTGGGCAAACTCGTCGTGATCGAGGGCTTGGACGGCGCCGGCAAGCGCACCCTGGCCAAGGCGTTGACCGACGCGCTGGACGCGCGGGGCGCGAAGGTCGCCACGGGCGCGTTCCCCCGTTACGACGAGGACGTGCACGCCGACCTGGTGCGCGACGCGCTGCACGGCAGGCTGGGTGACCTGACGGATTCGGTGTACGGCATGTCGGTCCTCTACGCGCTGGACCGGCGCGGCGCGGCCGACCGGATCCGGGCCGACCTGGACCAGTACGACGTGGTGCTGCTCGACCGGTACGTCGCGTCCAACGCGGCCTACGGCGCGGCCCGGCTGCACCAGGGCGCGGACGGCGAGTTCGTCGGGTGGCTGCGGTCGCTGGAGGTGGAGCGCTTCGGGTTGCCGATCCCCGACCTGCACCTGCTGCTGCGCGTGCCCGCGGGCGTCGCGGCGGACCGCGCGGCCCACCGCGAGGTGGAGGAGGCCAGGGGGCGGGACCTGTACGAGTCGGACGGCGGCCTCCAGGCGCGCTGCGCCGCCGTGTACGACGGGTTGGCCGCCGCCGGGTGGTTGTCGCCGTGGGAGGTGCTGGACGGCACCGCTGACCTGCGGATCGAGGCGATCCTCGACCGGTGGTTCACCCATTAGTGTAACAAAGTAACAAAACGTCACCAGTTCGCCGATGAGTCGCAGAGGATTCGCGTTTCGGCGGGACGAGGTGGGCACGTGGATCGGCGGCAGAGACTGGCTACGGAGTGGACGCGCACGACGACCAGCAGCGATGACCGCTGGGCGGTGCGTGGACTCCCGACCACTAGTGGGACGATGTTGAGCATGAAGGCACGCGTGCTCGTCGTGGACGACGACCCCGCTCTGGCGGAGATGCTGACCATCGTGCTGCGGGGCGAGGGCTTCGACACCGCTGTGGTCGCCGACGGCGCCCGCGCGCTGCCCGCGCTGCGCGAGTTGAAGCCCGACCTGGTCCTCCTGGACCTGATGCTGCCCGGGATGAACGGCATCGACGTCTGCAAGGCGATCAGGTCCGAGTCGGGCGTACCGATCGTGATGCTGACCGCGAAGAGCGACACGGTCGACGTGGTGCTCGGCCTGGAGTCGGGCGCCGACGACTACGTGGTCAAGCCGTTCAAGCCGAAGGAGCTGGTGGCGCGCATCCGCGCCCGCCTGCGCCGCACCGAGGCCGAGCCCGCCGAGGTGCTCCAGATCGGCGACCTGACCATCGACGTGCCCGGCCACGAGGTGCTGCGCGAGGGCAAGCCGATCCAGCTGACGCCGCTGGAGTTCGACCTGCTCGTGGCCCTGGCCCGCAAGCCGCGCCAGGTGTTCACCCGCGAGGTGCTGCTGGAGCAGGTGTGGGGCTACCGGCACGCGGCGGACACGCGGCTGGTGAACGTCCACGTGCAGCGGCTGCGCTCCAAGGTCGAGCGCGACCCGGAGCACCCCGAGGTGGTGCTGACCGTGCGCGGCGTCGGGTACAAGGCCGGACCTCCGTGATCGGGACGCGCTGGACATGACTCGGCGTTGGTTCGACCTCGTGGTGCGTGAAGCGCGCCGCGTGGTCGAACGCGCGCGCAGGCAGGCGCTGTCGTTCGGCGAGCTGTGGCGGCGCTCGTTGCAGCTGCGCGTGGTGGTGAGCACGCTCGCGCTGTCGTCGGCCGTGGTGTTCGTGCTCGGCATGGTGCTCCAGGTGCAGATCACCGGCCAGCTGCTGGAGACCAAGATCGAGGCGGCGGTCCGGCAGACCGAGGCGAGCGCGGCGGCGATCCAGCCCGACCTCGCGGGCCTCAACCCCGGCCCCGACAGCGTGAAGACCCGGTTCACCACCGCCCTGAACAAGATCAACACGTCGGGGGTGGACCTCGACCCGACCAGTTCCGGCGCGGGCGCGTTCGAGGCGGTGCTCCGCGACCCCGTCGGCACCGGCTCCGACGGCCTGCCGGTCGCCGTCGGCGAGTACGAGGACGTGCCCGACGGGCTGTTCAAGATGCTCGAACGGGGCAGCGTCGGCTACCAGATCACCACCGTGGAACGGGAGACCGGACCCACCACGCTGCTGGTCGTCGGCAAACCGGTGAACAGCTCCGCCCGCGCCATGCACCTGTACCTGCTGTTCCCGCTGACCAGCGAACAGGCCACCGCCGACGTCGTGCAGAGCACGCTGGTGATCGGCGGCGTCGTGCTGCTCGTGCTGCTCGCCCTCATCGCGAACCTGGTCACGCGACAGGTCGTCCGGCCCGTGCGGCAGGCCGCCGAGATCGCCGAGCGGTTCGCCGACGGCAGCCTCGACCAGCGGATGCCCGTGGTCGGCGAGGACGACGTGGCGCGGCTGGCCGAGTCGTACAACGAGATGGCCGCCAGCATCCAGCGGCAGATCCACCAGCTGGAGGAGTTCGGCCAGCTGCAACGCCGGTTCACCTCCGACGTCTCGCACGAGCTGCGCACGCCGCTGACGACCGTGCGGATGGCCGCGGACGTGCTGCACGCCTCGCGCGAGCAGTTCCCCGGCGGCCTGGCCCGCTCGACCGAGCTGCTGGTGGACGAGCTGGACCGGTTCGAGTCGCTGCTCGGCGACCTGCTGGAGATCAGCAGGCTCGACGCGGGCGTGGAGGAGCTGGCCGCCGAGCTCGTCGACATCCGGGTGCTGGCCAGGCGCGCCCACGACGCCGTGCGCGCCATCGCCAACAGCAGCGACACCACGATCGTGATGGACCTGCCCGACCACGAGGTCACCGCCGAGCTGGACTCCCGCCGCGTCGAGCGCATCCTGCGCAACCTGCTGGCCAACGCCATCGACCACGGCGAGGGCCTGCCGGTCGAGCTGACGCTGCGCAGCGACGGCGAAGCGGTCGCGGTGACCGTCCGGGACCACGGCGTCGGCCTGCGGCCCGGCGAGGCGGACCTGGTGTTCAACCGGTTCTGGCGCGCCGACCCGTCCCGCAACCGCCGCACCGGCGGCACCGGCCTCGGCCTGTCGATCAGCCTGGAGGACGCGCGGCTGCACGGCGGCTGGCTGGAGGCGTGGGGTGAACGCGGCCTCGGCGCGGTGTTCCGGCTCACCATCCCGTGCCGCCACGGCCACGAGCTGACCTCCAGCCCGCTGCCGCTCGTGCCGCCCGACCTGCCGCCCGTGGTCGAGCCCGAGCCGGGTGCGCCGGAGCCGGTGGAGGAGGTCGAGCTGACCGAGGAGGAGATCACGTGGCAGCCCGCGCAACCGGTCACCGGCGAACGCGAGGAGGTCCGGTGAGGCTCCTCGCGGTGCTCCTGGCCGTGCTCGTGGCCGCGGGCTGCGCCGCGATCCCCACCGAGACGTCCCCGATCGCGGTGAACCCGTCGGCGGGCAACGCCAGCGAGGCCGCCGCGCCCGAGCCGGTCAAGGACATCGACCCGCTGACGCTGGTCCGGGAGTTCGTCAACGCCTCGGCCAACCCGGAGGGCGACTACGCGGCGGCCAAGGCCTACCTGACCGACGACGCGAAGAAGGCGTGGAACACCAAGGGCACGCCGACGATCATCGACACCACGTTCAACACCGTGCCGACGCCGGGCGTGACGGCCGACGACAAGAACCGCACCGTGCTGCTCCAAGGGCGCAACGTCGGCCGGTTGCAGCTGGAGGACAACTCGTTCATCCAGCTCATCGGCCCCCTCGACACCCCGATCGGGATCGAGCGCGACGCGGAGAGCCAGTGGCGCATCTCCGCGCCGCCGGACGGCGTCTACGTGCCGCTGGGCGGGTTCCAGCAGAACTACCGGCGGGTCACGCTGTTCTTCTACAGCCCGGACTTCAGCGTGCTCGTGCCCGACCCGCGCTGGGTGGTCATCGCGCCGTCCACGTCGATCCCGAGCCGGGTGACGAGCCTGCTGCTCAAGGGACCGTCGGTGGGGATGCGCGGCGCGCTGGCCACGGCCGTCCCGAACGGCGCGGCGCAGCGCAAGAACACCTCCGAGGCCGACGACGGCGCGCTGGAGGTCGACCTGACGAAGGTCGGCGACATCACGGTGCAGGCCGGCAAGCAGATCGTGGCGCAGGTGGTGAAGTCGCTCGCGGGGGTCTCCAGCAGCCGCATCCGGGTGCTGGTCGAGGGTCAGCCGATCATCGCCGACCAGCTCGAGTGGCGGCCGGCCGACGTGCAGACCGGCGAGGAGCTGGCCACGCCGAACGCCGGCCTGAACGGGATGCTGGTCGCCAACGGGCGGGTCAAGCAGGTCAACGGCGACGCGGTGCCCGGCCCCGCCGGCTCCGGCGACTACCAGGTGCTCGGCGCGGCGCAGTCGCTGGACGGCAGCCGGCTGGCCGTGGTGAGCCGGGTGGCGGGCGACGCCGTGCGGCTGCGGGTCGGGCCGGCGCAGGAGCAGCTGGCCGAGGTCGACCTGCGCGCCTCGACCATGACCCGGCCGACGTGGCTGCTCAGCGGCCGTCAGGGCGAGCCGGGCACCGAGGTGTGGACGGTCGCCGACGGCGCGAACGTGGTGCGCGTGATCGACACCGACCGCGGGTGGACGGCGAGCGCGGTCAACGCCTCCGAGCTGGCCGAGCTGGGGCGCATCACCGAGCTGCGGCTCTCGCGCGACGGCACCCGGGTGGCGGCCGTGGTGGACGGCAGGCTGGTGGTGGCGGCCGTCGTGCGCGGTCAGGACTCGGCGGTGTCGCTGCGGTCGCCGCGCCACCTCCAGCCCTCCCAGCTGGGCACCAGCGCGATGTCGCTGGACTGGCTGGCGCAGGACGTGCTGGTGGTGAGCACGTCGCTGGCCGCGTGGCCGATCGCGAAGGTCAACATCGACGGGGTGCGGGTCGAGCGCTACAACACGTCGAACCTGACCGTGCCGGTGGCGTCCGTGACCGCCGCGCCGGGCCGCAACGTGCTGGCGGTGGACCAGAGCGGGCTGTGGAGCGCGAACGACGTGGGCGACGTGTGGCGCGCGTCGACGACGAAGGCGGAAGCGGGCACCCAGGCCTTCTACCCGGGCTGACGCCGTCGTCTCCTGCGGAGCCATCTTCACCCGATCGGGAACGGCCCGCACCTCGGCGGAGGGGCCCTGGTTGTCGGTGGCCGCCGGCATCGTCGAGGCCGTGCTGATCAACCTGCTGTTCCCACCCCGGTGTCCCGGCTGCGGGACGTGGGGCGTGCGGCTGTGCGCCCGTTGCCTGGCCCTGTTCGGGATGCCGAAGCGCGTGCCCGGCGCAGGCCCGCCGGTGTTCGCGCTGGCCGCGTACGGGGGCGCGGCGCGTGAGCTGGTGCTCGCGTTCAAGGAGCGCGGGCGCCGTGAGCTGGCGGCCGTGTTCGGCGCCCTGGTCGCCGCCGCCGTGCCCCGGCTGCCCGGCGTCGGGCCCGAACCCTGGCTGGTGCCCGCGCCGTCGCGCGCGTCGGCCGCCCGCGCCCGCGGCGGCTCCCACGTGCTGAGAGTGGCACGGGCCTCCGGTTTCTCCACCGCGCCCGCGCTCGCCTTCACCCCCGGTGTCCGCGACTCGGTGCGCCTCGACGCCGCGTCCCGCCGGGCGAACCTGGCCGGCCGCGTCCGGCTCGTCCCCGATCGCCTGCCACCACCGGGCGCACCGCTCGTCCTGCTGGATGACGTGGTGACGACCGGATCGACGGCACGCGCCTGCGTTTCGGTGTTGAAAGCGGCCGGATACGGGGTACCCGCAGTCCTCACGCTGACCACCGCACGCAGAACCCACCCACACGGGTGAATCCGACCGGGAACCTCCCGGGACGCTCGCCCGTTGGCCGGATATGACGCCCGCGCAGAGGCCGTTCGACGCAACCACTCTGCCGACGGGTGCCTGTGCCGGCCTCGGCCGTTCGGGTGAGCGGTCGTCGGTGTGGCGTCTCGGCGCGCCCGCGTGGCGTGCCGCCGGCGGCAATTTTTCGTCGCTCTGCGTCACGACAAGAAAATCTTGGAGTTCGCCCGCCCCAGGGGCTGTCGCAGCGGCGAATACCGGGCTAACGTGCACCGCTATCAGCGTTCCCGGCACGCGGGGAGGAGGCGAACAGCCCATGACCCTGGCGCCGGTGGGGCGTTGAGGGACCACCCTCAGCGACCAACTCCGCGAACATGATCGCGAATCCGGCGCCCAAGCGATCCAAAGCCATTGCTCGCAGCAAAGCGAGGGAGGTCGTGTATGGACATCGTCGTTAAGGGCCGCAACGTCGAGGTGCCCGATCACTACAGGGTTCACGTCGCCGAAAAGCTGGCCAGGCTTGAGCGTTACGACCGCAAGGTCATCCGCTTCGACGTAGAGCTGTTCCACGAACCGAACCGCAGGCAGTCGAAGAACTGCCAGCGGGTCGAGATCACCGGCAAGGGACGCGGTCCGGTGGTTCGTTCCGAAGCATGTGCGGGCGACTTCTACGCCGCCCTGGACGCCGCGGTGAGCAAGCTCGAGAACCGGCTGCGGCGCTCGCACGACCGCAGGCGCGTGCACCACGGGCGACGCGCCCCGGCATCGGTCGCCGAGGCGACCAGCGGACTCGGGGAGTCGCTCCCCCTCCGCACCGACAGCGACGGCGGCCAGGCGCAGGGCATGTGGCTGGGCCACACCGCGGTGCTGGAAGCAGCCGAGCCGCAACCTTCGCGCGAGGGCATGGCGGAAGTGCCCGCGCAGCGCTGGGAAGACGGCCTAGAGGACAACCTGCCCGGCCAGATCGTGCGCGAGAAAGAGCACACGGCCAAGCCGATGACCGTCGACCAAGCCCTCTACGAGATGGAACTGGTCGGCCACGACTTCTACCTGTTCTCCGACGCCGACAGCGGACGTCCGAGCGTCGTCTACCGCCGGAAGGGGTTCGACTACGGCGTGATCAGGTTGGCCTGAGAGCCACCTGACCACGGTCCCCTCACTCGACTTCGCGCGGCCCCCGGCGCTCCTGTGCGCCGGGGGCCGTCGTGCGCGGACCGCATTTCGTGATCGGGACCGTGAGCCGAACCGTGATCGTCGGAAAATGTGTCACGAACGTTCGGTGTGACCCGGCGAACAGGTCACCGCGCGGGATGGTGGGCGGACGTCGGGTTCGACGGCGTGGGATTTCTCTCCAATTCAGGTGAATGGCCTGATCCCGGCGCGTGCGCCGGGTGGAGCGGGCGGCCTTGCGTCCGTCCGGGTGGCGGCGGACCCGCCCCGGTCACGGAACGCGATCTTGAGCCCTCGCGAAGCGGTCGAACCGGACGTCTCCGGGACGCCCCGCGGGGCCCTCCGGAAAGGCTTCCTACCTGTGTCTGTGCACACACCTTCACGACTTGCCTACGATGGTCGGTGGTGAAGGCTCGCCATGGCCGTGGTGAGCCCCTGTGGAAGGCGCCCGTCCCCTGGGCGCGTCGCGATGAGGTAATGAGGTCGACCCGGATGGTGCTGTCCCGACTGCTCCGCGCTGGCGAGGGCAAGATGCTCAAGCGCCTGCGCAACATCGCAGCGCACATCAACAACCTCGAAGACGACGTCGTCGACCTCTCCGATGCGGAGCTGCGCGCGAAGACCGAGGAGTTCCGCAAGCGCTACGCCGACGGCGAGTCGCTGGACGAGCTGCTGCCGGAGGCGTTCGCGGTCGTCCGCGAGGGCGCCAAGCGCACCCTCGGCCAGCGCCACTTCGACGTCCAGCTGATGGGCGGCGCGGCGCTGCACCTCGGTCAGATCGCCGAGATGCGCACCGGTGAGGGCAAGACCCTGACCTCCGTGCTGCCCGCCTACCTGAACGCGATCGCGGGCGAGGGCGTGCACGTCGTCACGACCAACGACTACCTGGCCAAACGTGACGCCGAGTGGATGGGCCGCATCCACCGGTTCCTCGGCCTGACCGTCGGCGCGATCCTGTCGGAGATGACGCCCGAGCAGCGCCGCGTCGCCTACAACGCCGACATCACCTACGGCACGAACAACGAGTTCGGCTTCGACTACCTGCGCGACAACATGGCCTGGAGCCGTGACGAGATGGTCCAGCGCGGCCACTTCTTCGCGCTGGTCGACGAGGTCGACTCGATCCTGATCGACGAGGCCCGCACGCCGCTGATCATCTCCGGCCCGGCCGACCAGTCCTCGCGCTGGTACGTCGAGTTCGCGCGGCTCGCCACGAAGATGCGCCGCGACACCCACTACGAGGTGGACGAGCGCAAGCGCACCGTCGGCGTCACCGAGGCGGGCGTGCAGTACGTCGAGGACCAGCTCGGCATCGACAACCTGTACGACTCGACGAACACCCCGCTCGTCGGCTACTTCCAGAACTCGATCAAGGCCAAGGAGCTCTTCGCCAAGGACAAGGACTACATCGTCCGCAACGGCGAGGTCATGATCGTCGACGAGTTCACCGGCCGCGTGCTGTCCGGTCGCCGCTACAACGAGGGCATGCACCAGGCGATCGAGGCCAAGGAAGGCGTCGAGATCAAGGCGGAGAACCAGACGCTCGCCACGATCACCCTCCAGAACTACTTCCGCCTCTACGAGAAGCTCGGCGGCATGACCGGCACCGCCGAGACCGAGGCGGCGGAGTTCCACCAGACCTACAAGCTCGGCGTCGTGCCCATCCCGACGAACCGCCCGATGCAGCGCTCCGACCAGGCCGACCTCGTCTACAAGACCGAGGAGGCCAAGTTCGACGCGGTCGCCGACGACATCGCCGAGCGGCACGAGAAGGGCCAGCCGGTGCTGGTCGGCACGACGAGCGTCGAGCGCTCGGAGTACCTGTCGAAGCTGCTCATCCAGAAGGGCATCCCGCACGAGGTCCTCAACGCCAAGCACCACGACCGCGAGGCGCTGATCATCGCGAAGGCCGGCCGCAAGGGCGCCGTCACGGTGGCCACCAACATGGCCGGCCGAGGCACGGACATCGTGCTGGGCGGCAACCCGGACATCATCGCCGACCACGAGCTGCGCGAACGCGGCCTCGACCCGGTGGACAACCCGGAGGAGTACGAAGCCGCCTGGGCGAAGCTGATCGAGGAGATCACCGAGGAGGTCAAGGCCGAGTCGGAGGAGGTCCGCGCGGCCGGCGGCCTGTACGTGCTGGGCACCGAGCGGCACGAGTCGCGGCGCATCGACAACCAGCTGCGCGGTCGTTCCGGCCGTCAGGGCGACCCCGGCGAGTCGCGGTTCTACCTGTCGTTGAAGGACGAGCTGATGCGCCGCTTCAACGCGGCGATGGTCGAGACCGTCATGACCCGGCTGAAGGTGCCGGACGACGTGCCGATCGAGCACAAGATGGTCACCCGGGCCATCCGCAGCGCGCAGACGCAGGTCGAGCAGCAGAACTTCGAGATCCGCAAGAACGTCCTCAAGTACGACGAGGTCATGAACGAGCAGCGCAAGGTGATCTACGCCGAGCGCCGCCGCGTCCTCGACGGCGAGGACCTGCGCGAGCAGGTCGAGCACATGATCACCAGCGTGGTCGGCGCGTACGTCGACGGCGCGACGGCCGACGGCTACGCCGAGGACTGGGACCTCGACCAGCTGTGGACGGCGCTCAAGACGCTGTACCCGATCACCCTCGACCCGAAGAAGGTGCTCGAGGAAGAGGACGACGTCACCCGCGAGTCCCTGAAGGCGAAGCTGCAGGCCGACGGCCTGGCCGCCTACGAGGCGCGTGAGGCGGACATCGACGGCCGGGTCGGCCCGGGCGCCATGCGCGAGCTGGAGCGCCGCGTCCTGCTCTCCGTCCTGGACCGCAAGTGGCGTGAGCACCTCTACGAGATGGACTACCTCAAGGAGGGCATCGGCCTGCGGGCGATGGCCCAGCGCGACCCGCTGATCGAGTACCAGCGGGAGGGCTTCGACATGTTCAACGGCATGCTCGAGGCGCTGAAGGAGGAGACCGTCGGCTTCCTGTTCAACCTGCAGGTGGAAGCCGCCGAGCCCGAGCCGGCCGCCGAGCCGCCGGTCCAGGTCTCCATCGCCAACGGCGGCCCGCTGACCGGCAGCCGGGCGAGGGCCCGAGCCGCCGCCGCGGCCGCCGCCCAGCAGCAGGCGGACGCCAATCAGGCCCCCGCCGGTCCCGCCCTGGCCCAACTCCAGAGCGGCAACGCCATCCCGCCCGCCCTCCGCGGCAAGGGCCTGGACGGCCGCGCCCAGCAGGGCCTGACCTACACGGGCCCGTCGGAGAGCGGTGACGCCGAAACCAGCGGCAACACCGCCCAGCAGGGCGGCAACCAGGCGGGCGGCACCCGCAAGGAACGCCGCGCCGCCGCCCGCGCCCAGGCGAAGGGCCAGCGCAAAACCCCCCGCGAGTAACCGACCCACTGCGGAAAGCGGGCCACCGACCACCACCGGCGGCCCGCTTTCCGCTTTCCACCCCACACCCACCGCTCGCCGCCACCTGCCGCCGCACCACGCCCCAACGCCGCGCCGCGCTGCCCGCCCCGGGCCCTGCCCCCGCCCAACGCCGCGCCGCGTTGCCCGCCCCGGGCCCTGCCCCGCTCAACGCCGCGCCGCGCCGCCTGCCCCGGGCCTGCCCCGCCCAACGCCGCCGCGCCCACACCCTGCCGTCGCGCCGCGGTCCGCCACCCCCTCATCGTCATGTCCCCAACGGCCTGCCGGAGCCGGCGCGCTCTCTTCTCGCACGCCGCCGTCCCCCGTCGAGAGCGGAGGGCCGGCATCGAGGCTGGGCGGTCGGTGGGTGGTCGAGGCGTTCCGCTGGTTTTCAACCGAGGTGCGGTAACGGCGTTTCCGTACATTTTCGATCAAATGTCACTCGATCGTGTTAGCGATGGTCGGGCGGGGGAGTGGGAACCGGGGCCGAGGGAGGGCTCGGCCCCGCGCAAATCGGAGCGGTCAGGGGAGCAGGTGGAATTCGGTGCAGTGCCAGCGGGAGCCCTGGCGTTCGACGCGGGCGGCGAAGGCGCGGACTTTGGTCGGCATGTGCAGGGTTCCCGCCAGTTCCGCCGCGTCCGGCGTCACGTGGCACAGGCGGTAGCGGCCCAGGCGGGTTCGGGTGGGGGTGGCGGCTGCGGCGACGGTGGTCAGGGCGCGTGGGGCGAAGGTGCCCGAGAGCTGCCGCGGCGGCCGCCGGCCGCTCAGGGCCTCCACCAAGGGGAACAGGAAGTGGCGGGCGTCCAAGGGCGCGGGAGCCTCGGAAGGGGCCGTGGGGGCGTTTGCGGGCGCGTTGGAGGTGTCCGCGGCGGCGATGGGCTTCGGTGACGACAGGGTGCGCAGGCGAGGTGGCATGCTGAACCGAGGGCGGACGACCGGGGTTTCGTACCAAGATCACCCGATGGAGGCACGGTGCGGGCACTGGTTCTCGACTTCGGCGGTGTCCTCACGGACCTCGGTGACGACCACGCGGCCACCGAACCGCCCCTCCTCGCCGCCACCCGCCAGGCCCGCCACCAGGGCATCCTCACCGCGATGCTCTCCAACGCCGACTTCCTCTGGCGTCCGCCGGCCGGCTGGGAGGACCTGTTCGACGTCGTGATCACCTCCGGCGACGTCGGCCTGGCCAAACCCGACCGCCGCATCTACCTGCTCGCCGCCGAACGGCTCGGCCTGCCCGCCGCCGAGTGCGTCTTCGTCGACGACCTCGCGGTCAACGTGCGGGGCGCGGCGGCGGCCGGGATGGTCGGCGTGCACCACCAGTCCGTGCGTGCCACCCTCGAGGAACTCGAAATACTGCTCCAAGTCCCCCTTCAGGGTTAACCGGTCACCACCGGCCACGCACAATCCACCTGGCCGGTGAATTGCCGTTCACTCCGCTTCCCTCGTACGTTTCGAATGGCAACCACGGACGACGACGAATAGCACAGTCGAGTGCTCCGGTTCCGCACCCGATGCCATACGAGGGGCGTGGGTGCGGGACGCCGAGGGCTGGTCGGGACGGCCCGACGGGTACCGCGTCGGGTGGCTGTGGTGAGCCGCCGACCAGCCGGGTTAGGCAGCGCGGGTGTCTGAGCGGCCCTCCGGCACCCGCGCTGCGCCCGCCGCGGCCATCGACCGGGACGATCAGGCGCGTCGGCGGACGACCTCGAAGCACAGCACGGCCGCCGCGCTCGCCACGTTCAACGACTCCACCCCCGCCGCCATCGGGATCGACAACCACCCGGTCACGTGCGGCCGCACGTCCTCCGAGATGCCCGCGCTCTCACTGCCCAGCACGAACGCCGCCCGCGCCGGCAGGTCCGCCGCGTACACCGACGACCCGGCCTGCGCGTCCAGCGCGAAGATCGGGTACCCGGCGCCCCGCAGCGCGGCCACCGCCTCCGCCGCCGTCGCGCACCGCAGCACCGGCGCCCGGAACGCGACCCCCGCCGACGCCTTGACCACCATCGGGTCGATCGACGCGACACCCCGCCGCGGCACGACGATGCCGTCCACACCGGCCGCGGTCGCCGTGCGCAGGATCATGCCGACGTTCGCCGGCGTGGTGATCCCGTCCAGGACCAGCACGAACCGCGGCCCCTCGCGCAGCCCCAGCTCCAGCGGGCGCATCCGGGGCGCGACGACGTCCGCCAGCACGCCCTGGTCCTGCTTGCCGTTCCCGGCCAGCACCTTGACCCGCTGCGCGGTGGCCCGCTGCACCTCGACGCCCCGTCGACCGGCGGCGTCCAGGATCTCCCGGGCGGCCGGACCGCGGGCCGTGTCGGCGAGCACGACCTTGTCGACCTCGAGCCGCGGGTCGTCCAACGCCTCCAGCACGGGCTTGCGGCCGTACACGGTGACGAACTTGTCCTTGGGTGACACATCCACGGAGCAAGTGTCCACTACCCATTTGGGGCTTGCTTCTGCGCTGTCAATCATGATGATCGTCACATGACATCGCGCGACGAGGCGCACCGTCTGCTGGCCAGCGGCCGGGAGGCGGACGTCTACCTGCGTCCGGACGGTCTGCTGGTCAAGCGCAGCCGTGCGGGCCTCGACCTGCGGCCCGAGGCCGAGCTGATGCGCTACCTGCGCCGGCACGGCATACCGGTGCCGAGGGTGGCGGACGCCTCGGAGACGGACCTGGTCATGGAGTACGTCCCCGGTCCGCGCATGTCGCAGGAGCTGGACGCCAAGCCGTGGCGCGCGGGCGCGTTGGGCCGTGAGCTGGCCGGGCTGCACGAGAAGCTGGACCGGGTGCCCGCGCCCGCGTTCCTGCCCGGCGACGGCGACCTGCTGCACCTCGACCTGCACCCCGGCAACGTGGTGATGGGCCCGGAGGGCGCGGTGGTGGTCGACTGGGGCAGCGCGCGCAAGGGCGACCGGAAGGTCGACGTCGCGTTGAGCTGGCTGGCGATGGCGGTGGCGCCGCTGCGGCCGTTCAAGCGGCTCGCCCGGTCGCGGATGGTGCGCGGGTTCCTGTCCGGGGTCGACGGCTCGGTGCGGGTCGAGGCGAGGCGCGCCATGCCGGCCGCCGCGGCGATCAGGCTGGCCCGGCACGAACGCGACGAAGCCGAGGTCAGCGCCGTTCGCAGGCTGGTGCGCGACTGCACCGACTAGCCTGGGCGGCATGCCCGACCGCCTGTCCGCGCTGGACGCCTCGTTCCTGTACCTGGAGGACTCCACGACGCCGATGCACGTCGGTGGGGTGGCGGTGTTCCGGCGACCGCGCACGGGCTTCGACTACGACCGGCTGGTCGACCTGATCGAGCAGCGGCTGTCGCTGGTGCCCCGGTACCGGCAGAAGGTCGTGCACGTGCCCGGACGGCTCGCGCGGCCGGTGTGGGTGGACGACGCGGACTTCGACGTCACCTACCACGTGCGGCGCTCGGCGTTGCCGAAACCGGGCAGCGACCAGCAGCTGCACGACCTGGTGGCGCGGCTGATGTCCCGCCCGCTGGACCAGACCCGGCCGTTGTGGGAGGTCTACCTGGTCGAGGGCCTGGCCCGGAACCGGACCGCGGTGATCACCAAGACGCACCAGGCGATGGTGGACGGCATCGGCGCGCCGGAGATCGGGCAGGTGATGCTGGACGTGTCCGCCACGCCGCGCCCGCCGGTCGAGTCGCTGTGGATGCCGTCGCCGGAGCCCAGCGGGTTGCAGCTGGTCGCGGACGCGGTCGCGGAGGCCGTGCAGCGGCCCGGCGAGGTGGTGGAGAACGTCCGCTCGGCGGCGGTGGACACGGTGGCGACCGTGCGCAAGGTCGCCGGGGTGTTCGGCGGGTTGGCGTCGGCCGTGCGGACCGCCGCGACGCCCGCGCCCGGCAGCCCGTTGAACGTGCGGATCTCGCCGCAGCGGCGGTTCGCGGTGGCCCGCACCGGGCTGGACGTGTTCCGCGCCATCCGGCGGTCGCACGGCGGCACGGTCAACGACGGCGTGCTCGCCGTGCTGTCCGGCGCGCTGCGGAACTGGCTGCTGTCGCGCGGCGAGGTCGTGACGGCGGGGACCACGATCCGGGCCATGGCGCCGATGTCGGTGCGCGACGACGAGGCGCAGGTGTCGGCGTACCTGGTCGACCTGCCGGTGGGGGAGCCGAACCCGGTCGTGCGGCTGCACCACGTGTCGCACGCGATGCGGGCGCACCAGGAGTCGGGGCAGTCGGTGGCGGCCCAGACGCTGGTGCGGTTCTCGGGCTTCGCACCGCCGACGTTGCACGCGCTGGGCGCGCGGGCGGCGTCGTCGTTCTCGCGGCGGTTGTTCAACGTGGTCGTGACGAACGTGCCCGGTCCCCAGGTGCCGCTGTACGCGGCGGGGGCGAAGATGATCGAGATGTTCCCGGTTGTGCCCTTGGCGAAAAACCAGGCGCTGTCGATCGGCGTGACGTCTTATGACGGTGGCGTGTACTTCGGCCTGAACGCCGATCGCGACGCGATGTCCGATGTGGACGTGCTGGCGGCGATGGTCGAGGAGTCGGTGGAGGAACTGATGGGAACGGTGTCCACATGAGGGTGTACCTCCCGGCGACCGTCGCGATGCTGCGCGACCTCGTGGAGAACGGCGAGTTCGTCGCCGTGGGCGGGACGGCGTTCGCCTTGACGCCCGCGTTGCGCGAGTCGTACGCGACCGGTGACACGGAAGAGCTGGAGTACTCGGCGATGCTCGACGCCGCCCGCGGCTCGCTGCGGCTGATCGCGGGTGACGAGAAGGCCGTGCCGAGGCGTGCGGTGGTGTCGGCGGACGTGCCGGACGTGAAGCTGCGGCCCGACCTGGACTTCTCGGTGGTGAAGCTGTCGGGGCCGGTGCCGGTGAAGCTGGTCGCCGCGATCCACCTGGACACGCTGGAGGCGGAGGAGGACGTGCGCGCGGCGGCGGACGTGATCGACGCCGCGGACCTCGGCGACCCGGACGCGGAGTTCGCGCTGGGAGGGGCGGAGGACCACGAGCTGGCCTGGTACGCGCCCCAGGAGCTGCCTTTCCTGCTGGAGCTGATGTGACCGGGACCCGGGTGCGGACCGCGTGGCCACACCGGCCGCGGTCCGCACCCGGGTCACCGCCCTACATGCCCGCCGCGGGCTGCCACAGCTCGATGCGGTTGCCCTCGGGGTCGACGCACCACCCGAACCGGCCGAACTCCGAGTCCTCGGTCTGCGGCAGCACCTCGACCCCGTGCCCGCGCAGCCGCGCCAGCAGCCCGGCGAGGTCGTCCACCCGCAGGTTGATCATCGCCCGCTGGCCCGGCTCGCCGAAGTAGTCGGTGTCGTCCGCGAACAGCGCGAACGTCGTCGTCTCCGCCTCGGTCCAGTGGAACGTGATGGCCCCGCCGTCGCTCATCGGCACGCCGAGGTGCTCGCGGTACCACTCGGCCAGCCGCTCGGGATCTCGTGCGCGCAGGAACACGCCGCCGATACCAGTCACCCTCGCCACGGCTGGGCACCGTACTACCGCGTGCGGTGCCCAGCCCATGGACGAGGTCGCGTCTCCACCCGATCCGGTCATGGAACGGCGTCGTTCACGTGTGCCGAGCGTTCAACTCGGGTGTTCCGAACGTAGGACACACGCGTTCTGAACGTAGGACTCGCGCGACGTGGAGGGTGGGCTCTCGAGGGTCAGCGTTGCAGGGTGAGGACGCCCGGGCGGTACGGCAGCAGGCCGTAGTCCACGCCGTTGGAGCGGGGGTCGCGGCCCTGGTAGAGCAGTTGCAGGTTGCAGGGGTCGATGGTCTTGGTCTGGTCGGCGTTGGTGCGGATGAGGTCGCCGTGGCTGATGTCGTTGGTCCAGCTAGCGCCGCTGTTGGCCTTGCCGGCGAAGGGGTTGGACTCGGTGGCGGCCTGCGGGGTCCAGGAGCCGCTGAGGCTGCTGGAGGTGAAGGACCGGAAGTAGCGGCCGTTGGAGCCGATGGCCTCGACGATCATCAGGTACTGGTTCTGGCCCTGGACCTTGTAGACCTCGGGCGCCTCGAACAGGTTGTTCGTGGTGTCGCTCATGATGGTCGTGTAGGACGAGCCGAAGCTGCCCGGGAAGTTGCCCAGGGGCATGACCTGGCGGTAGATCTTGCCGTTGTCACCGGCGAAGAACAGGTACATGTTCTGGCCGTCGCCGATGAGCGTCTGGTCGATCGGCCCCGTGCCGGAGCCGGAGATGCTCGCCGTCGACAGCACCTGCGGCGAGGACCAGCCGTTGGGGTTGGTGGGGTCGCTGGAGGTGCGGTAGGTGAACGCGGTCCCGCCCCACTGGTAGGCGAGCACCCAGATGTTCTTCGGGGCGAAGTAGATCAGCGTGGGCGCGACGGTGCCGGAGTTCATGGCCTGCTGCGGCGCCGAGGCCATGTCCGACCAGTTGGTGAACAGCCCGAAGTTCATCGACCCCCACGACGAGCCCATGTCGTGCGTGGTGCCGTAGACCAGGTGCTTGCCGTTGTGCATGACGTGGGTGAAGTCCTTGAGCGAGACCCACCCGGACCTCGGGTTCGCCAACGACCCGGTCGACGACCACCGGTAGGTCGACGGGAGGGAACACCCGCCGCCCGGCGTCGTCGTGGTCGTCGTCGTGGAAGTGGTGGTGCTGGTGGTGGAAGTGGTGGTGCTGGTGGACGTCGTGGTGGTGCCACCCGTGCAGGCCACGCCGTTCAGGGCGAAACTCGTCGGAATGGGGTTGCTGCCCGTCCACGACCCGTTGAAACCGAACGACACCGAGCCGCCGGTGGCGACCGAGCCGTTGTAGCTCACGTTCTTCGCGGTCACCGCCGAACCGCTCTGCGCCAACGTCGTGCTCCACGACTGCGTCACCGCCTGCCCGGCGCCGAACGACCAGGTCAGCGTCCAACCGGTCAGCGGGTCGCCCAGGTTGGTGACCGACACGTTGGCGCTGAACCCGCCCTCCCACTGCGAAGCCACCGCGTAGTTCACCGAACAGCCCGCGGTCGCGGCCCCGGCCGGCAGCGCGACGAGGACCGCGGCCGAGGCCAGCATCGCGGCGCTCGCCGCGGCGACGCCGACGTTCGCCGCTCGAAATCTGGTCGTGAAGCTGCGTCGTCGCAGTGACATGACTTCTCCTCGGTCGACTTGGCGCGAATTGGAATTGCTAAATGTTGAGCACTTCGCTAAACATTTAGCGCGTTCTCCCGAACACCTTCCGGACATGGCGGAACAACCGGTGCTTATGCGGTTGATCTCACCTCAGAGTGGTGTGCGCACGGTCTCGAGGTCAATAGTCCGGGCCGCCCGTCTCAATGGGCGGCGGGAAGTCAGTCGTATTCCTCCAGTTTCGAGCGGGACTGCAGGAGGCGGCGCAGGGAGGCCAAGCGGCCGGGGGAGGCCTCGCCCGTGCGCACCAGTTCGTCCAGCATGCAGTCGGGGTCGTCCGGCGCGCCCTGGTGACCGCAGCCCGACGGGCACTCCTCGGCCATCGCCTTCATGTCCGGGAACGCGCCCACGATGTCGTCCGGTGTGATGTGCGCCAGGCCGAACGAGCGGATGCCCGGCGTGTCCACCGCCCACCCTCCCTCGGGCAGCGGCAGCGCGACGGTCTGCGTGGACGTGTGCCGGCCCTTGCCGACGCCGCTCACCACGCCCACCGCCCGGTGCGCGTCGGGCACCAGCCTGTTCACCAGCGTCGACTTGCCGACGCCCGAGTGCCCGATCAGCGCCGACAACCGGCTCACCAGCCGCCCGCGCAACGCCTCCGGGTCCTCGTCGGACCGCGTCACGACCACCGGCAGGTCCAGCTCGGCGTACGCGGCGACCAGCTCGTCCGGCGACGCGAGGTCCGACTTCGTCAGGCACAGCAGCGGCTCCAGCCCGCCCGCGTACGCGGCCACCAGGCACCGGTCGATGAAGCCCCGGCGCGGCTGCGGGTCGGCCAGCGCCGACACGATCACCAGCTGCTCGGCGTTGGCCACCACGACCCGCTCGAACGGGTCCGTGTCGTCCGCCGTGCGCCGCAGCACGCTGCGCCGCTCCTCCACCCGCACGATCCGCGCCAACGTGTCCGGCTGGCCGGACGTGTCGCCCACCAGCCCCACCTGGTCGCCGACCACGACCGGGGTGCGGCCGAGCTCGCGCGCCCGCATGGCGACGACCATCCGCGCCGGGTCGCCGTCCATCGCGCACGTCCACCGGCCGCGGTCGACCCCGACGACCATGGCGGGCACGGCGTCCGCGTGCTCGGGCCGGCGCTTGCTGCGCGGCCGGGTGCCCTTGCCCGGCCGCACCCGCACGTCGGACTCGTCCAACCGGTGCCAGTCGCCGCGCGCCACGTCAGCGCGCCCGCGGCAGCGACAGCATGGCCGCCCACATGCCCGGGAAGTCCGGGATCGTCTTGGTGGTCGAGCCGATGTCGTCCACCGACACGCCCTCCACCACCAGGCCGATGATCGCGCCCGCGGTGGCCATCCGGTGGTCGGCGTAAGCCCGCCACACGCCGCCGCGCAGCGGGCGCGGCGTGATGACCAGCCCGTCCTCGGTCTCCTCCGCGTCGCCGCCCAGCCGGTTGACCTCGGCGGCGAGCGCGGCGAGCCGGTCCGTCTCGTGGCCGCGGATGTGGGCCACGCCGCGGATCCGCGTCGGGCCCTCGGCGAGCGCCGCCAGCGCCGCCACGGTCGGCGTCAGCTCGCTCTCGTCGCGCAGGTCCACGTCGATCCCGGTCAACCGGTCGGGACCGCGCAGCGTGAGGCCCGCGTCGGTCAGCGCGACCTCGCAGCCCATGCGCTCGAACAGCTCGCGCGCCGCGCCGCCGGGCTGGGTGGTCGCGGCCGGCCAGCCGGGGATGGTCACCCGGCCGCCGGTCACGGCCGCCGCCGCCAGGAACGGGGTGGCGTTGGACAGGTCCGGCTCGACGTGCCAGTCGCGGCCCTCGACCGCGCCCGGCTCGACGCGCCACCGGTCCGGCGTCGAGTCGTCCACCACGACACCCGCCTCGCGCAGCATCGCCACGGTCATCTCGATGTGCGGCACCGAGGGCACGGGCCTGCCCCCGGAGAGGGCGGCGCTGTGCCGGATCGTCACGCCGCTCTCGTACCGCGCGCCCGACAGCAGCAGCCCGGACACGAACTGCGACGACGCCGACGCGTCGACGGTGACCTCGCCGCCGGGCACGCCGCCCTTGCCGTGCAGGGTGAACGGCAGCGCGTCGCCCGCCACGTCCGCGCCCAGCGCCCGCAGCGCGTGCAGGATCGTGGACATCGGCCGGGTCCGCGCGTGCGGGTCGCCGTCGAAGGTGATCTCGCCGACGGCGAGCGCGGCGGCGGGCGGCAGGAACCGCATCACGGTGCCCGCCAGACCGCAGTCGACCTGTGCCGGGCCGCGCAGCTCGTGCGGCGTGACCAGCCAGGACCCGTCCGAGCCGTCGACGACGCCCACCCCGAGCGAGCGCAGCGCGTCGACCATCAGGGTGGTGTCGCGGCTGCGCAGCGGCGCGTGCAGGGTGGACGCGCGGTCGGCCAGGGCGGCGAGCACGAGGGCGCGGTTCGTGATCGACTTGGAGCCTGGCACGGGTACCGTCGCGTCGACGGGGCCGTCGGCGGTGGGAGCGGACCACTGCTGAGTCATGGCCTGATGATTCCGCATCGGGTGGTCGACAGCTCGCACCGGGCTTTCCGACGTGCGACGATGGCAGCGCCCGAGGGTGATCTGTGGAGAGGTGATCGGTGTGTGCGGCAGGTACGCGTCCACCAAGAACCCCGCGCTGCTCGCGGCGGAGTTCGACGCGGTCGACGGCACCGAGGGCGACGCGCCCGGCGCCGACTACAACGTCGCGCCGACCAAGCAGGTGCTCGCGGTGGTCGAGCGGCACCCTCGCGACGACGACGGCAACCCGGATCCCGACACCACCGAGCGCAGCGTCCGGGTGATGCGCTGGGGCCTGGTGCCGCACTGGGCCAAGGACCTGTCCGGCGCCGCGAAGATGATCAACGCGCGGGCGGAGAGCGTGCTGGAGAAGCCCGCCTACCGCGACTCGGCGGCCAAGCGCCGGTGCATCGTGCCGGCCGCGGGCTGGTACGAGTGGCAGCCCGGCGAGGGCCGCAAGCAGCCGTACTTCATCAACCCCGGCGACGACTCCAGCATCGCCATGGCCGGCATCTGGTCGGTGTGGTGGCAGCAGGACGGCGACGAGCGCAAGCCGATCATCACGTGCGCCGTGCTCACCACGGACGCGATCGGCGAGATGACCTCCGTGCACCACCGGATGCCGCTGGTGCTGCCGAAGGACCGCTGGGCGGCGTGGCTCGACCCGGACAACGCCGACCCGAAGGACCTGCTCGCGCCCGACCTCGACCTGGTCGACGCGCTGGAGCTGCGCCCGGTGTCGATGAAGGTCAACAGCATCAAGAACAACGACCCGTCGCTCATGGCGGCCGTCGCGCTGGGGGAGTCCGAGAAGCCGGAGCCCACCTTGTTCGAGCTGACATGACCTCGCGGGTGGTCGACACCCCGCACGGCCCCGCGCGGGCCGAGCTGCACTGCGCCTCCGACAGCCGTGCCGCGCTGCTGCTCGGGCACGGCGCGGGCGGCGGGATCGACGCGCCGGACCTGGTGGCGGCGACCCGCGCGGCGGTGGACGTGGGCGTGCACGTGGCGCTGGTCGAGCAGCCCTACCGGGTGGCCGGGCGCCGCGCGCCCGCGCCCGCCAACCAGCTCGACGCGGCGTGGCTCGCGGTGGCGGACGCGCTCGGCGAGACCTGGTTCGGCGACCTGCCGCTGCTGTTCGGCGGCCGGTCCTCCGGCGCGCGGGTGGCCTGCCGGACGTCGGCGGAGGGCCAGGCGGTGGCCGTGCTGTGCCTGGCGTTCCCCGTGCACCCGCCGGGCAAGCCGGAGAAGTCCCGGATGGCCGAGCTGGACGGCGTCGAGGTCGCCACCCTGGTGGTGCAGGGCGAGAACGACCCGTTCGGCAGGCCGGAGGCGGCGCACCACCGCGACGTCGTGCTGCTGCCGGGCGACCACAACCTCAAGGCCGACGTCGGCGCGGTGGGCCGTGCCGTCGGGGAGTGGCTCGACCGCGTGCTGCGCCCGCTCGAGGTGTGACGCCCGGGACGTCCCCCGGTCAGGCCGAGATGGGCGCGACGACCGCCTGCGTGAGCCGGACCAGGTCCGCCGGGGCGATCTCGACCTCGAGCCCGCGCCGGCCCGCCGAGCAGTAGATGGTCTCGAAGGCCTGCGCCGAGGCGTCCAGCGCCACCGGCAGCCGCTTGCGCTGCCCCAGCGGCGAGATGCCGCCCGCCACGTACCCGGTGGCGCGCTCGGCCGCCGCGACGTCGGCCATCTTCGCCTTCTTCCCGCCGACGGCCGCGGCCAGCGCCTTCAGGTCCAGCTGGCCCGTGACCGGAACCACACCGACGGCCAACCTGCCGTCCACGTCCGCGACCAGCGTCTTGAACACGCGTCCGGGAGCGATCCCCAGCGCCTCCGCGGCCTCCAGCCCGTACGACTCGTGCCGGGGGTCGTGCTCGTAGGAGTGCAGCGCGTAGGCCACCTTCTGCTTGTCCAGCAACGCGGTGGCGGGCGTCCCACGTCCGGCCATGATCGCGCACGATAGCCGAGGGAATGCCCGGCGGCGTCGCCGCGTTGGTGCGAGCGTGGCTACCGAGGTGATGGAGCAGCAGGTCGGCAGGCAGGTCAAGGCGCGCCCACCGCGTGG
The DNA here is from genome assembly GCF_016695385.1 of Saccharothrix sp. 6-C. NCBI lineage: Bacteria > Bacillati > Actinomycetota > Actinomycetes > Pseudonocardiales > Pseudonocardiaceae > Saccharothrix > Saccharothrix sp. 6-C. Next base: position 7,495,026 of record NZ_CP064192.1, on the reverse strand, counting down.
CTCGGCTCACTGCCGACCCGGGGACCGCCGCGTATCCTCGACTGCGTCCCAGACAGTTCCATCCGCCGCGCTGACCAGCCGGTGGGAAGGGAGCGCGGTGCCAGCCACGCGAACGCAGGACACGCCGACTGACGAGACAACGGCCGAGCGCGCAGCCAGGTTCGAGCGCGACGCGATGCCGATGCTCGACCAGTTGTACTCGGCGGCCCTGCGGATGACCCGCAACCCGGCCGACGCCGAGGACCTGGTCCAGGAGACCTACCTCAAGGCGTACGCCGCCTTCGCGTCCTTCTCGGAGGGCACGAACCTCAAGGCCTGGCTGTACCGCATCCTCACCAACACCTACATCAACGGCTACCGCAAGAAGCAGCGCCAGCCGATCCAGCAGCCGACGGACGAGATCACCGACTGGCAGCTGGCGCAGGCGGAGAGCCACACGTCGACCGGGCTGCGGTCGGCGGAGGTCGAGGCGATGGACCGGCTGCCGGACTCGGACGTCAAGGAAGCCTTGCAGCGACTGCCGGAGGAGTTCCGGATCGCGGTGTACCTCGCGGACGTCGAGGGCTTCGCCTACAAGGAGATCGCAGACATCATGGGCACCCCGATCGGCACCGTGATGTCCCGGTTGCACCGGGGCCGCAGGCAGCTTCGCGACCAGTTGGCGGACACCGCGCGCGAGCGCGGCATCATCCGCGACGGCCGGCAGGAGGTGGCGGGCCGATGAGCTGCGGCGAACCGCACGAGACGGACTGCTCGGAGGTCCTGTCCGAGGTCTACCTGTTCCTCGACCAGGAGTGTGACGAGCGGCGCAAAGCCCTCCTCCAGACCCACCTGGAGGAGTGCGACCAGTGCCTGGAGCAGTACGGCGTCGAGGAGCACCTGAAGGCGCTGCTGGCCCGCAAGTGCGGCGGCGAGCTCGCGCCGGAGGAGCTGAAGCGGCGCCTGCGCGCCCGGCTCTACCAGACGGCGGACCAGACGACGCTGGAGGTCGAGGTCACGACCACGGTGACGCGGACGGAGACGTCCGCCGGCTGACCCGCCGCCCGAGGTCACCCGATCGTGCGACCTCGGACGTGTGCTGACAGCCGAAGGGCCCCGGAGCGGTGCTCCGGGGCCCTTCGCACGCCGTGACGTCGAATCAGGCGTTGGGGCGCTTCCCGTGGTTGGCGCCACCCTTCTTGCGGTCGCGGCGCTTGCGGGCACGCTTCGACATGGGGTTCTCCTAGTGCTCGAACTGCCTCACCCCAGTGTGTCACGCGGTCGCTCGGGCACGGCACCGGGTCTGAATCGTGGTTGGATGAAGCGACGAAGGAGGACCATGGCCGAGGAAATCCGGGCCGAGATCGTGGCGAACGTGGCCCAGATCGCCGTCGAAGAGGGCGACGAGGTCACGCACGAGACCACGGTCGTGGTGCTCGAGAGCATGAAGATGGAGATCCCCGTCCTCCCCGAGGGCGCGGGCCGGATCACCCGCATCGCCGTGTCCACCGGCGACGTGGTGCAAGAGGGCGACCTCATCGCGGTGGTGGAGTAGCTGTCCACGCTCACCGACCTCCTCGCCGAGCACACCAAGTTCTCCGGCGGAGCCGTCGACCACCTGCAGCTGGTGGTGGCGGAGTGGCAGTTGCTGTCCGACCTCAGCTTCGCCGACTTCCTGATGTGGGTGCCGCTGGACGAGACGACGTTCCTGTGCGTCGCGCAGGCCCGGCCGACGACCGCGCCGACCGCGCACCCCGAGGACGTCGTCGGCAGCACGGTGGACGTCGAGGAACACCCCCAGCTGCGCCGCGCGATGAGCGAGTCGCGGATCTGCCGCGAGGAGGACCCGCGCTGGCACCTCGGCGTGCCGGTCCGCCGCGAAGCGATCCCGGTCAAGCTCAACGGCGTGGTCATCGCGGTCCTCAGCCGCAACACGAACCTGGCCGTGCCGCGCGTGCCGAGCCCGTTGGAGATCTCCTACCTGGGCAGCGCCGCCGACCTGTGCCAGATGATCTCGGACGGCACGTTCCCGACCACCGAGCCGTCGCCGGACGTGCACACCAGCCCCCGCGTCGGTGACGGCCTGATCCGGCTGGACGCCTCGGGCGCGGTCGTGTTCGCCAGCCCGAACGCGCTGAGCGCCTACCACCGCATGGGGCACGCGTCCGACCTGGTCGGCGTGCACCTGGCGCCGTTGACGCGGTCCCTGATCGGCGACCCGTTCGACGCCACCGAGGTCGCGCAGCGCATCCGCTCCGCCCTGGACGGCCAGCCGAGCATGCGCATCGAGGCCGAGTCGCGGCGCGGCGCGGCGGTGCTGTTCCGCGCCCTGCCGCTGCGACCGCGCGGCAGCGCGGCCGGCGCGCTGGTGCTGTGCCGCGACGTCACGGAGGTCCGCCGCCGCGACCGCGCCCTGATGTCGAAGGACGCGACGATCCGCGAGATCCACCACCGGGTGAAGAACAACCTCCAGACGGTGGCCGCGCTGCTGCGCCTGCAGAGCAGGCGGACCAGCAGCGAGGAGGCGCGCGAGGCGCTGGCCGAGTCGGTGCGCCGCGTCACGTCGATCGCGCTGGTGCACGAGACGCTGTCCATGTCGGTGGACGAGCGGGTGGACCTCGACGACGTGGTGGACAAGGTCATCCCGATGATGTCGGACGTGGCCGCCACCGAGTCGCAGGTCGTGGTGCGCCGGGACGGCAAGTTCGGCATCGTCCAGGCCGAGCTCGCCACCCCGCTGGTGATGGTGCTGACCGAACTCGTGCAGAACGCGTTCGAGCACGCCTACGCGGCCGGCCAGCGCGGCGAGGTGGTCGTGCACTCGGAGCGCTCGGCGAAGTGGTTGGACGTGGTGATCTCGGACGACGGCCGCGGCCTGCCCCAGGGCTTCTCGCTGGAGCGCACCGACCGGCTCGGCCTGCAGATCGTCCGGACGCTGGTGGAGTCCGAACTCAGGGGCTCGTTGAGCTTGCGGCGGCGGCCCCGAGGCGGTACAGAGGCGGTCCTGCGCGTACCGCTCAGGGCCCGGCGTTAGACTGCTCCTCGTGCACACGTGACGACCTGCCTCAGCGGGGTCACGTGGTCATGCGGGAGGGTGTGCAACACAAGCGAAAGGCCCGACACCTGGCACGGTGTCGGGCCTTTCGTGTGCTCGGTCGAGGCGGCTCAGGCGTTGCTGCGAGCCCGGGTGCGAGCGTTGCGGCGCTTGAGGGCGCGACGCTCGTCTTCGCTCATCCCGCCCCACACGCCGGCGTCCTGGCCGCTCTCGAGCGCCCACGAGAGGCAGTCGGAGACGACGGGGCAGCGGCGGCAGACGGTCTTCGCCTCGGCGATCTGCAGGAGCGCAGGACCACTGTTCCCCACGGGGAAGAACAGCTCGGGGTCCTCGTCGCGGCAGATCGCGCGGTGGCGCCAGTCCATTGGAACTACTCCTCAGCTAGGCGCGCGCGAAGGCGCGCCACTCGTCAGCGGTCGGTTTTGGGGTGCTTGTGAATGCTTTCACGAACGGCGGGGATGTCAAGGGTTTAGCCCCAACCCGGTGAGTGAACTCACCCGAAAGATCGACTCAGTTCACCCGGGGTTTCACGGAGCGGTATCAGGCCAGGTCACAACATCGCGGATGGGTACCGAGCCGGTCACACCACGGTCACACGGCGACCGTGAGCGTGCCTGGCACACCGGTGAACTCCACCTCGGTGCACGCGCCGAGCAGGTCGCCGTCAACCTGCAGGTTGACGGGTTCCGGACTCGTCACCCGGACGAACTCGACGTCGTCGCGCCGGAGCAGGTTCCCGCCTTTGGGGTTCCCATCCGTGGCCAAGAGATGCGCGACATAGCGAAGAACTGTCGGCAATCCCATCCCGTGCAGCGCGAACAAGCCGAGACCGCCGTCGAACGACGTGCTGGGGTTGAGCCGGATCGCCTTGTCACCGAGGTAGGTCCACGGGTCGGTGTTCGAGACGAACGCCAGCCGCACGTCCTCGAACGGCGGTTCCTCCGGGATGCGCACGGTGAGCGTCGGCGGCTGCCTGCGCTGGGAGAAATAGCTGGTCAGCGCGGTGCGGGCGTAGAGGGTCGGTGACGCCTGGCGGCCTCTGGCGCGCTGGTGCTCGACGGCCGCGACCACGTCGGCGTCCCAGCCGACGCCCGCGTTGAAGGTGAACCAGCGGTCGTGGTCGGCGCCCGCGCCGGTGGCCGAGACGCGCCCGACGCTGACCTTGCGGCTGGTGCCGTGCTCGATGGCCTGCAGCAGGCGGTAGGTGGCCTCGACCGGGTCGCGCGGCAGGCCCAGGGCGCCCGCGAAGACGTTCGCCGAGCCGCCGGGCACCACGCCGAGCATGGGCAGGCCCGGCTGCGCGCCCTCGCGCAGCACGCCGTTGACCACCTCGTTCACCGTGCCGTCGCCGCCGTGGGCCACGACCAGGTCGTACCCGTCCACGACGGCTTGCGCGGCGGCGTCGGCCGCGTGGCCGCGGTAGTCCGTCTCGACGATGTCGAGCTTCACGTCACTGGCCAGTGCGTGCGCGAGCACGTCCCGACCGGCAGGCGTGGTTGCCGTTGCCTGCGGGTTGACCACCAGAAGTGCGCGCACCCTTGCAGGGTAGGACAGCGCGTCACCTGAGACAGGTTGCGCGTCACCCGGTAGGAGGCTGGAGAGCGCACGAAAGTGGCCGACGTCTCCTTTCCGTGTGTACCTCTGAGCTGCGTCCCGCGTCTCGCGACAAGTGCACCCCGGCCCGACCGCCGGCTCGCCGAAGAGACTCCTGTGATCATCGCCCCTGGGGCGGTCGAACGGGACACGCCAACCGGGTGGCCTACGATGCGTGACGAGTACGCACGGTGAGGAAAGGCCCAGTTGAGGGCGCACGGCTGAAGGGGCGCGGCGTGTCGACCGAAGGCAAGGTCCCACCGGCGGTCCGGGTGGCCGGCGTGCTGACCGCGGTGCAGGGCCTGACGGGGCTGGCGTTCGCGGTCGCGCTGGTGGTGCGGTCGTTCGGCGCGGAGAAGTCCGGCGAGGTGCTGGGCGAGGCCGCCTACTTCGCGGTGCTGTCGGCCGGTGTGCTCGCGGCCGGCGCCGGCCTGGTGCTGGGCAAGCACTGGGGGCGCACGCCCGCGGTCGTCGTGCAGCTCCTCCTGCTGGGTGTCGCCTGGTACATGTACGGGCCGTCCGACCGGCAGCTGTGGGGCGCGTTGCTGGGCGCGTACGTCGTCGGCACGCTCGTGCTGCTGTTCACCAACCCGGTGCGCCGGTGGGCGCTCGGCGTGGACGAGGACGAAGCGGACGCGTAGGGCAATCCGGTCGTTCAGGGCCATTCGGCCGCCGACCATCGTCTGGGTGATCGCCGACTAACGGCGGGTGGTCGTCGTCACTCCAACAGGTGACGCTGTGGGTGGTGAATTCACCACTCCCTGCGTTCGTTGAGGTGACAACTCCATGCGATTCACTCGCGCCCTGTCCGCGGTGGTCGGAGCCACTACCGCACTGCTGTCCGCGTTCGCCCTGACCGCGCTCGCCCCGACGGCGTCGGCCCAGGAGGCCGGCGGCATCGAGCCGTACATCATCGGCGGCGGCACGGCGAGCGACGCCCCGTGGGCGGCCCGCCTGTTCCGCAACGGCCAGCAGAACTGCTCGGCCACGATCATCGCCCCGCAGTGGGTCCTGACCGCGCAGCACTGCGTGGCGAGCTCGGGCACCTACACGTTCCGCATCGGCAGCCTCGACCAGACCACCGGCGGCACCATGGCCACCGCCACCCAGATCATCCAGCACCCCTCGGTCGACCTGGCCCTGGCGCGGCTGGACCGGTCGGTCTCGGGCACCTACGCGCCGCTGGGCACGACCACCGCGGTGGCCGTCGGCCAGACCGTGCAGCTCTACGGCTGGGGTGCGACCTGCACCAACCAGCCGGAGATCAACTGCCAGGCCCGCTACCTCAAGTACGCCAACACCCGCGTGACCTCGGTCAACGGGCGTGACTACCGCGGCGGCGTCGCGATCTCGGTGTCCCGCATCGACGGCATCGCGGCCGGCGGCGACTCGGGCGGCCCGATGTTCGCCACCAGCCCGGTCGACGGCCGTCGCTACCAGGTCGGCGTCGCCTCCACCAGCGACCGCTCCAGCCGGTCGAACTACACCGCCGTCACCCGCTACCGCGACTGGATCCGCTCCTACGCCGGCGTGTGAGCAGACTCCCCGGCCGAGGGGGCAGGTACCTCTCCCCCTGCGCCGCCCCCTCGGCCGGGGCACCACGGTTTGATCCGGCGCCACTCACCAGTCACAATCACCGTGCGTGTTCACATTTGGTGGATGGACACGAACGGAGTAGCCAGATACGGTCTGGCAGGCGTTCGCGCCGCTCCTGGTGCAGGCAGGGTGAGGTGCGCAGTGCAGAACCCCCCGAGGTGGGTGTCGACCAACGGTGACGTCGAGCGCCCCAACGTGGCCCGGCTCTACGACTACTACCTCGGTGGCGCGCACAACTTCGCGGTCGATCGCGAGTTCGCCGACCGGTCCATGAACGAGATCCCGACCGCCGCCATGGTCCAGCACACCCGCTCGTTCCTGCGCCGGGCCGTCCGGCTGTGCGTGGCCCAGGGCATCCGGCAGTTCCTCGACCTCGGCTCCGGCATCCCCACCGCGGGCAACGTGCACGAGGTCGCCCAGCGGGCCGACCCGGCGTGCCGCGTGGTGTACGTGGACAACGAGCCCGCCACCGTGGCCCACAGCCGCACCATGCTGCGCGACAACGCGGGCGCGGCCATCGCCGAGGCCGACATCCGGGACGTGGGCGCGGTGCTCGACGCGCCCGAGGTCCGCGAGCTGCTCGACCTGACGCGGCCGGTCGCCGTGCTGATGGTGGCGATCCTGCCGTACCTCGCCGACGAGGACCGCCCGGTCGAGCTGGTCCGCCGCTACCGCGACGTGCTCGCCGACGGCAGCTACCTGGTGATCAGCCACCTGACCGCGGACGAGCAGCCCGAGCTGGTGCGCAAGGTGGTGGGCGTGGCCGCCGAGACGGACTCGCCGATCGTGGCGCGGTCGAAGTCGGACGTCGAGGCGATGCTCGAGGGCTTCGACCTGCTCGACCCCGGGCTGGTGCTGGCGACGAAGTGGCGTGGCGAGGGCGAGCCGGAGTCCGGCGCCGAGGCCGTCACCTACGGCGCGGTGGGCGTGAAGCGGCCGACCGCCGGCTGACGTGCGCCGACGGCTGGGGCGAGGGGACCGCCTGCGCCCTCCGCTGATCGCACTGCCCGGGATCGAGGCGGTGCCCTGCGGGCGGTGAGCGCCGGTTCGGTCTGCCGCGGGCCATCGCGTGCTGGATCGTGGGTCAGCGCCGTGGGCCTGGCCGCGTCCGCTGTCGTGCCGGCGGCGGACGGTCGGATCACGGCCGACCAGGAGAGGGCTTTCCGGCCTCGCCGAGCAGCCGGGTCTGCTCCTTCAGCACGGCGACCGCGCGGACGACCCAGTCCGCGATGACCTTCTGCTCCTCGGGGGCGTAGCGCGCGCTCAGCTCGTCCATAGCCGCGCTGAGCCCGGCGAAGACCTGCCCGAACGCGCCGGGGACGGCGCTGATCACCACCCGCCTGCGGTCGCCGGGATCGGGTTCGCGCCGCACCAGGCCCGCGCGTTCGAGCCGGTCGGCGACGCCGGTGACCGCGCCGGGCGTCAGGTTGATCTCCTTGGCCAGCTCGCCCGCCGTCAGCGGGCCCTTGCCCGCGATGAGCGCGAGCGCGCGCTGGTCGACCGCGGTCACGCCCAACCGCGCGCCGACGGCCTCGTGGAACGCGACCACCGCCGTGCTCAGCTCACGTCCGAAGTCCCGCCCGTCCATGCGGCTACTTTACCTTGGCTGATATTTCAGTACACTGAACTAAAATATTCGGCTGGTGAGAGGTGCTTATGGCGGAGTTGCTGTTGGCGGCCGAGGTGCCGCGCTGGGCCGGGCGGTTCTACCTGCGGCACTGGGCGCTGGTCGTCGGGTTGTCGCTGGTGGCGTCCGTGCAACGGCTCGTGGTGGTGAACTGGGGCGACCTGGTGCCGAGCGGGGTGGCGTTCGCGTCGGAGGTCGTCGTGGTGGCCGCGCGGGTGCTGCTGGTCGTCGCGATCTGGCGGTTGGCGACCAAGGGGGAGCGGCTGAGGTGGGCGAACGCGCGGTCGTTCGCGGCGCGGCACTGGCCGAGCCTGGTGTGGCAGGGCGTGCTGCTCGCGGCGGCGGTGCTGGTGTTCGACGTCGTCGCCGAGCAGGTGGTCGGCGGGCTGCTGCCCGAGTCGGCGCGCCAGACCTACCTGGCCGTGCTGCTGTTCGTGAAGAACCCGACCGTCATCGCGTTCACGTTCGTGTGGTGGGTGGGGCTGATCCGGCAGGTCGGCGTCAGCCGTCCCGTCCCAGTCGGGTGAGGGCGTCGTCGGTGAGGCGGAAGACGGTCCACTCGTCCATCGGGAGCGCGCCGAGCGACTTGTAGAAGCCGATCGCGGGCGCGTTCCAGTCGAGCACCCACCACTCCAGGCGCGCGTAGCCGCGGGCGACGCACTCCTCGGCGAGCGCTCGCAGCAGCGCCCGGCCGAGCCCGCTCTGGCGCTGGTCCGGCCGCACGTAGAGGTCCTCCAGGTAGACGCCGTGCGTGCCGCGCCAAGTGGAGAAGTTGAGGAACCACAAGGCCATCCCGACGACCTGACCGTCCACTTCGGCCACGTGGCCGAAGAGGGCGGGCGAGGGGCGGAACAGCGCGTCGCGCAGCTGCTCGACGGTCAGGTGGCACTCGTGCCGCGCGCGTTCGTACTCGGCCAGCTCCTCGACCAGGGCGACGACAGCGGGCACGTCCTCCTCGCGGACGCGGCGGACGCGAGGATCAGTCAACGTCGACTTCCCAGGCGGGCACGTTCAGCCGCCGGACCTGCGGGTCGCCGCGCTCGTCGCCGAGCACCGTCGTGCCGGCCGGGTCCAGTCCGAAGTGGACGCCCTCGCTCGGCGGGAGGTTCAGCCAGGTGGCGATGAGCACGCGGCTGAAGTGGCCGTGGCCGACCAGCACCACGTCACCGCTGAGCAGCGCCTGACGTGCCCGGTCGAGCACCTTGACGGCACGCGCGTGCACCTCGTCGTGCGTCTCGCCGCCGGGGACGGCGTGGGTCCAGACCGTCCACCCCGGGTCGGTCTCCCGGATCCGGGGCGTGGTGAGGCCCTCGTAGTCGCCGTAGTTCCACTCGGCGAGCTCCTCGGTGCGCTCGATGTCGTGCAGCCCGGCCAGCTCGGCGGTCCGCCACGCCCGCTGGCGCGGGCTCGTCAGCACCAGCGCGGGCGGCAGGTCGGTGGCGCGCAGCCGGGCCAGCACGGCGCCGGCGCGTCGCGCCTGCTGCACCCCGGCGTCGGTCAGGGGAACGTCGGTCAGCCCGGTGTGCCGACCGCTCTCGGACCACTCGGTTTGACCGTGCCGGAGCAGGTAGACGTGTGAGGTCACGGCCCGAGCTTACGGACGCCGCACCCCGTCACCGGGTCGGGGCACCGGTTGCGGACCGGCGCCCGGGGCGATCCGACGGGCGTGGGCAGCGCGCCCACCTCGCCCCGGGACGCGGAACGGCGCCGACCGGACGATCGTCATCCGGTCGGCGCCGCGCTGGAGCAGGTGATCAGGCCGCGGCCTTGGTCTCCCAGAAGATCTTGTCGATCTGGGCGATCAGGTCGAGCAGCTCCTGGCCCTTGGCGGGGTCCATGGAGCCCTTCGCGCCGGACGCGCCGGCGGCCTTGGTGGCCCGGTTGAACAAGTCGTGCAGCTCCGGGTACTTCTCGAAGTGCGGCGGCTTGAAGTAGTCGGTCCACAGCACCCACAGGTGGTGCTTGACGAGCTCGCTCCGCTGCTCCTTGATCAGGAGGGCGCGGGTGCGGAACTCGGGGTCCTCGTTCGCCTGGTACTTCTCCTGAATCGCCTTGACCGACTCGGCCTCGATCCGGGCCTGGGCCGGGTCGTAAACACCGCACGGGAGGTCGCAGTGCGCGGTGGCCTCCAGGAGCGGGCGGCGGAGTGAACGGATGCGCGACAGAAGTCGCATCTTTCCTCCCTGACAGTGGATGCTCCGACGTGACGAACCCTACTCCGGGGCCTCGGCGCGAGCAGGTGGAGGTGATCGTTGGCACGGCCGGATGCCAACCCGTTGCCGCTGGTTCGGGTGGTCGGACCCTCGATGGTCCCGACCCTGCGGATGGGGGACGTGGTGCTGGTCCACTTCGGAAAGCCGCCACGTCCGCGTGATCTCGTGCTGGTCAGGTGGGCGGCGCGGCCCGGGCAGCTGTCGGTCAAGCGGGCGGTGCGGCCCGACGGCGGCGGCTGGCACGTGGAGGGCGACAACCCGTTCGCCTCCACCGACTCGCGGACGCTGGGCGCGGCGGAGGTGGTGGGTGTGGTCCGCCTCCGCCTCTGGCCCCGGCCGCGGCTGCTGCGCCGGCGGCCCGCCCCGGGGGGCTGACCGCCGGGACCGCGAGCGGCGCTGGACGCGCCGGCTACCCCGAAAGGCCCAGCCGCCGGCTGCCCGGGCGGGCCAACGCCGCGGCGGCGGTCAGGCGCGCAGCTTCGCGTACCAGGCCACGCAGTCGTCGTAGGACGGCAGCAGGCCGGTGTCGCGCGCCTCCTCGAACGTCGGCGCGGCGGCGTCCTTCGGCGACAGCAGCGGGGTCAGGTCGGTCGGGAAGGGCAGGTCCATCGACAGCGGGTGGATGCCGCGCTCGGCCTTCGGGTTGAAGCCCTCCGAGCACAGGTACGACGCGACCGTGCCGTCCTCCAGCGCCATCAGCGCGTGCCCGACCCCCTCGGGCAGGTACGCGGAGTTGAACACCCCTTCCGCCAGCTCCACCGCGTCCCACTCGCCGAACGTGGGCGAGCCGACCCGCAGGTCCACCACGACGTCGAGCAGCCGGCCGCGGGGGCAGTGCACGTACTTGGCCTGCCCCGGCGGCGTGTCGGCGTAGTGGATGCCGCGCACGACGCCGCGCTTGGACACGCTGTGGTTCGTCTGGGCGACCTTCAACGGGTGCCCGACGGCTTCCGCGAACACCGCTTCCTGGTATGGCGCGACGAACAAACCGCGGTCATCGGGGAACACCGAAGGGGTGAACTCGAAAGCGCCGGAAATTTTCAACTCACGTGCCTGCATGGCGAACACCCTAGGACCCGCCGGTTCTTGACCGATCCTGCCTGCGGAAACTGACCGGTCGGTCCAGAAAACCGGACGTACGTTCTGTGGCACTACCTCTGACCTGCGGAAAAAGTGTGATCCCCGCCGCAGACAGCCGTCGGCGACGCTGCCATGCTTGCCCGCACACCGCCCCCGAGAGCGGTCCCGCAGACCGCGTGGACCACTCCCAGACAGGCCCCGTCGACCCGCGTGACAACGCCGGTCCCGGTGCGCCGCAGGTATCGCGCACCGCAGGAGGACTTCCGTGACCGCATTGAACGACCAGCCGCCCACGACCACCGAATTGAGCGACGAGGAAATCTTCCGCGCGCACGAAGGCGGAAAGCTGGCCGTTGGCGCGACGGCGTCGTTGGCCGACCCGCGCGCGCTCTCCATCGCCTACACGCCGGGCGTGGCCAGGGTCAGCCGGGCCATCGCGGACGACCCGGCCCTGGCCGCCAAGTACACCTGGGCGCACCGCCTGGTCGCCGTGGTCAGCGACGGCACCGCCGTGCTCGGCCTCGGCGACATCGGCCCGAGCGCGTCGCTGCCCGTCATGGAGGGCAAGGCCGCGCTGTTCAAGACCTTCGGCGGCCTCGACTCCATCCCGCTGGTGCTGGACACCACGGACGTGGACGAGATCGTCGAGACCCTGGTCCGGCTGCGCCCGTCCTTCGGCGCGGTCAACCTGGAGGACGTCTCCGCGCCGCGCTGCTTCGAGCTGGAGGCCCGGCTCATCGAGGCGCTGGACGTGCCGGTCATGCACGACGACCAGCACGGCACCGCGGTCGTGGTGCTGGCCGCCCTGCGCGGGGCCAACACCGTGCTCGGCAAGGACGTGGCGAACCAGCGCGTGGTCATCTCCGGCGCGGGCGCGGCCGGTGTGGCGTGCGCGAAGATCCTGCTGGCCGCGGGCGTCGGCGAGGTCACCGTGGTCGACTCGCGCGGCATCGTGCACGTCGGCCGGGACGCGCTCAACCCGGTGAAGGCGCAGCTGGCCGAGGTCACCAACGCCAGTGGCCTGCGCGGCGGCATCGCCGAGGCGTTGCGGGGCGCGGACGTGTTCGTCGGCGTCTCGTCGTCCAAGGTGCCCGAGGAGCTGATCGCGAGCATGGCCGACGGCTCGATCGTGTTCGCGCTGTCCAACCCCGATCCCGAGGTGCACCCGGACGTGGCACGGCGGCACGCCGCCGTGGTCGCCACCGGGCGCAGCGACTTCCCGAACCAGATCAACAACGTCCTCGCGTTCCCCGGCATCTTCCGCGGCGCGCTGGACGCGGGCGCGAAGAGGATCACCGAGGGCATGAAGCTCGCCGCCGCGGACGCCATCGCGGCGGTCGCCGCCGACGACCTCTCGGTCGACCGGATCGTGCCCAGCGCCCTGGACCCGCGGGTCGGCCCGGAAGTGGCCGCCGCCGTGGCCTTGGCAGCCCGCGAAGACGGAGTAGCCTGACTCCAAGTCGGAGTTGGGAGAGCTCCGGCCGCATCCGTCCGTACCCGTCGACAGGCAACGAAACCGCTAACGTGTTGTTTCGTTAGCCCGTTGAGGGGTGGGCGATGACGCTCCGAAGCGCTACCGTCCCTCTCCTCGGGTGAATATTGCCCGTGGAGAGGGACGCCGTCTTTGGGTGCGGTCGGGCCGGTCATCCCTGCCGTAGACACGGGAAGGTGGGACCGTGCCCAAGCGGGTTGGACGCGCTCCGGTGGTGCTCGACCCAGCGCGTCCGCAGAACGGCGACATGACGCTGGACGGCATCGCGCTGCCCGAGGCGCCCACGCTCCTGTGCGACCCCAAGGGCGTCGTCATGCGGGCCAGCCCCGCCGCGGTGGAGCTGACGAAGGTCCGCTCCGCCGACGACCTCGTCGGCCGGTCCCTCGGCGAGCTGCTGCTGGGCGGACCCGACGACCTGCGCCTGCACCAGGCCGACGGCGCGCTCGTGCCGGTCCGGGTGGTGCGCACGCACGTGCCCGGCACCGGCCTGCACGCCGTGCTGCTGGTCGACGTCTCCGACCTGGCGCAGGCCGCCGAGGACCTGCGCGACGAGCAGCGCAGGCTGCGCACCGTGCAACGGGTCGCGCAGATCGGCTCGTGGGAGTACGACCCGGACACCGGCGTCACGGTCTGGTCCGAGTCGCACTACGAGATGATGGGCGTGCGGCCCGGCGAGGTGGTGCCCGGCGCGCAGGCCGTGCTGGACGTCGTGCACCCCGACGACTACGAGATGGTCGCCAGCTACTGGGCCAACCGGGCGCTCGACGGCAGCCCGATCGACATCGTCTACCGGATCATCCTGCCCGACGGCGAGCAGCGCTGGATCCGGGGCGTGGCCGAGGCGAAGCTGAGATCGGACGGCCGGACCCAGTTCATCACCGGCTACATCCGCGACATCACCGACCAGTGGCGGTCCGACCGCGCCCTGGAGACCGAGCGCGCCCGGCTGCTGGAGGCGCAGCGCATCGCGCGCATGGGCAGCTGGAGCTTCGACGTCGAGTCCGGCGCCCTGCACCGCAGCGAGGTGCTGCTGGAGATGTACGCCGAGCTGGGCGTCGAGCCCAACGCCCGGTTGCTCGCCGTGCACCCGGACGACCGGCCCGCCCTGGAGAGCCTGATGCAGCGGGCGCAGGACGGCAGCACGGTCGAGGTCGAGGTGCGCAGCGAGGACGGCGACCGCGTCTACGTGTGCCGGGCGCGGGCCGAGTTCGACGGCGACAAGGTCGGCAGGCTGCACGGCACCGTCCAGGACGTCACCGAGGCCCGCGCGCTGGAGCGCCAGCTCCGCGACGACCGCCGCCGGCTCGCCGACGCGCAGAAGGCCGCGCAGCTCGGCGTCTGGGAGTGGAACCTGCAGACCGGCGACGTGGTGTGGTCGGACATGCTGGCCGAGCTGTTCGACGTGCCGCGCGAGGAGCACACCCGCTACCAGACCTACCTCGACCTCGTGCACCCCGACGACCGCGCCTGGGTGGACGACCTGTGGCAGCAGCTGGCCACCGAGGAGGTGCCGATCCAGCTGGAGCACCGGATCGTGCGCCGCGACGGCCGGCAGCGCGTGTTCCGCTGCTACGGCGTGGTCGTGAAGGGCACGGACGGCTTGCCGCTCGCGGTCGGCACGGCGCAGGACATCACCGAGCAGCGCGCCGCCGAGACCAGGATGAAGCGGTCCAGCCAGCGCTTCGCGGACCTGGTGTCCCTGACGCCGGTCGGCATCGGCCTGTTCGACGAGGGCGAGCGGCTGGTCGACGCCAACGACGCGCTGTGCGACCTGCTCGGCATGGACCTGGAGCAGCTGCGCGGGATGACCGCGAGCATGCTCACCCACCCGGACGACGACACCCGGCTGCCGTCGATCGACGAGATGTCCGCGCCGGACGCCGAGCGCACCCACAAGATCCCGCAGCGCATCATGGTCCGCCGCGACGGCGTGCAGGTGTACTGCGAGCTGCACATCGCGTTGTCCGTGCAGGACGACGGCCGCCGGTTCTGGCTGATCGTGTTCCAGGACATCACCGAGCGCCGCCGCACGGCCGAGGCGTTGCGGCACCAGGCCACGCACGACGAGCTGACCGGCCTGCCGAACCGGGCGCTGGTCAAGGAGATGCTGGGCGAGCTGCTGGCCTCGCCGGACCGGTCGAAGGTCGCCGTGCTGTTCTGCGACATCGACAACTTCAAGCGGGTCAACGACTCGCTCGGCCACGACGCGGGCGACGAGCTGCTGGTGGCGCTGGCCCGGCGGCTGGAGGGAGGCCTCCCGGACGGTTGCACGGCGGCACGCCTGTCCGGCGACGAGTACGTGATCATCTGCGAGAACCTGGACGCGGTCGGCGGCGTGGACGCGCTGGCCACGCGGGTCGCCGGGCTGCTGCGCACCGCGGTGCCGGTGCACGGGCAGCTGGTCCGCGTGTCGGCGTCGATCGGCGCGGCCGTGCCGAACGGCTCCCGCGCCACCGGCAACGACCTGCTGCGCTTCGCCGACGCGGCGATGTTCGAGGCCAAGCGGGCGGGCGCCGGCCGGGTGTCGCTGGCCAGCGCGGCGCTGATCGCCTCGGCCGACCGGCAGGTGCACCTGGAGGGCCAGCTGCGGGAGGCGTTGCAGCACGACGGGTTGGCGCTGCACTTCCAGCCGGTGGTGGGCGTGGACGGCGTGGTGCAGACCGCGGAGGCGCTGGTGCGCTGGCCGCACCCGGACCGCGGGCTGCTGCCGCCGGACGTCTTCCTGCCGGTGGCCGAGCAGGGCGACCTGATGCGCGAGCTGGACCGGTGGGTGCTGCGGACCGCGCTGAAGGAGGCCTCGACCTGGCCCGAGCCGGGCGGCAAGCCGGTGTCCGTGGCGGTGAACCTGGCCGGGCTGGTGCCGGGCGACCCGGAGTTCGCCGACATCGTGGCCGACGCCATCGCCGAGGCGGGCATCCCGTGGGACCGGGTGGTGCTGGAGCTGGTGGAGACGGCGCTGGTCGACCTGCCGTCCCGGGTGCGCCAGACGATGGACGAGCTGGTGGAGCGGGGCATCCGGTTCGCCGTGGACGACTTCGGCACCGGCTACTCGTCGCTGGCCCGGCTCAAGGACCTGCCCGCGCAGATCATCAAGGTCGACCGCCGGTTCGTCTCCGGCCTGGGCAAGGACCCGTCGGACTTCGCCGTCGCCAAGGCGGTGGTCGACATGGCCCGCGCGATGGACCGCAGGTGCGTGGCGGAGGGCGTGGAGACCGCGACGCAGTTCCAGGTGCTGCGCGGCATCGGGGTGGACACCTACCAGGGCTGGCTGTTCTCGCGTCCCGTGCCGCCCAAGGAGTTCCGCGCGGTGCTCGCCCTCGGTCCGCTGCACATCCCCCGCGCCGGTTGATCGGCGGTACTCCCGTCGCGATGGACGACACGACGTCAAGGGCTGACCGGTGAACCCGGAACGGATGATCGCCGACCTCGAGACCAGGGCACGGCACCTGGCCGAGCGGTCCCGCGAGCTGCGGGACCGCATCCGGCGCGCGCAGGCCACGCAGCGGTCCCCGGACGGCGCGGTGACGGCGACCGTCGCGCCGAACGGGTCGTTGCGGCACATCGAGTTCTCGCCGGACGCCGGGCGGCTCTCGCACGCCCGGCTCGGCGAGGTCGTGATGGACACCGTGCGGCGCGCGCAGGAGCAGGCCGCGCGGCAGGCGGCGGCGGTCGTCGAACCGCAGTTCGGCGGTACGGCGGCGATGGACTTCCTGACCGCCGCGGTCCCGCCGGCGCCGGCCGCGGACGCCGCTGACGACGACCTGCCCCTGCCGCGGAGCCTGTGGGCGCCCGAGGACGAGCCGGGGTCGGCGCACCGGTGACCGGGTTCCCCGTGCTGGAGCTGACCGGGTCGGCGCCGGACACGCTCGAGGCCGACCTCGCCGTGCCGGGCGCGGACGCCGACCCGCTGGGCCTGCTGGTCGCGGCCGGGCTCGGGTGGCTGGTTGAGCACGTCGACTTCCTGCGCGAGCCGCTGGACTGGCTGGCGGGCCACGGCGACCGGTTCGAGGACGCGGTCGCCACCTGGAGGCAGGTCGCCACCACGTTGGACGGCATCGCGCGGCGGCGGTCGGGCGGCGGTCGGCTCACCGCGGAGATCGCCGGGATGAGCGGGCTGTGCGCGGACGTCGCGGCGCACGTGGCCGAGGTCGGCGCGATCACCGCCGCCATCCGCGGCGTGTTCCGCGACGTGGTCGCGTTGTTCGTCCAAGAGGTCTTCGGCAACGCCGCGGTGGCGCTCGCGGCGTCGGAGGTCACGTCGGGCGGCTCGCTGCCCGAGTTCGCCGCGTGGGCGGTCGGGCGCGGCGCGGTCGTGCTGGACCGGATCAACCGGCGGTCGGCGGACCTCGTGCGCGTGGTGGCGCGGATCCTGGCCGCGCTGAAGGCGTTGTTCGGCAAGGCGCGCGACATGCTCGAGGCCATCACGCGCCTCGGCGGGTGAGTCCCCCGGTCAGCCCCACTGCCCCTGGGCGGGCGGCGGCGGGCCGGGAGCACCGGGCGGCGGACCACCCATCGGCTGCCCGACCGGCTGGTTCGGCGTCCTCGGCCGCGCGCCCCGCATCGCCCGGCCCACCGGCGGCAGGACGGCGATCACGGCCGGGACGAGCCACAGGACCAAGGCGACCAGCGTCGTGATGCCGACCGAGGGCGGCAGGCCCGAGTCGACCTGGGCGAGCACCAGCCCGAAGTGCACGACGGCCAGCAACGAGATCGCGACCAGCCCCCAGCGCACACCGGGGATCCGGCACAGGAGCAGCACGGCGAGGACGAGCGCCAGGACCGGCAGGACGAACGAGACGGTGCTCGCGACCCCGAAGCTGCTGTAGCCGCGGGGGAACGGCGGCATGAGGATCGCGCCCCAGAGGTCGAACGCGAACCCGGAGCGGCTCGCGAGCCCGATCGAGGCGACGAGGGCGAGCAGCACGGCCGGCAGGTACAGCAGCGCCGCGACCACGGGCATCGCCTTGCCCGGCGGACGTGGCGGACCGGGGTAGTTCTGACCGGGGTACGGCTGCGCGCCCGGGAAGGGCGGTTGGCCCGGGAAGGGCGGCTGACCCTGGTACTGCCGGCCGGGCTGCGGCTGACCCGGGAACGGCGGTTGGCCGGGGTACTGCCGCGGACCCGGCTGCGGACCGGGGTAGGGGTGAGTCATGCGCGCGCCTCCAGGTTCGAGGGGGAAGTTACCGCCGAACCCGGCCCGCCCGGCGCGGTTCGCCGCATTCCGGCGGGGTCACCGGGCCGCCGAGGCGCGGATCAGCGGCAGCAGCTCGGCGATCCGGTGCCGGGGCAGGTCGATCAGCCGCAGCTCCAGGTCTTCGTGCTCGCCGATCCGCTCCCGCGCCTCCCGCTTGGTCAGCGCGCCGCGCGTGGCCGTGACCAACGCCTCGCGCCACACGTTGCCGAGCTTGCCGTGCGCGCGCGTGAGCACCTCCCGCACGGTCAGCCCGCCGACGTCCAGCGTGCCCGCGAGCACCTGGTCCGCCACCACCACGCAGTGCTTGCCGTCCGGTGTGGACCGCAGGAACCGGAGCGCGAACCTGGTGTCCACCAACGACCTCAGCTCCTGCTGACCCGCCGCGGACGACACGTTCGGGTGGTTGTTGGGGACGAGGGCCGCCATCCGGCCGGGCGAGCACGCCAGCAGGGTCCGCAGCAGCCACGGACCCGGGTCGCCGGACAGGTCCACCGCCAACGACGCCGCGCCCTTGCCGATCGGGTCGGCCCACCCCGGCGCGCGCGGCTTCGGCGGCGGCGAGGACTCCGGCCGCGGCGCGAGGTCGACCAGGGCGGCCAGCGCCGTCGAACCTGGCCCGGTCGCCTCCACCGACTGCGGACCGTGCGTGTAGATGGCGGTCTTCGCCGACGCGGGCGACACCGAACGGCGTGACGTGGGCCGGCACACGTACAGGTCGGCCGCGCTGCCGATGGCCTGCGCGCCGTCGAACCGGTGGAAGGCGGGCAGGATCGCCTCGAACACCAGGCCCAGCCGCTGGAGCTCCTGCTGCACCTTCAGCCCCAGCGCGGGCGTCCGGTCGCTGAACCCGTACGCGAGCAGCACCCGTCCCCGGCCGAGGTCGGCGAGGCACTCGACCGCCCGCGCGGCGAACAGCGCCATGCCCTCCGGCGTGTACGGCGGGTCGCTGAACACCAGGTCCGCCGACTCCAGCACGGCGGGCGGCAGGCCGAACCGGAAGTCCGCGTGCACCGTCCGCACCGACCACCCGCGTGCGGCGGCACGGGTGGAGACGAACTCCAGCAGCCGGTCGTCCACGTCCACCACGACGACCTCGACGTCCGGGTTCACCGCGCACACCGCGAGCGACGTCAGGTCGTGGTCGCCGAGGCACAGCAGCGTGCGCCCGGCCAGGTCGTAGGTCGTGTCCAACCACAACGCGCGCTTCAGCGCCGTCTCCGCGGTCGCCTGCACGTGGTCCAGCGCGGCCAGGGGCGGCGGCACGTCCGCGATGTCGGCCAGGACCGACCGCAGGTGCTCGCCGTGCCGGGACACCAGCGCGTCCACCGGGTCCACCGGATCGTCACCGGCGGCGAACTCCGCGTAGTCGGCGGCCTTGGCCGGCGCGAGCCGGAACCGGTCGCGACTGGACTCGAGGTCGTCGCCGACCGCGGTCAGCAGCTCCTGCACGGTGCGCCGGGGCACGGCGGGAAGCCGAACCAATTCGGCGAGCGTGTGCCAGTCACCGGCCAGCAGGTCGACCACGCGCCGCAGCTTGCGGGCGTGCGGGCCGCGTTCAGCGAGGAGCGCTCGCACCATTTCGGTTGCCACAACCGGTGCACCCTACTGACCGGATGGTGAAACGCCGTGCCGCGGTCCGACTGAAGGGCTAGGGTCGTTCGACGCTTGATACCCATCGGCAGGAGGATCCACGGGTGATCGAGTTCCGCGACGTGACCAAGCGGTTCGACGACGGGACCACCGCGGTGAACGGCCTGGACCTCGTGGTCGAGGCGGGCACGATCACCGTCTTCGTCGGACCGTCCGGGTGCGGCAAGACCACGTCCCTGCGCATGGTGAACCGGATGATCGACCCCACGTCGGGCACCGTCCTGGTGGACGGCAAGGACGTGCTGGAGGTGGACCCGCCCACGCTGCGGCGCGGCATCGGGTACGTGATCCAGCAGGCGGGCCTGTTCCCGCACCGGACCGTGCTGGACAACGTGGCCACGGTGCCGTTGCTCATCGGCTGGACGCGCCGCAAGGCCAGGGCGCGCGCCGCCGAGCTGCTGGAGCTGGTCGGCCTGCCCGCCGAGCTGGGCCACCGCTACCCGGTGCAGCTGTCGGGCGGCCAGCAGCAGCGCGTGGGCGTGGCGCGGGCGTTGGCCGCGGACCCGCCGGTGCTGCTGATGGACGAGCCGTTCAGCGCGGTCGACCCGGTGGTGCGCGAGGGGTTGCAGGACGAGCTGCTGCGGCTTCAGGCCGAGTTGGACAAGACCATCGTGTTCGTGACGCACGACATCGACGAGGCCATCCGGATCGGCGACAAGGTCGCGGTGATGCGCACCGGAGGTTTCCTCGCCCAGTACGCGCCGCCCGCCGAGCTGCTGACCCGGCCCGCGGACGACTTCGTGGCGAGCTTCGTCGGCAAGGACCGCGGCTACCGCAGTCTGTCCTTTGTGGACTCCTCGGGGGTCGAGGTGGCCGAGGTGCCCACGGTCGTCGAGGGCGCCGACGCCGGGTCCTCTTCGGACTGGCGGCTCGTGGTGGACGCCGAGGAGCGCCCCCAGGGCTGGGTCGCGCCGGACTCGTCGGTCGTGCCGGGCGGCTCGCTGTACGAGGTGGGCGCGTCGATCCGGGGCGCGCTGGACGCCGCGCTGTCCTCGCCGTCCGGGCTGGGCGTCGCCGTGCGCGGTGACGGGCGGCTGGCCGGCGTGGTGACCGCGCGCCAGGTGCTGGACGTGATCGAGAGCCGCCGTGGGTGACATCCCGAAGTACCTCAGCGACGCGGGCACCAGGGCGGCGCTGCTGGACATGCTGCTCGACCACGTCTACCTGTCGCTGGTGCCGCTGGTCGTGTCGGTCGCGCTGGCGATCGTGCTCGGGCTGCTGTGCCACCGGTTCCGGCAGGTCAACGCGGCGCTGATCGGGATCTCGAACATCGTCTACACCATCCCGTCCCTGGCGCTGTTCGCGATCATCCCGGCGGTCATCGGCACGCAGGTGCTCGACCCGGCCAACGTGATCCTCGCGTTGACCGTGTACACGACCGCGCTGCTGGTCCGGCCGGTCGCCGAGGCGCTGGCCGCGGTGCCCGCCCACGTGACCGCCGCGGCGACCGCGATGGGCTTCCGGCCGCTGCGCCGGTTCCTGACCGTGGAGCTGCCGCTGGCCGTGCCGGTGCTGGCCGCCGGCGTGCGGGTCGGGTCGGTGAGCAACATCAGCCTGGTCAGCGTCGGCGCGTTGATCGGCACGGGCGGCCTCGGCACGTTGTTCACCGACGGTTTCCGGCAGCGGTACCTGGCGCCGATCATCATCGGCATCGTGCTCACGCTGGTGCTGGCGCTGGTGGTCGACCTGCTGCTGGTGCTGCTGCGCAACCGGTTGACGCCGTGGGTGCGGGCGGGTGGTGCGCCGTGATCTTCGCGGACGCGTTCGGCTGGCTGGTCGACCCGGCCAACTGGTCGGGTGGCAAGTCGATCCCGGTGCGGGTCGGCATCCACCTGCTGTACTGCCTGGGCGCGGTGCTCGGCGCCGCGCTGATCGCCGTGCCGCTCGGCCTGTACGTCGGGCACACCGGGCGTGGCGGGGTGGTGCTCGTCGGCGGCAGCAACGCGCTGCGGGCGTTGCCGACGCTCGGCCTGGTGACGTTCCTGTACCTGGTCGCGGGCGGCGGCACGACCGGTGTCCTCATCGGTTTGGTCGTGCTGGCCGTGCCGCCCATCCTGGCCGGCGCCTACGCCGGCATCCAGGACGTGGACCGCGGTGTGGTCGACGCGGCGAGCGGCATGGGCATGACCGGCGCGCAGCGGCTGTGGCGGGTCGAGGTGCCCAACGCCCTGCCGCTGCTCGTGGGTGGTCTGCGCAACGCCATGTTGCAGGTCGTCGCGACCGCTTCGGTGGCGGCGTACGTGGGTATCGAGACGTTGGGACGTCCACTGCTGGACGGCCTGCGGGTGTTGGACTACGGCCAGTTCGTCGGCGGGGCGATCCTGATCGCGCTGCTCGCGGTCGTGCTGGACGTGGTGCTCGCGGGCCTGGGCAGGTTGGTCGTGCCCGCGGGTTTGAGGCTGTCGGCCAAGGCTCGTCGCGCGGGAAGTGCGAAGGCGCGGTCGGGCGGGTCGCAGTCGAGGCGTCGGGGAGAGCCGGCGCCGGTCGAGTCTGGAGGAAGCACGGCATGAAGCGCACGTTGGCCGTTGTCGTCGCGGCGACCGCCCTGGTCGTCTCCGCGTGCGGGTCCAAAGAGGACCTGGGCGGGAGCGGCCAGCAGGCCGCGTCGGGTGAGGTCGTGGTCGGTTCGGCCGACTTCACCGAGAACAAGATCCTGGCCGAGATCTACGCCGGTGCGCTGAAGACGACCGGCGCGACGGTGACGGTGAAGTCCGGCATCGGAGCGCGCGAGCTGGTCGTGAAGGCGTTGCAGGACAAGTCGCTCGGCGTGGTGCCGGAGTACACGGGCAACCTGCTCAACTACTTCGACAAGACCAACACCACCACCGAGGCCGAGGAGGTCTTCACGGCGCTGAAGGGCAAGACGCCGTCGGGCCTCGAGGTGCTGGAGAAGTCGGAGGCGGAGGACAAGGACGTCCTGGTGGTCACCAAGGCCACCGCGGACGGCGGCGTGAAGTCGATCGCCGACCTCGGCTCCGGCAAGTACGCGCTGGGCGCGGCGGGCGAGTGGGCGCAGCGCTGGGAGGCCAAGATCGGCGAGCTGTACGGGGTCAAGTTCACCGAGATCAAGACCACCGACGCGGGCGGCCCGATCACCGTGGACGCGCTGAAGGCCGGCACCGTGCAGGTCGCGAACCTCTACACCACGTCGGCGGACATCAAGGCGAACGACTTCGTGGAGCTGGAAGACCCGAAGGTGATGTACCCGGCGCAGAACATCGTGCCGCTGCTGCGGTCCGACGCGATCGACGCGAAGGGCAAGGACGCGCTGAACAAGGTGTCCGCCGCCCTGACCACGGAGAAGCTGGCCGACCTGGTCAAGCGCGTCGACGTGGACAAGGAGACCATCGCCAACGTCGCCGCCGACTTCCTCAAGTCCGTCACCCTCTGAGCCACCACAACGGACCCGGAACCTCCCACCTAGGCCCGATTTGACATGGGTTCGGGTGCCTTAGGCTGGTCGAAGCCGGCAGGCCTGGCGGGACGCTCTTCCCCGCCGGGCCTGCCGGCTTTGGCCTGCCTGGGGTACCCGTAAGGGCCCCATGTCAAATCGAGCCGGCCTCACCCCTCACCCCCTCACCCCCACCTGCCCTAACCGCCCCCACCCCCTCACCCCACCCCCTCACCCCACCCCCTCACCCCACCCCCTCACCCCACCCCCTCACCCCACCCCCTCACCCCACCCCCTCACCCCCGCCCCCCGATCCTCCCTGTCAGCTCCTCCGCCGCCCGCCTCGCCTCCACCGCCAACTCCGGCCACGTCTCACCGCACTCGGTGTCGCACAGGTGCCGGAACGTCACCGTGATCGCCGCGATCGGCCGCTCCCCGTGGTCGAAGACGGCCGCCGCGACCGATGCGAAGCCGGCTGTCACGTACCCGTCCTCCACCGCCCACCCGCGCCTGCGCTCGACGGCCAGCAGCCGGCGCAACGCGGGCAGGTCGTGCGGCCCACGCCCGGTGCGGTCCACGAACGGGCCCGGGAACAGGGCTCTGACCTGCGCCGGGGGCAGCCGTCCCAGCATCGCCCGTCCCGACGCGGTCAGGTGGGCCGGTAGCCGCACGCCGACGTCGGACACGATCGTGGTCGGCCGGCGGGGTTGCTCGCGCACCAGGTACAGCGCCTCCGCGCCGTGCAGCACGCCCAGGTGCGCGGTCCGCCCGACCTCGTCCACCAACCGCCGCAGCACGGGCCGCGCCAACCGCTCCAGCGGGTCGTGCCGCAGGTAGGCCGAGCCGAGCTCGAACGCCGCCACGCCCAGCCCGTACCGCCGCTCTTCGGGGAAGTGGGTCGCGAACCCGGCCGCGGTCAGCTCCGCCAGCAGGTGGTAGGTCGTCGACCTGGGCAGACCCAGCTCCCGCGCGACCGCCGCCGCGGACAGCGGCCCCGGCCTGCCGGCGAGCAGGCGCAGCACCGCGAGCCCTCGGCGCAACGCCGGCACGTCGCTGCTGCCTCCCACGGAACCCATTCTCAACAAAACCGCGTCGGGGCGCATTGGAGGGGTATGAGCACCGGCTTCGAGGAGTTCGCCGCGGCACAGGTGACCCCGCTGCTGCGCTACGCCACCGTGCTGACCGGAGATCCGCACCTGGCTCAGGACGTGGTCCAGGAGGTCCTGATCCGGGCGCAGCAGAAGTGGGCGCGCATCGGCTCGGTCGAGCTGCCGGCCGCGTACCTCAAGCGGATGGTGACCAACGAGTACCTCGGTTGGCGCCGCCGCTTGAAGGCGCACCTGCCGCTGACTGGCGTGGACCCGCCCCAACCCGACCCCGCCGACCGCTACGACGAGCGGGAGGCGATGCTCCAGCGCATCGACCGGCTCCCGCGCAAGCAGAAGGCCGCCGTCGTCCTCCGCTACTACGAGGGCTGCGACGACGCCGAGATCGCCGCCGTCCTGGGGTGCGCCCAGGTCACGGTCCGCAGCCACATCTCTCGCGCGCTGGCCGTCCTGCGCGCCGACGATCGCGTGAGGCAGTCACTGTGAACGACACCACCGACACGAACGACATCACCGAAACCCTGATCACCGACGCCCTGAGCCACCGGGCTGAGCGCACGCCGCCGCCGGGGGCGGTGCTCGCCGCCCTGCGCCGGCCGCGGCGGGCGCGCAAGCCGCTGCTGCTGGTGCTCGCCGCCGCCGGCACGACGGCCACCGCGGCGGCGCTGGTCGTGACCACCGTGAACGGGACGGCCGTCGACCAGGTCGCGCCCGCCCAGCGGCTCACCACCACGTCCGCGCCCGCTCCCGTCCCGGTCGCCGACGTGCCCACCCGGGCCTTGGACTACCGGCCGGGGGTGATGCTCGACGGGTACGCCGAGCGGGAGCGCATCATCGGCGCGTGGGGCACGGCCCGCCTCTACGCGCCCGGTTCGACGGACCCCGGCTCGCCGCTGGTCCGCTTCGGCGTCCTCACCTCCATCGCCGGTGACGTGGGTCCGAAGGTCGAGGACGCGCCGGTCGGCGACCGCACGACGGTGGGCGGCGTGCCGGCGGCCTGGTTCGGTGACAACCTGTACTGGAACGCCACCCCCGATCGCGTGCTCAGCGTCAGCTTGGAGAACGTGACGGGCGTCGACGTCCGGGCGCAGGTGCGGCGGATCGCCGACTCCGTCGTGGCCGACCCCACGTCGATGCGCATCCCGTTCTCGCTGAACGACTACCCGCACGTCGTGGTGAAGGGTCCGAGCGCGGCCGACTGGACGATCGCCGGCACGAGCAACCTCGACGACGTCGGCTACGACGTGGAGCTGCTGCGGACCGCCGAGGCGCCGGCCGGTTCCACCCCCACCACCGTGGCCGGCCGGCCCGCGCACTACTCCGCCGACGGGTTCGGCCTGCTCGCCGTGCAGCTCGCGCCGGGCTTCCAGGTGCGCGTGAAGCCGAACGAGTTCAAGCACTTCCAGGGCGGGTCCGTGCCGCCCGGTCTGCACACCGAGCACGCCTCGGTCGAGGTGCTGGCGCGGGTGGCGCAGGCGCTGGCGGTGGACACCGACCCGGACGTGGCCTGGATCGGCACGCCGTAGTCCGTCCCGCGAACCGGGCACGATGACCGCGGCAGGCGTTCCCCGGCGGGGAGCGCCTGCCGCGCGCTCAGCCGCCGAACTCGATCGTCCCGTCCCGCCGGCCCCGGCGGACCATCCGGTTGAAGCTCACCGCCGCCACGGCGAACCACGCCCCGCCCACGCACAGCTCCAACCCGAGCTGCCCGAGCACCACCGCCCCCGGCGCTTCCGCCACGAACGCCCGGATCGCGGCCAGCCCGTGCGTCATCGGCAGCACGGACGTGACCGCGCGCAGCCACCCCGGCCAGAACGACGTCGGCACGTTCACCCCGCAGAACGTCATCAGCACCAGGTAGCTGAGGTTCAGCGCCAGCCACCGCGCCGACGGGAACCCGAGCACGAACGACGCCACGCACGTCCCGTAGCAGTAGCACGACAACCCGACCACGAAGATCATCAACGGCACGAGCGCCGCCGAGGGCCACGGCAGCCGCACCCCGAACAGCGGCGGCAGCACCAGGAACGCCGTGGTCGACGCGGCGACGCCCGACCCGAGGTTCACCAGCCCTTTCGCCAGGTACACGGTGAGGTGCGTGGACGGCGCGGCGACCATCAGCGCCAGCGTGCCCGCCTGCCGCTCGCCGACGGCCAGCAGGATCACGACGGTCGCGTCGATGGCCATGATCGCGACCACGTTGCCGACGAGCAGGTAGTCGACCTGCTGCTGCGACCCGAGCATCCGGCCGATCAAGGCGAAGAAGCAGGCCTGGATCAGCAGCCGCGACAGCCAGGTGAAGGTCCAGGTCTTCCACGTCTGGAACGCCGAGAACATGGTCCACGAGGCGATCAGGCCGTGCTTGAGCACCCGCAGCTGGTCACGCATACGTCACCGCCCCCAGCTCGCGCGCCCGCCGCAGGGCCGCCGCCAGCAGCGCCCGCCCGCCGACGAGGGCGGCCGCCCCGAGGCCGACGATCGCCAGCAGCCGCCAGCCGGCGCCCGTGACGGCCTCGACGGCCATGGCGTCCCGCATCAGGTCCGCCGACCACGACAGGAAGATCGCGTGGGACAGCGGTCGCAGGAACTCCGGCAGGTACTGCACCGGCACCATCACCCCGGACAGCAGGTAGACGGGGAAGCTGAGGAAGTTCAGGTAGTTGTTGCTGTTCTTGGACAGCAGCATCGACGCCGCCAGCAGCAGGCTCGTGCCGATCATGGCGAACACCGACGCCGCCATCGCCGCCCAGAACACCCACGGGTGGTGCACCTCCGGGGTCACGCCGAACAGCAGCCGGCCCAGCAGCCACGTCTCACCGAGCGGGACGACGCCCAGCACCATCACCGCCGAGATCCGCCCCAGGTAGACGGAGTGCACGGCACCCGGCGCGGCCATGCCCAGCTCCAGGGTGGCGGTCCAGCGCTCGCCGACGAGCACGGTCGTGGCCAGTCCCGTGGCGAAGCCCCACAACCCGATCAGGGTGGGCGCGAGGAACGCGTTGGCGACCAGGTCGGGCCGGGCCGCGTGCATCACGATCGACAGCATCATGACCACGGTGAACGGGATCGTGCACAGCGTCAGCAGCTCGTCGGGCTGCCTGCGGAGCAGCCAGAACTGCGTGCGGACGCCGGAGAGGAACAGGCGCACGGCTCAGACCTCCATGCCGCGGCGGCCGATGAGGTCGAGGTAGACGTCCTCCAACCGGGGCGGCACGGCGTGCACCGAGCGCACGCCGCGGTCCAGCAGGAAGTCCAGCACCGCGCGCGCCGCCCGGTCGTCGGCGGTCTCGACCCGCAGCACGCCGTTGCGGGTCTCGGTGGCGACCACGCCGGGGACGCCGGTGACGTCCAGCGAGGTCTCGGCCTCGACCCAGCGGTGCAGGCCGGACATCTCGGCCAGGCCGCGCGGCGACTCGGTGGCCAGCACCCGGCCCCTGTCGATCAGGGTGACCCGGTCGCAGACGTCCTCGGCCTCGTCCATGTCGTGGGTGGTGATGAGGATCGTGCGGCCTTCGTCGCGCAGTTCGCGGATGAGCTCGCGGAAGTCGCGCGCGGCGACCGGGTCCATGCCGGTGGTCGGCTCGTCGAGCAGGATCAGCTTCGGGTCGCCGATCAGGCCGCGGGCCAGGTGCACCCGCTGCTTCATGCCCCGCGAGAACGTCTCCACGAGGTCGTCGGCCTTGTCCGCGAGGCCGAGGCGGGTCAGCAGCTCGTCGGCGCGGGCCTTGGCGCGCGCGTCCGGGATCTTGTGGAGCGCGGCCCAGTAGCGCATCGTCTGCCGCGCGGTCAGCTTCCCGTACAGGCCGCGCTCGCCGCCGAACACGATGCCGACGAGGCGCCTGACCTCGGCCGCGCCGGTCACCACGTCGTGGCCGAGCACCTCGGCGGTCCCCGAGGTCGGCAGCAGGACCGTGGACAGGACCTTGCACAGCGTGGTCTTGCCCGCGCCGTTCGGACCGAGCAGGCCGTGCACCTCGTTGGTCGGCACGTCCAGCGTGAGCCCGTCGAGCGCGGTCACCTCCGCGCCCTTGGGCCGCCAGCCCTTGCCCTTGCGGAACGTCCTGGTCAGGTCGCGCACCCGGACACCCATGCTCACCCCTCACCCCTGGTGGTCCAGGTGAAGCTACCGGTGGAGCCGGCCGCGCGGACGCCGATTTCGGTTCGCCGAGCCGTCTCGGATACCAGACACGATCGGCGGATGTCGGGTCGTGCGGATCGGTCCGCCGGGTTGAGATGGGCACATGCAGCAACCCGTGCAGCTGGGTCCGAAACCCCTGACCCGCGACGACGTCCACGCCGTCGCCCGCGGCGACGCGCGCGTGGAGATCACGGAGGCGGCCCGCGAGGCGGTCACCACCGCCCGGGCGCACATCGAACGCCTGGCCACGGCCGAGCAGCCGACCTACGGCGTGTCCACGGGCTTCGGCGCGCTGGCCGTCCGGCACATCCCGCCGGACCGCCGCGCCGCCCTCCAGCAGTCCCTGGTCCGCTCGCACGCGGCGGGCTCGGGCCCCGAGGTCGAGCGCGAGGTCGTGCGCGCCCTCGTGCTGCTGCGCCTCAAGACGTTGGCGAGCGGCCACACGGGCGTCCGGCTGGAGACCGCCGAGGCGATGGCCGCGATGCTCAACGCCGGCATCACCCCGGTCGTGCACGAGTTCGGCTCGCTCGGCTGCTCGGGCGACCTCGCGCCGCTGTCCGCCGCCGCCCTCGCCCTCACCGGCGAGGGCGACGTCCGCGACGCCGGCGGGCGCCTGGTCCCCGCCGCGCGGGCCCTCGCCCAAGCGGGCATCGAACCCGTCCGGCTGGCCGAGAAGGAGGGCCTGGCGCTGATCAACGGCACCGACGGCATGCTCGGGATGCTGGTGCTGGCGGTCCGCGACCTGGGCTACCTGCTCGACGTCGCCGACCTGACCGCCGCGATGAGCGTGGAAGCCCTCCTCGGCACGGACCGCGTGTTCGCCGCCGACCTCCAGGCCCTGCGCCCGCACCCCGGCCAGGGCCGGTCGGCGCGGCGCATGGCGGAGATCCTGCGCGGCTCCGAGATCATGGACAGCCACCGCGGCCCGGACTGCACCCGCGTCCAGGACGCCTACTCGCTGCGCTGCTCGCCGCAGGTGCACGGCGCGGCGCGGGACACCGTCGCCTACGCCGAGACCGTCGCCGACCGCGAGCTGGCGTCGTCCATCGACAACCCGGTGGTGCTGGCCGACGGCCGGGTCGAGTCCAACGGCAACTTCCACGGCGCGCCGATCGCCTACGTGCTGGACTTCCTCGCCATCCCCACCGCGGACGTGGCGAGCATCGCCGAGCGCCGCACCGACCGGATGCTGGACGTGAACCGGTCGCACGGCCTGCCGCCGTTCCTGGCGCACGACCCGGGCGTCGACTCCGGCCACATGATCGCCCAGTACACGCAGGCCGCGATCGTCAGCGAGCTCAAGCGGCTGGCCGTGCCCGCGTCCGTCGACTCGATCCCGAGCAGCGCGATGCAGGAGGACCACGTCTCCATGGGCTGGTCGGCCGCGCGCAAGCTCCGCCAGGCCGTCGACGGCCTGCGCCGGGTCCTCGCGATCGAGTTCCTGACCGCGGCCCGTGCCCTGGACCTGCGCAAACCGCTCAACCCCGCCCCCGCCACCGCGGCGGCCGTCGCGAAGCTCCGCGAGCACGTCGAGGGCCCCGGCCCGGACCGCCACCTCGCGCCGGAGATCGCCGCCGCCGAAGACCTGATCCGAAAGGGAGTGCTGTGATGGTGCGTGCCGCCCGCGGGACCGAACTGACCGCCCGCAGCTGGCCGACCGAGGCCGCGCTGCGGATGTTCCACAACAACCTCGACCCGGACGTGGCCGAGCGCCCCGAGGACCTGGTCGTCTACGGCGGCACCGGCAAGGCCGCGCGCGACTGGCCGAGCTTCCACGCCATCAGCCGCGAGCTGACGAACCTCAAGGACGACGAGACGCTGCTCGTGCAGTCCGGCCGCCCGGTCGGGGTCATGCGCACGCACGAGTGGGCGCCGCGCGTGCTCATCGCGAACTCCAACCTCGTGCCGGACTGGGCGAACTGGCCCGAGTTCCGCCGCCTCGAAGCCGAGGGCCTCACCATGTACGGCCAGATGACGGCCGGCTCGTGGATCTACATCGGCACGCAGGGCATCCTCCAGGGCACCTTCGAGACGTTCGCCGCCGTGGCCGAAAAGCGCTTCAACGGCACCCTGCGCGGCACGCTCACCGTGACCGCCGGTCTCGGCGGCATGGGCGGCGCGCAACCGCTTGCGGTCACCATGAACGAGGGCGTGGCGCTCTGCGTCGAGGTCGACCCGCAGCGCGCCCGCCGCCGCGTGGAGACCCGCTACCTGGACGAGATCGCCGACGACCTCGACGACGCCGTCGCCCGCGTGCTGCGCGCCAAGTCCGAGGGCCGGGCGTTGTCGGTCGGCCTGATCGGCAACGCCGCCGAGGTGCTGCCGGAGCTGCTGCGCCGCGACGTGCCGGTGGACGTCGTCACCGACCAGACCTCCGCGCACGACCCGCTGGCGTACTGCCCGAAGGGCGTCCCGGTCGAGGACTGGGCCGACTACGCCGCCGCCAAGCCCGACGAGTTCACCGACCGGGCCCGCGAGTCGATGGCCGACCACGTCGAGGCGATGGTGGGCTTCCTGGACCGCGGCGCGGAGGTGTTCGACTACGGCAACTCGATCCGCGGCGAGGCCAAGGCGGGCGGCTGCGAGCGGGCGTTCGACTTCCCCGGCTTCGTGCCCGCCTACATCCGGCCGCTGTTCTGCGAGGGCAAGGGCCCGTTCCGCTGGGCGGCGCTGTCCGGCGACCCGGCCGACATCGCGAAGACCGACCGGGCGATCCTGGAGCTGTTCCCGGAGAACGAGCAGCTCGCGCGGTGGATCAAGATGGCCGGCGAGCGGGTCGAGTTCCAGGGCCTGCCCGCCCGCATCTGCTGGCTCGGCTACGGCGAGCGGCACCTCGCGGGCCTGAAGTTCAACGAGATGGTGGCGTCGGGCGAGCTGTCCGCGCCGATCGTGATCGGCCGCGACCACCTGGACTGCGGCTCGGTCGCGTCGCCGTACCGGGAGACCGAGGCGATGGCCGACGGCTCGGACGCCATCGCCGACTGGCCGCTGCTCAACGCCCTGGTCAACACCGCGTCGGGCGCGACCTGGGTGTCGCTGCACCACGGTGGCGGCGTCGGCATCGGCCGCTCCATCCACGCCGGTCAGGTGACCGTCGCCGACGGCACGCCGCTCGCCGCGCAGAAGATCGAGCGGGTGCTGACCAACGACCCCGCCATGGGGGTGATCCGGCACGTGGACGCCGGGTACCAGCGGGCGGTCGACGTGGCCGAGGAGAAGCGGGTGCCGATCCCGATGAGCGCCGGATGACCGACCTCGCGGACATCGCCGACGTCGGACGTGACGCTCGGCGCGGGGGCTACTCGCGGCACGGCTTCGACCGGGTCGAGCTGGAGCTGCGGGAGTGGTTCACGCAGGAGGCCGAGCGGCGGGGGCTGGACGTGCGGCCCGACCGCAACGGCAACCTCTGGGCGTGGTGGGGCAGGCCGGGGTCGGACGCGGTGATCACCGGCAGCCACCTCGACTCGGTGCCCGGCGGCGGCGCGTTCGACGGGCCGCTGGGCGTCGTGTCGGCGTTGCAGGCCTTCGACGTGCTGCGGGCGCGCGGGTTCACGCCGTCGAAGCCGCTGGCGATCGTCGTGTTCGTGGAGGAGGAGGGCGGGCGCTTCGGCGTCGCCTGCCTCGGGTCGCGGCTGATGACGGGCGCGATCACGGCGGAGGCCGCGTGCAAGCTGGTGGACGCGGACGGCGTCACGTTCGGCGAGGCCGCCCACGCCGCCGGGTTCGACCCGCTGCGCATGGGGCGCGACGACCGCGCGCTGTCGTCCGTGGGCGCCTTCGTCGAGCTGCACGTGGAGCAGGGGCGCGGGTTGGACGTGCCGGTCGGGCTGGCGAGCTCGATCCTGGCGCACGGGAGGTGGCGGTACACGTTCCGCGGCGAGGGCAACCACGCGGGCGCGACGGTGATCGAGGACCGGCGCGACCCGATGCTGCCCGCCGCGCGGGTGGTGCTCGCCGCGCGCCGGGCGGCCACCTCCGGCGCGCGGGCCACGGTCGGCCGGATCGTGCCGAACCCGGGCGGCACCAACGTGATCGCGTCGTCGGTGGACGTGTGGCTGGACGCGCGGGCCGGTGACGAGCCG
The DNA here is from genome assembly GCF_016695385.1 of Saccharothrix sp. 6-C. Taxonomy (NCBI): domain Bacteria; kingdom Bacillati; phylum Actinomycetota; class Actinomycetes; order Pseudonocardiales; family Pseudonocardiaceae; genus Saccharothrix; species Saccharothrix sp. 6-C. The sequence goes on along the minus strand of NZ_CP064192.1, from coordinate 7,462,830 downwards.
CGCACCCGCGAGGTGGTCGGGCTGATCACCGAGGCGGCGCGCGCGGCGGCGGAGGAGGAAGGTTGCGAGGTGCGCGTGACCGAGGAGAGCTGGGGCGGGACGGTGCACTTCGACCCCGGCCTCATGTCCCGCGTGCGGGACGCGCTCGGCGGCGGCACGCCCGCGTTGCCGACCGGGGCCGGTCACGACGCCGGCATCCTGGCGGCGCACGTGCCCACCGCCATGCTGTTCGTGCGCAACCCGACCGGGATCAGCCACGCGCCGGAGGAGTTCGCCGAGGCGGACGACTGCGCGGCGGGCGTGGCGGCGCTGGCGACGACCTTGGAGCACCTGGCGCGATGAAGAGCTTCTGGTGCGAGCGGGCGTGGTTGCCGGACGGCATCGCGGCACGGGTGCTGGTGCGCGTGGACCGGGGGACCATCACCTCCGTGTCCACTGTGGACACGATTCCGCTGGGCGTGGAACGCCTCCACGGCCTCGTGCTCCCCGGTTTCGCCAACGCGCACTCGCACGCGTTCCACCGGGCGTTGCGCGGGCGCACGAACGCCGACGGCGGCACGTTCTGGACGTGGCGCGACCGGATGTACGCGGTGGCGGAGCGGTTGACGCCGGACTCGTACCTGGAGCTGGCCAGGGCGGTGTACGCGGAGATGGCCGTGGCCGGGGTGACGGCGGTGGGCGAGTTCCACTACCTGCACCACGGCGGCAACGAGATGGCCGAGGCCCTCCGGCAGGCCGCCCTGGACGCCGGGATCAGGCTCACCCTGCTGGACGCCTGCTACCTGGCGGGCGGGATCGGGCAGCCCGTGCGCGGGGTGCAGGAGCGGTTCTCCGACGGCACGGGGGACCGGTGGCTGGACCGGGTCGCCGAGCTGCGCGGTGACGACAACACCAAGGTCGGCGCGGCGATCCACTCGGTCCGCGCGGTGCCGCGCGAGGTGTTGTCGCTGGTGGCGGGCGCGTTCCCGGACCGGCCGCTGCACGTGCACCTGTCGGAGCAGCCCGCCGAGAACGAGGCGTGCCTGCAGGCGTACGGCCTCACGCCGACCGAGCTGCTGGCCGAGGCCGGCGCCCTCACACCGCGCACGACGGCCGTGCACGGGACGCACCTGTCCGCGAAGGACATCGGGCTGCTCGGCTCGACCCGCACCGGCGTCTGCTTCTGCCCGACCACAGAGGCGGACCTGGCGGACGGCATCGGGCCGGCGCGGGAGTTGGCGGAGGCGGGCTCGCCGCTGTCGTTGGGCAGCGACCAGCACGCCGTGATCGACCCGTTGCTGGAGGCGCGCGCCTTGGAGCACCACGAGCGCCTGCGGACGGGGCAGCGTGGCCGGTTCACGCCCGCGGAGCTCGTCGCGGCGATGACGAACCACGCCTCGATCGGCCGGCCGGAAGCCGGTCGGCTGGAGGTCGGCGCGCCGGCCGACCTCGTCGCCGTCCGGCTGGACTCGGTCCGGACCGCCGGTGTCGAGCCCTCGCAGGTGGTCCTGGCCGCCACCGCGTCCGACGTGGCGGCCGTCGTGGTGGGCGGGAAGGTCGTGGCGCGCGACGGCGTGCACGAGCGGCTGGGCGACGTCGCGCGGTTGTTGAGCGACGTCACCCGGTCGCTGGGCGAGCGGATCGGAGCCGGATGAGCACCCTCGTGACCGGGATCGGCGAGTTGACCACCAACGACCCCGAGCTGGGCCGCCTGACCGACGCCGCGCTCGTCCTCGCCGACGGCCGAGTGGCGTGGGTGGGGTCCGCCTCGGCCGCGCCGGCCGCCGACGAACGGGTCGACGTGGAGGGCCGGGCGGTCCTCCCGGGTTGGGTCGACAGCCACACGCACCTGGTGTTCGCCGGTGACCGGACGGCCGAGTTCGAGGCCCGGATGGCCGGTGAGGCGTACGCGGCCGGCGGGATCGCGGTCACGGTCGAGGCCACGCGGGCGGCGTCCGACGACGAGCTGGCGGCGAACCTGCGGCGGCTGGTCGCCGAGGCCGCGGCGCAGGGGACGACCACGGTCGAGACGAAGACCGGGTACGGGCTGACCGTCGAGGACGAGGTGCGGTCGGCGCGGATCGCCGCGCGGGTGGCCGACGAGGTCACCTTCCTGGGCGCGCACCTGGTGCCGCCGGGCGTGGACGCGGACGAGTACGTCGCGGTGGTCATCGGCGACATGCTCGACGCCGTCGCGCCGCACGTGCGGTGGGCGGACGTGTTCTGCGAGCGGGGCGCGTTCGACGCCGACCAGTCGCGGGCGGTGCTGGCGGCGGCCCGGGCCAAGGGCCTCGGGCTGCGGGTGCACGGGAACCAGCTGGGCGAAGGGCCCGGGGTGGGGCTGGCGGTGGAGTTCGGCGCGGCGAGCGTCGACCACTGCACCTACCTGTCCGACGCCGACGTCGACGCGCTCGCGAACTCCGCCACCGTCGCCACCCTGCTGCCGGCGTGCGACCTGTCGACCCGGCAGGCGCTGCCGCCGGCGCGCCGGCTGCTCGACGCGGGCGCGACGGTCGCCCTCGCGAGCAACTGCAACCCCGGCAGCTCGTACACGACCTCGATGGCCTACTGCATCACGACGGCGGTGCTCCAACTGCGGCTCACCGTCGAAGAGGCCATCACCGCCGCCACCCTCAACGGCGCCAAGGCGTTGCGCCGCGACGACGTGGGCCACCTGTCACCGGGCGCCCGCGCCGACGTCCACGTGCTGGACGCGCCTTCGACCACGCACCTGGCCTACCGGCCGGGCGTCCCGCTCACGCACGCCGTGTGGCGGGCAGGCGTGCGGCTGAGGTGACGGGCGCCCGGCGAGCACGGCCGGCCCCGGCCGTCACCCGTTCGGACCGACCGCGACCGGGGCCGTCGAGTCGAGGGCGGCGAGGGCCGCGGAGGTGCTGTCGGGGTGCGCCGGCAGCAGCGGGAGGCGGACGTCCGGGGTCGGGATCCGGCCCTGGGCGTGCAGCACGGCCTTGACGACGGTCGGGTTCGGCTCGGCGAACAGCGTCGCCGACAGCCGGCCCAGCCGCCCGCCCAGGGCCCGCGCCGCGGCCACGTCACCGGCGTGCCAGGCGTCGATCAGCCGGACGAACCCGGCGGTGGCGACGTGCGCCGACGCCAGGATGCCGCCGTGCGCGCCGAGCGCCAGCAGCGGCGAGATGAACGTGTCGTCACCGCCCAGGACGGCCAGGTCGGACGGCAGGTCGGCGAACAGCTCGACGGTGTCGGCGTTGATCCCGCCCGCCGCGTACTTCAGACCCACCACGCCGGGCACGTCGCCGAGGCGTCGCAGCGCCGCCGCGGACAGGTACTGACCCGTCCGGTACGGGATGTCGTACACGACCAGCGGCACCGGGCTGTCGGCGGCCAGCCGGGTCAGGTGGGCCAGCGCGCCGTCCTCGCCCGGCCGGACGAACGACGGCACCACGGTCAGCGACGCCACCACCTCCGGGTGGTCGGCCAACGCCTGGAGGGCCTGCGCGGTGTTCGCGCCGACGATCAGCGGCGCGTGGCGCTCACGGCAGACCCGGGTGACCACCCCGAGCACCGCCTGCTGCTCCACCGGGCTGAGCGACGAGGGCTCCGCCGTGGTGCCCAACGCCACCAGGCCACGCGCGCCGTCGTCCAACGCCTGGTGGGCGAGGGCTTCCAGGGCGTCGAGGGCCACGGCCCCCGACCGGTCGAACGGCGTGATCAGCGGGACGTGCAGGCCGGTGAGCGTCATACCGCCCACGGTGCCCGGCCGAACCGTGAAGCACCAGTTCGTGTTCCTCACGGCAACCGTAAGCTGAACTGATGCTCGACGTCCGCCGCCTGCGGCTCCTGCGCGACCTGGCCCGACTGGGCACGATCGCCGCCGTCGCCCGCGCCCACGCCTACACGGCCTCCGCCGTGTCGCAGCAGCTCGCCGCCCTGCAACGCGAAGCGGGCGTGCCGCTGCTGGAGCACACCGGCCGCGGCGTGACCCTCACGCCCGCCGCCACCGCGCTCGTCCGGCACGCCGAGACGATCCTGGCCGCCCTCGAAGCGGCGACCGCCACGCTGGCCGCCGCGCGCACCGGCCTGTCCGGCGCGGTGCGGATCGGCGCGTTCCCCAGCGCCGTGCCGACCCTGCTGCCGGCCGCGCTGGTCGCGCTGGGCCGCGACCACCCGGCGCTCGACCTGATGGTCACCGAGCTGGACCCGGTCGACATGCCGGACGCGTTGCGCGACGGGCGGTTGGACGTGGCGCTGTGGCACGACTACGACATCGCGCCGGTCGAGTCCGACCCCGGCGTGGACTCGGTGCGGCTGCTGGACGAGAAGGTGTTCCTCGCGGTGCCCGCCGACGGCCCACCCGACGGCCCGCCCGACGACCGGCCGGGTGGTCGGCCCGGTGGTCGGCCCGAAGACGCGATCGCGAGCACGCGTGACGCGGCGTGGATCGTGGGCAGCCCCGGCACGCTGTGCCACACCGTGGCGATGAGGGTCTGCCAGGCGGCCGGTTTCACCGCCGGGGTGCGCCACCACGCCGACGACTTCACCGCCGTGCTCGCCCTCGTCGCCGCCGGGCAGGGCGTCGCGCTCGTGCCCGAGCTGGGCGCGACCCGCCCGCCGGCCGACGTCCGCCTGGTGCCGCTGGACGTCCACCGCCGCACCCGCATCGCCTACCGCCGCGGCGCGGGCGGGCATCCGGTGGTCGCCGCGTGCGTGGCCGCGCTGGAGTCCTCGACCCGCGCCTACCTCGCCCCTCCCGCTGCGGGAGGCCGCTCGCGCGAGCGACCAGCTCCGACCGCGAGTTCCGCAGGGTCCACGGCATGACAACGATCGAACGCCCCGAGTCCGTCGCCGCGCCGCTGCTCGTCCTGGTCTACGGCGTCTGCCGGATCGTCGACGGGGTCGACGGTGACCGCGGACCCGGCCCGGCCCTGCCGATCGGCCAGTTCGCGGTGGACGTGGTCGCCGGGTGGTCGTGAGGATCGTTCTGGTGCAGGCTGGTCGCATGGAGTACACCCAGCTCGGCCGTTCCGGCCTGTCCGTGTCCCGACTGTGCCTGGGCACGATGAACTTCGGCCCGGAGACGTCCGAGGCCGACAGCCACACGATCATGGACCGGGCCCACGAGCACGGCATCAACTTCTTCGACACCGCCGACGTCTACGGGTGGCAGCGGGGCGAGGGCGTGACCGAGAAGATCATCGGCCGGTGGTTCGCGCAGGGCGGTGGTCGGCGGGAGAAGACCGTGCTCGCCACCAAGCTGTACGGCGACATGGGTGACTGGCCGAACGAGAAGCGGCTGTCCGCCCTGCACATCCGGCGGGCCGCGGACGCGTCGCTGCGGCGGTTGCAGACCGACTACATCGACCTGTTCCAGATGCACCACGTGGACCGGGCCACGCCGTGGGACGAGATCTGGGAGGCCTTCTCCGTGCTGCGGCAGCAGGGGAAGGTGATCTACTTCGGGTCGTCCAACTTCGCCGGGTGGCACATCGCGCAGGCGCAGGAGGCGGCGCGCGAGCGGCACTTCCTGGGGCTGGTCAGCGAGCAGTCGATCTACAACCTGGTCAACCGGTTCGTGGAGCTGGAAGTGCTGCCGGCGGCACGCCACTACGGCGTCGGCGTGATCCCGTGGTCGCCGCTGGGCGGCGGGCTGCTCGGCGGCGTCCTGCGCAAGCAGCGCGAGGGCGGCGGGTCGCGCGGCACGACGGGCCGCAGCCTGGAGGTGCTGGAGAAGCGCCGGGACGCGATCGAGGCCTACGAGAAGCTGTCGGCGGACCTCGGCGAGGACCCGGCCCACCTCGGCGTGGCCTGGCTCCTGCACCAGGAAGGCGTCACCGCACCGATCATCGGCCCCCGCACCCGGGAGCAGCTGGACGGCTCCCTGCGGTCCACCGAGCTCAAGCTCGACGCGGAAGTCCTCGCCACCCTGGACGACCTCTTCCCGGCCCCGGGCCCGAACGGCCCCAACCCCGCACCGGAGGCGTACGCCTGGTAGCGGTGACCGGCGAACGCGAGGCGGCGGGCCGCGGTCCGCCGCCCGGTGCGGCGTGGACGGTCAGTCCTCGACGTCCTCGTCGTCCCGCGCCAGGTAGGTGGCCAGGCGTTCGACGGCCGTCTCGAAGTCCGGGTTCAGGTCGACGAACGCCCGGAGCTTGTCGGCCAGCCACGCGAACGTGACCTCCTCCTCGCCCCGGCGGGACTCCAGTTCCTCGATGCCGCGATCGGTGAAGTACACGGTTTTCCTCCGCCAACAGGCCGAGCCGCCGAGACCCGGGAGTCTCGACGGCTCGGCGCGAACGATCGATCCCTACTCGAACGCCTTCGCGATCAGCTCGCGCTGCTCGACCTCGTGCACCTTGGACGAACCCGCCGACGGCGCGGCCATCGGGCGGCGCGACACGCGCTTCACCACGAACCGCGACGGCAGCAGCTCGGGCAGCGCCAGCCCGAAGAACGGCCACGCGCCCTGGTTCGCCGGCTCCTCCTGGACCCAGCGGACCTCGGTGGCGTTCGGGTAGCGGTCCAGGGCGGCGGTCAGCTTGCGCGCCGGCACCGGGTACAGCTGCTCGACGCGCACCACGGCGACGTCCTTGGCGCCCCGCTTCTCCTGCTCGGCCAGCAGCTCGTAGTAGATCTTGCCGCTGCACAGCAGGACCTTGCGCACCGCGCTCGGGTCGATGCCGGTCGGGTCGTCGATCACCGACTGGAACTTGTCCTCCACGAACGCCTCGACCGGGCTGATCGCGGCCTTCAGGCGCAGCATCGACTTCGGCGTGAACACCACCAGCGGGCGGTTCACGCCGTCCAGCGCGTGCCGCCGCAGCAGGTGGAAGTAGTTCGCCGGGGTGGACGGCACCGCGATCGTCATCGAGCCCTCCGCGCACAGCTGGAGGAACCGCTCGATCCGGCCGGATGTGTGGTCCGGGCCCTGGCCCTCGTGACCGTGAGGCAGCAGCAGCACCACGTCGGACACCTGGCCCCACTTCGCCTCACCGGACGAGATGAACTCGTCGATGATCGGCTGCGCGCCGTTGACGAAGTCGCCGAACTGCGCCTCCCACAGCACCAGCGCGTCGGGGTTGGCCACCGAGTAGCCGTACTCGAAGCCGAGCGCCGCGAACTCCGACAGCACCGAGTCGTACACCATGAACTTGCCCTGGCTCTCGGCCAGGTTCTGCAGCGGGGTGTACTCCTCGGACCGCTTGCGGTCCACCAGGGTGGCGTGCCGCTGCACGAACGTGCCGCGCCGCGAGTCCTGACCGGCCAGTCGGACCGTGCGGCCCTCCAGCACCAGCGACCCGAACGCGAGCAGCTCGGCGAACGCCCAGTCGATGCCGCCTTCGCGGGCCATCTTGGCGCGCCGCTCCAGCACCGGCTTGACCCGCGGGTGCGGGGTGAAGCCCTCGGGCAGGTTCACGTGCGCGTCGGCGATCCGCTCGATGATCGACCGGTCGACGCCGGTGGGCAGCTTGGTCGGGACCTGCTGCTCCTCCTCGATCGACGGCGAGGTCTTGATCGGGTGCTTCTCCAGCTCCCGGACCTCGTTGAAGACGTGCTCCAGCTGCGAGGAGAAGTCCTGCAGCGCCTTCTCGGCCTCTTCGACGGAGATGTCGCCGCGGCCGATCAGGGACTCGGTGTAGGTCTTGCGCACCGAGCGCTTGGTGTCGATCACGTCGTACATCGCCGGCTGCGTCATCGAGGGGTCGTCGCCCTCGTTGTGGCCGCGGCGGCGGTAGCAGACCATGTCGATCACGACGTCCTTGTTGAACGCCTGCCGGTACTCCACCGCGAGCTTGGCGACCCAGTAGCACGCCTCGGGGTCGTCGCCGTTGACGTGGAACACCGGCGCGCCGATCATCTTCGCCACGTCGGTCGAGTACTTCGACGAGCGCGAGTGCTCGGGCGCGGTGGTGAAGCCGACCTGGTTGTTCACGACCACGTGCACCGTGCCGCCGGTGCGGTAGCCGCGCACCAGCGCCAGGTTCAGCGTCTCGGCGACCACGCCCTGGCCCGCGAACGCGGCGTCGCCGTGCAGCGCGACGGGCAGCACGGTGAAGCCCTCGCCGCCCTTGTCCAGCATGTCCTGCTTGGCCCGGACGATGCCTTCGAGGACCGGGTCCACGGCTTCCAGGTGCGACGGGTTCGCGGTGAGCGACACCTTCGTCTCGCCGTCGCCGAACATCCGGAAGTACTTGCCCTCGGCGCCCAGGTGGTACTTGACGTCGCCGGAGCCGTGCGCCTGGCCGGGGTCGAGGTTGCCCTCGAACTCGCGGAAGATCTGCGAGATCGGCTTGCCGACGATGTTCGCCAGCACGTTCAGCCGGCCGCGGTGCGGCATGCCGATGACGACCTCGTCGATCTCGTGCTCGGCGGCCTTGTCGAGCACCGCGTCGAGCAGCGGGATGACCGTCTCGCCGCCTTCGAGCGAGAACCGCTTCTGGCCGACGTACTTGGTCTGCAGGAAGGTCTCGAACGCCTCGGCGGCGTTGAGCTTCGACAGGATGTACTTCTGCACGGTGGCCGGCGGCTTCTCGTGCGGGACCTCGACGCGCTCCTGGATCCAGAGGCGCTCCTCCGGGTCGAGGATGTGCATGTACTCGACGCCGACCGTGCGGCAGTACGAGTTGCGCAGCACGCCGAGGATGTCGCGCAGCCGCATCCGCTCCTGGCCCGCGAACCCGCCGACCGGGAACTCCCGGTCCAGGTCCCACAGGGTCAGGCCGTGCGACAGGACGTCGAGGTCCTGGTGGCTGCGCTGGCGGTAGTTCAGCGGGTCCGTGTCGGCCATCAGGTGGCCGCGGGTGCGGAACGCGTCGATCAGCTCGATCACGCGGGCCGTCTTGTCGACCGCGCCCTCGGGGATGTCGGCGACCCAGCGGATCGGCTCGTACGGCAGCCGCAGCGACGTGAAGACGTCGTCGTAGAAGCCGTCCTCGCCCAGCAGGAGCTGGTGGATGCGGCGCAGGAACTCGCCGGACTCCGCGCCCTGGATGACGCGGTGGTCGTACGTGGAGGTCAGCGTGATGACCTTGCTGACGCCCATGTCGGTCAGGGCCTGCTCGCTGGTGCCCTGGAAGTGCGCCGGGTACTCCATCGCGCCGACGCCGATGATCGTGCCCTGACCGGCCTGCAGGCGCGGCACCGAGTGGTTGGTGCCGATGGTGCCGGGGTTGGTCAGCGAGATGGTGGTGCCGGAGAAGTCCTCGGTGGTCAGCGAGCCGGTCCGCGCCTTGCGGATCAGGTCCTCGTAGGCCTGCCAGAACTGCGTGAACGTCATGTTCTCGCAGCCCTTGATCGAGGCGACGACCAGCGTGCGCGCGCCGTCCTTGCCGGGCAGGTCGATCGCCAGGCCGAAGTTCACGTGCTCCGGCGTGATCACGAACGGCTTGCCGTCGACCTCGCCGAAGTGCCGGTTCATGTTCGGGTACGCCTTGAGCGCCCGCACCACCGCGTACCCGATGAGGTGGGTGAAGGAGACCTTCCCACCGCGGGTGCGCTTGAGGTGGTTGTTGATCACGATGCGGTTGTCGGCCAGCAGCTTGGCGGGCACGGCGCGCACGCTCGTCGCGGTCGGAACGGTGAGCGAGAGCTCCATGTTCTTCGCGATGGCGGCGGCGGCGCCGCGCAGCTGCTTCTGCTCCTCGCCCTTGACCGGCTGCACCGGCGCGGCCTTGGCGGCCTGGGCGGGTGCGGGCTTGGCGGCGGGCTTGGCCGCGGGCTTCTGGGCCGGCTGAGCCGTCGTCCCGGGCTGGGCTGCCTGGCTCTTCGGCTGCTGCTGCGGCGGTTGCGCGGTCGACGCCGCGGCGGTGGTCGCGGCGGGCGGCGCGGCCTGGGCCGGAGCGGTCTTGGTGGCGGTCGTGGTGCCGTTCTCCGCGGCCCCCGTCGCCCCGTTGCCCGACCGCTGCGTCGACTTGTAGTCGGCGAAGAAGTCGTGCCAGGCCGGGTCCACGGACGACGGATCGGCGAGGAACTGCTCGTACATCTCCTCGACCAGCCACTCATTGGGGCCGAACTGAGAAGCAGGACTGCTGCTGGACACGGCTGGCGCTCGCCTCTATCCATCTCGCTCTTGGTAATGACTCACTCATGGTCAGGCTAGTCCCCCGTCTGGTGCAGTTCACACACAGGAGGGGCAGCGCACCGAGTGTTCTCTCACAGAATCGGTCAGGTGATCGGTCCGTGTTATGGGTGCTTGAGCATGACTTGAGGTTAAGCCCGTCACACCCGCGGTGGTGCGTCGACTCGGAGTAGTTGTGCGCACGGTGGGAGCCGGCGGGGTGTGAGGTGTTCAGAGGGCTGAAACGTGGTGTCCTGGGTGGTCCTGACCTGTGCTTTCAACCATCTGGTTGACTTCGTGCGGCGGGGCTCGTATGGTTTGTTCAACCGAGAGGTTGAGTAAGGAGATGGCGGTGGACGACCAGTTGTCGCGGGTCTTCTCGGCCCTGGCCGACCCGATCCGGCGCGACATGGTGGCGCGGCTGGCGGTGGGCGACGCGACGGTGAACGAGTTGGCCGGGCCGTACTCCGTGACCGTGCAAGCCGTGTCGAAGCACCTCAAGGTGCTCGAGGACGCCGGGCTCGTCAGTCGCAGCAAGCAGGCGCAACGGCGGCCCGTCCACCTCGAGGCGGAGGTGTTCGACCTGATGACGAAGTGGATCGAGCGCTACCGGCAGGAGGCGGAGCGGCGCTACCAGCGACTGGACGCCGTGCTCGCCGAGCTGGCGGCCGAGGACGACACCGAGCAGACCCGAGCCGAAGGAGAAGCATCATGATCACGACCAAGCACCCCGAGACCGCGATCAGCGCCGACCCGGCGTTGCCCACCATCCACATCACCCGGGAGTTCGACGCCCCGGTGGACGCCGTGTTCCGCGCGCACGTCGACCCCGAGCTGGTGGTCAGGTGGCTGGGGCCGCGCTCGGTGACCATGCGGGTGGACCGGTGGGACGCGACGACCGGCGGTGCGTACCGGTACGCGCACACCCGCGGTGACGAGGAGTACCGGTTCTACGGCTCGTTCCACGAGGTGCGGCCCGGCGAGCGGATCGTGCAGACGTTCACGTTCGAGGGCTTCCCGGACGGCGTGTGCCTGGAGACGGTGACGTTCGAGGACCTCGGGGGCGGGCGGACGCGGCTGCACGCGATCAGCGTGTTCGAGACGACCGAAGGGCGGGACGCGGCGATGGCCAGCGGCATGGAGACCGGGGTCGTCGAGGGGTACGAGCAGCTGGACGAACTGCTCGTCGAGGGCTGATCGGCAGGCCTCGGGTCCGGGCGATCGGCTCCACGGCCCCGCAGGTGTGGAAGCCTGCGGGGTTGCCTCGTCGGGTGGGACGGTGTGGAGGGCTGGTCAGGGGTTGCCGAACCAGCGGGTGGCGGCGGAGCGGAGTCCGGCCTGGTCCGGGCGCTCGTCGCTCGACGCCCACGCCACGTAGGAGTCCGGGCGCAGCAGCAGCGCGGTGACGTCGGTGTCGGCCTCGGCGCGGACGACTTCGACGCCGTCGACGCGCAGGGCGCCGGTCCCGGTCAGGTCGATCAGCAGCGGTCGGGCCGACCTGACCAGCTCGGCGAGGCGGACCGTGCCGTCCGGCGTGCGCAGGTCGAGGTCGGGGGCGGGCAGGCCCGCCAGCGGGTGGGCGTCGTCACCGACCGGGTAGCGGACGTCCGCGCCGGCGACCAGGGCGGCCACCACCCGCACGACACCCGGTTGGGTGAGCAGCTCGCCGAACAGGTCGCGCAGCCCGGTGACGTCCTCGCCCGGCGACAGCAGCGCGGCCTGGGCCCGCGAGTAGGTGATGGTCCGGTCGGCCACCGGGCGGCGTTCGGCCTCGTAGGTGTCGAGGACGTCGACGCCGCCGTTGACCGCCGCCGCGAGCTTCCAACCCAGGTTGATCGAGTCCTGGAGGCCGAGGTTGAGCCCGGTGCCGCCGGCGGCGAAGACGTGCGCGGCGTCCCCGACGAGGAACACCCGCCCGTCCCGGTACCGCTCGGCGACCCTGGTGTTGCCGCCGTCGAGCCTGCGCAGCACGTGCGGGCCGGGGCCGGGTGGCGGGTCGAGCGGGACGTCGGCGCCCAGCACTCGGGCGACGCTGGCGCGCAGCTCGTCCAAGCTCATCGGAGTGGTCGCCGCCGGCTCGTCCCACTCCGTCGTGGCGACCAGCGGTGGCCGGCCCGGCAGGGGTGCGTACGAGAAGCCGCCGCGCGCGGTCCGCACCGACAGGAACGGCAGGACAGGGCCGTGGCCCGGCACGATCAGCGCGCCGGTCGCGGGGTCGAGCCACTCCGACGGCACGGAGACGTGCGCGGCACGCGTGGTCGACCGGTCGTGGGTGACACCCGGGAAGCCGATGCCGGCCGCCTTGCGGACCGGGCTGTGCGCGCTGTCGGCGCCGACGACGTACCGGGTGCGCAGCTCGTAGGGCCCGTCCGGGCCGTCGACGGTGAGGGTGACGCCGTCGGCATCCTGGTCGAGACCGGTGAACTCGTGGCCGCGGCGGATCTCGACACCCAGCTCGGTCGCGCGTCCTTCGAGGACCCGGACGGTGTCCAGTTCCGGCACGGGGAGGTTGTAGATCGGGCTGTCGGCGAGGAGTCCGAGGTCGAGCGGCATCGCGGCGAACATGAAGTAGCTGGTGTTGGGGACGGGCGGACCGGCCCGGCCGCTGAGCCGTTCGTGCAGGCCGCGGCGGTCGACCATGCGGACGACCTGACCGACCAGGCCGTTCGACCGGGGTTCGGCGCTGGGGGCGAGGAGGCGTTCCAGCACGATCGGCCGGACACCTCCCAGGGCGAGCTCGCAGGCGAGCATGAGCCCGTTCGGCCCGCCGCCGACGATGACCACGTCCATGGGTCGCGTTCCTTGTCTTGGCAGATGTGCCAAGTGGTTCGGGGGTGTGCCAGGTGTTTCGGGGATGACTGGGAGCCCGTCGGGCGGGCGTGGTCCGAGGTGTCCGAGGCGCTCGGTCAGCGCGGGTCGGGCAGGCCGGTGCGGATCTGGTCGAAGGCGTCGCGCAGGACGGCTGCGATGGAGCCCGTGGGATCTTGGGTCCACCGGGTGAGCGCGGTGCCGAGGCCTGCGCTGACCACGGCGGAGACGAGCTGCGGGTACAGGTCGTCGGCGCTGGTGCCGGTGCGGTCGGCGATCGCGGCGGTCAGCTCGTCCTGGGCGGTGGCGTGGGCGCGGAAGACCTCGTACTGGACGGCTGGTTCGGCGAGGAGCTTCTGGAGTGCGGCGGGGTACCCGGCGGGGAGTTCGGCGGGATGCGGGCCGGGCACCGTGCCGTCGCTTCCCGGCGGTGGTTCGAACTGGGCGACGATGGCGTTGACGAGCGCGTCCCAGAGCGGTTCGTCGGCCGGGCGGTCGCCGAGGGCCTCGGCCGTGCGCCGGCCGCGCTCGACGTGGGTGGCGACGATCGCTTCGGCCTTGCCGGCGAAGTAGTTGCGGAAGGTCCGCTCCGACACGTTCGCGGCGGCGGCGATGTCCTCCACCGAGACGTCGTCCCAGCCGCGTTCCAGCGTGAGGCGGATGGCGGCCTGGCTCAACGCGAACCGCGTCTGCCGCTTCTTGCGTTCGCGCAGTCCGCCTTGGTCGGTCGCCATGCGGCCAGAGTAGCGAAACTTGCCGAGTTGGCAAAGTTGCCGAGTTGGAAAGTTTGGCGGGGTTGTCGGTTGAGGTGGGGGCGAGCGTGGCCGGCCCTCCCGGTGGCCGCCTTGCGTCCTCTGCCGGGTCAGTGGCTTGGGGTCAGTTCGCTCGGGTCTGGTTCGGTGTTGGCGCCGTGCGACCAGAGGCGGGCGTAGTGGTTCTTGGCGGCAAGCAGCTCGGTGTGGGTGCCTTGTTCCACGATCCGGCCCTCGGACAGGACCACGATCCGGTCGGCGCGGGCGGCGGTGGCCAGGCGGTGGGCGACGACGAAGGTGGTCCTCGCGCCGGACAGGTGGTCGTTGGCGGCCAGGACCGCGGACTCGGTGGCGGGATCCAGGGCGGCCGTGGCTTCGTCGAGGAGCAGGATCGTCGGTTGCACCAGTTCGGCGCGGGCCAGGGCGACCAGTTGGCGTTGGCCGGCGGACAGGCCCTGGCCGCGTTCGCCCACTTGCTGGTGGAAGGCGTGGGGCAGGGCGGCGACCACGGGCAGGGCGCCGACCGCCCGGACCGCCGCCTCGATCTCGGCCCGGGTGGCGTCCGGCTTGCCGTAGGCGACGTTCTCCGCGATGTCGCCGCCGAACAGGTGCGCCTCCTGGGGGACGATGCCGAGGCGTTGGCGCAGCGCCGACAAGTCGTAGGCGCGCAGGTCCACGCCGTCGATCAGCACGGTGCCCTCGGTGACGTCGTAGAACCTCGCCACGAGCTTCACCAGGGTCGACTTGCCCGCGCCGGTCGCGCCGACGAAGGCGACGGTCTCGCCGGGCGCGACGTGCAGCGAGATGTCCTCGACGGCGGGACTGGTGGTGCCCTGGTAGGCGAACGTGACGTCGCGCAGCTCCACCTCGCCGCGCAGGTGCGCCACGGGCACGGGGTCGGCGGCCGGGGGGACGGTCGTCGGGGTGCGCAGCAGCTCGCCGATGCGGCTCAAGCCCACCCTGGCCTGCTGGTAGCCGTCGAACACGCCCGACAGCTGGTACAGCGGCGAGAAGAACAAGCCCAGGTAGAGCACGAACGCCAGCAGCACGCCGGGGGACAGGGTGCCCTCCGCCACCCGGTACGCGCCGACCACGAGGATCCCGGCCTGCGCCACCCCCGAGAGCAGCGACAGGAACGGGAAGTAGGTGGCGATGTACCGCTGCGCCCGGATGCGCGAGCGGCGGTAGGCGTCGCTGCGCTCGGCGAAGGCCTCGGCCGAACGCGCCTCCCGCGTGTAGGCCTGGGAGACGCGCAGGCCCGAGACGTTCTCCTGGAGATCGGCGTTGACCGCGCTGACGCGTTCCCGCGCCTCCGCGTAAGCCGCCGACGAGAGCCGTTGGAAGATCACCGTCGCGACCAGCAGGATCGGCAGGACGGCCAGGGCCACCAGGGCGAGACCCGGATCGGTGACGACCAGGGCCACGGCGATGCCCACGACGGTCAGCACGCTGATCGCGAACGTGGTCAAACCGGTCTGCAGGAAGCTGGACAGGGCGTCCACGTCGGTGGTCATCCGGGTCATGATCCGGCCGGCCATCTCGCGCTCGTAGTAGTCCAGGCCCAGTCGTTGCAGGTGGGCGTAGCTGCGCACGCGCAACAGGTACAGCAGGCGCTCACCGAGCCGGGAGGTCACGACGGTCCCCGCCGCGGCCGACACCCAGCCCATCACCACCAGGGCGAAGCTGATCCCGGCGGCTGCCCAGAGCCAACCCGCCTGGCCGCCGACGACACCCCGGTCGATGCCCAGGCGCACCAGGTTCGGCGAGGCGACGGCCAGCGCCGTGTCGATCAGGAGCAGGCCGGCCACGCCCAGCATCGCCCACCGCACGGGGCGGAGCAGGGTGCGCAGCCGGAACCCCGGGTCGGGTGCGCGCGGGTCCTCGCCGTTCAGGGTCGGCACGTCCTCGGCGGGTGGCAGGGCGTGCACGCGCTCCATCAGCTCCGGGGTCGGCGGGGTGCCGCCCACCAGCGCCGACGAGCCGCCACCGCCCCGGGAGGTGTCCGCGCCGACGGCCCGGTTCGCCGCGCGCACGGCCAGCTCGTCGCCCTCGGGTTCGGGCCAGAGGTCCGGGGTCGTGCCGTCCGGGCCCGGTTCGAGCCTGGCGTCGGCACGGGGGTCGACCTGTTCGATCGCCTCGCCCGGACCCGCGAGGAGCTCGCGGTAGAGGCGGCACCGCTCCTGAAGCTCGGCGTGGGTGCCGATGTCGACCACCCGGCCCGCGTCCAGCACGGCGATGCGGTCGGCCAGCGTGAGCGACGACCGCCGGTGCGCGATCAGCAGCGTCGTGCGCTCCGCGGTCACGGCGGCCAGCGTGCGGTGGATGGCCGCCTCGGTGGCGTTGTCCACGGCGGAGGTCGCGTCGTCCAGCACCAGCACGCGCGGGTCGGAGAGCAGGGCGCGGGCCAGGGCGACGCGCTGGCGCTGACCGCCGGACAGGGTCAGGCCGCGCTCGCCGACGACGGTGTCGTAGCCGTTCGGCAGGGCGGCGATGAACTCGTGCGCCTCGGCCGCCCGCGCCGCCGCCTCCACCTGCTCGTCGGAGGCGTCCGGCAGCCCGTAGGCGATGTTGGTGCGGACGGTGTCGGAGAAGAGGAACGCCTCCTCGAACACCGTGCCCACGGTCCGGCGCAGCGAGGTCAGGCGCAGGTCTCGGACGTCCACGCCGCCCACGGACACCGCGCCCTCGTGCACGTCGTAGAACCGGGGCAGCAGGAGCGAGACCGTCGACTTGCCCGAGCCCGCCGTGCCGACGATCGCGAGGGTCTCGCCCGGCTCCACGCGCAGGGACACGCCCGAGAGCACCGGCTCGCTGCGCGTGTAGCCGAACGTCACGTCCCGCAGCTCGACGGCCACCGGGCCGGCGGGCACGTCGTGGTCGCCGTCCACGACCGTCGGCTGGGAGTCGACCAGCTCGTACACGCGCTCCACGCCGGCCCGCGCCAGCTGGGCCGTCACCATCAGGCTCGCCAGCAGGCGGGTCGGGCCGACGAGGGTGGCCACGTACGTCGCGAACGCCAGGAACGTGCCGAGGGTGACCTCGCCGCGCAGCGCCATCCAGCCGCCGAGCGCCAGCACCGCCACCTGGCCGAGGTAGGGCAGGGAGTTCAACGTCGCGGACGGGCGGGCGGTCAGGCGGGCCGCGCGCATCCGCTCGGCGAACAGGAGCCCGGCGCGGGACTCCAGCCGGGAGACCTCGCGGGCCTCCTGGCCGAACCCCTTCACCACGCGCACGCCGGTGACGGTCTCCTCGACGTGCTGCGCCACGTCGGCCGCGCGCTGCTGCGCCGACCAGGTGGCCGGGAAGAGGGTGAGCCTGCTGCGCGCCGCGACCACCCCGACCGCGGGGATGATCACCAGCGCGATCACGGTGAGCAGCGGCGACAGCCAGACCATCGCCACGACGGCCGCCACCGCGAACACCACCGTGCCCAGCGCCAGCGGCGTCATCGACAGCAGGCTGTTGACCAGCTGGAGATCGGTGATCGAGCGGGACACCACCTGGCCCGTGCGCAACGCGTCCTGCTTCGGCCCGTCCAGCCGCTGCACCGCGCCGAACACCGCCTGGCGCAGGTCGTGCTGCACGTCGACGGCCAGCCGGCCGCCGAGGTACCGGCGCACGAACGCGGTGCCGAAGGTCAGCAGCTCCAGACCGGCCAGGACGATCGCGAGCCAGGTCAGGCGGTCCGTGCGGCCTGCCATCGCGTCGTCGACCGCGACCTTGATCAGCAACGGGCCGACGGCCTGCAACCCGACGCCGACGACGGCGGCGAGCACCGACAGCACCACGAGCGCACGGTGCTGCCAGCACGCCCTGGCGAGTCTGCGGATCCAGCCGTCGGGAGAAGTCACGACTTCCAACATAGGTCGGACCACCGACACTGTCGGCCTTCAGGATGTGACGAAGGCCGCCCCGAACCTTCGGGGCGGCCTCCATCAGCCGATCAAGATCACGCGATCAGGTGATGTCCTTGCGCTGAGTAGCTGCCCAGCCGCCGAGGAAGAACAACGCCGTCCAGACGAGGAAGATCAAACCGCTCAACCACCAGTCGAACGCGCCGAGCGCGCCGGCGAACGCGCGCAGCCCCTCCACCAGGTCCTCCGGCACGACCCCGGCGTTCGCCAGGAACAGCGAGGACGCCACCGAGCCGGTCAGGCCGTTGACCGCCCCGTTGGGCAGGAAGCCGATGATCTCCGGCAGGCCCTGCGACGCCAGCACGAGCTGGATGCCGTTCTCCACGATCAGCATGTAGAGCAGCAGCACCACGGTGGTGCCGACGACGCTGGTCATCAGCGCGCCGACGCCCACGCCGAACATCGTCATCAGGATCGACGACAGGACGCCGACGCCGGCCAGCGCCAGCCACCCGCCGGCGTCCGGCAGCGAGCTCGCGTTCGAGGTCAGGGCGATGCCGATGCTCACCGACGCCACGATCGCGATGCCGTAGATCGCGCCCCACAGGATGTAGACGACCATCTTCGCGGCCAGCGCGGAGACCCGGTTGGGCGCGGTCAGGAACGTGGTGGTGATCGTCTTGCGGTTGATCTCGTTCGCGATCGCCAGGCCGCCGAAGATCATCGGGAAGATCGTGGCCACGTTGATGCTGCGGGCGATCCCGAACACCGACATCTGCCACTGCGACGGGTCCACGTTGAGCAGCGTGGCCAGTTGCTCGGCGTCGGAGCTGCCCATGTAGTCCGACACGGTCTTGAAGATGGCCCCGGTGCCGAGCGCCCAGCCGAACGCGAGCAGCACGGTCGGGATCATCAGGCCCCACCACAGGCCCGTGGTGGTGGTCTTGCGGAACTCGGACTTGATCAGGTTGCCCATCACGCACCGCCCCCGAGGCCGTCCTGGCCGGACTGCCGACCGTAGGGGTTGTCCTGCGCCGGCTGCTGGGAGCCCGGCGGTGGCGTCTCGTGGCCCGGTGCGGGCGGTTGGTAGTGCTGGTAGTCCTGCGGGGGCTGCTGGTAGCCGGGTTGCTGCTGGTACGGCTGCTGGTAGCCCGGCTGCTGCTGGTAGCCCTGGGGTGGCGCCTGGTACTGCTGCTGGTAGCCGGGCGGCGGCTGCTGCTGGTAGGCGACGGGCTGGGCGTACTGGCCCGGCGCCGCGTACTGGCCGCTGGTGAGCTGGAAGAACAGCCGTTCCAGGTCGGCCTTCTCCTCCTGGATGCCGTACACCGACACACCCGCCTTCAACGCCGTGTCGGCGACCTGCTTGGCCGCCACGCCGGTGACCGCGATGCGGCCGTCCGGCAGCTGCTCGATCGCGGCGACCCCGTCCTCGCGCAGCGCCGCGACCAGCGCGCCGGTGTCCGACGGCTGCACGAGCACGCGACCCTGCTGCCGGCCGCGCAGCTGGTCGAGCGACCCCTGGTACATGGTCTGGCCGCGGCTGACGATCACCACTTGGTCGACGGTCTGCTCGACCTCCGCCAGCAGGTGGCTGGAGATCAGCACGGTCCGCCCGCTGCGCGCGTAGGACTGGAGGAACGTCCGCAGCCACGCGATGCCCTCCGGGTCCAGCCCGTTGGCCGGCTCGTCGAGCACCAGGATCTGCGGGTCGCCGAGCAGGGCGGTGGCCAGGGCCAGCCGCTGCTTCATGCCGAGCGAGAACCCGCCCGCGTTGCGGTCGGCCGCCGCGCCGAGCCCGACCAGCTGGAGCACCTGGTCGGCGCGCGAGTCGGGCACCCCGATCGCGGCCGCGTAGACGCGCAGGTGGTTGCGCGCGGTGCGCTTGGGGTGGAAGCCCTGCGCCTCCAGCACCGCGCCGACCACCCGGGCCGGGTTGCCGAGCTGGGCGAACGGCCTGCCGTTGATCAGCCCGGTGCCCGCGGTCGGGGTCACCAGGCCGAGCAGCATGCGCAACGTCGTCGTCTTGCCGGCCCCGTTGGGACCGAGGAAGCCGGTCACCGAACCGGGTTCCACTGTGAAGCTGAGGTTCTGCACCGCTGCGACCGGACCGAACTGCTTGGTCAAGTTCTGCACCACGATGCGGCCAGTGCCGTCGTGCACGCGTCCCTCCCGAGTACTCCTACCGGGCGTCATCCTGCCCTAGGAGGGTCACTCGGGGAGGGCGTGGCGTGGTTTCGAGGCGACCCTCGGTATCTCGGTCGTCGTCTCGACGTCCTTCGAATGGCGCAACGTGCGCAACGGGCGGCGGCGTTCGCGGTGCGGCAGACCGTCGCCGATGAGGTGCTGGTGGGCCATCGTCCACACCTGGCACGGCCACTTCTTGTGCCGCAGGATGCCGGGGCACGCGCCGCAGCGGCCGTCGGGATCGGGTTGGTGCACGGTCAACAGCAGCCGCCAGCCGTCGGCCAGGCGGTGGATCTCGGACCGCGCGAGCGGCACCAGGGCGTCCGCCGCGCCGCTCTCGGCGACCTGGTCCAGCAGCGCCAGCCGGCGCAGCACGGCGGCCCGCAGCACTTCGTCCACGCCGGTCACATCCTGTCGGCGACTTGGTCGAGCAAGCGGTGCAGCCTGCGCGTCTGCGTGACCGACATCACAGCGGACTCGCCGGGCGGTGCGACCAGCAGAACTCGGTCGTCCTCGACGAGCACGGTCATCGACCGGTCCCGCCCGAACGGGTCGTGGCAGTCGATCCAGCCCTCGGGTTCAGCCATCTGCGCTCCGATCGGAGGTGGCGCGGCGGAGCGCCGCGCGAGCGGACGACCCCGCTCCGTAGCTGCGGGGTTCCCGCCCTGTGCATCGGTCGCGAGGGCGTCGTGACTTACCCGTTATCACCCAAGTTCACTCGATTGCTTGAGCGCGCACACAGCGTGTCGCCACCGCCGGGCGAAATGTGCGCCGGATCGGTGGGGTCGCTGGGCAGGGACCCCTGTTCCCGGCTAAGATTGGTCACGCGGCCCGCTCCCAGTGACCCCCAGGCTGGTTGAGCGGGCCGTCTTTCTCACCGAAGGGCCCCGCTCACAGCACGTGAGCGGGGCCCTTCGCGGTAGCGGGGTGTCAGAGGTCGACCGGCGTGTGGGTCATCCCGTGCGCCTGCGCGACCGGCAGGTTCGTCAGCAGGCCCTCGTGCGCGTTCAGGCCGAGCGCCAGCGACGCGTCCGCCCGCAGCGCGGCCTCCCAGCCCAGGTCGGCCAGCGCCACGGCGTACGGCAGCGTCACGTTGGTCAGCGCGTAGGTCGACGTGCGCGGCACGGCGCCGGGCATGTTCGCCACGCAGTAGAAGACGGTGTCGTGCACCTGGTAGGTCGGGTCGGCGTGCGTGGTCGGCCGCGAGTCGGCGAAGCAGCCGCCCTGGTCGATCGCGATGTCCACGAGGACCGAGCCGGGCTTCATGTCGGCCACCAGGTCGTTGCCGACGAGCTTCGGCGCCTTCGCGCCGGGCACCAGCACCGCGCCGATGACCAGGTCCGCCTCGCGGACGGCCTCCTCGACCGCGTACCGGTTGGACGTCACGGTGCGCAGGCGGCCCTGGTAGAGCGCGTCGATGTGGCGCAGCCGGTCCACGCTGGTGTCCAGGACCTGCACGTCCGCGCCCATGCCGACGGCGATCGCCGCCGCGTTGAGGCCCGCCACGCCGCCGCCGATCACGACCACCCGCGCCGGGTGCACGCCCGGCACGCCGCCGGGCAGCACGCCGCGCCCGCCGGACGGCTTCATCAGCGAGTACGCGCCCACCTGCGGCGCGAGCCTGCCCGCCACCTCGGACATCGGCGCCAGCAGCGGCAGGGCGCCGTTCGGCGTCTGCACGGTCTCGTAGGCGACGGCGGTGGTGCCGGAGTCCAGCAACGCCTGCGTCAGCGGCCGGTCGGCGGCCAGGTGCAGGTACGTGAACAGGACCTGGCCCTTGCGCAGCCGCGGGTACTCCTCGGCGATCGGCTCCTTGACCTTGAGCACCAGGTCGCCCTCGGCCCACACGTCGTCCGCGCCGGGCAGCACCTTCGCGCCCGCGGCCAGGTACTCCTCGTCGGTGATGGCCGAACCGAGGCCCGCGCCGGCCTCGACCACCACGTCGTGGCCGCGCTGGGTCAGCTCGTGGGCGCCCGCCGGGGTCAGCGCGACGCGGTACTCGTGGTTCTTGATCTCACGGGGGACGGCGATCCGCACGGTGGGCTCCTTCGGCCGTTGTTACACCAAAGGTCCGGTAACGGGTATTCGGTGTCATCGTGCCGCCGGCACCAACGGGCCGGTTCGGCGTTGTGCTGATCGAACAAGCCCGGTGGCGCGTTGACACCCGTCGGGCCCGGCACCTAGCGTGCGGGCCAACCAACTGAACATCGGCCGCGGCGCGCCAGGAGCGCCGGAACCCGCGCGGGAGAGACCTCGGTGAACGTGCCGGGGCGCCGAAGGAGCAAGTACCCCGCACACTCTCAGGCAGCGAGAACCGCTCGGGTGAGGCGACTCTGGAAAGCGCGCCCAACCGCGCGCACCCACGGTGCAAGCCGGGTCGGACCGACGGTCAGCCGTCGCGACACCCCGGCGAAGCTCTCAGGTCCCAGGACAGAGTGGGGCTCTGGTGGACCTTGCCGTGAGGGAGCGCTGTCGTGACTTATCCGGACAACCTGCTGTACACGCCAGAACACGAGTGGGTGGACTGGGCGCCGGGTACCCAAGAGCCCGTGGCGGTCGGCATCACGTCGTACGCGGCGGACTCGTTGGGTGACATCGTGTTCGTGGAGCTGCCCGAGGTGGGCGCCGTGGTGACGTCCGGCCAGGTGTGCGGCGAGCTGGAGTCGACCAAGTCGGTCAGCGACCTGTACGCGCCGGTCAGCGGCGAGGTGGTGGAGGTCAACCCGACTGCCGTGCGCGACCCCTCGTTGATCAACAACGACCCGTACGGGGCCGGTTGGCTGTTCAAGGTGGCCGTGACCGACGCGTCCGGGCTGCTGACCGCGGTGAAGTACGCGGAACTGACCGGGGACTGACGTCATGGCGATCAGCGTGTTCGACCTGTTCTCCGTGGGCATCGGACCGTCGAGCTCGCACACGGTGGGCCCGATGCGCGCGGCGATGATGTTCGCGCAACGGCTTCGGCCCTCGGCGGCCTCGGTCGACCGGGTGCACGTGGAGCTGTTCGGCTCGCTCGGCGCGACCGGGCACGGGCACGGCAGCCCCAAAGCGGTGCTGCTCGGCCTGGAGGGCTCCCGGCCGGAGGAGGTCGACCCCGAAGAGGCCGAACGGCGGGTGGCGGAGATCCGCGCCACGGGACGGCTGCGGCTGGCCGGCGCGCGGGAGATCGCGTTCACCGAGGACACCGACCTGGTGATGCACCGGCGCAAGTCGTTGCCGCTGCACCCCAACGGCATGAGCTTCACCGCCCACTCGGGTGCCGCCGTGGTCGACTCGGCGGTGTACTACTCCGTCGGCGGCGGGTTCGTGGTGGACGACACGGCCACCGGCGCCGACCGGATCAAGGCCGACGAGACACCGGTCGCGCACCCGTTCCGGACGGGTGACGAGCTGCTGGCGCGGTGCCGGGAGACCGGCCTGTCGATCAGCGAGGTCATGCTGGCCAACGAGCTGTCGTGGCGCGACGAGCGGTCGGTGCGCTCGGGGCTGCTGGGGATCTGGGAGGTGATGCAGCAGTGCGTCGAGCGCGGCTGCACGCAGACCGGCGTGCTGCCCGGTGGCCTGAAGGTGCGGCGGCGCGCGGCCGAGATGCGGCAGCGGATGACCGCCGAGCACTACGCCACCGACCCGTTGCGGGTGATGGACTGGGTGACGCTGTTCGCGTTGGCGGTGAACGAGGAGAACGCCGCCGGCGGCCGCGTGGTGACCGCGCCGACCAACGGCGCGGCCGGCATCGTGCCCGCCGTGCTGCACTACTACACCCGCTTCGTGCCGGGCGCGTCCGACGACGGCGTGGTGCGGTTCCTGCTGACGGCGGGCGCGGTCGGCGTGCTGTTCAAGGAGAACGCCTCGATCTCCGGCGCCGAGGTCGGGTGCCAGGGCGAGGTCGGCTCGGCGTGCTCGATGGCGGCGGGCGGGCTGGCCGAGGTCATGGGCGGCACGCCGGAGCAGGTGGAGAACGCGGCCGAGATCGCCATGGAGCACAACCTGGGGCTCACGTGCGACCCGATCGGGGGACTGGTCCAGATCCCGTGCATCGAGCGCAACGCGTTGGCGTCGATCAAGGCGATCACCGCGGCGCGGATGGCGTTGCGCGGCGACGGCTCGCACTTCGTCTCCTTGGACAAGGTCATCAAGACCATGCGTGAGACGGGCAAGGACATGAAGGTCAAGTACAAGGAGACGGCCCGCGGCGGCCTGGCCGTGAACGTCATCGAGTGCTGACCTGGGGCGTGGGAGGCGGTGGACGGCCGCCTCGCACGCCCGCCTGGTCAGGGCAGGACGGCCTCGATCGCCTTGACGACGGCCTCGTCCTCGGGCTCGGTGCGCGGCCGGAACCTCGCGACGACCTCGCCGGACGGGGCCAGCAGGAACTTCTCGAAGTTCCACTGCACGTCGCCGGCCGCGCCGTCGGTGTCCGCGAACGCCGTCAGCTCGGTGTACAGCGGGTGCCGGGACGGGCCGTTCACCTCGACCTTCTCGAACAGCGGGAACGTGACGCCGTAGGTGGTGGAGCAGAACGTGGCGATCTCCTCCGCCGTGCCCGGCTCCTGCCCGGCGAACTGGTTGCACGGGAACCCGACCACGGAGAACCCCTGGGCCGCGTACCGCTCCTGCAACCGCTCCAGGCCCTGGTACTGGGGCGTCAGCCCGCACTTCGAGGCGACGTTCACCACCAGCACCGCCTTGCCGGCCAACTCGCCCAGGCTCGACGGCTCACCGGACAGCGTGCGCAGCGGGATGTCGTGGATGCTCATGCCCGCGAGGCTACGTGCCGTTCGACGAGCGCACGCAGGGCCGTCATCTCCGCCGCCAGCGCGGTCACGCCCGCCGCCGTCACCCGGACCCACGTCCGGGGCCGCTTGCCGTCGTACCCCTTCTCCACCGAGACCAGCCCGGCCTGCTCCAGCACCGCGATGTGCCGCGACAGGTTGCCCGCGGTCAGCTCCAGGGTCGACCGCAGGTAGCCGAACTCGACCCGCTTCGCCTCCGCCGCCACGGTGAGGATGCCCAGCCGGTGCTTCTGGTGCACCACGTCGTCCAGCGACGCGGTCGGGTGCTCAGCCACGCCGCAAACCCGCCAAGCCGCCGACGACGAGCACCAACCCGGGCAGCACGACCACGCTGCCCAACGACCACGTGCTGGGCGTGACGCCCTCCAGTGGCGTGAAGCCGGCGGACACGCACAGCGCGACCAGGTACGCCGCCGTGATGGTGGTGAACCGGGTGCTGCGCTCCACCGCCGCCAGCACCACCAGGCCGAGGCCGATGGCGATGAACTGCCCGATCGCCGGCTGGTCGTGCTGGAGGACCGCCGTGCCCAGCACGGCCGCCGTCAGGGTCGCCGCGCGCGGCGCCTTCCACCGCCACAGCACGGTCGCCGCGGCGAGCACGATCAGCCCGACCGCGGTGCCCGAGGAGAACCTGAACGGCAGGTGGTCCAGGGCCAGGCCGACCACCGGGCCGCCCAGGCCGATCGCCAGCGCGCCGAGGTAGCCCTCGGTGGACGTCTCGATGCCCACCCGCGCGCCACGTCCGCGGTACCACCACACCGTCGCGAGCCCGCCCACCACCAGGACGGCCGTCCAGTACACGCCGAGCGCCACTGGGTGCCGCACGTCGAACCCGCGCGACGCCGACCCCGGCGCGTGCAGCGGCACGGCCAGGAACGACGCGACGCCGAAGAACAGCAGCGGGAACGAGTAGGCGTGCCGGTCCTCCCGCGCCCGGCGGCGCAGCTCGGCCAGGTCACCCAGCAGGTCTGCCACCCAATCAGGTTTGCACCGCAAACCGGCCACGTCAACCGCGTGGCCGGAAGATGGTCACCACCACCCGCAGCCCGAGCAGCACGCTGATGACCAGCAGGTTGTAGCCGAACACCTGGAACAGCGAGATGTCCGGACCGACCCGCGGCCCGCCGTCCGCGCCCAGCAGCAGCACCGCCATCACGCCCGCCGTCGCGCCGAGCACGGTCAGCATCACCTGGTGCAGCAGCGAGACGATGAACTGCCGGTCGCGCTCGTCGGCGAACAGCCGCATGCTCAGCCCCAGCCGGCCCTGCTCCAACGCGCTGGAGATCCGGTCCGCCCGCCGGGGCAGCCGCCGCAGCATGGGCAGCACCGCGTGCAGCTCCTCGGTCACGGTGCGCTTCAGCGACTCGGGTGTGAGGTGCGCGCTGAACTGCTTGTCCGCGAACGACCGCGACTCGACCACGATGTTGAAGCCCGGCGACAACGCGGCCAGCGTGCCCTCCACCGTGGCCAGCGCCCGGAACACCGCCGCGATCTCCGGCGGGATGCTCAGCCCGTACCGGTAGACCAGCTTGAACAGGTCTCCGAACATCTCGACGTCCGGCCGCATCCCGGTGCTGAGGTGCCGTGCCATGAACTGCCCGAGCGCGCGTTCCAGCTGCTGTTCGTCGATCTCGTCGGGCCGCGCCACCAGCTCCAGCAGCGCGTCGCGCAGGCCGGCCGGGTCGCCGTGGTCGATGGCGAGCAGCAGCTTGCCCAGCGCGGACCGCAGCTGCGCGTCGATCCGGCCGACCGAGCCGAAGTCCAGCATGCCGAGCCTGCCGTCACCCAGCAGCATGATGTTGCCGGGGTGCGGGTCGGCGTGGAAGACGCCGTTGAGCATCACCTGGCGCAGCAGCGCGTCCAGGAGGGTGCGGGCCAGCGCGTCCCGGTCCACCGACTCCAGCGACGCCGACCGCACGGGCGCGCCGTCCAGCCGTTGCATGACCAGCACGCGTGCCGTGCAGAGGTCCTCGTGCACGGCGGGCAGCACCACGTCCGTGCCGTCGGACGCCGCCCGCACGGCCGCCAGGTTGCGCGCCTCGACCCGGAAGTCCAGCTCCTCGCGCAACGCGGCGGAGAACCCGGCGGCCAGGTCGCGCACCCCGATCGCCTTGCCCCACCGGGTCTTGTCGTGCATCGTCGACGCGAGCCGGATCACGATGTCCAGGTCGGCCTCGGCGACCCGCCGCACGCCCGGCCGCTGCACCTTCACCACCACGTCCTCGCCGGACTTCAGCCGTGCCCGGTGCACCTGCGCGACGGACGCGGCGGCGATCGGCCGCTCGTCGAACTCGGCGAACACGTCCTCCGGCGGCTGCCCCAGCTCGGCCACCAGCACCTCGCGCACCGCGGGCCACGGCGCCGCGGGCACCTTGTCCTGCAACAGCGCCAGCTCGTCGACCACGTCCGGCGGCAGCAGGTCCGGCCGCGTGGACAGCACCTGGCCGAGCTTGACGAACGTGACACCGCCCTCCTCCAGCGCCAGCCGCAGCGACCGCGCCAACCGGGTGTCGGTGCGCTCCCGCCCGCGCAGGTAGGGGCCGAGGCCGTGGCGGAACGCGATCGCGGTGATCCGGGAGTAGCGGCGGGCGCGCGAGATCCGCCCGCGCAGGGCGCGCCACCACTCGGTGGGCGGCGGGATCGACCCGGTCGGCACCACGATCTCGGCGAAGGTCAGCAGCGCGATCATCATCAGCAGCGCGATGCCGACCTGCACGGTGGCCAGCGCGGGCGTGGTCTCCGGGCCCGGCATGGCGTTCAGCGCGGCCTCGCTCATCGACAGGCCGACCATGCACGCGAGTGTGGTGCGGATCAACCCGACGTGGAGCCCGAGGATGCGGCGCGCGGCCAGGGCCATGCCGAGCACCAGCGCCAGGAACGTCGTCGGAACACCGACCGTGTACAGCAGGAAATCACCCATACGTCTTCCCCCAAGCGGTTCGCGCGGAGGATAGAACGGGCTTCCTGAGACGGTGCGTGTCTGACGGAAAGGTCCGATCACACGGATGGCTCAGGGGAGGCGATCACCCGGTAGTGGTTTCGGGTAGTGCCGTGTGGCGTCCCCGTTTCACGAGTGTGAAGAGTGTTGACGTTCGGGTGCGGTAGTCCCTACGGTCGCCTGAGAGGTCCGAGGACCTTCGCACGATCCCGTGGAGGGCCACGACTTCGGCGGCGGTGTCGCGGGCCCTCCACGGGTGTGCTGCCCCGGTGCCGGTCGCCGGGTCAGAAGTCGAAGACCGGGCCGGTCTCCGCGCGCATGACGCACGGGTTCGCGAACTCGGCCTCGAACGACCGAGTCTCGCCGCGCCACGTGCCGGACGCCGTGACGCGCACCGGGTCGTACTCCAGCGTGCACAGGCCCTGGCCGGTCGACAGGCCGTCGACCTGGCCGTCCACATCGGACAGCGCGAGGCACGCCTCGTCCGCCCTGGGGTGCAGCCCGCCGGCGGGCTCGCAGGTCAGGTTCGAGAAGAGGACTGAGTCGGCGCGCTGCACGCTGAGCACGAAAGAGGACTCCGGCGCGGAGAACGCGGGGATCAGCGCGGCGATCGCCGCGAACAACGGGAGTGGTGCCATGCTCCACAGCCTGGACGCCGATTACCGCTGAACTCCAGGCATCTCACCGGATCGTGTGGTTTCCGGCAAGATCGACTCAGGTCGGCCCTGCCCGGTTGCGCTACCCGTGGGTAATTGTCGAAGTGATCTGATGTGACGTGGCTCACTGTCGAGGTGGCTGCGCGCCCGCGCGGGCCAGGGTGGGTGGATGGCTTCCGAGGTGCGCAGGGTGGCGCTCGCCAGTTCCGCCGGGAACGCGGTGGAGTTGTACGACTTCCTGCTCTACGGCACCGCGTCCGCGCTGGTGTTCGACAAGCTGTTCTTCCCGTCCTTCGACCCGCGCATCGGCACGCTGCTGGCGTTCGCCACGTTCGGCGCGGGGTTCCTCGCCCGGCCCCTGGGCGGGGTGGTGATCGGCCACTTCGGCGACCGCCTCGGACGGCGGTCGATGCTGGTGCTGACGTTGACGATGACCGGCTTGTGCACGGCGGCCATCGGGCTGCTGCCGACGTACTCCTCGATCGGGCTGGCCGCGCCGCTGCTGCTCGTGCTGCTGCGGGTGGTGCAGGGGTTCTTCCTCGGCGGCGAGCAGGGCGGCGCGACGTTGATGGCGGTCGAGCACGCGCCCGCGGGGCGAACCGGGTGGTACGGCAGCTGGACGTTCCTCGGATCGCCGATCGGGCTGCTGCTGGCCAACGGCGCGATGGCGGCGTCGACCGCGGTGTCCGGCGACGCGTTCCTCAGCTGGGGCTGGCGGGTGCCGTTCCTGCTGAGCCTGGTGCTGGTGGCCGTCGGGCTGTACGTGCGGTTGTCGGTGGAGGAGAGCCCGGTGTTCCGCGAGGCGCGGGAGTCGGCGGGCGCGGTGCGGCTGCCGGTGGCCGTGGTGCTGCGGGAGTCGTGGCGGAAGGTGCTGCTGGGCGCGGGGGTGAACCTCGGGTTCAACATGTTCATCTTCGTGGTGGCGACGTTCGCGGTGTCGTACGGGACGCGCCAGCTCGGGATGGCGCGGGGGACGCTGCTGACGGCCGGGCTGATCGGGGCGTTCGCGCAGGCGGTGGCGATCCTGGTGTTCGCGCGGCTGTCGGACCGGGTGGGTCGGTTGCCCGTGATGCTCGGCGGGGCGGCGTTCCTGGGCGTGTTCGCGTTCCCGCTGTTCTGGCTGCTGGAGACCCGTTTCACCGGCCTGGTCGTGCTGGCGATGGTGGTGGCCTTCACCGGTTCGGCCGCCGTCTTCGGCCCCATGCCCGCTTACTACGCCGAGCTGTTCGGCACCCGTGTGCGGTACAGCGGCGTTTCGTTGAGCTACCAGCTTGGCGCCGTGCTGGGCGGGGGCCTGTCGCCGGTGATCGCCACGTGGCTCCTCGGCGTCACGCCGACCCACGCCTCGTGGCCGATCTCCCTCTACCTGGTCGTGGGCGCCGTGATCAGCACCCTCTCCCTCCTCGCCATCGGCGAAACCCTCCGCCGCCACCCCTGACCCCCGCGAGAGTCCAACGTTCAGGGCGCGAGAGTCCAACGTTCACGCACCCTGAATTCAACGCTCGGACCGACCGCGCGGTATGCCGAGTGTTGAATTCAGGTGCTCCGAACGTAGGACTCTCGCGCCGCGAACGTAGGACTCTCGCGCTGTGAACGTAGGACTCTCGCGGTGTGGAGGTTGGACTCTCGCGGTTAGAGGGATTTCAGGGTGTGGAGGGTGGTGGTGAGGGCGGTGGGGGAGGCGGGGGGATTGGTGGTGTGGTGGGCGATGACGCCGTCGGGGCGGATGAGGGCGGCGCCCGTCCGGCCGATCCGGTAGCGGGCCGACAGGGCGCCGGTCGGGTCGGTGATGGCGGGGACGTGCAGGGACGGCGCGGCAACGGCGCGCCAGGCCGGGTTCAGGGTGATCAGGGTCCAGGCGCCGAACAGGTCCACAGTGGACACCTCACGGCCGTTGCGGGTCACCACGACGTGGGGCGCGCGGAAGCCCGGACGGGCGGACGGGTTGGCCGGGTCCTCCATCGGCGACGGGTCGGTGTCCTCGATCAGCACGGCGTTCGAACGGCAGCGGTAGCCCAGGGTCAGGTGCATCGGGTCGACCTCGGCCGGCACGTCCGGGCCCGCCAGGTGCGGCGCGAACCGCTGCACGTAGTTCGCGTACGACCCGTCCACCACCAGCTTCGCGTACGGCCGCCGCTCGGCCTCGTAGCTGTCCAGCAGACCGACCCCGGCCTCGCCCTTCAGCACCTCCGCGAGCTTCCACGCGAGGTCGAACCCGTCGCCGATCGCCGTGTTCCCGCCGAGCCCGCCGGTCGGCGGCGTCACCTTCGCCGCGTCGCCGACCAGGAACACCCGCCCCGCCCGGAACCGGTCGCTCACCCACGCCGCCATCTCCCACGCGGTGACCTCCAGGACGTCCGGCTCCAGGTCGGGCGCGTCCGTCGCGATCCGCAGCAGCTCGACGCACCGCTGGACCGGGTAGTCCGCGGCCGACTCCCGCGCCGGGTCGTACTCGATGGTGAACACGTTGCGCCGCGCGGTGTTCGTCGCGACGAAAGCCCCGGTGAACGCCGGGTTCCGCAAGTAGAACAAAGTCAGCTTGTCGGGCACGATGTGCGCGGTCAGGTCGGCGTCGAACACCACGCCGACGTGGCGCGTCAGCTCGCCCGGCCCCTGCCGCCCGATGCCCGCGAACCCGCGCACCACGCCCCGGTGCCCGTCCGCGCCGATCACGTAGTCCGCCCGGACGGTGTACTCGTGCCCGGCCGAGCGAACCCGCGCCGTCACCCCGTCGTCGTCCTGCGCCAACGACACCAACTCGGTCTCGAACAGCACCTCCGCACCCAGCTCGCGTGCCCGGCGCAGCAGCACCGGCTCCACGTGGTCCTGGCTCGCCAACGCCGGGCGCTCGGGGCTGAGCGTGGCGTCCCACTCGTCGTCCTCGTGCACGATCGAGTGAAACACCCGTCCGCGCAGGCTTTCCGCGACCTTGATCACCAGCCCGCCGCCCAGGCCCGCCTCGCCGGCCAGCACCTCGTCGGCGACGCCGGCCCGGCGCAGCACCTCCATCGTCCGGTGCGTCTGCCCGGTCGCCTTCGGGTGCGGCGACGTCCCCCGGTGCTTGGAGATGCCCAGCACCGAAACGCCCTGCTGCGCCAGGAACAACGCCGCCGTCAACCCGCTGAGCCCCGCCCCGACCACCAGCACCTGCACACGCCTGTCGTCTCCCATGACTAAGAATCTTAGTCACTGAGAGATTCAGGAAGCAAGACGCTCAGGCGAGCGAGACGACCTCACCCGAACGAGCCGACTCGAACGCCGCCTCGACCACGTCCAGCCCGGCGACCGCGTCGGCCACCGGCACCGGCGCCTGACCAGCGGCGACGGTCGCGTAGAAGTCCTGGTAGGCCCCCGGCTCGGTGCGCACCGGCTCCGTCCCGAGCACGCCCCACTGCTCCACCGGGTCCTCGCCCCACCCCTCCCCGCCGGGCACCGCGCCCGCCTTCAACGCCTCCTCCTGCGGGTCCATCCCGTGCTTCACGTACGCCGACCGGTCGCCCAAGACCCGGAACCGCGGCCCCTGCGACGCCGCCAGCGCCGACGCCCACAGGTGCGACACCTCACCGGACGGGTGGGTCAGCGCCAGGAACGCGTCGTCGTGCGCGCGAGCGCCGGCGCGCAACGTCCGCACCTCCGCGTACACGCGCGTCGGGCGCCCGAACAGCGCCACCGCCTGGTCCACCAGGTGCGTGCCCAGGTCGAACACGATGCTGCCCAGGTCGGCCGGGTCGCCGGACTCCTTCCACCCCTCCCGGACCTCCGGCCGCCACCGCTCGAACCGCGACTCGAACCGGTGCACCCGCCCCAACGCGCCCTCGCGCACCAGCCGCGCCACCGTGCGGAAGTCGCCGTCCCAGCGCCGGTTGTGGAACGGCGCCAGCAGCAACCCCCGGGTCGCCGCCAGGTCCGCCAGCTCCCGCGCCCGCGCGGCCGACGGCGCGAACGGCTTGTCCACCACCACGTTCAGCCCGTGCTCCAGCGCGGCCCGCGCGTGCGCGGCGTGGTGCCGGTTCGGCGTGGTCACCACGACCAGGTCGAACTCGTCGGCGCGCCGCCACACCTCGTCCACGGACGCGATCAGCTCGGCCTCCGGGTAGCGGGACGCCACCTCGGCCCGCCGCTCGGGGTTGCCGGTGACGACGGCGGCCAGCGCCAAGCCGGGCGTGGTGGACAGGAACGGTGCGTGGAAGGCGGCTCCGCCGAGCCCGTAGCCGATCAGTGCGGTGCGCATGCACCGAACCCTAAGCGTCCCAAGTCGTGGACGCCCTGTCGTGGACGGTGACCCGGCGCTACGTTCAGCGCATGATCCCGCTGGTGGCCCGTCGGCACGTGGACCGCGTGCGCGTCAGCGGCACGGCTTGTCGCCTCGGCTGATCCAGCCCGACAACCCCGCACGACCGGTGTCTTCGGCGTGCCGGAAAAACCAGAGCCAGACAAGGAGCCACCAAGCATGTCCTGGTCCTTCGACACCAAGCAGGTCCACTCCGGCGCCGCGCCGGACCCCACGACCGGCGCGCGTGCCACCCCGATCTACCAGACCACGTCGTTCGTGTTCCGCGACTCCGCGCACGGCGAGGCGCTGTTCAGCCTGGCCGAGCCGGGCAACATCTACACCCGCATCAACAACCCCACGCAGGACGTGCTCGAGCAGCGGGTCGCCGCGCTGGAGGGCGGCGTGGCGGCGGTGGCGTTCG
This sequence comes from Saccharothrix sp. 6-C, assembly GCF_016695385.1. Lineage (NCBI taxonomy): Bacteria > Bacillati > Actinomycetota > Actinomycetes > Pseudonocardiales > Pseudonocardiaceae > Saccharothrix > Saccharothrix sp. 6-C. The sequence goes on along the minus strand of NZ_CP064192.1, from coordinate 7,430,139 downwards.
CGTCGGGCCAGGCCGCCGAGACCGCCACCGTGCTCAACCTCGCCCGCGCCGGCGACCACCTGGTCTCCAGCGCCTCCCTCTACGGCGGCACCTACAACCTGTTCCACTACACGCTGCCCAAGCTGGGCATCGAGGTGTCCTTCGTGGACGACCCCGACGACCTGGACGCCTGGCGCGCCGCCGTGCGGCCGAACACCAAGCTGTTCTTCGCCGAGTCGCTGGCCAACCCGCGCAGCACCGTGCTGGACATCGCGGCGGTCGCCGAGGTGGCGCACGCGGCGGGCGTGCCGCTGGTGGTGGACAACACCGTGCCCACGCCCTACCTCGTGCGGCCGATCGAGCACGGCGCGGACATCGTGGTCCACTCGGCCACGAAGTACCTCGGCGGGCACGGCACCGCGGTCGCGGGCGTGGTCGTGGACGGCGGCACGTTCGAGTACTCCGACGCGGCGAGGTTCCCGGACTTCAACGACCCCGACCCCAGCTACCACGGCCTGCGGTACTGGCCCGCGCTCGGGCACGGCGCGTTCGCCGCGAAGCTGCGGGTGCAGGGCCTGCGCGACACCGGCGCCGCCATCGCGCCGCTGACCAGCTTCCTGATCATCCAGGGCATCGAGACGCTGTCGCTGCGCATCGACAAGCACTCCTCGAACGCGCTGGAGCTGGCCCGGTGGCTGGAGGCGCGCGACGAGGTGGCGAAGGTGCACTACGCGGGCCTGCCGTCGAGCCCCTGGCACGGGTTGGCGCAGAAGTACCTGCCGACCGGCGCGGGCGGCGTGGTGTCGTTCGAGCTGCACGGCGGCGTGGCGGCGGGCCGGGCGTTCGTGGACGGCGTGGAGCTGTTCAGCCAACTGGTGAACATCGGCGACGTGCGCAGCCTCATCGCCCACCCGGCCAGCACCACGCACAGCCAGCTCACGCCCGAGCAGCAGGTCGTCTCCGGGGTCACGCCCGGCCTGGTGCGGCTGTCGGTGGGCATCGAGGGCGTGGAGGACCTCAAAGCCGACCTGGAGGCGGGGTTCCGCGCCGCCAAGTCGGTGCGGTGAGCCACGGGTCCACTTCCGGGAAGACCCCTCCCACCGCCGGCGGGTGGCGGGAGGGGGACCCGAACGGGCGACGCCGGTGGTTGCGCGGCGGCGCGCTGCCCGGTCTGCCCGGCCTGTCGATCGCCTACGAGACCTGGGGCGCGCTGAACGCGGACCGGTCGAACGCGGTGCTGGTGCTGCACGCCCTGACCGGCGACAGCCACGTCGCGGGCCCGGCCGGACCGGGTCACCCCACGCCCGGCTGGTGGGACGGGCTGGTCGGGCCGGGGCGGGCGCTGGACCCCGAGCGCTGGTTCGTGGTCGCGCCGAACGTGCTGGGCGGCTGCCAGGGCACCACGGGGCCGTGGGCGACCGCGCCGGACGGCAGGCCGTGGGGCGCGCGGTTCCCCCGCCTCACGGTGCGCACGCAGGTGGCCGCCGAGGTGCTGCTGGCCGACGCGCTGGGCGTCGACGCGTGGGCCGCCGTGCTGGGCGGCTCCATGGGCGGGATGCGGGCGCTGGAGTGGGCGGTGTCCGAGCCCGACCGGGTGCGCGCCCTGCTCGTGCTGGCCGCGCCGGCGGCGTCCACGGCCGAGCACATCGCGCTGGCGTCCGCCCAGCTGCACGCCATCCGGCTCGACCCGGTCGGCGGCCTCGGCGTGGCCCGCCGGATCGCGCACGTCGGCTACCGGGGCGAGGCGGAGCTGACCGCCCGGTTCGGCCGCGAGAAGCGCGCGGACGGCCGGTTCCAGGTGGAGTCCTACCTGGACCACCACGCGGACAAGCTGGTCCGCCGGTTCGACCCGGCCAGCTACGCCACCCTCACCGAGGCCATGAACAGCCACGACGTGGGGCGTGGGCGCGGCGGTGTGCGGGCCGCGCTGCGCCGGGTCACGGCGAGGACCCTGGTGGCGGGCATCGACTCCGACCGCCTGTACCCGCTGCGGCAGCAGGCCGAGGTCGCCGACGCCGTGCCCGGCGCCGGCGACCTGCGCGTGGTGACCTCGCCCTACGGCCACGACGCGTTCCTCATCGAGGTCGACCAGGTGTCGAAGCTGGTCTCGGAACTGCTCGGAACCGGCTAGAACCCGGCCGTGATGCGGGTGAACTCCCAGTCGGCCTGCGGGATGCCGCTGCACGTGGACGACACCTGGCCGTCGCACCCGCCGCGGTCGCGGTTGACCGCCCAGAACGCGAACCGGGCCAGCCCGTTGGACTTCGACCAGTCGCGCAGCTGCGTCCACGTCTGGGTGGTCGTCACCTCGCGCTGGTCGGACAGGCCGTTCATGCCCGAGATGCCGACGTGCCCGAACGCCTGCGCGTCCGACCACCCGAACGTGGCCTTCAGCTTGTTCTTCAGCCCGGTGGCGGCGTTGATCGTGTCCGTGCCGATGTTCGAGCTGCCGAAGTCGAACGGCATGATCGTGAACACGTCGACGCCCGCGCCGATCGCCGCCGCCCGCTCGATCAGCCGGTTGCCCCACGAGTTCGGGCCGGTGGTCGTGGTGCCGAACGTGACGATCGTCTGGATGCCCGGGTTGGCCGCCTTGACGATCTTGAGCGCCTCCAGGATCCGGTCCTGCACGGCGGCGTTCTCGAACTCGTCGGTGTTCTCGATGTCGATGTCGATGGCCTTGAGCCCGTAGGCGTTGATGACCTGCTGGTACGCGCCGGCCAGCGCCTGCGGGGTCGAGCAGTTCGGGCCGAGCTTGTTGCCGCTCCACCCGCCGAACGACGGCACGACGTCCCCGCCGGCCGCGCGGATCTGCTGGATGGCCTGCGCGTCGATGCCGCCGGCCAGCGGCCGGTTGCCGTCCCACGCGGGGTTGCAGCCGCCGGACGACAGCACGAACGCCATGGTGAACCACTTGACGCCGGTGGCGCTCATGATCGTGGCAGGCGCGGGCGGGTTGCCCCAGCCGAGGAACAGGTAGGGCGCGCCGCGCCCGCCGGTCGGGTTGGTGCCCGGCTGGGTGGTCGCGGAGACCTGGTTCGACGGGCCGGAGGTGTTCGACGCGGCGTCGCGCGCACGCACCGCGAAGGTGTACGCGGTGGAGGCGTTCAGGCCGGTCACGGTGGCCGTGGTGCCCGTGACGGTGGTGGCGACCGACGTGCCCCGGTACACGTCGTACGCGGTCACGCCGACGTTGTCGGTCGACGCGGTCCAGGACAGGGAGACGGAGTTGCTGGTGGTGCCGGTGACGCGCAGGGAGCCGGGCGCTCCGGGCGCGACCGTGTCGCCGCCGCCGCCACCGGTGCAGGGAGCCCCGTTGACGGTGCAGTTGAGCGGCGCGCCGGAACCGGTGCCGACGAAGCCGAAGCTCGCCGACGCGCCGACGCCCAGGGCGCCGTTGTACTCGCGGTTGGACGCCACGTAATGATCACCCGTTCGGGTGACAAGTGCGTCCCAGTACGACCCGAGGGAGGTGCCCGCGGGCAGGTCGAACTCGACGCGCCAGGAGCTGATGGCGGACGGTCCGCCGTTGGCGACGGTGAACTTGGCCTCGAAGCCGCTGCCCCAGTCCTGGGTCTTGGCGAAGGTGGCGGTGACGCCCGGCGCCGCTTGCGCGGCCGGGCCGACGATCAGTGAACCTACGGCTATCGCGCCTGCTGCGAGCAGCGCGCTCGTGCGCCGTGACAGCGCTCGTCGTGACATGAAGGGGTCCTCCTCGGCGGGATCGGCAGGGTGAATCGCGCCCACCTCGGAGAGTGGTCTAGACCAAATAAAAAGGCAAGGCTCTTTACTGTTTTGCCGGCGACGAGGCGCGGCGGAACCGGGCGAAGGGGACTATTCGTCCAGGGCGGTCGCGATCCACGGCGACACGGGCAGGTCGCGCAGGCCGCACTCCACGGCCAGCTTCACCGTCCACCGCAGGGCCTGGAGCACCACCGTGGCCAGCTCCTGCGGCTGCCCGTTGGCCAGCGCGATCTCGATCTGCTCGGCCGCGGCCTCCTGGTCGCCGTGCACCTCGGCGAGCAGCGTGCGGATCGCGGTGCGCACCGGCGGGTCGGCGTCGTCGATCGGCACCTCCTGCCCGTCCTCGTCGAAGACCTGCATCTTGACCGGGGTCGCACCGCCCGAGCCGAGCGCGGCGACCATGTCGCTGCACTCGGAGAACAGCAGGAGCACCAGCTCCCGGATCTCCTCGTTGCCCTCGGGCGAGCCGCTGAGGTACCCGGTGACGAGGTCGACCGCGACCGCGTCCTCCCCGACCTTGGCTGCGGTCAGGGCCTCACCGGCCACGGCCTGGAGCCGCGACCAGCGATCCGGATCTTGCTGCGGGTGCATTCAGCCATCTTCCAACACGGAGTAGGGGCGCACAGCTCTGCATATTGCCTACCCGGTGGCGTTCGCCCACCGCAACGGCTTGTCCGGCGCGCCGCCTCTCGGGTATGGCGCGGTCGGGCGCGTCGTACCCGGGTATGACAGACCCTGGTGGCATGTGCCGACGCGGTCCCGCCGCCTAGCATCGGGGCCGTGATCCGCACTGTCCTCCAGGTCGTGCTGTTCCGCGACCGGTCGCGGGTCTTCGACGGCTTCCGCTTCCGCCACCCGCTGGTGGCGCTCGTGCTGCTCTACGGCCTGATCATCGCGACGGGCGTGAGCTCGGACTACGTCACGGCGGAGGACCCGGACGGCTGGTGGCCGCTGCTGTTCGCCGTCGTCGCCGGCAGCACCGCGCTGACCCTGCGCTCCACGCTCGTGGCGTGGCGGCTGGCCACGGCCGGCCTGGTGGCCACCCGGCTGCTGATGCCGTCCGAGCCGTCGGTCCTGGGCAGCTGGCAGTGGTGGTGGTACGTGCCGGTGCTGCTGGCGGTCGCGACCGCGCACCGCGGCCGGGTCGTGCTGCTCGTGGCGTCGATCACGTGCGCCGTGCTGCTCGCGATGGACCAGGGCGCCGACGTCCTGCAGGACATCGCCCTGCTGCTGGTGGTGCTCGTGCTCGGGTACGCGGTGGGCGCGCGCGGCCGGGCCGAGCGGCGGTTCCACGCGGAGCAGGACGAGAAGGCGGCGCTGGTCGAGCGCGCCCGGATCGCCCGCGAGATGCACGACGTGGTCGCGCACCACATGTCGCTGGTGGTGGTCCGGTGCGAGACCGCGCCCTACCGGATCGCGGACCTGCCCGAGGCCGGCGAGCGGGAGTTCGCCGAGCTGGGTGCGGCGGCCCGGGCCGCGATCACCGACATGCAGCAGCTGCTCGGTGTGCTCCGGGAGTCCGGCCGGCAGGCCGAGCGGACGCCGCAGCCGGGGCTGGCCGACATCAGGTCGCTGCACGCCGACGCGGCCGTCACCGACGCCGAGGTGCCGGGGGCGGTCGGCCTGACCGCGTACCGGATCGTGCAGGAGGCGCTCACGAACGCCGGTCGCCACGCGCCCGGCTCGACCACGTCGGTGGCCGTCGACCTGGTCGACGACGAGCTGCGGGTCGTCGTGCGGAACACGGTGGGAGGGCCGTCGCTCGGCGGTGGCGGCGGGCACGGGCTCAGGGGCATGCGGGAACGGGTGGCGGTGCACGGCGGTTCGCTGACCGCCGAACCGACCTCGGACGGGGGGTTCGCGGTGCGGGCGACGGTTCCGGTGGGCCGGCGATGATCCGGGTGCTGGTGGCGGACGACCAGGAGATGGTGCGCGAGGGCTTCTCCGCGCTGCTGGACGCCCAGCCGGACATCAGCGTGGTCGGGTCGGCCGGCGACGGCGTCGCCGCCGTCGGCGAGGTCCGCCGGCTGCGGCCGGACGTGGTGCTGATGGACGTGCGGATGCCGGAGATGGACGGGCTGACCGCGACCAGGCTGCTGGCCGACGACCCGGTCAAGGTGCTCGTGCTGACCACGTTCGACCTCGACGACTACGTCTACGAGGCGTTGCGGGCCGGTGCGAGCGGGTTCCTGCTCAAGCACGCGCCCGCGAGCGAGCTGCTGGCCGCGGTGCGGGTGGTGGCGCGCGGCGAGGCCCTGCTGGCGCCCTCGGTGACCAAGCGGCTCATCGAGGACTTCGTGAAGGCGCAGCCGGTGCGGGTGGTCAAGCCCGCCGCGCTGTCCGCGTTGACCGAGCGGGAGACCGAGGTGCTGGGGCTGATCGCGCAGGGCCTGTCGAACGGCGAGATCGCCGCGCACCTGGTGCTGGCCGAGCAGACGGTGAAGACGCACGTGAGCCGGGTGCTGATGAAGCTCGGCCTGCGCGACCGCGCGCAAGCCGTGATCGCGGCCTACGAGTCCGGCCTCGTGGTACCCGGGTAGGGCCTCGGGATCGGCACCGCGGGGTGACGATCCGCGCGGCGTGGTCTCCCTAGCGTCGACGCCATGCCGAAGAAGATCGCGTTGGTGGCCGCGCTGCTGGTCCTGGCGGTGCCGGGTGGCGACCCGCCGCCGTTCACGCCCCGGATCGAGGTGCACGGCGACCTCTCCCGGGCCGCGCACGTCGCCGTCGTGGTCCCGGGGTCCGATGTGGACGGACGGCGGTTCGGCGCGACGGTCGGGCGGATGGCGCGCGACCTGCACGCCGCCGTGGGGCGGGACGACGTCGCGGTGGTCGCGTGGCTGGGGTACCGGACGCCGTCCGGGCTCGGCGTGGACGCGGCGGGCGGCCGGCTGGCGCGGGCGGGCGCGGTCGCGCTGGACGAGTACGTGCGGACGTTGCCCGGGCACGTGCACCTGCTGTGCCACAGCTACGGGTCCGTGGTGTGCGGGCTGGCCCAGCCGACCGTGGACGACGTGGTGCTCCTCGGGTCGCCCGGCGTGCGGGTGGACGCCGTCACGTCCGGCGCGCGGGTCTGGGCGGCGCGCGGCGGCCGGGACTGGACGCGCTGGGTGCCGGCGGTGCGGCTGGGCGACCTGGGGCACGGCGCCGACCCGGTCGACCCGGCGTTCGGCGCGCGGGTGCTCGACGTCGGCGACATCGGGCACGACGAGTACTTCCGGGAGGGCACGGCGTCGTTGCGCGCCCTGGCCCGGATCGCGGCGGGGGAGACGCCGTGAGCCGGGATCCGGTGGTCGACGCGGCGCGGGCCGTCGCCATCGCCGGGGTCGTGCTGGGGCACTGGCTGGTGACGGCCGTGGTGCTGACGGGTGACGGGCTGGTGGTCGACAGCCCGCTGCGGTGGATGCCGGAGCTGGCGCCGGCGACCTGGGTGCTCCAGACGTTGGGTCTGTTCTTCTTCACCGGCGGGTTCGGCGCGGTGCGCTCGGGCGCGCCGTGGTGGTCGCGGGTGCGCAAGCTCGTGCCGCCCGTGGCGGTGCTGCTCGGCGCGTGGGTGGCGGTCCTGTTCGGACTGTCGATGCGCGGGTTGTCGCAGCAGACCGTGATGACCGTCGGGTACCTCGTCATGACGCCGCTGTGGTTCCTCGGCGTGTACGTCGTGCTGTCGGCCTGCACGCCGTTGCTGCGGCGACTGGGGTGGTGGGGCGTGGTGATCCCGGTCGTGCTGGTAGCCGTGGACGTCGGCTGGGTGGACGTCGGCTGGGTGACCGCGGTCGCGGTGTGGTGGGCGCCGTGGCAGGTGGGCGTGCTCGCGGCCCAGCGGGGTCACCGCCGTTCGTGGGGTGCGGCGTTGGCCGTGGGCGGCGGGGTGGCGTTCGCGTCGCTGCTGGCCGCCGGGTACCCGGTGAGCGCGGTCGGCGTGCCCGGCGCGGCGGAGTCGAACCTGTCGCCGCCGTCGGCCGCCGCGCTGGCCCTGGCGCTGGCGCAGGTGGGGCTGGTGCTGCTGGTCCGGCCGGCGTCCCTGGCCCGGAGGCCGATCGCGCGGGCGCTGAACGCGCGGGCGTTGCCGATCTTCCTGGTGCACCAGAGCGCGGTGCTGGTGGTGACGTTGGCCGGTTCCGCGTTCGGCTCGTTGCGCGGCCTGCACACGCCGCCGTCGGACGCCCTATGGGTGCTGGAGCGCGGGACGTGGCTGCCGGTGTTCGCCTGCGTGTGCCTGGTCCTGCTTCGGTACCGCCGCGGCCAGGGCGGCGGCGATCGTCGCGACGTGCAGCACGACCATCGCGCCGGTCGGCTCGAGCACCAGCAGCGCCGGCACGCAGGCCAGCGCGGTGAGCAGCCAGGGACGCCGGCCGTGGCACGTGCCGGCGTGCGCGGTGTGCAGCAGGTACCAGCCCAGCAGCAGGTGGATCAGGTTCTGCAGCGGGTCGACCTTGAACACGACCAGCGTGCCCGCCGCGCCCGCGAAGCCGGTGACCACGAACCCGAGGACGCCGAGCACGCCGTAGCCGGCGCCGAGGGTGACCGCGAGCCGGGTGCGGTGGGTCTCGCGGGTGCGGCTGGGGCTGAGCGCGGCGTTGCGCTCGAAGCGGTGGAACACCGCCAGGACGGGCAGGAGCAGCAGCACCAGCACGGCCAGCCAACGCGGTTTGGTGGCGACCCAGTCGAACGCGGCCGGTGAGTCCAGCAGGCCGAGCACGCCGATCACGGCGGCCAGCACGGTGAGGTAGCCGAGGTAGACCGTCATCGGCGCGGTCCGGGCGAACTCCACCACCCGCCACGGCCGGCTGCCCGCGAGCCAGGCCGTGACGCGGGGCTTGAGCAGCAGCACCAGGCAGATCTGGGCCAGGCCGAGCACGAGCAGGCACACGGTGGGCGGGCTGAGGTTCGAGCTGCCCTCGCCGGGCAGCGGCATCATCGTGCGCGGGTACCCGCCGAACGTGATCAGCGCCAGCAGCACGGGCACGGCGGCGAGCGCGAGGACGCCGAGCACCTTGCGCGGGACGCGGTGCAGGCTGCCGTCGGCGTAGTGGAAGCCGAGCTGTTGCAGCAGCAGCGCGCCCAGCACCAGGTTGAGGTGGCCGCCGGGGCGCCAGGGGAAGCCGATGCGGGCCAGGTCGACCACGATCATGGCGGCGACCAGCGCGACCGGCGTGACCAGGCGGGCGTGGCGGTGCAGCCAGGCCATGACGGGGGTGGCGGCGACCGCGACCAGGTACAGGCCCAGGAACCACAGCGGGTGCGCGATGAGCCGGCCGAACATCTCCACCCGCGACTTGTCCACGTCGAGCAGTTCGAGCGGCAGCGGGAGGACCAGCCAGGCCAGCACGAACGCCAGCACGGGCCGGAGCAGCCAGGTGATGCGCGCGGCCAGGTAGCGGCCGTAGCCGCCCTGCTCGGCCTGCACGGCGTGCCAGCCGACGAGGTTGGCGTGGCCGCCCGCGAAGTAGAAGACGGGGATGGCCTGCAACGCCCAGGTGAGCAGCCACAGCCAGGTCGCGCTCACGCCCGCCCAGTGCAGGACGGTGATCAGCGACTGCCCGATCACCACCAGGGCCAGCGCGCTGAGCCGCAGGAACGTGGCGTAGCGGTCGGGGGTGGCCCGCGGTCGGGGCGTGTCGACGGGGTCGTCGGGACCCGCGCCGTGCCTGCGGCGGTCGGCCAGGCCGGGCAGGCGGGCGAGCAGGAGGAACACCACGACCGCGCTGCCGAAGCCCCACGCGAGGACGGGCTCGTGGCCGGGAGGTCCCCAGCGCTGCCGCCACGAGTTGAACTCCAGTCCCGCCGCGTAGAGCTGGGCGGTCGCGTGGCACCGGGCCGCGTGGCCGCGCGGGTTGACGTCGCACTGGGCGTGCATGTCGTGGGCGAGGCGGGCGTCGAGGGACTTGCGGGCGTCCGGGCCGAGCGGGCGGCCCTTGTGCTCGGCGTAGCGGAGCAGGTCGTAGCCCAGGTCGTGGGCCTTGCAGCCGGTGCCGAAGTCCCACTCGGTGTCCCCGGCGGGCCCGGAGCAGCCGCCGTTCGGGTCGATGGCCCGGGCGGACCCGTCGGCCCCGACGACCACCGCGGGTCGGCGCTTGGTGACGTCGCCGAAGTCGGCCGGGAACTCAAGGAGCGGGTTCACCGCGTCGGGGTGGGCCATCGCCTCGACGGCCTTCGCCGCGACCGCGACGTCGCCCTTGAGCGGCGAGGTGTCCGTCGCGCCCCCCGGCCTGGACGCGATCACGCCGCACACGAACACGGCGAGCGCCACGAGCACGAACCGGAACCAGGCGGGCAGACGGGCGAGCAACCGGAGCCCCGGCCACCCCCCGGTGGTGTTCACCGCCACGTCACCCATCGGTAGCCGAGCGTACGCGAGAGTCCTACCCCCGGTCCGCGAGAGTCCTACGTTCAGAACACCCGTGTCCTACGTTCGGAACGCGTGTGTCCTACGTTCGGAACACCCGAGTTGAACGCTCGGCACACGCGACCCGCGCCGTCCCGGCACGTCACGGCTGGACGGGCAGCGCTCCCGACAACGACGCCAGCGCCATCTGCGACAGCAGTGCCGCCATCTGGTCGCGGTCCAGGTGGGCGCTGTGCGGCGTGGAGTTGATCAAACCGAACACGGCGTGCGCCGCCGCACGGGCGGTCGGCTCGTCCACTTCCGGCGACGTCTTGCGGATCGTCTCCACCCACACCTCGACGTAGCGCCGCTGGAGCGCCCGCACCCGCCGCCGGTCCGGGTCGGTCAGGTTCGCCAGGTTGCGGATCTGCACGGTGATCAGCGCGGGGTCGTCCAACGCGAAGTCGACGTGCCACCGGATCAATTCCCGCAGCGCGTGCGCCGGGTCGCCGGAGGCGGCCACCCGGTTCAGCCCGCCGTCCAGCAGCCGTTCGCTGATGGACGTCAGCATCTCGCCGAGCATCGCGTCCTTGCTGCGGAAGTGGCGGTACAGCGCCGGCCCGGAAATCCCCACGGCGGCGCCGATGTCGTCGATGCCGACCCCGTGGAAGCCGTGCCGGGCGAACAGTTCGGCGGCGGCGGCCAGGATCTGGTCGCGGCGGGTTTGCTTCGCTGGCTCGGCTGACACGCGGCCCATCTTAAACGCCCAGCCCAGTCCACGTAAACGGGCGTTAACCTGGCCGTCGTCGCGCGATCACCGACCGGTGGCCGAAACGCGTAGTTAACTCTTGACCCACTCTTTTTATATAGGACTACTTACTGGTAACCCTTGTTGTGCTCCGCATCACACCCTGCGTTGTTTCCCTCCGGGAGGCTCCGATGCGCCTTGTCCGAACCCTGTCCAGCGCGGCGCTGGCACTCGTCGCCACGCTGGCACTCGTCGTGCCGGCGGAAGCCGCCGCCGCCAACTACGTCGCGCTCGGCGACTCCTACTCGTCCGGAACGGGCACCGGCTCGTACTACAGCGACTCCGGCAGCTGCAAGCGCAGCCAGTACAGCTACCCGGCCCTCTGGGCGGCGTCGCACGCGCCCGCGTCGTTCAAGTTCGTCGCCTGCTCCGGCGCCAAGACCGGTGACGTGCTGGCCAACCAGGTCAGCGCCCTGAGCGCGACGACCTCCCTGGTCAGCATCTCGATCGGTGGGAACGACGCCGGCTTCACCGACGTGATCACCGCCTGCACCTTCGGCTCCGACTCGACCTGCACCACCCGGGTCAACCAGGCCAAGGCCTACGCCACGGGCACCCTGCCCGCCCTGCTGGACAACGTGTACACGCAGATCCGCACCCGCGCGCCGTCCGCCACGGTCGTCGTGCTCGGCTACCCGCGGCTCTACAAGGTGCCGGGCAGCTGCTCGGTCGGCCTGAGCGACACCAAGCGCGCGGCGATCAACTCCGCCGCCGACACCCTGCACCAGGTGATCTCCGGCCAGGCGGGCGCCAAGTCGTTCTCCTACCGCGACCTGCGCACCCCGTTCACCGGGCACGAGATCTGCTCCGGCGACTGGTGGATGAACAGCCTGACCTGGCCGGTGGAGGAGTCCTACCACCCGAACCGCAACGGCCAGCGCCTCGGCTACCTGCCGCAGCTCACCGCCGTCACGGGCTGACCTGGTCGGCCGTCACACCGGAGGGGGCCGCACCCGCGGCCCCCTCCGGCTTGTGAACTGGTGTTAACAAGCGCTAACATCGCCTCAGGTTAACGACGGCTAACCGCGAGGAGTTCGATGGACGCCCCGGTGCTGCGCAGCACGGCCGACAAGTCGGCCGACGCCTTCCGGCGCTACCACGACGAGCACGCCCGGCTCGTGGCGGAACTGCGCGCCAAGCTCGGCCGAGCCGCCCTCGGCGGTCCGGAGAAGTCACGGACCCGGCACGTGGAGCGCGGCAAGCTGCTGCCCCGCGACCGGGTCGACGCGCTGCTCGACCCCGGCTCGCCGTTCCTCGAGCTGTCACCGCTGGCCGCGGACGGCATGTACGGCGACGAAGCGCCAGCCGCCGGCGTCATCACGGGCGTCGGCCGCGTGTCCGGCCGCGAGGTCGTCATCGTCGCCAACGACGCCACCGTCAAGGGCGGCACCTACTACCCGCTGACGGTGAAGAAGCACCTGCGCGCCCAAGAGGTCGCGTTGCAGAACCACCTGCCGTGCGTCTACCTGGTGGACTCCGGCGGCGCGTTCCTGCCCCGGCAGGACGAGGTGTTCCCCGACCGCGAGCACTTCGGCCGGATCTTCTTCAACCAGGCCACCATGTCCGCCCGCGGCATCCCGCAGGTCGCCGCCGTGCTCGGCTCGTGCACCGCCGGCGGCGCGTACGTGCCCGCGATGTCGGACGAGGCGGTCATCGTGCGCGGCCAGGGCACCATCTTCCTCGGCGGCCCGCCGCTGGTGAAGGCCGCGACCGGCGAGGTCGTCACGGCCGAGGAGCTGGGCGGCGGCGAACTGCACTCGCGCACGTCCGGCGTCACCGACCACCTCGCGGAGGACGACGCGCACGCGTTGCGGATCGTGCGCTCGATCGTCAGCACGCTGGGTCCGCGCGCGCCGCGCCCGTGGCAGGTCGAACCGGCCGCCGAGCCCGCCGTCGACCCCGCCGAGCTGTACGGCGTCGTGCCGACCGACAGCCGCACGCCCTACGACGTGCGCGAGGTGATCGCCCGGATCGTCGACGGCAGCCGGTTCCAGGAGTTCAAGAAGGAGTACGGCGCGACGCTGGTCACCGGGTTCGCCCGGATCCACGGCCACCCGGTCGGCATCGTGGCCAACAACGGCGTGCTGTTCGGCGAGTCGGCGCTGAAGGGCGCGCACTTCATCCAGCTGTGCGACCAGCGCAGCGTGCCGCTGGTGTTCCTGCAGAACATCAGCGGGTTCATGGTCGGCCGCGAGTACGAGGCGGCGGGCATCGCCAAGCACGGCGCGAAGATGGTGACGGCGGTGGCGTGCGCGCGGGTGCCGAAGTTCACCGTGGTCATCGGCGGGTCGTTCGGCGCGGGCAACTACTCGATGTGCGGCCGGGCCTACTCGCCCCGGTTCCTGTGGATGTGGCCCAACGCCCGCATCTCGGTGATGGGCGGCGAGCAGGCGGCCTCGGTGCTGGCGACCGTGCGGCGCGACCAGCTCGGCGACGCGTGGTCGGCGGAGGACGAAGAGGCGTTCAAGGCGCCGATCCGGCAGCAGTACGAGGACCAGGGCAACCCGTACTACTCCACGGCCCGGCTCTGGGACGACGGCGTGATCGACCCCCTCGACACGCGGATGGTGCTGGGCCTGGCGTTGTCCACGGCGGCGAACGCCCCGATCGAGCCGGTTTCCTACGGCGTCTTCCGGATGTGATGGGCATGGTGCGCCAAGGGATGTTCGACAGCGTTCTGGTGGCCAACCGCGGCGAGATCGCGGTGCGCGTGATCCGCGCGCTGCGGCGGTTCGGCATCCGCTCGGTCGCGGTCCACAGCGACGCGGACGCCGACGCGCTGCACGTGCGGATGGCGGACGTCGCGGTGCGGATCGGACCCGCGTCGGCGCGGGAGAGCTACCTGTCGGTCGAGCGGATCGTCGAGGCGGCGCTCTCGACGGGCGCGCAGGCCGTGCACCCGGGGTACGGGTTCCTCGCCGAGAACGCGGAGTTCGCGCGGGCGTGCGAGAAGGCCGGGCTGGTGTTCATCGGGCCGCCCGCCGAGGCGATCGAGGCGATGGGCGACAAGATCCGCGCCAAGCTGACCGTCGCGGCGGCCGGCGTGCCCGTGGTGCCGGGTCGGACCGAGGTCGGGATGACCGACGACGACCTCGTGCTCGCGGCGGACGAGATCGGGTTCCCGGTGCTGCTGAAGCCGTCCGCCGGTGGCGGCGGCAAGGGCATGCGGCTCGTGGAGTCCGGCGACGGCCTGCGTGACGCCATCGAGTCGGCACGGCGGGAGGCGCGCGGGTCGTTCGGCGACGACGCCCTGCTGATCGAGCGGTTCATCGGCAACCCGCGGCACGTCGAGATCCAGGTGATGGCCGACGCGCACGGCGGCGTGACGCACCTCGGCGAGCGCGAGTGCAGCTTGCAGCGGCGGCACCAGAAGATCATCGAAGAGGCGCCGTCGCCGCTGGTCACGCCCGAGATGCGGGCCGCGATGGGCGCGGCGGCGGTGGAGGCGGCCCGGTCAGTCGGGTACGTCGGGGCGGGCACGGTCGAGTTCATCGTCGACGGCGCGTCCGGTGACTACTTCTTCATGGAGATGAACACGCGGCTCCAGGTCGAGCACCCCGTGACCGAGCTCGCGACCGGCGTGGACCTGGTCGAGTGGCAGTTGCGGGTGGCCGCGGGCGAACCGCTCGGGTTCACGTCGGTGGAGATGACCGGGCACGCGGTCGAAGCGCGCGTGTACGCGGAAGACCCGGCGCGGGGCTTCCTGCCGACCGGCGGGACGGTGCTCGCGCTGGAGGAGCCGTCCGACGTGCGGGTGGACTCCGCGTTGCGGGTCGGGCTGACCGTCGGCAGCGACTACGACCCCATGCTGGCCAAGGTGATCGCGCACGGGGCGACGCGGGAGGAGGCGTTGCGCAGGCTGCACGCCGCCCTGGGCCGGTTCACGGTGCTCGGCGTGACCACGAACATCCCGTTCCTGCGGGCGTTGCTGCGCGACCCGGACGTCCGGTCGGGCGACCTCGACACCGGTCTGGTGGAGCGCAAGCTCGACACCCTGGTGGCCGTGCGGCGGCCGGACGAGGTGCTGGCCGCCGCCGCGCTGCAACGGCAGCTCTCGCTGGGCGGCGGTGACGACCCGTGGACGCGGGCCGACGGCTGGAGGGTGGGCGAGCACGCCTGGACCCGGTGGCTGATCGACGGCGTCGAGGTGCGCGTGCGCGGCGACGAGGTGTCGGTCGCGGACGGCGAACCGTCCAGGCACACCGTTCGGGTCGACGGCAGCCGGCTCACCGTGGACGGCCGGCCGTACGCGATGCACCGCGACGGGGACGTGCTGTGGCTGGGCCGGGACGGTCACGCGTGGGCGCTCACCGAGACCCGGCCGTCCGAGGTCGCGGCCTCGGGGGTCGTCGCGGGCGGCGGCCCCGTCACCAGCCCCATGCCCGGCACGGTGCTCCTGGTGCGGGTCGCCCGGGGCGAGCACGTGACGGCCGGGCAGGCGCTGTTCGTGGTCGAAGCGATGAAGATGGAGCACACCGTCACGTCACCCGTGGCCGGCGTGCTCACCGAAGTGCACGTCCAGGCGGGCCAACAGGTCGCGCTGGACCAACCCCTTGCCGTCGTCGTGCCCCACGAGGAGTGAGCGATGTTGGACTTCCGCCTTGACGAGGAATACGAGGCGTTGCGCAAGACCGTCGAGGAGTTCGCCCGCGAAGAGGTCGCGCCGGTCATCGGCGGGTTCTACGAGCGCGAGGAGTTCCCCTACGACATCGTCGCCAAGATGGGGCGGATGGGGCTGTTCGGGCTGCCGTTCCCGGAGGAGCACGGCGGGATGGGCGGCGACTACTTCGCGTTGTGCCTGGCGCTGGAGGAGCTGGCTCGGGTCGACTCGTCCGTGGCGATCACGCTGGAAGCCGGCGTCTCGCTCGGGTCCATGCCGGTGTTCCGGTTCGGCTCGGCCGAGCAGAAGGCGGCCTGGCTGCCCCGGTTGTGCGCCGGCGAGGTGCTCGGCGCGTTCGGGCTCACCGAGCCCGGCGGCGGGTCGGACGCGGGCGCGCTGCGCACCACCGCCCGGGTCGACGGCGACGAGTGGGTGATCAACGGCACCAAGGCGTTCATCACCAACTCGGGCACGGACATCACCGGCCTGGTCACGGTGGCGGCGGTGACCGGGCGGCGGGAGAACGGCAAGCCGGAGATCTCGGCGATCATCGTGCCGTCGGGCACGCCGGGGTTCTCGGTGTCGCGCAAGTACTCCAAGGTCGGGTGGAACGCGTCGGACACGCGTGAGCTGTCCTTCCAGGACTGCCGCGTGCCGCTGGCCAACCTGGTCGGCGAGCGCGGGCGGGGCTACGCGCAGTTCCTGCAGACGTTGGACGAGGGCCGGGTGGCGATCGCGGCCGTCGGCGTCGGCCTGGCGCAGGGGTGCGTGGACGAGTCGCTGAAGTACGCGGGTGAGCGGGAGGCGTTCGGCCACCGGATCGGCGCGTACCAGGCCATCCAGTTCAAGATCGCCGAGATGGAGGCGCGCACGCACACCGCGCGGCTCGCCTACTACCAGGCGGCGGCGAAGATGCTGCGCGGCGAGCCGTTCAAGCGGGAGGCGGCGATCGCGAAGTTGGTGTCGTCGGAGGCGGCGATGGACAACGCGCGCGAGGCGACGCAGATCTTCGGCGGGTACGGGTTCATGAACGAGTACCCGGTGGGCCGCTTCTACCGGGACGCCAAGATCCTGGAGATCGGCGAGGGCACCAGCGAGGTGCAGAAGATGCTGATCGCCCGCGACCTGGGCCTCCACTAACCCCGCGTGTCCTACCTTCCGAACGCGCGTGTCCTACGTTCGGAACGCGCGTGTCCTACGTAGGGAACACCCGAGTTGAACGCTCAGAACAGTCGATCTTGTTCTGAGCGTTCAACTCGGGGTGCCGGAATGTAGGACACGCGCGTTCGCAACGTAGGACACGCGCGGAGGGTTACTGGGGGAACTTGCCGTGGCGGCCTTCGCCGGATTGGAAGCGGCGCAGGCCCTTCTCCACCTCGGTCAGCGCGATGAGGCCGTGGGACAGCTCGTTGGCCAGGGCGTCGGGTTCCGGCAGGTCCTCCTGCTCCAGCAGCGACAAGCGGTCGCGGCGCAGTCCCACCTGGGGGAACCCCGACAGTTCGAGCGCCAGGGACTCCGCCGCGGCACGTGAGGTGCCGGAAGGCACCACGCGGTTCGCCAGGCCGATCCGCAGCGCCTCGCCGGAGTGCACCGGCCGGCCCGTCAGCACCAGGTCCATCGCCCGCGACGCGCCGATCAACCGGGGCAGCCGCACGGTCCCGCCGTCGATCAGCGGCACGCCCCACCGCCGCGAGTACACGCCGAACACGGCGTCCTCGTCGGCCACCCGCAGGTCGCACCACAGCGCCAGCTCCAGCCCGCCCGCCACCGCGTGCCCGGACACCGCCGCGATCACCGGTTTCGACAACCGCAACCGCGTCGGACCCATCGGGCCGGACGGCGACTCGGCGTCGTTGCCCCGGGGCGTGCCCAGCGCCTTCAGGTCCGCGCCCGAGCAGAACGTGCCGCCCTCGCCGTGCAGCACGGCCACCGCCGCGGTCGGGTCCTCGTCGAACTCGCGGAACACCTCGGTCAACGTGTGCGCGGTCGGCCCGTCCACCGCGTTGCGCACGGCGGGCCGGTTCAGCAGGACGGTGAACACCGGCCCGGACCGCTCAACCCGGACGGCGCTCACGGCTTCGGCAGCCCTCGTTCCACGATGGCACCGAAGTCCACGCCGCGCGGCAGCGTGCCGAACGCCACGCCCCAGTCGCCGGACAGCCGTGACGCGCAGAACGCGTCCGCCACCGCCGGGTGCCCGTACCGCACCAGCAGCGCACCCTGCAACGTCAACGCCATCCGCTCCACCACCCGGCGCGCCCTCACTTCGAGGTCGTCGGTGTCGATCAGCTCATCCTTGAGCCCTTGGACGGCCGCGTCCAGCCGCCGATCGGCGCCGCGCGCCGCGTCCAGCTCGCCGAAGAACTCCGCCACCGCTTCCGGTGACCGCCCGAGGGCGCGCAGCGCGTCCAGCGCGGCCACGTTGCCCGAACCCTCCCAGATGGACATCAACGGCGACTCGCGGAACAGCCGCGGCATCCCCGAGTCTTCGATGTACCCGTTGCCGCCCAGGCACTCCAGCGCTTCGGCGGCGTGCGCGGGAGCCCGCTTGCACACCCAGTACTTGCTCACCGCGAGCCCCAGCCGGCTCCGGTTGCCCGCGAGCCACAGCGCCACCGTGGTCGCCGCCTCGGACTCCACCGCCAGGTCGGCCAGCACGTTGCGCATGGCGGGCTGGTCGACCAGGTACGCGCCGAACGCCTTGCGGTGCGCCGCGTGGTGCGTGGCCTGGGTCAGCCCCAGCCGCATCCCGGACGCCGAGCCGAGCACGCAGTCCAGCCGGGTCATGTTGACCATCTCGATGATGGTCCGCACGCCCTGTCCCTCCTCGCCGACGAGCCACCCGACCGCGCCGTCGTACTCCAGCTCCGCGGACGCGTTGGACTTGTTGCCGAGCTTGTCCTTGAGCCGCTGGAGGAACATCGCGTTGCGCGTGCCGTCGGGCAGCACGCGCGGCAGCACGAAGCACGACAGGCCGCCCGGCGCCTGCGCGAGGGTCAGGAACAGGTCCGACATCGGCGCGGAGGTGAACCACTTGTGCCCGGTCAGCACGTGGTGGTCGGCGACGGGCACGGCGCGCGTGGTGTTGGCCCGCACGTCCGAGCCGCCCTGCTTCTCGGTCATCGACATGCCCGCGATCAACCCGCGCTTCGACGACGGCGCGCGCAGCCCGAAGTCGTACTCCCGTGCCGCCAGCAGCGGTTCGTACTTCTCGGCCAAAGCGGGCGTGCGGCGCAAAGCGGGCACGGCGGCGTAGGTCATCGAAATCGGACACCCGTGGCCCGCTTCCGCTTGGCTCCACACGTAGAACTTGGCCGCGCGGGCGACGTGCGCGCCCGGCCGGTCGTCCCGCCACGGCGCCGCGTGCAGGCCGTTGGCGACGGCCGTGCCCATCAGCTCGTGCCAGGCGGGGTGGAACTCGACCTCGTCGACCCGGCGCCCGTACCGGTCGTGGGTGTGCAGCACGGGCGGGTGCGCGTTGGCCAACCGTCCCAGGTCTTGGACGTGCGGTGTGCCCGCGAGCGCGCCCAACGCGCGCACCTCGGGTTCGGCCCACTCCGCGCCGCCGCGCCGCAGTCCGTCCAGCAACGCCGGGTCGGCGGAGACGTCGTGCCCTTCCAGTGGCGGGACCTGGTTGGTCACCTCATGAGTGGCGTGGGTCATAACCACCTAGCGTACTACCCGTCGGTAACTTGCGGGGGCCGGAAATTTGGGGGTGCTGATCAAGCTCCGGCGGCCTAACGTCGGTGCCGTGAGGGATCACCGGCAGGTTCAGGAGTCCGGCCACGAGCGGGCCGTGGCCGCGTTGCGCGGTCAGTACGCGGCGATCCCGGCCGGTGCGCCGGTGCGGCTGGCCAAGTCGACGTCGAACCTCTTCCGGTTCCGCGCCGACCAGTCCGGCGGCCTCGACGTCGCCCGGTTCGACCAGGTCCTGTCGGTGGACGCCGACGCGCGGACCGCGCAGGTCCAGGGCATGACGACCTACGAGCACCTGGTCGACGCCACCCTGCCGCACGGTCTCATGCCGCTGGTCGTGCCGCAGCTCAAGACGATCACGCTGGGCGGCGCCGTGGCGGGTCTGGGCATCGAGTCCAGCTCCTTCCGCAACGGCCTGCCGCACGAGTCGGTGCGCGAGCTGGAGATCATGACGGGCGACGGCGAGGTCGTGGTCGTCGGTCCGGAGGACGACCTGTTTCGCGGGTTCCCGAACTCGTACGGCACGCTCGGCTACACGCTGCGGCTGGAGATCGAGCTGGAACCGGTGAAGCCGTACGTGCGGCTGCGGCACGTGCCGTTCGCCGACGCGGCCGAGTGCGCGCGGATGCTCGCCGAGGTCTGCGCGGACGGCTCCTACCAGGGCGAACCGGTCGACTTCGTCGACGGGACGGTGTTCTCCGGCACCGAGCAGTACGTGACGCTGGCGAACTGGTCCGACACCGCGCCGTTCACGTCGGACTACACCGGCAACCAGATCTACTACCGGTCCATCCAGCGGCGCAGCGTCGACTACCTGACCGTGCGCGACTACCTGTGGCGGTGGGACACCGACTGGTTCTGGTGCTCGCGCGCGTTCGGCGTGCAGCACCCGGTGGTGCGGCGGCTCGTGCCGAAGCGCTACCTGCGGTCGGACGTGTACCGCAAGGTGGTGGCCTGGGACCGGCGGCACAAGCTGTCCGACCGGCTGAACAAGGCGGTGCAGGAACCGGTGATCCAGGACGTGGAGATCCCGGTGGACCGGCTCGCCGAGTTCCTGGACTTCTTCCACCGGGAGATCGGCATCAGCCCGGTGTGGCTGTGCCCGGTGAGGCTGCGCCGCCGGGCGGACGGCAGCCGCGCGGCCTGGCCGCTGTACCCGATGGACCCCGAGGTGCTGTACGTCAACGTCGGCTTCTGGTCGACGGTGTCGCTGCGGCCCGACGAGGAGCTGGGCAGCCGGAACCGGCTGATCGAGGACAAGGTCACGGAACTGGGCGGGCACAAGTCCCTGTACTCCGACTCGTATTACGGCGAGGAGGAGTTCTGGGACAACTACAACGGCCCTACCTACCAGGACCTGAAGAAGCGGTACGACCCGGCGGGCCGGCTGCCCGATTTGTACGCCAAGTGTGTTCTCCGTAGGTGAAGGGAGCCGGGGCCAGATGCGGTTGGCGGAGGTGTTCCAGCGGGCGGTCGGAGGCGGCGCGTCCGTGCGGTTCAGCGCGTACGACGGAAGCCATGCGGGGCCGGCCGACGCGGGTGTGAGCATCGAGGTGCGCACACCGGAGGCGTTGTCCTACCTGGCGTCGGCGCCGGGTGAGCTGGGGTTGGCGCGCGCGTACGTGACCGGGCACCTGGAGATCATCGGTGACGTGTACGGGGCGTTGAAGCAGCTCTCCGAGATCTCGTTGCGCGAGGTGCCCTGGGGCGAGCGGGTGGAGCTGCTGGCCACGCTCGGGCGCACCAGGTTGGGCACGAAGATCGAGGTGCCGCCGCAGGAGCGCCGGTTGCGCGGCCTGCGGCACTCGAAGGCGCGCGACCGCGAGGCGATCGCGCACCACTACGACGTGTCGAACACGTTCTACGAGTGGGTCCTCGGTCCGTCCATGGCGTACACGTGCGCCGTGTACCCGACCGCGGAGTCCACCTTGGAGGAGGCGCAGTTCGCCAAGCACGACCTGGTGGCGCGCAAGCTCGGGCTGAAGCCGGGCATGCGGCTGCTGGACGTGGGCTGCGGCTGGGGCGGCATGGTCATGCACGCCGCGCGGGAGTACGGCGTGCAGGCGCTGGGCGTGACGTTGTCCCGCAACCAGGCGGAGTGGGCGCAGAAGGCGATCGTGGAGGCGGGCCTGTCGGACCTGGCCGAGGTGCGCTACCTCGACTACCGGGACGTGCGGGAGTCCGGGTTCGACGCGGTCAGCTCGATCGGCCTGACCGAGCACATCGGGAAGGCGAAGCTGCCCGCGTACTTCCGGTCGCTGTACGACAAGCTCAAGCCGGGCGGGCGGATGCTCAACCACTGCATCACCCGGCCGGACAACAAGCAGCCGGCGCGGACCGGCGGGTTCATCAACCGGTACGTGTTCCCGGACGGCGAGCTGGTCGGGCCGGGCCACCTCGTGTCGTTGATGCACGACACCGGGTTCGAGGTGCGGCACGAGGAGAACCTGCGCGAGCACTACGCCATGACGCTGGCGGGGTGGTGCGAGAACCTGGAGAAGCACTGGGACGACGCGGTGACCGAGGTCGGCCTCGGTCGGGCGCGGGTGTGGCGGCTGTACCTGGCCGCGTCCCGGCTGGGCTTCGAGCGCAACAACATCCAGCTGCACCAGGTGCTGGGCGTGAAGCTGGACGGCACCACGTCGCACATGCCGCTGCGCCCGGAGTGGCTCGGCTGACGCACCCGGCGGCGTGCGGTCCCGACCGCACGCCGCCGCGCGTGTCCTACGTTCCGAATGCGCGTGTCCTACGTTCGGAACACCCGAGTTGAACGCTCAGGGCAGGCCGCGGCGACGAACGCCCCGACCACGTGGGATGGACGCACGTGGCCGGGGGTGGGGCGGGTCGGTGTCACCCCAGCTGGTCGATGATCTGCCGCACCTGGTTGGCCGGGATCGCGAAGCCGATGCCCACGCTGCCCGCCTGACCGCTGTCCGACGCGGGCGAGTAGATCGCCGAGTTGATGCCGACGACCTCGCCCGCCGCGTCGACCAGCGGCCCGCCCGAGTTGCCCGGGTTGATCGACGCGTCGGTCTGGATCGCCTGGTAGCTGACCGCCGACGACCCGCGCCGGCCGGTCGACGTGCCCGGCACGGTCACCGTGCGGTCGAGCGCGCTGACGATGCCCGACGTCACGGTGCCCTGGAGCCCTTCGGGCGAGCCGATCGCCACGACCTCGTCGCCGATCTTCACCTGGTCGGAGTCGCCGAACTTCGCCGGCGTCAGCCCGCTCACCCCCGCCGCCTGCACGACCGCCAGGTCGCTCGACGCGTCCGCGCCCACCACGGTGGCGTCCACGGTCCGCCCGTCGCTCAACGTCACGGTCACCTGCTGCGCGCCCGCCACCACGTGGTTGTTGGTCAGGATGCGCCCGTCCGCGCTCAGCACCACCCCGGACCCGAGGCCCTGGCCCTGCGCCGACACGACGTTCACCTGCACCACGCTCGGCAGCACGCGGGCCGCGACCCCCGAAACGTCCACAGTGGACGAGGCGTTCATCGCGACCTGGCTGCTCACCGGGGTTTGCGCGACGGGTGAGGCGTTCATCGCGCCGACCACCCCGCCGGTGACGCCGCCGAACACCGCGGCGGCCAGCGCCGCCGAGGCCACGACCGCACCGGTGCGGCGCTGCCAGAACGGCGCCCGCTCCTCCAACGACCCGCGCACGGCGGGGAAGTCCTCTGTCGTCATGAACCCAGGTTGGTCCCCGACCCTATGCGCAACCTGAGCGCCGGGTCAGGACTTGCCAAGAATCCCGCGCACCTGCTCGGCGGTCAGCAGCGCCGACCCGAACAGCGGCCCCTGCGCGCCCGTCACCCCCAGCTCCACCAGCCGTCGCGCCTCGAACCGGGTGCGCACGCCCGCCGCGAACAGCGGCAGCCCCAACGTCCGCGACCACGTGAGCAGCGCCACGGCCGCGCTCTCCTCGACCGGGTCCGCGCCCTCGGCCAGGCCGTGCACCGGGGAGCCCTGGAACTTCACCGCGGTCAGCGGTAACCGCCGTAACCGGTCGAGCGGCACGTTGCCGCCGCCGACCTGGTCGAGCACCAGCCGCACGCCGTGCCCGGCCAGGTAGGTCAGCTCCTCCACCTGGTCCTCGTTGATCAACGCGGGCAGCTGCTCGCCCAGCTCGAACTGCAACAGCCGCGCCGGCAGCCCGCACTCGCGCAACGCCTGCCGCACGGTCGCCACCAGCTCCGGCTCCTGGCACTCCCGGGCGGTCAGGTCCATGCTCAGCACGGGCGCCGCGTCACCGAACTCGGCGTGCCAGCGGCCCGCGTCGGCGCAGGCCTGCGCGATGGACCACTTGCCCAGGCGTGCGGCCATCCCGGTGCACGTCGACAGCGACACCAGCTCCTGCGGGTCGAGCACGCCCTCCGTCGGGTGGTCCCAGCGCAGCCGCGCCTCGACGGCCAGCAGCGCGCCGTCCACCAGCGAGTGCACCGGCTCGTAGTCGACCCGGAACTCGCCCTGCTCCAACCCGCCCGCGATGGACGCGGCCAACCGCATCCGGGCGCGTTCCCGCTGGTCGCGCTCCTTGTCGTAGAGCGCCCACTGCGCCTTGCCGTCGTCCTTGGCCCACCGCACGGTCAGGTCGACGCAGCGCAGCAGCTCGGCCGCGTCCGCACCGCGCGCGGGCCGCACCACGATGCCGACGCTGGCGGTCACGCCGATGCCGTCGTCCTCCACCCACACGGGTTCGGCGAGCTGCTCGACGGCGGACTCGGCGAGCGACACCACCGTCGCCACGTCCGCCGGGTCGTGGATCAGCACGGCGAACTCGTCCGGCCCGATCCGGGCCAGCTTCCCGACCTCGTCGAACACCGACCGCAGGTGCCCGGCGACCGCGGTCAGGATCCGGTTGCCGACCTCGTGCCCGTACGCGTCGTTGACCACCCGGAACCCGTCGAGGTCGAACACGACCAGCGCGAGGGTGGCGGGACCGCGGGAGCCGACCGCGCTCTCCAGCCAGCCCACGAACTGGGACCGGTTGGCCAGGCCGGTCTGCATGTCGTGCAGGCTCTGGCGCACCAGCTGCGTCTGCAGCGCGCGGACCTCGTCCAGGCTCTCCATCATGGTGACGTAGAAGGCGGGCGCGCCGTCGTCGTCGCGCAGCAGGGCGAGGGCGATGAGCACGTTGACGAGTTCGCCGTCGGCGCGGATCAGCCGGGTCTCGGCGCGCACGTGCTCCTGGCCGTTGTGCAGGCGCTGGGCGGCGTGCGAGATCACTTGGCGCTCGTCCGGGTGGAGCAGGTCGCGGCCGCGCGTCCCGATCAGCTCGTCGGCGGTGCGGTCCAGCAGGGCGAGCATGGCGTCGTTGCAGTCGAGGATCACGCCGTTGGCGTCGGAGACCGTGATGGCCAACGCCGAGGTCTGGAACACGGCGCGGAACTTCGCTTCACCCGCCCGCACCGCGGATTCGGCCGATCGAGTGGTTCTCAGCTCGTGGTGCTGTTCCTGCTCGTCCAGCGAGCGCTGGCACAGCGCGTCGGTGAACCCGGCGGCCAACGCGCCCAGTGCGGCCATCAGGCGGCCGGGTTCGACGTCGGCGGCCAGGTGCTCGCCGACGAACGCGAGCGTCCGCTCCAGCGTCTCGGAGGCGGCCAGCCCGTGCTCGACCAGGCCGCGGCCGACCTCGCGCGCCCGTGCCGTCGACCCGTCGTCGCGGACGGCGGCGTGCAGGGTGGCGGTGAGCCCGGTGAGCAGGTCCGACAGTCGGTCGTCGGGGGCGTCGCCGGACGTGGCGGGCGGTGGGTCGGAGGGCGGGTCGGACGGCGTCGGCGGCGGCCCGATGGCCGCAGCCCATTCACGTGCGAAGGCGACCCGGGATTGCCCGGGGTCGTCACCGAGTCTCGCCGCGCCTGCCGTTTTCATGTGGCTCTGGGTGCCATTCGTCGCTCCGACGTGCGCATTTCCTCGCCATTGTCACTCGAATGGGGTAATGCGGACCGTTGGTCCCGGTCAGCTTACCGACCACCGGTCGCCATTCGGCAAGACTATGGGTGCCGGCTTCAGCGTGCCGTGATCTTCACAGTGGCTCGATCATCGGTTCTCTGCCGCGTGGAACCGCTCCCAAGGGCGACGGCGGATGCGCTGGTCGCGAGGCTCGACGAGGTGCGGCGACGGCGACGGCTGTTTCATAGGTGATCTTGTAGCGGTGCCGGCACCCGGATTCAGCGGCGTTCCACAGCGGTGGTGAGAGCGCTTTCCGATGACACCGCGAAGTGTTGTCTCGGTAGGCGGTGGTGAGAAATTCCCGGATGGCGACGGGAGTGTGCCGGCGTTGTTCGGGACGGCCGGGTGGACGGTGTCCTGAGCGTTCAACTCGGGTGTTCTGAACGTAGGACACGCGCGTTCTGGAGGTAGGACACGCGCGGCGTGAACGTAGGACTCTCGCGAGAGTCCTACGTTCACGGGCCGGGAGTGGTCAGGAGACGGAAGACAGGACGGAAGCGATCCGGGTGGCGATGCGGTCGTTGTCGGTCGGGGCGAGGCTGAGCCAGCCGTCCTCGTGGACCATCAGGTAGCGGCCCTGGGGCGTGTCGAACCACGTGATCAGGGCGCCGGCCCGGGCCCGGCGGTAGCCGCCGCCCACGCTGACCCCGAACTGGCCGCCCGCGACCCGGCTCGTGGCCAGTTCGCTGATCACGCTCGCGTCCTCGCGCGACAGCCCGGCCTTCTGCAACGCCTCCCGCTCGTCCAGCTCGCCGCTGCCCCACGGGTCGTCGTCCTCGTCGTCCGGCTGCTCGTTCTGCAGCGCGACGGCCGCGTTCAACGTCTCCAGCCGCAGCGACAACGCGCTGCCCGGCCCCGCGGACCCGTCCGGCAGCACCTCGACGATCGACCTGGCCAACGCCGTCGGCCGGATCTCCAGCACGCCGATCGAGCCGCTGTCGATCACCGCCAACGCGGCCCGGCCGCCGTCGGACACGGCCACCGCGCGCACCGACCGGTCCACGTGGGCGACCGCGTCCACGGCCACCTCGTGGTTGCCGAGCAGCCGGAGCAGCGCCACCAGGCGGGGGTCGGGCTCGCCGTACGCGGCGAGCACCTCCTCCCGCAACCGCTTGCGCTCCTCCTCGGAGTCGCCGACGCTCGGGACGTCCAGCGGGTAGGGCAGCCGGCCGAGGTCGAGGTGGCTCCACAGCACGTCCAGCTCGCGCGGTGTGAGCACGAACTCGGGCTCGATCACGGCTGGTCGCCCTTCTTCTTGGGCTTCGCGCCGCCGATCACCGACGGGGGCAGGTTCTCGCCCGGCACCTCGAAGATGTCCTCACCGCGGATGTACGCCGCGGCGCGGTGCTCCTTGTCCTCGCCCTGCTGGCCGCCGGCCGGCGCGCCACCCATCGGGGCGCCGCCCGCCATCGGGGACGCCGCCGCCGCGCCGCCGGGGCCGAAGCCGCCGCCGGGCATCGGGCCGCGCGCGCCCGGACCGCCGACCGCGCCGGTCGAACCGCCCGCGGCCAGCGAACCGCCGCCGCCACCCGCGCCACCGGACCCGGTCGGGCCGAAGCCGCCGGCGCCGCCGCCGAAACCGCCGGGGGGCATGCCGCCGCCGGGCATCCGCCCACCGGGCGCGCCACCGCCACCACCGGCGCCGCCACCGCCACCGGGCGTGCCGGGGAGCGGGGGCGTGCCGGGGCTGCCGGCCGGGATGTAGCTCGGCGGCTTCACGCCGGGCGGCAGGGTGCCGCCGCCCTGGCGGGGCACCGTGTTCGGGTTGGCCGGCTGGTACGGCGGGACGTAGCCGCTGCCGCCGGGCGGGGTGTAGCCGCTGTTGGACGGGGGCGTGTAGTTGTAGCCACCGCCGCCGCCACCGGACGGCGGGGTGTACGGGTTCGTGACCGGCACCTGGGCCGCCGCCGCGGCCGCCGTCGTGCCCTCGGGCCGGTACATCGGCGGCGGCGCCGAGGGCGCCGTCGCGCCGCTGGCGTACGTGCCGCTGCCGTAGGACCCGGGGGGCGACGTGTACGACGCCGCGGCGGGCGTGTACCCGGACGGCTGCGTGGCGGGCGTCGACTGCGACGGCTGGTAGGTCTGCGCCGGCTCCACCGGCCGCAGGGCCTGCATCTGCTGGGCCGGCTGCGACGCGGTGTACGCCGAGGGCGCCGTGGAGCCGCCCGAGACGCCCAGGGCGTCCGCGCCCGCACCCGCCACCGTGGCGGTCGACGCGGACCGCAGCATCGCGAGCTGCGGCTCCTCGGTGCGGCCGGTGACCGGGTTGAACGGCGCGCTGAACTGCGGCGTGGTCTGGTCGACCGCCTGCGACTCGCGCTCCATCGTGCTCATGACCGTCACGGCGTGCTCGTGCAGCGCCCGCGCGTGGTCGTTGGCCGCCTGCACGTCGGCGGCGGAGCTGGCCAGGCCCTGGATGCCGCCCGCGGTGAACACGCCGGTGGCCTGGTCCCAGTTGAACTCGACCGGCTCGGGCATGCTGGCCCGGGCGTTCTCCATGATCTGGCTCTCGTCCTGCACCCGCTTGCCGACCTCGACCGCGGTCTCGGCGGTGTGCGTGACCCAGTCGGCCAGGCCCTTGATCGCGAGCCGCGCCGCGTCCGCCGCGTCGCCCGTCCAGCCGGACTCGCTGACCGCGACCCGCTCGTTGATCAGCCGGGCGGCCTCGGTCAGCTCGGTGCCGAACTGGCCCCACTCCGCGCCGATCTCGCCCGTCTGACCGGGGTCGTTGTTGTTGTGCACGGACTCGTACAGCTCGCGGTGCGACCGGGACGCCCAGTTCTGGGTGTCGGTCAGCACCAGGTCGATCTCCCGCTCTTCCCGGGCCAGGCGCTTCGCCTGGTCGACCCGCAGTTCCACGCGCTCCGTCGCCATCGTCGCCAGCCCCCTAGTTCCCGCTCAGCCTGCGCAGCTCGACGCTGCTCTCGTCGTCGACCTCGGTGAAGTTGCGGATCGCGTTCTGCACCGAGTCGTGCGTCTGCTGGAGCACCTCGCGGTAGGCCGTCATGACGGCCACGAACGACCGCGGGTCGCCGTCGGCGCGCGCCTCGAACTTCATCGCCAGCCGGTCGCCGACGGGGTTGCGGCCGATCGGCGCGGGACGGGCCAGCCGGCCGGCGCGCTCCAGCCACGAGTCGACCTGGTCCATCTGCTCCAGGAGCATCTTGCGCAGTTCCTCGCCGGTGGCGGGATCGAGTGACACCCGGCCGGAGTTCACGGTCTCCTGGAGCGCCACGACCTGACCGTTGACGGTCGGGACCTCCTGGGGCGGGGCCACTTCATCCCCGTTTTCGGCGATGTACATCGGTATCCCTCGCGAAGGCAGCCTGCTGGACGAAACCCACCATCCCCCGGTCCTCCAACGCCCGGCCAACGCGCGCCCAACGCGGCCCGCCGAAGTGCCGTGACGACTGTGGGAAACTCTTCGACTACACGGTGACAACGCCGAAAGGGCTTGCGGATGCGGGTGAACCTGCTTGGCCCCGTGGAGCTGGTTTCCGCAGGTGGAGAGGCCGTCCGGCTGGGTGCGGCCAAGCGGCGGACGGTCTTGGCGGCGCTCGCGCTCGAGCTGAACCGCGTGGTGTCCGGCGACCGGCTGCTGGAGCTGGTGTGGGACGGCTCACCCCCGCCGCAGGCGAAAGCCGCCCTTCAAGGACATATCGCCCAACTCCGCAAGGTCCTCTCCGGGGGTGTCGCGCTCGTCACCCGCGCGCCCGGCTACGCGCTGACCGGCGACCGCGCGGCCGTCGACGTGTTCCGCTTCGAGGACCTGCTGGTGAGCGCGCGCGAGGCGGCCGACGACGACGCCGTGCGCCTGCTGCGGGAGGCGTTGGCGCTGTGGCGCGGCCCGGTGCTGGCCGACGTGCCGGGCGACCAGCTGCGGGAGGCGGTGTCGGCGCGGCTGGAGGAGCTGCGGCTGGTGGCCGTGCAGGAGCTGGCGACCCGGCTGTCGCGGCTGGACCGGGCGGCCGAGGCGGTGTCGGGGCTGCGCGACGCGGTGGACGCGAACCCGTTGCGCGAGGCGCTGGTGTCCCGGTTGGTGCTGGCGCTGCACTGGACCGGGCGGCAGGCCGAGGCGTTGGCGCTGTTCCACCGGACGCGGGAGCGGCTGGCCGACGAGCTCGGCGTCGACCCGGGTCCGGAGCTGCGCGAGGCCTACCAGACCGTGCTGGCGGGCGACACCGCGCCGTCGGCGCCGGTGGACCGGGCGCCCGCGCAGCTGCCCCGCGAGCACCGGGGGTTCGTCGGGCGCGAGGAGGAGCTGTCGGACCTCGGGGCGACCCTGATCGGGCAGGACTCGGCCATCGGGCTGCTGGTGGGTCCGGCGGGGGTCGGCAAGACGGCGTTGGCGCTGCGCTGGGCGCACCGGGTGGCGGGCGACTTCCCGGACGGGCAGCTGTTCGTGAACCTGCGCGGGTTCGACGAGACCGAGCCGCTGGACCCGCGCACGGCGCTGGTGGGGTTCCTGCGGTCGCTGGGGTTGACCGACTCGCAGATCGCGGTGGACCTGGAGGGCCAGGCCGCGCAGTACCGGTCGCTGCTGGCCGGGCGGCGGGTGCTGGTGTTCCTGGACAACGCCCGGTCCGCCGAGCAGGTCCGGCCGCTGCTGCCCGGCTCGGCGCGGTGCCTGGTGCTGGTGACGAGCAGGCACCGGCTGGACGACCTGGTGGTGACGGAGGGCGCGTCGTCGCTGCACGTGCCGACGTTGCCGGAGTCCAGCGCCGAGGACCTGCTGGCCGCGGTGCTGGGCCGGCCGCGCATCGAGCAGGAGCCGGACGCGGTGGCGGAGCTGGTCGAGCTGTGCGACCGGCTGCCGCTGGCGCTGCGGATCGCGGGCGCGCGGTTGGCGTCCCGGCCGCGGTGGACGATCCAGTCGCTGGTCGACGAGCTGCGCGACGAGCAGGGCCGGCTGTCGGCGTTGTCGCTGCCGGAGGCGGGGCGCGGCGTGCACGCGGCGCTGGCGGTGAGCTACCGGGAGCTGCCGGAGGGCGCGGCGCGGCTGTTCCGGCGGCTGGGCCTGCACCCCGGCACGGACCTGGACAGCTACACGGCGGCGGCGTTGCTGGACATCAACGTGGTCAGCGCGCGCACCCACCTGCGGACGCTGGCGTACGCGAACCTGCTGCACGAGTCGACGCC
Source organism: Saccharothrix sp. 6-C (assembly GCF_016695385.1). NCBI lineage: Bacteria > Bacillati > Actinomycetota > Actinomycetes > Pseudonocardiales > Pseudonocardiaceae > Saccharothrix > Saccharothrix sp. 6-C. Next base: position 7,399,893 of record NZ_CP064192.1, on the reverse strand, counting down.
CGACCGCTACTCGCGGCACGACCTGGTGCGGCTGTTCACCCACCACCTGGCCGCCACCGAGTCCGAAGTGGACAACCAGGTGTCGACCAGCCGGCTGCTGGACTACTACCTGCACGTGGCCGACCGGGCGCGGGCGCACCTGTCCGACCACGTGCGGCCGTTCGGACCGGCCGAGCACCGGCCGGCGTCGTTCCCGGAGCTGTCGTCGCACGCGGCGGCGCTGGACTGGTTCACGCTGGAGGAGGCGAACCTCGGGCTCGCGCTGGACATCGCGGTGAACGGCGGGCAGCGGGAGCGGACGTGGCAGCTCGCGCTGTGCCTGGACGCGTTCCACTTCCGGCGCGGCAACCGGCTGGACCGGTTGGCGCTGTGCCGGATCGGGTTGGCGGCGGCGCGGTCGTTGGGCGACCGGCACGCCGAGGCGACGTTCCTGCTGCGGTTGGGTTCGACGTTGGCCGACCTGGAGCGGATCGACGAGGCGATCCAGGCGTGCACGCGTGCGGCGGCGTTGGCGGACGGCGACCGGCACCTGGAGCTGGCGGCGCTGGCGAACCTCGGGTACTGCCTGATGGCGGACGACCAGCTGGACCGGGCGCAGGAGACGATCCTGGAGGCGCTGGAGGTGGCGCGGGAGGTCGGCGACAACCGGTCGCAGGCGAGCATCCAGAACAACCTGGCCAACGTGCTGCTGCGCAAGCACCAGCCGGAGGAGGCGCTGCGGCACGCGACGGAGGCGTTGGGCCTGTTCCCGTCGGCGCCGTCGAAGGCCCACACGGCGACGCTGCACACCGTGGGCGCCGCGTCCCAGCAGCTGGGCCGTGCCGACGAGGCCCTGGAGTCCTACCGCGCGGGGTTGGCGCTGGCGGCCCGCCTGGGCGACCGCTACCAGGAGGCCTTGTGCCACCGTGCGATCGGGGACGTGCTGGAGCAGTCGGAAGGTCCCGCCGCCGCCCGCCCGCACTGGCTGGCCGCCCTGCACCTGTACCGCGACCTGCGCCTGGCCGACGCCGACGACCTGGCCCGCAAGCTGGACCTGACCACTCGCTGACCGCCTGAGCGGTCAACTCGCGCATCCGGAACGTAGGACACGCGCGTTCCGAACGTAGGACACGCGCGTTCCGAACGTAGGACTCTCGCGAGAGTCCTACGTTCAGGGCGCGAGAGTCCTACGTTCCGGGACCCCGAGTTGAACGTTCGGGTCAGGCGGTGGCCTCGGCGGCGGCGCGGCCGGCTACCCGGCCGGAGAAGATGCAGCCGCCCAGGAACGTGCCCTCCAGGGCCCGGTAGCCGTGGACGCCGCCCCCGCCGAAGCCGGACGCCTCGCCGGCCGCGTAGACGCCGTCGAGGGTGGTGCCGTCGGCCTTCAGCACCCGGGCCGACAGGTCGGTGTGCAGGCCGCCGAGGGTCTTGCGGGTCAGCACGGACAGCCGCACGGCGATCAGCGGCCCGGCCTTCGGGTCCAGCAGCGGGTGCGGCTCGACCACCCGGATCAGCTTGTCCGTGATGAACTTCCGCGCCTCGCGCATGGCGTTGATCTGCATGTCCTTGCCCAGCCCCGAGATCACCTGCCGGTCGCGCCACACGATGGTCCGCCGCAGCGCGGCCGCGTCGATCAACGACGTGCCGGTCAGCTTGTTCATGCCCGCCGCCAGCTCCTCCGGGGTGCGGCCGAAGATGAACTCCTCCGACCGCTTCGCGAACTCCTCCACCGGGGCGACGGCGCCCGGCATCGCCCGCTTCAGCACCGCCTTGACGTCCTTGCCGGTCAGGTCGGGGTTCTGCTCCGACCCGGACAGCGCGAACTCCTTGCCGATGATCTTCTGGTTGAGCACGAACCACGAGTAGCCGTGCCCGGTCTTGACGATGTGCTCCAACGCGCCCAGGGCGTCGAACCCCGGGAACAGCGGGATCGGCAGTCGCGAGCCGGTCGCGTCCAACCACAGCGACGACGGTCCGGGCAGGATGCGGATGCCGTGCCTGTTCCACACCGGGGCGTAGTTGGCGATCCCCTCGGGGTAGTGCCACATCCGGTCTTCGTTGATGATCTCGCCGCCGGAGTCGCGCACCACGCGCAGCATCTCGCCGTCCACGTGGTCCGGCACGCCCGACAGCATGTGCTCCGGCGGCGTGCCCATCCGGGCCGGCCAGTTGCGGCGCACCATCTCGTGGTTCGCGCCGATCCCGCCGGACGTCACGACCACGGCCTGCGCGCGCAGGTCGAACTCGCCGGACACCACCCGGGAGCTGGGCTCGCCCCGACCGGCGGTGCTGACCTCCAGCACCTCGCCGCGCACGCCGTCCACCGCGCCGCCGGTGGTGGTCAGCCCGGTCACGCGGTGCCGGAACTTCAGCTGCACGAGCCCGCGCGCCACGCCCTCGCGCACCCGCCGCTCGAACGGCGCCACGATGCCCGGCCCGGTGCCCCACGTCACGTGGAAGCGCGGCACGGAGTTGCCGTGCCCGTCGGCCAGGTACCCGCCGCGCTCCGCCCACTGCACGAGCGGGAACCAGCGCACGCCCATCGCGTGCAGCCACGACCGCTTCTCGCCGGCCGCGAAGTCCACGTACGCCTCGGCCCACCGGCGCGGCCAGTGGTCGGCGTCCCGGTCGAACGCGGCCGAGCCGAGCCAGTCCTGAAGGGCGAGCTCCGCCGAGTCCTTGACCTTCAGCCGCCGCTGCTCCGGGCTGTCCACCAGGAACAGCCCGCCGAACGACCAGAACGCCTGACCTCCGAACGAGGCCTCCGGCTCCTGGTCGAGCAGGATGACCTTGCGGCCGGCGTCGACCAGCTCGGCGGTGGCGACCAGGCCCGCCAGGCCGGCGCCGACGACGATGACATCAGCGTCATGGGGCATCGGGCGAGTCTAGATCGAACCTCGACGGCGGACGAGAGCTGAAGAAGATTCACTTTAAGGAGTGGTGACGGTGTCGTACACGGGTGACGTCGGCGAGGTCAGCGCGGTGTGGCGGCCGGTGGCCGAGGCGCCGACCATCGACCGGCCGCTGACCCAGGCCAGGCTGGTCGGCACCGGCGACGTCACGCGCGGGCAGTTCGGCCTGTTCGAGTGGCGGATGCAGCCGCACGCGGGCGGCCCGGCGGCGCACTTCCACAAGACGTTCTCGGAGTCGTTCTACGTGGTCTCCGGAACGGTCCGGTTGTTCGACGGCGAGACGTGGGTGAACGCGGTCGCGGGTGATTTCCTCTACGTGCCCGAGGGTGGCGTGCACGCTTTCCGCAACGACGCCGACGAGCCCGCGTCCATGTTGATCCTCTTCGCCCCGGCGCCACCGCGCGAGGAGTACTTCCGGGAACTCGCCGAGATCGCGGAATCGGGGCGGCGGTTGAGCCCGGACGAGTGGACCGAACTGTACGCCCGGCACGACCAGTACATGGTCTGAGCTGCGGCTACCGGGAGGTAAAAGGCCGTCGGCCGTGCGGTGGGGGAACCGTTCGGCCGACGGCGGTCGGGCGTGCGTGGGCGCACCTGCAACGTCTCGGGGAGAGGTGCCGCGCGGGCCTGGGGGAGGTGGCCCCGCGGGCCTGACGTCCGGTGCGGCGTCCACGTGCCGACCAGCAGTAGAACGGGTGGTGACCTGCGGGTGTTCCCCGGACGGCCCGGGGGTGTCGGGGGTCACGGGGAGTGTCGGCGGAGCGGGTGGCGAGGGCGTCGCGGGCCGGTGTCTCAGGCGTCGCCGCGCAGCTCGGTCATCCGGGTCTCCGCGCCCGTCAGCTTGTCCCGCGCGGTCTCGGCCCGGCGTTTCGCCTTCGCCAGCCGGTTCGCCGCCTCCTGCTCCGCCTGCTGGGCACGGCGCAGCTCGGCGCGCAGCGTGGCGGTGTGCTCCTCGCGCTCGGTCAGGGTCTGCTCGGCCTCGGTGACGGCCGCGTCGGCCTTGCGCACGTCCGCCTGCGCCGCGCTGATGTCGTCCCGCGCCCGCGCGAGGTCGCGTTCCCGTCGCTGCTCACGGCGCGGAGCCAGGTCGTCGCGCACCGGGGTCGCGGTCTCGCTCAACGGGCCGAAGCCGGACTGCTCCACCGGCTTGACCAGCCGGCCTGCCCGGATCCGCGCGCCGAGCACGGCGTCGGCGAGCGCCGCGGTCAACGTGGTCCGCACCTGCTGCACGGCGTCCGGCCCGAGCGGCTGGCCCGCGTGGCCGGCCAGCACCTCCACCCGGCGCACGAGCGCGCTCAGCACGGCCCGCCGGCGCGCGCTCAACTGCCGCAGCGCGCTTCCGCGCAGCTCCTCCTGCGCGGCACGCAGCTCGTCACCCAGAGCGAGCGCCTCGGCCAGGTCGGCGGCGTCCTCGCGGGCCAGCAGGTTCAGCGCCCACGCCGACGAGGTGGGCTTGCGCAGGGCCGTGACCTGCTTGGCCAACGCCTTGTCGCCGCGGTCGGCGGCCAGGCGGGCGTGGGCGTCCCTGGCCGCGACGAACTCCGCCGGCGGCAGTGCGTAGAGCTCGTCGGCTATCCGGTCGATCGGCGCGGTGTCCACGATGCCGACCAGTGTGCTCGCCATCGCGTTGATGTGCGATTTGTTACGGATTTCCCACGCTTCCGGATGGTTCACCGTTGACAGAGTTTGACATTCCGGCCGGTCGGCTCTTGACTGGAAGGGTCGCGCCCGTTCCGGTGTTCTGCGGCACTCTTCGCGCGTTCGCGCAATAGACCGTTCAGTCCAATGTGGACTTTTCTATTGGGCTGAACGTCCGATTGTTACCCGGGGGTCGGGGAGATGTGCTTGCGCCAATCTTTCCCCACGAAGGGTTTGCGCCGTGATCAACTCAGGAAGTCGGTGGAGACACCGCACCAGTGCGGCCTTGCTGGCCGCCGTGCTGGGCACCACTGGGTTCGGCTTCGCCGCCGGGTCGGCCGTCGCGCAAGAGGCGCCATCCGCGCCCGCGCCCGCCGACAAGCAGCTCGACAAGCAGGACCGGGAGCGCGTCGCCGAGGCCGAGCAGGCCGGTCAGGCGAACGTCACGCTCCTGGTCGCCGCCGAAGAGGGCAAGCTGGACACCGCCGCCAACGACCTCAAGGCCCTCGGTGGCGTGGTCGAGTCCACCGAGCGCGACGTCGACTACCTCAAGGTCTCGGTGCCCCGGGACAAGGCCGAGAAGGCCGCCGAGCTCGCGTCCGTGAACTCGGTGGACGTCGACGGCCTGGTCGTCCTGGACAACCCGCGCCCGGACGGCGCGACGGCCCCGCTGCCGCAGCCGGCGCCGGGCAAGTCGACGGCCAAGAAGAACCCGTACATGCCGACGCAGGACACCAAGGCGGCGCAGTTCACCGACGAGCACCCCAAGTGGGACGGCCGCGGCACGACGATCGCCATCATGGACTCCGGCATCGACCTGGACCACCCGGCGCTGGCGACCACCACGACCGGTGAGCGCAAGATCGTCGACTGGTACAACGCCAACGCCACGAACTCCGGCGACGGCACCTGGTTGCAGGTCTCGGGCCGCTACAACGGCGCGTTCACCGCGGGCGGGGCGTCCTACAAGGCGCCCGCGACCGGCGGTCCGTTCAGCTTCGGCCTGTTCCGCGAGACCGCGGGCGACCTGGCCGCGGCCAACAGCGAGACCGGCGGCGACATCAACCGCGACGGCGACCGCGTGGACGCCTTCGGCGTGCTGCAGGACATCACGACCAAGGAAGTCCGGGTCGACACCGACGGCGACGGTGACTTCACCGACCAGACCGCGATGATCGACTACAAGTACAAGAAGGACGTCGGCCACTTCGGCGCGGACAACCCGGCCACGCCGGTGCTGGACACCGTGGCGTTCGTGGTGCAGACGGACAAGTCGAACTACGACGCGGCCGGCACGGCGTGGGTCAACCTCGGCATCTCCGCCGCCGCGCACGGCTCGCACGTCGCGGGCATCACCTCGGCGAACAAGATGTTCGGCGGCAAGATGACCGGCGCCGCGCCCGGCGCGAAGCTGATGGCCGTCAAGGTCTGCCTGTCCACCCCGTCGTGCACCAACAGCGGTCTGATCGACGGCCTGCTGTACGCGGCGCGCAACGGCGCGGACGTCGTCAACATCTCCATCGGCGGCCTGCCGGCGCTCAACGACGGCAACAACGCGCGTGCGGAGCTCTACAACCGCACCATCGCCGAGTACAACGTGCAGGTGTTCATCTCCGCGGGCAACAGCGGCGCGGGCGCGAACACCGTCGGCGACCCGTCGGTGTCCACGGACGCGGTGAGCGTCGGCTCGTACATCACGGCGGACACCTGGCTGTCCAACTACGGCTCGAAGACCTCGCAGAAGGAGAGCCTGCACGGCTTCTCGTCGCGCGGTCCGCGTGAGGACGGCGGCTTCAAGCCGAACATCGTCGCGCCCGGCTCGGCGATCTCCACCGTGCCGCAGTGGCAGACGCCCGGCCCGGTGGCCGGCACCTACGAGCTGCCCGCCGGCTACGCCATGTTCAACGGCACGTCGATGGCCTCGCCGCAGGCGACCGGCGCCGCCGCGCTGCTGATCAGCGCGTACAAGGCCGAGCACAACGGCGAGCGCCCGCCCGTCGCGGCGCTGCGCAACGCGATCCAGTCCGGCGCCAAGTGGGTCTCCACCCTCCAGGCGTACGAGCAGGGCGCGGGTCTGTTCGACACCAAGCGCGCGTGGACGCAGCTCAACGCGCACCCGGAGACGCAGGCGGTCAGCACCTCGGTGACCGTGAACACCGCCCTGTCGGGCCTGCTCGCCACCCCCGACACGGGTGTCGGCATCCACGACCGCGAGGGCGTCGTCCTGGGCAAGGAGTACACCCGGACGTACACCCTGACCCGCACCACGGGCCCGAACCGCAACCAGCAGTTCATGGTCAACTGGCAGGGCAACGACGGCACGTTCTCGTCGAAGTCCCTGGTCAGCCTGCCGCTGAACACGCCGGTGAAGTTCGACGTCAAGGTCAAGCCGACCAAGGCGGGCGCGCACTCGGCCGTGCTCAAGCTCGACAACCCGGCCACCCGCGGCATCGACGTGTTCACCCTGAACACGGTGTTCGCGGCGGACGAGTTCACCGCGGCGGGCAAGTACGCGGTGACCAAGACCGGCACGATCGCGCGCAACCAGTCGAAGAGCTTCTTCGTGAACGTGCCCGCGGGCACGAGCGCGCTGAAGGTCGACATGGCGGCGGGCGGCACGGAGGCCGGCAAGGGCCAGGTCCGGTTCCTGCGTTACGACCCGTACGGCGTGCCGTTCGACACCACGACCTCGACCAACTGCTACAACCCCGACGCGGGCGCCGGCTGTGCCGGTGGCTCGCCGACCAGCCGCACGGTCAGCAACCCGCTGCCGGGCGTGTGGGAGATCGTGGTCGAGGCCCGGCGTACCTCCGACGCCGACGCCGCGCCGTACTCGGTGACCGCGTCCGTGCTGGGCACGACGATCAGCCCGAACCCGGACACCATCGAGTCGGCCGTGATCGGCACGCCGATCAGCCGCGAGTACACGGTGACCAACTCGCTGGCCACGTTCACCGGCAAGCTCGTCGGCGGTTCGCTGTCCAGCGCCCGCATCGACCGGCCGACCATCGCGGACGCCACGGTCCAGAACTACGACCTGACCGTGGCGCCGGGCTCGACGTCGCTGCGCGCGACGATCGGCAGGACCGGTGACGTCTCGGCCGACCTCGACCTGTTCGTCTACAACTGCTCGACCGGCACGTGCGTGCTGGCCGGTCAGTCGGCGGACGGCGACTCCGAGGAGTCGGTGACGATCAACAACCCCGCCGCCGGCGCGTGGCGGGTCACGGTCGACGGCTACGAGGTGCCCGCGGGCACCACGGAGTACGACTACATCGACCTGTTCGCCGCCGCCGGCCTCGGCTCGGTCGCGGTGACCGACGCCGACGCCGAGCGCACCGCCGGCGAGACCTGGACGGTCCCCGCCACGGTGACCGCCGGTGGCCAGGCCGGCGCCGGCCGGGTGCTGCGCGGTGAGCTGACCGTGCAGACCTCGGAAGGCGCGATCGTCGGCCGCGGCGCGGTGATCCTGCGGAACGTGGCCTGACGCCACCCGCTTGACGGACCTCAGGGCCACTCCCGCCTCGCGCGGGGGTGGCCCTGAGCCTTTTCCGCCTTTGTCGCGCGGCGCGGCCGGGCTCCACGTCGTCCCGGTCGTTGTCGGTCCGGTGCACCCGGCCCTTCGACGTCGTGATGCGGCCTAGCCGCCGGTAGCCGTCGTCGGATTCGCGCGCCGGGCCACGATGCCGCGGCCGGGCGTTGATCTTCTCCCACGCCTCCTGGATGCGGAGCAGATGCTCCTTTCCCGCCGCCGGGGTGGGGTTCGGCACCACGGCGTTCAGGCGCCGCACGGGTGGTTGCCCGGTGACACCCCCGGCTGGTGGGGGCTCGGCGCGGCAGGGGAGGGGCTACGAGCCGTCGCCGTCGCGCAGCGAGTGGATCATGCTCTGCAGGATCCGGAACGCGTCCGCCCGCTCGGCCCCGGTCAGCCCGGCCTGCATCCTGACCTCGACGGCCCGGACCGCCGCGGTCGCCTTCCCGAGGCTCCGCCGGCCGCGGGGCGTGAGCCGCGTGGGGAGGACCTTCCCGACGGGCGCCTCCGCGGGCCTGGTCACGTAGCCCTCCCGTTCCAGGGTCTGGAGCAGCACGTTCATCGACTGCCGCGTCACGAACGCGCCCCGCGCGAGCTCGGAGTTGGACAAGCCCGGTCGCTGGGCCAGCAGTTCGAGGCAGGCGTAGCGCGTCACGGTCATCCCGAGCGGCCTGAGCACCTCCTCCATGGCCGCGCGGAGGGCGCTCGACGCCTCTTTGAGCAGGTAGCCCAGTGACGTCTCCAGGTCGACGCCGACACCGTCTTGACTCATGTCAGCATTCTGACATAGGTTGCCTCGTGTCAGGATACTGACACAACACGAGGAGTGCCTCCATGCCCGTCACCGGCCCCGACTTCATCTCGCTCCAGGCGCGCGACCTCGACGCTTCGCGGGCGTTCTACGAGCGGTACCTCGGCCTCGTCCGCTCGCAGGCCGGACCCCCGCACGCGGTCGTCTTCGAGACGGAGCCGATCGCCTTCGCGCTCCGCGACGTCGTCCCCGGCACCGACCTCGCGTCCGCCGACCGGCCCGGCCTCGGCGCCGCGATCTGGCTGCACGCCACCGACGTCCAGGCCATCCACGACGCTCTCGACGCCGACGGCCACACCATCGTCTCCGCGCCGGTCGACGGCCCCTTCGGCCGGACGTTCACCTTCGCCGACCCCGACGGCTACCACGTCACCCTCCACGACCGCGCCTGACGGAGCAGGGGTCAGGGGGTGGGGTCGCCGTTGGACAGCGGCTCGTCCACGTCGACCCGGCTGACGCCGTCGACGGACACGACCTGCTCGGCCAGCTCCACCGGCACGGTGACGCGCACGTAGCCGATGGTCGCGTCGGTGGCCTCCACGGTCCCGCCGAGCCGGTCGACGGCGCCGGCCACCTCGTCGGCCCGGCCGGGCTCGGTGGAGACGGTCAGCCCGACGCTGCGCGCGCCGTCACGCCTGGCCCGCTCCAGCGCGTCCTCGCCCTGCGGGCTGAGCCGGGCGGGCGGCACGGTCGACGACGTCACGCCGACCGACCCGCTGCCCGGGGGTCGCGTCCCGGGCGAACCGGTCTCCGCCGGCCGCTGCGCGCAGCCCGCCAGCACGAGCCCGGCCAGCGCCGTCGTCACCACGAGCTTTCGCATGCGTCCTCCTGCGGCGGATCCTGCCACCAGGACGGAACGGGAGGTCAACGCGGTTGCACGGGCTGCGCGGACGGTGCGGTCTGCTCGGGGCCGCTGAACGCCTGCACCCGCTCCTCGCCGTCCGCGCTCTCGCCGAACACCCGGTTGTCCGAGGAGCCGTTCGCCGCCGGCACGGGCGCGGTCGCGGCGGCGCGGGGCAGCTCGCGCACCCGGACCTGCGGCAGGGCGCCGGGGTGCCGGGCCCGCAGCCAGGCGACCAGGTGCTCGCGCGCCACGCACCGCAGGTCCCACAGCCGTCCGGCGTCCGACGCGCTCACCAGCGCGCGGACCCGCACGAACGACCCGACCGCGTCGGTCACCTGGAGCACGCACACCCGGCCGTCCCACAGGTCGCTCGTCTCCAGCGCGTGCCGCAGCTCCTGCCGCAGCTCCTCCACCGGCACGGTCCAGTCCAGGTCCAGCTCCACCGTGCCGAGCAGCGCCGACTGGGTCCGCGTCCAGTTCTCGAACGGCGTCTTGAGGAAGTAGGCGGTGGGCAGGATCAGGCGCCGGTCGTCCCACAGGTGCACGACCACGTAGGTGAGGGTGATGTCCTCGACGCGACCCCACTGGCCCTCCACGACCACCACGTCGTCCAGCCGCAACGCGTCGCTGAACGCGATCTGCACGCCCGCGAACACGTTGCCCAGCAGCGACTGCGCGGCCAGGGCGGCGATCGCGCCGATGACACCGGCGGACGCCAGCAGGCTCGTGCCGGCCGCGCGGGCGGCGGGGAACGTCATCAGCACCGCCGCTGCCGCCAGCACGCTCACCACGACCACGGTGACGCGCCGGACCAGCGTGATCTGCGTGTGCACGCGGCGGGCGTGCCGGTTGTCCGACACGTCGACCCGGATGCGGGCCAGCGTCGCGTCCTCGATCACCACGAGCAGGGCGGCGAGCAGCCACGCCCCGGCGAGGATCAGCGCTATCCCGGTGACGTGCAGGGCGACCGGCCGCCAGTCGCCGTGCGCCGCGACGCCGAGGGAGAGCTGCACCGCCACCAGCGCCGCGACCGCCAGCGCGGGCCGGTGGGCGTGCCGCGCCAGCCCGGCGAACAGGGCGGACCGGCGGCCGATGCGGCGCACGACGCGGTGGACGAGGGTGACGGCGAGCAGCGCGACGAGCAGCGAGCCGGCGAACGTGACCACGGCTGCGAGCACGGGACGGGCACCTCCTCTGCGTGGGTACGTCCCCGGAGCCGTACCCACGAACGGAGTAGTTCAGCCGTGTTTCAACCGCGTTCGGCGTGATTGGGAGGTTCACCACAGCGGCCGGCCACGGACTCCGCGCTCAGCGCGTCGAAACCGCCGTCGGCTACGGTGGCATGGCTCTCACCAAGTTACTCAGGCGTAGGAAGCGCTCGGAGGCAACGGTGTTCGTGGAGTCCGAGGGCGCGCGGCTCGCCGTGTTCGAACAGGGCGACCGGTCCGCGCCGACCGTGGTCCTGGTGCACGGCTACCCCGACACGCACCGCGTGTGGGACGACGTCGTGGCGCTGCTGGCCGAGCGGTTCCACGTGGTCACCTACGACGTGCGCGGCGCTGGTGCGTCGTCCGCGCCGCGCGGGCTGGCCCCCTACCGGCTGCCGGTGCTGGCGCGGGACCTGTTCGCCGTGGTCGCGGCGGTCAGCCCGGACGCGCCGGTGCACGTCGTCGCGCACGACTGGGGGTCGATCCAGGCGTGGGAGGCGGTGACCACGCCTGGCGCGCCGATCGCCTCCTACACGTCGATCTCCGGCCCGTGCCTGGACCACGTCGGCCACTGGATGCGCCGCCGGCCGACCAGGCGGCACCTCGACCAGCTGCTGCACTCGTGGTACATCGGGATGTTCCACCTGCCGTTCGTGGCGCCCCTGCTGTGGCGGCACGTGATCGGCCCGCGCCGGCAGGCGATCGCGCACCGGCTGGAGGGCGTCGCGCCGCACGTGTCGCCGACCATCGTGCGCGACGGCGTGCAGGGCATCGCGCTGTACCGGGCCAACTTCATCCCGCGGCTGCGGTCGCCCCGCGTGCGGCGGACCGACGTGCCGGTGCAGGTGGTGCAGCCGTCGCGGGACCGGTACGTGACCGCCGGGGTGACCGAGGACGTGGAGCGGTGGGCGTCGGACGTGCGGCGGCGGGTGGTCGACGCCGGCCACTGGGCGCCGATCACGCACGCCGACGCGGTGGCGCGCCTGGTCACCGACCACGTCACCGCGCACAGTCCGTCGTCCTGATCCGCGCGAGCGCGTCCCCGGCCCGCTGCCGGGCGAGGTTCCAGGAGCGCCAGTCGTCCGGCTCGACGTGGCGGAACCGCAAGGCGCACGCCCCCAGGTCCGCGGGCAGCGCGGCGAGGGCGGGCACGGCGTCGTCGGACAGCCGGGAGAGGTAGCGGACGTCGATCTTCCCGGTGGCGTGGTAGCGGTCGACGTTGCGCTCGGCGATGAACCGCTCCGGGTTCAGCGCGGCGAGCCCGACCAGCGCGACGAACCCGGTGCCGAAGACCGCGCGGGCCAACCACCGGCCGTCCAGCCGCACGCCCGCCGCCAGGACCAGCAGGTAGACGACACCGAGCCACACCTCGCAGGCGGCGACGAGGACCCGCAGCACGGTGAAGCCGTACGCCTGCTGGTAGAGCCACATGCGGGCGAGCGCGGAGGCGACGATCACCAGGGTGAGCGCGCTGAGCGCGCCGAGCAGGCCGCGCAGCCAGCGGCGGTCGGTCGGTGAGTCGAGCCGGGCGAGGCGCGCGACGACCGCGATCACGCCGAGGGTGAGCACGGTGACGGCGAGCAGCTGCCAGAAGCCGCTGCGGGCGTAGTCGGCGTAGGTGAGGTCGGGGGTCACCATGACGTGCTGGTCGCCCGCGAACAGGGTCTTGAGCTGGACGGCCACGAACGCGGCGAAGAGCAGCACCAACGCGCCGACCGGCAGCACCCAGTCGCGCCGCGCGACCGTCCGGGGCAGGTCGCTCGTCTCGTCGGGTCGACGCGGCGAGACCCGCAGGTAGGCCGCGCCGACCGTGCCGAGGCCGACGGCCAGGAACAGCACGACCGGTTGCCCGGAGGACTCGTCGGGGGTGATCGAGCCGAGCAGGTCCGCGAACGCGGCGTCGGCCCCGGCGAGGAGCGGCACGAAGACCAGCAGGAGGGCGGCGGTCACCAGGACCGGGCGGGCCAGGCGGGGCGTGCCGCCCTCCTTGACGCCTCGGGCGACCCAGGGCAAGGCCCTGACCGCGGCGACCGGCACCGCGCCCGCGCCGATGAGGAGGCCACGCGCGGTCCGCCCCCCGGCGACCGCGAGCGACCCGGTGGCGCAGCCGGCGACGGCGCAGAGCGCGAACAGCCAGCCGGCGGAGACGAACGCGCCGACGCCGAACAGCGCGACGGAGAGCACCGCCCAGCCGAGTTCGACCTCGCGCAGCAGGGCGAAGACGACGACCGCCGTCAGGGACCAACCGAGGCCGGGTTCGTCGAGGGGCAGCAGGACCGCCGCCCCGATCCCGGCCGCCGCGCCGGTGAGCAGTACGCGGTTGGGTGTCATGTGGGTGTCGCCTCCAAGGCGTGCGCCATCGCCCCGCGCGGCACTGTGCGGTGGCGTGGCGGGTGGTGCGGATCGGTGGGTTCGCCGGCCCTCGGGCACGACGGGGGACGGGCTCAGGGCCCGGAATTGTCGGTGGTGCGTGGTTGAATGAATTCAGGGTTCCCCTGGGCGGGGACCTCTGCGGGGCAACGCTTTTCCGGTCGCTCAGGCGTTCTCGGTGTGCCCGCCGCGGGTGCGGGACCCGGCCGGGGCGGGGGTCGGCGTTGGGGGCGGGGCGGGGCAGGTGGCCGGGAGGGTGGCCCGGATCCGGCAGCCCGGTCCGTCGACCACGGCGATGGTGCCGCCGTGCAGGTCCACGACCCAGCGCGCGATGTTGAGCCCCAGGCCCGTCCCGCCGTCGCCGGCGCGCTCACCGCGCGTGAAGCGCTCGAAGACCCGTTCCCGGTCCTGCGGCGCGATCCCCGGCCCGTCGTCGGCGACCTCCAGCACCAGCTCCGCGCCGACCGCGGCCGACACCCGCACCTCGCCGCCGGCCGGGCCGTGCCGGGCCGCGTTGTCCAGCAGGTTCGCCACCACCTGGGCCAGCCGCGCCTCGTCCGCGCACACCGTCGCCCCGGGCGGTGACACGGCCACGGTGAACCGCACCCCTCGAGCGGCCACCGAGGCCTCCGCCACCACGTCCGCCAGCAACGGCTCCAACGCGAACTCCGCCCGGTCCAGCCGGTGCGCCCCGGCGTCGATCCGCGACAGGTCGAGCAGCTCCGCCACCAGCCGGCCGAGCCGCTCGGTCTGAGCCAACGCCGTCCGCATGGTCGCCGCGTCCGGCTGCGCCACCCCGTCGACCACGTTCTCCAGCACGTTCTGCAACGCCGTGATCGGCGTGCGCAGCTCGTGCGACACGTTCGCGATCAGCTCCCGCCGCTGCTGGTCCGCCGCACCGAGGTCCGCCGCCATCTGGTTGAACGCACCGGCCAGCTCGCCGACCTCGTCCCGCGCCGTCGCGCGCACCCGCCTGCTGTAGTCGCCGGCCCGCATCGCCCGCACCGCCGCCGTCATGTCCCGCAACGGCCTGGTCATCCCGTGGGCCAGGATCTGCGACGTCACCAGCACGATCGCCACCGCGCCGAACGTCGTGCCCGGCGCCAGCCAGCCGATGCGCCACCGGAAGAACGCGAACCCCGCCGCCATCGCCGACACCAGCAGGATCCCGAGCTTCAGCTTGATCGACCGCACCGGGTCCAGCGGGCGCGGCAGCAGCTCCACCGCCGTGTCGATCGCCGTCCGCAGGCTCACCGGGGAACCTCCAGCGCGTACCCGATCCCGTGCACGGTCCGGATCAGGTCCGTGCCCAACTTCCGCCGCAACGCCTTGATGTGGCTGTCCACGGTCCGCGTCCCCGTGCCGTCGGCCCACCCCCACACCTCGCTCAGCAGCCGCTCCCGCGACTGCACGGCCCGCGGCCGTTCGGCGAGGTGCACCAGCAGCTCGAACTCGGTCGGCGTCAGGTGCGCCTCCGCCCCGCCGCGCACCACCCGCCGCTCGGCCAGGTCGATCTCCAGGTCGGCCACGGTGATGCGGTGCGCCGCCGCCGACGCCGCCCGCTCCACCCGCCGCAGCAGCGCGTGCACCCGCGCCGCCAGCTCGCGGATCGAGAACGGCTTGGTCAGGTAGTCGTCCGCGCCGACCGCGAGGCCGACCAGCAGGTCCGTCTCGTCGCCCCGGGCGGTCAGCATCAGCACCGGCACGGGCCGCTCGGCCTGGATGCGCCGGCACACCTCCAGCCCGTCGAACCCGGGCAGCATGACGTCCAGCACGACCAGGTCGGGCCGCACGTCACGGGCACGGGAGACGGCCGACGGGCCGTCGTGCGCCAGCTCGACCTCGAACCCCTCCGCCCGCAGCCTCGCGGCCACGGACTCGGCGATGGTCAGGTCGTCCTCGACCACCAGAACCCGGCGTGTCATGCGGCCGACTCTATGTCCGAGCCGTGGAGGTGGGCGGTGTGACTTGTGAACGTCCTGTGGAGACCGCGCACGTCCGGGCGGGGGGCCGAACGAGGGAATCTGGGAGCGCTCCCAGTCGGGAGCTGCTTAGCTGGCGGACGGGCGGGACTTCGACGAGGAGGTCTGGTCGTGCGACGGACGTTGAGCGCCGTGTTGGCGCTGGTATCGGTGATCTCGGCGACGCCGCCGGCGGCAGCCGGGCCGGGATACGTGGAACTCGCCCTGCTGCCCGGCGGGACCAAGGGGTCGGCGGTCGACATCAACGACGCCGGCGTGGTCGTCGGCCGCGGCACCGACGCGGCGGGCAGGGCCAAACCCGTGCGCTGGGACGCCGAGGGCCGGATCACCGAGCTGACCCCGCCACCCGGCGCCACGCCCGGGAAGGTCTTCGGGGTCGACGCGGACGGCGCGGCGTACGGCAACACCAGCGCCCCCGGCCGCAACTCGCAGGCCACCCGGTGGAACCCGGACGGCTCCACGACCGTCCTCGACGTCCCGCCCGGCGACACCTACAGCTTCGCCCTCGCGGTGAACGACGGCGGCACGGTCGTCGGCTACAGCGGCGACTACGCGACCGGCGTCCGCCGTGCCGTCCGCTGGGGCCGCGACGGGGCCGCCACCGTGCTGCCCGCCCCCGGGCCGGCCGCGACGACCGCCGCCGAGGCGAGCGCGATCGACGAGGCGGGCGTCATCGCGGGCATCGCCACCACCGAGGACGACCTCGCCCACCACGTGCGGTGGGACGACGGGGTCCTCACCGTCCTGGGCGTGGTGCCCGGCGCCACGTACTCCGCCGTGACGGACGTGAACGGGCGGTACGTCGTCGGCCGGGTCCAGCGCGGCGACCGGACCGCCTTCGGCGTGCGGTGGGACGGCACGGCGCTCAGCGAGGTGCCGTCACCGACGGGAGACCACAGCCTCATGCACGCCGTCGACGCGGAAGGCACGGCGTTCGGGCAGGTCACGAGCCGTCCGGCGAGGTGGGCGGCGGACGGCGCCGTGTCGATCATGGCGTTGCCGGACGGGTACGCGGCGGGGGAGGTGCTGGAGCTCAACGACCGCGGCGTGGCCGCCGGCACGGCGATCAGCCGGTACCACCGCCCGATCCGCTGGTCGGCGTCGGGCGAGGTGACGTTGCTGCCGGCGCCGTCCGGGACCTCCGGCTCCGCCCAGGGCATCAACGACGCCGGCGTGGTCGTGGGCGAGTACGGGGGCCGGCCGCTGCTGTGGCCCTGACCACCGGCTGTCGGGGGCACGTCCTAGGGTGACCCGGTGGCTGACGCGGTCCTGGAAGCGGTGCTGGAACGGATCACGTTCGCCAACGAGGAGACCGGCTACACGGTCGCCCGGGTCGACCCCGGCCGGGGCGGCGACCTCGTCACCGTGGTCGGGTCGCTGCTCGGCGCGCAGCCGGGCGAGTCGATCCGGATGCGCGGCCGGTGGGGCTCGCACCCGCAGTACGGCAAGCAGTTCCACGTCGACGACTACACGACCGTGCTGCCGGCCACCATCCAGGGCATCCGCCGCTACCTCGGCTCCGGCCTGATCAAGGGCATCGGGCCGGTGCTGGCCGACCGGATCGTCACCCACTTCGGCGTGGCCGCGCTCGACGTCATCGAGCACGAGCCGCAGCGCCTGATCGAGGTGCCCAAGCTCGGCCCGAAGCGCACCAAGCTGATCGCCGACGCGTGGGAGGAGCAGAAGGCCATCAAGGAGGTCATGGTCTTCCTCCAAGGCGTCGGCGTGTCGACATCGCTGGCCGTGCGCATCTACAAGCAGTACAACGACAAGGCCATCGAGGTCGTCCGCGAGGAGCCCTACCGGCTCGCCAACGACGTCTGGGGCATCGGGTTCCGCACCGCCGACGTGATCGCGAAGGCCGTCGGCATCCCGCACGACAGCCCGCAGCGGGTGAAGGCCGGGTTGCAGTTCACCCTGTCCGAGGCGACCGGCGACGGCAACTGCTACCTGCCCGAGAACGAGCTCATCGGCGACGCGATCAAGATCCTCCAGGTCGACGCGGGCCTGGTGATCGAGTGCCTGGCCGAGCTGGTGACCGAGGAGGGCGTGGTCCGCGAGGTCATGCCGGACGGCGAGCCGGGCATCTACCTGGTCGCCTTCCACCGGGCCGAGATCTCATTGGCGAGCCAGCTGCTGCGGCTGCTCAGGACCGACGAGGAGCGGATGCCGGCGTTCCAGCAGGTCGACTGGGACCGGGCGTTCGCGTGGCTCGGCGCGTCACTGGAGGACAAGCAGCGCGACGCCGTCAAGCTGGCGTTGAGCCGCAAGGTGGCCGTGCTGACCGGCGGCCCCGGGTGCGGCAAGAGCTTCACCGTGCGGTCGATCGTGAAGCTGGCCGCGGCCAAGGGCGCGAAGGTCGTGCTGGCCGCGCCGACCGGCCGCGCCGCCAAGCGGCTCACCGAGCTGACCGGCCACGAGGCCCGCACCGTGCACCGCCTGCTGGAGCTCAAGCCCGGCGGTGACGCCGCCTACGACCGCGACCGGCCGCTCGACGCGGACCTCGTCGTCGTGGACGAGGCGTCGATGCTGGACCTGCTGCTGGCGAACAAGCTGGTCAAGGCCGTCGCGCCGGGCGCGCACCTGCTGCTGGTCGGCGACGTCGACCAGCTGCCGTCCGTCGGCGCGGGCGAGGTGCTGCGCGACGTGCTGTCCGCCGACAGCCCTGTGCCGAACGTCCGCCTCACGCACATCTTCCGGCAGGCGCAGCAGTCCGGCGTCGTGACCAACGCCCACCGCATCAACAACGGCGACTACCCCGTCGTGCAGGGGATGCCCGACTTCTTCCTCTTCCCCGCGGAGGAGGCCGAGGACGCGGCAGCGCTGGTCGTCGACGTCGTCGCCAACCGCATCCCGCGCAAGTTCGGGCTCAAACCGCGCACGGACGTGCAGGTGCTCGCGCCGATGCACCGGGGTCCGGCGGGCGCGGGCGGCCTGAACGCGCTGCTGCAGGAAGCCCTGACACCGTCCAAACCGGACCTGCCGGAACGCCGGTTCGGCGGCCGGGTGTTCCGGGTCGGCGACAAGGTCACCCAGATGCGCAACAACTACGACAAGAACGTCTTCAACGGCACGCTCGGCATCGTCACGGCGATCGACGCGGTGGAGCAGAAGCTGACCGTTCGGACCGACGAGGAAGAGGACGTGGACTACGAGTTCGGCGAGCTGGACGAGCTGACCCACGCCTACGCCATGACGATTCACCGCTCACAGGGCAGTGAATACCCATGCGTCGTCATTCCAATCACGACCAGCGCGTGGATGATGTTGCAGCGCAACCTGCTGTACACGGCGGTCACGCGGGCGAAGAAGCTGGTCGTGCTGGTCGGGTCGCGCAAGGCGATCGGGCAGGCGGTCCGCACCGTGGGCGCGGGACGTCGGCACACGGCGCTGGACCACCGGCTGGCGCGCCTGGTGTGACCTCAGCCGGCCTGGAGCGACCCGTCGTCCAGCGCCGCCCGCTCGGCCGCCTCGGCGAAGGCGCTGCGGAAGTCCTCGATCTCTGTGCCGCCGAGCTTGACCACGTGGCCGTTCGTGTCCCACACCTCCACGAGCCCGTCGCTGACCGCGATCGAGCAGACGGACGGCAGGTTCTGGTTGTCCGTGCACCGGATCAGCCACTCCCGCTTGGTCTCCATGGGTCCCCTTTCGAGTGGTTCAAGGCTTGGTGAGGCCGAACTCGGCGGCCCGATTGCTAGCCTGGTCCTAGCTCAGATGATTATGCAACTGCTAGTCAGCAATTGACCCGATCGGATGACGACGATGCCGCTGACACCCACGGTCCGGCTCAAGTTCCTCTCGCTCTACATGCGCGAAGCCCGTGAACGCGCAGGTGTCGAGCCCAAAGAGGTCGCGAAGCTCCTGGGCCGGGACACCACGCGCGTCACCAAGATGGAGAAGGGCCGGGAGGGCCTGACCCCCGGTGACGCCAAGATGCTCCTCGACCACTACGGCGTGCACACCGAAGCGGAGAAGGCCGAGATCGTGGAGCTGGCCCGCACCCGGAGCCAGCGCGGCCGGTGGGCCGGTCACCGGGCCACGGTGCCGATGGAGCTGCGCCCGTACTACGACTTCGAGCTGGACTCCAGCGGGTTGCGCCTGTACGGCACGGAGTTGGTGCCCGGCGTGTTGCAGACGATGTCCTACATGCGCGCGCTCCTGGTCGCCCGCAACCGGGTCGACCGCGACAAGATCGACGATGTGATCACCATGCGGTTGGAGCGGCAGCAGATCCTGTTCCGGGACCAGCCGACCGACGCGGCGTTCGTGCTGAGCGAGAGTTGCGTGCGCAGGGTCTTCGGCGGCAACGCGGTGATGCACGAGCAGATGCTGCACCTGGCGAACCTGGCCCAGCGGCCCAACATCCGGCTCCAGGTGCTGCCGTTCGACGCGCCGGGCGGTGCGAGCACGTTCGGCTTCACGATGCTGCGCATCCCCGCGCCCACCTCCGCGCCGCCGCTGGAGATGGCCTACGTCGAGAACCTGCACGACGCCGACTACCTCGACGGCGACAAGGAGGTCGCCGACTACGCCAACCTGTGGGCCAACCTCACCGCGAACGCGCTCGGGGTGGAAGAATCGAGGAGGTTCGTGCTGGGCGTCGCCCAGAGCTACGCCTGATTGTGAGAGGTGGTCCCCGCCATGACGCCGGACTTCTCGGACGCCCGGTTCAAGACGTCGAGCTACACCGAGGACAACGGGACCTGCGTGGAAGTGGCCGTGGCGGGGGGCTTCGCGGCGGTGCGCGACACGAAGAACCGCGCGGGTGGGCACGTGGCCGTTCCCGCGCGGTCCTTCGAGGCGTTCCTCCGCTCCCTGGCGGGTTAGCGCATCGGGAAGGCGATGTCGCAGACCTCGTCGTCCGGGCCGGCGGCGTCGAAGTCGGCGAAGTAGACCTCGCGCGGCGCGTCGTGGATCGCGTGCCCGTTCTCCTTGATCCACGTGGCGACGGCGTCGTAGGCCGACAGGATCTGCGGGAACGCCACCTGCGCCTTGGTCAGCCGCACGTACGCCTCCCGGTGCGCCGGCTCCAGCCTGGCCGCCACCCCGTCCGGCGGCTCCGCCGCGTCGATCGGCACGCACGCCTCGACCGGTCCGTCGCTGTCCTCGTTCACCTCGCCGTGGTAGACGACGAACACCGCGCCGGACACACCGCCGTGGTCCTGCGCCGCCTTGACCAGCCGGCCCGTCGAGCTGTCGATCCAGTCGACGAGCGCGGGCTGGAGCAGGTGCCGCTGCTCCGTCAAGACCACCTGATCAGGTACTTCTCGCTGCTTGACCTCGTACATGTCGAGCAATCCCTTCCCTCCGGACAACATGACGCGGAGGTGGGCGGCCAAGCCGCGCCGCACGGCCATCCGGTGCTCGACCTCGGCCCAGTACCCGCCGACCAGGTCCGCCCGCTCGTCCTCGGGCGCGGCGACGATGCGCGCCACGACCGCGAGCGGCATGTCCAGCCTGCGCAGCAGCGCCACCAGCCGGGCGGCGGCCAACTGGTCCTCGCGGTAGCGCCGGTACCCGTTGCCCGTGTCGACCTCGGCCGGTCGCAGCAGGCCCTGGCGTTCGTACAGCCGCAGCGCCTTCACCGACAGCCGCGAGCGGCGGGAGAACTCCCCGATGCCCAGAAGCCGGGTGCCCGGTAGCCGTGCCACCCCCACATCCTCCATGGAGATGACCTTGCAGGCTGCCCCAAGGGACGAGTCAACCACCCTGTCCGACCACTGGTGGACCAACGGCGGGCTACTGGCGGTAACCCTCCACGGTGCGGGGGTCGCGGGCCTCGGCGGCGTCCGGGTCCATGCCGGCGGCCCGGCGCGCACGGCGTTGGCGCAGGAGGTCCCAGGTCTGGTCCAGGGCGACTTCGAGGTCTCGCAGCCGTCGGAAGTCGCCGTCGCTCAGGCCCTCGCCGATGCGCGATCCCTCCAACCGGTGCTCTTCCTCCACCAGGCGGGTGATGCGCTCGACCAGTTCTTCGTCCGTCACGACTCCTCCTCCATCCGGACCAAGCGCCGGGGTACCTCACCGGCATCTGTCAAAACCCCCGTGCCGTCGCGGTGAGGAATGGCCGGATGGCGGGTGTGCAAGCAGGCGGTTCGTCCCCCATCCTCCTGCTCAACCCTGCCTAGGAGGAACAACTGTGAAGTCGACCAGACGTTCACTGCTGACGCTGGCCATAGCCGGTGTCGCGGCGGCGGCGGTGGTCACCGGGGGCACCCCCGGAACCGCCGGCCCCGCCCCCGAGACCGCCGCCGTCCAAGCCGGCCCGACCTACGTCTACAAGGTCCACGCGCCGCTCGGCGCCGCCGCCCAGAACCTGCTCGGGCGCGGCTTCGACGTGCTGGAGGACCGCGACGGCGACTCCCTGTTCGTGCTCGGCGACGCGACCACCGGCGCGGGCCTCGAGCAAGCCGGGTTCACCGCCGTCATCGACGAGGTGCTGCCCGCCCCCCAGTGGCAGCCGCCCGCGAAGAAGTCGCAGTCGCCCACGTTCGAAGCGGCCGACATCAACGAGACCTACTACGGCGGCTACCGCACGATCAACGCCCACTGGTCGCACCTGGACCTGGTCGGGCAGCAGTACCCCGCGCTGACCACGCTCGTCGACTACGGAGACTCCTGGAAGAAGACCCAGGGCGCGGGCGGGTACGACCTGCGCGCCATCTGCATCACCAAGAAGAACACGGGCGACTGCGCGCTGAACACGTCCGCGCCGAAGCCGCGGTTCTTCGTGATGGGCCAGCTGCACGCCCGCGAGCTCACCACCGGTGACACGGCGTGGAAGTGGATCGACCACCTGACCACCGGGTACGGCGTCGACGCGGAGGTCACCGCGCTGCTCGACACCACCGAGGTGTGGGTCGTGCCGATCGCCAACCCGGACGGCGTGAACATCGTGCAGCAGGGCGGCAACTCGCCCCGCTACCAGCGCAAGAACGCCAACACCACGAACGGGTCGAACTGCTCCGGCACGTCGTCGTCGCAGATCGGCATCGACCTCAACCGCAACACCGACTCCCACTGGGGCGGCGAGGGCACGTCGTCCAACCCGTGCGACCAGACGTACAAGGGGCCGTCGGCGAACTCCGAGGTGGAGACGAAGGCGTTGCAGGCGCTGTGGCGCAACCTGTACCGCGACCGCCGCGGCACCGGCGTCACCGACGCCGCGCCCGCCGACACGACCGGCGTCGTGATCTCCATGCACAGCTACTCGAACCTGGTGCTGTTCCCGTGGGGCTGGACGACGCAGTACAAGACCGGCAACGACGCGCCGATGCGGGCCATGGCCAAGGACATGGCGACGATGGCCGGCGGCTGGCAGTACGGGCAGCCCGGTGAAGTGCTCTACAACGCGGCCGGCGCGACGGACGACTGGGTGTACGACGACCTGGGCGTGGCGTCGTTCGTGTGGGAGATCGGGCCGTCGTCGGGCTCGTGCTCCGGGTTCTTCCCGACCTACTCGTGCCAGGCGTCGACGTTCTGGCCGAAGACGAAGCCGATGCTGATGTACGCGGCGAAGAAGGCGGCCAACCCCTACGGCGGCGGCAACCCGCCGGTCGGGTGCGCCCGGCAGACCAACGACGCCGACGTGGCGATCCCCGACAACGGCGCCGCGGTCACCAGCACGATCACCATCGCCGGCTGTGAGGGCAACGCTTCGGCGTCGTCGCAGGTGGAGGTGCACGTCGTGCACACCTACCGGGGTGACGTGGTGATCGACCTGATCGCGCCGGACGGCACGGCCTACCGCCTGAAGGCGTCGAACAACGACTCGGGCGACAACATCGACACCACGTACACGGCGAACGTGTCGTCCGAGGCGCGCAACGGCGCTTGGCGGCTTCGCGTGCAGGACGTGTACTCGGCCGACACGGGCTACCTGAACTCGTGGAGCCTGACCGTCTAGTCCTCCTCGTCGTCCCGAACGTAGGCCTCCCGAGAGTCCTACGTTCGGCACGCGAGAGTCCAACCTCCACACCGCGCGTGTCCTACGTTCAGAACGCGTGTGTCCTACGTTCGCGCACCCCGAGTTGAACACTCAGACGTCGTACTCGCCGGTAGCGCGCGCGATATGACCTCGGGTCCCGTGACCGGATCGCGCCACCGCGCGGACAACTAGGGGTCGAACCCGCTCCCGGAGAAGGTGCGGCCGCCGCGTGGGCAAGTGAGCTGAGCGTTGAATTCAGGGGTCGTGAACGTAGGACTCACGCGTTCTGAACGTAGGACTCACGCGTTCCGAACGTAGGACACGCGTGTTCTGAACGTAGGACTCACGCGACGTGAACGTAGGACTCTCGCGGGTAGGCGAAGGGCCCTGCGGGAAGTCCCGCAGGGCCCTTGGCGTGCAGAGCGGTTACTTGAGGCCGTTGCCCATCGCGGTGATGAGCTCGCCGTTGGAGGTGTCACCGTCGAGCGACCAGAAGAACGCGCCGCCGAGGCCCTGGGTCTTGGTGTAGCTCATCTTGCCGCCGATGGTGGCCGGGGTGTCGTAGCTCCACCACTGGTTGCCGCAGTACGCGTACGCGGTGCCCGCGATGGTGCCGGTGGCCGGGCACTTGGTCTTGAGGACCTTGTAGTCCTCGATGCCCGCCTCGTAGGTGCCCGGCGCCGCGCCGGTCGCCGTGCCGCCCGGGGCGGCCTGGGTCACGCCCGTCCAGCCGCGGCCGTAGAAGCCGATGCCGAGCAGCAGCTTGGCCGCCGGCACGCCCTTGCTCTTCAGCTTCTGGATCGCCGCGTCGGAGTTGAAGCCCGCCTGCGGGATGCCGGTGTAGGACGTCAGCGGCGAGTGGGGCGCCGTCGGGCCCTGGGCGTTGAACGCGCCGAAGTAGTCGTAGGTCATGACGTTGTACCAGTCGAGGTACTGCGCCGCGCCGCCGTAGTCGGCCGCGTCGATCTTGCCGCCGTTCGACCCGTCCGCCGTGATGGCGGCGGTGACGAGGTAGTTG
Organism: Saccharothrix sp. 6-C; assembly: GCF_016695385.1. Lineage (NCBI taxonomy): Bacteria > Bacillati > Actinomycetota > Actinomycetes > Pseudonocardiales > Pseudonocardiaceae > Saccharothrix > Saccharothrix sp. 6-C. The sequence goes on along the minus strand of NZ_CP064192.1, from coordinate 7,375,675 downwards.
GCGCCGAAGCGGGTGCGCAGGGCCTGCGAGACCGTCTTCATCGAGCTGAAGCCGGAGGTGTCGCAGGTCAGACCGCAGGCGTTCGGGTACTCCCAGTCGATGTCGATGCCGTCGAACACGTCCGCCCAGCGCGGGTCCTCGACCAGCTTGTAGCAGGAGTCGGCGAACGCGGCCGGGTTCTGCGCCGCCTGGCCGAAGCCGCCGGACCAGGTCCAACCGCCGAACGACCACAGCACCTTGATGTGCGGGTACATCTTCTTCAGCTTGCGCAGCTGGTTGAAGGAGCCGCGCAGGGCGCCGGTGTCCCACGTGTCGGCCACGCCGTCGACGGAGTTCGCCGCGGTGTAGGCCATGTCGTAGTCGGCGTAGGCGTCACCGATGGTGCACTGGCCGTTCTGCACGTTGCCGAACGCGTAGTTGATGTGCGTCAGCTTCGAGGCCGAGCCGGAGGTGTGGATGTTCTTCACGAAGTACTGGCGGCCGTAGACGCCCCACTGGGTGAAGTAGCCGAGGTTCTTCCGCGAGCCCACCGGCGGGTTCGACGTGGTCGTCGTCGTGCCCGTGGTGGTGGTCGTCGTCGTGGTCGTAGTCGTCGTGGTGGTGGTCGTGGTCGTCGTCGGGTTGGTCCCGCCGGCGTCACACGACGCGCCGTTCAGCTTGCAGTTGGCCGGCCCGCTGAACGCGCCGGAGTAGGTCACGTTGAAGCCGAAGCTCACCGTGCCGCCGACGCCCACGCTGCCGTTCCACGTGTTCTTCACGGTCACGTGCTGGCCGCTGGTGGTGTACGAGCCGTCCCACAGGGAGCTGACCTTGTGGCCGGAGGGCAGGTCGAACTCGACCGTCCACGACGACAGGGCGGCCGTGCCGCCGTTGCGGATCGTGTACTTGCCCTCGTAGCCGGTGCCCCAGTCCGAGCCCTTGCTGAAGGTGGCCGAGACGCCGCCCGCACCGCTGGCCGCGGGTGCGACGACCAACCCCACCACCAACGTGGCGACCGCCACGAACAACGCTGTGACATGCCATCGGATCTTGGACATCGTGCTCCTTGTCAGGAAAGGAGTGCAGGGTTGACCACACGATGTGGTTCAGACCACTTCACGGTCAAGGTCTAGACCATTGTCGTCACTCTAATGGAGTAACACCAACCGCCCCGGAACCGGTTCCGGGACCGAACGACCACTAGGGGTTGATGAGCCTAAAGTCGCGCTCCCGCCAAGACCAGGGGCGGACGTCGGCACGTCGCCGGACGGCCAGACTCGAACCCGTCGAGGGATCCTCGGCCTCGCAGAGGGAGTCGCAGGGAGGAGCGTTGATGGTCAAGAGGGGAATCGCCTTAGCCACCGCCGTGGGGTTGGCGGTCGCGGGCATCGGCGGGACGGCGGTGGCCGAACCGTCGGTCGACCAGGCCGCGCGCGTCGACCGCCAGGTCGTGCAGCGGGCGTTGGACGACATCGCGCGCACGGCGGTCCAGGGGGTGCAGGTCCGGGTCGTCGACGGCCGGCAGGAGTTCACCGCCCGCAGCGGCACGGCGCGGATCGACTCACCGCGTCCCGTGCCGACCGACGGCCGGTTCCGGGTCGGCAGCATCACCAAGACGTTCGTGTCGACCGTCGTGCTCCAGCTGGTCGGCGAGGGGAAGGTCGACCTGGACGCGCCGGTGCAGCGGTACCTGCCCGGCCTGCTCCCGCACGGTGACCGGATCACCGTGCGCAACCTGCTGCAGCACACCAGCGGCCTCTACAACTACACCGAGGCCCTGCCGCTCGACCCGGACGGCGTGGTGGCCACCCGGTACAAGACGTGGGCGCCCACCGAGCTGGTGGCCCTGTCCACGGCCAAACCGCTCGACTTCGAGCCGGGCACCGCGTGGCAGTACTCGAACACCAACTACGTCGTGGCCGGGATGCTGGTGGAGAAGCTCACCGGCCGGCCGTACGGGGCGGCGGTCGCGCAGCGCGTGCTGCGCCCGCTGGGGCTGCGGTCGACGTCCGTGCCCGGCACCCGGATCGACATCCCCGGTCCGCACGCGCACGGCTACCTCAGGGCCGGCGGCCAGGTCGTGGACATCACGGAGATCAACCCGTCGGCCGCGTACTCGGCAGGCGAGATGATCTCGACGACGGCCGACCTCGACCGGTTCGTGGACGCGCTGCTGGACGGTCGCCTGCTCCGCCCGGCACAGCAGAGGGAGCTGACCTCGACGCTGCCGATCACCGAGGGCTACGGCCTGGGCATCGAAGCGCAGCAGATGCCGTGCGGCGTCACGGTCTGGGGCCACAGCGGCGGAATCCCCGGCTACAACAGCCTGGTGATCGGCACGGCGGACACGAAGACCCGGATGACGCTGTCCGCGACCTCCGAGCCCGACCCCGGTGAGCTCGCGGGCTACCAGGAGCTGCTGAACGAGGTGTTCTGCTGATCTCCCGGACGCGGTGACGTGGTGACGTGGTGAGGGCGTCCGACCGGGACGCCCTCACCGCTCGTCGCTCAGTCCCGCCACTGCTCCGCCGGCGCGACGCCCGGCAGCGGCCGGCCGACGAGTGCCACCGGGATGAAGAAGCAGACCTGGCCGATCGCCAGGGTCAGAGTGACCAACGCCTTGTCGTCGTAGTGCGCGGACGCCAGGGCGTACAGCTCGTCGGTGACGCGCTCGCCGAGCGGGTTGGGGGTGAGCACGGCCTCCACGAGCGCCAGCGCGGCCCGTTCGGCGGCGGTGAAGTGGGGCGCGTCCCGCCACGACGCGACGGCCGTGATGCGCTCCTCCGCCTCACCGGCTCTGCGGAGGTTGCCGGTGTGCAGCGTGGTCAGGTAGGTGCTGCCGACGATCTGCCCGGCGCGCAGCTGCACGATGCCGACGGTGGTCTGCGGGATGGAGCCGTTGCCGACGGCCTGGAACAGCGCTCCGCCGATCTGCGCCAGCTCGGGGACGAGCGCGGCGGGGTTGGGCAGGCGTGACTGGCGGGTGTCCTGGGTGGCGGTCATGGTGGGGTGGGTCCTTCCCGGAGTTCGTTGCTGTCACCGTGTTGACGCGTCTCGGCGCGAGGATGTGACCGCGCGGTGGACGGTGGCGGCAACTTCTCCGCGCACGACCTCGGAAGTGGATGGCGAGGAAGGTGACCGGGTCCGGCGGTCACATCGCGGACGTCCCGTTCGTCATGGGTTCGTCCGCGACACGAGAGGTGATCATGAACGACAGCGACTTCCTGGCCCGGCGCTTCGAGGAGCACCGCGCGCACCTGAAGGCGGTGGCCTACCGGATGCTCGGCTCCCTGGCCGAAGCGGACGACGCCGTCCAGGAAGCCTGGCTGCGCCTGGACCGCGCCGAGACCGGGGACATCGACAACCTCGGCGGCTGGCTGACCACGGTCGTCGGCCGGGTCTGCCTCGACCTGCTGCGCTCACGGCGGCAGCGCCGGGAGGACCCGCTCGACGACCGCCTGCCCGACCCGGTCGTCACCGAGGAGGTCGCCGACCCGGAGCACCGGGTGCTGCTGGCGGACTCGGTGAGCCTGGCGCTGCTGGTGGTGCTGGAGTCGCTCAACCCCGCCGAACGGCTGGCGTTCGTCCTGCACGACTTGTTCGGCCTGCCGTTCGAGGAGATCGCCCCGATCCTGGACCGCACGCCGGTCGCGGCCAGGAAGCTGGCCAGCCGGGCCCGGCAGCGCGTCCAGGGCGCGGTGCCCGCGCCGGACCCCGACCCGGCGGCGCATCGCCGGGTCGTCGACGCGTTCCTGAGCGCCGCGCGCGGCGGCGACCTCACCGCCCTGCTGGCCGTCCTCGACCCCGAGGTCACCCTGCGCGCCGACGGCGGCAAGGCGCTCGTCGGCGGTATGAAGGTCCTGCGCGGCGCCGCGGCCGTGGCCGGGCAACTCGACACCTTCCACCGCATGGCGACCCTCACCACCACGCGTCCCGCGCTGGTCAACGGCACGGCGGGGTTGGTCAACACCGTCGAGGGCCGACTGTTCTCGATCGTCGGCTTCACCGTCGCGGACGAGCGGATCGTCGAGATCGACATCCTGTCCGACCCCGACCGGCTGTCCCGCGTCCGCGTCGACCTGGCGGTGAAGAGTGCGCGGGCGAGGCGCTGAACGCCCGACGGCCCGTCCGGGGGCAGGACGGGCCGTCGGGTGGGGAAGAGCGCGGCGGCTGGGCGGCAGCCGCCGTGCCCTGGGTCTAGGTGGTGGCGAGGAACTTCTCCACCTGCTCCACGACGAACGCGTGGTCCTCGGCCTGGGGCAGGCCGGAGACGCCGACGGTGCCGACCAGGCCGACGCCGGCCACGTTCACCGGGAACACGCCACCGTGCGCGGCGTAGCGGTCGGGGTCGAGGCGCGAGTCCGCGTCGAACGTCTTGCCGCTCGCCCGGAAGCTCTCGCCGACCCGGTAGGAGCTCTGTCCGTAGCGGTCCACGACGCGGCTCTTGCGGTCGATCCACTCGTCATTGTCCGCCGAGGTGCCCGGCAGGGCCGCGTGGAACAGGCGTTGCTGCCCCCGGCGCACCGAGATCGTGACCGGCAGCGACCGTTCGCGGGCGGCGTCCAGCAGGAACGCGCCCAGTGCCAGCGCCACCTCGTTGTCGAAGGAGGTGAACACCAGTCGGGACTCCTGCTCGACCAACGTCTCCAGCAAGCTCACAGCGACACCACCTGTCCGGTCCGGGCGGAGGCGAACGCCGCCTCGATGACTTCCAACGCGCGCACCGCGGACTCCGGCTCGACCGGCAGGGGGCCGCCGTCGGTCAGCGCGGCGACCAGCAGCCGGTAGAACTCGGAGTAGGCGCCGGGCAGGCCGACGACGTCCTCCGCGTCGTCCAGCAGCCCCAACCGGCCGTTTGTCGACAAATCTTCAAACGGCTTGCCCGCGGCCAAGGCGTCCTCCTGCCGGTCGAGGCCGTGCGAGACGTACGCGCCGGTCGAGCCCAGCACACGGAACCGCGGTCCGTGCTCCGGTGCGGCGGAACTGGCCCAAAGGTGTGAACGCACGCCGTTCACGTGCGTCAACGCCACGAACACGTCGTCGTCCACCTCGACGCCCGGTCGCCGCAGGTCCAGTTCCGCGTACACGGTCGACACCGGACCGAACAGCTCCAACGCCTGGTCGACCAGGTGCGCGCCCAGGTCGTACAGCAGGCCGCCCGCCTCGTCGGGCGCGCCGAACTCGCGCCAGTTGTCCCAGACCTCCGGCGTCCACCGCTCGAACCGCGACTCGAACCGGGTCACCGCGCCCAGCGCGCCCTCGGCCAGCAGCGACCGGACCGTGCGGAAGTCGCCGTCCCACCGCCGGTTCTGGAAGACCGTCACCGGCACGTTCCGGTCCTTCGCCGCCTGGAGGACCCGGCGCGCGTCGGCCGACGTCGGCGCGAACGGCTTGTCGACCACGACCGCGATGCCGGCCTCGATCGCCGCCAGCGCCAACGGCACGTGCGTGCGGTTCGGGGTGGCGACCACGATCAGGTCTAGATCGAGCTCGAACAGCTCCTCGACCGTGGCCGGCAGGGCGAGGCCGGGGTAGGTGGCCTCGGCGTGCGCCCGACGGGTGGCGTCCGAGGTGACGACGGCGCTCAGCTCGAGGCCTGGTGTCGCCGCGATCAGCGGCGCGTGGAACACCCGGCCGGCGATGCCGTAGCCGAGCAGTCCGGTGCGGAGAGACATGGCAGTGATTAAAGCAACGGCGTGTAGTAAAAAGCCAGGTGCGATGATGGGCCCGTGGCCAACTTGCGCTTCCTGCGGGGGTACAACGACGCGGTGGTGCTCGGGCTGGCCAGGTCCGGAGCGGTGACCAGGGTGGAGCTGGCCGACCGCAGCGGACTCACGCCGCAGGCGGTGTCCAAGGTGGTGAGCAGGCTCATCGACGACGGCCTGCTGGTCGAGTCCGGCACCCGCAACGTGGGCGTCGGCAAACCGCGCACCCTGCTCAAGCTCGTCGCCGACAGCAGGCTCGCGCTCGGCGCCCAGGTCGAGCGCGACGAGCTGCGCGTCGTGCTGACCGACCTCGCGGGCACCGTGCTGGACCGCGCGGTCGCCCCCCTGCCGCGCGACTTCGACCCGCCGACGTTCGTGGCCGAGCTGAACCGGCTCGTCGACGGCCTGCGCAGCGAACGGCTCCTCGGCGTGGGCATCGGGTTCGTCGGCCCGCTGGACCACCGCACGGGCGTGGTGCACTACCCGACGGGGCTGAGCGAGTGGCAGGACGTGCCGCTGCGCGCGTTGGCCGAACGGCGGCTCGGACTGCCCGTGGTGCTCGACAAGGACACCAACACGGCGGTCGTGGCCGAGGCGTGGCGGCGCGGCGAGGAGCTGCGGGACGCGGTGCTCGTGCTCGTCGGCACCGGGCTCGGCATCGGGATGCTGCTCGACGGCCGCGTGCACCGGGGCGTGCGCACCAACGCGGGGGAGTACGGGCACACCACCATCCAGCTCGACGGCCCGCCGTGCGTGTGCGGGCGCAGCGGCTGCATAGAGGCGCTGCACAACCTCGCCGCCGCGCGAGGAGACCTGGTCGAGGCGACGTCCGTCGTCGGCGTCGCGGTGGCCGACCTGGTGCAGCTGCTCGACATCGACCACGTGGTGCTGGCCGGACGCGCGGTGCTCGCCGAACCCGCCGCCTACCTGGACGGCGTGCGCGCCAGGCTGCCCAAGGACGAGTGGCTGCCGGTGGACGTGTCGATCACCCCGCTGGGTGATGACGTGGTCGCGGCGGGTGCGGCGATGCTCCTGCTGAGCGAGTTCTACGGCCGTCCTCGCTGACCGGAGCGGGCCGAGTTTCGACATGCCCTGCTCACGGGCACCCGTGCGGGTGATTCACTGTGCGGCATGTATGCGCTCCGGTACGCCGTCGGCACCGACCCCGGCCTGCGCCGTGAAGCGAACGAGGACTCCGTGTACTTCAGCGAACGCCTGTTCGCCGTCGCCGACGGCATGGGCGGGCACGCGTACGGCGAAGTGGCGAGTTCGATCGCGGTGGCGGTGCTGGCCGACCTCGACCTCGACGCCGACGACCCACTCGGCGAGCTGTCCGGCGCGGCGCGGGAGATCGCGATCCGGCTGACGGACCTGGCCGAGGAGAACTTCGACATGCGCGGCATGGGCACCACGCTCACCGCGCTGCTGTGGGACGGCGAGCGGTTCGCGGTCGGGCACATCGGCGACTCGCGCTGCTACGTCGTCCGCGAGGGCGAACTGGCCCAGATCACCCGCGACCACACCATGGTCCAGGCGTTGGTGGACGACGGTCGGATGGCCGCCGAACAGGCCGCCGAGCACCCCGGCCGGTCCATGCTCATGCGGGCCTTGCAAGCGGGCAGCGCGCACGACCCGGACCTGTTCTTCCAGGACGTCGAAGCGGGCGACCGGTACCTGATCTGCTCGGACGGGCTGTCGGACGTGGTGGGCACGGCGGAGATCGCCGAGCTGCTGGCCGCGTCGGCGGACGGCGACGAGGTCGTGCGGACGTTGATCGAGGCGGCCAACGCGCGCGGCGGACCGGACAACATCACCTGCGTCGTGGTGGACGTGCTGCCGGCGGGCAACTCGTCGTGGCTGCCGAAGTGGCTGACGCGCTGAGGCTCCGGGACCGGCTAGGGGACTGAGACGCCCAGCAGGTCGCGCAGTGCCGTCTCGCCGGTGGGCGTGAGGCGCACGGCACGGCCCGTGCCGACACCGCGCACCCAGTTCCGGGCGTGCAGGTGGGCGCACACGTGCGCGCCCGCGGTGCCCGCGAGGTGGGAGCGGCGCTCGGTCCAGTCCAGGCACGCCTTGGCCAGCGGGCGGCGGGTGGCCGGCGGGGTGAACGCGAGTTCGCGCTCCAACCACGTGAGGCCGTCGTCGGTGAGGGCCAGGTCGTCGGTGAGCAGGCCGCGGGTGGTCATGGCGTCGGTGACGGCCACACCGAGGCGTCCGGCCAGGTGGTCGTAGCACGTCCGGCCGCGGCGCAGCGCCTGGTTGGCGGCGGACGCCCGCAGCGTGCGCGCCGGCGGGTCGGTGGGGCCCAGGTAGGCGAGCAGGTCCTCGAGCAGCCTGGCCTGCTTCGGGCCGGCCAGCTGGACGTAGCGGTGGCGGCCCTGGCGGCGTTCGGCCAGCAAGCCGGCCTGGACCAACCGGGTCAGGTGCTCGCTCGCCGTGGAGGGCGCCACCTCGGCGGCGCCGGCCAGTTCGCTCGACGTCCAGGCCCGGCCGTCCATGAGCGCGAGCAGGAAGCGGGCGCGGCTGCGGTCGGCCAGCAACGCGGCCAGGTTCGCCAGTTCGTCTGCGGCCATGGGGCCATTGTGCGCCCGTGACGGTTCGGCGGTGGCCGAAGCGATGGCGGCTTACGTTGGCGGCATGAACGAGCTGTGGGATTCGTCTTACGTGGTTCCGCCCGTGCCGGTGGCCGCGTCGGGGGTGGCTTGGCTGCGGTCGTCGGTGGCGCGGTTCAGCGAAGGCGACGAGCACGTGCGGCGGCGGGCGTCGGCGGAGCGGGTGTTGGCCGCGGTGGACCCCGGGGTGCTGCGGCGGGCGGGTGAGCCGGTGGCGGTGTTGGCCGAGGCGCTGGGGCTGCCCCGGTCCGTCGCGTCGGACGTCGCGGTGGTGGCCGCGTGCTACCAGCCGCACGTCGACGCGACCGTCGAGGCCGACGAGGCGGTGGCGCGGTTGGTCACGGCGTGCGGCGGCACGTGGGACGAGGCGACGGCCAACCTGATCGGGGTGCTGGTGCAGGCGTCCGGCGCGACCAGGGCGTTGATCGCCGGCGTGGAGCCGCCGGTGCCCGTGACGCGGCGGGTCGCACCGGACGGGGCGGTGGTCGAGGTGGACCTGGGTGAGGCGTGGTTCGGCGGTGGGCGGCACGCGTGCCCGGGGCGGGCGCACGCGCTGGCGCTGGTGGAAGGTGCGCGGGCGTTCCACCGGATGCACGACGACTTCCTGGTGCTGCCGAACGCGTGGGACTTCGCGTCGGCGGCGGCCTTCGTGCGGGCCGGGTTCGGGGCGGTGGGGACGACGAGCCTCGGCGTGGCGGTGGCGCACGGGCTGCCGGACGCGGCGGGGGTGGCGCGGTCGGAGACGGTGGCGTTGGCGCGGCTGCTGACGCGCCTGCCCGTGCCGGTGACGGTGGACGTCGAGGCGGGGTTCGGCGGCGACGTGCGGGCGTTGGCGGCGGAGCTGTGGGAACTCGGTGTCGCGGGCGTGAACGTGGAGGACGGTCGCGGGGCGGGACTGGCGGAGCCCGCTGACCAAGCCGCGATCGTGCGTGCGTTCAAGGAGGCCGCGCCGGGGCTGTTCGTCAACGCGCGCGTCGACACGTGGTGGCTGGGCGTCGACCGCGCTTCGACGCTCGACCGTGCGCGGGCTTACGTGGATGCCGGTGCGGATGGCGTCTTCATCCCGGGCCTCGACCAGGAGGCGGAGATCGCCGCCGCCGTCGCCGCTGTCCCGGTCCCGCTGAACACCTTGCCGTCCCTGCCCACGGAGACGCTCCGCGCGTTGGGCGTCCGCCGCGTGAGCACCGGCTCGCTCCCGTTCCGCGCGGCCCTGGCCGAAGCCGTGCGAACCGCCGAAGCCGTCCGCTCCACCACCCCGCCCCCGACCACCCTCCCCACCTACTCGGAAACCACCGCCCTGACCACCCCGTGAGTCGTACCTTCACGGCGCGAGAGTCCTACGTTCGCAGCGCGAGAGTCCTACGTTCAGGACACCTGAATTCAACGCTCAGCGTTCAACTCACGTATCGCGAACGTTGGACTCTCGCGCCCTGAACGTTGGACTCTCGGGGTTAGGAGGGGTTGGTGGCGTGGGTCAGGGTTTCCCAGGCGACGAACAGGCGGTCCGTGGAGGCCGGGCGTTGGCGTTCGGTAAGGGTCTGGGTGTTGGTCATGGCGATGCCCAGGCGGGTGTTGAGGGCGTTGAACGCCACCTCGGTGCTCGGGCCCAGGCCCTGCGTGCGGGTGCCGCCGCACAGCCAGGACGGCATGGGCTCCAGCTGGTACCGGGAGTGCAGGCCGTAGGCGTGGCGCAGGCGTTCACGGACCTCGCCCCACAGGTCCTGGCCCTGGTGGTGGGCCGTCTCGGCGATGTGCGCGGCGGCGGCCAGGCCGTAGCCGGTGTGGGTGAAGTCGCGGCACGTCTCCTGCGACACCCCGTTCACGAACGTGGTCTGCCCGTGCCAGTACGAGATGATCTCGTCGCGCGTGTCGATGCCGCTGTTCGGCGGTGTGCGGGGCAGGGCGCCGTCGGTGGTCAGGTAGACGTAGGCGGGCATCCGGGTCCGGAACGTCGACACGGCCTTGTCGTAGACCGCCCGGTCCTCCAGGAAGACCGAGATCCCGAGCGTGGCCTCCATCATGGACAGTTCCCAGTTGCCGTTCGTCGCCGGCCGCCCGTTGACGATCTCCGGCAGGTAGACGTCGCGCAGCATGGTGGCGAACCGGCCCGAGTTCGGCCAGTTCCCGCGCACGTGCTTGATGATCTCCGCCGCCCGCGGCCACGACGAGCCGGACCACGCGGTCTGCAGCGCCGCGTTGGTGTTGGTGTGGTCGCGGATCGTCGCCGACCACGCGTCCATGATCTCGATCGCCTTCGCCGCGTAGCGGTCGTCCCGCGTCACGTACCACGCCAACGACAACGTGTACGCGGCCAACGCGTCCTCACGCTCGTCCGTGCACCCGTAGTTGGGGTTGGAGTACGACCCGCACTCCACCACCGCCCGCGGTTTCGGCACGCGGGACAGCGAGGCGAACGGGTGCGCCATCATCTGGTCGTACGCGCCGCGCCACGGTTGCGCGCCCGCGTTCACCTTGGCCCGCACGAAGTCCAGTTGTCCCTTGCTCACCAACACCCCTGGGTGGGTGAACGTGGCGGGCGCGGCCGGAGCCTGCGCCGGCACCACCACCAAGCCGACCGCCACCAACACGGCGGTGAAGAACGATTGACCGACCATGCCCCCGAGCTTGTGTGGTCTGGACCACGTTCGTCAACAACGTTCACGCTGGTGAAACGACCGCGCCGTCCGCTTCCGGCCGGGAGCGCGACCGGCCGGAAAAGCCAGGTGGACGCCCGGAAGCGGTGCTGCCGGCGGCCGAGCCGGAGCGGGAGGGCGGCGGCCACACCGCCCCGACTCGGCCGCCGGGCCGCCCTACCCGGCCACCGGTGACGACTCCGGGGCCTGCTCACCGGACTTGTCGCGCCGCGACCGCGCGCTCAGCACGGCGTCGATGACCAGGAACGCCAGCAGGCTCAACCCGAACAGCGGGATGAACCAGCCCACGGCGGCGGCCACCACCAGCACGACCACGAGCTGCGATCGCGGCACCTTCCGCCACTGCCCGCGGGGCACGGGCCGGCCGAAGCCGCGGGTCGGGCGGCGCAGCCACCAGATCCGGTAGCCCAGGGCCACCAACGTCACCAGGCCGAGCCCGACGGCCAGCAGCAGGAGCTGGTTGGGCCAGCCGAACAGCGCGCCCATGTGCAGGTCGATGCCCCACCGGGCCAGCTTCGCGGCCAACGGGTAGTCGGCGAACCGGACCTGGTCCACCACCTGCCCGCCGGCGACGGCGACCGCGTCCACCTGCGTGGGCCAGGCGCGGTCGATCTCGGTGACGTTCCACGCCATCCCGGCCATGGGCGGCACGGTGATCTCGATGAGCCCCGCGTCGATGCCCGCGGAACGGGCGTGGGTCAGCACGGAGTCCACCTCGCCCGGCATCACCGGGATCGGGTTGGTCATGTCGTGCCCGGCGTGGTCGCCGCCGCCCGCCAGCGCGGGCGTGCTCCAGTCGAGCGCTTGGCGCAGGGAGGCGACGTTCTCGCCGGCGTACGCCGACCAGGTGAGGCCGGTGGCCGACAGGAACAGCGCGCCCACCAGCACGGTCAGGCCGACGGTGGCGTGCTTGCGCGTGGTGGGCCTGGTGCGCTGGGTCCGGCGGCGGCTGAACCACAGGAACACGCCGCCCAGCGCCACCACCCACAGCCAGGACGCGGCCAGCTCGCTGTAGAGCCGGCCGGGTTCGCCGAGCAGCAGGTTGCGGTGGATCTGGTCGATGGTGGTGCGCAACGGCAGCACGCCGCTGGTGCCGTAGGTCATCAGCTCGCCGACGACGGCGCCGTCGGCGGGGTTCACGAACACGGTCGGGCGCGCGTCGCCGTCGGACGAGAACAGCACGCGGGTCGTCGTGCCGGGCTCGGGCGCCGGGCGGATGGCGACCAGCTCGTCACCCGGTCGCGTCGCCACCGCGGCTTTGACCTGCTGCGACAACGGCACGGACGACGTCGACGCGGGCACGCGCAGGTGGTCGGAGTAGAGCCACGACTCCAACTGCGGTGTCGCGGCGTACAGCACGCCGGTGAGGGCGGCGACCAGCACGAACGGGCCGACGAGCACGCCCGCGTAGAAGTGGAAGCGCAGCACGAGGCCGCGCCAGGACTCGGTCATGGCGGGAACTCCTGGGTATGGGGGGATGCCACCGGTCCCGGAGCCGGGACGGTGGTGGGGAGGTGCGCATACCTAGGAGCGGGGCGGGCCTCGGCGGGGCAGCGAGCGGCGGCGCAGCACCTCGGACAGCGGCTGCTGCGGGTGCGCGGCGATCGGGATGCGCAGCGGCGCGAACGCGGGCGGCGCGCTCAGCCGGCGCGGCAGCACGGCCGCGATGGCGGCGGCCAGCCGGAACACAGCCTGCTCGAAGCCCGCCAGGGCGGCGACGACGATCGCCGTGGCCACCACGTGGGTCAGCAGCATCGACGGCGACGGCAGCACGTCGCGCGGGTGCCGCGACAGCACGGCCAGGAACACGTGCGCGGCCACCTGGACCACGCCGACCAGGCCGAGGAGTTCGGGGAACCCGAGCTGCCGGTCGGTCAGCGGCACGCACGTCCACGCGATGGCCAGCGCGAACACCAGCACGTGCGGCAGGGACGGCAGGTGGCCGCCGCCGCTCGCGTGGGCGAGCACGGCCAGCAGCCCGGTGGACAGCCCGACCGCGCCGCAGCGCACCACGCGCGCGGCGCCTCGGGTCGGGGCCGGTGCCACGCTTCCGCAGCGTAGCGGCCACGTCCAGGGTGAAGAAGGGCGAAAGGGCCGCCCGGACGACGGGCTCGCCCGACGCCGTTGTCCGGGCGAGCCCTTTCGTCGTTATTCGGACAACCCGGGTGGAATCTTTCCCGGAGGGTTGGAATATCGCCGGTCAGTTGTAGGGCATTCCACCGAACGGGCTGGTTGCCACTCCGGCGGCGGTGGTGAAGAAGGTGACCACCAGGGTGGCGATGAGCACTCGTCCGATACGCATGCGTTCTCCAGTCGACAGGGGTCGGGAATTCCGGCGATAACCGTTGCAGTCGCCGGAGCGTGTGCAGCGTAATCGGCGTGAACATTCTGCAAAATGTGCGGTGGGCAGGTTAATCGGTAAAAAATGTAACATCTTGTTAACCTGACGATTGGGACGTATTCTCAGGGTGTGCGCGCCGTCACACTGCGTCTCGCCGGGCGCGAGCGCGAGCTGGGCCGCCTGCTGGCGCTGGTGGACGACCTGGCCCAGGGGCGGGGCACCGCGCTGCTCGTCGAGGGCGAGCCGGGCATCGGCAAGACGGCGCTGGTGCGCGCGGCGTGCGACGTCGCGGCGGCCCGCGGGTTCCGGGTGTGCCGGGGCGCGGGCGACGAACTCGGCCGGCCCCTCCCGCTGTTACCCCTGCTGGACGCGCTCGCGTCGGCCCGGTCGGAGAGCGCGGCGGTCACCGCCGAACGCCTGCTGGACCGGGTGGACGACCTGTGCGCGATCGGCCCGGTGGTGCTGGTGCTGGACGACCTGCAGTGGGCGGACGAGGCGAGCGTCGCGGTGTGGCGGCGGCTGGCGGGTCTCGTGCCGCAACTGCCGCTGCTGCTGATCGGCGTGCTGCGGCCGTTGCCGCGCCGCGCCGACCTGGCCGCGTTGCGCAAGGGCGTGACCCGGCTGCCGCTGGCGCGCCTCGCGCCGACCGACGTGGTGGAGCTGACCGGCCGGCTGGCGGGCGGCCGGCCGGACGAGGCGTTGGCGCGGCTGGCCGAGGACGCGGGCGGCAACCCGCTCTACCTGGTGGAGCTGGTCGAGGCGCTGTTGCGGGGGTCGGCGATCCGGGTCGACGCCACCGGCACGGCCCGGCTGGTCGACGCGGGCGTGCCGCCGTCGCTGTCGGCCGCGATCGCCGACCGGATCGGGTTCCTCGGCGCGGACGTGCGGCGGGTCCTGGTGGCCGCCGCGCTGCTCGGCGTGGACTTCCCGGTCGCCGACCTGGCCGCCGTGCTCGGTCTGCGCGTGGTGGAGCTGCTGCCCGCGTTGCAGGAGGCGACCGTGGCGGGCGTGCTGGTGGACGGCACGGCCGGCCTGTCGTTCCGGCACCCGCTGGTGCGCACCGCGCTGTACGACGAAGTGCCGGAGGCGGCACGGGGCGCGTGGCACACCGAGGCGGCACGGGCGCTGGCCGACACGGGCGCGGGCGTGGACCGGGTGACCCGGCAGCTGCTCGCCGCCGACGACCGGCTGCCCGACTGGGTGGCGGACTGGCTCGTCGTGCACGGCTCGATGCTCGTCGCGCACGCGCCGGAAGCCGCCGTGGACCTGTTCGGCCGGGTCGTGGTCGCGCCGAACACCGGCGGCCGGCGCGGCGTGCTGCTGGCGCACCTGGCCGAGGCGCGGTTCCGGTTGGGCGACCACCACGGCGCGGAGGCCGTGGCGCTGGCCGGGTTGGAGCACGGCACGCTCGTCGACCTGCACTGGACGTTGGCGCAGTGCCGCAGCATGACCGGGCGTTCGGCGGAGACGTTGGTCGAGGTGGAGCGCGCGCTCGCGGCGCCGGACGTCACCGCTTCGGACCGGGCGCGGCTGCTCGTGCTGGCCGCCCGCGCGCACTGGGACGTCGGCGGGCTCGACGACGCCGAACGGCTGGCGCAGGCGGCGCTGGTCGGCTGCGACCGGTGGGCCACCAGCTGGGCCCTGCACGTGCGCACGATCGTGGCGATGGCGCGCGGCCGGATGACCGAGGCGCTGCCGCTGTTCGACCGGGCGCTGGCGGTCGCCATGGGCGAGCCGGCGACGTCGGACCTGAGGCTGCTGCTCCAGATCAACCAGGCCGTGACGTTGGGCGAGCTGGACCGGGGTGCGGAGGCCATCGCGTCCGCGCAGGTGGTCCGGCACGCGGCCGACCAGGTCGGCAACCTGGTGCGGCTCGGGCAGGCGCAGAGCGCGCTGGGGCAGTTGCTGCTGGACGCGGGCCGGTGGGACGAGGCGCTGGTCGACGTCGACCTGCTCGCCGACGACCTGAAGCACCCGATGGTGTCGCGGTGCGACCACGGCGTGGCGGCGTTGATCCACCTGCACCGAGGTGACGCGGTGGGCGCGCGCCGGCACCTCGACGCGGCGGGCACGGGACTGGAAGGGCACGTGATCGGCCCGTTGGCGCTGGCCGTGAGCCTGTCGCTGGAGCAGGCGGGCCGGGTGCGCGAGGCGTGGTCGGTGCTGACCGGGTGGGACGGCGCCGAGGACCTGCTGCCGGACTTCGTGCGGCTGGCCGTGGAGCTGGGCGAGGACGCCTCCGCCGCCGTCGCGCACGCCGAGTGGCTGGCCGTCGAACCGGCCGTGCCGCACCGCCGGGCATCCGCCGCGTACTGCCGGGCGCTGGTGTCGGCGGACCCGGCCGGGTTGCTGCGCGCGGCCGAGGAGTACCGGGTCGCGGGACGGCCGCTGTTCCGGGCGAAGGCGTTGTCGGCGGCGGCGGAGCTGCACGCGTCGGCAGGCGACCGGGCCTCGGCGCGGGAGGCGTTGAGCCAGGCCGTGGACGTGCACGCGGAGCTCGGCGCGGACTGGGACTCGACCCGCCTGCTGGCCCGGCTGCGCGAGCACGGCATCCGGCGCGGCCCGCACGCCAAGCACCGGCGGGCCACGCACGGCTGGGAGAGCCTGACGCCGATGGAGCTGAAGGTCACCGAGCTGGTGGTGGCGGGGCTGTCGAACCGGCAGATCGGGGAACGGCTGTTCCTGTCCGGCCGCACGGTGGCCACGCACGTGTCGCACGTGCTGGCGAAGCTCGGCGTGCGGTCGCGCACCGACATCGCCCGCGAGGGCATCCGGCGGCTGGGCGCGACCGGCTAGGCCCTCGGGTAGTTCTCGCGCGCCCAGGTGGCGTAGTCGACGGCCGGCCGCCCGAGCACCGCGGCCACGTCGTCGGACAGGAACGAGCCCTCACCGCCGAGCACCGCGCGCAGGCCCTCCGCGTACTCCGGCGGCAACGCCGTCAACGGGAGGTCCACAGTGGACAGGGGGCGGCCGAGGACGTCCGACAGCACGGCCACCTGATCCGGCACGCTCAGCAGTTCCGGACCGGTGAGCGTGTAGGTGCGGCCGTGGTGGTCGTCGTCGAGCAGGGCGCGCACCGCCACCTCGGCGAGGTCGCGCGGGTCCACCACGCCGAGCTTCGTCGTGCCCGTCGGGTTCGGGATCGGCTCGCCCGCCGCGACCCGCGGCGCCCACTGCACCGAGTTCGTCGCGAACAGGCTCGCGCGCAACAGCGTCCAAGCCGGGAACGCGCGGGTGGCCTCCTCGCCCGGCCCGTGCCACCCGGCGACCGGGCCGACCGGGATCGAGGACAGCTTCACCACCTTCCGCACGCCGGCCCGCTCGGCCGCGTCGAGCACGGCCAGCTCGTAGGCGGGCAGGTCGGAGGTGCCCGGACCGAGCAGGAACACCCCGTCCACGCCCTCCATCGCCCGGTCGAGGGACGCCGGGTCGGTGTGGTCCCCGTGCACCTGGTCACCGGTCGGCGTGCGGGACAGGGCGCGGAACGCGACCTCGCGGTCGGTGAGGAGGCGGACGACTTCACGGCCGGTGGTGCCGGTGGCACCCGTGATCAGCAGCATGGGACCAGTCTTCGGGCAGGCGACCGGGAACGTCTTGGACGTTTCGGCGGTTGTCGTGGGGGTGGAAGAGCGTTTGCGGCCGTGGGTCGCCGGCATCGGCACCCAGTCGTTCGGCGGCGGGAAGTTCGTGCACGCGCCGGACACGGCCACCACGCTGGTGGTGTGCACGGCGTCCAGCGGCGCGTTCGTGGTCGGGCCGCGCGACCGGGCCCGCTACACGACCGGGCGGGAGGACGCGCGGCGGACCGTCGTGCGGTTGACGCCGGGGCGGGCGCAGGCGGTGCTGGACGTGCCGGTGGACGAGCTGGTCGGGCAGGTCGTGCCGCTGAGCGAGGTGTGGGGCCGGCCGGTGGGCGACGTGGCCGCGTTGCGGTCGGCGCTGCTGAGCCGGCTCGAGTCGACCGATCCGAGCCGGTCGGACCTGGTGCACGCGGCGGCCCGGTTGCTGCGCACGAGAGGCGTGGCGGAGACGGCACGTGCGCTGGACGTCAGCGAACGGCACCTGCGCACGTTGTTCACCAAGGCGGTCGGGTTGTCGCCCAAGCAGTACGCGCGGGTCGACCGGGTGCGCCGGGTGGTGGCCCGGGGCGAGCGCGGCGGGTGGGCGCGGCTGGCGGTCGAGCTGGGCTACTACGACCAGGCCCACCTGAGCCGCGAGTTCCGGGCCACCATGGGCGTGCCGCCGGGCGCGTACGCGGCCGGGAACCTGCCCGCGGCGACCTACTGCTAGAGGTCGCGGGCGAAGAACAGCGCGACCTCGCCGTCGGCGGGCGTGCCCCGGTAGAACGTGGTGTCCAGACCGCACAACGCGAAACCCAGCCGTTCGCAGGCGCGCACGGCGGGCACGTTCACCGAGGACGTCTCCAGCCACGCGGTCAGCGCGCCGTGCACGCGGCCGTGCGCGCAAGCGTGCTCCACCAGCGCCCGGCCGATGCCGCGCCCTCGGTACCCCCGTGCGACGGTGACCTGCTGGATCACCAACCGCCGGTGCCAGCTCGCCAAGCCGACGGTGACGAACCCGCGCACGCGCGGCCCGTCGGCGGCGACGAACACCGTGCCGCCCAGGTCGTCGTCGGGCGGGAAGACCTTGCGCACCGGCGGGTCGACCGGCTCGGGACGCAGGGTGAAACCTCCCGGCGCGGCCACGACGTGCAGCACGGTGTCGGTGGTGAACGAGTCGTCCAGGGCGGTGACCTGGTCGTAGTCGGCCGCCTTGGCGGTGCGCAGCTCCACCGCGCCCACCGTACAACCGGGCGGGCGCTACAGCCGTGCCCGGCGGACGGCGGAGAAGGTCATGCCGGTGGCCGTGGCGACCAGTCCGGTCACGGAGATCCACAGCGCGGACCGGTTGCCGAGCAGGTCGGCCAGCACACCGCCGACCAGCGCGCCGAACACGATCATGGCGCGGTTGACCGACCGCATGGTGGCGTTCATCCGGCCCATGAGCCGGTCGGGCGTGACCGACTGCCGGTACCCCATCTCCACCGGGGCGTCCAGGATGGCGGACAGGAAGAACACGGACTGCGCCGCGCACAGCAGCGCCAACCCGGTGGTGGCCCACGTGGCCAACGGCGCCAGCGCGTAGCCGACCGGGGTGAGCCGGCGGGCCGCCACGATCACCGGTCCGACGCCGAACCGCCTGCCGACCGGCCCGGACAGGGACGCGCCGAGCAGCCCGCCGACGGCATGGTCAACGCGCCGGTGAACGCGGCCAGTGGGATCAGGGCCGGCACGGCGGCGCGGGCCAGGTCCGCGCCGATCAGCACCGGCCGCCGCCTGCGCCGGTCCACCAACGCGCCCGCGACCAGGCCGAAGAGCAGGTACGGCAGCCGGCGCGCCGCTTCGAGCACCCCCGCCTCGGTGGCGGACGCGCCGAGCGTCAGCACCGCCACCGCCCGCAGCGCCAACGTGGTGATCGCCGTGCCGACCAGCGACACCGCGTCGGCGGCCCAGAAGCGGACGAAATCGCGGTTGCGCAGCAGGGAGGTGTGCTTCCCGCGGTCGGTCACCTCGTGCTGTTCCGCACGGTGGCCGTCCACCCGGGTCCACGGCTCGGCGGCCGGTCGCCCAATGCGATCAGGGCGCAGGTCCGGCCCTGGTCGTGCAGCGACTGGGCGATGGTGGTGAGGCCTTCCCGGCGCGCGTCCGGGCCGTCGTCCCAGCCGCCGACGGCGAGGTCGTCGGGCACGCGCAGCCCGCGGCGGCGGGCCGCGTCGAGGACGGCGAAGGCGAGTTGGTCGCTCATGGCGACCACGGCGTCGACACCGCGGTCGAGCAGCGCGTCGGCCAGGGCGGCGGCGTCGGCGCGGTCGTTGCGCGCGACCACGGCGACCGGCAGGAGAGCCGGGTCGAAGCCCGCCTCCCGGCAGTGGTCGTGCACGCCCAGCAGCCGGTCCCGGGTGACCGGGAACCGCACCAGGTCCGGGTCCGGACCGCTTTCCAGGCGGGGCCTGCGGTCGCGGTCGAAGGGGAAGCTGAGCACGGCCGGGCGGCGGGCGTCGGCGAACGCGCGCGCGGCCAGCTCGCGGGCCGAGGCGCGGTTGTCGATGGAGACCACCCGCGCGCCCGGGACGGCCGGGCCGCCGTGCACGGCGACGGGTTTGTCCAGGCCGCTCACCACGCCGAGCACGGGGTCGGAGTCGACCGTCGTCCAGACGATGTAGCCGTCCACGGAGGCCGACCGGACGCGGTCGACGTCCTGGTCCTCGCCGGTGGTCGGGATGAGGTTCAGCCCGGCGCCGCGCTCGCGGCAGACCTCGGCGACGCCGGTCAGGAAGCGGCGGGCCTGCGGGTCCTCGAACGCGTACGCGAGGTGCTCGCCGAGCACGACGCCGATCGCGCCGTTGTGGCGGCGGCGCAGGGACCGCGCGGTCGGGTCCGGTCCCGGGTAGCCCAGCTCGGCGGCCACCGCGAGGACCCGGCGCAGCGTCCCGGGCGCGACCCGGTCCGGCTGGTTGTAGCAGTACGACACGGTCATCGGCGAGACGCCGCAGCGGCGCGCCACCAGGGCCATGGTCACGCGGGACGACCTCGGGCCGGACATGGGGCCAGCGTATCTGTGTATCGTTACACAATGCGGAGGTCGGGTGTGGCCCTGGTGGCGCTCAGCGCCGCCTGCTTCACGTCGGTGACGTCGGAGAACCTGCCCGTGGCGCTGTTGTCCGAGCTGGCGGCGGACCTCGGGGTGACGGAGTCGGCGATCGGGCTGCTGGTCACCGGGTACGCGGTCGTGGTCGCCGTGTCGGTGGTGCCGCTGGTCGCCCTGACGGCCCGCTGGGACCGCCGCACGACCGCGCTGGTCACGGTGGCCGCGATCGTGCTGTCCAACCTGCTGCTGGCCGTCGCGCCGGGTTACGGCGTCGCGGTGGTGGCGCGGCTGGTGTCGGCCGTGGGCCACGGGGTCTTCTGGTCGGTCGTCGCGCCGATGGCCGCACGCCTGCTCGGACCCGACCGGGTCGGCCGGGCCACCGCCGTGGTGTTCGCCGGGAACTCGCTGGCCTTCCTCGTCGGGCTGCCGCTGAGCTCGTGGCTCGGCGCGGTCGTCGGCTGGCGGTCCGCGGTGGTCGCGATGGCGTGCGTCGCGGCGCTCGCCGCCGTGGCGATCCGCGTGACGGTCGACCCGATGCCGGTGCGGCGCCCGGCGCCGGGCCGGGGGTCGTCGGCCATCCGCCGCGCCGTCACCGACCGGTCCCTCCTGCCGGTCGACCTGGTCACGGTGGTCGTGGTGACGGGGCACTTCGCGGTGTTCACCTACATCACCGTGGTCATCGCCGACTACGTCCACCTGACGAGCGCCGGGACGTCGGTCCTGCTGCTCGCGCACGGTGCGGCGGGGCTGCTGGGCCTGGTCCTGTTCGGCCGGCACGTGGACGGCCGGCCGCGGGCCACCGCGCTCACGGTCACCGGCGGGCTCGCCGCGTGCATGCTCCTGCTGCTGGTCGCCGGCCCCGCCTCGGGCGCCGTGGCGGGTGTCGCCGTGGTGCTGTGGGCCGTGCCGTCGGGCGGGATGGCCGTGGTGCTGCAGGCCGCCGTCCTGCGCGCCGCCACCGACCGGCCGGACCTCGCGTCCGCGGTCTACATCGTCGCCTTCCAGGTCGGCATCGCCCTGGGCGCCTGGGTCGGCGGCGTCTTCCTCGACCGCCACGCCCTGCCCGCGGCGGTGGCCGTCGCGGCGGCGTGCGGCCTGGTCTCCGCCGTGGTCGTCCGCCGGTCGGCCGCGTTCACCGCGCCGTCGCAGCCGTGAGGGGAGCGGGACCGACCGGCGGGGTCAGCAGGCGGCGGCGCGGTCCAGCAGCAGCTTGCGCTCCCGCTCGTTGCGGGTCAGCCCGGCGGCCCGCTCGAACTCCTCCCGCGCCTCGGCGTGCCTGCCGAGCTTGGCCAGCAGGTCGCCGCGCACGCTCGGCAGCAGGTGGTAGCCCGTCAACGCGGGTTCGTCGACCAACTCGTCCACCAGTTCCAGCCCGACCGCCGGGCCGAACGCCATGCCGATCGCCACCGCGTGGTTCAGCTCCACGATCGGCGACGGCGCGACCAGCGACAACCTCTCGTACAGCCCGGCGATGCGGGTCCAGTCGGTGTCCTCCGGCACGCGGGCCCGCGCGTGGCACGCCGCGATCGCCGCCTGCAACGCGTACGGCCCGCCGGCGCCGCCCAACGACTCGGCCCGCGCCAACGCGTCCAGGCCGCGCCGGATCAGCAGCTGGTCCCAGCGGGCCCGGTTCTGCTCCAGCAGCAGCACGGGCTCGCCGCCCGGCCCGACGCGCGCCCTGGCCCGGGACGCCTGGACCTCCATCAACGCCACCAGGCCGTGCACCTCGGGCTCGCGCGGCATCAGCCCGGCCAGCACCCGGCCCAGCCGCACCGCGTCCTCGCACAGCGCCGGGCGCATCCAGTCGTCGCCCGCGGTGGCCGAGTAGCCCTCGTTGAAGATCAGGTAGATCACGCCGAGCACGGACGCCAGCCGGGCGGCCCGCTGGTCCTCCTCCGGCACCTCGAACGGGACGCCGGCCTTGGCCAGCGACTTCTTAGCCCGCACGATCCGCTGCGCCACGGTCGCCTCGGGCACCAGGAACGCGCGGGCGATCTCGTCGGTGGTCAGGCCGCCGAGCACGCGCAGGGTCAACGCCACCTGCGCCTCTGTGGACAGCACCGGGTGGCACGCGGTGAACACCAGCCGCAGCAGGTCGTCGTCGATCTCACCGACCTCGGCGGCGGCGTCCGGCGCGTGGTCGAACTCGGTGTCCCGCCCGACCTGCTCCAGCTTGCGCCGGTAGTTCCGGTCCCGGCGGATGAGGTCGACGGCCCGGTTCTTGGCCGCGGTCATCAGCCACGCGCCGGGGTTGCGCGGCACGCCGTGCTCGGGCCACTGCGCCAAGGCGCTGACCAACGCGTCCTGGGCCAGCTCTTCGGCGAGACCGACGTCGCGCACCATCCGGGCCAGCCCGGCGATCAGGCGGGCGGACTCGATCCGCCACACCGCCTCGACCGCGCGACGCGCATCGGTAGCCATCACGACCCGGGATCAGATCAGCTACCGATGCGCGTGGGCAAGCGGGGCGGGCGGGCTCAGCCCTGGGCGGCGCGGGCCTCCTGCTGGGCGCGCAGCTCGCGCTCGCGGTCCTTCAGCTCGTCCGAGGCGTTGACGAAGTCGTCCTCGGTGAAGACCTGCCGGATCTCGATCTGCGACTCGTCGCCGGTGGGGTTCGGCACCCGCTTGACCCATTCGACGGCCTCTTCCAGCGACTTGAGCTCCAGCAGCCAGAACCCGGCGATCAGCTCCTTGGTCTCGGCGAACGGGCCGTCGACCACGGTGCGCTTGTCACCGGAGAAGTAGACCCGCGCGCCCTTGGAGCTGGGGTGCAGCCCCTCGCCCGCCAGCAGCACGCCCGCCTTCACCAGCTCCTCGTTGAACGCGCCCATCGCCTCCAGCTCCGCCGCGGTGGGCTGGGTGCCGGCTTCGGTGTCCTCGTTCGCCTTCACGATCACCATGAAACGCATGTCGTTCTCCCTGTCGGTTCGTCCGGCCGTCCATCCTGGCCTCTGCTGACGCGACGAACGAACGGGGGCGTGGATCGACAACCGGGCCCGAGTTTTTTCCAAGATTTTTCTCCAGGTCGCTGACCTGCGGGTTTCACGTGATCGGTGAGCCGCCGGTCACGCCGACGACCTCGCCGGTGATGTAGCTGGACTCGGCCGACGCGAGGAAGACGTACAGCGGCGCGAGCTCGGCGGGCTGACCGGCGCGACCCATGGGCGACTGCTCGCCGAAGCTCTCCACCTTCTCCGGCGGCATGGTGGCCGGGATGAGCGGCGTCCACACCGGACCGGGCGCCACCGAGTTCACCCGGATCTTCCGGTCGACCAGGTTCTGCGCCAGGCCCTTGGTGAAGTTCACGATCGCGGCCTTGGTGGTGGCGTAGTCGAGGAGCTGGAAGGAGGGCTGGAAACCCTGGATGGACGACGTGGTGATGATCGAGGAGCCTTCGGGCATGTGCGGCACGGCGTCCCTGCACAGCCAGAACATCGCGTACACGTTCGTCTTCATGACCCGGTCGAACTGCTCGGTGGTGATGTCGAGCAGCCCGCCCTCCTGCGCCATCTGGTAGGCGGCGTTGCTGACCAGGACGTCGATCCGGCCGAACTCCTCGACCGCGCGCGCCACGACGGCCGCGCACTGCGA
Organism: Saccharothrix sp. 6-C; assembly: GCF_016695385.1. Lineage (NCBI taxonomy): Bacteria > Bacillati > Actinomycetota > Actinomycetes > Pseudonocardiales > Pseudonocardiaceae > Saccharothrix > Saccharothrix sp. 6-C. The sequence goes on along the minus strand of NZ_CP064192.1, from coordinate 7,352,145 downwards.
CTCGTCGGTCAGGTCGCCGGGCACGGCGACCGCCTTGCGCCCGGCCTCCTCGACGAGCCGCGCGGTGTCGCGGGCGTCCTTCTCCTCGGCGGGCAGGTAGGAGATGAGCACGTCCGCGCCCTCGCGCGCGAACGCCAGCGCGACCGCGCGGCCGATGCCGGAGTCGCCGCCGGTGATCACGGCCTTCTTGTCGGTGAGCCGTCCCGTGCCGCGGTAGGTCTCTTCACCGTGGTCCGGGGTGGGGTGGACGTCGTCGGTCAACCCCGGGTACTTGATCGGGTTCTCGGCCATGCCCGCAGGGTGCCCACGCTCGTGCGACCTGAACACGCCTGAACGCGCATGAACGCGTCCGGACACGCCTGAGGGCGCGTCTCCGGCTGGAGGCGCGCCCTCAGGGCTGGTGTCTCGGAGCTTGTGTCTCTTGGGCTTGTGTCTCTGGGGCTGATGTCTTTGGGCTGGTGTCGAGGTCAGCGGCGCAGGGCGCGCCGGACCGTGAAGGCCCCCGGGCCGAGGACGGCCAGCAGCAGGAACACCCAGCTGTAGACGGCGGCCAACTCGCCCGTGTTGTGCATCGGCAGCAGCGCTGCCGGCTGGTGGACGGTGAAGTAGGCGTAGGCCATCGCGCCGGACAGCACCAGCGCCGCCGGGCGCGCGGCCAGCCCCAGCAGCACCAGGGCGGCCCCGACCAGTTCGATCACGCTGCCGTACCAGCCCGGCCACGAGCCGAACGGGACGGCGCCGCCCTGGCCGTCGACGCCGCCGAGGAAGCCGAGGCCCTGCAGGCCGTGCAGGCCGAACAGGAACGACACGACGACCCGGAAGGCGGCGAGCACCAGGTCGTTGCGCTGGGTGGCGATGGCGGCGGTGGTGCGGGTGGCGGCGCGGCGGGTGTCGGTCGTGGTCATCTCGGGCTCCCCATCTCTTGGTCTCACTGATGCGACGAACGGGGACCCCGCCGGATCGACACACCGGCGGAACTTTCTTCTCAGACCTTCAGGCGGAGGGTGAACCGGCTGGTCGGGGCCGGCAGGCGCTGCCCGCGGCGGAAGAAGCGGACCTGGCGCGGGTCGGTCGCCTCGGCGCGCATGGCCGCCAGGTCGGCCTCGGAGGGTTGACGGGCGATCGACGGGCCGGGCCGGTGGTCCAGCGGCGGTGGCGGCGGGTGGTCGTCGTCGGGCAGGGGAGGGCGGTCGACGCGGCACGCGACCAGGCCGGGCGTGTCGGGGACGTCCAGCGGGAGCGCGGGCCCCGGCCAGACGTAGTCGAGGTCGTCCGGCACGTCGGGGAACAGCGGGCGGTAGTGGTCGGGGTCCTTGCGCAGCAGGGCGGACCGGTGGCTGCGGTGCAGGTCGTCGTCGCCGAGCCACGGCGGCAGGAGACCTTCGGCCAGGCACCACGACCACGTCGGCTCCCGGCCGCCGGTGTAGTCGAGGAACGAGGCGCGCATCCCGTCGCGGTAGCCGCGCCGCCGCCACTCGTCGCACACGGCCACGCCGTAGGCGACCAGCGCGGGCGTGAAACCGCGCCACATCAGCACCGCCGGGTGCCGCTTCCAGCCGTACTCGGGCCAGACGAGGGCGCGCAGGATCTGGGCGGTCTCCACGCGCTGCTTGCCGAGCCGCCGCGAGTCGAGCACGGCGGCGCTGCGGGCGAAGGTGGCGCACGGCAGGAACGTCTGCACCCAAGCCGGCTACCCCGCGTGCCGCCGGTCATGCGCCCCGGTCGGCGGAGCCGGCAACAGACCGGTGGGCTGTTAGCCTGCGGCGGTGGAGTTCAAGCGCGCCCGCCGGCCCGAGCAGGTGGAGCAGCGGCGGCGCACGATCCTCGACGCGGCGTGCGCGATGCTGCGGGAGCGGCCCGTCGCCGACATCAGCCTGCGCGAGCTGAGCGACCGGGTGGGACTCGCGAAGTCGAACGTGCTGCGGTACTTCGACAGCCGGGAGGCGATCTTCCTGGAGGTGCTCGACCAGGAGTGGGGCGCCTGGCTGGACGAGCTGGAGGGCGAGCTGGCGCCGGGCGCCGCCGACGCGGTCGGCACGGCCACCGCGGTCGCGACGACCCTGCTGGGCCGGCCGCTGCTGTGCGAGCTGGTCAGCGGCATGGCGGGGGTGCTGGAGCGCAACATCCGGGTGGACTTCGCGCGCGTGGTCAAGCGCCGGGCCGCCGAGCACAGAGGCCGGTTGGCCGATCTGGTGCGGGTCGCGGTCCCGGTGCTGGACGAGGCCGCCGCGCACCACTTCGCGGGCGTGGTGGTGGTGATGACGGCCGGGCTGTGGCCGCACGCGAACCCGACGGACGCGGTGGCGCAGGTGATGCGGGAGCTGGGCGGCCCGCCGGCGGGCGAGCTGGTGCGGGAGGGCCTGACCGAGGGCCTGGTGAACCACCTGGTCGGGTTGGTGGCCCGGTCCTGACCGCCGGCCTTAGGGTGCGACCCGTGGAGGCACTGGTGGTTCGCGGTGGCTGGGAGGGGCACTCCCCGGTGGCGGCGACGGACGCGTTCCTGCCGTTCCTGCGCTCGTCGGGGTTCGCGGTCGACGTGTCGGACTCGCTGGAGGTCTACGACGAGCGCCTCGGCGGGTACGACCTGGTCGTCCAGTGCTGGAGCGACGGCGTGCTGACCGACGACCAGTTCACGTGCCTGGAGTCGGCGGTGCGCGCGGGCACGGGACTGGCCGGGTGGCACGGCGGCCTGGTGGACGCGTTCCGCCACTCGCGCGGCTACCTGAGGCTGGTCGGCGGCCAGTTCGTCGACCACCCCGGCGGCTTCGTGGACCACCGGGTGGAGATCACGTCGACCCACCCGATCGTGGCGGGTCTGACGGGGTTCGAACTGCGGACCGAGCAGTACTGGGTGCTGACCGACGGCCTCGACGACGTGCACGCGACCACCACGTTCGCCGCCGCCGAGCCGTGGCACGCGCCGCTGACCGTGCCCGCCGTGTGGACCCGCCGCTGGGGCGCCGGGCGCGTCTTCGCCTGCACGATCGGCCACCACCCGGCCGACCTGGAGCTGCCGCCGGTGCGCACCATGGTCGAACGAGGCCTGCTCTGGGCCGCCCGCACCTGACTCCGCGCGCCGGGCCGCCGAACGCCCGGGCCCGCGGTCAGCTGCCCGAGTCGGCCAGCGCGGCGGGCTCCGAGTCGGCCAGGTTCTCCGGCAGCCTGAGGCCCTCGTGCAGCGGCACGAGCTCGGACTGCAGCACGAGCGCCGCACCGCCGATCGCGGACGCCGTGGCGGCCGAGCGGGACAGCCGCACGTCGACGCCGTGCGCCGCGCGGGAGAAGAAGGCGCGGTCCAGCTCGTCGCGCACCACGGGCAGGTAGACCGACCCGGCGATGGCGAAGCTCGGCCCGGTCAGCACCAGGACCTCCAGGTCCATGATGTTCGCCAGCGTCCGCGCCGCCACCGCGATGTAGCGCGCCGACCGCTCCAGGATCGCCAACGCCGACGGCTCGCCGCGCCGGGCCGCCCGGCTGACCGCCGCGAAGTCCGACGACACCGACCTCGCGCGCCCGGTCAGCCCCGCCGCCCCGGCCAGCGCCGCGTCCGCGCGGGCCGCCGCCACCACCGCCGCCGGTCCCGCCAGCACCTCCACGCACCCGCGCGCGCCGCACCAGCACTCCGGCCCGTCCGCGTCCACGCAGATGTGGCCGATCTCCCCGGCGTTCCCGCTGCTGCCGCGGTAGGTGATGCCGTTGATGACCAGGCCCGCGCCGATGCCCGTGCCCATGTACAAGGCCGCCGAGATGGCCGTCCCGCCGATCGCCCCCGACCAGTGCTCGCCCAACGCCGCCGCCGTGGCGTCGTTGTCCAGCACCACCGGCAGGCTCGTCGCCCGTTCCAGCTCCTGGGCCAGCGGGAAGTCCTCCCACTTGCGCATGGACGGCGGGGTCAGGCCCATGCCGGTGTCCGAGCTGAGCGGTCCGGGCGAGACGAGGCCGAGGCCGAGCACGCGGTTGTGCTCGACGCCGACGCCGTCGATCAGGCCCTTCACCTCGGCCGCCATCCGCGCCACCACGGTTCGCGGTTCCGCCGCGCCCGCGCCGGCCCTCGAAATGCGCGCCACGACCGATCCGCCGAGATTGGTCAGCACGTACGTGATGCCCGCGTGGTCCAGGTGGACGCCGACGGCGTAGCGGGAGGAGTGGTTGAGCTGCAGCAGCACCCGCCGCTTGCCGCCGGTCGACTCGGCCCGCCCGGTCTCCACGACCAAACCCTCGTCGATGAGCTTGCGGACGACGGTCGAGATCGTGGCCCCGGTGAAGCCGGTGGCGTTGATCAGGCCGACGCGGCTGATGGTGCCCGCCGCGCGGATCACGTCCAGCACGGCGGACTTGCTGCTCGCATGTTGCGTCGCCCGCGCCGGTCCGCTCACGTGGTCCCCCGCGTTCGTCTTAGTTCGTTCGTTGGACGAAGAGTAGCAACTTGACCGGCAGATGACGCGGAGGTGTTGACTTCGTTTCTTCGATGACTTAACAATCTGCCTCAACGCGGGACCGCGGCCGGTCTCGGGCCACGAGAGGAATCGACGATGTCCCTGAAGGCAAGGCGCTTCTCACGGGCGCGCATGGCGGCGGCCGGACTGGCCGCGGTCGCCCTGCTGGCGACCGCGTGTGGTGGATCGAGCGCGGGCGGTGACGCGAACAAGGACACGCTGATCGTGTACACCGGCCAGTCCGGCGACTGGCAGCTGAACTTCAACCCGTTCTCGCCGACCACGTTGGAAGGGCCCGGCACGATCTTCGAGCCGCTGTTCTTCTTCAACAACATCCGCGACGTGGAGCCCAGGCCCCGACTGGGCAAGAGCTTCGAGTGGAACGCCGACGGCACCCAGCTCGACGTCGAGCTGCGCGACGACGCCAAGTGGACCGACGGCCAGAAGTTCACCGCCAAGGACGTCGTCTTCACCCTCGACCTGATCACCAAGAACGCGGCCATGAACGGCACGGGTTACAAGGGTGTCGCGACCGCCGTGGACGACACCCACGTGTCGATCAAGTTCGCCGAGCCGTCCTACCTGGAGGGCCCGCAGGTCCTCGGCCGGATCTGGATGGTGCCCGAGCACAAGTGGAAGGACATCGCCACGCCGGCCACCGACGTGGTCAAGGAGCCGGTCGGCACCGGTCCGTTCATGCTGGAGGAGTTCAAGAACCAGGCCTTCACGCTCAAGGCCAACGCGGACTACTACGCCGGCGCGCCGGCGCTCAAGAAGGTCCGCTACCTGGCGCTGTCGGGCAACCAGTCCGGTGAGGCCGCGCTGAAGCAGGGCCAGATCGACTGGCAGACCGGCCCGGTCCCGGACATCGCGAACGTCGAGAAGAACTACCCGGGCTACAAGGCCATCACCATCCCGATGAACCAGACAGCCCTGTTCACCTGCTCGAACGCGGCCCTCGGCTGCCAGGGCCCGCAGACCGACGTGGCCGTGCGCAAGGCGATCTACTACGCGATCAACCGCACGCAGATCAACGCGCTCGCCTTCGAGAACACCTCCAGCGACATCTCGCCCGGCTCCGCGCTGGTCGACCGGGACAAGGACCAGGTCTCGGGCAAGCTGAAGGAGAAGACCGCGCCGATGCAGCCGGACGAGGCCAAGGCCACGCAGCTGCTGGAGGCCGCCGGCTACACCAAGGGCGGCGACGGCGTCTACGCGAAGGACGGCAAGCCGCTGGCCATGACCCTCAAGGTCGTCGCCGGCTGGACCGACTACATCACCGCCGTCGACACCATGGCCCAGCAGCTGCAGAAGGTCGGCATCAAGGTGACCGCGCAGCAGGTGTCCTGGAACGAGTGGTCCGACGCGCGCGGCCGCGGCAACTTCGAGCTGCTGATCGACTCGACCTACCAGGGCCCGGCTCCCGACCCGTTCTACAACGCGTCCTACTTCTACAGCACGGCCACCACGGCCAAGGTCGGCGAGGCGGCGAACCCGAACTTCTCCCGGTTCTCCAACCCCGAGGTGGACGCGGCCCTCAACGCGCTCAAGGGCATCGACCCGGAGGACGACGCCGCCCGCCAGCCGTACTTCGACACCATCCAGACCAGGATCGAGGAGTCGATCCCGTACATCCCGGTGCTGACCGGCGGCACCACGAGCGAGTACAACGCCAAGAAGTTCACCGGTTGGCCCACCAAGGAGGACCTCTACGCGTTCCCGGCCGTCTGGTCGCGCCCGGACCACTCGGAGATCTTCCTCAAGCTCAAGCCGGCCGGCCAGTGACCGACTGAACGAGGCGATAGGCGGACCGATGAGGTACTACGCCCGAAAGTTCGCGTTCTACCTGGTCGCCCTCTGGGCGGCGCTGACGCTGAACTTCTTCATCCCGAGGCTCATGCCGGGCAACCCGGTGGACATCCTCATGGCGAAGCTCGCGCAACGCGGCGGAACCGTGGACCCGTCGGCCCGCAGGGCGTACGAGCTGCTGCTCGGCACGAACAGCGGCGAGTCGCTCCTCAGCCAGTACGTCTCGTACCTGGGCAACATGTTCCGCGGTGATCTCGGCATCTCGGTGAGCAGCTTCCCGACGCCGGTGTCCGAGATCATCGCGGGCGCCCTGCCCTGGACCCTGATGCTGGTCGGCATCGCGACGTTCCTGTCGTTCGTCCTCGGCATCGTCCTCGGCACGCTCGTCGGCTGGCGGCGCGGCACCTGGCTGGACAGCCTGGTGCCCGCCACCACCGTGCTGGCGGCCGTGCCGTACTTCTGGCTGGCCCTGATCCTGGTCGCGGTGCTGTCCTCGGCGTGGGGCTGGTTCCCGCTGCAGGGCGGCTACGACGTCATCCTCTCGCCGGGCTGGAACGCCGACTTCATCGGCTCGGCGATCTACTACGGCACGCTGCCCGCGTTGACCATCGTGATCTCCTCGGTCGGCGGCTGGCTGCTCGGCATGCGCAACATGATGGTGTCGGCCACCGCCGAGGACTACGTGCTCACGGCCAAGGCCAAGGGCCTGCGCGACTCCCGGATCATGATCAAGTACGCGGCCCGCAACGCGGTGCTGCCGTCCGTGGCCGGGTTCGCCATCTCCCTCGGGTTCGTGGTGGCCGGCTCCATCATCACCGAGCAGGTGTTCTCCTACCCGGGCATCGGGTCGAAGCTGCTGCAAGCGGTGCAGAACAACGACTACGCCCTCATGCAGGGCATCTTCCTGGTCATCACGGTCGCCGTGCTCGGCGCGAACCTCGTGGTCGACCTGCTCTACGCCGTCATCGACCCGCGCACCCGCGTCAGCGGCTGAGAAGGGGAAACGGACACCGTGACGAATCCCAGTGCTGTCACCGTCGAGGCTCCGCGCGGGCGGGCCGGGTGGCGGTCGATGCTGCCGCGCTGGTCGCCGAAACTGGGCGTCGGCCTGGTCCTGGTCGGGCTGATCGCGTTCATCGGCCTGGTCGGCCCCTTCCTGGTCGGCGACCCGAACACGATCCGCGACATCAGCCTCACCGGGCCGGGCGGCGAGTTCTGGCTCGGCACCACGCAGACCGGCCAGGACATCGTGGCGCAGCTCGCCCACGCCACCAGGGGCTCGCTGTACATCGGGTTGATGGTCGGCGTGATGGCGACCGCCCTGTCGGCGCTGTTCGGCATCGTCGGCGCCTACATCGGCGGGTACGTCGACGAGGGCTTCTCCTTGTTCTCCAACGTGATGCTGGTGATCCCCGGCCTGCCGCTGGTGATCGTCATCTCCGCGTTCGTGCCCGCCGACCAGCGCGGCTCGTGGACGATCGCGGTGGTGCTGGCGATCACCGGGTGGGCCGCGTCGGCACGGGTGCTGCGCGCCCAGACGCTGTCGCTGCGCAACCGGGACTACGTGGCCGCGGCCAAGGTCTCCGGCGAGAAGCCCTGGCGCGTCATCACCGTCGAGATCCTGCCGAACCTGCTGCCGCTGCTGGCCTCGCAGTTCGTGTTCTCGGTGATCTACGCGATCCTGAGCGAGGCGGGCCTGTCGTTCCTCGGCCTGGGCGCGTCCAACTCGTCCACGCTGGGCACGATGCTCTACTACGCCCAGAACGGCTTCGCGCTGCAACGGGACGCGTGGTGGTGGTTCGTGCCGCCGGGCCTGATCATCGCCCTGTTCGGCTGCGGCCTCGCGCTGATCAACTTCAGCATCGACGAGATCATCAACCCCAAGCTGCGCGACATCCCCCGCCGCACCGAGGCCGTAGCGGCCCGCACGCCCGAACCCGTGCCGCGCGCGGACGACGACGTGGTGCTGACCGTGACCGACCTGTCCGTCGTCTACCAGGTGGAGAACCCGGTGCACGCGGTCAAGGACGTGTCGATCACCCTGCGGCGCGGCGAGATCCTCGGTCTGGCCGGCGAGTCCGGCTGCGGCAAGACCACCCTGGCCTACGCGATCAACCGGCTGCACCGGCCACCCGCCGAGGTCACCACCGGCTCGGTCACGTTTCATGACCGGGAGGGCGGCGACGTCGACGTGCAGGCCCTCACGCCGGGCGAGCTGCGGGAGTTCCGCTGGTCGAAGCTGTCGATGGTGTTCCAGGGCGCGATGAACGCGCTCAACCCCGTCCTCACGGTCCGCGCGCAGCTCGACGACGTGCTCACCACGCACCGGCCCGAGATGACCAAGGCGCAGCGCAAGGCCAAGTGCGAGGAGGTGCTCAAGCTGGTCGGCGTCGACGTGCGTCGGCTCAGCTCGTTCCCGCACGAGCTGTCCGGCGGGATGCGGCAGCGCGTGATGATCGCCATGGCGCTGCTGCTCGACCCGCAGGTCATGATCATGGACGAGCCGACCACCGCGCTGGACGTCGTCGTGCAGCGCGGCATCCTGCGCGAGATCCTGCGGCTGCGCGACGAGATCGGCTTCGCCGTCCTGTTCATCACCCACGACCTGCCGCTGCTGCTCGAACTCGCCGACCGCATCGCGGTCATGAAGGAGGGCGAGGTCGTCGAGTACGCCACCGCGCAGGACATGTTCGAGCAGCCCGCGCACCCCTACACCCGCCAGCTGCTCGACTCGTTCCCCAGCCTGACCGGCGAGCGCGGCTCGTTCGTCCGCTCCGGCGAGCAGTTGACGCCGGTCGACCGGTCCGGCGAGACCACTTCGTCCGGAGGCGTCCGATGACCACGTTGGAAGCTCACGAGCTGGTCAAGGACTTCCACGTCCGGGTCGGCCTGCGGCGGGTGCGGCTGCGCGCGGTGGACAACGTGTCGTTCACCCTCACGCCCGGTCGCACGGTCGCGCTGGTCGGCGAGTCCGGCTCGGGCAAGTCGACCATCGCCCGGATGATCGCCCGGCTGGAGAAGCCGAGCGGCGGCGCCATCACGCTCACCGGCCCGGACGGCGCGAAGGTGCCCGAACGCGCGTACCGGGACAACGTGCAGATGGTGTTCCAGGACCCGTTCGCGTCGCTGAACCCGTTCCACACCATCGAGCACCACCTGGCGCGGCCGTTGAAGCTGCACGGCCGGCCGCACGGCTGGGACGAGGTCGTGCAGCTGCTGGAGCGCGTGTCCCTGCCCGGCCGCGACATCGCCGGGCGACGGCCGCACGAGCTGTCCGGCGGCCAGCGGCAGCGCGTCGCCATCGCGCGGGCGCTGGCGCCGGGCGCGAAGGTCGTGGTCGCCGACGAGCCGGTGTCGATGCTGGACGTCTCGATCCGGCTCGGCGTGCTCAACCTCATGGCGCGGTTGCAGCGCGAGGAGAACCTGGCCGTCCTCTACATCACCCACGACCTGGCCACCGCGCGGCACTTCTCCGACGACATCCTCGTGCTCTACAAGGGGCGCGTGGTCGAACGGGGACCGGCCGACGAGGTGATCCTCAACCCGCAGCACCCGTACACCAAGATCCTGGCCTCCGCCGCGCCGAACCCTGAGGCGCGCGGCCGTGCCGTCGAGATCGACCCGGCGGACGTGGAGCGGGCCGGCGCCGCGGCGGCGTACGACCACAACACCGGGGCGTGGGAGGAAGTCGCCACATGACGGTCACCTGGTCCACCGGCGCGATCAGGCTGCTGCTGACCCACGGGGACGACCGCCCGGTGAGCCTGCTCTCGCTGCGCCCCGACGGCCCGGTCGAGGGGATCGGGGTGCCGCTGGTCGAGGTCCAGGCCGTCGGGCACGGCCGGTTCCCCGGCAGCCACCGCTACGCCGACACGACGATCGGCGCCCGCCTGCGCTACCGCTCGCACACCGCGTCCGCGGACGAGCTGCGGGTCGTGCAGCACGACCCGGGGAGCGGGCTGGTGGTGACCTCGGTGTTCCAGGGCGTCGCCGGCGTGCCCGCCGTGCGGACCTGGACCGAGGTGGCGGTCGAGGGCGAGCCGGTCCACCTCCAGGCCGTGACGTCGCTGTCCACCGGGGCGTTCCTGGTGGACGCAGGCCGTTCGGTGGACGAGGTGGACCTCGTGCACGCCGACTCCGACTGGGTCGCCGAGTCGCGCTGGCACCGCACGCCGCTGCGCGAGGCCGGCCTGGTGGCGATGGACCCGACCGTGCACCACCACGCGTCGCGCAGCCGGTTCGCGCTGACGTCGCGCAGCTCGTGGTCCACGGGTGAGCACCTGCCGACCGGTGTGCTGGTGGCGCGGGACGACAGCTGGGCGCTCGCGTGGCAGATCGAGCACAACGGCGCGTGGCACTTCGAGGTGGGGGAGACCGTCGCCGGCGCGTACCTGGCGCTGCTGGGGCCCAGCGACGGCGAGCACCAGTGGGGTCGCGTGGTGTCGGCCGGGAACGGCTTCACCACCGTGCCCGTGTCGGTGGCGGTCGTCGCCGGCGGCGTGGACGAGGCGTTCGGCGCGTTGACGCGGCAGCGGCGGGCCACGTTGCGCAACCGGCGCGCCCCCGAGCTGCCGGTGGTCTTCAACGACTACATGAACACCCTGATGGGCGACCCCACCACGGAGAAGCTGCTGCCGCTGATCGACGCGGCGGCCGCGGTCGGCGCGGACTACTTCTGCGTCGACGCCGGGTGGTACGACGAAGACGGCGAGTGGTGGGACAGCGTCGGCGAGTGGCGGCCGTCGCGGACCCGGTTCCCCGGCGGGTTCGGCGAGGTCGCCGACCGCATCCGGGAGCGCGGCATGGTGCCCGGGATCTGGCTGGAGCCCGAGGTCGTCGGGGTGCGCTCGGCGCTGGCCCGGTCGTTGCCGGACGAGGCGTTCTTCCAGCGCCAGGGCGCGCGGGTGGGCGAGCACGGCCGGTTCCACCTGGACTTCCGGCACCCCGAGGCGGTCCGGCACGTGGACGAGGTGGTCGACCGGCTGGTCGGCGAGTTCGGCATCGGGTACTTCAAGCTGGATTACAACATCATGCCCGGCGCGGGCACCGACGTCGGCGGCCTGGCGCCGGGGGAGGGGCTGCTCGGGCACAACCGGGCGCACCTGGCGTGGCTCGACGCGCTGCTGGCCCGGCACCCGGGGCTGCTGCTGGAGAACTGCGCGTCCGGCGCGATGCGGATGGACTACGCGATGCTGTCGCGCCTGCACCTCCAGTCCACGTCGGACCAGCAGAACCCCCTGCTGTACCCGCCGATCGCCGCCGCCGCGCCGGCGTCGGTGCTGCCGGAGCAGGCCGGGAACTGGGCGTACGCGCAGCCGGGGATGACGCCGTCGGAGGCCGCGTTCACGCTGGCCACCGGCGTGCTGGGACGGCTGTACCTGGCCGGCCGGGTGGACCTGATGGACGAGGGGCGGCGGGCGCTGGTGCGCGAGGCGGTGTCCGTCCACAAGGGACTGCGACCGGAGGTCGCCACGTCGGTTCCGTTCTGGCCGCTCGGCCTGACCGACCGCACCGGCCCGTGGGTGGCGCAGGGGCTGCGCGCGGCGGCGAACAGCTACGTGACCGCGTGGCGGCTGCCCGACGCGCCACCGTCCGCGGACCTGCCCGTGCCGCACCTGCGGGGGCAGGACGTCACGGTGTCGCCGGTGTTCCCGGTGACGTCACCCGAGTGGGCCTTCGAGTGGGACGCGGCCCGAGGGGTGCTGCGAGCCACCCACGCGGGCGCCGGCCCGTCCGCCGTCGTCGTGCGGCTGGCGGCCTGAGCCGGCGGGCGTCAGGGCAGCCTCGGCTCGACCAGCTCGGCGACCCGCATCGCCGCCGGGCACGGGTCCTCGTCGGGGCTGCCCGCGCCCAGCACGACGTCGACCCGGGACGACTCGGTGACGCCGAGGAAGATGCCGCAGCTGCCGGTGGCGCCGACCGCCTGCTTGGCCTGGTGCCGGCCGACCACGAGGTCCTGCACCACGTTGCCGTTCGACTGGACCGCCGCCAGCCCGGACGTGGTCCTGACGCCGACCCCGAGCCGGCCGGCCGCCGGCGAGAAGTTGCAGACCCGCGCCGAGCCGAGCTGCTCGACCACCGGGTCGGCCCCCTGCGCGCCGGTGACCTGCTCGGCCTCGGCCTTGGTGAGCAGGGTGCACGGGTCGAGGCCGTCCAGCGGCCCGCCCCTGGACGGACCGACGGCGGGCGCGGTGGCGCCGGACGACGGTGTGGCGCCGGTGGGGGCGGACTGCTCGGCGGCGGGCCCGCCGCAGGCGACGGCCGCGAACAGGACCGCGAGCGCGGCCACCGTGGTGCGAGGGTTCACTTGGTCGTTCCCCGGTCGGTCAGGGCGGTGAGGGGCGTGCCGCCGGCGTTCCGGTCGGTCCTCGCCCCGGTGACGCTCACAACCGGCACCGACACGTCGTGCCGCCGACCGTAGCGCACCTTCTGGGAGCGCTACCAGACCGTGGTCCGGGGAATCGGCGCGACGCTGCGGTCAGTCCCGGTCGGACCAGTCGCCGATCACCGGCGGAGCCGTCGCCCCGCCGCCGCCGAACAGGGCTTCGGGGTCGGGTTCGAGCAGGTAGGACGGCGACTGGTGCTCGACGTCCTCCTCGCCCCGGCCGGCGGCCGGCGCGCCCGCCGCTCCACCGACCAAGCCCTGCCCCGCACCGCCGCGCCGCGCGCCTGCCTCCCCGTGCGCACCGCCCGGCGCTGCGCCCCTCACCGCCGATCCCGGCCCTCCCGGCAACCCCGACCCCGGCGCCGCGCCACCGGGAACGCGCCCCCCGACGCCCGCGCTGCCGGCGGACCCGCCGCCGCGCCCCACCCGTCCCGCACCCGACCCGCCCCCGGCGCGTCCCGCACCCGACCCGCCTCGTCCCGCGGCCGATCCACCCCCGGGAACGCCCGGCACGCCCACCGCCGCCGGACCTCCGGGACCGGGCCCGCCCGGCACACCGTCCCGGCCACCCGGGGTGACCGGGACCGAACCGTTGCCGCTGGTGGTGGTCGTCCCGCCGGTGGGCGCCCCGGTGCCGCCCCCCCGGCTCCGCGGAAGCGACAACCGTGCCGTCACCCACCCTCGGTGGCGGCGGCACGGCGGCGCGGTCGCCCGGCACCTGGCCGGGTGGCCGCGCCGGCGACGGCTCGCCGCGCGGCGGAGTGGGCGGCGCGGCCGGCGGCGGCGCGAACGACGGCTGGGCGGCGGCCGTCTGCGCCACCGTCCGGTCGTACACCTCCACCGCCCGTGCCGCCTGCCGGTGCTCTTCCTGCTGCTTGGCGAACTCCGCCCGGTCCGCCGCCGCCCGGGTGGCCAGCGCGACCGGGTCGGTGATGGTCATCAACCGCCGGTTCGCTGCCTCCACGTCGAACGGCTCGGCGGGAGGTGGCGGCACCGTCGCCCTCGCGGTGGACAACGCCCTCGACTGCTGCGCGAACAACGTGCCCGCCATCTGCGCCGCGACCGCCGTCTCACCGGCCTTGCGCGCCAGGTCGGCCATCGCGTGCCGCGCCCGGTCACCGGCCTCGCCCGTCCAGTCGGGCTCGCTGTCGGCGATCGCCTTCACGATGGCGTCGTTGAACTCGACCAGCTCGTTGCCCAGCGCGGTCCACAGGTCGCCGTGCTCGCCGACGCGCCCCGGGTCGCCGCCGACGTGCACGCCGTCGTGCAGTTCCCGGTGGGAGATGCCGAGGTAGTCCGCGCCCGGGTCCGGCGGCGCGGTCCGCGTCGTCACCTGACCCTTGAGCTGGGCGGCCTGCGCGTCGAGCAGGTCGTCCACCTGCCCCCGGCCGAGCAGGTGGGCCAGGTACCCGGCGAACGGCCCGAAGCGCTCGTACTCCCGCTCGACCCGCTCCCGCACCTCCTGGCCCGTGGCCACCTTGGCGCGGTGGTCGACGTCGTACTTGTCGTAGGCGGACGGTCTTCCCGGTGCTCCCTCGTTCATCGCTGTCCCTCCCCGGATGGCTACGGCAGCTTCGGCTCCACCACGTCGGCGAGCCGCTTCGCCGGTTCGCACTCCACCCCGCCGGTCTTCGGCTGCAGCGTGATGTCGACCCGGGACGACTCGGTCACCCCGAGGACGAAGAAGCAGGTGCCGCCCTGGCTGACCCACGACTTCACCCGGTGGCCGCCGATGGTCTGGTCGGTCACCGGCCCGGTGGCGTTCACCCCGGCCAGCCCCACGTTGGTGCGGACATCGACCACCAGCAGCCGCTTGTCCACCTCGTACTCGCAGCTCCGGGCGGTGCCCAGGTCGTTGCGCCGGGGTTCGCCGTCGAGCGCGCCCACGGCCCGCTCGACGTCTTCCTCGGTCACCAGCCCGCACGGGTCGGCGTCGTGCAGGGCGGCCGGAGCACCGGCCGACGTGGTGCCCGTCGTGGCCGAGGTGGTGCCCGTCGACGTCGACGGTTCAGTGCCCGCGCCCGCGTTCGGCGACGGTGTGCCCTCGATCGCGCCGCACGCCGTGACGGCGAAGAGCGCCGCCGCGGCCAGGCCGATCACGACTATCCGGGAGTCCACGGCAACGTCCTCGCGGTCAGGCGGAGAGGCTCGGTCCGCCGGCGTCGGTGACGCCGTGCGCGGCGCCCTGGTCGGTGGTGCGGTAGAGGTCCATCGCCTGCAGGACCTGGTCCCGCAGCAGCGCCAGGTCGGTCGTGAACTTCTGCAACGCGGGCACCAACCCCTCGTCGGGGTCCGAAGCGATGGTCGCCAGGAACGGCTTGTAGACCTGCGCGCCCGGCGTCGTGCCCAGAGGCGGCTCCTGGGACAGGCGGTCGGCGGTCATGATGTGCCGCTGCGACTGGGACACGATCCTGTCGATCGCCTCGACGAGCGCCGCGCCGCCCTTCGCGCTGACGACGAAGCCGGCCCCGACCGCGGCGCCGAAGTCGGAGATCGCGGTGCTCATGCCGCTGATCCCGGCGACGATCGCGTCCATGGTGATCACTCCTCCCAGTGATGCCCCACGTGGCGTGCTCCGGCAGGGATGATCTGTACCGCTTCCGGGCCGAATCCGCGCGTGTTCTCGGCGGAATTCACTCGGTGGGGCCAATGATTTGCCTGAGTCGGCGCTCCAGGTACCGGTGGTCCGCCGGTGTGCACGTGGCATTCGGCCGACCGTCCGAATCGATGCCCGGCAGAATGGCGTATCGCCCGACCTCGGTGTCGAGGTAGCTGAAAGCGCCCAGCTCGACTTCCAGCTCCCCCTTTCGCACGGCAGCGCTGAAGTGGCCCGCGCCGAGTCGGGGGCGCCGCATCATTTCCGCCGCCGCGGACCCGGCGGTGGCCGCCGGCCGCACGCCCGAGGTGAACCGGAACTGGGAGAAGTCCTCGTCGGGCGCTCCCGGCGGGGGTGCGGCCACCACGACCGGGGAACCGGGACCGGGGCGCAGTTGGGGCAGCAGGCCGACCAGCGCCCGCACGACGGTGTCCGAGGAGTGCCGGTGGAACGCGACGACCTCACCTCGTTGCACCGCAAGGACTCCGTCGCGCCCATCGGACGCCGCGCGGGCGACCAGCGGGGCGTCCCGGACCGTGCCGACCAGCGCGATGCCCACCGGCGCCTCGGCGAACAGCCTCAGCCGCTCGACCAGGTCGGGCGCGAACTCGGAGCCCCGGACCAGGTCCCGCGCCGACAGGTCCCGGTGCACCGACTCGATTAGCGCGACGCGTTCCTCGACGGTCGCGCCGCCGTGCCCCACGGCGAAGGGAAATCGGCGGACGTCGAGTTCCAGCGCGTCGCCCACCGCGTCCAATTCCGCGATCGAGCAAACGACGTGTCCACTCACGACCGGCCTCCCCCTTTCGCCCCGCCGGTCCCATGCTGGCAGCGGTGATCGAGTGGGAGTCCGCAGAATTCGGACGCGAATGGGGACAAAAACGGAGTGCCGCACACCTCGGTGTGCGGCACTCGGGTGGAATCGCGGTCAGACGGCCGTCGCGCGCACCAGCACCAGGCGTTCCGGGTGGAGCACCGGGGCTTGCACGCCCGCCGTCGTCAGCACCCGGCCCGGCAGGGTCACGCCCTCCGGCCGCCACCACGGCAGGGGCACGCCCCAGTTGTGGGCGTTGCCGTCCGGCACGTCGCCGGGCGCGAGGGGGTGCACGTGGTACGTGCGGTCGGTCGAGAGGCCGGGCAGGCGCACGGCCCCCGGCGGGTACAGCTGGGACGTGGCCAGGGCGACGATCGCGAACACGGCGTCCGACCCGTCCTCCGCCACCACCCCGTGCACCTCGATCGCCGGGTCCGGGTGATCTCCGTGGACCGAGGTGCCCGAGTGGAGCAGGGGCCGCAGTTCCTTGTACAGCTCGACCCACGACCGCAGCCGCGCGAGATCGGCGTCGGACGCCGCCGTCAGGTCCCACTCGATGCCGAAGTGCCCGAACAGCGCCGTCCCGGCCCGGAAGTCGACGGGGTGCTGCCGGTGGGTCGTGTGCGACGTCCCCGCGCCCACGTGCGTGCCCATCAGCTCCAACGGGATCAGCGCGTTCGTCCACCGCTGCATCGACTGCCGCTCCAGCGCGTCGATGCAGTCCGACACCCACACCCGGTCGGTGCGCTCCAGGATCTCCAGGTCGACCCGCGCGCCACCGGACGAGCACGACTCGATCTCCACGTCGGGGTGGCGTCGCCGCAGCTCGTCCAGCAGCCGGTAGACGGCCAGCGTCTGGCCGTGCACCCCGGCCCGCCCGGTCGGCCGGTGCCCGGCGTCCACCAGGTCCCGGTTGTGGTCCCACTTCAGGTACGACACGGGGTACTCGGACAGCAGCGCGTCCAGCCGTCGCAGGATGTGCGCGGAGGCCTCGGGCCGGGCCAGGTCGAGCACCTGCTGGTGCCGCGCCGTGCGGGGCAGCCGGTCGCCCGCCGCCATCAGCCAGTCGGGGTGGGCCCGCGCCAGCTCCGAGTCCGGGTTGACCATCTCGGGTTCGACCCAGATGCCGAACTGCATCCCCAGCCCGGTCACGTGGTCGGTGAGCGGCCCGAGCCCGTCCGGCCACACCTCGTCCGACACGTACCAGTCGCCCAGGCCGCGCCGGTCGTCGCGCCGCGAGCCGAACCAGCCGTCGTCGAGCACGAACCGCTCGCCGCCGACCGACGCGGCGGCGTCCGCCAGCGCCTTGAGCCGGTCCAGGTCGTGGTCGAAGTAGACGGCCTCCCAGGTGTTCACCACGACCGGCCGGGGCGAGGAGGGGTGGGACGCGCGCGAGCGCAGGTGCCGGTGGAACCGGGCGGACACCTCGTCCAGCCCGTGCCCGTACGACGCGTACTGCCACGGCGACGTGTACGACTCGCCGGGGCCGAGCACGACCTCGCCGGACAGCAGCAGCTCGCCCGACCCGAGCAGGGACACGGAGTGGTAGGTCTTCTCGGCGAACGTCCGGTGGTTGCCCGACCAGGCCGTGTGCACGGCCCAGATCTCGCCCGTGCGGTTGCCGAACCCCGCCGTGCCCGCCGCGAGCAGGTACGCCGAGTCGTAGCCGGTCCGACCGGTCCGGTTCTCCCGCACGTGCAGACCGTGGTTCCACGCCGTGCGCTGCGGGCTGCGCTCCCGCGTCCAGCGCCCGGTGAAGTCCAGGATCTCGACCGCCTGCGGCGGCGCGGGCAGGGTCAGGTTCACCGCGTCGACGGTGAAGTCCGACGACCCGGTGTTGGTCAGCACGGCCCGCTGCCGCACCAGCCCGGCCGGCGTCAGCTCGACGTGCAGGGCCAGCCCGAGCCCGGCGGCCTCGTCCACCGCCTCGACCGCGGGACCGTCCACCGACACCACGCGGAACGCGGTCGAGAAGTCCCGCCCACCCCGGTTGCCGACGATTCCGGGGGTGCCGAGCCAGCCCGCCGACTGCTCGGGCAGCACGGCCACGTCCACCGGGCCGTCGACCGAGTAGCCGATGGGGTGCGGGCTCTGCGCGAGCAGGGTCGCGGCCAGTTCGGAGGTGGAGAGTTCACCCAGGTCGGCGCCCCAGTAGCGGACCCGGGGGAGGGTGCTCCCGGAGAAGTCGAGCACCAGGCTCACACCCGCGGCCCGCAGGTGCGTCACGTCTGCCACTTGTGGTCTTCCTCTCTGGTGGTGAAGCTCGTTGACTTACTTTAGTTGCTGGCGTAAGAATCGCCATACCTTGAACGTCACACGGCAGAAACCCACCGCCGCCGCCGGGAAAAGAGGAACGATGATTCGCACGACCTTGCACGACGGGTGGCGCCTGAGCGCGGTGGGCGGGCCGATCCCGGCGGTCGTCGCCGATCGCGAAGTGCCCGCCGTCGTGCCCGGCAGCACGCACCTCGACCTCCTCGCGGCGGACCTGATCCCCGAGCCGTACCTGGACACCAACGAGGCCGAGCTGGCCTGGATGCACCGCGCCGAGTGGCGTTACGCCCTGACCTTCGAGGCCGAGGCGGCGAAGCCGGGCGAGAAGGTGGAGCTGGCCTTCGACGGCCTCGACACCGTCACCACGGTCGAGCTCAACGGCCGGGTCCTCGGCCACACGGCCAACATGTTCCGCTCCTACCGCTTCGACGTGCGCGAGCACCTCGAGGACGGCGCGAACGACCTCGTCGTCACCTTCCACTCCGCTCTGGCCCACGCCGAGCGGCAGGAGGAGGCGCTGGGCCGGCGCGACCGCGCCTACCCGCACCCGATGAACGCCGTGCGCAAGATGGCCTGCTCGTTCGGCTGGGACTGGGGCCCTGACCTGCAGACCGCCGGCATCTGGAAGCCGGTGCGGCTGGAGCGCTGGACCGAGGCGCGCCTCGCGCAGGTCCGCCCGCTCGTCACGGTGGACGCCGACGGCACGGGCCGGGTCGAGGTGCACGTCGAGGTCGACCGCGCCCAGGACGCCGACCTGACGGCGGTGGCGACCGTGGCCGGCGTCGAGCAGCACGTCCGGGTCGAGGGCGACTCCGCCGTGGTGACCGTCGAGGTGCCGGACGTCGACCTGTGGTGGCCCGTGGGCTACGGCGACCACCCCCTCTACGACCTGCACGTCATCCTCCGGTCCGCCGGCGAGGACGTCGACCGGGCCGATCGTCGCATCGGTTTCCGCACCATCACCGTCGACACGACGCCCGACGAGGTCGGGACGCCGTTCACGTTCGTCGTCAACGGCGAGCCGGTGTTCGCCAAGGGCGCCAACTGGATCCCGGACGACCACTTCCTCACCCGCGTCACCCGCGACCGCCTGGCCCGCCGGGTCGACCAGGCCGTCGACGCCAACATGAACATGCTGCGCATCTGGGGCGGCGGCATCTACGAGACCGAGGACTTCTACGACGTCTGCGACGAGCGCGGCGTGCTGGTCTGGCAGGACTTCCTGTTCGCCTGCGCCGCCTACGCCGAGGAGTCGCCGCTGTGGGAGGAGGTCGAGGCCGAGGCCCGCGAGAACGTCGCCCGGCTGACCTCGCACGCGTCCCTAGCGCTGTGGAACGGCAACAACGAGAACCTGTGGGGCTTCGCCGACTGGGGCTGGGCGGAGCAGCTGGAGGGCCGCACCTGGGGCCTCGGCTTCTACACCCGGCTGCTGCCGGGGATCGTCGCCGAGCTCGACCCGACCCGCCACTACTCGCCGGGCAGCCCGTACAGCCCGGGCGAGCTGCACCCGAACGAGGACACCCACGGCACCCGCCACGAGTGGGAGGTCTGGAACCGGGTCGACTACACCCACTACCGCGACCACACGCCGCGCTTCTGCTCGGAGTTCGGCTTCCAGGGCCCGCCGACCTGGGCGACGCTCACCAAGTGGGTGCACGACGAGCCGATGACCCCGACCTCGCCCGCGTTCCTGCTGCACCAGAAGGCCGAGGACGGCAACGGCAAGCTCGACCGTGGCCTCGCGCCGCACCTGCCCGCGCCCGCGGAGTTCCCGGACTGGCACTGGGCGACCCAGCTCAACCAGGCGCGCGCGGTCGCGTTCGGCGTCGAGCACTTCCGCTCGCACTGGCCGCGCACGGCCGGCGCGCTGGTGTGGCAGCTCAACGACTGCTGGCCGGTCACGTCGTGGGCCGCGGTCGACGGCGACGAGCGGCTCAAGCCGCTGTACTACGCCCTCAAGCACGCCTTCGCGCCACGCCTGCTCACCGTCCAGCCGCGTGACGGCGTGGACGCGCTCATCGCGGTCAACGACACCGGCGAGGCCTGGACCGGCGACCTCGCGCTGGAGCGCCGGACGTTCACGGGCGAGGTGCTCGCGGCGGTTAAACTCCCGCTCGACGTGCCGGCGAGGTCGGTGGCGCGGATCGACCTGGCGGCCGAACTGGTCACGCCGGGCGACCCGAAGGGGGAGGTGCTGGTGGTGAGCACGGCCGACGCGCGCACCGCGCACCTGTTCCGGGAGGACCTGGAGCTGGCCTACGACCCCGCCCCGCTCACCGCCGAGGTGCGGCGGGTGGAGGGCGGCTACCGGGTGGACGTCACCGCGTCCTCCCTCGCCCGCGACGTCGCCGTGCTGGCCGACCGGGTCGCCGAGGACGCCGTCGTGGACGACACCCTGGTCACGCTGCCCGCCGGCGGGACGTACTCGTTCCTGGTCCGCACGGAGGCCGAGCTGGCCGACCCGTCCGCGCTGGCCGGTCCGGCGGTGCTGCGCTCGGCCAACGACCTGTGCGCGGTGCGGACGTGACCGGCGGCTCGACCGGCGCCGTGGGCCTCGTCCTGGCCCGCCCCGCGCGCCTGTTGGGCGCGGAACCGTTCTTCATGGAGTTCATCGCGGGCATCGAGGAGCGGCTCGCCGAGCGCGACCGGTCGGTGCTGCTGCACATCGTGGGCGCCGAGGACGCCGAGATCGCCGCCTACCGCAGGTGGTCGGCGGGCGGTCTGGTGGACGCGGTCGTGGTCGTCAACCGCACGGTGGACGACCACCGGCCGGCGGTGCTGCGGGAGATGGGCCTGCCCGCGCTGTACGTGGGCGAGCCGGACGAGCTGGCCGTGCCCGCGGTGCGCACCGACGACGCCGGACCCGTGCGGGAGGCGTTGGCCTACCTGCTCGACCTCGGGCACCGGCGCATCGCCCGGGTCAGCGGCCCGGACGCGCTGCTGCACACCAGGGCGCGGACCGCCGCGCTGCTCGAGGGCTGCGCGGAGGCGGGCATCGAGCCCGTCGTGCTGGAGGGCGACTACTCCGAGGAGTCCGGGGCGAAGCTCACCACGGCGCTGCTCAACGCGCCCGAGCCGCCCACCGCGATCCTCTACGACAACGACGTGATGGCCGTCGCGGGCCTCAACGTCGCCAAGGAGCTCGGCGTCGCCGTGCCCGACCGGCTCAGCCTGGTCGCGTGGGACGACTCGTCGCTGTGCCGGCTCGCCTCACCCGCGCTGACCACGATGAGCGTGGACGTGCACCAGTTCGGCGTCACCGTCGCCGAGTCCGTGCTGGAGCTGATCGACGGCGTCGAGGTCGCCGAGCGCTGGTCGCCCAAGCCCACGCTCATCGCGCGGGAGAGCACCCGATAAGAGGATCCACATGACCCACCACGCCGCCGAGTCGCGGTACGACGCCATGCCCTACCGCCGGTCCGGCCGCAGCGGGCTCAAGCTGCCCGCCGTGTCGCTGGGCCTGTGGCACAACTTCGGCCACGACAAGGCCCTCGACGGTCAGCGGGCCATCCTGCGCCGGGCGTTCGACCTCGGTGTGACGCACTTCGACCTGGCCAACAACTACGGGCCGCCGCCCGGCAGCGCCGAGGAGAACTTCGGTCGGTTGTTCGCCCAGGACTTCCGGCCGTACCGGGACGAGATCCTGGTGTCCACCAAGGCCGGCTACCACATGTTCGACGGCCCGTACGGCGAGTGGGGCTCCCGCAAGTACCTCGTCGGCTCGCTGGACCGGTCGCTGGCCCGGCTCGGCCTCGACCACGTCGACGTCTTCTACCACCACCGCCCGGACCCGGACACGCCCATCGAGGAGACGATGGGCGCGCTGGACCACGTCGTCCGGTCGGGCAAGGCGCTCTACGTCGGCATCTCGAACTACTCCGCCGAGCAGACCCGGGAAGCCGCCCGGGTGCTGCGCGAGCTGGGCACGCCGCTGCTGATCCACCAGCCCTCGTACTCGATGTTCAACCGGTGGGTCGAGGACGGCCTGCTGGACGTGCTGGCGGAGGTCGGCGCGGGCAGCATCGCGTTCTCGCCGCTGGCGCAGGGCGTGCTGACCGACCGCTACCTCGACGGCGTGCCGGAGGGCTCGCGGGCCGCGGGCGCCTCGCCGTTCCTGTCGGCGTCCAACCTGGACGATGCGACGTTGGCGAAGGTGCGCGCGCTGGACGACGTCGCGAAGCGGCGCGGGCAGACGTTGGCGCAGCTGGCCATCGCCTGGGTGCTGCGCAACGTGACGTCGGCGCTGATCGGGGCCTCCAGCGTGAAGCAGCTGGAGGACAACGTGGCCGCGACGGCGAACCTGGCGTTCGAGGCCGACGAGCTGGCCGAGATCGAACGGCACCTGTGACGTCCCGAGCGGCGTGAGGTGAACCGCTTCAGCCCTGCTGGCACCACCTCTTGACGAAACTTTGCTTAACCGCTTAACTAAGTCCATGGGGCAAGCACTCGAGCCGGTCGCGGTCGCCATCGACATCGGCGGCACGAAGCTCGCCGCGGCGTTGGTCGAGTCCGACGGCACCGTCCTGGCCCGCCGCACCGCGGCGACGCCCACCGGTGACGCGGAGACGGTCTGGGGCGGCCTCGCGGGAGTGCTCGACGAGCTCCTGCGGGCCGCCGCCGGCCGCACCGTGCTCGGCGCGGGCATCGCCTCGGCCGCGCCGATGGACCTGCGCACCGGCACGATCAGCCCGGTCAACATCCCCGGCTGGCGCGACTTCCCGATCACCGCCCGCGTCGGCGAGCTGCTGCCCGGCCTGCCGGTCCGGCTCGGCGGCGACGCGTTGTGCATGGCGCTGGCCGAGTACCACCACGGCAACGGGCGTGGCAGCGAGTGCCTGCTCGGCATGGTCGTGTCCACCGGCATCGGCGGCGGGTTCGTCTTCGCCGGCCGGCCGCACTTCGGCGCCACCGGCAACGCGGGCCACGTCGGGCACTTCGTCGTCGACCCGACCGGCCCGCTGTGCGGCTGCGGCGCCCACGGCTGCTCCGAGGCCTTCGCCAGCGGCCCGTCGATGGTGCGCTGGGCGTCGGAGCAGGGCTGGCAGCCGCTCGGCGGCACGGCGGACGGCGTGGCGCTCGCCGCGTCGGCCCGCGCGGGCGACCCGACCGCGCGGGCGGCGTTCCGGCGTTCCGGCGCGGCGGTCGCCCAGGTCATCACGGTCGCCTCGGCGTTGTGCGAGGTCGACCGCGTGGTCATCGGCGGTGGCGTGGCGCAGGCCTGGGACCTGCTCGAACCCGCCATCACCCAGCCGCTCGCGGACTACGCGGGGCTGGAGTTCATGCGCCGGGTCGACGTGTGCCCGGCGACGTTGGGCGTCGACTCGGGACTGATCGGGGCCGCGGCGCTGCTCGCGGACGACCGCGTCCCGTCCGTGCCCGTGGGGATCTGAGGGACGCGCCGTGCGCAAGTTGGACACCATCGTCCGGGAGTACCACTGGGGTTCGCGGACCGCGCTGGCCGAGCTGCGCGGCGAGCCGTCGCCCAGCGCCGCGCCGCAGGCCGAGCTGTGGGTCGGGGCGCACCCCGACGACCCGTCCCGGCTGGCCGGCTGCGACGTGCCGCTGGACGCCTACCTGGCCGCCGACCCGGTCGGCCTGCTCGGGCCGGACAGCCTGGCCGCCTTCGGCCCGCGCCTGCCGTTCCTGCTCAAGGTGCTGGCCGTGGCCGCGCCGCTGTCGCTGCAGGTGCACCCGGACCGCGCGCAGGCCGCGGTCGGGTTCGCCGAGCGCGGTTACCGCGACGACCGGCCCAAGCCGGAGGTCCTGGTCGCGCTGACCGACTTCGAGACCCTGTCCGGCTTCCGCCCGGCCGCCGAGACGGCGGCGTTGCTGGACGAGCTGAACCTGCCGTCGTTGGCCCCGATGCGGGA
This sequence comes from Saccharothrix sp. 6-C, assembly GCF_016695385.1. Classification (NCBI taxonomy): domain Bacteria; kingdom Bacillati; phylum Actinomycetota; class Actinomycetes; order Pseudonocardiales; family Pseudonocardiaceae; genus Saccharothrix; species Saccharothrix sp. 6-C. The sequence goes on along the minus strand of NZ_CP064192.1, from coordinate 7,327,961 downwards.
CGCGCTCGCGGCCGGCGACCCGTGGGGCGCGCTGCGCTGGGCGTTGTGCACCGCCGACGCGGGCTTGGTCGCCGAGGTGGCGTCGGCGGCGGCCCGCGTGCCCGCGCTGGCGCACATCGCGGACCTGGCCGAGGTCTACCCGGCGGACGCGGGCGTGGTGGCGGCGTTGCTGCTCAACGCGGTGAGGTTGCGGCCGGGGCAGGCGGTCCACGTCGGCGCGGGCGTGCTGCACGCGCACCTGCGCGGCACGGGCGTGGAGCTGATGGCGAACTCCGACAACGTCCTCCGCGCGGGCCTGACCACCAAGCCGGTGGACGTGCCGGCCGTGCTGTCGCTGGTCGACCGCGCGACCGGTCCCGCCGCCGTGCTCGACGGCGAGGTTGACGGTCCACTGAGGACCTACCGGACGCCGGAACCCGAGTTCCGCCTGCACGCCGTGCGGCCGGGCGCGGTGCTGGCCGGCGGTGGTCCGCAGCTCCTGCTGTGCACCAAGGGCTTGGTCGTCGTGCGCCGTGGTGGCGACGAGGTCGCGTTGCGCGGCGGTGAGTCGCTGTTCCTGCCCCACGGCGCCGACGCGGCCGAGGTCTCCGGCGCCGGTGAGGCGTTCTGGGCGACCACGAACCTCTGAGCCCACGCGCCAACCCCTCACACGATCGAGGGTCGGGTGACCCGCTTCCAGGTGGTCCGTGACGTTCGTGTCACGAATCCGGCCCCGCACCCAACTCGGCCAGGTGAAGTCATCTCACTGTCGAGGTCGACCCCTACCGATCATTCCTACGCCGTGATTTTCTGGCCATGACTTGTTCACCCACTCGCAATGGGAGAAGGACGAATCATGACCACCACCGTCAATTCCGGTGCGAATAAAATCGGCCCGTCCATCGTCGAGGACGAATTCCTGGCGGCGAACGCGTTCTTCGCGCACGAACTGTCCACGACCGGCCCCGCCGTCGGTGACGGCTCCGAGGAGAGCATCTACAACAGAGACGATTCGGCGGCCTCCGCGATCATCATGCCCGAGGCCGTGCCGCCGGAGATGGCGGCGTAGGTGGCCGAGGCCAAGAAGCGCCTGGTCCAGCTCACCAGCCTCGGCTCGACGAAGATGCGCAAGTGGATCACCCAGGGGTCCGATCCCGACCTCATCTTCAACATCGACGCGTGGAAGCAGATCTTCACCAAGTACCCGCTGATCGCGTATGACGAGGTGCTCGAGTCCCGCTTCCGGCACAGCGGCAGGGGCATCGAGGTGGCGCAGGGCGTGGCCTCGGCGCTGATGTCGCTGGCGGTGGGCCCGGGCGGCGCGATGGGGGCGTTCAAGGGGTTCCTGGAAAGCGTGCAGACCAGGATCAAGGCGGCTACCGAGAAGAAGGAGGCGCCGACCGCCCTGTTCATCCAATCAATCACGATCACGGTCCAGGGTGACACGGTGATACCTCGGTTGAACGGCTTTTTCATCAGCTACGCCGAGAGCAAGCGGATCATCGACATCCCCTGCGGCAGTTCCGAGAGCTTCGAGGTCGAAAGTTCCTACCAGCGCATCGGTGGCCTCTTGGACATCGACTCGCTGAACGAAACGGACATCCGGAAGAAGTGGGAGGACCTCATGAAGCAGGCGGCTCTCGACGACATCGAGAACTCGCAGGACTTCTTCGACGACGACGCGGGCTTCGTGCCGTCGAAGTAGTCCGGTCGAACTCGGGAGGCACCCAATGACCACCTCGATCCCAGCCCGGCGCGACCGGGACGACGGCGAACAGGCCCGGATCTTCTCCGGCGGCAACGACCACGGCACCGCTTTCGCCCTGATCGTCAACTGCTCCGGGCGCACGGACGAGGCGTACCGGCGGTTCGCGGACACCCTGCTGACCTACCCGGTCGGGCTCGCCCGCTACCTGGCCAAGAAACCGGACCCGTACGACGCGGACACCTGGCAGACGGCGTTCGACATGCTCCCGGCCCTCGCCGGGGTCGAGTCCGAGCACCTCGTCAATCGACTCGACGGCACCGAGACCGCTCGGGGGCTCCTCGACGACATGGCCCCGGAAACGCGGGGCGAGGTCGAGCGGATCGAAGCTTTCGCCGACCTGATCGGGCAGCTGTCGGGCCTGGCGATCAGCGCGCACCTGTGCGGCGCCGAGAAGTACGCGGTGGTCGGTCTGGCGCTGACCGTGGGCATCGGCGACGGGGTGGAGGAGTTCGACGGGAGGCTGCACACCTTCACGTTCGAGGTTTCCGTCGAAGCCGTCGACGGAAACCTGGAGGTGGACTACGACGTGCGGCGGATCTCGGCGCGGTTCACCGGTGACGTGCAAGGCCTGCACAAGGTCTTCCGCAAGCCCTCGGCCGAGGAGCTGGACGTGCTGCGCGCCTCGCTGCACTACCTCGAGCTGACCGCCTGACGTGGTCGAGCGCACGGGTGCGGCGGAAACCCGGCCGCACCCGTGCGCTCACCACTGCTTGCCGTCCTACTGGAAGTTCACGTCACTGCACAGGTAGTACGCCTGGTCCATGTGGCTGGCCTGCCAGATCGTGAACACCACGTGGCGGCCGGTGCGGCTGCCCGCGTTCACCTGGGCCTGGTAGAGGCCCGTGGTGCCGTAGCGGCCGGTCGAGGTGACCAGCTCCAGGTCGCTCCAGCGCAGCGGCGTGGTCGCGGTGTTGACGCCCTGGCGGGTGATGTAGATGCGCAGGTAGTCGGCGCCGTGCCTCGCCTGGTCGGTGATGGTGAGCGTGAACTGGCGGGGCTTGGTGGCCGTGTTCCACGCGCCGACCGTGTCGAGCGCCCGGTACCGGCCGCTCTCGGCCAGGCCGCCGCTGCACAGCTGGCCGTTCGGCAGGGCGCCCTGGTGGTTGCCGCCGACGCCGTTGCGGTACAGGCCGTTCCAGTTCCACATCGCGTTCGGGTCGGCCTTCCAGGCCTGCGCGCACATCGGGTCCGTCTGACCCATGTTCGGGTTCAGGTGGTCGCTGCCCCAGCGCTGGTAGCAGCCGTAGTTGCGCGACGGCGGGTCGGTGACCGAGCCGTGAGCGCTCGCGACGCCTGATGCGCCCACCAAGGTGACGACGCTGGCCGCGAGGACCGCGAGGACCGAGCTGAAGACGCCGATCACCGATCGGGTACCGCGTCGGAAGGTCATGTGTGTGAGTCCTCCACGTTGAGGATTGACCGAATGCCGGACTGGGAGCGCTCCCAGACCTCACGGTAGCGAATCGGACACCGGCTGTGAACCCCACACCGGCGCGAAGCTTTTTCGTTCCAAATGGGCACCCGAACAGCCCAACCACTACCGCCATTCGCGCGTGTCCTACGCCCGGAACGCGCGTGTCCTACGTTCCGAACACGCGTGTCCTACGCCGAGAACACGCGTGTCCTACGTTCCGGACCCCCGAATTCAACGTTCAGCCCACGGCGACTACCGGTAGTAACCCGCCACCGGAACGGACGCCTCCTCCAGCAACGCCGGCCCCTCCTGCGGCACGGGGGCGAAGCCGCCACCCGGCTTCAGCTCGTTGAGCTGCTCGGTCGACAGCGCGAACACCACCCGCCCCAGCCCGGACCGCTCGATCGCGCCGACGCACATCCCGCACGGCTGGCAGCTGGTGAACATGGTCGTCCCGGCCGCCACCTCCGGCGTGAGCGACCGCGCCGCCCACCGGGCCAGCTTCAGCTCCGGGTGCGCCGTGATGTCGTCGTCCGTCACGCTGGAGTTGCGCTCCTCGACCAACACCGCGCCGTCCGGCCCCACCAACAACGAGCCGAACGGCGGGTTGCCCGACGCACGCGCCTCGGCCGCCAGCTCGATCGCCCTGCGCAAGCTCATCGGAACTCCTTTCGCACCGTGGCCAACGCCTGCCACGCGACTTCCGGGTGGACTGTCTCCTGTGGATCCCCGACGAACGGGTCCAGCACCACGGCCTCGGCGCCCGACGCCCGCAGCTCCGCCAGGTCGCCCAGGACCTGCGCGACGCTACCCTCGCCCAACCGCCGCTCCGGCCCCAGCTCGTCGGGCGTGAGGTGCAGCAGCACGCGAGGCGTCAACGCGGGCAACGGTTTCCCCTCCGCCTCCGCGATGACCTTCAACCGCTCCAGCGCCTCCCGGTACGCCGAGGGGGTGAGGCGCAGGCTGTGCCACGCGTCCCCGAGCCGGACGGCCCGCCGCAGCGCCGCGTCGGAGTGCCCGCCCACCCAGATCGGGATCCGGCCGGCCCGGTAGTCCGACTCGTCCCGCCACGCGTCCCGGACCACCCGCAGCCCCTCGTCGGTCAACCGGCCGCGTTGGGCGAAGGGCACGCCCAGCGCCTCGTACTCCTGCCGGGCCCACCCCACGCCCACGCCGAGCACGAACCGACCGCCGGACAGCTCGTTCACGTTCGCCGCCATCCGCGCCACCAGCAACGGGTGCCGGTACGGCAGCACCAGCACGGTGGTGCCGAGCCGGATCCGCGACGTCACGCCGGCCAGCCACGCCAGCGCGGTGAACGGCTCGTAGAACGGGGCCGGGTACTGCTCGGCCACGTCCGGCGTCACGGCCACGTGGTCGGACACCATCAGCAGGTCGAAGCCGAGGCCCTCGACCGTCCGCGCCCAGTCCCGCAGCACGTCCGGCGAGGTGCCGGGCCCGAAGTTCGGAACGTTCACACCGATCTGCACGGCGCCAACGCTATGCGGAAACCAGCGCGTCCTGAAGAGGTTCCGCCCGGTCTGACCGGCCCTCTGCCGTGGATTCCCCGGTAAAATCCGCCCATGACCGGGAACCTCGATCCGACCGACTGGGCGATCCTCGCCGAGCTGCAGCGCGACGGCCGGATCGCGCTCAGCGAGCTGGGCCGCCGGGTCAACCTCAGCGCCTCGGCGACCACCGAACGGGTCCGCAGGCTGGAGTCCGCCGGCGTGATCACCGGCTACCGGGCCGAGGTCGACCTGGCGAAGGTCGGCTACGCCGTGCTCGCCGTCGTCCGCCTGAAGTACCCCGGCAACCGGCATGAGCCGCTGCACGCGCTGCTGGCCGACCGCCCCGAGATCCTGGAGTGCCTGCGCACCACCGGCGACGACTGCTACACGCTCAAGGTCGCCGCCACCTCCATGCCGCACCTGGAGCGGGTGGTCAACGACCTGACCGGCTTCGGCAGCACGACCACGAACATCGTCTACAGCCAGACCCTGCCGTACCGGGGTGTGTCGGCGACGTAGCGCGGTCGCGCCCCCGGTGCGGTCGTCATGCCTGGTCGTGGCCGCCGATGGAGGAGGTGCTGCCTCGTCGGGCCCACGAGCACGTCGAAAGGGCCGTCGCCAGCAGGGGCGGTCTCATCGTCGAGACCTCCAAGGCCTGGGGGAGAGCGCTCTCGCCCCACACCCCGCCAAGCTGGACGACGGCCCCTCGACCCCGACAACGCCGCCGCCGTGCGTTGCGGGACATCTCTGGGAACGTTCCCAGGAACGACGGTAGCGCACCGGGTTCACCGCCGGCAAGCGCTTTCCCACGGACCGCCCAAAAGGCCGTTCACGCTGTTGAACAGCGGGAACGGCCTGTCGGGAGGTCAGGAGTGCGGACAGGTGTCCCGGTACTCGGAGATGGCCGCGGCGCGGGGCGCGGGGCACAGGAACTGCTCGTAGCGGGTGTCGTTGTCGACGAACCGCTTGAGCCACGCGATGCTGTACTTCGCGATCGTCGTGTTGGCGCTGTTCGGCGCGAAGTGGCTCGCGCCCGCCAGCTCCAGGTAGGCCTTGTCCAAGGTGGACGGGAGGCCGGTGTAGAACCGCTCGGAGTGCGTCGAGACGGCGGCCACCGAGTCGTCCTCCGCGCCGACGACCAGGGTCGGCGTCTGCACCGTCGACCACGTCTTGGTGGTGTTCCACGCGGTCAGCGGGATGGAGGCCTGCAGGCTCGGCCGGTCCTCGGTGGCCTCCAGCGCGCCACCGCCGCCCATCGAGTGGCCCATCACGCCCAGTCGCGACGAGTCGATGCGCGACCGCACGGTGCTGCTCGTCGTCAGGTAGTCCAACGCCGCCAGCAGCTGGTCGCCGCGCGAGGCGGGCTGGTCGTACCGGGAGTTCGTGTCGATGATGAAGATGACGAAGCCCTGCGAGGCCAGGCGCGGCCCGAGCCAGGACAGGCTGGACTGCGAGGCCGTGTAGCCGGGCGCCACCGCGACCGCGCCGAACGTGCCCTCGGCGGTGCTGGTCGGGTAGTAGATCGTGCCGCCGCCGAAGCCGCGCACGCTCAGCGAGGACACCGTCGCCTGGTCGGTGGCGAACGGGCCGCGGGTGGCCTCGATGCTCGCGGTGCTCGGCGCGGGGCCGCGTTCGTACGGGTTCTCGGCGGCCTGGGCCACCGTGCCGGACGTGGTGAGGGCGACCACCGCGGCGAGGACGACGGCGCGGCGGGACAGGGGAGACCTCAGGGACATGGTGTGCTCTTCCCGGTGTGGCAAGGACTTGGCGGAGAGAGTCCTGAGTGGACCGTGCTTACCGCGGCCGAGTCTGGCCCACTACCTACTCCGGAGTCAAGTAAAAAACTACGCACCGTCCCCACGTGATCACGGATTTGAAAGAAATTCACCTACCGGGACCGGGAAGTGGGCCGTCGACCGTAACTCCCACCTGCGAGGAAGCGCTCCCACGGCCCCCTTGACCGCGACCCGCCCGGTCACGAAGATCGGCCGCGACAGAGCCGTCGGACGAACGGAACCGCCGATGTCCCGCAGACACCTGAGCACCGCCCTGGCCGCGGTGCTCGCCGCCGGTCTCCTCACCGGGGGCGCCGCCGCCGCGTCACCCGCCCGCCAACCGGTCGTCGGCGAGCCGCGGACCGAGCACGGCTGCGCCCGGATCGAGGAGCGCCTCCCCGAGCTGGCCCAGTGGCCGAGGGTCGAGAGCCGGGTGAAGTCGAACCCCTCCGACGAGCGCCGCGTCCGGAGGATCCTCGCCGGCATGACCCTGGCCGAGAAGGTCGGCCAGATGACCCAGCCGGAGATCGGCGCGATCACCCCGGACGAGGTGCGCGAGTACGGCATCGGCTCGGTGCTGAACGGCGGCGGCTCGTGGCCGAACCGCGACAAGCACGCCGCGCCCGAGGCGTGGCTGGCCCTGGCCGACGCCTATTGGGACGCCTCGAAGGCCAGCCGCACGGGCGTGCCCGCCATCTGGGGCATCGACGCCGTGCACGGCAACAACAACGTCTACGGCGCCACCGTCTTCCCGCACAACATCGGCCTCGGCGCGGCGCACGACCCGTGCCTGATCCGGGACATCGGCAAGGCGACCGCCGAGCAGATCCGCGCGACCGGCCAGGACTGGGCCTTCGCGCCGACCCTGGCCGTCCCCCTCGACGACCGCTGGGGCCGCACCTACGAGGGCTTCTCCGAGGACCCGCGGATCACCCGCGCGTACGGCTACGAAGCCACCCGCGGCCTTCAGGGCAACAGCCGCAGCCGGGTCGGCGTGCTCGCCACCGCCAAGCACTTCATCGGCGACGGCGGCACGGTGGGCGGCAAGGACCAGGGCGTCAACCCGGCCTCCGAGGCCGAGATGATCAACGTGCACGGCCAGGGCTACTACGGCGCGCTCGCGGCCGGCGCCCAGACCGTGATGGTGTCGTTCAACAGCTGGACCAACGACTCCGGCGTCGACGAGGGCAAGCTGCACGGCAGCAAGCTCGCGGTGAACGACATCCTCAAGGGCAAGATGGGCTTCGACGGCCTGGTCGTCTCCGACTGGAACGGCATCGGCCAGGTCGCCGGCTGCACCAACTCGTCCTGCCCCCAGGCGATCAACGCGGGCATCGACGTGGTCATGGTGCCCAACGAGTGGAAGGCGTTCATCGCCAACACGGTCGCCCAGGTCGAGAACGGCCAGATCCCCCTGGCCCGCATCGACGACGCGGTGACCCGGATCCTGCGCGTGAAGCTCCGCTCCGGCGTCCTCGACGGCGAGAAGCCGTCCCGGCGCCACCACGCCGGCTCCCCCGCCGCCCTCGAAGCCCGCGAGCTGGCCCGCGAGGCGGTCCGCGAGTCCCAGGTGCTGCTCAAGAACGACAACCGCGTGCTGCCCCTCTCGCCGCGCTCGAAGGTGCTGGTCGTCGGCAAGAGCGCCGACAGCATGCAGAACCAGACCGGTGGCTGGACGCTGACCTGGCAGGGCACCGGCAACACCAACGCCGACTTCCCCGGCGGCACCACCGTCCTCGGCGGCCTCAAGGAGGCCCTCGGCGAGCGGAACGTGGTGTTCAGCGAGACCGGCGACGTCGACCCGACCGGTTTCGACGCCGTGATCGCGGTGCTCGGCGAGACCCCGTACGCGGAGGGCGTCGGCGACCTCGGCAAGCGCTCCCTGGAGGCCGCCAAGCTCTACCCGAACGACCTCGCCGTGCTCGACAAGGTCAGCGGCAAGGGCACGCCGGTCGTCACCGTCTACCTCTCCGGCCGGCCGCTGCACGTCAACAAGGAGCTGAACCGCTCCGACGCGTTCGTGGCGGCCTGGCTGCCGGGCACCGAGGGCGCCGGCGTCGCCGACCTGCTGATCCGCGGCAAGCACACCTACCCGGGCTTCACCGGCGAGCTGTCGTTCTCGTGGCCGCGCAGCGCCTGCCAGACGCCCCTGGACGCCGACGGCGACCCGCTGTTCAAGCCCGGGTACGGCCTGCGCTCCTGGCAGACCGGCAACCTCGGCCGGCTGGACGAGACCTCGCCCGAGGCCGGCTGCTCCGGCAACGGCGGCGGCGGCACGGCCACCGAGGACCTGGACGTCCACGTCCGCACCGACGTCGCCCCCTACCGCAGCTACATCGGCTCCCCGGACAACTGGGGCGGCACCGAGCTGGGGCCGGACGGCGAAGCGGCGCACAGCTCCATCACCGTCGTGCCCGCGGACGTCAACGTCCAGGGTGACGCCATGAAGACCACCTGGACCGGCACCGGTCCCGGCCAGGTCTACCTCCAGGACCCGGCGGGCGGCAGCGACCTGCGCGGTTACCTCAACGCGAACGCCGCGCTGGTCTTCGACGTGATCGTGCACCAGGCGCCGGCCGCGCGGACCGTCGTCAGCACGCACTGCCAGTACCCGTGCTTCGCCGAGGTCGACGCGACCGGCCTGTTCACCTCGCTGCCCACCGGCGTCAAGTCGACGGTGAAGATCCCCATCTCGTGCTTCGCCGAGGGCGGGCTCGACCTGGAGAACGTCAACACGCCGTTCCTCGTCTACACCGAGGGCGCGTTCCAGGCCTCGTTCGCCAACGTCCGCTGGGCGCCGAAGGCCGCCGCCGACCCGGACGCCAGGACGTGCGCCGGCCTGGCCTGACCTGACCGGCGAGGGGCGGGCGGTGTTCCGCCCGCCCCTCGCCGGCTCAGTACCCGACGGTGAACCGGACCCGCCGGTGCCGGGGCGCCTCGGCCTCGTCCAGCAACGCCACCGCCAGGTCCTCGATCGAGATCACCTCGCCGACCTGCTCGTCCCGGCCGACCCGGAACACGCCGGTCCGCTCGCCGGGCTCCAGCACCACCGGCGGGCTCAGGTAGGTCCAGTCCGCCGCCCGGTCGGCCAGGCAGACGGCCAACTGCTCGGCACAGGCCCGCGCGATGGCGACCAACCCGGCGGGGAAACCGGGCGCCTGCTCGACCGTGTGCCCCTCGGGTGTCACGAGCGTCGCCGCGCCTCCCACGACCAGCAGTCGCGCCCCGGTCCCCGCGACCCCGGCGAGCAACGCCCGCGCGGCCTCGACGAGCTGACTTTCGTCCCCGTCGGCCGGCCGGGTGGCGCTGATCACCAGGTCGCGCCCGGCGCTGAGCCGCACGACGTCCGCGACCAGCCGCGCGTCACCGGTCTCGCCGCCCGCGCCGGCCCGCCGGCTGACCGCCGTGACCTCGTGCCCCCTCCGCCGGGCCTCCGCCACGACCCGGCGGCCGACGCTACCGAGCGCTCCGAACACCGTGATCCGCACGGACTTCCTCCTTCGTCTCCACCGGTTCCCGCCGCACCGGTTCCCGTTGGGCCACCACGAGGGCGACCAGCACGACCACCGCGCCGAGCACCTGCGACGCGGTCAACTCCTGGCTCAGCACCAGCCACCCCACCGCCGTCGCGACGACCGGGCTGAGCAGCCCGAGGAACGTCACCCGCGTCGCGGGGAGCAGCCGGATGCCCCGGAACCACAGGGCGTAGGACAGCGCGCCGCCGATCACGCCCAGGTACGCGAAGCCGCCCACGTTGGCCGCCGTCAACGCGGGCGGCGGCCCTTCGACCAGCAACGTCACCGGCAGCAGCACCACGCCGCCGGCCACCAGCTGCCACCCGGTCACCGCCAGGAGCGGCGCGGGCGTGGTCCACCGCTTGTTCAGCACCACCCCGGCCGCCATCACCACCGCACCGCCCAGCGCGGCCACCACGCCGACCCAGTCCAGCCGTGCGTCCGCCCGCAGCACCAGCAGCGCCACGCCCACGATCCCCGCGACCCCGGCGAGCGCCGTCCGCGTCGTCAGCCGCTGCCCGAGCAGCACCACCGCGAACCCCGCCACCAGCAGCGGCTGCACGGCCCCGACGGTCGCCGCCACCCCGCCCGGCAGCCGGTACGCGGCCAGGAACAGCAACGGCAGGAACACGCCGATGTTCAGCGTGCCCAGCACCAGCGAACGCCACCACCAGTCGCCGCGCGGCAGCCGGCGCGTGACCGCGACCAGCAACAGCCCGGCCGGCAGCGCCCGCAGCAACCCCGCCAGCAGCGGCCGGTCCGGGGGCAGGTACTCGGTCGTGACGTAGTAGGTCGTGCCCCAGACGGCGGGGGCGAGCGCGGTCACCCATTTGCTTAGCACTAAGACAAAGTAGCTCACCGCTAAGGTATCTCGGCGGTGACTTACCTCACCGCTAAGCTAGTTCGATGGCAGACCACGTCGACCTCGTCCTCGGCCAGTGGCACGCGCAGCGCCCCGACCTCGACGTCTCGCCCATGGCGGTGATCGGCAGGCTCAGCCGCCTGGCCAGGCTGGTGGACGTCGAGCTGGGCAAGACCTTCGCCGCGCACGACCTGGACCGGGCGTCGTTCGACGTCCTCGCGACCCTGCGCCGCAGTGCGCCGCCGCACCGGCTGACCCCGACCGAGCTGATGCGCTCCTCGATGGTCACGTCCGGCGCCGTCACCCAGCGGCTCGACCGCCTCGAAGCGCGGGGGCTGGTCGTCCGGACGCCGAACGAGCACGACGGCCGGGGCGTGGTCGTCGCCCTCACCGACGCCGGCCGCGAGCTGATCGACCGGACCCTGCCCGACCACCTCGCCACCGAGAACCGGCTGCTCGGCGCGCTGTCCTCGCAGGAGCGGACGGCGCTGGCCGACACCTTGAAGCAGCTGCTGGCCTCGCTCGGCGACAAGTAACGCCCCGCCGCCGCGCCCGCCGACACCGCGCCCGCCGAGAACGCCCGGCAGCACCCCGAGCTCCTGCCTGCGCGACCGGCAGGGCAGGGGAGTGCTGTTCGGCCACCGGCAGCCGACCGGGTTCGGCGTCACCTGGGACACCGGCCGCCTCGGCCACGGCTTCCTCGCCCGGCGACCCCAGGCCCCGAGGAGGACTTCCGGGCCACCGCCAAGCCGCGCACGCGGGCGGTCCCGTTCGGCCGATTGCCACCGCCGCCCGCGTTGGGTTGGCTTGGCGCGTGCGATCCAAGGGGGACATCGTGATCGGGACATCCGCGCCGCGCCGGCGCTTCACCGTGCTCGCCGCTCTCCTCTTCGCCGCGGCGGCCACCACTCAGGCTGCCGCCGCGGCTTCCGCCTCCGACGTGAGCGGGCACTGCCGGGAATCGGGCTACTGCGTCTTCTCCGGCGCCTCCTTCACCGGCGCCCGCACCGTCGTGCCCCAGTCCTACGGCTGCCACCCGGTCACCGACCTCGGTTTCCCCACCGCCCGCTCCGCCGCCCGCGGCTTCGGTGACGGCACCGCGTTGCAGCTGTTCGCCGACACCGCCTGCACCACCCTCGCCGCCACCGTCTACCACGAGGTCCCCGCCACGACCGCCGGCTCTTACCGACTGATGCCGATCCCCGCCTGACCGGTCAGTCGGGGAATGGTCGCGAATTCCGGGTTCGGCCACCCGATTCCACCCGGGCTGGATATCTCGATAGGCTGGCCCGCGACGCCGATGCGGTCGACGTGCGCGCGATAGGCGCGACCAAGTGAGCGACAGCCCCGATCAGGTGAACTTCGTGTTCCGGGGGCGGGATCGAGGAGTTGTCCGACCGATTTCGAACCGGCCTGGGTTCGGCCGTGACATGTCGATGCTGGTCCACGCCGGGGTTGGTCGAATGGTGTGCGCCGAAAGAGGTGAAATGCCCATGCAGAAGTCACCGTGGGTGTTCGTGGTTCACACTTCCGGTTGAGTGTTGGCCGGCGGGGGGTAGGTAAACTGCCGCGAATCGTCGATATCACAACAGGGCAACGGGAATGTCGATCCCCAGTCAGAGGCAAGGGGCCACGTCACCACCCGAACGTGGTCGTGAACTCCTCGCGCGGAAGTGGTCGTACCTGCTCAGCGGCGCTGTGGTCGTCGCGCTGGGCAGGGACGAGCTCGACCGCGAAATGCGAGTCCGCCTCGACGACCTGTGCGCGGCGGTGCACGCCGAGGCCTCCGGGCAGTCGCCTTCGCCGCAGCGGGCCGAGCGCATCGGCGAGCAGCTCGTCTCACTCGGGTACCTCACCGAGGACGGCTTGCGGGTCACCCTCGACGTGCTCGGGAAAGGGCTGCTGGGTCTCGCGGAGTTCCAGCCCGTGGAACGTCATGCCCAGCCGATCGTGGCCGTGCTCGGCGCGTTGTCGACGGGGTTCCTGGCGGCCAGCAGGCGAGCGGTGTTCGAGCAGCAGGAGTCCATGCAGCTCTCGCTGCTCAAGGCGGTCCGCGACGCGCAGTGGCACCTCAAGGAGAGCGAGGCGCGGTTCGAGGAGGTCGTCACCTCGTCGTCCAGCGGAATCCTGGTCGTAGACCCGGCCGGGCGGATCGTGCGGGCCAACGCGGCGATCGGCGACATCCTCGGCTACACCACCGAGGAGCTGGCCGGCTTCGCCCTGCTGGAGCTCGTGCACCCGGCGTCGGTCCGGGTCCTCGGCGAGGCGATGCTGGCGCTGCTGGAGGACCGGCAGGAGCGCGTCCGGCAGCCGCAGCGGCTGCTGCGCAAGGACGGCGACGTCGCCCGGATCTCGATGACGGTGTCGTTGCTGCGCGGCGCGGACGACCAGCCGGTGCACTTCGTCGCCGTGGTCGAGGACGGCACCGAGCTGATGCTGCTCCAGTCGGAGCTGCACCGGCAGGCGCTGCACGACGTGTCGACCGGGCTGCCGAACCGGCAGTACTTCACCACCCACCTGGAGAGCGCGCTGCGCCGGGCCGACCCGGTGCGTGGCATCAGCGTCTTCCACCTGGACGTCGACGCGTTCGGCGTGGTGTGCAACAGCCTCGGCCGGCCGACCGGCGAACGGCTGCTCGTGCACGTGTCGCGGCGGCTGAAGGCCGTGCTGGCGCGGGAGAAGGCGATGATCGCCCGGTTCGACGGCGACCAGTTCGCCGTCCTGGTCGAGAACACCGCCACCACGCCGGACGTCGCGAGCACCGTGGCCGAGCTCAACCGCGAGCTGGCCGAGCCGGTGTACTTCGACGACCGCGGGCTGGCCGTGTCGGTCAGCGTCGGCGTGGTGCGCCGGCCGCCGCCGGACTGGGAGCCCGAGGACGTGATGCGGGCCGCCGAGCAGGCGTTGCGGCGGGCGAAGGCGGGCGGTCGCGGCCAGTGGGCGTTGTTCGACGAGGGCCAGGACGCGGCCGAGCGGCGGGCCGACGCGCTGGCCGTGGCCATGCCGGGCGCGTGGGAGCACGGCGAGATCGACGTGCGCTACCGGCCGGTGGTGGGCCTGGCCGATCGCGCGCTGGTCGGCGTGGCGGCCTCGCTGCACTGGGACCGCGGCGACGACTCGCTCGACCACGCCGGGTGCGCGGAGCCGGCCGAGCGGACCGGCCTGATCCTGCCGCTGGGCGAGTGGCAGCTGGCCACCGCGTGCGGGCAGGTGCGGTGGTGGGGCCAGAGCGCCGGGTTCACCGCGTCGCTGCACGTCGACCTGACCAGGAACCAGTCGCGTGACGGCGACCTGGTCCGGCGGGTGCGCCGGGTGCTGGACGACACCGGGCTGCCCGCGTCGCGGCTGGTCGTCGGGATGCCGGTGGCGGCGCTGGCGGAGTCCGAGGCGGTGGACAACCTGACCGTGCTGGCCGAGCTGGGCGTCGGCACGTCGTTGGTCGACTTCGGCCTCGGGCCGGACGACCTGGCGGTGGCCGCCGAGCTGCCGATCGGGTCGGTGCGGGTGGCGCGGCGGCTGGTCGAGCGGCAGTCCCGGGGCGATGCGGACTACCTGGCCGAGCTGGTCCGACTGGCCCGGCAGGCGGCCGGCGAGGTGCTGGTCGACGGGCTGGAGACGCGCGCGCAGGCCGACTGGTGGCGTGCGGCGGGCGTGGCCGCGGGCCTCGGTTCGTTCTTCGGCGACCCGTTGCCCGCCGGGGCGTTCCCCGACCCGATCGAGTGGTACGACTAGCCGCCGGCTGGGACGGCGTGGAATCAGCCCTTCACACAGCGTTTCCTTACCGTTACAGTTCTGGGAGCGCTCCCAGTCCGATTCCGGTCAGTGTGGACCACGAACGGGCCGACCTCCCGCAGGCGGGTCGACGTGGTCCCGCCCGCGAAGGAAGTGATGTGGATGACGGAGTTCCCGTCCCGTCCGGATGCGCCCGCGAACACCCTGCGGACGTTGAGCATCCCCCTGCTCAGGGGTTCGCTCGGCCTGGTCTTCGTGTGGTTCGGCGCCCTCAAGGTGACCGGCACGACGCCGGTGGCCGACCTGGTCGCGCGGACCGTCCCGTGGCTCGACCCGGGCGTCTTCGTGCTCACGCTCGGCGTGGTGGAAGTGGTGCTGGGGATCGCTCTGGTGGTGGGGTTCCGGTTGCGCTGGGTGGCGCTGCTGGTGGTGCTCCACCTGGCGGGCACGTTCGCCACGCTCGTCACGCAGCCGTCCGTCGCGTTCCAGACGGGCAACCCGCTGCTCTTGACCATGACCGGCGAGTTCGTGGTCAAGAACCTGGTCCTGATCACCGCCGGCCTCGCGGTCATGTCGGCGGACGCGCCCGTGCGACAGCGGGTGGCGCGCGCCGGGGTCGCCCGGCGGTGATCGCGCGGCGCCGCGGCGCCGCGGGGCGGGGCCCCGACCGGCCCCGCGGCGCCATCACCCCCGGCGGGCCAGGTACGCGGCCACGCCGTCGAGGTAGAGGTCGAGGCCGAAGTGGAAGTCGGCCTCCACGTCCCGTTCGTCGAAGAGGTGGTCGTGGTCGAAGACGCCGGCCTCGACCACCCGGCCGAGGGCCGGTAGCCGTAGGGGGTCGACCACCTGTCGCAACGCCCGCGCGTACGCCGGTCCGAACGCCTCGGGGTTCACCCGGAAGCCCTCCGCCAGCTCCGCGGTCATCCGCATCTCGCCGTGCACCAGCGTCAGCAGGCCCATCACCACGCCGACCTTCTCCTCTTCGCTCAACGGCGTGTCGGAGAGCGCGCCGAGCGCGCGGTCGAACCACGTCAGGTTCCTCGGGCCGATGGGCGGCCCGGACAGCGGGATCCGCGCGTACCAGGGGTGTCGGCGGAACCTGGCCAGCACGCTCGTCGCCCACAGCGTCAGCCCGGCGCGCCAACCGTCCGAGGGCATCGGCGGCGGGTCCTCGAACGCGGCGTCGGACATGAGCGTGAGCAGCTCGTCCTTGCTCTTCACGTGCCGGTAGAGCGCCATCGTGGAGTTGCCGAGCTGCTGCGCGACCCGCGCCATGGACACGGCCGCGAGACCTTCGGCGTCGGCGACCTCGATGGCGGCCCGGGTGATCTCGGAGACCGACAGGGTCGGCTTGCGGCCGCGTCTCGGTGTCTCGCGCAGACCCCACAGCAGAGCGATTTCCGCTGGTAGCTCGTGCTCCTCGGTCATCCATCACCCTCTCGTCACCGCTGCCGGCCAGTCTAGGGCTACCGGAATCAACTGCGTATGAGCTACGCTTTTTAGCGTACCTGGTACACAAAAGGGGGCAGTGATGATCGTTGAGGCGACCGGCCTGCGCAAGGCGTACGGGTCGACCGCGGTGCTGGACGGGATAGACCTGGAGGTCGCCGAGGGGTCGGTCTTCGCGTTGCTCGGACCCAACGGCGCGGGCAAGACGACCACCGTCCGGATCCTGTCCACGCTGTCGCGGCCGGACGGGGGCCGGTTGCGGGTGGCCGGGTTCGACGTCGTGCGCGAACCGGCCAAGGTGCGCGGGGTGATCAGCGTGACCGGGCAGTACGCGGCGGTGGACGCCGAGCAGACCGGCCGGGAGAACCTGGTCATGGTCGGCAGGCTCATGCACCTCGGCCGGTCGGGGGCCAAGGCCCGCGCGGGCGAGCTGCTGGAGCGGTTCGACCTCGTCGACGCCGCCGACCGGCGGGTCAAGACCTACTCAGGTGGCATGCGGCGGCGGCTCGACCTGGCCATGAGCCTGGTCGCCTCGCCGAAGGTGATCTTCCTGGACGAGCCGACCACCGGCCTCGACCCGGCCGGCCGGACGACCACGTGGGACGCCATCCGCGACCTGGCCCGCACCGGCACCACGATCTTCCTCACCACCCAGTACCTGGAGGAGGCCGACCGCCTCGCCGACCGGATCATGGTGCTGGCCGGCGGGAAGGTCGCCGCGCACGGCACCGCGGACGACCTCAAGGCCCGCGTCGGCGGCCACCGGCTGGAGCTCCGCTTCACCTCGGCCGCGGCGCTCGACGCCTCGACCGCGCGGCTCGGCGGCTTCGCCGACCACGAGCGGCTCCTGCTCAGCGTCCCGTCCGACGGCACGGCCGCGCACCTGCACGCCGTGCTGGACGACCTGCGGGCGGCGGCCGTCGTGCCGACCCGGGTCACCTCGCACCGCCCGACCCTGGACGACGTCTTCCTCGCCCTGACCGCACGTGAAGGAGTGCCGGCATGAGCCACGCGATCGCCGACTCGATGACCATGGTCGGCCGCAGCATCCGGTTGGGCAGGCGCAACCTCGACACGCTGTTCATGTCGATCGTCCTGCCGCTGATGATGATGGCGCTGTTCGTGTACGTCTTCGGCGGCGCGATCAACACCGGCACCGGGTACGTCAACTACGTGGTGCCCGGCATCATCCTGCTGTGCACCGGGTACGGCGCCGCGTCCACCGCGATGTCCGTGGCCGACGACATGCACAGCGGCATGATCGACCGCCTGCGCTCGATGCCGATCCGGAGCTTCGCCGTGCTGACCGGGCACGTCACGGCCAGCGTCGCCCGCAACGCCCTGTCCACCACGATCGTGGTCGGCGCGGCGGTCGGGATGGGCTTCCGCCCGTCCGCGTCACCGCTGGAGTGGGCGGCCGTGGCCGGGCTGCTCCTGCTCTACGTGCTGGCGCTGTCGTGGCTGGCGGCCGGGTTCGGCGCGGTGGCGAAGTCGGTCGAGTCGGCCGGCGCGTTGAGCTTCTTCATGCTGTTCCTGCCATACCTGAGCAGCGCGTTCGTGCCGACCCACACGATGCCGCCGCTCCTGCGGGGCATCAGCGAGCACCAGCCGATCACGCCGGTCATCGAGACCGTGCGCGGCCTGCTCACCGGCACGCCGATCGGCGACCAGGGCCGGCTCGCGCTGCTGTGGTCGGTCGGCCTGCTGGTGGCGTCGTTCGTCGTGGCCACCGCCCTCTACCGGCGGCGCGTCAGCGACTGAGCCGCGCCCGACCCGCTCGGCCCCCGGCGCGCGCCGGGGGCCGAGCGCCACCGACCGGAAGACCGACGCGGCCTCGGCTCGGCCGTCAGCGCGGACCCGAAGCCGCGTCGATCACCTCGTCCAGCACGCACCGCGACCGCACCAGGTCGGTGATCAACCGGTCGATGCGGGCCCGTTCGGCGGTCAGGTCGTCCACCAGTCGCGGCGTGGCGATCTGGGACGGCCCGCCGTCCGCGTCCCGCATGCACGGCAGCATCAGCGCGATCTTCTTGCTGCTCAGCCCGGCGGCGAAGAGCTCCTGGATGCGGACGACCCGGTCGACCGCGCGTTCGGGGTACTCCCGGTGGCCGCCGGCGGTGCGGTCGGCGGGCAACAGGCCTTGCTGCTCGTAGTACCGCAAGGAACGCACGCTCACCCCGGTGCGCTCGGCCAGCTCCCCGATCCGCATGCCACACCCCTCCCGCGCCCGACCCCACTCCTACCCCAGCGGCACGGACCCGCACAACCCGGCGTCGACCGGCCCGCGACCGAGGGCGCGGAGGAACCAGCCGAACGCGGGCGTCGCGCTCTCCGGCGGCGGCCACCCGTTGACCACGGCCGACAACCGCGGGCAGCGCTCACGCCGCGGGTCGTTCGCGGCCTCCAGCAACGCGGCCAACCGTTCGACCGGCACGTGCGGCACCCGCGCCAGGACCTCCGCGACGACCCGACGCGCCCGAGCCGACGTCGGCTCGACCCCGGCGGCCACCGCCGGCGCGGTGGCGTCGCGGACCACCGCCGCCGGATCGGGCCGCAGACCGTCGCGCACCAGGACGTGGTGCTCGGCCAACCGCCGCACGCCCGCCCGGAAGCCCGGGTCCCGCGCGAGCCGCGCCAGTTCCACCCAGGCCTCGACCTGCGCGACCTCCGGCCGTCCGGGCAGTTCCGGCGTGAGGGAGCGGATGATCCCCGCGAACGCCGGGCGTCCGCCAGGTCGCCGAACGCGTGGTCGAGGAAGTCGCCGACGAGGCGCCGGCGACCGTCTTCGGAAAGCTTGGCCAGTCCGTGCATGAGACCCATCTCCTCGGGGCCGGCCCCGCGCTCCGCCACGGCCGTCAGCACCGCCCGGCGCAACCGCAGCACGCCGATCTGCGCCGCCAACGCCTCCGCGTGCGCCGCCGCGACCTCGGCCGGCGCGAGCTCCCGGTCCAGCACCCGCCGGATCGTCGGCAGGTCCAGACCCGGTTCGCGCAACGTCCGCAGGAGGTCGAGGCGGGCCACGGCGTCGTGGCCGCAGAACCGGTAACCGGCCGGGCTGCGACCGGTCGGCGGCACGATCCCCTCGTCGGAGCAGAACCGGATCGCCTTGACCGTCAGGCCGGTCCGCCGAGCCGGCTCACCGATCGGGAAGACCGCGTCGCCGTCCATGCCACCACCCTCGGGTCTCCCCTTGCCGGGGACTCGAGGTCCCACGTCCCGATCGCGGCTAGGGTCGACGGGGTCGCGGGAGACCGGGGGTGCTGAAGTGGTGATCCGGATCCGAGGTCGTGCCCTGCCGCACGGCGAGCACGTCGACCTGTACGCCGACGGCGACCGGTGGACCACCGACCCCGTCCAGAACGCCGACCTGGTGGCCGAGGGGTGGCTGCTGCCCGGGTTGGTCGACGCGCACACCCACCCCGGCGCCGCGGCGGCGGGCGACCCGCTCGACCGCGCGGTGCTGCGCGACCACCTGCGGCAGCACGTGGACGCCGGCGTGACGGTGATCAGGGCGCCGGGCCTGGCCGGTGAGCCGCCGCCGTGGTTCGGCGTCGACCCCGACACCCCGAGGGCCTGGCACGCCGGCCCGTGGCTGGCGCAGCACGGCCAGTTCATCGACGGTTGGGGCCGCCGGGCCGACCACGCCGAGCTGCCCGCGCTGGCCGCGGCGCAGGCGGCGCGCACCGGGTGGGCGAAGGTGATCGGCGACTGGAGCTCGGACGGCGAGCCGGTTCCGCTGGACGTGCTGAGCGCCGTGGTGCGGGCGGTGCACGCGGTGGGCGGCCGGGTCGCCGTGCACACCCAGCAGACCGCCGGCGGCGAGGTCGCCGTGCTGGCGGGCGCCGACTCGGTGGAGCACGGCATGTCGCTGGACCCGGACCTGCTGACGCGGATGGCCGAGCAGGGCACCGCGCTGACGCCCACGTTGTCGGTCATGGCGCGGTCGGTGCCCGAGGTGCGCGGCCGGCCCGACAGTCCCGGCAGGACGTGGTTCCTGCGTGGCGCGCAGGCGCACGGCTCGCTGGTCGCCGCCGCGGCCGAGGCCGGTGTCCGGGTGCTGGCGGGCACGGACTCGATGCCGCACGGCGGGATCGTCGAGGAGGTCCGCGCGCTGGCCGGCGCCGGGATGCGCCCGCACGACGCCCTCGCCGCCGCGTCCTGGGACGCCCGCGCCTACCTGGGGCTGCCGGGCCTGGAACCGGGCGCGCCGGCCGACGCCGTGGTCTACGCCGAGGACCCGAGGGCCGACCTCGACCAGCTCGCCCACCCGATCGCCGTGATCCTGCGCGGGCTGCCGGTCCGGGTGACCCGGAGGTAGAGGCCGCCGGATCCGCCGAACGGCCCCGACGGGCGCACCCGCGTCGGCATACTGTCGGCCATGATCGAAACCGCGGCGCTGGCCGGTTTCTTCGCGGCCCACGGCGTCTGGAGCGTCTCGGAGGGCGAGACCCTGATCCCGCTCGTCGGCTACGAGCAGCCCGACGGCGAACGCGGCATGGACCGCTACCTCAAGGACGACGTGGGCCGGTCCGCGCAGGCCGCCCAGGAAGCGTTGGAGGGCAACGACCACGGCGCCACCCGTGCCGTCCTGGTCGCCGACGCCTACCTCGCCATGGACTGGGGTCGCACCGACGCCCTGATCGTGCGCGCGGTGGAGCACGGCCTGACCCCGGGCACGATGGAACTGGCCGTCCCGTACGCCCCGCCGACGGACAACTCGCCGTTCACCGTGTACCGCTTGCAGATCATCGAGGTCACGGGTTTCGCCGACCAGGACTACGACACCCTCGCCGAGGCGTTCTTCGCCGGCGTCGACTCCCACGAGCAGGCGGCCGAGGTCTGGCACGCCACCACCGTCTTCGCCGCCGGCGCGGTGGCGGCGCTGTGGCGGTCCGACCGCGAGCGCGGCGAGGCGTGGTCCCTGGTCGGGTTCGCGGGCGTGCTGCTCCAGAACGGCGCGTTCGCCGCCGTGACCGCGCTCCGCCTGGCCGCGGCCGACGACCCCACCGGAGCCCTCTGGTCCCTGCACGACGCCCTGTTCACCCTCAACGGCGTGTTCCTGGCGTCGGCACTGGTGGGCCTGTCCCTCAGCGGGCGGCACGCGGGGCTCATCCCCGCGTGGCACGCCCGACTCGGCTACTCCTCGGCCGTGCTGCTGGGCACCTCGGCCACGCTCACCCCGCTCGTCCTCGCCCGTCCCGGCGTGCTGGGACTCCTGGGTCTCGTCGGCTGGCTGCTGTGGGTCGCCTGGCTGGTCGTCTACTCCGCCGTCCTGGTCCGCTGCGCGCCCGGCGCCGGGCGGGCAACGGGGGAGTAGGTCCGGCGAACCCGGTGGCGGAATGCTGGATCCGCGTCCGGCTCTCCCGAATGGACCGTCGGATCCACCACGACTTGGAGGACCCATGAGCGACCTGTCCGGCAGGACCACGATCGTCGTCGGCGCGAGCCGGGGCCTCGGCCACGGTGTGGCCACGGCGCTGTCCGCGGCCGGCGCGCCGGTCGTCGCCGTGTCCCGCACGGCCGCGACGTTCCCGGAACCCGCGTCGGGCTCCGGGCCGATCCGCACCGAGGTGGTCGACGCCGGCGACGCCACCGTCGCGGCGACCCTGATCGACCGCCACGAGCCGAGCGCCGTGGTCCTGGTGGCCGGTGCGACGCCCCACATGCGGCCGTTGCAGGAGCAGACGTGGGAGACGTTCGCGGTCAACTGGGAGGCCGACGTCCGCATCGCGTTCCACTGGCTGCGCGAGATCCTGCTGACGCCGCTGCGGCCGGGCAGCCGCGTCGTGGTGTTCAGCAGCGGCGCGGCCATCGGCGGCTCGCCGCTCAGCGGCGGTTACGCGGGCGCGAAGTCCACGCTGCGGTTCATCACCGGCTACGCGCAGGACGAGGCGCGCCGGGCCGGCATGGACATCACGTTCACCACGGTCCTGCCCCAGTTCGCGCCGGCCACCGACGTCGGCGGCCCGGCCGTGCGCGCCTACGCGGCCAGGTCCGGCCTCTCGCAGGACGAGTTCCTGGCCAGGGTGGGTCCGCTGCTGACGCCGGAGCTGGCCGGCAAGTCGATCGTCGACCTGCTCCAGGCGGACGCCTCGACCATCGCGCCCGGCTACGTCCTCAACGGCGTGGGGCTGAAGAAGCTGGCCTGACACCGGCGGCGGGGACCAGGGGGCGGGGCCGAACCACGGCCCTGCCCCTTTCTCGCGCGCCGGGACATCGCGGGTCCGAACCGGCCGCGCCTGCCCAAGCCGGATCTTCCGTGCCCGAGCCGAATCACGTGTGCTCAAGCCGGATCTCCCGGGCCCGAGCCGAATCACGTGTGCTCAAGCCGGATCTCCCGGGCCCGAGCCGAATCACGCGTGCTCAAGCCGGATCTCCCGTGCCGAACCCGGCCCGGCGCGCATGCGGCGGCGGCCCGGTCGCCGGAGCGACCGGGCCGCGCGCCATCGCCGGCCCGCTCGGCGGGGCCGAGGGCGCGGGCGCGTTCACCTCAGAGCCGAGGGCCGCGACACCCGGGTGGGTCCTCAGGCCGCCCCCGCCGCGGTGCGTGCGCTGAGCGTGCGCCGCTCGATCTTCCCGACCGGCGTGCGCGGGATCTGGTCGATGAACTCGACCTGCCGGATCTTCTTGTAGGGCGCGACGCGCTCGGCGACCCAGTCCATGATCTCCTGCGCGGTGATGGACCCGTCGCTGACGACGAACCCCTTGGGGATCTCGCTCGACTCCTCGTCGGGGATGCCGACGACGGCCGCGTCCACGATCCGCGGGTGCCGCATGAGCACCGCTTCCAGCTCGACCGGCGACACCTGCTGGCCCTTGTACTTGATGAGCTCCTTGATCCGGTCGACGATGAACAGCTCGCCGTCGTCGTCCACGTAGCCGAGGTCGCCGGTGTGCAGGAACCCGTCCGGCTCCAACGTCTTGCGCGTGGCCTCGGGCGCGTTCAGGTAGCCCTTCATCACGTGCGGCCCGCGGATCAGGATCTCGCCGTTGCGGTTGCGGCCCAGCTCCTCGCCGGTGTCGACGTCGACGATCTTGCACTCGACGCCCGGCGCGGTCCGGCCGACGGACGCCGACACGGTGTCCGGCGCCTGCATGAACGAGCACATCGCCTCGGTCATGCCGTAGCCCTGGCCGATCTCGCAGCCGATCCGCTCCCGCACGAGGCGGGCGATCTGCGGGTCGAGCGACGCGCCGCCGGAGACGATCGAGCGCAGCGACGACAGGTCGAACCGGTCGACCAGCGGGCTCTTCGCCAGCAGCACGGCGATCGTCGGCACGATGTAGAGCTGGGTGATGCGGTGCTCCTCGATCGTCCTGAGGAACGCCTCCGGGTCGAAGCGCTCCATGGTGACGAGCGTCGTGCCCTGGTACAGGCTCGCGTTCATCATCATGGACAGCCCGAAGGCGTGGTGGAACGGCGGCATCGCCAGCGCCTTCTCGCCCCGGCCGCTCGGCGCCACCATGCTGGTCAGCAACGCCTTGGCGATCATGTTGCGGTGCGTCAGCTGCACGCCCTTGGGCAGACCCGTGCTGCCGCTGGAGTGCAGGATCGTCACCACGTCCTCGGACGGGTCGAGCGCCGTCTCCACGATCTCGTCGTCGGACGCCACCAGCGAGGAGAACGACGTGGCGCCGTCCGCCTCGCCGAGGACGATGACCTCCTCGACGCCGGTGCGGTCGAGGAAGGCGCTCACCTTCGGCATCTCGTGCGGCACGGTCACCAGGAACCGCGCACCCGTCTCCTCCAGCCGGGCGACCAGGTCGTCCGACGTGTCGAGCGGGTTGAGGGCGACGATGACGCCGCCCGCCAGCGCGGCCGCGTGGTAGGCGATCGGGTACTCCGGCACGTTCGGGGCCAGGATGGCGAGCACGTCGCCCTTCCGGAAGCCGCCCCGGCGCAGCCCGTGCGCCGCCCGCCGCACGTGTGACGCCAGTTCCGCGAACGTGTAGGAGGTGCTCTTCGCGGCGTCCACGGTCGCGATCTCGGAGCCGTACTCGTCCGCGTGCCGCAGGACGAACGACGTGAGCGAGGTCTGGGGGATCTCGACGTCCGGGCCGGCGACCGTCATGCGCGCACCTCGGCCGGCCGGTCGTAGGTGGCCAACCCGGGCTGGTAGGCGCGCTTCTCGAACTGCTTGAGCGCCACGTTGATCCACTCGTTGCCGCTGAGCCGGGACAGCTCCCACAGCTTCGCCTGGTCGTAGTCGATCGCGGCTGGCAGGTCGAGCTGGGTGGTGCGCTCGTAGACCTGCTTGGCGAGCGCCAGCGTGACCGGGTTCTTCTTGACGATCTTGCGGACGATCTTGTCGGTGGCCGCGTCGAGCTGGTCGGCGGGCACGGCGAAGTTCACCAGGCCGTACTCGGCGGCCTGCGCGCCGGTCATCGTGTCGCCGGTGAGGATGTAGTAGAGCGCCTTCTTGCGCGGCAGGTTGTGCGTGGCCGCCCACGTCGCGCCGCCGGCCGGGAAGATGCCGAAGTTGATCTCCGAGAGGCCGAACAGCGCCGCCTCGTCGGTGACCGCGAGGTCGCACAGGCCGGCCACCAGGAAACCGCCGCCGAAGGCGAAGCCGTTGACCTTCGCGATGGTCACCGCGGGGAACGCCTTCAGGCGCTGGAACCACCTGAGCGCCACCAGGTTGGTCTTGTAGAACAGCTGGGGGTCGTCGAACGGCTGGAGGAAGCACTCTTCCAGGTCCATGCCGGAGCTGAAGCTGTCCCCGTTGCCGGTGATGACGACCGCCTTGACGTTGCCGTCCTCCTCGATGGCGTCCAGGGCGGCGTTCATGTCCCGGTGCATCTGGGGGTTCATCGCGTTCTTCTTGTCCGGCCTGTTCAAGTAGATCGTGGCCGTCGGCCCGTCGATCTCCAGGTTCACGGTATCCAGCGTGATCATGTATGGACCCTTCTTCGAGAGGCGAAGTGCGCACGCCTCGCTATCGACCGCTCGGCTGGTGGCGTTCGGGAAAAACACTCGGTGCGGCTCGGGTGAACGGAGACCAGCATCGCCCGCAGACGATCGGGATTACTTCTCCCAGCGTGCTTTTGCGGCTCGGCCGCGGCCTGACGGCGGGTTCGTCGGCAATACTGCGAACGACCCCCGGCTCATCGGCTCGGGGCACGTGCGCATTCCCCACCTAGGTGACGCAGACGACAAGGTGGATCACGCACCGTGTCCGCGTCGGGCTCGACCGCCGGGGTCGAGATGTCGTGCAACTACCGGGTTGCACGACCCTGGACGACGTGCAATCATCTGGTTGCACTCAATGATGGCACTTGAAGGAGCTTCCTCATGAGCGACGACCGGATCGAACGCGACACACTGATCGACGCCTCTGTCGAGCGCGTCTGGTCCCTGGTGTCCGCACCCGGCTTCTGGGTGGCCGACCCGGAGAGCATCAAGGACACCACCGCCGTCGAGGGCGAGTCGACGGTGGCCAAGAACCCGGAGTACGGCGACTTCCCCGTGACCGTGGTGAAGGTCGAGCCGCACTCCTACGTGGCGTACCGCTGGGCGCCCGCGTTCCCGGGTCAGGAGCTGACCGAGGGCAACAGCACGCTGGTGGAGTTCACGCTGTCCCCCGAGGGCGACAAGACGCGCCTGACCGTGGTGGAGAGCGGGTTCGCCGCGCTGGCGGTGTCCGAGGACGTGCGCGCGCGGACGATCAAGGACAACACCGGCGGCTGGCCGCAGGTCCTCAACGCGGCGAAGAAGCGAGTCGAAGAGTCGACTGTGTGAGAACAGAACCGGACGATGCGGTCGAAGAGGTCGGCAACGTTCTCGTCGCGCTGGCCGACCCCACCCGTCGCCGACTGCTCGACCTGCTGGCCGCCCAGGGCGCGGTCACCGCGACGACGCTCGCCGGGCGGTTACCCGTCTCCCGGCAGGCGATCGTCAAGCACCTCGCCGTCCTGGACGCCGCCGGGCTCGTGGTCGGCAACCGGGTCGGACGCGAGGTGAGGTACTCGCTGCGGCCGGCCGGGCTGGACGCCACCACGCGGTGGATGTCCTCGCTCGCGGCGGACTGGGACCGCCGGTTGGCGGCCATCAAGCGGGTCGCCGAAGCGGTGGAGCGGGATTTGTCGTAGTACCGGTGGTACCGGGACGTAATTCGAGTTCCTTGGTCGCGACCCGTTCGCGCGCCTTTCGGCGAACGGGTCGTCCGGGATAGGCCGAGTGTCGGTCACCCAGTCATGGGGTGTTTCGGCATGTCACGAAAAAGGTTCCGAGCCTGTCCGGTCGGACGTCCGCGTTAATCCGAGAATACCTGGTTTCGCGCTCGGCGACTGAGCAAGGCAGAAGTTGGAGCCGGTGTCGATCCGGAAGGAAGCTTCCGGGGAGTCCACCTCGGGCACCTGTCAAGGAAGGCGCACCATGAGCGACCAACAATCGGCAAAGACCGACGGGATCACCCACCGGTTCGTGGAGACCAACGGCATCCGGATGCACATCGCCGAACAGGGCGAGGGGCCGCTGGTCGTGCTGCTGCACGGCTTCCCGGAGTCCTGGTACTCCTGGCGCCACCAGCTCCCCGCCCTGGCGGCGGCCGGCTACCACGCGGTCGCCCCGGACCTGCGCGGCTACGGCCAGACCGACCGCCCGGAAGCGGTGGAGAAGTACTCGCAGCTGCACCTGGTCGGCGACGTGATCGGCCTGCTCGACGCCCTCGGCGAGGAGCAGGCGGTGCTGGTCGCGCACGACTTCGGCACGTCGGTCGCCTGGAACGCCGCGCTGCTGCGCCCGGACCGCGTCCGCGGTGTCGTCGCGTTGAGCGTGCCCTACCTGCCGCGCGGCCCGGTGAGCGCCCTGACCGGGCTCACCCAGGCGCTCGGTCCCGGTTTCTACATGAACTACCTGCAGGAGCCCGGCGTGGCCGAGGCGGAGCTGGAGCGCGACCCGCGCGCCGCCCTCCTGCGCTTCTTCAACTGGGGCTTCGGCGACTCGCCGCGGGCCGACGGACCCACGCTCCCCGTGGTGCCCGAGGGCGGCGACCTCTCCGACCTCATGCCCGAACCGGCCGAGCTGCCCGCTTGGCTGACCGAAGCCGACCTCGAGTTCTACACGGCCGAGTACGCCCGGACCGGCTTCTCCGGCGGCCTGAACTGGTGGCGGACGATCGACCTGAGCTGGGAGTTGACGGCGCCCTTCCAAGGCGCGCCGATGACTCCTCCGGCGCTGTACGTGCACGGCGACCGGGACGGCAGCGTGTCGCTGCCGGGCATGGACCAGCTCATCGCCAACCTGTCGTACCTGGTGCCCAACCTCAAGCGCACGGTCGTGCTGCCCGGGGTCGGTCACTGGACGCAGCAGGAACGGCCGGAAGAGGTCAACGCGGAACTGGTGAAGTTCCTGGCCGACCTCTAGCACAGCCGCGGCGCAAAGCCTGGTCACGCCTTCCGGCTTCGCCGAGCGGCTCGGCCTAGCCGGAAAGCGTGGCTGGATCACGACATCTGTGGGAACACTCCAAGAAAGGGATCGCATCTTGACTGCCGAAACGTCCTCCCCGCTGCGGTTCAGCGGCAGGCAGCGGTTGATCCTCCTCGTGCTGCTTGGCGCCGCCTTCATCTTCGCCGCCGACTACTCGATCCTCAACGTCGCCCTGCCGCAGGTCGGCGGCGGTGTCGACATGGGCCTGACGCAGCTGCCGTGGATCGTGTCCGCGTACACGCTGCCGGCGGCCGGCTTCATGCTGCTGTTCGGGCGGTTCGCGGACCTGTTCGGCCGGCGCAAGCTGTTCATCGCCGGTGAGGTCCTGCTGGCCGTGGCGTCGCTGCTCGGCGGTTTCGCGACCAACCCGGAGATGCTGCTGGCCGCTCGCGCGCTGCAGGGCCTCTCCACCGCCATGGCCGTCCCCGCGGGTCTGTCGTTGATCACGACGACGTTCGCCGAGGGCAAGATGCGCGACCGCGCCCTCGGCCTCAACGGCGCCATCCTCTCCGGCGGCTTCACCGCCGGCGCGCTGGTCGGCGGCATCCTGGTCAGCCTGCTGAGCTGGCGGGCGGCGTTCTTCATCAACATCCCGTTCGCCATCGCCATCATCGTCGCCACCCCCATGCTGATCAGCGAGAGCAAGGTGCCGAACCGGCAGAAGCTGGACGTGCCGGGCGCGGTGACGGTCACCGGCGGTCTGCTGGCCGTGGTCTACGCGATCATGGAGTCCAGCCTCGTCGCCGCCGCCATCGGCATCGTGCTGCTGGCCGCCTTCTGGGTGATCGAGACCAAGTCGTCCGCGCCGCTGGCGCCGGTGCGCTTCCTCAAGAAGCCCACGGTCAAGTGGGGCAACTTCGCGGGTCTCGTGATCTTCTCCATGGAGACCGGCATGATCTTCCTGATGACGCTGTACCTCCAGGACGTGCTGAAGTTCAACCCGGTGATCACCGGTCTCGCGTTCGGCATCCCCGGCCTCGCGGCCGTGTTCGCCGGTCCGATCGCGGGTCGCTTCATCGGCAAGCACGGTGGCCGCAACGTCCTGACCGTGGCGTTGACCCTGCAGGCGCTGATGATCCTGCCGCTGGTGTTCCTCGGCTCGAACAAGCTCGCCCTGGTGATCCTGGTGCCCGCGCTGTTCCTCGGGTTCTTCGTGCACGTCGCCTGCATCGTGTCGTACACGGTGATCGGCACCTCGGGCCTGCCGAACGAGGAGCAGGGCCTGGCGACCGGCCTGACCTCGATGACCCAGCAGGTGGCCCTCACCATCGGCGCGCCGATCATGGTCGCGATCGCCGCCACGCAGGCCGACACGCTGTCGGGCACCCACCTCGCGCTCGGCGTGAACGTCGCGGTGACGCTCGTGAGCGTCGCCCTCATCTGGTTCGGGCTGCGTCCTCGTGACGAGCGCAGCGCCTCGGCCCCGGAGACCGCGGCGGCGGCCTCCTGACCACCGGTGTGGCGATAGCCTTTTGCCGCGAGCTGGATCACACAACGAGGGAGATTTCGACATGACGACGCTCAAGCCCGGCAGCATGCTGCTCGGCACGACCCGCCCCGCCGAGCTGCGGGCGTGGTACATCAAGGCGCTGGCCCCGGAGTTCAGCGGCGACGGCCCGATCGACCTCGGCGGCTTCCTGCTGGTCATCGACGGGCGCGACGACGTCGAGGCGAAGAACAACGAACCGGGTCGCGTGATCATGAACTTCCACGTCGACGACTTCGACGCCGTGGAGACCCAGCTGAAGGCCGCCGGCGTCGAGTGGATCTCGGTCGCGGACCGGGAGTCCGGCAAGTTCGGCACGTTCGCCGACCCCGACGGCAACTACCTGCAGATCATCATGTGGAAGAAGAACGACTGAGCGCAGGCTCGCCTCGCGTGCCCGGTCGGCGGACCCCGCCGACCGGGCACGTTGGCGTCCACCGTGCTCCGGTCTCGCCTCGGTCGCGCCCCACAGCCCGTGCCGCGCGTTCCCCGTCCGCTGTGGACGGTGGCCTTCCCGCCCCGCGCAGCGAAGAGCCGCCGCGCTGACCGCGCGGCGGCTCTTGGCCGAACAGACCGACTCAGATGAACATCGTGTTGGGCTCGAGCCCGCACAGCACCCGTCCGAAGGTCTCCGTGTTGGAATCCGGGCTGAACATCGGGTGGACGCTGATCGCCTGGATGTCGCGCACGATCCGCTGGATCGGCTCGTGGCGGTAGATCGACGAGCCGCCGCTGGCCGAGGCGAGCAGGTCGACGGCCTCCTTCGCCAGCTTGGTCGCCCAGCCCTCGTCGGCGCGGACCCGGGCGCGTTCCGCGATCGTCCACGGCTCGCCGCTGGCGGCCTTCGCGTCGACCAGCGCCGCGGCGTGGTAGGCGTGGTACTCGGCCTGCTCGATCTTCATGTACGCCGTGCCGACCTGGATGTGCGTGATCGGGGCCTCGGCCTGGTGCTCGTAGTCGGTGTAGCGGATCGGCCGGCCGGGGATGCGCTCCATGAACGCGTCGTAGGCCGCCTTCGCCATGCCGACCAGCATGCCGACCGTCGCGGCGGAACCCGCCAGGATGGTGGGGCTGCGCCACATCGGCCGGTCCGCGTTCAGCTCGGAGACGCCGTTCGGGCGGATCGCCGCCTCCATCGGGATGATGTGCGTCGCCGGGATGAACACGTCCTTCGCCACCGTGGTGACGCTGCCGCTGCCGCTCATGCCCGAGGTGTGCCAGTCGTCCACGATCTCGAGGCTCGACATCGGCACCGCCACGATGACGGGCTGGGGCTCCTCGTCCGGCCGCAGCAGGATGGTGGCCAGCTCCTGCCAGTTCGCGTGCCACGCGCCGCTGACGAAGTGCCACGAGCCGTTGAGGACGTACCCGCCCTCGACCGGCACCACCACGCCGCTCGGGCTGACCGCGCCGCACACCCGGACGTCCGGGGTCGTGAAGACCTCGTCCTGCGCCACGTCCGGGAACAGGCCGACGATCCACGACGCGATCCAGTAGGTCGAGACGGTCCACGCCAGCGCGCCGTCGGCGCGGCCCAGCGCGATGGACACGTCCACCAGGGTCTTGGTGTCGGCCTCGTAGCCCCCGTACCGGGCGGGCATCCTCAGCTTGAAGATCCCCGCGTCGGCGAGCGCCTGGATCGACTCGTCGTGGAGCCGGCGGTTCTCGTCCGCCCACGCGGCCTTGTCCCGCAGTACTGGCACCAACTGCGACAGTGTTTCCTTCAATTGTTCCAGTGTCGGTTGGGGTCGGGACGTATCGATGATCGACACATTTGCCTCCGGTCAAAGGGCCTGCGACTTGCGATTGACCTTCGCATGGCGCGGTGCGCCGGTGCCTCTTCCGTATTGCTTCAAAAGCACCCGATCGGCGCTATCCATTCAAGACCGACGGAAATAGCTTTCCGTGACCATATAGACACTCTTCGTGTTCATTTCGGACGGTCGGTCCGAGGCCGGAACGCCGCAAATATTTCTGCCTCACCCCGCAGGTGCCCGAAGTCGTCCCATGGGCCGACGTCCGGGAGGTCATCCTCCTGCCGGGCCGGTCTCCCGGAGGTGGAGGTCGTGCCCGGTCGTCCCCGGCGCCCCCAGGTCCGGCAGCAGCCGGAGATCGCGGTCGTAGTCGTCGACGAGGGACCGGAACGGGACCGGCTCGTCGGTGAAGAGGCCGTCGAGCCGCCGCCCGTACTCCCGCTCCGCCGCCGCGTAGGCCTCGGTCGACAGGCCGGCCGCGCCGTAGACCGCGAATGGCGCCAGCGGCGCCATCCCGGTGAACCACAGCACGCCGTGCTGCACCGGGAAGAGGAGGTCGGCCAACCGGCCGTGGGCGCCCCGGTCGGAGAACGCCGACGCGCGGGCGCCGATCGTGACCGACAGCAGCGCGCGCCGCCCGCCCAGGGCGCCTTCGGTGTACGGCGGCGGGACCGCCGGGCCGTGGGCGAAACCGTTGGTGAAGACCCGGTCGACCCACCCCTTGAGGATCGCGGGCAGCGAGAACCACCACATCGGGAACTGCAGGATGACCGCGTCCGCCCAGCGCACCTTCTCCTGCTCGGCCGCGACATCGGGCGTCAGCCGCCCCGCCAGCGTGGCCCGCTCGTGCGCGGCCAGCACGTCCAACGGCCCCGCCCCGGTGTGGTCGGGGAAGTCGTCCGCGTCGACGGACGCCTTCCACTTCATCGCGTAGAGGTCGGACACCCGCACTTCGTGTCCCGCCGCGAGCAGGTGACCGGCGGCGAAGGACGTGAGGGCGCCGTTGAGCGACCGAGGTTCCGGGTGCGCGCTGACGACGAGGATCTTCTTCGAGCTCATGCCACCACGTTCGCGGGTGCGCGGCGAGGCAGCCAGCACCCGGTCCGTCCGGCGGTCCGGCGGTCCTGGTACCGCGAGGGCCAGGTAATACTGGGGAGCATGGAGGGCGTGGACCACCGCACCGGGGACGTCGACGGCATCGGTGACGCGCGGCGGGCGCTGGGCGCGTTCCTGCGTGCCCGCCGGGCCCGCGTCGCCCCGGAGCACGTCGGCCTGGCCGGGGGCCGCCGCCGGAGGGTGCGCGGTCTGCGGCGCGAGGAGCTGGCCCAGCTGGCGGGGATCAGCGTGGACTACTACGTGCGCCTGGAGCAGGGCCGTGCGACCCAGCCGTCACCCGAGGTGCTGGACTCGCTGGCCCGCGCGCTCGGCCTGGACGCGGCCGAGCGCGGGCACCTGGCCACCCTGGTGGGGGTCCGCCGCGGCGCCGCCCCGAGCGCCCGCGTCAGCCCGCTGCTGCGCCGGATCGTGGCCGCCGTGGGCGACTTCCCGGCGTTCGTGACGAACCACCGCCTCGACGTGGTGGCGTGGAACAGCCTGGGCGGCGAGCTGTTCGGGGGCCTGTCCGACCCGGCCCGCCGCGACCGCAACAACGCGAGGTACCTGTTCCTCGACCCGGCCGCCCGGGACCTGCACCCGGACTGGGAACCCCGCGCCGCCGAGGTCGTGGGCCAACTGCGCGTCGCCGCGGGCCGCTACCCGGACGACCGGGACCTGGTCGGGCTGATCAGGGACCTGTCCGGGAAGAGCCCCGCCTTCCGCCGGATCTGGGCCGGCGGTGAGGTCGTGGTGTGCGGCGCGGGCCGCAAACGCCTGCGCCACCCCGAGGAGGGGATTCTGACGCTGGACTACGAAACCCTCCACGTGCCCAGCACTCCCGGCGAGATGGGCCTCGTCATGCACGTGTTCAGCGCGGAAGAGGACAGCCCGGAATCCGCGAGCCTCGCCCGACTGGCCGCGATGGCGACAACAGCACCGCCTCCGGCAATGGTTTTCACCGCGTAGTTCCCCCGAACAGGAAAATCATCGGTCGGGTCCCGGGCCGGGCCCATCGGCGGTCGCCGCCGAACCGAAGCCGTGCGGCGGCGGTGCCCGATCGACAATCGGCACGTCGACCAGGTCCGGATTGTCCGGAATGCGTCGACCGCCGGTTCGCACTCACCAGTGACGAAGTCCTCCCGCACGGCTTCCGGAAGGCCGCCGGACCGCGGGAGGCGCGGCGGCCTGGTAGGGCGGCACCAGCTTGCCCTCGCCCATCACCTCCAGGCCGTACTTCTCCTTCAACACCACCCACAACCGAGACACCGGACCCGAGTAGGCCTTCAGCTCGTCCGTGCCTTCGGCGACCTGGAGCCCGCACACCCAGGTCCCGGCCGAGCACAGCCTGCCCCTCCCGACGAAGGACGGGGAGAACCAAATCACCGACACCGCCGAACCGCGCTCTCGCCTGATTCGGCACAGCGGTGGACGGTCGGCTGTCACCGGGGAGCGCAACGGCCAGGCTCACCACCATTCGAGCCTGTCAGCGTGCACGGCCCGAAGTCTCCACGCCCGGGGCCGCCGCTACGCCGCTGGCAGAAAGGGCTGGAACTTTGGCCCGTATTTGGCACGGACAGCCGCAGACGGCCGGTTCTAGCCGGGCACGGCCGGACAGACGAATGAGGCCCTTGACCGGCATCGCGCTGGTCAAGGGCCTTACGTGGTGGTGCGCCTCCGTGACTCCCTTTCGAACCCTTCCGCTACCTTGGACCGCCTGCTCAAGGCACGGACGAGTGGCGAGGTCCACCCTGCTGAGAGCCCAGTCGCATCATCAGCGGTGGCCCAAGCTGGTGTCGACGACCTGACCTCGGTAGCAGTCGAGGTTAAGGAGAACCGGAAGCTGTCCTCTGCCGAAGTCGCCGAGTTGGTCTTGGCCTACCGCCGCGGGGCGACACAACGGGAGCTGGCCAGACGCTTCAAGGTGGACAAGCACACGGTGCGTGCGCACCTGGATCGGCATGGGGTGGCACGTCGGCCCATCAGGGCGCTCAGCACTTCCCAGGAGGACGAGGCGGTCAGGCTCTATGTCGATCATGGACGGACGCTCGCAGAGGTAGGACGGAAGTTCGCGGTCGATCACTCCACCATCCGCAACGTGCTGGTGAAGCGGGGCATCCCTAGACGTCCAGCAGTGGTGAGGGATCGGCGTCGCTAGTGTCCTCCGCCGGAAATCCGCCTGCAGTGGTCCGAACGTTCAGCGGGTTGAAGACGGTGCGGACGAGGTACCGGCCCCGGACCAGCGGGTGTGACCGCGCTCAGCTCCCGGATCGCTTGCGCCGTCGTGCCCGCAGCCAGAAGAAGACGCCTACCAGGCTCCCGACCAGTCCGAGCATGCCGAGCAGTCTGGCACTGCCTGGACCGCCGATGTCCCGTGCTCCGAGCGAGGCGTCGAGGACGTGCGGCAACACCAACCCTCCAAGCACCAGTGTCGCCATGATCAGCGCGACCACGCCTTCGATCAGGTACTTCGCGGCCCGGTTCACCCAGTGCGCCCAGCCGCCGAAACTTTTCGTCAGCACGTAAACCACGGCGACCACCATGAGCGACAGCAGAACCTACCCGAAGAACGGGTTCAACCCGCGCGCGTCGCTTCCCACCGGGTTGAGCAGCCGCCAGAGGAACAGGCACCCGACCAGGAACGGCCCGGCGGCCAGGAGAAGCCGCGCAGGGAGAGAGATGACCTGTGGCCTGGGGCGCAGGCTTCGCCGTCGGGGCACGGCTGCATGCTAGGCGTCCACCGACTTGGGCGGTTCGGCCGAACACACCCTTGCGAGAGGTGCGGCGGTTGCCTGCCCGACGTGCTCGAGCCCGGTGAACGTTCATGGTTACCGCACTAGACCGTACGAACCGCGCCCACCCTGCACACCATGCAGGACCAGCTCACACGGGCCGTACGCCAAGCTCACCATGCAAGACCTGCGCAGCGAAGCATGGAAGTATCGTGACATCGATGCGATCGATCGTGAGGACGGGTGTCTGTGAGCGGCGTACGGCTTGAGTGGGACGGCAAGGAAGAGAAGGTGGCGCGTT
Organism: Saccharothrix sp. 6-C; assembly: GCF_016695385.1. NCBI lineage: Bacteria > Bacillati > Actinomycetota > Actinomycetes > Pseudonocardiales > Pseudonocardiaceae > Saccharothrix > Saccharothrix sp. 6-C. The sequence continues at coordinate 7,293,163 of NZ_CP064192.1, read as the reverse complement.
ACCGCCTACCTCTCCAGGTCGTAGAGACAGTCAATGCAAGTCGTGCAGATCGCGGCACACTTTTCGCTGATGGTTCAGAAGAGTCCGACGGTTGGCGCAATCGACTCATCTGGGGGGACAATCTACATGTGCTCAGTGCCCTGGTCGAAGAGTTCGCCGGCCAGATCGATCTGATCTATATCGATCCACCTTTTGACTCTCGTCAAGACTATAAGGTTCGCATCGCCGTTGGTGACGAGGTGGCCGAGCAGGACTTGACAAAGATTTCTTCGGTCATCGAGGAAAAAGCATATCGTGACACCTGGGGCAAGGGTGTCGAGAGCTACCTGGATATGCTCTATAAGCGGCTAGTGCTGCTGAGGGAGCTGCTTTCTGACCGCGGATCTTTGTTCCTGCATCTTGCGCCCAACGTGAGTCATCTTGCCCGGGTTCTGCTGGACGAGATATTTGGGCAAGAGAACTTTCGTGCGGAGATTATCTGGAAACGTACGGCGGCCCATGCCAGCACCAAGGACTTTGGTGAGATTCATGACTCGATTCTATGTTTCGCTAAATCGAGTAAACACATCTGGCATCCGCAATACCGTCCGTACGACGACTCTTATGTAAAAAGTCACTATTCAACCGTCGACGAACAAGGTCGCCAGTACCAGAGTGTTTCACTCACCGGTCCAGGAAAGCGGAGCGGTTCGACCGGAAAAACTTGGCGTGGGTTTGATCCGAATACCATTGGTCGACACTGGGCTGTTCCAATTGAGGAACTCGATCATCTCGACACAGAGGGACGCATCCTGTGGTCGTCGAAGGGAGGGTTCCCGCGTCACAAGCGGTTTATCACCGATGCTCCGGGGCAGCCGATCGGTGATGTCTGGGACGACATCTATGCCGTCAATGCGCAAGCCAAGGAGCGGCTTGGCTACGATACGCAAAAGCCTGAAGCGTTGCTGGAGCGCATCATCAAGTCTTCGTCAGACGAAGGCAGTATTGTTCTCGACTGTTTCACCGGTTCTGGAACGACGCCAGCCGTCGCTGAACGGCTGAACAGGCGCTGGATTGCTGTCGATATCGGGCGCTTCGCAATCCACACCACTCGTAAGCGCCTGCTCGGACGTCCTGGCTGCAAACCGTTCGAAGTATGCAATCTCGGTCGGTATGAGCGCCAGGTTTGGCAGCGAGACACGACAGGGGCAGGACTTCAAGCTTACCTTGACTTCATTATTGACTTGTACGGCGCGACTGCAGTCCACGAGTTTCAGCATATTCACGGAACCCTGGGGAAGCGTGCAGTTCATGTCGGAGCGGTCGACGCTCCTGTGTCTCTTGGGGAAGTCAAGGAGTCGCTCGAAGAAGCTCAGAGTGGTGGTTACCCGGCAATTGATGTGCTCGGCTGGGAGTTCGAGATGGGACTCCACGAGATTGTTCAGGATGAGGCCCGCGCGCGCGGGTTGGACTTGAGGCTTCGTCAGATCCCTCGCGAAGTGATGGATCCACGAGTGGTTGCCTCTGGTGAGTTTGTATTTCATGAGCTCGCATACATCAAGGTTGAGTCGAAGGTAAAGAAGCGAGAAGTTAGCGTTCGTCTCGTCGACTTTGTTATTCCTAATCCTGGTCTTCTTCCGGCATCGATTCGAGACAAGATCACCGGATGGTCCGACTACGTCGACTATTGGGCAGTCGACTTCACCTTCGGGGAGAGCGGGAGTAACGACACTTTCCACAACCAGTGGCAGTCGTACCGTACTCAAGCGAACCGCAGTCTCGAGCTTACGGCCGTGAGCGACTACGACGAGCCTGGTACATACACGGTCCTGGTAAAAGTAGTCGACATTTTCGGTAACGACACTACGACGTCGGTAGCGGTGACTATCAAGTGAGTGACCCATACGCGATCCCGCAAGGTAGGCGGCCAAGCTATGCGCCCTTGGTCGATCAGATTCGCGAAGAAGTATCGAGCTGGCGTCAAGGTGGTTATGCAGGTGCCTCCGACACATCCAAGCGCCTACTCGAGCACTGGTTCCACGACGAGCACCAAACTGCTGACGGTGCGCCCTTCAGGTACTACTTTGCTCAGAGAGAAGCTGTCGAGACTGCCATCTACCTGTACGAGGTAGCCAAGTCGCGCATGATGTCAGAACTAGTGACACGCTTCGCGGTCGGGCCTCTCCCTGTGGAAGGTCGATCATATCCGCGGTACGTCTTCAAGGCTGCGACTGGTTCAGGGAAAACCAAAGTGATGAGCCTGCTCATTGCTTGGGCGTACTTTCATAAGATTTACGAGCCTGAATCAGAGCTCACCACGACGTCCCTCGTCGTTGCGCCCAACCTAATTGTCTACGAGCGTCTACGGGCGGACTTTGAGGCTGGAAAGATTTTCAGAGAAGATCCTGTGATTCCGCCGGAGTGGCGACACGAGTTCGATCTGCTCGTGTCACTACGCAACGATCCCGTCTCGATGCATTCGACCGGCGCGCTGGTGCTCACAAATGTCCAGGCTCTCTACGAGCGGACTCCACCTGCTACAACTAATCCGGTGGACTTGCTACTGGGGCCACGTCCGCCGAAGAATCGCTCGCAGGAGCGACCAGCCTTGGTCCAGTTGGCGAGTCGTGGGCGGGTTCTGGTTGTAAACGATGAGGCGCATCACCTTCACGACCAAATCAAGCGAGACACCGGTGAAGAACTGACGATCTGGCAATCGCTAGGCCGTCTCCACGAACTGGCGGATGAAGGAATTGCTGTTCAGCTAGACTTCTCAGCCACCCCGCGAAACCAGAATGGCCGCTTGTTCGACGATATCGTTGCCGACTATCCTCTTGCGCAGGCGATCGAGGATGGGATCGTCAAACGGCCGATCATCGGCGAACTATCTGGTGAACGTGAAGCTGTAAGCGACGATGCGGCGATCCGTTACCAGCAACGTATCGGTGCGGGTGTAGCTAAATGGCGTGAGTTTCGGCGCGCGCTTGAACCTGCCGGTAAGAAGCCCTTGTTGTTCATCATGGCGGAGAGCACTGTAGCTGCCGATCAGATTGCTCGTTACTTGGAGACAATCTCCGATCTTACAGGTCGTGTGCTGACGATCCATGTCAACATGGGCGGCAAGGAAAAGGGGCAAGTTTCGAAGGCCGACCTGGAGCAGGCTCGCCGGTGGGCTCGTGAGGTTGATAGTGACGATAGCCCTTACTCCGCGATCGTAAGTGTCCTTATGCTGCGTGAGGGTTGGGACGTCCGGAATGTAAACGTCATCGTTCCGCTTCGGCCTCTAACCGCCAAAGCGGAGATCCTGCCCGAACAAACCCTCGGTCGTGGTCTACGGCGCATGACACCTCCTTGGTCAGGGTTCGAGGAACAAGTCGTCATCATCGAACATGAGGCGTTCCGAAGGTTGTGGGATGAAGCCCTGCACAAGGAGGACGACCTCAGTGTCGAGCGTAGGGCTGCCGAAGATGTGGACGTCCGAGCTGCCGTCATTGCTGTGGAACCCTCGAAGCTCGAGTTCGATATAGAGATCCCGCAGCTGACTCGGGTGTTGGCTCGCAGTTCTTCGGAGCTCAGCTCACTTCGACCGTCAGACGTGCCAGAACGCCGCATCCCTCTTAAGGGCAGTCCTGAAGCCGAGACAGTGAAGTACACTGGCCGTGATTTACTTACTGGTAAGGTTGTTGAACGGGCTGAGTACCCGCTTCCGGTTGCAGATCATCCGCAGCCGGTTCTTGCATGGTTTGCCAACGAGCTCGCTCGCGAAACTCGGGTTGTCGGGCAGTTTGCAGTCTTGCTTCCTCTGGTTAAGGGCTACATCGAAGAGCGAATCTTCGGTCGCCAGGTTAACCTCGCGGACCCGCAGGTACTCGCTACGCTCCGAGAGCCGGCCGTACAGGAAATCATCTTGACTGCACTTCGGCAGGCAGTGGATGAGCGCACGCTCACTAGTTCTGCGGCCGTTGGCGAACCGAAGCCGCTTCTTCTGTCTCGAACTCGCCCTTTCCTTTGGAGCCGGGAGATCGCGGTCGCCGACAAGTCGATCTTCTCGGCGCAGCCGTGTGACAGTGGGTTCGAGGTGCAGTTCTGCGGCTTCCTCGATCGAAGCCAGGACGTAGCGGCGTTCGCGAAGCTCGCCCGTGAAGTTCGGTTCTCGCTGGAGTACCGCGCCGAAGGCGGCCGGTTGGCCTACTACTACCCCGACTTCGTCGTACGGCTCACGTCGGGTGCCTGCCTCGTGGTGGAGACCAAGGGACTGGCTGACCTCGACGTACCGCACAAGGATGAGCGTGCGGTCCGCTGGGCGTCGGACGCTACGGCTGCCAGCGGGGTCCAGTGGTCCTACCTGCGCGTCGACGAGAGCCTGTTCGCTCGCTATGCCAGGGACCTCCGCTCGATGGAGCAACTGGCAGACTTGGTCTACGAACATCGTCGGGCCGAGTATCTTCGATCCCGTCCCGCTGGCCGCAAGCGAAGTCGAGAGGAACTCCTCAGCCTGATGTCCCAGGTTAGCGATAAGACCCGTGGCGTCACGGGCGTGGACGAGGAGATCCGTCGACTTAGGGACGAGACCCATGGCTGGTGACGCGTACATCGTCGATACCGGTGTGTTCGTCCGGTGGTTCATCGAACAAGTCGGCTTTGAACATGCCAGGGAAGTACGCGACGCCTACTTGGGCGGTCACGCGTATCTGGAGACCATCGACCATGTTCGGTTCGAGTTCGGCAACGTGCTGCGCAAGTTTGGACTACTGACTCGCCTAATCGAACGCGACGAGTATGTGGCGGCCTCGCGGGTGATCGATGACTTAGGGATTACTATTCACATCACCGATGTGGATGCAGCTGAGCGGGCCGCTGTGCTGGCAGCAGATAAAAACATCAGCTATTATGATGCGCTCCTGGTCGACCGCTCGTTGGAGCGCGGACTTCCGCTCCTCACAACCGACAAGAAGCTCTGCAACGCTGTGTCTGGTTTCGCTAAGACGCAGCTACTGCGAGGTATATAAGAAGCGAGTCTCCCTCGTGTAAGTCATACACGGTTCTCGCGAGGATACGTTGAGAGGGTCCCGGCAAGTTTCTCAATCGCATCCGAGAGGCGCTCCTTGGCGTTCGCCCGAGCCATGCCGCGCTGGCTCGGGTGAGGCCCGATGAAGACTGGGACGAGCGGCATCCGAGTGAGCTCCGTCGTGGCAGCTCGTCGCCACTCATCACGTGCAACTCTGCCCAGCAGGAGAACGGCTTTGATTTCGGGAAGCAGAGCCAGCAGTCGTGGCAGCCACGGCCGGGCGTCGCGGAGATCCTTGCCAGAAGGGTCGGTGGAGGCCGTCGGCCATGGCACAGTGTTCCAGTGCAGCACCTGGTGCCAGTCCAAGCCAGCTCGCCGGTACTCGTCGTAACAGCGCTGAGCGGACGGATCGTCGTTTTCAAGACTGAGGAGTCCAGACCCGGTCGTCTTTGACGTCTTGGGTCCGGGCGACTGGAGAAGTACCAGTGCTTGTGCGGCTGTACCGGCGAACTCGGGATCGGGGTACGGCACTTCACCGGGCGTCAGCCCTCGCGCGGCTGCGATCTCGTCGGCAAGGGCGACGAAGGGGGCGATGTGAGGTTCACTCAGTCGGGCGTGCTTGGCGCGGACCACAGCTGACAACCGGTTGGCGCGGGCGGGCATGGGCGTCTCCTTGCGGTTGTAACGTCTACCCGCTAGAAGCGGATTCCCCTACAGGCTCGTTACGGGCGTCGGTCTCGGCGGTCAACGAGCATGCACCCGATCAACCTGGAGGGCACGCCGGATGCAGGCGAACACGCTGACGCCGAAGAAGCTGTTCGAGCCGCAGGTTCGGTACATCATCCCGGTGTTCCAGCGCCCGTACGTCTGGTCGGTGGACAAGCAGTGGATGCCGCTGTGGGACGACGTGAGGGCCATCGCCGAGGAAGTCCTCGAGCGCGTGAAGCCGGAGGATCCGGTGCCACCGCACTTCCTCGGCGCCGTGGTCCTGGAGCAGCAGTTCAACCCCTCGGGCTACATCGCGATGCGGCACGTCATCGATGGCCAGCAGCGCCTGATCACCCTCCAGCTCCTGCTGAACGCGGCCCTTCAGGTAACCAGGCAGCACGGGCGGCCGCGGGACGCGGCACTGCTGGAGACGCTGGTGCGCAACCCAGCGCACGTCGTCGACACCGACGACGAGGTGCTCAAGGTGTGGCCCATCCTTGCCGACCGTGCGGCGTTCCAGGCGGCGATGGACGACGACCACGGCAACGACGACGGCGAGCACCGGGTCAGCCAGGGCATCCGGTTCCTGCGCGAGCGCATCGAGGCGTGGGCGCTGGAGGCACCGGACGAGATCAAGCCGGCGGATCGGCTCCAGGCGTTGACCGAGGCGCTGGCGCTGCACTTGAAGTTGGTGGTCATCGACCTGGATCCAGATGACAACGCCCAGGCGATCTTCGAAGCCCTCAACGATCGGGGCAGTCCGCTGCTGGCGGCCGACCTGATTAAGAACGCGGTGTTCCAGCTCGCGGAGAAGCACGGCGTCGACATCGAGAAGCTGAACCGGGACTACTGGGCTGGCTTCGACGAGGAGTACTGGCGGCAGGAGCTGCGGCAAGGGCGGCTGAACCGGCCGCGGATCGACGTGTTCCTCAACTACTGGCTGACGATGCGCCTCGCGCACACCGTGCCGTCGGACAAGATCTTCATCAGCTTCCGCGACCAGATCGTCAAGGACCTGACCGACGTGCGTCCCATGCTGGCGGAGCTCCAGGAGGACAGCGCCTGCTACCGGCAGCTCGCTAGTTTGCCGGCCTTCTCTGTCGAGGGCACCTTCCACTACCGGGTCATCGAGGTCGCCGACATCGCGGCCACCATGCCGCTGCTGCTCTGGCTCGTCCGACCCGGCTCGGCCATCCCGGAGCCAGCCCGCCACCAGGCGCTCCGCGCGGTCGAGAGCTGGGTCATCCGGCGGCTGCTCTGTCGAGTGACGCTCAGCGACACCAACACCCTGGCGGTCGAGCTGCTTCGCCACCTCAAGACCGTCGACCGGGAGCAGGTCGGAAAGGCTGCGGTGGAGTACCTGCTGGCCCAGCACGGCGACTCCCGGCGCTGGCCGACCGACGACGAAGTGATCACCAGCCTCGAGTCGATGCGGCTCTACAAGACTCTGGTCCCACGGCGCCGGGCGCGCATGCTGCTCGAAGCGCTCGAGGACAGCTACCGCTCACCCAAGACCGAGGAAGCGCACTGCCGTCGTGGGGATCTGACGATCGAGCACATCATGCCCCAGTCCTGGCAGCGTTACTGGCCTGTCGAGGATGACGTCGACCCGGCAGATCGCAACCAGCACGTACAGCAACTCGGCAACCTGACGCTTGTGACCAGCAAGCTCAACCCGGTCGTCTCGAACTACCCCTGGCTGCCGACAACCCTCGACGACGGCACCGCTATCAAAGGCAAGCGCCAGATTATCGATGAGCACAGCGTGTTGTTGCTCAACAAGCACCTGCTCAACACGTACGGCAACGCTTGGGACGATCACACGATCCAGGAGCGGACGAGGGCACTGGCGGAGCAGACGGTCCGCATCTGGCCGCGCGGCTTTCCTGTATCGGATTAAGCTAGCGCAGCACCGACGTGTGCGAGGAGACGCTGTGACGACACCTTCCGATCCTGAGATGATCAGGCTGGAACGACAGTTCCATGACGAGACAATGGAGGGCTACCGACACCTGGTTCGTACGATCAACTACCAGGCTAAGGCATTCCTGCACATGGTCGCCATGAACGGCGGTGTCGGAGCTGCTCATCTCCTTCTCCAGACACCGAATGTCTCCGCTGGCTTCACCACGCTGTGGGAGGCGAACATGGTGGGGCACAGCGTCGAGGCCCTGGTGTTGAAGCCGGAGTACAGGCCGCTGTTCAGCGACGAGGAGCTGGAGACGGCTCGGCGTCGACTCATCGACTACGGCTTCGACGTCGACAGCTACCTACGCTCCCTGACGACGTGATGCCGCTGACAGGAGCAGCTCATGGAAGTCGGTGAGGAGTGGGCGTACCGCGCGAAGCAGCGCGACCCACTAGCCCGCGTAGAGATCAGGCGCATCGGAGTCAACCGCCCGCCACGCGTGCTGATCCGCTTCGTAGAGGACGAGTACGAGGGCCGCGAGGAGTGGGTCTCGCCCGCTCGGCTGAAGACGACCTGGGACAAAGTCGAGGAGTGGCTGGCACACGATCAGCGTTGGGCTGCGCTCCATGACGCCTCGTGGCGGCCCCGAGATGACCACGAGCTGGTGGCGGCCGAGATGGTGATCGACGACCGAGCAGCGCTGAGCTGCGTTGAAACTGGCCTTAACAAAGACGCTGGCATCCTGTTCATCAAGGACTTGCCCGCTCTCGCCAAGCTGCTGCGTCTGGACGCTACGGAGCTGACGAGCGATCCCTTGAGCATCCCTCAAGGCGACGGAGCCTGGGCCGTTCCCTTCGCCACCATGCTGGTTATCGCCAAGCGTGCCGCTCAGGTGCTCGCCGACGAAGTGTTGGACGAGGTCGCCCGTGAGGAAGTGAGGGCGCGCTACGAGGCGATCCACGGCAGCTATTACGGAAGCCGTCGAGGCGAGGGGCAGTACTTCAGTCCGGAGGTGTGCGTAGAGGCAGACCAGCGGTACGTCCCTGCCCGGGCGCTGGTGCGGGAGTGGTGTGGTCAGGGCGGAACCGAACGCCACACCGAGCTGGAGGCGCTGCGCGAAGAGGTCTTCCGGCTCGGCAAGCTGGTGGAGCAGGCGGTGACGGCGCTCCGGCGCTGGGACAAGCCAGCCGCTGAGAAGCTAGAGAAGGAACTCGGTGTTCCGATCGAGGCGCTGCGGCGAAGCAAGCGCGAAGACGATCAGTAGCTGCTGTCGGGGCCGTACGGGCTCCACCGATCGAGGTACGGCCGCAGCTCGTGCGCGCTTGGTTCGCGAAGCTGGGGTGCTTGCACCCCGCAGACCGCGGGGTCGATCCGGTCGGCGTAGTTCCGCATCCACCGCAGCCACTCGACAACATCGCTGTCGGGCGACTCAACTAGCGCCGCTTCGGCGGCCTGGCAGTAGGCACGCACCTTGGCGGCGGTCTCCCATGCCTGCATCTGCTCGTTCAGCGCTGCGATGCGTACATCCTCCGCGAAGCGGAACCGAGCCTCGGCCATCGCTTCTTCCCACTGCACTCGCCGAGCCGCCTTCTCCCGCTCCGCGGCGATACGCCGCTCTTCATCGAGCCGAACGCGGCCTTCGAGCTCCTTCAAGACGTCGCCGAGCTTGTCCTCCAGCGACCACCTGGTGCGGTCGGCCCAGCGGCGCCGTCGACCGTTGTAGTCCCAGCTGTGCGGTAGTTCGAGCACCAGGCGGCCACTCGACACGTACCGCGATCTAACCGGGACGCGCTGCCAGGAGTAGGTCGGCTTCCGCTCAAGTTCTTCAAGGTGTGGAGCCTCCACCAAGTCTGACTCTTCGCTCACCTCCAGGACGAAGCGGGACGTCCCGGACGTGAAGGTAAGTCCTGGCTGGTCAGCCTCGACCGCTACGGCGTGGCCGCTACGTTCCCACTCGGTAGCGAGGATGTGGAGCAGACGGAGCGCTCGTTCACGGCTGTCCTTCGATACCCGTAGCGGCGCTGGATCACGGCTCAGCTTGGCGACCGCAGGGTGCGGCGGATCAGCTTCGGGCGCGGCGAGTTGCGGGCGCGGCTCCCAGTACTTGGCGTCGGGGTGCTCTCCCTGCACCAGCTCGATCACCAAGTCGCCCTCGTCCCTGCCGTGATGGCGGAGGTGCATGCCAGCGGGCACGAGGTTCTGACGCTTCACTGCCGCGATGGCCCGGCGCCAGGCCGCCCGCGTCTCGCTGTCCGGGTCTTCAACACGGACGGAGCCGTCTTGCTCTTCGAGCAGCTGGAGGAGCGTCTCGACAGTGATCTGTCGAGCCGACCGCTTCTTCTCCGAAGCAGGCCTCGGCGAGCGGCGCCTCGACAGTGTTCCGGCTTGACCAGGCACATCCGGCCGCTCGGGATGGTAGCCATGCTCGAGGTAGAACCGACCGGCCACGGTGATCTCGGCTCTCCACCGGCCGTCTACGCGCGGCGTGACGACCAGGCCGCGGTTGCGGAGGGCGTACACGGTGGTGGCCAAGGCGGAGTCGCGAGCGGTTACCTGGTCGTCCGGATCACCGACGCGCTGGAGCACGGCGAGCTGGTGGTCGGTGAGCTGAGTCCAGCGCTTCACGAGGCATCACCTACGCGTACGAAAGCAGTGGACAAACAGCCTAGCAACTCATGAACCGATTGACGTAGGCCCTGCCCAGCATCTAGGTGTGACTCGGGCATGGACAAGATGTATGCGATCGCCGAGCAACTTTGAACTCGAACAACTTGTGGAACGCCCATGGGTAAGCCTGCCTTCAATGAGGCGGGCAAGCTGCTGGGCTCGCCGGTGAACCCGCGAGCGACGCTCCGCGACTGGGACCTGTGCTTACCAACCAAGTCGACGGTGGAGACGAGTGGCTGACGATCCGGCATGGCGTGGCGTTCGAGAGCATCTCGCTCATGCCGTTCATCGAGGACGACCGTTCGCCTCGCTGATCGCCCGGCTTCTGGCGGGTTCGAAGGACGCGTACTTTTGGTTGGAGTGCTGACTAGCCGCTGCTGGTTAACACTCCGATGACTTGCCGCATTCCGCGGCTGCGGATACCAGCTCGCGGTCTGTGTCACGGTGAATCAGCACCGGCTCTGACTGTTCAAATGGTTCACAGTACGTCCGGTTCTGTCGAGTCGCGACGATCCGTCGGCACAACCCGAAGTTTTCGCACAAGAAGATAAGCAATGTAAGGGGTCTCGAACCTTCTGCCAGGCGTGCTCCACGATCCGAATTTTTTGTAGCTTCAGTGCACTATATATGGCCTCCGGGAACTATGAATATGGACGCGACAGAAGTAATCTACATTTGGGCTCAGGTTTTTCGAGTACGTTCCGTCTTCACGAGGATATGGCGGCAACGTCCACACCTCTCTGCCTCCAGCAGGGACTTCCTTGGGGAAGCCACCTTCGAGGGTGCCAGAGCAATACCAGTCGCCGCCAAAAAATTCTACCTTGGACACGAAAGCCGACGTGCGTCCGAGGTTACGAACTTCGACTATTAGAGTATCTATCTTCCCGGGCAGCGGCGGATAGTAGCGGTCGTTACGCAATCGAACATGCAACCTGCGGCCGGTCAGGAAGTATTGAACGAAACCCCAGGTGCCCACTATAAGGGCAACGGCAAGCGCGATTACGGGTATCATGTCAGGACTCAACTCTGCCGGAAGCTGCACTTCGGCCTCCCAGCGGATCAATAAAGACGAATCGACCGCACGTTGATATAGGGCGTTAAGGACGACCGATCACGCCGCAATAGCGTGAACACACTTTGGCCATCATTGCCCTCCGTTCCAGCGGTGCGCTACCCATGCCTCGGCTAGTATGTTTATCGTTCCTGACTTTTCAAGCGTTACTCGGCCCACTACGATGAATACGCGGGAAACATTATGTGCAAGCGGCACCGAACGGATCAGGAGAAGTGTGCAATCCTCTGCGAGTTCGTCTACGCTATGCGTACTAAGCACGTCACAAAGTCCGACGACAGATATTGGAAGAGCCCTTGAGCGTCCGAAGACGCCCAAGGGCAGAGTAGCGTGTGTGATGCGCGGATCTCGCTGCTTGACGCGAATAGCGTGACGCCTACCTACTACAAGGCCTTGGTGCGAGATGGCGAGAGCAAACGTGCTCGACCGCTATACTCAGCGTAACAAATCTCTTTATGAACACAAGCGTGAGTGGATTGCGAAACTACTTCGTTGTCAGCAACTCTTCGTTCAGCACCCACACGAACGCCACTCCGGCCCGCGGCAGCATCCAGCCGTCGAAGCTGATGTTCACGGTCTTCGGCTCGTCGCTGTGCCGGGAGTGCTCGACGCGGGAGACCTGGCTGCTCGCGAAGAAGTCGAGCGTGTTCATCCGCCGGATGCCGGCCTGACCGTAGTCGAGTTGGACGTGGAAGCCCTTGGTTGGCCTCGGCAAGTCGAGGTACAGCAGGTGGCCATGACGGAGGACGAGTGCGCGGTAGGTGTAGGCCACCGTGATCTCCTCACTGCCCTGGGCCTCCCTGCCTAGGTCGACGGTGTAGAGCTGGGCGCCGGTGCGTTCAGTCCGACGTACCTTCCGCGGCTTGCCGTTGACCGTGACGCTGGTGAGCTCGAAGACCTCCGGGTTGGCGGCATCCAGGCTGCTTGACGGGTCGAAGTGCCACACGGACGTGACGGCCTGGTCGCGCAGCAGTTCGCGGTACTCCGCCTGGTCGTTCACGCAGGCGAAGCGCATCGTGCTGGTGGCCGGTCTGACCTTGTACTCCCACCGAACGGTTGCGACGAACATTGAGTTGACTGCGCTCGCTGGCCGTCCGTTCCATGGGTGGAGGGCGACCGCTGCGTCGACCTCGTGCCAGCGCTCGGGCGCGTGGATGACCTGGTCGCGGAGGTCGGTGTAAAGGTCGCTTGCGAGGGTCTTGTCCTTAAGCCGTAAGGCGATGGCGTTGGTGGCCATCCTGTCGAGGTGATCATCGGAAGCGACGCCCTTCAAGGTTTTGGGGTCGAAGGCCAGGGCGTCGAGGACTGCGTCCCGGATGGCGGGTGCTTCAGCACGCACGGCTTCGCGGAGTCCTTCCTTGGTGTGCTGCTCGCCGACCTCCCGGTCCAGGAGCTCGAAAAAGAAGCCGACAACGCCGATGCCGAAGAGACCCGAGCCGAGTTCGGTCAGCGGGATGGGGATCGGCAGTGCGGCAAGGAGACCAACCACCGGCGGCCACTTGGCAAAGATGAGAGTCACGAGGCCGCCAGCAGCAAGGAGCACAGCGACGAGCTGGGCTTTGGTCTTGTACAGCTGACGGAACGACGTGGCCATGCAGCTTTATTGTACCAAGTTTTGTCGTAGTGTTGAATACGTAGACGACGGCCCTGGGTGCTACAGACACCCAGGGCCGTCGCCATGCCTTCACTGGCAGTCAGCTCAGATGCCGCCGCCACCTCCGCTGAACGCGATGCGCATGACTCACCCCCCTCGCGGATCACTGCGTGGGCCGCTGTTGATCTTTTGCGGCCGAGGACACGGCCACAGTATCCGATTTTGGGATATTGGCAAGCGACGAAGTGCCCTATGCCGGTGGACAAGGGCATCACGGCCGAGGAGTACCGCCGGTTTCGCGCGCTCCTACGGCGGATGCGCCTGGAGGCGGGGCTGACGCAGGTCGACGTGGCCGAGCGCCTGGACGAGCCTCAGTCGTTCGTGAGCAAGTACGAGTCGGGCGAGCGGCGGCTCGACGTGATCGAATTGCGACGGGTGGCGGAGGCGCTGGGAACGACGCTGGTAGCAGCAGTGGAGCGACTCGTGCACGAGTTGGAGCACAGCCCCGCCGACGCGGAGAAGGACTAGATAGCACGGCTAAAGGCTTCGAGTTCGTCTGTTCACGTGGATGCGCGAGTGTTTGGCAAGCATCGGCACGCTGAGGTGCCGCGCGGGGCGGACTTGATCGACAAGCTCGGCGTACCGGAGATGCGGCGGATCTAGCCGAACTGGGCGCAATTCGGCTGGATCCGATAAACAACACTGCCCCTCCGCTCGGCGATACCTCGCACGCAGTTCACTCGCGGCATTGTAATATCCCAAGTAAGCTACTCACTCGGTCGCGTAGTCGCCTACACCGTCCGACGCGCTGTCCAACTGACTGAGGGCGATTCCTCGATCAGAGAACGAAACTATGACCCTGTCGCCTGCCCACTTCAGAATTCTCCTGTCAAACCGCTCACGCGGCTGTACCGGCCGTCCGCCAAAATGATCATTCCCAGCTTGATCGCGCCATACGAAACATTCGGATTCGCCTCGCTGGTAGATATATGCGATCTGTGGAACTCCTCCAACGGAAGTTTGTCCGCGGTCACCGATGATATCCAAGAGAACTTCAAGTGGCTCCCACTCCAAGTAAGCATTACGGGCCACTTCGCGGGCCCTGGGATCTCCCGTCATTGGCACTGGGAGTCCTTTTTGTTTTTGGAGCACTTTGAGGCGCTTACTGGCTTCGGCGTCCGCGTCACCAAAGAAGTAGACGCCGTAGGCGCGATGCTCATCTAACTGCCCGATACGATTCATTCGGAGCACGCCATTGACGTCGAACTTGTAGGAGTAACCCTCAAACCTGAGATTCCTCCATGACCAGCCACACAAGACGATGTTCAGTTCTGGAACTGACGGCACCGATTCGCCGGCTGGAAGGTCGCGAACATGGCGACGAATGTCGGCATATACGTCTCGAAGCTTCTTGGCCAAGTAGCCTATGTCCGTCCGACCGGATTGATTCCCGTCCAACAAGTTGCAAGTATTGATCGCCTGGATCAAGAACGCGTACGCTTCGACAGCATCACCAGACATCGCGATGACCGTACCGGGTCGCGGAAGAGGAACGACTTTAGGGCATGCTTCCCACGACTCTCCTCCTGTGATTCGAGAGTCCGACGCGATGACCAACTGGCGCAACGTAGCGTGACGCTGCACCCATGCGGCAACCAATGTCATGGATAGATTCCTTTCCGGCACCTGCGGTAACCCACGACCCTACTTGCCAATGCCCCGTCAGGTCGAGTTGTAACGACGTCAGACAGCTGATATTTCCGTGAGATGGGACCGTTTGACCGATCTAGATTTGGTGCGCCGAAGGAAGCATTACTTGGACTCCAAGTAACTCTTGAACCGATTGAACGCTTCAGTGTAGGACCCAAGGGTGCCAACGGCATATTCATGCCGGCCATCAAAGAATTCTGACAGTGGTGGCCATATCCGACCCTGCGACTTCATCTCAGATGCAATCTCCTCAAGAGCGCTAAGTCCAGAATCGGCGCGCCATACAGAACGGCCGAGCCACTTGGAGTACCTCATTGGCACACTCACTTCCGGATTTTCTCTTAGCTCGCCGTGATAGCGCGCACTCTCGTAAATTTGCGAGATCAGGCCAAGCATGACCTCCGCTCTGTCGAAGAAGTTGTCATACATAGCATCATCCGGATACTGATCCCTGAAGTGTGGCCTCAGAATCGCGTGGAGCCACTCGGCTATGGGCGTATCGTAATCATGATCGTCACTATCCATCAGGGCGTTGAGTACAGCACGCGGATCATTTCCGGTCTTAGCCACACCGGCGACCACTTTGGGCAGCCGCTCGCCCATGCTCCGGAAAGGCGCCCAGGGGTACTCCACCATCAAGAGAGGATCGCGAAGTTCCTGATGCTTCCCTGGAAAACTGATGTCAACCAGCAGGGTTCTTAGGTTCTTCCACCTAGATTGACCGACCGCGGCGAGAGCGACCGTAAATGTTGCGGTTAAGGCCGGCACGTGCCGGAGGTCAAGAAGGAACTTGTTGCCGCCTCGCAGCTTCAAGGCTTCGCCAGCAAGTGCCCTAAGTCCAGAAGCCCACGGAGTGAGCTCTTGTGGGTCGTTAGTCCAACGCACGGCGACTTGAAGCGATGCGCAGAACGCTTCGGCGAGTCGCCAGTAGTCTGCGGCGACCTCAGCGCAGCGCACCATCTGATCCTCGGCGGTGCCCTCCAGTCGCTGGGTCGGGAATTGCGCCTCGTCCCGCATCGCCTCGAGGACTCGTTGCACCTCCTGCAAGACGAGGTTGTCCAACTCGATGCGCCTGGCCGGATCGACGATCATCTCTTTGGTCATGCGACGCAGCATGGCGGGACGCTCGGCATCACTGGCTTCTTCGACCGAAGCCCGCACCGTTGCAGGGTCCGGGCTCGTAGCCCCAACGATCTTGCTGATCGTATTCGTCAGGCCCACAAGATTCGCAACGTACTTACTTCCGAAGAGATCAGCGTAGTTAAGATCGTTAAGCGTTCTACCTGCACCAAGATCCCACTCCGGCACGTTCACATCATCTAAGCGGACGGGGATAATCCATGTCGCTCCAGGTGGGAGTATCCGAAACTCTTCGACCGCGAGCGAGAGCTCCTCGTTCATGTAGGATCTAGCCTTGGCCTGAGAGTGCTCGGAGAAGCAGGCGAGGAACACCAGCGCTCCAGAGCGAATGGCCTCGCGGATTTTCCGCTTCCAGTGATCACCTGGCGCGAGCGACGTGCGATCCCGCCAGTACGGGATATCGGCTGCTTCCAGCGCCTGGCACAGTTGGTCGACCTTCTCGGCGTCTTCCCGCACGTAGGACACGAAGACGTGCTTGACCTCGTCGCTCGGCATGGCTGGCAGCGTACTGCGGAGATCCGACAGCGTTAGCCCTGCTCAGGCAGACATGAAGCACTCTCACCTACGAGACTGCTTCATGACGGAGCCTAACGACCACGGCTTTCATGGCGTTGTCATGCACTTCAGCGGTGCGCTGCCTCGAACGCCTCGATGACGCTGGCGGGGATGTGCCCGCAGTCGGCCAGCTCGTGCCCTTTCCGGCGGGCCAACTCTTGGGTGGCCCCAGGCGACCCTTGCCGCCGAGCTCGTCTTCGGTGGTCCACTGGTTCGTGATGCCGGAAATCTTCGTCCAAGCGAGGAGATGATCGATCTCGACATCGACCATCTCCGCCTCGATGGCCTCGTCCTTGTCGAACCAGACGTCCTTGACGACTTGACCAACGTAGAAGTTTTGGCGTGCCCCACGCCCGAGGGTCTGTGTCTCGCGGGTTCGCAGGCAGCCGTCGAGGGTGTACCCAGCCTTGTCGTCACGACCGAGGATACGGCTGTAGTCCCTGGCTGGCGCTTCCTCGAAGAGCAGATTCACTTCAGTGAAGCTGCCGATGAGCTTGAGCGAGCCGCCTTCCTCAGCGCTGAAGGTCAGGATGCCCGGCACCTTCTTGTCGTCGGTGCCAGGCAGCCAGAACTCGCCGTGTACCTCCAGGTCGGGTTCGGCGGTGGAGGTCATCAGCGGTGCGCCGCCTCGAACGCCTCGATAACGCTGGCCGGGATGCGCCCGCGGTCGGCCAGCTCGTGACCGTTGCTGCGAGCCCACTCACGGATGGCCTTGGTCTGCTCCTTGTTTCGGGCATCAGACGCAGGTCGACGGACACCAGGAGCGGCTGCAGCGCCGCGCTTGGCTCGACCACCGGTCTTGCGCCCCGCGGCGACGAAGTCGGCCAGGCCGGCACGAAGCTTGTCAGCGTTCTGCGGCTTGAGGTCGATCTCGTAGGTGATGCCATCAAGGCCGAAGGTGATGGTTTGGCCGTCCTCGGCTGGTGTGCCGTCGAGGTCGTCGATGAGTTGGACGAGAACTTTCTGTGCCACGAAGAGCCTCACTAGTGATCAGCGCAGTTGTCCGGACTAGCAGCGTAAGGCTATCAAGACCAGCCTGCCGTTGTGTGACAGATTTCGGACTGTCGACCTCTTCACTAACCAGAGGACTATCGCCCCCACGGGTACTGCTCGCTGTGTCGGTCGAAGTCGTCGTTGAGGTCGCTGTCCGTAGCGAACTCGTCCACCCGCACCATCGACACTTCCAAGATCCCAGCTACGTCCAGCACTGAGAAGACGGCGTGCGTGATCGTGGCGTACCGGTCGTTCGGAAGGTCAGGCGGGAGCTCGATACGAAGCTCGCGGGGGTTCATGAGTTTCAGTGTCTTGGTAGACCCATGGTCCAGCAATCGCCCGATCGAGCCCTGTTCGCTCATGTATGAGCGAATCTATTCCGGAATACATTCTCCCTGGCACATCAGGTTCATGGCGCCTGCGGGCCAGCGGCCTGCTTCAGCAGCACCTCCGGATCAGGGATGCGGTATGTCGGCAGCTTGCTCGCAAGCCACGCTTGGTCGAACGCCACGCCGGTTCGCTGTTCGGCCACGGCCAAGGAGGTCGCACGCAGCTTGCCCACCTCGAGGGGCACCGCGGCGGCCCAGTTCGGGACGAGGTCGCCGAGATCATCCGCCTCGACGCGCATGGGGTCGAAGGAAGCGGTCACCTTGCCGTCCTCCGCAGCGGTGATGCGGAACAAGCCGTTGACGTTCCAGTGCGCGCTGAAGAAGGTGGCACCCCCTTGTGAGGCTCGGCGTGCGATCTCCGGGACAGTGCCGCTCCAGCCGTTGTTCTCCAGGGCGATGACACGACCCTCGTGCTCGAACACCTGGACGTAGAAGAAGCCGAGGTCATCGAGGGCGGCGTCTTCAGCCTCGATGGTGGTCATGAGTTGGCTCTGGGCCGGGTCGCCGCCGTAAGTACGCACGACTTCCTGCGCCGTGGAGTGCCGGATGACGGCGACGGTGAGCACGACGTCCTGGTGCTCGATCCAGTCGTAGGAGGCGATCAGCTGGTGCATGACTGGTCCTCAGCGGTGTCGCTCCCGGCGTAGGCGCTGGTGGCGATCTTCTCGGAATTAGTAATGACGACGATGAAGGCATCACCTTGCTGGATGCCAGCTCGACGGTACTCCTGGCGCAGGGTGCCGCCTTGGCAATTCTGCTCCCGGAGGGGCACTTCTTCGGTGCGGACGTTGGCCCACTGGCCACCCTCGACGCTGGAGGCGAAGGCGTACTCGTCGCAACTGCCATCGGCGAACGTCTTGGTGAAGACGCTCGTGCCGCAGACGGTGGCGCGCTTGGTCTGGTCGGTGCCGGGGGCGTCCTTGTGGAGGATGGCTGGCTTGCCCTCGGCCCAGGCAAGCTGGATGTTGCGCGTGATGTAGGGCATCTTCTCGGCGCTGAGCTGGACGACTTTGAGGTCGTCGCACTGCCGATCCTTCAGCAGCTGCTCCGCGGTGCACTGGTCGGCACGCGACTTGACGGCTGGGGCGACGACGTAGGAGACCTCGGCCGAACTGCCAAGGTCGGAGACCGCATCCTGCACGCCGTCGAGGAGCCGGGGGCCGAACAGGATGACGACGGCACCGACGACGAGGATTGGTAAGAGACCGGTGGAGCGGGTCTTGGCCACGGCAACGAACTCCTACGGCAGAGGGCAAGGCGGCCACCAGCATGGCGTCCCGAGACGCGGTTCAACAGTGGCTTCCTGTCGGTTCACCCAGACGGCCAAGTCGCCGCATAGCTATCTCGTTCGCTGTAACTTCGACATATGAGCACAGGTGTGTCGCCACCGAACGACTCACTCCAGCCCGCGCCACAACTGCCGCCTACACGTTACGTGAGCCCCGCGCAGCGGATCGTGAAGTCCGACCATCAGGCCGACGGCTTGCATCCCGAACACCGATTCAAACTTTACGCTGATCTCGGGGTCCATGACACCGCTGATCAACAGGCCGTTGATACGGCATGGGACACTGTGTACCGGTACTTCGGGCCGTTCATTACAAAGGTCGCAGTCGACATGCTCGCCGACCTTCGAGAGTTCCAGGAAGCTGCAAGTGGACGGCGGTTAAGAGCGATCTTCGTCGGCAGGGATGCGCTGGCGCTGAGCTACGCGATCCATCAGCTTGATCCGGCGTTTCACCACTTCTTCTGCCGAGAGTTGGCCCCTGTATCTAGAGCGGTCACCCATGAGGCGATCAAGGATGCAGAGAGATGGTGGCCTCAGCGTCTAGACGCAGTTCAGGGTTATCGATACAGGAAGCCGCAGGTGCAGAGGAGCCGCACTGCCGAGCCCGCCAACTGGGACGAGATGCTGGAATACCTCCAGATCGACAACATCTACCTCGACCCTAAGGATGCGGTCGATGACTTCGTCGTGATCGATACCGGATACAAGGGGAGCATCCAAGAGATGTTGGCAGCAGCCTATCCTCAAGTCACCTTCCGCGGCCTGTACGTCTTTCATGCCGCAACGAGTTCAGCTCGCTCGCCAAAGAAGGGGTACGTACTCGACCTCGACGCCAAGCGTGGATTCAACGGTGCCGCAATTACAAGGCGGGTAGTAGATGATCCGACCCTCACCTTCGCGCATCATGACGGTATCGTCGCCGTCGAGGAGATGTTGAGCGGGGGTCTTGATAGTGTTGTCGCGGCCGATCCACTAGAAGGTATCAGTCCTCGGAGAATCGACGCCAAGTTCCGATCGCGGCAGGTTCGTTATGCGGTTTTCACCGTGAGTCAATTGGCCGTTGCCGACTATGCGGCTGACATACGAAGGCTCGCACGGAGATCAGGCTACTGGTATGAGGCGCTTTCGAATGCGGCGTCGGCTCTGCCAAGACAGGTTCATGCATGGCTGACCAGGAGCGAAATGGACGAAGACCTCCGTCTACTACTTGACTCCTTCGTGCGGCGAGCGGATAAAACCCTGGTTGCCACACTCGCCGACCACCTGCGCGCATCGGGACGAGACGATGTCGAGGATATTTGGCGGATGTTCGACGAGTGCCGCACGATGAGGGCCAAGGAGTCGATGGTCGAAGCGCTGTTGCGGCCCCCTTTTAAGCCGCCGCCGCTGTCGAAAGCTCGACAGGCTAGACGTAGGCGCGCACGACTCCAAAAGCTGTCACACAAAGTATTCCCGAGGCGGACGCTGACCCGATTGGTTCCCCACGACCGCAACCATCGCTCTAGTTTGCAGAAACACAGCAAGCTCACGCAATATGCGCACGATAGAAGTTCTCGATCAGCGTATACAGCTGGACATCGCTCGAGCGTATCGCTATCTCGACGGTTCCGTACCGAACGCCCTGCATCTTGAAGTTATGAGATCCGCTCAAAACTACTCGTGAGCCGTTCCCGAGCTCTACGAGCATGAATTTCGCATGTAGATACGACTCCCTTCTGTACGCTGTCCTAGTGCCGCCGATCATCTTGTCGGCCGTGAGCATTAGTGCTACTGGCGGAGCACTCTGAAGGGAACGGTTAAAATACAGTACGGCGTCTGTTCGGTGCAGTAGACCCGCGAGTCGTCCAGTCGGAGCAAACTGCGACACATAGATTACCCGGCGAGCCATAGAGGCGAGCCTGCACGCCTCGTTATATATGACGGATGAGCCCTGAACTCCTCCATCCAACAAGACGGAGGTCATGTTGTCGACCGTGATGACTTTGTCGACGACGGGAGCGCCGGTGGCAATGTCTTCAGCGAACTGCTGCATGCTGTCCGCTGTATCGACATATGACTTGCCGATCATGTAATCGACATTTTGCGTGGCCTTCCGGGCGATGTTCACGCCCCCGAACCCGAAGACGTAGTCGTCTACTACAGCAAACTTCGCGTGGCATCGTCCTCTCAGTGGATTGACTGACGAGCTTCCAAGGATGTTTACAGTGACGCCAACTTGAGCAAGTTGATCGAGGCTCTGAATCGCCCTTCGATAGTAGGACCGTCGACCGGTATAGTAGGCTCTGGAATACACGCCGTCAATGACAACGTGGATTGAAACTCCGCGATTTGCCGATCTGCGCAGCGCATCAAAAAGCTTACTGGTGACCGAGTCGTAACCCCATAGAAGTGCAACAATGACAACCCGTACCCGAGCCTTGTTGATCATTTCCACAAGGCTGTCGAGGTACGATCCGGACGGGTCCAGTGCGTATTGCGGTGTCGATAGTAGGCCCGGAGGGCTCTCGTGTAAGGCAACAAGGTCATTCATGCATCTTTGATATTACATAATTCCGCACGTTTGATCAATCGACAGAAACCTTGCGTTCTGGCCGTAGCATCATTCGCCGGGTAACCGCCATTAGGTACGCAAGGTTGGTGGCAGCGAACAAGTACAGAAGCAGATTAGCCAGAAGAGGTAGCAACCCCGAAAGTGCGATAGCACCACCGACCGCCGCAAGTCCAGCGCCTAGGCGTGCCCAGAAATCCGGAGGCGGTGGGTTGCCCACGATTTTGTGATAGGCAAGGAAGAGGACTGACAGAAGCAGGTACTGAACGATGATGAGCCAAAACAACCACCAAGTCAGGATGCCGTGAGTTACCAGCTTGATGAGGACACAGGCGATAAACGTCCGGTCCGCGAGTGGGTCTAGATACCGACCAAGCAGGCTCGTTGTACCCCAAGCTCTCGCCAATCTTCCATCGACCAGGTCCGTAGCGCCAATCGCAATGAGGATTACCAACTCCAATGGCTCAGCGGGCAGTGATCCCCAGGCCAAGTACAACGGACCAGCAATGAGCCGGATTGCAGCAAGCGTGTTGGGCAAGGAAGCCCGGATCCATGCACTAAGTCTACTCATTTGAGCTCCGATCACTGACAGGACTACGAAACGCCTGCATCCAGCAGACGAGTAGATATACTTGGTTCGCTCCGACAGTCACGGCAAAGAGCATCCTCACATCGTCGCCAGTCCAGGTGTAGTTGATGGCTATTAGAGCGATGCAGACATTGACCGCCGCTGCCCCATAGCTGGCCAGCACCGGAACGGCGAAGTAGTGGTGTTTTAGCGCGAACAAGATGCGAGCCGTGACAACCAGAAGGAACTGACACCCTATAGCGGGAGCCACCCAAGGAACCATGTACGTGTCAGCAGTTGCGATCAACAGCAACTGGGCGAAGAGGAAGTCACCTAGAGTGTCAAAGGCACCTCCCACGGATGGGCTAGATCGTAGGATGCGACTAAGGCGATGGTCCGCGACTATTGTGCAGACGGCCAACAACTGCCATAGCAGCCAATGACCCCATGCTGGATGTGCGCCCCAAGCCACGTAAGCGATTCCTATCGCGATACGAACTGCTGCAAGCCATGAAGGCGCAGCCATCAGCAAGGATGCTACTCGTGGCGATTTCCTGCCCCAAGGACTAAGCAGATTCATGGCAGATTACAGGAGTTCGCGCTGTCAAAAATCGCGTCGAGAGACGCGTATCTTGAGAGAATCTGCGGATGTCGTTCTGCGGCTCAGCCATAGCTCAAGTCGTAGCCTACGGCGCCGTTGTCCAGCACTGGCGACGGTCAACATCGTTGCGTCGGCGGTTTATGCCCTCACCGTCGACGTCACACTACGCGTGTGCGTGACCGTCCTGTCCAGCCATGAGGTGAAACAACGGGCTGCTCTGCTGCGCATATTTACACCGAGCGAATCACCAAGAATCCGATCACGAACAAGCCCGTCACGCTGACCCCTACGTGAATCGCCACCCAAAGATAGTGCAACGGTACTCGATGCAAGAAGGTGTAGTTGCTTGCGTGCTGAGCGCGATTCATTGCCCAGTCGTTCTCAAGCTGAAGATCTGGCAACATTCGGTTCAGACGGCCGCGCAACATTTGGGCGGCATCCATGTGCATCTTGAACCGTTCGTAATACTTACTGACTCCAAGTGCGCCAAATAGGCCGAGGATGACTATTGCCACAGCAACACCTATAGTAATCTCGGGTGCCGCGTGGCCGACGGCCAGGTAGGTTAACGCTACTGACGCCACAAGTGCAACGATCATAGTCATTATTGCACGATGGTTTTCGCATTGGCGTGCCTGCGCTCTCTGCTCCTGCCACATGCGAAGTAGGACTTCAGCTCGGTCCCGAACGTCGACTGTCTGGCCGCTACCTTCGGAGACCACTGCCTCAGCAACAGCGGGGTTCTCTGCAGATACCCCAAGCACGACCGGGCCCTTGGTGAGTCCAAGGCCCGATTGACGCATCTGTTGCTGCAATGCTTCCCATCTCACGCGCCATTCACCGATATCTCCGCCGCAGGTCTTGACGAACGCTTCCACAGTTTCCCACGTTGGGAGGTGGTCCCCACCAGCTGCTTCGGAAAGTGCAGTGCGTGATCGCCCAGACTGTCGAGACATCGTCAAGTACTTAGGGTTGCCTGCCTGCCGTCGTAGTTGCCGCAACTCGTTAGCGAACTTCTGAAGGGGGCCGTTTGACGGGTCAAGAGGACGTTCTGGACGCGGCACGACTTTACCCCCTCAAGGCACATGCGGAACGCTGTGCTGCACAGCGCATAAGCGTGATCGCGGTCTTACGCCCGGAGCTGCTTCCTAACTCGCAACACCGGGATCGCCGCCACCTTCTCCGCCGGCAGCTCGTCCCACAGCAAGCCCTTCGGCCTACGAGGGTTACTGCACCGGATGACCTCCTCCGGCGTCACGATGATGTCCACGCTGAAGTCGTGTGCCGTCTCGGGCAGCTCGTCGTCCACGACTTGGAGCTGGTGCACCGTCGTCACGATCGTCGTCTCCTCGGAGATGAGCCCGGCCTCCTGCAGCAGCGCCACCTCGATGTCGGAGTAGCCAGCGCCCTTGCCGAGGCGCACACCGTGCCGGTTCACGGCCACACTGCCGCACACGATTAGGTCCACGGGCTGCATGGCGTCAACGTCGACCTGGCGTCCGAGCTTCACCGCCGTGTGCCGTACCGACACTTCCTCAGGCGGTACGGTCAGCTCCGCCGGGTCGAGCAGGACGAACGGCTTCGGCTCCGCGAGCTTCGGCACAGCCATGTAGAGAAGTTCGGTAGTTGTCAATTCAGATGAGACAGGTTGTGTTTACGGGGTCGGTTGCGGTTGCTCGACAGGCTGGTTGATCCAGGCTGTCTCGGGCAGTCGGGGTGGTCGGGGTCGGTGTGCGAAGCGTTGTGGGTGTCGGGTGTGGGCGCGGTCGAGAGTGGCCTGGCGTTGGTCGCGGATCTGTTCTGCGGTTCCGAAGTGGACGGACGCGGGGGTGTGCATGCCGATGCCGGAGTGACGGTGTTCGTGGTTGTAGGCGAGGAAGAACTCCTCGCAGAACGCGCGGGCGTCGGCCAGGGAGCCGAACCGTTCGGGGAAGTCGGGCACGTACTTCATCGTCTTGAACTGGGCTTCGGAATAGGGGTTGTCGTTCGAGACGCGGGGACGGGAATGCGAGCGGAGCACGCCGAGGTCGACCAGGAGCGCGGAGACCGGTTTGGAGACCATGGCGCCGCCGCGGTCGGCGTGGACCGTGTGTGGCGCGGTGCCGTTGCGGGCGACGGCGTCGGCGAGGAAGTCCCTGGCCACGACCGCGTCCTCCGCGGCGGCGACCAGCCACCCGGTGACGTACCGGGAGAAGATGTCCAGCACGACGTAACAGCGGTACCAGATGCCTTTCACCGGCCCTTTCAACGCGGTGATGTCCCACGACCACACCTGGCTCGGACCACGGGCGAGCAGTTCCGGGCGTGTCCGGGGCGGGTGGGTGGCGGTGCGGCGGCGTTCGCGGACCTGCCCGGCGGCGCGGGCGATCCGGTACATCGTGGAGATCGAGCACCGGTAACGGCCCTCGTCCAACTCGCGTGCCCACACCTGCGGGATCGCCAGGTCCCGGTAGACAGGGCTGGTCAACACCTCCAACACCTCGGTGCGTTCGGCTGCGTCCAGGGCGTGCGGCGGCGGACGACGTCGCGGCCGGGGGCCGGACGGCGGGCCCGTCATCCCGGCGTGGCGGTAGTGCGTGGCCCGGGACCTGCCGGTCAGCGCGCACGACGTGGTTACCGGGACGTCGGCGGCGCGCAGCTCGGCGAACGCGGCCGCCGTCACGTCCTGGGCGGCCTGCCCTCGTCCGTGCTCACGGAGAGTTCCCGCAAGAGCGCGTGAGCTTTTCCCATGATGTCCAGCGCCATCCGGGTCCTGACCAGGTCGGAGGCCAACTTCTCGTTCTGCCGGCGCAGCTTCTCCAGCTCGACCTGCTCGGCCGACCTGCGCGCCGGTGTCGCCGAGGCCGTCGATTCCGCCGCCGCACCGCCCAACCGGCCCGCGTCTCGAGCCCGGGTCCACTCGATGACGTGCGAGGAGTACAGGCCCTCGCGGCGCAGGATCGCGCCCTTCTCCCCGTTCGGGGCATTCTCGTACTCCGCGACCAAAGCGAGCTTGTACTCGGTGGTGAACGTCCGCCGGGACGGACGCGCGGCCGGATCGGTGGGTGTCGCGCCGGAGGAACGCCGGGACTGCTTGTCGGATGGGGTGGACACGAGCACAAGAATCTCCGATCCCGCCCTTGATCACGAACCTCGATCACACGAGGTGTCTCGCACCAGTCTGACCAAGAGGGGTTTGCCGTCGTGGAGTGCGCGAGCCCGGACAGGCTCCTGTGGCGTGTCCGGAACGGCCTTCACCACACGCGCTGCACGCCACTCGGGCAGTTCAGCCAGGCGGGCGGCGGCTTCATCGGCTCCGAAGAACGCCGGGATGCGGCCGTGGACACCTGGCGGCACGGCCCGCTCGCGTTCAAGCAGCGACCACACCTTCTCGCGTGCGGCTTGCTTCGCCTGGTCGACGTCCGCCACCTGGTGCTCCCTACGGTTCAGCGCGTAGCCATCAGGGTCATGACCCGGTCGTAGACATCTTGCACGCTGGGCTCCGTGCGCCACGGCTGCATTTCGCGGCAGGCGTCGAACAGGATGTTGAGCCCGCCACCGCCCCAGGTCGCCTCAATGACGTCCATCGCGCCGTGCAGCGTGCCCGCGGCTTCGTCCAGCTTGGCTTGGCGGATGTAGACCAAGCTGAGGTTGCCGAGCACGATGGCCTGCGACTTCGAGCGATCCCGGAGCTGGGCCGCGGTGGCTTGGAGGATGGGTTCAGCCTGCTTGGCCCGTCCTAGGAACAGGTAGCAGGAGCCGGCCAAACGGCCGTGCTGGGTGGGCGAGAACAGCTCGATCGCCGCGTCGTCTTCGTCGATCTGCTCGAAGCGAGTCTCGGCTTCGCCAAGGGCCTGTTCGCACTCAGCCAACTCGCCCCGCATGGCGTGGGCTTCAGCCGCATGCAGCAGGGCGAGGCCGCTAAGGACGTGGCTTGTTTCCGCAGTCGTCTCGGCTGCCCGGCGCGTGAGGGTAAGTCCAGTGTCGGGGTCGGTCTCGCCGTACAGGGCGACGTAGCTCTTCCGCAGCAGGGCCAGCCCTTCGGCCGCGGTGTCGTGCACCTTCCGAGCAGCAGTGACAGCTTGGTCGAAGTACCGGTGCGCGGTGGCGTGGTCACGGCGCTGGGAGGCGTCCCACACCAGCTGGCCCATCAAGATGGCGCTCTCGGCCTCCACCGCACTCAGCTCACGGCGAATCCGCTGCGTCTTGGCGTGGCTCGAAAGGAACGTGACCTGCCCGAGCGCTTGGCCAGTCTCGGCCAGCAGCGACGTCGAAGGCGCGCGGTCATAGCGCTCATCCAGCTCGTGGACGCGTTCCCGGAGTCGTGCTACCGCTGTGAGATCGACACTGCCGGGATGCTGGAGCGTGTAGGCAAGGCGCTCGTCTGGTTCGCCGTCGTCACGCTCGACGTCGACGAGCAACGCTTCAAGCCCGTCCGGTGAGACCTCGAGCAGACGAGCCAGCTTGGGCCGAAGCCATGGCTGCGGCCCGTCCTCGGTGACACCACGCTCCCAGCGCTGCACAGTCTTGGGATCGACGCCGAGCGCTTCGGCCAGCGACTCCTGACTGAACCCCAGCGACTTACGGCGCCTCGCCAAGCTTCGCCGTCTGGCTGCCACGTCGGTCTCCCGCCGATCTGCCGTTGTTCGTGCAGGTCATCGGGGCCAATGTCCGGTTTCTGCCCTGACACCGCCCGGAGGACGCCCTGTGTTCGATCCGCTACATCCGGTTGTCTGAGCGTACGGCCACCAAGACGACGCGACAACGGCACTTGAGGGCCATCGACCAGCACCGACGTTCACACCAGTCTCATTCGACCCGCCTTGACCACGATCTTCGGCCCTGGTCACCACCGAGCCGAGGTTCCCAGACCGGCAGGGCCGATGACGTTAAGCCCCCGACGCCGTCGTCGGCCCTGCCATCCACCTCCACTACCGATCACTCAGGCGGCAACCCCATGACCAACCTCGCGGCCGTGATCCCCCTGCAAGACAAGAACATCCTCGGCGAGTGCGCCGCGTCCACGGCCGACGTTCCCGAACCGGCCACCCTCTACTACCTGACGGTGATCGCCTTCCTGCTGCACATCGACGTCGACGGCTCGTGCCCGCGGTGCCGTGAGGTGTGGCCGTGTGACCATGTGCGCCGCGCGTACCGGCTGCGCGAGGGGTTCTAAGCCATGCTGCCCGCCAAGAAGGAGAAGCTCGTCCTCCAGGTGGAGTCGCCGAAGGTCGTCTACGGCTACTTGCTGGCCGAGCAGCCAGACGAGCTGGAGATCGTGGCCTGGCAGCGGGAGATCCGGCATTTCTGCCGTGCCCGTGGCCTGGTGCTCGCCAACGTCTTCGTTGACCGAGGGCCGCTTGGCGACACGGTGCAGCGGCCTGGTCTTGGTGGCCTCCTGGACGTGCTCGCCATGCCGGAGACGTTCGGCTTCGTCGTGCCGAGCAACGACCACTTGTCCCGCTCGAAGCAGGCGCTCATGGTGCTGGCGCTGCGGATCTCGCAGACACCGGCGCAGATCGTGGTCATCAGCCAGCACCAAGACGACACGTCGGTGTGGTGGTAGCGCCCATGTTCGAGGACGACCTCGTGCGGCAGCTGCTGCATGAAGCGCGCTTCGCTGCACTGCCGCTGCTCGACGGCGACGGCGTCTTCAGCGGGCTGCATCTTCACCGCGTCACACCGGGCGGCGTGGTCGACATCGTTCAGGTGTGGGCGGATGAGCGCGAGCTGTACCACGCCGCGCACGCTCGGGTGCAAAACACCTTCAGCAGCGACGCGCCGTTCGCGCCGCCCGCGGCCTTGGTGAGGATCAGCGGTCGTCTCGGCGACATCGCGGGAGCGCTGCTCTTGCCACCGGGCCAACGGCTTCCGGAGCCGCCGGAGTAGCGCCGCGTACTAGCGGCCCACACCCAAGGACAGCCCCTTCAGCCGTGAGGGGGTGGATCAGGCACGACTAACGGAAGGAGGTGATTCACGTGGATGAGTCCGAACTGGGACTGGTGGTGGAGGTGCAGCGCACCCCGGTCGTCCAGAACCGCACGGAGCTGCAGGCGTCGGACGGCGCCGTCGGCGACTCGGGTGAGACCCGCGACCCGTAGGCCGTAAGACCGCTCCTTCACGTACACCCACCCGAAGCAGAAGGGGCTCCGCACTCGGCTACGCCGCGGAGCCCCTTCTGTCATGAAGAGATAAGGACACCTACGCGATGGATCATCAGTTGGTTCGCGGCATCGAGGAGGCCCTGGGCTGGATGGGGCCGGGGTTACTGGGTCGTGAGTTCGCCCGCGGTTCCCTCCCCGACCCAGCTCTCGGCTCGCAGCTGCTGACGCCCGAGAAGCTGCTGGACATCATCATGCGGCGGAGCCTGACGGCCTCGCGCCTACGCATCTTGCAGAGTGGCCGAGATTTGCACCCGAACGCCTTCATCTCGACGAAGCCCGTCCGGCGATCCGAGGGCGTCCCGATGGTCGACATGGAACGGCTGGGACGGCTCGTCCAGGAGGGCGCCACGCTGGTGCTCGACGGCGTCAACACCTACGACGCCACGCTCGAAGTCGCCTGCCGGGCGCTCCAGTGGTGGACGCACGAGCTGGTGCAGGTCAACACCTACCTCACTACCGGCGATGCGGCCGGGTTCAACCTGCACTGGGGCGACCACGACGTGCTCATCGTGCAGGTGGCCGGCCAGAAGTCGTGGGAAGTCCGAGGTCTTACGCGCCCCGCGCCGATGTACCGCGACGCTGAGCCGAACGTCGAGCCGCCTGAGGAGATCGTCTGGAAGGGCACCATGCAGCCAGGGGACGTGATGCACATCCCGAGGGGCTACTGGCACCAGGCCACGCGGGAAGACCGAGGCGACGGGTTCAGCCTGCACCTCACGTTCGGCTTTCCCCAGCGCACCGGCGTGGACTACTTCACCTGGCTGGCCGACCAGTCGCGGCGGAGCGAGGTGTTCCGGCACGACATCGCCCGATGGGACTCGGTGCGCTTCCGCGGTGAGCAGCAGTTCGCTCTTACCGATGGTGCGGTGAAGCTGGCCGCGACGACGAGCGTTGACGACTTCCTGGCCGCCCGCGAACGGGAGATGCCGCCGAGCAGGCACATCGCCACGCACGGGGTGTTCGGTTCTCCCACGGCAGTGGTCTGCGTGACGGAGTTCGCGCCGCACCTGGAGGAGCTGGACGACACGGTGGTGCTGGCGGCAGCAGCGCGGCGGATCGAGTTCGGCAAGGCCGCACTTCCGGCGCT
This sequence comes from Saccharothrix sp. 6-C, assembly GCF_016695385.1. NCBI lineage: Bacteria > Bacillati > Actinomycetota > Actinomycetes > Pseudonocardiales > Pseudonocardiaceae > Saccharothrix > Saccharothrix sp. 6-C. The sequence goes on along the minus strand of NZ_CP064192.1, from coordinate 7,263,204 downwards.
CAAGCTGCTGCTCAGCGGGAGGCCGGTGGTCATCCCGGAGGTGGCGGCCGAGACCGGCGTCGACGCGTCGATGCTGGCCGACGTCTTGGTCGAGGAGGGCATCTGTGCCGCGCTGACGCCGGAACTGGCGGCTGGCTACAAGGGTGTGCTCACGCCCGAAGGTCGCTGAGCAGCCGGTCGGCGTTCTCACGAGCCAGCGGCACGAGTTCGTCGGCGTAGCCGGGCGGGTAGCTCAGAATCTCGGCGCAGTGGTAGAGCTGCGCGAGCTTGCCCGTCCGGCTGTCCAGCTCGTCACGAAGTTCCTCGAAGACGCGCTCGGCCAGTTCAGGTACGGAGAAGGATGAGGCCCACAGGTTGGCGGCGTCCCAACCGCGCGGTGCCATGCCCCAGTCTTCCCAGTCGAGGAAGTAGCAGTTTGGAGCCGTCAGGTTGGCCCAGGCGAGATCGGCGTGGGCGGCCCGCCACTCGGTGAGCGAGGTGTCCACAGCCGGGAACAGCTTGTGGATGGTCGCGCTGACGCGCTCCTGGGTGAGGGGGTGGAGATGAGGCGTGGCGGTCCGAGTCATGGTGTGAGCGGCCAGGGCCTGCATAGAGCTCCGGAACGTCGCCCACCACGACTCGGGCAGGTCGGGGTTCTGCTTCAGGGTGCCTCCGGCCCTGATGGGCGTGTCCATCACCCGTTCGGTTTCGTCGGCTCGCCACATGACGCCAAGGTCGTGGTCGATCCAGGAGACACCTTGCAGCCAGGCAGGCATAGCCACGCCGTCCAGGACGGCGGCGGTTTCCAGTCCCCACCCTTGGCCATCTACGCGGGCGAGAGCGCGGACTTCGATGCGTACCCAGGTGCCTCGGGTGGTGGCGTACCCGAGGGAGCGACGTTTGCGGACTTCGGTGGCGGAGTCGAAGTCTGTGGCGAGGGTTTTCTTGACGCGGGAGGCGACCGCTTCGGTGGAGGTTTTACGAAGGTCGATGGACACAACAACAACGTAGCATGTGTGGAGTTCTTTGCTAGCTGGCATTGGATTCTTACGTCATGCGCATGGAGACTTCCGAGACGTCAGTCGCGGCTTAGTGACGTAGTTGCTACATCAAGAGCGAAGATAGCGTTGCAAATACTTCTGCTTTGAGTGATTGATAGAGCAGGCCATCGCGAACCTATAGGGCCGCAGTGGCAGTACCTACACCTCGTCGGTGTCATGCGGCTTTCAGATGACTGTCAAGTCGTCGGCCGCACTAAACCGAGGAGGTGACTCGCTCGATGAGCGAGCAACCAACGACTACCCCCACGGGTACCGGTCAGCTTCGGACGCTCGCCGTCCGGATCACTGAAGATCTGCGTGCGCAACTTGATGTTCTGGCGCAGCTCACCGGTCGCACGGCAACCGAGGAAATCCGGATGGCCTTGGAACACTGGATTGAAAAGACTAAAGCAGATCCTGTGATCCTGCGTAAGGCGGCAGCCGCTAGGGCCGAGATCGAGCGCGATGCGCAAACCCGGCAACGGGCTATCGCCGCCATCTTCGGTGGAGACGAGGCTCCAAAGCCCGACTCTCAGATCGACGAGACGGCCACCGGACGCCCTGCGCAGCGCCGGGGTAAGCCCGCAGGCGAGTAGATACTGGCTTCGAGCTGTCGAAGCCGACCGCGAGGCGGGAGCCCCACCTAAGATTTGGTCAGTAATGACTACAAATCGAGGTGGCGCTCCCGCCGTTTTCACTCGTCGTCGCAGCACCAAGCTATATGTCTATGCAGCTCATGTATTGAACGACGCGATCACTTCTCTTCGGAAGCGAGGCGCTCCATTGCTTCGTGTGCCGCCTTCAGTTCGGCATCACGAGCTTCCTTCTCTTCTTGCTCTTTGCCCTTGTCCCGAGAACCCATTGGGTACCTCTCTGGTCAGGCCGCCGAGGCGGCTGCGAGAGGTGCGCGCACCCAATGAGGAAGCTATGGAGCCGCAAATATTCGTGTCGAGAAGATGGAGAACATTGACCAAAGGTGGCGATATGGCGGTCGCAAGCTGAAGGAAACAAGGAGATAAGAGGCAGCAAATACCTCAAACGGGGGATAATTGTGAAGTTGCGCCCGCTCCCGATGGGAAGCGGGCGCGGGCGGGCGGCATGAGCGGGCTCGTCTAATGAGCTACTTGTTCACTCTTTGAGTTTTCCATCCTTGGCAGTTTCGAAGAAGTACTCATCGAAGATGCTTCCGTGGAGGTAGTCGCCGGGTGACGTACGTGCACGTTTGATGTGACGTGGAATCCGAGCAGAGCTTCCGTTATTCATTGTGTCGTCATGCCACTCGGCAAGGACGAGCGTCGCCACGGCGAAGAAGATCGTTCGGTTGTTGGCGCAGTCCTTGACGCCATCACCTTCAGCGAGCCACTCAAGAAGTAGTAGCTCGACACTTGAAACGCTTCGGATGTTTCCGTACGAGGCAACGAAGTCCTCGAACTTCCGTACGACGCGATGGAGGTATGCAGATTCGGCCATTGGTTCCTCTTTTTATTGGCCGCCCACATACTGCTATAACATTTCATGATCATCTTTTCAAGCCGGTACCCTAGTGGCACCACGTCTGGATGCCTGGGCTACACTCATCGGCACTTCGGAGGAGGTGCTGGTGTCCCGAGAATGGCCAGCGGCAGTACTGCTTGACGATCTCAACATGATCATCACCGACTCAAAGGGTCCTAGTAAGCCGCCTCGCGCACACTTCTTCGAGGCGAGCCACGTCATAAAGGTTGTTACTGATGATCTTGACCTTCAGGCGGTCGAGACAAGCGAAGCTAAAGCCAACTTGGTCGGAGGCTTCCTGCGGGCAGCCCTAGACGCTAAAGATCCTCAATACGTTAGTCAGGTTTTGAACCCTGCCAGGGAACTGCTGGGTCTCGGCCAAACTCCGGAGCAAGCTCAGGGGATCCTGGAGCATCACCTAGGCAAACGGAAGGCCCCGAAGGATGTTGAATCGAAAGGTGCGCGCCTTCATTTGGCAAGACTAGCCGCACTCTCCCCGGAGGAACGCGCGGCTGCACTCGCTAACGGTACGCAAACATCGACGGACTACCAGGCTGAACGTAATCTCCAGAAAACGGTATGGATGCCTGCGGCTGTCGATGCTTTGCACGACTTCCTGCGCAACGACCGTGACGAGGCTCTGAAACTTGCCACTGAACTTGGTCTGCGACAGGCCACCATCGGCGGCGCTGCGCTTGCTGAGGACTCTGATCCGGGTGAAATGCTCCCTAGCCCCGAAATTCCCAGAACGTCCACTAGGCGTAGGCTGCTGTTTTTGGCAGCAAGTGGCGTTGCTCTAGCGATCGTAGCAATCGGCATATGGAAGATCATCGACTCGTCGAAGCCGGACGAACCTTATAAGACAGTCGTCACCACCGATTATGACGCTATCGAGACTCGGAACGAGTTGACCGGCGGTGAGTACCTCTTTTCGTCTGCCATTCAGGACGTCGAACCTCCGCCTGTCGCCAGAGATACTTGCTACGACCGCTATCAGTGGGCGCATGCCAATGGCGCCATCGATGTTGGCTCCACGCTAACGCGAGTCAGCATAACGCCGGACGAGGGACACACGGTTGTTATCGTCGGTGCTAAGCGAGTGGCGATCGAGCCCGACAAGAGTCCAAATGTGGGACATGTGGCGACGTGTGGCGGTAAAGGGGCGTCGCCCGTGCGTCATATTTCCATTGACCTCGACAAGGGCGAGAAGACTTACTTCGACGGCACCGACGACCAGCCGAAGGATCTGCATATCCCGATCGATTCGGGCAAGACCGAGGTTATCGATATTCAAGCGTTCACGATCGAGCGTTCATGGACATACAAGGTCGAACTTACCCTGGTGGTCGACGGCGAAGAAAGAACCTTAGTCATCGACGATAACGGTAAGCCGTTCAGAACGACGGCTGTAACGAACGCGAAGCAATATCGATGGCAAAACGGGGCGTGGGTTGAAGTCGGGCCAGAGATTCCAGCTGTTCAGCCCTCTTCGACGGAGTACTCCAAAGATATGCCGGTGGCCTGCAACGTCCTCGCGCGTGATGACGTAATCGGAATCCTTGGCGGCCAGCTTGAGCAGTCGAACAGCCCACCCTCTGTCGGGACTATGGACACGGGCGTCGAGATCGGCATGACTGACTGTGTCTACCGTTCCCCAGAACTCGGACCCAACATGACCATCGCGCAACTGAGCATCATGGAACCCGTCGCGCCGGAAGATGCAAAGCCGCTATACGATGATGTCGTTCGTAAGGTAGGAGGCGAGGGGAAGAATGAAGAGTTACGCGAGTTTTCCGCGCAAATCACGTACGTGGATGGTTCCCGGGCAATTATATTCCACAAAGATCGCACAGTTGATATTTCAATCACTCGAAATGGCAACCAGTCGGATCCAAACGATAAGGCGAAGGTGGGTGAACTCGTCAGGATCGTTCTGGGTCGACTTTAGATCGATTGCTTGCTCTGCCAGCCAGCTTTTATAGCTGGATAGACCTTCGAAGCAAGGCCAGCTATAAGCCTCCTGTGTCCGGCGTCGACTACCTCCCAGCCTGGAGCAGACGGCCGCGCGCGGAGGAGCGACTCTGGGGTAGTTCGGTACATCTCGGCGGTTCGGCGGCCATCCGCGTCCGTCATAAGCAAGGCCCAGTCACTGGCGTCGAGCGCAATGAGAGCCGGTAGCTGTCTCTGCTGGTTGCCGAGCGCCGTCGCCACAGCGACCCGGTGCTCGGCCAGGAACTGGTACTCCCACCGAAGGATGTTCAGCAGCGACCCCTCACCCGCTTTAGGAGGCACTGCGATCGCCCGCTCGTATGCAACCAGGACAGGCTCACGGTCAGCGGCCGTGAACTCGCGCAGGATGCGTGCCGTTAGGCGAGGGACCGCAAGCGACGTCGCCGTCGATGTCAGCAACCCAACGCGCTCGAGGCGGAGTACAGCTGCTCGTAGCTGCAACTCCGTGGGAGCGTGACCGAGCTTCCGCACGGTCTCGACGACCAGCTCGGTCGGTCGCTCACCAGAGTTAGCCGTCCAGACAACGGTGGTCAAGATCGCGTTCGCGAGAGCGTCCTCGTGGACGGCGCCGTAAAGCTCACGCACGATCGACGGCAAGCTCCGCGGTGCGTCGATCACCTCGGCCAGATCTTCCAGCACTTGACTCGCTCCCTGAGTGATCTCGCCGAGAAAGGCGTTGGCGTCCACTGCTGGCTGGCTTGAGAGGTAGCGAACGACGTGGTGCATCGACTCAACGTGCCCTCCAAGGACTTCGGCAAGCCTGTGGGCGGTCTCCTCGCCAACATGTGGCAGCTCTTGCCTGAGGTAGGCGGCGGTATCGCTGACCGTCACGTGCCCTAGCTGCCGGAATCGACCTGGGTCGGTCTGTAGCAGCCGCCTCGGAGCGGTGACGACGACCGGGACGTTGCTCCCGTGGGGAAGCAGCGCCGAGACGTCGCCTTCCTTCTGGGCGTCGTCGAGCACCAGAAGGCGAACGGCGCTGAACCGTACCGCCGTGGTCCGGAAGAGTGCCTGACAGTGGTCGTCGGACAGCGAAGTCGTATCGACACCCTCTAGCTGGAGGATCTGTCGTACGTCCTCCTCGAACAGTCCTCGCCTCCCGAGACGGATGAACCCAAAGGCTCCAGACGGTGCGATCTCGCTGGCGAACCGCTTGGTGAGGCTCGACTTGCCCGCGCCGTCCAGTCCCCAGACGGTGATGACTCCACCGCCACCGGCAAGAGCTTCGCGGTACGCCGCGTGTAGCCATGCCAGGTCATCGGGGCGCGGTATTAGACCACCGGACGTACTACCCATCGGTGCGTCGGCTGCCCCCAACGTGCTGAGCGTTGCACGGATTGCGGTACTGAGCTGCTCGACGTACACCTGGCTGTGCTTGCGGATCGTGTGCCACGTCAGTCCGTGTCCACTTGCCTGCCCAGCAATCTCTTGCCGAACGCGGGTGCTCGCTTCCTTCGAATCTCTGGTCAGCCCAAAGACCTCTCTGATGACCCGCATGCTGGTGATCGCCTCGCCAGGGTCTCCACGTCCAGCGGCGGGTTCCTCACCTGGTGAGGCCGTCACGGCCGTGAGCATCGCCCGAATGTGGTCTGGGCGAACGGGCGCCTGATCATCGATGTTGCGGACTTTGCGTGTCGCCCAAGCGAGCGCCGGCGGACAGTAGTGACGGGCAACCAGGCGACCAAACGGTGTTTTGCGCCAGACGTCCAGCTCCGCTTCGAGCGATGCGAGGGGATCGCCTTCTGCTTGCAGCACCGAGTCTGACCTCCCCACGCTCAGAGCGCACAAGCTGCTCACTCCGTGCTCATTCTACGAGCAACATCAGGCCGAAGGTTGGTTCCAAGCCGGGTAGCGCGAGTGCATCCCGGCTCAGTTGAGACCAACTGGAGGACCCGCTCATGTCGACCTACGTCTCCGTGACACCACGGACGCTCTCCCGCCTCTGCACGGCGAGCCTGATCACCGGGTTCGTGCTGGCTTTGCTCCTCATGTCGGGCTGCGGCGATGGTTCCGCCCCGCAGGATGAGCTGGCCACCAACCAGCAGCTCCTCGCCGCCTGCGACCCGGCGTCGCCGCCCGCCTCGCTCGTGGAGATCGACGGCACCGGCTCCAGTGCGTCGGACGCCATCACTACAGAGCGCATGGCGGCCGTTGAGTCCATCGCCGCCCGCACGGCCGTGTGCTCAGGCCGGCTGAGGGTCTTGGTCTTCTCGGCCTCCAGCGCGGCCACGACGGTGTTGTTCGACGGTGAACTCAAGATGCCTGGTGCCACCGACAACGCTCGTCTGAAGCGAGTGCCCGAGGCGGTCAAGGGCGTGATGGAGAAGGTGCGCGCTGGGTACGGACCGGCTACTGCCGCCTTGCCACAAGGGGGAAGCGACATCACCGCTCAGTACCGCCTCGCTGCGGAGTGGACGCAGCAGCTCGGCAGCGGCTACAAGCTCGAGCTGGTCATCCTGAGCGATGGCTTCCACAACGTCGGCGTTGACCTCGGCGCGAAGCCGCTCGGCAAGGACGAGGCACTGGCGCTCGCCGACCAGGTCGCGCTGCCGCAGCTTGTAGGCGCGTCCGTGACGGTGGCTGGTCTCGGCCGGGTCGCCGAGGGTGCGCCGCCCTCCTCGGTGGTGGAAGGACTTGTCCACTACTACAACGCCTTGTGCGCCAAGACAGCGGCGAGCAAGTGCGTGTCGGTGTCGGACTTCGCCACCGAAGGCCGGTGAGCCGCGTGATTCGCCAGCACCGCCGCGGCCCTGTCGATTCGCAGCGTTCTGTGGATGCGTGGACACGAGAAGCTGACGCCGTCGCATTGCCGCGTGTCTCCGAGGTAGAGGCACAAGGCCGCCCTGGCACGGTCGGCACCGTATACAGCGAGTACGAGTACGGCGCCCTCGCCGACGAGCAGGAGCTGGTGTGGCCCGCTGAGGGCGAGAGTGCGGCTCGGCCGTACCAGGTCGAGGCAGAAGGTCTCGCCTCAGCCGATACCGCGACTGCTTTCCTGCTCGCCGCCAGTGAGAAGGAAGTCCAGGAAGCTCAGGCCGACTACCAAGACGCCGTCCGTGTGCTCACGCCATACATCAGGCGAGAGTCCGGTGCGAAGGTGCGCTACTGGGTCTGCTGGCCGCTCTTGATCTTGGGCGACATGGCGGGTGTCTGGTCGGCGGCCGTCGTAAACGGCGACATCCCGTTCATTGCCTTCTGGCAGGCACTGGCATCAGGCGTTGCCGCGGGTTGCGCCGGACTCGTTGGCTCGGAACTCAAGGATCTCCGGATGGCGCAAGCCCGTCAGCGCGACCCGGAGTCGCTCGGCAAGGACGAACAGCGGTACTGGCGGCTGTTCACCGGCGCGGGCAAGGGCATGGCGGTTGTACGGCTGGTCGGCTTGCTCTCGTTGCTCGTAGTGGCACTGCTGGCGCTGGGCATCGCCATCCTCCGCAGCAGTATCGAAGGCGGCGAGGCCGGTCTCACGTTCGGCTTGCTCGCGGCCGCCACGGCGCTCGGGTCGGGACTGCTGGGCTACACCGCTGCTGACGAGGTGGCTGACCTGGTCGGCACGATGGAGAACCGGTTGCGCCGCGCAGTCAAGCGGCACTTCAAGCTGGCCTCCTCGGCGGCTCCGCGGCAACGGGCTCAAGCCTTGGAGGAAGCCCGCTCAATCAAGAGCGAGTACCAGCTACGCGGGCATGGAGCCGCCAAGCGCGTGGAGTCCTTGTCGTGGCGGGTGCAGCGGAACAACGTGCATGTACTTGGGCACGGCTTCCCCGCAGGCGAGCCCAGCGGAGTTATCGGGCGCAAGGCGCGACGGGGGGACCGGTCATGAACCGGCGACCAACGGTGCTTCGAAGCACCCTGTGCCCTGCGCAGCTTCTTGGCGGCGTCAGTTCGGGTGATCGGATCGGGTTGCCCGAACCGGCCTACCAACTTGGCGACGCTGGCCAGCCGGCACCGTACCCGACTCTGCTCATCGCCGTCTCCGACGACTCGGGATCCGTCACCAGCAGTGGCGGCAATGACCCGGTGGCGGCGCGGTACAAGGAGATGGAGCGGGCGTTCGTCAGCGTGGCTCAGGCTGGCGTAGCCCGCGAGTTCGGTGCTGTTGTCCACTTCGATGTTGGGGGCGACGCCGATGTCGCCCCGGTCCGGCTCACCGGCCGTGGTCTTCGGCGGCTGCGCCGAGGCTTGCGGACGCCACAGGGCGGAGCGGGGTCAAGCGAACTTGGTCCGAGCTTGCGTAGGGCCGTCGGACTGGCGGACAGCTACCAGGGTTACAAGACGACGCTCGTCGTGCTGTCAGACTTCGAACTACTCGATCCTGACCCCAGGGCGATCTTGTCCGACCTAGCGGTCTTTCCCGGTGAGGTGCATGCCGTGGTGCTAGGTGGCCAGCCACACATCGCGCTGCTCGACGACCGCATCGCGGTGACGACAGTGCGACCTGGAGACGCACCCGGCGCGGTAGCCCGCGCACTGTTTGCAAGTCTCGTCGCTCATCGGCCGGGAAGCCTCGCCTCCAAGTAGAAGCCTGTCGAGCTCCTGTAGTTCATTCCACAACGCAATTGGCTGAGTGATGCACGCTGCCAGAAAACGAGAAATAACGGCGGCAGGCGATCGTCGGTTCGCTCGATGATTCGGGCGAATGTTCGAGCGGACCGACGGTTCCCTCCTTGGCATGGATGCCGCATACCTAGAGGCAGTGTCGAACACGCGCCTAGTAAATCGCTCAGTCGAATAGAAAGGAGCCTCATACGTGAACCAAAATAGCAGTAACTGGCCCTCTAATCCTTCCGGGCGGTTCCGTACCGTCCTGGCAGACCCGCCGTGGGATATCCAGCAGCAAGGTGAACGTGGTGCCGCCCGCCACTACAACCTCATGAGCCTGGAGCGCATCAAGGCCATGCCGGTTGGGGACCTGGCGGCACCGGACGCGCACCTCTGGTTGTGGGTCACCAACGCGACCCTCCGCGACGGCTACGACGTTGCCGAGGCGTGGGGTTTCACCGTGCGCAGCCCGCTTACGTGGATCAAGTTCCGGATGGGACTGGGGAAGTACCTGCGCAACTCCACCGAGCACCTGTTGTTCGCCACGCGGGGACGTGCACCGGTGAACTTCCGCAGTCAGCCGACGTGGATCAACGCGCCGGTGCAGGAACACTCGCGCAAGCCGGACGAGCAGTACGCCGTCATCGAGCGCATCTCTCACGGCCCATACCTGGAGCTGTTCGCCCGCAGGCGGCCACCGTCCAATGCGGACTGGTCAGTATGGGGCAACGAGATCAACTCGGACATCTCCGTCCCCGGCTACCCCGTACCAAGTTACCGCAGCGAGGTGGACGACTGTGGGTGACGAGAAGGCACCCCGTCCCGTCGAGCGGCTGTTCCGCGCCAGCCTGCTGGTGCTCGGCTCAGTGATCGCCTTGCACCTCGCGGTCATCTACCTGAAGCCCATCGTGCCGTGGCTTGTCGGTGGTGCACTGCTCGCAGTGTTCACCTGGGCCGTGACGGCTTTTATCCGCTGGCGGCGCTCGCGCTGGTGACTGTCCCACTCGGCAGGGGTGGAGCGTTGTGGAATTAACAATCATAGTTGACGAGACGGTAAACATAGTTCATAAGTTGATCCGGAAATTATCTGTTGCGTTTCCGGCAACATCCCGGCTCGTCGTGTAACGAAAGGAGGTCCGTCCAAGATGGTCAAGAAAAAGAACCACCGCCAGTCCCGTCGTCTGCGGGGCGTCGATCGTCGCTACACCGTACGCGGTATCCGGCGTGAGCCGGTGGACATTGAGAAGCTCAGCAAGGCGCTACTCGGCTTGGTGGTGGCCGACCTGGAGAAGCAGGCCCAAGCCGAGCACGTCCAGGACGCAGGGAACGGCGACCAGCGGCCCATGGGGCGGGGCGAGGGGGCAGTCGATGGGTAAGGCTGCCGACATCGTCTTCTCGGGCCTGCACTTGCCGAGGCCCTTGGACCTGGGCGTCGTTGTTCGGTTCCTCGAGGGCTTGGCCGCTGACCGTACGGGTATGCGGCTCGTGCTGGAAGTCCGCGCCGATAGTGCGGGCGTCCGCTACTTGATCGGCTGCCGAGCAACCGATGTCCACGTTGTGCGGCGGTTGCTCGGCGATCTCATCCCCGGAACCCTCCTGACCTCGCCAAGCACGGGAACCAACACCCCACGCCGCGCGGTCGACGTAGCTGCCGAGCTTCGCATCATGCCGCCAGGACTGCCGCTGCTGAGCGACCGGCCGGAAGGCACCACGCGAGCCCTGCTCTCGGCACTCGCTGCTGCAAAGTATCCAGGGGACCACCTTGTGGTGCAGGTAGCACTCGGACCGCGCCATGCTCCCCGCATCGTTCCCGCCAACGCGCCCGCACCAGGGCGCTCTTTTCTGCGCGCGCTCTTGGAGGGCGACCGGCCCGCCAGTACCGAACTCCGCGCTCGGATGCGAGAGCGCCTGGCTCACGGTGGCTTCGCCGCGGTGGTGCGTCTGGGTGCTGCCAGCGCCGACATCGACAGGACGCGGCGGTTCATCACGAGCGCCTTGAGCGCCATCGCGACCGCCCAGTCACCTGGCGTCCGCATCGACTTGGTGCGGCTGCCACCGAAGGCGGTCAACAACGTCAAGCTTCCTTGGCGCTGGCCGCTGCACCTCGCGGTCAGCGAGTTGGTGGGCCTGCTCGGCTGGCCGCTGGGAGATGGCAATTTTCCTGGCTTGCCCGCGGCCCATCCGAAGGCTCTTCGCGCCGCCACGTCCGTCCACACCGGTCCTCGGGTGTTCGCCGAGAGCGCCGCACCAGGCGATGACCGACAGCTCGGCATCAGCGCACAGGACCAGACGTACCACGGGGTCACGTTCGGTCCGAGCGGCTCGGGCAAGTCCAACGCCCTCCTTCACCTCATCCTCGCCGACGTCGATGGCGGTCGACCGGTCGCCGTACTCGATCCCAAGCGCCAGCTCATCGACGACATCCTCTCGCGCATCCCGCAACACCGCCTGGCCGACGTTGTTGAGCTGAACGCAGCGGATGAGCTGCCCGTCGGCTTCAACCCGCTCGACGTCACGGGCCGCGACCCGGATGTGGTGGTCGATGGCATCCTGGCTGTCTTCGAAGCGGTGTTCAGCGACGGCTGGGGTCCACGCACAGCCGACATCTTCAGCGCCAGCTTGCGCACGCTCGCCCGCGCCAGCACCGACGAGCGCCCGGCAACGCTGCTCGACCTGCCAACACTGCTGACCGATCCGGTCTTCCGCCGTCGACAGGTAGGCCATGTCCGAGACGATGTGGCGCTGGCGGGGTTCTGGGCCTGGTATGACAGCCAGTCCCCGGCAGCGCAGGCGGCAGCCATCGCTGCACCGCTGAACAAGCTGCGCCAGTTCCTGCTCCGGCCTGCGCTCATCCGGATGCTGGGTCAGCAGGGTGGCCGGTTCCGGCTGCGGGACACCTTCCGGCAGAACAAGGTCGTGCTGGTGCCACTCAACGAAGGCATCATCGGGCCAGGCACGGCCTCACTTCTCGGCAGCCTGATCGTCGCTGATCTTTGGCAGGCTACCCAGGAGCGCGCCGACGAGCCGGACGCGCAGAAGCGTCCCGGCGTGGTGTACGTCGACGAGGCGCCCCGCTTCCTGAATCTGCCGCTCTCGCTCGCCGACGCGCTCGCGGTATCGAGGTCGCTCTCGGTCGGCTGGTTCCTGGCTGCACAGTTCCGCGCGCAGTTCCCGCCTGCGCTTCGGACCGCCGTCGACATGAACGCGCGATCCAAGGTCATCTTCGCCACCGAGCACGAGGACGCCCGCGAAGCGGCCAAGCTCGCACGTGACCTCGGCCCGGAGGACTTCGTCGCCCTGCCCCGCTTCCACGCGTACGCCAACCTCGTTGCGGACGGGCATCCCTCCGGTTGGGCCTTGGTGCGGACGCTGCCACCGCCTCCGGCGATCCGCCATCCGGATCAAGTGCGGGCCGCTACGCGCGCCAACTACGCACCCGACAGCTCGGAACAGACCAGCACCGACACCAGTAAGGCACGTGCCGATGGCTCTACCGCTGTGTTGTCCGGTGTGTCTGAGCCCATCGGCCGAAAGCGGAGGCAGCGATGAGCTTGTTCGAGGCGACTTCGAGGGCTGGTGTGGCTAGCGACGCGTCTTGGTTCAGCCGTCTGTCCGCGCGTCTATCCGCGACGACCTTGGCGCTACGTTCTCGCAGCTCAAAGCCATCACGTTTCCCTATCCCGGATGGGACTGACCCCCGATCCGGGGGTCACGGTGTCGTCCCGGACGGCTGCCCCGGACGCGCGCCAGGAGGCTGGTCATGAGCCCAAGTACGACGACCAGCCTGTTGCAGCATCTCTCGGAGCGCGATCTCGCGATCCTGGCGTCGCTGCGTTCCTTCCGGCTGCTCACCACCGCACAGATTCGCAGGCTTCACTTCGCCTCCGGCCACGCCAGTCTTGGTGCAGCCGCCACCGCTGTCATGCGGGTGCTCGGTCGGCTTGAAGCCCACAATCTGGTTGCCCGGCTGGGACGGCGCATCGGAGGTGTACGTGCCGGGTCGTCGGGCATCACGTGGCAACTCGGTGCTGCGGGGGAGCGGTTGCAGCGCACCATGCACGGCGAGAAGCACCGTCGCCGCTACGTCGAACCGTCACCAGCCTTTACTGCTCACACGCTCGCCGTGGCCGACTTGGCGATCGGCTTGTACGAGTTGCAGGCCCAACAGGCGGTAGAGGTGCTCACGGTCGACACCGAGCCGTCCTGCTGGCGCTCGTTCATCGGGGAACACGGCACGGTTGAGTGGCTGAAACCCGACCTCTACGCCGTCACTGCGAGCGGCGACTACGAAGACCACTGGTGGTTCGAGGCCGACCTGGCGACGGAGCATCCACCGGTCGTCGTGCGCAAGGCCAAGGTCTACCAGCGGTACGCCCGGACGGGCGCCCACCAGGCGAAGCACGGCCTCTTTCCGGCCGTTGTCTGGGTGGTGCCCGACGCTGTCCGGCGTGCGGCTTTGGAGGCCGCCTTCGCTGGGGACAAGGCCATCCAGCCCGCGGTGTTCAGGATCATCACGACGGCGGAGTTCTCCGCGCTCATCGCCCGTGGGCACGCGACGCCTGGCGAGGTCAGCAATGACTAACGACGAAAGGAGGTATCCCATAGAACGACAACCACGCAACCCTGACGACAACGACCACGGCATCCCCGAGCAGGAGCGGCTTAGCCCCGGCGAGATCGATCTCACCGGTGCCGTGGATCGAGATGAAGACCTTGCTGATGTCATCGGCGACGCATTGTTTGAGGCCGAGGCGCGCGGTGCGCTGCCGGACTGGGGCGCCCGACCCATTGCCCGGGCGCTGGCTAACGAGTACTCGGAAGGACCATCGGCGCTGCATCACTTTGCGGCCACTGGCCGCCTCGACCCGCAGCAACTGAGTCGTGAGTTGGCCCTGATCTACAGCCAGACGCCGGAGCAGCACGAAGTACGTACCTGGGTGGGCTGGCTCGCCCGCCACATCGAAGCTCGAAGTTCACCAGCCGACCCGGCGTCCGCTGAGGAGGGAGTGGCCCAGTCCGTGCCACTGCTTGATCAGGTCGGGGAGGCGCTCCAGCAGCACGGAGCTGCTTTCAGTGCGTACCTGCGTCTGCCGACCGTTGCCATCGACCAGCCGGACCTCCTCAAGGGCTTCCAGGACTGCTACGTCGGCAGCTTCGACTCGATGGCGGCGTTGGTCGACGAGCTGACAGACGCCCGAGCCTGCATGGAGGCGGTCAGGCAGGTCGCGAGTCGCTGGGGCTTCGCCGACTTCATCACGTTGGACTACCGGCGCCTGTCGATGGCGGCTCGTGAAACTTGGAACATCGTGTTCCTCGAAGGACGGCTGTACGTCTTCTTGAAGTGATTCGTCTGTGTGGTGCTCTAATTTGTTCCACTCGCCTGTCGCGGTGAAACGCGCCCATTTCCTTTAACGGAAAATTGGACTGGAATTTAAGTAAATCAGAGGTATGATCGGAAAAGGTAAATGCGGCCGGTGAAATAGCGGCATAGAGAAACTCGTGGAAGGGAGGCTTGGTATGAGCGACGAAGCAATTAGCAGGAGGCGTGCGGTCATGTACCTACGTCTGGGTTCCGTGCATCCGGACGACGCCGCTGCTGTCGCGCTGCAGCGTGAGGCGTGTCAGCGCATCGCCAACAAACACGGGCTGGCCGTCGTGCGGGAGTACGTCGATGTGGGGCGGCCAGCGCACCTTGATCGGCAGCCTGCTCTCCAGCAGCTGCTCGACGACCTCGCTGTCCAATGCGACATCCGAGCCGTAGTGGTGTGGGACTACGCCCGACTGGCGCGTGACATGAGGCAGCTGGAGGAAGTCATCGGCCGCGTGCGTGCCTGCGGCGCTGAGGTCGTCACGATGACCGGAGTGGAGGTCGCTGAGCGCTTCATCCGTCAGCAGGAACTGCGCGCCCTGTTCATGGGCATCGTTGAACGTGGCAGGTCGACCCCTGGTGAGCAGGAACAGGAGGAGCGATGACACCCACTGGCTCCTTGGCGACCGCCATCGCGTATCTCCGTGTGTCCACCAAGGAGCAAGCCGAAAAAGGCGGGCAGGCCGAGGGCTTCTCCATCCCGGCTCAACGTGACGCGCTCCGGCGTAAGGCAGAGAGCCTCGATGCCGTCATCATCGAGGAGTTCGTCGACGCGGGCGAGTCCGCCAAGTCTGCTGACCGGCCGAACCTGCAGCGCATGCTGCGCTACCTGGCTTCAAACCGGGTGGACTACGTGCTGGTGCACAAGGTGGACCGCCTCGCCCGGAACCGCGCAGACGACGTCGAGATCACGATGGCGATCAAGAAGTCGGGCGCCGCGCTCGTGTCGGCTACCGAGAACATCGACGAGACGCCGTCAGGCATGCTGCTACACGGCATCATGTCCTCGATCGCGGAGTTCTACTCGCGCAACCTCGCCACCGAGGTGCACAAGGGCATGAGCCAGAAGGCTAAGACCGGCGGCACGCCTGGCAAGGCTCCGCTCGGCTACCGCAACGTCGGCCGGTTCACGTCCGAAGGGCGCGAGGAGCGCACTGTCGAGATTGACCCGGAACGCGCTGAGCTGATCGCCTGGGCCTTCGTAGCGTTCGCCTCCGGCAACTGGACGCTGCGGACGCTTGCCGACGAGCTCGAGACTCGAGGTCTGCGTACGCGTCGCACGCCGAAGTACCCGGCGCGGCCGGTACGGCCGAACGTCCTGCACTCGATCCTAACCAACCCGTACTACAAGGGAGAGGTCGTCTACCGGGGTGTTCGGCATCCCGGCAGGCATCAGCCGCTGGTCGACCCGGTCACCTGGCAGAAAGTCCAGGATGTTCTGGCTGCGCACTTGGTCGGCGAGAAGCAGCGTGACCACCGGCACTACCTCAAGTCCAGTGTCTTCTGCGGCGACTGCGGCAGCAGGCTGATCATCACGAACGCCAAGAACCGCCACGGCATGACCTACCCGTACTTCATATGCCTCGGTCGGCACCAGAAGCGCACTACCTGTACTCGCAAGGCGCTGCTGGTAGCGAAGATCGAGAAGCTGGTCGAGGACTACTGGGCGACGGTGCGTATGGATCCCGCACTGCGCGACGCCGTAGAGGCAGGGCTTCGGTCCGAGCTGGCCTCGTATCGCAGCGAGGCCGAGCAGGAGCGCAAGCACCTGTCTGGTGAGCGAGCCGCCTTGATGGCACGCCGAGAGAAGTTGGTCGAAGCGATCTACACCGGCGCCGTCCCGATGGACCTGATCGCCGGGGAGCAGCAACGCATCAGCGAGCAGCTAGCCAGCATCGAGCAGCGCCTGGCTGGGGCAGCCGCGGAGTTCGACCGGATCGAAGGGAACCTGACCGCTGCTCTGGACCTGGCCCGTGACTGCCACGGCGCCTACAGAACGGCTGGCCCGTTCTTGCGTCGGCTGTTCAACCAGGCGTTCTTCACGCACCTGTACATCGACGACGAAGGGGTGCGGGGCACGTTGGCGGAGCCGTTCGACGTGCTGCTTGGAAGCGAGGTCATGGAGCGAGGGCGAGCAAGGCTGTCGCCAGCATCTGAGCTGGCAGATGGCTTGAACGAGGGTAAAGAGGGTGGCGATCCCAACGAGAAGACCCCCAGGGCGCTGAGCGCTGCTGGGGGTCTTCTGGATCTTGCTTCGATCCCTGTTCAGAGGGTCGAAGGTTTGAATGTGACTACTTTGGTGCCCCCGGCAGGATTCGAACCTGCGCTCCCGCCTCCGGAGGGCGGTGCTCTATCCCCTGAGCTACGGGGGCCGCAGCTACGGGTGGAAGCTTAGCGCACTCGGGACAGCGGGTTTCACCCCCTACCCTCTTGGGTTGTGCAGCCAGGACGCGAGTGGGTGGTTCGGGTCGATGACCTGCGGATTCGGGTGGTCGAGAGCGGGGTGGCCGGGGCGGTTCCGGTGGTGTTGCTGCACGGGTTCCCGGACACGTCCGACGTCTGGGAGGGGGTGGCGGCGAGGTTGGGGGAGCGGTTCCGGGTGGTGCGGTTCGACGTGCGGGGAGCTGGTGGGTCGGACGCGCCTCGGGGGAGCCAGGGGTATCGGCTTGAGCGGTTGGTCGAGGACCTCGTGGCGGTGGTGGAGGCGGTCGGTGGGCCGGTGCACCTCGTCGGGCACGACTGGGGGTCGTTGCAGGGGTGGGCGGCGGTGGCGGCGAGGCCCGAGTTGTTCCGGTCGTTCACCAGCATCTCCGGGCCGGACCTGGGGCAGGTGGCGGACTGGGTCAGGCGCAATCGTCTGCGGCCGGTGAAGGTGCTCAAGGTCCTGGCTCGGTCCTGGTACATCGCGGGGTTCAAGGTGCCGGTAGCGCCGGAGTTGGTGTGGGCGCTGCCTCCGGTGCGGAAGTGGTTGCGGGCGGGGCGGCGGGAGTTGGTCAACGGGTTGGGGTTGTACCGGGCGAACGTC
This sequence comes from Saccharothrix sp. 6-C, assembly GCF_016695385.1. Lineage (NCBI taxonomy): Bacteria > Bacillati > Actinomycetota > Actinomycetes > Pseudonocardiales > Pseudonocardiaceae > Saccharothrix > Saccharothrix sp. 6-C. The sequence continues at coordinate 7,245,752 of NZ_CP064192.1, read as the reverse complement.
GGGCGGGGGTTGCCCGCGGCACGGGTGTCGGTGCCGGTTCACCAGATCGAGTTGGCGAAGGACCCGTACGTGGTGCGGGAGCACTTGGAGGCGGCGGAGCCCTGGGTCGACGAGTTGACGCGGAGCACGATCCACGCCGGGCACTGGGCGCCGCGGACGCACCCGGAGCACGTGGCCCGGCACATCGCGGACGCGGTCGACGGCAAGCGGCGGAAGCGGTTGGTGGTCGTCACGGGGGCGGGCAGCGGGATCGGCCGGGCGACGGCGCTGGCCTTCGGGCGACAGGGCGCCGAGGTGGTCGTGCTGGACGTGGACGAGGCGAAGGCGCGGGAGACGGCCGAACGGGTCGGTGGGCACGCGTACCGGGTCGACGTGGCGGACTCGGCGGCGGTGCGAACGGTGGCGGACGAGGTCGTGGCGCGGCACGGGGTGCCGGACGTGGTGATGGCGAACGCGGGCATCAGCGTGGTCGGCTCGTTCCTCCGCACGTCGGAGGAGGACTGGCGGCGGGTCGTGGACGTCAATCTCTGGGGTGTCGTGCACACGCTGAGGGCTTTCGCGCCGCGCATGGTGGACCGGGGTGAGGGCGGGCACCTGGTCGTCACGTCGTCGGTGGTCGGCTACCTGCCGAACGCCGCGCTGCCCGCCTACTCGACCACGAAGGCCGCGGTGCTCATGCTGGCCCAGTGCCTGGACGCCGAACTGCGGCGGCACGGGATCAAGGTGACCGCGCTGTGCCCCGGGGCCGTGCGCACCGACCTCACCAAGACCTTCACGTTCGCCGGCGCCTCACCGGCCGAGCAGGAGGAACGACGCCGCCGGGCGGACGACGCGGCACGCCGGCGCGGCTTCGGGCCGGAGAAGGTCGCGGCCGAAGTCCTGAAGGTGGTGGACGACCACCGGGCGGTGGTACCCGTCACGATGGAGGCGAAGGCGGCGTACCTGGGTCACCGGATCGCGCCCGGCCTGGTCCGCGCCTTGGGACGGTTGTGGCGCCCCTGACAGTCGAGTTGCACTCATGCGCATGTGACTATATGTTCCGCTCATGGGTCACGGACACGGCCACGGTGTGTCGTCGGGGAGCGCCAAGCACCTCGGTCGCCTGTGGGTCGCCTTCGGCATCGGCGCGGCGTTCATGGCGTTGGAGTTCGTCGTCGGCCTGGCCACCGGCTCGCTGGCCCTGATCTCCGACGCCGCCCACATGCTCACCGACGTCCTGGGCGTCGGCATGGCGCTGGCGGCCATCATGCTGGCCCGCCGCGCGCGAACGGGCGGTGGCCGCACGTTCGGCCTCTACCGGGCCGAGGTGCTGGCGGCGCTGGCGAACGCCGTGCTGCTGTTCGGCGTGGCCGGCTACGTCGTCCACGAAGCCGTCGGCCGGTTCGGCAACCCGCCCGAGGTGCCCGGCCTGCCCGTCGTGCTGGCCGCGACCGCCGGCCTCGTGGCCAACGTCGTCTCGTTCTTCATGCTCAGGGAAGGCGCGAAGGACAGCATCAACGTCCGCGGCGCGTACCTGGAGGTGCTGGCCGACCTCGTGGGGTCGGTCGGCGTGCTCGTCAGCGGTGTCGTCACGCTGGTCTTCGGGTGGCGCTACGCCGACCCGGTCATGGGTGTCGCGATCGGCCTGTTCGTCCTCCCTCGCACGTACAAGCTGGCCGCGAGCGCGCTGCGCATCCTCTTCCAGCACGCCCCGGAACGGCTGGACGTCGCCGAGATGAAAGCCGACCTGAGCCGCCTGCCCGGCGTGGCCGAGGCGCACGACCTGCACGTCTGGACGCTCACCTCCGGCATGGAGGTCGCCTCCGCGCACCTCACCACCCGCGACCTGGTGGACCCGGCCGACGTGCTGCGCGCGGCGCAGGCGCTGCTGGCCGAGCGCTACCACATCGAGCACGCCACGCTCCAGGTCGAACCAGGAGACTCCGCGCAGAGGTGCCGCGAAATCTCCTGGTGACCCGGTCGACGACCTACAGCTTGGCGCACTGACCCGTCTTGGGCCCGCTCGCCGCGTTCACCCACCCGTTGTTCACCGGTTCGGGGCTGCTCCCGGTGCACGACAGCGGCCCGCCCACGGTGTTGCCCGCGACGACCGTGCCGCCCTTGTTGTCCACCAGCCGCACCGGCCCGCCGACGGTGACCCGCTCCAGCGACACCTGCCCGGACGTCCCGGTCACGTTCACCGGCCCGCCGACCGACGTCTCCACCAGCACGACCGCCGCCGCGCCGGTGGCGTTCACCGGACCCTTGACCTCGCCGCCGAACACGTACAGCGACGCGCCGGCCGCCACGGTCACGGGACCGGTCACCGAGGCGCCGTCCACGCAGGTCACGCCCGACTGCACGCGCAACGGCCCGGCGTGCTCACCGGTCACCGTGGCCGTGCACGCCACGAACGGCTTGGCCAGCAGCTCGAACTCCGCCACCGTCACCGAGCCCGGGAACTCCAGCCGGTAGTGCCGGTAGTGCCCCGGTCGGGCGATCTTGAACGCCCGCGTCTGCTGCCGCCACGCGAACGCCTCGCCGGACCGCTCGTCCACCGTCGACCAGTTCGTCCCGTCGTAGGAGCCTTTCAGCACCCAGGACGTCGGGTCGCCGGCCCCCTTGCCCGACGTCAGCGTGTAGAACGACGAGCTCTCCTTGTTCGACGGCAGGTCCACCTGCAACCACGACAGCGCGCCCGAGGTCTGCGAGGTGTTGTCCACCAACGATGCCGGCGCGCCGGTCACCGTGCCGGACAGCGTCACGTCCCGCAGGGGCGCGGGGACGGAGGAACCCGTGGTCAACGACGGCGGCGCGGCGTCCGGACCGGTGGCCCACCGCGACGGCGACGACCCCATCCGGAAGTCCAGCACCCCGCCGTCGGCGATCTCCGCGTGCGGCAGGTAGGACTTGTCCCACTTCTTCCCGTTGACCTCCAACGACTGCACGTAGATGTTCTCCGCGGAGTTGGCCGGGGCGTTGACCACGAGCGAGCGCCCGTTCTCCAGGTGCACGGTCAGCTTCTTGAACAGCGGCGACCCGATCGCGTACGTCGAGTTGCCCATCTGCAGCGGGTAGAAGCCCATGGCGCTGAACAGCCACCACGCCGACTGCTCGCCGTTGTCCTCGTCGCCGGGGTAGCCCTGGCCGATCTCGCTGCCCAGGTAGAGCCGGGACAGGATCTCGCGCACCTTCTCCTGCGTCTTCCACGGCTGACCGGCGTAGTCGTACATGTAGGTGATGTGGTGCGACACCTGGTTGGAGTGGCCCAGCTGCCCCATCCGCACGTCACGCGCCTCGGTCATCTCGTGGATCACGCCGCCGTACGAGCCGGGGAACTTCGCCGTCTCCGGCGTGGCGAAGAAGTCGTCCAGCTTCTTGGCCAGCCCGTCGCGACCGCCGTAGAGGTTGGCCAGGCCCTGCCCGTCGTGCGGCACCGAGAACGCCATGTTCCAGCCGTCGGTCTCGGTGTAGTCGTGGCCCCACTCGCGCGGGTCGTACTCGTCGGTGGGCACGCGCCACGTGCCGTCGGGGTTGCGGCCCTGGAAGAAGCCCGTCGACGGGTCGAACATGTGGATGTAGTTCTGCGCGCGGTTCGAGAAGTACTCGTAGGCCGCCTGGTACTGCGCCTCGCCGGTCTTCTCGTGCAGCGCGCGGGCCATGTTCGCGATGCCGTAGTCGTTGACGTAGCCCTCGATCGCCCACGACATGCCCTCGCCGGTGGCGGTGGACGTGTAGCCGGTGAAGATCGAGGTGTCCAGGCCCTTGCGGCCGACGCCCGCGTTCGGCGGCGCGACCGTCGCGTTCTTCACCGCCGCCTCGTAGGCCGCCTTGGCGTCGGGCAGGTCGACGCCCTTCACGAACGCGTCCGCGAACGCCACGTCGGAGCTCGTGCCGGTCATCAGGTTCGCGTAGCCGGGGGAGGACCAGCGCGAGATCCACCCGCCGTCGCGGTACTGCTGCACGAACCCGTCCGCCAGCTCGGCGGCCTTGCCGGGCGTCAGCAGGCTGTACGCGGGCCACGTGGTCCGGTAGGTGTCCCAGAACCCGTTGTTGACGTAGACCTTGCCGTCCACGACCTTCGCGCCGGTCTGCGTCGGCGTGGACGGCCCGGCGGGCTGCACGGGCGACGCGTACCGGTACCGGGGCGCCTGCGCGGTGCCGGTGTTCTCGAAGCCCGAGTTCGGGTAGAGGTAGAGCCGGTAGAGGTTGGAGTACAGCGTGGTCAGCTGGTCCTCCGACGCGCCCTCCACCTCGACCGTGCCCAGCACCCGGTCCCACGCCTGCTGCGCTCGGTCGCGCACCGAGTCGAACGTGTCCGAAGAGGACACCTCCAGCTCCAGGTTGCGCTTGGCCTGGTCGACGCCCAGCAGCGAGGTGGCGATCTTCATCGTGACGGTCTTGTCGCCGGACGTGTCGAACTGGAAGAAGCCGGCCACGTCGTCGCGGCCCGCGCCGGTCAGCCGACCGCTGGAGACGACGGGCTTGTCCACCACGCCGTACACGAACAGCCGGGTCGCGCCGGTGGACAGGCCGCTCTTGACGTCGGAGAAGCCGGTCACCACGCCGGTCGCCGGGTCGAGCGTGAGCCCGCCGCTGTTGCTGACGTTGTCGAAGACCAGGCTCGAGGTGTCGTCGACGAACGTGAAGCGGAACAGCGCGGCGTGGTCGGTCGGCGCGATCTCGGTGCGCATCCCGTTCTCGAACCGCACCCCGTAGTAGTGCGCCTTGGCGGTCTCGTTCTCGTGCTTGAACGGCAGCGCGCGCACGGCCCGGTCGGCGGTCGGCGTGCCGGCGGTCGGCATCACCTGGAACGTCTGCCGGTCACCCATCCACGGGCTCGGCTCGTGGCTCGCGGTGAACGCCTGCAACGTCGGCAGGTTGTCCCGGTTGTTGTTCTTCGCGTACTCGTACAGCCAGCTGATCGAGCCCGCGTTGGTCATGGGCGACCAGAAGTTGAAGCCGTGCGGCACCGCGGTGGCCGGGAAGTTGTTGCCCCGCGAGAACGAGCCGCTGGAGTTGGTGCCGCGGGTGGTCAGCACCCAGTCCGACGGGCGCGGCCGGTCGACCGCGGCCGGCGCGGACTTCACCGCGATGTCGTCGACCCAGCCGTTGAACCCGGCCGGTCCCTTCGGGTTGTCGTAGGCCACCAGGACGCGCTTGATCGTCTTGCCCGCGGCGACCTGACCGACGACGGACGCGACCCGGTTCCACTGGTTGGTGTAGAGCGACTTCGCCGCGCCCTGGCCGCGTGGTGACAGCTCGAACCCGTGCTGGTCGCGCGCGCCGAGGTCGCTGAGGTAGGTGCCGTCGGCGAACGCGAGGTCGACCGAGACGAAGGTGGCCGGGTAGTTCAGGTCGTCCGTGGTGAACGACGGGAAGATCAGGTAGGACAGCTCGGTGCTCGACGTGACCGGGATGTCGACGTCGAAGACCTTGTTGTAGGAGTAGCCGCGCCCCTCGGCGACGTGCGTCCCCTGGTACCGCAGGGCCTTCACGCCGGTGAACCCGGCGCCCGCCTTCGCGTTGTACCCGCCGTTGGCGCCCTTGCCCACGGTGGTGCGCATGTTCTTCGCCGGCGGAGTGGTGGAGCCGTCGGAGAACTGGACCTCGGCCAGCTGGATGAGGTCCACGCCGCCCGCGGTCGCGGAGATGTCGAGCCGGTAGTGCTTGAACGCCGTGGTGTTCGCCAGGTCGTAGACCTTGGTCTGGAACCGCTCGGCGAACGCCTCGCCGGCGCGGGTGTCGACCGGGGTCCACGTCGTGCCGTCGTCGGAGCCGCGCAGCGTCCAGTCCTTCGGGTCGCGCTCGGGCGCGTCGTTGGCCGACGACAGGGCGTAGCGCTTGACCGCGACGGGCTCGTTGAAGGTGAACCGCGCCCAGCCGGTCGGCGTGAAGGTGAGCCACTTCGACGAGACGTTGGCGTCGACCAGGTTGGCCGCGACCTCGCCGGAACCGGAGTTCTCGGAGTTGGCCACCACGTCGACGACGCGGTCGGTGACGTTGCCGGGGATGCCGGTGGAGTCCGAGCCGTCGACGCCCGCGGTCTTCGGCGTGCCGTCCGGGCCGGTCTCCACGGTGCTCGTCCAGGTCGGCTGCGGTTGCCCGTCCTCGAACGACGTGGCGAAGAGCGTCTCGCTCACGGTTGGCTCCCCCGGTGCGGCGGTCGCGGAGGGCCAGCCTCCCACGGTCCCCAGCGCCAGCGCGATGGTCGAGACGACCACCAGCGATCTCCTGCCCCGCATGTGCCCCATCGCGCACGCCTTTCGCCCATACCGACCCGATCTTTAGCGAAGCAAATGGGTTGCTGACATCGATGTCAAGGGTGCCCGCGCATCTTGTCCGCAAGCCTGTCCGGGCGCTGCTCCACCCGATCTACACTCGCGCACTGTGACGGCCCCGAACTCGCCCCAGGTGGGCACCCCGGCGGGGATGCGCGTGCTCAACCAGCGCGCGGTGCTCGACCGGCTGCGGGTGGGAGGTCCGGCGACCAGGCCGCGCATCGCCCAGGACACCGGCCTGTCGAAGCCGACCGTCGGCCAGGCGCTGCTCGACCTGGAGCAGCACGGCCTGGTGCGCACCACCGGCCGCACGTCGGCGGGACCGGGCCGCTCGGCCGTGGTCTACGAGCCGAACCCGGCGGCGGGGCACGTGCTCGGCGTCGACATCGGCAGGGAGCGGATCCGGGTGGCGGTGGCGGACCTGGCCGGTTCGGTGATCGCGCGGTCCGACGAGCGCAACCGGTGCCGCTCGGCCTCGGCGTTGGTCCGCACGGTGCGGGAACTGGCCGAGCGCACGGTGTCCGACGCCGGCCTGTCGCCGGCGGACCTGGTGGTGAAGGTGGTCGGCACGCCCGGCGTGCCCGACCCGCGCGACCGGACGCTGCACCACGCGCCGAACCTGCCCGGGTGGGAACGCCCCGGCCTGCTGGACGACCTGGAAGCCGCGCTGGGCGCGGACCTGGTGGTGGAGAACGACGCGAACCTGGCCGCCGTCGGCGAGCAGGCGCACGGGGCGGCCCGGGACGTCGACGTGTTCGTGTGCGTCACGGTCGGCACCGGGATCGGCATGGGGATCGTGGTGGACGGCCGGTTGTTCCGCGGCGCGCACGGCGCGGCGGGCGAGGTCGGCTACCTGCCCTACCTCGGCCAGTCCGAAGAGGACGGACGGCGGCGCGGCCAGGTGGAGGCCGCGGCGGCGGCGGAGTCCGTGGTGGCGCTGGCCGAGCGGCACGGCCTGGCGGCGCGGTCGGCGCGGGAGGTGTTCGCGGCGGCCAGGGCCGGTGACGAGCGGGCGCTGCTCGCGGTGCGCGACGAGGCGGAGCGGCTGGCGTTCGTGGTGGCGTCGGTGGTGGCGGTGGTCGACCCGGGGCTGGTGGTCCTCGGCGGCGGCGTCGGCAGCAACACCGACCTGCTGCAGGAGCCGATGGAGGCGGCGCTGCGGCGGATGACGCCGCTCGTGCCGCGGATCGTGGCGGGCGAGCTGGGCGACGGCGCGGTGCTCAGCGGCGCCATCGCGATCGGGTTGCGGTCGGCGCGCGACCTCGTGTTCGACCGGCGCGGTGCTGTGACTCTCTGACGGTAGTCGAGTGGCTCTCACCTGGTGATTCACTCGAAAGTCGTAGGAACGAACTCGTCGGTAACGACGTAGCGTGACCGTACCTCCTCCTGGAGGGTGTGTTCCTTCCGCTGTTAGAAGGGGAGTCGAAAGGGGAGTACGGGGGACGTGGTCCCCTTTCGACCGTGCCGCGGGGCAGGTGCCGCGCCAGCAAACACCTGCCCCGTGCACACCGGCGGCCACACGCGTCACGTCGCGAACCGGCCGTCCGGCACGTGTCGCCGTGCTCGCGCTTCACCTTCATGCCACTGCCCCAAGCGTTCCGTCCCGCCGGCGGGAAATACCGGCGGGGAATCGCCTCCCGCCCGCGGGAATCACGTCCCGCCGGCGGGACGTGCTTTGTGGGAATCGCGGCCCGCCGGCGGGCGTCGACAACGGGAATCGCGTCCCGCCGGCGGGACCGCCGCCGGAGCGAATTCATCGCCGAACGCACGAATGCCGCGACCCCCGAAACCGAGGGCCGCGGCATTCGCGGTGAGATCAGGCGATCAGGGTGCAGGTGCTGCCCATGTTGAAGAAATTGCCGCCACCGTCGTTCCGCCAACCGGTGCCGGTGATGCAGCCGCCGCGGTTGAAGTACTGGTTGATGTAGACCCGGTGGTTGAGGATCGGGTTGCGGTCCACGTCGTTGACGCCGTACGTCTGGAAGTGGCCGGGGTACGGGCCGCAGACGTTGCGCGACTCCACCCAGTACACGTACCGCAGGGTCGAGTTGATGGACTCGTACTCGATGAACACGTTCGTGCAGCCGCTCGTGCTGGAATTGCTCGCCTGCGCCGACGGATTGACGACCACCATGATCGCCAACACCGAGAAGAGCGCAGCCAGAATTGCCCCGATTCGCTTCATTGTCGTCCCCTCGTGGCAGCCGCCTGCTGCCTTGATTCGGAACGTATCGGAGAGGAGAAGCGGGTGGCAAGGTGAAAAGCGTCGGCGCCGGGTCGCTCACTTGGCGAGCGGTTGCGCCCCACGTTCGGCGATGAGCCGTTCCATGTACTCGCTTTCACTGGCCTGCGACTTGAGCATGCTTTCCGCGAGAGTGCGCACGGCGTGCTCGCCGGCGTGGTCGACCGCGTAGCGCACCATGGAGGTGCCGCCCCGGTGGTGTCGCAGCATCAGCTGGAGGAAGTAGACGTCGAACTCGACGCCGGACAGCGACCGCAGCTCGGCCAGCTCCTCGGAGGTCGCCATGCCCGGCATCGGACTGCCGGCGGACGTGGCCGCGGTGGCGCTGTGGCCGTGCTCCCCGTCCGCGGTCATCCAGGCCATGTGGCGGCCCTGCAACGGTTGCTCTGGCTGACCCCACAGCATCAGCCAGCCCTTCATGCGGCCCACCTGCTCCAGCTGCGTGCTGGAGACGTCGAACGCGAACGACCGGATGTTGCCGTCGGCCGTCCGGTCGCGGGCGATGTTGGCCATCTGCACCGCCTGGAGGTGGTGCATGGCCATGTCCTGGGAGAACCCGACGTCCACGGAGTCGGCGGCCGGCGTGGCGGCCGAGTCCGACCCGGGGAGCTTGATGAGCAGACCGACCGCCGCGCCCAGCAGCAAGGTGGCGACCACGGCGACCGAGACCACCACCCAGGCGGAGCTGCTCCGCCTGGGGGTGGTCTCGGACCGGTCGGTCACGTGCTCAGCTGCCCGACGACGGCGCCGTGGAGGAGGCCGCCGCGGGGTTGTTCCGCGCGCTCTCGGCCTCGTTGCCCATCGACTCGGCGTCCGGGCCCGGCGCCTCGGCGACGAACGGGGCCGGGTTGTCCACGAAGGCGGCGTTGTCGCACGGCGAGCCGACCTCGGGGTAGGTGTACTGGTTGCGCCGCAGCGACTGGATGAACTGGTCGATGCGCTCGTCGTCGGCGCTGTCGAGCTTCAGCTGGTGACCCCACGTCTGCAGCGAGATCGGCTTGTCCAGGCCGGGGTACGGCGACATCATCGAGAACGGCTGGCCGTCGATCCGGCTCTTGAGCTTGTCCAGGGCCTCGCCGGTCACCAGGTCGGGGTTGTAGGCCAACCACAGCGAGCCGTGCTCCATCGCGTGGACCATGTTCTCGGTGCGCACGGCCGTGGGGTAGACCACGCCGTTGCAGTCCGCCCACTGGTTGTCGTGCGGCCCGCCGAACGGCGGCGAGAAGTCGTACGCGACCCGCTTCGGCGCGTCCACGTGCTTGCCCGGCGCGTACTCGCGCTTGGTCACGCCCGCGATCTTGTCCGAGGGGTCCTTGTTCTCCTCGGACGGATTCCACTGGGCGAGGGCCTGCTCCTTCGCGTTGCGGTCCGCGATCTGGCTGTACGCGTAACCGAACACGGTGCCGGCCAGGGCCAGCACGGCCACCACCGCGATGATGGTCCCCCACGGCTTCGGCTTCTTGGCCACCACCGAGGAGCGCGCCGCCGCAACGCTGGAGCGCGCGGCCTTCGTCTTCTTGCCGCTGGTCATGTCCGCCTCAGTCTCGTCATACGCCCATGCCGCGGGCCAGTGTAGGGATACCATGTCTGATCACCGTCAACTGGCCGTCACGCCGGGTGGTCGTCAACAGTTGCCGTTCCCACTTCGCGGGACGCGCATCCCGGTCGAGACCAGCGGGAACGCTTCCCTAGACTTGTCGGGTGACTCCCGCTGCGCTCGCTGAACTGGTCCGTGCGACGGCCGTGGACGTGTTGTCCACCCGCGGCCTCGACCCCGCCGCCCTGCCGACAGCGGTCACGATCGAGCGCCCCCGCAACCCCGAGCACGGCGACTACGCCACCAACGTGGCCCTGCAGACCGCCAAGAAGGTCGGCGTGGCCTCCCGCGACCTGGCCGGCTGGCTCGCCGACGCCCTGACCGGCACCGACGCCATCGCCTCGGTCGAGGTCGCCGGCCCCGGCTTCCTGAACCTGCGGCTCGCCGCGGACGCCCAGGGCGCGATCGTGCGGGACGTGCTGGCGGCGGGCGAGGCGTACGGCCGCGGCGAGCAGTTCGCCGGCGTCCGGATCAACCTGGAGTTCGTCTCGGCGAACCCGACCGGCCCCATCCACCTGGGCGGCACCCGCTGGGCCGCGGTCGGCGACGCGCTCGGCCGGGTCCTGGCCGCCAACGGCGGCGCGGTCACCCGCGAGTACTACTTCAACGACGCGGGCGCGCAGATCGACCGGTTCGTCCGGTCCCTGATCGCCGCCGCGAAGGGCGAGCCCGCGCCGGAGGACGGCTACGCGGGCGACTACCTCGGCGACATCGCCGCCGAGGTGCTGCGGCAGGAGCCGGGCGCGTTGACCGCCGAGGACTCGCACGAGGTGTTCCGCCGCATCGGCGTCGGCCTCATGTTCGAGGAGATCAAGAAGGACCTGCACGACTTCGGCACCGACTTCGACGTCTTCTTCCACGAGGACTCGCTGCACAAGTCCGGCGCCGTCGCCAAGGCCGTCGACCAGCTCAAGGACTCCGGCGCGCTGTACTTCGACAAGGGCGCCTGGTGGCTGCGGTCCACCGAGTTCGGCGACGACAAGGACCGCGTGGTCATCAAGAGCGACGGTGACCCCGCGTACATCGCCGGTGACATCGCGTACCTGGCGGACAAGCGGGCGCGCGGCTTCGACCTGTGCATCTACATGCTCGGCGCGGACCACCACGGCTACGTCGGCAGGCTCAAGGCCGCCGCGTCGGCGCTCGGCGACGACCCGGCGTCGGTCGAGGTGCTGATCGGCCAGATGGTGAACCTGGTCAGCGAGGGCAAGCCGGTGCGGATGAGCAAGCGCGCGGGCACCGTGATCACCATGCAGGACCTGGTGGACGCGGTCGGCGTGGACGCCGCCCGGTACGCCATGACCCGCTCCTCGGCGGACTCGTCCCTGGACATCGACCTCGACCTGCTGCGCAAGCGGAGCAACGACAACCCGGTCTTCTACGTGCAGTACGCGCACGCCCGGCTGTCGTCGGTGCTGCGCAACGCCGCCGACCTCGGCGTCACGCGGGGTGACGCGGTCGACCTGCTCGCGCACGACCGCGAGGGCGACCTGATCCGCACCGTCGGCGAGTTCCCGCGCGTCGTCGCCACCGCCGGTGAGCTGCGCGAACCGCACCGCGTCGCGCGGTACCTGGAGGAGCTGGCGGGCACCTACCACCGGTTCTACGAGGCCTGTCGGGTGTTGCCGAGGGGCGACGAGGAGACGACCGAGCTGCACCGGGCCCGGCTGAGCCTGTGCGCGGCCACCCGCCAGGTGTTCGCCAACGGCCTCGCGCTGCTGGGCGTGACCGCGCCGGAGCGCATGTGATGCGCGCGCACCCGGCCGGTCCCCGGCACGCCGACGTCATGGTCCCGTCGAACACGGCGGGCAACCGGCCGTCCTCCGCGCGGGCGCTCGGCGACCTGCACCCGCAGGTGTGGCCGCGCAACGCCGAACGCGGCGACGACGGCGCGGTGCGCCTGGCGGGCGTGGACGTGCGGCAGCTCGCCCAGGAGCACGGCACGCCGCTGTTCGTGATGGACGAGGGCGACTTCCGCGCCCGCTGCCGCGAGCACGCCGAGGCGTTCGGCGACCCGACCCGGGTCCACTACGCGTCCAAGGCGTTCCTGTCCGTCGCGGTGGCCCGGTGGGTCGCCGAGGAGGGCCTGAGCATCGACGTGGCCAGCGGCGGCGAGCTGGCCGTGGCGCTGCGCGCCGAGTTCCCGCCGGAGCGGATCGCGCTGCACGGGAACAACAAGTCCGTGGCCGAGCTGGCCGCCGCGGTCGACGCCGGCGTGGGCGCGGTCGTGCTGGACTCGTTCTACGAGATCGCCCGGCTGGACCAGGTCGCCCGCGAACGCGGACGCGTGCAGCCGGTGATGATCCGGGTGACGGTGGGTGTCGAGGCGCACACGCACGAGTTCATCGCCACCGCGCACGAGGACCAGAAGTTCGGCTTCTCGCTGTCCTCCGGCGACGCGGCCGAGGCGGCGCGCCGGGTGCTGAAGTCCGACGGGCTGCGCCTGATCGGCCTGCACAGCCACATCGGCTCCCAGATCTTCGACGCCAGCGGCTTCGAGGTCGCCGCGCGCCGGGTCATCGGGCTGCTCGCGGAGCTGCGCGACGAGCACGGCGGCGAGCTGCTCGACCACGTCACGACCGTGGACCTCGGCGGCGGCCTCGGCATCGCCTACACCGCCGACGACGACCCGCCGCCGCCCGCCGAGCTGGCCAGGCAGCTGCGTGACATCGTGGCCAAGGAGTGCGAGCACGCCGAGCTGCCCGTGCCGAAGATCGCGGTCGAGCCGGGCCGCGCCATCGTCGGCCCCGGCACGGTGACGCTGTACGAGGTGGGCACCATCAAGGACGTCCAGCTCGACGCGGGCGTGGTGCGCCGGTACGTGAGCGTGGACGGCGGCATGAGCGACAACATCCGCACCGCCCTCTACGACGCGGTCTACGACTGCAAGCTCGTCTCGCGCGACGCGGGCGAGGACGCGCAGCCCGTGCTGTGCCGCGTCGTGGGCAAGCACTGCGAGTCAGGCGACGTGGTCGTGCGCGACTGCTGGCTGCCCGACGACCTCGCGCCCGGCGACCTCATCGCGGTCGCCGCGACCGGCGCGTACTGCTACTCCATGGCCAGCGGCTACAACCGACTTCCCCGGCCCGCGCTCGCCGCGGTCGTGGACGGCCAGGCCCGGTTGCTGCTGCGCCGGGAGACCGAGGAAGACCTGTTCCGCCTGGAGGTATGAGAAGTGTCAAGCCACGAACGCGACGGCGAACCGATCAGGGTCGCGCTGCTGGGCTGCGGCACGGTCGGCACCGAGGTGGTCCGGCTGCTCACCGACCAGGCGGCCGACCTCACCGCGCGGGTCGGCGCGCCGGTCGAGCTGACCGGCATCGCCGTGCGCAGGCCGAACAAGCACCGCGAGGTGCCCGCCGAGCTGCTGACGACCGACGCCGAGGCGCTGGTCGCCTCGGCCGACGTGGACGTGGTCGTGGAGGTCATCGGCGGCATCGAGCCCGCCCGGACGCTGCTGCTCGCCGCGTTGCGCGCGGGCAAGTCGGTGGTGACCGCGAACAAGGCGCTGCTGGCCGAGCACTCCGGCGAGCTGTTCGAGGCCGCCGACGCCTCCGGCGCCGACCTGTACTTCGAGGCGGCCGTGGCGGGCGCGATCCCGCTGCTGCGCCCGCTGCGCGAGTCGCTGGCCGGCGACCGCATCACCAGGGTGATGGGCATCGTCAACGGGACCACGAACTTCATCCTCTCGGGCATGGACTCCACCGGGGCCGGCTACGGCGAGACCCTGGAGGAGGCGACCCGGCTCGGGTACGCCGAGGCGGACCCGACGGCCGACGTGGACGGGTTCGACGCCGCGTCCAAGGCCGCGATCCTGGCGTCCCTGGCCTTCCACAGCCGGGTGACGGCCGCCGACGTGCACCGCGAGGGCATCGCGTCGGTCAGCGCCGCCGACATCGCCGCCGCCAAGGCGCTGGGCCGCACGGTGAAGCTGCTGGCGATCTGCGAGCGGGTGAGCACGGACGGCGCCGAGGGCATCTCGGTGCGCGTGCACCCGGCGATGATCCCCAGCTCCCACCCGCTGGCGGGCGTGCACGGCGCGTTCAACGCGGTGTTCGTGGAGGCCGACGCGGCCGGCGAGATGATGTTCTACGGCCAGGGCGCGGGTGGCGCGCCGACCGCCAGCGCGGTGCTCGGCGACCTCGTCGCGGTGGCCCGCAACCGGGTGCACCAGGGGCGCGGCCCGCGCGAGTCGGCTTACGCGGCGCTGCCCGTCCGACCGATGGGCCAGACGCCGACGCGGTATCACATCAGTCTCGACGTCGCCGACCGGGCGGGCGTGTTGTCGCAGGTGGCGGCGGTGTTCGCGGAACACGACGTGAGCATCGCGGCCGTGCGGCAGGAGGGTCGGGTCGACGACGCCAGCCTGGTGATCGTCACCCACGCCGCTACCGACGCGGCACTGCGGTCGACCGTGGACAAAATCGGCGGGCTGCCCGTGGTTCGGGAAGTGGTCAGCGTGATGAGGGTGGAAGGCGAAGAAACATGACGATCCAAGCGGGCGTGCGACCGGGGTGGCCCGGCATCATCCACGCCTACGCGGACCGGATCGAGCTCCCCGAGGGCGCCAAGGTCGTCACCCTCCACGAAGGCGGCACGCCGTTGGTGGCCGCCGAGCACCTGTCGGAGCTGACCGGCTGCCAGGTCTACGTCAAGGTCGAGGGCGCGAACCCGACCGGCTCGTTCAAGGACCGCGGCATGACCGTGGCCATGACGCACGCGCTGGCCAGCGGCATCCGCGCGGTGATCTGCGCGTCGACCGGCAACACCTCCGCCAGCGCGGCGGCGTACGCGGCCAAGGCGGGCCTCACCGCCGCGGTGCTCGTGCCGCGCGGCAAGATCGCCCTGGGCAAGCTCGCCCAGGCGGTCTCCCACGGCGCGCGGATCCTGCAGATCGACGGCAACTTCGACGACTGCCTGGAGCTGGCCTCCAAGACGGCGACCGAGTACCCGATCACCCTGGTCAACTCGGTCAACCCGGTGCGGCTGATCGGCCAGAAGACCGCCGCGTGGGAGATCTGCGACGTGCTCGGCCGCGCGCCCGACGTGCACTGCCTGCCGGTCGGCAACGCGGGCAACATCACCGCGTACTGGCGCGGTTACTCCGACTACCGCGCCGACGGCGTGATCGCCGCCACGCCGAGGATGTTCGGGTTCCAGGCCGCGGGCTCCGCGCCGCTGGTGCTCGGGCAGCCGGTGGCGGACCCGGAGACCATCGCGACCGCCATCCGGGTGGGCAGCCCGGCGTCGTGGACCGGCGCGGTGGCCGCCAAGGAGGAGTCCGGCGGGCTGTTCGAGGCCGTGACGGACGAGAAGATCCTGGAGGCCTACCGCCTGCTGGCCTCGACCGAGGGCATCTTCGTCGAGCCCGCGTCCGCGACCAGCGTGGCGGGGATGCTGGCCACGGTCGCCGACGGCCGGCTGCCGAAGGGCTCCACGGTCGTCTGCACGGTCACCGGCCACGGCCTGAAGGACCCCGACACGGCCCTGCTGGGCATGCCCGAGGTCGAGCCGGTGCCGGTGGACCCCGGCGCCGTCGCGACCGCCCTGGAGCTGGCGTGACGGCCCTGGCGGCCCGTTGTGTGCGCGTCACCGTGCCGGCGTCCACGGCGAACCTCGGCTCGGGGTTCGACGCGCTGGGCATGGCGCTGGGCGTGCACGACGAGCTGGACTTCGCCGTGACCGACGGCGGGCTGGTGGTGGAGGTGTCCGGCGAGGGCGCCGCCGACGTGCCCACCGACGAGCGCCACCTGGTCGTGCGCGCGTTCCGGGCGGCGTGCGAGCTGGTCGGGGTGCGGGCGCCGGGGCTTCGGCTGACGTGCCGCAACGCCATCCCGCACGCGCGCGGCCTCGGCTCGTCGGCGGCGGCGATCGTGGCCGGCGTGGCGGCCGGTTTCGCCCTCGCCGGTCGCGAGTCGGACACGAGCGCGTTGCAACTCGCCGCCGAGTTCGAGGGCCACGCCGACAACGCGGCGGCGGCCATGTTCGGCGGGGTGGTGATCGCGTGGACGCACGGTGACCGCTACCGCGCGGTCCGTGTGGACCCGCACCCCGGTGTGACGCCGGTCGTGCTGGTGCCTTCGGAGGAGTCCTCCACCCACACCACGCGCGGTCTGCTGCCGTCGAAGGTGCCGCACGAGGACGCGGCGTTCGCGGCGGGGCGGTCCGCGTTGGCCGTGCACGCGCTCACCGCGGACCCGTCGTGGCTGGTCGACGCGTTGGACGACCGGCTGCACGAGCCCTACCGGGAACCCGCCTGGCCTGCGACGACGAGGCTGGTGCGGTCCCTGCGGGAGGCCGGGGTGGCCGCCGCGGTGTCCGGCGCCGGACCCGCGGTCCTGGCCCTGCCCCCCGACGGGGTGCTGCCGCCCCGGGTGGACCTGGCCGGGTTCGAGGCGCGCCGGGTGCCGGTCGACCTGGCCGGAGTCCGGGTTGCGCCACTCGGCTGAGTGATGCGACGCGCCGTGCCCCGGTTGTTGCACCCGGCCGGACCGGCGTCTACCCTCGGGGCCATCAGTCACCGCGCGCACGGGCGCCGGTGTGGTGCCCGGACGTTCGTTCCGGATCGCATTCCTCCAGTGACTTGGCTCTGTGCCGTATGGACGGGGCCGACGCTGGAAGGCACCCGCTCGCCGTGTGACCGAAGTCCCGCACCGGAGGACTCCGCTTTCGTGCGCGTTCCGCGCCGTCGCCAGGTCCGCCTGAACCGGGACGAAACTGCCGCACCGCATTCCGTCGGACGGCAGGTCCGCTGGATCGCGTAGGAGGCGCGCTCCGGTCAGGAAGGACATGTGTGACCAACACCGATGTACTGAGCAGCCAAGCTCCTGCTGCTCCCAATCCCGCTGCCGGCAGTTCCGGAGCCGAGGAGAACGCTCTGACCACCCCTTCGAACGGCAGCGCCACGCCGCGCAAGCGCGCGGGCCTCTCTGGAATGGTGCTGGCCGAACTCCGTGAACTCGCAGGTCAGCTGGGCATCACCGGCACGGCCGGCCTCCGCAAGGGCGACCTGATCGCCGCCATCAAGGAGCGGCAGGGCGGCACCTCCGGTCGGGGCAGTGCCGCGACGCCGCCCAAGGCCGAGAAGAAGGCCGAGGCGCCCAAGGCGGCCGTCGAGAAGCCCATCGTGGAGAAGGCCGCCGCGGCTCCCGCCGTGGACAAGCCGACCCAGCAGCAGCTCGACGTGACCGACCGTCCCGCCGCGGAGGAGGAGGGTGGCCGCCGGGGCAACCGCCGCCGCCGTTCCTCCAACCGCCCCGCGGGCAGCCCCGAGGCTCCCGCCGCGGACGCCCAGCAGGCGCCGGCCCAGGCCGACCGACCCGCCCAGGCCGACCGCGTCCAGGCCGACCGCCCACAGGCGGACCGCCAGCAGGGTGAGCGCGCCGAGCGGCAGGACCGCCCCGAGCGGCAGGACCGCGCTGAGCGGCAGGACCGCGCTGAGCGGTCGGACCGGGGCGAGCGGTCGGACCGGGGCGACCGGCAGGACCGCGGTGACCGGCAGGACCGCTCCGAGCAGCGCGAACAGCGCCAGGACCGGGGCGACCGCGGCAACCGCGGCGACCGGCAGGACCGGAGCGGCCGTGACGGTCGTGACGACCGCGGTGACCGGGGTGGCCGCGACCGCGACCAGAACCGCAACCGCCAGCAGAGCGGTCCGGGCGACGACGACGAAGAGGGCGGCCGTCGTGGTCGCCGCTTCCGCGACCGCCGCCGGCGCGGTGGCCGCGGGGACGAGGGTGGCCCCACCACGGACACCGAGGTCCGCGACGACGACGTCCTGCTGCCCGTGGCGGGCATCCTCGACGTGCTGGAGAACTACGCGTTCGTCCGCACCTCGGGCTACCTGGCCGGGCCGAACGACGTCTACGTCTCGTTGTCGCTGGTCCGCAAGTACGGGCTGCGCCGCGGCGACGCCCTGATCGGCGCCGTGCGGCAGCCGCGCGACGGCGAGCAGCAGCGGCAGAAGTTCAACCCGCTGGTGCGGGTGGACAAGATCAACGGCCTCGACCCGGAGGAGTCCCGCAACCGGCCGGACTTCACCAAGCTGACGCCGCTGTACCCGAACGAGCGCCTGCGCCTCGAGACGGAACCGCACATCCTCACCACGCGCGTCATCGACCTGGTGATGCCGATCGGCAAGGGCCAGCGCGCCCTGGTCGTGTCGCCGCCGAAGGCGGGCAAGACCTCGGTGCTCCAGTCGATCGCCAACGCGATCACGAAGAACAACCCCGAGTGCCACCTGATGGTGGTGCTGGTGGACGAGCGCCCCGAAGAGGTCACCGACATGCAGCGGTCGGTGAAGGGCGAGGTCATCGCCTCCACCTTCGACCGCCCACCGTCGGACCACACCACGATCTCGGAGCTGGCCATCGAGCGGGCGAAGCGCCTGGTCGAGATGGGTCACGACGTGGTCGTGCTGCTGGACTCGATCACCCGCCTGGGTCGGGCCTACAACCTCGCGGCCCCCGCGAGCGGCCGGATCCTGTCCGGTGGTGTCGACTCGACCGCGCTGTATCCGCCGAAGCGGTTCCTCGGCGCGGCCCGCAACATCGAGGGCGGCGGCTCGCTGACCGTCATCGCGACGGCCCTGGTCGAGACCGGGTCCGCGGGCGACAGCGTGATCTTCGAGGAGTTCAAGGGCACCGGCAACGCCGAGCTCAAGCTCGACCGGAAGATCGCGGACAAGCGGACCTTCCCGGCGGTGGACGTCGACTCGTCCGGCACCCGCAAGGAAGACCTGCTGCTCTCGCCGGACGAGCTGGCGGTCATGCACAAGCTGCGCCGGGTGCTGCACGCCCTGGACAGCCAGCAGGCCATCGACCTGCTGCTCGACCGCCTCCGCAAGAGCCGGACGAACATCGAGTTCCTGATGCAGGTGGCCAAGACCACCCCGGGCGGGGACAACGACTGACCCCGTCCGACCACCGAAGGCCCGTCCGGCACCGAGCCGGGCGGGCCTTCGGGCGTCCGGGACCCCGAGGTCCAGGGGTCGGTGGGTCGACCGGGAGGCGCCGTCAGCAGGGTGGCGTGGGGGAGGCCAGACCCGCCTCGGCCAGCGCGGCGGTGCGGCGGCGTTCGAGGAAGTACTGGGCGACCAGCAGCGCGGTGACCGGCACGCCGAGACCCACGACGGCCGCCACGGGCACGCGCACGCCGTCCAGGAGCACCCCGACCGCCAGCACGGCCGCCAGGTACGGCCACCGCAGCCAGGCGCGCTGCCACCGGGCGGTCCACCCGACCGCGCCGGACGTGGCGACGCCGACGGCCACGCCCGCGCCGAACACGGGGCTCGACAGGGCCAGCTGCCCCGGAGCGCCCACCAGCAGGCCACCCAACCCGGTGAGGCCGAGGACGGCGATGCTGAACAGGAACGGCACGGCCAGCCACGAGGTCAACGACAGGGGACGCCCGACAGTGCAGAACACCCCGCCAGTGTGGCGTCCACGCCCCACCTGTCGCTGCTGTCTGTAGTTCAGCGGTTACCTCATGCGCCGGATGGTCGACCGCCATCGGTGAACGGTTGTGACCCCAGCCACCGGGAACAAGCGTGCGAAGCCTCGCGTTGCAGTCTCTGACAGCCGATCTGGCACACTGTCGGGTCGAGTCCGGCTCCGGTTCACCTCGAAGAATCCCAACGAGGACCCGGCGGCCACCTAGGAAAGGACAAGACGTTGAAGACCGGCATCCACCCCGAGTACGTGACGACCGAGGTCACCTGCGGCTGCGGCAACACCTTCGCCACGCGCAGCACCAAGACGTCCGGCGCCATCCACGTCGAGATCTGCTCCAACTGCCACCCGTTCTACACGGGCAAGCAGAAGATCATGGACACCGGTGGCCGGGTCGCGCGCTTCGAGGCCCGCTACGGCAAGCGCGCCAAGTAGCTGCCAGAACGGCGTCCACCCCGATTCCGCGGGTGGGCGCCGTTGTCGTCTCCACCCCCAGAAGCACGCCGAGACCGGAGCGAGATCGTGACGCTGGACGCCCTGCTGGCCGAGCACGCCGAGCTGGAAGCCAGGCTCGCCGACCCCTCGGTGCACGCCGACCAGGCGGGCGCGCGCAAGCTCGGCAAGCGCTACGCCGAGCTGACCCCGGTCGTGAAGACCGCCCGTGAGCTCGCGCAGGCCAGGTCCGACCTCGAGACGGCCCGCGAGCTGGCCGCCGAGGACGCGGTGTTCGCCGAGGAGGCCGAGCAGCTGGCCAGGACGGTCCCGGCGCTGGAGTCGAAGCTGACCGAGCTGCTGCTGCCGCGCGACCCGCACGACGGCTCGGACGTCGTGCTGGAGATCAAGTCCGGTGAGGGCGGCGAGGAGTCGGCCCTGTTCGCGGGCGACCTGCTGCGGATGTACCTGCGGTACGCCGAACGGCACGGGTGGAAGGCCGAAGTGCTCGACGGCACGGACTCCGACCTGGGTGGCTACAAGGACGTCACGGTGGCCATCAAGAGCCGCGCGGACACCCCGGACGGCGTCTGGTCGCGGCTGAAGTACGAGGGCGGCGTGCACCGCGTGCAGCGGGTGCCGGTGACCGAGTCGCAGGGCCGCATCCACACCTCCGCCGCGGGCGTCCTGGTGTTCCCCGAGGTCGACGAGGTCGAGGTCGAGATCGACGAGAACGACCTCCGCGTCGACGTGTTCCGCTCGTCCGGCAAGGGCGGGCAGAGCGTCAACACGACCGACTCGGCGGTGCGCATCACGCACCTGCCCACCGGCATCGTGGTGTCCTGCCAGAACGAGCGCAGCCAGCTGCAGAACAAGGCGCGCGCGATGCAGGTCCTCCAGGCCCGGCTGACCGCGCTGGCCGAGGAGAAGCAGCAGCAGGAGGCGTCGGACGCCCGGCGCACCCAGATCCGCACCGTGGACAGGTCCGAACGGGTGCGGACCTACAACTTCCCGGAATCGCGCATCTCCGACCACCGGGTCGGGTACAAAGCCCATAACCTGGACCAGGTGCTCGACGGCGACCTGGACGCGGTGCTGGACGCCCTGGCGTCGGCCGACCGCGCGGAGCGACTCGCCGCCGGGTGAGGCGACGACGGAGGGCGCGCGATGGCGGAAATCCTGGTGAACCCGCGGCGCGCCCCCCTCGACACCGCGCTGGACGTGCGGGTGGTCGACCTGCCACCGGGTGACCGGGTCGAGGTGCGCGCGACGACGGGCGACTGGTCGTCCGCCGCGGTGTTCCTGGCCGACGAGCGCGGCGTGGTGGACCTGACCAGGCACGCCCCGGTCGAGGGCGACTACGCCGGCGTCGACCCGATGGGGTTGTTCTGGTCGATGACCCGGACGGGTGAGCAGAGCGGCCCGACGGTGGTCGAGGTCGTCGGGGTCGACGAGGTGGAGCTGGACCGGCTCGCCGTGCCCGACGGGGTGCGGCGGACCGAGGTGACCGAGAACGGCCTGGTCGGCGTGCTGTTCGAGCCCGACGACGGCCGCACCGGCCGCCCCGGCGTGCTGGTGCTGAGCGGGTCCGAGGGCGGGACGCACGAGCTGGACGCCGCGCTCCTGGCCGGGCACGGGTTCGCGGCGTTGACCCTCGCGCACTTCGGCGCGCCGGGCGTGCCGGACGACCTGGTCGAGATCCCGCTGGAGCACTTCGGCGCCGCGCTGGAGTGGCTCGGCGCGCGGGCGGGGGCGTTGGGTGTCGTCGGCGGGTCGCGCGGCGGCGAGCTGGCGTTGCTGGTCGGCGCGACGTTCCCGCAGGTCAAGGCCGTGGTGAGCGTGGTCGGCAGCGGTGTCGTCACGCAGTGCATCGGACCGGGGACGCGGCTGTTGCAGAAGTTGGAGCACGAGGCGGCGTCGTGGACGTGGCAGGGCCGGCCGCTGCCGTACCTGCCGTACTCGATCCCCGACGAGCTGCGCCGCCGGGTCGTCTCGGGCGAGCCGGTGCCGCTGGGTCTCGCGTTCGACCTGACCGACGGCATCCCCGCGGACACCGAGATCCCGGTCGAGCGGATCGGCGGCGGTGTGTTGCTGCTCTCATCGGGGCAGGACGAGTCGTGGCCGTGCGCCGAGCTGAGCGAGGTCGCCCTCCGCCGGCTCGAAGCGCACGGGCACCCGCACCGGCACGAGCACGTCGTCTACCCCGGGGCAGGACACCTGATCGCGGGCCCTCCGCACCGGCCGAGCACGGACGTGGTCGTCCCGGGCCCCGGCGTGCGGTTCTCGACGGGCGGCACGCCCGCCGCCACGGCCGCCGCCCGCGCCGACGCGTGGCGTCGGACCGTTGAGTTCTTGTCGGACCAACTGGGCACCTAATGTGTCGTTCATGAGCGCACACTTTGACGTCGTGGTCCTCGGTGCGGGGCCAGGCGGGTACGTCGCCGCGATCCGGGCGGCCCAGCTGGGGCTGAAGACGGCGGTCATCGAGGAGCGTTACTGGGGCGGGGTGTGCCTGAACGTGGGCTGCATCCCGTCGAAGGCGCTGCTGCGCAACGCGGAGCTCGCGCACCTGTTCACCCACGAGCAGAAGACCTACGGCATCCAGGTCGACGGCACGGTGAGGTTCGACTACGGCGCCGCCTTCGACCGCAGCCGCAAGGTCGCGGACGGGCGCGTCAAGGGCGTGCACTTCCTCATGAAGAAGAACGGCATCACCGAGTACGACGGCCGGGGCACGTTCCTCGACGCGAACACCATCCAGGTGGGTGACGAGCGGGTCACGTTCGACCACGCGATCATCGCGGCGGGCGCGACCACCCGGCTCCTGCCGGGGACGGAGCTGTCCGAACGGGTGGTGACCTACGAGGAGCAGATCCTGTCGCAGGACCTGCCCGAGAGCATCGTCATCGCCGGCGCGGGCGCTATCGGCGTCGAGTTCGCGTACGTGCTGCACAACTACGGCGTGAAGGTCACCATCGTCGAGTTCCTCGACCGGGTGGTGCCGCTGGAGGACGCCGAGGTGTCGGCGGAGCTGGCCAAGCGGTACAAGCGGCTCGGGATCGACGTGCGGACGTCCACGAGGGTCGAGTCCATCGACGACTCCGGCCCGCGCGTGCGGGTGACCGTGTCGAAGGACGGCGCCGAGGAGGTCCTGGAGGCCGACAAGGTCATGCAGGCCATCGGCTTCCAGCCCCGGGTCGAGGGCTACGGGCTGGAGAACACCGGCGTGCGGCTGACCGAGCGCGGCGCCATCGAGGTCGACGGGCGCGGGCGCACGAACGTGGAGAACATCTTCGCGATCGGCGACGTGACGGCGAAGCTGATGCTCGCGCACGCCGCCGAGTCGATGGGCGTCATCGCCGCCGAGACCATCGCGGGCGCGGAGACCATGGAGCTGGACTTCGTGATGATCCCGCGCGCGACGTACTGCCAGCCGCAGATCGCCTCGTTCGGGTGGACCGAGGCGCAGGCGCGCGAGCGCGGGTTCGACGTGAAGGTGGCGAAGTTCCCGTTCACCGCCAACGGCAAGGCGCACGGCATCGGCGACTCGGCCGGGTTCGTGAAGCTGATCAGCGACGCGGAGCACGGCGAGCTGCTCGGCGGCCACCTGATCGGGCCGGACGTGACCGAGCTGCTGCCGGAGCTGACCCTGGCCCAGCAGTGGGACCTCACCGTGCACGAGGTGGCGCGCAACGTGCACGCGCACCCGACGTTGGGCGAGGCGGTCAAGGAAGCGGTGCACGGGCTGGCCGGCCACATGATCAACTTCTGATCGCCCTACCCTGGGACCATGACCCGACACCCGTTGCGGCTGGCCATCAACGAAGCGGAACGCCTGCTGGCCGCGGCGGGTGTCGACAGCCCCAGGGTGGACGCCGAGCTGCTGGCGGCCCACGTGCTCGGCGTCGAGCGCTCGCGGCTGCCGCTGGTCCCGCTGGTCGACCCGCCGGTGGTGGACGCGCTGCACAAGGCCGTGCGGCTGCGCGCGACCCGCGTGCCGCTGCAGCACATCACCGGCCGGGCGTACCTGGGCGGGGTGGACCTGGAGGTCGGTCCGGGCGTGTTCATCCCGCGCCCGGAGACCGAGCTGATGCTGGAGTGGGCGCTGTCCACTGTGGAGTCCGAGGACCCCGTGGTGGTCGACCTGTGCACGGGTTCCGGCGCGTTGGCGCTGGCGGCGGCGCACCGGCTGCCCGCCGCGTCCGTGCACGCGGTCGAGCGCGACCCCTCGGCGCTGGCCTGGGCGCGGCGCAACGCGGAGGCCCGCGCCGCCGCGGGCGACACGCCCATCACGCTGCACGCCGGCGACGTGACCGAGCCGGGCGTGCTGTCCGACCTGGACGGGCAGGTCGACCTGGTGCTGTGCAACCCGCCGTACGTGCCGGACGGCACCGAGGTGCAGCCCGAGGTCGCCGACCACGACCCGCGGCACGCGGTGTTCGGCGGGTCGGACGGGCTCGACGTGATCCGGCACGTCGTGGGCGTGGCCGCGCGGCTGCTCAAGCCCGGTGGGCACGTGGCGATCGAGCACGACGACAGCCACGGCACGACCGTGCCCGCGCTGCTCTCCGCGCGCCGGGTGCTCACCGACGTCGCGGACCACCGCGACCTGGCGTGGCGACCGCGCTTCGCGACCGCGCGCCGGGTCTAAGGGGCGGCCCGCTCGACCATGCCGGCCAGTCGCGACCGGGTCCGGTCCCACTCCTCGGCCGGCCCGGCGGAGTAGAGGACGTACTCGACGCCGCCGGCTTCCCAGAACGCGGTGGCGACCCGGTTCGGGCCCGCCGGCGTGTTCTCGTCGAATTCCCAGCTGACGGCCGGGTGGTCGCGGATCGTCGTCGGGACGAGCGTCACGCGGCGGTGGCCGGGTTCGCGCTCGCGGTCCGCGGCGGCCCGGGTGATGCGGTCCAGGAGCGTGGTCGACGGGTCGGTGACCGGTGCGCCGCCGAGCCGGAGCTCGCGGCGCGGCGACGTCGGGTCGGTGACGACGAGCGTGGTGGCGACCGTGCCGGTGGTGACCTCCCAGCCGACCGGGACCACCGTGCTGAGACCGCCCGGCGCGTCGATCCGCCGCAGGTCCGGCGGTGGGGACGGGGTGGTCGAAGCGGTGGTGCCGGCGGTGGCCGGCGGGGTGGTGGCGGCCGCCGCGGTGGTGCTCGCCGGGGTGTCGGTGGTGATGGCGGGCAGGGCGGGGGCCGCGGCGGCGGGCGGGGGCGCGGCCGGCTGCCGGTCCAGCGCCAGGTAGCCCGCGGCGCCCGCCAGGACGACGTACACGGCGGCGGCGGACAACGCCAGGGGCAGGGCGCCGATCGGGTTTCTCGCAGTCACCGGACGCCTCGCCATCGGGATAATCTGGAGGTCAACGCTCCGCCGAGTAAATCGGAGAACCCGCGATGGCTGTCAATGGCCCGAACGAGTGGAGCGAACTGCGGGAATGGCTGTCGGCGCGCGTCATCCGCGTCGACCTCACCGAATTCGCCGACCCCGACCGGCTCCGCCTGTCCCGGGCGCTGACCGCGCTGACGTCGGCGCTGGGCGAGGGCCACGATGACGAGAGCCACCTCGCCGCCGCCGTGGTGCGCGGCGAGCTGGCCCGCGGCGGCGCGCCGCGGGCGGACGACGTGCTGCGCACCCACCTGGCCATCGCGCTGGCGGCCCGGACCGCGGAGGTGCGGGGCGTGACGCCCGGCGGCGCGCTGGTCGTGGCGGACGCGCGCCAGGCGGCGGAGTGCCGCGTGCTGGCCGAGGAGGTGCTGGCGCTCAGCCCGCACCCGGAGCTGATCGCCTTCGCGACCGACCTGCTCCGGCGGCTGGACGAGGCGCGGGCGTGGCGGTGGGTGGAGCCGGACGTGTGGACGGCGGCCGTCGTCGGCTTGGCCGTCCTGGTGCTGCCGTTCGTGGGCGCGGCGATCGGCGACCCGGTCGTGACGGTGGCGGGCGTGCTGGTCGGCGGGGCGCTCGTGTTCGGGTTCGTGGTGGCGCACCGGAAGCGCCGGTGGGCGGTCGACGCGGACGCGGCGTTCGGTCGCGGTGGTCGGTGACCGGGTCCGCCGTGACGCCTGCCGCGCCGCACCCGCCGCTCGCCGTCCGGGTGTGACCTCGGCCGCTGGCGCCGGACGCGCTGTGCTTGGATCAGCAGGGTGAGCACGATCTACGACTGTGGTGTCCAGGCCGACCGCGCCGCGGGCCTCGAGGCCGCGGCGGGAGCGGTGCGGGGTGGCCGGCTGGTCGTCCTGCCCACGGACACCGTGTACGGCATCGGGTGCGACGCCTTCGACGCGGCCGCCGTCCGTGCCCTCCTGGAGGCCAAGGGCCGCGGACCCGACATGCCGGTCCCCGTCCTGGTCGGTTCGTGGACCACGATCGACGGGTTGGTCCTCGGGGTGCCCCGGCAGGCCCGCGCGTTGATCGAGGCGTTCTGGCCCGGCGGGCTGTCGCTGGTGCTGCCGCACGCGCCCTCGCTGGCGTGGGATCTCGGTCACACCCGCGGCACCGTGATGCTGCGGATGCCGTTGCACCCGGTCGCGCTGGAGCTGCTGCGCGACGTCGGCCCGATGGCCGTCTCCAGCGCCAACAAGTCCGGCTTCCCGCCCGCGGGCACCGCCCAGGAGGCCTGGGACCAGCTCGGCGAGGAGGTCGGCGTCTACCTGGACGGCGGACCGGCCGCCGAGAACATCGCCTCCACCATCGTCGACCTGACCGGCCCGGACCCCGTGGTGCTGCGGGAGGGCGCGGTGCCCGTCGGCGAGGTGTCCAAGGCCCTCGGCGTCGAAGTCGAGGTCGCCCGCTAGTGGATCTTCCCGATCGGAGTAGCGTGGTGCTCCTCCCGCACGAACCACCCCAACGGGATCCGATGCAGCAAGATCCACCCGACACCCCATCGCCGAGGGGCTAGCCTGCCGTGGGCCAGTTGCCTGCCGTGTCCAACGTCCTCCCCGTCCGGGAGTACCTTCTCGTCGCGCTGACCGCCGCGGTCGTGACGTTCCTGCTCGTCGGCCTGGTCCGCGCGCTGGCGTTCCGGATCGGCGCGGTCGCCTACCCCCGCCAGCGGGACGTGCACGTCCAGCCCATGCCGCGCATGGGCGGCCTCGCCATGTACGGCGGGGTGCTGGGCGGCATGCTCCTGGCGCACCAGCTGCCGGTGCTGCGCTCGGCGTTCGACTTCTCCTACGACCCGTACGCGGTGATCGTGGGCGGCGGCGTGATCGTCCTCGTCGGCGTGCTGGACGACCGGTTCGAGCTCGACTCCCTGACGAAGCTCGCCGGGCAGGTCACCGCGGCGGGCATCCTCGTGCTGTTCGGCCTGCAGTGGCTGCTGTTCTGGGTGCCGTGGGGCGACGACGGCGAGGGCACCGGCTCGCTGCTCTCGCTCGACCAGAACCAGGGCGCGATCCTGAGCGTGCTGCTGGCCGTGACCATGGTCAACGCGATGAACTTCGTGGACGGCCTGGACGGCCTCGCGGCGGGCATCGGGCTCATCGCCGCCGCCGCCACCTGCGTGTTCTCCATCGGCCTGCTGGCCAACAACGGCGGTGACGTCGGCGCGTACCCGCCCGCCCTGATCGCGGCCACGCTCGCCGGCGCGTGCCTCGGCTTCCTGCCGCACAACTTCAACCCCGCGCGGATCTTCATGGGCGACTCCGGGTCGATGCTGATCGGGCTGATGCTCGCGGCGGCGACGATCTCCGCGTCGGGGAAGATCAACTACGGGTCGGTGCGCGCCACCGACGTCCTCGGCCTGCTGTCGCCGCTGGTCGTGGTGGCCGCGGTGCTGTTCGTGCCGTTGCTGGACCTGCTCATGGCCGTGGTCCGGCGCACCCGGCGGGGCGAGAGCCCGTTCTCCGCGGACAAGATGCACCTGCACCACCGGCTGCTGGAGATCGGCCACTCCCAGCGCCGCGCGGTGCTGCTGATCTACTTGTGGGCGGGCGTGCTGGCGTTCGGCGCGGTGGCGTTGACGCTGTTCGACGTGGTCGTCGTGGTGTGGTGCCTGGCCATCGGACTCGTTCTCGCGCTGTTGGTCTCCGCGATACCGAGACTTCGCGAAGTACGCCGCACCTGACCCCGATGGTGGGGTGAGCACCAAGCCCTCTTTACACTCGGTCTCGACCAGTGAGAAGAGGTGACATGAGCCAGGACAGCTCTGAGGGCAAGACGGAGTGGACCCACGAAGCCGTCGTCCGGCGACTCGCGGGCGAGATGTACCGCAGCGCGCTGTGGGCGGCCTTGGGGACCGTGGCCGTCGGCGTGATCCTCTGGACCGTGCTGGCCGGTGTCCCCGGCCTGGTCGCGGCGCTGATCGGTGGCGCGATCGCGTGCCTGTCGTCGGCCGCGACGCTGCTCCTGATGCACCGCACCGCCGCGATGCCGCTCCAGGTGATCATGGTCGCGGCGTTCGCCGGGTTCATGGGCAAGCTGATCCTGCTGTTCGCGGTGATGCTGCTGCTGCGCCAGTTCCCGGTGCTGCACACCAACGCCCTGGCGTTGACCATGGCCGCGACGATCCTGGTCGCCACCGCCATGGAGGTGCGCGCCTCCAAGCGCAGTCGCAGTCAGATCGTCATCCCGACCCCTGGCAACACCTGATCTACCGGCTGGTACGGTGCGCGCAGGACGGGACACCCAGGTAGGTGGGGTGCCTCTCGCGGGCGCTTGCGGTCCGTAAGGTACGTTAAGTCCCGATCGTGACGATTCCCCCGGCGGAGTGAACGCCGGCCGGGAGAACCGGAAGGAACACAGTGACCACGATGGTGCTGGCTGCGGGTGATGAGTTCGTCGCACCCGGCGTGAAGGACTTCTTCCTCCCACCGATCTTCGGTGAGGTCACCAAGCCCATGGTGCTTCTGGTGCTCTCGATCTTGATCATCGGTGCGTTCTTCATCGCGGCGACCCGCAACCTCAAGCTCGTTCCCGGCAAGTTCCAGTTCGCCGCCGAGTCGCTCTACGACGTCGGCCGCAACACGATCGCGCGTGAGCAGATCGGCGCCAAGGACTTCAAGCCCTTCGTCCCGCTGATCCTCACGGTCTTCACCTTCATCCTGGTGAACAACCTGTTCGGGCTCATCCCGTTCGTGCAGTTCCCCACGATGTCGCACATCGGCTTCCCGCTGGCCGTCTCGGTGCTCGTGATCTACCCGGTGTACCACTTCGTCGGGTTCAAGCGGCACGGTTTCGTCGGATACCTGAAGCACCAGACCATGCCGCCCGGCGCGCCGTGGTTCGTGCTCATCCTGCTGATCCCGATCGAGTTCTTCCAGAAGTTCTTCCTGAACCCGCTCACGCTCGCGATCCGAGTTTTCGCGGCCATGTTCGCGGGTCACCTGCTCTTGCTGGTGTTCACCTTGGCCGGTGAGTACCTGCTCTTCGCCGGCGGCATCACCGTCGTGGTCGCGCCCGTCGCGTTCGTCTTCGCCATCGCGCTGACGTTCCTCGAAGCGTTGATCATGGTTCTTCAGGCCTACATCTTCGCGCTGCTGTCCGCCAACTACATCGGCGCGGCGCTGGCCGAAGAGCACTGAGAAATCACAAGCCTCCGATCCGCGAGCGTTCGCGGACCGAGTTGGAAAGGGAACAGCACAAGTGAGCGCTATCGTTCTTGCTCAGGAAGCCGCGAACGTCAACCTGAACCAGGGCCTCGCTGCCATCGGCTACGGCCTCGCGGCCATCGGCCCCGGCATCGGCGTGGGTCTGATCTTCTCCTCGGTCATCAACGGCACCGCCCGTCAGCCCGAGGCTCGCGGCGTGCTGCTGAGCCTGGCCTGGACCACGTTCGCCATCGTCGAGGTGCTCGCCCTGCTCGGCTTCGTCGTGTACTTCCTCGCGACGGCGGCCTGAGCACCGGTTCATCGCATCAGAGAGGTTTGTGATGAATACCCTCATCTTGGCGGCGGAGGAAGGGGCCATCAACCCCGTCCTGCCGCACACGTCGGAGATCATCCTCGGCCTGATCTCGTTCCTGCTGCTGTTCTTCGTCATCAAGAAGTTCGTGTCGCCGCGCTTCGAGACGTTGTACGCGGAACGTGCCGCCAAGATCGAGGGCGGGATCGAGAAGGCAGAGCAGGCGCAGGCGCAGGCCCAGCAGGCGCTGGACCAGTACAAGGCGCAGCTGGCCGAGGCTCGCGCCGAAGCGGCCCGCATCCGCGACGACGCCCGCATCGAAGGCGAGCAGATCATCAGCGAGCTGCGCGCCAAGGCGCAGGAGGAGTCCTCGCGGATCATCGCGCAGGGGCAGACCCAGCTCGAGACGCAGCGCGCGCAGATCGTCGCCGAGCTGCGTGGCGAGTTGGGCCGGCTGGCCATCGACCTGGCGGACCGGGTCGTCGGCGAGTCGCTCGAGGACGAGGTGCGCCGCCGGGGCACCGTCGACCGGTTCCTCTCCGAGCTCGACGGCACGTCGGCTCCGGCCGTCAAGTGAGGGAACGCCGATGACGCTGCACGCCGCCAGCCGTGACGCCCTGGCCGCCGCCGAACTGCGGTTGCTCGAGGCCGTGGATGCCACGTTGGACAGCTCCGCCCTGGGCGAGCTGGGCAGCGAGCTGTTCGCGGTCGTGAGCCTGCTGTCGGCGCAGCCCGCGCTGCGCCGCGCGCTGGCCGACAACTCCTCGGAGCCCGAGTCCCGGGAGCAGCTGCTGCGCGGCCTGCTCGACGGCAAGGTCGCCGACGTGACCGCACAGGTGCTGGCCACGGTCGTCACCGCGCGCTGGTCCAGCCCTCGCGAGCTGGTCGACGGCGTCGAGTCGCTGGCCCGCACCACGCTGCTGGTGCGGGCGGAGCGGGACGGCAAGCTCGACGCGGTCGAGGACGAGCTGTTCCGGCTCGGCCGGATCGTCGCGGGCAACCACGCGCTCGAGCTGGCGCTCTCCGACCCGGCGGTCGAGGCCGCGGGCAAGGTCGCGCTGGTCGACAGCCTCGTGGCGGGCAAGGTGGACGCGACCACCAAGACCCTGGTGGACCAGCTCGTCCGCGAGCCGCGCGGCCAGGGAGTCGTCAACGGCCTCGGCGACCTCGCGTCGCTCGCGGCCAAGCGCCGGGAACGTTCCGTCGCCTACGTCCGTTCCGCCGTCGAGCTCGACGCGGCTCAGCAGGACCGCCTCGAGGCCACGTTGACCCGGATCTACTCCCGGCCGATCGCGCTGCACGTCGAGGTCGACCCCACGCTGCGCGGTGGCCTGCTGATCAAGATCGGCGACGAGGTCATCGACGGGAGCGTGGCCGGTCGGCTGGCGTCACTGCGCCGCGACCTCGCCGGCTGACCGACCGGAACCGCGGCCCACAAGCCCCTTTCCCAGAACGAAGTGAGAGCAGGAACGACATGGCGGAGCTGACGATCTCGTCGGACGAGATCCGCAGTGCGATCGAGAAGTACGTCTCGGCCTACTCCCCGGAAGTGAGCCGGGAAGAGGTCGGCGTCGTCGCGGAGACCTACGACGGCATCGCCATCGTCGAGGGTCTGCCCGGCACCATGACCAACGAGCTGCTGGAGTTCCCCGGCGGCGTGCTCGGCGTGGCCCTGAGCCTGGAGGTCCGCACCATCGGCGCGGTCATCCTCGGTGACTTCGACAAGATCGAAGAGGGCCAGGAGGTCAAGCGGACCGGCCAGGTGCTCTCCGTGCCGGTCGGCGACGGCTTCCTCGGCCGCGTGGTGAACCCGCTCGGCCAGCCGATCGACGGCCTCGGCGACATCGTGGCCGACGACAACCGCGCGCTGGAGCTGCAGGCGGCGTCCGTGCTGCAGCGGCAGCCGGTGAGCGAGCCGATGCAGACGGGCATCAAGGCCATCGACGCCATGACGCCGATCGGCCGCGGCCAGCGCCAGCTGATCATCGGCGACCGCAAGACCGGCAAGACCGCGGTCTGCATCGACACGATCATCAACCAGAAGAAGGCCTGGGACTCGGGCGACCCGCAGCAGCAGGTCCGCTGCGTGTACGTGGCCGTCGGCCAGAAGGGCTCCACCATCGCGGGCGTCAAGGCCGCGCTGGAGGAGGCGGGCGCGCTGGAGTACACCACCATCGTCGCCGCCCCCGCGTCCGACTCGGCCGGCTTCAAGTGGCTCGCGCCCTACACCGGCTCGGCCATCGGCCAGCACTGGATGTACCAGGGCAAGCACGTCCTGATCATCTTCGACGACCTGACCAAGCAGGCGGAGGCGTACCGCGCCATCTCGCTGCTGCTGCGTCGCCCGCCGGGCCGCGAGGCCTACCCCGGCGACGTCTTCTACTTGCACTCGCGCCTGCTCGAGCGCTGCGCGAAGCTGTCCGACGACATGGGCGGCGGCTCGATGACCGGCCTGCCGATCATCGAGACCAAGGCCAACGACGTGTCGGCGTACATCCCGACCAACGTCATCTCGATCACCGACGGCCAGTGCTTCCTGGAGTCGGACCTGTTCAACGCCGGCGTGCGCCCGGCCGTCAACGTGGGCATCTCGGTGTCCCGCGTCGGTGGCGCCGCGCAGACCAAGGCGATGAAGACGGTCTCCGGCTCGCTGCGCCTCGACCTGTCGCAGTTCCGCGAGCTGGAGGCGTTCTCCGCCTTCGCCTCGGACCTCGACGCGGCCTCCCGCGCCCAGCTGGACCGCGGCGCCCGCCTGGTCGAGCTGCTCAAGCAGGGCCAGTACTCGCCGGTCCCCGTCGAGGAGCAGGTCGTCTCCATCTACCTCGGCACCAACGGCCACTACGACGACATCCCGGTCGGCGACGTCCGCCGCTTCGAGTCGGAGTTCCTGGACCACGTCCGGCGCGGCCACGACGTGATCCTGTCCGACATCCGCGAGTCCAAGAAGCTGTCGGACGACACGGAGAAGGGCATCGTGAACGCCGTCACCGCGTTCAAGCAGCAGTTCACCGCATCCGGTGGCGCGTCCGTGGTCAACGACGCGCCCGCCGACGCGATGGACGCCGACAAGGTCGGGCAGGAGTCGGTGAAGGTCAACCGGCCCGCTCCGACCGAGAAGTGACGTAGCCATGGCGGCACAGATCCGAGAGCTGCGCCAGCGGATCCGCTCGGTCAACTCGACCAAGAAGATCACCAAGGCGTACGAGCTCATCGCCACGTCCCGTCTGGCCAAGGCGCAGACGAGGGTCGCGGCGTCGCGTCCGTACGCGGAGGAGATCACCTCGGTGCTCTCCTCCCTGGCGACCGCGTCCGCGAACCTCGACCACCCGCTGCTGACCGAGCGCAAGAACCCCCGCCGTGCCGCCGTCCTGGTCGTGACCAGCGACAAGGGCATGTGCGGTGGCTACAACGCCAACGTGCTGCGTGCCGCCGAGGAGCTGCTCTCGCTGCTGCGGTCCGAGGGCAAGGAGCCCGTGCTCTACGTCATCGGCCGCAAGGGCGTGGGCTACTACAAGTTCCGCCGCCGCGCCATCGCGGGCGAGTGGACCGGTTTCTCGCAGCTCCCGCACTACGTGAACGCGGTCGAGGCCGGTGACGCGCTGGTCAAGGCGTTCGTCGCGGGCAGCGACGACGAGGGCGACCAGCCCGGCCCGGACGGCGTGCTCGGCGTGGACGAGCTGCACGTGGTCTACACCGAGTTCAAGTCGATGCTGAGCCAGACGCCGGTCGCCAAGCGGATCGCGCCGATGGTCGTGGACTTCGACCCGGAGCCGCAGAAGCTCCAGTCGGTGTACTCGTTCGAGCCGAGCGCGGAGACGTTGCTGGGCGCGTTGCTGCCCAAGTACGTCAAGACCCGGCTCTTCTCGGCGCTGCTGGACGCGGCGGCCTCGGAGTCGGCGGCGCGGCGGACCGCGATGAAGGCGGCGACGGACAACGCCACCGAGCTGGTCCGCAACCTGAGCCGCCAGGCGAACGCGGCCCGCCAGGCCCAGATCACCCAGGAGATCAGCGAGATCGTCGGTGGCGCCTCCGCGCTTACCGGGGGCGCAGGAAGTGATGAGTGACATGAGTGCTACTGCCACCACCACCCGCACCGGCCGTGTGGTCCGGGTGATCGGTGCCGTCGTCGACGTGGAGTTCCCGCGCGGCGCGGTGCCGGAGCTGTTCAACGCGCTGCACGTGGAGATCACCTACGAGGCGGTCGCCAAGACGCTGACCCTGGAGGTCGCCCAGCACCTGGGTGACAACCTGGTCCGCACCATCTCGATGCAGCCGACCGACGGCCTGGTCCGCGGCGCGGCGGTGACCGACACCGGCAAGGCGATCAGCGTGCCGGTCGGCGACGTCGTCAAGGGCCACGTCTTCAACGCGCTGGGCGACTGCCTCGACGAGCCCGGCCTCGGCCGCGACGGCGAGCAGTGGGGCATCCACCGCAAGGCGCCGTCGTTCGACCAGCTCGAGGGCAAGACCGAGATCCTGGAAACGGGCATCAAGGTCATCGACCTGCTGACCCCGTACGTCAAGGGCGGCAAGATCGGCCTGTTCGGCGGCGCGGGCGTGGGCAAGACGGTGCTCATCCAGGAGATGATCACCCGTATCGCCCGCGAGTTCTCCGGCACGTCGGTGTTCGCCGGCGTCGGCGAGCGCACCCGTGAGGGCACCGACCTCCTCCTCGAGATGGAGGAGATGGGCGTGCTCAGCGACACCGCCCTGGTGTTCGGTCAGATGGACGAGCCGCCCGGCACGCGCATGCGCGTCGCGCTGTCCGCGCTGACGATGGCGGAGTACTTCCGCGACGTGCAGGGCCAGGACGTGCTGCTGTTCATCGACAACATCTTCCGGTTCACCCAGGCGGGTTCCGAGGTGTCGACCCTGCTGGGCCGCATGCCGTCCGCCGTGGGTTACCAGCCGACGCTGGCGGACGAGATGGGTGAGCTCCAGGAGCGCATCACCTCGACGCGCGGCAAGTCGATCACCTCGCTGCAGGCCATCTACGTGCCCGCGGACGACTACACCGACCCCGCGCCGGCCACCACGTTCGCCCACCTGGACGCGACGACGGAGCTCTCCCGTCCGATCTCCCAGAAGGGCATCTACCCGGCGGTGGACCCGCTGTCCTCGTCCTCCCGGATCCTCGAGCCGTCGATCGTCGGCGAGGAGCACTACCGGGTGGCGCAGGAGGTCAAGCGGATCCTGCAGAAGTACAAGGAGCTGCAGGACATCATCGCCATCCTCGGCATGGACGAGCTGTCCGAGGAGGACAAGGTCCTCGTCGGCCGCGCCCGTCGCCTGGAGCGCTTCCTCGGCCAGAACTTCATCGTGGCCGAGAAGTTCACCGGTCAGCCGGGTTCGTTCGTGTCCATCAAGGACACCATCGAGGCGTTCGACCGCGTCTGCAAGGGCGAGTTCGACCACTACCCGGAGCAGGCGTTCTTCTCCTGCGGCGGGTTGGACGACGTCGAGGCCAACGCCAAGAAGCTGGCCGGCAACTGAGTCGGGCTTCGTCGAAGGGCCGTTCCCCGTCGGGGAGCGGCCCTTCGGGCGTCACCGGGCCGGGTCGTCAGGGGGAGGCCCAGCCCAGCGCGCGGGAGATCGCCAGGCCGCACGTGCGCACGGCGGGCACGACGGTGTCGGTGCGGGTGTCGGTCGGCACGACGACGGACACCGCGGCCACCACTTCGCCGTCCTGGCCGCGCACGGGGGCGGCGACCGAGTAGGTGATCATCTCGAGCTGGCGGTCGCT
This sequence comes from Saccharothrix sp. 6-C, assembly GCF_016695385.1. NCBI lineage: Bacteria > Bacillati > Actinomycetota > Actinomycetes > Pseudonocardiales > Pseudonocardiaceae > Saccharothrix > Saccharothrix sp. 6-C. Next base: position 7,210,192 of record NZ_CP064192.1, on the reverse strand, counting down.
GATGGCGTAGCCGTCGCGGCGCACCCGGGCCAGGGTCTCCCGCAGCTCCGGCGGCGACACGATCGTCCGGGGCGTGAACCGCTTGAGCGGCGCGGCCAGCACGGCCTCCTGCACGGCGACCGGCGCGGCGGCCAGCAGCACCAGGCCGACGCCCGTGCAGTGCGTCGGCATCCGGCTGCCGACCCGCGTCAGCACGTTCACCGCGTCCCGCGCCGAGATCCGCTCCACGTACACGACCTCCGTGCCGTCGCGGACGGCCAGCTGCACGTTGTGCCGCGTGACCTCGCACAGGTCCTCCAGGAACGGCAGGGCCCGGTCCCGCAGGTCCAGGCTGCCGGGGGACAACGCGCCCAGCTCCAGCAGCCTCAGGCCCACGCAGTAGCGCCCATCTGCCGTCCGGTCCAGGGCGCGCAGCTCCACCAGCGACGCCACCAGCCGGTGCGTGGTGCTCAGCGGCAGGCCGGAGTGGCGGCTCAGCTCGGACAGCGTCACCGCCGACCGGTCCACGGTGAACACGGACAACAGCGAGAACGCGCGCTCCAGCAGCGACTTCGGGGTGGGCACCGGCCCAGTCTCCCAGCGGCGCGCCCGCGCCGGCCCGAGCGGCGGCGTACCCGGTGCGCTGCCGCGCCGCCACCCCGCTGCTGGGCGACCCGCGCCGCGGTCTGCCCGCAGACAGCGCCCGTGGTCCGTGACCGTGCCGGTGGACCGAGGCTTCTGCACGTAATCAGGGTCGTCTGCGGCCCGTGCCGGGCGCGTGCCGCTCGCCGCACCCGACGGAGTTCCTCCCCGTTCGCCTTGGTAGCGGCCTTGCGGGTGGTCGCGGAGGACGCCGCCGGAGCGGTCGCCGGGAGGGTCGCGGCGGGCCGGGGCAGCGCCTGGGGGTGGCCGGCACGGCGGGGTGTTCCGGTCACCGTTTAGACTGGGGCTCGACTCCAGTCGACTCAGGGAGATGCGCGTGGCCGAGATGACCGTCCAGTTGGTCGCGGTGGAACGCCGCCTGTGGTCCGGCACGGCCACCTCGGTGGTCGCGCAGACGCTCGAAGGGGAGATCGGCATCCTGCCCGGCCACGAGCCGGTGCTCGGCCAGTTGGTCGAGGGCGGCGTGGTCCGGATCCGCACCACGGACAACGAGCTCGTGACGGCGGCCGTGCACGGCGGGTTCCTCTCCGTGACCGGCGACGGGGTGAGCATCCTCGCCGAGGACGCGGAGCTCTCCGAGGAGATCGACGTCGAACGAGCCCGCTCGGACGCGCAGAACTCGGACGACGTGCAGCGGGCCCGGGCCATCGCGCGGCTGCGCGCCGCGGGACACTCGGCCTGACGCGGACGGGACGAGCGCCGTGGGGATCGCCGAACTGGTGGGGGTGGTCCTGTTCGGCGCGGTGGTCGTCCTCGCGTACCTGGCGTGGCGCCGCGTCCGACTGCTGCGCGCCGGTGGCGTGCACGTCGCGTTGAGGTCGCGCATCGCCGGTTCCGGCCGGGGCTGGCACCTGGGTGTCGGGCACTACCGCGGTGACGAGTTCACGTGGTTCCGCGTGCTGAGCCTGAGCGCCGGCCCGGACATGGTCATCTCCCGCGAGGGCTTCGAGATCGACGACCGCCGCGAGCCCACCCCGCCGGAGGCGTACGCGATGCCCGCGAACGCGGTGGTGCTCCGGTGCCGGGGCGACAAGGGCGAGGTCGAGATCGCGATGGGCCCGGACGCGCTGACCGGATTCCTGTCCTGGTTGGAGTCGGCGCCTCCGGGCCGGTCCATTCCCTGGGCCTCCTAGCCCGGCGCCCCGGGAGGGTCAGGCGGGTTGCCTGATGCTCTCGTAGATGCGGGCGAAGCCCTCCTCGCCGTGACCGGCGTCGACCTGCCGCCGGATCAGGTCCTGCACCACCCCGACCACCTCCGTGGAGATGCCCTGCGCGGCGCTCGCGCCGAGCAGGTCGCCGAGGTCGGAGAACACCAGGCTCTGCTGCCCCGGCACGGTGTAGTCGCCGCCGTCGACCACGGCCGCGAACCCGGCGAACCCGCCGGTCATCGCGGCCAGCCACGGCGCCGACCGCCGGGCGAACTCGGTCGCCGTCACGCCCGCGTCCGCGACCATCGCCGCGCCGTGCAGGAAACCCGCGAACATCACGTACATGCCGGCGAGCAGGGCCAGGTCGTACAGCGACGCCAGGCCCGCGTCCTCGCCGAGGTACGCGCTCTCACCCCACAGGTCCAGCAGGGGGCGTAGCCGCTCGAACGCGGTGGCCGACCCGCTGTAGAGGACGGACGCGCCGGGGAGCCCGATCATGTCCGGCACGGCCATGATGCCGCCGTCGAGGTGCACCGCGCCGTGCGCCGCCGCCCACCCGGCGATCTCCTTCGCCTGGTCGGGCGTGGTCGTGGTGACGTTGACCAGCGTGCGGCCGGTGAGCACGTCGGCCACCGGGTCGAGCACCTCGTGGACCGAGTCGGCGTCGAGCAGGCAGGCGATCACCACGTCGGCGGCGGCCACGGCGTCGCGGGCGGTGGCGGCGGCGGTGGCGCCGAGGTCGACGAGGGCGTCGGCCTTGCCGGGGGTGCGGTTCCAGACCGTCGTGGCGTGCCCGGCGCGCACCAGGGCGGTGGCGAGGGCGGCGCCCATCGCGCCGAGCCCGAGGACGGTCGCCTTCGTGTTCGTCATGCCGCGATCGTCACCCGTACCGTCGGAGCTGACCAGTACGGACTATTTTGTGCGGTACCCACCTTTCGGTGAGCACCCTTGGGAGGGGCGATGGCGGCTCGACGTGGCCCCTACTTCTGCGGCATCGACGCCGCGATGGACGTGGTGTCGGGGAAGTGGAAGTCGCTGATCCTGTGGGAGCTGGCCGAGCACGGCGTGCGGCGGTTCGCCTAGCTGCGCCGCGGCCTGCCGGGCGTGAGCGAGAAGATGCTGGTGCAGCAGCTGCGCGAGCTGGAGGAGGACGGTCTCGTGCGCCGCGAGGTGTTCCCCGAGGTGCCGCCGAGGGTGGAGTACGAGCTGACCGGGCACGGGGTGTCGCTCAACGAGGCGCTCGCCGCGCTGGGCGTGTGGGGCGTCGAGCGGATGCGGCGCATCGGTGCGGAGAAGGTCGTCCACACGCCCTGATCGGGCGCCCGGCGCCACCCGCTTCGGTCAGGCGTTGGCGCCCGGCCGCCAGAGCACGTCGCCGTCCGGGTTGGCGACCCTGGCCAGGATGAACAGCAGGTCGGACAGCCGGTTCAGGTACTTCGCGGTCAGCGCGTTCGTCCGATCGGCCTCGACCTCGATCAACGCCCACGCGCCCCGCTCGGCCCGCCGGGCGATCGTGCGGGCCTGGTGCAGCAGCGCCGCGCCGGGTGTGCCACCGTTGAGGATGAACGACTCCAACTTGCCCAACCGGGAGTTGAACGCATCGCACCACGACTCGAGCCGGTCCACGTAGGCCTGGGTGACCCGCAGCGGCGGGTGCTCGGGGTCCGGCACGACGGGCGTGCAGAGGTCGGCGCCGACGTCGAACAGGTCGTTCTGGACCTGCCGCACCACCTCGGCGACGTCCGGTTCCAGCGCGCCGAGCGCCAGGGCCACGCCGAGCGCGGCGTTCGTCTCGTCCACGTCGGCGTACGCCGTGATGCGGGGTGAGGTCTTGGGCACCCGGGAGAAGTCGCCGAGGCCGGTGGTCCCGTCGTCGCCGACACGGGTGTAGATCTTCGTCAGGTGCACGGCCATGGGAAGCACTGTAGACACCGCGCAGACCCACCACGGACGGGCACGATTCAGACCGTACGTAGGATTGCGGCACAACGAGCAAGGAGTTCCTTACGTGAGTGAGCACTTCCGGGTTCATGGCGGTGGCCGGCTCGTCGGCGAGGTCGCCGTCGTGGGGGCGAAGAACAGCGTGCTCAAGCTGATGGCGGCGGCGCTGCTGGCCGAGGGCACCACCACCATCACCAACTGCCCGGAGATCCTGGACGTGCCGCTGATGGCGGACGTCCTGCGCAGCCTCGGCTGCGAGGTGGCGATCGAGGGCCGGGTCGTCACGATCACCACCCCGAAGGAGCTCAACCACCGCGCCGACTCCGAGGCGATGGGCAAGCTGCGCGCGTCCGTGTGCGTGCTCGGTCCGCTGGTGGGCCGGTGCAAGCGGGCCGTCGTCGCGCTGCCGGGTGGCGACGCGATCGGCAACCGGCCGCTGGACATGCACCAGAGCGGGCTGCGCAAGCTCGGCGCGCACAGCGAGATCGAGCACGGCTGCGTGATCGCCGAGGCCGAGGGCCTGCACGGCGCGCAGATCTGGCTCGACTTCCCCAGCGTGGGCGCGACGGAGAACATCCTGATGGCGGCGGTGCTGGCCGACGGCACCACGGTCATCGACAACGCCGCCCGCGAGCCGGAGATCGTGGACATCTGCGTGATGCTCCAGCAGATGGGCGCGAAGATCGAGGGCGCGGGCACGTCCACGCTCACCGTGCACGGGGTCGAGTCGCTCCAGCCGACCGAGCACCGGGTGATCGGCGACCGGATCGTCGGCGCCACCTGGGCGTTCGCCGCCGTCATGACCCGCGGCGACATCACCGTGCGCGGCGTCGACCCGCACCACCTGGACCTGGTGCTGGAGAAGCTGCGGATGGCGGGCGCGGCCGTGACCACGCTCGACGACGGTTTCCGCGTGGTGCAGACCGACCGGCCGCGGTCGGTGGACTTCGTGACGCTGCCGTACCCCGGTTTCGCCACCGACCTCCAGCCGTTCGCGATCGCGCTGTCGAGCGTGTCCGACGGCACGTCGATGATCACCGAGAACCTGTTCGAGGCGCGGTTCCGGTTCATCGAGGAGATGGTGCGGCTGGGCGCGGACGCCCGCACCGACGGCCACCACGCGGTGGTGCGCGGGGTGGACCGGTTGTCCAGCGCGCCGGTGTGGGCGTCGGACATCCGGGCGGGCGCGGGGCTGGTGCTGGCCGGGCTGTGCGCGGACGGCGCGACCGAGGTGTACGAGATCTTCCACATCGAGCGCGGCTACCCGGGCTTCGTGGAGAACCTGCGCAAGCTCGGCGCGGTCGTGGAGCGCGTCAGCGCCTGACCCGCGGCAGTGGGAGCGGCCGCCGGCGCGTTGTCGGCCCCGACGTCGGCGGCCGCCGGTTCAGGGCCGCACGGTCACCGGGACCCGCTGGGCGGTGTTGTTGGCCATGCCCTGGCGGTTCCACGGCTGGTCGACGGGCTGGGTGAGGCCGTCCGCGTCGGTCGCCCGCACCCGCAGCACGTGCTCACCGGGCGTCGCGTCCCACGCGCACTCCCAGCGCCGCCACGCGTACTGGTCGCCGGCGGGGCCGAGGTCGGCCGTCACCCACGTGCCGTCCAGCTCGACCTCGACCTTCGCCACGGGCGCGTGGCCGCTCCACGCGCGGCCGGTGAGCAGCACGCGGCCGGCGTCGACGAACCGCCGGCGGGTCATGAAGTCGGGGAAGCCCGGCGGGACCATCAGGGCCTTGGGCAGGATGCGGGTCACCGGCGTGCCCTCGTCGTCCGGCCCCTGCGCGATCCGGTAGGCGACGGCCTGCTGGAACCCGTCGAACGGCCGGTCCAGCGCGGTGATCGAGCGCAGCCACTTCACGTGCGCCATGCCGTACCAGCCGGGCACGACCAGCCGCAGCGGCGCGCCGTGCTGGGGCAGCAGCGGTTGGCCGTTCATCTCGTAGGCCAGCACCACGTCCGACCGCAACGCCTCGGCCACCGGCAGCGCGCGTTCGTAGTCCTGCTCGACGCCCCGGTCCAGCCCGTGGTCGAGCCCGGTGAACACCACGTCCACCGCGTCCGGCGGCAGGTCGGCGAGCAGGGGCGCCAACGGCGTGCCGGTCCACGTCGCGCAGCCGACCGCCTCGTCCAACCACGGCTGGCTGACCGGCCGGGGGTGCAGCTTCGCCCGCCCGTTGCCCGCGCACTCCAACGTCACCTGCCGGCTCACGGCGGGCAGCGCGCGCAGCTCGTCCAACGTCCACGTCCGCCCGAGCACGTCCAGCGACCAGCCGGTCACGTCCGGGATGTCGTAGTGGATCAGCAGGTAGTGCAGGCCCGCCGGCGTCTCGTCGTAGCGCAGCGCTTCCAGCGGCATCCCGTGGTTGCGCGCGGCGAGCCTCAGCTCGTCGATCGAGATGTCTTCGTCGTCCTGGGCGATCCGGGACAGACCGATGGTCATGGGGCGCTCCGCGGGGTTCGGCGTCGGGTGCGCCGGCCTGGACCCGTGAGCCGCCGCGCGCACCACTGTCACCTGGACGGGTGCGGCGCGCAAGCGCTCGCGTGACCGTCGACCAACCGGCCGACCGCACGGGTCACCTCTCGGCGGCCGGTGCTCACCCGGGGTCGCGCAGGAGCAGTTTGGCGTCGGGCGCGTCGGCCGGGAAGACCATCAGGCGGTGCAGGCCGCCGCGGCGGACCACGGTCACCTTGATGCGTGCCGTCCGCAGCCGGGCGGCCAGGACGACGGCGGCTTCCGAGGTGGGCACGGCGGTCACTTCGGTCAGCAGGCCGAAGTCGTCGCCGGTGTAGTCGGGCACGGCCCGGCGGTCGATGCCGAACGCCCAGAACAGCACCAGGGCGAGCAGCCCGAACACGATGACCAGCAGCAGGAACGTGGTGAGCGCGGTCACGCCACCCATCCTCCCGCAGCTTCGATTCAGTGAGCAACGGCACGCGCGGGCTGTGTTACTCGTCAGTACGCTACGGGGAACCGTGACTCCGAGGCGGCCGAGCCGTCGCCCGCGGACCAGCGGCAATGAGACACAGGAGGTTGCCGTGCCGTACCCGGCCGACCGAGAGCGCGACCGTCCGTGGGTCATGCGGACCTACGCGGGTCACTCCAGCGCCACCGCCTCCAACGCGCTGTACCGGCGCAACCTCGCCAAGGGCCAGACGGGTCTGTCCGTGGCGTTCGACCTGCCCACGCAGACCGGCTACGACCCGGACGACGAGCTGGCCAAGGGCGAGGTCGGCAAGGTCGGCGTGCCCGTCGGCCACATCGGCGACATGCGGCAGCTGTTCGACGGCATCCCGCTGGGCGAGGCGAACACCTCCATGACCATCAACGCGACGGCCATGTGGCTGCTCGCGCTGTACGTGAGCGTGGCCGAGGAGCACGGCGCGGACCGCGCCACCCTCGCGGGCACCACGCAGAACGACATCATCAAGGAGTACCTGTCCCGCGGCACGTACGTGTTCCCGCCCGGGCCGAGCCTGCGGCTGATCACCGACATGGTCGCGTGGACCGTGTCGAACGTGCCCAAGTGGAACCCGATCAACATCTGCTCCTACCACCTGCAGGAGGCGGGCGCGACGCCCGTGCAGGAGATCGCCTACTCGCTGTCCACCGCGATCGCGGTGCTGGACTCGGTGTTCGACTCCGGCCAGGTGCCCGAGGAACGGCGCGGCGAGGTCGTCGCCCGCATCTCCTTCTTCGTCAACGCGGGCGTGCGGTTCGTCGAGGAGATGTGCAAGATGCGGGCGTTCGTCCGGCTGTGGGACGAGATCACCCGCGACCGGTACGGCATCGCCGACCCCAAGCACCGCCGGTTCCGCTACGGCGTGCAGGTGAACTCGCTCGGGCTGACCGAGGCGCAGCCGGAGAACAACGTGCAGCGGATCGTGCTGGAGATGCTGGCCGTGACCCTGTCGAGGGACGCACGGGCCCGCGCCGTCCAGCTGCCCGCGTGGAACGAGGCGCTCGGCCTGCCCCGGCCGTGGGACCAGCAGTGGGCGCTGCGGATGCAGCAGGTGCTGGCCTACGAGACGGACCTGCTGGAGTACCAGGACATCTTCGACGGCTCGCACGTCGTCGAGGCCAAGGTGGACGAGCTCGTCGAGGGCGCGCGGGCCGAGATCGACCGCGTGCAGGCGATGGGCGGCGCGGTCGCGGCGGTCGAGTCCGGGTACATGAAGTCGGCGCTGGTGTCGTCGTTGGCGGACCGGCGCCGGCGGGTGGAGTCCGGTGAGGACGTCGTGGTCGGCGTGAACAAGTTCGCCACCACCGAGCCGTCGCCGTTGCAGGCCGAGGGCGCGAAGGCCATCGAGCAGATCGACCCGGTCGTCGAGCGGCACGCGGTCGAGGCGATCCGGGCGTGGAAGGCGTCCCGCGACGACGTGTCGGCCAAGTCCGCCCTGGACGACCTGCGGGCGCTGGCGAAGACGGACCGGAACCTGGTCGAGGCCACGATCGCGTGCGCGAAGGCCGGCGTGACGACCGGCGAGTGGTCGCAGGCGTTGCGCGAGGCGTTCGGCGAGTACCGCGCGCCGACCGGGGTCTCGGCGGCCTCGGCGTCCGGCGAGGCGGGCGCGGAGATCGCGCGGGTGCGCGAACGCGTGCGGGCGACCGGCGAGGAGCTGGGCGAGCGGCTGCGGATCCTGGTCGGCAAGCCGGGCCTCGACGGTCACTCCAACGGCGCCGAGCAGGTCGCCGTGCGGGCCCGGGACGTCGGTTTCGAGGTCGTCTACCAGGGCATCCGGCTCACGCCCGCGCAGATCGTGGCCGCCGCCGTGCAGGAGGACGTGCACGTGGTCGGCCTGTCGATCCTGTCCGGCTCGCACCTGGAGGTCGTGCCCGCGGTGGTCGACGGCCTGCGCGCGGCCGGCGCCGGTGACGTGCCGGTCATCGTCGGGGGGATCGTCCCGCCCGACGACGCCGACGAGCTGCGCGAACGCGGTGTGGCCCGGGTGTTCACGCCCAAGGACTACGAGCTCACCCAGATCATGGACGAGATCGTGGCGGTCGTCCGGGACGCGAACGGCCTCTAGCGCCCGGTCCCTGCCTCCCGACCTTCTAGCGGTCGGCGGCGAGCACGCGTCCGCGCTGGAGGACGTCACGGGTGGACACGATCTCGGCGAACCCGCCGCCGCGCAGGTTCGTGGCGGTGGCCCGGGTCAGCTCGTCGGCGGTCAGGTCCTCCAGGTCGAACGTGAACGTCGCGTCGAGCACGACCTCGACCCGGTAGCCGAGGTTGCCGCCGACCCGGGCGGTCGTCTCGACGCACATGTTCGTCTGGATGCCGGCGAGCACGATGTGGGTGACGCCGCGCGCCCGCAACCACACGTCCAGGTCGATCTCGCCGTGGAACGCGGAGTTGACCTCCTTGGCGAAGACCAGGTCGGCGTCGGCGCGGTCGAGCTCGGGCTTGAACCGGTTGCCGTCCTGACCGGGCCGCAGCGGCGAGCCCGGCTCGGTCGAGTCGTGCCGGACGAGCACCAGCGGGCCGGTCCAGGAGTCGACGAGGCGGGCGATGTTGGCCTCCGCCCCGGGGTTGTTCCGCCTGCCCCAGGACGGGTCGTCGAAGCCGCGCTGCACGTCGATCAGGATCAGGACGGTGTCGGTCATGACGTCGAGTCTGCGGTCGTCGCCAGGCTGGGTGTGAGTGGCGGAACCGGCACGTTGGGGTACTTTCCTGCCATGCGGACGGTGGGTGTGCTCCTGCTGCCGGGCAGTCGGATGTTCGACGTCTCGGTGGTGAGCGAGGTGTGGGGCGTGGACCGCTCCGACGCCGGCGTCGGCCCGTTCGAGCTGCGGCTGTGCGCACCGGGTCGGGTCGCGACGGCCGTGGCGCCGGTGGGTGTCATCCCGGCGACCCACGGCCTGTCCGGGCTGCGTGACTGCGACCTGGTCGTGGTGCCCGGTCGGGTGGACCCGCTCGCGCCGGTGCCGGACGCCGCGGTGCGCGCGCTGCGGTCGTTCTCCGGGACGGTCGCGGCGTTGTGCTCGGGTGCGTTCACGGTGGCGGCGGCGGGGATGCTCGACGGCCGTGAGGCGACCACGCACTGGCGGCTGCTGGACGCCCTGGAAACCGCCGCGCCCCGGGCCCGCGTCGTCCGGGACGTGTTGTTCACCGACGGCGAGGTGCTGACGTCGGCCGGCGTGGTCGGCGGCCTGGACCTGTGCCTGCACCTGGTGCGCCGGGCGCACGGCGCCGACGTGGCCGCTGCCCTGGCCCGACGCCTGGTGATGCCGCCGACCCGTGAGGGGGGCCAGCGCCAGTACGTCGACCCGCCCCTGCCGTCCCGGCCCGACCGCGTCGGCATCGCGTCCACAGTGGACTGGACGGTGGACCGCCTCGCGTCGACTGTCGGCGTGTCCGACATGGCCGCGCACGCGGGGATGAGCGAACGCACCTTCCACCGGGCGTTCCTGGCCGCGACCGGCGACACACCCGGCCGCTGGTTGCAGGTGCAGCGGGTCCGGCTGGCCCGGCGCCTGCTGGAGACCACCGACCTGCCGGTGCACCGCGTGGCCGAACGGGCCGGCCTGGGCACCCCGGCCAACCTCCGCCGTCGCCTGCGCGCGGAACTCGGCGTGACCCCCGACGCCTACCGCCGCACCTTCCGCGTGCCCGCCGCCTCCTGACCCGACCGGCGCGGCGTCACGGCGACGGCGGCGTCACGGGGATGATGCCGCCGTCCTCCTCGAACACCAGCACCCGTGAACCCAGCGGCTTCGCCAGCGTCACCGGGTAGTACCGGGGCAGGTAGATCGCGGTCCGCGCGCACTCGCCGACCGGCCCGGTCGTCCGCACGCCGATCACCACCGACGTCTCGGTCTCGGTCACCACGGGCTCCTTGACGGCCGGCGCGTCACCCCGGCACGGCGTCGGAGGCGCGCCCAGCTCCACCTCCAGCCGCACCCCGTCCGTCGTCCTCGCGTGGTGGCTCCCGATGATCTCCTCGCCCCGCTTCCAGAACGCCTCGGGCGTGACCGCGGGCCACGCGTACACGCTGCCGAACGAGGACCGGAACCGCCACGCCGGCAGTTCGAGCCGGCCGCGGTCGGTGGTGAACGCCGCCGTGCCCAGCTCGGCGCTCACCAGCTCCACCTCGCCGTCACGACCTCCGCCGGGCAGCGCGGCCACCGCGTCGCGCACGCTGATCAGCGGTAACGTCGCCGGGCCGTCGGGCAGCACCACCGAGGTCGCTCCGGGTGTCGGCGGTTCGACACCGGTGAACCGGTAGCCGGCGGCCAGCTTCTCCTCCTCCAGGCCCTGCCACTCCACGGTCACCAGCTTCGGCTGGAACAGCACGATCGGGCGGGGTGCCGCGGTCGCCGGGAAGTCGACCGCGACGGGCGCGACCGAGGCGGGGAGGTCGGACCCGATCGGCAGGGTCGGTGTCGCCGCCCGGTCGACGCCGGCGCAGCCCGCGACCGCCAGGATCGAACCGAGGACCACGACTGACGGGCGAAGTCTCATGCCACCGGGACGGAACTCCACCGGCGGGCGGTTGCACGGCCGGTTACCGTCGCAACATGGCCGAATACCAGCACATCCGCGTCGACCGCACGGATGACGTCGTGCGGATCACCATGGACCGCGCCGCCCGGCGCAACTCGCTGTCCGCCGAGCACCTGGCGGAGCTGCTGACCGCGTTCCGCGAAGTCGCCGCGTCGGACGCGGTGGGTGTGGTGCTCGCGGGTGAAGGTCCGGTGTTCTCCGCCGGGCACGACTTCGCCGACGTGGCGGCCCGCGACCTGGAGGGCGTGCGTGACCTGCTGACGCTGTGCACGGATCTGATGCGCACGATCGAGTCCGTGCCGCAGGTCGTGATCGCGCGCGTGCACGGCCTCGCCACGGCGGCGGGCTGCCAGCTGATGGCGTCGTGCGACCTGGCCGTGGCCGCCGAGGAGGCCGCGTTCGCCCTGCCCGGCGGCAAGGGCGGCTGGTTCTGCCACACCCCGGCGGTCCCGGTGGCCCGCGCCATCGGCCGCAAGCGGCTGATGGAGATGGCGCTGACCGGTGACGCGGTGGACGCGCGCACCGCCGAGCAGTGGGGCTTGGTGAACCGCGTCGTGCCGCTCGCCGAGCTGGACGACGCCGTGGACGAGCTGATGCGCCGGGCCACCCGGGGCAGCCGGGCCGGCAAGGCTCTGGGCAAGCAGACGATCTACGCCCAACTCGACCGGCCCGAAGCCGACGCCTACGGCATCGCGGTGGAGGTGATGGCGGCGGCATCGCAGACCCCGGCGGCCAAGGAAGGCATGTCGTCCTTCCTGGAGAAGCGCCCTCCTGTCTGGACCGACTGACACGGCCCGGTTGCTCGGCTGACTCGGCTGCCCGGCAGCCGGGCAACCCGGCCGGGTCGGGCTCTGTTGGCCCGACTCGCCCCGACCGAACTCGACTGATCCAGCTAGCCCGACTGCCCGGGTTGACCCGGCTGGCTCTGCTGATCCGGTTGCGGGGCTAGCCCGGCTGCCGACTGACCGGTTGCGCGGCTGGCCCGGTTGCGCGGCTGGCTCGGCTGCTCAGACTTGCCCGGTTGCCCGGTTGCCCGGTTGCCCGGTTGCCCGGTTGCCCGGTTGCCCGGCTTATCCGGTTGGCCTGGCTGGCCCGGGTTGGCCTGAGTTGGTCAGGTTGCTTGGCTGGCCCGGTTGCTGGTTGTCCCGGCTGATGGGTTGATCCGACTGCCCGACTGCCCGACTGCCCGACTGCCCGACTGCCCGACTGCCCGACTGCCCGACTGCCCGACTGCCCGACTGCCCGACTGCCCGACTGCCCGACTGCCCGACTGCCCGACTGCCCGACTGCCCCACTGCCCCACTGCCCCACTGCCCGACTGCCCGACTGATCTGGCTGGCCCGACCACGCTCGGCTGGCCTGGGTGCCCGGCTGGTCCGGTTGGCCCGGCTGATGCGGCTGGTTCGGTTGGCCTGGGCTGGCGTGGGTTGGTCCGGCTAAGCCGGCTGACCGGCTAACCCGAGCACGAGGCAGGCTACGGAGAGGGCGAGGAACGTGCCGGGTGCGGCGATGTTGTGCCACACCCGGTGCCGCACGTGGACGCCGACCGCGCCCACGAAGAACACCACCAGCCCGGCCGCGGCCGCGGTCCCGACGGCAGGTGCTCCGACCAGGCCGAGGAGCAGGCCGACCGCGCCCGCCGCCTTCAGCGCGCTCAGGGCGGGCACCCACGAGAGCGGCACGTGGACCTCGGCCGAGTTCGCCAGGACGAAGTCCGCCCTCGCGAGATCGGCGATGGCGACGGCGGCGTTGGCCAGGATCGCGAGGACCGTGACGACGACGTGTGCGGTGGACATGAACCCCTCCGGACGTGCGGTGAGCAGGAGCGCCTACTCACCTGACGTACGGAGGGGGCGGGAGGTGACCGGGTCACCCGATCCGCTTGTAGAACAACGTGGTCGGCCGCAGCACGCCGTCCGGGTCGGCGGCGTAGTCGGGGATGACGCCCGCCTCCGTCCAGCCGGCCCGCCGGTAGAGCCGTTCGGCGGCCGAACCCGTCTGCGTGTCCAGCACGAGCAGGGTCGCGCCGCGCTCGGCGGCGCCCCGTTCGGCCACGTCCAGCAGCGCCCGGCCGAGGCCGGAGCCGCGGGCGTCGCGGCGCACGAGCAGCTTGGCCACCTCGGCGCGGTGCGTGCCGTTGGCCGTGTCGGAGAACCGCACCTGGACCGTGCCGAGCACGTGCGCACCGGCCCGCGCCACCCACAGCGCCAGCACGCCGTCCGCGACCGGCGCGGCCCTGGACTGCCACCACGCGAGCGCCTGCTCGCGCGGCAGCGGCTTGACGAAGCCGACGGACGCGCCGCCTTCCACCGCGTCGACCAGCACGTCGGCCAACGCCTCCGCGCACGCCCGCACCTCGTCGGCGGTCAGCTCCGCGATCCCGGTGATGCCACCGGTCACGGCTGTGCGTGCTCGTGCAGCAGGAGCAGCGTGTAGGCGGCGATCGACTGGGCGTCGGTGATGTCGCCCCGCGCGATCATCGCCTCGAACTCGCCGCGCGGGAACCACGCCGAGCGCATGTCCTGCTCCTCGTGCTCCCGCTCGTGGAAGCCCTCCCGCAGGTCGGTGGCCAGGAACACCCGGCCGCGCTGGCTGGACATGCCCGGCGCGACGTCCAGCAGGCCGAGCTGCACCAGCTTGCCCGCCCGCAGCCCCGTCTCCTCCCGCAGCTCGCGCTCGGCCAGCACCATCGGGTCCTCGTCCGCCCGTTCGGGCGCGGTGCCCTGCGGGAACTCCCAGCGCCGCAGGCCGATCGGGTAGCGGAACTGCTCGACCAGCCGCAGCCGCTCGCCGTCCATGGGGATCACCAGCGCGAAGTCGGGCTTGTCGACCACGCCGTAGATGCCGGTGGTGCCGTCCGCGCGCCCGATGGCGTCCTCCCGGACCACCATCCACTGGTTCGCGTACACCTCACGCGATCCGAGGGTTTCCACGATCACTCTCCCTGTGCCGAAGGCTCCGGGTCGGCGCGCGATCGGGCCAGTTCCGATCGCGCGCTGCCGTACGCGAAGTACACCACCACACGCGCGGCCGACCGGACTCCGAAGGCCGATCGCGGCCGGCGTCACGGGCGGCCGGAACGCCACGTGGCGGCGTGTGCGCGCTCTCGTCGACGGTCGAACCGCCGATCGAGCCGACGGGCGTGGCGCGCGGGAGCGGGCGCGGCGGTGACACGTCGGCCGACGGTACCTGCCGCCGGGCCGGGCCCCGCACCCCGTAGCCTGTCGGCCGTGCGCCTCGTCATCGCTCGCTGCCAGGTCGACTACGTCGGACGCCTCACCGCTCATCTGCCGATGGCGCAGAGACTGCTGCTGATCAAGGCGGACGGTTCGGTGTCGATCCACTCCGACGACCGCGCGTACAAGCCGCTGAACTGGATGAGCCCGCCGTGCTGGCTGATCGAGGACCCGGACATGTGGGTCGTGCAGAACAAGGCCGGCGAGAAGCTGATCATCACCCTGGCCGAGGTGCTGCACGACTCCAAGCACGAGCTCGGCCCGGAGCCCGGCCTGGTCAAGGACGGTGTCGAGGCGGACCTGCAGAAGCTGCTGGCCGAGCACGTCACCACGCTCGGCGACGGCTGGTCCCTGGTGCGGCGGGAGTTCCCGACCCCGATCGGTCCGGTCGACCTGATGTGCCGCGACGCCAAGGGTGGCTCGGTGGCGGTCGAGATCAAGCGCCGCGGCGAGATCGACGGGGTCGAACAGCTGACCCGCTACCTGGAACTGCTCAACCGCGACCCGCTGCTGGCCCCGGTCCGCGGCGTGTTCGCCGCCCAGCAGATCAAGCCCCAGGCGCGCACCCTCGCCGAGGACCGGGGGATCCGCTGCGTCGTGCTGGACTACGACGCGCTGCGCGGCATCGAATCCGACGAGTTCCGCCTGTTCTGACCGATCGAGCGGCTCGCGTTCGCTGAGCGCGTCGGTCGCGTCGACCTCGCCCGCTGAGCGGTCAGCTCCACGACCAGCGCTGGGTCGTGGTGTTCTCGTTGCAGGCGGCCACGTACGCGTCCGCGCCGCTCTGCCGCAGGCACTGCCCGGACAGCGCGTTGACCAGCAGGTTGGACCCGAACGAGTTGAGCACCGGCGTCCACTTCTGCTTGTTCGGCAGGGGACTGACGCAGAACTCGGTGAAGACCCGGCTGCCCGTGCCGTTCGGCGCGGACAGGCACCAGCCGCTGCGGGCGTTGATCACCCGGTAGTCGTTGCCCCCGCCGACGAACTCGAACGTCCACTGCTGGTTGCCGACGAAGTGGCAGGGATCGGGCCAGACGTACACGGTGGTGGTCGGCTGAGCAGCCGTGTCGTAGTGCTGATCCAGGCAGTCTGCGGTGCCGATGTTCTGAATCGTCACCGGTGCCGCGGCGATCGCCGGCGCGGCGGGTGACAGGAGAGTCGCGGCCGCCATCAGCAGGGCGGCGACGGCTGCCTTGATCGGTCGTAACGTCGCGTTCATCGGATTCCGCTCCTTTGCGTGGTGTCGTCGTCCGGCATTCCAGCAAAGCAGCAATCGGAGTTCTTCGGCACCCGCTCGACAATTCCCCGAGAAAGATCATGGAATAGTCCGGTCGCACTTCGGGCGCCACGGCCGGGTCGTGGTCGGCTCACGTTCGGCGGCCCGACCGACCAGGCTCCCGGATGATCCCGCTGCGGCGGGGTGGCCGCCACGACGGCCGGACGTGCGGACCGCAGTTTCGCGGGTTCGGCGGTAAGCCGTTCGGGTGCGTGGCAGGGCGGTTTTCGCGATATACGCTGACTTCCCCTTCAACGGGCCGGGAGGCGCGCGTGCGAAGACCACGAAGACGAAGATCCGGTTCGACCGTTCTGGTCCTGTCGGTTCTCGTGTCCGCACTGCCGGCGGTGGCGGCCTGCGTGTCGCAGGCGTCCGTGCCGCCGCCACCCGTCGTCGGGGCGTTGAGCTCCACCGCCGCCTCCCCTTCCACCGCGCACCTCGCGGCGCAGCCCCCCGCCGGTCAGGCCGGTGGTGAGGTCCGGCTCAGCGGCGAGGGATATCCGGCACACGGTCGAGTGGTGTTCACCTTCCACGGCCACCGGATCGGTGATGTCACCGCCGACGCGGTCGGCCGGTTCACCGGTGTCCCGGTGCGGGTGCCCGACTCGTTCGGCGATTCCGCCCCCGGCACGCAGTTCACCATCGGCGCCACGTCCGGACCCGTCTACGCCGAGACGCTGTTCGTCCTCACCCGCTGACGCCGCGGCGCGCCCACCTGAGGTTTAGCCCCGGGTAGTTCAAACCGGCGAAGCGCGCCGGGGTGCACTACCGTCGGCTTGATCGGTTGTGCGGTAGTGGCTGGTCATGCGTGGTGCTGCGCGATGGTGTTCGGTTTGTTCGGATCAGGGGAGGTGGGCGGAGGTGCCCGTACTGGCCCAGGTGGACCTCAGGCTGGATGCCGGTCCGTTGGACTACACCTTGCTGGCGGTCTACTTCGTGTTCGTCCTCGGGATCGGCTTCCTGGCCCGCAGAGCGGTCTCGTCCAGCCTGGACTTCCTGCTCTCCGGCCGTTCGCTGCCCGCGTGGGTGACCGGTCTGGCGTTCATCTCCGCCAACCTCGGCGCGATCGAGCTGCTCGGCATGGCGGCCAACGGCGCCCAGTACGGCATGGCGACCGTGCACTACTACTGGATCGGCGCGATCCCGGCCATGGTGTTCCTCGGCCTGGTGATGATGCCGTTCTACTACGGCTCGAAGGTGCGCAGCGTCCCCGAGTTCCTGCGCCGCCGCTTCGGCAAGGGCGCCCACCTGGTCAACGCGATCAGCTTCGCCGTCGCCCAGGTGCTGATCGCGGGCGTGAACCTGTACGCGCTGGCGTTCCTGCTGAACCTGATGCTCGGCTGGCCGATCCCGCTGTCGGTGGTCATCGCGGCGGCGATCGTGCTGACGTACACGGCGCTGGGCGGCCTGTCCGCGGCCATCTACAACGAGGTGCTCCAGTTCTTCGTGATCGTGGCCGCGCTGCTGCCGCTGACGATCGTCGGCCTGCACAAGGTCGGCGGCTGGGACGGGCTGGTCGAGAAGGTCACCGGCGGTCCCGGTGGGGCCGAGCAGCTGTCGGCGTGGCCCGCGACGGAGCTGACCGGCATCGAGAACCCGGTGCTCAGCGTGATCGGCATCGTGTTCGGCCTCGGCTTCGTGCTGTCGTTCGGGTACTGGACGACGAACTTCGCCGAGGTGCAGCGCGCGCTGTCGGCCAAGAGCATGTCGGCCGCGCGGCGCACGCCGATCATCGGCGCGTACCCGAAGATGCTGATCCCGTTCGTGATCATCATCCCGGGCATCATCGCCGCGCTGGTGGTGCCGGAGATGGTCGCGCTCAAGGCCGGCGAGGACAGCGGCGGCGTCGTCTACAACAACGCGCTGCCCGCGCTGATCGGCGAACTGCTGCCCAACGGCATGCTGGGCATCGCGATCACGGGTCTGCTGGCGTCGTTCATGGCCGGTGTCGCGGCGAACGTGTCGTCGTTCAACACGGTGTTCACGTACGACCTGTGGCAGGACTACGTGAAGAAGGACCGCCCGGACGAGTACTACCTGCGGGTCGGGCGGCTGGCCACGATCGGCGGCACGGTGGTCGCCATCGGGACGGCGTTCCTCGCCGCCGGCTACGGCAACATCATGGACTACATCCAGGCGCTGTTCTCGTTCTTCAACGCGCCGCTGTTCGCCACGTTCATCCTGGCCATGTTCTGGAAGCGGATGTCGGCGGCGGCGGGCTGGGCCGGCCTGGTCGCGGGCACGCTCGGCGCGGTGGCGGTGTTCGTGCTCGCCGAGACCGGGGCGATCGACCTGCCGGGTCAGGGCGCGAGCTTCGTCGGCGCGGGCGTGGCGTTCGCGGTGGACATCGTGGTCAGCGTGGTGGTGACGATGTTCACCCGGCCGGTGCCGCAGGAGCGGCTGGTCGGGCTGGTCTACAGCCTCACGCCCAAGGCGGACCGCATGCACTCCACCACGGGTGACGACGCCGGGTGGTACCGCTCGCCGCTGCTGCTCGGCATCGGCGTGCTGCTGCTGACCGCCGTGCTCAACATCATCTTCGGCTGAGGGAGGTCGTCGTGGCGCGCAAGGCCGGTCTGTTCGACCTGCGACTGGTGATCGCGGTCCTGTTCGCGGTGTACGGCGTGGTGCTGGTGGTGGTCGGACTCGGCTTCACCGACGAGGCCGACCTGGCCAAGGCCGATGGGCTCAACATCAACCTGTGGAGCGGCATCGGCATGGTCGTGCTGGCGGCGGTGTTCGCGGCCTGGGCGACCTTGCGGCCGGTCATCGTGCCCGAGGAGCCCGGTGCGGCCGATCTGTCGGCCGGGCGGCCGTCGGGCACGGAGGGGTAGGGCCGGTGCGACCGACCTGTCGGCGGGTCGACACCTCGGGACGGGGGGTGGGCCCGGTCAGCGCCTCGGGTAGACCGGGTTGAAGGCCTCCACCGTCCAGGTGTCGATCCAGCGGACGGCGCGGCGGATGCCGGGGCGGATGCGGGTGCGCATGCAGTGGTCCTCTCGTGATGCGGTCGGGGTGGCCCAGCGGGGAGCCACCCAGTTCAGCG
Source organism: Saccharothrix sp. 6-C (assembly GCF_016695385.1). Lineage (NCBI taxonomy): Bacteria > Bacillati > Actinomycetota > Actinomycetes > Pseudonocardiales > Pseudonocardiaceae > Saccharothrix > Saccharothrix sp. 6-C. Next base: position 7,191,401 of record NZ_CP064192.1, on the reverse strand, counting down.
CGTCGATCTTCTGAATCGTTCCCGAAGGCTGTCGTGAGGACGGACACAGGGTTCGTGCCACGAATGGAGCACACGGTCGCTACCGTGCACCTCGTGCCCCGTCTCGTCGCCGTGTTGAGCTCGATCCTGCTGCTGGCCGGCTGTGCCGGGGCGGATCTGGCCAAGCAGACCTTCCCGCGCACCACGATCCCGGCCAACGCCGAGAACGTGTCCGACCCGAGCGGGACGAGCCAGAAGTCGCCGCCGCCCGCGGACGGCGAGCCGGTCGACCCGGCGTTCGCCGCGGACAAGCTGCGGCTGGTCGACCCGTGCGAGCTGCTGGACGAGGACGTGCTGAAGCGGTTCGGCACGCCCGGCGACCGGTCGCGCAGCGGGTTCAGCCGGTGCTCGAACTTCATGAAGGACAAGGGTGGCAAGGACCTGGCCGTCACGGTCGAGGTCGGCCAGACCATGACCACCGAGCTGAAGAACGCGGACAAGCAGCTCGCCGGCCTGCGCAGCTACGAGCAGGTGCTGGAGAACAGCGCGTGCTTCGTCTCGGTGATCACGCAGGACGAGCCGGGCCTCGGCCTCACCGTGCAGATCGGGTACGAGGACGGCGACGCGTGCGCGCCGGGGCGCGAGATGGCCGAGTCGGTGGTCCGGCAGATCAAGGAGCGCTCGGCGACCCGGACACCCGCCAAGGGCTCGCTGATCACGCTCGACCCGTGCGTCCTGCCGGACAAGGCGGCGGTCGACGCGGCAGCGGGCGACGATTACCGTCTGTACCCGTACGGGCTGCACAACTGCGCGTGGGTCGGCGACGATCGCGAGCTGACGCTGGCGTTCCGCGAGGCGTACATTCCCGACGACCGCAAGTTCGACGACAAGCAGACCGAGGTCGACTTGGGCGGCGGCGTGACCGGCTACCAGGTGTCCAGCAGCACGGCGTTCCCGTCGTGCGAGGTCAAGTGGGTGCAGCTGGTCGGCTCGGACAACGAGGGCGAGTTGGTCCAGGTCAAGTCGGCCGGACCCAAGGCGGCCGAGTTCGACCGCTGCGCGACGGCCGTGACGTTCGCCAAGGCGATCATCGGCAAGATCCCGAAGGGCTGAACGGGGGCTGACATCACCCCCTGTTACCCGTTACTGTCGAGTAACACCCGTGCTCGTGCTTGCGCTAGGAGGGTCCGATGACGCAGACCGTTCCCACCACTCCGGCGCGGGTCGACGACGGGCAGCGGCGGTTCGCCTCGCTCGACCCCCGCACCGGAGAGGTCGTCGACCACCACGTGGTGGCCTCGGAGGACGACGTCCGCGAGGCCGTGCGGGTGGCCCGGGAAGCCTCGGTGTTCTGGGCCGAGCTGGGGTACGACGGCAGGCGGGCGCGGTTGGACGCGTGGCGCAAGCTGCTGCTCAAACGGTTGGACGAGTTCCAGGTGCTGATCAGCGCGGAGACCGGGAAGTCCGCCGACGACGCGCGGACCGAGCTGGCGCTGGTGATCGACCACCTGCACTGGGCTGCGAAGCACGCGCCCAAGGTGCTGGGCAAGCGCAAGGTCGCGCCCGGCATGTTGATGTACAACCACGCGGCGACGTTGGAGTACCGGCCGCTCGGCGTGGTCGGCGTGATCGGGCCGTGGAACTACCCGGCGTTCACGCCGATGGGTTCCATCGCGTACGCGATGGCGGCGGGGAACGCGGTGGTGTTCAAGCCGTCCGAGTTCACACCGGGCGTCGGGGTGTTCCTCGCGTCGACGTTCGCCGAGGTCGTGCCCGAGTTCCCGGTGCTCCAGGTGGTGACGGGGTTCGGCGAGACCGGCGCGGCGTTGTGCGCGGCCGGCGTGGACAAGCTGGCGTTCACCGGGTCGACGGCGACGGGCAAGAAGGTGATGGCGGCGTGCGCGACGTCGTTGACGCCGGTGCTGGTGGAGTGCGGTGGCAAGGACCCGCTGATCGTGGCCGAGGACGCGGACGTCCGGGCGGCGGCCGAAGGCGCGGTGTGGGGCGGGATCTTCAACTCCGGGCAGACGTGCGCCGGGGTCGAGCGCGTCTACGTGGCCGACGCGGTGTACGACGAGTTCATCGGGCTGGTCGTGGAGAAGGCGAAGAAGCTGCGTCCCGGTGGCGAAGCCGACGCGCACTTCGGGCCGATCACCATGCCCAAGCAGGTCGACGTCATCCAGTCGCACGTGGCCGACGCGTTGGCGCGCGGCGGGCGGGCGGTGGTCGGGGGGCTGGAGTCGATCCGGCCGCCGTACGTCGAACCGGTGGTGTTGGTGGACGTGCCCGACGACTCGACGGCGGTGACCGAGGAGACGTTCGGGCCCACGCTGGTGGTGACCCGGGTGGCCGACGCCGACGAGGCGGTCCGGCGGGCGAACTCGCTGGCGTACGGGCTGGGCGCGTCGGTGTACTCGCGGAACCGGGGCGAGGAGCTGGCGGACAAGCTGCGGTGCGGCATGGTGTCGATCAACTCGGTGTTGGCGTTCGCGTCGGTGCCCGGGCTGCCGTTCGGCGGGGTCGGCGACTCGGGGTTCGGGCGGATCCACGGTGAGGACGGGCTGCGGGAGTTCGCCTACGCCCACGCGGTGACCCGGAAGCGGTTCGGCGCCCTGCTGAACCCGATGACGTACGACCGCGGGTCCCGGACGATCCGGCACGTGGTGCGGCTGGTGCGCGTGCTCTACGGCCGCTGACGCGAGAGTCCTACGTTCACGGCGCGCGAGTCCTACGTTCAGGATGCGCGTGTCCTACGTTCGGAAGGCGTGAGTCCTACGTTCAGGACGCGTGAGTCCTACGTTCAGGATGGGTGAATTGAACGTTCAGGACGTCGGGGTTGCGTCCGGCTCGATTTGACATGGGGCCCTTACGGGCACCCCAGGCAGGCCAAAGCCGGCAGGCCCGGCGGGGAAGAGCGTCCCGCCAGGCCTGCCGGCTTCGACCAGCCTAAGGCACCCGAACCCATGTCAAATCGGGCCTGGTGGGGGATGCGGCGGTGGGGTCAGTTGGTGAGGGTTTGTTCCAGGTCGGTGAGGACTTCTTCGGCGGCGAGGACGCCCAGGCCCAGGAACCACGTTTCGTCGGCGACCGGCTTGGCGTGGTTGGTCTTGACGGCGTTCAGGGTTTGCCACAGCGGGCCGCCGAGGACTTGGCCCTGGGCGGTCTTCGACTGGTCGCCGTAGGTGCCGATCAGGATCCAGTCGCCGTCGGCTTGGGCGATCTGCTCCGTGCTCACCTCGACGGCCAGGTCGTCGGCCTGGCTGGCTTGCGGTTGGGGGATGCCCGCGTCGATCAGGATGGTGCCGATGAAGCTCTTCTTGGCGTAGAGCCTGATCTTGCCCGGCATGAAGCGGAGCATGGTGACGGTCGGGCGCTTGCCCGCCTTGGCCTCGATGCGCTCGCCGACCTCCTTGGCGTGGGTCTCGTAGTCGCCGATGAGCTTCTCGGCCTCGGCGGAACGGTCGAGGGCGGCGGCGTTCAGGCGGAAGTTCTCCTTCCACGTGTAGCCGGGGCGGGCGGCGAAGACGGTCGGGGCGATGGCCGACAGCTTCGGGTACTGCTGCTCGGCGCGCAGCTGGGAGCCGATGATGAGATCGGGCTGGAGCTTCGCGATCGTCTCCAGGTTGAGGCTGGTGATGCCGCCCACGTTCTCCGGGGCGCCGGCCTGGTCGCCGATGTAGCCGGGCATGGTGGGCGCGCCGTCCGGGTAGGCGACGCCGACCGGCTTGATGCCCAGTGCGACGACGTTGTCCAGCTCGCCGCCGTCGAGGACGACGACGCGTTCCGGGCGCTTCTCGATCACGGTCTCGCCCATGGCGTGCTTGACGGTGCGGGGGAACTGGCCGGGTTGGGCGTCGGTGCCGAAACCGGCGCTCTTCTCGCCCGCCTGGCCGAACTCCGAGCCGCCCTGGGCCACGGCGGGCTTGTCGGTGGGCGTCTCGGTCTGGCCGCACGCCGCGAGGGCGAGGGCGACGGCGAGCACGGCCGCGATCCTGGTGTTCGACACTCCGGGGTTCCTCCACTACTCCAGGTCACTGACCTGCTGTTCTTAGGGTTGCCTCACCGTAGCTTCCGCTTTCGGGGCCGCTCACGGTGGAGTAGTAATGGGGTGATCAGCGTCGATCGGGAGGTCCACCCGTGAAGAAGATCATCAACGATCCGGCGACCGTGGTGGTCGACGCGTTGCGCGGGATGGCCCTCGCGCACGCCGACCTGCTGGAGGTCCAGTACGACCCGGCGGTGGTGCTGCGGGCGGACGCGCCGGTGTCGCGGAAGGTGGCCGTCATCTCCGGCGGTGGGTCCGGGCACGAGCCGTTGCACGGCGGGTTCGTCGGGCGGGGGATGCTCGACGCGGCTTGTCCCGGTCCGGTGTTCACGTCGCCGACCCCCGATCAGGTGGCGGCGGCGGTCGCGCGCACGGACGGTGGGGCGGGCGCGTTGTTGATCGTGAAGAACTACACGGGTGACGTGCTGAACTTCGAGACCGCCGGCGAGTTGGCGGCGGCCGACGGCGTGGACGTGCGGACCGTGGTCATCGATGACGACGTCGCGGTGAAGGACTCGCTGTACACGGCCGGTCGGCGTGGTGTGGGCGGGACCGTCCTGCTGGAGAAGATCGTCGGCGCGGCGGCTGAACGCGGGGTCGACCTGGACGGTTGCGAGGCGTTGGCGCGGCGGGTCGTCGGGCAGGTCAGGTCGATGGGCTTGGCGTTGACGGCCTGCACGGTGCCGCACGCGGGGGAGCCGTCGTTCACGCTGGCCGACGACGAGATGGAGCTGGGGATCGGCATCCACGGTGAGCCGGGCCGCCGGCGGGTGGCGGTGGGCACGGCGGACGAGATGGTGCGGGCACTGCTCGAGCCGGTGCTGGAGGACCTGCCGTTCGGCGAGGGCGACCGGGTGCTGCTGTTCACCAACTCGATGGGCGGGACGCCGTTGATCGAGCTGTACTTGGCGCACGGGATCGCGGAGCGGTTGTTGGCGGAGCGGGGGATCGTCGTGGAGCGCCGGTTGGTCGGGCCGTACATCACCAGTCTGGAGATGCAGGGGATGAGCGTGACGTTGTTGAAGCTGGACGACGAGCTGGTCGAGCTGTGGGACGCGCCCGTGCACACCCCGGCGTTGCGGTGGGGCGTCTGATGGAGTGCACGGCGGAGTCGATCGCGGAGGCGATGCGGGCGGTGGCCGCGGTCGTGGTCGAGCACCGCGAGGAGTTGAACCGGCTGGACCGCGAGATCGGTGACGGCGACCACGGCGAGAACCTGGCCAGGGGCCTGAGGGCGTTGGAGTCCAAACTGGACGAGGTGCCGTCGTCGCCCGGCGGGGTGCTGCGGTTGGCGGCCACGACGTTGATCTCGACGGTGGGCGGCGCCGCGGGGCCGCTGTACGGGACGGCGTTCCTGCGCGCGGCCACGTCGGTGGGCGATGTCGCTTCGGTGGACGGCGAGGCGGTGGCGGCGGCGTTGCGGGCGGCGTTGGACGGTGTGGTGGCCCGGGGTAAGGCGGCGTTGGGCGACAAGACGATGGTGGACGCGTTGACACCCGCCGTGGCCGCCGCGGAGTCCGTGGCCGTCACCGGCGGCGGGGTGGCGGAGGTGTTGGCGGCGGCTGCCGAGGCGGCGGAGATGGGCGCCGACTCGACGGTGCGGATGGTGGCGCGGAAGGGACGTGCGTCGTACCTGGGTGAGCGCAGTGAGGGGCACCTGGACCCCGGCGCGCGGTCGACGGCGCTCGTGTTGCGGACGTTGGCGGGCAGGGCGCGGTGATCGGGCTGGTGGTGGTGTCGCACAGCCGCCGGCTGGCCGCCGGGGTCGCGGAGCTGGCGGGGCAGATGGCTCCGTCGGTGGCGATCGTGCCGTCCGGGGGTGACGGGCAGGGAGGCCTGGGCACGGACTACGTGGCCGTCGGGGAGGCCATCACGCGGGCCGACTCCGGGTCCGGCGTCGTCGTCCTGTTCGACCTGGGCAGCGCGAAGATGGTGGCCGACATGGCTGCCGAGGAGGCGGAGGGCTCGGTCGTCGTGGTGGACGCGCCGCTGGTCGAGGGCGCGGTGGCGGCGGCGGTGCGGGCGCAGGGCGGCGCCGGGTTGGCTGAGGTGGCGGCGGCCGCGGTCGGCGCCGGGTCCGTGTCGTCGGCGTCGGTGGTGGACGGCGAGGCGGTGGACGGCGAGGCGGTGCGGGCGGACGTGGAGCTGACGAATTCGGTGGGGTTGCACGCGCGGCCGGCCGCGTTGGTGGCGCGGGCGTTGGCCCCGTTGGACGCCTCGGTGGTGGTGCGGTTCGGAGCCGAGTCAGCGGACGCCAAGAGCGTGCTGGCGTTGATGGGGTTGGGCGCTCCGGGTGGTGCGCGGGTGGAGGTCGTGGCTTCGGGCGCGGACGCGGCGGAAGCCGTGCGCAGGGTCCGGGAGCTGGCCGCGCGGGGGTTCGACGAGTGAGCTGGTGAGGCGCGCCTGGACCGATTACTTGCTCGATACGGATGGTGAAGCTCACGCGAACGATGCGTGACGACCGTGGGATAGTCGCGGTCAAGTTACCGTCCGGTAGCCACTCCGGTGAGTGGGAGGTCAACAGTGACGCGCCAGTTCAACACGGTCGGTGTCGTCGGTCTCGGCACGATGGGCGCCGGTATCGCCGAAGTCCTCGCCCGGACCGGCCTCACTGTGGTGGCGGTCGACGTGGACGAGGCGGGCCTCGCCCGCGGCCGCGGCCACCTGGACCACTCGACGGACCGCGCGGTGGCCGGCGGCAAGCTCACGTCGGACGAGCGTGACGCGACGTTGGCCCGCATCTCCTACGCCACGTCGCTGGACGCGCTGGCCGGCGTCGACCTGGTGGTCGAAGCGGTGCCGGAGCGGATGGAGCTGAAGGCCGCCGTGTTCGCGGAACTGGACCGGATCTGCGGCCCGGACACCGTTTTCGCGTCGAACACGTCGTCGTTGTCGATCACCGAGATCGGTGTCCACACCGGCCGGCCGGGCAAGGTCGTCGGGATGCACTTCTTCAACCCCGCGCCGGTGCTGAAGCTGGTCGAGGTGATCCGCACGGTCGTCACCGAGCCGGACGTGGTGACCGACGTGGTCGCGTTCGCCGAAGGGCTGGGCAAGACGCCGGTCGTCATCGGGGACCGGGCCGGGTTCATCGCCAACGCGCTGCTGTTCGGGTACCTCAACCACGCGGTGCGCATGTACGAATCCCGTTACGCGACAAGGGAAGACCTCGACGCGGCCATGCGGTACGGGTGCGGTTACCCGATGGGGCCGCTGGCGGTGCTCGACCTCATCGGGCTGGACACGGCGTACGAGATCCTCGACACGATGTACCACCAGTCGCGCAACCGGCTGCACGCGCCGGCGCCGCTGCTCAAGCAGATGATCACGGCGGGGCTGCTGGGGCGCAAGAGCGGGCGCGGCTTCTACACCTACGACGGGCCGGACTCGCCGGTCGTCGTGCCGGACGTGCTCACGCCGGTCGCCTCGGCGGAGGACTCCGCAGCGCGCGAAGTGCAGCGGGTCGGCGTGATCGGCACCGGGACGATGGCCACGGGGATCGTCGAGGTGTTCGCCAAGCGCGGGTACGACGTGGTGCTGCGGGCGCGTTCGGAGGAGAAGGCCGACGCGGCGGTGGGCAAGGTGCGCAAGTCGTTGGAGAAGGCCGTCACGCGGGGCCGGTTGACGGCGGAGGACTGCGACGCCGCCCTGGCCCGGGTGACGCCGGTCGTCGACTTCGCGGGCCTCGCCGACTGCGACCTGGTGGTCGAGGCGGTGGCCGAGGAGCTGTCGGTCAAGAAGGCGGTGTTCGAGGCGCTGGACGAGGTGTGCAAGCCGGGCGCGGTGCTGGCCACCACGACGTCCTCCCTGCCGGTGATCGAGTGCGCGGCGGCGACCTCGCGCCCCGGTGACGTGGTCGGGCTGCACTTCTTCAACCCGGCGCAGGTCATGAAGCTCGTGGAGGTCGTGGAGACGATCTCGACGTCCGCCGACGTGGTGGCCACGGCCCGCCGGGTGTGCCTCGACCTGGGCAAGGCGCCGGTGCACTGCGGCGACCGCGCCGGGTTCATCGTGAACGCGCTGCTGTTCCCGTACCTGAACGACGCGGTGAAGATGCTGGAGGCGCACTACGCGGTGGCCGACGACATCGACAACGCGATGAAGGTCGGCTGCTCGTTGCCGATGGGGCCGTTCGAGCTGCTGGACGTGGTCGGGCTGGACGTGTCGCTGGCCATCGAGCGGAGCCTGTACCTGGAGTTCCGCGAGGCCGGCTTCGCTCCCGCGCCGCTGCTGGAGCACTTGGTGAAAGCCGGGCGGCTGGGGCGCAAGACGGGCAAGGGTTTCCGCGACTACGTGTCCTGAGGGGCCCGTTTCGCGGGCTGATGGCGTGCCGGGTTTCGGCGTTTGGCATCGTGGTCCCCATGCGGCGTGTGGTGATCTCGCTCCTGGTGGCGGCGTTCGGTCTGACGAGCGCCTGCGCGTACACGGTCAACGGCACCCCGGTGGCGGAGCAGGTGCTCGACGTCGACCCGCCGTTCACGTCGGCCCCGAGCACGCCGACCGGGTCCGCTGACCCGTCCGGCGAGCCCACCGGGGACGTCGGCGACATCTGCGCGTTGATCGGGTGGAAGGACCTGCCCTACGAGGTCGCGGACAAGAACGCCGAGCCGACGGAGACCGGCTACGACTCGGCGTTCGACCAGTCGTGCAAGTGGCAGACGTCGGTCGGGTCGCTGGACGTGGGCGTGACCCTGCGGTTCCGCGAGGGACGGTCGATCACGTTGGAGCAGAACAACGGCGAGTTCGACCTGGGTGACCGGAAGGTGACCTACTTCGACCGGACGACCGACACGTCCGTGCAGCCGTCGTGCGTGCTGGTGATGGACTACGCCGGCGGCGGGCTCGGGATCATCGTGATCGACGGCTCGGCCCGCTTCGGCGCGATCTGCGACCAGGGCAAGAAGGTGGCCGAGGTGCTGCTGGAGAAGGAACCGACCAGCTGAGCCCGGCCGGCCGAGCACCGAGCAGGCCGGCCGGAACAGGCCGGGCGGAACAGGCCCGGCGCAGGCAGACCCGCTCCGGGTCGACCTCAGGTTCGCAGGTTCGCAGCTTCCGGCACGGTGCCGGACCGGCCGAGGCGGATGCCTCGGCCGCGTGGTGTCCGGCGCGTTCGACCGACCGCACCTGGGCCGTCGACGACCGCGTTGACCTCGGGGTCTTCGACCGCGGTCCAGGTCGCCGGCGTGCGTCCGGTCCGGGTCAGCTGCAGCAGCCTCCGCCGCAGCAGCCGCCCCCACCACCGGCGGGTGCGTTGGCTTGACCGCCCAGGCCGGCCATGGAGAGCAGCTTCACGGTGTCGTCGTGGCCGTTCGGGCACGGCGCGGGCGCGGAGGCCTCGTCCATCGACCGCTTGACGTCGAAGGTCGAGCCACACGCCTTGCAGCGGAATTCGTAGGTTGGCACGTCGCTCATTGTCCCCGGCGCGGCGGTGCGAGCACCAGCAAGGGCACCCCAACAGCCGACACCGCGGCGAGCAGCGTCATCAGCGGCAGGTTGTGCACCCAGCCCAGGCCGACGGCGGCCAGGTGGGTGCCGGTGAACGTCGCCAACCACATCCGCGAACCGGGCCGCAACCACACCGGGGCCAACGCCGACAGTGCTGTGACCAGCATCAACATCGTCGTGCCCAGCAACACGCCCTGCCTCAGGCCGGGAGGCTGGCCGACCGGCACGTCCGCCTCCTGGAAGACCCGCCGGACCTCGCCACCAGCCACGACCTCCGGCAGCGACGGTTCGAAGAGCAGACCGCGCACCACCGGCACCAGGGTCACGGCCACTTCGGTCATCAGAAGCAGGGTTAATACGACCCGTTGCCACTTGCTCATCCAGTGGACCGTAGGCGATCACCCAGGGCGAGCCCGGATACCCTCGTTTCTCGTGCCACGTCGTAACCGCCCGCAACGCCCGAACGAGCCCTCACCCATCGGTGGGCACGGTTGGGCGCGCGCCGAAAGCGCCTCGGACGGCGAGTGGCTGGTGCGCACCGTCTCCGGCAGCGCCACCACCAAGACCTACCGCTGCCCGGGGTGCGACCACGAGATCCGGCCGGGCACCCCGCACGTCGTCGCCTGGCCCGCCGGCGACTACGGCTCGGTGGACGACCGCCGCCACTGGCACCAGAACTGCTGGTCCTCCCGGAGCCGCCGAGGTCCCACCACTCGCCGCTGGTGACTCTCCGTGCTGACCGGCGGCACGTAAACGGCACCTGCACGGCCTGCAGGTCCGGCCGCCCGGCGAAGGGTCTGTCGGTGGCACGATGTCGGTGTGGGTGAGGTTCCGATCAAGGCCAACACCGTGCTCCCGGCCCGCCGGGAACCGGTGACGTTGCGGACCTCGGACGGGCTCGCCTTGGTCGGCGAGCTGGCGTTGCCGGTCGACCGGGAGCCGTCGGCCACGGTGGTGCTGTTGCACCCGCTGCCGACGCACGGCGGGATGATGGACTCCCACCTCTACCGCAAGGCGGCTTGGCGGCTGCCCGCGCTGGCCGGCCTGGCGGTGTTGCGGTTCAACACGCGGGGCACGGCCAGTGCGGCCGGGTGCAGCGAGGGCGTGTTCGACCACGCCGTGGGCGAACGGCTGGATGTCGCCGCCGCCCTGGCGTTCGCGGCCGAGCGCGGGTTGCCCTCCGTGTGGCTGGTCGGCTGGTCGTTCGGCACCGACCTCGCGCTCATGCACGGGTGCGAGCCGGTGGTCGAAGGCGCCGTGTTGATCTCACCTCCTCTGCGGTGGAGCAGGGCCGAGCACTTGCGGACGTGGTCACGCGCGGGCAAGCCGGTGGTGTGCCTGGTGCCCGAGTTCGACACCTACCTGCCACCGGCCGAAGCCAGGCGGCGGTTCGGCGCGGAGCTCCCGACCGCGGACGTCATCGACTTCCCCGGCGCCAAGCACCTCATGGTCGGGCACACCGAAGAGGTGCTGGACGCGATCGTGTCCGCGGCCGTGCCCGAGGTGCCCACGCCGTTGCCGCGCACCTGGTCCGGCCCCCACGAGCAGCATCAGGCAGCCATCGTGGCCTCCTGACGCCGCCAGACCAGCACCGGACCCGAAGCGGTGTCGCTGTCGCCCACGTGCGCGAAGCCCAGCTTCTCCGCGACGCGCTGGGAAGGCGTGTTGCCCGGGTCGGTGATGATCGTGACCGGCCGGTCCGGACGCACCCGGCCCGCCCAGTCGATGGCCGCGCGCGCCATCTCCGGTGCGTAGCCGCGCCCCCAGTGCCGGGGGCGGAACCGGTAGAACAGGTTGAACGTCGGCTCGCCGTCCAGCTCGTGGTGCCGCAGGCCGCCGAAACCGATGACCTCGCCGGCCCCCGGCAGCTCCACGGCCCAGTACCCGATGCCGTCGCGCGCCCAGTGGAGCTGCCACTCGGCCAGCATCTTCGCCGCCTGCTCCGCCGACGGCGGCCCCGACGGGTTGAAGCGGTTCGTCTCCGGGTCCGACAGCACCGCGATCGCCGCACGCACGTCACCGGGGGTGACGCGTCTGAGCAGGAGGCGGTCGGTGCGCAGCTCGTCCGGTTCGGCGGTGGAGGTCATGGGACGAAGCTAGCCAGGGGGTCCGACAATTCCGGGTATGGAAACCGCTCCGCTCGTCCTCCTGCACGCCTTCCCGTTCGACTCACGGATGTGGGACGGGGTAGGTGACCTGCTGAAACCGATCACGCCGGACCAGCGAGGCGGCGATCGTTCACCCGATCTGGTGGCTGTGGCGGACGACGTGCTGCGGTTGCTCGACGAGCGCCGGATCGAGCGGGCGGTCCTCGGCGGGTGCTCCATGGGCGGGTACGTGGCGATGGCCGTGCTGCGGCGCGACCCGTCCCGGGTGGCCGGGCTCGTGCTGGCCGACACCCGGGCCGGCGCCGACGCGGAGGAAGCACGGGCGAACCGGCTGGCGATGGCGGCACGGGTCGAGGCGGAAGGCCTCGGCTGGGTGCCGGACTCCGTCCTGGGCGGGCTGCTCGGACCCGCACCGGACGAGGCCGTGGTCGGGCGGGTGCGTGAGCTGATCCTCGACCAGGACCCGGCGGAGGTGGTGTGGGCGCAGCGGGCGATGGCCGTGCGACCGGACTCGGCGGGGGTGCTGGCGGAGGTGGACGTGCCCGCGCTGGTGCTGGTCGGGGAGCACGACGCGCTCACACCGCCCACGTCGGCGCGCGAGCTGGCGGGGGTGCTGCGGCAGGGCGAGTACGTGGAGCTGCCCGGCGTCGGCCACCTGACGCCGCTGGAGGCGCCGGACGCGTTCGCCGCCGCGGTCCTCGACTGGCGACGGCGGGTCGGCGTGTGACCCGGCGTCGTCTGAGCGTTCAACTCGGGTGTCCTGAACGTAGGACACACGCGTTCTGAACGTAGGACACACGCGTTCTGAACGTAGGACACACGCGTTCTGAACGTAGGACTCGCGCGAGGTGGAAGGTAGGACTCTCGGCGGGTCAGCGCTTGGTGGTCTGCGGCTTCGGGGTGGGGCGCGCGATTTTCTGGGTGGCGCCGTCGGGGGTTTGAGCCGGAGCGGAGGCCGCAGCCGGGGTGGAGGCGGTGGGAGCAGCAGCGGCGGCGGAGGTGGGAGCGGCGGCCGGGGTGGCGCCGCCGCCGGAGGTGGTGGGAGCGGGAGTGCTGGGAGCCGGGGTGCTGGGAGCCGAGGTGGCGGCGGGGGTGGGAGCCGGAGCGGCTGGGGTGGAGGTGGGGGGAGCGGGGCGCTCCTCCTCCAGCGGGTCCAGCAGGGGGGTGACGTCGTGCAGGGCGGAGCTGACGGCGTGCAGTTGCTGGGACAGCCGGTTGCGCAGCTGGCGCAGGGCGTCCACCTTCTGGGTCGCCTGCGTGACGCGCCGGTTGGCTTCCTCGGTCGCCTCGCGCACCCGGCGGTTCGCCTCGTCCGTCGCCTCCTGCACGCGGGCCGTGGCCTCGCTGACGGAGTCGTGCCGCCGCCGGTTGGCCTCCTCGGTCGCCTCGCGCACCAGGCGCTGCGCCTCGGCGTTCGACGCGGCCTGCTCCTGGGAGATCTGGGCGCGCACGCGCGCGGCCTCCTCCGCCGCCTCGCGCAACCGCCGCTCGGCCTCGCCCTTCGACGACGCCTCCTGCTCGGCCAGCGTCTTCATCGACTCGACCCGCCGGGCGGCCATCGCGATCTCGAAGTCCTCCTCGACCGTGGTCCGGCGCTGCAGCGACTCCTCGTCCAACCGGGTCGCCTCGGCCCGCGCCTCGCCCACGATCCGGTCGGCCTCGGCCCGCGCCGTCTCCAGCACGCCCCGGTGCTCGGCCTCCATGTCGGCGCGCCGCTGGTCCAGCTCGGCGATCAGCTTCTCGTACCGGGTGCGCAGCACGCCCGCGTCGGTCTCGGCCTTGGCGCGGATGTGGCCGCCCTCGGCCTCGGCCCGCGCCTTGATCTCGTTCGCCTCGTCCTGCGCGAGCCGCAGCATCCGCTGCAACCGCTCGCTCAGGCCCTCCAGGGTGGTCGGCGGCAGCGACAGCCGCTCCACCTGGCCGCGCAGCTCCGCGATCTCCGACCGGGCCGCCTCGAGCTGGCGGGCCAGGTCGTTGGTCTGCGACACCGCCGCGTCCCGGTCGGCCGCGAGCAGGCGCAGGTCGGAGTCGAGGCGTTCCAGGTGGTCCTCGACCTGGGCGCGGTCGTACCCGCGCTTGACGATGTCGAAGCCGGATCCCAGGGGGACGAGGTCACGGTCGTCGGCGAGGCCCATGGCGCTCACGCTACCCGCTCCCGATGCGCGACGGTCACCCGAGCGCCGCACATCGGGAGTGGTTTCGCTTTAGACGCCCCGGAAACGGTTGATCCCGGCCAGGTGCGCCGCGCGCAGCTCGTGGTCGCGCACGCCGAGGCCCTCCTCCGGGGCCAGCGTCAGCACGCCGACCTTGCCCTGGTGGGCGTTGCGGTGCACGTCGTGCGCAGCCTGCCCGGTCTCCTCCATGGAGTACACCTTGGACAGTGTGGGGTGGATCTTCCCCTTGGCGACCAACCGGTTGGCCTCCCACGCCTCGCGGTAGTTCGCGAAGTGCGAGCCGATGATCCGCTTCAGGTTCATCCACAGGTACCGGTTGTCGTACTGGTGCATGTACCCGCTGGTGGACGCGCACGTCACGATCGTGCCGCCCTTGCGCGCCACGAAGACCGACGCGCCGAACGTCTCCCGGCCGGGGTGCTCGAACACGATGTCCGGGTCGTCGCCGCCGGTCAGCTCGCGGATCTTCGCGCCGAGCCGCTTCCACTCGCGCGGGTCCTGCTCGTGCTCGTCCTTCCAGAACCGGTAGCCCTCGGCGCTGCGGTCGATGATCAGCTCCGCGCCCATCCGGCGGCAGATCTCGGCCTTCTCCGGTGACGACACGACGCACACCGGGGTGGCGCCGCCGTTGAGCGCGAACTGGGTCGCGTAGGAGCCGAGGCCGCCGGACGCGCCCCAGATCAGCACGGTGTCGCCTTGCTTCATGTTCGCGCCGTTGGCGGACACGAGCTGCCGGTAGGCGGTGGAGTTCACCAGACCGGGTGACGCCGCCTCCTCCCACGTCAGGTGGGCGGGCATCGGCATCAGCTGGTTGGCCTTGACCAGCGCGATCTCGGCGAGGCCGCCGTAGTTGGTCTCGAAGCCCCAGATGCGCTGCTCGGGGTCGAGCATGGTGTCGCCGTGCCCGTCGTGGTGCTCCAGCTGCACGTCGAGGCAGTGCGCGACGACCCGGTCGCCGGGCTTCCAGGCGTTCACGCCGGGGCCGGTGCGCAGCACCACGCCCGCCAGGTCGGAGCCGACCACGTGGAACGGCTGGTCGTGCCGGCCGCCGTACTTCTTGAGGAACGCGAACGTGGACAGCGGCTCGAAGATCGAGGTCCAGACCGTGTTGTAGTTGATGGCGCTCGCCATCACGGCCACCAGCGCCTCGCCGGGGCCGAGCTCCGGGGTGGCGACCTCGTCGACGTGCAGCGACCTGCGCGGGTCCTTGTCCTTGGTGGCCAAGCCCTCGAACATCTTGACCTCGTCGGCGTGCACCGTCACGCCCCGGTAGCTCTCCGGCACGTCGAGTGATCCGATCGCGTCCAGTTCGTCCGCGAGGATCGCGTCGAGGATCTTCTGCACGGCGTTCCCTCCCAATGGGGGCTTCGGGATGGTCGGGTGTGTGGCGGGCTCTAGAGGTCCACGCGAGTGGCCGGAGGTTACCCACGGGTAACCGATTCAGAACGCGGGCTGTGAGCCACCGCACTGGCATTTCCCCCGATCGGTCGGTCTTGACCGGGCGGCCAACCAAGCGGAGCATCGAAGTCGTCCGATCGACGGGACGGAGGTACGAGTCATGACAAAGGCGTGGACCAGGTGGCAGGACTGGGCCGAGGTCGTCATCGGCGCCCTCGTGCTGCTCTCGCCCTTGGTGGTGGAGACGACCACCGCGGCCATGTGGACGATGATCGTGCTCGGCGCGCTGATCGCCATCGACGGCCTCGCGTCGCTCGCGATGCCCGGGATGGTGTACGGCGAGTGGTTCCAGATGGTCCTCGGCGCGCTGCTGTTCATCTCGCCGTGGGTGATGGGCTACAGCGACCTGACAGGGGCGTCGTGGGTCTCGTGGGTCGGCGGTGTGCTGACCGTCGCGGCCGGCGCCACGGCGGTTCCGCTGGCGAACGCGGCGCACGGCGGCCGGATCGCCGGCACCGCCTGAAGGCGACCGCGGAACCCGGGCCCGCGGCTGCTCGCCGCGGGCCCTGACCGACGAGGAGGGGTGCGGCGTTGGCAGAGGACTCGTCGGCCAGGGAACGTATTCTGCGAGCGGCCGAGGAGCTGTTCGCCGAGTCGGGGTTCGACGCGACGCCGACCTCGCGCGTCGCCGAACGGGCCGCCGTGCCCAAAGGGCTCGTGCACTACTACTTCCGCCGCAAGGCCGACCTGCTGGCGGCGCTCGTGCAGCGCCTGCCGGACGGCGACGTCGACGCGCGCCGGGTCGTGGTCGTCGGCGACATCGCGGAGAGCCTGCGCAGGCTGGTCGCCGCGCTGGACGCCCGGCTCGACTCGTCGCCGCTGCTCAGCCACCTGCTGTGGCGCGAGGCGGACACGCACAAGGCGGTCCGCGACGCGCTGCACGAGCGCTACCGGTCGGTCGTGCGGCAGATCCGCGACGTCATCGTCGCCGCCGGCGGCGCGGTGGTGGCCGCGAAGGACGTCGACAGCGCCTCCGCGCTGCTCGCGCACGCGGTGAGCTACCGGCACTCGGTGGCCAGGCACGCGCCGGACGACGACCGGCTCGACCTGGAGCTGACCTTCGTGGCCGCCGCCCTGGAACGGCCTTAGCGACCACCGTGTGGCGGTGGTCACCAGTCCGGGTGGTCGCTAGTGGTCGGCGGCGGGCTCGACCAGCTCCACGAGCACGCCGCCCGCGTCCTTGGGGTGCACGAAGTTGACCCGGCTGTCGGACGTCCCGCGCCGCGCCTGCTCGTACAGCATGCGCAGGCCCTTGGCGCGCAGCGCCGCCGCCGCCGCGTCCACATCGGACACCCGGTAGGCGAGCTGCTGCAACCCCGGCCCGGACCGGCCGATGAACTTCGCGATGGTCGACTCCGGCGTCAGCGGCGCGAGCAGCTGCACGGCGGCGCCCGTGCCGTCGTCGCCCGGCGCGCGCAGCATCGCCTCGCGCACGCCCTGCTCCTCGTTGACCTCCTGGTGGGCGACCTCCAGGCCGAAGTGCTCGCGGTGGAACGCGATCGCGGCGTCGAGGTCGGGCACGGCGATGCCGACGTGGTCGATGGCGGTGACGAAACCCCGGAGTTCTTCCATGGCAGCGAAGGCTAGTAGCCGAATCGGTGCAGGTCGCCCTGTGTGAGGCCTCACACGGCTACTCTGCGGTAACCGTAGGTATCGTGGCGAGTTAACAACCGCTTACACCCGCTGTGGAGGCTGCTGTGTCCGGTTCCGTCATCGTCGCCGGGGCCCGAACCCCGATGGGGCGACTGCTCGGATCGTTGAAGGACTTCTCCGGCGCCCAGCTCGGCGGCGTCGCGATCAAGGCGGCCCTGGAACGGGCCGGTGTCGCGCCCGAGCAGGTGCAGTACGTCATCATGGGCCAGGTGCTGACCGCCGGCGCGGGCCAGATCCCGGCGCGCCAGGCCGCGGTGAACGCGGGCATCCCGATGACCGTGCCCGCCCTGACCATCAACAAGGTGTGCCTGTCGGGCATCGACGCGATCGCGCTGGCCGACCAGCTCATCCGCGCCGGCGAGTTCGACATCGTGGTGGCGGGCGGCCAGGAGTCGATGACGCAGGCGCCGCACCTGCTGCAGAAGTCGCGCGGCGGGTTCAAGTACGGCGACGTCACGATGCTCGACCACATGTCGCACGACGGCCTGTTCTGCGCGTTCGACCAGGTCGCGATGGGCGCCTCCACGGAGAAGTTCAACGCCCGCTACGGCGTGACCCGCGAGGAGCAGGACGCGTTCTCGGCCCGGTCGCACCAGCTGGCCGCCAAGGCCGCCGCGAACGGCGTCTTCGGCGAGGAGATCGCGCCCGTCGCCATCCCGCAGCGCAAGGGCGACCCGGTGCTGTTCGCCACCGACGAGGGCGTGCGCGGCGACACCACGGTGGAGACGCTGGCCAAGCTGCGCCCGGCGTTCGCCTCCGACGGCACGATCACCGCGGGCTCGGCGTCGCAGATCTCCGACGGCGCGGCGGCCGTGGTCGTGATGAGCAAGGCCAAGGCCGAGGAGCTGGGCCTGACCTGGCTGGCCGAGATCGGCGCGCACGGCGTCGTGGCCGGCCCGGACGCGAGCCTGCACGAGCAGCCCTCGAACGCGATCAAGGCCGCGTGCGCGAAGGAGGGCATCGACCCGGCCGACCTGGACCTCGTCGAGATCAACGAGGCGTTCGCCGCGGTCGGCGTGGTCTCCACCCGCGAACTGGGCGTCGCCGAGGACAAGGTCAACGTCAACGGCGGCGCGATCGCGCTGGGTCACCCGATCGGGATGTCGGGCGCCCGCATCGCGCTGCACCTGGCGCTGGAGCTGAAGCGGCGCGGCGGCGGCGTCGGCGCGGCGGCCCTGTGCGGCGGCGGCGGTCAGGGCGACGCCCTGATCGTCCGCGTGCCTAAGGTCTAGCGGTGTGGCCCGCACCGTTGACGTAGCCGAGCTGGTCGACCGCGCGCGCGAGGGACAGCCGCGCGCGGTCGCGCGGCTGATCTCGCTGGTCGAGGACGCCAGCCCGCAGCTGCGCGAGGTGGCGGGCGCACTGGCCCCGTTCTGCGGGAACGCGCAGGTCATCGGCCTGACGGGCGCGCCGGGCGTCGGCAAGTCCACGTCGACGTCCGCGCTCGTCACGGCCTACCGCCGCCGCGGCAAGCGGGTCGGGGTGCTGGCGGTGGACCCGTCGTCGCCGTTCTCCGGCGGCGCGCTGCTCGGCGACCGGGTGCGGATGGGCGAGCACGCCACCGACCCCGGCGTGTTCATCCGGTCCATGGCCACGCGCGGCCACCTGGGCGGGCTGTCCTGGGCCACCCCGCAGGCGCTGCGCGTGCTCGACGCGGCGGGCTGCGACGTGGTGCTGGTCGAGACGGTCGGCGTCGGCCAGTCCGAGGTCGAGGTGGTGTCGCTGGCCGACACCACGCTGGTGCTGCTCGCGCCCGGCATGGGCGACGGCGTCCAGGCGGCCAAGGCGGGCATCCTGGAGATCGCCGACGTGTTCGTGGTCAACAAGGCCGACCGCGAGGGCGCCGACCAGACCGCGCGCGACCTCAAGCACATGATCTCGCTGGGCCGCCGCGAGCGCGAAGGCGGCCGGTGGCGGCCCCCCGTGGTGAAGACGGTCGCGTCCCGCGCCGAAGGGCTCGACGAGGTCGTGAACGCCGTCGACGAGCACCACGCCTGGCTCGTCGAGCGCGGTGAGCTGGCACGACGCCGCGCGAGCAGGGCCGCGGCCGAGATCGAGGCCATCGCGCTGGAGCGGCTGCGCTCCCGAATCGGCGGGCTGCGCGGCGCGTCCGCCCTCGAAACCCTGGCCAAACGGGTCGTGGCGGGTGAGCTGGACCCCTACGCTGCGGCTGACCGACTGGTCGAGGGGGTGGGGGTATGACGACGCCGGTGGTGGTGGACATCGGCACGCGGGACACCCGTCGGGTGATCATCGGCGGCCTGGTGGCCGGGGCGCTCGGCGTGCCGGCGCTCGTGGGCGCGGTGAGCGCGTACGGCGACGGCGAGGGCGTCGGAGGGACGATCGCGCTGGTCGTCGGGCTCGCGTTCACGGGCATCGCGCTGGCCGCAGTGCTGAGCTGGAAGAAGATCTCCCGGCCGCGCCTGCTCGTGTTCGAGGCGCCGGGCGTGCGGTGGGACGACCCGCGGGGCGCGCCGTGGGCCGTGGCGTGGCACGAGCTGGGCGCGGTGCGGATCTCGCGGACGCGGGAACGGGTCGTGGACCCGGCCGACGCGGTGCTGCGCAAGACCATGGTCAGGCTGGACCTGCTGCCGGCCGACCACCGGGATTTCCGGGCCCGGCACGCCGACATGGCGCACCTGGCCCGCGAGGACGGCGCCTACCGGCTGCCGCTGGGCGACGCGGCCGCGTTGGTCCCGGTGGTCGAGGGGGCCGTGCTCGGATTCGCACCACACCTGTACCGAGGGGTGCAGGACGAGGGCTTCACTGTGGGGTTGTCGTGAGAGAGATCGAGATTCCCTTCGGCAACCGGGCCGAGCGGCGCGCCGGGCTCGCCGTCCAGCTCGGCTTCACGCTGTTCGGCGTCTTGCTGATGTTCCTGTCCTACGCCGACGGCCACCTGGCGGCGATGTTCGTCGGGCCGCTGGTCGCGCTCGGCGGCCTGATCGGCGGCGGCGTCTGGCGGGGAAAGGCCAGGCTGCGGCGGCTCGTGGTCGAGCCGCAGGGCCTGCGCTGGGAGGAGAAGGGCCGGACGTGGGCGGTGCCGTGGTACGAGCTGGCCGGGGTGTCGCTGTCCTACGACGCCAAGCCCAAGCCCGGCCTGTGGCTGCACCTGGCGCCCAACGACCCGGGCGCCTTCGCCGCCACGTACCGCAGCGTCCCGACGTCGCCGCACGGGCACTGGATCCAGCTCGCCGACGACACCGGCAACGAGCTGCTGGACCTCGCGCTCAAGCGGCACGCGCCGCAGATCTACCGGGGGTACGTGACCCACTTCACGGCCGGTCGGGGCGCGTCCCTGTGACCGGCTGAGCGGTCGCCGCCAGGTGTGCCTCGTGCTGGGACACCGCCTTGCGCCACAGCGGTTCGCGGTCCTCCTCGGCGAGGACCAGGCCGTAGACGTCGGCCAGGGCGGTGAACCAGTCGGCCCGGTCGTCCAGCAGGGTCTTGGTGGTCGTCCCCTCGACTCGGGACAGGGTCAGCGCGCGCAGCACGTCCCAGCCGCGGCCGTCGGCCCGCAGCACGCCGAACGTGCGCACGAACCCCGACTCGGGCGACGTGGACAGCTCGACGTGCCGGTCGGCGAAGTGGTCGAGGCCGACGTCGCCCGGCGCGAAGTGCATGGCGTGGAAGCTGCCGCGCGCGTCGTGCCCCAGCCGCCACGCGCCCGCCGCCGCCGTGGACGGCCCCAGCTCGAACGTGAACGGCCCCTGGCGGTGCACCCCCGCACGCAGCGGCAACGGCGAGTGCAGCCCGTCGCCCAGCCCGGCGTCCACCAACCAGGCGTCGTCGGAGTCCGGCAGGTCGTGCACGGTGAGCGCGAGGTGGCTGCGGCTGATGACCGGCTCGGCGTCCGCCGTCATCTGCACGCCGCCGGGGTGCCTGGTCACGTGGTAGCCGAGCGCGCGCAGCAGCTCGGCGAACGCGCCGTTGAGCTGGAAGCAGTACCCGCCGCGACCGGCCAGCACGCGGGCCGCCGAGTCGAGCGGGTCCAGCGACGTCACCCGACCGAGCTGGATCTCCACCGTTTCGTACGGCACCCGTTCGACGAAGGCCTGGTGCAATCGGGTCAGCGCCACCACACCGGGTGGCTCGGCCGCGCCCAGGCCGAGGCGGCGCAGGAACGCGGTTACGTCGAGCGAGGCCATCCTGGAAATCCCCCAACCGGGTTGGACGCGTCGAAGCCGGGACTTCCGACCCTAGGCAAGGACGATCACAGCGCCGAACGTTTATCCCAGCGACTGGGCGTGACGAAGAGGTGCGATGTACGACTCCGCTGGGCTTCAGGTCCTGTCCCGCGAGGAATGCCTGAAGCTGCTCGGCACGGCCGCCGTCGGCCGCCTCGTCTACACCCACATGGCGCTGCCGGTGGTGCACCCCGTCGTGTTCGTGCTCGACGGCGAGTGCGTCGTGCTGCGCGTGCCGGACGGCAGCGCCACCCTCGTCGCCCGGGACACCATCGTCGCGTTCCAGATCGACGACGTCGCGCCGGACCTGTCCCGCGGCTGGTCGGTGATGGCGGTCGGGCACGTCGCCGAGGTCGACGAGCAGGCGCGGCTGACCAGGCTGCGGGAGCTGCCGCTGCCCTCGCGCGGCTTCGGCGGCGGCGACCACTACCTGGTCGTCGACCTGGAGGTGCTGACGGGCCGTCGCATCCCCTAGGCGGAGGCGATAACCTCGGCACCTCCGAACCGGAGGGTGGTCTCGGGTGGCCGGATCCCCGGACGCGAACGCCGCGACGCGGCTGGACGGCCTGCTGCGCGAGCTGACCGACCGCACCACCGAGGTGGTCGTCTCGCAGGAGCGGCTGCACCGGCTGCTGGCCGCGGTCGTCTCGCTGGCCAGCGACCTGTCGCTGCCCGACGTGCTGCGGCGCGTCGTCGAGTCCTCGTGCGACCTGGTCGGCGCCCGGTACGGCGCGCTCGCCGTGGTGGGCCCGGACCGGCAGCTGCTGGAGTTCACCCACGACGACGGCCACCACGACACCGACGTCGAGGAGACCGGGTCGGCGGCGGCGGCGTTCGCCCCGTCCGGCCCCGGCTTCCTCGGCGTGCCGGTGCACGTGCGCGGCGCGGTGTTCGGCAACCTGTACCTCAGCGACAAGGCCGACGGCACCGACTTCACCCGCGCCGACCGCGAGCTGGTGGTGGCGGTGGCCGCGGCGGCGGGCATCGCGATCGAGAACGCCCGGCTCTACGCGCAGTCGCGGCAGCGGGAGGTGTGGCTGCGCGCGTCGAACGAGGTGACGAACGCGCTGCTCACCGGCACCCCGGACCGGGACGCGCTGCGCCTGGTCGCGGTGCGCGCCCGGCTGGCCGCGGACGGCGTGAACGCGCTGCTGGCGCTGCCCGACGTGCAGGGCGAGCTGGCCGTGCGGGTGGTGGACGGCGAGGTGCGCGGGTTCAGCGCGTCCGGCGAGGGCGGCCCGGCCCGCGAGGTGTTCGACACCGGCAAGGCCAAGGTGCTCGTCGGGCTGCCCGGCCAGACCCGGATCGGCCCGGTGGTGTTCGCGCCGCTGACCGCCGGGCAGCGGGTGCTCGGCGTGCTGATGGTGGCGCGCGCCCGTGAGCAGCGGGCGTTCGACGCGTCGGACGTGGCGCTGGTCGAGTCGTTCGCCCGGCAGGCCGCGCTGATCCTGGAGTTCACCAGGGCGACCGGCGCGGGCCGACGGCTGGCCGTGCTGGAGGACCGCGACCGGATCGCCCGCGACCTGCACGACCTGGTCGTGCAGCGGCTGTTCGGGCTCGGGCTCGGGTTGCAGAGCATGAACGGGCTGGTGGAGCAGCCGATGGTGGCGCAGCGGCTGGCGGACTTCGTCACCGAGGTCGACCAGACCATCCGGGAGATCCGGCGCACCATCTTCTCGCTGCAGGAGCCGCCCGCCGGGGCGGCCGACCTGCGCGCCCAGCTGATGAAGGTGGTGCAGGAGTCGGCCCGGCTGCTCGGCTTCGAACCCGCGCTGGCGATGGACGGCCCGCTCGACTCGGTGGTGCCCGACCCCGTGCGGCCGGACCTGCTGGCCACGTTGCGCGAGGCGCTGGCCAACGCCGCCCGGCACGCGTCGGCGACGGACGTCCGGGTCGAGGTGGTGGTGGACCGGGCGGGGACGAACCTGAAGCTGGTCGTGCGCGACGACGGCGGCGGCCTGCCGCCCGGCCGCGCCAGGCACACCGGCGGTCTGGTGAACATGGCGGCGCGCGCGGCGAGGTGGGACGGTTCCTGCGAGGTCGAGTCGGCCGAGGGCCGGGGTGTAACGCTGACGTGGTCCGTGCCGTTGGTATCGGTGTAGGGAGGGCCCATGTCCATCTCGGTGCTACTGGTGGACGACCACGAGATCGTCCGACGCGGGTTGCAGCAGCTGCTGGCCGTCGAGTCGGACATCGAGGTGGTCGGCGAGGCGGAGAGCGCCGCCGCCGCCGTGTCCGCCGCCGCGTTCCACCAGCCTGACGTGGCCGTGATCGACGTGCGGCTGCCCGACGGCGACGGCGTGACCGTGTGCCGGGAGATCCGCTCGACGGTCCAGCCGCCGCCCGCGTGCCTGATGCTGACCTCGTACTCCGACGACGAGGCGCTGTTCGGCGCGATCATGGCGGGCGCGGCCGGGTACATGCTCAAGCAGGTCTCCGGCAACGACCTGGTGTCCGCGATCCGCACGCTCGCGGCAGGCGGCTCGCTGCTGCACTCGGGCGTGACCGCGACCGTGCTGCAACGGCTGCGCGGCGGACCGGTCGAGGACCCGCGCTACGCGGCGTTGAGCCCGCAGGAGCGGCGCATCCTCGACCTGATCGCCGAGGGCCTGACCAACCGGCAGATCGCGAACCGGCTGTTCCTGGCCGAGAAGACGGTCAAGAACTACGTCTCCTCGCTGTTGCACAAGCTCGGCTTCGACCGCCGGACCGAGGCCGGTGTCTACGCCGCCCGCCGGCGGCAGACCGGTGGGCTCTAGCTGTACCGCTCCGGGAGGTTGTGGGCGGTTCGCCCGGGTTGTCGGCACGACGCCTGGGACGCGGCGCACTCCGACCCCTCGTGCTCGGCGCACGGGGACCAGGTGACGGTCCGCCCCGGCCGGGGCCCGGCCTGCGCGTACGTCGGCCGGGCCGCCCCCGATCAGCGCCGCGGTGGCGGCGCCGGCGGTTCCGGCCCGCATGGATGTCCCCCTCCGTCGAGGACTCCACCGCGCCGCGCACGTACGCTGGGGGACAACCGCAGAAAGGCCCTGTTCGGCTCTACGAAAGACTTAAGCCACTCGGGCTCGGAGGAAAGTAAGGTCGCTGGAGTGGGGATTTTCCGGAGGAAGCGGCCTGCCGCGATCGCCCGTGAAGTGGTGCGGGACCACACCTACGACGACGCGATCCTGGACATCGCGGCGGAGGAGATGGACGCGGGCCACCTGAGGGCGGCGACCACGGTGCTCGCGGAGTGCCGTGAGGACCCCGAGGTGCGGGCGCTGCGCGCCGAGGTGCTCGGCGAGCACGCCATCGGCCACGCGGACGAGCTGCTGGAGCTGGCGAAGAACAACACCGACCCGGACCTGTGGCTGCTGGCCGGCACCGCGTTCATCCGCGAGGCGTGGGCGATCCGCGGGTCGGGGCGGGCCGACAGCGTCGGCAAGGACCGGTTCAAGGTCTTCTTCGGCACCCTGCGCAAGGCCGTCGGCCCGCTGCACGAGGCCGCCAAGCTCCTGCCGCGCGACGCCGTGCCGTGGGCGCAGCTGCAGACCGCGGGCCTCGGGTTGCAGGTCGACCGGGACCAGAAGGACGAGGTCTGGCGGGAGATCGTGGCGCGCTGCGCGTCGCTGTACCCGGCGCACTGGACCCGGTTGCAGATCCTGGCGTCCAAGTGGGGCGGCTCGGCCGAGGAGATGATGGCGTTCGCGCAGGGCAGCGTCGACGCCGCGCCGCCCGGCGACCCGGTGGTGGCCATGCTGCCGCTGGCGCACTTCGAGATCTTCCTGGAGCAGTTCGAGGACGCCGTGCAGTCGCGGTCCGCGTTGAAGATCGCGACGCTGAAGATGCGCTACTTCACCCGGCACCGCGACGAGATCGCCGCGGCGGCGGACAGGTGGGACTCGGCCCCGGCCAAACCCCACCCGCGCGTGCTGCAGGCCCACAACCTGTTCGCGGCGGCCTTCGCCCTGGCCGACGACGCGCCCCGGGCCAAGCGCCA
Organism: Saccharothrix sp. 6-C; assembly: GCF_016695385.1. Lineage (NCBI taxonomy): Bacteria > Bacillati > Actinomycetota > Actinomycetes > Pseudonocardiales > Pseudonocardiaceae > Saccharothrix > Saccharothrix sp. 6-C. The sequence continues at coordinate 7,166,373 of NZ_CP064192.1, read as the reverse complement.
CCTGCTCGGCATGCGCGACCACGTGCACGACGTGCCCTGGGCGTACGTCGCCTACCTGGCCGACGACCTGGAGAAGGAGTACTCGGAGCTGGCCAACAAGTACCTGTGACGCCGGGTGGCCGGGCGTCGCGCCCGGCCACCGCGCGCGTCAGCAGCGCTGCTTGTAGAAGTACTTCGAGTTGGCTTCCATGTCCGCCTTGGTCAACGCGACCAGGTCGGTCTCGACGTCCCGGCGCACCGGTTCGCCCTCCAGCGCCGCGATCGCCTGCTCGACGCCGGTCCGGCCGATGGTCGCCGGGTCCTGCGCGATCAGCGCCTGCACCGCGCCGCCCCGCAGGTCCTCCACCTGCTTGGGCGACGCGTCGAACCCGACCAGGTTCACCGCGCCGGTCCTGCCCGCGTTGCGCAACCCGGTCGCCGCGCCCTCCCCGGTGTTCAGGTTGGTCGCGAACACCCCAATCAGGTCCGGGTTGGCCGACAGCGTGGCCGTCACCTTCGACGCCGCCTGGTCCGGCTCGTTGTCGGTGTACTGCCGGCCGACGTACCTCAGGTTCGGGTGCTTCCCGATCTCCTCCTCGAACCCGGCGGCGCGCGCGTCCGTGGTCGAGGTGCCCGCCTTCGTGTCCAGCACCAGCACCGAGCCGGCCTTGCCGCCGACCAGCTCGGCCAACGTCCGCGCCGCCAGCCGTCCGCCCTGCTCGTTGTCGGAGGAGATGGTCGAGGAGGCGATCGACGTGTCCTCCAGCTTGGTGTCGACCTCCACCACCTTGATGCCGGCGTCCTTGAGCTGCCGCATCGGCCCGGCCATGGCCTTGTCGTCGGTCGGCGCGATGAGCACCGCGCCGGGCTTGTCGGCCAGCACGCCCGTCACGATCGGCGTCTGCTGCGTGGCGTCGAACTTCGCCGGCGCCTGCACGTCGACCGCGTAGCCCGCCGCCGAGGCCGCCTCCCGGAAACCGCACTCCATCGAGATGTAGAACGGCTCCGCGGCCACGCCGGGGATCAGCACCATCTTCTTCGCGTCACCCGTGCCGCCGGTGTCGCCGATCTGCCCGCCGCCTCCGCACGCGGTGAGCAACAAAGCCGCTGAGACAAGAGCAACCGTCCTCGTTGACATGTTCTCTCCTTAACGTCTGTCCCGGGCCTTCCTCCGCGACTGGTCGAACCACACGGCCACCACCAGGACCAGCGCCACCGCGATCGGCTGCCAGTACACGTTCACGCCGACGATCACGAACCCCTTGCGCAGCACGGCCGGGATGAACACCCCGAGCACCGTGCCGACCACCGACCCCGCGCCGCCGAACAGGCTGGTGCCGCCGAGCACCACGGCGGCGATGGCGTTGAGGTTGTCGGTGTCGTGCCCGGTGATCGACGCGACCCGGAAGTAGGCCAGCGCCATGAACCCGGCCAGCCCCGCCAGCACGCCCGCCAGCAGGTACACCCGGACCAGGTGGCGGGTCACCGGGATGCCCGCCCGCCGGGCCGCCTCCTCGTTCGAGCCGATGGCGTACGTGTGCCGCCCGAACGCCGTCGCGCCCAGCACCAGCGCGCCCACCGCCGTCACCGCGGCGGCCACCAGCACCAGGTTGGGCACGCCGAACCAGGTGCCGGTGCCCAGGGTGTCGCTGAGCACGTCCGGCACGCCGGCCACGTTCGACCCGTCGGAGATGAGCTGCCCCGCCCCGAGCGCCGCGCCGAACGACCCGAGCGTCACGATCAGCGGCGGGAGGCCGGTGCGGGCGATGAGCAGGCCGTTCACCAGGCCCCACGCCGCGCCGGACACCAGGGCCACCAGCAGCCCCACCAGCACCACGCCCCACCCGGCGGTCGTCGCGTCGCCGCCGTGCAGCGCGTTCATCGCCATGGCCGACGTGACGCCGGAGAACACCAGCACCGAGCCGACGGACAGGTCGATCCCGGCGGTGACGACCACGTAGGTCATGCCGACCGACAGCACCAGCAGCACGGAGGTCTCGACCAGCGTCGTCTGCAACGTGAACACGGTCAGCACCGCGTCCGGCCGCAGCGCGCCGAACACCGCGATCAGCACCAGCAGCACCACCGCGATCCACAACGTGTTCGCGCCGGCCAACCGCCGCAGCCCCGTGCGCGGCTTCACGCGTCCTCCTGGGTCAGCGCGCCGGTCATCGCGCCGACCAGCTCCTCGACCGTGGTGGCCGCCGCGTCGAACCGGGCCACCCGCCGGCCGAGCCGCAGCACCTCGACCCGGTCCGCCACGGCCAGCACCTCGGGCATGTTGTGGCTGATCAGGACCACCGCCATGCCCTGGTCGCGCACCCGCCGGATCACGTCGAGGACGCGTTCGCGCTGCACCACGCCCAACGCCGCGGTGGGCTCGTCCATGAACACCAACCGGCTCGCCCACACCACCGACCGGGCCACCGCGACGCTCTGGCGCTGACCACCCGACAACGCCCCGATGGGCACGTCCACGTCCGGCAGCGTCACGCCCAGCTCGTGGAACGAGGCCACCGCCCGCCGCCGCATCTCCCGCTTGTCCAGCACGCCGAGCCTGCCGAGCAGACCGGGACGGCGCAGCTCCCGGCCCAGGAACAGGTTCGCCGCCGGGTCCAGGTCCGGCGCCACGGCCAGGTCCTGGTAGACGGTCTCGATGCCGAGCTCCCGCGCGGACACCGGCGAGTCCAGCGCGACCGGCGCGCCGTCGAACAGGATGGTCCCCGAGTCGGGCCGCGCCACCCCGGACAGGCACTTCACCAGCGTCGACTTGCCCGCGCCGTTGTCACCGACGAGTGCGACCACCTCGCCCGCGTGCGCGGTGAACGAGGCGCCGCGCAGCGCCTCCACGTTCCCGTAGTGCTTCACCAACTCCCGTGCGTCCAACAGGGGTAACGCCATGCGCTCAGCTCCCGGGGCTCGACACCGATGGCGGCCTGCACCGGACGGCGACCACGTCGCCGGTCACCACGACCTCACCCGCCGCGTGCGGCACGACCACCGTGCTGCCCCGGTGCACCGCGACGGGACCCAGCGTGCCGGCGCCCTCCAGCACCACGAACACGCCGAACGAGGGCTCCAGCGCCGCCGTGCCGGACACGTGCAGCCGGTCGGCGCGGAAGAACGGGTCGGCCTGGGCGTCGAACAGGTCCACCGCGGGCCCGGTGAGCGCCTGCGTCCGGCGCACGAGGTCCTCGGGCGACTGGGCGCGGCGCTCCAGGCAGTCCAATGCCTTGTCGTAGCCCAGGCCGAGGTGCCCCGCCTCGGCGTCGGCCAGGAAGCCCCGCCACTCCAACGTGACCGAGAAGTCCGTCGGCTGCTGGAGCTCGACGATGAACACGCCCTCGCCGATCGCGTGCGGCACGCCGGCGGGCACGAACACCGTGTCGCCGGGCGAGACCTTGACCGGGTTCAGCGCGCCGAGCATGGCGGCCGAGTCCTGAGTGGACACCCACTCGGCGGCGACGGCGGCGGGCACGTCCTCGCGGAACCCGATGTAGACCGTCGGGTCGGGGCCGGACGTGCCGATCACGATCCACGCCTCGGTCTTGCCGTGCCGGCAGCCCAGGTGGGCGGACGCGAACGCGTCGGACGGGTGGCAGTGCACCGGCAGCCGCTGCCCGGCGTCCAGCAGCTTCACCAGCAGCGCGGTGTCCGCCCCGAACTCCGCCGCGTGCTGAGCGCCCAACCACAGCGCCGGGTCCGTCGCCACCGCGTCGCGCAGCCACCGCCCGTCCGGCAGGCGCGACAACCCGGCCTCGTCCTTGCCGAACTGCGTGGTGGTCGACGCGACCCAGTCCTCGGGACCCAGGTCGGCCACGTCGCGGTTCCGGAACGCCGCGATGGCCGGGCCGCCCCGGTAGAACTGCCGGGGCTGGTTGGCCTCCAGCGCGACGGGCTGGGCATCGGAACTCATACGGGTACCTCTCCTGATCCACGGGCCACCAACCGGACCGGCAGGACGACGCGGCGCGGTGGTGAGCCGTCGCCGTCCAGTCGGGCGAAGAGCAGGTCCGCCGCTGCCTTGCCGAGCGCGCTCGCGTCGTGCGCGATCACGGTCACCGGCGGTGACAGCAGGTCGGCCAGTTCGAAGTCGTCGAAGCCGACGAGCGCGGGCCGCGCGGTGGCACCCGCCAACGCGCGCACCGCGTGCACGGTGATCCGGTTGTTGCCGGTCACCACGGCGGTCGCCGGGTCGGCGGCGTTCTGCAGGCCCTGCAACGCCTTGCGCACCGACTCCTCGTCGTGCGGGCCCATGACGACCAGCGACTCGTGGTAGCCGATGCCGGCCCGCAGGCAGCCCTCGCGGTAGCCGCGCAGGCGCTCGTTGGCGGTGAAGATGTCCGGCGCGTCGCCGAGGAACGCGATCCGCCGGTGCCCGAACGACGCCAGGTGCGTGACGGCCTCGGCGGTGCCGCCGATGTTGTCCACCAGCACGGTGTCGGCGACCACGTCGCCGGCCGGCCGGTCCAGGAACACCACCGGCGTGCCCGCCCGCATCTCCGGCACCAGGTACCCGTGCTGCAACCCGGCGGGCACGATCAGCAGCCCGTCCACCCGGCGTGAGCAGAACTCCAGCGACAGCTCCCGCTCGCGCGCCGGGTCCTCGTCCGACGAGCCGGTGATCACCTGGCGCCCGCGCAGCCGGGCGATCTCCTCGACCGCGCGCGTGACCCCCGAGTAGAACGGGTTGCCGACGTCCTCCAGCACCAGGCCGACCGTGCCCGTCGACGAGCCGCGGCGCAGGTTGCGCGCGCTGAGGTTGCGCCGGAAGCCGAGCTGGTCGATCGCCGCGAGCACGCGTTCGGCCGTGGCCGGGTGCACGCCCGCCTCGTCGTTCACCACGCGGGAGACGGTCTTGATGCTGACGCCCGCCAGCCGTGCCACGTCGTTCATCGTGGCACGCCGCACCTTGCGGGCGCCTGCCGCGCCGTTCGGGGACAACGTTGTCATAGTGCGCGAATCACACACCTCGCGTTAACGGATGTCAACGCCCGGCGCTGTCTCGAACCGGACAACAGTCGGCTCCGGGGTTGACGCCACCCCCGCACTCTCCGCGATTATGCGATCACGGATAGTTCGTGGACAGCGTTGTCACGGGAGGCGGCTCGTGCGCATCACTCTCGCTCTCGCGGCGGTACTGGGTCTCTCGGTGGCGCTCGCGGCGGCCCATCCGCCTGCTTCGCAGGCGCAGCCGGAGGACTCGGCGAGCTGGGTGAACCCGTTCGTCGGCACCCGACCCGGCGGCCCGGACCACGGCACCGGCGGTGGCGCGGGCAACAACTTCCCCGGCGCGGACGTGCCGTTCGGCATGGTGCAGTGGAGCCCCGACACGGTGACCCGCCAGCACGGCGGCTACGCCTACGAGGACGACCGGATCAAGGGCTTCAGCCTCACCCACCTGTCCGGCGCGGGCTGCTCGACCTACCAGGACATCCCGATCACGCCGTTCACCGGTGAGATCACCACGTCGCCCGCGACGGACCCCGACCGGTACGTCTCGACCTTCTCGCACGACCACGAGTCCGCGTCCCCCGGCTACTACGGGGTGACCCTCGACAGCGGGACGAAGGTCGAGCTGACGGTCACGCAGCGCACCGGCGTCGGCCGGTTCGCCTACCCCGGCGGGCAGCCGTCCACGCTGCTGGTCAACACCTCCGGCTCGATCTCGGGCACGGACGACGCCGAGATCACCATCGGCGCGGACACCATCAGCGGCTGGGCGACCAGCGGCCGGTTCTGCGGCGCGGACCACCGCTACCGGGTGTACTTCCACGCCCGGTTCGACCAGCCGTTCGCCTCCATCGGCACGTGGAAGAACGGCGCGGTCACGCCCGGCCGCGCCACCGAGCGCGGCGGCTCCGGCGTCCGCGAGGGCCTCGGTGACGCGCCGAAGACGCTGCAGGCTCAGGGCCGTCCCGACGTCAAGGCCGAGGACACCACGGTGTCCGGTCCGGGCTCGGGCGGCTGGGTGACGTTCGACGACCCGGACGTGACCATGCGCGTCGGCCTGTCGTTCGTCTCGATCGACGGCGCGAAGAAGAACCTGAAGGCGGAGAGCGACGGCAAGTCGTTCGACGCCGTGCGCGCCGCCGCCCGCCAGGCCTGGAACGACCGGCTCGGCCAGGTGAAGGTCACCGGCGGCACCGACGCCCAGCGCACCACGTTCTACACCGCGCTGTACCACTCCTTGTTGCAGCCCAACGTCTTCTCCGACACCGACGGCCGCTACCCGGGCTTCGACGGCCGCGTCCACACCGCGGAGCGCGGCCACGCCGTCTACACCAACTTCTCCGGCTGGGACGTCTACCGGTCGGAGATGCAGCTGCTGGCGCTGCTCGCGCCCCGGGAAGCCTCGGACATGGTCCGCTCGATGACGGCGTTCGCCGAGCAGGGCGGCTCCTGGGACCGCTGGACGGTGGCCAACGGCTACACCGGCGTCATGGTCGGCGACCCGTACCACGTGATGGTGGCCGGCGCCTACGCGTTCGGGGCGAAGGACTTCGACGCCCGGAAAGCACTGCTGCTGATGCTGCGCGGCGCGACCCAGCCGACCCAGGGCTACGAGGAGCGGCCGGGCCTGACCGACTACCTGGACCTCGGGTACGTGCCGATCGGCGCGCGCAACGTCTGGGGCCCGCCCGCCACCACCCTGGAGTACACGACGGCGGACTTCGCCATCGCCGACCTCGCCCGCCGGCTGGGCGACGGCGCGACCTGGCAGACGTTCATGAAGCGCGCCCAGCACTGGCAGAACGTCTTCAACCCGGCCACCGGCTACACCCAGCCCCGCAACCGGGACGGCTCGTACGTGGAGCCGTTCACCCCGGGCAGCCCGGACAACTGGGTCGAGGGCAACGCCGCCCAGTACACGTGGATGGTGCCGTACAACGCGCGTGGCCTGTTCACCGCGATGGGCGGCGACGCGAAGGTCCGCGACCGGCTGGACACGTTCTTCACCAAGCTCAACGCCGGCCCGGACGAGCCGTACGCGTTCCTCGGCAACGAGCCGATCATGCACTCGCTGTGGCTCTACAACTGGGCGGGCGCGCCGGCGAAGACCCAGGCCGTGACGCGGCGCGCGGTGACCGAGCTGTTCGGCCCCGGCCCGGACGGGCTGATGGGCAACGACGACCTCGGCCAGATGTCGTCCTGGTACGTGTGGGCGGCGCTGGGCATGTACCCGGTGATCCCCGGCCGGGCCGAGCTGGTGCTCAACAGCCCGCTGTTCAGCGAGGTCACGATCACCCGGCCGAACGGCGCGCCGATCGTGATCAAGGCCTCGGGCAGCGGGGCGCACGTCGCCGACCTGAAGGTGAACGGCCGCGCGCAGAGCCGCACCTGGCTGCCCGAGTCGTTCGTGGCGAACGGCGGCACGGTGGAGTTCGGGCTGTCCGAGGCGCCCACCGCCTGGGGCACGGGCCCGGCCGACGCGCCGCCGTCGTTCCGCGACGGCGAGACCGGGCAGCAGGCGTACGTGGAACCGGGTCGGCTGGTGCTGCCCGCGGGTGGCAGCGGCGCCGTCACCATCGGCGCGCAGGACTTCTCCGGCAACGGCGGCACGGTGTCGTGGACCGCGCAACCGCCCGCCGGCATCACGCTCACCCCCGCGTCCGGCCAGGTGACGATCCCGGCGGGGGAGAAGGCCGGTGTCCCGGTCACCGTCGCGGTCGCCGCCGACGCGCCCGAGCAGACCCTCCGCGTGCCGCTGACCTTCTCCAACGGGCAGCGGTCCACGATCTCGGTGCTGGTGGCCGAGCCGGGGAGCCTGCGCGCGGCGTTCGACAACGTCGGCACGTCGCCGGACGACGACCAGGCGATCGGCAACTTCGACGGCGGCGGGTGGAGCTACTCGCGCGACGCGCTGGCCGAAGCGGGCGTGACACCCGGCGGCACGGTCACCTCCGACGGCCTCGCCTACACCTGGCCCACCTCGCCGACCGGCGAGCCGGACAACGTGAACGCCTCCGGCGAGACGGTGACGGTCAGCGCGCCGGCGGGCGCGGCGAAGCTCGGGCTGCTGGGCAGCGCGGCGTCCGGCAAGGCGTCCGGCACGCTCACCGTCACCTACACCGACGGCAGCACGCAGACCGCCGAGGTCGGGTTCTCCGACTGGGCGCTGGGCGGCGCGGCGAACCTGCCGCCGTCGTTCGACAACCGGACCGTGGTCTCGATGCCGTACCGCAACAACTCCAGCGGCGAGCCGCAGCAGCTCGGGGTGCACCTGTTCGCCACCGCGCCCATCGCGTTGCAGGCCGGCAAGCAGGTCCGCTCGGTGACGTTGCCGTCGTCGGCGACCGGCGGGACGTTCCACGTGTTCGCCATCGCGGTGGGCTGACCCTATGGTGGATCGGTGACCGCTGACCCCGTGGAGTCCGTGAACACGTTCATCGGCACGAAGGACGACGGGAACACGTTCCCGGGCGCGTCGATGCCGTTCGGCATGGCCCACTCCAGCCCCATCGGCTCGCACTACGCGGGCTACCGCTACGACGACCCGGTGATCCGGGGGTTCGGGCACTTCTTCCTGTCCGGCGCCGGGTGCACGGAGCAGGGCGGGCTGGTGTCGATCCTGCCGACGACGGGCCTGCCGCGCAGCTTCGACCACCGCACCTACGGCGCGGCTTACACGCACGAGGGCGAGGTCGGCCGGCCCGGCTACTACCGGGTGCGGCTGGCGTCCGGCATCACGGTGGAGGCGACGGCGACGACCCGGGCCGGGGTGGAGCGGTTCGCGTTCCCGCCGGGGGTGACGCCGCACGTGCTGGTGAACGTCGGCCAGGCGAACGACAAGGAGCCCGTGTTCGCCAGCGGCGTGCGGGTGGTGGACGACCGGACGCTGGCCGGCACCGTGGTGGCGCAGGCGTTCTGCGGCGGCAAGCCCTACACGACCTACTTCACCACGACGTTCGACCGGCCGTTCAAGGCGACCGGCAACTGGGGCGGCGCGGAGGGCGGCTCGGGCCTGCGCGGGCAGTGGGTCACGTTCGAGGACGGCCCGGTGACCGCGGCCACCGCCATCTCGCACGTGGACGCGGACGGCGCCACGAAGAACCTCGGCGAAGCTCGCGGGAAGACGTTCGACGAGCTGCGCGCGGCGGCGCAGGAGACGTGGCGGCGTGAGCTGTCGAGCGTCGAGACCTCCTCGACCGGCGCCGACCGCACGGTCTTCTACACCGCGCTCTACCACGTGCTGCTGCAACCGCTGACCGGCAACGACGTGGACGGCCGGTACCGCGGGTTCGACGGGAAGGTGCACACGGCCGACGGCTGGACCTACCACGAGTACTTCTCGCTCTGGGACACCTACCGCGCGCAGAACCAGCTGCTGGCGCTGTTGCGGCCGTCGCGGGCCGAGGACATCGCCCGGTCGTTGCTGGCGATCCACGAGCAGGGCGGCTGGCTGCCCCGCTGGGCTTACGCCAACCAGGAGACGAACACCATGACCGGCGACCCGGTCACACCGTTCCTGGTGGACCTGTGGCGGTTCGGCGCGCTGGCCGGGTTCGAGGAGCGGGCGTACGAGGCGTTGTGGCAGAACGCGACCGGCGTGCCGCCCGCGTCGTCGCCGTTCGAGGGCCGGGTCGGCAACCCGTCCTACCTGCGGGACGGCTACGTGCAGTACGACAAGGACTTCCGCAAGAAGGGGCAGGACGTCGACCCGCACCACGGTGCTTCGGCGACGTTGGAGTACGCGCTCGCCGACTGCTCGTTGTCGATCATGGCCCGCGCGCTGGGCCGGGAGGACGACGCCGAGGCCCTGCGCCGCCGCGGGCTGAACTACCGGGTCCTCTGGGACCGCTCGGTGGCCGACCGCGGGTTCACCGGCTTCCCCCGGCCGAAGCTGGCCGACGGCAGGTGGCTGGCCCCGTTCACCCCGCAGGGGCCCGACGGCTTCCACGAGGGCACGGCGTGGCAGTACCAGTGGCTGGCGCAGCAGGACGTGCCCGGCCTGGTGGAGCTGCTCGGCGGCCGGGACGCGGCGCTGGCCCGGCTGGACGACTTCTTCGCCTACCCCGACCTGGTGGCCGACCCGGCGGGGACCGTGCGCTCGAAGTGGGTCGTCGGGCCGTACAGCTACTACAACCAGTTCCGCTACAACCCGAACAACGAGCCGGACCTGCACGTGCCGTGGATGTACGCGCTGATCGGGCAGCCGTGGAAGACCTCGGCCGTGGTGCGGGCGGCGCAGACGTTGTTCGTCGACGCGCCCAACGGCGTGACCGGCAACGACGACCTGGGCCAGATGTCGGCCTGGTACGTGCTCGGCGCCCTGGGGCTGTACCCGGTCACACCGGGCACCGGCGACCTCGTGCTGAACGCGCCCAGGTTCGACCGGGCGGTGATCCACCTGGAGAACGGCCGGGACATCACCATCACCGCGGCCGGCGCGGACCCGTCGGCGCTGCGGTACGTGCGGTCGCTGAACGTCGACTCGGAACCCTGGGACGACGTGTGCCTGAACGTCGACCGGCTCGACGCCGGCGCGAACCTCGACTACGTCCTGACCGCGGACCCGGCGGAAGCGACGTGGGCGACCCGTCCCGGGTCCGCGCCGCCGTCCCCCGGCACCGGCGCGCACGTCTCGTGATCGAGGCCATGCGCAGAGCTACCAAGGGATGCGTCGAAAGTCTCGATCGCCGATTACTTCCGTCGCGAACGGATCGAAGTGCCGCCGGCGACCCCCGGCACGGCTTACCGTCCAGCCATGACAGGGGCACGCATACCGGCCGTCGTGGTTGCCGACATCAGGAAGAGCTACGGCGAGCTGAAGGCGGTGGACGGCGTCTCGTTCACCGTCGCCGAGGGGGAGTTCTTCGGCATCCTGGGGCCGAACGGCGCGGGCAAGACGACCACGCTGGAGATCGTCGAAGGCCTGCGCAAGCCCGACGGCGGCCGGGTGACGCTGCTCGGCGAGCAGCCGTGGCCGCGCAACCCGAAGCTGCTGCCGCGCATCGGCGTGCAGCTCCAGGCGTCCAGCTTCTTCGAGAAGCTGACCGCCCGTGAGCAGCTCCAGACGTTCGGCTCGCTGTACGGCGTGACCCGGCGCACGGCCGACGAGATGCTGGAGCTCGTCGGCCTGTCCGACAAGGCGGACGTGCAGGAGAACAAGCTCTCCGGCGGCCAGCGCCAGCGCCTGTCGATCGCGTGCGCCCTCGTGCACGACCCGGACCTCGTCTTCCTCGACGAGCCGACCGCCGCGCTCGACCCGCAGGCCAGGCGCAACCTGTGGGACGTGCTGCGGGCGATCCAGGCCAGGGGCAAGACCATCGTCTACACCACGCACTACCTCGACGAGGCCGAGATCCTGTGCGACCGCGTGGCGATCATGGACCGGGGCCGGATCCTCGCCATGGACGCGCCCGCGACGCTCGTGCGCGGTCTCGACGCGCCGACGCACGTGGTGCTGCAGAAGGGGTCGCTGACGCGTGAGGCGGCGCGCGGCATCACCGGGGTCGACGACGCGCACGAGGACGAGGTGTCGTTGACCATCTCCACCCGCAAGCCCGCGCCGGTGCTGTCGGCGCTCGCCGAACGCGGCACCCTGGACGGGTTGCAGGTGCGCACGGCCACGTTGGAGGACGTCTTCCTCGACCTGACCGGACGGGAGTACCGCGCATGACCGCGTTCCGGAGCCTGTCGACCGCGATGATCAAGGGCTTCCTGCGGGACAAGATGACGTTGTTCTTCGTCTTCCTGTTCCCGCTGATGTTCCTCGTCGTGTTCGGGCTGCTGCTCGGCGACTCGGGCAGCGACAAGACCAAGATCGCGGCGGTCGGCGACGGGCCCGTGCTGACGACGTTGGAGCAGACCGGCGCGATCGAGCTGGAGAAGTACGACGACACGGCCGCCGCGCGGCGGAAGGTGGACGACGGCGACCTGCCCGCCGCCGTGGTCGTGGACGGCGACCGCGTGGAGCTGATCTACGCGGCGAGCGACCAGGTCGCGGCGGGCACCGTGCTGGGGATCGTGTCCGGGGTCGTCGACAAGATCAACCTGGGGGCGGCGGACGTGGCGCCCCGGTTCACGTTGGAGACGAAGTCGGTCGAGGACGCGTCGCTCAAGCCGATCCAGTACCTGACGCCGGGCATCCTGTCGTGGGCGATCTCGTTCTCGGGCGTGTTCGGCTCGGCGCTGACCATGGTGGCGTGGCGCAAGAAGCAGGTGCTGCGGCGGATCCGGCTGGCGCCGGTGAGCACGACGACCGTGCTGACGTCGCGGGTGGTGGTGAGCGTCGGCACGGCCATCGTGCAGGGCGTCGTGTTCGTGGCGGTGGCGCTGCTGCCGGTGTTCGGGCTGAAGCTGACCGGGCAGTGGTACCTGGCGCTGCCGCTGCTGGTGCTGGGCACCACGGCGTTCTTCGCGATCGGGATGCTGGTGGGCGCGTTCTGCAAGACGGAGGAGTCGGCGTCGGGCGCGGCGAACGTGATCATCATGCCGATGGCGTTCCTGTCGGGCACGTTCTTCCCGGTGGAGAACGCCCCGGCGTGGCTGCAGGCCGTGTCGAACGTGTTCCCGTTGCGCCACATGAACGACGGCATGCTGGACGTCCTGGTGCGGGGCAAGGGCGTGGAAGCCCTCCTCGTCCCCTCCGCCGTCCTGGTCGCCTTCACCCTGGTCGTGGGCTTCATCGCCGCCCGCATCTTCCGCTGGGAAGACTAACCCCGAGAGTCGTACCTCCAGCCGTCGAGAGTCCTACGTTCACGACACCTGAATTCAACGCTCAGCGTTCGCGGCGTCTTGCCCTGCGTGTGCTGAGCGTTGAATTCAGGGGCTCTGAACGTAGGACTCTCGCGTCGTGAACGTAGGACTCTCGCGGGGTGGGGGTAGGACTCACGCGGGGGTGGGGGTGGGGTGAGGGGGGTCACGAAGCACAATGGAGGCATGCTTAGCAGCGGTGTTGGTCGGTTTCGCCTGCTCGCCCTGGCCGAGGCGGTGTCGTGGGCCGGTCTGCTGATCGGCATGTTCTTCAAGTACGTCGTGGTGGGCAACGAGATCGGCGTCAAGGTCTTCGGGCCCGTGCACGGCGCGATCTTCGTCGGCTACATCCTGGTGACGTTGATGCTGGCCCACCGCTGGGACCGCAAGACGCTCGTGCTCGGCCTGGTCGCGAGCATCCCGCCGTTCGGCACCGTGGTGTTCGAGCGCTGGGCCAACCGCACGGGCCGGTTGGCCGAGACCGGGGTTCAGACCGCCGACGACTGAGCCAGCGCCAGCTCCGCCTCGGGGTCGCCGAGGTGGTACACGCGTTCGCTCGGCTCGATGTTGTCCAGGAACTCCTGGTACACCAGCGCGCTCACGAGGTGTGACGCCGGGCGGGCGTGCCGCAGCGCGCTCGCCGGATCGCTCGACGGGAAGTGGCGCGACCACGCGTCGACCCACACGCGTTCCACGGCGGCCCGCATCTCCGGTGCGACGAACCCGATCAGCCGCGCCGCGTCCAACGCCGGGTGGCCCCAGTGCGCGTCGCCCCAGTCGAGCACGACCCCGCCGGAACGCCAGTTGCCCGGGTGGAAGTCGCCGTGCAGCAGGGTGTCCGGCAGCCCGAAGTCCGGCACGCCCACCCCGCGCGCCCGCAGCCGCGGCTCGCCGGCCAACGCCGCCTGCACCGCCACCCACCGCGGCACGATCCGCTCGACCACGTCCGCGCCCGGCTGCCAGCAGTCCACCCCCGGCGCCTCGGCGAGCAGCACCCGACCGGGCTCGGCGGCGAGCAGCACCGGCGCCAACGACGGGTCGACCGACGCCACCAGCCGGATCACCTCGGCCTCGTCCGCCATGAACGGCGGCGTGGCCTTCGCCCACGCGTTCCCGCGCGCGGTCGGCAGCCGGTACAGGCACGACAGGTTCCACGTCTTCACCTGCACCGCCGGCCCGGTCACGTCGACGTGGCCCCGCGCCCACCCGACCAGCGCCGCCGGCCCGCCCGGGCGCGCCCACGGCAGCCGCAGCGGGTGGTCCCCGACCGCGTGCCGCCCGCCGGTCGTCAGGCCCCGGTCCGGCACGCGGTCGGCCTCCACCTGGTACGTCACCACGCCGTCGCGCATGGCCGGGGTGGTGGTCCCGACCAGCCGCAACACGCTGGTCGTCACGCCGAGGTCCCGGTCCAGGCGCGCGGTCACGGGCTCGACGTCGTTCCACCAGGGGCTGTCGACGGTGAACGGCTCCGCCTCGCCGACGAACCGGCCGCCGACCGTCACCAGAGCCCTGATCTCGCGCACGTCGTGCAGCGTGACCGGCCGGTGTCGGTCTGTCGACCGAATTGCGCCGTCGAACCGCCGAGGGGGTCAGTCCTCGAAGTCGCCGACCGCGCGGCGGACCTTCGCCAGCAGGTCGGTCAGCTGCTCGGTCTGCCGGTCGGTCAGGCCGCGCAACCCGAACTCGACGGCGGTGACGGCTTCGGTGGCGGCCTCGCGCCGGGCGTGCCCGGCTTCGGTGATCTCCACGAGGGTGGTGCGCCGGTCGGTGGGGTGGGGGTTGCGGCGCACGAGTCCGTCGGCTTCCAGCCGGTCCACGATGTTCGTGACGCTCGTCGGGTGCAGCTGGAGCCGTTCGCCCATGACCCGCATCGGCAGGCTGCCCGTGCGGGCGAACGTCAACAGCACCAGCGCCTCGAACCGCGCGAAGGTCAACCCGTGCGGCTTGAGGGCGGCGTCCACGGCGGACTGGATGATCTGCTGTACTCGCATGACGCTGGTGACCGCCGCCATCGCCGTCGACGGTCCGATCCGCTTCTCCCACAGCTCGGCGGCGCGCGCGATGGGGTCGAACGGCAGCGGCTGGGACGTCATGCGCCGAAGCTACCAGTGGGTACCCCGACCAGGAGGCAGAAGTGCTCGTCGCGTTCAGTGTGAGCCCGCTCGGCGGTGAGTCCGACGGCGTGGCCGAGGCCGTCGCCCAGGCGGTGCGGGTGGTCCGCGAGTCGGGTCTGCCCAACGAGACCAACGCCATGTTCACGCTGGTCGAGGGGGAGTGGGACGAGGTGATGGCGGTGGTGAAGAAGGCGACTGAGGTCGTGCAGGCGACCGCGCCGCGGGTGAGCCTCGTGCTCAAGGCGGACATCAGGCCGGGCTGGACGGGTCAGCTCACGGCCAAGGTGGAGCGGGTCGAGCACCACCTGGCAGCAGACGAATAGTCGGACGTCCTACTATTCTGGTGGGCATGGAGCCGAGAGACCTGTGGGTCCGCTTCGAGACCTACCACGACGTCACGTACTTCTCGCCCGAGTCCCGGGCGGTCACCGACGCGCTGGGCTGCAAGGGCGGCTGGATGGGCTACTTCGGCCAGCGCGCGGCCCCGTTGGGCGCGGCGTCGCCGGAGGTCGTGACCGCCGCGTTCTACAACTTCCACCCGCGCATGGTGGCCCGCGCGCTGCCCGACGCGTGGGACGTGGCCGGTCCCGCCCGGTTCCTGCGGGCACGGCTGGAGGGCGTCGACGGGGCGTTGCGGCGGATGCTGACGAGCCTGGACGTCGCCGAGGCCGCCGAGCTGGCCGTTCGGGCGGCCGAGGCGGCGCCGACGGCGGGCCGGGTGCTGGCCGCCGCGAACCGCGCGCTGCCCCTGCCCGACGAGCCGCACCTGGCGCTGTGGCAGGCGTGCACGACGTTGCGCGAGTCACGTGGTGACGGTCACGTGGCCGCGCTGGTGGCCGCCGACCTCGGGCCGTGCGAGGCGTTGGTGCTGTTCAGCGCCGACAAGGCCCTCGACGCGGCGTACATGCGCGGCGCGCGCGGCTGGTCGGAGCCGGAGTGGCGGGAAGCCGAAGCGGCGCTCGCCGACCGGGGCCTGCTCGACGGCGACGGCGGCCTCACGCCGGCCGGTCGGGCGTTGCGGGAGGACGTCGAACGGCGCACCGACGAGGCCGCCACCCGTCCGTGGGAGGTGCTGGGCCCGGCGGGCACCGCCCGCTTCGCCGAGTTGACGACCCCGATCGCGCTGCGCCTGGGGCGGCTGAACGAGGCCATGCGGACGAACCCGATGGCGATCGACCCGGTCGCGCAACTCCCCGGCTAGCCGCGCGCGGCCAACCGCCGGACTCGTGCCAGGATGGAAGGCGTGACAAGGCCAGACCCCCGAAAGACCGCCGCACTGTCCGCCGCGTTGTCCGGGGCGGTCGACCTCGGCGCGCTGAAGGCCCGGGCCGACGCCGCGAGGCAGCGCGCCACCGCCCCACCCCCGTCGCCCGGCTCCGGTGGAGCCGTCGGCGGTTCGGACGCCGGTCCGAGCCCGTGGGTGCTCGACGTCACCGAGGCGACGTTCCAGTCGGTCGTCGAACGCTCGCTGGACATCCCGGTCGTCGTCGAGCTGACCGCCTCGTGGAGCCCCGAGGCGGGCCAGCTCTCGCCCGTGCTGGAACGCGCGGCCAGGGCGGGCGGCGGCACCTGGCTGCTGGCCAGGGTCGACCTCGACGCCAACCCGCGCATCGGCCAGGTGTTCGGCGTGCAGTCCGTGCCGACCGTGGTCGCGATCGCCGGCGGCCAGCCGCTCGACGCCTTCGCCGGACCGCTGCCGGAGGCCGAGTTCGGCCAGTGGATCGCCCGCCTGCTGGACGCCCTGCGCGACCGGCTGCCGGGCATCAAGGCGGCGGAGGCGAACCGCGCGGCGGAGCCCGGCGAGGAGCCCGCCCCCGAGCCGGAGGACCCCCGCTTCACCGCGGCCGAGGACGCGTTCGAGCAGGGCGACTTCGCCGCCGCCGAGGCCGCGTACGAGGCGATCCTGGCCGCCGAGCCGGGCAACGCCGAGGCCAAGGCCGCCCTGGCGCAGGTCCGGTTCACGGCCCGGGCCGAGGCGGTGCCCGCGGACGCCATCGCGAAGGCCGACGGCAACCCGGACGACGTGGACGCCCAACTGGCCGCCGCGGACCTGGAGCTGGCGACCAACGACGTCGACCAGGCGTTCAAGCGGCTGGTGGACACGGTCCGCCGCGTCTTCGGCGAGGACCGCGACAAGGTCCGAGAGCACCTCGTGAGCCTGTTCGAGCTCTTCCCGCCGGACGACGACCGGGTCGCGAAGGCCCGCCGCAACCTGGCCAGCGCCCTGTTCTGAGCACACCCCGACAGGGGCCCGCCCCGGGCCCCTGTCACCAGCACTCGCTCACGACCAGACCGGGCACACCGGCCCCGCGCCCTGACCTGGGGTCAGCCGGCGTACTTGCGGGTGCAGAGGCCGGCGCCCTGGTAGAAGCCGTCGCGGAACGCCTCGACGCGGGCGAAGCCGGACGGCACGACGGTCCCGTTCACGTCGGCCGCGATCAGGCTCTTGTCCGCCAGCAGCTCGGCCACCGCCTCGTCCAGGTCGCCCGAGGACAGCCGCAGCGCGGCCTTGCCCTGCGCCGGTGCGCTGTTCGTCGTCGTCCCGGCCCACGCCCCGGTCAGGCAGGCCGTCCGCAACCCCGCCGCCGGGCCCTCCAGCCCGTACCCGGTCGCCTTCTGGATCGACAGCGCGAACCGCGACGCGATCTCGGCGAACGCGGCGAAGTCGCCGATCCCGCCCTTCTGCCCCCGCTTCGGCGGGGTGCCGATCTTCACCAGGTCGGGCAGGTCGATGGAGATCGAGTTCGTGGCCGGGCAGTACGCCGCGGGCGAGGTGTCGCCGCCGTCCGGGCACTGCGCGGACGACGAGGTGGACAACGAGGGCGGCGTGGCGGCGGCTTCCTTGAACGCCGTGCGCAGCGACTCCTCCAGCAGGTCGAGCGAACGCTGGTCGTCCACCTTCAGGTTGCCCTTGCCCTGCCCGGTGTCCTTGTCCTCCGCGTCGAACTTCTGCTGGGTGATCCGCGCCTTGATCTCGGCCTCGTCGATCTCCGCGCACCGCTCCGGGTCGCCGGCGAACCCGAACTGGAACGCCGCCACCCGGTCGAACGCGCTGCCGTGCGCGCCCTGCTTCTCGGCCGAGGTGCCCGCCGCGTCCCGGATGAAGAACATCGTCGCCAGCACCTGGTTCAACCCGGGCCCGGTCGAGATGCGGAAGTGCTTGGACTTGCCCTCGGCCACCCACCGGAAGAAGTTGCCCGCGTAGCAGTCGGCCTGCTGCTCCTTGATGATCGACGGCGTGGCCTGGTTGATCCCGCCGACGTCGCCGAGCTTGTACTGGATCGCGTGGCCCATCTCGTGCGCCAGCACGGTCACCACCGACATCGGCCCGAACGCGTCGTCCAGCATCGGCAGCAGCTCGCCGCGGTCCCACGCGATGGAGTCGTCCAACGAGCAGTAGAACGCGTTGGCCACGCCCGCGGTGTTGGTGCGGCAGATCTCGACGCCCTTGCCGTTGGAGTCGTAGGACACCAGCCGCTTCACCGGCTCGAACTCCTTGCCGAACCGCGCCGGCAGCTGCTCCGCCCAGTACTCCTCGACGTCGGCCAGCGTGTTGATCGCCAGCCGGTCCATCTCGCCGCCGTCGCCGTTCTCCACCTGCAGGTCGGCGTCCGGCACGCCCGGCTTCGCGCCGCTCTCACCGGTGGTGATGTCCAACCCGGCCACCTTGGTGACGTCGGGTCGTTCCGACCGGCCGTAGCCGCTCACCGTCTGGGTGCACCCCGTCAACGCCATCGCGGTGGCCAGCGTCGCCGCGACCCAAGCCCGTCGAGCCATGCCCAAGCCCCATCCCCGGTCCGTGCCGATCCGAGCCCGAACCCTACTTGGCCGGCTCGGGTGGCTAGGCCAAACCGCAGGCTTTGACGCCGTCGAACACGCCGCCGCGGAACACCTCGACCCGCTTGAACCCCGGACCGAGCGACGCCGACCCGCTCGCGTCGCGCGCCGCGTAGTCGTAGGCGAGCAGCACCTGCACCGCCTCGTCGAGGTCGCCGGGGGACAGCCCGAACCCCTTCTGCCGGGTGAAGACCTCCCGCGTGTACGCGCCGGCCAGGCACAACGCGCTGGTCGCCGCGCTCTCGCCGTCGAGGTCCGCGCCCACCGCCGCCATCGCGGCCATCCCGTACCGGCTCGCCAGCAGCAGGCCGGTGGCGTAGTCGCCGATCTCGGCGTGCAGCTCGGGCAGGTCGGCCTTCACCTCGAACTCCACCGACTTCTCCGCCGGGCAGTACGCCACCGGGCCCTGGTCGCCGGAGCAGTCAGGCTCCTCCTCGGTGGGCGTGGACTTCGGGTCGGTCCACTTCTTGCCCGCCTGCTCGACCAGGGTCTTGTAGTACAGGTTCAGGTCGGGCGTGACGTTCTCCAGCATCTCGTCGAACGGCAGGTTGCCGCCGCGGTCGCGGTCGTCGGCGGAGATGAACGCCTGCTGGGTGAACACCCGGTTGTCGGTGGTCATGGCCGCGCAGAACTCGGTGCCCTGCTGGTAGCCGTCCTGGAAGGCGGACACCCGGTCGAACGCGTTGCCGTGCGCGGACCGGTCGTTGGCCGAGGTGCCGACCGGGTCGCGGAACGTGATCAGCGCGCCCAGCGCGGAGTCCAGCGTGTCGGAGCCGATGTCGAGGTGCTCGGACTTGCCGTCGTTGACCCACTTGGTGAAGGCGCCCGCGAAGCAGTCGGCCATGGCCTCGGTGAGGATCGTCGGGAACCGCTGCGGCTCGCGCCGCTCGGCCTCCGGCGTGATGCCCATCCGGTTCTGCACGGCGTGGCCCATCTCGTGCGCCAGCACGATCACCACGGCCGCGTCGCCGAACCGGTCCTTGAGCACGGGCAGCAGCGCGGCGCGGTCCCAGGCGATGGCGTCGGCGCTGGGGCAGTAGAACGCGTTGCCCTCGACGTCGCTCGCCTTCTCGGTGCACGGCGGCGGCTTGGCGGAGGAGTCGGAGGTGTCGACCGAGTAGATGCCGCCCTCGATCGGCTCCCACTTCCGGTCGAACGTGTCCGGGAACGCCTCCTGCCAGAACGAGTCGATGTCGGTGACGGCGGTGGCCGCCAGCTGGTCGATCGGGCCGCCGTCGGTGCCCCGGATGAAGCCCGGGTCGACGGTGCCCTTGGTGACGGCCTCACCCGCCACCGGTTTGCCCGGGATCGCCTGGGCACAGGCGCTAGCCGTGAGCAGGACCGCCGCCAGCAGGACCAGCCGAGCCGATACGAGCCGCATGGGGCCATTGTGCCTGCCCCGAACCCCTACGGGGTCGTGTTCGACGGCACCGCCGGCTCGCGCGTGCGCGTCGCCCACCGGGTCAGCGCGGGCACGGGCGCGACCGCGACCAGGAAGATCGCCGCCACGGCGAGCCAACCGCCCGCGCCGGGACCGCCGAGCGCGAACGTGAAGACCGCGGGCCCGAACAGCTGCACGGTGGCCGTGGCCGCCTCGTTCACCCCCTGGTAGGCGCCACGCGACTCGTCGCGCATGAGGCCGACCGACAACCCCCAGTTCGCGGCCACGTAACCCAGTTCGCCGACCACGTGGAGCAGGGCCGCCGCCACCACGACCGCGACGGCCGCCGCACCGGAGCCGCCCGCGGTCGTGGCGAGCAGCGCGCAGCTCGCGGCCAGCGCGATCCCCGACCGGACCACGGTGCGCGCGGCCTGGCCGGGGGTGCGGGCGAACCGCGAGAAGGGCACCTGGAGCGCCGCGATGCCGACCGAGCTGACGACCACCACCACGCCGCCCAGCGCGAGCGGCAGGTCCGTCGACCGGGACAGCCACAGCGGCAGCCCGGTCGACAGCATCGCCCAGCACAGCGACAGCACCGAGGTGACCGCGACGACGGCCAGGTACGGGCGGTCGCTCAACGCGGCGCGCGCGCGTGGCGTCCCGTCCACCGGCGCCGGTCTGCGCACGGCGAGCGTGGTCGCCGCCAGCACGCCGAACGTGATCGCGTTGCCGGTGATCGCCAGGGCGTAGGTGGCGGGGTCGTCGGCGGTCAGCACCAGGGCGCCCAGGCCGGCGCCGATGGCGTAGCCGACGTGCTGCGCGACCCGTTGCCGGGCCAGCGCTCGCACCCTGGCCGCGTCGTCGGCCACCAGGCCGGTGATCAACGCCGTCCGCACGGCGTTGCCGCCGTTGGCGGGCGCGGTGAAACGCCACCGTCGCCGCGAGGAACGACCACGTGCCGTCCACCGCCAGGTAGGACGCCGTGGCCAGGGCGCGGACGACGGTGAGCGCCGCCAGCACCAGCCTCGGGTCGAAGCGGTCGGCCAGCGCGCCGAGCGGCACCGCCGCGACCAGCCCCGCCGCGCCCGCGACCGCCATGCCGACGCCCACCGCGGTCGGCGGCAGCCCGAGGACGCGGGTGAAGAACAAGGCCCAGGTGGTGAACCACAGGCCGTCGCCGAGCGCCGAGACCCCGCGTCCCCACAGCAGCACGCCCAGCCCCATCGGCACTCACCCTTCACGGTGTGATGAACCGTGACCGTAACCCGCGTCACCGCCGGGTCGCAATCAGAGTTCAGGACATCGTGAACGGTGCTAGGGTGCACCTGTGGCGGGATGGGTCGACTCGGGCAACGCCGTCCAGGCGTCGGTCGTCGCGCTGGCCCGCGAGCTGTCCGACCCGGTCCGGCTCACCGCGCTGCAACTGCTCGCCGCCGAGGGCCCGCACACGATGGTGCAGCTGGCCGACGCCATGGGCGTCTCGCCGCCGCGGCTGGGCAACCACCTGGCCCGCCTGCGCGCCGCCGGCCTCGTCACGGTCGAGCACACCGGTCGGCACGCCGTCTACCAGGTGGGCCGCGCCGACATCGCCGACGTCCTCACCGCACTGGCCCGGTACGCCCACCGCGGCGACCCCGTCACGCCCCGGCGCACGTCATCGCCGGTCGACGTCGCCCACACGTGCTACGACCACGCGGCCGGTCGCCTGGGGATCTCGGTGTTCGCGACCCTCGTCGAGGCGGGCGCGCTCCGCCCGCCCGACGGCCGCACCGGCGACCTCGCGCTGGGCGACGACCTGACCGCGCTGCACCGCCTGGGCGTCGACCCGGCCGCCGTCGCGCCGCGCCGCCGCCTCGCGTCGGCCTGCCTGGACCGCACGCACCGCGTCCCGCACCTGGGCGGCGACCTGGGCCGGCTCGTGCTGGACGCGTTCGTGGCCGACGGCCTGGTCCGCCGTCAGGACGGCACCAGGGAGCTCCTCGTCACCGGGCGGGGGGACGAGCGGCTGCCCGTCCTGCTGCCGGGGTTCACGCCGGCGCCGTGAAGCCGCGCACCGACCACGCCCGCGCGGCCAGGCGGATGGAGCCGTCCGGATGGGTGGGCAGGCGGGTGCGGAGCAGGTCGCGCAGGGCCCGCCGGCGGTCCTCGGGCAGGGACGCGGTGTAGCCGGGCGCCGGTCCCTGGCCACCGAGGAACGGGCGCCAGTAGTCGTCGAAGTCGTTGAACACCGTCGGCACCTCCAACGCCTCCACGCGCACCCCGGTCAGCCCGGCGCCGGTCCACAGCTCGCGGAGCGGTTCGGGACGGCAGAGGGGGAAGCGCCTGCCCTCGTGCAGGGCGGCGGCGGCCGGGTCGAGGTCGGTGGCGGCGTCCCAGAAGAAGCGGGTGATCGCCATGCCCTCGGCGTAGTCCCAGACGTAGCCGGCGACCACGCCCCGCGGCGCGGCGACCCTGGCGAACTCGGCCACGGCGCGGGCGGGGTCGGGCACGAAGTTGAGCGCGAGACCGCTGACCACGGCGTCGAACGAGCGGTCGGGCAGCGGGAGGGACCGGGCATCACCGACGTGGAAGGCCGCGCGCGGGTCGGTGACCCGGTGCTCGGCGGTGGCCAGGAAACCCTCGGACGGGTCGACCCCGACGACCTCGGTCGGGTCGGCGAGCTTGAGGATCGCGGTGGTCAACGCGCCCGTGCCGCAGCCGACGTCCAGCCACCGGCGGCCCGCCGGCACGTCCAGCAGCCGGAGGAACCGCCGCGCGACGGGCGCGCTCCAACGCCCGACGTAAGCCTCGTACGCCTCGCCGACCGCCCACACCTCGTCCGCCATGGGGCTCAGCATGGCAGGCGCCGACCCCCGCCGACGACGTTCCGCACTACGCGGTTCGGGTCCGGCCGGCGACCCGGCGGGGGCTCCCGGGTCGAAGCCCCCGCCGGGCGCGGCCCGGATCAGGTGATCTCGAGGTCGTCCGGGTCGATCGGGCCCTCGACGCTCGCCCGGTCCTCCGCGGTGACCGTCGCGGTGACCGCGGGCGCCTCCGGCGCGAGCCACAGCACGCCCGTCGGCGGCAGTTGCAGCACCGCCGACGCGGGCCTGCCGTGCCAGGGGCGCTCTTCCGCTTCCACCACGCCGAAGTTCCCGACCCCGGACCCGCCGTAGACCTCCGAGTCCGTGTTCACCACCTCGCGCCACCGACCCGCGACCGGCAGCCCCACCCGGTAATCGTGGTGCGGCAGGCCGGCGAAGTTCGCCACGCACGCGAGCAGCGAGCCGTCCTCACCGATGCGCAGGAAGCTCAGCACGTTGCCCGCCGAGTCGTTCGCGTCGATCCACGAGAACCCCTCGGGCTTGTTGTCGGCGCTGTAGAGCGCGGGCGAGCCCCGGTAGACCCGGTTCAGGTCGCCGATCAGCCGGTGCAGGCCGCCGTGCAGCGGCGAGTCCAGCAGGTGCCAGTCCAGCGACCGGCTCTCCGACCACTCCTCCCGCTGCCCGAACTCGCCGCCCATGAACAGCAGCTGCTTGCCGGGGTGCGCCCACATGAACGCCAGCAGCGAGCGCAGCCCGGCCGCCTTGTTCCAGTCGTCGCCGGGCATCCGCTGCCACAACGACCCCTTGCCGTGCACGACCTCGTCGTGCGACAGCGGCAGCACGAAGTTCTCGCTCCACGCGTACACCAGCGAGAACGTGATCTCGTTGTGGTGGAACGACCGGTGGATGGGCTCGCGCGACAGGTAGTGCAGCGAGTCGTGCATCCAGCCCATGTTCCACTTGAACCCGAACCCGAGGCCGCCCAGGTGCGTGGGCCGCGACACGCCCGGCCACGCCGTCGACTCCTCCGCCACCATCACCACGCCGGGGTGGCGCTTGTAGACCGTCGCGTTCAGCTCCTGCAGGAACCGCACCGCGTCCAGGTTCTCCCGGCCGCCGTACTGGTTGGGCAGCCACTGCCCCTCCTGCCGCGAGTAGTCCAGGTACAGCATCGAGGCCACCGCGTCGACCCGCAGGCCGTCGATGTGGAACTCCTCGATCCAGTACAGCGCGTTGGCGACCAGGAAGTTGCGCACCTCGTTGCGCCCGAAGTCGAACACCAGCGTGCCCCAGTCCGGGTGCTCGCCCCGGCGGGGGTCCTCGTGCTCGTACAGCGCGCTGCCGTCGAACTTCGCCAACGCCCACGAGTCCTTCGGGAAGTGCGCCGGCACCCAGTCCATGATCACGCCGACGCCGCGCTGGTGCAGCACGTCCACGAAGTGCCGGAAGTCGTCCGGCGAGCCGAACCTCGACGTCGGCGCGTAGTACGACGTCACCTGGTAGCCCCACGACCCGCCGAACGGGTGCTCGGCCACCGGCATCAGCTCCACGTGGGTGAACCCGGCGTCCACCACGTAGTCCGCCAGCTCCGTGGCCAGCTCCCGGTAGCTCAGGCCGGGCCGCCACGAGCCCAGGTGCACCTCGTACGCGCTCATCGGCGCGTTGATCCACTGCGTGGCGTCGCGCTTGGCCTGCCACTCGGCGTCGCCCCACTCGTGCGCGGTCCGGGTGACGACCGAGGCGGTCTGCGGCGGCGTCTCGGTGGCGAACGCCATCGGGTCGGCCTTCTCGTGCCACCCGCCGTCCCGGCCCAGGATGCGGAACTTGTACCGGGTGCCCTCGGGGATGCCGGGGATGAAGACCTCCCACACGCCGGACGAGCCGAGCGACCTCATCGGGTTCGCCCGGCCGTCCCAGCCGTCGAAGTCGCCGCACACCCGCACACCGCGCGCGGTCGGCGCCCACACGGCGAACGAGACGCCCGAGACGGTGCCGTTGGGCGTGTCGTAGGTGCGCACCCGCGCGCCCAGCACGTCCCACAGCCGCTCGTGCCGCCCCTCGCCGATGAGGTGCAGGTCCAGCTCGCCGACGGTGGGCAGCCACCGGTACGGGTCGTCCACCTCGACGGCGTGGTCGCCGTACTCGACCTCCAGCCGGTAGTCGCCGGGGTGCTCGGGCAGCTCGCCCGCGAACAGCCCGTCGGCGACCCGGTCCAGGTCGAACCGCTTGTCGGCGGCCATCACCGCCACCGCGGTCGCGCCCGGCCGCAGCGCCCGCGCGACCACGCCCTCCGGCGCGTGGTGCACGCCCAGCACCGAGTGCGGGTCGTGGTGCGCCCCGGCCAACAGCCGGTCGACGTCCTCGGGCGAGATCATGACTGCACCGCTCCCTCTCCAGTGATCCGCGCGATCGACGACAACGGGACCGTCAACCACTCCGGCCTGTTCGCGTGCTCGTAGGCGACCTCGTAGACGGCCTTGTCCAGCTCGAACGCCCGCAGCAGGTAGCCCCGCTTGCGCGGGTCGCCCACCGAGTCCGACGCCGCCTCCGCGTAGCCCTCGGCGAAGGCCGCGCGGTTGCGCCGCGCCCACTCCAGCGCCCGCACGGTCAGCTGGTGGTCCTCCGGCTGGCCGACGAGCAGCTGGTGGGCCGCGTAGTCGAACGACCGCAGCATCCCCGCCACGTCGCGCAACGGCGAGCGCAGCTCCATCCGCTCCGCGATCGGCGACCCGGGCTCGCCCTCGAAGTCGATCAGCAGCCACCCCTGCACGGTCCGCAGCACCTGACCGAGGTGCAGGTCGCCGTGGATGTGCTGCACCGCGACCGCGTCCGGGGTCTCCCGGGCCTGCTCGAACGCCTCCCGCAGCGCGGGCACGTAGGGCCGCAGCTCCGGCACGGAGGCCACCACCGAGTCCAGCCGCGCGACCATCGCCCGCACGGTCCGGTCGATGTTCTCGGCGTCCGCGGACTGCGTGCCCAGGGCGCGCTCCAGGTCCGCGTGCACAGTGGCCACGGCCTGGCCGAGCCGCTGCGCCTCACCCGCGAAGTCGCCGCCGACCTCGTCGGCGTGCAGGTCGGCCTCGGCCATCAGGTCGCGCACGCTCGTGGTGGCCATCGCCCAGCCGTCCACCGCGTCCGGCATGAACTGCTGGAGCATGCCGATGGTCGTCGTGCGGCCGTCCAGCCGTCCCGTGATCGACCCGAGCGGCTGGGCGATGTGCTCGCACCCGACCTGGCGCAGCGCTCGGTGCAGCGCCAGGTCCGGGTTCTCGCCGTAGGTGAGCTTGCGGAACAGCTTGAGGATGTACTGGTTGCCGAACACGATCGAGGTGTTGGACTGCTCGGACGTGATCGGCCGGCCGCGCAGCCCGGTCTGCAGCTCCACGCCCGGCTCGTGCGCGAACCGCAGGCCCTCGACCTCGGCGCCCTCGGCGATGAGGTCGAGCAGGACGCCGGTCAGCTCCGGCACGTGGGTGGCCTCGTGGTTGTCCGCGTGGTCGGTGACCAGCAGCTGGTAGGGCTCGCGCCGGTCCGGCTGCTCCACCTCCACCACCAGGTGCACCAGCACCGGGTCCTCGGCCCGCAGCACCGCCGTGCGCAGCGGGCGGATCGAGGTGACCGGGCGGTCCTTGCCGCCGAACCACCGCTGGGCGGGCAGCCACTCGGGCAGCTCGGCCAGCACCGCGTCGACCAGGTCGTGGGGCTGCGTCACGTCCATCACCTCGGCTCGCTGTCGTCGTCGGCTTCCACGAGCTGGAACCAGTAGAAGCCGTGCCCGGGCAGGGTCAGCAGGTAGGGCAGGTCGCCCACGGTCGGGAAGACGACGCCGCCGGTCAGCTCGACCGGCCTGCTGCCGTGGTGCTCCGACAGGTCGAGCTCGACCGGCTGCGGGAACCGCGACAGGTTGTTCACGCACAGCACGACGTCCTCGTGGCCGTCGGGCCGCAACCACCGCCGGCGGTAGGCCAGCACGCTCGGGTTCGACCCGCCCAGGTCGGTGAAGTCGCCCTCCGCGAACGCGTGGTGCTGCTTGCGCACCTCGATCATCCGCCGGGTCCAGTGCAGCAGCGAGGACTGGTTGTTCAGCTGCGCCTCGACGTTGAGCGCCTGGTAGCCGTACACCGGGTCCATGATCACCGGCAGGTAGATCCGGCCGGGGTCGCAGCTGGAGAACCCCGCGTTGCGGTCGGGGGTCCACTGCATCGGCGTGCGCACCGCGTCGCGGTCGCCCAGCCAGATGTTGTCGCCCATGCCGATCTCGTCACCGTAGTAGAGGACGGGCGAGCCGGGGAGCGACAGCAGCATCGCGGTGAACAGCTCCTGCTGGTTGCGGTCGTTCTCCAGCAGCGGCGCCAGGCGCCGTCTGATGCCGATGTTCGCCTTCATCCGCGGGTCCTTGGCGTACTCCGCGTACATGTAGTCGCGTTCCTCGTCGGTGACCATCTCGAGCGTCAGCTCGTCGTGGTTGCGCAGGAAGATCCCCCACTGCGCGCCGGACGGGATCTCCGGGGTCTGCGCCAGGATCTCCGAGATCGGGAACCGCGACTCGCGCCGCACCGCCATGAAGATGCGCGGCATCAGCGGGAAGTGGAACGCCATGTGGCACTCGTCGCCGCCCACCTCGGGGTCGCCGAAGTACTCGACCACGTCCGACGGCCACTGGTTGGCCTCCGCGAGCAGCACCCGGCCCGGGTACTCGTCGTCGACGACCTTGCGGCAGCGCTTGAGGAAGTCGTGCGTGCGCGGCAGGTTCTCGCAGTTCGTGCCCTCCGCCTCGAACAGGTACGGCACGGCGTCGAGCCGGAACCCGTCGATGCCCAGGTCGAGCCAGAACCGCAGGGTGTCCAGCATGGCCTCCTGGACGTGCGGGTTCTCGAAGTTCAGGTCGGGTTGGTGGGAGAAGAACCGGTGCCAGTAGAACTGGCCGCGCACCGGGTCGTAGGTCCAGTTGGACGACTCGGTGTCGACGAAGATGATCCGCGCGTCCGCGTAGCGCTGGTCGTCGTCGCCCCACACGTAGTAGTCGCCGTAGGGCCCGTCCGGGTCGGTGCGCGACTGCTGGAACCACGGGTGCGCGTCGCTGGTGTGGTTGAGCACCAGGTCGGTGATCACCCGGATGCCGCGCCGGTGCGCCTCGTCCAGCAGGTACACGAAGTCCTCGACCGAGCCGAACTCCGGCAGCACCGCGCGGAAGTCGGAGATGTCGTAGCCGCCGTCGCGCAGCGGCGAGGCGTAGAACGGCGGCAGCCACAGGCAGTCGACGCCGAGCCACTCCAGGTAGTCCAAGCGGGACGCGAGGCCCCGGAGGTCTCCGGTGCCGTCGCCGTTGGAGTCGCTGAACGCCCGCACCAGCACCTCGTAGAACACCGCGCCCTTGAACCAGTCGCGCTCGCGCGGCACGAGCTTGGCCGACCGGAAGTCCTCGGCCTGCGGTTCGACCAGCAGGCCGTCCGCGCCGATGGCCTCGCCGGTGTGCGGCACGTTCTCCAGGCCTACCAGCGCGGCGTCGGGTCGTGCCTCTTCCTGCATGTGTGCTCCACCTCGTCCCACCTCATTGGGGGTGCGTTCGATCGTCCCTCGTGCTCTTCGGCGGGCACGGGGACTCGGTAAAGGGGACCGGGCAGGGTTTCTCCCCGCCGGGTCAACCGGCGCTGCTGAACCTGCGCTGGACGCCGACGACGTGCGCCGGGGCGCGCCAGGGTTCCAGGCGGACGTAGTTCGCCTGGCCCCAGTCCCAGGTCTCCCCGGACACCTCGTCGTGCGCGATCAGCCGCTCGTGCCAGTCGACGCCGAGCGCGGGCAGGTCCAGCCAGACGGTGCCGTCCTGCGCGTTGTGCGGGTCCAGGTTGACCACGACGACGACCGTGTCGCCGCCGGCCGGGTCCTGCTTGGAGTAGGCGATCAGCGCCGGGTTGTCGACGTGGTGGAACCGGAGTGTTCGCATCTGCTGCAGCGCCGGGTGCGCCCGGCGGATCGCGTTCAGCTTGCGCAACCACGGTTCCAGCGACCGTCCCTCGGCCACCGCCGCCGCGTAGTCGCGGGGGCGGAGCTGGTACTTCTCCGAGTTCAGGTACTCCTCGCTGCCCGGCCGGACGGCCTCGTGCTCGAACAGCTCGTAACCCGAGTACACACCCCAGGTCGGCGCCATCGTCGCCGCCAGCGCCGCGCGCAGCGCGAACATGCCCGGGCCGCCGTGCTGCAGCGACTCGTGCAGGATGTCGGGTGTGTTGACGAACAGGTTGGGTCGCGCTTCGTCCCAGTGCTCGACCAGTTCGGCGCCGAACTCGGTCAGCTCCTCCTTGGTCGTGCGCCAGGTGAAGTAGGTGTAGCTCTGCGTGAAGCCGAGCTTGGCCAGGCCGTACAGGCGGGCCGGCCGGGTGAACGCCTCGGACAGGAACAGCACGTCCGGGTGGCGGTCCTTGACCGCCCAGATCAGCCACGCCCAGAAGTCCGGCGGCTTGGTGTGCGGGTTGTCGACCCGGAAGATCCGCACCCCGTGGTCCACCCAGTGCAGCACGACGCGCAGCACCTCGTTGTAGATGCCCTGGGGGTCGTTGTCGAAGTTGACCGGGTAGATGTCCTGGTACTTCTTCGGCGGGTTCTCCGCGTAGGCGATCGAGCCGTCGGGGCGCGTGGTGAACCACTCGGGGTTCTTCAGCACCCACGGGTGGTCGGGGGCGCACTGCAGCGCCAGGTCCAGCGCCACCTCGATGTTCAGCTCGCGGGCCCGGTCGACGAACGCGTCGAAGTCCTCGATGGTGCCGAGCTCGGGGTGGACCGCGTCGTGCCCGCCCTCGTCCGCGCCGATGGCCCAGGTCGATCCGGGGTCGTCCTCGGTGGCGGTGAGCGTGTTGTTCGGGCCCTTGCGGTTCACCCGCCCGATCGGGTGGATCGGGGGCAGGTAGGCGACGTCGAAGCCCATGGCCGCGACGCGGTCGAGCTCCTTGGCGGCGGTGACGAACGTGCCGTGCACCGGGACGCCCGACTCGTCGACGCCGCCCGTGCTGCGGGGGAAGAACTCGTACCAGGAGCCGAACGCCGCCAGCTTGCGGTCGACCCACACCTTCTGCGGCTTGCCCCTGGTGATCAGCTCGCGGACGGGGTGCTCGTGCATGATCCGGCGGACGTCGCCCGCGAGGGCGGGCGCGACCCGCTCGGCGAGGGGCCGGTGCTCGTCGCGCAGCGCGGTGGCCGCGTTGACCAGCAGCGGCTTGTCCTTGCGCCGGTCGGGGCGGCGGCTGACGCGGTCGAGCAGGCGGGCGCCCGCCTCCAGGTCGTTGTCCAGCTCGTGCGCGCTCTGCCCCGCGGCGATCTTGACCTCGACGGCGTGCTCCC
The DNA here is from genome assembly GCF_016695385.1 of Saccharothrix sp. 6-C. Classification (NCBI taxonomy): domain Bacteria; kingdom Bacillati; phylum Actinomycetota; class Actinomycetes; order Pseudonocardiales; family Pseudonocardiaceae; genus Saccharothrix; species Saccharothrix sp. 6-C. The sequence goes on along the minus strand of NZ_CP064192.1, from coordinate 7,136,224 downwards.
AGGTGGCCCACGGGTCGCTCCAGGCGTCCACCCGGAACGTCCACGCACCCGGCGAGTCCGGCACGATCGTGGCGGTCCAGCGGTCGAGGCCGACCCCGTGCGGGACCATCCTCGTCTGTCTGGCGACCCGGTCGTCCGGTCCCCGCCACGCCACCGTGGCGGCCACGGCGTCGTGGCCCTCGCGCCACACCGTGGCCTCGACCGGCACGTGTTCGCCGACCACGGCCTTCGCCGGGTAGCGACCGCCGCTCACGGTCGGGGAGACATCGTCGATACCGAGTCGTCCGCTCATCGGCAGCGCCCCTCTCACCTGGTGTGACGCTTGCACGGTCAAGTCTGCCCTCAGCGGTCGGAACACCCACCACCGGGACACCTCTACTCGCTGTTCCTACCCCGTCCGCGCGGATTGCACACTTGGCGGTGGTGTCCGTCTCGCGATTCGAGCAGATTCGCAAATCGTGATCGGTTCCGAAGCCGTGCCACGCCGGTACCGATCGAGCGACCCGGGTCACCCGGGCAGGGGACGCGCGACCCGGCGGGCGGTCCGACCTCCCCGGCCCGGTGATCACGCCGCGGGCCCGCGCGCCGGCCGACCGCGTCGATCTTGACGGTTGCGCGCGGTGCGCGAAATAACTTGCAGAGCGGCGTTTGCGCTGGTGGGGCTGGATCGGTCCCTGCATCGGTTCGGGTGACCGGTGTCCCGCACCGCTGGATGGGGGATAAGGTCCGACGCCATGCGAGCACTTCGCCGGTTCACCGTCCGAGCCAGTCTGCCCGAGCCGCTGGCGGCCCTGGGCACCCTCGCCACGAACCTGCGCTGGACGTGGCACCCGCCCACCCAGGACCTGTTCGCGTCGGTCGACCCCGAGCTGTGGGCCGAGAGCGGCGACCCGTTGCGGCTGCTGTCCGTCGTCGCGCCCGAGCGGCTCGAAGCGCTCTCCCGCGACGAGCAGTTCCTCGCCCACGCCCGCGCCCTGGCCGACGACCTGCACCGCTACACCACCGGGCCGCGCTGGTTCCAGCGCCGCCAGGACGAGATCGGGCAGCGCCGCGAGCACGGCGACCGCGACCCGCACCCCCTGCCCTCCGCGATCGCCTACTTCTCCATGGAGTTCGGCGTCACCGAGGCACTGCCGAACTACTCCGGCGGCCTCGGCGTGCTGGCGGGCGACCACCTCAAAGCGGCCTCCGACCTGGGCGTGCCGCTGATCGCGGTCGGCCTGCTCTACCGGTCGGGCTACTTCCGCCAGGCCCTGTCCCTGGACGGCTGGCAGATCGAGCACTACCCCGTGCTGGACCCGCGCGGCCTGCCGCTGGAGCTGCTCGCCGAGCCGTCCGGCGCGCCGATCCTGGTGCACGTCGCCATGCCCGGCGACCGGGTGCTGCGCGCCAAGGTGTGGAAGGCGCAGGTCGGCCGCATCCCGCTGCTGCTGCTCGACTCCGACGTGGAGGAGAACGACGACGACCTGCGCGGCGTCACCGACCGCCTCTACGGCGGCGACCAGGACCACCGCATCCGGCAGGAGATCCTGGCCGGCGTCGGCGGCGTCCGCGCCGTGCGCACCTACTGCGACCTGACCGGGCACCCGTCGCCCGAGGTGTTCCACACCAACGAGGGCCACGCGGGCTTCCTCGGCCTGGAGCGCATCCGCGAGCTGGTCACCACCGAGGGCCTCGACTTCGACCAGGCGCTGGCGGCGGTCCGCGCGGGCACGGTGTTCACCACGCACACGCCGGTGCCGGCGGGCATCGACCGGTTCCCCGTCGACCTGGTGCAGCACTACTTCGGCGCCGAGACCCTGCTGCCGGGCGTGAACACCCAGCGGCTGCTCGCCCTCGGCGCGGAGGACAACCCGGGCCTGTTCAACATGGCGCACATGGGCCTGCGGCTCGCGCAGCGCGCCAACGGCGTCTCCAAGCTGCACGGCACGGTCAGCCGCGACATGTTCCGCGGCCTGTGGCCGGGCTTCGACGCCTCGGAGGTGCCGATCGGCTCGGTCACCAACGGCGTGCACGGCCCGACGTGGGCGGCGACCGAGATGAGCAGGTTGGTCGGCGACACCGAGGAGAGCGGCGTCGGCATCCACGGGTTCGAGCCGGTCACCGACCAGCGGTTGTGGGAGCTGCGCAACGACCTGCGCGGCAAGCTCGTCGACGAGGTCCGCCGCCGCACCCGCGCCTCGTGGTTGCAGCGCGGCGCGTCGGCGTTGGAGCTGGGCTGGACCGACTCGGTGTTCGACCCGGGCGTGCTGACCGTCGGCTTCGCCCGCCGCGTGCCGACCTACAAGCGGCTGACGCTCATGCTGCGCGACCCGGAGCGGCTGCGCTCGATGCTGCTGCACCCCGAACGGCCGGTGCAGCTGGTCGTCGCGGGCAAGTCGCACCCCGCCGACGACGGCGGCAAGGCGTTGATCCAGCAGATCGTGCGGTTCGCCGACGACGCGGGTGTGCGGCACCGGATCGTGTTCCTGCCCGACTACGACATGTCGATGGCCCGGTACCTGTACTGGGGCTGCGACGTGTGGCTGAACAACCCGATGCGCCCGCTGGAGGCGTGCGGCACGTCCGGCATGAAGTCGGCGCTCAACGGCGGGCTGAACCTGTCGATCCGCGACGGCTGGTGGGACGAGCTGTACGACGGCAGCAACGGCTGGGCCATCCCCACCGCCGACGGCGTCACCGACCCGACCCGGCGCGACGACCTGGAGGCCGCCGCGCTGTACGACCTGCTGGGCAGCCAGGTCGCGCCGCTGTTCTACGACCGCGGCGAGGACGGCGTGCCGACCAGGTGGCTGGCGATGGTGCGGCACACGCTCGCCTCGCTCGGCCCGGCGGTGCAGGCGTCGCGGATGGTGCGCGAGTACGTGGAGAACCTGTACGCCCCCGCCGCGTCGTCGGCCGCCTCGGTGGTCGGCGAGGGCTTCCGGGGCGCCAAGGAGCTGGCCGCGTACCGGCAGCGGCTGCGGGCGTCGTGGACGCGGGTGCGGGTGCTGGAGTCGGAGATGTCGCTGAACGGGTCGGTCACGCCGAACCTCGGCTCGCCGGTCGCCGTGCGGGCCCGGATCGAGCTGGCCGGCCTGGAACCGTCCGAAGTGGACGTGCAGGTGGCGCTGGGCCGGGTCGGCGACTCCGACGAGCTGTACGACGTGGTCACGCACGGCATGGACTACGCGGGCAACGGCAACTACGAGGTCGAGGTGCCGCTGCCGCACGCGGGCGCCGTCGGCTACACGGTGCGCGTGCTGCCGAGGCACGACCTGCTCGCGTCGCCGGCCGAACTCGGTCGGGTCGTGCTGGCGGGCTGACACCGCTCGATCAGATGACCGCCGGGGTGACCGGCGGTCATCTGGTCCGCGTGTCGTCCACGCTGGTGGGGCGGGGTTTCTTCGGTCGGGTGAACTCGTCGTTCTCACCGGCGGGTGGCCGCTCGTCCCCGCTTACGCTTGCCACGTGAGGAAAATCGCGACGATCGGCACGGTGCTCGCCGTCGTGCTCGCCGTGGCCGTCATCCCGGCCGCGTCGGCGCAACGGCAGTCGGCGGAACCTCCCGCCGCGTGCGCGGGACTGGTGGCGCAGCTCGCGGACACGCTCAAGAAGGTGGTCGAGCCGCTGGCCGCGACCCCGCCGGCGCCCGACAAGGCCGCCGTGCCGCTGGGCGACGTGCTGCGGCTGCTGGTGGCGATGACGGCGGCGAAGTGCCTGCCGACACCGCCGATGACCGGGGCCGCGGAGGTCCGGTTCCACGGGCCGGAGCTGTGCCTGTCGCACGACCTGGCGATGTTCGCGGGCGCGTTCAGCGTGCTGAGCAAGCTCGTGCCCGGCGCCGTGCCGCCGGACCCGGGGAAGCTGCGGGCCGAGGCGCAGACCTGGTTGAAGGTCCTGAACGAGGCGCTGAAGAACTGCGGCCTGCCCGTGCCGGAGGGCGGGATGCCGACCATGCCGGACCCCGCCCGGTCCTCCTGATCTCCGCGGTCCGCCGGATCTCCTACGAGATGTCGAGGCGGGCGGTGGTGTCCGCGACCCGGGGCATCCAGCCGGCGAGTCGCCGTGCCTCGACAAGGCTCGCGCGGGCGGCCGCGTTGTCACCGGCGGCCATGTGCGCGCGGGCGATCGTGGCGAGGGCGTCGGCGCGGGCGAGACCGCTCTCGCTGGTCGCCTTGGCCTGGGTGGCGAGGGCGAGCGCGGTGACGTGGTCGTGCTCGATCAGGGCGAGTTGCGCCAACGTGCCCGTGCAGCGGTGGCGCGGGTAGCCGAACTTCATCGCGCCGTCCGCCGCGCGCCTCGCCGCGGGCACGCCGATCTCGGCGGGCAGCTGGCCGCCCTCGACCGCGTTCGCCGTGGACCCGGCCATCGCGGCGAGCACGAACGCCATGTCCCGCTGCTCCAGGTCGGTGCGCCCGACCAGGGCGCTGACCAGGTGCAACGCCTCGCCGTACCGGGCGCGCAGGGTGAGCACGGAGGACCGCGCGCCGATCGCGACCAGCAGCGTGGGGTGGCGTTCGACCAGTTCGTCGGCGAGCGCCTCGGCCCGGTCGAGGTCGCCGGCTTCGAGCGCGTCGGTCACCTGGTTGACCAGGGGCGTCGCCTCGAACTCCGCGGCCGTGCGGCCGGAGGTCCGGGGCAGGGCGAACAGGAACCAGCCGGGCGAGGTGGTGCCCGCGCCGCGTCGCGGCCACAGGGCGTTGAGCAGCACGGCCGTGCCCGCGACCGCGAAGCCGCGCAGGAACGGCTGGTCCGCGTCCGACCAGAGGAGCGCGCCGAGCCAGGCCACCGCGACGGCCGCCGCGGCCACCAGCACCGACGTGAGCCCGGTCAGCCACAGCCGGCGGCGGACCGGCGCCTTGACCGACGTGAGGCCGACGGACATCAGCAGCGGGACCGTCCGCCACACCACCCGCAGGTGGGGCTTCGTCCACGTGCGGATCTCACCGCCGACGCCGATCTCGACCAACGGCACCCGCACGTGCCACAGGCGTGCGCCGGCCAACAGGCCGACCTGCACCGCCACGGCGACGGCCCACGCCCCGACCGCGGCCCCGCCGAACGTCGCGACACCGGGCCGCCAGAGCACGAGGACGACCAGGGCCAACCCGGTCAGCGCTTTCCACACGAACCTGGAGACGCTACCGCCGACCTCCCGGTTCCCCGAACGCAGGACACGCGCGTTCCGAACGCAGGACACGCGCGTTCGGAACGTAGGACACGCGCGAGAGTCCTACGTTCGCGTCGCGCGTGTCCTACGTTCGGAACAGGCGAGTTGAGCGTTCAGGGTGGTCAGGTGACGGCCTGGGTGGCGCCCGGGCGGACGGGGAGGCCGGCGGCGGCGTAGCCGCGGAAGCCGCCCACCAGGTCCGTCGCGCGCGGCAGGCCCACGCGTTGCAGGTCGCGGGCGGCGAGGCTGGAGGCGTAGCCCTCGTTGCACAGCACGACCACGGTGGTGTCCGCGGTGAAGCCGGGGATGCGGTGCTCGCCGTCCGGGTCGAGCCGCCACTCCAGCACGATCCGCTCCACCGGGATCGAGCCGGGGATCTCGCCTTCCGCCGCCCGGTTGTGGTGCGGTCGGATGTCGACCACCAGCACGTCGGCCAACCCGGCCAGCTCCTCCGGCGACACGCGGGTCAACGACCGCCGCGCCTCTTCCAGCAACTCCTCGGCACTCACGGGCCCTCCTGGTCGGCCAGAACGCGCAGCTGCTCCAACGGCAGCCGCAGGGCGGGCAACGGCGGGATCTCCTGCGGGATGTCGGCGAGGCTCGGGTACTCCCGGGTCGGCACCAACGGCGGCGAGTAGGCGTGCACGCTCGCCGCGCCGGTGCTGCCCTGGTTCAGCACCCGGTGCGCACGCCCGGCGCCGAAGCCCAACGCGCTGCCGACGGGTCGTGCCGCGCTGCGGATCGGCCCACCGGGGTAGCGGTAGTCCTCCGCCAGCTCGCCGGTCAGCACGGTGAACGAGCCCGCCGCGCCGCCGTGGTCGTGCGGCTCGGTGCCCTGGCCGGGCAGCCAGCTCAGCAGCCACAGCTCGACGCCCTCGGTCAGCCCCAGCCGCGCCCACCAGCGACGGTCGGCGTCGAACCGGAGGATGTCCAGCAGCGGGGTGGTCAGCTCGGCGGCCACGGTCGAGGTCAGCTCGCGCAGCTCGCGCGGCGTCCACAGGTCGCGTTCCGGGTGGATGATGTCGCGCAGGAACCGCACGTCCAGGTTCGGGTGCAGGTCGGCGCGCGCGATCGTCGCGGTCACGATGAGTCGCTCCTGATGGCTACGGGTCGGGCGGGGTAGCGATCAAGACGCGACGCGGCGTCAACCCGTGGGGCGTGACCGGCCGCGTCGCGTCCCGCTACACCCGCACGACGCCACCAGGAGGAGGTCGATCGTGCGGTCGCACCAGGTCAGCAACGGACGGGCCACGCCCGCATCGTGCCACGGATCAGCGCACCGCGCGCAGGCCTCTCACCAGGCAGGATTGCCTCGGTGGCGGAGGCAGTCGGTCACCGACACACCTCAGTTCGGGACCCGCAGCAGCAGCAGGGACCGGCTTTCCAGCACGACGGTCGCGCCGGCCGGCAGGCTCTCCCCGGCCACGGGCGAGCCGTCGGGGGTGGTGGAGTCGATCGTCGGCTGGTAGCGCCCGCCGTACTCGGGCCCCGGCAGGGTGACCTCGACGGGGTCCGCGCCCGCGTGCAGGAGCAGCAGCCACGAGTCGTCCGACACCAGCTCGCCGTCCCGCGAGCGCGACAGGCTGTTCGAGCCGTCGATCCACATGCCGAGGAACCGGCGGCCGTCGTCGAACCAGTCGGTCTCGGCCATCTCCTCGCCGTCGGGCCGGAACCACACCAGGTCGGGCGCGCCGGACGCGGTGGTGCGGCCGTCGAAGAACTGCGGCTGCCGCAACGCGGGTGACGCGCGGCGCACCGCGACGATCCGCCGGGCGAACGCCAGCATCGCCTCGCCCTCGTCGCCGAGGCCCCAGTCCATCCAGGAGGTCTCGTCGTCCAGGCAGTAGGCGTTGTTGTTGCCGCCCTGCGTGCGCCACTGCTCGTCACCGGCGGTGAGCATCGGCGTGCCGGTGGACAGCATCAGCGTGGCGAACAGGTTGCGCGCCTGCCGGGCCCGCAGCGCGAGCACCTCGGCGTCGTCCGTCTCGCCCTCGACGCCGCAGTTCCACGACCGGTTGTCGTTGGTGCCGTCGCGGTTGTCCTCGCCGTTGGCCAGGTTGTGCTTGTCGTTGTACGACACGAGGTCGCGCAGCGTGAACCCGTCGTGCGCGGTGACGAAGTTGATCGACTGCCACGGCCGCCGCAGGTCGTCGGCGTACAGGTCGGACGAGCCGGACAGCCGGTACGCCAGGTCGCGCACGCTCGTCATGCCGCGCCAGAAGTCGCGCACGGTGTCGCGGTACCGGCCGTTCCACTCGGCCCACTGCACGCCGAAGTCGCCGACCCGGTAGCCGTCGCCGGTGGCGTCCCACGGCTCGGCGATGAGCTTGCACCGCGACAGCACCGGGTCCGAGGTGATCGCGGTGAGCATCGCCGAGGCCCGGTCGAACCGCCCGCCGCCGGGCCTGCCCAGCGTGGACGCGAGGTCGAACCGGAACCCGTCCACGCCCATCTCGGTGGCCCAGTACCGCAGCGAGTCCGTCACCAGCCGCACGAACTGCGGCGACCCGGCCTCGGTGGTGTTGCCGCAGCCGGTGATGTCGAGCGTGCCGCCGCCGTCGATGTGCAGGTAGTAGCCGGGCGCGTCGAACCCGCGGTAGGACAGCGTGGGACCCTCCGGGCCGCCCTCGCACGTGTGGTTGAAGACCACGTCGATGATCACCTCGATCTCCGCGGCGTGCAGCGCGGCGACCATCGTGCGGAACTCCTCCACCTCCCGGCCCGGCTCGCTGGCGTAGCCGGGGTGCGGCGCGAAGTAGCTCAGCGGGGAGTAGCCCCAGTAGTTGTGCCTGCCGTCGCGGATCAACGACGGCTCGTCGACGAACGCGTGCACGGGCAGCAGCTCCACCGACGTCACGCCGAGCCGCGTCAGGTGCTCCAGCACGGCCGGGTGCGCCAGCCCCAGGTAGGTGCCGCGCTGGTGCTCGGGCACGGCCGGGTGCAGCTTGGTGAACCCGCGCACGTGCAGCTCGTAGAACACCGCCTCCTCGAACGGCACCTCGGGCTTCGCGCCCGTGGCCGGCCCGCCGGGCGAGGTGACCACGGACAGCGGCACGCTGCCCAGCGAGTCGACCGGCGACGGGCCGCCGAGCATCGGGTCGTCCACGTAGCCCAGCGCCGCGTCGAGGTCGGACAAGGCGCCCGTGATCCGCGTCGCATACGGGTCGACCAACAGCTTCGCCGGGTTGCACCGCAGGCCGCGTGACGGGTCGTACGGCCCGTGCACGCGGTAGCCGTAGCGCTGACCGGGTGTGACGCCGGAGATCAACCCGTGCCAGACGCCGAACGTGCGCTCGGTCAGCTCGACCCGCTCCTCGGTGCCGTCTTCGCTGATCAGGCACACTTCCACGGCGTGGGCGGGCGGCGCCGAGACCGCGAAGCGCACACCTCCGGCCTCGGGGTGCGCCCCGAGGGGGAACGGTCGGCCCGCGAGCAGGATCGAGTCGGCAGCCATGCGACCGATCTTTCCAGCACACACGCCCCGTGTGGGTACGAGCGCGCAGAGCTTCACCGACCGCGCCCGTACCTCCCCCCACCGGACCACCGGCGGAACGGGGTGCAGAACAATGGCGGCGGCGGCGCATCGACGGGGCGAGGGCAGGCGTGGAAAACGAAGATCTGGTCATCCACATGCAGGGTGTTTCGGTTCGACGTGGCAAGACCACGCTGGTCGGGGACGTCGACTGGAGCGTGGAGCTGGACGAGCGCTGGGTCGTGCTCGGTCCGAACGGCGCGGGCAAGACGACGCTGCTGAGGCTGGCCGGCGCGGAGCTGCACCCCACCAAGGGCAAGGTGCACCTGCTCGGCGAGCGGATCGGCCGGACGGACATGGCGGAGCTGCGACCCCGGATCGGGCTGTCCTCGTCGGCGCTGAACGGGCGGATCCCGCCCGACGAGAAGGTGGTCGACCTGGTGGTCAGCGCCGGGTACGCGGTGCTGGGCCGGTGGCGCGAGGAGTACGACAAGCTCGACACCGGTCGCGCCGTGGAGCTGCTGGCCGCGATGGGCATCGAGCACCTGGCCGACCGCGCCTACGGCACGCTGTCGGAGGGCGAGCGCAAGCGCACGCTGATCTCGCGCGCGTTGATGACCGACCCGGAGATGCTGCTGCTCGACGAGCCGGCGGCGGGCCTCGACCTGGGTGGCCGCGAGGACCTGGTCGCCCGGCTGTCGGAGCTGGCGATGGACCCGGACGCGCCGGCGACGGTGCTGGTCACGCACCACGTGGAGGAGATCCCGCCCGGGTTCACGCACGCGCTGCTGCTGCGTGACGGCGGCATCGTGGCGCAGGGCCTGCTGGCGGACGTGCTGACCGAGGAGAACCTGTCGAAGACGTTCGACCAGCCGCTGGAGCTCCAGCGGTCGGGTGACAGGTACTTCGCCCGGCGGAAAACTACCGAGGGGTAACCTGCGAGGCGCACCGACGGAGGTCGAGGAGGACCGCGTGGCTGAGTTCGTGAGGCTCGAAGTCGAGGACGGGATCGGCACCATCCGGCTGGACCGCCCGCCGATGAACGCGCTCAACCGGCAGGTCCAGGAAGAGATCCGCTCGGCCGCGCTGGAGGCGACCGGCCGGGCCGACGTCTACTCGGTGATCGTGTACGGGGGGCCGAAGGTGTTCGCGGCGGGCGCGGACATCAAGGAGATGGCCGAGCTGTCGTACGCCGAGATGGCCGCCCGCGCGGGCGCCTTCACGTCGGCGTTGCGCTCGGTGGAGGAGATCCCCAAGCCGACCGTCGCGGCCATCACCGGGTACGCGCTGGGCGGCGGGTTCGAGCTGGCGCTGTGCGCGGACCGGCGGATCGCGGGCGACAACGCCAAGGTCGGCCAGCCGGAGATCCTGCTCGGCGTCATCCCCGGCATGGGCGGCACGCAGCGCCTGCCGCGGCTCATCGGCCCGTCGCGCGCCAAGGACCTGATCTACACCGGCCGGTTCGTGGGCGCCGAGGAGGCGTTGCGGATCGGGATGGTGGACGAGGTCGTGGCGCCGGACGACGTGTACGAGGCGGCGCGCCGGTGGGCCGGGCAGTTCGTGAACGGCCCGGTGCGCGCGTACGCCGCCGCGAAGGCCGCGATCGACGGCGGGCTGGACACCGACCTCGGCAGCGGCCTGAAGCTGGAGAGCCAGCTGTTCGCGGCGATGTTCGCCACCGAGGACCAGAAGACCGGCATGGCGTCGTTCATCGAGAACGGCCCGGGGAAGGCGAAGTTCAGTGGCCGTTGATCCCAAGCCCAACCCGCACGCCACCGCCGAGGAGATCGAGGCGGCGTACGCCGACCCGAAGCTCGCCAACGTGCTCTACCACGACTGGGAAGCCGGCACGTACGACGAGAAGTGGTCGATCTCCTACGACGAGCGCTGCATCACCTACGCCAAGGACCGGTTCCGCGCGGTCGCCGGCGACGTCGGCCCGTACGGGCACGCGTTGGAGCTGGGCTGCGGCACGGGCTTCTTCCTGCTCAACCTCATGCAGGGCGGGGTGATCGAGCGCGGCTCGGTGACCGACTTGTCGCCGGGCATGGTCGAGGTGGCGCTGCGCAACGCCGGGCAGCTCGACCTGCCGGTGGACGGCCGGGTGGCCGACGCCGAGCGCATCCCGTACGACGACGACACGTTCGACCTGGTGGTGGGGCACGCGGTGCTGCACCACATCCCGGACGTGCCCGCCGCGATGCGCGAGGTGCTGCGGGTGTTGAAGCCGGGCGGCAAGTTCGTGTTCGCGGGCGACCCGACGAACGTGGGCAACCTCTACGCCCGCAAGCTCGGCCAGCTGACGTGGTGGCTGACCACCACCGTGACCAAGCTCGCCCCGCTCAACGACTGGCGCCGGCCGCAGGAGGAGCTGGACGAGTCCTCCCGGGCCGCGGCGCTGGAGGCGGTGGTCGACCTGCACACGTTCGACCCGTCCGACCTGGAGCGGACCGCTCGCGGGGCCGGCGCGGTCGGTGTGCGCGCGGTGACCGAGGAGCTGTCGGCGGCGTTGTTCGGCTGGCCGGTGCGCACGTTCGAGGCCGCGGTGCCGCGCGAGAAGCTGGGCTTCGGGTGGGCGATGTTCGCCTACCGGACCTGGCAGCGGCTGTCCTGGGTGGACGAGAACGTGCTGGCCAAGATGCTGCCGCGCGAGGTGTTCTACAACGTCTCCGTGACGGGTCGCAAGCCGGTCTAGTGGCCTACGCCTTCAGCCTCGACGACGTGGCGCACCTGCGGTCGGACGCCGGGCGCGCCGCGTTGTCGGCGCTGGCCGACCTGCCGTTGACGCCCGCGTCGCGGCTGGCCGACGTGAACCGGGCCCGGCAGGTCTCGCCGACGCACTTCGCGGCGGTGCTGGAGACGGTGCTGCTGCGCCGCAAGGCCGCCGGGAAGGTCGCGTTCGCCGACGGGCTGTTCACCTCCGACGCGTTGCAGCAGGCCACCGCGCACCCGGTCGCGGCGCACCGGGCGCGCCGGTTCCGCGGTCCCGCGCACGACGTGACGTGCTCGGTCGGGGCGGACCTGGCGGCGTTGCCAGAGGGCTCGGTCGGGTCCGACCTGGACCCGGTGCGGCTGGCCATGGCGCGGCACAACCTGGGTGACCGGGTGCCGCTGGTGCGGGCGGACGCGTTGCGGCCGGTGTCGCGCGGCACGGCGGTGCTCGCCGACCCGGCCCGGCGGGACGCGAGCGGGCGGCGCACGTGGCGGCCCTCGGACTTCGCGCCGCCGCTGGACGAGCTGGCGGACGCCTACGCGGGGCGTGACCTGGCGGTGAAGTGCGCGCCGGGCGTGGACTTCGCGGTCGCGCCGTGGGCGGACGAGGTCGAGCTGGTGTCGTTGGACGGGCAGGTGCGCGAGGCGTGCCTGTGGACGCGCGGCCTGGCCACGCTCGGCGTGTCGCGGCGGGCGACCGTGCTGCGGTCGGACGGTCCCGAGTGGACGATCACCTCCGCCGACCCCGACGACTGCCCGGTGCGGGAGCCGGACGGGTGGCTGGTCGACCCGGACGGCGCGGTGGTGCGGGCCGGGCTGGTGCGGCACTACGCGGCCCGGCACGGGCTGGCCCAGCTGGACGAGCGGATCGCCTACCTGACCGGACCCACGCCGCCGCCGGGCGTGCGCGCGTTCCGGGTGGTCGAGCACGGGCACTACAGCGAGAAGGCGTTGCGGTCCGTGCTGCGGGCGCACGACGTGGGTCGGCTGGAGATCCTGGTGCGCGGTCTGGACGTGGACCCGAACGCGTTGCGGCCGAGGCTGAAGCTGACCGGGTCGGGTGAGGCGACCGTGGCGTTGACGCGCATCGGCCGCCGTCCCGTCTACCTACTGGCGCACGCCGAGCGCACCTAGCCTCTCGAACAGGAAGGCGCGCAGGCCGTCGAGGTCGGCCTCCATCGTGATGTCGAGGGTCTTGGGCGCGTCGACCTCCCGCCGTCGGTCGACCACGAGCGCGCCCCGGTTCGGGCCGTACGAGCAGTCGACGTCCACCGGGAACGGGGTGCCGCCGAGGAGGCCCGGCCGGACCGCCTCGGCCACGGCCACCGCGTCGTGCACGGCCATGCCGTCCCAGCCGAGGAACCGGCGGTAGGTCGCCAGGTAGTCGGGGGTGAGGTCGACGAGGGCGCGCGCGACGGGGGAGGTCCCGGCGAGGTCGGTCAGCCACTGGCTGCTCACCGCGCACCGGCGGGTCAGGTCCATCGGCACCAGCGTGGTGGGCACGTCCTCCTCGACCAGCACGCGGCGGGCGGCCTCGGGGTCGCTCCAGACGTTGAACTCGGCCGTGGCGGTGATGTTGCCGCCGTTCACGCCGCCGCCCATCACGACGAGCCGGCCGATCTTCGGCTTGAGGCCGGGGTGGGCGGCGAGCAGCAGCGCGATGTTGGTGAGCGGGCCGATGGGCACGATCGTGACGGGCCGGTCGGCCTGGTCGAGCAGGTCGCGCAGGAGCGTGACGGCGTCGCGCGGGTCGGGGCCGCGGGTGGGCCGGGGGAGCGTGTCGGCGTAGCCGGAGAGGCCGTCCGCGCCGTGCGCGCTGGACAGGTGCGGGTGGGGGTGCACCAACGGCCGGGACGCGCCGACGCCGACCGGCACGTCGTCGCGGCCCAGGAGCGCCAGCAGCCGCAGTGCGTTGCGCGTGGTGTTCTCCAGCGAGACGTTGCCGAAGACGGTGGTCACCCCGATCAGGTCGACCTCGGGGCTGGCGGCGGCGAGGGCGAGGGCGAACGCGTCGTCCACGCCGGGGTCGGTGTCGATGATCAGCGGAGTGGTCACCGCGCTGATTCTGCCGCTGCCCCGCGGCCGGCGGCAGCGCCGGACCCGCGCCGCCGGGCGCCGAGCAGCGGCCACCCCACGGTTAGAGTGCCCGGCGTGACGAGCATGTGGGGTGCCCCGGTGTGGACGAGGTGGCGCAGCTCGCGCCGCGACCCGGCGCAGGCCAGGTTCCTCACCCTCGCGTCGCTGCGCTGGGTCCTGCGCCACCGCGCGTACACGCCCTGGTACCTGGTGCGGTACTGGCGGCTGCTGAAGTTCCGGGTGGCGAACCCGCACGTGGTGCTGCGCGGCATGGTGTTCCTGGGCAGGAAGGTCGAGCTGCACTGCCGCCCCGGCTACGGCCGGCTGGAGATCGGCCGCTGGGTCCACATCGGCGACGGCAACGCCATCCGCTGCCACGAGGGCTCGCTGCGGATCGGCGACAAGGCCGTGTTCGGCAAGGACAACACGGTGAACTGCTACCTGGACGTGGAGATCGGCGCGGCCACGCTGATCGCCGACTGGGTCTACATCTGCGACTTCGACCACGTCACGGCCGACATCACGCTGCCGATCAAGGACCAGGGCATCGTGAAGTCGCCGGTGCGCATCGGGCCGGACTGCTGGCTCGGCACGAAGGTCACGGTCACCCGCGGCACGCGCATCGGGCGCGGTTGCGTGATCGGCGCGCACGCCGTGGTGCGCGGCGACGTGCCGGACTTCAAGATCGCCGTGGGCCTGCCGGCGAGGGTCGTCAAGGACCGCCGCGAGGACTACGAGGCCGACGCCGCGCGCCGCGCCGCCGTCGCCGACATGGCCCGCAAGGCGCGCGAAGCCCTCGACCAGTCCCGCGACGGCTCCTAGACGGGCTGGAGCTCCTCGCCCGCCTTGCGGTCGTACTCCTCCTGCGCGGCGCGGATGTCCTCGATGTAGGTCTCCGACCACACCCTGATCGCGTCCATCAGGCCGCCCACGTTGTCGCCCAGCGGGGTGAGGCGGTACTCGACGCGCGGCGGCACGCTCGGGTAGACGGCGCGGTGCACGAGACCCGCCCGCTCCAGGTCCCGCAGGGTCTGGGTGAGCATCTTCTGGGTGATGCCGTCGAGCCGGCGCCGGAGCTCGCCGAAGCGCAGGGTGCCGGGCCGCAAGGCGCCGATGACGAGGCACACCCACTTGTTCGTCAGCAGGTCGAGCACCGCACGTGACGCGCAGGTGCGGAGGTAGGCGTCCACACCGCCGTAGGGGCGCAGGTCAGGGGTGGTATACACGAGGAACCTAATTACCATTCAGGTGCCTACTTCACAAGAGGTACCACTGAAGATGATCCTGTGCGCATGACGGACGAGATGCGAGCGGTGGCGGTCGAGGCCTTCGGCGGGCCGGAGGTCATGCGGGTGCGGACGGTCGCGCGGCCGGTGCCGGAGCGGGACGAGGTCCTGGTCGAGGTGCGCGCGGCCGGCGTGAACCCGTTCGACTGGAAGGTGCGCCGGGACGGCTACTGGTTCACCACGCCGTGGGTGCCGGGCTGGGACGTCTCCGGCGTGGTGGTGCGGGCGCCGGCGGGGGAGAACCGGTTCCGGGTGGGCGACGAGGTGTTCGGCATGCCACACCTGCCGCGCGCGGCCGGCGCGTACGCCGAGTACGTCGCCGCGCCGGCGCGCCACTTCGCCCGCAAGCCCGCCGGCCTCGACCACGTGCACGCGGCGGCCCTGCCGCTGGCCGCGCTGACCGCGTGGCAGGCCCTCACCGAGGCCGCCGACGTCGAGCCGGGCGACCGGGTGCTGGTGCACGCCGCCGCGGGCGGTGTCGGGCACCTCGCCGTGCAGCTCGCGAAGTCGCTCGGGGCGTGGGTGATCGGCACCGCGAGTGCCGGCAAGCACGACCTGCTGCGGGAGCTGGGCGTCGACGAGCCGGTGGACTACGCGACGCGGGACTTCGGGGAGCTGCGCGACGTCGACGTGGTGATCGACCTGGTCGGCGGCGAAGACTACGAGCGGCGGTCGATGGGCGTGCTCAGGCCCGGCGGGACGTACGTCGGCATGCCGGACCCGGGCCGGCTGCCCGACCTCCGCGTCGCGGCGGACGCGCTGGGCGTGCGCGCGGCGGTCGTGTCGGTGGCCCCGGACCACGCCGCGCTGGAGCACGTGGCGGCGCTGGTGGAGCGCGGCGAGCTGCGGGTGGTCGTCGCCGAGACGTTCCCGCTGGCGGACGTCGTCAAGGCGCACGAGGTGGGTGAGGCCAACCGGACCACGGGCAAGCTGGTGCTGACCATCCCGGACCGCTGACGACCGGGCCGATCGCAGGATCGGTGCACCGCCGGACCGGCTCG
The DNA here is from genome assembly GCF_016695385.1 of Saccharothrix sp. 6-C. Taxonomy (NCBI): domain Bacteria; kingdom Bacillati; phylum Actinomycetota; class Actinomycetes; order Pseudonocardiales; family Pseudonocardiaceae; genus Saccharothrix; species Saccharothrix sp. 6-C. The sequence continues at coordinate 7,120,525 of NZ_CP064192.1, read as the reverse complement.
ACGCGCTGCTGGACGCGGCGGACGCCATCAGCGCGGAGGCCGGGCACCGGCTGTTCGACCAGGCACCTTCGGGCTCGTCCGGGACTACCTGTGCGCGCACGAGGTCGGAGGAACCCACGCGGACCTGGACCCGGCGCTCGGGGTGTCACGGCGCATGGCCTAGAGGAACACGTTGCCGGTCGGGATCTTGGGCCGGCCCAGCGGCGGGTGGTCGCGGACCGCGGCGCAGCGGTAGACCGCGGTCGTGTCCTCGGCGATCTTCGACCAGTCGAAGTCCGTGGCCAGGCGGGACTTGGCGGCGCGGGCGCGGCGGAGGGCGGCCGGCCGGTCGGCCAGCACGGTCCGGACCGCGCCGGCCAGGGCCTCGACGTCACCGGGCGCGAACGACAGGCCCGTCACGCCGTCCAGGACGACCTCGCCCAGACCGCCGGCGGTGGAGGCGACCAACGGGGCGCCGGCCGCCGCCGCTTCCAGCGCGACGATGCCGAACGGCTCGTACCTGCTCGGCAGCACGACCGCGTCCGCCGCCGCCAGCGCCGCCGCCAGCTCCCGGTCCGGCAGGTGGCCGACGAAGTCCACCGCCCGCCGCACCTTGTGCTTGCGCGCCTGGTCCACTAGCCAGTCGCGGTGGGTGCCCGTGCCGGCCACGACCAGCCGCGCGCCGGGGTGGACGCGGCGGATCCGGGGCAGGGCGGCGATCAGGTCCTGCACGCCCTTCTCCCACTCCAACCGCCCGAAGAACAGCAGCAGCGGCGCGCCCGACGGGCTGTGCGCGGCCCGCGCGGCGGCCACGTCGGCCGGGCGGACCCGCCAGCGGCGCGGCTCGATGCCGTTGTGCAGCACGGTGACCGACGACGGCTCGACGTCGAACAGGTGCGCCACCTCGGCCCGCATCGCCGACGAGCACGTGATCAGCGCGTCCGCCCGGTTCGCCAGCCACCACTCGACGGAGTGCACCTGCTGGTTCAACGTCTGCGACAGCCACCCGCTGTGCCGCCCGGCCTCGGTCGCGTGCACGGTCGCCACCAACGGCGCGCCGCACTCCTGCGCCAGCGCGATCGCGGGGTGCGTGACCAGCCAGTCGTGCGCGTGCACGACGTCCGGCCGCCAGCCGCGCAGCAACGCCAGCCCGGCCCGCGTCATCGCGTGCCCCATGGCCAGCGTCCACGCCACCAGGTCCCGCTCGAACACCAGGTGCGTCGGGTCCTCGGCCACCCGGATCAGCCGCACGCCGTCGACCGGGGCGTCCGAGGTGGGGTGCGTGACCGCGTCCGTCCCCGAGGGCTGCCGGCACAGCACGACCACGTCGTGGCCCTGTGCCGCCAGGTGCCCGGCCAGCGCGTGCACGTGCCGGCCCAAACCGCCGACGACGACCGGCGGGTACTCCCAGGACAACATCAGCACGCGCATGGGCCATCCTCGCATCTCGGCGCCGCTACCCTGGGAAGCTCAGGGGGAAGTGGGGGAACGGCCATGCAGCCTTGGATCTGGGCGGTCCTGTTCTGCGCCGCGGCGCTGACGATCGGGTACGCGGTCGACCGGAGGGCACGCGCCAAGCGCGCGGGCCTCGTCCGACCGGCCGACACCAAGGGCCGCTCGAAGGCGGACCCGGTGGTGCAGGCCCGGATCGACCACCCGGGTTCGGCGGGCATCGCGCAGCGGCAGCAGGACGGCGGGGCCGGGACCGTCATCTAGCCAGTCCTCGCGCGTCCAGGTGGCCGAACGGACCGTCGACCAGGCGCAGTTCGGCCGCCCGGTCACGCCCGCGTCCCGCCCGCCGCAGCGCGACGAGCTCGGTGAACCGGTCCGCGTGGGTCTTGGCCCGGTACCGGGCGTAGTCGGCCGCCGAGTCCTTGGTGACCATGAACGCCCAGTCGCTGGACAGCGCGAGCAGCGCCTCCCGCACGGCCTGGTCGGCGACCGGGTCGCGCACCACGCCGGACAGGTCGAGCGCGAGCAGCTCCCGCTGCACCTCCGCGTTGCCGTGCACGACGTCGGCGACCTGGGGCCCGTTCCACACCTGCCAGTCCTTGCCCGAGCCCCACGACGACGGCGGCACGTCGACCGGCGCGCCCACGTGCCCGGCCTCGACCGCGCCGCGCAGCGTCGTCACCCGCACCCCGGCCCCGGGCAGCTGCCGCAGCACCGCTTCCAGCCACGCCGGACCCTCGTGCCACCAGTGCCCGTACAGCTCGGTGTCGTACGCGGCGACCACGAGGGACGGCTCGCCGTGCTGCTCCTTCAACGCGCGCAGCCGCCGCACCACCGTGTCCACGAAGTCCGCCGCGTGCCGCTGGACGGCCTGCGCCGCCAGGTCCGGGTCGTAGGGCCGCTTGTCGGCCGGCTCGACGGTCTTGCCCGTCACCCGCGACGGCTTGAGCCCGCTGGCGTGGTCGTAGGTGTGGAAGTCCCGGTACGCCGGATCACCGGGGTAGCCGACCTTGGGCGACCACACCCGGTACGACACCTCCAGGTCGCGCCCGAAGGCCACCACGTCCGACGTGCCGACCGGCCTGCCGGAGGCGGTGTCGCCGCGCAGCGACGGCCCGTCCACCAGGAACCGGCGCACGCCCGCCCGCGCGTAGTCGTGCTCCATGCCCGGCGCGTACGCGCACTCCGGCGCCCAGATGCCCTCGGGGGTCGACCCGATCCGGTGCGCGGTGTCGTCCAGCCCGGCGCGCAACGAGAACGCGCGCAGCCGCGGGTCGAGCAGCGGCTGGAACGGGTGCGCGGCCGGTCCGCCGAGCAGCTCGACCGCTCGCGAGTCCACAAGGGACCGCAGGACCGGCGAGAAGCCGTGGCGCCACCGCGCTTCGAAGCGGTCCAGCGCCCACGCCGACGCGCGGTGCTCGCGTGCCGCCAGGTCGGGCAGCCGGGACGACGCGCTGTGCGCGCGCAGCTGCCAGTCGCCCAGCCAGTCGTGCAGGCCGCGCAGGCTGTACGGGTCGTCGAGCTGCGCGGCCAGGACCGGCGTGACGCCGAGCGTCAGCACGTCCTCGCGGCCCTCGGCGGCGAACCGCTCCAGCAGGTCCACCACCGGCAGGTACGAGTGCGCCCACGCCTGGTACAGCCACTCCTCGCCGACCGGCCAGGCGCCGTGGTGCGCCAGCCACGGCAGGTGGCTGTGCAGGACCAGGCAGAACGTGCCCTCGTGCGTCACGGGCGCACCGCCACGGCGACCAGGTCCAGGCTCGCGTCCAGGTCGTCGGTCGTGATCTCGAAGTCCTCGGCGCGCACCGACGACACGGCGGCGAGCAGGTCGTCGGGCCACGTGCCGCCGTCCACCACCACGGCCACCTGCGCGTCGATGATCGAACCGCCGAACCGCCCGTCCAGCGCGCGCAACGCGGGCCCGTGCCGCAGCCCGGCCAGCAGCTCGACCCTCAGCCCCGCGCCGGCCAGCAGCTCGCGCAGCTCGGCGGGCGCCAGCTCACGGGTGTGGAACGGGTTGAGCGGTGTGTCGCGGCCGGGGGAGAAGGTGATCCGGTTCGGCGTGGTGACCAGCAGCCTGCCGCCGGGCCGCAGCACCCGCGCGCACTCGGCCAGGAAGCCCTCCTGGTCCCACAGGTGCTCGATGACCTGCAGGTTAACCACCACGTCCACGCTCGCGTCGCGCAACGGCAGCGTCGCCAGGTTCCCGCGCAGCACCGCCAGCTCCGGGTACGCCCGGTGCGCGTGCGCCGCGGTCAGCTCGTCGTAGTCGAGCGCGACGACCCGCGCGGCGTGCCCGGCGATCAACGCGGCCCCGTAGCCCTCGCCGCAGCCGGCCTCCAGCACGACCGCGCCGACGCAGTGCCGGACCAGGTCCAGGTACGCCGCCTCGTGACGCCGGAACCAGTAGTTCTCCTCGGCGATCCCGGGCACGGTGCGCTCACCGGTGAGGGGCAGCGGCTCGACGGTCACCCGGCCAGCCTAGTTGCTCGTTACTCGCGGGTAGGCAGCGCCTGTCCGGTAGAGCGTCACTGTTTCGTGTGAACTTCTCGCCACTCGATGGCCGGTATTTGTTGCTGAGCGCATTCGCAATACACCGGTCGATTTCGGTGAAATAACTCCATCGGGTGACCTACACCAGATTTGCGACGATCTTCCCTGATGGTGTTTCGCCTGCAAGCACGGCGCTTCAGCCGGCTCATACCAGGGTAGTCGTGGGTGGTCATGGGCCGGTCGGGTGCCTTACGCTCGGTACCCTCGGTCAATCTTCGAACGAGCGGGGCCGCCATGGGTGCGAAAGAGCCGGACATTGTTCCGCTGCACGCGGGTTTCGACGTGGTGTACCGGGGATTCCACCGCCGACAGGTGATCGAACACCTGGAGAACCTGGACGAGCAGCTCAAGTACACGGCCCTCGACCGGACCGAGGCCTTGGCGCAGGCGGCGGACCTGCGCAAGCTCCTCGAGATGACCAGGGGCGACCTGGACGCGGCGCGGGCCCGCATCGAACGGCTGGAGATGTCGCCCAACACGACCTCCGGCGCGACCGAGCGACTGCACCGGATGCTGACGCTCGCCGAGGACGAGGCGAACGACCTGCGGGTGCGCGCCGAGCACGACGTCACCGCGTTGCGCGAGCGCACCGAGGCGGAGTTGGCCGAACGACGGCGCCAGGTCGAGGAGGAGTTGGCCGCGCAACGGGCGGAGGCCGACGGGCGTGCGCGCGACCAGCGCGAGGCGGCGAACCAGCGCGCCGCCGCGCTGGACCAGCGCGAGGTCGACCTGGAGCGCCGTCAGGCCGAGGTCGAGGCGCACCTGCGGGCCCGCGTCGAGCAGGTGGAGGCCGAGTGCGCTGCCGCGATGGCCGAGGCGGAGCAGGACGCGGACCGGTTGCTGCGGGAGGCCGCCGAGCGGTGCGCGCGACTGGAGGCCGACTCCGACGCCAAGCGCGCCAAGGCGCAGAACTTCTTCGAGCTGACCATGAATCGGCGGCGCAACGAGGCCCAGCAGCACTTCGCCGAGCAGGAGGAGCTGGCGAAGGCGCGGGCCGCGTTCCTGATCAAGCTCGCGGCCCGCGAGGCGCACCGGCGCATCGACGAGATCCAGCGGCAGTCCGAGGACCTGCGCGAGCTGCGCCACATGGTGGCCGTGCAGCTGGCCTCGGCGCGCGTCGCGCTGGACGAGGCGGCCGACCGCGTGCCGACCCTGATCCCGGAGCAGACGACCGTCGAGCAGGCGAGTGCCGGGCAGACGGGCGCCGGGCAGATGGATGCCGGGCAGGGGGGTGCGGAGCCGGTCGGGCCCCTCACCGAGACGATCAGCGCCGGGACGATCAGCGCCGGGGAGGTCGGCGTCGGGCCGGCGAAGGGCGAGCAGGCGGGCAGCGACGGCCAGCGGGTCGGTGCTTGATGGCGGTGCCGCCGACGGCCCGCCGGTCGAGTGAGGGCGTGTGATGGGCGGGGTGGCGGTCGTGGTCGGGTCGTGCGCCTTGTCGTTCGCGGCGGGCTGCGTGCTGACCGCGATCATGCTCCGCCGGGAGCAGCCGCCCGAACCGGCGGCGCACCCGGTCCCCGCCGCGCCGGCGCCCCTGTTCGAGCCGCGGTTCCCGCCGGAGGACTACGCGACGAGACCCATCCACCGCAACCCGGTGATGGGCTTCCCGACCGCGCTGCCCGCGCCGGAACGGCTGCGCTCGGCCCCGCTCCCGCCGCGGCCGAACCTGGTGGTCGTCCCGGACCCGGTGGCGGAGGGCGGGAAATCCGCGCGGCCGGACGAAGTGCGCCGGATGCACGTGGTGCGGGCCGAGCCCGAGCCGCAGGAGGGGGCCGACCCGGTCGACCCCCTCGTCACGGTTGACGAGTCGATCGAGCCGGGTGCGGTGCCCGCCGAGCCGGTCGAGCTGGTGTCGGTGCCCGCCGGGTCGGTCGAGCCGGCGGGATCGGGCGGCGAGACCGCCGCGGTGGTTGTCGAGCCGGGTGGAGCCGAGGAGTCGGGCGGGGCCGAGGAACCCGGGGTCGTCCAGGTCGTGGCCCGGCCCTGACCCGTGGTGGGTCCGCGCGTTCGAAGCGGCCCGCCGGGACAGCCGGTAGCGGGCCGCTGAACGTGCACTGCTCAGCGCTTGCGGAACTTGCGCAGCAGTTGTTCGGCCTTGGCCTTGTTTCGGGGGTCGCGTGCCACGTGCTTGACCTGCTCGGTGACCCGGCGACCCTGCGGACTGCGGGCGAACGCGGCGAGTTTGCTGAACAGAGATGCCATGTCCACCTCCTTCCCTGTCCGCTCAACGCTCAAACCCCGCAAGGAGTTCCCAACCCGACTAAACCGGCGAAACGGTCACGCCCACCGCGCCCGGTCCGACGTGCGCGCCGATCGCCGAGCTGACCTGGGTGACCAGGAACCGCCGCACGTTCGGCAGCTTCGCGCGCAACTGGTCCAGCACGGTCCCGGCGCGGTCGGCCGCGTCGAAGTGCTCGACCGCGATGTCCACCGCGTCCTGGCCGGCGCGCTTGGCCGCGATGTCGATCAGCCTGCGGATGGCCCGCTCCGCGCCGAGCACCTTGTCCAGCGGCGTGATCCGCCCGTCGGCCACGGTCAGCAGCGGCTTCATCGACAGCGCCGAGCCGAGCAGGGCGGCGGCCCGGCCGATCCGCCCGCCGCGCTGCAAGTACTCCAGCGTGTCCACGTAGATCAGCTCGGTGCTGCGCCGGACGCTGTGCCGCGCGGCGGACAGCACGTGGTTCGCGTCACCGCCGGCGGCGGCCGCGGTGGCGGCGGCGACCACCGCGTACCCGAGGCTCATGCCGCAGGTCTGCGTGTCCACCACGTGCACCGGCACCTGCACCTGCGCCGCCGCCTGCCGGGCGGCTTCCACGGTCCGCGACAAGCCGGTCGACACGTGCAGCGACACGATCGCCTCGACGCCGGAGGCCGCCGCGTCGGCGTAGGACCAGAAGAACGCGCCGGGGTCCGGTGGCGTGGTGGTCACGTCGAGCTGCCCGCGCAGGGCGTCCACGAGCTTCGGCACGGGCACGCGCGCCTCGTCCTCCACCCAGTCCCCGATGCGCACCTGGATCTGCGCGACGGTCACGCCGAGCTTCTCGGTCAACTGCGGCGGCAGGCAGGCGGTGGAGTCGGTGACAATCGCTACTCGCCGAGACGACATGCGCTCGAACCTAGCCCAGTCGGGGGATGGCCTGTAACGCTGTCGTGCCGAAGGACGACATTGTCCGAATGGCCGGAAACGTGCCAGTGAGCATCATCACCCGCAGTGGGTGCTTGCAGTCGTTTGCACCTCTGCTACCGGTGGGTAACATCCAGGTGGCCGACACCACCATGCCAATGCGGCGATGACATGGCAGGGTCACGAACAATCCGGCGACCGCAGGCAACTACCGTCGCCCAACCACGTCGCCGCCCGTCCGCAGGAGGTCGAAGAGGACCCATGAACATTGTCGTCCTGGTCAAGCAGGTGCCCGACACCTGGTCCGAGCGCAAGCTCGCCGACGCCGACCACACCCTCGACCGCGAGTCCGCGGACGCCGTGCTCGACGAGATCAACGAGCGCGCCGTGGAAGAGGCGCTGCTGCTCCAGGAGGCGCACGGCGGCGAGGTGACCGTCGTCGCGATGGGTCCCGACCGCGCGACCGACGCGATCCGCAAGGCGCTCTCCATGGGTGCGGACAAGGCCGTGCACGTCTCCGACGAGGCCCTGCACGGTTCCGACGCGCTCACCACCGCCAAGGTGCTGGCCAAGGCCATCGGCACCATCGAGGGCTTCGACCTGGTCATCGCCGGCAACGAGGCCACCGACGGCCGCGCGGGCGCGGTGCCCGCGATGCTGGCGGAGCTGCTCGGCGTGCCGCAGGTGACGCAGGTGCGCAAGCTCACCGTCGAAGGCGGCACGGTCAAGGCCGAGCGGGAGACCGACGAGGGCGTCGCGCACCTCGAGGCGAGCCTGCCCGCCGTCGTCAGCGTGAACGAGAAGATCAACGAGCCGCGGTACCCGTCGTTCAAGGGCATCATGGCGGCCAAGAAGAAGCCGGTCAGCAAGCTCACGGTCGCGGACCTGGGGCTCGACGCGGGTGAGGTCGGCCTCGGCGCGGCCTGGTCGCAGGTGCTGGAGTCGGCGCCGAAGCCGCCGCGCGGCGCCGGTCAGCGTGTCGAGGACTCGGGTGACGGCGGTTCGAAGATCGCCGCGTACCTGGTCGACCAGAAGCTCATCTGAAGGCGAGGAATCCAATGTCCGAAGTACTCGTCCTCGTCGACCACGTCGACGGCGAGGTCAAGAAGGTCACCTATGAGCTTCTATCCGCCGCGCGCCGTCTCGGCGAGCCGGCCGCGGTGGTGGTCGGATCGCCCGGCACCGCGGGCAAGGTGAGGGAGTCGCTGGGCCGTTACGGCGCCGTGAAGGTGTACGCGGTGGAGTCGGACGACGCGGTGAACCACCTGGTCACGCCGAAGGTGGACGCGCTCGCCGCGCTCGCGGCCACCGCGTCGCCCGCCGCCGTGCTGGTGTCGGCGACGTTGGAGGGCAAGGAGGTCGCGGGCCGGCTCGCCGTGCGCCTCGACTCCGGCCTGCTCTACGACGCCGTCGACCTCGACGGCGAGGGCGTCGCCACGCAGTCGATCTTCGGTGGCGCGTACGTGGTGAAGTCGAAGGTCAGCAAGGGCGTGCCGGTCATCGCGGTCCGCCCCGGTGGCGTCGAGGCGTCCGAGTCGCCCGCGGACGCGGTCGAGCAGGCCGTCGAGGCGCCCGCCGCGAACCCGGCGCTGGTCACCAAGGTCACCGGCCGTGAAGCGGTCGCCGGTGGCGACCGGCCCGAGCTGACCGAGGCGTCGGTCGTCGTGTCCGGCGGTCGTGGCGTGGGCAGCGCGGAGAGCTTCGACGTCGTGGAGAAGCTGGCCGACAGCCTCGGCGCGGCGGTCGGCGCGTCCCGGGCCGCGGTGGACTCCGGCTACTACCCGCACCAGTTCCAGGTCGGCCAGACCGGCAAGACGGTCTCGCCGCAGCTGTACATCGCGCTGGGCATCTCCGGCGCGATCCAGCACCGGGCGGGCATGCAGACGTCCAAGACCATCGTCGCGGTCAACAAGGACCCGGAGGCGCCGATCTTCGAGATCGCCGACTTCGGCGTCGTCGGCGACCTGTTCGCGGTCGCGCCGCAGCTGACCGACGAGGTCGGCAAGCGCAAGGGCTGACCGACGAGGACCAGGGCTGATCCGCCCGGTCGGCGAGGGCTGACCTGCGGGTTCGCCCGCCAGTGCGGTCGAGGGCCGCTCCGCTTCGCGCGGGGCGGCCCTCGTGCTGTCGGCGGCCTCACCGCGCCTTAACCGACCTGCCACCGAGGCGTCACCGGAACGGCCTGCTCCCGGTCGCCAACCGGTCGGTAGACCAGACCCATGACGCAGCCGCAACTGCTTGTCAGCACCGGTGACGCCGCTTCCGACGCGCCGCGCTACTCCCTGCTGGTCGCGCGCGACAGCGACGAGGTCGTGGCCGCGCAGCGGCTGCGGCACCAGGTGTTCGCCACCGAGATGGGCGCCGTGCTGCACAGCTCCGTGCCGGGGCACGACGTCGACCACTTCGACCGGTTCTGCGACCACCTCGTGGTCCGCGACGACCGGACCGGCGACATCGTCGGCACCTACCGGATGCTGCCGCCGGAACGGGCGGCCGAAGCGGGCGGGCTGTACTCCGACGGCGAGTTCGACCTGTCCGCGCTCGACCCCCTGCGGCCGTCGCTGGTGGAGACCGGCCGGTCGTGCGTGCACCCCGACCACCGCAACGGGGCCGTGGTGTCGCTGGTGTGGGCCGGGATCGCCCGGTACATGCTGCTGTCCGGGCACTCGTGGCTGATCGGCTGCGCCTCCGTTCCCCTGGAACCGGGCGCACCGCACGACGGCGGCTCGTTCGCGGCGGGAGTCTGGGACGTCGTCCAGGCCAAGCACTACGCGCCCGACGAGTACCGGGTGCGGCCGCTGACGCCGTGGGACGTCGACTCGGTGGCGCGGCCGGCGAAGACCGTGCTGCCGCCGCTGCTGAAGGGCTACCTGCGCCTGGGCGCGTGGGTCGCCGGCCGGCCCGCCCTGGACGCCGACTTCGGCGTGGCCGACCTGCCCGTGCTGCTCGGGATGCACCGGGTGGACCAGCGCTACCTCAAGTTCTTCCTCGGGGAGACGGCGTGAGCAAGCACGCGTGGATGCCGGTCTCGCCGTGCGGCGACGGGTGCGTGGACCACTCGACGGCCTCCGTCGGCCGGGTCCGGACGGCGTGGCGGGTGGTGGCGGCGTCCGCGGTCGTGCTGTCCGGGCTGCTCGTGGTGCTCGGTGTGCTGTGCGTGCGGGGGCGGGCGCGTTCGGCGCTGCTGCGGCGCTGGTTCCGGGCCCTGCTCGGCGCGTTCGGCGTGCGGTTGCGGGTGCTCGGGCCGGTGTTCCAGGACAACCCGGGACGCGGCGTGCTGGTGGTGTCCAACCACGTGTCCTGGTTGGACGAGCTGGCGATCGACGCGGTGCAGCCCATCCGGATGGTCGCGAAGCGGGACATCCGCGACTGGCCGGTGCTCGGCCCGCTGATCACCGCGGCCCGCACGGTGTACCTGGACCGGGAGCGGCTGTCGCTGCTGCCGGGCACGGTGGCCGAGCTGGCGGCGGCGCTGCGCGACGGCGCGGCGGTCGGCATCCACGCGGAGGGGACGACGTGGTGCGGCCTGGCGTCCGGGCGTTACCGGCCGGCGCTGTTCCAGGCCGCGCTGGACGCCGGCGTGCCCGTGCGGCCGGTGGTGCTGCGCTACTCGCAGGGGTCGGCGACGTCCACCACCCCCGCGTTCGTGGGTTCCGACACGCTGGTCGACTCGCTGCGGCGGGTGCTGCGCTCGCGCGGGCTGGTGGTGGAGGTGCACGTGCTGGACGAGGTCGCGCCGGGCCGCGCCGAGACGCGCCGCGAACTCGCGGCGCTCGTGCAGCAGGAGGCCGAACGGGTGGCGTACGCCTCGGTCGAGGTGCCCTCGCCGCGCCGGCACGCCACCCGGGTCGCCTGAACCGCGCTCAGCAGGCCTTGACCGACACGGAGTGCACCCGGCCGGCGATGTTGTAGATCGTCACGGTGCTCCAGCCGCCGTTCGCGGTCACGTTGTACTGGTAGCCGGCCTGGACCTGCCGGCTGCGCGTCGCGCCCGCCGGGACGTCGGTCTCCTGCGCGACGGACGTGCCGGACTTCGTCCCGCTGGCGTAGATGATCCCGAACAGCCAGGGTCCGCCGCAGTTGTTGGTCCAGTTGATGTAGCCGTAGCTCTCGGCGGACGCCGGGCCCGCCGTGGCGGCGAGGCCGCCGACGGCCAGGGCCAGGGAGGCGAGCAGGACGGTTAAGCGCTGGCGCACGGCTTCTCCTTCGGGGCACGAGTGGGTCACGCCCAGTGAACACCGCATCGCCCACCGCCACACCGGTCGTTCGCACCACGCCGTTCGCGCAGGTGGTCCCGGCTCGACTGCGTCATATTGCCTTGACCTCCACCCGGGTAGAGGTTGAACCATTGAGCCGTGACGACGACGACCGACACGCCCGCCAGGAGCAACCTCTGGACACCCGAACGGCGGGGCCCGACGGTCGGGATCATCCTGCTCGTCACGCTGCTCGCGTTCGAGAACATGGGCGTCAGCACGGCGATGCCGCGCATGGTCGCCGACCTCGACGGCAACGACCTGTACGCGTGGCCGTTCCTGGCGTTCCTCGCCGCGAGCGTGGTCGCCACCGTCCTGTCCGGACGGCTCAGCGACCTGCGCGGACCGCGGCCGTCGCTGTTGATCGGTCCCGCGCTGTTCCTGGTCGGCCTGGTCGTCGCCGGTCTCGCCCAGGACATGCCGCTGCTGCTCCTCGGCCGCGTGCTGCAGGGCATCGGCGGCGGCGCGCAGGTGGTCGCGGTCTACGTCCTGATCGGCCTGGTCTACCCGGAACGGGACCGGCCCGCGGTGTTCGGCCTGCTCGCGTCGGCGTGGGTGGTGCCGTCGCTGGTCGGGCCGGCGCTGTCCGGGTGGCTGACCGAGACGCTGAGCTGGCGGTGGGTGTTCCTGGGGCTGGCGCCGTTCGTGCTGGTCGGCGTGCTGCTGCTGGTGCCCGTGCTGCGGAACCTGCCGCCGCACACCCCCGACCAGAACACCCGGCGCGGCCTGCCCCTGGCCGCGCTCGGCGCGGGGTTCGGCGTCGCGGCGCTGAGCTGGGCCGCCCAGCACCCCACCGGCGTCAACCTGGTCATCGGCCTGGCCGGGCTGCTCGCCCTGGCGCCCGCGCTGCGCGTGCTGCTGCCCAAGGGCACGCTCACCGCCCGTCGCGGCCTGCCGGTGACGATCCTGGCCCGCGCGCTGCTGGCGGGCTCGTTCTTCGCCGCCGAGGCGTTCATCCCGCTGACGCTGACCGCCGTGCACGGCTACTCGGCCATCGCCGCCGGCATCCCGCTCACGCTGAGCGCGCTGGGCTGGTCGAGCGCCGCCTGGTGGCAGTCCCGCCGACCGGACATCCCGCGCGAGAAGCTGGTGCGCTGGGGGTTCGTGCTCAACGCGGTGGGAATCTCCGGAGTGACGCTCATCGCACCGTCGTGGGGTCCGGCGTGGGCCACCCCGGTGCTGTGGGCGGTGGCCGGAGCGGGGATGGGGATGGCCATGTCGAGCCTGAGCGTGCTCACGCTGGGCGCGTCGTCCGAGGTCGACCGGGGGTTCAACTCCTCGGCCCTGCAGATCAGCGACATGCTCGGCTCGGCGCTGCTGGTCGGTCTCGGCGGTGTGCTCGTCACCACGTTCGCCTCCGCCGCCGCGCCGACGGCCGCCGTGGTGCCGTTCGACCTGCTGATGGCGGGCGTCGCGGTGCTCGGTGCGGTGCTCGCGGGACGTCTGGGCAGGGCTACCCTGGAAAGCTGATGGCCTACTTCGACCACGCCGCCACGACCCCCATGCTCCCCGAGGCGATCGAGGCGATGACTCGGGCGTTGTCCACGACGGGCAACGCCTCGTCGTTGCACACCTCGGGCCGGCGGGCGCGGCGGCTGGTCGAGGAGGCGCGGGAGGACATCGCGGACGCCCTGGGCGCGCGACCCTCCGAAGTGATCTTCACCAGCGGCGGCACGGAGAGCGACAACCTCGCGGTCAAGGGCGTCTACTGGTCCCGCCGCACGTCGCGCCGCCGCCGGGTGGTGGCCACCTCGGTCGAGCACCACGCCGTGCTCGACGCCGTGCAGTGGCTGGTCGAGCACGAGGGCGCCGAGGTCACCTGGCTGGAGCCCGACGGGCTCGGCCGGATCGGGCCCGAGGCGCTGCGCGACGCGCTGGACGACGACGTCGCCCTGGTCACCACGATGTGGGCGAACAACGAGGTCGGCACGATCAACCCGGTGCGCGAGCTGGCCGAGCTGGCCGCCGAGCGCGCGGTGCCGTTCCACACGGACGCGGTGCAGGCCGTCGGCGCGGTGCCGGTCGACTTCACCGCCTCGGGCGCGTCCGCGTTGACGCTCACCGGGCACAAGCTCGGCGGGCCGTACGGCGTCGGCGCGCTGCTGCTGGGACGTGACGTGGCGACCACGCCCGTGCTGCACGGCGGCGGGCAGGAGCGGGAAGTGCGGTCCGGCACGCTGGACGTGCCGTCGATCGTCGCCCTCGCCGTGGCGGTGCGGCACGCGGTGACCCACCAGGCCGCGGCCGCCGCCGAGGTCGCGGCGCTGCGCGACGAGCTGGTGGCGTCGGTGCGGCGCGTGGTGCCGGACGTCGGGGTGAACGGCGACCCGGTGCACCGGCTGCCCGGCAACGCGCACCTGACGTTCCCCGGCTGCGAGGGCGACAGCCTGCTGATGCTGCTGGACGCCAAGGGCGTCGAGTGCTCCACCGGCTCGGCCTGCACGGCGGGCGTGGCGCAGCCCAGCCACGTGCTGCTGGCCATGGGCGTGGACCCGGTGCGGGCCCGCGGCTCGCTGCGGTTCTCGCTGGGCCACACGTCCACGGCGGCGGACGTGCGCGTACTGGCCGAGGTGATCGGCCCGGTGGTCGAACGCGCCCGCACGGCGGGCATCGCGGGGTTGAAGAGGCTTGCGGGCAAGGCGACGGCGGAGGTGTGACGGCATGCGGGTGCTGGCGGCGATGAGCGGCGGGGTGGATTCCGCCGTGGCTGCGGCGCGGGCGGTGGCGGCGGGGCACGAGGTGACCGGCGTGCACCTGGCGTTGTCGGCGAAGCCCGGCACGCTGCGCACCGGCGCGCGCGGCTGCTGCACCATCGAGGACGCCCGGGACGCGCGGCGCGCGGCGGACGTGCTCGGCATCCCGTTCTACGTCTGGGACTTCGCGGAGCGGTTCACCGAGGAGGTCGTGGACGAGTTCGTGGCCGAGTACGCGGCCGGCCGCACGCCCAACCCGTGCCTGCGGTGCAACGAGAAGATCAAGTTCGAGGCGTTGCTGGACAAGGCGATCGCGCTCGGCTTCGACGCGGTCGCCACCGGGCACTACGCCCGACTGTCCACTGTGGACGGTGTGGTGGAGCTGCGCCGCTCGGCCGACGACGGCAAGGACCAGTCGTACGTGCTCGCGTCGTTGACGCACGAGCAACTGGCGCACGCGATGTTCCCGCTGGGCGACTCGACCAAGGCCGAGGTGCGCGTCGAAGCCGCCGAGCGCGGGCTCCAGGTCGCGGACAAGCCGGACAGCCACGACATCTGCTTCATCCCCGACGGCGACACCCGGGGCTTCCTGACCCGGCGGTTGGGCGAGCAGCCCGGCGTCCTGGTCGACGACGAGACCGGCGCGGTCCTCGGTCGGCACGTCGGTGTGCACGAGTTCACCGTCGGCCAGCGCAAGGGCCTGGGCATCGACGCGCCCGCGCCCGACGGTCGGCCCCGGTACGTGCTCTCCCTGGAGCCGGTGAGCGGCACCGTGCGGGTCGGCGCGGCGGAGAAGCTCCAAGTCACCGAGATCGTCGCCCAGCGACCTGTGACGCGAATCACGTTTGATGGTCCGGTGGAGTGTGTGGCGCAGGTGAGGGCCCACGGCGGCCTCGCGCCTGCGGTGGCCGAAGTCGTCGACGGCGAGCTGCTGGTCCACCTGCGCGAGCCGCTGAGCGGCGTCGCCCCTGGTCAGGCGGTCGCGGTGTACCGGGAGGACGCCGAGGCGGGCGACCTGGTCCTCGCCAGCGCGACCATAAGTGCGACCCAGTGAGGTCCGGTTTGTTGTTTTGTCGGTGGCGCCTGCGACACTGCGTGCGTGCCGTATGACAACGCACGACGCCGGAGGTCGCTGGTGGACATCGGGATCCGGGTGAGGGTGCTCTCGAGCAAGCTCGACCACCCATCCGCGCAACGTCTCGACGCGGAGCAGTTCGAACGGCTGCGCGCGGAAGTGCGCACGCTGCGCTGGGTGGTCCGGGAGCGCCTGCACCGGCCCGAGTGGGCCGACCTCATCGCCGAGGTCGAGGCCATGGTGGAACGGGTGGAGCGGCTCGACCCGGCGCTCGCGCTGGAAGTCGAGGTGCCGCCGCAGGCAGGCGCGTCGCTGGGGCGAGTGGCGCCGGATCGGGATCGGGGGTCGGTGGAGCTGGGGTCTGCCGATCGGGTGACGGAATGTCGTTGACCGGTTTGTAGGTCGGTGTCCGGGGTGAAGGCCGGCTCGATGTGACACGGGTTCGGGTGCTTCCGGCTTGGCCGGCCCGGAGCACCCGAACCCACGTCGCATCGGGCCTCGGTGGGGTGGTCCCCGGGGTCAGGGGGTCCAGTCGGTGTTGGCGCCGCACAGGACCACGCAGGCCAGGTCGCCCGGCACGTCGCCGGCCAGCCAGGCGGCGAACGGGACGGCGGCTGCCGGTTCGACGGCCAGCCGGAACTCTTCCCAGAGCCGGTCCCGGGCGGACAGGGTCGCCTGGTCGGGGACGAGGACCGAGGTCACCGGGCGGGTGCTCAGGATGTCGAACGGCACCTCGCCCACCCGGGTGGCGCCCAGGGCCGAGGCGGCGATCGAGTCGACCTCGGTGTCGACCGGTTCGCCCGCGTCGAGCGCGTGGCGCAGGGCGCAGCACCGGTCAGGTTCCACGGCGACGGTCAGACGACCCGAGGCCAGGGCGGTGCCCGCGGCCAGGCCGCCGCCGCCCACGGCGACCACGATCGAGTCCACATCCGGCGCGTCCTCGACCACCTCGGCGGCGACGGTGCCCTGACCGGCGATGACGATCGGGTCGTTGTAGGCCTCGACGTAGAAACCCGGTGTCCCGCGGGCTGCCAGGACCGCCTCGGCGTAGGTGTCGCCGTGCCGGATCAGCTTCGCGCCCGCGGCTTCGATCCGGCGTACCTTGCCCTCCGGCGCGCTGACCGGCACGAAGACCGTGGCGTGCAGGCCGAGCAGCTGCGCGGCCTTGGCGACGCCGAGGCCGTGGTTGCCGCCGGACGCCGTGACCACCCGGTCCGGTGACCCCGAGGCGAGCAGCGTGTTGAGGGCGCCGCGCAGCTTGAACGAGCCGGTGAGCTGGAGGTGTTCGAGCTTGAACACGATCGGTCGGCCGTCGACTTCGGTGCGCCAAGTGGGAGTGCGGCGGGCGTGCGGGCGGATGCGGTCAGCGGCGGCGGCGACGTCGGGGGTCATGCCTCCCAGCATGCGCTCATCCGGCGAACCACCTGTAGACCCACATGACCAGCGTCACCGCGCCGACGACGAAGCACAGGAGCACGAGCACCAAACCGATCAGCACGAACACGTTCGTGCGCCAGGACGAGTCGCGGTCGTCGGCGACCGACAGCTCGGCGTGCAGCTGGTCGTTGGCACCCTCCCGCAGCGCCACCAGCCGTTCCCGGGCGGTCGGGGTGGAGGCGCCTGCCTCGCCGCTGGTCCAGTTCATCGCCGTCAGCCGCGCCAGGGGCGTGCGGTAGGCGCGTTCGAACGCCGCCACCTCCGCCTCGTCGCGCACCTCGGACAGGTAGCTCCACCGCCCGGCCTGCGCCGCGTCACCGAGCAGCCGGTACACCTCGGCGAGGCGCTCGCGCAGGTCGAGCCGGTCGGGATAGCTGCAGACCAGCCCGACCAGCCGTTGTCGAGCCCTCAGGACACTGGCCAGGTCACCGCGTTCCACCTCTTCGGCGGCCTTGTGGAGCGTCAGCTCGAGCGGCATGGAGGACATCGTCCCAGGACGTGCAACCGTACGATCTCCGGGTGATCGCGGTCTCGGTGGTGACGTTCGGCCTGGCCTGGTGGCTCGGGCTGTACCTGCTCGTGCGCGATCCCCGCAAGCGCCTGCTCCAGCGGGCCTCGGTCGGGCTGCTCGCCTACGCGCTGGTGATCGTCCTGCCGGTGCCCGCGATGGCGATGGCGGTGCCCGCGGTGGCGTGGACCGGGGTCGTCGTGTGCTGGCTGCCGGTGCGCTACGAACGCTGGTGGCGGTACAGCGTGCCGCCGTTGCTGGTGGCCGCCTACTTCGCGCCCGTGGTGGTGCTGGTCCCGCTGGCGGCGGCGCTGGTGCTGTGCCTGCGGGTGCGGCGGGCGCTGCTGGGCGCGGCGACGGTCCTGTTCGGGCTCAGCTGCGCGTTGCTCCTGGCAGACGTGCTGCCCGAGCCGGTGGTGATCGCGTCGGCGGGGCTCGACCTGCTGGTGCTCGGCGTGGTCGTGGCGGTGGCGGACGCGTTCGACGAAGGTGAGGCGATCCGGGCCGACATGGTGCGCTCGCTGCTCACGTCGGCCGGGTTGGCGGCGGTGTTCGGCGGGCAGGTGGCGTTGTTCCTGGACGACCGGCTGGTGCCGCTGCTGTTCGGCACGGTCGCCGCCGCGATCGCGGTGCAGGTGTCGGCCAACCTGCTGGCGCTGCTGGTGGACCGGGTCGCGGTGCCGGAGGTGGCCGCGTCGCGGGCCGAGCTGCGTGACGCGGCCGAGGCGCTGCCGCGCCGGGCGCCGCTGGACCCCGCCGAGTTCGTGAAGCTGACCCGGCGGGCGTTGAGCAACTACGGCGACCTCGGGAAGCTGGTCGCCAGCCCGTTGACGCAACTGCCGGTGATCGACGCCCGGCTGGCCGCCCGGGGCGCGTCCGACCAACCGCTGGAACGCGCGGCCGAGTTGAAGGCGTTGTTGTCGGAGAGCATCGGCCGGCTCAAACCGCGGGACGGCGAGTTCGGCACCAGCGACGAATGGCGGCACTACAACGCGCTGTACTTCTACTACGTGGTCGGTATCCGGCCCTACAGCAGGCGGACCAAGCGCGAAGGCCTCGACGCGGAGGGGCGGCGGGCGTTGGCGTGGTTCGTCGACCAGGTGCCGGAGCGGACCCTGCACAACTGGCAGAACGCGGGGGCGAAGCTGGTGGCCGAAGACTTGTCCGCGCAGGTCGAAGCCGTGTGACTGGCAGGTGTTGGCAGTGTTCGGCGTTCCGCCGGCAGTGCCGCCGACCCTAGCTTTCGGGCCATGACGACAACTCGGGTCCACCACGACGGTCTCCTCCGCTTCGCCCTCAAGCTCGACGGTGTCAGCTCGGGCGGGCTCGGCCTGCTGGCCCTGCTCCTCGACCTCCCGACGGGACTGCCGCGCGGTCTCGTGATCGGGCTCGGCGCATTTCTCGTCGCCTACGGCGTCGGTGTGTTCCTGCTCGGCCTGCGGCCCATCCGCCCACTCGTCGCCGTGGTGGTGATCGGCAATTCGGTGTGGGTTCTGGACAGCTTCCTGACCGCGTTCGCCGGGTGGTTCCCGGTGACCGGGTTCGGTGTCTTCCTGATCGTCGCCCAAGCGGTCGCCGTGCTGGGGTTCGTCACCCTCCAGGTGCTGGGTCTGCGCCGTTCGGCCTGAGGGTCCGGCTCCGGCCGCGGAACTCGGCCACCACCTGGTCGCCGCGGCGCACGGTGATGTCGTAGATCCCGCTGCGCCCGAACCGCGCCCGTTCCACCGCCTCGGCCACCAGCTCGTCGCCCTCGTGCACGGGGGCGAGGAAGTCGATCTCCGCCTGCGCCGCCACGGTCACCGAGCCGTGGCGGTTGCACGCGCAGGCGAAGGCGGTGTCGGCGAGCAGGAACACGTACCCGCCGTGCCCGATGCCGTGACCGTTGACCATCCGGTCGGTGACGGTCATGGCGAGCTTGGCCGTGCCGTCGCCGAGTTCGAGCGCCCGGATGCCCAAGGCGGCCGAGGCGGCGTGGTTGGCGAGCATCTCCGCGGGTCCGTTCATCCCTGCACCTTAGGGTTCACGGGTGCTGGACATCATCCGCGCGGTCGGGCTGTTCGCGGTGACGAACGTCGACGACATCGTGCTGCTGGCGTTGTTCTTCGCGCGGGGCGTGCCCCCGTGGCGGGTCGTGCTCGGCCAGTACCTCGGGTTCGCGGGCATCCTGGCGGTCGCCATCGCCGCCGCCCTCGGCGCGACCCTGCTGCCGCCGTCGGTGCTCCCGTGGCTCGGCCTGCTGCCGCTGGCGCTGGGCGTGAAGGCGGCGTGGCAGGCGTGGCGCGGGGGTGACGACTCGGAGCCGGCGGCCACGGGCGCGCTCGGCGTGGCGGCCGTGACGTTCGCCAACGGCGGCGACAACATCGGCGTCTACGTCCCGGTCTTCGCCACCACCGGCATCACCGGATACGTGATCGTGTTCCTCGTCCTGGTGGCAGTGTGGTGCGGTGCGGGCCGCTTCTTCGCGACCCGCCCCCTCATCGCCCGCGCCCTGAGCCGCTGGGGGCACGTGGTGCTGCCGGTGGTGCTGATCGTGATCGGTGTGCTGATCCTGCTGGGAGGCTAGGTGTTCAGGTCGAAGCGCGAAGCCGAGGAGCTGCGGGCCAGGGTGGCGGACCTGGAACGCCAGGTCGCCACCCTGTCCGCCCAGTTGTCCGCCACCCGCCCGCTGCTCGACGACGCCACCAGGGTCGAGTCCCTGGCCCGCCAAGCCGAAGCCGCCGTGCGCTCCCTCGAAGCCCGCGCCACCCCGCTGAGCGTGGGCGGCGCCCGCACCCGCCCGAAACTGGACACCCTCTACCGGGCCGACGTGCTGGGCTACGTGTCGGTCTACTTCGTCACGGGCTACACGGCCACCGTGCGGCTGACCGTCGGCCCGGAGAACCCGCCGACCCAGGTGGTCGGCCTCGCACACGGCGGCGGTGAGTCGAACTCGTACGCGGGCGCCATCGTCCGGCCAGGCGAGTACTGGATCGCGGCCACCGCGGGCGATCGCGCCGACTACGGCTTCGAACTCCACTTCACACCGCTGTACTGACCGGCGTCAGGCGGTGAAGCCTTTGAAGATGTTCGTGAACTCGTACTGGGTTTGGCTGATGCTGCTGCACGTCGGCGAGATGCCGCCGCCCGGGCAGCTGCCGTTGTCGCGGCCCGCGGACCAGAAGCCGAGTAGGCCGATGCGGTTGGTGTTGGCCCACGTCACGAGCTTGCGGGCGTGGGCTTGGGTGAAGACCTTGCCGTTGAAGTTGCGGCCGATCATCGGGGTGACGCCGAGCAGGCGCTTCAGCTCCGCGTCGGACTTGGCGGGCCAGATCTGCTTCATCTGCCGCAGGCTGCTCTCGGCGGCGGCGATGACGGCGTCGCCCCAGTCCGCTCGGGAGGAGCCGAACTCCATGGTCATGGGGTTCACGAGCACGGTCAGGCCCTTGGCGGCGGCGTTCTGCAGGATCTGCACCGAGTAGGGGTCCATGCCGTAGTCGTCGCCCTGCACGCGCATCGTGTAGCTGATCGACGTGCCGCGTTCGGTCTGGAGGCGCTTCAACGCGGTGTTGACCAGGTCGTGCGGGATGGATGCCTCGACGTCCACGTCCAGGTGGTTGCTGCCGACGGCGTCGAGGACCTTCTTGTACGCGGCCAGCAGCGAGTCGGCGGTGGAGCACGAGTACTCCAGGTAGGGCCCGGCCGCGCCGCCGGTCGCGACGATCACGTCACCGCCCAGCGCCTTCAACGCCCGCACGTCGTTGATGATCCGGCTGTCGGTCAACGGGATCGTGCCGCCCCACGACGGGTTGCAGCCGCTGCTGTCCGCCAGTGCGAAGGCCAGCGTGAACACCTTCTGGCCGGTGGCGCGGGCGATCGACTCCAGTGACGGTGTCGGCATGGTGATGTCCACGTACGGCGCGGACTTCAGGCTGCCGGGAAGCGGTGGTTGGTCCGAAGTGGTGGTGGTCGTAGTCGTGGTGCTGGTGGTCGTCGTGGTGGTGGTGCCGCCGGTGCAGGGTTGGCCGTTGAGCTTGCAGTTGGCGGGCAGGCCGGGGCCGTTCACCAGGAACCCGAACGACGTGGACGCGCCGGCCGCCAGGCTGCCGTTGTACTCGCGGTTGGTGAACGCGTGGTGCGAGCCGCTGCTGGTCAGGGTGGCGTCCCAGTACGAGCCGGGCGTGGTGCCCGCCGGCAGGTCGAACTCGACCTTCCAGCCGGACACCGCGCCGGACCCGGCGGTGACGGTGAACTTGCCCTGGTAGCCGGAGCTCCACGCGGAGTCCTGGGTGAACACGGCCGTCGGGGTCGGCGCGGCGCCCGCGGGGGCGGCCATCAGCAGACCGGCGACGGCGGTGACGCCTGCCGCCAGTGCGGCCAGGCTCTTGCGCTTCGTGGACATGGGCACCTACTCCCGTGCAGGGGGAACGGGGTGGGAGTGGTGCGGGAGCGCGGGGCGCGGCACGCCCCCACACCACGTCGTGGGCGGTGCCCGCGAACACCGTCGGCACCGACAAGGTGACCGTAGGTGGACTGGACCACCTCGTCAATGGGTCTAGACCTTTTCGGTCTCGAACGGTCGGCCGCCCGTGGTGGGAGACTGTCCGGGTGGATGCCCTCCCTTGGTCCGCCGGCGCCGCAACCGGCATCGGCTCGCTACCCGGAACCGACCCGCTGGAGGCCGCCAGGATCGTCCTCGGCGAACTCCCCGACCTCCCTCACCTGCCCGAACTCCCCGCACGGGGTGTCGGCGCGGACATGATCGGCCGCACCGCCGCGCTCCTGGTCGACCTCCCGGTCGAGGTGGTCCCGTCCGGCTGGCGGACCGCCGCGCACCCCGGCAAGGACCACCGGCGGGCGGTGGACCTGCTGCGCCGCGACCTCGACGCGTTCGAGGAGGCCGCCGACCCGGTGCCGCCGCCGGTCGTCAAGGTGCAGTCCACCGGACCGTGGACGCTCGCCGCGAGCGTCGAGCTGGCGCGCGGCCACCGCGTGCTGACCGACAAGGGCGCGCTGCGCGAGTACACCCAGTCACTGGTCGAAGGGCTCAACCAGCACGTCGCCGAGGTCGCCAAGCGCACCGGCGCGAAGGTCGTCGTGCAGCTGGACGAACCGGGGCTGCCCGCGGTGCTGGCGGGCCTGCTGCCGACGCCGTCCAAGCTGGGCACGGTCGCCGCCGTGCCCGAGCCGGACGCGCGCGCCCTGCTCGAGACCGTGATCGACGGTGTCGACGCGGACGTGGTCGTGCACTGCTGCGCGTCGAAGCCGCCGATCACGCTGATCCGCCAGGCGGGCGCGCGGGCCGTCTCGTTCGACGTCACGGTCCTGGACGACTCGATGTGGGACGAGATCGGGGAGGCGTGGGAGGAGAAGACCCAGCTGTTCCTCGGCCTGGCGCCGAGCACCGACCCGACGCCGAAGCAGACGCTGAAGTCGCTGGCCCGGCCCGCGCTGGACCTGGTGGACCGGCTCGGTTTCCCGCGTTCGATCCTGGGCACGCACGCGGTGCCGACGCCGACGTGCGGCATGGCGGGCGCGAGCGAGAAGTGGGTGCGGCGGGCGTTGGCGTTGACGCGGGACGTGGGCAAGGCGTTCGTGGAACCGCCCGAGGGCTGGTGACCGCTAGAGGTCGGCGAACGGCGCGGCGTAGGTGAACGGGCCGGTGAGGTCGGGGGTGTGGGTGGCGAGGGCGCGGGCCTGGAAGTGCGGCGTCCAGGCCGGGTCCGGCGGGGTGACGCCGTAGGTCGACGCCGGGACGAAGCCGAAGCGCGAGTAGTACGCGGGGTCGCCCAGGAGGACGACCAGCGGCTCGTCCAGGGCGTCCGCGGCGCCCAGCACGGCGTGCATGAGGGCCTTGCCGACACCGGAACGCTGGTGGGCGGGCAGCACGCTCAACGGGCCGAGGCCCAGGGCGGGCTTGCCGCCGACGGAGCCGCGCGTGCACACCACGTGCCCGACGACCACCCCGTCC
This sequence comes from Saccharothrix sp. 6-C, assembly GCF_016695385.1. Lineage (NCBI taxonomy): Bacteria > Bacillati > Actinomycetota > Actinomycetes > Pseudonocardiales > Pseudonocardiaceae > Saccharothrix > Saccharothrix sp. 6-C. The sequence goes on along the minus strand of NZ_CP064192.1, from coordinate 7,097,501 downwards.
ACCTCCGCGACCAGCGACAACGCCGGGATCCAGCCCAGGTCGGCCCGCAGCGCGCCGACGAGGCCCGCCTCACCGCCCGGTCGCGCCGCGAACGCGGCCTCCGTCACGTCGTGGACGACCTGGGTGTCTGCGGCGGTCTCGCGTCGGATCAGCACGACTCGGCACCTTACGGCTCCACCAGGTGAACCCCCGAAGGCATTTCCGCGTCGCGCAGGAACGCCAGCAGCACGCTCTGGAACGCCCGCCCCGCCGACGTCGGCGCCACGTCCGTCCGGTGCGCCAGCGCCACCGTCCGCGTGGTGGCCGGGGTCAGCGGCGTCCCGTGCAGCGACCGCGTGGCCAGCACCGTGCTCGGCACGATCGCCACCCCCAACCCCACCTCCACGAACCGCAGCACGGCGTCCATCTCGCCGCCCTCCACCGCGAACCGCGGCTCGAACCCCGCCTGCCGGCACGCGGCCAGCGTCGTCTCCCGCAGGTCGTAGCCCGGCCGGAACATCACCAGCGGCTGGTCGCGCAGGTCCGTCAACCGCATCCGGGTCACCCCCAGCGGCGACGCCGACGCCACCACCAGCTCCTCCCGCAGCACCGGCACCACGGTCAGCGCCCGGTCGGCGTCGGCGGGCGACACGATCACCAGGGCCAGGTCCAGCTGCCCCGCCTCCAACGCCGCCACCAGGTCCCGCGACCCGCCCTCCGTCACCGACACCTGGATGCCGGGGTACGCGTCGTGGTAGCGCTTGATCACGTCCGCGAACAGGCTGACGCACAGGCTCGGCGTCGCGCCCACCCGCACCCGGCCCCGCCGCAGCCCCACCAGCTCGGCCACCTCCAGCCGTGCCGTGTCCACATCGGACAGGATGCGGGCGGCCACGGGCAGCAGCGCCTCGCCCGCCGGGGTCAACGTGACGTTGCCGCGCGCCCGGCTGAACAGCTCCGCGCCGAGCTCCTTCTCCAACGCGTGGATCTGCTTGGACAGTGAGGGCTGCGCCACACGCGCCTCCGCCGCCGCCCGCGTGAAGTGCCGCGTCCGGGCCACTGCCAGGAAGTACACGAGCTGTTGGAGCGTCATAGCCCCAGGCTATCTTCAGGCAGCTCACGATGTATTGGACGACTCGTCACACCGGTTCCTAGCGTCAGCGACGTGGACACGATCGGGCTCTACCGCACCACCGTCGGCAAGAAGGTCGTCATGGCCGTCACCGGCGCCGGGCTGCTGCTGTACGTCGTCGTGCACATGCTCGGCAACCTCACCGTCTTCTCCGGCGCGGACGCGATCGACGGCTACGGCCGCCTGCTGCGCGAGATCGGCGCGGTCTGGCCGACCCGGGTCGCCCTCCTGGCCTGCGTGGCGCTGCACTTCGTCGCCGCCTACCAACTGACCGCGAAGGCCCGCAAGGCCAGGGGCCGGTACGAGCACCGCCGACGGGTCCAGGGCAGCTACGCGGCCCGCACGATGCGCTGGGGCGGCGTGATCATCGCCCTGTTCGTGGTCTACCACCTGCTCGACCTCACCGTCGGGTGGCTCAACCCCCACGGCGTGCCCGGCGAGATCCACGCGAACGTGGTCGCCGACTTCCAGCACTGGTACGTGGTGCTGGCGTACGCGGTCGCCGTGCTGGCCCTGGGCTTCCACATCCGCCACGGCGTGTGGAGCGCCACCCAGACCCTCGGCGTCACCACCTCCCGCGTGATCGGCCTCGGCGTCGCCGTGGTGGTCTGCGCCGGGTTCCTCTCCGTTCCCTTCGCCGTCTTCACCGGATTGGTGAGCTGACATGCCCTACACCGAAGGCGCCCCGATCGCCGACCAACGCGCGCCGGTCGGCCCGATCGAGACCCGCTGGGACCGCCGCCGCTTCTCCGCCCGGCTGGTCAACCCCGCGAACCGGCGCAACCGCAGCGTGATCGTGGTCGGCACCGGACTCGCGGGCGGCTCGGCCGCGGCCACGCTCGCCGAGCTCGGCTACCAGGTCAAGTCGTTCTGCTACCAGGACAGCCCGCGCCGCGCGCACAGCATCGCCGCGCAGGGCGGCATCAACGCGGCCAAGAACTACCGCAACGACGGCGACAGCGTGCACCGCCTGTTCTACGACACCGTCAAGGGCGGCGACTTCCGCTCCCGCGAGTCCAACGTGCACCGGTTGGCGCAGATCAGCGTCGAGATCATCGACCAGTGCGTGGCCCAGGGCGTGCCGTTCGCCCGCGAGTACGGCGGCCTGCTCGACACCCGCTCGTTCGGCGGCGCGCAGGTCTCCCGCACCTTCTACGCCCGCGGCCAGACCGGGCAGCAGCTCCTGCTCGGCGCCTACCAGGCGTTGGAGCGCCAGATCGCCGCCGGACGCGTCGAGATGCACGCGCGCACCGAGATGCTCGACCTGGTCGTGGTGGACGGCCGGGCGCGCGGCATCGTCGTGCGCGACCTCGTCACCGGCGAGGTGTCCACCCACTTCGCGGACGCGGTCGTGCTCGCCACCGGCGGCTACGGCAACGTGTTCCACCTCTCCACCAACGCCAAGGGCTGCAACACCACCGCCATCTGGCGGGCGCACCGGCGGGGCGCGCTGTTCGCGAACCCGTGCTTCACCCAGATCCACCCGACGTGCATCCCGATCAGCGGCGACCACCAGTCGAAGCTCACGCTGATGAGCGAATCGCTGCGCAACGACGGCCGCGTCTGGGTGCCGCGCGACCCGCACGACACCCGCGCGCCGAACGACATCCCCGAGACCGACCGGGACTACTTCCTGGAGCGCATGTACCCGGCGTTCGGCAACCTCGTGCCGCGCGACATCGCGTCCCGGGCGGCGAAGAACATCTCCGACGAGAAGCGCGGCGTCTACCTGGACTTCGCCGACGCCATCGGCCGCCTCGGCGCGCTCGCCGTCGAACAGCGCTACGGGAACCTGTTCGAGATGTACCAGCGCATCACCGGCGACGACCCCTACCGCACGCCGATGCGCATCTACCCGGCCGTGCACTACACGATGGGCGGGCTGTGGGTGGACTACGACCTGCGGTCCACGATCCCCGGCCTGTACGTGATCGGTGAGGCGAACTTCTCCGACCACGGCGCGAACCGGCTGGGCGCGTCGGCGTTGATGCAGGGTCTGGCGGACGGCTACTTCGTGCTGCCCGGCGTGATCGGGGACTACCTGGCCGACGCGCCGTTCGACGCGGTCGACGACAGCCACCCCGCGGTCGCGGACACGATGTCCGAGGTGCGCGGCCGGGTGAAGACGTTGCTGGCCGTGGACGGCGACCGCACGGTCGAGTCGTTCCACCGCGAGCTGGGCCGGCTGATGTGGGACGAGTGCGGCATGGAACGCGACGAGGCCGGGTTGCGCAAGGCGCTGGAGCGCATCCCCGAGCTGCGCGACGAGTTCTGGCGACGGGTGAAGGTGCCCGGCACGGGCGAGCGGCTCAACCAGGAGCTGGAGAAGGCCGGCCGGGTCGCGGACTTCTTCGAGCTGGCGGAGCTGATGTGCGTGGACGCCCTGCACCGCGCGGAGTCGTGCGGCGGCCACTTCCGGTCGGAGAGCCAGACGGCGGACGGGGAGGCGTTGCGCGACGACGCGAACTACGCGTACGTCGCCGCGTGGGAGTACACGGGCGTGGGCCGACCGCCCGTGCTGCACAAGGAAGAGCTGACCTTCGAGCACGTCACGCCGAGCACCCGGAGCTACTCGTGAAGCTGACCCTGCGGATCTGGCGGCAGAGCGGCGCCACCGGACGGCTGGTGGAGTACGTCGTGGACGACCTGTCGCCGGACATGTCGTTCCTCGAAGCGCTGGACGTGCTCAACGAGCGGTTGATCACCTCCGGGCAGGAGCCGGTGGCGTTCGACCACGACTGCCGCGAGGGCATCTGCGGCATGTGCGGGCTGATGATCAACGGGATGGCGCACGGGCCGGAGAAGGCCACCACGGCCTGCCAGCTGCACCTGCGGCACTTCCGCGACGGCGACGTGGTGACCGTGGAGCCGTGGCGGGCCGAGCCGTTCCCGGTGGTGCGGGACCTGGTGGTGGACCGGTCGGCGTTCGACCGGATCGTGGCGGCCGGCGGGTACGTCAGCGTGCCCACGGGGTCCGCGCCGGACGCGCACGCGACACCCGTGCCCAAGCCGGACGCGGACACCGCGTTCGAAGCGGCGGCGTGCATCGGCTGCGGCGCGTGCGTGGCGGCGTGCCCCAACGGGTCCGCGATGCTGTTCACCGCCGCCAAGGCCACCCACCTCGGCGTGCTGCCGCAGGGGCAGCCGGAGCGGTACTCGCGGGCGCGGGACATGGTCGCCGAGCACGACGCGTCCGGCTTCGGCGGCTGCACGAACACCGGCGAGTGCACGTCCGCGTGCCCCAAGGGCATCCCGCTGACCACCATCGCCCGCCTGAACGCCGACCTGCTGCGCGCTCACACCACCCGCAGCGACAGGTAACCCGTCCCGCACACCAGGAGCGTCGCGAACAGCCCCAGGAGCAGCGCCCTGGGGCTGCTCCGCACGAGGCTCTTGAGCCGCACCGACGTGCCCAGGCCGAACAGCGCCGCGGCCAGCACGACGGTCGTCACGGTGCCGGCCACCTCCACGACGGACCGCGGAACCAGCGGGCTGAGCAGCATCAACGCCAGGAAACCGAGCAGGAAGCCGGGCACCGGCGGAGCCCCGCGACCACCCACACCGGCCACGATCGGCGCCAACAACGCCACCCGGCCGAGCTTCACCGCCATCGCCGTCGCCAACCCGCCGGCCGGCGCCGCGGCGGCCACCTGCGCGACCTCGTGCACGCTCAGCCCGATCCACTGCGGCGAGGCGTGCAACAGCGGCAAGGCGATCATCGCCAGGGTGCCGTAGAGCGTGACCAGGGCGACGCTCGTGGCCACGTGCTCGTCCTCCCGGTCCACCCGACCCTCGACGGCCGCGATGGCCGACGCGCCGCAGATCGAGAAACCGCTGGCCACCAGCACGTACAGGCCACGCGGCAGGCGCAGCCGGCGGCCCAGCAGCACCGTGCCGAAGAACGTGACCGAGACCGTCACCACGATCGCGACCAGGACACCGGGCCCCAGGGCGAGCAGCTGCCCGACGGACAGCTGCAGACCGAGCAGCACCACCCCGCCGCGCAGCAGCCAGCGCGTCACACCGGCCAGCTCCGGCAGGCGCCCACCCACCAGCACACCCAGGACCAACGCGGCGATCAGCACACCGCCCAGCCTCCGTCCGCGCGGGCGCTTCCGGTAGGCGGCCCCCGACTCTGAAGTCATACCCTGTGGCTATGACCCCGGACCTCGAGTCGCTGCGCCTGCTGGTGCTCGTCGGGGAGCTGGGCAGCCTCGGCCGGGCCGCCGGGGAACTGGGCATCGCGCAACCGTCGGCCAGCAAGCGGCTGTCCACCCTGGAACGGCGCCTCGGCGTCGTGCTGGTCGACCGCGGGCGGCGCGGCTCCGTGCTCACACCCGCGGGCGTGGTCGTGACCGAACGGGCCCGGCGGGTGCTGGACGAGGTCGCGGGCCTGGTCGAGGGCGCGCGGGCGCTCCGCTCGGCGAGGGAGGCCGAGCTGCGGGTCGCCGCCAGCATGACCGTGGCCGAGCACCTCGCGCCGAGCTGGATCGGCGAACTGCGCCGCGCCCGCCCCGACCTGCGCGTCGGCCTGCGGGTGACGAACTCGGAAACGGTCGGCGCACTCGTCCGCGACGGCGCGGTCGACCTCGGATTCGTCGAAGCACCAGGCCCGCTGCCAGGGCTTTCGACCCGGAAGGTGGCGGTGGACCGGCTCGCGGTGGTCGTCGCACCCGGCCACCCGTGGTCCCGCCGACGCCGACCGCTCACCCCGCCGGAACTGGCCGCCACACCCCTCGTGATGCGCGAACGCGGCTCCGGCACCCGCGACACGCTGGACCGGGCGCTGCCGGCCGCGTGCCCGCCCGCGCTGGAGCTCGGCTCCACCACGGCCGTGCGCGGCGCGGTCGTCGCCGGCGTCGCACCCGCCGCGCTCAGCGTCCTCGCGGTGGACGTCGACCTCGCCGAGGGCCGGCTGGTCGAAGTGCCGACGGAGCTCGACCTGCGCCGCGTGCTGCGCGCCGTGTGGCCGGGCGGCCGCAAGCTGGTCGGACCCGCGGCGGAACTGCTGTCGGTGGCCACCCGGCGCGGGTCGGCGCAGCCGTCGGCCGGCCGTAGTTCAATGGAGCCATGAGCTGGTTCCGCCGCCGCACCGAGCCCGAACCCGAACCCGTCCACCTGCCCAACCCGGCCGAAGCCGCGGTCGCGTTCTGGCAGGAGTGGTTCGAGCTGCTGCCGACCGTCAGCGCGGCCCTCGGCGACGGCGAGCCCTACCGGGTGGAGGGCGACCTGGGCGCGATGGTCGCCGCCATGCACCCCGACCTGGAGTTCTCCCTCGAACGCGGCCACCGCGCCATCTACGCCCTGGTGATCACCAGCCGTGAGGACCCCAGGCTGCGGCCCTACACCGACGCCTGGATCGAAGCCGCGCCGAGCGAGGACATGATCTGGGAGTACCACGACTCGGTGCCCCCGGTGCCGGACCCGACCCTGGTCACCATCAACGTCGGACCGCGCCGGATGCGGCTGGCCGACGTGCGGCTGGTCGCCCAGGTCTCGTTCGGCCTGGTGGACGTCGCCGTCTACCACCCCGAGTTCGCCCACCTCGACGACAAGGCCAGGCAGACCATGACGTTCCTCCCCTTGGACGTCACGCTGGGTGAGCGTTTGGCCGGTGAACGACTCGGCCGGGTGGAAACCGCGTCCGCCGAACCGGAGGGCACGATCGACCTGCTGGAGTTCCGCGAACTGGTCCGCGCGATGGTCGGCGAACCCACCTGAAATTGTCGGACCCCCTGGTTACCCTCATGCCGTGACCAGCGACGACCCGTTGAACCCGACCCAGGCCCCCGCCGAGGGCGTCGAGGACGTGCCCGCCCCCGTGCGCGAGCGGCACGCCGCGCTGGCCGAGGTGGTGCGCGGGCACCAGTTCCGCTACTACGTCCTCGACTCGCCGACGGTCAGTGACGGCGAGTTCGACGCGCTGCTGCGCGAGCTGGAGGCGCTGGAGCAGGCGCACCCCGGCCTCGCCACACCCGACTCGCCCACGCAGCTCGTCGGCGGCACCTTCTCGACCGACTTCACCGCGGTCGACCACCTGGAGCGGATGCTCAGCCTCGACAACGTGTTCTCCGCCGAGGAGCTGCGAGCCTGGTTCGAGCGCGTGCGCAAGGAGGTCGGCGCGGACGCGCACTTCCTGTGCGAGCTGAAGATCGACGGGTTGGCGATCAACCTCCTCTACGAGCACGGCCGCCTGGTCCGCGCCCTGACCCGCGGCGACGGGCGGACCGGCGAGGACGTCACGCTCAACGTCCGCACGCTGCCCGACGTGCCGGAGACGCTGACCGGCACCGACGAGCACCCAGTGCCCGCCCTGGTCGAGGTGCGCGGCGAGGTGTTCTTCGCCGTGGAGGACTTCCTGGAGCTCAACGCGCGGCTCGTCGAAGCGGGCAAACCGCCCTTCGCGAACCCGCGCAACACCGCCGCCGGGTCGCTGCGCCAGAAAGACCCCAAGATCACCGCGTCCCGCCGGCTGCGGCTGATCTGCCACGGCCTCGGCAAGCGCGACGGCTTCGACCTCACCACCCAGTCCCAGGCCTACGAGGCGCTGCGGGCGTGGGGCCTGCCCGTGTCCTCGCACACCAAGGTCCTGCGCACGTTCGAAGAGGTCTCCGAGCACGTCGCCCACTGGGGCGAGCACCGCCACGACGCCGTGCACGAGATCGACGGCGTCGTCATCAAGGTCGACGAGGTCTCGCTGCAACGCCGCCTGGGCAGCACCTCCCGCGCGCCGAGGTGGGCGATCGCCTTCAAGTACCCGCCCGAGGAAGCGACCACCACCCTCCTCGACATCAAGGTGCAGGTCGGTCGCACCGGCCGCGTCACACCGTTCGCCGTGATGGAACCGGTGAAGGTCGCCGGGTCCACCGTCGCGCGGGCCACCCTGCACAACGCCGGCGAGGTCAAGCGCAAGGGCGTGCTCATCGGCGACCGCATCGTGATCCGCAAGGCCGGCGACGTGATCCCCGAGGTGCTGGGCCCGGTGATCGACGCCCGCCCGGCCGACGCCCGCGCCTTCGAGATGCCGCTGACGTGCCCCGAGTGCGGCCACGCGCTGCGCCCGATGAAGGAGGCGGACGTCGACATCCGCTGCCCCAACGCGGCGGGGTGCCCGGGTCAGCTGCGGGAACGGCTCGCGTACCTGGCGTCACGTTCGGCGCTGGACGTCGAGGTGCTGGGCTTCGAGGCGGCGGCGGCCCTGGTCGACTCCCCGGTCTACGCCGACGAGGGCGACCTGTTCGACCTGGACGCGGACAAACTGGGACAGGTCGAGCTGTTCCGCACCAAGGACGGCGACCTGACCGCGAACGCGGTGAAGCTGCTGGACAACCTGGAAACGGTCAAGCAGCGTCCACTGTGGAGAGTCCTGGTCGCCCTGTCCATCCGCCACGTGGGCCCCACCGCCGCCCGTGCCCTGGCGCAGGAGTTCGGCTCCCTGGAGCGGATCGTCGCGGCCACGGAAGAGGAACTCGCCTCCGCCGAGGGCGTGGGCCCGACCATCGCCACAGCCGTGCGGGAGTGGGTCGAGACCCCGTGGCGGCAGGAGATCGTGCGGAAGTGGCAAGCCGCGGGGGTGCGCACGGCCGAGGAGCGCGACACCTCCGTCCCGCGCAACCTGGCCGGGTTGTCGATCGTGGTGACGGGGTCGCTGGAGACGTTCTCGCGGGACGAGGCGAAGGAGGCGATCCTGTCGCGCGGCGGCAAGGCGGCGGGCTCGGTGTCGAAGAAGACCGCGTTCGTCGTCGTGGGCGAGTCGCCGGGCTCCAAGGCGGAGAAGGCGGAACAGCTGAAGGTCCCGATCCTGGACGAAGCTGGCTTCCGCGTCCTGCTGACCAACGGCCCGGAAGCCGCCACGGCCATCGCCACCATCACCGAAACCCCGACCACCCCCCGAAACCCCCACCACCGAACCACCCCTCCAACCCTCCACCTCACCCTGACCCCACCACCACCACCGCCCTGACCAGCAACAACCCCGACTACGGCCCCCACGACCGAGTGATCACAATAGGAGTACCAAACCAAAACGCCGTTTCCAACACCCTGAAACGTCGGTTGAAACAACGAGGCCGCCAACCAACCCCCCCTCCACACCACCATCCACCCACCCACCCCGCCGCCGACACCCTGCACCCACCCCGCAGCCCGCAGCCCGCCACCGGCATCCCACTCCGCCCTGTCCCGCCCTCCGCTCCGCTCGCACCCCGCCGGGCAATCCGCGAAGCACCACCGCACCTCACGCGCTCACAACCGCACCGCCCGCGCGTGGGACCGGCGCGGCTGTTCGCCCGGCCGCACGGCAATTCGCGCACAGGCGCAGCAGATCCGCGGCCTCGACCTCGCGTCGTCTGGGCTTGGCCTGGGCGATCCGGCCCGGATCACGTCACTCGTGCGGGAAGCGTGCCACCCACCGCTTCTGCCACGGCGTCTCCACCGCGCGCCGGTTGAAGTGGGCCCGCGTCCACGCCACGGCGTCACCCGACGGAACGCCCGCCAGCACGGCGAGGCACGCGATCACGGTGCCGGTCCGTCCCACACCCCCGCCGCACGCCACCTCGACCCGCTCACCCGCCAAGGCCCGCGCGTGCAGGTCCCGGATCAGGGTCACGGCCCGCTCGGTCGACTTGGGCAGTCGGAAGTCGGGCCACTCGACCCACTCGTGCGACCACGAAGGGGCGTCCACGCGCGCCATCACCGAGCGCCGCATCCTCGGCGATCCGAGGTACAGCCCGTAGTCGGGCGTGCCCTCGGGAGTGGGGTTGCGCAGGCCGCGACCGCGCACCAGCGCGCCGTCGGGCAGTTCGATCGCACCGGGAAGCGTCATCCCGACATCATCCCGCCCGCAGTCCTGCGGTCGGCTGGGAGGCGGCACTCGGGACATCCGGCCCCACATCCAGCCGAAACCTTGATCGAACGCCCGCCGGCGCAGTTGGCTGGACCACAATCGGGAACGGTCCGATGACGCAGAGGGGAACCAGATGGCCGACATCGTGGTGAGGCCCGCCAGGGAAGACGAGTGGGCGGCGGCGGGTGAGATCACCGTGGCCGCCTACCAGGCCGACCGCCACATCGACAGCCACACCGGCGGGTACGCCGACACGCTGGTCGATGCGCGCACCCGCGCCCGGGAAGCGGAGCTGCTGGTGGCGGTGGACGACGGGGACACCGTGCTCGGCACCGTCACGGTGGTCCGGCCCGGCACCCCGTACGCCGAGGTCAGCCGGGACGGCGAGGTGGAGTTCCGGATGCTGGCGGTGAGCCCGTCGGCACGCGGCCGCGGGGTCGGTGAGGCGTTGGTGCGCGCGGTGATCGTGCGGGCGCGTGAGCTGGGCGCGCACCGGCTGGTGATGAGCAGCTCCGAGCACATGACCACCGCGCACCGCCTCTACCGGCGGCTCGGGTTCCGGCGGCGGCCCGATCGCGACTGGCAGCCCGCGCCGGACGTCGACGTGACCGCGCTCGGGTTCAGCCTCGAACTCGCATGATCTCGTCGCGCAGCGAACGGTCCCGCGCGGCCCGGTCGTAGAGCAGCTCCACCAGCGTCGCGTGGTCGAGCTCGGCGAGGCGGACGCGCAGCTCCTCGTCCTCCGCGTCCTGCGGCGGCACGGTCAGGCCGCGTTCCAGCAGCACCAGGCCGACCGCGACGCAGTGCTTGCAGAAGAACCCCTGCGACCCGTACGGGCACGTGCACGCGCCGTCCAAGCGGGTGTCCTCCCACTGGAGCGTCACCCGGTACTCGGCCGCGCCGACCACGACGCCTTCCACGTGCCGTGAACGGACGGCCAGGTCGACCACGGCGTCCCGGTAGGTCAGCCCGCGCCAGTACGACTTGGCGCCCGCGTGGTGGCGCAGCAGGGCTGAGGTCAGCGTCGGCATGGCGGTATCCAACACCTTGTGGTTCGGTGGGTTTCGTGCTCCAGGCTTGTCTGAACGGCGCCCGTCAGCCGGGCAGCCACCCCAGTGTGCCGATCACGCCGCAGCAGCTGGCGGCCGACGCCGCGGAGTGCGCCGAACTCGGCGTGACGTCGTTCCACCTGCACCCCCGTGACGTGGTGGGACTGGAGGTGCTGGCCGGCCCCGAGGTCGCCACCACCGTGTCCGTGGTGCGGACGGCGGTGGCGCGGGCGGAGATCGGCGTGACGACCGGCGCGTGGATCGTGCCCGACCCCGTGCGGCGGGCGGAGCTGGTGCGCGGGTGGGCGGGACTGGCCGCCGGACGTCCCGACTACGCGTCGGTCAACGTGCACGAGGACGGCTGGCTCGACGTGGCCGCCGCGTTGCGCGACGCGGGCATCGGGATCGAGCTGGGCGTGTTCCACGTCGAGGCGGCGCGGACGTTGCTCGACGTCGGCGTGCCGCCGGGGACGGTCCGGGTGTTGGCCGAGGTGCAGCCGGGGGAGACGGTGGAGCACGCGGCACGGCTCCTCGACCTCCTCGGACCGCTCGGGGCGCCGGTCCTGCTGCACGGCGAGGACGACAGCGCGTGGCCGGTGCTGGACTACGCGGTGACGCGCGGGCTGGACACCCGCATCGGTCTCGAGGACACGCTCACCTCGCGTGACGGCACCCCGGCGGCGGGCAACGCGCAGCTGGTCGAACTGGCCCTCCGAACCGCGGAAAAGCGCTGGTAGCACGGCCGGGTGCCGTGGTTTCGTTGCGCCATGGTGTCCACCGACCGGCTCCTCGCCTTCGCGGCCATGTCGTTCCTGCTGATCGTGATCCCGGGGCCGAGCGTCCTGTTCGTGGTCGGGCGGGCGTTGGCGCAGGGGCGGCGTGCCGCGCTGATCACGGTCCTGGGCAACACGCTCGGCGCCTATGCCCTGGTCGTGGCCGTCGCGTTCGGCGTCGGGGCGATCGTGGAGCGGTCGGCGGTCGTGTTCACGACGTTGAAGCTGGCCGGCGCGGCGTACCTGGTGTACCTCGGGGTGAAGGCCGTGCGGCAGCGCGGGTCGCTGCACGCGACGTTCACCGCCGGCGGTCCGGCTCGGGGTGGGCTGCGCACGTTGTGGGAGGGCTTCGCGGTCGGTGTGGCGAACCCGAAGACGATCGTGTTCTTCGCCGCCGTGCTGCCGCAGTTCGTGGATCGCGGGCAAGGTCACGTCGCCGTCCAGATGCTCCTGCTCGGCCTGGTGTTCAACGCCATCGCGGTGGCGTCCGACAGCGTCTGGGGCCTCGCCGCCGCCACCGCGCGCACCTGGTTCGCCCGCTCACCGCGCCGCCTGGCCCTGGTGGGCGGCGCCGGCGGCCTGGCCATGATCGGCTTGGGCGTCACCATCGCCACCACGGGCCGCAAGGACTGACCCCAGCTCACCGCGAGAGTCCTCCCTTCAGCCCTCGAGAGTCCAACGTTCAGGCACCCTGAATTCAACGCTCGGGCATCGGTGCCGACCGAGCGCGAGTGTTGAATTCAGGGCACGTGAACGTTGGACTCTCGCGCCGCGGAGGTTGGACTCTCGCGCCGTGGAGGTTGGACTCTCGGGTCAGTCGGGGAGGACGACGGAGACGATGCCGGCCAGGTGGGCCAGGCGGGCGACTTCGGCGGCGCGGAACATCGGGCCGCCCGGGCGGCCCACCAGCAGGACGCGGTCCGGTTTGCCGAGAGGGGTGGCGGCCAGCTCGGTGCCCAGCTCCTGCCAGGTCTCGGGCACCCAGTCGTCCTCGCCGTCCAGGACGGTGGCGCGAGCCAGGGGCAGCCACGGCGGGGTCTGCAGCTTGGTCTCCGGCGCGGCCGAGGACGAGGTCAGGCGGCGCGCGGTGCTGCCGTCCCACGACACGACCACCGCCCACCCCGCCCGGATGATCTTCGGCACGCCCTCGGTGAACACCGCGAGCCCGTTGCGGGGGTCCTCGGCGACCTCCTCCACCAGTTCCAGCTCGCGGTGGGTGTCCAGCACGCCCGCGTAGGGCCGGACCGCGTCCACCTCGACGCCTTCGATGGACTCCGCGGCCGTGATCAGCACGTCGGGCAGCCGCCCGGAGGGCAGTTCGACCACCAGGTCGTCGATGGCCAGGCCCGCCCCGCGCTCCACCACGTCCACGCTGAGGATGTCGGCCCCGATCTCGCCGAGCGCGGAGGCGACCGCGCCCAGGGTGCCGGGACGGTCCGGGAGCTGGACCCGGATCAGGAAGGACACGGTGCACGCCTCCAAAGGCTGTGGTGGAGCATCGAGGTGGAAACTCGCCGGCCGATGATTCTCGCAGACGCAGCTTCGCTTTCCGACCCACCAGGGGCGTTGCGCACCGGTAAAATCGCGCACCCACGCGCGCGAGCGCGGGTAACCCGGTCGGAGGTCGGCCTGACCAGCCAATAGACTCGGTGGGTCCCGAATCCGAAAAACCGACCCACGGGGGTTGACGAGGTGCCCAGCATCTCCCGCGACGAGGTCGCGCACCTGGCCCGCTTGGCGAGGCTCGCCGTCACCGACGACGAGCTGGACCTGTTCGCCGGCCAGTTGGACGTGATCCTGCAGTCGGTGGCCACGGTGGGCGACATCGCCACCGCGGACATCCCGCCCACTTCGCACGCCGTTCCGCTGACCAACGTGTTCCGCGAGGACGTGGTGCGTCCCAGCCTCGGTCAGCAGCAGGCGCTCGCGGGCGCCCCCGCCGCCGAGGACGGCCGCTTCCGCGTGCCCCGCATCCTCGGGGAGGAAGCATGACCGCCGACGTTATCTTCCGCGCGGAGGCGGAATCATGAACAGTCTGATCCGCAGCACCGCCGCAGAAATCGCCGCCAAGATCGCGAGCCGCGAGGTGTCCGCGGTGGAGGTCGCCCAGGCCCACCTCGACCGGATCGCCGAGGTCGACGGCGCGGTCCACGCGTTCCTGCACGTCGACGCGGACGGCGCGCTCCAGGCGGCCCGCAAGGTCGACGAGGACATCGCCGCCGGCGCGCACGTCGGTCCGCTGGCCGGCGTGCCGATCGCGCTCAAGGACGTGCTCACCACCGAGGGCGTGCCGACCACGGTCGGCTCGAAGATCCTCGAGGGGTGGGTGCCGCCCTACGACGCCACGGTGACCCGCCGGTTGAAGGAAGCCGGCGTGGTGATCCTCGGCAAGACCAACATGGACGAGTTCGCGATGGGGTCCTCCACCGAGAACTCCGCCTACGGCCCGACCCACAACCCGTGGGACCTGGACCGCATCCCGGGCGGTTCGGGCGGTGGTTCGGCGGCGGCGCTGGCCGCGTTCCAGGCGCCGCTGTCGATCGGCACGGACACCGGCGGGTCGATCCGCCAGCCCGGCGCGGTCACCGGCACGGTCGGCGTGAAGCCCACCTACGGCGGTGTGTCCCGGTACGGGCTGGTGGCGTTCTCGTCGTCGCTGGACCAGGCCGGGCCGTGCGCCCGGACGGTGCTGGACGCGGCCCTGCTGCACGAGGTCATCGCCGGGTACGACCCGATGGACTCCACCTCGATCGACGCGCCGGTCCCGCCCGTGGTGGCGGCGGCGCGCGAGGGCGCGAACGGCGACCTGTCGGGTGTGCGCGTCGGCGTGGTCACGCAGTTCAGCGGCGAGGGCTACCAGGCGGGCGTGCTGCGCAGCTTCGAGGCGGCGGTGGCCCAGCTGAAGCAGCTGGGCGCGGAGGTCGTCGAGGTGTCGTGCCCGAGCTTCGACTACGCGCTGCCCGCGTACTACCTGATCGCGCCCAGTGAGGCGTCGTCGAACCTGGCCCGCTTCGACGCGATGCGCTACGGCATCCGGGTGGGTGACGACGGCACGCGCAGCGCCGAGGAGGTCATGTCGCTGACCCGCGAGGCCGGGTTCGGTCCCGAGGTGAAGCGCCGCATCATGATCGGCACGTACGCGCTGTCGTCGGGCTACTACGACGCCTACTACGGTTCGGCGCAGAAGGTGCGGACGCTGATCAGCCGGGACTTCGACGCCGCGTTCGCCACCGTGGACGTGCTGGTCTCGCCGACCACGCCGACCACCGCGTTCCCGATCGGCGAGCGCACCGGCGACCCGATGGCGATGTACAAGGCCGACCTGTGCACGATCCCGGCGAACCTGGCGGGCAACGCGGCGATGAGCGTCCCCAGCGGACTGTCCGACGAGGACGGGCTGCCGGTGGGGCTGCAGATCATGGCGCCCGCGTTGCAGGACCACCGGATGTACCGGGTGGCGGCGGCGTACGAGGTGGCGCGGGACGCGGCGCTGGGCGCGACCGTGATCAGCGGTGTGCCGCAGTTGGCGGGTGCCCGGTGAAGCGGGGCGCGGTGGGGCGGGTTCGGACCGTCCTCGCGCTCGTCGGCGCCGCGGGCGCGGCCACCAGCGCGTTCTCCACGTTGAAGTCGGCTCGCGGCAAGAACGACAAGCTCGCCCTGGCCAACGCGGCGGCGAGCATCCTGGTGGCGATCACGGGCGCGGCGCTGGCGGCGCGGGGTCTGCGGAAGGACGGGAAGGCATGACGTCGGTGCACGAGCTGATGGACTACGCCGAGGTCATCGAGCGCTTCGACCCGGTGCTGGGGTTGGAGGTGCACGTCGAGCTGCACACCAACACCAAGATGTTCTGCGGCTGCGCGAACGTGTTCGGCGGCGAGCCGAACACGCAGGTCTGCCCGGTCTGCCTGGGCATGCCGGGCGCGCTGCCGGCGGTGAACGGCGTGGCGGTGGAGTCGGCGATCCGGATCGGGTTGGCGCTCAACTGCGAGATCGCCGAGTGGTGCCGGTTCGCCCGGAAGAACTACTTCTACCCGGACATGCCGAAGAACTTCCAGACGTCGCAGTACGACGAGCCGATCGCGTTCAACGGTTTCCTGGACGTGACGCTGGACGACGGCTCGCTGTTCCGGGTCGAGATCGAGCGCGCGCACATGGAGGAGGACACCGGCAAGTCGCTGCACGTGGGCGGCTCGGACGGCCGCATCCACGGCGCGGAGCACTCGCTGCTGGACTACAACCGCGCCGGCGTGCCGCTGATCGAGATCGTCACGAAGCCGATCGAGGGCACCGGTGAGCGCGCGCCGGAGGTGGCGCGCGCCTACGTCACCGCGTTGCGCGACTTGTTGAAGGCGCTCGACGTGTCGGACGTGCGGATGGACCAGGGTTCGCTGCGCTGCGACGCGAACGTGTCGCTGATGGCGAAGGACGCGACCGAGTTCGGCACGCGCACCGAGACCAAGAACGTGAACTCGCTGCGCAGCGTCGAGCGGGCGGTGCGGTTCGAGATGACCCGGCAGGCGGCGGTGCTGGCCGGCGGCGGCACGATCACGCAGGAGACCAGGCACTTCGACGAGTCGACGGGGTCGACCTCGTCGGGCCGCACGAAGGAGACCGCGGAGGACTACCGGTACTTCCCGGAGCCCGACCTGGTGCCCATCGCGCCGTCGCGCGAGTGGGTGGAGGAGCTGCGGGGCACGCTGCCCGAGCTGCCGTGGGAGCGCCGCAAGCGGGTGCAGCAGGAGTGGTCGCTGACCGACGCCGAGCTGCGCGACCTGGTCAACGCCGGCGCGGTGGACCTGGTGGCGGCCACGGTGGAGGCGGGTGCGACGCCCGCCGAGGCCCGGTCGTGGTGGGTGGCCTACCTGACGAAGGAGGCCAACGGGCGCGGTGTCGAGCTGGCCGAGCTGGGCATCACGCCGGCGCAGATCGCCCGGGTGATCGGGCTGGTGAACTCCGGTGAGCTGACCAACAAGCTCGCCCGCGAGGTCGTCACCGGTGTGCTGGACGGCGAGGGTGAGCCGGAGGCCGTGGTCGAGGCGCGTGGCCTGAAGGTCGTCTCGGACGACTCCGCGCTGGAGCTGGCGGTGGACGAGGCGTTGGCGGCGCAGCCGGACGTGGCGGCGAAGATCCGCGACGGCAAGGTGGCGGCGGCCGGTGCGATCGTCGGCGCGGTGATGAAGGCGACGAAGGGGCAGGCGGACGCGAAGCGCGTGCGCGAGCTGATCATCGCCCGCTGTTCGTAGGGGTCTGCTCGGCGGTGGGGCGGTGTCGCGGTCGCGGCGCCGCCCCATCGCCGTTTTCGCGGCGGTGCGCGGACCGTCCACCCGCGGGCGGCCCATTCGTGATCCGCCGTTCTCCGGATACCGTTGGTCACCATTTCGGGACGGCCCGTGTCCGGCCCGGGAATGTCCGGAGCGTGATTCCACGTCGGCCGGACCCGGTGGACTCGCCCTATTGCGGACCCGGCGCGCGTGCAGCCTGTTAACACATTCGTCCATTCGAGTGGTAACACTTTCCGAACGGCCGCTCCCGTGCTGGTCAGGGAAGCTCAAGATCCACTTGTTGGTAGCTCTCGGTGAATTTCCTCCTCTCAGGTGCGTCCATCTGTGTCAGGCTTGGGCCGTTCGGCAGGCCGGGGGGCCACCGGAACGACCTGAATCATCCGCCGAGGATGCCCCGATCAGGGGATTCCGTTGTAGGGGAGGCAACGCCATGACACGCACTGACCCGAAGCTCGTCGCCGAGATCGAGGACGCGGTCGCCGACGTGGTCGCGGACACCGGCCAGACCACCACCGACCTGGTCGACGTCGGTGGGCTGGAGCCCACGGGCGGCCCGTACAAGCCGACCACGGACGACCCGGAGGTCGAGCGGCTCGTGAAGCCGATGGGCGGCCCCTACAAGCCGACCGGCGACCCGGAGACGAACGGCGGGCCGTACAAGCCCACCACCGACGAGCCGGTGGCTGTCACCCAGACGAACTAATACGGGTCACCGACAATCACGGTGACGTCACGCTGAATGCCGTCGGCCACCGGCCGGCGGCATTCCTCTGCCGCTTGTGATCTCATATGGGCGTGCCTGGCGAAACGCGTGGCCCCGCCGGCCCGGAACACGCCGTCGGACGGGCCCGGCAGTTGCACCGCAGCGCGTTGGACGCGGCCACCGCGGACCGCCACCCGGCCGCCATCCGGCAGATGCGCCGGGGCCTGGCGCTGCTGGAGGCGCCCGGCATCGACCCCCAGGAACGGCTCGAGGTCCGCACCCGGCTGCGGAACACGCTGGCGTTCTGCCTCGCCGAGACGGGCAAGGTCGACGACGGCCTCACCCAGCTCGCCGGGGTCGACGCGGAACTCGCCGGGCTGCGGGACGAGGAGCTGCGGGCGCACCTGTCCACGCTGGTCAACCTCAACCGCGCGGCCCTGCTGTGCCGGGTCGGCCGCATCGACGAGGGCATCGCCCAGCTCGACCGCGAGATCGAGCGCAGCGCGCGGCGCCTGCCCGCGCACGCCGACCCCGAGGCCGTCGACCTGCTGGCGCTGGCCCTGTCCAACCGGGGCAACGCGCACGGCGAGGTGCACCGCCACGACAAGGCCGCCCGCGACCTCGACCGCGCCGTCGAGCTCGCCGACGCGCACGGCCTGCCGCTGCGCGCCGCGATCGCCAAGCACGCGTTGGGCAACGCGGTGCAGCGCGCCGGCGACATCCCGGCCGCCCTGCGCCACTACCACGAGGCCAACCGGGCGTTCCAGGCGCTCGAACCCGGCCTGCTGCTGCGCCTGCGCATCGACCAGGCCGAGGCGATGATCAGCGTCGGGCTGGCCGACGAGGCGGGCCGGCTGCTGGACGAGGTGCTGCCGGAGTTGCGCCGCCAGCGCATCGGGCAGGACGTGGCCGAGGCCGAGCTGTTCCGCGCGGCGGCGGCGTTGCAGGACGGCGACCTGGTGCTGGCCCGGCGGACGGCGACCTCGGCGCAGCGCAAGCTGCTCGGTCGCGGCAGCCCGGCGTGGGCGGCGGTCGCGGGGCTGATCGCGTTGCGGGTGGACGCGGTCCGCGCGCTCGGCTCGCGACGGCCGGTCGCCGGGGTGGTGCGGCGGGCGGTCGAGCTGTCCGCGGAGCTGGCGGCGCTGAAGCTGCACGACCAGTCGACGTTCGCGCTGGTGCTGGCCGCCCGGCTGGAGATCCGGCGCGGCGACCCGGACCGCGGCGCCGAACTGCTGCGCAGCGTGCCCAAGACGCGCCGGATCACGCCGATCGACCACCGGATGCTGCTGCGGCTGTGCCGGGCGGAGCTGGCGCTGGCCCGCGGCAACCAGCGGGTGGCGTTGGCGCAGGCCAAGGCGGGCCTGGCCGAGCTGGGCCGGATGCGGGACCGGCTCGGCGGCCTGGAACTGGTGTCCGGCACCGCCGTGCACGGCCGTGAGCTGGGTGAGCTCGCCGTGCGCCTGGTGCTGGGCGGCACGGACTCGGCGGCCAACGCCAAGCGCCTGTTCACCTGGCTGGAGCGCACCAGGGCCCAGCTGTACCGGTACGACCCGGCAGTGTCCACTGTGGACTCCGAGTTGGGTGAGCGGATCACCGAGGTGCGCACGCTGAGCCGGGCGCTGCTGCGGGCCCGCCTCGACGGCCTGCCGACCGGTGAGCTGGAGTCGCGGCTCAAGGCGAGCCAGCGCGCGGCCACCCGGATGGGCTGGAGCGCCAGCCCGTGGGGCACCCCGCGTCCCGTCGTCACGCCGGACGAGGTGCTGTCCCGGCTGGCCGGGCGGGCGATGGTGAGCTTCGCGGTGTCCGGTGACGAGCTGATCGCCGTGGTGTTCGCCGGCACGCGGGTGCGGATGGTGCGCCTCGGGTCGGCCGCCGACGCCACCGAGGGCGCGCGCCGCCTGCACGCCGACCTCAACGCGCTCGCGCCCGACCACCTGCCGGCGCCGTTGGCGGCGGTCATCTCGGCGTCCGCGCGCCGTGAGGCGGAGAAGCTGGACCGGCTGCTGCTGCGCCCGCTCGCGCCGATGATCGGTGACCGGGCGCTGGTGGTGGTGCCGACCGGCGCGTTGTACGTGGTGCCGTGGGGAGTGCTGCCGACCTGCGTGAACCGGCCCACGACGGCGGTGCCGTCGGCCACCGCGTGGGTGTCGGCGGTCCGCCGGGAACGAGACCACGTCGAGGGCGTGCTGCTGGTGCGCGGCCCGGGGTTGCAGGCCGCGCAGGGCGAGATCGACCGGCTCGCCGGCTACCACGGCGACGCGAGGCTGCTGGGCGTCGCCGAGGCCAAGGTCGGGGCGGTGCTGGAGGCGCTGGACGGCGTCGAGCTCGCGCACATCGCCGCGCACGGCGAGCACGAGCCGGAGAACGCGCTGTTCTCCCGGCTGGAGCTGGTGGACGGGGCGATGTTCGCGCACGAGATCGGCCGGGTGCGCCGCCCGCCGCACCAGGTCGTGCTGGCCGCGTGCGAGCTGGCGCTGAACCGGGTGCGCCCCGGTGACGAGCCGCTCGGCTTCGCGGGGGCGCTGCTGGCCGCCGGCGCGCGGACGGTGATCGCCGCGTCCAGCCGGGTCGGCGACGAGCCCTCGGCGGCGGCGATGGCCGACTTCCACCGCATCCTCGCGGGCGGCGCGTCGCCCGCGGTGGCGTTGGCCGAGGCGGTCGCCGTCGACCCGCTGCGCCGCCCGTTCGTGTGCCTGGGTTCGGGATAGCGGCGCTGACCAGCCATTCGACCGGTTGACCCGGATCACCCGCACCCACTAGTCAGGGTGGAGGAGTTCTTCGGCGATCACCCCTAGGGGGGCCCGGTGCGCTGGTTGACGCTCACGGTGCTGTTGCTGGCCACGATGACCACCCCCGCGACCGCCGCGCCCGCGGCCGGCCGGGCGCACGAGCCGGGCAACGGGCCCGAGCGCAACCAGGTCGCCGCCGTCGACCCGCCGCGGCACGCCACCGCGCGCGGCGACAACTGGCCCGACGCCAACCCCGGCTACCCGCGCCGCACGCGGCTGCGCGCCTACCCGGAGGACCCGACCGACCAGGCGATCAAGCTCGGCCTCGCGCCCTACCACGCGCTCGCGCCGCGCCTCGACGACCTGCAAGGGCGCAGCGACTGGGTGTCCGTCGAGGTGGTCGGCCGGTCGACCGCGGGCCGCGACCTCTACCTGGTCACGGTCACCGCGCCGGAGAGCCCGGCGGAGACCCGCAGGCAGGACGCGTGGCGGGACAAGATCGAGAACGACCCGACCGCCGCCGCCCGCGACATCTTCCTGCGCGCCGGCTACAAGGCCCCGGTGTGGATCAACGCCAACATCCACGGCGACGAGTGGGAGGGCACCGACGGCGCGCTGCGCGTGATCGAGGACCTCGCCGTCGACCCGGCCGCGCGGGACTTCCTGCGCCGCCACCGCGTCCACGTGAACCTGACCGCGAACCCGGACGGCCGGGTGGCGGGCACGCGCGCCAACGCGGCCGGGTTCGACCTCAACCGCGACTTCGTCACCTCGTCGCAGCCGGAGTCGCGGGCGATGCGGGACGTGGTCAAGCGCCTCCAGCCGCTGCTGGTGCTCGACGAGCACGGCTACGTGGCCGACACGCTGATCGAGCCCACCACGCCGCCGCACGGCCAGAACTACGACTTCGACCTCTACGTCGGGCACGGCTACGCGGGCGGACTGCGGATGGAGGCGGCGGTCCAGGCGCTCGGCCACCCGGAGGCGGCACAGCCGGAGATCCCGTTCCGCGACTACGAGCCGGGCGTCTGGGACGGCTGGGCGCCGATCTACACGGCGCAGTACTCGATGTACCACGGCGCGGTGTCCTACACGGTCGAGATCCCCATGCGGGTGAACCGGGCGGACTACACGACACAGCCGGTGGCGGAGCTGCGGCGGCGTTCGGCGATCAACACCGACGTGGTCGAGGCGACGATCCGCAGCGCGCTCACGTACGTGGACGAGCACCGGACCGCCATGGTGGACAACCAGATCGAGATGTTCCGCCGCGGCCTGGCGGGCGAGCCGCAGCGGGCCGTGCCGGACGGCTTCGTGCCCGGGTTCGGCCCCGAGGACCGCTACACCACCGAGTTCCCGCGCGGGTACGTCATACCGGTCGGCGACGGGCAGCGGTCCGGGCAGGCCGCCGCCCGGCTGGTCGACCACCTGGTGGCGCACGACGTCCGGGTGAAGCGGGCCACCCGGCCGTTCACCCTGGGCGACCGGTCCTACCCGGCCGGGTCCTACGTGGTGGACCTGCACCAGCCGAAGCGGGCGCTGGCGAACGTGATGCTGGAGGCAGGCCGGGACATCTCCGGCACCGTGCCGGTCATGTACGACATCAGCGGGTGGAGCCACCGGCTGCTGTGGGGCGCGTCGGTGGACGTCGTGCGCGACGGGCCGCTGGACGTGCGCGGGCGCGAGGTGATGGCGGCGTCGGCCACGGGTTCGCTGACCGCGCCCGCGGGCGGTGACCTGGCGCTGGCACTGGCCGACGGCGAGGACGCGGCGGCGGTGAACGACCTGCTCGCGCGGGGGATCGGGCTGCGCCGGCAGGCCGACGGCACGATCGTGGTGCCCGCGTCGGCGCGGTCGGCCGCCGAGGAGGTGTCGGACCGCTACGGCGCGCGGTTCACCGCGGCGGCGCCGGGCGGAGTGCCGCTGCGCCGCCCGGTGGTGGCGGGCGCGGTGGCGGCGGACGAGCTGAAGGCGTTGCGGGACATGGGTTTCGACGTCCGGCCGGTGTCGACGGCGGTGCTGGACGACGGGTTCGACCTGGCCGGCGTCGACGTGCTGCTCGTGTCGTCGGGGTTGCGGTACGACCGGCTCGGCGCGGCGGCCAAGGCGGCGGTGGACGCGTTCCTGGGGCGCGGCGGCGTGGTGACCCGGGGTGCGACGGGCGCGCGGTTCAACGCCGACGCCGGTGTGCTGCCGGTGCGCGCGGTCGCGGGCCGGGAGGACGCGAACGGCGTGGTGTCGGTGGTGGACGAAGCGGGCGCGGTCGGCCACTCGTTCGTGTACGCGCCGCACTGGTTCACCGACCTCGGGCCGGGGGTGAGCGCGCGGCAGCGGTACCAGGGCTTCGTCGCCGGGCACTGGGCGACCCGCCCGGACGGCTCGGGGGGCAGCGCGGCAGCGGCCGGTCAGGCGGCGGTCGTCGCGGGCACGTCGCCCCGGGGCGCGCGGGCGGTGCTGTTCGGCACCGAACCGCTGTTCCGCGACCACCCGAAGGGCCTGTACTGGCAGGTCGCGGACGCCATCTACCGCACCGCGGCGCCCTGACCGCGGTCAGTCCTTGCTGCCGCCGGCGACGCTCTCCCGCACGATGACCACCACGCGGTCGTCGCTGGAGACCGGCGTGCCGCCCGCGTTCTTGTTCACCGTGCCGGCCAGCGCGGTCGTGTCGTCCAGCATCACCAGCGGGCCGAGGCGGCCGAAGCCCTCCTCGCCGGTCATGGTCGCCTCGGGCTTGCCGGTGAAGCTGCCGTCCGGGTTCATCGGCAGGCTGAGCAGGCCCGGGGTGGCGCTCGCGGTCACCATCACCGTGTTCGAGAACGACGCGCAGCCGCCCACGCCGGGGCGCTCGGCCCACGACCACGCCGGGTCGCCGAGCGCCTTGCCCGGCTCGACCCGGTACAGCAGGTCCGCGGTCGCGCCCGCGTCGGTCACCCACGTCTTCGTGCCGTCGCCGGACACGCACACCCCGCCGGGCGACCGCAGCCCGCTCGCCAGCACCCGCGAGCCCTCCGCCGGGTTGCCGCGCGCGGGCCGGCCGGTGGCGTCGATCCGCAGCACCTTCCCGGCCAGCGAGTTCGGGTCGGCCGCCGCCGCCGGGCTGCCCGCGTCACCGGTCGCCACCAGCAACGCGCCGGTGCGGTCGTAGGCGAGCGCGCCCCGGTTGCCGGTCGGGCCCTTCGGGATGCCGGTCAGCACCGGCTTGGGCACGTCGCCCGGCGCGATCCGCAGCACCCGGTTGTCGGTCGCGGTGGTCACGTACAGGAAGATCAGCTGGTCCTCGGCGTACGTCGGCGACAGCGTGAGCCCGGTGAGCCCGCCGTCACCCGCCGCGTCCACCTCGAGCTTCGCCACCTCGACCGGGTCGACGTCCTTGGTCACCCTGAGCAACCGCCCGGTGGCGCGCTCGGTGGCCAGCGCCGTCACCGCGCCGGTGGCCTGGTTGACGTCGGTCAGCGCCACGCCGGAGATCGGGCTCAGGCACGTGCCGACCACGGCGGGGTTGAAGTCCTTGCAGCCCTGCGGCGGTGGCACGGGCGTCGGCTGCTGGCCGGGCTGCTGACCCTGGGCGGGGCCCTTCGGCAGCTCGCCGGGCAGTTCGGGCACCGGCCCGGCCTGCGGCGTCAGCTGCTGGGCCGCGCTCCACCCCGCCGGTCCCGGCTGCTCGGGGAAGCTCGCGCAGCCCGCGGCCAGCAGGCCGAGGGCCGAACCGATCAGCACTCCACGCAGTCGAGACACGGGTCCCAGGTTAAGCGCGCGGCCGTGAACGCGAGGTGAGCGGCCCTTCCGCGTCGTCGCGCACGGCCCGCTGCACGGCGTCGGCCCGGTCGAGCAGGAGCTCCAGCTCCCGCACCACCACCTCGGGGTCCTCCAGCGGCAGGAAGTGGGTGTTCGGCAGCACCCGCACCCTGGCCTGCGGCAGCGCGGCGACCGGGCCGAGCACGCCGTCGGCGGAGGCCAGGAAGTCGTACCGGCCCGCCAGCACCGTTGTGGGGCACGTCACGCCGGCCAGGTCGAGCCGGGGCGCGCGGCCCAGCGCCAGCGCGAGGGTGAGGTACCAGTCCCAGTCGTGCCGGAGGTAGCGGCGCAGCGACCCGACCAGCGGGCCGCCGACGTCCGGCACCGGCACGCGGTGCAGCACGGCGTCCAGCAGCGGCGCGGCGGCCTTCAACGCCGTCAGCCCGCCCACGCCGAGCAGCCGCCGCACCGGCTCCGGCACGCCCGGGAAGCCGAACGCGTTCGCGAACGCGTCGCCCGGCGCGCCCGTGACCAGCATCAGGCCGGTCACCCGGTCCGGGTGCCGCAGCGCCAGCTCCGCGGCCACCGTCACGCCCATCGACCAGCCGACCACCACGCACCGCTCGACGCCGCCGTCGTCCAGCACGGCCAGCGCGTCGGCGACGTGGTCGGCCGGCTGCACGCGGGCCGGGTCGGCGGGCCGGTCCGAGTCGAGGGTGCCGCGGTGGTGCCAGCCGTGCAGGCGGGCCGACGGCAGCTCCGGCCACACCGCGGGCACGACGCCGAGGCCGTGGCTCAGCAGCACGTCCGGGCCGTCGGCCTCGGTGCGCCACAACCTGATCCGCGTGCCGTCCGCGGAGAAGACGTCGTGCTCCCGCATGGCGGCAAGTGTGCCGTAACGTGCGTGCCCGTGAGCCTCACCGTGCTGGTCCCCGACGACCTGGGTGTCCGCGTGCTGTCCGACGTGGAGGGTGTCCGGCCCGTCCGCTACGAGCCGGGGCAGCCGCTGCCCGCCGAGGCCGCGCACGCGGAAGTGCTGGTGCCGAAGTTCCTCCAGGGCGCGGACCCGCGCGAGGTGTTCGACCGGCTGCCGTCGCTGAAGCTGGTGCAGCTGCTGTCGGCGGGCGCCGAGCGGTTCATCGGCGTCGTACCCGATGGTGTGATGCTGTCGACGTGTCGCGGGGCCCACGGCGGCAGCACGGCCGAGTGGGCGATCGGCGCGCTGCTCGCCCTCTACCGGGACTTCCCGGTGTTCGAGCGGGCCAGGCAGGAACGCCGCTGGGACTACCACCTCACGGACACGTTGCAGGGCAAGCAGGTGCTCGTGGTCGGCGCGGGCGACCTGGGCGAGCAGTTCCGGCGCAGGCTGGAGCCGTTCGACGCGACCGCGACCATGGTCGGCCGCACGGCGCGCGACGGCGTGCACGGCGTGGCGGAGCTGCCCGACCTGCTCGGCGGCTTCGACGCGGTGCTGGTCGTGGTGCCGCTGACCGCGGAGACCACCGGGATGGTGGACGCGGAGTTCCTCTCCCGGATGAAGGACGGCGCGATCCTGGTCAACGGCGCGCGCGGCGCGGTGGTCGACACCGACGCGCTGCTGGCCGAGCTGTCCTCGGGGCGGCTGCGCGCGGCGCTGGACGTGACCGAGCCGGAGCCGCTGCCCCCGGACCATCCACTGTGGACGGCGCCGGGCCTGTTCCTCACCCCGCACGTGGCCGGCAGCTGCACGGGCCACGCCGAGCGCGCGTACGCGGTGGTGGCGGCCGAGGTCGGGCGGTTCGCCCGCGGCGAGCGGCCCCGGAACCTGGTCCAGGGCGACTACTAGGCCGATCGGGTGAAGTTGCGCGGCTGAACGGACGCTCGCGGACGTCGGCCGAACCTCCTAACGTGCGGGTGCGTGGCTACTCACGACGACCGCTCGAGCGCATCTGGCGGCTACTCCGACGACGGGTTCTACTCGGCGAGTGGCGTTGGCGGAGGAGTGCACCACTTCGACGACGGCACGCGGACGCTCGACGGCGACGCGTTCGGCAAGGACACCAAGGGCTTCGACACCTCCGGCTACACGCCGGTGGCCGACCTCCAGGACAAGCCCGCCCACTACGACACCTACGACGACGAGGACGAGCGCAAGCCGTTCGGCTGGACCGCCGGCGCCGACATCGGCCTGCTGGTGCTGCGGCTGGCGCTGGGCGGCGCGTTCGTCGCGCACGGCCTGCAGAAGGTGTTCGGCCTGTTCGGCGGGCCGGGCATCGACGGGTTCACCCGGTACCTGCAGTCCGCCGGGTTCCGCGAGGCGCGCATCCTGGCCTGGGTCACCGGCGTGACCGAGCTCGGCGGTGGCGCGCTGCTGGTCCTCGGCCTGTTCACGCCGCTCGCGGCGGCCGGCGTGCTCGGCGTGATGGCGAACGTCGTCGCCCTGAAGTACAAGGGCGGCTTCTTCGCGCCCAACGGCGTCGAGCTGGAGGTGGCGTACGCGGCGATGGCGTTCGCCGCGCTGTTCGCCGGCCCCGGCCGCGCCGCCCTCGACTACAACCGGAGCTGGTTCCGCCACCCGCTGCTGTCCGGTTTCATCTGCCTGGTCCTCGCCGCCGGCGCGACCGCCGCCACCCTCTACGTCTTCCGCTAGGTGGCCGCTGCTCCGCGGACGGCGGCTCGGTCGCCTGGAAGTCGACCGTTCGCGCCTGATCCCCCGACGATCGAAGAGCGTGATCGCCGGGAAATGAGTCGCGAACGGTCGACGCGACCTCGCGTGGTGGTCCAGGCGGTGGACAGAGGGGAAGCGTCGGCTGTTCCGGCCGGTTACTTGTCCGCGTCCCGCACCGCGCCCGTGGACGCGTCGGTCGCCATCCGGGCGTAGGCGCGCAGCGCCGCCGTCACCGGGCGGACCCGGTCGACCGGCTGCCACGGCCGCTCCGACGCCTCCATCTTGGCCCGCCGCTCGGCCAGCACGACGGGGTCCACCAGCAGCTCCAGCCGCCGCTCGTGGATGTCGATCACGATCCGGTCGCCGTCCTGGACGAGGCCGATCACGCCGCCGCCCGCCGCCTCCGGCGAGACGTGGCCGATGGACAGGCCCGACGTGCCGCCGGAGAACCGGCCGTCGGTGATCAGCGCGCACTTGCGGCCGAGGCCCGCGCCCTTCAGGAACGCGGTCGGGTGCAGCATCTCCTGCATGCCCGGACCGCCCGCCGGGCCCTCGTAGCGGACCACGAGCACGTCACCGGCCTGGATCTCCTTCTTCAGGATCGCCGAGACGGCCTCCTCCTGGGACTCGACCACCCGCGCCGGCCCCTCGAAGTGCCACAGCTCCTCGTCGATGCCCGCCGCCTTGATGACCGCGCCGCGCTCGGCCAGGTTGCCGTGCAGCACGGCCAGGCCGCCGTCCTTGGTGTAGGCGTGTTCGACGTCGCGGATGCAGCCGCCCGCCGCGTCCGTGTCCAGCTTCGACCACCGGTTGGCCGTGGAGAACGCCTCGGTGGTGCGCACCCCGCCGGGCGCCGCGTGGAACAGCTCGACCGCGCGCGGTGACGGCGACTCGGCGCGCACGTCCCACTGGCCCAGCCACGACGCCATGTCCGGGCTGTGCACGGTGCGCACGTCCTCGTTGAGCAGGCCGGCCCGCCACAGCTCGCCGAGCAGGGCCGGGATGCCGCCCGCCCGGTGCACGTCCTCCATGTGGTAGTCCGAGTTCGGCGACACCTTCGCCAGGCACGGCACGCGGCGGCTGAGCGCGTCGATGTCGGCCAGCGTGAAGTCGACCTCGCCCTCCCGCGCGGCGGCCAGGATGTGCAGCACGGTGTTCGTGGAGCCGCCCATCGCCATGTCCAGCGCCATGGCGTTCTCGAACGCCCGGCGGTTCGCGATCGAGCGAGGCAGCACCGACTCGTCGTCCTGCCCGTAGTACCGCTCGCACAGCTCCACGACCGTGCGGCCGGCCTCGGCGAACAGCTCGCGGCGGGCGGCGTGGGTGGCCAGCGTGGAGCCGTTGCCGGGCAGCGCCAGGCCCAGCGCCTCGGTGAGGCAGTTCATCGAGTTCGCGGTGAACATGCCCGAGCACGAGCCGCAGGTCGGGCAGGCCGACCGCTCGACCTCGGCCAACCCGGCGTCGTCCACGTCCGGCGAGGCGGACGCGGAGATCGCGGTGATCAGGTCGGTCGGCGCGACGGCGACGCCGTCCACCACGACCGCCTTGCCCGCCTCCATCGGCCCGCCCGAGACGAACACCACCGGGACGTTGAGCCGCATCGCCGCGTTGAGCATGCCGGGCGTGATCTTGTCGCAGTTGGAGATGCACACGATCGCGTCGGCCTGGTGCGCGTTGACCATGTACTCGACCGAGTCGGCGATGATCTCCCGCGACGGCAGCGAGTAGAGCATCCCGCTGTGCCCCATCGCGATGCCGTCGTCGACCGCGATCGTGTGGAACTCGCGCGGCACCCCGCCCGCCTCGCGGATCGCCTCGGCCACGATGTCCCCGAGGTCGCGCAGGTGCACGTGCCCCGGCACGAACTGCGTGTAGGAGTTGGCGATGGCCACGATCGGCTTGCCGAAGTCGCTGTCGGTCATGCCGGTCGCGCGCCAGAGCGCGCGTGCGCCCGCGGCGTTGCGGCCGTGGGTGGTGGTGCGGGAACGGAGCGGTGGCACGGCTCCTCCAGAAGTCTTTGCCAGACGATTTCGCGTACGACGCGCGCGGGGGTGTGGGGCGCGAGAGGTGGGGAGCGGTGCCTCAGAGGTTACTCCGCCGCAGCGCGCCCGTGACCAGGGCGGCGGCGAGCGCGAGCGTGATGACGTGCACAGCGGTGCACCAGAGGCAGATCTTCCCGATCAGCAGGAACTCGGCGGCCACCAGGTACACCACGAACAGCACGCCGACGCCGACGGCCACCAGCCGCGCCCAGTGCAGCGCCTCGCTGCGCCACGCGAAGGGCAGGCACGCGACGGTCATGAACGCGAAGAACGCGAGCCCCAGCACCGCGACCGGGATGCCGAGGAGCTCCGACTGCTCACTGGTGGTCACCGTGCCGCAGTCGATCACCTCGCCCTCGGCGCACAGCAGCGCGCCCGCGGTGAAGTGCGCGACGGTGAGGTAGGTCGACACCGCCAGGCCCGCCAGCGACAGCACCAGGCTGACGACCGGCAGCCGGCCGAAGGTCCGCGTGTTCGAACTCACTCCTCGGACCTTACGGGCGGCGGCGTGTCGTCCCGGTCAGGCCCGGAGGCCGCCCCGGCGGGGTCGCCGGCCTCGGCCGCGGCCGACGGGTCGGCCACCCGCCCGCCGCTGACCAGCGACAACGTCGGCAGGTGGGCGGCGCGGACGGCGGGCAGCCGGACGAGCGCGTCGTCGCGGAGCACCGCCGACAACCACCCCTTCGGTACCACCTTGATCGCCTTCACGTCCGACCACGGCACGACCCGCTTGCCGAACGTGCCGCGCGCCACGATCCGCTCGTCGTCCACGGTCGTCCGGTTGCGCACCACCCACCAGGCGAACGCGGCCGGCAGCAGGTAGAGGGCCTGGAGACCGGGCACGCCCCAGGCGACGGGGGTGGCGCAGATCGCCGCGGAACCGGCGGCGAGCAGGGCGGGCGTGGGGATGCGGAACACGGCTTTCGGCACGGTTCGAGATGCTGCCACCTCCTCGTCCGAGCGGGTGACCTCGCCCCGCGTCCACGCACGTGGGGCTTCCACCATCCGGGAGTGCCGTCCCGCACAGTTGACGCTCCACCCGCTTGACGGTTAACGTCAGGCCCATGCAGCGCAACCTCGTTCTCGTACTTCCCAGGCGCGTCGACGCCTAGGCATTCGAGCTTGCGTCGACGCGCGACCCTCGTACGACCCGTTCGGGTTGGCGAGGGTTTTTTCGTGCCCGGACCGTGCATTCTCCTTACCCACGAGGCAGACAGATGACCAGCGCAACCTCGCGACCGGCTCCCGGAGAGTCGTCGCCCCGCCCTGGACCGCGGCCGAAACCGGCCCCGCCGAGCGGCGCTCCCATCCGCGTGACCGGTGCCCAGTCCCTCGTCCGCTCGCTGGAGGCAGTGGGCTGCGAAGTGGTCTTCGGCATTCCCGGCGGCACGATCCTGCCTGCCTACGACCCGCTCCTCGACTCGACCAAGGTGCGGCACATCCTGGTCCGCCACGAGCAGGGCGCGGGTCACGCCGCGACCGGGTACGCCCAGGCCACCGGCAAGGTCGGCGTCTGCATGGCGACCTCGGGGCCGGGCGCGACGAACCTCGTCACGCCCCTCGCCGACGCCAACATGGACTCCGTCCCGGTGGTCGCCATCACCGGCCAGCAGTCCCGCCCCCTGATCGGCACCGACGCGTTCCAGGAAGCCGACATCTGCGGCATCACGATGCCGATCACCAAGCACAACTTCCTCGTCACCGACGCCGCGGACATCCCGCGCGCCGTCGCCGAGGCGTTCCACCTGGCCTCCACCGGCCGACCCGGCCCCGTCCTGGTGGACATCCCCAAGGACGTGCTCCAGGAGATGACCTCGTTCTCCTGGCCGCCGGAGCTGCGCCTGCCCGGTTACCGGCCGACGACCCGGCCGCACGGCAAGCAGGTGCGCGAGGCCGCGAAGCTGATCGCCGCGGCCCGCCGCCCCGTCCTGTACGTCGGCGGCGGCGTGATCAAGGCCGAGGCGTCGCCCGAGCTGCTCGAGCTGGCCGAGTCCACCGGCATCCCGGTGGTCACCACGCTGATGGCGCGCGGCGCGTTCCCCGACTCGCACCCGCAGCACATGGGCATGCCCGGCATGCACGGCACGGTCGGCGCGGTCGCCGCGATGCAGAAGTCGGACCTGCTGATCGCCCTCGGCGCGCGGTTCGACGACCGGGTCACCGGTCAGCTGGCCTCGTTCGCGCCGGACGCGCAGGTCGTGCACGCCGACATCGACCCGGCCGAGATCTCCAAGAACCGCCGCGCGGACGTGCCGATCGTCGGCGACTGCAAGGAGATCATCCGCGACCTGGTCGACGCGGTGCGCGCGGAGAAGGAGAACGCGACCCGCCCGGTCGACCTGGCGCCCTGGTGGGAGCAGCTCAACGCGCTGCGCGAGACGTTCCCGCTGGGCTACGACTGGCCCGAGGACGGCACGCTGTCCCCGCAGTACGTGATCGAGCGGATCGGCCTGCTGACCCCGCCGGACACCCTGTTCACCGCGGGTGTCGGCCAGCACCAGATGTGGGCCGCGCAGTTCGTGAAGTACGAGCGCCCGCGCACCTGGATCAACTCCGGCGGCCTCGGCACGATGGGCTACGCGGTGCCCGCCGCGATGGGCGCGAAGGCCGGCGTGCCGGACGTCCAGGTGTGGGCGATCGACGGCGACGGCTGCTTCCAGATGACCAACCAGGAGCTGGCCACCTGCGCCATCGAGGGCCTGCCGATCAAGGTCGCGGTCATCAACAACGGCAACCTGGGCATGGTCCGCCAGTGGCAGACGCTGTTCTACGGCGAGCGCTACTCCAGCACCGACCTGGGCACGCACAAGCACCGCATCCCCGACTTCAAGCTGCTCGCCGAGGCCTACGGCTGCGCGGGCCTGCGCGCCGAGTCGCGCGAGCAGGTCGACGCGGTCGTCCAGCAGGCCATGGAGATCAACGACCGGCCGGTCGTCATCGACTTCGTGGTCGGCAAGGACGCCCAGGTGTGGCCCATGGTGGCGGCCGGCACCGGCAACAGCGAGATCATGGCCGCGCGTGGCATCCGCCCGCTGTTCGACGAGGACGAGTGACCCGTGATGACTAGGCACACCCTGAGCGTTCTGGTCGAGGACAAGCCCGGTGTCCTCGCCCGTGTGGCGGGGCTGTTCTCGCGGCGCGGCTTCAACATCGAGTCGTTGGCCGTCGGCCGCACCGAGCACCCGGACATCTCCCGGATGACCATCGTGGTGTCGGTCGACGAGCTGCCGCTGGAGCAGGTCACCAAGCAGCTCAACAAGCTCGTCAACGTCATCAAGATCGTGGAGCTGGAGTCCGCCGCGTCCGTCCAGCGGCAGCTCCTGCTCGTCAAGGTGCGCGCCGACGCGACGGTGCGCAGCCAGGTCCTGGAGACGGTGCAGCTCTTCCGCGCGAAGGTCGTCGACGTCTCCCCGGAGGCGGTCACCGTCGAGGCCACCGGCACGTCTGAGAAGCTCGACGCGCTGCTGCGGATGCTGGAGCCCTACGGGCTCCGCGAGATCGTCCAGTCCGGCATGGTCGCCATCGGCCGTGGCGCCCGCTCCATCACCGCGACCGCGGTGCGCTGATTTTCCAGTTCCGAGGAAGGAAGTACCACCAGTGAGCGTCGAGATCTTCTACGACGACGATGCCGACCTGAGCATCATCCAGGGGCGCAAGGTCGCGGTCATCGGCTACGGCAGCCAGGGCCACGCGCACGCGCTGAGCCTGCGCGACTCGGGCGTCGACGTCCGGATCGGCCTGCCCGAGGGCTCCAAGTCCCGCGCCAAGGCCGAGGAGGAGGGCCTGCCGGTCGGCACCCCCGCCGAGGTCTCCGCCGAGGCCGACCTGATCATGATCCTGGCGCCGGACACCGCGCAGCGGCACATCTACGCCAACGACATCGCGCCGAACCTCAAGGACGGCGACGCGGTCTTCTTCGGCCACGGCTTCAACATCCGCTACGGCCTGATCACCGTGCCGTCCAATGTGGATGTCGCCATGGTCGCCCCGAAGGGCCCCGGCCACCTGGTGCGCCGCCAGTTCGTGGACGGCAAGGGCGTGCCCGCGCTGATCGCGGTCGAGCAGGACGCCTCCGGCACCGCGCAGGCGCTGGCGCTGTCCTACGCCAAGGGCATCGGCGGCACGCGCGCGGGCGTCATCAAGACCACGTTCAAGGAGGAGACCGAGACCGACCTGTTCGGTGAGCAGGCGGTGCTCTGCGGTGGCGCGTCGGCGCTGGTGCAGACCGGTTTCGAGGTGCTGACCGAGGCCGGCTACGCGCCCGAGGTCGCCTACTTCGAGTGCCTGCACGAGCTGAAGCTCATCGTGGACCTCATGTACGAGGGCGGCATCGCCCGCATGCGGTACTCGATCTCCGACACCGCCGAGTTCGGCGACCTCACCCGCGGCCCGCGCGTCATCACGCCGGGGGTCAAGGAGGAGATGCGCAAGATCCTGGGCGAGATCCAGGACGGCACCTTCGCCACCGAGTGGGTGAACGAGGACGACGCCGGCCGCGGCAACTACAAGAAGTTGCAGCAGGAGGGCGAGCAGCACCCGATCGAGGAGGTCGGCAAGAAGCTGCGGGGCCTCATGTCCTGGGTCGACCGCCCCATCACCGAAACGGCGTAAGATCAGCGGTTTTTTCACCGGGGCCCGCGGTTTCGACCGCGGGCCCCGGTATACCTAGGGCCCATGACCGACAGCGCGCCCATCTACGACGACAAGGCCCACGTCCGGGGCAACCTCGACCTCGGCGCGGCCGAGTGGATCCGCAGCGACGAGGGCGCGGAGGACGAGGAGGAGCACGTCGAGATCGCGTTCGTCGAGCACACCGACGGCGTGACCTACACGGCGATGCGCAACTCCGCGCACCCCGACGGCCCGGTGCTGGTGTTCACCCCCGCCGAGTGGGAGGCCTTCATCCTCGGCGTCAAGGACGGCGAGTTCGACGAACCCTGGTGACCCGCCCGAACGCACGACGCGCGCGACCCGAACGCCGGTACGCGCGAGAGTCCGACCTCCACACCGCGCGTGTCCTACGTCCGGAACGGCCGTGTCCTACGTTCGCGCACCCCGAGTTGAACGTTCGGCTCGGCGCGGTGGTCCAAGTAGGACGTGCGTACCGTGTTCCAGCAGGTGAAACGGGGCACCCGGGTGTCCACCACCGGTCGGGCGCTGACTATGCTCGTTAACAACCCGGACACATTGCCGTGGCCGGCCGGCGCGGGTGACGACCTGCTCGACGGCCCCGCGCTCCCCACCCGTTCACACCTCCGGGAGCGACGTCCGTGACCAAGCCCGTTGTGCTCATCGCCGAGAAGCTCGCACCGTCCGTTCTCGACGTCTTCGGTGATGGCATCGAGGTGCGCCACGTCGACGGCACCGACCGTCCCGCGCTGCTCGAAGCCGTCGCCGACGCCGACGCACTCCTGGTCCGTTCCGCCACGAAGGTGAACGCCGAGGTCTTCAAGGCCACCACCAAGCTGAAGGTCGTCGCCCGCGCGGGCGTGGGGCTCGACAACGTCGAGGTGCCCGCCGCCACCGAGCGCGGCGTCATGGTGGTCAACGCGCCCACCTCGAACATCGTCAGCGCCGCCGAGCACGCGGTCGCCCTGCTGCTCGCCACCGCGCGCCAGATCCCGGCCGCGCACGCCACGCTGCAGGAGCACGAGTGGAAGCGCAGCAAGTTCAACGGCGTCGAGGTGCAGGGCAAGACCGTCGGCGTGGTGGGCCTGGGCAAGATCGGCCAGCTGTTCGCCGCGCGCATCGCGGCCTTCGGCACCGAGCTCATCGCCTACGACCCGTACGTCAGCGCCGCCCGCGCCGCGCAGCTCGGCATCGAGCTGGTGACGCTGGAGGAGCTGCTGGAGCGCGCCGACTTCATCTCCATCCACCTGCCGAAGACCCCGGAGACCAAGGGCCTGATCGGCGCCGAGCAGCTGGCCAAGGCCAAGCGCGGCGTGATCATCGTCAACGCGGCCCGCGGCGGTCTGATCGACGAGGAGGCGCTGGCCGAGGCCGTGAAGGAGGGCCAGGTCGGCGGCGCGGGCATCGACGTGTTCTCCACCGAGCCCACCACCGAGAGCCCGCTGTTCGGCCTGCCGAACGTCGTCGTCACCCCGCACCTGGGCGCGTCCACCACGGAGGCGCAGGACCGGGCGGGCACGGACGTGGCCAAGTCGGTGCTGCTGGCGCTGGCCGGCGACTTCGTGCCGGACGCGGTGAACGTGCAGGGCGGCGGCGTGGTCGGCGAGGAGGTCCGCCCGTACCTACCGCTGGTGCAGAAGCTCGGCACGGTGGTCGCGGCGCTGAGCGCGAAGGCCCCGACGAGCGTCACCGTCGAGGTGCGCGGCGAGCTGTCCAACGAGGACGTGGCGGTGCTGCCGCTGGCCGCGCTGCGCGGCGTGTTCTCCAGCGTGGTCGAGGAGCAGGTCACCTTCGTCAACGCGCCGGCGCTGGCCACCTCGCTGGGCGTGAGCGTCGACCTGGTCAAGGAGCCGGAGAGCGCCAACCACCGCAGCCTGGTCACGGTGCGCGCGGTGCAGGCGGACGGCGCGGTCATCACGGTGTCGGGCACGCTCACGGGCCTGGACCAGGTGGAGAAGCTGGTCGGCATCAACGACCGCGGCTTCGACCTGCGCGCCGAGGGCAACGTGCTGCTGCTGGAGTACCCGGACCGGCCGGGCGTGATGGGCGCGGTCGGCACGCTGCTCGGCGAGGCGGGCGTGAACGTCGAGGCCGCCCAGATCAGCCAGACCAAGGACGGCGCGGACGCGTTCATGCTGCTGCGCGTCGACCGCCCGGTGGACACCGCGGTGCTCGACCCGATCGGCGCGGCCGTCGGTGCGCGCACGGTGCGCGCGGTCAACTTCGAGTGACCGGTTAGTCCCTGGAACGGAGTAACGCCGCCGAGACTTGTCGATGTATATCGTCGCAGGTCTCGGCGGTGTCACATTCACCGTTAGTTGTCAAAACTGTGGTTGCCATCACTCGTTCGGGCTAACTGATCGGCTCGATCGAGCGATTAGGTTCCTCGCACGAGGTTGACCCGGTGCCGTAGAGGGCACGGCACCACGCGGGCAGTGCCCCCACTGGAGATGACGCTGCCTGCCCGGTCGAATCCGACCTCGCTTGGGGCACGTTGTGAGCCGATCTCGCGTTGTCGCCAGATCTGCCGTACCGGTGTTGGCGGCGATACTCGTCGCCGGGGCCACCGCCGGTACCGCACTGGCCGCGGAAGATCCACTGGCACCGTCCGTCGCGAACGCGCGCGGTCTGGATGCGGGCAAGTTGCAGTTGAAGGTGTCCGACCGGCTGACGGCCGCCAAGGGCAGGGTCACCGCGTTCGTGGAGCTGGAGGCCAAGCCGGCCGTCGACACGTTCGCCGAGAAGACCAGCCAGGGCGCGACGAAGCAGCAGGCCAAGGACGCCGCCAAGGCCACGAAGAACGACACCGGTCGGGTCACCGACGTCGTCGTGGACGCCTTGAAGGGCAAGGACTCCGCCACCAAGGAGCTGTTCCGCACCGCCAACGGCGTGCCCGGCGTGGTCGTGCGGGCCGACGCCGCGAAGGTGCGCGAGCTGGCCCAGCGCGCGGACGTGAAGTCCGTGCGCACCGTGGTGCCGAAGTCCCGCCAGAACTCCACCGCCGTGCAGCTGACGAACACGCTCAAGGCGTGGCAGGAGTACGGCAAGCTCGGCGACGACACCCGCATCGGCATCATCGACACGGGCATCGACTACACCCACAGCGACTTCGCGGGCCCCGGCACCATCGAGGCCTTCCAGGCGATCGACGAGACCAAGGTCGACGCCTCGTACTTCCCGACCCCCAAGGTGGTCGGCGGCTACGACTTCGTCGGCAACGCCTACGACGGCGAGAGCGACGACCCGGCGGTCAACACCCCGAAGCCGGACCCGAACCCGCTCGACTGCAACGGCCACGGCTCGCACGTCGCCGGCACTGCGGCGGGCTTCGGCGTCAACGCCGACGGCTCCACCTTCAAGGGCGACTACACCAAGCTCACCCCCGAAGCGCTGGACGCCATGCGGATCGGTCCCGGCACCGCGCCGAAGGGCTTGCTGTACGCGCTGAAGGTCTTCGGCTGCGAGGGCTCGACCAACGTCACCTCGCAGGCCTTGGACTGGGCGCTCGACCCCGACGGCGACGGCGACTTCTCCGACCACCTCGACGTGGTCAACCTGTCGCTCGGCTCCGACTACGGCGCCCCGGACGACCCGGACAGCCTGTTCGTGCGCAAGCTCAACGCCACCGGCGTGCTGACCGTGTTCTCCGCGGGCAACGGCGGCGACCTGTACGACATCGGCGGCTCGCCGGGCAGCACCCCCGAGGCGCTGACCGTGGCCAGCACCCGCGACTCGTACGTGCTGCGCGACGCGGTCGAGGTGACCGCGCCCGGCAGCGTCGCGGGCCGCAAGCCCGGCCAGTACAGCGTGGCGTTCAACTACGAGGGCCTGAACCTCACCGCCCCGGTCGTGGGGATGGGCGACGCGGCCAACAAGGACGGCTGCCTGCCGTTCTCAGCCGCGGACAAGGCCGCCGTCGCGGGCAAGATGGTGTGGCTGGAGTGGGACGACAACGACGCCACGCGTCGCTGCGGCTCGGTCGGCCGGACCAACAACGCCACCGCCGCCGGCGCCGTCGGCGCGGTGTTCACCTCGAACCTGGAGCACTTCAACGCGGGCATCTCCGGCAACGCGACGATCCCGGTCTTCCAGCTGACCGGCTCGGCGACCACCGCCCTGCGCCCGGCGCTGGCGGCGGGCACGCTCGTCGTCCGCCAGGCGGGCGCGCTGCGCACCTCGCTGCCCACGTTCGACCAGTCCATCAGCGACACCCCGAGCTCGTTCACCTCGCGTGGCGTGCGCGGCCCGGTCGTGAAGCCGGACGTGGCCGCGCCCGGTGACACCATCGCCTCCGCGCTGGTCGGCTCGGGCAACCAGACGATGGTCAACTCCGGCACGTCGATGGCCGCGCCGCACATCACCGGCATCGCCGCGCTCGTGCGCCAGGTCCACCCGGACTGGACGCCCGAAGAGGTCAAGGCCGCGGTCATGAACACCGCCGGCCACGACGTGAAGGCCGACGGCAAGACCTACGCGCCCAACCGCGTCGGCGCCGGCCGCGTCGACGGCAAGGCCGCGGTCGAGAACCAGGTCCTCGCCTACGTGCAGGACAACCCGGGCGCGGTGTCCGCGTCGTTCGGCACGGTCGAGGTGGCCGCGCCGGTCAGCCTCACCAAGACCATCAAGGTGGTCAACAAGTCCACCAAGTGGGTGGACTACACCGTGGGCTACGAGGCGCTGACCCAGATCCCGGGTGTGCGCTACGAGCTGTCCGCGAACACCGTGCGGCTCAGCCCGCGCGGCATCGCCCGGGTCACCGTCACGCTGAAGATCGACGACCCGGCGGCGCTGCGCAAGACCGTCGACCCGACGATCGAGGCGAACCACCTCGACGTGCCGCGCCAGTACCTGGCCGACGCGTCGGGCCGGGTCGTGCTCACGCCGACGTCCGGTTCGTCCGTCGCGCTGAGGGTGCCGGTGTACTCCGCGCCGAAGCCGGTGGCCGACATCGCGGTGGCCAACAACGTGCGCATCGGCGGCAAGGGCCAGGGCGTGCTGAACCTGACCGGCCGGGGCGTCGACCAGGGCGGCTACCGCTCCCTGGTGAGCGTGCTGGAGCTGCAGGCGTCCTCGCCGCAGCTGCCGGAGTGCCGCCGCAACGTCACCGACAACTGCGTGCTGAACGACACCGCCAAGGGCGGCGACCTGCGGCACGTGGGCGTCGCCTCGACCGCGCCGCTGGCGAAGGCGCAGGGCACGCCGGAGAACGCGCTGCTCGCGTTCGGCCTCTCGACCTGGGGCAACTGGTACAACCTGGGCAGCAACACCATCCCGTTCGTCGACATCGACACCAACGGTGACGGCACGTTCGACTACGAGGTGTACGCGACCAAGCTGACCGACACCGACCTGCTGGTCGCGGCCACGGTGGACCTGAGCACGGGCGCCACGGTCGACCTCCAGGGCGTCAACGGCCAGTTCGGCGACGTCGACACGAACGTGTTCGACACGAACGTGGTGGTCCTGCCCGTGCTGCTGTCGGCGCTGGGCATCGACGCCTCGGCGGACACCTCGCGGATCAGCTACCAGGTCGGCGTGGCCGGCTTCTACGTCGCGCCGGGCACGTCCAACGGCCTGGTCGACGCGATCCCGAACGCGCTGTCGTTCGACCCGCTCAAGCCGGGCCTGTGGGTGCAGGGCGGTGGCGACGCCGCGCTGTCCTACCAGGCGCGTCCGGCCACCGCGCTGGTGGTCAACCACGACGCGGCCGCCGCGGCGGCCGACGGCGCGGACAGCCTGCTGGTCCTGCACCACCACAACGCCTCGGGTGACCGGGCGGACGTGGTGAAGATCCGGGCGAAGACGACGGTCGGCCCGGCCGTCCGCTCAGTGGCCTGATCGACGTGCACCGCTCTGGCCGGTCGGGGGTTGCCCCGGCCGGCCAGAGCCGTTTAAGCGCATCGGGTGACGACCGAACGGGTGCACTGGACCGTTCGGGTGTCCCGCAGTCCGGGAGATATGACCACGGAGGGGTGTTCCGAGTGCGGTTTCGCCGCCTCGGACCGGTAGCCTTTCGCAAAGGAAACTAGTCCCGCGCAATGGGACTTATACCTGGGAGGTGTGTGGATGCGGCTCGCAGTGATCCCAGGAGACGGGATCGGGCCCGAGGTCGTCGCCGAGGCCCTGAAGGTGCTCGGTGAGGTCGTTCCAGCGGCTGAGATCACCCGCTACGACCTCGGCGCGGCGCGCTGGCACGCCACAGGTGAGTTGCTGCCGGAGTCCGTGCTGGGGGAACTCCGTCAACACGACGCGATCCTGCTCGGCGCCGTGGGCGACCCGTCGGTGCCGAGCGGAATCCTGGAACGCGGCCTGTTGCTGCGGCTCCGGTTCGAGCTCGACCACCACGTGAACCTGCGCCCGGCGCGGCTCTACCCCGGCGTGCGCAGCCCGATCGCCGACCCGCCCGAGATCGACATGGTGGTGGTGCGCGAGGGCACGGAGGGCCTGTACGCCGGCAACGGCGGCCTCTTGCGCAAGGACACGCCGCACGAGATCGCGACCGAGGTGTCGATCAACACCTCGTTCGGCGTGGAGCGGGTGGTGCGCGACGCGTTCGCCCGTGCCGCGAACCGGCCGCGCAAGCACCTCACGCTCGTGCACAAGACCAACGTGCTCACGCACGCCGGGTCGTTGTGGTCGCGCGTGGTGGAGGAGGTGTCGTTGCAGCACCCGGACGTGACGGTGGCCTACCAGCACGTGGACGCGGCGACGATCCACCTGGTGACCGACCCGGGCCGGTACGACGTGATCGTGACGGACAACCTGTTCGGCGACATCCTGACCGACCTGGCGGCGGCCGTGACCGGCGGCATCGGGCTGGCGGCGTCGGGCAACCTCGACGTGACCAGGCGCAACCCGAGCATGTTCGAGCCGGTGCACGGCAGCGCGCCGGACATCGCCGGGCAGGGCATCGCCGACCCGACGGCCGCGGTGCTGTCGGTGGCGCTGATGCTCGACCACCTGGGCGAGTCGGAAGCCGCTCGGCGGATCGAGGCCTCCGTGGCCTTCGACCTGGCGACTCGCGACCACTCGTCGCCGGGCGCCACCTACGCGGTGGGCGACCGCCTGGCCGCCCTGGTCTCCTCGAACGTGAGGACGGGCTGACCGGCGGGAGCCCCACCTCCGGGGCGCGCGTGTCCTACGTCCGGAACACGCGTGTCCTGCGTTCGGAACACCCGAGTTGACCGCTCGGCACACGTGATCAGGGCCACCACGGCGACGTCGTGGTGGCCCTGACCGCGTGACGGGCCGTATGGTCGCCGGTGCCGCCCGTGGGGGAAGTCCGGTCGAATTCCGGCGCTGACCCGCAACGGTAGGCCGAGTGCTGCACCAGGCTCGGCGAGCCCGATCACCCGTGGGCGGTGGGAAGAAGCTCCAACTCCTGCCGTGGTCTGCGGGACGGGTGCGCCGGCCTGCCGCGAGCGGGTGCGGGTGGCCGGTCTGGGCCACCCGTCCGAAAGGCGACCGGTGACCTCCACCAGCAACCGGGGCACGGCCGACCGCACCCCGCCGCCGACACCGCGCACCCCGCAGTCGACGCCGCGCCGCCCGCCCACCACGGGCCTGTGCCTCGTCCTCACCGCCGTCCTCGCCGCCTCGGTCGTCGCCGGCGTCGCGCTCGGCCCGGTGAACGTCCCGTTCGGCGACGTCCTCCGCTTCCTCGGCGCCGCGCTCACCGGCGGCACGATCGACGCCGCCGAAGCGGGCCCCTACCGGATCGTGTGGGACATCCGGCTGCCCCGCGTCCTGCTCGCCGCCGTCGTCGGCGCGGGCCTGTCCGTGGTCGGCGTCGCCATCCAGGCCATGGTCCGCAACGCCCTGGCCGACCCGTACGTGCTGGGCATCTCCTCCGGCGCGAGCGTCGGCGCCACCGCCGTCGTGACCACGGGCCTGTTCGCCTCGCTCGGCGTCTACGCCCTGTCCACGGCCGCGTTCCTCGCCGCGCTCGCCGCGATGGCCCTGGTCTACGTGGTCGCCGGCCGCGACCTCGCCCCGCTGCGCCTGGTGCTCACCGGCACCGCCCTGGCCTACGGCTTCTCGGCCGTCGCCATGCTGCTGGTCTTCCAGTCGCCCCGCGGCGAGGCCGCCCGCGCCGCGATGTTCTGGCTGCTCGGCAGCCTCGGCGGCGTCACGTGGGGCTCGCTGCCGGTCGCCGCCGCGGTCGTGCTGGCCGGCGTCGCCTACCTGCGGACCCGCGCCAAGCACCTCAACGCCCTGTCCATGGGCGACGAGACCGCCACCACCCTCGGCATCGACGTCTCCCGCACCCGCAAGGCGCTGTTCGGCGTCACGGCCGCCATGACCGGTGTGCTGGTCGCGGTCAGCGGCGCGGTCGGGTTCGTGGGCCTCATGCTGCCGCACCTGGTCCGCCTCACGGTCGGCGCGGACCACCGCAAGGTGCTCGCCGTCGCGCCGCCGGCGGGCGCGTGCTTCCTCATCTGGGTGGACGTCGCCGCACGGCTGCTGGCCGCGCCCGAGGAGCTGCCGCTCGGCGTCATCACGGCCGCGCTGGGCGTGCCGTGCTTCATCCTGCTGATGCGCCGCCGCGGCTACGTCTTCGGCGGTCGCTGATGGACGTCCGGCTGGAGAACCTCGCCGTCACCGACATCCTCCACGGCGTCGACCTGCACGCGCCGGCGCACGAGGTGCACGGCATCGTCGGGCCCAACGGCAGCGGCAAGTCCACCACGTTGCGCTGCGTGTACCGGGCGCTCGCGCCGTCCGGGGGAGTGGTCCGCCTCGGCGGCCGGGACATCGCCGCGATGAAGGTCCGCGACACCGCCGGACACCTCGCCGCGCTCACCCAGGACAGCCGCGTCGAGTTCGACTTCACGGTCACCGAGGTCGTCGCGATGGGCCGCCTCCCGCACCGCTCCACCCCCGACCGCGACGACGAGGTGGTGGCCGGGGCACTGTCCCGGGTGGACGCCTCGCACCTCGCCCACCGGGGTTTCCTCAGCCTCTCCGGCGGCGAGCGCCAGC
Source organism: Saccharothrix sp. 6-C (assembly GCF_016695385.1). Taxonomy (NCBI): domain Bacteria; kingdom Bacillati; phylum Actinomycetota; class Actinomycetes; order Pseudonocardiales; family Pseudonocardiaceae; genus Saccharothrix; species Saccharothrix sp. 6-C. The sequence goes on along the minus strand of NZ_CP064192.1, from coordinate 7,054,974 downwards.
GCGTGCTCATCGCCCGCGCCCTCGCCCAGGAGCCGCAGGTGCTGGTCCTGGACGAACCCACCAACCACCTCGACATCAGCCACCAGCTCGCGGTCCTCTCGCTGGTCCGGAGCCTGGACGTGACCGTCCTCGCGGTCCTGCACGACCTCAACCTCGCCGCCGCCTACTGCGACCGCCTGCACGTGCTCGACCGCGGCCGGGTGGTGCGCAGCGGCAAACCGGACGAAGTGCTCACCCCCGAAGTGCTGCGCGAGGTCTTCCACGTCCGCGCGCACGTCGTCCGCCACCCCACCAGCGGCGCGCCGCAGCTGCTGTTCGAGCACTAGGAGCCCACCGAAGTGAAGAAGTTCGTCGCCCTCGCCCTCCTCCTCACGACGGGTTGCGGCGCGCAGATCACGCCGACCGCCGCCACCGACGCGGTCACCGTCACCAACTGCGGCCAGGAGGTCTCGTACGCCAGACCGTCCCGGGTGGTCACCAACGACACCGGCATCGCCGAGCTCATGTTCGCCCTCGGCCTCGGCGACCGGATGGCCGGTTACGTGATCGGCGGCGGCCAGGCGCGCGACGTCGCCTCGTCGCCGTGGAAAGCGGACTTCGACCGCGTGCCGAACCTCGGCGAGCAGATCACCAAGGAGCTGGTCCAGGGCGCCGGGGCGGACTTCGTCTTCGCGGGCTGGAACTACGGCTTCTCCGAGGCCACCGGCTTCACGCCGGACGCCCTCGACGACCTCGGCATCGCCACCTACCAGCTCACCGAGGCGTGCCGCAACGGCGTCGGCAAGCAGCGCGGCATCATGCCGCCGCTGGACGCCCTCTACACCGACCTGCGCAACCTCGGCCGCGTCTTCGGGGTGCAGGAGAAGGCCGAGGCCCTCATCGCGGGCTACCGCAAGCAGGTGCAGGACGCCGAGGCGCTGGTCGAGGGGCGCCGGCCGAAGGTGTTCCTCTACGACAGCGGCCTCGACCAGCCGTTCACGTCGGGCCGCAACGCCGCGCCGCACGACATCATCGGCAAGGCGGGCGGCGACAACATCTTCGGCGACCTCGACGACAGCTGGACCACGGTCGGCTGGGAGGCCGTCGTGGACCGCGCGCCGGACGTCGTCCTGATCAACGACTACGCCGACGGCGAGGCGACCACACCGGACGAGAAGCGGGCGTTCCTGGCGTCCTACCCGCCGCTGGCCGACGTGCCCGCCATCAAGGCCGGGCGCTTCTTCGTGCTGCCGTACGCGGCCCTGGTGGAGAGCCCTCGCAACCCCGCCGCGATCGAGGCGTTCGCCAGGTTCCTGGTCGATAGCTACCACCCATGATGTGGGACGACCCGTCCGTGGCTTGGTATCCGCGGACGGGTTGTGGCACCATCGGCGACGTGGCTCTCCACACCGCGACCATTATTTCCCAGCGCGTCGGGTAGTGCTCCCTCGAAGCACCCGACGCGCCGACCTCTCGCATCCTGCGGGGGGTCTTTTTGTTTTCTCCAGACCCCCAGGAGCCCTCTCGTGACCCCCCTCGGCGATTCATTCCACGTCTTCGACACGACCTTGCGGGACGGTGCCCAGCGCGAGGGCATCTCCTACTCGGTCAACGACAAGCTGGCCGTCGCCCGCCTGCTCGACTCGCTCGGCGTCGGCTTCATCGAGGGTGGCTGGCCGGGCGCCATGCCGAAGGACACGGAGTTCTTCGCCAGGGCCGCGGCGGGGGAGCTGACGCTCAAGCACGCGCAGCTCGTCGCGTTCGGCTCCACCCGCAAGGCGGGCGTCAAGGTCGAGGAGGACGCGCAGGTCAGGGCGCTGCTGGAGGCCCGGACGCCGGTCGTGACGCTGGTCGCCAAGTCCGACCGCAGGCACATCGAGAAGGCCCTGCGCACCGACGTGGCGGAGAACTGCGCGATGGTCCGCGACACCGTGGCCTTCCTGGTCGACGAGGGCCGCCGGGTCTTCCTCGACGCCGAGCACTTCTTCGACGGCTTCGCCCACGACCCCGACACTTCGCTGCGGGTGCTGGAGTCCGCAGTGGAGGGTGGCGCGGACGTCGTCGTGCTGTGCGACACCAACGGCGGCCAACTGCCCCTGGGCCTGGCCGAGACCGTCGCCGACGTGGTCGCCCGCACGGGCTTCCGGGTCGGCATCCACTGCCAGGACGACACGTCCTGCGCGGTGGCCAACACCATCGCCGCGGTGCAGGCGGGGGCGACCCACGTCCAGTGCACCGCCAACGGCTACGGCGAGCGGGCGGGCAACGCGGACCTGTTCGCCGTCGTCGGGAACCTCGTGACCAAGCTGGGCCTGCAGGTGCTACCGCACGAGTCGCTGGCCGAGCTCACCCGGGTCTCCCACGCGTTGGCCGAGATCGCGAACATCGCGCCCGACACCCACCAGGCCTACGTCGGGTCGTCGGCCTTCGCCCACAAGGCGGGGCTGCACGCGAGCGCGATCAAGGTGGACCCGGAGCTGTACAACCACATCGATCCGGACACCGTCGGCAACGACATGCGGGTGCTGGTCACCGAGATGGCGGGTCGGGCCAGTCTCGAGCTCAAGGGACGTGAGTTCGGGATCGACCTGACCCGCCGGCCCGACGCGCTCACCAACGTGGTGCGCAAGGTCAAGGAGCTGGAGGCGGGCGGCTGGTCGTTCGAGGCCGCCGACGCCTCCCTGGAACTGCTCCTCAAGGCGGAGATGTCCGACCTGGACGCGCCGCCGTTCACGCTCGAGTCGTACCGCGTCGTGCTCGACCACCACCAGGACGGCTCGATCGTGTCCGAGGCCACGGTCAAGGTGCACGTGGCGGGCGAGCGCGTCATCGCCACCGCCGAGGGCAACGGCCCGGTGCACGCGCTGGACGCGGCGTTGCGCAAGGCGCTGCTGCCCCACCTGTCGTGGTTGGACGTGGTGGAGCTGAACGACTACAAGGTGCGCATCCTCCCCGGTTCCCACAACTCGGCCGAGCACGGCACCGACGCCGTCACCCGCGTCCTGGTGGAGACCTCCGACGGCGAGCGCGAGTGGACCACCGTGGGCGTGCACGGCAACATCGTCGAGGCCAGTTGGCTCGCCCTGTGCGACGCGCTCGTGCACAAGGCGCTGCGGGTCAGCCCGTCACCAGCGTGAACCCGTTCTCGGCCAGGATGCGGTTGAGCGGGTAGAAGAAGGACGAGCCGCCGACCGAGCAGTTGCCGCTGCCGCCGAGCGAGTGCCCCTGGGCCTGCGAGCCGGTGAACACCGGGGCCCACTGGTCACCGGGCTCGGTGCACACCGTCGTCCGCGTCAACCCGTAGACGACCCCCTCCGGGTAGTTGACGGTCACGTTCTTGGCCTGCACGGCGCCGCACCGCAACCCGGTGGTGCGGCCCGCCGCGCAGACCTGGCCGCCGACGGGCGTCTCCGCCGAGCCGGTGATGGTGCCGGACCGACCGGCGATGGTGGGCCGCTGGACCCAGGCCGCGGTGTTGGTGATCCGGACGACCGCGTAGGTCGTCCGGACCGCGACGATCGGGCCTATGTCCACCATGCCGGGGCCGCGGACGGTGGTGCCGACCGTCCCGCAGGACGGCGACACGAGCAGGTGGCCGCGGACGTTGAAGCCGTTGGCGCAGCGCGCGCCGTTGGCCGGGTAGAGGGCGGTGCCGGCCTCCAGCGGGGTCGGCAGCGCGGCGGTGGCCGCCGCGGCGGGCGCGGCCGCGGCGACGAGCAGGGTCAGGACGAGCAGCAGGGTTCGCATCCCTCCGACGCTAGGCACGCGCGGTGCGGTTTCCAGCCGCCGGTTAGGGTGATCTGGTGCGCATTGCCCGTATCGCCCAACCCGACGGCCTGGCCTTCGCCGCGATCGAAGGCGACGGCGACGACCTCACCGCCGTCGAGATCGCCGACGACCCCTTCGCCAACCCGACGTTCACCGGTCGACGCTGGCCGCTGGCCGACGTCCGACTGCTGGCGCCGTTCCTGCCGCCCAAGATCGTGGCCATCGGCCGCAACTACGCCGAGCACGCCGCCGAGCTGGGCAACGAGGTGCCGGACAGCCCGCTGATGTTCCTCAAGCCCAACACCGCGGTGATCGGGCCGAACGCGGACATCAAGCTGCCCGCGGTGTCCGAGCGGGTCGACTTCGAGGGCGAGCTGGCCGTGGTCGTCGGCGTCGGCGGCCGGGACATCCCCGCCTCGCGCGCCCGCCAGTCGATCCTCGGCTACACGATCGCCAACGACGTCACCGCGCGCGACCTGCAGAAGGCCGACGGCCAGTGGACGCGGGCCAAGGGCTTCGACACGTTCTGCCCGCTGGGGCCGTGGGTCGAGACCGACTTCGACCCGTCCGACGTGGCCATCCGCACCGAGGTGGACGGCGTGGTCAAGCAGGACTCGCGCACCTCGATGCTGGTGCACGACATCCCCGCGCTCATCGAGTACATCTCGTCGGTGATGACCCTGCGACCGCTGGACGTGATCCTCACCGGCACCCCCGCCGGCGTCGGCCCGCTGACCGCCGGGCAGAGCGTCTCGGTGACCGTCGAGGGCCTGGGCACGCTGACGAACACCGTCACCAACCGCTGAGGCGTCAGCTCCGCTCGATGCGCTCGGGCGCGCGCCGCGCGAACCGCGGCGCGTGCTCGGGCCTCAGCCCGATCGCCACCAGGTAGGCGGGCACGACCTGGAGCCGCGGGAACCGCTGCATCAGCCGGATCGGCCGCGGCACCCGGCCCTGCGCCGCGCTCGACGTGCCCGCCAGCGTCGGCTTGAGGAACGAGTCCTGGATCCGCCGCTGGATCGCCTGCGTCACCGCGGTCGGCAGCCACCGCCTGCGCCGCACCTTGGCCAGCACCTTCTGGTCCAGCTCGCCCCGGCGCAGCGGACCGGCCACGAGCGTCGCGGCGGCCACCGCGTCCTGCACGGCCAGGTTGATGCCGACACCGCCGATGGGCGACATGGCGTGCGCCGCGTCACCGATGCACAGCGCGCCGTCGGCGTGCCAGCGCCGCAACCGGTCGAGCTTCACGTCGAGCAGCTTCACGTCGTCGAGCGAGTCGAGGGTCTCCAGCCGCTCCTCCAGCCACGGCACGAGCTTCGCCATCCGCCGCCGGAACGCGGCGACCCCCTCGGACCGCAGCAGCTCGTCGGTGCCCTTGCGGATCAGGTACGCGCACTGGAAGTAGTCGCCCCGGTTGATCAGCACCAGTCCGTCGCTCCGGCCGAACCGGCCGGTGGCGCCGCTCAGCTCGCCCTCCTCGCGCGGCAGCCGGAACCACCACACGTCCATCGGCGCGCCGAACGAGCGCACCGGCAGCCGGAGCTGCTCGCGCACCAGCGAAGCGCGGCCGTCGGCCGCGATGACCAGGTCCGCGGCCAGCTCGCCGGTCTCGCCCGACGCCGTGCGGTAGCGCACGCCCGTCACCTTGCCGCCCTTCTCGAGCAGGCCGGTGAACTCGGTGTTCATCCGCAGGGCGAACGACGGCTCGCGCCTGCCCGCGTCGGCCAGCAGGTCGAGGAAGTCCCACTGCGGCACGAACGCGATGTGCTTGTGCGCGCCGGGCAGCCTGCGCAGGTCGGCCATCGTCTGCGGGCCCGCGTCCAGCAGCACCTGCATCCGGTCCACGAGCTGGTGCGGCACCGCCGCGAACGACGGGCCCAGGCCCAGTTCGTCCAGCAGCGTCAGCGTCGACGCGTGCACCGTGTCGCCGCGGAAGTCGCGCAGGAAGTCGCCGTGCTTCTCCAGCACCGTCACCTCGACACCGGCCCTGGCCAGCACCAACCCGGCCACCATGCCGGCCGGGCCGCCCCCGACGACCACGACGCCTGTCCTCTCCATGATCCACCCCTCACATTTTCAACACCAGTTGAATAACTTCAGGATGCTCCTGCGCGACGCCCCGGTCAAGCCCGATACTCTGATCGGGTCATGAGCGCATCAGCAGCATCTTCAGAGGTCCGCGTCCGCTTCTGCCCGTCGCCGACCGGCACCCCCCACGTGGGGATGATTCGCACCGCCCTGTTCAACTGGGCGTACGCCCGCCACACCGGCGGCACCGCGGTGTTCCGGATCGAGGACACCGACGCGGCCCGCGACTCCGAGGAGTCGTACCTCTCGCTGCTGGAAGCCATGCGGTGGCTCGGGCTGGACTGGGACGAGGGCCCCGAGGTCGGCGGCCCGCACGCGCCGTACCGGCAGAGCCTGCGCCGCGACCTCTACGCCGACATCGCCAAGCGCCTGTTCGAGGCGGGCGAGCTGTACGAGTCGTTCTCCACCGCCGAGGAGATCGAGGCCCGCCGCAAGGCCGCGGGCCAGGACCCGAAGCTCGGCTACGACGGCTACGACCGCGGCCTCACCGACGAGCAGAAGTCCGCGTTCCGGGCCGAGGGCCGCGAACCGGTGCTGCGGCTGCGGATGCCCGACGAGGACATCACCTGGGACGACCTCGTGCGCGGCGAGATCACGTTCAAGGCGGGCAACACGCCCGACCCCGTGCTGCTGCGCGCCAACGGCGACCCGCTGTACCCGTTCGTGAACCCGGTGGACGACGCGCTGATGGGCATCACGCACGTGCTGCGCGGCGAGGACCTGCTCCCGTCGACCCCGCGCCAGATCGCGCTGTACCGGGCGTTGACCCGGATCGGCGTGACCACGTTCACGCCGCGGTTCGGCCACCTGCCGTACGTGATGGGCGAGGGCAACAAGAAGCTCTCCAAGCGCGACCCGCAGTCGAACCTGTTCCTCTACCGCGACCGCGGGTTCCTGCCCGAGGGCCTGCTGAACTACCTGGCGCTGCTCGGCTGGTCCATCGCCGACGACCGCGACATCTTCACCGTGACCGAGCTGGTCGAGGCGTTCGAGCTGGACAAGGTCAGCCTCAACCCGGCCCGCTTCGACCTGAAGAAGGCCGAGGCGATCAACGCCACGCACCTGCGCGCGCTGCCGGTCGAGGACTTCGTCAGCCGCGTGCTGCCCTACCTGGTCAAGGACGGCGTGCTGCCGGCCGAGCCGACGCCGGAGCAGGTCGCCCTGCTGTCGGGCGTCGCGCCGCTCGTGCAGGAGCGGCTCGTCGTGCTGTCCGAAGCGTCCGGAATGGTGCGGTTCCTGTTCGTCGCGGAGGAGGACTTCGCCCCCGAGGAGGACTCGGCGGCCAAGGCGCTGGGCCCGGACGCGCGGCCCGTGCTCGAAGCGGCCATCGCCGCCCTGGAGCCGCTTCCGGAGTGGACGGCCGCCTCCGTCGAGGAGGCGCTGAAGGTGTCGCTTGTGGACGGACTGGGCCTCAAACCGCGCAAGGCGTACGCCCCCGTGCGGGTCGGCGTGACGGGTCGTACCGTCTCGCCGCCACTGTACGAATCCATGGAACTACTGGGTCAGAGTCGCTCGATCGGGCGATTGCGCCGCGCGCTCGGGGCAATCTGACTGGTGCGTTCGGTCGGTTCAGGGGTGCTTGACCGTGCAAGAACCCCTAGATATCACCTCTCTGGTCGAGTCGGACGAGGGGCGACCGCACCTAGCCTCACGGGGTGACAACCGCAGCCCCGACTTTCACCCCTCGGAGAACCGGCGAGATCCGGGCCGTGTGCCTCGACGTCGACGACACCCTCGTCGACTACAGCACCTCGTCCCGGGCCGCCCTGGCCGCGATGGTCGGCAACGCCGACGCCTGGCCGCTGTGGCAGCGCATCACGGATGAGCACTGCGAACGGCTCCTCGCCGGCGAGCTCGAGTACGAGACGATGCGCAACATCCGCACCCGTGCCTTCTTCGCGGCCCTCGGCGAGGAGTTGGACCAGGAGGAGGCGACCCGCCGGGAACTGCGCCGGCAGGAAGTCCTCGCGTCCGGCTGGCGGCTGTTCCCCGACGTCGTGCCCTGCCTCGAGTGGTTGCGGGCCACCGGTCTGCCCATGGCGGCCGTGAGCAACGCCTCAGGCAACCACCAGCGGGTGAAGATCGCCTCGCTGGGGCTCGCGCAGTACTTCGACACGGTCCTCATCGCCGGCGAGGTCGGCGCGGCGAAACCGGACCGGGTGATCTTCGACACCGCCTGCGCGGACCTCGGCGTGGACCTGGGTGACACGGTGCACATCGGCGACCGCCTGCACGCCGACGCGATCGGCGCCCGCGACGCGGGCATGAGGGGCGTGTGGCTGAACCGCCAGGGCCCGCGCGAAGGCGTGCTGCCCGCCGGCATCTCCGCCATCACCAGCCTCGCTGAGCTGCCGGAACTGCTGGTCTGCGAGCTGTCCGCCGCCTCCGCGTGACCCCGATTTCCGTTCCGCCGGGTACGTGGTCTAGTATTCCTCCCGGCGGAACGGAGAGGCCCCCTGAGCAAGACCGACAGGGAGTCGAACCGGGAAACCAATGGGGTATGGTGTAATTGGCAGCACGACTGATTCTGGTTCAGTTAGTCTAGGTTCGAGTCCTGGTACCCCAGCTGCGAAGTGCGAAACCAAGTGTGGTAAGCTACTCGCAACGCAGGACAGCAAGACAAGATCTGCTAAAGTGAATATCGAAAGTTCCCGGCCCCGTCGTCTAGCGGCCTAGGACGCCGCCCTCTCAAGGCGGTAGCGTGGGTTCGAATCCCATCGGGGCTACAGATCAGGGAGATCCCTGTTTCGCTTATGCGAAACAGGGATCTTTCGCATTTACACCGGGGGTTCCACCCCCGGACCCCGGGCAGGAGGGCTTCGCCCCCTGCACCCCCGCGCAAGCGGGCTCCCGTTCCCGCCACCGATCGGCGTGTGGCGGGAACGGGAGCCCATTAGTGCAAGCCAGGCCTCAGAGACGGCTCTGGAGGGCCTCGGCGGCGGCCAGGAGGTCCGCGGCCCAGCGGGCGCCCGGACGGCGGCCCATGCGGTCGATGGGGCCGGAAACCGACACCGCGGCGACCACCGTGCCGGTGCTGTCCCGGACCGGCGCGGAAACGCTCGCCACGCCCGGTTCCCGTTCCGCCACCGATTGTGCCCAACCCCGGCGGCGCACTTCCAACAATGTGCGCTCGCCGTAAACGGCGTCCGCGAGAACGGACCGCTGAGTTCCCGGATCGGACCACGCCGCCAATACCTTCGCGCCGGAACCCGCCGTCATCGGCAATCGCGCGCCGATCGGCACGGTGTCGCGCAAACCACTCGGTGGTTCCGCGGAGGACACGCAGATCCGCTGCATCCCGTCCCGCCGGTACAACTGGACGCTCTCCCCCGTGATGTCGCGCAACCTCGGCAACACCGAGGACGCCGCGTCGAGCAGCGGGTCGGTGGCACCGCCCGCCAACTCCGCCAGTGCCGCGCCCGGGCGCCAGCGGCCGTCGGAACCCCGTCGCAGCAACCGGTGCACCTCGAGCCCGACCGCCAACCTGTGCGCGGTAGCCCTCGGCAAGCCCGTCCGGTTGCACAACTCGGCGAGCCCACACGGATCCTTTGCGACGGCGTTCAAGACGGCCACTGCCTTGTCGAGCACGCCGATCCCGCTATGCTGTCCCACAAGCCGATACTAACTTCCCACTGTCTGGGAAGTCCAGATCTATCGACTGTCCAGATCTTGGGAGAGTTGCGATGAGCCGCACGCTCGCGGAGAAGGTGTGGGAAGCACACGTCGTGCGCCACGGCAGTGGCGCGGAGCCGGACCTGCTCTACATCGACCTCCACCTGCTGCATGAAGTGACCAGCCCGCAGGCGTTCGACGGCCTGCGGTTGGCGGGGCGCGGGCTCCGCCGCCCGGACCTCACGATCGCCACCGAGGACCACAACGTCCCGACGATCGACATCGAGCTCCCCATCGCCGACCCGGTGTCGCGGACGCAGGTCGAGACGCTGCGCAAGAACTGCGCGGAGTTCGGCGTGCGGCTGCACCCGATGGGCGACGCCGAGCAGGGCATCGTGCACGTCGTCGGCCCGCAGCTGGGTCTGACCCAGCCCGGCATGACGGTCGTCTGCGGTGACAGCCACACGTCGACGCACGGCGCGTTCGGCGCGTTGGCGTTCGGCATCGGCACGTCCGAGGTGGAGCACGTGATGGCCACCCAGACGCTGCCGCTGCGGCCGTTCAAGACCATGGCCATCACGGTCGACGGGGAGTTGCAGCCCGGTGTCACGGCCAAGGACATCATCCTCGCGGTGATCGCGAAGATCGGCACCGGCGGTGGCCAGGGCTACGTCCTGGAGTACCGGGGCAGCGCGATCGAGGCGCTGTCCATGGAAGCCCGCATGACCGTGTGCAACATGTCGATCGAGGCGGGCGCCCGCGCGGGCATGATCGCGCCGGACCAGACCACGTTCGACTACATCCAGGGCCGTCCGCACGCGCCGTCCGGCGCGGACTGGGACGCGGCGGTCGAGTACTGGAAGACCCTGCGCACCGACGACGACGCCGAGTTCGACGCCGAGGTCCGCCTCGACGCCGACGAGCTGACGCCGTTCGTCACCTGGGGCACCAACCCCGGCCAGGGCCTGCCGCTGAGCGCCAGCGTGCCCGACCCCGAGGCCATCGTCGACGAGAACGAGCGCGTGGCCGCCGAGAAGGCCCTGACCTACATGGGCCTGGAAGCGGGCACCCCGCTGCGCGACATCCACGTCGACACCGTCTTCCTCGGCTCGTGCACGAATGGCCGCATCGAGGACCTGAGGGCGGCGGCGGACGTGCTGCGCGGCCACAAGGTGGCCGACGGCGTGCGGATGCTCGTCGTGCCCGGGTCCATGCGGGTGCGCGCGCAGGCCGAGACCGAAGGACTGCACGAAGTGTTCTTGGCGGCGGGCGCCGAGTGGCGCCAGGCCGGCTGCTCGATGTGCCTGGGCATGAACCCGGACCAGCTCAAGCCGGGTGAGCGCAGCGCGTCGACCTCCAACCGCAACTTCGAGGGCAGGCAGGGCAAGGGTGGGCGCACCCACCTGGTCTCGCCACTCGTGGCCGCCGCCACCGCTGTGCGCGGCACGCTGTCGTCGCCCGCCGACCTGGTCTGAGGGAGTTCTAGGAACATGGAAGCGTTCACCAGGCACACCGGGGTCGGCGTTCCGCTGCGCAGGTCCAACGTGGACACCGACCAGATCATCCCGGCCGTCTACCTCAAGCGCGTGACCCGCACGGGCTTCGAGGACGGCCTGTTCGCCGCTTGGCGCGGTGACGAGCAGTTCGTGCTCAACCAGGAGGCGTTCCGGGCGGGCAGCGTGCTCGTCGCCGGGCCCGACTTCGGCACCGGGTCGTCCCGGGAGCACGCCGTGTGGGCGCTCATGGATTACGGCTTCCGGGTGGTCATCTCGTCCCGGTTCGCCGACATCTTCCGGGGCAACGCGGGCAAGCAGGGCCTCGTGGCGGCCCAGTGCGAGCAGTCCGATGTCGAATTGCTGTGGAAGCTGCTGGAGAACGAGCCGGGCACCGAGGTGACCGTCGACCTCACCCGGAACACGGTTGTGGCGAAGGACTTCACCGCCCCCTTCACCGTCGACGAGTACACCCGCTGGCGGCTGCTGGAGGGATTGGACGACATCGCCCTGACCCTCCGCCACGCCGACGACATCACGGAGTTCGAGCAGCGCAGGCAGGGTTGGTTGCCGACTACCGATCCGCTGCCCGCGGGGTGACCGGGGAAGGGGTCGCATTCCCTCCGAACAGCGGGAATCCGACCCCTTCGATCCCTCCGCCGGCCGCCCGGGTGTCCCTCGACAGGTCGTAATTGCCCACGCCACAACAAGAAATCTGGCGTGGCGATTGGTATTTCCTTGCATATGGGCTTACCGTGGGCAATCAGTCGGCCCGACTAGGGCCGTGAGCGTCCTGGGAGGGACTGAAGGTGAACAAGGCCCAGCTCATCGAGGCGCTCGCCGAGCGCCTTGGCGACAAGAAGAACGCCGCTGCCGCTGTCGACGGCATCGTCGACGTCATCGTCCGCAGCGTCCACAAGGGCGAGAAGGTCAACATCACCGGTTTCGGTGTCTTCGAGAAGCGCGCCCGTGCGGCACGCACCGCTCGCAACCCGCGCACCGGTGAGACCGTGAAGGTCAAGAAGACCAACGTGCCCGCGTTCCGCGCGGGTTCGACGTTCAAGGACGTCATCAGCGGCACGAAGAAGCTGCCGCGCGTGACGGCCGCCAAGCCCGCCGCCGCCGGTGCGGCGGCCAAGCCGGCCGCTGCCACCAAGGCGCCGGCGACCCGCAGCACCACCGCTCGTACCACCACTGCGCGCGCGACGCGCAGCACCGGTACGGCCACGCGTGCGGCTGCGGCAGCCACCAAGGCGCCGGCGACCCGCCGGACCGCCGCGGCTGCGAAGCCCGCCGCCACCGCCACCAAGGCCGCGCCTGCCAAGAGCACCGCGACCAAGGCCACCGCCGCGAAGGCGACGACGGCGAAGGCGACGACGGCGACCGCGGCCAAGCCCGCGGCGGCGAAGAAGGCCACCACGGCGAAGGCCACCACGGCGAAGGCGACGACGGCGAAGGCCACCACGGCCGCAGCCGCGAAGCCGGCGGCCGCGGCGAAGAAGGCCCCGGCCAAGAAGAAGTGAAGTCGGGCCGGGTGATCACCGGCCAGGCACGCAACAGACGCTCAGGGCCCGGTGCGGACGCGCACCGGGCCCTGGCGCTTTTCCCCCTACCGGCCCTGTCCCGGCCCCGCAGCGACCTCCTCAGCCCCTCGGAACCCCGAACCCCCGCGTGTCCTACCTCCGGAACGCCCATGTCCTGCGTTCGGAACAGCCGTGTCCTGCGTTCGGAACAGCCGAGTTGAACGCCCGGAACGGGCCGGGGCCGTGGCCCGCAGCCCGGAACGCGTGCCCGGATCGCGGGTCGCCGGCGGCGAACCCGCGGTGCTCGAACGGACTCCCGGCGTGACCCGACCGGCCTAGTGGGCCGCCCGGATCAGGCGGTCGGGGCGGGCAGCGCGGTGGGGAAGTAGTGCGCCGAGACCAGCCGCGGCCAGGACGTGTGCGAGTCCGAAGTGGACCAGCCCGGCTCCGGCCGCCGGAACGCCAGCAGCCACGCGCTGCCCTTCTTGCACGGCGTGCCGTCCAACGACAGACCGCCCAGGTCGGCGAGGGTGGAGACGATGTCCGGGATCACCCCGCCCTGGCTGCACACGACCGGTGTGCCGGGGCCGTCCGCGATCTCCAGCAGCCGCACCAACCCGGCCTCGCGGTCCGGCCAGAACCCCTCCTCGGACAACCTCGGCTCCAGCAGCACGCCGATGCCCAGGTCCTCCGCCACCCCCTGGACGGTCTCCACGCACCGCACCCTGGGCGCGGAGTGCACCCGCACCGGCCCCCACAGCGGCAGCATCGACCGCAACCCGCCGGCCTGCCGCCACCCCGCCGAGCTCAACGGCCGCAGGTCGTCGTCACCGGGCCAGTTGTCCCGCTTGCCCGCCTTCGCGTGCCGCACCAGCAGCACGGTGGCCAAGTCGGTGGGCTCCGCCGCGAACGCCGCCAGCACCGAGCGGTCCGTGTGCTTCGTCACCAGGGAAGCCGCCTCGGCCACCGGCACCCACCGCAGCTCGTCCACCTCGTCGTTCGGCGTGAACTCGCCCGCCGCGACCCGCGCGCTGAAGTAGTCCACGACCTTCGGCTTGCCGAAAGCGCGGTACGACACCTGGCTCAGGTGCCGACCCAGCACGGCGTGGTACCCGGTTTCCTCCAGCACCTCGCGCACCGCTGCGGCCGGCACGGTCTCACCGGGGTCCAGCTTGCCCTTCGGCAGGGACCAGTCGTCGTACCGCGGCCGGTGCACGACCGCCACGGAACCCTCGCGCCACAGCACGGCGCCCGCTGCCCGGATCACCGACTCACCCGATCGCGCGGTGGGTGCGCAGCATCTCGGTCTGGTGGTCGCGCACCCTGGTGCCGTCCGCGGGCGACGCCTCCCACTCGCCGTCCGGTTGCAGCACCCAGCACCGCGTGGTGGGTTCCAGCGCCGAGTCCATCATCGCGTCGAGCTGCGCGGTGAGCTTCGGGTCGGTCACCCGCACCTGCACCTCCACCCGCCGGTCCAGGTTGCGGTGCATCATGTCGGCGCTGCCGATCCAGTGCTCGCCCGAGCCGACGAAGTGGAACACCCGCGAGTGCTCCAGGAACCGGCCGAGGACGGACCGGACGTGGATGTTCTCCGACAGCCCCTTGATGCCCGGCTTCAACGCGCACACGCCGCGCACCACCACGTCCACCCGCACGCCGGCCTGCGACGCCCGGTACAGCGAGTCGATGACCTGCTCGTCGACCAGGGAGTTCACCTTGATGCGCACACCGGCGGGCGCGCCCGCCCGGGCGTGCTCGACCTCGCGCTCGATGCGCTCCACGATCCCACGCCGCACGCCGTAGGGCGCGACGAGCAGGCTGCGGTAGTGGTCCTGCCGGGCGTACCCGGTGAGCACGTTGAACAGGTCGGTGAGGTCCGCGCCGATGGTCGGCTCGGCGGTGAGGATGCCGATGTCCTCGTACAGCCGGGCCGTCTTCGGGTTGTAGTTGCCGGTGCCGATGTGGCAGTACCGCTGGATCCGCGAGCCCTCCTGCCGCACCACCAGCGAGGTCTTGCAGTGCGTCTTGAGCCCCATCAGGCCGTAGACGACGTGCACGCCCGCCTTCTCCAGCGCGCGCGCCCACTTGATGTTCGCCTGCTCGTCGAACCGCGCCTTGATCTCCACCAGCGCCACGACCTGCTTGCCCGCTTCGGCCGCGTCGATCAGCGCGTCGACGATCGGGGAGTCGCCCGACGTGCGGTACAGCGTCTGCTTGATGGCCAGCACGCGCGGGTCGGCCGCCGCCTGCTCGATGAACCGCTGGACGGACGTGGAGAACGAGTCGTACGGGTGGTGCACCAGCACGTCGCCCTCGCGGAGGGTGGCGAAGATGCTCTTGGGCGTCTCGCGCTCGCCGAACGCCGAGTGCGTCGCGGGCACGAACGGCGCGTCCTTGAGCTGCTTGCGGTCCACGCTGTAGAGCTGCCACAGGCACGACAGGTCCAGCAGGCCGGGCACCTGGACGACGTCGTGCGGGTCGACCTCCAGCTCGCGCAGCAGCCGTTCCAGCATGTGCTCGGTCATGTCGTCGGCGATCTCCAGCCGCACCGGCGGCCCGAACCGGCGGCGCGCCAGCTCCCGCTCCAACGACTTGAGCAGGTCCTCGTCCTGGTCCTCCTCGACCTCCAGGTCGGCGTTGCGGGTGACCCGGAACGCGTGGCACTCGATCACCTGCATGCCCGCGAACAGCTCGCCGAGGTGCGCCGCGATCAGCTCCTCCAACGGCAGGAACGTCGCCGTCGGGCTGGTCCGGTCGCTCTCCACGCGGACCAGGCGCGGCACGTTGTCCGGCACCTTGATGCGCGCGAACCGCTCCGCGCCGCCCTCCGGGTCGCGCACCGTCACGGCGAGGTTCAGCGACAGGCCGGAGATGTAGGGGAACGGGTGCGCGGCGTCCACGGCCAGCGGTGTGAGCACCGGGAACACCTGGTCGGTGAAGTAGTTGGACAGCCGCAGCTGCTCGAAGTCGCTGAGCTGCGCCCAGTTGACGATGCTGATGCCGTGCTTCTCCAGCTCCGGCTGCACGTGGTCGAGGAACGCCCTGGCGTGCTGCTCGACCAGGCCCTGGGCGCGCTTGGACATGTTCGCCAGCTGCTCGCGCGGGGTGAGCCCGTCCGCGCTGCGCACCGAGAGGCCCGTCTCGTCGCGGCGCTTCAGGCCCGCGACCCGGACCATGTAGAACTCGTCGAGGTTCGAGGCGAAGATGGCCAGGAACTTCGCCCGCTCCAGCAACGGCTGGGAGGCGTCCTCGGCCAGCGCGAGCACCCTGGCGTTGAAGTCCAACCAGGACAGCTCCCGGTTGAAGTACCGGTCGTCGGGCAGGTCGGCCTGGGCCTCGGTGGCCGTGACCGCGGGCGGCGAGCTCGGGAACGACCGGGACGCGCCGTCGGCCGGCGCGGGTTGCTGCGCCGTGGCCGCCGTCGTGCCCGCACGCGTGCCTGCGGCGCCGCGGCGGGTGGCCGGGCGCGGACGGCGGCGGGGGGTGCTCGCGGCGGGCGCGGTCCGCGGCGTCCTCGTCCGTCGCTTCGGCGCGGGCTGGTCGGGAGTGTCTTCCGTGCTCACGATCAGCATTGTTCCCCAATATGGGCGGCTGCGCGCTGAGCTGAGCCGACGAGGAAGTGAACTCCGCGTCACACCGGGCGGAGCACGCCGCGCACGTCACCAGCGGCGTCCCGCACGAGCGCGACCCGCTGGCCGGGGCGCAGCGAGCGCCAGCCGCCTTCGGCGACGGCTTCGGCCGTCACGTCGACCAGCACGCCGTCGTCGCGCAGCACGGTGGCCGAGCCGTCGGGGTGGTGGGCGCTCACCGTGGCCTGCTCGCGCTCGGTCGGGTGGTCGGTCACGGGGGCAAAGCTAGCCCAAGGAGTCCTGACCGGACCGGGGGAACGGGGTCTCAGCCGCCGACGGGCGTGACGGCGGCGGCGGTGCGCGGACCCAGGCCCAGGTCGGCGGCGAGGCGCAAGTCGTCGGCGGTGTCGACGTCGTGGCGCAGCGACGGCCACGGGCCGAGCAGGGGAGTGGCCCCCGAGGTCGAGTGGGCGGCGGCGGAGCCGGGTCCGAAGGCGGGCGCGAGGTCGCCGCCGGGGGACGACAGGAGCAGCGTGGTGCCGGTGCCCTGGCGGTCCGGGCAGAACGAGCGGCCGCGCGCGGCGGCGAGGGCGGCGGCGAGCTCCGCGGTCCGGAGGGCCGGCAGGTCGGCTTGGAGGGCGCCGATCGCGGAGGCGGGGTCGCGGGACCGCAGGACGTCGAAGCCGTGGCGCAGGGACTCGTTCAGGCCCTCGGGGCCGGGGATCGACTCGACGCCGAGCGCCCGCAGCTCCGCGACGACCGACGGGTCGGACGTGACGGCCACCACACGGCGGACGGCCGGCAGCGCCGCGGCGATGGTGTCCACCGCGAACGCCAGGGCCAGCGCCGGGCGGTCCAGCCGGGCGCCGACCAGCCGGGTCTTGGCCCGTTGCAGGGTCTTGACCGGTACCACCAGGTCGACGTCGGCTCCCACCCCGCCATACTCCCGGATGCCGGCTGGACCTGGCCAGGGGCCTCGGGCCTGATTGTCGCCCCTGGCGACGTGGGGAAGACTCCAGGTCCACGACGAAGAGGGAGTGCACGTGGCCAAGGAGAAGGGCGGCTTCTGGGTCGGGCTCGCCGCGGCGGTCTTCTACCCCGCCACCGCGGTGATGGCGCGGCGGCGCGACGAAGGCGCGGAGAGGGTGCCCAGGACGGGCGGGGCGCTCATCGTGATGAACCACGTGTCGCACCTGGACCCCGTCTACGACGCCGTCTTCACGCACAGGCAGGGCCGCGTGCCGCACTTCCTCGCCAAGCACAGCCTGTGGAACGTCCCGTTCGTCGGCACGGTGGTCAGGGGCGCCCGGCAGATCCCGGTGTACCGGGGCACGGCCGACGCGCAGCAGAGCCTGCGCGCCGCCCACGAAGCCCTGGAGCAGGGCCTCGTCGTGATCATCTACCCGGAGGGCACGATCACGCGCGACCCGGACGGCTGGCCGATGGCCTCGCGCACCGGGGTCGCGCGGCTCGCGCTGGAGCACGACGTGCCGGTGCTGCCCGCGGCGCGGTGGGGCACGCGCGAGGTCTACGACCACTACCGGAAGAAGTTCCGGCCGTTCCCCCGCAAGACCGTGGTGACGAAGGTGGGCCCGCCCGCCGACCTGGACGCCTACCGCAGCAGGCCGCAGAACCTGGCGCTGCTGCGCGAGGTGACCGACGTGCTGATGAACGACGTGAAGGGCCTGCTCGCGGAGATCCGCGAGGAGCAGGCGCCCGACGGCTTCTACACCAAGAAGGCCTGACGTGAACCGGGTCGCGGTGCTGGGCGCCGGGTCGTGGGGCACCGCCTTCGCGAAGGTGCTCGCGGACTCCGGCACGGACGTGGTGCTGTGGGCGCGGCGCTCCGACGTGGCCGACGCCATCACGGCGGGCCGCGTCAACGACGACTACCTGCCGGGTGTGGCGCTGCCCCCGAACCTGACCGCCACGTCGGACGCGCGCAAGGCGCTGGCCGGGGCGGGGGCCGTGGTGCTGGCGGTGCCGAGCCAGACGTTGCGGGAGAACCTGGGCGGCTGGCGGCCGTGGCTGCCGGCGGGCGCGACGCTGGTCAGCCTGGCCAAGGGGGTCGAGCTGGGCACGCTGAAGCGGATGAGCGAGGTGGTCCGCGAGGTCGCCGGCGTGCCGGAGGACCAGGTCGCGGTGGTGTCGGGGCCCAACCTGGCCAAGGAGATCGCGGCCGAGCAGCCCACCGCGACGGTCATCGCCTGCACCGACCACGACCGCGCGGTGGAGTTGCAGCACGCGTGCTCGAACTCCTACTTCCGGCCGTACACCAACGTCGACGTGGTGGGCTGCGAGCTCGGTGGCGCGTGCAAGAACGTGATCGCGCTGGCGTGCGGCATGGCGGCGGGCATGGGGTTCGGGGACAACACGATGGCCTCGATCATCACCCGCGGTCTCGCCGAGACGGCGCGGTTGGGCGCGGCGCTGGGCGCGGACCCGTTGACGTTCGCCGGGTTGGCCGGGCTGGGCGACCTGGTGGCCACGTGCGCCTCGCCGCTGTCGCGCAACCGGTCGTTCGGCGAGCGGCTGGGTCTCGGCGACTCGCTGGCGCAGGCGCAGGAGGCCGCGCACGGGCAGGTCGCCGAGGGCGTGAAGTCGTGCTCGTCGATCCGGGAGCTGGCCGCGCGGGTGGGCGTGGACATGCCGATCACCGACGGCGTGCACCAGGTGTGCCACGAAGGACTGGACCCGCGCGTGCTGACGACGGCGCTGCTCGGGCGCGAGCGGAAGGCGGAACGGCAATGACCTGGGGCGACGGCACCCGCGTGGTGCACTCGACGCCGGCGGTGCGGGGCGAGCCGTTCCTGGCCGGGCCGGTGTTCGCGTCCGCGTACCACCTGGGCGGCGCCGACACCTACGGGCGGGTGCACAACCCGACGTGGCGGGCGTTGGAGGTGGCGCTGGGCGAGCTGGACGGCGGCACGACCGTGCTGTTCCCGTCCGGGATGGCGGCGATCTCGACGTTCCTGCGGGTCGTGCTCGCGCCCGGTGACGTCGTGGTGGTGCCGAGCGACGGCTACTACCTGACGCGCACGCTGGTCGCCGACATGCCGGTGGAGGTGGTCGAGGCGCCGACGGCCGGGCCGTACCCGTCGTTCGAGGGCGTGCGGCTGGTGCTGCTGGAGTCGCCGTCGAACCCCGGGCTGGACGTGTGCGACATCAGCGCGTTGGTGGCCGCCGCGCACGCGGCGGGCACGCTGGTGGCGGTGGACAACACCACCGCCACGCCGTTGGGGCAGCAGCCGCTGCTGCTGGGCGCGGACGCGGTGGTGAGCAGCGACACGAAGGCCGTCGCGGGGCACAGCGACGTGCTGCTGGGCCACGTGTCCACCTCGGACCCGGACCTGGCGGAACGGGTGCGGGCGGCGCGGACGACCGGCGGCGCGATCCCCGGGCCGTTCGAGGCGTGGCTGGCCCACCGGGGTCTCGGCACGCTCGACCTGCGGTTGGGCAGGCAGGCGGAGAACGCGGCGGCGCTGCACGAGGTCTTGAAGGACCACCCGGCGGTCAGCGGGCTGCGGTGGCCGGGCGCGCCGGGGGACCCGGCGCACGAGGTGGCGTCGCGGCAGATGCGGCGGTTCGGCGGGGTGCTGACGTTCGTGCTGGCCGACGAGGGCGCGGTGGCGTCCTTCCTGGAGCGGTCGCGGCTGGTTTACGCGAGCACGAGCTTCGGCGGCCTGCACACGAGCCTGGACCGGCGGGCGCAGTGGGGCGACCCGGTGCCCGAGGGCCTGGTGCGGCTGTCCGCGGGCTGCGAGGACACCGCCGACCTCGTCGAGGACGTGCTCCGGTCACTCTGACGGGTCCAGTTCGTGGGACGTGGTTGCGCGGCGGCGAGGCGGCTGCCACCCTCGTCACCATGTCTTTTCGCGCCATGA
The DNA here is from genome assembly GCF_016695385.1 of Saccharothrix sp. 6-C. NCBI lineage: Bacteria > Bacillati > Actinomycetota > Actinomycetes > Pseudonocardiales > Pseudonocardiaceae > Saccharothrix > Saccharothrix sp. 6-C. The sequence goes on along the minus strand of NZ_CP064192.1, from coordinate 7,035,058 downwards.
CCGACGGGCGGGGTCACATCGACCTGCGCCTGGTCGCCAGCGCGCTCTGTCCTTCCCGGTGATCGTCTCGCGTCCCGCGAGCCCGTGAGGCTCGCCACATCACCGAGCACCGAGAAGGAACCATGTTCGCCGTTCCGGAGAACACCATCGCCCTGCCCCAGTCGCACGCCGCCCTGCACCCGGTGCGGATCGCGCTCGACACGGCGGCACGGCGGGAGCGCTGGGCCCACCTGCTGCGCTACGACCCCGAGACCCGCTTCGCCGCGCTGGTCGACCGCACCGACGAGCAGGAGGTGTGGCTGATGAGCTGGCTGCCCGGCCAACGCGCCGAGCTGCACGACCACGGCGTCACCAGTGGCGCGTTCACCGTGGTCAGCGGCTCGCTGACGGAGGTCGTCACGCCGGGCCCGACCCAGGTGCTGCACCACCTGGTGGCGGGCCAGTCGCGGGTCTTCGGGCCCGGCTACGCGCACCAGGTGCGCAACGACGGCACCGACCCCGCCGTCACGATCCACGTGTTCCGCGACGGCGGGCGCACCATCCGGCCGGTCCGGTTCGACCCGCTCGCCGGGCCTACCTCCGCGCGGTGACGTGCGGCGGGACGTCCCAGTCACCGACCAGCGCCGGGTCCGGCTCGGGCTCGCCCCACGCGGTGCGCAGCGGCAGCACACCCGCCCACCTCGCGTTGGCGGCGACGTCCTCGTCCTCGTCGCCGGGCGGGCCGCTGCGGATCTTGACCGACGCCTCGGCCAGGTCGAGCGACAGCACGGCGGTCGCGGCCAGCTCCTTCGGCGTCGGCGGGCGGGCGTAGTCCCACGAGCCGGGGGCGATGTGCTCGGTGAGCACGCGCAGGGCGTGCAGCTTGGCGTCCGGGTCGGTGACGGGGACGGCGGTGCCGTGCACGACGGCGGCGCGGTAGTTCATCGAGTGGTCGAACACCGAGCGGGCGTAGACGACGCCGTCGAGGATCGTCACGGCGACGCACACGGGCACGCCGGTCCCGGCTTCGCGGAGGCTGCGCGCGCCGGTCGAGCCGTGCAGGTAGAGGGTGTCGCCGTCGCGGCCGTAGCCGGTGGGCAGCACGAGCGGCGCGTCGTCCACGACGACGGCCAGGTGGCAGACGAGAGCGGCGTCGAGGACCGCGTGCAGCGCCTCGCGTTCGGTGACGGCGCGGTTGCGCCCGCGCTTGATGGTGCTGCGGTCCGTCGGTGACAACGTCATGCGACGAGCTTGTCCGGTAAAGTGGCCTTCTTCAAGTGCCAATTCTCGGCGTTTTGAGGAGGCCACTGTGGCGGAGACGGCGTTGGCGGTGGTGCTGGACCGCGAGTCGGCCGAACCGCTGGCCGTGCAGCTCGCGGACGCCCTGCGCACGGCGGCGGGCGACGGGCGGCTGCGCAGCGGTGACCGGTTGCCCTCGACCCGGGCGCTGGCCGAGCGGCTCGGCGTGAGCCGGACCGTGACCGCGGCAGCATACGAGCAGCTGCACGCCGAGGGCTGGATCGCGGGGCGGCACGGGTCGGGCACCTACGTGACGACCACGCCGCCGGGCGCGTTGAAGTCGCGGGCCCGGCGGGTGGCGGCGCCCGCCGCGCCGGTGGACGTGGTGGACCTCGCGCCCGGCGCGCCGTGGGCGGAGGGGTTGGACCGGGCGGCCTGGCGGCGGGCCTGGCGCGCGGCGGCGGACGTGCAGCCGTTGTTCCGGCCGGCGCGGGGCGGGTTGCCCGAGTACCGGGCGGTGGTGGCGGAGCACCTGCTGCGGCACCGGGGGTTGGCGGTGCGCGGCGGGTTGCGGGAGGAGCTGGTGCTGGCGACCGGCGGGACCACGGCGGCGTTGGTGGAGCTGGGGTCGGCCGTGCTGCGGCCGGGTGACGCGGTGGCGGTGGAGGAGCCGGGCTACCAGCGGGCGGTGTGGGCGTTGAGGTCGGCCGGGGTGAAGGTCGTGCAGGCGCCCGTGGACGCCGAAGGGCTGTTGGTGGAGGCCGTGCCGCCGGGGGTGCGCGGCGTGTACTGCTCGCCGGCGCACCAGTACCCGATGGGCGGGCGGATGTCGGCGGCGCGGCGGGTGGCGCTGGTGGAGCGGGCGCGGGCGGAGGGGTGGCTGGTCGTCGAGGACGACTACGACGGCGAGCTGCGCTACGACGTCGCGCCGTTGCCGTTGCTGGCCGCGCTGGCGCCGGACGTGGTGGTGCACCTGGGCACGACGAGCAAGATCCTCACGCCGACGCTGGGCGCGGGGTGGATGGTCGCGCCCGAGCCGATCGCCGCCGAGGTGATGGCGCACCGGGACCGGACCGGCACCAGCCCGTCCGCGGCGGGGCAGCGGGTCCTGGTCGAGCTGGCGCGCAACGGCGACCTGGGCCGGCACCTGCGCAAGCTCCGCCGTGAGCTGTCCGAGCGCCGCGCGCTGCTGTCGGCGGCGTTCGCCGAGGCCGGGATCCCCGTGCTCGGCGACGACGCGGGCGCGCACATCGTCGTGCCGCTGCCGTCGGCGCAGGCGGAGCGCGACGTGCTGGCCGAGGCGCACGACCGCGGCCTGCGGCTGGACGGCCTGGGCCGCCACCACGCGGGCCGGCCGAAGGTGCACGGCGCGGCGATCGGCTACAGCGCCTGCTCGCGCGAGCAGCTGACCGCCGCCATCCCCACCCTGATCGGCATCCTCGCCACCACACCGGCCCGTCGCGAGCGTTGAACTCAGGACGCCTGGACGTTGGACTCACGCGTCGCGAACGTACGACTCTCGCGAGAGTCGTACGTTCGCGACGCGTGAGTTGTGCGCTCGGGTGCGCGGTGCCAGTGGGTGGTTACGCCATCCGGGTAGGGTCCGAGCCATGACACAGCGCAAGACCAAGGTCGCCGTGGTGTTCGGCGGGCGCAGCAGCGAGCACATGGTCTCCTGCCTGTCCGCCGGCAGTGTCCTGCCGCACCTGGACCGGGACAGGTTCGACGTCGTGCCCGTCGGCATCACCGAAACGGGCGCGTGGGTGATCGGCGCGGACGACACCAAGGCGCTCGAAGTGCGGGACCGGCAGCTGCCCACCGTCAACGCGCTGGTCCCCGTGTCCGGCAGCGAACTGGTGCCGGTGGCGCCCACCGAGGTGCTGGCCGACGTGGAGGTCGTGTTCCCCGTGCTGCACGGCGCGTGGGGCGAGGACGGCACCATCCAGGGCCTGCTGGAGCTGGCCGACATCCCGTACGTGGGACCGGGTGTGCTGGCCAGCGCGGTCGCCATGGACAAGGAGTTCACCAAGCGCCTGCTCAAGGGCGCGGGCCTGCCCGTGGGCGAGTTCGCGGTGCTGCGGCGCGAGCAGGAGACGCTGACCGAGGCCGACCGCGAGCGGCTGGGCCTGCCGGTCTTCGTCAAGCCCGCGCGCGCCGGGTCGTCCGTCGGCATCTCGAAGGTCGTCGACTGGGCCCACCTGGACAGCGCGATCGCGCTGGCGCGCAAGACCGACCCGAAGGTGATCATCGAGGCCGCCGTCTCGGGCCGCGAGGTCGAGTGCGGCGTGCTGGAGTTCCCGGACGGCCGCGTCGAGGCGTCGCTGCCCGCCGAGCTGCGCATCGTCGGCGGCGAGGTCGACTGGTACGACTTCGACGCCAAGTACCTCGACGACGTGTGCGAGTTCGACATCCCCGCCAAGCTCGACGAGCACGTCACCCGCGACCTGCGCGAGATGGCCGTCGCCGCGTTCCGCGCGCTGGACTGCCAGGGCCTGGCCCGGGTCGACTTCTTCGTCACCGACTACGACGAGCTCGTGGTCAACGAGGTCAACACCATGCCCGGCTTCACGCCGATCTCGATGTACCCGCGGATGTGGGCCGAGACGGGCGTCGACTACCCGGCGCTGCTGACCACGTTGGTGGAGACGGCGATCGCCCGCGGCACGGGCCTGCGCTAGTCAGCCCTTGGTGTCCACGGGGCCCTTGGCGAGGGTGTCTCGGATCGTGGTCGAGACGTCCTGCAGGGGCCCCGTGCCCGCGTCGGACGGCACGGTGAGCGCCACGTACACCGGCCGGTCCACCACGTACCAGGTGGCCGAACCGCCGTCGGACACCTCCAGCCACTGCACGTCCGAGATGACCCGCAGCTGGGAGGTCGGGGTGAGGTCGCCGGGACGGTCCAGCCCGCACCGCAGCACGACGGGCTCGTGCCGCTCGTCACCCCACGCGAGGGCGCCGGCCGGCGCGGGGGTGGCCAGCTCGCGGCGGGGCAGGGTGACGCCACCGGACAGGAGCTGCGCGGGCAGCGCGCCCAGCAGCGCCGCGCACTCGGCCGACCCGGCCTCCGGCGCGGGCACCGGCACGAGCGCCACGGGCCCGGTGCGCACGGCGGACGGGTCCGCCGCGTCGTCGCGGCCGCCGAGGACGAGACCCGCCGCCGCCACTCCCACCACGAGCAGCGCCGTCAGCCCGAGGGCGACGACGAGCAGCGGGCGGGGGAGCAGCGAGGCGGGTTCCGGTTCCTGGGCCACCCGGCTATGACAGCACGGGCCTAGAGATGGACCACCGGGCAGGTCAGCGTTCGCGTGATGCCCTCCACGTTCTGGATGCGGGCGACCACGAGCTGCCCCAACTGGTCGACGGTGTCGGCCTCGGCGCGGACGATGACGTCGTACGGGCCGGTGACGTCTTCCGCGGTGGCCACACCGGGGATGCCGGAGATCTCCGCCGCAACGGCGGCTGCCTTCCCGACCTCGGTCTGGATGAGGATGTATGCGTGCACCACGGCGTGCCCCTTCGTCGCGACAGGTTAGGTCGGGGTAGGAACGTGCACAGCAACGTACCCCAGTTGGGGTTCCGAATGCTCAGAACGGGAGGCAATCTTGCGTCCGGAGCCGCCGCGCAACGCGGACACGGTCGCTGAGGTGGGTGAGTTCGGTCTCATCCGCCGGGTGACGGCAGGTCGGACGCAGCCGCCCACCACCCTGCTCGGGCCGGGTGACGACGCGGCTGTGGTCGCGGCGCCCGACGGTCGCGTGGTGGTGTCCACCGACGTGCTGGTCGAAGGCGTCCACTTCAGACTCGACTGGTCGTCTCCCGAGCAGGTGGGGCGCAAGGCGGCGGCCGTGAACCTGGCCGACGTGGTGGCCATGGGCGCGATGCCCACGGCCCTGCTGATCGGCCTCGCGTGCCCCGCCGACACGCCGTCGGCCGTGGTGGAGGGGATCACCGCCGGGCTGTGGCAGGAGGCGACCGTGGCGGGCGCGGGCGTGGTGGGCGGCGACATGGTGTCGTCCGCGACACTGGTGATCTCCGTTACCGCGATGGGTGACATGGGCGGCTTCGAGCCCGTCACCCGGTCGGGCGCGCAGGTGGGTGACGTCGTCGCGGTGTGCGGGCGGCTCGGCTGGGCGGCGGGCGGGTTGGCCGTGCTGCAGCGCGGGTTCCGGTCGCCGGTCGCGGTCGTCGGCGCGCAGCGGAACCCCGAACCCCCTTACGAGGCCGGGCCCCAGGCCGCCGCGGCGGGCGCGACGGCGATGATCGACGTGTCGGACGGACTGCTGGCCGACCTGGGGCACATCGCGGACGAGTCGGGCATCGGCATCGACATCCGCACGGAGCTGCTGGAGGTCCACCCGCGGCTGATCGACGTCGCGGCGGCGCTCGGCGCGGACGCCCGGCACTGGGCGCTGACCGGTGGCGAGGATCACGCCCTGGCGGCGACGTTCCCCGAGCCGGGGGCCGTGCCCGAGGGCTGGCGCACGATCGGCACGGTCCGGCACGGCAGCGGCGTGACGGTCGACGGGCGCGCGTACGAGAAACCCCCTGGCTGGGAGCACTGGCGGTAGGTAGCCTCAGGTATGTGGAACTATGCACGCTCGCGTATGACCATCCAGACTCGGTGAAGTTGATCGCCGACCTCCAGCAGGTCTACGTGGACCGCTACGGCGAGGGCGACGTCACCCCGGTCGACCCGGCGGAGTTCGCCGCGCCGTCGGGGCACTTCGTGGTCGGCTACCTCGACGGCGTGCCGGTGGCGTGCGGCGGGTGGCGCGCGCACGACGTGGCCGAGCACTCCCTGCGCCCCGGCGACGCCGAGATCAAGCGCATGTACGTGGTGGAGGCCGTGCGCGGCCGCGGTCTCGCGCGGGTCGTGCTGGCGTCGCTGGAAACGGCGGCGCGCGCGGCCGGTCGCCGGCGGATGGTGCTGGAGACCGGGCTGCGCCAACCGGAGGCCATCGGCCTCTACCGGGCCAATGGATACGCGCGCATCGACAACTTCGGCGTCTACCGGCATCATCCGGAAAGCCTTTGCTTCGCGAAGGATCTCTGACGGGCCGGGAGGGACCGCGATGGCGATCTACGCGTTGGGCGACTTCGAGCCGGTGATCCACCCGGACGCCTACGTGCACCCCGACGCGACGGTCATCGGCGACGTGCGGATCGGCGCGCACGCCTCGGTGTGGCCGCAGGCCGTGCTGCGCGGCGACTACGGGCGCATCGAGGTCGGCGAGCGGACGTCGATCCAGGACGGCACGGTCGTGCACTGCACGGAGGTCCACCCGACGCTGATCGGCGCGGAGTGCGTGGTCGGGCACAACGTGCACATCGAGGGCGCGACCATCGCCGACCGCTGCCTGATCGCCTCGGGCTCGGTGGTGCTCAACGGCGCCGTGGTGGAGACCGGCGCGATCGTCGGCGCGGGCGCGGTGGTGTCGTTCGAGGGGCACGTGCCCGCCCGGTCGATGGCGCTCGGCGTGCCCGCCCGCGTGCGCGAGGGCTACGTCGTGCCGGACGGCGCGTGGCAGTTCGCCGTGGACAAGTACGTGGACAACATCTTGCTCTACCGCAAGGGACTGCGCCGCCTGGACTGAGATAAGGTCCCGCCGTGGCACGTCCGCTTGAAGAGATCATGGAAGCCGGCTGGGCCGCGGCACTCGCGCCCGTGGCCGATCGCATCGCCGCGATGGGCGAGTTCCTGCGGGCGGAGGTGGCCGCCGGGCGGACCTACCTGCCCGCCGGGGAGAACGTGCTGCGGGCGTTCCAGCAGCCGTTCCACTCCGTGCGGGTGCTGATCGTCGGCCAGGACCCGTACCCGACGCCGGGGCACGCGGTGGGGCTGAGCTTCTCGGTGTCGCCGGAGACCCGGCCCATCCCGAAGAGCCTGGTCAACATCTACACCGAGTACGTGGCCGACCTGGGGCACCCCAAGCCCTCCAACGGCGACCTGACGCCCTGGACCGAGCGCGGCGTGCTGCTGCTCAACCGGGCGTTGACGGTGCAGCCGGGCAAGTCGAACTCCCACCGCAACAAGGGCTGGGAGCCGGTGACCGAGCAGGCGATCAAGGCACTGGCCGAGCGGGACGCGCCGCTGGTCGCGATCCTGTGGGGCAGCCAGGCGCGGGCCCTCAAGCCGCTGCTGGGCGCCGACCGCTGCGTGGAGTCGGTCCACCCGAGCCCGCTGTCCGCGGCCGGCGGCTTCTTCGGCTCGCGGCCGTTCAGCAAGGTCAACGAGCTGCTGGTGAAGCAGGGCGCCGAGCCGATCGACTGGAAGCTGCCCTGAGCGACTGAAGAACACCCAGAACACCGAGAACACCGAGAATGCCGAAAGGCCCCCGGAACCGCGTTCCGGGGGCCTTTCGACGAGCTCAGGCGCGGGTCATCAGCCGCGCACCACCTTGCCCGCCTTCAGGCACGAGGTGCACACGTTCAGCCGCTGCCGCGTCGAAGAGGAAACCTTCGCGCGCACGGTCTGAATGTTCGGGTTCCACCGGCGGTTCGTCTTCCGGTGGGAGTGCGAGACAGAATGGCCGAAGCCCGGCCCCTTGCCACAGACGTCGCACACGGCAGCCACGTCAGCCACTCCTTAAGGTTCCTGATCGGTACTCACGCCCCGGCGGGCGCGCAAGCGTGCACAAGCCTCAGCCGGGCATGGCAACCCCGTCAGGGTAGCCGGTGGCGCGTTCTGCCACCAAACCGGGTCGAATACCCTCGCCGGCATGCAGGCACTCGATGCGGTCGCGGTGCGCCAGTGGGCGGACGCCTGTGTTCGGTCCCTGGACGCCAACCGGGAGGACATCGACCGCAGCAACGTGTTCCCCGTGCCGGACGGCGACACCGGGACCAACCTGCTCCAGACGATGCGCTCGGCGTTGGACGCGCTGCTCAGGACACCCGTCGACACGGTGGGCGCGGCGCTGGGCGCGCTCGCGCGAGGCGCGCTGGCCGGTGCGCGGGGCAACTCCGGGGTGATCCTGTCGCAGGTGCTGCGCGGCCTGGCGGAGGCCGTCCAAGGGGCCTCCACGGCGTCCGGCGCGTCGTTGCGGCGGGCGTTGTGGCGTGCCGACGAACTGGCCACCGCGGCCGTCTCGGAGCCGGTGGCGGGCACGGTGCTGTCCGTGCTGCGCGCGGCGGCCGAGGCGGCTCGCGACAGCGCGTCCGACGACCTGGACGAGGTGATCACGGTCGCGGCGAAGGCGGGCGCGGAGGCGCTGGCCGACACACCGCGCCAGCTGGCCGTGCTGGCGCGGGCCGGGGTGGTGGACGCGGGCGGGCGCGGGCTGGTGGTGCTGCTGGACACGTTGGCGGCGGTGGTCACCGGGCGCGAGGTCGAGGACGCGCCGGTCGTCGCCACGGTGCCGCGCGAGCCGCTGACCACCGCGCGGGAGGCCGGGTCGGCCGAGTTCGAGTACGAGGTCATGTACCTGCTGGACGGCTCGCCGGCCGTGGAAGCGTTGAAGGGCGAGCTGACGGCCGTCGGCGACTGCGTGTCCGTGGTCGGCGACGGCGCCGGGCTGTGGACCGTGCACGTGCACTGCAACGACATCGGCGCGGCCGTCGAGGCGGGCATCCGGGCCGGCCGGCCGCACCGGATCACGGTGACGCGCTTCGCCGACCAGATCGCCGCCCAGGCGCCCCGGTTCGTGCGCGACCGGGCGATCGTCGTGCTGGTCGAGGGCGAGGGCGCGGCCGAGCTGTTCCGGTCCGAGGGCGCGGTGGTGTTCGAGCCCGGCGACGGGGTGACGGCCGCGGACCTGCTGGCCGTGGTGGTGAGCACGCGGGCGCGGCAGGTGACCGTGCTGCCCGGCGACCCGACCTGGCGCGAACCGCTGGACGAGGCCGTCGCGCAAGCCGTCGCCGCGGGTCAGGACGTCGTGGTCGTGCCCACGTTCTCCCCGGTGCAGGCGCTGGCGGCGCTGGCCGTGCACTCGCCGACCCGCCGCGCCGGCGACGACGTGGTCGCGATGGCCGAGGCGGCGGCGGCCACCCGCCGCGGCGAGGTCGCGGTGTCCGACCGGGAGGCGATCACCTGGGTCGGCCGGTGCCGCCCCGGCGACCTGCTGGGCATGGTGGACGGCGAGGTCGTGCTGGTCGAGCCCGACCCGGCCGACGTGGGCGCGCTGGCGTGCCGGCTGGTCGACCGGATGCTCGCCAGCGGCGGCGAGCTGGTCACCGTGCTGTTGGGGCGGGCCGCCCCGGACGGGGTCGAGCGGGTGTTGGAGGATCACCTGCGCGTCGCCCACCCGGAGGTGGAACTGGCCGCTTACCCGGGCGGGCAGCGCGACGCCCTGCTGACTGTCGGTGTCGAGTAGGTGGATGGGCCGGGATGACGACCTTCGACGAGAAGCTGGTGTCGGTGCTCGGCAAGAAGAGCGCCGACGCGCTGGAGGCCGGGCTCGGCCTGACCACCGTCGGCGAGCTGCTGCGCCACTACCCGCGCCGCTACGACGAGCGCGGCAAGCTGACCGAGATCGCCGGGCTGGAGCTGGGCGAGCACGCCACCGTGCAGGCGCGGGTCAAGAGCGCGCGGCAGCGGCGGATGAAGTCGCGCAGCGGCGAGCTGCTGGAGGCCGTGATCACCGACGGCAGCAGCGACCTGCACCTGGTGTTCTTCGGGCGCGGCTCGCGCAAGGTCGAGCGGGAGCTGCTGCCGGGGCGCGAGGCGATGTTCGCGGGCAAGGTCGGCATGTTCAACGGCAAGCTCCAGCTCGCGCACCCCGACTACCAGGTGCTCGACGGCGAGGACGCCGCGGCGGCCGACTTCGCGGGCGCGATGATCCCGGTCTACCCGGCGGCGCAGGGCATCCAGTCGTGGAACGTCTCCAACTGCGTCGAGCAGGTCCTCGCGGTGTGGGACGGGGTGGCGCAGGACCCGCTGCCGGAGTCGTTGCGCGCCGAGCGCGGGCTGATCGGCCTGGAGAAGGCGCTGCGCGACATCCACCGGCCGGACGGCTGGGCCGCGATCACCGTCGCGCAGCAGCGGTTGAAGTGGGACGAGGCGATGGCGGTGCAGCTCACGCTGGCGCAACGCCGCCGTTCGGCGACGGCCCGCCCCGCGCCCGCGTGCCCGCCCCGCGCCGGTCTGGTGCGCGACGCGTTCGAGGCCCGGCTGCCGTTCGAGCTGACGGCGGGGCAGCGCGAGGTCGGCGAGCAGATCGTCCGGGACCTGTCCGGCGAGCACCCGATGAACCGGCTGCTCCAGGGCGAAGTCGGCTCGGGGAAGACCATCGTGGCGCTGCGGGCGATGTTGCAGGTCGTCGACGCCGGGCGGCAGGCGGCGATGCTCGCGCCGACCGAGGTCCTGGCGGCGCAGCACGCGCGGTCGTTGCGGGAGCTGCTCGGCGACCTCGGGCAGGCCGGCGAGCTGGGTGGGGCCGAGCACGCGACCCGGGTGACGCTGCTGACCGGTTCGATGGCCACGGCGGCGCGGAAGCGGGCGCTGCTGGAGATCGTGTCCGGCGAGGCCGGGATCGTGGTCGGCACGCACGCGCTGATCCAGGACAAGGTGGAGTTCGCCGACCTGGGACTGGTCGTGGTGGACGAGCAGCACCGGTTCGGCGTGGAGCAGCGGGCCGCGTTGAGCGGGCGCGCCGGCGGGTCGACGCCGCACGTGCTGGTGATGACGGCCACACCGATCCCGCGCACGGTGGCGATGACGGTGTACGGCGACCTGGAGGTGTCCGCGCTGCGCGAGCTGCCCCAGGGGCGTTCGCCGATCAGCACGTCCGTGGTGCCGGTGGCGGCGAAGCCGGGCTGGCTGGACCGGGCGTGGCAGCGGATCCACGAAGAGGTCCGCAAGGGGCACCAGGCGTACGTGGTGTGCCCGCGGATCGGCGACGGCGACGCGGAGGACGACGGGGAGGCGCCGCCGAAGGAGTCCGCGGCCAAGGGCTCGTCGAAGGGCTCGCCGAAGGACGACGGTTCCGATCGCCGGCCGCCGCTCGCGGTGGTGGACGTGGCGAACCGGCTGGCCGAGGGGCCGTTGCGCGGCCTGCGGATCGACATCCTGCACGGCCGGATGCCGCCGGAGGACAAGGACGCCGTGATGCGGGCGTTCGCGGCGAACGAGGTGCAGGTGCTCGTCGCCACGACCGTCGTCGAGGTCGGCGTGAACGTGCCCAACGCCACCGTCATGGTGATCATGGACGCGGACCGGTTCGGGGTCAGCCAGCTGCACCAGCTGCGCGGCCGGGTCGGGCGGGGCAGCGCGGCGGGCCTGTGCCTGCTGGTCACCGAGATGCCGGACGGCACGTCGACGATGGAGCGGCTGCGGGCCGTGGAGTCCACCCTGGACGGGTTCGAGCTGGCGCAGCTGGACCTGGAGCTGCGGCGGGAGGGCGACATCCTCGGCGCGGCGCAGTCCGGGACGCGGTCGGGGCTGAAGATGCTGTCGCTGCTGCGCGACGAGGACGTGATCGCCGAGGCGCGGGTGGTGGCGCAGGAGGTCGTGGAGGCGGACCCTGAGCTGACCGCGCACCCCGGGCTGGCCGGGCTCGTGGCGGGGCTGCTGGACGACGAGCGGGCGGAGTACCTGGAGAAGGCGTAGCCGACACCTGGTTCCCGGGGAGCGCGGAGGGTCGTGGCCGGGTCACGGGCCTGCGCGGGCGCGCCGGTTACCCTGGCTTGTGCGCCGATTCCTGCTCGCCCTGGTTCCGTTGGTGCTCGTCGCGTGCACGGCCGCGCCCGCCGACGACCGGGCCCCGACCACGTCCTCGCTGCCCAAGGGCGACCTGGCGGTGCTCGCCGACCGCATCGAGCAGCGGCGGGCCGAGCTGGGCACGGCGACCTTCCACACCGAGGGCTTCGCCTCGGACGGGCAGGCCACCGAGGTGCGCAACGTGACCGACGGCGTGCTGCGGCGCGACGGTGACGACGTGACCGGGTCGATGACGATGGACGTGTCGACCGGCGGGCAGCCGAGGAAGATCGCGTTGGTGGTGGTGCGCGACGGCACGTACGTGCAGGTCGAGGGCGCCCCGATGCCCGCGGGCAAGAAGTGGGGCTTCTACCCGGCGGCGAGCGGTGGCGAGGTGGCCGCGCTGCTGCGCGGCTTCGGGCCGAGCGCGGTGCCGGGCGCGGAGCTGGACTACGTGCAGCCCCGGGCGGCGCTGATCGTGGGCAGGTCGGCCGAACAGGTGGACGGGGCGCCGGTGACGCGGTTCGACCTGGTGGTGGACCCGTTGAAGATGGCGAAGGTCATCCAGGACCAGGACATCCAGCTCCAGCACACCGAGCTGGCCGAGTACGGCGTGAAGATCGCCGCGTCGGTGTGGGTGGACGACACGAGCGCGCCGGTGCGCGCCGAGTACCGGTTCGAGCTGGACGGCAAGGTCGTGAAGCAGTCGACGACCCGGTTCCGCGGGTGGGGCGAGCCGGTCGGGATCACCGTGCCGGAGCAGGGTGAGGTCGTGCCGGCCGACCAGCTGCCCCAGTGAGCTGACCGCGGGCAGACCCGGTTACCTGGACTGCCTGGTCTTGGGCACCGGCAGTTGGGTGGTCGGCTGCTCGGAGGGGTCGACGTCCTTGGCCTTGGCGGCGGGCTTGGAGCCGGCCGGTTTGGCGGGCACGGGCTTGGCGGTCGCCGGTTTGGTGGGCGGGTCCGCGTCCGCGGCCGGGCCGGTTGCCGCTTCGGTCGACGTGCCCGCCGCGTGGTCGGCTGCGGGCTGGTCGGTTGCGGTTTCCTCGTCCAGCGGCGTGAGCGTGGCGACCGCGCGGGAGACCGCTTCCTGGGCCGCGGCGAACTGCTCGCTCACCGTGCGGTGCACGCGGTGCAGCTCGGCCAGCTTCCGGTCGGCGGCGGTGGTGCGCCGGTCGGCGTGGGCGTCGGCCTCGGTGATGGTCTTCTTGGCGTGCGCGTCGGCCTCGGTGACGGTCTTCTCGGCCAGCGCGTTGGCCTCGCTGATCGTCTGCTCGGTCTTGGCCAGCGCCTCGGACTCCAGCTCGGCGACCTGCTTCTCGGTCTCCGCGCGCAGCTCGGCGGCCTCGGTCCGAGCGGCTTCGAGCAGCTTCACGGCCTCGGCCTTCGCCTCGACCACGTGCACCTCGTGCTCCTTGCGGAGCTTGGTGCGCAGCTCGTCGTACTCCTTGTCGAGGTCGTCGTGGTAGCCCTTGTACTTCTGCTCCAGCTCGACCCGCTTCGCCTCGAGCTCGGCGGTCTTGGCCTCGAAGTCCGCGGTGAGCTTCTCGCGGTCGGCGCGGGCCTCCGCCATCAACGCCTCGTGCTCGGCGGTCAGCTTGGCCCGCAGCTCCTCGTGCGAGCGCTCCAGCTCGGTGCGGCGCTCGTCGTACTGCCGCTCCAGCTCGGTGGTCCGCTGCTGGTGGGCCGCCTCCAGCTGCCGCCGCCGGTCCTCCAGCTCGCCCATCGCGCGGTGGTGCGCCGCCTTGCCCTCGGCCGCGGCCCGCTCGGCCTCGGCGCGGGTGGCGTTGGCCTGGTCCAGCGCGGCCTTGCGGATGTCGGCGATCTCCTCCTCGGCCAACGTCATCATCACGCGCACGCGCTCGGTGACGTTGGACGCGCTGGAGGGGCTGGCGGCGAGCTTGCCGAGCTGGGACTTGACCTTGTCGAGCTCGGCGCGGGTGGAGGTGAGCAGCTTGCCCAGCTCCGCGGCCTGGGCCGACGCCGCGTCCCGGGCCCGGTTCGAGTTCTTGAGGTCGAACTCGAGCCGCGTCACCCGTTCGTTCACCTGACGCTGGTTGTACCCGCGCAGTACGACGTCGAAATGGGTGCGGGCAGCAGGCTGCCCAGTCCCTTCAGCCCCGGCCATGCGGCCAACCCTACCGAGAAGTCGCCGGCCGTAGTCACCCGATGCAGCGAACGCACCGTAACGAGTCGATGATCCACCGTGTGGGGTGAAGGCGCGATGGCGGTCGGTGCGGTAAAGGGCCGCACCGCGCCTCCGCCGCCGGTCCGTCAATCCGCCGTGCGCGTGGGGGCTGCGCCGGGCGACCTCACAAGGGAGAATCCCGGAGCGTGATCCCAGGTCGCGCCTGCCTTGACCGGGTGAGTGAACGATCACGATGACGTCCGTCACGTGAGATGGAACTCCCGAGGGGCGGGAAGCGCACGGTAGCGTGCCTTGATTCATCGAGTTCCGCCCGCGCTCGGGCGCGACTCGCCGAGTAACCGGGAGGGAACGCCGCATGTTCCGCAAGGTTCTTGTCGCCAACCGCGGCGAGATCGCGATCCGGGCCTTTCGCGCTGCCTACGAGCTTGGCGCCGGCACCGTTGCCGTCTTCCCCCACGAAGACCGCAACTCCCTGCACCGGCTGAAGGCCGACGAGTCCTACGAGATCGGCGAGCCCGGCCACCCCGTCCGGGCCTACCTGTCCGTCGAGGAGATCATCAAGGCGGCGCGCAAGGCGGGCGCCGACGCGGTCTACCCCGGCTACGGCTTCCTGTCCGAGAACCCCGAGCTGGCCAAGGCCTGCGCGGACGCCGGCATCACGTTCGTCGGCCCGCCCTCGGACGTGCTCGAACTGACCGGCAACAAGGCCCGCGCGATCGCCGCGGCCCGCGCGGCCGGCCTGCCGGTGCTCAAGTCCAGCGAGCCGTCGAGCGACATCGACGCCCTGGTCCGGGCCGCCGAGGACATCTCGTTCCCGGTGTTCGTGAAGGCCGTCGCGGGTGGTGGCGGACGCGGCATGCGGCGGGTGGAAGAGCCCGCCCAGCTCAGGGAGTCGCTGGAGGCCGCGTCACGCGAGGCGGAGTCGGCGTTCGGCGACCCGACGGTGTTCCTGGAGCAGGCCGTGGTCGAGCCGCGGCACATCGAGGTGCAGATCCTCGCCGACGGCGAGGGCAACGTGATTCACCTGTTCGAGCGCGACTGCTCGGTGCAGCGCCGTCACCAGAAGGTCATCGAGATCGCGCCCGCGCCGAACCTCGCGCCGGAGCTGCGCGACCGGATCTGCGCCGACGCGGTGAAGTTCGCCCGGCACATCGGCTACCGCAACGCCGGCACCGTCGAGTTCCTGCTCGACCCGCGCGGCAACTACGTCTTCATCGAGATGAACCCCCGCATCCAGGTCGAGCACACGGTCACCGAAGAGGTCACCGACGTGGACCTGGTGCAGTCGCAGATGCGCATCGCGGGCGGCGAGACCCTGGCCGACCTGGGGCTGAGCCAGGAGACCGTGCAGCTGCGCGGCGCGGCGCTGCAGTGCCGCATCACGACGGAAGACCCGGCCAACGGCTTCCGCCCGGACACCGGCATGATCAGCGCCTACCGCTCGCCGGGCGGCTCGGGCATCCGGCTGGACGGCGGCACGACCGGCGCGGGCACGGTCATCGGCGCGCACTTCGACTCGATGCTGGTCAAGCTGACGTGCCGCGGGCGCACGTTCTCCGCCGCGGTGGCCCGCGCGCGGCGCGCGGTGGCCGAGTTCCGCATCCGGGGCGTGTCCACGAACATCCCGTTCATCCAGGCGGTGCTGGACGACCCGGACTTCTACGAGGGCCGGGTCACGACGTCGTTCATCGAGAAGCGACCCCACCTGCTGACCGCGCGGCACTCCGCCGACCGCGGCACGCGCATGCTGACCTACCTGGCCGACGTGACGGTGAACCGGCCGAACGGCCCGCGCCCGTCCGTCGTGGACCCGAAGGTGAAGCTGCCGGCGGTCGACCTGAACGCCGAGCCGCCGGCGGGGTCGAAGCAGAAGCTGGAGGAGCTGGGGCCGGAGGGCTTCGCCCGCTGGCTGCGGGAGGGCAAGGCGCTGGCCGTCACCGACACCACGTTCCGCGACGCGCACCAGTCGTTGCTGGCGACGCGCGTGCGGACGAAGGACCTGCTGGCCATCGCGCCGCACGTGGCACGCATGACGCCGCAGCTGCTGTCGTTGGAGGCGTGGGGCGGCGCGACGTACGACGTGGCGCTCCGGTTCCTGGCCGAGGACCCGTGGGAGCGGCTGGCGGCGCTGCGCGAAGCGGTGCCGAACATCACCCTGCAGATGCTGCTGCGCGGCCGGAACACGGTGGGCTACACGCCCTACCCCGAGGCGGTGACCAGCACGTTCGTCCAGGAAGCGACGAAGACCGGCATCGACATCTTCCGGATCTTCGACGCGCTGAACGACGTGGAGCAGATGCGGCCGGCGATCGAGGCCGTCCGCGAGACCGGCACGGCCGTCGCCGAGGTCTGCCTGTGCTACACCTCGGACCTCTCCAACCCCGACGAGCGGATCTACACGCTCGACTACTACCTGAAGCTGGCCGAGCAGATCGTCGGCGCCGGCGCGCACGTCCTCGCGGTGAAGGACATGGCCGGGCTGCTGCGCCCGCCGGCGGCGGCGCGCCTGGTGACGGCGTTGCGCAAGGAGTTCGACCTGCCGGTGCACCTGCACACGCACGACACGGCGGGCGGGCAGCTCGCGACGTACCTGGCGGCCATCCAGTCCGGGGTCGACGCGGTCGACGGCGCGGTGGCGTCGATGGCGGGCACGACGTCGCAGCCGCCGCTGTCGGCGATCGTCGCGGCCACCGACTACACGGAGCGGTCCACGGGCCTGGACCTGCGGGCGGTGTGCGACCTGGAGCCGTACTGGGAGTCGGTGCGCAAGGTCTACGCGCCGTTCGAGTCGGGCATCCCCGGCCCGACGGGACGCGTGTACTCGCACGAGATCCCCGGTGGGCAGCTGTCGAACCTGCGGACGCAGGCGGTCGCGCTCGGCCTCGGGCAGAAGTTCGAGGAGATCGAGTCCATGTACGCGGCGGCCGACCGGATGCTGGGTCGGCTGGTGAAGGTGACGCCGTCGTCCAAGGTCGTCGGCGACCTGGCGTTGCACCTGGTCGGCGCGGGCGTCTCGCCGAAGGAGTTCGAGGCGGACCCCGGTCGGTTCGACATCCCGGCGTCGGTGATCGGGTTCCTGCACGGTGAGCTGGGCGACCCGCCGGGCGGGTGGCCGGAGCCGTTCCGGAGCAAGGCGTTGCAGGGCCGCGCCGCGCCGAAGGGCGTCGCGGAGCTGACCGAGGACGACGTCAAGGGCCTGGAGGACGACCCGCGGGCGACGCTCAACAGGTTGCTGTTCCCGGCGCCGACGAAGGAGTTCCTCGCGCACCGCGAGGCGTACGGCGACACGAGTGTGCTGGGCAGCAAGGACTTCTTCTACGGGCTCAAGCCGGGGGAGGAGTACCAGGTCGACCTGGAGCCGGGCGTGCGGCTGCTGATCGGGCTGGAAGCCATCGGCGAGGCCGACGAGCGCGGTATCCGCACCGTGATGGCCACGCTGAACGGGCAGTTGCGCCCGATCCAGGTGCGGGACCGGTCGATCGCGGCCGAGGTGCCCGTGGCGGAGAAGGCGGACCGGGGCAACCCGGGGCACGTCGCGGCGCCGTTCGCCGGGGTCGTCACGCCGAGCGTGGAAGAGGACGAACAGGTCGAGGTCGGGCAGACGATCGCGACGATCGAGGCGATGAAGATGGAGGCCGCGATCACCGCGCCCAAGGCCGGGCGGGTCAGGCGGTTGGCCGTGCGCGGGGTGCAGCAGGTCGAGGGTGGGGATCTGCTGATCGTGCTGGAGTGAGGGTCGGGGTCGGGGTCGGGGTTGGGTTGGGGGGAGTACGGCTCGATTTGACATGGGGCCCTTACGGGCACCCCAGGCAGGCCGAAGCCGGGCAGGCATGGCGGGAAGGGCGTCCGCCACGCCTGCCCGGCTTCGTCCAGCCTATGGCGCCCGAACCCATGTCAAATCGGGCCTTGGTGGTGTGTTGTGGGGCGGCTTCGAGGGCTGGTGGTGTTGGTGGACACATAGCGCGGTGGGGGGAACCCCCGGGTTGGGGTTGGCGTTGGTCGGGGCATGAAGAAGGTCGCGGTTGGGTTGCTCGCTCTCACGGCCGGCGCTCTCGCCTGGGCGGCGCGGGACGTGTCGTCGGCGTTGGGCGGGAAGCTCGGCGGGGAGCGGGTGCGGCGGTCGCCTCGGTATCGCGACGGGAAGTTCCACAACGACGCCCGCACGCGGACCATGCCGCCCGACGGCGCGGCCGGGACGGTGCGGGAGATGTTCTTCGGCGGGCAGCAGCGGCGGCCGGTCGGGGAGGTGCCGTTGGTGCCGCCGGTCGTCGGGTCGGCGGACGGGCTGCACATCACCTGGTACGGGCACGCGTCGACGCTGGTCGAGATCGACGGCGCGCGGGTGTTGGTCGACCCCGTGTGGAGCGACCGCGTGTCACCGTCGCAAGTGGTCGGTCCGAAGCGGTTGCACCCGGTGCCGCACGCGTTGCACGAGGTCGGGCGGGTGGACGCGGTGGTGATCTCGCACGACCACTACGACCACCTGGACCTGGCGACGGTGCGCGCGTTGACGGCGGACACGGACGCGGTGTTCGTGGTGCCGCTCGGGATCGGGGCGCACCTGCGCCGGTGGGACGTGCCCGAGCAGCGGATCGTCGAGCTGGACTGGGACGAGTCGCACGAAGTGGCCGGGGTCACGTTGGTGGCCACGGCGGCGCAGCACTTCTCCGGTCGGGGCTTCCAGCGGGACAACACGCTGTGGGCTTCGTGGGTGCTGAAGGGGCCGCGGCACCGCGTCTACTACAGCGGTGACACGGGTTACTTCGACGGTTACCGGACGATCGGTGAAGAGCACGGCCCGTTCGACGCGTCCTTGATCCAGATCGGTGCTTACGGGCCCGGGTGGCCGGACATCCACATGACGCCGGAAGAGGGCGTGGCGGCGCACCGGGACGTGCGGGGCGGCCTGCTGATCCCGGTGCACTGGGCGACCTTCAACCTGGCGTTCCACGACTGGACCGAACCGGTGGACCGGGTGTGGCGGGAAGCGAAGGCGCACGGGGTGCCGTTGGCCGTGCCCAGGCCCGGCGAGCGGGTCGACGTGGGGCAGCCGCCGGAGGTCGACGGGTGGTGGCAGGCACTCGCGGTGGGACGATGACCCGGTGACCAGGATTGTCGCGGGCGCCGCCGGTGGCCGCCGGCTGCGAGTGCCGCCCAGGGGTACCCGACCCACCTCCGACCGGGTGCGGGAGGCGTTGTTCAGCTCGTTGGAGACGTTGGTCGACCTGGACGGCGCGGTGGTGCTGGACCTGTACGCGGGGTCCGGGGCGCTCGGGTTCGAGGCGATGTCCAGGGGCGCGGCGAGGGCCACGTTCGTGGAGTCGGACAAGCGGGCTGCCGAAGTCTTGAAGAGCAACGCCAAGGTGGTCGCGCTGCCCGGCGCCACGGTCGTCAACCGCACCGCGGAGGCCGTGGCGGGCGGTGCGGCGGAGGTCGCCTGTGACGTGGTCTTCGCCGATCCGCCCTACGCGGTGACGGACGAACAGCTCAACCGGCTCCTCGCGTCGCTGGTCACGAACGGTTGGACGAAACCGGGCTCGCTGTTCGTCGTCGAACGGGGCGCGCGCAGCCCTGAACCGATTTGGCCAAGCCCGGTGGAATCCTTGCGCAGCAAGCGATACGGCGACACGGCGCTGCACTGGGCCGAACAGGTTGACGCCTCCGGGTGATGCCGACCACGCACCGGAGTGGACGCGTCCGATCGGGTGCTACCGTCCGAAACCATGACGCGTGCCGTGTGCCCCGGCTCCTACGACCCGGCCACCAACGGACACCTGGACATCATCGGCAGAGCGGCGAAGCTCTTCGACGAAGTCGTCGTCGCCGTGCTCATCAACAAGAACAAGAAGACGTTGTTCTCGGTGGAGGAGCGCACCGAAATGCTGCGCGAGGTCACCGCGCAGTGGCCGAACGTCCGCGTCGACGCCTGGCACGGCCTGCTGGTCGACTACTGCCTGGAGAACGACATCAAGGCCATCGTCAAAGGCCTGCGGGCGGTCAGCGACTACGACTACGAGCTGCAGATGGCGCAGATGAACCACCAGCTCACCGGGGTCGAGACGCTGTTCATGCCGACCAACCCGATCTACAGCTTCCTGGCCAGCTCCCTGGTCAAGGACGTGGCGACCTACGGCGGCGACGTGACGAGCCTGCTGCCCCCCACGATCAAGGACCGGCTCTCCGCCCGGCTCGCCGAGGGTCGCTGACCGTTCACGGTCCGTGAACCGGCTCGTCGCTCGGTGCGGTGACCGTTCACCGGCATGAGCGAGATCACATCGCGCACCGCGAAGGCGCTGCCCTCCCCGAGCGGGCACGGCCACCGCGCCCGCTCGGGCGGTCGCGCCGGTGCGGGCGGCACGCCGCCTGCCGCGAGGTCGGCCTGTCGGCCCGCCCGCCCGGGCCGTCGACACCGTGCGGCCGTATCCGCAGGACAAGTGGACCTTCCACGGCCGCGCAGGCGTGCTCGACCGGCTGCTGCGAGGTGGGCGCGGTCAAGACGACGGGCCTCCGCACGCGTGGCGCGCGGCGGGTCGTGATCGGCGACGCGAGCCCGGACCACCGCGCCGGCCCCGTCCCGGCGGACATCACCCGGTAGCCGGACACGCCCTGCCGATCTCCCGGCGGCGACGAGATCGGCAGGGCACACTAGGACGGGTACTGCTGTGGGCGCGAGGAGTGAGACGTGTACCGGGTGTTCGAGGCCCTCGACGAGCTGGTCACGATCGTCGAGGAAGCGCGTGGCGTGCCGATGACCTCCGGGTGCGTCGTGCCGCGCGGCGACGTGCTCGAACTCCTCGACGACGTGCGCGACGCCATCCCGGCGGAGCTGGACGACGCCCAGGACGTGCTCGACCACCGCGACGAGCTGGTCGGCAAGGCCCAGCACGACGCGGACCAGGCCGTGAGCAAGGCGCGGTCCGACGCCGAGCGGATGGTCTCCGAGGCGCAGCACGAGGCCGAGCGGATGCTGTCCGAGGCGCGGGCGCGGGCCGAGCGGATGGTCGCCGACGCCGAGGACCAGGCGCAGCGCACCGTCTCCGCGGGCCGCCAGGAGTACGAGGACCTGGTGGGCCGGGCGCACGCCGAGGCCGACCGCATGGTCCAGGCGGGCCGGGCCAACTACGAGCGCGCGATCGAGGAGGGCCGGGCGGAGCAGGCGCGCCTGGTCGACGGGACCGAGGTCGTGCAGGCCGCGCACGCCGAGGCCGCCCGGGTGCTGGACGCGGCGCAGACGGAGGCCATCCGGCTGCGCAACGAGTGCGACGCGTACGTGGACGGCAAGCTGGCCGACTTCGAGGACCTGCTCGCGCAC
Source organism: Saccharothrix sp. 6-C (assembly GCF_016695385.1). Taxonomy (NCBI): domain Bacteria; kingdom Bacillati; phylum Actinomycetota; class Actinomycetes; order Pseudonocardiales; family Pseudonocardiaceae; genus Saccharothrix; species Saccharothrix sp. 6-C. The sequence goes on along the minus strand of NZ_CP064192.1, from coordinate 7,013,743 downwards.
ACCCTGCGCAGCGTCGGGAAGGGTCGCTCGCACCTGCGCGGCCCGGCCGTCGCGAGCGCCGCCGCGCCGTTCGACTACCACGAATAACCCGACCGGACGACGCTCCGACCAGCCGATTTCACGTGGACGCCCGTTGTCCCGTACCCTTGACCGGCTGGTCGTGGTAAGTCCCCGACGGCAACACCAAACATCATGTCTGAGCATCGTCACGCCTCCGCGCGTCCCACAGCGACCGGGCCCTGGGTCATCGACACCAGGGACCTCGGGCGTCGAGCGGGCTCCAGCCGCGGTGTGCGCCGGACGGTGCCCGCGGAGGGCGTCGGCCTTCTCGGCGTGATCGCGGTGCCGGCGGGGGGCGACGTCGAACTCGACCTCTTGTTGGAGTCGGTGGTCGAAGGCGTGCTCGTGACGGGCACGGCCGCGACGGTGGTCGAAGGGGAGTGCTCGCGCTGCCTGGACCCGCTGTCGGCGGAGGTCGAGGTGGAGCTGACCGAGCTGTACGCCTACCCGGACAGCACCACCGACGAGACCACCGAAGAGGACGAGGTCAGCCGTCTGCACGACGACCTGATCGACCTCGAACCCGTGGTGCGCGACGCCATCGTGCTCGCGTTGCCGCAGGTGCCGCTGTGCTCGCCGGACTGCCTCGGGCTGTGCGTCGACTGCGGCGGCAGGCTGGCTGATCTCGGCCCCGACCACGGGCATGAGACGATTGACCCCCGTTGGGCCGCCTTGCAAGAGCGGTTCGACGGGAATCGTGACAATCCAGAGGAGAACTAGTCGTGGCCGTCCCGAAGCGGAAGATGTCGCGCTCGAACACGCGCTCGCGCCGCGCTCAGTGGAAGACCAGTGCCGTGCACCTGGTGGCGTGCCAGAACCGGGCCTGCCGCCAGCCGAAGCCCCAGCACGTCGCCTGCCCGGCCTGCGGCCAGTACGACGGCCGCCAGGTCGTCCAGCCGGCCTGATCACCTCTCTGGCGAAGGTAGCGGCGAATCGTGGGGGGTAGGTCGTCGCGCGGTCGGTCCGCCGACCGCGCCCCGTTGATCGAAGCGCTCGGCGTCCCGTTGGACGCCGAGCTGCTGACGCTCGCACTCACACACCGGTCGTACGCGTACGAGAACGGTGGTCTGCCGCCCAACGAGCGGCTGGAGTTCCTCGGCGACGCGGTGCTCGGCCTCGTCGTCACCGATCACCTGTACCGCACGCACCCCGACCTGCCCGAGGGGCAGCTCGCCAAGCTCCGCGCGAGCGTGGTCAACATGCACGCCCTCGCGGGCGTCGCGCGGGGTCTCGGCGACGACGGGTTGGGCGGGCACCTGCTGCTCGGTCGCGGCGAGGAGCTGACCGGCGGCAGGGACAAGGCGAGCATCCTCGCGGACGGCCTGGAAGCCGTCATCGGCGCGGTGTACTTGCAGTTCGGCATTGAAACCGCGCGTCAACTCGTTCACCACCTGTTCGACCCGTTGTTGGCGGAAGCGCCGCTGCGGGGTGCTGGACTGGACTGGAAGACGAGTCTTCAGGAGCTGACCGCGTCCGCCGGTCTTGGCGTCCCCGAGTACCGGGTGGACGACCAGGGCCCGGACCACCGCAAGGAGTTCACCGCCACGGTGCTCGTCGGTGGTCAGGCCTACGGGACCGGGGACGGGCGCACGAAGAAGGAAGCCGAGCAGAAGGCGGCCGAGGCCGCCTACCGCGTGTTGCACGAACGGGTTCGCGCCGAGGAGACCGGCGCGTCCGGGAACGGCCACGCGTCCGGCTCGGCCACGCAGGCTTCACCCCAGGCTTCACCTACTCAGGAAGACTGACGCCGAAATGTATGCCACGAACGTCCGGACGAACCGCCGCGCGCGCCACGCGCGTCCGTCCCGCCCGCTGAACGCCAGCCGCAACGGCGGCATCCAGGGCTTGGTCCTCGTGCGCGACACCGCCCAGGCGGGCGGCTGGATGCTCAAGCCGACCAAGCCGCAGGCCGCCGCCTACGAGATGCTCGAAGAGCTGGAGCAGGCCGAGGCCGCCGCCGCCGAGCGCGAGTCCGAGGACTGATCACCCGCCCGTGCCCGAGCTGCCCGAGGTCGAGGTAGTCCGCCGAGGTCTGCACGAGCACGTCGCCGGGAGGACCGTCGAAGCGGTAGAAGTCCTCCACCCACGCGCGATCCGCCGACACCTGCCCGGTGCGGCGGATTTCGCCGTGCGCCTGACCGGTCAGCGACTGGAGGCCGCGCGCCGTCGCGGCAAGTACCTGTGGGTCGACCTGTCGGGCGGCGACGCCATGCTCGCGCACCTCGGCATGAGCGGCCAGATGCTGGTCCAGCCCGTCGACGCGCCGGACGAGAAGCACCTGCGGGTGCGGGTCCGGTTCGCCGACGGCGGGCCGGAGCTGCGCTTCGTGGACCAGCGCACGTTCGGCGGACTGGCGCTGGCGGACATCGTCGAGGTCGACGGCGCCATGCTGCCGCGGCCGGTGGCGCACATCGCGCGTGATCCGATGGACCCGGCGTTCGACCCGGACGCGGCGGTCGCGGCGCTGCGGAAGCGGCGGACCGAGGTCAAGCGCGCCCTGCTCGACCAGACGGTCGTCTCCGGCGTGGGCAACATCTACGCCGACGAGGCGCTGTGGCGGGCCCGGCTGCACGGGTCGCGGCCCGTGGACAAGCTGACCAGGGCCAAGGCCGCCGAGCTGCTGGCGCACGCCACCCGGGTGATGTACGAGGCACTGGGTGAGGGCGGCACGTCGTTCGACGCGCTCTACGTCAACGTGAACGGCCAGTCGGGTTACTTCGACCGGTCCCTGGCCGTGTACGGGCGGGAGAACGAGCCGTGCCGGCGGTGCGGGACGGCGATCAGGCGCGAGCCGTTCATGAACCGCTCGTCCTACTCGTGCCCGCGCTGCCAACCCCGACCGAGGGGTTGACGGGCGCGCTCACCGCGCCGGGTCGGCGAGCCTGCGCAGCAGCGGCGTGACCGACCTGAGCGCGTCGCGCTCCTCCGGTTCCAGCCGGGAGATCCGCTCGGACAGCAGCTCCGCCTCGCCGTGCGCGAGGGACAGGATGGTGTCCCGCCCGAGGCCGGTCAGCTCGACGATCGTGGCCCGCCCGTCGGCCGGATCGGATTCGCGGCGCACCAGGCCGCTGGACTCCAGGCCCGTCACCACCGTGGTCGCCGTCGGCTGCGAGCACAGCGCGCGCACCGCGATCTCGCCGATCCGCATCGGTCCCTGCGACGCGAGCTCCGCCAGCACCAGCAGCTGGGTGGGCTGCAGGCGCCGGACGGACGCGGACTGGCGCAGGCTGCGGATCAGCCGGTGCACGGCGACCACGAGTTGTAACGCGTCCTGATTGGTCACACTGGTGGTCATCAGACCTCCTCGTGGCTCACCGTGAGTGAGCAAGTGTCCGAATTCGGACAGGACATTCGCACTTTCGCAGTACGGCTGTCCAGGGAATGATTGCATTCGCACCCGGATGTACTCACCCTTTCCGCACTGATGCGGAGAAGGACCCGTCAAAACGCCATAAAGGGTGAACGGGCTCGCATCAAGGGCCCGTCAGGAAGCTCGCCGAACGTAGTCGGACCCGGTCGGCGGGCGTGGTCCGGGCGTAGTGTCTCAGCGTGACAAAGGTGCTGGTGGTCGATGACGAGCCGCAGATCGTGCGGGCGTTGCGGATCAACCTGTCGGCCCGCGGCTACTCGGTCCTGACCGCGCACGACGGCACGGCGGCGCTCAAGGCGGCGGCCGAGGGCAGGCCGGACGTGGTGGTGCTCGACCTGGGCCTGCCGGACGTGGACGGCGCCGAGGTCATCGCGGGACTGCGCGGCTGGACGACCGTGCCGATCATCGTGCTGTCCGCGCGGGTCGACTCGGCCGACAAGGTGCAGGCGCTGGACGCGGGCGCCGACGACTACGTGACCAAGCCGTTCGGGATGGACGAGCTGCTGGCCAGGCTGCGCGCGGCGGTGCGCCGGTCGGCGGTGGCGGAGGGCGGGGACGCGGTCGTGGAGACCGCGTCGTTCACCGTCGACCTGGCGGCGAAGAAGGTGCGCCGGGAGGGCGTCGAGGTGCACCTGACGCCCACGGAGTGGGGCCTGCTGGAGATCCTGGCCCGCAACCGGGGCCGGCTGGTGGCGCAGAAGCAGCTGCTTCAGGAGGTGTGGGGGCCGGCGTACGCGAAGGAGACCCACTACCTGCGCGTCTACCTGGCCCAGTTGCGCCGCAAGCTGGAGCCCGAGCCCGCGCACCCCCGGCACCTGGTGACGGAGCCCGGCATGGGCTACCGGTTCGAGCTCTAGCTGTACTGATTCGTGACGTTGTTGACGTCTAGGGGGTCAGTCGGGTGATGGGTGGCTGGCCGCCGAGGGCGCTGTGGGCGCGGTGGTGGTTGTAGTCGTGGACCCAGTCGGGCAGGGCGGTCAGGCGGTGGTCGTTGCCGGTCCAGGCTTGGGCGTAGGCGAACTCGGTCCGCAGGGTGCGGTTGAAGCGTTCGGCTTTGCCGTTGGTCCAGGGGCAGCCGGGTTTGGTGAAGCGTCGGCGGATGCCCAGGGCGACGCAGACCGCCCGCCAGTTGCCGCCGACGCGGTAGGTCTTGGCGTTGTCGGTGAGCACCCGCAGCACCACGACGCCCCGGTCGCGGAACCAGGCCACGGCGCGGTGCAGGAAGGCGGCGCAGGTCGCGTCGCGCTCGTCGGGCAGTGCCTCGACGTAGGCCAGGCGGGTGCGGTCGTCCACGGCGACGTGCAGGTAGTCGTAGCCGATGCCCCGGCCGCGGACCTTCTCGCTGCGGCCGTGCGCCCGCCAGCCGCCGCCGTCGGGGACGCGGCCGAGTTTCTTGACGTCGACGTGCAGCAGGTCGCCGGGGTGGGGGCGTTCGTAGCGGATGCCGGTGTGCCGGCGCCGCACCGGCAGGCCGGTGATCGCATCGGTCGCGGCCAGGGCGGGCTCGGCGCGGCGGCGCAGGACCCGGCCGATCGTGGAGGCCGGCAGTCCGAGCAGTCCGGACAGGTGCACCGGCCCGCGTCGCACCGACCGTCGGACGGCGAGGATGCGGTCCTCGATCTCGGTCGGGGTGCGCCGGGGGCTGTGGTGCGGTCGTGAGCTGCGGTCGGCCGGCCCGGCGTCTCCTTCACCGCGGTGCCGGGCCAGCCACTTGTGCACGGTGGCCCGGGAGATACCGAGCTGCTCGGCGATGCTCGCGGGCGACCACCCGGCCGCGCGACGGGTCACGATCAGCCTGCGGGCATGGACCGTGGTGCGGGCGTTACTGTGCACGCGAGGACCTCCGTGTGCCGATGGGATGCGTCAGACACATCCACTCCGCCCGGAGGTCCTCCCTGCGTTCAACCCGACACGCCGTCAACAACCTGATTAGTCACTACATCTAGCGCCCGTCCGGAGAGGGAGTCCCCGGTGGCGACATCGCCCCGGCGGCCCTACCACCACGGGGACCTGCGGGCCGCCCTGGTCGCGGCGGCACGCTCGCTCGTCGTCGCCGAGGACGCCGAAGACCCGACCCTGCGCCGTGCCGCGGCGACGGCCGGTGTCTCGCACACCGCGGCCCACCCGCACTTCGCGGACGAGGCCGCCCTGGTGGCGGCCGCGGCGGCCCGGGGCTCGTCGGGTCCGCCGCGGCCGACCCGTCGCTGTACCGGCTCGTGTTCGGCGGCGAGGTGCCGCGCCGCGACGCGCACGACGTGGCGGACGCGGGCCTCGCGGCCCGGTGACGGCTCAGCCCGCCGGCATCGTGGGGTGGCGCTGGAACATCAGGGCGGCGCGCACCACGAGTTCCTTGTAGCGCGCCGCCGGCCGGCCGGTGAGGACGCGCTCCTTCGGGCTGTCGTCGGCGTTCACGAACTGGATCAGGCCGTCCCGGCGGCCCAGGCTGATGCACTGGTTGAGGTAGCGGAAGTCGAGCCGGTCGGCCGGCACGCCACCGCCGAGCCGCTTCGCCAGCGCCCGCACGGCCTTCTGCGCCGTCGGCAGGCCGGTCGCGCACGCCATGCGCAGTTCCAGGCCGTCGTGCCGCTTCATCGCGGCGGCGTCGCCGATGCCCTGGACCTCCGGGTGCGAGGTCGAGGTCAACGTGTGGTCGACCAGCATCCGGCCGCGGCCGTCCACCGCGAACCCGGCCCGCGCCGCCAGGTCCGGCACGGCGAAACCGGCCGTCCAGACGACCGTGTCGGCGGCGACCAGGTCACCGGTGTCGAGCACCAGGCCGTCGGCGCGGACCTCGGTGACCCGGACGTGGTCGCGGACCTCGACGCCGAGCCGGGCGAACACCTTGACCAGGTGCCGCCTGCCCTTGTCCGACAGTGCCTCGCCGAAACCGCCGGCGGTGACCAGCAGCACGTCCAGGTCCGGGCGCGACTCGGCCAACTCGGCGGCGGCCTCGATGCCCGTCAGCCCGCCGCCCGTGACGGCGACCGTGCGCGCGGTCCGCAGCGCCGCGGCCAGCTCCTCGGCGTCCTCCTGGGTCGAGACGGCGTGCGCGTGCTCGGCCGCGCCCGGGACGCCGCCCAGGTCCGCCTGGCTGCCCAGGGCGTAGATCAGCCGGTCGTAGGTCAGCGCGCCGTTGGCGAGCTGCACCTTGCGCGCGTCGGGGTCGATGCCGGTGACCCGGTCCACCACCAGCTCGACGCCGGTGCCCTTGAGGACGGCGGCGAGCGGGACGTCCCGCAGCTGCTGCCCCACCGCGAACTGGTGCAGCCGGACCCGTTCGACGAACCGGTCCCGCGCGTTCACCAGGGTCACCTTCGAGTCGGTCCACCTGGCGGCCAGCTTGGCCGCGGCCAGACCCGCGTAACCCGCGCCGACGACCACGATGTGCTCTGCCATTTCGGGCTCCTTTCGCTGCCAGAGGAGCGAGACGGGAGCGCCGGACGTGACGGCCTAGGGTGTGAGCCGTGTCACCTGTCTCCGTGCTGCACACCTGGCAAGCGCCCGAGTCGGCGCTCGCCGCCGCCCGCGAGCTGCTCGACGAGGCCTTCGACGGCGATTTCGGCGATGACGACTGGGAGCACAGCCTGGGCGGCGTGCACGCCTTCGCCTGGGACGGTGACGAGTTGATCGGCCACGGCGCCGTCGTGCAGCGCCGGTTGCTGCACGCACGCCAGGGCACGGGTCTCCCGCACACGACCCGCGCGCTGCGGGCCGGGTACGTGGAAGGTGTCGCGGTGCGCGCGGACCGACGACGCCTGGGCGTTGGCGGGGCCGTGATGGCGGCCTTGGAGGCCGTCGTGCGCGGCGCGTACCCCCTCGGCGCTCTCAGCGCGTCGGAGGACGCCCTGGAGTTCTACGCGGCGCGGGGGTGGCGGCGGTGGCGGGGACGGACGTTCGCGATGACGCCCACGGGCGTCGAGCGCACCGAAGAGGAGGACGACGGGATCTTCGTCCTGCCGGTCGTGCCGCTCGACCTGGCGGGCGACCTCGTGTGCGACTGGCGGGACGGCGACGTCTGGTAGCTACGGCGCTTCGTCGTCCTCGGTCGTCGGCGTGGTGGCGGTGGTGGTCGACGCGGAGGACGACGGCGCCGGCGGGTCGTAGGTCGCCGGCGGGTTGCTCGGCGGCTGGGTGGTGACCGCGGGTTCGGGCGACGTCGCCGCGGTCGACTCCGCGCCCGGGTCGGCCTTCGCCCGCGCGTCCGCCGGCGTCGAGCCGCCCGCCTTGCCCGGCGGCGGCTGCTCGCCCGCCCGCTTGGACACCGTGACCACCAGCGTGGCGGTCCTCGCGTCCGGCGCGGCGGCTTCCGGCACGTCCTGCGTCGTCAGCACCTCGACCCGCGGCACGGGCGGCGGGGCGGCCGTGGACCCGCCGCCGGCCAGCACCGACGCGAGGGTGGCGATCACGGTGGCGACGACGGCGCCGCCCGCGGCGAGCAGCACCACAGAGGTGAGCTTCTTCTTCGGCGGCGCGGCCTGGTCTTCCTCGAACACACCATCTCCCTGCGGGGGATCCGGACGGATGGTCAGTGTTCGGGTTATCGGCCGCTCACGCCGCGTGCCTCAACGTTCCGGCGGTCCACCACCCGATGGTGTGGCGGACCGTCACCGGCTGCGGGTGATCTCGTTACGCGCCCGACGGCGGGTCGACCGGCACCGTGGTGGTGGTCGTCGTGGGGACGGTCGTGGTCGTCGTCGGCTTGGGGTCGGTCGTGGTGGTGACGACCGCGGTCGTGGTGGTGGTCGGCTGACCGGTGTTCGTGTTCGTGGGTTGGGGCTCTTCCACCACCGTGGTCGTGGTGGTGCCGTCCGGCCGGGTCACCGTGGTCACGCGGGTGCGGCGCGACGTGGTCGTCGTCGGGGTGGCCTCGGTCGTCGTGGTGGTCGACTCCGCGGTGGTGGTCAGGCTGACCGCCGAGGACGACGAAGACGTGCGCGGGGACGTGCTGAGGGTGCTGCGGGACACGACGTCCTCACGCGGCAGCTGGCTGCCGGGCGACGCGTCCGGGGTCGCGCCCGCCAGGGCCGCGATGGTGGCGAAGATCGTCGACACGGCGACACCGGACGCCGCCAGCAGCACGTGGGGCGACACGCGCGGGCGGGCGCGCTCGGGCTCCGGGGTCTCGTACAACGGTTCTCCCAAGGTCTGTCGGACGGTCTCTACCAGCCGAAGTTCTGGGTCCAGTACCAGCCGCGGGTGTCCAGACCCACGCCGATGGTGGTGAACCCGCAGTTCAGGATGTTGCGGCGGTGCCCGTCGGAGTTCATCCAGGCCTTCATGACCTGCTCGGGGGACCGCTGGCCCATGGCGATGTTCTCGCCGCCGGGGCTCGGGTAGCCCGCCGCGCGCATGCGCTGCGCGAAGTCGACGCCCTCGGGGGTGGTGTGCGAGAAGTAGTCGCGCCGGGCCATGTCGGTGCTGTGGCCCTGCGCGGCCTGGACCACCCGGTCGTCCACCTCGAGCGGCCCGCAGCCGGCGAGGTCGCGCGCCTCGTTCACCAGGGCGACGACCTGCTGCGCCTGCGGCAGGTCGGCGGGCGCGGTCGTCGTCGTGGGCTCGGGGGACGGTTCGGACGTGGCGGTCGTCGTCTCCGTCGTCGTGGTGGTCTCGGTGGTGGTCGTCGTCTGGGTCGTGGTCGTCGTGGACGGCGGCGCTTCGGTGGTGGTCGGCGGCGTCACCGGCTCACGGCCCCGTTCGGGCTCGCCCACGCCCCCGACCCCGCCGGCGCCGATGTTGTCGGAACCGCTGCGCTGTGCTGCGCTTTCCCCGACGAACGGGGCGAGCTGTTCCGGGTTGGCGACGGCGACGCCGGTCGCACCGGCCGCGCCGAGGAGCAGGCCGACGAGTCCGCCGATCACGGATCGGTTACCACGCCGTGCTGTCACGGTCGCGCACCGTACCACTAACGGGTGAAATGACAGGATGGCTCTTGTGGCTGGAGTAGAGCAGACCGTGCGCCTGACCGCCTGGGTGCGGGGCCACGTGCAGGGTGTCGGTTTCCGCTGGTGGACCCGCGCCAGGGCGCTTGAGCTGGGACTTGTCGGTTCGGCGTCCAACCTGCGTGACGGTCGGGTCGAGGTGAACGCGGAAGGGCCGGAATCCGCGTGCCGGGATCTGCTGACTGCGTTGCGTTCCGGCGCTACCCCCGGGCGGGTGGACTCGATCGTGGAGCGCTGGTCGGAGGCCCGCGGCGGCTTCACGGGTTTCGTCGAGCGTTGAACGCCGAAGGGCCCGGTGGCGTAGTACATCGATGTGGACCGTGGCGAAGATGTCGTCAGGCAGCTGTACGGCCGTTGGCGCGGCCCGCTGCACGGCTACGTCCTGCGTCTGGTCGGCGGTGACCACCAGCAGGCGGAGGACGTCGTCCAGGAGACGTTGCTGCGCGCCTGGCGGCACGTCGACGAGCTGACCCCCGCCGACGCGGGCCCGTGGCTCTACACGGTGGCCAGGAACCTGGTCATCTCCGGCTTCCGCAAGCGCGCCGGCCGGCACTCCGAGGTGCCGATCGAACCGGGCGACCTGCCCCCGGTCGCGGACGAGGTGGAGCACGTCCTGCAGAGCTGGCAGGTCGCGGAGGTGCTGCGCGGGCTCAGCGCCGACCACCGCGACGTCGTGGTCGAGCTGTACTACCGGCGGCGATCGGTGGCGGAGGCGGCGGCGGTGCTCGGCATCCCGCCCGGCACGGTCAAGTCGCGCTGCTTCTACGCCCTGCGCGCGCTGCGCGACGCGTTGGAGGAGCGGGGGGTGACGGAGTCGTGAGCTGCGCCCAGACCGTGGCGCTCGGCGCCTACCTGCTCGGCTCGCTCGACCCGGCGGAGCGCTCGACGTTCGAGCGGCACGTGCGCGGTTGTGCCGACTGCCGGCGCGAGATGGTGCGGCTGGCGCCGCTGCCGGGGCTGCTCGGCCAGGTGCAGCTGTCGGACCTGGAGCTGCCGTTCGACGACCCCGCGCCCGATCCCGACCTCCGGCCGCTGCCGCCCCTGGCGGCGCCGGGGCCGTCGCCCGTGCGGGCACGGCGGCGGCGGTGGCCGGTGCTGGTGGGCGCGGGTGTGCTGGTCGTGCTCGTGGCGCTGGGCGTGGTGGTCGTGCCGCGCCTGGCCGGCGACGACGCCGTGACGTGGCACGCCGCCGACGGCACGTCCGGCGTGGTGGCCAGCGCCGATCTCGTCGGCAGGTCCTGGGGCACCGAGCTGTGGATGCGCGTCGAGAACATGCCGAAGGGCGTGCGGTGCAAGCTGATCGTCCACGACCGGGCCGGCCGGACCGAGATCGGCGGCTGGTGGGGCACCGACCACGCGCCCGACGAGCGGATACCCGGCTCCACGTCGTTCCCGGTCCAGGAGATCGAACGGCTGGACCTGGTGGTCGACATGACGGTGCTGGTCTCGGTCCGGCGGTGATCGCGCAGGTCAGCGTGCCGCCGCCGGGTTCACGGGCCGCACGGGTACGCTGCCCGGCGTGCACCTCAAGAGCCTGACGCTGAAGGGGTTCAAGTCCTTCGCCTCGGCTACCACGCTGCGCTTCGAGCCCGGCATCACCTGCGTCGTCGGTCCGAACGGGTCCGGCAAGTCGAACGTGCTCGACGCGCTGCGCTGGGTCATGGGCACGCAGGGCGCGAAGGACCTGCGCGGCGGCAAGATGGAGGACGTCATCTTCGCCGGCACGTCCGGCCGCGCGCCGCTGGGCCGCGCCGAGGTGACGCTGACCATCGACAACTCCGACGGCGCGCTGCCGATCGACTACGTCGAGGTGTCGATCACCCGCCGGATGTTCCGCGAGGGCGCCACCGAGTACGAGATCAACGGCAACTCGTGCCGGTTGATGGACATCCAGGAACTGCTCAGCGACTCCGGCATCGGCCGCGAGATGCACGTGATCGTCGGCCAGGGCCAGCTCGCCGCGATCCTGGAGTCCAAGCCCGAGGAGCGGCGCGCGTTCGTCGAGGAGGCCGCGGGCGTCCTGAAGCACCGCAAGCGCAAGGAGAAGGCGCTGCGGAAGCTGGAGGCGATGCAGGCGAACCTGACCCGCCTCACCGACCTCACCGCCGAGCTGCGCCGCCAGCTCAAGCCGCTGGGCAAGCAGGCCGAGATCGCGCGCCGCGCGCAGGCCGTGCAGTCGGAGCTGCGCGACGCCCGGATGCGCCTGCTGGCCGACGACCTGGTGACGCAGCGCGAGGCGTTGGCGCGCGAGGAGCAGGACGAGGCCGTCGCCCGGGCCCGGCGCACCGAGGTCGAGAAGTCGCTGCAACAGGCCCAGTTCCAGCAGAACGAGCTGGAGGACCAGGTCGCGGCCGACGCGCCGAAGCTCCAGCAGGCCCAGGACACCTGGTACCGGCTGTCGGCGTTGGAGGAACGGCTGCGCGGCACCGTGCGGCTGGCCGTGGAACGGGAGCGGCACCTGTCGGCGGCGGTCGACGCGCCGCGCGGCGGGCGTGACCCGGACGAGCTGGAAGCCGAGGCCGAGCAGACCGCGGAGCTGGAGCAGGAGCTCCAGGACGGCGTGACCGAGGCCCGGGTGGGGCTGGCGGAGGCCGTGGAGACGCGGGCCGAGCTGGAACGCGTGGTGTCCGCGGCGGAGAAGGCGCACCTGGCCGCGGTGCGGGCGATCGCGGACCGGCGCGAAGGCCTGGCCCGGCTGTCCGGCCAGGTGGAGGCGCTGCGGTCGAAGACGAGCGCGACCGCCGAGGAGATCGAGCGGATGTCCGTCGCGCTGGCCGAGGCGGTCGAGCGGTCGGAGGTCGTGCAGCAGGAGCTGGCCGAGGCCCGCGAGGTGACCGGGACCGAGGACGAGGACGACGTCGGGCTCGACGAGCGGCACCGGCTGGCCGCCGAGTCGGACGACGCCGCGCGCCGCCGGGTCGAGGAGCTGGTCAAGGCCGAGCGGACCGCCGAGCGGGACATCGCGTCGTGGCAGGCGCGCGTGGACGCGCTGTCGTTGGGCCTGACCCGCAAGGACGGCGCGGGCGCGTTGCTGGCGTCGCGGCTGCCGGGGTTGCTCGGGTCGGTCGCGGCGCTGCTGACCGTGGAGCCGGGCGCGGAGGTCGCGCTGGCGGCGGCGCTGGGCCCGATCGCGGACGCGGTCGCGGTGGCCTCCGGCGCGGACGCGGTGGCGGCGCTGGAGCTGTTGAAGGAGCAGGACACCGGTCGGGCCGGGGTGCTGGTCGGCGGCGCGCCGGTGAGCGTCGACCGGTCCGGATGGCCGTCGTTGCCGCCGGACGCGCGGTGGGCGGTGGACGTGGTGCAGGCGCCGGAGCCGCTGCGGCCCGCGCTGCACCGCGCGTTGGACAAGGTCGTGGTGGTCGACTCGCTGGCCACGGCGCGCGGCTTGGTGGACGCGCACCCGTCGGTGCGCGCGGTGACCCGTGACGGCGACGTGCTCGGCGCGGACTGGGCGGTCGGCGGGTCCGGGCGCAGCCAGAGCGTCATCGAGGTCCAGGCCGCGGTGGACGAGGCGTCGGAGAAGCTGGCGCTGGCGGAGCGCGCGCTGGAGCAGTCCACGGCCGCCCTGGAAGGCGCACGGGCCGAGCAGCAGGCACGGCGGGCCGAGGTCGCCGCGGTGAAGGAGCAGCTCAACGAGGCCAAGGTGCGGCGCGCCCGGTCGTCGGAGCGGCTGAACCGGCTGGCCGCGGCGGTGCGCTCGGCCGAGGCCGAGGTGGAGCGCGTGCGGGCGCAGCGGGCGAAGGTCGAGGCGGCCCGCGAGGAGAACCTGCTCAAGCTCGGCGAGCTGGAAGAACGCCTGCTGGTGGCGGAGGAGCAGCCGCTGGACGACGAGCCGGACAGCTCCCACCGCGACGAGCTGGCCGCCGAGCTGGCCGCCGCGCGCCAGGGGGAGGTCGACGCCCGGCTGTCGCTGCGGACCGCCGAGGAACGCGCTCGCGCCTTGCAGGGCAAGGCGGAAGGGCTCCGGCGGGCCGCACGGGCGGAACGTGAGGCGCGGGAACGCGCCCAGCGCGCCCACGCCGCCCGGGCCCGGGGCGCGGTCGTGGCGAAGGCCGTGGTGCGCGGTGGCGAGGTCGCGCTGGAGCGGATCGCCGCGTCGTTGAGCCGGGCGGCCGCGGAGCGGGACGCGGCGCAGGAGCGCAAGTCGCGGCGCGAGACGTACCTGGCGCAGGTGCGCAACCTCGTCCGCGAGATGTCGGTGGAGCTGGAGAAGCTGACCGACGCCGTGCACCGCGACGAGGTGCTGCGGGCCGAGCAGCGGATGCGCATCGAGCAGCTGGAGACCAAGGTCGCCGAGGAGTTCGGCATCGGCCTGGAGGACCTGGTCGCCGAGTACGGCCCGGACGTGTTCATCCCGCCGTCGCCGCAGGAGATGGCCGAGTACGAGGTGGCGAAGGAGCGCGGCGAGGCGGTGACCGCGCCGCAGCCGATCCCGTACGACCGGGACACGCAGGCGCGGCGGGCCAAGCGCGCCGAGCGGGACCTGTCGCTGCTGGGCAAGGTCAACCCGTTGGCGCTGGAGGAGTTCGCGGCGCTGGAGGAGCGGTACAAGTTCCTGTCCAACCAGCTGGAGGACATCAAGGCGACGCGGCGCGACCTGCTGACCGTGGTGAAGGAGGTCGACGACAAGATCCTGGAGGTCTTCACGTCGGCCTACGAGGACGTCGCCCGCGAGTTCGAGGTCGTGTTCAAGGTGCTGTTCCCCGGCGGCGAGGGGCGGTTGGTGCTGACCGAGCCGGACGACATGCTGACCACCGGCATCGAGCTGGAAGCCCGGCCGCCGGGCAAGAAGGTCAAGCGGCTGTCGCTGCTGTCGGGTGGCGAGAAGTCGCTGGCGGCCGTGGCGATGCTGGTCGCCATCTTCCGCGCCCGCCCGTCGCCGTTCTACGTGATGGACGAGGTCGAAGCGGCCTTGGACGACACCAACCTGCACCGGCTGATCAGCCTGTTCGAGCAGCTGCGCGAGCACTCGCAGCTGCTGATCATCACGCACCAGAAGCCGACGATGGAGATCGCCGACGCGCTGTACGGCGTCTCCATGCGCGGTGACGGCATCAGCCAGGTGATCTCCCAACGCCTGCGGGGCGAGGACAAGCCGAAACGCGCCAAACCCGCCGCCGTGGCCGCCGCTCCACCGGCCGCCACCACCGCCGCTCCGGAACCCGCCGCTCCGGAACCCGCCGCCGCTACTCCTGAGACCGGACCGCCCGCCGCCTCCGACTAGGGCGTGTTTCAGATGTGGCGTTGCCAGATGTTGATGGCGGCGATGTCGATGGTGGCCTGGTAGCGGACGGCGAGTTTGTCGTATCGGGTGGCGACCGCCCGGTGCTGCTTGAGCAGGTTGATGCCGCATTCCACCGCGTGGCGCTGTTTGTAGATCTCTCTGTCGATCAGAGGCGGCCGTCCACCCGCGGAGCCTTTGGCCTTGCGGTGGGCCGCCTGGCCGCGGGGCTGGTTGATGGTCGCCTTGATCCCGCGATGCCGCAGGTAGGCGCGGTTGGCCTTGGAGCTGTAGGCCTTGTCCGTCAGGACCCGGTCCGGTCGGGTTCGTGCCCGGCCGGGGCCGACGCGCGGCACCGAGATCTGCTCGATCACAGGCGTGAACTGCGGGCTGTCACCCCGCTGAGCGGCGGTAAGCAGCAGCGGCAATGGCCGCCGCCGTTGTTCACAGGCCAGGTGCAGCTTGCTGGTCCACCCGCCCCGCGACCGCCCAACCCGTGGTCGTCCGGTTCCGTGCCGCCGTCAGGTGTGTCGGGCGGTTCGACCTGGAGATCCCCCTTTTCCGCGCACCGGCGGCGTGCTGGTGCGCCCGCATGACCGTGGAGTCCACCGACACGTCCCACACGATCGACCCGGCGGCATCGGCGCGGGCCTGCAACGCGGTCAGGACCTGCCGTCAGACCCCGGCACGCTGCCAACGCCGGAACAACCCGTAGACCGTCTGCCGGGGTCCGTACTCGGGCGGGACGTCACGCCACGGGGCCCCGACACGCACCCGCCACCGGATGCCGTCGATCAACTGCCGCTTGCTCCACTTCGGCGGACGGCCCGGCTTGGCACCGACGGGCAGCAGAGGTTGCAGCACCGCCCACTGCGCGTCGGTCAGGTCGGCCCGCCCCGCTGCCGCTACGCTGACCACGAGGTCTCCGGTGTTCAGGTTTGCTTGGTCGCTAACCGACTTACCGGAGACCTTGCTATGTTCCGGCCACCGACACGCCGCCACTCACCTCACCTTTGAAACACGCCCTAGGTCGTCTCGGCGCCGGCACAAACCCGAGTTGTCCACAGGCTCGCGTCCAGCGGTCCGGAATGTCGGTGCCGGCCGGCAGGATCAAGAACAGGGGACCCCCTGGGCGGGGACGCCTGCGAAGCCCTGGCCCGTGAAGTCCCCCGCCTGTGAAGCACCCGCCTGCGAAGGTGCTGCGTCTGCGAACGTGCCGGGCCTGCGGTGTGCCGGGCCTGCGTAGGGTCGGCTCATGGCTGACTTCGAGACCCGGCTCCGGGAGCGGGTCGAGCACGTGCGGCTGGAGCGGAGCCGGGGGCGGCGGGTCGCGGCGGAGGTCATGGCCCGGTTGCCGGAGCACCGCGAGTCGTGGCGGGAGCAGGCGCGGGCGTTCGCGCGCGTCGCCGCGGCGATCGGCATGGCGCCCAGGCGCGTCTCCGTCGAGCACCGGTCGAAGAAGCGGTTCGGGATGGCGTGGACGACCGTGGTCGAGCACGACGTCCTGTTCGCCGAAGGCGGGGTCGCCGTCACGGCCGCCGGTGATCTCGTGGAGGTCGAGGGCGGCGAGCCGCTGCCGCTCACCGGGTTCCTGGACGAGGACGGCTTCAGCTACGACACCCTCACCGCCTGCGTCTACCGCGAGGACGACCGGCCGCACGTCGAGGAGGTCGTCGGTGTCCGCCGCGGCCCTCGCGGGCTCGCCTGCTGCGTCACCGTCTCCGGTGAGCTGGTGGTGGTCTGCGACGGCGGCGAGGGCCAGGCGTTCCTGACGTTCGAACGGCGGCTGGCGGAGTCCCTGCAGAAGTGGGCCTAGGACGCGGCGTCAGCGGTCGTCGAGGCGTTTGGCCTCTTCCGGCGTGGGCGCGGCGCCACCGAGGTGCGCCGGTTGCCACCACTGGCCCTCGCCCGACTCCGGGTAGCGGGCCTGGGCGTCGTCCACGAGGTCCTGCATCCGCTCGCGCAGCGCGGCGTCCGTGGTCGGCTCCATCGGCTCGCCGACGATGATGGTGATCGGCACGTGCCGCTGGGTCAGCGACTTCGGCCTGCCCTTCGTCCACAGGCGTTGCGTGCCCCACACCGCGGTCGGCAGCAACGGCACGCCGGCCTCGGCCGCCAGCCGCACCGCGCCGCTCTTCACGTCCTTGACCGTGAACGACCGGCTGATCGTGGCCTCGGGGAAGATCCCGACGATCTCACCGGCCCGCAGCGCGTCCAACGCCTGCTGGTAGGACGCCTGCCCGGCGGCCCGGTCCACCGGGATGTGGTGCATCCCGCGCATGAGCGGGCCGGACACGCGGTGCTTGAACACCTCGTGCTTGGCCATGAACCGGACCAACCTGCGCGCCGGGTGCGCGCCGTAGCCGGCGAAGATGAAATCGAGGTAGGAGACGTGGTTCGAGGCCAGCACGGCCCCGCCGGTGGTCGGCACGTGCTCCGCGCCCTCCACGGTGATCCGCATGTCGAGCACGCGGAACATCAGTTTGGCTGCGGCGATCACCGGCGGGTACACGCGATCTGGCATGGACCCAGCTTACGTTACTCGTCAGTAGTGCGATCGTGCTCGCGCACCACCTTGGGAACGCCTGCCAGGTCCTCCTCATTGCACAGCAGCTTCAGGGCGTAATACGGCGAACCCTTGGTGTCGTCGTAGTCCAGGTGGACCGCGATCACGTCGACCGCTTCACCGAGCCAGTCCTGCGTCTGCCGCAGCCAGGACGCTGCGCGCTCCAACGCGTTGGGCAGGTCGTCGTCACGGAACTCGACCGGCCGGTAGGGGACCTCCTGCACCTGGTCCCGCTGGTTGGCAGGCATCGGTAGGTCTACCGCCACCCCGCTGTCGTTGAGTTCGAGTTGGATCGTTTCCTCGCTCACCCCACCAGGGTTCCCCAACGCGAAACGCGCGGCAAGAGATGTCGGTCATCCGAGGCTGACCGGCAACTCGGCCAGACCGCTGACCAGGACCCTCCGCCACGCCAGCTCCTCGACCGGCCGGGCCGCCCGCAGCCCCGGGAACCGCCGCAGCAGCACCAGCAGCGCCTCCTGGAGCTCGATGCGGGCCAACTGCGCGCCGAGGCAGAAGTGGGGGCCGATGCCGAGCGCCAAATGCTGGTTGGGCGTGCGCGCCAGGTCCAGCGAGTCCGGCTCGGCGAACGCGCGGGGGTCCCGGTTGGCGGAGCCGATGGACGCCATCACGCCCTCGCCCGCCCGCACCGTCACCCCCGCGACCCGCACGTCCTCCAACGCCACCCGCAGCTGCCCCACCTCGCTGAGCCGGGTGAACCGCATCAGCTCCTCGACCGCGCTCGGCACCAGCTCCGGGTCGGCGACCAGCCGGTCCCACTGCGCCGGCTCGCGCAGCAGGGTGGCGACGAAGCTGGTGATCTGGTTGGCCGACGTCTCGTGCCCCGCGACCAGCAGGTTCAACGCGAACGCGGTCAGCTCGTCGTGCGTCAGGGGCGTCGCGCACAGCTCGTCGAGCAGGTCCTCCGACCTCGGCTCCCGCCGTTTCGCCGCGACCAGGTCGCCCATGTACGCGAGCAGGCTCGCCATCGCCGCCTCGACCCGCGGCTGGTCGGCCATCTCCAGGCTGTACGCGAGCTCGGTCCACTCGCGGAACCGCTCCCGGTCCGCGTACGGCACCCCGAGCAGCGTGCAGATGACCTGGATCGGCAACGGCAGCGCGTACACCTGCCGCAGGTCGGCGCCGTCCACCACGTCGTCGGCGAGCCGCTCGCACAGCTCGCGCACCCACGGCCGGGTCTGCGAGATCGTCCGGTGCGAGAACGCGCCGGACACGAGCTTGCGCAGCCGGGTGTGCTCGGGCGGGTCGGTGGTCGGCAGGGTGCCGGGCAGCGGCCGGGACACGCCGACCCGGGGCGCGCCCGCCGCCACCACGCCGGCCCGCGAGAACCGCGGGTCGGCCAGCACCAGCTTGACGTCGTCGTAGCGGGTCACCAGCCACACCTCGGCGCCCGCGAGCGTGCGGACCCGGACCACGGGCGACTCGTCGCGCAGCTTCGCCCACGTGGGCGAGGGGTCGAAGGCGAAGGCATCGGCGAAGGGGATGTCGAGGACG
Organism: Saccharothrix sp. 6-C; assembly: GCF_016695385.1. Taxonomy (NCBI): domain Bacteria; kingdom Bacillati; phylum Actinomycetota; class Actinomycetes; order Pseudonocardiales; family Pseudonocardiaceae; genus Saccharothrix; species Saccharothrix sp. 6-C. Next base: position 6,995,075 of record NZ_CP064192.1, on the reverse strand, counting down.
TCGTCCGTCATGACCCCGACGCTAGGAGCGGGGGGAGCACGGTGCCGGCCCCATCCGGGGCACTTCGGCGACTTCCGTCACGTCCGGCCCGTCCACCACCGAAAACTCCCTCGCGTTCGGCCGTCCCGCGGGTGACCATTCCAGACATGTACGACATCCGTCCCGCCGCCCAGGACGACCTGGACGCCGTCCTCTCGCTCGTCCTGCGGTTGCAGGCCGACGACGCGCACCACATCGGCTACCTCGGCGAGACGCTCGGCGACATCTCGGCCGAGCTGGCCGAGTTCGAGCCCGACTGGGCCGCGTGCACCGTGGTCGCCACCGACGACTCCGGCTGGGTCGTCGGCGCGCTCAGCGTCGAGCTCGACGCCGAGTCCGGCCGCGCCTACCTGCACGGACCGTTCGTCGACGTGCCGGTCAACCACCCGGCGGGCAGCCGGATCTGGGACCAGACCGCCGACGCGCTCTACGCGGCCGCCCTGCCGCTGCTCGACGGCGTCCCGGACCGCGAGCTGCTCGGCCACACCGGGCACCGGCGGCTGGCCGCGTTCGCCGAACGGCACCGCTTCGCCGCCGCCCGGGCGTGCGGGATACACGTCCTCGACGGCGACGGCCTGCGCGGCCTGCTGCTGCGCGAGGCGAGCTGCCCGCGCACCGGACCGGCCCGCGAGATGCGGGTCCTGCCGACCGACCCGGCCGTGCACGAAGCGGTGGCGGTGCTGCACGAGCGGTGCTTCCCCAAGACCTACCTGAGCGGGCGCAAGCTCGTGGACGCCGCCCGACGGCACACCGTGGTGGTGGCCATGGACGGCGACCGCGTCCTCGGCTACGCCTCGGGCAAGGCCGAGCCGGGCGAGTTCTACCTGGACTTCGTCGCCGTGGAACCGGACGTGCGCGGGCAGGGCGTCGGCGCGGCGCTGGTCACCGAGCTGGTCTGGAAGCTGGCCGAGAAGTCCGGGGCACGACCGCAGGCCGCCGCCGCGATACTGGCCGGCAACCGCTCCTCCCAGCGGCTCTTCGACCGGCTCGGCTTCCGGTTGCACCTCGAACTCGTCGCCTACCGCGCCAACCCCGCCGCCTGAGCCCCACGCAGCCTGAGCCCCACGCAGCCCGAGCCCCACGCAGCCCGAGCCCTACGACGCCCGAGCCCTACGACGCCTTGGCCGACATCACGTCGTCCTGCACGCCCGGCGGCTGGTAGCCCTTGTGCCGCAACGACATCAACCCGCCCACGACCAGCGTCACCAGCACGCCGAGCACCGTGTACCAGGGGTAGGCCAGCGACACGAACTTCCGCGCGGGCGCCGCCGGCGCGAAGTCGATCACCATCCTCGCCTCCGGCCCGACGAACTTCACCCCCAGGATCACGAACGCCATCACCACCACCGTGACCGCGAACGCCACGATCGCGTCGAGCTCCTTGGCCTTGCGGAACACCAGCCCCAGCAGGAACGCGCCGAGCAGCGCGCCGTAGGTGAACCCGGCGATCGACAGGCCCTGCTCCACGATCGGGTTGCCGCGCCGCGTCAGCGTGGCGAACAGCCCGGCGCACACGATCAGCAGACCCGCCCAGACCACCGTCCAGATCCGACCCTGCTTGAACACCTCGGCCTCGCTCATCGGCCGCCGCACCACGCGCTGCACGATGTCCGTCACGGTCGAGGAGGCCAGCGCGCCCAACGACGACGACAGCGCCGCCGCCAGGATGCCCGCGATCACGAACCCGGACAGCCCCGACGGCATGTCGTTGACGATGAAGTTGGCGAACAGCTCGTCGTTGTTGTTGAGCTTGAGGTCCGTGACCGGGTTGGCCGCCTTGTAGAACGCCCACAGCATCACGCCGATGAACAGGAACAGCGCGAACTGGAGGAACACCACGACACCGCTGGCGATCAGCGCCTTCTGCGCCGCGCGCACGTCCTTGGTCGCCATCAGCCGCTGCACGATGAGCTGGTCCGCGCCGTGCGAGGCCATGGACAGCACCGCGCCGCCGATGAACGCGACGACGATCGCGTAGGGCGAGGTGAAGGCGCTGGCGTCGAAGTCGAGGACCTGGAACTTGCCCGCGTCGGCGGCACTGGCGAACCACCCGTCGGGCAGCTTGCCGTTCAGCACCAGGATCACCGCGAACGCGCCGATCACGTACCAGAGCATCTGGATCGCGTCGACCCACACCACGGCCCGCACGCCGCCCAGGAAGCTGTAGACGACCATCGCGACGCCGAGCGCCGCCACGATCACCCAGTACGACACGTCCACGCCGTACGCGACGAGCACGACCTTGATCGGGATGGCGGTGGCGAACAGCCGCAGGCCGTCCGCCAGCAACCGCGTGACGAGGAACGTCAGCGACGCCGTGCTCTGGATGTTGCGGCCGAACCGCTTGCCCAGGAACCCGTACGCGGTGATCAGCTCGCCCGCGATGTACTTGGGCAGCAGCACGAACGACACCACGATCCGGCCGATCAGGTAGCCGACGGCCAGCGACAGGAACGTCATCGTGCCCAGGTAGGCGACCGTCGGCACGCTCAGCACGGTCAGCGTGGACGTCTCCGCCGACACCACCGACACGCACACGACCCACCACGAGATGCGGCGTTCGCTGACGAAGTAGTCGGTGGCGGAGCGCTGGCGCCCGGCGATCCACACGCCCAGCAGCGGCATGCCCACCAGGAACAGCACGATGATGGCGACATCAAGCGCGCGCATGGCCTCTCCCATCCGACTGCCTCTCACGGCGGCCGATCGTCAATCCCGTCACGGCGGTGATCACGGGCTCGGGCAGGCGCAGCGGGTAGCGGCCGGGGGTGATCGACCCCAGCGGGCGCGGGCCGGCGGCGCCGGTGGCGGACGGCACGTTCGCGGGCAGGCCGTGCCAGGTGAGGAAGCCGAGCAAGGCGGCGAGGTAGGCCTCCTTGGCCTCGGCGGGCAGTCCCAGCTCGTCGCTCGTGCGCAGGTCCACGCGCCGTCCCAACGACTCGACCAGCACGGGGTTGCGCATGCCGCCGCCGGAGCCGATGACCGTGCCCTCGCACTCGGCGGCGATCGTGCGCGCGGTCAGCTCGGTCAGCGTGGCCAGCAGGTCCTCGGCGGGCATGGTCAGGCCCTCGGTGACGCGGTCCAGGTAGGCGCGGTCGAAGTGCTCCTTGCCGGTCGACTTGGGCGCGGGGAGGGCGTAGTACGGGTCGGCCAGCAGGCGGTCGAGCAGGTCGGCGCGCACCCGGCCGCGACCGGCGAACCCACCGTCGGTGTCCTGGTTCCGCAAACCGCCGGACAGCACGGTCATCGCGGCGTCCATGAGCGCGTTGCCCGGTCCGGTGTCGTAGGCGATCACGCCTTCGGGCGAGACCTTGGTGACGTTGGCGATGCCGCCGATGTTCAGCGCGGTGGCCGGTCCGTCGAAGTCGGCCAGCCACAGCGCGTCCAGGGTGCTCGCCAACGGCGCGCCGTGACCACCCGCGGCGACGTCGCGGACCCGCAGGTCGGCCACCACCGGCAGGCCGGTGGCTTCGGCTATCCACGCGGGCTGGCCGAGCTGGAGCGTGCCCAGGCAGCGGCCGTCCTCCACCCAGTGGTGCACGGTCTGGCCCAGCGACGACACCAGGTCGCCCTCGTACCGGGCGGCGACCTCGGCGAACACCTGCCCGAGCCGGGTGTCGAGCACGCACAGGTCGGCGGCGCTGGTCGGCGGCCTGCGCAGGTCCTCTGGGAACGGGTGCTCGGCGTGCTCGACCGGGGTCAGCACGACCGTGCGGCCGGCCAGGGACAGGTCGGCGACGGCCACGTCGACGGCGTCCATCGACGTGCCCGAGATGAGCCCGATCACCCTCACGCCCTGTGGTCTATTCCACACTGCACGCTTGCGCAAGAGTGTTCGTTTGAAAGTTGCCTGAAATCAACCTGGTTCGTCGATCGTCAACATATGGTGGCGTGCGAGGATTGCGCCGTGTCCACCACGTCCCTGATCTGGATCATCGTCGTCGTCGCGGTACTCCTCGCGGTCGCCCTCGTGACGGGCGTCGTGCTGGCGCGGCGCCGGCGGATCAGCCTCACCGAGCCCGAGCAGGACAAGCCGGCCAAGGGCGGTTACCGGGCCGGTGGCGCCATCACGTTCAACGAGCCCGCGCCACCGGTGGCGGAACCGACCAGACCGGCCGAGCCCGTGGAGCGCTCCGGAGCGTCACCCGCTCCGGTCGAACGGGCCGCGCCGGTCGAACCGGCCGAGCGGGTCGAGCGGGTCGAGCCGGTCGAGCACCCGGTCGCCGAGCGGACCGAGGTCGACGGGCAGCCGGGCGTCGGTGACGACGCCGCCGTGCCGCGCGACTCGGCCAAGCGCGGGTTCGTCGAGGTCGACCTGCCCGAGCAGGCCTCCGAGATCGAGGAGATCGAGCCGACCTCCGGTCGGTTGGAGCGGCTGCGCGGACGGCTGTCGCGGTCGCGGTCGACGTTCGGGCAGAGCCTGCTGGGGCTGCTCGGCGCGGGCGACCTGGACGAGGACTCGTGGACGGACATCGAGGACACGCTGCTGATGGCCGACCTCGGCGCGGCGATCACGGACCAGATCGTCGCGGCGCTGCGTGAGCAGATCGTGGCGCGTGGCGTGCGCACGTCCGACGACGTGCGGGCGTTGCTGCGCGACGTGCTCGTCGACGCGCTGCACCCGGAGATGCGGCGCGCGGTGAACGCGTTGCCGCACGCCGACGGCGCGTCCGGGCCGAAGCCCGCCGTGGTGCTGGTGGTCGGCGTGAACGGCGTCGGCAAGACCACGACGACCGGCAAGCTGGCCCGGGTGCTGGTGGCCGACGGCCGCACCGTGCTGCTGGGCGCGGCGGACACCTTCCGCGCGGCGGCGGCCGACCAGTTGGAGACGTGGGGTTCGCGCGTGGGCGCGTCGACCGTCCGCGGCGCCGAGGGCGCGGACCCGGCTTCGGTGGCGTTCGAGGCGGTGAAGCAGGGCGTCGCCGCCGGTGTGGACACCGTGCTGATCGACACGGCGGGCCGGCTGCACACCAAGACCGGCCTGATGGACGAGCTGGGCAAGGTCAAGCGCGTGGTGGAGAAGCAGGCGGAGGTCGACGAGGTGCTCCTCGTGCTCGACGCCACCACCGGCCAGAACGGCCTGACCCAGGCGCGGGTGTTCGCCGAGGTGGTCGACGTGACCGGCATCGTGCTGACCAAGCTGGACGGCACCGCCAAGGGCGGCATCGTGTTCCAGGTCCAGCGCGAGCTGGGCGTCCCCGTCAAGCTGGTCGGCCTCGGCGAGGGCGCCGACCACTTGGCCCCCTTCGAACCGACCGCCTTCGTCGACGCCCTCCTCACCTGACCCCGCGAGAGTCCAACGTTCACGGCGCGAGAGTCCTACGTTCACGCACCCTGAATTCAACGCTCACGACGAACGGTCGATGCGTGAGCGTTGAATTCAGGTGCTCTGAACGTAGGACTCTCGGCGCGTGGAGGTACGACTCACGCGAGGTGGAGGTACGACTCTCGTGGGGGTCAGTGGTGGGAGTGGGTGGAGAGGCGGGTGGCGATGGTCAGGACCTCCGGGATGATCCTGGTCAGCGAGTCCTTGGTGAGGCGGCTGTCCGGGCCCGAGACGGAGACGGCGGCGAGGGTCGGGGCGCCGTGCAGCGGAACGGCGACGCAGCGCACGCCCAGCTCCTGCTCGCTCTCGTCCAGCGCGTAGCCCTGCTCGGCGATCTGGTCCAAGGACGCCAGCAGCTCCTCGGCGTCGGTGATGGTGTTCGGCGTGTACGCGGGCAGGCCGGTGCGGGCCAGCAGGGCGCGCACCTCGTTCCGCGGCAGCTGCGACAGCATCGCCTTGCCCACGCCCGTGCCGTGCGGCAGCAGCCGGCGGCCCACCTCGGTGAACATCCGCATCGAGTGCCGTGACGGCACCTGCGCCACGTACACCACCTCGTCGCCGTCCAGCACGGCCAGGTTCGCGGTCTCCTCGACCTTGTCCACCAGCTGCGCCAGGAACGGCCGCGCCCACGTGCCGAACTGCCGCGACGCGCTCTCGCCGAGCCGGATCAGCCGGGACCCGAGGGTGTAGCGGCGGTTGCTGTTCTGCCGCACGTACCCCGACGTGACCAGGGTGCGGATCAGCCGGTGGATGGTCGGCAGCGGCAGGCCGGAGGTGGCGGCCAGCTCGGACAGGCTCGCCTCGCCGCCCGCGTCGGCCAGGCGTTCCAGCAGGTCGAAGGCACGTTGGAGCGACTGCACGCCGCCCGTGGACTCTCGTGCCACCGACATCACTCCTTCGTTGCCGTTCCGCGTGGTGAAAACTATAGTCCGCGAAGTAGAAACCGACTCGGAACGAGGTGGGCTTCCATGTCCGGTGTTCGCGTCCTCGGTGGCGAAGTGGAGCGCGGGGACGAGATCCTCACGCCGGACGCGCTGGAGTTCGTGGCCGAGCTGCACCGCGCGTTCGCGCTCGAGCACGCCGCCCTGATGCGCCGCCGCGCGGACCGCCGCCCGCTCGGGTTCCTGCCGGAGACGCAGGCGATCCGCGACGGTGACTGGCGGGTCGCCGAGGCGCCCGAACCGCTGCGCGACCGACGGGTGGAGATCACCGGCCCGACCGAGCGGAAGATGACCGTGAACGCGCTGAACTCCGGCGCGAAGGTGTGGCTGGCCGACCTGGAGGACGCCAACACGCCGCACTGGCACAACGTCGTCTCCGGCCAGGTCAACCTCTACGACGCGGCCCGCGGCACGGTCGAGCACACCTCGCCGGAGGGCAAGCACTACACGCTGCGCGACGACGTGCCCCGGCCGACGATCGTGGTGCGGCCGCGCGGCTGGCACCTGCCCGAGCGGCACGTCGAGGTCGACGGCCGTCCCGCGATCGGCGCGCTGGTCGACTTCGGCCTGCACTTCTTCCACAACGCCGGACTCGGCCGGCCCTACTACTACCTGCCGAAGATGGAGAGCCACCTCGAAGCCCGGCTCTGGAACGACGTCTTCACCGCCGCCCAGCGACGGCTCGGCGTCCCGCACGGCACGATCCGCGCGACCGTGCTGATCGAGACGATCCCGGCCGCGTTCGAGATGGACGAGATCCTCTACGAGCTGCGCGAGCACGCCTCGGGCCTGAACGCGGGCCGCTGGGACTACCTGTTCAGCATCATCAAGTACTTCCGCGACGCCGGCCGCGACTTCGTGCTGCCCGACCGCAACAGCATCACGATGACCGTGCCGTTCATGCGCGCCTACACCGAGCTGCTGGTGCACACGTGCCACAAGCGCGGCGCGTTCGCGATGGGCGGCATGGCGGCGTTCATCCCGAACCGGCGCGACCCGGAGGTCACGCGAGACGCGCTGGCGAAGGTGCGCGACGACAAGCGCCGCGAGGCGGGCGACGGCTTCGACGGTTCGTGGGTGGCGCACCCGGACCTGGTGGGGGAGTGCGCGGAGATCTTCGACCAGAAGTTCTCGGGCAGTCCCAACCAGCTCGACGAGCTGCGGCCCGAGGTGTCCGTCACCGCCGAGCAGCTGCTCGACTTCGCGTCGGCGGGCGGCAGCGCGACCCGCGCGGGTGTGGCGTCCGCGGTGGACGTCGGCGTGCGGTACCTGATGTCCTGGCTCGGCGGCAACGGCGCGGCGGCCATCCACAACCTGATGGAGGACGCGGCCACGGCCGAGATCTCCCGCTCGCAGCTGTGGCAGTGGGTGCACAACGACGTGGTGCTGGACGACGGCACGCCGGTCACCGCCGACCTCGTGCGCGACGCGCTGGCCTGGGCGAAGGAGGAGCTGGAGGGCGAGCACCTCGACCTGGCCGTGGAGCTGTTCGAGCAGGTCGCGCTGTCCGACGAGTTCGTGGACTTCCTGACCCTGCCCGCCTACGAGCGGATCGGCTGACGTGCCGCGGACGTCGTTGTCGGCCGACGCGGTGCGGGCGGTCACCGCGCGGCTGTCCGATGTGGAGCTGCGCGCGCCGGCGGGCCGCCAGCCGGTGCACACCTGCTACGTGCCCGCCGACCGGGTGGGCCCGTCCACGCTCGACGACTGGGGCGCGCAAGCGCTTGCGGCACTGGACGGGCACGCGCCGGACGGCTTGGCCGGCGTGCTGGGCCTCGCGCCGGACCTGGCGGAGGTCGTGCACGGGCGGGTGCGGGCGAAGCTGGTCGGCGCGCCGGTGGAGGACCTGCGGGTCGACTTCGAGGACGGCTACGGCGTCCGGTCCGACGCGGAGGAGGACTCGGACGCCGAACGCACCGCGCTCGTGGTGCGGGACTGGCTGCGCGACGGCACGGCCCCGTCGCGGTTCGGCCTGCGGATGAAGTCCTTCGACACGAGGGCGTCGCGCGAGCGCGGCATCCGGACGCTGGACGTCTTCCTCACCGCGCTGGGTGAGGCGCCCGGGGGTTTCGTGATCACGTTCCCGAAGGTCACCTCGGTGGCCCAGGTGGAGGTGCTCGGCGACGTCCTCGACCTGTTCGGGCTGCCGCTGCGGTTCGAGATCCAGGTCGAGACGACCCGGTCGATCGTGGACGGCGAGGGCAGGCTGGCGCTGCCCCGGTTCATCGAGGCGGGCCGCGGCCGGGTCACCGGGCTGCACTTCGGCACGTACGACTACACGGCGGGCTGCGGCCTGGGCGCGGCGCACCAGCACCTGGCGCACGGGGCGTGCGACTTCGCCCGCAACGTCATGCAGGTGTCCGCGGCCGGCACCGGGGTCGCGCTGTCGGACGGGTCCACGAACGTGCTGCCGGTCGGCGACGACGTGCACGAGGGCTGGCGCACGCACTACCGGCTGGTGCGGCGGTCGTTGGCGCACGGCTTCTACCAGGGCTGGGACCTGCACCCGGCGCAGCTGGTGACCAGGTACGCGGCCGTGCACGCGTTCTACCTCGAAGGCGTGGACGCCGACGCGCGCCGGCTCAAGGCGTACGTGGACCGGGCCGGCGGCTCGGTGCTGGACGAGCCCGCGACCGCGCAGGCGTTGTCCACGTCGTTCCTCCGCGCCTTGGACTGCGGTGCCCTGGACGAGGACGAAATCCGCCGCGCGACGGGACTCACCGTGACCGATTTGCAGGCTCTAGCCAGAAGAGAGTGATCGTGGCATCGCTGGATGGGGTGATCCTCGAACCAGCGAAAAGCCGGATCACGCGATACCGGTCAGGGTGTGTCCATGACCATGCGGGCCGGGTTGTGGACCGGGCTGCCGGACCTGGAGCGGGCGGAGTTCCGCTACCAGGTGGTGGCGTGCGCGGCGGACGTGGACGTGCTCATCGCCGCCTTGGCGCGGCCCGAGTGCAATGACGGGATGCTGGAGCACTTCGGCCGGGCGCCCGACGCGGAGGGGGAGAGCGACCACAACCTGGTGCTCGCCGTCCGAGGCGCGTGGGGCTACCTCAACTACGTGGACGACGAGTTCACCGGCTGGCCGAAGGGCGAGCCGGACGCGCCGTACGTGGACGAGACCTACACCGACTTCCCGCCGGGCGTGGGCGTGCCGCTGACGACCTACCGGGAGGTCCTGCTGGAGTTCATGTTCACCGCGCGCCGGCCGACCGCCGTGGACTGGTACGAGGAAGCCGACCTGTTCCACGCCTGGCGGCTGCAACGCATGGCGCTGCACAAGAGCGACGGCGCCAAGAAGTGACGGCGCCCGAGGGGTGACGGCACCGGAGACGACCGTGCTCCCGGGTGGGGGAGCACGGTCGGACCCGCTCAGAACGCGGGCAGGGTGTACCAGGCGGACCCGGGGTCCTCGGCGTCGTCGCGCAGCACGGAACCCTCGATCAGCCCGTACGGCCGGTCGGCGGCGTAGAACACCTCGTTGTCGTTCTCCAGCCCGAATGGCGACAGGTCCACCGCGAAGTGGTGCTTGTTGGGCATCGACAGCCGCACCTCCGCCACCTCCTGCCGGGCCCGCAGCACCGCCTCGCCCATCGCGTACAGCGTCTGCTGCAACGACAGGCTGTGCTTCGCCGCGAACGTGGCCAGCAGCAGCCGCCGGATCTCGGTGAAGCTCTCCGCCCAGTCGATCCCTTCGCCCTGGTAGCGCCACCGCGCGGTCACCGAGGTGGCCAGGATCCGGTCGTGGGTCTCCTTCAACGTCGTGTACTCGTCGCGCGGGAAGCCGTGGAACTCCGAGCCGGTCGACTTGAGCACCACCACGTCCCGCACGCCCGACACCACCCACGCGCGGCCGCCCTCGACGGTCACGGCGGTCGTGCGCTTCTCGTCGCTGCCCCGCACGAACGAGTGGTCGTCGTCCTCGATGCGCTCCCAAGCGTGCTCGTCGACCAGCACGCGGGCGCCGGTGATCGCCTCCTGCGACGAGACGAAGTGCCGGCCCAGCCGTAGCGCGAAGTCCTCGATCTCGCCGACCGGCGCTTGCTTGGCGAAGGCGTAGACGGTGTTCTTCTGCGTGTCGGTCGCCAGCACCTTCGAGTTGTCGCCGGTCAGGTGGGTGTCGGTCAGGTCGCCGCGCAGGGAGGTGCTGACCGTGAGGTCCCTGATCGTGTGCACGGCGCCGTCGCGGGTCACCGTGACGAGGCGGTTCTCCGCTTTCCCGTACTGGTTGGGCCCCAGGACGATGGCCATCGGTCAGCTCCCTCGGTAGGTCGTGAAGGCGAACGGGCTCAACAGGATCGGCACGTGCAGGTGCGGCAGGTCGCCGGTGACCCGGAACGCGACGGTGATCTCCGGGTAGAACGGCGTGTCGACCTCGAACGTCAGCCGGTGCACGCCGGGGCTCAGCTCGCGGGCGAACCTCAGCCGGCCGTCGTCGTCGGTGACGCCCTCGGCCAGCACCCCGCCGTCGTGCTCCAACCGGACCGGCACGCCGACGCGCGGCCGGCCGGCCTCGGCGTCGAGCACGTGGGTGGACAGCGAAGTCGACCTCGGGTCCGCCTCACCGGTGGTGGTCATGCCAGCGCCTTCCTCAGTCGCAGTGCCGCGATCTTCGCCAGTTCCCGGCTCACCACGCGCAGTTCCGCGTCCGGCGGGTTGTCCATCCGGGCGGCGAGGTCGGCCAGGACGCGTTCGCCGCTCAGGCCGGTCGCGCACACCAGGTAGATGTGCCCGAACCGGTCCTCGTAGGCGGTGTTGGCGGCGAGCAGCCGGTCGGCGAGGGGCGCGGTGACGCCGGACTGCTCGTCGGCCGACCACTTCGCCGACACCCCGCCTCCCGCGGCCTTCTCCCCGATGCGCGGGTGGCTCGCGATGGCGGCGCGCACCTCGTCGTCCGTCAGGTCCGCGTGCCGGTCCGATGCGGCGACCAGCGCGTCCACGTCGGGGTAGGGGCGGTCGGCGAGCAGCGCGTCGACCCAGCGCGGCACGGCGAGGCAGTCGGTGAGCAGGGGGCGGAGCTCGGCCGCGGGCGCGGAGTTGAACCCTTCCAGATCGGGCACGCAGGCTCTCTTTTCTGTATCGCGGAATCCCATTTCCGCAAAGAGGGGACGCTACGAGCGCCCTCCGAACGTGTCAACAGTCTCGCGCCGCCGTCGAGGGCCCGCCTGCGGCGGGCGGCCACACCTCCGGCGGCAGAGGTGGTCGGGCTGCCGCCCGGCCGCGCCGGAACCGGTTCCTGCGACGTCTGGCCGGTCGCATCGCCGCCGACCGGCTGGGAGAGTGAAGCGCATGGATCTGGTGCTGCGCGCGGCCCGAGTGATCACCCCGGACGGCGAACGCCGTGCCGACGTCGGCGTCGCGGACGGTCGGATCGTCGCGGTGGCCGACCGCCTGGACGCCGCGACCGTCGTGACCCTCGCCGACGACGAAGTCCTCCTCCCCGGCCTGGTCGACACGCACGTGCACGTGAACGACCCCGGCCGCAGCGACTGGGAGGGCTTCGAGACCGCGACCAGGGCGGCGGCGGCCGGCGGCGTCACCACGATCGTCGACATGCCGCTCAACAGCCTGCCGCCGACGACCACGGTGGCCGCGCTGAAGGCCAAGCAGGAGGCGGCGCGGGACGAGGCGCACGTCGACGTCGGGTTCTGGGGCGGCATCGTGCCGACCAACCTGGACGACCTGGAGGAGCTGCACGACGCCGGCGTGTTCGGCTTCAAGTGCTTCCTGATCCACTCGGGCGTCGACGAGTTCCCGCACGTCACCGAGGACGAGCTGCGCGCGGCCCTGCTGCGGCTGCGCGCCCGCGACGCCCTGACGATCGTGCACGCCGAGGACCCGCACGAGGTCACCGAGCCCGGTCCCGGCTACCGCGCCTTCCTCGACTCCCGGCCGCACCGGGCCGAGCAGCACGCCATCACCACCGTGGTCGACCTGGCCAACGAGACGGGGGCCAGGCTGCACGTGCTGCACCTGTCCAGCGGCGAGGCCGTGCGGCAGGTGCGGATCGCCAAGGGACTCGGGCTGCGGCTGACCGCCGAGACGTGCCCGCACTACCTGACGTTCGTCGCGGAGGAGATCGGCGACACCGCCACGGAGTTCAAGTGCTGCCCGCCGATCCGCGACGCGGCCAACCGCGAGCAGCTGTGGCACGCGCTGCGCGAGGGCCTGATCGACCTCGTCGTCACGGACCACTCGCCGTGCACGCCGGAGCTGAAGCGGGGTGACTTCGCCACCGCGTGGGGCGGCATCGCGAGCCTTCAGCTGGGCCTGTCCGCGGTGTGGACCCAGGCCAGGCGACGCGGGCACGCGCTGACCGACGTGGTGCGGTGGATGGCGACGAACCCGGCCGACCTGGTCGGGCTGGGCGTCAAGGGCCGCATCGCGCCCGGCGCGGACGCCGACTTCTGCGTGTTCGCGCCGGACGACGCGTTCGTGGTGGACCGCGACGCGCTGCTGCACCGCAACCCCGTCACGCCCTACCACGGCCGTCCGCTGGCGGGCGTGGTGCGGCAGACGTGGCTGCGCGGTCGCCCGATCGACGACCGGCCGCGCGGCCGGTTGCTCCAGCGCCCCCGGCCGAGCCGGGGATCGGACGGAGGAGACGCATGACGGAAGTCCCCGGCTGGACCCGCCTGCCCGACCTGGCCTGCCGCGCGGTCGGCGGCAGCGTGGTGTGGGCCAACGACGAGTCCTTCGCCGAGCGCGAGAACCTCATCCGCAAACCCGAACCGGAGTACCGGACCTACACGTTCGGCCACAAGGGCCAGGTCTACGACGGGTGGGAGACGCGTCGCCGCCGGGAAGGCGGCGAGGACCGGGCGATCGTCCGGCTCGGCCTGCCGGGTGTGGTCAAGGGCGTCGTGGTCGACACCGCGTTCTTCAAGGGCAACTTCCCGCCGTTCGCGTCGGTCGAGGCGACCTCCGCCACCGGCCACCCGGCGCCCGACGAGCTGACCGGCTGGGAGACCGTGGTGCCGAAGTCGCCGCTCGGCGGCGACCGCAAGCACCACTTCGAGGTGTCCGCGCACCGCCGCTACACGCACGTCCGGCTCACCATCCACCCGGACGGCGGCGTGGCCCGGCTGCGCGTGCACGGCACGCCGGTGGCCGACCCCGAGCTGATCCTGCCGGACGCGCTCGACCTGGCGGCCCTGGAGAACGGCGCGTCGATCACGGGGTGCAGCAACATGTTCTACAGCGACCCGGGCAACCTCATCGCGCCCGGCCAGGCCACCGTCATGGGCGAGGGCTGGGAGACCGCGCGCCGGCGCGACGACGGCAACGACTGGGTGGAGGTCGAGCTGGCCGCGCCGGGCGTCATCCGGCTCGCGGAGCTGGACACCAGCCACTTCAAGGGCAACGCGCCGGGCTGGGCGTCGGTCCGGGGCCGCGACGCGCGCACCGGCGCGGAGTTCGACGTGCTGCCGCGCACCCGGCTCCAGCCCGACACCCGCCACCGCTTCCGCGTCGAGGGCGGCGCCGAGGCCACCCACGCGCGGCTCGACATCTACCCGGACGGCGGGATGGCACGACTGCGGCTGTTCGGCGGGTTGACCGCCGACGGCCTCAGGGTGATCACCCAGCGCTACCAGGACCTGCGCTGAGAGGTGTGAAAGTTGTCAGCCCTCGGGCTGATCATCGGTGCGACTCCAGTCGGATGTGGCGTGTCCGACCGCCCTGGAAGCCTGCGAACTCCCGATGGGGTGAACAGGAACTAGGGAGGAACCTGTGCGACCGGTCATCAGGGCGCTCGGCGGTGTCGCCACCGCGTTGGCGCTGGCAGTGGGCACGACCTCGGTGGCGTCGGCCGATCCGGCGCGAGCGGGCGGACCCGGGAGGATCGACTGGCGGCCGTGCCCGGAGCAGGCCGAGGTGGAGTGCGGCACGCTGAGCCTGCCGATCGACTGGGCGAAGCCGCGGGGCGAGAGGTTCGACCTCGCCGTGGCCCGCCGCAAGGCCACCGACCCGGCCGGGCGCATCGGCGTCCTGGTCGTCAACCCGGGCGGTCCGGGCGGCTCGGGCGTGAACTTCGCGCTGGGCGCGGACGGCTACTTCAGCCCGCAGGTGCGGCAGCGCTTCGACATCGTCGGCTTCGACCCGCGCGGGGTGGCCCGCAGCCAAGCCGTGCGGTGCTCGCTCGAGGTGCTGCGCGCGCAGCCGTCGACGCACCCGACCGACCAGCGGGAGTTCGACGCGCTCGCCGCGTACAACCGCGAGCTGGCCGCCGACTGCCGCGAGCGCAGCGGCCCGATCTACGACCACGCCGACACCGGCGCCGTGGTCCGGGACGTCGACGCGCTGCGCACGGCGCTCGGCGAGCGCCGGATCAACTACTACGGCCTGTCCTACGGCACGCTCATCGGCCAGCAGTACGCCGAGGAGTTCGGGCGGCACGTCCGCGCCATGGTGATCGACTCCAACATGGACCACAGCCTCGGCACGTGGCGGTTCAACGAGACCGAGGCCGCGACCGCCGAGGACTCGTTCCGCGAGTTCGTCGCGTGGTGCGACCGCACCGAGTCGTGCGCCCTGCACGGCCGGGACGTGGCGGCGGTCTGGGACGACCTGCTGGCCCGCGCCGACCGGGGCGAGGTCGCCGACCCGTTCGACCCGAGCCGCGAGGTGACCGCGGACGACATCATCGGCAGCGCGTTCAGCGCGTTCTACGGCCCGGACTGGCAGCAGCTCTCGGACTTCCTGGTCGAGCTCGGCGCGGGTGCGCCGGCGGAGGCCGCGTTCGCGGAGGAGACCGCGCGCAACCCGTTCCCGGCCGTGTTCTGCCAGGACTGGGCGATCCGGGTGAAGGACCACCGCCAGTTCGCCGCCCTGGTGGACCGCACCCGGCAGCTCGCGCCGCACATGCGGGGTTCGTCGCTCGGCCACCGCGCGACGGCGGGCTGCGTCGGTCTGCCGGAGCGGGTCAACAACCCCCAGCACCGGCTCGACGTCGAGCACGCGCCGAAGATCCTGATGCTCAACGCCCTGCACGACCCCGCCACCGGGTACGAGTGGGCCGTCAACGCCCACCGGCAGAGCCGCGACACCACGGTCCTGCTGACCTACGAGGGCTGGGGCCACGGCGTCTACGACCGCAGCGACTGCACGCGTGGCGCCACGGACGAGTACCTGGTCGACCTGAAGGCGCCGCGTCCCGGTGCGCGGTGCGCGGCCGTCGAGCCCGCGCCGCAGCCGGTCGCGTCGGCGTCCGCGAAGCCCGTCCCGGAAGGCCCGACCCCGGCCATCCCGGGCTGGTAGGCGCACCGCCGCGGGCCGCCTCCGCCACCCGGCGGGGGCGGCCCCGACCGGTCTGGCAGGCTCGGTCGCGACACGCCCGGTCCCGCGTCCGACCGCCGGTGACCCAGCGTCGTCGAGACCCTCCACGGGATCACACGAACCACCGCAAAGGCGAGTTGTGCTCGCACGGTCCGTCACCGCGAATTCCGCGGCGACCCGGCCTCCTCGCGGGTGGAACTGCCCGCTTCAAGCCCGTGAAACCTGCCCGTAACACCGGGGCCGGGACAGTTCACCTGCCGGAAACCTGAGGCGCAACCGCGTGAAACAGGGCATACCGATGCTCCCTGCAACCGACGTGCAGTGGAGGTCGACGTGGATACAGGGGACACCGCCTGGGTGCTCACCAGTGCCGCACTGGTGCTGTTGATGACGCCGGGACTTGCCTTCTTCTACGGGGGCATGGTCCGGTCGAAGAGTGTGCTCAACATGATGATGATGAGCCTGGGCGCAATCGCCGTGGTCGGTGTGCTCTGGGTGTTGGTCGGCTACTCGATGGCGTTCGGCACCGACGTCGGCGCCGGTCTGCTCGGTCAGCCGTTCGAGTTCTTCGGCCTCGACGGCCTGCTCGGCAAGGAGTCGTTGTCGGGGACCATCCCGACGACCGTCTTCGTCGCGTTCCAGGCGATGTTCGCCATCATCACGGTGGCGCTGATCTCCGGCGCGATCGCCGACCGGGCGCGCTTCGGGCCGTGGCTGCTGTTCGCCGGCCTGTGGGCCGTGCTCGTGTACTTCCCGGTCGCGCACTGGGTGTTCGACTTCGACGGCAAGGACGCCGACGGCAACGTCGTCGACGCGGGCGGCTGGATCGCCAACAAGCTGCTCGCCATCGACTTCGCGGGCGGCACCGCGGTCCACATCAACGCCGGCGCGGCGGGCCTCGCGCTGGCGCTCGTCCTCGGCAAGCGCGTCGGTTGGCCGAAGGACCGGATGAAGCCGCACAGCCTGCCGCTGGTCGTGCTGGGCGCCGGTCTGCTGTGGTTCGGCTGGTTCGGCTTCAACGCGGGCTCCGCCCTCGGCGCGAACGGCACCGCCGGCGTCACCTTCGTCAACACCCTGGTCGCCACCGCCGCCGCGATGCTCGGCTGGCTGCTCGTGGAACGCGTCCGCGACGGCAACGCCACCACGCTCGGCGCCGCGTCCGGCGTCGTCGCGGGCCTGGTCGCCATCACGCCGGCCTGCTCGTCGGTCACCCCGCTCGGCGCCATCGCGATCGGCGCGATCACCGGCGCCCTGTGCGCCCTGGCGGTCAGCCTGAAGTACCGCTTCGGCTTCGACGACTCGCTCGACGTGGTGGGCGTGCACCTGGTCGGCGGTCTGTCCGGCACCATCCTGATCGGCTTCTTCGCCAGCTCCTCCGCCCCGGCGGGTGTCGACGGCCTCTTCTACGGTGGCGGTCTGGACCAGCTGTGGCGGCAGGCCGTCGGCGCGCTGGCCGTGCTCGCGTACTCATTCGTGCTGAGCCTCGTGCTGGGCTACCTGGTCAAGATCACCGTCGGCTTCCGGGTCGACGAGGAGGCCGAGGTCGCCGGCATCGACGAGGCGGAGCACGCCGAGACCGCGTACGAGTTCGGCAGCGGCATCGGCGCCCGTGGCGGCAGCAAGCCCAGTGTCGCCGCCGGCGCCACTGCGGTCCTCGAGGGGAGCAACAAGTCATGAAGTTGGTCACCGCGATCATCAAGCCCTTCACGCTGGACGACGTGAAGGCGTCCCTGGAACAGCTGGGCGTGCTGGGCATGACCGTCAGCGAGGTCCAGGGGTACGGCAGGCAGAAGGGCCACACCGAGGTCTACCGCGGCGCCGAGTACGCCGTGGACTTCGTGCCCAAGCTGCGCATCGAGGTGCTGATCGACGACGCCGCCGTGGAGAAGGTCCTCGACGCCGTCGTGGAGGCCGCGCGCACCGGCAAGATCGGCGACGGGAAGGTCTGGGTGACGCCGGTCGACACCGTCATCCGCGTCCGCACCGGGGAGCGCGGCTCGGATGCCCTATAGGGATCCGAAGTAGGAATGGGAGACGGCCGTATGGACAACGCCGAGGCGGCCGTCGTCACGGCTGACGACCTGGTGCGAGCACGCGATCGGCTGCTCGCGCCAGGTCGGCGCCGTTTGACGGGGGAGTCGCTGCGCGAGGCGCTGGTGGACCTGCACGAGTTCTGGCTCACCGCGCACGCCTCGCAGTCGGGCGTCGGCGGACCGGGCAGCGGGGTCGCACTGGTCGCCGTGGGGGGTCTGGGCAGGCGGGAGCTGGTGCCCTATTCCGATCTCGACCTGCTCCTGGTGCACAACGGGCACAAGGGCGTGGACGGGATCGCCGAGAAGCTCTGGTACCCGCTGTGGAACTCCGGCATCGGCCTGGACCACTCGGTGCGCACGGTCGGCGAGGCGCTGCGCGTCGCCGCCGGCGACCTGCGCACCGCGCTGGGGCTGCTGGACATCCGCCACATCGCGGGCGACCAGGAGATCAGCCAGCGGCTGACCGACAGCGCCCGGCAGGCGTGGCGCACCGGGGTGCGCACGCGGCTGGACGAGATGGCCGAGTCGGCGTCGCGGCGCTGGGCGCGCAGCGGCGAGATCGCGCACCGCGTCGAGCCGGACCTCAAGCACGGCCGCGGCGGGCTGCGCGACGTGACGCTGCTCGACGCGTTGAGCGTGGCGCAGCTGACCGACCGGGCGTCCGCCGAGGTCAACGAGGCCCGCAAGCTGCTGCTGGACGTGCGCACCGAGCTGCGCCGGGTGGCGGGCAAGCCCCGGGACGTGCTCCGCGCGCAGGACGGCGACGAGGTCGCCACCGCGCTGGGCCTGCAGGACCGCTTCACGCTGGCCCGTTCGATGTCGTCCGCCGCGCGCACGATCGTCTACGCCGTGGACGTGGCCATGCGCACGGCGCGCGCCGCGGTGCCCAAGCGCGGACTGGGCGTGTTCGCCCGCTCCCCGCTCAGGCGCGCCCCGGCCAGGCGTCCGCTGGACGAGGGCGTCGTGCTGCACGGCTCCGAGGTGGCGTTGGCGCGGGACGCGATGCCCAGCCGCGACCCGGCCCTGCTGCTGCGCGTCGCCACGGCCGCCGCGCGCAGCAAGCACCCGATCGCCGCCGGCACGTTGGCGAAGCTCGCCGACTCGGCCCCGGAGCTGCGCCAACCGTGGCCGACGGAGGCCCGCGAGGAGCTGCTGGCCCTGCTCGGCACCGGCGCCGGCCTGATCGACGTGGTCGAGGCGCTGGACCGCACCGGCCTGTGGGGCAGGCTCTTCCCCGAGTGGGGCGCGGTGCGGGACCTGCCGCCGCGCGACGCCGCGCACACGTGGACCGTCGACCGCCACCTCGTGCAGGCCACCGCGCACGCGGCCCGCCTGGTGACCAGGGTGTCCCGCCCGGACCTGCTGCTGCTCGGCACGCTGGTGCACGACATCGGCAAGGGCAGGCAGGCCGACCACTCGGAGGTCGGCGCGGCGATCACCACGCAGATCGCCGAACGGCTCGGCCTGTGGCCGCAGGACGTGGCCACGCTCACCGCGCTGGTGCGCCACCACCTCCTGCTGCCGCACACGGCGACCCGCCGCGACGTGGAGGACGAGGCCACCGTGCGGCGCGTGGTGGACACCCTCGGCGGCGACCCGGTGCTGCTGGAACTGCTCTACGCGCTGGCCGAGGCCGACGCCGTGGCCACCGGGCCGGGCGTGTGGTCGGACTGGAAGGCGTCGCTGATCAGCGACCTGGTCGCGCGCTGCCGCACGGCGATGGCGGGCGACCCGCTGCCCGAGCCGGAGCCGTTGGACCAGCGCCAGCAGGACCTCGCGCGGGCCGTGCTGGCCAGCGGCAGGCCGGACGTGCTGATCGACCCGGGCGACCACGCCGCCACCGTCACGGTGGTCGCACCCGACCGGCCGGGGCTGCTGTCCCGCGCGGCGGGCGTGCTCGCCCTCAACTCCCTCGAAGTGCACGCCGCGACGCTCCGCTCGCACGGCGACCCGGCCTCCGGGGCGGCCGCCGTCGACGTGTTCACCGTGTCGCCCAGGTTCGGCTCCCTGCCGGACGTGACGCTGCTGCGCGAACAGCTCACCAGGGCGTTGGACGGCTCCCTCGCGCTGGCCGACAAGCTGGCCGCGAAGGAACGCGACTACGGCGGCCCGCCGCAGGACCCGCCGCCGCCGAAGGTGCTCTGGTTCGACGACGAGTCGACCGGCGCGGTGGTGCTGGAACTGCGCGCGGCGGACCGCATCGGGCTGCTGCACCACGTCGCGGGCGCGCTGGAGCAGTCCGGTGTGGACATCGTGTGGTCGCGGGTGTCCACGCTGGGCTCCACGGTGGTCGACTCGTTCGCGATCACCGCGCCCGACGGCATGGACGAGAACCGGCGCCGGCGCATCGAGCGGGCCGTGCTGCTGGCCGCGCGCTGAGGTTGCGTAGGTCTACGCACAACCGACCGAGGGTGCTCACGCTGCCGGTCGGCCCCCGTGCCGGGGCAAGCTTCTCCCGTGGCACGGGGGACCCGCGTGGCCCGGGGGGCGCCGGCGGGGTCGTCGCCACCGCGTGATCGGGAGCGGCCTGTCGAGGGGTTGGGCCGCTCCCGATCACGCCGGAACTCGTCGACGTCCGAAACGTCTCTTTAGTATGGATGCGATGACCGCTGTCGCCGTGAGGCCGCGCTCGCTGGTCGTGCTGGCCGGACTGCCGGGAGCGGGTAAGTCGACGCTGCTCGCCGCCGCCGACACGGACGGCGCGCCCGCCGTCGTGCTCGATTCCGACCAGGTGCGGACCAGCCTCCGCGCCTTCTTCCCGAAGTCCCTGCCGTACCGCTTCTACCGCCCGTTGGTGCACCTCGTGCACCGCGCCCGGATCGTGTGGTTCGCGATCACCACGAGCGGCCTGCTGCTCGTGCACGAGCCGTCCACCCGCCCGACCACCCGCGCCGGCCTGGTCGCCGTCGGTGTGCTCACCCGCCGGCCGCGGCACTTCCTGTGGCTGGACGCGAGCCCGGAGCAGGCGCTGTCGGGGCAGGTCGAGCGGGGCAGGCTGATCCGGTCGCGGTCGTTCGCCCGGCACGTGCGCCGCGCGGCCCGGCTGCGCACCCGCTTCGCCGAGGGCGTGCCGCCGCGCGGCTGGCAGGGCCTGACCCTGCTGACCCGTCGTGACCACCTGCGCCTGTCGGTGACGCCGGGGTGAACGGCTACCCTGAGTACGAGGAACCCACCGACGACGTGCGAGGTCTGGCGGCATCGTGTTCAACACCCTTTCCGACCGGCTCACCTCGGTCCTGCAGAACCTGCGGGGCAAGGGGCGGCTGTCCGAGGCCGACATCGACGCGACCGCGCGCGAGATCCGGGTCGCGCTGCTGGAGGCCGACGTCGCGCTGCCCGTGGTGCGCACGTTCATCGCGAAGGTCAAGGAGCGCGCCAAGGGCGCCGAGGTCAGCCAGGCCCTGAACCCGGCCCAGCAGGTCGTCAAGATCGTCAACGAGGAGCTGGTCGGCATCCTCGGCGGGGAGACCCGCAGGCTCGACCTGGCGAAGAACCCGCCCACCGTGATCATGCTCGCGGGTCTGCAGGGCGCCGGTAAGACCACCCTGGCGGGCAAGCTCGCCCGGTGGCTCAAGGCGCAGGGCCACACCCCGATGCTGGTGGCCTGCGACCTCCAGCGCCCCAACGCGGTGACCCAGCTGCAGGTGGTCGGCCAGCGGGCGGGCGTGCCCGTGTTCGCCCCCGAGCCCGGCAACGGCGTGGGCGACCCGGTCGACGTGGCCCGCAAGGGCATCGAGGAGGCCAAGCGGGCGCAGCACGACATCGTCGTGGTCGACACCGCGGGCCGCCTCGGCGTCGACGAGGAGATGATGCGCCAGGCCGTCGACATCCGCGCCGCCGTGCAGCCCGACGAGGTGCTGTTCGTGGTCGACGCGATGATCGGCCAGGACGCGGTGAACACCGCCACGGCGTTCCAGGACGGCGTCGGCTTCACCGGCGTGGTGCTCACCAAGCTCGACGGCGACGCCCGCGGTGGCGCCGCGCTCAGCGTCCGCGAGGTCACCGGCCAGCCCATCCTGTTCGCCTCGAACGGTGAGAAGCTCGAGGACTTCGACGTCTTCCACCCGGACCGGATGGCGAGCCGCATCCTGGGCATGGGCGACATGCTCACCCTCATCGAGCAGGCGGAACAGGCCTTCGACGCCGACCAGGCCGAGGCCGCCGCGGTCAAGATGGGCTCCGGCCAGCTCACGCTCGAGGACTTCCTGGAGCAGATGCTGGCCCTGCGCAAGATGGGCCCGATCGCGAACCTGCTCGGCATGCTGCCCGGCGCGGGCCAGATGAAGGACCAGCTGGCCAACCTGGACGAGAAGCACCTGGACCGGGTGCAGGCGATCATCCGCGGCATGACCCCCGCCGAGCGCGACGACCCGAAGATCATCAACGCGTCCCGCCGGCTGCGCATCGCCAACGGCTCGGGCGTCCGGGTCAGCGACGTGAACGACCTGGTCAACCGCTTCTTCGAAGCGCGCAAGATGATGAGCCAGATGGCCGGCCGCTTCGGCCTGCCGGGCGGCGGCAAGAACAACCGCAAGGGCAAGGGCAAGAAGGGGAAGAAGGGCAAGGGCCGCGGCCCCACGCCACCGAAGGTGCGCGGCGGGTTCCCCGGCATGCCCGGCATGATGCCCGGGATGCCCGGCATGCCGACCCAGGGCGGCGGCGGTCCCGCGCTGCCGCCGGGGCTGGGCGGCTTCGACCAGCTCCCACCCGGTTTCGACCCGTCGAAGCTGAAGTTCGACAAGTGAGCGGCCTGCACCTGCGGGGCGTGGTCCTCCCCGAGGGCGGCGACCCGCGGGACGTCTGGGTGGTCAACGGGCGGATCCGCACCAAGCCGGTGCCCGGCGCGACCACCGTCAGCAGCGGCGGGTACCTGGTGCCCGGCCTGGTCGACGCGCACTGCCACGTCGGCCTGGGCGCCAAGGGCGCGGTCGACCTGCCCGAGGCGGTGGACCAGGCGCTGGCCGACCGGCGGACGGGCACGCTGCTCATCCGCGACTGCGGCTCGCCGCTGGACACGCGACCGCTGCAGGAGCGCCTCGACCTGCCCCGCATCATCCGCGCGGGCAGGCACCTGGCCCGGCCCAAGCGGTACATCAAGTACCTGGGCGTGGAGATCGAGGACCCGGCCGACCTGCCGGCCGCGGTGGCCGAGCAGGTCGCCGCCGGCGACGGCTGGGTGAAGCTCGTCGGCGACTGGATCGACCGGGGGACCGGCGACCTCGCGCCCCTGTGGACCGAGGACGTGCTCACCGAGGCGATCAAGGTCGCGCACGAGAACAAGGCCAGGGTCACCGCGCACGTCTTCGGCGAGGACGCGCTGCCCGCGCTGCTCAACGCGGGCATCGACTGCATCGAGCACGGCACGGGCCTGACCGACGACACGATCGCGCAGATGGCCCGCAACGGGACCGCGCTGGTGCCCACGCTGATCAACATCGAGAACTTCCCGGCCATCGCGGCCGGCGCGGACAAGTACCCGGCCTACCAGGGCCACATGAGGCACCTGCACGAGCGCAACGCCGAGACCGTCGCGAAGGCGGTCGAGGCCGGCGTGCCGGTGTTCGCGGGCACCGACGCGGGTGGCGGCATCGAGCACGGCCGGATCGTGGACGAGATCAAGGCGCTGCACGGCGTCGGCCTGAGCACGACGCAGGCCTTGGGCGCCGCCTCCTGGGCCGCCCGCGAGTGGCTCGGCTTCCCGTCGCTGACCGAGGGCGCCGCCGCCGACGTCGTGGTCTACGAGGACGACCCGCGCGAGGACCTCGACGCCCTGCGGCACCCGAAGCTGGTCATGCTGCGCGGCCGGATCCACGCCTGACCTCGCGCGCACCGTCCCCCGGCGGTAGGAAATCCGTCACCGGGCCGGGTGACGAGGAGTTCTTCCGCCACCCGAGGTGAGCGCTGCGGCCGTCAGGGTGATCTTGAACGGCCTCGGGCAGCACTCCGCCCCACCGGACCACTACGTTCGGACGAGTGGAGGAACAGCGGGACCAGGACACCGGACGGGCGCACTGGGGCTTCCTCGCGTTCTTCACCGGGCTCGGCGGCTACCACCTCGCCATCCTGGTCTTCACCGCCGCGACGGCCGACCGCTTCGCCGAGGTGGACGTCACCGACCCGCCGGTGCTCGGCCCGCTCCTGCTGCTGGTCTTTCTGCCCAACGTCCTGCTCGGCCTCGGCCCCGTCGTCATCTCGTGGCGCCGCGGCGAAGGGCCCGGCAAGGACTTCGGCCTGGTGCCCACCCTCCGCGACCTGAAGGTGGGCGTGGCCGCCGGCGGCGCGGCGTTGCTGGCCGCGTGGCTCATCGGCGCCCTGCTGCTGCGCATCAACCCCGACCGGTCCGGGTCGCTGGACGAGATCGAGGCGCTCTCCGGCGGCCGCACGATCTGGCTGGCCGCCGCGGCGCTGTTCGTCTTCCTCGGCGCGCCGCTGACCGAGGAGCTGTTGACCAGGGGCGCGCTGTGGCAGGCGCTGGCCCACTACCGGATACCCAGGACCGCGATCCTGGCGCTGACCGCCATCGTCTTCGCGTTCCTGCACGAGGAGAGCTGGCGCGTGCTCGGCCTGTTCGCGCAGGGGCTCGCGATCGGCGCGGCCCGCATGATCACCGGCCGGGTGGCCTCCAGCGTGGTGGCGCACGCCACCAACAACCTGCTGCCCGCCGTCTACCTCTACACCGGCTGACTAGGGTGGATGGCTGTGACACGACCGGATGAACCGCCCCCAGGCCTGATCGCCAGCGTCCGCGCGGTCGGGCGCGAGCCGGAAGCGGTGCACGCCGGCCAGCGGTGGGGCTTCGGCGCGTTCCTGCTCGTCGAGGCCGTCTTCATCCTGAGCGCGGTGTTCATCACGGCGGTGGCCCGCACGTCCGGCATGGACCTCGGCTCCTCGGTGAGCTTCGTGCTGATCGGCTCCATGGTGCCGACGGTGCTGGCCGCGGCGGTCGCCGTCACCATCACCTACCTGCGCGGCAACGGCCCGTTCCAGGACCTCCGGCTGGCCTGGGACTGGGCGGACGTCAAGGTCGGGCTCAAGCTCGGCGCGCTCGGCCTGGTGCTCACCTACGTGGCCGCGGTGATCTGGTCGAAGGTGGTCGGCGACAAGAACGCCACCTCGGCGATCGGCGAGCTGGTCGACGGCGCGGGGCTGCCCCTCGGCGCCGCCGTGGCGATGTTCGTCTACGTGTGCTTCCTGGGCCCGGTGTGCGAGGAGGTGATCTACCGCGGCCTGCTGTGGGGCGCGATCGAGCGGCAGCGCTGGAGCCGGTGGGCCGCGTTCGTGCTGACCACGCTGATCTTCGCGGCCAGCCACCTCGAACCGCTGCGGACGTCGTTGCTCATCGTCATCGCGCTGCCCATCGGCATCGCCCGCCTCATCACCCGCCGGCTCACCGCGAGCGTGGTGGCACACGTGATCAACAACTTCCTGCCCGGCCTGACCCTCCTCCTCGTCTCCGTCGGGGTGATGCCCGCGTGAGCACCCGCGCGATCGACCTCAACAGCGACCTCGGCGAGGGCTTCGGCATCTGGC
Organism: Saccharothrix sp. 6-C; assembly: GCF_016695385.1. Classification (NCBI taxonomy): domain Bacteria; kingdom Bacillati; phylum Actinomycetota; class Actinomycetes; order Pseudonocardiales; family Pseudonocardiaceae; genus Saccharothrix; species Saccharothrix sp. 6-C. The sequence continues at coordinate 6,969,927 of NZ_CP064192.1, read as the reverse complement.
GCCTCGGCGACGACGAAGCCCTGCTCGACATCGTGACCAGCGCGAACGTGGCCTGCGGCTTCCACGCGGGCGACCCGTCGACCATGCGCCGGGTGTGCCGCCAGGCGGCGGACGCGGGCGTGGCGGTCGGCGCGCAGGTCTCCTACCGCGACCTGGCGGGCTTCGGCCGCCGGTTCATCGACGCGGACCCAGGGGAGCTGGCCGACGAGGTGCTCTACCAGATCGGAGCGCTGGACGCGTGCGCCAGGGCGGCGGGGACGTCGGTCGAGTACGTGAAGCCGCACGGCGCGCTCTACAACGCCACCGTGCACCACGACCGGCAGGCGCGGGCCGTCGTGGACGGCGTGAGGGCGTTCGGCGACCTGCCCGTGCTCGGGCTGCCCGGCTCGCGCCTGCTCCACCACGCCGAACGGGCGGGCCTGCGCCCGGTGCGGGAGGCGTTCGCCGACCGCGCGTACACGCCCGAGGCCACCCTGGTGCCGCGCAGCGCGCCGAACGCCGTCCTGACCAGCACGGAAGCCGTGCTGGCGCAGGTGCTCGGGCTCGCCGAACGCGGCGAGCTGGTCGCCGTGGACGGCACCTCGCTCAAGGTGGAGGTCGACTCCGTCTGCCTGCACGGCGACACGCCGGGCGCGGTCGAGCACGCGACGAAGATCCGCGCGGCGCTGGCCGACGCGGGGGTCCCCGTGGCCCGATTCGTCCCCCGGTAGAACTGTCTGGCAGAATGGTTGGTTGTTCGCCGAGGTCGGTCCCTCTCACCGTGCCATGGCGCCCCAGACATCTGGGCTTTCACCACCCGCGCCCCACTCGGGTGAGGACTGCCCGCACCTGAGCACACAGAGCACGAGGAGCACCCACACCCGTGGCCGTCAAGATCAAGCTTCAGCGGCTTGGCAAGATCCGTCAGCCGTACTACCGGATCGTCGTCGCCGACGCCCGCACCCGCCGCAACGGCAAGGCCATCGAGACGATCGGCAAGTACCACCCGAAGGAAGAGCCGTCGTTCATCGCGGTGGACAGCGACCGCGCGCAGTACTGGCTGGGTGTCGGCGCGCAGCCGACCGAGTCGGTGCAGCGCCTGCTGGAGATCACCGGTGACTGGCAGAAGTTCAAGGGCCTCCCGGGCGCCGAGGGCACGCTGAAGGTCAAGGAGCCCAAGACCAGCAAGGCGGACCTGTTCGCCGCCGCGCTGGCCGCCGCGGGCGACGCGCCGTCCACCGAGGCGACCACCCCGAAGAAGAAGTCGGCCAAGAAGGACGACGCCAAGAAGGCTGACGCCGAGGCCGCTCCCGAGGCTGCCAAGGACGAGGCGTGAGTTTGTTGGCTGACGCTCTCGAACACCTCGTTCGGGGCATCGTCGACCACCCGGACGACGTCCGGGTGAACCTGGTCACGACCCGACGTGGTCGCACGCTCGAGGTTCACGTCCACCCGGACGACCTCGGCAAGGTGATCGGCCGCAGCGGTCGCACCGCGACCGCCCTGCGCACCGTGATGGCCGGCATCGGTGGTCGTGGCGTGCGTGTCGACGTGGTCGACACCGACCGCTGAACGCGCACATGGACGTCGTCGTCGGCCGAGTGGCCAAGGCGCACGGGATCAGCGGCGAGCTCGCGGTCGACGTGCGCACGGACTCACCCGAGACCCGGTTCGCGCCGGGCTCGGTGCTGACCGCCAAACTGCGCGACGGCACTTCCCGCAACCTCACCGTCGCAGCCGCCCGGAACCACTCCGGGCGGCTGCTGGTGCGTTTCGAGGAAGTGCTGACCCGTGACGTCGCCGAGACGCTGCGGGGCACGGTGCTGCTCGGCAGCACCGAGGACCTGCCGCCGACCGGCGACCCGGACGAGTTCTACGACCACCAGCTCGAAGGGCTGGCCGCCGAGCTCGCGGACGGCACGCGGATCGGCACCGTGCTGGAGGTCGTGCACGGCCCGGGCGGTGAGCTGCTGGTCGTCAAGCGCGAGAACGGCGACGAGACCCTCATCCCGTTCGTGCGCGAGATCGTGCCCGCGGTGGACCTCGCGGGCGGGCGCGTCGTGCTGGACCCGCCCGAGGGCCTCCTCGATGCGGATTGACGTCGTCACGATCTTCCCGGAGTACCTGGACCCGCTGCGCGCCGCCCTGCTGGGCAAGGCGATCGACAAGGGCCTGATCAGCGTCGGCGTGCACGACCTGCGGGACTGGACGCACGACGTGCACAAGGCCGTCGACGACAGCCCGTACGGCGGCGGCCCCGGCATGGTGATGAAGCCGCAGGTGTGGGGCGAGGCGCTGGACGAGGTCGTCACCCCGGCCACCCGCCTGATCGTGCCGACGCCGGCCGGCCGGCCGTTCACCCAGCGGATGGCGCACGACCTGGCCGCGGAGGAGCACCTGGTGTTCGCCTGCGGCCGGTACGAGGGCATCGACCAGCGGGTGGTGGACGACGCGGCGCGCCGGACGCGCGTGGACGAGGTCTCCATCGGCGACTACGTGCTCGTCGGCGGCGAGGTGGCGGTGCTGGTGATGGTCGAGGCCGTCGTCCGCCTGCTGCCCGGCGTGCTGGGCAACCCCAAGTCGGCCGCCGAGGACTCGTTCTCCGACGGCCTGCTGGAGGGACCCAGCTACACCCGGCCCGAGGTGTGGCGCGACCTCGCCGTGCCGGAGGTGCTGCGCTCGGGCAACCACAGGGCGATCGACCGCTGGCGGCGCGACCAGTCGCTGCGCCGCACCCGCGACCGCCGTCCCGAACTGCTCGCCGCCCTGCCCGAAGGGGCGCTCGACAAGCACGACCGCAAGCTGCTCGAAGAGCTGGACTGAGCGTCGGACGAGGGGCGATTTCGTGCCACCGCCCCTCGTCTGGCACACTGGACAGGTTGCTGCACCCGGTTCAACTCATCCGGCGTGCGCTAGGCCCGCCCCCGCGCGTGTGTGATTCGAGTTCGGCCGCGCCCTGGGGGAGTACGCAATACACGTGAGGACGAGGACGGACCACCGATGAACACCCTGGACGCTCTTGACGCCCAGTCGCTGCGCTCCGACATCCCCAGCTTCCGGCCGGGCGACACGCTGAAGGTCCACGTCCGCGTCATCGAGGGCTCCCGTGAGCGGGTCCAGGTGTTCCAGGGCGTCGTGATCCGCCGGCAGAACGGCGGCATCCGCGAGACCTTCACCGTCCGCAAGGTCTCGTTCGGTGTCGGCGTCGAGCGCACCTTCCCGGTGCACTCCCCGAACATCGCCGAGATCGAGGTCGCCTCCCGCGGCGACGTCCGCCGGGCGAAGCTGTACTACCTGCGCGACCTGCGCGGCAAGGCCGCCAAGATCAAGGAGAAGCGCGAGGCACGCCCGGCCTCCTGACGCCGGGCACACGCGGAAGCAGTAGCCTGCCCACGTGGCAGATCCCGTGCACCGCTCCGCTGACGAAGACGGTCAGGATCCCGCAGTCGAGTCCTCCACGGATTCGACTGCGGGCGGCAAGTCGAAGAAGGACAAGAAGAAGCCCCCGCTCTGGCGCGAACTGCTCGTGCTCGGCGCCACGGCCCTCGTCCTCACCATCCTGATCCAGACGTTCCTGGCGCGGGTGTACGTGATCCCGTCGCAGTCGATGGAGCAGACGCTCCACGGCTGCCCCGGGTGCAACAACGACCGGGTGCTGGTCGACAAGCTGGTCTACGACTTCACCGACATCGAGCCGGGTGAGGTCGTGGTCTTCCGCGGCCCCGAGACGTGGGGCAACAACGACTTCAACTCCGGCCGGTCGGACAACCCGATCGTGGCCGGCATCCAGTCGGTGGCCTCGCTGGTCGGCCTCGCGCCGCCGGACGAGCGCGACTTCGTGAAGCGGGTCATCGCGGTCGGCGGGCAGACCGTCGAGTGCTGCGACGACCAGCACCGCGTGAAGGTCGACGGCAAGCCGCTGGACGAGCCGTACATCTACTGGCAGCCCGGCACGTCACCCGAGAACCACGACCCGTTCGAGCCGGTGAAGGTCCCCGAAGGACACCTTTGGGTGATGGGTGACAACCGCACGAACTCCACCGACTCCCGCAAGCAGGGCGGCGGCGGTCTGGCGGGCACCGTGCCGGAGGACAACGTCATCGGCAAGGCTCGGGTCATCGTGCTGCCGCCGTCGCGCTGGCAGGGCATCGGCGACCACAACCCGCAGGCCCTCGCGCTGGGCGCACCCGCGTGGCAGGGCGCCATCCCGGCGGGCGCCGGCCTGGCCGCGGCGTGGCCGCTGGTGTTCTTCGGCCGCAAGGTCCGCAGGCGGTTGACCAGGGCCACACAGCCCTGATCGGTACGCTGACCCGGTGGTGGACGTCGCATCGTCCCGGGGATCCTCCGACGAGGGGGAACCGGAGCACGAGGAAAAGGTCGAGCAGTGGCGCGCCCGCGCGCGCAAAACGGCCAAGCGCAAGGGGTCGTTCTGGAAAGAGCTGCCGATCCTGATCGGCGTCGCGGTGGTGCTCGCGGTGCTGATCCAGTCGTTCCTGGCGAAGGTCTACATGATCCCGTCGGAGTCGATGGAGCAGACGCTGCACGGCTGCTCCGGCGGCTGCTTCGGCGACCGGGTGCTGGTCGACAAGCTCGTCTACGACTTCACCGACGTCGAACCGGGCGAGGTCGTGGTCTTCCACGGGCCCGACACCTGGATCAACCAGGACTTCGTGGCGGCCGAGCCGACGAACCCGGTGGTCAAGGCGGTGCAGGGGCTCGGCTCGCTGATGGGGTTCCCGGCGGCGAACGAGGAGGACTTCGTCAAGCGGGTGATCGCGGTCGGCGGGCAGACCGTGCAGTGCTGCGACGACCGCAACCGGGTGATGGTCGACGGCAAGCCGCTGGACGAGCCGTACGTGTACTGGGCGCCGGGCCGCAGCACCGTGCAGGAGTCGTTCGCCGAGCTGAAGATCCCCGAGGGCTACCTGTTCGTGCTGGGTGACAACCGCAACGACTCGTGCGACTCGCGGTGCCAGGGCGACGGCCGCGAGGGCGGTCTCGTGCCGGTGGGCAACGTGGTGGGCAAGGTGCGGGTGATCGTGCTGCCGCCGGCGCGCTGGCAGGGCGTCGGGGACCACAACCCGCAGGTCGTGGCCATCGGGGCGCCCCCGTGGCAGGACGCACTGCCCGCCGGGGTCGGCTTCGCGGCGGCGTGGCCGGTGCTGCTGCTGGGCAAGCGAGTGAGGTCGCGGTTCCGGGGTTCGCGGCTGAGATAGGGTCGTGGGGTGATCCGCAAGCCGCCCCGCGTCCAGGTTCGGCAGACCGCGGGCATCTGGGCCTTCGAGGCCGCGTTGGACCGCCGCGGGTTCGGCCCGGTGGCCGGCGTGGACGAGGCCGGTCGCGGCGCCTGCGCGGGCCCGCTCGTCGTGGCGTCGTGCGTGCTCAAGCCGGGTGACGCGGCGAAGTTCGAGGGGCTCACCGACTCGAAGCTGCTCACCGCCGCCGCGCGGGACCGGATGTACGACCTGGTGCTCAAGCGGGCGCGGGACTACGCGGTCATCGTGATCCCGGCCGCCGAGGTCGACCTGATCGGCGTGCACGTGGCGAACATCGAGGGCATGCGGCGGGCGGTCGCGCAGCTGGACGCGCACCCCGGGTACGTGCTGACGGACGGTTTCCCGGTGCCCGGTCTCACGGCGCCGAACATGCCGGTGGTCAAAGGCGACCGGGTGGCCGCGTGCGTCGCGGCGGCGTCCGTGCTGGCCAAGGTCACGCGGGACCGGATCATGACCGGTCTGCACGAGGAGCTGCCCGTCTACGGGTTCGACGTGCACAAGGGCTACAGCACCCCCGAGCACTCGGCGGCGCTGGTGGAGCACGGCCCGAGCGCGCAACACCGCTGGTCGTATGCGAACGTGGCCGCCGCGGCGCTGCGGCACGGGGTGGAAGCGCCGCACCGGGTGGCGCGCGGCGTGATCGGGGCCGCCGTGGTCCAGAATGGGACAACCCCGCAGACCAGCGGTGGCAGGCTCGCGACGAGGAGGGGCGCGGATTCGATGATTACCCGCGCGGAGGCGTAATGAGTGCAGAGGATCTCGAGAAGTACGAGACCGAGATGGAGTTGTCGCTGTACAAGGAGTACCGCGACATCGTCAGCCAGTTCTCGTTCGTCGTGGAGACCGAGCGGCGGTTCTACCTGGCCAACTCGGTGGACGTGCAGGTCCGCAACGCGGACGGCGAGGTCTACTTCGAGGTGCGGATGTCCGACGCGTGGGTGTGGGACATGTACCGCCCCGCCCGGTTCGTGAAGAACGTCCGCGTCATCACCTTCAAGGACGTCAACGTCGAGGAGCTGGACAAACCCGACCTCAGGCTGCCTGAGGACGGTCCGTTCAACTCCTGATACCCGCAAAGTCGCAGGGGCCCGCCCGTGAGGGTGGGCCCCTTTGCGTCTGCCGGCCCTTACCACGCGATACCGACATCTCCGTCGTCGCCATCCACAGCCCCTGGAGTTGTCCACAACCGACGAACTGCCCATCGCCCGCTCCCCGCCGCCCCGGCAAGGTCGAACCAGGACCGATTCCGGAGGAGTGGGACATGAACACGGCGACCGACCTGGGCAGGCGTGGCGAGGACGCGGCGTGCCGGTACCTGGAGCACCAGGGCCTGTCGATCCTGGCGCGCAACTGGCGGTGCGGCGAAGGGGAACTCGACGTCATAGCCACCGACGGCGCGCGGCTGGTGGTGGTCGAGGTGAAGTGCCGTTCGGGCACCACCAGGGGCACGCCGCTGGAAGCCGTGACGCCGGACAAGCTGGAGCGGGTCCGGAAGTCGGCCCTGCGCTGGCTGAGCGCCCACCGCATCGGGCGCGTGGAGATCCGGTTCGACGTGATCGCGATCGAGTGGCCGCCCGAGGGCAAGGTCCACCTGCACCACCTGCGGGGTGTGTGATGGCGCTCGCGCGAACGTGGTCGGTGGCGTTGTTCGGGGTGGACGGCGTGCCGGTGGAGATCGAGGCCGACGTCGGCGTGGGCACGGTGAAGACCCAGCTCCTCGGCCTGCCGGACGCCGCCCTGCACGAGTCGAAGGACCGCGTGAAGGCGGCCGTGCGCAACAGCGGGCACGACTGGCCGTCCCAGCGGGTGACGCTGGGCCTGTCCCCGGCCACGCTGCCCAAGAACGGCTCCGGCTACGACCTGGCCATCGCGTGCGTCGTGCTGGCCGCCGCGAAGGCCATCCCGGGTGAACGCCTGGCCGACACCGTCCTGCTGGGCGAGCTGGCCCTGGACGGCCGGGTCCGCGCCGTCCGCGGGGTCCTGCCCGCCCTGCTGGCCGCCAGGCGGTCGGGCCTGACCGAGGCCGTGGTCCCGGTGGACGCCCTCCCCGAAGCCGCCCTGGTGGACGGCATGACCGTGCACGGCGCCACCACGCTGACCGACGTCCTGGCCTGGCTGGCGGGGGAGCGGACCCTGCACCACACCACCCCGCCCGCCGTCGCCCCACCACCGGACGGCCCGGACCTGGCGGACGTGATCGGCCAGCCGGAGGCGCGGTGGGCCCTCGAAGTCGCCGCCGCCGGCGGTCACCACATCCTGCTGACCGGGCCGCCGGGCACCGGCAAGACCATGCTGGCCCAACGCCTGGCGGGCCTCCTGCCGCCGTTGTCGCCGGCGGAGGCCCTCGGTGTCACGGCGGTGCACTCCATCGCGGGGTTGCTCAGCCCGGAGACCCCGCTGGTCGCCACGCCGCCGTTCGTCTCGCTGCACCACTCCACGTCGACGGTGGCGCTGATCGGTGGCGGCACCGGGATGGCGAAGCCGGGTGCGATGAGCCGGGCCCACCGGGGCGTGCTGTTCCTGGACGAGGCGAGGGAGTTCGGCACGGCGAAGCTGGAGGCGCTGCGCACGGCGTTGGAGGAGGGCGAGGTGCGGTTGGCGCGGCGTGACGGCATCGCCCGCTACCCGGCCAGGTTCCAGCTGGTGATGGCCACCAACCCGTGCCCCTGCGCGCCGCCGAAGGACATCGACTGCGTCTGCCTGCCCGCCGCGCGGAGGCGCTACCAGAGCAAGCTCTCCGGCCCTCTGCTGGACCGCGTGGACCTGAGGGTCGTGATGCGCCCCCTGACCGCCATGAGCAACGCGGAGATCACCTCACCGGAACCGACCGCCACCGTCCGCGAGCGGGTCCACAAAGCCAGGACGAGGGCCACCGAACGCTGGGCCGCCCACGGCTGGCTGACCAACGCCGAGGTCCCCGGCCCCGTCCTCCGCCGTGACTACGCCCTGCCTCGCCACACGACCTCCGTCCTGGACCGGGCACTGACCACCGGAGCGCTGACCGGCCGCGGCGCGGACAGGTGCCTGCGCGTCGCCTGGACCCTGGCCGACCTGGCCGAAGTCGACCAACCCACCGCCGACCACGTCGCAGCCGCCCTGGAATTCCGAGAGCGCAGGAAGTCATGACCGAACCGCCGACCTCCACCCCGCCCGCCTCCACCCTGACCCCAGCCGCCTCCACCCTCACTCCCGCCATCTCCGCCCCGGCCCCGACCACACCCGAACCGACCCCCACCGCCGTCGATCCCACCGCCGTCACCCCAGCCGCCGCTCCGACCGCCTCCGGTCAACCGACCTCAGGCGCCCCGACCGTCGCTGACCGGCCCCTCGCCTCCCAGCCAACCGCTGCCCACGGCCTGCCCCTCCTCCTTCGACCCCCGCTCTCCGCCGGCCAGGCCCCAACCCCGCCCGCACCGCCGCCCTTCCCACCGCCGACCCCAGCCCCCGCTCCGGTCGCGACGTCAACCTCGGTCCCGTCATCGCCGCCTTCCACCGTGCTTCCCCCCATGCCTCCCACCTCAGCCCTGGTCTCGGTCCCGGTCGCAGCCCCAGCGCCGGCCTCGGCGACGCAGACCTCGGTCATGTCCAGCCTGCTTGCCGGTGGTCGGCCCGCGGGCCGGTCGGTCGATTCGGCGCCGGGCGGGCCGAAGGCGGTTCCGGCGTCGACGGCAGTGGCGGTGGACATGGGGCGTGGCGCGGAATGTGACGCCGACCGCGGTGAGGGGTTCGCGCCGGCCACGCGCCTGGGGCCCGACGAATGGTGGCGGTGGCCGTGAGCACCGACGAGATCCGGCTGGCCCGTGCCTACCTGTCCCGGGTGGCCGAGCCGCCCGCCGCCGCGCTGGCCCGGTTCGTCGCCGAAGTCGGGCCGGTCGAGGCGGCGGAGCTGGTCCGGGCCGGGGAGGTGCCTTCCGGGGTCGAGAGCCAGACCTCGGCCCGCCGGGCGCTGGACTTGGCCGAACAGGACCTGGAGGCGGCCGCGAAGGTCGGTGGGCGGCTCCTGGTGCCCGAGGACGACGAGTGGCCCCGCTGGCCCTTCAACGCCTTGGCCATCGCCGCCGCCAACGGCCTGCGGTGCGGTCTGGAGCCCTTGGCGTTGTGGGTCCGGGGCGACGCCCACCTCGCCACGATCACGGAGCGTGCCGTCGCGGTGGTCGGCAGTCGGGCGGCCTCCGGCTACGGGCAGCACGTCGCGGGCGAGTTCGGCTTCGGGCTGGCCCAGGCCGGGATCACCGTGGTGTCCGGAGCGGCCTACGGCATCGACGGCGCGGCCCACCGGGGCGCGATCACGGCCGGCGGGCTGACGATCGCGGTGCTGGCCTGCGGGATCGACGTCGCCTACCCGGCCGGTCACCGTGCTCTGCTGGAACGCATTCCGAGCCAAGGGCTGCTGGTGAGCGAATACCCGCCGACCCACACGCCCGCGCGGCACCGGTTCCTGACGCGGAACCGGCTCATCGCGGCTCTCGCCGAAGGCACCGTCGTCGTCGAAGCGGGACAGCGCAGCGGCGCCAAGAACACGGCGGCGTCGACGGCGGCGCTGGGACGGGTGCTGATGGCGGTTCCCGGGCCGATCACCTCGGTCAGCTCGTCGGGCTGCCACGAGCTGCTGCGTTCGGGCGTCGCGTTGCCCGTGACCAGCGTCGCCGAGGTCATCGAGTCGACCGGACGGCTCGGTGTCGACCTCGTCGAAGCCACCCGGAACACCGACACCGGACCACCGCAGGGTGACGCGATGCGGGTCTTCGAGGCACTGGGCCTGACGGTCGGGCACAGCCCGGAGGCGATCTCCGTGGAATCGGGCGTCGAGCTGTCCAGGGTGCGCGCATTGCTGCCACAATTGGAACTGGCCAGTCTCGCCGAACGCGCGGAAAGCGGTTGGAAGCGCTCCCAGGACGGGAGTTGGCGTGGCGATACTTGACCAAGAGCGCTTGAGGGCGCAGCGTCAGGGTCTATGTCCCCGCAGCCGCCCGCTCGGACACGTCGTGTCGACCTGGTTCGCCTGCGTCGAGCGCTGCCCGCAGACGTGGCGACGGCCCTGGACCGCTACGAACGCCACCTCGCGATGGAACGCGGTCTGTCACCGCACACGGTGCGCGCGTACCTCGGTGACGTGGTCGCCCTGCTGGTCCACTTAGCCGAGGGCACACCCGACAACGCCACCGTGGAAGCGATCGACCTGCCGGGCCTGCGGTCGTGGCTGGCTTCCCAGCACTCCGCCGGCGCGAGCCGGACGACGATGGCCCGACGCGCCGCCTCCGCCCGCACGTTCACCGCCTGGGCTTCCCGCCACGACTTGCTCGCCGCCGATCCCGGTCCGCGGCTCAGCGCGCCCCGTCCCCACCGGACCCTTCCCGCCGTACTGCGGCCGGACCAAGCCGCCGCCGCCATGACAGTTGTCGAAGTAGACGCGGAACAGGGCGATCCGGTTGCGCTGCGTGACCAAGCCGTGGTGGAGTTGCTGTACGCAACAGGTGTCCGGGTCGCCGAGTTGTGCGGTCTCGACCTCGACGACGTGGACTACTCCCAAAGGGTGATTCGGGTTCTGGGCAAGGGTAGTCGCGAACGCACCGTGCCGTTCGGCGTTCCGGCCGAACGGGCTGTACGGCGCTGGGTGGAATATGGACGATCCGCCCTGGTCAACGACCGTTCACAACGTGCGCTGCTGCTGGGCGCGCGAGGTGGCCGGCTTGATCCGCGTACTGCCAGGAGGGTCGTCCACGATGTGGTGGGTGCGGTACCCGAGACGGCCGACACCGGCCCCCACGGCCTGCGCCACTCCGCGGCCACGCACCTGCTGGAAGGGGGAGCGGACCTGCGCACCGTCCAAGAGCTTCTTGGTCACGCTACGCTCGCAACGACTCAGCTCTACACACACGTCACCGTCGAACGGCTGAAGGCGATCCATGACCGAACCCACCCCCGCTCCTGACGTCGCAGGGGGAGGTTCGCGGACCGCAACCGTGACCTCTCCCTCCGCCGCGCACGTCGGGACCTCGTCGGCGGCGCGCACCCCGGCTGGGACGAACGGTCACCACGTCGACGGCGAGCCGCTGCGCACGAACGGGCACGCCATCCCCGCGGTGGCGCCCGGTAGACCCGCGCACGCGGCTTCCGAGTCGCGCACCGCCGATGACGTGGAAGCCGGGATCATCGCGCTGTGGCACACCTACGGCGAGTCGCGTCGGCAGGCCCTGCGGGACCGGCTGGTGCTGCACTACGCGCCGCTGGTGAAGTACGTCGCCGGCCGGGTCGGCACCGGCCTGCCCGCGCACGTCGACGTGGCCGACCTGATCCAGTCCGGCATCTTCGGCCTGGTCGACGCGATCGAGAAGTTCGAACCCGAACGCGGACTGAAGTTCGAGACGTACGCGATGCAGCGCATCCGCGGCGCGATCCTCGACGACCTGCGCTCCCAGGACTGGGTGCCCCGCTCGGTGCGCAGCCGGGCACGCGACGTCGAACGTGCCCTGGAACGCCTGGGTGGGCGGCTGCAACGCACCCCCACCGACCGCGAGCTCGCCGCCGAGTTGAAGATCGGCCTCGGTGAGCTGCGCGAGCTCTACGCCCAGCTCCAGCTCACCAGCGTGGTCGCCCTGGACGAGTTGATCGCCGCGGGCCGCAACACGGGCGGCGCGGGCTCGTCGCTGGCAGAGTCCCTGCCCGACGAGGGCGCGGAGGACCCGATCGCCACCCTGGTCGACCAGGACAGCCGCCGCCAGCTCGCCGACGCGATCGCCCAGCTCGCCGAACGGGACCGCGTCGTGGTCACCCTGTACTACTTCGAGAACCTGACGCTGGCCGAGATCGGCAAGGTCCTGGGCGTCACGGAGTCCCGCGTGTGCCAACTGCACACGCGGGCGGTGCTGCGCCTGCGCACCAAGCTGAACGAGCAGCTGGAGGCCTGACCTCCCCCGGCTCCAGCCGACCGCCCGCCGAAACACCCACGACCCGCTCCGTCACCGCCGAACACCCGCTACGGGAACGGGCAGGCATCGGCGCACTTCCGCGCGCGGGCGCGCTCGAACCACGCAGGTCGAGCAGGTTGGGTTGGCCGAGCTGCGGAGGCGAGGACGGGTCCGGTGGGCCGGTGGGCCCGGCGGGGTGGACCGACCGACCTCGGCGGAACGCGGACTTGGCTGTTGGACACGAGGCGTAGTCGGTCAGGTGGATGGCGCGCGGGTCGGGCGGGTCAGGGGAGGAGATAGGGGTCGGTGGGCTGTTGGGCCGGTAGCTCGGGTGGGTGGTCCGACTGGGAGGACGCGGACCTGGTCGTTGGAGACCGGGGCAGTGGGTTCAGGTGGGTGTGGGTCGGGCGGGCGGCGCGCGCAGGTCGAGAGGGTCCGGTGGGTCGGTGGGCAGGGGAAGGAGGTGGCCTCGGGAGGAGGCGGACTCGGCTGGTGGGCGCTGGGGTGCGGTGGGTTGAAGTAGAGGTGGGATCGGCGCTGGCGGGTCGGGACGGGTTCGGTGGGTCACCGGGCGTGGTGGGTGGTGGGTTCGGTGGGGTGGGCAGGACTGGGGAGCAGGCGGGCTCGGCCGGTGGAGAGCAGGCGCAGTGGGTTCAGGTAGGTGGGGGATCGGGGTGGGTCGGGGCGGAGCGCGCCCCAGTGGAGGCAGGTGTCCGTCGGGCAGCCCTCGTGGCCGGGGTCGAGAGTGCCGATCAGGTCGCCTCGGCGGACCGGTTGGCCCCGGCGGACCGCGGGTGTGACCGGCTCGTAGGTGGTTCGCAGGCCGCCGGGGTGCAGCAGTGACACGACCGCGCGGTCGGCGACCGGGCCCGCGTGCACGACCACGGCGTCGGCGGCGGCCAGGACGGCGGCGCCCGCCGGGGCGGCCAGGTCGACGCCGCGGTGGCCGGGGCCGTACTCCGTGGCCGGTGCTTCGAAGGCGCGGACGACCTGGTGCGGTGGGGCGAGCGGCCAGGCGAAGCGCGGTGGGCGGGAGGCCCGCGCGGATGGGGGCAGACCGGCCGCGGGTAGCGTCATCACCGTTGTCAAGGCCAGGACCAGCAGTGTTCGCATCGTGGGAGTCACGGGTCCAGCGTCCCGGCGGGCACCGGGGGCTACCAGTGGCTTCGGCCCACCTGTGGACAACTCGCGGGGCTGTGGACAACTTCAGGCCCGGTTCGTGGTTCTCCGGCTCACCGGCGTACACTCGGACCGCGGCCCGTGTGAGTGCGGGGCGACTTCGCGTGCCAATGCAGACCCGACCAGTTTCGGTGTGGTCGGATCACGGCGTCCAGCGGTCCTGAGGCGAGACGTCCTCCGGTTCGGACGGCGGCAGGGGCACCAGGGCGGCGGACCGGACCCGGCCCGCCGCGACCAACCGGAACGCGCGCCGGCTCGACGCCAGGCGCGCCTGAACGAAGAGGTGCGAACCCGGCCATGGCCGTCGTCACCATGAAGCAGCTGCTCGACAGCGGCGTGCACTTCGGGCACCAGACCCGTCGCTGGAACCCGAAGATGAAGCGCTACATCTTCACCGAGCGCAACGGCATCTACATCATCGACCTCCAGCAGACGCTGACCTACATCGACCGGGCGTACGAGTTCGTCCGGGAGACGGTCGCGCACGGCGGGTCGATCCTGTTCATCGGCACCAAGAAGCAGGCGCAGGAGGCCATCGCCAACGAGGCCCTCCGCGTCGGCATGCCCTTCGTGAACCAGCGCTGGCTGGGCGGCATGCTCACCAACTTCTCGACGGTGCACAAGCGCCTCCAGCGGCTCAAGGAGCTGGAGTCGATGGAGCAGACCGGCGGTTTCCAGGGTTTCACCAAGAAGGAAATCCTGATGATGAACCGTGAGAAGGACAAGCTGGAGCGCACGCTCGGCGGTATCCGCGACATGTCCAAGGTGCCCAGCGCCGTGTGGATCGTGGACACCAAGAAGGAGCACATCGCCGTCGGCGAGGCGCGCAAGCTGAACATCCCGATCGTGGCGATCCTCGACACGAACTGCGACCCGGACGAGGTCGACTACCCGATCCCGGGCAACGACGACGCCATCCGGTCCGCCGCGCTGCTGACCAAGGTGGTGGCCGAGGCCGCCGCCGCCGGTCTGATGGCGCGCTCCGGCGCCCGCACCAAGGCCGCCGACGGCGCGGACAAGCCCGAGCCGGGCACCGACGAGCCGCTGGCCGAGTGGGAGCAGGAGCTGCTGGTCGGCGCCGACGCCCCCGCCGCGCCCGCTGCCGCCGAGGCCGCCCCCGCTGCCGAGGCGCCCGCCGCCGAGGGCACCGAGGCCGTCCAGTCCTGACCCGCCCGCACGCCGCGCCTGCCTGATCGAGGCGGGCGCGGCGTGCGCACGGCGCCGGCGCTGAACAGCCGGAACAGCACCACCCCAAGCGCGTAAACGCGTCGGCGAGCGAAGCCGACGACCAGACCGCAGAAGGAACGGAAATCGCACGATGGCGAACTACACCGCCGCTGACGTGAAGCGCCTCCGCGAGCTGACCGCCGCAGGCATGATGGCCTGCAAGAAGGCGCTCGAGGAGACCGACGGCGACTTCGACAAGGCGGTCGAGATCCTGCGCATCAAGGGCGCGAAGGACGTCGACAAGCGCGCCGAGCGCACGACCTCGAACGGCCTGGTCATGGCCGAGGACGGCGTGATGATCGAGCTGCGCTGCGAGACGGACTTCGTCGCCAAGAACGCCGACTTCCAGGAGCTGGCGGCGCGGATCGTCGCGGTCGCCAAGGCCACCCGCCCGGCCGACGTCGAGGTGCTCAAGGCCACCGACCTCGACGGCAAGGCCGTCGACGCGGTCGTCCAGGAGTTCTCGGCCAAGATCGGCGAGAAGCTGGAGCTGGCCAAGGTCGCCATCTTCGACGGCACCGTGACCACCTACCTGCACCGCCGTGCCGCCGACCTGCCGCCCGCCGTCGGCGTGGTGGTCGAGTACACCGGCGACAACGAGGACGCCGCCCGCGGCGCCGCGATGCAGATCGCCGCGATGCGTCCGCGCTACCTCACCCGCGACGACGTCCCCGCGGACGTGGTGGCCAACGAGCGCCACATCGCCGAGGAGACCGCTCGCGAGGAGGGCAAGCCGGAAGCGGCGCTGTCCAAGATCGTCGAGGGTCGCGTGAACGGCTTCTTCAAGGACGTCGTGCTCCTGGAGCAGTCGTCCGTGACGGAGTCCAAGAAGACCGTCAAGGCCGTGCTGGACGAGGCCGGTGTCACCGTGACCCGCTTCGCCCGGTTCGAGGTCGGCCAGGCCTGATTCGCGTGAGGGCGGGGTTGCGCGCAGACGTCGCGACCCCGCCCTTGCCGTGTCCAGAGGAGTACCTGTGAGCGCAGAGGTAGACCACGCGAAAGCCGACCACGCCGACGAGGAGCCGATCCAGGGCTACCGCCGGGTGATGCTGAAGCTCGGCGGCGAGATGTTCGGCGGTGGCGGGGTCGGCGTCGACCCCGACGTCGTGCAGACCGTCTCGCGCCAGATCGCCGCGGTGGTCCGAACAGGGGTCCAGGTCGCGGTCGTCATCGGCGGCGGCAACTTCTTCCGCGGCGCGGAACTGCAGCAGCGCGGCATGGACCGCAGCCGCGCCGACTACATGGGCATGCTCGGCACCGTGATGAACTGCCTCGCCCTGCAGGACTTCCTGGAGCGCGAGCACGGCATCGAGACCCGGGTGCAGACCGCCATCACGATGGGCCAGATCGCCGAGTCCTACATCCCCCGCCGGGCCATGCGGCACCTCGACAAGGGGCGCGTGGTGATCTTCGGCGGCGGCGCGGGCATGCCGTACTTCTCCACCGACACCACCGCCGCGCAGCGCGCGCTGGAGATCGGCTGCGAGGTCGTGCTGATGGCCAAGGCCGTGGACGGCGTCTACACCGCGGACCCCAAGATCGACCCGGACGCGCAGATGTTCGACAACATCACCCACCGGGAAGTGCTCGAACGCGGCCTGAACGTGGCCGACGCGACCGCGTTCAGCCTGTGCATGGACAACAACATGCCGATCATGGTCTTCAACCTGCTCACCGAGGGGAACATCGCGCGAGCCGTGCGTGGTGAGAAGATCGGCACGCTGGTGAGCACCCCCGGTGGTCGCCCGTCCTTCTAGACCTGCTGGGATTCGAGCCGAACTGCGCACACCAAGGGAGTCAGCCGTGATTGACGAGACCCTCCTCGACGCCGAGGAGAAGATGGAAAAAGCGGTGTCCGTGGCGAAGGAGGACCTGGCCGCGGTGCGCACCGGCCGCGCCAACCCCTCGATGTTCTCCCGCATCGTGGTCGAGTACTACGGTTCGCCCACCCCGCTGAACCAGCTCGCCAGCGTCGCCATCCCGGAGGCGCGCATGGCGGTGATCAAGCCCTACGACGCCACCCAGCTCAACGCGGTCGAGAAGGCCATCCGCGACTCCGACCTGGGCGTGAACCCCAGCAACGACGGCTCGATCATCCGCGTGGTGATCCCTCAGCTGTCCGAGGAACGGCGCCGCGAGATGGTCAAGGTCGCCAAGGGCAAGGGCGAGGACGCCAAGGTGTCCGTCCGCAACATCCGCCGCAAGGCCAAGGAAGAGCTGGACCGCCTGGTCAAGGACGGCGAGGTCGGCGAGGACGACGGCACCAGGGCCGAGAAGGAACTGGAGAACGTCACCCACCGCTACGTCGCCCAGATCGACGAGCTGGTCAAGCACAAGGAAGCCGAGCTGCTCGAGGTCTAGGTGGTCACGTCGGTTCGGCGGGTCGGGCGAGGTGCCCGCGCGCTTGGCTCGGCCGGTGCACGGCCGTGATAGGAGCACAGCAGGTGTCAGGCGGCGGTGACCAGGGCGCGCCGGAGAAGAGCGCGTCACGCGCGGGGCGCAACCTGCCCGCGGCCATCGCCGTGGGCGTCGGCTTGGGCGCCGTCATCCTCGTGGCGCTGTTCACGGTGCGCGAGCTGTTCGTGGGCGTCGTCGCGATCGCGGTCGCCGTGTCGATGTACGAGCTGACGGGCGCGTTGCGGCGCGGCGCGGGCATCCGGGTGGCGCTGCTGCCCGTGCTGGCCGGCGGGCAGGCCGTGGTGTGGCTGGCCTGGCCGTACGAGCGCGGCGGCGTGCTCAGCGCGTTCGTGGTGACGATCCTGGTGTGCCTGATCTGGCGGCTCAAGGACGGCGCGGACGGCTACCTGCGCGACGTCACCGCGTCCATCTTCACGGTCGCCTACGTGGCCGTGTTCGCGGCGTTCGCGGTCATGCTGGTCGTGCCGGACGACGGCGTGTTCCGCGTCCTGGCGTTCCTGATCGGCGTCGTGCTGTCCGACACCGGCGGCTACGTGGCCGGCGTGCTGTTCGGCAAGCACCCGATGGCCCCCACCATCAGCCCGAAGAAGTCCTGGGAGGGTTTCGCGGGCTCGATGGTGGCGGGCATGGTCGGCGGCGCGCTCACCGTGGGCCTCATGCTGGACGGCCAGTGGTGGCAGGGCGTGCTGTTCGGCGCGGCCCTCGTCGTCACCGCGACCGCGGGCGACCTGGTCGAGTCGCTGATCAAGCGCGACCTCGGGATCAAGGACATGGGCACGCTGCTGCCCGGTCACGGCGGCCTGATGGACCGGATGGACTCGCTGCTGCCCTCGGCCGTCGTCGCCTGGCTGCTGCTTCACCTGTTCGTGTGACCGACACCGCGCCGCGGACGGCGGCGAGGTGACCCGGAAGCCGACCTCGCTAGTCGTCGTACGGGTCGTCCACGCGTGAGCCGGTGTCCTCGTCGGACAGCGGGGTGGTGCGGGACGGGTCGATCACCGAGAACACCGCGCCCGTGTGGTCCGCGACGACCGTGATCCGGCCGAACGGCGTGTCGTACGGCTCCACGGTGACGCGTCCGCCCAGCTCCAGCACCCTGGTCGCGGCCGAGTCCGTGCCGATCTCCGGCGCCGCGGTGAAGTACACCATCCAGTGCGGCGGGGTCTCCGGCGCGAACGCCCGGCCCATCCGCTGCCGCCCGAGCACGGTGTTCCCCTGGATGGCCCACAGCGTGTAGTCCACCGCCTGGCCGTCACCGATCTGGGTGATCTCGTACCCGCACAGCTCGTGGAAGAACTCGTCCGCGGCGTGCCCGTCGCGCGTGTTCAGCTCGGCCCACGCGTACGCGCCGTGCCCGTCCGCGCCGAACACCCAGTCGGGTGGCACGTGCCGGAAGCCGACGACCGCGCCGGTCGGGTCGGCGAGCACGGTGACGGTGTCCGAGGGCTCGCCGAGCACCTCCCCGCCCAACGCGTGCGCCTTCTCGGCGGTGGCGCGGGCGTGCGGCGTGTTCAGGTACAGCGTCCAGGCGCTCGGCTTGTCGGCGACGACCAGCTCGGCCACCGGCAACCCGTTCACCAGGGCGATCGCGTTGCCGTCGACGTCGGAGAAGTACCAGCCGAACAGGCCCGAGTAGAAGTCGACCGTGGCCTGGAGGTCCGTGGTGGCGAGGTCGACCCAGCACGGCGAGCCGTGGTGCAACTCGGCCAGAGCGGGAGAATTGGGGACGATCGACACCGGGTACCTCCTGCCAGCCGCTTGTTCGATCACGCTACGGCTCTAAAGTCGTCCCGTGAAGGGATTCGTCCGCGCCGCGTTGGCCGCAGTCCGGCCTGTCGACGTCCTGCCGAGCCCGAACATCTGGCACTGGCCCGAGCTCTACGAGGTCGAGAACCGCGCCCAAGACGTGGACGGGGCCATCTGGCGCGCGCTGCGCGAGGAGTGCGACTGGGCCGGGCGGGACGTGGTCGACGTCGGCTGCGGCGACGGGTTCCACCTGCCGGTGCTCGCGCGGGAGGCGCGTTCGGTCATCGGCGTCGAGCCGCACCCCCCGCTGGTGCAGCGCGCCCGCGCACGGGTGGCGGACGTGCCGAACGCCGAGGTGGTCGCCGGTCCCGCGCAGCGCCTGCCGCTGCGCGACGCGACCGCGGACCTGGTGCACGCGCGCACGGCGTACTTCTTCGGTCCCGGCTGCGAGCCGGGGATGCGCGAGGCCGACCGGGTGCTGCGGCCGGGCGGCGCGCTGGCGATCGTGGACCTCGACGGCACGGCCGAGCCGTACGGGCCGTGGCTGTGCGCCGACGAGCCGCGCTACAACCCGGCGGACGTGGAGCGGTTCTTCGCCGATCAGGGGTTCTCGTTGCGGCGCGTGCGCGCGCTGTGGCGGTTCGAACGCCGTGAGGACCTGGAAGCCGTGCTGCGCATCGAGTTCTCCGGAACCGTCGCGGAGAAGGCCATCGCGAGCACGCCCGGCCTGTCGTTCGAGGTCGGCTACCGCGTCCACGTGAGGCGCAAGCCGGTCGGGATTGTGCTGCCCTGAGAGCGCTCACCTAGGATTCGGGGCGTGGAGAACAGGAACGCGGGCAGGTTGGGTCGGCAGGTCGGCGTCGTGGGTCTGGGCTGCTGGCAGCTCGGCGCGGACTGGGGCCAGGTCGAGGAGTCCGACGCGCTGGCGGTGCTGCACGCCGCCGCCGACACCGGCGTGAACTTCTTCGACACCGCCGACGTCTACGGCGACGGCCGCAGCGAGACGCTGATCGGCAAGTTCCTCCGCGAGCGCGGCGACGCGGGCATCACGGTGGCCACCAAGATGGGCCGCCGCGTCGACCAGGTGCCGGAGAACTACCGCCGCGAGAACTTCCTGGCCTGGAACGACCGGTCGCGCGCCAACCTCGGCGTGGACACGCTCGACCTGGTGCAGCTGCACTGCCCGCCGACGCCGGTCTACTCGACCGACGAGGTGTTCGACACCCTCGACGAGCTGGTGGAGACCAAGCGCGTCGCCGCGTACGGCGTGAGCGTGGAGACGGTCGAGGAGGCGTTGACCGCGATCGCCCGACCGGGTGTCGCGAGCGTCCAGATCATCCTGAACGCGCTGCGCCTCAAGCCGCTGGAGCGGGTGCTGCCCGCGGCGGCGGAAGCGGGCGTGGCGATCATCGCCCGCGTTCCGCTCGCCTCGGGGCTACTGTCCGGCAAGTACACCGCGTCGACCACGTTCGGGACCGACGACCACCGCAACTACAACCGCAACGGTGACGCGTTCGACGTGGGCGAGACGTTCTCCGGCGTGCCGTTCGAGGTCGGGCTGGAGGCGGTGGAGCGGCTGCGCGCCCTCGTGCCGTCCGGCGCGACCATGGCGCAGTTCGCGCTGCGGTGGATCGTGGACCAGCCGGGCGTCACCGTGGTCATCCCCGGCGCCCGCAACGCCGAGCAGGCTCGCGCCAACTCGGCCGCCGCGGACCTCGCGCCGTTGTCCGCGCAGGCGCAGGACGAGGTGCGGTCGGTGTACGACTCGCTGATCCGGCCGCTGGTCCACGACCGCTGGTAGTTCACTCTTCCGGGTTGTCTTCCTCGACGTCGAGCTCGCCGAGGATCGCGTACAGCTTGCGGCGGGCCTCGCTGAGGACTTCGACGGCCCGCGCCTGCTGTTCACGCGTGCCCGCGTGCGCCATCTGCTGCATGGCCGCGCCGAGGTGCCGTGCCGCCGTGCGCAGCTTCGCCGCGTGCAGGTCGAGGTCTTCGTTGACCTGCTGCCACGGCGGCGCGCCCTCGAGCTTCCCGGCCGCCTCGCGACCGGACTCGGTCAGCGTGAACAGCTTCTTGCCGCCCGCCTCCTCGGTGGAGGCGACGAGGCCCTCGTCGGCCAGCATCTGCAGGGTCGGGTAGACCGAGCCGGGGCTGGGTCGCCAGAGGCCGTCCGTGCGGCCGCCGATCTCCTGGATCATCTCGTAGCCGTGCATGGGGCGTTCGACGAGCAGCGCCAGGACCGCCGTGCGGACGTTGCCCTTGCGCTGCCTGCCGCCGCGACCCCGTCCCCGGCCGTGACCGGGGAAACCCGGCGGTTCGGGCGGGACCGGGGGGCCGCCGAACGGGCCGCCGCGGTTGAAGCCGCCGCCGAACCCGCCGCCGAAACCCTGCCGCGGGTCGCCGAAGCCGTGCTCGCGGTGAAGCCTGTGCTCGTGGTGCCTGTGTCCGTGGAAGTGCATCTTCATGCTCCTTGTATCGATCGGTTGCGACGTGTCGACGATATATCGGAACGTATCGCGATGCAACGGTGATGGCTGTCGCAGTCGGGGTGGTCCTGGCTGCCGCGCACACGTGGGACACTGGAGGGCGCTATGACTGCCCTCCCCCTCGTCTTCGACGCGCCCAAGCGCGGGCTGCCGCCGCGCCACCTCGCCGACCTCTCCGCCGACCAGCGTCGAGAGGCCGTCGCCGCACTCGGCGAGAAGCCCTTCCGCGCCGCGCAGCTGTCGAACCACTACTTCGGTCGGCTGACCGTCGACCCCGACGCGATGACCGACATCCCCGCCGCCACGCGCGAACGCCTGGTGACCGACCTGATGCCGCCGCTGTGGACGGAGCTTCGCAGCGTCGAGGCCGACGGCGGCACGACGCGCAAGACGCTGCTGCGCGCCCACGACGGCACGTTGGTCGAGAGCGTCCTGATGCGCTACCCGGACCGCGCCACGCTGTGCATCTCGTCGCAGGCGGGGTGCGGCATGGCGTGCCCGTTCTGCGCCACCGGGCAGGGCGGCCTGACCCGGAACCTGTCCACCGCGGAGATCGTGGACCAGGTGCGGCGCGGTGCGGCGGCCATGCGTGACGGCGAGCTGCCCGGCGGGCCGGGGCGGTTGTCCAACATCGTGTTCATGGGCATGGGCGAGCCGCTGGCCAACTACAAGCGCGTGGTCGAGTCGGTGCACCGCATCTGCGACCCGGCGCCGGACGGCCTGGGCATCTCGCAGCGCTCGGTCACGGTGTCCACGGTCGGGCTCGTGCCGGCGATCCGGAAGCTGACGGAGGAGAACCTCCAGGTCAGGCTGGCGGTGTCGTTGCACACGCCGGACGACGAGCTGCGCGACACCCTGGTGCCGGTCAACACGCGGTGGAAGGTCGCCGAGGTGCTGGAGGCGGCTCGCGGCTACGCCGACCGCACGGGCCGCCGGGTGTCGATCGAGTACGCCCTGATCCGCGACATCAACGACCAGCCGTGGCGCGCGGACATGCTGGGCAAGCTGCTGCGCAGGCACCTGGGCCAACTGGTGCACGTCAACGTCATCCCGCTGAACCCCACGCCGGGCTCCAAGTGGGACGCGTCGCCGAAGCCGGTGGAACGCGAGTTCGTCCGCCGGGTCAACGACCAGGGCGTCGCGTGCACCGTGCGTGACACCAGGGGCCAGGAAATCGCCGCCGCCTGCGGCCAGCTCGCCGCGGAAGGCTGATCAGCAGGCTTCTTCGACTGCGACCTTGATCCGACGTCCCGCGTCGACGAGGTCGCAGTCGAGGTTCGCACTCCTGCGGCGCGGCCCTGGGCTGAAGCCGAGGCGGCGCGACGGTCGACCGGGCCTCGGGGAAGAGGCCGGTCGGGGTGGGCTAGCGGCGCCAGGAGGTGCGGCTGCGGACCTGGTCCCAGATCAGCAGGGCGGCCATGCCGAGGCCCACGAGGATCACCCAGATGTTCTCGGTCCGGCCGTGGTGGTTGCCGATCAGCAGGCCGAAGACGGCCAGGGTGGAGAGCCAGCCCGCGATCTTGACGCCCTTGGGGAAGCCGCCGTGCCAACCCCAGTCGGCCGAGGGCTCTTCGTGGGGGTCGACCGCCGGACGCTTGTCCAGTTCCGAGGACGAAGACACAGCCGCACGACCTTCCTGCCCGATCACGTTCACCAACGGCGTCATCGTCGCACACGGGCGTGCCAGGCGGGACGTGAGGTGCGCGGCACCGGAGCGGCTGCGGTCGGGTGGTGCGCGGCGCGCACGTCACCTGCGTCAACTTTCGTCGGCGAGGCTCGAGACCAACGAACGCGGCCGGCGGGCGGCTGGTTCTTTACCGTGGTCACCTGTGACGTCTGTCGTTCAGCGGCTCCGGCCCGTCCTGCCGGATCTCCGGGAGGCGCCCGCCGCGTTCCTGCGCGCCCACGCCGAGCGGCTCGGCGAGCTCACGCCCTGGCGGGTGGCGCGCGAGGTGCTGGCCGTCGTCGTGCTGCTCGGGCTGGACGTGTTCCCCGGCTGGGTCTCCGGCGACTGGCGGTCGTCCGGGTGGGTGCTGATCGCCCTGGGCGTCGGCTACGTCGCGATCTTCCTGTCGAGGCTGCTGTTCCCCGCGCTGGCCCTGCTGGTGGCCACCTGGGTGGTGTTCAGCTCCGAGCACGGCGGCGTCGCGATGGTGGTCATGCTGGCCTACTCCGCCGGCTACCGGATCACGCCGTGGCAGCGCTCGCTGCTCACCGCGGTCCTCGCGCTCGCCCTGCACATGTTCGCCTGGGGCGTGTCCGCGCCCGGCCTGTCCGGGCCGTTCGGCCAGTGGGTGATGCTGACCGTCTACTGCATGGTCGTGGCGCTGCCGTTCCTGGTCGGCCGGTACGTGGCGCAGCGCAACGCGCTGGTCGCGGCGTTGCAGGAACGCGAGGAACGGGTGGTGCGGGAGCGGCGGATGGTGTCGCGCCAGGTGCGGCTGCGCGAGCGCAACCGGATCGCGCAGGACATGCACGACAGCCTCGGCCACCGGCTCAGCCTCATCTCCGTGCACGCGGGCGCGCTCACCATGGACACCGGTCTCGGTGAACGCCAGCGCGAGGCGGTGCAGGTGCTGCGCAGCGCGGCCCTCACCGCGATGGAGGAGCTGCGGGGCGTCATCGGCGTGCTGCGGCGCGACGAGGAGCCGGAAGAGGACCAGGGGCGGCGGACCACCGTCGGCGGAGCCGACAACCGGACCGTGGACGCGATCGACGAGCTGGTCGACGGCGCGCGGCGGGCCGGTGTGCGGGTCAGCCTCGTGCGCGGCGGCCAGGCCGTGCCGCTGCCCGCGAAGGTCAGCCACGCCGCGTACCGCATCGCCCAGGAGGGCCTGACCAACGCCAACAAGCACGCGCCGGGCGCGAGCGTGCAGGTGACCGTGAAGTACGAGCCGGACGCGCTGGTGGTGGAGGTGCGCAACAACCCGCCGCGGGCCAAGCTGCCGGGCGGCGCCGGGTTCGGCCTGATCGGGTTGGGGGAGCGGGTGCGGTTGGCGGGCGGCATGCTGCACGTGGGCGAGCTGCCCGCCGGCGGGTTCCGCATCGCGGCCGTGCTGCCGTACGAGGACACCGCCGCGGCCGGTGACGAGCCGTCCGACGAGGAGCAGCCCGAACCCGCCAAGCCCACCGGCATCCGCAAGTGGGCGGGTGTCGGCTCGATCGTGCTGGCCGGGGTCGTGGTGCTCGTGGTCGTCGGCGGCTACACGTGGATCGGGTCGCAGCCCGTCACCAAGGTGGTGTCCGACGAGCTGTACGACTCGGTGTCGGTCGGGCAGTCGGAGGCGGAGGTGATGGCCAGGCTCCCGGGTGGCGCCGAGCCGCCGCTGGGCGACCTCAACTCCGACGCCGGGCCGGAACCCGCCGGGGCGCGGTGCGAGTACCGCGTGGCCGACGTGCAGACCTACTCCTCGCGGGCGACCAAGATCGTGCGGTTCTGCTTCGCCGACGGCACGCTGGTCGAGAAGAACACCCACTTGCAGGAGTTGTGACAGTGATCCGGGTCCTCATCGCCGACGACGAGCCGCTGATGCGCGCGGGCATCAAGGCCATCCTCGGCACCGCCGACGACATCGAACTGGTCGCCGAGGCCGGTGACGGGCGCGAAGCCGTCCGGATCGCCCAGGAGCGGCGGGTGGACGTCGCCGTGCTCGACATCCGGATGCCCCGCCTGGACGGTTTGGCGGCGGCGCGCGAGCTGCGGTCCGTCGCACCCTCGGTGCGGGTGGTGATGCTCACCACGTTCGGCGAGGACGACAACATCGTCCGGGCGCTGTCCGACGGCGCCGCCGGGTTCCTGCTGAAGGACTCCGCCCCGGAAGAGCTGCTGCGCGCCGTGCGCGCGGTTCACTCGGGCGAGGCCTACCTGTCACCCATGGTGACCAGTCGGGTGGTGGGCATGGTGGCGCAGGTGGGTCAGCCGCGCCGGCAGGCGGCGATGCGCCAGGTCGAGGGGCTGACCGACCGCGAGGTCGAGGTGCTGGCCCTGCTCGGGCTGGGGATGTCGAACGCCGACGTCGGGCAGCGCCTGCACATGAGCGAGGCGACCGTGAAGACCTACGTGAGCAGGCTGCTGGCCAAGCTGGGGCTCACCAACCGCGTGCAGGCCGCCTTGCTGGCCCGGGACGCGGGGCTGGCGAACTGAGGGTGCGCACAGGGGTGTGCCCCGTCGGTCAGCCGACGGGGCACACCCGGTGGTCAGTGGTTTTCGCGGACGTCAGGCCCTGGCTCGGGAACCGGTCACCATGCGGTAGACGCCCAGCACGATCAGCGAGCCGAGGATGGCGAGCAGCCAGGTGCTCAGGTCGAAGAACGTGTTGATGTCGGTGCCGAAGATGGCCCGACCGACGAAGCCGCCGATGATGGCGCCGACAATGCCGAGCAGCATCGTGATGATGATGCCGCCGGGGTCCCGACCTGGCATGATGGCCTTGGCGATGGCACCCGCGATGAGGCCGAGGACGATCCAACCCAAGATGCCCACGGGGCTCTCCTTCCTGATGGCCGCGACGGGCGGATCCGTCGGGCGCTTGATCGAGGAATGCCCACGTTCGAGTGATGCCACGCGCTCGTTATCGTTCTGTTATCAAAGTACCGCTGTGCGGGTTATCAGGTCGGCTCGGGAACAATGGTGGGTGATGAGCACACCACGCACGGTCCTGGTACTCGGGTCGACCGGGTCCGTCGGCACCCAGGCCCTCGACGTCATCGCCGCCAACCGCGACCGGTTCACCGTGGTCGGCCTGGCCGCCGGCGGCGCCGACCCGGCCGCCCTCGCCGCCCAGGCGGTCGAGTTCGGCGTCCAGGCCGTGGCCGTCGCCCGGGCCACCGCGGTCGAGGACGTCACGCTCGCCCTCTACGCCGAGGCGCAGAAGCGCGGCTACGCCCGGGGGGCGTTCAAGCTGCCGCGCATCCTGGCCGGCCCGACCGCGATGACCGACCTGGTCGACTCCACCCCGGCCGACGTGGTGCTCAACGGCATCACCGGCTCGATCGGCCTGGCGCCGACGCTGCACGCCCTCGAAGCGGGCGCGACCCTCGCCCTGGCCAACAAGGAGTCGCTGATCGCGGGCGGCCCGCTCGTGCTCAAGGCGGCCCGGCCCGGTCAGATCGTGCCGGTCGACTCCGAGCACTCCGCCCTGGCCCAGTGCCTGCGCGGCGGCCGGGCCGACGAGGTGGCGAAGCTCGTCCTCACGGCCTCCGGCGGCCCGTTCCGCGGCCGCACCCGCGCCCAGCTCGCCGACGTCACCGCGCGCGAGGCCATGGCGCACCCCACGTGGTCGATGGGCCCGGTCATCACCGTCAACTCGTCCACCCTGGTCAACAAGGGCCTGGAGCTGATCGAGGCGCAGCTGCTGTTCGACGTGCCCTACGACCGCATCGACGTGGTCGTGCACCCCCAGTCGATCGTGCACTCGATGGTCACCTTCACCGACGGCTCCACCCTCGCCCAGGCCAGCCCGCCGGACATGAAGCTGCCGATCGCCCTGGCGCTGGGCTGGCCGGACCGCATCCCCGGCGCCGCCGCCGCGTGTACTTTCGACGTGGCGACGGCGTGGACGTTCGAGCCGCTGGACGACGAGACGTTCCCGGCGGTGCGGCTCGCCAGGCAGGCGGGCTCCGGCGGTGGCTGCCTGCCGGCGGTGTACAACGCGGCGAACGAGGAAGCGGTCGCGGTCTTCCTCGGCGGCGGCACGTCGTTCACCTCCATCGTGGACACTGTCGAACGGGTGCTCGCGGAGGCGGACGGCTGGGCGCACGAGCCGGTCGACGTCGACGAAGTCCTCGCGGCGGAGCAATGGGCCCGGGCGCGGGCGCGGGAACTCGTGGCCACTTCGGTGGGGTCTGGAAGGGACTGACGTGCTCGTTTTCCTGGGCATTCTGCTGTTCGCCCTGCTCATCGGCATCTCGATCGCGTTGCACGAGCTCGGCCACCTGGCCACCGCGAAGATGTTCGGGATGAAGGTGACCCGGTACTTCATCGGGTTCGGTCCGAAGATCTGGTCCTTCCGCCGCGGCGAGACCGAGTACGGCCTCAAGGCGATCCCGGCGGGCGGCTTCTGCGAGATCACCGGCATGACCGCGCTGGAGGAGGTCGCGCCGGAGGACCAGCACCGCGCGTTCAACCGGCAGAAGACCTGGAAGCGCGTGGTGGTGCTGTCCGCGGGCTCCATCACCCACTTCATCGTGGGCTTCGTGATCCTGTACTTCATGGCCTTCACCATGGGCATCCCGAACCTCCGCGACAGCGCGATGATCGCCGAGGTCGCCCCGTGCGTGCAGAGCAGCACCGACGCCGAGTGCGCGCCCGGCGCGCCCGCGCCGGCCAAGGACGCGGGCTTCCAGGTCGGCGACGAGATCGTGGCGGTGGCCGGCGCGGCCACGCCCACCTGGGCCGACGTGCTCACCAAGACCCGCGAGCGCAGCGGCACGACCGAGTTCCGGGTGCTCCGCGACGGCCGCGAGCTGACCCTCACCGCCGACGTCGCCCGGGTCGAGCGCGAGCTGGAGCGCAAGGACGGCACGCGCTACAAGGAAGAGGTCGGCGCGATCGGCGTCATCCAGCAGCGCAACTTCGAGTACAACGCGATCACCGCCATCGGCGGCGCGACCTCGTTCACCGGCACGATGTTCGAGAACACCTGGCGCGGTCTGATCAACTTCCCGAAGAAGATCCCGGCCGTGATCGAGGCCATCGGCGGCGGCGAGCGCGACATCGACAGCCCGGTCAGCGTGGTCGGCGCGAGCAGGCTCGGCGGCGAGGCGGTCGACCGCGGCCTGTGGCAGCTGTTCTGGCTGATGCTGGCGGGCCTGAACTTCTTCGTGGGTGTGTTCAACCTCCTGCCGCTGCTGCCGCTTGACGGTGGTCACATCGCCGTCAACCTGTACGAGCGGGTGCGAGACTGGATCCGGAAGCTGCGCGGGCTGCCGGCCGGCGCGCCGGTCAACTACCTGCGACTCTTGCCGCTCACCTACTTCGTGATTTTCGTCGGCGGATCGGTCACGTTGTTGACGATCACCGCGGACATCGTCAACCCGATCAAGCTCTTCCAGTGATCCCAGTGAGAGGTGCCAGTTCATGAGTGACGGCGTCATGCTCGGCCTGCCGGCGATGCCTCCTCCGGTGTTGTCGGAGCGGCGCAAGACCCGCCAGCTCATGGTGGGTTCGGTGGGTGTCGGGAGTGAGTTCCCGGTGTCGGTGCAGTCGATGACGACGACCGTGACGGCGGACGTGAACGCCACGCTCCAGCAGATCGCGGAGCTGACGGCGGCCGGCTGCGACATCGTGCGGGTGGCGTGCCCGTCGCAGGACGACGCGGACGCGCTGGCGGCGATCGCGAAGAAGTCGCAGATCCCGGTCATCGCGGACATCCACTTCCAGCCGAAGTACGTGTTCGCGGCGATCGAGGCCGGCTGCGCGGCGGTCCGGGTGAACCCCGGCAACATCAAGAAGTTCGACGACAAGGTCAAGGAGATCGCGGCGGCGGCCCGGGACCACGGCACGCCGATCCGCATCGGCGTGAACGCGGGCTCGCTGGACCCGCGGTTGATGGCGAAGTACGGCAAGGCGACGCCGGAGGCGCTGGCGGAGTCGGCGCTGTGGGAGGCGTCGCTGTTCGCCGAGCACGACTTCCACGACCTGAAGATCTCGGTGAAGCACAACGACCCGGTGGTGATGGTCCGGGCGTACGAGCTGCTGGCCGAGCAGTGCGACTACCCGCTGCACCTGGGTGTGACGGAGGCGGGCCCGGCGTTCCAGGGCACGATCAAGTCGGCGGTGGCGTTCGGCGCGCTGCTGCGGCAGGGCATCGGGGACACGATCCGGGTGTCGCTGTCGGCTCCTCCGGTGGAGGAGGTGAAGGTCGGGCACCAGATCCTCCAGTCGCTCAACCTGCGCCCGCGCAAGCTGGAGATCGTGTCGTGCCCGTCCTGCGGCCGCGCCCAGGTCGACGTCTACACGCTGGCGGAGCAGGTCACGGCCGGTCTGGAGGGCATGGAGGTGCCGCTCCGGGTCGCCGTGATGGGCTGCGTGGTGAACGGGCCGGGCGAGGCGCGTGAGGCCGACCTCGGTGTCGCCTCGGGCAACGGCAAGGGCCAGATCTTCGTCAAGGGCAAGGTCGTCAAGACCGTCCCCGAGCACCAGATCGTGGAGACCCTGATCGAAGAGGCCATGCGGATCGCCGAGGAGATGGGCGAGACCGTCGAGGGCGGCGAACCGGTCGTCACGGTCGGCTGAGCGCCGTCGGACGTGGGCCGGCAGTCGGCTGAGCGGGTGGCGGACGCGCGGGTAACGGGGTCGATCTGGCAGGCTTGACGGCGTGCTGAGGTTGGCTGGCGCGCGTTTGCTCGACGAGCGGGACCTGTCCGAGGTGCTGGCCGTGCTGGCGGCCGACCCGGTGGCGTCCTGCATGGTCGCCGCACGGGTCGAGGTCGCGGGGCTCGACCCGTGGCGGCTCGGCGGCGAGGTGTGGGCGTACGACCACCGGTCGCTGCGGGGCGGCCGGGTCGACGCGCTGTGCTTCGCCGGTCCGAACCTGATCCCGCTGCGCGGCGACACGCCCGCGCTGCGCAGCTTCGCCGACCGCGCCCGCCGTCGCGGCCGCATGTGCTCGTCGCTGGTCGGGCCCTCCGAGCAGGTGCTCGGCCTGTGGGAGGAGCTGTCCCCGGACTGGGGACCGGCCCGCGAGGTGCGCGCCGACCAGCCGTTGATGGCGCTGGGCGGCAGCCCGTCGATCCCGCTGGACCCGCTGGTGCGGCCGGTCCGACCGGACGAGCTCGACCGGTACCTGCCCGCCGCGATCGCCATGTTCATCGAGGAGGTCGGCGTCGACCCGTGCGCCGAGGACGGCGGCGTGTCCTACCGGGCGCGGGTGGCCGAGCTGATCGCGGCCGGGCGGGCGTTCGCCCGGTTCGAGGGCGGCGACGTGGTGTTCAAGGCCGAGATCGGGGCGATGTCGGCGCAGGTGGGCCAGATCCAGGGCGTGTGGGTGCGGCCGGACCGCCGCGGGCACGGCATCGGCGCGGCGGGCACCGCGGCGGTGGCCGAACGCCTGGTCAAGAGCATGGGCCGGACCGCGTCGCTGTACGTGAACTCCTACAACGACGTGGCCAAGGCGGCCTACCGCAAGATCGGCTTCGCCCAGGTCGGCCAGTACGCGACCGTGCTGTTCTGAGACCGTCGCGGCGTGCGGTCGATCGCACCGGGCATACTCGGCGCCGTGATCGCGCGCAAGCCGTCCCTGTCCCGCTTGGTCCTTCCCGGGGTGGTCCTGCTGCTCGTCAGCGGCTGCGGCCTGTTCTCCTCCCGTCCCGGTCCGGACCAGGTGGCGGGCGACTTCCTGGCCAAGCTCGCCGCGGGCGACGTGGACGGCGCGGCCGGCCTCACCGACGACCCGGCCGACGCCAAGGAGCTGCTGGGCAAGGTCCGCGAGGTGCTCAAGCCGGAGAGCCTGGCCGCCGAGGTCGAGCAGGTGGGCTCGACGGGCGAGTCGACCACCGCCGACGCGACCGCGCGGCTCGACTGGGACCTCGGGCACGACCACGCGTGGAGCTACCAGACGAAGTTCGACCTCCGGCGCGAGGAGGACGACTGGAAGGTGCACTGGGCGCCTTCGGTCGTGCACCCGAAGCTCGCCGTGCAGCAGTCGCTCGGCGTGGCCGAGGTGAAGCCCGCGCTGGCGCCCGTGCTCGACCGGGACGGCACGCCGCTGCTCGCGCCGGAGCAGGTCGTGTCGGTCCTGCTCGACGCGAAGGACGCGGGCGACCTCAACGCGGTGGCCGCCGCGCTGGCCGCGGCGCTGACGCCCATCGACCCCGCGATCACCCAGTTGGCGATCGTGGACGGGGTGTCGAAGGCGCCCGCCGGGCAGGTCTACCAGGTGGCAGCGCTGCGCGACGCCGACTACCAGACCGTGAAGCCCGCGATCTACGAGCTGCCGGGGGTGCGGTTCACCACGCAGACGAGCCTGCTGGCGCCGTCGCGCACGTTCGGCTCGCAGGTGCTGCCCGCCGTGCGCAAGGCGGTGGAGGAGGAGATCGCCGGGAAGGCCGGGCTGCGCGTGTACACGGTGAACGCGGCCGGCGACGAGGTGGAGACGCTGCACGAGCAGGCGCCGGAGGCGGCGCAGGCGATCTCGACCGCGTTGAGCCGCTCGGCGCAGGTGGCGGCGGAGGACGCGCTGGAGCCCGTGCCGCAGGCGGCGATGCTGGTGGCGTTGCAGGCGTCGACCGGCGACGTGCTGGCGGTCGCGCAGAACGGACCGGCCGACGAGGCGGGCCCGATGGCGCTGTCCGGCCGCTACCCGCCCGGGTCGACGTTCAAGATCGTGACGGCGGCGGCGGCGCTGTCGTCCGGGCAGGCGACGGCGGACACCCCGCTGCCGTGCCCCGGCACGACGGTCGTCGACGGTCGCCGGGTCGTGCCGAACGACCACGAGTTCGACAAGGGCACGATCCCGCTGCACTCGGCGTTCGCCTTCTCCTGCAACACGACGTTCGCGCAGCTCGCGGCCGGGATGGAGCCGGACGCGCTGACCGAGGCGGCGGACTCGTTCGGCCTCGGCGTCGACTTCGACATCCCGGCGATCACCACGATCACCGGTTCCGTGCCACCCGCCACCGACGTGGTGGAGCGGGCGGAGGACGGCTTCGGCCAGGGCAAGCTGCTGGCGAGCCCTTTCGGCATGGCCCTGGTGGCGGCGACGACGGCGACGGGCAAGATGCCGGTGCCGACGCTGCTGAAGGGCCGGGAGACGAAGGTGGACCACACCCCGACCCCGCCGACGCCCGCCGTGCTGGAGCCGTTGCGGGCGATGATGCGGGAAGTGGTCGAGACCGGCACCGCGCCGCAGCTCAAGCCGCACGGGGACGTGCGGGGCAAGACCGGCACGGCGCAGTTCGGCGACGGCACCAACTCGCACGGCTGGTTCGTCGGCTACCGGGGCGACATCGCGTTCGCGACCCTGCTCCTGGGCACCAACAGCTCCGCCCCGGCGGTCGAGGCCACCGCCCGCTTCCTGGCCGCGCTCGGCTGAGGTAGTGCCGGTCCGCGGCCGGGGTGGGCGGGCCGCCCGAACCGCTGCCCGCCGCGCCCGGAACGGTCGAGGCGACCGCGTAGGGGACACGTGGCGCATACCTCATCACGCTGAGCCGTAATCTGGAGGCATGTCCGCGCGTGCCGTCCTCCAGCCAGGTGTGCTGTCCCCCCGCCGTCCGGTGCCCGCCAGGATCGAGCGGCCCGAGTACGTCGACCGGCCTGAACCCAAGCGCAACACCGATCCCTGGGTGCAGCCGCCCGAGGTGGTCGAGGCGATGCGCGTCGCGGGCAGGTTGGCGGCGCAGGCGTTGCAGGAGGCGGGCAAGGTGATCGTGCCCGGCGTGACCACCGACGAGATCGACGCGGTCGCGCACGAGTTCCTGTGCGACAACGGCGCGTACCCGTCCACGCTCGGCTACCGCGGCTTCCCCAAGTCCTGCTGCACCTCGCTCAACGAGGTCATCTGCCACGGCATCCCCGACACGACCGTCGTGGAGGACGGCGACATCGTCAACGTCGACGTCACCGCGTTCATCGGCGGCGTGCACGGCGACACGAACGCCACCTTCCTCGCCGGCGACGTGAGCGAGGAGGCCCGCCTCCTCGTCGAGCGCACGCACGAGGCCACCATGCGCGCCATCAAGGCGGTGAAGCCGGGGCGGCAGCTCAACGTGGTCGGCCGCGTCATCGAGTCCTACGCCAACCGCTTCGGCTACGGCGTGGTCCGCGACTTCACCGGCCACGGCATCGGCCGCACGTTCCACAGCGGCCTGGTCGTGCTGCACTACGACGCGCCGCACGTGCCCACGGTGATCGAAGAGGGCATGACGTTCACCATCGAGCCGATGATCACCCTCGGCGGCATCGACCACGACCTGTGGGACGACGGCTGGACGGTCACCACCCGCGACAAGAGCTGGACCGCCCAGTTCGAGCACACGATCGTGGTCACCGCGGACGGCGCGGAGATCCTCACCGTCTGCTGAGCGGGCGCCTCACCGCATGCCGAGCAGCGGCGCCAGGGCCGCCGCCACCTCGGCGGGCGACGTCACCGCGCCCAGGTGGTGGCTGTCCAGCTCCACCACCGGCCAACCCCGCTCCCGCGCCGCCGAGGCGGCGGTGTCGTAGGCGCCGCTGAGCCGCACGTACGAGCACGGCCCGGTCCACGCCACGGTGGGCCGGGGCTCCTTGAGGAACGCCAGCGGCACCTCGGGCGCCTCGGCCACGATCTCCTCCAGCAGCCGCACGTCCGGCACCATCGCCGACAGCGCCTCGGGCGCGAACCAGAGGTCCCAGCGCGGCATCAGGCCGTCCCGGGAGATGGTCTTCAGGTGCGCCATCCGCTCGGCCGGCGCGTCGTCGCGCCAGCTCCGGCCCGGGGTGGGCAGGTCGGCGTCGAGGAACACCAGCCCGCGCACGGGGGTCTCCAGGGCGTCGGCGAACGCGGGCAGCAGCGGACCGGCGCCGCTGTGCCCCACGAGCACCAGGTCGCCCTCGACCATGGCGTCCTCGACGGCGTCGGCGAACACCCCGAGCAACCGCTGGTGGACGGGGGCGGCGTTGACGTTCACCCGCAGGTCGAGCAGCACCACGGGGTGACCGCGCTCGGCCAGCGCGTCGGCGAGCGGGCGCATGCTCGCGGGCCCGAGGTAGGGGCTGTGCACCAGGACCGCGGTGGCGGGGACGTCGACCATGCGGTGGATGATGTCAGCCGGGACCGACACGAGGGGACATTGTGCGCAGTGCGTTGCTGGTGGCCGGCACCACGTCGGACGCGGGGAAGAGCGTGCTGGCGGCGGGTCTGTGCAGGTGGCTCACCCGGCAAGGGGTGAGGACGGCCCCGTTCAAGGCCCAGAACATGTCCAACAACTCGGTCGTGACGTCCGACGGCGGCGAGATCGGCCGGGCGCAGGCGGTGCAGGCCGCCGCGTGCGGGCTGGCGCCGAGCGTGCGGTTCAACCCGGTGCTGCTCAAGCCGGGCGGCGACCGCAGCTCGCAGGTCGTGGTGCTGGGCCGGGCGGTCGGCGAGGTGTCCGCGCTGTCCTACCGCGAGCGCAAGGCCGAGTTGTTCGCCACGGTCCTGACCACCCTGGACGGCCTGCGCGACGAGTTCGAGGTGGTGGTCTGCGAGGGCGCGGGCTCGCCCGCCGAGATCAACCTCAGGGCGAACGACA
The DNA here is from genome assembly GCF_016695385.1 of Saccharothrix sp. 6-C. Lineage (NCBI taxonomy): Bacteria > Bacillati > Actinomycetota > Actinomycetes > Pseudonocardiales > Pseudonocardiaceae > Saccharothrix > Saccharothrix sp. 6-C. The sequence continues at coordinate 6,935,499 of NZ_CP064192.1, read as the reverse complement.
TCGCGAACATGGGCCTGGCGCGGGCGGCGGACCTGCCGGTGCTCGTGGTCGGCGACATCGACCGGGGCGGGGTGTTCGCGCACCTGTTCGGCACGCTGGCCCTGCTCGACCCGGCCGACCAGGCGCTGGTCGGCGGGTTCGTGGTGAACAAGTTCCGCGGCGACCCGGCGTTGCTCGAACCGGGCCTGAGGCAGCTGCACGCCCTCACCGGGCGTCCCGTGCTCGGCGTGCTGCCGTGGCGGGAGGAGCTGTGGCTGGACGCGGAGGACTCCCTGTCCTACGCGGCGGACGGCGTGATCGGCCGGCCCGAGCCGCCGCGCGGCGACCAGTGGCTGCGGGTGGCCGTGGTGCGGTTGCCGCGCATCTCCAACGCCACGGACGTCGAGGCGCTGGCGTGCGAGCCGGGTGTGTCGGTGCGGTTCGTCACCGAGCCGTCCCGGCTGGCCGACGCGGACCTCGTGGTGGTGCCCGGGTCGAAGGCGACGGTGGACGACCTGCGCTGGCTGCGCGCCACCGGCCTGGCCGACGCGATCGCCGCGCACGACGGGCCGGTGCTCGGCGTCTGCGGCGGGTTCCAGATGCTCGGCCGGACGATCGAGGACGCGGTGGAGTCGCGCGCGGGCGTGGTCGAGGGCTTGGGGCTGCTGGACGTGGACGTGCGGTTCGAGCCGGGCAAGACGCTGGGCACGCCGCACGGCGACGCGCTCGGCGAGCCCGTCACGGGCTACGAGATCCACCACGGCGTGGTCACCCGCAACGCCGAGGAAGGGCTCCTCACCCTGCCGGACGGCACGCCGGAGGGCGCGCTGCGCGGCCGGGTCGCGGGCACCCACTGGCACGGCCTGCTGGAGAACGACGGCTTCCGCCGGGCGTTCCTGCGCTGGGCCGCCGGCCACGCGGGCCGGGAAGGATTCACCCCCGCGCCGGACGTCGACTTCGCCGGACGGCGGTCCGCTCAGCTCGACCTGCTCGGCGACCTGGTCGCCGACCACCTCGACACCGACGCGGTGTGGGCGTTGCTGGAGGAGGGCGTGCCACCCGGGCTGCCGGTCATCCCCCCGGCGGGTGCGCCACCTGTCGCCTGACGGCATCCGACCGCGGTGCGCGCGACCGACAAGTCGCGTGATGGTGCCACCGGTGGGCGGAGACGTGCGGACGACCGGATCGGCGACGGCGGCGGGTGGCTGCCCGACCGGCAAGCCGGGCGGCGCTGCCCGCGTGGGTCCGTCGCGGACCGTGCGGTCGCATCCGTGCGTGGGAAATCAGTGCGGTCCTAGTGGACGTTCGCTAGCTGAGGCCCGGGTTCGAACGGAGGGACATGCGGAAGATGGCACACACGTCACACCTCCGCTCACGGGTTGCCACACAGTGAAGGTACCGACGGCGGGCCCGGGGATACGTCGCCCGTTCGGGTCATCGGGGTTCACCGCCGGGCGATGAGCACCGCCCAGTCCGGCTCGGCGGCCTGCTCCACCCACCCCTCCGGCCACTTCCGCCGCACGTCACGGGTCCGCGTCCGGGCGCCGACCAGCTTGGCCGCGGTGTGCACGCCGAAGTCCGTGCCGCCCTCGAACACCGCGCCCCGGAACACCGACTCGCCGAACCGCACCCGCCGGAAGTCGGCCTGGTCGCGGAACCACGTGTCGCGGAAGTCCGCGGCGCCGGTGAACTCGGTGCCGCGGAACGTCGCCGCGCCGACGAATGTGGTGCCGGCGAACGACGCCGACCCGATCCGCGCGTGCGTCAGGGTGAGCTTGACCAGCGTGGCGTTGGACAGGTCGAGCGCGATGCCCGCCCAGAACACGTCGGGCCGGTCCGGTCGCAGGTGCGCGGCCAGCAGGGCGGTGGCGGTCTGCCGCACCTCCAGCTCCTGGAACCGGTGCGCGTCGCGCGGCCCGATCCGGGTCCTGGCCCGGACCTCCGGCGGCGGGGTGAACGGCATCCGCAGGTAGGCGCAGACCAGGTTCACGATCGTCTGCCGGTGCGCGGGGTTGCCCTGCGCCAGCCGTTCCAGCGCGTACAGCCCGGCCAGGCGCACCGGCGCCTTGTCGCTGCCGAGCTGGTCGGCGGCCTTGCCGTACAGCTCGGTGACCCGCCGCTCGGTCGCGTCGTGGTCCTTCTGCACGAGGTCGAGCTCGGCGTAGCGCTGGCGGCGCGCGGTGAGCAGCAGCGCCGCCGCGCCGCCCGTGCCGAGCAGGATGCTGGAGGCGGTGCGGACCACGTCCAGCCGCACGCCGTCCCGGGGCTCACCGGAACCGAGCGTGATCAGCAGGACCGCGACGGACCCCGCTCCCACGACACCGAGCCCGACCGCCCAGAGCACGATCGTCCTGGCCGACAGCACGCGGTGCTCCACGTCCTCCAGCCCAGCGGACCGCCGGCGGGCCGTCAATCACCGATGCGGGCGGAAGAAAGCGGTGTCGCCCCGGCGCCCGACCCGACGAGGACCGGCGCGGGCACGCGGGGCGCTCGTCGTTTCACCGTCGTGGCGGCCATGCCGGCGATCACCAGCGCCGCCGCGCCGAGCCGGACCGCGCTGACCGCCTCGTCCAGCAGCAGCCACCCGGACAGCATCCCCGCCACGGGCACCAGCAGCGCGAACGGCACCACGGCGCTCGCTTCGTAGGTTCGCAGCAGCAGGTTCCACAGGCCGAAGCCGAGCAGCGTCGACACCCACGCGATGAACAGGATCGCGCCGACCCCGGTCCAGCCGATCCCGCGCAGCGCGGCCAGGTCCGCCGCCGGTCCCTCGAAGACGAGCGACAGCCCGAGCAGCGGCAGCACCGCCAACGCGCTGACCCACACGATGAAGTTGACCGGGTCCGGCGGCCGGGCGTACCGGGTGGCGACGTTCGCCACGCCCCACGCCACCGCGCCCAGCACCACCAGCAGGAAGGCCGAGATCGGGCTGCCGACGCCGTAGTCGATCGCGATCACCGCGATCCCCGCCGCCGCCACGCCCATCCCGACCAGCTGCACGGGTCGCGGCCGTTCCTCCAGCAGCACGGCCGCGAACAGCACGGTGAAGAACACCTGGCTCTGCAACACCAGGGACGACAGCCCGGCGGGCATCCCGGCCGCCATCCCGACGAACACCAACCCGAACTTCGCCACGCCGAGCGCCAGCGCGACCGCGACGACCCACTTCCACGCCACCTTGGGCCTGCCGACGAACCACAGCGCGGGCACGGCGGCGGCCAGGAACCGCAGCGCGGAGAAGAACAGCGGCGGGAAGTCGCGCAGGCCCACCTTGATGACGACGAAGTTGACCCCCCAGATGGTGGCGACGAGCACCGCGATCGCGACGTGGCGTGGTTTCACAGCACCGAGTCTCAGCGCTCACATCGTTTAGCACTAGCGACGACTGCTGAAGCTTTCGGTTTAGTATCGCTACATGTTGGATCTCGGACGGCTCCGCGCCCTGCACGCGGTCGCGCAGCACGGCTCGGTCGGCGCGGCGGCCACGGCGTTGGGCTACACGCCGTCGGCGGTCTCGCAGCAGATCGCCAAGCTGGAACGGGAGACCCGCACCACGCTGCTGGAACGCCGCGGGCGCGGTGTCGCCCTGACCGACGCGGCCCACCTGCTGTCGGCCACCGCCGGGCAGGTGCTCGCGCTGGTCGAGCACGCCGAGGTGGCGTTGGAGGAGCAGCGCGGCGCGGCCGTCGGCGAGCTGCGGGTGGGCGCGTTCGCCACCGCCGCGCGCGGCCTGCTGCCGGCGGCGGTGGTGCGGCTGGCCGAGCGGCACCCGCAGCTGGACGTGCGGCTGGTCGAGCTCGACCCGCCGGACTGCCTGGAGGCGGTGGCGCGCGGCGAGCTGGACCTGGCCGTCACGCACGACTGGGTCAACGCGCCGCTGGCCGTGCCGGAGCCGGTGTCCCGGGTGCGGTTGGGCGAGGACGTGGCCGACGTGCTGCTGCCCGTCGCGCACCCGTTGGCGCGGCGGGAGTCCGTGACGCCGGAGGACCTGGCGGGCGAGCGGTGGATCTGCCAGCCGGAGGGCACGATCTGCCACGACTGGCTGGTGAACACCTTCCGCGGCGCGGGCATGGAACCCGACCTGGCGTACCGGATCGCCGAGTACGAGACGCAGTTGGCGTTGCTGGCGAAGGGGATCGGCGTGGCGCTGCTGCCCCGGCTCGGGCGGGGCGCGTTGCCGGGCTCGGTGCGCGCGGTGCCGTTCCGGCCGACGCCGACGCGCCGGGTGTTCGCGGTGTGGCGCACGCAGGCCGGCCGCCGCCCGGCCGTGACCGCGACCCTGGCCGCGTTGCGCGACTGCTGGGAGCAGCGGGAGACCGCTTGAGAACGCTTGTGCCGCAACAGATAACGATCGGGCATCCCACGGTTGCGGCGCGCCCGATTCCGACGAGTATCGGAGTGGGCCGTCGGGGGTCGTGGGTCTCGGCCCGGTCAAGCCACTCACCAGGGGGCCTCCTGCGGAAATCCGCCGCCGCGGGAGGTCTCCGCCCCGTCGTGAAAGCCCTTACCAGCAGCCCTTACCGGCAGCCCTCGCCGGGCACCGGCCGGACCGGTCGGCGTCGGTCGGGCGCACGCCGAAGAGACGTGCCCGCAGGTCGTCGACGGCGGCCTGCGGGACCGGCGTGGTGGCCTCGGCGGCCTTGACCGCTCAGGCGGCGGCCGGGTCCGGGTGGTGGGTCAGTCCTTGTGCCGCTCCAGCAACTCCTCCAGGAAACCGCCCGCCTCGGCCGCGGCGCGGGCCGCGTCCCGGTCGCGCACCGCGTCGAGCAGGCCGGCGTGCGACACGTGGTCGTCCTCGTGATCGGTTTCCACGGTGGCCGTGATGCTGGCCCGGACCGCCTCCGTGAGGCCCTGGTACAGCTCGGCCAGCAGGGTGTTGTGCGAGCACTGGACGAGCATCACGTGGAACGCGGTGTCCCGCTCCACCAGCCCGGCCCAGTCCTTCGCGGCCAGCGCGCCGTCCCGCTCGGCCAGCAGCTCTTCGAGCTTGTGGACCTCTTCGTCGGTGCGGTGGGTCGCGGCCAGTCGGGCGCCCTCCACCTCCAGCGTCCGGCGCACCTGGAGGACCTCGCGCAGCTCGCTGCCGCACATCCGGCGGACCGCGCCGGACAGCTCGCTGGTCGCGCGGACGAACGTGCCGTCGCCCTGGCGCACCTCCAACAGCCCGGCGTGGGACAACGCGCGCACCGCCTCCCGCACGGTGTTGCGCCCCACGCCCAGGGCGGTGACCAGCTCCGGTTCGGGTGGGATGCGGCGGCCGACCGGCCATTCACCGGCGGCGATCGCTCCCCTCATCTGGTCGATCACCTGGTCGACGAGCCCGGCCCGCCGAGTAGTGGCCAACGGCACAGCGTCATCCTTTCATCCGAACATCCCATGTCTGTAATAGTGGTCCGGTGCCAATCCAGCAGACCCGGCCAGACTGGTCACCGTCGACTGCCCACATTGCCACCGATGGCGATGCCAATGCGACGATCGCCGACCATCCTGGCCGCACGGGCGCGGGTGAGGTGCGTCGGAACCGCCAAGTTGCCCTGGTCGGCAGCACCCTGTTGGCGATCGGCGTAGCGCTGGCCGCCGCGAACCTCCGCCCGGCCGTGACGAGCCTGGCCTCGGTGCTGGGTGACGTGCGCGTGTCGCTGGGCGTCTCCACCGCGTGGACGAGCCTGCTGACCGCCGTGCCCACGCTGTGCTTCGGCGTCGCCGCGTTCCTCGCGCCCTGGCTGGGCCGGCGGTTCGGGATGGCCCGGGCGGTCGGGCTGTCGTTGCTGGTGCTGACGGTCGGCTTGGTGCTGCGGGTCGTGGACGGCCCGGCGGCGGTGCTCGGCGGCACGTTCATCGCGTGCGCGGGCATCGCGGTGTGCAACGTGCTGATCCCGGTGGTGGTGAAGGAGTCGTTCCCGGGCCGGGTGGGCCTGGTGACCGGCGTCTACACGGCGGCGTTGGCGGCCGGCGCGGCGTTGGGCGCGGCGTTCACGCCCGGCCTGGAGTCGGCGTTCGGGTCGTGGCGGCTGGCCGTCGGCGCGTGGGCGTTCCTGTCGGTGGCCGCGTTGCTGGTGTGGCTGGCCGGTGCGCGGCACGGGTTGTCCGCACGGCCCGCGGTGCGCGCGGCGCGGGTGGGCAGGCCGCTGTTCCGCAGCCCGCTGGCCTGGGTGATCACGGTGTTCTTCGGGCTCCAGTCGCTGCTGGCCTACACGGTGATGGGCTGGTTGCCGCAGATCCTCGTCGACTCGGGGGTCGACCGGACGACGGCCGGGCTGCTGCTGGCCATCACGATGGTGCTGGGCGTGCCGGTCAGCCTGATCGTGCCGCCGCTGGCCGCGCGCTGGTCGGGCCAGTCCTGGCTGGTGCTGGTGCTGGGCGTGCTCTCGGTGCTGGGCGTGCTGGGTCTCGCCCTGGCCCCGGGCGCGGCCCCCGGGCTGTGGGTCGTGCTGATCGGCGTGGGCATGGGCATGTTCCCGCTCGCCCTGGTGATGATCTCGTTGCGCACGTCGACCGGCGCGGACACGGCCCGGCTCTCCGCCATGGCGCAGAGCATCGGCTACCTGATCTCCGCCGCCGGCCCGTTCGCGTTCGGGGTGCTGCGCGGGGTGACCGGCACGTGGACCGTGTCGATGCTGGTCCTGGTGGTGCTGCTGGTCGTGCTGACCGCCCTCGGGTGGATCGCCGGCCGGCCACGCACGGTGTAGGTGATAACGCCTCGTCTTCCCGGCACGATGTGTCGGTTACGGACAGAACGGAGACCCGGTCGCACGAGGGGTACGACCGGGTCTCCCGCGTTCCGCGTCACCCGACGAAGGCGCGTCATGCGCGCACACGCGTCACGTGTCCGTTCAGTGGGGCGTGTCCCGGAGCCGCCGGGTGCCTCAGTTCGTCAGAGGCAGGTTGAGCAGCGCGTTCTCGATGACCTCGGGCATCCCCGGGTGGATCCAGTACTGCCCGCGCGCCATCGTGCGGGCGTCCAGGCCGAAGCTCATCGCCTGGATCACCGGCTGGATCACGCTCGACGCCTGCGGGCCGATCACGTGCGCCCCCAGGATCAGGCCCGTGTCCGGATCGGCCAGCACCTTCGCGAACCCCGTCGTGTCCTCCATCGCCCAGCCGTACGCGATCGACGCGTAGGCCTGCGCCGCCGCCACGTACCGCACGCCGCGCTCGACGGCCTGCTCCTCCGTCAACCCGACCGAGGCGATCTGCGGCGACGAGAAGACGGCCGCCGGCACGAACCGGTGGTCCGAGGAGATCGGCTCGTCCGGGTGCAGCAGGTTGTGCTGCACGACCCGAGCCTCGTGGTTGGCCACGTGCTTGAGCTGGTACTCCGAGCTGACGTCGCCCAGCGCGTAGACGCCCTCGGCGGACGTGCGCTGGTGCTCGTCGACGACCACGCGGCCGTCGGGGTGCAGGTCGACACCGGTCGCGGCCAGGTCGAGCAGGTCGGAGTTGGGCGTGCGGCCGACCGCGACCAGCAGCTCCTCGGACTCCACGACCTCCGCGCCGTCCGGGCCCTCCAGGTGCAGCCGGACCACGCCGTCGACCCGCTCGGCCCGCACCGCCTTGCGCTTGAGCCGCACGTCCCACTTCTGCGCGGCCGTCTCGGTGAAGCGGGCGGCGACCTCGCGGTCCTCGTGCCGCAGGAGCAGGTCGGACCGCGCGATCAAGGTCACCTGCACGCCGAACGACGAGAACACGTGCGCGAACTCCGCCGCCACGAAACCGCTGCCCAGGATGGTGAGGCGAGGGGGCAGGGCGTCGAGCCGCATGATCGTGTCACTGGTGTGGTAGCCCACCGAGTCGAGGTCGGCGACGTCCGGGACCACCGGGCGGCTGCCCGCGGCGAGCACGAACCGGTCCGCGGTGATCACCTCGCCGGTGCCCGTGTCCAGGGTCTTCGGACCGGTGAACCGGGCCGTGCCCTCGTAGACGGTGACGTTCGCGTTCTCCTCGGCCCGCCAGCGCCGGCCACCCTCGGAGATGGGGTCGATGCGGCCGAAGATCCGGTCGCGCACGTCGGTCCACCGGACGCCGTCCAGGTGGGCGTCGACGCCCAGCCGCGCGCCCGACGCGGGCGCGGCGGCGACGTCGGCGGTGTGCACGAACATCTTCGTGGGGATGCACCCGACGTTCAGGCACGTGCCGCCGAACACGCCCTTCTCGACGATCGCGATGTTCCAGCCGGCGAACCGCTCGTCCACGATGGAGTTGCCGGAACCGGTGCCGATGATGACCAGGTCGAAGTGCCTCACGTCGTGCTGCAACCCGCGACGTGGGGCACTTGTTCCCGCCGGGCGTCAGTGGGCGTAGGTCGGCACCAGGATCGCGCGGGCCAGGGTGTGGAACGCCAGGTTGAAGCTGACCACGGCGGGAGAGGCGTCGCCGTCCACGTCCAGCCCGTCGACGTCGACGGCGTGCACCACGAAGCAGTACCGGTGCACCTGGTCGCCGGGCGGCGGGGCGGCCCCGCCGAACGCGCGGGTGCCGAAGTCGCTGCGCACGTGGAACGCGCCGGCGGGCAGCGCGTCGTCCGAGGCGCCCGCGCCGGTGTCGAGCGAGGTGACGGACGCCGGGACGTTCACCACGACCCAGTGCCAGAAACCCGAGGGCGTCGGGGCGTCCGGGTCGAAGCAGGTGACCACGAAGCTCTTGGTCTCCTCCGGGAACCCGGTCCAGCTCAGCTGCGGCGAGGTGTTGCCACCCTCGAACACGTGCGCCTCCGCCAGCGGTTGGCCGTCGGACACGTCGGTCGAGCTGAGGGTGAACGACGCCACCTGCGGCAGCAGCGCGTAGGGGTCGGGCGCGACGGGGCGTTCGAGGCTCATCGGGTCTCCACACGTGATCTTGCGGGACAGACCCGGACGACCCTATCGCCGGCGTGGGACGGGCGCAGCGAGGTGATGTCGGAAACCGCCCGGAGCTGTGAGCAACCTGAAGGATTCTCGTAGCGTCTCCCATCGAGTGAGCGTCGCCCGGCTGGGTGATGCCCGTTCGAGGGGGAACACGGAATGAGACCCAGGGGAGTGGCGGTCCTGGCCGCCGTCGTCGCGGTGGTGTGCGCGTGCTCGTCGCAGCCGGAAGCCCGGCAGGCTGCGCCGACCGCGACCGGCACCACGACCACGACCGCCGTGACGACGACGACCACCACGCCGCCGACGGCCCTGCCCGGCCCGGGTGGGACCACCATCCCCGTGTTCCAGCAGCCCTACGCCTTCGGCACGCCCCAGCAGCAGGTGCCACCGGTGGTGGACGGCATGGTGCCGGTGGTGCGGCGGATCGACACCGACCGGCCCTACGTGTTCATCACCGTCGACGACGGAGCCGTCCGCCACCCGGCCGCGGTCGAGTTGATGCGCAAGAGCGGCGTCGAGCCGACGTTGTTCCTGAACTCGAAGCACGTCGACGGCCACGCCGACTACTTCAAGGGGTTCGAGGGCCTCGCGACGGTCCACGCGCACACGGCGACGCACCCCGACCTGACCGGCACCTCCTACGACTTCCAGCGCGGGGAGATCTGCGGCAACGCGGACCTGCTCCGGGTGCAGCTCGGCGCGCGGCCGAAGCTGTTCCGGCCGCCGTTCGGCAACTACGACCAGACGACGCGGCGGGCGGCGGCGGACTGCGGGTTCACGGCGCTGGTCATGTGGACGGCGGCGGTGAACGACGGGGTCGTGCAGTTCCAGGCAGGTGGTCGGTTGAACGCGGGCGACATCGTGCTCATGCACTTCCGGCACACGTTCGTGGAGGACTTCCTGGCGTTCTTGGAGCGCTGCAAGCTGGACGGGTTGACGCCGGTCGTGTTGGACGACTTCCTGGCGGAGCCCAAGGCGGCGGTGTGAGTCGGTCGTTGCCCGATGTGGCATGAGGCCCTTACGGGCACCCCAGGCAGGCCGAAGCCGGGCAGGCCTGGCGGATGAAGTGCCCGCCAAGCCTGCCCGGCTTCGTCCAGCCCGTGGCACCCGAACCCATGTCAGATCGGGCCTCGGTGGGGATGTGCCGGGGTCGTTGTGGGTGTTTCTAGGCGGCTGCGGTGGTGGTGGTCGAGGTAGTGGTGGTGGCTGGTTCGAGGGCGAGGTCGAGGGCTTCGCGGACGTCGGCGACGAGGTGGACGGTCAGTTCGGCCAGGACGGAGTCCGGGACGTCGTCGAGGTCGGGTTCGTTGCGCTGGGGCAGCAGGACGGTGGTGATGCCGGCGCGGTGGGCGGCGAGCAGCTTCTGCTTGACGCCGCCGATCGGGAGGACGCGGCCCGTCAGGGAGACCTCGCCGGTCATCGCGACGTCCGAGCGGACCGGGCGACCGGAGAGCAGTGAGGCCAGGGCCGTGGTCATGGTCACGCCGGCCGAGGGGCCGTCCTTCGGCACCGCGCCCGCCGGGACGTGGATGTGGACGCCCCGGTCGGCGAGCGCTTCGGCTCGTTCGTCGTTGGAGCGCAGGTAGGAGAGGGCGATCTGGGCCGACTCCTTCATCACGTCGCCCAGCTGGCCGGTCAGGGTGACGCCGGAGGCGCCGGTGCCCGGGGACGCCAGTGACGCCTCCACGAAGAGGACGTCGCCGCCCGCCCCGGTGACGGCCAGACCGGTCGCGACGCCCGGCACGGCGGTGCGCTCGGCCGATTCCGGGGTGTGCTTGGGGGAACCCAGGTAGGTCCGGAGGTCCGGGACGTCCACCGTGACCGGCAGGGTGGTCTCGTCCAGGGCGACGCGTGCGGTCACCTTGCGGAGGACGCGCGCCAGCGAGCGCTCCAGTTGGCGGACGCCCGCTTCACGGGTGTACTCGCCGGCCAGCTTGCGCAAGGTCGGCTCGGTGATCGTCACGTCCTCCGAGGTGAGGCCGGCGCGTTCGACCTGGCGGGGCAGGAGGTGGTCGCGGGCGATGGTGACCTTCTCGTCCTCCGTGTAGCCGTCGAGCCGGACCAGTTCCATGCGGTCCAGGAGGGGGCCCGGGATGGACTCCAGCACGTTGGCGGTGGCGAGGAAGACCACGTCGGAGAGGTCGAGCTCGACCTCCAGGTAGTGGTCGCGGAAGGTGTGGTTCTGGGCCGGGTCGAGCACTTCCAGCAACGCCGCGGTGGGGTCGCCCCGGTAGTCCGCGCCCACCTTGTCGATCTCGTCCAGCAGCACGACCGGGTTCATCGAGCCGGCCTCGGAGATGGCGCGGACGATCCGGCCCGGCAGCGCGCCGACGTACGTGCGCCGGTGCCCGCGGATCTCGGCCTCGTCGCGGACGCCGCCGAGCGCCACCCGGACGAACTCGCGGCCCATGGCGCGGGCCACGGACTCGCCGAGGGAGGTCTTGCCCACGCCGGGAGGACCGACGAGGGCCAGGACCGCGCCGGAACGGCGGCCGCCCACGACGCCCAGGCCGCGGTCGGCGCGGCGGCGGCGGACCGCCAGGTACTCGGTGATGCGTTCCTTGACGTCGTCCAGGCCCGCGTGGTCGGCGTCGAGGACGGCACGCGCGCCCGTGATGTCGTAGGAGTCCTCGGTGCGCTCGTTCCAGGGCATTTCGAGGACGGTGTCGAGCCAGGTGCGGATCCAGCCGACCTCCGGTGACTGCTCGGAGGTCCGTTCGAGCTTGTCCACCTCGGCCAAGGCGGCCTTGCGGACGTGCTCGGGCAGGTCCGCGCCCTCGACGCGGGCCCGGTAGTCCTGCTCCTCGGTGGCGGGCTTGCCGTCGAGCTCGGCCAGCTCCTTGCGGATCGCGGCCAGCTGCCGGCGCAGCAGGAACTCGCGCTGCTGCTTCTCGACGCCTTCCTTGACGTCCTTGCGGATGGTCTCGGCGACGTCGAGCTCGGTCAGGTACTCGCGGCCCCACTCCAGCAGCTTCTCCAGCCGCTCGGTGACGTCGCTGGTCTCCAGCAGCCAGACCTTCTGCTCGTCGCTGAGGTAGGAGGCGTAGCCGGCGAGGTCGGCCAGGGCGGACGGGTCGTCCACTTGCTGCACCGAGTCGACCACCTGCCACGCGCCGCGCTGCTGGAGGATCGTGGTGACCAGCCCCCGGTACTCGCGGGCCAGCTCGTGGGTGCGGTCGTCGACCGGTGGTTCGTCCGCGACGGTCGCCTCGACCCACAGCGCCGCGCCCGGACCGGTCGTGCCGGTGCCGATGCGGACCCGCTCGGTGCCGCGCACGACGGCCGCGCGTTCGCCGCCGGAAAGCCTGCCGACCTGCTCTATCAGGGCCAACGTGCCCACCTTGGCGTACTTGCCGTCCAGCCGGGGCACCAGCAGGACCTTCGACTGACCGCCCGTCGCCGTCGCGGCCTCGATCGCGGCGCGGGCCTCGGCGGTGGCCTCCGAGCCGCTGAGGCGGATCGGCACGACCATGCCCGGCAGCACGACCACGTCGTCCAGCGGCAACACCGGGAGCGCCAACGTCTCGCCCATGATCCCTCCAAAGTTGAGTCTGACTGGCTCAACCAAGATGAGCGCGGGATTGTTTCCGGTAGGTGTTCGCCCAGAGCGAGCGTCCATTCGGGGGTTGTGCCCGATATGCGACACCGCGACGATCACGCGGTCGGCTGACGAGGAGATGTGCGCATGGAGCAGGCGAGCTGGGTTCCGTCTTCGGTGGACCTGGACCGGCCGAGCGCGGCCCGGATGTACGACTACTTCCTCGGCGGGTCGCACAACTTCGCGGTCGACCGGGAAGCGGCGAAGTCGGTCGAGCAGATCTTCCCCGGCATGTCCGGCGCGGCCCGGGCCAACCGGTCGTTCCTGCGGCGCGCGGTGCGGTACCTGCTGGCCCAGGGCATCGACCAGTTCCTCGACCTGGGATCGGGCATCCCGACGGTCGGCAACGTGCACGAGATCGCCCAGCAGACCAACCCGGCGGCCCGGGTGGTGTACGCGGACGTCGAGCCGGTGGCCGTGGCGCACAGCACGGCGTTGCTGGCGGACAACCCGCTGGCCGTCGCGATCCAGGCGGACCTGCGTGATCCGGACTCGGTGCTGGGCAGCGACGAGGTGCGGTCGATGCTCGACTTCGACCGGCCCATCGGCCTGCTGATGGTCGCCGTGCTGCACTTCGTGCCGGACTCGGACGAGCCGGCCGAGGCGATCGCCCGGTACCGGGACGCGCTCGCGCCCGGCAGCTTCGTGGCCATGTCGCACGCGAGCTGGGACGGCGTGTCGCAGGAAGGCCGGGAGAGCGGCGAGCAGGTCAACGCCATCTACCGCCGCACGGACAGCCCGCTGGTGCTCCGGACGGGCGCGGAGGTCGCCGCCTTCTTCACCGGCCTGGAGGTCGTGGAGCCGGGGGTGGTGCCGTTGAGCGAGTGGCGCCCGGACTCGGACGACGCCTACATCACCGCGTACGCCGGGGTCGGCCGGAAGGTCTGACGGTCCGTCACTCGGGCGGGGTCAGGTCCGGGTCGGTGTCCGGTGCGGCGCCGAACCTGGCGTGCAGGTCCTCGGGGATCCGGTAGCGGGCGGTGAGGTCGCGGTACGGGGCGGCGCGGTCGGCGGCCTGGTCGGCCTGCTGCTGGTACTCGCGCATGGCCAGGCGCATCCGGATCCAGCGGTAGCGGCCGGTCTTGGTCGAGTCGTCCTCGGTGAACCGGGTGCGCGGCAGCCGGCCGGCCTCCGCGTCACGTTGCTCGCGGAAGCCCCCGGTCCCGGCCCTTCTCGGCGGCGGTGAACGCGGCGCCGATCGCACCCGCCGACGCCCCGCCCAACGGCCGGAACCGGTAGTGCCGGGCCGGTTCCACGACCGCCGACGGGTGGACGCCGCCGGTCAGGTCGCAGTGCCGGTTGAAGTCCTCGGCCGTGGCGAGCCTCCCGACGTCCATGATCCCGTGACGTGAGGCGGTGTGGCGCTGGACCGATCGGTTGTTCACCGGGGTTCGCAATGCGACGTGGTGGCGCCGTGGTCCGCACCGAGGTGGTGGCGCCCGTCCGCGATGCGCTCGACCTCGGCCGGCGTGCCCGACATGATCGTGCGGACGTGCTCGGTCACCAGCTCGATCGGCCAGTCCCACCACTTGGCGCGCAGCAGCCGAGCCACGTCCTCGTCCGAGTACCGCTGCTTCAGCGGCTTCGCGGGGTTGCCGCCCACCACGGTGTACGGCGGCACGTCCGACGTCACCACCGAGCCGGTCGCGATGATCGCGCCGTCGCCGATCGTCACGCCGGGCATGACGATCGTGCCGTAGCCGAACCAGACGTCGTTGCCGACGACCGTGTCGCCGCGCGTCTCCATGCCGGTGATCAGGTCCATCGTCTTCTCGGCCCACGTGCCGCCGAAGATCGTGAACGGGAACGTCGACACGCCGACGTCGAGGTGGTTCGCGCCGGCCATGATGAACCTGGTGCCGGCCGCCAGCGCGCAGAACCTGCCGATGACCAGCTTCTCGGCGCCGTACCCGTAGAGCACGTTGCGCGTCTCGAACTCCAGCGCGTGCTCCGGGTCGTCGTAGTACGTGTACTCGCCCACCTCGATCGTCGGCGACGTCACCAACGGCTTCAGCTGGACGACGCGGTCGGCGTGCGGCAACGGGTGCAGGACGGTGGGATCGGGAATCAAGCGACGCTCCTAACGCGACTCCAGGTGCGTTAGAGTTGCACAGCACGTCGCCTAACGCAACTGGAGTCGCAGTTGACCTCACGTCCCGGCGGACGCTCGGCCCGCGTCCGCGAAGCCGTCCTCCGAGCCGTCCACGCCGAGCTGACCGAGCACGGCTACTCCGGCCTGGCGGTGGAGAACGTCGCCGAACGCGCCGGCGTGCACAAGACCACCGTGTACCGCCGGTGGGGCACGGTCGACGTGCTCATCGCCGACGCCCTGGACCACACCCGCGAGACCGAGTGGCCGGTCCCCGACACGGGCACGGTCGAGGGCGACCTGATCGCCGTCGCCACCGAGGTCGCGGACGCCTTCACCGACCCCGGACGCCTCCCCGTGCCGGTCGCGATCGTCGTCGCCGCCCTCCAGTCCTCCCGGGCCCTCGACGCGAAGCGCGCCTTCTACGACGCCCGGCAGACCGAAGCGGCCCGGGTCGTCACGCGCGCCGTCGAACGCGGCGAACTCCCACCGCAGACCGACCCGGTCGAACTCGTCCGCCTCACCTGCGCCCCGCTGTACTACCGGATCTTCATCACCGGCGAGCCGGTCGACCGCGCCACCGCCGAGCGCTCCGCCCGAGCCGCCCTCGCCGCCGCCCGCGCCGGCCTGCTCTAGCCGCCGGTCACAACTCGTACCAGCGCAGGATCTCCGGGTCGAGCACCCGTGCCGCGAGCCCGATCCGCCGTGCCGTCTCCGCCAACTCGGCCGCCGCCGCGGGGTTGCCGCGCGGCGGCAGGGCGGGATCGTCCAACTGGGTCACCATGTCGTCGTGGTGGCTGGGGACCAGCAACCTCGGCCGGGTCGCCCGAAGCGCCCGCGCGGTGTAGTCGACGACGTTCGCGTGGCCGCTCATGCCCAGCACCAGGACGTCCGGCCGCAGTCCCGCGATCTCCCGCTCGACGTAGTTGGCCGTGCCCGACAGGAACAGCACCGAGAAGCCGCCCACGGTGACCAGGTACCCCAGCGAGCCGCCTTCCACCAGGTCGCTGATCGTGGCCGGCGCCTCCGGCGGCGCGGTCAGGGTGCCCGGCGCGAAGTACCCGTAGGAGCCGAACTGGCTGTGCAGGCTCCGGAACACCTGGACGGTGAAGCCGTGGAAGTCCAGGTGCTCCCCGCCGGACGCCACGACCACGTCGTCCCCGGGCACTCCCTGCGCCGTCAACAGGTGCCTGTGGGTCTCGGTGCCGATCACCCGTGATCCGTGCTTCTTCACCACGTACGGGATCTCCAACAGGTGGTCGTAGTGCCCGTGCGTCGCCAGCACCAGCTCGGGCCGCTCGCCGAGGTGCCGGTCGACCAGCTCCCGCCGCACCGCCAACGGGTGGTCGGCGATGAACTCACCGTCCGCGCCGAACACCGGCAGCCGGCTCAGGTACGGGTCGATCAGCACCCGCCGGCCGTCGACCAGCAACTCCCACCCGGCGACTCCCAGCCAGCGCAGGCTCACGCCGCTGCGCCCCGACGCGAACGCCACCCCCGGCGACCCCGCGCCCGCCACCGCGACGGCCGCCGAACCGATCAACACCTGTCGTCTGCTCACGCACATGCCATCGACGACACCAGCGACCGGACCCACCTGTCCAAGTCCGATATCACCACGACTGCGATATGCGAACGACTATCATCGCAGCTCGTGGACCTCCTGCGGCACCTGCGGTACTTCCTGGCCGTGGCCGAGGAACTGCACTTCGGTCGTGCCGCGACCCGCCTGCACATGTCCCAGCCGCCGCTGTCGCAGAGCATCCAGCGCCTCGAACGCGACCTCGGCGTCCGCCTCTTCGACCGCGACGCCCGGCACGTCGCCCTCACCGACGCGGGCCGCCTGCTCCTCGCCGAAGCCCGCGACCTGCTGGCCGGCGAGGACCGGCTCCGCGCCCTCGCCGGGCGCTTCCGCCACGGCGTAGCCGGGTCACTGCGCGCGGGCGTCCCGCCGGACCTGGGCGGCCGGGCGGTGGCCGCGCTCCTCCCGGCGTTCCGCCACCGGAGCCCGGTGGAGCTGAAGCTGCGGGAGATCGGCACCGCCGAGCAGCTGCGCGCCCTGGCCGACCGCAGCCTCGACGTGGGCGTGCTGCGCTTCCCGTTCGACGTTTCCTGGTTGAGCCTCGGCCCGGTGCTGACCAGCCCGCTCGGTGTCCTCTTGCCCCGCGGCCACGCCCTGACCGCCGCCCCGGACGTCCGCTTGGCCGAGCTGAACGGCCTGGCCCTGGTGCTCTTCCCCCGCACCACCGCGCCCGCGTTGCACGACGAGGTGCTGACCACGTGCGCCCGGCACGGCTACACACCCGCGGACGTCCACCAGGCGGGCAACCCGGAGTTCGCGCTGGGACTCGTCCTGGCCGGCGGCGCGGTCGCCCTGCACGACGGCGTCGCACCACCGCCGGACGCCGTCTGGCGGCCGCTGCGCGGCAACCCGATCCTGTGGCGGACCTCGGCCGCCTGGCCCCTTGGCCGCCACACCCCGGCCATCACCGCTTTCGCCGACGCCGTCACGGAAGTCCTGACCGCACAGGGGATGCGCCACGCCGAGGGCACCCTGCCCCGCTACCCCCGCCCGGCCGCGGAGTACCTGTCATGACCGCCGCCCGGGTGCGCGCCGCCTTCGCCGACGCCGGCGTCACCGGCACGCTGCACGTCATCGACCTCGACCACCCCGACCGCCAACTGTCCGTCGGCGCGGACGTCCCCGTGGTCCTGGCCAGCGTCTTCAAAGTCCCGCTGCTCGTCGCCCTCCACCACAGCGCCCACGACCTGACCCGCCGCATCACCCTCGGCCACGACCGGAGCACCGGCCCCACCGGCATCGGCGGCATGCTCGACCCGGTCACGATGTCGTTGCGCGACCTGGCCTACCTGGCCGTCACCGTCTCCGACAACGCCGCCGCGGACGCCCTGGTCGACCTGATCGGCCTGGACGAGATCAACCACACCCTCCACGACCTGGGCCTGACCCGCACCCTCGTCGTCCACCGGGCCCGCGACTTCATGCGCACCATGGCCGAGGACGCCGCCCCCGCCGAACCACCGGCCGCCCTCACCGACCCCGTCGTCCTGTCACGACTGCGCGCCCTGGACCCGGACCAGACCAACCGGGGCACGGCACGCGACCTCACCACCCTGCTGCGGCACATCTGGCAGCACGACGACTGCGCCCCGATTCGCCACATCATGGCCCGCCAGGTCTGGCCACACCGCCTGGCCTCCGGTTTCCCGTTCGACGACGTCCGCGTAGCCGGCAAGACGGGCACCCTCCCGACCACCCGCAACGAGATCGGCGTAGTCGAGTACCCGGACGGCGGCCGCTACGCCGTAGCGATCTTCACCCGCAGCGCGAGCACCGCCTTCACCCTGCCGCCGGCCGACGCCGTCATCGGCACCACCGCCAGGCTCGCCATCCACCACCTCCGCCAGCCCCATCCCCGCTGACACACCCACCACACCTCCCTTCCCATGGAAGGGCTTCGTGTCATCCCGCCGACCTGGCTCCGCCCTACCGCGCGTGTCAAGGGGGCCGGTTCACCTCTGCCCGCGGCATTCACCGAGGGCCGCCCCCTTGATACGTGTGGTAGCCCGTAGGGAGGTCGGTGGGATGACACGAACCCCGACTCACCACGGACCCGGCGCATCACCACCCAGCCCCCGTCATCCTGCTGATCTGCCCGTCCGGCGAGGACTCTTTCGCTCTTTCTTTCGATCTTCTGGATCCCCCACCCCACCGCCGTCAGATCTCGTCCAGGAACTCGTCCACCTCCGCCAACGCCCTCAACCGCACCGACTCGGCGGACAGGAACAGGTCGTGCATACCGCCCTCCACCGGCACGATCCGCACCTGCCGACCGATCTTCGGCCCCCACGTCCGCATGTGCTCCACGTCCAGCACGGTGTCCGCCGTCATCGCCTCGGGCGTCCACCGCTTCGCGTTGAGGTGGCTGCGCCCGGACCGCAGCACCAGCACCGGCACCGTCACGTCCAACCCCCGGTGCAGTTGGGCGTGACCGCGGCGGATCGCGCGCAACCACCCCGCGTGCACCGGGAACGCCTCGATCGGCTTCCACGTGGTGTCGAAGTCCCACTCCCCGTGGTGGTCGCGGTGGATGCTCTCGCCGTACACCGGCCCCAGGCCGGGCTTGAGCACCAGCTTCGGCGCGATCCGGCCGACACCCCGGATCAACGCCGTCCCGACCGTCCGCACCAGCCACGGCTCGGCCAGGTCCAGCCAGGGGCTGTTGAGCACCAACGCGTCCAGCACGTCGTCCGAACGCCGCTCGTGCGCCCACAGGCTCGTGATGAGCCCACCGGTCGAATGGCCCATCACCACCAGGTGCCGGTGGCCGTCCTCCTCGCGGATCACCCGCGCCGCCGCGTCGATCTCCTCGAAGTGCTCCGCCAGGTCGGTCACGTAGTTCGCCACCTGGCCCGGCCGCAGCGACCGCCCGTACGCGCGCAGGTCGATGGCGTAGAAGTCGAAGCCGCGCGCGGTGAAGTGCTCGGCGACGTGCCGCTGGAAGAAGTAGTCCGCGAAGCCGTGCACGTACAGCACCGCGCCGCGGATGGCCGGCTGCGCGCGCCGGCGGACCAGGGTCGCGGTCGTGTCACCGCCGCCGAGGGGCAGCACGCGGGTCTCGTAGTCGGCGCCGAGCACGTCTGCGTTCACCGGGTCAGTGTGCACGCCGATTCGTCCGATCGGGGAGAGGCGGGGCGTGGGCCGTGGCACTGTGGGGACCATGAGCAGCGAGGAGATCGAACGGTCGAGCGCGCGTGTGCGGTTCCCCGGCATCAGTCCGCGGGCGTACGAGCACCCGGTCGACCGGGGGGCGTTGGCGGTCTTGCGGGCGGTGCCGGGTATCGGCCCGGTGTTGCAGGCGGTGGCGGGCGCGTTCACGGAACGCGGTGAGAGGTTGGGCTACCTGGCGTCGAGCATCAGGGTCGGCCCGAAGCAGTACCCGGAGCTGGACCGGCTCCGGCTGGAAGTGGCGGCGACGCTGGACGTCGACCCGGTGCCGGAGCTGTTCGTCAAGCGCGACCCGGTGCCCAACGCCATGACGCTGGGCATCGACAAGCCGTTCATGGTGCTGACCACGGGCCTGATCGAGCTGCTGGACACCGAGGGGCTGCGGTTCGCCATCGGGCACGAGATGGGGCACGTGCTGTCCGGGCACGCGCTGTACCAGACGATCCTGCAACGGCTGATGCAGTTGCAGCACGGTCTCGGCTGGATGCCCGGCGGCTACTGGGCGATCACCGCGATCATCGCCGCGCTGCGCGAGTGGTACCGCAAGACCGAGCTGTCCTGCGACCGCGCGGGTCTGCTGTGCGGGCAGGACCCGGCCGCCGCGCTGCGCGTGCACGTGGCGATGGCGGGCGGCATGGACCTGACGCAGGTCGACACGGCCGAGTTCCTCCGGCAGGCCAAGGAGTACGAGCAGGTCGAGGACGTGCGCGACAGCGTGCTGAAGCTGATCCGCACGTGGCCCCTGACGCACCCGATGGCCGTGGTCCGCGCCGCGGAGCTGCAGAAGTGGGCGGCGGGCGAGGAGTACCGCGCCATCCTGACCGGCACTTACCAGCGGCGCGAGGACGACCGGCCGACGAGCTCGTTCACCGAGGACATCAAGGCGGCGGCCCGGTCCTACAAGGAGTCGGCGGCCGAGTCGGATGACCCGCTGATGAAGGTGTTCAACGAGGTCGGCGACGTGCTGGCGGGCGCGGCGGGCAAGGTGCGCAGCAAGTTCACCGGAGCGGACTAGTCCGCTTGGCCCAGCGGTGGCGGCCATTCTGGCTAACCTCCTCCTGATGCCTTTGATCAGTGATCAGGAGGAGGGGCCGATGCGGCTCGTCGCGTTGTTGATGACGATGTTGATGGCTTTCGCGGGCACTGCCACGGCGGACGTGGACGAGCGCGTGGTGGGTGGTGACCGGGCGTCGATCGCGGACCACCCGTGGGTGGTGTACGTGACCGACGCCGCCGGCAACCAGTTCTGCGGCGGCACCTTGGTCGCGCCGACCAAGGTGGTCACCGCCGCCCACTGCGCGACCACCCGGACGCCCCGCAACACGCGCGTCGTGCTCGGGCGCGAGGACCGCAAGAGCGGTGAGGGCGTGGTCGCCCGGCTCGACTCGATCTGGGTCCACCCGGACTACGTGTCCGCGGACCAGGGTTCGGACGTCGCCGTGCTGACGTTGCGCTCGCCGGTCGACTACACGCCCCTCCCGCTGGCGCACGCCTCCGACGACGTGTTGTACGAGGCGGGGACGAGCGGCTTGGTGCTGGGTTGGGGTCGGACCAGCGAGCAGGGCTCGGCGTCGCGGTACCTGCTGAGCGCGACCGTGCCGGTGACGAGCGACGAGTACTGCGGCGCCGCCTACCCCCAGTACGACCCGGACGAGATGACGTGCGCCGGCTACGACAACGGCGGCGTCGACACCTGCCAGGGCGACTCGGGCGGGCCGTTCGTGGCCGGCGGCAAGCTGATCGGTGTCACCTCTTGGGGTGAAGGTTGTGCCCGGGAGGGCAAGCCGGGCGTCTACAGCAAGATCGCGGCCTACGCCGAGGTGATCGAGGAGCAGCTGGCGGCCTGACCGGCGGCGTGCGGGCCCTCGCGGGGTCCGCACGCCGGCCTCGCCCGAACCGCGAACCCGGTCAGAGCACCAGTCCGACCGACATCGTGAGGAACACCGCCGCGCACACCGCGTCCAGCGCCGTCGTCACGCCGGGCCGTCGCAACGAGCCGGCCACCCGCGCCGCCGCCACCACGATCGTCAGCTCCCACAGCGCCGCCAGCCCGAGGAACACGGCGGCGAGCATCCCGAGCTGCCACGTCGGGTCGCCGGTGCCGATGAACTGCGGCAGGAACGCCAGCGAGAACAGCAGCATCTTCGGGTTGGTGATGTTGGTCAGGAAGCCCTGCCGGAACGGTCGGGGCGTCGCGACCTCCGCCACCTCGCCACCGGAGCGCCGCAGCAGGCCTCGGGTGATCGTCACGGCCAGGTAGAGCAGGTACGCCGCGCCGATCCAGCGCAGCCCCGTCAGCACGGCCGGGTAGCGGGCGATCACCACGCCCACGCCCGAGATCACCAACCCGACCTGCGCGAAGGCCGCGGTGTGGATGCCGGCCAACGCCAGCAGCCCGGCCCGCGTGCCGGACCTCATCGACGTGCGCAACAGCAGGAAGGCGTCCACGCCGGGGGTCAGCACGACCACCGCGCAGGCGATCAGGAACGCCGGCAGCTGGGTGAAGTCCAGGTGCATGGAAACCTCCCTCATGTTCCGGACAGATCACCGTGATCTGCCTCACTGGCCGTTGAATCTCCGGCACCAACGCACTCTAACAACAGATTTTCCGGATCTCATACCCGAATCCCGGCCCTTCGACCGTTCCGCTACCGTCGGTGCCCGTTCGACCACTTGACGTAGAGAGGTGCTCCATGCGCATCAGCGCGCCGGTCTTCGCCGTGCTCGTCCTGATCCTGTCCGCGCTGCCCGCGGACGCGATCGTCGGCGGCCGGGACGCGCCCGCGACGCCGTGGGCGGTGGCGCTGTTCGACGGCGGCGCCTTCTTCTGCGGCGGCGCGCTGATCGCGCCGGACAAGGTGGTCACCGCCGCGCACTGCACGGTCTCGCGCACCGCGCTCGGCGTCCGCGACCGGCGGCCCGCCGACCTGACCGCGGTGGCCGGCCGGGCCGACCTCGACACCGCCGAGGGCCGCGCGGTGCGGGTCGTCGCGATCTGGCGCCACCCCGCGTTCACCGGGGTGTCCGCGGGTGACGACGTGGCCACCCTCACCCTCGCGACGCCGCTGCCGTACCGGCCGATCCGGATCGCGGACGCCGCGCCGGGCCGGGCCACGGTCTACGGCTGGGGCCGGACCGCCGAGCTGAGCGCGCCGAGCCGCCGGCTGCGGGAGGTCGACGTGCCGATCCGCGCGGACGCCGAGTGCGCCGCCGAGGTGCCCGACTACCGGCCGGGCGTGATGTTGTGCGCCGGCTACCCGGAGGGCGGCAAGGACGCCTGCGAGGGCGACTCCGGCGGGCCGCTCACGGTGGCGGGCGAACTGGTGGGCCTGGTGTCCTACGGCCGAGGCTGCGCCCGACCGGGCCAGCCCGGCGTCTACACGCGCCTGAGCCGCTACCAGGGGCAGCTCTGACGCCCCGACCCCGCCCGGACACCGCTCGACCTGGCCCGACCCCGCCCGGACCCACCCCAGGCGCACCGACCCGACCAGGGCCTGTGGTACCACGGTGAGGTGCGCTCACACCCGTACCCGGCGACGCTGCGCCGGCAGTGGTCGGCCGACCTGACCCCCGACCAGCTCTACGCCGTGCTCAAGCTGCGCTCCGACGTCTTCGTGGTGGAGCAGAACTGCGTCTACCCGGACCTGGACGGCCGCGACCTCGAACCGGGCACCCGCCACTTCTGGCTGGAGGCCGACGACTCGTCCGGGCCGCAGGCCTACCTGCGGCTGCTGGAGGAGCCCGGCGGCACGTTCCGCGTCGGCCGGGTCTGCACGGCCCGTGCCGCCCGCGGTCGCGGCTACAGCCGTCGGCTGATGGAGGCGGTGCTGGCCGAGGTCGGCCAGGTGGAGTGCGTGCTGGACGCGCAGACCTACGTGGCCGACTTCTACGCGTCGTTCGGCTTCCGGCCGCAGGGCGCGGAGTTCATCGAGGACGGGATACCGCACCTGCGGATGCGCCGGTCTCCGTGATCACCCGCACGGCGCGCTCGATCTCGCCCTCGGACAGGTCGGCGCGCGCGGTCAGGCGGAGCCGGGAGATCTGGTCGGGCACCGACGGCGGCCGGAAGCAGCCGACGACGACGCCCTGCGCGCGGCACGCCTCGGCCCAGCCGAACGCCGCTTCCGGCGACGGCGCCTGCACGGACACGACGGCCGCGGTCGGCGTGCTGACCCGCAGCCCCGCCTCCTTCAGCCGGAACGCCAGGTCCTGGGCCACTTCCAACGCCCGCGCCGGTCGTTCCGGCTCGTCCCGCAGCACCTTCAGCGCGGCCAGTGACGCCGCCGCGCTGGCCGGTGCGAGGCCGGTGTCGAAGATGAACGTGCGCGCGGTGTCGACGAGGTGCTTGATCACCCGGCTCGGCCCGAGGACCGCGCCGCCCTGCGCGCCGAGCGACTTGGACAACGTCACCGTGGTCACCACGTCGGGGGCCTTGGCCAGGCCAGCCGCGTGCACCGCGCCACGTCCGCCGTCGCCGACCACGCCGAGGCCGTGCGCGTCGTCCACGATCAGCGCCGCGTCGTGCTCGCGGCAGGCGGCGGCCAGGCCGGCCAGCGGCGCGAGGTCGCCGTCGACGGAGAACACCGAGTCGGTCACCACCAGCGCCCGCCGCTTGCCGCGCGTGGCGAGGGCGTGCGTGACCTGTGCGACGTCGCAGTGCCCGGCGACCACGACGTCCGCTTTGGACAACCGGGTGCCGTCGATCAGGGAGGCGTGGATGTGCTGGTCGGCGACGATCGCGGTGCCGGGACCGGACAGCGCGGTCAGCGCGCCCAGGTTCGCCGCGTAGCCCGAGGAGAACACCAGCGCGGACTGCGCGCCGCAGAAGTTCGCGAGCTCGTACTCCAGTTCGGTGTGCAGCTCGGTCGAGCCGGTGACCAGCCGCGACCCGGTGGAGCCCGCGCCCCAGCGCAGCGTGGCCGCCGCCGCGGCGCCGGTGACCCGCTTGTCGCGGGCCAGGCCGAGGTAGTCGTTCGAGGCCAGGTCGAGGTCCGTCGAGTCCGCCGGCCGCGGCCGGACCCGGCGGGCGAGACCGGCTTTCGCGCGGGCCTCGGCACGCGTGTCGATCCAGTCGAACACCGAGTCACCTGTGCGCACGCTCACGCCGGCAGTGTCGCATCCGACGGCTACGGTGCCGGCGTGGACCTCTTCCAGCCGGAGCCTGCCGACCTGCGCTCGTTGCGGGAGAACGCGCCGGTCCACCGCGACGAGCGCACCGGGATGTGGCTGGTCAGCCGCTACGACGACGTGCGCGCGGTGCTGGCCGACCCGCGCCGCTTCCGCCCGGACAACGCGTTGACCGCGGTCACCCCGATCCCGGGACCGGTGCTGCGGGTGCTGGCCCGCGCCGGGTTCTCGCTGCCGCCGACGCTGGCCAACAACGGCACCGACACGCACGCCGCCCTGCGCCGACTGGTGTCCCGGTTCCTCACCCCGGCCCGGGTCGCCGCCCTGGGGCCGCGGATCGCGGAGCTGACCGCGGACCGCCTCGACCGCCTCCACCGCTTCCACCGACCGGACCGCCTCGACCGACCGGACCGCCTCGACGGCTTCGACCGACCGGACGGGGTCGGCGGTCGGGTCGACCTGCACCCGGCGTTGGCCCGCGACCTCCCCGCGATCGTGCTCCTGGAGGCCATGGGCATCCGGGACGTGGACGTCGAGGCGCTCAAGGCGTGGAGCACGGCGTCGTTGGAGCTGTTCTGGGGTGACGTCGCGGTGGAGCGGCAGCACGAGCTGGCCCGTTCCGCCGCCGCGTTCCACCAGTGGCTGACCTCCCGGATCAAGGCCGCCGACCCGGAGGGCGACGACCTGTTCGGCGCGTTGCGGGCGCAGGGCGTGCCGGTCCGGGACGCGGCCGGGCTCTGCTACTTCCTGCTGATCGCTGGCCAGGAGACGACGACCCAGCTGTTGTGCGCGGCCTTGCACGCGGTCCTGCGGGAGGACGGCCTGTGGTCCCGGCTGTCCGAGCCCGGCGTGGCCGCCGCGTGCGTGGAGGAGGTGCTGCGCCGTGATCCGCCGGTGAGCACCTGGCGGCGGATCACGGCCGAGCCGGTCACCCTCGCCGGGGTGGACGTGCCGGCGGGGGAGCCGCTGCTGCTCATGCTCGCGGGCAGCGGCTCCGACCCGGACGTCTTCGCGGAGCCCGAGCGCTTCTGCCCGGCCAGGCCCGAGGCCCGCAAGCACCTCGCGTTCGGCTTCGGCAGGCACTTCTGCCTCGGCGCCGGGCTGGCCAGGCTGGAGGCGGAGGTCGTGCTGCGGGAGACCGCGCGGCGCTTCCCGGCGCTGCGCCTGGCCTCGGCGGAACCGCCGCCGATGCTGGGCCTGCTGTCGTTCCGCGCGCCGTTGAGCGTGCAGGTCGAGCTAGGGGACCAGCACGACCTTGCCGGTGGTCGCCCGGCTCTCCAGCAGTTCGTGCGCGCGGGCGGCGTCGGCCAGCGGTAGCGCTTCGCCCAGCACCGGGCGCAGGCCCGAGGTGAACGCCCGCCGCACCGTGTCGGGGGTCATGGGGTTGCCGAACCCGAGCACCGCGACGCCCTTGCGGAACACGTCGGACGCGGTCACGTCCAGCGGCTCGCCGCTGGCGAAGCCGAACACGGCCAGCCTGCCGACCCGGTCGCGCAGCAGCTCGAACGACTGCCGCGCCACCGCGCCGCCGACCGAGGAGAACACCACGTCGACCGGCTCGACCCCGGTCGGCCAGTCCGGTTCGCCGTAGTCCACGAGCTCGTGGGCGCCGAGCTCGCGGGCCAGCGCCAGCTTCCGCTCGCCCCGCGCGGCGGCCACGACCGTCGCGCCCGCCCGTGCCGCGACCTGCACGAGCAGGCTGCCGACACCGCCCGCCGCCGCCTCGACCAGCACCCGTTCGCCCGCGGTGAGCCGGACCGCGTCCGCGGCGGCCACCGCAGTCGTGCCTTGCAGGAACAGAGCCAGCGCCTCGTGGTCGGACACGCCGTCCGGCACCTCGGTCGCGTCCTCGGGCAGCAGGGCCAGCTCGGCGTAGCCCTCGCCGAGGGCGAAGCCGATCAGCCGCCTGCCGTCGGGGCTCACGCCGACCACCTCGCCGCCGAGCGCGCCGGGTTCGAGGTCGTACCAGGGCACCACGCGCGAGCCCGTGCCCGACCGGATGATCGTCTCGCCGTAGTTCACGCCGATCGCCGTGACCCGGACCAGGACCTGGCCCGGCCCGGCGACCGGGTCCGGCACCTCCTCGACGCCGAGCACGTCCGCCGGGCCGAACTCGTGGAACCGCACCGCTCGCACAACGCCTCCCGCACATCAAGCGGACCAGCGGTCCGCTTCCTGTCGGCTACCATACGGACTGTCGGTCCGCTTTTGTCAAGCACCCGTCGAGGAGGTCCACGATGCGGAGGGACGCCGAGCGCAACCGCGCCGCGATCCTGGCCACCGCCGCGCGCCTGATCGCCGAGCGCGGCCCGGACGGCTTCTCGATGGACGACGTGGCGACCGCCGCGGGCGTGGGCAAGGGCACGGTGTTCCGCCGCTTCGGCGACCGCGACGGGCTCGTGCGGGCGGTCGTGGACGAGACCTCCGAGTCGTGGCGGGCGCGGGCGGAGGAGCTGTTGGTCGCCGGCGACGTGCCGCCGGACGAGCGGGTGATCACGTTCGTGGCGACCCTGTTCGACCACGTGGTCGCCGCGCTGCCCCTGGTGAGCGCCTTCGAGCGGGTGTCCACGCGCAGCATCGCGTGCGACGCGGACGCCACGCTCACGCACCGACGCCTCGTCGCGTTGATCTCCCGGGTCAAGCCCGGAGCGGACGCCGAGTACCTGGCGCACGCCCTGCTCGCGCAGGTGCGCGCCGACACCCTGCGCCACCTGATCGACCGGTGCGGCCTGGACGTGGCGCGGGTGCGCGCCGGCGTGATCTCGCTCGCCCGGGGCGTGCTGACGGGCGACCTGGCGCCGGGAGTTGACCGGCGGCCGGTCCGGGAGCCGGCTCCGCCGGCCTCCGGCGACGGCTTCGGCACCCTCCCGCTCCGGCTTCGGGCGCCCTCCGGATCTCCGATGTGATCGTGGTCGCCCGCCCGGGGCTTGGAGCGCGCCGGGGGAAGTGCGACGATGCCCAGGCTTGAGGGGGTGCGCGAGGAAGCCGGTGTGAATCCGGCACGGTCCCGCCACTGTGACCGGACCGAGGAGCCCGGGAGTCAGGAACTCGACCCCCGACTCATCGACCGGACACGGGCGTGGACACCCGAGGAAGGACACCGCCGCATGGGCGCGCGTTTTCCCTTTTCCGCTGTCGTCGGCCACGACGACCTCCGCACGGCTCTGCTGCTCAACGCCGTGCACCCCGGTATCGGCGGGGTGCTCGTCCGAGGCGAGAAGGGGACCGCGAAGTCGACCGTGGTCCGCGCCCTCGCCGCGCTGCTCCCCGAGCTGGACGTGGTGCCGGGCTGCCGCTTCGGCTGCGACCCGGCGACACCGACCGACTGCCCGGACGGACCGCACGACCGTGGCGACGACCGCAGCCGCAGCCACGACCACGACCGCAGCGACGACCACGGCCCCGGCGTGGAACGGCGACCGGCCCGGCTGGTCGAGCTGCCGGTCGGCGCGACCGAGGACCGACTGATCGGCTCGCTCGACCTGGAGCGCGCGTTGACCGAGGGCGTCCGCGCCTACCAGCCCGGTCTGCTGGCCGCGGCGCACCGGGGCGTGCTGTACGTGGACGAGGTGAACCTCCTGCACGACCACCTCGTCGACCTGCTGCTCGACGCCGCCGCCATGGGTCGCGCGCACGTCGAGCGCGAAGGCGTGTCCGTGTCGCACGCCGCGTCGTTCCTGCTGGTGGGCACCATGAACCCGGAGGAGGGCGAGCTCCGCCCGCAGCTGCTGGACCGCTTCGGCCTCACGGTCGCGGTCCGCGCCTCGCGGGACGTGCCGACCCGGACCGAGGTCGTGCGGCGGCGGTTGGCCTACGAGGCCGACCCCGAGGGGTTCGCCGCCCGCTGGGCCGAGGCCGACCGGGAGCTGGCCCGGCGGATCGTCGCCGCCCGCGACCGGCTCGGTGACGTGGTCCTGCCGGACGCGGAACTGCGCCGCATCTCCGGGATCTGCGCCGCCTTCGAGGTGGACGGGATGCGCGCGGACCTCGTGGTGGCCCGCACCGCGACCGCGCACGCCGCCTGGCGCGGCGCCGCGGAGGTCGCCGAGGAGGATGTCGAGGCCGCCGTGCGGCTGGCGCTGCCGCACCGCAAGCGCCGTGACCCGTTCGACGAGCCGGGGCTGGAGGAGGAGCAGCTCGACGACGCCCTCCGGCAGGGCGCGGAAGCCGCTCGGGAACCCGAGCCCGACCCAGACGGCCCCGGAACCGACCCCGACGACCCCGGAACCGATCCCGACACCGACCCGGACGGCCCGCCGACCGACCCCGGTGGTCCGGGCGACGGGTCCGGCTCGGAGCTGCCCGCGACCCCTCCGGAGTCCACTTCGGACGGTCAAGGCAACGGCTCGGCCGACCGCTCCCACACCCCGGCGCCCGCGTTCCGCGCCCGGCTGCTCCAGGTGCCGGGCGTCGGCGAAGGCGCGCCGGGCAAGCGGTCACGCGCCCGTGCCCGCACCGGTCGCGTGGTCCGCCCGTCCACAGTGGACGGTTCCGGCCTGCACCTCCTCGGCACGCTCGCCGCCGCCGCGCCGCACCAGGCCGCCCGGGGTCGCAGCGGCCCCGGCCTGCGGCTGCGGGGCGCGGACCTGCGGCTCTCCGTGCGCGAGGGCAAGGAAGGCAACCTCGTGCTGTTCGTGGTCGACGCGTCCGGCTCGATGGCGGCCCGGCAGCGGATGTCGGCGGTCACCGGCGCGGTGATCTCCCTGCTCCGCGACGCCTACCAGCGGCGGGACAAGGTCGGCGTGGTGACCTTCCGCGGCCGGGAGGCCCAGGTCGCCCTGCCGCCGACGAACTCGGTGGACGC
This sequence comes from Saccharothrix sp. 6-C, assembly GCF_016695385.1. Classification (NCBI taxonomy): domain Bacteria; kingdom Bacillati; phylum Actinomycetota; class Actinomycetes; order Pseudonocardiales; family Pseudonocardiaceae; genus Saccharothrix; species Saccharothrix sp. 6-C. The sequence continues at coordinate 6,906,309 of NZ_CP064192.1, read as the reverse complement.
GGCGGCGGCCCGGCTGCGCGCCCTGCGCACCGGCGGCCGGACCCCGTTGGCCGACGGCCTGCTGCGCGCCCGCCGCGTGCTGGACGCCGAACGCGTCCGCGACCCGCGCCGCCGACCGCTGCTGGTGCTGCTGACCGACGGCCGCGCGACGGCGACCGGCGCCGGCGGCGACCCGATGCGCGACGCCCTGCGCGCGGCCGGCCTGCTGGCGGCCGACCGGGTGGCGTCGGTCGTCGTGGACTGCGAGCACGGCCCGGTCCGGCTCGGGCTGGCGGCCCGGGTGGCGGGCGCGCTGGCCGCGGCGTGCGTGCGCCTGGAAGAACTGTCCGCAGACCAGGTGGCGGGCGTCGTGCGCGCCGCCCGAGCCGCTTAGGAGCGTCGAAAGTGCCTCAAGGACAACCGTCCGTCGTCCCGGACGACGGCCTCAGCACCCGCCAGCGCCGCAACCGCCCCCTGGTCGTGCTGCACACCGGCGAGATGAAGGGCAAGTCGACGGCCGCCTTCGGCCTCGCGCTGCGCGGGTGGAACCAGGGCTGGTCCATCGGCGTCTTCCAGTTCGTGAAGTCGGCCAAGTGGAAGGTCGGCGAGGAGTCGGCGTTCCGCGCGCTCGGCCGCCTGCACGAGCAGACCGGCGAGGGCGGCCCCGTCGAGTGGCACAAGATGGGCGAGGGCTGGTCCTGGACCCGCAAGCAGGGCACCGAGGACGACCACGCCGCCGCCGCGCGCGAGGGCTGGCAGGAGATCTCCCGCCGGCTGGCCGCCGGGCAGCACGGCCTGTACGTGCTCGACGAGTTCACCTACCCGATGCACTGGGGCTGGATCGACGTGGACGAGGTGGTCGACGCCCTGGCCGCCCGGCCCGGCCACCAGCACGTCGTCATCACGGGCCGGCACGCGCCCGACAAGCTGGTCGCCGCCGCCGACCTGGTGGTGGAGATGACCAAGGTCAAGCACCCGATGGACGCGGGGCAGAAGGGCCAGAAGGGGATCGAGTGGTGAACCGGCTGGTGGTCGCCGCGCCCGCGTCGGGCAGCGGCAAGACCACCGTGGCCACCGGCCTGATGGCGGCGCTGCGCCGCGCGGGCGACAAGGTCGCGCCGTTCAAGGTCGGCCCGGACTACATCGACCCCGGCTACCACTCGGTGGCCACCGGCAGGCCGGGCCGCAACCTCGACCCGGTCATGGTGGGCGAGCACCGGGTGGCGTCGCTGTTCGCGCACGGCGCGAAGGGCTGCGACCTGGCCGTGGTGGAAGGCGTGATGGGCCTGTTCGACGGGCGGGTGGACACCGAGGGCATCGGGTCCACCGCGCACGTCGCCAAGCTGCTGTCCGCGCCGGTGCTGTTCGTGGTCGACGCGCGCGGCCAGAGCCGCAGCCTCGCCGCCCTGCTGCACGGGTTCCGGGGCTACGACCCGACCGTGCGGCTCGGCGGCGTGGTGCTCAACCAGGTCGGCTCCGCCCGGCACGAGCAGGTGCTGCGCGGCGCGTGCGCCGAGGTCGGCCTGGAGGTGCTCGGCGTGCTGCCGCGCGACGACCAGTTCGCGCTGCCGTCGCGCCACCTCGGCCTGGTCACCGCCGCCGAGCACGGCCCGGCCGCCACCGCCGCCGTGGGCGCCATCGCCGACGCCGTCGCGCGGCACGTCGACCTGGAGGCGGTGCGGCGGCTCGCCGCCGAGGTGCCCGCCCTGGCCGTGCCGACGTGGGACCCGCACGCGGAGGTCGAGCGGGTCGAGGGCACGCCGACGGTCGCGGTCGCGGGCGGTGCGGCGTTCACGTTCGGCTACGCCGAGCAGGTCGAGCTGCTCGCCGCGGCCGGCGCGGACGTCGTCGTGGTCGACCCGCTGCGCGACGAGGCGCTGCCCGAGGGCACGGCCGGCCTGGTGCTGCCCGGCGGTTTCCCCGAGCAGCACGCCGCCGAGCTGTCGGCCAACGGGAAGCTGCGCGAGGCCGTCGCCGCCCTGGCCCGCGGCGGCGCGCCGGTGCACGCCGAGTGCGGCGGCCTGCTGTATTTGGCGAACTCGTTGGACGGCGCGCCGATGTGCGGCGTGATCGACGCGGACGGCTCGATGACGTCCCGGCTCACGCTGGGCTACCGCGACGCCGTCGCGCCGCAGGACTCCGTGCTGTCCCGGGCGGGCGCGCGGATCACCGGCCACGAGTTCCACCGCACCGCGCTGAGCGTGCCGCACGGCGCGAAACCGGCCTGGCAGTGGCGCGGCCACGACCTGCGCCCGGTGGCCGAGGGATTCGTGCTCGGCCGGGTGCACGCGTCGTACCTGCACACCCACCCGGCGTCCGCGCCGGAGGCCGTGACCCGCTTCGTGCGGGCCTGCGCGAACGAGTCCGTGCGCTTCGAGGCCACTCGTTAGTGGATCGTGCTCGCGCGGTACGGTCCTTGCCCACCAAGCCGAACACGTCGTGGGGAGCAGTTGTGATGACTGGTCGGGTCTCCTTCGTGGGCGCCGGTCCCGGCGCCGCCGATCTCATCACCGTGCGCGGCGCGAAGCGGATAGCCGAGGCCGACGTCGTGCTGTGGGCCCCCAGCGTGATCGAGGTGGAGTGCGTGCGCGAGCACGCCCGCGCCGACGCCGAGCTGGTCGACTTCTCCCGCGTCACCGACGCCGAGGTGGTCGAGGTGTACCGGCGCGCGTCGGCGGGCAGGCTGAAGGTGGTGCGGCTGCACGCGGGCGACCCGTCGCTGTGGGGCGGTCTGCGCGACCAGCAGGACGCGTGCCAGCGGCTGGGCTTGACCACTGACGTCGTGCCGGGCGTGTCCCAGGTGTCGGCGGCGGCGGCGTCCGTCGGCCGCGAGCTGACCACGTCGGACGTGGCGCAGTCGTTGCTGCTGGTCGGACCCGACACCGCCGAGCACGTCGAGGAGTTCGCCGCGCACGGCACCACGATGGCGATCTCCGCGTCCGGGTCCCGGGCCGGCCTGCTGGTGGAGCGGCTGCGCGCGGGCGGCTACGCCGACGACACGCCGGTCGTGGTGGCGTACAAGGTTTCCCTGCCCGACGAGACGGTCGCGCAGACGACGGTGGGCGAGCTGGAGGCGTGCGTCAAGGAGCACAAGCTCTACCGCACCACGCTGTTCCTGGTCGGCAGGGTGCTCGCGCAGCCCGCGCCGCGCCGCCGCGTCCCGGTGGTCGAGGGCGACGAGCCGGTGCGCAGGCCGCGGGCGTCGAAGTGGGCCGCGCGGGCGAACCGGCCGGTGGTGAAGTCGACCGGCGACTCGGCGTCGGCGGCGGCGTGGTCGGCGGTGCACGACTGGCAGGAGACCGCGCGCACCAAGCGTTCCGCGCCCGCGAGGCCGAAGCCCGAGCCGGTCGGCGAGCCGCTGCTGGAACTGGTCGTCGACGTGCCGGCCACGGCGTCGACGGGGACGTCGGTGGAGGCGTCGGCGGAGCAGGACGCCAAGCCGAAGCCCAAGCCGGTGGTGGCCGCCGCCGCGAAGCGCAAGCCGACCACCGTGCAGGCGAGCACGACGCCGCGCAAGCCGTCCGGCACGCGGACCAAGAAGAACAAGCGCGTGAACTGACGTGGACGTCGTCGCGCTGCACCGCTTCGTCGAGGACGCCGGTCGTTCCTGGGACGACGTGACCGTCGTGGACGCCGGGGCGCTGGGCGTCCGGCACGCGCTGAACGTGTGCCGGGCCAAGCCCGCCGTCGTCGTGGCCGGCGCCGACCCGGCGGAGCTGGCCCGCGGGCTGGCCGGGTGGCGGCGCTCCCTGGTGGTCGGATCGGCCGCCGGAATGTCCACTGTGGACCCTGCGGACGCGGTCGCGCGCCGGTGGTCCGAGCCCGGCGCGATCCTGTGCCTGGCCGAGCAGGGCTTCGCGCCCGCCGGCGAGGGCTGGGCGCTGCCGGACGGCGACTTCGCGCAACGCGACGGCATGATCGCCGTCGCCGAGGTGCGGGCGCTGGTGCTGGCCCGGCTCGCCCCGCGCCCCGGCGTGCTGGTGTGGGACGTCGGCGCGGGCCCCGGCGCGATCGGCGTCGAGTGCGCCCGGCTCGGCGCGGCCGTCGTCGCCGTGGAACGCGACCCGGTGCAGTGCGTGCGGATCATCGCCAACGCCTCCGCGCACGGCGTGGACGTGCGCGTGGTCGAGGCCGAGCTGGGCGAGGCGGGGGAGCTGCCCCGGCCGGACGCGGTGTTCGTCGGCGGTGGTGGCGCGGACGTGGTGCGGCGGTGCGTGCGCTCCGGCGCCCGGCGGGTCGTGGTGGCGACCCCCGACCTGGACCGCGTGCTGCCCGCCCGGGACGCGTTGCTGGAGGCCGGGTACGAGGTCGAGGGCAGCCAGGTGTCCGCCGCCCGCCTGACCGGCGGGACGTTGTCGGCCACCGACCCGGTGACCGTGCTGTGGGGAGTGAAGAAGGCGTGATCGGTGTGTTCGCCGCCGGCGAGCGCGGGCGGCGGGCCGCGGTGGAGCTGGCCGGGTTCCTCGGGCCGGACGCGGTGGTGCCGGACGGCCCGGTCGGGCCCGCGCTGCGCGCCCTGTGGCCCCGGCTGGGTTCGGCGGTGTTCTTCCTCGGCACGGAGGCGACCGTGCGGCTGGTCGCGCCGTTGCTGCGCGACGAGCGGGCCGACCCGGGCGTGGTGTGCGTGGACGGCGGGTTCGCCGTGTCGCTGCTCGGCGGCGCGGACGCCGTGGCCGAACGGGTCGCCGACGTGCTCGGCGTGCAGGCCGTGACCACGTCGGCGTCGGCGGGTTCGCCGCTGGACGAGCTGGTGGAGCTGCTGGACGCCACGGTGGAGGGCGACCTGGCCGCGTGCGGCGAGGCGGTCCGGCTGGGCGAGCCCGTGCTGCTGGCCAACCCGCTCGGCTTCCCGCTGCCGGCGCTGCCGGACAACGTCGTCGTCGCCCGCGGAGAGCGGGCGTCGCACGGCGGGGCGGAGTGGAGCGTGCTGGTGGACGACCGCGTGCCCAAGGGCCCCGCCGAGGACCACGTGGTGCGGGTGGTGCCGCGCACGCTCGTCGTGGGCGTCGGGTCGGGCACGGGCGTGTCGGCGGCGGCCGTGTCGGCGGCGTTGGCGCAGCTCGCGGAGAGGCGCGGGCTGGACCTGCGCGCCATCCGGGCGTTCGCCACGCTGGACCGCAAGGTCGCCGAGCAGGGCATCGCGGACGCGTTGGAGGACTGGGGCTTCTGGCACGACTCGACCACCGTGCCGCTGCTGGCCTACCCGGGCGAGGAGCTGGCGGTGATCCCGGTGCCGAACCCGGCGGAGCTGGCCATCGGCATCCCGAGTGTGGCCGAGGCGGCGGCGTTGCGCGGCGCGATGGAGCTCTCCGGCGGCGGCCGGGTGGAGATCGCGGCCGAGAAGGTGAAGGGCGCCGGGGTGACGGTCGCCGCCGCGCGGGTGCTGCCGCGCGGCCGGTTGGCGCTGGTGGGGCTGGGTCCGGGTGACGCGGACGAGCGGACGCCGCGCGCCGAGGCCGAGCTGCGGCGGGCGTCGGTCGTGGTGGGCAGCGCCGAGTGCGTGGCGCAGGTGCGGCACCTGCTGCGGCCGGGCACGAGGGTGGTGGCGGACGGCGCGGTGCGGCTGGCCGAGGACGGCGCGGCGGTGGCGTTCGTCGAGGCGGGCGCCGGACCGGAGGTTGCCGGGCCGATTCGCGCCGATGTCATCCGCGTGACAGGCGTCACTCGTCAACTGTGAAGTGGTGACGAGCCGTCTAAAGGCGGTTGTCGCTTTCGTCGTCTTGGTCCTAGCTGGAGGGAGCGCCCGCACCCGGGCGCCCCTGCACCGGAAGGATCGACATGGCGAAAACCCTGCGTCGCCTGCTCACCGTCCTGGCCACGGCGGTGGCCGCGATCGGTGTCATGACCGTCGCGCCCGCCTCGGCCGAGACGTCCTCGGACACCGGCGTGTCGCCGTTCATCGTCGGCGGCTCCCGCGTGTCCACCAGCACCTACCCGTGGGTGGTGTACCTGGCCACCAGCACCGGCGGCCAGTTCTGCGGCGGCACGCTCGTCAAGGCGAACAAGGTCGTCACGGCCGCGCACTGCGTCAGCGGCCGGAGCGCGTCGAGCACCCGCGTGGTGCACGGCCGCGACGACAAGCAGAGCACGGCGGGCACGGTGGCCACGGTCAGCTCGATCTGGGTCCACCCCAGCTACCGGACCGCGAGCTCGGGCTACGACGTCGCGGTGCTGACCCTGGGCACCAGCATCAGCTCGACCTACCTGCCGCTGGCCACCCCGTCCGACACGGCGCTGTACGCGGCGGGCACGAGCGCCCGGATCTACGGCTGGGGCACCACGTCCTCCGGCGGTTCGGCCTCGCGGTACCTGCTCGGCGCGACCGTGCCGGTGACGTCCGACGCGACCTGCCGCACGGCCTACTCCAACTACAGCGCGACCGCCATGGTGTGCGCCGGTTACCCGAACGGCGGCACCGACACGTGCCAGGGTGACTCGGGCGGCCCGCTGGTCGCGGGTGGCAAGCTGATCGGCGCCACCTCGTTCGGCCGCGGCTGCGCGCTCGCCGGCTACCCCGGCGTGTACGCGCGGATCGCCTCGTACTACTCGACGATCACCGCGCAGCTGTAACCACCCCGCGACGGGCCCGCGGCCGGGTGCACTCCCGGTCGCGGGCCCGTTCGGCGTGACGTTCCGGACGCCGCCCGCCCGCGTTCCCATGATGTGAAGCACTCGGGTTGGACATGACATGTCCGGTGTGGATGCTTCTACCCATGCACGGTGAACAGCACTACCTCGTGGGCCTGGACCTGACCGGCCGGCGGGTCGTCGTCGTCGGCGGCGGCACGGTCGCGCAGCGCAGGCTGCCCAGGCTGGTCGCGGCGGGCGCGCGGGTGGAGGTGATCTCACCCGAGGTGACCCCGGCCGTCCAGGGCCTCGTCGACGGCGGCGAGGCGGTCTGGCACGCCCGCGAGTACGCCGACGGCGACCTCGACGGCGCCTGGTACGTGCTGGCGTGCACGTCGTCGCCCGAGGTGAACGCGCGGATCACGGCGGACGCCGAGGAGCGCCGCGTGTTCTGCGTGCGCGCCGACGTGGCCGTGAAGGGCACCGCGGTGACGCCGGCGGTCGGCGAGCACGACGGCCTGCTGGTCGGCGTCCTCGCGGGCGGGGAGCACCGCCGGTCCGCCGGGGTGCGCGACGGCCTGCTCTCGGCGTTGCGCGACGGTTCCCTGGCCGACCACCACGACCAGCCGGCGGGCGTGGCGCTGGTCGGCGGCGGCCCCGGCGACCCCGACCTGATCACCGTGCGCGGGCGCAGGCTGCTGGCCAGGGCGGACGTCGTGGTGGCCGACCGGCTCGCGCCGCGCGAGCTGCTGGACGAGCTGCCGCCGCACGTCGAGGTGGTGGACGCGGCGAAGATCCCGTACGGCCGCGCGGCGACGCAGGACTTCATCAACACCACGCTGGTCGAGCACGCCAAGGCGGGCCGGTTCGTGGTCCGCCTCAAGGGCGGTGACCCGTACGTGTTCGGCCGGGGCTTCGAGGAGCTGATCGCGTGCGCCGAGGCGGGCGTGCCGGTCACCGTCGTGCCCGGCGTGACCAGCGCGTTCGGCGTGCCGGCGCTGGCGGACGTGCCGGTGACGCACCGGGGTGTCGCGCACGAGGTGGTGGTCGTGTCCGGGCACGTCGCGCCGGACGACGAGCGGTCGCTGGTCGACTGGCCGGCGTTGGCGCGGCTGCGCGGCACGGTCGTGATCCTCATGGGGGTGGAGCGGGCGGCGGCGTTCGCGGAGGCCCTCATGGCGGGCCGCCCGGGTGACACCCCGGTGTCGGTGATCCAGGAGGGCGGCACCCGCACGCAGAAGGTCGTGCGGTCGACGCTGGCTTCCCTGGCCCCGGACATCGCCGAGCACGGCATCCGCCCGCCCGCGATCATCGTTGCGGGACCGGTCGCCGCGCTGGCGGACGAGCTGCCGTTCCGCGCCTGAGGGCCAGTGCTGCCCCGGCGGCCACGACCACCGCCAGCCCGCCGAGCGCTGCCCAGGTCGTGCCGCCGGGGTGCGTCACCGGCTCGCCCTGCAACGCCTGCCGGACCAGCACCGCGAACAGCCCCGCGTACCCGAGGGCGGCCACCGCGACCAGCCGGGTGCGGACGTGCTCGGCCACGCCCAGCGCGGCCAGGCCGAGCGCCGACAGGATCATCACCTGGAGCCCGTGCATCCCGACGAAGTGCGGCACGCGCAGGTCCCCGCCGGTCGTGCTCCAGCCCGTGATCGGCATGCCGGCGCCGCCGTCGGGCACGCCCACGCTGTGCCCGCCGACCAGCTCGACCTCCCGGCCGGCCGCGTCGACCGCCGTGACGGGCCGGCGCGGTCCCACCATCAGGTAACCCGAGGCCATGCCGAGGATGGCCAGGTAGAGCCCGCCGCGCACGGCCCACCGCACGTCCGGCCGGCCGAAGCGCTGGAAGGACAGCACGAGCGCCAGCACCACGTTGGCCAGGAACATCGCCGGGATCAACGTCCCGAAGGTCAGCTGCACGAACCGGTTCAACGGGTCGTCGGAGCTGTTGTAGTGGGTGAACGTGCCCCGGCCCGCCTGCAGGGCGATCAACCCGACCTCCAGGAACATGATCCCCGCGATCACCGTCGCCGACCCGGACGTCCACCTCCGCCCCCGGTGGGGCAGGGAGAGCAGCCACGACAGCGTCGCGGAGTAGACCGCCAACGACAGCGTGAACTTGAACGGCTTGGCCCACAACGACACGTCCTGCAACAACCGCCCGTCGAGCACCGCCGCGACCGCGCACCCCAGTGCGCCCACCGCCATCACCACGGCCAACCACAGGGTGGGCCGGTGCCAGGTCTTCGTCATGGGGACCAGCGTCGCCGGACGCCCCACGAAGATCACTGGTGCTGCCCCGGCAGTGCGAGGTAGGGCCGGCCCTGCCGCCGGTGGGACAATGGCGGCGAGTGGAACGGGGACGTCGTGGCGGTGTGGGTGCGGCTCGCCGGGGTGGGGCTGGCCAAGGTGAGGTTCGCCTACTCCCCGGTGTTCGAGACCGTGATGGCGGTCGACGGGCTCCGCACACCCGGCGCGCACGCCGTGCACCTGCCGTGGGTGCGGTGGGCGCGGGAGAGGGCCGACGGCATCCCGGGCCTGGGCACGTTGCTGGCCCGGCTGGAGGGCCCGGCGAAACCGGCCGACCTGATGCCCGTGCCGGACGTGCGGATGCCGGACCTGGACGCCGAGCTGCGCCACGTCGCCCAGCCGGAGGCCGACGTGATCCGGCGCTGCCACGACCTCCTCATCGCGCCGCACTGGACGCGCATCACGGCCGTGCTCGAAGCCGACATCGCGGCCCGGGCGGCGACCCTGGCCGACAAGGGCGTGGAGGCGGTGTTCCAGGACCTGCACCCGGAGGTCACGTGGGCCGACGGCGAACTGGTGCTGCACCGCAAGCCCGAGCACCGCGTCGACCTGGCCGAGCGCGGTCTCGTCCTGTGCCCGAGCGTGTTCTGCTGGCCGAAGGCGTGGATCGCGATCGACCCCGTGGGGCAGGGGGTGCTGCGCTACCCGGCGCGCGGCATCGGCACGCTGTGGGAGGAGCGGGGCACGCCGCACGACCTGGCGGCCCTGATCGGCCGGACCCGCGCCCACCTGCTCACGTTGCTGGCCGCGCCGAGGAGCACGACGGACCTGGCGGCGGCGCTGGGTGTCACGGCGGGCGCGGTGTCGCAGCACATCGGCGTCCTGCGGGCCGCGCGGCTGGTCACCACGCGCCGCGAGGGCCGGCACGTGCTGCACATGCGCACCGCCCGCGCCGACACCCTCATGACCTGACCGCGCACGACAACGGCACCCCGCCCGGAGGACGAGGTGCCGTGGTCGAAGATCGGCGGACTAGTGCTGCGCCACCCGGCGCGGGCGACCCGCGCTGCCACCGCGGTCGCGCTCGGAACGGCCGCCGCGGAAGCCGCCGAAGCCGCCGCCGTTGCCGGCGCCACCGGCGCTGCGGCGAGGACCGCCACCGCCACCGCGACGGGCGCGGACCGGGACCTCGGGCTCGACCACGGGGATGCCGCTCGGCACGCGAGCGCCCGTGATGCGGACCAGCTCCTCGTCACCGGGACGGACCTTGGTCGAGGTCGGGCGGACGCCCGCCCGCGCGGTCAGGCCCTGCACGGTGCGCCGCTGGTCGTGCGTGACCAGGGTGACGACCGTGCCGGACTGGCCCGCGCGCGCCGTGCGACCGGCGCGGTGCAGGTAGTCCTTCGGGTCGGCCGGCGGGTCGACGTGGACCACGAGGCTCACGTCGTCCACGTGGATGCCGCGCGCCGCCACGTCGGTGGCGATCAGCACCGGCATGGTGCCGTCGCGGAACTGGGTCAGGACGCGCGTGCGCGCGCTCTGCGCCTTGCCGCCGTGCAACGCGCCCGCGTGCACGCCCATCGACCGCAGCTTCTTGGCCAACCGGTCGACGTGGTGCTTGGTGCGCACGAACATGATCGTGCGGCCCTCGCGCGCGGCGACCTCGGTGACCACGTTCTGCTTGTCCTCGGCGGACACGAACAGCAGGTGGTGGTCCATCGTGGTGACGCTGCCCGTGGGCGGCGAGACCGAGTGGACCACCGGGTCGTGCAGGTACTGGCGGACCAGCTTGTCCACGTCGCCGTCGAGCGTGGCGGAGAACAGCAGGCGCTGGCCGTCCTGCGGGGTCAGGTCGAGGATCGCCCGGACCTGCGGCATGAAGCCCATGTCCGCCATCTGGTCGGCCTCGTCCAACGCGGTGAACATGACCTCGGACAGGTCGGCCGTGCCCTGCCGGACGTGGTCGGACAACCGGCCGGGGGTGGCGATCAGCAGGTCGACGCCGCGGCGCAGCGCGTCGACCTGACGCGGGAACGACGTGCCGCCGACGACCGTGCGGCACCACAGGCCCAGCGATCGGGCGAACGGGTTGAGGGCTTCCTCGACCTGCATCGCCAGCTCGCGGGTGGGCACCAGCACGAGCGCGCGCGGCTTGAGCGGCTTGGCCCGACCACCGGTCAGGCGGGACAGCAGCGCCAGGCCGAACGCCAACGTCTTGCCGGAGCCGGTCTGGCCGCGACCGAGCAGGTCACGACCCGCCATGGCGTCGGGCAGCGTGGCGGCCTGGATCGGAAACGGCTCGGTGATGCCGGCCTGCTCGAGCGCGCGCAGCAGCTCGTCGGACAGGCCCAACTCCGCGAACGAGGGCAGCGGGCCCTCGGGCATGGTGCTCTCGACGTGGTCGGGGATGGTGGTCGCCAGCTCCGCGGCGGGAGCGGGACGACGGTTGCCCTGGCCTGGGCGCCTGTTACTGCGGGGCTTGCGGAACTGCGGGCGCTCGGAACGGCCTTGGGACATTGTCGGCAAAACAAACCTCCGGGACACGGCACGTCTCGAGGATTGCTCTGCTTGAGCAGGCGCGATCGCGGGGACGGGCCCGGCGCGCGGGTCGCGCCGATAGTGGTTGGGAAGCACCACCGGCCACTCTGGCGGCCTGGGGCACTCAGTGGCGCCACCGGGCGGTGCACCACTCAGTCTAGCTGATCACGCGGCGGTGTTCGTCATCGCGGCGGTGTTCTCGCGCACACGGGTGAGGAGCCGGGTGGCCGCGGGCGGCTCGCCGACGATCACCGGGATCCGCAAAAGGGCACGTGGCGAGGGGTGCGGCTCCATTTCCGCGCGTCGTGGTCGACGTGCCGCCCACCAACTGAACGGAGCAACGGCGCTCGGCGCGGTGAGCACCGCCCGGGAGGACTTCGACTTCCCGCAGGGTGCGAACGCCGACCAGGCGATCGCGTGACGTCGTGCGACGGACGGGGGCGTCGCGGGTGGTGCTCGCGGCGGGCTCCGGACCGGTGTCGGCCCGGAGCCCGCCGCGAGCACCGGACGGTCAGCGCAGACCCGCCAGGTCCAGCAGCATCCCGGTGAGCTCGCGCGGCTCCGCCAGCTCCGGCGGCAGGCCGCGCGCGGTGAACCAGCCGGCCACGTTGCGCACGTCCCGCTCCAGGAACTCGGGCCCGCGCGGGTTCGCCACCAGGTCCACCACCTGCGGCAGGTCGATCACGACCAGCCGCCCGTCGTGGACCATCAGGTTGAACGCCGACAGGTCTCCGTGACCCAGCCCGGTGGACGCCATCACGCCCAGCGCGTCCACCAGCTGCCGCCACAGGTCGAGCAGCTCGTCCGGCTCCGGCCGCAGCTGCGCCAGCCTCGGCGCCGCCGCGCCGTCCGTGCCGACGAACTCCAGCAGCAGCTCGGTGCCGTCGCGCTGCACCGGGTAGGGCACCGGCGCGCCCATCTGCCAGAGCTTCGCCAGCGCGGCGAACTCGGCCACCGCCCACCGCTCGGCGATGAGGTTGCGGCCGAACGCGCTGCGGTTCGTCATCGCGCGCATCTCGCGGGACCGGCGCATGCGCCTGCCCTCGAGGTAGCCCGCGTCCCGGTGGAACAGCCGGTGGTCGTTGCTGCGGTACCGCTTCGCGGCCAGCAGGCACGACCGGTCGGTGCCGGGCATGGCGCGTTCCAGCAGGAAGACGTCCGCTTCCTTGCCGGTCTTCACGATCCCCAGCTCGCGGTCGACCGCGGACAGGTCGGTGACGAGCCACTGCGGGTGCGGTTTCGGGCCCTGGTCGGCATCGCCCCAGGTGGACCAGCGGTCGCCGTCCTCCGGGACGTCCGCCGCGACGGCGTCCTCCCGCATCTGGGCGAGGCGGTCCTTGGCTTCCTCGGTGAGCCGGCCGCGACGGCCCGGCTCGACGTCGCCGTCGGTGCGCGCCTGGGCCTTCTTCGCCTTCTTGGCATGCCACTTGAGGTCGTCGGCGTGGTCGAAGTCGGATTCGAACTCGGTGTACTGGTCGTGCTCGCGCACTGGATGTGCTCCAGGTGAAGTGGGAGTGATCGCCCCCACCCGGCGCGGTGTGGTCTTTCGCGCGGGTTCGCCTCAGGCGGGCGGGGCGAGCGGACGGGTCGGTGCCACGTCCCGGACAGCTGTCGCCATCTGGCACCTCCTCGACTCCGCCGTGGTCTGCCACCACCGGCGCTCTGCGCGTACCGGCACAGGGTGCCGGGCCCGCTCCCACCGCCGCAACCCATTTACCGCTTCACCGAGACTGGCCCTGCCTCGACCCGCCCTGCCTCGACCCGCCCTGCCTCGACCCGCCCTGCCGAGACTGGCCCCGCCTCGACTGGCCCCGCCTCGACTGGCCCCGCCTCGACTCCGCTGCCGACCGCGGCTCCGTCGTCCAGCGGGACCGCGTCGTTCAGCGAGACTCGGCGCGGTAGCTGCCGCGTTCGCCCATCCAGGCCGCGGCGAGCTGGGCGATCACCAGCGAGTCGTGCCGCAGCACCCGTTCGTCGTGCCACTGCGGGGCCTTCGGCGCGACGGCCAGCATCCGCTGCCGGGCCGTGCCGCTGAACTCCACCAGCGCGGCCACCGCGTCGTCCACCTCGCCCGGCGCGAGCGGACGGGGAGCCGCGGCGCCGGGGAGCGTGAGCGTGGTGTCGGTGAACGTCGCCGAGGTCCCGAGGTCGCGGGCCAGCTGGTGCTCCACCGACTCCGCGTTGACCTGCCGCTGCTGCCAGGTGGGGTCGGCCAGGGCCAGGCGCAGCCCGAGCAGGCGGGCCAGGCACACGCCGGACCACACCCGCTTCAGGGCTCCCGGCGCGTCGAGCGCGTCGGTCCGCAGGTCCTCGGTGATCACCCGGAGTTGGTCCGGGGTGACCGGGTCCGAGAACGTGGTGCCCGGTGTGGCGGGAGGTGTGTCGGCGGTCACCCGGTCATTCTGTCACCACCCTCACGAGTGGTGACAAATCCTGACCTTCGGTCACGCAAACGGCGATCAGCGGTGGGCGAACGAACGGCGGTAATCCTTTGGCGGGACTCCCACCACGGACGTGAAGTGGTGCCGCAGGAGTGCGGCCGTGCCGAAGCCCGAGCGGTGGGCCACGTCCTCCACGGTGAGCTGCGTCTCCTCCAGGAGCTGGCGGGCGCGCAGCACGCGCTGGGTGGTGAGCCAGCGGTGCGGCGTCGTGCCGGTCTCGGCGGCGAAGCGGCGGGCGAACGTGCGCTCGGACATCGTCGCCCGCTCGGCCAGGCTCGCGACGGTGTGCTCCTGGTCGAGCCGGTCCTGGAGCCAGGCGAGCAGCGGCTGGAGGCTGTCGGCCTCGTGCGGCGGCGTCGGCACCTCGACGAACTGGCGCTGGCCGCCGTCGCGCTGGGGTGCGACGACCATGCGCCGCGCGATGGTCGCCGTGACGCCCGCGCCGAACTCCCGGCGGACCACGTGCAGGCACGCGTCGATGCCCGCGGCCGTGCCCGCGCTGCTGACGATGTCGCCGTCGTCCACGAACAGCACGTCCGGGTCGACCTTGGCGTGGGGGAAGCGCGCGGCCAGGTCGGCGGCGTGGCGCCAGTGGGTGGTGCAGCGGCGGTCGTCGAGCAGGCCCGCCGCGCCGAGCACGAACGCGCCGCTGCACACCGACAGCAGCGTGGCCCCCCGGCCGTGGGCGTCGCGGAGGGCGTCGAGGAGCGCCGGCGGGTACTCGTCGCGGATCTTCGCGGCGGCCACGGCGACCAGGTCGGCGCCGGCCAGCGCGTCGAGGCCGTGCGCGGGGACCACGGACGCGCCGACGTCCGTGGTGACCGGTTCGCCGGGGCGTTCGCCGCAGACCCGGAAGTCGATCCGCGGCACGCCGTCGTCGGTGCGGTCGACGCCGAAGACCTCGCAGATCACGCCGAACTCGAACGGTGCGAGGCCGTCGATGAGGACGGCGGCGACGGTGCGGAGCATGCCGTCACCCTACTTGGCTGCATTTTGACGCACAACGGCAAGGCTGCCAATTGTGGCTGCTTCTTGTGCATCGCACAGTTAGTGCCATGACTGCGATCCTCTTCGCCCTGGCCGTCGTGGCGCTGGTCGTCTACGGCCTGGAGCGCAACCACCGGCGACAACCGCACCTGGGCTCCCGCCTGGCGGGCGGCACGGACACCGAAGACCGCGACCTGCCGCGCGTGACCGCCGACCTGCGTGCCGTCGCCGCGCACTCGACCGCGCGCCACCGCGGCGCCGCGCCCCGCCGTCCGGTCGGGGCCGTGCGGTCGATCCACCCGGCCCGCTCGGCCTGACGGCTAGACGACCAGGTCGGCGGTCGCGGGGCCCGTGCGCTCCACCCGCAGCCCGGCCCGGCCGGCGACCTTGACCAGGCCTTTGAGGTCGTTCGGCTCGGACCGCGACTTGACGATCGCCTGCGCGAGCCGGCCCTTGTGCGCCTTGTTGAAGTGGCTGACCGCGTTGCGCCGCCCGGCGCCGTCCTCGGTGACCACGCGGATCACGGCGGCGTGGGGGATGCGGGCCAACGAGGTGTACGGGCTCGACCGCAGGTCGACGACGAACTCGTCGGCGGCGGCCAGCACCGGTTCGAGCGCGGGCCGCCACAGCCCGCCGAGGGGGCCGACGGAGGGCGGCACGCTGCCACCCGACAACCGGTAGGCGGGAATCGGATCCCCGCCGCCGACCACGCCGAACAGGGCCGAGGCCACCGAGAGCCGCGCGAACGCCCTGGCCCTCTCCGCCTTCGTCAACGAGTCGAGGCCGAGCGCGTCGTACAGCACCCCGGTGTACCTGGCGAGCGCGGGCAGCGTGGGGGAGCGGCGCAGCTCGGCGTTGCGCTCGACTTCGCCGGCCTGGCGTTCGGACAGCCCGAGCACGGCGAGGCTGGCGGGCACGTCGGCGGCGAGGTCGACGAGGGCGTCCACCAGCTTGCCGCGCACCGGCGTGAGCTCCGGGTGCGACAGCAGGTCGAGGTCGAGGGGCGCGCCGGAGCCACCGAGGGCCTTGGTCTCCGACGGGGGGAGCAGTACCAACACGAGGGTCGAGCCTATGCGCCGACCGACCAGCACCTGCTCTCGCCCGCACCGCCCACTGCGCCGCCACCCGACCCGCCGCACTCGCCCCCGGCCCGCACCGGTCGCCCGCCCGCATCCCACACCTGCCCGCCGCTGACCCCACGCCCACGGGTCGCCCCTGCGGGAAACCTGCCCCGCGCGCCTGTCCCCGGCCCCTCCGGAAGGACGGTCAGCGAGGTCAGCCCGACTGGCCGACGCAGAACTGGTTACCGTCCGGGTCCGCCAGGACGGTCCAGGTCAGGCCCGGCACGGTGTGCTCGCCGATCTCCGTCGCGCCGAGCCCGACCAACCTGGCCACCTCACCCGCGCGGTCCTCGACGTGGGAGTCGAAGTGGACCCGGTTCTTGCCCGGCGTCGGGTCGTCGACGCGTTGCAGCCCCAGCTGGAGCCCGCCCTCGCCGCCCGCCGGCGCGAGGACCAGGAACTCGCCCCAGTCGTGCTGCACCGACGTGCCCAGCGCCTTGGTCCAGAAGTCCGCCAGCCGGTGCGGGTCGGTCGTGTCGATGGTGATCATGCCGATGGTGAGGGTCATGGCCCGGCACGCTAGCGCCGACCACCGACAATCGCCGCCGCGCTCACCCCGGCCCAACCCGTTGGAACTGATCAGGGCACGTTCACTACCCTTTCCCGGACAACCCGCCCACGAGGAGCACCCACCGTGATCACGAGGATGTCGTCGCTGTTCCTGCGCACGCTGCGCGAGGACCCGGCGGACGCCGAAGTACCCAGCCACAAGCTGCTGGTCCGCGCCGGCTACGTGCGCCGCGTCGCGCCGGGCGGTTACTCGTGGCTGCCGCTGGGGCTGCGGGTGCTGCGCAACATCGAGCAGGTCGTGCGCGACGAGATGGACGCCTTCGGCGCGCAGGAGATCCAGTTCCCCGCGCTGCTGCCGAAGGAGCCCTACGAGGCGACGAACCGGTGGACCGAGTACGGGCCCAACCTGTTCCGCCTCAAGGACCGCAAGGGCGCCGACTACCTGCTCGGCCCCACGCACGAGGAGCTGTTCGCGCTCACGGTGAAGGGCGAGTACTCCTCCTACAAGGACTACCCGGTCACGCTCTACCAGATCCAGACGAAGTACCGGGACGAGGCGCGTCCCCGCGCGGGCATCCTGCGGGGCCGCGAGTTCCTGATGAAGGACTCCTACTCCTTCGACCTCGCCGACGAGGGCCTGGCGCAGTCCTACCAGCGGCACCGCGAGGCCTACATCCGCATCTTCGAGCGGCTCGGGCTGGAGTACGTCATCGTCTCCGCCACGTCGGGCGCGATGGGCGGCTCGGCGTCGGAGGAGTTCCTGGCGGTCGCGCCGACCGGCGAGGACACCTTCGTCCGCAGCACGGAGTCGGACTACGCGGCGAACGTGGAAGCCGTCGTCACGCCCGCGCCCCCCGAGCAGGACCCGGCGGCCCACCCCGCGGCGCAGGTGCACCACACGCCGAACACGCCGACCATCAAGACGATGGTCGACTACCTGAACGCCAACACCGACCGCACCTTCACCGCCGCGGACACGCTGAAGAACTTCCTCGTCAAGACCAGGAAGCCCGGCGAGCAGGACTGGACGCTGCTGGCCATCGGCCTGCCCGGCGACCGCGAGGTCGACCTCAAGCGCCTGGAGGCGGCGGTCGAGCCCGCCGAGGTCGCGATGCTGGAGGACGCGGACTTCGCCCGCAACTCCTTCCTGGTCAAGGGCTACATCGGCCCGGCGGCGGTCCAGGCCAACGGGGTGAGGTACCTGGTCGACCCGCGCGTGGTGCGCGGCACGGCGTGGGTGACCGGCGCGGACAAGGCCGACCACCACGTGGTGGACCTGGTCTGCGGCCGCGACTTCACCCCGGACGGCACGATCGACGTGGCCGAGGTCCGCGAGGGCGACGCGTCGCCGGACGGCAGGGGCTCGCTGGTGTCCGCGCGCGGCATCGAGATCGGGCACATCTTCCAGCTGGGCCGCAAGTACGCGGACGCGTTCGCGCTGGACGCGCTCGGCCCCGACAGCAAGCCCATCCGGATCACCATGGGCTCCTACGGCATCGGCGTGTCCCGCCTGGTGGCCGTGATCGCCGAGCAGAGCCACGACGACCGCGGCCTGATCTGGCCGCGCAACGTCGCGCCCGCCGACGTGCACGTGGTCGTCGCGGGCAAGGACGAGGCGCTGCTCGCGGGCGGCGAGAAGCTGGCGGGCGAGCTGTCCGCGGCGGGCGTGAAGGTGCTGCTGGACGACCGCAAGGCGAGCCCGGGCGTGAAGTTCGCCGACGCCGAGCTGATCGGCGTGCCGACGATCCTGGTGGTCGGCCGCGGCCTGGCCAACGGCCTGGTCGAGGTCAAGGACCGCCGCACGGGCGAGCGCGAAGAGGTGCCGGTCGCCGACGCGGTCCAGCACCTGCTGGGCGTCGTCAAGGGCTGACACCACCCGATCGGACCGCAGAAGGGCGTACCGGCCACCACCGCCGGCTGGGAACATCCGGGCATCGGGGATGACACCAGGAACGTGATGAGCGGCCACGCCGACGCGGTGGTGCAGGCCGGCCGGGTGGAGCACGTCCGGATCGGCGACCAGCACGACCGCCGCGGCGTGGTCGCCCTGCTCGTGGTGGTCGTGCTGGTGGTCGTGGCGGGTGTGGCCGTGGTGTGGCGGTTGACCCGGGAGGAACCGGCCCCACCGGTCGCGCCCCTGGCCGACACCGACCTCCGGCTCAAGGACGACTGCACGTCCGGCTGGGTGGTTCCCGAGCGCGGTGACGCGCCCGTGCCGTTCACCACCCGCCGCCCGGTCGACGCGGTGCTCGCCACGGGCGGCGAGGTCGTCGTCACGGTGCAGGGGCAGACCCGCACGTCGGTGGTGCTGCAGTCGGCGTGGGTCGAGGTGCTGAGCCGCACCCCCGCGCGCGCGGGGGTGTACCTGCCCTCGGCGTGCCAGTCCGACGTCGTGCCCCGCTTCTTCCAGCTCGACCTCGCCGCGGCGTCCCCCGAACTGGTGCCGAGGGTGTTCGAGGGCGAGCCGCTGACCTTCCCCTTCCGGGTCGACGAGGTCGAGCCGGAGCAGTTCGTCATCACGGCCCTCTCCCCGGACGACGAGGAGGTCGCGTGGCGGCTCCACCTCAGGTGGACGTCCGGCGCCACCGAGGGCGAGTTGGTCCTCGACGACCGCGGCGAGCCCTTCCGGACCACGGGCATCGCCGCGGCGCGCCGGTTCTGCCTCCTCGACGGCGGCTCCCGGTGGCAGCCGTCGTGCTGACCCGGGTGGTGGTCGGCGCGCTGCTCGCCGTGCTGGTCGGGTGTGGCGCCGCCCCCGAGCCGCCGCCGTCCTTCGCGCCGCCGCGGTGGTCGGAGCAGGACCGGTCCGAGCTGCCCGCGGAGCTGGCCTCGCTCTACGTGCGGGCCGCGATCGGCTGGGACGGCGGGCTGTTGGTGGCGGGCGACTACCCGGAGCCCGCGCTGTTCTCGTCCCCGGACGGGCGGAAGTGGACCGAACAGGCTCCCGAGGGGTTCGGCGACCACCTGCGCGGCCAGCCGTTCGCCGCGTACGGCTCCACCGCCTACGTCCTGGGCGGCGCTGCGGGCGAGGTGGCCGTGTGGCGCACCGAGGACGGCACGACGTGGCAGCGGACGCCACTGCCGTACGGCGACCTGGACGACCCGTTCATGGCCATCGCCGCCGGGCCGCACGGCGTGCTGGTCGTCGGGTCCGACGGGTTCGACTACGCCGCCGGGCTGGAGGCCGAGCACACCCCGGAGGACTTCTTCGGCTTCGAGTTCTGGCACTCCGCCGACGGGGAGGAGTTCCGGTACGCGGGCGACCTCACGCTCGCGCGGACCGTGATCGGCATCACGCCGCGGGTGGTCGCGACGGACGACGGCTTCCTCCTGCACGACTCCGGCGCTTACGGCGTCGACGTGTTCCGGGAGGACACACCGCTGTACCGGTCGACGGACGGCGAGTCCTGGCAGTACGTCGGCGACGGCCTGCCGATCGGCACCCGACTCGCCGTGGGACGTGCCGGGTCCTTGACGTTCGTGCTGGGCCAGAGCCCGTCCGGCCTGTACGCGCGGTACCGGCGCGACGGGGACAGCGGGTGGAGCGACGGCGCCATCGACCTCGGGCGGCTCCCGGACGACGCCGTCGTGCCCGCGACCGGGCAGTGGCCGACCGCGGTCCACCCGTGGGGGACCGGGTTCATCGCGATCGGCCGGACGGAACGGGGTGAGGCGGGCCTGGTGTGGTCGTCGCCGGACGGCATCACGTGGACCCGGTCACCGGTGCGGGGCAGCGGGTTCGACCGGCTCGCCGAGCTGGTGGCGGTCGCGTCGAGCCGGGGCGAAACCCTCCTGTTCGGCCTGGAGGGCTTCCCCCCGGACGTGCGAGTGCACCTGTGGCGGGCCGGCCCTAGCGGTTGAGCACCGCGTCCAGCACGGTCGCCGTGTCGGACAGGTCCGCCAGCACGACGTGCGCGCCCGCCTCCCGCAGGTCCGCGACGCTGCTGCGGCCCGTCGCCACGCCGATGGCGACGGCCCCGTGGTGCAGTGCGGCGTCCACGTCGTGCGGGGTGTCGCCGATGACGACCGCCCGGAACTCGCGGGCGTGCTTGGCGGTGGCCAACCGCACCGCCTCCAGCACCAGCGCGGGCCGGTGCTCGGACACCGAGCCGTAGCCGCCGATCTCGAAGTCCAGGTGTCCGTCGAGCCCGAACGCGGCCAGCTTGTGCCGGGCGATCTCCACGAGGTTCCCGGTGACCAGCGACTGCACGACGTCCTCGCGCTCCGCCAACGCCTCCAGCGCCGCCAGGGCGCCCGGGAGCGCGTGCCCCCGCGCGGGCAGCAGGTCGCGTTCCCGCGTGGCCACGTCGATCAGCTCCGCGTGCAGCCGGGCCACCAGCTCCTCGGTCGGCTCCAGGTCGTGCGCGGTCAGCAGCTCACGCGTGATGGCGCGCTCGGTGCGGCCGGGGAAGCTGGGCACGTGCACGAGGTCCAGGCCCGACGTCACGCGGAACGCGGTCCGGTACCACTCGTGCCCGAGGCCCCTGGCGTCGATCAACGTCAGGTCGATGTCCCACAGCACCAGCGTGTTCACGACTGCCGCACGCTTCCCAGGATGCGCCGCACGTCCTCGTCGGACGGTCCCTCGGCCACGTGCGGCCCGCCCTCGGCGACGTTGAGCACGAACACGGCCACCTCGGAGCCGTCGCGCATCGCCACCGCGCTGACCGTGGCCTTGGGCGCGTAGCAGGCGCTGGCGGACTTGGGCGTCACCTCGACGCTGAGCCGGACGACCCCGTCGTCGCCGGACTCGACGCGCGGCTCGCCGATCTCGGGTGGCGCGCCGTTCACCGTGTACCCGCCGGCGGCGATCCGGTCCACCAGTTCGGCGGCGACCTGCTCCGGGTCGTCGTGGACGAGCGAACCGGCCATCGCCTGCGCCTGGATCATGCTCCGGCCCTGGCACTGGAACGGCCGCGACACGTACGTGGTGCTCAGCTTGACCCGCCCGGACGAGCCGGTGCCGCTCGCCTCCCAGGACGGCGGCAGCTCGTAGGACAGGCCGGCCTTCTCGTCGTCCACCGGCTGCCAGTCCGGCTCGGCCTCGGTCGAGGTGGTCGACGCGGCGGTGGGCGCCGCCTGGCCGTCACCGGACTTCAGCACCACCAGCGCGGTGACGCCGCCGCCGACCAGCAGCACGGCGACCACGGCCAGCGCGATCCACAGCGGCGCGCGGCTCGGCCGCTTCGGCGGTTGCTGCTGGTAGACGCCCAGCCCGGAGTAGCTCACCGGCTCAGCGGCTTCACGGAGTCGACCATGCCCTGAAGGTCGGCCTCGGTCGGCGGCTTCGGCTCGGCCGGGCCGCCCTCGAGGTCGCCGTTCGCCATGAACACGTGGAAACCCTTGTCCCCCTTGAGGACCAGGACCTTCACCATGCCCTTGGTGGCCAGGCACTCGTTGCCGGAGGTGGTGGCGACCGCGTCGACCTGCACGCCCTCGATGTCGCCCAGCGAGCTCGGCAGCTTCACCGGCTTCGGCTCGCCGAGCTTGACCTCGGACTTGGGCGCGGACTTGTAGTACTGCGTGGCGAGCTTCTGGGCGAAGTCCTTGGCCACGGCGGTGAGGTCGGTCTGCGGCACCACGACACCGCCCGCGCCGCCGCGGGTGAAGCCGTTGCCGCCGCAGTCGTACGCGCCGCTGACGGTGAGGCCGGTCAGCTTCACGTCCTCCATGGCCTCGACGGGCGCGCTGCCCGGCGCGGGCGACCAGCCCTTGGGCACGTCGTAGCTGTAGGACAGGGCGGTCACCGGCAGGCAGTTCCAGCCCTGCTTGACGGGCTCGCAGGTGGCGTTCGGCGGCGTCGACGGCGTGGTCTTCGTCGTGGTGGTGGTCGTGGTCGTCGACGTGGTGCTCGTCGTGCTCTGCGCGACCGTCGACGAGCCGTCCGGCCGGGTCAGCACGAACGCGGTCACGCCGCCGCCGACGAGCAGGACGACGACCGCGCCGATCACCAGCCACAGCTTGGCCTTGCTCTTCTTCTCGGGCGGCGGCTCCTCGCCGCCGGAGAAGACGCCGAGGCCGCCGTACGAGCCGCCGTAGTTCTGCGGGAAGACCTGCTGCGGGTAGCCCTGGTCCTGCCGGCCCCAATCGCCCTGGTTGGGCTGGCCGCCCCAGCCGGACTGCCCATCACCTGGGTGAGTCACGGCCCAAACCGTACCCGGTGCCGCTCGGGGCCTGGACCGCTCCGATCAATTCAGCGCGCGTTGACTTCTGCGGGCGGCCCGCCGTAGCCTCCAATTCAACACATGATGAATCAACTGGGAGGTCACCATGGCCGCACTGCACGACCGGCCGCCGCCGGTCATCGCGGTGGCCACCGCCGTCGCGGGCGCGTTGATCGCGCTCGTGCTGGGCCTGCTGACGTTCGGCGTCCAGGCGACGGCGCACCCGGACGGGGTGCCGCTCGCGGTCGCCGTCGGCGCCGACGCGCCGCCGCAGCTGCGCGGCGTCGCCGACGAGCTGGCCGGCAGCGACGTGGCGGAAGTCTCGTGGCGCGTGGCCACGCCCGACGAGGCGAGGGACCTGCTGTCGCGCCGGGAGGTCTACGGGGTGCTCGAACTCGCGCCCGGCGGCGCGACCGTGCTGCTGTCCGGCGCGGTGAACCCGTCCGGCACGCAGGTCGCCCAGCAGGTGCTCGGCGGCGTGGTCCAGGGCGCCGGGATGCAGGCGGAGGTCGTCACGCTCGACCCGGCGTCCGCCGCCGGCCGCACGGCGCCGCTGGCCGCGAGCGCATTGCTGTGGATCGCCGGTCTGGTCGCGGGCGCGGCGTTCACGCTCGTGGCCCGCAGGGCGACCGCGCTCGGCCGGCTGGCCGGCGTCGCCACCACGACCGTGCTCGGCGTCGCCGTGGTCGCGGGCCTCTTCACGCTGTG
This sequence comes from Saccharothrix sp. 6-C, assembly GCF_016695385.1. Lineage (NCBI taxonomy): Bacteria > Bacillati > Actinomycetota > Actinomycetes > Pseudonocardiales > Pseudonocardiaceae > Saccharothrix > Saccharothrix sp. 6-C. Next base: position 6,883,047 of record NZ_CP064192.1, on the reverse strand, counting down.
GGACTCGGCCCTGCCCCTCACCGCGGCCGTGCTCGGCTACCTCGCCCTGGTCGGAGCGGCGTTCGCGCTGGTCCAAGGCGCGCTGCTGCGGCTGCTGGGCATCCGCGCGATGGCCGTGCTCGGCCCGCTGTACCTGATCGCGCCCGCCGTCGCGGGCCAGGTGCCGGAGCTGATCGACCCCGTCTACCGGGCCCTGCTGTGGTCCTGGACCCCGTTCCGCTTCTCCACCGAGGGCGTGCGCGCCCTGCTGCAGGGCGGGTCGCCCGGCGCGGCCCAGGTCTGGGTGTTCGTCGCACTCGCCGCGGTCGGCCTGGTCGTGCTCCTGCTACCCGGCCAGGAAGGTCAGGCGGACCTTGCGGACGGGGTTGTCGACGTTGGTGTCGACGAGGCAGACCGACTGCCAGGTGCCGAGCGCCGGCACACCGCCTAGCACCGGGATCGTCGCGTAGGGCGGCATCAGCGCGGGGAGCACGTGGTCACGGCCGTGACCGGGCGTCCCGTGCCGGTGCCGCCACCGCCCGTCGGCGGGCAGCAGCTCGCGCAGCGCGGCCAGCAGGTCGTCGTCGCTGCCGGCGCCGGTCTCCAGCACCGCCAGGCCCGCCGTCGCGTGCGGCACCCAGAGGTGCAGCAGCCCGTCGCCGTCCACGTCGGCCAGGAAGTCCTCGCAGGCGCGGGTGAGATCGTGGACGACCTCGGTCGAGCCGGTGCGGATCTCGATCTCTTCGCTGCGCATGCCTCCAGAGCTTAAATCGCGGTGCGCCACCTCCGCCCGATCGGGCACCATGCCGTCCGTGATCCACACCGCGATCGTCACCGGGGCCAACCAGGGCATCGGGGCGGCGACCGCCAAGGCGCTCGCCGCCCGAGGCGTCAACGTCCTCATCACGTTCCTGCGCTTCGCGCCCGCGCCGGACCCGAGCCTGCCGGGCGCGTACTTCACCGCCCGCGAGTCGGACGCGGCGGACGTGGTCGCCGCCATCACCGAGGCGGGCGGCAAGGCCCACGCGCTGGAAGTCGACCTCACCGACGCGCTCGCGCCCACCACGCTCTTCGACACCGCGGAACGGGTCTTCGGGCCGGTCGACATCCTGGTCAACAACGCCTCCAGCTGGGTGCAGGACACGTTCCTCGCCGTGGACACCGACCAGTTCGGCCGCGTCCTGCAAGCCGTCACGCCCCAGACGTTCGACGCGCAGTTCGCCGTGGACGCCCGCGCGGGCGCGCTGCTGATCGCCGAGTTCGCCCGCCGGCACATCGCGCGCGGCGGCAACTGGGGCCGCATCGTCGGCCTGACCTCCGGCGGCCCGCTCGGCTTCCCCAGCGAGGTCACCTACGGCGCGGCGAAGGCGGCGCTGGACAACTACGCCATGTCGGCGGCGGCCGAGCTGTGGCCGCACGGCATCACGTCCAACGTCGTCAAGCCGGGCGTCACCGACACCGGCTGGGTCAACGACGCGGTGCGCGCCCGGCACGACGTCTCCCAGCCCGAGGACGTGGCCGACGTGGTCGCGTTCCTCTGCTCGGACGCCGCCGCCAAGGTGACGAAGAACGTCATCACGCTGCACTGACCTTCATTACCCGCTGGTAACATAGCCGCCGTGAAGGCCTCCCGACTGCGCCGCGGCATGAACCTGTGGCCACCGTTCCTGTTCGCCGGCATCCGCGTGGTCGAGCTGTCCGACGACTACCGCCACGTCAAGGTCCGGATGCGGATGCACTGGTGGAACCGCAACTACGTGGGCACGCACTTCGGCGGCTCGCTGTTCGCGATGACCGACCCGTTCTGGATGCTGCTCGTGCTGCACCACCTGGGCCGCGAGCACCTCGTGTGGGACCGCGCGGGCGAGATCGACTTCGTCAAGCCCGGCCGCGGCACCGTCCACGCCGAGTTCGACCTGACCGACGAGCACCTGGACGAGCTGCGCTCCCGGGCCGCGGGCGACGACAAGGCCCTGATGTGGTTCTCCACCGACATCGTGGACGCCTCCGGCGAGGTCGTCGCCCGCACCCGCAAGCAGGTCTACGCGCGTCGCAAGAACCGCAAATCGGTGGACGACGGGGTCACCGAGACCGTGTGATCACCCCATGCGCGCAGCCTTCGGCACGACCTTCGACGTCCCCCTCGGCTACCTGAACACCGCCGGCATCGGCGTGCCGCCGACGCCCACCGCCACGGCCGTCGCGGACGCCGTGCGCCGGTGGTCGGTCGGCGCGGACGGCCCGGGCGCGGCGGACGAGCACGCGACCACCGCCCGCGAGGCGTTCGGCCGGCTCGTCGGCGTGCCGGCCGAACGCGTCGCGATGGGCGCGTCGGGCTCCCAGCTCGTCTCCCTGGTCGCCGCCGGCCTGCCGGCCGACGCCTCGGTCCTCGTCGCGCGCGGCGAGTTCACCAGCCTCACGTTCCCCTTCGCCGCCCGCGGCCTGCGGGTCACCGAAGTCGATCTGGAGGAGATCGTCGCCCACGCGGGCGGGCACGACCTCGTCGCGGTCAGCGTCGCCCAGTCCGCCGACGGCCGCGTGGTCGACCTCGACGGGCTGCGCGCGACCGGCGTGCCGGTCCTGCTCGACGCCTCCCAGGCGGTCGGCTGGCTGCCGCTGGACCTGGAGTGGGCCGACTGGGTCGTGGCCGTCGGGTACAAGTTCCTGATGTCGCCGCGCGGCTGCGCCTGGCTGGCGTGCTCCCCCTCGGCGCTGGAGCGCACGGTGCCCGTCGCGGCCAACTGGTTCGCCGGCGACGACCCCTGGAGCACCGTGTACGGCCTCCCGCTGCGCCTCGCCCCCGACGCCCGCCGCCTCGACCTCTCCCCGGTCTGGCTGTCCCAGTTCGGCGCCGCCGTCTCGCTCCCGTACCTCGCCTCGCTGGACCTGGCGGCGGTCCGCGAGCACGCCGTGGGACTGGCGGACGCCCTGCTCACCGGCCTCGGCCTGCCCCCGCGCGGCACCGCCATCGTCTCCCTGGACCTCCCCGGCGCCGCCGAGCGGCTCGCGGCGGCCGGCGTGCGGTCCGGCATCCGCGCCGGACGCGTCCGGCTGGCCTTCCACCTCTACAACACCGCCGAGGATGTCGATCAGGTGCTCACAGCGCTCGCCTGACCCTCTTCCGTTACCGTGGGTCTTTGTGTCGGTTCCTCCCGAATCACCCGAAGAGGTGACGCAGCGGATCCCGCCCATCCGGCCGTCGGACACCGCGCCGCTGTGGCGGTCGGAGATCGGGCAGCTGGACTCGCTGCTGAGCTCACCGCCGCCCCCGCCCCCGCCGCGTCGCGGGCCCGCCGCCGCCCCGGCGGCCCACCCGCGTCGCGGACTGCTGCTCAAGGGCCTCGGCCTGCTCGGCGTGGCCGTCGTGTCCGGGCTGGTGTGGCTGGTCGTGATGCCGAAGGACGCGCCCACCGGCACGCCGACCCCCACGTCCGCCCCGTCGGGCGAGTTCTCCTTCGCCGCGTCACCGGACGTGCCCGAGCCGCTGAAGGACAGCGACTGCGCGTCCCACGCCTACGGGCAGACCAAGACGTTCCTGACCAGCACGCCGTGCCAGCAGCTCACCCGCGGTCTGTACACGACGGTGACCCCTGACGGGGTGAAGGTCTACACGTCCGTGTCGATCGTCCGGATGAGGACGGCCGAGGACGCCGCCAAGCTGAAGGACCTGACCAGCCGCGACGGCACCGGCAACGTCAACGACCTGGTCAAGGACGGCGCGGTGCGCGTGCCGAACCTCGCCACCCTGGCCAACGGCGGCTTCGCGGCCCGCCTGGAGGACCGGGCCGTGATCATCATCGAGTCGGACTCCGTCAAGCACGGCCCCGACGCGACCGCGCACAACCAGCTGATGAAGCGGATCAGCAACGACGCCTTCCGCCTCGCCGCCGACCTCGACGCCTGACGGCGCGGCGCCTCAGCCGACCCCCGCGCCGGGGAACGCGATCGACGTCGGCGTCAGCCCCGCCACCTTCCGCCACCGCGTCGCCCGCACCGCGGACACCGTCAAGGCGTCCAACGCCGACGTGCGCAGCGCGCCGTCGTCGGTCCGCTCCAACACCCCTCGCCAGGCCACGCACGCATCGGTCTCCACCGCGACCAACGCCGCGATGGCCGACGCCGCGCTGTCCACCGGCTGGGGCGGCAGGTAGGCCGCCGCCGGGGGCGCGGGCGTCGCGCCGGCGTCGCGCAACCACCGCTCCGTCACGTCCCGCCGCGACCGGTGCGCGTTCGCGCCGTCCGCCACCGCCGCCGCCTGCTGCGGCACCGCGATGAACGCGCTGACCAGCCCGTACGTCCACACCGCCGCGTGCTCCGCCGCCAGCGCGCCCTGCACCGCTTCCACGCTCACGACAGCGCCTCCAGCAAGCTCGCGCACCCGGCCGCCACCGAGCCGACCAACCCCACCCGGTGCGACTCCACCGTCGCCACCAGGTCACCCGCCTGCTTCTGCGCCGCCTGCAACGCCGCCGCCAACGCCTCCCGCGTCGCCCCCGCCGGGGGCGTGACCGACGGCTGAGCCGACGTCGACGGCGCCGCCGACCCCGCGACGCGCGGCGTGGCCCGGTCGACCTCCGCCTGCAACCGCGTCGCGTGCTCGGTCCGCGCGGCGGCGGTCTCCGGCGCTCCGACCGCCGTGGCCAGCGCGGCGTCCGACAGCGCCGCCTTCACCAACTCCGCCAGCGGGTCCGGTGGCGGAGGCGGGGGAGGGGGTGTGGTGCACGCGACTGCCAACGGCGCCGTGGCCGCCACCAGCAGCACCGCGCGCCTGCTGAACGCCGTTCTTCCGATCACGTGTCCCGATCCTGCCAGAGCCCCGCCGCCCCCGGTGGTCCACGGCCCGCCACCCCCGCCACGCCCGCCGCACCACCGCCGACCCCCTGCTCACAGCGCTGTCACCTGCCTGCCCGGCGCCGTCGCCACCTTCCCCCCGCGCACCCGCCCACCGCGTCGCCGCCCGCCTGCCCGCCGCGCACGACGCGTCGCCGTGGCACGTGGGGGGCCGCCGAACCAGATAGTCTGGGCGACCACGGCCGGCGAAGTGCAGCGTCGGCCGGGGTTGCCGTGCCCTCTGCACTCGAAGAGAACTTGGAGTCACCACGTGTCCAGCCCGCCGCGCGGAGAACTCGCCGCGCAGCTAGCACCCGTCGTGCGGGAAGCGGTCGAGGCGATCGGCTTCGACCTCGAGCTGCTCGACGTGAACCAGGCTGGGCGTCGCAGGCTGGTCAAGGTGGTCGTGGACGGCGACGACGGGATCGGGTTGGACGAGGTGGCGCAGGCCAGCCGCGCCGTCTCCGCCGCCCTCGACGCCAACGAGCACCTGATCGCCGGGCCGTACACGCTCGAGGTCACCTCGCCCGGCGCGGACCGCCCGCTCACCAGGCCCCGCCACTGGAAGCGCAACCGGCTGCGCCTGGTGAAGGTCAAGCAGCCGGAGCAGGTCGAGTGGTTCGGCCGCGTCGGCGATGCCGACGACACCGGCGTCGTGCTGCTGGTCAAGGGCGAGCTGCGCCGCGTCGAGTACCGGACGATCGAGCGCGCCGTCGTCGAAGTCGAGTTCAAGCAGCCGCCGGTCGAAGAGCTCGCGCTCCTCGAGGGCAAGCACCTGAAGGAGGAGTCGGAGTGAACGTCGACATCGCCGCTCTCAGGGCGATCGAACGGGACAAGGACATCCCCTTCGACACCGTTCTCGAAGCCATCGAGACGGCCCTGCTGACCGCTTACAAGCACACCGAGGGCCACCACTCCCACTCACGCGTCGAGATCGACCGCAAGACCGGCGTGGTGCGCGTGCTCGCGCAGGAGCTGAACCCGGACGGCACCGTGGCCGAGGAGTGGGACGACACCCCCGAGGGGTTCGGCCGCATCGCCGCCACCACCGCCCGCCAGGTCATCCTCCAGCGCCTGCGCGACGCCGAGCACGAGCGCACGTTCGGCGAGTTCTCCGCCAAGGAGGGCGAGATCATCGCCGGCGTCGTGCAGCGCGACGCCCGCGCCAACGCCCGCGGCATGGTCGTGGTCCAGATCGGCGACACCGAGGGCGTGCTGCCGCCCGCCGAGCAGGTGCCCGGCGAGTCCTACGAGCACGGCTCGCGGCTCAAGTGCTACGTCGTGGGCGTGTCCCGCGGCTCGCGCGGCCCGCAGATCACCCTTTCGCGCACGCACCCGAACCTGGTGCGCAGGTTGTTCGCGCTCGAGGTGCCCGAGATCGCCGACGGCACCGTGGAGATCCCCGCGGTGGCACGTGAGGCAGGTCACCGTTCGAAGATCGCGGTCCGCACGACGGTGCCCGGCGTCAACGCCAAGGGCGCCTGCATCGGGCCGATGGGCGCCCGGGTGCGCAACGTCATGAGCGAGCTGGCCGGTGAGAAGATCGACATCATCGACCACTCCGACGACCCGGCGACGTTCGTCGGGAATGCCTTGTCACCGGCGAAGGTTGTGTCTGTGCGGGTGCTCGACGAGCGCGCCAAGACGGCACGGGTCGTGGTCCCGGACTTCCAGCTCTCCCTCGCCATCGGCAAGGAGGGCCAGAACGCCCGGTTGGCCGCCAGGCTCACCGGCTGGCGCATCGACATCCGCAGTGATGCGGAGGCCGGCGGGTCCGCTCCGGCGGGCGCATCGGCATCCGGTTCGGCTGAATAAGCAACAGGGGATAGACTTCTCAGTGGTTCAACGTCGGGGATCGGATCTCACGCACATCGGCCCGGTTCGTACGTGCATCGGATGCCGCGCTCGGACGTTGCCCTCCGAGCTGCTGCGCGTGGTGGTCGTGGACGGGACTGTGGTCCCGGACACACGTCGACGGTTGCCCGGTAGGGGAGCATGGCTGCACCCCGATCCGGACTGCCTCCGCAACGCCGAGAAGCGGCGGGCGTTCCCCAGGGCCTTCAAGGTCCAGGGACCGCTCGACGTGCAACGCGTGCGCGGTCATCTCGAGCAGTGTGGGCAGGAGGTCGCGGGATCGCCCCGTGACCAGCAGGAAGCAAGGAAGCAGGTCGACCCGTCATGAGTCAGCCGTGAAGCTGAAGACATGAACGCGCGACGTTAAGACGAGGTCGACGGGACTTGCCCGCCGGCCTCCCTCACAGAGGAGTGCAGTGGCAGGTAAGGCCCGCGTGCACGAGCTCGCCAAAGAGCTCGGAGTCACGAGTAAAGAACTACTCACCAAGCTCGCCGACCAGGGCGAGTACGTGAAGTCCGCGTCCAGCACCGTCGAGGCCCCCGTGGCCCGGCGGCTTCGTGACGCCTACGCCAAGGGCGAGTCCAAGCCCAAGCCCGCAGGCGCCCGCCCGGCGCCGCCGAAGCCCGCTCCGACGAGCGCGGCCTCGGGCGAGACCAAGAGCGACACGACCCCGCGCCCGCCGGCCCCCGCCGGCAAGCCGGGTCCGCGTCCGGTGCCCGGCCCCAAGCCGATGGCGCCCAAGCCGGTGGCCAAGCCCGCCACGCCGGCTCCGGCCGCCCCCGCCGCGCAGCCCGAGGCCCCGGCCCCGGCCGCCGCGGCGGCTCCGACGCCCGTCCAGGCGCCGAAGCAGCAGCAGCCGGCCGCCGCCCAGGTGCAGCAGCCCCAGCAGCCTCAGCAGGCACCCCAGCAGGCGCCGCGGACCAGTGGCCCCGGCCCTCGTCCCGGCCCCCGCGCGCCGCAGCAGCAGCCCGCCGCGGCGCAGAACGCCCCGTCCGTGGTCCCGCCGCGCCCGCAGGCACCCAAGCCCGCAGGCCCGCGGCCCCCGCGTCCGGGCAACAACCCGTTCGGCGTCGGCGGTGGCGCTCCGGCGCCGCGTCCGCAGGCCCCGCGCCCGGCCGCGCCGGGTGGCGGCGAGCGGCCGTCCGGCCCCAAGCCCGGTGACTCGCGTCCGGCAGGCCCCCGTCCGGGTGGCTCCGGCGGCGGTCCCGGCGGTCCCCGGCCCAACCCCGGCAACATGCCGCCTCGGCCGAACCCGGGCATGATGCCCGGTCGTCCGGCTCCCCGCCCCGGTGGCGGTGGCGGCGGCGGTCGTGGCCCCGGCGGTCCCGGTGGCGGCGGCGGTGGCCGCGGTCCTGGTGGCGGCGGCGGTCGTCCCGGTGGTGGCGGTGGCGCCGGTGGCGGCTTCCGCCCCGGTGGCGGCGGCGGTGGCGCCGGTGGCGGCTTCCGCCCTGGTGGCGGCGGTGGCGGCGGCGGTGGCTTCCGTCCCGGTGGCGGTGGCGGCGCCGGTGGTGGCGCACCGGCCGGTGGCGGCGGCGGTTTCCGCGGCCGTCCCGGTGGCCCGGGTGGTCGCGGCGGCGCCGCGGGCGCCTTCGGCCGTCCCGGTGGTCCGGCGCGTCGTGGCCGCAAGTCGAAGCGGCAGAAGCGCCAGGAGTACATGGACAACATGCAGGCGCCGTCGGTCGGTGGCGTCCGCCTGCCCAAGGGCAACGGCGAGACGATCCGCCTGCCGCGTGGCGCCTCGCTGACCGACTTCGCCGACAAGATCAACGCCAACCCGGCCTCGCTGGTGCAGGTGTTGTTCCACCTCGGCGAGATGGTCACCGCGACGCAGTCCGTCTCCGACGAGATCCTGGAGCTGCTCGGCTCCGAGATGAACTACAACGTGCAGGTCGTGTCCCCTGAGGAAGAGGACCGCGAGCTGCTGGAGACGTTCGACATCACCTACGGCGACGACGCTGGCGGCGAGGAGGACCTCCAGATCCGTCCGCCGGTCGTGACCGTCATGGGTCACGTCGACCACGGCAAGACGCGCCTGTTGGACACCATCCGCACGGCGAAGGTGGCCGAGGGCGAGGCGGGTGGCATCACCCAGCACATCGGCGCCTACCAGGTGAACACGGAGCTCGAGGGCAACGAGCGCCTGATCACCTTCATCGACACCCCGGGTCACGAGGCGTTCACCGCCATGCGTGCTCGTGGTGCGAACTCGACCGACATCGCGGTCATCGTGGTGGCGGCCGACGACGGCGTGATGCCGCAGACGGTGGAAGCGATCAACCACGCCCAGGCGGCCAACGCGCCGATCGTGGTCGCGGTGAACAAGATCGACAAGGAGGGGGCCAACCCCGACAAGATCCGCCAGCAGCTCACCGAGTACGGGCTGGTCGCCGAGGAGTACGGCGGCGAGACCATGTTCGTCGACATCTCGGCGAAGCAGGGCATCAACATCGACGGCCTGCTGGAAGCGATCCTGCTGACCGCCGACGCCTCGCTCGACCTGCGGGCCAACCCGGAGATGGAGGCGCAGGGCGTCGCCATCGAGGCGCACCTGGACCGCGGTCGCGGCCCGGTGGCCACGGTGCTGGTGCAGCGCGGCTCGCTCCGCGTCGGTGACTCGATCGTGGCGGGCGCCGCCTACGGTCGCGTGCGCCGCATGGTCGACGAGCACGGCGTGGACGTCACGGTGGCGACGCCGTCGCGTCCGGTGCAGGTCATCGGCCTCACCTCGGTGCCCGGCGCGGGCGACACGTTCCTCGTGGTCGAGGAGGACCGGGTGGCCCGGCAGATCGCCGAGCGCCGCCAGGCCCGCAACCGCAACGCGATGAACGCCGCGAAGCGCAAGCGCGTCAGCCTGGAAGACCTCGACGCCGCGCTGAAGGAGACGAGCGCCCTCACCTTGATCATCAAGGGCGACAACTCGGGTACCGTCGAGGCCCTCGAGGACGCGCTGATGAAGATCGAGGTCGGCGACGACGTCGAGCTGCGGGTCATCCACCGCGGCGTCGGTGGCATCACCGAAGGCGACATCAACCTCGCCGTCGCGGGTAACGCCATCGTCCTGGGCTTCAACGTCCGGGCCGAGGGCAAGGCCACCGAACTCGCCAACCGCGAGGGCGTGGACGTCCGCTACTACACGGTGATCTACCAGGCGATCGACGAGATCGAGCAGGCCCTGAAGGGCATGCTCAAGCCGGAGTACGAAGAGGTCCAGCTGGGCCGCGCGGAGGTCCGCGAGGTCTTCAAGTCCTCCAAGGTCGGCACGATCGCGGGTTGCCTCGTCATGTCGGGCGAGATCCGGCGCAACGCCCGGGCCCGCCTGCTGCGCGACAACAACGTCGTGCAGGAGAACCTGCCCATCAGCTCGCTGCGCCGGTTCAAGGACGACGCGACCGAGGTCCGCGAGGGCTTCGAGTGTGGTCTGACGCTCGGCAACTACAGCGACCTGAAGGTCGGCGACATCATCGAGACGTTCGAGATGCGCGAGAAGCCGCGCGCCTGATCGTCTTCAGCCAGGTGCGGGGCCGTCGTGACCGGCGGCCCCGCACCCCTGGACACCCCTGGTGATCATCTGTGTTCGTCGGTGCCCTTGAGTTGGACGTGCTGCTCGGCGACGTGCACTCGTTGAAGCAGAAGCGGTCCGTGGTGAAGCCGATCGTGGCCGAGCTGCGCCGCAGGTTCGAGGTCTCGGTCGCCGAGGCGGGCCACCTCGACCTGCACCGCCGAGCCCTGATCGGAGTGGCGGCCGTCGCCGCCGACGCCGAGCATGTGAGGGACGTGATGGCCGCCTGCGAGCGGCTGGTGGCCGGACGGCCCGAATTGGAACTTCTCTCCGCCCGCCACAGGTTGGTCGGGCCGGAGGACGACTAGCAGGCGTCGCCGAGCAGGCGACGAATCGCAACGACAGGAGGGGAGCGCCGTGGCCGACCAGGCACGGGCTCGCAAGCTGGCCAAGCGGATCTCGCAGATCGTCGCTTCCGCGTTGGAGCACGAGGTGAAGGACCCTCGGCTGGCTCGCGTCACCATCACGGACACGAGGGTGACCGGCGACCTGCACGACGCGACGATCTACTACACCGTGCTCGGCGAGAAGCTGGACTCCGAGCCGGACCTCGCGGGGGCCGCCGCGGCGCTGGAGAAGGCCAAGGGCGTGCTGCGCACCATGGTCGGCCAGCAGACCGGTGTCCGGTTCACGCCGACCCTCTCGTTCGTCACCGACAACGTGCCCGCCGAGGCGCGTCGGATGGACGAACTGCTGGCCAAGGCACGGGAGCTGGACGCGGAGGTGGCCCGCATCGCGCACGGCGCGGAACCCGCGGGCGAGCCCGACCCGTACAAGCCTCCGCGTGAGGCCGAGGACGCCGACTAGCGTTCTCGCCGTGCACAACGATCCGAGCATGAACGACCCGGGCGCCTCCGGGGACCACTTGAGTGCGGACCTCGCCGAGGCCGCTCGCGTCCTGTCCACCGCCACCGACGTGACGCTGCTGGCGCACGTGAACCCCGACGCGGACGCGCTGGGCAGCGCGTTGGCGCTGGGACTGGCCCTGCACCGGCGGGGCGTGGCGGTCCGGGTGTCGTTCGGCGCGCCGAACGAGGTGCCGGAGACGTTGCGGGACCTCGACGTGGCCGGGCTGCTGGTGCCCGCGTCCGCCGTGCCCGCCGCGCCGCCCGTGCTGGTCGCGTTGGACACGGGCAGTGTCGGGCGGCTCGGTCCGTTGGCTGATCGGGTGTCCACCGCCGGTGTGGTCGTGGTGGTGGACCACCACGTGTCGAACCCGCGGTTCGGGCACGTGAACGTGGTGGACGACCGGGCCGAGGCGACCGCGCTCGTGGTGCTGCGGCTGCTGGACGTGCTGGGCGTGGAGCTGGACGAGCCGGTGGCCCGGTGCGTGTACGCGGGTCTGGTGACGGACACGCGGTCGTTCCGGCACGCGTCGGCGGCGACGCACGAGGTGGCGGCCCGGCTGCTCGCGGCCGGCGTGGACGCCGAGGCCGTGGCCCGGCCGCTGATGGACTCTCACCCGTTCGGGTACCTGGGCATGTTGGCGAAGGTGCTGAGCCGGGCGTGCCTGGAGCGCGACGCGGCCGGCGGGCTCGGGTTCGTGCACGCCGTCGTGACGCTGGAGGACGCCTCCGGGCTGCGGCCCGAGGAGGTCGAGAGCGTGGTCGACCTGGTGCGCACCACGGCCGAGGCGGAGGTCGCGGCGGTGCTGAAGGAGCTGCGGCCGTCGTCGTGGTCGGTGTCGTTGCGCGCGGTGAGCGCGGTGGACGTGCGCGAGGTGGCGCAGCTGCTCGGCGGCGGCGGCCACCGGCTGGCCGCGGGCTTCACCGCCTCCGGCCCGGCCGACGAGGTGCTGGCGAACCTGCGCGCGGCCCTGGAAACCGTGGCCGCGCGGTCCTGAGCGTTCAACTCGGGTGTTCCGAGCGTAGGACACACGCGTTCCGGACGTAGGACACGCGGGTTCTGGATGTAGGACTCCCGCGGGGGTGCTACGCGTGCATCGAGGGGATCAGGTGGAGGAGCGGGTTCCGGCGCGGCGGGTGGTCGGGTTGGCCGCGCCCGCGCTGGTGGTGCTGGCGGCCGAGCCGCTGTACGTGCTGGTGGACACCGCGGTCGTCGGGCACCTCGGCGCGCTGCCGCTGGCCGGGCTCGCGGTGGGCGGCGTGCTGTTCACGCAGGTCGCCACCCAGTTGACGTTCCTCTCCTACGGCACGACGGCACGCACGGCGCGGCTGTTCGGCGCCGGCCGGCGGCGCGAGGCGGTCGAGGAGGGCGTGCAGGCGACGTGGCTCGCGCTGGCCGTCGGCGCGCTGGTGATCGTGCTCGGGCAGCTGCTGGCCGGTCCTGCCGCCCGGCTGCTCGGCGGTGGCGGCGAGGTGGCCGACAACGCCGTCGCGTGGCTGCGGATCGCGTTGTTCGGCGCGCCGTTCGTGCTGGTCACGATGGCCGGCAACGGGTGGATGCGCGGCGTGCAGGACACCCGCCGCCCGCTGCGGTACGTGCTGGTCGGCAACGCCATCTCGGCCGTGCTGTGCCCGGTCCTGGTGCACGGCGCGCACTGGGGACTGGAGGGCTCGGCGGTCGCGAACGTGATCGCGCAGGTGCTCTCGGCCGGGCTGTTCGGCAAGGCGCTGCGCTCGGAACGGGTGAGCCTGCGGCCCGACCCGCGCCGGATGAAGGCCCAGCTGGGCCTCGGCCGGGACCTGGTGCTGCGCAGCCTGGCGTTCCAGGCGTGCTTCCTGTCGGCCGCGTCGGTGGCCGCGCGCACGTCGGTCGGCGCGGTCGGCGCGCACCAGGTCGTGTTGCAGCTGTGGACGTTCCTCGCGCTCGTGCTGGACTCGTTGGCGATCGCCGCGCAGTCGATCGTGGGCGCGGCGCTCGGCGCGGAACGCCGCGAGCAGGCCCGTCGGTTCGCCTGGCAGGTGACCGGGTACGGGCTGTGGTTCGGCGTGCTGCTCGGCGCCCTGTTCGCGGCGCTGGCCGGCCCGCTGCCGCAGGTGTTCACCACCGACCGGGCCGTGCTGGACGAGATCCCGCACGCCTGGTGGTTCTTCGTGGGGCTGCAACCGATCGCGGGCGTGGTGTTCGCGCTGGACGGCGTCCTGCTCGGCGCGGGCGACGCGGCGTTCCTGCGGACCGCGACGCTGGCCTCGGCGGCCCTCGGGTTCCTGCCGCTGGTGTGGGCGTCCTACGCGTTCGGCTGGGGGCTGGTCGGGATCTGGAGCGGCCTGTCGGCGTTCATGGTGCTGCGGCTGGTGCTCGTGCTGGTCCGGACCAAGTCGGGGGAGTGGGCGCGCGTCGGCACCACGTGGTGAGCCGGTGACCAGGCGTGATGTGGTGCGCGGCACCCCCAGGAATCGTTAACAGTAGGCAACTGTTTCTCGATACTGGGAGTGCTGCCGCACGGAAGCCTAGGAGATCCGCCTTGCCGGTCGATCGTGCCACGAAACAAGCGTGGCTGATCTGGTCCACCGCCGTCGTCGTCTACATCGCCGCTCTGTTCCACCGGACCTCGCTGGGCGTGGCGAGCCTGGAGGCGGGGGACCGCTTCGCCGTCGGCCCCGCCGCGCTCGGCACGTTCACCGTCCTCCAGATCGGCCTCTACGCGCTGATGCAGATCCCCACCGGCCTGCTGGTGGACCGCTTCGGCCCGCGCCGCGTGCTGACCGCCGCCGCCCTGCTCATGGGCGTCGGCCAGACCCTGTTCGCCCTCGCCGACTCCTACCCGCTCGGCCTGGCCGCGCGGGCGGTGCTCGGCGTCGGCGACGCCATGACGTGGGTCAGCGTGCTGCGCCTGGCCGCCGCGCACTTCCCGCCCCGCCGCTTCACCCTGGTCATGACGCTGTCGGCGGCGCTGGGCGGCGCGGGCAACCTGGTCGCGACCGTGCCGCTGACGCTGCTGCTGGACGGCGCGGGCTGGACGGTGACGTTCCTGGTCGCGGGCCTGGCCACGGCGGCGTACGCGGCGGTGGTCGGGTGGCGCGTGCGGGAGGTGCCCGACGGCGTGCCGCAGCCCGCGGTCGAGCCGGTGCCATTGCGCGCGGTGGGCGCGAAGGTGCAGGACGCGTGGCGCGAGCCGAGCACCCGCCTCGGGTTCTGGGTGCACTTCACGTCGATGTCCGCGCCCGCCGTGCTCGGCCTGCTGTGGGGTTTCCCGTACCTGGTCGAGGCGCAGGGCCTGTCGCGGCCGTCGGCGTCGGCGGTGCTGAGCACGCTGGTGCTGGTGGCGATCGTGACCGGGCCGGTGATGGGCACGGTGATCGGCGGCCGGCCGGAGTGGCGGATGCCGATCGTCGGCTCCTACCTGGCCGCGGCCGTGGTGAGCTGGGCCGTGCTGCTGGGCTGGCCGGGCGGTGTGCTGCCGACGCCCGCGCTGTACGCGGTGTTCGCGGTGCTGGCCCTGGGCAACCCGGCGTCCGGCGTGGCGTTCGCCCTGGTCCGCGACTACAACCCGCTGCACCGGGTCAGCACGGCGACCGGCGTGGCCAACGTCGGCGGGTTCGCCGCGATCACGTTCACCGCCCTGGCCGTCGGCGTGGTGCTGGACGTGGTCGAGCCCGTGCTCTCCGCGCCGCAGGCGTACCGGGTCGCGTTCTCGTCCGTGGTGGCGGTGCTGCTGGTGGGCCTGTGGCGCACGGTCGTGTGGTGGCGCCGGGCGCGCACCGCGGTGTTCGCCGCCGAGGACCGCGGCGAGTCCGTGCCCGTGCAGTTGCGCCGCCGTCGGTGGGACGTGCTCGTCGAGGCCTAGGATCCTCGTCCGTGTCCGCATCTTCTCGTCACCCTGTCCCGCCCGGCCTCGTCGTGATCGACAAGCCCGACGGCATGACCTCCCACGACGTGGTGGCGAAGGTCCGCCGCATCCTCGGCACCCGCAAGGTCGGGCACGCGGGCACGCTCGACCCGATGGCCACCGGTGTGCTCGTGCTGGGCATCGAGCGGGCCACCAAGCTGCTCGGCCACCTGGCGCTGGACAGCAAGGCGTACCTGTCGACGATCCGCCTCGGCTCCTCCACCACGACCGACGACGCCGAGGGCGAGGTGCTGTCCACGGCCGACGCGTCCGAAGTGGACGAGGACGCGATCCGGGCGGGCGTGGCGAAGCTGACCGGCCCGATCGAGCAGGTGCCCAGCGCGGTGAGCGCGGTGAAGATCGACGGCAAGCGCGCCTACGCGCGGGTCCGCGCCGGCGAGGCGGTGGAGATCCCGGCGCGCCCGGTGACCGTGCACCGCTTCGACGTGCTGTCGATCCGCCGCGAGGGCGAGGGCGTCACCGAGCTGGACGTGATGGTGGAGTGCTCGTCCGGCACCTACGTGCGCGCGCTGGCCCGCGACCTCGGCGCGGACCTCGGCGTCGGCGGCCACCTGGCGGCCCTGCGCCGCACCCGCGTCGGCCCGTTCGACCTGCGCGTGGCCAAGACCCTGGAGCAGCTGGAAGGCGCGCCGGGCCTGTCCCTGGACCTGGACGCCGCGGTGGCCACCGCGTTCCCCCGCCGTGAGATCGCGCCGCGCGAGGCGGTCGCCCTCTCGCACGGCCAACGCCTGGCCGCGGGCGGGCTGGACGGCACCTACGGCGTCTTCGGCCCGGACGGCCACGTGGTGGCGCTGGCGAAGGACGAGGGGCCGATCGCCAAGCCGTTGGTGGTACTCACCCCGATCGGATAGGGCCTACCGTGGACGGCATGTCGAGATGGGTGTGGCCGGCCGCGGCCGGTGTGGTGACCTCGGCCACGGGGGTGGCGATCAACCTCGCGACCGACGGCGGCGCGAACCCGTGGGCGTGGGTGACGGTCGTGCTGCTCACCGCGTTGGGCGTGGTCATCGCCCTGCGCGTGCAGGCGTCCGCGCCCAAGCCGCCCACCCCGGAACCACCGACGCCGGCGCCGCCGGGGTCGACCGTGCGCAACAGCATCACCGGCTCCGTGACCGGTCCCGTGGTGCAGGCGGGCGACATCGGCGGCGGCCTCACGGTCAACTCGCCGACCACCGTCAACCAGACCGCGGTCGCGCGTGACGGCGGCACCGTCCACCAGGCCGGCCGCGACATCCGTCACGACTAGCCCGACCTCGGCCGGCACGTCGTGGTCGACCCCCTAGGCTGGCCCGCGTGCAACGCTGGAGAGGGCTCGACGACCTGCCCGGCGGCTGGGGCCGCTGCGTGGTGACCATCGGCGTGTTCGACGGCGTCCACCGCGGGCACCAGGCGCTGATCGGCCGCGCGGTCGGGTTGGCCGAGGAGAGGGGCGTGCCGAGCGTCCTGATCACCTTCGACCCGCACCCGTCCGAGGTGGTCCGGCCGGGCAGCCACCCGGCCCAGCTCACCAGCCTGCGCCGGCGCGCCGAGCTGGTCGAGGGACTGGGCGTCGACGTGTTCTGCGTGATCCCGTTCACCGCCGAGGTGGCGCGCACGCCCGCCGACGAGTTCGCGCACGAGGTGCTGGTGGAGCGGCTGCACGTGGCGGCCGTGGTGGTGGGCGAGAACTTCACGTTCGGCCACAGGGCGGCGGGCACCGTGGAACTGCTGCGCGCGCTGGGCAAGCGGTTCGGTTTCGTGACCGAGGGGGCGGATCTGGTGACCGACGACGGCGTCACGTACTCGTCGACCTACATCCGGGCGTGCATCGACGCGGGCGACGTGGCCGCCGCCGCGCAGGCGCTCGGCCGGCCGCACCGGCTGGAGGGGATCGTGGTGCGCGGCGACGGCCGCGGCAAGGAGCTGGGCTTCCCCACGGCCAACCTGTCCACCACGCGGTTCGCCGCCGTGCCCGCGGACGGCGTGTACGCGTGCTGGTTCGTGCACAGCTCGGGCCGCCGCCTCAAGGCCGCGGTGAGCGTGGGCACCAACCCGACGTTCTCCGGCCGGGAACGGCGGGTCGAGGCGTTCGTGCTCGACGTGGACGAGGACTTCTACGGCCAGCGGGTCGCGCTCGACTTCGTGGACCGGCTCCGGGACATGGAGAAGTTCGACGGCGTCGAGTCGCTGCTCGCGCAGATGCACCGCGACGTGGCCACGACGCGTGAGCTCCTGCCGGATCCGGGTGACGCCTGACGGGTTGAACCAGGTGGGTGGAACCGACCGTGCGACGCCTGACGACCTGGCAAGATGCCTGACACGTCCGTCGGTCAGGGGAGAGGCGAAGGTGGAGGACCACAAGATCGTCCAGCGCAATCTCGCGCTGCAGCGGGAGTGGTACGGGGAGCCCTTGGGCGACCGGGTGCGCCGGCTCGTGGTCGCGTTCAGCGTCTCCCAGGCCCAGCTCGCGGACGTGCTGGGCATCAGCGCCCCGATGTTGAGCCAGGTCATGAGCGGGCGCCGGGCCAAGATCGGCAACCCGTCCGTGCTGGCCCGGATGATCATGCTGGAGCGCAAGGTCCTCACCCCCGACGTCGCCTCCGGCTCGCCCGACGCGTTGCAGCGCGCCCTGGAGGACGTCCGCCAGTCGAAGCCGACCGTGAGCCGCGACTCGCTCCCGGTGAACGGCAGCGCCGACGACGAGGCCGTGGTGTTCCCGTTCCTGCGCCGCCTGGCCGACCGCCGCGAGCTGTCGCAGGCCGCCGACGTGCTCGGCGAGGACTTCCCGGCCCTGGCCGAGCTGCTGCGCCGCGCGGGCAAGGTCCGCGACGCCTGACCCGCCCGTGAGCCTCTCCTGCGCCATCTTCCCGCCCGCCGACGTCGTCGACGAGCCGCACGACGCCCTCCGCCCGGTCCGCGCCGCGCACCCCGGCTGCGCCGGCAGCACCCGGCCCGCGCCTCACCGCGGCCCGCGGCGCCGTGCTGCCGCACGTGGAGCTCACCGGTCGTGAGTGGACGGCCACCGAGGTGGCCCTGGTCCCGAGGGCTGCGCGGTGCTCGACCGGGTGCGCTTGGGCACGTCAGGCGCGTAGCGCGTCGCCACTGCTGGTAACCTCGACATTTGGGTCTGGCTGCGGTCCGTGGCGGCCAGTACCGACTACCCCGCTCACGCGGGGCCGCACGGCACTTAACCAGCACAAGGAGTAGCGAGCACGTGGCACTGACCACCGAGCAGAAGAAGACCATCCTCGCCGAGTACGGCGTCCACGACACGGACACCGGTTCCGCCGAGGCCCAGGTCGCGCTGCTGAGCAAGCGCATCGCCGACCTGACGGAGCACCTCAAGCAGCACAAGCACGACCACCACTCGCGTCGTGGCCTGCTCCTGCTGGTCGGCCGGCGCCGCCGGCTGCTGAACTACCTCTCGAAGGTGGACATCCAGCGCTACCGCGCCCTCATCGGGCGGCTCGGCCTGCGCAGGTGAGACGTGCCGAGGGGGAGTGACCACCAAGGTCACTCCCCCTTGGCGTAAATCGAAGACAAGACGAGGGAAGCACGCGCGGCGCCCGGGACGACAGTTCGCCGGTCCTCGGTAGTGGCCCCCTGGTAGACGAAACCCAGGGGACTTCGATCGAAGACCGGCCTCGTCCGAACCGCGATCCCGCGCCCTGAGCGCGCTGTGACCCGCATGACGAGGAGTACCCATATGACGGACATCGAGGTCCACGAGACTTCAGCCGTGATCGACAACGGTCGGTTCGGCACGCGCACCATCCGCTTCGAAACCGGTCGCCTGGCCCGCCAGGCGGCGGGCTCGGTCGTCGCCTACCTGGACGACGAGACGATGCTGCTGTCGGCGACGACGGCGTCGAAGCACCCCAAGGAGCACTTCGACTTCTTCCCCCTCACGGTGGACGTCGAGGAGCGCATGTACGCGGCGGGCCGCATCCCCGGCTCGTTCTTCCGCCGCGAGGGCCGCCCGTCGACCGACGCGATCCTGACCTGCCGCCTCATCGACCGGCCGCTGCGCCCGTCCTTCGTGGACGGTCTGCGCAACGAGATCCAGGTCGTCATCACGGTGATGAGCCTGAACCCGGCCGACCTGTACGACGTCGTGGCGATCAACGCCGCGTCGGCGTCCACGCAGCTCGCGGGCCTGCCGTTCTCGGGCCCCATCGGCGGCGTCCGGGTGGCGCTGATCGAGGGCCAGTGGGTGGCGTTCCCGACCCACGAGCAGCTCGAGAAGGCCGTGTTCGACATGGTCGTCGCCGGTCGGGTCGTCGGTGACGACGTCGCGATCATGATGGTCGAGGCCGAGGCCACCGACCACGTCATCGACCTGATCGGCGAGGGCGCGCAGGCGCCGACCGAAGAGGTCGTGGCCGCCGGTCTGGAGGCGTCCAAGCCGTTCATCAAGGCGCTGTGCGACGCGCAGGCCCAGCTGGCGCAGGTCGCGGCGAAGGCCACCGGCGAGTTCCCGACCTACCCGGCCTACCAGTCCGACGCCTTCGAGGCCGTCGAGCAGGCCGGCTCCGGCGAGCTGTCGCAGGCGCTGACCATCGGCGGCAAGCAGGAGCGCGAGTCCCGCATCGACGAGATCAAGGCGTCGGTGCTGGAGAAGCTGGCCGAGCAGTTCGAGGGTCGCGAGAAGGAGGTCGGCGCGGCGTTCCGCTCGCTGACCAAGAAGCTCGTGCGCCAGCGCATCCTGCGCGACAAGGTCCGCATCGACGGCCGCGGCCTCACCGAGATCCGGTCGCTGTCGGCCGAGGTCGAGCTGATCCCGCGGGCGCACGGCTCGGCGCTGTTCGAGCGCGGCGAGACCCAGATCCTGGGTGTCACCACGCTGAACATGCTGCGCATGGAGCAGCAGATCGACTCGCTGGCCCCGGAGACGCACAAGCGCTACCTGCACCACTACAACTTCCCGCCGTTCTCCACCGGTGAGACCGGCCGCGTGGGCTCGCCCAAGCGCCGCGAGATCGGCCACGGCGCGCTGGCCGAGCGGGCGCTGATGCCCGTGCTGCCCAAGCGCGAGGAGTTCCCCTACGCGATCCGCCAGGTCTCCGAGGCGCTGAGCTCCAACGGCTCGACGTCCATGGGCTCGGTCTGCGCGTCCACGATGTCGCTGCTCAACGCCGGCGTGCCGCTGAAGGCGCCGGTCTCGGGCATCGCCATGGGCCTGGTGTCCGACGAGGTCGACGGCAAGACGGAGTACGTCGCGCTGACCGACATCCTCGGCGCCGAGGACGCGTTCGGCGACATGGACTTCAAGGTCGCCGGCACCAAGGAGTTCGTCACCGCGCTGCAGCTCGACACCAAGCTGGACGGCATCCCGTCCGAGGTGCTCGGCGCGGCCCTGGGCCAGGCCCGCGACGCGCGCCTGACCATCCTGGAGGTCATGGCCGAGGCCATCGACAGCCCGGACGAGATGAGCCCGTTCGCGCCGCGCGTGACGTCGGTCAAGATCCCGACCGACAAGATCGGCGAGGTCATCGGCCCGAAGGGCAAGATGATCAACTCGATCACCGAGCAGACCGGCGCCGACATCTCCATCGAGGACGACGGCACGATCTACGTCGGCGCGGCGGACGGCCCGTCGGCCGAGGCCGCGATCGGCCTGATCAACGCGATCGCGAACCCGCAGCTGCCGAAGGTGGGCGAGCGCTTCCTGGGCACCGTGGTGAAGACCGCGGCGTTCGGCGCGTTCGTGTCCCTGCTCCCGGGCAAGGACGGCCTGATCCACATCTCCAAGCTGGGCAACGGCAAGCGCATCGCCAAGGTGGAGGACGTCGTCAAGGTCGGCGACAAGCTCCAGGTCGAGATCGCCGACATCGACCAGCGCGGCAAGATCAGCCTGGTCCTGGTCAGCGACGACGCGGAGCAGGCCCCGGCCGGCGACGCGCCCGCGCAGGACACCGCACCCGCCGAGGCCGAGGCCAACGCGCAGTGACGACGAGCGTCAACAGGACGGCCGCGGGTGCTTCTGGCACCCGCGGCCGTCCGCTTGCGCGCCGGCTCGGGCACCTGCAGAAGCCCGGCAGCACGGTGTCGCTGGAACGCGGTGACGCGGGCGTGGCCGTGCGCCGCAGCGTGCTGCCGTCGGGGCTGCGGGTCATCACCGAGCGCATCCCCGGCGTCCGGTCGGCGTCGGTCGGCCTGTGGGTGCAGGTCGGCTCGCGCGACGAGCGGGTCGAGGTCGCGGGCGCCGCGCACTACCTGGAGCACCTGCTGTTCAAGGGCACGGTGAACCGCACGGCGGCGCAGATCGCCGAGGAGATCGACGCGGTCGGCGGCGAGCTGAACGCGTTCACCGCCAAGGAGCACACCTGCTACTACGCGCACGTCCTCGACGAGGACCTGCCGCTGGCGGTGGACCTGGTGTGCGACGTCGTGTTCGACGCGCTGTGCGAGCCGCGCGACTTCGAGACCGAGCGCGGCGTGGTGCTCGAAGAGATCGCGATGCGCGACGACGACCCGGAAGACCTGCTGCACGACGCGTTCCTGGACGCCCTGCTGGGCGAGCACGCGCTCGGCCGCCCGGTGCTGGGCACCGAGCAGTCCATCGGGGACATGGACCGCGACGCCCTCTTCGGCTTCTACAAGAAGCGCTACACGCTGCCGCGGATGGTGCTCGCGGTGGCGGGCAACATCGACCACGCGCACGTGATGCGCTTGGTGCGCAAGCAGATCGGCGACCGGCTCGACCGCGTGGGCACGCCCGTCGTGCCCCGGGCGGGTCGGGCGCGCATCCCCGGTTCGCGCAAGCTGGTGCTGCACTCCGACGACACCGAGCAGGCCCACCTGATGCTGGGCGTGCGCGGGCTCGACCGGCACGACGAGCGCCGGTTCGCGTTGAACGTGCTCAACGCCGCGCTGGGCGGCGGGATGAGCTCGCGGCTGTTCCAGGAGGTCCGGGAACGGCGCGGCCTGGCGTACCAGGTGTACTCGTCGGTCGGCCTCTACGCGGACGCCGGCACGTTGTCGGTGTACGCGGGCTGCCAGCCGGACCGGCTCGGCGACGTGGCCGGCGTGGTGCGCGACGTGCTGTCCACCGTGGCCCGTGACGGGCTCAGCGAGGCGGAGGTGGCCCGGGGCAAGGGCCAGCTGCGCGGCGGGCTCGTGCTCGGCCTGGAGGACACCAGCTCGCGGATGTCGCGCATCGGCAAGGGGGAGCTGAACTACGGCGACTACCTGTCGGTGGAGCAGACGCTGGCGCGCATCGACGAGGTCACCGCGGCCGACGTCGCCACGCTGGCGAAGGACTTGCTGCGACGCCCCGTCGCCGCCGCCGTGGTCGGCCCTTACGCTCACGCCGACGATCTGCCGTCCCAGGTGCACGAGGTGATCTCTTGAGTTCCGCTGAACCACTCCGCGTAGGCGTCATCGGCGCCAGGGGCCGCATGGGCGCCGAGGTGTGCCGCGCGGTCGAGGCCGCGGCGGACCTGGAAGTCGTCGCCATGGTCGACGCGGGTGACTGGTTGTTCAACCTGGCCGACGCCGGCGCCCAGGTCGCGGTCGACTTCACCAGCCCCGAGGTGGTGATGGACAACCTCCGGTTCTGCGTGGACAACGACATCCACGCCGTCGTCGGCACCTCCGGGTTCGACGCGCAGCGGTTGGGCGCCGTCTCCGAGTGGCTCGACGCGAAGCCGGGGCTCGGCGTGCTGGTCGCGCCGAACTTCGCCATCGGCGCGGTGCTGTCCATGCGGTTCGCGGAGCTGGCCGCCCCGTACTACGAGTCGGCCGAGGTCATCGAGCTGCACCACCCGCGCAAGGTGGACGCGCCCTCCGGCACGGCCGCGCACACGGCCCGGCTGATCTCGCAGGCGCGTGCGGCGGCGGGCGTGGGCCCGATGCCGGACGCGACCACGCAGGAGGCGCCCGGCGCGCGTGGCGCGCTCGTGGACGACGTGCGGGTGCACTCGCTGCGCCTGGCCGGGCTGATCGCGCACCAGGAGGTCGTGTTCGGCACGGAGGGCGAGACGTTGACGCTGCGGCACGACTCGTTGGACCGCAAGTCGTTCATGCCGGGCGTGCTGCTGGCCGTGCGGTCGATCGCGAAGCACCCCGGGCTCTCCGTGGGGCTCGACAAGTACATGGACCTCTGACCTGCCCGCGATGACGCCGCTCCCGATGAACCCGCACCCGTCCTCGACGGAGCCGACGCCGTGAGGACCCGCACCGCCGCGTTCGTCATCACCGCCGCGCTGGCGGTGTACTTCGTGCTGCTCGGCGGCCGGGCCGTGGTGCTGCTGGGCACCGGCGACCCGGTCGGCATCGGCCTCGGGGTAGGCGTGCTCCTGCTGCCGCTGATCGGCGCGTGGATCGCGTGGACGAACCTGAGGTTCGGCTTCACCGCGGAGCGGATGGCGCGGCAGCTCGACGCCGAGGGCGCGCTCCTCGACACGTCCGGGTTGCCGCGTCGCCCGTCCGGCCGAGTGGACCGGGAGGCGGCCGACGCCTGGTTCGAGCAGCGGCGGGTCGACGTCGAGGCGCGGCCGGAGGACTGGCGGGCGTGGTTCCTGCTCGCGCAGGCCTACGACCTGGCCGGTGACCGGGGCCGGGCCCGCGAGACCATGCGGACGGCGATCGATCTGTTCTCCCCGCCGAAGAATCGGGCTTAGTCCGCTCGGGTGAGATGCGATTCATTCGGTCTTCACCCTCTGTCACCTTGGATCTTGCGGTAGCCGTGATTACCGTGGGTGACGTGGCCAAGACCTGCGAGACCTTGAGACTGACCGTCGCCTGCCTGGTCGTCGTCGCCGCGCTGGGCCTCGCGCTCGTGATCGGCTGACCGGGCCGGCTTCCTGGGGAAGAATCAGGCGAACCGCCGCCCGTTCCCAGGAGTGCCCATGACCTTCGCTCGGATCGTCCGGGCGGCTCTCGCCGTCGCCGCGGCCCTGGTCGCGACCGGTCTCGTCACGTCGCCCGCCACCGCGCGCGCCGCGGCCGGCTGCGACGTCGCCTACGTGGTCACCGACCAGTGGCGCAGCGGGTTCGGCGCGCGCGTCACCCTGACGAACCTTGGCGACCCGCTCTCGGGCTGGACCCTGGAGTGGGAGTTCACCGCCGGGCAGCGGATCACGTCCGAGACGTGGAACGGCGTGTTCAGCCAGAGCGGCAGCGCGGTGCGGGTGAAGAACACCGCCTACAACGGCGCGCTGGCCACGGGCCGGTCGGTCACGGTCGGCTTCAACGGCGCCTGGTCGGGCAGCAACCCCGCGCCGACGTCGTTCTCCGTGGACGGCGTGCCGTGCACCGGCGCGCCCGTGACCGCGGGCACGACGAGCGACGCGCCGGAGCCGACGTCCGCGCCGCCGCTCACGACCGCGCCGTCCGCCACGACCACGACCACGACCTCCACCACGACGTCGACGTCCTCTTCGTCGTCATCGGCCACGACCACGCCGTCGGAGTCGTCGGCGGCCTCCGGCGCCGCGTTCACCTGGCCGACCGCGTCGCCGAAGCCGGCGGTGGTGCTGTCCGCGGAAGTGAGCCCCGACAGCGGGGTGGACGCGTTGCGCCTGGGCCTGGTCATCAGCCTGCTCGTGGCGTCCGTGGGCATCGCCGTCCTGCTCGTCGTGCGCCGTCACCTCCGTCGGGCGGGCGACCCCGACGACCAGCCCTAGGCGTCACACGACCGGGTGGTTCACCGCGCACTCGGCCGGATGGCGGGGTAACCGGTGAGGCATGGATCGTGCAGCAGTGGACCGCCTCTACGACTGTGACGTGCTCGATCGGCACGGCCGGCCCATCGGCCCGGTCGCGGGGGTGTGGCTGGCCGGCGACCGGCCGCTGTGGGCCTCCGTGCGCCGCGACGGGGGCACGACGCTCGTCCCGATCCGCGGCGCCCAGGTGCGGGACCGCAGGCTCGTGGTGCCGGTGGACAAGCGGGAGGTGGAGGACGCGCCGAGGGTCGGCGACCGCGACCTCTCCGAGGCCGAGCAGGCCGAGCTGCACGACCACTACGGGCTGACGGTGCCCGAGCAACGCCTGGTGCGCCACCAGCGCGCGGTCAGTGCACCCACCAGCCAGCCACCGCCGCAGGCGAGGCGGCGAGCACGCTGAACCGGGCGAACCGGCCGGCCACGCTGGTGGAGATGAACAGCCAGGACGACATGCCGGCCAGACCCGCCAGCACGGTGGTGAACATGAACGGCGGCAGGCCCACCACGGAGCTCACCGCGTGCGTGCCGAACATCCAGTGGGGGTGCCGGTGGCAGCGCACGCGCACCCACTCCAACCTGGTCTTCCACTTCAGCCGCCACGGCGACAGCGTCTTGGCGGGCTTCTCCTCGCGCTTCAGGAACGAGGGCAGGCGTAACGAGCCGCGTGCGGCCAGGAAGTAGAACATCTTGCCCAGCACCTGGCCCACGGCGACCGCGATGCCGATCCACCACCACGAGATGCCCGGTTGCTGGGTGACCAGCCCGATGACGAAGATCTCGATGCTGATGAGCGGCACCAGCGCGGACCCGAAGGCGACGCTGAACGTGAGGCACAACCACCCGACCACTTGGCGAGGCTACCCGCGCCGTCACGGCTCGAGCAGTAGGGACAACCCCCCGGTAACCCTGATCTCGCGCAACGGCCGCCCGCCGGCGTCCAGGGTGCGGACCGTGCCGTCGGCCTCCCAGTCCGCCTTGCCGTAGAAGCCGATCGACGCCTTGTCCGCCTCCGGCACCCACGCGACGCCCCTCGTCGCACCGGCTTCACGCAGGTGGGAGGCGGCCGTGGCGAGCAGCCTGCCGCCGTGCCCGCGCCGGGCCCAACGCGGTTCCACGAGCACGCTCAGCAACGCCGTCGTCGCCGCGTCCTCGGGCAGCGAACCGTCGGCGCGCGCCACTTCCTCCTCGGGCGCCGACCCGGCGACGCAGAAGCCGACCGTCCACGTGCCTTCGGCGGCGACGAACACCTGACCGTGCCCGACCGCCTCGGCCCACGCGGTCGCGGTCCGGTCGACGTCGATGGCCTCCAGGACCTCGGCGGGCACGATGTCCCGGTAGGCGGTGCGCCAGGTGTCTCGGTGGATGCGGGCGATCTCCGCCACGTCGTCGGGCTGCGCGGTGCGCACGGTGGCGTCGGCCATGCGGGCACCCTATCGGCCGCCGCCCGGGCCGGGAGCGTCGGACGTCACGGTCCCCGCGGCGGAAATCCGCGTGATTCCGGCGGTGCGGCGTGAAAGCGTCGGTGACGTGCGTTGGGCAGCGTTGGGCGTCGTGTACGTGGTCTGGGGTTCGACCTACCTGGGCATCAGGTTCACCATCGAGTCGATGCCGCCGCTGGTGTCGGCCGGCACGCGGTTCTTCCTCGCCGGCGCGGTGCTGGCGGTGGTGGTCGCGTGGCGCGGCGGGCTGCGGATGACGCGGCGGCAGTTCGGCTCGGCGGTGCTGCTGGGACTGCTGCTGCCCGCCTGGGGCAACGGGCTCGTGGTGCTGGCCGAGCAGTCCGTGGCGTCGGGGTTGGCGGCGCTGCTGGTGGCGGCCGTGCCGCTGTACGTGGTGCTGATGCGGCGGTTCGCCGGTGAACGGCCGCACCGCGTGACGTACGCGGGGGTGGCCATCGGCCTGGTGGGGTTGGCCGTGTTGTTGTCGGACGACGTGGGCGAGTCGTCGTGGTGGGGGCCGTGGGTGGTGCTGCTGGCGGCGTTCGGGTGGGCGCTGGGGTCGTTCCTGAGCAGCCGGCTGGACACGCCGGCGAACCCGTTCGCGCTGTCGGCGGTGGAGATGCTGGCCGGCGGCGTGGCGTTGACGGTGGCGGGGCTGGCCGCGGGGGAACGGGTGTCGTTCGGCGCGATCACCACGTCGTCGTGGGTGGCGTGGGGCTACCTGGTGGTGTTCGGGTCGTTGCTGGCGTTCAGCTCGTACGTGTACGTGCTGGGGCAGTTGCCGGTGTCGACGGTGGCGACCTACGCGTACGTGAACCCGGTGATCGCGGTGGTGCTCGGGGTGTGGCTGGCCGACGAGCGGTTCGGGGTGCGGCAGCTGCTCGGCGGTCTGCTGGTGGTCGCGGCGGTGGTGCTGGTGGTCCGGGCCGAGCGGAAACGTCGTACCCCGGTGGGAGTATCGCCCCGTGCAGAAGATGAACGCTGACGTCGCCCGCCGGATCGCGCTGGGGGCACAGGGTTTCGCCGACGCCCGGCCCGCCGCCGAGCCCACCCGGCGGCACCTGCGGAAGGTGCTGTCGCGGGTCCGGCTGTTGCAGCTGGACTCGGTGAACGTGGCCGTCCGCGCGCACTACATGCCGGTGTTCAGCAGGCTGGGCGCCTACTCGCCGTCGTTGGTGGACGAGGCGGCGTGGTCGCACAGCGCGCAGAAGCCGCGGCTGCTGGTGGAGTACTGGGCGCACGAGGCGAGCCTGGTACCGGTGGAGGACTGGCCGCTGCTGCACTCCGGGGCCAAGCGCCCCGGCTGGTGGAAGAACCACACGGCGGTCGCCGAGCGCTCGCCGCGCCTCGTGGACGACATCCTGGCGGTGGTGCGGGAGCTGGGGCCGCTCGGCGCGGGCGCGATCGAGAAGGCGTTGGCCGGTGGCGGGCCGCGGGCCAAGGACCACTGGGGCTGGAACTGGTCCGAGGTCAAGAAGGTGTGCGAGTACCTGTTCGGCGAGGGCGTGCTGACCACCGGGTCGCGGCGCGGGTTCGAGCGGCTCTACGACCTGAGCGAACGCGTGCTGCCGCCGGAGGTGTCGGCGCGGTGGCGGTCGGTGTCGGCGGAGGAAGGCGCGCGGGAGCTGGTGGCGCGCGCGGCGACGGCGTTGGGCGTGGCGACTGAGCCCGACCTGCGCGACTACTACCGCTTGCAGCCCGCGCGCAGCCGGCAGGCCGTGGCGGAGCTGGTCGAGGCCGGAGTGCTGGAGCCGGTCGAGGTGCAGGGGTGGGGCGCGCCCGCGTACCGGCACGTCGAGGCGCGCGTGCCGCGGCGGATCACCGGCCGGGCGCTGCTGTGCCCGTTCGACCCGCTGATCTGGGAGCGGGCCCGGACCGAGCGGATCTTCGGCTTCTTCTACCGGATCGAGATCTACGTGCCCGCGCCGAAGCGGGTGCACGGCTACTACGTGTTCCCGTTCCTGCTGGACGGCGAGCTGGTGGCGCGGGTCGACCTGAAGGCGGACCGGGCGGCGGGCGTGCTGCGGGTGCAGGCGGCGTACGCCGAGCCGACCGCGGACGTGGGCCGGGTGGCGGTCGAGCTGGCCGCCGAGCTGCGGCACATGGCGGACTGGCTGGCCCTGGACGACGTCGAGGTGGTGCTCAAGGGGGACCTCGCGGGGGTGCTGAAAGCGGTGGCTCGCTGAGACCGGGGACTCGATGGGCTGACAGAAGTTGAAATCTGTCAGCCCAAGTCCCATAGTGGAGACATGACGAACTCCACCCACCGCGTGACCCGGCGTCGAGTCCTGGGCACGACCGGTCCCGAGGTGTCGGCGCTCGGCCTGGGCTGCATGGGCATGTCGGACCTGTACGGCCCGGCCGACGAGGCGGAGAGCGTGGCCACCATCCACGCCGCCGTCGACGCCGGCGTGACCCTGCTCGACACCGGCGACTTCTACGGCATGGGGCACAACGAGCTGCTGATCCGCCAGGCCCTGCGCGAGCGCGACCGCGACGACGTGGCGATCAGCGTCAAGTTCGGCGCGCTGCGCGACGCGGACGGCGGCTGGCACGGCAACGACGCCCGGCCCGAGGCGGTGCGCAACTTCCTCGCCTACACGCTGCGCCGGCTCGGCACGGACCACGTCGACGTCTACCGCCCGGCCCGCCTCGACCCGGCCGTCCCGATCGAGGAGACCGTCGGCGCGATCAAGGAGGAGGTCGAGAAGGGCCGGGTCCGCCACATCGGCCTGTCCGAGGTGGGCGCGGACACGCTCCGCCGGGCCGCCGCGGTCCACCCGATCGTCGACCTCCAGATCGAGTACTCGCTGATCTCGCGGGGCATCGAGGAGGAGATCCTGCCCACCGCCCGCGAGCTGGGCGTCGGCGTCACCGCGTACGGCGTGCTGTCGCGCGGCCTGATCTCGGGCCACTGGACGGCGACCAAGGGCGCCGGCGACTTCCGCGCCGTCTCGCCGCGCTTCCAGGGCGAGAACCTGGACCACAACCTGTCGCTGGTGGAGGCGTTGCGCGCGGTGGCCGCCGAGAAGGGCGCCACGGTCGCGCAGCTGGCCATCGTGGGTCCTGGCCCAGGGCGAGGACATCGTGCCGCTGGTGGGCGCCCGCCGCCGCGACCGGCTGACCGAGGCGCTGGGCGCGCTGGACGTCACCCTCACCGGGGCGGACCTGGCCCGGATCGAAGCGGCGGTCCCGGCCGACGCCGCGGCGGGGGAGCGGTACGCGCCGGCCCTGATGGCGCACCTGGACAGCGAGCGCTGACCGCGGTCCGTGCCGCCGGCCGGTGCGCGCACAATTGACCGGACCAGCCGGCGACACCAGGGAGCACCACGTGGCGGAAGGCCCACTGACCGCGGAGGTCGTCCTCGGCGCCACCGAGGACGTCCTGCGCCGCTTCGGCCCGGCCAAGGCGACCGTGGTGGACGTGGCCCGCGCCCTCGGCGTGAGCCACGGCAGCGTCTACCGGCACTTCCCGACCAAGACGGCGCTGCGGGAGGCCGTCACCCAGCGCTGGCTCGACCGCGCGCACGCGGGCCTCGCCGAGCTGGCCGCCGCCGACACGCCCGCGCCGCAGCGCCTGCGCGACTGGCTGGCGGCCCTCTTCGAAGCCAAGCGCAGGAAGGCCCTGGGCGACCCGGAGCTGTTCGCCACGTTCTCCGTGCTGGTGAACGAGAACAGCGCCGTCGTCGCCACGCACATCGCGGCGATGGTCGACGACCTCACCAGGATCGTCGCCGACGGCGTGGCCGCCGGCGACTTCGCCACCGAGGACCCGGCCGTCAGCGCCAAGGCCGTCTTCGCCGCCACCGCGCGCTTCCACGACCCGGCCCACGCCGGCGAGTGGTCCGCCCCGGACGTCGACGAGGTGTTCGACGCCGTGGTGTCACTGCTGGTGGCGGGACTGCGACCCGGGCAGTAGGGAACCGCGGCGCGCGCATCGGGGGTGCGCGCGCCGCGGTTCGGTCCGAGGACCGGGGGTCAGGCCGTGGTCGCCGTGGTCACCATGGCGGTGCCGCTGCCGGTCCGGCCGGTGATGAACAGGGACGGCTCGTCCGCCGGCGGGGTGTCGGAGACGTCCAGCTCGCTGCGCGCCGAGCCCGAGTTGGAGACCAGGTCGACCTGCGCCGCCACCCCGGGCCGCACGCCGACCCGCACGTCGCCCGAGCCGGTGCCGAGCTGGACCTTGCCGGACGCGGCGTCGGCGATGGTGACGTCACCGCCGCCGGTGCGCACCTGCACGTCGTTCTGCACGGCGCCCAGCCACACGTCGCCGGTGCCCGTGTAGATCACGGTGTTCCCGCCGACCGACGACACCTCGACGTCGCCGCTGCCGGTCTTCGCCCGCAGCCCGCCGAGCATCGGCCCGAGCCTCAGCTTGCCCGAACCCGAGTTGACCTGCGACGAGGCCTCCGCGCGATCCGCGGTCACGTCACCGGTGCCGGTCTGGAGCTCCAACCGGCCCGCCGAGCCGGTCACGGTCACCTCCGCCGAGCCCGCCTTGGTGATCACGTGGGAGCCGGCCGGCGCCCGCACCGTCACGCTCAGCGGCACGGCGCGCAGCGGCAGCGCCTTGGACGAGTGCACCTTCACCCGCCCGCCGGACAGCTCGAGGCGGGCGTCGCGCACCGCCTCCGCCGGTCCGGCCGGCTGCGCCCGCCCGTTGCCGAACTGGTCGTTCACCCAGCTCAGCAGCCCGGACAGGCCTGCCGACCAGGACTCGCCCGGCGACGGGTCGTGCTTGACCTCGACGTGCACGCCCGGCTCGTCGACCAGGTGCACCCGCACCCGGCCGGCGAGCAGCGCCACGTCGACCTCCACCGTCCCGTCGACCTCGAAGCTCTGCTGTCGCACGACGACATCCGATTCCATCTCTCCCCCTCAGCCCTGCACCCAGCCGCGGACGCGGGAGGACGACGACGGATCGCCGCCCGACTGGTCCTTCGGCGGCCCCCAGTGCTTGTGGCCGCCGCCACCGCGCCGCCCGCCGACCGCGCCCTGCACGGCCTGCGCGACGAACGTGTTGAGCGACATCCCCTGGGCCGCGGCCGCCTGCTCGGCCTTGGACTTCAGCTCGTCCAGCAGGCGCAGGGTGACGCGCGTGGCGTCACCGGCGGAGGGCCGGGGAACTTCCCGGGGCTCGGGTTCGTGTTCTTCCCGAGCGGCCGTGCCGGTGACGACCACCTGCACGTCCCGTCCGTCCAACCGCACGTCGACCACAGGGCCGTCGAGGGCCGCGGTGACCTCCGCGGCCAGGTCGGACAGCGCGTTCATGAGCGCGAGCCGCGCGGCGGGCTCCAAGGCTGCGGACAGCAGGGCCGCGGTGCGCCGGGTGTTGTCGTCCCCGGCGGACGCGGCCGTCGCGAGGTCCTCGCGCAGTGCGGCGATGTACGGCGACAGATCCATGACACCACCATGACGTCAAATCTGACATCAGTCAAGCGGATCGGTGATGTCGTTCATGACGGCACGGTGCGGGTCGCGAACGGACGCCGACCCGTCCGCCGAACGGCGGCGTCCGGGCCCCGGTGTCGGGCAACGGCCCGGACGGCTTCGGTTAGGGTTCGGGCCATGGCTGAGACGGTGGCGCCGAAGGTGCAGTTGATCGCGAAGACGGAGTTCTTCCCCCCGGACGGCGTCCCGTGGTCCACCGACGCCGACGGCGGCGAGGCGCTGGCGGAGTTCGCCGGCCGCGCCTGCTACCAGTCGTGGACCAAGCCGAACCCGGCCACCGCCACGAACTCTGGCTACATCAAGCACATCATCGAGGTCGGCCACCTGTCCGTGCTGGAGCACGGCTCGGTCAGCTTCTACCTGACCGGCATCTCCCGCTCGCTCACGCACGAGCTGATCCGGCACCGCCACTTCTCGTACTCGCAGCTGTCCCAGCGGTACGTGCCCGAGCGCAACGCCGCCATGGTCGAGCCGGACGTCATCGCGAACGACCCGGAGCTGCACGAGAAGTTCCTCGCCGCCGCGCAGGCCAGCGTCGAGGCCTACAACGAGCTGCTGAAGGGCCTGGAGGAGAAGTTCTCCGACGTGCCCAGCGCCACCCTGCGCCGCAAGCAGGCCCGTCAGGCGGCCAGGGCGATCCTGCCCAACGCCACCGAGACCCGCATCGTGGTGACCGGCAACTACCGGGCGTGGCGGCACTTCATCGCCATGCGCGCCACCGAGCACGCCGACGTGGAGATCCGCGCGCTGGCCGTGGAGTGCCTGCGCCAGTTGCAGAAGGCGGCAGCCAACGTGTTCGCCGACTTCGCCATCTCCACCCTGGCCGACGGCTCCGAGGTCGCCTCCAGCCCGCTGGTCACCGAAGGCTGACGGCCGGTGAAGCGGCTGATCGTCGACGTCCGGCCGGGCGAGTACGCGGTCGTGCGGCTGCCCGCCGACGCGCCCGTCCCGGCCGGGCTGCTCGACGCGCCCGGCCTGGTGTCGGTGACCAGGACCCCCGACGAGCTGTCGATCGTGTGCCCGGTCGAGCACGCGCCGGAAGCGGACACCGCGCAGCCCGGCTGGCGGCTGCTGACCGTGCGCGGTCCGCTGGAGTTCACCCTCACTGGCATCATGGCCGCCCTGTCGGGTGAACTGGCCGCGGCGGGTGTGAGCCTGTTCGCACTGTCCACCTACGACACCGACCACCTGCTGGTGAAGTCGGGCGACCTGGCCCGGGCCGTGCAGGCGCTGCGGTCGTCCGGGCACGAAGTCACGAAACCGTGAAACCGGATCGGGCGACACGCGGTCTGAAGTAGCGTTCCGCCCGGTCCGCGGGTTTCGAGGAGTGACGGTGACTGGTCCGACGCAAGGTGTGAGCACTCAACCCCGGGTGATCGCGGGCAGGTACACCCTGCTCGCCGAGCTGGGACGCGGCGGCATGGGCGTCGTCTGGCGCGCGCAGGACAACGTGATCGGCCGCCAGGTGGCCATCAAGGAGCTGCACCTGCCCGACGGCATCGCGCTGGAGGAGCGCCGGGTGCTGGAGGAGCGGGTGCTGCGCGAGGCGCGCACCGCGGGCCGGCTGAACGACCCCGGCGTGGTCACCGTGTTCGACGTGGTCGCCGAGCACGGCATGACCTACATCGTGATGGAGCTGGTCGAGGCCGCCACCCTGTCCACCCTGATCAGCGCCCACGGCCCGATGCCGCAGGACCGGGTCATCTCGATGGCCGTGCAGGCGCTGTCCGCGTTGGACTCCGCGCACCAGGCCGGGATCGTGCACCGCGACGTCAAACCCGGCAACCTCATGGTCACGCCCGCCGGCCGGGTGAAGCTCACCGACTTCGGCATCGCCCAGGCCGTGGACGACCCCCGGTTGACCACCAGCGGCAGCCTCATCGGCTCGCCCGCCTACATGTCGCCGGAGCGCATCCACGGCAACGAGGCCTCGCCCGCCTCCGACCTGTGGGCGCTCGGCGCGACGCTCTGCTACGCCGTCGAGGGCGCCAACCCGTACGACCGGCCGACCACCGCGTCCACCCTGCACGCGATCATGAACGAGATGCCCCGGCTGACCAGGGCGCACGGCGTGCTCGGCGCGGTGATCACCGGCCTGATGATGCCCGACCCGAACGCCCGGCTGACCGGTCCGCAGGCGCGCGCCATGCTGGAACGCGCGGCGGCCCAGCCGACGCCGCCGACCGGGTTCGGCGCGCCGAACCCGACCATGCACTACACCCCGCCCACCGCCGCGCGGAAGCCGTGGCTCAAGAAGCTGCTGATCGCCGGCACGGCGGTGGCGGCCGTGGCGCTGCTCGTCGCGGGCGTGCTCCTCGGCCGGTGGTGGTTCACCGACAAGCCGCCCGCCGCGATGGCCGAGACGGTCACCTACGGGCCGGGCGGCACGATCGAGCCCGCCCAGTTCAAGGCGGGCAACGGCCAGTGCGGCGACAACCTGGTCGACCCCAACACCACGGTCAACTACACCGACTGCGAGGAGCCGCACCGGGTCGAGGTCTACGCGGCGGCCGAGCCGTTCGGGTCGGACAAGATGCCCTACCCGGGCGACGAGTGGCTGCGCGGGTACGCGGAGACGTTCTGCACGATGTACTTCATGTCCGAGCGGGTGCCGGTGAAGGACAAGCAGACCAAGCTCCGCTACGTCGCCGTCGTGCCGACCTCGGGCGTCTGGGCGGAGGACCCGGCGAAGGCCTCGTCGTCGGACAAGCGCTACCGCGACGTGGCGTGCGTGCTGTGGAACAAGGACGGCACCGCGCTGAAGGACCAGCTGTACGCCAAGTAACGTGGGGCCATGGGCGTCGCACAGGACGAACGCAGGCAGTTGGGCGAGCTGTTCGCCGAGGTGGGGCCGGACGCGCCCACGTTGTGCGACCCGTGGCGCGCCCGCGACCTGGCCGCCCACCTCGTGCTGCGGGACCGCCGGCCGGACGCGGGGGCGGGCATCCTGCTCAAGCCGCTGGCCGGGCACACGCAGCGCGTCCAGGACGCCTTCGCGGCCCGGCCGTGGGACGAGCTGGTCGGGCTGGTGCGCGGCGGCCCGCCCTGGTACTCGCCCTACGCGCTGGTCGACGAGCTGGTGAACTCCGTCGAGTACTTCGTGCACCACGAGGACGTGCGCCGGGCGCGCGACGACTGGGAGCCGCGTTCACCCGATCCGGTACGAGACGCGGTGCTGTGGCGGCGGCTCGCGCCGGTCGCCCGGCTGATGTACCGCAAGAGCCCGGTCGGGGTGGTGCTGCGCCGCCCGGACGGCGACGCGGTCGTGGCCAAGCGTGGGGCGGACCCCGTGGTGCTGACCGGGCAAGTCTCGGAATTGCTGGTGCACGTGTTCGGCCGGTCCGCCGCGAGGGTCGAGTACGACGGCGCGGACGAGGCCGTGCGGCTGGTGCGGGGCCTCGACCGGAGCATGTAGTCGCAGCTTGCCGAGGGTGACGCGGTAGATTTCCGCCCATGACCGGAAGTCCTACCGCCGCGCCCGGCCGACCGTTCGGCCGCGTGCTCACCGCCATGGTCACCCCGTTCGACGCGGAGGGGGCGGTGGACCTGGCCAAGGCGCAGCGGCTCGCCGAGCACCTGGTCGAGCTGGGCAACGACGGTCTCGTGGTCAACGGCACCACCGGCGAGAGCCCCACCACCACCGACGCGGAGAAGGCGGACCTGCTCCGCGCCGTGGTCGAGGCGGTCGGCGACCGCGCCACCGTGGTCAGCGGCGCGGGCACCTACGACACCGCGCACAGCGTGCACCTGGCCAAGCAGGCGGAGGCGGCCGGCGCGCACGGCCTGCTGCTGGTCACCCCGTACTACTCGCGGCCCACCCAGGAGGGTGTGTTCGCGCACTTCACCACCGTGGCCGACCAGGTCGGCGTGCCCGTGATGCTGTACGACATCCCGCCGCGCGCCGTGATCCCGATCGAGGTGCCGACCCTGCTGCGGCTCGCCGAGCACCCGCGGATCGTCGCGGTGAAGGACGCCAAGGGCGACCTGCACGCGGGCAGCAAGGTCATCGCCGCCACCGACCTGGCCTACTACTCCGGTGACGACCCGCTGAACCTGCCGTGGCTGTCGGTCGGCGCGGTCGGCTTCGTCAGCGTCGTCTCGCACATCGCCGCGGACCGGCTGCGCGACATGCTCGACGCGTTCGAGTCCGGCGACGTCGCCGGCGCGACCGCGATCCACCAGTCGCTGCTGCCGCTGCTGCGGCCCTTCAGCCGGATGCCCGGCGTCACCTACGCCAAGGCCGCCCTGCGCCTGCGCGGCCTCGACGTGGGCGACCCGAGGCTGCCGCTGGTACCCGCTTCAACAGAGGACATCGAGGCCGTCGAGGCCGAATTGGGAGTCAACGCGTGATCAACCCGAGCTCACCCCCGCCCGCACTGCCCGACGGAGGTCTGCGCGTCGTCGCTCTGGGTGGAATTGGCGAGATCGGCCGCAACATGACGGTGTTCGAGCACGCCGGCCGGCTGCTCGTCGTGGACTGCGGCGTGCTCTTCCCCGAGGACGACCAGCCTGGCGTCGACCTGATCCTCCCGGACTTCCGGGCCATCGAGGACCGGTTGGACGACATCGAGGCCCTGGTGCTCACCCACGGGCACGAGGACCACATCGGCGCGGTGCCGTTCCTGCTGAAGCTGCGCCCCGACCTGCCGGTGGTCGGCTCGCGGTTCACGCTGGCGCTGCTCGCGGCGAAGTGCAAGGAGCACCGCCAGACGCCCCGGCTGATCGAGATCACCGACGGCGACCGGCGCTCGTACGGGCCGTACGAGCTGGAGTTCTTCGCGGTCAACCACTCCATCCCGGACGCGGTCGCGGTCGCCGTCCGCACCTCCGCCGGGCTCGTGCTGCACACCGGCGACATCAAGCTCGACCAGCTGCCGCTCGACGGCAGGCTCACCGACCTGGCCGGGTTCTCTCGGCTCGGCGACGAGGGCGTCGACCTGTTCCTGGTCGACTCGACCAACGCCGAGGTGCCCGGGTTCGTCGCGCCGGAGCGCGAGATCGGGCCGGTGCTGGAGAACGTGGTCCGCAAGGCCGACCAGCGGGTGATCGTGGCGTGCTTCGCCTCCCACGTGCACCGGGTGCAGCAGGTGCTGGACGTGGCCGTGCGGCACGAGCGGCGGGTCGCGCTGGTCGGCCGGTCGATGGTGCGCAACATGGGCATCGCGGCCGAGCTGGGCTACCTGAACGTGCCCGCCGGGTTGTTCGTCGACCTCAACGAGGCGATGGACATGCCCGAGGACGAGGTCATGTTCGTGTCGACCGGGTCGCAGGGCGAGCCGCTGTCGGCGTTGTCCCGCATGGCGCGCGGCGAGCACCGGCAGATCTCGATCAGGGCCGGCGACACGATCGTGCTGGCGTCGTCGTTGATCCCGGGCAACGAGAACGCGGTGTTCGGCGTGGTGAACGGCCTGGCGCGGCTGGGCGCGACGGTCGTGCACCAGGGCAACGCCAAGGTGCACGTGTCCGGGCACTCGCCGGCCGGCGAGCTGCTGTTCCTCTACAACGCGGTGCGGCCGTCGAACGTGATGCCGGTGCACGGCGAGTGGCGGCACCTGCGGGCGAACGCGGCGCTGGCCGTGGCGACGGGCGTGGCCGAGGATCAGGTCGTCATCGCCGAGGACGGCGTGGTGGTCGACCTGGTCGACGGCAAGGCGGCGATCAGCGGCCGGGTCGAGGTGGGCCACGTCTACGTGGACGGCCTGTCGGTCGGCGACGTCGGCGAGTCGACCCTCTCCGACCGGCTCGTGCTCGGCGAGGGCGGGTTCATCGCGATCACCGTGGCCGTCGACTCCAGCAGCGGTCGCGCGGTCGCGCCGCCGACCGTGTCCGGCCGGGGTTTCTCCGACGACCCCAAGGCGTTGGACCAGGCGGTGTCCCTGGTGGAGATGGAACTGTCCCGCACGGAGGCCGAGGGCATCACCGACTCGCACCGCATCGCGCAGGCCGTGCGCCGCGTGGTGGGCCGCTGGGTCGCCGAGACCTACCGCCGGCGGCCGATGATCGTGCCGACCATCATCCCGGTGAACTGACCGCTTCGCGGCGGGAAAGGCGTGACGTGGCCGAGATTCTGCTGTTCCACCACGGGCACGGGCTGACGCCCGGTGTCGAGGCCTTCGCCGAGCACCTGGCGGAGTCCGGGCACACCGTGCACGTGCCGGACCTGTTCGACGGCCAGGTGTTCGTCGACCTGGTCGACGGTCTCGACTACGCGGAGCGGGTCGGGTTCGGCGCCATCGCCGAACGCGGCCGACTCGCCGCCGAGGGCCTGCCCGCCGACGTCGTCTACCTGGGGTTCTCGCTGGGCGTGCTGCCCGCGCAGCTGCTGGCCCAGACCAAACCCGGCGCGGCGGGCGCGCTGCTGGTCAGCGCGTGCGTGCCGGTGACCGAGTTCGGCGGCGCGTGGCCCGCGACCGTGCCGGTGCAGGTCCACGGCATGGCCTCGGACGAGCTGTTCGTGAACGACGGCGACCTCGACGCGGCGCGGGACCTGGTCGCGGGCGCGGCGGACGGGGAGCTGTTCCTCTACCCCGGCGACCGGCACCTCTTCGCCGACCGCAGCCTGTCGTCCTACGACGAGGTGGCCGCCGTGCTGTTGATGGAACGCGTCCTCGCCTTCCTGAACTAGCGGTCTGCTCGCGGCGAGGGGCGGGCGAGGACGTCACGATCAGGCCCTCGCGCGACGAGGCTTTCGTCCTGTCGGACCGGGTGGGGCGTCGGCGGTTCCCGACGTCCCACCCGGACCGCCTCGTCGTCTGAGCGGAAACCCTTCCGAGGGCGCGCTTTTCCGGCCGGCTCGTCCCGGCAAGTCCTGTTCTGCTCAGTCCTGTTCTGGGCGCCACGGGCTCCTGCCCGTCGTCGGCCGCGTGGGGTCGTGGAACTTCGGCAGGTCCGGCTCGTCGATCCGCAACGGCACCAGGCCCGCGGTGATGGCGCGCATGATCCGCTCGTGCGCCCGCCGCGCGTCGCCCGGCTTGCCGTCCTCCAACCCGGACAGGTCCACCGGCTTGCCGAAGTGCACCTTGAACGTCGGCCGCTTGCGCAGCCCGCGCGCGTAGGACGTCAGGTACGGCTTGGCGTCCGCCCACCCGGCGACGTGCGTGTTGCCCCAGTAGACGGCTTCGTGCGCGCCCCACTGGCTCACCGGCACCACCGGGATCCCGCCGCTGAGCGCCAACCTCGCCGCACCCGTCTTGCCGCGCTCCGGCCACAGACCCGGGTCGAGGCTGATCCGGCCTTCCGGGTACATCGCGATCGGGTCGCCGCCGCGCCGCAACGCCTCGACGGTGCGGTGGTAGGCGTCGCCGACGTCCGCCGCCGCGCGGTCCACGCGCAGGTGGCCGGACGCCTTCAACAACGGCCCCAGGACCGGTGCGTCGAGCAGCCCCCCGGCGAGCAGGAAGCGCGGCGCGGCCCCGATCTTGCGGCACGCCGCGATGAGCACGAACGGGTCGAGGTTGCCGATGTGGTTGGACGCGAGCAGCAGGGGACGTCCCCTGAGGTCCGCCGGGATGTCGCCGGTGACTTCGAGTCGTCCGCTGAGACCGACGACCCCTTGGTCGACGGCGGTCAGCACGCGCCACAGCAGTGGTGTGGGCACAGCGCGAAAGGCTACGGCGTGTCGAGGTGTCGGCGCACCGGGTTCGGGGCAACCATGGGCGTCGAGCAGCGCACGTCACGTCGGCCGTGAACGTTGGGGCCGCTGAGGCCAGAGGGACTACCGTATACACCATGGCCGGCCGAACTGGGACCTCTCGCAAGGGCACGACCCGCAGCACCGGCTCCGGGTCGAAGGCCCGTGCGAGCGCGTCCCGTGCCGGCGCCTCCCGCCCGGCCTCGAAGCGGCCACCCGCCAGGCGCGCGCCGGCGAAGCGGTCCTCCGGCTCCGTCGGCCGGGTCTGGGGGCTGTTCGGCCGCGGCGTCGGCTCGGTGGTCCGCGCGGTGGGCCGCGGCAAGGAACTCGACCCCGCGCACCGCCGGGACGGCTTGGCGCTGGTGCTCATCTCGGTGGCCGTGATCACCGCCGCCGGCGTGTGGTGGCGGGCGGGCGGTCCGGTCGGCCAGTGGGTCGACGTGGCCGTGCGCAGCTCCGTCGGCGGCCCGGCCGTGATCTTCCCCGTGGTGCTGCTGGCGATCGGCGTGGCGCTCATGCGCACCGACCCGAACCCCGAGGCACGGCCGCGCCTGGTGATCGGCTCGATCCTGGTCGCGGTCGGGTTCCTCGGCATGTTCCACCTCGTGGGCGGCCTGCCGACGGACCCGCTCGCCCGCCGTGACGCCGGTGGCGCGCTGGGCTACCTCTCCGGCGGGTTCCTCGCGCAGGGCCTCACGTCGTGGGTCGCCGGCCCGCTGCTGGTGCTGATCTTCGCCTACGGCGTGCTGCTGCTCGTGCACCTGCCGATCCGCGACGTGCCCGCCAAGCTCGGCAGCCTCCTGCACCGCAAGCCCGACCAGCTCGACGGGTTCGACGCCGAGGAGCCGGAGCTCGAGCCCGAGCCGGAGGAGAAGCCGGCCAAGCTGCGCCGCCCGTCCCGCAGCCGCCGCCAAGCCGTCGCCACCCCGGCCGCCGACGACGAGCAGCCCGAGCTGCCGCTGGACGAAGAGCCGCCGCCCCCGCCGCCGGTCAGACCCACGCCCAAGCCGAAAGCGACCCCGGAGACGCCGAAGCCCGCCGCGATCGCCGTGCGCGCGGTCGAGGGCGACTACCGGCTGCCGCCGCCGACCATCCTCAAGGACGGCGACGCGCCGAAGGCCCGCAGCAAGGCCAACGACGTGATGATCGAGGCCATCTCCGGCGTGCTCGACCAGTTCTCCATCGACGCCCAGGTCACCGGCTTCACCCGCGGCCCGACCGTCACCCGGTACGAGGTGGAGCTGGGTCCGGGCGTGAAGGTCGAGAAGATCACCGCGCTGACCAAGAACATCGCCTACGCGGTCGCCACGGACAACGTGCGCCTGCTGGCGCCGATCCCCGGCAAGTCCGCGGTCGGCATCGAGGTGCCCAACAGCGACCGCGAGATGGTGCGGCTGGGCGACGTGCTGCGCTCGCCGTCCACGGTGAAGGACAACCACCCGATGGTCATCGGGCTGGGCAAGGACATCGAGGGCCACTTCGTCACCGCGAACCTGACCAAGATGCCGCACCTGCTGGTGGCCGGCTCCACCGGTTCGGGCAAGTCGAGCTTCGTGAACTCGATGCTGGTGTCCCTGCTCGCGCGCGCCACCCCGGACGAGGTCCGGATGATCCTGATCGACCCGAAGATGGTCGAGCTGACGCCGTACGAGGGCATCCCGCACCTGATCACGCCCATCATCACCCAGCCGAAGAAGGCCGCCGCCGCGCTGGCCTGGCTGGTCGAGGAGATGGAGCAGCGCTACCAGGACATGCAGGTCAACCGGGTGCGGCACATCGACGACTTCAACCGGAAGGTCAAGTCGGGCGAGATCACCGCGCCGCCGGGCAGCGAACGCGTCTACCGGCCGTACCCCTACATCATGGCGATCGTGGACGAGCTGGCCGACCTGATGATGACCGCGCCGCGCGACGTCGAGGACGCGATCGTCCGGATCACCCAGAAGGCACGTGCGGCGGGCATCCACCTGGTGCTGGCGACGCAGCGGCCGTCGGTGGACGTGGTGACCGGCCTGATCAAGACGAACGTGCCGTCACGGCTGGCGTTCGCCACGTCCTCGCTGACCGACTCGCGGGTCATCCTGGACCAGCCGGGCGCGGAGAAGCTGATCGGCATGGGCGACGGCCTGTACCTGCCGATGGGCGCCTCGAAGCCGGTGCGCGTCCAGGGCGCGTACGTGGGGGACGACGAGATCTCCGAGATCGTCAACTTCGCCAAGGACCAGGCGCAGCCGGAGTACACCGACGGCGTCACGGCGGCGAAGGCGGGCGAGAAGAAGGAGATCGACGCCGACATCGGCGACGACCTCGAGGTGCTGATCCAGGCGGCCGAGCTGATCGTCACCTCCCAGTTCGGCTCCACGTCGATGTTGCAGCGCAAGCTGCGGGTCGGCTTCGCCAAGGCGGGCCGGCTCATGGACCTGCTGGAGACGCGCGGCGTCGTCGGGCCGTCGGAAGGCTCGAAGGCCCGCGAGGTGCTGATCAAGCCCGATGAGCTGGACTCGCTCGTCTACCTGATCCGCGGCGGTTCCGGCCCGGACGACGACGGGGACGACTGACCGGATCGGTCGGTCATTTCGTGATGTCGAATAGCCGGTCGAATGGCGCGGTCGAATGGATCGAATGCGCCGGTTTGCTGGGTTGCCTTCTGCGCGACTGCCTCGTGGCTAGTTCCGGTCATTGACCCGGCACGTATTGGGCTGTAATAGTTCCTCTACCGCTGCTGTATCGCCAGGTAACCGGCGCTCTCTCGAATCGAAGCGATTCGACAGCCGCTCAGAGTGGGCAACGATGCCCGGGAAGAAGCGTCATGAACAGGATGCGCTCGGCCGCGATCGCGGTCGCTTTGGTGGGTTCACTGCTCGGGGCGACGGGTGTCGCGCAGGCCGCGACCTGGTCCTCCAGCGACAAGTGGGGCACGTGGTCGAACGGCGGCTACACGGTCCGCAACGACGTGTGGGGCTCCGGTGCCGGGTACCAGGCGATCTGGGCCAACTCCTACGGCAACTGGGGCGTGTGGGCCGACCACCCGAACACGGGCGGCGTGAAGTCCTACCCGCACGTGGCCAAGGCGGTGAACCGCAACCTCAGCGGGCTGAGCAGGCTGTCCAGCTCCTTCAACGTGTCCCGGCCGGGTTCGGGCTCGTACGCGACGACCTACGACATCTGGGCGAACAACAACGCCTACGAGATCATGATCTGGATGAACAAGCAGGGCGCCGTGGGCCCCATCGGGTCGAAGCAGGCCACGGTGACCGTGGGCGGTCACACCTGGGACGTGTACCGGGGTTCGAACGGGGCCAACGCCGTGTTCTCGTTCCTGCGGACGAGCAACACGAACTCCGGCTCGGTCGACCTGCTGGCGGTGCTGAAGTGGATCAGCTCGCGCGGCTGGTACGGCGACGTGACCGTGGGCGAGGTGCAGTTCGGGTTCGAGATCACGTCGTCCGCGGGCGGCATGGACTTCATGTCGAACAGCTACTCGGTCACCAGCTGATCAACAGCCCGACCTCCGCGCCCCGGAATTGTCGTACCCCTGGGGCAGAATAAAAGCAGGGGTCCCCTTGGCGGGGACCCCTGCTCGGCATTGAGGTGTTCTCCGGGTGGACGCGATCTCGCCGGCCTCCGGTTGCCCAGCGGCCGGTCGTGCGAGCGCAGATTCGCGGACGCCGGTTGTGGGACCCGCGAGCCGGCCAGGTGGAGGTCAGCTCGCGCCGAACTCGCGCACGGCCTGGTAGTAGAGGTCCGCCGTGCGGTTGCAGGACCAGTTGCCCGCGCACTGGTTGTACAGGTCGGTCTTGAAGTTGTTGTCGATCCTCAGCCGGGTCGTCTCGTTGAACCGCCCCTGCCGCTTGTAGTTGCGGTAGCCGAAGTCGTGCCGGTGGCAGGCCGGCAGGAACTTGAACCCGAACGGGTTGTCCGGCGACCACGAGCAACCGTCGGACGACCAGTCGAGCTGATCGCTGTAGGGCCGCTGCGTCCGCAGCGTGCTGAACTGCGACAGGGACTTGCTGAAGACGTAGTCGTCGGTCACGGCGGGCGCGTTGATGGCCGCCTGGCCGACACCGGCGCCGGCCAGCAGGGCGAACGAGGCGAGCAGGACGGTCAAAGCGTTGCGCAGGGATTTCGCGAGCACTGTTGTTCCCCTCGGTTTTCGGGCTTGAGGGGTTCTTACCGGTCGCAGATCAACGCCCGACAGCCCCGATCGGCTCATACCGCGCCGACGACGGGTGAACTCCGCCCGCCCGCGCCCACCGGCGTCAACCGCCCGCGGGGCCGTCCGGGGGCAGACCTGCTGCGCCGCACCGCCCACCCCGCGCGGACCGAACCGCCCACCGGGCTGCCTGAGCCGGCCCAACCCCGGCTGGTCCGCCGGGACGACCGGACGTGCGGCCGGCACTTCGCGCAGCCGCAGGCCGTCGGGCGCTCCGGGGCGCGGTCACGCCGCCCGTCGGCGGTAGTACTCCGCCACCCACGGCCCGGCGAGGCCCGCCGCCATCAC
Organism: Saccharothrix sp. 6-C; assembly: GCF_016695385.1. Lineage (NCBI taxonomy): Bacteria > Bacillati > Actinomycetota > Actinomycetes > Pseudonocardiales > Pseudonocardiaceae > Saccharothrix > Saccharothrix sp. 6-C. The sequence continues at coordinate 6,839,403 of NZ_CP064192.1, read as the reverse complement.
GTACCCGAACGCCACCACCCACACCGCCGGGCCGACCGCGTCGACCACCGGCGGCACCACCAGGCACTCGGCGGTGAACAGCAGCACCCAGAACGCGAACCGCTTCACCCCCGAGCGCAACGGGTGCTTGCCGATCGAGCGGTCGTACCGGTAGCCCGCGCGCAGCCCCACCACCGCGCCGATCAGTGCGATCACGCCGCCGCCCTCCGTTCGCGGGAACCACCCGGCAGTGCGGCCACCACCGGGGCAAGCGCTTGCGCCCGCGCCACGACGGCACCTCCCGGTGGCGGCGGGAGGTGTGCGCCGGACCCGGCGGGCTCCGTGCCGACGACGTGCGCGCCGACGTTCGGCGGCACGTCCGACACGGTCGAGCCCGCCGGGCCCGGCGACCCCGGGTGCGCGAGCGGGCGAGCCGAACCCCTCCGTACCGGCTCGAACAGCTCGACCCGCACCCGTGCTCCGGAGCCGGGCGCCTCGGGGAGGCGCCCGGTCATCTGCCCGGCTCGTCGTGGTCGTCGCCCCGGTCGAGGAACCGCTGGATCGTCGGCTCGTCGGGGAACTCGTCCTCGCCGGTCTCGATGAGACGTTCCGCGATGGGCAGTGGTTCCTCGGCCCACGCGGGCTGGAAGTCGCCGCTGGGCAGCAGTTGGTGGCGGCGGGCGAACTGCTCGGCGGCCTCGCGGATGGACTCGCGCAGCGTGCCGATCACCACCGTCTCGGCGGTGTAGGTCAGCTCCACGAGCAACGCGCGCATCCGGTCGAGCTGGTCGTCCTGGTCCGCGTTGTCCGCCAGCTGCGGCCACAGCCGGCGTTCGAAGACCTCCACGAAGTCGGCCGCGATGCCATCGGTGGCCGTGCGCAGGTTCGCGAACTTGGCCAGCACGTCGTCGCTCGGGACGCTCAGCGCGGCCAGCCGGTTGCCCGCGTCCAGCGCCCAGCGGCGCACGTGCGGCCACCCGAGTCGCCAGCGGACCAGGCCGAGCTGCATGGCGCGGCGCAGGACGCGCGGGCGGACGTCGCCCAGCGGGACCAGGCGGCTGATGTCGCGGGCCCTGATCCGGACCCAGTCGTCCGGGCCCTCCGCCTCACCGACGCCGAGCACCGCCGCGACGCTCGCGCCCTTCTCCCGCGCCTTCACCAGCTCGGCGATGGCGGGCAGGGAGAAGCCGCGGTACTGCAGGCGTTGGACGAGAGTGAGGCGTTCCAGGTGGGAGGCGTCGTAGTAGGCGACCCGGCCCTGCCGGCGGGGCGGGTGCAGCACGCCCTTGGTCTGGTACATGCGGATCGTGCTGCCCGGCAGGCCGACCCGGACCGCCAACTCGTCGACCGTCAACTGCTCCACGCCACCGATCTTGGCGGCCCGGAGTTCGTGGAGTCAAGACTCTTCGAGTGAATACTCGAAGAGTTACAGGTGCAGCAGCATGCGCGAGTTGCCGAGGGTGTTCGGCTTGACGTACGAGAGGTCGAGGAACTCGGCGACGCCCTCGTCGGCGGACCGCATGATCTCCTCGTAGACCTCGGGGGAGACGGGCGTGCCGTCGATCTCCACGAACCCGTGCTTGCCGAAGAAGTCGGTCTCGAAGGTCAGCACGAACAACCGCTCCAGCTGGAGCTCGCGAGCGGTCTCGATCAGCCGGTGCACGATCCGGTGGCCGATGCCCCGGCCCAGCGAGGCGGGCGACACGGCGACCGTGCGGATCTCGGCCAGGTCCTCCCACAGCACGTGCAGCGCCCCGCACCCGAGCACCACGCCGTCCTCTTCGGCGACCCAGAACTCCTGGATGTCCTCGAACAGCGTGACGAGCGGCTTGGACAGCAGCACCTTGCCGGCGTAGGCGTCGATGAGGGCCTTCATCGCCCGAACGTCGCCGGTGCGGGCGCGACGCACGTTGATCGAGTCGTTCACGGTCCAAAGGTAGGCCCTGTGCGAGGAGCCGCCCGCTCCACCCCGGCGTCCGGCCGGCGCGTCGCGTGCGCGTGACGCGGGACACGAAAAGGGAAATCACCCGATCGGGTATTTCGGGGAACATCGGCCGCGGGTGAGCCGGATCGGTCACCGGTGCCGAAGGGTGTTCCCGCAAAGGATTCCGGCTTTTCTCGGGCGGACGGCAGTCCTCTGCTCGCAATGCCGTTGGACGTGCCGTCGAGTGCGGGCAGGCGTTCGACTGGTTGCGGCGCAAGTGTTGTCCGCCTTGACTTTCCACCCCGATCGAGGGTCCGCGGACCAGGCGCGACCAGGGGGGTGGTGACGTGTCGAGAAGACCGTTTCGGCCCTCGAGCACCAGACCGCGGACGAGGTGAATCCGCGCGATCGCGAAAGCGGTCCGAGTGCGTTCAGCGCAGGTGGCGTGATTCGTCGAGGTGCGCGGGTTGCCCGAGCGCGAGGTCCGGCAGTCGGTGCGGCTCCGGCTCGAACCGCGGCGACGCGCGGGGGCCCGGCGGGACCGGGCGACGGCCGGCCCGGCGGCCGGTGGAGGTGAGCGGGAGGGGAGGGGGACGGCGCCGGTTACGCTGAGCACCGTGTCTTCCCCCACCACGTCCAAGCGCGTCGCCATGCTGACCCTCGGGTGCGCCCGCAACGAAGTCGACTCCGAAGAGCTCGCCGGGCGCCTCACCGCCGGCGGCTGGGAGCTGGTCGACGACGAAGCCGACGTGGTCGTGGTCAACACGTGCGGCTTCGTGGAGTCCGCGAAGAAGGACTCCGTGGACACCCTCCTCGCCGCCGCCGACAGCGGCGCGAAGGTGGTCGCGGTCGGGTGCATGGCCGAGCGCTACGGCGCCGAGCTGGCCGACAGCCTGCCCGAGGCGAACGCCGTGCTCGGGTTCGACCACTACACCGACCTCGCCGACCGCCTGGACGACGTCCTGGCCGGTCAGACCATCGAGTCCCACCAGCCGGTCGACCGCCGCACGCTGCTGCCGCTCACGCCCGTGCAGCGGCCGAAGGCGGCCGAAGAGGTGCAGGTCCCGGGGCACGGCTGGGGCCCGCGCGTGCTGCGCACCCGCCTCGCCGACACCCCCGTGGCGCCGCTGAAGATCGCTTCCGGCTGCGACCGCCGCTGCTCGTTCTGCGCGATCCCGTCCTTCCGCGGCGCGTTCGTCTCCCGCCACCCGGACGAGGTCGTGGCCGAGGCGATGTGGCTGGCCGAGCAGGGCGTGCGCGAGGTGTTCCTGGTCTCGGAGAACTCCACCTCCTACGCCAAGGACCTGCCCCGCGAGCTGGGCGGCCTGGAGCTGCTGCTGCAGCGGCTCGCGAAGGTGCCCGGCATCGACCGCGTCCGCGTGTCCTACCTGCAGCCCGCCGAGACGAAGCCCACGCTGGTCAAGGCCATCGCCACCACCGACGGCGTGGCCGACTACTTCGACATGTCCTTCCAGCACTCCAGCGAGCCCGTGCTGCGCCGGATGCGCCGCTTCGGCTCCACCGAGTCGTTCCTCGGCCTGGTCGAGCAGATCCGCTCCCTCGCGCCGCGTGCGGGTATCCGCAGCAACGTCATCGTCGGCTTCCCCGGCGAGACCGAGGAGGACGTGGCCGAGCTGGAGCGCTTCCTCACCGCCGCCCGGCTGGACGCGGTCGGCGTGTTCGGCTACTCCGACGAGGACGGCACCGAGGCCGAGAACCTGCCGGGCAAGCTGGACGCCGACACCATCGCCGAGCGCGTGGCCCGCATCTCCAACCTGGTCGAGGAGCTGACGTCCCAGCGCGCCGAGGACCGCGTCGGCGAGGAGGTCGTCGTCCTGGTCGAGACCGAGGAGGACGACGAGAGCGACTGCGTCGGCCGCGCCGCCCACCAGGCGCCCGAGGTCGACGGCGAGTGCGTCATCACCAACGCCGACGGCCTCCGGGTCGGCGACCTGGTGCGCTGCCGGGTCGACTCGTCCGAGGGCGTCGACCTGGTCGTGACAGCGATCGAGGTGCTCCCGAGGTGACCGAACCCGCGCGCGTGCCGGTGCTGAACATCGCCAACGTGCTGACGATGTCCCGGCTGGCGCTCGTGCCGGTGTTCCTCTACTTCCTGTTCGAGGAGGACGGCCACCAGACCTGGTGGCGGCTGGCCGCGTTCGGGGTGTTCGCCGTGGCGTCGGTCACCGACCACGTGGACGGCAACCTGGCCCGCAAGCACGGGCTGATCACCGACTTCGGCAAGATCGCGGACCCGATCGCGGACAAGGCGCTGACCGGCGCCGCGCTGGTCGGCCTGAGCCTGCTCGGCGAGCTGCCGTGGTGGGTGACCGTCGTCATCGCGGTCCGCGAGCTCGGGGTGACGCTGCTGCGCTTCTGGGTCATCCGGCACGGCGTGATCCCGGCCAGCCGCGGCGGCAAGGCCAAGACGCTCGTCCAGATCGTCGCCATCGGCCTGTACGTGCTGCCGCTGCCGTCCTGGCTGGACGCGGTCTCGGTGACCGCGATGGGCGCGGCCGTGGTGCTGACCGTCGTCACGGGCGTCGACTACGTGATCCGCGCGTTGCGGCTGCGGGCCAGGGGCAAGCGGGCGGTGGCCGGGGCGTGAGCGCCGTCGACGTCGTGCGGACCCTCGCCGGACGCGGTGAGACGGTCGCCACCGCCGAGTCGCTGACCGCGGGCCTGGTGACCGCCGAGCTGACCTCCGTGCCCGGGTCCAGCGCCGTGGTGCGCGGCGGGCTCGTGGTCTACGCCACGGACCTCAAGCACTCGCTCGCGGGCGTGGACGCGGCGCTGCTGGCCGAGCACGGCGCCGTGCACCCCGAGGTGGCCCGGCAGCTCGCCGAGGGCGCACGGGAGCGCTGCGGGGCGACGTGGGGCCTGGGGCTGACCGGGGTGGCCGGTCCCGACCCGCAGGACGGCGTCGGCCCCGGCACCGTCCACATCGGTTTGTCCGGCCCATCCGGGTCGAGTGTCCGGACGCTCACTCTCGGTGGTGGTCGTGACGAAGTGCGCAAGAGTTCGACAATGGCGGCCCTGACCTTCCTGCTCGACCACCTCAAGATCCCCGTCGAGTGACGTGAGCAGCGCGTTTCCCGTCACACCCGGACACGCACGCGGGAACTTACCGGTGAGTTCACTCGTTCGCCCTTTGGCGGACGTGTCGGGAAGTCACTGCCCGTCGACGGGACGGGTCGGTAACGTGGTGGCACGGCCGGCCGGAAGGAGGCGCGCGATGACCGTGCTGCTACGCGAGGCGATCGGTGATCGGCTCCGCCATGCCCGCACCACCCAACGCCGCACGCTGCGCGAGGTCTCCAGGACCGCCCGCGTCAGCCTGGGGTACCTCTCCGAGGTGGAGCGTGGCCGCAAGGAGGCGTCCAGCGAGCTGTTGGCCGCGATCTGCGAGGCGTTGGACCTGCCCCTGTGGGAGCTGCTGCACCTGGTCGCCTCGGACATCGGCGCCGTCCAGCGCCCCGTGCCGACCCCGGCCGAGCTCACCGAACGGGCCCCCGCGGCCGCGTCGGCGGGCCTGGAGGGCGGCACGATGGTGCCCGCGGTGATCGGCAACGACCTGTCCGACCTGCGGTTGCAGCCCGTGCTGACGCACCGGCTGTCCACTTCGATCAGCAAGCCGCGCAACGCGGTGGTGGCGGCGTAACCCCAGCTCACACCTGCCTGAGCCGAGCCGGTCCCGACCGGCTCGGCTTTCGGCGCGTGCAACGAGTTGGCAACCCAGGGCGGGGTCGCCGCGTAGGCCGGGAGCCGGGCGGGCAGGATGACCATGCCGACGAAAGTCGGGGGGTGACTCAGGGTGATCCCGGATATCTCCCCAGGTCGGTGGAAGCAGCGCGGGACAACTGACACGATGGAACCAACACCGGCACCGGGTCGTTGCCAATCACGAGCGCGAGCCAGGGAAGTGCGGAGAAGGCAGGCGTAGGAGATGGCCAACCCTTTCGTGAAGGCATGGAAGTACTTCATGGCGGCTTTTTCGTCCAAGATCGACGAGCACGCCGACCCGAAGGTGCAGATCCAGCAGGCCATCGAGGAGGCGCAGCGGCAGCACCAGGCGCTGTCGCAGCAGGCCGCCGCGGTGATCGGCAACCAGCGCCAGCTCGAGATGAAGCTCAACCGCCAGCTCGGCGAAGTGGAGAAGCTCCAGGCATCCGCACGCCAGGCGCTCGTGCTCGCCGACGAGGCGCGGGCGAAGGGTGACGAGCAGCGCGCGACGCAGTTCGAGACCGCGGCGCAGGGCTTCGCCACCCAGCTGGTGACCGCGGAGCAGAGCATCGAGGACCTGAAGACGCTGCACGACCAGGCGTTGCAGGCGGCGACGCAGGCGAAGCAGGCGGTCGAGCGCAACGCGATGGTGCTGCAGACCAAGCTGGCCGAGCGCACCAAGCTGCTCAGCCAGCTGGAGCAGGCGAAGATGCAGGAGCAGGTCTCCCACTCGCTGCGCCAGATGACCGAGCTGGCCGCGCCGGGCAACACGCCCTCGCTGGAAGAGGTCCGCGACAAGATCGAGAAGCGGTACACCACCGCCCTCGGCTCGGCGGAGCTGGCGCAGAACTCGGTGCAGGGCCGGATGCTGGAGGTCCAGCAGTCGACCACCGAGATGGCGGGCCACTCCCGGCTCGAGCAGATCCGCGCGTCGATGGCGGGCGGCAAGGTCGCCGGCGAGGTCACCAGCGGTCAGCCGGCCAGTGCGAGCGCCGGCATCCAGCAGGAGATCCAGCAGCGCGTGCAGCAGACGCAGGCGCAGCCGACCCAGCAGATCCAGCAGAACCCGCCGGCGAGCCAGGGCTGAGAGGGTGGTGTCCGCGATGGAACCCCGGCGGAAGGTGGCCGGCGAGATCGTCCAGGTCATCGGCGGCCAGCTCCAAGGGCAGATCGCGGACCAGGTGAAACGGCGGTACGCCGCCTGGAACGACCCGCGCGCGAAGCTCGATCGGCGGTACCGCCGATCGAGCCGCGTGCTCACCTTCTGGCTGATCGTGCTGGCCCTGCTCGCGGTGGTCGGCACGCTCACGCTGGTGGGCGTGCTCGGCGCGGCGCCCGGCGTGGTGGCGGCCCTCGGGTTCGCCGGCACGTCCGTGCTGGCCGTGCGCACGAACATCAGGATGAGGGGCATCGACGTGCAGCGGCGGCAGCTGGAGGCCGCGCCGGCGCCCGAGCCGCTGCCCGCCCGGTCCTCGGCGGCACGCCAGCCGATGGAACGGCTGGAGGACGCCCAGGACACGTTGCGGGAGCTGCTGCGCCAGCTCGACTCGGCGGCGTTGACGTCCATCCCCACCGACTCGGTCGAGCAGGCCCGCGCCACCGGCGCCGAGGCCGTGTCCGCGATCCGGGCCGTGTCCCGCCAGTTGCAGGCCGTCGAACGGGCGCGCGACACCGCCCCGCCGCTGGACCGCGCGCCGCTGGTCGAAGGGGTGCGAAGACTGCGGACGCAGCTGGACGAGGGCGTGGACGGCTACTGCGGCCTGGTCGCCGCCGCCGGCCGGGTGCTCGCCGAGAGCACCGCCAACAACCCCCGGCAGGTCCTGGGCGACGCGACGGACCACCTGGCGGGCCTCGCTTCGGCGTTGCGCGAACTGTCGAGCTGACGCCGTTCGCGGCACTGCGCACTTGGCGCGCGGCCATCTGCACGAACCAGGATTACGTCACGTTGCGTAGCGAAGTTGGGCTATCTTCGAGTCCACAGTGGCGTACGCTGCTGCGATCGTGTGATTATCAGACCGTTATATAGCCGCAGCCACTACTTGGCGTGGCAGGATCCCTGGGTCGGACAGCGTGGTCCGTCCTGGTCGCCGGGGAGGTCATTGAGTGGCGTTGTGGACCGTGCGCGGCGATGGCCGCCCCACCGATGGTGACGCCGTCGCGCCGCAGGAGCGGCTGACCTGGCCGCGCACCATCGGTTTCGGCGTCCAGCACCTGGTCGCGATGGCAGGCGCCACGATCTTCGTCCCCGCCACCACCGGACTCCCCGTCAGCACCACCCTGCTGTTCTCCGGGCTCGGCACGCTGCTGTTCCTGCTGATCACCCGCAACCGCGTGCCCAGCTACCTCGGCGCGTCGTTCGCGTTCATCGCGCCGCTGTCCGCCGCCCGTGACGAGGGCATCGCCGCGCAGCTCGGCGGCGTGCTCGCGGCCGGCCTCCTGGTGATCATCATCGGGGTCGCGGTGAAGGCGCTCGGCGTGCGGCTGCTGGAGGCCGTGATGCCGCCGGTGGTGACCGGCGCGGTGGTCGTGCTGATCGGGCTCAACCTCTCGCACCGGGCCACCGACTCGTTCGCCCAGCAGCCGCTGCCCGCCGTGGTCACGATGGGCATCATCCTGCTGTGCGGCGTGCTCGGCCGCGGCTCGTCGTTCCGGTTCTCCGTGCTCCTCGGCGTGGTCGTCGGGTGGGCGCTCGGCTTCTGGCTCGGCCTGGTCGACACGGCCGCGGTGGGCCGGGCCGCGTGGTTCGGGCTGCCCGAGTTCCACGCGCCGGAGCTGCGGCCGTCGGTCACGCTGCTCGTGCTGCCGGTGGTGATCGTGCTGGTCGCGGAGAACGTCGGCCACGTCAAGGCGATCGGCGCGCTGACCGGCCGCAACCTCGACGGCAACGTCGGCGACTCGATCATCGCCAACGGCGTGTCCACCGCGCTGGCCGGTCTCGGCGGCGGGTCGGGCACCACCACCTACTCCGAGAACATCGGCGTGATGGGCGTGACGAAGGTCTTCTCGACCGCCGCCTACGCCGTGACGGGAGTGGCGGCGGTGCTGATGGCGTTCTCGCCGAAGGTCACCGCCGTGCTCTCGACCATCCCGGCGGGTGTCGTCGGCGGTGCGACGCTGGTGCTGCTCGGCCTGATCAGCCTGGTCGGCGTGCGGGTGTGGATGGACAACCGGGTCGACCTGACGAACCCGGGCAACGCGCTGGTCGGCGGCACGGCCCTGGTCGCCGGGGTGGGTGACCTGACGCTGGAGCTGGGCGACATGGAGCTCGGCGGCCTGGTGTGGGGCTCGCTGCTCGTGGTGATCCTGCACCCGATCCTGCGCTGGCTGCGAACCGCCCGCAACGCCTGACCCCGCGCCTCACCCGCCTACCGGGCCGCCGCCCGCGGAGCAGCGGCGTTTCAACGGAGCCCGCGGTTGATGCGGTGCACCAGCCCGGGGCCTTCGTAGATGAACGCCGTGTAGAGCTGGATCAGGCTCGCGCCCGCGTCCAGCATCCGCTGCGCGTCGTCCGGGCTCGCGATGCCGCCGACGCCGATGATCGGCAGCTTGCCGCCGGTCTCCCGGCTGACGAACCGCACCACCTCGCGGGCGCGTTCGGTCAGCGGTTTGCCGCTCAACCCGCCTGCTTCGTGCGCGAGGTGCCGGTCGGCGGGCGCCAGGCCGTCGCGCGACAGCGTGGTGTTGGTCGCGATCAGCCCGCTGACGTCGTGCGCGGCGCACACCTCCAGCAGTTCGGCGATCGCCTCGTCGGTCAGGTCGGGCGCGATCTTGACCAGGATCGGTTTGCGCGGCTTCGACCCGGCCAGGTCCCGGGCGGTGGCGTCGAGCGCGGACAGCAGCTCGGTCAGGGCGCCGCGGTCCTGGAGGCTGCGCAGGCCCGGTGTGTTGGGCGAGCTGATGTTGATGGCGAAGTAGTCGCCGTGCCGGTAGAGCGCGCGCAGGGACGTCCGGTAGTCCTCGACCGCGTCCTCGACCGGGGTGACCTTGGACTTGCCCAGGCTGATGCCCAGCGGCACGGACAGGGGGCCGAGGCGGTCGAGCCGGTTGGCCAGCTCCAGCGCGCCGTCGTTGTTGAAGCCCATCCGGTTGATGATCGCTTCGCTGTCGCGCAGCCGGAACAGGCGCGGCTTCGGGTTGCCGGGCTGCGCGTGCCGGGTGACCGTGCCGACTTCGACGAACCCGAACCCGAGCGCGCCCCACGCGGGCAGCGCCCGGCCGTTCTTGTCCAGCCCGGCGGCCAGGCCGACCGGGTTGGGGAACCGCACGCCGAAGACGGTGCGCGCGGAGGAGGGACTGCGCTTCACGAGCTTCGCCGCGGGGCTCAGCTTCGCCATCACGCCGAGGGTGGTCTCGTGGACCCGCTCCGCGTCCCCGCCGTGCATCCGGAACAACGCCTTGCGCACCACGCTCTTGTAGACCACGGCGGTAACCCTAAGCGATCGGCCCTGGCTGGCAGCGCGGGCACCAGTACGCGGGACGCTCGCGCACGCCCGCGCCCTGCCCGCCGACGCGCACCTTGGTCCCGCACCGCAGGCACGGCTTGCCGCCGCGCTCGAACACCCAGTGCTGCCGTCCCCGTCCCATGAGGCCGGTCGTGCTCTGCTCCGGGCGCCACGCGTTGGCCAGCAGCAGCTTGCGCGCCAGCCGCACCGCCTCCGCCGGGTCCGCCGCCGACACCGGGCTCCACGGCGACACGCCGAGCAGGAAGCACACCTCCGCCTTGTAGAGGTTCCCCACGCCCGCCATGACGCGCTGGTCGAGCAGCGCCAGCCCCAGTTCGCGGTCCGGGTCGGCCACCAGCCTGGCGACCGCCTCGGCCGCCTGCTCGTCGTCCCAGTCACCCAGCAGGTCCGGTCCGAGGTGGCCGACCAGCCGCGACTCCTGGTCGGTCGGCAGCAGCTCCAGGTCGTGCAGCGCGAAGCCCACCGCGACCCGGTCGGGCACCTCCAGCAGCGCCCGCACCTGGTGGCCCGGCCGCTGCCAGCGCTGGCCCGGCCGGTAGAGGTGCCACGCGCCGTCCATCCGGAAGTGGCTGTGCAGGCTCAGGTCGCCGGAGAACCGGGTGAACAGGTGCTTGCCGACGGAGCGCACCGCCAGCACGTCCCGCCCGGCCAGGTCGGCGGTGGCCCACCTCGGGTGGCGGATCTCACCGCGCAGGAGCGGCCGGCCGGCCAGCGCCTCGTTCAGGCGCTGCCCGGCCAGGAAGACCGTGTCACCCTCGGGCACCGCTGTCGAACGCCATCTTCAGGCCGAACCCGACCAGCACGGACGCGGTCAGCCGCTCGGTCCACCGCCGCACCGCGGGCTTCGCCAGCACGACCACCGCCCGCCCGGCGAGCCACACCACGACGAGCTGCCACACCTGGCCGATGGTCACGTGCACGCCCACCAGCAGCGCGCCCCAGCCGGCCGACGCCTGGTCGGACGGCAGGAACTGGGGGAGCAGGCTCAGGTAGAACACGCCGATCTTGGGGTTGAGCAGGTTCGTGGTGAACCCGATCCGCAACGCCTGCGCCGGTGTGATCACCAGCACGTCGGCCGGTCGTTCGACGGCGCCGCGCGTCGACTTCCACAGCGCCGAACCGCCGAGCCACAGCAGGTACGCCGCGCCCGCGTAGCGCACCACGTCGTAGGCCAGTTGAGACGCCACGAGCAGCGCGGTCAGCCCGGCGATGCTCGCCGCGCCCCAGACCAGGCAGCCGAGGGTGGTGCCGAACCCGCCGACCACACCGGCTCTGCGCCCGCCGCCGAGCACCATGCGCAGCAGCATCATGGTGTCCAGGCCGGGTGTGATCGTGAGCAGGACGGCGGCGACGGTGAACGCCAGGAGGGCGCCCGTGCTCACGCGTCCACCGCTTCCTCGATCTCCTCGTCGTTGAAGTCGTGGTGCACGGCCCTGCGTCTGCTCCGGCTGATCCGCAGTATCCGGGCCAGCAGCAGGTTGAACGCCAACGCCACCTCGCGCGCGCCGGGCGTGCCCCACTCGTGGATCGGCATGCACGCGCCCTGCGCCTGCTGCACGGCGAGCCGGTCCGGCAGCGCCACCGGCATCACCAGCGGCCCGAAGATGTCTCGCAGCTCCTCGATGCGGAACTGGTGCTCGTGCGACCTCGGCCGCACCCGGTTCACCACCACGCCGAGCGGCTGGAGGTCCTCGTTGTGCTCGCGCTCGGCCTGCACCGCCTCGAACGCCCGCTGCACGCCCGCGACCGCGAACATCGTGGGCTCCGTCACCAGCAGCGCGCGGTCCGCCGCGACCAGCGCCGACCGGGTCAGCTGACCCAGCGACGGCGGGCAGTCCAGCAGCACCAGCTGGTAGGGGTCCTCGTCGTCCTGCAGCAGCCGCAGCGCCTCGCGCAGCCTGCCGAGCCGGGTCTCGCCCGGGTCCGGGTGGTTCAGCGACTCCGCGTCCTCCGAACCGGCCAGCACGTCCACGCCGTCGCCCCACGCGCTGGGCGCGATCGCCTTGTCCACCGTGTCGCGGCTCGGGTCCTGGAGGACGTCGTAGATGCTGGCCTCGGTGTCGCCCGGTTCCAGCGTGGAGGTGGCGTTGCACTGCGGATCGAGGTCGATGACCAGCGTGCGGACGCCACGCCGCAGCGCCGCCGACGCCAGACCGAGCGCGACCGTCGTCTTCCCAACGCCACCCTTGAGGCTGAGCACCGCCACCGTATGCACGTAGTGCAGCCTACGGCCCTTACGCTCTACGTCCATGCGACCGGACGCCGTACACAGGGTGCTCGACGCCGAGCTGACCGCCGCGCGGGACCGCAGGGGCGGCGAACCGCCGCGGGTGCTCGACGTCGGCGGCGGCAGCGGTGTGTGGGCCGTGCCGCTGGCCGTGGCCGGGTGCACCGTGACGGTGATCGACCCGAGCCCCGACGCGCTGGCGACGTTGCACCGCCGTGCGGCCGACGAAGGCGTCCTGGACCGGGTCACCGCTGTTCAGGGCGACACCGACGCGTTGGACCGGGTCGCTTCGGCGGATTTGGTCCTGGCGCACGGGCTGCTGGAGGTCGTGGACGACGCCGGCGCCGCCCTGGCCGCGCTGGCCGCCGCGGTGATCCCGGGCGGCGCGGTGTCGTTGCTGGTGGCGAACCGGTACGCGGCCGTGCTGCACCGGGCCATCGCGGGCCGGCTGGTGGACGCCCGGCGGCTGCTGGACGACGAGGCCGGTCAGCTCACCGGGACCCGCGACCCGCTGCGGCGCCGGTTCGACGTGGCCGGGTTGGAGGCGTCGGTGGTGGCGGCCGGGCTGAAGGTGGAGCTGGTCCAGGGCCACGGCGTGGTGTCCGACCTGGTCCCGGGCGCCGTGCTGGAGGCCAACCCGGGCGCGGCGGAGGCGCTGGCCGAGCTGGAGCTGGCCGCGTCGACCCGCCCGCCGCTGCGCGATGTGGCCGCCCGGTTGCACGTCCTGGGCCGAAAGCCGGCCTGAGTGCGGTAGAACGGAGTCTCCGCCGCCTACCCGCAGAGGACCCGCCGTGGGAGACCCGCACTTAGCCTGGGCCGGCTGATGGCCGGACCCGTGCCCGAAGACCTGGAAGACGAGGTGCGCGCCGCCGCCGCCGGCGACCGCCGGGCGGTCGCCTCCCTGCTGGCCACCGTCCGCCCGCTGGTCGTGCGCTACTGCCGCGCCCGCGTGGGCAGGCAGGAGCGGTCGTCCGCGTCGGCCGACGACGTGGCCCAGGAAGTGTGCCTGGCGCTGTTGACCGCCCTGCCGACCTACAAGGACCACGGGCGGCCGTTCCTGGCGTTCGTGTACGGCATCGCGGCGCACAAGGTCGCGGACGCGCACCGCGCGGCGTTGCGCAACCGCGCCGAGCCGGTGCCCGAGGTGCCCGACGGCCCGGACGACGAGCACGTCGGCCCGGAGCAGTCGGCGTTGCGGGCGGACCTGTCGCGGAGGATCGGCCGGCTGCTGCGCCTGCTGCCGGACAAGCAGCGGGAGATCCTGGTGCTGCGGGTGGTGGTCGGGCTCACGGCCGAGCAGACCGCCGAGGTCGTCGACGCCACGCCGGGCGCGGTCCGGGTCGCGCAGCACCGGGCGCTGGTCCGGCTCCGACGGGAGATTGGACGATCCTTGGTCACGCAGCGCAACCGGTGATCGGGCACGCTTACTCCGTTCGAGGAACAAACGCAGCCATTCGGGGTAACTTCTTGTGAGTCGCGTCATCTCCGTATGTCGTCGACGTCGCGTTCGCATGTGCCCCCGAGAGGCGTCCAGCGCGCGGACGCCGAGGAGCTCGCGATGGCAACGATGGTGGTTGGTCTGTCGGTTATGCCGGAACTTCGTGGTAGTCCGGGGAGGTCGGTGATGTCCGTGCAGTGCGAGGACGTCCCGTCCTCTCCACCGGCACGTGTGGAGGGGGGACCCGAGGCGTACGTCGAGAGGGCGGTCCGCGGCGACCGGCGGGCGGTCGACGCGCTGCTGGCCGCGATCAGACCCGTGATCGTGAAGTACTGCCGGGCCAGGATCGGCCAGGGGCAGCGGTCGTCGGCGTCGGCGGAGGACGTGGCCCAAGAGGTCTGCCTCGCCGTGCTGAAGGCGCTGCCGAACTACCGCGAGCAGGGCCGGCCGTTCATGGCGTTCGTGTACGGGATCGCCGCGCACAAGGTGGCCGACGCGCACCGCGCGTCGGCGCGCAACCGCGCCGAGTCCGTGCCGGAGCTGCCCGACAGCGCGGGCGCCGAGCCGGGCCCCGAGCAGCGGGCGTTGCAGGGCGAGCTGTCCGAGCGGATGGGACGGCTGCTCGGCGTCCTGCCCGACCGGCAGCGGGAGATCCTCGTCCTGCGCGTGGTCCTCGGCATGTCCGCCGAGGAGACCGCCGAGGCGGTCGGCTCGACGCCCGGCGCCGTGCGGGTGGCCCAGCACCGGGCCCTCACGCGGCTGCGCAAGGCGATGGACGAGGCACAGCGCGGCGCTTGACGGCGCTCAGTGCCGCCAGCGGGTCAGCGCGGCGACCTCCTCCGGTGAGCAGTCGGCGAACCGGGCGATCTCGCCGCGCCGCACGTCGGCGATCGTCGCGGCGAACTCCGCGCCGAACGCCTCGGTCAGCGCCTCGTCCGCCTCGAACGCCGCCACGGCCTCCGCCAGGGACGTCGGCAGGCGCTCGACGCCCGGGAGCCCGACCGGGTCGACCCCGACCGGCTCCGGCAGCCGCGCCTGCTCCACGATCCCGGCCAGGCCCGCCGCCATCGTGGCCGCCACCACGAGGTACGGGTTCGCCGACAGGTCGTAGCACTTGACCTCCAGGTCGCGGCCCGCGACTAGGCGCAGCGCCGCCTCCCGGTTCTCCAGCCCCCACACCGCGAACGCGCCCGCCCAGTGCTGCGGCACGAGCCGCAGGTAGCTGGCCACCGACGGCGCGCCGATCGCGCACAGCGCGGGCAGCCGGCGCAGCACGCCCGCGGCGAACGCGTCGGCGTCCTCGGTCAGGCCGAACCAGCTCTCGCCGTCCGCGAACAGGTTGCGGCCGTCGCGCCACAGGCTCAGGTGCAGGTGGCCGCCGTTGCCGACGCCGTCGGCGGTGACCTTCGGCGAGAACGACGCCCGCAGGCCGTGCCGCAGCGTGATGGCCCGGACCGTCTCCCGCACCAGCACCGACGTGTCCGCCGCGTGCACCGGGTCCTCGGGCGTGGTGGACAGCTCGAACTGGCCCGGCGCGTACTCGGGGTGGAACTGGAGCACCTCGACGTCCTGCTCGGCCAGCGCCGACAGCAGGTCCGCGGCGTAGTCGGACAGCTCGACCTGGCGGGCGTGGCCGTAGGCGGGCCCGGTGGTGGCGGGCCGGAACTCGTCGGTGTCGCCCTGCCCGACGACCCACTCCACCTCGAAACCCGCCTGGACCTCGTAGCCGTGCACGGTGAGCCGGTCGGCCACCGCCCGCGCCAGGCCGCGCTCGTCCTGCGGGTGCGGCTCGCCCCGCTGGTCGAAGCGGTCGGCCGGCGCCCACGCCCAGCCCGGCTGGCCCGCGAGCACGGTGAGCCGGTCCAGGTCCGGGTACAGCCGCAGGTCGCCCACGGGCCCGCCCGCGTGCCGCCCGGTGACGATCGTGTCGTCCAGCAGGAACGCGTCGAACACCGGTGACGCGCCCACACCGTCCGCGGCGGCTCTGGGCAACCCCGCGAGCGGCACCGACTTCACCCGCGTGATGCCGCTGTGGTCGACCCAGGTCAACGCGACCGCCACGACGTCCTGCTCCAGCAGGTCGTCCACCATCTCGGCCGCCAGCGCACGTCGGTGCTCCCGCTCCGCTGTGTCCATCGTGCGTGGTTACACCAGCTCACTACTGTTCAACAAGTGGACCATCTGCTGCCGTGCGTGGCGTCGTTGCGCCTCGTGGACCACCACTGCCACGGGGTGCTCGACGCCGACCTCGACCGGGACGGCTTCGAGTCGAACCTGACCGAGGCCGGGTCCGCGTCGCCGCTGGGCACGTCGCTGTTCGACTCCTCGTTGGGGCTGGCGGTGCGGCGCTGGTGTGCGCCTTTGCTGGACCTGCCGGTCCTCGCGCCCGCCGACGAGTACGTGGCGCGGCGGCGGTCGCTGGGCGCGGCGGAGGTGAACCGGGCGCTGGTGTCGGCGGCGGAGATCTCGGCGTTCCTGGTGGACGACGGGGTGTGGCCGGAGGACTTCGTGAGCCCCTCCGCGTTCACCGGTTCGCGTGAACATCGCGTGCTGCGGCTGGAGCGGGTGGCGGAGGACGTCGTGGCCGAGGGGGCCTCGGTGTTCCCGGCGCGGGTGCGGGCGGTGCTGGACTCGTCGCCGGCGGTCGCGGCGAAGTCGGTCGCGGCCTACCGGGTGGGGCTGGCCCTGGACCCGGCCCGGCCGGCGGACGCCGAGGTGGTGGCGGCGGCCGACCGCTGGCTGAGGTCCGGCTCGACCCGGTGCGCGGACGAGGTGATCAGCCGGTTCCTGGTGTGGGAGGCGCTGGACCGCGGCCTGCCCGTGCAGTTCCACGTCGGCTACGGGGACGCGGACCTGTCGCTGCACGAGTGCGACCCGTCGCTGCTCACCGACCTGCTGCGGGCCACCGCGCCGCTCGGCGTGCCGGTCATGCTGCTGCACAACTACCCGTTCCACCGCACCGCCGGTTACCTGGCGCAGGTGTTCCCGCACGTGTTCGTGGACCTGGGGCTGGCCACGCACTCGGTGGCGCACCGGGCGAGCCGGGTGCTGGCGGAGGCGCTGGAGATCGTGCCGTTCGGCAAGTTCCTGTTCTCCACCGACGCGTACGCGCTGGCCGAGCTGTACTACCTGGGCGCGTTGTCGTTCCGCCGCGCGCTGTCGGACTTCCTGTCGGCCGGGCTGAGGGAGCATGCTTTCGCCCTGGCGGACGCGGAGCGGATCGCTCGCCTGATCGGGTGGGAGAACGCGCAGCGGGTCTACCGCCTGGAGTAGAGTCTCGAACGGGTGTTCGGTCTGGGTGGAGGTGGTCGTGGGCCGCAGCGCGAACCTGCCGCGCGGTCTGGTCGATCGCTTCCTCGCCCGCGGCGACGTCTGGCCGGACGACACCGGCTGCTCGATGCTGCACGTGGACATGGACGCCTTCTACGCGTCGGTCGAGATCCGCGACCGGCCGGAGCTGGCGCGCAAACCGGTGGTCGTGGGCGGCACCGCGAACCGCGGCGTGGTCGCGTCGGCCAACTACATCGCCCGCGAGTTCGGGGTGCGCTCCGCGATGCCCACCTCGCATGCGCGCCGCCTCGCGCCGCACGCGGTGTTCGTGCCGCCGAACTTCGCCCGGTACCAGGAAATCTCGCGCGGGGTGATGGCGATCTTCCGCGACATCACGCCGCTGGTCGAGCCGTTGAGCCTGGACGAGGCGTTCCTCGACGTGAGCGGGGCGCTGAAGCGGCTGCGCCTGGGCCCGGCGCAGATCGCGAAGCTGATCCGCGAGCAGGTGCAGGAGGCGCACGGGATCACCTGCTCGGTGGGCGTGGCGCCGACGAAGTTCCTGGCCAAGCTCGCGTCCGGGATGTGCAAACCGGACGGTTTCATGGTCGTGCCGCGCGACGAGGTGCTGTCCTTCCTGCACCCGCTGCCGGTGTCGGCGCTGTGGGGCGTGGGCAAGCGGACGGCCGAGAGCCTGGACCGGGTGGGGCTGGAGACGGTGGCGGACGTGGCCGCGACGCCGTTGCCGCGCCTGCGCAGGCTGATCGGCGTGGCGCTGGCCGAGCACCTGCACGCGTTGGCGCAGGGGCACGACGACCGGCCGGTGGTGCCGTCCACGCGGGAGAAGTCGATCGGCGCGGAGGAGACCTTCGAGGTCGACCACTTCGACCGGGGGCTGCTGCGCCGTGAGCTGTTGCGGCTCTCGGAGCGCTCGGCGGCGACGTTGCGGGCGCGGGGGCTGCGCGGGCGCACGGTGTCGATCAAGGTGCGGTTCGCCGACTTCACCACGATCACCCGCTCCAAGACGTTGCGGGTGGCCACGGACGTGACCCAGGAGGTCTACAAGACGGCGTCGACCCTGCTGGACGAGCAGGTGCCGCCGGGCGCGGTGCGGCTGATCGGGGTGCGGATCGAGCAGCTGGTCGAGGGCGACGACGGCGAGCAGCTGATGTTCGACGCGCCGGAGCGCGGTTGGCGCGAGGCGGAGCAGGCGGCCGACCAGGCGCGGTCGAGGTTCGGCACGGCGGCGATCCGCCCGGCCTCGCTGCTGAGCCAGGGGCCGACCAGGTCGGGGCACGACGAGCCCAAACCGGACCGCGGGGACTGAGCGCGCGTTCGGCTTCCCGACCCCCGTGATCGCGCCGTTCGGGTGGTCGCGGGCCTGATCGGCGTCCCGCGCGCCGGTCACCGGGCACAGTGGTGGCGTGGATCGGTTCTGGGGTCTGCTCTCGCCCTCCGAGCACGAGGTGCTCATGGCGACGGGTGTCGAGCGCGACTACCCGCCCGGCTCGGTGATCTGCCACGAGGGCGAGGTGACGCGGCACGTGCTGGTCGTGCGCCGAGGTCTGCTGCGGGTGACCGCGACCACGGCGAACGGCAGCGAGAAGGTGCTGGCCGTGCGCGGCGCGGGCGACATCGTCGGTGAGCGCTCGGCGGTCGACGGCCGGCCGCGTTCGGCGACCGTGCGGGCCCTGGGCGAGGTGCGGGCGCTGGTGCTGTCGGCCGGTTCGTTCGCCGGCCTGTGCCAGCGGCACCCGCGCATCGCGTGGTCCGTGCTGATCGTCGTCGTGTCGCGGCAACGGGACACCGACCGCCAGCGCGTGCAGATCAGCGGCACGGCCACGCAGCGCGTCGCCGCCGTGCTCATCGACATGGCGTTGGAGCGGGGGATCGCCGACCAGGGCGCGATCGCGTTGAGCCAGGAGGACCTCGCCGGCATCGCGGGCACGTCACGGGAATCGCTCGTGCGGGTGCTGCGCGGGCTGCGCGAGGAGGGCATCATCAGCACCGGGCGGCGAAAGATCGACATCCACCGGGTGAGCAGGCTCTACGACTTCACCAACTGATGTCCCCTTGTGCGTCATCTGACGCAGAACTCCAGGCCAGGGACTCGTAGAAATGAGTCATCAGCCGAGTTCAGAGGGGGAGCCATGAACCACATCGAGGAGCCCGCCAGGTCTCGCCGGCGGTTCACCGAACGCCTCGCGAGCACCCTTGCCTTCACCGCCGTCATGGCGTGGGCCGCCGTGGTGGTGGTCGTCAAGTCCGATCTCGACGGTGTGGTCGCGCTCGCCGTTTCCTTCGTGCTCGCCGGCGGCCTGGTCGCCGTGTACGACGCCTGGCGCGAGGTCCGCTCCGTCCGCCGCGAGCTGGACGTGGAGATCCACGAGGACCTCGTCCGCCTGTAGACCACGCGGTGGCCAACGAGGGGTGGCCGCCGTTCGCCGAGGCCTTCCGCAGACGGTCGGGTCTGCGGAAGGCCTCATTCACGTCCGTCCTCGCCGAGTTGTCCACAGCCCGTCGAGTTGTCCACAGTTCGCGATCTTCTTCTCGACCCTCCCACCCGGACCGCCGATGGTGGACACATGCGAACCACCATCGACCTCGACGCCCTGGGCGGTCTCTTCCCCCACCGCGTCGCCACCGCGTCGGAGCTCCTGGGCCTGGGTCTGCCGAGCGGGGAACTGGCCGCCCGCTGCCGCCCGAGGGGCCCGTGGCAGCACGTCCTACCGGGAATCCTGCTCCTGGCCCGGACCCCGCCCACGCGCGCGCAACTGGTCCGCGCGGCCCTCCGGTACGGCGGCCCGCGCAGCCTGATCACCGGGGTGGACGCCCTGCAACTGCACGGCCTCCGCGCGCTGCCCGCCACCGGCCCGGTCCAGATCCTCGTCGACCGCGCCCTCGAACCGGCCGCGAAGGTCCGCGTCACCAGGGTCAGCCGTTTACCGGCCCCCGTCCTGCGCCGAGGTTTCCTGACCGCACCGCTGGCGAGGGCCGCCGTCGACACCGCCAAGTCACTGCACCAGCCTGACGACCTCCGCGCCGTGCTGACCGAGGTGGTGCGCCACGGCGGGGTCCCGGTGGCCGAGCTGAGGGCAGGGCTGGCCAGGTCGTCGGAACAGGCCAGACAAGTCCTCTCCGAACTGGCCGACGGTGTGCGGTCGGTGCCCCAAGCCTGGGCGAGGGCCGTCCTGGACGACCTGCCCCTGCCGCCACCGGCGTGGGGCGTCCCCCTGGCGAGCGCCGAGGGCCGGCCCCTGGGCATCGCCGACGCCTGGTGGCCCGACCTCGCCCTGGCCTGGCAGTTCACCACCGCGCACCCCCGGCCGGACCTCCTCAAAGCCGCCGGCGTCATCGTCCTGCACACCACCCCGACCCGCCTGCGTCAATCACCCACAGCCGTGGCCCAAGACCTACTGCGAGCGGCCACCCAAGCCACCACCCGCCCAACCCCTCACATCACCACCCGCCACCTCCCACCCCCAAGGAGGCCCCCACCCCACCACTGACCGGGCCGAACCCCACCGACCCCGGACCTCGTCCACCCCGGACCCTGCCTGGCGGCTGTGCCTGGCGGCTGTGCCTGGCGGCTCTGTCACATCCCGGCCACTAACTCCGTTCCAGCTCGCCGAGCCCTCACCTCATCCCACCGAGCCACCAACCCGCCTCCCCAACGACCGTCCTCTGACCGCCGTCCTCTGACCGCCGCCCTCCGATGGTCGCCGCCCTCCGATGGTCGCGGCCCTCCGACCGTCGACCTCAACCTGCTCCGCCGACCTCACCGAACCGCTGCCACCTCAACCTGCCGCCGACCGCGACCTGATCGCGCCCTCCCGCCGACAACTACCCGTCCGATCCGGACCCACCGCGCCGGCCGGTCCGTCGCAACCCGGCTCGACCTGGCAGCCAACACCGCTGCCTGCCCAGCTCAACCGCCCCGATCAACCGCGGCCGTCCCGAACCGACCGGAGTCGGTCCGGGGCGGCGGTCGATCACGGGTCGTCGGGCCGGTCCTGTCCGGCTCCACCGGCCCGGGAAGAAAGGAGGGCAAATCAAGCGGATCGCGTCCCGCACGCCCGCTTGCTGATCTATCCACTCAAGAGGCAGTCGCTACGCAAAGCGAAGTGACAAACACGCTGAGCTAACAATGCGATGCGGGTCGGTTCGGGTCCGGTTCGTAGTTCCGTACTCGGCCCTCGGCGCAGCTCGCCGGGGCGGGGAGGGGGCGCGACCGGCTGTGATCTTGGTCTCCGCCGGCTCGGTCGGCGGCGTGTCCGGTCGACTACGGGCCGTGCGCGGGAGGTCCGAAAGTGGGACCGGAGAAGAGGTGAGCGGGCACCGTGGGTCGTTCAGGGGTCACGGTTGCGTAGTCATGGGCTCTGGATCACCCTCGCAGGGGAGTGAACATCGGAGCTTTCCGGGGGCTTGACAGTTGACCTCGGGGCCACTTGTGCGACCTCACGGTGGTCTGACCGTTGACCCGTGAGGATGATGGTGACAGAACGAACCGCTTAGGGGCACGGACTGGGTAGTCGCCAAGCCTCGCGAATCGTATCCTGGTTGTGACGCCCCCAGGGCGGGGCGTCCGCCGGGACCGGCGGCAACCGTGATTACCCGGCGCCCGCGACCGCTGTGCCGGAGGAGGAGCCATGCCACTCTCCGAGCACGAGCAGCGACTGCTCGACCAGATCGAGCGCGCGCTCTACGCCGAGGACCCGAAGTTCGCATCCACTGTGCGCGGTGCCAAGCTGCGCAAGCCGTCCCGACGGCGTCGCATCCAAGGCATCGCGTTGTTCGCCGTGGGTGTGGCACTGCTGGTGACGGGTGTGATGTTGCCGAAGCTCGCTGGTATCCCGGTGGTGAGCGTGGTCGGCTTCCTGCTGATGTTCTTCGGCGTACTGCTCACCGTGACGACGTTGCGTCGTGGTGACCAGGGTGCCGAAGAGCCCAGCGAAGAGGGAAGCCGGCCCAGCCGCAGCTCGTTCTCACAGAAGATGGAAGAACGTTTCCGTCGCCGTTTCGAGGACGAGTAGTCCGCGCGACAGCCCGATTGAACGACTGAACAACGCAGACGGCCCGCCCCGGGAACCTCCGGGGCGGGCCGTCTGCGTGCGGGGCAGTCCAAGCCAGGCAGCAGCCCTTCGGTCAGGCAGCAGGAAGAGGGCCGGGGGAGTGTCGAAGTCCCCCGGCCCTCAGCCGACTCACGCCGCTCGCCGCCCCGCGGTCACTCGTCCGGGTCCTGCTCCACCGGGGGCTTCGGCTGGAGCACCGAACGCGGCAGGACCTTGGCCTTCAGCGCCAACGGCGCGTTGCGGTTCAGGCTCTGGCGCACGTTGTCCACCGCCCCGGGCAACGACGGGTCCGCGGCCGACTGCGCGCTGTACCAGGACCGCTCCACCGCGCCCACGACCGCACGCAGCCCGTCCCGCCCCTGCTCATCGAGGTTGTGCACCCGCACCAGCCGCCGCGCCGCGACCCGCACGGTCTCCGTGCGCGGCACCCGCGTCCCCCGGTCCACGGACTCGGCGACCAGCTCCTGCCACGCCGCGCTCGCCGCCTCCGGACCCAGCCCGGCCACCGCGCGCAACCGCTGCTGCCGCCGCCAGGTCCGCACGGCCGCCGGTGTGGCCACCGCCAACGCCAGCAGCAGCAGCACCGCCAACCACCACGACAGCAGCGCCAACACCAACGCCGCCACGACCGCCCAACCAGCCACGGCCGCCACCACCGCGGCCGTCCGCAGCCACACCGGCCGGGCCAGTCGCGCACCGCCGAACCGCACGGCCAACGTCGCCAGCAGCGCGAGCAGCGCGACCACCCCGAGCGTCACCAGGTGCCACGTGGGCGTGGACTCGTCCGCCGAGGACGTCCCGTCCTGCCCCAACGCGTCCGGCACGGCCGACGCGGACGCCGACGTGCCCGGAGCCACCGTGGTGGTCGTGGTCGTCGTGGCGCTCGCGCTGGGGTCGTCTTCCTCGTCGTCGGCGTCCAACCCGGAGATGTAGGGCGGGGTCACGCCGCGGCCGTCCGACAGCGGCGTCGGGTCGAAGGTCATCCAGCCGTAGCCGGCGAAGTAGATCTCGACCCACGCGTGCGCGTCCTGCGACGTGATGGTCTGCACGTCGCCGGTGGCGTAGCCGGCGGTGAAGCCGAGCGCCACCCGCGACGCCATGCCGACCGACCGCGCCATGATCGCCATCGCCGACGCGTACTGCTCGCAGTACCCCTTCTTGCCGTTGAACACGAAGTCTTCCAGCGCGTCGACCGACGTGTTCGCGGTCGAGGTCTGGGTCGTGTACTCGAAGCCCTGCGTGCCGTCGGTGAAGTACCGGTACAACGCCGTCGCCTGGTCGAACTGGTTGTCGTTCCCGGACACGATCCGCCGCGCCAGCTCCGCGACCCGGCCCTCGACGCCCGGCGCCTCCAGGTAGGCGGGGTCGATGTCGGCCTGCCGGCCGACCTTGCGCAGGGTGTCCGCCGACGGCGTGTCGAACACCGTCTCCAGCGTGTACTCACCGGACTTGCGCGGCCGGACGCTGTAGATCATCCCGCGCTCCGGGTCGAACCTCCAGTTGTCGTCGACCGCCCGCGCCTCGCGCGGCCGGCCGTACACCGGCAGCCAGTTGTCCACCCAGTTCACCGGCTCGATCCGGATGTCGGAGACCTCGCCGCCGCCGGGGTCGCCGGGCTGCCAGGGCAGCGGGCCGTTCGCGGGCACGCCCTCGGGCATGCTCCCGCCCAGCTCCCAGCCCTTGTCCGGCACGTACTGGCGCAACGTCATCGCCCGCAGGTACGCCGAGGTGCCCGGCATGTTGCGCACCCGGAACAGCTCGCGCGGCGCGCCCTGGTTGAGCATGCCGCGCAGCTGCGTCATCGGGTCGATGCCGAGCCCGCCGTTGCCGCCGCCGATCTCCTCGCCGGTGCCGGGGAGCCGGCCGACCGTGCCGACCACGGTCAGGCTCAGGCCCGCCAGCAGCGCGACGACCACGGCCATCCCGGCCACCGCCGTCGCCGCCGGTCCCGACCCGCTCTGCCCGCGGTGGGGCAACCGGCCGCGCCAAGCCTCGTGCCGGTGCTGCCCGTCCACGGCCAGCAGCAGCGCGAACGCCCCCGCGCCGAACACGAACGTCCACAGCGGCAGCATCTCGTCGGCCAGCGACGCGGGCACCGCGAACACGCACAGCAGCACCAGCCCCGATGCGGCGGGCGCCCCCAGGCCGACCGCCAGGGTGTCCACCAGGATCGCGACCACGCCGATCGCCACCATCACCAGGCACCGCATGGCCGGGCTGTCCGGCACCGGCGGCACACCGGTCTGCACCTCGGCCATCGAGTCGGCCAGCACCGACAGCAGGTCCTGCAACGACTGCGGACCGGGCAGCACGACGAGCACACCGCTGCGGGTGAAGATCGTCACCAGCAGGCACGTCAGCGCGAGCAGCTGCCCGAGGGCGACCACCGGCGCGGGCACCCGCGTCGCGCGCAGCAGCACGCCCGTGCCGCCGACCACCGCGATCGCCACGGCCAGGTACACCAGCCACAGCACGCCGTCGAGCACGCTCGACAACGCCGTCGCCGCGCACAGCGTGGCCAGGCCGGCCACCGCCGGTGTCGCGTTGACCACCCAGTTGTCGTTGCCCACCGCACTGGTCCTGCCGGTCACCTAGCCCACCTCCGTGCGCACCACGGGGCCGCGGTTGCCCGCGCTGTGGCACAGCTCCTGCCAGACCTGGCCCATCGGCGTCGACGGCCGCGCCACGACCACGCCCCACCCCGCGCCGCTCAGCAGCCGCTGGGCGTCGGCCGGGTCGGGCGCCGGGTCCTCGGACGCGGACGCCCACGCGCGGACGTCCATCACCACCGCGAGGCTGCGCATCCCGCGCGGCCGGTTGCGGACCAACGCGTCCACCACGGCGGGCGTGCTGCCGCCGAGGATCGCGATCACTTCCTGGCCCGCGCCGGGGTCCACCCCGGTGGCGGGCTCACGGCGGTGCGACGGCGCCAGCGCGGCCAACGCGTCCAGCACCACCGCGTCGCTGTACCCGCTGTTGCCCGGACCGCCCGCCAGCACCCGGCCGTCGTCGCCGACCAGGCGCACCTGGTGGCCGTACCGGTGCAGGTGCAGGCAGATGGACGCGGCCAGGGAGACCGCCCACTCCAGGCTCGCGCCGGGACCGCTGCCCCGGTGCGCGGCCAGCCGGTGGTCCAGCAGCACCGTCGTGCCGCCGCGCCACGGCCGTTCCTCGACCCGCACCATCAGCTCGTCGCGCCGCGCGGTCGAGCGCCAGTGCACCTTCCGCAGGTCGTCGCCGTGCCGGTAGGGGCGCACGACCGCGTCGTCCTCGCCCTGGCCGGCTCGCAGCCGGATCGAGCCGTCGTCACCGGAGCCCATGCCCGAACCGCTCGGCAGCCCGGCCAGCCCCACCACCCGGGGCACCACGACCAGCCTGCTGCGGCCCGCCATCTCCCGGTCGAACTCGGCCAGGCCGAACGGGTCGGTGATCCGCGCCATCAGCGGACCCACCTGCTGCACGCCGCGCATCACCGGCTTGAGCGGGTAGCGCAGCACGGTCACCGTGTTGCGGGGCAGGCGCTCCACCACGAACCGCGGGCGCGCGCCCAGCGCGTACGGCACCGCGTCCTCCAGCAGCAGCCCGCCGGTCGGCAGTCGTCCGGCGCTGCGCAGCTCCACCCGCACGTCCGTCGCCGAGCCCACCTGGACGCGGCTGGGGTGCAGCAGCCGGGTCGCGTGCAGGCCGACCCTGGCCCGCTGCGCCAGCCAGGCCGCCAGCAGCGGCAGGGCCACCACGAACGCGGCCACGCGCAGCAGGTCGCGCTCGTTGAGCACGATCGCGCACAACCCGGCCGCGAACCCCGCGGCCAGCAGGCACCGGCCCCGGGTGGTCAGCCCGGACAGGGCTCCGCGCATGTCAGCGGTGGTTGTTCGGGTTGACGTTGTGCAGGAACTGCCCGGCCGGGTCCAGCGCCGCCTGCGGCACCGGCACCCGTTGCAGCAGGTTGCGCACCAGGTCGGCCGACGACCGGCGGGCCGCCTGCGCCTCCGCGGTCAGCACCAGGCGGTGCGCCAGCACCGGCACGGCCACCGCGTGGATGTCGTCGGGCACCACGAAGTCGCGACCGGCCAGCGCGGCCTGCGCCCGGGCCGCCCGCACCAGCTGCAACGTCGAGCGCGGCGACGCGCCCAGCCGCAGCTCGGGCAGCCGCCGGGTGGCCCCGACCAGGTCCACCGCGTACCGGCGGATCTCCGGCGAGAGGTGCACCCGCCGCACCACGGTGACCAGCCGGAGCACCTGCTCGGCGTCGGACACCGCGCGCAGGTCGGCCATCGGGTCGTGGCCCGCGTGCTCGTCGACCATCGCCAGCTCGGCCGCCGGGTCCGGATAGCCGATGGAGACGCGCGCGGTGAACCGGTCGCGCTGCGCCTCGGGCAGGGCGTAGGTGCCCTCCATCTCGATCGGGTTCTGCGTGGCGATCACCATGAACGGCGCGCCGAGCGGGTAGGTCTGCCCGTCCACCGTGACCTGGTGCTCTTCCATGCACTCCAGCAGCGCGGACTGGGTCTTCGGCGAGGCCCGGTTGATCTCGTCGCCCACCACGATGTTCGCGAACACCGGGCCGGGGCGGAACTCGAAGTCGTTGTCCTGCCGGTTGTAGATCGACACGCCGGTGATGTCGCTCGGCAGCAGGTCGGGCGTGAACTGGATGCGGCTCACGGTGCAGTCGATGGACCGGGCCAGCGCCTTGGCCAGCGAGGTCTTGCCGACGCCCGGCACGTCCTCGACGAGCAGGTGGCCCTCGGCCAGCAGGGTGACCAGCGCGACGCGGACGACGTCCGGCTTGCCGACGATCACCTTCTCCACGTTGGCGGCGATCCGGGCCACCGTGGCGTGCAGCTCCGCGAGCGCTTCCTCCCGGACCGGCACGTGGTTGGCGTGCGGGGTCCGGTTGTCGGCTCCGGCGGCGGGTCCCGCCTGGTTGCCCGCCGGCGAGCCGCTGCCCCCGTAGGAGTGTTCTGGCAGCGCGGCTGGCTGTGTACTCGGAGTCACTCGACCTCCTGGAGCAGGGCGCGGCCCTACCGCGACCGGTTCGCGGTGGCGGTGAGCGTTTCACGCAGTGTGTCAAACCAGGGCGAAGCGCCCTACACCGATTGAACAGTTTCGTGCCTGGGGATTCCACGGGCCGCCGAACCGGCCGGTTCACCCCCGCTCCACCACGATTCCCCACCAGGGTCGCCGGAGAACCGGTTTTGCCCGATTTCGCTGGGCCATCCGGGTGGAGTTCGGGCCGGATCGGCTCACCTGCGGGGGTGGTCGCGCTCGGCGTCCCCCACCACGCTCCACAGTGGCCATCTTCCTTCTACCTGCGCAAACGCTCCGGCAAGGGCTGTGCGACCACCCGTTTCAGCGTTGACTGTGGTGAAAAGTGGGGTACTGTGGCGGCCGGTGGGGCAGACGGGGGCTCCACTGCCGGTCGGAAGTGAAGCTTCCGGCGTCGGGAGGTGGGCGCCGTGTTCCTGGGCACGCACTACCCGAGGCTGGACGACAAGGGCCGACTGACGCTGCCTGCGAAGTTCCGGGACGCGCTAGCGGGGGGTCTCATGGTCACCAAGGGCCAGGACCACTGCCTCTACGTGTTCCCTCGGGCCGAGTTCGAGCAGATGGCGCGCAAGGTGGCGGACGCTCCTTTCACCAACGAGGCGGTCCGCGCCTACCAGCGCTACCTGTTCGCGGGGACGGACGAGCAGCGGCCGGACGGCCAGGGCCGGGTGTCGATCGCACCGGAGCTGCGGCGGTACGCGGGGCTGACCAAGGAGTGCGTGGTCATCGGCGCGATCAACCGCTTGGAGATCTGGGACGCGCAGGCGTGGCAGCGCTACCTCGAAGAACACGAGGACAGCTACGCCACGGCGCGCGAGGAGGTGCTGCCCGGCGTCTTCTAGATCGGCTGGAAAGGCCGTTGTTTCGAGGTTTCGGGTGCCGTGAGGCCTCGGTCCGCTCGGCTTTCGGCCCTGGCGCACCTTCCCCGGCGCCAGGTCCGACGGGCGGGCGGGGACCTGACGACACCCGAATTTTCTTGTCTTGTGAGGGGGGACCATCGAGGGAGGGGACATGGTGGAGCAGGCGCGTCACGTGCCGGTGCTGCTCGATCGCGTCCTCGACCTGCTGGCCCCCGCGTTGGCCGATCGGGACGCCGTGTTCGTCGACTGCACGCTCGGTCTCGGCGGGCACTCCGAAGCGGTGCTGCGAGCGCACCCGCGGGTGCGGCTGATCGGGCTGGACCGCGACCCGCAGGCCATCGAGCTGTCCCGGCGGCGGTTGGCGCCGTTCGGCGACCGCGTGGAGTTCGTGCAGACCACGTACGACGGGATCGCCTCGGCGGTCGGCGGCGCGAAGGTCGACGGGATCCTGATGGACCTCGGGGTGTCCTCGCTGCAACTGGACGCCGAGGAACGCGGGTTCGCCTACTCCAAGGACGCGCCGCTGGACATGCGGATGAGCGCCGGCACCGGGACGACGGCGGCCGACGTGCTGAACACGTACTCGGTGGACGACCTGACCCGGATCCTGCGCGACTACGGCGAGGAGCGGTTCGCCCGCAAGATCGCCGGGGCCGTGGCGCGGGAGCGCGAGCGCGAGCCGTTCACCACCAGCGGCCGGCTGGTCGAGCTGCTGTACGCGGTGGTGCCCGCGGCGACCCGCCGGACGGGCGGCCACCCGGCCAAGCGGACGTTCCAGGCGTTGCGCATCGAGGTGAACGAGGAGCTGGAGTCGCTGCGCCTGGCGCTGCCCGCCGCGCTGTCGGTGCTGGCCGTCGGCGGGCGCATCGTCGTGGAGTCCTACCAGTCCTTGGAGGACCGGATGGTCAAGCGGGCGTTCACCGCGTTGGCCACGTCGACGTCACCGCAGGACCTGCCGGTGGAGCTGCCCGGCCACGGTCCCCAGCTGCGGCTGGTGACCAGGGGCGCGGAGCAGGCGAACGAGCAGGAGATCGAGGAGAACCCGAGGGCCGCCTCCGTGCGGCTGCGAGCGGCGGAACGCGTCCGGGAGGCGACATGAGCGCACCGGCACGGACCGGGGGCGGCGCGTCGTCACCGGCCAGGTCGTCCAAGCCCCGTGAGCGCTCGTTGAAGGCCGTGCCGGCGGAGCGCCGCCGGTCGGCCGCGGCGGAGCGGGCCTACGCGCGACGTGCGCAGCGCACGTCGTCGAAGCGCCGTCCGGCGGTGACCCGTCAGCCGGCGGCGGCGCCCAAGGCGCCGTTCGTGGTGATGGTGATGATCGTGCTCGGCGTCGGCATCGCGGCGATCATGTGGCTGGCGACCCAGGCGACGGCGGACTCGTACCGGTTGCAGGACGCGCGGGCCGAGGAGACCCGGCTCGCCCGGCAGGTCGAGCAGCTGCGGCAGGAGGTCGCGCTGGCCGAGTCGCCGCCCGGCCTGGCCGACGCCGCGACGAAGCTGGGCCTGGTCCCGGCGGGCGACCCGGCGCGGTTGCGGCAGCTGCCGGACGGTTCGGTCGAGATCTACGGCAAGCCGTCCGCGGTGCGGCCGCCGCCACCGCCCACGTCGTCCACCACCCCGCCCGCGCAGACGTCGACCGGGCAGCCCCCGACCGGGCAGCAACCGCCGACCGGGCAGCAACCGCCGACCGGGCAGCAACCGCCGACCGGGCAGCAACCGCCGACCGGCGACCAGACCGGGCAGCAGGCGGGCGGTCAGCAGCCGCCGCCGGGCTGACCGGGCGGACCAGCCCGGACGCGGAGCACGGACGAACCAGTGGAACAGCCGGTACCAGGAGGTCAGTGATGCCGGGGCCCAGCCGGGGCAGACCCGTGCGACGCCCGTTGTCCGTCCGGGGACCCGCTCCCCGTGCGCGGCGCGGAGGCAACAGCCGGGTCCGGCTCACGGTCGGCCGGTTGCTGCTGGTGGGCGCGCTGCTCCTGGCCGGGCTGAAGCTCGTGCAGGTCCAGGGCTTCCAGGCGGAGGCGTTGTCCGCGCAGGCCGAGCAGCAGCGCGCCACGCAGATCGAGATCCTGGCGCCGCGCGGCTCGATCCTGGACCGCAACGGCAACCAGCTGGCGTTCAGCGTGGAGGCGCGCGCGCTCTACGTCGTGCCGCAGCGGATGCGCCTGGAGTGGGCGAAGGCGCTGGAGAGCGACCCGGACATCGGCACCTTCGAGGACCGCCTCGCCGACATCGCCGAGTTCGTCGAGCAGACGCTGGGCAAGGAGGTCGCCGGGCAGAAGACCGACCGCGACACCATGCTCGCGAAGCTCTCCCAGGACACCACGTACGTGGAGCTGGTGGACAACGTCGACCCCGGCAAGGCCGCCGTCATCACGGACAAGTACTACGACATCGGCTCCGAGGCGCGGGCCGTGCGCGTGTACCCGAACGGCGAGCTGGCCTCGAACATCATCGGCGCGGCGAACTGGCGCAAGGACACGGAGCCGCCCGCCACGCACGGCCTGCTCGGGTTGGAGAACGCGCAGGACAACCTGCTCGCCGGGCGCAACGGGCTGCGGGTCGTGGACACCATGCAGGGCAACGACGACGTGGTCATCCCGGGGCCGAACCGGTCGCAGGAGCTGGCCGCCGCCACGCCCGGCAAGAGCCTCGAGCTGACGCTGGACCTGGACACGCAGTACGCGTTGCAGCGCATGGTCACCGACTACACGGTCCGGACGGCGGCGCGCAGCGGTTCCGCGGTGGTGATGGACTCCCGGACCGGCGAGATCCTGGCGATGGCCAACGACAAGACGTTCGACCCGAACGACTTCGGCAAGGCCACCGACGACCAGCTGCGCAACATCGCCGTCACCTCGGTGTTCGAGCCGGGGTCGGTGAACAAGGTGGTGACCGCGGCGACGGCCGTCGAGGACGGCGTCTACCAGCCCGACAGCGTGCTGCGGGTCGACGGCAGCATCGAGGTCGCCGACCGGGTGATCGGGGACTGGTGGGACCACGGCCTGCTGGACATGACGTTCACCGGCGTGTTCGCGAAGTCGTCCAACGTGGGCACGCTGATGACGGCGCAGAAGATCGGCCAGGACCGGTACTCGGACATGCTGCGCAAGTTCGGGCTCGGCAAGCGGACCCAGTCGGGGCTGCCCGGCGAGGAGCCCGGGTACGTGCCGCCGTTGAAGCAGTGGTCCGGTTCGACGTTCGGCAACCTGCCGATCGGCCAGGGCCTGAACATGACGTTGCTGCAGATGACCGGGATGTACCAGGCGATCGCCAACGACGGTGTGCGCATCGCGCCGCGCATCGTGCGGGCCGAGGTGTCGGCCGACGGCAGCCGCAAGGAGATGAGCCCGCCGGAGACCGAGCAGGTCGTGTCGCCGCAGACGGCCCGCACGGTCCGTGACATGTTCCGCGCGGTGGTGCAGAAGGCGTCCGGGCCGGACTCGGCGCTGCAGAGCGGCACGGGCACGCCGGCGGCGCTGCCGGGGTACCAGATCAGCGGCAAGACGGGCACGGCGCAGCAGATCGACCCGAAGTGCGGCTGCTACAGCAGTTCGCAGTACTGGATCACGTTCGCGGGCATCCTGCCCGCCGACGACCCCAGGTTCGTGGTCGGCATCATGCTCGACAACCCCACCCAGAGCCCCCAGTCGGCCGCGCCGCTGTTCCACGACATCGCGTCGTACCTGGCGCAGCGCTACCAGATCCCGCTGTCGGCGGAGCAGAGCCCGATCGTGCCGCTGGTGCACTAGGGGCAGCGGCTCGACCTCGCACTACGTGGAATCTATTCAGGTTTGGTGACGGCAAGGCGGTCCGGAGTGGACGTGCCGGACGAACACTCTCCGTGCGCCGGTAGCCTTCCGCGCGTGCCTGCCAAGCTCGAGGGCAAGGTCGCGACCGCTCCGCCTCGCCCTTCCCGCACCCAGCCCGTTGCCGTGTCCGAGCTCGCCACGACCATCGACGCTCACCTGACCGCCCCCGACCGGGCGCACGTCCAGGTCAGCGGCGTGACCTTGCGCGCCCAGCACGTGCGACCCGGCGACCTGTTCGCCGCGCTGCCGGGCACGCGGGTGCACGGCGCCGACTTCGCCGCCCAAGCCGTCGAGAACGGCGCGGTGGCCGTGCTGACCGACGCGGAAGGAGCGGCGAAGGTCCACGGCGTGCCCGTGCTGGTGCACCCGGACCCCCGGGCGGTCCTCGGGCTGCTCGCCTCCGGCGTGTACGGCGACCCGTCCACCGAGCTCGCCGTGTGGGGGGTGACGGGCACCTCCGGCAAGACCACCACCAGCTACATGATCGAGTCGGCGCTGCGGGCCGCCGGTCGCGCCACCGGGCTCATCGGCACGGTCGAGACGCGCGTCGCGGGCAACCGGCTCGACAGCGCCCTCACCACCCCCGAGGCCCCCGACCTGCAGGCCCTGCTGGCCGTGATGGTCGAGTGCGGCACCACGGACGTGGCCATGGAGGTCTCCAGCCACGCCCTGCGCCTGGGCCGGGTCGGCGGTGTCGGGTTCGCGATCGGCGCGTTCACCAACCTCTCCCAGGACCACCTGGACTTCCACCCGGACATGGAGGACTACTTCCGGACCAAGGCCGAGCTGTTCGACGGCCGGGCCCGCACCGAGGTGGTCTGCGTGGACGGCGAGTGGGGCCCTCGCCTGGTCAAGGACGCCACCGTCACGGTCGCGACCACGAAGCCCGCCGACTGGACGGCCACCGACGTCACCGTCTCCGCCACCGGTGAGCAGACGTTCACCGCCCACGGCCCGGACGGCGTCACGCTCGACGTCGAGCTGAGCCTGCCCGGCGACTTCAACGTCGCCAACGCCCTGCTGGCCATCGCCTGCCTGCACGTGCGGGGCATCCCGCTCGACGCCGTCCGCGAGGGCCTGCGCACCGTGCAGGTGCCCGGCCGGATGCAGCGCGTCGACGAGGGCCAGGACTTCACCGCCGTCGTCGACTACTCGCACAAGCCGGCCGCCGTCGCCCTCGCGCTCCAGGCGGTCCGCGCCCGCGCCACCGGCCACGTCATCACGGTCCTGGGCTGCGGCGGTGACCGCGACACGGCGAAGCGCCCGCTCATGGGCGAGGAAGCCGCGCGGCGCAGCGACGTCCTGATCGTCACCGACGACAACCCGCGCACGGAGGACCCGGCGCGCATCCGGGCCGCGATGCTGCACGGCGCGCTGGCCGTGCCCGACGCCGAGCGCGGCGAGGTCGTGGAGATCGGCGACCGCCGCCGCGCCATCGAGCACGCCGTGTCCCTCGCGCGCGCCGGCGACGTCGTCGTGGTCGCGGGCAAGGGCCACGAGACCGGCCAGGAGGTCGCGGGCGTCGTGCAGCCGTTCTCCGACGTGGACGCACTGACCGACGCGATCAGAGGAGCCACCCGGTGATCCAGCTCAGCCTCGCCGAGATCGCCGAGGTCGTCGGCGGCACGCTGCACCACGCCACCGGCGCCGAGGTGGTCACCGGCAGCGTCGAGTTCGACACCCGCGAGATCACCCCCGGCGGTCTGTTCCTCGCGCTGCCCGGCGCGCGCGTCGACGGCCACGACTTCGCCGCCCAGGCCGTGGAGCGGGGCGCGGTCGGCGTGCTCGCGGGCCGGGAGGTCGACGCGCCCGCGGTCATCGCGCCGCCCGTCGACCGGGCCGAGGGCAACGCCTACGTGCTGTCCGGCGACACCGACGGCGCGGGCGCGGCGGTGCTGACCGCCCTGGCCAAGCTGGCCCGGCACGTCACGGACCGGCTGGAGGACCTGACCGTCGTCGGCGTCACCGGGTCGTCCGGCAAGACGTCCACCAAGGACCTCATCGCCCAGGTGCTGGCCCCGCTCGGCCCGACCATCGCGCCGCCGGGGTCGTTCAACAACGAGCTGGGCCACCCCTGGACGGCGTTGCGGGCCGACGAGGACACCCGGTTCCTCGTCCTGGAGCTGAGTGCGCGCGGCATCGGCCACATCGCCGAGCTGTGCCGGGTCGCCGTGCCCCGCGTCGGCGCGGTGCTGAACGTCGGCAGCGCGCACGTCGGCGAGTTCGGCTCCCGGGAGAACATCGCCCTGGCCAAGGGCGAGCTGGTCGAGGCGCTGCCCGAGGACGGCATCGCGATCCTCAACGCCGACGACCCCCTGGTCGCGGGCATGGCCGGCCGCACGAAGGCCAAGGTCGTCCTCGTCGGCGAGAACCCGTCCGCGCAGGTCCGCGCGAAGGGCGTCGAGCTGGACGAGCAGGCACGCGCCCGCTTCACCCTGGTCACGCCCGTCGGCGAGGCGGACGTCCGCCTGGCCGTGCACGGGCCGCACCAGGTCGGCAACGCCCTGACCGCCGCCGCCATCGCCATCGAGCTGGGCGCGACCCCGGCGCAGGTCGCGGAGAGCCTCGGCGCCGCGGCACGGGTGTCCGCGCACCGCATGGCGGTCTCCGAACGTCCCGACGGTGTGACGGTCGTCAACGACGCGTACAACGCCAACCCGGAGTCGGTGCGCGCGGCGCTCAAGTCGCTCGCCACCATCTCCCGGTCCGCCACGCCCGCCCGCCGCAGCTGGGCGGTGCTGGGGCCGATGGCCGAACTGGGCGCGGACTCGATCCGCGCGCACGACGAGATCGGCAGGCTCGCGGTCCGCTTGGACATCAACAAGCTGGTCGTGGTCGGTCAGGACGCCCGCGCGATGCACCAAGGGGCGCACCTGGAAGGATCTTGGGGCGAAGAAGCGATTTTGGTGCCCGACGTGACGGCGGCCGTCGAGCTGCTGCGCGACCAGGTGCGGCCCGGTGACGTCGTCCTGGTGAAGGCATCCAACTCATACGGCCTGTGGCGGGTTGCCGAGGCTCTCCTGGAGGCGGGCAGCAAGTGAAGAGCATCCTGATCGCGGCGGCCATCGCCCTGATCACGTCGATCATGCTGACGCCCTACCTGATCAAGATCTTCTCCCGGCAGGGTTTCGGCCAGGAGATCCGCGAAGAGGGCCCGCAGAGCCACAAGACCAAGCGCGGCACGCCCACCATGGGTGGCGTCGCGATCCTGGTCGCGATGTGGGCGGGCTACCTCGGCGCGCACCTGGTGAACTCCATGTCGGCGTCCGCGCAGGACCAGACGCCGAGCGCGTCCGGCCTGCTGGTGCTGATGCTGACCACGTCGCTGGGCGTGGTCGGCTTCCTGGACGACTTCATCAAGATCCGCAAGCAGCGCAACCTGGGCCTGAACAAGACCGCGAAGCTGGTCGGCCAGTTCGTCGCCACGATCATCTTCGCCGTGCTGGTGATCCAGTTCCCGAACCGGGACGGGTACACGCCGGCCTCGGTGAACCTGTCGTTCGTGCGCGACATCAGCGTGGTGTCGTTCGGCGTCGTCGGCTTCGTGGTGTTCTGCTACGCCGCGATCAGCGCCTGGTCGAACGCGGTGAACCTGACCGACGGCCTGGACGGCCTGGCCGGCGGCACGTCCGCGATGGTGCTCGGCACCTACGTGGTGATCAGCTTCTGGCAGTTCCGCTACAACTGCTCGAACCTGCTCGTGGCCGGCTGCTACGACGTGCGCGACCCGCTGGACCTGGCGCTGGTCGCCGCCGCCGCGATGGCCGGCTGCATCGGCTTCCTGTGGTGGAACGCCGCGCCCGCCAAGATCTTCATGGGTGACACGGGCTCGCTCGCGCTGGGCGGCCTCGTCGCCGGCCTGTCCATCGCCACCCGCACCGAGCTGCTGATGGTCGTCATCGGCGGCCTGTTCGTGGTCGAGGCCTTGTCGGTGGTGCTGCAGGTCGCGGTCTTCCGCACGTCACGACGGCGGTTGTTCCGCATGGCGCCGTTCCACCACCACTTCGAACTCGCCGGGTGGGCGGAAACCACGGTGATCATCAGGTTCTGGCTGCTCGCGGGCATGTGCTGCATGCTCGGGCTCGGCCTGTTCTACAGCGAGTGGCTGACCGCGGTCGAGAGCTGACGATGGGCTTCCTCGCAGGTCGTCACGTGCTCGTGGCCGGCGCCGGCGTGACCGGCCGGTCGGCGGCGGAGGCGTTGCTGGCGGCCGACGCCGTCGTCACCGTGACCGACGGCTCGGCCGACCGCCTCGCGGCGCTGGAGCAGCTGCTGCCCGGGGTGACGCTGACACCCGGCCTGGTCACCCCACCCGACGGGACCGACCTGGTCGTCACCAGCCCGGGGTGGCGTCCGTCCAGCCCGTTGCTGGAGGCGGCGACGGCGGCGGGCATCGAGGTGATCGGCGAGGTCGAGCTGGCCTGGCGGATGGGCCTGGAGCTGGCCGACCCGCCGACGTGGCTGGCCGTGACCGGGACGAAC
The DNA here is from genome assembly GCF_016695385.1 of Saccharothrix sp. 6-C. NCBI lineage: Bacteria > Bacillati > Actinomycetota > Actinomycetes > Pseudonocardiales > Pseudonocardiaceae > Saccharothrix > Saccharothrix sp. 6-C. The sequence goes on along the minus strand of NZ_CP064192.1, from coordinate 6,803,107 downwards.
GGCAAGACCACCACGGTCGGGATGCTGGAGTCGATCCTGCGGGCGGCCGGCATCGACGCCGTGGCGTGCGGCAACGTCGGCCTGCCCGTGGTGGACGCCCTGCTGGCCGGTCGGCGGGTGCTGGCGGTGGAGCTGTCGAGCTTCCAGCTGCACTGGTCGCCGTCCGTGCGGCCGTTCGCCGGGGTGCTGCTGAACCTGGCCGAGGACCACCTCGACTGGCACGGCACGTTCGAGGCGTACGCGTCGGCGAAGGCCGGTGTGCTGACCGGCGAGGTCGCCGTGGGCGGGGTGGACGACCCCGTGGTGGCAGACCTGCTGGCCTCGTCCCCGGCCGCGACGCACGTCGGGTTCACCCTCGGGTCGCCGGAGGAGGGCCAGCTCGGCGTCCACGACGGCCAGTTGGTCGACCGGGCGTTCGGGCAGGCCGACGAGGTGCTGCTGCCCGTCGCCGACGTCCACCCCGGCGGGCCGCCCGGCATCGCGGACGCGTTGGCGGCGGCGGCCCTGGCCCGTGCGCACGGCGTGCCCGCCGACGCGGTGGCGCGCGGGTTGCGCGACTTCAAGCCCGGGGCGCACCGGGCCGTGCTGGTGACGACGGTCGACGGCGTCGCCTACGTCAACGACTCGAAGGCCACCAACCCCCACGCGGCGGCGGCGTCGCTGCGGTCGCACGACAGCGTGGTGTGGGTGGCCGGTGGGCTGCTCAAGGGCGCGTCGGTGGACGAGCTGGTGCGTGACGAGGCCCACCGGCTGCGCGGGGCGGTGCTGATCGGCGCGGACCGCGAGGTGATCGCGTCGGCGTTGGCCCGGCACGCGCCGTCCGTGCCCGTGGTGGTGCTGGACGACGGGTCCATGGCCGACGCCGTGCGCGAGGCCCGTTCGCTGGCGAAGCCGGGGGACGCCGTGGTGCTCGCCCCGGCTGCCGCGTCGATGGACATGTTCACCGACTACGCCCACCGGGGGCAGTCGTTCGCCGATGCCGTGCTGGGCCTGGTCGGTCAGGCCGGGTAGGTCGAGTGGATCGAGTAGATGCTGTCCGGGTCCTTCAGGTAGGCGTGGGCGGCGTCGATCACCGCGCACGGCCAGGTCGTGCGGCAGGTGAGGCACTGGCCGGCGGTGTCGGCCTTGTGGGTGGTCAGGGTCGCGCGCAGGGCGGCGACCAGGCGCGGGACTTCGGTGCGCGCGACCGCGAGCACGGTCTGGTCGTCGGTGTCGTGCTCGGTGGTCAGCAGCTCGACGGTGTCCAGGTAGCCGAGCATGTCCTGGTTCAGCAGGTGGTGGGCGCGAGCAAGCGCAGCGGAGGTCATGCGGGCAAAGGTGCACCTCAGCGATCTGTGGTGCAACACGGCAATCTGCATATCCGCAGAAGTTCACCCGATCAGTGGTCCTGATTCCCGCTAATGTCGCACCATGCCGCAGAACCAAGGCCCGGGAGTCCGGCGGCGCGTCCTGGCGAGCGCGCTGACCCAACTCCGCGAAGAGGCAGGGCTCGACTTCGACGACGTGGTCGAGAACCTGGGTTACTCGAAGTCGAAGATCAGCCGCATCGAGTCCGCGTACACCGGTGTGTCCATAGTAGACACCCGGGCGCTGGCCGATCTCTACGGGGCCGATGCCGAGAAGACCGCCTGGTTGCTGCGGTTGGCCAAGGTCGCGAAGAAGCGCGGCTGGTGGCACGTGTACGGCGATGTCCTGTTCGACTGGTTCTCCGAGTACGTGGTCCTGGAGTCCGAAGCGGTCGCCATCGACACCTTCGAGATCGACCTCATCCCGGGCCTGTTCCAAACCCCGGCCTACGCCCGGTGGGTCATGCGCGCGCGAACGCCGGACGCGACCGACGACGTGCTCCACAAGCGAGTCGAATTGCGTCAAACCCGCCAGCGCCGGGTCGAGGACGGCTCGCTCGCCGTGTGGGCGATCCTCGACGAGGCGGCCCTCCGGCGGTCGGTCGGCGGTCGGGATGTGCAGGAGGAGCAGCTCGTGCACCTGCTCAAGCTGGCTGAACTGCCTAATGTGACCTTGCAGGTCCTGCCATTCGGCAAAGGACAACACATGGCGATGGGAACTGCCTTCACCATGCTCAAGTTCGTGGACTTGCCGAGCGTCATCTACATCGACAACCTGACCGGTGGCCTATATTTGGACGAAGCCGCCGAGGTCGAGCGGTATAGCCTGGTGATGGATCACCTGCGAGCCACGGCCCTCGACCCACAGGAGTCGGTTGCGCTGATCAGGCGGGCGATCGGAGACCTCTAGCTCGGCCGAGGAGAACGCGATGTGGTCGGAGTGGCGCAAGGGCAGCCGCAGCAACGGCACGGGCAACTGCGTCGAGGTGGCCATATGGCGCAAGAGCAGCCGTAGCAACGGCGCGGGCGGCAACTGCGTCGAGGTGGCCGTTTCGGCTGACGCGTTCCGGGTCCGGGACAGCAAGAACACCTCCGGGCCGGTCCTGGAGTTCGACGGCCGGGCCATGGCGCTCTTCCTGGCCGGTGTCAAGCGGGGATGAATCTCGCTGACACGCGGCCGATAGGCGCGTCTCACCGGCTCGCGCGGGAGACGATGGGCGCATGACTGCGGTGGACCGGAAGCCGGTGGGGGAGCGACCGCCCAGGGCGCCGCGCGCCAAGCGCGCGGTGCGGACGTCGTTGACCGCTTGGCTGGGTCGTCCGCTGGCGGACTTCCACCTGCTGCTCGCGATCTTCGGCGTGCTGACCGTGCTCGGCCTGATCATGGTGCTGTCCGCGTCCGCGCCGGGCGAGGTGGCGGTCGGCGCGTCGGCCTACAGCGTGTTCAAGAAGCAACTGCTGTACGTGGGCGTCGGCGCGGTCGTCTTCCTGGTCGTCCTGCGCGTACCGCTGCGCACGATCCGGCACGGCAGCACGATGGCGATGCTCGTCTGCGTGATCCTCCTGGTCCTGGTCCTCACCCCGCTGGGGACGACGGACTTCGGCGCGCAGTCCTGGTTCAAGGTCGGACCGGCCTCGTTCCAGCCGATCGAACCGGCGAAGCTCGCCCTCGCGCTGTGGGGCGCGCACGTCCTGGTGACCAAGCGCGCCCTGCTCGACCAGTACCGGCACCTGCTGGTCCCGGTCGTGCCGGTGGCGATGCTGGTGTTCGCGCTGGTGATGCTGCAACCCGACCTCGGCGGCACGATCACGCTCGGTGTCGTGCTGATCAGCCTGCTGTGGTTCGTCGGCGCGCCCGCGCGGATCTTCGGGATCATCGCGATCGGCGCGGTCACCGGCGCGCTGGTGCTGGCGCTCGGCGCGGACTACCGGCTGGAACGCGTGCAGACCTTCCTGAACCCGGAAGCGGACCCGCAGGGCTCCGGCCTCCAGGCGTTGCAGGCGATGTACGCGTTGGCGGAGGGCGGGTTCTTCGGCAAGGGCCTCACCAACGGCAGCTCCAAGTGGCGCTACCTGCCGAACGTGCACAGCGACTTCATCTTCGCCGTCATCGGCGAGGAGCTGGGCTTCATCGGCTGCGTCCTGGTCCTCGGCCTGTTCGCCCTGCTCGCGGTGGTCGGCCTGCGGATCGCGGCGCGCAACACCGACCCGTGGATCCGCATGGTGTCGGCGACGCTGACGGTGTGGCTGGTCGCGCAGGCCGCGATCAACATCGGCTACGTCGTGCGGTTGCTGCCGGTCACCGGCATCACCTTGCCGATGATCTCCTCCGGCGGCACGTCGGTCGTCACGACGATGTTCGTGTTCGGCATCCTCGCCAACTGCGCGCGGCACGAGCCGGAAGCGGTCTCGGCGTTGCGGTCCCTCGGACCAGGCCGGGTCGGCGGCGTGCTGAAGCTGCCCGCGCCCGTGGTCTACAAGCCGCCGCCGAAGCGGCGTCCCGTGCGGCCGTCGCCGCCACCCCGCGGCCGCAAGGCCGCCCCGCCGCCCGTGGACGAGCGGAGGATGGCCGGCCGTCACGCTCCGCCGTCGGAGTACCGTCGTCGCGAATCCCGAAAGGCCGGCCAGGACCGGGACGCGCGGTCCAGGCGGCGTGACGGGCGTTAGCGGTACCGGACAGCGGTACACCGACGCGAGGAGGAAATGCGTGACCGGGGTTCCCCAGCAGGCCGGACCGTGCGTGGTGGTCGCCGGAGGCGGCACCGCCGGGCACATCGAGCCAGCCCTGGCCCTGGCCGACGCGGTCATGCGGCTTCGGCCCGACGCGCGGGTCGTCGCGCTCGGCACAGAGCGTGGCCTGGAGAGCAGACTCGTGCCCGCTCGCGGCTACCCGCTGGAGCTGATCCCGCCGGTGCCCATGCCGCGCAAGCCGACGCCGGACCTGCTCAAGCTGCCGCTGCGGGTGCGTGGCGCCGTGAAGCACACCCGTGAGGTGCTGGAACGGGTCCGCGCCGACGTCGTGGTGGGCTTCGGCGGCTACGTGGCGCTGCCCGCCTACCTCGCCGCGCGCGGCCGGGTGCCGATCGTCGTGCACGAGGCCAACGCCAAGGCGGGCCTGGCCAACAAGGTCGGCGCGAAGTTCGCCGCCCGGGTCGCCGCCGCGGTGCCCGACTCGGGCCTGACCGACGCCGAGATCATCGGCATCCCGCTGCGCTACTCGATCACCTCCCTCAAGCGCGCCGAGCTGCGCCAGCAGGCCCGCGCCCACTTCGGGCTGCACCCCACCGCGCCGACGCTGCTGGTGTTCGGCGGCTCGCAGGGCGCCCGGTCGATCAACAACGCGGTGTCCGGCGCCGCGTCCGCGTTCGCGCAGGCCGGTATCGGCGTGCTGCACGCGCACGGGCCCAAGAACACGGTCGCGGTGCAGTCGGTGCCGGGCGCGCCGCCGTACGTGCCGGTGCCGTACCTGGACCGCATGGACCTCGCCTACGCGGCGGCGGACGCGGTGCTGTGCCGGTCCGGCGCGATGACGGTGGCCGAGGTGTCCGCCGTGGGTCTGCCCGCCGTGTTCGTGCCGCTGCCCATCGGCAACGGCGAGCAGTCGCTCAACGCGGGGCCCGTGGTCGCCGCCGGCGGTGGCCTGCTGGTGCCCGACGAGCAGCTGACGCCGGAGTGGATCTCGGCGAACGTGGTCCCGCTGGTCGCCGACCGCAACCGGCTGGCCGCGATGACCACGGCCACGCTGAGCACCGGCCACCGCGAGGCGGACGAGGTGCTGGCCCGCATCGTGCTCGAGGTGATCGAGAAGTGAGCGACGTCCTGGACCGCGTGCACCTCGTCGGCATCGGCGGGGCGGGCATGAGCGGCATCGCCCGGATCCTGCTCGCCCGGGGCGCGCAGGTGTCCGGCTCGGACGCCAAGGACTCGCGCACCGTGCTCGCGCTGCGCGCGCAGGGCGCGGCGATCGCCGTCGGCCACGCCGGCGCGAACCTCGACCAACTGCCCGACGGGCCCACGGCGGTCGTGGTGTCCACCGCGATCCGCGAGGACAACCCGGAGCTGGTGGAGGCCCGCGCCCGCGGCGCCGTCGTGCTGCGGCGGGCCGAGGCGCTGGCCGCGCTGATGCTCGACCACCGGGTGGCCTGCGTGGCCGGCACGCACGGCAAGACGTCCACCACGTCCATGCTCACGGTCGCGTTGCAGCACTGCCGGATGGACCCGTCGTTCGCCATCGGCGGCGACCTCAACGAGTCCGGCGCGAACGCCCACCAGGGCACCGGCGGCGTGTTCGTCGCCGAGGCCGACGAGAGCGACGGCTCGTTCCTGTTCTTCTCGCCCTCGGTCGCGGTGGTGACCAACGTCGAGGCCGACCACCTCGACCACCACGGCACCGTCGAGGCGTACGTGGCGGTGTTCGACTCGTTCCTGGAACGCGTCCAGCCCGGCGGCGTGCTGATCGCGTGCGCGGACGACCCCGGCTCGGCGGCGTTGGCCGAACGGGCCGCGAAGCTCGGCATCCGGGTCCGGACGTACGGCCGCACGGCCACCGGCGACGGCTCCGCCCGCCTGGTCGACTACCGGCCAGCCGACTCCGGCGGCATCGCCGCGGTCGAGCTGGACGGTGAGGTCGTCGACGTGCGCGTGGCCGTGCCGGGCGAGCACATGGCCGGCAACGCCATCGCCGCCCTGGTCGCGGCGCTGGAGCTCGGCGCGGACCGCGAAGGCGTGCTGGCCGGGCTGGCCGCGTTCGGTGGCGTCCGGCGGCGGTTCGAGTTCAAGGGTCAGGCCGGGGGCGTGCGGGTCTACGACGACTACGCCCACCACCCCACCGAGGTCGCCGCCCAGATCGCCGCCGCCCGGCCCGTCGCGGGAGACGGGAAGCTGGTCGTGGTGTTCCAACCGCACCTGTACTCGCGGACCAGGCTGTTCGCCGAGGAGTTCGCCGCCGCGCTCGGCACGGCCGACCGCGTCGTCGTGCTCGACGTCTACGGCGCGCGGGAGGAACCGGAGCTCGGCGTCACCGGCGCGCTGGTGTCGGGCCTGGTGCCGTTGAACGTCGGCGAGGTCGTCTACGAGCCGTCGTTCGACCGGGTGCCCGCGCTGGTCGCGAGCATGGTCGGCGAGGGCGACGTGGTGGTGACCATGGGCGCGGGCGACGTGACCATGCTGGGGCCGGAGATCGTCGGCGAGCTGGACCGGGCATGAGCGGGCTCGCGAGCGGAACACCCGGCGTCCTCGCCGCGACGAGCGCCGGCGAGGCGTGACATGAGCACACAGGCGGCGCGTCGTCGCCCGAGCTCCCCGGGTGGCCCGGGGTCCCGGCCGGCGGCGCGCCGACGCCCGACCCGACGTCCGACGCGGGCCGACCGGTACCGGCGCAAGGTGGTCCGCCGCCGGCTCGGCGCGGTCCTCGCGATGTTCGTCGTGACCGTCGTCATCTGCACGGTCTGGTTCACCCCCGCGCTCGGCGTCCGCGAGGTGGAGGTGCTCGGCCTCGCCGACCTCACCGTCGACGAGGTCCGCACCGCCGCCGCGATCGAGCCCGGCACGCCGCTGGTGCGGCTGGACGTCGACGCGGTCGCCGCCCGGGTCCGCGAGCTGCCGCGCGTCGCCGGTGTGGAGGTCGAGCGGGTCGTGCCGGGCACCGTGCGGCTCACCGTGGACGAGCGGCAACCGGTCGCGGTGGTCGTCGCGCCCGAGGGCGCGCACCTGGTCGACGTGACCGGCAAGGACTACGCGACCGTCGTGCAGCCGCCGGACGGCCTGCCGGAGCTGAACGTGTCGCCGGACGCGGTCGCGGCGGCGGTGTCCGTGCTCACCCAGGTGCCCGAGGCGTTGCGCGAGGACGTGCTGAGCGTCACCGCGGATTCACCCCTGGACATCCGGCTGATGCTCAGCGGCGACCGCGAAGCCCGCTGGGGCTCGCCCGCCGACACCCCGCGCAAGGCCGCCGTGCTGGACGTCCTGATGACCCGCAAGGGCACCATGTTCGACGTGTCCAGCCCCGAGTTGCCCACCGTCTCGTAAATGCGACGGCGTCTCGCAAACCCCGGGCGGCGGTGAAACCCGCCACACGGCGCATCCGCGAAAGTCGATCGTCCCGGCGTGGTCCCGCAGTGATACTTCGGGCATGACGCAGACGCCGGTGGACAACCGGATCCAACTTCCGCACACCGGTGACGAACGCGCCCTGCTCACCGGTTTCCTCGACTTCCTGCGCGGCACGATCGAGTTCAAGTGCGCCGGGCTGTCCACCGAGGACGCCGCGCGCCCGGTGCTCCCCTCGCAGCTCAACACGGCCGCGGGCATCGTCAAGCACCTGCGGTGGGTCGAGCACTTCTGGTTCGAGGTGGCCCTGTCCGGACGGCCCTCGCGCGCGCCATACACCCGGGAGGACCCGGACGCCGATTGGCGCGTCGAGCCGGGGGAGACGATCTCGGGATTGATCGCCGACTACGCTGAGCAGTGCACGGTGAGTCGGGAACTCCTCGCGGACCTCGACCTCGACCACGAGGTGGCGTTCCGCGGGGACGATCGGCTTTCCGCGCGCTGGGTGCTGATCCACATGATCGAGGAAACGGGTCGGCACGCGGGACACCTGGACGTGGTGCGGGAACTGCTCGACGGGATGACCGGCGAGTAGGGACCGCTCACCCGGTCAGGACACAACACGGCGTGGCTGCTGGACCGAGGCATTCGCGATGCATAACGTCCAGCAGGAACATACGGGGTTGACATAACTCTGAACCTCTGGTTGAGAGTTTCAATCCGGGTGGAGATCCGTCCGGGCTGTGACACCGGTGGTCATCCACTCCAGCACATGAGCACGGACACGATCAGGAAGGCGGACCGATGACGCCCCCGCACAACTACCTCGCGGTGATAAAGGTCGTCGGCATCGGCGGTGGCGGTGTCAACGCCGTCAACCGCATGATCGAGGTCGGGCTCAAGGGCGTCGAGTTCATCGCGGTGAACACCGACGCCCAGGCGCTGCTCATGTCGGATGCCGACGTGAAGCTCGACATCGGCCGCGAACTCACCCGCGGCCTCGGTGCAGGCGCCAACCCCGAAGTCGGCCACAAGGCCGCCGAAGACCACCGCGAAGAGATCGAAGAAGTCCTCAAGGGCGCGGACATGGTGTTCGTGACCGCCGGCGAAGGCGGTGGCACGGGCACCGGTGGCGCGCCCGTCGTCGCCTCGATCGCCCGCAAGCTCGGCGCGCTGACCATCGGTGTGGTCACGCGACCGTTCTCGTTCGAGGGCAAGCGCCGCGCCAAGCAGGCCGAAGAGGGCATCCAGGCGCTGCGCAACGAGTGCGACACCCTCATCGTGATCCCGAACGACCGGCTGCTGCAGCTCGGCGACATCGGCGTCTCGCTGATGGACGCGTTCCGCTCCGCGGACGAGGTGCTGCTGTCCGGTGTCCAGGGCATCACCGACCTGATCACCACGCCCGGTCTGATCAACCTGGACTTCGCCGACGTCAAGTCGGTCATGTCCGGCGCGGGCAGCGCGTTGATGGGCATCGGCTCCGCCCGAGGCGAGGGCCGGGCGGTCCAGGCCGCCCAGAAGGCGATCAACTCGCCGTTGCTGGAAGCCTCGATGGAGGGCGCGCACGGCGTGCTGCTCTCGATCGCCGGCGGCAGCGACCTCGGCCTGTTCGAGATCAACGAGTCGGCTTCGCTGGTGCAGGAAGCCGCGCACCCCGACGCGAACATCATCTTCGGCACGGTCATCGACGACTCGCTCGGTGACGAGGTCCGGGTGACGGTGATCGCGGCGGGTTTTGACAGTGGCGGGCCGACGCACAAGAAGCTGGAGCCCCAGGCTCTGTCCAGCCCGCCGCGTGGCACACCCGTGGCCTCGGCCACCGCGGGTCAGGTGACCCACACCCCGCAGCCCCAGCCGGTGCCGCAGGTCCAGCAACCGCAGCCCGTGCAGCACCAGCCGCAGCCCGTGCAGCAGGTGGAGCAGCCGGTCGTGCCTCGGCCGACCGTGCCGCAGCAGCCGCAGCCCGGCCAGGGCAACGGCCAGTCCCCGTACGCCACGCCGCAGCCGACCATGCCGAGGTCGCTGTCGCCGGGCGTGCCGGGGAACACCAGCGGGTCGTTGCCGAACCGGGCCGTGCCGGTGACGGACGACCCCGACGACGAGGTCGACGTGCCGCCCTTCATGCGTCGCTGACCCCGAGAGTCCTACCTTCACGCCGCGAGAGTCCAACGTTCACGCGTCGTGAGTCCAACGTTCAAGACCCCCGAGTTCAACGCTCAGCCGCCGCCCAGTCGGCCTGAGGACCGGACGCGGGGGTCTTGAACGTTGAATTCAAGTGTCCTGAACGTTGGACTCACGTGCCGTGGACGTTGGACTCTCGCCGCGTGGAGGTAGGACTCACGAGGCGTGAACGTTGGACTCTCGGGTCTGGGAAGCTTGGGGGGTGCGCATCCGTCGTGTCCTGACCACCCGCGAAGGCGGCGTGTCGAAACCCCCCTACGACTCCTTCAACCTCGGCGACCACGTCGGTGACGACCCGGCGGCCGTCGAGGCCAACCGGAAGCGGCTGGCCGAGGGCATCGGGCTCAGCCCGGACCGGCTGGTCTGGATGGAGCAGGTGCACGGCCGGACGGTCGGGGTCGTCGACGGGCCGGTGAGCGAGCCGCTGGAGGCCACGGACGCCGTGGTCACGACGCGGGAACGGCTCGGGCTGGTCGTGCTGACCGCCGACTGCGTGCCGGTGCTGCTCGGCGACCCCGAGGCCGGTGTGGTCGCCGCCGTCCACGCCGGACGGGTCGGCGCACGGGTCGGCGTCGTCACGGCGACCCTGGACCGCATGGTCGAGCTGGGCGCCCGCAAGGACGGGATCGAGGTCCTGCTCGGCCCGGCCGTCTGCGGCCAGTGCTACGAGGTGCCCGCGGCGATGCGCGACGACGTCGAGAAGCACCTGCCCGGCAGCGCCGCCAAGACCCGGTCCGGCAAGCCCTCCCTCGACCTGCGCGCCGGCCTCTGGCAGCAGCTCGCCGACGCGGGCGTCGGCCGGATCGGCGTCGACCCGCGCTGCACGGTGGAGGAGAAGTCCCTGTTCAGCCACCGTCGCGACCCCGGGACGGGACGGCTCGCGGGCGTCGTCTGGATGGAGCCGTGAACCGGCGCGAGGAGCTGGCCCTGTCGCTGGCGGAGGTCCGGGAACGCATCGCCAAGGCGTGCGCGGCCGCCGGAAGATCACCCGATGAGGTCGAGTTGCTGGCCGTCACCAAGACGTTCCCGGCCGAGGACGTGGCCATCCTCAGCGACCTCGGCCTCACCGCCTTCGCCGAGAACCGCGACCAGGAGGCGAGCCGCAAGACCGCCGAGTTCGCCGAGCTGCGGCCGGACGCGCCGGCGACGTGGCACATGGTCGGCTCGCTCCAGCGGAACAAGGCCAGGTCCGTCCTCCGCTGGGCCGACCGGATCGACACGGTCGACTCGGTCCGGCTCGCCGACGCCGTCGCCAAGGCCGCCACCGAACCCACCGAGGTGCTCCTCCAGGTGAGCATCGACGGGGACGTCGCCCGCGGCGGCCACCCCATCGGTGACCTTCCGCGACTGGCCGACCACGTAGCACGTTCGGGTGAACTTATTTTCCGAGGTGTGATGACCGTCGCACCCCTTGGGATGTCTCCACAGCAGGCGTTTGCCGCTCTATACGAAGCGGTAACCCGCTTGCGGGTCGATCATCCCGATGCCACCGTGATCTCGGCGGGGATGAGCGGTGACCTGGAGGATGCGATAGCGCACGGATCCACGTGCGTGCGTGTCGGAACAGCGTTGCTGGGCAGCCGGAGACTAGCCTCGCCGTAACTGTCTGGAACCTCTGGGACGGCCGCGACGTCCTTGCGGGTGGGGATTTCGGCGGAGGAAGGGCTCGAGCCATGAGCGGGTTTCACAAGCTGAAGGCCTACTTCGGGATGGTTCCCGCCGAGTACGCCGACGACCCGGCCGCCTACGAGGACGACCGGCGCTACGCGGACTACCGGTCCGAGTACGCCGACCCGGAAGAGTACGAGGCGTACCCCGAGCAGCGCACGGCGCGTCGCCGCTCGTTCAACGGCTACCGGGCCGAGCTGGACGAAGCGGACGACTACGAGCCCGACCGCGGCGCCCGCCCGCGGCGGACGTGGAGCCCGGACACGCACGGCGCGCTGGCCGTGGAGCCGCAGCGCGAGCCCGTCGGCAGGCTGCGGCCCGCCCCGGAGCCCGCGGGCAACCCGCTCGCCCGCATCACCACGCTGCACCCCCGCAGCTACAACGAGGCGCGGACGATCGGGGAGCACTACCGCGACGGCACGCCGGTGATCATGAACCTCACCGACATGAACGACGCGGACGCCAAGCGGCTGGTCGACTTCGCGGCCGGGTTGGCGTTCGCGCTGCGCGGCTCGATCGACAAGGTCACGAACAAGGTGTTCCTTCTCTCACCCCCCAACATCGACGTCACCGCGGAGGACCGGAGGCGACTCGCGGAGGGCGGGTTCCTCAGCCAGGGCTGAGTGGTGGCACAGTTGACGATGTGGATGCCCTCTGGCTCGTGGTCTACTACGTGTTGTTCTCGTTCTGGCTACTGCTCACGGCGCGTGTCGTCGTGGAACTCGTCCGTAGTTTCGCCAGGGGATGGCGGCCTGCGGGCGGGGTGGCGGTGGCGCTTGAGACCGTCTACACCGTGACCGATCCCCCGGTCCGCTTGCTGCGTCGGATCATCCCGACCGTGCGGATCGGCGGCATCGGACTGGACTTGTCCATTATTGTGCTGTTGCTGGTCGTTATCATTCTGATGCGAGTAGCCGATCCCAGGTGAGGGGACCAGGGATGTCCACAGCCCAGGAGTGCGTGAGGTGATCTGATGCCGTTGACCCCCGCGGACGTGCACAACGTCGCGTTCAGCAAGCCGCCGATTGGCAAGCGGGGCTACAACGAGGACGAGGTGGACGCGTTCCTCGACCTGGTTGAGGGCGAACTGGCCCGCCTGATCGAGGAGAACAACGACCTGCGCCAGCAGGTCGAGCAGCTCGACCAGCAGGTCGAGACCGCGCGTGCCGACCTCGAAGACGCCCGGGCGAAGGTTGCCGCGGGCGTCGGCCCGAGCCGCGTCGTGGACGAGCCCCGAAGGCTCGCTCCGGTGCCGCCCCCTTCGGCGTTGGAGCAGACATCGCCCGGTGGTGGTGGCGACCACCACGTCCAGGCCGCCAAGGTCCTCGGACTGGCCCAGGAGATGGCAGACCGGCTCACCGGCGAGGCCAAGGCCGAGGCCGACGGGATGCTGTCGGAGGCCAGGACCAAGTCGGAGCAGCTGTTGTCCGAGGCGCGAGCCAAGGCCGACACGATGGTCAACGAGGCGCGCACGCGTGCCGAGACCATGCTGAACGACGCGCGGACCCGCGCCGAGACGTTGGAGCGGCAGGCCCGTGAGAAGGCCAGCGCGCTCGACCGCGACGCGCAGCGCAAGCACGCCGAGGTGATGGGCAACATCACCCAGGAGAAGAACACGCTCGAGAAGCAGATCGACAAGCTGCAGACCTTCGAGCGCGAGTACCGGACGAGGCTCAAGACGATGCTCGAGTCGTCGCTGCGCGACCTGCAGGACCGCGGCCCCGCCGCGCCGTCCGACGGCCGTCAGCAGGGTGGTTACTCGTTCGGGGCGCGTGCTGAGGCCGGCTGATCGGCGTTGCTGATCTAGTCTGCTCGACGTGCTGTACATAGTCCTGCTGTTGGTGCTGGCAGCCCTGGGGTTGCTCGTGCCCGCGCTGACCAGCGCCCAGACTCATTGGGCCTGGTTGTCCGTGGGTGCGAGCGGGGCCGCTGCCGCGGTTCTGGTGCTCGACTGGTGGCTTCGCCGCCGGACGGGCGCCAGGGCTGCCGGCGCCGCAGTTGTTGATCACCAGGTTAGCGCCGGCGATCGGCGGGAGGCGCCGCGGGGTGCCGGGGACGAAGCCCTGCGAAGTCCGCCCGACCAGGCACTTCTCGAGCCTGCCGAGGAGGACGCGGACGCGGCCGACGCCCTGGTCGTGAGCGAGCTCACGGACGAGGTCCGGGTGCTGGACGAGCGTCCTCGCTACCACCTCGCCGACTGCTCCTGGCTCGCCTCGCGGGCGTCGCTGGGCCTGCCGGTCGACGAGGCCCGACACCTGGGCTTCACGCCGTGCGCGGTGTGCCGCCCGGACGCCGGGCTCGCGGCCCGCAAGCGGACCGCGGACCGGTCGGCAGCCGACTGACCCGCCCGCCCGAGGGGGAACCCGCGCAAAGCGGTTGCGCCGTTCGGCTACCCTGGGTGGCAGCACGGCGTTGATCCGGCCATCACCGGGGAGCCTCCGGAGGAACGGGCGCGCGCCCCAGTAGAACCGGACGGGAGCGGCCCGTCACAGCCGTCGAAGAGAGGCCAGTGCCTTCGCGCCCTGGCAAGCGGGGTGGTACCGCGGTGCGCCTGACCGGCGTGTCGTCCCCGTGAGCCGGTTGGACGCACGCGAGGAGCAGCACGATGGCCTACCCGAAGGCAGGCGAGGGTTCCGTTCCCTCCCAGCCGTCCTTCCCCGCCCTCGAGGAGGGCGTCCTCGACTTCTGGAAGTCCGACCGGACGTTCCAGGCCTCGATCGACGCGCGCCCGGCCGGGGACAACGGGGTGAACGAGTTCGTCTTCTACGACGGCCCGCCGTTCGCCAACGGCCTGCCGCACTACGGCCACCTGCTCACCGGTTACGTCAAGGACCTCATCCCGCGCTACCAGACCATGCGCGGCAAGCACGTGGAGCGCCGCTTCGGCTGGGACACCCACGGCCTGCCCGCCGAGGTCGAGGCGGAGAAGCAGCTCGGGTTCTCGTCCAAGAGCGAGATCGAGGCGTTCGGGATCGAGAAGTTCAACGAGGCGTGCCGCACGTCGGTGCTGCGCTACACCGACCAGTGGCGCGAGTACGTGACCCGGCAGGCCCGCTGGGTGGACTTCGACAACGACTACAAGACCCTCGACCTGGACTACATGGAAAGCGTCATGTGGGCCTTCAAGACCCTCTGGGACAAGGGCCTGGTCTACGAGGGCTTCCGGGTGCTCTGGTACTGCTGGCGCTGCGAGACGCCGCTGTCCAACACCGAGACCAAGATGGACGACACCTACCGGGACCGGCAGGACCCGGCGGTGACCGTCGGCCTGCGCCTGGAGACCGGCGAGCTGGCCCTCGTCTGGACGACGACGCCGTGGACGCTGCCGTCCAACCTGGCCGCCGCCGTGCACCCGGACGTCGACTACGTGGCGGTCGAGGCGAACGGCGAGCGCTACCTGCTCGCCGAGGCGCGCGTGCCCGCGTACGCCCGCGAGCTGGGCGAGGAGCCGCCGGTCGTGGCCCGGTTCAAGGGCGCCGACCTGGTCGGGCGCAAGTACGCGCCGCCGTTCGACTTCTTCGTGGGCCGGGAGAACGCGCACCAGGTGCTGGCCGCCGACTACGTCACCACCGAGGACGGCACGGGCATCGTGCACATCGCGCCCGCGTTCGGCGAGGAGGACAAGGTCGTCACCGACGCGGCGGACATCGAGGTCGTCGTGCCGGTCGACGCGCACGGCCGGTTCACCGCCGACGTGCCGCCGTACGAGGGGTTGCAGGTCTTCGAGGCCAACAAGCCGATCATCCGCGACCTGAAGGAAGCGGGCCTGCTGCTGCGCCACGAGACCTACGACCACCCGTACCCGCACTGCTGGCGGTGCGACAACCCGCTGATCCAGCGGGCGGTGTCGTCGTGGTTCGTCGCGGTGTCGCGGTTCAAGGACCGCATGGTCGAGCTGAACCAGCAGATCAACTGGGTGCCCGAGCACGTCAAGGACGGCCAGTTCGGCAAGTGGCTGGAGAACGCCCGCGACTGGAACATCTCCCGCAACCGGTTCTGGGGCTCGCCGATCCCGGTGTGGGTGTCGGACGACCCGGCTCACCCGCGGGTGGACGTCTACGGGTCGTTGGACGAGCTGGAGCGCGACTTCGGCGTGCGGCCGACCGACCTGCACCGGCCCACGATCGACGACCTGACCCGGCCGAACCCGGACGACCCGACCGGGCAGTCGGTGATGCGGCGCGTGCCCGAGGTGCTGGACTGCTGGTTCGAGTCCGGCTCGATGTCGTTCGCCCAGGTGCACTACCCGTTCGAGAACGCCCAGTGGTTCGAGGACCACTACCCGGGCGACTTCATCGTGGAGTACAACAACCAGACGCGCGGCTGGTTCTACACCATGCACGTGCTGGCCACGGCGCTGTTCGACCGGCCCGCGTTCCGCAACTGCGTGGCGCACGGGATCGTGCTGGGCGACGACGGGCAGAAGATGTCCAAGTCGCGCAAGAACTACCCCGAGGTCAACGAGGTCTTCGACCGCGACGGCTCGGACGCCATGCGCTGGTTCCTCATGGCGTCGCCGATCCT
This sequence comes from Saccharothrix sp. 6-C, assembly GCF_016695385.1. Classification (NCBI taxonomy): domain Bacteria; kingdom Bacillati; phylum Actinomycetota; class Actinomycetes; order Pseudonocardiales; family Pseudonocardiaceae; genus Saccharothrix; species Saccharothrix sp. 6-C. Next base: position 6,787,337 of record NZ_CP064192.1, on the reverse strand, counting down.
GCGCGGCGGCGACCTGGTGGTGACCGAGCGCGGCATCCGCGACGCGGTGCGCCAGGCCGTGCTGCCGCTGTGGAACTCCTGGTACTTCCTGGCGCTGTACGCCAACGCGGACGGGGTCGAGGGGCACTGGCGGACGTCGTCGGAGCACGTGCTGGACCGGTACGCGCTGGCGAAGGCGCACGACCTGGTGGCCGGGGTGACCGCGCAGCTGGACACCTACGACATCTCCGGCGCGTGCGCGTCGATCCGGGAGTTCCTGGAGGTGCTGACCAACTGGTACGTGCGGCGCTCGCGCGACCGGTTCTGGTCGGGCGACCAGGACGCGATCGACACGCTGCACACCGTGCTGGAGGTCGTGTGCCGGGTGGCGGCGCCGCTGCTGCCGCTGACCACCGAGTCGGTGTGGCGCGGGTTGACCGGCGGCCGGTCGGTGCACCTGGCCGACTACCCCTCGGCGGCGGACCTGCCCGCGGACGACGCGCTGGTGGCCGCGATGGACCAGGTGCGGCAGGTGGCGTCCACGGCGTTGTCGCTGCGCAAGTCGAACAAGCTGCGGGTGCGGCTGCCGCTGGCGAAGCTCGTGATCGCCTCCGGCGAGGTGGCGCAGCTGGAGGCGTTCACCGGGATCCTGCGGGACGAGGTGAACGTCAAGGAGGTCGAGCTCACCACGGACGTGGACGCGCACGGCCACTTCCAGCTCGCGGTCAACGCGCGGGCCGCCGGTCCCCGGCTCGGGCCGGACGTGCAGAAGGTCATCAAGGCCGTGAAGGCGGGTGACTGGCAGGAGGTGGGCGGTCGCGTCGTGGCCGCCGGGATCGAGCTGTTCCCGGAGGAGTACGAGCAGCGGCTGGTCGCCACCGACCAGGGCGCGACGGCGGCGCTGCCGAACAGCGGCGGGCTGGTCGTGCTCGACACCGTCGTGACCGAGGACCTGGCGGCCGAGGGCGTCGCCCGCGACCTGGTGCGGGTGGTGCAGCAGGCGCGCAAGGACGCCGGGCTGGACGTGTCGGACCGGATCGCGCTGACGGTGCAGCTGCCGCCGGCCGTGGAGGCCGCGGTGCGCCGGTTCGAGGCGTTCGTGAAGGAGGAGACGCTCGCCGTGTCGGTCGCCTACGGTGAGGTCGTCGAGGGCTCGGACGGCGTGGTCGGCGACGGCCAGAAGGTCAGGGTCGCGGTCGCCCGCGTCTGACCGTCCCGTCCGCCCCGGCGGGGTGGCAGGTCGAGGCCTGCCACCCCGCCGCGCGGTCAGCCGACCGCGACGGGGAGCTGCTCGTAGATCACCTTCCACTCGTAGGTGCCCGCGAAGCCGTTGGCCCACAGGCTGTTGACCCGGCTCGCCTCGGTGGAGTTCGGGTAGGCGTTGGTGCAGGACGTGCCGGGGCCGCCGCCGGACATCAGCTCCGAGCAGGGGCCGGAGTAGTGGTCGGGCAGGCCGAGGGCGTGGCCGGTCTCGTGCGCGGTGATGCGCACGACGTAGTACTGCCGCGCCTGGGTGTGGTCGATGAAGATCGTGCCCCGGCCGTGGCCGTCGGTGCTCGCCCACGAGCCGCGCGAGTCGTTGCCCTCGCGGTAGCGCAGGGTGGCCGCGGAGGCGTTCTCGACCAGCTTGACGTTCGTCACCCGGGAGTTCCAGTTGGCGGCGCCCTGGCGGATGGCGCTGCGGTAGGTGGGCGCGCTGGTGGTGTCGAAGTAGACGGTGACCGCCGCCGCGGTGGGCGGTGAGGCTTCCTCGGCCGAGGCTTGACCGCTCAGCGGGACGAAGACGGCGGACGCCGCCAAGGCCAAGGACAGAAGTGCTTTGCGCAACACGATGACTCCTCGCAAACAGGGGACTTGCAGGGGAAGCCGCGAGGCTCGTGTCTCAACGTAGGGAGCGATCCCGCCGGCAATCGCCGGTCATTCGGTTGATTCAGAAGAAAATTCACCTACCGGCTCGGCCTAGTGCCGCTTCCGCAGCGTGACCAGGGCGGTCCGGTTCGCGTGGGATGCCGGTTCTGTCTGCCGGAAACGTCCGGTGGCCGGACGGACCGCCTCTCACCGCCCGACGGCTCTCCGCGCGACATCGCGATGTCGAATTCGTCGAACGGCGCTCAGCGCACGTCGTCCTCTTCCAGCCGGGCCTTCAGCTGGGTCAGGCAACGGCCCCTCGTCGGGCCGATCGACCCCCTCGGCATCGACAGCGCCTCGGCCACGGCGCGGTACTCGGCCCGGCCCGCCAGGACGGTCAGGCGCAGCAGTTCCTGGCAGCGCCGGGGCAGGGCGTTGAACGCGTGCCAGAGGCGGCGGTCGCGGTCGTCGCGCAGGGCCTCGGGCTCCGGCAGCCAGCGGTCGCCGGGCAGGTCGACGGCCGAGTCGGTGGACAGGGCGGGGCGGCCGTTGCGGTCGCGCCAGGCCCGCTGCGCCTCGCGGCGGGTGGCCACGATCAGCCAGCCGGCCACGGCCCGCGGCTCGACCAGGCGGTCCAGGTGGCGCAGCAAACTCAGCCACACGGTCTGCACGACGTCCTCGGCGGTGCTCTGGTCGAGGCCGTTGCCCCTGGCCACGTGCCACACCAGCGGGGTCAGCTCGACGACCAGCGAGTCCAGCGCCTGCCGCGACCCGGCGCGCGCGGCCTCGACCAGCGCGGCCTGCCGCTCGTGCCTCGTCGCCTGCGCCATGATCGCCGCCACGCCGAGGGCGTCCGGACCGGGGTCCTCCGGGATGGCGTCGGCCAGTTCGGCGCGCAGGTGGTCGAGCCGGGGGTCCAGCTCGTCGGTCATGACGTCTCCTTCCCGCGCTGGGAGCCGCGCACCCGTCGGTCCTCGTTGCCGACCCGCACGCTGACCCGCGACCGCGCCTGCGACACGTACCGCCGCACGGACTCGCGCCGGCAGCCCAGCACGTCGGCGATCTCGTCGTCGTCGAAGTCCCAGAACCGCAGGACCAGCGCGGTGCGCAGGTGGTCCGGCAGGTTCGCGACCGCCGCCAGCGTGCTGACCAGCTCGTGCCACGTCTCGGCGTCCCGCTGACCGGGCAGCAGGATCCGGTACGTGCCGCGCTGCCGGGCGACGACCTCGTCGGTCAGGTCGCCCGGCCGCTCCCGCCGGCGGGCCTGGTCCACCAGCAGGTTGCGAATCGTCCTCACCAGCCAAGCACGTCGGGAACCGGGAGCGATCACCGGCCAGTGCCGCCACGCGCCGACGAACGCCTCCTGCACCGCGGACTCGTGGTCCAGGTGCGGCGACATCACCGCCGCGAAGCGGAAGAGCCGGGTGCGCTCGCGGTGGTAGAAGTCGCTGAAGGTGGCCGCGTGGTCGTCGGGATCCTCCGGCGTCACGAACCCTCCCCCCTCTGGTCCCGGTAACGGGTAGACGGACGAGACCGGGGGTTGTGGAGGAAATCCGGTCAAGCGGGTCGCTGGGCGCCCCTCCTCGACGCCCGGCGCAGCAACCGGACCCACGGCGACCACCGGGCCGGACGGGCGGGCGGGTGGCCGGCGGCGCGGGCCGCGTCGTCGAACAGGTCCTCGATCAGGGCGTCGTGCAACCACCGCACGGCCAGCGGCCAGCCCAGGCGCATCAGGCCGTGCGGCCGACCGGTGAGAGTGTGCCGCAACCCGCCGGGGACCGCTTCCAGGACGTGCGTGCCGGTGATGCCGATGCGGGGGTCGAAGGCGAACTCGACCCGCTGCCCGGGCTCGTGCGCGGTGCAGCGGTAGCGCACGAACGCGTGCCCGCCGTCCGCGCCGACGCCGAGCGGTCGGTCGAGCACGAGCGGCGGCCAGCGGTCGGAGGGCCACAGCTCGACGATCCGGTCGACCAGGCCCGCGCTGTCGGGGAACAGCCGGGTGTGCACGTTCTCGATCATCACGACACCTCTTCCGTACGGGACCGTACGGTCCATTACCGTACGGTAGCGTACGGATTCATGGCACGGCGGACGCGTGACGACTGGACCCGGGTGGCCCTGCGAGCACTGGTCGAGGGCGGGGTCGCGGCGGTCGCGGTGGAACCGCTCGCGGCGCGCATCGGCGCGACCAAGGGCAGCGCCTACTGGCACTTCCCCAACCGGGAGGCCCTGCTCAAGGCCACCCTGGAACGCTGGGAGCGCGAGCACACCGAGGCCGTGATCGAGCTGGTCGAGTCGGCGTCGGAGCCGTTGCGGCGGCTGCGGCTGCTGTTCTCGACGGTGCTGGAGGACGTCGAGCACAGCGCGGTCGAGCTGGCCATGCTCGCGGCCAAGGACGACCCGGCGGTGGCGCCGGTGCTGGGTCGCGTCACCGAGCGCCGCATCGGCTACCTGGAGGAGCTGTTCGCCGGGCTGGGCTTCGCCGCGGACGTCGCGCGCCGGCGGGCCGTGCTCGCCTACTCGGTCTACCTGGGGCAGGCGCTGCTGCTGTCGGCCGCCCCGGACCTGGTCGCGCAGCGGCGGGCGTTGCTGGAGGAGACGCTGACCGTGGTGCTGTGCCGTGGCTGACGCGCTCCGGTTCGGGGTCAGGGTCAAGCCCGGCGCGAAGCGCGAAGCCGTCGGCGGCCGGTGGGGTGACGGCGCGCTGGTCGTCGCGGTCGCCGCGCCCGCCGTGGAGGGCAAGGCGAACGAGGCCGTCCGCAAGGCGCTGGCCAAGGCGTTCGGCGTGCGCAGGCAGGACGTCGAGGTGGTCTCGGGCGAGCGCGGCCGGGACAAGGTCGTGCGGGTGGACCCCGCCCCGGCCGGCGCCGCCGAGGTGCTGGCGCGACTGCTGGACGGCTAGGTGTACTGCCCCGTGAGGTTGGGGACGCGGCTGGCGGGTGGCTGGCCTGCGAGTGCGGTGTGGCCGCGGTGGTGATTGTAGGTGTGCAGCCATCGCGGCAGCGCCGCTCGTCGTTCGGCCTCCGAGGCGTAGGGCTGGGCGTAGGCCCATTCGTCGAGCAGGGTGCGGTTGAAGCGTTCGACCTTGCCGTTGGTCTGGGGCCGGTAGGGGCGGGTGCGTTTGTGCGTGATCCCGGCACCGGTGAGGGTGTCGTGCCACAGGCGTGAGCGGTAGCAGGACCCGTTGTCGGTCAGCACCCGCTTGACCGTGATGCCGTGGGCGGCGAAGAACGCCTGTGCCCTGGTCCAGAACGCGGTCGCGGTGCCCTTGGTCTCGTCGGGCAGGATCTCGGTGTAGGCGAGCCTGCTGTGGTCGTCCACGGCGTTGTGCAGGTAGGAGTAGCCCAGGTTGGGATGGCGGTGGGTCGTGCGGGGCCGGTCGGGATCGCGATGTGCGGAGCTGTTGCGCCGACCCGCGTGCCGGCCGTGCACCCTGTGGCCGCCGCCGTCGGGGATGTTGCCGAGCTTCTTGATGTCCACGTGGACCAGGTCGCCGGGCGCGGCGTGTTCGTAGCGCCGCACCGCGCGACCGGTGGCCCGGTCCAGGTGTGACAGCCGCGCCAACCGGTAGCGGACCAGCACCCGGTGCACCGTCGAGCACACCAGGCCCAGATGTGAGGCGATCCGGGCCGGGCCCCACCGGCGCAGCACCCGCACCTTGACGATCCGCCGCTCGGTCCGGGTCGGAGTGCGGCGCGGACTCGTACGCGGACGCGAGGACCGGTCGACCATGCCCGCACCACCCTGGTCGCGGTAGCGGTCCGTCCAGCGTTTCGCGGTGGACACCGACACCTGGAACCGCTCCGCGGCCCGCCGCAACGGCCACCGGTCCTCCACGACACACCGGGCCAGGCGCAGCCTGCCCGCCGGAGTCAGCGGTGCGTTAGCGTGGGTCACGAGGGCCTCCGTCGGTCAGGTGTAGACGTCGCAATCCACACCGAACCCGGAGGCCCTCCCTCATTCCAACATCATCCGACTACGTGTCGGACCGTTCACAACCTCCCCGGACAGAACAGCTAGGCCGCCAACGTCCACAGGGTGTGCGCGATGGCGTCGGTGTTGCGGTCGAGCGCGGTCGCGTTCACGTTCGACGAGGTGTCGCACGAGCGGTGGTAGCAGCGGTCGAACGCCACCCCCGCCGAGCCGCCCCACTTCTGGGCCTGGGCGGAGGTCTTGATGCCCTCGGCGCCGGTGAACGTGCCGCCGACCGGGATGCCGGCCCGCGCGAACGCCGCGTGGTCGGACCGCCCGCCGACGCTGGTCAGCTCGGTCTGCACGCCGATCGAGCTGAAGTAGCCCTGGAGCGTCTGCTGGAGCTGGAGGGAACCCGACGGCTGGCCGGACGCGCTGTAGACGAAGTAGCCCGGATTCGGCGAGCCGATCATGTCGAAGTTGAGGTAGGCGTCGATCCGCGAGCGGTCCGTCGTAGACAGCGAGTTCACGTAGTAGGTGGAGCCGACCAGGCCCAGCTCCTCCGCGCCCCACCAGGCGAAGCGCAGGTGCTTGGTGGGCTGGAAGCCGCTGGACCGCACGGCCAGCGCGACCTCCAGCAGCCCGGCCGAGCCGGTGCCGTTGTCGTTGATGCCGGGGCCCGCCGACACGCTGTCGAGGTGCCCGCCGAGCATGACCACGTTGTCCAGGTCGCCACCGGGCCAGTCGGCGATCAGGTTGTAGCCGGTGGCGCCGCTGCTGGTGAACGACTGGACCCTGGTCGTGAACCCGGCGGCGTCCAGCTTGGACTTCACCCAGTTCACCGAGGCCAGGTAGCCGGGACGGCCGTGCGCCCGGTTGCCGCCGTTCGAGGTGGCGATGCTCTGGAGCTGGGCCAGGTCGGCCTGGACGGCGGAGACCGGGATGTTCGGCCCGGCCAGGGCGGTCGGCGGCGCGGCGGTGGCCGAGCCGAGGCCTGAGCCGAGGAGCGCGCCGGTGGTGACCAGCGCGATGGAGATCGTTCGCAACTTCACGGTGTCTCCCGCGGGGATGGGTGTCTCTCGGAGGGAACGGGGGAGTTGACCGGGGCGGCGGACCCTGTTGTCAACATGCACGGTTTCGCATGGTTCGCGCTAGCGACGTTCGGCTGGTGACGCTCCGTGCGGTGCCGGATTCGTCCATTTCGGTATCACCGGGGAGAATGACCCTGTCGGGTGACGGAGCGGTGATGTGGAGGTCGAGTGGGCGATGTGACGGGCTACCTGGGCATCGCCGCCGCGGTCCTGCTGCTCTCGGTCATCGCGGTCAGGGTCTCGATCAGGCTCGGTCTGCCGTCCCTCCTGCTCTACCTCGGCATCGGCGTGCTGCTCGGCGAAGCCGTGGTGGGCATCCAGTTCGAGGACGCCGACCTGACCCGCTCGCTCGGCACGGTCGCGCTCGTGCTGATCCTCACCGAGGGCGGCCTGACCACCCGGTGGACCGCGGTGAAACCCGCGCTGGGCCTCGGCATCACGCTGTCGACCGTCGCCGTCGGCGTGAGCATCGCGGTCACCGGGTTCGGGCTGCACTTCCTGCTGGACATGGACTGGCGCACGGCGCTGCTGTGGGGCGCGGTGCTGTCGTCCACCGACGCCGCGGCCGTGTTCAGCGTGTTGCGCGGGGTGGGCGTGGGCAAGCGGCTCATCGGCGCGCTGGAGCTGGAGTCCGGCATCAACGACGCGCCGGTCTACATCGCCGTCGTGCTGCTCGCCGCGCCGGACCCGATCTCGTGGACCGCGCCGCTGCTGATGGGCTACGAGCTGATCGCGGGCGGGGTGATCGGCATCGTGCTCGGCTGGCTCGGCGGCGTCGGCCTGCGCCGGGCAGCGCTGCCCGCCACCGGCCTGTACCCGCTGGCCACGGTCGCGGTGTGCCTGCTCGCCTACACCGTCGGCGACCTCGCGCACGCGTCCGGCTTCCTCGCCGTCTACATCGCCGCGCTGGTGCTCGGCAACGCCCGCCTGCCGCACCGGGCCGACACCCTCTCCTTCGCCGAGGGCCTGGGCTGGATCGCGCAGATCGGCCTGTTCGTGCTGCTCGGGCTCTACGCCTCGCCGGGCCGGCTGCTCGACGCGCTGGTGCCCGCGCTGGTGGCGGGCGCGGTGCTGGTGCTGCTCGCCCGACCGCTGTCGGTGCTGTTCGCGGCGGCGCCGTTCCGGGTGCCGTGGCGGGAACAGGTGTTCATCTCGTGGTCCGGGCTGCGCGGCGCCGTGCCGATCGTGTTCGCCCTGATCCCGTTGATCCAGGGCGTCCAGGGGGCGCAGCAGCTGGTCGACGCGGTGTTCGTGCTGGTCGTGGTGCTGACCCTGGTGCAGGGCACGTCCCTGCCGTGGCTGGCCAAGTGGCTGGGGCTGGTCAAGTCCGGCGAGGCGCACGAGGTGCAGGTCGACTCGTCGGCGCTGGACGACCTCGGCGCGGAGCTGCTGCAGGTGCGCATCCAGCCCGGCTCCAAGCTGCACGGCGTGTACCTGTCGGAGCTGCGGCTGCCGCCGGGCTCGTCGGTGAGCCTCGTGGTGCGCGACGACAACGGCTTCACGCCGCAGCCGACGACCCGGTTGCAGGAGCACGACCAGCTGCTGGTGGTGTGCACCGAGGCCATGCGCACGGCGACCGAGGACCGCATCCGGGCCGTGGACCGGGCGGGCCGGTTCGCGCGCTGGAAGGGCGACGTCGGCCGACCGTGACACGGGCGGCGCGCCGGCCCGCGCGTGGCGCTCCCAGGATGTGAACGCCCCTCGACGCAGGCGCGCGGGCCGGGTTACCTTCGACGCGAAGGTCATGAGTGCCAGCGCTAAGCCCGGGCTTGCTGGCCGGCAACCCTCCTACCGCGGTGGGGTGCCCCTGGTGAGGACCTGGCCTGGCGCGCAGGGCGCCCGGCAAGCGCGGGCTCCCTCCCACGGGTGTCCCGGGACCCCCGGAGGGCGTCATGACGATCGCAGTTCCCGTCACCACCACCACCGCTGCCCTTCCCCGCGTCGTCGGCGCGTCGCTGCGCGTGCCGCTGGTCACCGGTGAGCGCGTGGAGTACGCCAACCTCGACCACGCGGCCAGCGCGCCCTGCCTGGAGCAGGTCCGCGACGCCGTCGACGAGGTGCTGCCCTGGTACGCCAGCGTGCACCGCGGCGCGGGCTTCGCCTCGCAGGTCAGCACGAAGGTCTACGAGCAGGCCCGCTCGTCGGTCCGCCGGTTCCTCAACGCCCGCGACAGCGACGCCGTCGTGTTCGCCCGCAACACGACCGACGCGCTGAACCTGCTGGCCAGGAGCCTGCCCAAGCGGACCGCCGTGATCCTGTTCGACACCGAGCACCACGCCGCGCTGCTGCCGTGGCGCGGCCCGAACGTGCGCCGGCTGCGCACGCCCGCCTCACCCGACCAGGCCGTGCTGGAGCTGGACCGGGCGCTGCGCGAGGCGCCGGTCGGCCCGCGGCTGGTCGTGGTGACCGGCGCGTCCAACGTGACCGGCGAGATCTGGCCGGTGGCCGAGCTGTCCCGGGTGGCCCGCGCGCACGGCGCCCGGATCGCCCTGGACGCAGCCCAGCTCGCGCCGCACCGGCCGGTGGACGTGCGCGCCCTGGACGTGGACTACACCGTGCTGTCGGGGCACAAGGTCTACGCGCCGTTCGGCGCCGGTGCGCTGGTCGGCCGGTCCGACTGGTTGCAGGCCGCCGAGCCGTACCTGGTCGGCGGCGGTGCGACGGCCCGCGTCACCGACCACGGCGACCGGCTGGGCGTGGCCTGGTCGGCGGTGCCGGAGCGGCACGAGGCGGGCACGCCGAACGTGGTGGGCGTGCACGCGCTGGCCGTGGCGTGCGACGTGCTGGGCAGGCACTGGGAGCAGACCACCGAGCACGAGCGCGTGCTGCTGGCGAGGCTGCGGGAAGGCCTGAGGACCGTTCCCGGCGTGCACGAGCTGACGCTGTTCGGCTCGGACCGGGACCGCGTGGGCGTGGTCAGCTTCACCGTCGGCGGCCAGGACGCCGGCTACCTGGCCGCCGTGCTGTCGGCCGAGCACGGCATCGGCGTGCGCGACGGCGCGTTCTGCGCCCACGTGGCCGTGCACCGCCTCACCCGCGGTGAACGCGCGCTGCGGGCGTCCATCGGGCTCGGCACCACCGAGGAGCACGTGGACCGGTTCGTGGCCGCGTTGCGCACGCTCGTCGTCGAGGGCTCGCGGTGGGAGTACGAGCTCCGCGACGGCCGTTGGACGCCCTCGGACGACCAGCGCGCGCTCCCGCCGTTCCTGCGCTGACTCCGATGCTGGACAATGGCCCGGTGAGCACCGATCCCAACACCGAGCCGGACACGCCGGACGAGCCGGACGCACCGCTGCCGAAGCGACGGGTCCTGCTGCTGGCCGTCATCGCGCCGCTGGTGTTGGCGCTCGACCTGGTCACCAAGATCATCGCGGTGGACAACCTGGAGGGGCGCGACCCGGTCGAGCTGCTCGGCGGCCTGCTCTACCTGCCGCTGATCCGCAACACCGGCGCCGCGTTCGGCCTGGCCGAGGGCTGGACGGTGATCCTCGCCCTCATCGCGGCCGGTGTCGTCGTGTTCATCCTGTGGATCGCGCGCCGGCTGCGGTCGGTCGGCTGGGCCATCGGCCTCGGCCTGGTCCTCGGCGGCGCGATGGGCAACCTGGTCGACCGGATCTTCCGGGCGCCCGGCCCGCTGCGCGGCGGCGTCGTCGACTTCATCTCGGTGCTCGACCCGTGGGGCAACTTCTTCCCCGTGTTCAACCTCGCGGACTCCGCCATCTGCGTGGGCGGCGGCGTGATCGTGCTGATGGCGTTGCTCCAGCGCGACTATGACGGCACCCGCGTGGAGAAGAAGTCCAGCGAGAAGAAGGCGGGCGCATGAGCGGCGACTACCGATCCCTCCCGGTGCCCGACGGCTTGGACGGGATGAGGGTCGACGCCGGGCTGGCCAAGCTCCTCGGCCTGTCGCGCACCGTGGTGGCCGCGTTGACCGAATCGGGTGACGTCGTGCTCGACGGCCGGCCCGCCGGCAAGTCGGACCGGCTGATCTCCGGCTCCGTGCTGGAGGTCACCCTCCCCGAACCCGAACGCCCGGCGCAGGTGCAGGCCGTGCCCGTGGAGGGCCTGGTCGTCCTGCACGAGGACGACGACGTGATCGTGGTCGACAAGCCGGTCGGCGTGGCCGTGCACCCCAGCCCCGGCTGGACCGGCCCGACCGTGGTCGGCGGCCTGGCCGCGGCCGGCATCCGGATCGCCACGTCGGGCGCGGCCGAGCGGCAGGGCGTCGTGCACCGGCTGGACGTCGGCACGACCGGCGTCATGGTCGTGGCCAAGAGCGAGCACGCCTACTCGGCGTTGAAGCACGCGTTCAAGGAACGCACGGTCGACAAGCTCTACCACGCGCTCGTGCAGGGCCACCCGGACCCGATCAAGGGCACCATCGACGCGCCGATCGACCGGCACCCCAAGCACGACTACAAGTTCGCCGTGATGGCCAACGGCAAGCCGAGCATCACGCACTACGAGGTGGTGGAGGCGTTCCGCGCCGCGTCGCTGCTCGACGTGCACCTGGAAACCGGTCGCACGCACCAGATCCGGGTGCACTTCTCCGCGCTGCGGCACCCGTGCGTCGGCGACATCACCTACGGCGCGGACCCGGTGCTGGCCAAGCGCCTCGGCGTCACCCGGCAGTGGCTGCACGCCCGCACGCTCGGCTTCCACCACCCGGCCGACAACCAGTGGGTGTCGTTCACCAGCGAGTACCCCGACGACCTCTCCGCCGCCCTGGAACTACTGCGCGCAGAGGGGTATTGAGCCGTCCGGGGCGAAACACTTGCGCCTGGCGCGTGACCTCGGACATATCGCTTTCCTCGGATCGTTCGGCTTGCGAAGCTTCTGCCAGACGAGCCTGTGAGGGGTTGCGATGGACAACAGGTCCCGACTGGTGGCGCTGCTGGGCACCCTGTGCCTGCTCGGACCGCTCTCGATCGACACGTACCTGCCCGCGTTCCCGAGCATCGCGGCGGAGTTCGGCTCGACCGAGTCGCAGATCCAGCTGTCGCTGACCACGTTCATCCTCGGCCTGTCGGTCGGGCAGCTGCTGGTGGGCCCCCTGTCGGACTCGTGGGGCAGGCGGCGCCCGCTGCTGGTCGGGATCGGCAGCTACGTCGTGATCTCGCTGTTCTGCGCGGTGGCGCCCAGCGCGTTCGCGCTCTCCGGCCTGCGGCTGCTGCAAGGGCTCGGCGTGGCCGCCGGGTTCGTGGTGGCGATGGCGGTGGCGCGCGACCGGTTCGAAGGCCTCGCGATGGCCCGGTTCATGTCGCTGATGATGCTGGTCAACAGCCTCGGGCCGGTGGTCGCCCCGGTGCTCGGCGGCCAGCTGCTGCGGTTCACGAGCTGGCGCGGGACGTTCATCGCGCTCGCGCTCATCGGGTTGGCCCTGCTGATCGCCCTGGCCGTCGGGCTGCCGGAGACGCTGCCGGAGAACAAGCGGCGTCCGGCGAACCTGCTGCTCACGATCAAGGTGTTCGGCGGGCTGCTGGCCGACCGCAAGTTCGTCGGCTACGCGCTGGCGTCGGCGCTCGCGCTCGGCTCGCTGTTCGGCTACGTCGCGGGCGCGTCGTTCGTGCTCCAGGGCGTGTACGGGCTGAGCCCGCAGCAGTTCAGCCTGGTGTTCGGCGCCAACTCGGTGGCGATCGTGCTGGCCGGTGTGCTCAACACCAGGCTGACCGGCCGGATCATGCCGCGCCCGCTGCTCAAGATCGGGCTGGCGGGCGCCGCGGTCGGCGGGGTCGGGTTGCTGGTCGGCGGGCTCGTCGGCGGCGGCCTGGCGACGTTCCTGCCGCCGCTGTTCGTGCTGACGATGAGCGTGGGCCTGCTCATGCCGAACGCCGGTTCCCTGGCGATGGCGCGGCACCCGGAGGCGGCGGGCAGCGCGTCGGCCGTGCTGGGCGTGACGACGTTCATGGTGGGCGGCCTGATGGCGCCGCTGGTGGGTGCCGGAGGCTCGGCGAGCGTGCTGCCGATGGTGACCGTGATGGCCGGCGCGACGCTGCTGGCGGTGCTCCTGTTCGCCACCATGACCAGGGGCGACGTCGGCATCACCCGGGACACCGAACCGTCACCGGCCACCGCCTGACCCCGAGAGTCCTACCTCCGGACCGCGCGAGTCCTACGTTCGGAACACCCGTGTCCTACGTTCGGAACACCCGAGTTGAACACTCAGCACAAGATCGACTGTGCTGAGTGTTCAACTCGGGGTACGCGAACGTAGGACACGGGTGTTCTGGAGGTAGGACACGCGGGTTCTGGAGGTAGGACTCTCGTGGCCTGGGAGTAGGACTCTCGGGTCAGTCGTCGATGGTCCAGACGAGGGTGTTCAGGTCGGTCTCGGGGCGGGAGCTCCAGCGCACCGAGAAGATCACGGTGTCCTCCGGCAGCACGTAGACGGTGTGGCCGCCGGCCGTCTCGCCCGGCTGCACGCCGATCTTGTGCGGTGGGCGGGAGGACAGTGACACCGGCGCCTTGCCGACCGTCTCGCCCTTGTTGGTCATCAGCACGAGGTACATGTCGGGCAGCGCGTTGAACGGCACCTGGCCGATGTTCGCCAGCTCCGTGTGCACGACCACGGCGCGCTCGCCGTCGGCCAGCTTGTAGCCGGCCGCGGTGAACAGGAAGTCCGCCGGGTCGACCACCTCGACCAGCTGGATGGTGAACCGGGCGCCCTCCAGGCCCTCGGTCTCCAGCGTGCTGCCGATCTTGCCGGTGCGCGAGCGGGGCGCGGGGGCCTGGTCGCCGCGCGCCCAGCCGGACGTGCCGGGCACGCCCCAGGTGCTGACCGGCTCGGGCACGCGCACCGGGCCGGACGCCACGGGCTGCGGGCCGGTCTGCGGCTGCGCCGGGAACGGCGTGCTCGGCGGCCCCTGCGGGACCGGGTAGCCGGGGTAGGAGCCGGACGGCGTGCCCTGCACCGTGCCGGGCGCGGGCGGGTACGGTCCGCTCGGCGTGCCGCGGGCGGCCTGGCCGCCGGGCCCCGAGTAGTTGCCCCACGCCACGCTGTTGGCCAACGCCTTGCGGATGCCGTTCGGGTCGCACTCCACGCCGACGAGCAGCGGCAACCCGCTGCCGGACAACGTGATCAACCGGGTGGCGGCCTCCCGCGGGTCCATGCCCAGTCGCGCGGCCACCTCGTGCACGGCGGCACGGCCCATCTCGGCGATCATGGCCAGGAGACGGGCGTCGACGGGGTCCGGCGCTACCACACCTCGAACGCTACCCGCCTGGGAGGATCTTCGCGCCATCGCCCCGCCGACGGCGCGCGGTCTTCACCTCGCTGCACGCGCGGGGACGCCGAGGTCGCTCCCGGTGACGTCGGCGTGCCGCCATTCGGGATCCCCGGAGGGCGTTATAGGGTCGGCCGAGTCTCTGCCCGAGCGCTTCGTCCCGGGCCCGCTGCGATCTTCAGGGGGGTTTGGGTGTCCGACTCGTTTGTGCACCTCCACGTGCACACCGAGTACTCGATGCTCGACGGCGCGGCGAAGTTGAAGGACATGTTCGCCGAGTGCGAGCGGATGGGCATGCCCGCCGCCGCGATCACCGACCACGGCAACATGTACGGCGCGTACGACTTCTACCGGCAGGCGACCGCCGCCGGCATCAAGCCGGTGGTCGGCATCGAGGCGTACCTGGCCCCGGAGTCCCGCTTCAACAAGAAGCGCGTGCTGTGGGGCGACCCCGGCCAGAAGTCCGACGACGTCTCGGCCAGCGGCGCGTACACCCACCAGACGATCTGGGCCCGGAACAACGAGGGCCTGCACAACCTGATGAAGATGTCCAGCCGCGCCTCCACGGAGGGCCAGCTGGGCAAGTGGCCCCGGATGGACGTCGAGCTGATCGCCGAGCACTCGGCGGGCCTGATGGCGACGACCGGCTGCCCCTCCGGCGAGGTGCAGACCAGGCTCCGCCTCGGCCACGAGAAGGAGGCCCTGGAGGCCGCCGCGAAGTGGCGCGACATCTACGGCGCGGACAACTTCTTCGTCGAGCTGATGGACCACGGCATCGAGATCGAGAGCCGGGTCCGGGGCGGGCTGGTCGACATCGCCAAGAAGCTCAGCATCCCGTTCGTGGTGACGAACGACTCGCACTACACCTACTCGGAGGACCGCGACGCGCACGCGGCGCTGCTGTGCGTGCAGACCGGCAAGACGCTCGCGGACCCGAACCGGTTCAAGTTCGACGGCACGGGCTACCACCTGAAGTCGCCGGACGAGATGCGCGCGATCGACTCCTCCGACGCCTGGCAGGAGGGGTGCCGCAACACCCTGCTGGTGGCCGAGAAGGTCGACACCACCGGCATGTTCGCCTTCCAGAACCTGATGCCGCGCTACCCGACCCCCGAGGGCAAGACCGAGGCGGACTACTTCCGCGACGAGGTCTGGGAGGGCATGCGCCGCCGGTTCCCGGAGGGCGTGGACGAGGTCCACCGCAAGCAGGTCGAGTTCGAGATCGACGTGATCCTGCAGATGGGCTTCCCGTCGTACTTCCTGGTGGTCGCCGACTTCATCAACTGGGCGAAGGCCAACGGCATCCGCGTCGGTCCCGGCCGCGGTTCCGCCGCGGGCGCGCTGATCGCGTACGCGATGGGCATCACGGACCTGGACCCGCTGGCGCACGGCCTGATCTTCGAGCGGTTCCTCAACCCGGACCGCGTCAGCCCGCCCGACATCGACATCGACTTCGACGAGCGCCGGCGCGGCGACGTGATCCGGTACGTCACCGAGAAGTGGGGCGTCGACAAGGTCGCCCAGGTGATCACGTTCGGCACGATCAAGGCGAAGGCGGCGATCAAGGACTCCGCCCGGGTGCTGTACGGGCAGCCGGGCTACGCGGTCGCCGACCGCATCTCCAAGGCGATGCCGCCCGCCGTGATGGGCAAGGACATCCCGCTGGCCGGCGTGTTCGACCCGGCGCACAAGCGGTACTCCGAGGCCGCCGAGGTGCGCGCGCTGTACGAGACGGACCCGCAGGTCAAGGAGATCATCGACACCGGCCGCGGGTTGGAGGGCCTGATCCGCAACGCGGGCGTGCACGCCTGCGCGGTGATCATGTCCGCGGAGCCGCTGACCGACCACATCCCGGTCTGGATGCGCCCGCAGGACGGGTCGATCATCACCCAGTTCGACTACCCGACGTGCGAGACGCTCGGCCTGCTGAAGATGGACTTCCTCGGGCTGAGCAACCTGACCACGATCGACGACGCGCTGAAGAACATCGCGCTCAACGGCAAGGGCGACGTCGACATCTCGACCGTGCCCCTGGACGACCGCAAGACCTACGAGCTGCTGGGCCGCGGCGACACCCTGGGCGTGTTCCAGCTCGACGGCGGCGCCCTGCGCGACCTGCTGCGCCTGATGCGCCCCGACAACTTCGAGGACGTCTCGGCCGTCATCGCGCTGTACCGGCCGGGCCCGATGGGCGCGAACTCGCACACGAACTACGCGCTGCGCAAGAACAAGCAGCAGGAGATCGTGCCGATCCACGAGGAGCTGCGCGAGCCGCTGGCCGAGATCCTGGACACGACGTACGGCCTGATCGTGTACCAGGAGCAGGTCATGGCGATCGCGCGGAAGGTGGCGGGCTACTCGCTGGCCCAAGCGGACCTGCTCCGCCGCGCGATGGGCAAGAAGAAGAAGGAGATCCTCGACAAGGAGTACGAGGGCTTCGAGGCGGGCATGGTCGCCAACGGCTACTCGCCCGAGGCGATCAAGACGCTGTGGGACATCCTGGTCCCGTTCGCGGACTACGCGTTCAACAAGGCGCACTCCGCCGCGTACGGCCTGATCGCGTACTGGACGGCGTACCTCAAGGCCAACTACCCCGGCGAGTACATGGCCGCGCTGCTCACCACGAACTCGGACAACAAGGACAAGTCGGCCATCTACCTGGCCGAGTGCCGGCGGATGGGCATCACCGTGCTGCCGCCGGACGTCAACGAGTCCGAGCGCGAGTTCGTCGCGGTCGGCAACGACATCCGGTTCGGGCTCGGCGCGATCCGCAACGTCGGCGCGAACGTGGTCGACGCCATCATCAAGACCCGCAAGGAGAAGGGGAAGTTCGGCGACTTCTCCGACTTCCTGCGCAAGGTCGACGTGCAGGCGTGCAACAAGAAGGTCGTCGAGTCGCTGATCAAGGCGGGCGCGTTCGACTCGCTCGGCCACCCGCGCAAGGGCCTGCACATGGTGCACGTCGAGGCGGTCGACGCGATCATGCTGACCAAGAAGGAAGAGGCGCGCGGCCAGTTCGACCTGTTCGGCGACGGCGGCGGTGACGACGGCACGAGCGTGTTCGACGTCAAGATCCCCGACGAGCACTGGGAGTCCAAGCACCAGCTCACGCTGGAGCGGGAGATGCTGGGCCTGTACGTGTCCGGCCACCCGCTCAACGGCGTGGAGCAGGTGCTGAGCTCCTACTCCGACACCACGATCCCGCGCATCCTGGAAGGCGACGTGCCGGACGGCACGCAGGTCACGCTGGGCGGCATCCTCGCGACGGTCACCCGCCGGGTGAACAAGAACGGCGAGCCGTGGGCGTCGGCGATGCTCGAGGACCTCGCCGGCGGCATCGAGGTGCTGTTCTTCCCCAAGAGCTACACGGTGCACGGCATGTCGGTCGCCGAGGACGCGATCGTGCTGGTCAAGGCGCGGGTGGCCAAGCGGGAGGACCGGATCTCGCTGATCGCCAACGACCTGGTCGTGCCGGACCTGTCGGAGCTGGGCGCGCAGGCGTTGAGGCTGAAGGTGGCGGCGTCACGCTGCGACCCGAAGCTGGTGACGTTGCTGAAGGAAGTCCTCTCCGCGCACCCCGGCACCACCGAGGTGCACCTGAACCTGGTCATCAACAGCAGCCGCAACACGTTGCTCAAGCTGGATGACGCCCTTCGGGTTACTCCCACCCCATCCCTTATGGGTGATTTGAAGGCTCTACTCGGCCCGGGGTGCTTGGGCTGATCGGGTGACAAGGTCCGCAATCGGGGACAAGAGGAAGTCTCGGATCGTTTGAGTGAACAGGGTTAACTCGAACGAGGAGGGTTCCTGTGGGGGAGAAGATCGCCGGTCTCGACGTGCTCGGCGAGGACTACTTCGCCGATCCGCACAGCTTCCACGCGCGGTTGCGCGAGCAAGCGGCGGCGAGCGAGATCGTGCTGCCGCGCGGCACCAGGGCGTGGCTGGTCACCCGGTACGAGGAGGCGCGGTCGGCGCTGGCCGACCCGCGCTTCAGCAAGCACTGGGAGCGCTTCCCGGAGGTGATGGAGCGCAACCGGATCGGCGGGGGCGACGCGCCCAAGTTCGACGAGTCCCTGGTGCAGCACATGCTGAACATGGACCCGCCGCACCACACCCGGCTGCGCAAGCTCGTCACCAAGGCGTTCACCGCCCGACGGGTGGAGCAGCTGCGGCCGCGCATCCAGGAGATCACCGACCGGCTGCTGGACGAGGCGGGGGAGAAGGGTGACGTGGACCTGGTGGACGCGCTGGCGTTCCCGCTGCCCATCACGGTGATCTGCGAGATGCTCGACGTGCCGATGGACGAGCGCGACGAGTTCCGCGTGTGGTCCAACGTGCTGGTGGCCGGCAACGGCGAACCGGAGCAGCTCCAGCAGGCCGGCGCCCAGATGGCGGGCTACCTGGCGAAGCTGGTCGAGCACAAGCGGACGAACCCCGGCGACGACTTCTTCTCGGCCCTCGTGCAGGCCGACGACGAGGGCGACCGGCTCGACCCGAAGGAACTGATCGCCATGGCGTTCTTGCTCCTGGTGGCCGGCCACGAGACGACGGTCAACCTGATCGCCAACGGCGTGTACCACCTGCTGCGTGACCCGGAGCAGCTGGCGAAGCTGCGGGCCGACCGCTCGCTGCTGCCCGGCGCGGTCGAGGAGGTGCTGCGCTTCGAGAGCCCGGTCAACCAGGCCACGTTCCGCTACACCAACGAGGACGTGGAGCTGGGTGACGTGGTCATCCCGAAGGACAGCGTCGTGGTGGTGTCGCTGTCGGGCGGCAACCGCGACGGGTCCAGGTTCCCGGACCCGGACCGGCTCGACATCACCCGGCAGGCCGCCGGGCACCTCGCGTTCGGCCACGGCATCCACTACTGCCTGGGCGCGCCGCTGGCCCGGATGGAGGGCGAGATCGCGATCGGGTCGCTGCTGGACCGGTTCGACCTGGCGCTGACCGCCGAGCCCGAGGAGCTGCGCTGGCGGGAGGGCACGCTCATCCGCGGCCTCCAGTCGCTGCCGGTTAGCCTGACGCCTCGTGGAGCGCGATGAGCTGCTGAAGCTGGACCAGGCGCACGTCTGGCACCCGTACGGCCCCATGCCGGGCACCCGCGAGCCGCTGGTGGTCTCCTCGGCCGAGGGTGTCCGGCTCCGGCTGGACGACGGGCGCGAGCTGGTCGACGGCATGTCGTCGTGGTGGGCCGCGATCCACGGCTACCGGCACCCCGTGCTCGACGCGGCGGTGCGCGACCAGCTCGGCCGGATGAGCCACGTCATGTTCGGCGGCCTGACCCACGAGCCCGCGGTGGCGCTGTCCGCGCGGTTGGTGGAGATCACGCCCGAGCCGTTGCGGCACGTGTTCCTGTGCGACTCGGGGTCGGTGTCGGTCGAGGTCGCGATCAAGATGGCGGTGCAGCACTGGCGCTCGCGAGGGCGGCCGGAGAAGCGGCGGCTGCTGACGTGGCGCGGCGGCTACCACGGCGACACGTTCCAGCCGATGTCGGTGTGCGACCCGGAAGGCGGGATGCACTCGCTGTGGCGGGGCGTGCTGCCGGAGCAGGTGTTCGCGTCCGCGCCGCCGCGCGAGCTGGAGACCGCGTACGTGCAGGAGCTGGCCGACCTGGTCGAGGCGCACGCGGGTGAGCTGGCCGCGGTCATCGTGGAGCCGGTGGTGCAGGGCGCGGGCGGGATGCGCTTCCACGACCCGCGCTACCTGCACGTGCTGCGCGAGCTGACGCTGGCCAACGACGTGCTGCTGATCTTCGACGAGATCGCCACCGGCTTCGGCCGCACCGGCGAGCTGTTCGCCGCCGACCACGCCGGGATCAGCCCGGACATCATGTGCCTGGGCAAGGCGCTGACCGGCGGCTACCTGTCGATGGCCGCGACCCTGTGCACGTCACGGGTCGCGGACGGCATCTCGCGCGGCGAGGTGCCGGTGCTGGCGCACGGACCGACGTTCATGGGCAACCCGCTGGCCTCGGCGGTGGCGCTGGCCTCGACCGACCTGCTGCTGGCGCAGGACTGGCGGTCGTCGGTGCGGCGGATCGAGGCGGGGCTGCGGTCGGGCCTCGCGGACGCGCCCGGCGACGTGCGGGTGCTCGGCGCGATCGGCGTGGTGCAGCTGGACCACCAAGTGGACATGGCCGCCGCCACCGCCGCGGCCGTCGACCACGGCGTGTGGCTGCGGCCGTTCCGGGACCTGATCTACACCATGCCGCCGTTCGTCAGCACGGACGACGACGTGGCGACGATCGCCGCCGCCGTCGTCGCCGCGGCCGAGGCGTCACGTGCGCAGCAGCGTTGAGCCCCAGACCAGCAGCAGCGCCGCGTAGCCGACGCAGATCCAGCCGATGGCCTGGTGGCTCGGCTCCCCCTTGCGCCCGGCGAGCTTGGTGACCAGCAGCCACCAGCCCAGCGCGACCACGCCGAGGGCGACCGGCGTCAGGAGCACGCCGTACGCGCCCGCGTAGACGCCCGCCCAGAAGTCCACCGGCAGGCTGATGCCGTTGGCGTAGCCGGTCGGGAACAGCTCGACCGCGACCGCCGTCCACACCCACGCCACGACGTGGAGCCGCTTCACCGTCGCGGGCTTCGCGGTGTCCTGGTTGATCGCCACCACGCCCCACGCGATGAACGCGCCGCCGCCGAACAGCCAGCCCGCCGCGGTCGACACGACCGGCACGCGGCCGACCGCCGCGCCCAGCGCCGGGAAGACCGCGCCCCACAGGAAGAAGTGCCCGCCGACCACCAGTGCGGTGACACCCAGGACGACGAGGGTCTGGACGCCGCCGTGCTGCCGCTGGAACCAGTTCTTCGGCTTCGGCGGCGCCGGTCGGGTGGCGGTCCGGACCGCGGCCTGGTCGCGGGTGCGCTGCGAGCCCTGCTGGCGCCGTCTGCGCCGGCCGTCCTTGCCCACGTCAGCCCTGGACCGCGGCCGCGAGCTCGGTGTCGGTCGGCTCCACCAGGACCCGGCCGTCCGGCAGCGCGATGACCGGGATGTTCTTGCGCCCGCCCGCGAGCTCGATCGCGCGGTCACGGGCTGCGTCGTCCTGCTCGACGTCGACGTCCGTGAACGGCACTTCGTGCTCCCGCAGCCATGCCTTGGCCCGCCGGCAGTCGCCGCACCAGTTCGCCCCGTAGAGAACGATCTCACTCATGGTGGTGACTGTAGAACGCGGAGGACCGCAACGCTCCGTATAGGCCTAGGGTGAGTCGCCGTGAGCGTCCTCGTGATCACCGGCACGGGCACCGAGGTCGGCAAGACCGTGGTCGTCGCCGCTCTGGCGGCCCTGGCCGCGGCCGACGGTCGGCGGGTCGCCGTGCTCAAGCCCGCGCAGACCGGTGTCGCCGACGGCGAGCCGGGCGACCTGGCCGAGGTGACCCGCCTCGCCGGCTCCGTCACCACCCGTGAGCTGCGTCGATACCCGGAACCACTGGCGCCCGCCACGGCCGCGCGCCGGTCCGGGCAGCCGACGCTGCACCCCAGCGAGGTCGCCTCGGCGGCCGTGGCGCTGGACGAGACGCACGACCTGGTGCTGGTGGAGGGCGCGGGCGGGCTGCTGGTCCGCTTCGACGACGCGGGCTCGACCATCGCCGACGCGGCGTGGGCGCTCAACGCGCCGGTGCTCATCGTCGCGCACCCGGGCCTGGGCACGTTGAACATGACCGCGCTGACCGCCGAGGCCCTGCTGCGCCGCGGCCTGGAGTCCGTCGGCGTGGTGGTGGGCCGCTGGCCCGCCGTGCCCGACCTGGCCACCCGCACCAACCTGGTCGACCTGCCCGAGGCCGCGGGCGCGCCGCTGCTCGGCGTGCTGCCCGACGGGATGGCGGCGCTGGGGCGGTCGGAGTTCCTGGAGCGGGCCAGGGAAGGACTGTCGCCGTGGTTCGGCGGTACGTTCGACCCGGAGAAGTTCGCCGCGCCGCACACCTGCTGACCCCGCCCGTGGTCGACCGAACCAGTGACGCACGTCGCTGGGGCGGGCCGGGTCCCGTGCGGCAGACTGCACGGCGGACCACAGCCCGGAGTTGACGAGGAGATGTCGTGACCGCAGCCCCTGAACAGGTCGATGTCCTCGGCGTTGCCCGCGAGCAGGTGCTGGAGCAGGGCGTCGGGCTCACCGAGGAACAGGTGCTCGAAGTCCTCCGGCTGCCCGACGAGCGCATCCCGGAGCTGCTGGAGCTGGCGCACGCGGTGCGGATGCGCTGGTGCGGCCCGGAGGTCGAGGTCGAGGGGATCGTGTCGCTCAAGACCGGCGGCTGCCCCGAGGACTGCCACTTCTGCTCGCAGTCCGGCCAGTTCCCCTCGCCGGTGCGCTCGGCCTGGCTGGACGTCCCCGGCCTGGTGCGGGCCGCCCGGCAGACCGCCGAGACCGGCGCGTCCGAGTTCTGCATCGTCGCCGCTGTGCGCGGCCCCGACAAGCGGCTGCTCTCGCAGGTGCGCGACGGCATCAAGGCCATCCGCGAGGACGGCAACGACATCCAGATCGCGTGCTCGCTCGGCATGCTCACCCAGGAGCAGGTGGACGAGCTGGTGGACATGGGCGTCCACCGCTACAACCACAACCTGGAGACGGCCCGCTCCCACTTCCCGAACGTGGTCACCACGCACTCCTGGGAGGAGCGCTGGGACACGCTGACGATGATCCGCACGGCGGGCATGGAGGTCTGCTGCGGCGGCATCATCGGCATGGGCGAGACGCTGGAGCAGCGCGCGGAGTTCGCCGTGCAGCTGGCGGAGCTGGAGCCCGACGAGGTGCCGCTGAACTTCCTGATCCCCAACCCCGGCACCCCGTACGAGAACTACCCGGTGGTCGAGGGCCCCGAGGCGCTGCGGACCGTCGGCGCGTTCCGGCTGGCCCTGCCGCGCACGATCCTGCGCTTCGCCGGCGGCCGTGAGCTGACCTTCGGCGACCTCGGAGCCAAGCAGGGGATGCTCGGCGGCGTCAACGCGATCATCGTCGGCAACTACCTGACCAACCTCGGCCGGCCCGCCCAGCAGGACCTCGACATGCTGACCGAGCTGTCCATGCCGATCAAGGAACTGAGCAAGACGCTGTGACGAGCGGGCCGGGTGCTGTGGCGTACTGCGGGTTCTGCGGCAAGGCGAGCGCGGAGGCCGACCACTCCGCGTGCGCGTCGCGGCTGGGCGTGATCGACCCGCCGCGGTTCTGCGCGGAGTGCGCGCGGCGGATGGTGGTGCAGGTGACGCCCGCCGGGTGGACGGCCGCGTGCAGCCGTCACGGCGAGATCACCTCCGCGCGGTAACCTGCCCTGCATCTGGTCACGGGTGCAGGGAGGTCGTCGGGTGGCGGAGCAACCGGTGGACGAGCGGGCGACGCCCGTTCGGGTGCCACCCGCGCCGGCGTTCGAGTACTACTACGTGGTGCAGCGGCCGCGCGTCGTGGTGAAGCGCGACCTGCTGCCCGCGTTCTCCGTGCTGTCCGTGATCTCGCTGTTCGGGCTGCCCGCCGGGTGGTTGTGGGCGAGGCTCGCGCCGCCGCAGAACGTGGTGGCGCAGCAGGACGGGTCGCTGATCCCGGTGACCGGCGAGAGCTACCACCGGCTTGACGGGCTGATGCTGTTCGTGCTGGTCGGGCTGGGCGCCGGGCTGATCACGGGCATCGCGGTGTGGCTGCTGCGGGAGCGCCGCGGCCCGGTGGTGATGCTCGCCGCCACGCTCGGCGCGGTCGTGGCGGCCTACCTGGCGCAGCTGACCGGGATCGGCTCGGCGGGCAGCCGGTACGCCGTCGACGCCGCGCCCGCGGTGGGTGACGTGATCGCCCTGGCCCCGGTGCTGGAGACGTGGTGGGGCTTGCTGGCGTGGCCCTTGGGCACGGCGCTGGCGTACGGCTGCCTGGCCGCGTGGAACGGTCTGGACGACCTCGGCCGCCGGCTCGGCTGAGGACCCGGCCGGCGCGCCGGTCACGGCCCGGTCGGGCTCGGGTCAGAGCTGGTAGGCCAGGTCGGGCACGTCGGTGACGAACATGTGCCCGGGCGCGTGGGTGATCGCGAACGGCGGTTTCGACGCCATCACGGCCGCCTGCGGCGTCACGCCGCACGCCCAGAACACCGGCACGTCGCCTTCGTGCGGCTCGGTGCGGTCGCCGAAGTCCGGCCGGTCGACGTCGGCGATGCCGAGCGCGCCCGGATCGCCCACGTGCACCGGCGCGCCGTGGACGGCGGGCATCCGGGAGGTGACCCGCTTCGCGGTGTCGACCAGGTCGGCGGGCACGTAGCGCATCGACACCACCATCGGGCCGTGCAGGCGGCCCGCCGGGCGGCACTCGCGGTCGGTCACGTACATCGGCACGTTGCGCCCCTGCTCGACGTGCCGCAGCGGGACGTCGGCCAGCTTGAGCGCCGACTCGAACGTGAAGCTGCACCCGATGAGGAACGCGACGAGGTCGTCGCGCCAGTGCGCGGAGGCGTCGGTCGGCTCGTCGACCAGCTCGCCGTGCTCCCAGATCCGGTAGCGGGGCACGTCGCGCATCAGGTCGGCGTTGCCCGCGAGGACCGTCGTGGTCCGGCCCTTGTCGGTGACGTCCAGGACCGGGCACGGCCTGGGGTTGCGCTGGGTGAACAGCAGCACGTCGTAGGCCCAGTCCTCGGGGACCGCGATCAGGTTGGCCTGCGCGTAGCCGTCGGCGAGCCCGGCGGTCGGGCCCTGGTGGTGCCGGCGGACCTGTTGCGGTGTCATCGTGGTCATCGCAGTTCCACTCCGTTCGTCTCGGGGAGGCCGAGCAGGGCGACCACGGCGATGCCGTAGGCGACCGCGCCGAAGATCATCGCGCCGCCGACGCCCATGCCGCCGGCGAGGAAACCCACCAGGGCGGGGAAGAAGGCGCCCACCCCGCGGCCGAAGTTGTAGGTGAAGCCCTGCCCGGTGCCGCGCAGCTCGGTGGGGTACAGCTCGGCCAGGTACGAGCCGAAACCGCTGAAGATCGCCGAGGTGGTGAACCCGAGCGGGAACGTGAGCAGCAGGATCACGCCGTTCGCGCCGGCCGGGATGGTGGTGAACAGGACGATGAGGATCGCGCTGAGCACGGCGAACAGGGTGAACGTCCGCTTGCGGCCCAGCCGGTCGGTCAGGTAGCCGCCGGTGACGTAGCCCGCGAACGCGCCGCTGATGAGCAGCGCCAGGTAGCCGCCGGTGCCGACCACGCTGAGGCCGCGTTCGGTCCGGAGGAACGTCGGCACCCAACCGGCCAGGGTGTAGTAGCCGCCCTGGACGCCGGTGGCGAGCAGCGAGGCGAACAGCGTGGTGCGGCCGAGCTTGCCCTGGAAGACGGCCTTGACGCTGCCCTTGACCGGGCTGGTCTCCAGCGTCCGCTCGACCCGGGGCGCGTCCTTGACGTTGCGGCGCACGTAGAAGATCAGGACGGCGGGGAGCGCGCCGGTCCAGAACAGCACGCGCCAGGCGATGTCCTGCGGCAGGAAGCTGAACACCGTGGTGTAGACGATCACGCTCAGGCCCCAGCCGACGGCCCACGAGCTCTGGATGAACGCGACCGTGCGGCCCCGGTACCGGGGCTTGCAGTACTCGGCGACGAGGATCGCGCCCGCCGCCCACTCGCCGCCGAAGCCGAGGCCTTGCAGGGCGCGGAAGACGAGCAGCATCTCGTAGCTGGTGGCGAAGCCGCACAGGACCGTGAAGACGGCGTAGGTGACGACCGTGATCATCAGGGTGCGGACGCGGCCGATGCGGTCCGCGAGGATGCCCGCGACCGCGCCGCCGACGGCGGAGACGACCAGGGTGACGGTGGTGAGCAGGCCCGCTTCGCCCGTGGTGAGGCCGAAGTAGGCGGTGATGGCGAACAGGCTCAGGGGCAGCACCTGGAAGTCGTAGGCGTCCAGGCCGTAGCCGCCGAACGCGCCGACGAAGGCGCGCTTGCCGTTGCGGCCCAGCGTGTGGAACCAGGCGAACGGACCTCGGGCGTCCTTGGTGGTGTCCAGCTCGGGGGTGCTCATGGGGGTCACCTCGCAGCGGTGAGGATGTGTCGTGGCCCACACGGTAGGGGATTGTTGAACAATCCCACTAGAGGGCAATGGGACGAATCAACAGGTCACTCTTTCGGTGGACTTCGGACCCACACCACCCTCCCGGCGCGCACGACGACGGGGGCCCGCCGAGATGGCGAGCCCCCGTCGTGGGCGATGCGGTTCAGGCGGGTTGCGACGAAGCCGCGTACAGCTTCTCCCGGTCGCGCTCGTCGTCGGTGATCTCGATCCGCTTCACGGCGTAGCGCAGCATCGGAGGCGCCATCAGGGACGTCACGACCGCCACGAGCACGATGATGGTGTACCCGGCGGTGGTGAGCACGCCCAGGCGCAGGCCCACCATCGCCACGATCACCTCGATCACGCCGCGCGCGTTCAGCCCGGCGCCCAGGGCCAGGCCCTCCCAGTGGTTGAGCCTGCCCAGCCGCGCGCCCAGGTACGCGCCCGCGAACTTGCCCAGGATCGCGATGACCAGCACCACCACCGCCGACAGCAGCACCTCGGGCTCGGCCAGCAGCGTCAGGTCCATCCGCAGGCCGGCCGTGGCGAAGAAGATCGGCGCGAGCACGCCCATCACGAACGTCCGCAGTGGTGCGATCTTCGTCCGGTCGAGGATGCCCGACGTGCTGATCAGGATGCCGCACAGGAACGTGCCGAAGATCGGCTCCAGGCCCAGGGCGTGGGTGCCCGCCGCGCACGCCAGCAGCATCACGACCACGATCGCGATCGTCACCGCCGGGTCGGCGGACTTGTTCGCCAGGGTCAGGCCCGCCTTCACGGCCGGGCGGCCGACCAGGTAGGTCAGCACCAGCACGGCCACCAGGCTGCCGACGGTCAGGGCGATGTTCCCGGCGCGCAGGCCGGTGGTGGCCATCGCGGACACCACCGACAGCAGCGACCAGCCCACGATGTCGTCCACGGCGGCCGCGCCGATGGTCAGCTGGCCGATGTTGCGGTGCAGGATCCGCAGCTCCACCAGCGTCTTGGCGATCACGGGGATGGCGCTCACGCACATCGCCACGCCGAGGAACAGCGCGAACGCCAGGTCGCCCTTGCCGCCGGACAGCAGCGCCGAGGGCAGCACCATGCCGACGCCGACGCCGAGGACCAAGGGGATGAGCAGGCCCCCGAGGCTGACGTAGATCGCGGTCCTGCCCTTGCTGCGCACCAGCTTCATGTCGATGTGCATGCCGGTGAAGCCGACCAGCAGCAGCACGCCGAGCTGGCCGACCGCGTCGAGCAGGTGGATCTGCTCGGCGTCGGCCGGGAACAGCCAAGCCGACAGGGGTGGCACCACGTGCGCGAGCAACGAGGGACCCAGGAGCACGCCCGCGGCCAGTTCACCGACCACGGCCGGCAGGTTGAACCGGGTGGCGAGCTTGCCGAGCGCGAACGCCACCCCGAGCAGGACGGTGAGCTGGAGCAGGAAAACCAGCATCGGGTGGGCGCCGATGGGACTCGGGGGTGCGGCGGCCAGAATCATCAGGGCTCTCCTCAGGGCGACATCCGTCCTGGAAGAGGTACTCGGCGGAGGTGGGGAACTGAAGAGCGGGCGCGTTCGGGACGCCGTATCGGTCAGCGGAGCGTCAGCCGCAGGTCAGCGCGCTGTAGCGGCCTTCAGACGTGGTCCGCGCCCTTGTGCCGGTCGTAGCCCGGGTGGAACTTGCGCACGAGCCGGGACGTTTCGGCGAAATCGAGTTGACCCGACGTGGGCTGATGGCCGATGAACGTGTAGGTCAACCGCGAACCGAGCGCGGGAAAGAAGATGCGGGACGCGGTGCCGATCTCGCCCATGGCGATCACGATCATTTCCGAGTCGTCCCCGGAATCCACCAACAACGACGCCAACACCTTCAGGTCGGCGCTGTCGGTCGCCATCGTGGAAATCTTCACGATATCCGCGCCCGCCTCTCGCGCGTCGCGTGCGATCGCGCGGAGGTCGTCGATTCCTGGCGTGCGGTCGAAATTGTGGTGCGACACGATCGCCAACGCGTCGTGCGCGTGCGCGGCGGCGATCACGTCGGCCAGGATCTCCCGGGACGACAGCTCGACGTCCACGGCGTCCACCAGGGGGGCGACCTCGCGGAACAGTTCGAGGCGCGCCGCCTCGCCGCTGCGCCAGCCGCCGCCCTCGGCGGCCGAGCGCACGGTGGCCAGCACCGGCAGGCCGTCGAACGCGCGGACTTGGTCGAGGACGTGCCCGGACCCGGTCAGCGAGAACCGGTCGATCCGCAATTCGGCCACGTCGACCCCGAGGGAACGCGCTTCCGCCGCCGCCCGCTCGCTGTCCTCGTCGGAGAAGCTCACCGCGATCAGCGGGAGGTCGAGTTCCAGCAGCGCGCGCAGCCTATTCACGCTGCGGCATGCTACACCGCTGGTCCGAACGGTCAGTTGCGATGAGGTAGGTGGCCCAATTCCGACAACGGCGCGGGCACCGCGCTCAACGCGTCGAGAATGCCCGCCTCGCGGTGCAGCACCTTGCGCACCAGGCGCAGCCGCCGGGCGGGGGAGGTCTCCTCCAGCAGCCGCTGCCGGTCCTCGAACGTCAGCAGGCAGTCGCCGGCCAACGCGTAGGCCAGGTCGGCCGGCGCCGTGTCCGGGCCGGGCGGCCGGCTGCCCACGCTCTGGTACGCCGCCTGCCGGTACCGGCCGTGCGCCGCCCGCGCGCTCTCCGCCAGCAGCGGCAGCACGGCCTCGACCTCGGGCGGCGCGGCGGTGTCCGGCAGCCACTGCACCGACGCGACCAGGTACGGCGCGCTGTCCTCGTCCACCTCGATCACCCGGAACCGCCGGCCGCCCTTCGTGGTCAGGTCGAACCGCCCGTCGGGCAGCCGCCGCGCCTCCTCCAGCACGGCCGTGCACCCGATGTCGGACAACGCCTCGACGTTCTCCGCGCCGACCTCCCACCCCTGCTTGATCGACACCACGCCGAACGTCCGCTCCGGCACCGCGCCCGTCACCAGGTCCACGGTCAGCTGCCGGTACCGCGGCTCGAACACGTGCAGCGGCAGCGACGCCCCGGGCAGCAGCACGGTGCCCAGCGGGAACAGGGGGAGGGTCGTCGTCACGAGCCCAAGCTACGGGTGGACGGTGGCCTCAGCACGGCGAACGGGTCGGTGATCCGCATCTCGCCCGACACGAACCGGAACAGCGCGGCCGGCCGGCCGCCGGACGGGCCCGGCTGCACGGTGCCGCCGGTCGGCTCCAGCAGCCCCCGCCGCGACAGCACGCGTTGCAGGTTCGTGGCGGACACCTTGTAACCGAGGGCCGCCGAGTACAGCGAGCGCAGCGCCGAGATGGTGAACTCCGGGGGCGCCAGGGCGAAGCCCAGGTTCGTGTACGACAGCTTCGACGCGAGCCGGTTGCGGGCGCGGCGGCAGATCGCCTCGTGGTCGAACGCGGTCGCGGGCAGCGCGTCCACCGGGTGCCAGGTCGTGTCCGCCGGCACCACGGGGTCGATGTGCGACGGCACCAGGCCGAGGAACGCGGTCGCCACGACCCGGGGTCCGGGCACCCGCGCGGGGTTGCTGAACACGGCGAGCTGCTCGACGTGTGACAACTGTCGCACGTCGACTTTTTCGGCCAGCTGACGGCGGATCGAGCCCTCGACGTCCTCGTCGTCGCCGAGCCCGCCACCAGGCAGTGACCAGCGGTGGGCGTGGGGTTCGCGGGCGCGTTCCCACAGCATGACCTGGAGTGATCCGGCTCTCACCTGGAGCACCGCGGCCAGCACTTCATGTTCCGCCAGTCCCACTCGGCTGATACTATCGGCCACGTTTTCGACCGTTAGGCGAAAACCTGGATCTAGGGAGGAACCCATGGTCGCTACCGCTTACGTGGAGCGAACCTCCGACGGCGCCTACGACGGGATCGCCCCGGACGCCGCCTGGCGCGACGAGGTCCTGGAGCTCGCGCGCCGGCGGGACGCGGTGATCCTCGCGCACAACTACCAGCTGCCCGAGATCCAGGACATCGCCCACCACACCGGCGACTCGCTGGCGCTCAGCCGCATCGCGGCCGCGAGCGACGCGTCCACCATCGTGTTCTGCGGCGTGCACTTCATGGCCGAGACGGCCAAGATCCTCGCGCCGCACAAGACGGTGCTGATCCCGGACGAGCGGGCGGGCTGCTCGCTGGCCGACTCGATCACCGGCGAGCAGCTGCGCGCGTGGAAGGCCGAGCACCCCGGCGCGATCGTCGTCTCGTACGTCAACACCACCGCCGAGGTGAAGGCGGAGACCGACATCTGCTGCACCTCGTCGAACGCGGTGGACGTGGTGCGGTCCATCCCGGCCGACCGCGAGGTGCTGTTCCTGCCGGACCAGTTCCTCGGCGCGCACGTCAAGCGCGAGACCGGCCGGGAGAACCTGCACATCTGGGCGGGCGAGTGCCACGTCCACGCGGGCATCAACGGCCCGGAGCTGGCCGAGCGCGCGGCCGCGAACCCGGACGCCGACCTGTTCATCCACCCCGAGTGCGGCTGCGCCACGTCGGCGCTCTACCTCGCGGGCGAGGGCACCGTGCCGGCGGAGAAGGTGAAGATCCTCTCGACCGGCGACATGATCACCGCCGCCCGGCAGACCAGCGCGAAGTCGGTGCTGGTGGCCACCGAGATCGGGATGCTGCACCAGCTGCGCCGGGCCGCGCCGGAGATCGACTTCCGCGCGGTGAACGACCGGGCGTCGTGCCGGTACATGAAGATGATCACTCCGACCGCCCTGCTGCGCGGGCTGCGGGAGGGCAAGGACGAGGTGCACGTGGACCTGGAGACCGCGAAGCGGGCGCGGGGCGCGGTGCAGCGCATGATCGAGATCGGGCAGCCCGGCGGCGGGGAATGAGCACCCCCCTGTGGGAGGCCCGCGCCGACCTGCTGGTCGTCGGCACCGGAGTGGCCGGTCTGACGGCGGCGCTGCGCGCGCGTGAGCTGGGGCTGCGGGTCCTGGTGGTGACGAAGGCCGCCGCCGAGGACGGCAACACCCGGTGGGCGCAGGGCGGCGTGGCCGTCGTGCTGCCCGACGAGCACGACGCCGACGACACAGCCGACACGATCGAGCTGCACGTGCGCGACACGCTGGTCGCCGGCGCGGGGCTGTGCGACGAGGCCGCCGTCGAGGCGATCATCGCGGGCGGCCCGGCGGCGGTGACCCGGCTGCGCGAGCGCGGCGCGGTGTTCGACCCCGCGGCGACCGGTGGGCTGGCCCGCACGCGGGAGGGCGGGCACAGCGCGTTCCGGGTGGTGCACGCGGGCGGTGACGCGACCGGCGCGGAGGTCGAGCGCGCGTTGCTGGCGGCGGCGTCCGACGGTCGGGTGCCGGTGCTGGAGAACCACATCGCGGTGGACGCGGTGCGCACACCGCTCGGCCAGGTGTGCGGCCTGCTGGTGCTGGACGGCAACGGCGTGCCCGGTGTGCTCGGCGCGCCCGCCGTGCTGCTGGCCAGCGGCGGCCTCGGGCAGCTCTACCAGGCCACGTCCAACCCGGAGGTGGCCACCGGCGACGGGCTCGCGCTGGCGTTGCGCGCGGGCGCGGTGGCGGCGGACGTCGAGTTCGTCCAGTTCCACCCGACCGTGCTCTACACCGGGCGCGGCGCGCGTGGCCGCTGCCCGCTGGTCACGGAGGCGGTGCGCGGCGAGGGC
This sequence comes from Saccharothrix sp. 6-C, assembly GCF_016695385.1. Classification (NCBI taxonomy): domain Bacteria; kingdom Bacillati; phylum Actinomycetota; class Actinomycetes; order Pseudonocardiales; family Pseudonocardiaceae; genus Saccharothrix; species Saccharothrix sp. 6-C. Next base: position 6,755,662 of record NZ_CP064192.1, on the reverse strand, counting down.
GCGGTGCTGGTCGACGCGACCGGCGCGCGGGTCATGCGCGGCGTGCACCCGTTGGAGGACCTGGCGCCCCGCGACGTGGTGGCCGCGGCGATCACCCGGCACATGGCGGCCGGCCCCGGCGGCGTGGACGACCACGTGTTCCTCGACGCCACGGGCATCTCCGACTTCGCGCGCCGGTTCCCGACCGTGCACGCGGCCTGCCTCGCGGCGGGGGTCGACCCGGCGGGCCGGCCGATCCCGGTGGCGCCCGCGGCGCACTTCGCGTGCGGCGGTGTGGTGTCCGATGTGGACGGCAGGACCGGGGTGACCGGCCTGTACGCGGCGGGCGAGGTGGCCCGCACCGGGCTGCACGGCGCGAACCGGCTGGCGTCCAACAGCCTGCTCGAAGGCCTGGTCGTCGGCACGCGCGCGGCCGAGGCGGTCGCGGCGGACCTGGCGCTGGGCGTGCTGGCCCGCCCGTCGGCCTCGGTCGCGGTCGCGGTCGGGCTGCCGACGGCGCCGGTCGCCGACCGGGACTCGTTGCAGCGGGTCATGTCCCGCTACGCGGCGATCGGCCGTGACGCCGAGGGACTGGCCGTGGTCGGGTCGGTGCTGGACCTGTCCACCGCGGACCGCCGGCTGGACAGCCGGCAGCTGGTCGAGGACGCGGCGCTCACGGTGGCCGCGCGGGCGTTGATCGCGGCGGCGGCGGAGCGCGAGGAGTCGCGCGGCTGCCACGTGCGCACCGACTTCACCGAGCGGGACGACGCGCGGTGGCAGCGCGGCCAGGTGGTCCGGCTCAACCCGTCCGGCCAGCCGGTGCTGGCCGACCCAGCGGTGGCGAGGGGAGTGGCATGAACACCGGAGGACTGCACGCCGGGGCGAGCGGCGGACTGGACCTGGACGACGCGCGCCGGGTGATCGCGACGGCCTTGGCGGAGGACCTGCGCTACGGCGCGGACGCGACGACCGAGGCGACCGTGCCCGCGGACGCGGTGGCCGTGGCGGAGCTGACGCCCCGCGCGGCCGGCGTGCTCGCGGGCATCCCGGTGGCGCTGGAGGTGTTCCGGCAGGTCACCGACGTCGAGGTGCTGGAAGAGCGGCGGGACGGCGACAAGGCCGTGCCCGGCGAGCCCGCGCTGGTGCTGCGCGGGCCGGTGCGCGGCCTGCTCACCGCCGAGCGCACCGCGCTGAACCTGCTGTGCCACCTGTCCGGCGTGGCCACGCTCACCGCCGCGTGGGTGGACGAGGTCGCGGGCACCAAGGCGCGCGTGCGCGACTCCCGCAAGACCCTGCCGGGCCTGCGGCTGCTGGAGAAGTACGCGGTGCGGTGCGGCGGCGGCGTGAACCACCGGCTCGGCCTCGGTGACGCGGTGCTGATCAAGGACAACCACGTGCGGGCGGCGGGCTCGGTGCGGGCGGCGCTGGCCGCCGTGCGCGCCCACGCGCCCCACCTGGCGTGCGAGGTCGAGGTCGACTCGCTCGACCAGCTGGACGAGGCCGTCGCCGAGGGCGCGCAGCTCGTGCTGCTGGACAACTTCACCGCCGCCGAGTGCGCGGAGGCGGTGCGCCGGGCGGGCGGTGTCGCGCTGGAGGCGTCCGGCGGGCTCACGCTCGACGTGGCCAGGGCCTACGCCGAGACCGGCGTGGACTACCTGGCCGTCGGCGGCCTCACGCACTCCGCCCCGGCCCTCGACCTGGGGCTGGACCTGCTCTAGCCCCGGCGCGGACGAGGCCGGCGGAGCGGACGGGGAGCGTGCCCGCGCCCGGGGCACAGGCGCGGGCACGCCCTGTTCAGGAGTCGCGCCGCTCGGTCTTGCCGTCGCGCTCCACGTCGACCCGTTCCTTGCGGACCTCGCCGCGGACGTGCTCCTGCTCGGTCACGGCCTCCTTCTCCAACCGGACCTTCTCCACCGCCTTGGCCTTCTTCTCCACCACCGGCTCCTGCCGGCGGAGGGTGACCTCGACCTCGGCCTCCTCCTCCATGAACGCGCGGTCGGTCGGCGCGCCGTCCGCGGGCTCGCGCACCACGCGGACCTCTTCGTGCGTGACCGGCACCGTCACGTCCTTCTGCTCGGTCACGGTGTGCTTGACCAGGCGCACGCGGCCCGCCTCGACGTCGCGGGTGCCGACGTCGAGCTCCTCCTCGTAGCGGGTGACCGAGTCGCCGGAGCGGGCTTCGTGGCGGGCACGCTTGCCGGTGGTCGTCTCGCCCGCCGCGGCCGTCTCGCCGCGCACGGTGCCGCGTCCCTCGGGACGGGTCTCGCCGGGCATGCCGCCACCGCGCATCTCGCCCCGGCTGAGCCCGGACGTGTGGCCGGCGGACGGCATGGGCTTGGTCTCGGACCGCCCGCGGTTCGGCAACCGGTCGTGGTCGCCGGAGCGGTGCGACGGGATCAGGCCGTAGTACTCGTACAGCTCGTCCTGCTGCCGGTCGGACATGTGCTGGTCGGACACGTCGATCCTGGGCGCGTCCTTGACCTGCTGCTTGTCCACGGGCACGGTGACGACGCCGTTGCCCATGGTCGCGTCCTGGATGGGCACGAACGACTCCTTGAGGCCGAACAGGCCGGTGTGCACCGAGGCCCACATCGGCCGCCCGTCCCGGTCGTCGAGCCACACCTGCTTGACCGAGCCGATGCGCTCACCGTGCTCGTCGATCACTTCGCAGTCGTACAAGCGGTCCACTTCGGCCTGGTTGATCATGGCCGGGTCCCCTTCGCGTGTCGGATAGTCCCGAAAGGGGCTTCCCGGCGCCAAGGGCCACCTATTCGGCTGCCACCCGTTCGTGTGAGGCAACGCCCCCCGAAAGAAATTCAGAGTCGGCGGTTCGCCAGCACCGGCAAGGTATTCCGCGCCCGCGTGACGCTCTCCGCGTCCACTTCGGTCAGGAGCATGCCCGGCTCGCCGGCCAACTGCCCGACCACCTCGCCCAAGGGGGAGGCGACCGTGCTGCAGCCGATGCCGGTGGGCGCGCCGCCGTGGTCGACCTCCGGGTCGGCCTGGCCGCAGGCCAGCACCCACGACGTGCAGTCCAGCGCCCGCGCGCGCACCAGCAGCTCCCACTGCTCGCGCTTGCCCGGCCCCGAACCCCACGACGCGCACACCAGCACGGCCGTCGCGCCCCGGTCGGCCAACGCCCGGAACAGCTCGGGGAACCGCACGTCGTAGCAGGTGGCGAGGCCGAACGTGAGCCCGTCGACCTCGACGGCCACCGGCTCGGAGCCCGGCGCGACCGTGCTCGACTCGGTGAACCCGAACGCGTCGAACAAGTGGATCTTGTCGTAGCCGACGTGCCGCCCGCCGCCCGTGACCAGCAGGGTGTTCGCCACCCGGCCGTCCGGCGCGGGCGTGAACATGCCCGCCACGACGACCACGCCGTGCTCGTCGGCGATGTCGCGCACGGCGCTCGCCCACGGGCCGTCCAGCGGCTCGGCCACCGGGCCGAGGGGCACGCCGAACCGGCACATGGCGGCCTCCGGGAACACCACCACGCGCGCGCCGCCGGCCGCCGCGCGCGCGGTCTCCGAACGCACCAGGTCGAGGTTCGCCGACGGGTCGCTGGACGAGGTGATCTGGCAGAGGGCGACACGCATGCGGCCCACTCTAGGTAGTGTCGGGTCTCGTGCGCTCCCTCCTTCCCCCGCTGGTCGTCGTAGCCCTGCTCGCCGCTGCGGGGTGCACGGGCACGACGACACCGAGCGCCGAGGGCACGTCGGACAACAGCGCGCTCGTGCTGGCCGACCCGTTGGAGCCGACCACGCTGAACCCGCTGCTCGGCTACGGCCGCGACGGCGTGTCGAAGCTGTACGACGGGCTGGTGGAGCACCGCGCGGACGGCTCGGTGCGCCCGCAGCTCGCGGCGGACGCGCCCGCGCCCGCCGCCGACGGCCTGAGCTGGACCGTGTCGCTGCGCGAGGACGTGAAGTTCGCCGACGGCACGCCGTTCGGCCCCGAGGACGTGGTGGCGACCTACCGGGCGCTGCTCGACCCGGCGGCCGGCTCGACCGAGCGGACCGCGTACACCCAGCTGACCGGCGTGGAGCAGCTGGACGCGCGCACGGTCCGGTTCACGCTGGCCAGGCCGTGGGCCGCGTTCCCGCACACGCTGGTGCTCGGCATCCTGCCCAGCGAGGAGCTCGGCGGGCCGCTGCGCGACGTGCGGCCGGTCGGCACGGGCCCCTACAAGCTGGTGAAGTGGCGCAAGGGCGACCGGATGGTGCTGGAGGCCAACGCGTCCTACTTCGGCGGCGAGCCGGAGATCCGCAAGCTGACCGTGGTGTTCGTGCCGGACGACAACACGCGGGCGCAGCGGATGCAGGCGGGCGAGTTCGACGGCACCGAGCTGCCGCCCCGGCTGGCCACGTCGTTCAGCGCGGCCAACGGCATGAGGCTCATCACGCACCGCAGCGCCGACCTGCGTGCCGTCACGCTGCCGGGTGGCGCCGTGACGGGTGACAGCGCGATCCGGATGGCGTTGAACCACGCGGTCAACCGCAAGGGCATGGTGGACAACCTGCTCGGCGGCCAGGGCGCGGTGGTGAGCACGCCGGTGCCGGACACGCTGCCGGAGTTCGTGGAGACCGGCGCCCGGTTCGCCTACGACAAGGCGCTGGCCGAGCTGCTGCTGGACCAGGCGGGCTGGGTGCGCGGCGCGGACGGCGTGCGGGCGCGCGAGGGCGTGGCCGCCCGGTTCACGCTGATGTACCCGATCGGCGACGTGGTGCGCGCCGACCTGGCCACCGCGTTCGCCGCGGACGCCAGGGCGGTCGGCATCGACGTGCAGCTGGCCGGGTTGAGCTGGGAGGCCGTCACGCCGAGGCTGGGCGCGGACGCGCTGCTGCACGGCGGCGGCACGCCGTTCGACCCGGACCTGATGACCTACCTGCCGCTGCGCACGCCCAACCCGTGGGGTTACTCGAACCCGCAGGTGGACGCCGCGCTGGACGCCGGGCGGACGTTGCTGGACCCGGCGCAGCGCGCGGCGGCCTACAAGCAGTTCCAGCGCGCCTACGTGGCCGCGCCGGGCATGGTGGTGCTGGCGTCCGTGCGGCACACGTACGTGGTGCGGGAGAACTGGAACGGCTACCAGGAGGTCGTGGACCCCCACGCGCACGGCGCGTTGTCGTGGGGCCCGTGGTGGAACCTGGAGAAGTGGACGCCCCGCTAGACGAGTAATGCGTAAGTCGGGGCGGTGTCCGGAGACGGACGAAGGGTGTTCAAGATCCGTTTGTGACGACAGACCTGAACACCCTTCTGACCGCACTCTACGTCAAGATCGACGATCACCTGGCGGGCAGGACCCGCGTGGGCAGACCGCCGAAGTTGACCGACGCGGAGCTGGTCACCCTCGCGGTCGCCCAGGCGCTGCTCGGGTTCACCTCCGAGGCCCGGTGGCTGCGGTTCCTGCCCGTCCGGATGCCCGGCGCGTTCCGGTACCTGCCCGGCCAGTCCGGCTACAACCGCCGACTGCGCGCCGCGTTACCACTGGTCAAGCAGGTCATGCGCTGGTTGGCGGCCGACACCGACCTGTGGACCGACACCACCTGGATCGTGGACTCCACCCCGGTCGAATGCGGACGCTCCCTGCCCACCGTGAAGCGCTCTGAGCTGGCCGGCTGGGCGAAGTACGGCTTCTGCCGCTCGCACTCACGCTGGTTCTGGGGCCTGCGGCTGCACCTGGTCTGCACCCCGGCCGGTTTGCCGATCGCCTGGGCACTGGCCGATCCGAAGATCGACGAGCGCCAGGTGCTCATGGCGCTCTGCGACCACGAACCCCACCTGCTCACCGACCGACCCGGTCTGCTGATCATCGCCGACAAGGGCTACGTCTCCGCCGAACTCGACCACTACCTCACCGAACGCGGGGTCCGGTTGATCCGGCCGTCCTACCGCAACCGGACTCCGCACCCCGGCGAGCCGCTGCTCAAAGCCGTCCGCCAGCTCATCGAGTCGGTCAACGACACGCTCAAAGGCCAACTCGACCTGGAACAGCATGGCGGACGCACCATCGAGGGCGTCGGTGTCCGCATCGCCCAACGGCTCTTGGCACTCACGGCCGCCATCTGGCACAACCGCGCCACCGGCCGACCCGTCACCCGGTCCCTGACCGCCTACGACCACTGACCGACTTACGCATTACTCGTCTAGCCCCCGTCTTGCTGCATGCTGTTGGCGGCGGTGCGGATCAAGTACCTGCGGACCCAGGGGGCGCCATGAAGATCTTCCTCGACTCGGCCGGTTCGTCGCTGCCACCGCCCGAGGTGCTCGACGAGGTGATCGGCCACCTCAGGCGCGAGGCGGAGATCGGCGGGTACGTCGCCGCGCAGGAGCGCGAGGCCGACCTGGAGGCCGGCTACGGGGTGCTCGCGGAGCTGCTGGGCGCGTCACCGGACGAGATCGCGTTCACCGACAGCGCGACCCGGTCGTGGCTGACCGCGTTCGACGCCGTGCCGCTGGCCGCGGGCGACCGGGTGCTGTTCAGCGAGGCCGAGTACGCGGGCACGGCGATCCCGATCCTGCGGCGGGCGCGTGAGGTCGGCGCGTCGGCCGAGGCGGTGCCGTCGGACCAGTTCGGGCAGATCGACGTGGACGCGCTGAAGGACCTGCTGGACGAGCGGGTGAAGCTGGTCTCCCTGGTGCACGTGCCGACCAACGGCGGCCTGGTGAACCCGGCCCGGGAGGTCGCCGACGCGGCGCACGAGGTGGGCGCGCTGGTGCTGCTGGACGCGTGCCAGTCGATCGGGCAGCTGCCGGTGCGGGCCGACGAGCTGGGCGTGGACCTCATCGCGGGCACCGGCCGCAAGTGGCTGCGCGGGCCGCGCGGCACCGGTGTGCTGGTGGTGCGCCGCGAGGCCGCCGCGCGCATGACCCCGCGGCTGATCGACCTGCACAGCGCCGAGTGGACGGCCCCGGACGAGTACCGGCTGCGCGACGACGCGCGGGTCTACGAGATCTGGGAGGCCAGCGTCGCCGACCGGCTCGGGCTCATCGCGGCGGCGCGGCACGCGCTGGCCAAGGGCCTGGACGTGATCGAACGCGAGGTGGGCGAGCGCGCCCGCCGGCTGCGTGACGGGCTGGGCGCGCTGCCCGGCGTGACGGTGCGCGACCAGGGCGTGCGCAAGGCGGGCATCGTCACGTTCACCGTGGACGGCGTGGCCGCGACCGAGGTGCGCGACCGGCTGGCCCGCGAGGGCATCACGGTCACCGTCAGCTGGGCGTCCTCCACGCTGCTGGACATGACCCGGCGCGGGCTCGCCGAGGTGGTGAGGGCGTCACCCCACTACTTCGTCGAGCCCGCGCAGGTCGATCAGGCCGTGGAGGCCGTCAGCAGGTGCGCCCGGTGATGCGCGGGACGCAGTCGGAGTAGTCGAGGAACAGCTGCACCGCCGTGTCGTTGCGCGTGGTCTGCGGCGCGATCTGCGTGTCACGCGGGTAGAACCCGCTGGTGCCGCTCGCCGAGGCCGGGTACATCTCGAACGTGTAGCTCCAGATCTTGTGCGCGGCCCACATCCAGTCGTCGACGCTGCCGTCGGTGATGTAGAGGTCGCTGGCCTGCTGCGGCGTGTAGCCGTTCAGCGAGGCCATCCGCCTGCCCATGGTCTGGAACACGTTGGCCTGGGTGGCGTCCAGGCCCGCGGCGGTGTCGTTGTAGGTGTAGCCGTACGGCCACAGGATCAGCTCCGAGAACGTGTGCCAGTCGATGTGCGACTTGATCTGCTGCACACCGCCGACCACGCGCGTGCCGACGAAGTCGCGGACCCGCGCGGTCTCCGGCGCGGAGAACGCCGACGGGCCGCGGTAGGTCTCGCTCGACCCGCTGCTGCTGGAGCCGCCGCAGCAGCCCCACTGGTAGCCCCAGTTGCGGTTCGGGTCGGTGCCGGTCGAGGTGGAGTTCGGCTGCCGGTTCTTGCGCCACGCCCGGAACGAGCCGGTCGCGATGTCGTACTCGGCGCCGTCGGGGTTGACGCTGGGGATGACCCAGATCTCCCGGCTGTCGACGGTGCTCTTGACGGCCGAGTCGGACGCGTAGTTGTCCGTGTACCGCTTGATGATGTGCAGGCACATCTCCACGGTCAGGTGCTCCCGCGCGTGCTGGTTGCAGGTGAACAGCACCTCGGGCTCGGCCTCGTCGGAGGTCGGGTTGTCACTGATCTTGATCATCCACAGGTCGCGGTTCTGGTACGACTTGCCGATGCTGCGCATCGTGACGAGGTTCGGGTGGTCGCTGACCGTCTGGTTCAGCTCGGTGACCATCTCGGCGTAGTTGTGGTAGCCGGTGTAGCCGGACGGGAAGTCCTGCGCGCCGAGCTGCGGGTCGGCGAAGTCCGCCTTGCCCAGGCCCGCGAGCTGCGCGTCCGCGTCACCGGCGTTCTTCACCGGCAGCCCGGTGGCGCGCAGCAGCAACTGCTGGCGCGGTTCGGCGATCACGGTGAGCGTGTCGCCGTTCTGGCCGAGGACGTCGACCCCGGTCCGGGCGACCTTCGTCCGCGCCTCGGGCGAGGCCGCGGTGACCTCGAACACGGTCCGCTCGGGGGTGTGCGAGGCCGCCGGTTGCGCCGACCCGGGGTGCGCGGGGAGCACCAGGGCCACGCTCGCGACCAACGCGGCGGCCACAAGGCCGCGCCGCTTGGTGAACATCAAGCCTCCATCATCAGCAGGGTTTGCGACGGAGATGGGGAACACCCGCGAACGGGTGCCCACGCAGCGTGGCCCGCCGGTCACGGATCGAGGTAGCCCCCGTTTGTCGGGTTCACCACCGGGACCCAGGGTGACAGTTGACGGAATTGGCGACGCCTTACCCTTGTGGGCATGCTCAGCCGCATCGACCTGCGTGGTCGTGTCCCGTCACCCGCCGAACTGCGCGCCGCGCTGCCGCGCGCCGAGGTCGACGTGGACGCGGTGCTGCATCAGGTCCGGCCGCTCGTGGAGGACGTGCGCGATCGGGGCGTCGAGGCCGTGCTGGAGCACGGCGCGAAGTTCGACGGGGTGCGCCCGGCGTCGATCCGCGTGCCCGCCGCCGAGCTGGAACGCGCGCTGACCGAGCTGGACCCGGCCGTGCGGGCGGCGTTGGAGGAGTCCATCGCTCGCGCCCGCAAGGTGCACGCCGACCAGCGCCGCGTCGACACGACCACCCAGGTCGTGCCCGGCGGCACGGTCACCGAGCGCTGGGTGCCGGTGGCCCGCGTCGGCCTGTACGCGCCCGGCGGCCTGGCCGTCTACCCGTCCAGCGTGGTCATGAACGTGGTGCCGGCGCAGATCGCGGGCGTCGAGTCGCTGGTGGTGTGCTCGCCGCCGCAGGCCGAGTTCGGCGGCCTGCCGCACCCGGCGATCCTGGCCGCCGCCGCGCTGCTCGGCGTCACCGAGGTGTGGGCCGTGGGCGGCGCGCTCGCCGTCGCGCTGCTCGCCCACGGCGGCACGGACACCGACGGGCGGCTCCTGGAGCCGGTGGACCTGGTGACCGGTCCCGGCAACATCTACCTGACCGCCGCGAAGCGGCTGCTGCGCGGTCTGGTCGGCATCGACTCCGAGGCCGGGCCGACCGAGATCGCGGTCCTGGCCGACGGCACGGCCGACCCGGTGCACGTGGCCGCCGACCTGATCAGCCAGGCCGAGCACGACACGCTGGCCGCGAGCGTGCTGGTGACCACGTCGGTGGAGCTGGCGGACGCGGTGGACGCGGAGCTGGCCCGCCAGGTCGGCGAGACCAAGCACCACGAGCGCGTGCGGACGGCCCTGACCGGCAGGCAGTCCGGCACCGTGCTGGTGTCGAGCCTGGACGAGGGGCTGCGGGTGGTGGACACCTACGCCGCCGAGCACCTGGAGGTCCAGACGGCCGACGCCCGCGAGGTCGCCGCCCGCGTGCGCGCGGCCGGCGCGGTCTTCGTGGGGGCCCACTCGCCGGTGTCGCTGGGCGACTACTGCGCGGGCTCCAACCACGTGCTGCCCACCGCCGGCTGCGCGCGGCACTCCTCGGGGCTGTCGGTGCAGACGTTCCTGCGCGGCATCCACGTCATCGACTACAGCGAGGACGCGCTGCGCGAGGTCGCGCCGCACGTGGTGGCGCTGGCGAACGCCGAGGACCTGCCCGCGCACGGCCAGGCCGTGACGGCGAGGTTCCCGGCGTGAAGCCCGTCGGAGCCAAGGTCGAGCTGGTCGACCTGCCGCTGCGCGAGGACCTGCGCGGCCGGACGCCGTACGGCGCGCCGCAGCTCGACGTGCCCGTCCGGCTGAACACGAACGAGAACCCGTACCCGCCCACGCCCGCCCTGGTGCAGGACGTGGTGCGGGAGGTGGCGGCCATCGCCGGCGAGCTGCACCGCTACCCCGACCGGGACGCGGTGGCGTTGCGCGAGGACCTGGCGGCCTACCTGGCCTCGTCCACGGGCGTGCCGCTGACGTCGGCGAACCTGTGGGCGGCGAACGGGTCGAACGAGGTGCTCCAGCAGATCCTGCAGGCGTTCGGCGGGCCGGGGCGCTCGGCGCTGGGCTTCGAGCCGTCGTACTCGATGCACCCGATCATCGCCGCCGGCACCCGCACGGAGTGGGCGCCGACGCCCCGCCGCGCCGACTTCTCGCTGGACGTCGCGCGGGCGGCCGAGACCATCGCCGGGCGGGCGCCGGACGTGGTGTTCGTGACCAGCCCGAACAACCCGACCGGGCAGAGCCTGCCGGTGGCGGACCTGCGGGTGCTGATCGAGGCCGCGCCCGGGATGGTCGTGGTGGACGAGGCGTACGCCGAGTTCTCCTCGCGGGAGAGCGCGGTCGTGCTGCTGGAGGACTACCCGGCGAAGCTGATCGTCAGCCGGACCATGAGCAAGGCGTTCGCCTTCGCCGGCGGCCGGCTGGGTTACCTCGCCGCCGCGCCCGCCGTGGTGGACGCGTTGCAGCTGGTGCGGCTGCCCTACCACCTGTCGGCGTTGACGCAGGCGGCGGCGCGCGCCTCGCTGCGGCACGCGGCGGAGACGCTCGGGTCGGTGGCGAAGCTGGCGGCCGAACGCGACCGGGTGATGGGCTCGCTCGCGGGCCTGGGCTTCTCGGTGGTGCCGAGCGACGCGAACTTCGTGCTGTTCGGCTGGTTCGAGGACACGCGCACCGCGTGGCGCGCGTATTTGGAACGCGGTGTGCTGATCAGGGACGTCGGCATCGCCGGACATCTGAGGGTGACGGTCGGCACTCCGGAGGAGAACGACGCGTTCCTCGCGGCGAGCAAGGAGGTTGGCCGGTGAGCCGGGTCGGCAAGGTGGAGCGGACCACCAGGGAATCGTCGGTGCACGTCGAGGTCGACCTCGACGGCACCGGGCAGGTCGAGATCGCCACGGGCGTGCCGTTCTACGACCACATGCTGACCGCGCTGGGCGTGCACGGGTCGTTGGACCTGGTCGTCCGGGCGACGGGCGACGTGGAGATCGACGCGCACCACACCGTGGAGGACGTGGCGATCGTGCTCGGGCAGGCGTTGCGGGAGGCGTTGGGGGACAAGGCGGGCATCCGCCGGTTCGGCGACGCGTGGATCCCGATGGACGAGACGCTGGCGCACGCGGCGGTGGACGTGTCCGGGCGGCCGTACTGCGTGCACGTCGGCGAGCCGGAGCAGTTCACCACCTTCACGATCGGCGGCAACTACCCGTTCGTGCTGAACCGGCACGTGTTCGACTCGCTGGCGTTCCACGCGGGCATCGCGCTGCACGTGCGGGTGGAGTACGGGCGCGACCCGCACCACATCGCCGAGGCGCAGTTCAAGGCCATCGCGCGGGCGCTGCGGACGGCCGTGGAGCCGGACCCGCGGGTGGGTGGCGTGCCGTCGACCAAGGGCGTCCTCTAGATGCCGAAGGAGTACGTGGTCATCGGCCTGATCGCGCTGGCCGGCTTCCTCGGCGGCGGCGTCTACAGCACGTGGCGGACGGCGCGGGGCCTGGCGGTCGTCCTGCTGGTCCTCGCCCTGGTCGCCGTGGGCGCCGCCGTCACCTGGCTCCTGTAGCCCTCCGAACGTAGGACTCTCGCGAGAGTCCTACGTTCACGCCGCGCGTGTCCTACGTTCGGGACGGGCGTGTCCTACGTTCGGCGCACCCGTGTTGAACGTTCGGGGCGGCGGCCGCGGTCGGTTTGGCTGTCTGCGTATGGTTGGTCACATGTCGTCACCGGCTGAGGCCGCCATCACCGTCGGTCGTCCTCGGGAGCGGGCCGACGCGGCCCGCAACAGGGCCCGCGTGCTCGCCGCGGCGGAAGAGGTGTTCGCCGCCGCCGGTGGGGCGGTGGGCGTGACGATGGAGGACATCGCGCGCGCCGCGGGCGTGGGCCGGGCGACGCTCTACCGGCGCTACCCGGACACGACGTCGATCGCGCAGGCGCTGCTGGACGAGCACGAGTCCGAGATCAAGGACCGCATCCTCACCGGCCCCCCGCCGCTGGGTCCGGGCGCGTCGCCGGACGAGCGGCTGGCCGCGTTCTACCGGACCATGGTCGGCCTGCTGGAACGGCACCTGCACCTGGTGCTCGGCGCGGAGACGGGCCGGGCGCGGTTCCGGGCGGGCGCTTACGGCTTCTGGCGGCGGCACGTCGCCTCGCTCGTGGACGGCGCGCCGGCGGCCGTGGTGGACGCCCTGATGGCGCCGCTGGCCCCGGAGGTCTACCAGTACCAGAGACAGGTGCGCGGTCTCGGCCCGGACGAGGTGGTCGCGGGCCTCGACTGGCTCACGAGACGTGTTCTCGCAGGTAGTTAGGCGGCACGGCGGGCACCAGCCACACGCCGTTGGCGCTCACCCGGAACTCGTGGCCGTCGGCGGCCATGGCGGCGGCGTCGACCACCAGCACCACCGGCTTGCCGCGCCGCGACCCGACCCGCACGGCCGTGTCGACGGTCGCGGACAGGTGCACGTCGTGCCGCGCCATCGGCCGCAGCCCGTCCCGGAAGATGTGGGGCAGGGACGGGCCGACCGTCCCGTGGTACAGCTCGGCGGGCGGTTCGGCCACCGGCAGGTCCAGCGACACCTCCACGGTGTGGCCCTGGTTGGCCCGGATGCGCCCGTCCTCGATCGCGAACCGCTGCTTGTCGTTGGTCGCCACCACTTCCAGCACCTGCGCCCGGGTCACGCCCAGCGCGCGCACGAACTCCTCCAGGTCCACCCAGCCCGCCGGGTCCAGGGTCAACCCGAGCCGTTGCGGGTCGTGGCGCAGGGTCTTCGCCATCCGCTTCGACAAGCGGACCATCTGCTTCTGCTCTTGCACGACTACCAGTGCAGCACGCGGCACAACCACATTTCACGTGCCGCCTTCGAGGGCCGGCTTGAGCTTGGGGGCGCCGGGCCCGTCGGCGGCCTGCTCGTCGTCCAGGTTGTGCAGCGTGCAGCTGCGCAGCGACAGGCACCCGCACCCGATGCACGACGTCAGCCGGTCGCGCAGCCGCCGCAGCGCGTCGATCCGCGCGTCCAGCTCCACCTGCCAGCTCGCTGACAGCCTGCTCCAGTCGGTCTTGGTGGGTGTGCGGTTCTCCGGCAGCGTCGCCAGCGCGTCGTGCACGTCCTCCAGCGACAGCCCGACCCGCTGCGCGGTGCGGATGAACGCCAACCGCCGCAGCACGTGCCGGGGGTAGCGGCGCTGGTTGCCGGCCGTGCGCTCGGAGGCGATCAGCCCTCTCTCCTCGTAGAACCTCAACGCGGTGTGCGGCACGCCGCTGCGCTCGGCCACCTGGCCGATGGTCAACATCTCCGGCAACTTGCTCACGTGCCCATCCTAGGTCTTGACCTCGACCTAAGTCGAAGTTGTTTCGTGATGTCATGGGAGTCAAGGGCAAGTCGGGCTTCGCGGACATCCCCGCGCTGTTCCGGCGGATGACAGGGGACGAGAAGCACGAGTGGGCGGCGGCGTCCACGCTGGACGTGCTGTGGGTGCTCTACGACCGGGTGCTGGACGTCTCGCCGGACCGGGTGGACGACCCGGACCGCGACCGGTTCCTGCTGTCCAAGGGGCACGGCCCGATGGCGTACTACGCCGTGCTGGCCGCGAAGGGCTACCTCGAACCGTCCACTCTGGACAGGTGGACGGCGTGGGACTCGCCGCTGGGCCAGCACCCGGACCGCGTGCTGGTCAACGGCGTCGAGATCAGCAGCGGCTCGCTCGGGCACGGGCTGCCGATCGCCGTGGGCACCGCGCTCGGCCTGCGCTTGCAGGGACGGGCCGCGCGGACGTTCGTGCTGCTCGGGGACGCGGAGCTGGACGAGGGCAGCAACCACGAGGCGATCGCGCTGGCCGGTCGGCTCGGCCTGGACCGGCTCGTCGCCGTGGTGGTGGACAACGCCTCCGGCACGCACGGCTGGCCGGGCGGAGTGGCGAAGCGGTTCGAGGTCGAGGGCTGGCAGACGTCCACAGTGGACGGTCGGGATCACGGCGCGCTGCACGAGGCGTTCACGCGGGACCACCCCGGCCGGCCCTCGGTCGTGGTGGCGGAGATCGGCGAGGGGGAGCGGGGATGACCTCGATGCGACAGGTGTTCGTGGACACCGTCGAGGACGTGATGCGACACGACCCGAGGGTCGCGGTCGTGCTGGCGGAGATCTCCCGGGACGTGTTCGCGCCGCACGAGCGGGTGATCAACGTCGGCATCCGCGAGCAGGCCATGGTCGGCGTCGGCGCGGGGCTGGCGTTGAGCGGGCTGCGGCCCGTGGTGCACACCTACGCCCCGTTCCTGGTCGAGCGGCCGTTCGAGCAGATCAAGCTCGACTTCGGCCACCAGGACCTGGGCGGGGTGTTGGTCAGCATCGGCGGCTCCTACGACGACCCGGTCTGGGGCCGCACGCACCAGGCGCCCGGCGACGTGGCGCTGTTCGACACGCTGCCCGGCTGGACGGTGCGCGTGCCGGGCCACCCGGCGGAGGTGGGGCCGATCGTGCGGGACGCGCTAAAGCGCGACGACCGGGTCTACCTCCGGCTTTCCCTGCGCGAGAACACCGCGCCGCACCCGGTGGTCGAGGGGTTCACCGAGGTGCGGCACGGCGGCCGGGGCGTGGTGGTGGCGGTGGGGCCGATGCTCGACACCGTGCTAACGGCCACCCGGGACGCGGACGTGACCGTGCTCTACGCGACCACCGTGCGGCCGTTCGACGCGGCCGGGCTCCAAGCGGCGGTGGACCGCGCCGGGCGGGCCGACGTGCTGCTGGTCGAGCCGTACCTGGAGGGCACGTCGGCGCACCTGGCGGCCGAGGCGCTGGCGGACGTGCCGCACCGGCTGCGGTCGCTCGGCGTGCGGCGCGACGCCGAGCTGCGGGCCTACGGCACGGCCGAGGACCACGATTCGGCGCACGACCTCGACGTGCTCGGCGTCGCCGCGGCCGTGCGTCGGATGTTCGGCCATCCGGCCGCTGCGGCATGATCTCTGCCTGTGAGCGTGCCGAGAACCCTGATCTGGACACCCGCGCCGACCGCGGAGCTGCAGCTGAACCTGCACCGCGCCGCCGCGGGGCCCGCGGCGCTCGTCCCGGTGGCCTCCGGGACGGTGCTGCTGCCGCGCAGGCAGATCGGGTTCCCGGCGGCGCTGCGGCTGACCGAGCAGGTCCGGGGGACCGGCGTGGCGGCGCTGCTGCTGCGCTGGTCCCCCACCGCCGAGGTGTGGACCGACGGTGAACGGGCGGGGTCGACGGGCTCGGCGCGCCGGCTGGTCGGCCTGGTGCGCTGGTGGCGGCTCGACGCCCGGCCGCGGCCCGTCGACCTGCCCGCCGACGTCGCCGAGGTGCGGTCCCTGGTGGACGAGGGCCGCGCCGACACGTGGGTGACCGCCCTGCCGGACCGGGCGGGCCTGCCGATCAACACCGTCCTGCCGGTGGTCCCGGTGACGCAGGGCGGGTTGGCCTGACCGGGGGCTGTGCCCGACCGCACGCCGCTGGTCGCGGGGCGGCGACTAGGCTGGACGGGTGCCCAAGGTCGTTGTGCTGGACTACGGATTCGGCAACATCCGCTCCGCCGAGCGCGCCCTGCAGCGCGTCGGCGCCGACGTCGAGGTGACCGCCGACCACCGGGCCGCGCTCGACGCGGACGGCCTGGTGGTGCCCGGTGTCGGCGCCTTCGCCGCCTGCATGGCCGGGCTGGACGCGATCAGGGGCGGCCGGCTCATCGGCCAACGGCTCGCGGGCGGGCGCCCCGTGCTCGGCATCTGCGTCGGCATGCAGATCCTGTTCGAACGCGGCATCGAGCACGGCGTGCTCACCGAGGGCTGCGGCGAGTGGCCCGGCACCGTGGAGCGGCTGGCCGCGCCCGTCGTGCCCCACATGGGCTGGAACACCGTCCGCGCCCCCGGGTCCACCGCGCTGTTCGCCGGCCTCGACCCCGACACCCGGTACTACTTCGTGCACTCCTACGGCGTGCGCGAGTGGGAGCTGCCGGAGTCCGACGTGCTCCGCGCGCCGCTGGTGACGTGGGCCGAGCACGGCGGCGACGAGTTCGTCGCGGCGGTGGAGAACGGGCCGCTGTGGGCCACCCAGTTCCACCCGGAGAAGTCCGGCGACGCGGGCGCGCACCTGCTGGAGAACTGGCTCAAGAGCGTCAACTAGGCTGAACGCGTGACTTTCACGCTGCTCCCGGCTGTTGACGTGGCCGATGGCCTGGCCGTTCGGCTCGTGCAGGGCGAGGCCGGCACCGAGACCAACTACGGCGACCCGCTGGACGCCGCGCTCGCCTGGCAGCGCGACGGCGCCGAGTGGGTGCACCTGGTCGACCTCGACGCCGCGTTCGGCCGCGGCAGCAACCGCGAGCTGCTGGCCCGCGTGGTCGGCGAGCTGGACGTCCGGGTCGAGCTGTCCGGCGGCATCCGCGACGACGCGTCGCTGGCCGCCGCGCTGGCGACCGGCTGCGCGCGGGTGAACCTGGGCACCGCCGCCCTGGAGGACCCGGTGTGGTGCGCGAAGGTCGTCGCCGAGCACGGCGACAAGGTCGCGGTCGGCCTCGACGTGCGGATCACCGAGCAGGGCCACCGGGTGGCCGCGCGCGGCTGGACGAAGGACGGCGGCGACCTGTGGGAGGTGCTGGAGCGGCTGGACCGCGACGGCTGCGCCCGCTACGTGGTCACCGACGTCGGCAAGGACGGCACGCTCCAGGGCCCGAACGTGGACCTGCTGCGCGAGGTGTGCGCGCGCACCGACGCGCCGGTGATCGCCTCCGGCGGCGTGTCCAGTGTGGACGACCTGGTCGCGCTGGCCGCGTTGTCCCGCGACGGTGTCGAGGGCGCGATCGTGGGCAAGGCGCTCTACGCGGGCGCGTTCACGCTCCCCGAGGCGCTGGCCGCGGTCCGCGATCGATCGCGGCCTTGATCTCGCGGACGATGTAGGCCTCCGCGGCTGCCTCGGTGACGCCCGTGCGTTCGAGGGCCTTGGCCGCGGCGCCTTCCCCTTCGGCGAGCAGGCCGAGCAGCAGGTGCTCGGTGCCGACGAACGCGTGGCCCTGGCGCAGCGACGCCCGCACGGCCAGTTCCAGCGCCTTCTTGCAGTGCGTGGTGAACGGCTGCGGGTCGGGCCGCTGCCGGACCGCGCCGTCCAGCTCGCCGAGCACGGCCATCCGCGTGGTGCCCTCCGACGCCTCCAGCTCGGCGATCGTCTTGGCGGCGAGGCCGCCGGACTCGTCGAGCAGGCCGAGCAGGACGTGCTCGGTGCCGATGTGCTCGCTGAACCGGGCGTGGTGGCGGGCCAGCACGACGACCCGCCGGGCCCGGTCGGTGTAGCGGTCGAAGCTCGGCTTCAGGTCGGGCGACTCCTTGGGCACGAACCGCTTCTGCGCGGCCTGCTTGGTGACGCCGAGGCTCACGCCGATCTCGGCCCAGCTCGCGCCCGCGCGGCGCGCCTCGTCCACGAAGTGCCCGATGAGGTGGTCGCCCAGCTCGTCGAGCTGGCCGCTGAGCCGCACGGCGGCGGACAGCCTGCCCAGCACGTCGGTGTGCTCCGACGCGACGGTGACGATGAGGTCGGTGAGCTGGACCGGGGGCGCTACCACCCGTCAACTGTAGGTTGACGCAGTGCGACGGGTCAACCTCGGGTTGACGCTAGGCGGGTGTGATCTCGATGCCGATCGTGCCGTCGCGGCCCCGCCGCAGCCGGCTGCCGAGCAGCGACAGCTTGCCCACCACGCCGTACTTCTTCGCGATGAGGGACCGGACCCGGTCGCTGCCGGGGCCGTCGAGCAGCCGCGCGGTGGCCGGGATCTGCTCGCCCGTGGGTTTGCCCCGGACGTCGCACGGTCCGATGCGCACGTCGCCGCTGCGGCGGATGCGCTTGACCTTGCCCGCGTCGGCGGCGGACCACGCGTACAGCGTGCCGTCCCCGCCCGCGACCCACACGGGGGTCGGCACGGCGGTGCCGTCCTTGCGGAAGGTGGTCAACAACAGGTACTTGCCGGCTGCGAGGTCCATGTCCGGCAACGTTAGCCGTGGTCGGCGCGTCCGCCCGTCCCGGACGGGGCCCGACACGCGGAAGAGCCCCGCTCCCACGAGGGGAACGGGGCTCTTCACGAGCAACGCCAGGTCAGATGACCGTCACGTTCGTCGCCTGGGGGCCCTTGGCACCCTGGCCGACGTCGAAGCTCACCCGCTGGTTCTCCTCCAGGCTGCGGTAGCCGCCGCTCTGGATCTCCGAGTAGTGCACGAACACGTCCGCGCCGCCATCCTCGGGGGAGATGAAGCCGAAGCCCTTCTCCGAGTTGAACCACTTCACGGTGCCCTGCGCCATCTTTGTACTCCTCATACAGCTACCAACGGGGCGAACGCACCCGCTGGGGCCGGTCCAAACGCTGACCCTGAGGAATCACACGCTCAAACAATGTTTCGCGAGCGTGGATGACACGAACACAAAACTTGCGACCTCCACAAGTGAACCACACTTTCGCCGCCACGTCGCCCACTGACGCCCACGAATCCCACGTTCAGGTGTTGTGAGCCCCACGTTTACCGCGCGCGTGTCCCGCGTCGCGGTCGCGCGCGCCCACGACCGCGACGCCCGCGCCGAGCGCTCAGGCACCGGAAGCCGGCCGCTCAGGGCGTCCCCGTAGGCTTTTGGCCATGTCAGTCGCGGTGCGCGTGATCCCCTGCCTGGACGTCGACCGGGGCAGGGTCGTGAAGGGCGTGAACTTCACCAACCTCGTCGACGCCGGCGACCCGGTCGAGCTGGCGCGGGCCTACGACGCGGAGGGCGCGGACGAGCTGACGTTCCTCGACGTGACGGCGTCCTCCAGCGACCGGGAGACCACCTTCGACGTGGTCCGGCGCACGGCGGAGCAGGTCTTCATCCCGCTGACCGTGGGCGGGGGCGTGCGCAGCGCGGACGACGTGGACAAGCTGCTGCGCGCCGGCGCGGACAAGGTGAGCGTGAACACGGCCGCCATCGCCCGCCCCGAGCTGCTCGGCGAGCTGTCGCGCCGCTTCGGCGCCCAGTGCATCGTGCTGTCGGTGGACGCGCGCCGCGTGCCCGAGGGCGAGCAGCCCACCCCGTCGGGGTTCGAGGTCACCACGCACGGCGGGCGCAAGGGCACCGGCATCGACGCGGTCGAGTGGGCGGCCCGGGGTCAGGAGCTGGGCGTGGGCGAGATCCTGCTCAACTCGATGGACGCCGACGGCACCAAGGCCGGGTTCGACCTGGAGCTGATCCGGCTCACCCGCGCGGTGGTGGACGTGCCGTTGATCGCCAGCGGCGGCGCGGGCGCGGTGGAGCACTTCCCGCCGGCCGTGGCCGAGGGCGCGGACGCCGTGCTCGCGGCCAGCGTCTTCCACTTCGGCACGCTGCGCATCGGCGACGTGAAGCAGGGCCTGCGCGACGCGGGCGTGGAGGTGCGCTGATGCCGAACCCGCGCAACGCGCCCACCGAGGTGTTCCTCGCGATCCTGATCGGCGCGGCGGGCGGCCTGGCGTTCGTGCTGATGGGCCTGGTCCAGTGGCAGGTCGAGGACGACTCGAGCTGGGTCAGGTTCCCGGTCGTCGTCGCGGTGCTGGAGCTGCTCGCGGTCGCCGGCCTGGTGGCGCGCCCGCGCCCGGCCCGGCTGATCGCGGCGTTCGTCTTCGGCCTGGTCGCGCTGATCCACCTGCTCGCGGTGCTCAACCAGGGGCCGGTGTGGCTCCGCGTGCTCTCCGGGCTGCTGTCCGCCGTGCACGTCTTCGCCGTGGTGATGCTCAACACCAAGCCCGCCCGGATCCACTTCCTCGGAGGCCAGCGTTGACCAGCGCGCTCGACCCGTCCATCGCCTCACGGCTCAAGCGCACCGCCGACGGCCTGGTGTGCGCCGTGGCGCAGCGGAGAGGCACGGGGGAGGTGCTGATGGTGGCGTGGATGGACGACGAGGCCCTGCACCGCACGCTCACCACCCGCCGCGCCACGTACTACTCGCGCAGCCGCCGGCAGCTGTGGGTGAAGGGCGAGACGTCCGGGCACACCCAGTACGTGCACGAGGTGCGGCTGGACTGCGACGGCGACGCGCTGCTGCTCGTCGTGGACCAGGTCGGCGGGGCCTGCCACACCGGCGACGCGACCTGCTTCGACGCCACCGTGCTGCTGGGCCCGGCCGACTGACGGCTCAGCCGATGTCGCCGGTCAGGTAGCGCTGGAGGTTGGGCGCGATGGCCTTGACGACCGTTTCCACGTCCGCGGAGGCCAGCGGCTCGAACCTCACCACGTACCGGACCATGCCCATGCCGAAGATCTGGCTGGCCAGCAGGGTCGCCCGCAGCTCGGCGTCGGGCGCGTCCAGGTGCGTCACGAGCCGCTTGAGCAGGGTCTGCACGAAGAACGCGCGCAGCACGTCGGCGACCTGGCCGTGCGACGTCACGCTGCGCACCATCGCGGCGAACGGCCCGCCGCCGATGGGGTCCCACACGCCGATGAAGTTGCGCACGATCCGTTCGCCGATCTCCTCGTCCGGCCCGTCGAGCAGCCGTTCGATCAGCGCGTTGATGTCGACCGGGACGTGGAGCACGGCCTTGGCGAACAGGGCTTCCTTGCCGCCGAACCAGTGGTTGACCATGGCCGCGTCGACGCCCGCCCGCGCGGCGATGGACCGGACCGTGGCGCCCTCGTAGCCGCGTTCGACGAACACCTCGCGCGCGGCGGCCAGCAGCGCGGCCTTGGTGTCCTCGCCGCCGGACCGTCGGCCGCGGCGCTTGGGTTCGTTTTGGTGCGAGCCGGGGTTCACGCCCATCATCATGCGGGACGCCCCCAATTTTTTCAACGGGCGTTGAAATAGAGCCCCGCGCACCCGTGTAGGGGCGACCGGCACAATGTCGCCCATGGTGAGCGTCATCGGTGCAGGCGCGGGTCTGGGCGAGGTCAGCCCGACGCGCGAGGAGTTCCGCGAGCTCGCCGCCCAGCGGCGGGTCATCCCGGTGGTGCGGCGGCTGCTGGCGGACGCGGAGACGCCCGTCGGGCTGTACCGCAAGCTCGCGGCGGACCGGCCGGGCACGTTCCTGTTCGAGTCGGCCGAGAACGGCCGCTCCTGGTCGCGCTGGTCGTTCGTCGGCGCGCGCAGCGCGGGCGCGTTGACCGCGACCGGCGGCGAGGCGTTCTGGCTCGGCCCGCACCCCGTCGGCCTGCCCGAGGGCGGCGACCCGCTGGTGGCGCTGCGCGAGACCATCGAGGTGCTGCGCACCGACCCGCTGCCCGGCCTGCCCCCGCTGACCGGCGGGATGGTCGGCTACATCGGCTACGACGCCGTGCGGCGGCTGGAGCGGCTGCCGTCGCTGGCCGAGGACGACCTGAAGGTGCCGGAGCTGGTGATGCTGCTGGCCACCGACCTGGCCGCGCTGGACCACCACGAGGGCACCGTCACGCTCATCGCCAACGCCATCAACTGGGACGACTCGCCGGAACGCGTGGACGCGGCCTACGACGACGCGGTGACCAGGCTCGACGTGATGACGCAGGACCTGCAGAGCCCCGCGCCGCCCACGGTCGCGGTGTTCGCCCGGCCCAAGCCGGAGTTCGTGCGCCGCCGCTCGCAGCAGGAGCACTACGCGGTCGTGGAGAAGGCCAAGGAGGCCATCCGGGCCGGCGAGGCGTTCCAGGTCGTGCTGTCGCAGCGGTTCGAGATGCGCACCACCGCCGACCCGCTCGACATCTACCGCGTGCTGCGCACGTCCAACCCCAGCCCGTACATGTACCTGCTGCGGCTGGACGACTTCGACATCGTCGGGTGCAGCCCGGAATCGTTGGTGACCGTGCGCGACGGCAAGGCCACCACTCACCCGATCGCGGGCACCCGGTGGAGGGGCGTCGACGACGAGGAAGACGCCCTGCTGGAGAAGGACCTGCTGGCCGACCACAAGGAACGCGCCGAGCACCTTATGCTGGTCGACCTGGGCCGCAACGACCTGGGCCGGGTGTGCAAGCCGGGCTCGGTGACCGTCGTCGACTTCTTCAAGGTCGAGCGGTACAGCCACGTCATGCACATCGTGTCCACGGTCAGCGGCGAGCTGGCCGAGGGCCGCACGGCGTTCGACGCGGTCGCGGCGTGCTTCCCGGCGGGCACCCTGTCCGGCGCGCCCAAGCCGCGCGCGATGGAGCTGATCGAGGAGCTGGAGCCCACCCGGCGCGGCCTGTACGGCGGCGTCGTCGGCTACCTGGACTTCGCGGGCGACGCGGACACCGCGATCGCCATCCGCACCGCCCTGGTGCGCGACGGCGTGGCGTACGTGCAGGCCGGCGGCGGCATCGTGGCCGACTCCGACCCCGTCGCCGAGGACAACGAGTGCCTGAACAAGGCGGGCGCGGTGCTCTCGGCGATCGCGACCGCGCAGACCATGGCCCCGGCGGTGGACCCGGCCCGTGTCTGAGGAGTCCGGCGCCCGGCCCGGCAGGCGTCCACTGTGGATCGTGGTGGCGCTGCTGCTGCTCGGCGCGGTGGCGCTGTGGGGCGCTTCCGCCCTGTCCTGGGACGCTTCGGCGGACCGAAGCGGCGGCGACGTCGTGCCCGCGCTGACCCCGTTGGCGCTGCTGTGCCTGGCCGCCATCGCCGCCGTGGTGGCGTTGAGCGGCTGGGTGCGGCGCCTGCTCGGCGCCGTGGTGCTGCTGGCGGGCGCGGCGGCGGCGTTCCAAGGGGTGGACGCCGACGGCCCGGTGACCGGCCGGGGGCTCGTGCTGCTGGGCGCGGCGCTCGCGGTCGCGGCGGGCGTCCTGCTCGTCGTGCGCGGTCCGGCCATGCCACGCCTGGGCGGCGGGTACCAGACGCCCGGCGCGGCCAAGCGGACCGCCGATCCCGAGCGGGAGCTGTGGAACGCGCTGGAGCGCGGCGACGATCCCACGGACCGGGACTGACGTCGCGCTGACGGCGGGCTGACCCACCGGTACCGCACGTTCGCGCACGTCGGCCCGGAAGGGCGCTGGTCAACCGGGCGAACGCGCCTACCCCGGTGGCCGGACGGGGTTCGCTGCGGGGTTAGCATCCTCGTGGCGGGAAGGGGAGCATGACGTGCGGGAGCTTGCGACTGAACCGGAAGGTCTGACGGAGTCGAGCGAGGTGCGCGGATGACCGTGCTCGAGTCGATCATCGAAGGCGTCCGCGAGGACCTCGCCGCGCGCGAGGCGGCACTGCCCTTCGACGTGCTCAGGGAGAAGGCGACGAAGGTGTCGCCGCCGCAGGACGTGATGTCGATCCTGCGCGGACCGGGCGTCGGCGTGATCGCCGAGGTCAAGCGGCGCAGCCCGTCCAAGGGGCAGCTGGCCGACATCCCGGAGCCCGCGGAGCTCGCCGCGCAGTACGAGCTGGGCGGCGCGCGGGCGATCAGCGTGCTGACCGAGGGGCGTCGGTTCGGCGGGTCGCTGGAGGACTTCGACGCCGTTCGCGCGGCGGTGGGCGTGCCCCTGTTGCGCAAGGACTTCATCGTCAGCCCGTACCAGGTGCACGAGGCGCGCCTGCACGGCGCCGACCTGGTGCTGCTGATCGTGGCGGCGCTGGAGCAGAACGCGCTGGTGTCCCTGCTCGACCGGGTGGAGTCGCTCGGCATGACGGCCCTGGTCGAGGTGCACACGGCCGAGGAGGCCGACCGGGCGCTGGAGGCTGGCGCGAGCGTCATCGGCGTGAACGCGCGCAACCTGCACACCCTGGAAGTGGACAAGGACGTGTTCGGGCGGATCGCGCCCGGCCTGCCCTTCGACACCATCAAGATCGCCGAGTCCGGCGTGTCCGGGCCGGGCGACCTGATGGCGTACGCGGGCGCGGGCGCCGACGCGGTGCTGGTCGGCGAGAGCCTGGTCACGAGCGGCGACCCCAAGGTCGCGGTGAACAAGCTGGTGACGGCGGGGTCGCACCCCGCGTGTCCCCGGCCGAGCCGGTAAGAACCCCGTCAGACGGGTTACCCACCGCAGAGGAGAGCGCATGTCGCGCGGCCAGTTGGCTCCGACACCCCACGACCCGGACGAGCGGGGCCACTTCGGGCCGTGGGGCGGCCGGTTCATGCCGGAAGCGCTCATCGCCGCGGTGGACGAGCTCGCCGCGTTCTACGAGAAGGCGCGGGTCGACCCCGAGTTCCTGGACGAGTTCGCCCGGCTGCTGCGCGACTTCGCCGGACGCCCGTCGCTGCTCACGGAGGCGCCGAAGTTCGCCGCCCACGCGGGCGGCGCACGGGTGTTCCTCAAGCGCGAGGACCTCAACCACACCGGCTCGCACAAGATCAACAACGTGCTCGGGCAGGCGTTGCTGACCAAGCGGATGGGCAAGAAGCGGGTCATCGCCGAGACCGGCGCGGGCCAGCACGGCGTGGCCACCGCCACCGCCTGCGCCCTGATGGGCCTGGACTGCGTCGTCTACATGGGCGAGGTCGACACCGAGCGGCAGGCCCTCAACGTGGCCCGGATGCGGCTGCTCGGCGCGAAGGTCATCCCGGTGAAGACCGGCTCGCGCACGCTGAAGGACGCCATCAACGAGGCGCTGCGCGACTGGGTCGCCAACGTCGACGACACGCACTACCTGCTCGGCACCGCCGCCGGGCCGCACCCGTTCCCGGTGCTCGTGCGCGACTTCCACCGGATCATCGGCATCGAGGCGCGCGAGCAGGTCCTGGAGAAGGCGGGCCGGCTGCCGGACGTGGTGGCCGCGTGCGTCGGCGGCGGGTCGAACGCCATCGGCATCTTCCACGGCTTCATCGACGACCCGTCCGTGCGGCTGGTCGGCCTGGAGCCCGGCGGCGACGGCATCGAGACCGCCCGGCACGGCGCGACGCTGACCGCGGGCACGCCCGGGTCGCTGCACGGCGCCATGTCGTACGTGCTGCAGGACGCCGACGGGCAGATCGCCGAGGCGCACTCCATCTCGGCCGGTCTCGACTACCCCGGCGTCGGCCCCGAGCACGCGTTCCTGAAGGACAGCGGACGGGCCGAGTACCGGCCGGTGACCGACGCCCAGGCGATGGAGGCGTTCGCGCTGCTGTCGCGGGAGGAGGGCATCATCCCGGCGGTCGAGTCGGCCCACGCCCTGGCCGGCGCGCTGGTGCTGGGCCGCGAGCTGGGCCCCGAGGGGCTGATCCTGGTCAACCTGTCCGGGCGCGGCGACAAGGACATGGACACCGCGATCAAGTGGTTCGGGCTGGGGGTGGAGTCGTGAGCAGGCTTGATCCGGTTTTCTCGGCTTGTCGGGCGGAGTCGCGGGCGGCCCTGATCGGGTACCTGCCCGCCGGGTACCCCACGCTCGAGGGCTCGAAGGACGTGCTGCGGACGATGGTGTCCTCCGGCTGCGACCTGGTGGAGGTCGGCCTGCCGTTCTCCGACCCGGTGATGGACGGCGTGACCATCCAGCGCGCGGCCGAGCAGGCGCTGCGCGGCGGGTTCCGGGTGCGGGACCTGTTCGGCGTGGTCGAATCGGTCGCCGAAGCCGGTGGCCGCGCGGTCGTGATGACGTACTGGAACCCGGTGCTGGCCTACGGGGTGGACCGGTTCGCGCGCGACCTGGCCGCGGCCGGCGGGCTGGGCGTCATCACGCCCGACCTCGTGCCCGACGAGGGCGCCGAGTGGATCGCGGCGACGGACGCGCACGACCTGGACCGGATCTTCCTGGTCGCGCCGTCCTCCACGGAGGAGCGGATCTCGCTGACGGCCCGGTCGTCGCGCGGGTTCCTGTACGCGACGTCCGTGATGGGTGTGACAGGTGCGCGCGACGTCGTGTCCACGGCGGCCCCGGCGCTGGTCAAGCGGGTCCGCGAGCACACCGACCTGCCGATCGGCGTCGGGCTCGGGGTGCGCAACGGCGCCCAGGCGGCGGAGCTGGCGGCGTTCGCGGACGGGGTCATCGTGGGCTCGGCGTTCGTGTCGGCCGTGCAGGACGACACGGTGGCGGCGCTGACCGAGGAGTTGGCCGGCGGGGTGCGCCAAGCTGCCGCAGCCGTATAGCACACTCGTTCGAGTGAACTAGTCCGTTCGGCGGCTCCTGCGGCTCGAAACTGTCGGTGGTCGTGGGCATCCTGGGCTCGTGATCAAGCCCGTCCACGACCCGACGTGCGACACTGGCGTGCGTCGGGCTGCCCCCGGGAGGTGATGTCGCATGGCCCTGCCGGCGGACTACGAACACGACCTCGGTCATCCTGCCCCCTGGTTTCGCCACGAAGGGCCCTGGACCCTCGACGACGTCCTCGCGCTACCCGAGGACCTGTCGCAGCGGGTCGAGCTGGTGGACGGGGCGCTGATCGTGAGCCCTCTCGGGGACCTCCTGCACCAGAGCCTCGTCGGCGACGTGTACTTCGGCCTGCGGACGGCTTGCCCACCCGACTACCAGGTGCTGCCCGGCTTCAACCTCGGCCTGTCTCCCACCCGGATGCTCATCCCCGACTTCGGTGTCGTCGTGCGCGGACGTACCGGCCTGGTGCTGCCCGTCGAGGACCTGGTCCTGGCCGGCGAGGTCTTGTCACCGAGCACGCGACAGCAGGACCTGACGCTCAAGCGAGACCTGTACGCGGTGGGCGGAGTGCCGTTCTACCTGCTCGTCGACCCGGCGGGGCGCGAGCCCGTGGCGACCATGTCCGAGCTGGAGGCCGGGAAGTACGTGGAGACGGCGCGCAGCGAGGGCGGGTACCTGAAGCTCGAACGACCCTTCCCGGTAACAATCGAGCTGTCGCCGTAGGACGAACGGCCGCACCCACTACGGTGGTGGCCGTGGTGACGACTTACCTCGCGACGATCCCCAGCCCCGACCAGGGCGTGTGGCAACTGGGACCGATCCCGATCCGCGCCTACGCGCTGTGCATCATCCTCGGCATCATCCTGGCCATCTGGTGGGGTGAGCGCCGCTGGGTCGCCCGGGGCGGGCTGAAGGGCGAGGTCACCGACATCGCCGTGTTCGCGGTGCCGTTCGGGCTGGTCGGCGGTCGGCTCTACCACGTGGCGACGGACTACCACAAGTACTTCGGCGAGGGCCGCAACCCGCTCGACGCCCTGGCCATCTGGAACGGCGGCCTCGGCATCTGGGGCGCCATCGCGCTCGGCGGCGTCGGCGCGTGGATCGCGTGCCGCCGCAAGGGCATCCCGCTGCCCGCGATGGCGGACGCGCTCGCGCCCGGCATCGTCGTCGCGCAGGCCATCGGCCGCCTCGGCAACTACTTCAACCAGGAGCTCTACGGCGGCCCCACCACGCTGCCCTGGGGCCTGGAGATCTACGAGCGGGTCGACCCCGACACCGGCTTCAAGGACGACCTCGCCGGCGTGGCGCTCGACCACACGCCGATCGAGATCGTGCACCCGACGTTCCTCTACGAACTGCTGTGGAACCTCGGCGTCGCGCTGCTCATCGTCTGGGCGGACCGGAAGTTCCGGCTCGGCCACGGCCGCGTGTTCGCGCTGTACGTCGCGGGCTACACGGCCGGCCGGTTCTGGATCGAGCTGATGCGCACCGACCCGGCCACCCAGGTGTTCGGGATGCGGATCAACGTCATCACCTCCGCCGTGGTGTTCCTCGGCGCGCTCGTCTACTTCCTGCTCGCCGCGAAGAAGGGCGACCGCGAGGTCATCGTCCGCGAAGACCCCGCCGCCGAACCGGCCGAGTCCGGCTACGCGAGCACCGACGAGGACCCGCCGGCGGCGGACAGGCCGGTGGCCGACGTCGAAGGCACGACCGTCCCCGACACGAAGACCGCGTCCGACAAGCCCGCGAACACCGGCGACAAGCCGGACCAGTAGACCGCCGTGCGCATCCTCGTCGTCGAAGATGACGACCGGGTGGCGCGCGGGCTGCTCACCGCGCTCCGGCACGCGGGCTACGAGGTGCACCGGGTCGGCACGGCCGCCGCGGCGCTCACCGCACCGCCGGCGGACGTCGTGCTGCTCGACCTGGGCCTGCCCGACGGCGACGGCCTCGACGTGCTGCGCGAACTCCGCCACCGCACCGGCACCGCGATCATCACCGTCACCGCGCGCGGCGAAGAGCGGGAACGGGTCCTCGGCCTGCGCCTGGGCGCGGACGACTACGTGGTGAAACCGTTCGGCACCGCCGAGCTGCTGGCCCGCATCGAAGCCGTGCTCCGCCGCACGCGCGCCGCCCGTGCCGCCGCGCGCGAGCATGAGATCACGCTCGGCCCGCTCACCCTCGACCCGGCCGGCCGGGAAGCCCGGATCAACGGCCGGCCGGTGCCGCTGACCCGCAAGGAGTTCGACCTGCTCGCCCTGCTGGTCGGCCGGGCGGGCACCGTCGTCAGCCGCGACCTGATCGTGGACCAGGTGTGGCAGGCCCACTGGGAAGCACCGTCACGCACCCTGGACACCCACATCGCCGCCCTGCGCGGCAAGCTCGGCGACGCCCTGCGCATCGAGACGATCCGGGGTGTGGGCTACCGGGTGGCAGCCCACACCTGACCGGCGATCACCAGACGTGGGCGACGTCCACCACGACGCGACCGGGCAGCGTGAACACCCGGAACGGCAGCAGGGCGCGCACACCCAACCCGACCGTCGTCTGCCCCTCGAACGACCCGGCCCACGCGACCTGCCGGAACGTCTGGTAGCCGGTGACGTCCACCAGCTCCGACCCGTTCGGGTAGGTGTAGGTCGGGTTGCCGTCCTGGTCGTACGCCGGCGAGTTCACCGTGATCTGCAGCTTGCCGCCGCCGCGCAACGGCACCGGCTTGCCCGACCCCTCGTGCGTCACCTCGGACACGTACTGCACCGTGTAGCCGTCGTTCTCGCCGCCGGTGAAGTCGAACACCAGCCGGTCGTAGCACTCCTGCTGACCCGCCCGGATGTTCGACAGCAGCCCGGTCGTGGTCTGCGACGCGTACTTGGGCCCCGACCCCCAGGCGACCGGTGCGCAGGCCGTGGGCGCCGCGGACGCGGTGACCGGAGCTACCACCGCGAACGCCGTCATCGCCGCGAGTACCACCGCAATTTTGCGTAGCATGCTCATTCCCCCTTCGTCGGACCGGAACAGCCCCCAGTCGACATGACGCACGTCACCCCCGGGAGGTTGCCTCCGCGTGCTGCGCCGCCTGCTGGTCCTCATCGTGCCGCTGCTGGTCGCCCTGGTCGCGGCCCTCGGCGTGCCGCTCGCGTTCGCCGTCGTGCAACGCGAGAGCCAAGAGACGTACCTCGACCGACTGGGTGACGCGAGCCGGTTCGCGTCGCTGGCCGAGAACGCCCTGGCCTCGGACCGGCTGACCGCGTTGCGCGAGGAACTGGTCCGCTACGACCAGCTCTACGGCATCTCGGCCGCGCTCGTCGGCACCGACGGCACGGTGCTGGAATCGTCACGCCGCCCGTTCCCCCTGGACGACCCGCGCGTCGAGGTGGGCCTGAACGCGGCCTTCGGCGGCTACCGCGGCGAAACCGGCCAGTCGGTCTGGCCGTGGGAGCGGGTGGACCTCGTCGTGGTCGAGCCGGTGGGCCGGGACAGCGAGGTCGTGGCCGCCGTCGTGACGATCTCCCCGACCGACGGCCTGCGGTCCGCGATCCTCCGCCAGTGGGGGGTGCTGGCCCTGATCGGCCTCGTGCCCATGCTGGGCGTGGTGGCGGTCGCGTGGCCGATGTCCCGCTGGGTCCTGCGCCCGGTCCGCACACTGGACGAAGCCACCGCAGCCGTCGCCGGTGGACACCTCGACGCTCGCGCGGACGAACTCGGCGGACCCCCTGAGCTGCGCAGACTGGCCGCGAGCTTCAACGCGATGGTCGACGTCGTCGGCCGTGCCCTGCGCCGCCAACGGGCGTTCGTGGCCGACGCCTCCCACCAGCTCCGCAACCCGCTGGCCAGCCTCCGCCTCGCGGTGGACAACCTGGAACCCCACGTGACCGACGACGCGGGCCGCGAGGCGCAACGCATCGCGGTCGACGAGGCCGAGGAGATGGGCCGCGTCCTCGACACCCTGCTGGCCGCCACCCGCCTCGACAGCGCCTCCTCCGCCGAACCGGTCGAGGTGGACACCCTGCTGGCCACCCACGTCCCCGGCTGGCGGGCGCTGGCCGGCGGGATGCGCCTGGACGTCACCGTCCCGCCGGGCCTGCGCGCCCTGGAACCACCCGGCGGCCTCGGCAGCGTGCTGGACGAACTCGTCGGCAACGCGATCCGCCTGTCCGGCGGCACCCGCGTGCACATCTGGGCCCGGACCGCGGACGACGGCGTGGAACTGCACGTGACCGACGACGGCACGGGCCTGTCGGACGCGGAACGAGCCGACGCGACCAGCAGGTTCTGGCGCGCGCCACGCCACCAGAACATCCCGGGCACCGGCCTGGGCCTCGCGATCTGCGCCGAGCTGATCGAGTCGGCCGGCGGCGAACTGACCCTCCACCCCGCCGAACCGCACGGCCTGGACGCCGTCGTGCGCCTCAGCGCCCGAACCCCCGTCTGACCCACCGCGGGGCGCTCAAGCCGACCACACCTCGAGCCCGGAGCACCGCAAGCCCCGAGCACGGCAAGCGCCGAGCACGGCAAGCGCCGAGCATGACAAGCCCGGTGCCGCGGCAACCCGTCCCGAGGCCGGCTGCCCGCTTGAACCCCGCGCGCCGGGGTGCGCGGACTACCTGCGCTACCCGCGCGCCCGGGTGCGCGGACTGCCTGGGCTGCCCGCGCGCCTGGGTGCGCGGACTGCCTGGGCTACCCGCGCGCCTGGGTGCGCGGACTGCCTGGGCCTGCCGACTGGCCTGGTGGCCGACCGTCCGGTCCTCTGGCTGATGGCTGGTGCGCTGTCGGTCTGGCCTGGTCGCGATGGCTCGCCGTGGGTGCCGCCTCCTTCTATCCCGGCAACGTCAATGGTGTGCGGAAAGTTTCGCCATTGACGGGCGGTTCCCTCGATCGAGTGATCAAGAGTGGGGCGGAGGGCAAGAATACTTGCTGGTCAGCGCTTTGTCGCGCGGAACCAGCGTTCGGCGCCCTTGTGCAGTGGGACCTGGCCGGTGGCGATGCCGGTCCGCACGTTGATCCGGCTGGCTTCCGGGTGTCCTGCGGCGATGCGGGCGGACTGGGTGAACACCGTCCGCGTCACCACCTCGACCACGTCCTCGTCCAGCGAGGTCCGCGCCAGCAGCAGGTTCGGCACGGCGAACGTGTGGCACGGCCCCAGGGTCCCGTAGGTGGTGGCCGGGATGGTGGCCGGCACGTACGGGCCGGGGTAGGCCTCGGCCAGGCGTTCCGCCTCGGCGGGCAGGTCGAGCAGGCGCAGCGGGAACGTGCCGAGGGTGTCGGTGATCGCCGGGGTCGGGATGCCGGTCAGCGCGAGGAACGCGTCCAGCGCGCCGGACCTCACCTCATCGGCCGCGTCGGCGTGGGCCATGCGGCGCGCGTCGACCTCGATCCCCAGCAACGACAACAACCGGCTCGCGGTGAACTCGGTGCCCGACTCCGACGGGCCGAACGACACGGTCTTCCCGGCCAGGTCCGACAACGTCCGCAGCGACGAGCCGGCGGGCACGGCGACCTGCATGAAGCTGTCGTAGAGCCGACCCACGGCGCTGATCCCGCCGGGATCTTCCGCGCTGAGCAGCGAACCGGACACCAGAGGGTCCAGTGAGGACAGTCCAAGGTGGACCTGGCCCTCGCCGAGCAGCCTGACGTTCTCCACCGACGCGCCGGTCTGCCGCTCCACCACCCGGGTCGCGGGCAGCTCGTCGGCCAGCGCCGCGGCCAGCGCGCCGCCGATCTCGCGGAACACCGCGCCGTCCGGCCCGGTCGCGAGGACCAGCTCGTCGAGCGCGGGCGTCTCGGTCGACGTGCAGGCCGTCAGCCACGCCGGCCCGCCCGCCACCAGGGCGGCTCGCAGCACCGACCGCCGGGACACGCGCACGACCGGCAGCCTAACCCCGCCCCACCGGGTGAACGGGGTGTTACGTCAGAGGGATCTGAAGTTTCGGCCGGGCTCCTTGTCGCGGTGACGCGCTGTGCCCAGGATCACCAACCAACCCCCTACCGGCCGGCAGGCAATGGTCCCCCTTTGGAGGAGACGTGGTCAGCGCGCAGGCACGTGAGCGCAAACCGATCTACAAGCACCTCTACTTCTGGGTGCTGGTGTCGATCGTGCTCGGTGTGATCGTCGGGTACGCCTTCCCGGCGCAGGCGTCGGGCATGAAGTGGCTGGCCGACTTCTTCATCGCGCTGGTCAAGGTCGTCATCGCGCCGACGATCTTCTGCACGGTCGTGGTGGGCATCGCGGGCCTGGGCAACCTCGCCAAGGCGGGCGGCCTGGCGCTGCGGACCATCCTGTACTTCACCGCGATGACGACGGTGGCGCTGGCGATCGGCCTGATCGTGGTGAACCTGGTCCAGCCGGGCCACCACGGCGCGACCATCCCGATCAACGACGGCGCGGCGGACAAGACGCTCGCCGAGGCCAAGACCGCCGAGACCGGTGTCACGGGCTTCATCCTCGGCCTGGTGCCGAAGTCGTTCCTGGGCGCGTTCACCGACGGCCAGCTGATCCAGGTGCTGGTGGTCGCGATCCTGGTCGCGGTGGCCGTGGCGGGCATGGGCAAGCGCGGCGAGAAGGTCGTGTCCGCGTTGGACACCACGGCGAAGGTGATGTTCGGCGTCATCAAGATCGTCATGTACGCGGCGCCGATCGGCGCGTTCGGCGGCATCGCCTACACCATCGGCAAGTTCGGCGGCTCGATCCTGGGCAAGCTGGCGTGGCTGATGGGCTCGTTCTACGCGACGTGCCTGCTGTTCGTCCTCGTGGTGCTCGGCGGTGTCGGGCTGTACGCCGGGTTCTCGATCTTCAAGTTCCTCCGGTACATCAAGGACGAGCTGCTGATCGTGCTGGGCACGTCGTCGTCGGAGACGGTGCTGCCGCGGATGCTGGTGAAGCTGGAGGCGGCGGGCGCGGACAAGTCGGTGGTGGGGCTCACCATCCCGACCGGCTACTCGTTCAACCTGGACGGCACCTGCATCTACCTGACCATGGGCGCGATCTTCATCGCCCAGGCGACGGGCACGGACGTGGGCCTGGGCACGCAGGTCGGCCTGCTGCTGTTCATGTTGCTGGCCAGCAAGGGCGCGGCGGGCGTGACGGGCGCGGGCCTGGTCACGCTGGCGGCCTCGCTGAGCGCGTTCGAGGGCAACAGCGCGATCCCGGCGGTCGGCATCGCGCTGATCGTGGGCATCGACCGGTTCATGTCCGAGGCGCGGGCCATCACGAACGTCATCGGCAACGGCGTCGGCACCCTCGTGGTGGCGCGGTGGCAGGGCCAGTTGGACCGCGACCGGCTGCGCGAGGTGCTGGACAACCCGGGACAGGTCGATGTGGACGCCCTGCTGGACCGGCAGCACGGTGACGGGGACGTCACGGAGCGTGAACCGGTGGGTGCGGTCACCCGCTGAGACGGGCAGGTGAGCCCCCGGTCGTCGCCCGCGAGGCGGGGGCACGGGGGCTCACCTGCGGCTACGTCCGCGACGGTGGCGCGGAGCGCCGTGTCGGCTGGCTCTCACCAGCGCGCGCACCGGCCGGCCCTCCGTTATGCTTAACAACGCGTAACAAGCCGGCCCGGGTATCGCTCGACCCGGTCGAATCGTTACCGGTCGCCGATCGAGATCACCCGAAGGATGGTGTGGATCCGTTTCGCGACTGTTAAAGTCTCGTCAACACGCGGGCCATCGTCGTCCCGTGCCCAGCACCCGGATTCCAGGACCTGGACACGAGGACTCGTTCTTTCACCAAGGACGACGAAGGAGGTCTGCGCAGTGATCTTCTCCGCCATCCCGTCCCCGCAGGGGCTCTACGACCCCGCCGCGGAACGTGACGCTTGCGGTGTGGCGATGGTCGCCGACATCCGAGGCCGGCGCTCGCACGACATCGTCGTCGACGCGCTCACCGCGCTGGCCAACCTGGAGCACCGGGGCGCCGCCGGCGCCGAGCCGACCAGCGGCGACGGCGCCGGGATCCTCGTGCAGCTGCCGGACGCGTTCCTGCGGCAGGTGCTCGACTTCGAGCTGCCGGAGCCGGGCGCGTACGCGGCGGGCATCGCGTTCCTGCCCTCCGCCGAGGAGTCGCGCACCAAGGCCGTCGAGCTGACCGAGCGGATCGCCGCCGAAGAGGGCCTGGTGGTCCTGGGCTGGCGCGACGTGCCCACCGCGCCCGACCACGCCGGCGTGGGCCCCACCGCCCGGTCGGTGATGCCGCACTTCGCGATGCTGCTCGTCAAGGGCGGGAGCGACCGGCGCGACGTCGCCCTGGACCGCCTCACGTTCGCCCTGCGCAAGCGGGTGGAGCACGAGAGCGCGGCGGCGGACGTCGGCACGTACTTCCCGTCGCTGTCGTCCCGGACGATCGTCTACAAGGGCATGCTGACCACCGGCCAGCTGCCCGCGTTCTTCCCCGACCTGCGCGACGAGCGGCTGGCCAGCGCGATCGCCCTGGTCCACTCCCGCTTCTCCACCAACACGTTCCCGTCGTGGCCGCTGGCGCACCCGTTCCGGTACGTCGCCCACAACGGTGAGATCAACACGGTGCGCGGCAACCGGAACCGGATGCGGGCCCGCGAGGCGCTGCTGGCCTCCGACCTGATCCCGGGCGACCTGACCAGGCTGTTCCCGATCTGCCACCCGGAGGGCTCGGACTCGGCGAGCTTCGACGAGGTGCTGGAGCTGCTGCACCTGGGCGGCCGGAGCCTGCCGCACGCGGTGATGATGATGATCCCCGAGGCGTGGGAGAACCACACCTCGATGGACCCGAAGCGCCGCGCGTTCTACGAGTTCCACGCGAGCCTGATGGAGCCGTGGGACGGCCCGGCGTGCGTGACGTTCACCGACGGCTCGCTCGTCGGCGCGGTGCTCGACCGCAACGGGCTGCGCCCCGCCCGCTGGTGGCAGACCGCCGATGGTCGCGTGGTGCTGGCCTCGGAGACCGGCGTGCTGGACGTGCCCGCCGACCAGGTCGTCGCCAAGGGCCGGTTGCAGCCGGGCAAGATGTTCCTGGTCGACACGGTCGAGGGCCGCCTGGTCGAGGACGACGAGGTCAAGGCGAAGCTGGCCGAGGAGCTGCCCTACGACGAGTGGCTGCACGCGGGCCTGCTGGAGCTGGCCGACCTGGCCGACCGCGAGCACGTGGTGCAGAGCCACGAGTCCGTGGTGCGCCGGCAGCTCACGTTCGGCTACACCGAGGAAGAGCTGCGGGTCCTGCTCGCGCCGATGTCCACCAACGGCGCGGAGCCGCTCGGCTCGATGGGCACCGACACCCCGGTGGCGGCGCTGTCGCAGCGCTCGCGGCTGCTCTACGACTACTTCGTGCAGAACTTCGCCCAGGTCACCAACCCGCCGCTGGACGCGATCCGCGAGGAGATCGTCACCAGCGTGTCGCGGGTGATGGGCCCGGAGCAGAACCTGCTCGAGCCCGGCCCGGTCAGCTGCCGGCACATCAAGCTGACCTACCCGGTGATCGACAACGACGAGCTGGCCAAGCTCATCCACATCAACGACGACGGCGACCTGCCCGGCTTCGCCTGCACCGTCCTGTCCGGACTGTACGAAGTGGACGGCGGCGGCGCGGCGCTGGCGGCGGCGGTCGAGCGGGTGCGCCGCGAGGCGTCCGAGGCGATCGCGAACGGCGCCCGCACGCTCGTGCTGTCCGACCGCGACTCCGACCACCGCATGGCGCCGATCCCGTCGCTGCTGCTCGTCGCCGCGGTGCACCACCACCTGGTGCGCACCAAGGAGCGGTTGCGCGTGGCGCTGGTCGTGGAGACCGGCGACGCCCGCGAGGTGCACCACATCGCCGCGCTGCTGAGCTACGGCGCCGCCGCGGTGAACCCGTACCTGGCGTTCGAGACGATCGAAGACATGATCAGCACCGGCGCGGTCACCGGCATCGAGCCGCGCAAGGCCGTGCGGAACTACGTGACGGCGCTGGTCAAGGGCACTTTGAAGATCATGTCGAAGATGGGCATCTCGACCGTCGGCGCGTACACGGCGGCGCAGGTGTTCGAGGCCGTCGGCCTGTCCGAGGAGCTGCTCGGCGAGTACTTCACCGGCACGGTGTCGAAGCTCGGCGGCGCGGACCTGGACGTGCTGGCGGAGGAGGTGGCGCTGCGCCACCGCCGCGCGCACCCCGACAACCCGACCGACCGGGTGCACCGCCGGCTGGAGGTGGGCGGCGAGTACGCCTACCGCCGCGAGGGCGAGCTGCACCTGTTCACGCCGGAGACGGTGTTCCTGCTCCAGCACGCCACCAAGACCGGCAAGCACGACGTGTACCGGCGCTACACCGAAGAGGTGGAGCGGCTGGCCCGGCAGGGCGGCACGCTGCGCGGCCTGTTCTCGTTCGCCGCCGAGGGCCGCACGCCGGTCCCGATCGACGAGGTCGAGCCGATCTCCTCGATCGTCAAGCGGTTCAACACCGGGGCCATGTCGTACGGGTCGATCTCGGCCGAGGCGCACGAGACGCTGGCCATCGCGATGAACCGGCTCGGCGGCCGGTCCAACAGCGGCGAGGGCGGCGAGGACCCGGAGCGCCTGTACGACCCGGAGCGGCGCAGCGCGGTCAAGCAGGTCGCGTCCGGCCGGTTCGGCGTCACCAGCGAGTACCTGGTCAACGCCAGCGACATCCAGATCAAGATGGCGCAGGGCGCGAAGCCCGGCGAGGGCGGCCAGC
Organism: Saccharothrix sp. 6-C; assembly: GCF_016695385.1. Classification (NCBI taxonomy): domain Bacteria; kingdom Bacillati; phylum Actinomycetota; class Actinomycetes; order Pseudonocardiales; family Pseudonocardiaceae; genus Saccharothrix; species Saccharothrix sp. 6-C. The sequence goes on along the minus strand of NZ_CP064192.1, from coordinate 6,718,686 downwards.
TGCCCGGCTACAAGGTGTACCCGTGGATCGCGCGCACCCGGCACTCCACGCCGGGCGTCGGCCTGATCTCGCCGCCGCCGCACCACGACATCTACTCGATCGAGGACCTCGCGCAGCTGATCCACGACCTGAAGAACGCCAACGAGCAGGCCCGCGTGCACGTGAAGCTGGTCAGCGAGGTCGGCGTCGGCACGGTCGCGGCGGGCGTGGCGAAGGCGCACGCGGACGTGGTGCTGATCTCCGGCCACGACGGCGGTACCGGCGCGTCGCCGCTGAACTCGCTCAAGCACGCGGGCACGCCGTGGGAGATCGGCCTCGCCGAGACCCAGCAGACGTTGCTGCTCAACGGTTTGCGCGACCGGATCACCGTGCAGGTCGACGGCGCGATGCGCACCGGCCGCGACGTGGTGGTGGCCGCGCTGCTCGGCGCCGAGGAGTTCGGCTTCGCGACCGCGCCGCTGATCGTCGAGGGCTGCGTGATGATGCGGGTCTGTCACCTGGACACCTGCCCCGTCGGCATCGCCACGCAGAACCCCGAGCTGCGCAAGCGCTTCACCGGCCAGGTCGACCACGTGGTGACCTTCTTCCACTTCATCGCCCAGGAGGTCCGGGAACTGCTGGCCTCCCTCGGCTTCCGCACGATCGACGAAGCCGTCGGCCACGCCGAGCTGCTGCGGACCGACGAGGCCGTCGAGCACTGGAAGGCGGCCGGGCTGGACCTGTCGCCGGTGTTCGAGGTGCCGGAGACGCCCTACCGCACGGCCAAGCGCAAGGTTCGTGAGCAGGACCACGGCCTGGCGCAGGCGTTGGACCGCACGCTGCTCCAGCTCGCCGACGCGGCGTTGAACGACGCCCGCCCGGTGCGGCTGGAACTGCCGCTGCGCAACGTCAACCGCACCGTCGGCACGCTGCTCGGCGCGGAGGTCACGCGCCGCTTCGGCGGCGACGGCCTGCCCGACGACACGATCCACGTGACGTTCACCGGCTCGGCCGGCCAGTCGCTGGGCGCGTTCATCCCGCGCGGCATCACGCTGGAGATGATCGGCGACGCCAACGACTACGTCGGCAAGGGCCTGTCCGGCGGCCGGATCGTCGTGCGGCCGCACCCCGACGCGCCGTTCGCGGCCGAGCGGCAGGTCATCGCGGGCAACGTGATCGGCTACGGCGCCACGTCCGGCGAGATCTTCCTGCGCGGCCGGGTCGGCGAGCGGTTCTGCGTGCGCAACTCGGGCGCGCTGGCCGTGGCCGAGGGCGTCGGCGACCACGCGTTCGAGTACATGACCGGTGGCCGGGCCGTGGTGCTCGGGCCGACCGGCCGCAACCTCGCCGCGGGCATGTCCGGCGGCATCGCCTACGTGCTGGAACTCGACCCGGCGGCGGTCAACACCGCGATGGTCGAGCTCCAGCGGCCCGGCGCGGAAGACCTGCGCTGGCTGCGCGAAGTGGTGGAACGCCACCACCAGCTCACCGGTTCGGCGGTGGCCGCGTCGCTGCTCGGCGACTGGCCCCGGCGTTCCGCGTCGTTCACCAAGGTCATGCCCGGTGACTACCAGCGCGTGCTCGAAGCGATGAGGCGCGCCCGCGCGGAAGGCAGGGACGTCGACCAGGCGATCATGGAGGCCTCCCGTGGCTGACCCGTACGGTTTCCTCAAGCACTCCCGCGCCGAGGCGAAGAAGCGCCCCGCCGCGGACCGGCTGTCCGACTGGGACGAGGTGTACCTCGACGTCCCCGCCGAGCAGCGCGACGCGGAGGTGCGCACGCAGGCGGCGCGGTGCATGGACTGCGGCATCCCGTTCTGCCACTCCGGGTCGGCCGGGTGCCCCCTCGGCAACCTGATCCCCGAGTGGAACGACCTGGTGCGCCGGGGCGACTGGGAGTCGGCGTCGGACCGGCTGCACGCGACGAACAACTTCCCCGAGTTCACCGGCCGGCTGTGCCCCGCGCCGTGCGAGGCGGCGTGCGTGCTGTCGATCAGCCACGACGCGGGCGGCGCGGTCGCGATCAAGCGGGTCGAGCAGGCCATCGCGGACGTGTCGTGGGACCAGGGGCTCGTGCGGCCGACGCAGTCGCAGGTGTCGTCGGGCCGCCGGGTGGCGGTCGTCGGTTCCGGCCCGGCCGGGCTGGCGGCGGCGCAGCAGCTCACGCGGGCGGGCCACGAGGTCACCGTGTTCGAGCGGGACGACCGGCTCGGCGGGCTGCTCCGCTACGGCATCCCCGAGTTCAAGATGGAGAAGAAGGTCCTCGACCGGCGGCTCGCGCAGCTGCGCAAGGAGGGCACGAAGTTCGTCACCGGCTGCGAGGTCGGCGTCGACCTGACCGTCGAGGAGCTGCGGTCGAAGTTCGACGCGGTGGTCCTCGCGGTGGGCGCGCTGCGCGGCCGTGACGACACGACGACGCCCGGCCGTTCGCTGCGGGGCGTCCACCTGGCCATGGAGCACCTGGTGCCCGCCAACCGCGCGTGCGAGGGCGACGGCCCGCCGGCGATCGACGCGGCGGGCAAGCACGTCGTGATCATCGGCGGCGGCGACACCGGGGCCGACTGCTACGGCACGGCGTCCCGGCAGGGCGCGGCCTCCGTGCTGCAGCTGGACCAGTACCCGATGCCACCGTCCACTCGCGACGACGACCGCTCGCCGTGGCCGGTGTGGCCGTGGATCCTGCGCACCTACCCCGCGCACGAGGAGGCGGGCGAGCGGAAGTTCGCGGTCGCGGTGGAGGAGTTCGTCGGCGACGACGACGGGCACGTGACCCACATCCGGCTGCGCAAGGTGCGGGTGGAGAAGGACGCCTCGGGCCGCCGCCAGGTCGTGCCGACGTCCGAGGAGGTCGAGGTGCTGCCCGCGGACCTGGTGCTGCTGGCCATCGGCTTCGAGGGCGTCGAGCACATGCCGCTGCTGGACGGGCTCGGCCTCCAGCTCACCTCGCGCGGCACGATCTCGTGCGGCTCGGACTGGCAGACCCGGTCGCCCGGCGTGTTCGTCTGCGGTGACGCCCACCGGGGCGCCTCGCTGGTCGTGTGGGCGATCGCCGAGGGCCGCTCGGTGGCCAACGCGGTGGACCGCTACCTGACCGGCTCGTCCGACCTGCCGTCCCCGGTGATCCCCAACATGCTGCCGCTCGCCGTGGTGTAACCCCCAGACCGCCGCTCGCTGGTTGCCCGGCCGCCCCGACAACGACGTCGGGGCGGCCCTTTCACCGAGCCGGCGTCATCCGGCCGGGGCCAAGGCGTGCCCACGTGCCAACTCGGGTGACTTCCCGAGCGGGAACCGGGAGAGTGGCCCGGTGAGCGGTGAAACCGACGACGTTCCGACCGGGTACCCGGGTTTCCGCGTCGACCCCGCGGGGCCGCTGGTCCCGTCCCCGGCCGCGTCGAGACGGGTCGCCAAGGCCAAGCTGTCCTCGGTGACCTTCTTCAGCGCGCGCCTCGGCGGGGAGGACTTCGTCTTCCTCCCGTGGTTGACCACCTTGATCGACCACGGATCGGCGATGCGCTTCGTCGGGGTCTACCGCACCGAACCCCTCGGCGGCGCCGGGGACCGGGAACCCACGCCGGGGGATGCCCGGTGGCTGTGCGTCCGGCGCTCGACGTGGGACCGGGACACCGACTGGGCCTCGGTGGACGAGGTCGGGTTCGGCGAGCACCTCGCCTCCGGGGCGCAGGTCGCCGACACGTTCACCTTCGCGACCACGCACACCAGGCCGCACCTCGCCGACGCCACGACCCGGGCGGCGGCCGGGTTCGCGCGGGGGTTCACGATCAGCGCGGCGGAGCCGCGGCAGCACCCCTGGCACGAGGTGTCGGTCGACATCGCGGACGAAGGATTCCTCGCGTCCTTCACCTACGGGCCGTTCCTGACGCGCTGCGAGGTCGCCGAATCGGTCCTGCCGCCGTGGCTGGAGATCGTCGGGGCGGCGGCCGACGAGCCGGGCGCCACCCCGGACGGGAAGATCCGCCTCGGCATCCGACGATCGGCGCCGGAACTGGTCAACGCCCCCATCCGCGCCCCGCGCACCGGCCGTTGACGGGACCCCGCGCGAGCGCCGTCACACGCTGGTCACCGCGCGCACCGACCGGATGCGGCTGACCAGGAACTCGCGGTGCTCGCCGCGGGGCGCGCAGTTGGCCTTCAGGTTGCCCGCCGCGTGGTCCACCGGCGTGATCACGTGCTTCACCGTGCTCCGCGGGCCGTTCGCCACCGCGATCTCCACCGACGTGCGGCTCACCAGCGCGTCCGCCAGCAGCACCACCTCCGAGTCGCGCAGCACCAGCGACTGGTCGCGCAACAGCCGCACGGTGCCGATCCGCTGCGACTCCACCGGCGGCAGGACGAACTTCGGCCTGGGCCGCTCCTGCTCCACCAGGGCCGCCGCCAGCTTCGCCACCTCGTGCCCGGTCAACGGCGCCCGCCACCCGCCGGTCGCGGCACGTGCGGGCGGCGGCGCCTCGACCCGGCGCCGAGGCAGCCGCGTCATCACCGCCGTGCCGTCCACGGCGGCCGTCGTGGGCGCGTAACCGGCCGCCCGCAGCAACGCCAACGTCTCCTTGGCGGGCTTCGCCGACGCCAGCACCGTCGGCCCCAACGGCTGCAACGACAGCTGCGCCAACGACCGGTGCGCGGCGATCTCGCTCAACAGCACCGGGTCCTCGGTCCGCACGCAGCACGCGACCGGCGTCACCGTGATCCGCCCGTGCTGCCGCGCCACCTCGCGGACCAGGTGCGCCAACGTGGGCGGCACGCCGTGCTCGGCCACCGACGCCAACCGGGCCAGCAGCGCGTCCGGCTCGTGCCCCGCGTCCAACGCCCGCCGCACGCTCGCCCCGCTGAACCGCCACCCGCCCGCCGCGCCGTCCGCCGCCAGGTCCAGCACCGCGCTCAGCTCGCGTGACGGCAACCCGGCCACCACGGCGGTCAGGTCCGGCCGCAGGTGGGCGGTGGACGCGTCGGGCGGCACGAACCGGCCCGCCACCTCGTCCACCCCGCCCGCCAGCACCGCGCGGCCCAGCGAGGTCGCCGCGCCCAGCGCCACCAACCCCACCGACTCGGCCTCCACCAACGCCGCCTCGGTCGCCGCGCGCCCGTGCACGGCGGGCCGCGTCCACACCAGGTCGGCCACCACCTCGTGCCGGTGCTCGAACGCCTCGTCCTCGTCCAGCAGCGCGTACCGCTCCAGCAGCCCGCGCCGGATCCGGTCGCCCGAGTCCGACGAGGACGCTTCCGCCGACGCGGGCCGCTGCTTGCCCGGCGTCCACGTCAACCGCGGCCACGCCCGGGCCAGCGCGGTCAACCGCTCCGGGGGCGACGCGGCCCGCCACGGGTCCGCGCCGACGGTCGGCACCAGCCTGCCGTCGTCCACCGCGAGCAGCCGCGCCTCGACCGCCAGCCCCACCCACAACCGCGTCCGGCCCTCGTCCGCGCGCAGCACGCCCGCGAGCCGCCGCAGCTCCCGCAGCCCCATCACCGCGCGGCACGCCACCTGCTCCACGTCGCACAGGTCGACCAGCCGCGTCACACCGTCCACAGTGGACGTCGCGGGGGTGATCGCGGCCCGGTCCGCGAAACCCCGGTTCTGCGGCGCGCGGCGCGGCGCGCGTGGCGCGGGCGTGATGCGCTGCGGCGGCTCGTCCTCCACCGGCCGCAACCCCGGCGAACTCACCAGCCGCCCCTCCGCCGGCCAGACCAGCGCCCTCGCGCGCAACTGGCCCAACGCCCGCTTCAGCTCGGCCCGCGACGCCTTCCCGGTGCAGCGCAACCGTTCCGCCAGCGCCTCCGCGCAGGCCTCGTCACCCAGCCGCAGCACGGTGTCCAGCACGTCCCGGCACGCCTGGTCGAGCCCGTCGACCGCCGCCCGCAGCGACGCCGCCGAGGTCAGCTCGTCCGCCAGCGCCCGCAACGAGTGGGGCCTGCGGTCGGCGGCGTCCTTGCGCAGCGCCAGGATGTCCCGGACCTCCACCGCGTCGAGCTCGCGCAGCCATCCGGCCAGCGCCGTTTTCCTACCCACCAGCCGATTATGCACAGAACGTGACGGCTCGGTGATGCGGTGCGATAGAGCGTTCGAATGGGCCACGAATGGACGAACGTAAGCTGTGCGCCGTGGAATTCACCGGGTTCGGCGAACACGCCATCGACTTCTACGACGGACTCGTCGCCGACAACTCCAAGGCTTACTGGGACGACCACAAGCACGTCTACCTGCGCGATGTGCGCGCGCCCATGGAGACGTTGCTGGCCGCGCTCGAGCCCGAGTTCGGCAAGGGAAAGGTCTTCCGGCCCTATCGGGACGTGCGGTTCAGCAAGGACAAGACGCCGTACAAAGACCACTGCGGCGGGGTGGTGGAACTCGGCCGGGGTGGCGGCGCGCACTACGTGCAGCTCGGCACCGAAGGCCTGTTCGTGGCCGGTGGGTCGTTCGCCATGGCCTCCGACCAGCTCGCCCGCTACCGCGAGTCGGTCGCCGACGACGTGCGCGGTCGTGCGCTGGAGAAGCTGCTCGCGCAGCTCGCCGGGGCGGGCTGGGAGCTGCGCGGGGACAAGCTCAAGCGCGCGCCGCGCGGCGTGGACCCCGAGCACCCCCGGATCGAGCTGCTCAAGCACAAGCGCGTCTACGTCGCCAAGGTGTGGCCGCCGGACGACGTGCTGCACGAGCCCGGCTGCCTGGACCGGGTCCGCGACGCGTGGCACCAGGCCACCCCGCTCGTCGACTGGTGCGCCGACCACATCGGCCTGACCGAAGTCGGTTTCCGCCGCTGACAGCCGCCCCCCGGGGCGCCGGACTTCGCCGCTGATCGTGTGCGGGCTCTCGGCACCGGTGGCGCGCCTCACACCCGCGGGTCGTCGGACCCGGCGCGCGCGGGCATCAGACCCGGCTGCGCAGGGTTTCACACCGGGCTGCGCAGGGCGTCGGACCGGGCTGCGCAGGCGTCACCCGCCAGGGGACCCCTGATTTTCATTCTCCCAGAGGGGTACGACGTTTTCGGGTGAGCGACCGTGCGACCAGGGCTCCGAAGCCCACGCCGGCGACGTCCACGAGGGCGTCCAGCACGTCGCCGCTCCGGTGCAGCCCGGTGATGAGCCACTGCAACGCTTCCGAGACCGCGGCGTAACCCAAGAGGCCGGTGAGGAGTGGTCCGGACGGCAGCCGCGCGTACCTCCCCGTGCCCATGAGCAGGGCGAACAGCACGAAGTGCACCACCTTGTCGGTGCCCGGAGGGGCTGTGGGCACACCTGACGCGGGGGTGAACAGCACGATGACGCTGAGCGACACCGCGACCACGAACGGAAGGATTCTGGGGCCCACGGTGCAGATTCTGCCTGTTTCGCGGAGATTACTTCCCGGTACATCCTGATCGGTCCAGTGACAGGGACTACTCTGACTAGACGTGAGTCGACGCGCGAAGATCGTCTGTACGATGGGTCCTGCCACCGCGACCGAGGACAAGGTCAACGAGCTGGTGGCGGCCGGTATGGACGTTGCCCGGATGAACTTCAGCCACGGCAGCCATGCCGACCACAAGCAGGTCTACGACCTCGTCCGCAACGCGGCCGAGGCGTCGGGCCGCGCGGTCGGCATCCTGGCCGACCTCCAGGGACCGAAGATCCGCCTCGGTCGGTTCGCCCACGGTCCCGTCGAGTGGCGCACCGGTGACATCGTCCGGGTGACCGTCGAGGACGTCGAGGGCACCCACGACCGGGTCTCCACCACCTACAAGCAGCTCGCGCAGGACGCCAAGGCCGGCGACCGCCTGCTGGTGGACGACGGCAAGGTGGGCCTGACCGTCACCGAGATCGACGGGCCGGACGTGGTCTGCGAGGTCACCGAGGGCGGCCCGGTCAGCAACAACAAGGGCCTCTCGCTGCCCGGCATGGACGTGTCCGTGCCCGCGCTGTCCGAGAAGGACATCGAGGACCTGGAGTTCGCCCTCAACCTGGGCGTGGACTTCATCGCCCTGTCGTTCGTGCGCTCGCCCGCGGACATCGACCTGGTCCACCAGGTCATGGACCGCGTGGGCCACGGCCGCAAGCCGGTGATCGCCAAGATCGAGAAGCCGGAGGCGGTCGACAACCTCGAAGCGATCGTGCTCGCCTTCGACGGCGTCATGGTCGCCCGCGGCGACCTGGGCGTCGAGCTGCCGCTGGAGCACGTGCCGCTGGTGCAGAAGCGGGCCATCCAGATCGCCCGCGAGAACGCCAAGCCGGTCATCGTGGCGACCCAGATGCTCGACTCGATGATCACGAACTCCCGGCCGACGCGCGCCGAGACCTCGGACGTCGCCAACGCCGTGCTCGACGGCGCCGACGCGCTGATGCTGTCCGGCGAGACCTCGGTCGGCCGCTACGCCATCGAGACCGTCAAGACCATGGCCCGCATCATCGTGGCCGTCGAGACCGAGTCCACCGTGGTCCCGCCGCTGACGCACGTCCCGCGCACCAAGCGCGGCGTGATCTCGTACGCGGCGCGCGACATCGGCGAGCGGCTGAACGCGAAGGCGCTGGTCGCCTTCACCCAGTCCGGTGACACCGTGCGGCGGCTCGCCCGCCTGCACACCCCGCTGCCGCTGCTGGCGTTCACGCCGGAGCCCAGCGTGCGCAGTCAGCTTTCTCTCACCTGGGGCACCGAGACGTTCCTGGTGCCTAAGGTGGACTCGACGGACGAGATGGTCCGCCAGGTGGACCTGTCGATGATCGACATCGGTCGGTACCAGCCGGGCGACCTCGTCGTGGTCGTGGCAGGCTCGCCGCCTGGCACCATCGGCTCGACCAACCTCATCCGGGTGCACCGCCTGGGGGAGGACGACCACGCTTAGGAGATGACGTGACCGAGGCTGCCCGTGCCGCGGCGACCGCCGAGTTCTCGGACGTTCCACTGGACGCCGACGGCGTGCCCCACGGGCAGCCCGTGCTCGACCGACTCGTCGCGCTGCTCGACCTGGAGCGCGTCGAGGAGAACATCTTCCGCGGTGTGTCACCCGCCGAGTCGCCCGTCCGGGTGTTCGGCGGGCAGGTCGCCGGCCAGGCCCTGGTAGCCGCCGGCCGCACCGTGCCGCGCGACCGCCGGGTGCACTCGCTGCACTCGTACTTCATCCGCGGCGGCGACCCGAGCGTGCCGATCGTGTACGAGGTGGACCGGGTCCGCGATGGACGGTCCTTCACCACCCGCCGCGTGGTCGCCGTGCAGCACGGCAAAGCGATCTTCACGCTGTCGGCGTCGTTCCAGCTCGACGAGCCGGGCCTGGACCACCAGGAGCCGATGCCCGCCGTGCCGCCGCCCGCCTCGCTGCCCACCTACGCCGAGTCGGCGGCCGGGTACCTGGAGAAGGTAGGCATGGCGCGCCTGCCGAGGCCGATCGACATCCGGTACGTGACCGAGCCGCCGTGGCGGGCGCGGGAGGACGGGCCGGGCGAGGCGCGCAGCCAGGTGTGGATGAGGGCGGACGGCACGCTGCCGGACGACGACCTGCTGCACGTGTGCGTGCTCGCCTACGCCTCCGACATGACCCTGCTCGACTCGGTGCTGGTCCGCCACGGCGTGTACTGGGGCACCGACAAGGTCCTGGGCGCGAGCCTGGACCACGCCATGTGGTTCCACCGCCGGTTCCGCGCGGACGAGTGGTTCCTCTACGACTGCGAGTCGCCCTCGGCTTCCGGCGCCCGAGGCCTCGCGACGGGCCACTTCTACAGCCACGACGGCCGACTGGTGGCTACCGTGGTGCAGGAGGGCCTGCTCCGGGTCCTGTGATCGACCGGCTACGCTGCGCAGTCGATGGAGCAAGAGAGGTGGCCGCGATGAGCACCATGCCCTGGCCTGACCACTTGTTCACGCTTGAGGAGTGGGACGCGCTTCCAGAGGACAAGTCGCGCCACTTCGAGCTGGTCGAAGGAGTCTTGCTGGTGGCGCCAAGGCCGGCACCGAAACACCAAGTGGCGATGGCGAACCTCCGGAGCTGCCTCAAAGAGCAACTGCCCGCTGGGGTGGTGGCGGTCCAGGACGTCGACGTCGTGATCGACCCCGGGCCGCCGCTCTCGCTTCGCGCACCCGACGTCGTGGTGGTGCCTGCCGAGCGCTACTGGGAGCACCCGAGCCGGTTCAACCCCGATGACCTGCACTTGGCGGTGGAGATCGTGTCGCCGGGAACGGGCCGAACAGACCGCGTGTTCAAGCCGATCGAGTACGCCAAGGTCGGTATCCCGCACTACTGGGTGGTGGAACTCGACGAGCCGGCCACGCTCATCGCGTTCAGCCTGGTCGCCGGCAGGTACAAGCAGATCGCGCAAGGCACCGGGAAGGTCCAGGTCCCCGAGCCCTTCCCGGTGACCGTCGACATGACCACGCTGATCAACCCCTGAGCCGCAGCGCGTCCCACAGCGCGCGCACGTGGTGCTCGCGAGTCGCCTCCGCGCCGATCGCCACGCGGATGGCGAAGCGGCCGTCGACGGTGGTGTGGGTGACGAAGGCGTCACCCGAGGCGTTGACGCGGTCCATCGCGGCACGGGCCGCGTCGTCGCCGGAGCGGTGGGCGATGGTCAGCAGGGAGAGCGAACGGGGGACGACGAGTTCCCAGTCGTCGGACGCGTCCACCCACGACTCGAGCAGGGCAGCCAGCTCGACGTGGCCGCGCAGGTGCTCGCGGATGCCCTCCAGGCCGTACCAGCGCAGCACCGACCACAGCTTCAGCGCCCGGAACCGGCGGCCCAAGGGGATCTGCCAGTCGCGGTAGTCGACGACGGCGCCCGACTCGGTCGCGGTGTTGCGCAGGTACTCCGGCAGGATCGTGAGGGCGTCGACCAGGACGTCCGGGTGGGCGGTCCAGAACAGGGACACGTCGAACGCGGTCAGCATCCACTTGTGCGCGTTCGCGGTGAACGAGTCGGCTCGGTCCACGCCGTCGAACAGGTCGCGGAACTCCGGGCACAGCGCCGCCGGGCCCGCCCACGCCGCGTCCACGTGCAACCAGATCCCGTGCTCGGCGCACACGGCGGCGATCTCGCGCACCGGGTCGACCGCGCCGGTGCCCGTGGTGCCGACGGTCGCGCACACCAGCACCGGCCGCCGGCCCGCCGCCACGTCCGACCGGACGCGGGCCGCCAGGTCGTCCGCGCGCATGGCCAGCCGGGAGTCGACCTCGACCGCCCGCACGGCCTGCTCGCCCAGCCCCGCCAGCCGCGCCGCCCGTTCGAGCGACGAGTGCGTCTGCGACGACACGTACACCGTCTCGGTCCCGTCCACGCCGGACCGCCGCCACGTCCCGCCCGACGACCGGTGCAGCGCGGCGAGCACCGCGACCAGCGCCGCGGACGACGCGGTGTCCTGGATGACCCCGCCGCCGACGAACGACGGCGGCAGGCCGAGCGCCCCGACCAGCTCGTCCATCAGGTGCTGCTCGACCTCGGTCGCGGCGGGGGAGGTGGACCACAACATGCCCTGCACGCCCAGGCCCGACGACAGCAGGTCGCCGAGCACGGACGGCAGCGAGGCGTTCGACGGGAAGTAGGCGAAGAAGCCCGGGTGCTGCCAGTGCGTCGTCCCCGGCAGCACGACCCGGTCCAGGTCCGCGAGCAGCCCGTCGAAGCCCTCGCCGCGCTCGGGCAGCCCGGCGAGCTGCCCGCGCACCCAGCCGGGCTCGACCGGCGACCTGACCGGGAAGCCCTCGACGCGTGAGCGGTAGTCGGCGATCCAGTCGACCACCTCGTGGCCGACCCGGCGGAACTCGTCGGGGTCCATGGCCGGGAATCTATACGCGCCGCCTGCGGTGGGTGGGGCGCTGGTCGTCCGGCGGCGTCAGGGCCCGCGTCTCGACCCGCTCCAGCACCACCGAGCTGGTCAGGTTCCGCACCTCGGCGCGGGAGGCGATCTTGTCCATCAGGAACGCCTGCAGGTGCGTGCTGTCGGCCACCGCGATGTGCACCAGGAAGTCCGCCTGGCCGCTGACGTGGAACAACGAGCGCGTCTCCGGCTGCGCCATCACGAACCGCCGGAACGCCGCCACCACCGGCCTGGTGTGCGGCCGCACGTTGACCGAGACGACGGCCTCCAGCGGCAGGCCGGTGGTGCGCGGGTCGACCACGGCGTGGAACCCGGTGATCACGCCCAGGTTGCGCAGCCGGCGCACGCGGTGCAGGCAGGTCGACGGCGCGATGCCCACCGCCTCGGCCAGGCTCCGGTTCGGCAGCGTCGCGTCGTTCTGCAACGCCTCCAGGATCAGCCAGTCGACCGAATCCAGTTCGGCTGTCTCGCGCACAACCGAACACTGTAACCGTCAGGTGGAATACAGCAGAACGAATGGCCCAGGATGCGCCCGTGCACATCGCCTGGACCTCGTTCCTCCTCGCCCTCGTCGTCATCACCGTCGTGCCCGGCCCGGACTTCGTGCTGATCACCGGCAACGCCGTGCGCGGCGTGCGGCACGGCGCGCTGACGGCGGCGGGCGTCGTGACCGGGCTGCTGGTGCACGCCCTGCTGGCCACGCTGGGGCTGTCCGCGCTGGTCGCGGCGGCGCCGGCGGCGTTGCTGGCGGTCAAGGCGGTGGGCGCGCTGTACCTGGCCCACCTGGGCGTGACCACGCTGCGGGCGGCCCGGCGCGGTGGGCCGATCCGGCAGGCGCCGAAGTCGGACCGGTCGCTGTTCCTGCGCGGTGTGCTGTGCGACCTGCTCAACCCGAAAGTGATGCTGACGTTCCTGAGCCTCGTGCCGCAGGCCATGGACCCCGCGTCGCCGCCGCTGCCGCAGGCCGCGCTGCTCTCGGCGGTCGCGGTGGGCGTGTTCGCGTGCTTCTGGGCCGTGGTGGTGCCGCTGGCGGGCCGGCTGGCGGCGCTGCTGTCCCGCCCCCGGGTGCGGCCGGTGTTCGAGCGGCTCTGCGGCGCGGCGCTGATCGGCATGGCGGCTTCGGTGCTCGCCGCCTGATTCTCGTTATCGTGGCGCGGCCGAGGAGTCTCCGGTGGGTGAGCCCGACTCGGCCGAGAGGAACACGGTATGCGCACACCAGGGGACGCCGCGGCGGTGACGGCCGCGCAGCGGGGCGAGCCGGGCGCGTTGGACGCGCTGGTGGCCGCCTACCTGCCGCTGGTCTACAACGTGGTCGGGCGCGCGTTGGCGGGCCACCCGGACACCGACGACGTGGTGCAGGAGACCATGCTCCGCGCGCTGAACGGGCTGCCGAAGCTGCGCGAGCCCGAGGCGTTCCGGTCGTGGCTGCTGGCCATCGCGCTGAACCAGGTGCGCGACCACCACCGCACCGGGCCGCCGCTGGTCGACGCCGAGCCCGCCGACCTCGCCGACCCCGGCGCGGACTTCGCCGACCTGGCCATCACCCGGCTCCAGCTCACCGGCCAGCGCCGCGAGGTCGTCGCGGCCACCCGGTGGATCGGCGACGACGAGCGCGAGCTGCTGTCGCTGTGGTGGATGGAGCAGGTCGGGCGGATCACCCGGGCCGAGCTGGCCGAGGCGCTGGGCATCACCCCGCAGCACGCGGCGGTGCGGGTGCAGCGGATGAAGGCGCAGCTCGAAGGGGCGCGGGTGGTCGTCCGGGTGCTGGCCGCGCCGCGCTGCGGCGACCTGGCCGAGGTGATCGCGGACTGGGACGGGCAGCCGAACGCGCTGTGGCGCAAGCGGATCGTGCGGCACGCCCGGGAGTGCGCCCGCTGCGCCCGCGGGTTCGACGACCTGGCCGCCGTGGACGGGCTGCTGGCCCGGATCCCGCTCGTGCCGCTGCCCGCCGGGTTCGACCTGGCCGCCGCCGAGCCCGTGGTCGCGGTGGTGAAGAAGGGCTTCGGCGTCGGCAAGGTCTGGGCGAACGCGGCCACGAAGCCGCTGGTCGCGGCGGCGGCCGTCGCGGCGGTGGCGGGCGCCGTCGTGCTGCTGCCCGTCGAGCGGACGCCGCCGCCCGCGGCGGCCCCGGTCGCCGTCACGACCACCCGGACGCCCTCGACCGCCCCCACGACGACCACCACCACTGCCACCACCACGACGACGACCACGACCACGTCGACCACGACGGCTCCGCCGGTCGCGCCGGCGCCGGTCGTGCGGCCGGTCACCAGGTCGGTCAAGAAGGGCGTCGGCACCTGGCACTTCGAGGGCGTGACGCGGGCGCTGTCCGACGTCGGCGCGGGCTGGTTCTACAACTGGGCCACCACCAGGGAGAACGTGCAGGCGCCGCCGGGCGTGGAGTACGTGCCGATGATCTGGGGCGCGAAGACCGCCACGCCCGCGAACCTGGCCGCGGTGAAGGGCCAGGGCACGACCCTGCTCGGGTTCAACGAGCCGGACCTCGGCGAGCAGTCGAACATGACCGTCGAGCAGGCGCTGGACCTGTGGCCGCAGCTCCAGGCGACGGGGATGCGCCTGGGCAGCCCGGCCGTCGCGCACAGCGGCGACCAGGCGGGCGGCTGGCTCGACCGGTTCATGACCGGGGCGCGGCAGCGCGGGCTGCGGGTCGACTTCATCACGCTGCACTGGTACGGCTCGGACTTCGGCCCCGCCGCCGTCGGCCACCTGAAGAGCTACCTGGACGCCGTGCGCGCCCGCTACGGCCTGCCGGTCTGGCTCACCGAGTACTCGCTGATGGACTTCTCCGGCGGCGGCGTGCGCTACCCGGACGACCGGCAGCTCGCCGACTTCGCCGGCGCGTCGTCCCGGATGCTCGAAGACCTGCCCTACCTGGAGCGCTACGCGTGGTTCGCGCTCCCCGCAGACAAGCCGGGCACGGGGCTGTACGTGCCCGGAGGGACGCCGAACCGGGCCGGCGAGGCCTACCGCGCCACCGGTTAGGCGAGCGCCCGCCGCCGGTCGTGCGGCGGCGGGCGCTCCGCGGTACCGGCCCGCCGCCGGTCGTGCGGCGGCGGGCCGGGCTCCCGGGCCTCCGACTGGTGGACGGCCCGGTCGGTGTCAGGCGTCCGGTCGGTCGTCGAACAGCGGTTGCCAGCGGCCGTCGAAGCCGCCGTTCGCCGCCAGCTGCCAGCCCGGCGGCAGCCAGACGCCCACCTCGCGGCTCGTGCTGTCGTCGATCCCGCCCGAGTGCACGAAGTACTCGTGCTGCCGCCAGTAGGCGCCGTGCGAGGCCGGGTCGCCGCTGACCGCGCCGCGGCTGCGGCCCGAGCTGTCCAGGCCCGTGCCCGCGAACCCGCCGAAGTCGTCCGACCCGGACGGCGTGTCCTCGTCCAGCTCCGCCGAGTACGCGCCGAAGAACCACGCCTTCGACAGGTAGCCCTCGCGTCCGTCCGTGAGGTCCGACGCGGCGTCGTCGCGGGACCGGTTGTAGAACCGCTGCACGCCCGTCCCGATGCCCAGCGCGGGCGTCTCGAACCGCACGTCCACCACGTCCGCGGCCAACCAGTGCCGCTGCCACGCCGACTGCGACCAGTGCGTCGGCACGACGTCGGCCAGGTCTTGCAGCTCGTACGTCAGCCGCTTCACCCTCGGCCACGTCACCTTGGTGCCGTTGTCGACCCGGCTCGCCTGCGCGGACGCGTTGGCGAACGTCAGCGGCACCGCGCCGAACGCCGCCACCGCGCCCGCCGCGCCTTCCGGCACGAACGCGTAGTGCACGTTGCGCCGGTCGTCCGCGCCGGAGATGTGCACCTCGGCGTTGCCTGCCGCCGCCATCCGGCCCGAGACGGAGGCCCACGTGTCGGTCACGAACCGCAGCTCGTGCGCGTGCGGCCCGGCGCCGGGCAGGTCGAAGTCGCTCTCGTCGGCCTGCCACAGCAGCAAGTGCCTGCCGGTGGGCGTCTGCAGGAAGTTGACGTCCGGGTCGTAGGACCGCCGCATCACGTGGTCCTTGTGGTGCGTCACGGTGGCGTTGCCGAACGACTCGCCCGCGCCGCCCGGCGTGCCGGTCACCCCGCGCACCACGATCTCCACCCGCTCCCAGTCGTGGATCTCGTCGCCGTCCTTGTCGGCCGCGTTGTAGACGTGGTAGAGCAGCACCAACGACTTGCCGCCGTTCTCGGTGAACTCCAGCAGCGCGGTGTAGAGGGTGGGCCGGATCCGCCACCGCTCGTACCCCGCCGCGCCGGCCGCGTACTGCGGCACCTGGCGCCAGTTCGCCCGGTTGGTGGCGTAGGCGCCGTCCCGGTCGAAGTCGAAGTTCGCGAGCCAGTCCCGGCCCTGCTTGCCGTCGTTCTCGTCACCCCGCTTGAGGATGACGGGCGCGTAGTGGGTCAGGTACGCCTGCCGTTGCGCGGCGGTCAGGGTCCACGGTGCCTGCGCCTGCGCCGTGGGCCCGGTCAGGCCGGCCGCGAGCACGGCCGCGACGAGCACGAGGAGTCGTGTCATGCCTGGACTCTCGCGCTGTCGCGGCCGTGTTGTCAGCGGCGGCCCGCCTCGGCGGAGCGGGATCCCGCAGCGGTCGGAGACCGCGATCGGACGACAGCGGTCAGGCGAGGGTCCACTTCTGGTTGGCCGCGCCCGTGCAGGTCCAGATCTGCAGCCTGGTCCCGTCCGCGCTGGTGTTGCCCGTGACGTCCACGCACTTGCCGGTCGCCGGGTTCACCAGGTCACGGCCCGAGGTGTGGGTCCACTGCTGGTTCGCCCCGCCGCCGCAGGTCCACAGCTGGAGCTGCGCGCCGTCGGCGGTGCCGCGGTCCTTGATGTCGAGGCACTTGCCGAGCGCGCGCAGCGTGCCGTCACCGGGCCGCGACCACTGCTGCGCCGCGGTGCCGTTGCACGAGTACAGCTGCACCGCCGCGCCGTCCGCGCTGCTGGCGCCCGCGACGTCGACGCACTTGCCGCCCAGCCCGGTGATCGCGCCGCCGCTGCCGCCGGGGTTGCCGGTGCCGGGCGTGCCCTGCCAGGTGAACGTCGCCGACGTGCGGGCGGGCAGGGTGTAGGTGAACGACTGGTTGCCCCAGTTCACCCGGACGGACTGGGCGGAGGTGCCGCCGTTGTGCGCGATCAGGGCCTTGGAGCCGTCCGGGTTGCGGTAGGCCACGTTCTGCACGGTGCCGTTCGCCGTCGAGTCGATCCGGTACGCGCCGGGCCGGACGAACTTCGTCAGGTGCCCGGTGGTGTAGTACTCGACGGTGTAGTCGACCTGGCCGGCGCGCGACCCGCCCTCCTGCACGGTGATCAGGCCGGTGCACGTGCCGCAGCCGCCGTTGTGCGGCCCCATGTTCTGGTTGAGCGCGAGGCTCCACTTCACCAGGCTGGAGCTGTAGTTGCGGGCGTAGTTGACGATGTCGGCCATGTCCTCGTTGTGCTGGTTCGAGATCCACGTGCCGCCGGAGTGCTCGGTGCTGAACTGCTTCACGGTCGGGTACTGGTTGCGCACCTGCGTGCCGACCGCCGGGTCGCCGAAGTAGCCGTGCCACGCGATGCCGCCGAACAGCGGGTCGTTGCGCACGCCCGCGTCGTTGAGGACGCCGGAGCCGAAGTTGGCGTAGTCGCCGTAGTTCCAGTCGTGCACCAGCACCTTGGTGGTGATGCCCGCCGCGCGGAACGCCGGGTACAGGTTGTTCTTGGTGAACTCGACCAGGCCCGCCGGGTTCCAGCTCATGCCGGGGTAGTCCATCGCGGTCGGGTTGGACGCCTGGCAGCAGTTCGGCTCGTTCTGCACGGACACGTAGTCGACCGGGATGCCCGCGGCCTGGTAGCTCTGCACGTACTTCACGAAGTACTGCGCGTACATCGGCGCGTACTCCCACTTGAGCCAGCCCATCTGGTCCATGCGGCCGTTGTCCTTCATCCAGCCCGGCGCGCTCCACGGCACGCCCTTGACCCGCAGCTGCGGGTTGAGCTGCTTGGCCTGCTGCGTCAGCAGCCGCACGTTGGTGTCGTAGCCGTTCGCGCCGAAGTCGTTGAGGTCGCAGCACGTGTCGTCGAGCGAGACGTGGCCCGGCCGGGACAGGTCCGACGCGCCGATCGGGTTGCGCACGAACGACAGGCCGATGCCGTCGACGGGGTGGAACAGCTTGCGCATCACCGCGTCCCGCGTGGCCGCCGAGACCGGGCCGCCGCGCAGCAGGTGGGCGGTGGTGTCGGTGATCGACGCGCCGCCGCCCTCGAACTGCTGGTAGGTCGTGCCCTCGTTGACGGTGATGGTGTGGGTGGCGCTGCCGCCGTTGGCGCTGAACGCGATCGACGGCTGCTGCTGGAGGCCGCGGGTGACGACCCGGCCGCCGCCGTCGGAGGTGGTGGTCAGGTAGACGTTGACGGTCTCGCCCGCGGCGGCGGCGGGCTGCGAGGCGGCGAGGGTGGCTGCGACGGTGATCACGGCTATGCCGGCGCTGACGAAAGCCCGACGGTGGGAAGAGGGCACCCCGGACTCCTTTCACGACGTTGTGGGCAGGGGTCGGCAGTCTGTAACAAAATGGAACATTTGTGGAACTTGTCCGCAGGTGAAAGGAAACAATGCTGCCGAACCCGTGTCAAGGTTCGCGCTTTCCGGTCGGTGAATACCGGTAAAGACCGTGAAAAAGGAGTGGGCGCGCGGGTCGTCAGCCGCGCGGCACGGGCCCGGTGGACGCCCTGACCACGAGTTCCGTGGCCAGCTCGACGTGCAGCGCCTCCAGCTCGTGCCGGTCGAGCAACCGCATCAGCAGGGTCACGGCCATCCGGCCCATCTCCTGCAACGGCTGCCGCACGGTGGTCAGCTCCGGCCGCGTGGCACGGCTCAGGTCGAGGTCGTCGAAACCGGCCACCGACACGTCACCCGGGACGTCGAGGCCCAGCTCGCGGGCCGCGCGCAAGGCGCCGACGGCCATCTTGTCGTTGAACGCGACCAGCGCCGTCGGCCGGTCCGCGAGGGCCAGCAGGTCGCGGGCGACCAGGTGGCCGTTCTCCTCGGTGGGCTCGTCCACGTGCCGCAGCAGCTCCGCCGACGGCAGCACGCCGACGTCGGACAACGCCGCCGCGTACCCGGCGAGCCTGCCGTCGCTGGCCAGCCAGTCGCCGGGGCCGCCGATGATCCCGATCCGCCGGTGGCCCAGCTCCACCAGGTGCGCCATCAGCCGCCGCGCGCCCGCGAAGTGCGCCGCCGACACCGACGCCACGTCGCGCGGCAGCTCGGTGCGCGGGTCGACCACCACGAACGGGAACCGCCGGTCGCGCAGCCGGACCAGCTCCTCGGCCGGCTCCGGCGGCAGGATCAGGATCGCCCCGCCCACGTCCGCGCGGGCCGCCAGGCCGGGCAGCGCCGACTCCCGCTGCGCCGACACCCCGGCGCTCAGCGCGACCTGGCGGTGGTGCAGGGCCAACGTCTCGGCGACGCTGGACACGATCAGTCCGAAGTAGTCGGTGAGCAGGTACGGGCAGCGCACGTAGATCGGGCCGGCCGGCTTCGCGCCCCGCGCCCGCGGCGCCTCCGCGCCCAGCCCGGCCACGGCGCGCAGCACCAGCTCACGGGTGTGCTCGGCGACGTTGGCCTGGCCGTTGAGCACGCGCGACACGGTGGCGATGGAAAGCCCGGTCGCCCGCGCCACGTCCCGCACCGTCGCCCTGGCCATTCGCGTCCCCCTGTTCCACCAGCGTTTCACGATGTTACAGGGAGATCGGGCCAGTGCGACGAAGTGGGCGCGCAGGGGTCGCGCACAGGTGCGCGCGGGCGCGGATTTGGGCAGGCTGTGCAGATGACCACCTCCGAGGCACCCGCGCGGATCGCCGTCACCGGGCTCGCCGTCATGGGCAGCAACCTGGCGCGCAACCTCGCCCGGCACGGCTACCGCGTCGCCGTGCACAACCGCAGCCACGCCCGCACCAAAGCGCTGATCGCCGACCACGGCCACGAGGGCGACTTCGTGCCGTCCGAGACGCTGGAAGAGCTCGTCGCGAGCCTCCAGACGCCCCGCCAGATCATCATCATGGTCAAGGCCGGCGGACCCACCGACGCCGTCATCGACGAGCTCGTGCCGCTGCTGGAGCCCGGCGACATGGTGATCGACGGCGGCAACGCCCACTACGCCGACACCCGCCGCCGCGAGGCCGCGCTGAAGGAGGCCGGGCTGCACTTCGTCGGCGCGGGCATCTCCGGCGGCGAGGAGGGCGCGCTCAACGGCCCGTCGATCATGCCGGGCGGGTCGGAGGAGTCCTACCAGCACCTCGGGCCGGTGCTGGAGGACATCGCGGCCAAGGTCGACGGCGTGCCGTGCTGCGTGCACGTCGGGCCGGACGGCGCCGGGCACTTCGTGAAGATGGTGCACAACGGCATCGAGTACGCCGACATGCAGCTCATCGCCGAGGCCTACGACCTGCTGCACCGGGTCGGCGGCATGTCGCCCGCCGAGGTCGCCGAGGTGTTCCGCGGCTGGAACACCGGCGACCTGGAGTCCTACCTGGTCGAGATCACCGCCGAGGTGCTCGGCCACGTGGACGCCGAGACCGGCGCCGCGCTGGTGGACGTGATCGCGGACGAGGCCGAGCAGAAGGGCACCGGCCGCTGGACCGTGCAGGAGGCGCTGGAGCTGGGCGTGCCGGTGACCGGCATCGCCGAGGCGGTGTTCGCGCGGTCGCTGTCCGGGCGGGCCGGCCAGCGGCAGGCGGTGCGGTCGGCGTTCGGCCCGGCCGCGGTCGTGGGCGGCGCGGACACCTCGTTGGTCGAGGACGTGCGGCAGGCGCTGTACGCGTCGAAGGTCGTGGCGTACGCGCAGGGCTTCGACCAGATGCGCGCGGCGAGCGCCGAGTACGGCTGGGACCTCGACCTGGGCGCGATGGCCACGATCTGGCGCGGCGGCTGCATCATCCGGGCCCGGTTCCTCGACCGCATCCGCGAGGCCTACGACAAGGCGCCGGAGCTGGCGTCCCTGCTCGTGGACGACTACTTCCGCGACGCGGTCCAGTCGGCCGAGGAGGCGTGGCGGCGCGTCGTGGTGAAGGCGGTGTCCGCGGGCGTGCCCGCGCCCGGTTTCGTGTCCGCGCTGGCGTACTACGACGGGCTGCGGTCCGAGCGGCTGCCCGCGTCGCTGATCCAGGGGCTGCGCGACTTCTTCGGCGCGCACACCTACCGCCGCACCGACCGCGAGGGCAGCTTCCACACCCGCTGGTCGGGTGACAGGTCTCAAGTGGACGCCTGAGACCACCGGCCCGATCATGGCCGGGTGCGTGAACGCTTCCGCCGCCACCCCGTCACGGCCGGCTACTTGTCGGCCGTGGCGGTGCTCGCGCTGCTGACGCGCTTCGTGTTCGCCGACGCGATGTCGGCCCAGGTGCGGGCGTCGCTGAGCACGAACGCGGCGAACCTCGACGACCACCCGGTCAACGCGCTGCTCGGCAGCGCGTTCGTGCTCGACCCCGCCGGCGACGGCCTGGCGGCCACCGGGCTGGCCCTGCTCGGCGTGGCGGTCTGCCTCGGCGCGCTGGAGCGCGAGGTCGGGCCGTGGCGCGCGGTGGCGGTGGTCCTCGCCGGACACGTCGGCGCGACGCTCGTGACGGCGCTCGTCATCTCTTCGGGTGTCTACCCGACCGATCTGGCCGACGTGGTCGACGTCGGCCCCGCCTACGTCGCGCTCGCCGCCGCCGCAGGCATCACCGTGCTGGGGCCGGTGGTGCTGCGCGCGCCGTGGCTGGTGCTGCTCCTCGCGTTCCCGCTGGCGGGCGCCGAGTGGTTCGGCGCCGTGCCCGAGTTCGCCGCCGTGGGCCAGGCCGCGGCCGTCCTCATCGGACTGTGCGCCGGCACGCTCGCGGTCGGCCGCGCCTACGCGGCCGTCGGCAGGTAGGTCCGTCACCAGGGGTGACGACCCCGCCCGTGATCAACACGACCGGGTGGAACCGCTGTCAGACCGCCCACTTCCTCAGTCATCATGGTGTGGACGCGACCTGTGCGACGCGGGCTGTGCCGACACGTTCCCCTGTGCCGACACGGAGGTGCCACCGTGGCGACCCCTCACCACCGCGCCGTGCCCGAGTTCCGACTCGCCGCCTGCTGGCCGCGCCTGCTGCCGCCCTTAGCGCGCCACTAGGCACACCTCTCCCGAACGACACCCCGCGCGCCCGCGTGGGGCGATACCCCCTTGCCAGGAGAAGAGGACCACCCATGAACCGTCCGCGCCCCAACAAGTCCCACGCAGGCGAACACACCACGGCGGGCCCTCCGGGCGGTCTCGCCGCCGTGCTGCGCCACGACCTGCCCGCGTCGCTGGTGGTGTTCCTGATCTCCGTGCCGCTGTCGCTCGGCGTCGCCGCCGCGACCGGCGCGCCGCTGATGGCCGGGCTGATCTCCGCCGTCGTCGGCGGCATCCTGGCCGGCGCGCTGTCCGGCACCCCGGTCCTGGTCAGCGGGCCCGCGACCGGATCGGTGGTGATCATCGCGGGGGTCATCGCCGAGTACGGCTGGGCCGCCACGGCCGCCATCACGCTCGCCGCCGGCGCGGTGCAGATCGCGTTCGGCCTCGGCCGCCTCGGCCGGGTCGCGCTGTCCCTGTCGCCCGCCGTCGTGCACGGCATGCTGGCCGGCATCGGCCTGAGCATCGCGGTGGGGCAGCTCTCGGTCGTCGTCGGCGGCTCGGCGGCCACGTCCGTGCTCGACAACCTGGCCAACGTGCTCACCGCCGACGTGGGGTGGTCGGCCCTGCTGGTCGGCGCCCTCGCCGTGCTCGCGCTGCTGCTGTGGCCGCACGTGCCGCGCGCCGGGTTCGTGCCCGCGCCCCTGGTGGCGGTGCTGGCGGCGACGCTGGCCACCGTCGGGCTCGACGTGGCGCGGGTCGACCTGCCCGCCGACCTGCTCGGCCAGGTCGTGCTGCCGCGGGTGCCGTCCGGCAGCTTCGGCGCGGTCACCTTCGCCGTGCTGACCGTGGCCGTGGTGACCAGCGTCGAGTCGCTGCTGTCCGCCGTCGCCGTCGACAAGCTGCACGACGGCCCGCGCGCGGACCTCGACCGGGAGCTGATCGCCCAGGGCGCGGCCAACGTCGTGACCGGCGCGCTCGGCGGGCTGCCCATCGCCGGCGCGATCGCGCGCAGCTCGACCAACGTCGCGGCCGGCGCGCGCACCCGCGCGTCGACCGTGCTGCACGGCCTGTGGGTCGCGGTGTTCGTGCTCGCGCTCGGCTGGGTGCTCGAGCTGATCCCGCTGGCCGCGTTGGCCGGCGTGCTGCTCGTGGTGGGCGTGCGGCTGGTGAGCGTGCGCCGGATGCGGGCGTTGTGGCGGCACGGCGAGTTCTCCGCGTACGCGGTCACGGTGGTGGGCGTGCTGGTGCTCGGGCTGGTCGAAGGCGTGCTGCTCGGCGTCGCGGCGGCGGTGCTGCGGTCGCTGTACCGGCTGACCCGCTCGTCGGTGCGGATCGAGGAGGAGCCGGACTCCTGGCGCGTGACGATCCGCGGCTCGCTGGTGTTCCTCGGCGCCGGGCGGCTGGTGCGCGGGCTGCGCGCCATCCCGCTGGGGCAGCGCGTGGTGCTGGAGCTGCACATCGACTTCCTCGACCACGGCGCGTACGAGGCGATCGACGACTGGCGCGTCGGCTACGAGCGGCTGGGCGGCCACGTCGAGGTGGACGAGGTGCACGACACGTGGTTCAGCAAGGCCACCAGGGGCATCCCCGCGCTGCGCAAGACACCGCTGTCGCCGCTGCCGAGGTGGTTCGCGCCGTGGTCGCACTGGCAGCGCGGCCGGCACGTCACCCTGCCCAGGCAGCGCGCCGACGCCGACCCGATGATCCGCGGCATGCGCGAGTTCGAGCGCACCACCGCGCCGTTGGTCCGCCCGTTCCTGGCGGAGCTGGCCGCGCGAGGCCAACGCCCGCGGCAGCTGTTCATCACGTGTGCCGATTCCCGCGTGGTGCCCAACCTGATCACCACCAGCGGGCCGGGCGACCTGTTCTGCGTGCGCAACATCGGCAACCTGGTGCCGCTGGACGGCGACGACTCCGTCGGCGCGGCGATCGAGTACGCGGTGGAGGTGCTGGCGGTCGAGACGATCGCCGTGTG
Organism: Saccharothrix sp. 6-C; assembly: GCF_016695385.1. NCBI lineage: Bacteria > Bacillati > Actinomycetota > Actinomycetes > Pseudonocardiales > Pseudonocardiaceae > Saccharothrix > Saccharothrix sp. 6-C. Next base: position 6,694,841 of record NZ_CP064192.1, on the reverse strand, counting down.
CGGCCACTCGGACTGCGGCGCGATGAAGGCGGTGGTGCACGGCTCGACGCGGCCGGGCACGCAGCTGCACACGTGGCTGAAGGCGGTCGAGCCGAGCCTGATCCGGTTCCACGCGGGCGAGTCCGACCTGCCGGTGGTGGAACGGCTGTCGGTGGCGAACGTGGCGCAGCAGCTGGACAACCTGATGGCGTACCCGAGCGTGCGGGAAGCGGTGGCCGCGCGGTCGTTGCGCCTGGTCGGCATGTACTTCGACATCTCGGCGGCCCGCGTGTACCTGGTGGACCCGGAGCGCGACGGCCTCGAACCCGTCTGCGTCTGACCCGGATCGCGGACCGGTCGCGGCGCGGCGGCGGGTGGAACAGGGTGGTCGGCCCCCTCACCGGACCGACCACCCCGTGCCGAGCCCCGAGCGGCGGACCGGCCCCGGTCGGGGGTGCGGGGCCGGTCCGGCGGCGGGCTCGGATCGGGTCGGGCGCCGCTGGTGGGGCTCGATCAGCGGGGATGGCGCGTCGCCCGACCGGGCTTGGCTAGCCGACGCTGCGCAGGTGCTTGCGGTGGTTGCCGGACGGCTCGTCGCCGCCCGCGGTCAGCGCCAGCTGCGCGCCGAGGTACGCCCGGCACGGCGAGGGCAGGCGGCGGCTCCAGCGGCGGGTGCGGCAGGTCGGGCAGCGGCCGTGCTCGTCCGGGGTGTGCTCGTCGAGCAGCGCCTTGACCGCGGTCACCACCCTCGGCAGCTCGCAGCGGGCCAGCTCGACCGCCGTCTCGTCGTCGCCGGTCGACGCGAGGCGGACCAGCGTGGCCAGGTGTTCTCGGAGGGACCGGTCGAGCTGGCTGAAGACGGTGGTGGACACCTTCAGCGCTCCTTCCCTGGGGGCGGTGTGCTGCACGCAGCCTGTTACCGACGCCGGCCCTCTGCAAGTTGCAGTACACGAATGGATGACGTCACTTTGCTCCGTTCGCGGCCGGCCACAGACTGGTCGACGGCCCCCGGGTCGGGGCCGTCGACGAAAGGTGTCCGGATGCCACGGGGCAGCAGCCCGACGCTGCGCAAGCGACGGCTGGTCAGCGAGCTGCGGCGGCTGCGCGAGGCGGCCGACCTCACCATCGAGGACGTCGCCGAGCGGCTGGAGTGCTCGGCGTCCAAGATCAGCCGCATCGAGACCGGCCGCGTCGGCGTCACCCCGCGCGACGTCCGCGACATGCTCTCGGCCTACGGCGCCGACCGGGCCACGTCGGAGGAGCTCGTGCAGCTGGCCCGCGACGCGCGGAGGCGGGCGTGGTGGGACGAGTTCGGCGACATCGCGCCCGGCCGCTACGTCGGGTTCGAGGCCGACGCCGAGTGGGTGCGCACCTACCAGGGCCTCATGGTGCCCGGCCTGCTCCAGTCCGAGGCGTACACCAGGGCGCTGATCCGGGCCGTGCTGCCGGGCGCGGAGCCGGCCGAGGTGGACCGCCGGGTGGAGCTGCGCAAGGCGCGGCAGGCGCTGCTGCTGGAGGACGACCCGCTGCGCCTGCACGTGGTCGTGGACGAGGCGGCCCTGAGGAGGCTGGTCGGCGGCCCGGAGGTGATGGCCGAGCAGCTGGCACGACTCACCGAGGTCGGGAAACTGCGGAACATCACCCTGCAGGTGGCCCCTTTCGAGGCGGGCGGTCACGCTGCGATGGACGGTCCGTTCGTCATCCTGTCGTTTCCCGAGCAGTCCGATCCGGCCGTGGTATACATCGAAAGTCCGAAGGGCGATGTGTATTGGGAACAGCCCGCGGACGTCGCCAGGTATGCCGACATGTTCGCACGGCTGAGCGCTCAATCGCTCGACCCGGCCGCCTCGTCCGCGCTGATCGGACGGGTGGCGCGCGAGCTCGCCTGAATCCGAGGTGAACTGACATGCAACGCCAGTGGCGCAAGAGCGCGCGGTCGTCCGCCGGTGGTCCGGAGTGCGTGGAAATCGCGCTCGACCGGAACGGCGCCGGTGTGCGTGATTCGAAGGACCGAAGCCGCGGCGAGTTGGGCTTCGGTTTCGCGCAGTGGTCGCGATTCGTCGGCGGCGCGAAGAACGGCGAATTCGACGGCCGCTGACCGGCGTCCACCCCGGGGTGTGACCCGGGCACGTCCCTGACTTTCGACCACCTACCCGTACGACCTTGGTCTGGCGACCGGTCAGACCCCGGGCCGATGCGCCCGCCGGCGTGGTTGCGGTGGACTCCCCTTAGCCTGCACTCCGAGTGCACGTCATGATCCACAGGGGGACGAACCATGGCCTTGCTGACCGACGCCCTGGAAGGGCTCGCCGGTCTGCCGCAGCCCGCCGTGCTCGCGGTGACGGGCGCGTTGACGTTGGCGGAGTGCACGTTGGGCGTCGGCTTCATCGCGCCGGGCGAGAGCGCGCTGCTGCTGGCCGCGACGACGGTCACCAGCACGTCCCGGTTCCTGGTCATGTGGCTGGTCGTGTCGGTGTGCGCGGTGGCGGGGGACAGCATCGGCTACTTCCTCGGCCGCCGCTACGGCGATCGGCTGCGGGACAGCAAGGTGGTGCGCAAGCTCGGCCAGGAGCACTGGGACAAGGCCGGCGCGCTGCTCCGCAGGCGTGGCGCGTGGGCCGTCTTCTTCGCCCGCTTCATGCCGGTGGTGCGGACCCTGGTGCCCGCGTCGGCGGGGGCCTCGAAGCTGGAGTACCGGCGGTTCCTGCCGGCGTCGATCGCGGGTGCGGTGAGCTGGTCGGCGCTGCACATCGGCATCGGCTCGGCGGCGGGCGCGTCGGCGAAGTACGTCGAGTCGGTGTTCAACGGCGCGATGTGGGCCTTGATGGGCCTCGCGGTCGTGGTCGGCGTCGTGGTGGTGCTGCGCCGGCGGCGAAAGGCCGCCAGGACCGGCACCCCGCCACGGGAGCTGGAAGAGGTCGCCTGACCGAGGCCGGGACCCGCCACCGCCGAGCCGCCGCCACCGGTCGCCGACTGCGGGTGATCCACCCGGACCGGCCCCGGACCGCCGCCTGGTCGAACTGCCCGACCGGGCGGCGGCCGACTCGGACGACCCGGGACCAGCGCTCGGCCCGGAGCCGCCGTCGACTCCGATCCTGTCGCCCGGAGCCTGCCGCCCGAATTCTGTCGCCCGACCCGGGAGCGGATGCCCGGCGTGGACCGCCGAGCCGGGTGCCGCGCAACGCCGAAGGGGCCGTGTCCGGGGGTTCGGATCCCGGACACGGCCCCTTCGACTGGGGGGAGGGCAATGGAGGTGGGTCATCCCCTACCGGATGACCCTTCTCCGGTGGAGAAGGGGACGAGGGCGGGCCGGCGTTCCGCCGCCGCGGGCTGGATGCCCCTTGCACGCCGGCCTGCCCTCGTCGATCAGGGAGAGCAGCGGATGTTCCGCTGTCTGGTCCAACCTCGTTCACCGGGGTTCGCCCTGTGTGGTTGATCGGACACGCTTAGCGTAAGAATGCGGCTACAGGACGACTGGAGCCGGACTGAAGTGATCTCCTAGGCTCCGTCTGGGGCCCAACGTTCGGCGAAGGATCGGTCGGTGGCAGACGGCGACGGCGAGCGCTTGCGGTTCGAGGTGCTCGGTTTGCTCCGGGCGGCGCGCGGTGGCGGGGAGGTCGACCTCGGCGCCGCCAAGCAGCGTGCCGTGCTGGCGGTGCTGCTGCTGGCCCGCAACACGCCGGTCAGCCGCGACCAGATCATCGAGGCCGTCTGGGGCGACAACACGCCGAGCAGCGCGGTCAACCTGGTGCAGACCTACGTGGCCGGCCTGCGCCGGGCCCTGGAGCCCAGCCGCGCCCGCCGCGCCCCGGCCGAGCTGCTGACCTCGGTCGGCGACGGCTACCTGCTCCGCGTGGACCCGCAGCAGGTCGACCTGGACGAGTTCGAGCGCGGCGTGGTGACGGCGGCCCGGCTGCGCGCGACCGGTGACCTGATCGCGGCGGCCACCGCGCTGGACGAGGCGCTCGGCCTGTGGCGCGGCGAGCCGCTCGGCGGGGTCGCGGGCCTGTTCGCCGAGGTCGAGCGCGGCCGGCTGGTCGAGCGCAGGCTCGCGGTCCTGGAGGAGCGGGCCGAGCTGCTGCTGCTGATCGGCCGCGGCGCGGAGCTGGTGCCGTCCCTGACCACGCTGGTCGGCGAGCACCCCCTCCGGGAACGCGGGCACGGCCTGCTGATGCGCGCCCTGTGCCAGGCGGGTCGCCACGCCGAGGCGCTGGGCGTCTACCGCGAGGCCCGCCGGGTGCTGGTCGAGGAGCTCGGCGTCGAGCCGGGCCCGGAGCTGCGCAAGCTCCAGCGGGCCGTGCTGGCGGGGGAGGACCCCGAGCCCGAGCGCCCGACCCAGCCGATGGCGGTGCGCCCGGTCACCGAGTCCTCGCCCGCGATCACGCCCGCGCAGCTGCCGCGCGTCTCGGCGTCCCTGATCGGCCGCGACGACGAGCTCAAGCGCCTGGACGGCCTGCTGGCCTCCTACCCGGAGGGCGGCCTGGTCCTCGTGGTCACCGGCCCCGCCGGCGTGGGCAAGACCGCGCTGGCCCTGCACTGGGCGCAACGCGTGCGCGACGAGTTCCCGGACGGCCAGCTGTACGTCGACCTGCACGGCTACGACCCCAACCAGGAGCCGCTGGGCGCGGGCGAGGTGCTGAGCCGGTTCCTGCGCACGCTGGGCGTGCCGTCGCCGGACATCCCGGTCACGGTCGAGGAGCGGTCGGCGTTGTTCCGCACGCTCATCGCGGACCGGCGCATGGTGGTGATGCTGGACAACGCCCGCGGCTCCACCGAGCTGCTGCCGCTGCTGCCGGGACCGCCGTCGTGCGTGCTGGTGACGTCCCGCCGGCGGTTGGTCGGGCTGGTCGCGCACGCCGAGGCGCGGCTGGTCGAGCTGGACATGCTGGACCCGGACGCGTCGGTGGCCGTGGTCAGCCGGGTCGCCGGGCGGGACGCCACCGAGGCCGCCGCGCTGCGCCGGCTGGCGGTGCTGTGCGACGGGCTGCCGCTGGCGCTGCGGATCGCGGCGGCCCGGCTCGCGGTGGCGCCGGCGTTGCGGGTGGCCGAACTCGTCGCCGAGCTGGACGACGAGCACGGCCGGCTGGCCGCCCTCGGCCTGGAGGACGAGGACTCGACGGTGCGCGCGGCGCTGGACGCGTCGCGCCGGGCGCTGTCGCCGCTGCCCGCGCGGCTGCTGGCGCTGCTCGGCCTGCACCCCGGCGCGGACGTGACGGCGTTCGTGGTGGCCGCCATGGCGCAGGTCCGCGTCGGCGACGCGCAGCGCGCGCTGGACGCGTTGACGGCGGCGAACCTGTTGTCGGTCAACGAACCCGGCCGGTACGGGGCGCACGACCTGGTGCGCGTCTACATGCGCACGCTGGCCGCCGAACTGCCCGCGGACGTGAGGCGCGAGGCGACCGGCCGGATGCTCGACTACTACCTGCACTGCGCGGACCTGGCCGACGGCCGGCTGCCGGTGACGCGCGGCAGCAGCGTGCGGGTGGAGCCCGCGCACGTGCCGCTGGAGGTGCCGAAGCTGACCGGCTCGCCGGAGGCCATCGCCTGGCTGGACGCCGAGCAGGGCAACATCGTCGCCGCCTCCGAGCTGGCCGCCGCGCCGGGGTCGGACCCGCGGTGGCTCGTGCACGCCTGGCAGCTGCCGTACACGCTGTCCCGGTTCCTCTGGCTGCGCGCGGACCGGACGACGTGGCTGCGGACCACGGAGGCCGCGCTGGAGGCGGCCACCAGGCTCGGCGACCCCGAGGCGACGTTCGTGATGCTGTTCAACCTGGGCATCGCGCTGGCCCAGTTCCAGCGGATGGACGAGTCCCTGGCCCGGCACCGCGAGGCGTTGGAGGTGGCGCGGGCGTCCGGTGACGTGAACGCGCAGGCCAGGGCCTTGACGGCGGTCGCGGACATGCTGGCGTTCCTGGGTCGCGTCGACGAGTCGGAGGCCTCCTACCGGGAGGCGCTGGAGGTGAGCCGGGCGGCGGGTTCGCGGTGGGCCGAGGCGAACGCGCACCACAACCTCGGGCTGCTGCACCAGTCGTCCCGCCGCTACGACGAGGCCGAGACGTGGCTGCGCGCGGCGGTGACGATGTACCGGGAGGTCGGCGAGCAGTGCGGTGAGTCGACCTGCCACACGGACCTGGCGATGGTGCTGCTGGAGGCGGGCGAGGGCGCGGACGCCGTCACGTCGGCGCGCACGGCGCTGTCGGTCGCGTCGGCCGCGGCGAGCCCCTACCACCAGGCGATGGCGCACGACCGGCTGGCCACGGTGTTCGACCGGCAGGGGCTGCCCGGCGCGGTGGCGCACTGGCAGCGGGCGCTGGCGCTGTTCACCGAGCTGGACGCCCCGGAGTCCGACCAGGTGCGGGAACGCCTGGCCCGCGCCCGCGCCACCACGGCCGTCTGACCATCGGTCACCCGGCTCGGCACCCGCCTACGGCAACGGGTGGGCGGTGTTCTCCGGAGCGCCCTCGGCTTTCGACCGGTCGACCGCGTCGCGGTTCGAAGCGGTCGGTTCCGGGCGCACGTTGTGCGCGTACCACGTGTAGGCGTAAACGCCCACGGCTTCCCAGGTGGCGGCACCGGAGAGGTAGAAGGACGTGCCACCGCCGAACCCGTACTTGCCGAACCCGGCGAAAGGGGGCTCGCCGTCGGGTCCGACGGCGAAGACGAGCGGGAGCGGGTAGACCCGTCCGGGCGGGTTGTGGGAATAGTCGCTGATGATGCGGGCGAGCTTGCCGACGTCCGCGGAGCAGCCCGTCGCCATGGCGCTGTAGACGGGATTGCACTTCCACTCGGTGAGGATGAACGGCGTGGTCGGCGTGATCATGTGCCAGTTGAACACCAGGTCCACCCGCGTCTGCCTCCCTTCGCTCCCGTCCACTGTGAACTCGCGCTGGTAGTCGAAGTCCCCGTAGCGGTACTTCAGGTACAGGAGGAAGTTCACGAGGGTCCAGTTCTCGTAACCACCACCGCCGGCGAGGTTGTCGGCGACCTGGAAATCCGGGTACCGCGAGTTGAACGTGTCTCTGAAGCAGTCCACGAGGAAGTCGGGGCGGATCGAGTAGGTCATCTGCGTCCTCCTCCGACGGGAATGGCGGGCGACATGCGTCCCGCGCCTCATCCGGCGATGTGCAGAGTTCCACGCGGAACCCGTCCGGAGGGAAATCCTCACCTTTTCCGGTGATGCGTCACCCGATGGCGGTGGCACCGTCGGGCTGCTCGGTCCGGCGGTCGGTCCACCGCGGTCGACGCCCCCTGGCCCCAACCTCCCCGGTGGCCGAAGTGGTCTGGACCTATTGACATAGAGGTCTAGACCTATTTACGGTTCACTCGCTGCGTCGTGGCCGCCGCCTCGTGCAGGAGGTGTGCCGGTCGTGCCCAAGAGAACCAGGTTGTCGCCGCTCGTGGCGTTGTTCGCCGCGGTGGCCGGACTCGTCGTCGCCGTCGTGTCCCCGACCCCGCCCAGTGCCGCCGCCGCCGGGGAGGAGTGCCGTCCCGACGGCCTCTACCAGACACCCGGCGTCGCCGTCCCGTACTGCTCCGTCTACGACACCGAGGGCCGGGAGTCGTTGGGCGCCGACCACTCCCGCCGCGTGATCGGCTACTTCACCAGCTGGCGCACGGGCCGCAACGGCGCGCCCGCCTACCTGGCGTCCGACATCCCGTGGACCAAGGTCACGCACCTCAACTACGCGTTCGCGCACCTCGACGCGCAGAACCGGGTCTCGGTCGGCCCCGACGGCCCGGACAACGCCTCCACCGGCATGACCTGGCCGGGCGTCGAGCTCGACCCGTCCCTGCCGTACCAGGGGCACTTCAACCTGCTCAACAAGTACAAGAAGCAGTACCCGAACGTGAAGACGCTGATCTCGGTCGGCGGCTGGGCGGAGACCGGCGGGTTCCTCGAACCGGACGGCACGCGCAACGCCTCCGGCGGCTTCTACAAGCTCGGCGCGCAGCCGCAGGCCACCGTGGACGCCTTCGCCGACTCCGCCGTGCAGTTCATCCGCAAGTACGGGTTCAACGGCGTGGACATCGACTACGAGTACGCCACGTCGAACAACCACGCGGGCAACCCGGACGACTTCTGGATCTCCAACGCCAACCGCGGCACGCTGTGGGCCGGCTACGAGAAGATCATGAAGACGTTGCGGGAGAAGCTGGACCGCGCCTCGGCGCAGGACGGCCGGCACTACCTGCTCACCGCCGCCGTGCCCGCCTCCGGCTGGCTGCTGCGCGGGCAGGAGGCCTACCAGGTCACCCGCTACCTCGACTACCTGAACGTGATGAGCTACGACCTGCACGGGTCGTGGAACCACTTCGTCGGCCCGAACGCCGCGCTCTACGACGACGGCAAGGACGGCGAGCTGGCCGCCGGCGGCGTCTACACCGCGCCGCAGTACGAGGGCATGGGCTACCTGAACACCGACTGGGCCTACCACTACTACCGGGGTGCGATGCAGGCCGGCCGGATCAACATCGGCGTCCCGTTCTACAGCCGCGGCTGGCAGGGCGTCACCGGCGGCACGAACGGGCTGTGGGGCCGCGCCGCGCTGCCGGACCAGACGAAGTGCCCGCCCGGCACGGGGTCCAGCGTCGGCTCGACCACGCCCTGCGGCAACGGCGCGGTCGGCATCGACAACCTGTGGCACGACTCCACCGCGGGCGGCGCCGAGGTCCCGTCGGGCGTGAACCCCATGTGGCACGCCAAGAACCTGGAGAACGAGATCACGCCGGACTACCTGGCCGGGCACGGCCTCGACCCGGTGAACGACCCGGCCGACCGGATCTCCGGCTCCTACCAGCGTTTCTACGACAGCACGCTCACCTCGCCGTGGCTGTGGAACGCCGACAAGAAGGTCTTCCTGTCCACTGAGGACGAGCAGTCGATCGCGGCCAAGGCGAAGTACGTGGCCGACAAGGGCATCGGCGGCATCATGATCTGGGAGCTGGCGGGCGACTACCGCTTCGACAGCGCCAAGGGCCAGTACACGGTCGGTGACACCCTGCTCACCAAGATCAACGACGGGTTGCGCGGCGCGGCGCCCTACGGTGCGCGCAAGGCCGCCGGGACGACGCCGGGCCAGGTGCTGAACGTGAGCGCCACCGTCTCCGGGTTCGCGCTCGGCGACAGCAACTACCCGATCACGCCGAAGCTGAAGCTGACCAACAACTCGACCACCACCCTGCCGGGCGGCACGAAGATCGAGTTCGACTACGGCACCAGCGCGCCGGGCAGCATGGCCGACCAGTCCGGTTTCGGGCTGCGGGTCACCGCCAAGGGCCACTCCGGCGGCAACGTCGGCGGCCTGAGGGGCGACTTCCAGCACGTCGAGCTGACGTTGCCGACCTGGCAGCCGCTCGCGCCCGGCGCGTCGGTGGACGTCGCGCTGAGCTACCAGCTGCCGATCGCGTCGCCGTCGAACTTCAAGCTCACGTTCGGCGGCCAGTCCTACGCCATCGCCTCCGACCACCCGCGCGGTGGCGGCGGCCCGGACCCGACCAGCAGCACGACCACCACCACCACCACGACCACGACGACCACCACGACCGGCCAGCCCGGCTGCACCGTGCCCGCGTGGGACCGCGCCAAGGTCTACAACAGCGGCAACGAGGTCTCGCACCGGGGCAAGCGCTGGCAGGCGAAGTGGTGGACGCAGGGCGAGGAGCCGGGCACGACCGGCGAGTGGGGCGTCTGGCGCGACCAGGGTGCCTGCTGAGGATCACCCGACGTGCTCCGACGTGCGCCTGAGGCATCCCTTACCCGCCGTCTGCCACCCCTTACGGCGGCGGGTAAGGGGACCAGGGCCACAACCCACGTGAACGCCCGATGCCCGCGCCTCCGCCTCAGGACGAATCTTCGTGTCACCGGAGAAGCGGTACGACGCGAGGAGCAAATCATGGAGTGGACGCCCGAGTCCTTGAAGGCGGAGATCGACTACCGGCAGGCCGCGCTGCGCGAGGACGCGGCTCTCTACCGCGTCGGCCGGCGGACGCACCCGACCCGGAGGTCGTGGTGGCGGCGGCTCGGCCACGGTTCCGGCCCGGACGCCCCCGGCGCCGATAATGGCCACCGCGAGGCCGCCTGAGGTGTGACAGCATGCCTGGTGTGGCACGCATCGGTTCCGGAATTCCCTTGGTGGCGCGTAGCCGGGAGATGACCAGGCTGCGCGCCGCCCTCGACGAGGCCGCGCGCGGCGAGGCGGGCGCGGTCCTGCTGGCCGGCGACGCGGGCGTCGGCAAGACCCGGCTGGTGGACGAGCTGTCCGCCACGGCGGGCGACGCGCTCGTGCTCAACGGCCGCTGCCTCGACGTCGGCGAGACCGGTCTGCCGTACCTGCCCTTCACCGAGGCGTTGGGGCAGGTGCGGCAGGCCGGTCTGCTCGACGTCGCGGCCCGGCCCGCCCTCGGCCTGCTGCTGCCGGAGCTGGCGCTGCCCGCGGGCCGCGACGGCGGCACGTCGGTGTCCGGTCTGCCGTCGCACCTGGTGGGCCGCCGCCCCGAGCAGGACGTCGGCCAGCTCCAGCTGTTCGACGCGGTGCACGGCCTGCTCGGCGAGCTGGCCGAGGAGCGGCCCGTGCTGCTGGTCCTCGAAGACCTGCACTGGGCCGACGCCTCCACCCGCTACCTGCTGTCGTTCCTGCTCTCCCGGCTGCGCGCGCAGCGGCTGCTCGTCGTCGCCACCTACCGGTCCGACGACCTGCACCGCAGCCACCCGCTGCGGCCCCTGCTCAACGAGCTGGTGCGGCTGCCCGCCGTGCAGCGGCTCGACCTGACCCCGCTGAGCGCGATCGACGCGCGCTCGTTCGTCGCCGCGCTGGCCGACGACCTGCCCGACGACGTGGTGCTGGAGGTCGCCGAGCGCTCGGACGGCAACCCGTTCTTCGCCGAGGAGCTGATCGCGGTCGCCAGCTGCGGCGACCGCGAGGTGCCGTGGACGCTGGCCGAGGTGCTGCTGACCCGCATCGAGGGCCTCTCCCCGCAGGCGCAGCGCGTGGTGCGGGTCGCGTCCGTCGGCGGCCGGTCCGTGCGCCACGACCTGCTGCGCGACGTGGCCGGGATGGACGACGTCGGCCTGGACGGCGTGCTGCGCGAGGCCGTGCAGCACCACGTGCTGGTGGTCGACGGCGCCGAGGTCTACACGTTCCGGCACGCGTTGCTGCGCGAGACCGTCTACCTCGACCTGCTGCCCGGTGAGCGCGTGCGGCTGCACGCCGCCTACGCGGACCGGCTCGCGTCCTCCGGCGGCCGGGGCGCCGCCGCCGCCCTGGCCCACCACAGCCTGGAGTCCCACGACCTGGTCCGCGCGCTGCGCGCGTCGGTCGAGGCGGGGGAGGAGGCCAAGGCGGCCGGCGCGCCCGCCGAGTCGCTGCGGCACCTGGAGCAGGCGTTGAAGCTGTGGCACGCGGTGCCCGCCGGCGACCGGCCGGCCGGCCTGACCGAGCTGTCGCTGCTGCGCAGCGCGTCGTGGGCGGCGGGCACGGCGGGCCAGCCCGAGCGGGCCATCGCGTTCGCCCGGACCGGCACCACCGCGGTGGACGAGTCCGACCCCGAGGAGGCCGCCGAGATGTGGCGGCGCTTCGCGCAGGCTCTGCAGGTGCTCGACGGCACCGACGACGAGAAGTACCACGCGGTGGAGGAGGCGTGGCGGCTGGTCCGGGACCGGCCCGCGAGCCGGGCCCGCGCGTGGGTGCTGGCGGTGTGGGCGGCGGCGCTGCGCAACGACCGCAAGTACGTGGAGGCCCGTGAACGCGCCGAGATGGCGGTGGCGGACGGTCGCGCGGCCGGCGCGGACTCGGCCGTCGCGGACGGGCTGACCACGTTGGGCCTGCTCGACGAGCCCGACGGGGAGATCTCGCGGGCGCGCGAGCACCTGACGGACGCGGTGGCGTGCGCGATGGAGGCCGACGCGGTCACCACCGAGCTGCGGGCCCGGTACTACCTCGGCCTGCACCACTACGACCTCGGCGAGCTGGCCGAGGCGGGCCGGGCGTTCGACGAGGGCGTGGCGCGGGCCAAGGCGACCGGCCTGACGTGGAGCTCGTTCGGCCTGGAGCTGCGCATCCTCCAGGTGCTGACCAAGTACTACCGCGGCGAGTGGGACGGCGCGGCGACCGCCGCCGAACCGCCCGGCCTGCGGGTCTCCAGCACGGTGTCGGCGCGGCTGGCCGCGGCGGGCACGCACGTGGCGGTCGGCCGGGGCGAGTTCGACCAGGCCGACCGGATGATCCGGGAGCTGCGCGCGGACTGGCACCGCGACCTCCAGATCGCGCTGATCACCGGCGGCACGGGCGCGGAGCTGGCGCTGTGGCGCGGTCAGCCGGAACTGGCCGTGGACCGGATCGCGGACGCCATCAGCTGGTCGCGCAAGGAGGGCGAGTGGACGCTGGCCGGCATCCGGCTGGCCGCCCTGGGCGTGGCGGGGCACGTGGAGATCGCCGCGCGGGCCCGGCGGCGCAAGGACCGGGACGCCGAGGAGCAGGCCGTGCGGGCCGGTCGGGAGCTGGCCGAGTACGCGCGCACGACCGCCGAGATGGGGATGCCCCGCACCGGCGTGCTCGGCCCGGAAGGACGGGCGTGGCTGGCGCGCGCGGCGGCCGAGGAGTCGCGGTTGACCGGCGCGGGCGACCCGGACCGGTGGCGGTGCGCGGTCGACGTGTTCGGCTTCGGATCGGTGTTCGAGCAGGCCGTCTGCCGGTGGCGGCTGGCCGAGGCGCTGCTCGGCGCGGACCGGCGCGAGGAGGCCGCGGCGGAGCTGCGGCTGGCCAGCGCGGTGGCCGACGAGCTGGGCGCGGCGCCGTTGCGCGAGGTGCTCGACCTGGTCGCCCGGCGGGCCCGGGTGGCGTTGCGCGACGTCGGGCCGCGTGACCGGGTGGACCCGTTCACGCCGCGCGAGCGGTCCGTGCTGGAGCTGGTCGCGCTGGGCCGCACCAACCGCCAGGTCGGCGAGGAGCTCTACATCTCGGAGAAGACGGTCAGCGTGCACCTGAGCCGGATCATGGCCAAGCTCGGCGCGAGCAGGCGGGCCGAGGCGGTGGCCAACGCGTTCGACCGCGGCCTGCTGGACCTGCCCGGGCAGCCCGTCGAGCAGGCTTCGTCAGACCTCGGGACTAGTGCCCGTCATCCCGCCGGTTGACCTCCGGTTCCGCCGCCGAGGTGACGCCTGCCGACCCGCGTGCCCCATAGCTTTCTCGACGTCAGCCAGACCCGAGGAATTGAGGGAGCATGTCCGCACTGGTGTCCGACGTCGGAACCCGCACCGCTGTAGCCGCCGCGAACCTGGTGAAGGTGTACGGCAAGGGCGACACCGCCGTGCGGGCGCTCGACGGTGTCAGCGTCGAGTTCACGGCGGGCAGGTTCACCGCCATCATGGGCCCGTCCGGCTCCGGCAAGTCCACGCTGATGCACTGCCTGGCCGGGCTGGACAACGTCGACGGCGGCAGCGTCCACATCGGCGGCACCGAGATCACCTCGCTGGGCGACAAGGAGCTGACCCGGCTGCGCCGCGACCGGGTCGGGTTCGTCTTCCAGGCGTTCAACCTGCTGCCCACCCTCACCGCCGAGGCCAACATCCTGCTCGGCCTCGAACTGGCCGGCCGCAAGCCCGACCGCGAGTGGTTCGACACCATCGTGGACGTGCTCGGCCTGCGCGACCGGCTCAAGCACAAGCCGACCGAGCTGTCCGGCGGCCAGCAGCAGCGCGTGGCCTGCGCCCGCGCCCTGGTCGCCCGGCCCGACGTGGTGTTCGCCGACGAGCCCACCGGCAACCTCGACTCGCGATCCGGCGCCGAGGTGCTCGACTTCCTGCGCATGTCCGTGCGCAAGCTCGGCCAGACCGTGATCATGGTGACGCACGACCCGGTCGCCGCGTCCTACGCCGACCGCGTGGTGCTGATGGCCGACGGCCACCTCGCCGGCGAGATCGACAACCCGACCGCCGACTCCGTGCTGTCCGCCCTCAAGCACCTGGGGGCGTGACCTGATGCTGCGCACGATCATCGCGGGCCTCAAGGCCCGCACCGCGCGGCTCGTGCTGTCCTCGGTGGCGATCGCCCTCGGCGTCGCCTTCGTGACCGGCACGCTGGTGCTCGGCGACGCCATGAACGCGAGCCTGCGCGACGAGTTCGCCAAGGACGCGCGCAACGTGGACGTCTCGGTCACCGTGGACGGCGGGTCGTCGTCCGGCGAGTCCACCGACATCCCGGGCATCACCCCGGAGACGTTGGCGAAGATCCGGCAGGCGCCGGGCGTGGCGGGCGCCGACCCGCGCGACTTCCAGCAGGTGCCGGTGGTCGCGGCCAACGGCAAGGCCAAGCCCGCGTGGGCCGTCCCGCTGGCGAGCACCGAGAAGCTGCGCGAGTTCGACCTGGTCGAGGGGCGCTACCCGACCGAGGACGACGAGATCGCGGTCGACAAGCGCACCGCCTCCACCGCCAAGCTGACGATCGGCCAGCCGGTCGTGCTGCTGGGCAAGGAGGAGTCGCGGCACACGTACACGCTCGTCGGCACCTACCAGCAGGGCACGAACCAGCTGTCGCTGGCGGGCTACGACCACGTCGGGCTCACCCCCGAGGGGTTCCAGGCGCTGGAGCCGGAACGCCCGCCGTACCAGGTGGTCGCCACCGCCGCGGCCGGGTTCACCCAGCAGCAGGTGGTGGACAACGTCCGGCAGGCCATCGGCGACCGGGGCTTCAAGATCCAGAGCGGCGCGGAGCTGACCGAGGAGACGTTGCAGCGGGTCGAGTCCCAGGCGGGCGAGTTCACGTCGCTGCTGCTGGCGTTCGCGATCATCGCGCTGATCGTCGCGGCGATGGTCATCTACAACACGTTCACCATCCTGGTCGCCCAGCGCACCCGCGAGCTGGCGCTCATGCGCTGCGTCGGCGCGAGCCGCGGCCAGGTGTTCCGCGGGGTGCTGGCCGAGGCGCTGGTGATGGGCCTGACCGCGTCGGTGATCGGCCTGCTCGGCGGCATCGGCGTGTCCGCCCTGCTGCAACGGGTGATGTTCTCGTTCAACGGCGGCGAGGGCGCCGTGCTGCTGCCCGTGACGGGGACGACCGTGGCCGCCGCGTTCGCCGTCGGCACGCTGGTCACCGTGCTCGCCGCGGTGCTGCCCGCCCGCAAGGCGACCCGGGTCGCGCCGGTGGCCGCGCTGCGCAGCCAGCCCGACAGCGGCGAGGAGGTCTCCCGCACCGGTGTGGTGCGCGTGCTGACCGCCGGGCTGTTCCTGGTGGTCGGCGTCGGCGCGGTGGTGTTCGGCATGGGCATGGACGACGAGGAAGCCGCCATGATCACCAGCGGCGCGGGCACGATGGCGCTGCTGGCCGCGGTGCTCGTGCTGGGTCCGCTGCTGGTCGGCCCGGTCAACCGGGTGCTCGGCGCGCTGCCCCGGGCGGTGCTCGGCGTGCCCGCCAAGCTCGCGTCGGCCAACGCGGGCCGCAACCCCAAGCGCACCGCCGCGACCACCGCGGCGTTGATGATCGGCGTGACGATCGTGTCGCTGGTGACCGTGGTCGCCAACAGCGCCAAGGAGACCGCGAACGCCGAGATCGACCAGCGGATGCCCGCCGACTACACGGTGACCTCCGCCGTCTACGACCGGCCGCTGCCCCGGGAGCTGGCCGACCAGCTGGCCGCCGTGCCGGAGGTGGCGCAGGTCGCGCCCACCACCGTCGTCTACGGGGAGCGCGAGTACTTCACCGGCATCACGCGCGACGCGCTCGGCAGCCTGTTCCGGCCGACGGTGACCAGCGGGTCGCTCGACGACCTCCGGGACGGCACGGTCGCGGTGAACGCGGACTACGCCAAGCGCCGCGACGTGTCGATCGGCTCGGTGGTGTCGTTCAAACCGGGTCGGGGCGAGGCGCAGGACCTCAAGGTGGTCGCGGTGGTCGAGGGCCAGCGGCTGTCCGACGGGATCATGACGATGGAGACGTCGTTGCGGTTCGAGCAGGCCGCCGAGGGCTACGACAGCATCCTGGTCAAGCTCAAGGACGGCGCCGTGAACGGGCGCGCGGCGGTCGAGAAGGTCACCGACCCCTCGCCGCTGGCGATGCTCGACAGCGCGGCCGAGACCAAGGAGCAGCTCAACCAGCAGCTCAACCAGGTGCTGGGGTTCATCTGGGCGCTGATCGGGCTGGCCGTGGTGATCGCGCTGTTCGGCATCGCGAACACGTTGACGCTGTCGGTGCTGGAGCGGACGCGCGAGTCGGCGCTGCTGCGGGCGCTGGGGCTGACGCGCGGCCAGCTGCGGCTGATGCTGGTGGTCGAGTCGGTGCTGATGGCGTTGATGGGCGCGGCGATCGGGCTGCTGCTCGGCATCGGCTTCGGCTGGGTGATCACCGAGGCGTTGTCCACCGACACCCTCGCGGTCGACCTGGTCGTGCCGTTCGGGCAGATCGGCGTGATGCTGGCCGGCGCCGTGGTCGCCGCGATCGTGGCCGCCGCGCTACCCGCCCGGCGCGCCGCCAGGACCTCGGTCGTCGCGGGGATGGCCGAGGCGTGAGGAAACCCGGTGGCCCGCTCTTCTTCGGGGGAGGAGCGGGCCACCGGGTTCCGCGCCGCGCGGGGCAGGCGCCTCACCCCATGAGGGACAGCAGGCGGCCGGCTTGGCGCTCCACCGCGTCCGGCGGCGGGCCCGACAGCAGCTCGACCGCGCCGTCGAACGCCTCGCCCGCGATCCCGGCGGGTCGTGCCGTGGCGGCGAACGCCTCGGCGGTCACCCGCCACGCCTCGGCCGGGGTGGAAGCGGCGCGGCGACAGGCCGTCGGTCGGCACCGCCCACAGTGCGCGCAGGGCGACCTCCAGGGCGTCCAGCCCGTCATCGGCGAGCCTGCTCGACGAGTACCGCTTGACCAGTGCGGACTCCGAGATCGTCAGCTCGTGCGTGTGGACCACCCGTGCAACCTGACCGCGGGCTGATCTCCGTGCGACAGGGGTCGCAGATTTCCTCCTGAGCACGCGTCACATCCGGCGGGGAACCGCCTCTAACAGGGTGCGGGGTGGCCCGGGCGAGGGCCGGGCCACCCGGCTTCCACGCCCCGCCGCCGGGTTCACGGACAGTCGCGTGCCGTCACGGTCGGCGCACGAGAGCGCTTCAGAATGTTGCGGAACGGTGTCGACCGGTACTTCCCGGGTTGACGCGCGGACCGGGACTCACGACTGTGAGAGCGCTCTCATGGCGTCGGGTCCGAGCCCGGCGAGCGCGTCGAGGAGGACGGATGAGCAGGACTCTGGGCGGTCGGGCGACGTCGATCACCGCGGTGGCGCTGGCGGCCACGCTGGTGGCGGCCTGCGGTGGCGGGGGAGGCGGCGCGGGCGACGGCAAGATCAAGCTGTCGATCGGGATCTTCTCCGACTTCGGCTACACCACGCTGATCAAGGAGTACCAGGCGGCGCACCCGGACATCGAGATCGAGCAGCGCACGGTCAAGATGGAGCAGCACCACACGCAGCTCGCCACGCAGCTCGCGGGTGGTCGGGGCGCGGCCGACATCGTGGCCATCGAAGAAGGCAACATCGCGCAGTTCCGCCAGTCCAAGGACAAGTTCGTGAACCTCGCGGACCACGGCGCCAAGGAGCTGGAGGGCCAGTGGGCGGCCTGGAAGTGGAACCAGGGCACCACCGACGGCGGGAACTTCGTGCTCGGCCTCGGCACCGACATGGGCAGCCTCGCCCTGTGCTACCGGCGTGACCTGTTCGAGGCCGCCGGCCTGCCCACCGACCGCGACGCCGTCGGCGAGCTCTGGCCGACCTGGGACGAGTACCTGAAGGTCGCGGACACCTTCACCCGGGCGACGCCGGACGTGAAGTTCGTCGACACCGCCCAGAACGTCTACAAGGCGATCCTCGACCAGACCGAGGAGGGCTACTTCGCCAAGGCCGACGACTCGTTCATCGGCGGCGAGAACGACAAGGTGGAGCAGGCCTTCACGCTCGCCGCGAGCCTGGGCGAGAAGAAGCAGACCGGCGCGCTGGCCCCGTTCAGCCAGGACTGGAACGTCGCGCTCAAGCAGGCGTCCTTCGCCACCACCACGTGCCCGGCCTGGGCGCTCGCGCTGATCAAGGCCGGCGCCGGCGACGAGGCGGCGGGCAAGTGGGACGTGGCCGCCGCGCCCGGTGGCGGCGGCAACTGGGGCGGCTCGTTCCTGGCCGTGCCCAAGCAGACCGAGCACCCCGGGGAGGCCTACGAGCTGGCCAAGTGGCTGACCGCGCCCGAGCAGCAGAAGCGGATCTTCAAGGAGACCGGGAACCTGCCGAGCGAACCCGCCGCGTACCAGGACCCCGAGGTCACCGCGACGACCAACGAGTACTTCAACGGCGCGCCGGTGGGCAAGATCTTCGGCAACTCCGCGGAGAGCCTCAAGCCCACCTACCGCGGCACCAAGGACGCCAAGGTGACCCCGGTCTTCAACAACGCGCTCTCCCGCGTGGAGACCGGCAAGCAGTCCACTTCGGACGCTTTCGACGAGGCGGTCCGGGAAGCGCGGGACGCGGCCAAGTGACGGTCGCACCGGAACGGGCGGGGGCGGGGCGGGGCACGTCGCCCGCCCCGCCGCCGGCGCGACGCCTCTCGTGGCGGGACAAGCTCGGCCGGCTCGACACGAAGTACACGCCGTACGCGATCATCGCGCCGTTCTTCGTGGTGTTCGGGGTCTTCGGCCTGTACCCGCTGCTCCACACCGCGTGGGTCTCGCTGCACGACTGGCAGCTCATCGACGGCGACCAGGGCTTCACCGGCTTGGCCAACTACGCCGAACTGCTGTCGGACGGGCACTTCTGGAACGCGCTGGGCAACACGGTCAGCCTGTTCCTGCTCTCCACGATCCCGCAGCTGTTCGCCGCGCTCGGCCTGGCCGCCCTGCTGGACCGGGGCCTGCGCGGCCGGGCGTTCTGGCGCGCGGGCGTGCTGCTGCCGAACGTGATCTCGGTGGCCGCGGTGGCGCTGGTGTTCGCGCAGCTCTTCGGCCGCGACTTCGGCGTCGTCAACGCCCTGCTCGGCGTCGTCGGCGTCGACCCGGTGGACTGGCGCGCCGAGACGTGGGCGTCCCACCTGGCGATCAGCTCGATGGTGGTGTGGCGCTGGACCGGCTACAACGCGCTGATCTACCTGGCCGCGATGCAGTCGGTGCCCAAGGACATGTACGAGTCGGCGATGCTGGACGGCGCGTCGCGCCGGCGGGTGTTCTGGTCGATCACCGTGCCGAGCATCCGGCCGACGATCCTGTTCACCGTCATCGTGTCGACGATCGGCGGGATGCAGCTGTTCGTGGAGCCGCAGCTGTTCGACCCGGGCGGCACGGCCACCGGCACCGGCGGCGACGACCGGCAGTTCCAGACCTTGGTGATGTACCTGTACGAGAAGGGCTTCCGGTTGTTCGACGCGGGTTACTCCTCGGCCATCGCGTGGGTGCTGTTCCTGGTGATCCTGGTGGTCGCGGTCGTGAACTTCGCGGTGGCGCGGCGCATCGCGTCGAAGGGGTGAGGCCGGTGACCGCGACGCGCCACACCCGTTCCGGGCCGATCGCCTACGCGCTGCTGGTGGTGATCCTGGTCGCGTCGGTGTTCCCGCTGTACTACTCGTTCCTCATCGCGAGCAAGGACAACTCCGCGCTGGGCGACGCGGTGCCGTCGCTGGTGCCGGGCGGGAACCTGTTCGACAACCTGACCAGGGTGTTCGACACCGTCGACTTCTGGCTCGCCATGCAGAACTCGATGGTGGTGGCGGGCACGGTGGCGATCAGCAACGTCGTGCTGGGCACGCTGGCCGGGTTCGCGTTCGCCCGGCTGCGGTTCCGCGGCGGCAACTCGCTGTTCCTGGTCGTGGTCGGCACCTCGATGGTGCCGACGCAGCTGGGCGTCATCCCGCTCTACATGCTGATGTCGGACCTCGACTGGTACGGCACCCTCCAGGCGGTGATCGTGCCCGCGCTGATCGGCGCGTTCTCGGTGTTCTGGATGCGGCAGGCGTGCGAGGAGTCCGTGCCGCACGAGCTGGTCGAGGCGGCCCGGGTGGACGGCTGCTCGGTGCTGCGGACGTTCTGGCACGTGGCGTTCCCGGCGGTGCGCCCGCAGGCGGCGGTGATGGGCATGTTCACGTTCATGACCGCGTGGAACGACTTCTTCTGGCCGCTGATCGTGCTCGACCCCAACGACAGCCCCACGGTGCAGGTGGCATTGTCGACGTTGGCCAGCGGTTACTACACGGACTACTCGCTCATGCTCTCCGGCGCGTCGCTCGCGGTGCTGCCGGTGGTGGGGATCTTCATCCTGCTGGCGCGACAGATCGTCGGCGGGATCATGCAGGGCGCTGTGAAGGGGTGAACTCGTACATGACGACAACCGACCCGGACACCGAGGTCCGGCGGGACGTGCTGCGCTTCCCACCGGGCTTCCTGTGGGGAGCGGCGACGGCGTCCTTCCAGATCGAGGGTGCGACGACGGCGGACGGCCGCGGCCCCTCGATCTGGGACACGTTCGCGGCCACGCCGGGCGCGGTGCTCGGCGGCGACACCGGTGACCCGGCGTGCGACCACTACCACCGCTACCCCTCCGACGTGGAGCTGATGGCGGAGCTGGGGCTGGGCGCGTACCGGTTCTCGCTGGCGTGGCCGCGCATCCAGCCGGTCGGCGCGGGGCGGGTCGAGCCGAGAGGGCTGGCGTTCTACGACCGGCTGGTGGACGAGCTGCTCAGCCGGGAGATCGAGCCCGTGGTCACGCTGTACCACTGGGACCTGCCGCAGGCGTTGGAGGACAACGGCGGGTGGCGCAACCGCGACACCGCCTACCGGTTCGCCGAGTACGCCGCGCTGGCCCACGAGCACCTGGGCGACCGGGTGCGGCAGTGGACCACGCTGAACGAGCCGTGGTGCTCGGCGTTCCTCGGGTACGCCAACGGCATCCACGCGCCCGGGGTGGTCGACCCGAAGGCGTCGCTGGAGGCCGCGCACCACCTCCTGCTCGGGCACGGCCTGGCCGTGCAGGTGATGCGGGACCAGGCGCCGGACGACCACGAGCTCTCCATCGTGTTGAACTTCTGCGCCCTGACGGTGGACGACGACTCGCAGCTCGACGCGGCGCGCAAGGTCGACGGCCTCCAGAACCGCCTGTTCCTCGACCCGCTGGCCGGTCGTGGTTACCCGCAGGACGTCGTCGAGGACACCGCGTGGCTGGGTGACTGGACGGCCGTGGTGCGCGAGGGCGACCTGGACGTGATCGCCTCGCCGATCGACTGGATGGGCGTGAACTACTACGCCCCGACCCGCGTCGCCGCCACGGCCGACCCGCTGGAGGTGAGCGGCGGGCCGTTCCCGGGTCTGCGCGGGGTCGAGTTCCTGCCGGCGCGCGGCGAGGTGACCGGGTTCGGCTGGGAGATCGACGCGACCGGCCTCACCGCGCTGCTGGAACGCCTCCAGCGCGAGGTCGGCCTGCCGCTGTTCGTCACGGAGAACGGCTCGGCGTTCCCGGACGTGGTCGAGGACGGCGAGGTGGTGGACGAGGACCGCACCCGGTACCTGGTCGACCACCTGCGCGCGGTGCACCGGGCCGTCGAGGCGGGTGTCGACGTGCGCGGGTACTTCGCCTGGTCGCTGCTGGACAACTTCGAGTGGGCGGCGGGGTACAGCCAGCGGTTCGGCATCGTGCACGTGGACTACGACACCCAGGTGCGCACGGTGAAGCGGAGCGGCAGGACGCTGGCCGGGGTGATCGGCGCCAACGCCGTCCCGGCCGCCGGGCACGACCTGCCGTGACCTGTCGGTCGGGGGCCGCATGTCGCCGCGGCGGCCCCCGCCCGGCGCTCACCCGCCCGCGGCCGGCCCCGTGCAGGCCCGACCTGCCCCGCTACGCGGACTCGCGGCGGACCAGCGTGGTGGGCAGGACCTCGCGGCGCGCCCGGATCGTCTCGCCGCGCAGCAGCCGCAGCAGGTGGGTCACCATGTGGCGGACCTGCGCGCTGGTGTCCTGCCGCACGCTCGTCAACGAGGGCGTGGTGTGCGGCGCGATCATCGGGTGGTCGTCGAACCCCACGATGGCCACGTCCTCCGGCACCCGCTTGCCCGCCTCGCGCACCGCGTCCAGCACACCGGCCGCCATGTGGTCCGACGCGACGAACACCGCGTCCAGGTCCGGCACGCGGCCCAGCAACGCCTCCATCGCCTTCTTGCCGCCCTCGCGGGAGAAACCGCCGTCGGCCGTCATCAACGCCGTGGTCTCGTCGTCCGCGCCGACCGCCGTGCGCCACCCGGCCAGCCGGTCCATCGCCGAGTGCTCGTCGAGCGGACCGGTCACCGAGACGATCTTCTTGCGCCCCAACGAGATCAGGTGCTCGGTGGCGAGCAGTCCGCCGCCCTCGTTGTCGTGGTCGACGGTGTGCAGCCCGCGCAGCGAGCCCCACGGCCGGCCCGCGTACACCACCGGCAGCGGCAGCTTGCGCGCCACCGTCGGCAGCTGGTCGCCCTTGTGCGGCGCGAACAACAACGCGCCGTCCACGTGCCCGCCCGCCAGGAACCGCTCGGCGCGGGCCTGGTCCTGCGTCGAGTGCACCAGCATGAGCACCATCTGCACGTCCGCGTCGGCCAGCGACCGCGCCGCCGAGCGGATCAGCCACGCGAAGTGGGGGTCGTCGAAGATCTTCGGCTCGGGCTCGGAGAACACCACCGCCACCGCGCCGGAACGCCTGGTCACGAGCGCCCGCGCGGCCTGGTTCGGCTGGTAGCCCAGCTCCATCACCGCCGCCGTGACCGCCTCGTGCGCCTCCGGGCTCACTCTGGGCGACGCGTTGAGCACCCGCGACGCCGTCGCACGGGAGACGCCGGCCTTGGCCGCCACGTCCTCCAACGTGGGCCGCGCGCCTGAGTGCGATTGAACCGACACGAGCACCACTCCTCGACGATCGCGCTACGAACCCAGCTTAGCCGGAGGCGACCTGCCGGGAAGCGCTCTCAAGACGACCCGGACCGGTGACGGGCGAACCGCCGGTGGCGACCGCGACCCGCAGCAACCCGTCCTCGCGGCGCACCGAAGTCGGCAGCCCCGCGCGGGCCGCGGTGCGCACCAGACCGGTCTCCGCCGGCAGGCACCAGCCGACCAGCTCCCGGTACCCGGCCGCCCGCGCCGCGCCGGCCAGCGAGCCGAGCAGCGCGGTGCCCACCCCGCGGCCCTGCCACTCGTCCTCCACCAGCAACGACACCTCGGCGCAGTCGGGGCTGGACGTCGGGATCAGCTGCCCCAGGGCGACCACCCGGTCCGCGCACTGCGCCACCGCGGTGCTGCCGCGCGGCGGGGTGAGCAGCCGGTGCAGCCACCGCCTCGGCACGGTCCGCAGGCCCGAGTGGTACCGGCTGAACAGGGTGCCCATCGAGCAGCGGGAGTGCAGCTCGGCGAGCGCCTCCTCGTCGCCCGCGCGGCCGGCCCGCAGCACGAGCGCCATGCCGTCGTCGGTCAGCAGCGCGGTCGGCCGGGGCTCCGCCGCGCCGGCCGCGGCCAGCAGGTCGATCAACGCCTGTCCCCGGGCCAGCTCGACCTGCGTGAACGGCGACCAGCCGCGCTTGACGGCGTAGGCCGGCGCCTCCTCCGGCGCCGCGGACCCGCCCGCCCGGAAGTCGACCTCGCGGTGGGGTGCGGGTCGGGTCTCGAGGGCGGCGCCCGGCTCGGCGGGCTTGACGACCACCGAGTCGGCGCCCATCACGACGCGCAGGGCCTCGCCGACGGCGTTCGGGTCGCGCAGCGCCAGCGCGGCGGCGCGCAACGCCGCCGTCGGCGCGTCGACCAGGTCGCGCAGGTCGGCGGCCGTGATGCCGACGCACCGGCCGCCCTCGGCGCGCACCGCGTCCACCAGGTCCGCGGGCAGCAGACCGGGCGCGGCCTGGACCACGAGCTCGTCCAGCACACCGCCGGGCACCGGGATCACGGACAGCGCCAGCACGTTGCAGTCCTGGTGCGCCAGCCGGATGGTCACCCGGGCCAGGGCGCCGGGACTGTCGTCCAGCTCGACGCGCAGCCGCCAGGTGTTCGGTGTGGTGTCCATGCGCCCAGGCTGGACGGCCCAGGTTGCGGCGCGGGGACGCGGGCGTTTCGGCGACGTGAGGGATGGCCCTCCGGCGCTCAGTCCCGGCAGTGCGGTGGCGGCAGCGGGTTGAGCGGGCTGCACGGCCACTCGGTGTTCTTCACCGTCGTGGTCGTGGTGGTCGTCGGCGGCGCCTCGGTCGACGTCTCCGGTGGCGGCGGCGCGGCCGGTGGTGGCGTCGTCGTCGTGGTGGTCCGGACCGCGGTGGTCGAGCTCGCCGGCGACGAGATGGCGTCCGCGGTGGCGGAACTCGGCGGCGTGGTGACGCTGCTGGTCGTCGGCCGATCGGTGATCCACGTCGAGGCGGGGGTGTCGGCCTGCTGCTCGTCGGTCACCCCGTCGAGGTACACCCCGATGAGGACACCGACCAGCGCCGACGCCGCCACGGCCAAGCCGCACGTGGCCCACAGCACCCGCACAGCAAGCCTCCTAACAGAACGCACTTGTGGCGCAACGGTGAGCGGCTGAACAGTACAGCCCGCCGGACCCGTCTCACCCGACCCAGTGCACCTCGGTCGGGTCCGTCATCCGGTCCACCTCGGTGAGCACGGTTTTCCGTGCCGCAGCGGACAACGAGCGGAACGGCTCGACGGTGACGACCACCCGGCCGCCCCTGCGCTCCTGCGACCAGACGCCGGCGAGCATTCCGTTCACCATGAGTACGGGAGACAGCCATCCCTGCGGTCGGTACACCATTTCGGGTGTCCCACCATCGAGAAGGTGCGTGGCGTGGCGTGTTGCTGCGACGACGTACTGGTCGAACGCCGGCAGCAGCCGCACGGTCTTCACCGGCTCCGCCGCGCGCAGGCCCGCGACGTCCTCCGCCCGCGCCCAGTGCGGCGCGCCCTCGACGTCGACGGGCTGGATCCGGTCGCCGAGCGCGGTGAACACCCGCCCGCCGTCGGCCGGGCTCACACCCCACCAGCGCGCGAAGTCCTCCCTGGTCGCGGGCCCCTGCTGGGCCAGGAACCGCAACGCGATCTCCTCGACCGCGCCCGCCCCCGCCCCCGCCGGGTCGACCCCGAGCCACGTGCGCGGCGCGGTGAACCGGACGAACCGGCCCTCGCCCGGCCCGAACAGCAGCCTGCCCTGGAACGACGCTGGCTTGAGGTACGCGCCCCAGCTCTCCCGCAGCTTCTCGCCGATGTGCGCGGACGTGCGCGCGGCGACCTCGTCGGCCAGCTCGGCACGGGTCAGCACGCGGTCCGCCAACGCCTCGCCCACCGCGTCGACCAGCGCGGTCAGCTCCTCGGCGCCGATGTGGAAGTTCCGCAGCCACACCGGCTTGAGGTAGTGCCGGTAGGTGGCGAACCCGGCCTGCCAGAGCGGGTACTCGGCGGCGGGCAGCAGGTGCAGCGTGCCGCGCATCGACCACGTCTTGACCAGCGTGCGGTCGGTCCACAGCGCCCGGTCGACGGCGTCGTCCGCGAGCCCGTCGACGCGTGCGCGCAACGTCGCCTCGGCCGAGGGCATGAGCTGCGCGTGCAGCCCGCACAGCCGCGAGACCACCTCCCACGCCTCGCCGGCCGGTCGCCGGGCGTCGAGGAAGTGCCTGCGGGTGCGCCACGCCGCGACCTGCCGCCACGTCACGCTCACCGGCGCCCGGCCCGGTCCGGACCGGCGGCGAGCCTGCGTTCCAGCACCGCCGTGCCCAGCACCCGGGCCAGCACGAGACCGGCGCCGGACAGCCCGGCCACGAGCACGGCGCCGGTCATGTGCCAGGTCGGTGCGTCACCCGTGCAGGTGAACACGTTCGTGAACTTGTCCGAGGAGCAGGTCACGTACGGCACGGAGGCCAGGCCGATGCTGGCCGCCGCGACCCCGCCGAGCAGCGCGGACCCGAACGTGCGCATCAGCGGGAACGCGGCGTTGGCGGCGCCGACCGCGGCGATCACGAACAGCAGCGGCACCGGGTGCGGGAAGGGTCCGAGGGCGGCGCAGGTCAGCATCAGCGCGCACACGATCGCCAACCCGGCCCGTTCACCCACCCGGCGACCCTAACAACGCGGGACGGCAGACGTCAGAACTTCGTAATCGCGTTCCGGCCGCCAACCGGCGTCCGGTTCGCCAGAGTTGTCCGGTAGCAGTCGACTCCGGAAAGGCGTGAGATGTCCAAGCGGGTAGTGGTGATCGGTGTGGCCGGTGTGCTGGTGGTCGCCCTGGTGGTGGGGCTGTACCTGTTCCAGCCGTGGCGGCTGTTGACCGACCGGACGGCCGACGAGGCGCTGCTGTTGCCGGCCTCGACCACGACCACGACCTCGGCGGCCGGGTCGACGACGTCGGTCCCGGTCACCACGACGCCCGCCCCGCCCCCGGGCCCGGTCGCGCTGGCCTCCGGGCCGTTCCGCTCGCTGGAGCACGCGACGACCGGGAGCGCCACGTTGGTCCGGTTGCCCGAGGGCGGTCACGCGGTGCAGTTCGAGGCGTTGGACACGAGCGACGGACCGGACCTCTACGTGTACCTGTCGGACAAGCCGTCGGACTCGCCCGAAACGGCCTTCGGCTCCGGTTTCACGAACCTGGGTGAACTGAAGGCGAATCGCGGCAACCAGGTGTACGCGGTGCCCGCCGACACCGACTTGAGCACCGTCCGCAGCGTCGTGATCTGGTGCAAGAGGTTTTCCGCCGGTTTCGCGGTGGCCCCGTTGGAACAGGGCTGACACATAGGGGAAACAAATGCGCGGTGGTCTGGTCCATTTATAGCCTTTTCGCCGTATTGACGTATCTGGTCTAGACCACCTACAGTAGGGGGCACAACGTCCCTCGTGGATGGGCGGGCGGATGCCCCATCGACGAGGAGCCGGCTCACTGGGGTGGGCCACCGTTGGCGGCGGCGCGGCGCTTTCTCTCCCCGTTCCGCGCCGCCGCTCACGGCCCGCGGCCCGCCGTGCTGCACACTGTGAGTGATGCTCACCAGGACCATCGCCATCCACTACGTCAACGCCGCGCTGCGTGGCGCCGTGCGGCGTGGCGTCGACGTCACGCGGCTGCTCGCGACCGCGGGCATCGGCGAGGCCCTGGTCTCCGACGAGCGCGCCCGCGTGACTCCAGCCCAGTACACCAAGCTCGTCCAAGCGCTCTGGGACGCGCTGGACGACGAGTTCATGGGCCTGGGGCCGCGGCCGAGCAAGCGCGGCACGTTCCCGACCATGTGCCTGCTCGCCGTGCACTGCGCGTCACTGGACGACGCCCTGCGGCGCGGTCTGGCGTTCTACGAGCTGTTCGACGTGCGGCCGGGGATGGCGCTGGACGAGCACGACGGCGTCGCCGCGTTCACCCTGTCGGCGGCGGGCGTCGACGACCCGGACCGGTTCCTGGTCGAGTCGCTGCTGGTGCTCTGGCACCGGTTCTCGTCGTGGCTGATCGGCCGCCGCATCCCGTTGCGCGGGGTCGACCTCGCCTATCCCGAACCGCCGCACGGCGCGGAGTACCACCTGATCTTCGGCGCTCCGCTGCGGTTCTCCGCACCCGCGACCACGTTGACCTTCGACGCGCGGTTCCTGCGGATGCCGGTAGTGCAGGACGAAGCCGCGTTGAGGCGGTTCCTGCGCAATTCACCGGCCGAGTTGCTGTCCCGGCGCGATTACGGCGCGGACGCGTCCAGCCAGGTGCGGCGGATGCTCGGCGGCGGCGTGGTGGGTCTGGAGAACGTGGCGGCGCGGCTGGGGATGAGCGCGCCGACGTTGCGGCGGAAGCTGGCCGCGGAGGGCACGTCGTTCCGCGAGGTGCGCGAGCAGCTGCTGCGCGACCAGGCCGTGGCGAGCCTGGTGCGCGGCGGCGAGTCGGTGGAGGAGCTGGCGCTGCGCCTGGGCTTCTCCGAGGCGAGCGCCTTCCACCGCGCGTTCAAGCGGTGGACCGGCACGAGCCCCGGCACCTACCGCACCACCTGACCGCGTGTCCTACGTTCGCGTCACGCGTGTCCTACGTTCGGAACACCCATGTTGAACGTTCAGAACAGGCCTGACGACCCTGAGCGTTCAACATGGGGTACCGGAACGTAGGACACGCGCGTTCCGAACGTAGGACACGCGGGTTAGAAGGGGGTGGAGGTGGTGGCGCGGTCGCGCAGGGAGGTCGGCGGGCGGAAGCGCTCGCCGTAGGTGTCGGCCAGGTAGTCGGCGCGCTCCACGAAGCCGGTGAGGCCGTAGGAGTTGACGAACTGGACGGTGCCGCCGCTCCACGGGGCGAACCCGAACCCGAACACGCTGCCCACGTTCGCGTCACCGACGGACGTCAGCACGCCCTCGTCCAGGCACCGCACCGTCTCCAACGCCTGGATGAACAGCAACCGGTCCTCGACGTCCTGCTCGGTCACGCCCGCGTCGGCCCGCGCGTACCGCGAGAGCCCCGGCCAGAGGAACTTCCGGCCGCCTTCGGGGTACTCGTAGAACCCCGCGCCGCCGGACTTGCCCGTGCGTCCTTCCGCGACCAGCTCCTCCAGCACCTTGAACGCCGGGTGCTCGCCCAAGGCGCCCGCCGCGGCCGGGTCGTCGGCCAACGCCTGGTCGCGGATCTTCAGCTGCAACGTCAGCGTGACCTCGTCCGACACCGCGAGCGGGCCCACGGCCATGCCCGCCCGCCGGGCCACGTTCTCGATCAACGCCGGCGACACGCCCTCCGCCACCATCGAGACGGCCTCGGTCACGTAGGTGCCGAACGTCCGCGACGTGTAGAAGCCGCGGCTGTCGTTCACCACGATCGGCGTCTTCCCGATCCGCAGCACGTAGTCGAAGGCCCGCGCCAACGTCTCGTCCGACGTCTTCTCGCCGCGGATGATCTCCACCAGCCGCATCTTCGGCACCGGCGAGAAGAAGTGCAGCCCGATGAACCGCGACGGGTCGCCCACCGCCGACGCGAGCCCGGTGATGGGCAACGTCGACGTGTTCGACGCGATCACCGCGTCCGGCAGCGCCGAGGCCTCGGCCGACGGCAGCACCCGGTTCTTCAGCTCGCGGTTCTCGAACACCGCCTCGATCACGAGGTCGCAGCCCGCCAGGTCGGCGTCGGAGTCGGTCGGCGTGATGCCCGGTGTGTCGCCGGCGCCGCGCCGCGCCGCCTCCAGCGTCACGTCCTTCAGCACGACCTCGATCCCGGCCTTGGCGGTGACCTCGGCGATGCCCGCGCCCATCATGCCCGCGCCGAGCACGCCGACCTTGGTCACCGTCGACCGCTCGACCCCGGCCGGCCGCGACCCGCCCGCGTTGATCTCGTTCAGCTGGAACCAGAACGTGGTGATCATGTTCTTGGCGACCTGGCCCGCGGCCAGCTCCAGGAAGTACCGCGCTTCGATCTTGAGCGCGGTGTCGAAGTCCACCAGCGCGCCCTCGACGGCGGCGGCCAGCACCTTCTCCGGCGCCGGGTACACGCCGTGCGTCTTCTTCCGCAGCACGGCGGGCGCGGCGGCGAGCAGCCCGTACAGGTTCGGGTCGCCCACCCGCACGTCCGGCACCGCGTACCCCGGCTTGTCCCACGGCTGCTGCGGCGCGGGGTTCTCCTTGATCCACGCGCGCGCCTTGGCGATCAGCTCCTCGCGGGAGGACGCCAGCTCGTGCACGATCCCGGCCTGCAACGCCCGCGCCGGCCGCAGCTGCTTGCCCTCCATCAGCAGCGGCAACGCGGGCTGCACGCCGAGCAGCCGCACCATCCGGGTCACGCCGCCGCCGCCGGGCAGCAGGCCGAGGGTCGCCTCGGGCAGGCCGAGCTTGATCCGGTCGTCGTCCAGGGCCACCCGGTGGTGGCACGCGAGCGCGATCTCCAGGCCGCCGCCGAGCGCGCTGCCGTTGATCGCCGCGACGACCGGCTTGCCCAGCAGCTCCAGCCGCCGCAGCTGGCCCTTGATCTCCTCCAGGAACCCGAGCGCGTCGGCCGCGTTCTCCGGCGTGATCGTGATCAGCAGGTTCAGGTCGCCACCGGCGAAGAACGTCTTCTTGGCCGACGTCAGCACCACGCCGGTGATGTCGTCGCGCTCCGCCTCCAGCCGCGTGACCGCGTCGCCCATGTCCTGGTGGTACTCGGCGTTCATCACGTTCGCCGAGCCGGACATGTCCATCGTGAGGGTGACGACGCCCTCGTCGTCCCGCTCGAAGTGGATAGCCATCAGACCCTCTCGATGATCGTCGCGATGCCCATGCCGCCGCCCACGCACAGCGTGGCCAGACCCCGGCGCAGGTCCCGGCGCTCCAGCTCGTCGAGCAGGGTGCCGAGGATCATGCAGCCGGTCGCGCCGAGCGGGTGGCCCATGGCGATCGCGCCGCCGTTGACGTTGACCTTCTCGTCGGGCAGGTCGAGCTCGCGCTGGAACTTCAGCACCACCGACGAGAACGCCTCGTTGATCTCGAACAGGTCGATGTCCTCGACGGTCAGCCCGGCCTTGTCCAACGCCTTGCGGGAGGCCGGCGCGGGACCGGTCAGCATGATCGTGGGCTCGGAGCCGACGATCGCGGTGGCGATGATCCGGGCGCGGGGCGTGAGGCCCAGCTCGCGGCCGGTGCGCTCGTTGCCGATCAGCATCGCCGCCGCGCCGTCCACGATCTGCGACGAGTTGCCCGGCGTGTGGACGTGGTCGATGCGCTCCACGGTCGGGTAGCGGTCGATGGCCACCGCGTCGAAGCCGAGGTCGCCGTGGAACGCGAAGCTCGGCTTGAGCCTGCCGAGCCCGTCCAGCGTGGTCTCCGGGCGGATCGCCTCGTCGTGGTCGAGCACGACCGAGCCGTTCTGGTCGACCACGGCCACCAGCGACCGGTCGAAGTACCCCTTGTCCCGGGCCAGCGTGGCCCGCTGCTGCGAGCGCAGCGCGAACGCGTCCACGTCCTCGCGGCTGAACCCCTCCAGCGTGGCGATGAGGTCCGCGCTCACGCCCTGCGGCACGAAGTTGACCGCCATGTTGGTCTCCGGGTCGGCCATCCACGCGCCGCCGTCGGAGCCCATCGGCACCCGCGACATCGACTCGACGCCGCCCGCCACCACCAGGTCCTCGAACCCGGACGCGACCTTGGCCGCGGCCAGGTTCACCGACTCCAGGCCCGACGCGCAGAACCGGTTGAGCTGCATGCCCGCCGGCCGCAGGTCCCACCCGGCCGCCAGCACCGCCGTGCGGGCGATGTCCGCGCCCTGCTCGCCGACCGGCGACACGACGCCGAACACCACGTCGTCCACGGCGGAGGTGTCCAGGTCGTTGCGCCGCGCCAACGCCGCGAGCACCCCGGAAGCCAGGGTGATCGGCTTGACGCTGTGCAGCGAACCGCGCTTTCCCCTGCCACGCGGTGTGCGCACCGCGTCGAAGATCAAGGCTTCGCTCATGTACTCCACGGTAGGCAGCGCGGCCTCGGTTGCCCATGACCTGCCGAGGTGACTTATTAGCTCACCGGGGCGAGCCGGTGGTCCATGATCTCGCCCTCGCCGGCGAACCCCAGCCGCGAGTACAGCCGCCGGGCCGTGTCGTTGCCCCGGAACACGCGCAGCTGCACCCGCGCCCACCCGTGCTCACGCGCCCACGCCAGCACGTCGCCGACCAGCGCCTCGCCGACGCCCCGCCGCCGGAACTCCGGCTTGACCCACATGGAGTACAGGTACAGCACGGTCGGGTCGACCTCGTGCGGCACACCGGCGACGAGCCCGACCGGCTCCGGGTCCCCGGCGACGACCTTCACCCCGCGCTCCGGTGTCAGCAGCTCGCGCCACCGCGCCTCGTCGAACCGCCGCTCCAGGGCCAACGTCGAGCCGAACGCCTCGGGGTCGCTGCCCAGCGCGCTGAGCCGGATGTCACGCCACGTCGCCCAGTCGTCGGGCCCGAGCCGCCGCAGTCGCATACCCCAGTGTGCCGCAAGTCCGCGCGACCTCGCCCGTCGCCGCGCGGCGGCGACGACGGACACTGACTTTTGCGCTCACGATCAACCCGGACGCAGCGCGCTGCGGTCATGGCGGCGCGGGCCGGCCGGTGGGACCGTCGGGACATGCCAACTCGCCGTTCCGCATGGATGACCGAGGACCTGGACCAGTTGCGCAAGCTGGCCCGCACGTTCTTCGAGAAGGAAGCCGTCCCGCACCAGGAGCGCTGGGCCGCGCAGAAGCAGGTGGACCGGGACTTCTGGCGCCAGGCGGGCGGGCTCGGCCTGCTGTGCCTGTCCATCCCGGAGGAGTACGGCGGTGGCGGCGGCACGTTCGCGCACGAGGCCGTGCTGCTGGAGGAGCAGGCCCGGTGCGGCGACACGGCGTGGGGCAACAGCGTGCACAGCGGGATCGTCGCCCACTACATCAACGCCTACGGCACCGAGGAGCAGAAGCGGCGCTGGCTGCCGAAGATGGCCTCGGGCGAGTACGTCGGCGCGATCGCCATGTCCGAGCCCGGCGGCGGCTCCGACCTGCAGAACATCAAGACGCGGGCGCTGCGGCGCGGTGACGAGTACCTGCTGTCGGGCTCGAAGACGTTCATCACCAACGGCGCGCAGGCCGACCTGGTCGTCGTGGTCGCCAAGACCGACCCCGGCCAGGGCGCGACCGGCATCTCGCTGCTGGTCGTGGAGACCGCCCAGGCGGCGGGCTTCCGCCGGGGCCGGGTGCTGGACAAGATCGGGATGCACGGCCAGGACACCGCCGAGCTGTTCTTCGACGACGTCCGCGTGCCCGCGGCGAACCTGCTCGGCACCGGCGAGGGCCAGGGGTTCATCCAGCTGATGCAGCAGCTGCCGCAGGAACGGCTGATCATCGCGGTGGCGTCGATCGCGGGCATCGAGGCGGCGGTGGACCTCACGGTGGCCTACGTCAAGGACCGCACCGCGTTCGGCCGGGAGCTGATCAAGTTCCAGAACACCCGGTTCAAGCTCGCCGAGTGCGCCACCGAGGCCCGCGTGACCAGGGCTTTCGTCGACGAGTGCGTGCAGGAGCACCTGGCGGGCCGGCTCGACGTGCCCACCGCCGCGATGGCCAAGTGGTGGGCCACCGAGCGGCTGTGCCAGGTGGTGGACGAGTGCGTGCAGCTGTTCGGCGGCTACGGCTACATGGCCGAGTACCCGATCGCGCGCGCGTGGGCGGACGCGCGGGTGCAGAAGATCTACGGCGGGACGAACGAGATCATGAAGGAAATCATCGCGAGGTCGCTCTAGTGCCGGGGCCGCTGGAGGGGCTGAAGGTCGTCGAGCTGGCCGGTCTCGCGCCCGCGCCGTTCGGCTGCATGGTGCTGGCCGACCTCGGCGCGTCGGTGGTCCGGGTGGACCGCGTCGGCGGCGGCACGGAGGTGCCGCTGCTCGGCCGCGGGCGGCGCTCGATCGGCGTGGACGTGCGCCGACCCGAGGGCGCCGAGCTGGTGCTGCGCCTGGTCGCGGAGTCGGACGTGCTGGTCGAGGGCTTCCGGCCCGGCGTGACCGAACGGCTGGGCATCGGCCCGGCGCAGTGCCTGGCCCGCAACCCGGGGCTGGTCTACGGCCGGATGACCGGCTGGGGCCAGGACGGGCCGCTGGCCGACCGCGCCGGGCACGACATCAACTACATCGCGGTGGCGGGCGCGCTGGAGCCGATCGGCCGGGCGGGCGCGCCGCCGACCGTGCCGCTCAACCTCGTCGGCGACTTCGGCGGCGGCGGGCTGCTGCTGGCGCTGGGCGTGCTGGCGGCGCTGTACGAGCGGGGGAGGTCCGGGCGCGGGCAGGTGGTGGACGCCGCCATGGTCGACGGCGCGGCGCTGCTGACCACGTTCGTGCACGGGATGTCGTCGGTGGGCGCCTGGCCGGGCGCGCGCGGGACGAACCTGCTGGACGGCGGCGCGCCGTTCTACGACGTGTACGAGGCGGCCGACGGCGGGTTCGTCAGCGTCGGCGCCCTGGAGGACAAGTTCTACGCCGAGCTGCTGGTCGTGCTGGGGCTCGCCGACGCCGGGCTGCCCGGCCGGCACGACCCGGCGAACTGGCCGGAGCTGCGGGCCCGCATCGCCGCCGCGGTGGCGACCCGGACCAGGGACGAGTGGGCCGCGCTCGCGGAGGGCACGGACGCGTGCCTCGCGCCGGTGCTGGCGCCGGGGGAGGCGCCGGGGCACGGGCACAACGCCGGGCGGGGGACGTTCGTCGAGGTCGCGGGGGTGGCGCAGCCCGCGCCCGCGCCGCGCTTCGGTCGCACGCCCGCGGCCACGCCGACCCCGCCGCCCGCGGTCGGCGAGCACACCGCCGAGGTGCTGACCGGGCTGGGGCTGGGCGAGGACGAGATCGCCGCGCTGCGGGCGTCCGGCGTGATCGGGTGATGACCCGATCGAGCAAGGAAAAAGGCGCGCGAAATCACCTGAAGGGGTAACGGAAATGAGAGGCAGCCGTCATCGACCTTTGTCACGCTCGGTGCGTGCTTCGGCGCAATCAGGTGATGGGCTGTGCAGAGGTGGCAGTGTCTGAAGAACCTCGGTGTCCGTGCCAGGGGGTGGGCGAGTGGCCCGTACCTTGGTGATCGGCGGGACCACTGGTCCCCTTGATCGTCCGTTCGGGTGACGCTCGGGGTCCCTCAGGCGTGGTTGCGTGGTGTTCGTGCGACCGGTCGAGGGACGGCGGCGGGTTCGATCGTCATCATCCGGGTGAATGAGGGACCATGGCCGTTGACACGACCGGTGCGGCGCACGGCCGCACCTCCCAGTCGGACGGACGGAGACCGATCAGTGAACGTCAAGAAGGTGGTGACGCTGGCGGCGGTCGCGCTGGTGCTGTTCCTCCTGATCACCCAGCCGAACGAGTCCGCCGAAGCGGTGCGGACCGCGGTCGGGTGGCTCCAGTCCGGCGCCGAGTCGATCATCACCTTCGTTCGCAGCCTCTTCGCCTAGGGGACGCGCGGCAGCCCCGCGAACTCCGCTCAATGCGGTCACGATCGGTGACCACGGCCCTCGAACGTTGCACCGTACGGGTGGAATGAGGGCTATAACGCCCTGGTAACAGGGTTTTTGACAAACCAGGGTCTAGCGGTTGTCGGTACCCGCTAATACGGTGCGTCGCATTGGCTGATCTTCGACCGATGAGGAGGCAGAATGGTCGAGGACTCCGGAGTCGACGAGCTGTTGCGGCAGTGGGCGGCTGAGCGCTCGGACGACGCCGAGCTGCAGGAGGTGAACCGGATCAAGGACGCGTGGCTCGCGGAAGCGCCGCCGTCCGCGCCGGGGATCCCGGTGCAGCGGGCGAATGGCGGTCCCCGCGGCCTGGTGAAGGTCGAGTCCGCGGATCCGGCGTACGTGGCGGCGATGCGGAAGCGGGCGCCCGAGGTGCCCGAGCCCCTGCTCGCCGCGGCCGCCAGCTACTGGCAGCTGGTGGGCGACCTGTCCGAGGCGGAGCAGTGGTGGGACGCGGGCATCAGCCCGCTGGACCAGCGCGCTCTCGACTACCGGGCGGCCGGGCTCTCGCCCGCCGACCTCGGTCGTCGCCTCGGCCCGATGACGGTGCTCCAGCACCTGCGTCGGGGTAGCGCGGCGGCCTGGTGCGTGGCCAGGTTGCAGAGGCAACGCCGGGACGGCGTGGCCTAGGTCCGACGAGTCGGGGCGGGCTCCTGAGGTCGAGGAGCCCTCACCGTGGAGGGTGCGGGCTCCCGTGCGGGGAGCCCCAGCCCCGTGCGAAGTACTCTTGAGGCGTGCGAGGCCTCATCACCCCCCAGCGCCTGGCCATCGGGGCCGTCTGCCTGGCGTCGCTGGTCGTGTGCTGCGGCCTGGCCTACTGGCAGTGGGACCGGTTCTCCCAGGCCGGCGGCACGTTCCAGAACCTGGGTTACGTGTTCCAGTGGCCGCTGTTCGGCCTCTTCCCCGCGTTCATGGTGTGGCGCATCCGCAGGCTGGACGCCCGCCGCCGGGCCGAGGCCGCCGACGAGGCCGCGCCGGAGCCGGTGGCCGCGCCGTCGCGGCCGGTCGTTACCGTTGAGCCCGTCAGAGCGCCCGTGCGGGACGACGAGGACGAAGAGCTCGCGGCCTACAACCGCATGCTCGCCGAACTCAACGCGCGGGACCAGCGGTGAGCGAAGGTAGGGCGATGAGCGGCGCGTTGACCAGGTTCCGGTTCATGGCTTACGTGGTCGGTGTCGGCCTGCTGCTGCTCGTGGTCGGCATGATCGCCAAGTACGCGGGCGGCAACGCGGGCATGGTGCAGGTCATCGGCCCCATCCACGGCTTCCTCTACGCGGTGTACCTGGTGCTCACCGTCGACCTCGCGCTCAAGTCCCGCTGGTCGATCAAGGGCACGGTGCTGGTGCTGCTCGCGGGCACGATCCCGTTCGTGTCGTTCTACGCCGAGCGCAAGGTGGTCGAGAGCGTCCGGGCCGAGAAGAGCCTGTGACCGGGCTTGACCCCGCCCGCCGGGCACCCCTAGCGTCTGGCGGTACCAACTGAACACGGCCGTCGATGTCGCGCGGGAGAGTCCCCGAGCGGGGCGCCGAAGGAGCAACTCCTCCCCGGAATCTCTCAGGCCCAGGTACCGCGCGACGAAGGCAACTCTGGAAAGCAGGCGCACCCGGTGCGCCTCGCCCACGGTGCAAGCCGCCCTCACCCGGTGGCGAAGCTCTCAGGCTCATGGCAGAGGGGGAGGCTCACTCGACGAGGAGTCTCCGGTGGACCGTGTCATCCTTTCGCTCGTGAATCTCTCGGACGTGCCCGCCCGTCGACCCGACCGGTCGGCCCATCGGCATGTCCGCACCCAGGGAGGGCCCGCCTGATGGAAAGCCGCCGCACGCCCCTGCACGCCGAACACGAGGCGTTGGGGGCCATGTTCACCGACTTCGCGGGCTGGCGGATGCCGCTGCGCTACGACAGCGAGCTGGCCGAGCACCACGCGGTGCGCACGTCGGCGGGCCTGTTCGACCTGACCCACATGGGTGAGATCCTGCTCACCGGCCCGGAGGCGGGCGCCGCGCTGGACCACGCCCTGGTCGGCCACGCGTCCGCGATCGGCGTCGGCCGCGCCCGCTACACGATGATCTGCGAGGCCGACGGCGGGGTGATCGACGACCTGATCGTGTACCGCCTCGACCCCTCCGCGCCCACCGCCGGGGGACGCACGTCGGCCGGCCACGACGAGTACCTCGTCGTGGCCAACGCCTCCAACGCCGCCGTCGTGCACGCGGCCCTGGTCGAGCGGGCCGAGGGCTTCGACGCGACCGTCACGGACGCCTCGACCGACTACGCGCTGCTCGCCGTGCAGGGCCCGAAGGCCACCGCCATCCTCGCCGGCCTCACACCGACCGACCTGGCCGCGGTGAAGTACTACGCGTCGTACCCGACCGAGGTCGCCGGCAAGCCCGTGCTGCTGGCCCGCACCGGCTACACCGGCGAGGACGGCTTCGAGCTGTTCGTCGCCCCGGACGACGCCGCGCACGTCTGGCAGGCCCTGCTCGAGGCGGGCGCGCCGCACGACCTCAAGCCCGCCGGCCTCGGCTGCCGCGACACGCTGCGGCTGGAGGCGGGCATGCCGCTGTACGGCAACGAGCTGGGCCGCGACCGCACGCCGTTCCAGGCGAACCTGGGCCGGGTGGTGAAGCTGGACAAGCCGGGTGACTTCGTCGGCCGCGAGGCGCTGGCCGCCGTCGCCGAGCGGGGCGCCGAGCAGGTGCTGGTCGGCCTGAAGACCGCCTCGCGCCGCGCGCCGCGGCACGGCTACCCGGTGCTGGACGCCTCCGGCGCCCGGATCGGCGAGGTGACCAGCGGCGCGTTGTCGCCGACCCTGGGCTACTCGGTGGCGATGGCGTACGTCACCGTCGGCAACACCGAGCCGGGCACGCGGCTCTCGGTGGACGTCCGCGGCAGGCACGAGCCGGTCGAAGTCGTCGCACTGCCCTTCTACAAGCGCACCTCGTAAGGGAGACCCCACACATGTCCGAGCACTTCAACACCTCCCTCGCGGAGTTCGACCCGGAGGTCGCGGACGCCGTCGCCGCCGAGCTGCACCGGCAGCAGAGCACGCTGGAGATGATCGCCTCGGAGAACTTCACGCCGGTGTCGGTGCTCCAGGCGCAGGGGTCGGTGCTGACGAACAAGTACGCCGAGGGCTACCCGGGCCGCCGCTACTACGGCGGCTGCGAGAACGTCGACGTGATCGAGCGGCTGGCGATCGAGCGGGTCAAGGCGCTGTTCGGCGCGGGCTTCGCGAACGTGCAGCCGCACTCGGGCGCGCAGGCCAACGCGTGCGCGATGTTCGCCCTGCTCCAGCCGGGGGACACGATCCTGGGCCTCGACCTCGCGCACGGCGGCCACCTCACCCACGGCATGCGGATCAACTTCTCCGGCAAGCTCTACCACGTGGTGCCCTACCACGTGTCGGACTCCGACGGCCGGGTCGACATGGCCGAGGTGGAGCGGCTGGCGACCGAGCACAAGCCGAAGCTGATCGTGGCCGGCTGGTCGGCGTACCCGCGCCAGTTGGACTTCGCCGAGTTCCGCCGGATCGCCGACTCGGTGGGCGCGTACCTGATGGTCGACATGGCGCACTTCGCCGGCCTGGTGGCGGCGGGCCTGCACCCGAGCCCCGTGCCGCACGCGCACGTGGTGACCACGACCACGCACAAGACCCTCGGCGGCCCCCGCGGCGGCGTGATCCTGACCAACGAGGCCGACCTGGCGAAGAAGATCAACTCGGCGGTGTTCCCCGGCCAGCAGGGCGGCCCGCTGGAGCACGTGATCGCGGGCAAGGCGGTGGCGTTCAAGCACGCCGCGTCGCCCGAGTTCGCCGACCGCCAGCGGCGCACGGTCGAGGGCGCGAAGATCCTCGCCGAGCGGCTGTCCCAGCCCGACGCGGCGGCGGCGGGTGTGAAGGTGCTCACCGGCGGCACGGACGTGCACCTCGTGCTGGTGGACCTGGTGGGGTCCGAACTGGACGGCAAGCAGGCCGAGGACCGGCTGCACGAGGTGGGCATCACGGTCAACCGCAACGCGGTGCCGAACGACCCGCGCCCGCCGATGGTGACCTCCGGCCTGCGCATCGGCACGCCGGCGCTGGCCACGCGCGGGTTCGGCGCGGCCGACTTCGCCGAGGTGTCGGACGTGATCGCGGCGGCGCTGGGGTCCTCGCCGGACCTGGCGGAGCTGCGGTCGCGGGTCGAGGTGCTGGCCGCGAAGCACCCGCTGTACCCGACCCTGTGAACGACGACACGAAATAGCTCGCCAATACTGGAGGTTGTCCCGTGCGCAACCCGCGTACGGGACAACCGAAAGAGGCACCATGACCGCGACCCTCGACGCGCTGGCACTGCCGCGCGACGCACAGGACCTGCTGTTCCGCGAGGCCCGCACGGCGAACGCGTTCACCGACGAGCCGGTGACCGACGAGCAGCTCCGCGCCGTCTACGACCTCGTGAAGTGGGGTCCGACGGCGATGAACAGCCAGCCGCTGCGCGTGCTGTTCGTCCGCGGCGAGGACGCCAAGGCGCGCCTCGCGCCGCACATGGCCGAGGGCAACCGGGCCAAGACCGTCGCCGCGCCGGTGACCGCGATCCTGGCCGCCGACACCGACTTCCACGAGCACCTGGCCACCACGTTCCCGCACTTCCCGGGCGCGAAGGCGGCGTTCGCGGACGACGCGGCGCGCACCGAGGCGGCCAAGACCAGCGCGCTGCTCCAGGTCGGCTACTTCATCGTCGGCGTCCGCGCGGCCGGGCTGGCCGCGGGACCGATGAGCGGCTTCGACGCGGAAGGCGTGCGCGGCGAGTTCTTCGCCGACACCGGGCAGCTGCCCCTGGTGATCGTCAACATCGGACACCCGGACCACACCGGCACCCACCCGCGCAACCCGCGCCTGGACTTCGCCGACGCCGTCCGCATCGTCTGAGCCCTTCGCCCGTCAGCGGGACCGGCGGCCGTTGAGCCGGGCCGCCTGACGGGTCAGGTGGGCGACTTCGGCGAGGTTGGTCGCCCGGCGGGCCGCCTCGGCGTACAGCCGGGCCGCCGTGTCGAGGTCGCCGTCGCGTTCGCGCAGGTACGCCGCCACCGCGGTGTACCTGGGCAGCGAGTCGTCCAGGGCCGCGAGCGCCGCCAACCCGGCGCGCGGCCCGTCGGCCTCGCCCACGGCGACCGCGCGGTTGAGCCGGACGACGGGGCTGTCGGTCAGGCCGGCCAGCTCGTCGTACCACTCGACGATCTGCACCCAGTCGGTCTCCTCGGCGGTCCGCGCGTCGGCGTGCAGCGCCGCGATGGCGGCCTGCGCCTGGAACTCGCCCAGCCGGTCGCGGGACAGCGCCGCCTGGAGGATCGCGACGCCCTCGGCGATCGCCCCGGTGTCCCACCGGCCGCGGTCCTGCTCGGCGAGCGGCACCAGGCTGCCGTCCGGCGCGGTCCGGGCCGCGCGCCGGGCGTGGTGCAGCAGCATGAGGGCGAGCAACCCCGCCACCTCCGGGTGGTCGATCGCCGCCGCGAGCTGCCGGGTGAGCCGGATGGCCTCGACGGCCAGGTCGACGTCGCCCGAGTAGCCCTCGTTGAAGACCAGGTACAGGACCCGCAGCACGGTGGCGATGTCGCCGGGCTGGTCGAACCGCACGCCCGCGACGGTGCGCTTGGCCCGGCTGATCCGCTGCGCCATGGTCGCCTCCGGCACCAGGTACGCCCGGGCGATCTGGCGGGTGGTCAGCCCGCCGACGGCGCGCAGCGTGAGCGCGACCGCCGACGACGGCGTCAGGGACGGGTGGGCGCACAGGAAGTAGAGCTGGAGCGTGTCGTCCACCGTGGACACCGGCCCCGGCGCCGGTTCCTCGTCGAGGACGTCCTCGCGCCGGCGCCGGGCGGCGTCCGCGCGGCTCGCGTCGAGGAACCGGCGCCACGCCACCGTGACGAGCCAGCCCTTCGGGTCCCGGGGCGGGTCGTCCGGCCAGGCGCGGACCGCCTCCACCAGCGCGTCCTGCACGGCGTCCTCGGCCGCCGCGAAGTCGGCTCCGCGGCGGACGAGGACACCGAGCACGCCCGGCGTGAGGCTCCGGAGCAGGAGCGCGTCCATTCCGGACGTCACTCCGCGGTGGCCTGGTGCGCGGACAGGAACGGGCGCAGCTCGAGCCACTCGTGGATCGGCCTGCCGCCGGCGCCGGGGGCGGCCGACAGCTCGCCGGCCAGCTCGACGGCCCGCTCGTAGCTGTCGACGTCGATCACCATCCACCCGGCGATGAGGTCCTTGGTCTCGGCGAACGGACCGTCGGTGACCGGCGGGCGGCCCTCGCCGTCGTACCGGACGAACGTCCCCTCGGGTGCGAGCGCCTGGCCGTCGACGTACTCGCCGGTCTCCTCCAGCCTGGCCGCGAAGTCGCTCATGTACCGCACGTGGTCGGTGATCTCCTGCGGGGTCCACTGGTCCATGGGGACGTCGTTGACCGCCGACGGGGCGCCGCGGTAGTGCTTGAGCAGCAGGTACTTGGCCATCGTGGTTCTCCTCGGTGCCGGTGCGACCCCATTCTGGTCGCTCACACCCCTGGGACGGAGCCGGTCACCGGTTCTCGACATCCTCCGCGGAAGTTTTCCGACTTCTTCCATCGCGCCTGGTCAGCGGCATCGGCGGCACCCGCTGCGGGACGCCCTGATCCCCCGGCCAACCCCGGGCCGGGGGATCAGGGCGTGGCGCAGGGGACCGGGCACAGGGGACCGGACACAGTGGACTAGGCGGCGGGTGGCGTCACCCCCGGCGGCAGGCACTCGACGTTGCGCTTGCCGTCGGGCCGCACCACGAACCACGTGCCGCCCACGCCCTGGCCCTTCCACTGGCCCGGCGCCTCGTCCTTCGCGTACGTGTAGAGCGGCCAGCCGTCGAGCGTCACCTGCTCGGTCCCGTCGGCCCGCTTCACGGTCGACACGAGCGCCGGGTCGACGCCCTGGAGCTGCGGCGTGCCGTCGGACAGCACGGGAGGCCACGTCACGGCGCACTGACCCTCGCAGTTGGACTTCGCCGGGTCCGGCGTGTCCTTGTCGAACCGGTACAGCGTGCGGCCGTCGCCGTCCTGCACGACCTCGCCCATCTTGGGCACGCTCTTGCCGACCAGCGTGACCTGCGGGCCGGACGGCGCGGGCGCGGCCTGGCCCTCCGGCGCGTCGGCGGCGGGCTCCTCGACGGGCGCCGCCTCCTCGCTGGTCGGAGGGGCCAGGGGCTCCTGAACGTCGCCGTAGTCGCCCTGGGCCGCGGCGCCGACCTGCTCGGTCTGCGCGACCGTCCGGCCCTGCAGGCCGGTGGCGCTGGAAGTCCACACGACCAGCGCGAGCACGGCGGCCAGGCCACCCGCGACGGCGATGGCGATGCGGTTTCGTCGGATCACACTCACTCCTCCTCGGTCCGTCAATCGCTCCACCGACGACTACGGCCCCCCGGCCGACGCGGTTCAGCCGCCGCCGAAGACAGGGGTCGGACCTACCCCAGCTCCCACTGCTGCGACCGGCTCCCGTCGCACCGCCGAGCCGCCACCCCGCCGTCCACCGCGGCCAGGCACGCGCTGAGATCGCGCGCGGCGTGCACCCGGACCCAGTCCTCGCCGGTCAGCGACTCGAGGACCCACGTGCCGGGCGTGCCGGAGATCGACACCCGGCAGCCGTGCGCGGACTCGCCGACCGCGACGATCGACACGGCGGGAGCCGTCGACGCCGTCCCGGTCCCGTCCGCCAGGCGCCGCCCGGTCCCGTTGTTGCGCACCGGACCGCGCCACGGCTCGCCGCACGACCGGCGCCCCGGCATCGCGTACGGCCGGATCGACCAGCCGACCTCGTCCTGCCCGAACGGGCGGCAGTCGCGCCGGAACACCTGGATGTGCACGTCCGGCCGGCCGCCTTGGTGGGCGAGGCACCCGCCCGCGCCCCGGTTCTCGACCACCACCGCGTCCGGCGCCCGCCCGCGGATCCGCCGCACCCCCCACCGCTGGCGGTCGTCACCCGGGCGGCAGGCGCGGAAGTGCTGGTCGGTCTCCGGCTCGTCGTCGGCCGCCAGGCACAGGTCCGCCCGCACGCTGCTGCGGATCTCCCAGTCGCCTCCCGCCACCGGCGCCAGGACCACGAAGTGGCCGGGGTTGTGCGAGTCGGCGCACTCCCATTGGTAGATGTCCTCGCCGTCTTTCTCCGAATCGTCCGGGTGGGTGTAGGCGCCGTTCCTGGCGAGGCATTTCCCGGTCGCCAGGTTGACCACGTGGGCGAGGAATTCCCGGTCACCGGGAAATGCGTCGCCGAGGCCGGTGACCGCGTCGCCCCGCGCGCCGGGGCGGTCCGCCGCCGCCGTCGTCGACAACGCGATCAGCGAGGCGAGCACCACCGCCGCGCGTCCGCGCCACGCCGGCCTCCCGGCCCGTGCGGGCGGGTAGGGGTGGTCCGGCCGGGCGATCCACGCGGTGGCGGCGGTGTCCTTCACCACCACGTCGACCCGCCGGAACGTGCGCGGGTCGACCACCCGGCTGTGCCACGCCACCTCGTCGTAGCACCACGACGACAGCACGAGCGCCAGCACACCGGGCGACCGCGCCAGGGCG
The DNA here is from genome assembly GCF_016695385.1 of Saccharothrix sp. 6-C. Lineage (NCBI taxonomy): Bacteria > Bacillati > Actinomycetota > Actinomycetes > Pseudonocardiales > Pseudonocardiaceae > Saccharothrix > Saccharothrix sp. 6-C. Next base: position 6,651,394 of record NZ_CP064192.1, on the reverse strand, counting down.
CTCTTGAGCTGCGGCGCGTCGACCAGGCGGAACGCCAGGTTGATCGACGCGGAGGTGAAGCCGTGCCGGTCCGGGTGCACCTCGCCCGCGTGCACCGCCATGCGTGCCCGCACCCGTTCCCCGGCCCGCCCGGCGACCTCGCCGTGCTCGGCCAGCGCCCGCGCCAAAGCGCCCGGCAGCCGCTCCACCACCAGGGTCTTCGGCACCTCCGGCGGCACCAGGACGAAGACGCCGTCGCCGCGGTCCTCCCGGTGGCACGAGTCCCAGGGAATGCCGGATTCGCCGAACGCCCGGCGCAGCGATCGGTAGAGAACGGCCCGGACCACCAGTTGGTCCGCATTTGTGCGGCTGCCGTGGGTGAACTTTTCCACGTCGACGACGATTATGGTCCGGTGTTGTGCCCGCCCATTGTCCGACTCCACGACGTCACCATAAAGGCGGGTAGGGAGGGCCGCCGGCCGGAACAGCGCCCGATGCTTCCCTTTCACCCGCCCCCCTGGGCCCGCACCGGGGACATAGGGTGTCCGGGTGGGCAACGAGATCTCCTTCCCGCGCCAGCACGCGCGCACCCAGCGGTTCACCCTCGGCGCACCCCGGACGTTCACCGCCGCGCCGGACGGCGCGAAGGTGTACTTCCTCCGCACCGCCACGGCCACGAGCCGGGCGAACGGCCTGTGGGCGTTCGACACCGCGACCCGGTCCGAGACGCTGCTGGCCGACCCCGGCGTCCTGCTGACCGACCCCGAGGACCTGTCCCCGGAGGAACGGGCCCGCCGCGAGCGCACCCGTGAGTCGGCGGCCGGCATCGTCGGCTACGCCACCGACGGCGAGGCGCGCCAAGCCGTGTTCGCGTTGTCCGGCAGGCTGTTCGTGATCGAGCTCGCCACCGCCGCCGTCCGCGAGCTGCCGGTGGCCGGCGCGGCGATCGACCCGCGCCTGGACCCGACCGGCCGCAAGGTCGGCTACGTGGCCGCCGGCGCGCTGCACGTGGTGGACCTGGAGACCGGCGCGGACCGCGTGGTCGCGTCGCCGGGCGGTCCGGACGTCACGTGGGGCCTGGCGGAGTTCATCGCGGCCGAGGAGATGGGCCGCTACCGGGGCTACTGGTTCTCCCCGGACGGCGAGCGCGTGCTGGCGGCCAGGGCGGACAACGCGCCCGTGCCGCGCTGGCACATCGCCGACCCGGCCAACCCGGGCACGCCCGCCGCCGAGATCGCCTACCCGGCCGCCGGCGAGGCCAACGCCGTGGTGGAGCTGGCGGTCTTCGGGGCGGGCCGCACCGACGTGACGTGGGACCGCGAGGCGTTCCCGTACGTCAACTCGGTGTCGTGGACCTCGCACGGCAAGCCGCTGGTGCAGGTCCAGTCACGCGACCAGCGCCGCGTCCTGGTGCTGGCGGTCGACGTGGAGACCGGCGCCACCGAGGTGGTCGCCGACGACACCGACCCGCACTGGCTGGAGATCGTGCCGGGCGCGCCGCGCTGGACGCCGGACGGCGAACTGCTGCGCGTGCTGCCGATCGGCGACGCGAACCGGCTCGTCGTGGGCGACCGGCCGCGGACGCCGGACGGCTTCCAGGTCCGCGCGGTGCTCGACGTGGCCGCGGACGGCGTGCTGGTCACCGCCTCCACCGACGACCCGACGCAGACGCACGTCTTCCTGGTCGGCGACGGCGAGGTCACCCGACTGTCCACTGAGGACGGTGTGCACGGCGCGACGCGCGCGGGCGGCGTGCTGGTGCTGTCCCGCTCGTCGATGGACCACTTCGGGTCGAAGGTCACCGTGTCGACCGGCGGCGAGATCGGCACCTTCGCCGAGACCCCCGTGCTGACGCCGGACGTGCGGCTGCTGACCGTCGGCGAGCGGGACCTGCGGGCGGCGCTGCTGTTCCCCCGCGGCCACGTGCCGGGCACGAAGCTGCCGGTGCTGCTCGACCCGTACGGCGGTCCGCACGCGCAGCGCGTCGTGTCGGCGCGCAACGCCTACCTGGCCTCGCAGTGGCTGGCGGACCAGGGTTTCGCGGTCCTCGTCGTCGACGGCCGCGGCACGCCCGGTCGCGGTCCGGCGTGGGAGCGGGAGATCGCGTTCGACTTCGCCGGGGCCACCCTGGAGGACCAGGTGGACGCGCTGCATGCGGTCGCGGCCGCCGAGGCCGATCTCGACCTGACCAGGGTCGGCATCCGGGGCTGGTCCTACGGCGGCTACCTGGCGGCGCTGGCCGTGCTGCGCCGCCCGGACGTGTTCCACGCGGGCATCGCGGGCGCGCCGGTCACCGACTGGCGGCTCTACGACACCCACTACACCGAGCGCTACCTCGGCGACCCGGCGCAGCGGCCCGAGGTGTACGACGCCAACTCGCTCATCGCCGACGCGCCGAAGCTGGAGCGCCCGCTGATGATCGTGCACGGCCTGGCGGACGACAACGTGGTGGCCGCGCACACCCTGCGCCTGTCCTCGGCGCTGCTGGCCGCGGGCCGCCCGCACACCGTGCTGCCGCTGTCCGGCGTGACCCACATGACCCCGCAGGAACAGGTGGCCGAGAACCTGCTGCTGCTCCAGGTCGACTTCCTCCACCGCGCCCTGTCCTGACCCCCACAACGCGAGAGTCCAACGCTGAACGCGCGAGAGTCCTACGTTCGGAGCACCTGAGTTCGACATTCGGCATACCGGGTGGTCGGTCGACTGGTGAACTCAGGGCTCGTGAACGTAGGACTCTCGCGTCGTGAACGCAGGACTCACGCGACGTGGAGGTACGACTCTCGCGTCAGGCCAGCGAGTGGCGGACCAGGTACGGCGGGATCGAGTTGCCCACCAGCGCCAGGTCGTCGATCGTCTCCGGCTGGTAGCCGCACCCGGGCAGCCGCTCGACCATCAGCGCGGTCGGGTCGGCCACCTCGTCGGCGCGCCCGAACAGGTACGCCCACTCGTGCTCGTCCGAGCCGTAGTACGCGACCGTGTCGAACACCTCGTTGAACCGCTCCCACATGCGGATCAGCGTCGTGTTGCGCCACATCGTCTGGCAGCCCGCCTGCGACACGACCACGCCGCCGGGCGTGAGCAGCGCCTTGCACATCGCCAGGAACTCGGCGCCGTACAAGCGGTTGTGCTGCGCCTCCTCCTCGCGCTCGTCCGGCAGGTCCACCAGGACGATGTCGTAGCGCTCCGACGTGGTCCGGATGTGCTCGTAGCCGTCGATGTACCGGACGTGGATCGGGCCTTCGCCCTTCTCCGCCAACGCGAGCTCGTCCAGCGTGTAGCCGTAGGGGAGGTGCTCGGCGCACAGCCGCACGGCCTGCGCGTCGATGTCGATGTGGTCGACCACCGAGGCGCCGGCGGCCACCGCCATCTGGCACACCACGCCCTCCGACGACCCGATGACCAGCACCCGGTCCACGCGGTCGGCGAGCAGCAGCGCCGGGACCATCAGCGCCTCGTGGTAGGTCAGCTGGCTGAACTCGGTGCTCTGCCGGTCGTCGTCGCAGAACAGCGACAACCCCTGGGACGTGCGGGCGATCACCAGGTGCTGGAACTCGGTCCGGGTGTCGACCACGACCTCGTCGACGTCCCAGTGCCTGGTCATGCCGGCCGCGAGCGGTTCGCGGATCAAGACGCCTTCTCCTCACCGACGAGCGCGGGGACGCGGTGGCCCCGGCTGATCATGTCCGTCCGTGCCGACGCAGCTCCCAGCGCTTCGGCCAGCAACTGCACCGCGAGCGCGGGCTTGGCGCGCGTGCCGCAGGTGAACACGTCCACGAACACGGCCCCGACCTCGGGGTACGTGTGGATGGACGCGTGCGACTCCGACAACAGGGCCAGCACGGTGACCCCTTGCGGCTCGAACTGCTTGGAGACCACCTCCAACACCGTGGCGTCAGCCTGGGTGAGCGCCTCACCGAGCGCGTGGCGCAGGAACCGCTCGTCGTCGAGCAGTTCGGGGCTCACGCCTTCAAGCTCGGCGAGCACGTGCTGTCCTGCGAACAAGCCAACCGGCTCGGATTCGCACGGGAGTTCGGACATCAATCACTCCAAACATCTTCAGGAGGGCACATCAGCGGACAGGCGGGGGCGTGCTCATCGCACGCAGTGGGTGGCCAGCGGCGGGAAGCCGTTGAACGCCACCGACGAGTAGCTGGCCGTGTAGGCGCCCGCGCCGAGCAGGTCGACGTGGTCGCCCGCGCGCAGTTCCAGCGGCAGCTCGTAGCACGTGTTTTGGTACAGCACGTCGTCCGCGTCGCACGTGGGCCCGGCCAGCACGACCGGACCGACCGGCACGTCGACCTGCGGCACGCCGTCGCGGCTGGTCGCCATCGGGTACGCGATGGCCTCGCCCTCGGTCTCCGCGAGGCCGCCGTAGCGGCCGATGTCGAGGAACACCCAGCGCCGTTCGTCCGAATAGGACTTCCGGGACACCAGCACCACTTCTGAGCGGATCACCCCGGACTCCGCCACGATAGCGCGTCCAGGCTCGATCATCACCTCGGGCGTGAAGTCGCCGAAGTGGCGGGTGATCGACGCGGTGATGGCCGCGGCGTACTCGGCCAGCGGCGGCGGCTGCGCCAGGTAGCCCGCGGGCAGCCCACCGCCCAGGTTGACCGTGGTCGGCGACAGCCCCTCGGCGCGCAGCTTCCCGATGATCACGGCCGCGTCGGCGATCGCGCCGTCCCAGCCGTTCGGGTCGAGCTGCTGGGACCCGGCGTGGAAGGCCACCCCGAGCGGAACGAGTCCGAGTTCGGCGGCCAACCGCAGCAGATCCGTCGCCATCTCCGGCGAACAGCCGAACTTCTTGCCGAACGGGTAGGTGGAACCGTTGCTGTCGACCAGGATCCGCAGCAGCACGGACGCGCCGGGCGCGTGCTCGGCCAGGGCGCGCACGTCCTGTTCGCTGTCGGACACGAAGAGTCGCACACCGCGCCCGTGGGCGTACGCGATGTCCCGCGCCTTCTTGATCGGGTTGCTGTAGGAGACGGCCTCCGGCGCCGCGCCGCGGGCCAGGCACAGGTCGATCTCGGCGGGGCTCGCGACGTCGAAGCTCGAACCCTCGGCGGCCAGCAGCCCGACCACGTCGGGCGTCGGGTTCGCCTTGACCGCGTAGAAGATCCCCACCCGCGGCAGCGCGGCGCGGATCGCGGCGAACCGGTCCCGCACCGTCGGCAGGTCGATGACCAGGCAGGGAGTCTCGGGCCGGTCGTGGTCCAGGAAACGACGAATACGAGCCATTGCCTCGTGGAGCCGTTCGTCGGCAAAGCTCGTCGTCATCTCGCTAGGGGTCCCCCTTCGCGACCGTGATCAGGCACGGTCCGACCGTGTTCGGGCACGGCGGTCCACTCTAGGTGCTGGCGGCGGAAAATGCGCTATCAGCCGGCGAACTTGTGACGCAACTCCACGACGGAGATGTCCGGCGCCGCGCCGACGCGCACCGGCGGACCCCAGAACCCGGCCCCGTTGCTGGTGTAGACCTGGGTGCCGTCGACGGTCTCCAGACCGCTGCGCACCGGCTGCTGCAAGCCCACCGCGAGGTGGAACGGCCACATCTGCCCGCCGTGCGTGTGACCGGACAACTGCAGGTCCACGCCGTGCTTGGCGGACTCGCGGACCGCCACCGGCTGGTGCGCCATCAGCACGACCGGCGTGGACGTGTCGCGGCCGTCCAGGGCGCGGGCGTAGTCGGGGCCGTCCTCGAACGTCTCGCCGGTGACGTCGTTGACCCCCGCCAGGTCGAACGACGCGCCGGCCCGCTCGATCCGCAGCCGCTCGTTGCGCAGCGGGTTCACCCCGAGCCGCTCCAGCTCCGCCACCCACGGCTCCACGCCCGAGTAGTACTCGTGGTTGCCGGTGACGAAGAAGCTGCCGTGCGTGCTCACCAGGTCGCCCAGCGGAGCCGCCGCCTCGCCCAGCGCGGCCACCGTGCCGTCGACCAGGTCGCCCACGATGGCGACCAGGTCCACCCGCTGCTCGTTGATCATCCGCACGATCCGCTCGGTGTGCCCGCGGCCGAGCAGCGGCCCGAGGTGGATGTCGCTCACCACCGCGATCCGGTAGCCGGACAGCCGCTGGTCGAGCTTCCCCAGCGTCACCGGCACCCGCTTGACCACCGGGTCGCCCAGCGCCTGCGTGGTGCCGAAGCCGACGACGCCCGCCGTGGCCACGCCGCCCGCGACGGCCAGCGACCGCGCGATGAACAACCGCCGGCCCGGGTCCGCCGGCTGCCCTTCGAGCGCCGCCCCGGGCTGCTCCACCTCGGCGGTGGGCGCGCCGACCGGCACCGGCGCCTCGTGCGCGCGCGCCGCGCGGTTCAGCACCAGCCGGGGGATCTCCAGCACGCCCAGGACCAACGAGAAGTAGAACGCGCCCGCCAGCCAGATGAACCCCGGCCACGCCACGGCGGCGACGAACCCCGACTCGCCGAGCCTGCTCACCGCCAACGCCGACATCACCAGCAGGTAGAGGAACAGCACGACCCAGGTGCCGATCCGGCGGCCACGCCCGGGCCGCGTCGTGGCCCGCACGGCGCGCTTCCAGATGTAGTAGTGGGCCGCGCCCATCACGACCGCGAACAGCACGAAGAAGAACAAGGCGGGGCCTCCCGGTGGTGGTGCGTCCAGTTTCCACGAATCCCGCGACGGGCATGCAACCCCCTGGCCGCCCGCGGGCGTGATTACCGCGTACCGCAGTACGGGGGAGGACAGATGAGTGATCGGGACGCGGCGTTCGCGGAGTACTTCGCGGCGCGGTCCGAGGCCATGCGCGGCACGGCGTACCTGCTGTGCGGCGACTGGCACCGTGCGGAGGACTTGGTCCAAACCACTTTCGCCAAGCTCTACGTGGCGTGGCGGCGGATCAACCGGCACGAGGCACTCGACGCCTACACCCGGCAGACCCTCGTCCGGACGTTCGTGTCCGAACTGCGCCGGGGCTGGTTCCGCAAGGAACGCGTGAGCGAGACGACCGCCGACGTGGCGGGCGTCACGCGCGGCTCGTCGGAGGACCGGCTGGTGCTGCTGGCGGCACTGGCGAAGGTGCCGCCGAGGCAACGCGCCGTGCTCGTGCTGCGGTACTGGGAAGACCTGTCGGTCGAGGAGACCGCCAGGGCGTTGGACTGCTCCGAAGGAACGGTGAAGAGCCAGGCCGCGCGGGGGCTGCAGACGCTGCGCGGCCTGATCACCCCCCAGCAGGGAGAAAAGGTGCGATGAACGAGCACGAGCTGAAGAGCGCGTTGCAGGAAGTGATGGTGGCGAGCAGCCCGCCGCCGCCCATGAGCCCGGAGGCCGCGCTGGACCGCGGCCGACGCGCGCAGCGCCGTCGACAGGCCACCTGGGGCGGCGCGGTCGCGGGTCTCGCGGTGGTGGCGATCGCGGTCGGCGCCGTGATGGTGCCGACCCTGACCGGCGGCGGTCCCGGCATCCAGGTGGCGGGCGGGCAGCCGTCGGAGTCCGCGCCGAGGGTCACCCCGACCGACCGGCCACCGTCGGAAAGGCCGTCGGCGACCGTGCTGCCGACGGGGGGACCGTCGGCGACCGTGCTGCCGCCCAGCGGACGTCCGTTGTCCGACACGAGCACCCCGTGGCCGAACGGGCAGAGCGACCGGACCGCCACGAGCGGGCCGCGCGCCGACAAGGGCGTCCGGCTGCTCAACGACCTGGCCTCGTCGCTGCCGCCCGGCGTGAGGGCCGAGGACCGGACCCGGATCGGCTTCGCCGACTACGGGCCCATGACCTGGCGCCAGGCGCAGTTCGCCGAGTACGCGGGCGACCTGGAGGTCTGGAACTACGACGCGCGCACACCGGTAGTGATCACCGGTGAGGCGGGTGTCGGCGAGCTGTTCATCCGGGTCGAGACCAGGGGCAACACCCGGCTCGGCGACCTCGTCGGGTGCGCGGCGGCGACCAGGTACGCGTACCCGGTCGAGGGCGGCGCCTGTGCGCTGGTCGACGTCGGCGGCAAGCAGGTCGCCCTCGTCACCGGGGCCACCCCGGACGCCGACAGCAACACGATGGACTCCGCGGCGTTCTACCGGCACCCGGACGGCACGCTGGTGACCGTCGGGTACTCGAGCGAGTTCCTGGAGTCGGGTCACCCGGCGCTGTCGCGGCCGGCGTTGACCGGGACGCAGCTCGCGGCGCTGGCCGCGGACCCCAAGTTCCACCTGGACTGAGCCACCACCGGGGACGGGGAGGCCGGGCGCCGCGCGCGCCCGGCCTCTTCGGCGTCCGCGGTCCTCCGGCTCCCTGCTCCGGGGGCCTCCTACCGGGTGTCTGTGCAGGTACCGTGCTGTTTGCCATGCGGACGCTGCTCATCGACAACCACGACTCGTTCACGTTCAACCTCTTCCAGTACCTGGCTCAGGTGAACGGGCGCGAACCGGTCGTCATCACCCACGACGACCCGCGGTTCCGGCTGTCCGACCTGCGGCGCTTCGACAACGTGGTGATCTCGCCCGGACCGGGCCGGCCGGAGCGCGCGGCCGACTTCGGCCTGTGCCGCGCGGTGGTCGAGCACGCCGACATCCCCCTCCTGGGCGTCTGCCTCGGTCACCAGGGGCTGTGCCTCGCGCACGGCGCGTCCGTGGGCTTGGTCACGCCCCGGCACGGCGTGGTGGACCACGTGCGGCACACCGGGGTGGACGTGTTCGCCGGCCTGCCGTCGCCGCTGCCCGTGGTGCGCTACCACTCGTTGGCCGTGTCGGACCTGCCGCCGTCGTTGGAACCGATCGCCTGGGCGCCGTCCGACGACGTGCTGATGGGCGTGCGGCACCGGTCGCGGCCCGCCTGGGGCGTGCAGTTCCACCCCGAGTCGGTGTGCACGTCGCACGGCCACCAGCTGCTGGCCAACTTCCGCGACCTGACCGAGCGCGCCGCCGTGCTGCCCGTGCTGCCGGTGGCTCCTCCGGCGGTGCCGGCCTCGTCGGCTCCGTCGGCTCCGTCGGTTCAGCCGGACCCTTCCGCACCTGAATCGGCGCCTGAGGCGGTCCGTGAGGTGTTGGTGCGGCGGGTCGACGTGCACCCGTCGCCGGAGGACGTCCACGCGGCGCTGTACGGGGCGTCCCACGACGCGTTCTGGCTGGACAGCAGCCTCACCGGGGACCGGGGCCGGTTCTCCGTGATGGGCGACGCGTCCGGGCCGCTGGCGCGCGTGGCGACGTACGACGTGTGGACCGGCGAGGTGACGGTCGACGGGGTGACCCGACCCGGGCCGTTCTTCGACTGGCTGGAGGCCGACCTGGCGGCGTGGCGGGTGGCCCCGCCGGACGTGCCGTTCGAGTTCGCGCTCGGCTGGGTGGGCTACCTCGGGTACGAGCTGAAGGCGGAATGCGGCGGCACGGCGGCGCACCGTTCGGAGCAACCCGACGCGGCATTCGTGTTCGCCGACCGGGCGCTGGTTTTCGACCACGATTCCCGGTGCGTCTACCTGTTGGCGTTGTCCGACGAGGACGGCTGGTTGGGCCGAACGGCCGATTTCCTGCGCCAATTCAGCGCGCCCCCGACGCCCGCGCCCCGCCCGGCCCGGGCCCGCTCCGTGCAGCCGCGACACGGCCGTTCGCAGTACTTGAAGCTGGTGGCGGCTTGCCAGGAGGCCATCACCGCCGGCGAGACCTACGAGGTGTGTTTGACGAACACGGTGACGTGGCGCGGGCCGCTCGACCCGTGGGACGCCTACCGGTTCCTGCGGGCGGAAAGCCCGGCGCCGTTCGGGGCGTTGCTCCGTTTCGGTGCGCTCTCCGTGCTCAGCACTTCACCCGAGCGGTTCATCCGGGTCGACCGACAGGGTGTCGTCGAATCCGAGCCAATCAAGGGGACGCGCCCCCGCGGGGCGACCGCCGCCGAGGACCGGGCTTTGCGCACGGCCTTGGCTGCCAGCGCGAAGGACCGCGCCGAGAACCTCATGATCGTGGACTTGGTCCGCAATGATCTGGGCCATTGCGCGGAAGTCGGCAGCGTCGAGGTGCCCAGGATCTTCGAGGTGGAGACCTACGCGACAGTGCACCAGCTCGTCAGCACCGTTCGGGCCCGTCTGCGTTCCGGTAGTTCGGCCGCACGGGTGGTTAGGGCGGCGTTCCCCGGCGGGTCCATGACAGGAGCGCCCAAGATCCGGACAATGCAGATCATCGACGGGCTGGAAGCCGGGCCCAGGGGTGTCTACTCCGGGGCGCTCGGATACTTCTCACTCTCCGGAACGGCCGACTTCAGCATCGTCATCAGGACGCTGGTGGTGGACCGCGACAAGGTGAGTTTCGGGGTCGGCGGCGCGGTCATCGCGCTGTCCGACCCCGAGGAGGAATTCGAGGAGACCGCGGTCAAGGCGACCGCCCTGCTCAGGCTGGCGGGCGTGGCGTTCCCAGGGCGTTCCACCCTGCCCTGACCTGCTGTTCTCCCCTGCGGCAGAGGTAGTCCACCGCAGGGGAAAACGGCGCCAGTCAGGAAGCGTGGGCTTCCTGGAACTGCACGACCAGGCCCTGGGGAATGCGGCCCCGGTCGGAGATCTGGTGGCCCTGCGCGCGGGCCCAGTCTCGAATGGCCTGGGCCTGCGCCTTGTCACCAGCCTTTACCGTGCTCTTGCCGGTGCCCTTGCGCTGCTTGCGGCCACCTGCGCGGCGCGCCTTGGCGACGAAGTCGGCCAGGGACTCGCGGAGCTTGTCCGCATTGTCCTTGGAGAGGTCGATGGAGTACTCCACACCGTCCAGCGCGAAGGTCACGGTCTCGGCGGCTTCGCTGCCGTCGAGGTCGTCGATGAGTTGGACGACGGTCTGCTGTGCCACTGTTCCTCCGTGTGTGCTCGCATAGCGCGTGCTGCCCTCGACTTGTTACTGCGCCACACGCTTAGGTCGACACCATAGTGCACGAGAGGAATATCGCCTAACCTTTCGCCGGGAAAATGTGTCCGATGCCCCCGGACGGGTCATTTCGCGACACAAACCGCACCGTGCCGAAATGTGCGGCCCCCTCCGCGTCACCCCGTGGTGCCGGTCACACCCGGTCGAGTGGCCTATCCTGGACACGGATACCCGCCCAGGGTAGGGAAGGTCGGGAGCGATGCTCGGTTACACGGCGGACAAGGACGCGTACCTCAAGCGATTGCGCCGCATCGAGGGGCAGGTCCGCGGCCTCCAGCGGATGGTCGAGAACGACGAGTACTGCATCGACGTGCTGACCCAGATCTCCGCCGCGACGAAGGCGTTGCAGGCGGTCTCCCTGGGGCTGCTCGACGAGCACCTGAAGCACTGCGTGGCCCAGGCCGTGGCCGAGGGCGGCGAGGTGGCCGACGCGAAGATCGCCGAAGCCTCCGCCGCGATCAGCCGCCTGGTCCGCTCCTGACCACCCCCGCCCGGCCGCCACCGACCCGAACGGCGGCCGGGCGACCTGATCGAGTACAGTGCTCCCGCTGGCCCCCGTAGCCCAATCGGCAGAGGCAGCGGACTCAAAATCCGTCCAGTGTGCGTTCGAGTCGCACCGGGGGCACCAAAGTGATCAAGCATTACCGCAGGTCATCCCTGTTCCCTCCGCGAGGCTGACTTGAGGGGCGGAAAACGCCCATCCCCGGTCACTGCTGTTCCCGTTGGTCTCCTACGGGGATACGGCCTTCGCTGGCCCAGTCGTGCAACTCCGCTTGAGCTTCTGAGCAGGCGTCGAGCTTCAGCACTCACTCGGCGGCATGGGCGGAGTCTGCGGCCCGCCAGCTGCAGCTCGACGGCTGCCGGTGCCTGGGCGAGAAGCCTGTCTCGCATGCGGAAACTTCGACCGGCGACCGCAGGAGCGCGACTCGGCGACGGCGTTGAGCATCGTGACCAGGGCCGACACGCATACGACAGGCGACGGGGTGGGTCGGCGTCGGTTACCACCTCGGTCCCGGCAGGATGACCAGTAAAGTGCCCGCTCTATGGGCACGCTCGAGGTTGACGAGGTACGGCCGGGTGATCCGGTGGTCGATGAGATCATCAAGTTAGGCAAGCGGTACAGCCGAACCCTGGGGATGATGCCGGCGGGCGCGTTCCGGGAGGCCGCGTACCGAGGCAGCCTGATGGCCGCGAAGATCGACGGCCGGCCCGTGGGCTACGCCCTGTTCCGGCTGCCTCGCAACAACCAGGTCATGCTGTCGCACCTGTGCGTGGCCTCCGAGGCACGAGGTTCGGGTGTGGCCAGCGCGTTGGTGGCCGAGATCCGGTCCAGGCATTCGTCACGGTTGGGTATACGAGCCAAGTGCCGGGACGACTACGGGCTCAACCGCATGTGGGAGGCGTTGGGTTTCCACGCCCGCGGTCCCGCCATCGGCCGCGGCAAGGACCGCAGCCCGATGACGGTGTGGTGGCTGGATCACGGCCATGAGGACCTGTTCAGCTTCCTCACTCAACCCGTGCTGCTGGCAGACGAGCCGGATCTGCTGGAGGCGGCTCTCGACCTGAACATCCTCATGGACCTACACACACGGGCGGACATGCCCGGCGCGCAGCGGTCCCAGGTACTGGTCGCCGATCACTTGGAAGGTCGTCTTCGCCTGGTCGTGACCAACGGTGTCGACCGGGAGTTGGCGCACCGCCCCTTGGACCAACGGACTCCCATCGAGCAGGCCGCGAACCACTACACACGGCGGACTGGGGCTGCCGGTGAAGCCGAGAAGGTGTTCGCGCAACTGGTCCGAGCGTCGGCCGGTGCCGGACGGGCGCTGTCGCCCCAGGACGAGGGAGACCTGTGGCAGATCGCGGAGGCGGCCGCCTCCGGCGTTGGTGTCCTGTTGACCTGGGACGACGGGCTACGAAGGCGGTTCGAGAGCCTGCAGCGGACGGTGCCCGCCCTGGCTTCCTTCCACGTCCTCGATCCGGATCACCTTGTCACCCACTTGGACGAGGTCGCGCGGGCGTGGGCCTACCAGCCCGCACGGCTTCAAGGCAGTGCCTACGACCAGGTGCGAGCCGGCGCGGATGACGAGCCCCGCCTATTGGAGTTCCTGGGCAGGACTTCGGGTGAGACCCGCGGCGAACTGCGCGACCTGCTGCGCAGACTCGCGCGGGAGGAGGTGCCGCGCTGGCTGATCCGCACGGGCGACGAGCCCGCGATCGCCTGCTACGCCGCGTACCTCGACGATCAGGTCTTACGGGTACCGCTGTTGCGGACGGCTGGACACCAGTTGTCCGACACGATCGCCCGCCAGCTCCTCTGGTTGTTACGCCGCGACGCGCGGGAGCACGGCGCACGTGTAATCGACGTCTCCGACCGGCACGTGGGCGGCGTCCTCGGCCGCGCGATGGCGTCCGACCCGTTCCACCACCACGGTGACCACCGGTACGCATGGGTCGTTCCGATGTGCGGGAGCAGCCACGACATCGGCCACGCCGCCAACGAGGCACGTCACCTCGTCAACGTGGGGCCGGGGCCGCTGCTGCGCCCTGGTCTTCCCCCTCACACGGCCGCCGAGATCGAGCGGTCACTCTGGCCGGCCAAACTCACCGACAGCGCGCTACCGCACTACGTCATCCCCATTCAGGTCAGGTGGAGCGGCGACCTGCTCGGCTACCCGATCCAGCTCACGACCCGCCCCATCGAACTGTCCCTTGGGCGTGAACAGGTCTACTACCGGGCCGATGACGCCAGGTTGACCGCGCCCGCCAGGGTCCTGTGGCGAGTCAGCCAAGGGCGCCACACCTCGGCGGAGATCATCGGCACGTCCTTCCTGGACGCCATCGACGTCGATACGCCGGTACGGCTGCACGCAGCTCTCAAGCACTACGGCGTGCTCGACCTGCCGCTTCTGGAGAAGCTCGCCAACGGCAGACCGACCATGCAAGCCGTGCGGTTCTCCGACACCGAACTGTTCGACAGGCCGATCTCCACCAGTACGTACAACCAGCTCAGAGAGCAGCACGGCGGGCCGAAGGCGTTCTACGGACCTCAACCCGTCAAGTCGGAACTGTTCGCCGCCCTATACCAGACCGGCACTGCGTAACCCCGGTCACATTAGAACGCATCGCGTCGAACGTGTGTTCGTCCGCGCTCGCAGATAAGGTCCGAGCCATGATCGCGACACCAGCACCCGAAGGCGAGCACCTGCCCGCCCCACGCCCACTGCTGCTGTCGCTTCGCCCCAGATTCGCCCAGGCGATCCTCGACGGCACGAAGACCATCGAACTGCGACGGACCCGCGTATCCGCACCATCCGGCACGCTTCTCGTCCTCTACGCCAGCTCCCCCGTCATGGCCGTGGTGGGCGTGGCGACCCTGGCAGACAGGGACACCGCCAGCCCAGTGGCCATCTGGCGCCGCTATCGCGGCAGGCTGGGCCTGTCCCAGGCGGAATTCGCCGACTACTTCACCGGTGCCGAACACGCCACCGCACTCGCCATTGCCGCTCCTCGGGCGCTGCCGGAACCTTTGACGCTCAGCTGGTTGCGATCACACGCCGCATTCCAGCCGCCCCAGAGCTACCGGTACATCGCCCCTACCGACCCCTCTCCCCTCACAGAGCTCGTCGTAGCCAGCGCTGGCGCGGGCTGAGGCGAACACACGCGAGCCTCCACACGCTCTCGTTCCGCGGCCGGGACGGCCGAGTTGCGCCTCCGGGGCGGTAACGCAAGGAGCAGCCGGTGAGTCGGCTTGCCCAGTGTGCCCGCAAGGGTGTGTGCTTGCGATGTGCAGCGGCGCGCGAAACTGAACGAGCGTCAGGTGTCCGTTCTCCGCCAAGTGGCGGCGGGTGACGGGCAAATCGGCTCCCACACGCCTGATTTAGAACTCCTAACAGAATGATCTTGGGTATGCTGTGATCTTGTCGGATGTGGTGTTGGTCCGGTGGGAGGTTGGTGTGGCCCGGCGTCGGCCTTGGGAGGTCGAGGACGAGCTGTGGGAGTTGATCGAACCGCTGTTGCCGAAGGTCGAGCGGCGGTTCCGGTATCCCGGTCGTAGGCGGTTGGACGATCGCAAGGCGTTGTGCGGCATCCTGTTCGTGCTCTACACGGGCATCCAGTGGGAGTTCCTGCCCCAGGAGCTGGGCTACGGGTCGGGCATGACGTGTTGGCGGCGGTTGCGGGACTGGAACGCCGCAGGGGTGTGGTCCCGGCTGCACGAGCTGCTGTTGGCGAGGTTGCAGGCCGCGGGGGCGTTGGACTGGTCTCGGGCGGTGGTGGACTCCTCGTCGATCAGGGCGGTGAAGGGCGGCCCAAAACCGGGCCGAGCCCGGTCGACCGTGCCCGGGCGGGCTCCAAGCACCACGTGATCACCGACGGCGGCGGCGTGCCCTTGGCGGTGACGTTGACCGGCGCGAACCGTAACGACGTCACCCAGTTGATGCCGCTGGTCCACGCCGTCCCGCCCGTGCGTGGACGGGTGGGACGGCCGCGGCGTAGGCCCGGCCGGTTGTTCGCCGACCGGGCCTACGACCACGACAAGTACCGCCGCCAACTCCGCGCCCAGGGCATCCGGCCGGTCATCGCCCGCCGCGGCGTCGAACACGGCTCGGGTCTGGGCGTCCACCGCTGGGTGGTCGAACAGACCCTCGCGCTGCTGCACTGGTTCCGCCGCCTGCGCGTCCGCTGGGAGATCCGCGACGACATCCACGAGGCCTTCCTCAGCATCGCCTGCTCGATCATCTGCTGGCGACGCCTCCAACGCCACCACTCATTGCGTTAGGAGTTCTTAGCCGCGACCGTCTACGCGCTTCGCGCACGTGGGCTGGTCACGACTCCTCGGGAGAACGGGGCTTGGACCGCACGGATCACCGAGGCAGGAGACTCCTACCTGCGACACGGGCGTTATCCTGCTTCACAGGTGGGGAGTTCGACCGCCATGCCAGACGCATCCAACTTTCCCGATGCCACGAGGCTTATTCAACAACTGAAGGACGCCGGGACTCTGCGGATCGAGAATCCGGACGAGACATCGCGCGCGGCGTACCGTCGCGCCATCCACGCACTGAAGCAGCGCGGGCTCGTGCCGGAAGGGTTTCTTCTCCGGCATACGGGCCGCAACGGTGGGGACCTGATCATCCAGCTCGTCGACGCGGCAAATCCGGAGGAGACCGAGTGGAATCGGATCAGGCTCGGCGTTCGCGATCAGGTAGCGGCAACGCCCGAGCTGACCAGGATGTTGCGGGCCCACCCAGATGTGATGGCGGTCTCCGAGTCAGCGATGCCTCGCGCGCTCGGACTTGTCGAAGGATTATCGCGGGCTGCGGGGCGGCGCGGCTACACGTTGGCGATGTCCAAGAAGCGCAAGCACAAGGAACTTTTCATCCAGGTGGGCGCACGGAAATTCACCGTCGCCGTCAAAGAGGAGTACGAGGAGGTTGCACATACATCTCAGCAAGGGACGGCCAGCCACAAGCGCTACTCGTGGCAACGTCAGCCCTTGGTGCGCGAGTCGGTTCCTTCAGGTCGCCTCCGGCTGGAGCTCGTGGAGTCACACCACGCACGGCGTAGTACGTGGAGCGATAAGGGCCGGGCTCGCCTCGAGAACATGCTCGACCAAGTCGTCGACGAGATCGAGCATCGTGTGGCCGCCGAGGAGGAGGCCGACCGCGAACGCAGACGGGCGTTGGAGGAGTTCGACGCCCAGCAAAGACGGGAGGCAGCGGAGAAGCTCGCGCTATGGGAGCAGGCGATGGCTCAGGCCCGCGTCCGCGCGACAGAGGAGCGCCGCGCGGAAATCTTTAGCCACGCCTTGGATTCCTGGCTGATGGCGGACCAGGTCCGTGCCTTTTGCGACGCGCTTCGGGAGCGCACCGAGGCGTTACCCGATAGTCGTGACGCGCTGTCGTCGTGGATCGATTGGGGGCGGTCCATGGCTGACAGCATCGACCCGGTGCGTGACCCCAAGGGACTCACCGCGGACGAGTTCGACCGTACCCCCACACCGGACGAACTGCGACCGTACTTGGGCGAATGGAGCCCACACCGTCCGGAAAAGGAGTACCGCGGGCCGCACGCCGCTCCAACGCCGCAAGTCAACGCCGACGCGTACCGGCACCAGACGTGGCATCCAGGACTCCGAGGTCGCGCTCGATGGTGGCAGCCATAGCGTGCGCCTTCCGCTGGCGCAGTTCGGCGACAGCTCGTTGAACGAGTTCGCCCAGTCGGACCACCTCCTCTCGAAGTGCACGCAGTTCGTCGAAACGCTCGACGACCTCGCCGGTGCACCACTCGCGCAGCACGTTCGCCACACGTTCGAACTGCCGCAACTCCTTGTCGTCACGCCGCCACGACGGCTCGCCGTCATAGCGGTCCCGCAGACGCCGCTCCTGGTCGAGGGCCTTGCCCAGGACTTCCTCACCGAGCTTGTCGGCTATCCGGCGTGCCATGGTTCGGGTCGCTGACCACGGGGAGACGAGGACACCGTTGCGGTCGACGAAGCAGAGCGGTTGGGCGGTCAGCTCATCTGGCTCGATACCAAGCAACGTCGCGATTTTCGCGAGATCGAAGATCTCCGCCACACCGGCATCCGCCTTCGTCGTGTGCAGGCGCAACACGTTCTTGGGGCGTACGAAGTCGAACACGAAGCGCGCCGCGTCGAACTCGGATGTACCTCTCACGTCGACAGACTCTTCGACTACTGCGAGTCGACGCCGGTCGTCGTGCAGGAACGGCTCCACGTCGTCCCATAGGGCGACCAGCTGCCCGCGCGCCACCCACTCCTGGAGTCCGGCTTCCTCACCGGCCATAAAGCGCACGTGCACGTCGCCCTGACGCCGTGGCCCTTCGAGCCTGACCACTTCCACGCGGTGAGCTGGCTCACCCAATGCCTTCGGACGGTCGCGGAACACCCAGTGCTCGCCGATCTGCATGGTCGACATTGAGCCACGACCCGATGCCGAAGTCCAGCCGCCACGACAGCCGCTCTTAAGAGCGGCGACGTACGGATGGATGAGTCCGCATTTTTCGGGTTCGGTGGTCGAGAGGTCCGGCTCGTGGGATGAAGATCTATGCCTTGAGTACGATCCCTGGGGACTGCGGAGTGATCGTCATGCGCTCGGCCCGGGAGCTCTAGAGGGGATGCAGTGGCGAAGTTGGCAGAGGGAGAGAAGGCGCAGCGCGCGCTGAACCGACGTCGCAAGGCGGCGTTGGAGGCCGAGCAGGACGAAAACCGACGAGAGGAAAGGCAGCGCGGATGGGTAGCGAATGGGATGTACCTGACTCACGCGGAGATAAACGCTGGAGCAGATTGTCGCGGATGCGGCCTACCCGTGGCAGATCGCCTGGGTAGTTGGCCGCCGTTGCTCAAGTTGGACGCGGAACAACGTGAGCAGTACGACCTCGCGGAAGCCGACTTCAAACTACGTCACCCGGATTGTCGGAGTCACCGCTGGACCCTGCAGGGGTCGAGGGCGCAGCATTGCGGATACTGCTGCCCACCGCCTCCTCTGAGCGAGGAGCAGGTCGCGGCCATCCGGGAGATCTTCAGCAGCAGCAAGCCGGACCCTTCGGAGCTCGACACCTGGCAACTGACGTTGACATGTGATCACGTCGTCGAGGCGATTCAGCACCGCTCGAACACGTCCTGGTACAGAAGCGTCACGCATTGTCCCGACTGTCAGCAGGTACGTGGGATTATCTCCTCAGTCAAACTTCCGTCAGACGGCGCACGACTCGTAGCCGAGAAGCGCAATCTGCAAGATTCGTTGACCAGTGCCCGCGTCGAAGAGGAGCGCTTGAGGAAGAGGGCCGGCAAAGCTCGCGAACGCGTCAACGTGTTGGAAGAGCAGCTTGCCGACCTGGACACGAGTGGAGGTCGGCCCGCTCGGCAAGGAGTGTCGACCGAGTGACCAGGTCGCCGTCTTATTGAGTCGAAAGTGATCTTCTTTCTGTAGGTTGATCGCTCGTGATCGAGGTCGAGGGTGCGCATCGGTTGTCGCCTGCGGAGCGTGAGGTGCTGCGGTTGCGGGTGGTGGCCGCGTTGGAGGCCGGGAAGGTCGAGGGCTATCGGCAGGCGGCGGAGGTGTTCGGGGTCTCCGAACGTTCGGTGGGCACCTGGTGGCGGGCCTACCGGCGGGACGGTCGCGACGGTCTGGCGACCCGCAGCGGACGGCCCGGCCCCGCCGAACTGATCAGTGCGGAGGACCGGGGCACGCTGTTCGCGGCGATGGCCGACTACACCCCCGAGGAGCTGCTGATCGGCGGCCCGCTGTGGACCCGCCAGGCGGTCGTCGAGCTGATCCGGCTGGTGGTCGGAGTCGACATGACCGAGCAGGGCGTCGGACTGTGGCTGCGCCGACACGGGTTCACCCCGCAACGCCCGGCCCGGCGGGCCTACGAGCAGCAGCCCGCCGCGGTGCGCATGTGGCTGGACGAGGAGTATCCGGCGATCGAGAGCAGGGCGAAGGCCGAGGGTGCGGCGATCGCGTGGGTCGACCAGTGCGGGCTGCGCTCGGATGCCGCGCCGCCCGGCCGGTCCTGGGCGCCGAAGGGTCGCACGCCGATCGTGCGGGTGACCGGGAAGCGACTGCGGGTCAACGTGATGTCCGCGGTCGCCTCACGCGGCGCGTTGTGGTTCACGGTGTTCACCGAGCGGTTCACCGCACCGGTGTTCACCGCGTTCCTCGACCGCGTCGCCCGCCAGGCGGGCCGGAAGGTGCACGTCATCGCCGACCGGCACCCGGTCCATCGAAGCAAGGCCGTCCGCGCCTGGCTGCAGGCCAACGCCGACCGGGTCGAGCTGCACCTGATGCCCGGCTACAGCCCCGAGCTCAACCCCGACGAGCTGCTCAACGCCGACCTCAAACGCAACATCAACGCCTCACGCGCCCACAACGTCGACCGGTAGTTGTCAATTCAGATGAGACAGGTTGTGTTTACGGGGTCGGTTGCGGTTGCTCGACAGGCTGGTTGATCCAGGCTGTCTCGGGCAGTCGGGGTGGTCGGGGTCGGTGTGCGAAGCGTTGTGGGTGTCGGGTGTGGGCGCGGTCGAGAGTGGCCTGGCGTTGGTCGCGGATCTGTTCTGCGGTTCCGAAGTGGACGGACGCGGGGGTGTGCATGCCGATGCCGGAGTGACGGTGTTCGTGGTTGTAGGCGAGGAAGAACTCCTCGCAGAACGCGCGGGCGTCGGCCAGGGAGCCGAACCGTTCGGGGAAGTCGGGCACGTACTTCATCGTCTTGAACTGGGCTTCGGAATAGGGGTTGTCGTTCGAGACGCGGGGACGGGAATGCGAGCGGAGCACGCCGAGGTCGACCAGGAGCGCGGAGACCGGTTTGGAGACCATGGCGCCGCCGCGGTCGGCGTGGACCGTGTGTGGCGCGGTGCCGTTGCGGGCGACGGCGTCGGCGAGGAAGTCCCTGGCCACGACCGCGTCCTCCGCGGCGGCGACCAGCCACCCGGTGACGTACCGGGAGAAGATGTCCAGCACGACGTAACAGCGGTACCAGATGCCTTTCACCGGCCCTTTCAACGCGGTGATGTCCCACGACCACACCTGGCTCGGACCACGGGCGAGCAGTTCCGGGCGTGTCCGGGGCGGGTGGGTGGCGGTGCGGCGGCGTTCGCGGACCTGCCCGGCGGCGCGGGCGATCCGGTACATCGTGGAGATCGAGCACCGGTAACGGCCCTCGTCCAACTCGCGTGCCCACACCTGCGGGATCGCCAGGTCCCGGTAGACAGGGCTGGTCAACACCTCCAACACCTCGGTGCGTTCGGCTGCGTCCAGGGCGTGCGGCGGCGGACGACGTCGCGGCCGGGGGCCGGACGGCGGGCCCGTCATCCCGGCGTGGCGGTAGTGCGTGGCCCGGGACCTGCCGGTCAGCGCGCACGACGTGGTTACCGGGACGTCGGCGGCGCGCAGCTCGGCGAACGCGGCCGCCGTCACGTCCTGGGCGGCCTGCCCTCGTCCGTGCTCACGGAGAGTTCCCGCAAGAGCGCGTGAGCTTTTCCCATGATGTCCAGCGCCATCCGGGTCCTGACCAGGTCGGAGGCCAACTTCTCGTTCTGCCGGCGCAGCTTCTCCAGCTCGACCTGCTCGGCCGACCTGCGCGCCGGTGTCGCCGAGGCCGTCGATTCCGCCGCCGCACCGCCCAACCGGCCCGCGTCTCGAGCCCGGGTCCACTCGATGACGTGCGAGGAGTACAGGCCCTCGCGGCGCAGGATCGCGCCCTTCTCCCCGTTCGGGGCATTCTCGTACTCCGCGACCAAAGCGAGCTTGTACTCGGTGGTGAACGTCCGCCGGGACGGACGCGCGGCCGGATCGGTGGGTGTCGCGCCGGAGGAACGCCGGGACTGCTTGTCGGATGGGGTGGACACGAGCACAAGAATCTCCGATCCCGCCCTTGATCACGAACCTCGATCACACGAGGTGTCTCGCACCAGTCTGACCAAGAGGGGACCGCCTCGCCCACGAAACCCGACGGTTCCTGCGCCGCCGCCAACGCCAGCCGCACATCGTCCGCGGATACTTCCGGGCCCCCCACGTCCGCTACACCATCATGTAGGCAACCGAACACTTTCGGCTCAATATCTGTCCGCAGGGCCTGCTCCGGGCGCGAGGTCTGACAGCAGTAGGGCGAGCAGCCGCTCCTCGTGCACCGGAGAACGTGCGAGGTCATAGACCACCCGTAGCCCGGCGACAGCAGCCGCAAGATCGTCGGGGGCGTCGTGGTGACCGCTCAGGCCGCACTCCGCGGCATAAGTTCGCGCGTTGAAACGCCACGACAGCGCACCGGACGCCACAGAGAGCACTTGGTCGGCGACGGTGAATCCGGCCGGATCGAAGTCCGCCCGCGCGTGGATCGTGCAGCCGGCGGTAGCGAGAACGGCGAGGAGGTCGAGGGCAGCGCCGGAGGCGATCCCGTCGGTGCACACCAGTGGTGGGCAGGTCAGGCCGAGCGCATCGGCGGCAGCTTCCGCGATCGTGGGGTTCTCGCACACGAAGACATCGCTCGCGGAAGCGGTCCAGGCGCCCGTGAGCGAACGAAGCGTCAGCCAGACGGGCTCGCCGGGAGCGGCGGCGCACAGCCTCGCGGCCGGGGACTCACCGGTCAGTGGGAGGTTCAACGCCAGCACGCGGGAGGACACGCCGTCGCACATCACCCCCGCAGCGGCCCACGCCGCGCGCCAGGCTCGACCGGCTCGTTGTGGTCGGGGTAGGTCGTGCTCGATCGCCAGGAGGCGGGCCACTCCGCGCCCCAGTTGCCGATCGGCATCGAGCGCGTGGGCGTCATGCAGGGTGTCAGCGGCAAGTTGGGCGAGCCTTGTCCCACTGCTCGTGGTGCGCAGTCCGGTGACGACGGTCGCCACCTGCTCAGCCAGGGTCTGGAGCTCACCCGAGCCCGGCCGAGGCAAGCCGGTGTCGGCCAGCCACCGTTCCACCGCGTGTGCGGCTACACCCGACTCGATCAGGTGCGTGGCCGCGCGCTCGCGCTCAGCGGCGGCCTCGGCTTGGGCTCGGCTGCGGTGAGCCTTGTCGGGTTCGATCTGTTCGCCGTGCAGTGCTTCGACGAGTCGGCGCACGGTCAGGTGGTGTTCGGTCAGCTTCTCCGCGAGGTCTTGGAGGCGGACGGGTTTGCCAGACAGTTCCCACCGGGTGCCGAGCAGCAGCGCGACTTCCCGACGTTGCTCCGCGGTCAGAGCGACGCCGGTGAGAGTTCCCGTTTCGGTGCGGTGCCCGCGTCTGGCCCGGGTGTGAACGGCGTCGAGCACGGCTGCGGGACCCGCAAGGCGTGCCCAGTCCTTGATGCCAGGCGGGATCGTGGTCGTCATTCTGCGTCCACCTCGGCGAACAGGCCGTCCGCCGCCAGCAGCGCCTCGTCCGCGCGCACGTCGGAGATCGGCAGTGCGACCGTGGTCCACTCGCCGCCGCACCACAGGTACGGAACTGCGTCGACTCCGGGCAGTCCTTTGTGCCTGGCCAGGTCGTACACGGCCACCGCCGGGACGGTCGGGTACTTGCACCACTCGTCGTGGGCGGTCAGCATCACGTCCAGGTCGAAGCTCACCGTCAGGCCCATGAACGACGCCTTGATCTCGTCGTCCACGCCGGTCATCGCCTCGTCCAGCCACACGCACCGCGGAGCGTGCCCATCGGCCGCGTTATAGGCGACCACCGCGGCTGCGAACAGCGGCTGGGACAGCAGCACGACCTTCTCACCGCCGGACTTGGCGCCGTGCTTGGCGGCGTCGAACGGCACCCAGCGGCTGGTCGAACCAGGACGGTACTGCAGCGAGATCTTCAGCCAGCCGCGGTAGTCCAGTGCGGTGGACAGTTGCTCCCGCCAGTCGGCGGAGCCCCCGGCAGCCGCGTCCGCCCTGGCAGTGTCGATCTTGCGTGCGAGGAAGGAGCGCACCGTCTCCTGGCGTGCGGGTGAGAGTTGCTGGTAGCCCTGGGTCAGCGCGTCCACGACGGTGCCCGCGTCCGGGTCGGTGGGGTCGGGTTCCCACTTCAGCTGCACGGCGTTGCCGTGCCGGGTCGGATGGCTGGTCAACTGCTTGTTGATGTCGGTGAAGGTCCGGGCGGTGTAGTCCAGCCGGTCCTTGAGGTGCTCGATGAACGTGGAGCCGAGCAGGGTGGTCAGCACTCGTTGCTGTTCGGAGTCGAACGCGTTCTCCTGCGCGCGTACCTGGTCGGCGAGCAGGTCTGCGGCGGTCGGGGGCGCCTGCCAGCCGGCGGAGCTGTCGGCCAGGACGACCACGCGCTGGATCGCGCCGTCCTGGTCCGGCTCCTGCACCCGGGCGTCGCGATCGGGCAGCAGGTCCTGTCGCAGTGCTTCGAGCTTGCTGTAGCAGAGCCGCCAGGCGCGGTCCTCGTCACCTGGGTCCGGTAATTCCCGGCGTGCGGCGCGGGTCGACTCGCGCGCGGACTCCACGCTTCGGCGTTCCGGTTCCTCAAGCCCGAGGGGCTGCGCGAGGCCCGCGTCGTACACCTCCCACCACACCGACAGCGCGGCATCCCGCCTGCGTTCCGCACTCTGGCGGCGTTCTTCGTGCCGGTCGAGTGTTTCTTCGGCTCGGGTGACCGTGACCAGCGCGCCCGCGAGCCTTTTCCCGAGTTCCTCGAGTTCGCGGTCGACCTGCTCCACCAGGCGGTCAAGCTCGGCGCGGCGGTTCAACTGCGCGTGGACATCGCTGGTGAGTGCCTCTTCCGCGGTGCGCAGGCGGACCTCCGCTTTCCGCTTCCGCCCACGCAGGTCGTGCAGTTCGGCATCGACGCCGGCGAGCCTGCGCTGAGCGCCGGCCAGGTCGCCTCGCACGCGTGTGAGAGTCGCTGTGCGCAGGTCGAGCAGTTCCTTTCGTCGGGCCATTTCGTCCACGGCCTGGTGGTAGTCCCGCAAAGCCACGTCGTGGAGTGCCAGATCGTCCAGCGGGAAGGCGTGCTCGCCCGCATACGCGGAGAAGTCCGCCCAGGCGGTGTCCCTGGCGGATTCGTTCGCACGGTGGGTGTTCCTGGCCGAGACCGCCTTGCGTTCGCTGTCGGCTGCTTGCCGTTCCCTCTCCCGCATGGTGGTGACGGCGTCGGTGACCACGCGCTCCCCCGGAAGCCTCCCTGACTCCTCGGCGAGGCGGCGCAGGTCGTCGTCGAGTTCTCCGATCCTGGCTTCGATCGTGCTGGTCGATTCCTCGAGTGCTGCCAGTCGGGTCCGCAGCCGGTCGATTTCCCGCTGCCTTGCGGACTCGCGGGCGGTGGCCCCCAGGTAGGAGGCGGGTCGGGCGACGTCGGCGCGTCCGGACAGGGCGGCGCACCGCCACGTGCCGTCCGCCGCCAACCAGGTGCCAGCCGCATCGCCGTCGGGGCGGGAGTCGTGCCAGCCGATCGAGGTGAGCACGGCGTGGATGGCGGTCTGCGTGACACCGCCGACCGGAGTGGGTTCCAAGATCTGCGTCAGGTTCCCGTCAACTCGGGTTCCCCCCGCGCGCACCACCGTGTCCGCTTGTTCCCCGTCTTCCACGGTGATGAGCTTGCCGTCGGCGCTCAGCCAGGCGTCGAGCACTCCTGCGGCGGCCAGGGTCGCCTCCAGCAGGTCGACCTTGTCCATCGACAACTCACCGACGGGCTGGACACACCGCCAGAACGGCGCGCCCAGCCCGCTGTCGGGCTCCGGCCGATCGCGACGGCGCCACGAGCCCGGAGGGGTTGGCGGGCGCTCTGTTCGGTCGAGCACCCCGTCCAGTTCGGCTGTGACCTGCTCGTGTTCCACCACGAGCGCACCGTGCTCGTGGACCAGTGCCGCGCGACGCGATCTCAGCGTGTCGCGAACCCCCTCGACGTGCCGGGCGACCGCCGCTGCGGGGGAGATACCGCGTTGTTCGGCCGGAGCGCCCGCCGGGTCCACGGCGGTCAGCTCGGCCACCAGATCACACCAGGACTCGACGGTTCGCTCGTCAGCCTTGGCGAGGACGACGCTCGTGTTCCACTCCCGGAGCTGCCTGCGCAGGGTGTCCACTGCGGTCTCGACGCCGTCACGCGCCAGTTCTCGCTGTTCGGCGGCCTCGTTGAGGTCTGACTCCCGGTCGGCCAGCAGGTCGGCCGAGCGCGCCGTGTTCGACTCGGTCCGGTCGAACTCCGCACGCAGTCGCTGCAACCGGTTGAAGCGCTCCCGGCGGACCGAGAGGTCGGCGCGCAACGCGGGCACGTCACGAGCGGGCAGGTGCCGAGCAGCCGACTGGTGCAGTCCGGCGGGGCGCCCGGCGGCCTGGACGCGTTCGGACGCCCGAACCACATCCAGTTCGGCCTGCTCGGCGGCGGAGGCCGCGTTCACCTCCGACTCGGCGACTTCCGCCACGTCCTCAGCCGCCCCAGCATGGCGTTCTTCGACTCCCACGAGTTGCCCGGTCAGGGCACCGAGCTGGTCACGAAGCCCTTCGACGCGGCTCGCCGCGCTCACGGCATCCTGGAATGCCTGGCTGTCCAGCAACTCGCGCAACTCCGTGCCGAGGTCACTCCGGTGCGTTCGCGCCCGGCTGATGTGCTTGTCCAGCTCGTCGGCTTCACCTCGGGCGGTGGTCAACGCGGTTTCCGCAGCTCGGCGGTCTTTGGTGGTGCGGTCCAGCTCAGTGGTCGCCGCGGTCAGCGCGTCGGCGCGGTGGCGCACGACGGTGCGCGCCCAGGGGGCCCAACCGGTGCGCACGAACCCCGCCAGCCGCACGGCCGCAGTGCGGGTTTGCTCCACGGCCGTTCGCAGCTTCTCCAGGTTGTCCCACCCGTCGGCGAGCTGGGTGATTTCCGCGGTCGCGAGCGGTGGCAGGGCGGCACGCAGCGTCTCTGCCAGGCTGGTGGGGTTGAGCCGTTCCCCCAGCTTGGGCTTGCGCAGTTGCTTGAGCAGCTCGGTCAGGTTGTCGTAGGCGTCGGAGCCCAGTCCGAACAGCTCGGAGGCCACCCTGGCGCGGTATCGCGCGGCGCTGTCGGGCACCGTGACGCCGGGGACCTTCTTGAGCTCTTTCTGGTCGAGCGGCCGGTCGGCCGTGGACAGCTTCAGGTCGCGTCCGGGACGCAGGTGGGTGACCAGGTGCCACGTGGTCACCGCGGAGGTGCCGCTGCCGCGACGGGCGCTGACACCGAGCCCGCAGACGAAGAACCGCGCCGTGCCGTCGTCGTCGAGCCTGCCGAACTCGGCCCAGGCATAACCCAGACCGGCGTCCGAAGGCGGACGGGGGTCATCATCCTCACCCGTGGGCAACAAGTTGAAGCGCATCGTGCGGTGCTGGGATCCGAACGGATCGAGCACGGAGGCGCCGATCTCCCCGCGCAGCAGCATCAAGGTCGTCAGTTCGAGCACTTTCGTCTTGCCTGCTCCGTTGCCGCCGCGCAGCACCAGACGGCCGTCGGCGAACCAGAACTCCGCCTGGTCGTACTCCCACAGGTTGATGATGCCCACGCGCAAGGGCTGCCAGCGGTGGAGACCCGGCTCCGGGAGGCCACCCGTCATCGCTGCCGCCAGCCACCGCTCGCGGTCAGGTCCCGGTCGGGTCAACCTTCATCCTCCTCGTCAAGCCTCGCGTTCACGGCCACCACCCGCGGGTCACGGTAGCGGGCCGCTGCGGCGGTCAATCGCCATCTGTCCGGTGCTCCGGTCGGACGCAACAGGTCCAGCGCACCCAGCAGATCTCGTGCCGTGGATTCCACGGCGTTGCCTACGCGCAAGTCATTGGTCATCGCCTTGGAGTGCCGCTCCCGGACCGCAGTGGCCGCTGCACCCAGCTCGTCGGCTGTGACGACCGAACCTGCACCGTACGTCCGCACCAGCTCGTCAAGAACCATCAAGGCGGCGAAGTCGGCGGCACGCAGCCTCGGGAACGGCAGGTCCGTGTCCGCCTCATCGGCGGCGATGAGCGCCATCCCTTCCGTGCGTTGCTCGACCACCCAGCCGGTCATCTCCGCGCACCAGGTCAGGACGCGGTGGCGCTGACCGGTCAGGTAGAACCGCTCTGCGTCGGTGAGGTCCTCGTGCAGGACTACGGGCAGTTCGACCAGCTTGCGCATCAAGCCGATCCGCGCCGCTGCCTCGTGAGGCGCTCCCGCATCGCGTCCTCCGGTGAGCGCGGCGCGCAACGAGGCAGGGTCGACCAGGCGCAGCAGCAACTCGCGGCGGACTTCGTAGGCGCCGCCGATCGCGTCACGGCGGTGCGCCCACCCCTCGCGCTGATCCTCGTCGTCACGAGCGGTCGGCCGCAGCGCCCCCACGGACACCAGCAGGTGGACAGCTTTGACGAACAGCGTGCGCTCGGCGAACCGGTCGGGGTCGTAGTGGGCGAGCTCGACGTCCTCGTGCGTGGAGAGCACGCGGACCCGGTCGGACAGGTCCTGGGTGGTGGTGATGTCCTCGGCGTCCTCGGCCGCAGCCGCGGCCAGGATGGCCAGCACGAGCACCCGCCGGGTCGGCGGCTTGAACCGTCGGGGCGCGACGACGGCACCGTCAACAGGAAGCCGGAACAACCGGGCTGCGGAGTCGGTCACCACCAGTCGGTAGCCGAGCCGCTGGGCGAACCACTCGCCCAACGTCGCGCGGTGTACCCGTACCAGCGGCCATACCTCGGGGTGGGTGCGCCGGTCGAGCACCGGCGAGCGGAGCAGGGCGGTGAACGCCCGTTGCCGGTCGGCAGCCTCGCGGTTCACGCGGGCTCCATTTCGAAGTACCAGTTCAAGGTCGTCATGCTGCCACTGTCAGCGTGCAGGCTCGTGGTGTCGTGCGCCTGCGGTGGTCGACGCAGCGTGATCCGCCACCGACCGTCCCCGGTCACCGCGCTCTCCGACCGCGTCCGCCGCACGACGCCGACGAACTCCAACAGCAGGTTCAGTTCGGCGTCGGTGATCTCGCCCCAGTCGGCCAGGTGCGTTCCGGAACGTTGACGCAGCGTCGCCTCCGCGCCGCTGCGGGCGGCTTGTGCGGCGAGCCTGGCCCGTCGGGCGGCACTCTTGCCCGTCGAGTAGTCCGGGATCTTGGTCCGCCTGCCGACCGCGGCGCGAGCGCCTTGTTCGCGGAACCGGGCTGTGACCGGCGCGGGCGGTGCGGTGGTCCAGCTCAAGTCGCTGTCGTCGGCGGAGTCCGGCGCCAGCAGCAGGTGGCGTGCGGAGAACGCTCCGACTGCGGTGTCCCAGATCCGCCAGGCGCTCTCGTCGTCGGGAGCGCGTTCGACCGCGACGGCCAGGGCCAGGAGTTCAGCCCGGCGGGTGACCGCGCCACCGGTGTCCAACAGGAGGTGCATGTTGCGCGCCCACGGAGCGACCAGGTCACGCAGCTGGCGCCGCAGCCTCCGGGCCTGGCTGTCAGCACCGCCGAACCAGGAACCAAGGGCCTCCCAGGTGTGCTCCCAGCGGCGTGCCTGGGCGGCCACCACCTCGTCGTCCGCATCGGTGTCCAACGCGGCGCGAACGCACGCCCGCCACACGTCAGGGGTCAACAGCGGGTCCAGCTCGACTGCCAGCTCCGCGATCCGCGGTGTGTGGACGTCGACCTGCTCACCCCACATGCCGATGTAGGAACGCAATGTCTGCCACAACAAGTCCTGCTTGGCTTGGTCCGGGCCACCCGAAAGGGCGTGGGCCAACGTGCGCTGCCACCCGCGAGCAGCCGTGGCCATCGCCTGGTGCATGGCGCCGACCTGCTGAAACTCCGTCGCCGCGACGGTGTACACCGCCTGGCGAATCGACTCCGCGAAAGCGATCAGCCGTTCGTGGATGGCACGCGGCGCCAACGTGAGATCACCCGCAGCCTCCTCGGTGTCGTCGACCGACGACCAGAAGACGTGCAGACCGGCTGCTCTCGGGGTGAGCTGGTATCGGTCACGTCGACGCAGGAAGTCCTCCCCAGAGCGTGCGGGTTCCTGCCAGCGGGTCAAAACCCGCCACTGCACCAACCGCTCCAACCGCGCGTCGAGGTGCAAGACCTCGGGAGCGAGCAGGCGGTCGACCACCTCGGCCGGCACCTGCCCGACCAGGCGAGCGCGAACCCCGGCGGCCACCTCGTCAAAGGACAACCCGGTCAGGCTCGTGTCCTGCTCGGCCAACAGGACTTCGACGATCACCCGGTACTGCGCCGCGAACCGCGAGGTCAAGTAGGCCGGGACGAGTTCCTGTCCCGGAAGTAGAGCCGACCACGGATCAACGGGTGCCTCCGTCTCCGGCATCTCGTCGTGATCGATCACGCGCCCAGGGTACGAACACAGGGTGGCGAGCCGAGGACAACAGCGACACATCACCCGTTCTGGTGAATCCTTCCCATCGGACGGCGCTATGGGCGGGTTAGGCAGTGAGATGTCCCCGTCCCCCGGAAAGGCTCCTCTCCGATGACCTCGTTCTCCCCTTCGCACCTGGACGTGATCGAGCGGCGGTTCCTGGCGATGACCGCCGGACCGCAGCCGCTCACCCTCGACTGCGCGGCACTGGGATGCGGACTGCCCGCCGAGGTGCTGCCACTGGACGAGGTACGCGTGCTGTTGCTGAAGCGGCAAACGAGCTGGGTGACCAAAGACGCCGTGTGGCAGGAGCTGGTCCGACGGGCACACGCGGAGCCGGAGCCGTGGACGACCGTGGCCGCCGCCATGATGATGCCAGGCCTGAAGCACATCGGTGGCAAGCTCGGTTCCCGGTTCCCCGGCGACCGCAACGACCTGGACTCCGCGATCCTCGAGGGCTTCCTCGAAGCGCTCGACGTCGCCGACGCGCGGGCTCGGAAGGTGTACGGGCAGCTCTACTGGGCCGCGTTCCGACGCGGGCATGAAGCCTGCAACAGCGAGCGGCGACGGGCGATGACGCGATCCGAACTCACCGATGTCGCTGATCTCCGTTCAGCAGGCGGCCACCCGGACCTCGTCCTGGCCGGCGCCATGCTCTCCGGCGTCGTCACCCCTCAGCAGGCCGACCTCGTCTCCGAAGTCCTCCTCGACCACGACAACCGGACGACCGCGGCCAAGCGACACGGCATGAGCCGCTACCAGGTCGCCTCCGAACTCACCACCGCGTCCCGACACCTCGCCGACTACCTACTCGGCGGCCCTCTCCGTCCGGCCGCATGACCACGCTCATGGTGCCGCGTGCACCGAAGTGGCACGTGCACGCAGCATGCCGAAACGCAGACCGAGAAGTCGACTGGATCGACGCCGAGCCAGGAAGCGGGGCTGCGGTGGACTGCCAAGAGACCTGTCGCCTGTGCCCGGTCCGCCTCGCCTGTGCCATCACGGCACTCACCAATGGCGAGAGCTACGGCGTGTGGGGCGGCATGGACCAAGCCGACCTCGAAGCACTGAGACACTCCGATGCTCAGATCGCAGCATGAACACGACACCCGACTCCTGGCAGCGGACCCGCCGCCAGCAGCGACGTAAAGCCACGGACATCATCATCTTCGAGATCAACCTCGTTGACGGCGCTGAAGCTGAGCGCCTTGGCTGGCAACAGGCGGCGGTCATCCGCGACGTATTGCTGTGGTGCCGACGAAACGACAACAGCGCGTCACCGGATGCGAACTTCACCTAACTGTCACAAGTCGAAACTGGCCTCCACCACCAAACATCCGCTCGGAGACCGCTGGTCAACACTGTTCCCATCCTTTGGTGCCCTCCCCGAGGTCCGGCTAGGGCGCGGCACGTGCCGAGATCCCTAACCGGCAGGTGGGAGTGCCGGCCGCCACTGGCCTTCGAACAATGCCTCGACCTCCGATGGATGACGCGGCTTCTGCATCTGACGAGCTGCGCTTTTCGCTCGGTCGGGTCGAGGAACCGGCGGCGGTTCGGGCCGAGGCAGGCTGGCAGGAGCTGCTGGAGCAGACCGGGACTGAAGTGGGGTTCTCATCCGGGGGTCCGGTCCGCTCACCAACCCTGGCCTCACCGCCGCGCAGGCCGCCGAGGACGCAGCCTTGCTGGTTCAGGCCACTGCCCGGCTTCGCCAGGCGTGTGCCGAGCTGCGCGGCCAGCAGTGGGAACACTGCGTGGCCAACTGCCGTAGGGGTGCTAGAGAACATCTCCTGGCTGGCCGTCGCCGTCGTCCTCTCCGAAATTTCGTCAATTTCGTCACGGACACCCCCGGCTGTCCGGCGCACCCAGGAGCAGCGCTGGGCAGCGATTTTCCACGACGTGAAGAGCATGTCCAGCGCCGCCCACCACGACGACAGCACCACCGAAGGCTGCTCCTGGAACCGTACCGATGCTGAGGCGATCTTGGCTGCGACGGCGGAACCTGCTGGGGAGGTGTACGGGCGGGAAGTGAACGCACACAGGTGCCCGAGGGGGTGGTTGCTGTACTGCTGTCCCGTTGTAACGCCGGGCGTGCGATGCGCGACGTACGCGTACAAGCAAGGACGGTTTGAGCGGGCGCGCTAGCAGGGAAACGGTTAGGGCGACTTGGTTAAAAGCGCTGCCTTTAACAAAATCATCAGCAACCGCTCAATATCTATTGTTCTGGGACAAGGGGAATTTCACTTGAGTGACGAATCCGCCTTTCGGTACCTCAGTCCAACCATCGACGGCAATGCCCGCCTGCGTGAACCGCAGACAGAGGCGTATGATGCCATCATTGATCACTTCGACGACATCAGCAACCATCGCGAAGCGGGCATTGTGCTACCGGTGGGGTGTGGCAAGTCAGGGCTCATCACGCTCGCGCCATTCGCGCTCAAGGCTCGCCGTGTACTGGTCATCGCGCCGGGGCTGCGCATTGCCAAGCAGTTGCTGCGCGACTTCAACCCGACCAATCCAGGCATGTTCTACCGCAAGTGCGAGGTGTTGCCAGGGCCTGAGTACCCCGAGCCAGCCGAGATCCGTGGCTCCACCACTAACCGCTCTGACCTCGACGCTGCTGATGTGGTGGTGACCAATATCCAGCAACTCCAGCGAGGCGGGGCTGACAACAAGTGGCTCGCTGACCTGCCGGAAGACTTCTTCGACCTCATCCTTTTCGACGAAGGTCATCACAACGTCGCCGAGAGCTGGGACGTGTTGCGCGCCAAGTTCCCGGCAGCCCGCATTGTGAGCGTCAGCGCCACGCCGACCCGCTCCGACGGTCGCCTCATGTCCGGCGAGATCGTCTACACCTACCCGATCTACCGAGCGGTGCAGCAAGGCTTTGTGAAGCACGTCAAGGGCCTGGTGCTCAACCCGTCGTCACTGCGCTACGTACGACGCGAGGACGGCAAGGAGGTCGAGGTCAGCCTCGATGAGGTGCGCCGCCTGGGCGAGGAGGATGCCGACTTCCGCCGCAGCATCGTCAGCTCCAAGGAAACGCTGGACACCATCGTTGACGCCTCGATCACCGAGTTGCACCGACTCCGTGAGGCGACTGGCGAAAATCGGCTCAAGATCATCGCTTCGGCCCTCAACATGGAGCACTGCAAGCAGGTCGTGAAGGCTTATGCCGAACGCGGCCAGCGCGCTGACTACATTCACAGCCGCGAGGACTCCAGGGCCAACGATGCCGTCCTGGCCAAGCTGGAGAGCCACGACCTGGACGTCATCGTGCAGGTACGCATGCTTGGCGAAGGCTTTGATCACCCGTACCTGTCGGTCGCCGCGGTGTTCAGCATCTTTGCCAGCCTGTCGCCGTTCGTGCAGTTCGTTGGGCGCATCATGCGAGTGATCAAGCAGCAGGCTCCGGGAGATCCTCTCAACTACGGCTCGGTCGTCTTTCATGCGGGTGCCAACACTGTGAAGGCATGGGAGGACTTCAAGGACTTCGCCGAGGCTGATCAGGAGTGGTTCAAGCTCCTGACCGAGGACGTTCCGGTAGGCAGTCAGCCGAGTCGTGAGGTTGATCCGACTGACGAGATGGCGCGCAACCGTGACCCGGACGCCGTGCGGATCGTCGAGCCGGGCACGGTGACGCTTCAGGAGTTGCCGCTGCTGTCCGACAGCCGGCTGAAGGATGCGCTGAAACTGCTGGTAGAGGCCGGGGTGACTCCCGAGGACTACAAGCAGGCGATCGAGCAGCTGCAGCCCATTCCAGTCACCAAGCAGGCACGCCGTCAGGCTTCGCGCACTTGGCTGGACGAGGCGATCAAGACGCGGGCGGGCAAGCTCATCCGCGAACACGACATGAATCCCGAAGGCCGCGATCTCGACACCAAGCACCTTGGCCAGAGCAACTGGGTGATCGTGAAGGCGGCCGTCGACAAGAAGGCCAACGCGGCAGTTGGGCGCGGCCCGAAGGAGCGCAGCGAGTTCAGCCAAGCCGAGATCGACATGATCACTGAGCAGCTGGACAGCATCGTGGTTGAGGTCGAGGGGGAGGTGTTCGGTGGCTAAGCCGAAGTCGCTCGTCCTGTCCATGACCGTGGACCAAGCCCTCAAGCGGCACGCCTGTCAGCACAACAGCAAGCATGTGATCTCTAAGGGGGACTTGCGGCTCAAGATAGCCGCTGGACGCAGCCACGAGCACTACTGCATCGCTTGTGCTGAGAAGTTCATCGACCTAGCTCTGCTTCGGCTACAGGAGCTGCGGAACGAGCTTGCCCAGGACCAGGCCGCGAGCGATGCCGTTGCGTAACCAGGCCACTTGGCGGGTGCAGCTAGCAGCCCGATACGCCGACACGGTTGAGTCTTGAGGCGGGCGAGGAGGCGGTAGTCCGTAACGGACGGTTACAGGCTCGGCCTCTACTACCGAACGCGCAGCAGCGAAAGCATATGCATACAATACGGACGACGTAGCCACGCTGCGGTCGTGGTCCAGGCGCAGCGCTGGAACTCGCGTCCAACGCCCCACGTGGGGACGGGTCGAAACCCGCCCCCACGGGTGCTACTCGGGCGTGAACAGCCCGAAACTTGACTCCACCACCAGGCTGCCGGTGTGAAACCGCTGGTCGCGCCTGTTCCCATCCTTTGGTGCTCCCGCCGGGGGCACCAGGCCTCATCGGGTCGGATGGCCGAAGATCACGCAGAGTTGATGATCTCTGTCGATGACGGTGCCTTGATCGCACTGAGTGACATGGACAGAGTCACCGCCGCGCGATGACGTGGCCTACCGTGAGGCTGAGGACGAGCTCGCCGAGTTCCACACCTGGGTGAACAAGCAGCGCTCCGCCGAGTCGCAATGGCGGTGTCGACAGCGGGTCAGATCCGCCCGATCCTCTGCCGCACAACGGATGCCGCAGCCGCTGGGAGCGGATCGACGCCAGTCCGGCACAGGTTGCCCGACGCCGGAAGCAGAAACCGCCACAGCCGGAGGTCGAGGTGGCCATGCTCGGCTGGGTACGCCCGGTCATGATGGCCCCGGTTACCGCAGGTTCGGGCCGGACAGATGACGCTGGGCGCTTGTCCGTGCCGGGCTGCCCATCGTCCAAGGCCGCGTCGACTACGCGGTGACGTTCAGCTTCGACTGTCCGGGCGGGGTCGACGACCTGCGGATTGAGGAAGGCTTCGCCTTCGTGTCGGCAGGGGTGTCGAGGTCGTCTTGCGCCCGAAAACCGGCCGACGAGGCTGGGTTCGGTGCTCGCTGCACCTGTGGACACTCTCAGGTCCGGCCGGACTTCTGGTCGTATCCGTTCCGGGTGGCGCCTTGGCGCTGTGGTTCGAGGAAGCGACCTGAGGAGCCGGGCGAAGGCTGCGGCGTGCTGCCCGGTGGAGTTGCTCTCCGCTCACGTCGAGGAGGACACGGACCGGTCCTGCTGGCGGCTGGAGAAGGTCGTGGTGATCCAGGGCCGGCCCTGCCGGGACACCGGTCGCGTCGGACCGGGCACCGTCGTGGCGATCGAGACCGTCGCCGGTGACGAGGCCGCTCGACTCTCCTCGGAACACAGCACTCGTGCGCCTGCGACGATGACGTTTCACCACGAATGACATGATTAAGCATTTTCGCAGTTCAGCACCGCTTTCCCGTGCGGCTGGCGTTGACGCGGAAACCTGAAGTCGGAGGAGAGGCAGAGTCACCCGCTGCGAGTGACTCTGTCCCCCTTTGAGTGCGTCAGGTGGCGTCGAGCGGTCGGCGAAGGTCGTCGCCACGGCGTGGCCGGACGGAAGGCGATGATCTTTCTCCGGCAAGTGGCACTCGGGAAGAAGATTGCGGGGTGGGCGAGGTGGCAGTCAGTGCGCCACGGCTTCCGGGCGATGCTCGCAGCGACTTCGGGGACGGTCCAGCTCGTGCAGGGCTGTCCCGCTCTCGGCTAGGGGATCACCGAGGTCGGCGTTGAGGTGGAGTGCGAGGTCGGGTCGGGTCGGGTCGGTGATGGGGTGGTGGAGGAGCGGAGTCGGCGGAGTAGTCGCGAGTTCTTGAGGGTGGAGACTGCTCGTTCGTCCAGTGCGCGGATGCGGGCGTGGGGGGGCGGGCCGCGGTCGGGTCGTGGGTCGAGCCGGGCAGTGCGGGCGAGGTCCGGGGCAGGCGTCCGGGCGGTCGGCTGCGATGCGGTCGATGGGTGGCAGGGTGCCGTCGAGGATGGCGTAGGCCTTGCGCGAGGCGACTTCACGGCTTCGGCCAGGTTCGGGGCGAGGGTGGCCAGGAGTCGGACGGTTTCGTGGATGTAGCGGCAGACGGTGGCCAGGCCGATGCCGAATCCGGCGGCGAGACGGGTAGGTGTCGCCGCAGCGCAGATGCGCCGGCCCCAGCAGGGCCTGGCGGCCGGGGTCGAGCTTGCGCCACCTGGTGCCGATCCGACGACGGTGCGCGGCCAGTTGGTGGGCGAGGAGCTGAAGGTGCGAACTGGACAGGTCGATCGCGGATGGGTGGATAAGCACTCGAAGCTCCTGGCGATGGCCTCGCTCTTGGTCGAGAAGTCGTCTGCCAGGAGCTTCGCCGTGTCTCCACTACGAACCGCGGTTCACGCCACCAGGCTGGGAAGGGTTCAGTGGTGGTGGCAGTAGGGCACGGTGGGGTCGGGTGCCGGGGTGACGCCGACGTGTGGGTCGAGGTGGTGGCCGTTGCCGCGTCGGGTGGGGATTTTCGATGCTGGTGGGATGGTGTCTGGTGGTCCTTTGTGGACTGAGGGTGTGAGGTTGATCGGCTTCGTCGGGGGTGCGAGCGGCGCTCCTGGGGGTGTGATCGATGTTGAGCGATTTTTAAGTGAATGTTGCCGATTTGGCGGTGAATGTTCGATTGCCGTGGGTGAGATGGCCTCTTGACACGGCATAGAGAGGTCGGGACACTCTCAGGCAACAGAATCAAACAATACCGAACGCGCACGATTGGCCCGTTCTCGGGGTGGTCTGCGTGTTCGGGAACTCCTCGACTTCCCAAGACCCGTGCAGGACGCCTGCCCGCCGGATCGCCCGCACGACCGGCCCGGCAGTCGGACCTGCGAGCCGTGCCGGGTGGTTCGACGCAGAACCCCGACCTAGGGATTGGACGTTCCATGACACTGATCGCGACCTCAATGCGGAGGTCCCTGATCGCCCTCGCGGTGACCGCGTTGACCGCGGCGGTCGGGCTGGTGGTCACCGCGCCGTCGGCCGGTGCGGCCACCAGTCAGTTCCGCGGTATGAACTGGGCGGTGCTGGGTGACAACTTCAGCACCGGCACGCTCGTGGTGCAGGGCCTGAGCCAGTCCGACAGCAACGCGACGGTGCGGGCGAAGGCCAACGCGCTGTACGACGACATGGCCGCGACGCTGGGCGTGAACACCGTGCGGTTGCCGATCAACACGCACACGGTGGCCAACACGACGTGGTGGAACGCCTACCGCGGCGCGATCGACGCGGCCACCGAGCGCGGGTTCAAGGTGATCCTGGCCTATTGGGAGGACGGGGCGGCCTCGGGCGGTCGGATCACGAACCTGGCGGCGTGGAACACGATGTGGTCCAGCGTGACCAACACCTACGGTGCCAACGGCAACGTGTACTTCGAGCCGATGAACGAGCCGCACGGCTACTCCTCGGCGGACTGGCGCAACGTCGCCGCGAACTGGTTGAGCTACCACACCTCCGCCGTGCCGGGTCGAGTGCTCATCGGCGGCACCGGGTTCAGCCAGGATTTGCGGGACGTGTGCAACGACAGCCGTTTCAACTCGACGTTGTTGTCCTTCCACCACTACGCGTTCTTCTACGGCGCCATGACCTACGACCAGTTCCGCAGCCACATCCAGACGCGGCTGGGCAACTGCGCCTCCCGTGCGGTCGCCACGGAGTTCGGCGCGCCCATGTCCACCGGCCTGAACTACGCCGACGCGAACAGCTCCGACAACTTCGTGCGCTACATCCGCGCCATCGCGCAGGTCATGCGGGACAACCGGATGGGCGGCACGTACTGGCCCGCGCTCGGCGGCAAGCCCGGCACCATCGGTTACGACTGGTACTCGATGTACTCGCTGAGCGGCAGCGGCACCAACCTCGACCTGACCGTCCGCAACGCCTCCGGGGCCGACCGGCTCCGCTACGCCTGGGGCGACAGCGTCACGACCCCGCCGGTGACCGACTACCGGATCGACGTCCGCCACAGCGGCAAGACCATGGGCCTCCCGCAGGCGACCGCCGACAACAGCGTGCGCGTCGGCCAGTACACCTACGGCGGGAACGCCTGGCAGCAGTGGCAGTTCCAGGACGCGGGCAGCGGCTACTGGCGCATCGTCAGCCGGCACAGCGGCAAGTGCCTCGACGTGGTCGGCGCCTCGACCGCCGACGGGGCCGAGATCGTCCAGTACACCTGCGGCACCGGCACCAACCAGCAGTTCCAGCTGGTCGCCAACGGCAGCTACTTCCAGCTCAAGGCACGGCACAGCGGCAAGTGCGTCGACGTGCCCGCCGCCTCCACCGCCGACGGCGTGGTCCTCAAGCAGTACACCTGCAACACCGGCACCAACCAGCAGTGGTCGCGCACGGCCGTCTGACGGCCTGCTGAGCCTGCTGATGGTCCGCTGACCGTCGAACGCCCCGCCGCCGAGGTGGCGGGGCGTTCGACGATCACCGTGGAGCAGCCAGGTTCGTCGACGCGGGCTTGACGAGGTCGGTGACGACCGTGATCTCGTCGACCTCGCCGCCGGGGTGTCGACGGTGAGCCGCACGCCGGGGTTCGCCCCGCGCGGCAACCCTTCGACGGCGCCGTGGCGGGCCGCGGTAGGTCGAGGACGACGAGCAGCACCAGCTCGGTTCGTCGGCATCCTGCTCTCCCTTCGGGTCCGGTCCGACGACCGCGGGTGGCACCTGGTCGTCGTCGGTATGACGCGAGCCGGCGGGAAGATGTGACCGCGCCCGCGGAAGTCGGTCCCACGGCGGAGTGGTCCTGGCACCCTCGCCGCGATGGTCACCTACCTGAGCGGAATGGGGGTTCTCTTCGCGCAAGGTGAGTGCTGATGCACCCCTTGACCGCGAACGAGGATTCCCGCCTCCTTTTCTGGGCGCGCGTGCGCGAGTTCGGCGTGCCGCCGTCGATGATCGAGCCGGCGACCGCCCGCCGAGAGGTGGGCGACTGGGCCGGCGCCTGCGCCGCCGCGCGCGTCGACGTGGACCTGGACCTGCGAGCCGTGGGCCGTGCGCACGGCCGGGAGCTCGCGAGCCGGGTCCGCGCCGATCTGCGCCGGCTGGCTCCGGACCTGCTCCGCCGGCACTTCCCGAGGATCGCCCCGGACGGCCTGCTGAGGCCGGGTCTCACCGTGTCCCTGGCCCGATATCCCCCGACGGTCGACGGCGGCGGCGCGGTGCACCTCGTGGCGCGCACGCCGCCGGCTTGGGCGGAGGCCGGCCAGCGGATCAGCCTCGCGCTGTGGGACCCGGCCGGCCCGAGGGCCGGCGCGGAACCGCACCCCCACCCCCGACCCGACCGGCGGTTCCGGCTCGACCTGCACCGCCACCTCTGGGACGTGCGCCGGGCCGGTGAGCTGGGGGAGCGGTCCGGGATCGGGCCGCGGCCCGGTGGTCCGGCGGTGGCCGGGCTCCCGGACGGCGCGGTGCCGCGGTGGCGCGGCTTCGCCGTGGACCGATGGCCGGCGGAAGCGGCGTTGCTGCTGCGCGCGGAAGGATGCCCGGACGGCGTCGTCACCGTGCGCCTCGGCGCCCGGAGCCGGGTGCTGCTGCACCCGGGCGGGGCCGGGTCGGCCACACCGCGGATCACGGCGGCTCCTCCTGGCGGTCGTGGCCGCGCGTCGCCGGTCCTGCCTGACGCCGCGACCCGGGTCCTGCCCGACCT
Organism: Saccharothrix sp. 6-C; assembly: GCF_016695385.1. Classification (NCBI taxonomy): domain Bacteria; kingdom Bacillati; phylum Actinomycetota; class Actinomycetes; order Pseudonocardiales; family Pseudonocardiaceae; genus Saccharothrix; species Saccharothrix sp. 6-C. Next base: position 6,611,974 of record NZ_CP064192.1, on the reverse strand, counting down.
GGAGCTGCTCCGCGCCGGGTTGGTCGACGCCGACCGGCTGCACCCGCTCGTGGCGTCGGCGCTCCTGCCGGGCCACCGGCCGACCGGCGTGCCACGAAGTCCGGACCGCGCCGGGAGCACACGGCTCGTCCGGTGCCGCGGCACCACGCACCGCATCGGCGTGGTGGACGGTGTGCTCGTCCCGCTGGACCACGACCCCGACGAGCTCCGCCGCGAGGAGCTGCTGGTCGCGTTGGGCGGCCCTCCGCTGCCGTGCCTGCGGGCGATCGACGACGTGCACCGGCGGCCGGAGTCCCTTGTGGACGTTCGCGCCCGGCTGGACCACGGCGACACCGCCGGCGCCCTCACCGTGGTCGAAGGTCTGCTCGGACCGGACGCGCTGCTGCGCGGCGGGGCGTTGCGCGACGAGCTGGAGGCGGCGGTGCGGCGCCGGGTGGCGCACGGGTTGTTCCGGGCGGGACTCGCGGGCTCCGGCCCGGTTCCGGCCGGCCGGGACAGCCGCCGCCGTGATCTCAGGTCCCACCCGCGCCACGTGATCCCCCGCTGACGTCTGCACCTCGCTTGCTCCCTTGGCCGACCCACGGCCACCGAACCGACCCCGAAGGTGATCGAACTTGCCTGTTCCTGTGCACATTCCTGCCGACCCGGCGGACGTCCGACCGCTGGACGCCGCCGACGCCCTGCTCGCCCTGCTCCGCGACACGACCACCGAGCCGCGGACCGACACCCGGTTGGAAGCGCTGACCCTGGCCGTCTCCGCCGACCTGCCCGTGCTGCTGTGGGGCGAGCCGGGGATCGGCAAGACCGCGGCTCTGAACCAGCTCGCCGACGCCCTCGACCTGCCGCTGACGACGGTGATCGCCAGCGTGCACGAGCCCTCCGACTTCTCCGGCCTGCCGGTGCTCGGCGACGACCCCGCCGTGCAGGGCGTTCCGATGGCCCCGCCCGACTGGGCCGTGCGCCTGGTCCGAGCCGGTCGCGGGCTCCTGTTCCTCGACGAGCTGTCCACCGCGCCGCCCGCCGTGCAGGCCGCGTTGCTGCGCGTCGTGCTCGAACGCCGGATCGGCGCGCTGCGGCTACCGCCGGGCGTCCGGATCGTGGCCGCCGCCAACCCGCGTTCCTCCGCCGCCGACGGCTGGGAGCTGAGCCCGCCGCTGGCCAACCGGTTCGTCCACCTGCGGTGGTCCTACGACCACGAGGTCGTCGTGCGGGGGCTGGGCGGGACTTGGCCGACGGCGGCGTTGCCGCGGTTGGCCCCCGGACGGCTGACCGACGCCGTGGCGTACGCCCACCGGGCGGTGTGCCGGCTGCTGGCCGCCCGTCCCGGGCTCGTGCACCAGCTCCCGAAGAGCGACGCGGGCCGCGGCGGGCCGTGGCCGTCCCCCCGCACCTGGGAGATGGCCCTGCGCCTGATCGCCTTCGCCACCGCGGCGGGCGCGTCCCGGGAGGTGCTGTCGACGCTGGTGCGGGCCACCGTGGGGGACGGGCCCGGCCTGGAGCCGGCGGCGAGCCTGGACCGGATGGACCTGCCGGACCCCGAGGAGCTGCTCGCGGACCCGTCGGCGGCGGTCCTGCCCGAGCGCGGCGACCTGCGCCAGACGGTGCTCGACGGCGTGGTGGAAGCGGTGCGCAGGCGGCCCGAGCGGTCCCGGTGGGACGCGGCGTGGTCGTTGTTGGCGCTGGCGCTGGACACCGGGGCGCCGGACCTGGTGGTCGTGCCGGCTGCCACGCTCGCCGCGCTGCGCCGTGACGACTGGGAGGTGCCCGCGGCGATCGAGCGGCTGGCCGGGGTGGTGTCGCTGTCGAAGCGGGCGGACCGGGCGGACCGGTCGGCGGTCGGCGCGGGGGTGCGCCGATGACCCGGACGGGCCTGGACGAGGAGAAGCTCTTCGCCGCCCGGCTGCAAGCGGTGCGCTGCCGGCCCTACCTGGCGACGGCGTTGTTCGCGTTGCACGTGGTGGAGTCGCGGCGGGTGCCGACGATGGCGGTGGACCGGCACTGGCGCTGCTACGTCTCGCCGGCGTTCGTGGCCCGCACGCCGTTGGAGGAGCTGGCCGGGGTCTGGGTGCACGAGGTGTCCCACCTGCTGCGCGACCACCACGGGCGCGGCGACCGCTTCGCCGCGGAGCACGGGTCGAGTGGGCCGGGGGAGCGGTTGCGGATGAACATCGCCGCCGACTGCGAGATCAACGACGACGTGTTCGGCGACGGGCTGCCCCGGCCCGCGGGCGCGGTCCGGCCGGCCGCGCTCAGGTTGCCCGAGGGGCAGCTGGTGGAGGAGTACCTGCGCCAGTTCCGGCTCGGGCCGCACACCGACGCGTTCGGCTGGCTGGACTGCGGCAGCGGCGCCGACGGGCTGGAGCGGGAGTGGGACCCGGGGCCGGGCGGCGCGCACGGGCTCAGCGCGCAGGAGCGGGACGCCGTCCGGTTCCGGGTGGCACAGGGCCTCGAGGCCCGCCCGGGCGACGCGCCGCGGGGCTGGCAGCGGTGGGCGCGGGAGGCCTTCCACCCGCCGCAGCCGTGGCGCGAGCTCCTGGGAGCGGCGGTCCGGTCGGCGGTGTCCGGCCCGGGGGTGGGTGAGGACTACACCTACGGCAGGCCTTCGCGCCGGTCGGCGGGCCTGCCCGGGGTCGTCCTGCCGAGCCTGCGCCGCCGGCCGCCCCGGGTGCGCGTAGTCGTCGACACCTCCGCGTCGGTGAGCGACGACGAGCTGGGCGGCGCGATCGTCGAGATCGCCGCGATCGCCCACGCGGTGGGAGGTCGACGCGACCTGGTCTCGGTGCTGTCGTGCGACGCCGCCGCCCACGTCACCCATCCGCTGTGCCGTGCCGAAGGGATCCCGCTCGTGGGCGGCGGCGGCACGGACCTGCGATCCGGCTTCGCCGAGGCGCTGCGCGGCAACCCCCGCCCCGACGTGGTCGTCGCCCTGACCGACGGGCAGACGCCGTGGCCCGACGCGCGTCCCGCCTGCCGGACCGTCGTGGGCCTGTTCGCCCGCCCGGCCCGGTCGGGGGAGGACGACCCCGACTACGTGCCGGACGCGCCACCCGCGTGGGCCCGGGTGGTCACCATCGGCTGATCGGCGCACGCCCGGCCCGGCGTGCGGCCGCGTCGGGGACGGGCCGCAGGTTCGGCGTCCCGGTCCGGCCGGGCAGCCGGCAGGCTGTGACAGGTGAACCCGATCGTCGCGCAGGTGTTGACCATCGTGGGTGTCCTGCTCGGCTCGGCGGCGACGTTCGTCGTCACCTCCACCACCGAGCGGACCCGTTGGCGACGAGCGCAGTCGGCCCGGTGGGACGACAAGCGCCTCCTCGCGTATTCCGAGTACGCCAACGCGGTCAAGCGCATGGTCCGGCTGTGCCGCCGGATCGCGGAGACCAGGGGGCTGCTGGCCACGGGGCAGCCCGTCGACCTCGACTCAGCGTTCGCGGACCTCGCGGAGGCGGAGACGGAACGGGCCTCGCGGTGGGAGACCGTCCTGCTCCTCGGCGAGCCGGCCACGATCTCCGCCGCACGGGCGTGGAGCGAGCAGGTGTGGCGGCTGGAGCACGTCGTGCGCGGGGACGACCCCGACCCGTCCTCGTTCACCGACGCCTACCGGAGCGCCATGCGGCTGCGCAACGAGTTCTACGCCGCCGCCCGCGCGGACCTCGACATCACCAGCGGCCCGCTGCCCGAGCTGACGTGGAAATCCCTCGAACCACCGCCCGACCGGCCCGCCGCGCCGTGACGACGGGTCAGGGGAAGGTGATCCGCGGCTCGTGGAAGCCGGGGGGCTGCGGGGGGATCCGGTCCTGGACGCTGCTCATGGTCGGGATGAAGAAGGCGAACAGCAGGATCAGGAACACGATCAGCCCGACGACACCGGCCACCACCTGGAAGCTGACGTAGCGGTTGGCGGCGCGGCCGATCGACTGGTCCCGGGACTTCATCACCGGTGGCGCGGGCGGTGGTGGCGCCTGCTCCAGGACGCGCCGCTTCGCCGCGGCGAACTCGGCGTCGGACAAGGCGCCCGACCCGTGCAACTGCTGGAGCTTCCCCAACTCGTCGGCCATGCTCACGGCTGCCCCCTCTGCCCCCGGTGTGCGTGCATTTTAGGTTCCCCCAACGGATCGGGGAGGCCGATCGACGAGATCGGGGGTTCGGGCACCAGGTGCGCCGGGTCCACGATCGCCGAGCGGACATCACCTGCCGCATCCGGCGCCACGACGTCGGTGCGCGGACGTGACGGAACCCACCTACCGGATCGGTCGGCTTACCGACCGGATCGGTAGGTCGCTGCGTACCGTGGAGGTATGGCACGCGCGCTGACCGAGGACCAGTTGCTCGACCGCGTGGCCGGGCTGTTCGCCCAGCACGGGTTCGACCACACGTCGCTGAAGGACCTGGCCGACGCGGTCGGGTTGTCGAAGGCGGGCCTGCTGCACCACTACCCGAGCAAGGAAGCGCTGTTCGAGGCCGCGCGTGACGTCGGCCGCACGCACAGCCGCGAGCTGTTCGAGCAGGTCGGGCGGGTGCCCCCGGGCCCGGCGCGCGACCGGCGGGCCGTGGAGCTGCTGGTCGACTTCGCCCTGGACCGCCCCGGTCTGGTCGCGCTGGAGACCCGCGCGATCAGCCGCCTCGGCGCCGAAGACCTGGACGCGCACCGCCTGGACGCCCTGTCCCAGCACGTGCTCGCGGTGTTCGGCGTCGAACCGGACACCGCCGACACCGAACGGCTGGTCCGGGCGATCGGCGTGCTCAGCGCGCTGGCCGTGCTCAGCCTGGCCGCCAACCACACGGGCGAGAAGACCGCCTGGCGGCCGCACATCATCGCCACCTGCCTCGACGCGCTCGGGCACCGCGACCCATCCCACCCGGAGGCCTGACTCCCATGGCACGTCTGCTCTACCGACTCGGCTTCGGCGCGCACCGGCGCCGCCTGGTCGTCGTCCTGCTGTGGCTGCTCGTGCTCGGCGGCACGGCGTTCGGCGCGGTCACCCTGTCCGGTCCGACCTCCGGCTCCTTCTCCATCCCCGGCCAGGAGTCGACCACCGCCCTGGACAAGATCTCCGACGAGTTCGGCGCGGGCGGCGGCGCGACCGCGCGGGTGGTCGTGCAGGCGCCGGACGGGCAGCAGGTCACCTCGCCCGAGAACGCCGCGAAGCTCGCCGGGCTCGTGCAGGAGCTGTCCACGCTGCCCGGCGTGACGTCCGCGACCAACCCGCTCGACCCGCGTGCGCCCACCGTGAACGCGGACCAGGACGTCGCCTACAGCACGGTCACCTACGAGGCCGCGGTCGGCGAGGTCACCGAGGCGCAGCGCACCGCCCTCTTCGACGCCACGCGGCACGTGAGCGGGTTGACCGTGGAGGCCACCGGCGAGGCGACGCAGGCGCCGCCGCACGTCGGCGGTCCCGCCGAGGTCATCGGCGTGGTCATCGCGCTGCTGGTGCTGGCCGTCACCTACGGCTCGCTCGTGCTGGCGGGCATGAACCTGCTGACCGCCTCCGTCGGCGTCGGCATCGGCGCGCTGGGCGTCACCATCGCCACCGGCTTCATGGACCTGCAGTCCACCACCCCGATCCTGGCCGCGATGCTCGGCCTGGCGGTCGGCATCGACTACGCCCTGTTCATCATCAACCGCTACCGGCAGGAGCTGCGCCGGGGCCGGGACGTGGGCGACGCGATCGGCACGGCCGTCGGCACCGCGGGCTCCGCCGTCGTGACCGCCGGCCTGACCGTGGTCATCGCGCTGGCGGGCCTGGCCGTGGTCGGCATCCCGTTCCTGACCCAGATGGGCGTCGCCGCCGCGTTGACCATCGTGGTCGCGGTCCTCGTCGCGGTCACCCTGGTGCCCGCCGTGCTCGGCTACCTCGGCCGCCGCGTGCTGCCGCGCAAGGAGCGCGACGCACCCGCCGGCGACGTCGTCGGCGCCGAGCCCCGCGAAGGCGGCTTCTTCGGCGGCTGGATCGGCGCGGTCACCCGCAACCGGGTCGTGGCGCTGCTGCTGGCCGTCCTGGGCCTGGGCGCGATCGCCGTGCCCGTGCTGTCGATGGAGACGACCCTGGTCGCGGCCCCGCCCGCCGACTCGAGCCAGGCCCGCGCGGAACGGCTGCTCGCCGACGGCTTCGGCGAGGGCTTCAACGGTCCGCTGGTCGTGCTGTTCGAAGGCGACGACGCCGCCGCCACGGCGGCCTCCACCGTCGGGACGATCCAGGGCGCGGGCGACATCGCGCTGGTCACGCCGCCGGTGCCCAACGCCGACGGCACGGCCGCGATGCTCACCGTGATCCCGCGGTCCGGCCCGGCCACGCAGGCCACCGAGCAGCTGGTCACCGACCTGCGCGAACGGCTGGCCGACGTGGACGGCGCGACCACCTACGTCACCGGCGCCACCGCGGTGAGCGTGGACGTGGCCGTCGCCCTGGACGAGGCCATGCCGATCTACCTGGCGCTGGTCGTGGGCCTCGCGCTGGTGCTGCTGGTGCTCGTGTTCCGGTCGATCCTGGTGCCGCTGGTGGGTGTGCTGGGCTTCCTGCTCACCATCGGCGCCTCGCTCGGCGCGACGGTCGCGGTGTTCCAGTGGGGCTGGCTGGCCGACGCGGTCAACCTCGACGGCACCGGTCCGCTGCTCAGCCTCACCCCGATCCTGATGGTCGGCATCCTGTTCGGCCTGGCGATGGACTACCAGATCTTCCTGGTGTCCCGGATGCACGAGGCGCACCACCACGGCAAGCCGCCGCTCGCCGCGATCCACACCGGCTTCCGCCAGGCCGCGCCCGTGGTCGTGGCCGCCGCGCTGATCATGTTCTCGGTGTTCGCGGGCTTCGTGCCGGCGGGCGAGGGCCCGATGAAGTCCATCGCGTTCGCCCTGGCCATCGGCATCCTGTTCGACGCGTTCGTGGTCCGGATGGTCCTGGTGCCCGCCGCGCTGGCCCTGCTGGGTGAGAAGGCCTGGTGGCTGCCGAAGTGGCTGCGCCGCCTGCCGACCCTCGACGTGGAGGGCGCCGCGCTGGAAGAGGACCGCGGGGAACTGGTCGACGCGGGCCGCTGACCGCGACGGGTCCGGCGTCGCACGCCGGCGCCGGACCCGCCCGGGGTCACACCGACTTCGCGAGCCACTCGTCGAACGTGGTCGGGGCGATGCGGACGCGCTCGCCCGGCAGCAGCGCGTTCCCGGCCATCTCCGGGCCGAACACGCCCGACCACGTCGGCACCAGGCGCACGTCCCGGCCACGCGCCAGGTGCGTGCGCCGCGCCATGTCCACCAGGTCCTGCGTCTCGGGGCCGGCGACGTCCGGGTAGCGCCCCTGCGGCTCGCCGACGGCGACCTCGGCGAGGACGTCGGCCACGTCCTGCGGCGCGATCGGCTGCACGAGCAGCGGCGCGATCGTGGCGGCGCCGTCCCGCTCGGCCCAGCCCGCGACCATCTCGGCGAAGTCGTGGAACTGCGTGGCCGGCACGATCGTCCACGGCACGGGGCTCGCGGCGACCAGCCGTTCCTGCTCGCGCTTGCCCGCGTAGTGCACGTTGCCCTCGATGTCCGCGATGCCGACGATCGACAGCAGCACGTGGTGCCGGACGCCGGCCCGCGCCTCGGCCGCCAGCAGGTTCGCGGTCATCGTGGCGAACAGGCGCACGGTCCCGGCCCGGTCCGCCGAGGGCACGTTGACCGCGTCCACCACCGCGTCGACGCCGGTCAGCGCCGCGTCGAGCCCGTCCCCGGTCGACAGGTCCACGCCGTGCGACCGGCTGACGCGCACGACCTCGTGCCCGGCGCGTTCGAGGGTGGCGACGGTGAGGGAGCCGATGTTGCCGGTCGCGCCGGCGACTGCGATCCGCATGACGATCCTTCCGCTTCGGTGCTGTGCCCCGAACCTATCTCGGACTAAACAGATCCGCAATGTCTTGGATAGACTGGCCGGGTGAAGCTGCCTGTGAGCACGGAGTGGGTCCTGCACTGCGCCACGACCCTGGCGCAGCTCGAACCGGGCGCCACCGCGTCCGCGGCCCAGCTCGCGGCCTACTACGACCTGCCCGCGCCCTACCTCGCCAAGCAGTTGCAGGGCCTGGTCAAGGCGGGTGTGCTGACCGCGACGACCGGCCCGCGCGGCGGCTTCCGGCTCGCCCGACCCGCCTCGGAGATCACGCTGCTGCACGTGGTGGAGGCCGTCGACGGCGCCTCCTCGCCGTACGAGTGCCAGGAGATCCGGCAGCGGGGGCGGGGCGCGTTGCCCGCCGAGGACTGCCGCGACACGTGCGTGCTCGCCGCGAAGATGGCCGGCGCGCACGACGCGTGGCGGCGCGCGCTCGACGCGGAGTCGTTGGCCGACGTCGTCGAGTCGCTGCCGCCGACGGCCGTCGCCCGCACCCGGTCGCTCATGGCGGCGACGGTCGCCGCGCTGCGGCGGACTCCCTGACCCGATTCGGCCGAACGTCTGCGCGACCGCTGCTCCTGCCGATATACGTGTAGTCGCGGGAACGGCCGACGCTCCCGCGCCGTCTGACGGCGTGGTGTCGAGTGGACTGGTGGGACGGACATGAGTGGGTTCGGTGCGGCGCCCGAGGAGTTGCGGCGGGCGGCCGGGCAGATCGGCGACGTCGGCGACAGGACCGCGGGCATTGCCTGGTGCGGTCCGAGCGGCGAGTACGGGCACGACGGGGTGGCCGGCGCGTGGGAGCTGTTCATCGAGGAGATGCGCGCCTCCGTGGAACGGCTGCGGCAGCAGGCCGACGAGCACGCCGTCGGGCTGCGCGCGGCGGCATCGTCCTATGTGGACGTCGACAGCGCACGCGCGGACATCTTCGGCCGGCTCGACCCGCACGGGCCGGTGTCCTGATGGCGGCCCGACTCGGCGAGACGAACGACCCCAAGGCGCTCGTCCCCGGTGAGGCCGAGCTGATCAGCGGCGACCTGCGGCAGCTCGTGGGGACCTTGCGGGTGGTCGTGGCGGTCGGCGAGGAGCTCGGCCGGATCGACCCCGGCGGCTGGAGCGGCGGCGCGAGCGGCGCGTTCCGGTCGGCGTTGCGGGCCGAACCACCCCGGTGGCTGCGGGCCGGCGCGGACCTCGGCGGCGGCGGGCAGCTGCTGGCCGACTACGGCGACGCCCTGGTCGAGAGCCAGCGCGAGGCGCAGCGCGCCGTCGAGCTGTACCTGGCGGCGCGGGCGGCGACCAGGCTGGCCGCCGCCGAGCACGCCGCGATGGCGCTCTCCGGCGCGCCGACCGCCCCGTTCCAGGACCCCGGCCAGGCGGGGACGGCCCAGGCCCAGAAGGTGCTCGACGACGCCCGCAAGGGCCTGTCCGGCATCGGCGACGTGGTCGCGAAGGCGCTCGGCTGGGAGTCCGACGGCGAGGGCGGCTACAAGAAGTCGTTCGGCAAGGAGACCTACGGCGCGGCGCACCGCGAGACCGACGAGGAGGGCGAGGACACCGGCGGCTGGCAGTACGGCGTGGACGGGCGCTCGTACGAGAGCAAGTCCGGCAGCGAGTCCAAGCGCCTGCTCACCGACGCGCTCGGCGAGATCGCCGAGAAGATCGGCATCGACCTGCACGAGCGCGAGTGGGGCGACGACGGGCACGTCGACGTCGCGCACGGCGAGAAGGACGGCGACTTCGACGCCGGCCCGCTGTCCGGCAAGGGCCGGATCGGCGGCTCGGTGCTCGGCGCGGACGCCGGGTACACCGCCACCGCGAGCTACGCCGGCGTGTCGGTCGGCGCGCACGCCGGGGCCTACCTGGCCGGCGGGTACGCCGACGGCGAGGTGAAGCTCGGGCAGCACGCGAGCGTCTCGGGCAGCGCCGAGGGCACGATCGGCGTCGGCGGCGAGGTCAAGGGCTCGATCGGGGTGCTCGGCGCGAAGGGCGACGCGGAGGCGTTCGCGGGCGCGAAGGTGTCCGGCGAGGCGGGCGCCGAGGTCGCGGGCATCGGCGCGGGCGTGAACGGCGAGGCGTGGGCCGGCGTCGGCGGGCACGCGAGCGGCCAGTTCGGCATGGGCGAGGACGGCAAGTTCCACGTCGGCGGGTCGGTGGGGCTCGCGTTCGGCGTGGGTGGCAAGGTCGGCTTCGACGTCAGCGTCGACCCGGTCGAGGTCGTGGAGACGGTGGTCGACGTCGCGGACGACGTGGGCGAGATCGCCGAGGACGTGGGCCGCGGCGTGGAGCACGCCGGCCGCGCGATCGGTCGCCTGTTCGGCCGATGAGCTACCCCAGGAGGACACCAGGCATGGCCACCACCCTTCCGGCGCCGATCGAGTTCTCGCTGCCCGACGGGTGGCTCTCGGCGCCGCCCGACGAGGTCGGCGCGCCGCAGGCGGCGTTCGTCGCGCTGCACCCCGCTTCCGCCGCGGGCTTCACCGCGAACATCACCATCAGCGGCGAGGTGCGGGCCGACGACGCGACGCTGGCGCACCTCGCCGAGCAGGCCGCGGCCCGGCTGCGGCGCGACGTCGGCGCGGTGGAGGTGGGGCGGCGCAACGAGCTGGAGTCCGCCTACACGCAGGTGCTGCGGCTGACCGCGCCCGTCGGCGGACGTCCGGTGGAGCTGGTGCAGCTGCAGGTGTTCCTGGCCATGGCGGACGTGCGCGACGAGCGCAGGCGCGCGGTGCTGGAGATCGTGCTCAGCGCGACGCCGGCGCAGTTCGAGGACCTGGTCGACGACTTCCAGGCGTTCCTGAAGACCATCCGACCGGACGAAGGGGCATCCCGGTGACGGAACCCGCCGACATCCTGCTGCGGCGCATCGAGGCCATCGACACGGCCGCGGCCGACAACCGGCTGCGCGCGGAGTCGTTCCGACGCATGGTCGAGGGGCTGCGGGACGTGGTCGGCACGGCGACGTCCGGCGACGGCGTGGTGACCGCGGTCGCGGGCGCGGACGGCGCGGTCAAGTCGATCGCGTTCGGCCCGGCCGTGCGCACGACGGACCCGGCGGCGCTGTCGTCCGCCACGCTGCGCGTGATCGCGCTGGCCCGCGCGGACGCGGCCCGCAAGCAGGCCGAGGTGGTCCGCGCCGCGCTGGGCGACACGACGCTGCTGGACCGGGTGCTCGCCGAGGACCGGCTGGTGTTCGGCGACGAGCCGCCGCAGGAGGTCCCCGCCGCCGTGCCGCCCCGCGTGATCCGGCGGGTCGCGCCGGTGGAGGACGAGGAGCCGGCGCCCGCCTACCGCAGCCGCGACGCCTGGTGACTCAGGAGCCGCAGACGCAACCCCGGTGGTGACCCCCGCTGGTGGTCGCGGTGCAGAACCGCATCGCGATCCGGTCGTGGGTCGCCCACGGGTGCGGGCACGCGGCGCACCGGGGGTTCTCGGCGGCGGTGGTCCCGGTGGCGTCGGTCGACTCGATGGTCGGCATGACCTGGTTCATCGGATCTGTCCTGTCCGCACCCGCGGAGCACGTCGATCTCCGGGCGGTGCGAGATGGGTGGGGACACCGGCAACTCGTGTGACTGATGCTCGAACGGTTCCCGCCTACCCCCGAAGGTACACGTCGAGCCGGCTCTGGCCGCCGGCGCGGCACGTCGGGCGGTGCGCCCGGGTCGAGCGCGGGCGACGCGCCCGCCGGCTGTGCGCGCCGATCACCCGTTCGGGGTAGGGGAACGCCGCTACTGTCCGAAGTGGACAGTCCGTCGCGCGGGCGCGTGGCAGTGCATTGTGGACAGACCGTCGGCTGGCCGGGGACGGCGGCGTCGGCGGGGTCCGGCCCGGGCCCGACGCCCTCCCGCGGGTCGTGCCCGACACGCCCACCATAACGCTGTGGCGGTCACGGCACCACGACGTGTACCGTAGAGCCCATCGGGGCGTTCCTTATCTTCTGAACCCCGAACACCCTCGCGCCGTGCGGGGATCTCCGGACCGGCATCGCCGACCGTGAGCACGCACCGGACGCGGAGAAAGTCGGAAACACATGTCATCCACGTACCACGACCTGTTCAGCCACCCGGACACGGACCGGCCCGAGGACACGAGCGGCCCCCGCCGCGACGAGCAGCGGGCCTACACCGACCTGTTCCGCGAGCCGGCCGACGTGCCGCCGCAGAGCACCGGCGGCACCGCCTGACCCAGGCGCCCCACCCGTGACGGCCCCGAGGGCCGCGCACCGGGTGGACCCGGGCGCGAGCCCGGCAGGACTTCGCGCGCGACGGGACTCCCCGGTGCCACCCGAGCACCGGGGAGTCCCGTCGCGCGCATCACGCCGCGGTCACTCCGCGCGCCACAGCGCGGGCACGTTCGGCGGTTCCCAGCCCGGCTGGGCCAGGTGCCCCTGCAGGCACACGTACCCGACGCCGTTGTGGGTGACCTTCGCGCCGAGCGCGTAGTTCGTGCCCGCCGCCCACGTGCCGCCACCCGGTGACGACGGCGTCGTGCTCGTGGTCGAGGTCGGCCGCGTGGTGGAGCTCTGCGGCACGTTCAGCACGAAGTCGAACTTCGCCTCCCGGCCGCCGCCGACGTCGCGCACCTCCATCAGCAGCCGCGGGTCGAAGATGCTGTCGGTGTTGTTGCGCGGCTCGCCCGGGAAGTACAGCTGGGTGGTGAGCACCGGCCGGCCGGGCGCCTGCAGCTTCACGTGGATGTGCCTGGTCCGACCGGGGTAGAGGCCGGGCACGATCGTGCTCAGCGTGAACGTGCCGTCCGGGTTGGTGAACTGGTGGCCGCGGAAGCGGTAGCCGGTGTTGTCGTACACGCCGTTGACGTCGGCCTGCCAGAAGTCCATCAGCACGTTGCCCAGCGGCAGGCACGCCAACCCGAACACGTAGCCGGTGACGGTGAGCCTGGTGCCGGGCGTGCCCGCGTCGACCAGCGACGTGCGGCGCGGCGAGTTCGGCTTGAAGTACGGGCCCTCGGTCTGCGGCGGTGTCGGGTCGTCGCCGTCGTCGCACGCCGGCGTCAGCTCCAGCGGCTCGCCCTTCGCGCCGATCGTGCGGGCCAGGGCGGGCACGCCCATCATCGCCACCGGCAGCGCGACGCCGGCGGCCACCGCGGCGCGCAGCACCGTCTTGCGGCTGAGGTGGCGCGGGCCTGGCCCGTCACCGGTCGTGCCTCGGTCGCCGTCCGTGGGTGCGTCCATGTCCTTCTCCTTTGGGCCGGCTCCTGGTGGGGCGTCGGATTCGGGGACGCACCGAACCTACGGACGCGGATCACCCGCGGACGATGGACTGACGCCGTCGTTCGTGGTGATCCTCGCGGTCTCCGTTGCCCGTCCCGCTCACTGTGAACGGCCGGCCGCGCGGCGGAACGCGCCGGGGCTCGCGCCCGTCTCCCGGCGGAAGAAGCGGCAGAAGTAGGCGGCGTCGTCGAAGCCGACCCGGTTCGCCACCTGCCGCACGGTCAGCTCCGTCTTGGCCAGCAGCCGTTGCGCCTCCTGCGTGCGCGCCTGGCGGACCAGCTGCGACGGCGTCCGCCCGGTCGCCGCCTTCACCGCCTCGGTGAGGTATCCGGGGGTGACGCCGATCCGCTCCGCGTACGCCCGCACGGACCACAGCCGATGATCCGTGCGACCGGCCAGCCGCACGAACTCCTCCGCCACCGCGCCGGACCGGGCGGGCGGCGGTGCGGCCGGTGTCGCGGTCAGCCTGGCTGCGCGCACGACGAGCACGTGCAGCAACGCCCGCAGCACGGTCTCCACGCCCGCCTCGCCGCGCCGGTACTCCTCGTGCAGCTCGGCGATCAGCCCGCCGATCCGGGCGTGCGTCGGCTCGTCCAGCGTCAACCAGGGCCGTTCGCTCAACCGGCGCAGCAGCTCGCGGTCGGCGGGGTGGTCGAGCAGGAAGTCGTCGGTGAACAGCAGCACCGAGCCCTGCAGGTCGCGCGCGCCGTCCCAGTGGTGCACCTGGCCGGGCGCGATCACGCACAGGTGCGGCGGGCGCAGCTCCCAGCGGGCGAGGTCGACCACGTGCGTGCCGGTGCCGCCGGTGACGTGCACGATCTCGTGGAACGTGTGCCGGTGCGGGAACGACGCGCGTGACATCGGCCCGATGGTGTCGAACGTGCCGACCGCGAACGGCGGCGCGTCGGGCGCCGGCACCTCGAGCCGGTGCATGGGCAGCTCGCCGTCGCGCGGCGTCCGGCTGGGCGTTCCCGGCAACACGGTGGTGCCGCGCATCGTCCCGAGCCCCTCTCCGGTGAAGGTCCAGACCAATTCTGGCACCGACCACCATGGCACGACCGGGCGCGCGGGGGAACGGCACTTTCCGACTCGTGGGTTCGGCTCTCAGTACCGCTTGGTGGCCCTCACCGCGAACCCCTGCGGCGGCGCCAGGCCCGGTCGCGCCGGACCGGGTCCGGTCATGCCCGCCGTGCCTGCCGTGCCCGCCGTGCTCGCCGTGCTCGCTGTGCTCTCCGCACCGCCGAGCAGGATGCCGGTGAGGGAGGCGCGCTCGTCGGCCATGGCCCGCGCCACGTCGGCGAGCTCGTCGCCCACCACCGGCACGCCGCCGCCTCCGCCGTCCGCCCGCACCGCGCCCAGCACGGCCCGCCGCAGCAGCTCCTTGATGAACGACGCCGTGACACCCTCCGTCGCCTCGACCACCGGGTCCAGGTCGGCCCGCAGGTCGACGCCGCGCCCGTACAGCTCGATGAGCCGGCGGCGTCCGGCGGCGTCCGGCCGCGGCACCTCGACGGCCAGGTCGACGCGTCCCGGCCGGTCGGCCAGCGCGCGTTCCAGCTCGTCGGCCCGGTTCGTGGTGAGCACGAACGTGACGTCCGCGTCCGCGCCGACCCCGTCCATCGCGTCGAGCAGCGTGAACAGCAGCGGGTTCGTGGGCCCGGCCGCGTAACCGCGGTCCATGGCCACCAGGTCGACGTCCTCCACCACGACCATCGACGGCTGCAACCGCCGCGCCAGCGCCGCCGCCTGCCCGATCAGCCGCATCGCCTGGCCGGTCAGGAGGATGACCGTGCAGCCGGACAACCGGCTCATCAGGTAGCGGACGGTGCGCGTCTTGCCCGTGCCGGGCGGCCCGTGCAGCAGCAGGCCGCGCTTGAGGTGCCGGCCCGCCGCGAGCAGCCGCTCGGAGTGCTCGGCGATGCCGACGACGTGCTCCTCGATCGAGTCCAGCACACCGTCCGGCAGCACCACGTCGTCCGCGTCCAGCGCCGGCCGGGGGAGGAAGGTCAGCAGCTCGTTGCCCCGGTGCTCGCTCACCCCGAACGCCAGCACCTGCCGCCGGAACACGTCGTGCTCCCGCATCAACCGCTCGATCTCCCCGCCGACCGCCCGCGCCGCCGCCCGGTCGGCCGCGAGCACCTCCAACCGGCAAGCCGGCGGCCCGAAGTCGTTGGACCCGCGGATGCCGACCAGCACGGGCGTGCCGTCGGGCGCGGTCGTCGGCACCAGGCCGAGCTGCACGACCTCGACGCTGTCCTCGGGCCCCACCGCCGCCGTCGCGTAGTCGGCCGACCCGAGCCCGTACCCGACCGAGTGCCGTGCGGCCAGCAGCATGCCCATGATGTCCTCGTGGCCGCGGTGCTGCCCTCCGACCCCGAACCACTGGGCGTCCGGCGTGCGCTCCGCGAGGTAGGCGTCCACACCCCGCTGGAGGTTGACGTGCTCCCAGGCCTCGAACCTCGTGGCGACCGACAGCACCTGCGCCAACTCGCACCCGAGGTGCTCCCGCAACCTCGCGATCAACGGCGCCGCCTCCCCGTCCTGCTCGACGAGGTTCGCCGTGAGCTGCATCAACCGCCGCAAACTGCTCGCCAGCGCCCTGGCCTCGTCCCCGGTGAACTCCCCCACCACAACCACCCCCACCGGCCATCCTCACCCATCCGAGCCGCCGTGTCGCGTAGTTGACCCGATGTCCCGGTCTCCCGGAATTCACCTCACCGGGTCTGGCACGGTGGGGTGGTGCGAGTGGTCGACGACGCCGGTGACGAGTTGAACGCCGAGTTCTCCGTGCAGCCGGACGGGGAGCACCTGGCGGTGTTGTTGGAGAGCGCCGGTGGGCGGATGGCCGGCGGTGGGGTGCGCAACGCCGACTACCGGCCCGGGTTGGAGGTGCTGCTGGGCAGGTTGGCGGCGGTCGACGCGGTGCTGCTCGACGCGCTGGTCGACTCGCGCCAGGTCCGCGACCTGGCCGAGGACGAGCGCAGGCTCATCGCGGAGCCGGTGTGGCTGGGCCGGGGGGTCGACGTCTCCGCCCTGCGCCGGCGGCTCACCAGCGGTCAGGGGCGCATCGGGCAGCGGCCGGGGGCGCCGAAGGCGGGCAACAACAGCAAGCGGCTCAGGTTGCGGGTCGACGTGCCGGGGTACCGGGCTGGGGACGACCGGCGGTTGGCGCACGACATCGCGTGGCCCCGGCCGCGGCTCGACGAGCGGTTCCGCGCGCCCGACCTGTTCGCCGCGCTGGAGGACCTGGCCCCGCACCGGCAGGACGGTGAGGTCGCGCCCGCCGGGCCCTTGGCGCTGACGTGGGCCATCGGCCAACTGGCGGCGGGGCACGACCGGCTGTTCCGGTGGGCCGCGTTCCAGCCAGAGGTCACCGCGTTGCTGCGCGACTTCGGGCAGGCCGCGGCGGCTCAGGGCCCGTTCTGGCAGCTCCGCTCCGCCGCCGCCGTGTGGGAGACCCACGGGTTGGCGGAGGAGCCCACGGCGGCGGACGGGTCGGCCCTGGCCGGGTTCACCGAGCAGGCGGCCGAGCTGCTGGCCGACCCGGTGGTGCGGGCGCAGGCGGCCGAGGTGCTGCGGGTCACCTACCTCGCCGGGGCCGACCACCGGGCGCTGTGGCGGCGGGTGGGTCTGCCGGTCGCCGGGCCGCCGCAGGCGCTCGACGTGCTGCGGGGGCTCATCGGCGCCGAGCTGACGACCGCCTCCGGGCAGACCGTGGAGGTGGTCGCGGTCGGCACGTCGACCGCGTCGGCGACCGGCGCCGACGGGCAGGTCGAGATCGCGGTGGACGAGGTCCAGGCCGCGCTCGACCGGCTCGCGGAGGGCGGGGCCGTGCCCGTCGGGCCGGACGAGGCCGTGGCCGCCGTGGTCGCGACGGTGCCCGACGTCGACGTCCGGGCCGGGCAGGTCGTGCCGCGTGGCGGGCGGTCGGGCCGGGACGGGCGCGACAAGCACTTCGCCGAGCTGGACGGCCGGGTGGTCGCGAAGTACCGCAAGGAGCAGGGCGAGCTGCGGAAGGTGCTGGTCGGGGACGCGGCCGAGGCTCCGTGCGCGCTGTGCGGGCGGGTGTTCCCGGTCGGGCTGCTGGTCGCGGCGCACATCAAGCGCCGGTCGGTGTGCGACGACCACGAGCGCAACGACCTGCGCAACGTCGCGATGCTCGCGTGCTCGTTCGGCTGCGACCGGCTCTTCGAGGTGGGGTACGTCTCGGTGGGCGAGGACGGCGCGGTGCTGGTCGCCTCCGCCGGCGGCCTCGACCCGCACCTCGACCACCTGCGCGGCCGGGTCGCGGAGGTCTTCCACGAGCGGTCGGCGGGGTACTTCCGGTGGCATCGCCGGAACGTGTTCAGGGGTCGGAGCGGACGGGGTGTCGGAGGGGTCCGTTAGGATCGCGCGATGGCTTCGCAAGAGGTGCTGCGAAGGGTCTTCGGGTACGAGTCCTTCCGCGGGGAGCAGCAGGACATCGTCGACCACGTCGTCTCCGGCGGGGACGCGTTGGTGCTCATGCCCACCGGCGGCGGCAAGTCGTTGTGCTACCAGATCCCCTCCCTGGTGCGCGAGGGCACCGGGGTGGTGGTGTCGCCGCTCATCGCGTTGATGCAGGACCAGGTGGACGCGCTGCGCGACCTGGGCGTGCGCGCCGGGTTCCTCAACTCGACCCAGTTCCCCGACGAGCGGGCGCTGGTCGAGGCCGAGTTCCTGGCGGGCGAGCTGGACCTGCTCTACCTCGCCCCCGAGCGCCTGCGCACCGAGCAGACCACCCGCCTGCTGGAGCGCGGCAGGATCGCCCTGTTCGCCATCGACGAGGCGCACTGCGTCTCCCAGTGGGGCCACGACTTCCGGCCCGAGTACCTGGCGCTGTCGCACCTGCACGAGCGGTGGCCGGAGGTGCCGCGCATCGCGCTCACGGCGACCGCCACGCGGGCCACGCACGCCGAGATCGCCGAACGCCTCAACCTCGGCGCCGCGAAGCACTTCGTCGCCAGCTTCGACCGCCCGAACATCCAGTACCGGATCGTGCCCAAGAACGAGCCGAAGAAGCAGCTGCTGGAGCTGCTGCGCACCGAGCACGCCGGCGACGCGGGCATCGTCTACTGCCTCTCGCGCAACTCGGTGGAGAAGACCGCCGAGTTCCTCACCCAGAACGGCATCGCGGCGCTGCCCTACCACGCGGGCCTCGACGCGGGCACCCGCGCGCGCAACCAGTCCCGCTTCCTGCGCGAGGACGGCCTGGTGATGGTCGCCACCATCGCGTTCGGCATGGGCATCGACAAGCCGGACGTCCGGTTCGTCGCCCACCTGGACCTGCCGAAGTCCGTCGAGGGCTACTACCAGGAGACGGGCCGCGCGGGCCGCGACGGGCTGCCGTCCACCGCGTGGCTGGCCTACGGCCTGCAGGACGTGGTCCAGCAGCGCAAGATGATCGACGACTCCGAGGGCGACCAGCAGCACCGCCGCAAGCTCATGGCCCACCTCGACGCGATGCTCGCGCTGTGCGAGACGGTCGAGTGCCGCCGCGTGCGGCTGCTGGAGTACTTCGGCCAGTCCGCCGCGCCGTGCGGCAACTGCGACACCTGCCTCGCGCCGCCGGAGACCTGGGACGGCACGGTGGCCGCGCAGAAGGTGCTGTCCACCGTGGTGCGCCTGCGCAACGAACGGCGGCAGAAGTTCGGCGCGGGCCAGACGATCGACATCCTGCTCGGCCGCAAGACCGCGAAGGTCATCCAGCACGACCACGACCAGCTGAAGGTCTTCGGCATCGGCACGGAGCTGAACGAGAGCGGCTGGCGCGGCGTGGTCCGCCAACTGCTGGCGCAGGGCCTGGTCGCGGTCGAGGGCGAGTACTCCACGCTCGTCGTCACGCCCGCCGGTGACGAGGTGCTCTTCCAGGGCCGCAAGGTGCCGATGCGGCGCGAGGCCGAGCGCGCGCCGAAGGTCAAGACCGCCAAGGCGGCCAAGGGAGCGGCCGCGCAGGTGGAGCTGTCGGCCGAGGCGACGCCGGTGTTCGAGAAGCTGCGCGCGTGGCGGACGACGCAGGCGAGGGAGCAGGGCGTCCCGCCGTACATCATCTTCAACGACGCCACGCTGCGGCAGATCGCCTCGTCCACCCCGGCCACGTTGGACGAGCTGAGCGCGATCAGCGGCGTCGGCGAGAACAAGCTCGCCAAGTACGGCCAACAGGTCCTGGACACGTTGAGCGCATGAACGACCTCCGCGCCGACTGCACGCGCTGCTTCGCCCTGTGCTGCGTGGTGCCGGCGTTCGCCAAGTCGGTCGACTTCGCGATCGACAAGCCCGCCCGCACGCCGTGCCCGAACCTGCGCGACGACTTCCGCTGCGGCATCCACACCCAGCTGCGGTCCACGGGGTTCACCGGCTGCACGGTGTACGACTGCTTCGGCGCGGGCCAGCAGGTGGCGCAGGTGACGTTCGGCGGCACGAGCTGGCGTGACGACCCGGCGTCGGCGCAGACCATGTTCGACGTGTTCCCGGTCATGCGGCAGCTGCACGAACTGCTCTGGTACCTGACCGAGGCGCTGGAGCTGGAACCGGCCCGCGCGCTGCACCCCGCCGCGCGCGAGCTGAAGAAGACCATCGAGGGCTTCACCACCGGCACGCCCGAAGAGCTGCTCCGACTCGACGTCGGACCGCACTGGGAGCGCGCGAACGCCCTGCTGCTGCGCGCCAGCGAGCTGACCAGGGGCAAGGGCAGGAACCGCCGGGGCGCGGACCTGATCGGCAAGGACCTGACGGGCGCCGACCTCCGCGCGTCCACCCTGCGCGGCGCGTACCTCATCGGCGCCAAGCTGACCAACGCGGACCTGCGGCTGGTCGACTTCATCGGCGCGGACCTGCGCGGCGCCGACCTGTCCGGCGCGAACCTGACCGGCGGTTTCTTCCTCACCCAGGCCCAGGTGGACGCCGCCGGGGGCGACGGGGCGACGAAGCTGCCGAAGTCCGTGACCCGCCCGGCGCACTGGGTACGTCGGCAGGCGTAGGCGGGGGAGCCGCCACCGGGCCGACGCGGTGACGGCGCGCGGCGCGCCACGCTGTGCGCCATGGGAACCGCCGCGACGACCGCCCGGGCCGGGAAAGGTCTGACCCCGAAGGTGCGCAAGACCTGGCTGCTGCTGCACGTCGTCTCGTCCGTCGGCTGGCTCGGCGTGACGATCGGGATGCTCGTGCTCGCGGTCGCGGCGTTCGACGCGCCGCAGCTCTACCAGGCGATGGAACTGCTCGGCGACCTCGTCGTGCTGCCGCTGGCGTTGAGCGCGCTGGTCACCGGCGTGGTGCTGTCGCTGGGCACGAGGTGGGGCCTGGTGAAGCACCGGTGGGTGCTGGTGAAGTTCGTGCTGACCGTCGTCGCCGTGGTCGCCACGACGTTCTCGCTGCGCTCGGGCCTGCACGAGGCGGCGGACGGCGTCGTCGGCACGGCGGGCGGCGACGTGCTGGCGGCGGCGTGCGTGTCGTCGGTGCTCTACGCGGTCAACACCGCGCTGTCGGTGTTCAAGCCGTGGGGCCGGACCCGCTGGGGCTGAGCTCGGCGCGCCTGCGCTCGACGGTCGCGGCCAGCTCGGCCGGGTCGCACTCGGCGAGGTGGTCGCGGACCAGGTCGTGCGGGAACCGGTGTTCGTCCACCAGCAGCACCCGGTCCCGCGCGGACTGCAGGATCGCCTTGCGGCGCAACGGGAACTCGTCGAGCGCGAGCGGCCGGGCGAGCAGTTCGGCGACCGGGTGGAACGGCCGGTCCGCGATCGGCGTGACGACCAGCCCGACCAGCAGGCCGGTGACCGCGCCCGTCGCGGACAGGCCGGCGTCGGCGCCCACGAGCGCCGCCAGGCCGGCCCCGGCCGCGCCCGCCGCGGGCAGCCAGCGCAGCCCGCCGGGCGACCGGACCCGCACCCCGGACCACACCTCGCGCAGGCCGCCGACGAACGCGCCCGCCACCGCGCCCGCGCCGAGCCCGATGCCCAACCCGGCCAGCAGCTCCGCCGACGGCCCCGTCACCACCATCACGCCGGCGGGCACGAGCGCGCACGCCACCGCCCAGTACCGGTCACGCGTGTTGCCGTAGGCGAGGAGCAGCGCGACCACGACGACCGTCCCGTACCCGGCCGCCGCCGGCCACCGCGCGACCTGCGCACCGAGCACCCCGCCGAGGAGCGCCACGCCGCCGGTCACCGCCGCGCCGGCGACGAAACCCGTTGCCGCCCAGACGTTCCCCCGGCGCGGATCACCGCGCGTCACCCGGAACGCGCTGCGCGGCAGCAGGACCGTGGCCGCGGCGACGACCGCGGCCGGCACCAGGCCGAGCCGCACGCCCACCACGAAGCACAACGCCGTCGCCGCGCCCGCCAACGCGCCCGGCGCGGCCCGCCGGAACAACCGCCACACCGCTTCCGGGCCGACGAAGTCCAGCCACACGTGCCGCGCGGGCAGCCGGGACCGGGCCAGCAGGTCGCGCTTGCGCCGGGCGATGCGGGCCAGGAACCGCAACGCGCGCACCGTCCGCTCCGGCCGCGCCGCACCCCGGGCCGCCGACTCCACCACGTAGGTGTCCAGCACGCCCCGGAACTCCGCCCGCCCGGCCCGGTAGGCCAACGCCAGCAGGCCGAACGCGAGCGGCGTGCGCAGCTCGTCCCACAGGTCCGGGTTCTTCTCCAGCTCGTCGCGCAGGCCGTCCAGGCGCGGTCCGCACGCGGCGATCAGCTCCTGCACCACGGGACGCGACAGCGGTTCCACCCGCACGACGTCGAACCGCGGCAGGTGCTCGTGCTCCTCGC
Organism: Saccharothrix sp. 6-C; assembly: GCF_016695385.1. Taxonomy (NCBI): domain Bacteria; kingdom Bacillati; phylum Actinomycetota; class Actinomycetes; order Pseudonocardiales; family Pseudonocardiaceae; genus Saccharothrix; species Saccharothrix sp. 6-C. The sequence goes on along the minus strand of NZ_CP064192.1, from coordinate 6,590,105 downwards.
TCCCGGTGCACAGCACGACCTGCGGCACGTTCAGCGCGGTGATCCAGGCCAGGCACTCGACCCGGTCGGCGGGCGCCAGCCCGTCCAGCCCGTCGAACAGCAGCACGAGGTTGTGCTCCCGCAGCCACGCCCGCCCGACCCGGGGCGCGATCCGGTACCGGTCGGCGAGCACGCGCAGCAGCCACGCGCCGAAGTCGTCGTCCCGCCGCCACCCGCCGAGGTCCACCACCACCGGGATCGGCCGGACCGGGTCCAGCGCGGCCCGCGCCAGCAGCGCCTCGGCCAGCTCCAGCAGCAACGTCGTCTTGCCCGCGCCCGCCTCGCCGGTCACGACCACCGGGTGCCGCACGCGCGTCGGCAGGCGCGGCCCGACCCTGGGCACGACGCCGAGCTTGAGCCGCAGCTGCTCGGCCAGCGAGCCGTCCACCCGCGCCCGCACGAACCGCTCCACCCGGTCCAACGCCGCCCGGCGGTTGGCGGGGTGCGCGGGACGCCGTCGCACGAGCAACGCGCTCAACCGGTCCCAGGCCGCCAGGCACGCGGTGAGCGCGGACAGCACGACCAGCGCCGGCCACAGCCAGCGCGCGTGCGGACCGAGCACCGGCAGCGCCGACCCGCCGGTGACGGCGTTGATCGCGACGGGGACGAGCACGAGGCACGTCACCCCGCCGACCGCGGCCAGCGCGACGAGACGGGCGGTGCGGCCGAACCGTCGCGCGTCCATGTGCCCTCCCGCCAGGTCGCGATCGACGGTAACGGCGTTCGCGACGCGGGGGTAGGCGAGTTAACGTGGTCGGCCGGTCACCGTCGGTGCCCGGCCCGCACAACGTCGACTGGGCGGACCGGGGTCACCCCGTGAGGAAGTCCACCAGGAGCCGGTTGACCGCGGCGGGCTGTTCGAGGAACCCGAAGTGGCCCGCGTCGGCCACCTCCTCGTACCGGGCGCCCGGGATGGCCTCGGCCACCTCGCGGGCGAGGTGGGCGGGCAGCACCCGGTCGTCGGCGAAGCCCACCACCAGGCACGGCACGGTGATGGCGCGGTAGGCGTCGAGCCGGTCGTCGAAGTCGTTCATGTCCATCTGCGCCCGCACGCCCTTGCCCACCGCCGACCCGGTGAACTCGAAGACGTCCAGCCAGTCCCGCGCGACGACCGGGTCGCGCAGCGTCGCGGGCGACAGGTTCAGCACCGCGTCCACCGCCGCGAAGTAGCGCGGGGGCAACGTGATCCCCTGGTCGTGCAGCGCGCGTTCGCCGTGCGACAACGCCGACTGCACGGGGTCGTTGCGGCCCGCGGTCGCCAGCATCACGGCCTTGGCCACCAGGTCCGGCCGGGCCAGCGCCAGCTCCTGCGTCACCCGCGCGCCCATGGACGTGCCGACCACGTGCGCCCGGCCGCCGAGCGACTCGATCAACGCCGCCACGTCGCCGACCAGGTCGTCGATCTTCATCCCGGCCGCGCACTCATCCGTCGGCGGGATGCCCCGGTTGTCGACGGTCGCCACCCGGAACCCGGCTTCGCGCAGCGCGGGCACCTGGTGCGCGTGCCACACCCGGCCCGGGCTGCCGGTGCCCATCACCATGACGACGAGGTCGCCCTCGCCCTGCACCTGGTAGCTGAGGTTGATCCCGTTGAGCGCGACGACCGGCATGGCCCGCAGGTTACTGATCGGCTCCGCCCGACCGCCATCGCCGTGCGGAAACGGCTTCGAGGTCGCGTCGGGCGGGACGTAGGTTGCCCCCATGAGGCGAGTGATCCTGTCCGGTTCCACGTTCGAAGAGCAGATCGGGTACGCGCGGGCGGTGGTCGACGGCGAGTGGGTGCACGTCTCCGGCACCACCGGCTTCGACTACACCGCCATGACCATCTCCGACGACGTGGTGGCGCAGGCCGAGCAGTGCCTGGCCAACATCGGCGCGGCGCTGGCCGAGGCGGGCAGCGGGTTCGCCGACGTGGTGCGGGTGACGTACTACCTGCCCGACGCCGGGGACTTCGAGCCGTGCTGGCCGGTGCTGCGCGCGGCGTTCGGGGAGGTCCGGCCGGCCGCGACGATGCTGGAGTGCGGCCTGGCCGACCCCAGGATGCGCATCGAGATCGAGGTCACCGCGCATCGGCAGGCCCGCTAGCTGTACTGCCCCGTGAGGTTGGGGACGCGGCTGGCGGGTGGCTGGCCTGCGAGTGCGGTGTGGCCGCGGTGGTGATTGTAGGTGTGCAGCCATCGCGGCAGCGCCGCTCGTCGTTCGGCCTCCGAGGCGTAGGGCTGGGCGTAGGCCCATTCGTCGAGCAGGGTGCGGTTGAAGCGTTCGACCTTGCCGTTGGTCTGGGGCCGGTAGGGGCGGGTGCGTTTGTGCGTGATCCCGGCACCGGTGAGGGTGTCGTGCCACAGGCGTGAGCGGTAGCAGGACCCGTTGTCGGTCAGCACCCGCTTGACCGTGATGCCGTGGGCGGCGAAGAACGCCTGTGCCCTGGTCCAGAACGCGGTCGCGGTGCCCTTGGTCTCGTCGGGCAGGATCTCGGTGTAGGCGAGCCTGCTGTGGTCGTCCACGGCGTTGTGCAGGTAGGAGTAGCCCAGGTTGGGATGGCGGTGGGTCGTGCGGGGCCGGTCGGGATCGCGATGTGCGGAGCTGTTGCGCCGACCCGCGTGCCGGCCGTGCACCCTGTGGCCGCCGCCGTCGGGGATGTTGCCGAGCTTCTTGATGTCCACGTGGACCAGGTCGCCGGGCGCGGCGTGTTCGTAGCGCCGCACCGCGCGACCGGTGGCCCGGTCCAGGTGTGACAGCCGCGCCAACCGGTAGCGGACCAGCACCCGGTGCACCGTCGAGCACACCAGGCCCAGATGTGAGGCGATCCGGGCCGGGCCCCACCGGCGCAGCACCCGCACCTTGACGATCCGCCGCTCGGTCCGGGTCGGAGTGCGGCGCGGACTCGTACGCGGACGCGAGGACCGGTCGACCATGCCCGCACCACCCTGGTCGCGGTAGCGGTCCGTCCAGCGTTTCGCGGTGGACACCGACACCTGGAACCGCTCCGCGGCCCGCCGCAACGGCCACCGGTCCTCCACGACACACCGGGCCAGGCGCAGCCTGCCCGCCGGAGTCAGCGGTGCGTTAGCGTGGGTCACGAGGGCCTCCGTCGGTCAGGTGTAGACGTCGCAATCCACACCGAACCCGGAGGCCCTCCCTCATTCCAACATCATCCGACTACGTGTCGGACCGTTCACAACCTCCCCGGACAGAACAGCTAGCCCGCCGGGCTTGTGTCCCGGCTCACGCCCGCCGTCGATTGAAAGTGACACCGGTGTCAGGTTCGACCATGCGGTATGCGATTCACCGCCGCCCGAACCGACACCGCGCCCACCACCGGCGCCACGCCGTCCACCCCGGCCCCGACCGCGGCCGGGAAGCTGCCGCTGCGGCCCTTGCTCGCGTTGGCGACGGCCGCGTTCACCACCGTCCTGACCGAGGCGCTGCCCGCCGGCGTGCTGCGCGGCATGAGCGCGGGCCTCGGCGTGAGCGAGTCCGCGACCGGCCAGCTGGTCACCGTCTACGCGATCGGCACGGTGGCCGCGGCGATCCCGCTGTCCGCCGCCACCTCGACCTGGCCGCGCAAGCGCTTGCTGCTGGCCGGGGTGGCGGGGTTCGCGGTCGGCAACACCGCCACCGCCGTGGCCACGGCCTTCCCGGTCGCGCTGGCCGCCCGGTTCGTCGCCGGCGTGGCCGCGGGCGTGGTGTGGGCGCTGCTGGCCGGGTACGCCCGCCGGGTCGCGCCGGAGCACCTGCGGGGCAAGGCCACCGCGCTGGTCATGGCCGGCATCCCGGTCGCGTTGTCGCTCGGCGTGCCCGCCGGCACGTTCCTCGGCGGCGCGCTCGGCTGGCGGGCCGCGTTCTGGGCGATGACGGCGCTGGCCGTGGCGTTGATCGCCTGGGTGGTGGCGGTGGTGCCGGACCGGCCCGGTCAGCCGCGCGGCGGTCGCGTCCCGGTCGCGCGGACGCTCGCCCTGCCCGGTGTGGCGCCGGTCCTGGCCGTGACGCTCGTGGTCGTGCTCGCGCACACGATCCTCTACACCTACGTCGCCGCGTACCTGGCGCGGCTCGGCCTGGCCGACCGGGTCGACGCGGTGCTGCTCGTGTTCGGCGTGGCGTCGGTGGCGGGCATCTGGGTCGTCGGCGCGCACATCGACCGCCGGCTGCGCGCGCTGATGATCGCCGCCGCCGTGCTGTTCGCGGTGGCGGTCACCGCGCTGGCCGCCGACCTGGCCGTCACGCCCCTGGTCTACGTCGCGGTGGCGTTGTGGGGCCTGGGGTTCGGCGGCGTGCCGACGCTGTTGACGACGGCGGCCGGCGACGCGGGCGGCGAGGCCGCGGACGCCGCGCAGGCCCTCCTGGTCACGTTGTGGAACGCGGCCATGGCGGGCGGGGGCGTCGCGGGCGGCCTGCTGCTCGACCGGTTCGGCGCGGGCTCGCTGCCGTGGAGCGCGCTGGTGCTCCTCGTGCCCGCCCTGGCCGTGGTCGTCGCCGCCCGCGCGCACGGGTTCCCGGCGGCCCGGCGGTGATCAGCGCGGCCCGTGCTCGGACCACTCGATGGCGGGGCAGCGGTCCATCACCACGTCGAGCCCGGCGGCGGTGGCCCGCTCGTAGGCCGCCTCGTCGACCACGTCGAGCTGGAACCACACCGCTTTCGCGCCGATCGCCACCGCCTCGTCGGCGAACGCGCCCGCCGCCTCGGACCGGCGGAACACGTCGACCACGTCGACCGGGAACGGGATGTCGGCCAGCGTCGCGTAACCCTGCTCGCCGTGCACGGTCGGCGCGTCCGGGTGCACGGGCACGACCCGCTTGCCGCGCTGCTGGAGGAACTTCGCCACGCCGTACGCGGCGCGGTGCGGGTGGTCGGCCAGCCCCACCACGGCCCACGTCTCCCCGTCGGCCAGGACTCGGCGGATCTTGTCGGGGTCACCCCACGGTTCGGTCATGCCACCAGCCTAGGACGGGCTGACGTGAACAGGTTTCGCGTTTACGCTGTGAGCTGACCGCCGCCGCGGAGCCTTCGAGAGGACTTCTTGATGCGCGCCACCCGATCAGCCCTGGTCGTCACGCTCGTCGCCGCCCTGGCGGCGCCGCTCACCGCCCAGGCCGCACCCGCCGACGGCGTCTACTACGTGCAGAGCGCCACCACCGGTCTGAACGCCGGCGCCTCGGGCACGTCGGTGCTCCAACGGCGGCCCAAGGGCGACGAGGACCGCCAGCAGTGGACCCTCGCCGGTCGCACGCTGCGCGAGGGCTCCCAGTGCCTGGGCCGGCAGGGCGACCAGGCCGTGATGTCGCCCTGCGACAGCGCCGACGCGCAGTGGGACGTGCTGCCCGACGGCGAACGCCACCGGCTCAAGGTGCCCGGCGCCGACCGCTACCTGGTCGCCGTCGGCACGGACCAGGTGCGGATCGGCGCCGGCGCCGACCTCTGGTACCTCACCCCGGTGTCACCCCGGCGGTCGCCGGTCCCGCCGGAGGGCGAGCGCCGACTGGACCAGGTCACGTTCCTCACCGCGCACAACGCCTACGCCAACGGGGTGGACGGCGGGTTCGCCCCGCCGTTCGTCAACCTCGCGCCCAACCAGGCCCGCGGCATCGAACAGCAGCTCCGGGACGGGGTGCGCGGGTTCCAGCTCGACGTCCACCAGACCCCGGACGGCGCGATCCTGTGCCACAACAGCTGCACGCTGGTCAGCCGGCCGGTGGCGCTGCGGGTGGACGTGCGGCGGATCGTGGACTTCCTGCGCGGCAACCCGGCCGAGTTCGTCACGATCTTCCTGGAGGACTACGTCTCCGCCGAGGTGCTGCGCGCCGAGCTCGCCCGCGTCGACGGCTTGGCGGACGTCCTGTTCCGCCCGGACCAGGCGGGCGTGCGGGCGAACGGCTGGCCGACCCTCGACGCCCTGCGCGCCACCGGCAAGCGGCTGATGATCTTCACCGACCACGGCCGCTCGGGCGACTCGCCGCAACGCGACACCTTCGGCGTGATGTACCAGTCGGAGTGGACGGTGGAGAACCACTGGTCGATGGGCTCGGGCCTGGGCACGTCGGACTGGTCCTGCCACAGCCGCTGGAGCACGCCGCTCACCCGCACCGAGCCGGGCTTCCGGCCGCTGTTCGTGATGAACCACTTCCGGGACGTCCCGTTCACCGGGACCGCGACCACCGACAACGGCAAGCTCGCCGACCGGGCCCGCCGGTTCTGCGAGCCCGCCGCCCGCAAGACCCCGACCTACCTGGCCGTGGACCACTACCACCTGGGCAACCCGATGGCCGCGGTCGGGGGCCTGTCCGGCGAGCGGTTCGAGCCCTAGGCCGCCGGTCGCGGCAGCCCGCAGCCGGGGGCGGCCAGGTCCACCCGACCGCCCCCGGTCAGGCACGGCACGATCTGGAAGGTCTGCTGCGCGTACCCGATGCCCTGGCGCACGGTCACCTCGCCGGCGGCGTCGACCTCGCACGGGTTGTTGTCCGTGCACCGCTCGCCGTCCTCGTTGCCGGTGTTGTTGACCGCCACCACCTTGCCGGTGGCCACGTCGACCACGGGCGAGCCGGACGTGCCGCCCCTCGTGCGGCAGTCGGCGGTGTAGCGCATCGAGTCGTGCCAGGTGTACCGGCCTTCCCGCAGCCGGTAGGCGTACCCGTCCACGTGGCACGAGTAGACGTGCCGCCAGTAGCCGGACACCACGCCGACCGCGATGCCGGCGGCGGGGTGCTCCGCCGACAGCTCCAGCGCCCGGCCGCCCATCGCCTCGACGTCGCCGTAGGTGGCCGTGAGCCGGTACAGCGCGACGTCGGTGCGGGACATCGTGGCGTAGACCAGGGTCGCCGCGCGCAGGTCGCCGAGGGAGGCCTCGCCGGTGCTGTCGAGCAGCGTGAACTCCCGGTCCGCCGGCAGGTCGACCACGACCTCCTCGGCCTCCAGGAACCGCACGCAGTGCCCGTTCGTCATCACCAGCGCCGGGTCCGACGGCTGGTGGGCGGGCGGCCGGACGACCGCGCCCGAGCAGCCCCTCATCGACACGGTGCCGGTGAAGTCCAACTCGACGCGCGCGGGAGCGGACGGGGCGGCGGACGCGGGCGCGGCGGACACGGACAGCACGAGCGCGGCGAGCACCGCTACCAGGTGGCGCATGGGCGTTGATCCAATCAGCCGCCGCCGCGCGTCGCACGCTCGTTCACCCGATGGTGCGGGGCGTGGTCGACCGGTCCTCCAGTGCGCTCCGCCTTGCGGTGCAAGGACATCGCGGTATGAGCCGGCACACCGAACACGTGTCTTTGACGCCCCCGACGGGCGACCGTAGCGTGGAGGACGACTTCATCGGCGATGGGGCGAGCCGGCAGGGGGTTCCCGCGTGGCCTCCACGCACACCGATCCGATCGCGTACCCCTTCCACACCGGCGACGGGCTCGGGCTCGACCCGGCGTACGCGCGGGCCCGCGACGCCGACGGCCTGATCCGCGTCCGGATGCCGTTCGGCGAGGAGTCCTGGCTGGCCACCCGGTACGACGACGTGCGCCTGGTGCTGGGCGACCGGCGCTTCTCCCGCGCGCGGGCCGTGGAGCACGACGAGCCGCGGTTGTCCCCGGGCAGGCTCACCGGCGGCATCCTCGCCCTCGACCCGCCGGACCACACGCGGTTGCGCACCCTGGTGGCCAAGGCGTTCACGACGCGCCGCGTCGAGCGGCTGCGCCCGCGCGTCGCCGACCTGGCCACCGCGCTCATCCGCGGGCTGGAGCTCGTCGGACCGCCCGTCGACCTGGTGGAGCACTACGCGCTGTCGATCCCGGTCGCGGTGATCTGCGAGCTGCTGGGCGTGCCGGTCGCCGACCGGCCGCGGTTCCGCCGGTGGACCGACGGGCTGCTGTCCACCAGCGGGCTCGACACCGCGGACTTCGACCGCGACCGGGGCGAGCTGCGCGGGTACTTCGCGGACCTCGTCGCGCGGCGCCGCGCCCACCCCGCCGACGACCTGGTGACCGCGTTGGTGCAGGCGCGCGACGCGCACGACCGGCTCACCGAGGCCGAGCTGGTCGACCTGTCCCTCGGCCTGCTGGTCGCGGGCCACGAGACGACCGCCAGTCAGATCGCCAACTTCGCCTACGTCCTGCTGGCGGAACCCGACCGGTGGCGGCGGCTGGTCGCCGATCCCGGGCTGGTGCCCGGCGCCGTGGAGGAGCTGCTCCGGTACGTGCCCGTGGGCGCGAGCGCGGCCTTCTCCCGCTACGCCACCGAGGACGTGGAGGTCGGCGGCACGCTGGTGCGGGCGGGCGAACCGGTGCTGTGCGCGCTCAACGCGGCCAACCGCGACCGGCTGCGGTTCGACGGTCCCGAAGAGCTGCGGCTGGACCGCGCCGCGGACCGGCACCTGGCGTTCGGGCACGGCGCGCACCACTGCCTGGGCGCGCCGCTGGCCCGGCTGGAGCTGCGCGAAGCGCTCCACGCGCTGCTGCGCGACCTGCCGGGCCTGCACCTCGCGGGCGAGGTGGTGTGGAAGACCCGGACGCTGGTGCGCGGACCGCGCTCGATGCCGGTCGCCTGGTGAGGTCTTCCGGCCGGCACCGGGGGTCGGCACCGGGGTCGGCGCCGAAGTCGCGTCGCGGACCGCGGAGCCGCTGTGCCGCTACCGTGCCTCGTTCGCGGTGAGCGGGTCGAGCAGGGGAGTGGGACGAGCGTGGACCTCCGGTTGACGGGCAAGACCGCCTTGGTCACGGGTTCGACGGCGGGCATCGGGTACGCCACGGCGGTCGCGCTGGCCCGCGAGGGCGCCGCGGTCGTGCTGAACGGGCGGGGCGCGCCCCGGGTCGCCGAAGCCGCGCGGCGGCTGGCCGCCGAGGTGCCGGGCGCCGGGATCACCGCCGCGCCGGGCGACGTCGGCACCGCGGAGGGCGCCGCCGCCGTCACCGCGGCCGTGCCGGAGGTGGACGTGCTGGTGAACAACGTGTCGGTGTTCGGCCCCAGGCCGTTCGCCGACATCCCCGACTCGGAGTGGACCCGCTACTTCGACACCAACGTGATGAGCGGTGTCCGCCTGTCCCGCCACTACCTGGCGGGGATGCTCGCCCGCGACGACGGCCGCGTCGTGTTCGTCGGCAGCGACGCCGCGGTCGACATGGCCGTGGAGATGCTGCACTACTCGGTGACGAAGACGGCGACCCTGGCCCTGGCCCGCGGCCTGGCCGAGCTGACCAAGGGCACGAACGTCACGGTGAACACGGTGCTGCCCGGCCCCACCCTCACCGAGGGCGTCGGCGCGATGCTGGACGCCGGCGTGGCGCACACCGGGCTGACCCGCGAGGAGCTGCAGGAGCAGTTCTTCCGGCACACCAGGCCGACGTCGCTGCTCCAGCGCTTCGCCACACCGGACGAGGTGGCGAACCTGATCGCCTACCTGGCGAGCCCGCTCGCGAGCGTCACCAACGGCGCGGCCGTCCGCGCCGAGGGCGGTGTCGTGCGCTCCGTCCTCTGAGGCCGCCGCGCCGCCCGGCGCCAGCCGGACCCGGTGGCGCCGCCGAGCGCCGGTGGCGGCAGCCGGTAGGTCGGCGGCGTGGCGGACATCCGGATCGGGTTCGAGACCAGCGCCGGCCCGTCGACGTCCGCGGTGGGCCGCAGGCCGAGCGACTCGGCCGGCTCGAACGCGCCGGCCAGGTCGTTCACCGGCCCGCACGGCACACCGAGCGGGGTGAGCAGCGCGAACCAGTGGGCCGCCGGCCGCGTCCGCAACCGCCCGGTCAGCGACTCGGCCAACGCGTCCACGTGCGCGACCCGCAGCTCGTCCGTGGCGAACCGCTCGTCCGCCGGCAGCCCCGGCGCCTCGCGCAGCCGGGCGAACTGGCGGTCGTTGCCGACGGCCGGCACCACCGGCCGGTCTGCGGTCGGGAACACCTCGTAGGGCGCGATCGACGGGTGCCGGTTGCCCAGCAGGCCGGGCACGGCGCCCGCGAGGGTGTACCCCGCGCTCTGGTTGACCATGCTCGACAGCAGCACGGACAGCAGGTCGACCCCCACCGCCTGGCCCTCGCCGGTCGCGTCGCGGTGCCGCAGCGCGGCCAGGACGCCGACCGCCGCGTGCATCCCGGTCAGCACGTCCACCAGCGCGACCCCGACCTTGGTCGGCTCGGCCGCGCCGGTCACGCTCATCAGCCCGCCGACCGCCTGGACCAGCAGGTCGTAGCCCGGCAGGTCCGCGCCGCGACCCGAGCCGAACCCCGTCACCGAGCAGTAGACCAGCCGGGCGTGCTCCTTCGACAAGGTCTCGTAGTCGAGCCCGAACCTCCGCATCGTGCCCGGCCGGAAGTTCTCCACCAGCACGTCCGCGCCCAGCGCCAGCTCCCGTGCCGCGGCCCGGCCCTCCGCCGTCGCCAGGTCGAGCACCCGGGACCGCTTGTTCCGGTTCACCGACAGGAAGTACGTGGCCTCGCCGCGGGCGTGCGGCGGGCCCCACGCCCGCGTCTCGTCGCCACGCGGGTGCTCCACCTTGACCACCTCGGCGCCGAGGTCGGCCAACATCATCGTCGCGTAGGGCGCGGCCAGCACCCGCCCGAAGTCCGCGACGACCACACCGTCCAGCGCGCCCACGTCACCTCACTCGACGGTCAGCTCGGGCCGGAGCACCGCGGCGAACCGCGAGGCGTCCGGCACGGACACGTCCACCACCGGCGCGCGACCCGGCGCCGGGTCCGGCAGCACCTCGCCGACCGCGGGGCCCGGAGGAACCGCCTCGGCGTCGGCCGGGTCGGTGCGGGCGCGGGTCGTCATGCGCCCAGCGTCGCCCGCCCGGGGCCGCGTGCCAAGGGTCGATCGGCCGGAACACCCCGGCGGGCTACTCGCCCTTCTGCCCGTCCGCGAGCTCGCGGAGGAAGTCCAGGTGGCCGACGTGCCGACCGGTCTCCTGCACCAGGTGGGCGAGGACCCAGCGCACGGTGCGGCCCTTGCCGTCGTGGTCGCCCCTGGTGCGGTCGCCCGGCCCGAGGTCCGCGAGCGCGTGGTCCGACCGCGCCCACTCGGCGCGGTACTCGGCGATCACCGACTCCACCGTGTCGCCGTCGTGCAGCAGCCACGACGCGTCCGCGTCCGCGCCCCACAACGACGGCAGCTCGACGCCGCCCGCCTCGATCGACAGCCACCACCGCTCCACCGCCGTCAGGTGCCGCAGCACGCCCAGCGCGCTGACCACCGGTGACGTCGGGATCGGCGTCGCCGAGGCGTCTTCCCGGCTCAGGCCCTCGACCTTCGACACGGCGGTCAGTCGCAGGAAGGTCAGGAACCCGGTCAGCAGCCCCAGCTCGTCGTGGGCGTCCGGCGCGGGCCACACGCGTTCGTTCGAACTCATGTTCGACACCCTAGCTCGTGCGGTACCACCGCGGCGACGTGGTGACCGGCGGCTTCAACGCCGCCGAGCGCACCACCAGCACGTTCGGCCCCGACCGCGCCGCGTAGTCGGCCAGGCGGGACCGGAAACCGTCGCCGAAACCGTCCACAGCGGACGCCTCCACGCCGAAGCTCCGGGCCAGCGCCACGAAGTCCGGCGACCGCAGGTCCACCCCGAACGGCTCGTGCCCGTGCCGCACCTGGTCGTGCCGCAGCATCCCGTACCCGCCGTCGTCCACCAGCACCACCGTGACCGGCAGCTGCTCCTGCGCGGCGGTGGCCAGGTCGCCGACCGCGAACAGGAACCCGCCGTCGCCGCACACCGCCACCACCCGCCCGGTCACCGCCGCGCCCAGCGAGGCCGGGAAGCCGAAGCCGAGCGTGCCCCACCCCACCGGGTACGCCAGCCCGCGCGCCGCGGTGAACCGGCCGAACCCGCCGACCCAGTACCCGGCCACGCACATGTCGGCCACCACCCGGTGCCCCTCCAGCGCCTCCAGCAACGGCGCCGCGCGCGGCTCGTCCGCCTCGACCGCCTTGCGCACCAGGTCGTTCAGCTCGGCCACCCGGCCGGCGAGCCCGCCGTCCGGGCGTTCGGGCACGGCGTCGACCAGCGCCGACACCACCATCCGCGCGTCGCCGCGCAACGTCACGTCGGGCCGGTAGTTGCGGATCGCCTCCACGTTCACGTTGAGCAGCCGGGGCGGGGCGGGCTGCCGCCAGTTCTGCGTCATCATCCCGTCGAAGTCGCTGCCCACCCCGATGACCAGGTCGGCCTCGTCCCACAGCGCCCCGACCTCCGGCAGGTGCACCGGCCCGTGCACCACGTGCGGGTGGTCGACCAGCCCGCGCGCGCCGTACGTGGTGACGATCGGCGCGCCGATGCGCGAGGCCAGCGCGCCCAGCGCCGCGCCCGCGCCCGACCGCGCGGCCCCGCCGCCGGCCCAGATCAGCGGGCGCTCGGCGGCGGCCACCAGCTCCACCCCGGCCGTGACGTCCGGCACCGACGGCTCGCGGGTCGGGATGCGGTTCCACACGCCGGCGTCCGCGGTGAGGAAGTCGGTCGGCACACCCAGGTACACCGGTCCCTGCGGCGCGGTGGCGGCCAGCAACGCGGCGCTGTCGGCGTAGACGCCGATCGACTCGGCGTCGCGCAGCGTCCACCCGCCCTTCACCACCGGCAGGAACATCGCCCGCTGGTCGCGCGTCTCGTGCAGGGTGCCCCGGTACTCGCCGGGACGGCGCAGCGTCGACGGGATGTCGGTGGCGATCACCAGCACCGGCGACCCGGACGCGTACGCCTCGCCGGTCGCGCCCAGGCAGTTCGCCGCACCCGGCCCGGTGGTCACCAGCGCGACGCCGAGCCGGCCGGTGGCGCGGGCGTAGCCGTCGGCCGCGTACACCGCCGTCTGCTCGTGCCGGACGCCGACCAGCCGGATGCCCGAGGTCCGCAACGCCTCCCACACGGGCAGGTTGTGCACGCCGGGCAGCCCGAACACGACCTCGACGCCGTGCGCGGCCAGCACACCCAGCAACCGCTCCGCCCCGCTCACCATGCGCCAGACGCTAGGGACGCGACGCCTCGCGGGCAACGTTGCGCTATCGTCGGAGGCGGCGTGCGTGAGCAGACGTGAGGCTGGAGCCACTCCCCGGCAACGGGTGGCAGATCCGCCGCGGGGTGGGGGCACCCCTGCTCATGGAGTACCACCGAAGACCGTTGACCGACGCGTGTCGCGTCCTTGTCACGCCGAGCCGGGCGGCGGGAGCGAGGACTGCCATGGCGCGATCGTCGTTGACCGAGCAGCTGGTCGACCTACGCCGGAGCTACACCGGCGAGAACCTCACCCAGGCCGTGCCCGCGGTGAAGGCGGTGCTGCACGACCTGCCCGACGACCGCCGCGAACGCGTGGTCGACGCGCTGCGCGGCCAGGCCGACGTGCGCGGCCTGTTCCTGCCCGACGCCGAGGACGACGACCAGCGCGCGCTGGAGTGCGTGGTGCTGCAAGCGGGTCTGGACGCGGGCGCGCACCTGCAACTGCGCCCGCCCGCGAGCATGCTGCGCCCGGCGCACGCGTTCCGCGCGGTGGAGCCGGGGGAGCACCTGCGCGTGCACCTCACCGAGCACGCCCTCGGGCCGCTGCTGTACGAGCTGCTGCCGCGCCACGACGAGTCGTGGGTGGCGGGCGTCGCCGGCCTGCGCGTCGTGCACCACCCGCGGTCGGTGGAGCTGCGGCTGGTCGGGCTCGACGCGGCGGTGCACCTCGCGGGCGTGGACGAGCGGGCCTGGGCCGACGGCCTGAAGTACGTGCGCACCCTGCTCAAGGGCCGCAACCTGGGCGGCACGTTCATCGACGGCCCGCTCGCCCCGGTCGAGCGGGACCACCTGGCCGGGACGCCGTACCCGACGGGCGTGGGCAGCGCCGTGCTGCGCCGCTACCACCTGTTCGGCGCGGCGCCGTGGGTGCGCGCGCTGGCGCAGGGCGACCGGTGGTGGGTCGAGTGGCCCGCGAGCCTGGGCGTGCCGACGGTGGCGGACCGGCTGCTGCACCCGGTGTTCGGCCTGCCCGACGCGGTGGAGGCGCCCAGCGCCGGCGGCGGCCTCGGCATCTCCACCGGCTGGTACGACCTGTTCCTGCGCGAGGTCGACGGCCCGGACCCCGCGCACGAGGAGGCGCTGGCCGCGATGGAGTGGCCGGAGGGCGTCACGGGCTGGTGGGAGCCGCCGCAGGCGGTCAGGTGAGCGGACACCTCCCCGGACGGGTGACACCGTCCGGGGAGGTGGCCACCCCGGCGTTCGGTCGAGCGGCGGCGGCGTTCCCGCCCCCGCGTCCGGTCGAGCGGGGGCGTCCGAACCGACGAAGTCGTCACCGGTGGCCGTGATCACGGCATAACCGCGCGGACCGGGCGGCGCACGCCGGTAGACTGCGGTTTCGTCCGACGCGACCGCGTCGAGCCGCCGTCAGAGTGTCAGGAGGACCCCGGTGACCCAACAGGCTGCCGAGGCCCAGCCCGAGGTCGCGCCCCGGCGCGTGCTCGTGGCCGAGGACGAAGCCCTCATCCGCCTCGACCTGGTCGAGATGCTGCGCGAAGAGGGGTACGAGGTGGCCGGGCAGGCCGCCGACGGCGACGAGGCGGTCACGCTGGCCACCGAGCTGCGGCCCGACCTGGTCATCATGGACGTGAAGATGCCCAAGGTGGACGGCATCGAGGCCGCGTCGGTGATCGCCGGCAAGCGCATCGCGCCGGTCGTCATCCTCACCGCGTTCAGCCAGCGGGACCTGGTGGAGCGCGCCCGTGACGCGGGCGCCATGGCCTACCTGGTCAAGCCGTTCGCCAAGCGCGACCTGGTGCCCGCGATCGAGCTGGCGATGAGCCGGTTCGCGGAGCTGCAGGCCCTGGAGAACGAGGTCGCCGGGCTCTCCGAGCGGCTGGAGACGCGCAAGGTGGTCGAGCGCGCCAAGGGTTTGCTGATGACCAAGCAGGGTCTGTCGGAGCCCGAGGCATTCCGCTGGGTGCAGCGGACCGCGATGGATCGGCGCACCACCATGAAGGCCGTGGCCGAAGCCGTCATCGAAAACTTCGGGTGACTATCCCCCGAGTGATACCCGTTCGAGTATCGGACACCCCGCCGGTCATTCTCGGTTACTGCACGCATTGACCTTGTGACCTGCGGCGATTTGAGCTGGATTTGAGGTTGTTAACTCCGGAGCATTTTCCGGTGACTACCGTCACGATGTGGACACAGAGCAGTAAGACCACCTGTTCAGCGAACTCAACTGAAGCTACGTTCCCTCCCTAACCCAAGCCCTCGTGTGAGGGCTCCGCCTACCGGCGGGATGGTTGGTGTCATGGGAGGTATTCCGGTGTCAGGAGCACGACTCGGCCGAGTTCTGGCGCTGGCGGCGGCTTCGTCGCTGGTGCTCGCGGCTTGTGCCGGAGGCGGCGGCGGTGGCGAAGCGGGTGGCGACGTCACCTCGGTCAAGATCGGGTTCATGGGTGACCTCACCGGCGAGAACGCCGCGATCGTGATCCCGCCCCGGAACGGTGCGGTGATGGCGGTCGAGGAGTACAACGCCAAGAACCCCAAGATCAAGATCGAGCTGGTGCAGTACGACAGCCAGGGCAAGGCCGACCAGGCCACCTCGCTGATCACGAAGGCCATCACGCAGGACAAGATCGTGGCCCTCATCGGCCCGGCCTTCTCCGGCGAGTCCAAGGCCATCGGCGGCCAGCTCGAAGAGGGCAAGATCCCCAGCGTCTCGCCGTCGGCCACGAACCCGGGCCTGGCGCAGAACGGCTGGACCTACTGGCACCGCGTCGTGGCCAACGACGCCGACCAGGGCCCCGGCATCGCGGAGTTCCTGGTGAAGGCCAAGAGCCCGAAGAAGGCGTTCGTCCTGTCCGACGACCAGGAGTACAGCGTCGGCCTGGCCGACGCCGTCGCCCAGTCGTTCGAGAAGTCGAACGTTACGGTCGAGCGGGACAAGTTCTCCAAGGACGCGTCCGACTACTCGTCCACGGTCACGAAGGTCGCCGCGTCGAACCCCGACGTGATCGTCTTCGGCGGTTACTACGCGCAGGCCGGCCGGCTGCTCAAGCAGCTGCGCGACGGCGGTGTCAAGGCCACGTTCGCCTCCGGTGACGGCTCGCTCGACCAGCAGCTCGTCACCGGTGCGGGCACCGAGGCCGCCGAGGGCGCCGTCCTCGCCTGCCCGTGCAACATCCCGACGCCCGACGTGACCGGCGCGCTGAAGACGTTCTTCGACAACTACAAGAAGAGCGCCAACGTCGACCCGGCGATCTACGCGACCGAGGGCTACGACGCCGCGACGGCGTTCATCAAGGCCGTCGAGGCGGGCAACACCACCGGCGAGAAGATCAACGACTTCCTGAAGAGCGTGAGCTTCGACGGCGTCTCCAAGCCGATCAAGTTCAAGGCGAACGGCGAGCCGGAGAACAACGCGATCTTCATCTACCAGGTCGTCGACGGCAAGGTGAAGCTGCTGGGTGCCGCGGAGGAAGCGAAGCTCGAGGGCTGATCCGGGACGGATCAGGTAAGCAAGCTGGCGCGCTGGGGAGCGGGAGTGTCGTGGGAACGACAGCTCCCGCTCCCCACCACTATGGCGAAGTTCTCTCCCCGCCCGTCTCGTGAGGCAACCTGTCATGCTTGATGATTTCCTCAACCAGTTCCTGCCCAGCACGGTGGGCGGACTGGTGTTCGGCTCCATCTACGCGCTCATCGCCCTCGGCTACACGATGGTCTACGGCGTGCTGCGCCTGATCAACTTCGCGCACTCCGAGATCTTCATGATCGGCACGTTCACGTCGCTCGTGGTGATCACGGCGATCGCGCCCGCGTCGCCGCTGACCGGGATCGCCCTGTTCGGCGTGATGCTGTTGATCATCGTGGCGTCCGCGGCCATCTCCGGCGGCGCCGCGATGCTGCTGGAGGTGGTGGCCTACCGGCCCCTGCGCCGCAAGGGCGCGACCAGGCTCACCGCGCTCATCTCCGCGATCGGCGCGTCGCTGTTCCTCCAGGAACTGTTCGCCCTGGTCATCATTCCCTGGCTGACCGGCAACGCGGGGCGCAACCAGCAGTCCGCGCCGCGCATCGTCGACCGCGACACGGTGTTCACCATCGGCAACGCGGCGGTGCGCACCGACCACATCATCGTCGTGGTCGCCGCGGTCATCATGATGATCGCGCTGGACCGCCTGGTGAACAAGACCAAGATCGGTCGCGGCATCCGCGCCACCGCCCAGGACCCCGAAGCCGCGGTGCTCATGGGCGTCAGCATCGACAACATCGTGCGGGTCACGTTCCTGCTCGGTGGCGCGATGGCGGGCGTCGCGGGCGCGCTGTATTTGATGGAGTTCGAGAACACCGTCTTCAACGTCGGTTTCGTGCTCGGTATCAAGGCGTTCACCGCGGCGGTGCTCGGCGGTATCGGCAACCTGCGCGGCGCGCTGCTCGGCGGTATCGTGCTCGGCCTCATCGAGAACTGGGGCGCGATCTTCCTGGGTTCGGAGTGGAAGGACGTGATCGCGTTCACCGTGCTGGTGGTCGTGTTGATGTTCCGCCCGACCGGCATCCTCGGCGAATCCCTGCAGAAGGCCCGCGCATGAAAGGCAACGGAGTGACTGGCAACGCGAATCCGTTGAGGCGCGTCGGCGCCCTGTTCGACGGCGCCCGCGACTGGTGGGAACGCGCCAAGACCTGGCAGCGGTTCGTCGTCTACATCGGCGCGCTCGTGTTCGCGCTGATCCTGCCCGCGCCGTGGATCGGCTCGTTCATGTCGCCCGGCGCGGACTGGACGACGGTGCTGATCTACCCGATCGGCACCTACATGCTGCTGGCGATCGGCCTGAACGTGGTCGTCGGCCAAGCCGGCCTGCTCGACCTCGGCTTCGTCGCCTTCTTCGCCATCGGCGGCTACACGCTGGCCTACTTCGCCACCGAGCACGGCTGGTCGTACTGGCCGACGGTGGTGTTCGGCATCTTCCTGGCGGCGGTCTCGGGCGTCATCCTCGGCGCGCCGACGCTGCGGCTGCGCGGCGACTACCTGGCGATCGTGACGCTCGGCTTCGGTGAGATCATCCGCATCACCGCGAACAACACCGACGAGATCGGTGGCGCGCGCGGCATCCCGAACATCCCGCACCCGACGGACATGCCGGCCATCGGCCTGGACTTCGGCGTGCTGCCCGCGCCGTACTACTACCTGATGGTCGCCGCGATCGTGGTGGTGATCGTCTTCTCGGTGCGGTTGCAGAAGAGCCGCGTCGGCCGCGCGTGGGCGGCGATCCGGGAGGACGAGGACGCGGCCGAGCTGATGGGCGTGCCGACGTTCAAGTTCAAGCTGCTCGCGTTCGCGATCGGCGCCATGATCGGGGGTCTGGCCGGCGGCATCTACGCGGGCAAGGCCGTGTTCATCGAGCCGGGCACGTTCCCGTTCATCCTGTCCGCGACCATCCTCGCCGCGGTCGTCCTCGGCGGCGCGGGCAACCTGCCCGGCGTCATGCTCGGCGCGTTCGTCATCGCCTGGCTGCCCGAGCGGTTCCGCGAGGTCGAATGGCTCAAGCACGCGCTGGGCAAGGACCCGGCCGAGTACCGCATCCTGCTGTTCGGCGGCGTGCTGGTGCTGATGATGGCGTTGCGGCCGGAGGGCCTGCTGCCCTCCCGCAGGCGCAAGGCCGAACTGCACGAGGGCACCGGCGGCATGGGCGCGATGGGCGCCGAGGTCGCGGGTCCGGACACCGATGTCTCGACGGAGGCGGCCAAGTGAGCACTCCCGTCCTTCAGCTGGACAACGTGACCATGCGCTTCGGCGGCGTGGTCGCGCTCCGCGAAGCGAAGATCAGCGTCGGCCAGGGCGAGATCTTCGCCCTGATCGGGCCCAACGGCGCGGGCAAGACCACGGTGTTCAACGTGGTCACCGGCGTCTACCAGCCCACCGAGGGCCAGGTGCTGTTCAACGGCGCCCGGATCGACGGCACCAAGCGGTTCAAGATCACCAAGCTGGGCATCGCCCGCACGTTCCAGAACATCCGGCTGTTCCACAACATGTCGGCGCTGGAGAACGTGATGGTCGGCGCGGACGCGCACCACAAGACCGGTGCGGTCGGCGCCACGCTCGGCCTGCCCTGGCACCGCAAGGAGGAGAAGCGCGGCCGCGAGGTGGCCCGGGAGCTGCTCGACTTCGTCGGCATCCCCGGCCGGATGACCGAGACCGCGAAGAACCTGCCCTACGGCGACCAGCGGCGGCTGGAGATCGCCCGCGCGCTGGCCACGGACCCGAAGCTGCTGCTGCTCGACGAGCCGGCGGCCGGCATGAACCCGGCCGAGAAGGAGTCGTTGCAGGCGCTGATCCGCAAGATCCGCGACAGCGGTCGGACCGTGCTGCTGATCGAGCACGACATGAGCCTGGTCATGGGCGTCAGCGACCGCGTGGCGGTGCTGGACTTCGGCCAGCTGATCGCAGAAGGGCTCCCGCAAGAGGTGCAGAACAACCCGAAGGTCATCGAGGCGTACCTGGGGGTGTCCGAAGATGCTTCTTGAGCTCAAGGACATCCACGTCCACTACGGCAAGATCGCCGCGATCAAGGGCATCAGCCTGCAGGTCGAGGACGGTGAGATCGTCTCGCTCATCGGCGCCAACGGCGCGGGCAAGACGACCACGCTGAAGACCATCTCCGGGCTGCGCCCGCTGACCAGCGGCCAGGTGCTGTTCAACGGCGAGGACATCTCGAAGATGCCCGGCCACAAGCGGGTCATCGCGGGCATCGGCCAGTCACCGGAAGGCCGCGGCGTGTTCCCCGGCATGACGGTGCAGGAGAACCTGCTGATGGGCGCCTTCACCCGCAAGGACGCGCTCGACGCGGACCTGGCCGAGGTCTACGAGCTGTTCCCGCGGCTGGCCGAGCGCAAGAGCCAGTTCGGCGGCACCATGTCCGGCGGCGAGCAGCAGATGATCGCCATCGGCCGGGCGCTGATGACCAAGCCGAAGGTGCTCCTGCTCGACGAGCCGTCGATGGGCCTCGCGCCCATGCTCATCGCGCAGATCTTCGAGATCATCAAGGAGATCAACAAGCGCGGCACGACCGTGCTGCTGGTCGAGCAGAACGCGCAGCAGGCGCTGAAGCTCTCCGACCGCGCGTACGTGCTGGAGACCGGCCGGGTCGTGAAGAGCGCGCCCGGTCCGGAGCTGCTGGACGACCCGCAGGTGCGCGCGGCGTACCTCGGCGGTCACTGAAAGCCCGGGGCCCGCAGGCCCGGCCCTCAGGGCTGGGCCAGCGGGATCTCGGTGCCCGACTCGTCCTTCAGGTCGGTCAGCGTCGGCCCGCCGTACACGCGCAGGGCCAGCGGCTTCGCGTCGGTGGGCAGGTCGTAGTAGACGTCGTACTCCAGGCGCACGTTCGCGCCCAGGTCGATGGTCTCCGGCTGCCGCTTGATCGTCATCGCCTGCGTGTCCACGGTGTGCTCGACGTCGCGGTCGTCGATCAGCACGTGGCGGCGCGCGGCGAACGACACGCTGCTGCGGCCGTTGTTGATCACGCTCATCCGGATGCGGACGAACTGGCCCTTGGCGTGGAACTCGGCGTGGCTGCCGATCAGCGTCGGCATCTCCGCGGTCAGGCCGACCAGCGTGAACGCCGTGTCGCCGTCCGCCGTGGTGGGGATCTTGAGCGGCTTCTCGTCCGGCCGCACCGTCTGCGCGGGCACCGGGTAGGTCGCCGCCGGACTCGTCGTCGTCCCGGTCCCGGCCACCACCGGGGTGCCACCGCACCCGGCCGCCGCCAGCACCACGGCCATCACCAACACCACACGCCGCACGGCCACCTCCGCCTCACCGGGTCACCTTGCATTGCACACCTCGGACGACCGAACCGCACCTTCACACCTTCGGTTGGTCTTTCGCCGGGGCTTCCTTCAGGAAGCACGTCAGCCGCGCCGTGCAGGCGCGCCGGTCCTGCTCGTCGGTGATCACGATCTCGTAGGTGGCGGTGCTGCGACCGCGGTGGATCGGCGTGCACACCCCCGTGACGACGCCCTCGGTGACCGCCCGGTGGTGCGTGCAGGACAGCTCCAGCCCCACGGCCAGCCGCTCCGGCGCCGCGTGCATGGCCGCGGCGACCGAGCCCAGCGTCTCCGCCAGCGCCGCGTTCGCGCCGCCGTGCAGCAGCCCGTACGGCTGGCGGTTGCCCTTCACCGGCATCGTCCCGACCAGCCTGTCGGCATCCCATCGGGTGATCTCGATGCCCAGCTTCGAGGTGAGCTGCTCGGGCGCGGCGGCCAGGTCGGCGCCGGGGACGTCCTCGGGTGCTGGCGTCACGTGTGCTCCAGTCGGTGCGGTGCTGTCGGACCCTCACCCTAGACTCGGCCCGTGAGCACTTCAGAAGCCTCCCGCCTGCTGCTGGTCGACGGTCACTCCATGGCCTACCGCGCCTTCTTCGCGCTGCCCAAGGAGAACTTCCAGACGGGCACGGGCCAGACCACCAACGCGGTCTACGGCTTCACGTCGATGCTCATCAACCTGCTGCGCGACGAGAAGCCCACGCACATCGCGGTGGCGTTCGACGTCTCGCGCAAGACCTTCCGCACCGAGGCCTACGCGGAGTACAAGGCCGGGCGCAGCGAGACGCCGGACGAGTTCCGCGGCCAGGTCAGCCTCATCGAGGACGTGCTGGGCACGCTGAACGTGCCGGTGCTGTCCAAGGCCAGCTACGAGGCCGACGACCTGATCGCCACGCTCACCACGCAGGCCACGGCGCTGGGCTTCGAGGTGCTGATCTGCACCGGCGACCGCGACGCCCTGCAACTGGTCACGGACAAGGTGACGGTGCTGTACCCGGTCAAGGGCGTGTCCGAGATGGCCCGGTACACCCCCGAGCTGGTGCTGGAGAAGCAGGGCGTGCCGCCCGAGCTGTACGCCGACTACGCGGCGGTGCGCGGCGACTCGTCGGACAACCTGCCGAACACGCCCGGCGTCGGCCCGAAGACCATCGTGAAGCTGCTCACCCAGTTCGGCTCGCTCAACGGCCTGGTCGACCACGTCGACGAGGTGCCGGGCAAGGTCGGCGACGCGCTGCGGGCGAACCTGGCCAACATCATGCTGAACCGGCAGCTCACCGAGCTGGTGCGGGACGTGGAGCTGCCGCTGGGCCCGGCCGAGCTGGAAGCCAGGCCGTGGGACCGCGACGCCGTGCACCGGCTGTTCGACGAGCTGGAGTTCCGGGTGCTGCGGGACCGGCTGTTCTCCACCCTGCCCACCGCCGAGCCGGAGGCCGAGGAGGGCTTCACGGTCAGCGGCGGCCCGGTGCCGGTCGGCGGGGTGGCCGCGTGGCTCGACGCGCACGCGCGCTCGGGCCGGGTCGGCATCGCGTTCCGCGCCTCGGGCGGCGACCTGGAGGGCCTGGCGCTGGCCGCGGTCGGCGGCGAGGGCGGGTACTTCGAGGTCGCGTCGCTGACCGAGGCCGACGAGAACGCGCTGGCCGCGTGGCTGGCCGACGAGTCGGTGGCCAAGGCGGCGCACGACCTGAAGCTGCCGCTGCGGGCCCTGCGGGCGCGCGGCTGGAAGCTGCGCGGGGTGAGCAGCGACACGGCGCTGGCCGCCTACCTGGTGCGGCCGGGCCAGCGGTCGTTCGCGCTGGACGACCTGGCGTTGCGCTACCTCCAGCGCGAGCTGCGGGCCGAGGAGCCCGACGACGGGCAGCTGTCGCTGCTGGCCGACGAGGAGGAGGAGCGGCAGAAGACCGCGCAGGCGGCGATCGTGCGGGCGTTCGCGGTGGCGGAGCTGGCCGACGCGCTGGACGTGGAGCTGGTGAACACCGGTCAGGAGTCGCTGCTGGCGAGCCTCGAGCTGCCGCTGATGGTGGTGCTCGACGACGTCGAGGCGGTCGGCATCGCGATCGACACCGAGCACCTCGCGGCGTTGGAGGCGCACTTCGCGGCGGGCGTGAAGCAGGCCGCGCAGGACGCGTACTCGGTGATCGGCAAGGAGATCAACCTCGGCTCGCCCAAGCAGCTGCAGACGGTGCTGTTCGACGAGCTGAACATGCCGAAGACGAAGAAGACCAAGACCGGGTACACCACCGACGCGGACGCGTTGCAGAACCTGTTCGAGTCGACCGAGCACCCGTTCCTGCAGCACCTGCTCGCGCACCGGGACGTGACCCGGTTGAAGTCGACCGTGGACGGGCTGCTCAAGTCGGTGGCCGACGACGGCCGCATCCACACCACGTTCCACCAGACGATCGCGGCCACCGGCCGGCTGTCGTCCACCGACCCGAACCTGCAGAACATCCCGATCCGCACCGACGAGGGCCGGCGCATCCGCGAGGCGTTCGTGGTCGGGCCGGGCTACGCCGAGCTGATGACCGCGGACTACAGCCAGATCGAGATGCGGATCATGGCCCACCTGTCGGAGGACGCGGGCCTGATCGAGGCGTTCCGCAGCGGCGAGGACCTGCACACGTTCGTCGCGTCGCGCGCGTTCTCCGTGCCGACCTCGGAGGTCACCGCCGAGCAGCGCCGCCGGGTGAAGGCCATGTCGTACGGGCTGGCGTACGGGCTGTCGGAGTACGGGCTGGCGCAGCAGCTGCGGATCTCGGCGGCCGAGGCGCGGGAGCAGAAGGAGGCGTACTTCGCCCGGTTCGGCGGGGTGCGCGACTACCTGCACGCGGTGGTCGAGGACGCGCGGAAGAAGGGCTACACCGAGACGATCCTCGGCCGCCGGCGCTACCTGCCCGACCTGACCAGCGACAACCGGCAGCGCCGGGAGATGGCCGAGCGGATGGCGTTGAACGCGCCGATCCAGGGCAGCGCGGCGGACATCATCAAGGTCGCGATGCTGGGCGTGTTCCGCGCGCTGGAGGAGTCGGGCCTGCGGTCGCGGATGCTGCTGCAGGTGCACGACGAACTGGTGCTGGAGATCGCCGAGGGCGAGCGCGAGCAGGTGGAGGCGCTGGTCCGCGCCGAGATGGGCGGCGCTTACCGGCTGTCGGTGGCGATGGAGGTCTCGGTCGGCGTCGGCCGGTCCTGGGACGCGGCCGCGCACTGAGCCGCGCCGCCGCGCACCGAGCGCGGTCGGTGCGTCACCCACGGCGAGGTACGGACAGCCGTACTTCGCCCGCCGCGCTGCCGGGTCATCATTCCCCCAGGTGAAGGGGGTGGCCATGACCGGCAGTCCGGTGTTGGGCGGCAGTGCCCGGTGGTCGCGGCTGTTCCTCCCGATCGGCGTGTTCCTCGCGCTGTTCGGGGTGCTGAACGCCGTCGAGCTCCCGTTGGGCTGGAAGGACCGGCAGCAGCAGGTCGGCCGGTACCTCGACGCCACGCTCGGTCTCGGCGCCGACTGGGTGATGCCGGTGATCTGGCTGGTCAAGGTCGTGGAGCTGGTGCTGGGCCTGGTCGCCGTGGCGGCCGTGGCGCGGCGCAGCACCCGGTGGCTCGCCGCGGCGGTGGTCGGCTGGCTCGGGTGGTTCACCGCGTTCACCGCCATGGACGTGTGGGCGGCCGACCGCGCCGAGCTGCAGGAGCACACGGTCTACTTCGTCATGTTCGCCGTGCTGCTGGGGCTGATCTTCGTGGTCTCGGCCGTGGAGCAGGTGCTGGCCTCACGCACGTGAGTCGCGCAGCGGCGTGACGCGCACGTCCCGCGCGGTCAGCTCCGCGCCGCACCCCTCGCACGACACGTGCACGCCGATGTCGCCGCCGCACGAGCGGTGGTGCACGTCGAACGACGGGCCCTCGGCCGGGGACATCCAGCGGTCGCCCCACTTCCGCAGCGCCATCAGCACCGGGTAGAGCTCCAGGCCCTTCTCGGTCAGCCGGTACTCGTACCGCGTCCGCACGTCCTTGTACGCCTCGCGGCGCAGGATGCCCTCCTCGACGAGCGTGCCGAGCCGCTCGGTCAGCACGCTGCGCGAGATGTCCATCTCGGTCTGGAAGTCCTCGAACCGCCGCGTGCCGAGGAACGCCTGCCGCAGCAGCAGCAACGTCCAGCGCTCGCCCAGCAGGGCGGCGGGCAGCGAGAGGGTGCACAGCTCGTCGGCGACCTTCACGTGGGCCATGCCCGCTGACGATACCCCTTGCGTTCGGAAAACGAATCCAGCTAGGGTTCGGAATCCGAACTCAAGGGGCGTCCGCCATGAAGGTCCGCGAACTGCACGCCGCCGAGGCGGGCCACGCCGTCGACGCGGTCTTCCACGGCCTGTCGCCGCGGAGTCGCTACCTGCGCTTCCACGCCCCGGTGCCCCGCCTCACCGCGTCCATGCGCCGCCGGCTGACCGACCTCGACGGCCGTCGCAAGGTCGCCGTCGTCGCGGAGTGCCGCCGCGCGCCCGTCGGCATCGCCCGCCTGATCGCCACCGGCGAGGACACCGCGGAGATCGCCCTCGCCGTGGTGGACCCCTGGCAGCGCAAGGGCGTCGGCACCGAGCTGATGGCCGCCCTGAGCCGGTTGGCCGCCGACCTGAGCTACGTCGAGCTGCACGGCGACGTGCTGGGGGAGAACCAGCCGATGCTGCGCCTGGTCGCGCGGGTGTTCCCCGGCGCGCGGCTGACCCGCGAGGAGGACGACGTCATCCGGGTCGGCTATCCGTTGAACTACCAGTTGACCCACGAAGACCTGGTGGCCGGCCTGCGGTGGTGAGCAGAATGGCCCGCATGCGACGGATCTCCGGGTTGGCGCTCGTCCTGGTGCTGGTGGCGCCACCGGCCGCGGCCTCGACGCCGCCCGGTGACCAGCCGCTGCCCGGTTACACGATCAGCAACCCGCCGCTGCCCCCCGCGCTGGTCGGCGGCGAGCCGTCACGCGTGCTGCAAGGCGTGCACGAGCACGCGGCCTACGCGGTCGAGGTGCCGCCGCGCTGGAACGGCCGCCTGGTCATGTGGGCGCACGGCTACCGGGGCGCGAGCACCGTGCTGACCGTCGACCCGCCCCAGTACGGGCTGCGCCAGAAGCTGCTCGACCAGGGCTTCGCCTGGGCCTCGTCCAGCTACTACGCCAACGACTACGACGTGAAGGCCGGCGTCCTGAGCACGCGCGCCCTGGCCGGGCACTTCCGCGAGCTGGTCGGCGAGCCCCGCGAGACGTTCATCGCGGGCGTCTCCATGGGCGGGCACGTCATCGGCCGGTCGCTGGAGCAGTTCCCCGGTTTCTACGAGGCCGCGCTGCCGCTGTGCGGCGTGCTCGGCGACCAGGAGCTGTTCGACTTCATCCTCGACTTCACCCTGGTCGCGCAGGCCGTCAGCGGCGTCCACGCCTGGCCCGCGCCGGCCGACTACCTGACCGCGGTCCTGCCGCGCGTCGAGGCCGAGCTCGGGCTGACCGGCACGCCGAACGAGCGCGGCGCGCAGTTCGCCTCGGTCGTCGCCGACCGCAGCGGCGGCCCGCGGCCCGGCGCGGCGCCCGCGGTCGCGTACTGGAAGGACTTCCTGTTCCGCCTCGCGGCCACCTCGTCCGGCGAGGACCTGGCGGCGAACCCGGGCCGGCTCGCCACCAACGTCCTCACCCGCTACGAGCCGAACGCGCCGGTCGACGTCAACCGCGAGGTCCAGCGCGTGCTGCCGACGGACGTGAGGGCCCGCGTCACGCCGAAGCTGATCGAGGTGCCGCGCATCGCCGGCCGCCCGACCGCGCCGGTGCTGTCGCTGCACGACCTCGGCGACCTGTTCGTGCCGTTCTCGATGGAGCAGCTCTACGAGCGCGACGTCGAGCGCAACGGCCGCGGCCACCTGCTCGTGCAGCGGGCGATCCGCGCGGTCGGCCACTGCGAGTTCAGCCCGACCGAGGTCGGCACGGCCTGGGACGACCTGGTGACCTGGGCCGACACCGGCCGGCGGCCCGCCGGCGACGTGGTGGACGACCCGGCCGCGGTCGCCGCGCCCGACTACGGCTGCCGCTTCAGCGATCCCGCCGCCCGCACCGCGCCCGGCGGCACGCGCCGCCTCTTCCCGGCCTGCTAGGCGGCCTTCAGCAGGCGCAAGCCGATCGGGATCGCCTCGCCGAGCAGGCCGATCCCGATCGACAGCGTCACCGGCCGCGCGTCCGCCGGGGCGCCGGCCGCCGACGCGGCGAGGCCCAGCCCCAGGCTCACCGCCGCCGAGCCGGCCCACACCAGCAGCGTCCACGGCGTGTACCGCTGCCACGGCACGCCGTCGCGCGCGAACAGCCGGATCGTCGCGCCGCGCGCCACCCCCAGCGCGAGGCCGACCACCGCGCCCGCGACCAGCCACCCCCAGTCGGCGGCGGTCAGCTCGACCTCCCTCAGCCCGTACACCCCGATGCCCAGCAGCACCAGCGGCGGCACGGCGAGGTCGCGCACGTTCACCGGCTCACCGCGGAACCTCTTCACCACGACCGCGACCACCGCCACGACGATCAACACCCAAGTCGGCACGACGTTCCCCCTCGTTTATGGCATGACTGTGCCAAATAAGCTAGCACGGATGTGCTAAAAAGGAACCGTGCCCAAGGTCGTCGATCCCGAAGCCCGTCGCCGCGAGGTGGCCGAGGCCGTGTTCCGCGTGGTCCGCCGGCACGGCCTGGAGCAGGCGTCGCTGCGCAACGTCGCCGACGAGGCCGGCCTCGCCGTCGGCTCGGTCCGGCACTACTTCGCCGACCACGACGACCTGCTCCGGTTCGCCCTCAAGGAGCTCACCGACCGGCTCGAGCGCCGGATCACGGTCCACGTCGAGGCGGTCCGGTCGGCCGGGGCGCGCGAAGGCAGGCGGCAGGCCGTCGAGGACCTGCTCGCGGAGCTGCTGCCCCTGGACCCCGACCGGCGCGACGAGGCGGAGATCTGGCTGGCCTTCGCCACCGCCGCGCGCACCCGGCCGACGCTGCGCCGGGAGGCGCGGCGGATGCACGAGGGGATGCGCATGATCGTCGGCAAGGTCCTGGTCGGCGACGGCGTGCCGGACGTGGAGGTGGAGACCGAACGGCTGGCCGCGCTGCTCGACGGCCTGGCGCTGGACGGGGTGCTCCACCCCGACCTCACCACGCCGGAGGTCATGCTCGCGGTGCTGCGCAAGCACCTGGCGTCGCTGACCGCCGGGTGAGGGGCGCGCCCTTGACGGCGTGCGGTCCGGGCGGGTTAGCGTGGTGGAAAACGCTTACCAGGAGGCGCGCATGGCACGCAGGCGCTACGCGGTCGTGGGCACCGGCGCCCGCGCCGAGCTGCACGTCGACGCGATCGTCGGGCACCCGGAGCAGGGGGAGCTGGTCGCGTTCTGCGACGTCAACCGCACCCGCATGGCCGTGCACAACGCGCGGCTCGACCGGCCCGTGCCGACCTACGCCGCCGAGGACTTCCTGCGGATGGTCGAGGTCGAGCGGGTCGACGTCGTCGTGGTCTGCACGGTCGACCGCCACCACGACACCTACGTCGTGGAGGCGCTGGACGCGGGCTGCGACGTCGTCACCGAGAAGCCGATGACGGTCGACCCGGCGGGCGTCGGCAAGGTCTTCGACGCGGTCGAGCGGACCGACGGCCGGGTCACCGTCACGTTCAACTACCGGTACAACCCGGTGCACGAGAAGGTCCGCGAGCTGCTGTCCGGCGGCGCGGTCGGCGAGATCGGCTCCGTGCACTTCGAGTGGCTGCTCGACGTGCGCCACGGCGCCGACTACTTCCGCCGCTGGCACCGCGACAAGGCCGAGTCCGGCGGTCTGATGGTGCACAAGGCCACCCACCACTTCGACCTGCTCAACTGGTGGGTCGACTCGGCGCCGGAGGTCGTGTACGCGCACGGCCGGCTGTTCTTCTACGGCGACGAGAACGGCAAGCGCCACGGCCACCACCGGCCCTACGACCGGGTGCACGGCTCGCCGGAGGCCGAGGACGACCCGTTCGCGCTGCACGTGGGGCGGGACGAGTGGCTGCGCCGGCTCTACCTCGACGCCGAGCACGAGGACGGCTACCGGCGCGACCGCAACCCGTTCGCGCCCGGCGTGTCCATTGAGGACGACATGTCCGTGCTGGTGCGCTACGCCAACGGCGCGAACCTGACCTACCACCTCACGGCCTACTCGCCGTGGGAGGGCTACCGGCTGATGGTCAACGGCAGCCGCGGCCGGCTGGAGCTGGAGGTCGTGGAGAACAGCTGGGTCAGCGGCCAGCGGCCCGCCGTGCACGGCAAGGAGGCCAACCCGGAGGAGGGACGCGTGCGGCTGACCGTGCAACCGCTGTTCGGCCGAGCTGAGGAGGTCCCGCTGGAGTCCGGCGGCGCCGGGCACGGCGGCGCGGACGCCCGGATGACCGAGGTCCTATACGGCCCGCCCGGCCGGCCGGACCCGCTGGGCCGCCGCGCCACCCACCGCGACGGGGCGTTGTCGCTGGCGACCGGGTTCGCGGCGAACCGCAGCTTCGAGACCGGGGAAGCCGTGCGCGTGGCGGAGTTGCTCGACGTCGGTTGGCGGTAGCCTGGCCCGGTGCCGCTCCTGGGACCAGCCGACGAGTTGCCGCACCCGCCGCGCCGGGTGCTCGTGGCCGGCACGTCCGGCTCCGGGAAATCGACCCTGGCCAGTCTCGTCGCCCGCACCCTCCGGTTGTCCTATGTGGAGATGGACTCGCTGTTCCACGGTCCACAGTGGACACCGAGGCCGGAGTTCGAGGCCGACGTGCGCCGGTTCGTCAAGGGCGAGGCCTGGGCCACCGAGTGGCAGTACCGCCTGGTGCGGCCGGTGCTGCTGGAGCACGCGGACACGCTGGTCTGGCTGGACCACCCCCGGCACGTGGTGATGCGGCGGGTGACGGTGCGGACGGCGGTGCGCCGGCTGCGCCGGGAAGAGCTGTGGAACGGCAACGTCGAACCGCCCCTGCGCACGGTGTTCACCGATCCCGAGCACCTGCTGCGGTGGGCGTGGAAGTCGCATGCCCGCACCGGCGAGCGGGTCGGGGCGGTGCTCCGCGGCGAGCACGCCGACCGGCTCGCGGTGGTGCGGCTGCGTGGGCAGCGCGAGGTCGACCAATGGCGGTCCGGCCCGTTGCGACGGGCGGCGGAGCGCGGCGAGGAGTCGGTGCGATGAGCGAGCGGACGGCGTTGGTCCTGGGTGGCACCGGGATGTTGAAGGGGTGCGCGGACGAGCTGCTGGCGCAGGGGTGGCAGGTCGTGCTGCCCAGCCGCCGGCCCGAGCGCGTGCTGGGCGGCGCGGCGAAGGCGGCCCTGCGCGGACGCGGCCACGTGCCCCAGGCGGGCAGCGCGCGGGTCGCCGTGGCGGCGGACTGGGCCAGACCGGGGGAGCTGGCCGACCGGGTCCGGGCCGTGGTCGACCGGCCCGCCGACCTGCTCGTGGCCTGGGTGCACGAGAGCTACCGGGACGGGGTGCTGCGGGCCGTGGCGCCCCTGCTCGCCCCGCACGCGCCGGTGGTCGAGGTGCACGACAGCGGCGCCATCCACGCCGTGCGCGGCGTGCCCGACCCGACCCTGGACGGCCACCCGACGCAGCAGGTCGTGCTCGGTTTCGCCCGCCACGGCGGCGGCGTCCGCTGGCTCAGCCACGAAGAAGCCTCCCTCGGCGTCCTCGCCGCCGTCCACCGCGCCCTGGACGGCAAAGCCCCCTCCGTGCACCAGGTGGGCGAGATCGACACCTGGACCGCACGCCACTAACCCGGCCGCAGGCCCCGCACCAGGGACAACACCGACTCGCGCACGTCGGCGAGGCTGCGTTCGGGCTGGAAGACCTGCCAGTCGAGCGCGGTCACCAGCAGGGTGCCGAACAACGCCGCCGACGCCGTGCCCACCTGCACGCCGTCGGGCAGCCGGCCCGCGTCGGCCAGCCGCTGCATCTGACCGCGCACGATCGACACGATGTCGTCGCGCAGCAGGCTCAGCGTGTCGTGCCACTGGCCGGGCGTGCGCCACAGCTCCGACACCAGCAGCTGGCCGAACGCGGGGTACTCGGCGAAGAACCCGAGCATCCCGTCCACCAGCGACTCCATCGCCGCGCCGGTGTCGTCCTCCGCCTCGGCGACCTTGAGCCGCCCGGCCAGCAGGTCGACCCCGTGCCGCAGCAGCGCGTCCACCAGCGCGTCCTTGCTGGCGAAGTTGTAGTAGACGGTGCCCTTCGCCACGCCCGCCTCGGCGGCGATCTCGTCCACCGTGACGCCGGCCGCGCCCCGTTCGCCGACGAGCCGCAGCGCGGCGTCGAACAGCTTCTGCTTGGTCGCGGCGGTGCGGCCGGGGCGCGGGCCGGTCACAGGACCAGTTCTGGTTTGAGGCGGCTGGGAGTCCACACCCGCTGCTTGTACGCGGCGAGCGTCGCCAGGGCAAGGCCCGCGGCCAGGTAGCCGACCAGGATCAGCGCGTCCCGGCCGACCCCGCCCAGCGACCCGCCGTACATGAGGTGCCGCAGCCCGTCCACGGCGTACCCCATGGGCAGCCCGTAGTGCAGCGGGTACAGCGGCACGGGGATGGTCTGCCACGGGAACGTGCCGCCCGCGCTGACCAGCTGCAGGATCAGCAGGACCAGGCCGATGAACTTGCCGACCGCGCCGAACAGGGCGTTCAACGCGTGCAGCACGGCCACGAACGTCGCCGACACCAGCAGCAGGAACGCCAGCACGCCCAACGGGTGCGACGGCCGGATGCCCACCACCAGCGTGACCGCCGCGTACATCACCACGACCTGGGCCGCGCCGAGCAACGCCCCCGGCAGCCAGCCGCCCACCGCGACCCGCAACGGCGGCTGCCCGGCCGCCAGCCCACGCCTCGACAACGGCTTGAGCAGCAGGAACAGCACGAACGCGCCGATCCAGGTGGCCAGCCCGAGGAAGAACGGCGCCAGGCCCGCGCCGTAGCTGCCCGCCGACGTCTGGCTCACCCCGCGCACGTTCACCGGGTCGCCGATGTTCTGGGCGGTGGACTCGCGGGTGGGGTCGTCGGGGTTGGGGATCTGCGAGACGCCCTGGTCGAGCCCGTCGCGCAACCGGTCGGCCCCGTCCACGAGCTGGGCCTCGCCGTCGCGCAGCCGCGCCGCGCCGTCCCGGAGCTGCGCCGCGCCGGACGACACCTGGGCCGCGCCGTCGTCGAGCCGGGTGACGGCGCCGGTCAGCTCGGGGGTGCTCGCGGCGAGCTGGGCCGCGCCGTCGGAGACCTGCTTCGCGCCGTTCGCCAACGTCCGCAGCTGCCCGGCGGTGCCCTGCACCTGGGCGTTGGCGTCGTCCACAGGCTTGCGCACCTCGCCCACCGCGGCCAGCACCCGCTGCACGTCGGCCTCGGCCAGGCCCAGCGCGCGCAGCTTCACCGCCAGCTCGCCGTTGGCCGCGTCCAACCGGCCGACCAGGTCCTGCGCCTTGGCGGCGTAGTCCTCGGCGGTGGCGGCGACCGTCTCGTTGCCGTCGGCGACCTGCTTGGCCCCGGACGCCAGCTGCTGGGACTTCACCGGCAGGTCCGCGGTCGAGTCGCGCAACCGCGTCAGCCCCGCCGACACCTGCGCCGCGCCGTCGGCCAGCGGGACCGACCCGTCGGCGAGCTGCTGGGCGCCGCGGTAGGCGTCCTGCTGGCCGGCCGCGAGCCTGGTCGCGCCGTCGGCGGCCTCGGCGGTCTTCTGCCGGATCGTGGAGAAGCCGAGCAGCAGCTTGTCCGCGGCTTCCGCGCCGACCTTCACCGACACCGACCGGCGCACCTCGGCCACGACCTGGTTGGCGATGGTGGACCCGAGGTAGTTGTTCGCGTCGTTGGTGGTCAGCAGGATCACGCCTTGGCGCGGGGTGAAGTCGCCGGACGACAGCAGCGCCTGCGAGAAGTCCTCGGGCAGGGTCAGCGCGAACGTGTAGGTCCCGTCGCGCACGCCCCGCTCGGCCTGCGCCGCGTCGACCCGCCGCCAGTCGAACCGGTGGCCGTCCACCAGCTCGTCGGCCACCTCTTCGCCCGCGTCCAGGCGCGTGCCGTCGCTCGCGGTCGCGCCCTTGTCCTCCACGACCAGCGCGGCGGGCACCTGGTCGAGGTGCGCGTACGGGTCCTTGTTGGCGTAGAGGTACAGCGCCGCGTAGAGCAGCGGCACCAGCGTCAACGCCAGCACCGCGAGCTTGGGCAGCTTGCCGGAGGTGATCCGGCGCAGCTCGTTGAACGCCATCCGCAGGGCGGTCACCGGGACTCCTCGTCGAGGTCGTCGGCGCCGGTGTCGTCCGCGCCGATGCGCGCGACGGGCACGTCGAGCACGGTGGCGCTGGTGGTGGTGCACAGCACGACGACGGACCGCTCGGGCGTCACGTGCCGGCGCGCCAGCTCCAGCCACCCGCCCGGGTCGCCGTGGTAGCGGTCGGGGCTGTCCAGCACCAGGGTCGTCGCGCCGGGGCGGCCCGCGGCCAGCTCCAGCATCAGCGCGCAGCGGGTGGCGGCCGGGACCTGCTCGAACCGCTGGTCCAGGTGCTCGTCCGCGCCGCGCTCGACCAGCCAGTCGGCCACCGCCTTGCGCCCGCTGCGCGCCCCGTTCACGGCCAGCTCCTCGCCGACCACGCCGGCCAGGGGCAGCGACGCCTCGGGCTCGCTCACGTCCGGGGAGTCCACCAGCACGACGTGGGCGCGGAGCCGGTCGGCGGAGGGGGAGACCTCGCCGGTGCTCGGGCGCATCCGACCGGACAGCACCAGGCCCAGCGCGGTGTGCCCCGCGCCCGGATCACCGGCCACCAGCACCAGCTCACCCGGCTCCACCAGCAGTGACGTGGGCTTGAGCAGCGGGCCGTGCGGCCCGGTGACGCCGACGCGCCGAGCGTGGATGCGCACCGTCGGACCTCCTTTTTGAACTGACCGGTCAGTTCAAATAGTGGTCCGGCCGAGGATTCCTCGCAACCCGGCGCGGTGTGACGCCTAGCGCAGCGCCCCGGCGGGGCGGACCTCCCACATCGTCCACAGTGGACGATAGCCCTGCCGCGGCCAGAACACCGAGGACAGCGGGTTCGGCGGGTTGTAGTAGAGGTAGGTGCCGACCGTGCCCAGCCGGTGCAGCTCGCGGTGCGCGTGCGCCATCAGCTGGCGGCCCACCCCCGTGCCGCGGGCGGCCGGCAGCACGGACACGCAGTTCACGTAGCCCCAGCGGCCGTGCGGCAACCTCGTCGCCGTCCAGTTGCCCGGCTCCGACGTCACCACCGCGCACTCGGCCAGCGCCACCGCGATGCCGTCCCGCTCGGCCAGCCATGCCGGTCCGCCCGAGGTCAGCCGCTCGGCCAGCGTCCGCCGCTTCAGCGTCACCGCGTCCGGCCGGTGCACCGTCGAGCCCACCATGGACGAGTAGCGCAGCTCGGCCAGCGCCAAGGCCAGCACCGTCTCCAGGTCGGCGCGCGTGGCCCGGCGGATCGTCGCCGTGCCCGTCACCGGCGGGGGAGGGGCCTGCCGCACCGCGACCACGGTCAGCGGCACCAGGCCGTGGTCCAGCAGCGCCCTGGTCGCCTCGGCGTCCCGGCTCGGCCACGTCAGCACGCACGCCGAGTCGCGGTCGGCCGGTCCGAGCAGGTCGAGCCGCT
The DNA here is from genome assembly GCF_016695385.1 of Saccharothrix sp. 6-C. Lineage (NCBI taxonomy): Bacteria > Bacillati > Actinomycetota > Actinomycetes > Pseudonocardiales > Pseudonocardiaceae > Saccharothrix > Saccharothrix sp. 6-C. Next base: position 6,555,745 of record NZ_CP064192.1, on the reverse strand, counting down.
TGCGCCAGGCGCGCAGCAGCGCGTCCATGCCCGCCGCGCCCGCGTTGCCCAGCAGCGGCGTCAGCTCCCACACCTCGGTGGCCGACCAGAGCCGGGCCGGCGACCGCCGGTCGTGCACCTGCCGCTGCAGCACGCCCGCCACGCGGGTGCCGTCCGGCAGCGCCGCGGTGATGACGTCGCCGTCCGGCGGCGCCACCGCGGGCGGCAGCAGCGGGTCGACGCTCGCGAAGCGCGCGCTCTGCGCCTCCATCAGCCCTTGACCGACGGTCATGCCAGGCAGGTTACGGCTTTCGGGTGCGGAAGATCGCGGTGCCCGGGAACAGCCGGCCGCGCAGCGGGCTCCACTGCCCCCACGTGCGGGTGTGCCCGGCGGGCCACTCCGGCTCCACCACGTCCACCAGCTCCAGGCCCGCGCCGACCAGCGCCCGCACGTAGTCCCCGGTGGTCCGGTGGTGCTCCACGTACGTCGCCCGGCCCGAGTCGTCGACCTCCACGTACGGCGTCCGGTCGAAGTACGACTGGGTCACGGTCAGCCCACCCGGTCCCGGGTCGTCCGGGAAAATCCACCGGATCGGGTGAGTCACGGAGAACACCCACGGCGCGCCCGGCCGCAGCACCCGCGCGACCTCGCCGAAGACCTCGCCCACGTCCGCCACGAACGGCACCGCGCCGAACGCCGAGCAGGCCGCGTCGAAGCTGCCCGAGGCGAACGGCAGCTGGTCGGCGCTGGCCTGCACCAGCGGCACGGCCACGCCGGTCGCCGCGTTGGCCGCCACCGCGTGCCGCAGCATCCCGGCCGAGAGGTCGAACGCCACGGCGCGCGCGCCCCGCGCGGTCAGCCACCTGGCGCACGGCGCGGAGCCGCAGCCGACCTCCAGCACCCGGCGTCCGCGCAGGTCACCGAGGTAACCGGCCTCTTCCTCGCGGACACCCTCGGGGCACCACACGAAGTCCGCCGCGCCCAGGAAGTCGCCGTGCTCGGCGTGGTAGTCGTCGGCGTCGGCGTCCCACCACATGCGGTTGGCCGCGCGCGACTCGGCCGCGTCCACGCCCCGCTTGGCGATGCCGGTGGTGCCGAGCGCCAGTTCGGCGCTCGCGTGCTGGTCGGACACACTGCTCCATTCAAGTGTGCCGGTTTGCCCGTCGGGCTCCCGGCCGCGTACGATATCGCCCGCGTAGTGGGTTCGCGCTGTCCTCGATCGGTGATCACTGCAAGTCGGTCTTCGTGGTGGGGCGTGCCCTCCGCGTAGCGTTGAAACCCGCAGGCCACAAACCCCAATCCGTACCGGAGCCACCTACCTAATGTCCACCGACACCACCACTGTCCCGGTTGCCGCTGCGCCGAAGCAGGTCGCCATCAACGATATCGGGACGGAGGAGGACTTCCTCGCCGCTATCGACAAGACGATCAAGTACTTCAACGACGGCGATATCGTCGAGGGCACGATCGTCAAGGTCGACCGGGACGAGGTCCTGCTCGACATCGGCTACAAGACCGAGGGTGTCATCCCCTCGCGCGAGTTGTCGATCAAGCACGACGTCGACCCCAACGAGGTCGTCAAGGTCGGTGACGAGGTCGAGGCTCTTGTTCTCCAGAAGGAGGACAAGGAAGGTCGGCTGATCCTCTCCAAGAAGCGCGCTCAGTACGAGCGCGCCTGGGGCACCATCGAGGCCCTCAAGGAGAAGGACGAGCCCGTCAAGGGCACGGTCATCGAGGTCGTCAAGGGCGGCCTCATCCTGGACATCGGCCTGCGTGGCTTCCTCCCCGCCTCCCTCGTGGAGATGCGTCGCGTCCGCGACCTGCAGCCCTACGTCGGCCGCGAGCTCGAAGCGAAGATCATCGAGCTGGACAAGAACCGCAACAACGTGGTCCTGTCCCGCCGCGCCTGGCTGGAGCAGACCCAGTCCGAGGTCCGCAGCGAGTTCCTCAACCAGCTGCAGAAGGGCCAGGTCCGCAAGGGCGTCGTGTCCTCCATCGTCAACTTCGGCGCCTTCGTGGACCTGGGTGGCGTAGACGGCCTCGTGCACGTCTCGGAGCTGTCCTGGAAGCACATCGACCACCCGTCCGAGGTCGTCGAGGTCGGCCAGGAGGTCACGGTCGAGGTCCTGGACGTCGACATGGAGCGCGAGCGCGTGTCGCTGTCGCTCAAGGCGACGCAGGAAGACCCGTGGCGCCAGTTCGCCCGCACCCACGCGATCGGCCAGATCGTGCCGGGCAAGGTCACCAAGCTCGTCCCGTTCGGCGCGTTCGTCCGGGTGGACGAGGGCATCGAGGGCCTGGTCCACATCTCGGAGCTGGCCGAGCGCCACGTCGAGATCCCGGAGCAGGTCGTGCAGGTCGGCGACGACGTCATGGTCAAGGTCATCGACATCGACCTGGACCGCCGCCGCATCTCGCTGTCGCTCAAGCAGGCCAACGAGGGCTTCACGGTCGACTCCGAGTTCGACCCGACCCAGTACGGCATGGCCGCCGAGTACGACGACCAGGGGAACTACATCTACCCCGAGGGCTTCGACCCGGAGACCCAGGAGTGGCAGGAAGGCTTCGACAAGCAGCGCGAGGAGTGGGAGCGGCAGTACGCCGAGGCCCACACGCGCTACGAGGCCCACATGAAGCAGGTGGCCAAGGCCGCCGCGGCCGAGGAAGAGGCCGCCGGGGAGACGAACTACTCCTCCGGTGGCGAGGCTCCGGCCGCCGCGACCTCGTCCAGCACGGGCGCCCCGGCCCAGGCCGGTGGCACCCTGGCCAGCGACGAGCAGCTGGCCGCGCTCCGCGAGAAGCTGTCGGGCGGCGCCTGAGCAGCACCGGTCGGCGGATCGACGCCGGCTGACTGAACGACCACGATCGCCCCTCGCCCACTTCGGGCGGGGGGCGATCGTCGTTCACTCTTTCGGGGGTGGGTCGGCGTCGACTTGCGCTAAATTGAGAATGCTATGGGCATGCGGACGGCGGTGTTGGCGGCGATGGTGGTGCTCGCGAGCGCGGGCTGCGCCGCCGTGCAGACGCAACCCGTGGCGCAGCCGCAGATCCCGACGATCGTGCCGCCCACGTCGTTCAGCCGGATCCCGCAGATGACCGACCGGCCCCTGCCGGACGACTGCGAGCTGGTCATCCCGGTCGAGCTGTTCAACCAGAAGCTCGGCCGGGAGCTGCCCGGCGAGCTGAAGACGATCATCGGCATCCCGGAGCCGTCGCTCGCCCGCACCGGGAAGATCGACTGCTACTACGGCGTGCCGGAGAAGCAGCCGATCGCCGCCGCGCCCGTGATCATCGGCCTGGCCACGTACGCCGACGAGGCGGCGGCCGGCACCCGGGTCGCCGAGAGCGTGGCCGCCGAGCGCGAGGACGGCGCGACCGTCCGCGAGGTCGATGTGGGCAAGAAGAAGGGCCAGTTCATCAGCAGCAAGGACGAGCGGTTGGTCCTGGGTTCGCTGGGCAAGACCACGTACGTGGCCCGGGTGAAGCTCGGCGTGCTGCCCGACGACGCGGTCGCGGGCGTCCTCGCCGCCCTGGCGCAGCAGTCGATGACCCCCGTCGAAGGGGCCTGAAGATCCTTCACGTGGCAGGCTGGACGGCATGTTGCGCGTGGGGCTCTCCGGGGGCATCGGGTCGGGCAAGTCGACGGTGGCGGGCAGGCTCGCCGAGCACGGCGCGGTGGTGATCGACGCCGACCGGCTGGCCCGCGAGGTCCTCGAACCCGGCACCGACGGGCTGCGCGAGGTCGTCGAGGCGTTCGGCGCGGACGTGCTCGGCGCGGACGGCGCGCTGGACCGGCCCGCCCTCGCGGCGAAGGTGTTCGGCGACGAGCAGGCCCTGACCACGCTCAACGGCATCACGCACCCGAGGATCGCGGCCCGCACGGGCGAGCTGATCGCCGCCGCGCCCGCGGACGCGATCGTCGTGCACGACGTCCCGCTGCTGGTGGAGAAGGACATGGCGCCGCTCTACCACCTGGTGGTGATCGTGCACGCGGACCTGGACCAGCGGCTCGTCCGGCTGCGCGACCGGGGCATGGCCGAGGAGGACGCGCGGCGGCGCATCGCCGCGCAGGCCGACGACGAGCGCCGCCGGGCCGTGGCGGACGTGTGGCTGGACAACTCCGGCACACCCGACCTGGTGCTGGCGCGGGTCGACGCGCTGTGGGCGGACCGGCTGGTGCGGTACGAGTCGAACATCCGGCTGCGCCGCTACGCCTCGGGCGCGCCGATCGTGGTGCCCTACGACGAGACCTGGCCGGTGCAGGCGGCGCGGATCGCGGCGCGCATCCGGCTCGCCGCGGGTGGCCGCGTGGTCGAGCACATCGGCTCCACGTCCGTGCCCGGTCTCGCGGCGAAGGACGTGCTGGACTTCCAGCTCGGCGTGACGTCGTTGGCGGAGGCCGCGGAGCTGGAGGAGGCGCTGGCGCAGGCGGGCTTCCCGAGCCTCGGCGCAAGCGAGGACAGCGTGAAGTACGAGGGCGACGCGCCGGAGGACTGGCACAAGCGGCTGCACGCGGGCGCGGACCCGGGACGGCGGGTCAACCTGCACGTGCGGGTGGAGGGCGGCCCGGCGTGGAACTGGGCGCTGCGGTTCCGCGACTGGCTGCGGGCCGACGCGGCGGCGCGGGACGAGTACGCGGCGTTGAAGCTGGAGCTGGCGGAGAAGCACCGGGGTGACGCGGACGGTTTCGCCTACGGCGAGTCGAAGGAGCCGTGGATGGCCGCCGCGACCGCGCGGGTGGACGCGTTCTACAGGGACGGCCAGACGTCGTAGATGCCCCGGTGGGTCAGCCACGAGCCGAGGTCGTGCCGGTGGAGGCTGACTTCCTCCAGGGTGCGGTGCACGGTGCGCAGCGCCTGGTCGGCGTCGAGGGGGCCGAGGACGCGGCCGGCGACGGCGGCGGCGAACTCCTCGCAGTGCACGATCCGCGCGGTCGTGCCGCCGGGCACGGCCAGGCCGAGGAGCAGGTCGGTGGTGCGCCACGCCCGGCCGTCGCGCTGCACGCGGACCGCGCTGAGCACGCTCGGGCCGCTGCGCGCGTGTCGGGACCGGGGCCGGTGGTGCGTCAGCCGCAGCCCGAGCGCGGGCATCAACCAGGTGACCTCCGAATCGGAGAACGGGTCCTCCGGTGTCGGGCACTCCAGCCGCAGGCCCCACGGCTCCACCCGACACGTGGACAGGTGCCGCGACATGCCGCTGGAGTAGCTGCGAACTGCGCTGACGGTGTCGACCACGTCGACGAGCTGAGGTGTGATGACCGCTCCCACGCGACCCAACGTAGACGCAGATGTGTCCTTGGTAACTATCGGGTTTGATTCGTTATATCACGGTCTGTGGTGGAAGCGGTCTCTATCGGGTGACGGACACGGATGGCGGTTGACCAGCGAGTGTGACGGTCTGTATTACCGCCGACGCCAGGTGGTGATCGTTCCCTGAGCCGCCAGCCACCGCACCGCGTCGTGGTCGTGCGCGGCGATGCCGGCCACCGCGCGGTAGGTCGTCTCCAGCGCCCACTGCGCCCGGTCGGCCTGGATGAGCCCGTGGTCCAGCGCCGTGAGCAGCTCGTCGGTGTCCAGCACGGTCACGCTGCGGCCCGTGCGCACGACCAGGTCGAGGTACAGGTCGACGGTCTTCCACACCGAGCCGCTGGAGCTGATCTCGACCACGTCCACGTAGAGGTCGTAGTCGCGCTCGTGGCCGGGGTGCCAGGACTGCCGGGTCACGCGCAGGCCGTGCGCGGGCAGCAGCCACGACTCGAAGTGCGACAGGTGGGGGTGGCCGGGGACCGGGCGGGACATGTAGAGGCCGTGCCCGGTCAGCCGGTACTCCTCGACGCCGCGCAGGTGGCCCTTGGGGTCGGTGTTGCTCTTGGCGTCGAGGTCGAAGTACTCGATCTTCGGCGGGTGGATGTGCATGCGGGTCCCGGCGGCACTGGACGTCACGGCGCCGACCTTAAGCACCGATACCGGCGGAACGCTCCTTTCTGTCACCCAAAAGTATGATGATCCCTTACTCTTCCCGCCATGTTCGGCATCATCCGCCCCTGTCGCAACCGCCTGGGCCCCGAGCTGCGCGAGTCGTGGCTGGCGCACCTGTGCGGGCTGTGCCTGGCGCTGCGCGACGACCACGGCCACCTCGCCCGCGTGGTCACCAACTACGACGGCCTGGTCATCTCCGCCCTGGTGGAGGCGCAGGCCGGGCGGTCGCGGCGCTCCGCCGGGCCGTGCGCCCTGAGGGGCATGCAGTCGGCTGACGTCGCCGTGGGCACGGGCGCGCGCCTGGCCGCCTCGGTGTCCCTGGTGCTGGCCTCGGCGAAGGTCGGCGACCACGTGGACGACCGCGACGGCGTGTTCGCGCGGGCCCCGATGCGCGGTGTCGGCAGGCAGGTGGCGCGGCGGTGGGCGGCGCAGGCCTCGGAGACGGGCCTGGACCTGGGGTTCGACACGGCGGTCCTGGTGGACGCCGTGCGGCGGCAGTCCTCGGTGGAGGCCTCGGCGGCGCCGGGGTCGTCGGTGCTGACCGTGACGGAGCCGACCGAGACGGCGGCGGGCGAGGCCGTGGCGCAGACCGCGGTGCTGGCCGGGCGGCCGGGCAACGCGGCGGCGTTGCGGGAGGTCGGGCGGCTGTTCGGCAGGTTGGCGCACCTGCTGGACGCGGTGGAGGACCTGGGGGAGGACCGGGCGTCCGGCGCCTGGAACCCGCTGGTCGCCACCGGCACGACCCCGGAGGAGGCGCGGCGGCTGTGCGACGACGCGGCGCTGGGCATCGAGCTCGCGATGAAGGAGGTCGAGTTCGCCGACGACCGGCTGGTGCACGTGCTGCTGGTGCACGAGGTGCGGGAGTCGATCCGGCGGGCGTTCGGCGACCCCCACTCGCACGGGCACACCCCGTCACCGCCGCCCGGTCGGCAGCCCGCGCCGGGCATGTACCCGCCGCCCGCGCAGGCCGGTCGTCCCCAGGGGCAGCCCGGCCCGCACCACGGCAGCGCGCCACCGCCGGGTCACGTGCCGCCGCCCTCCGCCCCCGGCCGCGGCGGTCCGCCGGAGCCGCCGCGCGGCGGCAAGAAGGGCAAGCGCGGCGGCGAGCCCCCGCGCCCCGGCAGCGGGCTGTGGTGCTGGCCCAAGCTGAAGACGCCGCCGGTGACCCGCGGGGTGCTCCTGGGGTGCCTCGCCGTGCTGTACCAGTGCGGCACGTGCCAGTACTGCTGCCGCGACCCGTACCCCGGGCCGTTCAGCGGCAAGCCCCGCGAGGGCTGGTGCAACTGCGACTGCGGTCCGGGCTGCGACTGCGGCGGGTGCGACTGCAACTGCTGATCAAGGGCCGCTGACCTGGGCCGGATCGGAAATTGTCGTACCCCCGGCGTACCGTCGTACCCGTGGCTTTCCCAACCGAGATCCCGGTCAAGGCGCACTCGTCGCACCGCCCCGTCGGGGACATCCCCCGCACCGACGGGCAGTTCCGCGTGGTCAGCGACTACCAGCCCGCGGGCGACCAGCCCGCGGCGATCGCGGACCTCGAGCGGCGGGTGCGGGCCGGTGAGAAGGACGTCGTCCTGCTCGGCGCGACCGGCACGGGCAAGTCGGCCACCACGGCGTGGCTGGTGGAGAAGGTGCAGCGGCCCACGCTGGTGATGGCGCCGAACAAGACGCTGGCCGCGCAGCTGGCGAACGAGCTGAAGGGGTACTTCCCGGACAACGCGGTGGAGTACTTCGTCAGCTACTACGACTACTACCAGCCCGAGGCGTACATCCCGCAGACCGACACCTACATCGAGAAGGACTCGTCGGTCAACGAGGACGTCGAACGGCTGCGCCACTCGGCCACGATGAGCCTGCTCACCCGGCGGGACGTGATCGTGGTCGCGTCCGTGTCGTGCATCTACGGCCTCGGCACGCCCCAGTCGTACCTGGACCGGTCGATCAAGCTGGAGGTCGGCGCGGAGGTCGAGCGCGACCTGCTGCTGCGCGCCCTGGTCGACATCCAGTACACGCGCAACGACATCGCGTTCAACCGCGGCACGTTCCGCGTGCGCGGCGACACGGTGGAGATCATCCCGGCGTACGAGGAGCTGGCGCTGCGGGTCGAGTTCTTCGGCGACGAGATCGACAAGCTGTACTACCTGCACCCCCTGACCGGCGACGTGGTCAAGGAGGTCGAGGAGCTGCGCATCTTCCCGGCCACCCACTACGTGGCGGGCCCGGAGCGCATGGAGAAGGCGATCCGCAACATCGAGCTGGAGCTGGCCGAGCGGCTGGCCACGCTGGAGCGGCAGGGCAAGCTGCTGGAGGCGCAGCGGCTGCGCATGCGCACCGCCTACGACATCGAGATGATGCGCCAGGTCGGCTTCTGCAACGGCATCGAGAACTACTCGCGCCACATCGACGACCGCGGCCCCGGCACCGCGCCCGCGACCCTCATCGACTACTTCCCGGACGACTTCCTGCTGGTCATCGACGAGTCGCACGTGACCGTGCCGCAGATCGGCGGCATGTACGAGGGCGACGCCTCGCGCAAGCGCAACCTGGTCGAGCACGGTTTCCGCCTGCCGAGCGCGATGGACAACCGCCCGTTGACCTGGGAGGAGTTCGCCGACCGGATCGGTCAGACGGTGTACCTGTCGGCCACGCCCGGCCCGTACGAGATGGGCCAGACCGGCGGCGAGTTCGTCGAGCAGGTCATCCGCCCGACCGGCCTGGTCGACCCGGAGGTCGTGGTCAAGCCGACCGAGGGCCAGATCGACGACCTGGTGCACGAGATCCGGGTGCGGGCCGAGCGCGACGAGCGGGTCCTGGTCACCACGCTGACCAAGAAGATGGCCGAGGACCTGACCGACTACCTGCTGGAGCTGGGCATCCGCGTGCGGTACCTGCACTCGGAGGTCGACACGCTGCGCCGGGTCGAGCTGCTGCGGCAGCTGCGCCTGGGCGAGTACGACGTGCTGATCGGCATCAACCTGCTGCGCGAGGGCCTCGACCTGCCCGAGGTGTCGCTGGTCGCGATCCTCGACGCGGACAAGGAAGGCTTCCTCCGCTCGGGCACCAGCCTGATCCAGACCATCGGCCGCGCGGCCCGCAACGTGTCCGGCGAGGTCCACATGTACGCGGACCGGATCACCGACTCGATGCGGCACGCGATCGAGGAGACCAACCGCAGGCGGGCCAAGCAGGTCGCCTACAACGAGGAACGCGGCCTCGACCCGCAGCCGCTGCGGAAGAAGATCACCGACATCCTGGAGCAGGTGTACGCCGAGGCGGAGGACGCCATCGCTCCCGGCGGCTCCGGCCGCAACACTTCGCGCGGCAAGAAGCCGACCGGCGACCCGGGCGCCAACGGCCGCGCCGGCTCCGGCGTCCTGACCGACCGCGACACCGGCACCATGGCCCGCTCGGAACTGGCCGACCTGGTGCAGCAGCTGACCGACCAGATGATGAACGCGGCCCGCGAGCTGCAGTTCGAACTGGCCGCCCGCCTGCGTGACGAGATCCAGGACCTGAAGAAGGAACTGCGCGGCATGGACGCCGCCGGCGTCAAGTGACCAACCGGCCGCCGGGGCCACCCACCCCGGCGGTCCCCGTCATCCCGAGCACCCCGCCCCACCCCGGCCGCCCCGGACCTTCCCGACCACCACCCGAACGTCCGCCCCTGCCCTCGCCACTCTCCCGGCCGCCTGCACCTGCCCTCCAGGTCACACCCGGACCCGGCATCCGTCCTGCGCCCCTGCGCACACGGCCTTGGACTTCACCGACCTGCCGTCGCGCATCGGCCCTCGCCGCCCGCCGCGCCCCCACCCGTTCTGCCTGCTCATCGGCACGCCTCCGGCCTCCAGCGGTCGCCCGTGACCGCTGCGGAACCCCCCTGCCGCATCCTCAGCCGTCTGCACCTGTCCGCCGGGGCGCGCCCGACTCCGGTGTCCGCCCTGCGCCTGCACGGCCTCAGCTTCACCGACCGGTCAGCGCGGCCCGGCCCTTCCGCCCACCGCGTCCTCGACCGTTCCCCCTGCTTATCGGCGCGCCTCTGGCCTCCAGCGGTCGGCCGTGACGGCGGCCGGAACCTCCCTGCCGCGTCCTCGGCCCTCTGCGCCTTTCTGTCGGGGCGCGCCCGAGCCCGGTGTTCGCCGTGCGCCCTGTGCGCGCGGCCTTGGCTTCATCGGCCGGTCAGCGGCCCGGCCCTTCCACCCGCCGCGCTCTCAACCGTTCTGCCTGCTTGCGGGATTCTTTCGGCCCCTGGCGGTCGGCCGCCTGTGCCTGTCCGCCGGGGCGCGCCCGAGCCCGGTGTCACTCTGCCGTCCAGTGGGCGCGGCCTTGGCTTCACGGCCTGTCATCACGCGTCGGCTTTGCCGACCGCGCGTCCACGGCCGTCTGAGCCTGTCCGGTGAGCCCGCCCGAGCTCGGTGTCCGCTCCGCAGGCCCGTGGGCGCGGCCTTGGGGTCGCCGATCTTTCAGCGCGGCTTTGCGCTTGCCTCGACCGTCGTGCCCTCGACCGTTCTCCCCGCTTATCGGGTGCCTTGGCCAACCGCATTTCTGGCCGTTCCCGGCCTGCCCATCCGCCGGGGGCACACCCGGCCCGGGGTGGACAGATCGTCAACCTGCCAGCGCGGCCCGCACCTTGCCGACCACGGCGCTCTCGGCCGCTCCCACCCGGCCGTCCGCGGAAGCGACCTCTTCGCACACCGCGAGCACCGCGGCCGGGAAGGTACTTGCCGCTTCCGGTGTCCGCGCCGCCACGATCCCGACCGAGCGCCGCAACGCCGCCAGCACGCCGGCTTCCACGTCGGCCGTGGAGCCGTCGGGCAGCTCCGGCGGCGCCGCGCCCAGCACCTGGCGCAGCAGCGGCGGGAAGGTGGACATCGCGCGGATGCCCGCGTGGCTCTCCTCGTCCAGCGCGCCGGGCTCGGCCGTGGACACCAGCACCATCGCGCCGAAGACGGCCGTGCGCAGGGTCCGGCTCTCCTCGTCCGTGTAGACAGTCACGTGACCACCTTAAATGCCGGGTTAACGTGACGTCATGACGTTGGACGACGTGATCGAGCACTGCCTGGCCAAGCCCGGAGCCGAGGAGACCTACCCGTTCGGCGACGGCGAGCTGTGCTGCAAGGTCGGCGGCAAGATCTTCGCGTTCATCGGGCTCGACGGCGGCACGGTCGGCGTGAAGTCGGGCGCCACGGCGGAGGAAGCGGGGCAGTGGCGGGAGCGCTACCCCGACGACATCACGACCAGCGCCTACATCGGGCGCCACGGGTGGAACCGCGTCCGGATCGACGGGGCGGTGCCCGAGGACGAGCTGCGGGACCTGCTCGACCAGTCCTACGACGTCATCGTGGCCAAGCTGCCCAAGTCGAAGCGACCGGCGCCCTCCTAGGCGCGGGTCCGCCGGACGGCGGGGCCGAGGACTCCGAGCGGTCCCGTGCGGTGGACCTCCAGCACCCCGAGACTGGGACCATGCGACTTCGTCGGGTCCTCCGGTGCGCGGCCCTCGTCCTCGGCCTCGGCGCGGCCGCCGCGGTCACCGGCGCGCCGGCGGCGTCCGCCGACGCCGCGGACTGCCACTTCTACCTGCTCCTGCAAGGTCACGGCGGGGTGATCGTCGACAGCGCGTGCGGGTTCGGCGAGGACGGCAACGTGGAGACGTGCGAGTCGATCCTGGTGTGGGCGAACGTGACACCGCAGGCGGTCGTCGACGAGGCCTGCCGCCTGGCTTCCCTGCCGTGACGAGCGACGGCGCACCGGGGAAGTCCCCGGTGCGCCGTCAACCACGACCCCGACCTCAGCTGGTGATGTCCTTGCGCGCGAACTTCCGCGCCGCCAGGAGGGTGAAGAACGCCCCGTACGCCAGGGCGGAGAACGTGCCCTTCGCCATCTGCGCCCAGTCGACGTCCGACGACAGCAGGTCCGCCCACGCCAACGCGTAGTGCGTCGGCAGGTAGTCCCGCAGCCCTTCCAGCGCGGTGATCTGGTCGAGGATCTGCGACACGATCGACGCCAGCACCGCGCCGCCCACCGCGCCGAGCGGCGCGTCCGTGGACACCGACAGGTACAGCGCCAGCCCGGCCACCCAGAACAGGTGGATCGAGATGTAGACCACGGCCAGCGCCACCCCGTAGACGCCGGCGCCGAACGAGGCGGCCTCACCGGTGGGCGACACGGCCTCGCCGGCCCCGTACCAGATCACGCCGACGACCAGGGCCACCGCGGGCAGCAGCGCCAGCGCGAACACCGACATCAGCCCGGACGCCATGGCCTTGCGCCGCAGCAGCCGGTGCCGGGGGATCGGCGCGGCCAGCAGGTACTTCAACGACGACCACGACGCCTCGCTCGCGATCGTGTCGCCGAAGAACAGCGCCACGATCATCGGCAGCAGGAAGCTGCCGCTGACGAACAGCGTCAGGATCACGAAGTTCACGCCGCTGGCCGTGGCCAGGTCGACGAACCCACCCGCCCGCCGGTTCGGCGACGACTGGCCCAGCTCGAACGCCACCACCAGGATGAACGGCAGCAGCACCAGGAAACCCAGCACCAGCTGCGTCCGCCTGCGGCGCAGCTGCCGCACCAGCTCGACCCGCACGGGCAACGTCCGCCCGGCCCGGTACCCGACCTTCGACCCGTCCGGCGCGACCGACGAGTGCTCGGCCTCCGCGGCGTCCGTCAGATCGGAGATCGCGGCCGGATCGGTGTGCACACCGTTCTCGCTCATTCGCCCACCAACTCGAGGAACGCGTCTTCCAACCGGCGGCGCGGACCGGCTTGGTCCACCGCCACGCCCGCGGCGACCAGCGCCTGCAACGCCGTCGCGCGGGGAGTGCCGTTGAGGCTCGCGTGGACCTGCTCGCCGTCGACGTGCACGTCGTGCACGCCCGACAGGCTCCGCAGCACGGTGGCCGCCTCGTCGGGCCGGTCGACCTTGAAGCTCGCCTCGCCGCCGCCCGTCGCGATCTCGTCGACCGGACCGGCCGCGACCAGCGAACCCTTGTGCATCACGACCACGTGCGTGCACGTCTGCTCGACCTCGGCGAGCAGGTGGGACGACACCAGCACGGTGCGCCCGGCCGCCGCGTAGCGGCGCAGCACCTCGCGCATCTGGTGGATCTGGGGCGGGTCGAGCCCGTTGGTCGGCTCGTCGAGCACCAGCAGGTCCGGCAGGCCGAGCATGGCCTGCGCGATCGCCAGCCGCTGCCGCATGCCCTGGCTGTAGGTCCGCACGCGCCGCCGCACGGCGTTGCCCAGGCCCGCGATCTCCAGGGCTTCCTCGACGTGCGCCTGCTCCAGCGGACGGCCGGTGGCCGCCCAGTACAGCCGCAGGTTCTCCGCGCCGGACAGGTGCGGCAGGAAACCGGAGCCCTCCACGAACGACCCGATCCGCGACAGCACCGGCGCGCCCGGCACGATCCGGTGGCCGAACACCCTGATGCCGCCCTCGGTGGGCCGGATCAGGCCCATCAGCATGCGCAGCGTGGTCGTCTTGCCCGCGCCGTTGGGCCCGAGCAGGCCCAGCACCTGGCCGTGCTCCACCCGGAACGACAGGTCCTTCACCGCGACGAACCCGCCGGGGTAGGACTTGCTCAGGTTCTCGATCACCAGCGGCACCGACTCGAGCTCCGGGTCGACGTCCGCGGTCAGCCTGCGGCGGAACCACGCGACCACGCCCGCGATCACGCAGATGATCAGCACGATCGCGATGCCCCACAGCGCGCCGGTCGGCACCTCGCTGGTCGCGTTCACACCCGCCACCACCGGCACCGACAGCGCGGGCGAGGCCAGCGAGATCCGGTACGCGGCGGGCTCGGCGGCGTTCGAGTACGCCATGTCGGTGGTCGACACGACCAGCTGGAACCGGTGGTCGGCCTCGACGGGGCGCACCGCGCCGGGCAGGGTCACGGTGACCTCGACCGGCGTGCCGTCGGCGGGCAGGTCGGCCACCCGCACCGGCGCGACCGCCGAGCCGGGCAGCGTCCGCACGCCGCTCGCGTCGGCGTCGTACAGCTTCACGAACAGCACCGCGCCCTCGGCGGGCACCGGCTGGCCGGGCACGGCGGCCACGCGCAGCCGCACGGTGGACGCGCCGGTCAGCAGCGTCTGCGCGGTCTGCGGCTCGCTCTGGAACACCGCCGCCTGGCCGGGCAGGTCGATCGACAGCCGCGACGACAGCGAGCTGGACCGCGACACCACCGACCCGAGGCCGGGCAGGCTGGACACGGCCGCCGGGTTGCCGCCCGCCGGGTTGACCACGACCTGCTCGCGGCCGGTCAACGGCACGTCCCGGCGCTCGACGCCCGCGGAGCCGCCGAGGCCCGGGTAGGCGGGGGCGACGACGTTGCGCAACGACGGCGTCCCGCTGCTGCGGAACGCGCCGACCACGGTGTACTCGAAGCCGGTGCCGGGGTCGCTGCCCTTGCCCTCCAGGTGGAACGACATCCAGTCGGCGATCTGGCCGCGCAGCTCCGGGCCGGGCGAGCCGCCGTCGTGGCCGCCCGAGTACCAGACGACCTTGACCTTCGCGCCGTTCGCGGCGATCTGGCGGGCGTTGGCGTCGGCCTGGTCGAGGCCGAACAGGGTGTCCTGCTCGCCCTGGACCAGCATCGTCGGCTGGGTGATCCGGCTCGCCACCGCCGACGGCGACGCGCGCCGCAGCACCTCCAGGGTCTGCGGCCCGGCCTTGCCGGTGGTCGCGACCTCGGTGTACGCGGCGCACACGTCGGCCTGGAAGCGGCCGCACGCGCCGTTCAGCGGCCCGGCCGGTCGGGCGTTGTCACCCTGCGGCTGGGGGGTGGTGACCGCGGCGGCGGCGTTGTCGGCGCCCTGGGCGTCGTCGTCCTGACCGGGCTCGGCGGCCTCCTGGCCGGGGTTCGCGGCGTCCGCGCCGGACAGGCCGGCGGAGAAGAAGATGCCTGCCCACGACCGCTTGAACACGCCCTCGTCGGCGAACGCGCCCGCCGCCGGGGTGGCGGTCGACACGTCCTCGGCGCGCGCCGAGTTCGGCAGCAGCGCCTGGGCCAGGTCGTTGTAGGTGATGACGGGCGCGATGGTGTCGACCCGGGGGTCGACGCCGGCCAGCGACAGGGCGAGCGCGCCACCGTAGGAGCCGCCGGTCACCCCCACCTTCGGGTCTCCGGCGCGGTCGGTCACGACCTCTTCGCGGGTGGCCAGCCAGTCGAGCAGCTTCTGGGCGTCGCGGACCTCGTGGTCGACGGAGTTCAGGGCGATCTGGCCGGTGCTGCGGCCGAAGCCGCGCGCCGAGTAGGTCAGCACGACGAACCCGCGCTGGGCCAGTTCGGTGGCCTGGCCGGCGACACTGGCCTTGCTGCCGCCGAAGCCGTGCGGCAGCAGGACGGCGGGCGCGGGTGTGCGTTCGGGCAGGTACAGGGTGGTGTCGATCTGCACGGTGCGGTCGCTGTCCGGACTTTCCGGCACGTCGATCACCGCGTCGCGGGTGCTCACCGGGGCTGGGTCGTCCCCCTGGCGCGTGAAGACCACGATGGCGCCCACCAGGGCGACCAGCACGACCAGCGCGGGGAGCGACCACCTGCCGCGGAGGCGGTTGAGGGAGGCCACGGAGTTGACCATAGGCGTGATTAGCTGAGAACGGGCTGTCAGCACGGCCTCGCGCTCTCAGCCGTACCCGCCGGTTAGGGGCCCGGACGGGTGCCTCTGATCACCTCCGCTGGCGCGGGACCGCATTCATGCGTGACACTGTGCAGGCGTGGAGGGGAGTACTCCCTCGCGGCGGTGTCGTCAGCACGGAGCCTGGCGTGAGGTTCCCGGTGCCGCCGGTCGGTCGTTGAGATCGGCGGAGGAGACCTCCGGTCATTGGCGTGCGCGCGATGCACCGGAGGTTGAGTCGTGTCTGTTCCCGTGTGGCTGTGGTTCGCCACGATCGCCGGTCTGATGGTCCTGTTGGCCATCGACCTCTTCATCGTCGACCGCAAACCGCACGAGGTCACCATCGGCGAAGCCGCCCGGTGGGTCACCTTCTACGTGGGTGTGGCGATCCTGTTCGGCCTCGGCATCTGGTTCTTCTCGGGCGGTGTCTACGCGGGCGAGTTCTTCGCCGGGTACATCACCGAGTACTCGCTGAGCGTCGACAACCTGTTCATCTTCTTGATCATCATGACCACCTTCAAGGTGCCCGCGATCCACCAGCACAAGGTGCTGCTGATCGGCATCCTGATGGCGCTGGTCATGCGCGGCATCTTCATCGCCGTGGGCGCGGCGGTCATCGCGCAGTTCAGCTGGGTCTTCTACCTCTTCGGCGTGTTCCTCATCTACACCGGCTACAAGCTGGCGCGGACGGACCACAACGAGGAGGAAGAGGAGTTCAAGGAGAACGTCGCGCTGCGGCTCGTGCGCAAGGTGTACCCGGTGACCGACGGCTACCAGGGCGGCAAGTCGTTCGTCCGGATCGACGGCAAGCGGTTCGTCACCCCGATGTTCATCGTCATCGTCGCCATCGGCACCACGGACCTGCTGTTCGCCCTCGACTCCATCCCGGCGATCTTCGGCCTGACCAAGGAGCCGTTCCTGGTCTTCACCGCGAACGCGTTCGCGCTGATGGGTCTGCGGCAGCTGTACTTCCTGCTCGGCGGCCTGCTGAACAAGCTGGTGTACCTGTCGATCGGCCTGTCGGTGATCCTCGGCTTCATCGGCGTGAAGCTGATCCTGGAGGCGCTGCACACCAACTCGCTGCCGTTCCTCAACGGCGGTGAGCCGCTGCACGTGCCGACGATCGGCATCGAGGTGTCGCTGTCGGTGATCGTGGGCGTGCTGGCCATCACCACGATCGCCAGCCTGGTCAAGGTGCGTCGCCACCCCGAGGCGGTCAAGCCGGTGCCCACTCCCAGTGACCATCTGTGAGCGTCAAAATCTCGTGAGCCTTGCTAAGGATCGTTGGGGTAACGTGCTGAAGCGTGCGCCCCGATGACTTGCAGTCGTTGACCCAGCCCGGCTCCGTGTCGGTGCGTGGGGACCTCGTCCTGGTGAACGTCGCCACCCCGGACGTCGCCGCGAACGCCTACCGGGGCGGGCTGCACCGCGTCGCCCTGGACGGCGGCGGGACGACGAGCTGGACGTGGGCGGAACGCGACCTGGCACCCCGGATCTCCCCGGACGGCCGCTGGGTCGCGTTCCTGCGCGTCACGGCCAAGGGCAAGGCGCCGCAGCTGCACGTGATGCCCGCCGACGGCGGCGAGGCGCGTGCGCTCACCGACCTGCGCCTGGGCGCCGGCGCGCCGGTGTGGGCGCCGGACTCGCGGCGGCTCGCGTTCACCTCGCGGGTGCCCGAGGCGGGTCGCTACGGCGCGCCGCTCGTCGAGGGCGGTGACGCGCCGACACCGGACGCCGAGGCGCCCCGGCACATCACCCGGCTGGACTACCGGCTCGACGACGTCGGCTTCACCGCCGACCGGCACGCGCGGCTGTTCACCGTGGACGCGCTGGACGCCGACGCCGAGCCGGTCGAGCTGACCGACGGCACGTGCTCCGTCGCCGACCCGGCCTGGACGGCCGACGGCGAGGCCGTGCTGTTCCTGGCCGAACGCGACTTCGGCGCGGCCGAGTCCTTCCACAACGACGTCTACCGCGTGCCCGCGGCCGGCGGCGAGCCCGAGCTGGTGGTGCGCACGCCCGGCGCGGCCATGCTGCCGGTCGCGCTGCCCGACGGCGGCGTGCTGTTCTACTCGCCCGAGCACGCGCCCGGCACGGCCGCCATCGCGCGGAACACCAGCCTGTGGCGGTTCGACGGCGAGCACCTCACCCGGCTCACCGACCTGGAGACCGTCGACTGCGAGAAGGCCGCCGGCGCGCCGGTCGTGACCGACGCGGGCGTGCTCGTGGCGGTCCGCAACCGGGGCGCGGTCGAGCTGCGCCGCGTGCCGCTGGACGCCGACGCCGCCGCGCTGGCCGACCTGGAGCTGCTGGCGGGCGAGCGGGCCGAGGTGAAGTCCTTCGCCGCCGACGGCGACCGGGTCGTCGCCGTGGTGTCCACCTCCGACAACACCGGCGAGGTCCAGCTCGTCGGCGGCGGCACGCTCACCGACTTCGGCTCGACCGTGCCCCTGCGGCCGGCGGTCGAGCTGACCGGCGCCGCGCCGGACGGCTACCCGGTGCACGGCTGGCTGGTGCTGCCCGAGGGCGAAGGCCCGCACCCGGTGGTGCTGGCCGTGCACGGCGGCCCGTTCATGTACCACGGCTGGGGCTTCTTCGACGAGGCCCAGGTGTACGCCGCGGCCGGCTACGCGGTCGTGCTGCCCAACCCGCGCGGCTCCGCCGGGTACGGCCAGGCGCACGGCCAGGCCGTAGTCGGCGGGTTCGGCACGGTCGACGTGGACGACGTCCTCGCCGTGCTGGACGTCGCGCTGGAGCGCCCGGACCTCGACGCCGGCCGCGTGGGCGTGATGGGCGGCTCCTACGGCGGCTTCATGACCTCCTGGCTGGCCGCGCACCACGGCGAGCGGTTCCGCGCCGCGTGGAGCGAGCGCGCCGTCAACGCGTGGGACTCCTTCGCCGGCTCCTCGGACATCGGCTGGTTCTTCGCCGACGCCTACTGCGGGCCGAGCCTGGAGACCCAGCGCGCGATGAGCCCGCTGACCTACGCCGAGAAGATCTCCATGCCGTTCATGGTCGTGCACTCCGAGCACGACTGGCGCTGCCCGCTGGAGCAGGCGCAGCGGCTGTTCGTCGCGCTGCGCCGCAACGGCGTCGAGGCCGAGATGCTGGTGTTCCCCGGCGAGGGCCACGAGCTGACCCGCTCGGGCAAGCCGCGCCACCGGGCGCAGCGGTTCGACGCCGTGCTGGACTGGTGGGCGCGACACTTGGCCTGAACCGGGCGTAATCCCGGGTCCACCTCCTCCGCGAGCGGCACACTGGTCCCTCGCGGAGGAGGTCTGACGAGATGGTGATCCCATCGGGCTGGCCCACCGGCACGTACCTGGAGACGGTGTCCGACGCCGGCCGGGAGGCGCTGCTGCGGCTCGGCGTGCCCAAGGTGTTCCGGCGCGGCGACGCGCTCGTGCGCGAGGCCGAGCGGTCCGACCACGTGATCCTGCTCCTGCAGGGCCTGGTCAAGGCCACGGTGACGCTGGAGAACGGCCGGGTCGCGCTGCTCAACGTCAAGGTCGGCGGCGACCTGGTCGGCGAGATGGCGTTCCTGACCGGCAAGCCGCGCTCGGCGACCGTGACGGCGTGCGTCGACACCCGCACGCGGGTGGTCAGCGCGGCGCAGTTCACCGACTTCCTCACCCGGTTCCCGGCCGCGCACTTCGACCTGGACAAGATGATCCTGCGCACGCTGGAGTGGGGCGAGCAGCGGCGCATGGACTTCAACGGCTACCCGGCGTCCGTGCGGCTGGCCCGGGTGCTGGCGTACCTGACCGATGCCTACGGTCACCAGGGCGGCGAGGGCATCGCGTTGAAGCTCAACCTGACCCAGGGCGAGATCGGTTCGCTCGTCGGGGTGGAGGAGGACACCGCTCGCCGGGAGTTCCGCACGCTGCGCGACCGCGGGGTGATCACCATGGGATACCGCACTACCACGATCGTGGATCGCGACGTGCTGCGGAAGATCGCGGAACTGTGAAACGGGAAACCCGGTGATCGCCCTACTTCCGGACGCGGCCCGGGACGATGCTCGTCGTGTGACGCTGGAAATGGTGATGCCCCTCCGCGGCCTGGTCTACCGCCTCGTGGTGGCCGTGGACGTCGAGGGCTACAGCAAGCTCGACGCGCTGGACCAGTCGCTGGTCCAGGCGCGGCTGAGCGACGTGCTGGACGTGGCCGCCCGCAAGGCCGGGCTGGACCGCGACCTGTGGTACCGGCAGGTGCGCGGCGACGGCGAACTGGCCGTGCTGCCCACCGACGTCGACGCCGCGTGGGTGGTCGCCCACTTCACCGAGCAGCTCGCCGAGGCGTTGGCCGACCTCCGCCGCGCCGGCACGCCCTTGCGGATGCGCGTGGCCATGCACTGCGGGCCGCTCACCGCGGGCGCGTTCGGGCTGGTCGGCGACGCACCCATCGTGACCTGCCGGCTGCTGGACGCCAAGGTGGTCCGCGACGCGCTGGCGGCCACCGCCGACGACGACCTGGTGCTGGTGATCTCGCAGCAGCTGCACGACGACGTCGTGCGCACCCGGTTCCACGAGCTCGACCCCACCCGCTTCCGGTTCACCCGGTTCCGGGTGAAGAACCAGACGTACTCCGGGTACGTGTGCACCGGCGCGCCCCGCCGGGGTTGGGCCAATGGCTAGCGGACGGCGGCGTCGTTGCGGCACTCTCACCGGATGCAGTGGACCGTGCGGGCCGGACGGCCCGACGACGCGCCCGAGATCGCCAGGATCAACGTGGACGCGTGGCAGCACTCGTACCGCGGGATAGTGGACGACCCGGTGCTGGACCGGATGCTGCCCGAGAGCAGGCTCCCGGCGTGGACGCGCGTGCTGCGGCTGCCCGAACCCAGCCGGGTGTTCGTCGCGGTCGACGAGGGCACCGGCCGCATCGGCGCCTACTGCGCCGTCGACTCGGTCCGCGAGTCCCAGGACGCGCACCCCGACCTGCACACCGGCGAGCTGGTGGCGATCTACGCCGACCCGCGCTACCACGGGCAGGGCGCGGGGCACGAGGTGCACGAGGCCGGGCTGCGCCACCTCATGGAGCAGGGGTTCCGGTACGCGGTCCTGTGGGTGTTCCAGGACAACGCCCGCAGCCGCGGGTTCTACGAGTCGCACGGCTGGCGGCACGACGGGCTGGTCAACCGCTACGAGCTGGCCGGTCAGGAGCTGCCCGAGGTCAGGTACGCCCGGTTCCTCCCGGCGCCGCGCCGGCGCGGTCAGCCCAGCAGGGTGTAGTTCAGCTCCTCGCACACCCGCGCCAGCGGCAGGTCGAGGCCGGGGTGCTCCAACGGCAGCAGCACGTCCGGCGAGGCGGGCAGGCCCGTGCCGGCCGGCGGGTCCCACAGGCACACGGCCGGGACACCGGAGTCCATCGACGAGCGGTACCACAGCCCGTCCAGCTCGGGGTAGGCCGCGCGGATCGCCCGCGCCCACTGCTGCGTGATCGCCTTGGGCCCGGCGCTGATCTCCTGCGACGCGCCCGCCCGGGTCGGCCACAGGCCGGTCAGGTCGAGCAGCCGCAGCGTCCGGCGTGGCCGCATCACCACCAGGAACGGGCTGCGCGTGCGCCGGTCCACCACCGACGTCGCCTGGAACACCTCGGCCACCGACGTGCGCACGGTCAGGCCGAAGTACAGCACCCCCTGGTCGTGGGCGTGCGTGGGCGAGCCGTCCGGGGCGGTCGGCTGGGTGTCGAACCGCGCGTGCGGCAGGGGGCCGGTGTAGCGGAAGCTGTTCCAGCGCTGCGGGTGCAGCCCCTTCGCGGCGAAGATGCGCACCAACCGGGTGGCCCGGTGCACCGCCACGACGTCCTCGGTGCGGCGCAGCGTCGCCTGGAGCACAGCGGGAGCGGGCGGCTGGGGAAGCCGTGACATGCGTGTCCAAGGTTCTCGGCGACAGGGGAGTGCGACCGGTCAGGCGGGCGTGCCCAGCTGCTCGGCCAGTGCCGCGACGCGGCGGGGTTCACCGCCGGCCAGCAGCCACTCGCGCGGCGTCGTCGGCGTGCCGTCCACCACCAGGTCCTCCTGGTCGGTCGTCATGAACCCGGCGACCACGAGCGCGGGCTGGTCCGGTGGCACGGCCGCGAGCACGGCCTCCAGCCCCGGCAGCACGCCGCCGCCCGCGAACTGCCAGGCGGGCAGCCGCCAGCTGCCCCGGTCCTTCCAGCCGACCAGGCGGCCGACGCCGAGCCGGTGCCGGATGCGGCTGGTGTCCACGCCCAGCTGCCGGGCGGCTTCGCCGACGGTCAGCGCCGAGTCGCGCAGCACGGCGTGCGCCACGACGGTCCGCGCGCGTCCCTGGTCGTCGAGGACGCGGTGCGGGCTCAGGTCGAGGCCGACGTCCTCCAGCGCGTCGCGCTGGTCGGGTGGGAAGTAGCTCGCGGGGTCCGGGTGCGGCGGCGCCAGCTTCTTCGCCGCGTCGGCCACCAGCGACAGGAACTCGTCGGGGGTGACCTGCAGACCTGCTTTGGCCAACACCGCCTCCAGCGCGGGACTCATGCGCACAGGGTATCCCGAGCGTGCGCTTTTGTGCGCATAGGTAACCCGATCGTCGGACTGCATCGACAGAGTGCGCACATCTAGCGACTCTACGTAAACAACCGAGGTCGGGCATGGTGACCTCTGCCTCACCCGTGGCCGCTGTCCGGCACGTCCGAGTGGGCGCCCGCGAAGGGCGGGGTTGTGTGTGCGGATCGTGGGTGCGGCCGGCGGGAGCCGACCGGTCCGCGGGTGCGCGGTGCGGTCAGGCTTCGCCGGTGATCATCGTGACCGCGCGTTCCCGGGTCGCCTCGTCCACCTCGTCGAGCCGGAAGCCGCGGCCCACGATGTGTGCCACCAGCTCCGGCTCGGGCGGCAGGCCGTGCTTGCGCAGGTAGTGCGGCACCGCGCCGGCCCAGATCCAGGCGCCGTCGGTGCGGAAGTTCAGCGGCACGTCCTGGTCGCCGGGGATGAACTCGTCCACGTCCAGGTTGCGCGCGGCCAGCACGACCGGCGCCCCCTCCAGGTAGGTCAGCAGCGCGTCGACCAGCTGCGGGTCGAGCAGCTGCCGGTTGACCACCGGGCGGCCCGCCTCGTCCCGGCCGTCGTAGACGTGCGCGGTGCGCAGCTCCCCGTCCGGCCGCTCCGGCTCCGGCTCGGGCAGCGGCGGCAGGCCGACGCGCTGCCGCAGCCACGGCGGGATCCGCTCGTCCTGCCGGGGGAACGTGCGCAGCTCGTCCTGGAAGCCGATCACCGGCGGCGCGTTGCGCCAGCGCGGCTCGTCCTCGGCGTCGAAGTCGACCGAGAACGCGGCCGGCGCCTCGATCTCGTACACCGCGCTCAGCCACGTGCCGCGCACGGGCTCGTACATCCCGGTCCGCAACTGCCCGAACAGCTGCACCACGTCCATCGGCGGGCGCACCGGCCGCCACTGCCCGTCGGGGCCCGCGAACGCCAGGTCCACCTCGATGTGCCGCCCGGCCGCCCGGTACTCCGCCCGCACGCGCTGCCACCCCGGCGGCAGGGCGGGGAGCATGGCGCGGCCGATCTGCTTGACGAGCCGGTTCTGCTCCTGCTCGGTCAGCGGTGTGGCTGGCTGGCTCATGCGTCGAACACCCCTTCGGCTCCCCCCGGACACGGCGGGCTGATCTTAACGGCCACGACACAGCCCCGTGGTCCGGTCGGGTGAGACCGGGAGTCGGCCCCGACGCCCGCCGCCGCCGCGGACCGGGCCGATCGACCGGACCCAGGGCGCGGTCGGGCCAGGCCCCCCGTCACCCGGTCGTGCGCTGCGGCCCGGCCTCCCGGTCCGGCGGGCTCAGCCCAGCTTCTCGTCCCGGACCAGGACGCCGTCCGCGTCCCACTCCTTGACGTGCAGCGGCCAGCCGTTGGCGGAGAACGTGCGGTGCGCGGCGAGCTTGCCGTCGGGGTGCCACTCGTGCCACTCGCCGACGGCCATGCCCATGTGGTTCTCGCCCCGCGACTTCACCTGGCCGCCGGGGTAGTACTCCTCCTGCGGGCCGTTCGGGATGCCGTCGTAGTACGTGGTGAGTTCCAGCAGCTCGCCGTCCTCGCCCCGGTACTCCGCCTCACCGGTGAACGGCCCGTCGTCGTGCATGACCCGCTGGGTGTCGTCCACGTAGGTCTCGGACTCGTCGATGCGCATCGTCATTCCGCCACTGGAGGTATCAGGTTCGCCTTCGAGCGGTAGTCGAACGGCGCGTACTGGAGCCTACCGCTGTAGCTGCCGACGTCCCTCAGGATGACGCTGCAGTTGCCGCACGCCGGGCCGGGGTCGCCGATGTCGCCGGTCTTCACCTTCACGCCGTCGGCGTCCTTGCGCAGCTGCTCCTGGAGGTTGCGCGGGTCGAAGCGCATGTCCTGCAACGCCTCGCGGGGCAGCGGCGGCGGCGTCGAACCCGGCCCGTGCTGCTCGAACCAGTCCCGCTCGTGCTGCTGCTGCCGCGCCCACAGCAGCTCGTTGACCGCCTTCACCTCGGCGTGGCGCAACGGCTGGTCCGGGTGCACCTGTCCTTGGAGGACCCAGTCCTGCAGCAGGTCGTCGCCGTTCTCGTCCTTGAGGTGCCCCGGCCCGTCCGGGTTCTTGACCGGCGCCTGCTTCACCTGGTCGGGGCCGTCCATGATCGGGTGCTCCCACACGTCCATGTCGCGGTAGTTCTCCCGCAGCAAGGGGTGCAGGTTCTTGGGCGCGATGAGGTCGGTGGTCTTGCCGTTGACGCCCTCGGTGACCAACCCGGTCCGCAGGTCGACCGCGACCGCCACGTACGGGCCGTTCGCCCGTCCCGCGCGCCCGCCGTGGTTGGCGGCCCGGGACTCGGCCAGCTCGCCGACGTACTGCTTGACGGGCTTCCCGTCGACCGTCTCGATCCGCCCGTCCCTCGTCGTCACCCGGGTGGTGTCGGTGACGTCGATCCGCTCCAGCACCGCGCCGCGCGACCGGTCGGGCAGGTGGCCCGACTCCGGCGCGTCCGGCGTCGGTGACGGCGGCTCGGCCGGCGGGAACTCCGTGGGGTCGCGCGGAGTCGTGGCCGTCGGCGGCTTGTGCTCCTCGTCCGGGGCGCCCCGGACGCGGGCGTCGTCGGGTCCGGTGTGGTCGGCCTTGTCGGCGTCGTCGGTGCCGGGCGCGTAGCCGTCGTCGCCGGTTCTGGCGGTGGTGCCGTCGGGGCGGTGGGTGTTCCACTCGCCGTTGGGCGGGACGCGGGGTCGGCGGTTGCCGTCGGGGCCGATCTCGGCGTCGCTGGTGTAGACGCGGCCGTTGGTGTCGGTCCAGGCGGGTTTGGTGGGTGCGAGGACGTCCGCGCCGGTGTGGCGGGACAGGCGGTCGGCGAAGTCGTTGCGGCCGGCGTCGCAGCCGATGAGGCGGATGGGGGTCTTGCCGTCCCAGCCGTTGCGGCGCAACAGGTCGCCGTACTGCTCGGGGGTGTAGGTGTGGTTGCCGATCCTCGCCCGGCCGTCGGGGGTGACGTGGACGTCGGCGGTGAAGTAGCGCGGGTCGGGTGGGACGCGGTGCGGCAGGTCGCCCATGTCGCCGTCGCCCCGGTGGTGCGAGATGCCGGCGGGGGTGGTCTCACCGTGCCGGGCGTGCGCCTCGTCGATGCTCGGCTGGTCGCCGTCGGGCCGGGTGGGGTCGGGGCCGTCGCCGTGCGGGCCGTCGCCGTCCGGTTTGGCGCCGTCCGGTTTGGCGCTGTCCGGGGTGGGCGAGTCCGCGTGCGGGTCGGGGTCGCGGTGGGGCGGGGTCCACGCGTCCGGGTCGCGGCGCTGGGAGGGGATGCCGTCCTGGTCGCGGCGCGGTGGCTGCGCGTCCGGGTCGCGGCGGGGCGCGGGCGTGGACGAGTCGGGGTGCCGCTGGAGCGGTGGGCCGTCGGGCCGTTTCGGGGCGTGCGGCGCCGGGCCGTCGCCGCCTCGGGGACGGGCGAAGTCCGGGCTGCCGTCGCGCTGGTGCGGCGCGCCCGCCGGACCCCGGTTGGGCGGCCCGTTGTTCGGGTTGTGCTGGGACGGCGTGGTGTGCGGCGGGTTGGTGTGCGCCGGTCCGCTCGGCGAGTGCGGCGCGGAGGGGTTCGCGGGCCCGGTGCGCGGTGGGCCCTGGTGCGGTGGACTCTGGTGCGGAGGGCCCTGGTGCGGTGGACCGGCCTGCGCGGGGTTGGTGTGGGTCGGGCCCGCGTGGGTCGGACCCGCGTGGGTCGGACCCGCGTGGGTCGGTCCGGTGTGCGACGGGTTGGTGCCCGAGGGCCCGCGTGACGAGGGCGAGAGGTTCTCGGGGCCGCGTGCGGCCGGGATGCCGGAGTGGGCGTCGCCTCGGCTGCCGGGCGTGCCGGTCCAGCCGCCGCCGCTGCCCGGACGTGCGCCGCCACCGGGTGCGCCGCCCGGAGATCCGCCACCCGGCGAGCCGGCGGGCGGAGCGCCGCCCGCGCTGCCGGGGCCGGGCTGGTTGGACTGCGGGGCAGTGGTGTTCGGGTTGCCGGTGGAGGGGCCACCGGAGTGGGGCTGGTCCGGGCGTGCCGGCGCCTCGGTGGCCGCGGCGGTGGCCGCGGACGTCTGGTCGAAGCGGTGCGGTGGGGTCGTCGGATTCGGCGAACCGCCACCGGGCGATCCGCCGCCGCTGGGACCGCCACCGCCAACAGGGCTGCCACCACTCGGGCTGCCGCCGCCGTTCGGGCTGGGGCCGCCGCCACCGCTGTAGCTCCCCGGCGCGGGCTGGCCGCCCGGTCCGCCCCGATGTTCGCCGATGGGGGCGTTGCCGCCCGGTCCGCCTCGGTGCTCGCCGACCGGCGAGGTGCCGCGTGGCGCGGTGTTGCCCGGGGTGGTGTTGCCCGGGGTGGTGTTCCCCGGGGCCGGGCTGCCCGGTCCGGGCGTGGCTCCGCGCGGGAGGTCGTGCTCCGGTCCGCCCGGGTCGCGGCCGGGGCGCGGGGACGACGGGGGCAGGTCGGCCGGGTCGCCGCGGCCGGGCCGGGAGGTGGGGGGTGCGTCGGCGGTGGTGCTGCCGGAGGTGGAAGTGGTGTCACCCGGCCGGTTCGACGGCGGTGCGCTGTCCGATGTGGACGAAGTGCCGTTGCCGCTGGTGCCCGTGCCGCTGGTGCCGGTGCCGGAGGGGCTGGTGTCCGGGCTGCCGGACGGCGCGTCGATGTCGGCGCGCCCGGTCTGCAGGAAGCCGCCCTTCTTGATGTTGCCCGGGTCCAGCACGTCCAGGCCGGTGACCTTGCCGGCCAGCTTGCCGACCACCTTCATGATCTTCTCGAAGACCTCGACCAGACGCTTGAGCATCGGCGAGACCTTCTTGATGGTGTTCAGCAGGTCCTGGACGATCTTGGCGATCTTCGCGGCCCACTTCGAGATCGCGGTCACGGCCTGCGCCACGATCACCGGCGTCCCGAACCCCAGCGAGAACACCGCTTCCAGCACCCACGCGATGAGCTTGCCCACCAGGTCGGCGATCAGGTCGCGCACCATCTCGCGCACGAACCCCACGACCATGCCCATCAGGCCCACGACCGTGCCGACGGTCCCCGCCGCCGACGCCGCGCCCGTCAGCGCGTCACCGTGCACCTCGGAGTTGGTCCGGTAGGTCTCCGCCGCCGACCCGGTCCACCCCTCGGTGCCCCGCCGCACGCCCGCGCCGTACTCCTCGGCGATCTTGCCCAGCTCCTCGGCGACGTTGTTCCACGTCGTCGAGTACGACTCGATCACCGGCGGGTTCCCGGCCAGCCAGTCCAGCATCTCCTTCAACGGCTGCATGTGTTCCATCAGGAACGCCGCGGCCGAGGACAGCAGCGTGCCGAACGGGTCGATGGCCATCGCGGCGGCGTCCGCGGCCAGCCCGACCATGCCCAGGCCGGCCTCGACCCAGTTGCCGTCCTTGATCCCGTTGAACGTGTCCATCGCCGACTCCGCGATGGAGATGCCGGTCGCCCACCCGTTGTCGCCGGTGCCCGCGGTGAAGAACGAGCCCGACTCCGCGGGCGGCGCCTCGACGAGGGGGTTCTCGCCCGCCATCAGTCACCGGCCTTGAAGCTGTCGCGGATCGCCTCTTCCATCTCGCGGTACTGGTCGACGGTGTCCTTCACCGCTTTCCCGGCGGCGTCCATCGCCTCCACCGCGCCCTGCAACGCGTCCAGCCCGTACTGCTCGACCGGGTCGAGCATCATCCGGAACGGCTGGCAGAGGATGCCGTAAGCGTCGGTGGGCATGCTCACGGTCTTGGCCGCGTCCACCGCGCCCTGCAACCGCGCGCCCAGGTCGCCCAGCTGCTTGCTGTGCGCCTCGAGCGTGTCCGCGACGATCTCGAAACCGGCCATGCGATCCCCCTGGAAAGCGTGCTACGAAAGGAAGGACTGTCCGCCGAAGTCGTCGTCCTCGTCCGACCGGCGCGGTGGCCTGCGCGACGGGGGCGGCGTGGACGGCGGTGGGGCGGACGGCGGCCCCGGACGCTGGGCGGGTCGCGCGGGCGAGTCGTCGTCCTCGATGCCGAAGCGCATCTCACGGCCTGCCGGCGGCGGCGTGGGCTCTTCGTGCGGCGGGGTGGGGAAGTTGCGCTTGGCCTCGTTGAACAGCACGTTGGCCGTCTCGTCCTGCGTGCCGATGGTCTCGGCCATGGCCTGCTGGAGCAGCTCCGGGATGCGTGCCTGCGCGCGTTGCAGGGTCCTCATCACCTCGGCCGACACCTCGGCCATCCGCTTGTCCCGCGCGGACTCGGCGATCTCCAGGTTGGTCAGGATGCCGTTCGAGCCGATGGTGAGCTTCACCGAGCCGTCGCGAGAGGACTCGGAGATGGTCATGCCCTGCACGCGGGCGGCCATCTGCTGGTAGCGCTCGGCCTTCTGCTCGATGCTCTGCTGCCACTGGCCGAGCATCCGCTCGGACGCGCCGATGTCCTCGGGCACGGCGGCTCTCCCCCTAGAAGATGACGCGCGGTTGGTGCGTTCAGGATGACGCAAAGGTGAACGGCCCGGTTTCGCTCCCGGGTCGAATGCTCCGAACGGAGCAGGGGGCGAAACCGGGCCGTGCCGGCACTAGTTCACGCCGAGCAGGTCCACCACGAAGATCAGCGTCTCGCCGGGCTTGATCACGCCGCCCGCGCCGCGGTCGCCGTAGCCCAGGTGCGCCGGGATGACCAGCTTGCGCCGGCCGCCGACCTTCATGCCCGCGACGCCGCGGTCCCAGCCGGCGATGACGCGGCCGCCGCCCAGCGGGAAGCTGAACGCCTCGCCGCGGTCCCAGGAGGCGTCGAACTGCTCGCCGGTCGAGTGCGACACACCGACGTAGTGCACGTGCACGAGCTGACCGGGGGCCGCCTCGGGCCCGTCGCCGACGGTGATGTCCTCGATCACCAGGTCGGCGGGCGCGGCGCCCTCGTACGGCTCGACCTCGGGCTTGCTCGGGGCCATTTGACTCTCCTGTGGTCGCTCCACCCCCGGACGCGGGGGTGTTGGGCAATCGGTCCGGACCTACTCAATCATGTCGACCCCGGTGCGTCCGATCGGCCTACGCCCGAGCCGCGACCGGGCCCGGACCGCGACCCGGACCGCGACCCGGACCGCGACCCGGACCGTGGCCTGGGTCGGAACCGTGACCGGGGCGGAACCGGGGCCGCGCAACCTTTTGCCCGACCCGTCCCGTCCTGGGTGCATGAGGCGATGGTCCTGGGGTACGCGTGCGGCGCTGTTCGGCGGCGCGGCGCTGGTGGTGGGGGTGAGCGCGGCCTCCGCCGTGCCCACCGAGGCGGAGGACTGGCGGGTCGTGCCGCCGATCGAGGCCGTGCCGGTGGAGCTGGTGGCGTTCGACACGTGCGAGACCGCGCTGGCCGGGCTGCGGGAGGCGATCGCGCCGCACGTCGGCGTGTACGGGCTGGGCGGTCACCGCTACCTGACCAAGGCCGACGGCGACGTCGCGATGGAGAGCCAGGTCGACGCGCGGGCGGGCAGCGCGCAGCGCGACTCCGCCGCCGTGCCCGAGCACTCGAAGACCAACGCGCACGAAGCGGGCGTGGACGAGCCGGACCTGGTCAAGACCGACGGCAGGCGGGTCGTGACGGTGGCCGACGGCAAGCTCCGCGTGCTGGACGTCGCCACCCGGCGGCTCACCGGCACGCTGGACGTGCCCGCGGGCCACTCCACCCAACTGCTGCTGCACGAGGACCGCGCGCTGCTCATCGGCGCCGGGCAGGGCCTGGCGGGCCGGGGGATCGTGGCCGACGGCCCGGCGGAGGTGTACGCGGAGGACTCGTCGGTGACGTTGGTCGACCTGTCCGGCGCGCCGCGGATCCTGGGCACGCTGACCGTGGACGGCCGGTACGTCGACGCGCGGCAGGTCGGCGGTGTGGTGCGGGTGGTCGTGCACTCGGGGCCGCGGCTGCCCTGGGTGTACCCGACGGACACCCGCGGCGAGGCGGAGTCGCTGATCGCGAACCGGGAGCTCGTCGCCACCGCGCCGATCGAGGCGTGGCTGCCGCGCTACGAGCTGTCCGACGCCGGCGGCGCGCGCTCGGAGGGCACGCTGGTGGCGTGCGACCGGGTCAGCCACCCGGAGGAGCACTCGGCCACGTCCATGCTGTCCGTGCTGACGTTCGACTTCCCGGGCGAGCTCGGCAGCGGCGACGCGGTGACGATCATGGCCGACGGTGACGCGGTGTACGGCACCGGCACGTCGCTGTACGTGGCCGACGACCACCACCTGCGGCCGATGACGAGGTTCGCGCCGACCACGTCCGCGTTCACGGCGATCCACCAGTTCGACGTGTCGCAGCCGGGTCCGCCGAAGCACGTGGCGTCCGGGCGGGTCATGGGCACGCTGCTCAACCAGTACTCGCTGTCGGAGCACCAAGGGCACCTGCGGGTCGCGACGACGACCGGTGACGCGCCGGGCATCCCCGAGCAGGCGCCCGTGACGCAGAGCGCGGTGACCGTGCTCAAGCGGGACGGCGCGACGCTCGCCCAGGTCGGCAAGGTCGACGGGCTCGGCGTCGGCGAGCGGATCTACAGCGTCCGGTTCGCCGGGCCGGTCGGGTACGTGGTGACGTTCCGGCAGGTCGACCCGCTCTACACGCTGGACCTGTCCGACCCGGCGAACCCGCGCCGGGTGGGCGAGCTGAAGATCACCGGCTACTCGGCGTACCTGCACCCCGCCGGCGACGGGAAGCTGATCGGCGTCGGCCAGGAGGCCACGGAGCGGGGCCGGACCACCGGCACGCAGGTGTCGCTGTTCGACGTGTCGGACCCGGCGAAGCCTGCCAAGGTCGCGGGCCACCACCTGCCCGGCGCGAGCTCGGAGGTCGAGTTCGACCCGCACGCGTTCCTGTACTGGCCCGCCCGCGACCTGGTGGTGCTGCCGGTGACCGGGTCGGGCGCGGGCGAGCCGGCGGCCACGTCGAGCGGGCTGCTGGTGCTGCGGCTGGGCGACGCCGCGTTCTCCGCGCTGGGCACGGTCCGGCACGAGCAGTCGGCCTACGACCCGGGCATCCGCCGGGCGCTGGTGATCGGCGACGACCTGTGGACGGTGTCGGCCGCGGGCGTCGGGGTCGACCGGATCGACGGGTTGGCGCGGCAGGCGTGGGTGCCGTTCACCTGATCTGGTCGTGGAGCAGGCGGTGCGCGAGGACCGTGCCGCCCGCCATCGCCGCCGGCAGCACCACCAGCGCCGCCAGCGGGATCAGGCACAGCAGGTAGGTCGGCACGGCGAAGCCGAGCGTGACCGCGCGCCGCTTGCGCAGCGTGCGCCGGCGCACGTCGAGCTTGAGGCCGCGCCGGGTGAACGGGATGGCGGTCAGCTCGATCGCCAGCAGCGACGCGTTGACGAGCACCGCGACCACCGGCACCGCGGTCTGGCCGACGACCGGGATGAACCCGGCGGCGAACAGCGGGATGGCGAACAGGATCGCGATGCCGACGAGCAGGACCGCGTCGCGCGCGCCGACCGCCGCCGACCTGAGCCAGCTCACCTGCTCGGCCTCGGGCACGCCGCCGAGGTGGGTGTCCTCGACGGTCTCCGCGATGTGCTCGTAGAACGGTCCGCCGATGATCAGCGTGATCGCGGTGAACAGCAGCAGTCCGATCGCGACGAACGCGCCGATGATCGAGAACCCGGCGGCGAAGCGGGTGGCCGCGCGCAGGCCGTCGTTCCAGTCGTCGGCGAACGGCGTGACCCAGGTGGCGATCTCGTCGATCCACACCGCGAGCCCGATCACGCCGCCGATCAGCAGCACGGTCGTGAGCAACGCCGGCACGGCCCCGATGAGCAGCAGTTTCGGCGAGCGGAACACCAGCGAGAAACCCTGGCCGAGCAGTCCGACACCGGTCGAGAAGTCCCTCAGCACCCTGATCACCGGCGGAGCATATCCGCGGTGCGGGCCGCGAAGTCGCGAAACGGTGCTCGCGCGGTCCTGGGAGCGGTGCCAGACTGCTGGTCTCTGGGGAGAGGACGTTCCGCCATGGCACTGGACCACACCGAGCCCGTCCTGCTCGTGCGCAAGCGCGGCGATCTCGTCGGCGAGTGGGAGCGGAGCTGCCACCTGGCGCCGCTGCCCGACGACGGCACGCGGTCGACGCTGCTGACGCTGTGCGGTGAGCGGCTCGACATGCACGCGGCGGAGCTGCTGCCCGAACCCGAGGGCATGCCCTGCGTGGCGTGCCTGCTCTCGGTGCCACCGGCCCGCGGCTGAACCCGGCGCCGCCGGTCCGTCGCGCGCCGCGCCGATCGTCCACCCGGGACGGCCCCCGCACCCGGCGGGGGCCGTGATCCTCAGCGACGGCGGCGGAAGCTCAACGCCCGCGCGCCGGCGCCGACGCCGGCCAGGTGCAGAGCCACGCACAGCAGGCCGGCCATGAGCAGCGTCCCGCCGTCCAGCACGGAGCCGAGCGAGGCGTTCGCCAGGTCGAGCAGGAGGGCGAGGCCGAAGATGACCGCGGCGATGATCGCGAACACGGGAAACCTCCAAGGTGAGGTGGGTGATCACGAGTTACCCCAGGGGGGAATCCGCCAAGCGCGCGTTCGGCCCAACTTCGAGGCCCGAGTAGGGCAACGGGCCCGTGCCCGGCACGTCGATCCGGTGGAAGCCGAGCCGGTCGTAGAACGCGCGGGCCGCCGTCGTCAACGCCCGGCCGTGCCCGGAGCGCCGGTGCGCCGGCAGCAGGTCGACGTGCAGGTGCGCCGGGTAGTCGTCGGGGTGGCCGGTTCGTCGACCGGCGGGTCCCGGTCCGGCGCCCACTCCGACTCGAAGCGCGACACGAACGACGGCGTGTCCGCGGCGCCGGCGACGTAGCCGACCACGCGTCCGCCGGGAGTCGCCGCCCCCGTCCGCCGTGCGCACGCAGAGGTCGCCGACCGCGTCCCGGTCCGCTTCCCGATGAGTCACGGACCGCCGGTCAGCCGCGGCACGCCCACGCCCGACTCCGCCCAGGCCACCAGGCCCGCCACGTCGACCCCGTGCGGCGGGTCGTCGCGGTACGGCGCGATGTTGCGCGCGCCCCGGCTGAGCAGCGCCGAAGCGCCGGACGCGTTGCCGCGCGCGGCGTGGGTCGCGCCCACGGCCAGCTGCGCCAGGCCGCGCCACAGCTCCCGCTCGGGCTCGGGCGCGGCCTTCCACGCGTCCTCCAGCACCTCGTGCGCGTGGAAGGGCCGGCCGAGGTCGAGCAGGCGTTGGGCTTCGACGAGCGACTCCTCGGGCGTGCGCGGCACGCCTTCGGGCTGGCGCTCGACGCCGGGCAGCCCGTAGGGCAGCGGGCGGCCGAGTCCGTCGCGGGGGCGCGCGTTGCGGGCTCGGCCCTGGTCGTCGCGGTCGCGTGGGCTGGTCGGCACGTCTTGATCGTGTCACGAAATCGTGTCACGAACCACGCTGCCGCGAAACGGCGCGGCTCGACTCCTGAGCGGCCCGGAGAACCGTGGCGCCGCAGTCGTCCACCCGGGAGGTGACCGCGCCCAGCGAGCCCTTGTGCAGCCGACCTCCACGCGCACCTCCGTGACGCCGAGAGTCCGGGCCCGGCGCAGGTGGGCCGGTTCTTCCGGTCGCACGATCACCGCCTCCCGCGGCGATACTGGCGTGGTGCCCGGATCGGACTGGGTCCTGCACGTCGACCTCGACCAGTTCATCGCGGCGGTCGAGGTGGCGCGGCGGCCCGAGTTGCGCGGCAGGCCCGTGGTCGTCGGCGGCGCGGGCGACCCGACGCTGCGCGCCGTGGTGGCGACCGCGTCCTACGAGGCGAGGGAGTTCGGCGTCCACTCGGGCATGCCGTTGCGGCTGGCGAAGAAGCGCTGCCCGGACGCGGTGTTCCTGCCGTCCGACCCGCCCGCCTACGAAGAGGTGTCCGCGCACGTGATGGACGTGCTGCGGGAGCTGCCCGCGGTGGTCGAGGTGCTCGGCTGGGACGAGGCGTTCCTGGGCGCGCGCACCGACGACCCGGAGGCGTTGGCCGACGCGGCGCGCCGTGCGGTCAAGGCGGCGACGGGGCTGGAGTGCTCGGTCGGCATCGGCGACAACAAGCTGCGCGCCAAGCTCGCCACCGGGTTCGCCAAGCCCGCCGGCGTGTACCGGCTGACCAGGGACAACTGGGTGGAGGTGATGGCCGGGCGGCCGGTGACCGCGTTGTGGGGCATCGGGTCGCGGACCGCGGCCAAGCTCGCGGAGCTGGGCATCGGCACGGTGGCCGGGCTGGCGCGGGCCGAGCCGGCGGCGCTGGCGGCGCGGTTCGGCCCGGCGACGGGGCCGCACCTGCGGCGGTTGGCGCTGGGCGCGGGCGACACCGACGTGACCGCGACGCCGTGGGTCGCCAAGTCCCGCAGCCGGGAGACGACGTTCCAGCGGGACCTGACCGACCCGGAGGAGATCCGGCAGGAGGTCCGGCTGCTCGCGCGGCGGGTGGTCGAGGACGTGCGGGCGGAAGGGCGGCCCGCGACGCGCGTGGTGGTGAAGGTGCGGTTCGTGCCGTTCTCCACCCGCACGCGGGGTGTGTCGTTGGCGGAGCCGACGATGGAGGTCGACCGGATCGAGGACGCGGCCGTGGCGGCACTGGCAGGATTCGACGGCACACGCGCCGTGCGCCTGCTGGGGGTGCGGGCCGAGTTCGCCGGAGGACCACCGTGACGAAAGTGGTGTTGAACGGTTCCGTGTCGCTCGACGGCTACAGCGCCGGGCCCAACGTGGGCGAGGAGCACCCGATGGGCGAAGGCGGCGAACGGCTGCACGAGTGGATGTTCGCCGAGGGCTCGGACGGCGACGCGCCGTTCGCGGCGACGGTCGGCGCGGTCGTGCTGGGCAGGCGGACGTTCGACCTGGGGCTGCCGCACTGGGGTGACACGCCGTTCCCGGTGCCGAGCTTCGTGCTGACCCACGAGCCGCGCCCGCCGTTGGCGATGAAGTCGGCGGCGTTCACGTTCGTCACCGACGGTCCGCGGAGCGCGGTCGAGCAGGCCCGTGCCGCGGCGGGGGAGCGGGACGTGCTGGTCATGGCCGCCGCGGAGTCGGCGGGGCACGTGCTGCGCGCCGGGCTGGTCGACGAGATCCGGCTCCAGCTGGTGCCCGTGCTGCTCGGCGGGGGCTCGCGGCTGCTGGACGGGCTCCGGCCCACCGAGCTGGAGCGCGTCGGGACGACCGAGGCGGACGACGTGGTGCACCTGCGGTTCCGCGTCCTGCGGTGATCCCCAGGGCGGGGCCCGGGTGCCGGCCGCCGTCGTGCGCGCGCCGCGTCACCGCGCCGAAGCGGTGACGCCCTCCAGCACGGTGTAGAGCCGGGCGGCGGTGGCCGGGTCGAACTCCGGCCTGCCGGGGTCGATCGGCGTGCCCGCGCGGGACGCGGTGAACGGCACGGCGGGCGGGTCGGCCAGGAACCGGTGGACCTGGTCCGCCGCGTCGGCCGTCGACCGGGCGAACCACCCGGCCACCACGTCCAGCGCCCGGCCGCGCAGCCCCCCGACCTGCGCGCCCAGCCCGCTGTCCACGAACATCGGGTTGTGCAGCACGTACCGGACCGCGCTGCCCGGGTGCCGGTCGGCGAAACCGGCCCCGAGCAGGTCCGCCGCCCGCGCGCCCTGGCTGACCGCCCGGAACGCCCGGAACCCGCGGCTCAGCGCGAGGTCGTCCCACTGGATGCCCGGCCCCTTCAGCCCGGCCACGCC
Source organism: Saccharothrix sp. 6-C (assembly GCF_016695385.1). Taxonomy (NCBI): domain Bacteria; kingdom Bacillati; phylum Actinomycetota; class Actinomycetes; order Pseudonocardiales; family Pseudonocardiaceae; genus Saccharothrix; species Saccharothrix sp. 6-C. Next base: position 6,520,077 of record NZ_CP064192.1, on the reverse strand, counting down.
GCACAGGCTCACCACCACCGGCGCGGCCGACCGCTCCAGGACCGGCAGCAGCCGTTCCACCAAGGCGAACCGGCTCACCGCGTAGAGCGCGAACGAGTGCTCCAAGCCGTCGGCGGTGACCTCGCGGCGGCGGGTGTACCGGCCCGCGCCCAGCACGAGGTGGTCGACCACGTCGAACCGCGACGCCACCTCCTCGGCCACCGCGGCGGTGCCGGCGATCGTGCTCAGGTCGCCCCGGACCAGCTCGACCCCCTCCGGCGCGGCGGCCGACCGGCCCACCACCGCGACGCGGTGCCCCTCGCGCGCCAGTCGTGCCGCCAAGCTCCGGCCGATGCCGTTCGTGCCGCCCGTGATCACCGCGTTCGCCATAACCTGGAGCTTGCAACGCGGCGCGACGACCCGAAAGAAGGCACATCCATGTCCCTGGTCCCGGTGCCGGTCACGACCGCCGACCGCGCCGCCTGCCCGGTGTCCGACCTGCTGAGCAGGGTCGGCGACAAGTGGAGCCTGCTGGTGCTGGCCCTGCTCGCCGAACGGTCCTACGGCTTCAACGAGCTGGACCGCGCGGTGCACGGGCTGAGCCGCCGCATCCTCACCCGCACCCTGCGCGCCCTGGAGCGCGACGGCCTCGTCAGCCGGGAGGAGCGACCGGGCAAGGCCGCCGGCGTGACGTACGCGGCGACCGCGCTCGGCCGTTCCATGCTGGACCTCGTCGTCCCCTTGGGACAGTGGGTGCTGCGGCACGAGGACGAGATCGAGGCCGCGCGATCGGCCTACGACAACGCCGCCAGCACCCGGCGCGCGGTGTCCGCACTGGACTGAGGGTTCTGGCCGGTGACCAGGTTGCCGTCCACGACGACCGTGCTGGACCACGCCGCACCCGGTTGCGGCGCCGCGCCCAGCTCGCGCAACCGCGTCTCCAGGGAGTACGGCACGGCCAGGCCGCCCTGGCGCTCCTCCTCGTCGGTGAACACCGCCAGCCGCCGCCCGGCGAACGCGAACGAGCCGTCCTCGCGCACCGCCGCCAGCAGCCCGGCCGGTCCGTGGCACAGCGCGCCGACGACCTTGCCCGCGTCGTCGAACGCCACCAGCAGCCGGCCGAGGTCCGCGTCGAACGCCAGGTCCGCCATCGGGCCGTGCCCGCCGGGCAGCAGCACGCCGTCGTAGTCGGCCACGTCGACGTCCGCCAGCCGCAGCGGCGCCGCCAGCTCGTCGTCGATCGACGCCAGGAACTCGCCGAACCCGTCGGTCAGGCTGACCGGGTCCACCGTCGGCCGCACCCCGCCCGGCGTGGCGATGTCCACCCGCACGCCCGCGTCCCGCAGCACGCGCACCGACTCGACCACCTCCTCCGCCCAGAAGCCGGTGGGGTGGCTCGACCCGTCGGCCAGCACCAACTCGTCGGCCGCCGAGACGACCACCAGAACCCTGCTCATCGTTCATTCCTCCCGTGAAGTCCGGCACTGCTCGCGACAACGACCACCTCATCACGTTTCATCCGTTACCGGTCGTCTGGTCATAAGCGTTCTTATAGCTCTGGAGTTGCGCGGTGGCCGACCTCGACCTGCTGTCCACGTTCGTGGAGATCTACCGGTCCGGCTCGCTGACCGCCGCCGCCCAGCGGCGCGGCCTCACCCAGCCCGCGGTGAGCGGGCACCTGGCCCGGCTGGAGCGGGAGCTGGGCGAGCCGCTGTTCACGCGCTCCAGCCGCGGCGTCACGCCGACCGCGCGGGCCGACGCGCTGGCCCGCCGGGTCGGCGCGCACGTGGACGAGCTGCGGTCGGCGCTGTCCGAGGTGGACGACCGGGAGGCGTACGCGGGCGTCGTGCACGTGGCGGGCGCGGTGGAGGTGATGGCGGCCCGGGTGCTGCCCGCGCTGGCGCCGCTGACCACGCGCGGGCTGCGGCTGCGGGTCACCCTCGGCCTGGCCGACGACCTGCTCGCGGCGCTGGTCAACGCCAGGCTGGACCTGGTGGTGTCCGCGGTGCGGCCGGTGGACCGCGCGGTGGTCGCGACGCCGTTCGTGGACGAGGAGTTCGTGCTGGTGGGCGCGCCGACGTTGGTCCGCACGATCGACCGCGCGCTGCTGGCGGCCGACCCGGTGCGGGCGTTGGCGCACCTGCCGCTGGTCGCGTACGCGGAGGAGCTGCCGATCGTGCGGCGGTACTGGCGCAGCGAGTTCGGCCGCCGCCCGCCCAACCCGGTCGCGGTGGTCGTGCCGGATCTGCGGGCGGTGCTGGCGGCGGTGGTCGCGGGCGCCGGGGTGTCGGCGCTGCCGCGGTACCTGGCCGACCCGGCGCTCGCGGCGGGGTCGGTGGAGGCGGCGCACCAGGCGGCCGTGCCGCCGTTGAACACGTTGTACCTGGCCACCCGGGTCGGCGGGCTGGCGAACCCGTCGGTGGCGCTGGTGCACGGCCACCTGATGGCCCGGTCGCGGGAGTGGGGCGTGCTGTGACGTCCCGGCACGCCCCACTCCCGCGAACCGTCAGACGCCGGCGATGGACTGGATCCAGGACCGGTAGCGCGTCACGTTGGTGTAGGCGGTGGTGGTCTGCCGGTCGCTGGTGGACGCGACGCCGACCTGCGCGCCGCCCGCCATCATCGGGCCGCCCGAGTCGCCGCCGGCGGTGATGCCGTCACCGCGCCGGGCGCAGATCGCGTTGCCGCCGTAGGCGTCGGTGCAGCCGCTGGTGACGATCACGTTGGCGACCTTCAGGTACTGCGACTGGCAGTTGATCTCCGACCCGCACTGGGACGTCGCGCCCCAGCCGTAGACCTGCACGGTCTGGCCCACGGTGACCGAACCCGGCTGGCCGAGCCGGGCGTAGGTCGCGGACACGGAGCGGTCGAGCCGGACCAGCGCGAGGTCCGACGAGTGGGTGTGGGTCTGCACGCCGTTGGCCACCGTGCCGCCGGACGTCTGGTCGAGGCTGCCGATGCGGAACGACAGCCCGCCGCCGCTGACGCAGTGCTTCGCGGTCAGGATCCACGTGGGCGCGATGATGGTCGCGCTGCACGTCTGCCTGCCGTTGGAGAACAGCCGGGCCGCCCACGGGGCGTTGCTCGCGTAGCCGCCGCCGATGATGTACGGCGTCACGCCGCCCCCCGCCGTCGCCGGCGCGGCCGACGCCGACGGGGCGAGGGACAGCAGGGAGAGCAACGCGGCTGCGAGCGCAGGGATCAACCTGGTGATTCGCAAGGTGTTCCTCGATTCCGAAGACACGCGATCGCTCGCGCACAGGGATGTCTTGGGTCACGAGATTCGTACCACCCGACCGGGTGAAAAGGGATATATCGAATCAGTCATAAACGCGCGCTATACGGTGGACGACATGCTCGTCGAACTGGCCATCGGGGACGCCTACGGCGCGGGCTTCGAGTACGCCGACCCCACGCTCGTGACCAGCCACAACACCCTCGCCGGGTACGTCCGGCACCCCAGGCGCACCGGTATCCGCCCCGGCTCGTACACGGACGACACGCAGATGACGCTGGCGTTGGCGGAACTGCGGGTCTCCGGCGCGCCGTGGACACCCGAGTCGGTGGCGTCGGCGTTCGTGACCGCGTTCCACCGCGACCCGCGCGAGGGTTATGCGCGGGGTTTCCAGGCTTTCCTGGAGGGCGTGCGCACCGGCGCGGAGTTCCTGGCCCGCATCCGGCCCGACAGCGACAAGAGCGGCGCGGCGATGCGCGCCGCCCCCGCCGGGCTGCTGCCGACCGTGGCCGACGTGCTGCACCACACCGACGTGCAGGCCAAGGTCACCCACGACACGCCGGGCGGTGTCGCGTCGGCGCGGGCGGCGGCGTTGGCGGTGCACTACTGCCACCACGGGCTGGGGCCGGTGGCGGAGGTCGGCTCGTGGATCGCCGGGCAGCTCGGCTCCGACGCGTGGGCGCGGCCGTGGCGGGGCGAGGTCGGGTCGAAGGGCGTGATGAGCGTGCGCGCCGCGGTGACCGCGTTGGCCGAGGGCGGCTCGCTGAGCTCGGTGCTGCGGGCGTGCGTCGCCTTCACCGGTGACGTGGACACGGTCGCGACGGTCGCGCTGGCCGCCGCGTCGCGGTCCGCCGAGATCCGCGCCGACCTGCCCCCGGTGCTGGTGGACGGGCTGGAGAACGGGCCGTACGGCCGCGACCACCTGGCCCGGGTGGACGCTCAGCTGCTGCGGTAGCGGCCGAGCAGCGCGGCGACCCGGTCCGCCGGCCACGGGCGGACGTCGCCGAACGTGGCGGCGAAGAACAGCTCCAGGCGCACGTGCCAGGCCGCGAGCGCCGTCGGCGCGAACGCCGGGTCCGCGAGCGCGTGCGTCAGCTCGACCGTCGTGCCCCGGTCGGGGTCGTGCCGGAACTCCCAGCGCACCCGGCCGGTCGGCGAGTCGAACACCAGCACGCGCGGCGGCGTCCGCTCGACCAGCGGGCCGGCCGGCACGTGCGGGTTGGTCGCGCGGGCGGGCACGCCGTCCTCGCCCTCGGTGAGCAGCGCCCACACCTCGTCCAGCGGACGCCAGACGAGGTCGCGGACGAACCGCACCACGCCGTCGTCCAGCCGGCCCTGGTCCAGCCCGAACTCGCGGACGTAGTGCTCCATCGGCCCGCGCAGGTCCGTCGGCGGCTCGAACGGGCGGTCGGCGAGCCGCGCCCGCAGACCGGCGAGGCAGGTGTCCCAACCGGCGGCGTTGCGCCCCGCGCCGTGCTCGTCGCCGAGGACGTGCGTGAACACCAGCAGGCAGCCGCGCTCGTGCGGCAGCAGCTCGAACCGCAGCACGTCGGTGTGCCAGCGGAAGGCGAACACCTTCGGCGGGTCGGACTCCAGCACCTCGCCGGTGGTGACCTGGTCGGGGAAGGAGAACGTCATCTCCCGCCCGTCGATCGCCACCGCCGCCGGGAACCAGTGCGCCAGCTCGGCCGGCTCGGTGACCGCCCGCCACACCAGGGCCGGCGGGTGGGCGAGCACCCGTTCGAACCTCAGCACGGGCTTGCCGTCGATCCGTCGCAGTTCGGTGCTCACGAGTCCATCCCGTCCAGTCGGCGTGCCAGCGCGTCCAGGCTGTCCTCCCACATCCGCCGGTACGGCGCGAGCCAGGCGTCGACCTCGGCCAGCGGTCCCGGCCGCAGCCGGTAGAGCCGCCGCTGGGCGTCCCGCCTGACCTCGACCAGCCCGGCCTCGCGCAGCACCTTCAGGTGCTTGGACACCGTCGGCTGGCTCACCGACAGGCCGTCGACCAGGTCGTTGACCGGCCGCTCGCCGTCGCGCAGCACGTCGAGGATGCGGCGTCGCTGCGGGTCGGCGAGCACCGCGAAGGTAGATGCCATGACAGGAATATAGCTCGCACGGCATTATAACCTGTCAACCGGGCGGTTAGGATGGGAACCGGCGCCTCGACCCCAGTGCGGCCTCCCTCATGCGTGGCACAACCGCGTGAACCCTTCCGCTCGACCCTTTCGAGGAGCCCTCCCATGCCGCGCACGTTCGCCGGCTCGCCTGTCCGCGACCTGCTCGCCCTCACCTCCCGTCCCGAGGTCATCTCGTTCGCCGGCGGCCTGCCCGCGCCCGAGCTGTTCGACGTCGAAGGCCTGCGCACGGCCTTCGACCAGGCGCTGTCCCGCCGGACCCTCCAGTACGCGCCCACCGAGGGCGACCCGGACCTGCGCGGCCTGATCGCCGACCGGCTGGGCACCCGCGGCCTGCCCACCGCGGTCGAGGACCTGCTCGTCACCTCCGGCTCGCAACAGGCGTTGACGCTGGTCGTGACCGCGCTGCTGGAACCGGGCGCGGTCGTCGCGGTGGAGGAGCCGACCTACCTGGCCGCGCTGCAGTGCTTCCAGCTCGCCGACGCGCGGATCGTGCCCGTCGCGAGTGACGAGCACGGCATGGTCCCGGCCGCGCTGGCCGACGTGATCGAGCGGGAACGGCCGGAGCTGCTGTACCTGGTGCCGACGTTCGCCAACCCGACCGGCCGGACGTTGAGCGCCGGGCGGAGGGCCGAGGTCGCCGCGCTGGCCGACCGGCACGGCCTGTGGGTCGTCGAGGACGACCCGTACGGCGAGCTGCGCTACCGCGGCGAGCCGGCCCCGTCGCTGGCGTCGATGAGCGACCGCGTGCTGTACCTGGGCAGCTTCTCCAAGGTCGGCGCGCCGGGCATGCGGCTGGGCTGGCTGCGCGCGCCCGCGTCGATCATGCGCACGCTGGTGATCGTGAAGCAGGCGGCGGACCTGCACACGTCCGCCATCGACCAGGCCGCTGCGGCGGCGTACCTGAAGGCGAACGACCTGGACGAGCACATCCGCGGGCTGTGCGCGGCCTACCGGGGGCGGCGGGACGCGATGATCGGCGCGCTGCCGTCGACCACGCCCGCCGGCACGCGGTGGAGCGACCCGGACGGCGGGATGTTCGTGTGGGTGGCCCTGCCGGGCGAGGTGGACACGTCCTCGCTGATCACGGCGGCGTTGGCGCGGGACGTGGCGTTCGTGCCGGGCGCGCCGTTCTACGCGACGACCCCGGACCGGTCGACCCTGCGGCTGTCGTTCACCACCAACACGGTCGAGGAGACCGTGGAGGGGATGCGGCGGCTGGCGACCGTGCTGCGGGGTTAGGCGCGGCGCGGTGTTGACCCCGGCCGGGGTGCGGTGCACCGTGTCGGTTCCGGCGGCGTCGTCTGGCGGTGGTGGTGGAGCCGGGCCCCGGCGGGCCTGAGCCGCCGCGCACGACGACGACCGCCCCCGGATCCGGCGCCGACTCCCCGCCGCCCGTCCCCGCCCCCGTCCCCGGACCGGCCCGGTCCGGGGAGGGGTTCGGCCCGGTCCCCGGCAGGTAGCGGAAGTTTCCGCCCGCCCGAGCCTTGGCCGGTGGTCGTCCGGCTCCCTACTTTCGTGTCATCTCACGGAAGAAGGGGGCCACATGACCGACCACGCGCTGTCGATCCCGTCACCGCCACCACCGCCGCGGCCCCGGGCACGCGCCGCCGTCGTGCTGCTCGGCCTGCTCGTCGTCGTCCTGGTCGGCGCGTCCGTGCTGGCGATCGTGCTGTTCGTCGGCGCGAAGGACGAGCACGCCCTGGAGGTCCAGCGCCTGGACCAGGCGAACCGGTCGCTCACCGAGGCCGAGGGGCGGTTGGCGGACACCGAGTCGGCCAACGACGCCGTCATCGGCCGGATCTCCACGTTGGAGGCGCAGAACGCCGAGCTGCACAAGTGCGCCGACCCGGCCAAGGACTCGATCATCGCGGCGCGGGACGACGACGACGCGGCCCTCGGGCCCGCCGTCGGCCGCGCCTCCGACAACTGCTGAGCCGGGGAGCCGACATGACCACGCCAGAACCCGACCGGGCGTTCACGCCGACCCCTTCGGCGACGCCCTCGCCGACACCTCCTTCGACGCCCGTGCCGACGCCATTCGCGTCGACCCCGCCCGCGCCGACACCGCCGGCCGGCGTGCCGTCGTCACCCGCGCCGACACCGCCGAACGGCGTGCCGCTGCACCACGGGCCGACGCCTCCGCCACCCGCGCGCCCGAGCCGGAAGCCGATCGTCGTGCTGACCGCGCTGGCCGCCGTGCTCGCCGTCGCGACGGGCCTGTTCACCGTCCTCTACCTGGGCGAGCGCGCCGACCGCGACGCCCTCGCGGCCACCAGGTCCGACCAGGAGCGCAGCCTCGCCGACGTGACCGGGAAGCAGGAGGAGGTCGACGCGACGCTGGAGTCCAACCGGTCCCGGGAGTCGACCCTGTCCGGCGAGCACGACCTGCTCACCCGGTGCGTGGAAGCCGCCAAGGGCTACTTCGACCTGCCGCCGGAGCAGACGCCGGAGTCCTCACGCCTGTTCCGCGTCATGTACGACGTCTGCCCGCAGATCTGACTCCACCGCCGCCCGGACGCCGCGGACCGCCAGCCGGTCCGCGCGTTCGTTCTCCGGGTGCCCGGCGTGCCCCTTCACCCAGTGCCACTCGACGTCGTGGGGCGCGGCGGCGGCGTCGAGGCGTTGCCACAGGTCGACGTTCTTGACCGGCTGCCTGGCCGAGGTCAGCCAGCCGTTGGCCTTCCACTTCGCCATCCAGGACAGCACACCGTTGCGGACGTAGGTGCTGTCGGTGTAGATCCGCACCACCGACGGCCGCTTGAGCGTCTCCAAGGCGCGGATCGGCGCCATCAGCTCCATCCGGTTGTTGGTGGTGGCCGTCGACTCCCCGCCGAACAGGTCGCGCTCGTGCGTCCCGTACCGCAGCACCGCGCCCCACCCGCCCGGTCCGGGGTTGCCGCTGCACGCGCCGTCGGTGTAGATCTCCACCACCTGCTCCATGCGGGGGAACATACCGACCGGCTCGAACCGCCCGTGGCGGTCGTTGCGCCGTGAGCGCAATCGCTTCCGCCCGCACGACGGCCGTGGGCACGCTGTCGGGCATGGCACAGGGTTTCCGGGGTGACGTGGCCGACTTCTACCACCGCTACCGGCGCGGGTACCCGCCGGCGGTGCTCGACGCCGTGGTCGAGGCGTTCGGGCTGACACCGGACGACGTCGCGGTGGACCTCGGGTGCGGCACCGGCCAGGTGACCGTGCCCCTCGCGGAGCGGGTCCGGGCCGTGATCGGTGTCGACCCGGAGCCGGACATGCTGGCGCACGGCCGCCGCGCGGGGGAGGAGCGGGGCGCGGCGAACCTGGCGTGGGTGGTCGGGACGGACGCCGACGTGCCCGCGTGGCGCGCCGTGCTCGGCGACGGGTCGGTCGGCGTGGTCACGATCGGCCAGGCGCTGCACTGGATGCGGCACGACGAGCTGTTCCGGGCGCTGCACCCGCTGGTGAGGCCGGGCGGCGGGGTGGCGGTGCTGACCAACGGCGCCCCGTTGTGGTTGCAGGACGAAGACTGGTCGCGGGCGTTGCGCGGGTGCCTGGAGCAGTGGCTGGGCACACCCGCCGGGAACGCGTGCGGCACCGACGAGGAGAGCCAGGCCCGGTACCGGGACAGCCTGGTCGCGGCCGGGTTCCGGGTCGACGTGCGCGGCGTCGACTACACCGCCGAGCTGGACCTGGAGTCCATTGTGGGCGGTGTGCTCTCCGCGCTGCCCGTCGACCGGCTGCCCGCGGACCGGCAGGCGTTCACCGACCTGGTGCGCGCCGCGCTGGAACCGCACGCGCCGTTCACCGAACACGTCCACGTGACGGTGCTGACCGGTCGGCGGTGACGCCGGGGCACGTCCCTCTCCTACGATTCGCCAGGTGGACGAGCCCACGACCCCCGAGGACGAGCCGACGACCCCCGTCGCCGGGATGACGATCAGCCTGCGCACCCGCCGTGACGTGGTGATCGTCGACCCGGACCGCTTCCTGGCCGCCGCCCGCGCGGCACACCACGACCTGCACCCGGACCTCACCGAGGCCGAGGTCGCCGAGGCGATCGCCGACGTCACCGACGCCGCGTACGCGCTCATCGACCGTTACGGCGACCTGGCCGCCGACCACGAACCACCCGACCGCCCCCCGCTGCCGGGCGTCCGCGTCACGGACCGCCCGGACGGCCTGTCACCCGCCGGGTGGATGAGCGAACTGGTGCTGGACGAACCCCACCCGCTGCAGGACTACGGGTGCTTCCTCCCTGATGACGTCTTCGCCCGCCGACCGAAGCACTGAGCGCGCGCCCACCGAACCGCACGCCCACACCATCCCCATTCATCCCCACAGGCATCGAACCGACCCGCACCACCCGCAGGCCGGACCGGGCCGGGCGTGTCACGGCTCCGCCATAGTCCGTCGTGACAGGTGTTCGAGGTGGTGCGACGTACCGATGGCGACCCAGCGGGCGATGGCGCCTGCGCCCGTCCCGGCGTCGCGCCGACACCTGATCAGCTGCGTGTCGCCCCACGAGTAATCGGGTCCGGCGAACTCCGGTCGTGCGGTGAGTTCTGCCACCAGTTGGGCGAAGGCCTTGCCGGCTGCCCCCTCGATCGGTTTCCCGTCCTCTCGGGGCAGTTGCCTGCGCAGAGTGATGACCCGTCCTGGAACCGTGTAGTAGAGGAAGGGGTTGATCGTCCTGGGACCGGGAGCACCGGTTGTCGTCGGCGCCGGGTGGACGACGCCGTAATCGCCGTAGTGGACCGATCCCCCGGTGTCGTGTCGTTGACCGCGCGCCACATCGGTACTTCGGGTCGATCACGCGTCGTGGTGGCGAACCCGGTCCGCACCGCCGGGATCGACCCGGAGAGCAGTGTCGTCGACATCGGCCCGAGGAGGTCGACGAGGACCTCGGCCAGACCGGACGCCTGCGCCACCGTCGCGGCTCGCACTGCTCCGACGAAGCCCAGGTCGATCACGGCGTGGAGGTGCCCTGCCTCGACCCGGGTCCGGCCGGCGATGCGCCGCAGGCGGTCCGCGAGGTCGCTCGGCCGGATGTCGAGGTTCCTGATCCTCACCGCGACGTCACGTTGCCGATGCTCCTGCAGGAGGGGGGATCACCGCCAATTGCTCGTCGGAGGCGGAAGCCGGCACGACCGGCACCAGCGCGGGCACGCCGGGAGCCGGCAAGCCCAGCCTGCCGTGCAGCGCTGCCTCGATCCGGTTGTCGAGGAACTCCAAGGGGCCACCGGGCTGTCGTGACAGCGGGCTCGCACCGCTCAGCAGGTGCGCGTCGATCCACAGAGGCTGCCTCAGTTCGGCCATGTGCTCCGCGGCCCTGATGAGCGCGGGCAGAAGTCGACCGCCTTCGGCCGTGACCGAATCCGACAACTCGACCACGATCGTCATGCGTCCGTCGTCGCGAGGGGGGACCTGACGGAGCGCTTCGAGTTCGCCCATCTTGCTCTTCACGACGACCAGTGGTCTGAAGGGCATGATGCGTCTCCCGTCCGGGGGCCGAGTGCTCGGTGTTCGTCCCGAACCTTCGATCATGGAAGACGGATTGGTTCCGTGAAAGCCTGCCGGACGGGTGACACCGGTCGGCCGATGGAGGCTCCCTTCCGTCACGGCTGATGCGCATGACGGCGGGTCGGCGAGGAAAGGCGCCGGTGGTGCCGCCTCCGCGAAAGGGGTGAGTCTTATGCGCCGTGATGTGTGAAGCAGAGCGGTTGTGCGCGTGTCCCCTACAACCGTGCGAGGAGTTCTCGCTTCTTCGCTTCGAACTCGTCCGTCGTCACGATTCCCGCGTCGCGTAGTTCGCCGAGCTTGCGCAACTGGTCGAACACGTCCGGCTCGGCGACGGCGGGCTTGGACCGGGTGGCGACGGGTGCCGGCGACGAGGACAGCCGGTTGCGGACGGTGTCGGCGATCTGCTTGCCGTCCTTCTTGTTCATGTTCTTGATCTCCGCCTTGTTGCCCGAGGCGAAGACGATGAGGTTGCCCAGTGCCATGCCGGACGACCACTGGATCGAGGAGATCTTCTCGATGGGGAAGTCCTCGGTCACCTGCCTGCCGATGCCATCCTTGACGAACAACAACCGGCGGTCGGTCAGGACGACCAAACCCTGGCCCGGTCCATACGCCCCGGCGGCCATCAGCTCGACCTGCTCACCCTCCCACAGGTACTCCAAGAGGCGCTTGATTTCACGACCTGCGCCGATTCTCGCCTGCATCTTGTCTTTCGCCGCCTGGATATCCGGGCGCAGCTCGTCTGCCATCGCACTCCTCGCTCGAAACAGATGTGTACTGCCATCGTCCGCAAGGGTGCTGCTTGTTACAGGCATGCGCACTTCTGCTCGTGAAGGCGGCAGCAGGTGCGATACGGCAGATGCCTTCGACAGCACTGTCCACGATCAGCCGTTCCGGGTGTGGTCCGTCCGACACTCGTCGACGGACCACACTCCGTACGTCACCAGCCGCGCGTGCGCCACTCGGACAGGTGAGGTCGCTCACGCCCCAGAGTGGTGTCATCCCCATGACCCGGGTACACCCAGGTGTCGTCCGGCAGTTCGTCGAAGATCCGCGACGACACGTCGTCGATCAGCGAACCGAAGGTGTCGGGCGACGTGGTCTTGCCGACTCCCCCCGGGAAGAGTAAATCACACTAGCGGTGAACATGTCCTGTGTGGTCTAGATTGGCTCTGCGACCGCGAGCCATCGTCAGTGGTGGCTGGCCTCGAAGTGGTGCAACACCAGGACGGCCGCGATGATCGCGGTGGCTGGCGAGGGCAGCAGCGCAGCTTGGCCAGAACCTTCCAGCTCCTGAAGGGTGGACACCGCGCGTTCGCTGAGGGCGTGGGCCCGGTTGACCGTCTTCTGCCCGCAGGAAAGTCGTGGCCGCCCGCGGTGACGTTTGAACGGAATGCGGACCGTTCATCAGGCACCCTGGTAGGACTTGTCGGCGAAGGTGGTAACGTCGCTGTCGGCCAACACCTCAATTAGGTGGTGGGTGCGGGCTGCAGCCCGCTCATGGACGGCACCGGGCAGTGCTGGCGACGCCGACACCAGCCGCCCGGCGGGGTCGGCCAAGACTTGGCCATTGACTCCGTGGCGTCGGTGTTTCCCGGAGTAGTAGGGCCTTCGGTCTGCGATCGGGTCGATGGGGACCAAGCTGCCGCCGAGGATCGCGTAGGCCAGGCGGGCGGCCCGCCCGCCTGCGGCGTGGACGTCGACGGCCAAGGCGCCCAACAGGTCCACCGCTTCACGGACGCGCCTCCATACCGTGCTGGAGGAGATGCCGAACCCGCTGGCGAGGCGGGTGTAGGCGTCGCCGTTGCGCAGGTGGGGCGAGTACGAGTAGCGCCTGGCGGCCCAGGCTCCAGACGCTGCCATCGGGACCGACGTCGGGAGCGGTGCCCACGGATCAGATGGCCGAGCGGGACGAGGGTCCGGTTGGGCAGCGGAATCGCGTCAGGTTAGACAGCACGGCGAGGCTCCCGGTCGGGGGTATCGGATCTGGTCGACTGGTGTCTTACCAGGAGCCTCGCCCATACTGCCTCCAGCCGTTCAGCTTCTGCCGTGACATGGACTGTCACGATGAAAACGCTCATTCTGTCATCGCGCAGGAGGACTTTGGCTGGTCGTTGGGCTCACGTGCGGTTCATGATCGAAGAGCTGGCATGACAATGGTTTGGCGACAGCCCGAATTTTCCGTGTGTTACAGGCCCACTGTATTCCAACTTTTTGCGCTGAATCTTTGGGTGATCAGACGCAGCTGTCATCAACCCATTTCGAAGAAATCTTTCCAGTCGTCGAAGCTCATCGCTTCGTCCCAGTTTGTGGTTACTGTAGTGCCGTCTGCGGGCCTTCGTGGAGTGTCTTCCGACGATCGGTCGAGTATTTCTAGCACATCTTCATAAAGTCCTTGTATTTCTCCAAGTTCCGCACTACGGATACGTTCTCTGAGGCGAGATGGAAGGCCGACTCGCAAGCCGAGGGGGCCGAATGACGCCATGTCCATGGACGAGTCTTCCTCGGCGTCCCCAATCTCAATGGCCCGAACGAATGGTAAATAGTGTGCAAGCATGAGTCGATCCATCGATACCTGGAGAGAGATTGTTTCGATGTCGTCCTCGTCGGGATCGAACGCGCTCAATTGCATGTATCCGGACTGCGGAGGGAAGTAGGCAACACAGCCAAGGGCTACCCACGGTCGCGAGCCGTTGATATCGCTCACTGAACGCTTTTGTGCAACCATCTTGTCTCGGAGATCGGAACCTACTCCACTGGATCTACCTTTCGCCTCGGCCACCACCCAGCCCTTTGGTGCCAGGCCAAAAAGGTCGGCGCGTTGTTGAGTTGCACCGAAGCTTATTCCGAAATGATTGGAGTACCGGTCTATGTGCATCAGGTAGGCTGTCGCGAGCTCCCACTCGCAGAATATTGCAGTCATTGCCTGTCCTAGCGCATACGACAAGGCCGTCTTTTCTGACCTGTCCAGTTCCAGGGCCAGGTTTGAGCGAGTCAGTCTCGCGCCTCGGTAGGTACGCCTCACATATGCCGGAATCAGGGACGAGCGGTGTAGCCACTCGTACGCCGACACCACTCCATATTTCGCCCTATCGCCAGGAGCTCGGCCGGTCACGAATAGTGCGTGAGCTAGGTCATCCGCGTTAAATGATAATTGACCGGAGTTTAGAACCGTATTCGGCGGAAATGCCTCAGCATGGAATCTGACATTCATGTCCGGCGGTGGGCTGTCAACCACAAGTGCTCCGTAGGCCAGTAATTTGTGGCTCGTTGTATCGTTGATTAGAGGAGGATGGGGGTGGCGCTATGTTAGACCTGTCAGGAAGAGTGAATTTCGAAGATCTTACTCTGAGTGGTATCCGATATACTTCTCATTCTGTTCCTCGGAACTGCTGTTGAGAGCTTCGGTCGCCGGAGCGACGGTCATGGCTTCTTGATTTGCACGGAGAGACCGTCCTTGTGCGTCTCTCCATTCAGTGCGCCCGTTCTTGCTGCCACCGGACAGCACGCTTGCGGCGCTCGATGGACTGTCGAAGACGTATGTCCTGGTCAGGCGGATCTGGTCTGATCCATGTTTGACCAGCACGCCTTCCTCCATTAGCTTTTCGCGTATCGCACGGTAACTGGAGGACATGGTCATTGTGTCGAGATCGACCGAGTGCTCCTTCGAAAACCGTAAATCCGCGCGAATCTTCGGTGCCTTCTGCGGTGGTGGACTTGGCATTGAGGAAGTATGTCGTTCGCGACTCGATCCCGTCGGTCGTCATGACCTTTGCAACTTCGGCTGCTGTGATTGGTGCTTCGAACGCGTGGACGCCAACAATCGGGAGGATTATGAGCATATTCGCGAGGTAAGCCTCCATATCGGCTATCTCGGGCTCGCTCAGCCACGGCAAGTCAGGAGCAGTTCCGTTGTCAAGATGAACGACACCTGCTTTCATTGCGATCTTGATGAATCGAGCTTCGAGGTATCTGACATGTACTTTGTTGAGCGAATCGTCGGTGGTTGTCAGTACGTAGGCATTCGTCCAGAAATCCTTATTTCGTTGGTGGGAATCAAGGCGTACGGCAACCGAGTCTCCTTCCCCGATGTAGAGAACGTCGGGTCCCGTGGCATCGGGATCGGGACCAGTCAGTAGATAGACGCCGGTTCGCCGGAACTCTTCGCGGAGGCGTGCGCTCGCGTAGTCAGCCCTCGAGAAAGCGAGGCACACGCCGGTCCACTGACTGCGGTTGACGACTCGTATCCCCTGCGGTGTGCCGTCGACGAGGAACAAGCGGATAGTGGCACCGTTCGTGATGGCCTGCGTCATGGCGTCATTAAACCAATTGGGCCGGTCACTCGCGTTAGGCCCCCGCCCGAAGGTTGACCGATCTCAGCGTGACGCGATCACCAACCGCGCGAACGTCACCCCATAAGTTCGACTACTCGCATCGAGGTGGAGTCGTATCCATGGCTGCGGTGGAGCACTTGTCGCCCCGGCAGTACGTCGAAAGTCGGGTCTTCATGTCCTGACCAGCGCGACGAGTGCCTGTAGCAATCTTGTAACCAGGTGCTTCAGAGGCTAGCAAGTGTCATTAGCGGTGAACACGCGCTAGCCTTACCGCATGGACGAGGCGGTGGGGGTCTACGCCCGTATCAGCGAGGACCCGCTGGGGCTGGAGAAGGGCGTCAAGCGGCAGGTCACCGATGGTGTGGCCCTCTGCGGACAGCGTGGCTGGACGATCTACGACACGTTCGTCGACAACGACCTATCCGCGCTCAGGGGCGGCCCGCGGCCCGAGTACGACAGGCTGATCGAAGCGGCAGTCGCGGGCAAGATCACGCGGATCGTGGCATTCCAGATGTCCAGGTTGTGGCGCAACCGTCGAGAGCGTGCCGAGGCGATCGAGAAGCTGTCCAAGGCAGGCGTCTCGGTGGTCCTGGTGAAGGGCTCCGACATCGACTTGACCTCCGCCTACGGCCGCGCGCTGGCCGGACTGCTGGGCGAGTTCGACACGATGGAGTCCGAGGTCAAGGCCGAGCGGGTGGAGGCTGCGGCCCGGCAGCGCGCAGAGGAGGGCAAGGCCAACGGTGCGGTCGCCTACGGCTGGCGGAGGGTGAAGGTCCGCAATAGCAGCGGCGAGGTGATCGACTGGTACGACGAGATCGAGCCAGAGGAAGCGGCCATAGTCCGCGAGATCGTGGACCGCCTGTTGGCTCGGGAGTCGCTCAATGCGATCACCTCAGACCTCAACGCGAGAGGCGTTCCCACGCCACAGGGCGGCGGCAAGACGTGGCGCACCAGCTCAGTGCGCAAGCTGGCGCTGCGTCTCGCGAACATCGCGAGGCGAGCCCGCGGGCGCCAGGACTTCGGCCCGGCCGCCTGGCCGCCGATCATCGAAAGTGACCGACACGACCAGGTCACGGCGCTATTGAACGACCCATCCCGAGTGCAGACCCGCGGTGGTGCGCGGCAGCATCTCCTGACCTTCGGTATCGGTCGGTGCGGCAAGCCTGGGTGTGGCACCCGCCTTCGGGTTGCCCAGAAGTGGATCAACCCGCGACACAAGGAGTTGGGCAAGGTCCCGCTGTACGTGTGTGACAGCCCGTCATCGTGCGTCGGTCGGCGTCAGAGCTGGGTGGACGACCTCGTCGAGCGCGTAGTCGTGCGCCGGCTGCAAGAGCCAGATGCCCGTGATCTGTTGACCCGAGACGACGACAAGGCGCGGGCAGCACGTGAGCGCGTAGAGACACTCCGCGCTCGCCTGAACGGTGCGGCCGACGACTACGCGGACGGCGTTATCGACCGCGAGCAGATGCGGAGGATCACCACGACGCTGCGGCCGGAGTTGGAGAAGGCCGAGCAGGACTCCATGCGCGCGGTTCAAGGGATCCCACCGCACATCCTCGGGGACATCATCGGTCCCAAGGCCAGGGAACGTTGGCGCGACCTGCAGGTGACCCAGAAGCGGGCGTTGCTGGAGGCGATGGGTGTCGTGGTGACGATCCTTCCTGCCCGAGGCGGTGCGGGTTTTAGACCGGAGTCCGTTGACGTGCGGTTCATGAGTGACAGAGAGAGCGCGATGGCCGATGAGATGACAGCGGCATTGACGATGAGCAGCCGACGTTGACTTCCCCGTGCAACGTTGGCATGGCGCCGCATGCAATGTGTCCGCTGTCGAGATACGAATACTGGCACTGAAGCCTATCGGCAAGTCCTTCCACGTTTCACATCTCGCGTCCATCGGGTTATGATGTGGGGTCGCTTTAACCGGGTTGACATCCGTTGCATGATCTATGCATGAGGCTGTAAATCTTCACGATCGGTTGACATGGGCTGCGGTCATGATGGCCATAGGCTTGGCGTGAGGTAAAGTCTGATGTGATCACATAGTGGAGAGGTGCAAGTAATGGACGACGCTGGGAAGCTGTCCACTAGTTCATGGTCTCCTCGGATGGAGATGGTCGATCCGGTGACTCTTGCTGGAGTGGACCCTGGAACACTGCTTCTACTTCCAGATAAGATCGGAAAGGAAGGTAGGGCTCTATATCGCGATGATAATGCAGGCTTGGTTAAAACCATCCGGGCCGAAGGTGCATCGCTTGAGTTCGCTTGGCCGCGTGATCGGCGTGCTTACGTTAGCGAGTTTGGGGCGGGAGAAGTCATTGCCGCTGTCACGCTCGGCGTAGTTGGCAATTTTACGACCGATGTGATCAGGTATATGTATCGCATAGTGCAGTTCCGGGTTGCGGCAGCGCTCGGCCGTCCTGTACTTGATGGCCAGGAGATCGATGAAGTTGTTACCTTCAAAGTAGCACGTTTTGAATCCTCGCCCCAGCGTCGCGTAATTGAAGGGTTGGAGTGTAGTGGCCCGGTGAGTGGAGTGATTGATCTGATTAAGTCACTCGTGGATTCCGAGGTCGAGTCGTTCGATGGTGAGCCAGATGGCCAAAGCGAGTAAGTATGGGCCCGGAGGGCTGTTGGTTGGCGGGTTGGTGGCCCGGACAGGTGTGCCTATCGCTCCTGCCGCTGGGTCGCGCCGAGCGGCCTACCTCGAGCACGAAGGAATAACCTACCTTAGGAAATCATTCCGACAGTATGGTCTTAGTCTGCGCATTGCGGGACTGTCGTTGGCTTGGGATCTGCGGGTCTTCTCACGATCGCACGGCATGTGGAGGACGCAGGCTTTCGATGATGGAATAAAAGATGCGCGTCGCCGGCAACAGGTGTGGCGTACTAGTGAAGATTTGCTCACGCACCGGCGTGAGACTGCCTACGGCATCGGCAACTCTGGTTACCAGGCGCAGTATCGAGCTGCTGAGTCAGCCGCGCGGAACGCCCTCGATGCGGCTGTTTCCGCGTACAATTTTCTCGAAGATCATCCTCTTGCTGATATCGCTCATCAGCATGCGCACGCAGTCGGTGAATTTGTCGGTGGTATCTTCGGCTGCTGGATTCGGATGTACGACGGAGTCTACTGGGATGAATGCCCCGCAACTCTGATGCATCACCGCTGGGGATTCTCGCCTGGCTACACAAGTCGACGCCTTTGTTCAATCTGCTTCGAGGATATTGACGACTGTCCTCATTTGATCGGACAGAAATATGAGATGATCGCCGCTAGGGACGACCAGGGGAGGTGTAATTGTTGCGGCTGGACTGATTGTTCGCATGTTCCGGGACAGTCTGTCGAGGTCAATCCGGTGGCGATCCATGGCGATATTGACCTCGAGGAAGTAAGCATGGTGTCCCGCCCGCGCGACCCGCTAGCGCGACCCACGCGCATCTCGCTGGATGTAGAGGCGCTAGGGGCAGTGCTTGATCTCGATTCAAGCGAGGGAATTTTACGTTGTTATAGGTGTGTCAATTCTTGCGAAGGTTTTATTGATCCTTCGTTTGATTTCTAACCGCGAGGAAGACCGCTTTTTTGTTAAAACTTACCTGACGTTTTTGTGACATCGCAATGTAGTTGTCTCAGTACCGACTGTGAGTCGTTCGACTGTCTGCCCTGTGTGGTCTAACGTGGTCTAACGTGGTCTCATGGGGGCTGGTGACAACACCAGGATCGTAGAGGAACGACCGCCGCAACGGTTGGCCGTGCCGTCGTCCGCTGTACCGGATTCCTATTCGGTCGGTGAGATCAGGCGCGCGGTCAATAGTCTTCGCGCGCTTCGCCTCACGCAGGCCGAGCCTCCCGACGAGGGATGGCCGCAGGGACTGGCGGCCGGGTTCGAGGCATTCGTCGAGCGCGACGACCGGATCCGGGCGCGGATCACGGCGGGACATGCGAAGCGACTGAGGTTGCTGCGACGAGCGGACGATCTGCCGTACACGGTGCAGGAAGACCTGTTCGTATTGACCGGCAAGGCGTTGACCACGGCCACGCCACAGGATCTCGGCATCACCGTCTCGTACTACCCGGGCTCCTCACGAGCCCAGCAGGAGAAGGTGATCAGTGACGCCGAAGCGGTCATCCAGCTGATCAGACTGCTACTCTTCTGGGCTGCGTTGGGCGCCCGGAAGTACCCGACAGCACTCCGCGCCCTCCTGCTCTTGATCTTCGGCCCGCGGCTCGTGCCGCACCTTCTGACGTGGCCGGCCTCGAACGCACCGCCGCCTCGAACGCAGCATCCACCAGGCCGCCTTGTTCTCGCTGAGCCCCGTGTAGCTCGCGCGCCGGGCCGCCGTTGGTCCCTCGCCGCTGTCGTGCAGCGAGGGCCACGTCGGGCTGTGCACGCTTGGGGGAGCGCTTTGACCACGTAGCCCGTCGTGGCCTTCCCGCATCGGAAGGGCCACACCGTGGCAGACAAGAACATAGAACCCGCCTACCTGTCCGTGGGGGACGCGGCAGGGCGCCTGTCCGTGTCCGAGGTGACGATTCGCCGCGCCATCAGGTCCGGCGCGCTCGCGCACGTCCGGATCGGACGGGCTGTGCGGATCGCCGTCGCCGACCTCGACGCCTACGCCACTGCGCGGCGTGAGGGCGGTGAGGCGCGATGACAGATCGCCGCAAGCTCACCAACCCGGGCGGCAGGCAGTGCCGGACACGGCGTGCGCTAACGGAATCCCAGGCAGCCACCGAGGCGGGCTTGGAAGCGTACGTCGAGCGCATCGTTCGCGCTGCGCCGCCGTTCACCGCCAGCCAGCGTGCTCGGATCGCGGCGATCCTCAACGGGAGCGCACCCGCTGCTGAACGCGCGAACCGGCCATCGATCGACCACGAGGACGGTCGTACGTGACGCACTCTGGGGAGTCCTACGAAGAGACGAATAAAACGAACGAATTGCCACCCGCTCCTCCCGCAGTGGACCCGACGGTCTTCCGCGGGGTGCTCGGTGAGCTGGTGATGGCCGCCGACCCGACGACCGAGGCGGACCCGATCGGCGTGTTGGTGTCGCTGATGGCCAACGTCAGTGCCGTCATAGGCACCGGTCCACACGTCCAGATCGGCAACACCCGGCATCCACTGATCGTCTGGCCGCTGCTGTTCGGCCGCACCGGTGCGGGACGCAAGGGTGATGCCACGGAGACCGCGGACCGGCTCACCTGGGCCGCCGTGCCCGAGGTCGGCCACCTATTCGTGAGTGGCCTGTCCTCCGGTGAAGGGCTGATCGAACGCATCCGCGACCCGCGCGACGAGAACGACCCGGGCGGCACCGAGGACAAGCGGCTGAGGATCCTCGAAGCCGAATTCGGCTCCGTCATGGCCCGCGCCAAGCGAGAGGGCAACACCGTCGGAGCGGTGCTGCGCGAAGGCTGGTCGGGCAAGGCTCTGGCCGTGATGAACCGCCTCGCGCTGCGTGCCTCGTCCTCGCACGTGGTCATCATCGGCCACGTCACGCCCCGTGAGTTCCGCCTCAGGCTGGCCCAGACTGAGATGGCCGGCGGCACCTTCAACCGCTTCCTCCCCGTCTACGTCGAGCGCTCCAAGCGGCTCCCGTTGCCGGAGGGGATTGCACCCGAGGTCCTGTCGGAGCTGGGTGCCCGGCTGCGCGAAGCAGTCGAGCGAGCAGCGCGTCACGGGGAAGTCGGCCTGGACGAGGAAGCCCGCCGGTTGTGGAACGAGGAGCTGTACGACGAGCTGGGCTGTGCTGACGACGAGGAGGGCGCCTGGACCGAGTTCGCCCGTCGAGCATTGCCGTACTGCCGCCGCATCGCCGCCCTGTACGCGGTCCTGGACGACCGCGACCAGGTCGACGTGAAGGACCTCAAGGCGGCTGCCGCGCTGGTGCGCTACTCGATCGGAACGGCCAAGTTCGTCCTCGACCGGACGCTGCGCAACCCGAGAGTCGACACCTTGCGCCGGGCTCTGGACGGTGTGGGCGAGGCCGGACTTGGGCGCGGCGAAGTGTCCGCGTTGTTCGGGCGCAACCTCACCAAACAGGTGCTCGACGAGCTGCTCCACGAGGTGATGGCCACCGGCGAGTACACCGAATTCCGGCACTCCGGGGAGCGCGGACGGCCATCGATGCGGTACCGGCGTGCCGAGTCCTAGCGGCCGGTTGAGCGACGAATTGCTTCGTTTCTTCGTCGCCGCGGAAGCCCTGACCGCTGGTGGGGGCGGTTTGGGGAGCCACCCCCACCAGCGGTCAGCAAGTTAGGGATCCGGTTACCGGATCCCGATGCCGCAGCCGAGCGCTGCGGTTGACGTCCCGGGCGTGCAGGGGGCACGCCCGGCTACTCATCGGGGGAACTGATGACGCAACGGAAGACGCGGCGGCAGCGTCGCGTGACGGGCGGCTCGCCCGTCAGCATCCACGTCCGCACCACGGTCACGACCTACGCAGCTCTCGTCGCACGTGCGGCGGTCGCGGGCCTGTCGATCCCGCGCTACCTGGTGGAGTCCGCGCTGCGCGACTCGACCACCGGCTGGAGCCTGCGCGAGCAGCGCTGGTGGGCTGAACGACTCGACACCGTCGAGACCCGGCTCATTCGCATCGGCACCAACCTCAACCAGATGGCCACCGTCGCCAACAGCACCGGCGATCTACCACCGGAGCTACCCGCCGCGCTGGCCTACTTCACCGCGACCCTGGAGCAGCACCGGGCCGTGCTCGCGGCGATCGACCCGGCCGACTCCTCACGTGAGCGCGAGCTGTGATCGCCAAGGCTCCGGCGAAGGGCAAGTACGGCAAGGACACCTACGGTCTGCTGCGCTACCTGTTCGGTCCCGGCAAGAGCAACGAGCACACCGACCCGCACCTGGTCGCGGCCTGGGATCCGGAGTGGCTGGAGGGCGGCGCGTTCGCCGAGCACCACCGCGGCTGGCTGGCCCGCCTCGCTCGGGAAATCGACGCGCCGAGGACCGGGCACGAGGTGGACCTGGAAGGCGGTCACGTCTACCACCTGGTGCTGTCCATCCCCAGCCAGGACGGCGCGCTCGGTGATGCCCGTTGGCGCGAGCTGGTGGAGGAGGCCGTCGACCGGATGGGCTTCGGCCCGACCGACGACGGCAGGGCCGGGTGCCGGTGGGTCGCGGTGCACCACGGCCCGAGCAAGGACGGCAACGACCACGTCCACGTCGCCATCAACCTCGTCCGCGGTGACGGCACCATCGCCGACACCTACCGCAACTGGCCGCGCTGGCGGCAGTGGTGCCTGGAGGTGGAGCAGCGCCTCGACCTGACCCGGACCTCGCCGGCGAACCAGACGGCGCCGATACGGTCGACACGTGCCGAAGTCGAGAAGGCCACCCGCTACCGGCGAGCGGACACCAACCGGGACCTGCTGCGCACGAAGGTCCGTACCGCAGCCGTCGAGGCATCCTCGGCGCGGGAGTTCATCGCGCTGCTGGAGCGTGACCTTCAGGTGGCGGTGCAGCCACGCTGGGGCTCGGACAGGCAACTGACCGCTTACCGCGTGGCGTTGCGCGCGGAGTGGGAGAAAGCATCTGCCGACGGCCGGATCTGGTTCAGCGGCAGCAGTCTCGCCCATGACCTGTCCGCTCCGAAGCTGACCGCCAGGTGGACCAGCACACGACAACCAGCCCAGGAGCAGGCGGAAGTGCGCCGCGCTCCCGAGGAGTTGCTCACCAGAGCGACGCAGGCCGTCGACAATGCCCGGCGCCACCTCACCGGCCGCGTCATCGCGGGCGATGTCTCCGACGGCAGCGGCGGTGACGACGTCGCCCACGCCACGGCGGATATGCTCGTCGCGGTCGCCAGGGCACTCGGTGGCCCTGAACCGGGTGCCCTGGCCGAGGTGGTCGTCGTCTACGAGCGGGCCGCCACAGCACCGCGCAGGGGCCAGCCTGTCTGGCAGACCGAGGTCGCGGCAGCGCTACGCACCACCGCACGCGACCTGTTCAGGGCGGGCATCCTCTCCAAACGCAACAGTACCGGCCTGCTCGCCGCGGCCCTCGTCCTCGCGCTTATCGCACTGCTGGTCCAGATCGCCGCGTGGCGACAGCTGAGCCGCCAGCAAGCACAAGCCACCGCCGCCACCCGCGCAGCGGCCAGGATGAACAACTACAGCGCCTACCTGGCCAAACGACACCCACCAACCGGCCGCCCGGAGCCGCTGTCATTTCAACCAGAGCCGGTGCACAAACCATCATCACTATCCCCGCCCTTGGCGCGACGACCACAGCACCCGCAACCAGACCCGACTATCAGACGCACACGCTGAACCGCGCGGAGCGCCGGACCAGAACCGGTGCTCCGCGCTGCCCAGCCCTGAACCTTTGTCGGACGTCGAGCGGGTCGGCACAGGGTGTGGAGTCCTGTGCCGACCCGAACCGACGTCTCCAGTCAACGGACCAGCCTCAACGCGGGCTGTGCAGACCTGGCTGGGGTATGGACCTCCGCCCCTCAGTCCGCACAGCGCGGTCTTGAGGTCAGCCGGACACGTCGTCGTAGGTGAGCACGAACCTGCTGTGGGTTTTGTCGATGGCAGGGCCAGCCAGCTCGCTGTCCGGCATGTCGACGGGGTAGACGATCAGGGTGGGCTTCCGTCGATCGCGCTCGGGCGTCCAGGCTCGGATCTCGTCGCACAGGTGCTCGGTCAACTCGGCGGCGGCCGGGCCGTGGCCGATCGCGCCCAGCTCCCACCGCACCTCGTCGCCGTTGGTCTGGCGGCGGGACGTGAGGTAGGCCAGGGAGTCGCCGTCGACCAGCGCCGGGGACCGGAACGCCTGGATCGGGTCGCACACCTCGGGCGCGACGTCGGAGTGGGCGTCGATCCGGCAGACGCGCTGGTCGGTAACAGTAAGGCGGAGCCAGATCCCGTCGTGCGACTCGTCGCCGGCGATGGTGACGCCCGACCAGGCGGTGGTGCGCGGCTGGTCGAGCACTCCGCGCAGTGCGTCCAGGTCAATGGCTTGGTCCCGGTCCCAGTGGAGCTTGACCGTCTCGTCGGCGGTGATCGGGCCGCTGAGTTCGCCCTCGTCGGCGTTGACCAGGTACACGAAGCCGCACAGGTAGATCGAGTCGGAGACCAGCCGACCGTCGGTGTAGGTGAAGCCGACGCTGCGTGCCTGGCCGCGCCAGCGCAGCGGCGCGACCAGCCGTGCGCCGGGGGCGAGCTGCTGCCACCAGGCGGCGGGGATGTCCCAAGGCGAGACGGTGGCGATGAGGCGATCATAAGGCGCGTGGTCGGCGTAGCCGAGCCCGCCATCACCGGTGATCACGTGGACGTCGGCGTGACCTGCGGTGGTCAGGTTGCGTGAGGCTTGCGCGGTGACATCCGGGTCGATATCGATGGTGGTCACCAGGTCGGCGCGGCCGGTCAACCGGGCGAGCAGGCTTGCGTTGTAGCCGGTTCCGGCGCCGATCTCCAGGACTCGATTGCCCGGCTGGACGTCGAGCTGGTCGAGCATCATGGCGACCACGAACGGCGCCGATGCGCAGGACAGCGAGCGGCCGTCCTCGAAGCGGTGGGTGATCACCGCCTGCCACGGGTTGTAGGCGGACTTCAGGCCGGCCTCGGGCACGAACTCGTGGCGGGGCGTGTCCCGCAGGACCCGCTCCACCTCCTCGCGCTGGGCATACCCGGCCTTGCGGACCTTCTCGACCATCTCAGCGCGCAACGCCTCGGGTGAGGCGGCGGTCTCGGCCGTCGGGTCGGTGGCGGTGTCGGAGTCCATCGGTTCCTTTCGTCGTTCAGCGGTCATGGTCAACCGTCCAGCAGCAGGCAGGCGTCCCATCGCGTGATGGGCGTCGTGTCGGTGGTCGCGGCACGCTGTGCCAGCCGGACACCGGCTTCCCCGTTCAGCAGCCCGTGCGGAGGCGGCGGGTGGTGGAGCAGGTGCTCTGTCAGCCGCTCGGCGAGCCGCGGAACGTGGGCGCGCACCTGTTCATCGTGCTCTCCCACCCGCCAGGCAGTGTGCAGCACCCCGGCCCACCCGTGGCACAGCGACACATCGCTGAGCTGGGCTAATTGGGCTTCGTCAGTCAGGCACCAGGCCAGTGCCCGCTGGGCGAAGCGCTGCCGGCGGATGTCGCCGAGGGCGAGTGCGGCCAGTTGTTGTGCGCGGGTGATGCCGGGGGTGCCGTAACACCAAGACGGGCGGTGCGGGCCAGCCGATCGTAGGGCACCGGTGAGGTGTTCGGTTCGAGTGATCGCTCCGGGCCACCACAACCGGTGCCCGCTCCCGCGACGCCAGTGGTCCAGCCAGCGGCAGATGCGGTCCACCGCCTCGGCGTGACCGGGTACGACAACCCCGCGCCGCATCGCCAGCGCCAGGAGCGTCAACGGTCCGGCGATGCCGTGCGCGACGCCGAGGTTGCCGTGTCCGCCCGCCCAGTCGGGGCCGGGACCGGTTGGCCCGCTGGTGGCCCACCAGCCCGGCAGGCCATCGGGGCGTGGTTCGGTCAGACGCACCAGGTAGACGAGCACGTCCGCCAACTGCGCACCATGCCGCTCCGTGCTGCCGTGGCGACGCAGGAGGTACGCGCCGAGGCCGGTCAGCCCGGAGACGAGGTCGAACTCCCGCTTGGCGGGCAGCTCGCCGGAGTCGATCCGGCGGTGAGCGGCGTCCAAGCGGGCGCGGATGACCGCCTCGACATGCTCGTTCACTGCGGCCAGCGCACGGTGGTGGGTGGTTGCGGCGAGGGTGAACGCCACAGCCGGTGCGCCGTCGAACAGCGTGGCCTGGTGCGGGTGCGCCAGCACCGGTTCGGCGACCATCGCCGTCAGCCACTCCTCAGCGTCCTCGCCCAGCTCCAAGTGCAGCAGTGCCGTGCCCGCCGCACCGTCGGCCAGTGACTGCGCCCATCGGGCGCTCTTGACGTCGTGGACCTGTCCGCGTCTTTGTACTGTCATGCGATGTCTTGGGTGGTTCGCCAGGCTGCGGCGGCCTGCCGCGCCAACCGCAGACAGATCGCCTCGCGGTCACGGTTCACGCCCAGCGCGCGGTTGTGGTGCATGTGCAGCAGTGAGTGCAGCACGCGGTCGATGTCCACGCCGTCGGGCAGTGCTCGGCGGTACCGGGCGAGTGCGTCGGCGCGTTGTCGGTGAGCCTCGGAGACGGCGGACCATCCGGGAATGCCGGGCTGCCATCCGTCGCGGACCAACCGCGTGACCTCGTTGACCTCAGCGCGGTCGGGAGCAGCGGGAGTGGCCTGGGTGCTCAACCAGTCCGCGGCGGCGGCAGGGCCGCCGAGGAACGCAGCGGCCACGTCGAACATTGACAACCCGGTGAGCACGGCGGGGGCGACGGCGTCGGCAGTCAGGTGAGCGAGTTGGGCGAGCACCAGGTGGGAGTCTGCGGTGAAGACGTCCTCCGCCTCTTTTATGGCGATGTAGCGGCCGACCTCGGGGAAGTAGGTGTCGAACGCCAGTCGTCCGATCAGCCCTTCGGCGCGAAGTCGGTCACCCCATGAGGTGACCGCGATCAGTATCCGGTCGGTGTCACCTGGCTTGTCGCCGTGCGCGCGGACCCGCAGCCGCAGTTGATCGGGTTCCTCCCCTTCCCGGGCCTGCGGGTAGCGGACGAACCAGCACGCGCGGTCGCCGAGCGCGGCCAGCAGCGCGGGCAACTCGTGGACGAGCAGGTGATCCATCCGGCTCGCGGAGAGGTAGAGCTTGGCGTACAGCCAGGACGAGCCGGGCAGGTGGCCGTGTTCGCGGGTCAGGATCGGCAGCACCTCGACGGCCGGAGCGGGCTCAGGCACCCGCAAGGAGGTCAGCGGCAGCACCACGGTGTGCGGATGACCGGAAAGCCACCCGTCCGCATCCGGGTCGGCTGCTTCCAGCAGCACGGCCTCGGAGTGCTTGCGCAGGTGCCGGTAGAGGATCTTTCGATGTGCGGACACGTCGAAATCCAGCGGCAGCAACTGGTCGAAGTCGCGCAGCTCGACCCGTGCCGGGCAGCGCCACGTCGTCCGCCAGGAGTGCAGGGCTTGATCCCACTCAGCCGGATTCATCGGCAGATCGGTCTGCACAAGCCGCCACCGGGCCGCCGACAGGATGGCCCGCCCGTAGCGCACTCGCGGCCGGAAGGGCAGCGCGTCGGCCGCGCCCCAGTCGAACCCGATCCAGCCAACGTCCAGTGCGCGGGTCAGCTCGCCGACCAGCCGTGCCATCGCCGGTTGCTGCTTGGGTGCCAGGGCGTGCAGCACCTGCGGTTCGACGACGCGGCGACGAGAAAGGTCCACCAAGTGCAGGCGTCGGTGCGTTGCGGTGACCGCGAGGTCGTCAACGCGGATCGCCCCATCAGGGACGTGCTCGCCGATCGACACGACGTCCGGCAGGTACGCGGGCACCCGGCACACGTTCTCCGCAGCCGGGTAGATCGGGGAGAACGACAGTTGCACCGGCGCCGCGCCGGCGGTCGTGGTCGGCAACGCGGCGAAGATCGCTGCCAGCCCCGCCTCCGGCACCAGAGTGGTGAACCGTGAGGTGAGCGTCCCGGCGGCCCGTCCGGGCGACACCGTCAGCGTGAACTCGCCACGGTCCAGAGCGGCGGCATTGGCGGCGTGGATGCGCGCACCGAGGTCGACGTGCGGCGGAGGTGTCCCCCGCTCACCGCTGGCGGCAGCCAGCTTCTCCGCCAGCGCTTCGTCCAGCTCGACCTCTCGCTGTCCGAGGGCGGTCGCCTCGGCAGCCAAAGCCAGCAGCAGCTCGTCACGTGCCGAGACCACATGCCGGTGGGCCAGCCGCGGGCTGCCCGGATAGCCGCGGGGCAGGCCGATTCCGCCGTCTCGATCCATGACCATCCGCAGTGGTACGAGCGTGCCGGTGCCGTAGCGCTCGCAGAACGCGGCGAACCACTCTCGCCACTCGCGGCTGCCGGTGGTTTCACGGGTCAGCCGTGCCAGCACGCCGGCGGCGCGCTGCATCTCCCGGACCACCTGTTGCGGGAGCTGCACGTGAGCGTCGAGCCGGAGATCGACCGATAGCGGCACGCGCACCGAGTCCGCGACCTCACGCATCCGCGAAGCCAGGTCAACGCGGGCCTGCTCGCTTGGAGTGTGGTTGTGCTCGGTGATCGCGCGGTGAATCCGGTTCAGTTCCTCCGCCAAGGGGGCGATGGGCAACGAGTCGGCACCCGCGTCCCGCAGACGTTCGACCAGGAACGCCAGCGGGTTGGTGACCGTGCCCGTGGCGCGCAGCGAGGTCAACAGGAGACCGTTTCGCAGGAGGGACATCAGCATCGCCGAGGCGTCCCCGGCCTCCGGGAAGGCGTGGGCCAGCTTGTCCGAGAGGACACCGAAACCGATTGGCACGGCGGCCTCGTCCCGAACCATCGCCACCGCGGATGTCGCTCGGACGCTGACCTTGCGCGGGCCGGGCAGTTCCCACCGTCCGGCGCGCAGTTCCGCCGCGTCGTTGAGGGTGACATCCAGCCGCGCCACCAGCTCAGCACAGTCCTCCAGGCGTTGCACGACCCGGTGGAGCCAGCGCGTCTCCGCACGCACGACAGGACGATGACCCGTACCCCAGCGAGCGTCTGTCGAGGTTCCCACGGCCAGCGTGCTCACGCCGGCGAAGGTGCCGAACGGGGTCGGTCGGCCACGAGCGCGCAACACGTACCGGACGACGGACAGGGTGGCGCGTCGGACGTCCCGTGCTGCCACCGCGTCGCCCGACAGGATCGTCTCCACGCGGGTGGCAAGGACGGGGCTGGCGTGCCGGATCGCCGGGGCGATTCCGGGAAGGGGCCAGGCTTCGACCAACCACGAACGACAGTCCTGCTCGTCGTCAGGATCCGGCCAACGGCGGATGTCGATGACTTCAGCCGTTGCCCGGAGCAACCCGGTCCCGTGGTGTTGGTAGTGGACGAAACCCTTGTCAGCGCACATGTCTACGTCCTCCTCCCGGCATGGGGCCAGGCTTCGCACCCGGCCCCACGTCGCTCGTCGTCGTCAGATCACCGCTGTGAGTGGCAGGCGGAAAGCTCGCAGGTGTGCCCGCAGCCGTCGTCGGTCGCGCACGCCGCGTCTTCGACCCCCACCTGTTCGGTCTCGATCCGCACGTCCAGGTCGAAGGCGCCCACCGGGGCGTCCTGAAGAGCAGTTGTCACGTTGGTCTCCTTAGTTCGTTACACGCGCATCGCAAGCGTGATCTTGCGGTTGGCAGCAGAGGCCATTCGGGAAGGCGGCACGGTGGTGCAGCAACCTGGTGGTGATTGGTGTCGCCATGAGCGATGTCGAGGTTTCGGGTAGATCAGCCCTCGCCGGCGGAAGGTGGAATGCGGGGGAGACGTCGGGTGTCGGCGTTGTGCAGGACATGACCGGCGATACGGACACGACCTTCGAACGGTGGCCTCACCGCTCGATGTCGGCCGCCTTGGACTTCGTCGTCGGTCCGGTCGCCGCGTGGAGATCGCTCGCGCTGATCACCTCCTTCTTCAGGCTGGCAGGGTGACGGCAGCGAGTCGTGGTCCTGCTTCCCAGAGCCGGTGCGGCAGCGCAGCTCCGCCACATGCGTTTGAACATCCGCGGTGCGGCGCCGGGTCAGCCGCCGGTGGTTCCGCCAGGCACGCAACCCGTAGATCAAGCTGGCCCCGGCGGCCAGCGCCAGCAGCAACAGGCCCAGCAGCGTGAGCGCGGTGGCGACCCACATGACGTCCTCGCAGTCGTGATCGGTGGGGTCCTGCCGTGCTGACCGGTGTCCGCACGGCCAGCACGGCAGACGTTCGAAGACACGTCCGGCGTCCGGTTGCAGGGAGACGGCCGACGACCTGGTCGTCGTGCGCCAGCACCAGCGGCAACCGCGCTGCTCGCTTCGCCCGGAGGCTCATGCGGGATGCTCCGTTCCACCTGGTCCGCTGGACGCCATGTCCGCTGGAGCCAGCTAACGACCGTTCAGGTCGAATCGGGAGCTTGTGTGCGCTGCGTGCGCACGGTGTGCCGATTCCGGGCAGCCTCTTGACCCAATTGGGTCTGGTGGAGTACAGGCGGGACACGTGAGGATCACGGAGATGTCGGATCCATCCCCTGGGGACGTCCTGCGCGCCGAGCGCCAGAGGCGCCGCCTCACCTTGGCGCAAGCTGGCAAGCTGCTGGGCTACTCCGGCTCGGCGCTGTCCCGCATCGAACGCGGCCGTCCGGTGGACACCGACACGTTGCGGCGGCTGGCCGACCGCTACGGCATCCACCCTCAGCGACTGGGACTCGCTACCGTAGGGCCAGCAGACCCTCTGAATG
This sequence comes from Saccharothrix sp. 6-C, assembly GCF_016695385.1. Lineage (NCBI taxonomy): Bacteria > Bacillati > Actinomycetota > Actinomycetes > Pseudonocardiales > Pseudonocardiaceae > Saccharothrix > Saccharothrix sp. 6-C. The sequence continues at coordinate 6,489,656 of NZ_CP064192.1, read as the reverse complement.
GCGGTGATGACGTGCTGCGTCGAGAACTGCTGGCCGGGGTGCTCGGTGTCGCCGGGGCCGCGTTGCTCGGCCTGCCCGACGCCCACGCCCAGTCCACGACAACCGGACCCGTGACCGTCGACGAGCTGCGTCGCCTGGTCGACCGCATACAAGCCGACTACCTGGCCTGCCGGTACTCCCAGTTGGCCGCTGGCCTGCCGCAGGTAATCCGCCACGCGCAGGCTACGCGCGCCGCCGTGGACGCCGAACAACGTGGCGAAGTGGACGCGCTGATGGCCACCGCCTACCGGCACGCCACCTGGCTGGCGCTGCGGCTGGGCGAGGACGGACTGGCCACTGGTCTGTCTGACCAGGCACTCTCGGCTGCCCGCGCGTCCGGGAACCTGCTGGTGGAGGCCGAAGCCGCTCAGATGGGTGCGGTCGTGCTGCGCCGGTTCGAGCAGCCTGACAAGGCCCAGCATCTGGTCGTGGACACCGCAGGCAAACTGCATTCCGATGCCGGCCTGGCCAGCTCTGGGTACGGCGCGGCCTACGCGATGCTGCTGGAGACCGGCGCGTACACCGCCGCCATCGCCGGCCGCCGTGACACCGCCTTGGAGTTGCACGCAGAGGCGACCACCGCGGCCCGTACCACCCGGACGGCGTTGCCCACCGCACTCACCCCGTCGGCGGTGGACGCCCGCTACCTGGGGTTGTACGAGATCAGTGTGCACCGCAAGCTCGGCGACTACGGCACCGCCATCGAGGCGGCCCGCGCCATCCGTCCCGGCACGATCACCGTCACCGAGCGGCTGGTGCGCTATTGGGAGGACGTTGCCCTGACCTTCGGCGCCTGGGGCAAGCGAGAACAGGCATTCCACGCTCTGCTCGCCGCCGAACGCGCCGCCCCGCAGGAAATCAGGCTGCGCCCGTGGGCGCACCGCTTGACCCGGCAACTGCGCTCTTCCGGGCCGTCGCTGCCGGGCTTGCGCGAGTTCGCCGTCCGTGCTGGCGTCGCCTGATCACCAGCCTGACGCCATCGAGCCGACCGTAATCGTCACCGTCAGGATCCAAGGAGAACGCGCGTGCCCGCGAGCAACACCGAAGGTGGAAGGATCTTCCGGGAGGCGTGGATCGCCGGGGTCCGCAAGCACTACCCGGGCGAGCCGAAACCCGGCTACGTCGCCGCCTGGGAGGACACCCCCGACTGGGAACGCGCCTCCGCCGCCGCGGTCTACTCGCAGGTCCTGGCTTTTCTCACCATCACCGCTGGTCAAGCCGCCAAGCTGACTCGTACCCAGAAGGGCCAGTTCATCGCCGCCTGCTGGACCGGCCAGATCCACCGGCACTTTTCTGACCCCAAGCCTTCCTACGTTGCCAACTGGGACGAGTTGCCCGCCTGGCAGCAGGAGACCGACGCAGACATCTTCGAGCGCATCGAACAGGACCATGTGGCTGGCGATTGAATCGTAGGCATCGTCCCGGATGTCGGACACCAGACCCACTTGGACCCTGGTGGTCCGGGTGGACGGGAGCCGGCTGGCCGTCGCGGACCACCTGCGCGCCGAACCAGAGCGGTGGCGGCTAGAACAGGGTCTGCACAGCGCGCTCACTTGAGCTGCCGACGCACTGCTGCCTGAGTGGGCAGTCGCCGCATACCGTGCTGGGTGCCTTGCATACCGTACTACCGAGCAGACGGAGCGCCGCCGCGCGCAGCGGCGCGTCCGGGCCAGCTCCGACCAGTCTTGCCAGATCGACACGGCCGTCGCTCAGCCTGTTCGTCCTGTCCGAGCCACTGCCCGCTACCCGTGCCGCAACCCTGAGAGTCGCCTGGTTCGCAAGGAGTACGTCCTCGCCTACCAGGAGTCGGAAGGTTCGCTCTTCCGCTGCCTTCATGGCCAGGTGCTCGATCAGCGCTTCTGGATCCGTCCATAGCTTGCGCTTGGGCAGCAACGGCCGGAATCGCTCCAGCACCTGACGCCCTGCCTGCGTCGGGAGTTCGTGTTGCATCTGGTCGAGCTCCGCCTTCGTCAGCCGTGTACGGCCTCGGATCGTGGCAAGCGCTCGGTCGGTGCCTCTTGGAGCGTTGGACCGACTCATCAGAAGCGCTGCGACGGCGGCCACGGCCGGCGTGACACCTTGACCGGGCAACGCATGCCAACTAGGGCCGCGCTGCTGTTGCTTTGCCCAACTGGTAAGCGCCTGCCTTGCCTCAATCCAGCGCGAAACTTCCCCCAGCCGCTCTTCGGAACGTTCGTGCGTCGGTACCGGGCGGAGCGCAGCTGCCGCGGCGCGTCCTAGGAGCGGAGGGACGGCGTTGCCGATTTGGCGAAATGCGTCACTGCGAGTGCCCGCGAAGCGGAAGCGATCGGGGAAGGTCTGGACTCGGGCGGCTTCGCGGACTGTGAGAGTTCTGAGTTCCTGTGGGTGAATGTACCAGTAGCCGTCCTTGGCGATGTGGGCGGTGATGGAGCGACTTACTGACTCCCAGTCGAGCTTCTTGTACTTGTCGTCGAACGTCTCCGCCGAGTAACGCCTCAAATCCTCAGGAAGGTCGGCGTACAGGGTGGAGGCGTCCATCATTCCAAAGATCGTGCGATCGTCGTCACGTACCGGCCTCGTCATGTGGTCCCACACGACACCGTTCCGTGCACCGACTCGCATCGTCTCGGCGAAGGCAGACAGACGTCGGGGCTTGCTGTAGGGAAGCTCGCGACCGCCGGTGGTGTCGCCGAGTTCAGGGAGGTCACCGATCGCGTCGCGCAGCGTTGGCTGCTTGCTCTGCTCGGCTGGCCAAGCGAATTCCTCTACATCAAGTCGAGCTAGAACTATGAGACGCTTCCGATGCTGGGGAACGCCGTAACGCCAGGCATCGACCAGCCGGAACTCGGTGTAGTAACCGCTGCGTTCCAGTGCATCAACCATGGTCCGCACCACGGCGAAGTCGTCACCGAGGGCCATGTCCGGAACGTTTTCCATCAAGACGGCCCGAGGCCGTACAGCTAGCGCGACATCGAGGAACGCCTGCCACAGCTCACGCCGGTGGTCGTGTTCCTCACGGTGCCCGGCGACCACCAAGCTGCGGATCTTGCTGCGACCGGCGCGGCTGAACGGTTGACAAGGCGGTCCGCCCGCGAGGAGATCGATCTCGGTCCTGCTTAGTAGCTCGACCAGCTCCTGACGCTGTGAGGGCTCGCCGAGGTCGAGATCCAGCACCAACCCCGGGAAGTTGTGACTGTGTGTCTGCACGGCCTTCTCGTCGTTGTCGACGGAAACCGCGACGGTCCAGCCAGCCTCCTCCAGCCCGAGGCTCAGCCCGCCGGCACCGGAGAACAGGTCGACGGCGAGCCGCTGTCCAGCGGCCAGCTTCTGCGCGCACCACTGCTCGAAAGTGTGCTCGGTGCAGCCGTCAGGGTGGCGGGCAAGTCGTAGATCGTCGCTGCGTTGCAGCTTGACCCCGTAGATGGACACCCGCCCGTACCTTTCCCCCGAACATCTGCGTCAACGAGCACCAGGAGAACACAGACGTCGTCCTGGATCAACAACGTCCATGATCTCCGGTGCCGAGTCGCCGTCCGTCACCGGGGCCGATGGACGACTGTAACGATAGCGGTGGGGTCCGACGATTCCTGGCCAGGACCGCTCGCGGCCAGTGTAACGGTTCGGCAACAGTCGGTCGGTGTGCTGAGCTGGGTTATCACTCTTTGTGCTGGTGACGCCCACGGGCAGATGGTACGTACGGACCTGTAGGACCTCCTTACGCTGGTCGTTTGACCCGGGGAAGCTTGGTGCGTCGGTGGCTCGGTCGAGCCGAGCAGACGCGGACGGGGGTGTAGTGGCTGGTGGCGGGTTGAGATGAACAACGCCTACTACGAGATCGTCAACCCGCATCCGGTCGGGGGCCCAGCTTCACTGAGCTGGTTCGCAGCGCTTGCTGCGGAGTGGAACGTCGACGTCCGAAGGCCCTACGGCGCCGCCGATCGCGGCTCGTGGTCACCTCCGCAGGATCAGTGTCGCCGCCTGCGGCCTTGCGGAGGAGACACTCCAGGCTCGTGGGCGAAACACCGCATGCTCCCGCGACGTGGGCTGCCTTTGTATCTGGACGATGACTCGCGACAAGAGGCAGCTGAACTGCGGGGTGGACCCCGAGCACCCACCCGTGCGACAGGTGCTTCCTGGAGGGTGGACAGCAGCGCAAACCCGCCGCCTCTTGCCAGGCTGTCGGCCGAGACGGGGCCCGTGGTCGTGCTACGGATCATGCATGAAGCGGAAACCGTTGACGTGGCGGAAACGTGACTGGCTACGAGATCGTCGAACCCCGCGCAGAATCGTTGGTGGAGTCGCTTCGCGCGTTCGGGTACGCCACCGAGACCGCAATCGCGGACCTGGTTGACAACAGCATCACCGCCAAGGCCACGACGATCGACGTCCGCCTGCGATGGGCTGGCAACGAGTCCTGGATTGCGATCGTCGACGATGGTCTCGGGATGGACGGCGAAAGGCTCCGAGAGGCGATGCGGCCGGGCACCACCAGCCCTTCGACGCCGAGAAAGGCGAGTGATCTCGGGCGGTTCGGACTCGGACTCAAGACAGCGTCATTCTCGCAGTGCCGGCGGCTGGTCGTCATGTCGGTGACAGTGACATCGTCGTTGGCGGCTCGGACGTGGGATCTCGACCATGTCGTCCGCGTCGGTGGCTGGCAGCTGCTGACGGAGCTGACAACCGAGGACCGGCGACTGTGGGAGGAGCTACACGGTGACAAGCCGGGAACGGTGGTGCTGTGGCGACAGCTGGACCGTCTTGTTGTCTCACCAGATCCGCAGAATGTGCAGGCAGAGAAACACTTTTACACCATCGCTGACCGGGTTGCCAAGCATCTCGGGATGACCTTCCATCGGTACATCACGGGTCCCGGGCAGATCACGATCCGGGTGAACGGCCGGAACGTCGTGCCGTGGGACCCGTTCCTGGAGTCCCACGAGACGACCCAGGTGGTCACGGACGAGTCATTGCCGTACCGGAGCGAGCTGATCAAGGTGAAGTCCTTCGTCCTGCCGCATGTGAGCAGGATGACGTCTCGGGACCACATCATCGCTGGCGGCCCTCGTGGCTGGGCATCCCAGCAGGGGTTCTACATCTACCGGAACCGACGGTTGATCGTGTCCGGAAGCTGGCTCGGGCTCGGATTCCGGCGGGAGGAGCTGACCTCACTGGCCCGGATCCGCCTCGACCTGCCCAACCACATGGACTCAGACTGGCAGATCGACGTCCGCAAGTCGGTGGCCCGGGCACCGGGCGCACTCGTCCCAGAGTTGCGGCGGATCGCAGAGGTCGTTCGGCTGCGGTCGGCGAATGTCTACCGACACCGCGGCAAGGTACTTCAGCGTGCCAGTCAAGGTGACGTGGTCCAAGCCTGGCTGCAGGTTGTGCGGGGAACAAAGATCGCCTATCAGATCAATCGTGAGCACCCGCTTGTGGCCGCGTTGCTCACGACTGCGGGCGGCGGCGACGTCGAGGCCATGATCAGGCTGCTGGAGGAGACTGTTCCGGTTCCGCTGATCATCCTCAACCATGCGGACGGACCGGGCCGGCAAGCGGCACCGTTCGAGGAGACCGCGCCGGACGCGGTCCGGTCGGTGCTGACTGATGTCGCCCGAGCGATGAGACGCACAGGGACATCCGGCAAGGAAATTGTAGGTCGGCTGCTGACAATGGAACCGTTCTCTGACTTTCCCGACCTCGTCAGAGAGGTCTGCACACGCGAACTCGGTCAGGAGATGGCATGAACCCCGACCACCGCAAGGCGATGGAGATCGCCCTGACGTTGCTTGATTACGAGGACGACGTCACGGCCAGCGTTGTCGCACGGGCGGTCGACCAGGCGTTGCGTGCCATAGGGCAGGCAAACGTCGACGTCGACAAGCTGCGGAGGGACGTGGAGAGCCGGTGCAATGTCTGGCTTCCGACCGAACAGGTCCTCAACGGTCATGAGGACCATGTGCCCTGGCTGGACGTCGCCAGGGGCGAAATCGAGTGGAACTTTTGGGACCGGTATCGGCGGTATCTGGGCCGGAAGGGTTGGGCGCCAGCTCAGATCCGCAGCATCGACCAGGTTACCGACCGGATTCTAGGCTCGTTCGAGAAACCAGACCGGCCTGGCAGGTGGGACCGTCGTGGAATGGTTGTCGGCCAAGTGCAGTCCGGCAAGACCGCCAACTACACAGGCGTCATTTGCAAGGCCGCAGACGCCGGTTATCGCCTGATCGTTGTGTTGGCCGGTCTGCACAACAGTCTGCGCAGCCAGACTCAGCACCGCTTGGACATGGAGTTCCTCGGGTTCGACACCAGGAGCAACCGCAGCTACGACCAGACCAATGCCAAGGTCGGGGTCGGGCAGATGAAGGGGAAGTTCCTCCACGTCCACTCGTTGACCAGCAGCGATGAGAAGGGCGATTTTCAGGTCAAGGTCGCCAGGCAGGTCTGGCTCAATGCGGGTGGCAGTGACCCGGTCATTCTGGTGGTCAAGAAGAACGCCTCTGTATTGCGGAACTTGCACTTGTGGGCCACCCGGCTGAATCAGGAGCTTGACCCGGAGACTGGTCAGCAGACTGTACGGAACGTTCCATTGCTGGTGATCGACGACGAGGCGGATAACGCCTCGGTCAACACCAAGGCCCGGCCGACGGACGAGAACGGACAGCCGATCGATGACTACGACCCAACGAAGATCAACGGTCTGATCCGGAAACTACTGAGGACGTTCGAAAAATCAGCTTACCTCGCTTACACTGCCACGCCGTTTGCAAACATATTCATCGACGCCGACGAGAAGACCGACAAGTACGGCGAGGACCTGTTTCCGCGCAGCTTCATAATCAATCTCCGGCCACCGAGCAACTACGTCGGCGTGAACACCGTTTTCGGGCTGGACAGCGATGTGAACTCGGGCATCGAGGGGCAGCCTGGTCTGCCGATCATCAGTACGTTCGACGACCACGAGATGTGGCTCCCGAATAAGCACAAAAAAGACACTGTCCCAGGCAGACTGCCGGCATCGCTGCTAACCGCGATCAACGCGTTCCTCCTCGCCACAGCCGCACGTCGGGTTCGCGGTCACGAAGATCACAACTCGATGCTCGTGCACGTCACCCGCTTTACCGACGTGCAAGCGCTCGTCCGCCGGGCTCTGCATGAGCATGTGGACCTGATGCGCCAGCGCGTGTGGCACGGTGACCCCACCAGTCCCGACTCCCCGTGGCCCGCGTTGGAGTCTTTGTGGCGAACCGATTTCGTACCGACCACCGAAGCCCTGCTGCGGATCCCTGATCTGACTTCGGAGGTCGGTGCGGTGATCGACTGGGCACAGATCCGCGATGCGCTTCCAGGCGTGCTCGACGATGTCGAACTGCGCGTGCTCAACGGGAAGTCCGAGGATGCCCTGACCTACAGCGAGGCCGACCGACCGCTGACCCTGATCGCGATCGGTGGAGACAAGCTCTCCCGTGGTCTGACCCTCGAAGGGCTGACAGTCAGCTACTACCTCCGCGCATCGAAGATGTACGACACGCTGATGCAGATGGGCCGCTGGTTCGGTTATCGACCCGGTTACCTTGACCTGTGCCGCCTATACACGACCGACGAACTCGCCGGGTGGTACCGCGACATCGCGCTGGCCAACGAGGAGCTGCTACGCGAGTTCGAGTACATGGCAGCTCTCGGGAAGACGCCACAGGAGTATGGGCTTCGGGTCCGCGCACATCCAGACGGGCTGATGATCACTGCCAGAACAAAGATGCGTAACGGTACCGACGTTGACATCACATTCTCGCAGACTATCAGTGAGTCAATCACGTTCGAGACGGACGAGGATGTGCTTCGCAACAACCTGGCCGCCACTGAACGCCTCGTCAACGCCATGGGTGTCCCGAAGTCCCGCCAGGGCGATCTCGGCAATATCAAGTGGGAAGGCGTGCCCGCGCCTGACGTCCTTGACTTCCTGGATGAGTACCAGGCCTCCGATGTTGCGACAAAGGCGCAGCCGCGGGCATTGGCGGAGTACGTCAGGACTTTGCTGACTACGAAAAAACCGGAACTCACGACGTGGACGGTGGTACTCGTTTCGGTCTCCGGCAAAGACAAGAAGACGTTCAAGATCGGCGATCTCGAGGTCGGGCTCGCGCAACGCGGCCTCTTCCTGTCCAAGGAAGGCCTGTACGCCGACGACGAGTACAAAGCTGGCCTTCGAGCCGGACGTGACCGCTACGTGATCCGTCGGCTCGTCTCGCCGGGGGACGAGAAACTGGACCTCTCCGAAGACGAGGGCGACCGGGCTCTTGAACTTACCAAGCAGGCTTGGCAGCTAGACCCGAAGACTAGGACATCTGCGCCGAGCGTGCCGGGTGGACTCTTCATCCGTGAGGTCCGCCCACCGAGTCGCGGACTGTTGTTGCTGTATCCGCTCATGCCCGACGCCTGGATGCATCCTGACCTGCCGCCCGTAGGGTTCGCCCTTAGCTTCCCGAGGAGCCGAACCGCAAAGACCATCAAGTACCGGGTGACGAACCTGTGGTGGGATCAGGAGTTCGGCAGCCAGGACTCCGACGAGGAGCAGTCATGACCGCGGTGCCGTCCACCACCGATCTTGAGGAGCTCTGGGGCGAGCTGCACGACACGCAGAGTGGTGCGGTGTCGGCTGGTCGACGGGTTCGGCGAGTGCTGGCAGATAGTCCGCACCACTGTTTCGTCGGCGTGGAGTATCCGGCCGCCCGGCGAGTCTTCTCAGTGGCCACCGACAATGTTCCGGCCAATGCGACCAACGGGCTGCTTGTCACGTCAGGCGTGGTGGTCGAGCGAGGAAGCCTCCCAGACCATGGCGCCACGTTGGACCTCGTACTGCGTGCAGGTACTTACACGGACATCTTCACGGCGTTGGTGGCCGATCTGCTCGTGAGGCTCGCACAGGTCACTGCGGAACCAGGCGGCGTGGTTGTGAACCGATTGGGTGAGTGGCAGCGGATGCTCGCTGGTGTCAGTCCCGACGGGCTGTCACGGGAGCAGCAGCGTGGGCTGTTCGGTGAGCTGCACACCTTGTCCGACCTGTTCCTGCCGAGATTCGGCTCGAACGCGGTGTACGCATGGACCGGTCCCGACCAGCAGTTACAGGACTTCCAGTTCGAGCAGGGCAGCGTGGAGGTCAAGACCGCGACCGGACACGACGCCAACCGGATAAGGGTCAGCAGCGAACGACAGCTCGACGACGCTGGCCCCGGAGCGTTGTTCTTGGTAACGCTGGCGCTCGATGTGCGACAAGGTGGACGTGGAGTGTCCCTTCCCGAACTCGTTCGCCAAGTGCGCAAGCAGGCCTCCAACCTCGGTGTCGCTGGCGAGCTGGAGCAGCGCCTGGTACGTGCTGGCTATCTGGACACGCAGAGCCGGCTGTATGAGGACCGGCGATACGCGCTGCGGGGTCGGACAGTCCACCGGGTCACTGAGGGCTTTCCCCGGATCACCGAACAAACCAGGCCGGTCGGGGTGTCTGACATCGTGTACACGGTCGACCTGCTTGCCGCCGTCCGGTTCCTCGTCAACGTCGAAGACATGATCGCCGTACTGGAAATGAAGGCATGACTGACACAGACATCGACCAGTTCGCCGAGTCGCTCCAGCAGGACCTGCTCACAGAGGCCGGTGTGCCGGGCGCGGAGCGGAGCATCCGCGACGTTTTCCTTGAACGGATGGTTGGTGAGCTTGCCGATGTCGCCGAACTGGAGGGCGGAGAGGCATGTTTTCACCAAGCTCGCGGTGAGGAGGTCTCCGGCTACAACATCAGCGGCGATGGCGAGACGCTCGACCTGTTCGGCGTCATACTGAGGCAAGTAGTGCCGCCCGCACCCGTAGGCAAGACGGACATCGAGACTTGTCTCCGACGGTTGCGGGGCTTCCTGGAGAAGGTGTCGCGGACTGGTGCAGCCGGGCTTGAGGTGGCGTCACCAGTGTTCGACATGGCGCAGAGCATCAGCCAAGCGTTGCCGGAACTCACCCGTGTTCGGTTCTGGGTCTTCACCGATGGTGTGGTCGCTACGAGGAAGGACGTGACGACGCCGGAGTTCGGTGATGTGCCGACGTCGGTCCAGGTCTGGGACGTAGTGCGGTTGCACCGACTGGTGACCTCCGGTCGGCAGCAGGAGCCCATCCACATTGACTTCGTTAATTGGTTCGGTGCGCCAGTCCCCTGCCTTCCCACTGACCTCGACGAGCAGGGATGCCACACCATGCTAGCCATCGTGCCCGGCGCCGTGTTGAAGGAAATCTACGCGACGTACTCCGCCCGTCTGCTTGAACTCAACGTACGGTCGTTCCTGCAGGCACGAGGCAAAGTCAACCAAGGCATCCGGGACACGATCCTCAACGAGCCGCACCGGTTCCTCGCCTACAACAACGGTATCTCCGCAACCGCATCCGCCGTCGACGTAATCAAAACGCGCGAGGGCGGCAGTGCCATCGCTAGCCTGAAAGACCTGCAGATCGTCAACGGTGGGCAGACCACCGCGTCGCTCTACCACGCGGCAGTCAAGCACAAGGCGACACTGGACGGGATACACGTCCAGATGAAGCTAACCGTCGTTCCGCCAGACCAGCTCACCGAGCTGGTCCCACTGATCTCCCGCTATGCCAACAGTCAGAACAAGGTGCAAGAGGCGGACTTCAGCACCAATCACCCCTTCCACGTCGACATCGAACGCCTCTCTCGCTCGGTATGGGCGCCAGCCACGAACGGCACCCACAAGCAGACCCGATGGTTTTACGAACGGGCACGCGGCCAGTACCAGGATGAGGTGGCCAGGACGGGTACGCCGGCCAGGCAGAAGGCGTTCAAGGAGACCCACCCGCCAGCGCAGAAGTTCATCAAGACCGACCTGGCGAAATTCGAACTCGCCTGGGACGAGGTTCCGCACGCCGTCAGCCTCGGTGGTCAAAAGTGCTTCGCCGAGTTCGCACTGCGGCTCGCGCAACGTCCGGAGCAAAACCAGAAACCGGATCGACGGTACTTCGAGCATCTTGTAGCGAAGGCGATCCTATTTCGACACACCGACAAGATAGTCGCCAAGACGTTCCGTGAGAACGGCTTGGAGGGTTACAAGGCGCAGGTCGTCGCCTACGCTGTTTCCTTGATCAGTAACCGTACGAGCCGACGCCTCGACCTCGACGTAATCTGGCGCACACAACAGTTGCCGGAAGAGCTACGCAGCGAGATCCCCGCGCTGGCTCGGCTGCTTCGGTCGTTCTTCGACCGAGCGCCTGGCAACATCAGCGAATGGGCGAAGAAGCCAGCATGCTGGGAGAAGGCGCGCGCCCTACCGTGGAAGCTCAGCGGGGCAACTGTCGCCCAGCTCACCGCGAAGGACTCACCTCATATCGTTGCGTCCACTATCAGCGTCGAAGACCTACTCCTCGTGCCATGGTCGGATTTGGCTGACTGGGCCAGCAAGTATGACAAACTTACCCCTGTTGACAGGCGTATCGCCTCCGGCACCTCAGCACTGCTGAGTGCAGGAAAGACGCCAACTGGCAAGCAGATCGATCACCTCAGAAGGATCTATGACGCCGCCTTGAACAACGGCTTCGCCCCGGCCGGGAACACGGATTCCTGATGACCGGCACCAACGCTGTCCAGGAACCAGATCGGCCAGGCCTCCAAGCCGACCTGGCAAGGGTGCACGGCAAGCTCGCCGAATTGACCTTCGACGACTCCGAACCGCTGGAGACGACGGTCATCAGAATCCTGTCTGAAGCGGATAGGGTGATTCACCGCGAACGGCGTCCCTGTCGACCGGCTATCATCAACGGCTTGGCGGCACGGTATGGACTGCTAGGGCAACCACCCTCCACTTTGGAGAAGGCGGGACTCGCCATGGGGGTAACTCGCGAACGCGCCCGCCAGATCCAGAAGCAGCATGAGGCTCTATACGGGCTGCACCTGTGGTGGCCGCAGCTCGACGCCGCGTTGGAGCTTGTGAAGAGGCTGGCGCCCTGTGCGGATTTTGTGTTGGCTGACGAACTGATCCGCAGAGGTATCACCACCATCCGGTATAGCCTGGACAGCCTGCGCGCGTGCGCCGAGTTCGCCGGACGACCGTTCGACCTGGAGGTGAAGGACGGAGTCGTCACAGACGATCCCGACACCCTCACTGCCGTGTACCGGGCAACTCGCAGGCTTGCTGAACGACAGGGCCTCGCCACGCTACTTCAGGTCAGTGACGAGGCACTCGATTCCGGTGTCGTCGTCACCGAGGACGATGTCAGAGCACTATTGGCAGCGTCGGAGTCGGTTGTGTGGCTCAACGAGGACCACGTCACCTGGGCGTCCTCAGCGCGTAACCGCTTGGTCAACACACTCCGCACTCTTCTGTCCGTGCATCAGCCTGTCGATCTATCCAGCGCACGGCAGGCGGTCGAAAACTTCTGGGCCTACCGCAATTCCGGTCACACCGCAGACCAGGCAGATCTGGTGGCACCGACCATCACCGGACTGCGGGCATTCTGCGAATGGCACGAACAGTTTGCGCTCGACGGCAACGAGATTAGCGCGACGGTCCCGCTGGATGCTAATACGGAACTCGGTGTCGAGGCGGCGCTTCTCGTCGAGCTGATCAGGATGTCGCCGAACGGTGTCCTGGACCGAACTAGCCTGATGGAGACCGCCGAGGCGTTCGGCATGAATCTTAGTACGGTCGGCTTGTATCTGACCTTCCATCCCGCCTTCGTGCAGTTGGACCGAAACGTATGGACGGTCCGCGGTACGCAGGTTGCCTCGGACATGGTTGCGACCGTCCAGAGACAGGCGCGGGCACGCTCTCTGACGGAGAACCGAGACTTCCGCGCTGGTGTAACGTCAAACGATTGCCCATGGGTTATGATGGCCGTGACGTCCAACTTCAGGCTGACGGGGGTGCTGCTGCGTCGGTGGCTTCCGGCTGGCACCCCATCCACCAGGTTCGAGCTGATCGACGGACGAGGCGAGCCCTGTGGTACCGCCGCGTACAACAACGAGACGGGATTCACGCACGGCTTCGGCATCTACGTCCGGCGGTTCGGCCTGCAAGTCGGTGAGTACGTGTACATCTGCGCTGATCCCGACGAAGAAACGGCCAGGATTGTCCATGGAGGCAGCGACGAAGTCAGGCGTCTGGTGCAGACGAACCTAGTCGACTGACGCGTGGCCACGGTGATGCAGACGTCACAACCGGGTGTCCGCACTGAGCCTTTCATCCTACGGCGATGTCGTAGTTTGAAGGACGTGGATGGCTTTGGCCATTCGGTCGACGTGGTTGGGGCAGCACCGTGGTCTTTATAGCTGTCGGTGCCAATCATGACCGTGTTTGTACCTTCTGGCGTGGGTCGGGCGGGTCGGCACATGCTGTGCCGACCCACGCCACCCAGCTCAACTCGGCCGTCGAGACGAGGCCGTGCTCGTCGTCGGTCAACTCGTCGGCCAGCAGCGCCAAGACCTCCGGTGGCTCCGCAGCCCTTGGGGCTATGGGCGTCATCGTCGACGGGTGCGCGAGTACTCAGTGTCGGTGATCAGCTCGCCGTCCAGCACGTCTGGCTGTCCGAGCGGGCGGCTGAAGCAGGGGAGGGACTGACGATCAATTCGCCACCGATGGGCCGGTCCTTCGTCCGTGGCTCGGTCACTCCGTTCCCTTCGTGCGAAGGGCGTCGCGGACTTCACGTGCGGCATCGGTGCCGCATCCCAAGGCCTCGCGCAGGCGGGTGGCCGACGGGTCCGCAGGCAGTTGTCCGTCGGTGATCAGTCGGCGAGCGCGCCTCACCAGTAGAGCGGTACGCATGTCGGTAGCCCGCCCCGGCTTGGGTGCATCTCCGGGGACGTTGTGCTTGTACTCCGGGGTGGTAGCGGCTACCGGTAGGCCGTGGTCGAGGTCGGAGAAGGCGGTCCAGATGACCGGCATGACGGCGACAGCGCCGATGGCGACCAGAGGGCCGATCGCGTGGGCGAGTAGCTGCATTGCGTCGAACCGGTCGGCCTGCCACGGGGTGTAGGGCCAGATGTTGAGCGTGAGCGTGACGGCCAGCGCGCCGAACTCCACGACGCTCAGGTGCCGGTGCGTCAGCGTCCGGCCCCGTGTCGCGAGGTAAGCCTTGGCCGCCACCACGACCAGCAGCACGGCGGAGATAACCGGCTCGACCGCCCACGCGCCCCACCACGCCGCGTTCCGCTCGGCCATGCTCCGGGTCAGCGTGTAGTGCACTCCCGTGGTGGACCAGCCCAGCGCGCCGACGAGTGCCGCCAACGCGACGGCGGTCAGGACGAGCCGCGCTCGTGCGGCCTGCCACGCCCGCGCCGCCGGGTTCTGTGCGAGGGCGTGCAGCCGAGCAGCCTCAGCGGCCCGCTTACGGGTCCGCCGCACACGGTCGGTATCCACGAGCAACGGCGCTGTGTCGGCTTGCAACGCCAGCAGCGCGTGCGCCTCGGCGACCTCGGACCGCAGGTCGCGAACCCGCTTCGACTCCGCTGGCTCGACGGCCCGCGCATGGCCGGCTATGTACTTCTCCAGCTCGGTCACAGTGCGCTCCACGTCGTCGTCGCTCGGTTCGGGCATCGGAGGTGCCGTATTCATCGCCGCACCCCGCAGTCGTTTCCGGGGCAGTCGGTGATGTGCCAGGTGCGACGTCCAGCGGCACTCCGCCCGGACAAGAAGTTGGTCGCGTCACGCAGCCGCTCTGCGGTGGCCTGGTCATCCAGGCAGTACGGCGCCGAAGTCCACCCATTCGGGTGAAATATGGTGGCTGGCTCCCGGTAGACGAGGTGGACGCGCCCACTCATCGCGCACCTCCCAGCCGCTGCGGCGCGCAGCGCGGGCATGGCGTGGACCGAGTGCGGTCTTCGTCGGCCCAGATCACACGGGCGGAGATCGGGTCACCCGGACGGGCGTCGCACTGCCCACACTCCGGCGACACCGCCGAGCGCCCACCGGGCGCGCTCGGCGCGGGACGGTTCCCTGGACGGTTAAAGGACGGTTCGGGCGTCGTGCTGACGCCCCGCTTGGTCGCTCCTGACACCCCGTTCGTGCGCTGGCGACGCCCCGTCCTGGTCAGCGGGGTGCCATCCTGGCGCTCCGTTGGCTGACCTGTGGACAACCGCGCGGACAGGACCAGGTTGTAGACCTGCGGGCGCCAGTCGGCCCGCTCGATCCGGGCATCCCGTACGCGGGTGTTGCCCTTGCGGATCAGGCCCAGGTCTTCCAGCGACCGCAGCGAGCGCTGAACGGTCCGGCGGGACAGGCGGGTGTAGGTGGTCATCAGGTCCACCGACGGGAAGGCGTCGGTGCCGTCCGGGCCGGCGTGGTTGGCGAGTGCGATCAAGGTGATCGCCAGCGTCGACGCGTCCTTGCGGTCGGTGGGGATGGGGGCGTGGTTGAGCGCCCAGTTGATCGCTTCGATGCTCACGACAGCACCGCCTGCAAGCTGTGGACCTGGCACGATGTGCGCACGGTCGGACCTCCAGCGTCCGATCAAGGCCCCGTCGCGCTGCGCCAACAGCAGACGGGGCCGCCTGATAAGTCAGGCGGCCCCGTCCGGGAGGTCCATCAGCTCACCAGCCGCGCAAACGCCACTCGCCGAGCTTGGGACGCTCTGCTCCGAGCGTGGAATCATCCCCGTGACCGGGATAGAACCAGGTGTCATCGGGTAGTTCCCCGAAGACCCGGGTCTCCAAGTCGTCCATCAGGCTCTTGAAGTCCTCCGGGCTTGTTGTCCGTCCAGGACCGCCGGGGAACAGCGAGTCCCCGGTGAAGAGGTGGGCGTGGCCGGTCGGGTCGCGGTACAGCAGGGCGATCGAGCCCGGCGTGTGGCCGCGCAGGTGGATCACCGTCAAGGGGACCTCGCCGACGTTCACCACGTCGCCGTGCCCGACCAGCACGTCCGGCGGGATGGGCAGCACGTCCGCGTCCGCCGCGTGCGCGATGGTGTTGGAGCCGTTCGCGCCCGCGACCGCGCCGAGCGCCCCCCAGTGGTCCTGGTGGCGGTGGGTGGTGACGACCGTCTTCAACCTCGGCCGGTCCACCTCGTGGCCGACCACGTCCGACAGCCGCTCCGGGTCGGCCGCCGCGTCGATCAGCAGACCCTCGTTCGTCGCGCGGCAGACCAGCAGGTACGCGTTGTTGTCCATCGGGCCGACGGAGACCTTGGTGATGGTCAGCGCGTCGAGGGTGCGCCGAGCCGCCGGTCCGCCCGGTGACACGTGCCCCGTGTAGTCCTCTAGTACGTCCACAATGGCCGACCGTATCCGACCGGGCACCCTTCAGGGTCCCCACAGGTCGACCCCATAGGGTTGGTAACGGTCACCGTCGCCCCTCCGATTTCGTCTGATTAGGGTCCTTCTTCCTCGTGCCTACCAAACGTCGGATCAACTGGGACGTCCTGCGCATCCTCGCCGTGCTGTGCGTGCTCCTGCAGCACGCCACCCGCGTCGGCCCGGCCAACCACCCCGAGCTCGGCCGCCCGGCCTTCGTGTTCGGCTTCGAGTTCGGCGCCAGCACGCTCGTGGTGATCTCCGCCTTCTTCGCCTGCGCCTCCCTGGCCAAGGGCGAACCCGGCCGCTTCCTGCGCAACCGCCTGGCCCGACTGCTGCCCGCCTACCTGGTCGCCGTCGTCTGCACCTACACCGTGCTGCGCCACTTCACCCCGGACGGCTGGAGCGAGCTCGAACCGCGCGACCTGCTCGTCAACGTCCTCATGCTGCAGAGCTGGTTCCCCGAGGCACGCCTGGTCGACGTGGCCTACTGGACGCTCCCGATCCAGATCACCGGGTTCGTCGCGGGCGCCCTGCTGGCGTCGCGCATCCGCGGCCGGGCGGTCAAGGCGCTGCTCTGGACCCTCGTCGTGGTCCCCCTGGTCATCAGGGACTGGACCGCCGACCCCGGCCTGGTCCACGTCCTCTACAACGGTCTGGGCGCGCAACGGGCGCAGCTGTTCGCCATCGGCATCGCCATCTGGCTGTGGTCCAAGGGACGGCTCGGCGACCGGCACCTGTTCGCCCTGCTCACGGCCGCCCTGTTGGCGCAGGCCGGGCACAGCGGCGACCTCGGGTCGACCATCGGGTTCGGCGTCCTGCTGATCGGCGTGTGCGCCGCGGCGGGCGGCCCGGACTGGGACGTCGCGCCCGTGCGCCTGCTCTCCCGACCGATCAAGTGGCTGGCGGGCATCTCATACGGCGTGTACCTGGTGCACCAGGAACTCGGCTACGTCGTGATGGCCGAGGTCGCGCCCTACGGCGGGCCGTGGACCCAGCTCGCGTTCTTCACCGCCTCGGCCGTGTTCCTCGGCTGGCTGTTGACCAAGTTCGTGGAACGCCCGGCGCACCGGGCGCTGACCGCGAGCAGGCCGACCCTGGCCGGCCTGCTGCTCACCGCCCGCCTGCACGCCGCTCAGAGCCACTTGGGCAGCGTCGGCGCCGTCCCGTTCAGCCGGGCGCCGCTGTGGCGCCCGGTCAGCCACGCCAGCACGTCCGCCGCCGCGCCGCCCACCGCGGGCGAGGTCGCGCCGTCCGCCGCGGTCAACGCCCAGCTGCGCTGACCGCCGTTCGGGAACACCGCCTCCACCAGCACCGACGGCGTGTCGGCCCGGTCGGCGTACTGGCCGACGGCGTCCTCCAGGAAGTGCTCCAGCAGCTCCGGCGGCAGGTCGTCGAACCCGACGCCCCCGTCGAGGTCGACCAGGTGGAACCACACCTCCCGCAGCCGCAGCCACGGCACCCGGTGCGCCAGGAACGGACCCGACTTCGGGTGCGCGACCTCCGCCTCCCACGCCGTGGCCGGCAGCTCCCGGGCGGCCACGGCGAACCGCTGGCACGCCGCGTCCAGGTCGGCCCGCAGCAGCTGCGGCAACCGGCCAGCGCCCTCGGCGATGTCGGCGTCGCGGTCGGCCGCGCTCGGGTACATCTGGTGCTCGACGCCCGTCTTCGCCCACGTGAGCAGGTTCACCAGGGCGTCGGCGTTGCGCGCGATGTGCGTCACCACGTGCGCCCGGCTCCACCCCGGCAGCAGGCTCGGACCGCGCAACGCGGAGAGGTCCAAAGCCGCCACGACCTCGTACAACACGCCTGTCGCCCGGTCGACCTCGGCGAGCCCGGCGACCGCGTCCTGGACCGCGGCCGACTGCTCGCGGGGCGCGGGTACGCTCGTCTGGGCGGATCGGACCTGGGCGGCATCAGCGAAGCTCATGGGCACCTCATCCCGGCGTTTGCGGCCGAACGGCCTATCACCCCAGCGTAGGGGCGTTCACTACCGACCGGTAGAGCCGTTGGCGCACGATCGGGGGAGTGTGCCCGTCACGAATTGTCGGTACCCGGTCCTAGTAGGACTTCGTTAGGTCGGGTGTGGGGGTGTGTCGGTTGTGTGATCTTCTGTGGCGGTGAGGCCGGAGGAGATGGCGCTGGTTCGCCCGGTGATCGAGGACTTCGCTGCTGGCATGTTCGGTGGGTTCGCCCGGCGTGATCAGCGGGCGAAGGGCGAGCTGTATCTGCGTGGGCTGTTGTTGGACGGCAAGCGCAAGTCGATGCAGCCGATGGGCGAGCGTCTCGGGGTGGATCACCAGCAGTTGCAGCAGTTCGTCACGACCTCGACGTGGGATCACGTGGAGGTGCGGCGGCGGTTGGCGGTGTGGGCGGCGGACTTCGTCGATCCGGACGCGTTCGCGGTGGACGACACCGCGTTCCCCAAGGACGGGACCTCGTCGCCGGGAGTGGCGCGGATGTACTGCGGCGCGTTGGGCAAGACCGCGAACTGCCAGGTCGGGGTCAGCGTGCACGCGGTGACCGACTGGGCGTCGGCGGCGCTGGACTGGCGGTTGTTCCTGCCCGAGTCCTGGGACGACCACAAGGCCGCCACCCCGGACCAGGCCGCCGAAACCCGGCGCAGGCGGCAACGGTGCGCGATCCCCGAGGACCAACGGCACCGGGAGAAGTGGCGCCTGGCCCTGGACATGATCGACGAACTCATCCGATGGGGCCTGCCCGCCCGGCCCGTGGTCGCCGACGCAGGCTACGGCGACGCCTCCGGCTTCCGCCAGGGACTCACCGACCGCGGACTGACCTACGCGGTCGCGGTCAACCCGATCGCCACCGCCCATCCCGCCACGGCGGCGCCGGTCACACCCGCCCACGGCGGAATCGGCCGACGACCCGAACCCCGCTACCCCGACCCGCCCGTCGACCTGAAGACCCTGGCCATGGCCGCAGGTCGGTCGGCGGGGAAGTTCGTGGTCTGGCGCCACGGCTCCCACAAGAGCCCGGCCAACCCGACCGGACGGATGCGGTCGCGGTTCCTGGCCCTGCGGGTCCGCCCGGCCAACCGCCACATCCCGAAGAACGCCGACAGCAGTCTCCCGGAGTGCTGGCTGCTCGCGGAATGGCCCACCGGCGCCGCCGAGCCCACCGACTACTGGCTGTCCACCCTCCCACCCGACATCCGGCTGCGCGACCTGGTCAGGATCGCCAAGATCCGCTGGCGCATCGAGCACGACTACCGCGAACTCAAGGACGGCCTCGGCCTGGACCACTTCGAAGGCCGCAGTTGGCTCGGATGGCACCGCCACGTCACCCTCGCCTCCCTCGCCCAGGCCATCTGCACCAAGCTCCGCCGCACCCCAAAAGCCCCTGCGCGGGACTGACCCTCTACGCCGTCCTGCGCCACCTCCAACACTTACTCGCGGTCTGGACCGGCCACTGCCACACCTGCCAACAACCCGTCCAGACCCGAACACCGCCAACAAAGCCGCAGCTCAACAGCACCTAACGAAGTCCTACTAGCATGGTGGACGCCCTCCCCGACAGGGCCGAAGCAGTGGTCCGATACGCTTTTCGAACGTCTGTTCGGGGAAAGGTCAAGAACCGAAGGGAACCGTTGTGGCCGACCGGCTTGTCGTTCGCGGGGCGCGCGAGCACAACCTGCGAGGGGTGGACCTCGACCTGCCGAGGGACAGCCTCATCGTGTTCACCGGGCTGTCCGGCTCGGGCAAGTCCAGCCTCGCCTTCGACACGATCTTCGCCGAGGGCCAGCGCCGCTACGTCGAGTCGCTCTCGGCCTACGCGCGGCAGTTCCTCGGCCAGATGGACAAGCCCGACGTCGACTTCATCGAGGGCCTGTCGCCCGCGGTGTCGATCGACCAGAAGTCGACCAGCCGCAACCCGCGGTCGACCGTGGGCACCATCACCGAGGTCTACGACTACCTGCGGCTGCTCTACGCCCGCGCCGGCAAGGCGCACTGCCCCACCTGCGGCGAGGCGATCAGCAAGCAGACGCCCCAGCAGATCGTGGACCAGGTGCTGGCCATGGAGTCGGGCACCAAGTTCCAGGTGCTCGCCCCGGTCATCCGCGGCCGCAAGGGCGAGTACCTCGACCTGTTCTCCACGCTCCAGTCCCAGGGCTACTCGCGCGCCAAGGTCGACGGCGTGGTGCACGCCCTCGGCGAGGTGCCGAAGCTCAAGAAGCAGGAGAAGCACGACATCGCGGTCGTGATCGACCGGCTCAGCGTCAAGGCGAGCTCCAAGCAGCGGCTGACCGACTCGGTGGAGACGGCGCTGCGCCTGGCCGACGGCCTGGTCGAGCTGGAGTTCGTGGACGTGCCCGAGGGCGACCCGGGCCGCGTCCGCGGCTTCTCCGAGCACCTGGCCTGCCCGAACGGCCACCCGCTGGCCATCGAAGACCTGGAACCGCGGTCGTTCTCGTTCAACTCGCCCTACGGCGCCTGCCCCGCCTGCACCGGCATCGGCGTGCGCAAGGAGGTCGACCCGGAGCTGGTCGTCCCCGACGACGAGCTGTCGCTGGGCGAGGGCGCGATCGCGCCGTGGGCGTCCGGCCAGACCGCCGAGTACTTCACCCGGCTGCTGGAGTCCCTCGGCCTCGCCATCGGGTTCCGGATGGACACGCCGTGGCGGCAGCTGCCCGCCAGGGCGCAGAAGGCCGTGCTGCACGGCGTGGACGAGCAGGTCAACGTCCGCTACAAGAACCGCTACGGTCGCGAACGCTCCTACTACGCCAACTACGAGGGCGTGATCCCGTTCCTGGAACGGCGGCAGGAGCAGACCGAGTCCGAGTACATGCGGGAGAAGTACGAGGGCTACATGCGGGAGGTGCCGTGCCCCACGTGCCAGGGCACGCGCCTCAAGCCGGAGATCCTGGCCGTCACGCTGCACCACGGGCGCAAGGGCGACAAGTCCATCGCCGAGGTGTGCGCCATGTCGGTGTCGGAGTGCTCCGACTTCCTCGACGGGCTCAAGCTCGGCAAGCGCGAGTCGATGATCGCGGGCGCGGTGCTCAAGGAGATCCAGGCCCGGCTGCACTTCCTGCTCGACGTCGGCCTCAACTACCTGTCACTGGACCGCGCGTCCGGCACACTTTCGGGTGGAGAAGCTCAGCGGATCAGGTTGGCGACGCAGATCGGCTCCGGGCTCGTCGGCGTGCTCTACGTGCTGGACGAACCCTCGATCGGGTTGCACCAGCGTGACAACCACAAGTTGATCGAAACCCTGATCCGGCTGCGCGACCTGGGCAACACGCTCATCGTGGTCGAGCACGACGAGGACACCATCCGCACCTCCGACTGGGTGGTCGACATCGGCCCCGGCGCGGGCGAGCACGGCGGCAAGGTCGTGCACAGCGGCACCTACAAGGAGCTGCTGAAGAACAAGGAGTCGATCACCGGCGCGTACCTGGCGGGGCGCAAGGAGATCCCCATGCCCGCCGCCCGCCGCAAGGTCGACAAGAAGCGGCAGCTCACCGTAGTCGGCGCGCGCGAGCACAACCTGCGCGGCATCGACGTGTCGTTCCCGCTCGGCTGCCTCGTCTCGGTCACCGGCGTGTCCGGCTCCGGCAAGTCCACGCTCGTCAACGACATCCTCGCGACCGTGCTGGCGAACAAGCTCAACGGCGCGCGGCAGGTCCCGGGCAGGCACACACGCGTGCGCGGACTGGACCAGGTCGACAAGCTCGTGCAGGTCGACCAGTCGCCGATCGGCCGCACCCCGCGGTCCAACCCGGCCACCTACACCGGTGTGTTCGACCACATCCGCAAGCTGTTCGCGGCCACCACCGAGGCGAAGGTGCGCGGCTACCAGCCGGGCCGGTTCTCGTTCAACGTCAAGGGCGGGCGCTGCGAGGCGTGCGCGGGCGACGGCACGATCAAGATCGAGATGAACTTCCTGCCGGACGTCTACGTGCCGTGCGAGGTGTGCAAGGGCGCCCGGTACAACCGCGAGACCCTGGAAGTGCACTACAAGGGCAAGACGATCTCCGAGGTCCTCGACATGCCGATCGAGGAGGCGGCGACGTTCTTCGAGCCGATCAACGCCATCCACCGGCACCTGCGCACGTTGGTCGACGTCGGTCTCGGGTACGTGCGGCTGGGCCAGCCCGCGCCCACCCTGTCCGGCGGTGAGGCGCAGCGGGTGAAGCTCGCGGCGGAGCTGCAGAAGCGGTCCACCGGCAAGACCGTCTACATCCTCGACGAACCCACCACGGGCCTGCACTTCGAGGACATCCGCAAACTGCTCGGCGTGATCAACGGCCTGGTCGACAAGGGCAACACGGTGATCGTGATCGAGCACAACCTCGACGTGATCAAGACGTCGGACTGGCTGGTCGACATGGGCCCGGAAGGTGGGTCCGGCGGCGGCATGGTGGTGGCCGAGGGCACCCCGGAACAGGTCGCCGACGTCACCGACAGCTACACGGGCCAATTCCTCCGCGAAGCCCTCCCCGCCGAAGCCGCCGTGAGCTGAACCAAGATCACCCGAAAGCGTTACGGACCTGCGGGTATGAATGGAAACACGGAATACGTTGCCGGAATAAAGGGAGGCGCGACGGCCAGGCACATCATCATGCCGACATCCCTCGAACCTCCCACCACCCGAGCCGCCCACCACCCGAGCCGCCCACCACCCGAGCCGCCGTCCACTCGGGCCTCACCACTCGGGCCGCCGTCCACCTGCACCGCCCTACGCGACTCGGACGCCCCGCGGCTCGCGCGTACTCGGCCCAGCGCCGGGCGCACCCGTTGCGCGTGTGTGCTGGGGTAGGTGGGACGGCCACGTGCGCGGCTCGTGTGCACCTGGCCCGTGGACGGACCTGGCTCGTGGACGTGACCTGGGCAGGCACGCGGTTCGTGTGCAGGTGACCCTGGCGGGCGGCTCGGGCAGGTGATCGGCTCGCGCAGGTGACTGCGGCGGCCGGTGTGCGTGACTATGGCTGCATGCCGCTGAACTCGTACCGCTTCCGCAGCGTCTGGTCGGTGGAGAGCACACCCGAGCGGGCGTTTGAGGTGTTGGCCGATCTGGGCAGCTATCCGAGCTGGTGGCCGCAGGTGCGTGCGGCCCGTCGGGTCGCCGACGAGGTGGCCGAGCTCCGGTGCCGTTCGGTGTTGCCGTACGACCTGGTGTTCCAGGCGCGCCACAACGCGCGGGAGCCGGGGGTGGGGTTGTTGCGCGCGGACCTGGTCGGGGATCTCGACGGGACGGCGAGTTGGCGGATCTTCGCTGAGGGGGCCGGGTCGCGGTTGGTCTACGAGCAGGAGGTCGTGGTGCGCAAACGGTTGCTGCGGCGCCTTTCGGTCGTCGCCCGGCCGTTGCTGCTGGCCAACCACGAGCTGATGATGCGCAGCGGCCAGCGGGGGTTGCGCACGTACCTGGCCGGGTTCCACGCGGCGTTGGGGGAGGGGTAGCGAGGTTCCGGTGAACCGGTTGGCTCGCGGCCGGACGGTGTGCAGGCCGGCGGCTGAGCGCTGAGCGCTGAACGCTGTCGGGAGGCTGAAAGCCGGAGACCGATCACCCGGAGACCGATCACCCGTAGACCTGGCGGCGGTGGGCAGGGGCCGAGCCTGGCGTCTGCCCACCGCCGCCGAGCTACACGACCAAGCTGAGCAGTGCGGCGACGACGAAGCCGACCACGGACAGGATGGTCTCCAGCACGGTCCACGTCTGGAGGGTTTCCTTCACCGACAGGCCGAAGTAGCGGGACACGATCCAGAACCCGCCGTCGTTGACGTGCGAGGCGATGATCGAGCCCGCCGCGATCGACATGACCAGCAGCGCCAACTGCGGCTGCGAGTAGTCCAGGTCCGCCACCACGGGCGCGACGATCCCGGTCGTGGTCACGATCGCGACGGTGGCCGAGCCCTGCGCGATGCGCATCCCGCAGCTGATCACGTACGACAGCGCGATCACCGGCAGCCCGATGTCGGCCAGCGACGTGGCGAGCACCTTGCCGACCCCTGTCGCGGACAGGACCGCGCCGAAGAACCCGCCGGCGCCGACCACGAGCAGGATCATCGCCACCGGCCGCAGCGACGCGGCGGACAGCTCGGTCAGCTGGGCCCGCGTCATCCCGCGCCGGGAACCCAGCAGCCAGAACGCGAGCAGCACGGCGATCGTCAACGCCACCGCGGGCGTGCCGAAGAACGTGAACACGCCGAGCACGGTGGAGCCCTTGGGCAGCAGGATGCTGCCGAACGTGCCCGCCAGGATCAGCACCAGCGGCACCGCGATGATGCCCAGCACCAGCGACAGCGGCGGCTCGCCCTTGGCCTGGTCGTCCCGCGTCTTCGCCGCGGCGGCCAGCATCTCCTCCGGCACGGGCACGTGCAGCCGTTTGCCCATCCACGCGGAGAACAGCACGCCGCCGATGAACCACGCGGGCAGCGCTACGGCCAGCGCCATGATGATGATCCAGCCGAGTTCGACGCCGAGCAGCCCGGCCGCCGCGACGGGCCCGGGGTGCGGCGGCATGAACGCGTGCATCACCGACAGGCCCGCCAGCAGCGGCATCGCGTAGAGCACGATCGACCGGCCGCTGCGCTTCGCAGCCACGTACACCAGGGGAGCGAGCACGAAGATGCCGATGTCGAAGAACACCGGCACACCGAAGATCAACCCGGCCAGGCCCATGGCCAGCGGGGCGCGGTTCTCGCCGAACGCCCGCAGCAGCGACCGGGTCAGCACCTCCGCGCCGCCGGACGCCTCCAGGATGGAGCCGAGCAGCGTGCCGAGGCCGATGATCGCGGCGACGTGCCCGAGGATGCCGCCGAAGCCCTTCTCCACCAACGACTCCGACGCTTTCTGCGCCGAACCGACCAGCGTCTCCACGGGCAGGCCCGCGGCGAGAGCGACGAGCAGGCCGACGATGAGCAGCGCGATGAACGGCTCGACCTTCCACCTGATGATCATCGCGAGCAGGAGGGCGATGCTGATCGCGGACAGCGTCAGCAGCCCTCCGGTGGTGTGCTGCAACCAGTCGATCACGCGCGGCTCCGGTGGTGTCGCAGGGAACGGCCGGGCAGGGCGTCGGTCCGCGCGCCCTCGTCGAGCACGGGCACCCCGTTGACGACGACGTGGCTGATGCCCGCGGCGGCCTGCCGGGGTTCGTCGAACGTCGCGGTGTCGGCGACCGCGTCGGGGTCGAACAGCACGAGGTCGGCGGCGCAGCCCTCGCGGACGAGCCCCCGGTCGGCCAGCCGGAGCCGCCGCGCGGCCCGCCCGGTCAGGTGGGCCACGCACTCCTCCAGCCCCAGCACGCCCAGTTCGCGCACGTACCGGGCGAGGTAGCGGGGGAACGTGCCCCACGCGCGCGGGTGCGGCCGGTCGCCGACGAGCAGGCCGTCGCTGCCGCCGGTGTGCGCCGGGTGCCGCATGATCGCGCGGACGTTGTCCTCGTGGCCGACGTGCATCAGGCACGAGGTGCCCAGCCGCTCGGACAGCAGGACGTCGAAGTACAGCTCGGCCGGCGGACGCCCGGCACGCCGCGCGGACTCGGCGATCGACAACCCGACCAGGTGCGCGTTGCGGGCCTCGCGCACGCCGTTGACCTCGATGGTGGACCAGTCGACCGGCACGCCGTGGCAGCCGTCGGAGCCGGTCTCCTCGACCTCGACCCGGATCCGCTCGCGCGTGCCCGCGTCGGACAGCCTGGCCAGGGTCGCCTCCGGGCCGCCCTCGCCCGCCCAGCTCGGCAGCAACGCCGACAGGTACGTCGCGCCGGGCAGGTAGGGGTAGGTGTCGAGGGTGATGTCGGCGCCGTCCGCGATGGCCCGGTCGAGCAGGTCGAGCAGCTCGCCCGCGCGACCCCGGTTGACCTCGAAGTTCATCGTGGCGTGCGCGAGGTGCAGCGGGCAGTCGGCGTCCCGGGACACGCGCACCATCTCGGCGTACGCCTCCAGCGCGCCCGCGCCGTAGCTGCGGTGGTGCGGGCTGTAGAAGCCGCCGTGCTCGCCGACGACCCGGCACAGCTCGGTCAGCTCGGCGGTGTCGGCGTACATGCCGGGGGTGTAGGTCAGGCCGGACGACATGCCCAGCGCGCCCTCGCGCATCGACCGCGCCAGCAGTTCCCGCATCCGGTCGAGCTCGGCGTCGGTGGCGGGCCGGTCGTCGTAGCCGACGCACAGCATCCGCAGCGTGCCCTGCGGCACGAGGTAGGCGGCGTTGACCGCGATGCCCCGGTCGAGGCGGTCCAGGTACTCGCCGACCGACCGCCAGTCCCAGTCGAAGCCGGGCGGGTCGTCGTTCCACCCGGCCAGCTGGGCGCGCAGCACGGCCAGCACGTCGTCGTCCACGGGCGCGTAGGACAGCCCGTCCTGGCCCAGGACCTCGGTGGTCACGCCCTGGGACACCTTCGCCAGGTGGTCCGGCTCGGCCAGCACCCGCAGGTCGGAGTGGGAGTGCATGTCGATGAAGCCGGGCGCGAGGACCCGGCCGTCGGCGTCGATCACCCGCCGCCCGTCGAGCCGGTCGCCGATCGCGGCCACCCGCCCGTCGCGCACGCCCACGTCCGCCCGGTAGGAGGGCGCGCCGGTGCCGTCCACGACCCGTGCGCCCCTGAAGACGATGTCCACGCCGTCGTGCCTCCTAGAAGTAGGTGCGGACCAGGTCGACGACGGTGGTGCCGTCGACCACGGGAATCAGCGGCCACTTGTCGAACACCGTGCAGGGGTGGGACAGGCCGAGGCCGACCCAATCGCCGACCTCGACCTCGTCACCGGACAGCCGGACGAACGCGTGCTGGTCGTTGAGCGCGGTGACCTCGGCGGAGAACGGGCGCTCGACGCCGTCGCGGCCGCGCACGACCTGCGGCTCGGGCAGGCCCTCGTCGAACGACGCGTCCCGCTTGCCCAGCGTCAGCAGCGCCAGGTCCGGCTGCGGCCGTGAGGTGACCTGCGCCCACGCGCGCAGCGCGCTGCGGAACGGTTGCGCGCCGGGCGTGCGGCCCAGGGGCGAGATGCCGCGGTAGAACCCGTCGTCGTGGGTGATGTACGCGCCGCTGCGCAGCACCGGCCGCACCGGGAACGGCCACGGTTCGGTGAGCTTCGCCGCCACCTGGTCGAAGTAGGCGCTGCCACCGGCGGTGACGATCGGCTCGTCCACGTCGAACAGGTCCCGCAGCGCGATCGCCAGGTCCCGCAACGAGGTCAGGTAGCCGTCCACGACGGAGCGCGCCTCGGGCGACGCGTCGTGCGCCAGCGCGCCCTCGTAGCCGCCGACGCCGACCAGGCGCAGCGACGGGCTGGCGGCGGCGGCCCGCGCCACCTCCGACGCGGTGGCCTGGTCGCGCGCGCCGGTCCGCCCGCCGCGCGCCCCGAGCTCGACCAGCACGTCGACCGGCCGCGCGACCGCGCCCAGCGCCTCGGTCATCCGCGCCACCCCGGCGACGGAGTCGACCCAACAGGTGAACTCGAACGTGTCGTCGGCGGCCAGTTCGGCGGCCAGCCAGCGCAGCCCGGCGGGGTCCACGAGCTGGTTGGCGAGCAGCACCCGCCGCACCCCGAACGCCCGGTAGACCCGCAGCTGGCTGGTGTTGGCGGCGGTGATGCCCCACGCGCCGTGCGCCAACTGGCGGGCGAACAGCTGCGGGGCCATGGTCGTCTTGCCGTGCGGGGCCAGCAGCACGCCGTGGTCGGCGCACCAGCGGGCCATGGTGGCGAGGTTGTGCTCCAGCGCGGCGGCGTCCAGCACGACCAGGGGGCCGACGAAGCCGTCGGTGAACAGGTCGAGCCGGCGGGCCGCCACGTCGCCGATCGTGGCGCCGAACGCGTCGGCGGGCAGGCCCTTGAACCGCCAGTCGACCCGCTCGTCGCGGAGGGCGGCCACAGCGTCGAGATCCACGTCTCCCGCTCCTAACGTTGCGTAGAATGCAACGGCTATTGCGCGATGTGATGTTGGAGTGTGTAACATTCGGTCACCGCCGCCGTCAATCAAGGAGTTCGGATGCGGTTCGACCTGCCGGGCGGCGTGGTGTGCCTGGGCGAGACCATGGCGGTGCTGGTGCCCGCCGAACCCGGCCCGGCGCGCGCGGCGCGCACCTGGACCCGGGCGATCGGCGGCGCCGAGTCCAACGTGGCCATCCACCTGGCCCGCCTCGGCGTGCGCAGCCGCTGGGTGGGCGCGGTGGGCGACGACGCGTTCGGCGGCGCGGTCCTCGACGCGGTGAGCGGCGCGGGCGTGGACGTCACCGGCGTGCGCGTCGACCCCGACCGGCCGACCGGCCTCTACGTCAAGGAAGCCGACGCCGCCGGCAGCCCCGTGCGGTACTACCGGCGCGGCTCGGCGGCGTCCGCGATGGGACCGGACGCGCTGGACCGGATGACCTGGGACGACGTGGCCCTGGTCCACGTCAGCGGCATCACCGCGGCGCTCTCGGACAGCTGCCTGGACCTGCTGCGGGCCGTCCTGCGCCGACCGCGCGCCGCGCCCGTGTCGTTCGACCTGAACTGGCGGCCCGCGCTGTGGCACGACCGCGACCCGTCCGTGCTGCGGGAGCTCGCCGACGCGGCGGACGTCGTGCTCGCCGGCTCCGACGAGGCGCACGCCGTGTGGGGCGTCGGCGACCCGACCGAGCTGCGGGCGCTGCTGCCCGGCCCGACGACGCTCGTGGTCAAGCACGGCGCACGGGGCGCGACCGTGCTCGAAGGCGGCACGTCGACGTTCCAGCCCGGCCTGCGCGTGGACGTCGTGGAACCCGTCGGCGCGGGCGACGCGTTCGCCGCCGGCTACCTCGCCGCGCACCTCGCCGGCGAGCCACCGGCCCGGCGACTGCGCGTCGGGCACCTCCTGGCCGCCTCCGCGCTGCTCACCAGGGAGGATGTCGGCGAGTCGCTGCCGCCCGCGGTGACCGTGCCACTGCTGGACGCCGATTCCCGCACGTGGGCCGCCGCACACCTGAGGAGACGTCGATGAGCCAAAGCCTGGACCGGGCGCTGACCCTGGTGGGGGAACTGGCCACCGGGCCCAAGACGCTGGACGAGCTGTCGGGCGTCATCGACGTGCACAAGTCGACCGCCATGAGGCTGCTGCGCACGCTGGAGTCGCACCGGTTCGTGCAGCGCGAGGGCGTGCACCACTACCGGCTCGGCACCGCCCTGTTCGACCTGGCCAACCGGGCGCTGGAGGAGCGGGACGTGCGGCGCAGCGCCGAGAACGCCCTGCGCGACCTCAACGCCCGCACCGGCTACACCGTCCACCTCGCCTCCTACGAGGACGGCGAGGTCATCTACATCGACAAGTACGACAGCACCCACCCGATGCGGATGTACTCGCGCATCGGCAGACGGGCCCCGCTGCACTGCACCGCCGTGGCCAAGGTGCTGCTGTCGGACCTGCCCGAGCCGCGCCGCCGCGAGGTCGCCCGGTCCATCGACTACGTGCCGCTGACCGCGAACACCATCACCACCCCCGACGCCTACCTGGCCGAGCTCGACCGCGTCCGCGCCGCCGGCTACGCGGTCGACAACGCCGAGCACGAGGACTTCATCCACTGCGTCGCCGCGCCCGTCCGCGGCGCCCGCGGCGAGGTCGTCGCGGCCGTGTCGATGTCCGTGCCCAAGGTGCTGCTGGACTACGACGGCCTGCTCGGCCACCTGCCCGACCTGCTCGCCACCGCGCGAGCCGCCTCCGTCGAGTGCGGCTGGTCGCCGCGCGACTGAGGAACCACCAGAGAGGAAACGCACAACCCATGGCGAAGACCGAGATCAGGACCGCCGACGCGCCCACCCCCGTGGCCGCGTTCTCCCAGGGCGTCCGCAAGGGCCCCGTGCTCCAGGTGGCGGGCCAGGTCGCGTTCGACCCGGCGACCGGCGCCGTCGTCGGCGACACCGTGGCCGAGCAGACCCGGCAGGCGATGCGCAACGTGATCGCCGTGCTGGCGGCCGGCGGCGCCACCCTCACCGACGTGGTGATGCTCCGCGTCTACCTCACCGACACCGCCCACTTCGCCGAGATGAACGCCGCCTACGGCGAGTTCGTCACCGACCAGCCGTTCCCCGCGCGCACCACCGTGTACGTCGGGCTGCCCGACCGGCTGCTGGTCGAGATCGACGCGCTCGCCGTGATCGAGTAGCCGTCGCGGCGGCGGGGCGTCCCTCGTGCCGATCACCCTGCGAGCACACCGCCACCCGGACGGGGGACCGCACGTACTTCTGCCGGTTGTTCTGCGTGGTGTCGGGCGCGCGCGGGCGATTGACTGGTGACACCCCCGAGAGCACGTCATGGAAGGACCCGGCGATGGCTAGGAACGCATCACCGATCGGCTGACTCCACGGCCGCGGCCCGGTCGCGGGACACCCCAGCCCCGACCGGGTCGCCCAGGGCCTCGTGGACCTCGGCCAGCACACCGAGCACCACCGCCAGCCGGTGGTGCCGGTGCTCGGCGGCCAACGCCGCCGCCCGCGTCAGCTCGACCAGCGCACCTCCCGGATCGCCGAGCCGGTGCAACGCCAACCCGCGCAGGTAGTGGGCGTCGCACAGGCTCGGCGGCGCGGTCGCCGCCCGCAGCAGCTCCAACGCCTCGTCCGCCGCCGCCAGCACCTCCGGCCACCGCGCCAACCGGCCCAGGCTGTCCGCCGTGCGCACCAGCAGCGTCGCCGACATCTCGCTCGCCATCACCGGCGCCAGCGCCGGCCTCCCCGACCGCACGTTCGCCAGCAGCTCCCGGTGCACCTGCACCGCGTCCTCGTGCCGCGCCAACCCGTCGAGCACCAGCGCCAGGCACGACAACGAGATCTGCTCACCCAACGGGTACCCGGCCCGCCGGAACAGCTCCTGCGCCCGCCGCGCGCTGACCTGCGCCTCCTCCAACCGGCCCGTCCGCAGCTCCGACACCGACCGGTAGTGCACGGCCCAGCCCTGCTCCGTCACGTCACCCGCCGCCACCGCCGCCCGCCACGCCTCGTCGTGCAACGCCAACGCCTCCGGGTACCGGCGCATCAGCACCGACAACGTCCACGTCAGGAAGTTCAGCTGCACCGCCTCGTCGCGCACGCTGCCCAACGCCCGCGCCGCCGCCACCCCCGCGGTGAACACCTCCACCCACGTCTCGGCCCGCCCCCGCTGGTCCGAGTACCAGTGCATCGCCGTGGCCAGCCGCACCACCTCCGCGTGCAGCCCGTTCGCACCCGCCCACCGCAGCGCGCCCAACCAGTTCGCGGCCTCCGCGGTCAACCACGCGTCCGCGTCCTCCTGGCTGCTCAACGGCCCCGACGGCGTCGTGCGCGCGTCCGGGCCGAAGAACCCGGCCGCCGCCACCGCCGTGCCCAGCAGCCAGTCCGCCATCCGCCGCCGCGCCTGCGCCACCACCGGCGCCGGCTCCTCGTCGACCAGCCGTTCACCGGCGAACACCCGGATCAGGTCGTGGAACACGTACCGGCCGGGCACCTCCGCGGTGTCCAGCAGGCTCATGTCCACCAACTCCTCCAACGTGTCCTCGGCGGTGAACCGGTCCACGTCGGCCAGCACCGCGGCCAGGTCCGGCCCGAAGTCCGCGCCCGGCGCCAGCGACAACCGCCGGAACAGCACCGCCGCCTTCGCCCCCAGCTGCCGGTACGACATCTCGAACGCCGTCCGCACCTGGAGGTCCCCCGCCGTCAACGCGGACAACCGCCGCCGTTCGTCCACCAGCTGCCCGGCCAGGTGCCCGATCGTCCACTTCGGACGGCTCGCGAGCCGGTTGCCGGCGATCCGCAGCGCCAGCGGCAGGTGACCGCACAACTTCGCCACCCGCGCCGTCGCCACCGGCTCCGCGCCCACCCTGGCCCGCCCCGCGATCGCGCCGAGCAGGTCGAACGACTCGCCCGGGTCCAGCACGTCCAACCCCAGCCGCCGGCCGGCCTCCAACCCGCCCAGCACCAGCCGCGACGTCACCAGCACCAAGGACCCCGAGCCCGTCGCCAACAACGGCCGCACCTGCGCCTCGTCCGACGCGTTGTCCAGCACCAGCAACGTCGACCGGTCCCGCAACCGCGCCCGGTACAGGTCCGAGCGCTCCGCCTCGCCCGCCGGGACCTCCTTCTCCGGCACGCCCAGCGCCAGCAGCATCCGGTGCACGACCTCCGACGGGTGCACCGGCCGCACGTCCATCCCGCGCAGGTTGAAGAAGAAGCACCCGTCCGCGAAACGAGACGCCAACCGGTACGCCGCCCGCACCGCCAACGCGGTCTTCCCCGCGCCCGGCGGGCCGTGCACCACGACCAGCGACGTGGTCCGCGTCCGCTCCGCCACCGCCGCCAGCTCGGCCAGCTCGCCCTCGCGACCCGTCAGGTCGGCCACGTCGGGCGGCAGCGCCGACGGCGTGACCGGCGACGGCACGCGCCGCGCCCGGCCTTCCTTGGCCGCGTCCAGCAGCTCCCGGATCTCCTGCTCCGCCAACGAGAGCACCCCGGCCAGCGCCTCCACCGTCCGCCGCTGGGGTCCCTTCGCGCGACCGCGCTCCATGTCGCTGATCGCCCGCACGCTGACCCCGGAACCCTCCGCCAGCTCCTCCTGCGTCAACCGGACCCGCAACCGGTGCGCGCGCAGCAGCTCACCGAACGTCATCCCCACGCTTCGACATTAGTGCCACCGGCCGCGACACCGACCCGCGGTCGCGGCGACGACCGTCACGTCGGTTCCCGGTAACGCCGAGGTGGTAAGACCACACCTCATGAAGTGGTACGCGGATCGCCCGGCCCGGCTGGTGTGGCAAGTGCTCGCCGACCTGCTCGCACTCGTCTGGACCCTGACCTGGGTGAAGGTCGCCACGGCGGCGGGCGACGCGGTCCGCGCGCTGCGCGCGCCCGGCGACGGCCTGTCCGATGCCGGGCACAACCTGTCCGACACCTTCGGCGAAGCCGCCGCCAAGGCCCGCGAGGTGCCCCTCGTCGGCGGCAGGCTGGCCGACGCGCTGGAACGCGGCCGGTCCGCGGGCGGCACCCTGACCGACGCGGGCCAGGCCCAGGTGCAGGCCGTCGAGTCCACCGCGCTGTGGCTCACCGTCGCGCTCATCGCCATCCCGCTGGCGTTCGTGCTGATCACCTGGCTGCCGCTGCGGCTGCGGTTCGCCCGGCGGGCCGCCGTGGCGCGCCGGCTGCGCGACCAGGGCCGGCTCGACCTGCTCGCGCTGCACGCGCTGACCACCCTGTCGCTGCGCGACCTGGCGGCGTTCCCCGGCGACCCGGCCGAGGGCTGGCGGCGTCAGGACCCCGAGGTCGTCGAGGCGCTCGCCGCCCGACGACTGCGGGCCAGCGGCGTCCGGCCGTGACGCCGGGGCCGCCACCGACCCCGGCGTCACGCTGCGATCAGGCCATGCGGTGCCAGAACACCTGGCCCGTCGGGCCGTAGAGCACCACGTTCGAGTCGTTCTGCACGATCAGCCGGTCGGCCGCCGTGCCGTGCGTGTTCGTGTGCCACACCGGCTGACCGGCCGCCGTGTAGATCACCAGGTTGCCGTCGAGCTGGAGGACCACGTACGCCGCGCCCGTGCCGTGCGTGTTCGTGTGCCACAGCGCCTGACCGGCCGCCGTGTACAGCACCAGGTTGCCGTCACCCTGCATGACCAGCGTGAACCGGCCGTCCTGCGACACCTTGGCCTGCCCTGCCCCCAGGCTCTCGCCCCGGACCAGCGTGTCCGCGCCCGGCTGCGGCGCCGGCGCCGACCCGGTGAACAGCAGCGCGTTCGGCGAGCCCGTGCCCGGGTTGCCCACCTTGTTCGGCGTCGCGGCCGACACCAGGGCGTCCCGCACCTGCTGCGGCGACGCGCCCGGGCTGCCCGCCAGCACCAGCGCGGCGGCCCCCGCGACGTGCGGCGACGCCATCGACGTGCCGCTGATCGTGCTCGTGGCCGTGTCGCTCGTGCTCCACGTCGACGTGATGCCCACACCCGGCGCGAACACGTCCGTGCACGTGCCCCAGTTCGAGAACGTGGCCCTCGCGTCGGAGCTGTCCGTGGCGTTCACCGTGATCGCCTCCGCCACCCGCGCGGGCGAGTACGAGCACGCGTTGGCGTTCGAGTTGCCGGACGCCACGGCGTACGTGACGCCCGACGCGATGGACCGGCGCACGGCCTCGTCCAGCGCGTCGTTCGCGCCGCCGCCGAGGCTCATGTTCGCCACGGCCGGCTTCTGCGCGTTCGCCGTGACCCAGTCCACCCCGGCCACGACGCCCGCGATCGTGCCCGAACCGGAGCACGAGAGCACCTTGACGCCGTGCAGCCGGACGCCCTTCGCCACACCGTGCGCCGCGCCGCCGACCGTGCCCGCGACGTGCGTGCCGTGACCGTTGCAGTCCGTGTTGTTGCCGTCACCGGTGGTGTTGGCGTCGAAGCTGGCCCGCCCGCCGAAGTCCGCGTGCGTCGTGCGGATGCCGGTGTCGATGATGTAGGCGTGCACGTTGCCCGCCGTGGTGGCGTAGCCGTAGTTCGCGTTGAGGGGCAGGTCGCGCTGGTCGACGCGGTCCAAGCCCCACGACGGCGGGTTCGGCTGGTCGGCCAGGGCCTCCACCCGCCGGTCCTGGGCGACGTAGGCCACCGCCGGGTCGGCCGCCAACCGCTTGGCCGCGCCCTCGCTCATGGTCGCGGCGAAACCGTTCAGCGCCGAGCGGTAGCGGTGGGTGACGCGGGCGCCCACCTTGGCCGCCGCCACGTCCACGCCGGCGCCGTCCTTCAACACCACGATGTAGCTGCCCGGAACGGCCGTCGGGCCGCCGGCGTCGCGGATCTGCGGCTCGGCGGCCTGCGCCGGCGTCATCGCCAGCGCCGCCACCAGCACCGCCGACGCACCGACGCCGACCGCTCGGGCCCATCGGATCCAGGGCGCGCGGAACTCTCCCATGTCGGGTTCTCCCTCGTGCAGGGGTCGAGGATCAGGAGTTCGCGCGAACCACTTCGACCCTGGCACGCCCGCGCGCCGATCCTCCAGACCCCGCGCGCCACCCCTTCGGCGCCCGCGCACGACCCTTCGGCCTCGGGAGCCCTACCTCCCCACCGCGCGTGTCCTACGTTCGGAACGCGCGTGTCCTACGTTCAGGACCCCCGAGTTGAACGCTCGCACCCCGACGCACCGGCATGTCGGCGCTCCGGCACGTCCGGCGGGCTCAGTACACGGGGCCGGTGTACTTCTCGCCCGGGCCCTGGCCCGGCTCGTCCGGGTACGCCGACGCCTCGCGGAACGCCCGTTGCACGGACTGCAACCCCTCGCGCAGCGGCCCGGCGTGCGGCCCCAGGTACTCGGCGGACGCGGTGACCAGGCCGGCCAGCGCGGTGATCAGGCGGCGCGCCTCGTCGAGGTCGCGGCGCGGGCTGTGCTCGGGGTCTTCGTCGGCCAGGCCGAGGCGTTCGGCGGCGGAGGAGAGCAGCATGATCGCCGCCTTGCTGATCACCTCGACGCTGGGAACATCGG
Source organism: Saccharothrix sp. 6-C (assembly GCF_016695385.1). Classification (NCBI taxonomy): domain Bacteria; kingdom Bacillati; phylum Actinomycetota; class Actinomycetes; order Pseudonocardiales; family Pseudonocardiaceae; genus Saccharothrix; species Saccharothrix sp. 6-C. Next base: position 6,453,977 of record NZ_CP064192.1, on the reverse strand, counting down.
ACAGGTCGCGGACGTTGTTCGAAGGCAGGTCGGTCACGGGAGCCATTCTCGCAACCGCCCCCGACCGGTCGCCGATTCGGGGGTTGACAAGGCCATCTGCTACTATTCTCCGCGCGACCAGTCCCCGCACCTGTGGGGACGGCAAGTGGAGCCCCGCTCCCACCCGAGTCTGCCGCTTCGTGCAGGTGGCCGGGTCCGGTCCATCGAGGGGTCGACTGCGCCCTTCGTTGTGCGATCGGTAGGAAGCGGGCCTCACACCGGGCAGGTGTGGGGCCTCTTGTCTTTGGCGCACAACGAGTCACAAAGGACGTGAATGACAAGTCCCTCGAACCGAGGTGCTCCGGTGAGCACCGAGCCGCGCATCAACGACCGCATCCGCGTGCCCGAGGTTCGTCTGGTCGGGCCGAACGGCGAGCAGGTCGGGATCGTTCGCATCGAGGACGCGCTCCGACTCGCCCAGGAATCGGATCTCGACCTCGTCGAGGTCGCCGCACAGGCTCGGCCGCCGGTCTGCAAGCTCATGGACTACGGCAAGTTCAAGTACGAGAGCGCGCAGAAGGCCCGTGAATCGCGCCGCAACCAGCAGCTGACGGTCATCAAGGAGCAGAAGCTCCGGCCGAAGATCGACCCGCACGACTACCTGACGAAGAAGGGCCACGTGGCCCGCTTCCTGTCGCACGGGAACAAGGTCAAGGTGACCATCATGTTCCGCGGCCGTGAGCAGTCCCGGCCGGAACTGGGTTACCGACTGCTGCAGAGGCTCGCCGAGGACGTCGCGGAGCTGGGGTTCGTCGAGTCGAATCCGAAGCAGGACGGCCGCAACATGATCATGGTGTTGGCGCCGCACAAGACCACGAAGACCCGTCCGATCAGGAACGACGGCGCCGACGAGGCGACGGACGAGTCTGTCGAAGAGTGATCTCCCGGCCTCCGGGCCGGGAGCCAGCATGGCCGCCCCCATCCCCGGTGGCTGCACGAGACTGAGGACGGAAATGCCCAAGAACAAGAGCCACAGCGGGACCTCCAAGCGCGTGAAGGTCACCGGCAGCGGCAAGCTCGTCCGCGAGAAGGCCGGCAAGCGCCACCTGCTGGAGAAGAAGTCCAGCAAGCTGACGCGTCGTCTCGCCGGCACGACCGAGGTCGCGAAGAACGACGTGCCGCGGCTGAAGAAGCTGCTCGGCCTCTGATCGTCCGAGGCCGTCCGAGCCTCCGAGGCCAGACCTTCACCCCCTTGAACACCACGGGGTCGGCCCCCACCGACCCCACGAGATCGACAGGATGGACCCGTGGCACGCGTCAAAAGGGCAGTGAACGCCCAGAAGAAGCGCCGTACCACCCTTGAGCTCGCCAGCGGCTACCGCGGCCAGCGTTCGAGGCTGTACCGCAAGGCCAAGGAGCAGGTGCTCCACTCGCTCAACTACGCCTACCGGGACCGTCGCGCCCGCAAGGGTGACTTCCGGAAGCTGTGGATCCAGCGCATCAACGCCGGTGTCCGCGCCAACGGCATGACGTACAACCGCTTCATCCAGGGCCTGCGGCTCGCCGGCATCGAGGTGGACCGCAAGATCCTCGCCGAGCTGGCCGTCAGCGACGCCGGCGCGTTCGCCGCGCTGGTCGAGGCCGCTCGCGCCGCTCTGCCGAGCGACGTCAACGCGCCCGTCGAGGACAAGGCCTGAGCGCGGACGATCGCGCACCACGACCCGGGGATGCTCCGTTCACCGAACGGACACCCCGGGTCGTTGCCGCTAAGCGGCTGACCAGGCGTTCCGGTCGCGACCGCGCCGAACGCTTCCTGGCCGAGGGCGCGCAGGCCGTGCGCGAGGCCCTGGCCTGGGCGGCAGCCGGGCGCGGCCGGGTGCACGAGCTCTTCGCGACCGCCGACGCCGCCACCCGCAACCACTCGCTGGTGCGGGCCGCCGTCGACACCGGTGTGCCGGTGAGCGCCGTGACCGACAAGGCCGCCGCCGCGCTGTCGGAAACCGTGACGCCGCAGGGCATCGTGGCCGTGTGCTCGCTCGTCGACGTGCCCGTGGCGGAGGCGCTCGCGCCGGGTGTGCGGCTGGTGGCGGTGCTGCACGGCGTGGCGGACCCCGGCAACGCCGGCACGGTGGTGCGCGTGGCGGACGCGGCCGGCGCCGACGCGGTGATCTTCGCGGGTGACGCGGTGGACCCGCACAACGGCAAGTGCGTGCGCGCGTCCACGGGCAGCGTGTTCCACCTGCCGATCGCGCGGGTCCGGGACGCGGACGAGGCGTTCGCGGCGTGCCGGTACGCGGGGTTGCGGCTGGTCGCGGCGGACGGCTACGCGCCGGAGGACCTGGTGACGGCCGACCTGCGCGGTGATCTCGCGGTGGCGACGGGATGGGTGTTCGGCAGCGAGGCGCACGGTCTGCCGGATGACGTCGTCGCGGCCTTGGACGCGTCGCTGAAGGTGCCGATCTACGGCGAGGCGGAAAGCCTGAACCTCGCGACCGCCGCCGCCGTGTGCCTCTACGCCTCCGCTCGCGCTCAGCGGGCCTGAGGTCCGGCGGGTCCGCGGCTCAGCCGGACCGCGCTCGGTTCCGTGGCGTGTGCTCCGCTCGACCGCGGCGGCGTGCTGCCCAGCGGGTCCGGTGGGCGGCACGCCGCTGGTCTCACGAGTCCAGCCGGCTGGTCAGGCCGCGGAGCAGGGGGTCGCCCGACGTCGGTTTGCCCCGGGTCCGCAGGGCCTCTTCGAGCACGTTCGCGATGTCGCCGAGGATCTGCGGCGGGGTCTCGTCGGTGATGAGGCTCCCGGCGCGGCGGGCTTCGGCTTCGGCGTTGACCTGGTCGCCCGACTCGAGGAGGAACCGGGCTCCCCGGGCCACCAGGAACGTCTGCCAGTCCAGGTCGCCCAGTTGGGCGGCCAGTTCCTCGGCGATGCCGTTCTGCTCGATCGCCGCCGCGTGCTCGCCCGCCTGGACGTGCAGGAACGCCCGGATCGCGGCGATCCTCGCGGTCAGGTGGGTGCGGTGGTCGGGGTCGTCCACCTCGGGCAGCAGCTGTTCCGCCTCGGTCAACGTGGTGGCGCACTCGGCGGCTTCCTCGTTCGGCAGCGCGGCGGCGGCTTCGACGAGGGAACCGGCGGCTTCGGCGGGCTCGGACACCGCCTGCCACGCCGCCGCGGCGCCCTGGTAGGCGGACGCGGCCTCCAGCGGCAGGTCCAGGCGGCGCAGGACACCGGCCAGGACGTCCAGGACCATGGCCCGCCGCCACGGCTCGTCGGCGGGGACCAGGCCCAGGGCCACTTCCAGGTGTCGGCGGGCGGTCTCGGTCTCGTCCAGCCGGGCGCACACCTGACCCAGCCGGTAGCGGACGGGGACGACGACGTCCGGGTCCACGTCGCCGCCGTCGATCACGCGGACGGCTTCCTCCAGGGCTTCCGCGGCCTCGACGAAACGGCCCGCTTTCAGGTAGCCGCCGGCCAGGGCGTAGCACGCCTTCGCCACGTCGTCCGGCACGCCGACGTCGTGCCCGATGGCGACCGCGTCACGCAGGTCCGCCAGGTGCTCGGCCTCCAGGCCCAGCCGTTCGACCGACGCCACCCGCTGGCGGTGCGCCTCGGCCGTCCACGGCCCGCGCGGCGAGCTGAACGCGCCGACGAACTCGGCGGCCACCCGCACCGCCTCCTCGTCACCGCGCACGGTCTGGATCTTCAGCAGCAGGCGCAGCGCGTCGAACCGCACCGACGCGGACGGCGAGTCCGACAGCACGTCCACGACCTCGGCGTGCGCCTCGTCCAGCCGGCCCGCGGTGGCCAGGTGCTGCGCCCGGTCGCACCGCGCCCGTGACACCAGCTCCGGCACCTCGGCCCGGGCCAGCTCCAGCGCCTCGGCGGTCAACGCCTCCGGCTCGTCGGTCTCGTCGTCGTCGACCAGCAGGTCCGCGAGCAGCAGCCGGGTGAGCACCCGCGTGTACGGGGTGCCCGCGGCTTCCGCCTCGGCCAGGCACGTGCGGGCCGCCGCGACGGACTCGGCCGGCCCGTCCTCCTCGGCGCGCAGCCCCGCGCCCCGCGCCCGGAACCGGTTGGCGAGGTCGTGCTCGCCGCACGCGACCAGCCGATCGACCGCCGCGTCCAGCTCGGCCAGCACCTCCTCCTTCGGCCGCAGGTGGGCGCTGACGATCGCCCGCCGTGCCGCGACCAGCGCGCCCAGCGTCTCGGGCAGCAGCGGGTCCAGGTCTTCCGGCAACGACCGCAGCAGCCGCATGCCGGTGACGAACTCGCCGCTGTCGAACGCGTCGCACAGCTGCTGCGCCAGCTCGACCGGGTCGGCGACGGTCACCGGGTCTTCCTCGTCCGCGGCGGGCGCGGGCGCGGACGAGATCGGCACGGCCAGAGCCACCGGGATCGTGTCCTCGGCGGCCAGCGTCCGCCGGACCCGGGTGCTCACCGCGTCGCTGCCGTTGCGCTGGTCGAACCTGGCGGCGATCTCCAGCGCCTGCGCCTGGAGCAGCTCGCGCAGCTCCGGCGCGGTCAGCACGGTCGTCCGCCCGTCGCGCGGCACGGCGAACTCCTCGTCCGGGGACACCCGGCTGAGCAGCAGCGCCGCACCGGCGGCGAAGTGCATGGCCCGGGACGGGCTGGTCGAGTGGTGCACCCGGTGCAGGTGGCCGCGCAGCAGCTCCACCCCGCGCCGCACGTTGCCCGACGTGGCGCAGAACTCCAGGTGGTCGTCCAGGTAGCCGCCGACCAGGTCGTCGCGCACCAGCCGGTACGCCACCACGTGCGCCTGCCGCGCCCGGTCCACGTCGCCCAGCGCCACGAACGCGGGCGTCAACGTGGTCAGGATGCCCTGCGGCTGGGTCGCGCAGCCGGTGTCCTGCTCCAGCTGGTGCTCGGCGTGCGCGACGGCCTCGGCGTGCCTGCCCTGCCGGATCAGGTGCCCGGCCTGCTCCTCGATGACGCACGCCTCGCAGTCGCTCATCGGGCCGCGGTCCATCGCCAGGTACTTCGCGAAGTGCTCCCGGTACGCCTCGTCGTCGCCGACGTGCGCGGCGAGGTCGGCCCGCGCGCCGTGCACCGGCTGCATCGAGTACCCGAGCCGCTGGTAGCGCTCGGCGAGCTGGTCGACGAACGAGCCGATCTGCGCCAGCGTGAACCGCGGGTCGGCGATCAGGCCGCTGACGATCCACTTGTGCGCCCAGTCGTAGCTGTGCGTCTCCCACTCGTCGAACGCCGTGGGGTCGCGCTGCTCGGCCGTGCCGCACCAGGCGAACGGCGCCAGCATCAGGTCGTAGCGGCCCAGGTCGTAGGCGGAGCGGATCAGCGCGATCCGGCAGCTCACGGCCAGCGGCAGGTGGTCGAGGGCGTCGGCGGACCGGGCCGCGCGCTCCAGCGCCTCGTGCCGCGCCATGCCCTCCGGCATGTGGTACGCCTCGACGAACTGCCGCTCGGCGGCGTCCTTGTCCTCGTTCACAGCGGCATCACCCTTTTTGGCTACCCACAGCGCGGTCCAGCAGTTCCAGGAACGAACGGTTCAGCGCCGCGGTGTCCTTCGGGCGCATCGGGCGCCGTGCCTGGAGCAGCGCGTGCACGTACAGCGACTCCACGGTCAGCTCGACCAGCGCCGGGTCGGTGAGCTGCGCGAGCCGCCGCACCAGCGGGTTGCGGCAGTTGAGCACGAGCCGCTGCGCCGCGTCCGACGTCGACTCGACCAGGCTGCCCAGCAGCTCCGCCCACAGCGGGTCGGCCTGCTCGCCGACCTGCCGCGCGTCCCGCTTGCGCTCGGCCTCCACGTTCGTGACCAGCAGCGCGGGCAGCGAGCCCGGGTCGAAGTCGCGCGGCACGGCCTCGCAGTCGTGCCGCTCCAGCACGTCCTTGGCGGTGGTGAGCCGTTCGCGCAACGCGCGCTCCAGCTCGGCGTCCGGGTCGCCCAGCGCGGCCAGCACCTCGCTCGGCGCGACCCGGCGCGCGGCGGCGGGCCCGTCCAGGGCGACCAGCCGTTCCATGATCTCCGCGTCGTAGGCGTAGCCCGCGTTGACCAGGCCCATGCCCTGCGCGTGCGCGACCGGCGCGAGCTGGCGGAACTCGTCCACGTCCGGCACGTGCGCGATGACGCCGTGCTTGCGGCGGAACTGGCGCAGCGACTGCGGGCCGTCGGTGGTCTCGAACGGCAGCCACCGCTCGACCAGCCGCAGCATCTCGTCGTCCACCCTGGCCAGGGACTTGATGCCCAGGTGGTGGGCGTCGAGCAGGGCGCGGGTGCGGTCGGGGTCGGTCGCGTCGAGCCGGACCAGCCAGTCGCGGACCTGGCGGCCCAGCTCCTCGCGCACGGCGAGCAGCGTCTCGTCCTGGTAGAGCGACTCGCGGCTCGCGGTCGGCCGCAGCGACGACGAGTCGACCACGCAGCGCACGAAGTACGCCCACTCCGGCAGCAGGCCCTCGATGGAGTCGCCGACGAGCATCCGCTTCAGGTACACGCGGTGGGACTGGCGGGCGCCGGGGTGCACGCCGCTCGGCAGCACGTACGCGACGCCTTTCAGGCCGACCGCGGGCACCTCGACCGGAATCGCGTCGAACGGGCGCACGCCGAGCACCTGCTCGCCGTACCCCAGCGCGTCCTCGGCCCACGGCAGCCCGCCGTGCGTGACGACCTCGTCGCCGACCCGGACCGTGACCGGCAGCAGCGCGCCGTACTCGGTGACGAGCGCCTTCACCACGTCGTGCTCGAGCCAGTGCTCGGAGTCGCGGTGCGGCACCAGCTCGATGGTGGTGCCGACCGGGACCCCGGCGTCCGCGCCGACGACCTCGACCTCGTAGTTGCCCGCCGCGTCGGCCGTCCACCGCACCGCGAGGCCGCCCCTGGCCGAGCGGCTGACGAGCCGGATGCGCTCGGCGACCAGGAACGCCGACAGCAGGCCCACGCCGAACTGGCCGAGGAAGCCCTGGCGGGCGAAGCCCAGGTCGTCGCGCTTGGAGGTGCGGCCGAGCGTGGACAGCAGGTCGTGCACCTCGCGCTCGGTGAGGCCGATGCCGGTGTCGGTGATGCGGAGGGTGCCGCCGGAGGACCCGACCGGCTCGATCACGACCTCGCCCGGCGCGTCCGGTTCCAGCGCGCGGCGGGCGGTGATCGCGTCCACCGCGTTCTGCAGGAGTTCGCGCGCGTACACGCGAGGGCTGCTGTAGAGGTGGTGGCTGAGCAGGTCGATGATCCCGCGCAGGTCGACACCGAAGGTGTGTGCCATGGGACTGGAGTTCACCTCGGGTCAGGTCACGGGGGAGGGACGAGATTCTAAGGGCGTGCCGGCGGCTTGTGACCCGGTTTTCCGCTGATCGCCCGCCGGGGTCCTGCTCGCGGGGTCAAGACTGCCACGGCCCACCGACAATTCCGGCCGACCGGGACGGATCGCGCGCGGGAGCCGCCCCGGCCGCGGTGCTCGCCCGCCGTTCGCCCCGGCGGTTCCGCGCACGCCTGGCGCGGGTGCGCACCGGGAGGAATGCGATGTCACCGGTGACGGGTGGGAGGGACGGTCGCGCCGCGCCCTCGCCGCGGGCGCCACCGGACTGGATGCTCCACGACCTGACCGGCGATGATTACTGGAAGAACAAGCCGACCCTCGGCGGTCCCGGCTGCGCCGACCTCTCGTCGAGGCTCACCGCCGCGGACGCCGACGGCGTGCCCCTGGAAGGCGTCGGTTCCCGGGGCGACGCGGTCACCGCGGTGAAGGTGTTCGGGAGGGCCGGGGTCCTGGTGTGGACCATGTACGAGACGGGCTTGAAGGAGTGCGAAGCCGTGCTCGGCGCGGCCGACGGCATGACCGCCGGGCACCACCACTTCGGCCGCGACCCCGACGACTCGGAACGAGCGGACGGGTGCGGCGGCCAGAGGTCGCCGCACCCTCCCCGGCGGTCACCTCACAGGACCACGATCCACCCGTCGAAGATCCCGCCGACGCACAACCCGTAGGACGGCGGCGGTTCGACGGGGTGCCCGACCACCATGCCGCCGCCGGCCTCGCACCTCTCCGGGCTGATGAGCCCCGGGTCCGCCGAGGCCGTGCCGGCCGCGGCCAGGGCCGTGCCGACGACCAGACCCGCCGCGGCCGCGGTCACCGCGATCCGCCGCCGCACACCAGTCGCTCCGCGCATGATGACTCCTCGTCCTCGTTGTCCACCTGACGGCGGCCGCACGTCGCGGCGCCGGTCCGGGGTGGCCCGCCTCGCGGCGGCCAGTCGCGCGGTCACCCGGCCGGGCCCGGCCTCCATCCGGTCGAACGACCCCGGTTCGTGACGCGTCACGGGGCGCACCGGCCGGGACCGCGCCGCCCGCGGTGAGGGCGACGTCACGTGATGCGCCCCCGGTGGGCGGCGGTGGACCCGCGGTTCCGCCGATCACCTAGGATCGACCCGCCGCTCCGCATGCCGTGCGGAGGGTTGACCACCAGTTGTCCGTGACGGGAGCTGTCCACCAACCATGTCCGGAGCCAACGACCCGTACGACCCCAAGCAGGTCGCGGCGCTCTCCCCGGAAGCGCTCGGCGCGGCGGTCGAGCAGGCTCGTGAGGCGTTCGCGAAGGCGGCCGACCTCGACGAGCTCGCCGCCGTGAAGCCGAGCCACCTGGGCGACCGCTCGCCGGTCCTGCTGGCCCGCCGCGAGATCGGCGCGCTGCCACCCGCCGCGAAGGCGGAGGCGGGCAAGCGGGTGAACGAGGCGCAGAACGCGGTCAAGGCCGCGTTCGAGGAGCGCCGCGCCCGGTTGCAGGCCGAGCGCGACGACCGGGTGCTGCGCGAGGAGACGGTCGACGTCACGCTGCCGTGGGACCGGGTGCCGCGCGGCGCCCGCCACCCCATCTCCACCCTGGCCGAACGCATCGCCGACGTGTTCGTGGCCATGGGCTACGAGGTCGCCGAAGGCCCGGAGCTGGAGACCGAGTGGTTCAACTTCGACGCGTTGAACTTCGGCAAGGACCACCCGGCGCGCACCATGCAGGACACCTTCTACGTGGGCCCCGCCGACTCGGGCCTGGTGCTGCGCACGCACACCAGCCCGGTGCAGGCGCGGACGCTGCTGGACCGCGAGCCGCCCGTCTACGTGGTGTGCCCCGGCCGCACGTTCCGCACCGACGAGCTGGACGCCACCCACACGCCCGTCTTCCACCAGGTCGAGGGCCTGGCCGTGGACAAGGGCCTGACGATGGCGCACCTGAAGGGCACGCTCGACGCGTTCGCCCGCGCCATGTTCGGCGAGGACTCCAAGACCCGCCTGCGGCCCAGCTTCTTCCCGTTCACCGAGCCGTCCGCCGAGGTGGACGTGTGGTTCCCGGAGAAGAAGGGCGGCGCGGGCTGGGTCGAGTGGGGCGGCTGCGGCATGGTCAACCCCAACGTGCTGCGCAACTGCGGCGTCGACCCCGACGTGTACTCGGGGTTCGCGTTCGGCATGGGCCTGGAGCGCACGCTGCAGTTCCGCAACGGCCTGCCCGACATGCGGGACATGGTCGAAGGCGATGTCCGCTTCACCCAGCCATTCGGAACGGAGGCCTGACCGGTGCGCATTCCGGTTACCTGGCTGGTCGAGAACCTCGAGTTCGCCGAGACCCCCACGCCCGAGCAGCTCGCCGAGGCGTTCGTCCGGATCGGCATCGAGGTCGAGGACGTCAGCCGGCTCGACTCGGTCACCGGTCCGCTCGTCGCGGGTCGCGTGGTGGAGATCGAGGAGCTGACCGAGTTCAAGAAGCCGATCCGCTACTGCCAGGTCGAGGTCGGCCCGGACCAGGTCAACGGCATCGTCTGCGGCGCGTCGAACTTCCAGGAGGGCGACACGGTCGTGGTGGCGCTGCCCGGCGCGGTGCTGCCCGGCGACTTCACCATCTCCGCGCGCAAGACCTACGGCAAGACCAGCAACGGCATGATCTGCTCGGCCCGCGAGCTGGGCCTCGGCGACGACCACGCGGGGATCATGGTGCTGCCCAGCGGCACCGCGCAGCCCGGTGACGACGCGCTGGAGCTGCTCGGCCTCGGCGACACGGTGATCGAGGTCGCGCCGACCCCCGACCGCGGCTACGCGTTCTCCGTGCGCGGCCTGGCCCGCGAGATCGCGTGCGCGTTCGACGTGCCCTACCGCGACCCCGGCACGGCCGAGGTGCCCGAGGGCGAGGGCGAGGTCCTGCCGGTCGCGATCGAGGACCCGGCGGCGTGCTCCCGGTTCGTGGCCCGCCGCGTCAGCGGGGTGGACCCGACCGCGCCGACGCCGTGGTGGATGCGCCGGCGGCTGATGCTGGCGGGCATCCGGTCGATCTCGCTGCCGGTGGACGTCACCAACTACGTGATGCTGGAGCTGGGCCAGCCGCTGCACGCGTTCGACGCGGCGTCGGTCAAGGGCGGCCTGGTGGTGCGGCGCGCGGCGGCCGGCGAGAAGCTGACCACGCTGGACGAGCAGGTGCGGGCGCTGGACCCGGACGACATCGTGATCGCCGACGACAGCGGCGTGATCTCGCTGGCCGGCGTGATGGGCGGCGCGAGCACCGAGGTGTCCACGACCAGCTCGGACATCCTGCTGGAGGCGGCGAACTGGGACCCCGCGTCCATCGCCCGCACGGTGCGCAGGCACAAGCTGCCCAGCGAGGCGGCGAAGCGGTTCGAGCGCACGGTGGACCCGGCGCTGGCGCCGGTCGCGCTGGAGCGCGCGGCCCGGCTGCTGGACATGTTCGGCGACGGCAGCATCAAGCCCGGCCGCACGGACGTGGGCACGCCCGCGGCGCCCCGGCCGGTGTCGATGCCGATCAACCTGCCGGACAGGGTCGCCGGGGTGAACTACGCCCGCGGCGTGACCGCGCGCCGGCTCGGCCAGATCGGCTGCCAGGTCGAGGTCACCACGGGCGACGACGGCGCGACCATGGTCACCGCGGTGCCGCCGACGTGGCGCTCGGACCTGACCCAGCCCGCCGACCTGGTGGAGGAGGTGCTGCGGCTGGAGGGCTACGACACGATCCCGTCCACGCTGCCGCCCGCGCCCGCCGGTCGCGGGTTGACCGAGCAGCAGCGCCGGCGCCGCACGGTGTCGCGCGCGTTGGCGGAGAACGGGTTCGTCGAGGTCAAGCCGTTCCCGTTCGTGGCGCCCGCGGCGTTCGACGCGCTGGGCCTGCCCGAGGGCGACGTGCGCCGCAACACGGTGAGCGTGCTGAACCCGCTGGAGTCGGACAAGCACGCGCTGGCCACCACGCTGGTGCCGGGGCTGCTGGAGACGGTGCAGCGCAACCTGGCGCGCGGCCAGAAGGACGTCGCGGTCTACACCGTCGCCCAGGTGACGCTGCCGCGCACGCAGCAGGTGCCGGTGCCGCAGGTCGGTGTCGGCGAGCGGCCCTCGGACGCGCAGGTGGCGTCGTTGCTGGCGGCGCTGCCGCAGCAGCCGGTGCACGTGGCGGCCGTGCTGGCGGGCCACCGCGAGCAGGCCGGCTGGTGGGGCAAGGGCAGGCCGGCGGACTGGGCGGACGCGGTGCAGGCCGCGCGGCTGGTCGGCCAGGCCTACGGGGTGGAGCTGACCGCGGTCGCCTCCGACCTCGCGCCGTGGCACCCCGGCCGGTGCGCGGAGCTGCGCGTCGGCGACTGGCCGGTGGGCCACGCGGGCGAGCTGCACCCGAAGGTCGTGGAGGCGCTGGGGCTGCCGAAGCGGACCGTGGCCATGGAGCTGGACCTCGACGCGCTGCCGTTGAGCGACAACCGGCCCGCGCCGGTCGTGTCGGCGTACCCGCCGGTGCTGCTGGACGTGGCCGTGGTCGTGCCCGCGGAGGTGCCCGCCGAGCAGGTGGCGCGGGTGCTGCGCGGCGGCGGTGGCGCGCTGCTGGAGGACATCCGGCTGTTCGACGTCTACACCGGTGACCAGGTCGGCGACGGCAAGCGGTCGCTGGCGTACTCGCTGCGGTTCCGCGCGCCGGACCGCACGCTGACCGTGGAGGAGGCGACGGCGGCGCGGGACGCGGCCGTGGCCGCCGCGGCGGAGCGCTTCGGCGCGGTGCTGAGAAGCTGACGGAAGACGTCCCGGATCCGCACCAGTGCGGGTCCGGGACTACGCCGCCCGGGTGAACCGCCCGGCGGTGGTGAAAGGCGAACGTGCAGCTCACGCGGTGTCGCGTGTCGTGTCAAGAGGCCCAAAGACCTTTCTTTCCGGGCCGGCCAGGTCCTTGCGCACAGGTTGAACGTTCTCCAAGATTGGTTCGCGGCCCGCTGGGCCGAGGGGCGAAGCGATGAACCGCCGGGCGAGTCTGGTCGCCGGTCCGACGGGGAGCTAACGGCGAACCCACCGCCTGGAGCAGCAATCGAGTGAGGTTGCCTCATGCGCAGCTTGGGCCCGCGGATGGAAGTCGCCGTCGCCATGACCATCCTCGGCGTGGGCGCCGCCGTCGTCACCGCCATGCACCTGACCTGGCCGGAACCCGAGCTGCCCGCGATGGCGTACTCGATCAGCGGCGGTGAGGTGTCCGAGCTCGAACCGTTCGGGATCACCGACATCTCCGGCGGCGCGGTCGAGCTGACGCCGGGCAGCGAGGGCGCCCGCACGGTGCGGCTGTCGAACCCGAACAACGTGGAGATCGTGGTCCTCACGCTGGAGGCGCAGCCGGGCCAGCCGTTGGACGCGGCGCACAACCGGGTGCCGGGCTGCCCGTCGGCCGTGCTGTCCGTCGCGCCGATGGCGGAGCCGGTCACCATCCCGCCGGCCGGCGCGGTCGACGTGGCGATGGTCGTGCGGATCGCGCACGACGTGCCGAACGCGTGCACGGACCTCGTGTTCCCGCTGACGTACTCGGGTCGGGCGGCCCGCACCTAGAGGTGCTCCAAGGCCTCCCGCCTGGCCGGCGCCGACAGCCCGCGCCCGCACCGGCTCGGGCACGCCGGGGAACGGCTTGGCCAGGCCTGCCGGATCGCCGGCACGAGTCCGCTCACGCGGCCACCGCGGAACGGCGGTGTGTGCGACGCTTCGGCGTATGAGCGAGTACGACTACGACCTGCTGGTGATCGGCTCGGGCCCGGGCGGGCAGAAAGCGGCCATCGCGGGCGCCAAGCTCGGCAAGCGGGTCGCGATCGTGGACCGCGCGGACATGGTGGGCGGGGTGTGCGTGAACACCGGCACCATCCCGTCGAAGACGCTGCGCGAGGCGGTGATGTACCTGACCGGCCTGAGCCAGCGCGACCTGTACGGCGCGAGCTACCGGGTGAAGCAGGACATCACGATCAGCGACCTGCTCGCCCGCACGCAGCACGTGATCGGCCGCGAGGTCCAGGTCGTGCGCGCGCAGCTGCACCGCAACCAGGTCGACCTGCTCACCGGCACCGCCAGGTTCGTCGACCCGCACACGGTCGCGGTGGACGGCGGGCAGCGCGGCGAGCACCACGTGGTCACCGCCGGGCACATGGTGATCGCCACCGGCACCCGGCCCGCGCGACCGGACCAGGTGGACTTCGACGAGGTCCGGGTGCTGGACTCCGACGAGGTGCTGGCGCTGGAGGAGATCCCGTCGTCCCTGGTCGTGGTGGGCGCGGGCGTGATCGGCATCGAGTACGCGTCGATGTTCGCCGCGCTGGGCAGCCGGGTCACGGTGGTCGAGCAGCGCGACCGGATGCTCGACTTCTGCGACCCGGAGATCGTGGAGTCGCTGAAGTTCCACCTGCGCGACCTGGCGGTGACCTTCCGGTTCGGCGAGAAGGTCGTCAACGTCGACGTGTCGGACTCCGGCACGGTCACCACGCTGGCCAGCGGCAAGCGCATCCCGGCCGCCGCGGTGATGTACTCGGCCGGCCGGCAGGGCAACACCGAGGCGCTGGACCTGGCCCAGGCGGGCCTGGAGGCCGACCACCGCGGCCGGCTGGCCGTGGACGAGCACTACCGCACGCCCGTGGAGCACATCTACGCGGTCGGCGACGTGATCGGCTTCCCGGCGCTGGCCGCCACGTCGATGGACCAGGGCCGTCTCGCCGCCTACCACGCGTTCGGCGAGCGGGCGCGCGAGCTGTCCGCGTTGCAGCCGATCGGGATCTACACCATCCCGGAGATCTCCTACTGCGGCGCCACGGAGGCCGAGCTGACGTCGTCCGCGGTGCCGTACGAGGTGGGGCTGGCGCGCTACCGCGAGCTGGCGCGCGGCTCGATCGTCGGCGACGCCTACGGCATGCTCAAGCTGCTGGTGTCCACTGCGGACCGCAAGCTGCTCGGCGTGCACCTGTTCGGCACCGGCGCGACCGATCTGGTCCACATCGGCCAGGCGGTCATGGCGTGCGGCGGCACGGTGGACTACCTGGTGGACACCGTCTTCAACTACCCGACGCTGTCCGAGGCGTACAAGGTGGCCGCGTTGGACGCCACGAACAAGATGCGCGCGCTGGAGCGCTTCGGCTCCTGATCACCCGAGCAGTCTCGTGACGAGGTGCAGCCGGGCGTCCTCGACGTCCCGCAGCGGCGGGACGAGCAAGGTCGGCAGGCCGGCCTCGACGCCCGCGCCGTCGTGCGTCGAGCGGTCGCCGACCATGAGCGTCTCGCCGGGCGCCGTGCCCAGCTCGCGCAGGGCGACGTGGAAGATCGCCGGGTCGGGCTTCGCCACGCCGTGCTCGAAGGACAGCGCGAACGCGTCGACCGGCAGGTCGGCGAACGCGGGCCGGAGGTCGAAGTGGATGTCGCTGAGGACCCCGATCCGCACGCCCGCGGCGCGCAGCTCCCGCAACGTCGGCCCGGCGTCCACCGCGAACGGGGTGAACGCCGGGTCGGCCTCCACCGCGTAGAGCGAGTCGGCCAGCTCCTCGTCCAGCCCGGCCGCCCGGAACGCCCGGTAGTACGTCGCCCGGTGCAGCGCGGCGTCCGCGTCGAGACCGGGCACGTCCAGTGAGGACAGGTCCAGCGACGCGATCACGTCGGAGGTCCGGTCGGTGTCGCGGCCGAGCCGGCGCAACGCCTCCGACACCCACCCGCGGAACGTGGGCGCGAGCACCAGCGTCCCCCTCCAGTCGAAGATCACGGCGCGCAGGCGTCCGGTCATCGGGCACTCCCTGTGGTCACGGTGAGTAGCTGGGCCTCACTCGGGTGAAGGCTCGCGCACCACTCCGCCGGGTCGCTACTTTTTTCGCAGGACCCTCGACGGTTGGAGGCGGCATGGCCGCGATGCCGACGACGCCCCTGCACTTCCGCCGGCTGGGGTTCGACCCCCACCCCGACCTGGCGGAGATCCGCGACCGGGGCGGGGTGCGCCGGGTCGACTCGCCCGCCCTGGGCGGGCCGGTGTGGCTGGTCACCCGCGTCGAGGACGTCCGGCTCGTCTACAGCGACACGCGGCGCTTCCGCATCTCCGCCCACCACCTGGTGCCGGGCGCGCCCGCGTTGAGCGACGAGGAGCTGGCCGCCGTGCGGCCGGGCAACCTGCTGGCGTTCGACCCGCCCGAGCACACCCGGCTGCGGCGGACGCTGGCGCCGGAGTTCACCGCCCGCCGGATGCGCCGGCTGGAACCGCGGATCCACGACATCGTGCGCGACCACCTCGACGCGATCGAGCGCCAGGGGCCGCCCGCCGACCTGGTGGCCGACTTCGCGCTGCCCGTGCCGGCGCTGGTGATCTGCGAGCTGCTCGGCGTGCCCTTCGCCGACCGCGAGGCCTTCCAGGACCGCTACACGAGGTTCTTCGACGTGACGCTGACGTTCGAGCAGCGGCTCGCCATCCAGTACGAGTCCAAGGCCTACCTGGCCGAGCTGGTCGCGCGGGCCAGGGTCGAGCCGGGGGACGACCTGCTGGGCGTGCTCGCCCGCGACGAGACCGCCGCCCTCGACGACCGGGAGATGGTCGGCGTCGCGGACCTGCTGCTCCTGGCCGGCCACGAGACCACGGCCAACATGCTCGGCCTCGGCGTGCTCGCCCTGCTGCGCCACCCCGACCAGCTGCGGCTGCTGCGCGAGGAGCCCGAACGCGCCGACGCGGCCGTGGAGGAGCTGCTGCGGTGGCTGACCGTCGTGCACACCGGCGTGCCCCGGGTCACGGTCGCGGAGGTGGAGCTGGGCGGTCAGGTCCTCGGTCCCGGCGAGCTGGTGGTCTGCTCGCTGCCCGCCGCCGACCGCGACCCCGGCCTCGTGCCGGACCCCGACGTGCTGGACATCACCCGGGACGCGGGCGGCCACGTCGCGTTCGGCCACGGCGTGCACCACTGCCTCGGCGCGCCGCTGGCCAGGATGGAGATGCGGATCGCGTTCCCCGCCCTGGCCCGCCGGTTCCCCGGGCTGCGCGCGGTGGGACCCGACCCCGACTACCGCTCCCAGCAGGTCGTCTACGGCCTGGGGTCGCTGCCCGTGACGTGGTGACGGCGGCGCGGGTGCCCGAGGCCCGCGCCGGCCGCCAGCGCGAAGCCGCCGAAGACCAGCGCGAGGCCGACGCCCGCGTCGCCCGGCCGCGCCGGTCGGGCCCCGGTCGGCGGGTGGCCGTCGAGCCGGTCGTCGGCGGGGATCGGCGCGCCCGGGAACGGGTCGCGGCCCGGGAACCCGTTGGCGTGCATCGAGCGGAGGTCGGGCGTCGGGGCGGCGTCGCACACCACGTCCAGGCCGATGACGGTCATGCCCACGATCGCGGTGAGCACGCCGACCCAGGCGAGCGCCTTCACCCACGGCCGTGCGGCGACCGGATGGCCGTCGCGCGGCCGTCGCCTGCCTGCTGAAACCCGCCCCCGTGCGTGGTCGTGCGGATGGTGCATCACGATGAACCCCCCAGTCCGCTTCCAGGAAAGCACGACACCGGGGGCCCGCGCCGCCCCAGCCGATCCGCAAAGGATTTGAGTACCTTTGCATCAGCGTGCATACTTATCCGCATGACGGTACGGATCGCGGTCGCCGGGGCCAGCGGGTACGCCGGGGGAGAGGTGCTGCGCCTCCTGCTCGGTCACCCGGACGTGGAGATCGGCGCGCTCACCGCCGGCGGCAACGCGGGCTCCCCGCTGCTCGCCCACCAGCCGCACCTGCTGCCGCTGGCAGACCGGGTGCTGGAGGAGACCACCGCCGACACCCTCAAGGGCCACGACGTCGTCTTCCTCGCCCTGCCGCACGGCCGCTCGGCCGAGATCGCCGCCCGATTGGGCGACGACACGCTCGTCGTCGACTGCGGCGCGGACCACCGGCTCACCGACCCCGCCGCCTGGGACCGCTGGTACGGCGGCGCGCACGCGGGCAGCTGGCCCTACGGCCTGCCCGAGCTGCCCGGTCAGCGCGACGAGCTGCGCGGCGCCCGCCGCGTCGCCGTGCCCGGCTGCTACCCGACCGTGTCCTCGCTGGCCCTGGCCCCCGCGATGGGGCTGGTCGAGCCCGAGGTGACGGTGGTGGCCGTGTCCGGCACGTCCGGCGCGGGCAAGGCGCTCAAGCCGAACCTCCTCGGCTCCGAGGTGATGGGCTCGCTCAGCGCCTACGGCGTCGGCGGCGCGCACCGGCACACCCCGGAGATCGCGCAGAACCTCGCCAAGGTCGCCGGCGGGCCGGTGGGGGTGTCGTTCACCCCGGTGCTGGCGCCGTTGCCGCGCGGCATCCTGGCGACCTGCTCGGCGACGCTCGAGGACGGTGACGCGGACGTCCGGGCCGCGTACGAGAAGGCCTACGCCGACGAGCCGTTCGTGCACCTGCTGCCGGAAGGCCACTGGCCGACCACGGGCGCGGTACTCGGCTCGAACGCCGTGCAGCTCCAGGTGGCCGTCGACCGCGACGTGAACCGGCTGGTCGTGGTGGCCGCGATCGACAACCTGGCGAAGGGCACCGCGGGCGCCGCGGTGCAGTGCATGAACCTGGCACTCGGCCTGCCGGAGACCACCGGCCTGTCCACCGTGGGAGTAGCACCTTGAACCGCAACAAAGGCGTTACGGGACCGAAGGGCTTCAAGGCCGCCGGTGTCGCGGCCGGCATCAAGGAGTCCGGCGCGCTCGACCTGGCGCTGGTCGTCAACGAAGGTCCCGGCCAGGCCGCCGCGGGCGTCTTCACCACCAACCAGGTGAAGGCCGCGCCCGTGCTGTGGTCCCAGCAGGTGCTGCGGGAGCGCAAGCTCCACGCCGTCGTGCTGAACTCCGGCGGCGCGAACGCGTGCACCGGGCCCGAGGGCTTCCAGGACACCCACGCCACCGCCGAGAAGGTCGCCGAGGTGCTGGACATCGGCGCGGTCGAGGTCGCGGTGTGCTCCACCGGCCTGATCGGCGAGCGCCTGCCGATGGACAACCTCAAGGCGGGCGTGGAGAAGGCGGCCCAGGAGCTGGGCGCCGGCGACCAGTCCGGCCTGGACGCCGCCACCGCCGTGATGACCACCGACACCCACCCCAAGCAGAGCTGGCAGGACCACCCGGACGGGTGGTCGGTCGGCGGGTTCGTCAAGGGCGCGGGGATGCTCTCGCCGAACATGGCCACGATGCTCAGCGTCATCACCACCGACGCGGTGATCGAGGGCGACGCCCTGGACGCGGCCCTGCGCGCGGTCACCGCCAAGACCTACGACCGGCTCGACGTGGACGGCGGCACGTCCACCAACGACACCGTGCTCGTCCTCGCCTCCGGCGCCTCCGGTGTCGCGCCGAGCGCCGAGCAGTTCGCCGACGTGCTCACCGCCGTGGCGAACGACCTGGTCAAGCAGCTCCAAGGGGACGCGGAGGGCGTCACCAAGGAGGTCTCCATCACGGTCAACGGCGCGCTCACCGAGGCCGAGGCCGTCGTGGTCGCCAAGACCGTCGCCGAGGACAACCTGGTCAAGACCGCGCTGTTCGGCTCCGACCCGAACTGGGGCCGCATCGCGATGGCCGTCGGCCGCTCGCAGGCCACCGTGGACCAGCACAAGCTCGGCATCACGATCAACGGCGTCACGCTGTTCGCGGACGGGCACAAGGCCGCCGACCGCAGCGAGGCCGACCTGTCCGGCCGCGACGTGGCCATCGTGGTGGACCTGAACCTGGGCGACGGCACGGCCACCGTGCTGACCACCGACCTGTCCCACGGGTACGTCGAAGAGAACAGCGCGTACAGCTCGTGATCACACCGCAGGCCAAAGCCGGGATCCTGATCGAGGCGCTGCCGTGGTTGCAGCGCTTCCGGGGCGCGATCGTGGTCGTCAAGTACGGCGGCAACGCCATGGTGGACACCGAGCTGAAGCGGGCGTTCGCGCAGGACATGGTGTTCCTCAAGCTCGCCGGCCTGCACCCGGTCGTGGTGCACGGCGGCGGGCCGCAGATCGCCGCGATGCTCAAGCGGCTCGGCATCGAGTCCGAGTTCCGCGGCGGCCTGCGCGTGACCACGCCGGAGGCCATGGACGTGGTCCGGATGGTGCTGGTGGGCCAGGTGCAGCGCGAGCTGGTCGGCCTGATCAACTCGCACGGCCCGCTCGCGGTCGGCCTGTCCGGCGAGGACGCCCACCTGCTGACCGCCGCCCGGCGACCGGCCGTGGTGGACGGCGAGCCGGTCGACATCGGGCTGGTCGGCGACATCGTCGACGTCAACCCGGACGCGGTGCTCGACATCGTGCGCGCGGGCCGCATCCCGGTCGTGTCCACGGTCGCGCCGGACGTCGACGGCGTGGTGCACAACGTCAACGCCGACACGGCGGCGGGCGCGGTGGCGGTGGCGCTGAAGGCCGAGAAGCTGGTCGTGCTCACCGACGTCGAGGGCCTGTACGCCGACTGGCCGGACAGGAGCTCGCTGCTGCACCGGGTGGACGCCGACCGGCTGGAGGAGATGCTGCCGGGCCTGGACAGCGGCATGGTGCCGAAGATGGAGGCCTGCCTGCGCGCGGTGCGCGGCGGCGTCCCCGAGGCGCACGTGATCGACGGCAGGCTGGCGCACTCGGTGTTGCTGGAGGTCTTCACCTCCGAGGGTGTCGGGACGATGGTGACCGAGCGGACTGGGGCGGACGAGGCATGAGCGACCAGCAGCGGTGGCAAGCCGCGATGATGAACAACTACGGCACGCCCGGCCTGACCCTGACCAGGGGCGAGGGCGCGCACGTCTGGGACGCCGACGGCAACCGCTACCTGGACCTGCTGACCGGCATCGCGGTCAACGCGCTCGGCCACGCGCACCCGGCGATCGTGGCCGCGGTGACCGAGCAGATCGGCAAGATCGGCCACACCTCCAACCTCTACATCAACGAGCCCGCGCTCACCCTCGCCGAACGGCTGCTCGACCTGTCCGGGGTGGACGGTGACGGCCGGGTCCTGTTCGCCAACTCCGGCGCGGAGGCCAACGAGGCAGCGTTCAAGCTGAGCCGCCGCACCGGCCGCACCAAGGTCGTCTCGACCGACGGCGGCTTCCACGGCCGCACCATGGGCGCGCTGGCGCTGACCGGCCAGCCCAAGAAGCGCGAGCCGTTCGAGCCGCTGGTGCCCGGCGTCGTGCACGTCCCGTACGGCGACGTGGCCGCCCTGGAAGCCGCGGTCGACGACGAGACCGCCGCGTTCATCGTGGAGCCGATCCAGGGCGAGAACGGCGTCGTCGTGCCGCCCGAGGGCTACCTCCAGGAGGCCCGCCGGATCACCGCCGAGCACGGCGCGCTGCTCATCCTCGACGAGGTGCAGACCGGCGTCGGCCGGCTCGGCACCTGGTTCGCGTTCCAGCAGGTCGGCATCGTGCCCGACGTCATCACGCTGGCCAAGGGCCTCGGCGGCGGGCTGCCGCTGGGCGCGTGCATCGCGGTCGGCGCGGCCAAGGACCTGTTCGAGCCCGGCCAGCACGGCACCACGTTCGGCGGCAACCCGGTGTGCTGCGCCGCCGCGCTCGCGGTGCTCGACACGATCGCCTCCGACGGCCTGCTGGAGCACACCGCCGCGGTCGGCAAGGAGATCGCGTCCGGTGTCGAGGCGCTGGACCACCCGCTCATCTCCGGTGTGCGGGGCGCCGGCCTGCTGCTCGGCATCACGCTGCGCGAGGCGGTCTCGGCGAAGGCCGCGGCGGCCGCGCAGCGGGCCGGCTACCTGATCAACCCGATCCAGCCCGACGTCATCCGCCTGGCGCCGCCGCTGGTGCTGGACGAGGCGGACGCCCACCGGCTGGTGGCCGACCTGCCGTCGTTCCTCCCCTCCCCAGGCCAGGAGCCGTGATGGTGCGCCACTTCCTGCGTGACGACGACCTGACCCCCGACGAGCAGGCCGCGGTCCTCGACCTCGCCGACGACTACAAGGCCGACCGGCTGACCGCCAAGCCGCTGACCGGGCCCAAGTCCGTCGCGGTGATCTTCGAGAAGAACTCCACCCGCACCCGGCTGTCGTTCGAGGTGGGCATCGCCCAGCTCGGCGGCAACCCGGTGATCATCGACGGCCGGTCCATGCAGCTCGGCCGCGAGGAGACCATCGAGGACACCTCCCGCATCCTGTCCGGGTACGTGGACGCGGTGATCTGGCGGACGTTCGCGCAGAAGCGCATCGACGCGATGGCGTCGGTGTCCCGCATCCCGGTGATCAACGCGCTGACCGACGAGTTCCACCCCTGCCAGGTGCTGGCCGACCTCCAGACCATCCGGCGCGTGCACGGCAGGCTCGCCGGCCTCACCGTCACCTACCTGGGCGACGGCGCGAACAACATGTCCCACTCGATGCTGCTCGGTGGCGTCACGGCGGGCATGCACGTGCGGATCGCCGCGCCCGCGCTGTTCCAGCCCCTGCCGTGGGTGCTGGACGACGCCCGCGAACGCGCCGCGGACACCGGCGGCTCGGTGACCGTCATCGAGGACCCGCGCGAGGCGGTGGACGGCTCCGACGTGCTGGTCACCGACACGTGGACGTCCATGGGCCAGGAGAACGACGGCCGCGACCGGATGCGCCCGTTCCGGCCCTACCAGCTCAACGCCGACCTCGTGGCCGCGACCGGCGTGAAGACGACCGTGCTGCACTGCCTGCCCGCCCACCGCGGCCAGGAGATCACCGACGACGTGCTGGACGGCCCGGACAGCGCCGTGTGGGACGAGGCGGAGAACCGGCTGCACGCCCAGAAGGCCCTGCTCGTGTGGTTGCTGGAGAACTCGGGCGGAACGCGCCGATGACCCGGACCGCGCGGCAGGCCCGCATCGTCGAACTGGTCGCCCAACGCGCCATCCGCAGCCAGTCGGAGCTGGCGAAGACGCTGGCGGTGGAAGGCATCGAGGTCACCCAGGCCACGCTGTCGCGCGACCTGGACGAACTGGGCGCGGTCAAGCTGCGCGGACCCGACGGCGGCGCGCCCGTCTACGTCATCCCCGAGGACGGCAGCCCGGTGCGGGGCGTGCAGGGCGGCACGTCCCGCCTCACCAGGGTGCTCGCCGAACTGCTCGTGTCGGTGGACCACTCAGGCAACCTGGCCGTGCTGCGCACCCCACCCGGCGCGGCCCAGTTCCTGGCCAGCGCGCTGGACCGGGCCGCGCTGCACGACATCGTCGGCACCATCGCCGGCGACGACACCATCCTCGCCGTGGCCAGGGAACCCCTCACCGGCGCCGACCTGGCCGCCCGGGTCACCGCCCTCGCCGCGGGCGACGACCAGTCGCCGCAGGGTGACGCCGATGAGTGAGCGGGTCGTCCTCGTGTGCCCCGGCGGCGCGACGAGCGCGGTCGGGATCCACCGGCTCGCCGAGGAGACCGGCGCCGGGGTCGTCGCCGTCGCGGTGGACCTCGACCGAGGCGAGGACCCGGAGGCGTTCCGGCAGCGCGCGCTGGCCGGCGGCGCGGTGCGGGCCGAGGTGGTGGACGCCCGCGACGAGTTCGCCGACCGGTACTGCCTGCCCGCGCTGCGCGCCAACGCCCTGCGGCCCGCGTCCGCGCTGTACCCGCCGCTCGTCGCCGAGCACCTCGTCGGGGCCGCCGCCCGGCACGGCGCGACGGCGGTGGCGCACGGCTGCGCCGGCCACGACGGCGTCCGCCTGGAGGCGGGCATCCGCGCGCTCGCGCCCGACCTGCGCGTCCTCGCGCTGGTCCACGACCACGTGCCGCACCCCGCGGACCGCACCCCGCCGGTCGACCCGGTCGACCCCGACGAGCTGGTGATCACGTTCGACCGGGGCAGACCGGTCGCCATCGACGGCGAGACCGTCACCATGCTGCAGGCCGTCCAGGAGCTGAACCGGCGCGCGGGCGCGCGGGGGTCCGGCCGCGGCG
This sequence comes from Saccharothrix sp. 6-C, assembly GCF_016695385.1. NCBI lineage: Bacteria > Bacillati > Actinomycetota > Actinomycetes > Pseudonocardiales > Pseudonocardiaceae > Saccharothrix > Saccharothrix sp. 6-C. Next base: position 6,430,921 of record NZ_CP064192.1, on the reverse strand, counting down.
CCCGCGTCCACGAGACACCGGGCGCGGTCGCCCTGACCACCGCGCACCGCGGCCTGGAGGACGCCACCCTGGAACCCGACCTGGCCCGCTTCAAGCGGCGGGTCGAGCGTCGCTGGGGTGAACTGGTGCGCGACGGCCTGTGGTTCTCGCCGCTCAAGCGGGCGCTCGACAGCTTCATCGACGACACCCAGCCGCACGTGTCCGGCGAGGTCCGGCTCGTGCTGCACGGTGGCCGCGCGGTCGTCGCCGACCGACGCGGCGAGCCGCCGCTGCCAGACTTCAGCCAAGGCCCCGCGTCACCGCGGGGCCTGCCGACCAAGATCGCCGCGAAGAGGGATTCGATCACGTGAGTTCATTGTGGGGTGGCCGGTTCGCCGGAGGACCGGCGGAGGCGATGGCGCGGCTGTCCGCGTCCACGCACTTCGACTGGCGACTCGCCCCGTACGACATCAGGGGCTCCCGCGCGCACGCCCGCGTGCTGCACCGGGCCGGCCTGCTGACCGCCGACGAGCTGGAGCGCATGCTGACGGCGCTGGACGCCCTGGAAGCCGACGTGGCCTCCGGGTCGTTCACCCCGACGCAGGCCGACGAGGACGTGCACACCGCGCTGGAACGCGGCCTGATCGAGCGCGCCGGACCCGAGTTGGGCGGCAAGCTGCGCGCCGGCCGGTCCCGCAACGACCAGGTGGCCACGCTGTTCCGGATGTGGCTGCGCGACGCCGCCCAACGGGTGGCCGCGGGCGTCCTGGACGTGGTCGACGCGCTGGCCGACCAGGCGTCCGCGCACGCCACCGCCGTCATGCCCGGCCGCACGCACCTGCAGTCCGCGCAGCCCGTGCTGCTGGCCCACCACCTGCTCGCGCACGGCCAGGCGCTGCTGCGCGACGTCGACCGGCTGGCCGACTGGGACAAGCGGACCGCCGTGTCGCCCTACGGCTCGGGCGCGCTGGCCGGCTCGTCGCTCGGCCTCGACCCGGCCGCGGTGGCCGCGGAGCTGGGCTTCGACGGCCCGGTGGAGAACTCCATCGACGGCACCGCCTCGCGCGACTTCGCCGCCGAGATCGCGTTCGTGCTGGCCATGATCGGCGTCGACCTGTCCCGGATCGCCGAAGAGGTGATCATCTGGACCACCGCCGAGTTCCGCTTCGCCGTGCTGGACGACGCGTGGGCCACCGGCAGCTCGATCATGCCGCAGAAGAAGAACCCGGACGTCGCCGAGCTGACCAGGGGCAAGTCCGGCCGGCTCATCGGCAACCTCACCGGGCTGCTGGCGACGTTGAAGGCCCAGCCGCTGGCCTACAACCGGGACCTCCAGGAGGACAAGGAGCCGCTGTTCGACTCGGTCGAGCAGCTGGAGCTGCTGCTGCCCGCGCTGGCCGGGATGATCGCCACCACCCGGTTCGACACCGCGCGGATGGCCGAGCTGGCGCCCGCCGGGTTCACCCTGGCCACCGACATCGCCGAGTGGCTGGTGCGGCAGGGCGTGCCGTTCCGGCTGGCGCACGAGGCGGCGGGCGAGTGCGTCCGGGTGGCCGAGGGGCGTGGCGTCGGGCTCGCGGAGCTGACCGACGAGGAGTTCGCCACCATCTCTCCCGCGCTGACGCCCGAAGTGCGTAGCGTGTTGACCGTGGAAGGGTCCATCGCGTCCCGGGACGCGCACGGCGGCACCGCGCCCGACCGCGTGGCCGAGCAGTTGAAGAGGCTGCGCGACAAGGTCTCCGTTGCCCGCAACGCCTAGGCAGCTCACCGAGCGGGAGCTCGCGGTCGACCCCGTCGACGCCGCGCGGCTCCTGCTCGGGAGCGTCATCGAGTCGACCACCGACGAGGGCGTGGTCGGGGTGCGGATCGTCGAGGTCGAGGCGTACCGGGGCGGTGACGACCCCGCCTCGCACTGCTACCGGGGCCGCACCCCGCGCAACGACGTCATGTTCGGCCCGGCCGGCCGGCTCTACGTGTACTTCGTCTACGGGATGCACTTCTGCGCGAACGTCGTGTCGCTGACCGACGGCGTGCCCGGCGCGGTGCTGCTGCGCGCCGGCGAGGTGGTCACCGGGTCCGAGCTGGCCCACGCCCGCCGCCCGACCGCGCGCAGCGCCGCCGAACTGGCCAAGGGCCCCGCCCGGCTGACCGGCGTGCTCGGCCTGGACCGCGCGCACAACGGCGTGGACCTGACCGAGCCGGACGCGACCGTGCGGCTGCTGGCCGGCGAGCCGGTGGACCCCGCCGACATCCGCACCGGGCCGCGCGTCGGCGTGGCCGTGGCGGTCGACGTGCCGTGGCGGTTCTGGATCGACTCGCCCGCCGTCAGCGCCTACCGCCGGGGCACCCGCCGCACGCGCGTCACGGCGGACCCGCGCTAGATCTCCCCGAACACGTGGGTGCCGGGCGCGTCCGCGTCGTCGCCCGCCCAGAACTCCACCCAGTGCCGGACGAACTCGGACTTCGAGATCACGCCATCGCCGTCGAGGTCGAGCCGGGCGAACACGGCGTCGGTGGGGGAGTCGTCCCCGGTCCAGGCGTGGATCATGCGGCCGTACTCGGGCGCGGACACCTGGCCGTCGCCGTCCTCGTCCACCGCCTCGAACATCGACTCCGCCGTGGCCACCACCAGGTCGAGCATGGTGCCCAGGTCGCTCACCACGGACAGCACCTCGTCCATGTCCACCCTGTTGTCGTGGTCGTGGTCCGACGCCACCTGCAGCGTCTCCCACCAGCCCATCATGATCTGCCGCAACCGGTCGTCCTGCCCGTTCCCGCCCCGGATGCGCACCCACCGGTCCGTCAACGCCTCGAAATCGGCACGCTCCAGGAACCCGTCACCGTTCGAGTCCATGGCGGTGAACACGATGGAGGTCTTCTTGCGCTGCAAGTCGCTGGCCACCCCAGCAAACTTGGTCGCGGAACGCCGCGAGGACAATTGACCAGCCGGGGCAAATCGCTGCGCGCCCGAGTGACATCGCGGTGACGGTCGGTAGCACCACCCGAGGCCGGCTAGCTGTACTGCCCCGTGAGGTTGGGGACGCGGCTGGCGGGTGGCTGGCCTGCGAGTGCGGTGTGGCCGCGGTGGTGATTGTAGGTGTGCAGCCATCGCGGCAGCGCCGCTCGTCGTTCGGCCTCCGAGGCGTAGGGCTGGGCGTAGGCCCATTCGTCGAGCAGGGTGCGGTTGAAGCGTTCGACCTTGCCGTTGGTCTGGGGCCGGTAGGGGCGGGTGCGTTTGTGCGTGATCCCGGCACCGGTGAGGGTGTCGTGCCACAGGCGTGAGCGGTAGCAGGACCCGTTGTCGGTCAGCACCCGCTTGACCGTGATGCCGTGGGCGGCGAAGAACGCCTGTGCCCTGGTCCAGAACGCGGTCGCGGTGCCCTTGGTCTCGTCGGGCAGGATCTCGGTGTAGGCGAGCCTGCTGTGGTCGTCCACGGCGTTGTGCAGGTAGGAGTAGCCCAGGTTGGGATGGCGGTGGGTCGTGCGGGGCCGGTCGGGATCGCGATGTGCGGAGCTGTTGCGCCGACCCGACCCGCGTGCCGGCCGTGCACCCTGTGGCCGCCGCCGTCGGGGATGTTGCCGAGCTTCTTGATGTCCACGTGGACCAGGTCGCCGGGCGCGGCGTGTTCGTAGCGCCGCACCGCGCGACCGGTGGCCCGGTCCAGGTGTGACAGCCGCGCCAACCGGTAGCGGACCAGCACCCGGTGCACCGTCGAGCACACCAGGCCCAGATGTGAGGCGATCCGGGCCGGGCCCCACCGGCGCAGCACCCGCACCTTGACGATCCGCCCTCGGTCCGGGTCGGAGTGCGGCGCGGACTCGTACGCGGACGCGAGGACCGGTCGACCATGCCCGCACCACCCTGGTCGCGGTAGCGGTCCGTCCAGCGTTTCGCGGTGGACACCGACACCTGGAACCGCTCCGCGGCCCGCCGCAACGGCCACCGGTCCTCCACGACACACCGGGCCAGGCGCAGCCTGCCCGCCGGAGTCAGCGGTGCGTTAGCGTGGGTCACGAGGGCCTCCGTCGGTCAGGTGTAGACGTCGCAATCCACACCGAACCCGGAGGCCCTCCCTCATTCCAACATCATCCGACTACGTGTCGGACCGTTCACAACCTCCCCGGACAGAAGCCGCCAAGCCGTCGTTGAGCAACGTCCGCAGACCGGCGCTCGCCGGCGTGAACAGGTCGCGCAGACCCAGCGACACCCCCGCCGACCAGGAGTCGATCAGCTGGGCGAACCCGTTCGCCGGGTTGGCGCCGCCGATCACCAGGAAGATGTGGATCGCCAGCACGATCGCGAACAACCAGCACAGCAGGTCGATCACGGCGCACACCACGCGCACCGCCCGCACCCTGCCGTCCCCGCGCTCGACGACCTCCTCCTCACGCGGGTACACCGCCTCCTCCCGGTACACGGGCTCGGCCGGGCGCAGGTGCTCGGTGGGACGGTCGGAGGGACGTCGGTCGCGGTTCGGGAAGGTCATCGCCGTGGTCCTCTCAGTAGGGCCCATCGCCGACTACCCGCCACCGGCACCGCCTCAAACTGCTTTGCGCAGGTAGGGGAGAATGGCTGTCCGTGAGCGAGCACATCCTCGATGAGCTGTCCTGGCGCGGCCTGATCGCGCAGTCCACCGATCTCGACGCGCTGCGGAAGGACCTCGACGCCGGTCCGCTCACCCTCTACGCCGGGTTCGACCCGACCGCGCCCAGCCTGCACGCCGGCAACCTCGTCCCGCTGCTCATGCTGCGCCGCTTCCAGCGCGCCGGGCACCGGCCGATCGTCCTGGCGGGCGGCGCCACCGGCATGATCGGCGACCCGCGTGACAGCGCGGAGCGCGCGCTCAACACGCTGGACACCGTGGCCGAGTGGGCCGGGCGCATCCGCGGCCAGCTGGAGCGGTTCGTCGAGTTCGACGACAGCCCCACCGGCGCGGTCGTGGTCAACAACCTGGACTGGACCGGGAACGTCTCGGTGCTGGAGTTCCTGCGCGACGTCGGCAAGCACTTCTCCGTCAACGTCATGCTGGCCCGGGAGACGGTGAAGCGCCGCCTCGAAGGCGACGGCATGTCCTACACCGAGTTCAGCTACCTGCTCCTGCAGTCGCACGACTACCTCCAGCTCAACCGGAAGTTCGGCACCCGGCTCCAGGTGGGCGGCTCCGACCAGTGGGGCAACATCATCGGCGGCGTCGACCTGGTCCGGAAGGTCGACGGCGGCTCCGTGCACGCACTGACCGCGCCGCTGGTCACCGACGCCGAGGGCCGCAAGTTCGGCAAGTCGACCGGCGGCGGCAACGTGTGGCTCGACCCGGAGATGACCTCGCCGTACGCCTGGTACCAGTACTTCGTGAACGTGGGAGACGCCGACGTCCTGCGCTACCTGCGGCTGTTCACCTTCCTGACCCAGGAGGAGATCGCCGAGCTGGAGCGGCAGACCACCGAGGCGCCGCACCTGCGCGCCGCGCAGAAGAAGCTGGCCGAGGAGTTCACCAACCTGGTGCACGGCGAGCACGAGACGCAGCAGGTCATCGCGGCGAGCCAGGCCCTGTTCGGCCGCGGCGAGCTGCGCGGGCTGGACCTGTCGACGCTGGAGGCCGCGATGGCGGAGGCGCCGACGGGCGAGTTTCCTTTGAGATTGTTACTGGACAACTGACATTCATGTCAGTGTTGTTCGGAGCGATCAAACATTCCTTATTGGAGAGTTTGATCCTGGCTCAGGACGAACGCTGGCGGCGTGCTTAACACATGCAAGTCGAGCGGTAAGGCCCTTTCGGGGTACACGAGCGGCGAACGGGTGAGTAACACGTGGGTAACCTGCCCTGTACTCTGGGATAAGCCTGGGAAACTAGGTCTAATACCGGATATGACTCCATTAGGCATCTTGTGGGGTGGAAAGTTCCGGCGGTGGAAAGTTCCGGCGGCTCAGGATGGACCCGCGGCCTATCAGCTTGTTGGTGGGGTAATGGCCTACCAAGGCGACGACGGGTAGCCGGCCTGAGAGGGTGACCGGCCACACTGGGACTGAGACACGGCCCAGACTCCTACGGGAGGCAGCAGTGGGGAATATTGCACAATGGGCGAAAGCCTGATGCAGCGACGCCGCGTGAGGGATGACGGCCTTCGGGTTGTAAACCTCTTTCAGCGGGGACGAAGGGCAACTGACGGTACCCGCAGAAGAAGCACCGGCTAACTACGTGCCAGCAGCCGCGGTAATACGTAGGGTGCGAGCGTTGTCCGGAATTATTGGGCGTAAAGAGCTCGTAGGCGGTTTGTTGCGTCGGCTGTGAAAACTTCACGCTTAACGTGGAGCCTGCAGTCGATACGGGCAGACTTGAGTTCGGCAGGGGAGACTGGAATTCCTGGTGTAGCGGTGAAATGCGCAGATATCAGGAGGAACACCGGTGGCGAAGGCGGGTCTCTGGGCCGATACTGACGCTGAGGAGCGAAAGCGTGGGGAGCGAACAGGATTAGATACCCTGGTAGTCCACGCCGTAAACGGTGGGTGCTAGGTGTGGGGGACTTCCACGTCCTCCGTGCCGCAGCTAACGCATTAAGCACCCCGCCTGGGGAGTACGGCCGCAAGGCTAAAACTCAAAGGAATTGACGGGGGCCCGCACAAGCGGCGGAGCATGTGGATTAATTCGATGCAACGCGAAGAACCTTACCTGGGCTTGACATGCACCGGAAACCTGCAGAGATGTAGGCCTCTTCGGACTGGTGTACAGGTGGTGCATGGCTGTCGTCAGCTCGTGTCGTGAGATGTTGGGTTAAGTCCCGCAACGAGCGCAACCCTCGTTCCATGTTGCCAGCGCGTAATGGCGGGGACTCATGGGAGACTGCCGGGGTCAACTCGGAGGAAGGTGGGGATGACGTCAAGTCATCATGCCCCTTATGTCCAGGGCTTCACACATGCTACAATGGCCGGGTACAGAGGGCTGCTAAGCCGTGAGGTGGAGCGAATCCCACAAAGCCGGTCTCAGTTCGGATCGGGGTCTGCAACTCGACCCCGTGAAGTCGGAGTCGCTAGTAATCGCAGATCAGCAACGCTGCGGTGAATACGTTCCCGGGCCTTGTACACACCGCCCGTCACGTCACGAAAGTCGGTAACACCCGAAGCCCGTGGCCCAACCAGCTTGCTGGGGGGAGCGGTCGAAGGTGGGACTGGCGATTGGGACGAAGTCGTAACAAGGTAGCCGTACCGGAAGGTGCGGCTGGATCACCTCCTTTCTAAGGAGCATTCCTCACCGGTTCTCTTCGGAGGGCCTGTGGAGAGCCATGCCGGCGGCGAATGATCGTCGGATGGTTGCTCAATGATGTGGATGCTGGCTATATACAGAATCTGGGATTGTCCGGGGAGTTAGTACTGTCCGTAAGGGCGTGGAAGGGTCTCCCGAGGGTTCGAGTCTTCTGTTCGGTACGCTGTTGGGTCCTGAGGGAACACGTGAGTGTCTCTTTCAGCGAGAAACGACAGGACGGTCTCCGTCCGCGAACCGCTGGTCTTCGGATCGGGTAGGCGTGGGCATGGTGGGATGGTGTCTGGTTGTTCTTTGAGAACTGCACAGTGGATGCGAGCATCTTTGTGGCAAGTTATTAAGGGCACACGGTGGATGCCTTGGCACCAGGAGCCGATGAAGGACGTAGGAGACTGCGAAAAGCCTTGGGGAGCTGTCAACCGAGCTGAGATCCAAGGGTATCCGAATGGGGAAACCCGGCCCCAGTCATGTGGGGTCACCCACGCCTGAACACATAGGGCGTGTGGAGGGAACGCGGGGAAGTGAAACATCTCAGTACCCGCAGGAAGAGAAAACAACCGTGATTCCGTGAGTAGTGGCGAGCGAAAGCGGAAGAGGCTAAACCGTATTCGTGTGATACCCGGCAGGGGTTGCGTGTACGGGGTCGTGGGACCTGTTCGTCAGTTCTGCCGGACTGACAAGGAGTCATAAAACGGTGTCGTTAGCGGAACGCGTCTGGAAAGCGTGGCCGTAGAGGGTGAGAGTCCCGTACGCGAAAAAACTCACCGTCTCCTTACAGTGTTCCCAAGTAGCAGCGTACTCGTGAAATTCGCTGTGAATCTGGCGGGACCACCCGCTAAGCCTGAATACTACCTGGTGACCGATAGCGGACTAGTACCGTGAGGGAAAGGTGAAAAGTACCCCGGGAGGGGAGTGAAATAGTACCTGAAACCGTGTGCCTACAATCCGTCGGAGCCTTTCGGGGTGACGGCGTGCCTTTTGAAGAATGAGCCTGCGAGTTAGTGCTGCGTGGCGAGGTTAACCCGTGTGGGGTAGCCGTAGCGAAAGCGAGTCCGAATAGGGCGTTCCAGTCGCGTGGTCTAGACCCGAAGCGGAGTGATCTAGCCATGGCCAGGGTGAAGCGTGGGTAAGACCGCGTGGAGGCCCGAACCCACCAGGGTTGAAAACCTGGGGGATGAGCTGTGGTTAGGGGTGAAAGGCCAATCAAACTCCGTGATAGCTGGTTCTCCCCGAAATGCATTTAGGTGCAGCGTCGTGTGTTTCGTGCCGGAGGTAGAGCACTGGATGGTCTAGGGGGCCCACAAGCTTACCGAAATCAACCAAACTCCGAATGCCGGTACGTGAGAGCGCGGCAGTGAGACTGCGGGGGATAAGCTTCGTAGTCGAGAGGGAAACAGCCCAGAACGCCGGCTAAGGCCCCTAAGTGTGTGCTAAGTGGGAAAGGATGTGGGGTCGCCCAGACAACCAGGAGGTTGGCTTAGAAGCAGCCACCCTTTAAAGAGTGCGTAATAGCTCACTGGTCAAGTGGTCCTGCGCCGACAATGTAGCGGGGCTCAAGCACACCGCCGAAGCCGTGTCATTTCAGTGTCATGCTGGGATGGGTAGGGGAGCGTCGTTCAGCCATTGAAGCGCCGGAGTGATCCAGGTGTGGAGGCTGGACGAGTGAGAATGCAGGCATGAGTAGCGAAAGACGAGTGAGAAACTCGTCCGCCGGATGACCAAGGGTTCCTGGGCCAGGCTAATCCGCCCAGGGTAAGTCGGGACCTAAGGCGAGGCCGACAGGCGTAGTCGATGGACAACGGGTTGATATTCCCGTACCCGTGTGAACGCGCCCATGGCGAACCTTGTGATACTAACCGCCCGAAGCCCGCTCTGATTCTTCGGATGAGGGGCGATGTGGAGCGCGGGACCTGAACTTGTAGTAGTCAAGCGATGGGGTGACGCAGGAGGGTAGCTCCGCCAGTGAGTGGTAGTACTGGTGTAAGCGTGTAGGCCGGTGTGTAGGCAAATCCGCACATCGTCAAGGCTGAGACGTGATGCATAGCCGATTGAGGCGAAGTAGAGTGATCCCATGCTGCCGAGAAAAGCCTCTAGTGAGTGTTCATGCGGCCCGTACCCCAAACCGACACAGGTGGTCAGGTAGAGAATACCGAGGCGATCGGGCGAACTGTGGTTAAGGAACTCGGCAAAATGCCCCCGTAACTTCGGGAGAAGGGGGGCCGAGGGATTTGAAGCCCCTTGCGGGCTAGGATTTTTCGGCCGCAGAGACCAGCGAGAAGCGACTGTTTACTAAAAACACAGGTCCGTGCGAAGTCGCAAGACGATGTATACGGACTGACGCCTGCCCGGTGCTGGAACGTTAAGGGGACCGGTTAGTCTTTCGGGGCGAAGCTGAGAACTTAAGCGCCAGTAAACGGCGGTGGTAACTATAACCATCCTAAGGTAGCGAAATTCCTTGTCGGGTAAGTTCCGACCTGCACGAATGGCGTAACGACTTCTCGACTGTCTCAACCACAGGCCCGGCGAAATTGCACTACGAGTAAAGATGCTCGTTACGCGCGGCAGGACGGAAAGACCCCGGGACCTTTACTATAGCTTGGTATTGGTGTTCGGTTCGGCTTGTGTAGGATAGGTGGGAGACTGTGAAGCGCTGACGCCAGTCAGTGTGGAGTCGTCGTTGAAATACCACTCTGGTCGTACTGGATGTCTAACCTCGGTCCGTGATCCGGATCAGGGACAGTGCCTGGTGGGTAGTTTAACTGGGGCGGTTGCCTCCCAAAGGGTAACGGAGGCGCTCAAAGGTTCCCTCAGCCTGGTTGGCAATCAGGTGTCGAGTGCAAGTGCACAAGGGAGCTTGACTGTGAGACCGACAGGTCGAGCAGGGACGAAAGTCGGAACTAGTGATCCGGCCATGGCTTGTGGAAGCGTGGTCGCTCAACGGATAAAAGGTACCCCGGGGATAACAGGCTGATCTTGCCCAAGAGTCCATATCGACGGCATGGTTTGGCACCTCGATGTCGGCTCGTCGCATCCTGGGGCTGGAGTAGGTCCCAAGGGTTGGGCTGTTCGCCCATTAAAGCGGTACGCGAGCTGGGTTTAGAACGTCGTGAGACAGTTCGGTCCCTATCCGCCGCGCGCGTAGGATACTTGCGGAAGGCTGTCCCTAGTACGAGAGGACCGGGACGGACGGACCTCTGGTGTGCCAGTTGTCCTGCCAAGGGCATTGCTGGTTGGCTACGTTCGGAAGGGATAACCGCTGAAAGCATCTAAGCGGGAAGCCTGTTCCTAGATGAGGTATCCCACCCCTTTGTGGGTTAAGGCCCCCAAGAGACCATTGGGTTGATAGGCCGGAGATGGAAGGTCGGTAACGGCTGGAGTTGACCGGTACTAATAGGCCGAGGACTTGTCATGAAGACGCTACGCATCCACTGTGCGGTTCTGAAAGAACCGAACCGGACCATCACGGTCCACCCGACGTTGTGTGGGGTGGGGTGTGGTGCCTACGGGTTGGTAATTTCATAGTGTTTCGGTGGTCATAGCGGTTGGGGAACACCCGGTCCCATTCCGAACCCGGTAGTTAAGCCTTCCAGCGCCGATGGTACTGCACTCGTGAGGGTGTGGGAGAGTAGGACGCCGCCGAACAATTTTTCCCTGAAAGGGCTTGTGGTTGGGGGCACATTGATTTGTGCTTCAACCACAAGCCCTTTCGGCGTGTCCACCAGTAGGAGGAGCTAGTGCCCAGGTTCGGGGATCGACCCGGCGACCGTCAGCGTGGCCAGGGAGACCGACCGCGCCGATCCGATGACGGTGGCCGTGCCCAGGGAAGCCGCAAGCCGACCACCAGCAGTGGCGGTGGACCGCGTAGGGACGAGCGGCCAGGCAACGACCGGTACACGAGTGGCGACAAGCCCCGTGGCGGCGACCGGCGCGACGACAACCGGGGCGAACGCCCTCGCTACGACAAGCCCCGTGACGACCGCGGCGCAGCCCCACGACGGGATGACAACCGGAGCGGTGGTTTCCGCCGCGACTCCGGCGACCGGCCGAGCTACCCGCGCCGCGACGACCGCGGTGGCGCCCCACGACGCGACGACCGCACCGGTGACCGGGGCGGGTTCCGGCGCGACGACAGCCGTGGTGAGCGTCCGCGCTACGACCGGCGCGACGACCGCGGCTCCGACCGCACCTCCGACCGCAATGCCGCTCCTCGTGGAGCGGACCGCGGCGAACGCCCCAGCTACCCGCGTCGGGACGACCGGGCCGGTGGTGGCCGGCCCAGCAGCGACCGCGGCGGCTACCCGAGGCGCGACGACCGTTCGAGCAGCGACCGGGGTGGGTACCAGCGGCGCGACGACCGGCCCAGCTACCCGCGCCGGGACGACCGGAGCGGCAGCGACCGCCCGAGCTACCCGAAGCGCGACGACCGCGCGGGCAGCGACCGCCCGAACCGTTCGAGCAGCGACCGGCCCAGTGGCGACCGCGGCGGCTACCCGCGTCGGGACGATCGGGGCGGCAGCGACCGCGGTGGGTACCAGCGCCGCGACGATCGACCGAGCGGTGACCGTCCCAGCTACCCCCGGCGTGACGACCGGCCCAGTGGTGACCGCGGTGGTTACCAGCGGCGGGATGACCGGGCCGGCAGTGACCGCGGTGGGGAGCGTTCCAGCTACCCGCGTCGCGATGACCGCCCCAGTGGCGACCGCCCGAGCTACCCGCGCCGCGACGATCGGGGCGGCAGCGACCGCGGTGGGTACCAGCGCCGCGACGACCGGCCGAGCGGTGACCGTCCCAGCTACCCCCGGCGTGACGACCGGCCCAGTGGTGACCGCGGTGGTTACCAGCGGCGGGATGACCGGGCCGGCAGTGACCGCGGTGGGGAGCGTTCCAGCTACCCGCGTCGCGATGACCGGCCCAGTGGCGACCGCGGTGGGTACCAGCGGCGCGATGACCGGCCTCGCCACGACAAGGCCGTGCAGGACAAGGCTGGGCAGGACAAGCCCGCGTACGACAAGCCCGGCAGCGACAAGCGGGACTCGCGCAGCCGTGATCGGGCCGCGCGGTTCCAGGAGCGGGTCGCCCAGGCCGACGGGCAGCCGGTCACCGAGGACACCTCGGCCGAGGTCGAGGCGAGCGCCGTCGAAAGTGACGCGGTAGCGGTCGACGCCGTCGAGACCGAGGCCGTCGAGGGTGAGGCCGTTGTCGCCGACGAGTCGGTGACGGCGGAGGTCGAGGCGTCGGACGAGGAGTCCGAAGCCGACGACGACGAGAACGACGAGGCGGCGGCGGACACCGGTGCGCCGGAGGTCGAGGCGTCAGCGACCGGGCCGGTTGCGGCTGGTGAGGGTGAGTCCGAAGAGCGCGTGTACACCCGGGCCCGGACGCCCGAGCTGCCCGAGGACGCCGACATCTCCATCCTCGACCCCGAGGTGAAGCAGGAGCTGCGCGGGCTGCCCAAGGGCCTGGCCGAGATCGTGGGCCGGCACCTGGCGGCGGCGGGCATGCTGATCGACAGCGAGCCCGAGCTGGCGCTGGAGCACGCGCGGTACGCGCGGACGAAGGCGGCGCGGGTCGCGGTGGTCCGGGAGGCCGCCGGTCTCGCCGCCTACCACGCCGGCGAGTGGGCCGAGGCGTTGTCCGAGCTGAGGACCGCCCGGCGCATGTCGCACGGCACCGGGCACGTCGCGGTGATGGCCGACTGCGAGCGGGCGCTGGGGCGTCCCGAGCGGGCCATCGAGCTGGCACGCGAGGCTCAGGTGGCGCTGCTGTCCCCGGACGAGGCGGTGGAGCTGCGGATCGTCGCGGCCGGCGCCCGGCGCGACATGGGGCAGCTGGACGCGGCCGTCGTGGCGTTGCAGGGCGACGACCTGGACGAGAAGCGGCGTGACCCGTGGAGCGCGCGGTTGTTCTACGCCTACGCGGACAACCTCGAAGCCGCCGGTCGCACCGAGGAAGCCGTGAAGTGGTTCCTCAACGCCGCCCAGGCCGACGACGACAACGAGACCGACGCCGCCGAGCGCGCGTTCGACCTCAGCCCGCAGGACTGACCTCCGCGAGCCCGGCGAGAACGCCCGGTCCGGTCAACACCCGCCGGGCCGCGCGGCCACAAGACCGAAGTCACACCTGAAGGCTCGGCGCCACCCGGCGCCGAGCCTTCAGACTGTTCACACCGGAGCACCCCCGGGAACACCGAACGGAGACGCCTGTGCTGCTGGACCGTTACGACGCCCTGCTGCTGGACCTCGACGGCACGGTCTACCGCGGGCAGGAAGCCGTGCCCGGCGCGGTGGAAGCCGTCGCCGCCGCCCGCGAGCACGGCACCGGCATCCGGTTCGTCACCAACAACGCCTCCCGGTCGCCGGAGACGGTGGCCGCGCACCTGACCGAGCTCGGTTTCGCCGCCGCGCTGGACGAGGTCAGCACGAGCGCCCAGGCGGGCGCGGCGATGCTGCTGGACCTGGTGCCGCAGGGCGCGCACGTGCTGGTCCTCGGCACCGACGCGCTCGCCGAGCAGGTGCGGCTGCGCGGCTACCGGCCCACCCGCACCGCCGAGCACGCCCAAGCCGTCGTGCAGGGCCTGTCGCAGGACCTGGGCTGGCGCGAGCTGGCCGAGGCGTGCGTGGCGATCCGCCAGGGCGGCGCGCACTGGATCGCCTGCAACGTCGACGCCACCCTGCCCACCGAACGCGGCCTGCTGCCCGGCAACGGGTCGCTGGTCGCCGCGCTGCGGACGGCGACCGGGGTGGAGCCGCTGGTGGCGGGGAAGCCCGCCACGCCGCTGCTGGAGCAGGCGGCGAAGTCGGCGGGCGCGCAACGGCCGCTGGTCGTCGGCGACCGGCTCGACACGGACATCTCGGGCGCGGTCAACGCGGGCATGGACTCGCTGCTGGTGCTCACCGGGGTGTCCACCGAAGCCGAAGTGAACGAACTACCGGCGGACCGCCGCCCGACCTACGTGGCTGCCGACCTGTCCGTGCTCCATCGGCTACCTTGAATCCTGTGAGCTTCGAGGTTCCCCTCCCCGGCCCGCCCCGCGATCCCGTGGCCGGGATCGACGACGCGCTGGCCGGTCTCGACGGGCTGGCCGCGCTGGACGTGGTCGAGCACGTGGCCCGGTTCGACGACGCGCACACGGCGTTGACGGCCGCGCTGTCCACCATCGACAAGGTCTGACCGGTGCCGCGCAGGGCTCGGCTGGACGCCGAACTGGTCCGCCGCGGGCTGGCCAGGTCACGGGAGCACGCCAGCCAACTCGTCGCCGAGGGCCGGGTGACCGTGCGCGGCACCGTGGCCACGAAACCCGCCACCGCCGTCGAACTGGACACCGCGCTGGTGGTCCGCGAGACCGACGACCCGAACTACGCCTCCCGGGGCGCGCACAAGCTCGTCGGCGCGCTGGAGGCGTTCGACGGGGTCGACGTCAAGGGCAGGCGGTGCCTGGACGCGGGCGCGTCCACCGGCGGGTTCACCGACGTGCTGCTGCGCGAGGGCGCGCGGCAGGTCGTCGCGGCCGACGTCGGGCGCGGCCTGCTGGACTGGCGGTTGCGCACCGACGACCGGGTCGTGGTCAAGGACAAGACGAACGTGCGCTCGTTGACGCCCGAGGACATCGGCGGCCCGGTCGACCTGGTGGTCGCCGACCTCTCGTTCATCTCGTTGAGGCTGGTGCTGCCCGCGCTGGCCGCGTGCCTCGACGAGGAGGGCGACTTGCTGCCGATGGTGAAACCCCAGTTCGAGGTCGGGAAGGAACGCCTCGGCTCCGGCGGGGTGGTGCGCGACCCGGAGCTGCGGGCGGAGGCGGTGCTGGACGTGGTCGCGTCCGCGGCCGGCCTCGGCCTGCGCCTGCACGGCGTCACCGCCAGCCCGCTGCCCGGCCCGTCGGGCAACGTCGAGTTCTTCGTCTGGCTGCGCCGGGGCGAGCCCCTGGACGCGGCGGACGCCACCGCGCTCGTGCGCGCCGCCGTAGCGGAAGGTCCCCAGTGAGAACGGATCCAGTGACCAGGGAGATCCTGCTCGTCGTGCACACCGGGCGGCGCAGCAACGTGCTGGTGGCGCAGGAGGTCGCGGCGCGGTTCGCGGCGGGCGGGGTGAAGCTCCGGGTGCTGGAGGACGAGGCGCCGGACCTGGACCCGTCGTGCTTCGCGCAGGTCGTGCCGGCCGACGACAAGGCCGCCGAGGGCAGCGAGCTGGTGTTCGTGCTCGGCGGCGACGGCACGCTGCTGCGCGCCGCCGAGCTGGCGCGGGCCGCGGGCGTGCCGGTGCTGGGGGTGAACCTGGGCCGGGTCGGTTTCCTGGCCGAGGCCGACTCCGACGCCCTGTACGAGGCGATCAAGCACGTCGTCGACCGCGACTACGACGTCGAGGAGCGGATGACGCTCGACATCACCGCGTCGATCGACGGCGAGGTGCTGGAGGGCACGTGGGCGCTCAACGAGGCCAGCGTGGAGAAGAGCACCCGGGAACGGATCCTGGACGTCGTGGTGGAGGTGGACGGCCGGCCGGTGTCGGCGTTCGGCTGCGACGGCGTGCTGGTGGCGACCCCGACCGGGTCCACGGCGTACGCGTTCTCCGCGGGCGGCCCGGTGGTGTGGCCGGACGTGCAGGCGCTGCTGGTGGTGCCGAGCAACGCGCACGCCCTGTTCGCCCGGCCCCTGGTGGTGTCGCCGGCGTCCGTGGTGGCGTTGGAGGTCGACCCCGAGGGTCATCCGGCGGTGCTGTGCGCGGACGGTCGCCGCACGGTGAACCTGCCGCCGGGCGCGCGGGTCGAGGTGGTCGGCGGCAGCATGCCGTTGCGGCTGGTCCGGTTGCGGCCGGGACCGTTCACCGACCGGCTGGTGGAGAAGTTCGAGCTGCCGGTGCAGGGGTGGCGGGGTCCGTCGGCGGAGTGAGACCGGCTTGATCGACACGGGGACACCCTCCCCCGAGCACACGCTTCGCCCTCGTCGCCCAGTAGTGTTCCGTGCGTGCTGGCCGAGATGCGCATCCAGGGCCTCGGTGTGATCGACGAGGCCACCCTTGAGCTCGATGCCGGTTTCACCGTGGTGACGGGCGAGACCGGCGCGGGCAAGACGATGGTCGTGACCGGGCTCCACCTGCTGAGCGGTGGTCGGGCCGAGGCGTCCCGCGTGCGCAACGGCGCGGACAAGGCGGTGGTCGAAGGGCGGTTCCAGGCGCCCGCGGGCAGCCCGGCGGCGAAGGTCGCCGAGGAGGTCGGCGGCGAGCCCGACGACGACGGCAGCGTGATCGCGATCCGCACCGTCGGCGCGGACGGGCGTTCCCGGGCCCACCTCGGCGGCCGCTCCGTGCCCGTCGGCGTGCTGTCCGAGCTGGCCGAGCAGCTGATCGCGGTGCACGGGCAGAACGACCAGCTGCGGCTGCTGCGGCCCGCCGAGCAGCGCGCCGTGCTGGACCGGTTCGCCGGCGACGAGGTCGCCGAGCCGCTGCGGTCCTACCGCAAGGTCCGCGACGAGTGGCTGCGGGTGGCGACCGAGCTGACCGAGCGCACCGCGCGGTCGCACGAGCTGGCGCGCGAAGCCGAGATGCTGCGGCACGGCCTGACCGAGATCGGCTCGATCGACCCGAAGCCCGGCGAGGACGAGGAGCTGGTCGCCGAGGCGCGCCGGCTCGCCGACGCCGACCAGCTGCGGGAAGCCGCGTCCGGCGCGCAGTACGCGGTGGCGGGCTCACCCGACGGCGACCCGGACGTGCCCGGCGCGCTGGGCCTGATCGGCGAGGCGCGGCGGCGGCTGGTCGCGTCGGATGACCCGAAGCTGCGCGACCTGGAGCCCCGGCTGGTGGAAGCCGAGACGCTGCTGGCCGACGTCGGCGCGGAGATCGCCTCCTACCTGGAGCACCTGGACGCGGACCCGGCCCGGTTGGAGCAGGTGCTCGCCCGGCAGGCCGAACTGAAGTCGTTGACCCGCAAGTACGCCGCCGACGTGGACGGCGTGATCGAGTGGGCGCGGGACGCGTCGTCGCGGCTGGCCGGGCTGGACACGTCGGACGAGGCGCTGGCGGCGCTGGCCGCGCGGCGCGACGAGCTGGCCGTCGAGCTGGCCGGCTACGCGCTGCGGGTGACCGCCGAACGGGTCGCCTCGGCCGAGGAGCTGGGCCGGGCGGTGTCGGAGGAGCTGACCGGCCTGGCCATGCCGCACGCCACGGTCGAGGTCGCGGTGCGGCCCCGGGTGGCCGAGCAGGGCGATCCGCAGGCGTTGAAGGTGGGCTCGCAGCTGCTGCACGCGGGCGCCAGCGGCGTGGACGACGTGGAGCTGCGGCTGATCGCGCACCCCGGCGCGCCCGCGCTGCCGGTGCACAAGGGCGCGTCCGGCGGTGAGCTGTCGCGGGTGATGCTGGCGCTCGAGGTCGTGCTGTCGCACTCCGACCCGGTGCCCACGCTGGTGTTCGACGAGGTCGACGCCGGTGTCGGTGGCCGGGCCGCGGTCGAGGTCGGCCGTCGGCTGGCCCGGTTGGCGCGCAGCCACCAGGTCATCGTGGTCACGCACCTGCCTCAGGTCGCCGCGTTCGCCGACCGGCACCTGGTGGTCGACAAGACCGCGGACGGCGTGCTGACCCGCAGCGGCGTGCGCAAGCTGGACGAGTCGCAGCGCGTCGTCGAGCTGGCCCGGATGCTCGCCGGCATGGACTCCACCGACACCGGCCGCGCGCACGCCGAGGAGCTGCTGGCGGCGGCGAAGGCCGACAAGGACAGCGTGCCCGTGGTGCGGCGCAAGGCGAAGAAGAGGTGAGCAGGCGCCTGCTCGGCGCGGTGCTGCTGGTGGCGGCCGGTGTCGTGGCCGTGGTCGGCACGTTCCTGCCGCTGTACCAGGAGGGCAACGACCAGGCCGGCGGCTCGCTCACGGTCACGGCGACCTCCTGGGACTTCGTCTTCTCCAACCTGCCGGCGGGCATGGACTTGGGCCCGGTGCAGAGCCCGCAGTACGGGGTGCCGATCGTGGTGGCGGCCGTGCTGCTGGCCGTCGCGGTCGCCCTGGCGTTCCTGCCCGAGCACCAGCGCCTGGCCGCCCGCTACCTCGCGGTCGGCGGCACGGGCCTGCTCACCGGCGCGGTGTGGGCGACCGGGGCGTCCGTCGCGTCCGCGGTCGGCAACGCGTCGCGGCAACCGGACGACAGCTACACCGTGGAGGTCGGCGCGGGCATCGTGCTGCTGGTCGCGGCGGTGCTGGTCGCGGTGGTCGGCGTCGTGCTGCTGCACGCCCGGCGGCCCGAACCCCGCCCCGGAGGGGCCGTGGTCTACCGGGTGGACGGGTCCGACGACGACACCGACACCCCGCCGTTCGGCATTCCGGTGGTGGACGTCGCGCAGCTCCCCGACTCCGAGTTCGACCGCCGAGCCGAAGGCTCCTGACCGGCGACAGGCGGGGCTCCTGACGGGCGTGTCGCCGGGCGGCCCGGGTTTGCTGGTAGATGTGGACTGGTCGGTCCGCCGGGCCGCGGCACGCGACCGAGCACGGAGGAGAGGGCCACATGACCCGGCGCGCGATCGCCGTCCTGACCATCGGCGCGGGCGCGCTCATGGTGGTGCTGGGCTCGTTGTTCCCGCTGTACGGGGTGGAGACCGCGGTGCGGCCCGGGTCGGACGGCCCGATCCCGAACGGCGTGCAGCGCCTCGTGGCGCTCACCGGGTGGGAGTACGTGCAGGAACCGCCGGCGGTGAACCCGGCCGGCGTCGACTTCGACTTCCCCGTCTACGGCTACGGCCTGGTCTTCGCCGCCGTCCTCGCCGGTGTGGGCGCGCTGCTGCAACTGCGGTCGCCACTGCTCGCCGCGGTCGGCCGGTTCGGCGTGCTCGCCGCGGTCGGGGTGGTCGTCGGCGCGCTGTGGACCGCGCTGGAGACGTTGCGGACGCTGTTCGGCTCCAGCTCGGCGTCGCCCGTGGTCGTCAACCACGAGTTCATCGGCACGGGCACGTGGCTGGTCGGCGCGGCGGGGTTGGTGATGCTCGTCGGCGCGGTGGTGGCGCACGACTGGCCGGCCCGCGAGCCGCGGCCCGCCGGCGCGTCGGTGTACCAGGTGGCGGACGACGACGACACGCCGCCGTTCGGCATTCCCATCCCCGTGACCGAGCTGACCGTCCCACCGGGTGAACCCGCCCCGCCGGCCGGCCCCGCGGCGCCGCCGGCGGCCGAGCTGCCGCCCGTGACCGACCTCCCCCGACCGCCCGGCGCGCCGGGTTCGGCGGCCGACGAACGACGTCACCCGACCGGGGGTAATCCGTCCACTGTGGATTGACCGTGTCACTGACCAGCCCGGATCGGCTCGGCGTGTTGGCGGCCGACCGCGCGCGACGTGAGTCACCATCGGTTCATGAAGCTCTCCGGGTTGCTCGGCCGCGCGCACCACGAACTGCCAGGCGTCACCGGTGTGGCGCGGGTCGATCGCCGCTCGGGCGACCTGCTGCGCCGGCTGGGACCCGGTGACGTCGCGGTCCTCGACCACGTCGACATCGACCGCCGCACCGCCGAGGCCCTCGTGCACGCCGGGGTGGTCGGCGTGGTCAACGCCTCGACGTCCATCTCCGGCCGGTTCCCGAACCTCGGCCCCGAGCTGCTGATCGAGGCGGGCGTCGCGCTGGTCGACGGCGTCGGCACGGCGGTGCTGCGCGAGGTCAAGGACGGCACGAAGCTGCGGCTGCACGAAGGCGGGGTGTTCGTCGGCGACAAGGAGGTCGCGCGCGGCGTCGCGCAGGACACCGAGTCGATCGCCGACGCGATGATCGAGGCCAAGGCGGGCATGGCCGCGCAGCTGGAGGCGTTCTCCGCGAACACGATCGAGTTCCTGCGCCGCGAACGGGCCCTGCTCCTGGACGGCCTCGGCGTGCCCGAGCTGCTCGTGCCGATCCGCGACCGGCAGGTGCTGGTCGTCGCGGGCGGTCCCCGGCACGCCGAGGAGCTGCGCAAGCTGCGCCGCTACATCCGCGAGCACCGGCCGGTGCTGATCGGCGTCGACGCGGGCGCGGACACCCTGCACGACGCCGGGTTCGCCCCGGACGTCATCGTCGGCGACCCGGACGCCATCGCCACCGCGACGTTGCGGTCCGGCTCGGAGGTCGTGGTGCCCGCGCAGATCGACGGCCACGCGCCCGGCCTGGAGCGCATCCAGGACCTGGGCATCGGCGCCGTCACGTTCCCCGCGACCGGCAACGCCGAGGACCTGGCGCTGCTGCTGGCCGAGGCCCACGGCGCGTCCTTGGTGGTGACCGTCGGCCTTCAGGCGGGCCTGCGGGAGTTCCTGGACCGGGGCAACGCCGGGTCCACCCCCTCGACGTTCCTCACCCGGCTCAAGCTCGGCAACAAGCTGGTGGACGGGCACGCCGTCGCCACCCTGCACCGCGCCCGGGTGTCGTCGGGGCTGGTCGTCCTGCTGGTGCTGGCCGTGGTGGCGGCGATGACCGCCGCGGTGGCGGTGTCCGGGGTCGGCCAGGTCTACGTGGACCTCGCGGCCGACGCGTTGCACTCCGTCGTCGACTGGTTCGGGGGGTTGTTCGGGTGATCTCGCTGCGCTACCACATCGTCTCCATCACCGCGGTGTTCCTGGCCCTGGCCGTCGGGGTGGTGCTCGGCTCGACCGCGATCAGCGGCCGGCTGCTGTCCGGGCTCAACGAGGACAACGGCGCGCTGGGCCGGGAGGTCTCCGCGTTGCAGTCCGAGCGCCACGGCCTGGACGCCCGGCTCGCCGACGCGGACCGGTTCGCGAGCACCGTCGGACCGCTGGCCGTGAAGGGGCAGCTGGCCGACCGGACCGTGCTGCTGGTCACCACCGCCGACGCCGCCCCGGACGACCGGGACGCGGTGACCGACCTGCTGCGCTCGGCGGGGGCGACGGTCACCGGCGAGCTCCAGCTCACCGAGTCGTTCACCGACCCGGACAAGGCCGACCAGCTGCTCGACCTGGTCGCCCGGCTCCAGCCCGCGGGCACCCTGCTGCCCACCGGCGGCGACCCCGGCACCAGGGCGGGCGGGTTGCTCGGCTCCGTGCTGCTGCTGGCCCAGGACGACAACCAGCCGCAGGCCACGCCGGACGAGCAGGCGGCGGCGCTCGGCGGGCTGTCCAGCGCGGGGTTCGTCAAGGCGGACCAAGGCCTGCGGCCCGCTCAGCTGGCCGTGGTGCTGACCGGCGGGGCGGTGCCGGGCGACTCGGCGGCCGACCGGGCGGCGGTGCTGGCGCGGTTCGCCACCCAGCTGGATCGGTCCGGGGCGGGCGCGGTGCTGGCGGGCGGTGACGGGTCGGCCGACGGCACGGGCGCGGTGGGGGTCGTGCGGGCGGACACGGCGGCGACCTCGGTGCTGTCCACCGTGGACCACGCGGACACGGCGGCCGGTCGGGTGGTGGTGGTGCTCGCGCTGCGTGAGCAGTTGGACGGCAAGGCCGGCCGGTACGGGGTGGCGGGCAACGCCGAAGGCCCCGCACCGGGCGCATCCGGCTGACCCGCTGGGCCGGCCGCCCGGAGCCGGGGGTTCGCGGTGGCGTCGGCTCGGGCGGACGGATGCCTCGCGCCGTGCCGGTTCGGCGACGGTGTTCTCCAGTGGTTGGTTCTCGTGCGGTTCGCGGGCTGTTCTCGCGTGGTTCCCGGGACGTTCGCGGCCCTGTGGTCGCCTGTTCGAGCCTGCCTAGGCCATCCGAGTGACCCGCTTGGGTGCCCGCCGGCGCGCTGGGTGACCGGCGGCGTGTTAGCGTTAGGGCCCGTGGACAGGGCGCTGAGCTGTGCGGAACCACCGCAGCCGGCCCCTAGCGGACATCCAGACCACGGGGAGCCTCCTTGGTGCAGCAGGCACGTACGACCAAGCACGTTTTCGTCACCGGGGGTGTCGCGTCGTCCCTCGGCAAGGGGTTGACCGCGTCCAGCCTCGGACAGCTGCTCACCTCTCGTGGTCTCCGGGTGACCATGCAGAAGCTCGACCCCTACCTCAACGTGGACCCGGGCACGATGAACCCGTTCCAGCACGGCGAGGTGTTCGTCACCGACGACGGCGCGGAGACCGACCTCGACATCGGCCACTACGAGCGGTTCCTGGCGCGGGACCTCTCCGGTGACGCGAACGTGACCACCGGGCAGGTGTACTCCGAGGTCATCGCCAAGGAGCGGCGCGGCGAGTACCTGGGCGACACCGTCCAGGTGATCCCGCACATCACCGACGAGATCAAGCGGCGCATCCGGGCCATGGCCGAGCCGGGCCCCGACGGCGTCGTCCCGGACGTGGTGATCACCGAGGTCGGCGGCACGGTCGGCGACATCGAGTCGCTGCCGTTCCTGGAGGCGTGCCGGCAGGTGCGCCACGACGTCGGCCGCGACAACGTGTTCTTCCTGCACGTGTCGCTGGTGCCCTACCTCGCGCCGTCGGGCGAGCTGAAGACCAAGCCGACGCAGCACTCCGTGGCCGCGCTGCGCAACATCGGCATCCAGCCCGACGCCATCGTGTGCCGGGCGGACCGGGAGATCCCGGACGCGCTCAAGCGCAAGATCGGCCTGATGTGCGACGTGGACAACGAAGCCGTGGTGGCGGCGGTGGACGCGCGGTCCATCTACGACATCCCCAAGGTGCTGCACGGCGAGGGCCTGGACGCGTACGTGGTGCGGCGGTTGGACCTGCCGTTCCGCGACGTCGACTGGACCGTGTGGGGCGACCTGCTCGAGCGCGTGCACAACCCGTCCGAGAAGGTCCGCGTCGGCCTGGTCGGCAAGTACGTCGACCTGCCCGACGCCTACCTGTCGGTGACCGAGGCGCTGCGGGCCGGCGGGTTCGCGCACCGCACCAAGGTCGAGATCGTGTGGGTGCCGTCCGACGAGTGCCAGACGCCGTCCGGCGCGGCGCACGCCCTGGGCGGGCTCGACGCGATCCTCATCCCCGGCGGGTTCGGGGTGCGCGGCATCGAGGGCAAGATCGGCGCGATCACCTACGCCCGGACCCGCGGCATCCCGCTGCTGGGCCTGTGCCTGGGGTTGCAGTGCCTGGTCATCGAGGCGGCGCGGAACCTCGCGGGCATCGCCGACGCGAACTCCTCGGAGTTCGAGGACACCGGGTCGCCGGTGATCAGCACCATGGCCGACCAGGAGGACGTCGTCTCCGGGCAGCGGGACATGGGCGGCACGATGCGGCTCGGCGCCTACCCGGCGTCGTTGCTGCCGGGTTCGCAGGTGGCGGCGGCGTACGGGTCGCTGGAGGTGTCCGAGCGGCACCGGCACCGGTACGAGGTCAACAACGCCTACCGCTCGAAGCTGGGCGACGCGGGGTTGGTGTTCTCCGGGACGTCGCCGGACGGGCGGCTGGTGGAGTTCGTCGAGCTGCCCGCCGACGTGCACCCGTTCTTCGTGGCCACGCAGGCGCATCCGGAGCTGAAGTCCCGCCCGACCCGCCCGCACCCGCTGTTCGCGGCGTTCGTGAAGGCGGCGTTGGACTACCGGCTGGCCGACCGGCTGCCGCTGCCCGAGACCGCGGGGGCCGCGCAGTGACTCCTCGGCACGAGTTCGGGACTGTTTCGTCGCGGGACGTGCACGTCGGGCGCGTCGTCGCGTTGCGGGTGGACGAGGTCGCCATGCCTGGTGGCGGTACGGCATCGCGCGAGGTGGTGGAACACCTCGGCGCGGTGGCGGTGGTGGCCTTGGACGAGGCCGGTGCGGTGAGGTTGATCCACCAGTACCGGCACCCGTTGGGCCGGCGGCTCTGGGAGCTGCCGGCCGGGCTGTTGGACGGGGGTGACGAGACGCCGCTGGCCGCCGCGGAGCGGGAACTGGCCGAGGAGGTCGGGCTGGCGGCGTCGGAGTGGGTGACGTTGGTGGACGTCGCCGTGTCACCCGGGTTCACCGACGAGGTGGTGCGGGTGTTCCTGGCTCGTGGGCTCACCGAGGTCGATCGTGACGTGCAGGGCGACGAAGAGGCCGACCTGGAGGCGAAGAGCTTCCCGTTGGCCGAGGCGGTGGACATGGTCCTGGCCGGGGAGATCGTCAACGGCCCCGCCGTGTCCGGGCTGCTCGCCGCGCACGCCGTGATCACCGGCGGCGGAACGGGGCGCCCCTCCGACGCCCCGTTCACCGACCGCCCGACCCGCTTCGCCGCCCGCAGTTCCTGACCCGGAACTCGCGGCGCCCGGACGTGCGGCACGCGGGCGCTGGACGTACGACTCTCGCGGGAGTCGTACCTCCGGCCCCCGCGTGTCCTACGTCCAGAACACGCGTGTCCTACGTTCGGAACAGGTGTGTCCTACGTTCGGAACACGTGAGTTGAACGTTCAGGGCCCGCCGGGGCGCCCGTTCAGGTGCAGGTCGGGCAGGGGCGGGCGCTCGTACTCGCGGTCGAACGGCGTGGCGCCGCGCGGTGTCCGCCGGCCCTGCCGCTTCTCCGCCCGGCGGACCGCCGCGCAGGCCGCCAGGTGCAGCTTCCACCGGTCCCGCAGCACCAGCAGCACGTCCAGCGCCGCCGTCAACGCCCGCTCGTCGTGCTGGAACGGGCCCGCCACCAGTTCCAGGTACCGCATGGTGTCCTCGTACGGCGCCGCGTGGCAGCGCCGCACGCACGAGCGGAACGACGACGCGCGGTGCGGCAGGGGCGAAGTCGCGTCGGCGGCGCGGCGCGCGTACCAGGAGAAGCCCATGATCGGTGGGTGTCCGAGGTCTGGGAGCGGATAATGGCGTTCGTGGGCGTGCGATGGCCGTTGGCGGTGGCCGCGGCGGCGGTGGGCGGGTGCGGGGTGCTGTTGTTCGTGGACCCCAACCAGCCCGGGTCGCTCCTGCCGCCGTGCCCGCTCTACGCGTTGACCGGCATCCAGTGCCCGGCCTGCGGGTCGACCCGGATGGTGCACGCCCTGCTGCACGGCGACCTGGTCGGCGCCTGGCACTTCAACGCGGTGATGCTGCTGGTGGGGCTGCCGCTGCTGGTGTGGCTGTGGGCGCGGTGGTTCCGGGCGGCCAGGCGAGGCCGGCCGACGCCGCCGGTGTCGGGGAAGGTCGGCGTGCCGGTGGTGGCGCTGGCCGTCACGTGGATGCTCGCCCGGAACCTAGTCGCGTAGCTTGCGGCCCTGGCTGTCGGTGCCGCCGTTGACCAGCAGGATGATCCCGTCGATCAGCGACCAGATGCCGCACCCGCCGCAGGTCAGCAGCTGGGCGATGCCGATCGCCGTGTCACCCATGTAGAACCGGCCGATGCCGAACGGCAGCGCGAGCTGCAGCACGCCCGCCGCGATGCGCGACTTGTCCGACAGCGGCCGGCCGGTCAGCGGGTCCAGGCCGTACGGCGCGTTCGGGGTGAACCCGGGCGGGTAGCCGTACGCGGCGCCGTGGGTCTGGGACGGGTCCGCGTAGCCGGGCGGCGGGTAGCCGGGGAAGCCCTGGCCGGGCGTGCCCGCGTAACCGGGTGGGGCGGTGTAGCCGGGTGGGGCGGTGTAGCCGGGCGGCGGGTACGCGGCCGTCGGCGGGTAGCCCGGCGGCAGGAACACCGGGTGCGGTTGCGGCAGGTCGTGGAACAGCGCGGCCAGCTCCTGCGCGGACTGGGCCGCGGACGCGTAGCCGACGCGCTGCTCGTACTCGCCGATCTCCAGGCGACCGGCCGCGAAGTGGTCGTTCAGCGCGCTGATCGCCTCTTCGCGCTGCTGGTCGCCGATGCGCACCTGGTGTGGTTCCGACACACCTGAACGCTAACAGCCGCAGGCCGTCCTCCGAGCCGGAACGCGCTGGTCGACCTGCTCGTCACGGGCGCGGCCGGAGTTCCCGACCGGAATTCGCCCCGGCGGGTGAGCGGCGCCGCGCAGTTCGACGTGGGCGCTCGGGAACGTCACACTGCCCTACGTGACGGCGTTGGTGGACCAGGACTTCCGGCAGGCGATCGGCGACGACCCGGTGACGGCGCGCGGGGCGCGGCCGGTGCTGCCGGCCCGGCGGTGAGCCCTCGCGAGGGGAGCGGTCCGGCGGACCCGGAGCAGGTGGTGACGCCCGTCTCACGTGCGGTGCGGGCGTACCTCGACCACCTGGCGGTGGAGCGGGGCACGGCGCGCAACACGCTCGACTCCTACGGGCGGGACCTGCGCCGGTACGCCGCGCACCTGGCGGCCGGCGGGGTGCACGACCTGGCCGACGTCACCGAAGCGCTGGTCGGGGACTTCCTGGCCACGTTGCGCGAAGCCGGGTTGGCGGCCTCCTCCGCGGCCCGCACCCTGGTCGCCGTGCGCGGCCTGCACAAGTTCGCGCACCTCGAAGGCATCACGGCGCACGACCCGGCGCGCGCCGTCCACCCGCCGACCCCGCCGCGCCGGCTGCCCAAGGCCCTGCCCGTCGACGACGTGCTGAAGCTCCTCGAAGGCCCCACCGACACCCCGGCCCACCTGCGCGACCGCGCGCTGCTGGAGCTGCTGTACTCCAGCGGCGCGCGGATCTCCGAAGTGGTCGGGCTCGACGTGGACGACGTCGACGCCGCCGAACGCACCGTGCTGCTCGACGGCAAGGGCGGCAAGCAGCGCATCGTGCCCGTGGGCCGTCCGGCGCTCGCGGCGCTGGAGGCCTACCTCGTGCGAGCCCGCCCGGCGCTGGCCAAGCGCGGCACGCCCGCGCTGTTCCTCAACGCCCGGGGCGGCAGGTTGACCAGGCAGACGGCGTGGCACGTGCTGAAGGCCGCGGCCGAACGCGCGGGGGTCGAAGCCGAGGTCTCGCCGCACACGCTGAGGCACTCGTTCGCCACCCACCTGCTGGAAGGCGGCGCGGACGTGCGGGTCGTGCAGGAACTGCTGGGTCACGCCTCCGTGACGACGACGCAGGTCTACACACTGGTCACCGTCAACACCTTGCGCGAGGTGTACGCGACCGCCCATCCTCGCGCATCGGGTGGAACATGAGCCGGCCACGGGTACCGTGGGCGCTCGCCCGACCGGGACCCCACCCGCTTCCGATGAGCCCGACGAGCTGGAGGTGTCGACCCGGTGCCGAACTTGGACGAGCCCGAGCGCAGCGCGATCGAGCTGGGCGCGGTGCTGCACGCGTTGAGCGACGCCACCCGGCTGGCGGTGGTGCGGCAGATCGAGTCCGACGGTGAGCGGCTGTGCGGCGCGCTCATGGTGGAGGTCGCCAAGTCGACGTTGTCGCAGCACCTGCGCGTGCTGCGGGAAGCGGGCATCACCCGGACCAGGGCCCGCGGCAACCAGCGGTGGGTGTCGCTGCGCCGCGACGACCTCGACGAGCTGTTCCCCGGGCTGCTCGACGTCGTGCTCCGCGCGGCCGAGCGGCACTGCCGCGACCTCGGCCACCACACCGCCGACCGGTCCGGGACGCCGGCGGGCGCGGCGTCCTGAGTCCCGGACCGACAGCCTGCGCCGACAGCCTGCGCCGACAACCCGGGTCGGCAGCCCGGGGTGGCAGCCGGCGCCGCCGACGCGTCCACCCGCCGCCCCGAACCTCGCGACACGCGCTGAGAACGATCGACCGCGCTTCGGCGGGGCGCGTTGCCGGTGGCCCCCGGTGTGCCTAGGCTGCGCCCAGGCAGAGGAC
Organism: Saccharothrix sp. 6-C; assembly: GCF_016695385.1. Classification (NCBI taxonomy): domain Bacteria; kingdom Bacillati; phylum Actinomycetota; class Actinomycetes; order Pseudonocardiales; family Pseudonocardiaceae; genus Saccharothrix; species Saccharothrix sp. 6-C. The sequence goes on along the minus strand of NZ_CP064192.1, from coordinate 6,403,204 downwards.
TAGGAATCGGGAAGGCGATGTCGACACCGGAGCACGCGGGTCAGGCGTGGGGCCCACCCCCACCACCCCCGCAACCGTCCGGTGTGCCGCGCGCCTCGGTCGAGCTGAGCCTCGCCCCGCACGCCGCACCCGCGGACGAAGACGCGACCGAGCAGGTCGCGGGCGACATCGGGCCGACGGGCCGCCCGTTGCGCTACGTCGCCGACCCACCGCTCGTCGCCGGGCACGGCCCGGCGAAGATCCTCGCGGTGTGCAACCAGAAGGGCGGGGTCGGCAAGACCACGTCCACCATCAACCTCGGCGCGGCGCTGACCGAGTACGGCCGCAAGGTGCTGCTGGTCGACTTCGACCCGCAGGGCGCGTTGTCGGTCGGCCTCGGCGTGCACCCGCACCAGCTCGACCAGACGATCTACAACGTGATCATGGAACGCGACGTCGGCGTCCGCGATGTGATCATGAGAACCCCGGTCGAGGGCATGGACCTGCTGCCCAGCAACATCGACCTGTCCGCCGCGGAGATCCAGCTGGTCTCCGAGGTGGGCCGGGAGCACACGCTGGTGCGCACCCTGCGCCCGGTCATCGAGCACTACGACTACGTGCTGGTGGACTGCCAGCCGTCGCTCGGCCTGCTCACGGTCAACGCCCTCGCGGCGGCTGACGGCGTCCTCATCCCGCTGGAGTGCGAGTTCTTCAGCCTGCGCGGGGTCGCCCTGTTGATAGACACCATCGAGAAGGTCAGGGAGCGGTTGAACCCGAAGCTGGAGATCACCGGCATCCTCGCCACCATGTACGACCCGCGCACCCTGCACTCCCGCGAGGTGATGGCGCGTGTGGTCGAGGCGTTCGGCGACGTCGTGTTCGACACGGTGATCAACCGCACCGTCCGGTTCCCGGAGACGACCGTCGCCGGCGAGCCGATCACCAGCTGGGCGCCGCGCTCGGGCGGCGCGAAGGCCTACCGCGCGTTGGCGCGCGAGGTGATCGCCCGGTGACCCGTCGCCCATCACTGCCGGGCGCGTCCGAGCTGTTCCGCCTCACCACCACCGGCGCCGCCGCCGACGTGCCCGCGCAGGAGCCCGCGGCGCAGCGGCGCGGCACCGGGCGGCAGAAGCACTCGACGAAGATCACCGTGTACGTGTCCGACGAGGAGCTGCTGGCGCTGGAGCACGCGCGGCTGGCGCTGCGCGGCGAGCACGGTCTCGCGGTCGACCGCGGCCGCGTGGTCCGCGAGGCCATCGCGATCGTGCTGGACGACCTCGAAGGGCACGGCGAGGACTCGCTGCTGGTGCGTAGGTTGCGCGAGCAGTGAGCGGTGACGCGCCCGGGACCGAACCAGGGGTGGCCGCGCCGGTCGAGGTGGTCGGGACCGGACCCGACGAGGCCGCGCCGGTCGAGGCGGTGGAGCCGCCCGCGCCGGACGACGGCCGGTTCAAGGTCAAGCTCACCAACTTCGAGGGACCGTTCGACCTGCTGCTCCAGCTGATCTCGCAGCACACGCTGGACGTGACCGAGGTGGCGCTGCACACCGTCACCGACGACTTCATCGCCTACATCCGGGCGTTGGGCGACCAGTGGGACCTGGACGAGACGACCGAGTTCCTGGTCATCGCGGCGACCCTGCTCGACCTCAAGGCGGCCCGGCTGCTGCCCTCGGGCGACGTGGAGGACGAGGAGGACCTGGCGCTGCTGGAGGCGCGGGACCTGCTGTTCGCGCGGCTGCTGCAGTACCGGGCCTACAAGCAGGTCGCGGCGCTGTTCGCGGAGCTGGAGCGGGGCGCGTACCGGCGCTACCCGCGCTCGGTGGCGTTGGAGCAGCGGTACGAGGGGCTGCTGCCCGAGGTGATGCTCGGGGTGGACGTGCGGCGGTTCAGCGAGATCGCCGCGGTCGTGTTCCGGCCCAAACCGCCGCCGACCGTGTCGACCTCGCACATCCACCAGCACCGGGTGTCCGTGCGCGAGCACGCGGACATGCTGCGGGCACGGCTGGCGGAGCTGGGCACGGCGACGTTCGCCGAGCTGATCGCCGAGTGCACGGAGACCATGGAGGTCGTGGCGCGGTTCCTGGCGCTGCTGGAGCTGTACCGGGAGCAGTCGCTGGCCTTCGAGCAGCCCGATCCGCTGGGCGAGCTGCGCATCACGTGGGTCGGCGGCACGGTCGACCAGGCGAGGGCGCAGGCCCGTGACGAGGACGAGGAGTACGGGTGAGCGACCACGGAGCAGTCGGCCCCGCGCCGGCGGCCGGGCCCGACGTCGCGGTGGAGTCGGTCGCGGCCGGGTTCGAGCAGGCCGCGGAGGCCAGGGAGACCGGGTCCGGGCCGCCGGCCGGGACGCCCGGGGAAGCCGCCGCGCCGCCGGCCGCCGGCGTGACGGCGCCGCCGCCGCCGACGGTCGTGGAGGGTGACGACGAGGCCGAGGCGGGCGGGCTGCCGGACCTCTCCGACGACGCCGAGCTCGACGGCGCGCTGGAGTCGATCCTGCTCGTCGTGGACAGCCCGATCGCCGAGGAGCAGCTCGCGGGCGTCCTCGACCAGTCCGTGAAGCGCGTCACCGCCGCACTGCGCCGGCTGGCCGACCGGTACACCGGGCAGGGCAGCGGCATCGACCTGCGTAGAATCGGGGACGGCTGGCGGTTCTACACGCGGGACCGCTTCGCGCCATTCGTGGAGAAGCTGCTGCTCGACGGGCAGCGCGCCAAGCTCACCCGGGCCGCGTTGGAGACACTCGCGGTCATCGCCTACCGGCAGCCCGTGACCAGGGCCCGGATCGCGGCGGTGCGCGGGGTGAACGTGGACGGGGTCATCCGCACGCTCGTCGCGCGCGGCCTGATCGCCGAGACGGGCACGGACTCCGACACGGGTGGCATCCTTTACCGCACGACCGAACTGTTCCTGGAGCGGTTGGGGCTGTCGTCGTTGGGCGACCTGCCGCCGATCGCCCCCCTCCTGCCCGAAGTGGATGCGATCGACGATGTCTGACCAGGCCCACCCCGAGGGGATCCGGCTCCAGAAGGTGCTCGCCAAGGCGGGCATCGCCTCGCGGCGGGTCGCCGAGGAGCTGATCGAACTCGGCCGCGTCCAGGTCGACGGCGAGGTGGTCCGCGAGCAGGGCCGCCGCGTCGACCCGGACACCGCGGTCGTGCACGTCGACGGCGTGCGCGTGGTGCTCAAGGAAGACGTGGTCACCATCGCGTTCAACAAGCCGCGCGGTGTGCTGTCCACCATGCACGACGACGCGCACCGCCCGTGCGTCGGCGACTACCTGCACAACCGCAAGGAACGCCTGTTCCACGTCGGCAGGTTGGACGCCGACACCGAGGGCCTGCTGCTGCTGACCAACGACGGCGACCTCGCGCACCGGCTGATGCACCCGTCCTACGAGATCACCAAGACCTACCTGGCCGAGGTGCCCGGCCCGATCCCGAAGGACCTGGGCAAGCGGCTGCGCGCGGGCGTCGAGCTGGAGGACGGCCCGATCGCGGTCGACTCGTTCAAGCTGATCTCGTCGATGCCGGGCAAGGCGCTGGTCGAGGTGGTCCTGCACGAGGGCCGCAAGCACATCGTGCGCCGCCTGCTCGACCACGTCGGCCACCCCGTCGAGAGCCTGGTCCGCACCGCCGTCGGCGACGTGCGCCTCGGCAACCAGCGCCCCGGCTCGATGCGGGTGCTCAACCGCCAGGAAGTCGGCTCCCTCTACAAGGCCGTCGGCCTGTAGCCGGGGAGGCGCTTGGTGGAGTCCCCCTTCACCACCAAGCGCCCCTCCCCCCTGAGGAACCCGTACGCGGCTCCACCGCCATTCCTACGGCAGACGGGTTGTTCAGTGTCAGCGCGTGGACGCTGAACAGGCTTTTCTGAACAATCGCCCTCGTCGAAGGGGAGGGCGACGACCGATGGCGAGACCGGAGGGCCCGTTACGGGCGGACAGCCGTGACCTCGGCGAGTTCGCCGCCGACCTGAGGGCCCTGCGGGAACGGGCGGGCAGCCCCACCTACCGGCGGCTCGCCCGGGACGCCCACTACTCGGCGGCGGCGCTGTCGGAAGCGGCGAACGGCCGGAAGCTGCCGAGCCTCGCGGTCACCCTGGCGTACGTGCGCGCCTGCGGCGGTGACGCCGCGGCGTGGGAGGCGCGCTGGCGGGCGCTGGCCGAACGGCTCGCCGACGCGAACCCGCGCACACCGCCGGAGGGGACCAAGGCCCCGTACCCGGGGTTGGCGCCGTTCCAGGTGCGTGACGCGGACCGGTTCTTCGGCCGCGACCGCGTCGTGCGCGACGTGGTGGGACTGGTCGGGCAACGGCGGTTCGCCGGGGTGTTCGGCGCGTCCGGGTCGGGCAAGTCGTCGGTGCTGCGGGCGGGCCTGGTGGCGACGTGGGACCGGCCCTCGGTGGTGCTCACGCCCGGCGCGCGGCCGGTGGAGGAGCTGGCGGTGCGGGTCGCCGCGAGCACCGGCCGGGACGCGCCCGCGCTGGTCGCCGAGTTCACCGCCCACCCGGGGAACCTGCACCTGCGCGTGCGGCAGGCGCTGGTCGGCGGCGACGACGACCTGCTGATCGTGGTCGACCAGTTCGAAGAGGTCTTCACGCTGTGCCAGGACCCCGCCGAGCGGGCCGCGTTCATCACCGCGCTGACCACCGCCGCGTCCGCGCCGACCAGCCGCACGCGGGTGGTGCTCGGGGTGCGGGCCGACTTCCTCGGGCACTGCGGCCAGTACCCGGAGCTGGTGGAGGCGCTGCGCGGCGGGCACGTCCTGGTCGGCCCGATGACCGCGGACGAGCTGCGCGAGGCGATCGTGTCGCCCGCCGTCGCAGTCGGCTGCAAGGTGGAGACCGCGCTGGTCACCCGGCTGGTCGCGGACGCGGCCGGTCAGCCCGCGGCGCTGCCGCTGGTGTCGCACGCGTTGCTGGAGACGTGGCGCCGTCGACGCGGTGTCGCGTTGACGCTGGCGGGCTACGAGGAGGTCGGCGGGGTCGAGCACTCGATCGCGCGCAGCGCCGAGCACGTCTACACGGCGATGGGCCCGGCCGGGCAGCTGATCGCCAAGCAGGTGTTCCTGCGGCTGATCGCGGTCGGCGAGGGCACCGAGGACACCAAGCGCCGCGTCGCCCGCGCCGAGGTCGACCACCACGCCGAGGGTGACGGCGCGGCGGTGCTGGCCGCGTTGGCGCAGGCCCGGCTGGTGGTGCTGGACCGGGACTCGGTGGAGCTGGCGCACGAGGCGTTGATCCGCAACTGGCCGCGGCTGCGGGACTGGATCGCCGAGGACCGGGCGGGCCTGCGGGTGCAGCGGATGCTGACCGAGGCCGCGCACACCTGGGAGACCCTGGACCGCGACCCCGGCGCGCTGTACCGGGGCGCCCGGCTGGCGCTCGTGCGCGAGTGGGTCGACGGGACGCGGGGGCTCACGCCCGGCGAGATCCGGTTCCTGGAGGCCGGCATCGCCGCGGACGACGCGGTGCGCGCGATCGAGCACCGGCGCACGCGGCGGCTGCGGCAGCTCGTGTCGGTGATGGCGGTGCTGCTGGTGCTCGCGTCCAGCGCGATCGTGTTCGCCGTGCGCGCCGAGCGGTCCGCGACCGAGCAGCGCAACATCGCGTTGGCGCACAAGGTGATCACCCAGGCCGCCGCGCTGCGCGACACCGACCCGGCGCTGTCGTGGCAGCTCACGCTCGCCGCGCACCGGCTCGCGCCGCTGCCGGAGACCGAGGACGCGCTGTTCGCCGCGTTCACCGGGCCGTACGCGACCAGGGTCGGGGCGGTCCGCACGATGGCCGTCAGCCCGGCCGCCTCGCTGCTCGCCGTCGTCGACGACACCACCACCGCCGACGTGCGCCTGATGGACATCACCGACCCGCACCGCCCGGAGCACATCGGCGTGCTCACCGGGATGAGCGTCCCCAAGGTGCTGGCGTTCTCCGACGACGGCCGGTGGCTCGCCGGCGCGTCGGAGGACTACATCGTGGTGTGGCGGGTGACGGACCCCCGCCATCCCGTGATCACGCACCGGCTCAGCGACCTGTCGAACGGGCCGACGCTGGCCCTCGCGTTCTCACCGGACGCCCGCCACCTCGTCGCCGGGTTCCTCACCGCGCCGGCTCGGGCGTGGGACCTGGCCGGCCGCGGCACGCGGGTGGAGCTGCCGCCGACCGCCGAGTCGTCGGGCCAGGTGGCGTTCATCGCCGAGCACGTGGTGGCGGTCGGCGCCGGCGACCGGGTGCTCGCGGTCGACCTGGCCACCGGCACGTCCGGCGTCCTGGTCGACGGCGTCGGCGCGGTCACCGCGCTGGCGGTCGGCGACGGCGGCCGGGTGCTGGCCACGGCGGGGGAGGACCGGGTGGTGCGGCTGTGGGACGCCGCCGACCGGGGTGGACCCGCGCGGCAGACCGCCGCCCTGCGCCACGGTGGCGACGTGCGCGCCCTGGCCTTCGACGGCGACGCGCGGGTGCTGGCCACGGCGGGCGGCGACCGCTCCGCGCGGCTGTGGGACGTCACCGACCGGCACGCGCCGGTCGAGGCCGCCACCCTCGACGGCCACCTCGACGTGGTCACCGCGCTGGCGTTCACCGACGAGGGACGCGCGCTGGTCACCACGGGGAGCGACCGCGCCGCCCGGCTCACCGACCTCACCGACCTGCCGGTGGCGCACCCGGCGACGCTGCTCTCGGTCGTGGTCGCCGCCGACCGCGGCCTGGCCGCCACGGTGGACGTCGAGGGCGTGCTGAGGCTCGTCGACATCTCCGAGCCGCGCGGCCCGCGCACCGCCTGGCCGTTGACCGCGCACCCCGGCCCGGTCCGGGCCGCCGCGCTCAGCCCGGACGGCGAGCACCTGGTCACGGTCGGCGAGGACACGCGGGTGCGGGTGTGGCGGACCGCCAACCCGGCCTCGCCGGACCTGGTCGGCGAGGCCGGGCGGGCGAACCTGGTGGCGTTCAGCCCGAAGGGCGGGCACTTCGCCACCGGCGGGCTCGAGGACGGCGTGACGCGCCTGTGGAACGCGGCGACCACGACGAAGACCGCCGAGCTCGTCGACGAGGCCAACCCGGAGCTCGTGACCAGCGCGCTGGCGTTCGACCGGACCGGGGACCGGTTGGTGGTCGCCAAGCACGGCGGGTCGGTCGAGGAGTGGGACACGGCCACGCCGATGTGGCCCCGGCGGATCCGCCGCGACGGCCTGGACGTCGCCAAGCACTTCGCCGCGGTGGCGTCGGCGCCCGGTGGCGTGGTGACGGTGGAGTCCGACGGCAAGGCCGTGCTGTGGCGCCAGCCCGAGGAGGGGCACGAGCCGGGCGACGACTCGGCGGTGCGGTTCGCCTCCGCCGAGCCGCTCGGGCCGGCGGTGCGCGCGGTCGCGGTGCACGACGACCTGCTGGTGGTCGCGGACGCCGACGGGAACCTGCGCCTGCACGACGTGCCGGCCGACGGGCCCGTCCGCCGGTCGGCGGTGTTCGCCGCGCACTCGTCGGGCGCCGGCTCGGTGGCGTTCGCGCCCGACGGGCACACCCTGGTGAGCGCGGGCGACTCGGCGCTGCGGTTCTGGGAGACCGACCTGGACGAGGTGGTGCGCCGGATCTGCGCCACCGCGCACCCCGGGATCACCGGCCGGCAGTGGGCCGGCTACTTCCCCGACGTGCCCTACGACCCGCCGTGCGACCGGCCCTAGCCGGGCGGGACCGCCCACCGGGTCGCTTCAGCGCCCGCTGACAGCAATTTGCAAGATCACATCATGAAGTTTTCCCGCCACTCATTGTGGCGGGGGACTTCACTCTCTAGATTGAGCCGGGTTGGCTGGGGTTGATCAACTGGGAAGAGGCGTTTGCGCGTGCGTGCGCTCACCCGAGGACTGCTCGGTGTGGCCGGGTTCCTCGTCATCTGGGAGCTGTTCGGCCGGTCCCGGCTGGTTCCCGCGGAGTACTTGCCACCGCCGTCCGTCGTAGCGGTGGAACTCGTGAAGCTGTTGGGGGATGAGCCCTTCCTGCGGGACGTCGTCGCGACGCTCCTCGCGGTGGTCATCGCCGTGGCGCTGTCGGTCGGGATCGCCGTCCCGCTCGGCCTCGTCCTGGGCAGCGTGGCGCCCGTGCGGCACGCCACCCGCGCCGTGGTCGAGTTCCTGCGGCCCATCCCTTCGGTGGCGCTGATCCCGCTGGCGGTGCTGCTGCTCGGCATCGGGCCCGAGACCAAGATCGTCCTCGCGGTGTACGCGGCGATCTGGCCCATCCTGTTCAACACCATCTACGCGCTCGACGAGCTCGACCCCCTGCTGGTCGAGACGGCGCGCGCGTTCGGCGCCGGCCGGGTGCGCGTGCTGGCGTCGGTCGCGCTGCCGAGCGCGATGCCGTTCGTGCTGACCGGCATCCGGCTCGCCGCCACGACCAGCCTGGTCGTGATCGTCAGCGTGGAGCTGCTGGAAGGCGGCTCCGGCGGCATCGGGCAGTACATCGCGAACGCGCGCAGCGGCGGCGGCCGGATGGACGTCGTCCTGGCCGGCACCGCGGTCGCGGGCGTGATCGGCTACCTGCTCAACGAAGGGCTCGAACGCGCGCAGCGCCGCTGGGTCGGCTGGAGCGCGGTCACCGGAGGTCGGTCGTGAGTCGATTCCTGCAGCGGTGGGCGGTGTTCGTGGGCCTCGTCGTGGTCTGGGAGCTGCTCACCTGGTACGCCGACGACACGTTCTTCCCCCGCCCCACCGAGATCGCCGCGGCGGCGCACGAGCTGTGGCTGTCCGGACCGGCCGGTGACCTGTTCCTCACCGACACGGTGTTCGACCACGTGTTCCCGAGCATCGGCCGGCTGCTCGCCGGTTGGGGCATCGCGGCGCTCGTGGGCGTCTCGCTCGGCGTGGCGCTGGGCCGCTCGGACAAGGCCGCGGAGTACGTCGGGCCGCTGCTGACGTTCATGCGCTCGATCCCGCCACCCCTGCTGGTGCCCGTGTTCCTGCTGGTGTTCAGCGTCGGCACCACCATGCAGCTCGCCACGATCATCTTCGGCGTGCTGTGGCCCATCCTGCTCAACAGCATCGACGGCGCCCGTTCCGTCGATGCCACGAAGTTCGAGACCTCGGCGGTGTTCCGCATCCCGAAGCCACAGTGGATCCTCGGTGTCGTCCTGCCCTCAGCGGCGCCGAAGATCTTCGCCGGGTTGCGGGTCTCCCTGTCGCTGTCGCTGGTGCTCATGGTCGTGTCCGAACTCGTCGGAACCGACAACGGGATCGGGTCGCAACTCCTCGTCGCACAGCGGGAGTTCGACTTCCCCGACATGTGGGCCGGGATCATCCTCCTGGGTGTCCTCGGCTATGCCCTCAACACCGTGCTCCTCGGCTTCGAGCGCCAAGCCCTCGCGTGGCAGCCGAAGCAGGAGCGCACCCCCGCGACGGTGGAGGAAAAAGCAGTATGACCGCGATGCTCGAAGTGGCCGACCTCGGCCACACCTACCAGGCGAAGGACGGCGCGCACACCGCGATCGCCGACCTGTCGTTCACCGTCGGCACCGGAGAGCTGGTGTGCGTGGTCGGCCCGTCCGGCTGCGGCAAGTCCACGCTGCTGCGCACCATCTCCGGCCTGATCCGCCCGACCCGCGGCGAGGTCAGCCTGCACGGCGACGAGGTCCGCGGCGTGCCCGACGACCTCGCCGTGGTGTTCCAGGACTACAGCCGCTCGCTGTTCCCCTGGCTGACGGTGCAGAAGAACGTCGAGTTCCCCTTGCGCCGCAACCTGGGCCGCGCCGAGCGCCGGGCCCGCGCGGCCGAGGCGTTGGAGTGGGTCGGGCTGTCCGACGCCGGCCGCAAGTACCCGTGGCAGCTCTCCGGCGGCATGCAGCAGCGCGTCGCCATCGCCAGGGCCCTGGCCTACCGGCCCGCGCTGCTGCTGATGGACGAGCCGTTCGCCTCGGTGGACGCGCAGACCCGGTTCGAGCTGGAGGACCTGCTGCTGAAGGTCCGCACCGAACAGGACACCACGGTCCTCGTGGTGACGCACGACATCGACGAGAGCGTCTACCTGGGCGACCGGATCCTGGTGCTCTCCACGTCGCCCGCGTCGGTGGTGGCCGACCTCAAGGTCGACCTGCCCGCGCAGCGCGACCAGATCACCACCCGCGAGTCCGAGGCGTTCGTCGCGCTGCGGGCCGAGGTGGCGCGGCTGCTGAACGTCGGCAAGACCTCCGAGGAGGTCAAGGCGCGGCGCAAGGCGAACGAGCAGCAGGCGGCGAAGTGGGCCGAGGCGGAGCGGGCGGAGGCCTCGCGCGCCGAGGCCGAGGAGCGCGCTACGACGTGATCGGCCTTTTCTAGGCGCCACATCGCCGGACGGGCGATCCGCGGCTCGTCGGCCCTCTCAGGGGCCGGCGCCGGGGGTCGCCCGTTCGTCGTGCGCGGGCCGGTCGGAAACGTTTTCGGGTGCGGGTTTCGACGACGATCGTTCACAACGATTCGACATCTTTCTCGGCGCGGCCGGCCTTCGCCCATGATCACCGCTCGGTCGCCGGTCGATCACGCGCCGTGTGCGTCGGGCACATTTCCGCGCGGCCCGGCGGAGGGATTCATCAATTGTCCCGGCGGCCTCGGTGGGCCCTCGACGGGATGTCGTGGCGCGCGCCCGGCCGACCACTGGGTGGAATCGGCGACGAATGCATCGGTCAAGGCGCGCGAATGTGTGGTTGCGGCAGGACTTCGAATGTGGGCCTTTGCCGGCGGACCAGTGCCTTGTTCTCCGGGGCCGGCACATTCCTGTGTCGTGGCGGAGAACAAGGCGCCGGTATCCCGGTGTCCGTGCGGGGCGCTCCCCCCCGGAACGGGCCCCGCTAATCGTAAGATGTTCTTCCTAGGGCCCCACGTAGTTTTGGGCGAAATAGCCCGCGGACGACCCCGAGGCGATGAGGTGTTCGAGTCGGGCTTGACCCAACCGGCTCAGGAACGGTTCCGGCGACCGGTGGATCATGAACACCATCCACTGCGAGAACTCCTGCGCACGCCACACCCGTCGCAGGCACACGTCGGAGTAGCTCCGCAGCCCCGTCTCATCACCCGTTCGGTGGTAGCGCGTCAGGGCGTCGGCGAGCACCTCGGCGTCGTGCAGCGCGAGGTTCATCCCCTTGGCCCCCACCGGGGTGATGATGTGCGCGGCGTCGCCGAGCAGGTACAGGTTGCCGTGGTTCATTGGTTCGACCACGTGACTGCGCATGTCGAGGATGCGCTTCTCGACGATGCGCCCTTCGGTGAGCTTCCAGTCGGAGTCCCGAAGTGCCAGCCGCTTGTGCAGCTCCGCCCACACCCGCTCGTCCGGCCAGTTGTCGACGGTGTCGTCCACCGGGACCTGGAGGTAGTAGCGCGAAACCGTGGAACTGCGGAGCATATGACCCGCGAATCCATCCGGGTGAAGTGCGTAAATCACCTTGTGGGTGGATGGCGGGGCCTCGGCCAGGATGCTCAGCCACTCGATGCCGTGCTGGTGGCTGAACTCCTGCACCGCGCCCGCCGGGATGCTGCGCCGCGTCACCCCGTGGAACCCGTCCGCGCCCGCGATGAACGAGCAGTCGAGCCGCTCCCGGGTGCCGTCCGCGTTCGTCCAGGTCAGAGCCGGTTCCGTGGACTCGACCCCGTGCACCTGCACGTCCGTGACGGACCACCGGACCTCGCCGCCGCGCTCGTCGACGTAGACCCGCACGAGGTCCTGGACGACCTCCTGCTGGGGGTAGATGTAGTGCGTCTGGCCGTCGTACAGGGTGGCGTAGTCCACCTCGTGCGCTTCACCGTTCACCCGGAATTCGCACGCGCCATGCCTGTCCGCCTCTTGGAGCAACCGGTCCGCGAGACCGTGCTCGGTCAACATTTGCACCGCGCGGTGCTCCAACACCCCGGCGCGCGGCCGGGTCTCGATGTACTCGCGGGTGCCTTTTTCCAGCACCACGCAGGGGATTCCGGCCTCGCGGAGCAGGTTCCCCAAGGTCAATCCCGCCGGGCCCGCTCCGACGATGCCCACCGGGCGCCGGTTGCTCTGTACGGCCCATTCCGCGTCAAGATCGCTCACCGCATACCCCAACCTCTGGACAGCCTGTGCAAAGATGCTCACCGAAGGTAGTGGATCAGCCTTCGAGTGTCGGTCGACTGGGGTCTTGTCGAACCACTCGTGTCACTTTGAGTGGTTCCACAGCGCCCCTGTCGCTCGTGCATCCTGCCCCCGCAAAGTCTTCACTCCAACAGGAGATGCCCCCCATGACTCGAAGAGTCGGCCTCTCGGCACGAAGGATCTTCGGCGTAGTCTCCGCTGTCGCGATGCTCGCCGTCGTCTCCGGCTGCGGCCTCCTCGGTGGCTCCGAGGAGAAGCCCACCACGGCCGCAGCACCGGGCAAGGTCGAAAAGGCCACGATCACGGTCGGCCTGCTCAACATCCTCGACGTCGCGTCGGTCCACGTCGCGATCCAGAAGGGTTACTTCAAGGAGGAGGGCCTCGAGGTCAAGCCCGAGATCATCCAGGGTGGCGCCATGGCCATCCCGGGCCTGATCAACGGCAGCCTCGACATCTCCTTCGGCAACTGGGTCTCGTTCTTCGCGGCCGAGGCGAAGGAGGCGGCCAAGGCCGTCGACGGCCTCAAGCTGGTCAGCGACGGCTACCAGGCCAAGCCCGAGATGTTCCTGATCCTCGCCAAGGCCGACTCCCCGATCAAGTCGCCGAAGGACCTCGAGGGCAAGACCATCGCGATCAACACGTTCCGGAACATCGCCGAGCTCACCGCGAAGGCGACGCTGGAAGCCAACGACGTCGACCCCGCCAAGGTCAACTTCAAGGAGTTCCCGTTCCCGGACATGGAAGCCGCGGTCCAGAACGGCACCGTCGACGCGGCCTTCATGGTGGAGCCGTTCATCAGCCGCGCCCAGCGCACGAGCGGCCAGATCACCGTGCTCGACGCGGCGTCCGGCCCGACCGCGGACATCCCGATCGCGGGCTACGCCACGACCGGCAAGTTCGTGAAGGAGAACCCGAACACCGTCGCCGCGTTCCAGCGCGCGATGGCGAAGGGCCAGCGCGACGCGGCGGACCGCCCCACGGTCGAGCCGCTGCTGGTCGAGTACGCCAAGGTCGACAAGGAAACCGCCAGCCTCGTGCACTTCGGCGAGTTCCCGACCACGCTCGACGCCACCCGCCTGCAGCGCGTGGCGGGGCTGATGCGAACCTATGGCCTGCTCGAGAAGGACTTCGACGTCAAGCCGATGTTGGTCACGGCGTCGGGTAGCTGATCCGACGGGGGAGCCCGTCCACCGGGCTCCCCCTCGGGTGTTTCCCGTTCGGGTCGAGGGCGTGAAAAAACCATGAACGCCGGTTAGCGATCGTTTAGCGCGTCCACGTGTGGTCTGCGCGACAATGGTTGATTTGCAAACTACCGGCTTCCTCGTCCGAACGGCGGTATGACTCGGCGGATTTTTCCACCAAGATCCACCGGGTTTGTAGGGAAGTGTCGTTTCACCGGGCTGGGGAGTGTGCTGACGGTGCGCGGTCACGACGACCACGCCTCCGGGAGAGATCCGGAGCGGATTCAACTCGACACGGGTGCCGCTGGAAGCGGTCCACCCGACTCGGGGCCCAGCACAGGCGCCGTGCCCGGCGACCGGGGAGTGTCCCGGTGGCGCCTGCGGAACTGGCGCCTGCGCAGCAAGCTGGCGGTGGTGCTCCTGGTGCCCGCGCTGAGCACGCTGACGCTCGCCGGGCTGCGGCTGAACACCCAGCTGGACGACGTGGAGCTGTTCGGCCAGGTCCAGCGGGAGCTCCAGCTGTCCGCCCAGGTGGCGGCGGTGTCCGACGCCCTGCAGCTGGAACGCGACGCCGCGGTCTGGTTCGTCGCGGGCGGACGCGGGGCGAACGGCCCCGAGTTCCAGACGCGCTCGAGCAAGGTCGACGTCGAGGTCGGCAGGCTGCGCGACGTCGCGGCCTCCACGACCGGTGTCGACGACGCGGTGCGCGAGGCGTTCCAGAAGTCGTTGCAGTCGCTGGACGGCCTCAACGCGCTGCGGAACACGGTGACCAACACCAGGTACCCGGACATCTCGGTGCACAGCGCCTACGGCCAGGTGCTGGCCGCGCTGGCGCAGGTGCACCGCGCGACCGCGAGCAGCCTGAGCAACGAGACGATCACCCCGCTGGCCGGCGCCAACCTCGCGCTCTACTCCGCCAAGGAGCAGCTGACGCAGCAGAACTCGATCCTGCTGTCGACGGCCACCCGCGGCGAGTTCGCGCCCGGCCAGGCCAACGCGCTGCGCGCGGCCCAGTCCCGACTGGACGCGGCGCTCACCGACTTCGCGGTCACCGCGAGCCAGGAGAACCGGCAGCTGCTGTCGGACACCGTGTCCGGCACGCCGGTCGACGCGCGCAACAGCCTGGTGCAGCTGGCGCTGGTGCAGCAGGACGACGGCGGCGAGGTGTCCATTTCGGACGGCGACGTCATGGCCGTCGGCGAGCAGACCGCGGCGCTGCTGCGCGAGGTGTCCCAGAACATCGAGCGGCAGGCCGACCAGGCCTCCGTCGACCTGACCGAGGCCGCCCGCGCGTCCGCGTGGCGTGACGCGGCGCTGGTCGCCGTCGCGCTGGTGATCGCGTTCGCCCTCATGGCCTTCGTCGCCCGCTCGATGCTGACGCCGCTGCGCGTGCTGCGCCGCACCGCGTTGGACGTGGCCCGCAACCGCCTGCCCGACGCGATCAAGCGGATCCGGACGCACCGCGACCCGGCCCGCGCCGCGGAAGAGGCGCTGGTGCCGGTGCCGATCAACACGACCGAAGAGGTCGGCCAGGTGGCCCGCGCGTTCGACGCCGTGCAGCGCGAAGCCGTCCGCCTCGCGGTCGAGCAGGTGGCGCTGCGCGCGAACGTCAACGACATGTTCATCAACCTGTCCCGGCGCTCGCAGGCGCTGGTCGAGCGGCAGATCACCGTCATCGACCGGCTGGAGCAGGACGAGCAGGACCCCGACCAGCTGGCCAGCCTGTTCGAGCTGGACCACCTGGCCACCCAGATGCGCCGCAACAGCGAGAACCTGCTGGTGCTCTCCGGCACCACGGTCAACCGCCGCGTCACCCGGCCCGTGCCGATCTCCGAGGTGCTCGGCGCCGCGGTGTCCGAGGTCGAGAAGTACGCCCGGATCCAGATCGCGCCCGCCCCGGAGCTGAAGGTGCAGGGCCGCGTGGTCAACGACCTCGCGCACCTCATCGCCGAGCTGCTGGACAACGCGACCGCGTTCTCCAAGCCCACCACCAAGGTGACCGTGCGGGCGATCGAGACCCGGCGCGGCGAGGTGTCCATCCGCATCCACGACCGCGGTGTCGGCATGCAGGAGCAGGACGTCGTCGACGCCAACACCAAGCTCGCCGACCCGCCCGAGGTCGACGTGTCGGTGGCCCGCGAGATGGGCCTGTACGTGGTCGGCCAGCTCGCCAAGCGCCACAACATCCGGGTCACGTTGAGCAACAACGACGACATAGAGGGTGGCGTCACGGCGCAGGTCGTGCTCCCCATGGACCTGCTGCACCGCGGTCCCGAGCCGCTCGCGCCCAGGCCCGCGCCCGCCGCGCTGCCGCAGCGCCAGGCCGTGCCGCAGCTGGAGGAGAGCGGTGTCGGCGTGCTGGCCGGCGTGCCCAAGTGGACGCCGGAGATCGCGCCCGGCGGCTACGCGCCGCTGGAGCTGCCCGCCACGACCGGGCCGCAGGTCGTCCACACGCACGAGGCGGAGCCCGGCGGGTACTTCCAGGTCGAGCAGACCCCGGTGGACGACCTGTTCACCGCCACCGTGACCGAGACCGTGCCGCCGCCCGGCGAGGAGGTCCCGGACTACTCCTACCCGCCGTCGGCCGCGAGGCGCCCGGCGGCGCCCGAGCCCGCACCGGTGGTCGAGCCCGAGGAGGACGACGCCTCGACCCAGCGGCTGCCGATCTACGAGGACGTGCTGTCGCGCTGGTTCCAGGGCGGCGAGGCCGAGGGCGGGGTGGCGCGCGGCGAGGCCGCCGACCAGCCGCCGTCGACGGTGCCGCCGGAGACCGCGTCCGAGCGGACGATGTTCGCCGACCGCGCCGAGCTGATGGGCACCGACAACGGCCACGGCGGCCACGTCGGCACCGCGTCGGAGCAGACCGCGTACACCGACCGCTCCGACCTGATCACGCCACCGCCCGCGCCGAGCAAGCCGACGCCGCCCGAGCCGCGCGGCTCGACCCCGGCCGGCCTGCCCAAGCGCGAGCCCGCGCCGTCGGCGATCCCGTCGTCCGGCGCGTCCTCGACGCCCGGCTGGGGCGCGGCGGCGGACGACGGGTGGACGACGGCGACCAGCGCGCTCAAGGCGCCGGTCGACGACACGACCACCGCGGGCCTGCCCAAGCGCGTCCCCAAGGCGCGCCTGATGCCGGGTTCGCTCTCCGCGCCCTCCCCGCGCGGGTCGGCGCCGGCGGCGGCGCAGCCGTCGGCGAACAGCGCCACGTCGGCCGGGGTGGCGACCGCGGTGTCGCCGCGCCGGTCCGCCGACCGGTTGCGCCAGCGCTTCGCCACCTACCAGCGAGGTGTGCAACTCGGCCGGCAGGCGGGCGACGACGCCGGCATGCCGTGGGACGGCGTGTCGTTCGAGGACAACACCCCCGCCAACGGCGGCAATCAGACCAAGGAGCAGAAGTGACCACCGCAACCGAGGAACTCGAAAACTTCAGTTGGCTGGTCGATGACTTCGTCGCCCGGGTCGCGGGCGTCGCACACGCGATCGTGGTCTCCGCGGACGGACTGCTGCTCGCGTCCTCGGAGCGGCTGCCGATCGACCGCGCCGAGCAGCTCGCGGCCGTCGCGTCGGGCCTGGTCAGCCTGAACCTCGGCGCGGCGCGCTGCTTCGAGGCGGGTGACGTCAAGCAGACCGTGGTGGAGATGGAGCGGGGCTACCTGTTCCTCATGTCCATCAGCGACGGCTCGTGCCTGGCCGTGCTCGCCGCGCCCAACTGCGACATCGGCCTGATCGGCTACGCGATGACGCGGCTGGTCGAGCGGGTCGGCGTCCAGCTCACCCCGGAGATCCGCTCGCAGCTGCACGTCGCCATGCGCGGCTGAGGTCCCACCACCCGGCGAGGTTTTACTACTAGGGAAAGCAGAGCAACATGAGCGGTGGCGCTCCCGGCCGGCCGGGGTCACCCGCGGCGAGCCTGACCGTGACGTCGACGAAGATCGTGGTGGCCGGCGGGTTCGGTGTCGGCAAGACGACCTTCGTCGGGTCGGTGTCGGAAATCGTGCCGCTGACCACCGAGGCGGTGATGACCGAGGCCAGCGTCGGCGTGGACGACCTCTCGGCCACGCCCAACAAGATGACCACCACGGTGGCCATGGACTTCGGCCGGGTCTCGCTGGACAGCGACCTCATCCTGTACCTGTTCGGCACACCCGGTCAGCACCGGTTCTGGTTCATGTGGGACGACCTGGTGCGCGGCGCGATCGGCGCGGTCGTGCTGGTCGACACCCGCCGGCTGTCGGACGCGTTCGCCTCGATCGACTTCTTCGAGGACCGGGAGCTGCCGTACGTGGTGGGCGTGAACTGCTTCGACGGCCTGCTGCACCACCGCATCGAGGACATCCGGGAAGCGCTGACGATCGACGAGTCGGTGCCGATCGTGCCCTGCGACGCGCGCAACCGGCAGTCGACCAAGCAGACGCTGATCACTCTGGTGCAGCACGCGATGCGGCAGCCGACCTTCGCCTGATCCACCCCGCGTGACGGGCCGCGGCCGGAAAACCGGTCGCGGCCCGCCGCCGTGCGGGCCACACTCGGACGGGTGGCGGACGCTTTCGAGGACGCGGACCTGGCGGCTTACTACGACCTGATCAACGGGTTCGGCGACGACGACCGCTTCTACCTCGGGCTGGTGTCGGCCGCGACCGCGGTGCTCGACGTCGGCTGCGGCACGGGCACGCTGCTCAAGGCCGCGCGCGCCGGCGGGCACGAGGGCCGGCTGGTCGGGCTCGACCCGGCCGAGGGCATGCTCCTGCAGGCGCGGCGCGACCCCGGTGTCGACTGGGTGCGCGGCGACCTCGGCACGGTCGCGTTCGACGGGGAGTTCGACCTGGTCGTGATGACCGGGCACGCGTTCCAGGTCTTCCTCACCGACGACGAGGTGCGCGCCCAGTTCACCGCGATCCGGCGGGCGCTGACGCCGGACGGGCTCTTCGCGTTCGAGACCCGCGACCCCGGCGCGCGGGCGTGGGAGCGCTGGACGCCGGAGAACGGCACCGAGATCGTCGGCCACGGCGGCGAGCGGGTGCGCGTCGAGCACTTCGTGGAGAGCGTGGTGGACGGGCTGGTCACGATGACCGAGACGTTCAGCAGCCCGGACTGGCCGGAGCCCCGCGTCGACCGCGGCACGCTGCGGTTCACCGACGCCGAGCACCTCGACGCGCTGCTGCGGGAGACCGGGTTCGACGTGGCCGAGCGCTACGGCAACTGGGACCGGACCCCGCCCACCGCGACCAGCCCGGAGATCATCACGATCGCACGACCAGGTCCGCGCCCGGCAGCGCGCCGTCGCTGACGATCAGCGCGCCGGCCGCCCGCACCAGCGGCAGCACGGCGCACAGGGCCTGGCGCGCCAGCGCTTCGCCCGTCGGCACGGCCGGTTGCACGCCGTGCAGCCCGTGCCGCTCCACGGCGGACAGCTCCGGCAAGCCGAACGTGACGTCGTGCAGCAGCAGGCGGACCCCCATGTCGCCCAACGCGATCAGGTTGTCCTCCACCACGTCCAGGTCCTCGGCCTGACCCGGCGCCGACAGGCACCGCGCGGACAGGCTCAGCCACAGCAGCTCCGGCGGCAGCTCGGCGGTCCGCAACGCCTCGACGACCGGCGCGGTCAGGTCCGGGTCGCGCGACTGGTCCGGTGACAGCCGCACCAGCACCGGCAGCCGTTCGGCCGCGGCGAAGGCGCACGCCTCGTCCAGCACCCACTCGGCCAGCTGGCCGCTGAGCCCGAGCTCGTCGGCGAACCGCAGGCACTCGTCGTGCGACACCGGGCCGTACTCCGCCTCGTGCCACCGCAGCCGGGCCGCCACCGCGACCCGTTCGCCGTCCCGGTCCACCGGCAGGTAGTCCAGGGCGATCTCGCCGTTCTGCAACGCGCCGGGCATGGTCGCGATCAGCGAGGACCGGGCGCGGTCGCGGGCGTCCTGCCCGGCGTCGTAGATGCCCCACTGGCCCTTGCCGCCGCTCTCCGCGCGGCGCAGCGTGCTGTGCGCCTGGCGCAGCAACGCCATCGCGTCCGACCCGCGCGCCGACGTGCGCACGAAGCCCATGCCCGCGGACACCCCGACGCCGTGCCCGGCCAGCCGCACCGGCTCGACCAGCGCGGTCTCGATCGCCTCGGCCAGCGCGGAGATGCCCGGCGTGGTGGGGGAGTCCTCGATCAGCACGACGAACTCGTCGCCGCCGATGCGCGCGACGGTGGCGTTCTCGTCCGCGAACACCGCGGTCAGCCGCTGCGCCACGACCTTGAGCAGCTCGTCGCCCGCTTCGTAGCCGAGGCCGTCGTTGACGATGGCGACGCTGTCCACGTCCAGGTAGCACAACGTGATCGACCCCGGCCGGCTCAGCGCCCGCTCCAGGCCGGGCAGGAAGCTCTGCCGGTTCGGCAGGCCGGTGAGCACGTCGTGCAGCGCCTGGTGGCGCAGGTAGTCGCGCAGCACCCGCTGCTCGGTGGTGTCCTCGACCACGGCGACGTGCCACCGCGGCCGGCCGTCGTCGTCGCGCACCACCGACAGCGCGACCTCGGTCCACATCGGCTCGCCCGCCGCGTCGGTGAACTGCCGCTGCACCCTGGTCTCGTCCGCGGTGGGCGGCGTGTCGACGAACAGGGTCGCCAGGTCCTCCGGCGGCAGCATCGCCTCCAGCGCCGGGTTGGCGCCCACCAGCGCGCCGCGCGCGTCGAAGATCGCGATGCCCGCCGTGGAGCCGACGAACACCTGCCGGAACAGCTCCGGCAGCGCCCACGCCTCGATCGCCGTGGGAGCACTTCCCTCGGCGGCGGTGACGCGGACTGGCTCGGTCATGGATGGGTGTGCGACGGTGGGTGAAGATCAGGTCACCGCGCATCTTCCGGACCACCGGCCACCGCCGTCAAGGCTTCACCGAATCGGGTTAAACACATACCCATTCGGTCATCACCGTCGTGCCACCCACCTCGCACCGGAACCGGACGGGGCCCGACGGTGGCGGGCCGAGCAGGAACAGGCCCAGCTCGTCCAGCTCCGACTCCTCCACCGGCCCGGTCGCGGTGACGAGCGCGACCCGGCCCGGCCGCGCCGGCAGCACCTGGCCCGCGACACCCGCCTCGGTCACCTCGACCTGCACCGACACGCCCTCGGCGTCGAACACGAGCTGCCGCGCGGTCTGCGTCGCCCGCGCCCGCGCCGCCAGCTCCTCGTCCAGCACGGAGTCGTAGCTGGTCAAGGCGATCAGCTCGGCGTCGACCGTGCGCCACGTGAACGCGGCGCGCGCGGCCTGGAGCAGGTGCTCGGGCACGTCGCGCTCCTCGGCGAGCGCCGCGCTCAACTCCCGCAGCAGCACCTCATCGCTTTCCCACCCCGGATCGTCCCTCAACACCGACCACACCTCCTCCGCCCGCCGGCCGCGGCTCGACCAGCTTCAGCACCGCGGGAGTCTTGCGCAACTTCTCCAGGCACCTGATCCGGGTGGGCCCGATGCTGCCCACCGGCATCGCCAGCTGCTCGGCGACCGCCCCGTAGCTCGGCGGCGGGTCGGCCATGAGCTTGGCCAGCAACACCCGGCACTGCTCGGACAACGAGCGGAAGCCCTCGCGCAGCGCCTGCCGCCGCTGGGCGGCCTCCAACTCCTCGTCCAGATCCGCGACCGCGTCGTCCGGGCTCGCCGGCTCGTCCTCGGACTGCGGGTCGTAGGGCAGGGTGCGCTGCTGCATCCGCAGCATCCGCAGGCACTCGTTGCGGGTGGTCGTGGCGATCCACCCGGGCAACGCGTCCGCCTCGCGCAGCCTGCCGAGCTGCTCCACCAGCCGCAACCACACGGTCTGGTGCACGTCCGCCGCGTCCGCGTGGCGCAACCGGTGCCGGTGCACCACCGCCAGCACCAGTGGCGTGAAGCGCGCGACGATCTCGTTCCACGCGTCCTGGTCGCCCTCCGCCGCCGCGCTCACGAGCACGGCGATCGGGGAAGCAGGGGTCACGTCCCCTCCTCTGGTCCCGGGGGTTCCGCGCCTCCGCACCGGCGTGCGCCGGCGCGGACCCGGGCCGGGTCACGGACTTCGGCTTCTTCGCTGCCACACACTACGGAGTGGCGACCCGGTCGCGAGATACAAGCTTCGGCCGGACCGCCGTGAGACCCCCGCCACCCGAGGGGTCGCGGACGTCGTCAACCGCAGAAGACACCGTAGCCCGGGAAGAACTCCGGCCGCCCGACGAGCAGGTGGTCGCGGGCGCCGACCGCGGTCAGGCCGCGCTCGGTCATCGTCGCGGCGATCCGCCCGGCCACGTGCGGCGCGGCGAACGAGGTGCCCAGCCAGTAGGCGAACCGGTCGAAGACGTCCACCGGCAGTCCCGGCAGCTCCCACCTGCCCTTGAGGAACGTGCTGGTCCGGTTGCCGACCGCGCACGCGTCGACCCAGTACCCGTGGTTGCTGTAGCAGGCGGGTGACCGGCTGCCGTCGCGCTCCTCGGCGATCGCGGACACGGCGACCACGCCGGGCAGCGCGGCGGGCCAACTCGGCCGGGTGGTGCCCTGGTTGCCCGCGGAGGCCACCACGACGACGTCGCGCGGCAGGGCCGCGAGCGCCCGCCGGATGGGTTCGGAGGCGGTGTCGTCCTGGGTGAAGCAGCCCATCGAGATGTTGACGATCTGGACCTTCTCGTCGAACGACGACAGCGCGCGGGCGAACTGCTCCTCGGTGCCCAGCCCGTTCGGGTCCAGCGCCTTCTCCGGGTCGATCCGCACGCCCGGCGCGGCCTGCCGGACCACGCCCGCGACGAACGTGCCGTGACCGCCTTCGAGGGCGAACACGTCGGAGTACCGGTAGGCGGCGTCGACCTCTTCGGCCTTGGCGGTGAACGCGCCGCCGAGCCACTGCGGGTGGTCGACCGCGGCGGTCGCCGAGATGCCCGTGTCGAGGACGCCGACCACGACGCCGCGGCCGACGCCGCCGTTCGCCGGGTTCGGCGCCGCCAGCGGCGTGCCGACGCGCGGCGGCTCACCCGGGTTGCCGTGCATGTTGCCGCCGTGGCCGAAGAGCACGTGGTGCGGTTGCACGAACGGCGTGCGCTCACCGGGCCACTGCGCCGGGTCGCGCAGCAGGCGCACGATCTCCGGGATGTCGTCGGGGTTGCGGGACAGCAGCAACCGGGCCATGCCCGCGAAGTCCCGGCCGCGCGTGGTGCCGATGTTGTTCTGCGCGAGCTTCCGGCTGACCCGGTCGACGTCCTCGGGAATGGTCAGCAGCTCACCGGCGACGAAGACGAACTCCCGGCCGCGCTCGGGGTGGAGGCGGTAGCTCTGGTGCGTGCGGATGGCCTGTTGGAAGGCTTCCTGGTAGAGCCCGGAGCGAGTCGATGGATCGGACACCGAGGCCTCACAGCAGCGTCGACGGGTGCTGGGTGTGAGCAAGCTACCACAGCCCACTTGGTAATAAGGTGGGTTCGTGGCAGGGGTTTCCGCCGCCGCAGCGCTGGAAGCCCGGCAACGGGATCCGCGCGCGGCCATCGAGATCGGCCGGTCCGCGCTGCGGGCGGCGCGGGCTTCGGGCGACGGCGAGGAAGCCTCCGCGGCGGAACGCGCGATCGGCCTCGCGCTGCGCGAGCTGCACGACTTCGACGCGGCGCTGCGCCACTTGCGGCGATCCGTGCGCATCGCCGAGCAGGCCGGGTCGGCGCGCGCGGCGGCACTGGCCCGGATGAGCCTCGCGTTCGTGCTGTCCAACACCGGCCGGCACGCGCAGGCGCTGCGCGCCATCAACGCGGCGCTGCCGAACCTGCGCGGCGTGGACGCGGGCAGCGGCCGGATGCAACGGGGCCTGGTGCTGCACTACCTGTGCCGCTACGACGAGGCGCTGCGCGAGTACAACGGCGCGATCGAGGTGGTGCGCCGGTTCGGCGAACGGCTGGTGGAAGCACGCGCCCTGAACAACAGGGGGCTGCTGCGCGCCTACACCGGCGGGCTGCGCGCGGCGGACGAGGACTTCGACCGCGCCGCCGTGCTCTACCGGGAGCTGGACCAGGCGCTGGCCGTGGCGGACGTGCGGTGGAACGCGGGCATCTCCGCCTCCCGCGCCGGTGACGTGCCGCGCGCGTTGACCATGTTCGCCGAGGCCGAGCGGGAGTACCGGCGGCTGGCGGTGCCGCGGCCGGCGCTGCTGATCAACCGGCTGGAGCTGCTGGTGTCCGTGCCGCTGCTGGAGGAGGCGCGGGCGGCGGCCGACCTGGCGTTGGAGGAACTGGGCGGCGACCTCGTGCTGGCCCGGTCGGAGGCGTTGTTCTACCGCGCCAGGATCGCGCTGCTGGAAGGCGACCTGGACCGCGCCGTGGAGATGGCGGTGGCCGCGCGCAAGGGTTTCCGCCGCGAGAAGCGCGAGGTGTGGGCGGAAGGCGCGCGCCACGTCGAGCTGCGCGCCGCGTACCTGAGCGGGCAGCGGACCAAGGCGCTGGTCACCGCGTTGACCAAGGTGGCGACCCGGCTGGACGCGCTCGGCTGGCGGATGGCCGGCCTGGAGGCGCGGGTCGACGGGGCGCTGGTCGCGCGCGACCTGGGCGACCACTCGCGCGCGGTGGCCGAGCTGACCGCGGCGGGCACGGCCCGGCGCGGCGGCCCGGCGGCGCACCGCGTGCAGGGCTGGTACGCCGAGGCGTTGCGGCGCGACCTGCTCGGCAGCGCGCGCGGCGCGCAGATCGCGTTGCGGCGCGGCCTGGCGCTGCTCGACGAGTACCGGGTGTCCCTGGGCGCGACGGAACTGCGCGCGCTGAGCGGCGCACAAGGCGCGGCACTGGCCTCGGAAGGACTGCGCACGGCGGTCGCGGGCGGCCGGGCCGGACGGGTGCTGAGCTGGGCCGAGGCGTGGCGCGCGGGCACGCTGCGGATGACCCCCGCCCGGCCGCCGGAGGACTCCGGGCTGGCCGACGCGCTGGCCGAGCTGCGGGCCGTGACGGCGGACCTGGAAGCGGCGTCCACGGCGGGCCGGCCGACGGCGGCGCTGCGGCAGCGGCAGGTGCGCGGCGAGCAGCGGGTGCGCGAGCTGACCCGGCGGACCGGCGGCGGCGGCGCGGTGTTCAAACCGCCCGCGGTGGGCGAGCTGGCACGGGCGTTGGGCACCTCGGCGTTGGTGGAGTACGTCGACCACGAAGGCGAGCTGCTCGCCGTGGTGGTGGCGGGCGGCCGGGCGTCGCTGCACCGGCTCGGCCCGCTCGACGGCGCGCTGCGGGAGCTGCGGCTGCTGCGCTTCGCCCTGCACCGGCTGGTGACGCTGCCCGGGCACGTCGACCGCGCCGCGGTGCGCGCGGGCGCGGAGCACGCGGCCCGGCTGCTGCAGAACAGGCTCCTGGAGCCGTTGCGGCGGCGCCTCGACGACCGGCCGCTGGTGCTCGCGCCGACCGGCCGGCTCGGCGGCCTGCCGTGGTCGGCGCTGCCCGCCTGCCGGGGCCGCGCCGTCACCGTGGTGCCGTCGGCGACGGTGTGGCTGCGCGCGGCGACCTCCGTCCTCGTGTCGCACGACCGGGTGGTCCTGGCGGCGGGACCGCGGCTGCCGGCCGCGCCGACGGAGATCTCGGCCATCGCGTCGCTCGACCCGGGCACGGCGCCGGCCTCGGTGCTGGTGGGCGGCGCGGCGACGGTGGACGCGGTGGCGTCGGCGATGGACGGCGCGCCGCTCGCGCACGTGGCCGCGCACGGCTCGTTCCGCGCGGACAACCCGCTGTTCTCCGCCCTGGAACTGGCCGACGGCCCGCTGACCGTCTACGACCTCGAACGGCTGCGCACACCACCCGCGCGGGTCGTGCTGTCCGCGTGCGACTCGGGCCTGTCGGCGGTGCGACCCGGCGACGAGCTGATGGGGTTCACCGCGGCCCTGCTCGGGCTCGGCACCCGGACGCTCGTCGCACCGGTCATCCCCGTGCCGGCCGAGGTGACCACACCGCTGATGGTCGACCTGCACCGCAGGCTCGGCGCGGGCCACTCGCCGGCCGTCGCGCTGGCGGGCGCGCAGGAAGCGCACCGGGAGGACGGCGACACCGCGTTCGCCGCGAGCGCCGGGTTCCTGTGCTTCGGCGCGTGACCCCCGCTCGGGACTCGTGGAGACCGCGCGGCCCCAGTAGGTTGGCGCGGTGGACGAGAACGCGGACGCACGGGACATGTTGGCGGTGGCGGTGGCCGAAGCGCGCGCCGGGCTCGCCGAAGGCGGCATCCCGATCGGCGCGGCGCTCTTCACCGCCGACGGCACCCTCCTGGGCCGCGGCCACAACCGGCGGGTGCAGGACGACGACGCGTCCACCCACGCCGAGACCGCCGCGTTCCGCGCCGCCGGCCGCCGGCCGGGCTACCGCGACACGGTCATGGTCACCACGCTGTCACCGTGCTGGTACTGCAGCGGGCTCGTTCGCCAGTTCGGGATACCCCACGTGGTGATCGGCGAGGCCCGGACGTTCCACGGCGGTCACGACTGGCTCGCCGAACACGGCGTCCGGATCACCCTGCTGGACGACCAGGCGTGCGTCGGGATGATGACCGACTTCATCGCCGCCCGGCCACAGCTGTGGTTCGAGGACATCGGACAGGACTGACGGCCCAGGATTAACGCGCCGCGCCGTGCGGCGACACAATCCCGACACGGGCCGACGCCACCATCAGCGGGCATGGAACCGTGGCACGTCGACGAATCACTGGCTTGCTTCGTGCTCGCCGAAGGCGCGGTGGCGGTGGAAGTGCCCGCCAGCTGGGGCGCCGAGGTCAGCACCTGCCTGCGCTCCGCCGGACCGCTCGGGCCGATCCTCGCCATCCCCGGTCCCCGGCTGCGCTGGCTGTTCCTCGCCAGACCAGACCCGGAACCCGGGACGCGGCACGTGCCGCCGCCGGACGTCCGCTACTGGCACGGGCCGCGCCGGATCCCGGCCGCCGAATCACGCTGGGTGGTGCCCCCGGCAGGCGCACTGCCCCCGGTGGGGGCGGTGCGCTGCGCCATCAGGACGGTCCGCCGGTTCTGGTAGGGCCTGCGCCCCTAGAACCGGCTCAAGGCCTCTTCCACGGAACCGACGACGGTGAACACCGAGCTGAGCCCGGTCGCCTCGATCGGCCGCTGCGTCGCCCGGCTGGTCGCGACCAGCACCAGCGGAACGCCGAGACCGCTCGCCCGCTGACTGCCGACGACCAGCGACTCCAATCCGGCCGAGCCGAGGAAGCGCACCCCGCCGAGGTCCACCACCACACCTCGCACGTCCTCCACCAGGTGCTCCGTGAGAGGCCTGGTCAGCTCCTCAGCGCTGCTCGTGTCCAACTCGCCCGACACGTGCAGCACCACTACGCCGTCCGCGGGTCTGTCGACCCGAACGGAAGCGAGCGTTGCCGCGGGTTCTGGCACGCCGGTACTCCTCTCATTCAGCGACGCCGGCGCGGCGTCGAATCCTCCACGGTAGACCTCAACGGGCATCGTCGACCGTTTCAGCCAAGATCAGGTCGACCGGTCCGCGCGCGTCCGGCGAACCGCCGAAAGCCCGGCGCCGGCGCGCCGCGCCGCTGCCGTGCGCGCCAGACCAGGCCACGTGATCTTCCACAATGGACAGCGCGGAGGCGTCGCCGAGCGCGTCCGCGCACCACGACACCAGTTCGGCCGGCCGATCCCGGGCCGGCACCAGGTTGCCCGTGCGCGGGTCGACCGCCAGGCCGTCCACGCCGTCGCGCGCGGCCCGCCAGCACGCGGCGCGCAACATCACGTCGTCCACCCGTCCGGGCTCACCCGACTCGGCGGCCGTGCGGGCGAACGCCCGGATGACCTCGACGATGACGACCGCCTCGCGGGTGCCGACGACCTGCTCCGCCGGCTCCTCGGTGGTCTCGCACACCGGCGTGGCGACCTCGATCTGGAACGGCGTCAGCTCCCGCTGCACGTCATGACCCGCACCGGCGTGCTGCGCGACCGAGTCGGCCGGCGGCACGGGCCGGCGCGTCTCGGGGTCGACGAGGAGGAACTCCTGTTCCACCCCGACGGTCCACGGCTCGGTCATGACGGTCCCATACCCAATCGGGCGAAGTTTCAACCACCGTGTTTCAGATTCTTTCGCACGCCGGCGTTTCACGTGGTCGTGGCCGGGAACCACGGCGCTGTGAGGTTGCGCCGCAGTGATCCGTCGGGCCCCGGCTGGCGCCGGCGTGCCCGCGGTCGGGGGTTCAGCTACGCCGACGCCGACGGCGAGCCGCTGGACGCCGGGTCGGTCGAGCGGGTCAAGTCCCTGGTCATCCCGCCCGCGTGGCGCGACGTGTGGGTCTGCCCGCACCCGAACGGCCACATCCAGGCGGTGGGCACGGACGCGGCCGGGCGCCGCCAGTACCTCTACCACGAGCGGTGGCGGCAGGACCGCGACGAGGAGAAGCACGACCGGGTGCTCGCGCTGGCGCCGCTGCTCCCGGGGTTCCGGGCGGAGCTGGGGCGGGAGCTGGAAGGCCGGGGGCGGTCGCGGCAGCGGGTGCTGGCGGTGGCGTTGGCGGTGCTGGAACGCGGGGTGTTCCGGGTCGGCGGCGAGACGTACGCGGCGGACAACGGCACCCACGGCGTGGCGACGCTGCTGTGCTCCCACGTGGCCGTTCGGCGGTCCACTGTGGAGTTCTGCTACCCGGCGAAGGGCGGCATCGAGTTCACCACGGTCGTGGACGACGAGGTGCTGGCGCGGGCCGTCCGGGGGCTGCTGCGGGGGCGGGGCGGGGACGAGCGGCTGCTGGTCGACCAGCGGGGGCGCGCGGTCGGGTCGGACGACGTGAACGAGCGGTTCAAGGAGATGGTGGGGGCCGAGTTCTCGGTGAAGGACCTGCGGACGTGGCACGCGACGGTGCTGGCGGCGGCGGCGTTCGCGCGGGAAGGGCGGCCGGAGACGAAGCGGGGCCGGCAGCGGGTGGAGGTGGCCGTGGTGAAGGAGGTCTCCGAGAGCCTGGGCAACACCCCGGCGGTGGCGCGGAAGTCCTACATCGACCCAAGGGTGGTCCGGCTGTACCACGACGGGGTGATGATCAGGGCGAAGTCGGCTGATCGTGGGACAGTGGAGCGCGCCGTGCTGCGGATGCTGCGGAAGTGAAACAGCTTCGCTTTCCGTGTTTTCGCAGGCCGGCGGGTCGTTCGGTCACACGATCGGGTGATCAATGGCCGAAAATGTACGGAAACGCTGTTACCGCACCTCGGTTAAAACCATGAGGAGCCCTCGCCAACCACCGCCGACCATCACGACCAACCACCAACCACCCCGCACCGGCCGGCCCCAGCCCCGGCATCGTGACGCCGGCCGGCACCGGGCGCCGGAGGTGGACGGGTCTCGCTGAGGAACGCCGGTGTCACGGAGCCGCGGTGCCGCGGGATGTCACTGGCGGAGCAGGGCCCCGACGTCCTCGTGCAGCCGAACCGCCCCGCCGACGATCACGATCTCGGCCCCGCACTCGACCGCGCGCAACGGCAGCACCTCGTCGGCCCGCTCGTCGTCCACCTGCTGCGACCCGACGAGCGCATCGGTGAGCAGGAGGGTGTCGACCCGGCCCTCGGCCAGCGCCTGCCTGACCGCCACCAGCCCGTGCACGGCGCGTCCGGTGAGCCGCGTGGACTCGTCGCGGAACCGTTCGACCACCGCCCGCCGGGCGTCCTGGTTCGCGCGACCGGCCAGGTGCAGCACGGCCCGGTCCGGCGGCCCCTCCACCTCCACCACCAGGTGGTGGTAGCGGTTCGGCAGGGCGACCCGCAGTGATCGCCGCCCGGCCAGCGGACCGGCCAGCACCAGCAGCGGTGCGCCCAGGCGGTCGACCAGGGTGGCGGCTTCCTCGGCGACGTCGGCCAGTTCGGCGGCGTCCAGCCGGCGGCCCGGTCCGCGCGCGCCCACCGTCGCCACGGCCACCGGGCGGCCGGTCGGGTCGACGCCGCGCAGGTCCGCGCCGTGCTCGCCGACCTGCACGACCACGTGCGGCAGGAGGGGTTCGGACAGGTCGACCAGCGGCAGGACGTAGGGGAGCGGGCCGCAGCGGGCCGTGTAGCCGGTCGGCGGGACGGGGACGTACTGGTCGACCAGCACCCGCCCGCCGCCCACGATCAGGCCACGCCCGGCGAGGCCGCGCGGGGTCACGCCGGACACGATCGCGTTGTGCGCCAACGCGACGAGGTACGGGTCGGCGCCCATGGCTTGAAGTTGATCACGCATCGCCCGCCACCGCAGGTCCACGTGGTCGCCGACGTCGAGGTACACGGAGACGAACGGTCCCTCGACGTCGACCAGGTTTTTCAGACTCGCCGTGTGCATCGGTTCGGTCCTCCCCGTTCGGGTTACACGGTTGGTACCCGAACGGGGGGTGGTGCAACCGCGTCGACCGGCGCGAGAAAGGTGCGCCCATCACGTCGAATACCCGGTTGAGCCGATTGCTCGGGGACGGTTGTGGGAACGGCCCGGTGATCCATCCGGGAAAGGGTCCGGGGCAAGGTCCGGGAAAGGGTCCGGGGGGAGGTCCGGGGGAGGCCCGGGAAAGGGTCCGGGGGAGTCCGGGGAGAGGCGCGGGGAAAGCGGGGAGGACTGGGGAGGGTCAGGGGGTCAGCCGGAGCCGGCGGTGCGGCGGCGGGCGCGTTGTTCGCACCACGCGCAGCTCTCGGCGACGCCCACGGAGGCGAAGCCGATCAGCAGGTGCACCGCGTTGCCGACGATGCCGGCGTCCATCGCGCCGCCCGGCTCGCCCACCCCGAACGCGAACACGACCAGGTACACGACGCCCATCATGACGCCGACCAGCCGTGCCACCCGGGTCCGCACGGCCGCCGCGCCGAGCACCACGCCGGTCACCAGGTGCAGCACCGCCAACCGGGGCTCGGACCGCACGAGGTCCACCACGCCCCACGCGACCAGCAGCGCGCCCAAGATCAGGGCCGTCCGCTGCGGCCACGTCAGACCCACCGGGCTCGTCACCACTGCGACCACCCCTTTCGCCTCGCGCCGGTCCGACGGCGCACGGCCGCTACTCGTCGTCGAGCAGCGACCGCAACCGGGCCAGTGATCGGCTCAGCAGGCGTGAGACGTGCATCTGCGACACGCCGACCGAGTCCGCGATCTGGCTCTGCGTCATGCCCCGGAAGAACCGCAGCACGACGATCCGTCTTTCCCTCTTGGGTAGCCCGCGGAGCATCGGATCCAACGCGTGCTGCAGCTCGACCACTTCCAGGGCCGGGTCGTCGCAGATCAGGCGGTCGGCGTAGGTCAGCTCGTCGTTGATCGACTGCTCGTCCAGCGACAGCAGGTGGTACGCCGACGTCGCGTGCAGCCCCTCGTACACCTGGTCCACCCCGATGCCCAGGTGCCTGGCGACCTCGCTCGGCGTCGGCGTGCGCCCGGACACCCGGGACAGCTCCACGCGCGCGGTGTCGATGGCGACGCACAGCTCCTTCAACCGCCGCGGCACGCGCACCGCCCACCCCTGGTCGCGCAGGTACCGCCGCACCTCGCCGGTGATGGTGGGCACGGCGAACGCCAGGAAGTCGATGCCGCGCGACACGTCGAACCGGTCGACGGCGTTGATCAGCCCGACCGCCGCCACCTGCCGCAGGTCCTCCACCGACTCGCCGCGCTCGGCGAACCGGTCGGCGATGTGCCTGGCCATCGGCAGGTGCTCGGTCACCAGCCGGTCCCGCAACCGCTGGTAGCGCGAGCCGTCCCGCTCGGCTTCCGCCAACTCGTGGAACAACGGCTGGTAGTCCACCGCGCTCATGCCCGGCACCTCAGCTCGACCCGCAACCGGCCCTCCCCATCGACCCAGGTGGCCACCGCGTCGGTCACGGAGCTGACCACCCGCCAGTACAACGAGTCGTGGTCGGGGACGGTGACGGCCGATGACCGGACCTCTGCGCGGAACCGAACGGAATCACCTTCCCGGGCGAACCGGCACCGGAGCACGGCCGAGGGGTCGAGGGTGCGCGAGATCAACGCGCTGCACGCCTCGTCGACGGCGATGACCAGGTCGATGGCCAGTTCGGGGGTGCGCCGGGCGACTGCCGCGGCCACCGCGCGGATGACCGAGAGGTGGGCGGGCTTCGCCGCCAACCTGAGTTCCACCTCCGAGTCGTCCATGTGTGGCGAACGCTCCTCACACCCTCGTCGCGGTCGCCGGGGGCATACCCACGGACCCCGTGGCCTACACCAGTCCACACAGGACTGAGCAACAGAATCGTGAAAGCCGAACATGCCGTGGGCTGGTTCATCACGGTTTGCGAACAGCGGTAGGTAACCCTGTGATCGGAGTCATACTGATCGCCTCCCCGACATCCCCGGAGGCGCCTGGTGCTCGAGGCGAACAACCTTGAGGTGGTCTACGACGACGTGATGTTGGTGCTGCGCGGCGTGAGCCTGAGGGTTCCGGAGGGGCGGATCGTCGCCCTGCTCGGCGCGAACGGAGCGGGCAAGACGACGCTGCTGCGGGCGCTGTCCGGCCTGCTCGACGTGCACGACGGCAAGATCACCCGCGGTGGGATCACCCTGGACGGCGAACCCATCCACCGCTCCTCGCCGACGCGCATCGCGTCGCTCGGCGTGAAGCAGGCGCTGGAGGGCAGGCGCATCCTGGCCGAGCTGACGGTCGAGGAGAACCTGCGCATCGGCGGCCACAGCAGGCCGCGCGGCGTCAAGCAGAACCTGGACCGGATGTACGAGTTGTTCCCCCGGTTGTGCGAACGGCGGCGGCAGAGCGCCGGCTACCTGTCCGGCGGCGAGCAGCAGATGCTGTCCATCGGCCGGGCGCTGATGTCCGAGCCGCGCTACCTGCTGCTGGACGAGCCGAGCCTCGGCCTGGCCCCGCTCATGGTCCAGCAGATCCGCGACCTCATCGTGAAGATCAACGCGACGGGCACGACGGTGCTGCTGGTCGAGCAGAACGCGACCATGGCGCTGTCCATCGCCGACCACGGCTACGTGCTGGAGACCGGCAAGGTCGTGATGGACAAGCCGGCCGCCGCGCTGCTGGCCGACGAGGACGTGCGCGAGTTCTACCTGGGCCTGCGCGGCGAGGCCACCGCGCAGTCGTTCCGCGACGTGAAGCACTACAAGCGGCGGAAGCGGTGGTTGTCGTGAGCACCCCCGACGAGGGCAACGTGCTGGAAGTGCGGGACGTGCGGCTGGCGTTCGACGGCGTCACCGCCGTGGACGGCGTGTCGTTCCACGTCGCCGCGGGCGAGCTGTTCGCCATCATCGGCCCCAACGGCGCGGGCAAGACGTCGATCTTCAACGTGCTGTCCGGCGTCTACCGGCCGCAGCAGGGCTCGGTCCGGTTCCGGGGCGAGGAGGTGCTCGGCAGGCGCCCGCACAAGATCGCCGCCATGGGCATCGCCCGGACGTTCCAGAACATCGAGCTGTTCGCGCACCTCACCGTGGTCGAGAACCTGATGCTCGGCCGGCACAACCACATGCGGTACGGGGCGCTGGCCGCGTTCGCGTGGGTCGGCCGGGCCCGGCGCGAGGAGCTGGCCAACCGGGAGGCCGTGGAGGAGGTCATCGACTTCCTCGAGCTGGAGCAGTGGCGACGCCTGCCGGTGGGCCTGCTGCCCTACGGCGTGCAGAAGCGCGTGGAGCTCGGGCGCGCGCTCGCGATGGAACCGAAGGTGCTGCTGCTGGACGAGCCGGTGGCCGGCATGAACGTCGAGGAGACCGAGGACATGGCGCGGTTCGTGCTCGACGTCCGCGACGAGCTCGGCATCGCGATGATCATGGTCGAGCACGACATGGGCCTGGTGATGGACCTCGCCGACCGGGTGATGGTGCTCGACTTCGGCAAGCCGATCCGCACCGGCACGCCCGCCGAGGTGCAGCAGGACCCGGACGTCGTGCGCGCCTACCTCGGCGAGGCGCACCAGGGCGTGGGAGGTGCGGCATGACCGCGGCCACCACCACCGGGCTCACCACCGTGGTGACCCGCATCCGCGACCGGGCCGCCCGCACCCCGGACGCGGTGGCGTTGCGGGCCAAGGACTTCGGCATCTGGCGCGAGGTCACCTGGTCGCAGTACTGGGCGCAGGCCGAGCTGGTCGGCCACGCCCTGCTGGCGCTCGGCGTCGACGCCGGCGACCGGGTCGCGATCGGCTCGGAGAACCGCCGCGAGTGGCTCTACGCCGACGTCGGCGCGGTGGCCGTGCGCGCGGTCACCGTGGGCCTGTACCCGACGAACCCGGCCGCCGAGGTCGCCTACCTCCTGTCGCACTCCGCGGCACGCGTGCTCATCGCCGAGGACCAGGAGCAGGTGGACAAGGCGCTGGCCGTGCTGGACGCCCTGCCCGACCTCGAACGGATCGTCTACATCGAGCCGCGCGGCATCCGGCACCGCTACGACAACCCGAAGCTGCTGTCGTGGGACGACTTCCTGGCGATGGGCGCGGAACACCGCGCGCACCACCCGGACGCGGTCGCGCACCGGATGCGCGAGGTCGAACCGGACGACGTGATGACGTTGATCTACACCTCCGGCACGACCGGGCCGCCCAAGGGCGCGATGCTCACCGTGGCGAACGTCGAGTTCGCGGTCGAGTCGCTGATCGAGGGCGGCGGGTTCACCGACCCGCCACCGTCGCCCAAGGACATCACGCTGTCGTACCTGCCGCTGTGCCACGTCGCCGAACGCATCTTCACCACCTGGTTCAGCGCGTCGGCCGGGGTGCAGGTGCACTTCGCCGAGTCCATCGAGACGGTGCAGGCGAACCTGCGCGAGGTGCAGCCGACGATCCTGTTCGGCGTGCCGCGCATCTGGGAGAAGGTGCTGGCGGCCATCACGATCAACGCCTCCAGCGCCACCCGGCTCAAGCGGGCCACCACCCGGTTCTGGCTGCGCGTGGCCGACGGCCTGGGCGAGCAGCTCGTGCGCAACGGCGGCCGGCACACCGTCGCGACCCGGCTGAAGTACGGGGTGGGCTGGCTGTTGTGCTTCCGCGCGTTGAAGGCGCGGATCGGCATGAGGCACGTCCGGTACGCGTCGTCGGGCGCCGCGCCCATCTCGCCGCAGGTGCTGCGGTTCTTCATGGGCATCGGCGTGCCGATGCACGAGGTGTACGGGATGACCGAGAACACCGCCGTCGCCACCGGCAACCGGCCCGGCCGGGTGAAGGTCGGCACCGTCGGCGAGCCGCACCCCGGCGTGGAGCTGCGGATCGCCGACGACGGCGAGATCCAGACCAGGCACGCGGGCGTGTTCGCGGGCTACTGGCGCGACGAGGACGCGACCCGGCGGGCGACGACCCCGGACGGCTGGCTGCGCACCGGCGACGTCGGCGAGTGGGTCGACGGCACGCACGTGCGGATCACCGACCGGATGAAGGACATCATCATCACCGCGGGCGGCAAGAACGTGGCGCCGTCCGAGGTCGAGAACGCGCTGAAGTCGTCGCCGTACATCAAGGAGGCGGTCGTGCTCGGCGACCGGCGCCCCTACCTGGTGGCGCTGATCGGCATCGAGCAGGACACCGTCGGCCACTGGGCCCGGCAGCGCCGGATCACCTACACCACCTACCGCGACCTCGCGGAGAAGGACGAGGTGCGCGAGTTGGTGCAGGACATCGTGACGCGGGTCAACGAGCGGTTCGCCACCGTGGAGCAGGTCAAGAAGTTCCGGATGCTGCCCAAGGAGCTCGACCACGAGGACGGCGAGCTGACCGCGACGCAGAAGGTGAAGCGGTCGGCGCTGGCCGAGGTGTTCGGCGAGCTCGTCGACGACATGTACGCCGGGGGTCGCGGATGACCGAGTTCCTGCAATCGCTGATCCGCGGCCTCGGCTCCGGGTCGATCTACGCGCTGCTGGCGCTGGGCTTCGTCATCATCTACAAGTCCACCAGGGTGATCAGCTTCGCGCAGCCGGCGTTCATGCTGGCGGGCGCGGTGCTGGTCAGCTACCTGGCCGCGGAAGTCGGCTTCTTCGCGGCCGTGCCGATCGCGGCGGTGCTGATCGCCGTGCTGGCGCTGGGCGTGGAGCGGACCGTGCTGCGGCCGATGATCGGCAAGCCGGTGTTCGTGGTCGCGATCATCACCATCGGCGTGGACGTGGTGGTGCGCGTGGTGACCAACGCGTTCATCGGGCTGGACGTGCGGCAGGTCGGCGACCCGTGGGGGTTGTCGACGGCGACGCTGCTCGGCGTCGAGGTGCAGCAGCGGTACCTGGTCATGTTCGGCACCACGGTGGTCGTGGTCGCGGTGCTGTTCGCGTTCTTCCGGTTCTCCCGGGTCGGGCTGGCGATGCGGGCGGTCGCCTACGACCAGGAGGTCGCGCTGGCGCAGGGCATCTCGGTCGGCTCGGTGTTCGCCCTGTCGTGGGCCATCGCGGGTGGTCTGGCCGCGTTGGCCGGGGTGTTCGTGGCGACCGGCGCGGGCGTGGACCAGCAGCTGTGGGTGATCGCGCTGAAGGCGTTGCCGGCGATCATCCTCGGCGGGCTGGACTCGCTGGGCGGCGCGGTCGTCGGCGGGCTGGCGGTCGGGGTGGTGGAGTCGCTGGTCGGCACCTACCAGGGTGACGTGGCGCCGTGGCTGGGCCCGAACTTCGCGCTGGTCGCGCCGTACGTGCTGATGCTGGTCGTGCTGCTGGTGCGGCCCTACGGGCTGTTCGGCAGCAAGGAGGTGGAACGCCTGTGAAGGGTCGTCCGGAGCTCTACACCTCCTACGCGCAGGACATGGCGTTCCTCAACACGCGCCCCAAGCGGACGTGGACGGGGGCGCTGGTGGTGGTGGCGCTGCTGGTGCCGTTCGCCATCACCGACGACCTGCTGATGCTGCTGGCCACCGGGTTCGTGGCGGCGATCGGCGCGATCGGGCTGAACATCGCGACCGGGTACGCCGGGCAGGTGTCGCTGGGGCACGCGTTCTTCCTGGCCATCGGCGCGTACACGGGCGCGGCGCTCTCCGGCGACCCCGACGGGCGGGTGCTCGGGTTCGGCGTGACGTCGCTGCCCGTGTGGCTGCTGGCGTCCGGGCTGGTGGCGGGGTTGGCGGGACTGGTCGTGGCGCCGATCGCGGTCCGGTTGCGGGGTCTCTACCTGGCGATCGTGACGCTGGGGCTGGTGTTCCTCGGGGAGCACGTCTTCCGCGAGTGGACGTCGTTGACCGGCGGTCCCGGCGTGGGCCGGCCGGCGGCGGTGCCGGAGCTGTTCGGCGTGCGGCTGGACCGGCCGTCGGAGTTCTTCAGCGGGCCCCAGCAGCTGTACCTGCTGATGTTCGTGCTGCTGGTGATCTTCGCGGTGCTGGCGCGCAACCTGGTGCGGTCGCGGATCGGGCGGGCGTTCGCGGCGGTGCGCGACCGGGACCTCGCGGCGGCCGTGATCGGCGTCGACCTGACCCGGTACAAGGCGCTCGCGTTCGCCGTGTCGTCGTTCTACGCCGGCGTGGCGGGCTCGTTGCTGTTCGTGGTCAACGGGTTCTTCGACCCCGGCTCGTTCGGCCTGCTGCTGTCGGTGCAGTACATCGCCATGGTGCTCATCGGCGGCGCGGGCACCATCTCCGGCGCGATCATGGGCGCGCTGTTCATCACGCTGCTGCCGCGCATCACCCGGGAACTCCCGACGGTGCTGCCGTTCATCAGCGCAGACGCGACCGGTGCGGTCACGGTGTTCCAGGTCGAGGCGGTCCTCTACGGGCTGCTGATCGTGGTGTTCCTGATCGTGGAGCCACGTGGCCTGTTCGGTATCTGGGTGCGCGTCCGCAACTACTGGCGCACGTGGCCTTTCTCGTACTGAAAGGGTGGATGGGATGGCAAGTCACAGAGCGGTGCTCGCGGTGCTCTCCGTGGTGGCGCTGGCCGCCGTCGCGTGCCGCGGCGGCGACGGCGCGGCCCCGCAGGAGGGCAAGGGCGGTATCAAGGTCGACTTCGGCGTGACCAGCGAGCCGTGCCCGGACACCGGCCACAGTGACCGGGGCTGCATCTACCTCGGGTCGATCTCCGACCTGACCGAAGGGCCGTTCAAGACGCTCGCGGTGCCGATCACGGAGTCGCAGAAGGCGTTCTGGAAGCGCGTCAACGACAAGGGCGGCATCGGCGGCTACGACGTCGACGTGACCTCCTACGTCAAGGACAACAAGTACAACCCGCAGATCCACAACCAGGTCTACCAGGAGATGAAGGGCAAGATCCTGGCCCTGGCGCAGACCCTGGGCTCGCCGACGACCGCGGCGATCCTCCCCGACCTGGAGAGCACGCAGATGGTCGGCGTGCCGGCGTCGTGGACGTCGCTGTGGGGCGTGGAGGAAGTCGTCCTGGAGTCGGGCGCGAACTACTGCGTCGAGTCGATGAACTCGGTCGACTACGCGGCGGACAAGCTCGGCGCGAAGAGCGTGATGGCCGTGCACCTGCCCGGCGACTACGGCGACGACGCGGCGGCGGGCGCGAAGATCGCGGCGGAGAAGCGCGGCCTGACGTTCTCCAACGCGGTCACCCAGACCGGCCAGGACAACCAGGGCGGCGCGATCGACGCGGTGCTGGCGAGCAAGCCGGACGTGGTGATCCTGACGACCGGGCCGACCGACGCGGCGGTGATCATCGGCCAGACGGCGGCGCGCGGGTTCAAGGGCAAGTTCATCGGCACGTCGCCGACGTGGAACCAGGGCCTGATGCAGAGCCCGGCGGCGCCCGCGATCAAGGCGCTCTACCTGCAGTCGGCGCCGTGGAAGTCGTGGGCGACGGACACGCCGGGCCACAAGGCGCTGCGCGAAGCCCTGCCGAGCGTGACGCCGAACGACGGCTACACGGCCGGCTGGGTGTGGTCCTACCCGTTGAAGGCGGCGCTGGAGAAGGCGGCCGCCAA
The DNA here is from genome assembly GCF_016695385.1 of Saccharothrix sp. 6-C. Classification (NCBI taxonomy): domain Bacteria; kingdom Bacillati; phylum Actinomycetota; class Actinomycetes; order Pseudonocardiales; family Pseudonocardiaceae; genus Saccharothrix; species Saccharothrix sp. 6-C. Next base: position 6,365,237 of record NZ_CP064192.1, on the reverse strand, counting down.
CAAGGACCTGACCCGGGCCGGTGTGCTCGCGGCCGTGCGGCAGCTGAACTCGGTGGACTACGAGGGCATGCTGCCCGACGGCGCGGGCAACTTCGCGGGCAACGCGAACGACTCCGCGTTCCGGCAGACGCTGATCTACAAGCCGGACGAGCAGGCGGCGACCGGGGTCGGCCTGGTGGAGGACTTCTTCACCGGGACGACGGCGAAGGACTTCAAGTTCGAGAAGCCCTGCTACACCTGATCTCCCCGACCCACCTGATCCGACGCACCCCGGTCGCGCTCGTCGCGGCCGGGGTGCCGCCGTTCACGGGCCGCCGACCGCCGCGTCCGGGCCGATCACCCGGCGGCGGGGGTGAGGGCCGGGTCGGCCCAGACACCGACGCGTTCCGGTCCCGGGCAGTCGCTGCGGTCCGCCGACGGCGGCTCGATGCCGATGGTCAGCAGGCGTGCGCCCGTGACGGCGAGGTCCACCGGTCGCGGGGTGGGGCCGGTGTCCGGGACTTCGGTCACGCGGCGGTCGTCGACCAGCACGTAGAAGTCCAGTTCTTTCGTCATCAATGAATCGTCCGCGATGGCGACCTGGGCGGTGAACCGGTCGTATTCGCCGTTCAACGCGAAGGTGAGCTGGGCCGCCGAACACCACGCCCCGGTGGCGGAAACGGATTTCGAGTAGGTCACGCCCCGCACCTTCGCGGGGGCGGCCGTCCACGGGCTCTCGACGTACATGTCGTCGATCGAGCTGCTGTCGACCGGCGGCAGGTCGGCCAGCCAGACGGCGCCCGGTCTCCCCGCGGCGACGCTCTCCGGGGCCGAGGCCACCACTGTCGACGTCTCGACCTGCGGTGACGTGGTCGTGCTCGCGCCGACCGGGGTGGCGGGCTCGGCGTCGAACGTGCTGCCGATGACGATCCCCACTGCCAGCACGGCGACGCCCGCGGCCGACAGCCAGACCGCCGATCCCGGTTTGCGGCGCACGGGCGCGCTGGTCGGGTCCTGGTCATCCATGTCGGTGACCCCTTCGGTCCAAGACGTGAGCCGAACTCGGGACGAAACCGCCGGACAATTCGTCGACGGGCGGAGCACGCTAACACCGATTCGCCCGACGCACGTCGGGAAACGTCAATGCGAGTAGTTTCACGAGTAATCCGCACGATTGCGGTGGAACGGTGACGGGACGCAATTCGCGGCCGGCCGCCGCCCGCACGGGCAGTCGGCGCTGCCCCGGGGGGAACGCCTGCCGCACGGTCGTCGGGGCAACGCCGGACGCACCCCGTCCCGCCCTTGCGCCACTGCCGGGACGGGTCCGACCGCCGGAGGATTCCACCCATGGGCGCAACCGCGGCGCTGTCCGCCACCGGCTTGGCCGTGGCCCCGGCGAAGACGTCACCCGCACGGTCGTCGTGCGCAACACCGGCGACCTGGTGGACGAGTTCGCCGTGGACGTGGTGATGCCGTTCGCGCCGCCGAGGTGGGCGCCGGCCGGGTGCCGCCCGGCGTGCGCGTCAGATCAGGCCCTCGCGCAACGCGTACGCCACCGCGTGCGCCCGGTTGCGCAGCTGGAACCGGTTGGTGATGTCGTGCAGGATGCTCTTGACGGTGCGCTGCGAGTAGCACAGCTTCTCGGCGATCTCGCGGGTCTCGAAGCCGTCCGCGATCAGCCGCAGCACCTCGGTCTCCCGGTCCGACATGCCCGCCATGCTCCAGCCGTGGGGGTCGAGCACGGTGCGCTGCACCCGCGACACCCGGTCGAGCAGCCGGCCGAGCAGGTCCGCCGGGAGCGCGCCGTGGCCCGCCGCGGTGGCCTTCACCAAGCGCACCAACGCGTCCGCCGTGGCGTCACCGCGGCGGATCACCGCGGACACGCCGCTGCTGACCACGGTGAGCAGCTCCTGGTCGGCGATGTCGCCCGCCACCAGCACGATGCCCGCGCCGCCCGGCGCCTGCAACCGGCGCAGCAGCGCCTGCGCCTCGCCGTCCAGCCGGTCCAGCACGACCAGCGCCACGGGCGCCCGCTCGTCCGGCCCGACCAACCGGATCTCGGGCCGCGGCCGCAACGCCGCGGTCACGCCGGCCCTGGTGATGGCGTCCGTCGCGTGCAGGACGACCGCGATCTGCTGGTGCGCGTTCATCTCCGTGCTCCCGCCTCGTGCCCCCGGTGTGCCACCGCCATCGTGGCGGCCCGCCGCGTCCCGGCACTACGGGCGCACCGTCCCGACCTGTCCCGGGTCCCCGCCCAGACCGGCCCGCTCCGCCCGGGACACGGCCTGCGCGCGGTCGGCCACGTGCAGCTTGCGCAGGATGTTCGACACGTGGTTGCGCACCGTCTTCGGGCTGAGCACCAGCGACCGGGCGATCGCGGTGTTGCCCCGGCCGCCGGCCATCAGCCGCAGCACGTCCCGCTCCCGCGCGGTCAGCTCCGGGAACGCCTCCGCCCGCTCGCGCGGCGCGCTGCCGAAGTACGCCTGCAACCGCGCCGCGATCGCCGGGCTGAAGATCGCCTCGCCCTCGCCGACGGACCGCACCGCGCGCACGACCTGCGTCGGCCGGGACGCCTTGAGCAGGTAGCCGAGCGCGCCCGCGCGCATCGCCGCGAACACCGACTCGTCGTCGTCGAACATGGTCAGCACCAGCACCTTGACGCCCGGGTCGCGCGCCACGATCCGGCGCGTCGCCTCCACCCCGCCCAGGTCCGGCATGTTGAGGTCCATCACCACCACGTCCGGGTGCAGCGCGGCGGCCATCGACACCGCCGTCCCGCCGCCGGACGCCTCGCCGACCACCAGGGTGTCGGGCGCGGCGGCCAGGGCGGCGGCCAGGCCGTACCGGAAGAGCGGGTGGTCGTCCACGACCAGCACCCGCAGCGCCGGCACGCCGGCTCACGCCCCGCCCGCGAGCGGGAGCTCCGCCGCGACCCGGGTGCCGCCCGCGGCGGCGTGCTCCGCCCGCCAGGTGCCGCCGACCTCGCGGGCGCGGTCGCGCATCGAACCGAGGCCGACGCCGCCCCCTCGGCCCGGCGCCAGGCCCATGCCGTCGTCCACCACCTCGACGTGCAGGCGGCCGTCGAACCTCAGCCGCACCGAGCAGTGCCGCGCGCCCGCGTGCCGCACCACGTTCGTCAACGCCTCGCAGACGATCCGGTACGCCGCCACCTGCACGCGCACCGGCAGGTCCGGCACGTCCGCGCACCGCACGTCCACCCGCACCGGGTGCCGGTCGGCCAACGAGGCGACGTGCGCCCGCACCGCCCCGGCCAGGCCGAGCCGCGCCAGCACCGCCGGGCAGGAGCCCGATGCCAGGCGGCGGACGTCGTCGACCGCGGCGTGCGCCTCGTCCTCCAGCCGGGCCGGCAGCGGACCGACCGAGGCCGGGTCGTGGGCGGCGAGGTGCCGCGCCGCGCGCAGCCCGAGCGCGATCGCCGCCAGCGCCGGACCGAGGCCGTCGTGCAGGTCCCGCAGCAACCCGCGCCTCGCCTCGGCGGCGGCGTCGTCGTCGTCGGGAACGATGAACTCGCGGCGCATGGTCCCCTCCCCCGTGGTTGAGCACGCGGGCTGCCGCGTCGTGACGCCGGCCGCCTCGCCCGTATGGAGAGTCGCCGTGCCGTCACAGGCCGTTTCACCTCACGACGAGGTTCCCACTTTGGAGGGAATGACGGCGAAGAGTGTTGACGGCTCGACGTATCACCGCGCCTCTAGCTCCCTCCATAGGGATATCGAGCACCTGGAGGGTGGAAATGGGCCAGACGAGTGGCCGGGCGGTCCTGCAGGTCCACCCGACCAGGCTGTGCAACCTGCGCTGCCTGCACTGCTACTCCAGCTCCGGCCCGGACGTCGCCGAGGCCATCCCCATCTCCGTGCTGTCGGCCGTGGTGCGGGACGCGGCCGCGCTGGGCTACGACGTGCTGAACGTCTCCGGCGGTGAGCCGTTCCTCTACCCGGAACTGCCCGCGCTGCTGCGCGCCGCCCGCGAGGCCGGCATGCGGACCACCGTGACCACGAACGCGGTGGCGTTGACGCAGCGCCGCATCGGCCTGGTGCGCGGGCTGGTCGACCTGGTGGCCGTGTCGCTGGACGGCGACCGCGCCACGCACGACCGGATCCGCGACCAGGAGGGGTGCTACGAGAAGGCGCTGGCCGGCATCCGCAGGCTCACCGAAGCCGGCATCCCGGTCGGCGTGATCACCACGTTGACCCAGGGGAATGCGACCCAACTGGGTGATGTCGCGCTGGCCGCGGTCCAGTCGGGCGCCCTGCTGCTCCAGGTGCACCCGCTGGAACCCGAAGGCGCCGCGAACAGGTTGATGGCCGGCGAACGCCCGGACGCCGTCGAGCTGGCGTACGCGGCGGTGGAGCTGGGCCGCATCGCGGAGGAGCACGGCGTGGCCGTCCAGCTGGACGCGGTGCCGCGCACCATGCTGACCCGCAAACCGGAGGCGTTCATGGCCGTGCCGGTGGACGAAGCGCAACCCCTGGGCCGCTGGCTCACCCCGCTGGTGGTCGAGGCGAACGGCGCGGCGGTGCCGGTGGCCTACGGCTTCGATCGCCGCTACGGCCTGGGCAACGTCCAGAGCCGGCCGCTGGCGGAACTGGCCCGCTACTGGGACGCCGGGCCGTTCCTCGCCCTGTGCCGCGCCACGTGGCAACGCCTGGTCGACGGCCGGACCGGGCCGCTGATCCCGTGGTACGGCCACCTGGTCCGCGCGTCGAGGACCCAACGCCCGGCCACCGCGGGCCGTTGGCGGGCGCCGGTCAGCGGGCCAGGAGCTCCGCCGCCTCCAGGGTGTTGATCACCCGGTCCGGGGTGACGCCGCACTCCTCGGCCCGCTCGCAGCCGAACGACAGCCAGTCCAGCTGCCCCGGCGCGTGCGCGTCGCTGTCGATCGCGAACGTGCACCCCAGCTCGACCGCCAGCCGCAGCAGCCTGCCGGGCGGGTCGCGGCGCTCCGGCCGCGAGTTGACCTCCACCGCGGTGCCGTGCTCGGCGCACGCCGAGAACACCGCCTCCGCGTCGAACGTCGACTCCGGCCGTCCCTTGCCGACCACCAGCCGTCCCGTGCAGTGCCCGAGCACGTCGACGTGCGGGTTGGCGGCGGCGGCCACCATCCGCCGCGTCATCTCCGGCGCCGCCATCCGCAGCTTCGAGTGCGCGCTGGCGACCACGAGGTCCAGCCGCGCCAGCAGCTCGGGCCGCTGGTCGAGCGAGCCGTCGTCCAGGATGTCGACCTCGATGCCGGTCAGGATCCGGAACGGCGCCAGCTCGGCGTTCAGCTCGGCCACCACGTCCAGCTGCTCCAGGAGCCGGTCGGCGGACAGCCCGTTGGCCACGGTGAGCCGGGGGGAGTGGTCGGTCAGCGCCATCCACGAGTGCCCGAGGTCGCGCGCGGTCTCGGCCATCTCGCGGATCGGGCTGCCGCCGTCGGACCAGTCGGAGTGCGTGTGGCAGTCGCCCTTCAGCAGCGCCCGCAGCGCCTGCCCGCCCACCACCGGCTCGCGGAACCGGCTCAGGTAGGTCGGCTCGCGCCCGGCCGCGGCGTCCGCGATCACGCCGGCGGTGGCCTTCCCGATGCCGGGCAGGTCGGTCAGCGTGCCCGCCGCGACCCGGCGCGCCACCTCGCCGTCCGGCAACGCCGCCAGCACCTCGGCGGCCTTGCGGAAGGCCCGGACGCGGTACGTGGGTTCACCGGCGCGTTCGAGCTGGAACGCCACCTGTCGCAGTGCCCAGAGCGGATCCACACCCCATTGTCTACCCCGACCGGCGCGGTGGTGCGCGTCAACCTTCTCTCGACTTGGCGGCGTTGCCCGCGAAAACCTTGCGGGCGCACCTGCCCGGAACCGAGGATGTCCGCCATGTCCCCACGTGCCGGCACGGTCGGGTCGCGACGCAGGCCCAGCAAGGGCGACCTCACCTCGCAGGCGATCCTCGACACCGCCGAACGGCTGCTGCAAACCCGTTCCCTGGACGACATCGCGGTCGACGAGCTGGCCTCGGGGGCGGGCATCTCGCGGTCGACGTTCTACTTCCACTTCGCGTCGCGCGAAGCGGTGCTGCACGCGTTGTCGGGCGGCGTCCTCGACGCGCTCTACGAGGCGGCGTCGTCGTGGCTGCGGCGCGGCAGCGAACCGCCCGAGGACTCGATCCGGCGGGCGTTGGGCGCGAGCCTCGCGCTGTGGCGCAAGCACGGGCCGGTGCTGCGCGCGGCCGTGCGTGCGCGCGACACCGACCCGCTGATGCGCGAGTTCTGGACCGGTGTCGCCCGCCGGTTCGTCGAGGCGACCGCGTCCCGGATCGAGCTGGAGCGGGAAGCGGGCGTCGCGCCGCCGGGCCCGGACGCCAAGTCGCTGGCGGGGGTGCTGGTGGCGATGAACGAGCAGGCCTTCCTGAGCCGGTCGCGGTCCCGCCGGTCGGCGGCGCGGGACCGCGAGCTGGTCGACACCCTGACGTGCGTCTGGCTGCGCTCGGTCTACGGCCTCGGCGCCTAGGAGAACCAGACGCCGTTCGGCGCCTGCCGGTAGCCCAGGGAGCGGTAGACGGCGTCCACAAGGGACTGTCCGCGCGCGTTGACGCCCACACCCGGCCCCATCCGCGTCATCGCGTAGCCGAACGACATCCGCGCGCCCGGGTCGGCGAACCCCAGCGAGCCGCCCATCCCGGAGTGCCCGAACGCGTCCTCCGACATCAGCGCGCCGCGCTCCACGGCGGGCATGTGCAGGTTGCCGACGGCCTTCGCGAAGCCCAGCGAGAACCGGGTCGGCGCGAGCAGCATCTCGTCGAACCCGGCCGACACCACCCCCGACATGACCGGGACCTGGGCCTCGTCCACCAGCCGCACCCCGTTGTACTCGCCGCCCGACGCGAGCGGCCGGTACAGCTGCGCCAGGCCGCGCGCGTTGCTCATCCCGCCGACCGAGCCGTACTGCGCCGCGTGCGCCGCCGGGGTGTCCGACGCGGCGACGTACCCGCCGGAGTTGCCCACCAGCAGCGCCTGCATCGACCCGGGCGTGCCCATCGCGGCCGCGTACACGCTCGGCAGCGCCTCGCCCCGCTCGGCCGGGATGGTCGGCGCGACCAGCGGCTCCAGGTCCTCGGGCAGCGCCAGCCAGAAGTCCAGCCCCAGCGGACCGGACACCTCCTTCTCGAAGAACTCGGCCAGCGGCAGACCGGACACCCGCCGGACCACCTCGCCGACCAGGTGCCCGAACGTCAACGCGTGGTAGCCGTGCCGCGTGCCGGGCGCCCAGAACGGCTCCTGCCGCGCCAGCAGGCCGGTCATCAGCTCCCAGTCGCCCATCCCGCCCGGCGGGACCGGCTCGCGCACCGCGGCCAACCCCGCCTGGTGCGCCAGCAGGTGCCGCACCAGCGCGTCCGCCTTGCCGTTCTGCCCGAACTCCGGCCAGTAGCGCACGACGGGCGCGTCCAGGTCCAGCTCGCCCCGTGACGCCAGCACGTGCGCGCACAACGCGGTCGCGCCCTTCGTGCAGGACCACACGTGCGTGATCGTGTCCTCCGTCCACGCCCGCCCACCCGCGTCGCCGCCCCACAGGTCGACCACCGTCTCGCCGTCGAGCGTCACGTGCACGCCACCGCCGACCTCGCCGCGCTCGGCGAAGTTGCGCTCGAACTCGGCGCGGACTTCGGCGAACCCGTCGGCGCAAGTCCCCTCGACCGTCATCGACCCTCCAGGTGCGGTTCCGTGTGCCGCCCATGCCACCACCGCGAGCGGCCGCACGTGAGTAGGGATTCCTCAGTCGGTAGGGTGGTGGCCGCTCCGACGGCGGGAGGTCGCCTGTTGTCGTCTTTGGTCGGCCGGCCCTTCGTCGGCCGGGAGGCCGAGTTGGCGGCCGTGTTCGACGCGGTCGGGCGCGTGCCCGCGGCCGGGGTGGTGGCGGTCGTGGTGTCGGGCGAGCCCGGGATCGGGAAGTCCAGCCTGCTGGCCGAGGTGGGCCGCCGGCTGCGTGACCGGGGGTGCGCCGTCGCCGCCGCCGAGTCCGACGACGTCAGCAGGCGCATCCCGTACGCGGCGGTGGCCGCGGCGCTGCGGTCGGTGGCCGGGGCGGGACCGGCGTCGGGCGAGGTGCGCGCGGCGCTGGAGGCGCTCGACCTGACGGCGGCGCCGGACGCGACCTGGTTCGGGCGGTCGTGCGAGCTGGTCGCGCGGGCGCTGACCGGGCTCACCGCCGAACGGCCCGCCGCGCTCGTGCTGGACGACGTCGACCAGGTGGACGACGACTCGCTGGCCCTGCTCGCCGTGGTGCTGCGCCGGGTCACGGCCGCGCCGCTGGCGCTGGTCACGGCGGTGCGCGAGCACCACCGCAACCCCGGCGTCGAGGAGCTGCTGGACCGGCTCGAACGGCACGCCGACGTGGTCCGGGTGCGGCTGGCCCCGCTGAGCGGCGGCGACGTGGCCCAAATCGTGGCGACCGTGCTGGGCACGCCGGTGGACGACGGCCTGGCCCACGAGGTGCACCAGCGGGCGGACGGCAACCCGTTCTTCGCGGTGGAGATCGCCCGGTCGCTGCGCGAGCTGGACCTGGTCGCGGTGGACGGCGACCGGGCCCGGCTCACCGTGTCGCCGTCGGCGATCCGGCTGACCAGGCGCGAGGCGGTGCTGCGGCGGGTCGCGCCGCTGGACCGGGACACCAGGGCCGTCGCCCGCGCCGTGTCGATCTTCCGGCGGGTGCGGCTGGACCAGATCGGGCTGCTGGCACGCGTGTCGTCGCTGCCCGAGGAGACGGTGGTCGACGCGTTCGACGGGCTGCTGCGGGCGCACATCGTGGTGCGGGAGGAGGACCGGGGCTACCGGTTCTCGCACGCGCTGGTCGGCGAGGCGCTGTACCAGGAGATCGGGCCCGCGCAGCGCCGCCACCTGCACAGCCTGATCAGCGCCCGGCTGCTGGACGACCGGGCGCGCGGGCTGGCGGTCGACGAGATGGAGCTGGCCTGGCACCTGGCCGAGTCCGCGCCGCCGGGTGACCTGCGGGCGGTGCGGGTGATGGCGCAGGCCGCCGCGGCGAACCGCACGACCGCGCCGGAGACGGCCGCGGCGTTGTGCGCGCGGGCGTTGGAGCTGCTGCCGGTGGCCGCCCCGGAACGGGCCGGGTTGCTGGCCTCGCAGTGCCGGGCGTTGGCGCACGCGTCACGGCCCGGCGCGGCGATCGGGCCCGGCCTGGCGGCGTTGGCGGCGCTGCCGCCCGGCGCGGACCGGTCGCGGTGCGCGGTGGTGGTGCTGAGCAGCATGTTCCTGGTGGGCCGGTTCGCGGAGGCGCTGCGGCTCGCGGACGCGGAGCTGGCGGCCGGCGACGCACCGGCGGCGATGCACGCGCAGCGGGCGTTGTTGTTGGTGTTCACCGGGCGGCACGCGGAGGCGCTGGCCGCCGCCGAGCGGATCGAGGCCATGCCGTTGACGTCGGCCGCCGAGGGCGTGGTGGTGTTCGACCGGCTGGCGGTCCTCACGTCGATGCTGTTCCGGCACGACAAGACGGTCGACTACGCGAACCGGTCGTTGGCCTCGGCGGCCGGCCAGCCCGCGCTGGAGTTGCAGGCGCTGGCGGTGAGCGCGTCCACCGGGGCGCTGGCCGGCCTGGTGCACGACGCGTCGTGGCGGCTGCGCCGGGCCGAGGAGCTGCGGGAACGGGCGGGCGGGCACGCGTTCCGCGGCGAGCTGGAGATGGCGCGGGTGGCGCTGGACTGGTTCGGCGGCGCGTGGGACGCCTGCCTGGAGCGGGTGGGTCGGGCCGCGGCGGAGCTGGAGTCGCGGCAGGAGCTGCTGATGTTGGACGGGCTGCGCGCGATCGAGCTGGAGGTGCGCACCTGGCGGGGCGAGCTGGACGTGGCCGCGCGGCTGGCGGCGCTGGCCGCGCCGAGCAGCCCCAACATGTCCCGGCTGCACGCGCTGGCGATGGCCGGGTACCTGGCGGCGCGGGGTGACGCGGAGGGCGCGCGGACCGTGCTGGTGCGGGCGGTCGACGACGACGGGATGTCGGCGTACAGCTGCGCGTTGCTGGGCCGGCTGGTCGAGCTGGACCTCGCCGCCGGTCGGGTGGACGAGGCGCGGCGGGTGCTGGGGAGGCTGCGGGTGGTGGCGGCCGACCGGGTGGCGCCCTGGAGCCGCACCGCGGTGCGGCGGGCGATCGGCCTGGTCGAGCGGGACGGCGCGGTGCTGCGCGAGGCGGTGCGCGAAGCCGAGGTCGGCGGGCTGGTGTTCGAGAGGGCACGGGGGCAGTTGGCGTTGGGGCAGGTGGACGGGTCGGCGGTGGAGGAGCTGCTCGAGGCCTACGCGGTGTTCCAGCGGGTCGGTGCGCACGGGTTGCGCCGGCAGGCCGGCGGGCGGCTGAAGGAGCTGGGCGCGAAGGTGCCGAGGGCGCGGGGGCGTGCGCCGGGGGTGCTGACGGCGGCGGAGGAGAACGTGGCGCGGCTGGTGCAGCAGGGGATGCGCAACCGGGACATCGCGGCGGCGCTGCACTACAGCCCGCGCACGATCGAGGTGTACCTGTCGCGGATCTACGCGAAGCTGCGGGTGTCGTCGCGGCTGGAGCTGGCGAGGGTCCTGGACGGCCGTTCTTAGTTGTTGTGGAAGCCGGACTTACCCGGTGGTAACCGGGGCGGGTCGGATGGGTGGCGTGGCGGGTCCGGTTGAGGAGGCGTATGCGCACCGCGTTCACGACATGTCCGCTGTGCGAGGCGACCTGCGGGCTGGAGCTGACGATCGAGGACGATCGGATCACGGCTGTCCGGGGTGACCGGCAGGACGGGTTCAGCGGCGGGTTCCTGTGCCCGAAGGGCGCCTCGTTGGGCGCGTTGGACGCCGACCCGGACCGGCTGGGCGGACCGCTCGCCCGTCGGGGCGGGTCGTTCGAGCCGGTGTCGTGGGGTGAGGCGTTCGCCCTGGTCGACGAGCGGCTGAGCGCGATCATCGGCGAGCACGGCCGGGACGCGGTGGCGATGTACCTGGGCAACCCGACGGTGCACTCGCTGGCCGGCGGGCTGTACGCGGGCGGCCTGCGCAAGGCGCTGGGGTCGCGCAACTTCTTCACCGCCGCCACCGTCGACCAGATGCCGAAGCACGTGTCGTCCGGGCTGCTCTTCGGCGGGATCTACTCGATCCCGGTGCCGGACATCGACCGGACGGACTTCCTGCTGCTGCTGGGCGCGGACCCGTTCTCCTCCAACGGCAGCCTCTGGACGGTGCCGGACGCGCCGGGACGGCTGAAGGCGTTGCGCCGGCGCGGCGGGGCGTTCGTGGTGGTCGACCCGCGCCGCAGCCGCACGGCGGCGGCGGCCGACCGGCACCTGCCGATCGTGCCCGGCACGGACGTGTTCCTGCTGCTGGCGATGGTGAACGAGCTGTTCGCCGCGTCGCTGGTAGACCTGAAGGCGCTCGCGCCGCACGTGACCGGCGTGGAGGGGGTGCGGGAGCTCAGCCTGCCGTTCACGCCCGAGGCGGTGGCGTCGCGCTGCGGCATCGGCGCCGAGGAGATCCGGGCGTTGACGCACCGGCTCGCGTCGGCGTCCCGGGCGGCGGTGTACGGGCGGATCGGCACGACGGCGGTCGAGTTCGGCACGGTGGCCAGCTGGCTGGTGGACGTGCTGAACGTCCTGACCGGGAACCTCGACCGACCCGGTGGGGCGATGTTCCCGATGCCCGCGCACATGAAGCGGGGCACGGGCAGCGGCAAGGGGTTCACCACGGGCCGGTGGCGCAGTCGGGTGCGCGGGTTGCCCGAGGTGGCGGGGGAGCTGCCCGTGGTCACGCTGGCCGACGAGATCGAGACGCCCGGCGCCGGGCAGGTCCGGGCGCTGGTCACGGTCGCGGGCAACCCGGCGCTGTCGGTGCCGAACTCGGCCCGGTTGGACGCGGCCTTGTCCACTTTGGACTTCATGGTGTCGGTCGACCCGTACCTCAACGAGACGACGCGGCACGCCGACGTCATCCTGCCGCCACCGCCGCCCAGCCGGCGCGCCCACTACGACCTGGCGTTCCTGTCGTTCACGGTGCGCAACGTGGCGAAGTACTCGCCCGCGCCGGTGCCGCTCGGCCCGGACGAGCGGGACGAGGGCGAGATCCTGCTGCGGTTGACCGGCATCCTGGCCGGTCTCGGGGCGGACGCCGACCTCGACGCGCTGGCGGGCCTGTCGGGCGGGTCGCAGCGCACCCGCGAGGAACGCCTGCTGGACGCGCGGCTGAGGGCCGGGGCGTACGGGCTGTCGGTGGACGACCTCGTCTCCCGACCGCACGGCGTCGACCTCGGCCCGCTGACGAGCCGGGTCCCGGAGGTCCTGCGCACGCCGTCCGGGCGGATCGAGCTGTGCCCCGAGCCGATCGTGGCCGACGTGCCGCGCGTGTCGGCGGCGTTGCGGGCGCCCGTCGACGGGTTGGTCCTGGTCGGGCGGCGGCACCTGCGGTCGAACAACTCGTGGCTGCACAACGTGCCCGCGCTGGTGAAGGGCAAGCAGCTGTGCACGTTGGTGGTCAACCCGGACGACGCCGCGCGGCTGGGGCTCGAGGACGGCGGCCTGGCGCGGGTGACGTCACGGGTCGGCGAGGTCGAGGCGACCGTGGAGGTCAGCGCCGACCTGGCCGCCGGGGTGGTCAGCCTGCCGCACGGCTGGGGCCACGACCGGCCCGGCACGCGACTGGCCACCGCGCGCGCCCACCCCGGCGTCAACGTCAACCTGCTCACCGACGACCTGGCCGTGGACCCGCTGTCCGGCACCGCGGTGCTCAACGGCGTCCACGTGCGCGTCACCCCTTCCGCAGCCCAGTGAGGAGCACCGCCATGCCCGTGACCACGGCGCGCGTCATCGCCGACCTGCCCTTCGTGGCCGCCCAGGCGCACGACGACCGGGTGGCGTGGCGCCACCCGCGGGACGGGCAGTGGCACGACCTGACGTTCACCGACGTCGCCGAGTGGGTCATGGAGCTGGCGTCCGGGCTGGTGCACCTGGGCGTCGAGCCGGGCGACCGGGTGTGCGTGCTGGCGGACACCAGGGTCGAGTGGTCGGCGGTGGAGCTGGCGGTGCTCGCGGCGGGCGGCATCGTGGTGCCGATCTACCCGTCGAGCGCGGCGGAGGAGTGCGCGTGGATCATCGGCGACTCGGGCGCGGTGCTCGTGGTCGCGGAGGACGACGCGCAGCGGGACAAGGTCGAGTCGATCCGCTCGCGGGTGCCCGCGCTGCGGGACGTGGTCGTGATCGAGGGCGGCGGGCTGGACGAGCTGCGGTCCCAGGGGCGCACGTCGCCGTTGCCGGGCGAGCTGGACGACCGCCGGGCCGCGATCGACCCCGACGACCCGACCGTGATCATCTACACCTCGGGCACCACGGGGCCGCCCAAGGGCTGCGTGCTGACCAACCGGAACTGGCTGACCATGTGCCGGCTCAGCGAGGAGCTGTCGTACGTCCTGCCGGACGACGTGGCGTACCTGTTCCTGCCGCTGGCGCACGTGTTCGCGCAGATCGTGCACCTGGGCGCGCTCTACACCGGCCACACGGTCGCGTTCTACGGCGGCGACACGTCGAAGGTGGTGGCGGAGCTGGCGCAGGTGCGGCCGACGTTCCTGCCGTCCGTGCCCCGGATCTTCGAGAAGATCTACACCGCCGCCACGGCCGGCGTGCCGGAGGAGCAGCTGCGGCAGGCCGTGCAGGTGGGCCTGGCGGTGCGCAGGTCGCAGGCCGCGGGCCGGCCGCTGACGCCCGGGCTGTCGGCCGCGTTCGACCGGGTGGATCCGGTGTTCGCCAAGGTCCGGGCGATCTTCGGCGGCCGGCTGCGGCAGGCGTTGTCCGGCGCGGCGCCCATCTCGGTGGAGGTGCTGGAGTTCTTCACCGCCGCCGGGGTGCCCGTGCTGGAGGGCTACGGCATGAGCGAGTCGACGGGCGTCGGCACGGTGAACACGGTGGCGCGGCACAAGCTCGGCTCGGTCGGCACGTTCGGGATGGCGGGCCTGCAGCTCAAGGTGGCCGAGGACGGCGAGCTGCTGATGCAGGGGCCGCACGTGTTCGCGGGCTACTGGAACAACCCCGCCGCGACCGCCGAGGTGCTGACCGACGGCTGGCTGCACACGGGCGACCTGGGCGAGGTCGACGACGACGGCTTCGTGACGATCACGGGCCGCAAGAAGGACATCATCATCACCGCCGGCGGCAAGAACATCGCGCCCGCGAACGTCGAGAACCAGCTCCGCCAGTCGCGCTGGATCTCGCACGCCGTGGTGTACGGCGACCTCAAGCCGTACCTGGTCGCGTTGATCACCCTGGACGGGGACGAGATCGTGCCGTGGGCGAAGGCTCGGGGCCTGCCGACCGACCTGCCCGCCCTGGCCCGCACGCCCGAGGTGCGGGCTCTGGTGCAGGAGGTGGTGGACGAGGCGAACTCCCACTTCGCCCCGGTCTCGCAGATCAAGCGCTTCACCGTCCTGGACCGCGACCTGAGCCAGGACGACGGGGAGCTGACCCCGACGTTGAAGGTCAAGCGGAAGGTCGTGCACTCCGCCCACGCCGCCCTCTACGACGGGCTGTACCGCTGACCGGAGTTGCAAAGAGGGCTTTGCAACGATAGCTTTGCAGCATGGTGGCACCGCGCGAGATCTCCGACGTCGACGAGCTGCGCACGCTCGCGCACCCGCTGCGCCAACGCATCCTGCGCCACCTCGGGCAGCACGGTCCGGCGACGGCCAGCACCCTCGGCAAGGCGCTGGGCGAGAGCAGCGGCGCCACCAGCTACCACCTCCGGATGTTGGCGAAGCACGCGTTCGTGGAGGAAGTGCCCGAGCGCGCACGCGGCCGTGAACGGTGGTGGCGGGCGCCCGTGCAGGACCTGCGCGGGCCCCGGGCGCCGGAGGACCCGGAAGTGCGGACCCTCGTCGACCAGCTCCGGCAGCTCAAGCTGGCCGCCGACGAGGAGCTGTTCGCCGAGTTCCTGGCCAAGCGGTCGGAGCTGGGCGAGTGGTCGGACGCGCTGCCCTACTCGCGCGGCTCGGTGCGGGTGACGCTGCCCGAGCTGCACGAGTTCTTCGACGAGTACATGGCGCTGCTCAAGCGCTACCAACGACCGGTGGACGAGACACCCGCGGGCGCACGGCACGTCGCCGTGCGCTTCTTCGCGTTCCCCGTCCCCGGCCCCGCGGACCGCCCCTGACCGAAGGGGAACCCGGGCCGTCGAGCTGGCACTCGACGACCCGGGCGGGCGGAAGCCGCAGCACCACGCCGAATCCGGCGTGTTCCTCGTACGTGCGAACCTCCTCGGGAAGGAGAGCACCCGTGCTCCCCGAACGCAACTCGCGACTTCGTCGCGCCCTCGTCCGGCTGCTCGCGGCACTGGCCGTCGGACTGGTCCTCGCGCCACCCGCGCACGCGGACCCGGCCGGGCTGGTCGAGCGGGACGTCACCTTCACCAGCGGCGACCTGACGCTGCACGGCACCGTGATCGCCCCGGACACGGCCGGCCGGCACCCGGCCATGGTGATGGTCCACGGCTCCGGCCGGGCCTCGCGCGACGGCTACCGCCAGGAGGCGGAGGCCTTCGCCCGGTCCGGCATCGTCACGTTGATCTACGACAAGCGGCCGAAGCGGTCCAAGTCCGACGTCGACTTCGAGCTGCTGGCCGACGACGCCCTGGCCGCGCTGCGCGCGCTGACGACCCACCCCGGCGTCGACCCGGCCCGGACCGGCCTGTGGGGCGTCAGCGAGGGCGGCTGGGTGGCGCCGCTGGCCGCGGCCGGCTCGCCCGACGTCGCCTTCGTGGTCACGGTCGGCGCACCCGGCGTGGCGCCCGAGCGGCAGCAGTCCTGGAACCTCGCCAACCGGCTCGCCGCCGCCGGCGTGTCCGGGTCCCTGGTCGACACGGTCACCCGCACGACGCTCGGCCTGCTCGTCGGCGCGGACCTGTTCCCCGAGTCCGGCTACGACCCGGCGCCGGTGCTGGCCCGGCTCACCCAACCGGTGCTCGGCCTGTGGGGTGACCTCGACCGGGTGATCCCCGGCGCGGAGAGCCTGCGCGTGTTCCAGGAGTCGCTCGACCGGGCCGGCAACCGCGAGCACACGCTGCGGGCGGTGCCCGGCGCCGACCACACGATGCGCCGGTCACCGGACGGGTTCCAGCGCGGCGACGAGATCTCCCCGGACTACCTGGCGCAGGTCGCCGCCTGGGTGACCGCCACCGGACCGCGCGCCGTCGACGTCGGCCCGCCGTCCCGGCAGGAGCGGCAGAGCACGCCGGTCGAGCCCGGGTCGCCGGCGGTGCAGCTCGTCGCGGCCGCGCTGCTGCTGGTGGCGTTCGCCGGGTACGGGCTGAGCGCGGCGGTCCGGCGGCACCGGAGCGCGCCGCCCGTGCGCCGGCCGGCGCGCCTGCTCGCCACGACCGGCCTGCTGAGCGTCCTCGGCCTGGTCGGCTACCTCGGCCACCTCGCGTCCGACGGGGCGAAGAGCCTCGGCGCGGTGGTGCTCGGCCGGCCGCTGCCGTGGCTCGCGCTCCAGGCCTTGGCGGTGGCGGTGGTGGTGGCGGCGGTCGTCACGGCGGTGCGGGCGTGGCAGGTCAGGACCGACCTCGCCGCGGGGCACCGGGTGCGGCTGGGCCTGCTGCTGGCCGGTGGCGTGCTGTTCGTGCCCTGGGCCGTGCACTGGGGTCTGCTGCTGCCGTGACCGTCATCGGCTCAGGGCGGTCTCCCGCGTCACGTGCGACAGCTTCTCCGGGTTGCGCACGAAGTACAGCCCGGTGACGAGACCGCCCTCGAGCCGTGCCGCCACCACGCCGTCCAGCTCGCCGTCGAGCCGCAGCACCAGCGCCGGGCCGCCGTTGGCCTGCACGGGTTCGACCGTGGTCCGGGCGCCGACGACGTCCCAGCGGGCGGCCAGGAAGCGGGCCACCTTGTCGGCGCCGACGACGGGCTTGCGCGCGGCCTGCTTGAACCCGCCGGCGTCGCTGAGGACGACCACGTCCGGCGCGAGCACGTCGAGCAGCCCTTGGAGGTCGCCGGTCTCGACCGCCCGCCGGAAGGCCGAGAGCGCGGCCCGCGTCTCGTCCGGCGACGTGGCGCCGCGCGGCCGGCGGTCGGCGACGTGGGCCCTGGCCCGGTGCGCGATCTGGCGCACCGCGGCCGGGGTCTTGTCGACGGCCTCGGCGATCTCGTCATAGCCGACGGCGAACACGTCGCGCAGCACGAACACGGCCCGCTCGGTCGGCGCGAGCGTCTCCAGCACCAGCAGCACCGCCATCGAGACGCTGTCGGCCAGCTCGACGTCCTCGGCCACGTCCGGTGTGGTCAGCAGCGGCTCGGGCAACCAGGGGCCGACGTAGGACTCCTTGCGCCTGGCGAGCGAGCGCAGCCGGGTGAGCGCCTGGCGGGTGACGATCCGGACCAGGTACGCCCGCTGGTCGCGCACGGTGCCGAGGTCGACGCCCGTCCACCGCAGCCAGGTCTCCTGCACGACGTCCTCGGCGTCGGCGGCCGAGCCGAGCATCTGGTAGGCCACGGTGAACAGCAGGTTGCGGTGGGCGACGAACGCCTCGGTCGCGGGACGCGTCCGCGCCGTGCCGCCCATCGGGTCGCTCCCGTCTCCGCGTCGCCTGCCCGACGCCGTGTGACGCGCGTCATGGGACCGGTCTGTCACAGGGCTCGGCACGCCGGCGTCTCGTGGTCGACAAGCCACTCGACCAGGAGGAACACCGTGGACCTCGCACTGTGGATCATCACGGGCGTGCTCGCCGCCGCCTACTTCTTCGGCGGCGCCGGCAAGCTCGTCCTGCCCAAGCAGAAGATAGCCGCCGCCGGTCCCAGCGCGGCGTGGACCGAGGACTGGAGCGCGGGCGCCATCAAGGCGATCGGCGCGCTGGAGGTGCTGGGCGCGGTGGGCCTGGTCCTGCCCGCGGTGCTGGGCATCGCGCCGGCGCTGGTGCCGGTGGCCGCCACCGGCCTGGTGGTCGTCATGGTGGGCGCGACGGTCGTCCGCGTCCGGCGCCGGGAATCGAAGCTGGTCGTGGTGGACCTGGTCTACCTGGCCCTGCTGGCCTTCGTGGTGTGGGGCCGCCTCGTCGCCGAGCCCCTCACCGGCTGACTAGGCGGGGTCCTTCACCCGGGTCACCAACTGGGTCGGGTTGACGAACCGCAGGGCGATCACCAGGAGGACGAGCATGGACGCGGTGTAGATGACGGCCATCGCGTCCACCGTCTGCTGCGCCCGGATGCCCGCGGCGGACACCGAGTAGAACAGCGACACCACCAGCGTCTGGCTGTCCGGGCCGGCGGTGAGGAACGTCAGCTCGAACATGCCCACGGTCCGCACCAGCACCAGGATCGACGCGGCCAGGACGCCCGGCAGCAGCAACGGCGCCAGGACCCGCAGGAACACCGCGGACGTGCGCGCGCCGCACATGCGGGCGGCGGCCTCCAGCCTGGTGTCGATCTGCTCGATGAACGGCGTCATGGTCAGCACCACGAACGGCACGGACGGCACCAGGTTCGCCACGATGACACCGGTCGTGCTCCCGGCCAGGTGGAACTTGTAGAGCACGGTCGCCAGCGGGATGCCGTACGTCATCGGCGGCATCAGGATCGGCAGCAGGAACAGCAGGCTCAGCAGCTTCTTGCCGGGGAAGTCCCGCCGGGCCAGCGCGTACGCGGTGGGCACGCCGATCAGCACCGAGACCACGACCACGGCCACCGACACCTGCGACGTCACCACGAGCACGTCGAACAGGCCGTACTCGCGCCACGCCTCGGCGTACCAGGCCGTGGTGAACCCGGCCGGCCACCACGTGCCGAACCACCGCACGCTGAACGAGTTCACCAGCACCGCGCCGACCACGCCGAGCAGGTTCACCGCGAAGAACGCCAGCGCGCCCCACGTCAACCAGGCCGCGGGCCTCATCCCTTGCCTCCCGTCGCACCCCGGTACAGGGTGGAGCGCCAGAGCAGCACCAGGCCGATGACCAGCAGCATCACCACCGCCATGATCATCGCCACGGCGGAGCCCATCGAGTAGTCGAAGTCGCGGAACGCGGTGTTGTAGGCGGCGATGGAGATGACGTGGGTGGACCCCTGCGGGTCGCCGACCATCACCGCCGACGGGAACACCGAGAACGCCAGCACGAACGACAGGCAGAACGTCACCGCGAGCCCCGGCGCCAGCAACGGCATGGTGATGTGCCGGAACCGCTGCCGCGGCGTCGCGCCCAGGGTGGCCGCCGCCCGCTCCAACGACGGGTCGATGCCCGACAGGTACGACAGGGTGAGCAGGAACGCGAACGGGAACCCGGTGATGACCAGCGAGAACAGCACGCCCCAGTAGCCGTGCACCAGCCGCACCGGCTCGTCCAGCACGCCGACGCCGGTCAGGACCTTGTTGAACCAGCCGACCGGGCTCAGGTACTGCAGCAGCCCTTCCGCGGTGAGCACGGTGCCGAGCGTGATCGGCACCACGAGCAGCGTCGTGATCAGCCGCTTGCCGCGGAAGCGCCCCCGCATCCGGTAGGCGATCGGGACGGACGCCAGCACGTTGACCAGCGCGGCGGGCAGCCCGAGCCGGAGCGTGATCCAGATCGTGTCGCGCAGGTACGCGTCGGTGAAGAACCGCTCGTAGTTGGCCAGCGGCCCGCCCCGCTCCGGCTGGAACGACAGCTGCAACCCGTACAGGAACGGGTAGAGGAACAGCAGCGCCACGAACACCGCGCCCGGCACGAGGAGCAGCAGCACCCGGTCCACGCCGCGCTCGGCGAGCCGGTGCCGCAGGGCCGCCGCGCTCATGCCCCGAACACCAGGACCCGCTCGACCGGCACCCGCAGCCGCACCACGTCGCCCGGCGCGAGCCTGCTGGTGGTGCGCAGGTGCAACGGCTGCCCGTCCGGCAACCGCGCCTCCACGGCCTGCTCCCGCCCGTGGTACTCGACGATCTCGGCCTCGACCCGCAGCACGTTGTCCGCCGCGGCGATGGCCACGGTGAAGTCCTCCGGCCGGATCGCGACCACCGCGCCACCGGCGCCGGGGGTCACGCCGCCGCGGTTCACCCCGGTCAGCGGCACCCCGCCGAGCGACACGGTCGCGTGCTCGCCGGCCACCGACGTCACCGACACCGACAGCAGGTTGCGGTACCCCATGAACCCGGCCACGTACTGGTTGCGCGGGTGCGCGTAGACCTCCTCGGGCGACCCGACCTGCTGCACCGCGCCGTCGCGCAGCACCACGAGCCGGTCGGCCAGCGCCAGCGCCTCCTCCTGGTCGTGCGTGACGTAGACGGTGGTCAGCCCGAGCGACTGGTGCAGCCTGCGGATCTCCGAGCGCATCTCCAGCCGCAGCGAGGCGTCCAGGTTGGACAGTGGCTCGTCCATCAGCACCAGCGGCGGTTCCAGCACGATCGCCCGCGCGATGGCCACCCGCTGCTGCTGCCCGCCGGACAGCTGCGCCGGGTACTTGTCCGCCTGGTCGGTCAGCCGCACCATCCGCAGCGCCTCGTCGACCCGCCGCGCCTGCTCGGCCTTGGCGACCTTGCGCATGGCCAGGCCGAAGGCGATGTTGCGCCGCACGCTCAGGTGCGGGAACAGCGCGTAGTTCTGGAACACCATGCCGAAGCCGCGCTTCTCCGGCGGGAGCTGGTCGATGCGCCTGCCGTCGAGCACGATCCGGCCGCCGGACAGCGGCAGCAGCCCGGCCAGGCAGTTCAACGCGGTCGACTTGCCGCAGCCGGACGGCCCGAGCAGCGCGACGAACTCGCCGCCCCCGATGGTCAGGTCCAAGCCCTGCAAGGCCACGTGCTCGCCGAAGACGCGCCGGACGCCGTCGACGTGCAGCTCGGCGAACCGGTCGCTCATCGGCGCGTCTTCCCGCTGCCGATCTCGCGCTCCCACTTCTGGAACGCCTTCACCTGCGCGGTCGCGGGCAGCGAGGTCTCCTGCGGCGTGTTCTCGATCAGGTCGTCGTACTCGGGCCGCCCGTACCGCTCGATCGCGTCGCGCGACTCCTGCGGCGCCATGTCGAGCGTGACGTCCTCGACCGCGGGCCCGGGGTAGAAGTAGCCCTTGTCGTAGGCCTTCGCCTGCTGCGCCGGCTGCAACATCCACTTGATCAGGGCCAGGTTCGCCGACAGCACGTCCCGCGACACGCCCTTGGGC
This sequence comes from Saccharothrix sp. 6-C, assembly GCF_016695385.1. Classification (NCBI taxonomy): domain Bacteria; kingdom Bacillati; phylum Actinomycetota; class Actinomycetes; order Pseudonocardiales; family Pseudonocardiaceae; genus Saccharothrix; species Saccharothrix sp. 6-C. The sequence continues at coordinate 6,344,146 of NZ_CP064192.1, read as the reverse complement.
ACGACGGCGTAGTGCGCGTCGGTGACCCAGTGGAAACCTTCCAGCGTGGCGATCCGCATCTCCTCCGGCACGGTGCCGAGCACGCGCGGGTTGATGTCCCAGCCGGTGGTGGTGGCCACGATGTGCGAGGTGCCGTCGGCCAGGTTCTTCATCGTCTCGGTCGTGCCGGACGGGTAGTGGTCCACGTGCTCGCCCAGCTCGGCGAGGTAGGCCCAGGTCTTCTCCCAGCCGTTCTCCGGGTCCTTCGGGTCGGCGTCACCCAAGAGGTAGGGCAGGCCCATCAGGAACGTGCGGCCGGGGCCGGAATTCGCGGGCACGGCGTACTGGAACTTGCCGGGGTTGGCCTTCGCCCAGGCGAGCAGCTCGTCGGTGGTGCGCGGCGGCGCGGCGACCTTGCCCGGGTCGTACTCGAGCAGCGGTCCGGCGGGGTAACAGGTGATCGTGATCCCCTGTCCCTGCGCCAGTTCCTGCATCGCGGCGGCGGAGGGCAGGTAGGCGTCGGACAGCCCGGGGAACCGGTCCTCGTGGTCGGGCAGCACCCGCAGGGCGAGCTTCTGGTCGATCACCGCGGCCAGCCCGTCGGTGCCGGTGAGCACCAGGTGGGTCTGCGACCGGCCCGCGTTCTGCTCGGCCTTGAGCTTGCCGGGCATGTCGGGCGCGGTCGACTTGGTGTAGTTGACCTTGCTGACCACGTCCGGGTTCGCGGTCGCGAACTCCTCGATCATGCCCTGGGTCAGCTGGAGGTTCCCGGCCACGTCCAGCACGTTGAGCTCGACCGGGGCGGACGGCTTGGCCGGCACCGAGGCGTACGTCGGCGCGGCGGGACCGCCGGTGGGCGCGCCGCACGCGGCCGCCACCAGGGCGGCGGGCAGGAGCGCGGCGGACAGGCGGAACCGCGACATCGGGCGCATTCGCTCCCCTTCACCACCTGAGAGGACCACTGGACGAACACCACTGGACGCTGTTCGGGAAAGCCCTTACCGTTTCGGGTGACACCGACGATGACTACACGCGACCGGCTCGGGGGTCAACAGTTGCGCAAGTTCCGCAGACGCAGACCCTGATCGCCCGCCGGCCCGTCCTCGTCGCCCGCCGCCTCGTCCTGCCGCCACCCCACCGCCGCACCAATCCCCTGCCTGGCGGGGGAGTCGTCAACGACTGTGGAGGCATCTGTGGCACCCCGTACCAGGAGCGCCTGGCCGACCTCGCTCGGCGCGCTCGCCACCGCGCTCGCCGTGGTGGCGTCCGCCTTGGTGTCCGCCGCGCCCGCGAGCGCGGCTCCCGTCCTGCTGTCCCAAGGAAAACCGGCCACCGCGTCCACATCGGGCGGTTCGGGTCTCGCGCCCGCGCTGGCGGTGGACGGCAACCCGGCCACCCGCTGGGCCAGCCAGGGCGGCCTCGACCCGTCGTGGTTCCAGGTCGACCTCGGGACCGCGGCGACGATCACGAGGGTCCGGCTCCAGTGGGACCTCTCGTGCGCCCGCGCCTACCGGATCGAGACGTCGTCCGACGCGAGCACGTGGACCAGCGTCTTCGCCACCGCGAACGGCGCCGGCGGCGTGGAGGACCTGGTGGTGGCCGGGAACGGCCGCTACGTCCGCATGCACGGCACCACGCGCTGCCGCACCGCGCCCTACAACAGCTACTCGTTGCAGGAGTTCCAGGTGTTCGGCGAGACCGGGCGGGTCGACACCGCGCCGCCGTCGCCGCCCGCGAACCTGCGCTCGGCCAACGTCACGCCCACCTCGGTCGACCTGGCCTGGGACCCGGCGACCGACGACGTCGGCGTGACGTCCTACGAGGTCTACCAGCGCGGCCAGTTCGTCAAGTCCGTCACCGGCACGTCGACCACGGTCACCGGCCTGAGCCCCAACGGCTCCTACGTCTACTACGTCAACGCCAAGGACGCCGCCGGCAACATCTCCCAGGCGGGCGACAACCTCGCGGTGACCACCCCGCCCGCGCAGGCCGACACCGAGCGGCCGACCACGCCGACCGGGCTGCGCGTCACCGGCGTCACGGCGAACTCCGTGTCGCTGGCGTGGAACCCGGCCACCGACAACATCGGCGTGACCCGCTACGAGGTCCTCTCCGGCGGCGCGCCGGTGGGCGAGACCACGGGCACGTCGGCCACCATCGGCGGACGCCGCCCGAACACCTCGTACCTGATGAACGTGCGGGCCTACGACGCGGTCGGCAACGTGTCCGACTGGAGCGGCGCGATCACCGCCACCACGTCCTCCGGCGGCGACCAGGTCGGCGCGGTGACGCAGCTCGCCACGGACAACGACGTGCCGTGGGGCCTGGACTTCCTGCCCGACGGGTCGGGCGTCTACTCCCGGCGCGACGCGTTCGACATCGTCAAGCTGTCGCCGTCCGGGGTGAGGACGACCCTGGGCACGGTGCCGAACGTCGTCACGACGAGCGGCGAAGGCGGGCTGCTGGGCATCGAGGTGTCGCCGACCTTCGCGACCGACAACTACCTGTACATCTACCACACCGCCGCGAACGACAACCGGATCGTGCGGATGAAGGTGCAGAATAACGCGCTGGTGCAGTCGTCGTTGCAGGTGCTGCTCACCGGCATCCCCCGCAACCGCTACCACAACGGCGGCCGGCTGCGGTTCGGCCCGGACGGCAAGCTGTACGCGGGCACCGGCGACGGCCAGAACGGGAACTGGGCGCAGGACCTGTCGAACCTGGGCGGCAAGGTGTTGCGGCTCAACGCCGACGGCTCCGCGCCGACCGACAACCCGTTCTACGGCAACGGCGGCAACGCCCGGTACGTGTGGACCTACGGGCACCGCAACGTGCAGGGCCTGGCGTTCGACGGCCAGGGCAGGCTGTGGCAGGCCGAGCTGGGCAACACGATCATGGACGAGCTGAACCTGTCCGAGCGCGGCGGCAACTACGGCTGGCCCTCGTGCGAGGGCACGTCCGGCAGCTGCGCCGGGTACATCGCGCCGAAGCGGACGTGGAGCACGGCCAACGCCTCGCCCAGCGGCATCACCATCGTCAACAACGCCCTGTACGTCGCCACGCTGCGCGGCAGCAGGCTCTACCGGCTGGTCATCAGCGGCACCTCGGTCGGCTCGGAGACGACCCACTTCCAGGGCACGTACGGCCGGCTGCGCACGGTCGAGCCCGCGCCGGACGGCAGCCTGTGGCTGACCACCAGCGACGACCGGGACAGCACGCCGAACAACTCGAACTCCCGGATCCTGAGGGTGCAGCTGAACTGATCGGCCGCGGTCGAGGCGAACGCTCGCGAGGCGGGTGTCGGAGCCGATCCGCGAACGGTTGAACCGAACGCGCCGCGGGTGCGTGTGAGGGGTGCGCCAGCCGTCAGCAGAGGAAGGCACCCGCCGATGAACACCACCAGCCGCCGCACCCGCCCCGTCAGCCCGCCCCGCCGCAACCCGTCCCCGCTCGGGACACGTCCGAGCACGAGCTGAACGAGGAGTGATGCCCGATCCGGTCCTCGAACGCGCGTTGCGCCAGGTCCGCGCCGAGAAGGCGCGCGACCGCAGGCGTCGCGGCGGCGTGGTCGCGGCGGTGTGCGCCGCGCTCGCCGTCGCGGTGCTGGCCGGGGGCGTCCACCTCGGCCGGCACAGCGTGCCCGGGGAACGGGTGCTGGTCGCCACCACGGCCGACGGCGTGCGGATCACCACGACGGTGACGCCCGCCGACGGCTGGGTGCGGTTGCGCGCGGTGGTGGCCGGCGTCGACGCGGGGGAGCGGTGCCGGCTCGTGGTCACCGACGTGCGCGGCCGGCGTTACACGGCGGGCGGCTGGGTCGCCTCCCGGCTCGGCGACACCGCCCTGGCGGGCGCCGCCGTGGTGGACCCGGACGACCTCGCCACCGTCGACGTGGTCACGGAGGACGGTCGCGTCCTGGTCACCTCCGAGTAGCCGGCCCGCCGACCGCCCAGGCGTTCACCCGGCGCTGTCCGAATAAGCTGTCGGACGTGAGGTGGTCGCCCCTGCTGCTGGTGCTCGTGCTGGCGACGGGCTGCGCCGACGGCCGCACCGCGGCCATCGACGAGGTGCCGGTGGCGGTCGAGTCCGCCGCCACCACCCCGGACGCGTCGACCGGCACGTTCCGCGTCGACTGCGGGCGCAACGAACCGCGCCACCTCAACGCCGACAACATGGTCATCGCGCCGGGTCAGCCGGCCGGGGCGCACCACACCCACGAGTACGTCGGCAACCTGAGCACGCACGCGGGCTCCACCGACGACTCGCTCGCCGCCGCCGCGACCACCTGCCCGGCGCAGGACCGGTCCACCTACTACTGGCCGGTGCTGCGGCTGACCGACCGGACCGGGCACGACGCGCACGCGCCCGGCGGCGGCCCGCACGGCAACACCGGCGAGGTGCTGCCACCGGCCAGGGTGGAGATCACGTTCACCGGCAGCCCCGTCAGCCAGGTCGTGCCGATGCCGGGGTTCCTGCGCATGATCACCGGTGACCCGGCGGCGCTGACCAGCGGCCGCGGCCGGGCCCGGTGGAGCTGCGCCGGGTTCGAGGACCGGCACACCGACCGCTACCCGCAGTGCCCGCCGGGCCGGGAGGTGCTGCGCACGTTCGACTTCCCGAGCTGCTGGGACGGCCGCAACACCGACAGCCCGAGCCACCGGGCGCACGCCGAGTTCCCCGGCTCGAACGGGGTGTGCCGGCAGGGCACCTTCCCGATGCCGAAGCTGCGCGTGCGGGTCGCCTACGCCGTGCCGGCCGGGCGGCCGTTCGCCGTCGACAGCTTCCCCGAGCAGGGGCGCGACCCGCGCACCGACCACGCGATGTTCGTCAACGCCATGCCGGCCGGGCTGATGGAGCGCGTCGCGACCTGCCTCAACACCGGCGAGACCTGTTCCTGACGGACTTCTCCCCGCCCGCGGTGAACCGAACCCGCCCGCCGTGCGTGTCGGGGGCGGGAGTTGACGAGAGGAGTGGGTGGATGGCGGCTCTGTGGTCCCGGAAACGGGAGGCCGCGGCCGACGAGGCACTGATCCGATCCCTCTACGAGGAGCACGGTCGGGCGCTGCTCGCGTACGCGACGCGGTTGACCGGCGATCGGGCGGCGGCCGAGGACGTCGTCCAGGAAACCCTCGTGCGCGCTTGGCGGCACCCGGACGCGCTGGTGAACGGCAAGGGCTCGGTCCGGGGTTGGCTGCTCACGGTGGCGCGCAACATCGTCACGGACCGCTTCAGGGCGAAGGCGGCCCGGCCGCGGGAGGTGGCCGAGACGCCGGCGTCGGTCCCGCCGGTGCAGCACGACCACGCGGACTCGGTGGTGGACTCGATGGTGGTGCTCGCAGCCCTGGACCGGCTGTCGCCGGATCACCGCGACGTGCTCCTGGAGATCTACTTCCGCGGCCGGAGCGTGACGGAGGCGGCCGAGGCGTTAGGGGTGCCGCCGGGCACGGTGAAGTCGAGATCCCACTACGCGCTGCGGGCGTTGAGAGAGACGTTCGTCGGGCAGCAGGTCGCGCTGAAGGGGGTGGCCGGATGACCGCGGACCACGATCCGCAACTGCTCGGCGCATACGTGCTGGGCGCGCTCGACGAGCGGGAGGCGCGTGCCGTGGAGGACCACGTGGCGTCCTGCCCGGGGTGCGCGGCCGAGCTGGCCGAGCTGCGGGCGGTGGAGGAGGCCATGGGCGACGTGCCACCCGAGGCGTTGCTCGACGGCCCGCCCGAGGGCGGCGACCTGCTGTTGCGCCGCGCGCTGCGGCAGGTGCGGTCCGAGCGCGGCGGTCGGCTGCGCCGCCGCCGGGTCGGACTGGGCCTGGTCGCGGCGGCCGTCGCCGCGGTCGTGCTCGGCGGTGGTTTCGCCGTCGGCCGGAGCACCGCGCCCGACGTGGGCGCCGTCCAGCAGACGACGACCGTGCCCGCGCCGCCCGCCGGCACCAAGGTCGGGTCGGCCACCGACCCGGACACCGGCGCGCGGATGACCGTGCAGGTCAGGCCGGCCGCCGGGTGGGTCCGGGTGAACGCGTCCGTCGCCGGCGTCGAGCGGGACGAGAAGTGCAGGTTGTTCGTCGTGGCGAAGGACGGCCGGCGGGCGGAGGCGGGCAGCTGGCTCGTCTCGGCGGCCGGTGAGAAGGACGGCACCAACCTCGACGGCTCGGCCCTCATCGCGCCGGAGGACGTCGCGGCGATCGAGGTGCGCAACTTCGACGACGAGCGGATCGTCGTGGTGCCGGTGTAGCGAGGGGTCGGCAGGGCCCCGTGCGCGCGTCGCGCACGGGGCCCTGCCGTGGGGCGGGGTCAGGGTTTGAGCACGACCTTGCCCACGGTGGCGCGGCTCTCCAGCGCGGTGTGCGCCTCGGCGGCCTCGCTGAGCGGGAACGTCGTCGTCAACGGGATGAGGCGGCCCTCGGTCAGCGCGCGCATCGACAGCTCCTCGAGCCCGCGCAGGCTCGTGCCCTTCATCATCCGCGGCCCGACGACGACCGACGCGGTGATGCCGAGGCGGTAGAGGTCTGACGTGTCGATCGCGGTGGGCTCGCCCGCGGACCAGCCGAACAGCAGGATCCGGCCGCCGACGCCGAGCAGTTCGAGGGACCTGCGGCCCGCTTCGCCGCCGACGCCGTCGAGCACGGCGGTGACCCGCCGGCCGATGCCCTCGTCCCAGCCCGGCCTGGTGTAGTCGGCCACCACGTCCGCGCCGAGCCGGCGGACCAGGTCCAGCTTGGCGGTGCTCGCCACGCCGACCACCTCGGCGCCGATCGCCTTGGCCTCCTGCACGAACAACGAGCCCAGCCCGCCGGCGGCCGCGGTCACCAGGACCACGTCGTCGGGCGTGAGCTCGGCGACGCGCAGCACGCCGACGGCGGTGCGGCCGGTGCCGATCATGGCGACGGCCGCGTCGTCGGACACGTGGTCGGGCAGCTCGTGCAGCGAAGCGGCGTTCGCCACGGCCTGCTCCGCGTACCCGCCGCTCGCCTGCCCGAGGTGGGCGACGACCCGCTTGCCCAGCCAGTGCGGCTCGACCCCGCCACCCAGCGCGGTGACGACCCCCGCGACCTCCCGACCCGGCGTCATCGGCAGCGAGGGCAGCGGGAACGGCCCGCCGTGCTCGCCGCGGCGGATCGACGTGTCGAGCAGGTGCACCCCGGCGGCGGACACCGCGATCCGCACCTGCCCGGCGCCCGGCTCCGGGTCCTGGACCCGCTCGTAGCGCAGGTTCTCGGCCGGACCGAACTCGTGCTGAACGATGGCGTGCATCTCGTGATCCCCCTCCGGAAGTCCTGCCCGCCACGCTAGGAGCTCGAGTTAAGTCGAGGTCAAGCGATCATGGCGCGGCCGGGCCGGAAGGGAGGCTCGGCCAATTGGCGAACGTCGTAATTGCTTTGACGAGAGACGTCTGTTCGGAGATAGTCGTACCGACACCGCAGTGGTGTTCGACGAACCACAAAGGGGACCTTCGTGAACAGCAGGGAGACCGAGTGGAACGGCTCCGCGACGTGTACGTCCGGTGACCGGGGCCAGCGCTCCTGACCTGCCCGTACGTCGAATCCGACGATACGGTGCGTGATTATTCGGAAATCGTATCGGCCTATTGGTCGCAATGATCGGCGCGCATTCGGCGTGGCCACGGCGGCCCGACCTTCATGGGGTGGGTCGGGGCGGATAAACCCCGGCACGGCGGGGTGTGTGACTCCTGTCGGGAAAGGGGGGACGGGTTCGTGCGCCCGTCCCCCGCCGCCAGTCGGCCCGAGGTCGGTGGCCGGGCTGTTTGCGGTTCGGACCGGACGGGTAGTCGGTGGGCGTCCGGAGCCCGGTCAGACGGGCTCGTGGTCCTCAGTTGGAGGGCGAGATGACCCACCACTCGACGGTCGGTCGCGTCAAGGTCGCGGGCCTGCAACCCGCCCAGGTGCTGGCAGGCCTGGTCGGCCTGGTCTTCCTCGCCTTGGGTGTGCTGGGCTTCGTGCGCACCGGGTTCGGCGACTTCGCGGGCGACCAGCACGCGATGCTGCTCGGGTTCACGTTGAACCCGCTGCACAACGTCGTCCACCTGGCGTTCGGTGTGCTCGGCCTGCTCATGGCGAGCACGTCCGGCCTGGCCCGACTGTACGGCTGGCTCCTGTTCATCGGCTACGGCGCTGTGTTGCTGTGGGGCCTGGCGCTGGCCGGGGTGTTCTCCAACAACCCCGTGTCCGGCCTCGGCAACCCGCTGGCGCTCAACGTCAACGACAACTGGCTGCACCTCGGCCTCGCCGCCGTCGGTCTGCTGATCGCGGTGCTGCCGGCGCGGCGCAAGATCGTGACCGAGCCCCCGATCGACGCGGTCGGTCCGGAGGAGACGGTCGTGGACCGGACGGCTGCCGACCGGTCGTTCGGGGATCGGCGCGAGGAGCAGGCGCGGTACGAGCGGGAAGCGAGCATTCGCGACCCCAAGGCCGACCCGGTGACGCAGGAGATGCCCACGCAGCGCGTCGACGACGCGCGGCACGGCGTGCGCCGCGACGAGCGGATCGAATCGATGGACCCGACCATGAGCCCGCGGCCGGTCCAGCCGATCGACCCGGCGATCGCGGAGCAGCACAAGTCCCGGTTCAGCCGGTGATGTCGCAGTTCTGACGTCGGAGTCCCGACGTCGCAGTTCTGGCGGAAGAGTCGCGAACGGTGCACGGTCCCGGGTGGACCGTGCACCGTTGTGCGTTGTGGACGGGCGCGGTGAGGCCCGTCGACGGGTCAGGCGGCGCAGTCCAGGCGGTCCGCCTGGTCGTCGTCGAGCTCGATCTCCAGCCGTCTGGTGGTGCCGGGGTGGTCGTACGCCTCACCGAGGGGCTTGTCCCGGTACCTGCCGGAGAGCAGCGCCGAGTACGCCACCCGCGTCACGTCACCCCCGGTCGCCGCGTAGATCGAGCAGCTCGTCGGTCATGTGCACGTGACCGCTCTCGGGCAGCTTCACGCCCGGTCGGGGGCGCAGGTAGCTGTGGCGCTGCTGAACCGCGGTGCAGAGCGGCCGGTCGTTGGCCCGTGACACCGATCGAGCCCGCTCGAACCGCCACGTGGCGTGGTTGCGGGCGCCGATCTCGCGCACCGACCCGGCCTCGACGAGGGACGCGAACCCGCCGAGCGTGTCCTCCAGCGTGACGCTGCGGTCCTCGATGTGGCTGTGGTAGAGGTCGACGTGGTGCGTGCCCAACCGCGCCAGGCTCGCGGCGGCGGCACCGCGGACGGTGTCGCCGGCCAGGCCTTCGGCGTCTCCAGACCGCGGCCGGGAGTCCGCGGACGGGCACCCGCCTTGGTGGCCGGGACGATGTCGTCGCGGTTGCCCCGCGCGGCCGGCCGGCGGCCGACCACCTGCTCGCTCTCGTCGCCCGTGCCGCCGTCCCGGAACGCGTAGTCGTCGGCCGTGTCCACGAACGTGCCGCCCGCCTCGGCGAAGCGGTCCACGATCGCGAACGAGGTCTCCCGGTCCACCCGGGTGCCGAACGGCAGCGTGCCCAGCGCCAGGGCGCTGACCTCCAGTGAACCGATGCGCTGTCGTCTTACGGAGGTCAGCCTGGGTGTTGGAGCGCGGTCCAGGTCGAGTGGCATGCTGGTGGCGATGTCGACTCTGACGAAATGGGCCCCGGCCGTGCTGGCGCTGGTCCTGGTGGCCAGTCCCGGTGTGTGGCGGTACAGCAGGCACGTCATCACCATCGCGCACGAGGCCGGGCACGCCCTCGTCGCGCTGCTCACCGGCCGGCGGCTGGAGGGCATCAAGCTGAACTCGGACACGTCCGGGGTCACCGTGTCGCGCGGCAGGCCGACCGGTTTCGCGGTCGTGCTGATGTACTTCGCGGGGTACGTGACGCCGTCGTTGCTCGGACTGGGCGCGGCGGTGCTGGTGACGTCCGACCAGGTCCGGCCGTTGCTGTGGGCGACGGTGGGGCTGCTCGTCGGCATGCTGATCATGATCCGCAACGCGTTCGGCGTGCTGTCGGTGGTGGTGACCGGGGCGATCATGTTCGCCGTGTCCTGGTACGCGACGGCGGAGTGGCAGGCGGCGTTCGCGCTGTTCGTGACGTGGTTCCTGCTGCTGGGCGGGGTGCGGCCGGTGGGGGAGTTGCAGCGTCGGCGGATGCGGGGACTGGCGCGGCAGTCCGACGCCGACCAGCTGGCCCGGATCACGCGGGTGCCGGGGTTGGTGTGGGTGCTGCTGTTCGTCGTGGTGACGGTGGGGACGTTGGTGGTGGGTGGGCGGCTGTTGCTGCCGTTGTGAGTGCGAGAGGTGGTTGGGCGGTGGCGGGTTCGTCGTGGTGAGGGCCGAGTAGGGCGGTGGGGGGCGGGTACTCCTTTGTTTTCCGGGGAGGACGCCATGGCCGACACCGTTGCCGACTTCGTGCTGCGCCGCCTGCGTGACTGGGGTGTCGAGCACGTGTTCGCCTACCCGGGTGATGGCATCAACGGGCTGGTCTCGGCCTTCGGGCGCAGCGGGGACCGGCCCCGGTTCATCCAGTCGCGGCACGAGGAGATGTCCGCCCTGGCGGCCGTCGGGTACGCGAAGTTCGGCGGGCGGGTCGGGGTGTGCATGGCGACGTCCGGGCCGGGGGCGATCCACCTGCTCAACGGGCTGTACGACGCCAAGCTCGACCACGTGCCGGTGGTGGCGATCGTCGGGCAGACGGCGCGCACCGCGATCGGCGGCAGCTACCAGCAGGAAGTGGACCTGCACTCGTTGTTCAAGGACGTCGCGTCCGAGTACCTGGTCGACGTGACCGTGCCGGAGCAGCTGCCCAACGCGCTGGACCGGGCCATCCGGACCGCCGAGGCGCAGCGGGCGCCCACGGCGTTGATCATTCCGGCCGACGTGCAGGAGCTGGCGTACTCGCCGCCCGAGCACGCGTTCAAGCACGTGCCGTCGAGCGCTCCCAGCCGCGGGTGGTCGACGGCGGTGCCCTCCTCGGACGACGTCGAGCGGGCGGTGGAGGTGCTGAACGCCGGCAAGCGCGTGGCGGTGCTCGTGGGGCAGGGTGCGCGCGGGGCCGGTGACGAGGTGCGCCAGGTGGCCGAGGTGCTGGGCGCGGGGGTGGCGAAGGCGTTGTTGGGCAAGGACGTGCTGCCCGACGACGAGCCGTGGGTGACCGGGTCGATCGGGTTGCTGGGCACGAAGCCCAGCTACGAGCTGATGCGGGACTGCGACACGTTGCTGATCGTCGGGTCGAGCTTCCCGTACTCCCAGTTCCTGCCGGAGTTCGGCAAGGCGCGGGCGGTGCAGGTGGACGTCGACGGGCGGTTCATCGGGATGCGCTACCCGACCGAGGTGAACCTCGTCGGCGACGCGGGGGCGTCGTTGCGGGCGATGCTCCCGTTGCTGCGCCGCCAGGAGGACCGGTCCTGGCGGGAGACCGTCGAGGCCAACGTGGCCGAGTGGTGGGGGACGCTGCGGCGGCAGTCCTTCGTGGACGCGGAGCCGGTGAACCCCATGCGGATCATGTGGGAGCTGTCGCCCCGGTTGCCCGAGGACGCGATCGTGACCGCCGACTCGGGGTCCGCGGCCAACTGGTACGCGCGGCTGGTGCGGTTGCGCGGGCGGATGAGGGGATCGTTGTCGGGCACGTTGGCGACCATGGGCGCGGGGGTGCCGTACGCGATCGGCGCGAAGTTCGCCCACCCGGAACGGCCGGTGGTGGCGCTGGTCGGCGACGGCGCGATGCAGATGAACGGGTTGGCCGAGCTGATCACCGTCGCCCGCTACCACGAGGAGTGGTCGGACCCGAGGTGCGTGGTGTGCGTCCTGCACAACAACGACCTCAACCAGGTGACGTGGGAGCTGCGGGCGATGGGTGGCGCGCCGAAGTTCGAGGAGTCGCAGGTGCTGCCCGACGTCGACTACGCGGCGTTCGCGCGGTCCGTCGGGTTGGGCGGCGTGGCGGTGTCCGACCCGGCCGACCTGGGTCGGGCGTGGGAGGAGGCGCTGACCGCCGACCGTCCCGTGGTGCTGGACGTGCGGTGCGACCCGAACGTGCCGCCGATCCCGCCGCACACGACGTTCGAGCAGGCCAAGGCGACCGCCGAGGCGATGCTCCGCGGCGACCCGGACGCGTGGGACGTGGTCAGGCGCGGGGTGGCGACCAAGGTTCAGGAATTCCTGCGCGGGTAACCGGGGACCATGGTCAGCATCGGTTACTTCCTCTCCAGCGAGGAGCACGGACCGCGTGAGCTGGTGAGGCAGGCGCGGTGGGCGGAGCAGGCGGGGTTCGACAGGTTGTGGATCTCCGACCACTACCACCCGTGGAACCGCGAGCAGGGCAACAGCCCGTTCGTGTGGTCCGTCATCGGGGCGCTGTCGGAGGTCACGTCCCTGCCCATCACGACCGCGGTCACCTGCCCGACGGTGAGGATTCACCCGGCGGTGGTGGCCCAGGCCGCGGCCACGGCCGCCGTGCAGTGCCAGGGCGGGTTCACCCTCGGGGTGGGCACCGGCGAGGCGTTGAACGAGCACATCTTCGGCGACCCGTGGCCGTCCGCGCCGGAACGGCTGGAAATGCTGGAAGAAGCCGTCGAGGTGATGCGGGCGCTGTGGACCGGCGACGAGGTCAGCCACCGCGGCGAGCACTACACGGTCGAGAACGCCCGGCTCTACACGGTGCCGTCGTCGCCCGTTCCCGTGTACGTGTCGGCGTTCGGGCCGAAAGCGGCGGAAGTGGCCGGGCGCATCGGCGACGGCCTGTGCTCCACGATGCCGGACCCGTCGCTGCTGGAGAAGTTCCGCGCCGCCGGCGGCGCGGGCAAACCGACCCAGGGCGGGTTCAAGGTGTGCCACGCGCCGTCCGCCGAGGCGGCCGTGAAGACGGCCCACCGGCTGTGGGCCAACGAGCAGCTGCCCGGCGAGCTGGCCCAGGTCCTGCCGACGCCGCGCCACTTCGAGCAGGCGTCGACGCTGGTCACCGAGGACATGATGGCCTCCGCCCTGCCCGTCGGGCCCGACCCGGGCCCGTACCTGGACCGCGTCCGCGAGTTCGCCGACGCGGGCTACGACGAGGTGTACGTCAGTCAGATCGGCCCGGACCAGGAGCAGTTCTTCTCCTTCTGGGCCGAGTCCGTGGCGCCCGAGCTGGACGGTGCCGCCACCGCGCCGGGAGGAGTGCGATGACCGACCCCAACGAACGCCCGCTGGACGAGATCGAGCAGCTGGACGAGGACGAGCTGGGCGTCGACCCGCTGGAGCGCGGCATCGAGCCGCCCGAGCACTGGAGCGGCGCGGACCGCCACGGCACCACGCCGCGCGAGCAGCGCGAGGGCGAGACCCTCGACCAGCGGCTCGCGCAGGAAGAACCGGAGTAATCCACCTGCTTCGGTAATCCATCCGATTGAGGCGCACCACGTTTGCCACCGGGGGACCAGCGGGTAAGCCGTGATCAAGCACCGTGACACCGCAAGGGGGTTCATCCGATGACCAGCACCGCGCGCCTGCCCAAGCCCGTCACCGATGTCTGGGACTGGCAGAAGGAAGGGTTGTGCCGAGGCCGTGACAGCGCGGTCTTCTTCCACCCGGACAACGAGCGCGGCTCGGCCCGGGCCGCCCGCGAGGACAAGGCCAAGCAGCTCTGCGCCCGCTGCCCCGTCGTGGACCCGTGCCGCGAGCACGCGCTCGCCGTGCAGGAGCCCTACGGCGTGTGGGGCGGCATGGGCGAGGACGAGAGGCGGCGCGTCATCGCCAACCGCCGCCGCTCCGCCGCCTGATCAGCGCTGTTCGGGCCCGCCCTCAACCCCCCGGTCCCCCCGAAACGCGTAAAGGCCGCCTGACATCGGAGTCAGGCGGCCTTCGTGCGTCACAGCCGTGCGCGCTACTCGGTCAGGCCCTCGCGCAGCTGGCGGAGCGTCTTGGCCAGCAGCCGCGACACGTGCATCTGCGAGATGCCGACCTTCTGCGCGATCTGGGTCTGCGTCATGTTCCCGAAGAACCGCATCACCACGATCTTGCGCTCCCGCTCCGGCAGCTTCTCCAGCAACGGGTGCAGCGCCTCGCGCTGCTCGATCGCCTCCAGCTCCGGGTCCTCCTCGCCGAGCGTGCTGCCCAGCGAGATGGAGCTGTCGTCGGCCACCAGCAGGTCGTCCAGCGACGCGCTGTGGTAGGCGTTGCCCGCCGCCAGCCCCTCGTGGATCTCCTCCCGGCTCAACCCCAGGTGCTGCGCCAGCTCGCTCGGCGTCGGCGCGCGACCCAGCTGCTGCGACAGCCGCGCCGATCCCGCGTTGATCGCCAGGTGCAGCTCCTTGAGCCGCCGCGGCATGCGCACCGACCAGCTGGAGTCCCGGAAGTACTTCCGGACCTCGCCCATGATCGTCGGCACCGCGAACGACAGGAAGTCGCTGCCGCGCTCCGGGTCGAACCGGTCCACGGCGTTGATCAGCCCCACCGTGGCCACCTGCACCAGGTCGTCGTGCGGCTCACCGCGGTGGCCGAACCTCCGGGCGATGTGCTTGGCCACCGGCAGGTGCTCGGTCACCAGCTCGTCGCGCAGCCGCTCCCGCGCCGGGTCGTCCTTGGCGGTCGCGGCGAGCCGGACGAACAGCGGCGCCAGGTGGTCGTAGTCACCCTGGGTGCTGGACCGCGTCGTGCCCCCGTCCGTCCCCGTCACGCATCCACCGTCCCCAACGACCTCTTGACCAGGTCGATGTGCACCTCGAACGCCTCCGCCTGCGGCGCGACCCAGGTCGTCACGGAGTCGACCAGCGCGCTCAGCACCCGCCAGCCGAAGCTGTCCCGGTCCGGTGGCGCCGACCGCTGCGAGCCCACCTTGGTGAACACCTGCACCGAACCGTCCACCACGACGAACTGGGCGCTGAGCACCGCACCCCGGTCGGCCAGCGAGATCAGGGTCGAGCACGCCTCGTCGACCGCCAGCTTCAGGTCCTCGATGGAGTCAAGGTCGAAGTCCTGCCGCATGGCGATGTCCGCCGCCACGGCTCGGACGATCGACAGCTGCGTGGGGTCGGCCGCCATCCGCAACTCGACCCCGGCCAGGGCGTTATCCGACTCACCGCTTCGCGGCTCAGTGTGCGACACGCTCACCTCGTCGTCCGTTCTGTCTCGTTGTGCTGCTGAAGCTATCGGTACCCGAATTGATCGTCGTTCACACGTGTAACCCGCGCGCGGTCCGGGAAGACTGACTGGTGCGACGGGGAGGCCCATTGACCGATCAACTCGCCGACCACCACTGGGGTGTCGAGTTCCCGGCCCAGCCCGGGCAGCTCGCGGTGGTCCGCGCCCGGCTCGACGCCTGGCTGGCTGCCGAAGGACTGACCGAAGACGACCGCTACGACCTGCTCCTCGCGGTCAACGAAGCCGCGAGCAACGCCGTGGAGCACGCCTACGGCCCGGACCAGCACGGCCTCGTCCACATCGAGGCCCACGCCGGACCCGACGGCAGCGTGCGCGTCGTGGTCACCGACCACGGCGGCTGGCGCGTGCCGCCGCCCACCCTGACCGCCCGCGGTCGCGGGCTGCTGCTGATGCGCGAGAACGTCGACGAAGTGCTGGTCGACCGGGGTGCGGGCGGCACCACGGTCACCCTCGTCCTCGCGCCGAGGCACACGTCGCGCGGCACGTTCGTGCCCGCGCCGGTGCCGGCCGATCCGGTCGACGTGACCGCGCGTGACGGCTGGGTGGAGGTGCACGTGCGCGGCGACGTGCCGGCGCACGCCGCGCCCGCCGTCCGCCGCCGCATCCTGACCGCCGCACGCGGCGGGACCGTACCGGTCGTCGTCGACCTGCGCGCGTTGGGCGAGCGCAGCGAAGGCCTGGTCCGCGGCCTGCGGGCGGTCGCCGAGGCGGCCGCGGCGGCGGGCAACCGGGTCGTCGTGCGCGCACCCGAAGACGGCCACGCCCGCCGCGCACTCGTCGCGGCGGGCGTGGACCAAGTCGTCGACCTGGTGCCGCACGTGTAGCCCCGCTCCGTCAACCTCCGCCGCTCAGCGGGACTCGTGGAACTCCAGCGCCTGCTCGACCGACTCGAACACGCTGAACACCCCACCCAGGCCGGTGGCGGCCAGCGGGCGGGTCACGGCGCGCGCCACGGCGACCACGCGGAACTCCGCGTCACGCCGCTTGGCGTGCTGCGACGCTTCCACCAGCACCGCCAGACCGGCGGAGCCGAGGAAGCTGACACCCGACAGGTCCAGCACCAGTGTGCTGCCCGCGTCGAGGTGGCGCAGCGACTCCGCCCGCAGCTGCGGCGCGGTGAGCATGTCGACCTCACCGCTCACGCCGACCACGGTGACGCCTTCGGCCGGGGTGCGCACGGCGAGCCCGAGCTGTCCTGCCCGCGGGCTGTCGACCGCGGCGGACTCGGCTCCGCTCGTCGCCACGACGTCCGGATCCTGAACCGTCACGAGGCACTCCTCTTCAGCTGGAACCGCTGGGTGGGAAGCCCGGACGCACGAAATGTGCGCGCAGCACTCAACAGCAGCGTGGCGGAAACGTTTCCCCGCTAGCCGGACTTCCCGGCGCGGCTGTTGGCTCAACCGCTGCGCCGCCCACCGTACGTAGCCCGTGGCGACACCACAAGCCGCGTGGGTGGCGCCCTGATAGGTCCCAGTGTAGTGGGCCGTTCGGTGTGCGGCGGACGACGGACGGTGAACGGTTTGGTACCGCCAGGGCGGGCTACACCTCGGGGGAAGCGTTCCCGAACGCCGCGCGCAACTGGGCGACGCAACCGCCCGCCGGTCGAGACCGGGCACGGATGAGGAGGTGGTCTCGACCACAGTCGCGCAGAATCGGGTGACGGGGATAACGCCGCGAGAGCCGTGAGCGACAACCCCGGTGGAGGGATTTCACATGAGCACCAGAACGGAAACCGAGTCCGAGCCCGCGAAGCGCGGGGCGGCGCGTGCCGGCGCCACAGGCGCGGCGCCGCTGCCCACAGCCCCGTGCAGCGTGGTCTGGAGCAAGGGCCACGCCTACGTGCTCGAAGGTTTCCGGGCCCGCTGGGTCGGCGTCGACGACCGAGGTCGTCCGCAGGCGCTCAGCGGTGACGAACTCCAACGCCGCGGCTGGAGCCGCACCCGGTCGAACAACTGAGCGGGACCGCGCGCGAGCCCGCCGGGCCCGCACCGCGAGTCGACCACCGGTGCACGCCGGGCGGCCATCTACAGTGCGGACGTGTCGCACGATCCAGCCGACCGGCTGCTGACCATCCCGAACGCGCTGAGCGTGTTGCGGCTGCTCGGCGTGCCCCTGTTCCTGTACCTGCTGCTCGGGCCGCACGCCGACGGCTGGGCGCTGGTCGTGCTCGTCGCGGCGGGCCTGTCCGACTGGCTCGACGGCAAGATCGCCCGCTGGCTCGACCAGGCCAGCAAGCTCGGCGCCCTGCTCGACCCGGCCGCCGACCGCCTCTACATCCTCGCCACGCTGCTCGCGTTCGTCGTGCGCGGCATCGTGCCCTGGTGGGTGGCGGCGGTGCTGGTCGGCCGCGAGCTCGTGGTCGGGGTGTGCCTGCCCGTGCTCAGGTCCCGCGGCTACGGCCCGTTCGAGGTCAACTACCTCGGCAAGGCGGCCACGTTCAACCTGCTGTACGCGTTCCCCATGCTCCTGCTCGCCCAGGGCGCCTCGACCGCCGCGCAGATCGCCCGTCCGGTGGCGTACGCGTTCATGGTCTGGGGAGGAGCCTTGTACCTGTGGTCGGGCGTGCTGTACGTCTACCAGTTCACCCTCGCGATGCGCCGACGGCCGGGTGTCGCGCCGGCCTGAACGCCGACGTGGGAAGATCCGGCGGAGCGTTGATCCACCGTCATTGAAGGAGCACACCGCGGTGATTCCCGAGGAGCTCAAGTACACCGAGGAACATGAGTGGGTGCTGCGCACCGGTGAGGACACCGTGCGCGTGGGCATCACCGACTACGCCCAGGAACAACTGGGTGACGTCGTGTTCGTCCAGCTCCCGGAACTCGGCGAGCAGGTCGCCGCCGGGCAGACGCTGGGTGAGGTCGAGTCGACCAAGAGCGTGTCCGACATCTACGCGCCGCTCGCCGGCGAGGTCGTGGCCCGCAACGACTCGCTCGACCAGCAGCCCGACCTGGTGAACTCCGACCCGTACGGCGAGGGGTGGATGGTGGAGCTGCGGCTGGAGGACCCCTCCGCGGTCGACGACCTGCTCGACGCCGCCGCGTACCAGGAGCTGGCGGCCGCGGAGTGACGTCGATCTTCCGGCGGCTCTTCGGTCGGTGGGGGAGCCGCTCCTCAGACCAGGGTTCGGGCACGATAGGTTCTAGCGGTCTCGACGGTTCCAGCAGCAGGAGGAGAGCTCAGGTGAGCACGAACGACGGGCCAGGCGTTCCGCCCGAGCAGTCCCCGGAGCGGACCTCCGTTTTCCGGGCCGACTTCCTCGCCGAGGTCGAGGGCGCCGAGGCGCCCGCCCAGGAGCCGGCCGTCGCGGGTGTCGACGCACTGCCCGCCGGATCGGCGCTGCTCGTGGTCAAGCGCGGCCCCAACGCGGGGTCGAGGTTCCTGCTGGACCGCGACACCACCAGCGCGGGGCGGCACCCCGACAGCGACATCTTCCTCGACGACGTGACGGTCTCCCGCCGCCACGCCGAGTTCCGCCGCGAGGGCGGCGAGTTCGTGGTCATCGACGTGGGCAGCCTCAACGGCACCTACGTCAACCGCGAGCCCGTCGACCAGGCGGTGCTGGCGAACGGCGACGAGGTGCAGATCGGCAAGTTCCGCCTCGTGTTCCTGACCGGTCCGGGCGCCGGGGGCCAGGGGGCCTGAGCGATGGGGCTCCGGTGACGGCGGCCGGGCGGCCACGCGGGGTGTTGAGCATCGGGGCGGTGCTGGCCCAGCTGCGGCCCGACTTCCCCGACGTCACCATCTCCAAGATCCGATTCCTGGAGTCGGAGGGCTTGGTCCGCCCGGCGCGCACGGCCTCGGGGTACCGGCAGTTCACGTCCGCCGACGTGGACCGCCTGCGGTACGTCCTGTCCGCACAACGGGACAGGTACCTGCCGCTGAAGGTCATCAAGGAGCAGTTGGACGCGGCCGACCAGAAGGCGACCCGCGGGGTCGACCTCACCCCGGCCGCCGGGCACCGGGTCACCCGCGAAGACCTGCTGGCGCGAGCGGGCATCGAGCCGGGCGTGTTGGCGGACCTGGAGCAGCACGGCCTGATCAGGCCGGGTGCGGGCGGGTTCTACGACCACGAGGCGGTGCAGATCGCGTCCACCGTGCGGGCGATGGCCGAGCACGGGCTGGAGGCGCGCCACCTGCGCCCGTTCCGCGCCGCGGCCGACCGCGAGGTCGGGCTGGTGGAGCAGGTCGTCGGCGCGGGGCGCCAACCGCGCGAACGTGACGAGGTCGTGCGGGAGTTGGCGGCGCTGTCCGTAACGCTGCACACACTCTTGGTGAAGGTGGGCCTGCGTGACGTCGTCGGACGCCCGGTTTCGCCGAGGTGAACGCGTGTCCGCATCGTGATCGGAAGCGGGCGGGCGGTTGCGCACAGGGCCCGCTTGGCGGGTAGCGTCGAAAGAGTACGTGGGGGATCCTCGTTGGTAGCGGGGACGCCAGAATTTCAGCGCGCTGAGGGAGGCGAGACCCGATGAGCGAAATGCGCGTCGTCGGCGTGCGGGTGGAACTGCCCGCCAACCAGCCGATCCTGCTGCTGCGCGAAACCGAGGGCGAACGGTACCTGCCGATCTGGATCGGATCGGTCGAGGCCACGGCGATCGCGTTGGAGCAGCAAGGTGTCCGTCCTGCCCGGCCGTTGACGCACGACCTGCTCAAGGACGTCATCGGGGCACTCGGCCGGCAGTTGGAGCAGGTGCGGATCACGGACCTGCAAGAAGGCACGTACTTCGCCGAGCTGGTCTTCGACGGCGACATCCGGGTGTCCGCGCGGCCGAGCGACTCGGTGGCGCTGGCGCTGAGGATCGGCGTGCCGATCCACGCGGAGGAGTCGGTGCTGGCGGAAGCCGGCCTCATCATCCCGGACGAGCAGGAGGACGAGGTCGAGAAGTTCCGCGAGTTCCTCGACTCCGTCTCGCCCGAGGACTTCCGCGGCGCGGACACGTAGTTCAGCGTCCGTCCACCCGGGTCCGGGTCCGGGCCCCGCTCCAGGTCGATCGGTGGCCGCGGTCCGGGGGTCCGGAGTCCCGCATGCCCGCCGGCCCCTGCGACCGCGTCCGTCCGCTCCGCGCACCCGGGGATCGGCCTCTCGGTGGCGTCACGCCCGGCTGGGGACAAGCGGGTCGGGTGCTTGACAGGACCGATGGGGTCGGGCGGTGTCGTGAAGGGCCGAGCCGTGCGGTCCCGAGCCGTGAACGGCGTCTCGCGGGCGTGTGCGGTCCGTTGTGGATCGGGTCCACGTGATCCCTCCGAGGGTCACGCGGCTGGGTTACACAACGTCAACCTTGATCGGCTAAACGATCACTAAACGTCACCCGAATGGCTTACGACGGCCGACTCTCTCAACCTCAACCTCACGTTGAGGTCAGACACGTCCCGCGCGTCGCGTTGACCTGCCCCCTAGGCGGTCTTACCGTCGAACTCAGGTGAATTGCCACGGTGTGATTCGGACACCGCGGCGGCTTCACGTTGGTCGCCGGTCGTCGTGACCGGACCGAGGGGAGGCAGGCGTGGTCGAGGAAGCGCCCATCCGGGCCGGATCCGGCGAACAGGGTGAGCTGTTCCCGGACTCCTCGCTGCCGGACGAACTGGTCGGGTACCGCGGCCCCGCCGCGTGCCAGATCGCGGGCATCACCTACCGCCAGCTGGACTACTGGGCGCGCACGGGGCTGGTCAACCCGACGATAAGGAGTGCCCAGGGCTCCGGCAGCCAACGGCTCTACTCGTTCAAGGACATCCTGGTCCTCAAGGTCGTCAAGCGGCTGCTGGACACCGGTGTCTCGTTGCAGAACATCCGGGTCGCGGTCGACCACCTGCGTCGCCGCGGCGTGCAGGACCTGGCCCGGATCACGCTGTTCAGCGACGGCACCACCGTCTACGAGTGCACGTCGCCGGAAGAGGTGGTCGACCTGCTCCAGGGCGGCCAGGGGGTGTTCGGGATCGCCGTCTCCGGCGCGATGCGGGAGATCAGCGGCACGATCCACGACTTCCCCGCCGAACGGGCGGACGGCGCGGAGATCGTGGAGCCGGCCAACGACGAGCTGTCCCGTCGCCGCCGGACCAGGGCCATCGGCTGACCGGGCCTGCCGGCGGGCAGGTGACGAGCGGCGCCACGCGGTGAGATCCGCGTCGCGCCGGCGGTGCCGTTCACCCACCTGCCGGGTACGATTTCGCGCGTAGTCGCTTTATCCCGTGCGGGAGAGTCCGAGCCAGTCTCGGCGCCGAAGGAGCAAATCCTCCCCGGAACCTCTCAGGCGCAAGGACCGTGCGGGTGAGACGCCTCTGGAAAGCGGGTCGGCCACCACCGACCGACCCCGCCGACGGTGCAAACCCGACAGCCGGGTGAAGCTCTCAGGCGCCCGACGCCGGGCAGAAGACAGAGGGGGAGGGCAACGGCAGAAGTCTGTCCGGAGCCCTGGAGGCCAGCACCGATGACGCAGGACCGCATCCCCCTCGCCGCACTCGAGCACGGCACCCCGTTCGCCGACCGGCACGTGGGCCCGCGGCCCGCCGAGCTGGCCCGCATCCTCGACGTGATCGGCGTCGGCTCGCTGGAGGAACTGGCGCAGCACGCCGTCCCCGAGTCGATCCGGGAGCGCGACCTGGTGCTGGACCTGCCCGCGCCCGCCACCGAGACCGAGGCGCTGGCCGAGCTGCGCGCCCTCGCCGCGCGCAACCGCCCGATGACGCAGATGATCGGGCTCGGCTACTACGGCACCACCACGCCGCCGGTGATCCGCCGCAACGTGCTGGAGAGCCCCGCCTGGTACACGGCGTACACGCCGTACCAGCCGGAGATCTCCCAGGGCCGCCTCGAAGCGCTGCTCAACTTCCAGACGATGGTCGCCGACCTGACCGGTCTGCCGCTGGCCAACGCGTCGATGCTGGACGAGTCCACCGCCGCCGCCGAGGCGATGACGCTGGTCCGCCGCGCGGGACGGTCGAAGTCGACCAAGTTCGTGGTGGACGCCGACACGCTGCCGCAGACGCTGGCCGTCATCGAGACGCGTGCCGAGCCGCTGGGGATCGAGATCGTCACCGCGGACCTGTCGCAGGGCATCGAGGGCCTCGGCCTCGGCGGCGACTTCTTCGGCGTGCTGCTGTCCTACCCCGGCGCGTCCGGCGTGGTGCGCGACCACGCGGCGGTCGTCGAGGAGATCCACAAGGCCGGCGCGCAGGCCGTCGTCGCCGCCGACCTGCTGGCGTTGACGCTGCTGCGCCCCCCGGGCGAGATCGGCGCGGACGTGGTCATCGGCACCACGCAGAGGTTCGGCGTGCCGATCGGGTTCGGCGGGCCGCACGCGGGGTACATGGCCGTGCGCCAGGGCTTGGAGCGGCAGCTCCCCGGCCGGCTCGTCGGCGTGTCCGTGGACGCCGACGGCTCGCTCGCCTACCGCCTCGCGCTGCAGACGCGTGAGCAGCACATCCGCCGGGAGAAGGCGACCAGCAACATCTGCACCGCGCAGGTGCTGCTCGCGGTGATCGCGTCGATGTACGCGGTGTACCACGGCCCGGAAGGGCTGAAGGCCATCGCGACCCGCGCCCACCGGATGGCGACCGTGCTGGCCGCCGGGCTGCTGGAGGGCGGCGTCGAGGTCGTGCACGGCGAGTTCTTCGACACCGTGCGCGCCCGTGTGGAGGGCCGCGCCGCCGCCGTCGTCTCCGCCGCCCGCGACCTCGGCGTGAACCTGTGGCAGGTCGACGAGGACGTGGTGTCGATCGCGTGCGACGAGACCACCACGCGCGAGCACCTCGTCGCGGTGTGGCAGGCGTTCGGCGTGACGGTCGGCGACGTGGACGGCCTGGACGCCGACACCGCCGACGGCATCCCCGCCGACCTGCGCCGCACCAGCGACTACCTGACCCACCCGGTGTTCCACGCGCACCGCTCCGAGACCGCGCTGCTGCGCTACCTGCGCGCGCTGTCGGACAAGGACGTGGCGCTGGACCGCAGCATGATCCCGCTGGGCTCGTGCACGATGAAGCTCAACGCCACGGCCGAGATGGAGCCCGTGACGTGGCCGGAGTTCGCCGACCTGCACCCGTTCGCGCCCGCGTCGGACGCCGCCGGCCTGCTGACGATCGTCGCGGACCTGGAGCGGTGGCTGGCCGAGGTGACCGGCTACGACGCGGTGTCGTTGCAGCCCAACGCGGGCAGCCAGGGCGAGTTCGCGGGGCTGCTGGCGATCCGCGCCTACCACCTGGCCAACGGCGACTCGCACCGCGACGTGTGCCTGATCCCGTCGAGCGCGCACGGCACCAACGCCGCTTCCGCCGTGATGGCCGGGATGCGGGTCGTGGTCGTCAAGTGCGACGACCGCGGCAACGTGGACGTCGAGCACCTGCGTTCGACGATCGACGCGCACCGCGACTCGCTGGCCGCGATCATGATCACCTACCCGTCGACGCACGGCGTGTACGAGGACACCGTGCGCGAGGTGTGCGGGCTGGTGCACGACGCGGGCGGCCAGGTGTACGTGGACGGCGCGAACCTCAACGCGCTGATCGGCCTGGCGCGGTACGGCAAGTTCGGGTCGGACGTGTCGCACCTGAACCTGCACAAGACGTTCTGCATCCCGCACGGCGGCGGTGGCCCGGGCGTCGGGCCGATCGGCGTGCGCTCGCACCTGGCGCCGTTCCTGCCGAACCACCCGCTCCAGCCGGCGGCCGGCCCGGCGACCGGTGTCGGCCCGATCAGCGCCGCGCCGTGGGGTTCGGCGTCGATCCTGCCGATCTCGTGGGCGTACGTGCGGATGATGGGCGGCGACGGGCTGCGGCGGGCGACGTTGACCGCGGTGGCGGCGGCGAACTACGTGGCGCGCCGGTTGGACGAGCACTTCCCCGTGCTCTACACCGGCGAGGGCGGTTTCGTGGCCCACGAGTGCATCCTCGACCTGCGGCCGATCACCAAGGCGACCGGTGTGACGGTGGACGACGTGGCGAAGCGGCTGGCCGACTACGGGCTGCACGCGCCGACCATGTCGTTCCCGGTGGCGGGCACGCTCATGGTGGAGCCGACGGAGAGCGAGGACCTGGCCGAGATCGACCGGTTCATCGACGCGATGATCGCGATCCGGCACGAGATCGACCGCGTCGGCTCGGGCGAGTGGCCGGCGGACGACAACCCGCTGCGCAACGCGCCGCACACGGCGGCCTGCATCGCGACCGAGTGGGACCACCCGTACAGCCGCGAGGTGGCGGTGTTCCCGGCGGGCGCCTCGGCGCCGAAGATCTGGCCGCCGGTGCGTCGCATCGACGGCGCCAAGGGCGACCGCAACCTGGTCTGCTCCTGCCCGCCGGTCTCGGCCTACGGCGGCTGACCGAGGACGCGTGGCGGGCCACCGACCGAAAGGTGGTGGCCCGCCGTCCCGGTCCGCGACCGGCGGACCGGGGTTGGTTAGAGTCCGCCGGATGAGCCTGGTGACCGTTCGTGATCACGTCTACCTGGTGGGCCACTCGTCCAGTGGGACGCCGAAGGTCGAGGACATCGTCCGGGAGGACGGAGCCGGCCCGGTCGACGTCGACCTGTTGCAGGCTCTCGAGGTCAACGCGCTCGCTCCGGCGGCTCCGCACGCGGTCAAGCACGGCACTCGCCTGCTGGAGCTGGCGTTGGTCACCTCGTACCTGAGGACCACGACCGCCGGCGCCTTCGTGCTGCGCGCCGATGAGTTCAGGTCGAGCGCGCGCCGCATCAAGTCGTTCGTGACCGAGGCCGTGGGCTTGGGGATGCTGACCGAACGCGTCCGGAACACGGAGGGCATCAGCCGGTTCGGGCCGCTGTACGACTTCGACGCCTTGCCCGCCACGTCGGCGGGGCGGTTCGCCCGCTCCGGGGTGCGGCCCGACCTCCTGTTCGCCTTGAAGGGCCAGTGGCTCGCCGGTGAGGCGCGCGGGCGGACGGAACGACGGCCGGTCAGCGTGACGAAGGAACCGTGGGATCGCCTGAACGCGCTGTTGCCGTGGGCGCAGGCCCACGGCGATCACCCGTTGGTGATGACCTGGTGCTACCTCGCCGGCACGGACGTCACCGTCGACGTCTACCGCAAGGCCGGTTCGGAGCAGCGGCTCCCGCTCGACTTCACCGACCGGCGGGACGGGGAGGCGGAAGCACCGGCGGTCGGGTCGCCGGGTGATCGGCGGTCGGGAGACGGCGACACCGAGTACCTCTTCGAGCAGGTGCTCACCACTCGGGCGCGGGTCGAGGAGCAGTTGTACCGCAGCGCGCCACCGACCGGCATCCGCGTCGCGGACCGGCCGTTGCGCGGTGGTTGGGCGCCCTCCGACCTCCTCGCGGGAGAGCCCGGAGCGCTGTTCCTCGGTGTGCTGGAGCGTCCGGTCGGCCCGGTGGAGGGGCTGCGGACCGCTTCCGCGCTCGCGGACCGCGGGACCGACCGCGGGAGCGGTCTGTCCGTGCTGGTCCGCGAGCGGCTGGTCCTCGCCGTGGCGGCCGGGAGGACCGGGCAGCCGTGGGACCTGCTCGGTGGTCAGCGCAGCTCGTAGTCCAGTTCGAACCGGCCCGGCTCGCCCTGCGGCCACGTGAGCCGGCCCGTGCCCGTGAGGCCGGTGAGGTCGCCGGTGGCGGAGGTGACGGTGAACGTGCCGGTGGCGACGCCGTCGCGGTAGCCGCCGGTGTGGTGCAGGACGAAGCTGCCCTCGCGGCCGTTCAAGGTGCCCGTGACGACCTCGTAGCCGGTGGAGGCGCAGGAGCCGTCGTCGGTGTAGGACATGACGAAGCGCAGGTCGCCCGCGGCTTCCAGGTCACCGGTGTAGGCGGTGGTCATGCCGCCGACCGTCTGCTTCGGGCCGGTGACCTCGTCGTGGCGCCTGCCGTCCCACGTGTGCTCGTCCCAGCTCTTCATCTCGGCGTTGGCCTGTGCGGTGCTCATGGGAGTCAGCTTGCCGGGCGTACCTGACAGCTCCTGTCAGGATGGGGCGATGCGTGCCAGCCGGTTGTTGTCCCTGCTCCTGCTGCTCCAGTCGCGCGGCCGGATGACGGCGCGGGAGTTGGCGGACGAGTTGGAGGTCTCGGTCCGGACCGTCTACCGCGACGTGGAGGCGCTGGGCGCGTCCGGCGTGCCCGTGTACGCCGACCGCGGCCCGGCGGGTGGCTACCAGCTCGTCGACGGCTACCGCACCCGGCTCACCGGGCTGACCACCGAGGAGGCCGACTCGCTGTTCCTGGCCGGCCTGCCCGGCCCGGCGGCGGAGCTGGGGTTGGGCGCGGTGGTGGCGGCGGCGCAGCTCAAGGTGCTCGCCGCCCTCCCGCCGGAGCTGCGGTCGCGGGCCGCGCGGATCCGGGAGAGGTTCCACCTGGACGCGCCCGGCTGGTTCCGCGGCGCCGAGGGGACGCCGCACGTGGCGGGGATCGCGGAGGCGGTGTGGCAGCAGCGGCGGCTGCGGATCCGGTACGTGCGGTGGGCCCAGGTCGAGGTGGAGCGGACGGTGGAGCCGCTCGGGCTCGTGCTCAAGGCGGGCACCTGGTACCTCGTCGCCCGGACCGACGGCCTGCGCACCTACCGGGTCTCCCGGGTGCTGGAGCTGACCGCGCTCGACGAGTCGTTCGACCGCCCGGAGGGGTTCGACCTGGCCGGGTACTGGGCCGACTGGTCGGAGCGGTTCGAGGAGCGCATGTACCCGATGCGGGTGACGGTCCGGATGACGCCGAACGGCCTCAAGAGCGCCCGGGTGCTGCTCGGCCTCGTCGCGGCGCGCGAACTCGACGACGTCGAACCCGAAGGCGAGTGGACGACGGTCCGGGTGCCGGTCGAGTCGCTGGAGCACGCGCTGGTGGACCTGCTCCGCCTCGGTCCCGAGGTGGACGTGCTGGAACCGCCGCAGCTGCGCGAGCGCGTCATCGCCAGGATCGCCGCGATGGCCGCCGTCTACCGGCGGTGACCGCGCGACCCCGGGACGGGGGAGGCCCGAGCGGCTCCCCCGTCCCGGTGACCGGTTACCCGACGGACGCGGTGGCGCCGTTGAAGTTGCAGATGGTCGGCGCCATCACCTCGGCGGGGCTGCCCCAGCCGGCGCACTGGTAGGACGAGTGGCCGTACCAGTCGTGGCCGAACTCGTGGGCGGCCAGGAGGGCGTCGTCGTTCACGCCGCCCATGTAGAGCGCGATCCGCTGGCCCGCGCCCCAGTTGCAGCCGACGACCCGGCTGCCGCCGCCGCAGTCGGTGATGTAGCCGTTGCGGCACTCGACGGGGGTGCCGCTGGAACTCTCGGTCAGCCCGCTCCACGCCCGCGCGCCGGTGCGGATGGCCGACGCGTAGGGCGAGCAGGAGCTGAGGATGCGGTACGTCCGGGCGTTCGGCACGGGCCACGCCGCCACCGAGGGGTCGGACAGCGCGTTCGCGGGCGCCGCCACCGCTAATTCCACCACGCTGGTGGCGTGCCCTTCCCCGGTGAACGCGCTTTGCGAGCTGGGCGCGACGAGAACGGCGAGCACCAGCGCCAGCAGGGCAGGCGCCAAGAAGAGTTTCCTCATCTTGTTCGTCCTTTCGTGTGCAGGGATCTCGACGTTGTGCAGGGACGTCGAAGCACTCGAAGTTACGAGACCATTGGGTGGGGATCAACCGGCTCGGCGCGCGATTGGGCGGCGAATAACGATCAAATAGTGGCCACCGGCCAGGCGCGATCCGATTCCGGGAAAGATCGGAAATGATTCGGGTGTGAATTTAACAGGTCGAATGACGCACCGCGGTCCTTCGTTCGGCGCACTTCGACGCGATGTCGCCACGCGCCGCAGCCGCCGTGCGCGGTGAACGGGTCGCCGCCGCGACCGCTGCCGCCGTTCGAGTGCCGCGCCGGGGCGCCGGCGGTCGCGGTGGGCAGCCGATCGAGTCGCGCCGAGCCGTGCCGAGCCGCGTCGACCCGTGCCGGTCGCGGCTAGTCGGCCGAGAGGAGCTGCCCGAGCGCGGCGTCCACGCCGCGGCCGTCCTCGACCACCGACAGCGTGCCGCCGGTGGACCGGGCCAGCTCCGACAGCGGCGCGCGTTCCGGGTCGGGGCCGAGCGCGATCACGCTGATCGCGATGTCCTTGCCCGGCTGCTTGATCGACGCGAGCCGCGACGTCAGCTCCTCGAACGTGAGCCCGCCGTCGTTCACGCCGTCGGTGAGCACCACGATCCGGTTGCGCTTGCCGTCCTGGTGCTCGGCCAGCATCCGCTCGTACAGCGCGAGCACGCTGGTGTAGAGCTGGGTGGCGCTGCGCGGCGCCAGCTCGGCGACGCCGTCCAGCAGCGCCTGCCGCTGGGTGGCGACCGGCCCGGTGGCCACGAGCTGCCGGTACGGCTTGTCGCCGTCGAGCTGCCGGGAGAACTCCCACAGCCCGAGCGACCCGGACACCGACCGGTTGACCTGCCCGGACAGCGCCTGCTTCACCCACTCCATCCGGCTGCGGCCCTCGCCGCCGGGTTCCTCCATCGACTTCGACGTGTCCACGAGCACGGTGACGACCTGGCCGCCGTCCGCGGTCGCCCACGCGGCCGAGATCTGCTGGGTCGTGTTCGCGTCGGCGGGCGTGAGCGTGTCCGTGACGGCGGCCCAGCGGATGCCGGGCGACGGCTTGGGCCGCTCGGTCGTCGCGTCGACCCGGAGTCCCGCGGCGGCCAGGATCTTCTGCTGGTCCGGTTCGTGCAGGAACTCCCGGAACGCCTGCGCCGCGCGCACCTGGGCCTCGCCGACCCAGTCACCGGCGAGCGGCACGAACGGGAAGTCCGCGATCGGCGTCGGCCCGCCCGCCGCCACCCCGTACAGGGGCTGCGACGGCGGCGTGCCGCTGTCCTTGCCGGTGTTGTGCCGGTACAGGTCCACCTCGAACACCGGCACCGCGCTGAACCCCGCCGCGTTCACCGCGACGCCGTCGGACAGCGTCTTCAACGCCTCCCACGTGCTCGCGGGCGTCTGCTCGGGCTTGGACGACGACAACCGGCCCATCGTGCTCTTCACCGGGTCCAGCGCCAGCATCTCGGTGGTGACGGGGCCCTTGCCCTCGGGGCTCGCGCCGGCCAGCGCCGACTGCACGGCCATCGCGGTGGCCGTGTTCGCCGTCGGGTCGGGCATGGCGACGGTGAACCGGCCCCACTCGGGGTGCCCGAACCGGCCCCAGCCGTCGGCCGCGCCCGCGAGGTCGGGCAGGTCGGTCCAGCGGAACCCGGAGCCGGACTGCACCGCCTGCGCCGCGTCCTGGTGCAGGGCGAGCAGCACGGGGCTGGCCGCGATCGACTCGGGCACCGCGCCGAGCAGGGCGGCGTTCTGCGCGCCGAGCCGGTTCGCCCACAGCATCGAGTCGGTGACCCACGCGTGCGGCCGTTCGCCGATCTCGGCGGTGTCCCAGCCCTGGGTGAGGCCTTCGAGGACGACCTCGGAGTCGATCGACTGCACCTCGACCTGGATGCAGTGGTCGTAGACGACGGGCCGCTGCCTGCTCCACGCCTCGGCGACCTGCTTGACCGCCTCGGCGACGCTGGGCGTCGAGGCGACCCGGAGCAGCGCGTGGCCCTCGTTGCAGTCGCCCGCCTGGGCCGCGGCACGGCGGTCGACGAGCCCGCCGACCCAGTTCCAGCCGAGCCACCCGAGCACGAGGAGGACCACCAAGCCGACGATGGCCACGGGCCACGTCGCGATGCCGCGCCGCACCTTCGTCCGCAGCGCGCGGTGTCGAGACATCGTCTTCCCTCTCAGCGTCCGACCGGGTACGGCTGGCGAATCCCGACCGGCGTCACGCTAACAGGTGCGGTCGGTGGCCCGGGTGAAGTCACTCCAGGTCATCGAGCGGGCACGGGGGCTTCGGCGAGCACCCGGCTCAGCTCGATCAGCCTGGCTCTCAGCGGCGCGGCGTCCTCGGCGAACGCGCTCTGCCGCCGAACGTACTCGGCGCGACCTTCGGGGGTCTCGATCCGCACCGGCTCGTAGCCCAGCTCGGCCAGGTCGTACGGGCTGGCCCGCATGTCCAGCTCGCGGATCCGCACGGCCAGCTCGAAGCAGTCCGCGACCAGCTCCGACGGTGTCGCCGGATCCAGCTTGTAGGCCCACTTGAACAGGTCCATGTTGGCGTGCAGGCAGCCCGGCTGCTCCAGGTCGACCTGGGTCTCGCGGGTCGGCTGCACCGCGTTGCGCGGCCGTGCGTCGGGGGTGAAGAAGCGGAACGCGTCGAAGTGCCCGCACTGCACCCGCTGCGACTCCACCACCCGGTCGGTGCCCTCGCTGCCCAGCCGCAACGGCCACGCGTCGTGCCGCACCTGCTCCGGCCGCTGCCGGTAGACCATCGCCCACTCGTGCAGCCCGAAGCAGCCGAGCCGGGGCGCGCGGCCGGCGGTCGCGGCCAGCAGCCGCCCGGCGAACTCGATCGTGTTGGCCCGTTCCCGCGCGAACGCCTCCACGTCCAGCGTCACCCCGTCGGGGGTGCGCCGGTAGACGGGCCACTTCAGGTAGGCGAGCGCGGCGTCGCCTTCCAGGACCACGCCGGGCCCGGGGTGCCAGCGCTCCAGCCGGGACGGGCGGTGCGAGTAGTAGGAGAACAGGAAGTCCAGCACGGGGTGCTTGCGGCCGGCGGCCTTGCGCTCGTGGTGCGGCCCCGTCCACCGGCGCATCCGGGCCGCGTGCGCGTCACGGCGCGCGGTCCACTCGGATTGCGACAGGACGGCCCCCACAACGCATCAGGGTACTTCGCCCCGGTCGGAGGCGGTCCCGCGCCCGCCGACGGGTCCACTCCACGCTAAAAGGTCCGGTGTCGGCGGCGTCCGACGGGCAAGGTGTGAACCATGTCCAGGGGGTGGGTGCGGCTCCAGGCCGTCGTGGTGTCCGGTTCGGTGGCCGAAGGCCTGATGTTGTCGGTGTTGCCGTGGATCGCGGCGACCATCACGTCCGACCCGCGGCAGCTGTCGCTGGTCAACGTGGTGGGCCAGGCGCCGTGGCTGGTGTTCTCGCTGTTCGCGGGCGTGGTGATCGACCGGGTGCGGCGCAGCACGGTGCTGACGTGGGCCTACGCGGTGCAGGGGTGCGCGGCGCTGGCGCTCGCGGTGGCGGGTGTGACGGACGCGCTGAGCCTGCCGCTGCTGGTGGTGCTGGCGTTCGTGGTGACGTCCGCGCAGGTGCTCGGTGACGGCACGACGGGCGCGCTGGTGCCGGAGGTGGTGGAGCCGGGCCGGTTGCCGGCGGCGAACACGCGGCTGATGCTGATCGACCGGGGCGTGGTGCAGTTCGTGGTGCCGCCGGCGGCGGGTTTCCTGGTGGCGTTCGGCCTGGGCACGCCCGCGTGGGTCGCCGTCGCGGCCGCGCTGGTGGCGTTGGCGCTGGTCCGGGGGCTGCGTTCGGCTCGCTCGGCGCCGTCGACCACCAAGCACCCGTTGCGCGACATCGGGGAGGGGCTCAAGTTCCTGGTCGGCACGCGGTTGTTGCTGTCGATCACGGTGGCGGTGGCGCTCGGGTCGTTCGCGGCGAGCGCCACGATGTCGATGTTCGTGCTGTACGCGAGGGACCTGCTCGGGCTCGGCGCGGTCGGCTACGGCGTGATGCAGGCGGCGATGGCGGCCGGGTGGGTGGCGTCGTCGTTCGTGGTGGCCCGGGTGGTCGACCGGCTGGGGTACGCGTGGTCGATGCGGCTGGCCCAGGTCGGGATGGTGGTGACCATCGCGCTGTTCGTCCTGCTGCCGCCGTGGGCGTGGGCGATCGGGGCGCTGATGTTCGCCCAGTCGGCGACCGTGATCGTGTGGAACGTCTGCTCGCAGTCCAGCCGGCAGCGCTTCACACCGCCCGCCCTGCTGGGGAGGGTCCTCACCAGCCACCGCGCGCTGGCCTGGGGGCTGACGCCGCTGGGGGCGCTGGCGGGCGGGTTCGTGGCGGCCGGGTTCGGCGTGCGCGCGGTGTGGGTGATGGCCACGGTCGTGCAGGTGGGCGCGCTGATCACCGCCTGGCGGGGACTCTCGCCCCGGGCGTTCCGGGAAGCGGAACTGGTCGCCGCCGGCCGCTGACGCCCGCCGGCCGCGCTGCGCAGGGGTCCTCGCCCGGGGCCCTGTTCTCATTCCGCCGGCGGGGTCCGGCAACGTCGGGCCGGTCGGGGTCGCGCCGGGGTGTCAGAGCGGGGGGACCAGGCCGGGGAACTTGCGCGCCCCCACGCAGTGCGGGCACTCGCGGCCGTTGTCGACGGTTCGCGGCGCGCCCCCGATGACCGCGGAGGTCGGGTTGGCGATGAAACCCGCCCCGCCGCACAGGTGGCAGATGGTGCGGGGTTCCGAGGTCACGCCGAACAGGTCGTCCTCGTCCTCGACGTCGTCGTCGTCGAACCCGTCCTCGTCCTCTTCGGGGTCGAAGTCGTCTTCCTCGTCGTCGTCCTCACGCGGATCCACGTGACCAACCGTAGTCGGGTGGGACCGGGCACGCCCCGGCGGACCGGTCCCACCCGCGCGGTCAGGGGCGTTGCCCGACCTGGTCCACCACGGCCTGCGCGGTGATGGCGTGGAAGTTCGTGCCGAGCAGCTCGTAGGTCCGCGCGTCGAACACGACCGTCACCGGCTCGGCGTCCGGTGACGCGCCCGGCGGCACGGGCCAGGTGATGCCGACCCCCGGCCTGCCCGCCGCGTCACGCGCGTCCCGCACCACCGACAGCCCCGGCACGCGGGCCGCCGCCTCGTACAGCGCGGCCCTGGTCAGCGGCGGCAGCAGCGACTCGTTGATCAGGGCGAGGACGTCCTTGCCGCGCGCGTTGACGCTGCCCGGCTCGCCACTGGCATTCGCGTCGAGGTGGGCCAGCATCCCGTCCACGTCGGTCGGCAGGTCGGACCGGTACGCCGGCCGCGGCTCGCACGGCTCCGTGCCGAGCACCACCGCGGGGTCCTTGAACACGTCCCGCTGCCCGCCCACGCACCCCGGCAGCCGTGACGTCGAGCCGTCGTGGTTGGTCAGCAACCCGTCGTGGACACCGTCCACCGACAGCCAGATCTCCCGCGCCGGATCACCGCCCGCCTCACTGCGCGTGTAGACGAACTGGTCCGGGCGCGGCGGCGCGGCCGGATCGGCGCGGGCCGCCCTGGCGGCGAACGCCAGCAGCCGCACGGGGTCGGTCACCGGTTCGGCCTCGACCGCCGCGGCCGACGACGCGGTGGTCAGCGCCTGACCACCCGGGGCAGGCCGACCGGAGGGCAGCAGCGTGATCGTCGCCGCGACGGCCGCCGCCAGCCCGACCACCGACGCGCCGACCAGCGCGTACCTCGACCGGCGCTTGCGCAGCCGCACCGGTCCCCGCTCGGCGATCCCGGCCAGCAGCACCGCCCGCGCGGGCGCCAGCGCCGCCTCGTCCGGCAACGGCGTCTCGTCGCCCATCTCGCGCAGCAACCGCAGCTCATCCATTGTTCAGCAACTCCTCGACCTCGGTGGGGTTCTGCCCGCCCAACGCCTCCCTGACCTTGCGCCGGGCCCGGTGCAAGCGGGACCGCACCGTGCCGACGGGGATCGCCAGCGCGGCCGCGACCTCCTCGTAGGCCAGCTGTTCCCAGGCCACGAGCAGCAGCACGTCGCGGTCTCCGGCGGTCAGCCCGGCCAGCGCCCCGGCCAGCCGGGAGCGCACGGCCCACGCGGCCACCTCGGCGGCGACGCGGTCCGCGTGGTCGTGCTCGGCGGTCTCCGCCGAGCGCTCCCGGTGCCGGCGGGCCTCGTGCCTGCGGTGCCGGCCGACGAGGTTCGTCGCGATGCCGTAGAGCCACGGCCGGGCGTCCGGTCGAGCCCGGTCGTAGCGCTGCCGCTTGTCGAACGCGGTCAGGAACGTCTCGGCGACGAGGTCGTCCGCGACCTGGGCGCCGAGCCTGCGCTCGAGGTACCGCCGGATGTGCGGCGCGTGCCGGTCGAAGATCGCCGCGAAGGCGTCCGGCTCGTGCCGCGACCGGTCGATGATCTCGGCGTCGGTGGGTGTCATGGTGGCCTTTCCGGCTGGTTCCCGGTGAAGGGCGGTCACCTGTTGTCCGCCGGCCGGCTCGATCGGGTTCACGGTGTGAGCGGAAGTTGACCGGTGTGTGAGGACCCCTGGGGTAGCAAGGACACCCATAAGCGATCAGGGGGAGCAAGTGGACAAGGTGAACGCAGTGCCGCGCCGTCGTCCCGGCGGCGCGGTCGAAGGCCGGATCCTCACCACGCCGGTGGGGCTGGCGTTCCCGCGCGACGTCACGTTCGAGTCGTGGGAGCAGGCGGGGCAGCGGATCTCCCGCATCGCCAGCTCGTCGGCGTGGTACCTGGGCGACTGGCTGGTCTTCGGCCAGGACAGGTACACCGACCGGTACCGCCGGGCGGTCGAGGCCGTGGGACTGGACTACCAGACGTTGCGCAACTACGCGTGGATCGCGCGCAAGTTCGAGCCGTCACGGCGGCGGCAGGGCCTGCCGTTCCAGCACCACGCCGAGGTCGCGGCGCTGCCGCCGGCCGAGCAGGACGAGTGGCTCGACCGGGCGCAGCGGGAGAGCTGGTCCCGCACGGCGCTGCGCCGGGCGCTGCGGGAGAGCCGCCACCCCGGTTCGAAGCCGGAGCGGGTGGTGATGCCGCGGGTCAACGCGGGCAGCGACGCGGTGGACCGGTGGCGGCGCGCCGCGATGGCCGCCAACGCCGACTTCGAGGCGTGGATCGTGACGGCCCTCGACCGCGCCGCCGACCAGGACCTCGAACTGGTCAGCGTGCCGCCGCCGGCGGAGCTGTCGGCGGAGCGGGAGTACGTCGGCCTGCCCGCTGTGCGGCCCGCGTCGTGATCCGCCGGTTGCCGGGGCGGTAGGGGCCGCCGGGGTGGTGCGGGCGCCGGGATCTGTGGCGCCCGCACCACCCGTCACAGCTCGCGGCGCACGTGCGTGCCGTCCCGGACGGTGCCGACGTACTCCTCGACCAGGTCCTCCAACGCCACCAGGCCCCGCACGACGCCGTCGGCCGACACGGCCTGCGCCAGGTGGCTCTGCGAGCGCCGCAGCGCCGCCACCGCGTCGTCCAGGGTCGCGTCCACCGGCACCCGGGGCAGGCCGCGCACCCGGCTCGGCGGCACCCGCGTGGCCGGGTCGGCGTGCGCCAGGTCCAGCACGTCCTTCACGTGCAGGTAGCCGATCAGCCGCTGGTCCTCGCGCACCGGGAACCGGGAGAAGCCGGTGGCCGACACGGCGGCCTCCACCTCCTCCATGGTCGGCCGCGACGGCACCGACGTGATCCGGTCCAACGGCACCAGCACGTCGGCCACGGTCCGCTCGGCCGACGACAGGGTCTGCGTCAGCCGCCGGTGCTCGGAGTCCTCCAGCAGGCCCTCCTGCCGCGACTGGCCGATCAGCAGGGCCAGCTCGTCGCGCGTGTAGGCCGACTCCAGCTCGTCCCTCGGCGTCACGCCGACGAGCTTCAGCACCGCCGTCGACACCACGGTGAACCCGCGCAGCAGCGGCGCGACCAGCCGGCAGAACCAGTAGTGCGCGGGCACCAGCAGCAGCGCGGTGCGCTCGGGACCGGCGATGGCCAGGTTCTTCGGCACCATCTCGCCCAGCACGGTGTGCAGCGCGACGACGATGATCAGCGCCAACGCGAACGCCACGCCGTGCCGCACCGCGTCCGGGACGCCGACGCCGTGGAACGGCGCCTCCAGCAGCGCCGCCACCGCCGGCTCGCCCAGCGCGCCCAGACCGAGCGAGCACAGCGTGATGCCGAGCTGCGCGCCCGCGATCAGCAGCGGCAGCTCGCGGCCCGCCTTGATCACCGTGCGGGCCCGGCCGCCGCCCTGCTCGGCCAACGCCTCCAGCCGGTCGCGGCGGGCGGTGATGATGGCGAACTCGGCGCCCACGAAGAACGCGTTGCCCGCCAGCAGCAGGAAGATCACCAGCACGATCACCGGGGCACCTCCGACCGGTCCGGTCCCGACGGGTCGAGCGCCGACGGGTCGGCCGCGGGGTCGACCCTGGCCACCCGCAGCTCGGCCACCCGGTGCCGGTCCATCTGCACCACGGTGATCCGCCAGTCGTCCACCCTGATCTCGTCACCCGCGTCGGGGATGCGGCCGAGCCGGGCCAGCACCAGGCCGGCCACGGTCTCGTAGTCGCCCTCGGGCATCCGGAACCCGGTCGCCTCGGCGACCTCGTCGTCGCGCAGCAGCCCGGACACCAGCCACGCCTCGCCGCCGAGCCGCCGCACCGGCGAGGTCTCCCGCCGGTCGTGCTCGTCGCGCACGTCGCCGACGATCTCCTCGACCAGGTCCTCCAACGTGACCAGGCCCGCCGTGCCGCCGTACTCGTCGACGACCAGCGCCGTCTGCAGGCCCGAGGCGCGCAGCCGGTCCAGCAGCGCGTCGCCCTCCAACGTGGCGGGCACCGTCTGCACCGGCCGGGTCAGCGCCGACACCGGCGTGGTCGCCCGCTGCGACCGGGGCACCCCGAACGCCTGCTTGACGTGCACGATGCCGCGCACCTCGTCCAGGTCGCCGGTGTAGACGGGGAAGCGGGAGAACCCCGTCTCCCGCGCCTTCGCCACCAGGTCCAGCACGGTCGCGTCCGAGCGCAGCGACTCGACCCGCACGCGCGGCGTCATCAGCTCCTCCGCCGTGCGGTCGCCGAAGCGCAGCGAGCGGTCCAGCAAGGTCGCCGTGCTCGGGTCGAGGGTGCCCTGCTCGGCGCTGGAGCGGATCAACGCGCCGAGCTCCTGCGGCGAGCGGGCCGACGCCAGCTCCTCCGCGGGTTCGACGCCGAGCCGCCGGACCAGCCAGTTCGCGGTGCCGTTGAGCAGGCTGATCAGCCACTTGAACACCGCCGAGAACCCGGCCTGCACGCCGGCGACGGCACGCGCGGTCTCCAGCGGCTTGGCGATGGCCAGGTTCTTCGGCACCAGCTCGCCGAACACCATCGACAGCGACGTGGCCAGCGCCAGCGCCAGCGTCAACGCGATCGGCGCGGCCGCGGCCGGGGGCACGCCGACGCCGGTCAGCGCGGGGGAGATCAGCTCGGCGATGGCGGGTTCGGCGATGTAGCCGGTGATCAGCGTGGTGATGGTGATCGCCAGCTGCGCGCCGGAGAGCTGGAACGACAGGGACCGGTGCGCCTTCTCCACGGTCCGGGCCTTGGCATCACCCACTTGGGCGACGTGTGCCTCGACCGTGCTGCGTTCCAGCGCGGTCAGGGAGAACTCGGCGGCGACCGCGATGAACGTGCCGATGGTGAGGACCACCACGGCGGCGAGGCCGAGCAGGCTGAACAGGATGGTCATCGGGCCCACCGGTGGTGGGCCGGGTGGGGCTGGCAGCCGGGTATCGGACCCGGCTCGGTACTGCAGCCCGGGGACTGCGCGTCGCGCACGGAAGAGATCACTCCTCGTGAGGGGTGGTCGAACGGTGTCCAGAATAGAGCGTAATCACCGGTCAGCGCAGTCCGATACCGCTGGGCGGTGACGTCGAGGCCCGCAGCACCACCTCGCCGGCCACCCGGACCGTGCGCGGGGACGCGACCACGTCGTCCAGCACCAGCCGCGCCGCGCGTTCGCCCATCTCCTCCAGCGGCAGCCGCACGGTGCTCAGCGCGGGCACCAGGTCGCGCAGGGTGGGGATGTCGTCGAACCCCGCCACCGAGACGTCCTCCGGCACCCGCAGGCCGTGCTCGCGCAAACCCGCCATCGCGCCCAGCGCCATCACGTCGTTCGCGGCGAACACGCAGGTCGCGCCGGTGCGCGCGGCGACCAGGTCGGCCACGGCCGCGTGCCCGCCGTCGCGGGTGAAGTCGCTGGCGATGACGTTCGCGTCGGGCAGCTCCAGCCCTTCGTCGGCCAGCCCGGCCTTGAACCCGGCCAGCCGGTCGCGCGCCACCACCAGGTCGGGCGGGCCGGCCAGCACGGCGAACCGACGGTGGCCGAGCGCGGCCAGCCGGCGGGCCAGCGCGCGGGCGCCGGAGCGGTTCGCGGGCACCACGGTGTCCGTGCCGAGCTTGGCCTGGGAGACGCACGCCACCCGGCCGCCCTGCGCGGTGAACGCGGTGATCTCCTCGGCGAGCAGCCGTGACGCCGACCGGTCGGTGGTGCGGCTGCCCGCGATCACCAGGGCGCGGGCGCGGTGCGCGCGCAGCGTGTTCACCAGCTCCACCTCGCGGCGCGGGTCGCGGCCCGTGGTGCCGAGCACCACGACCAGCCCCGCGTCCTCGGCGATCCTCGTCACACCGGCGGCGATGCTGGAGAAGTAGGGGTCGGCGATGTCGTGCACCACCAGGCCCACGAGCACGCTGGAGTTGCGGGCGAGCGCCTGCGCCGAGGCGTTGGGCAGGTAGCCGAGCCCGCGCGCGGTGCCGAGCACCCGTTCGCGCAGCTCCTCGCTGACCTGCCGGGTGCTGCCGTTGAGCACGCGTGACGCGGTGGCGAGGGACACGCCCGCGTGCTTCGCCACTTCCGCCAGCGTGACCTGCCGCGACGTCAACGCCGCCTCCTTCGCGTTCCTGGTCGGGCGAGACTAGCCGTTGCGGCGCACCGGCCGAAGGCGAAGTCACCGAGTGGGGCGGCTCGCGGGTGGCCGGCCGGAATCGTCGTCGAAGGCGGCGGTGAGCCCGGCGGCGATCAGGTCGGGCAGGTCGGGGCGCCCGTCCTCCCGCGCCCACCGCACCAGCGCGACGTGCAGGACGGCCAGGCAGGCGCCGGCCGCGGCCTGCGCGCGGAACTCCGCCTCCGGGTCCGGCGCGTCGCCGAGCACCGCGTCGACGAGCGACTTCCGCGTGGCGTACTGGCTGTCCAGGTGACGGGCGCGCAGCGCGGGCGTGTCGACCACCAGCCGGAGGCGGGCGAGGAGCAGGTCGTGCTCCGGCGACCGCGCGCCCCCGGCGGGGCCGAGGAGGGACCGGGTCGCGTCGACCAGGGCCCGCCCGATCCGGCGCACCGGGGGCTCGTCGGCCGGCCGGGCCGCGACCCGCTCCGCGAGCGAGTCGTCGCACCGGTCGTGCAGCACCAGGTCTTCCTTGGTCGGGAAGTGCCGGTAGACGGTCATCGGCGAGACGCCGGAGGCCCGTGCGACGTCGTTGACGGTCGTCGCGTCGTAGCCGCGCTCGACGAACAGCCGCATCGCCCACGACTGGACCAGGCGTCGGGTCTCCTCCCGCCGGCGTTCGCGCAAGTTCGGTCCTTCGTCATTCATGCGATAGAGACTAACTCTATGGTATTCACTATCATCAAGATAGTCGCTACCAGGTGGTCCGGGTGGTCCGATCGAAGCGGACGCCCCGGACCGGACGCCGGCGGCCCACCCGGAGGTTGACGTCCGCGAGGGGCCGACCGTAGCGTGTTGGAAAGCGCTTTCCACGAATGTGAGCGGGGTGTACGCATGGCGGTGCGCACGATCGGCGTCGCGTTGAACGGGGTCACCGGGCGGATGGGGTACCGGCAGCACCTCGTCCGGTCGATCCTGGCCCTCCGCGAGCGCGGCGGGATCCGGGTCGGTGACGACGTGCTGGTCCCCGAGCCGCTGCTGGTCGGCCGCAACCCCGCCAAGCTCAAGGAGATCGCCGAGCGGCACGACCTGCCGCGCTGGACCACCGACCTCGACGCGGCGCTCGGCGCCCCGGACGTGTCGGTCTACTTCGACGCGCAGGTGACGTCGGCGCACGTGTCGGCGCTGACCGCGGCGATCGACGCGGGCAAGCACGTCTACAGCGAGAAGCCGGTCGCGGCCACGCCCGAGGAGGTGCTGGGGCTGGCCCGGCACGCCGACGCGGCGGGCGTGAAGCACGGCGTGGTGGCCGACAAGCTCTACCTGCCGGGCATCCGCAAGCTCAAGCGCCTGCTGGACGGCGGCTTCTTCGGCCGGGTGCTGTCCGTGCGCGGCGAGTTCGGCTACTGGGTGTTCGAGGGCGACTGGCAGGCCGCGCAGCGCCCGTCGTGGAACTACCGCGCCGAGGACGGCGGCGGGATCGTGGTGGACATGTTCTGCCACTGGAGCTACCTGCTGGAAGGGCTGCTCGGCCCGGTGGAGGCGGTGACCGCGCGGGCCGTCACGCACGTGCCGACGAGGTGGGACGAGAACGGCGCGCCGTACGAGGCGACGGCCGACGACGCGGCGTACGCGATCTTCGAGCTGGCCGGCGGCGTGGTGGCGCAGGTGAACTCGTCGTGGGCGACCCGGGTGAACCGCGACGAGCTGGTCGAGTTCCAAGTGGACGGCACGCTGGGCAGCGCGGTCGCCGGGCTGCGCAACTGCAAGGTGCAGTCGCGGGCGATCACGCCCAAGCCGGTGTGGGACCCGGACGTGCCGTCGTCGATCGACTTCCGGTCGCTGTGGCAGGAAGTCCCGGACAACGAGGTGTTCGACAACGGGTTCATGGTGCAGTGGGAGGAGTTCCTGAAGCACGTCGCCCTGGGGACGCCGTACGCGCACGACTTCCACTCCGGGGTGCGCACGGTGCGGCTGGCCGCGCTGGGCCTGGAGTCCTCCCGCACCGGCCGTCGGATCGAGGTGCCGGCGTGACGTCGGTGAAGCTGCCCGGCCGGGACGGCGCGTTCCGCGAGCACCGGCTCGGCGCGCCGAAGGCGTGGGACACCGGTCCGTTCGACTCGCGGGTGGCGTTCGCGGCGGCGCACGTGGTGGCGGACCCGTTCGGCGGCAACGTCCCCGGCGCGCCCGCGCGGCTCGACTGGGACGCCACGCTGGCGTACCGGACGCGGCTGTGGGAGCACGGGTTCGGCGTCGCCGAGGCCATGGACACCGCGCAGCGCGGCATGGGCCTGGACTGGGACACCGCGCTGGAGCTGATCCGGCGCAGCGCGTCGATCGCGACCGGCAGGCTGGCGGCGGGCGTGGGCACCGACCACGACACCGCGGACCCGTTGACGGCCTACCGGGAGCAGTTGGCGGCCGTCGTGGAGGCGGGCGCGCAACCGATCCTGATGTGCAGCCGGAAGCTGGCCGCCACCGCGCGCGGGCCCGAGGACTACCAGGAGGTGTACGGGGCGCTGCTGGAGGAGGTCGACCGGCCGGTGATCCTGCACTGGCTCGGCACGGCCTTCGACCCGGCGCTGCGCGGCTACTGGGGCTCGGCGGACGTGCCCGCCGCGACCGGGCACTTCCTCGACCTCGTCAAGGCCTACCCGGACAAGGTCGACGGCGTGAAGGTGTCGCTGCTGGACGCCTCGCACGAGGTGGGGCTGCGGCGGTCGCTGCCGGCGGGCGTGCGGTGCTACACCGGCGACGACTTCAACTACCCGGAGCTGATCGCGGGCGACGAGCTCGGGCACAGCGACGCGTTGCTGGGCATCTTCGACGCCATCGCGCCGGCCGCGTCGACCGCGCTGCGCGCCTTGGCCGCGGGCGACCGCGCCCGGTACCACGAGGTGCTGGAGCCGACCGTGGCGTTGTCGCGGCACGTCTTCGGCGCGCCGACCTACCACTACAAGACCGGTGTGGTGTTCCTGGCCTGGCTCGGCGGGTTCCAGGACGCGTTCGGCATGGTCGGCGGCCTCCAGTCGGCCCGGGACGTGGTGCACCTCGGGGAGGCGTTGCGGCTGGCGGACCTCGCCGGGCTGCTGCCGGACCCGGACCTCGCCGCCCGGCGGTGGGGACGACTGCTGGACGTGCTGACGTGAAGCTCTCGTTGAACCAGGCCACGGTGAAGCGGGCGTCCGTGCCCGAGGTGGTCGACGTGTGCGTGCGCAACGGCATCCCGGGGATCGGGCTGTGGCGCGACCCGGTGGCCGAGCACGGGCTGGCCCGGACCGCGGCGCTGGTCGCGTCGGCCGGGCTGGAGGTCTCGTCGCTGTGCCGCGGCGGCTTCTTCACCGGCTCCGACCAGCGGTTGGACGACAACCGGCGGGCGATCGACGAGACCGCCGCGCTGGGCGCGCGGTGCCTGGTGCTGGTGCCCGGCGGCGTGCCCGACCGCGACCTCGTCGCGGCGCGGGGCCGGGTCGCGTCGGCGCTGGAGGTCCTGGCGCCGCACGCGGAGTCGGCCGGCGTGCGGTTGGCGGTGGAGGCGATGCACCCCGTGTTCTGCGCCGACCGGGGCGTGGTGTCGACGTTGGGGCAGGCGCTGGAGCTGGCCGCGCCGTACCCGCCCTCGGTGGTCGGGGTGGTCGTGGACGCCCTGCACGTGTGGTGGGACCCGGCGCTGGCGCACGACGTCCGGCGGGCCGGCCCGCGCATCCACTCCTACCAGGTGTGCGACTGGGTGACGCCGCTGCCCGCGGACGTGCTGCTGGGCCGCGGGCTGCCCGGTGACGGGCACATCGACCTGGTCGGGCTGACCTCGCTCGTCGCCGAGGCCGGGTACGACGGGTTCGTGGAGGTCGAGGTGTTCAAC
This sequence comes from Saccharothrix sp. 6-C, assembly GCF_016695385.1. Taxonomy (NCBI): domain Bacteria; kingdom Bacillati; phylum Actinomycetota; class Actinomycetes; order Pseudonocardiales; family Pseudonocardiaceae; genus Saccharothrix; species Saccharothrix sp. 6-C. The sequence continues at coordinate 6,301,832 of NZ_CP064192.1, read as the reverse complement.
GAGGAGGTGTGGGCGCGGCCGTTCGACGCGGTCGCGGCGGACCTCGTGCGGCGGCACGCGACGGGCTGGGAGCCGGTCGTGGACGGCGGCCACGACCGACTCCCCGTCACCCCTTAACGGGGCAGCTCGCGACCCGCGGCGAGCAGTCTGAGGGTGCTGATCGACGGCGTCAGCGCGTAGAGCGCGCCGGTGGTCCGCACGAAGCCGCCGCCGATCACGGCGTCGACCCCGGTGGGCGCGCCGCGCTCGCCCGGCGCGAAGTCCGGGTTGAGCGCCCACGTCCGCTGGACGTACTCGAACTGCTCGGCCAACGACGTGCAGTGGGCCACGAACACCAGGCCGCGCTCGTGGTCGTCGGCCGACCCGGTCGCGGCGGGGCCGAACGGGATGCCCCGGCGCAGCACCCGGTGCTCCCGGGGCGTCCGGTGCGTGAACGACCTCGGGTTCGTCTTGCGGATGTGGGCCGGGCAGGGCGTCGCCGTGCCCGCCGGGTCGTCGGCGTAGTCGAAGTCGTTGTGCCGCACCGGGTCCTCGGGGTGACCGCCGTCGGGGTGGCCGGGGCGCGCGGCCAGGGGGCGGCCGTCCGGGCGCCTGCCGATCAGCTCCGGTCCCCGGCCGTGCCGCTCCACGGCGTCGCGCCAGCCGTCCACGTCCTGGGTGAGGCGGCGGACCACCTGGATCGAGCCGTCCGTCAGCCACGCGGCGGCGTGCGGGCGGGGCGACTCGGCCGGGTGACCGAACACGAACTCGCCCGCGTTCACCAGCAGCGTCCCCGGCCGGCCGGCGCGGTGGCCCGGCCGGTCGCGGTCCTCGTGGTGGAAACCGCGCACGCCGGGCTGCGAGATGCCGTCCTTGTAACCGAAGTGCTCGCGCCCGCGCCGGTCACCCGGGAGCGTGGCGGCGTGCTGCTCGTGGACCGTCGTGACGCCGAGCAGGGTGTCGAGCACGTCCAGGTCGCGCGCGGTCCCCGCCAGGCGGTCCGGGTCGTCGGACGCGACCGTGACCACGGCGTCCACCCGCTGGTCCGCGCGGCCGAACAGCCAGTGGGCGGGCGCCGAGTCGCCGGTGTCGCCGTTGGCCCGCGCCGCTCGTTCGGCGGTGTGCGGGAAGTGCTCCCGCAGGTCCTCCCGGGTCGCGTCGGGGTTGACGCTCAGGTCGATCAGGCACTCGGGCGTGAGGGACACGTTCGCCCAGGTGGCCCTCAGTCCGGCGGGGTCGCCGCCGGACGTCGTGCGCCCGAAGGAGAACAGCTCGTTGAAGTCCTCCACGTCGGAGGTCGCGTCGAGGTGCCCGAGCATGGCGGCGAGCCACGTGCGCCCGAGCCGGTCGTCGGTGAAGCGGACGAACCGGAACAGCTGGTGGTCCTTGTTGAACGCGGCCAGGACGTTGCCCTGGATGTCGTGGGACCGGCGCAGCGGAGGAGGCACTTCCCGCCGTGGCGCGCGGTGGTGCAGCAGGTCGGTCATCGTTCACCCCCTGCTTACAGGAGGCGCGCGTCGCGCTCCGGATACAACCGGGAACGGATTGTCAACGTGCCGCCGGCCGACGACCGGTCACGGGCGCCGCGGCGCTGCCGCGCGCGTGCCGATCACGGACCGGACCGGCGTCGGCGCCCGGTACAGCTCGCCGCCCGCCGTCCTGGTGTTGGGGCGGCCCTTGCCGGTGTCGATCAGCTCGCGCAGGCTGGTCCCGACGTAGAAGCCCCACGACTTCGAGCAGAGGTCGAAGCACTCGTACTCGGGCACCAGGCCGACGTGGGTGAAGTGGAGCTGGGCGCCGTCGGCCGTGGGGGAGATGGCGAAGACCAGCTCCGTGCCGGTCCACTCGGTGCGGTCCTGGGTGAAGCTGAAGTAGTTGTCCAGCACCCGCCACACGACCTTCTCGCCGGGCACGACCTCGGTCAGCTCGACGGTGCAGCGGTGGTTGTCGAAGTAGTGGTAGGTGAACCGGTCGCCGACCCGGGTGGTGCCGCCGTCGATGTGCTCGGACCACCACCCCCTCGTGTCCACCACGGCGGCGAACACCTCGTCCGGTGTCCGGTGCGTCGAGATGGTGGTGCTGAAGTCCTGGCCGTCCATGGTCTCTCCCGGGTGCGCGTGGTGGTGGGCGGTGGTCACGACGGGCGTCAAGGGGGTCCTTCCCGGCCGACGGGCGGGGGCTGGTCGGCGTGGACCGCACGGGAACCCGGGCGTGTCGCCATGGTCGCACCGGACCACGTCGAGGTGCAACCCGTAAGTTGCGCTACAAGGCCCGAAGTGTTGGAGGTGATCTAAGTCACTTTAGGTTTACCGGCGCTATACCCACCGTGAGCAGCAATAATGGGGGGTAACGCCGGGGCTGATTGCGAAGAGAATTCGGATACACGGGGACGTTTGCCCCCGTCGGACTTCGTGGTCAGCGAAAGGGTGAGCGCAGTGCGTGCAACCGTAGTGCACCATCAAGGCGGTCCCGAGCAGTTAACCTTCGGCGAGTGGGCGACCCCGGCGCCCGGTCCCGGCGAGGTGCTCATCGACGTGGCCGCGGCCGGCGTCAACTTCCACGACATCGACCAGCGGATCGGGTTGTTCCCCCGCGACCTCCCGTACGTCCCCGGCCTGGAGTGCTCCGGGACCGTGGCGGCCGTCGGAGCCGGTGTCACCGGTGTCGCCGTCGGCGACCTCGTCGCCAGCCTCGTCTTCGGCCCGACCGGCTCCTACGCCGAGCAGGTCGTGGTCTCCGTCGACAGCGTCGTGCCGGTGATCGACGGCGTCAGCGCCGAGCAGGCCGCCGCCGTGCTCCTGCAGGGCTTGAGCGCCCACTACCTCACCGGGTCGTGCTACCCGGTGAGCCCCGGCGAGACCGTGCTCGTCCACGCGGCGGCCGGCGGCCTGGGCCGGCTGCTCACCCAGGTGGCCCGGCTCCGGGGCGCGCGGGTCATCGGCACCGTGTCCACCGCCGAGAAGGAAGAGGTCGCCCGGGCGGCGGGCGCCCACGAGGTGATCCGGTACACGGAGGTCGACTTCGCCGCCGCGGCCAGGGAGCTGACCGGCGGCAAGGGCGTGGACGTCATCTACGACGGCGTCGGCCACGACACCATCGACGGCGACCTCGCCGCCCTGCGCTCGCGCGGCACCATCGTGCTGTACGGGCAGACCAGCGGTCCCATCACGTCCATCGACATGAGGGCGGGCAAGCCGGGCTCCCCTCGCCTGGTCATGCCGATGATCCCGGACTACATCGCCACCCGCGAGGAGCTGATGGGCCGGGCGGACGACCTGTTCGCCTGGGTGCGCGACGGCGCCATCACCGTCCACATCGGACAGAAGTACCCGCTGGCCGAGGCCAGCGTCGCGCACGCCGACCTGGAGAAGCGCGCCTCGACGGGCAAGCTGCTGCTGATCCCCTGAGCGAGGAGCCGCCGACCGCCGTGTCGCCGCCGGTGCGGCGGGACGGCGGGCGGTCGCACGGCGTGCCCGCCCGCCGCCGGATCACCCGGCTGAGTGGCGCGCGCGGTTCTGACAGGTGTTTCCCGCGCTGTTGTGGGGATTTTCGCTCTACGGTCACGGCCAAGCGGTCGTCGCCGCGAGAGGATCCGCCCCATGACCACGTCAGCCGGTATCCCGGTGGTGTCCTCCGCCCGCGTCCAGGTCGGCGCGGCGACCTCCCGAGGGCCGAGCCGCCCGCTCAACGCCGATGCCCACGCCCACCACGCGTACCGCGACACGTTCGCGGCGGCGGTGGTGGACGGCACCGGCTCGACCCCCGAGGTCGTGGACTTCGCCCACGTCGCCGCGTCCGTCGCCGCCCGCGTGGCCGCCCGGGGCACGCCCGTGCTCGGCGTCGTCGCCGCCTCGGCCCCCTACGCCGACCACGACGACGACGACAGCCCCGAGCCCAACGGCGCGATCGTCGTGGCGTCGGTGCGGTCGGGCGGCTACTGGCGCATCGCCCACGCCGGCGACAGCTCCGCCTACGGCCTCAAGGACGACGGCACCCTGCGCCGCTTCACGACCCCGCACACCCTCGGCGAGGAGATGCGCGGCCAAGGCGCGACCGACGCCGAAGCCGCCGCGCACGACCACAAGCTGCGGCACAACCTGGGCCGGGTCCCGCTCTACGGCGTCGAGGGCTTCGAGGCGGTCGCCCGGTTGCTGGTCCTCGCCTCCGACGGTCTCAAGCTGCCGCACGAGGAGTTCCGCGGGCTGCTCCTCGACCACGGCGACGACCCGCAGCGGTGCGCCGAGGAACTGGTCGCCGCGGCCCGCGCGCACGGCAGCCGTGACGACGTCACGGCCCTGGTCATCCCCCACCCCGACCGCCCTGCGACCGCTCATGGCACGGACGAGAGGAACAACCATGTCGAACGCCGACCAGAAGAACCCGCCGGACCCGCAGAACCCGCCGCCGGACGAGAGCCCGACGCAGACCCTGCCCAAGGTGCCGTCGAAGTAGTCGCTTGACGAGCCGGGTGGCGCGCACGCGCCACCCGGCCCCTACCGGAGCCACACCAGGTGGGCCCGCCGCGTCCCGGCCGACCGCGAACTGATCTCGAACAGGACGCGCGCGCTCTCCGGGCTCTGGGAGCTGAGGTGGAAGCCGCCTTCCACGGCGCTGACCTCGGCCCGGTCCTCGAAGGCGACGCCGTAGCCCGCCACCCGGACGCTCTCCCGGTCACCCTGCTCCTCCACGATCGCGAACAGCCTCGGTGCTTCTTCCCGCGCGACTTCCTGCACCAGCACGGCGAACTCCTGCTCGGTCATGTCGCTCCTCCCGCCCCACCGGTCCAGGTGGTGGTGATTACGCTGCGTCGTCGATACGGTGACTGCCCGCAAGGCTGCCGACCTCCGACGTGGAACGCAAAAAACGCAGAGAGGGGCCTTGCGTTCGCCGTGCAGCACCGAGGAGGACGGACATCGTGGCCGCGAAGAGGAGCACGCCGACCATCAGGTTGCGCAGGTTGGCCGGGCAGCTCAGGAGGCTCCGCGACGGCACCGGCCTGCGCCGCGAGGACGTGGAGGAGCGGACCGGCCTGCACTCCACCACCCTCTACCGCATCGAGACCGCCCGTGCCCGCCCGCAGTACCGGACCTTGGACATGCTGCTCAAGCTGTACGAGATCCCGACCGACGAGCAGCTCCGCCTGAAGGCGCTGTACAAGCAGTCGGCGGGGGAGGGCTGGATCCAGCCCTGGCACGAGAGCCTGCGCGAGGAGTACACGACCTACATCAGCTTCGAACGAGATGCGCACGGCCTCCGCCACTACTCGGCCATGTTCATCCCCGGCTTGCTCCAGACCGAGGACTACACCCGCGCGGTGGTCCGCGGGATCTCGTACGCGGCCACTCCCGAACAGGTCGAGGACCGGGTGCGCACCCGGATGGAGCGACAGGCGGTCCTGACCAAGGACCGGCCGATCAAGCTGTGGGCGATCCTCGACGAGGCCGCGCTGCACCACGAGGTCGGGGGCCGGGACGTCATGCGGGCGCAACTCGACCGCTTGGTGGAAGCGGCCACCGCCCCGAACGTGACGATCCAGGTCGTCCCGTTCAGCGCGGGCGCGCACCCCGGGATGCCGGGCGAGTTCATCGTCATGGACTTCGAAGATCCGCTGGACCACGACTTGGTCCACGTGGACAGCCAGGCAGGCGAGATATTCTTGGAATCGGACGCCGACATCACGCGCTTCCGGTCTGATTTCGACCACCTGGTAGCGGTGGCCAAGAGCCCTGACGACTCGGCCGCGCTGATCGCCGAGATCGCCGCGCGTTAGCAACGAAGGAGGTTCCGGCGACTGTGAAGCACGAGGATCGGTCGGCCTGGCGCAAGAGCAGCCACAGCGGGGAAGGTCCGTCCTGCGTCGAAGTAGCGCCGGTGGGCGAGGGAGTCGCCACCCGTGACTCGAAGAACCCAGCCGGCCCGACGCTGTCGTTCCCGGCAGGGGAGTGGCGGAAGTTCCTGGCCGGGCTCAAGAACTCCTGACCGCGCGACGGAGCCCGCCCCCGTGCTCGTGGGGCGGGCTCCGTCGCGCGTGCGTCAGCCGCCGTTGACCGGGCGGTACTGCGGGGTGCGGTAGGTGCGCGGGGTGTTCGCGGTGATGCGGAGGACCGAGTCGTACAGCGTGCGGCCCAGGGCGGCGCGGGCGCGCAGTGCCGGGTGGGTGGCCCCGTAGTTCTCCTCGTTCACCGCCTGGTTGCCGCTGTACTGGCCGGACGCGAACAGCGCGTAGGTGATGATCGGCTTGCCGTTCACATCGAACACGATGCCCGCCTCGTTGCGGCCGTCGGCCTCCCAACCCGCCTTCGTCGCCACGTTCAGCCGCTCCGCCGAGGTCAGGTTGAGCCGGATCCCGTCGGTGAACGACGTCAACGACCGCAGCACCGTGAACAGGTGCTGGGTCGACGCCGCCGACAGCAGCTCGCCCGCCGCGAGCCTGCGCAGCATCGTGAACGTCTCGCGCGCCGTGGTGGTGCCGAGGTAGAACCGGTTCGGGTTGGCCACCGGGACGACCTGCGTGTGCACGAAGCCCTTGGCGCGCAGGATCTCGTTCAGCTCCAGCGCGGGCACGACCAGGCCGCACAGGCGCACCGCGGTGTTGTCCGACACCGTGAGCAGGTTGGCCAGGGCGTGGCCCACGGTCACCGAGCTCGGATAGCCGCCGTCGAGGTGGAAGATGCCGTCGGTGTCCCGGATGACGATGTCCGAGGTGACCTCGACCCGCTGGTCCAGCGTGATCAGGCCCCGGTCGACCTTGTCCAGCACGGCCAGCGCGACAGCGACCTTGTTCACGCTGTAGGCCTCGACCACGCGGTCCGCCTCGGCCTCGACGGCCGGCTTCACCACGCCGTCCGGGTCGGCGACGCCGATGTAGGACGACCACGTGCCCCGCGCCCGCGCCGTCTCCCACGCGTACTTCAGCGAGATCTTGCGGCGCGCCTGCTCGGCCGTCGTCGGGATCACCGCGTCCCACTCCGCCTCGGTCGTCTGGGCCTGCGCGGTCCCGGCGGTCGAACCGAGGACGGCGCTCGCCGCCGCCGCCGAGCCCAGCCCCAGCGCGAACCTGCGGTTGATGTTCATGTGCCCCCAATCAGTGGATGTTCCCGTAAGACGCCGCAGGCCGCTGTTTTGTTGCTCCGATCCGGTGAATCGGAGCTGACCAGCGGTAACCTGCACCCCATGGGAGCAGGAGTATTCCTGGTGACGGGGGCCGGCCGGGGCATCGGCGCGGCGACCGCCCGCCTGGCGGCCGAGGCCGGGTACCGACTGGTCCTCACGGCCCGTGACGCGGACGCGGTGGCGGAGCTCGCCGCGCAGCTCGGCGGACCCGACCGGGTGTGGGCGGCCTCGTGCGACGTGCGGGTGTACGAGCAGCTCGCGGCCCTGATGGGGCGCGTCGAGGAGGAGTGGGGCAGCCTCGACGTGGTGTTCGCCAACGCGGGCGCGAGCGTCACGACCTCGTTCACCACGACCGGCGGCGCGCCGCCCGCCGAGTGGAGCGACATGGTGCTGACGAACGTGTGCGGCCCCGCGTTCACCGCGCGGGCGGCGATGCCCGCGTTGATGCGCCACGCCGGCCACCTGGTGCTGACCGGGTCGGCGGCCGGGCGCGGGGTGCGGCCGGGGAACCTCTACTCGGCCACCAAGTGGGCGGTGACGGGGCTCGCGCAGGCGATCCGGGCCGAGTGCGTCGGCACGGGCGTCCGCGTCACGCTGGTGCAACCCGGCCTGACCGACACCGGCGGCATCCCCGCGTCGCGGGCGGCCGACCCCAAGCTCGACCCGCGGGACGTGGCCCGTGCCGTGCTGTACGCGGTGAGCCAGCCGCCGACCGTGGACGTCAACGAGATCCTGATCCGCCCGGCGGGCCAGGACGCCCACCGGTGATGCCGGAGCCGACCTCGCGCAACGCCGCGAGGACCTCCGGCGAGGCGTCGAGCGTGTAGGGAGCGCCCAGCAGCAGCAGGTCCGCGGCCACGTGCGCGATGTCGTCCGCGCCCAACCGCACCCGGCACGTCCGGTCGTCGACCGGTTCCACCCGGCCCGGCAACGCCACCACCAGCCGTGACCGGACCACCGACGCCGGCGCGTCGACCACGGCCGTGCACGTGTGCCGGTACGGCGCGGTGGTCAGCGAACGGGCCACGTACGCGGCCGGGCCCTCGGGCGGCTCCCGCGGCGTGAAGCGGCGACCCGTGGCGCGGGGCGCGACCATCCGGTCCACCCGGAACGTACGCCAGTCCTCCCGCTCCGGGTCGAAGGCCAGCAGGTACCAGCGCCGGTAGGCCGTCACCAGGCTGCGCGGCTCCACCCGCCGCTCCCGGCCCCGGTGCGTGAACGCGACCACCTCGTGGTCCCGGCACGCCGACGCCAGCACGCCCAGCGCCGCCGGGTCGGACACCGGGCCGTCCACCGCCATGACCGCGATCGCGTCCCGCACCGCCGCGACCCGCTGCCGCAGCCGCGACGGCAGCACCTGCTCCAGCTTCGCCAACGCCCTGGTGGACGACTCCTCGATGCCGTGCACGCCCGCCGCCGTGCGCAGACCCACGGCCACAGCCACCGCCTCGTCGTCGTCCAGCAGCAACGGCGGCAGGTTGCGGCCCGACGCGAGCCGGTACCCGCCCGCCGTGCCCGTCGTGCCGTCGACCGGGTAGCCCAGCTCCCGCAGCCGCTCGACGTCGCGGCGCACCGTCCGGTCCGTGACACCCAGCCGTTCGGCCAGCTCCGGCCCCGTCCAGTCACGCCTGCCCTGCATCAGCGACAGCAGGCGCAACATCCTCCCCGGCATCGTCATCACGGACATCCTATGTCCTAAAGGCCTCCTAGCGTGGTGGCCATGACGACCTACGTGCTCATTCCCGGCGCCTGCCACGGCGGCTGGTACTACGACCCGATCTCCGAACGGCTGCGCGCCGAGGGCCACGAGGTGCACGCGGTCACGTTGAGCACCGGACGGGTGAACCTGGACGACCACGTGGCCGAGGTGCTCGACCTGTTCGAGCGGCACGACCTGCGGGACGCCGTGCTCGTCGGGCACAGCTACGGCGGCATGGTGACCACCGTCGTCGCCGACCGCGCGCCGGACCGGGTCGCGACGCTCGTGTACGTGGACGCGTTCGTGCCGCGTGACGGCGAGTCGGCGTACGACATCGTGCACGGCGACTGGCGCAAGTGGTACGTCGAAGGGGCGGCGGGGGACGGGTTCGCCACGGCCCCGCTGCCGATCTTCGACGAGCGCGCGACGCACCACCCGTTGGCCACCCTGCTGCAACGGGCGTCGATCACCGGCGCCGTCGACCAGGTCACCGACCGCCGGTACCTGTTCATGGCCGAGTTCCCGGACAGCCCGCTGGCCACCACCCACGAACGGCTCCGCGACGACCCGACCTGGCACGTCGAGGCGTGGCCCGCCGGGCACAACGTGCTGCGCGACGCGCCGGAGCGGTTCCTGTCCGCGTTGAAGTCCGCAAGCCGGGATAACAGTGTGATCGATCGCACGCCCTAGCGTGGACGGATGAAGGTCCACGACATGCTCGTTGAAGAGCGGCGGCGGATGGCGGACCTCCTCGACGGGCTGGACGCGGGCCAACTGGCCACGCCCAGCCTGTCCGCGGGGTGGACCGTGCACGACGTCGGCGCGCACCTGACCACCTACCTCAGGTTCGGCCAGCTCAAGATCTACTGGGGCATCGTGTCCATGGCCGCCGACTTCGACCGGCTCAACCGGGAGCTGACCGCCAAGGCCGCCCGGCTGCCGACCTCGGAGCTCACCGCCCGGCTGCGCCGGTGGTCGACGTCGAGGACCACCATCCCGCGTTCGGGTTACGACCCCGTGCTGACCGACATCGTGCTGCACGACTACGACATCCGCGTGCCGCTGGGCATCGGGCGGGACGTGCCGGAGGACCGGCTGTGGGTGGCGTTCCAGCACCTGGCCGCCAAACCGTCGCCGGGTTACGCGCTGGGGTCCCGGTTGGCGGGACTGCGGCTGGAGGCCGTGGACACCGGCTGGGCGTCGGGCGCGGGCGCGGTGGTGCGGGGTGACGCCGAGTCGTTGGTGCTGGCGATGAGCGGCCGTGCGGTGGGGCTGGACGCGTTGACGGGTGACGGGCTGCCGCTGCTGCGCGAACGCGTCACCGCCCCGCCGCCCCGCGGCACGGTGGAGCGGCTGAAGGCCGTGGTCAAGGTCGTCGTCGACCCACCACCCCCGAACCGCCGCTCCCGCAACGCCTCCACCAACCCCTAACCGCGAGAGTCCAACCCTCACAGCGCGAGAGTCCAACGCTCAGAGCGCGAGAGTCCAACGCTCACGGCGCGAGAGTCCGACGTTCAGGACCCCTGAATTCAACACTCGGCAGACCGGTCGGTATGCCCGAGCGTTGAACTCAGGGTGTCTGAGCGTTGGACTCTCGCGTTCCGAGCGTTGGACTCTCGCGCCGTGGACGTTGGACTCTCGGAGTGGGCGGTGGCGGGGTTCGTGGGAACCCCGCCACCGGTCATGCGGAGGTCCGTGCGCCGGACCGTCCGTGCTGCGAGGTCACCCCGCGGTGCAGGGGTTCCCGTTCACCCGGAAGTCGGTCGGCGGAGTCGTCGAGCCCGACCCGGAGGAGTTGAAGCCGATGCCCGTCGACGCGCCGGGCGCCAGCGTGCGGTTCCACGACAGGTTCGTCGCGGACGCCGCCTGGCCCGACTGGGCCCACGTCGCCGACCAGCCCTGCGTGATCTTCTGGTTGCCCGGCATGGTGAACTCGAGCTTCCAGCCGTTCCACGCCTGGGCGCTGGTGTTCGTCACGGTGACGTTCACCGACATGCCGGTCGACCACGAGGACGCCTGCCAGGTCACCTTGCAGTAGCCCGCCACCACGTCCGGCTTGGTCCGCACGCTCGCCTGCGGCGACATGGCCGAACGCAGGTTCGCGCCGTTCTTCGCCACCACGGTGAAGCTGTACGCCGTGTCGGGCCGCAGCCCGGTCAGCGTCGCCGACGGCGAGGTGACCGTGGCGACCACGCGCAGCGCGTCGCCCTCGACGGAGATGACGTCGTACTCCTTGACGCCGCTCTCCGCGTCGGTGGACGCCGTCCACGTCAGCTTCGCGCCCGTCGTGGTGATGTCCGACGCCACCGGGGTGCCCGGCGTCGACGGCGCGGTGGTGTCGACCGGCGGGGCGGTCGTGACCTTCTCGGCCGCCCAGTTGGCGATCCACGCGAGCGCGGAGTTCCAGTTGACCGTGACCTCGTTGACCGAGTACGCCTCGATGTGGTCCACGAAGCACTTCTGGGCCTTGCAGCCGGTGAGCAGGCGCGCGGCGATCGGGTCCTGCAGCGCGCTGTTCGGGCCACCGGAGAGCGCGCCCGCGGGCGCGTTCGGCAGCGTCGGGTCGAGCTGGTTCGCCCAGTGCCGGTGGTGCACGTTCTTGACCGCCTGGTCGCCGTAGCCCGAGACGTACGAGTACGACATCGGGTTGCGGCCGAGCAGGTAGTTCAGGCCCTGGAACACGCCCGCGCGGTACTTGGCCGCGCCGGTGAAGTCGTGCGCCAGCGCGAGCACCGAGATGTTGTTCGCGACCAGGCCGTTGGAGCCCCAGTCGTAGCCCTCGGTCGGGCGGTACGGCGCGGGGTAGGCCTGACCGGCCATCTGGGTGAGGAGCGAGTCCGCCACGCCGGTGAACGCCGACTTGATCGCCGCGACGTCCGCGGCCGGCAGGCCGTTGGGCACGAGCGCCAGCGTGATGTCGCCCAGCGGGCCGGTGGAGCCCCAGTCGAAGCCGCGCGTGGTCAGGCTCTTGCCCTTGTAGTGCGTCGACGACGTGAGGTCGGTCCGGTAGGTGGACTCGCCGGTGGTGGCGAACATCTCCGCCGCCGCCCAGTAGAACTCGTCGGTCAGGGTGGCGTCGCTGTAGGAGCCGCCGCCGGTGCCGTCGTTCGGGTCGGCGATCTTGTTCGGGTTCGCCTTCGCCGCCGCGTACGCCTTGGTGGCCGCCGCGAGCGCCTTCGCCGAGAACGTCGGGTCGATCGTCTTCCAGATGCGGGCCGCCTGGGCCGCCACCGCGGCCGTGTTCAGCGTCGCGGCCGTGCTGGTCGCGGACAGCCGGCGGGCCTGCGGGTCCTGGTGGGGCAGCAGGGGCAGCCCGGTCCAGTTCTGGTCGTGGATCTTGTGGTGCACCATGCCGTCGGGCGCCTGCATCTTCAGCAGGAACTCGACCTCCCAGCGGGCCTCGTCCAGGATGTCCGGGACGCCGTTGGCCTTCTCCGGGATGTTCAGCTTGCCGTCGCCCAGCGCGGCGGCGTCGCCGATCAGCTTCGCGCGCTCGTAGGTGTTGAGCACCTGCCACGCCGAGATGCCGCCGTTGACGACGTACTTGCCGTGGTCGCCCGCGTCGTACCAGCCGCCGCGCACGTCGAGCGTGTAGCCGCAGGTGATGGTCGCGAGGCAGGGGACGTTGTTGTCACCCTGGTTCGGCGCGACGTTGAGGTGGCCGGCGGGGCGCGCGTACTGCTCGCCCACGTACTGCGCCTCGATCGGGATGCCGCTGCGGTTGTGGTAGAAGTACGCCAGCGAGTCGTAGCGCAGCTTCTTGACCTGGTCCGTCGCGATGTCGAACGGGAAGCTCGTCTCGGTGCCGACGGTCAGCGTGTAGCCGGTGCCCGCGGTGTCGTACGACGAGAAGTCGATCAGGTGCGTGGAGTCGCCCGACTCGGGGTCCACGGAGCCCTTGGGCACGGTCTGACCGGTCGCCACGGTCGTGCCGGCCGAGTTCTTCAGCGCCCACGTCTGCGCGGTCAGCGCGTCCGAGGTCAGCGTGGCCTGCTTGGGCAGGCCGGGCACGTAGGCGACCTGGTTGACGTTGATCTTCTTCGGCGGGTTGGCCGGGTCGCCGCCCGGCGGCTTCACGCCGCCGACGAGGGAGACGTTGTCCACGCAGACCGTCGTGTCGGCCGCCTGCGCGCCGAGGTGGAAGGTGACCTGCCCGGGCCCCGCGTCCGGGAAGTCCAGCTCCGAGGTGAACGTGAAGGTGAAGTGCTGCTTCGTCGTGGTCAGCGCGACGTCGTGCTTCGCGATCTGCCGGTACGGGCTGACACCCTCACCGGCCACCGCCGCCGCCGGCCTGGCGACCGAGGCGTAGGCGTCGAAGGACATCGTGTAGGACTGGCCCGCCTCGAACGGCACGCCGTTCTGGCCGATCAGGGAGTCCCACGGGTTGACCGTGCCGCCGGTGACCGTGGCGCACAGCTCGCCGTTCGTGACGCGGTTCGACACGCCCGCGCTGGCCCACCACGGGTCGGCGGAGCCGGCGCTGAACGAGCCGTTGACGAGCCTCTCGTAGTCGGCCGCGTAGGCCGTTCCGGACGCTAGCGCGCCGCTGACCGCCACTAGTGCGAGGGCTGCGGTGGCCTGGCGGCGCCACCGGGGAGAAGGAAGCGATCTCATGGACTTGGGTCTCCTCCGTCTGCTCTGACGGTTGACGACGCTTCTGGGAGCGCTCCCAGGGAGCGCTCCCAGGGACTCTAGAGTGACTCGTCGCACATTCACAAGACTGAATTTGACCTCCAGTTAACTGGAGGTCACACGCTGTGAGCATGATCGTGGAGCCGCGCTGATGGACGTCGGGATCACCCTGCCGGGGTTCGGGACCGACCCGGTGGCGCACGCACGGCACGCCGAGGGGCTGGGGCTGGAGTCGGTCTGGCACGGCGACCACCTGGTCCCCGTGACCCCGTTCCTGGACGCGACGCTGGTCCTCGCGGCCGTCGCCGCCGCGACCGGTCGGGTCAAGCTGGGGTTCGGCGTGATGGTCCTGCCGCTGCGGCCGGTCGCCTGGGCGGCCAAGCAGGTCGCGACCCTCCAGCACCTGTCCGGGGAACGGGTGCTGCTCGGCGTCGGCAGCGGCGGCGCGGCGCACGGCGAGGCCGCGTGGCACGCGGTCGACGTGCCGTTCGCGGAACGGGGCCGGCGGACGGACGCGGCCCTGGCCGTGCTGCCGGACCTGGTGCGGGGCCGGGCGGCGCGGGTGCACGGCGCGGACGTCGCGCTGTCGCCGGGCGCGGTGATGCCGCCGGTGCTCGTCGGCGGTGGGGGCAGGGCCGCGTTGCGGCGGGCGGCGCGGTTCGGCGACCACTGGTACCCGGCGTTCGTGCCGTCGCGGGCGGTGTCGACGGGGGTGGCGCGGCTGCGGGAGCTGGCGCAGGAGCACGGTCGGCCGGTGTGCGGGGTGACGGTCGGGGTGGGCGTGGCGCTGGGCGACGTGCCCGCGGCGGCGGTGGAGCACCGGATCCGGTCGATGACCGACTACGGGCTGACCGAGGAGCAGGCGCGGGAGGCGCTGGTGACCGGGTCGGTCGAGCAGGCCCGCGACCACTTCGGGCGGCTGGCGCAGGCGGGTGCGGACCGGGTGGTCGCGATGCCCTTCACCGAGGACCGCTTCCGGCAGGCCGAGCTGGTCGCGCGCGCTACGGTGGGCACGTGACCGGGTGGATCACGAAGGCCAACGGCGTCGACCTGTGCGTGGAGACCTTCGGCACGCCGGCGGACCCGGCGGTGCTGCTCGTCGCCGGCGCGACCGGGTCGATGCTGTCGTGGGCCGACGGGTTCTGCGCGCGGCTGGCCGACGGCGGGCGCTACGTCATCCGGTACGACCACCGCGACACCGGGCGGTCGGTGACCTACCCGCCGGGAGAGCCGGGCTACGGGTTCGCGGACCTCGCGGCGGACGCGGTCGGCGTGCTGGACGCCCTGGCGGTCACGCGGGCGCACGTCGTCGGCATCTCCATGGGCGGCGGCCTCGCGCAGCTCCTCGCGCTCGACAACGCCGACCGGGTGGCGACGCTGACGCTGATCGCCACCAGCCCGGCCGGTCCCGGCGCCCCGGACCTGCCGCCCATGTCACCCGCGCTGCTGGAGCACTTCGCCGCCGGCGCGCCGCCCGCGCCCGACTGGACCGACCGCGACGCCGTGGTCGAGCACCTGGCGGCGGCGGACCGGCCCTACGCCGGAGGGCGGCCGGTGGACGCGGCCGCGGCGCGTGCGGCGGCCGGACGGGTGTTCGACCGGGCGCGGGACATCGCGGCGAGCCGCAACCACTTCGGGATCGGCCACGTCGAGTCGTGGCGGTCCCGGTTGGGCACGATCACGGCGCCCACGCTGGTCGTGCACGGCGACGTGGACCCGTTGACCCCGCCGGGGCACGGCGAGGCGATGGCGCGGGAGGTGCCCGGCGCGACGTTGCTGCTGCTGGAGGACTGCGGGCACGAGCTGCCGCCGGGCGTGTGGGACGTGGTCGTCCCGGCGATCGTGGCGCACACCGACTCGGCCGAGCCCGGGCGCGACGAGGTGCTGGCCCGGATCCGGCGGCTCGGCTCGGCGGACGCGGGCACGGCGTTCGAACGGCTCTACGCCGCCGCGGCCCGCGGCGAGGTGGACGTGCCGTGGCACCGGGACGAACCGCACCAGCTGATCCTGGACCGCTTCAAGGACGAGGACGGCACGGGCCGGCGCGCGCTCGTCGTCGGCGCCGGGTACGGGCAGGACGCCGGGTTCCTCGCCGGCCTGGTGTTCGACACCCTCGGGTTCGACATCTCGCCGACCGCGGTGGGCGTGGCGGCGCAGCGGTTCCCGGCCGCGCGGTTCGTGGTGGCCGACCTGCTCGACCCGCCCGCCGAGTGGTCGGGCGCGTTCGACGTGGTGGTGGAGGTGCTGATCGCCCAGGCGCTGCCCGCCGACGTGCGGCCGGCGGCCATCGCGGCCATGCGCCGGTTCGTCGCGCCCGGTGGCACGTTCGTCCTCCTGGCGCACGCCCGCGACGACGACGAGCCGGTGGCCGGCCCGCCGTGGCCGCTGGTGCGCGCGGAGGTCGAGTCGTACGCCGACGAGGACCTCCGCGCCGTGCTGGTCGACCGCACCGGCAACCGGTGGTGGGCGGAGTTCCGGCGCGTCAGCTGATGCCGATGATCGAGGTGTAGCCGTTGGGCACGATCCTCTCGGCCATCCGCTGGTAGGCCTCCGGGTCGTCGGGCGCCCACGTGGCCAGCCCGTCGACGTAGCGGTTGGCCGCGCAGAACATCGCCGCGATCAGCACGGTGTCGTGCACCTCGACATCCGTGGCGCCGTTCTCCTTCGCCTTCGCGACCAGTTCGGCCGTCACCGCGCGCCCGCTGTCGGTCACCGCCGTGGCGATGTCGAGCAACGCCACCATCTTGGGCGTGTGCTCGTAGTCCTCGGGCAGCTGCGCGGCGGCGAAGGCCCCGTGGGAGCCCGCGCAGAACTTGCACTTGTTCAACTCGGACACGTGCGTGGCGATCAGCTCGCGCTCGCCGCGGGTCAGGTCGCTCGGGCCGCGCAACAGCACCTCGGTGAGCTCGCTGAGCGGGCGGCCCGTCTCGGGGCGGTAGTTCATCAACCCGGCCATCCCGGGCAGGGCGTTGTCCAACTCGATGTGCGGCATGTGATCAGTGTCCCGAGGGCGTGACACCCGGTCGAGCGGGCGATCGGACGAAAACACAACACAGTTATGTGAAGGGCTCGCCCGGATCGCCGCGCTCGTTCACCCGTACGGCCGTTGTGGCCCGCGTCCGGACGCGCGTCAGGCGCAGGACCCCAGGTCGACCCGGTAGGCCGGTGCGTCCCGGCCGGCGAGCACCGGCGTGGTGGCGGTCGCCGTGGCGACGCCGTCGCGGACGGTGTGGGCGACGCGTTCACCCGCGTACACCATCGGGTCGCTGGACCACACCACCTCGCCGCGGACGACCACGAGCCGGCGCTCGTCGCCGACGCCCTCGCACCCGTACCCGCTGATCGCGCTCACCCCACCGCCCTCCGCCAGCACGAGCGGCCGGCCGGTCGCCTCGGTGACGGCGCGCAGACCCGCCTCGCCCAAGCCCCACACCGTGAAGAGCTCGGTGTTGGCCCCGACGGACTCGGTCACCACCACCTCGTCGCGACCGTCGCCGTCCACGTCCGCGAAGCGCAGTGGCCGCAGGCCGAAGAAGCTGTGCAGCGGCATCCGGGCGGTGAACCGGACGCCGCGGACGACGGCGACGAGCTCCTGCTGCTCCGGGTCGCCCGCGACGGCCCCCACCACGACCCGGTCCACGCGGCCGTCGCCGTTGAGGTCCGGCCCTCTCACCACGTCCCCCGCGCCGGCCGCCGCACCCGTCCCCCACAGCGCCGGAACGGCCGCGACGAGCGCGAGCGCGGGCGCAAATGCCTTCACCACGATGATCTCCCCCTGTTGGCGGGCACCACGAAGACACCTCGTGGCACCTGTTTCCCCCGACGCGATCGCGTCACCACCCAGGAGACGGCCGGTGGCACCCGACGTTCCGTGCTGTGACTCAGCTCACAGAGCGGGCGTAGACGGCGGGGGTGATGCCGTAGCAGCGGCGGAACCACCGGGTCAGGTGGGCTTGGTCGGCGAAACCCGCGAGCGCCGCCGCCTCGGCCGCCGGGCGGCCGTCCGCGAGCAGCCGCCTGGCCGCGCGCAGGCGGCGTTGGCGCTGGTAGTCGCTGGGGGAGAGGCCGTACTCGGCGCGGAACGCCCGGTAGAGCGCGAACCTGCTCAGGCCGGTCGCCCTGGTGAGCTCCTCGGTGGTGACGTCGTCGGCGTGGTGGGCCTCGATCAGGTCGCGCGCGGCGGAGGGGTCGCCCCGCGGTCCGGTCGTCGTGGGCAGCGGCACGACGTGGGACGCCATCGCCAGCACGGCGCGCATCAGGTGCTCGTCACGGGCCAGGTGGCCGTCCTGCAGGACGGTGTGCAGGCGGCGCAACGCGTCGGCCAACGCCGGCGAGTGCACCACCGGGTCGCGGAACAGCGGCAGCCGCGGCAGCAGCTCGGCGACCAGCGACGGTCCGATGTGGACGATCCGGTAGGTGAAGCCGTCCTCGGTGGCGGTGCGGCCGTCGTGCGCCTCGTCGGGGTTGAACGCGAGCACCTCGCCCGCCGCGCTGGTGTGCGCGCCGCCCCGGCACCGGAACGCCTGCACCCCTTGCTCGGTCACCCCGAACGAGTAGGCGTCGTGGCTGTGCCGGTGGTACCGGTGCGAGGTGAAGTGCGCGTGCATCGCCTCGACCGGCTCATCCGCCGCGCGCCAGTACCGCGTCCACTGCACGCCGCCCATTGAAACACCGGCGGTCGCGTCGCACCCGCGATGGTCGGCAACACGTCCGTGTGAGCGCTCCCATGGAATGTGCGAGGGATTCGCCTTTGCTCTTGACTGGTGTAGACCATTTCCGGTTGAGTGGCCCCCATCACACGTCCGAGGGCGCTCGAACGGAAAAGAGGGATCTTTGTGTCGAGATTCCGCGCAGTGGCGGCGATCGCCGCTTTCGTGGTCGGGGCGGCGCTGACCGTCGTGGTGGCCAACACCGCCGCCGCGGCCGCCTGTGCGTCCGCGTGGACCCCGTCGGCCGTCTACACAGTCGGCATGTCGGCGTCGCACTCCGGGCACAACTGGCAGGCCAAGTGGTGGACCCAGAACGAGACCCCCGGCTCGGCCGCGGTCTGGGCCGACCAGGGGACCTGCGGCGGTGGCACGACGCCGCCGCCCGCCTGCGACTACCCGGCGTGGGTGCAGGGCCAGTGGTACACCGCCGGCAGCATCGTGCGCTACACCGACGGCAGGTACTACATCGCCGAGCACGACAACCCGGGCTACGACCCGGTCATCAGCACCTGGTACTGGAACCCCCACGACTGCGGGTCGACCCCGACCACCACGACCAGCACGCCCGTGCCGGGCGGCTTCGTGGTGAGCGAGGCGCAGTTCCAGCAGATGTTCCCGAACCGGAACCCGTTCTACACCTACTCCGGGCTGACGGCCGCGCTCGGCGCGTACCCCGGCTTCGCCAAGACCGGCTCGGACACCGTCCGCAGGCAGGAAGCGGCGGCGTTCCTGGCCAACGCCAACCACGAGACCGGCGGCCTGGTCCACATCGTCGAGCAGAACCAGGCGAACTACCCGCACTACTGCGACCCGGGCCAGCCCTACGGCTGCCCCGCGGGCCAGGCGGCCTACTACGGCCGCGGTCCCATCCAGCTCAGCTGGAACTTCAACTACAAGGCGGCGGGCGACGCGCTGGGCCTGCCGCTGCTCACCAACCCGTGGCTGGTGCAGAACGACGCCTCGGTGGCCTGGAAGACCGCCCTCTGGTACTGGAACACCCAGTCCGGCCCGGGCACGATGACCCCGCACAACGCGATGGTCAACGGGTACGGCTTCGGCGAGACGATCCGCAGCATCAACGGGTCGCTGGAGTGCGGCGGGCGCAACCCGGCGCAGGTCCAGAGCCGGGTCGACGCCTACCAGCGGTTCGTCGGCATCCTGGGCGTGCCCGCGGGCGCCAACCTGTACTGCTGAGCGGCGTGGTGGCGGGGGTCGCGCGGCGGCCCCCGTCCCGCGTCACCGGTCCAGGTGCGCGAGCACGGCCCACCCGAACGACCCCGGCGACTCGACCCACGGCACGTGGCCCGCGCCGGGCAGCACGACCCGCGCCACGTCCGGCAGCGCGTCGGCCAGCGAGTCCACCGACCACCGGGGCCGCACGTCCGCCGCGCCGTCCACGATCAGCGTGGGCACGTCCAGGCCGCGGCAGCGCGCGATCAGCTCCGCCTCGTCCCACGCGTGCGACTCGGCGTTCAACGCGGCGTTGGCCTCCTCGTTCACGCCGAACCACGGCGTGGCCAGCTCCTCGGCCCGCCACCGCGCCGTCCCCGGGTCGGCGAAGTCCGCCGTCCACAGCCGGACCGCCGCGTCCCGCCCGACCGGGCCCGGGGCGGTCGGGACGGCCGGCTCGGCCAGCCGTTCGGCCCGGTTGCGCCGGTACTCCGCGCGCCAGTCCTGCCCCAACCCGGTGCCGGAGACGTAGACCAGCGACGAGACCCGGTCCGGGTGCGCCAACGCGTAGTGCAGCGCCACGTCCGCGCCCCAGGAGTGGCCGAGCAGCGCCATCCTGGCGAGTCCGAAGTGGACCCGGACGGCGTCGAGGTCGGCCAGCGTGCGGGCCATCGTGTAAGGCCCCTCGCGCTCGGACCGGCCGCCGCCCCGCTGGTCCCAGCGGATCAACCGGACCCGGTCGGCCAGCAGCTCCGCGAGACCGTCGAACATGTCCCACAGCCCGGG
Source organism: Saccharothrix sp. 6-C (assembly GCF_016695385.1). NCBI lineage: Bacteria > Bacillati > Actinomycetota > Actinomycetes > Pseudonocardiales > Pseudonocardiaceae > Saccharothrix > Saccharothrix sp. 6-C. The sequence goes on along the minus strand of NZ_CP064192.1, from coordinate 6,281,744 downwards.
GCCGCCGTGGCACAGCACCAGCGGCTCACCCCGCCCCGGTGCGGCGGGCCCTGGTCCGGCGCGGCCCGTGTCGGCTGCCCACAACACGCGGCCGTCGTCCGCGATGACCTTGTGCTCCTCCATACAGCTCAGTGTCAGCCAACCAAGCGCCGGATCACACCGATCGGGCCAATTGAGTCGATGGCGGTGATCTTCACGGGAACGCCACGCCCGCCTCGCGGCAGGCGGCCTGGGTGAGGCTGGGGCAGTCCCACGCGTCGGGTCCGCGTACTGCTCCCCGCGCCGGGGCGAGGGCGAAGTCGAGCGCCACGCCGGCGGTCCCCGGCGGCACCGCGACGTCCGGGGTGTCACCGGGTGTCGCGAGCACCGCCTGGTCGGTCGCGCTGAGCGACCGGCACTGCGCCCGCGCGTCCTCGGCCTGCCTGCCGGTCCGTCGCCTCGCGGTCGGCGTTGGCCCGGTCGAGCTCGCTCTGCTCGGCCTCGAGGTCGTCCTGCGCCCGCAGGCGCGTTCACAGTCGGGGTCACGGGCGGTTGGACCAGTCGGTTCAGATCCTTGACCCGGATGACGTTCACGATTATGGTCTAGACCACATCGCGTGGTGTGACGGACCGTCCCCGGCTCGTCACGCGTCGCGTGTTCCGGCCGCCGCGGAAATGGACCCTGCCTTGGAGACCCCTCCGGGTCTCCTCCGAAGGAGCTGGACACATGAGCCTGAAACGCAAGCTCGCGGTGGTACTGGCCGCCGTGGGCATCACCCCGTTCTTCGTCGTGATGTCGGCGGGGACGGCGAGCGCGCACGGCTACATCTCGTCGCCGCCCAGCAGGCAAGCGATGTGCGCGCAGGGCCGAGTCTCGAACTGCGGCCCGATCGTCTACGAGCCGCAGAGCGTGGAAGGGGCCAAGGGGCAGAACAACTGCCACGCCGGCCTGAGCCAGTTCGCCCAGCTCAACGACGACAGCCGGGCGTGGCCCACCACCTCGGTGGGCAACAACGTGACGTTCAACTGGACGCTCACCGCCCGGCACTCCACCACCACGTGGCAGTACTTCGTCGGCGGCTCGAAGATCGCCGAGTTCAACGACGGCGGCCGGCAGCCCGCGGCCACCGTGACGCACAACGTGAGCCTGGGCGGTCGCACCGGCCGGATCAAGCTGCTGGCGGTCTGGAACATCGCCGACACGCCCATGGCGTTCTACTCGTGCGTCGACCTCCAGGTGGGTTCCGGTGGCGGCACGCCGACCACCACGACCACGCCGACCACCACCACGCGGCCCACGACGACCACGACCGCGCCCCCGGTGGGCGGCACGTGGGCGCCCAACACCGCCTACTCGGTCGGCTCGCAGGTGACGTACGGCGGCGTCGGCTACCGCTGCATCCAAGCCCACACGTCCCTCGTGGGCTGGGAGCCGCCGAACACCGCGTCCCTGTGGCAGCGGCTCTGAACACCCTGACGTAGAGCCGATGTGACCGCAGCCCGTCCGCGCCGACCCTGTGACGGCGCGGGCGGGCCGTCCGGTGAAGGAGGACGACCTTGCGACGCCTCGCAGCCCTGGTGGCCGGCTTGCTCGTGCTGGCCGGATGCGGCTCCGCCACGCCCGCGGCGACACCGCCACCCGTGTCGACCGTGGTGGAGACCGACGAGTTCAACGAAACCGACGTGATGTTCCTCCAGATGTCCGTGCCGCACCACAGGGCCGCGCTGGAGATCGCGCGCCTGGCCAAGGACGGCCCCGTGCGCGCGGAGGTGAAGACCCTGGCCGCGGCCATCGAGGTCACCCAGCTGTCCGAAGTGGACTCGATGACGAAGTGGCTGGCGGACTGGGAGCAGCCGGAGACGGCGGGCGACAACCCGCAGCTGCACGCCGGCCACGGCGGTGACCACTCGACCAGCCCGGAGGCCATCGCGGAACTGGCCGCGACCGGCGCCGGCGAGTTCGAGAAGGCGTTCCTGAACCTGCTCATCGGCCACCAGCACAACGCGGTGGCGATGGCGAAGCTGGAGAAGGAGGGCGGCGTCAACCCGCAGGCGAAGGACCTGGCGGAGCGGATCTTCCAGTCCCGCACCGCGCAGATCGCGCAGATGCTCGGCTACCTGGACTAGAGGTCGAGCCCGAGGCCGCTGGTGAAGCGACGGTGCTCGCCCGTCACCGGGTCGGTGAACTCGAGCACCTTCGCCAGCAGCTGGAGCGGGTCGGTGAAGTCGTCCAGGGGCTTCTCGCGCAGGACGGGGTAGAAGTCGTCGTTGCGGATCGGCACGCCCAGCGAGGCCATGTGCAGGCGGAGCTGGTGCGTGCGGCCGGTGAGCGGCAGCAGCCGGTACCGGCCCCAGCCGGCGCGGTGCTCGACCAGCTCGACCCGCGTCTCGGCGTTCGGCGGACCGGGCACCTCCTGCGCGGTGATCACGCCCTTGACCTTCACGATGCGGCTGCTCACGCGGGCAGGCAGGGTCAGCGCGGGGTCGTGCGGCGCGATGGCCTCGTACTCCTTGCGCACCGCGCGGTCGGCGAACAGGGTCTGGTACTTGCCGCGCAGGGTCGGCTCGACCACGAACATGACCAGGCCGGCGGTCACCCGGTCCAGCCGGTGCGCGGGGCTCAGCTGCGGCAGCCCGAGGTCGCGGCGCAGCCGGACGAGCGCCGTCTCGACCACGTGCTTGCCGCGCGGGATCGTGGCCAGGAAGTGCGGCTTGTCGACCACGAGGAGGGCGTCGTCGCGGTGCACGACCCGGATCTCGAAGGGCACCGCCACCTCGTCGGGCAGGTCGCGGTGGAACCACACCGCGCCGCCGGGCGTGAACGGGGCGTCCGGCGCGATCGGGCCGGCGAGGCCGTACACGCGGCCCTCGGCGAGCATCAGGTCGATCCGCTCGGGCGCGACCCGGGGCAACCGGTCGACCAGGTGGTCGCGGACCGTCGTCCACGGCCCGTCGTCGGGGAACCGCAGCCGTGCCGGGTCGAGGCCGTGCCGCTGGTCCAGCGGCGGCCGGAGCTTGCGCCTCATCGTCGGGCAGCATACGCCGTTCCGGACCGGGGCCCGGTGTCCTCCGGCGCCCTGGCGGTCGACGTGATCGCGGGCCCGTGACGGGGGAGGGCGACGCGGCGGCACGCCGGTCCGGGCGGGCACCCGGGCCGAGGCCGTCGAGGTCGCCGGGCGGCACGGGTACGGCGAGTTCGTCGAGGTGGTCCGGCTCAACCCCTGGTCCAGGGGGTTCGGCACGGCGGCGGCGTTCGCGGTGCTGCCCGCGTTCTTCGGGGTCCTGCTGCCGGCGCGGGCCGACGGGGACGTGCTCGCGCTCGTCGGCGGCATCCTCCTCACCGCGCCGGCGGCCGGCCTCCTCGCCCGGGGGTGGTGGCGCTGCGGCAGCGGGAACCCGCGGCCCGGCGGAAGGTCCACCTGATCGGTCCGCGCGACCGGCTCGCGCAGCACCCCGTCCCCTCCGCGCACCACGAGGCCGTCCTCGCCCTGGCCGGGGCGGGCGGCGCGACGATGCGCTAGCCCGCCAGCGCCGGTTCCCGGTCGACCTCGGACCGGGCGAAGCCCCTGGCGATCAGCAGGACCCCCAGCGCGACCTCGAACAGGCCGCCCGGGACGGAGAGCGCCACGCCGACGCCGTAGCCGAGCACTTCGAGGACCGCGCCCAGCAGGAAGACGGCGTAGCCGACCACGCCCCACACCGCGATGGCGCGGTGCACCAGACGGGCGCGCAGCAGGACCCGGCAGAACAGCACGCCCACGGCGCCCACGGCCATCATCGCCACCTGGTAGCTGTAGTGGTTGCCCGCCGCGCCCACCCCGGCCGACGCCGGCAGCAGCACGAACACGACGCCGACGGCCAACAGCGCCGCCTCCGCCGCCCGGCCGACCAGGTACGCGTGCGCGGTCAGCTCGCCGTGCGGTCGCAGCACCGGGAACGCCAGCACGCCGATGCCGACCACGACGGCGGAGTTCACCAGCATCAGCAGGGCTCCCGCGGCCACCCGCGCGCCCGACCCCGAACCGACCAGGGCGGTGCCGGTGCCGTACGCGACGAACGCCAGGAGGAACAGCGCCCCCATGGCCCGGCCGATGGCTCTCGTTGACATGGGGTTCCCCTTCGCCGGCGGTGCTGGCCTTACTTAGTAAGGCAGACGGTACCTTACTAAGTACGCGACCGTCACCACCGCGCAACCGTCACCACGGAGGTCGGATGTCGAAGGCAGGAGCACCGCTGAGCCGGGACCGCGTGCTGCGCGCCGCCGTCGCCATCGCCGACGCGGGCGGCCTCGCGGGGCTGACCATGCGGTCCCTCGGCGACGCGCTCGGCGTCAAGCCGATGTCCCTCTACCACCACGTCAAGAACAAGGACGAGATCCTCGACGGCATCGTGGACCTGGTCTTCGCCCGGATGGAGCTGCCGACGCCCGGCGGCGACTGGCGGCACGAGATGGTCAAGCGGGCGGACTCCGCCCGTGACGTGCTCAAGCGCCACCCGTGGGCGATCGGCCTGCTGGAGTCGCGCAAGGCGCCCGGCCCGGCGACGCTGCGACACCACGACGCGACCATCGGCACCCTGCGCCGCGCGGGCTTCTCGGTCGCCATGACCGCCCACGCCTACGCCCTGCTGGACAGCTACGTGTACGGGTTCGCGGTCCAAGAGGCCGCGCTCCCCTTCAACGGCCCCGATTCCGCCACCGAGGTGACCGCGGACATCATGGCGCACTTCGGGGAGGGCGAGTACCCGCACCTCGTGGAGATGGCGACCGAGCACGTCCTGCGACCGGGCAACGACTTCGCCGACGAGTTCCCGTTCGGGCTCGGCGTGATCCTCGACGCCCTGGCGGGGTGGCTCCCGGCCGAGGTCAGTCCAGGCTCGTGAACTCGACCTGGTAGCCCAGCGCGCCGAACATGCCGGTCAGCATCTTGCGGGTGTTGTCCTCCGCCCGCTGCGCCAACCCGGACTCCCGCGCCGCGTCGGAGATCTTCTGCTCCGCCGCCACGTAGAACGGCTGCTGGTCCTGCGTCTGCACCAACGACGTCAGCCGGTCGAACAGCCCGCGCTCCTGCGCGAACACGTAACACCGCTCCTGGTCGAGGTTCGGCTTGTCCAGCACCGCCTTGGGCAGCGCCAACCGGACCTTCCGCGCCTCGCCGGACGCGGTCGTCGGCGACACCTCCAAGGCGCCCTCGGCCAGCCCGCCGAAGTCGACGTAGGCGTTCACCGTCCCGGCCGCCACGAACAGCGTCCGCTGCCCGGCCAGCGCCGACGGCACGTACCGGACGTCGCGCTCGATGTCGAGCACCACCTGGAACTCGCCCGCCGACGCGTGGTACTGGCTCAGGTCCCGCAACGACTGCAACAACGCCGGCTGGCTGCGGTCGATCGTGTCCGTGCCCGTCAACAACCGGGGCACCACCAACACCGCCGCCACCAGGACCCCGACCGCCACCAGCACCGCCGCCGCCACACCGATGCGCCACTTCATGCCGCCGGGTTACCCCGGCGCGCTACCAGGGAACCCGCTTCCCGTCGCGGAAGAACCCGCCCGTCGGCCCGTCGTCGGGCAGCGTCGCCGCCCACACCACGCTCGCCGCGCCCCGCGCCACCGGCCGCCCGCCGGGTCCGCCCATGTCAGTGGCGACCCACCCCGGGCACACCGCGTTGACCTTCATCCCAGGCAGTTCGGCGGCCAACGTCAAGGTCAACGCGTTCAACGCCGCCTTCGACGTCCCGTAAGCCGGCGTGCCGCCGCCCATCGACGCCAACGACGCGGCCTCGCTCGACACGTTCACCACCCGCGCGCGCCGGGCCGCCCGCAGCAGCGGCAGCAGGCCGAGGACCGTGCGCCACGGCCCGTAGAAGTTGGTCTCCATGGCCTCCCGGACGACCCCCAGATCGGCCGAGGACGCCCGCTGCCAGGTGTCGTAGTGGATGGCCGCGTTGTTCACCAGCACGTCCAGCCGGCCGTGCCGCGTGGTCACGTGGTCGACCAGCGCGGCCACCGACGCGTCCTCGGTCACGTCCAACCGGTGGTGGTCCACGCCCAGCCGTCCGGCCGCCGACCTGGCCTTGGCCGCGTCGCGCGCGGTCAGCACCACGACGTGGCCGAGCTCCGCCAGCTGCCGGCACACCTCCAGCCCGATGCCCCGGTTCCCGCCCGTCACGACCGCCACCGGCGCGTCCGCCATGCCGTCCTCCCCCAGAGTCGCACCCCGCCGACATTCTCCCTGGTTGGCCACCGATCCGGCCGATGAGGTTCGATGACGGGCAGGATCCGGGTGGACTTTGGGAGATCGCCGTGTACGAGACGTTGAAGAAGATCCTCGTGGACACGCTGAAGGTCGCGCCGGAGCAGATCACCCCGGACGCCACGAAGGACGACCTCGACCTGGACTCGCTGGCGTTCGTGGAGCTGTCGATGGTGCTCGGCAAGGAGCACGACCTGCACATCAGCGACGACGAGCTGTTCGACATGGAGACCGTCGGCGACATCGTGGCGCTGATGCGGGAGCGCGCCGGTGACCGGCCTTGACATCGCGGTGACCGGGCTCGGCCTGGTCACCCCGGGCGGCGTCGGGGTCGAGGCCGGCTGGGCGGCGGTGCGCGCGGGCCGGTCCACCGCCGCCCGCGACCCGCTGCTCGCCGGCCACGAGGTGACGATCTCCTGCCGCGTCCCCGACTTCGACGCCGACGCGCTGCTCGGCGCGCGGCGGGCCGTCCGGCTCGACCGGTTCACCAGGTTGGCGCTGGTCGCGGCGCGGGAGGCGGTCGCCGGGGAAGACCTCGCCACGTGGGACTCGGCCAGGGTCGGCGTGGTGATCGGCACCTCGGCGGGCGGCGGCGAGACCTTCGAGCGGCAGCACGGGGTGCTGCTCGCCGACGGCCCGACCGGGGTGTCGCCGCTGGTGCTGCCGATGCACCTGCCGAACATGGTCGCGGGCCAGGTCGCCATCGAGTTCGGCTTCCGCGGGCCGAACCTGGTGGTGTCGACCGCGTGCGCGTCCGGGGCCACCGCGATCGGCGTCGCGTGCGACCTGCTCGCCGCGCGCCGGTGCGACGTGGTGCTGGCCGGCGGCGTCGACGCGCTGCTCAACCCGCTGACCATGGCGGGGTTCGCCCGGATGGGCGCGCTGTCGCGGCGGGACGACCCGGCGACCGCGTCCCGGCCGTTCGACGTCGACCGGGACGGGTTCGTGGCGGGGGAGGGCGCGGCGGTGCTGGTGCTGCGGCGCGCGGAGGACGCGCGCGCCGACGGGCGGCGGGTCCGGGCGCGGGTCGTCGGGTACGGCGCGACCGCCGACGCCCACCACATCACCAACCCCGACCCCGAGGGCCGGGGCGTGGCCGCGGCGACGAGAGCGGCGTTGGCGGACGCGGGCGCGTCGGCCTCGGACGTCGACCACGTCAACGCGCACGGCACGTCCACGCAGCTCAACGACCTGGTGGAGGGGCGGGTGCTGGCGGAGCTGCTGCCGTCTGGGCCGCTGGTGACGTCGACCAAGGGCGTGACCGGGCACCTGCTCGGCGCGGCCGGCGCGGCGGAGGCGGTGTTCACCGTGCTCGCGGTCGAGCAGGGCGTCGTGCCGCCGACCGCGAACCTGACGACCCTCGACCCCCGGCTGGACCTCGACGTGGCGACCGCCGTCGTGCCGCGCGGGATCGACCTGGCGTTGAGCAACTCGTTCGGGTTCGGCGGGCAGAACGCCGTGCTGGCCATCGCCAAGGCGTGAGGGAGGGACGATGACCTACCGCGGTGCGGTGATCCTCGGCGTCGGCGCGAGCCTGCCCGGACGGGTCGTCACCAACGACGACTTGGCGGCCCGCTTGGACACCTCGGACGAGTGGATCCGGTCGCGCACCGGCATCGGCTCCCGCAGGTGGGTCGAGCCGGGCACGTCCACGTCGGACCTGGCCGTCGACGCGGGCGCGCGGGCCCTGCGCTCCGCCGGGACGTCCACCGCGGACGCGGTGATCGTGGCGACGACCACCCCGGACCGGTCGTGCCCGGCCATCGCGCCGGACGTCGCGGCCCGGCTGGGCATGGTCGGCGTGCCGGCGCACGACGTGGCCGCTGTGTGCACCGGCTTCCTGTACGGCCTGGCGAACGCGGTCGGCCTGATCGCGAGCGGCGCGGCGCGGACCGTGCTGCTGATCGCCGCCGAGACCTTCTCCACCATCCTCGACCCGGACGACCGCGGCACGGCGGTCATCTTCGGCGACGGCGCGGGCGCGGTGGTCGTCGGCGAGGGCGAAGGCGCGATCGGCCCGTGCGTGCTCGGCAGCGACGGCACCGGGGCCGACCTGATCCAGGTGCCGGCGGGGGAGCGCTACTTCCGGATGAGCGGCAAGGAGGTGTTCCGGGCCGCGGTCGACCGGATGTCGGACGTCGCGCTGGACGCCCTGGCCCGCGCCGGCCTCGGCCCGGACGACGTCGACCACCTCGCGCCGCACCAGGCGAACCGGCGCATCTGCGACGCCGTCGCGCGCCGCCTCGGCCTGGCGGACTCGAAGGTGCTGGCGGACCTGGACGAGATCGGCAACACCGCCGCCGCCTCGATCCCCGTGCTGCTGGCCGACGCCGCCGCGACCGGCCGGCTCAAGGCGGGCGACCGGGTGCTGGCGGTGGCCTTCGGCGGCGGGCTCACCTGGGGCGCGACCACGCTCGTGTGGCCGGACGTGACCGCCGACTTCGGCGTGCTCGGGGAAGGCTGACCGGTGACCGGTCCACTCGCGTCGGGCTACCTCGCGTCGGGCGTGGAAGTGCTGGAGCGGTCCGGTTCGACCACCGTCGCGCGCATGGTCGTCGCGCCCGACGACCCGGTGTTCGCGGGCCACTTCCCGGGCTTCCCGATCTTCCCCGGCGTCGCGGTGGTGGAGTTCGCCCACCGCGCGGCGACCGCTCTCGGCACGGCGCGGCTGGCCGCCGTCGAATCGGCCCGGTTCGTGCGGCCGACGTTCCCCGGCGCCACCTTGACCGTGCGCCTGACCTGGGACGACGCGCGACGGCGGTGCGCGGCGGTGGTGAGCGACGACGACGGCGTGGTCGCCCGGATCAAGCTGCGCTACGAGACGTCATGACCTACCCCGAGATCCTCCGGCTCCTGCCGCACCGCCACCCGGTGCTGCTGGTCGACCGCGTGCTGGACGTGGTGCCGGGCGAGTCGCTGACCGCGCTCAAAGCGGTCAGCGCCAACGAACCCTGCTACGCCCGCACGGGTCCCGGCGACTACCCGTCGACGCTGCTGGTCGAATCCTGGTGCCAGGCCGCCGTGCTGCTGTCGTCCTGGGGCAACCCGGCCCCCGACCGCGTCGTCCTGTTCGGCGCGATCGCGGACGTGGAGTTCCACCGGCCGGTCGTCCCCGGCTGCGTCGTCCACCACTCGGTGCGCGTCTTGGACCGCCTCGCCGACACGACCGTCTTCACCGGCGAGTCGACCGCCGACGGCCACCTCGTGATGACCGTGGGCCGGATCACCACCACCACCCGAACCACCACCACCCTCCGCCCGTGATCGGCCGCCGACCTCCGCCCCGAGAGGTACCTAGACTCGTGACCGTGGGTGCGATGCGGTTCGTGCGCGGTGGGTTCGGGCGGGACGCGGTCGGGTACGAGGAGGCGTACGCGGAGCAGCGGAGGTTGCACGCGTTGCGCGTGGCGGACGAGATCGGTGACGTCTGCGTGCTCCAGGAGCACCTGCCCGTGTACACGGCGGGCAAGCGCACGAAGGCCGCCGCGTTCCCCGCCGACGACGTGCCGGTGGTGACGGTGGACCGCGGCGGGGAGATCACCTGGCACGGTCCGGGCCAGCTCGTCGGCTACCCCGTGGTGAAGCTGCCCGTGCCCCTGGACTCCGTCGGCCACGTCCGCAGGCTGGAGGAGGCGCTGATCGGCACGTGCGCCGAGTTCGGCGTGGCGACGGCACGGCTCGCCGGGCGCAGCGGCGTGTGGGTGCTCGGCGACCGACCGCCCGCGCCGGACGTGCCGCCGTCCGCGGCCCGCGCCCACGGGCAGCACCGCAAGGTCGCCGCGATCGGCGTCCGCATCGAGCGGTGCACCAGCCTGCACGGGTTCGGGCTCAACTGCGATCCCGACCTGACCCCGTTCGACCGGATCGTGCCCTGCGGCATCGAGGACGCCGGCGTCACGTCGTTGTCCGCCGAACTCGGCCGCCGGGTCACGCCGACCGAGGTGGCGCCGGTGGTCGAACGCCACCTGACGAGGGTGTTCGCGACCGACCGCCGGTGACCGCCGACCGCCGGTGACCGCCGGACGCAGGTGGCGAGAAGCGCGTCACGACGTCCACCCCGGCAGGAAGCGGGCCACCGTGCGGGCGATGCCGGCGGCGTCCAGGTCGTGCATGCGCAGGATGTCGGCACGCGAGCCGTGCGGCAGGAAGTCGTCCGGCAGCCCGAGCACCCGGGTGCGGCGGCTCAGCCCGGCCTCGCGCAGCGCGCCGGCCACCGCCTCCCCGACGCCGCCGCCGCGCACGCCGTCCTCCACGCACACCACCACCCGGTGCTCGGCGGCCAACGCCACCACCGCCGGGTCGACCGGGGTCACCCAGCGCGGGTCGCACACGGTCACGCCGATGCCTTCGCCGGCGAGCGCCACGGCGGCGGCCACCCCGTCGGACGCGAGCCCGCCGACGGTCACCAGCAGCACGTCCCGCCGCGACGGCCGGTGCAGCACGTCCACCCGGCCCAACCGGTCCACCGCGGCGACGTCCGCGCCGACGACGCCCTTGGGGAAGCGGACCGCGGTCGGCCCGTCGTCGGCGACCGCCTCGTCCAGCAGCTCGCGCAGCCGAGCGCCGTCCCGGGGCGCGGCCACCCGCATCCCGGGCACGCCGCGCAGCAGCGCCAGGTCCCACGCGCCGTGGTGGCTGGGACCGTCCTCACCGGTCACCCCGGCCCGGTCGAGCACGAACGTCACCGGCAGCCGGTGCAGCGCCACGTCCATCAGCACCTGGTCGGCCGCCCGGGTCAGGAACGTCGAGTACACCGCCACCACCGGCCGCAGCCCGCCCATGGCCAGGCCCGCCGCGCACGTCACGGTGTGCTGCTCGGCGATCCCGGTGTCGAGCACCCGGTCGGGGAACGCCTCGGCGAACGCGGTCAGCCCGGTCGGGTGCGGCATGGCCGCGGTCAGGCACACCAGGTCGGGGTGCCGGTCGGCGAGCACCAGCAGGTGCCGCCCGAACACCGACGTCCACCCCGGACCGCGCGAGGCCGACGGCGCGGACACGGCGTGCAGGTGGTCCACCGGGTCGTTCTCCGCGGGCGGGTGACCCTTGCCCTTCTCGGTCACGCAGTGCACGACGACCGGGCGCCCCAACGCCTTCGCGGCGGTCAACGCCTCCTCCACCCGGGCGACGTCGTGCCCGTCGACCGGGCCGAGGTAGGCCAACCCGAAGGCGGCGAACACGCCTCCGCCGCCGCCCGCGCGCAGGGTGGCGAGGTGCCTGCCGACCGCGCCCGCCGTCGGCGCGTACGACCGGCCGTTGTCGTTGAGCACCACCACGACCGGGTGATCGAGGCCGCCGAGGTTGTTCAGCGCCTCCCACGCCATGCCGCCGGTGAGCGCGCCGTCGCCGACGACGGCCACCACGTGCCGGTCGTGCTCGCCGCGCAGCCGCGCCGCCCGCGCCAGACCGTCCGCATAGGACAGCGCGGTGGACGCGTGCGAGTTCTCCACCAGGTCGTGCGGCGACTCCGCCCGGCTCGGGTAACCGGACAGGCCGCCCTCGCGGCGCAGGTCGGCGAACCCGTCGGCCCGGCCGGTGAGCATCTTGTGCACGTAGGACTGGTGACCGGTGTCGAACACGACCCGGTCGTGCGGCGACCGGAACACCCGGTGCAGCGCCACCGTCAGCTCGACCACCCCGAGGTTCGAGCCGAGGTGGCCGCCCGTGCGGCCCACCGCCTCGACCAGGCGTGCCCGGAGCTCGCGCGCCAGCTCGTCCAGCGCGCCGCGCGACAGGCCGCGCAGGTCGGCCGGGCCGGTGATCCGGGGCGCGGGGGACCGGGCGGCCCCGGGCAGGGTGGTGGTGTCGGTCATCAGGCCACTCCAGGCGGTGCGAAGGCCTTGCGGCAACGTGGGGTGAGGCGAACCTGCCGCACCCGGCCGGCCGGGACAAGCGGGCCGCCGCGTTTCACGCGAACGAGATCGCGGGCGCCACACGGACGTGTGCGTGTGGTTCGCGGAAAACGGGGAACCGCTGCTTCCGACGTCGTCGCCCAAGGGCCGGAGACGCAGGTGGGACGGTCCCCGAACGGGTCGTCGGGCGTCGGTCCCGCCCCGCCGGTGTTAGCTTCGAGAGCGCCGGGAGGTGGCCACGTCCGGCCGCTGGACCGCGGCCGTGCGCACCCGACGCGCGCCCGCTCCGCGCGTGCTCACCGGAAGCCGGTCCTGTCCGTGCTCGTGGAGGTTCCATGACTGTCACCGACGCCGTGCGCGGCGACCTCGCCGAGGTCCGCGCCGGGGTGGACGCGACGCTCGACCGCTTCCTGGCGGAGAAGGCGCGCACCGCGCCCGACCCGTGCCTGCCGCCGCTGGTGGACGTGCTGCGCGGGTTCGTGGCCGGCGGCCCGCGGTTGGGACCCTCGGCGTGCCACTGCGGTTTCCTCGCCGCGGGCGGCTCGTCCGACGATCCCGCGGTGGCGTGGACCGGCGCGGCGCTGGAGATGTTCCACACCTTCGCGCTGGTGCACGACGACATCATGAGCCACGCCGAGCTGCGGCGCGGCCGGCCGACCGTGCACCGGGCGCTCGCCGAGCGGTTCCCCGGTGTCGACGGCGACCCGACGGCGGCCGAGCGGTTCGGCGTGAACCTCGCCATCCTGGCGGGCGACCTGTGCTCCACGTGGACCGACGAGCTGCTGGACCGGGCCGAGGTCGACCGGGCGCGGTGGCGCGAGGTGCGCGCGCTGCTGCACACCATGCGCACCGAGCTGATCGCCGGGCAGTGCCTCGACCTCGGCGGCGACCCGCGCTCCACGGCGGACCCGGTGCGGTCGGCGTGGCGGATGATCCGGCTCAAGACCGCCCGGTACGCGGTGGAGCTGCCGTTGCGCGTCGGCGTGGCGCTGGCCGGCGGCGGCGAGGCGCCCACCGGCGGCGGCGAGGCGCTGACCCGGTTCTGCGGCGCGTACGGGAGGCCGGTCGGCGAGGCGTTCCAGCTGCGCGACGACCTGCTCGGCGTGTTCGGCGACCCCGAGGTGCCCGGCAGGCCTTCCCCGCAGGCCCTGCGCGGCGGCAGGCCGACCGTGCTGATGGCCTTGGCCCGGCAGCAGGCCACCCCCGAGCAGCTCGAGGTGATCTCGACCCTGCACGGCGATCCGGAGCTGGACGAGGAGCGGGCCGCGCGGCTGCGCGACGTGGTGGTCGCGACCGGGGCGGTGGCCCGGGTGGAACGGCTGATCAAGGCCCGCGCGGACCGGGCGTCGGGCGCGCTGCGGTCGTCGGCGACGAGCCCGGCCGCCAAGGCGTCGCTGGCGGAGCTGGTCGCCCTCACGACCCGCCGGCCGAGGAGCGTGACCACACCGGCCCAGCGCACGCGCAGCGGCACGTGAGCCTTCGACGAGCCGGGCGGCTCCTTCGGGTCCGGCCGACGTCGACCCGGTGAGGCCGCTGTGGGCGGTGCGGCGGGCCTGGTCGAACCCGGCGCGCGGGCCGGCGCCGGCCACCGGCATCACGGCCGACCACCCGGCCGCCGCGGTGGCGGCCCTGCGGTCCTAGCGCAGGGCGCGGTCGAAGAAGGACACCACGTGCCGGCGCACGGTCGGCACCGCGACGGCCGGGTCGAGCGCGCCGACCATCGCCGCGCGCCCGGCGTCGTCCATCAAGCCCGCCGCGTGCAGTTGCGGCACGGTGGCGGCGAAGTCGGTCAACGCCCAGTGGTTCGCGTCGGCGATCACGTGCTGCCGGACGTGGTCGTGCGCGAGCGCCGCCGCCCACGCGCGCCGGTAGCGGTCGTTCCGGAAGCCCTCGGTGCCGATCAGCAGCAACGGCCGGCCGGCTCCGTGCCGGGCGACGGGCAGCAGCTCGCCGTCCTGGCCGGGCTGCTCCGGGTGGTAGTCCAGGAAGCCCTCCAGGTTGATCGCCGCGTCGATTCGCCCGCCCTGGTCCTCGTACATCGCCTCGGCGGCGATCGTGCCGCCCAGCCCCTGGCCGTACATGCCGACCCGACGCAGGTCGAGGGCGCGGCCGAGGTGCCTCGGGAGCGCGCGGCCCCCGGCGTCGGGGTTGCCGCCCGCCGCCAGGACCTCCAGCCGGTCGAGCACGAGGTCCGTGTCCGCGAGCCGGGTGGCGATCACCGCCCGGTAGAGCGGCGGATCCGCGTCGGGCCGACCGGGCAGGCCGACCGGCCGCAGCCCGGACGGCAGGTCGACGGTGAAGGTCTCGCCGGGGTGGTCGATCGTCACCACGACGTAGCCCCGGCTCGCCGGCTCCTCGGCGGTGTTCACGCCGAACGCGCGCGGCTCGACCAACCCGGGGCTGTAGAGCACGACCGGTCGGCGCCCGGGACGCGCCGGCGCGTCCACGTGCGAGTGGGTGAGCGTGGCGGCCCAGTCCACGCCGCTGGTCGGCAGGTGCGGGAACCCCCACGGCGCGTACGACGGGAACGCCGCCGCCGCGCCCGGCGTCAGCTGCGGCGCGACCGGGTGGTCGCGGACGTCCGACGCGGGGTAGTGCACCGAGACCACCACCTCGCGCGGCCGGCCGTCACCGGACCACGGGTCCGGCCGCTCGGTGTCGACCAGGTGCAGCGCGGTGACGCCGACGTGGTGCGGGCCGGTCGGCGCGGGCAGGCTCAAGACCAGGTCCGGGGCCGGGCGCGCGTCCGGGCCCGGCTCGGCCTCGGCGACGCCGGTCAGCGTCGCGGCGAGGACCGCCAGGGCCGCTGCGGGCACACTCGTCCTGTGGAACATGTCTCCCCCTGTTCGGTTCCGGGCAGTTCTTCAGTCGGCTGACAGCGCCGCGTACATGCGGGCCACGTAGTCCCACAGGCCGTCGCCGAGGTCGTCCACCGGCTGCCCCGGCAGCACGTCCCGCAGCACGCCCCGGCCGTTCTCCCGGAAGAACGCCCCCATCGAGCGCAGGATCTCCCGGTCGCCGGCGGCGAACGTCTCGCCGACGTCGACCAGGCGCCGGGCGGTCCGGCGGACCTCCGGGTCGTCCACCGGGTCGCCCGCGCGGTAGTGCCCGACCACCTTCGCGAGCACGTCGGGCCATTCCTCGTCGAGCCTCCTGCGGGCGTCCGGGCCGACCTCGAAGGCGTGCTCGTCCAGGAAGTCGCGCTGTTCCCGGGTGAGGTGCCCGTCGAAGATCGTGGTGCTGCCCAGCAAGGCGAGGAGCCGGTCGGGGTCCGGCCGGGTCGGCCCGCTCAGCTGGACGAGCAGACCCCTCGTCTGGCGGCGCAGCGCGTTGAGCCGCCACACCTGCTCGTCCAGCTGTCCCAGGTGCGCGGCGAGCACCCGGGCGAGCGGCCCGGCGTCGGCCGCGCCGGTCAGCACGCCGCCGATCTCCTCCAACGACATGCCGAGCTGCCTCAGCAGCCGGATCTGGTAGAGCCGGTGCAGATCCGCCTCGGTGTAGCGCCGGTGGCCGGACGGCGTGCGCTCGCCGGGCCGCAGCAGGCCCAGCTCGTCGTAGTGGTGCAGCGTCCGGACCGTCATCCCGGCGACCTTGGCCAGGGCGCCGACGCTCCACCGCGGCTGGTCGAGGCACCCTCAGCGCTCATGGCACCGACCCTGGAACCTCACGTGGCGTCAGGTTCAAGTCCATTGCCCGGACGGGTGACGACGGCACGCCGTAGCGCGAATTTCTACCAGGTGGTAGAAATCTGTGGGAGCGCTTCCACGCATGCCGACGACGACGTCAGGAGCCCGTGATGAGCAGGACCTCCGTGCAGCTCTACTCCGTCCGCGACGCGTTCGCGGCCGATCCCTCCGACACCCTGCGGCGCCTCGCCGCCATCGGCTTCACCCACGTCGAGCCCTACGGCGTCCTGGAGAACGCCGACGTGCTGCGCACCGCCTTGCCCGAGCACGGCCTCACCGCGCCGACCGCGCACGCGCAGCTCATCGGCGCCGACCAGGCCGCCGTCTTCGCCGCCGCGGCCGAGTGCGGCATCGAGGTGGTGATCGACCCGCACGTGGACGCCGAGCGCTGGCGGGACCCGGCCGACATCGCCGCCACCGCGTCCGCGCTCAACGCCGCCGCCCGGGTCGCCGCCGAGCACGGCGTCCGCGTCGGCTACCACAACCACTGGTGGGAGCTGGCGTCCCGGATCGACGGCCGCAGCGCGTTCGAGGTGCTGGCCGACCGCCTCGACCCCGAGGTGGTGCTGGAAGTCGACACCTACTGGGCGACGGTCGGCGGCGAGGACGCGCCCGCGTTGCTGCGCCGCCTCGGCGACCGCGTGCACGCGATCCACGTCAAGGACGGCGGTCTCGCGCAGGACGCGTCGGGCCAGGTCCCGGCCGGTCAGGGGCGCGTGCCGGTGGCGGAGGTGCTGGCCGCCGCGCCGCACGCGCTGCGCGTGGTCGAGTTCGACGCCTACGACGGCGACCTGTTCGCCGGCCTGGCCGAGAGCTACGCGTTCCTCGCCGAGGTCGCGGCGTGAGCGCCCCGGTCGGCGTCGGGGTCGTCGGCACGGGCGTCATCAGCGACGAGTACCTGCGCAACCTGACCGCTTTCCCGGACGTGCGGGTGCGGGCCGTGGCCGACCTCGACCCGGAACGCGCGGCGGCGCGGGCGATCCGGCACGGCGTGCCGCGATCGTCCACTGTGGAGGAGCTGCTGGCCGACCCGGACATCGGGATCGTGGTCAACCTGACCGTGCCCGCCGCGCACGTCGCGGTCAGCCGGGCCGCGGTCGAGGCCGGGAAGCACGTCTGGGTGGAGAAACCGCTCGGGCTGGACCTGCGCGGCACGCGCGACCTGCTCGACCTGGCCGCACGGCGGGGCCTGCGCGTCGCGTGCGCGCCCGACACCCTGCTCGGCGCCGGGTGGCAGACCGCGCGGCGGGCCGTCGACGCCGGGCGCATCGGCGAGCCGCGCACCGCGCTGGCCCTGTTCCAGACGCCGGGCCCGGAGAGCTGGCACCCCGCGCCGGAGTTCCTGTTCCAGGCGGGCGGCGGGCCGTTGCTCGACATGGGGCCGTACTACCTGACCGGGTTGGTGCACCTGCTCGGCCCGATCAGCCGGGTCACCGCCACCGGCGGTCGGGCCCGGGACACGCGGGTGATCGGCTCCGGGCCGCGCGCGGGCGTCGAGTTCGCGGTGACCGTGCCGACCACGGTGACCGCCCTGGTCGAGTTCGAGCGCGGCGGCACCGCGCAGGCCGTGTTCAGCTTCGACTCGGCGTTGTCCCGCACGGGTTTCGTGGAGGTCGCCGGGACGCTGGGCACCGCCGTGCTGCCCGACCCGAACGGCTTCGGCGGCGCGACCGCGGTGCACCTGTTCGACGGCGTGCAAACGCTTGCGCCGCAGGGGCACCAGGCGACGCGCGGCACGGGTGTGCTGGAGCTGGCGCGGGCGATCCGGGCCGGCGAGCCGGAACGCGCCTCCGGCGAGCTCGCGTACCACGTGCTGGACGCCATGCTGGCCGTGGAGCGGTCCATCGGGTCGGGGCGCGCGGTGGACGTCGGCAGCACGGTCGAGCCGCCACCCGCCCTGCCGGTCGACTGGGACCCGACCGCGACGACCCTCAGCCGAGCGGGACGGTGAGCAGGCCGCCGAGGTAGAACCGCAACGAGCCGACCAGGTCGACCTCGTCCGGCGTGGTCAGCCACTGGACCTGCAAGCCGTCCATCAACGCGACGAACGTCAGCGCCGCCGCCGCCGGGTCGACGCCGGGGCGGAGTTCGCCGCGGTCCGCGAGGGCCCGGAACGAGCCGACCACGCCCTCGCGGGCCGCCCGGTAGTGGCGGACGAAGTAGTCGTGCGCCGGGTGGTCCTCGGCGACGGCCTCGGCGGCCAGCCGCGAGTAGAGGTCGACGATGCCGGGGTGGCGCACGTTGTGCTCGGCCAGGGCGAGGAAGTGGCGCAGGACGTCGACGCCGGGAGCGGCCTGGAGCTGCTCCCGCTCGGCGTCCTCCGCGTCACGGCGCTCCAGCACCGCGGCGAGCAGCGCTTCCTTGGTGGGGAAGTAGTACAGCAGCCCCGCGTGCGTGATCCCGGCGCGCTTGGCGATCTCGCGCAACGACGACCCGTGGTACCCGGCCTCCCCGTACACCGCGACCGCCGCGGTGATGATGTCCTCGCGCCGGATGCGGCCCTTCGCGTAACCGCCGGTCGCGGGGCCCGCCGTCGTCTCGCGCACGCGGACATCATGCCGCACGCCGACGGCCAGGTGGGTGAGCCCGCAGTCGGAGATGTGCTGGGTGGTGACGACCTGCCGGAGAACACGACGTGGGCCCGCGCGCGGATCAAGGGGACCTCCCGCATGGAGCGACGACTCCGACCCGGCGGCGCCCGGCTCACGGTGGTGGTTCCGGGGTCCACGTCCTGAGCCGTCCGGCCGCCAGTTCGGCGAACCTGCCGGTGCGCGGGTTGTGCGCGATCGGCGTGAAGCCCTCGACCACGCCCGTCCGCGCGCCGTCCACGGGGTCCCAGACCTCCAGCCCCGCCGCCGTGCCGACGTAGAGCAGGCCGTCGTGCCCCCACATCCGCCCGACCGGACCGGCGAACGCCGCCACCCGCCGCGCGTCCACCACGTCGTGCACCTCGACGCCGGCCACCGCCGGCCGGTCGTGGCGGTCGATCGGCTGGAGCACCGCGGTGCGCTCGTCCACCCACGCCATCGGCACGTCCCACGCCTCCCGCACGGCGAGCTGCCTGCCGTGCTCGGTCGCGTGCGCGTCGCCGCCCAGCCACGCCGCCACGTCGTGCACGAGCGTCACGCCGGACGGGCTCCACACCCAGCCGTCGTCCAGCAGCCACCGCCCCGACGGGTCGAGCAGCAGCGCGCCGTGGAAGTAGTCCAGGTAGTGCTCCGGTTTCGGCCCGTCGCCCGACCACGCCGTCACCCGCCCGGTGAGCAGCCGGCCGGAGGCGAGGTCGATCGCGTCGAGCCGGTTCCAGTCGGTCGCGGCGACGACGACCGCGTCCCGGTCCGAGCCGACGAACGCCAGCGGGAAGCACGTCTGGCGGTAGCGGTAGTCACCCCGGTCCAGGGTCAGCACCGGCGCGCCGGCGACCAGGTCGAGCACGACGCCGTGCCGGCCGAAGTCGGTCACCACCGCGGCGTGCCGCCCGTCCGGCGAGGTGTGCAGCGCCGGGCGCGGCGGGTCGGGCGAGCGCAGGTCCGCCGGCTCGACGGGCAGCGACACCGGCGCGACGAACGCCGTCCCGGTCCCGTCGACGCGCACCAGACCGGCTTCGGTGAGCACCAGCCAACCGCCGGGCAAGGCCGCCACGCTCCACGCGTTCAGCGGTTCCGCCGCGCAGTCGGCGCTCGTCCACGTGCCTCCGGGATCGGCGTCGTGCCGGCGGACCTCCGGCCGGCCGAGCCAGCCGACCAGCTCGCTGTAGTCCTCCACCCGCTCCTCGCACCCGACGCACAGCACGATCAGGGGCGGGTCGTCCCGCTTCGCGCACGCCTCGCAGAGCCGGTCGTAGGCCAAGCCGACCCCGGTGAACCACCCGTAGTGGTCAGGGGGCCGTTCCACGACGAGGTGCGCGCAGCCTCGGGAGTCGGCGGCGTACGCGGCATGCCCGCACGGCAGCACGTCCACCGGCCCATTGTGGACCACCGCGGGCCGGGGCGTCGGTGTCGACGGACCGTGCGCGCGAGGGCGGGGGCTTCGGCCGTTCGGCCCTGACTTTTGTCTAGAACTGGCAAAAGTCTTGCGAACTTCGGTTGATCCTGAACAGAATGGCGCACGCCTTGCGTTGTGAGCTGGACCACAAGGCCGTCGCCGCGATGCCCGGACGACCGACGTCAGCTGATCGAGGAGTCACCCATGCCGTCCCGCCGCACGTTCCTCGGCACCGCCCTCGCCACCGGCGCGGCCGTCGCCCTGCCCGCCACCGCGTCCGCCGCCGGCCACCCGCGCCGCCGCCGCGTGCCGAAGGAGTCGATCAGCATCCAGCTCTACACCCTGCGCGGGATCATGGGCGACGACCCGGAACCCGTGCTGTCGGCGCTGGCGGACATCGGTTACCGCAAGGTCGAGCTGGCCGGCACGTACGGTCGCAGCGCGGCCGAGTTCGCCGCCGTGCTGCGGCGGTGCGGGCTGCGGGCCACGTCCAGCCACGTGGGCATCGACGGCGACCTCGACCAGGTGATCGCCGACGCGCGCACCCTCGGGCACCGGTACGTGGTGGTGCCGTGGGTGAACCACGCCACCCTGGCGGAGTGGCGGGCGTTCACCGCGCGGTTGGAGGCGGCGGGGGACAGGTTGCGGCGCGCCGGGCTGAGCCTCGGCTACCACAACCACGCGCACGAGTTCGCCGAGCTGGCGGGCGTCCGGCCGTTCGACGTGATCACGGCGGGGACGACGCCGCGCAACGTGCACCTGGAGCTGGACCTGTACTGGGCGGTGACCGGCGGGGTCGACCCGGTGGCGGTGCACCGGGCGAACTTCCCCAGGGTCCGGCAGTTCCACGTGAAGGACCGGGCGGCCGACGGGTCGTTCGCCGACCCGGGCACCGGCACGATCGACTTCGCGGCCATCTTCCGGGCCGCGAACGTGAC
Organism: Saccharothrix sp. 6-C; assembly: GCF_016695385.1. Lineage (NCBI taxonomy): Bacteria > Bacillati > Actinomycetota > Actinomycetes > Pseudonocardiales > Pseudonocardiaceae > Saccharothrix > Saccharothrix sp. 6-C. The sequence goes on along the minus strand of NZ_CP064192.1, from coordinate 6,261,057 downwards.
CGAGTACATCGTGGAGAACGACCAGCCGCGCGACGCCCTCGTCACCGCCCGGGTGGGGTACGACTACCTGGTGGACCTGCGGTTCTGAGGCCCGCGCGCGAGACGCGGCTCCCGGGCCGCCACCTCACCCGCCCAACGCGCCGATCAGGCGGGTGAGGTGGCGGCGCTCGGCGTCGGTCGGGGCCAGGGCGCGGGCCCGCTCGTAGGCGGCGAGCGCTTCGGCCCCGCGGCCCAGGCGCCGCAGGAAGTCCGCCCTGGTGGCCGGGAGCAGGTGACCGGTCACCTCGTCGGCGAGGTCGTCCACCAGCGCCAGCCCGGCCGCCGGGCCGTCCGCCATCGCCACGGCCACCGCCCGGTTCAACCGCACGACCGGCGACGGGACGAGCTTGACCAGCTCGCCGTAGAGCAGGGCGATCTGGGGCCAGTCCGTGTCCTGCGCCCGCGCGGCCGTGGCGTGGCAGGCGGCGATGGCGGCCTGCACCTGGTACGGACCCGGCCGGCCGCGGCGCAGCGCCGAGTCCAGCAGCGCCACGCCCTCCTCGACCTGCGCGCCGTCCCACCGGGACCGGTCCTGCTCGTCGAGCGGCACGAGGTCGCCCGCGTGGTCGAACCGCGCGTCCCGGCGGGAGTCCTGCAACAGCGCCAGCGCGAGCAGCCCGACCGCCTCCGGCTCGTCGGGCATCGAAGCGACCAGCGTGCGTGCCAGCCGGATCGCCTCCACGCACAGGTCCCGCCGCGACAGGTCGGCGCCACCGCCGGCCGCGTAGCCCTCGTTGAACAACAGGTACAGCACAGCCAGCACGCCACCCGTGCGCTCGGGCAGCAGGTGGGCCGGCGGCACCCGGTACGGGATGCGGGCGTTGCGGATCTTCTGCCGCGCCCGCACCAGCCGCTTGGCCATCGTCGCCTCCGGCACCAGGAACGCCCGCGCGATCTCCGGCGTGGTCAGGCCGGCGACGGTGCGCAGGGTCAGCGCGACCCGCGCCTCCAGCGTCAACGCCGGGTGGCAGCACGTGAAGACCAACCTCAGCAGGTCGTCGCCGATGCCGTCGTCCTCCTCCCCGGGCGGGTCGTCCGGCGTCGCCACCACCTCCCGCAGCTTCGCCGCCTCCACGCTCGACCGCCGCAACCGGTCCAGCGCGCGGTTGCGGGCGGTCGTGGTCAACCACGCGCCGGGGCGCTGGGGGACGCCTTCGCGCGGCCAGCACTCCAGCGCCCGCGCGAAGGCGTCCTGCACGCACTCCTCGGCCAGGTCCCAGTCGCCGGTGAGACGGATCAGCGTCGCCACGATCCGCCCCCGTTCGGCCCGGAACAGCTCCGAGACCTCCGCCTCGACCGTCATCCGGTGTAGAAGGGCCGCACCTCGACCGACCCGAACCGCGCGCACGGGTGCCGGGAGGCGATCCGGATCGCCTCGTCCAGGTCGGCGCAGTCGACGACGTCGTAGCCGACGATCTGCTCCTTCGTCTCGGCGAACGGCCCGTCGCTCAGCAGCACCTCGTCACCGCGCGTCCGCACGGTCGTGGCGTCCTGGACCGACCGCAGCTGGGAGCCGTCCAGCCGCCGGTCCCCGACCTCGGCCAGCCACTGCTCGATGGTCGGGTCGCCCTCGGTCGGCTCGATGTCGCCGTCGACGCAGATCAGCAGCATGTACTTCATCGGTCTCCCCTGTCGTCCGGTGCATTCCACCACTACGACGAACGGGGTCCGCCGAGGAGGACACCCCGTCTGAAGATCTTTTCCGCGGCGGGGGAGCCGGCCGCGGCCGAGGCCGACGCCGCGCTGTCCGACGCGGCGCCGGAACCCGTCGCCAAGCCGCCCGGTGACGCGGCCGCATCCGCCCGAGCTCGACGAGGAGCAACCGACGCGAGTGCGAACCGCTCGTCGGGGTCGGGTCGCCGGTCGCCGAGCAGCTCCACCCACGCCGGCGACGTTCCCGGTGCGCCTAGTCGTCTTCCTTGGCCTCGCCGCGGCGGCGCATGAACGTGAAGCCGGGGATGCCCAGGATCGCCTGCCGGACGTCGTTGGTGACCTCCAGCAGCTGGTGGATGTCCGGTCCGACGCGGTCCAGCGTGGCCAGGATCGGCAGCACGTCCTCGATCAGGTGCTTGGTCAGCACCGGGAGCTGGTCCACCAGCTGCACGGCGGCGTCCACCTCGTGGGGCGACAGGTCGTCCACGAACCGCTGAGCCAGCGGCTGCGCCTTCTGCGCGATGGGCGCGTAGCTGTCCAGCAGCTCGCGTGACGTCCGGGCGGTGCGGCCGACGTCGGTCGTGACGTCCTCGGCCGCCGCGGTGACCGCCTTCGCCCGCCCGACCAGCGCCTCGGTCTCCGCCAGCACCCGCTCGGTGCGGGTGACCATCTCGTCGGCGCGGCGCACGACGGCCTCCGCCGCGCCGAGCAGGTCGAGCACGCGGCCCGGCACCGACACGGCGGTCTCGACGGTCGTCCTGGCCAGGCCGAACAGGGCGCGCGGGGTGAGCTCCATGCCGTCCACTCTGCCGCACGCCGACGTGGCGGGCCTCAGGGAGATCCCCGACCGTCGATCCGGGTGCCCGCCCCGGCCTCAGGCCAGCGCGAGGTCGACGCCCGCCTCGACGTGGACGCGGGTGGAGTCGACCAGCGGCACGGCGCTGTCGGACTGGTCGACCAGCAGGGTGATCTCGGTGCAGCCCAGGACCACCGCTTCCGCGCCCCGGTCGACCAGGCGTGCCATCACGTCCCGGTAGGCGGCGCGCGACGCCGGCTCGACCCGGTCGCGGGTCAGCTCCTGGTAGATCACGTCGTGCACGAGCGTGCGGTCCGGCTCGTCCGGGACGACCACCTCGACGCCGTGCGCGCGCATCCGGTCGCGGTAGAAGTCCTGCTCCATGGTGAACCGGGTGCCGAGCAGGCCCACCTTGCGGTACCCGGTCAACCTCCGGGCCGTGGCGTCCACGATGTGCACGAACGGCACCTTGACGGCGTCCGTGATGGCGTCGGCGACCTTGTGCATGGTGTTGGTGCACAAGAGGACCAACTCGGCGCCCGCGCCTTCGAGCTTGCGCGCGGCCTCGGCCAGCAGCTCGCCCGACCGCTCCCACTGGCCCGTCCGCTGCAACCGCTCGACCTCGGCGAAGTCGACGGTCAGCAGCAGGCTGGGCGCGCAGTGGTGCCCGCCGAGCCGGCGCCGCGTCTCCTCGTTGAGCAGCCGGTAGTACTCGGCGGACGACTCCCAGCTCATCCCGCCGATCAACCCGATGGTTCGCATGGCGACGATTGTGTCGGCCCACCGTCCGCGGGCAACCGGATTAGCTCCGTCACCGTGGCTCGTCCGTCTCGCTCGAATGCCCGACGGGATCGGGGAATGGATCAGTGGTCGGCCGACGTTGACGGAGGGGAGGACTGGCATGTGAGCACTTGGGGAGGCACGCGGTGGCGCTGGACCCGGAGGATCTGTTCGAGGTCGACTCCGACGTCCCGGACCTGACCGGAGCGGTGCTGTTGCACCACTTCGACGGCTTCATGGACGCCGGTGCGGCGGGCGCGACCCTGGCCGCCCACCTGCTGGAGGTGCACGAACACCGGGTGATCGCCCGGTTCGACGTCGACGACCTGATCGACTACCGCGCCCGGCGGCCGACGATGACCTACGCGACCGACCGGTGGGAGTCCTACGACGCCCCCGAGCTGGTGGTGCACCTGATGCACGACGCGGTGGGCACGCCGTTCCTGCTGATGACCGGTCCCGAGCCGGACCGCCGGTGGGAAGCGGTGGCCGCGGCGGTGCGGTCGCTGATCGAGCGGTGGGGCCTGCGCCTCGCGATCGGTTTCCACGGCATCCCGATGGGCGTCCCGCACACCCGGAAGCTGTCGGTGATCTCGCACGCCACCAGGCCGGAGCTGGTCGTGGAGGGCTCGCCGTTCAGCCGGGTGCAGGTGCCGGGCAACCTGTCGGCGCTGCTGGAGCTGCGGCTCGGGGAGTCCGGCCACGACGCCATGGGCTTCGCCGCCTACGTGCCGCACTACCTCGCGCAGGGCACCTACCCCGCCGCCGCGTTGAGCCTGCTCCAGGCGCTGACGAAGTCGACGGGCCTGGTCGTCCAGGCCGCCGCCCTGAACGAGGCGGCCCGGCGCACGGACGCCGAGATCACCCGGCAGGTGTCGGAGTCGGCGGAGGTCGCGCAGGTCGTCGAGGCGCTGGAGCGGCAGTACGACGCCTTCACCGAGGCGTCGGACAACCTGCTGATCAACGACGACGAACAGCTGCCCAGCGCCGACGAGCTCGGCGCGGAGTTCGAGCGCTTCCTGGCCGAGCAGCAACGCGACCACTGACCGGCCGCTCACCACGCCACCGGTCGGCCCCGCACCACGCCGCGCGGGGCCGGGCGGGCCGGTGCCCGACCGGGTGGGTCGTGGATGATGTCGGGGTGCCCGACTTCGACTCCGCGTCCTCGCCCGCGACGCCGACCCCGTCCCCGGCGCTGCCTCCGGCCTCGCTGGACGAGGTCCGGGCGCGGATCGACGTGATCGACTCCGAGCTGGTGCGCCTGCTGGCGCGACGGCAGGACCTGGTGCGGGCCGCCGCGGCGTTCAAGGTGGACGACCAGGCGGTCCGCGCGCCGGACCGGGTCGCGAAGGTGATCGCGTCGGTGCGGGAGCGGGCGGCGGCGGCCGGGTTGGAGCCCGTGGTGGCGGAGGCGGTGTGGCGGGCGATGATCGGGGCGTTCATCGAGGTCGAGCTGGCGCAGCACGCCGCGGGTCGGGGCGCCGGGGGCCCGTCCGGGGCGTGACCGGTCGCCAGCCCGTTCGAGGGCGGTGAGCGGGGAGCCGGTCAGAGGTACAGACCGGCCAGCAGGCGGTACGAGTCGAGCATGGCGGCGCGGTCGTAGGTGCTGGTGGTGACGAGGACCTCGTCGGCGGCGGTGCGGTGGACGAGGTGGTCGAGGGCCTTGGCGACTTCCGACGGCGTGCCGTGGACGTGGCCTCGGAGCGACTGCTCGAACAGCCCGCGCTCACGGCTGGTCATCGGTTGGGCGAGGACGTCGTCCGGCGCGCTCAGCGGCGGGAAGTCGCCTCGGGTGCGGGAGTGGGCCATGGCCCAGGCCTCCGGCACGAGGAGCCGCCAGGCGTCCTCCGCGGTGTCCGCGACGGCCACCGTCGACGAGATCACCACGTACGGCTCCTCGGCCCAGGTCGACGGGCGGAACCCGGTGCGGTAGGCGGTGATGGCGTCGATCATGGCGTCTTCGCCGCGGAACGAGCCGATGACCAGCGGGACGCCGTGCGCGGCGGCCACGCGGGCGCCCGCGCCGGTGGCCAGGACGAACGGTGGCACGCGCAGGCCGTCGGCCGGGTAGCCGCGCACCGCCCGGTCGCCGGTGAAGTAGCCCAGCAGCTCGGTGAGCCCGCGGCCGAAGTCGGCGGCGTCCTCCTTGTCGTGCCCCAACGCCTTGCGGACCGCGTCGATGAAGCCGACGGACCGCCCGAGGCCCATGTCGATCCGGCCCGGGAACAGCGACTCCAGCACCCCGAACTGCTCGGCGACGACCAGCGGCTGGTGGTTGGGCAGCATCACGCCGCCGGTGCCGACCCTGATCCGGGACGTCGCCGCGGCGACGGCCGCCGCCAGCACCGTCGGCGCGGAACCGGCCACGCCCGGCACGCCGTGGTGCTCGGAGACCCAGAAGCGGTGGTAGCCGAGCTGTTCCGCCTGGCGGGCGAACGCGACCGTGTCGCGCAGCGCTTCGGGGTGGCCGCTCCCGGCCCGCACCCGGGACCGGTCCAGCACGGAAAGCCTCACGACGAGGTCAACGGTTCCGGCCGCCACCACATTCCGGTCCGCGGACCACCGGGCGAGGGGGAGGGGTCACAGGCGGGTGGTGTCGGTGGGGACGCCCAGTTTGACCTTGCCGTAGGTCTCGAACAGGCGGCGGGACACCATGGCGTGCTGGGCGGCCACCTGGGCGTCCCGCAGGCAGCGCTGGAGCGGCGAGGACTCGAAGACCGAGGTGCCGCCGCCGACGTCGAACGCGAGGCGGGTGATCGACGAGGCTTCCGCCGCGGCGTGGGAGCACGCCAGGCGCAGGCGTGCCCGCTCCTGCGGCGTGCTCGGCGTGCCGGCCACCGCCGCCGCCCACCGGGCCGCCACCTCGGCGCGCAGGAAGGCCCGCGCCGCCGACAGCCGTGCCTCGGCCGTGCCCAGGTCGCGTTGCGCGTCCGCCTCCTCCGCCAGCGGGCCTCGGCCGTGCTGCGGCGTCTTGGTCACCGCCAGCGCCTCGACCTCCTCGACCGACCGGGCGGCGATCCCCAGGGCCACCGCCGCCACCCCGACGGCCAGGAACGCGAAGAACGGGAACGCGGGCAGCGGTCCGGGCACCCGCAGGGCCGGCGGCCACACCTGGCGGCGTGCCGGCACGAACGCGTCCGCGACCTCCCACTCGTGGGACTGCGTCGCCCGCAGGCCGGTCGCGTGCCAGGTGTCGTGCACCGTCACGTCGGCCGACGGGAAGATCATCAGCCGCGGGCCGTCCGGGGTCATCGCGCCGCCGACCACCCAGTCGCACAGCGGCACCGCGCTGCCCCAGCCCCAGCGGCCGGTCACGCGGTGGCCGCCGTCCGCCGCGACGACGGCGCCCACCGGGGCGGCCGTGCCCGCGATCACCGACTTCGGCGAGCCGAACACCTCGGCGGCCGTGTCCGGCGGCAGGTACCAGGCCAGCGACGACGTCGCGCTGGTCGTCATCGCGGTCCACCCGGCCGACCCGTCCGCGCGGGCCAGGTCCTCGATCGCCACCACCCACGACGGCAGGTCCACCTCGCCGCCGCCGAGGGAGGCGGGCGCGAGCATCCGCGTCGCGCCCGCCTCGACCAGTGCCGCCACGACCGCCGGGGAGAGTCGGCGGTCGTGGTCGGCCTTGGCCGCTTCCGCTCTGATCAGGCTGTGCATGCCCTGATCATGCCGGGTCCGGTCACGCCACGGCCCACTTCTGGTTGGCCGAGCCGAGGCAGGTCCACAGCTGCAACCGGGTGCCGTTGGCGGAGCTGTTGTTCTGCGCGTCCAGGCACTTGTTCGCCTGGATGTTCACGATGTCGTTGGCGCCGCTCACCGCCCACTTCTGGGCGCCGCTCCCGTTGCAGTCCCACAGCTGGACCAGCGTGCCGTCCGCCGTGCCGCCCGACGCCGCGTCCAGGCACTTGCCCAGCGCGCGGATCGTGCCGTCACCCGGCCGCGACCACTGCTGGGCCGCGGTGCCGTTGCAGTCGTACAGCTGCACGGGCGTGCCGTTGGCGGAGTTCGCGCCGGCCACGTCCACGCACTTGCCGCCGATGCCGGTGATCCGGCCGCCGGCGGGCGGGTTGCCGTCCGCCGTCGACACGCGCACGTAGTCGATCACGAACTGCTGCGGGAACGTGGTGCTCGCGTCCGGGTAGCCCGGCCACTCGCCGCCGACCGCGAGGTTCAGGATGATGAAGAACGGCTTGTTGAACACCCACTGCTTGCCGCTCACGTCGGCGGGCGTGCGGCGCTGGTAGACGTTGCCGTCCACGGACCACGCGATGCCCGTCGGCGACCACTCGATGGCGAAGGTGTGGAAGCCGTCGGCGAAGTTCGGCCCGTTGAAGGCGGCGCCCACGCCGCCCGCGCCGGAGTAGCCGGGACCGTGGATGGTGCCGTACACGGTGTCCAGGTCGTGGCCCAGGAACTCCATGATGTCGATCTCGCCGCTGTTCGGCCACGGGTTGCCGGAGTTGATGTCCTGGCCCAGCATCCAGAACGCGGGCCAGATGCCCTTGCCGCGCGGCATCTTCATCCGCGCCTCGACCTTGCCGTAGGTCGTGGTGAACTTGCCGGCGGTGTTGATCCGGGCGGAGGTGTACTGGCACCGGCCGTACCAGCAGTTGTAGTTGCCGGGGTTCTCCTTGCGCGCGGTGATGACGAGGTTGCCCGCGCCGTCCATGGCCGCGTTGCTCGCCGACGTCGTGTAGTACTGGTGCTCGCGGTTGTTGCCGTTGTTGTCGCCGACCTCCGTGTTCCACTTGGAGGCGTCGACCCGCGTGCCCGCCGAGCCGTTGAACTCCTCGGCGAAGGTCACCGCCATGGCGCCCACGTCGGCGGCGCCCGGCGCGGGGGCGGGGGCGGGGCCGGCCTGGGCGGCCGGCCCGACCAGCCCGCTGAGGGCGAGCACGACCGCGCTCACCACCACTCGTGTCCTCATCGACACTCCTCTCACTCTGGCGGCGGCCGGTCCAAAAGTTACTGCATGACCTTGAATCAAGTCACGATGAAAGTGGGAAGGCTTTACTGTCGGGTCATGCCGGGACACCCACCGGCCCGACGAGGAGGTCGACACCCGATGGCCATGCTGCGCAGCTACGTGTCAGGTCGCTGGCACGCCCCGTCCGTCGAAGGAGCGCCGCTGCACGACGCGGTGACCGGCGAGGAGATCGCCCGGATCTCGTCGCAGGGCATCGACATGGCGGCGGCGCTGGACCACGGCAGGCGCGTCGGCGGACCGGCGCTGCGGGAGCTGACGTTCCACCAGCGCGCGGCCCTGCTCAAGGCCCTCGCCTCGCACCTGCGGGAACACCGCGACGAGCTGTACGCCCTGTCCGCCCGATCGGGCGCCACCAGGACGGACTCCCTGATCGACGTCGACGGCGGCATCGGCGTGCTGTTCGGCTACGCGAGCAAGGCCAAGCGCGAGCTGCCCAACGACCACGTCTACGTGGACGGCGACGTCGAGCCGCTGAGCAAGGGCGGCACGTTCGTCGGCCAGCACGTCGCCACCCCGCTGCGGGGCGTGGCCGTGCAGATCAACGCCTTCAACTTCCCGATGTGGGGCCCGCTGGAGAAGTTCGCGCCCGCGTTCATCGCCGGGGTGCCGTCACTGATCAAGCCCGCCTCCCAGACGGCCTACCTCACCGAGAAGCTGGTCGAGCTGATGCTGGCCTCGGACCTGCTCCCCGAAGGCTCCCTGCAGCTCGTCACCGGCGGCGCGGGCGACCTGCTCGACCACCTGACCGGCCAGGACCTGGTCGGCTTCACCGGCTCCGCGTCCACCGCCCGGAAGCTGCGCACCCACCCGACCGTGGTGCGCAACAGCGTGCGGTTCAACGCCGAGGCGGACTCGCTGAACTGCTCGATCCTCGGCCCGGACGCGGTCGAGGGCACCCCCGAGTTCGACCTGTTCGTCAAGCAGCTCGTCAGCGAGATGACGGTCAAGGCAGGCCAGAAGTGCACCGCGATCCGGCGCGCCCTGGTCCCCGCCTCCCTCCTGGACGCCGTCGCCGACGCCGCCGCCGCACGCCTGGCGAAGGTCGTCATCGGCAACCCCGCGACCGAGGGCGTTCGGATGGGCGCGCTGGCCGGGCTGGAGCAGCGCGAGGAGGTGCGGCGCTCGCTGAAGGCGCTCATGGAGGTCGGCGAGGTCGTCTACGGCTCGCCGGACCGCGTGGACGTGGTGGATGCCGACGCCGAGCGCGGCGCGTTCCTGTCACCGGTGCTGCTCAAGGCCGACCCGGACCACGCCCAGCCGCACGAGGTGGAGGCGTTCGGGCCGGTCTCGACGCTGATGGCCTACCGCGACGCCGGGCACGCGGTCGAGCTGGCCGCGCGGGGCGCGGGCAGCCTGGTCGGCTCCGTCGTCACGCACGACACCGACTTCGCGCGGGACGTGGTGCTGGGCGTGGCCCCCTGGCACGGCCGGGTGCTGGTGCTGGACCGCGACGACGCCAAGGAGTCCACCGGCCACGGCTCGCCGCTGCCGATGCTGGTGCACGGCGGTCCGGGCCGGGCGGGCGGCGGTGAGGAGATGGGCGGCATCCGGGGCGTGCTGCACCACATGCAGCGCACGGCGGTGCAGGCCGGCCCCCGGGTGCTGAGCGCGGTCACCGGGCGGTGGGTGACGGGCGCGCCGCGCACCGAGACGGACGTGCACCCGTTCCGCAAGTCGTTGCGGGAGCTGAGGATCGGCGACACGGTGGTGGCCGGGCCGCGCGCGGTGACGCTGGCCGACATCGAGCACTTCGCGGAGTTCACCGGCGACACGTTCTACGCGCACATGGACGAGGAGGCCGCGGCGGCGAACCCGTTCTTCGGCGGCCGGGTCGCGCACGGGTACCTGGTGGTGTCGTTCGCCGCGGGCCTGTTCGTCTCGCCCGAGCCCGGCCCGGTGCTGGCCAACTATGGGCTGGAGAACCTGCGGTTCCTCACGCCGACGTTCCCCGGCGACGAGCTGACCGTGACGTTGACCGCGAAGCAGATCACCCCGCGCGAGGACCAGGAGTACGGCGAGGTCCGCTGGGACGCCGACCTGGTCAACCAGAAGGGCGAGTCGGTCGCCAAGTACGACGTGCTCACGCTCGTCGCCAAGCAGTAGGGGGCCGTTAGGGGTCCACCAGGTGGACGTGCGCCGAGATGATCAACCCGAACGGGAACAACCGGCGCACTCCGTCTGGTTGGCGCGAGGAGAGACCGTGCAACACCTGAGTCACACGAGGAGCACCAGAGGTGTCTGAGACCTTTTCGCTGGGCGGCGACCTGACCGTCAACCGCCTCGGCTACGGAGCGATGCGGCTCACCGGTGAGGGCATCTGGGGGTACCCGGCCGACCGCGACAACGCGATCGCCCTGCTGCGCCGGGTCGTCGAGCTGGGCGTCAACTTCATCGACACCGCGGATTCCTACGGCCCGCACATCAACGAGGAGCTGATCCGGCAGGCCCTGCACCCGTACGCGGACGACCTGGTCGTCGCGACCAAGGGCGGCCTGCTGCGCACCGGCCCGAACGAGTGGCCCATGCTCGGCAAGCCCGCGTACCTGCGGCAGGCCGTGGAGACCAGCCTCGTCCGGCTCGGCATCGAGCGCATCGACCTCTACCAGCTGCACCGCGTCGACCCGGACTACCCGCTGGAGGACCAGGTCGGCGAGCTGCGCAAGCTGCAGGAAGAGGGCAAGATCCGGCACATCGGACTGTCCGAGGTGGACGTCGAGCAGCTCGAGGCCGCCCGCGCCGTCGCGCCGATCGTGAGCGTGCAGAACCTGTACAACCTGGCCAACCGCGGGCACGAGGCCGTGCTGGACCGCTGCACCGAGCTGGGCATCGCGTTCATCCCGTGGTTCCCGGTGGCGACCGGCGAGCTGGCCCGTCCGGGCGGCGTGCTCGACGCGGCGGCCAAGGAGCACGGCGCCACGCCCGCGCAGCTCGCGCTGGCGTGGCTGCTGCGCAAGTCGCCCGTGGTGCTGCCGATCCCCGGCACGTCGTCGATCGCGCACCTGGAGGAGAACGTGGCGGCGGCGCGGATCGAGCTGACCGACGAGGAGTTCGAGAAGCTGTCCGCGCTGGCCTGAGCGCCGGGAGCCGCCTCGCGCGGCTCCGGCTACGCCGGGTCGGACGTCCGCCGTTCGACCCGGCGTCGCAGGTCCTCGGTCAGGTCGTCGCCGGCCGCCAGCACGTCCGGCAGCGACGCGGGCTCCAGCGTCAGGGCCCGGAACGCGAACGCGATCGTGACGCCGTGGTCGGGCCGGTGCTCGATGACGATCTCGTCACCGGCCGTGATCGTGCCGGGCTCCAGGACCCGGAAGTACGTGCCGGGCAGCCCGCGACGGGTGAACGTCTTCATCCACGCGTCCTCCTCCATCACCCCGGCGAACGTCCGGCACGGCACGCGCGGGCTCGTCGCCTGCAGCAGCAGCCCGCCGATGCGCCACCGCTCCCCGATCCGCGCGCCGCACACGTCGACGCCCGCCGTGGTCAGGTTCTCGCCGAACAGGCCCGGCCGCAGGTCGGCGCGACCCAACTCCACCGCCCACGCGTCGAGGTCTTCCCGCGCGTAGGCGTAAACGGCCTGGTCGTCGCCACCGTGGCGGCGGTCGTCGGAGATGTGGTCGCCGACCAGGCCGCTGCCGACCGGGCCGGGCGCGCGGACCTCCACGGGGCCGGGCGCCGGGCGCTTGCCGATACCGGTGTGGCCGACGGCGGCCTGGTCGAACTCGACGCGGGAGCCGACGTTGACGGAGAGCACGTGAGGCATGACCACGACGGTAGCCGAGCCACTTTCGGGGTTCGCACTCCTCATCGGTCGCCGGTGGGGGAGGATGGGCCTTGTTCACCGTCCGTGGGGGGAGACATGCGCAGGTCCGTCGTCGCGTTGCTGCTGGCCGGGGTGGCGCTGGCGGGCTGCGCGGAGCGGACAGCCCTGCCGGCGCCGGCGCTCGGCCCGGCGGTGGACGACAGCGCCACGCTGATCACCGGCCTGGCCGCCCGCGCCGACGAGCAGGGCACGGTCCGGTTCGCGACCGAGACCACCATGACCGGGCGGCGCGTCACCCTCGACGGCGGTCTGCTGCGCGCCCGCGAGGGCCGGCTGGTGTCGTTGCGGCAGGACTCGTCCACCGACGTCGTCGTGCTGGCCGACGCCGGCTACTCCCGCACCGAGGGCGGCACCTGGACCAGGCTCGACCTGGCCGACCGCGCGCCCGTGCGGGCGGACACCACGGTCGCCGGCCTGGCCGACGAGGTCGACCCGGCCTCGGTGGTGGAGTCGCTGGCCGGCAGCCTGCTGGTGGAGCAGCGCGACGAGGAGCTCGACGGCGTGTCGACGCGCCGCTACACGCTCCTGGTCGACCTGCGGTCGCAGGCCGAGCGCACGCCCGGCAGCTCGCGGCGCGCCCAGCTGCTGGCGGCCTACGAGTCGGGCTTCACCGCGTCCGCCACCGTGTGGGTGGGTCCGGGCGACCTGCCGGTGCGGGTGGAGCAGGTGCTGAAGACGTTGGAGGACAACGTCTTCCAGCGCACCTTGCACCGCTTCACCGACTGGAACGCCGACATCCGGGTGAGCGCGCCGGTCTCCTAGCGGGTGCGCTTGGCCCGCTCGACGTCCGTGGTCAGGGCCGGGCGGCCGTCGACCTCGCTGTCCGGGTTCGGCACGATGCCGCCGGCGGCGACCTCGTCGAGGGTGGCGAGCCCGGCGGGTGTGATGCGACCGAAGACGGTGTAGTTCGGCCGCAGCACCGAGTCCGACGTGACCAGGAAGAACTGGCTGCCGTTGGTGTCCGGGCCCGCGTTGGCCATGGCCAGGGTGCCGCGCGGGTAGACGCGGCGCAGGCCGGTCGGGTCGTTCGGGACGGGTGCCAGGTCGGTCGGCAGCTCGTCCCCGTACCGGTAGCCGGGACCGCCCTCACCCGTGTTCGCCGGGTCGCCGCACTGCAGCACCTTCAACGTCGGGTACGCCGTGAGCCGGTGGCAGGTCGTGTCGTCGTAGAACTTCTTCCGCACCAGGTGCAGGAAGCTCTGGACGGTGCACGGCGCCTTCGCGCGGTCCAGCACCAGCGGCACGGGGCCCTGGTTGGTCTGCAACAGCACCTCGGGGTGGCCGCGGTCGGGCGTGTGCCGCGGGTCGGGCGGCAGCGGCACCGGCCGGGCGGCCGGCTCGTCCGGCGTCACGGTGTACGCGCACGGCCCGCGAGTCGTGCCCGGCGTGCCCGCGTCCGGTGTGCCGGGGGAGGCCTGCGCCACCCCGCCGCCCAGGACCGCCATCAGCGCCACTGCCACCAGGATTCTCACCGCACCAGGTCTAACGGACCCGCGACCGCCTTGCTAGGGCCGGTCGGCGGGTCCGAGCGACGCGGCGAACGCGCTCAACGACTCCCGGTCCGGCCGCGCGGTCTTCGCGATCAGGCTGGCCACGTGCTTCTCCACCGTGCGCGGCGAGATGTGCAGCCGGGTGGCGATCGCCTTGTTGCCCAGGCGGCCCGCCAGCAGCCGGAACACCTCGAACTCGCGCACGGTCACGCCCAGCGCCCGCAGCTCGCGCGGCACCTGGTCGGACCCGGTCCGCCGCTGCGGCACCGACGCGCCCACCTGCCGCAGCAGACCGCGGCACGCGCTGGCCACGGCGGGCTGCCCGGCCTGGTGGAAGTACTCCTCGGCGCCGCGCAGCCAGCTCACCGGCTCGCCCCACCCGTCGGCGACCGCCGCCTCGGCCACCAACCGCAGCCCCAGGTGGCGGGCCAGCGGGTGGATCGCCGCCGCCTCCCGCCCCGCGCGCACGGCCTGCGCCGCCTCCGCCTCCCGGCCGAGCCTGCCCAGCAGCACGGCCAGCGCGAACTGCGCGAAGCCGCGGTTCCACCGCATCCGGGCCGCCGCCGACCGCGTCACCGCGCGGTAGCCGTCCAGGTCCAACGCGCCCGACAACGCGTCCAGCAGCAGTTGCAACCCGTGCCGACCGGACAGGTGGTAGACGGTCGGCGTCTCCGCCTCGTGCGCGACGGCCCGCGCCAGGTCGTGCCCGGCCGCCACCCGGTCCTCCTCCAGCAGCGCGCAGAACGCCCGCGCCAACCCGAAGCACAGCGGCCGTTCCTGCGAGCCGACCCCGCCGATCTCGTCGAACGCCTCGATCGCGGCGTCCATCTCGGCCCGCCTGCCCTGGTGCGCCGCCGCCGTCGCCTGCGCCATCAACCCGTAGAGGGTCAGGTTCCGCAGCTGCAACCGCCGGGTGTCGGCGACGACCCGGGTCAGCCGCTCCGCCGCCGCGCCGTACTGGCCGCGCAGCACGGTGTCCAGCCCGAGGATCGCGTCCACGTTGTAGGCCACGCTGATCGCGCCGATCAGCAACGCCTCCTCACGCGCCTCGGCCAGCTCCGCCGCCGTGCCCTCGGCCAGCCAGTCCAGGCCGGCCTGCCGGATCACCGCGTACGCCCGCTGGATCGGCAGCCCGTGCTCCTCGGCCAGCGCCCGCGCCCGGGTGAAGCACTCGGCCGCCTCGTCCAGGTCCCGGTCGCGGGCCAGCACGCCGAGCAGCTGCCACGTCTCGCAGCCCACCTCGGGCAGCGGCACCCGCTTCGCCGCGTCGGCCGCCCGCCTGGCCAGGAACTCGGCCGACTCGATCCGGTCCGGCACCTCCAGGTTCAACGTCAGGAACGCGGCCACGGCGTCGAGCCGCGCGGTGTGCTCGTCGGTCGCGTCCGCGCCGAGCAGCGCGCGTGCCGTCTCCACGTGCGCCATGCCGTCGGTCCACCGGCCCGCGGTGTTGGCCACCTGCGCCAGCTTGGTGTGCAGCTCGGCCCGCCGCACCCGGCCCAACCCGGCGGCGCTCAGCTCGGTCACCGCGTCGACCAGCGCGAACGCCCGCTCGAACTGGCCCGCTTCGGCGAGCGCGGGCAGCAGCGAGTCCAGCACGTCCGCGCGGACCGCCACGTCCACCTCGCTGGCCAGCAGCCGGTGCGCGTGGTCGAGCAGCCGCACCGCCGACCCGGCCGCGCCGCCCGCCAGCGCCCGCCGCCCCGCCTCGGCCAGCAACGCGCCCGCCTCGGCGGTCTGCCCGGCGTCCAGCCGCAGCGACGCCACCAGCGCGCACCACTCGCCGGGCAGGTCGGGGTGCAGCTCCCGGACGGCGTCGGCGGTCCGCCGCGCCAGCTCCGCCCGGTGCGGCGGCGGCATCTGCGCCAGCAGCGCCTCGGCGGTCAGCGGGTGCCGGAACGCGTACCAGTCGGGCACCGGCTCGTCCGGCGTGACGAGCTGCGCGGCCACGCCGGCGTGCAGGTGCGACAGCAGGGCCCGGTCGTCCATGCCGGTCACCCGGCGCAGCACCGGCAGCGGGAACCGGTGGCCCAGCACGGCGGCCACCGACAGCACCTCGCGCCCCTGCGGCCCCAGCCGGTCGGTGCGGTGCGCGATCAACCGGACCAGCGCCGACGGCACGTCGATGCGCAGTTCGCCCAGCACCTGCCAGCCGCCCGGCCCGCGCACCAGCAGGCCGCCGTTCACCAGGCCGTGCAGCATCTCCTCGACCACGAACGGGTTGCCCGCGCTGTCCGCCCACAGCCGCCGCACGACCTCGGCGGGCACCTCGTGGTCCTCCGCCTCCAGGCACAGGCCGACCATCCGGCGCACCTGGCGCTCGTCCAGGCGGCGCAGCTCCACCAGCACGCCCGCCTGCCGTTGCGCGGCCGAACGGACCACGTCCAGCGTGGGGCCGGCGTCGGCGCGGGTGGTCACCAGCAGCGCGGCGGGCGCCTGGTCGAGGTTGTCCACCAGGTAGTCGACGACCGCCAGCGTCTCGGCGTCCGCCTCGTGCAGGTCCTCCAGCACCAGCAGGCACGGGCGCGTGCGGCCGACCACGGCCAGCAGCCGCAGCACGGCCTCGGCGAGCACCAGCACGGAGTGCGCGGGCCGCTGCTCCTCGGCGCCGGCCGATTCCGGGCTCCAGTCGGGCGCCAACCGGCCGAGCGCCGACCGGTACGGGCCCAGTTCCCGCAGGTCGAGCCCGTCCCCGGCGCGCAGCAGGGACATCAGGGCCTCGGCCAGCGGCCGGAACGGCACGATCGGCCCGATCGTGCTGCCGCGACCCCGCAGCACCCGCATGCCGCGGTCGAAGGCGGCGCCGGCGGCGAAGCGCGCCAACCGGGTCTTGCCGATGCCCGGCTCGCCGACGAGGAACACCGCGCGGCCCCGGTGGGTGCCCGCGTCGGCCAGCATGCGGTCGAGCACGTGGAGTTCTTCGTCGCGGCCGACCACGACCGGCGCGCGGGTGTGCATGCGCCGACCTTAGTCAAGCCGATCGGCCGCATGCCAAACTGCCCGCACCCCCAGTGTGGGCGGGCAGTCCGGCGGCAGGGTGAAGCTGGTTACAGGGGCAGGCCCGGCGCGCTCACCGTGGTCATGGTGCTCTCGCTCACGGTCACCGCCGCGTACGCGCCGACGGCCAGGGTCAGGCCCGCCAGCGCGCGGGCGCGGGCGCCCGCCTTGGCCCTGCGGGACAGCGCCATCTCGCCGGCGGGGTGGTCGCCGTCCTGGTCCTCGCTCCAGGTGGTGACCTCGTCGCGGTTGGCGTCGTTCATCGGGTGATCTCCTCGAGGGGGTCGATGTCGTGCGTTGATCCGAGCAGGAGCACCGAAGGCACCCGCTCGGGAAAACCTAGGCGGAGCAAGCCGTACCCGATACCGGACAACCCGGTGAGCAGGCCGGCCGACGGCACGCCGCCGGGCGTGCCGCAGCGCGCCCCGTACTGGTCCAGCGCGCCGAGGACCAGTCCCGCGCGCCGGGTGCGCATGGCCGCGGCCAGGCCGTGCCCGCGTTCGGCGAGGACGGTCAAGGACTCGATCACGCCCAGCTCGCCGTGGCACAGGCTCAGGTCGCGCAAGGGCTCGTGCACCGCCAAGGCGTTCAGGCACCGGTCCAGGTGCAGGGTGTGCGCGTCGACCGGCTGGTCCGGGTGCGCGCAGTGCGCGAGCACCGCGCCGGAGAGCCCGGAGCACCAGCTGTGGTCCGCCTCGGTCACGTCGAGCAGGCGTTGCCGCAGCGCGTGGTCCGCGCGCAGGTTCGCCCGGCCGACCACACCGTAGCGCTGATCGCCCGCCGCCCGCGCGTAGCGCAGCAACGCCCAGCCGACACCGGCCCGGCCGCGCGCGAAGCCGTCGCCGCCGGGAGTGGCCGCGGCGAGCCGGTCGGCGTAGGCGCGGGCCAGCGCCGAGGCGGCGGGCAAGCCGCTCTCCGCCCGCACCGCCAGCATCGCGGCCAGGCCGCCCGCCCAGCCCTCGACCACGTTGGCCGGGTCCTCGCCGATCGCCTCGACCGCGGTCGCGACCTCCACGGCCGACCTCAGCCAGTCGCCGATCCCGTCGTCGTGCAGCAGGTTCGCCAGCCGTGCCAAGGCGTAGGAGATGCCGCCCAGCCCGTGGAACGCGCCGCTGCCGACGGCCGCCGCCATCCCGGCGTCCTCGGCGAACGCGGCCAGCAACCCGGGGATCGGCCGCACCGCGTCGCGCGCGAACTCGGTGTACCGGGCGGCGCCGGTGAGCTCGCCGAGCTGCGCCAGGAACAACGCGACGCCGGTGTAGCCGTTGGACAGGCCCGCGCCCATCGGGGCCACCGCCCAGTGCCGGTCGTCCACCAGCTCCAGGCCCACCCAGTTGACCCGGCCGTCGGCGGTCGTGGCGTGCGCGAGCACCTCGTCGGCGATGCCGCACGCGGCGACCAGCAGCCGTTGCGGGTCGGGGACGCCCGCCTCCACCGGCGAGGCGACCCCGCGGCCGGTGCGGTGGTCGACCGGCCGCGGCCGGCTCGCCAGCCCGGCGCTGATCAGCCACTGCTGGTCGTGCTTGTCCACCTCGTCCAGCGCGGCGACCTTGGCCGTGACGGCGTCCAGCGCGCAGGACGGCAGCAGGCCCGGCAGCCGCTGCCCGGTCGAGGTCCACACGTCGCGGCTGCCCGGCCGGGTGGTGAACAGCGGCACGTCGCCCGCCCACAGGTCGCGCATCTCGTGCGGGACCAGGGCGCGTGACACGTCGTCGTCCGCCGTGCCGTCCCACAGCAGGTCGAGGACGTCCTGGCGGTCCGCCGCACCGCGCACCGCGTCCGGGTGCGTCGACTCGTCCAGCAACGTCGCGTACAGCTGGGTCATCCGCGGCACGAACCGCACCGGCAGGTCGGCGAAGGCGCTCAGCAGCCCGTCCGGGCCGAGCAGGTCGGCCCGGTGGTCGCAGAGGGCGTCGTAGCCGACCCGGAACCCGGCCAGCAGCGCGCCCTGGTAGTCGGCGGGCTCGGCCTCCAGGCCGTCCACCACGGGCCGGTTGTGCGCGGGCGGCATCGGCATGGGCCTGCGCACCAGGCGCATCCGGTCGGTGCCGGGGTGCAGCCAGGCCACGCCCTCGGTCGGCGGCCGGTCGCCGTGGTCGCCGCCCATGCCGCCGACGTCCAGCGCGCCGTGCTCGCCCAGCAGCACCCGCGGCAGCACGGCGGTGCGGTGCACGGACCGGGCCAGCGCCCGGACCGCCGGGTCCGTCGCCGTGCCCACCGTGGGGTGGAACAGCGTCTCCACGTCCACCAGCACCGGCTGGTCGGCCGCCGCGACCAGGTTCTCGTAGTGCATGTCGGTGCCGTCCACCGCGTACAGCAGCGCGATCAGCGCGCCGAGCCGCTGGTAGAACCGGCCGACCTCGGTGACGTCCGCGCACGGGCGGTGCTCGACGAACTCCAGCCACCCGTGGCCCGGCCGGGCGAGCACCCGCGGCAGCCGCAGGCCGAGGCCGGTGTGCCCGTCGAACCAGGTCACCAGGTCCGCGAACGCCTGGTGCAACGCCACCGGCCGGGGCTTGTAGACCACCCGGCGGCCGTCGGCGAAGGTCAGCACGGCCACCGAGCGGCCCCGCGCGTGCGGGTCGCCCCGGCCCGTCTCCACCTGCGCCAGGGAGCCGGGGTCACGGCCGTCGAGGAGGGTCCGCACGATCTCCGGCCGATCGGCGGCGAACCGGTCGAGCAGCTCGCCGTGCGCCTCGACCGCGTGCAGGCAGGCCTGGCCGAGCAGCCGGGCCAGCACCGGGTACCGGCCGAACAGCGCGGGCAGGTCGACACCCCGGACGAAGTCGGCGAACCGCTCCCGCGGCGTGTCGCCGACGAGCCGCCCGCCGACCCGGTCGAGGTTGAGCTCCAGCACGAGCGTGCGCGCGGCGATCCGGGCCAGCCGCCTGCCCAGCGCGTGGGCGAAGTCGGCGTCCAACCTGGGGTCGAGGGCGACCGCCGCGCGCACCAGGGGTCTCAGCGCGTGCGCGAACGCCTCGGCCGGGTTGTCGGCGTCGGCGGTCGGCCCGCCGCCGGCGAAGTCTGCACGGGCCGCGGTCGTGGTGGCGCGTTCCACGAACGCGGCCCATGAGGGCCGTCCACGGGGGACGACCAGCTCTTGGGGGTTCCCGCGCACACCGCTGAGCCACCACGCTGCGGGCGGCCGGTCGACGGCGGAGGGGAACACGCGCACAACGTGTCACGGGCGTGCCGCGGCGCACATGGGGGCACCGCCCCCAGATTTGCGAGTGGGCGGGCGTGAGTCCGCAGATGTGCGGAAAAGGCTTCCGTCGCAGGTCACCAGCGCCTTGCGGGGAGGTGAACGGACGGCGTGGCGCGCGGTCGGACCTCAGGTCGCGCAGTTCTCCGCCCGGGCGGCGGCGTCGCGGAACTCGTCCGGCAGCGAGACCACGTCCATCTTCTCCACGGCCTCGTTCATCACCGTGACGGCCTCGGTCATGTCCTGGATGACCGTGGAGAAGACGTCGGTGGTCATCTCCGCCGCCGCGTCGACCGTCGACTTGGCCGAGACGAACTTGTCCCGCGCCCTGGTCAACGGCTCGCTGATCACCTCGACCGCGGTGTCCGCGGCGGGCGACGGGGCCGGTGTCAGCTCGTCCAGGTCGTGCAGGACGACGTCGAGCACGTCGATCACCCGGCCGAGGGAGTCGCTGACCGACTTCTTGGCCGCCGCCGGGTCGGTCTGCGTCTGGTCGAACGACACCCCGCCCGAGGCGACCATGTACTTCGCCACGCCGCAGAAGTTGTTCATCCAGCGCACGACCTCGGGCCCGGCGTCCGTCCCGGGGACCGACGACACCGGCCCGGCTGTCGGCTGCCCCGCCACGGGCACCGCGCACCCGGTCAGGCCGACCAACGCCACCGCCACCACCCACCGCTTCACAGGGGATTTGTACCCCGCCATCACCCGATAGTGGGGTGGAACATGACAACCGGGGGAACCGTCGGCCACGATGGCGGCTCATGACCGTCTCACTCGACGTCTCCGGCGGGATCGCGGTCATCCGGATCGACGAGCCGTCGGACACGGTCCTGGCCGAGGTGCGCGCGGTGCTGCCGGTGCTGGCCGAGGCCCGCGCGGTCGTGCTCCTGGTCGACCCGGGCCTGTGCGCCGCGGGCACCGAACGGCTGGTCCGGGGGTCGGTGGCGCAGCGGGAGGCGGTGGCGGCGGCGTTGCGCGGCGTGGCCGGGGAACTGGTGAACCTGCCCGTGCCGGTGGTCGCGGCGATCGGCGGCAACCCGTCCGGCGAGGCGGCGGAGCTGGCCATGGCGTGCGACTGGCGGGTGCTGGCCGCCGACGGTGGGCTCGGGTGGGTGACGGACGGTCGGGTGACGGGCGACCAGGTGCTGGTGGCACGGCGCGTGACCGCCGAGGAGGCGTTGCGCACCGGGCTGGTGGACCGGGTCGTGCCGCGGTGCTCGGTGCTGCGGGCCGCCGTCGAACTCGCAAATGAGTGCAAGTCAACGCAAACGGAACGTAAGTCCTGCCGTATAGTTGCTCCATGACGCAACGGCGGTTGGCGGAAGTGGCCGCGAAGGTCGGCGTGAGCGAGGCGACGGTCAGCCGGGTGCTCAACGGCAAGCCGGGGGTGTCCGACGCGACGCGCTCGGCCGTGCTCACGGCCCTGGACGTGCTCGGGTACGAGCGGCCGACGCAGCTGCGCGGTGAACGCGCCCGGCTGGTCGGTCTGGTGCTGCCGGAGCTGCAGAACCCGATCTTCCCCGCGTTCGCCGACGTGGTCGGCAACGCGCTGGCGCAGCGCGGCTTCACGCCGGTGCTGTGCACCCGGACCGCCGGCGGGGTGACCGAGGCGGACTACCTGGAGCTGCTGTTCGAGCAGCACGTGTCCGGGGTGGTGTTCGCCGGCGGGCAGTACGCGCAGGCGGACGCGTCGCACGAGCACTACCGGCAGATGACGCGGCGCAAGCTGCCCGCCGTGCTGGTGAACGCGGCCATAGACGATCTCGGCTTCCCGCGCGTGTCGTGCGACGACGCGGTGGCCGTCGAGCAGGCGTTCGGGCACCTGGTGGCGCTGGGGCACACCCGGATCGGGGCGGTGCTGGGCCCGTCGGACCACATGCCGTCGCGGCGGAAGCTGACCGCGTTGTTGTCGTGCGCGTCGGTCGCCGGGGTGGAGCTGTTCGAGGAGCACGCGATGTTCTCGCTGGAGGGCGGGCAGGCCGCCACCACGCGCCTGCTGCACCGGGGCGTCACCGCGATCCTGTGCGCCTCGGACCCCCTGGCGTTGGGCGCCGTGCGCGCCGTGCGCCGGCACGGCCTCAAGGTGCCGCACGACGTGTCCGTGGTCGGCTACGACGACTCGCCGCTCATGACCTGCACCGAGCCGCCGTTGACCACGGTCCGCCAGCCGATCGAGGCGATGGGCCGCGCCGCCGTGGAGCTGCTGGCGAACCAGATCGCCGGCACCCCGGTCCCGGACGAGGAACTGCTCTTCGAACCGGAGCTGGTCGTCCGCTCCTCCACCGCCCCCGCCCCCCGCTGACCCGGGAGTCCAACCTCCGGGCCCCGAGAGTCCAACCTTCCGGGCGCGAGAGTCCTACGTTCACAACCCGAGAGTCCTACGTTCACGACCCCTGAATTCAACACTCACGACAGGCGCCGCCTGCGCTGAGCGTTGAACTCGGGGTGCGTGGACGTAGGACTCTCGCGCGTTGGAGGTAGGACTCTCGCGCGTTGGGGTGAGGGGGGCAGCTTACGAGTTGATGTCGGGAAGTTGCGAGTTTTCGTAGACATCTTGCGGCGGAGTGTTGGGGCGACTTACCGTGTGCGCCACACCACACCCGAGGAGGGTCCGCCCCCATGAACTCAACCAGCCTCCGCAGAGCGGCGGGGTTGCTGCTGGCAGGCAGCCTGAGCCTGGCCGCCGTCGCGTGCTCGCAAGCCGACGAGACCGGCGCCGCCGCCGGTGGCAAGGTCACG
The DNA here is from genome assembly GCF_016695385.1 of Saccharothrix sp. 6-C. Lineage (NCBI taxonomy): Bacteria > Bacillati > Actinomycetota > Actinomycetes > Pseudonocardiales > Pseudonocardiaceae > Saccharothrix > Saccharothrix sp. 6-C. Next base: position 6,238,554 of record NZ_CP064192.1, on the reverse strand, counting down.
ATCTCCGTCAACGGCCAGCCGCCGCAGACCCAGCCGTTCGACCGCAAGGTCTTCGACGAGGACGTGGCCGAGTTCGAGGCCGCCAACCCGGACATCGACATCGAGCCGCACGAGGGGTTCATGGACCCCAAGACGTTCTCCGCGAAGCTCGCGGGCGGCCAGCTCGAGGACGTCTTCTACGCCTACTTCACCGACCCGGCGAACCTCATCGCGCGCAAGCAGGCCGCGGACATCACCGACTACGTGAAGGACGTCCCGCACTACGACGCCATCCGGCAGGAGCTGCGCGACGTCTTCAGCAAGGACGGCAAGGTCTACGGCGTCCCCACCGCCAACTACTCGATGGGCCTGCTCTACAACCGGGCGCTGTTCACCCAGGCGGGCCTGAACCCCGACCAGCCGCCGAAGACGTGGGACGAGGTCCGCGAGGCCGCCAAGAAGATCACCGCGCTCGGTGACGGCAAGGTCGGTTTCGCCGAGTACAGCAAGAACAACCAGGGCGGCTGGCACTTCACCGCGTGGATGTACTCCGTCGGCGGCCAGGTCGCCCGCCAGGACGGCGACAAGTGGGTCGCGGACTTCAACAACGACAAGGGCCGTGAAGCCCTCCAGCACCTCAAGGACATGCGCTGGGCCGACAACACGATGGGCGAGAAGCAGCTGCTCGTCATCGAGGACGTCCAGCAGATGATGGGCGCGGGCCAGCTCGGCATGTACCTGGCCGCGCCGGACAACGTGCCGACGCTGGTCAACCAGTTCAAGGGCGACTACGCGAACTACGGCCTGACCGGCATCCCGGACGGCGAGGGCACGCTCATCGGCGGCGAGGGCTACATGCTCAACCCGAAGGCCACGCCGGAGAAGATCAAGGCCGGGCTGAAGTGGGTCCAGTGGAAGTTCCTCAACCCGGACCGGTTCGAGAAGAACCTCCAGCGGTACAAGGACCAGGGCCAGCCGATCGGCCTGCCCGTGCCGCCGGTCGCCGACGTCTGGACCGGTGACATCGCCGCCAAGCAGGCCCAGCTCAAGGAGAGCCTGGCGACCGTGCCGGTGGCGAACTTCAAGTCCTACGTGGACGCCACCCCGAAGGGCCGGATCGAGCCGCCGAACGCCCAGCAGGTGTACGCGATCCTCGACAACGTCATGCAGGCGGTGCTCACCAACCGCGACGCGGACATCAGCCAGCTCCTGGCCGACGCGGAAGCCAAGGTGAACCCCGTCCTGGCCCAGGTCAAGTGATGCGCCGCCGCGTCGCGGAGAACCTGACCGCGTACGGGTTCCTGTCCGCCGCGCTGATCTGCTTCGCGGTGTTCTCCTGGTACCCGATCGCGCGTGGGGCGGTGCTCGGCTTCCAGCAGGTCGACTTCGTCACCGAGCCCACGTGGGTCGGCTGGGAGAACTTCGAGCGGCTCTTCGCCGACCCCCTGTTCGCCACGGCGTGGCGCAACACGCTGCTGTTCACCGCGCTGGCGCTGGTGTTCGGCTTCGTGGTGCCGTTCCTGCTCGCGGTCGTGCTCAACGAGCTGCGGCACTTCAAGGGCTACTTCCGGCTCATCGTGTACTTGCCCGTGATGCTGCCGCCGGTGGTGGCCGCGCTGATCTGGAAGTGGATGTACGACCCCGGCCCGGGCCTGCTCAACTCGGCGTTGCGCGGGCTCGGGCTGGAGGGCGCGGCGTGGCTGGACAGCGCCGACACCTCGATGCTGTCGCTGGTGATCGTGGCGACCTGGGCGAACCTGGGCACCGCCACGCTGATCTACCTGGCCGCATTGCAGAGCATCCCCGGAGACCTGTACGAGGCGGCCGAGCTGGACGGCGCGAACGTGCTGCGCAGGCTGTGGCACGTCACGGTGCCGCAGACCCGGTTCGTGCTGCTGGTGCTGCTGCTGTTGCAGGTCGTGGCGACGATGCAGGTGTTCACCGAGCCGTACGTGATGACCGGCGGCGGGCCCGAGGACTCCACGGTCACCGTGCTGCTCCTGCTGTACCGCTACGCCTTCTACTACAACGACTTCGGCACGGCGAGTGCCCTGAGCCTGTTGCTGCTGCTGGTGCTCGGCGCGTTCACCGCGCTGTACCTGCGGGTGACGCGGAAGGCGGACGCGTGAGGACGTTGATCGCGCCGGGACGAGCCGGCGTCGGCTACAAGGTCGCGCTGGCGGTCACGACCGTCATCCTCACCGCGGTCTTCGTGGTGCCGCTGGTGTGGGTCGTGCTCTCGGCCATGAAACCGGCCGTGGAGCTGGCCCGGGTGCCGCCGACGATCCTGCCGCGGACGTGGACGCCCGGCACGTACGTCGAGGCGTGGGAGCTGATGGACCTCGGCCGGTACTTCCTCAACACGATCGTCGTCGCGGTGGGGGTGTGGGCGGTGCAGCTCGCGGTCGACGTGCCCGCGGCGTACGCCCTGTCACGGCTCAAGCCCGTGCTGGGCAAGGGGATCCTCGGCATGATGCTGCTGACCCTGATGATGCCCGCCGCGGTGCTGCTGGTGCCGACCTACCTGACGATCGCCGACCTCGGGCTGCTCAACAACCCGTTGGCGCTGTGGCTGCTGGGCGCGGCCAACGCGTTCACCGTGTTCCTGCTCAAGCGGTTCTTCGACCAGCTGCCCGCGGAGGTGCTGGAGGCGGCGCGGATCGACGGAGCCGGCCAGTTCACCATGCTGTGGCGGATCGTGCTGCCGCTGTCCCGGCCGATCCTGGCGGTCGTGTCCATCTTCGCGGTCGTGGCCGCGTGGAAGGACTTCATCTGGCCGCTGCTGGTGTTCTCCGACCCGGCGCGGCAGACGCTCAGCGTCGCGTTGCAGCGCTTCGCCCCCGACACCCCGGTCAACCTGCTGCTGGCCGGCCTCGTGCTGTCCAGCGTGCCGATGATCGGCCTGTTCCTGGTGTTCCAGCGGCACGTGCTGGCGGGTCTCACCGCCGGCAGCGTGAAGGGCTGAACACATCACCGAGGGAGGAATCCACATGAACTGGTGGCGCGGTGCGGCCATCTACCAGGTGTACCCGCGCAGCTTCGCCGACGGCAACGGCGACGGGATCGGGGATCTGGCGGGTCTGCGCCAGAAGCTCCCGTACCTCGCCGAGTTGGGTGTGGACGCGATCTGGCTCAGCCCCTGGTACCCGTCCCCGTTGGCGGACGGCGGCTACGACGTCGCCGACTACCGCGACATCGAGCCGGTGTTCGGCACGCTCGTCGAGGCGGAGAAGCTGATCGGCGAGGCGCACGCGGTCGGCCTGCGGGTGATCATCGACATCGTGCCCAACCACTGCTCCGACCAGCACCCCTGGTTCCAGGAGGCGTTGGCGGGGGAGGGCCGGGACCGGTTCTGGTTCCACGAGGGCGACGAGCCGCCGAACGACTGGCGGTCGCGGTTCGGCGGGCCGGCGTGGAGCCAGGCGCCGGACGGGTCGTGGTACCTGCACCTGTACAGCCCGGAGCAGCCGGACCTGAACTGGACCAACCCGCGGGTGCGGGCCGAGTTCGAGTCGATCCTGCGGTTCTGGCTGGACCGGGGCGTCGACGGGTTCCGCATCGACGTCGCCGACGGCCTGGTCAAGGACTTCTCCAGGCCGGACGCCGAGCTGCCGTACTCCGACCAGGACGGCGTGCACGACATCTACCGCTCGTGGCGGAAGGTGCTCGACGAGTACCCGGACGAGCGGGTGTTCGTCGGCGAGATGTGGTTGCCCGACCCGGAGCGGTTCGCCCGCTACCTGCGCGCGGACGAGCTGCACTCGGCGTTCAACTTCGACTTCCTGTGCTGCCCGTGGGAGTCCGGCGAGCTGCGGCGGGTCATCGACGGCACGCTCGCCGCGCACGCGCCGGTCGGCGCGCCGCCGACCTGGGTGCTGTCCAACCACGACGTGACGCGGCACGTGTCGCGGATGGGTCGGGAGGACTCGTCGTTCGACTTCGGCCGGCGCCAGCACCTGACGCCGACGGACCTGGAGCTGGGCACGAAGCGCGCGCGGGCGGCGATCATGCTGACCACCGCGCTGCCCGGCTGCGTCTACGTCTACCAGGGGGAGGAGCTGGGGCTGGAGGAGGTGGACGACCTGCCCGACGAGCTGCGCGAGGACCCGGTGTGGGTGCGTTCGGGCCACACCGACCGGGGCCGTGACGGGTGCCGGGTGCCGATCCCCTGGGGTGACGACGGCCCGTCGTGGCTGCCCCGGCCGGAGCACTGGAGGTCGCTGTCGGTGGCCGCGCAGACCGCCGCGCCCGACTCGATGCTCGCGCACTACCGCACCGTGCTGGCGTTGCGGCGGTCGGAGCCGTCGCTGGGCGACGGGCCGATGGAGTGGCTGGAGCTCGGACCGGGCGTGGTCGCGTTCCGCCGCGGCGACGACTTCGCGTGCGTGCTCAACCTGTCCGCCGAGCCGGTCGCGCTGCCCGCGCACGACGCCGTGCTGCTGAGCAGCGGGCCCCTCGTGGACGGCGCCGTGCCGCCGGACACCGCGGCCTGGATCAGGCCTGCCCGCTAGGCCGACCGACGGGCTTGTTCGCCCGGACCGCCAAGTTGCACTCCAGCAGGCCGAGCACCCTCAGGGTCTCGGCCTGCTGGTCTTCGTCCATGTCGCCGAGGGTGGCTTCCTCCAGCTCGCGCCACATGCGCTCGACCTGGTGCCGCAGCGCCTGGCTGGCGGCGGTCGGCTCGACGAGCACGGCGCGGCCGTCGGTCGGGTCGGGTGAGCGGCGCACGAAGCCCGCGCGTTCCAGCCGCTGCACGGTCCTGGTCATGGTCGGCGAGTCCGCGCCCAGCTCGCCGCACAGGTCCGACTGCCGCTGCGGACCGCGGTCCCAGAGGCGCATCATGACCATTTCCTGTCCGGGGTGCAGGCCTGCCTGCCTGAGCAGCTGACCCGCGAGCATGCGGTGCAGGCGGGCGACGCGGAAGATCGCGTGGCTGACGCGCCCGTCCTCATCGATCTGGAGCATGGGCGCTGACGTGGGATTTTGTCCGGTCGAGGCCATGGTTCGAGTCTAGCCGCCCGGGATCGTGAGCGCTGTCACAGTGAAACATCGGAATGCACTCCGTGTTGTTAGCTGTTCGGACAGGTAATACCGCAACCTGGAGGAAGACATGAGCACCGCGTTCGAGCCGCTCGACCTCGCCGGCACCAAGTTGGCCAACCGGATCGTGATGTCGCCGATGACTCGCAGCCGCGCGTACGACACGGTGCCGACGCCCGTGATGGCCGAGTACTACGCCCAGCGGGCCAGCGCCGGGCTGATCATCACCGAGGGCATCCAGCCGTCCGCGGTCGGCCAGGGCTACCCGCACACGCCGGGGCTGCACACCGACGAGCAGGTCGCCGGCTGGCGCGTCGTCACCGACGCGGTGCACGAGGCGGGCGGCCGGATCTTCGCGCAGCTCATGCACTCCGGCCGGATCGGCCACCCGAGCCTGCTGCCCGGCGACCTGCACCCCGTCGGGGCGTCACCGGTGCGCGCGGCGGGCCAGCTGTACACCGGCGAGGGGATGACCGAGCTCGTCACGCCGGTCGAGCTGGGCCCGGCCGACGTCGAGGCCACCATCGCCGACTTCGCCGCCGCCGCGCGCCGGGCCGTCGACGCCGGGTTCGACGGGATCGAGCTGCACGGCGCCAACGGCTACCTGCTGCACCAGTTCCTGGCCGACAACACCAACCTGCGCGACGACGAGTGGGGCGGCTCGGTGGAGAACCGCATCCGGTTCACCGTCGAGGTCGTGCGCGCCACGGCCGAGGCGATCGGCGGCGCCCGCGTGGGCCTGCGGATCTCGCCGTTCAACCGGTACAACGACATCGCCGAGGAGACGACCGCCGAGCTGTACCCGGCCCTGGTCGACGCGATCGAGCCGTTCGGCCTGGCCTACCTGCACATCGGCGAGGCCGGCGACCGGGCGTTGACGCTGGAGCTGCGCGAGCGGTTCTCCGGCGTGCTGATCCTCAACCCGCACACGCCGGACGGCGTGACCGGCCCGGACCACCTGTCCCTGCTGGACGAGGGCGTGGCGGACGCGGTGAGCTTCGGCGCGCTGTTCCTGGCCAACCCGGACCTGCCCGCCCGCCTGGCGAACGGCGGCCCGTTCAACACGCCGGACCAGTCGACGTTCTTCGGCGGCGCGGAGCAGGGCTACACCGACTACCCGGCCCTGACCAGCGTGAACGCCTGACCGGCTGTTCCGAGCGGTCAACTCGGGTGTTCCGAACGTAGGACACGCGCGTTCCGGTCGTAGGACACGCGCGGCGCGAACGTACGACTCTCGCGCGAGTCCTACGTTCAGGACGCGAGAGTCCTACGTTCAGGACACCCGAGTTGAACAGTGGGACGACGACGAGGCCCCCGAGTCGCGCGAACTCGGGGGCCTCGCCGTGCGTTCTGGGGTGTGAACGGGCAGGAAGTGAGGCCCGTTCGGGCACGGATTCACTCGATCGTGTGTGTTCGGTCAGGCTAAGCGGGCGGAACCCGGGCATCGTTCACCTGGCTGTGGCGGTGGCCACACCAATCGGCCGGTGTTACACCTTAGGCGCGGCCCGAACGGGCAGCGACGGTCCGAGCGGGCAGGGAGGTGACGTGCGGGCGGACGAGCGCAAGCGCCGGATCCTGGCCCGGGCACGGGCGGACGGCCGGGTCGACGTGGCCGAGATCGCGGCCGAGCTGGAGGTCGCGCAGGAGACCGTGCGACGCGACCTGCGCCTGCTGGACGAGCACGGCCTGGTCCGCCGCACGCACGGCGGCGCGTTCCCGGTGGAGAGCGCCGGCTACGAGACGGGCCTGAAGTTCCGGTCCGCGTCGATGGTGCCGGAGAAGCGGCGCATCGCCCGGGCCGCCGCGGACCGGCTCGGTGACGCCGAGACGGTCTTCATCGACGAGGGCTACACGCCGCAGCTCGTCGCCGAGGCACTGCCCACCGGCCGGCCGCTCACGGTGATCACCGCGTCCCTGCCCACCGCCGCCGTGCTGTCGGAGGTGCCGTCCGCGACCGTGCTGCTGCTCGGCGGCCGGGTGCGCGGCCGGACGCTGGCCACCGTCGACCACTGGGCCACGCGGATGCTCTCGGAGATGGTGATCGACCTCGCCTACATCGGGGCGAACGGCATCTCCCGCGAGCACGGGCTCACCACGCCGGACCCGGCGGTGGGCGCGGTCAAGGCGCAGGCCCTGGCCTCGGCGCGCCGGCGCGTCTTCGTCGGCGTGCACACGAAGTTCGGCGTGTCGAGCTTCCACCGGTTCGGCGACGTCGCCGACCTGGAGGCGGTCGTCACGGACTCCGTGCTGCCCGCCGGCGAGGCCCACCGCTACGCCCTGCTCGGACCGAAGGTCGTCCGGGCCTGACCCCAACCCACGCAGCGGCCCCGGAGCACCAGGGGCCTGGTTCCGCTCGCCCGAAGGAAGGCAAGACGATGAAGTCATTGCGCTATGGCGGCCTGCTGGCCGCGGTGCTCCTGGCCACGACCGCGTGCGCCGGCGCGGGCGGCGGGGGCGGCGGCGCCGAGAACTCGATCAACGTGCTGATGGTGAACAACCCGCAGATGCAGGACCTGCAGAAGCTCACCGCCGACAACTTCACCAAGGACACCGGCATCACGGTCAACTTCACCGTGCTGCCCGAGAACGACGTCCGCGACAAGATCAGCCAGGACTTCTCCAGCCAGGCGGGCCAGTACGACGTGGCCACGATCAGCAACTACGAGACGCCGATCTACGCCAAGAACGGCTGGCTCACCCCGCTGGACGACTACGTCGCCGAGGACACCGGCTTCGACCAGGACGACGTCCTCGAACCGATCCGCCAGTCCCTGACCGCCGCCGACGGCAAGGTGTACGCCCAGCCGTTCTACGGCGAGTCGTCGTTCCTCATGTACCGCAAGGACGTGCTGGACGCCAAGAACCTCACCATGCCCGAGAGGCCGACGTGGCAGCAGGTCGCCGAGATCGCTGCCCTGGTCGACGGCGCGCAGCCCGGCATGAAGGGCATCTGCCTGCGCGGCCAGCCCGGCTGGGGCCAGCTGATGGCGCCGCTGACCACGGTGGTCAACACGTTCGGCGGCACGTGGTTCACCAAGGACTGGCAGGCCCAGCTGACCGCGCCGGAGTTCAAGGAGGCGACCGGGTTCTACGTGGACCTGGTCCGCGCGCACGGCGAGGCGGGCGCGCCGCAGGCCGGGTTCGCCGAGTGCCTGAACAACATGACCCAGGGCAAGGTCGCCATGTGGTACGACGCCACGGTCGCCGCCGGCCTGCTGGAGGCCGACGACTCGCCGGTGAAGGGCAAGCTCGGCTTCGCCCAGGCGCCGGTGGTCAAGACCGAGTCCTCGGCGTGGCTGTACACGTGGGCGTTCGGCATCCAGAAGGCCAGCGGGAAGGCCGACAACGCGTGGAAGTTCGTGTCGTGGGCGTCCGGCAAGGGCTACGAGGAGCTGGTCGGCAGGACGCTGGGCTGGTCCAGGCTGCCGGACGGCAAGCGCTCGTCGACCTACCAGCGGCCCGAGTACCTGGCGGCCGGCGGGTCGTTCGCCAAGCAGGCGGAGGCGGCCATCGCGGGCGCCAGGCCCACCGACCCCGGCGTGCAGGAACGGCCCGCGAGCGGCATCCAGTTCGTCGGCATCCCCGAGTTCACCGACCTGGGCACGCAGGTGTCGCAGAAGATCAGCGCCGCCATCGCGGGCTCGACCACCGTCGACGCCGCGCTGGAGGAGAGCCAGGCGCTGGCCGAGGTCGTGGCCGAGAAGCACCGGGGGAAGTGATGAGCAACCCCACCCCCATCGGGAGGGCCCGGTGACCGCCGTCCGGGAGGCCCCGGCCCGGCGCGGCCCGACGCCGCCGGCGCGGACCGGTCGGCCGGCGGCGGCGCGCTGGGCACGGCGCGCCCCGCTGCTGCCCGCCCTGGTCTTCACGATCGTGGTCACCCAGCTGCCGTTCGTGGCCACGCTGGTGATCTCGCTGATGCGGTGGAACTCGCTGGACCCGGCCAACCGCGGGTTCGCGGGCCTCGACAACTACGCCGCCGTGTTCACCGACCCGGACCTGCGCAGCGCCATCGGCGTCACGGTCCTGCTGACCGTCACCGTGGTGGTGGTCTGCCTGGTGCTGGGGCTGGGGTTGGCGCTGCTGCTCGACCGGGAGTTCGCCGGGCGCGGTGTCGTGCGCACCATGCTGATCGCGCCGTTCCTGGTGGTGCCGGTCGCCGCCGCGCTGCTGTGGAAGCACGCGCTCTACAACCCGGAGTACGGCCTGTTCAACGGCGTGCTGACGTGGTTGTTCGGCGACGGCGCGCCGCAGCCGGAGTGGATCAGCGGCATGCCGCTGCTCGCGGTCGAGGCGTCGCTGGTGTGGCAGTGGACGCCGTTCATGATGCTGATCCTGCTGGCGGGCCTGCAGAGCCGCCCGCAGGACGCGGTCGAGGCCGCGCGCATCGACGGCGCCACGGCGTGGCAGGTGTTCCGCTACCTGACGCTGCCGCACCTGCGGCAGTACCTGGAGCTGGGCGCGCTGCTCGGCTCGATCTACATCGTGCAGAACTTCGACGCCGTCTTCACCATCACCTCCGGCGGCCTCGGCACGGCCAACCTGCCGTACACGATCTACCAGACCTTCTACCAGGCGCACGACTACGGCCAGGCGTCCGCCGCGGGCGTGGTCGTGGTGGTCGGCTCGATCATCATCGCCACGTTCGCGTTGCGCGTGGTGTCGTCGCTGCTGCGCGAGGACGGCGGCCGAGCCGCGAACCGGACGGGGGTGCGGGTGTGAAACGGGTCCTGGGCTTGGCCGCGTGGTGCGCGGGCCTGCTGTTCTTCGCGCCGGTGGCGTGGATGGTCCTCACCTCCCTGCACAGCGAGCCGGACGCGGCGACCAACCCGCCGTCCCTGGCCGCGCCGATCACGTTCGACGGCTACGCCGAGTTCTTCGACTCGGCGCCGTGGCCGCCGCTGATCAACTCGTTGAGCGCGTCGATCGGCTCGACCCTGCTCGTGCTGCTGCTGGCGATCCCGGCGGCGTACGCGCTCTCCATCAAGAAGGTCGACAAGTGGTCGGACGTGCTGTTCTTCTTCCTGTCCACCAAGATGCTGCCCGTCGTGGCCGGTCTGCTGCCGATCTACCTGGTCGCGCAGCACACCGGGATGCTCGACAACATCTCGTTCCTGGTCGTGCTCTACACGTCGATGAACCTGCCGATCGCGGTGTGGCTGATGCGGTCGTTCCTGGCCGAGGTGCCCGGCGAGATCCTGGAGGCCGCCGCGCTGGACGGCGCGGGCCTGGTCACCACGCTGCGCCGGGTCGTCGCGCCGGTCGCCATGCCCGGCATCGCCGCGACCTCGTTGATCTGCTTCATCTTCAGCTGGAACGAGCTGCTGTTCGCCCGCGTGCTGACCGGTGTGGTCGCGGGCACCGCGCCGGTCTACCTCACCGGGTTCGTCACCAGCCAGGGCTTGTTCCTGGCCAAGGTGTGCGCCGCCGCCGTGGTGGTGTCGCTGCCGGTGCTCGTCGCCGGGTTCGCCGCCCAGGACAAGCTGGTCCAGGGCCTTTCGCTGGGAGCCGTGAAGTGAGAGCAGCCGTCATCACCGGGGTCGGCGCGGTGGAGGTCACCGAGGTGCCGGACCCGACGCCCGGGCCGCGCGAGGTCGTCGTGGACGTCGCGGCGTGCGGGCTGTGCGGCACCGACCTGCACATCCTGCAGGGCGAGTTCGCGCCGACGCTGCCGGTCGTGCCGGGGCACGAGTTCGCGGGGGTGATCGTCGAGACCGGGTCGGAGGTCACCGAGCTGGCGGTCGGCGACCGGGTCGCGGTGGACCCGTCGCTGTACTGCCACGAGTGCCGCATGTGCCGGTCCGGGCGCGGCAACCTGTGCGAGCGGTGGGCCGCGATCGGCGTCACGACCGGCGGCGGCGCGGCCGAGTACGCGCTGGCGCCCGTCGCGAACTGCGTGAAGCTGCCCGACCACGTGCGCACCGAGGACGCGGCGCTGATCGAGCCGCTGTCGTGCGCGGTGCGGGGCTACGACGTGCTGCGGTCGCAGGTGGGCGGCCGGGTGCTGATCTACGGCTCGGGCACGATGGGCCTGATGATGTTGCAGCTCGGCAAGCTCACCGGCGCGTCGTCCATCGAGGTGGTGGACCTCAACCCGGACCGCCTGGCCACGGCCGAGCTGCTCGGCGTCACGGCCACCGCGTCGTCGCCCGACGAGCTCGACCGGCCGCGGGGGTGGGACGTCGTCATCGACGCCACGGGCAACGAGAAGGCCATCCAGGACGGGCTCGGCCGGGTCGCGAAGGGCGGCACGTTCCTGCAGTTCGGCGTCGCCGACTACGCGGCGCGGGTGACCATCGACCCGTACCGCATCTACAACCAGGAGATCACGATCACCGGGTCGATGGCGGTGCTGCACTCGTTCGAACGCGCGGCCGACCTGTTCGCCACGGGCGTGCTGGACCCGGAGGTGTTCATCAGCGACCGCCTGCCGCTGGCGGACTACGCCCCGGCCCTGGAGCGCTTCCGGGCGGGGCGGGGCCGCAAGATCCAGGTGCTGCCGTGAACGCGGACCGGCCCCGGTCACCCGCCGTGACGGGTGTCCGGGGCCGGTCCGCTCGGTGCTAGTTGTTGGCCGCGCGCCGGCGCAGCACGATCAGCAGCGCCGCGCCGCCGCCGAGCAGGATGACGCCGATCACCAGCGGGATCGCGATGCTCGCGCCCGTGTTGGCCAGGCCGTCACCCGTGTCGGCCACCGGCACGACCGCGGCGGTCGTGGTGGTGGTGGAGGTGGCGGGCGCCGAGGACTCCGAGGTGGTGACCTCCACCGTCGTGGTGGTGGTCGTGGGCTCGGTCTCCTCGGTCGTCGTCTCGACCGTGGTGGTGGTCGTGGTGGTGGTCGTCGTCGTGGGGACGACGCACGCCTCGACGGTCTTCGTCTCCTTGAAGGAGTACTGCGCGTTGTCGCCCGCGGTCACCTCGACCACGAACACGCGCTTGACGTCGCCGCTGGCCGAGTACTTGCCCTCGAAGCCGGCCTTGAAGTCCTTGTTCTCCAGCTCCTGGGCGTCATCAAGGGTGACCTTGATGTGGTTGGTCTTGTTCTGCGAGTAGGCCGTGAGCTTGACGCTGAGGGTGGTCGTGCCGTCCTTGCACGACGCCTCGAGCTTGGGGGTGTGCGCGGAGGCGGGGACAGCGGCGAAGACGGTCGCGGCGACGGCGGCGACAGCGGCGCCGACCAGGGCACCGACTCTGGCGAACTGCATGTGAGGGCTCCTGAGGGAAGGGCTGAGGAGAACCGCGTCACCATATCGGGGGGTTTATAACAACACGATTGGGGGTTCTGTAACTACTGCCCGTAAAACTGTGATCTGGGACGAGTGGTTCGCCGGAGTACGAAGAGGACGAAGGGGACGCTGAGTCGTCGTCGCCGGATCAGGGGGTGGTGCCGTCGACGTCCCACCGGGCGGCGTCGGCCATCAACCCGATCATCCCCGAGACCAGGCGCAGCTGGTCGACGCCGCGGATGTCGGCCTCCACCAGCCTCGGCGAGCACACCACGACCGCCAGGGCCTGGGCCCGGGACAGCGCCACGTTCAACCGGTTGCGCGACAACAGGAAGTCCAGGCCGCGCGGCAGGTCGACGGCGGCCGACGAGGTCATCGTGGTGATCACCACGGGCGCCTCCTGGCCCTGGAACCGGTCCACGGTGCCGACCCGCACGTGCTCGTAGCCGTGCTTCTCCAGCTCGCGCCGCACCAACCGCACCTGGAGGTTGTACGGCGCCACCACCAGGATGTCCGAGTCGTCCAACGCCCGCGCGTCCGGCCCGTCCGTCCACAGGCGACCCATCAGCGACCGCACCACCCCCACCACCGCGTCCGCCTCCTCGACGGACGACGTGGTGTTATGCGAGTGGTGCACGGAGTGGACGTACACCCCGGACGGCACGCCGTCGACCCCGCGCGCGGCGGCGCCGGGGTGGGCGTGCAGGAGCCCGGCGTAGGACAGGTTCGACACCGGCGCGCACACCGCTGGGTGCATCCGCCTCGTCTGGTCCAGGAAGTAGCCCAGCTCCGGCGGGATCACGTCGGCGTCGCCGATCAGGTGCCCCAGCGCCGACGCCTCCGCGCCCGCCGGGTGCGTGCCCTGCACGACCTGCGGCAACTGCTGCGGGTCGCCCAGCAGCACCAGGTTGCGCGCGCACGTCGACACGGCCAGCGCGTCGGCCAGCGCGAACTGGCCCGCCTCGTCCACGATCAGCACGTCGAACGGCTGCTCGCGCAGCGCCGCGTTCGCGAACGTCCACGCCGTGCCGCCGACCAGGTGCCCGCCGCCCTGGTCGGCGCGCCACCGCACCAGCGCCGGGTTGTCGCGCGGCTGCTCCCACGAGCAGTCCTTCGCGGGCGCGCCCTTCGCCCGCTTGGCCGTGGGGATCGGCACGCCGAGCTCCCGGCCCGCCGCCAGGGCCGCGCCCAGCACGTTCTCCACCGCTTTGTGGCTGGTCGAGGTCACGCCGACGCTGCGACCGCCGCGGATCAGGTGCGCGATCAGCCGGCCGGCGAGGTAGGTCTTGCCCGCGCCGGGCGGCCCCTGCACGGCGAGCGTGGAGCCGTCCAGCGCGTCCACCGCCGCGATCACGTCGGCGATCACGTCGTCGCCCCTGGGCAGCACGCCGGTCCTCAGGCGCGGCGGCGTGCGGCGCGCCAGGTCGACGCCGGGGTGCGGCGGGAGCGCCGGCAGCACGTCCACGACCGAGCGCGCCAGCTCGTAGACCGCCTCGTCCTTCGGCTTCGGCTGGACCGGGCTGCCGGGCAGCACCGCGACGGGCTGCTCGCCGTGCACGTCGTCGGGTGCGACGCTCTCCAGCACCACCATGTCCTCGGCCGACTCGGCGAGCACCACCGCGTCCCGGGTCACGTTCGCGGGCTTGCCGGGGTAGAGCAGCCGGACCTGGTCGCCCTTCGCGAACGGGTGCGGCCGGTCCGGGTCGCACCACACCCGCACCTCGCGCTTGGCCTTGCGGACCCGCCCGGACGGCATCGCCCAGTCCTGCGCCCGCACCGACACCGGCACCGCGCACGCGCTGTCGGACTCCAGCTCGGACAGCGGCGCCGCCACCTGCCGGAAGAAGTCCCACCACGCCGGGTTCGTCTCGCGCCGGTGGTAGCCGACGGCGGCGGCCAGCAACGCCCGGGCCCGCTCGTCGTCGGTCGCCTCGGCCGGGTTGTCCGGCAGGCCCTCCAGCAGCGGGTCGACCACGGCGGCGAGGCGCTCGGCGCGCTCGGCCCGGCGCTGGGCGGCGAGCTCGTCCTCGATCTCCTCGGTGAACGACGGCTCCGGCACGTGCGGCTCGATGCCCGCCTCCGCGCGCACCTCCAGCAGGAACCGGTAGAGCCGCAGCGTGGAGACGCAGTCGTAGGTGTTGTAGTCGGCGATGCCGGTGAGCACGTCCTCGGCGCGGGCCGGGTCGGCGTCGCGCAGCGCCAGGAACTCCTCGTACGCCTCGATGCTGGACACGGCCGTGGTGACCTCGCCCGCGCGTGCCTCCGGCATGTACAGCGGTTCCAGGTACTTGATCGAGTACGACCGCTGGGACACGCGCAGGGCCTTGCGCACCACGGCGTAGAGGTCGACCAGCGCGCCGGAGCGCAGCAGGTGGTCGACGGCCTCCTCGCGCGTGCCGTGCAGGGCGGCGAGCTTCTTGAGCGCGTTCACCTCGTACGGCGCGTAGTGGTAGACGTGGGCGTCCGGGTGGGCCTGCAGCGTCCGGGTGGCGTGGTCGACGAACCGCTCGAACGCCACCTTCTCCTGCGGGCGGGTGTGCGCCCAGAACGGCGTGAAGCGCTCGTCGCCGTCGACCACGCCGAACAGGTACTCCAAGCCCTCGCCGTCGAGGGCGAACGGGTCGCCCTCCATGTCGAAGAACAGGTCGCCGGTGCTCGGCGCGGGCAGCGCGGCCAGGGCTTCGGGCGCGACGACCTCGTAGGCGACCTTGCCGGTCGGGTCGTCGTCGGTGCGGGAGTCGTCCTGGATGACCTGGAGCGCGGCCTGGGCGCGCAGACCGGTGAACGTGGCGGCGGACATCGTCGCGGGACGGTCGTCGCGGGTCGCGTTGGCCAGGGCGTCGATCGTGCCGAGGCCGGCGGCGGCGAGCTTGCGGCGCTGGTCGGTGCGGATGCCGGCGACCAGGGACAGGTCGCGGTCCCGTTCCCGGCCGGTGGCGCAGTGCCGCCCGAAGCGGCAGGTGGCGCACGCCGGGCGTTCGTCGTCCCAGAGGCGTTCGGGCAGGGCGGCGGGTGCGGCGAGGCGTGCCGTGAGGCGGGTCCGGAGGTCGAGGACCAGCGGGAGGAAGTCGGCGACCTGGAACGTCTTGGTGGTGCCGTCGCCGAGCAGCAGGTGCATGGCGGGTCCGGCGTGGCGGCCGAGCGCGTTGGCGTAGGCGGTGAGCTGGACGACGGCGGCCGGGGTGGCGTGCCGGGCGAGCTTGGCGTCGTGCGGCTCGTAGCCGCGGTCGGTGGCGACGAGGAAGTCGGCGCGGCCGTGGAAGCCGTCGGCGTAGAAGACGGCCTGGTAGATCACCGGCGCCCGGGCGGCCATCGCCTGCGCGGTCAGCTCGGCCGCGTGGGTGAGGGCCGCGTGCGTCGGCGCGGGTTGGGGGATCTCGACGACGTCGTGCGCGGCGCGGAACTTCGCCAGCACGGCCTGCTCGTGCGCGTGGCCGTGCCGGGTGGCGAGGGTGTTCGGCCGGGCGTCCGGCACGGGCGCGCCGGGCAGGCCGGTGGCCAGCGCCAGCGACAGCCGGGCGCGGTGGTCGCACTCCAACAGGTCCACCAGGTCCGCCGGGGAGTGCACCAGGTGGCCGTCGGCGGTGAGCATGGCGGGCAGTATCGCGGCCGGACCCGCCAACCCGGCGGACCGCGCGCGGCGAGTCGCCGGACTGCGGCCACCGCCACCCGGCGCGCGTCACGCGTGCTGAGCGTTGAATTCGGGTGTTCCGAACGTAGGACACACGCGTTCCGAACGTAGGACACGCGCGTTCTGGAGGTAGGACACGCGCGTTCTGGAGGTTGGACTCGCGTGGCGTGGAGGTTGGACTCTCGGCGGGCCTACGGTCGGGGGAGGGGGCCGTTGGCGGCTTGCCAGCGGGCCTGGTGGGCGGCGGCTTCGGCGGCGGCCACGGCTTCGGCGGCCGGGGGGAGCGGCTCGGCGCACCAGGCGCGCAGGACGGCGGCCAGCTCGGTGACGAAACGGGTGCCGGTCGGCGTCAGCTCGTCGCCGGCCAGCAGCGCCTCGGCGGTGATCAGGGCGGCCGAGCGCCAGCGCGCGTACTCGACCCGCGCGGCCATGCCGCGCCGGGCGCGCCAGAAACCGGCCACGCCCAGGTGCGCGTAGGTGCCGTGCAGCAGACCGGCCGCCGGCCGCGGGTCTTCCCGCCACGGCGCGTAGAACAAGGCGTCGCTGCCGGGTTTGACCAGCGCGAACAGGTCCGTCAACGCGACCAGCTTGCTGTGCTGCGCCTCGTGCGCGAGCGTCACGGCCAGCGTCTCCGCGTCCGGCGTCGGCGACAGGAACACGCACCCGAACGCGTCGGCCAACGTCGCGCTGCTCGTGCCCGTGGGCGACGACGGCATCGGCGTCAGCACCGACACGACCTCGGCGAACTCCGCGGCGAGCACCGGGTGGTCGGCGGTGAGCAGGTCCCACGCCGAGCCGAGGGCGTCCTGCCACCACGGCAGGTCGACCGACGACGCCACCGGCAGCTCGTCCGGCACGCCGCCGCCGGCCCACAGGTCCACCTGGAGCGAGTGCGCGCCCAAGCGGATCTCCGGCAACGGCTCGTAGGCCAGCCCCGGACCCACCACCACGCCCAGCGACGGCAGCGAGAACACCCGCGCCGGCGGGAACTCCAGGTCCACCGGCACACCCGCCCGCACCGCCGCCGCGGCCGCGGTGAACGCCAGCTCCGCCGGCCGCGCCTCGGCTCCCCGGCGCACCGCCAACGCCGTCCGCGTCGCCCATGCGCCGACCGACGGGTGGTCCAGCACCCGGTCCACCGCCTCCGGCGCGACCCGCGCCACCTCCCGCAGCAGCGAGAACGCCTCCCGCGCCGCCGGGTCCGCCGCGATGGACCTGATCATCAGCAACGTCCGGCTGCGCCGCGCCAGCCGCAGCGTCCGCACCGCCGCGCCGCCCCCGCCGCGGGCGAGGGCGGCGAAGTCGGAGGCGGAGACCCGGAACGGCCCGACCGTCACGCCAACGCCGCCAGGTCCGCCGCCACGCGCGTCCGCACGTGCCCGATCAGCCGCGCCAGGTCCGGGCAGTACACCGACGGCCGGTCGAACCCGGCCCCTTCCCGGAACCGGTGCGCCCGCAGCCCGCCGCCGCACGCCGACACCACCGGGCACCGGCGGCACTGCTCGGACAACCCGGCCAGGCCCGACCGCCCGGCGCGGACGTCCGGCAGGTCCAACGCCGCGTCGAACGGGTCGCGCGCCACGTGCAGCCCGGTCGCCGAGGCCGCCGGCGAGGACGACGCCAGGATGTCCGACGCCTCGACCGTGCCGTCGGTCTCCACCACCACCTGGGCCGACGGGCTCAACCCGATCCCCTCCACCCCGGAACGCCCGCCCAGCAGCACCGCCAGCAGCTCCTCGAACAGCCGCACGCGCGTCACCGGCCGGGCGTACCAGACGTCGAACACGGCGATCAGCCACTCCGCGTACGGCGTCGAGGCCGCGTCCGCGACGCGTCCCGGCGGCGGCGCCGACCAGTTGCCGTGCGGCAGCAGGAAGTCCACCGCGGGCGGCGTGAACCCGAGCAGCGACTCGTAGACGCGCACCGGGTCTTCGTCGAGGTCCACCACGCACAGCAGACCGCCGTACACCCCGGGGTAGGAGCGCATCGCCGTCAACGCGGCTCGCACCGCCGCCCAGCTGCCGCTGCCGTCCGGCCGCACGCGGTGCCGGTCGTGCGCCTGCGGCGTGCCGTCGACGCTCACGCCGACCCGGACGCCGTGCGCGGAGAACAGCTCCAGGAATCCGCGGTCGAGCAATGTCGCGTTCGTCTGCACGGCGAACCGCACCGGAACGGGCACGACCGAGCGGAACTGCGTGATGAGCGACTCGATCGCGGCCCGTCCGGCGAGCAGCGGCTCACCGCCGTGCAACACCACTTCGACTTCCGGCAACCCGTGCCCGCGCACGTGTTCCGCCACCCGTTCGGCGGTGTGCGCGACGATCTCCGGCGACATCGCCCTCGGTCGGGAGCGCCACCGCTGGTCGGCCAGTTCGTAGACGTAGCAGTAGTCGCACGCCAGGTTGCACCTGCCGTGCACCTTGAGCACGAACTGGCGGAACGGCAACCCATTCCCCGAGTCCACCGCCACCACCCCCCGGACATTCCCCCGCACCACAAGCAATCGAGAACCCCAGGAGCAATCAAACACAGCGCGCCGCCCGCTACCTCCGCCAATCGGTGGATTCCCGACGGTGACCGTTGTCGTTCACTACGATGGGAAGTGCGCCGCCGGCGTTCGCCGGCAATCAGGCGGCTGCGGTGAAAACCGCAGCATTGCGGTTAGGGGGTTGGTCGGAGATGACTGCCGAACCCGTCCTGGAGTCCGAGCTCCTGGACGTCACGGGCGTGGACCTGGCCCGGTTGGCGGAGCTGCCGGACACCGCGCTGCGCGCCGCGCTGCACCGGATCCTCGCGGAGAACGCGGAGCTGCCCAACCGGTTCGCGGCCTTCGAGAGCTCCTTGTGACCGCTGCCGTTCGGGTGAAACGCGGCTGAGTCGCGGGCGCGCGGCCCGCGTCACCGGTATTCCCAAGTCCCCCCGCCGCTCAGGAGCAGCAGATGAGCACCCCGCGCACCACACCTGGCCCCACCGGGGTCACCGCGTTCCTGTCGGCCACCGGAGGAACCGGCCGCACCAGCGCGGTGGCGAACCTGGCGTGGGTGCTGGCCGCGGCCGGGCAACGGGTCCTGGTCGTGGACTGGGGCTCCGAGGTGCCGCGGGTGCGCGAGTACCTGGAGCCGTTCCTGGTGGCCCGCCTCGGCCTGCCGGACGCGGTGGGCCGCGGGCTGCTGACCGCCTACCGCGCGGACCCGCTGGGCGAGGACGACCCGACGCCCGTCGTGGAGCGGTTCGCGCCGCCGGCGGGCGACGTCACGGTCCCCGGCCACATCGACGTGGTGTCGCCGATGCCGACCGACGCGGCGGGCAGGCCGCGGCCCGAGACCAGGCACGGCGACGCGGGCGCGATCGCCGAGCTGCGGGCCCGGCTGGCCGAGTCCGACTACGACCAGGTGCTGATCGACGCGCCGACCGGCGCGGGCGACGAGACGCTGACGCTGATCGCGACGCTGTGCGAGCTGGCCGTGGTGTGCTTCCGGCCGCGTCCCCGGGCCATCGCCGACGCCGCGGACCTGGCCGGTCGGCTGCGCAAGCGCGCCCCGATCCGGATCGACGTGGTGCCGGTGGCGACGTTGTTCGACGACGCCGACGAGCAGTCGCGGGCGCAGCGCATCCGGTCCGCGATCCGCGCCGCGTTCGCCGAGCTGCTGGCCGGGCAGGCGAAGCGGGTGCCCGACGGCGGCACGATCGAGATCCCCTACCGCCCGTTCGACGCGTTCGACCCGCTGCTGGCGATCCTGGTGGAGGAGCCGACCAGCGGCGGCGCGCTGGAGGCCCAGTACGGCAGGCTGGCCGCGGCGGTCACCGGCGGCGCGGTCACCGAGGTGGTCCCGGTGTCGTCGGTGCTGCGCTCCCGCTACCGGCGGGTGTTCGGGCTGACGTCGACCACCGAGCCGGACCGCGTGGCCCTGGTGTACGCGCCGCGTGACCGGGCCTGGGCGGACTGGGTGCGCGGCCAGTTGGAACGCGCGGGCGCGCAGGTGCGCCGGCTGGCGGAGGCGCGCGAGTGGTTCGAGGCGGCCGTGCCGCCGGGCGTGCTGATCCTGTCGTCGCCGCACCTGGGTCCGGTGGAGCTGCCCGCGCTGCCGCTGACCGTGCTGCGGCTGCGGTTGGCCGAGGACGGCCCCGCGGACGGCGGGCTGGACGTGCGCCGGCACACCCCGGAGACGTTGAGCGCCCGGCTGCTGAGCCACTTCGGCCTGATCGACCGGCCCGGCACGGTGCACGAGCCGGGCATGCGGGTGCCGGGCAGCGACCCGGGCGTGTTCGAGCTGCCGCCGCGCCACCCCGGTTTCGTCGGCCGCGACGAGGACCTGGAGGCGTTGCGCGACCAGTTCGCCGCGGCCGGCGACGAGCGCGCGGTGGTGACCGTGAACGGCGTGCCCGGCGTCGGCAAGAGCGAGCTGGCGCTGGAGTACGCCTACCGGTTCTCGTCGGACTACGCGGCGGTGTGGTGGCTGTCCGCGCACGACCGCCAGTCGGTGCTCACCGGCCTGGCCGAGCTGGCGGTCCGGCTGCGCCAGCCGGGCTCGACCGACTACGGCACGCTGTCCGCGCTGGAGCGGCTGTCGAACGACCCGGCGTACACGCGGTTCCTGCTGGTCTACGACAACGCCGACGACCCGGACGCGCTCGCCGACGTGCTGCCGGCCGGCGCCGGCGGACACGTGCTGATCACGTCGGGACCGGTGGACGGGCAGGCCGTCGAGCTGGTGCCGATGCGCGCGGAGGACAGCGTGCGCCTGCTGCTGGACCGCGTGCCGGGGCTGACCCCGGAGGACGCCGGTCAGGTCGCGGACGCCGTCGGCCACCTGCCGCTGGCGCTGGACCTGGCGTCGTCGTGGCTGGCCGAGACGGCGCGGACCGAGGTCGGCATGGGGTCCCGGGACTCCGACGCCGCCGCCTGGGCCACCCGCACCCTGTTCGAACGCCTCGGCCGGTCCGAACCGGACGGTGTGGCGCGGGTCGTCGACGTCGCGGTCGACGCGTTGCGGGACAACGCGACCGGCCGGTTGGCGGTGCTGGTCGCGGAGCTGGCCGCGTTCCTGTCGCCGGAGGGCGCGGACCTCGGCCTGGTGCGCTCGCCCGCGTTCCTGGCCAGGGTGATCGCCGCGGGCGGCGTGGACGCCGAGCCGTTGGAGCTCGACGCCGCCGAGATCGACCGGGTGCTCTGGTACGGCGCGCGGTACGGGCTGTTCCGCGTCGACTGGGGCGACCAGTACTCGCTGCGCATGCACCGCGTGGTGCAGCGCGCGTTACGCGGCCGCATGTCGCCGACCGAGCGGGAGGAGCGGCGGGCCGACGTGCTCGCCGCGCTGGCCGCGTTGGCCCCGACCGAGGTCGAGGGCGAGTCGCCGACCCGGCACGCCCGGTTCGCCGAGCTGCAGAAGCACGTCATCCCCTCCGGCGCGTTGGCGGGCGACGACCTGAAGGTGCGCCGCTGGCTGGTCAACCAGGTGCGGTTCCTGTTCACCGACGGCGGCGCGGGCGTGCGCCGGGCCGCGCTGGAGCCGGGCCGGGCCCTGCTGGACGCGTGGACCGAGCGGTTCGGCCCGGCCGACCCGCTGCGCAACCGGCTGGCCACCGAGCTGGCCAACGTGCACCGCGTGCTCGGCGAGCCGACCGAGGCGCTGCGGCTGGACGACCTGGCGCTGGCCCAGCAGCGGCGCGCGCTGGACCTGACCCACCCGCGCCCGCTGATCACCGCCCGCGGCCGCGGCGGCGACCTGCGCGGGCTCGGCCTGTTCGCCGAGGCGCTGGCCGAGGACCAGGCCACCTGGGAGGGCCTGCGCACGGTGCTCGGCGAAGACCACCCGGACACCCGCAGCGCGGCGAACAACCTGGCGTCCTCCATGTTCCTGTCCGGTGACGCGGCGGGCGCGCTCGCGCTGGAGGAGGACAACTACCGCAGGCGCAGGCGGCTGTTCGGCACGGGCGACGCGCGGACGTGGGCGACCCTCGCGCAGATCGGGCTGTACCAGCGGGAGCTGGGCCGCTACCCGGAGGCGCTGGACTCGTTGCTGTACGCCTCGCAGCAGTTGCAGGCGCTGCGGCACGAGCTGAACCAGGTGCAGATCGGCGTGCAGTGGAACCGCGCCATCGCGCTGCGCCTGGTCGGACGCGCCAAGGAGGCCAAGGAACGCACCGGCAAGGCGTTGCGGGACTACCGCGAGGTCCTCGGCGCGCACCACCCGTACACGCTGGGCTGCGCGTTGAGCTTTGCCGCCGACCACCGGCGCGTCGGCGTCGACCCGGAGCTGGCCGTCGAGCTCGCCCGCACCGCCCTGACCGGCTTCCAGCAGCACGTCGGCCTGCGCGACGACCACCCGTTCGTGGCGCTGTGCAAGCTGGGCTACGGGCTGGCGCTGCGCGCGGCGGGCGATCCGGCGGGCGCGGTGAGCCAGGTGGAGGCCGCGACGCGGACGTTGCGCTCACGGCTCGGCGACACGCACCCGTGGACGTTGGCGGCGGCCGTCGACGAGGCCCGGGTGCACGCGGCGGCCGGTGACGCGGAGCGGGCCGCCGAACTGATCGCCGAGGCGCACACCGACTGCCTGGAGTTCCTGGGGCACGATCACCCGCACACCGCCGCGGCGGCGCACAACCTGCGACTCGCGGCCCACCCGACCGACCAGGACTGGCGGGAGTGCGATGTCGACGTCCCGCACACCTGACCGCGCAGGAGGGAGTGGCGTGGAGCTGCACGAGGAGCAGGCCGAGCACGTGGGCCCGGAGTTCGACCTGGCCCGGCAGGCGTGCCACGCAGCGATCGCGGAGACACCCGCGCTGCACTACCTCGCGCACTACAGCAGCGGTGTGTTCGACTTCGGCATGGACGCCCTCGGCGACCCGCCGCCCACGCCGGACGCGCTGCCCGGCGGCACCCGCCGCGAGGAGCTCAAGCGGCTGGGCAGGCACCTCACGTTCCAGGTCGCCACGCTGGACCGGACGTTGCAGGAGGTGCGCACGGGCCGGCTGATCCGCACCGTGCTGCACACCGAGGAGGGCGCGCTGTTCTGCGACTCCGTGGTGCCGACCGAGCACGTCGTCGGACTGGTGCTGGACCACACGGGCGCCGGGCCGCTGCTCGGCCACCCCGCCGTGGAGGAGGCGGACCGGGCGGTGGCCGGGCTCGCCACCCGGTTGCGCGCCCAGCTCAGCCTCGGCTCGCTCAACCCCGGGGGGTGGGAGAGCGCGCAGGACGTCGCGCCGCTGCCGGTGGGCGAGGAGGTGGTCGCGCACGTGACGGTGGGCGAGGAGGCGGGCGCGCACGTGACGGCGGGGGAGGGGCCGCTGACCGCGTGCCTGGCGGCGGTGCGGGCGCAGGACCTGCACCTGGTCGCGCACGTGGACGGCGGCGAGGTGCGGGCCATGGTCGACTGCCTCGGCGACCCGTCGCTGGCGCCGTTCTTCAAGCAGGTCACGGTGGACGCGCGGCGCCGGTTCTACCACGGTCTCGCGCAGGAGTTCGGCGCGTTGACGACGAAGCTGAACCGGGCCGTGAACCCCGTCGTCGGCGGGCTGATGGCCCGGCTCGTGCTGGACGTCGAGATGGGCGCGATCTACTACTACCGGTTGCGCGCCGGCGAATACCTGGTCGGCGTGACGATCGACCAGGCACGCGTGCGGGCGGCGGATGATCGAATGTCCGCGTTGGCGGAAGAACTCACTCCAATCGGTCCTTGAACGCTCATCCACCGGTGCCTACCGTGGAATGGTGACGCCCGTGATCCGCTCGGCCGCGCTCCTCTCGGCGCTTGGCGCGGGCTGGCTCGTCGCCTGGCAGTTCGGACTTCGTGATGTCGACCGGTCGCCGGTGTACGGGTTCTTCATCAGCGCGCTGCTCGGATTCGGTTTGTACGCGAGCACCAGCGGGATCGTGATCGCGGAATTCCGCAGGCAACTGCGCACGGTGGTGCTGGCGGTCACGATCGGCGTGCTGGCGAAAGTCGCGCTGATCTTCGGCGTGATGTTCTTCGCGTTCCGCGACCCGACCCACCTGGTCCTCGCGGTGGCGGTGGCGCAGATCGACCCGCTGTCGGTCGCCGCGATGCACGCGAAGTCGCGGATGTCGGACTCGGCGAAGGCGCTGCTGTCGGCGTGGGCGTCGTTCGACGACCCGATCACGGTGCTGCTCACGGTCTACATCACCGCGTTCGCGCTCGGGGGCGGCGCGGTCGGCGGCGTGGGCTCGTTCGCGGTCGACCTGGTGCTGAACCTGGCGCTGGCCGGGGTGGCGTTCATGCTGTGGACCCTGGTGCGCGGGCGGGTGCGGCGGGCCGAGGCCGGTGGCCGCGCGGTCCGGTACGCGGTGCGCGCGGTGATGGTGGTGGCGGTGCTCGCCATCGGTTTCGTCGCGGTGCGGCACTCGCTGCTGCCGGCGCTGGCGGTGCTGGGCCTGTTCTTCCGGCCGAACCTGGGCCGGTGGGTGGACGGGCTGGCGCAGGCGGGCATGTTCCTGGCCATCGCCGCGGTCGGGCTGGTGCTGGCCGCCGAGTTCAGCTGGGCGCTGGCCGGGGTCGGCGCGGTGCTCGGCGCGGCGGCGTTCGGCGCGCAGGCCGTGGTGGCGTTCGGGCTGACGGTGCCGAAGCGGTGGCGCGGCGACCGGGTGCGGCTGGCGCTGGGCCAGCAGAACGGGCTGACCGCGATCATCCTGGCGCTGCTGCTGGAACCGGTGTTCCCGGGCGTCATCGCGGTGGTGGCGCCGGCCGTCGTGGTGGTGAACCTGCTGCACGCCGTGTCGAACGGCGCCTACGACCGCTGGTCGGCGGCCCGTCAGGCGACCGCTCCGCCGGTGCCCGTGCGCCGGCCGACGCGCGTGCCGAGGGTGCCGCTCAAGCCCGCGCCCGCGCCGCAGACGGCGACGGCCTACCGGGTCAAGCCCACGCCCTGAGCGGCCGCGCCCACGCCCTGGGCGTCGGCGCTCACGCCGGGGACGAGCGGAAGACCGCGCGCCGCACGCGCGGGCTCAGGTTGCGCAACGCCTCGTGCACGCGGGCGCGGCGCGAGCCCTGGCCCACCTCGGCCACCAGCCCGCCCGCCCGCGCCGACCACGGCGGCAGCTTGAACAGCGGGTCCAGCAGGAACAGCGGCAGGAACTCGACGATCCCGTCGTAGATGCCGCACAGCTCCTCCAGCCGGTCCTGCGCGTCACCGTCCTCGGGCGCCTGGTACCACTGCGACACCGCGGCCCGGAACGCCTGCACGGCCTTGCGCATGAACTCCGCCTGCGCGGCGGCCTGGGTGAACTCCGGTGTCCGCAGCCGCCGGTGCACGGC
Source organism: Saccharothrix sp. 6-C (assembly GCF_016695385.1). NCBI lineage: Bacteria > Bacillati > Actinomycetota > Actinomycetes > Pseudonocardiales > Pseudonocardiaceae > Saccharothrix > Saccharothrix sp. 6-C. The sequence goes on along the minus strand of NZ_CP064192.1, from coordinate 6,213,400 downwards.
CTCCTGGGTGGTCGTCGGCGCGTGGTCGAACGCCTCCTCGAACATCACGTCGACCTGCGTCAGGTCCTCCAACGCGTCCACCGCGTCCCGGAACAGCCGCTCCACCTCGCCGGGCAGCCTGCTCGCCGCCGCCTCCGCCGCGCGGCCCGGCGGGCCGCCCGCCAACGCGCCGAGCTGCCGCTGGATCGCGCCGAGCTGCCGGTCCGACGACGCCCGCACCCCGTCCATGTGCTCGGCCAGGTGCTCGATGAACCCGTAGATGCTCGACTGCTGCTTGGCCAGCTGGTCCATCCGCCACCGCAGCGCCGACAGCGGGTCCGCGTCGCCCGGCGGTCGCCGCGACGCGCTCACCAGCGACTTGAAGTCGTCGGCGAACGTCCGGTCGACGTACACCAGCGGCTCGCGGCCGAGCAGCTCCCGCAGCTGGATCGCCACGCCGTCCGCCACCACGCCGTTGACCAGCAGGATCAACTCGGCGTCCGGCTCGGCCTCGCGCACCGCGGAGATCCGCCGCCGCACCGCGCCGAGGTCCCCGTTCTCCAGCAGGGACCGGGTGATCAGCACGGCGCAGCCGGTCGTGTGCTCGGGGAAGGTGACCCAGAAGTCGGCGAGCGAGTCCTCGACCGTGCCGAGCAGGTGCCGGTGCAGGTAGTCGAGGCCGTTCGCGTCCAGCAGCCGGCGGACCACGCCGTCGACGTCGTCGGAGCTCAACGACCCGAACAGGTCGCGCGCCGCCTGCCGCACCATGTCCTCGGTGACCGCGAACTCGTGGCCGGGCGTGCGGGACAGGTCGTCGGCCATCCGGAACACCCGGTGGCACAGCCGGATCACGTTGCGGGCGTTGCCCCTGGCGAGGTCGCGCAGGTACCGCGTGGTGTCGACGGTGAACGGCGCGAGCTGCCGAGAGCCGAACACCTGCTCCTGCGCCAGCTCGACGAACTCGCGCACCTCGCCCTGGCTGAGCCCCGACATGACCACCGTGTACGGGATGCGCTGCCGCACCGCCGCGGGCAGCACGGACTTGAAGTCCGGCAGCCCGCACAGCACCAGGCACGCGCCTGCCTTGGCGAACACCTGCAACAACGTCTGGAACGCGGCCATGGTCCGGGCCTGCGGGCGGCTGTCGGCGGAGAAGATCTTGTCCAGCTCGTCGACCGCCAGCACGAACCGCCGCTGCCGGCCGCCGAACAGCAGGGCGAACACGCCCATCGCCTCCAGCGCGGCCACCTCGGTGTCGATCGGCGTGTCGATGCCGCGTTCCACCAGCACCTGGTCCGGCGCGCCGCCGAGCAGCCACGACCACACCGAGTGCTCGAACCCCGGCCGCAGCAGCAGGGTGAGCGCGGTGCCGAAGTCCTTGTCGTTGGTCACCTCGCGCAGCGTGTCCTGGACCTTGCGCAGCAACGCGCTCTCCATCAGGCCCAGCCGTTCGACGACCTCCTGCGGCTCCAGCTGCCTGCTGCCCAGCCACTCCAGCATGTCGCTGGTCAGGCCGCTGCTCTGCAACGAGTCCGCGACGATGTCCGCGTAGTACTCGCTGACCTGCGCCCGCACGCCCTCGCGGCCGAGCTTCTGCATGAACCGCCGGTACAGCTCGATGAAGCTCTCCGCGGTCGCGTCGAGGTACAGCGCGTGCGTCGGGTCGGCCAGCACCTGCCGGGCGTGCCGGACCAGCCGCACGGCGAGGTGCGTCTTGCCGGTGCCGTAGTCGCCGAGCACGGCCACCACGGTGCCGGTGCGGTCACGGCCGCCGCGCGCGGGCGGCGCGTCCAGGTAGGACGTGAGGTGCGCGAGCGCCTGCCGCGTCGCGTCGGTGGTGATCGCCACGTCGACCGCGTCGGGGTCGGCGTCGAAGTCCGTGATCCGGGCGACCGCCATCGGCGAGAAGGGGTTCTTCCGCGAGGGCGGGAGATCGCTGCGGTCGCTCATGGCCCATTCACCGGTCCATTCCGGGACTTCGTGTTCAAGAACGCCCTGATGTCCTCGACGGTCACCAGGTCGGTCTCGCTGTACCCTAGTCCCGTGTCACGTTTGTGCTCGTAAGTGCCATGTAAAAATCTTTGCAGCATGGCGACCGATTGGCAGTGCTTGGCCACCAATTCGATCGCGCCATCACTCATCCGTGGATAACTGCCCGCTTCCGCGTGGCGCGCCAGCCGGTCCTCGGCGAATCGTTGCGCGTCACCGGTGTCGAGCGGGCCGACGTGCAGGGCGATCGGCGGCACCCAGGTTTCCAGTTGCCGCACGACGTCGGCCACCTCGTCCGTGCTCAAATACGCGGATTCGGTGAGGAACAGCACTTTCGCGCTGTTGAGCGTCCGGGTGTAGCGGATCACCTCGTCCACCAGCTCGTTCGGGCTGGGCAGCAGCACGATCAGGGCGACGTCCTCGCGCAGCGCCTGGCCGAGGCGGGGGAACACGCGGCGCGGCACGTCCCGGACCGCGTCCAGCCGGTCCTCGCTCTCCTGGCGCAGCGCGCCCGCGTCCACGAGCAGGTCGAACATCCGGTCGCACACCTCGGCGGTGCGCTGGTCGATGGACAGCTCCTGGTCGGTCGGCAGGCAGCCGGTCAGGTCGAGCACGAGGCCCCGCATGTCCCGCCGGCCGAGCTCGCCGACGACCCAGTCCGCGCACCGGTTGACCAACGCGGTCTTGCCGCACCCGGACTCGCCGGTGACCAGCGCCAGGCGCCCGTACTCCAGCAGGACGCCCAGGTCGCCCATCTCCTGGCGGAACAGGTCGAAGGCTTCCTCGGTGCCGTCGACGGGCACGTAGTAGTCGCGGTGCGCCGGCCGGTGCCACGGGCGCAGCGGGCGCATCGGCGTGCTCTCCCAGCCCGGCAGCGGGAACGGGTTGACCCGGGGCGCGGTCACCACGGCGCCACCGACCCGGTCACGCGCGGCAGCGCGGCGGCTCGACCGGCCCGCCCGCCGTCCATGCCCACCCCCGTCGCCTCGCGGCGGCCTAGCGAAAGCTTCAGCCTACCGACGGAGAGTCGCACACGGGCACGGATCCGTTAACCGGCGCACCCCGTTCGGCCCATCCCGGTTGGTGCTGCCGGGACTGGCCGCGGTGGCCGCGGTCGACGCTGAGGTGATCACCCGCGGCGAACGGGCTCACCAGGGCGAGGGCGCGTAGTCCTTCAGGAAGCAGCCGTACAGGTCCTCGCCCAGCTCGCCGCGCACGATCGGGTCGTAGACCCTGGCCGCGCCGTCGACCAGGTCCAGCGGCGCGTGGAAGCCCTCGGCGGCCAGCCGCATCTTGGTCGGGTGCGGCCGCTCGTCGGTGATCCAGCCGGTGTCGACGGCGGTCATGAGGATGCCGTCCTCGGTCAGCATCTCCTCGGCGCTGGTGCGGGTCAGCATGTTCAACGCGGCCTTGGCCATGTTCGTGTGCGGGTGGCCCGGGCCCTTGTAGGCGCGGCTGAACTGGCCTTCCATCGCCGAGACGTTCACCACGTACTTGCGGCGCGCGGGCGAGGCGGCCATCGCCGGCCGCAGCCGGGAGATCAGGATGAACGGCGCGGTGCTGTTGCACAGCTGCACTTCCAGCAGCTCGACCGGGTCCACCTCGTCGACCCGCTGCACCCAGCTGTTGACCGGCGCCTCGTCGGGCACCAGGCCGCCCGCGTCGATCTCCCGGGACCCGGCGGTCAGCGCCAGGGCCGTGACCGCCGGGATGGTGTCGGCCAACGTGCCCGCCAGTGCCACCGGGTGCGCGGACGTGGTGTGCCCGAAGGTGACCAGCTCGGGCAGTGCGCCGGACGGCAGCCGGCTCGGGTTGAGCGGTTCCGCCTCGGCGGCCACCAGCGGCGCGTAGGCGTCGGCCGAGCGGCGCACGGTCTGCGCGGCGTTGTTGATCAGGATGTCGAGCGGTCCGGCGGCGGCCACCGAGTCGGCCAGCTGCACGACCTGGGCCGGGTCGCGCAGGTCGATGCCGACCACGCGCAGCCGGTGCAGCCAGTCGGCGCTGTCGGGCATGGACGCGAACCGGCGCACCGCGTCGCGCGGGAACCGGGTGGTGATGGTGGTGTGCGCGCCGTCTCGCAGCAGCCGCAGCGCGATGTACATGCCGATCTTGGCGCGGCCGCCGGTGAGCAGGGCGCGCTTGCCGGTCAGGTCCGCGCCCTGGTCGCGCTTGGCCCGGTTCAGCGCCGCGCAGTCCGGGCACAGCTGGTGGTAGAACGCGTCGACCTCGGTGTACCGCTTCTTGCACGTGTAGCAGGACCGGGCGCGCAGCAACGTGCCCGCCTTCGCGCCGGGCTCCGGCTCCCGCAGCAGCACGCCGCGGGTCTCGTCGTCGATGCGGGACGGCGAGCCGGTCGCGGTCGCCTCGATGACGGCGCGGTCGGCGGCCGTGACGGTGGCCCGGCGGTCGGCCTTGCGGCGCTTGCGGAGGCTCTTCCAGATGCCGGCGGTGGCCCGGCGGACGGCTACCGCGTCCGGGTGCTCGGTGTCCAGTTCGTCCACTTGGGCGAGCACCCTTAGGGCGATTTGCAGTTCGGCGGGGTCAATCGACACGTCCAGCACTCTACCTGCGGTGAAATCCGACCCCGGACGGGTGAAATTCACGTGAGCCGGCGCTAGGGTGCCCGGCATGCCTACAGCGGGTACCGGGCCGCGGGTGCGGCGACTGGCCCATCCCGACGCCGACATCCGGGCGCGTGCCCTCGGCCTGCCGCGTGGCCGCCCGGTCCTGGCGGTGTTCGGCTCGGCCGACGCGCTGAGCACCGACCTCGCCGCCGCCGTGCTCCCGGTGCTGCGCGCGGTGCTCGCGACGGCGGCCGGTTCGGACGCGGTCGTGGTCACGGCGGGTGCGGACGTGGGCGTCACGCACCTGGTCGGCCTGGCCGCCGAGTCGCTGGAGGGCCGGTGGCCGCGGTTGGTCGGCGTCGCGCCGTCCGGTCGGGTCGCGGCGGAGGACGCGGAGCCCGCGGCCGGTGAGGTGCGGCTCAACGTGAACCACGACACGGCGGTGCTCGTGCCGGGGTCGAAGTGGGGCGAGGAGCTGCCCGCGCTGTTCCGCGCGGTGGACGCCGTGACCGGGCCGAAGCGCCCGGCGCTCGCGGTGCTGGTCGGCGGCGGCGAGGTGGCGCGGGCCGCCCTGGTCGACCACCTGGGCCGCGACCGGCCGCTGCTCGTGCTCGCCGGCACGGGCGGGCTGGCCGACGAGATCGCGAGCGGCAAACCCGCGACCGCCCCCACCGCCGAGCCCGCTGCCACGCCCGATGCCGCCACGCCCGATGCCGCCGCCGGTGTGGAGGGCGCGGTCGCCGAGGTCGAGACCGCGAAGGGCTCGACCGCCGCCATCCCCGCACCACCCGCCGCCACGCCCGCCGGGTCCGTCACGCAGGCGGTGGTCGCCGAGCGCGACGACGACCTCGCCGTGCTGGTGCGCAGCGGCCAGGTCGCCGTGGTGCACCTGGACGAAGGCGCGGACAAGGTGGCGGCCGTGTTGCGGCGCGTGCTGGGCAACCGGCCCGGCGCCAAGCTGCACGCCGACGTGCCGCCGCCCGCCGTGTGGCCCCGGGTGCGGTTCCGCGCGCCCGAGCCGCACCCCGTGATCGACCCCGGCTACGTGCTGGACTACCCGCTGCTGGCCGACGCGATCCACGAGGCCAACCAGGTGGTGGCCCCCGTGCTGCACGAGTGCGAGGTCGCGGCCCTCCGCGCCCGCGACCGCGCCCGCCTGCTGGTGGTGCTCGCCATCGCCGCCGGGTTCGGCACCACGGTGTTCGCCGCGTTGCAGGTCTGGCTGCGCGACGAGCCGTGGCCCGGTGTGCTGCTCGCCGTGTCCGGCGCGGCGGCGGCGGTGCTCGCGGTCGTGGCGCGGTCCGGCGAGGACCCCGACGCCAAGGTCCGGGCCGAGCAGCTGCGCGCCCTGTACTTCGACCACCTCGCCGCACCACCCGCCGTCGACGACGCCGAGCGCGATGAGCGCGCCCGTGAGTTGGCGACGGCCGTGGCGCGGCTCCGGCACGAATCGGTGAGCCGCACATGACCCGAGCCGCGACGGTGGTCGACGACCACCGCGAGCAGTTCCTCCGCGCCTACCTGCGGCACCGGGTCGGCGAACGCCTCGCCGGGTTCGAGCAGGCCCAGGCCCGCTACACCGCCGCCCGCCGGTGGACCACGGGCCTGTCGGTGCTGCTGTTCACCGCGGCGGCGGCGTTGGGCGCGGTGGCCGTGGCCGACGACGGGCGGCGCGCGCTGTGGGCGTTCCTGGCGACGGTCGCGGCGGCGTCGGCCACCGCGATCACCGTCTACGAGGCCGCGTTCTCGTTCCGCGCGCTGTCCCGCCGGTCCGCGAACGGCGTGGCGTTGCTGCACCTGCTGCAAGCGCACGGCGCGCCCGAGGGCGAGGACGGCGTCAACGCGTTCCGCACCGAGGTGGAGAGCGTGCTGCGGCACGCCGACCGCTGACCGGCCGCCCGGGTTTCGCGTTCCCGAAGGACGAGCGGACCGCGCCGGTGGCCGCGCCGCCGGCCGGGTCCCGCCCGCCCGCACGCTCCGACCTGCGGTACGGCCGGGTCGGACGCGCGCCGGCGCGGCTCGGCGGGGGACAGCCGACCGAACCCGCCGCGCGCTCGTGGCGAACGAGCGTGCTCAAGCGTGTGGCCGCCGCGCACGGTGATCTATAGGTTCTGGCGGTGGGCCGTTCGGTGGCAATGGGTTTCCGCCCCGGCGTGCCGTGGCGATAACCTCCGGCGCCCCGCGCCCGAGCGTTCGCCGTTGACAACGTCGGATTCCGGTCGGCGCTGGGAGAGCAACCGTGGGACACGTGGAGCCTGCCGCCGTGGTGGGGCGATAGCCGTGGAGATGCGCCGACTCGACCCGGGCGAGCTGGTCCGGGACAGCGGGCTGGTGGCCCGCAGGCTGATGCCGTGGCCGCTGGTGAACGCGCCGTTCGACGGTTCGTGGTGCGTGGTGCAGCCGGGCGCGGCGTCGAACACGCACGCCCACCGCGAGCACGAGGTCTGGGTGGCCGTCCAGGGCGCGGCGGAGATCGTCACCGACGAGGGCCGGTCGCCGTTCGCGGCGGGCGACATCGTGCACTTCCGCCCGTACGAGGAGCACCAGCTCGTCAACGACGGCGAGGCCGACTTCCAGTTCTTCGCCGCCTGGTGGGACGTGGAGATGGCCGAGCGGTTCAGCGCGCGCGACGAAGACGCCCGCTGAACCGCCCTGCCCGCGGAACCGCGCAACGGGCATTGTCGTCACAGTCGCGTCTCTGTTGGTGAACCTTCAACGCGACCGGGGGTCGGGGTGGAGTTCCGGATCCTGGGCCCGGTCGAGGTCCGGCGGGACGGCGCGCAGCCGGGTCCGCTGCGGCGCAAGCCGAGCCAGGTCCTGGCCGTGCTCGCGGCGCACTGCGGCAGACCGGTGCCGGTGGACCGGCTGCTCGACCTGGTGTGGGGCGACGACCTGCCGCCGCGCGCCCGCAAGTCGCTCCAGGTGCACGTCTCCGCGCTGCGCGGCGCGGGCGTGCCGGTGACGCACCAGGACGCCGGGTACGTGCTGCGGGCCGAACCGGACCAGGTGGACGCCCTGCGGTTCCGCGACCTGACCGCGCGGGCCGCCCGCACCGACGACCTGGAGCACCGGCGCGACCTCTACACCCGGGCGCTGGCGCTGTGGCGCGGCACGCCGCTGGCCGGCGCGGCCTCCGAACCGCTGCGGGCCTGGCTCTGCGCGCCGCTGGAAGCCCACCACCTGGCCACCCTGGAAGCGGCCATCGACACCGACCTGGCACTGGGCAGGCACGCCCAGGCGGCGGAGGCGCTGACCCCGCTGGTGGCCGAGCACCCGTTCTCCGAGAACCTGCGCTACCAGCTCATGACGGCGCTGCTGGCGTGCGGCCGCAGGACCGAGGCGCTGCGCGTCTTCCAGGACGTCCGCCGCACCCTGGCCGACGAGCTCGGCGTGCCACCCGGACCGCAACTGCGCGAGCTGTACCGCGATGCGCTGGGCGTTTAGGCGGCGCTTAACCGCACGCCGCTACCTTCGCCGAGCCGGGACGACCGGCGACGAGAGGACTCCGGGCCGCGGACCAGTGCCGGGCGGCACCCAGGCCCGCGGCCCGGGACCTCGACGCGCCGGCGGCGCCGGTCGGGACGTCAGCTGGCCGCCACGGTCAACCCGGTGGCGGCGAGCTTCGCCGTGCGGGGACCGTGCGCCCAGATCCGCTCCTGGTAGGCGCGCAGCAGCGCCGCGTGGATCTCGTCGACGTACTCGGCCGCCGCGCAGTCCCGCCGCCACACCACCGTCACCCGCCGGTGCACCGGGTTGCCCACGATCGGCTTCAGCAGCACGCCGGGCAGGTCGTGACCGGTCGGGAAGAAGCACGCCACGGTGTGCCCCGAGCGCACCAGCTCCGACGCCGACGCCGGGTCGACCCCGAAGTGCGCGCACCGCGGCGTGAACCCGGCCGCCTCGCACGCCAGGTGCAGGTTCAGCCTCCCGCCGCCGTAGCTCTCGTCGGGCACCGCCCACTCCTCGTCGGCCAGTTCGGACAGCCGAATCTCGTTGCGCGCCGACAACCGGTGCCCGACCGCGATCCCGACCAGCATCGGTTCCGTCACGACGGTCCGGCAGCCGGCCTGTTCGGGAATCCGCAGTGGACTCTGGGGGAACTCCGTGACCAGCGCCAGGTCCAACTTTCCCGCGCGCACCAGGTCCAGCACCGCGTCGCTGGTGCGTTCGAGGTGCGTGGTCTGAGGGTGCGCCGGCAGCAACGAGCGCACCACGCCGACCAGCAGCGGCGTCAGCGACCCGGCCACACCGCCGAGCCGGATGCCCGTGACGTCGCTCTCCGCGGCCAGCTTGCGCGCGGTCACCAGCAGGTCGTCGAACCGTTCCACCAGGTCACGGGACCGCAGCACGACGTGGCGGCCGAGCTCGGTCAGCTCGACCCCGTCGGTGCGCCGCAGGAACAACGGACCACCGAAGCCCCGCTCGATGCGCCGCAACTGCGCGGTCAACCCGGCCTGCGCGATCTTCAGCAGTGAGGCGGCCCGGCTGATGCTGCCCGCTTCCGCCACGGTCAGCACGACGTGGAGATGCCTGAGCTCCATGTTCACTGCGGCAGCCTAGGGCAACAAGACAAACCGAACACCGATCGCGGAGGCCGGTCGGGGCGAGGACCGGGCGCCGCGGTGAACCCCTGCCCGTTGCTCCAACAGGAGCATAACTGCCGAGTTATCGCCACCTCACACCTCCCGCCGCGCTCACCGGTTCGACCACCCTGCTGGTGGCCGCCACCGAACACCGAGGAGGTGTGAGCGACATGACGAAAGCGTTGCGGCTGCGACGCCTTTCCCGTCCGCGCGACGACAGGTACCTCTTCGTCCCGCTCGACCACAGCGTCTCGGACGGTCCGGTGGTGCCGCGCGACCGGTGGCACGAGCTCATCGACTCCGTCGTGGTCGGCGGCGCCGACGCCATCATCGTCCACAAAGGACGCGTGCGGACCATCGACCCGGACGTGCTCGCCGGCTGCGCGCTGGTCGTCCACCTCAGCGCGGGCACCGCGCACGCCGCCGACACCAACGCCAAGGTCATCGTCGGCGAGGTCGACGAGGCGCTGCGGCTGGGCGCCGACGCGGTGAGCGTGCACGTCAACATCGGATCGGACACCGAGGAGCGCCAGCTCGCCGACTTCGGCGTGGTCGCCAAGGCGTGCGACGAGTGGAACGTGCCGCTGATCGCCATGGTCTACCCGCGCGGCCCGCGCATCACCGACCCCGACGACCCCGCGCTGCTCGCCCACGTGGTCAACATCGCGGTCGACCTCGGCGCCGACATCGTCAAGACCAACCTCGCGCGACCCACCCAGCGGATGACCGACGTGATCGCCAGCTGCCCCATCCCGGTCCTGGTCGCGGGCGGCCCCGCCACCGGCGGCAGCGTGGTCGACCACGCCCGCACCGCGATGGGGGTCGGCTGCGCCGGCCTGGCCGTCGGCCGCCGCGTGTTCACCGCGCCCGCGCCCATGTCGCTGGTCGCGGAACTGGCCTCGATCGTCCACGACGACACCGAAGCGGACCTGGTCCGCGCCATGACGGGCGTCGTGGCCTCGTCATGAGCTTGTCGCCAACGGCCGCCGCCGGTCATCCGACCGGCGGCGGCCCGTCCGCACGCCGATCGGGCTCTCACCCCTTGGAGAACCGTTGAAGTTCGCCTGGATCGACCTCCGAACCGTCCCCGAAGCGCACCGCGAAGCCGTCGTGGACGCCGCCGTGCACGCCCGCCTCGCCGGCGTCGTCTCCGACGACCCGGCGCTGCTGGACACGCTGCCGCCCACGATCACCCGCGTGCTCGTCGCCGACGCGGCGGTCGACAGCCCGCACCTGGTCACCGTCGTCGTCGACGACCAGGACGCGCTCGACCGGCTCACCACCGACGCGGCGTTCGTGCAGGTCCGCGACGACCGCACGCTCAAGCTCGCGTGCGCCGCGGCCGTGCGGCTCGGGCACGCGGTGGTCGCGTTCACCGACCCGACGAAGATCCCGCTGGAGATCGTCATCGCGGCCGCCGACGGCGCGTCCGGCAAGCTGGTCACCGTCGTGGCCGACCTCGAAGAGGCCGCGATCGTGCTCGACGTGCTGGAGCACGGCTCCGACGGCGTGCTGATGGCCCCGCGCGACGCCAACGACGTGTTCAAGCTGGCCAGGCTGCTCGAAGCGACCACCGCGCCCCTCGACCTCACCACGCTCACCGTCGACGGCATCACCCACAACGGCCTCGGCGACCGCGTCTGCGTCGACACCGCCTCGCACTTCCAGGAGGACGAGGGCATCCTCGTCGGCTCGTTCTCCTCCGGCTTCATCCTCTGCTGCAGCGAGACCCACCCGCTGCCCTACATGCCGACCCGGCCGTTCCGGGTCAACGCCGGCGCCCTGCACTCCTACGTGCTCGGACCGGACAACCGCACCAACTACCTGTCCGAACTGCGCTCGGGCAGCACGGTGCTCGCCGTCAACTCCGAGGGCCGCACCCGCAAGCTCACCGTCGGCCGGGCCAAGCTCGAATCGCGCCCGATCCTGACCATCACCGCGCACTCGCCCGAGGGCGTCGAGGTGAGCCTCACCGTGCAGGACGACTGGCACGTGCGGGTGCTCGGCCCCGGCGGGAAGGTCCGCAACGTCACCGAGCTGCAACGCGGTGACGAGCTGCTCGGCTACATCGCGACCGAGCAGCGGCACGTGGGCATCCCCATCGGCGAGTTCTGCAAGGAGACCTGAGCCAAGATGCGCGAGTTCGTCACCGACCTGTTGTCCCGTCAAGGCGACGACGTGCCGGTGTTCAGCCACGAGCACACCGTGACCCACGGCGCGTTGCGCGCGTCCGTCGCCGCCGAGGCGAGCCTGTTCGCCGCCTCCGGGGTGGGGGAGGGCAGCACGGTCGCGCTGCACGTGCCACCGAGCTTCACCCAGCTGGAGGTGGTGCTGGCCCTGTGGAGCCTCGGCGCCAGGGTGGTCTCCATCGACCACCGGCTCAAGCCCGCCGAGGTCGACGTGCTGCGCGAGCTGACCCGCCCCCAGTTCGTCGTGCGGGCCACCGGCCGGCCGGGCGCCGCCTTCCGCGAGCGCCACGAGCTGGTGACCGAGCCGAAGCCCGACGGCCGGCCCGCGGCGACCCGCCACCGGCTGGTCCAGTTCACCTCCGGCTCCACCGGCCGGCCCAAGGTCGTCGGCCGCAGCACCGAGTCGATCATCCGCGAGGTGATGCGGTTCGGCGCGGCCGAGGGCATGCCGGGCCGCGGCGAGCGGCTGCTGCTGCTCAACTCCACCGCCCACAGCTTCGGCCTGATGGGCGGGCTGCTGCACGCGCTGGCGACCGGCGTGCACCTCGTGTTCGCCGGGCAGCCGACGGCGGAGGACGTCCTGCGGACCGCCGCGCGGCACGAGGTCGACTTCATCACCGGCTTGCCGTTCCACTTCGCGCTGCTCGCGGCGGCCGCCCACCCGTCCGCGCTGCGCACCGCGCGCGGCGCGTTCGCGGGCGGCGAGCTGATGCCGCCCGACGTGGCGGAGCGGTTCGCCGCCGCCTACGGCTTCGCGGTCGGCGAGTGCTTCGGCACCACCGAGACCGGCGCGCTGACCGTGGACGTGGCGGGCACGACCCGGCCGGCCGTGGGCAAGCCGCTGTCCGACACCACGATCCGGGTGCGGGACGGCCTCGTCGAGGTCGCGCTGGACCAGTCGCCGTACCTCGACGAGGGCGACCCCACCCGATACCTGGACGGGTGGTTCCGGACGGGTGACCGCGGCGAGTTCGACGCGGACGGCAACCTGCGGCTGCTCGGCCGCGCCGACTCGCTCGTCGTCGTGCGCGGCAGCAACGTGGACCTGACCCAGGTCGAGGCCGCGCTGCGCGCGCACCCGCTGGTCACCGAGGCGATCGCGGTGCACGACACGGTGATCGAGGCCTACGTCGCGACCTCGTCCGCCGCGCTGACCCCGGACGAGGTCGCCGCGTGGTGCGCCGAGCGGCTGGCCGAGTTCAAGCAGCCGCAGCGGGTGCACGTGCTGCCCGCGCTGCCGCGCACCGCGGGCGGCAAGCTCGTGCGCAACCCCAGGGCGCTCGCCGACGCGCGATGATCGCCGGTGTGGCAGGGTGGGCGTCGTGGAACAAGTAGTGCTCCTGGACGAGTCCGGTGCCGGGATCGGCGTGGCCGACAAGGCCTCCGTGCACCACGCGTCCACCCCGCTGCACCTGGCGTTCTCGTCCTACCTGTTCGACGGGGCGGGCCGGCTGCTGCTGACCAGGCGCGCCCTGCACAAGAAGACGTGGCCGGGCGTGTGGACCAACTCGTGCTGCGGCCACCCGGCGCCCGACGAGCCGGTGGCCGCGGCCGTGTCGCGGCGGCTGGTCGACGAGCTCGGCCTCGCCGACGTGACCCTCGACCTGGTGCTGCCCGCGTTCCGCTACCGGGCGGTGATGGAGAACGGCGTCACCGAGAACGAGATGTGCCCGGTGTTCCGCGGCCTGGTCGCCGGCGACCCGGAGCCGAACCCGGACGAGGTCGACTCGTTCGAGTGGGCGCCGTGGGCCGAGTTCGCCCCGGCCGTCCTGGCCGGCGCCCGCCCGGTCTCGCCGTGGTGCGCCCTCCAGGTCGCCGAGCTGTGGGCCCTCGGTCCGGACCCCCTGACCTGGCCGACGGCCTCCCCTGCCGCCCTCCCCCCGGCCGCCCGCACCTAGTCCACCGCGAGAGTCCTACCTCCACGTCGCGCGTGTCCGACGTTCCGGTCGCGCGTGTCCTGCGTTCCGGTCGCGCGTGTCCTACGTTCGGAACACCCGAGTTGAACGCTCAGCTCAGAGAGCGCTCTCTGGGTCGCTGTTCCGGGATGACCGGAACTGCCTCCTTTCCTTGACTGATACAGGAGGCCGTCTTACGTTCCGCTGTGAGAGCGCTCTCTGAACCTTCCCCGCAACGCCCTTCGAAAGGGGAGTCGTGATCCCCACCATTCGCCGATGGCGTCGTCTGGTCACCGCACTCGCCGTCACGGCCCTGGCCGCGTCCGCGCTGACCTTCGTCACCTCTCCCGCCTCCGCGGCGCCGGTCCTGCTGTCCCAGGGCAAACCCGTCACCGCCTCCTCCACCGAGAACGGCGGCACGCCCGCCACCGCCGCCGTCGACGGCAACACCGGCACCCGCTGGTCCAGCGCCGCGGCCGACCCGCAGTGGCTCCGGGTCGACCTCGGCTCGTCCACCGCCATCAGCCAGGTCATGCTGAACTGGGAGAACGCCTACGCGCGCTCCTTCCAGCTGCAGACCTCGGCCGACGGCAACGCCTGGAACACCATCGCCACCGCGTCCGGCAACGTCGGCGTGCAGACGCTGAACGTCTCGGCCACCGCGCGGTACGTCCGCGTCTACACCACCGCCCGCGCCACCCAGTACGGCGTGTCGCTGTGGGAGTTCCAGGTCTTCGGCGTCACCAACTCCAGCGGCCCGATCGTGCGGGTCGCCGAGTTCCTGGCGGAGTGCCCCTACAGCCACCGCCTGCCGGACGACCCGATCGTCGCCCCGAACCTGCCCGGCGCGTCGCACATGCACAGCTTCTTCGGCAACACCACCACCAACGCCCGCTCCACCGTCCAGTCGCTGCTGGCCGGCACGAGCAACTGCAACCCGGGCGTCGACCTGTCCTCCTACTGGGTCCCCACCCTGTACGCGGACAACCAGCCCGTCGAACCGACCGGCACCACGTTCTACTACCTGGGCGAAGGCGTGCGCGACGACGTGATCGCGCGCATCCAGCCGTTCCCCCTGGGCCTGCGGATCGTGGCCGGCAACGCGAAGGCCACCCAGCCCGACGCCAGCACGATCTCGCGCTGGTCCTGCCTGCACGCGGGCCACGTCGGCGCGTCCAAGGACTTCGTGAACTGCCCGTCCGGCACCATGCTGGAGTCCTACCTGGACTTCCCGCAGTGCTGGAACGGCCGCGACCTGGACTCGGCGGACCACAAGAGCCACATGGCGTACCCGGTCAACGCGGACTGCCCGGCCACCCACCCGGTGCCGGTGCCGAAGCTGCGCCAGGTGCTGCGCTACCCGGTGAGCGGCGACCCGGCGCGGTTCAAGCTCGCCTCGGGACCCGGCTTCACCATGCACGGCGACTTCTTCAACGCGTGGCCGGAGGCGGAACTCGCCCGCCGGGTGCACGACTGCATCAACCCGATCATCAAGTGCGGCGCGGACGGCCGCCCATGAGGACCCCGATCCGCCTGGGCGCGGCGTTCGCCCTGCTCACCGCGCTCGTCATGCCGGTCACCGCGGTGCAGGCCGCGGAGTGCGGCACGGCCAACGCGGCGCTGAACGCACCCGCCACCGCGTCGTCGGTCGAGACCGGCAGCCCGTTCACGGCCGCCTCGGCGGTCGACGGCAACACCGGCACCCGCTGGTCCAGCGCGTTCAGCGACCCGCAGTGGCTGCGGGTCGACCTGGGCGCGAGCCGGGAGGTGTGCGGCGCGACCCTCCAGTGGGAGGCCGCGTACGCCACGGCGTTCCAGCTCCAGGTCTCGGCCGACGGCTCGACGTGGACGACCGTCCACCAGACCACGACCGGCGCCGGCGGCACCCAGAACGTCACCTTCACCGGCACGGGCCGCTACGTCCGGGTCTACACCACGGCCCGCGCCACCCAGTACGGCGTGTCGCTGTGGGAGTTCGCCGTGCGCACCGGCACGACCGGCGGCAACCCGCCGGGCGAGCAGCTGCTGTCCTACAACAAGCCCGCGTCCGCCTCGTCGTTCCAGGACGACGGCGCGTGCCCGGGCTGCACCCCCGCCAAGGCGCTGGACTTCAACCCGGCCACCCGCTGGGCCACCAACGCCACCACCGGCTGGGTCGACCCGGGCTGGATCTCCGTCGACCTGGGTGCGACCGCGCAGGTCAGCAAGGTCGTGCTGCAGTGGGACCCGGCGTTCGCCACCGGGTTCCAGATCCAGACCTCGACCGACAACACGAGCTGGACCACGATCCACACCGTCACCAACGGCACCGGGTTCAAGCAGACGTTCACCGTGTCCGGCACAGGCCGGTACGTCCGGGTGAACCTGACCAAGCGCAGCGGCCAGTACGGCTACTCGCTGTGGGAGTTCCAGGTCTACGGCACCGGCGGCAGCCCCACACCGCCACCGGCGCAGGCACCGGACCCCGGCAACCCGCTGCGGCTCGTGTGGAGCGACGAGTTCAACGCCCCCGCGGGCACGCGGCCCGACGCGGCCAAGTGGCGGCCGGAGATCGGCACCGGCCAGAACGCGGAGCTCCAGTACTACACCGACAACCGCAACGCGTTCACCGACGGCGCCGGCAACATGGTGCTGGAGGCCAGGCGGGAGGTCACGCCGGGCTCGGCGTGCCCGGTCGACCCGGTCAGCGGCAGCGGCACGTGCCAGTACACGTCGGCCAGGCTCATCACCGAGGGCAAGGCGTCGTGGACCTACGGCCGCATCGAGGCCAACGTCAAGGTCTCGGGCACCAAGGGCCTGTGGCCCGCCTTCTGGATGCTCGGCAACGACATCTTCAAGGGCACCCCGTGGCCCGCCAGCGGCGAGATCGACATCATGGAGCACCTGGGCCGCGAACCGAACACCGCGTACCAGACGATCCACGGCCCGGCGTACTTCGGCGGCGGCGGGATCGGGCAGGTGCGGGACATCGGCCAGGACTACGCCAACGCGTTCCACCTGTTCCGGGTCGACTGGAACAGCAAGGGCATGGTGTTCAGCATCGACAACGTGACCGTCCTCACCATCGACAAGGCGACGGTGGAGGCGACCCGGGGTCCGTGGGTGTTCGACAAGCCGTTCTTCATCCTGCTCAACAACGCGGTGGGCGGTGACTGGCCCGGCCCGCCGGACGCCACCACGGTCTTCCCGCAGCGCATGCTGGTCGACTACGTCCGCGTCTACCAGTGACGGGTGGGTGCGGTCCTGCCTCGGCGGGGCCGCACCTCCCGGTATAAAGGCTGACGTGGACCGCAGACCAGTCACGTTGGAAGAGGTCGCGCGGATCGCGGGGGTTTCCCGGGCCACGGTGTCCCGGGTCGTCAACGGGGTCGCCACGGTGGACCGTGAGCTGCGCCAAGTCGTGGAGAAGGCCATCTCCACGACCGGGTACACGCCCAACCGCGCGGCGCGTTCGCTCGTCACCCGCAGGGCCGGAGCCATCGGGCTCGTCCTGCCGGAGGAGGGGCGCACCGTGCACGACCCGTACTTCGGCCGGGTGGTCAGCGGCGTGCTGCCGGTGATCCGGCCGCTCGGCGTGCAGCTCGTGCTGACCACGGGCGACCACCGCGAGGTGGTGGACGACATCCGCCAGCACAGGCTGGACGGCGTGATCCTGATCCACACCCACGGCGCCGACCCGCTGCCCCGGCAGCTGATCGAGGCCAACCTGCCGGTCGTGCTGGCCGCACGCCCGGTCCGACCGATGTCGATCACCTACGTCGACGTCGACCAGGCCGCCGGCGCGGCCCTCGCCGCCGACCACCTGGTCGCGTCGGGGTGCCGGCGACTGGCCACCATCACCGGCCCGCTGGAGACACCCGCCGGCCAGGACCGGCTGCGCGGCTTCCGCGACGCCGTGGCCCGGCACGGCCTGCCCGAGGCGGTGGTGGTCGAGGGCGACTTCTCCCGCGAAGGCGGGGCCGCGGCGGCCCGGCGGCTGGTCGACCTGGACGTCGACGGCCTGTTCGTCGCCTCGGACCTGATGGCGACCGGCGCGCTGCCGGTGCTGCGCAACGGCGGCCGGCGGGTGCCGGAGGACGTCAAGGTGGTGGGCTTCGACGACAGCAGCCCGGCCGTCGAGTGCGACCCGCCGCTGACCACGGTGCGCCAGCCGGTCGAGGACATGGCCGCCGAGATGGCCCGCCTGCTGGTGGAGCGGGTCGAACGCCCGGACCGCCCGGTCAGCTCCGTCGTGTTCGCACCGACCCTCGTGGTCCGCCGCTCCAGCTGAGCCGAACCCGCCCGACGCCGAACCCGCCCGACGCCGAACCCGCCCGCCTCGCGGCCGGGACGCGACCTGCGCGCGACCGGCACCTGCGTGCGACCGGCACCCGCGCGCCAGCGGCACCGGCAGACCACCGGCACTGGCAGGTCTCCGCACCGCGCAGGCACACCGGGCTCGAGCGGTCGGGTCGGCGGGTGGCGGGTGGCGGGTGGCTGTCCGTGGGTGGCGGGCGGGCGGGCGGGTGGGGTGGTTGGTGGTTGTGGGTTGGTCGGTCGTTGGTGCCCTCCTCGTTCGTGGTCGTTCCTCGCCCAGGACCGTCCCCGCCGCCGGCCGGCCGTTTTCTCCGGCTAACGTGAGTAATGCGGTTCAGGTTGTCCTGGGTTGCGTTCTTCGCCTGGTCGAGTGGTCCGGGACTCGGGCGGGTGGCGAGGTGTCACGGGCGTCGGCGAGCTGTCGCTGAGCTGTCGATCGCCGAACACCGGAACAACACGCCGGTCGCCGTCCGTTCTGTCCGTTGTGCTGCCCGCCGAACCCGCCCCGACCCGGTCCCTGGCCCGCTTCGTCGCCCTCGCGGGCGCGGTCGCGGTCCTGCTCACCGTCGCCCTGGTCGGCGGGATGGACGTCTACCAGCTGGGCGAATCCACCCGGCACCTCCGGCGCACCATCAGCGAGTACGCGCTCGGGCCGCAGCGCTGGGTGTTCGACACCGCGGTCCTGCTGCTGGTGTCCGGCTCGGTGGCGGTGCTGGCGGTGCTGGTGCGGCACGGTGTGGCGAAGTGGAACTCGGTGGGCTCGGTGGCGTTCGCCGCGTGGTCGGTCGGGTTGACGCTGGTCGTGATCTTCCCCAAGAACAACTGGGCGATCGGGCCGAGCATGAGCGGCAGCATCCACCGCTTCGGCAGCCTGCTCGCGTTCGTCGCGCTGCCGGTCGCGGCGGTGCTGCTCGCCCGGCCGTGGCGCCGCGACCCGGTGTGGGGCGCGCACGCCCGGTGGACGTTCCGGTTCGGCGTGCTGTCGGCCCTGGCGTTCACGCCGATCCTGTACGCGATCGGCGTGAACGCGGTCGTGGGCACGTCCTGGTGGCGGGTGATCCCGCTCGGGTACGTCGAACGGCTGCTGGTGCTGACCGAGGTGGTGGCGGTGCTGGTCGCGGCGGTGTGGGCCGTCGCGGTGGCGCACCGGCCCGCCACGCCCGACCCGCCCGCCACGCCCGACCCGCCCGCCACACCGGACCCGCCCGCCACACCGGACCAGCCCGCCACGCCGGACCGGCCGGTCGGGGCTCAGGAGTACAGGCCGTCCAGCACGTCCTTGTAGCGGCCCTCGATCTCCTTGCGCCGCATCTTCAGGCTCGCGGTGAGGGTGCCGTCGTCCACCGAGAAGTCCTTCGGCAGCACCGCGAACTTCTTGATCGTCTCGTGCCGCGCCAGCTTCTCGTTCGCCGCCGACACGGCCCGGCCCACCTCGGCGTCCGCGTCGAGGTCGCCGGGCGCGAGGTCGGCGTCCAGGGTGACCAGCGCGACGCAGTAGTTGCGGCCGTCGCCGTGCACGAGCACGTTGCCGATGTACGGGCTGCCCGCCTTGACCAGGCCCTCCACCGCCTGCGGCGCGACGTACTTGCCGCCCGAGGTCTTGATCAGCTCCTTCTTCCGGTCGGTGATGCGCAACCGGCCGGCTTCGTCCAGCTCGCCGATGTCGCCGGTGTGCAGCCAGCCGTCCCGCAACGTCGCGGAGGTCTCCTCGGCCAACCCGCGGTAGCCGCGCATGATGCCGCGCCCGCCGATCAGCACCTCGCCGTCGTCGGCGATGCGGACCTCGGTGCCGACCAGCGGCTCGCCGACCGTGCCGAGCTTGTTCGCCCCGGGCCGGTTCACGAACGACGCCGCCGACGACTCGGTCAGGCCGTAGCCCTCCAGGATCGTGATGCCCGCCCGGTCGAAGAACTCGCCGACCGGCCGTGACAGCGGCGCGGAGCCGGACACGAAGTACTTGACCCGGCCGCCGACCCGGTCGCGCAGCTTGCTGAACACCAGCTTGTCGGCGATGGCCCGGCGCACCTTCCAGTCGGGGTGCTCGGCCACGGCCAACGCCCAGTCGAACAGCTTCGCCTTCACCCCGCCCGCCTCGCGCACGGAGGCCACGACCCGCTGGTGGATCTTCTCGAAGATCCGCGGCGCGGCGGCCACCACGGTCGGGCGCAGGTCGAGCAGGTTGGCCGCGATCCGGTCCACGTCGCCGTCCACGGCGGTGGGCACGCCGGTCGCGAGCATCCCGACCTGGAGCACCTTGCCGAACGCGTGGGACATCGGCAGCCACAGGAAGTGCAGGTCCTCGGGCGTCAGCACGCCCAGCTCGCGGATCGCCTCGGCGGTGTAGAGCCAGTTGTCGTGGGTCAGCTCGACACCCTTGGGCGTGCCCGTGGTGCCGGAGGTGTAGATCAGCGTGGCCAGCCGGTCCGGCGTGAGCTCGTCGACCATCGCGTCGTAGTCGCCCTCGGCCTCGTCGGGCTCCCAGTCCGTCGTGACGACCTTCGCGTCGACCTTGCCCGTCAGCTCCGGGTCGGCGACCACGAGCACGCTCCCCGAGTCGCGGACGATGTGCGCGACGACGTCCGGCGTGCTGCTCGGGTAGATGGTCGTCGTCACGCCGCCCGCCGCGAGCACGGCCAGGTCGGTGAGGATCCAGTCGACGCTGGTGGTCGCCATGATCGCGACCCGCGCCTCGTCGCGCACGCCGAGCCCGCGGAAGCCCAGCGCCCGCCTGCGCACCTGCTCGCCGACCTCGGCCCAGGTCAGGGACGTCCACCCGGCGCCTTCGCGGTGGCGCAACGCCTCGGCGTCCGGGGTCTCGCGCACGCGTTCGCGCAGCAGATCGGGGATGGAACGGGCCACGGTGACCTCCAGGGAGCGACGCTCTAGAGCGGTACTCTAACCCTGTGAGATCGACTGGTCGGCGGGCAGTGCTCGACGCGGCCCTCGCGCTGGTCGACGAGGGCGGGTTGGACGCGGTCACGATCAGCGCGCTGACCGCCCGCTCCGGGGTGTCCAACGGCAGCGTGTACCACCACTTCGGCAGCCGGGCGGGCCTGCTCACCGTGCTGTACGGGGAGAGCTTCGCGCACTGCGTGGCGGCGGTGGCGCCCGCGCTGGAGGTCGGCGGCCCGGAGGAGGTGGTGCGGGAGGTGGCGGCGCGGTACCTGCGCTGGGTCGCCGAGCACCCCGGTCGGGCCCGGTTCCTCTACGCCGCGCCGGCGACCGCCGATCCCGCCGTGAAAGCGGAGGTGTTCGAGCCGGTCGCGCGTTGGTTCGCCCAGCGCATGGCGGCGGGCGAGCTGCGCGAGATCCCGTTGTGGGCGTTGGACGCCGTGGTGATGGGGCCCGCGCACGAGTGCGCCCGGCGGCACCTCATGGGCGTGCTCGACCTGACCAGGGCGGCGGATCTGGTCGGTGATGCGGTGTGGGCGGCGGTCGCGCCCGTAGGGTGACCGCATGGCCACTTGGGGCGACCTCGCCGCATACGTGCACGACACCTATGACGTGATCGCGGAGAACGAGGACGAGATCCGGATCCTGTTCAACTTCGAGCAGTACGACGAGGACGACGAGCGGACCCAGGTGGTCGTCCTGGTCCGCGAAGTGCTCGACAAGCTGCACGAGTGGGTGCAGATCGCCTCGCCGATCGGGCTGGCGGCGAGGGTCGACCTGCACGCGTTCCTCGCCGAGGTCGGCAACTCGACCATCGCGTGCGGCGCGGCGATCATGGGCGACCACGTGGTGCTGCGGCACTCGTTGCCGTTGTCGGACCTGGACATCCACGAGTTCACCGAGCCGCTGGCGCTGCTCGCGGGCACGGCGGACCGGCTGGAGGAAACGTTCTTCGGCGGCGACGACTACTAGTGCTAACTTAGGCTGACCTCACTAGGGAAGGCGCTGAGTGTCCACACGGCCTGTCGCGACCGCCGGGTACGAGTCCATGACCGTCCAGGTCCGCGCGGGGGTGGGCGAACGACGCCTGGTCGCCGCCGTGCGGTCCCTGTTCGTGCGGCACGAGGTGCTGCGCGCCGACGGCTTCACCGCCGAGTCGTGCGTCCACCGCGTGTCGCTGCCCTCGTGCCTGGTGGCGCTCGCCGCCGTCGAGGACGTGTCGGGTGACGTGCCGCTGCGCGTGTTGTGGCTGGACGGCGGCGCGTCCGGTCGGATCGTGCTGACCGTGCGCCTCGACGTGCTGGCCCGCCTGCCGTGGCACGTGCTGCTGCCCGGCCTGGTCTCGGCGTGGAGCGCGAGCACCCACCTGCGCGCCCGCCGGGCCTCCGCCCAGGTCTCCTAGACACCCCTCGCCCGATCCCTCGCCCCGCGCGGTCGCCCGAACCGTTGACAGCGGGCGTCCCGGGGTGCTGTGATCCACCCAACAGATAGGAAAGTTTCCTAACTGAACCGCCGCCACCGTGTTCCACCTCACCCCTGAACCGTGGGAGGCGCCCTGTGGCACCCCGATGGCCCGTACTGACCCTCCTGACGCCGCTGGTCGCGGCGGTCCTGTCCGTGCCGACGGCCTCGGCGGACGACGTCGTCGCGGCGGCCGTCACCGAGCACCAGGCGGAGAGCGCGACGATCTCCGGCGGCCTGGTCGAGTCCAACCACGCGGGCTACACCGGCGGCGGGTTCGTCAACTACGACAACGCCTCCGGCGCGTACGTCGAGTTCACCGTGACCGCCGCGACCGCCGGACCCGCGACGCTGTCCTTCCGCTACGCCAACGGCACCACCACCAGCCGGCCGGTGAGCGTCACGGTCAACGGCTCGGCCGGCGTGAGCGTGGCGTTCCCCGGCACCGGCGCCTGGTCCACGTGGGGCACCGGGTCGGCGACCGCGTCCCTGGCCGCCGGCGCGAACCGCGTGCGCGTCACGGCGACCACGGCCAACGGCGGCCCGAACCTCGACCGGCTCACCGTCGACACCGGCACGACGTCCGCCGGCCGGCCCGCGGACGTCAACGGGCAGTTGCGGGTGTGCGGCGTGAAGCTGTGCAACCAGTACGGGAAGCCGATCCAGTTGCGCGGCATGAGCACGCACGGCATCCAGTGGTACTCGCAGTGCGTCAAGACCGCCTCGCTGGACGCGCTGGCGACCGACTGGGGCGCCGACGTCCTGCGGATCTCGATGTACGTGCAGGAGGACGGGTACGAGACGAACCCGCGCAAGTTCACCGACCTGGTGCACGGCTACATCGAGGAGGCGACCCGGCGCGGCATGTACGCGCTGGTCGACTGGCACCAGCTCGACCCCGGCGACCCGAACGCCAACATCTCCCTGGCGCGCACGTTCTTCACCGAGGTCGCGCAGCGGCACCGGGACAAGACCAACATCATCTACGACATCGCGAACGAGCCGAACAACGTCTCGTGGGCGGGGATCAAGTCCTACGCCGAGCAGATGATCCCGGTGATCCGGGCGCAGGACCCGGACGGCGTGGTGTTCGTCGGCACGCACGGGTGGGGCTCGCTCGGCATCTCCGACGGCCGCAGCGAGCAGGACATCGTCAACAACCCCGTCAACGCCACGAACTTCATGTACACGTTCCACTTCTACGCGGCGTCGCACCAGGACGAGTACTTCGCCGCGTTGCAGCGGGCGGCGTCGCGGCTGCCGATCTTCGTGACCGAGTTCGGCACCCAGACCTACACCGGCGACGGCGCCAACGACTTCGCGTACAGCCAGAAGTACCTGGACTTCCTGGCCGCGAACAAGATCGGCTGGACGAACTGGAACTTCTCCGACGACTTCCGCTCGGGCGCGGTGTTCAAGGAGGGCACGTGCGCCGGGTCCACCTTCGCCGGCACGGGCGTGCTCAAGCCCGCCGGCGTCTGGATCCGCGACCGGATGAGGACGCCGGACAACTTCCCGACGAGCTGACCGGTCCCCGCCCGACCTCCCGTCGGCGGCGCCGCGCCACCGCGACCGCGGTCCGCGCGCCGCGGTGCCGCCGACGGCGGGAAGCGATCCCCTGCGCCACCACGGCCACGGCACGTGACGTCGTCCTCACCCCGGCGATCGGGGGATCTTCGACGCCGTGAGTGCGTGGGGCCCGGCCTTGCGGCAGCATCGGAGGTGGGGCGAGACGCAGGGGGACACGTGCGCAAGAAGGTGGACAGCGGTGACACGGCGGCCGTGGTCGGCTTGGGGGTGGCCGCGGCACGCCGCGGTGACGTCGCGGCGGCGGAGGTCTGGTACCGCGCCGCCGCCGACCGCGGTGACGTGGACGGCATGAACCTGGTGGGGTTGCTCTGCGAGGAGCGCGGCGCCGTCGCCGAAGCCTCGCGCTGGTACGCGCGTGCCGCGGCGAAGGGCGACACGGTCGCCATGCACGGCCTGGCGCGGATCGCGCGGCGGGACGGCCGGCTCGACGACGCCGAGCGCTGGTACCGGGAAGCCGCCGACCACGGCGACCAGGAAGCCATGACCGCGGTGGCCGACCTGATGTCGTCGACCGGGCGGGCCGACGACGAGTGGTACCGCCGCGCCGCCGAGTCGGGCGACCCCCGGGCCCTCGCGGTGCTCGGCACGCGGCTGCGGGCCGGGGGAGAGCTCGCCGAGGCGGAGCGGTGGCTGCGCCGGGCCGTGGAGGTGACCGACGAGCCGTTCTTCATGGTGGAGCTCGGCTCGGTCCTCGCGGAGCGCGGTGACCTCGACGAGGCCGGGACGTGGCACCGCCGTGCCGCCTCGGCCGGTCACGTCGACGCGCTGGGCCACCTCGGCTCGGTGCTGGTGGCCCGGGGCGACCTGGGCCAGGCCGAAGAGGCCTACCGGGAGGCGGCCGGGACCGGTCGCAGGTCCGCCATGGCCGCCCTCGCGCTGCTGCTGGCGCACCGGGGCGAGGTCGGCGAGGCCGAGGACTGGTTGGCGCGGGCGGCGACCTCGGCCGGGGTCGAGGTGGACCACGACCTGTGGTCCGCGCTGCCGCCGCTGGACGCCACCGCCCTGGACCGGCGGGAACGCGACGCGGCGACCCGCGTGCTCGTCGTCCTCGGCGTCCTGGCCCGGCGGCAGGACGACGTCGACCGGGCCGAGCGCTGCCTGCGCCGCGCGGCGGGCGCGGGCGACGCCCAGGCGATGCACGAGCTGGGGATGCTGCTGACCCGCTGGGGCGGCGCCGCCAGGCGTGCCGCCGCCCACCGGCCGGGTCGCCGGGTCGAGCCGGTGGCGGACCGGCCCGCGACCTGGTTCACCCGCGCCGCCGAGGCGGGCCACCCGGACGCGATGCTCAGCCTGTCCGCCCTGCACAAGGGCCGTCCGGAGGGCGACCTGTGGTGGCGCCGCGCCATCGCGGCGCGCCAGGCCGACGCGATGGAGGCGCTGGTCGACGACTCGTCCGGCTGACCGCCGTGCCTCAGGCGGAGGTGGCGCGCCGCCACCGCGCCACGACCAGGCGGACCTCGGCGAGCGGCAAGGTGCCCGGTTCAAGGATCTCCAGGACCCCGAGCAGGTCGTCGATCCCGCCGGCTTGGGCGAGGCAGGCCAGCACGATCGACGACACGTGGACCCGCGGGTGGGGGCTCTCCGGGACGGACAGCGCGACGCCCGAGCGCTGACCGAGCAGCTGGACGACCAGGGTGCGGTTGGCCGTGTTGGCGAGCAGGGGCACGGCGGCCAGCGCGTCCACCAGCGGTCCCAGGAGGTCGCCGGGGCGCGTGCCCACGTCGGCGGGAGCACCCTTCCCGGGTAGCGGCTCGCCGAGCGCTCGCGCCAGCCGCTGCACCCCGCCGGTGCCCTGCTCCAGCCACCGGTCGACGCCATCCGGGTCCAGCTCGGAGTCCGGCGGCGGGTCCGCCGGCGGCTCGGCGACGTCGTCCGCTCCGGGGTCCACCTGCCGCAGG
Source organism: Saccharothrix sp. 6-C (assembly GCF_016695385.1). NCBI lineage: Bacteria > Bacillati > Actinomycetota > Actinomycetes > Pseudonocardiales > Pseudonocardiaceae > Saccharothrix > Saccharothrix sp. 6-C. The sequence goes on along the minus strand of NZ_CP064192.1, from coordinate 6,188,064 downwards.
CCGTCCCGGGCCGCCAGGGCCAGGCGCAGCGCGGTCAGCCGTGCCGCCGCGGCGCGGTCCAGCTGCCGTGCCGTCCGGCGTTCCGCGTCACGGGCACGTCCGACGGCCTCCTCGCGGCGGTGGCCGTCGTCGAGGCGGTGGTCGCGTTCCCACGTCAGCCGGACGGTGTCCTCCTGCGCCTCCAGCAGGCGGCGGTGCAGGAACGCCGTGAGCCCGGTGAAGCGGCTCGCCAGGTGGTCGCCCTCGGCCACGTGCCGCCGGGCGCGGTCGACCTCCGCCCGCCGACCCGCGTCGCCCGGCAGGTGCAGGTGCACGCCTCCGGTGATGACACCCGCCTGCACGACCGGTCCGCGGACCGTCCCCGACACCTCGTTGTGCGAATCCATGTCCACCAGACCTCGGCCGCCGAACCCCGTGCCGCCAACGCTTCGCCGGAACACCCCGCGAGGGGGAACACGTCCAGGTTAGCGGCCCGGGTCGGGGAACCGGGTCAGGAGACCGGCCAGCTGTGGACCGGTTCGTTGGTGTGCATCAGGTCCCGGTAGGTGCGCAGCATCCGCCGCAGGGCCTCGGGCCGGTCCAGCGCCGTGTGGTCGTAGTGCCGGTGGAACGCGCGCGCCTGCCACGTCGCCCCGTTCACGCCGGTCAGGCACCGCTGCTCGATCACGCCGAGCAGCCGGTCCCGCTCCGCCGGGTCCACCTTCATCCGCACCAGACCCTCGTGCGCCATCGGCAGCAGCCGGCGCAGCACCAGCTCCGCCACCGGCACGGTGCCGAGCCCCGGCCAGTACACCTGTGCGTCGATGCCCATCCGCGCGCCCGACGTGAAGTTCTCCTCCGCCGCGCTGAACGACATCTGCGACCACAGCGGCCGCTCCTCCTCGGCCAGCACGCGCACCAGGCCGTAGTAGAAGGCGCCGTTCGCCAGCATGTCGACCACCGTCGGCCCGGACGGCAACGTGCGGTTCTCCACCCGCAGGTGCGGCTGGTCGCGCACCACGTCGTACACCGGCCGGTTCCACCGGTAGATCGTGCCGTTGTGCAGCCGCAGCTCCGCCAACGAGGGCGTGTCGCCCCGCTCCAGCACCTGCAACGGGTCCTCCTCGTCGCAGATCGGCAGCAACGCCGGGAAGTACCGCACGTTCTCCTCGAACAGGTCGAAGATCGACGTGATCCACCGCTCCCCGAACCACACCCGCGGCCGGACGCCCTGCTCCTTCAGCTCGTCGCTGCGCGTGTCCGTGGCCTGCTGGAACAACGCGATCCGCGTCTCCCGCCACAGCTCCTTGCCCAGCAGGAACGGCGAGTTGGCGCCGATCGCGACCTGCACGCCCGCGATGGCCTGCGCCGCGTTCCAGTAGGCCGCGAAGTCCTCCGGCGACACCTGGAGGTGGAACTGGGTGCTGGTGCAAGCGGCCTCCGGCACGATCGAGTCCGCGGTGAGCTGCAACCGCTCGACACCGCTGATCCCGATCTGGAGGTCCTCGCCCCGCGCGGCCAGCACCTGCTCGTTGAGCAGCGCGTACCGCGGGTTGCCCGACAGCGCGTCCACCGCCAGGTGCTTCGGCTGCAACGTCGGCAGGATGCCGATCATCACCATGTGCGCGTCGACGCCCCGCGCCTTGTGCTCGGCCTCGTTCAACGACGTCCGCACGACGTCCTCGAACGCCGTGATCCCGCCGCCGGTCAGCAGCCGCGGCGCGACGTTGATCTCCAGGTTCCACTGGCCCAGCTCGGTCACGAAGTCCGGGTCGGCGATGGCCTCCAGCGCCTCGGCGTTGCGCATCGCCGGGTCGCCCGCGTCGTCGACCAGGTTGAGCTCGATCTCCAACCCGGTCGTCGGCCGGTCGAACTCGAACCTGGACTCGCCCAGCATCCGGGCGAACACGTCCAGGCAGCGGCGCACCTTCGTGCGGTACCGCGTCCGGTCATCGCGGGTGAACTGCTGTCGCCCGACGTCGTCGCCCATACCGCCGCCTTCCGCACACCTCGATCAGCGCGCGGGTACCGCGATCGCGGTCACCACAAACCCCTCCCGCGCCAGCCAGCGCCCGGTGAAGCCGTCCAGCACGACGCCGTCCACCACCGGGGGCTCGACGAGGATGCGGGCGGTGAACGTGCCGTCGTCCGGGTTGAGGGTCACCTCGGCATCCTCGAACCCCAGCCACTTCCGCGCCAGCGGGAACCACGCCTTGTAGACCGTCTCCTTGGCGCTGAACAGCAGCCGGTCCCACGCCACCTTGTCGCTCGACGCCCGCAGATCACCCATCCGGGCCAGCTCGCCGGGCACCGCGACGGCCTCCAGCACGCCGTCCGGGGTCGGTTCGTTCGGCTCGGCGTCGATCCCGATCGTCCACACCTCGGACACCCGGCCGACGGCCGCCGCCCGGTAGCCCTTGCAGTGCGTGATGCTGCCGACGACGCCCTCGGGCCACGTCGGCTCGCGGTTCGGGCCGGGCAGCAGCGGCGCGGGCGGGAACCCGAGACCGGCCAACGCCGTGCGGGCGCAGTGCCGGCCCGTGGCGAACTCCTTGCGCCTCTTCTCCACCGCCCGGGCGACGTGTTCCGCCTCCTGGGGGAACAACACCACCCCGTCGGGGTCGTCGAACGCGTCGAACGCCGACACCGGCGGCGTGAGCAGGTCCGTGATCACCGTGCGTCCCCTTCGCGCAGCACGTCCAGCAGCGGCGCGGCGGTCCAGCCGCGCGGCTGCCACTCCCGCGGGTAGCCGAGCGACACCTCGTCGAAGCGGACGCCGTCCTTGCGGATCGTGCGCGGGATGTGCAGGTGCCCGTAGACCATCACCGCCGCGCGGAACCTCAGGTGCCAGTCCGCGGTCCGCTCGGTGCCGCACCACAAGGCGAATTCGGGGTACCGCAGCACGAACGTGGGATCGCGCACGAGGGGCCAGTGGTTGATCAGCACGGTGCGCAACGAGCTGTCCACAGCGCGCAACCGGCGCTCGCTCTCCTCGATCCGAGCCGCGCACCACGCCTCGCGGCTCGGGTACGGGTCGGGGTGCAGGAAGTACTCGTCGGTGCAGATGACACCGGCCTCCTGCGCGACGGCCAGCGCGGACGCCTTGTCGATCGTGCCCGCCGGGCGGAACGTGTAGTCGTAGAGCGTGAACAGCGGCGCCACCGCCACCGGGCCGCCCGCGCCCTCGAACACCGCGTACTCGTCCTCGGGGGTGAGCACGTCGATGGCGCGGCACAGCTCGACGAGTTGCTTGTAGCGCACCTCGCCGCGGGCCTGCGCCGGGTCGTCCTTCGTGGTCCACAGCTCGTGGTTGCCCGGCGACCACACCACCTTGGCGAACCGGCCGCGCAGCACGCCCAGCGCCCACTCGACGTCGTCGAACTTCTCCGCCACGTCACCCGCCACGATCAGCCAGTCGTCGGGCGAGTGCGGTCGGATGGCGTCGACGAACTGGCGGTTCTGCTGGTACGTCACGTGCAGGTCGCTGGTGGCGAGGAGTCGCGGCGCAGTGCTCACACCTTCGAGCGTATCCGTGCGCAGCGAGTATCGGGGAGTGACCGCTCATCCGCTCGTCGCTCCTGTGTGGCCGCTCGGCGGTGTGATGGTGGCCGCGTGACGCTGGACCACTCCCGTTCGTCGCGCGTTCTCTTACCAGGGGGCGTCGGTGTTCCTAGCGTGATGGGCATCACGACGTCCTGGGCGGAGGACCTGATGACCAACTACGTACGACCAGCGCAGCCGTTCGGTCGAACGGTGGGCGCGGAGATCGCCCGCCAGGTGCAACAGCACACGCACCCCGCGGTCGCCCCCAGGCGCACGGACGACGCCGCCCTGGCCATGTTGCTGCGCGCCCGCCAGCGCGGTGACGCCCAGCGGCAGGAGCCGTGGGTGCGCCGGGCGCCGGAAGCGCCGCCACGACCGCCGCACGCCGACGTGATCGAGCAACTGGCCGTGCGCCTGGTGCCGCCGTCGCTGTGGGCGGTGGTGGAGCCGCTGCTGCCACCCGCGAAGGTGCGCCGCCAGGGCGGCGGCCGGGGCCGGGTGTCGGACCGCGCCATCTTCACCGCGATCGTGTTCGTCCTGACCAGCGGTTGCGCCTGGCGGCACCTGCCGCCGACGTTCGGCGTGACCGTGCCGACCGTGCACCGCCGGTTCCAGGAGTGGAGCGAGGCCGGGTTGTGGCTGCGGCTGCGCCGGGCGGCGATGGACGGCGCGGCGGGCGACGCCGAGTGGTTGCGGCTGGTGCTGGAAGCGGCGGAACGACGCGGCGCGCGCGCCGTGGGCTGAGCCGAACGGGGACCGACGGTGGCAACGCGGGCGTCCCGACTGCGAACCGGGGCGCCCGCCGCGCCGTTCGTCCCGATGGAGGTGTTCCCCGATGACCGAGTTGTCCGGACGCGAGGTCGCGCTGCTGAAGGCGACCGTCGCGAACCGGGTCGAGCTGACCCGCAGCGCCGAACCCGACGTGCGGGTGGACGGTCTGCCGTTCTGCGACCCGACGACGGCCCGCGCGCTCGTGCACGCCGGCCTGATCGAGGCCGCGAGCCCGGTCGCGCCGGGTGACCTCGCGGCCGCCCGCCTGACCGCCGCCGGCGCCGCGGCCCTCGGCCTGGCGGTCTACGCGGCCTGACCGGCCCGACCCTGGCACCGGCCCCGCCGCCCCACCGGCTCGGGCCGCCGGGTCCTGGGCGACAGCTCGCTCAACCGCGCCGCCGGGCTCGCCGGCACCCGCCCTCCTCGGCGGCGGCGGGCAGCTTTCGCGCGGTCAGGCGTGCACGCCCGCCTGGTACTTCGGCACCCTCACGCTGATCTTCGTCCCCAGCCCCTGGGCCGTTTCCACGACGAGGCCGTAGTCGTCGCCGTAGCAGCGCCGGAGGCGTTCGTCGATGTTCCCCAGCCCTATCCCGGCCGTCTCGCCGACCTGGCCCGCCAACGTGCGGCGCAGCGCGTCCGGGTCCATGCCGATGCCGTCGTCCTCGATGGTGATGTGGGCCTCCTCGCCCGCGTCTGCCGCCAGGATCGAGATGTGGCCCGGCCCGACCTTGCCCTCCATCCCGTGCCGCACGGCGTTCTCCACCAGCGGTTGCAGGCACAGGAACGGCACGGTCACCGGCAGCACCTCCGGCGCGATCTGCAACGTCACCTTCAGCCGCTCGCCGAACCGGGCCCGTTCCAGGGCCAGGTACTGGTCGATCGACTTCAGCTCCTCCGACAACGTGGTGAAGTCACCCGCCCGGCGGAACGAGTAGCGGGTGAAGTCGGCGAAGTCCAGCAACAGCGTGCGAGCGCGCTCGGGGTCCGTGCGCACGTAGGACGCGATGGCGGACAGCGAGTTGTAGATGAAGTGCGGCGAGATCTGCGCCCGCAGCGCCCGCACCTCCGCCTCCACCAACCGGGTCCGCGACCGGTCCAGCTCGGCCAGCTCCAGCTGGCCCGACGCCCAGCGCGCCACCTCGTTCGTCGCCCGCACCAACCCGGCCGACGCCTCCCGGCTGTAGGCCGCCAGCACGCCCACCACCCGTCCCTCCACGGTCAGCGGCGCGAGGACGGCCGTGTGCACGGGGCAGTCGGGCGCGGAGCAGGTGATGTCGAACGCCCGGGTGCGGCCGGTGGAGAACACGTCGGCGGCCAGCCCCATCGCCTCGGCCGCGTGGTGCTCGCCGTCGCCCTCCCACGCCACGACCTCGGTCTCGTCGGTCAACGCGAGCGCGGGCGTGCCGAGCAGCGTCCGCAGGTGCTTGGCCGACTTCTTCGCCGCCTCCGGCACCAACCCGGCGCGCAGCGGGGGAGCGGCGGACCACGCGGTGTGCAGCGTCTCGAACGTGATCCGCTGCTCGTGGGTCAGGAAGTCGTTGCGGGTGCGGGAGGTCCACCACAGCGTGGTCACCACGGCGAGGCCGACGAGCAGGATCGCGCCCGCTGTCCACAACGCGGTCACAACCGGTCCTGACTGCGCAGACCCAGGTTCTCCGGCGCGTGCAAGCGCACCATGACGTGGTTCACCCCCGGAGGCACCTTGCGCGGCGTCAGCAGCGACACCACGTACATCACGACGAAACCGAGCGGCACGGTCCACGCGGCGGGCCGGGCCAGGAACACGTGGTACCACGCGCCGCCGCCACCGGCGCTGATCGTGACCAGCCCGGCCACCAGGGCGGGCAGGCCGCCCGCCACCATCCCGGCGACCGCGCCGACCGTGGAGATGCGCGTGCTCCAGATGCCCAGCACGAGCAGCGGGCACAGCGACGACGCCGCCACCGCGAACGCCAGCCCCACCATGTCCGCCACCGGCACCTTGCCCACCAGCCACGTCATGCCCAGCGGCACCAGCACGGCCAGCACCGTCGACACCCGGAACCCGCGCACGCCCCGCAGCCGCAGCACGTCCCGGCTCAGCACCCCCGCCAACGACACCATCAGGCCGGACGACGTGGACAGGAACGCGGCGAACGCCCCACCGGCCACCAGCGCGCCCAGCAGCTGCCCGCCGAGCCCGTCGATCATCCGGCTCGGCAGCACCAGCACCACCGCGTCCGTGTCACCGGTCATCAGCAGCTCGGGCGTGTAGAGCCGGCCGAGCGCGCCGTAGATCGGCGGCATCAGGTAGAACACGCCCAGCAGGCCCAGCACGATCAACGTCGTGCGCCGCGCCGCCCGCCCGTTCGGGTTGGTGTAGAAGCGCACGATCACGTGCGGCAGGCCCATCGTGCCCAGGAACGTGGCGATGATCAGCGAGTACACCGCGTACAGCGGGAACCGCTCGCCGCCGCGCATCGGCAGCGCCCACACGTCGTTGGTGTTCGACGGGATCGACCGCACGTGCGGCACCGCCGCGCCCTCGGGGAACGTGAGCCGCGTGCCGGCGGCCACCTCGTGCCGGCCCACGGTCAACCGGCCGCCGCCGTCGACCCGCCGGCCGTCGACCCGGCCGGAGCCGTTGAAGGGCGTGGCGCGGGAGGCGTCGAACGTGGTGTCCGAGTCGAACGTGACCGTGGTCTGCTTCGGGAACTCGGGGAACTGCGGCCCGGTCAGGTCCCGCGCGCCGTGCGCGTGCCAGGCCATCACCAGGAACACCACCGGCACCGCGATCGCGGTCAGCTTGAGCCAGTACTGGAACGCCTGCACGAACGTGATGCTGCGCATCCCGCCGGAGATCACGTTCGTGGTGACGACCAGCGCGACCACCAGCGCGCCCACCCAGTCCGGGGTGCCCGTCACCGTGTGCAGGGTCAGGCCGGCGCCCTGCAGCTGCGGCAACAGGTACAGCCACCCGATGCCCAGCGCGAACACGCTCGCCACCGCGCGCACCGCCGGCGACGCGAACCGCGCCTCGGCGAAGTCCGGCAGCGTGTACGCGCCGCTGCGGCGCAGGGGAGCGGCGACCAGCGCCAGCAGCACCAGGTAGCCCGCCGTGTAGCCGACCGGGAACCACAGCATGTCCGGCCCGTGCGCGAAGATCAGCCCGGCGATGCCGACGAACGACGCCGCGGACAGGTACTCGCCGCCGATCGCGGAGGCGTTCCACCACGGCGAGACGGTGCGCGAGGCGACGAAGAAGTCCGACGTCGTGCGCGAGATCCGCAGCCCGTAGGTGCCGACCAGCATCGTGCCGACCGCGACGACCAGCACCGCGACGATGCCGTACCCACTGCTCACGAACGCTCCACCAGCTCCGCGAACTCGCGTTCGCTGCGCTCGGCCTGGCGCACGTAGAACCAGCCCGCCAGCACGAACACCGGGAACACCAGCAGCCCCAGCAGCAGCCACGGCAGCGGCAGGCCCAGCAGCCGCTGCGCGGCGACCTGGGGCGCGAGCGTGAACACCAGGGGCAGCGCCGCCACGCTGCCGCACACGACCGCGCACAGCAGCAGCCCGAGCCGCCGCTGGGTCCGGATCAGCGACCGCATGTACACCGCGCCCAGCTCGCTCTGCTCGTCGATCTCCCGCGACGCGGGGTACGGCCGGGGCGCGCGCGGCGCGCGGGTGCGCGGGCTCGTCACCACGACCCGCTGGGTGTGCGGCCGCTGCGGCGAGGTCACGACGGCTGCCGGTTGCGGCGCACCAGCAGCTGCCGCAGGTGCCGGGCGTGGCGCCGGCTGACCGGCAGCACCGCGCCGCCGATGTTGACGCTCAGGTGGCCGTCCTCCAGCCGCAGCTCGTCGATGTGGCCGAGCGACACGAGGTGGCTGCGGTGGATGCGCACGAACCCCGCGGAGCGCCACCGCTCCTCCAGCCCGTTGAGCGCGGCGCGGACCAGCCCGCTGCCGGTCGCGGTGTGCAGCCGGGCGTAGTCGCCGTGCGCCTCGACGTACCGGATGTCCGCCAACCTGATGAACCTGGTGATGCCGCCGAGTTCGACCGGGATGACTTCGTCGCCCACTTCGGGCGCTTTCTCGGCCGGCGCGGCGGCGACCGGTTCCGGCGACTTCGAATCGAGCACCTCGTGCACGATCCGGTGCACCGATTCGGCCAGCCGTTCCGCCCGAACGGGCTTGAGGAGGTAATCGAGCGCTTTCAGCTCGAACGCCTCGACCGCGGGTTCCTGGTGCGCGGTGACGAACACGATGCGCGGCGGCTGGGCGAACCGGGACAGCACGCGGGCCAGGTCGAGCCCGTCCAGGCCCGGCATGCGGATGTCGAGGAAGACGGCGTCGACCGGTTGGCCCGCGTCCATGGCGCGGTGCAGCGTCCGCAACGCCTTGGTCGCGTCCGTGACGCCCTCCACGTGGGCGACGCGCGGGTCGGAGCGCAGCAGGTAGACCAGGTCCTCCAGCGCGGGGGCCTCGTCGTCGACGGCGAGCACCCTCAGTGTCCGTTCAAGCGCCCCGCGGCGCTCCGGGCCCTCGCAGAGAGGGCAGGGAAGTCCTGAGGTCATGGAGTTCCAATGTGGTGTGGTCGGCGGCGTCGGCGATTAGACCACCGGACGCCTATCCTCACCCTTCGGGGTGGCCAAGGGCAATGACCGGCGCGCCGCCTGGGCGTCACCCAGCGTCATCTCCAGTTCGAGGAACGCCTCCTCGGCCCGGCGCGCGGCCAGCGACACCGACGCCGCCGCCGCGCTGCCGACCAGGCGCCGGGTCGGCTCGTGCAGCCCGCGCACCACGTCGGACCACTCGTTCGCCAGCCGTGCCAGCTCCGTCAGGGCGCAGACCAATTCGGCGGAAGTGCGCGGCGCCGGGTCCACGATCCGCGCCAGTCCGACGTGCGGATCGGAATCCATGACATCCCCCACGAGTGAGCCGCCGAAGTATCGAAACCCGATGCTCTCGTCCACCGACCACGCGGTCAACGACCCGGAGGAGTGGTCTCAATCGGCGCTGCGGCCGCGGGTCGAACCTCCAGGACCTCCGCGTGCGCCACTCGTGTCATCCGGTCAGGTGACTCGTGTGGTGATTTCGAGGGTCGTGAGCGTTCGACACGTGGGCGCTGAGCGTTCGACACGCACGTCCGACGCTGACCCGGTGTCCCGCCAGAGGGACGGAGCACCCCCGGTCGGGTTGTCCCGAGGCACTGCGCGCAACTGTCGTCGTAGCGGTGCGAGGCGCTCACCTTCCGCACGCGCATTGCCCTCGCGACCTCTTCGTGGATTTACTGTCCGGTTGGGCCGGGTGCTCATTCTGATGCCCGTCGAAGTGGGCGCTCGATTCTTCGGTTGACAGCTTTTCGGGATGCAGTATCGTCGTGCTCGCAATTCCGGTCCGGTGGTGCGGGCGAATTGGTACGCGTGGTCTCGGGGCTCGACCGGGGCTCTTGTCGTTTCATCGGATCCACGAGCGCGCGGCGGTGACTGCCGGCCGTGAGGAGTGGAATTCGGCGGCCGCGCTTTCCGGGTCGCGTGCGGATCCGACCGCATCGCTCGGATCCGGGTTCGTCCGATCCGAGCGGGCCGGGCTGTCGCAGGTCGAATCCGAAAGGGATGGTGAATGATGTCTGCCCGAAGAACCGTCGTCAGGCTCGCGGTGTGACTCCTCGCCGCGGTGACCGCGGTCCTGATGTTCTCGCCCGCTTCCCAGGCGGCCTCGCCGGCCGACACCGTCGACGCCGAGATCGCCGAGATCGCCGCGTCGGGCCTCCAGGTGACCAGGCGCACGAGCCAGGACCCCGGCGCGCTCGCGCACTCGCAGGTGAGCAACGCTTGCACGGCCAGGTGCCTGGCGGTGCGGGGGACCGACGCCCGGCCTTCCGGATCAACGGCACGCCCGCCTACGCGGACCGGAAGTGGGAGGCGCAGGCCGGCGGCGCCGACGTCTTCCGCTCCGGAACCAGCACAGCGGCCAGTGCCTGGCCGTCCAGGGGGCCGGCAACGTCGACGGCGCCCCGGTCTACCGGTACGACGCGGTGGACCACGCCGACCAACGCCGGTACGGCGTCTGAGCACGGTCCGATCGGCATTCACGGTGCGGTCGACGTCGTCGACCCGGCACGTCCGGGCGCCTCGACGAGGGGCGCCCGCCGGACGAAGAGGAGGAACGATTTGTCGCGCTTGACACTGGCACGCCTGGCCGCGGTGCTGTTCGCCGCGGTGGCGGCTGTCGTCGTGGTCGTGTCCCCGGCACAGGCGGGGCCGGCGGACGGGAACCCGGTCGAGCAGGCCGCCGCGGCGGAGTCGGCCGAGGTGTACCGCATGACCAACCACTACACCAACCGCTGCGCGGCGGTGCACGGCCCGAGCAACGTCAACGGCGGCGCGGTGTTCCAGATCGACTGCAACCCCGCGTTCGCCGACCAGTACTGGCGGTGGGAGCCCTACAACGGGTCCTACCGGCTCCGCAACGAGCACACCAACCGCTGCCTGGCCGTCCAGCAGCACAACGCACCGGCGTTCCAGATCGACTGCGGGACGTACACGGACCAGCAGTGGGTGCGTCAGGCGTACTACTCGGGGAACTACCTCCTCGGCTACAAGATCCTCAACGTCTACAGCGGCAAGTGCCTTGCCGTGCAGGGCGCCGTGCTCTCCAACACGCAGGTCTTCCAGGCCGGGTGCAACACCTCCTACCTCGACCAGGTGTGGGAGCTCCAGATCTGAGCGCGGTCCGGCGGGGCGGCGGTCGGCCGCCCCGCCGCACCGTCACGTCAGGTCGGACAGGGCGGCGGCGGCGAGGGATTCGAACTCGCCGAAGCCGCTGCGGGAGGCCAGGTCGCGGCCCACGCGGGCGTGGCGGAGGGCTTCCGCGCGGCGGCCGTCGGCGGACAGGGCGTGCACCAGGCTGACGTGGGAACGCGCGACGCCGTAGCGGTAGTCGGAGGACGTGGCCAGTTCCAGCGCGCGCAGGTGGGCCGCCACGGCGAGCCCCGGTTTGCCCAGGTGGCGCAGGACCAGGCCGAGGGCGTTGTGCACCTCCGACTCGATCCGCCGGCTCCCGCCCAGCTCCTGCACCAGCGCCAACGCCCGCTGGGCCGTCCGCATCGCCTCCGCGTGCTCCCCGCCCAGGCACAACGCCGCCGCCAGGTGCGCCATCGCCTCCGCCCGCGGGTGCCGCGCGCCACTGCGGTACCACGCCTCCAACGCGTAGCGCTGCAACTCCGCGGCCCGCGCGTAGTCCCCGGCCGCGGTGCTGCACCGCCCGAGCAGCGCGGCGCACGCCGCCTCGATGTTCACCCCGTCGGCCGCCTGCGCCAGCGCCAGCCCCGAGGACAGGAACGACTCGGCCGTCACCAGGTCGCCGCGCATCAGCCACACCGCGCCGAGCCCGGTCAACGCCGAGATCCGCACGTGCGGCAGGGCGCCCTCGACCTCGGCCAGCTCCGCCATCCGCTCGAACGCGGCGAGCGAGGCGGGCAGCTCGCCGAGCTCCAGGTGCACGATCCCGTCCAACCCGACGTGCAGCCACTCCGCCCGCGCGGACGGCCGCACGGCCCGCAGGTGCCGTTGCGCGGCCCGCAGGTTGCCCAGGTTGCGGTGTTCGGTCGCGAGCCACACCGTCATCAACGTCTCGGCGTCGTGGTCGCCCGCCGCCCGCGCCGCGCCCAGCGCCGCGCCGACGGCGTTGAGGAACTCCACGTGGTGCCCGTGCGACCCGAGGTACCCGCTCACCGAGTTGATCAGCTGCCACGCCATCGGCAGCGGGCCGCGCGCGGCGCAGTGCTCGGTCGCCGCCAGCACGCTGGCCCGTTCCGCGGCCAGCCACGCCCTGGCCTCGTCCGGGCTCATCCGGGGCGGCCCGGACGTGCCCAGCTCCGGGTACAGCACGTCGCCGACCTCGACGGCCGTGCGCAGGTACCAGTCGAACAGCCGCCGCCGCGCCGCGTCCAGGTCCTCGCCCGCCGCCTCGGCGCGGTCGGCCGCGTAGTCGTGCAGCAGGTCGTGCAGGGCGAACCGGTCGGGCCCGACCCGTTGCACGAGGTGCGCCGACGCCAGGTCCTCCAGCAGCCCGCGCGCCACGTCCTCGGGCGCGTCCAGCAACGCCGCCGCTCCGAACACGCTGAAGTCCGGTCCCGGCAGCAGCCCGGTCAGCCGGAACAGCCGGGCCGCGGCCGGCGCCAGCGCCGCGTACGACAGGTCGAACGCCCGCCGCACCGCCGCCGTGTCATCGTTGTCCACCGCCAGCACGGCCAGCCGGTCGCCGCCGCGCAGCTCCTCCACGTACGACGCCACGTCCACGTGCGAGGAGCCCACCAGGTTCCCCAACGCGATCCGCAGCGCCAGCGGCAGGTACCCGCACAGCCGGGCCAGCTCGCCGAGCGCGTCGAACTGCGTCACGGCGGCCTCCGCGCCCAGCGACCGGGCCAGCAGCTTCCACGCCTCGTCGCCGCGCAGCACGTCCAGCCGCACCGTCGTGCCGCGCAGCCGCAGCTCGTTGCGGCTGGTGATCAGCACCGAGCAGCCGGGGTCGGCGGGCAGCAGCGGCCGCACCTGCTCCACCGACGCGGCGTTGTCCAGCGTGATCAGCACCCGCCGGCCGCGCAGCCGGGCCCGGTAGCCGGCGACCAGGTCCTGCTCGTCGACCGGGATGTGGTCGGCCCGCACGCCCATCGCCCGCAGGAACCGCGCCAGCACGGCGGACGTCGGCAGCGGCGGCGACGTGGAGTGCCCGCGCAGGTTCACGTACAGCTGGCCGTCGGGGTACCGGTCGCGCACCGCGTGCGCCACCGAGATGGCGAACGCCGTCTTGCCGACGCCCGGCGGCCCGCACACGACCACGGTGGCCGTGCCCCGCTCCAGCAGCCCCGTCACCCGGGTCAGCTCCGCGCCGCGGCCGACGAAGTTGCCCACCGGCGCGGGCAGCTGCGACACCGGCGCCCACGTGCTCGCGACCGGCTGGTGCAGCGCCGGGTCGCCGGTGAGGATGGCGTGCTGCACGGCGCGCAGCGAGTCGCTCGGGTCCACGCCCAGCTCCCGCGCGAGCGTCGTGGACGCCTGCCGGTAGGCGTCCAGCGCATCGGCCTGCCGGTCCACCCGGTACAGCGCCACCATCAGCTGCGACCAGAACCGCTCCCGCAGCGGGTGCTGCGCGGTCAGCCGGCGCAGGTCGGCGACCACCTCGTCGGACCGGCCGAGCCGCAGCTTCACGTCCACCAGCTCGGAGATCACCCGCAAGCGCTGCTCGACGAGGTTCGGCGCCTCGGTCTCGTGCAGCGACTCCGACGGCACGTCGGCCAGCGGCGGCCCGTGCCAGCACTCCAGCGCGCGTTCGTAGGCGTCGGCGGCGGCGGTGAAGTCCTCGGCGGCGGCCAGCTTCGCGCCCTGCTCGGCCGCCGCCTCGAACCGGTGCAGGTCCAGCGCGCCGGGCGGCAGGTCGATCCGGTAGCCGGTGGGCGTGGTGTGGATCAGCGGCGGCTCGCCGAGCGCGCGCCGCAACCGCATCACGTACACCGGCAGCGTCTGCGCGGCGCGGTCCGGCGGCGTCTCGCCCCACACCCGGCGGATCAGGTCGCTCGCGGGCACCGAGCGGTTCGCGTCCAGCAGCAGGGTCGCCAGGACGATGCGGTGCTTGGCGGCGGTGACGGGGACCGAGCGGCCGTTCCGGCGGACCACGAGAGACCCCAGCACGCCGAACTCGTCCTGCGACAGGGCCAACCGCCTCCGTTCTCTCCCGACGTTGACATGCTCGTGCCCCGGTCCGCGCCGCAGTACCACCGGATGGACCCCAGGCCGGCTAGAGCCTGCCGACTTCGGTGATCCGCACGGCGGCCGTGCCGATCTCGTCGGACTCGGCCAGGTCGACCTCGGCGGTGAAGCCCCAGTCGTGGTCCTTCGCCGGGTCGTCCAGGACCTGGCGGACCCGCCACAGCCCCGGCTCCTCGGTGATCAGCAGCAACGCCGGTCCGCGCGCGTCCGGGCCCATGCCGATCTCGTCGTGCTCCTCGAAGTACGGGTCGAGCGCGTCCTGCCACTCCTCGGCGGTCCAGCCCGCGTCGCCGTCCAGCCGGCCCAGCTCGTAGTAGTCGCGCCGGGCGGCCAGCTCGACGCGCCGGAACAACGCGTTGCGCACCAGCACCCGGAACGCCCGCACGTTGCCGGTGACGGCGGGTGGCGCGTCGCTCGACGACAGGTCCGCCGCTTCCTCTTCCGAGGGGTTGCGCAGCTTCTCCCACTCGTCCAGCAGGCTGGAGTCGACCTGGCGGACCAGCTCGCCCAGCCACTCCTGCAGGTCGCTGAGCTCCTCGGTCTTGGCGTCCTCGGGCACGGTCTGCCGCAGCGCCTTGTACGCGTCGGCCAGGTACCGCAGCACCAGGCCCTCCGAGCGCGCGAGCTGGTAGTGCGACACGTACTCGGCGAACGTCATGGCCCGTTCGAACATGTCCCGCACCACGGACTTCGGCGACAGGTGGTGGTCGGCGACCCACGGGTGCCCGCGCCGGTAGGTGGTGAACGCGGCCTCCAGCAGCTCGGCGAGCGGCTTCGGGTACGTCACCTCCTCCAGCAGCTCCATCCGCTGGTCGTACTCGATGCCCTCGGACTTCATCGCGCCGATGGCCTCGCCGCGCGCCTTGTGCTCCTGCGCCGACAGCACCTGGCGGGGGTCGTCCAGAGTGGATTCCACCACGGACAGCACGTCGAGCGCGTAGGACGGCGACTCGCGGTCCAGCAGCTCGATCGCGGCCAGCGCGAACGGCGACAGCGGCTGGTTGAGGGCGAAGTTCACCTGGAGGTCCACGGTGAGCCGGATCTCGCCGCCCTGCCGCTCCACCACGCCCGCCGCCAGCAGGCCCCGGTACATCTGGATGGCCCGCAGGATGTGCCTGCGCTGCGCGGGCCGGTCCTCGTGGTTGTCCTCCAGCAGGTGCCGCATCGCGCCGAACGCGTCGCCGGGCCTGCCGATCACGTTGAGCAGCATGGCGTGGCTGACCTGGAAGCTCGACGTCAGCGGCTCCGGCTCGGCGCTCTTGAGCCGATCGAAGGTCTGGTCGCTCCACGACACGAAGCCGTCGGGGGCCTTCTTGCGCACCACCTTGCGCCGCTTCTTCGGGTCGTCGCCCGCCTTGGCCAGCGCCTTCTCGTTCTCCACCACGTGGTCGGGCGCCTGCACCACGACCGTGCCGACGGTGTCGTAGCCCGCGCGGCCCGCCCGGCCTGCGATCTGGTGGAACTCGCGGGCCTTGAGGTGGCGGGTGCGCTGGCCGTCGTACTTGGACAGGGCGGTGAACACCACCGTGCGGATGGGCACGTTGATGCCGACGCCGAGGGTGTCCGTGCCGCAGATGACCTTGAGCAGGCCCGCCTGCGCGAGCTGCTCGACCAGCCGCCGGTACTTCGGCAGCATGCCCGCGTGGTGCACGCCGATGCCGTGCCGGACCAGGCGGGACAGCGTCTTGCCGAACCCGGAGGTGAACCGGAACCGGCCGATCGTGGCCGCGATGGCGTCCTTCTCGGCGCGGGTGGCGACGTTCACGCTCATCAGCGACTGCGCGCGTTCCAGCGCGGACGCCTGGGTGAAGTGCACCACGTAGATCGGCGCTTCGCGGCCGTGCAGCAGGTCTTCGATCGTCTCGTGCAGCGGGGTGGTGACGTACTGGAAGTTCAACGGCACCGGGCGTTCGGCGGACCGCACCACCGACGTCGTGCGGCCGGTGCGGCGGGTCAGGTCCTTCTCGAAGAACGTGACGTCGCCCAGCGTCGCCGACATCAGCAGGAACTGGGCCTGCGGCAGCTCGATCAGCGGCACCTGCCAGGCCCAGCCGCGGTCGGGCTCGGAGTAGAAGTGGAACTCGTCCATGACGACCTGGCCGACGTCGGCCTTCGTGCCGTCGCGCAGCGCGATGTTGGCCAGGATCTCGGCCGTGCAGCAGATGATGGGCGCGGTCTCGTTGACGCTGGCGTCGCCGGTCACCATGCCGACGTTGTCCGCGCCGAACGTCTCGATCAGCGCGAAGAACTTCTCCGACACCAGGGCCTTGATGGGCGCGGTGTAGTAGGTCCGCTTGCCCTCCGCGATGGCGGCGAAGTGCGCGCCGATGGCGACCAGCGACTTGCCCGAGCCGGTGGGCGTGCTGAGGATGACGTTCGAGCCGGAGACGATCTCGATCAACGCCTCCTGCTGCGCCGGGTACAGCGACAGCCCCCGCTCTCGCGCCCAGTCGGCGAAGGTGTCGTAGAGGACGTCGGGGTCAGGGGTGGCCGGCAGGCGGTCGGTGAGAGTCATCGCAGGCAGAGCATAGTGCCACCGACCCGTGCCCCACGATCGTGTGATCGTCGCTGGTCGGCGTCGCCGCGCAGGGGTGCGGCGAGGCGCGCGGACGACTCCGGAGGGCGTCGCGCGAGCCGTCCGGACGACCCGGTTCGCCCGGCGCGGTGACCGGAATCGTTGTTGCATCGAGCTGGCCATTGCGGACGACTGGCAACTAGCGTGGTGCCCGTGTCCGAACCGGTGGCAATGCACATGAGCGACGGCCTGCTGAACGCGCCGACCTCGCTGCTGTTCGTCGCGGTCGCGGTGGCCGGGGTGGGCGTGGCCCTGGCCAAGGCGCGCGGCGACCTCGACGACCGGACCGCGCCGATGGCGGGCCTGGTGGCGGCGTTCGTGTTCGCCACCCAGATGGTGAACTTCCCGGTGCTGCCCGGCGTCAGCGGGCACCTGCTCGGCGGCGCGCTCGCCGCGATCCTGGTCGGGCCGTGGGTCGGCGCGCTGTGCGTGACGATCGTGCTGGTCGTCCAGTCCCTCTTCTTCGCCGACGGCGGTGTCACCGCGCTCGGCGCGAACGTCACCAACATGGCCCTCCTCGGCACCGCGGTCGGTTACCTCACGGCGCTGGCGCTGCGCCGGCTCGCGACCCGGGGCAAGGGCGGGCTCGCCGCGGTCGCGTTCGTGTCGGCGCTGGTCAACACGGTGCTGGCGTCGTTCGGCTTCGTGCTGGAGTACGCCATCGGCGGCCAGGGCGGTGTGGCGTTCGGCACGGTCGCCGCCGCGGTGCTCGGCGTGCACGTGCTGATCGGCATCGGCGAGGGCGTGATCACCGCGGTGACCGTGACCGCGGTCGCGGCGGTCCGGCCGGACCTGGTGCACCTGCTGCGCGGCGTGCCGCAGAAGCTGGAGTTGAGGGCGTGAAGCGCTTCTTCCTGGGGTTCGCGGTGGTCAGCGTGCTGCTGGCGGGCGTGGTGTCCTACTTCGCCGACTCCGACCCGGACGGGCTGGACCACGTCACCGAGCAGCAGGGCATCGCCGAGCACGCGCGGGAGCACCCGCTGTCCGGGTGGCCGCTGGCCGACTACGCGCTGGGCGGCGACGACCGGTTCACCGGGCTCGCGGGCGTCCTCGGCGTGGCGGTCACGCTGGCCGTCGCGGGCGGGCTGTTCCGGGTGCTGCGCAAGCGTCCCGGGAAGCCCGCCGACGCGAAGCCCGACGTGGGGTGAGCGCGGGACACGGGTTCCTGCACCGGC
This sequence comes from Saccharothrix sp. 6-C, assembly GCF_016695385.1. Taxonomy (NCBI): domain Bacteria; kingdom Bacillati; phylum Actinomycetota; class Actinomycetes; order Pseudonocardiales; family Pseudonocardiaceae; genus Saccharothrix; species Saccharothrix sp. 6-C. The sequence continues at coordinate 6,170,264 of NZ_CP064192.1, read as the reverse complement.
CGGGCGACTCGCCGGTGCACCGCCTCGCGCCGCAGGTGAAGATCGTCGCGGCGGTGGTGGCGGTGCTGTGCGTGGTGGCCACGCCGCGCGAGGCGTTCTGGGCGTTCGGCGCCTACCTGCTCGCGCTCGCGGCGGTCTGGGCGGTGGCCCGCGTGCCGGTGCGGTGGTTCGCCGCGCGGTCGGTGATCGAGGCGCCGTTCGTGCTGCTGGCCCTGCTGCTGCCGATCACCGGCGGGGGCGGGCGGGTGGACCTGCTCGGCCTGTCCGTGTCGGCGGAGGGAACGATGGCCGGGTGGAACATCCTGGTCAAGGGCACGCTCGGGCTCCTGACGTCGTTGACGCTCGCGGCCACGACCTCGCCGCAGGACCTGCTGCTCGGCCTGCAACGGCTGCGGACGCCGGCGGTGCTGATCACCATCGCGACGCTGATGCTGCGGTACGCCGAGGTGATCGTGGGCGAGGCCAAGCGGATGCGGGTGGCCCGGATCTCCCGGGGCGACGACCCGCGGTTCCTCTGGCAGCTCGGCGCGACCGCGCGCGGCGTGGGCAGCCTGTTCATCCGGTCCTACGAGCGCGGCGAGAGGGTGCACCTGGCGATGGTGTCGCGAGGTTGGACGGGCCGGATGCCCGACGCGGCGGGCGCGGGCGGCGCTGAGGACGTGGCGCCCGTCGAGCCGCGGCGGTCCGCGCCGGCGCTCGTGGTGGAGAAGCTGGCGTACGCGTACCCGGACGGCCACCAGGCCCTCTTCGGGGTGAACCTGCGGGTGGAACGCGGTGAGCGGGTCGCCGTGCTCGGCCCGAACGGGGCGGGCAAGACGACGTTCGCGCTGCACCTCAACGGTGTGCTGGGCGGTGGGTCCGGCCGGGTCGAGGTGGCCGGGCTGCCGGTGGAGAAGGCGCACCTCAAGGAGATCCGCCGCCGCGTCGGCGTGGTCTTCCAGGACCCCGACGACCAGCTGTTCCTGCCCACCGCGCGGCAGGACGTGGCGTTCGGCCCGGCGAACTTCGGGCTGCGCGGCGCGGAGCTCGACGAGCGGGTGGCCCGCGCGCTGGCCGCCGTGGGCATGGCGGACTTCGCCGACCGGTCGCCGCTGCACCTGTCCGGCGGGCAGCGTCGCCGGGTCGCGCTGGCCACCGTGCTGGCCTGCGACCCCGAGATCCTGGTGCTCGACGAGCCCTCGGCGAACCTGGAACCGGTGGCCCGCCGAGAGCTGGCCGAGGTGCTGCTGGGGTTGGACCGCACCATGCTCATGGTCACCCACGACCTGCCCTACGCCTTGCAGCTGTGCCCGCGCAGCGTGCTGATCGACGGCGGTGTCGTGGTGGCCGACGGACCGACGCGGGAGCTCCTGGCCGACACCGGGCTGCTCGCCCGGCACCGGCTGGAGCTCCCGTTCGGGTTCCACCTGGGGTGAAGCTCCCGGATCAGCCCGACAGGGGGACTACGGGCTGGTGCAGGACACCGTCGGCAGCGAGTTGGCGCCGGAGTAGTTGGCCGTGAAGCCGAACTTCACCGATGCCTCCGGTGCCACCGTGCCGTTCCACGCCGCGTTCTTGACGACCACCTGCGAGCCGGAGCCGGACTTGACGCCGCTCCACAGGCTGTTGATCGCCTGGTTGCCGCCCCACGTCCAGGTGGCGGTCCAGCCGTTGTAGGCGCTCTTGCTGTGGTTCATGAGCTCGACCTCGGCCTGGAAGCCGCCCGACCACGCACTGGTGATCTTGTAGATCGCCATGCAGCTCGCGTCACCCGGCTGGGTGGGCGTCGTGGGAGTGGTGGTCGTGGTCGACGTCGGGGTCGTGGTGGTGGTCGACGTCGACGTGGTGGTGGTCGTGGTGGTGGTCGTCGTCCCGCCGCCGGTGCCGACGCCCGTCTCCTGACCGTTGCCGCCGTCGAACACGACGTCGGAGCAGTTGTAGAACGTCTCGGCGCTGTCCGAGCGGGTCCACACCGAGTAGATGATGTGGCGACCGGACTTCCCGGAGGGCAGCTTCGCGTTCCAGTAGTACTTGCCCTCGACCGTGCCCACCGCGCCGCTGTCCGGCGGGTTGGTCACGCTGTCGAACGGCGTGCTCTCCAGGTCGCTCCACGCCAGCGACCGGGTCGGGCTCCAGCTGTCCTTGGTGATGTACAGGTCGAACCTGCCGGGGTGCGCGGCCCACTTGTTGTAGGTGATGTTGAAGTTCGCGCCGGCGGTCAGGTGCGTCACCGGGTAGTCGTTGCGCGCGATGTCGAACCCGGAGAACGTCGGGTTGCCGCCGCTGCACAGCTTGCCGTCGGGGATGAAGCCGCTCATGCGGCCCGCGCCGTCGGACCGGAGCACGCCGAACCAGTTGTAGAGCGCGTTGGTGCCGCCGGATGAGACGGCGGCGGCGCAGGCCGGGTTCTGCGGCCGGATGTCGCCCTGCGGCGACAGGCCGTCCTTCCAGCACAGGAAGGTCCGGCTGCCCGGGGTCATCATGGCGCCGTGTGCGGACGCCGCGGTCGGGCTGACCACGTTCACGAGCGTCGCGATCAGCAGGCCGGCCACACCGGCCGAGGCCAGCGCGATCCATCGTCGGGCCGTCACGTCGTTCACCTCCTCGTTGAGGTTCTGGGAGCGCTCCCAGGAACAAGCATGACTGTAACCGCGCGCACCTCGATCTGTGAATGGGCGATTACGCAGTGCATCTCAGCGGCGCAGCGTGTGCCGCCCTATGGGCGTGTCCGGCTACACCCGGACGCGTGCACGCCGGTTCCGGCGTTTCGCGGGGCGCGCTGGGCCGTGCGGCTGACCCGGGTGGCCGGCGGGCGGCGCCACCCGGTGCGGCCGGCGCAGCACGCGGTGGGCCAGCGCGGTGCGGTGGTGCGGCGGCACGGCCAGCACCGAGGCCGCGAACACCGTCACCATCAACGTCACCATGCCCGCCAGCACCAGCGTCTCCGGGGCGCCGATCCGTTCACACAGCCAGCCGAGCAGCGGCGCGCCCACCGCGCCCGCCGCCGCCCCGACGGCCGAGTTGACCGCCAGCAGCCTGCCGCGCATCCCGTCCGCCGTGTCGAGCTGGACGCAGGTGCTCATGGTCGTGTCGATGACGACCGCGCCCGCCGCGATGGGCAGCAGCACGACGGCGAAGCCGAGCGTGCCCGGCACCAGCCCGCTGGTCACCTGCAGCAGGCTCGTCGCGCAGGCGACCACCAGCAGCAGCCGCACGGTCAGCGCCCGGCGCGCCGCCGCGGCCAGCCCGCCGACCACGGTGCCGATCGCGAACACCGTCGACAGCAGGCCGTACGCGGTCGCGTCCGCGCTCATCGCGGCCATCGTGACCTGGTAGTTGCGGCCCAGGCTGGACAGCGTGAAGCCGAGCGCGAACAGCAGGAGCAGCCGTCCGCTGGCCGCCACGTACCGCAGGCCGGCGACCACGCCCGCGCCGTCGGCCGGGCTCTTCGCCAACGGGTGCAGCTCGGCGCGGCGGATGGTCAGCACCGCGACCACGACGGCCAGGAAGCTCACCGAGTTGATCAGGAACAGGGCGGGGGAGCCGAGCGCGGCGGCCAGCACGGCGGCGCCGCTCATGCCCAGGATGCGGCCGGTCGAACTGAGCACCGAGCCGAGCGCGACCGCGTTGCCCAGGTCCTCCCGCGGCACCACCCGCGCGCCGAACCGACCGAGCGCGGGCAGGTCGAACACCGACACCAGGCCGGCCGCGAACGTCAGCGCGAACACCGCCGTGATCGGCGCGCCCCGCCACACCACCAGCGCGAGCACCGCGGCCAGCACGGCGTGCAGGGCCTGGCAGACGAGGATGGTCCGGCGCGCCGGCAGCCGGTCGGCCAGCGCGCCGGCCCACGGGCCGAGCAGCACCGGCGGCAGGGCGCCCAGCAGCACCGACAGGCCGACCGAGGCGGCCGAGCCGGTGCGGTCGAGCACGACCCAGTTCAGGCCGATCAACTGCATCCACGAGCCGGTCACCGAGACGAGGTCGGCGAACGCCCAGCGACGGTAGTTGCGGCTCCGCAAGGCGCGGAACATCGAAGCTCCCTCGACGGTGGTCCGGGGCCTCGACGTGCGGACGTGCCCGGGTGAACGGCGTTCACCCTAGGTGCCGCTTTTCCGCGTTCAAACCTGATGTGCGGTGAAGACGGTCACGTCACGCTTTGTGCCGCCAGCGCTGCGAGCCGGCTCAGCGCCTGCACGAGGTACTCGTCGGTGATCTCGTGCGCCTCCCCGCCGACCGCCGCGTGGTGCTCGCCCGTGACGTCCAGGTGCAGCACCACGCGGCTGCGGCCCGGTCCCTCGTCGTCGACCTGGAGCCAGCCCGAGTAGCCGCCGCCCTCCAGGTCGCCCCACTCCAGCCGGCGCTGCTCGGCGTCCTCGGCCAGGTAGCCCTCGGCCTCGTCGATCTCGTCGCCCATGGACACCCGGCCGGTGACGCGCTCGGGGCCGCTCGACTCGACCTGGAGCCCGTCCGGCAGCCACGCCTGCATCGCGGTCACGTCCCGGGCCAGGTCGAACACCACCCGCGCGTCGACCGGCACCGTCTGCTCGTGCTCGAACTCAGCCATGCCGGCAGCAGTACCCCCGGCACTCCCGGGCTACACCGACGCGGGGGCCATGCCCCCGATCGTGGCGAGCTCCACGTGGTGCGGGCGGGCCGGGCGCATGCCCGCGTCCACGCACCGGCGCACCACGCCGGCGTGCTCGCGCAGCAGCCGCAGGCCGCGGCGGGCCAGCAGCGGCACCGGCTTGCGGGCCTCGGCCACGTCGCGGGCGAAGCGGCGGGCGAACGTCACCACCGCGTTCGGCGCGAGCACGATGGCGTCGGCCAGCACCCCCGCCTCGCGGCAGCCCGCCACCAGCCGGTCCGCGAACAGGCCCTCGGCGATGAACAGGCCGGGCGCGGTCACCGTGCGGCAGCCGACCCTCCGGTCCTCGCCGAGCACGTACACGGGGGCTTCGACGGTGCCGGTGGTGGCCAGCTCGACCACGGCGGCGAGGGCGTCGGCGGTGTTCCAGGACCCTTCCGCGTCCCAGTCCGCCCGGCCGGTCTCGTCGCGGGGCAGCAGCGGGTCGTCGCCCTCGCGGTAGTAGTCGTCGAGCCGCAGCACGGGCAGCCCGAGGTGGGCGGCGAGGGTGGACTTGCCCGAACCGGAGGGGCCGGCGAGCAACACGGCGCGCGCGTGAACGGCAGGTGACGGCACGGGTGCCGATTTTCGCACAGCTCCCGCCCTGCTCCCGCACCACCGGCCGGTGTGATCGGTCGGCCTCCTCCGCCCGGTCGCGGGCGGTCCGCTCGTCCGCCATCCGGCCCGGTTCCGACCCGGTCCCGTTCCGGCTGGTGGCGGGGCCCCTCCGGGTGGTGGGCTTGTCCGATCGTGCACCGCCGTTGCTCCCGCTGTGCACCCGCTCTGGTCACCCGCGCGCGGGCACAGGACGATGTGGTCCATGGTGGTCAGGGTGCGCGGCGTCGAGGACGCCAGGCGGATGCGCGAAGAGCTGCGCGACGAGCAGCGCGGGTCGGAGGCGGTCGCGGTGCCGGTGGTGTCCGGGCCGACCGGCGCGGGCGCGGCGGGCGTGGTCGCCGAGGGCGGTGACTTCATCGAGCTGGACCTGGCCTCCTTCACCACGGCGGTGTCCGACCTGGAACGGCTGCACGGGGTGCTGAGCGAGCTGCTGGCCCGCGCGGACCGCGAGATGGACCAGCCGCTCGGCGACGGCAAGGGCCCGGTCGCGCTGAACATGCGCCGGGCGTTCGGCCTGCGCGGCGGCGACGTCGGCGGCGGCGTGCGCACGGCGCTGCGGTCGTACGTGCGGGAGCTGGCGCTGCTGCGCGACTCGCTGGAGCAGGTCGGCAAGACCCAGCAGGCCCAGGACGAGCAGGTGCGGCAGGACCTCGGGCGGCTGCGGTGACCGAGCGCAAGGGCGGGTACTGGTCCGACTTCCACGACCACTCGGCGGCCACGCGCCGGCGCAACGAGAAGCGCGTGCAGCAGCGCCGGGCCAACCGGGAGCCGGAGAACTTCGGCAAGATCAACTGGCGGGCGTACACGCACCGGCAGCTCTGGGACATGGTGAAGTCGGCCGACGCCGCGCAGATGGCCACCCGCACGTACGAGTGGCAGCGGCTGGCGGCCGACATCGACCAGGCGACCGCGGACGTGCAGAAGATCGTGCAGAACCTCGCGCTGTCGTGGCGGGGCCCGTCGGCGGTGGCCGCGGCCGAGTCGGTGTCGGAGCTGACGAAGTGGGGCGCGCGGTCCTCGGAGCACGCGTTCCAGGTGGGCGGCGGCCTCGACGGCTACACCTCGGCGGTCCAGGAGGCGGCGCGGGCGATCCCCGAGCCGGTGCACCCCGACGCCGAGCAGTGGTTCCGCGCCGGCTACGACGTGACCACGCTCGACGGCCCGCAGGGCGCGTACATGCTCAAGCAGCTGCTGGACGACCACCTGCCGGACAAGCGCGAGCAGCAGGAGGCCATGGACCGGGCGGTCCGGGTGATGGAGCAGTACGAGGCCGCCAGCCACGGCATCGGGCGCGAGCTGCCGGTGTTCGACGAGGCGCCGGTGGTCACCGAGCCGACCGGGACGCAGCCCGCGTGGGCCCAGCCGACGTGGACGCCGCCGCCGTCGAACCCCGGGCCCGTGCCGCCGACGTGGCCCGCGCCGCTCCAGGACCGGCAGCCGCCCGTCGACCCGGCACCGTCCCAGCCGGGCGTGCGGCCCGAGGGCACCACGTCCGCCGCGGCGGCCGGTGTGCCCGGCCCCGGCAGCGGCTACGGCGGCCCCGGCGGGTTCGGCTCGCAGTCCGGGTTCGGGCCGCAGTCGGGGTTCGGGTCGCAGTCCGGGTTCGCGCCGGGCGGTGGCGGCTCCTTCGGCCCCGGCGTCGGCGGCCCGGGAGGCGGCGCCGGTCAAGGAGGCTTCGGCCCGGGTGGCGCGTCCGGCGTGCTCGGCGCGGTGCCGGGCGGCGCGGCGGCCCGGGGCGGCGTCGGACCGGTCGTCGGCGCGGGCGGCCCGCAGGGCTTCGGCATGTACCCGCCGATGGCGCCGGGCAACCGCGAGGACGACGGCGAGCACCGCAACCGCTACGACCTCGGCCTCGACCTGCTCGACGACCTGCCGCCCGCGTTCCCGCCGGTGCTCGGCGAATGAGCGGCGGCTACCAGGTCGACCCGGACGAGCTGGCCGCGTTCGCGGGCCGGTTGGACGAGGTGTCCGACGAGGTGCGCGCCACCGCGTCCGCGCTGGAGCAGCCCTCGGGCGACCTCGGGCCGGAAGGCGTCACCGAGGCGGTCGACCGGCTGGTGGCCGAGTGGGCGGCCGTGCTGCGCGGGGTGGAGCTGGACGCCGTGGCGGACGCGTTGCGCGCGGCGGGTGAGACCTACCGGCAGGCCGACGAGCTGCGCCATGACTGACTACCGGGGACTGGGCTTCGACCCCGCGCCGGGCCACGCGGGCGCGGTGGTGGCGGCGAGCGAGCGGTTGTCGGTTGCCCTTACAGTCCCCGGCGCGCCACCGGAACCGTGGACGGGCGCGGCGGCGGACGGGTTCAGGACGCGGTTGGAGGCGGTGGTGTCGGAGCTGACGGCGGTGCGGCGCGCGATGCGGGCGGCGGCCGAGGTGCTCGACGGCTGGGCCACCACGCTGCTGGGCAACCAGCGGCGTGCCGAGGAGCTGGACCGGCGCGCGCTCGGTGTGCGGCGCGCGCTCGCCGAGGCGTCCGACGAGCTCGACCGGACCGGGGCGATGGCGTCCTTCACCGCCGCCGACGGCGAGGCGCACGAGCGGGCCGCGGCGCGGCACGACGAGCTGCGCCGGCAGCTGGACGACGTGCTGGAGGAGGCCCGGCTGCTGGAGCGCGACCACCGCGCGGAGGCCAGGCGGGTCGCCGACCGGCTGCGTGCCGAGGAGCCGTCGACGGTCATCGCGGACACGCTGACGAGCTTCTCGTCCCTCACCGCCGACCTGGCGTCCGTGCTGCTCGGCCCACCTCGACCCGCGTCCACCAGGGGCGCGGCGGCGGCGTTCCGGGCGGGCCTGGGGTGAGACTCGCTCCCGTGCCGGGGGTGACCCCGGTGGCACTCGGCAGTCCCGAACGCACCGCGGCGGAGCTGTTAACCGTGCTGCGACGGCTCAAAGGCACCCGTGACCCCGGGTTGGAGGTGTCCGCCACGCAGGCCGCGGAACTGGCGCACCGGCACGGCGCGGGCCTGCTGGCCGTGGTCGAGCACCGGGACGCGGACCCCGCGCTGCTGATGGCGGGCGTGGTGGCGGTCGACCGGCCCGCCGACCCCGACGAGCTGGGCTTCCACCTCGACGGCCCGTCGATCCGCGAGGTCACCCGCGGCGAGACGGCGACCGGCTACCCGGTGGTGATCGTGGAGCGCATCCCGGTCGCCGGGCCGGGCGCCCAGCTCCAGGTCGTGGTGAGCGACCCGGACCAGCCGCGGATCGCGGTGTTCACGCTGCACTCGCCGACCGGGCGCGGCTGGCTGGAGGTGGCGGGCATCGCGGGCCGGTTCGTCTCGGGCGTGCGGTTCAGCGGTGACGGAACTCGCTCGGCGTCCGGCCGACCACCTGGCGGAACGTCCGGGAGAAGTGGGCGGCGCTGACGAACCCGCAGTCCTTGGCGATCTCGCCGATGCCGCGCGCCGCCTTCGCCGGGTCGGCGAGCAACGCCTTGGCCCGGTCGATCCGCAGGCCGCGGATGCGCTCGGACACGCCCTGCCCGTCGTCGAAGAGCTGGTAGAGGCGGCGGCGGGAGATGAACAACGCCTCGGCGACCCGGTCCGCGCTCAGGGCCGGGTCCGCCAGGTGCTCGCGCATGTACTCCAACGCTTCGCGCCGCCGGGCGACCAGGGAGTCCACGCGTTCCAGCTCGGCCCGCAACGCGCTGCGCAGCACGAGCTCGGCCAGGCCGAGCAGGTGGTGGGACAGGCCGTGCGGGTCGAGGGCGTGCGCGGCGGCGAGCACGTGCGCCACCGCGCCGCAGAACACGGCGTCCAGCGCGGCGTCGACCGGGACCGGTCGGAACATCAGCGGTTTCAGCTCGCCGAAGCCGACGGTGAGGCGGGCCTCGGCCACGGTCAGCATCACCACGTCGGGCAGCACGTGCAGCGCGCAATCGGGAAACCGAAGCGCGGCGCCGTTGCCCGGCACCCCGCCCGAGACCGTGCAGCCGACCAGCAGCTGGATGTGCTCCGGGGTGGCCGCACCCCCGCTGAGCGCGGCTTTGGCCGCCGCCGCGCCGGAAGCCCGCACAGTCAGGAACCCGCCGGCGACGTCCACGGGGAGCAGCGTAGCCACCGGTGTTGCCCAACCGGCCGCGCGAGACGCCGCCGGGCGCTACCTTCTGGCCTCATGGCGCGACGTTCGGCGACCGCGGTCGTCCTGTCCCACCTGGAGTTCGACCTCTTGTGGGAGGACCTGGGCGTGGGTGAGCCGCCCTACCCCCTGGAGGTGCCGTCGCACGGCGAGACGATGGACGACCGGGACGCCCTCGGCGCCGAGGTCCTGCGCACGCTGACCGAGGCGGGGCTGGCCGACGGCGAGGACGTGTCGCCGGCGCTGGAGGACCTGTTCGCGCTGCTCGCGCACGGCGAGGTCGCGGTGGACGCGCTGGTGTTCCGCCCGCACCCGTGGCGGGTGCTGGCCACGGCCCGGGGCGGGCACGGCGTGCTGGCCGTGCTGAACGACCGCGAGGTGGCGCTGGAGCCGGTCACCGACCTGGCGGTCGCGATCACGCGCGTCATCGGCGACGCGCCGGCCGGCCCGGGAGAGCAGGTGCGGATGCCCCGGTCCGTGTTCGCCGCCGCGATGGACGCCTACGCCCAGTCCGGCCACACCGCGCTGGAGCGCACCCTCGCCCAGGCCGGCATCACCGGCCGCGCCACCCGGTCGATCACCACGCTGGTGGACTCGCCGCGCAGGTCGACCGGTCAGCTGGCCGCCACCGGACCGCGGGGCCGTTCCCGCGTGCTGAGCTGGACCGAGACCGCCGCGGGCCGCTACGCGCTGACCACCGAGGAGGCCCACCACACCGAATGGGTCCACCTCTCACCGGCCGACACCCCGTGGCTGACCCGCCACGTGACCGCCCTGCTGGCGCGAACCCGCGCGAGCTGAACCCACGACTCCCGCGAGAGTCCTACGTTCAGCTCGCGCGTGTCCTACGTTCAGCTCGCGCGTGTCCTACGTTCGGAACACCCGAGTTGAACGCTCACGACGTGAGCAGGTCCGGTGGGACGACGTCGGACAGGACCGACATGCCCTCGGCGACGGCGGCCGCGGCGGCCTCGTCGGCCAGCTCGCGGATCACGCCGGCCAGCTCGGCGGGCCGCATCGCCAGCGCCTCCCGGGTGAACGCCAGGTCCACCGGCTTCCCGTGCAGGTCGACCACCACCGTCACGCCCCGGCCGGACGCCTCGCACCGGATCGAGTCCAACCGCTCGCCGAGCCCCATCACACCCGCCACGTCTCGGGAGTCGTGTCCTCGACCGACTCCACCAGCTTCGCCCGCACGTCCAGCCCCAACGCCGACACGTCGTCACCGACCTCGTGCCGCGCCCGCGCGTTCGCCCGCGCCGTCGCCGTGTCGACCAGCGCCAGGATCGCCCGCGCCAACCCCGTCTGCCCCAGCCGCACCGACCGCGAGTCCAGCGCCAGCTCGCGCAGCCCGCCGCCGGGACCCACCTCCACCGCGATCCCCGTGTCCGGGTCGTGCGCGTTCCCCGTGATCACGGGTGCACCCCTCCGTAGAACGTCGCCGAGCTGAGCCGGTGGGTGTTGCGCCGCACGCTGTCGCCCGAGTTGCCCTCGATCAGCGTCACGGTCCCGCCGGAGACCTTCTCCACGATCCCGATGTGCTTGCTGGTCGCCGGGCTGCTCGGCCCGCTCCCGAACAGCAGCACGTCACCCGGTTTCACGGCGCTCAGGCTCGTGTACGCCTTGCCGTGCTTCTGCCCCCACCGGAACACGTCGCCGGTGAACGGCAGCAGCGGGATGTCCACGCCCGACTTGCGCCACATCGCCGTGGCGAACGACGAGCACCACGCCGCCGTCGGCCCGTACGGGTTGCGGTTGCTGCCGGGCGGGTTCTCCCGCGTGCCCAGCTCCTTGCGGGCAGCCGAGATGATCGTCCGCGAACGGCCGCGGGCCCGCGCCTTGGACGGTGTGGTGGAGCCGCGGGTGCGTTCGGCCCGGCCGTCCGCGACGCCGTCGTGCTCGACGTCCTTCTCCAGCGCGCGCAGTTTGCGGGCGGCGTCCTCCAGCTCGCCCCGCACGTGCCGGACGGTCTCGGTGGTCTCCTTGGTGTACTTCGGCTCCAGGTCGGCCGCCTGCGCCACGGCCTTGAGCAGCGCGGCCTGCGTGCCGACGGCCTTGCCCGCGTCCAGCAGCCGGGACGCCTTGTCCAGGTACTCGTCCACGGCCTGCCGCGCCCGCGTGTGGCCGGTCGTCAACGCGCTGGTGACGCCGGCGACGATCTTCTCCGCGTCCCGGGCGGCGTCGGCGGTGACCCGCAACTGCCTGCCGAGCCGGTTCGAGCGCTTCTCGAAGCCCTCGGAGTTGTCGCCCTTCCAGTGCTCCAGCACGGTCTTGGCGGCCTTGGCCTGGTCCTCGTGCCCGTCGGTGAGGCCGGTCGCGGTCTGGTGCAGCGCGTACTGCACCTTCACCGCGTCCTCGGCCTTGCCCGCCAACGAGTTCCGGTGGCCGATCATGCTCTCGGCGAAGTGCCGGGCCATCGCTCGGGTGTCCACTACCCTTCCCCTCCGCCGCTGATGCCGCCGCTGCCGCCGGTCCTGCCGCCTGCCTTGCCGCCCAGCGAACCGGCGATGTCGTCTTCCTGCTCCTTGTACGCGCGGGCGGAGCGGCTCGCGGACGTGGCCAGCGCGTCGGTGTTGTGCGCGACCGCCTTGACCTGCTTGCGCAGCGCCGCGCCGAAGTTGTCCAACGCGTCGGCGAACCCGGACTGCTTGCCGATGCGCCCGAAGCTGTCCTCGGCGATCTCGCGCACCTCGCGCACGTGCCGCCGGCCGAGCGCGGTGAGGTCGTCGGCCGAGTTCCGCGTCCGCCGCGCGTAGTCGCGCAGCACGCCCAGGTCGACGGAGAACCCGCCGCCGCCCGACCCGCCGCCCGACCCGCCGCGTGAGCCGCCCCCGCCGGAACCCCCGCCGGAGCCGCCGCGCTTCATCGCCTCGACGCCCCGCCGCGCCTCGTCCAGGTGACGCTTGTACGCCCCGTTGGTGTAGGTCGACCACGGCGTCCACGACCGGCCGTCACCGGAGATCTTGTTCGCCGCACGGGCGTTCTCCGCCGGGTCGAACAGCTCCCGGTTCGACTCCAGCCCGAACTCGCGCCGCCGCGCCGGGCCCATCGAGCCCAGCATGTTGATCTGCCACAGCCCGTAGGAGTCGTCCGGCGGGGTGGAGTTGTGCGCCCGGGTGTCGCCGCCGGACTCGGCCAGCGCGACCGCCACGGCGATCGTCAGGTCCTGTCCGCGGAACCCCGCGTCGTGCGCGTGCCGGGCGATCCGCTCCGGACTCAGCGTGCTCATGCGGTCACCCTGCACCGTCGACGACCTGCGGCGGAACCGTCGTTGCACGCTCGGACAGCGGCAGTGCACGGGGGAGCTACAGTCGAACACGTGAACGAGGGGATGTTCGACGACGGCTTGTTCGGCGTCGACCCGGAGGAGAAGGCGGCGCGCATCGCCGCCAACGCGCCGCTGGCCGTGCGGATGCGCCCGCGCACCCTGGACGAGGTGGTCGGGCAGGACCACCTGCTCGGTCCGGGCGCGCCGCTGCGCAGGCTGGTGGAGGGCTCGTCGCCCGCCTCGATCATGCTCTACGGCCCGCCGGGCACCGGGAAGACGACGTTGGCCACGCTCGTGTCCCAGGCCACCGGCCGGCGGTTCGCCGCGCTGTCGGCGCTGTCGGCGGGGGTGAAGGAGGTGCGCGCGGTCATCGAGGAGGCACGCCGCCGCCTGGTCCGCTCGGGCGAGTCGACCGTGCTGTTCATCGACGAGGTGCACCGGTTCTCCAAGACCCAGCAGGACGCGCTGCTGGGCGCGGTCGAGGACCGGATCGTGCTGCTGGTCGCGGCGACCACGGAGAACCCGTTCTTCTCCGTCGTGTCGCCCCTGCTGTCCCGCTCGCTGGTGCTGCAGCTGCGGCCGTTGACCGACGACGCGGTGCGCGTGCTGGTCGAGCGGGCCGTGCGGGACGAACGCGGCCTCGGCGGCGCGGTCACCGTCGAGCAGGCCGCCGAGGACCACCTGGTCCGGTTGGCCGGCGGTGACGCCCGGCGGGCCCTCACCGCGCTCGAAGCCGCCGCCGACTCGGTCGGCGACGGCGGCGTGCTCGACCTGGCCACCTTGGAGGCGACGGTCGACAAGGCGGCCGTGCGCTACGACCGGCAGGGCGACCAGCACTACGACGTGACCAGCGCGTTCATCAAGTCGATCCGCGGTTCGGATGTGGACGCCGCGCTGCACTACCTGGCCCGGATGATCGAGGCAGGGGAGGACCCGAGGTTCATCGCGCGGCGGCTGGTGATCCACGCCAGCGAGGACGTCGGCATGGCCGACCCGACGGCGTTGCCGACGTGCGTGGCGGCGGCGCAGGCCGTGCAGCTGATCGGGCTGCCCGAGTGCGCGCTGAACCTGGCGCAGGCCACCATCCACCTGGCCACCGCGCCCAAGTCGAACGCCGTCACGACCGCGATCGGCGAGGCCATGTCCGACGTGCGCAAGGGCGCGATCGGCTCGGTGCCCGCGCACCTGCGCGACGGCCACTACGCGGGCGCGGCGAAGCTGGGCAACGCCCAGGGCTACCGCTACCCGCACGACGTGCCGGAGGGCGTGGTGACCCAGCAGTACGCGCCGGACGACCTGGTCGGCCGGGACTACTACCAGCCGACGGGCCGGGGAGCGGAGCGCGTCCTCGCCGACCGGCTGCCGAGACTGCGCAAGGCCGTCCGCGGCCAGGAGTAAATCCATTTCCGATCCGTCGGGGTTCTGACACGGTGTGCCCCGTGACAGACGTCCCCCTGAACGGCCACGCCCTGCTCGACTTCAACACCCCGCTCTCGGACGCGAAGGCTTACGACCTGATCGGCAGCCTCCACCTGCGGCCGGGGGAGCGGGTCGTCGACTACGGGTGCGGTTGGGCGGAACTGCTGCTCAGGGCGGTGGAGCACGAGCCGAACGCCCTCGGGTCCGGCGTGGACAGCGACGACTACGCCATCACCCGCGGCCGGGCGAACGTCCAGGCCAGGGGGCTGGCGTCCCGCGTCACGCTGGAGCTGGCCGACGTCACCGCGTGGGAGACCGAGCCGGCCGACGTGGCGATCTCGATCGGCGCCTCGCACGCGTGGGGCGGCACGCGGCAGACGTTGGAGGCCATGCGCGCCCGGCTCCGCCCCGGCGGCACGCTCCTGCTCGGCGACGGCTTCTGGGAGCAGCCGCCCGACGACAGGTCGGTCGAGATCTTCGGCGAGGAGGAGTTCGGCGCCCTCGCCGACCTGGTCGACCTGGCGATGGCCTGCGGCTACCGCCTGCTCAACCTCGCCACCGCGAGCCGGGACGAGTGGGACAGCTTCGAGTCCCGCTGGTGCGCCTCCCGGGAGCGCTGGCTGCTCGACCACCCCGACCACCCGGAAGCCGCCGACGTCCGCGCGATCGTCGACGACCACCGCGACGGCTGGCTGAAGGGCTACCGCGCCCGGTTCGGCCTGGCCTACCTGACCCTGGCCCGCGCCTGAACCACCGGCCGCCTCGTCCGGCCGGGGATACCGGACGAGGCGGCCGCGTCCCGTTCCGCGCCCCGGTGCTCGACCGCGTCGCGGGTCCGCCGGGCCGAGGACTCGCCGTCCCGGACGGTCACCAGCCGTCGGGCGGGGGGATCGGCGCGGCGGGGTGCAGCGGGTTCGGCAGGGTGTCCGTCTGCGGCACCGGGGGGCGGGCGGTCAGGTCCCGGTAGCCCAGGGTGATCCGGTAGCTGTTGAGCGGGTAGCGGAGGAAGGTCGGGGTGGTCAGGGAGCCTTCGTCCATCCGGGCCGCCAGCTCGGGGAAGCGGGCGCGGTAGGCGTCGACCTCGCCGCGGACCTGGCCCCAGAAGCGGTCCTCCGGCAGGGGCAGCAGGGTGGACAGGGGGCGGAGGACGCCGATCAGCAGGGCGTCCACGACGTACTGGCGCAGGACCGGCCACGGCTTGCGCGGCAGCACGGGGTCGTGCGCGTCCGGTTCCAGGCCGCGCGCCGGCACCCGGTCGACGGACACGTTGACGTCGTCCACCAGGTCGAGCAGGGCGACGCGCACCGGCACGTGGTCGCGATCGGTGATCACCACGACGTTCTCGCCGTGCGGGTTGAACGTGACGCCGTACGTGTAGAGCACGTGCAGCAGCGGCCGGAGCAGGGCGCGGAGCAGCGCGGCGAACCACACCGCCGGGTCGGTGTCCCCGAGGTACTCCAGCACCAGCGGTCGGCCGGTGCGGTCCACGTGCAGCAGCGCCGCCAACGACCAGGAGCGCTCACCGGGCCGCAGCGCCACCGGTTCGCGCCAGATGCACCCCATCGTCTCCAGCCACTGGTACGGCACGGCGCCCGCGCGGGACAGCTGCGGGTGCCGGACGGTCACCGAAGCCACCTCGCCCAGCAGGTCGGTGCCCCACTCGCCGAGGAGCTTGTCGGCCGCCCACAGCCCGGACAGCCACTGGGTGACGACCGGCGCGGCGAGCGTGCAGTGCGGCGGGATGCCCCGGTACACCGACGTGTTCAGCACCCGCAGCGGCAGCTTGACCTGGTACCGTGTCGGCGAGTCCACGTTGGACACGGTCCGGATCGCCTGGGTCGGCAGGTACCAGTCCGGGGCTTCGCCCAGCTCCACGATCCGGCCGGTGGCCAGCTCCGGCGCCCACAGGGTGCGCACGACGTGGTCCAGCTGCCACGGGTGCGCGGGCAGCCACACGTAGGCCTCCGGGTCGACCCCGGCTTCCCGCAACGACTCGGTGAACCGCTCGACCGTCACCGGGTCCAGCTCGTGGGCCCGCACCGACGACTCGGACAGCGCCGACGTGCCGCGGAACTCCGCCAGCCCCCGGTGCACGGCCAGCCACGGCAGCCGCACGGGTGTGCGCGCCTCGGGGCTGTGCCGGGCCAGGTCGTCGGCGGAGAACCCGACCCGTCCCTTGTTCGCGATCAGCCACGGGTGCCCGGTCAGGTGCCCGTCCAGCTCCGCCTGCGGCAGCGGCGCCAGCTCCGCCACCGGCCGCGAGGTCGAGGCGAGCGCCACGTCGGCGGCCAGGGTGGCGGTCACCTCGGCCAGGAAACCGGCGGTGGTGGCCGGGTCGACCCGCAGGTGCCGGAACGCGTCGACGACGAACAGCTGCACGTCGTCGCACGGCTCCACCACGTCGTCACCGAGGATGCCGGACGCCGCCCGGCGCACCGATCCCGGCCGCACGACCCACCCGCCGAACGCCGTGCGCGTCGCGGAGAACGTGTAGACCGCGTCCTCGAACCGGAGCTCGTGGTCGCCGGTCGGGGTGAGCAGCCCTTCGAAGCACAGTTCGCCGATCGCCTTCGCCAGCAACGCCGCCGAGCACTCGCGCCACAGGTCAGTCACCGTCGTCTCCTCGCCCAGCGTCCCCCCGGTCGCCCGGAGCCGCCCCCGGGGCGCTGAAGCTGGTGTAGGCGGTGTGCTCGGGCAGCGGGTACACCTCGCGGCCGGTCACCGCGTTGACGATGGTCGCGTTGCGCACCGCCCCGATGCCGAGGTCGGGCGCGGCCACGCCGTGGCTGTGCAGGTCGGCGTTGGCCACGAACACCCGGCCGGTGACGGGCGGGTCCAGCGCGATCGAGTGGTCCAGCGCCACGACGTACCGGCCCTGGTCGTCCCGCCGCACGTGCGGCTCCAACGGCTCCAGGAACGGCGTCGGGGCCTGCGCGTACCCGGTGGCGGCCACGACGAGGTCCGTGCGGTGCCGGAACGTCCTG
This sequence comes from Saccharothrix sp. 6-C, assembly GCF_016695385.1. Taxonomy (NCBI): domain Bacteria; kingdom Bacillati; phylum Actinomycetota; class Actinomycetes; order Pseudonocardiales; family Pseudonocardiaceae; genus Saccharothrix; species Saccharothrix sp. 6-C. Next base: position 6,153,292 of record NZ_CP064192.1, on the reverse strand, counting down.
CCGGTGTCCCGGTGCGCGCACGTCAGCACCACCTCGCCGGAAGCCGGGTCCACGGCGGAGGAGGCCACCGCCACGCCGGGCCGCAGCTCGACCGGCGCGAGCCCGTGCTCCCACTCCCGCCGGTACAGCAGGTCGTGCAGCTCCTCCAGGGTCTCCGCCGAGATCGCCCGGTAGTGCCGCCAGTGCCCGGCGCGCAGCGCGTCCCGCCGGTCCTGCGGCAACGAGTGGAAGTGCCGCACGTACGACGGCGTGGTCATCTCCAGCACCAGCTTGGTGTAGTCCAGCGGCGCGAACACCGGCGTGCGGGTCAGCCACGTCACCGCCGGCCCGCCGTCCAGGTTGCGCCGCAGCAGGTCCAGCACGATCTCCGCGCCCGACTGCCCCGACCCCACCACGGTCACCCGGTCGGCGGTCGGCGACCGGTGCAGGTAGTCGGAGCTGTGCACCAGCCGGTCCCCGAGCCCGGCCAGCGCGGGCGGCACGGACGGCGCGGTGCCGACCCCGAGCACCAGGTGCCGCCCCTCGACCGAGAACCCGGGCCCCGACACCACGAACCGGTCGTCCGCCCACCGCGCGGACGTCACGGTGTGCGAGAACCGCACCGGCAGCCGGGACGCCGCCCACCTCAGGTAGTCCTCGTACTCGCGGCGGGTCGGGTGGAACCTCTCCCGCACGTAGAACGGGTACAGCCGGTCCGCGTCGCGCAGGTAGGCCAGGAACGACAGGGGGTGCGTCGGGTCGACCAGCGTCACCAGGTCGGCCAGGAAGCTCACCTGCAGCACCGCGTCGGGGAACATCACCCCGCTGTGCCAGCGCAGCTCCGGGCGCGCCTCCAGCACGACCACGTCCAGGTCGTCCACGGTGGACGCCAACGCGGCCAGCCCGAGGTTGAACGGCCCGCACCCGATGGCCACCACGTCGGCGACCGCCTTCCCGCCGCTCATCGCGTGCGCACCATCAGCAGGGCGACCTTGTCCGGCAACAACACCTCGCCCACCGGCGCGAACCCGCCCGCGGTGAACGACGCGATCGCCCGCCGGTTGCGCACGTCCGGCTCCAGCAGCACCCGCGTGCACCGCGGGTCGGCGTCGAACAGTGCCGCGGTCACCTCCGGCAGCAGCTTGCGCACCAGCCCCTGGTCGGTCATCGACAGCTCGCCGACGGCGACGTGCAGCCCGAGGTCGTGCGGCCGGGCCTGGTACACCTGCGCCACCACGTCCCGCGCGGCCCGGTACACCTCCAGGTAGATCACCGGGTCCTCGCCCCGGCTCACCAGCACCGGCAACGAGTGCCGCCCGGACAGCTGCCGCCGCAGCTCCTCCTCCCACTGCCCGCGCGGCCACGCCTGGTGCCAGAACGCGGCCACGTGCGGCGCCTGCATCCAGCGGTGCACCAGGTCCAGGTCGCGGGTGTCCGGGTCGACCACCCGGGCCCGCCAGCCGCCGGCGAGCGCGGGCAGCGGGGGACCGGGCACGGCCGACAGGTCGTCGGTCTGCCGGTAGGCGTCGAGGTGGCTCACCGGGCGCACCGGCCCTCCCGCAACGGGTTGGGCGCGTCGAAGTACACCGACTGCGCGTCCAGCGGCGCGAGCACCTCGTCGATGCCCTCCAGCCTGGTCAGCAGGTTCGCCTTGCACGGCAGCACGTCCGCTTCCAGCCACCGCCGGGCCAGCCGGTCGCCGTCCGGCCCCGCCTCGGCCAGCGACGGCAGCGCCGCTTCCAGCCGGGCCGCCAGCACGCCGAGCAGGTCGCGCTCGTCGGCCAGCCCTTCCACCCCGATGCAGCCGATCACCGCCAACGCCTGGTTGCGCAGCAGGTAGTAGGTGAGCCGGTCGTCCACGACCGAGTCGTCCGCCACGGCCAGCGTCGACTCCTCGACGCCCAGCCGCTCCAGCACCCCGGGCAGGTGCGAGGACGCCAGGTAGTAGCCCTGGTTGTCCCGGTAGCGCCCGCCGACCACGCGGCCCGCCGGGTCCAGCCGCACCAGGGTGTTCTGCTGGTGGGCCTCCAGCCCGATGCCGGTCTCCGCGTACAGCCGCAGCATCGGCACCAGCACGCGGTCGGTGTAGTCGGCGACCCACTCGGCCGCGTTGAGCCGCAGCACCAGCTCGCCCAGCAGGGAACGCCCGATGCCCGGCCGCGGCGCGACCATGCCGGCCAGGCACCGCGAGTCGCCGAGGTCCGCCGGCACGTCGCGCACGGCCACGTCGAGCCCGGTGACGTCGCCGCCCTCGTCCACCGCGAGCCAGGCCGGGTCGCGCACGATGCTGAACTCGGGGTGCGCCTTCTCCGTGCCGGCCGCGTAGCCGGACTCCAGCAGCAGGTGCACCTCCGAGCCCCGGCGCAGCTCGGTCGACGTCGACTCGCGCCGCGAGTTCGTGATCCGCAGGCCCAGCGAGAGCTTCAGCATCACCGGCGCGCCGGTCCGGTACACCGTGCGCAGGCTGGAGGTCGGCGACCACGCGGGCCCGAACTCGCCGAGCGGCTCCAGCAGCCCGCGCGACAGCAGCGACGCGATCCGCGGCCTGGCGAGCAGGTCGTGCGCCTGCCACGGGTGCGCGGGCACCAGCACCCGGCCGGGCTCGGGGCTGCGCCCGGCCAGCGTCGACATCAGCGTCACCGCGTCCGGGCCGGCCACCGAGCCGTGCGACACGACCTCCCGGGCCGCCGAGAACCAGAACAGCGGGAACGAGCCGCGCAGCTCCGGCGCGTACCGGGCGTCGTCGGCGGCGGACAGGCCGTCGCGGCTCTTGGGCGCGGGGTGGTGCAGGTGCCCGAGCATCAACCGCTGCTCGCTGTCGAGGAACCGGTCGGCCGGGCCGACGGGCGCACGGCGGCGGTAGGCGACGAACTCCGCGACCCGGCGCACCGACTCGGCGGTGCGCTCGACCAGGTCGGCCGCGTCACCGCCGAGCTCCGCGCCCACCAGGGCCGCCGCCACCACCGGGTCGGCGGGCCGGCCGGCCAGCGTCACCGGCCCGAACCGGTGCCGCCCGGTCGGCGACGCGTACCGCACGTCCGCCTCCAGCGGCAGGCCGAGCACCTCGATCCGCACCCGGTCGGTCACCGGCACGTCGCGCTCCCGCACCCAACAGCGCAGCAACGCCTCCAAGTGCGCGTGCTCCGCGGTCGACCGGGGGTCGCCTTCCAGCGGATCGCGTGTCATGCGGCTCCTTCCACAAGTCGTTCGGCGGCGGAACCGGCATCGCGGACCAGTGCCAGCAGCGCGACCAGGTCCGCCTCCCGGGCGTTCGGGTTGAGCAGGGTCAACTTCAGGCACGTCGCCTTGTCCACCTCGGTGCGGCCGATGAGCGCCGCGCCGGCCCGCAGCAGCGCCCGGCGCAGCCGCGCGTTGACCTCGTCGGCCAGCGACTCGTCGGCGGGCCGGTAGCGGAACACCACCGTGGTCAGCGTCGCGTCGCCGACCAGCTCGAACGACGGGTCGGCGGAGATCAGCGCGGCGGCGTGCCCGGCCAGCTCGTGGCACCGGTCGACCAGCGCGCCCAGCCCGGCGCGGCCCAGCGCGAGCAGCGTCGCGGCCACCTTCACCGCGTCCGGCCGGCGCGTGGTCTGCAACGACCGGCCGAGCGCGCCGTCGTAGCCCTCGGCCCGGTCGTCCTCCGGGTTCAGGTAGGCCACCGAGCGCTCCAGCGGGCCGAACAGCGACGCCGAGCGCACCAGCAGCACGCTCGCCGCGGCCGGCTGCCAGCCGATCTTGTGCAGGTCCGCGGTCACCGAGTCGGCCAGCGCCAGCCCGTCCACGAGCCCGGCCAGCTTCGTCGAGAACAACGCGCCGAAGCCGTAGGCGGCGTCCACGTGCAGCCACGCGCCGTGCTCGCGGGCGATCTCCGCCACCTCCGGCAACGGGTCGACCGAGCCGAAGTCCGTGGTGCCCGCGGTCGCCACGACGGCCACCGGCGTGCCGCCCGCGCGCAGCACCGCCGCCAGCGCGTCCGGCCGCATCCGCCGGCGCGAGTCCACCGACACCGTGCGCACCGCGTGCTCGCCGAGGCCCAGCGCCGCGCACGCCCGCGCGACCGAGAAGTGCGCGAGCTCCGAGCAGCACACCACCGGGTCGGGCAGCGCGCCCACCCCGTCGGCCCGCACGTCCAGGCCGAGCCGGGCCGCCGCCGCGTCCCTGGCCAGCAGCAGCGCGGTCAGGTTCGACAGCGTGCCGCCGGGGGTGAACACGCCGTCCGCGTCGGCGTCGAACCCGGCCAGCCGGGCGAGCGCCGCCACGACCCACCGCTCCACGGCGAGCGCGGCGGGGCCGGAGTCGTAGGTGTCCAGCGAGGCGTTGCCCGCGCCGGCCAGCGCGTCCGCCGTGACGGCGACGGCCAGCGGCGGCGGCTGGAGGTGGGCGGCGGCGAACGGGCTGGTCAGGTCGACACCGCCCTCGGTCAGCACGGTCGTGACGCGGGCCAGCGCGGCGTCCGCGCCGATGCCGTGCTCGGGCACGTCGCCGAGCACCCGGCGGGCCCTGGCCAGCACGTCGGCGGGTCTGCCCGGCGGGATCGGTCCTGCGGAGGGGCTGACGGCGAACACGACACCTCCGACGATCGACTAAGGCTAGGCTTACCTCATCTATTCGGCGTGGTGTGTGTCAAGCCCTCCGTCACCATCCGTGCTGTGACGATCACTCGCGTCACCACGCTAGCCGCCGCGACCACGATCGAATCGACGCCAAATGGGGGGTCTTGGGCAGGCGTCCCACCAGGTGGCACACCCGTGCCCCGATCTCGTTCGGAGGCCCCGGCGCGGTCGCGGTAACCTTGGCCACCACCTTGAGCCGTGCAATCCACCAGGAGGATCCGTGTCGCCAGGGCAGATCGCCGCGCTGGTCGCCGCCGGCGCGTTCGTGCTGCTTGTGCTGCTGCTGGCGATCCCGTTGATCAAGCTGGGCCGGACGCTGGACGAGGCCACGATCGCCATCCGCAAGGCGCACCAGAACAGCGACCCGCTCTTCACCGGCGCGAACACGACGATCACGCACGTGAACACGCAGTTGGAGCGGGTGGACGGGATCACCGCCAACGCCCGCGCGGTCACCGGCAACGTCTCCGCGCTCACCTCGCTGTTCACCGCCACGCTGGGCGGTCCGCTGGTCAAGGCCGCCGCGCTGTCCTACGGCGTGAGCAAGGCCATCCGCGCCCGGCGCGCGACCAAGGAGATCTCCAGCAAGCACACTCGACGCAGGGGCAGGCGATGAGGCGGCTGTTCTGGTTCGGGCTCGGCATCGCCGCCGGCGTCTTCGCCACCCGCAAGGCGGGTCAGGCCGCGCACGCCGCCACGCCCGCGGGCATCGGCGAGAACGTCGGCCAGGGCCTGCGCGAGCTGGCCGGCGCCCTCGGCTCGTTCGGCGCCGAGGTGCGCGCCGGAATGTCGGAGCGCGAACAGGAGTTGCAGGACACCGTGGAACGTCAGACGGGCTTCACGCCGGGTCGGCGAGCGCGCGGGGCGAACGACGCCAAGTAGGTCGTTCGTTCGCCTCACCGCGCCCACGCCCGACCGTCGGCCAGGCCGACGTCGCTTCCACACTCCCGAAGGACTTCACCGTGCAGACCCACGAGATCATCAAGCGCTTCCGCGAGCACTTCGAGAACGCCGGCCACAAGTACGTGCCCAGCGCCTCCCTCCTGCTCGACGACCCGAACCTGCTGTTCGTCAACGCCGGCATGGTGCCGTTCAAGCCGTACTTCCTCGGCGAGGCCCCGCCGCCCGCCCCGCGGATGACGAGCATCCAGAAGTGCGTGCGCACGCCGGACATCGACGAGGTCGGCAAGACCACCCGGCACAACACGTTCTTCCAGATGGCCGGCAACTTCTCCTTCGGCGACTACTTCAAGGAAGACGCCATCCGGCTGGCCTGGGACCTGGTCACCAGGCCGCAGGCCGACGGCGGCTACGGCCTGGACCCCGAGCGCATCTGGGTGACCGTCTACCTGGACGACGACGAGGCCGCCGGCCTGTGGCAGAAGGTCGCCGGGCTGCCGCCCGAGCGCATCCAGCGCCGCGACATCGAGGACAACTACTGGTCGATGGGCGTGCCCGGCCCGTGCGGCCCGTGCTCGGAGATCTACTACGACCGCGGCCCCGCCTTCGGCGAGGAGGGCGGCCCGGTCGTCGACGAGGACCGGTACCTGGAGATCTGGAACCTGGTCTTCATGCAGAACGTCCGCGGCGAGGGCGGCGCCAAGAGGGACTACCCGATCCTCGGCGAGCTGCCCGACAAGAACATCGACACCGGCATGGGCGTCGAGCGCGTCGCCATGCTGCTGCAGGACGTCGACAACGTCTACGAGACCGACCTCGTCCGCACCGTGATCACCAAGGCCGAGCAGCTCTCCGGTCGCCAGTACGGCGCCGACGCCACCGACGACGTGCGCTTCCGCGTCATCGCCGACCACGCCCGCAGCGGCGTGCTGCTGGTCGGCGACGGCGTCACCCCCGGCAACGAGGCCCGCGGCTACGTGCTGCGCCGCCTGCTGCGCCGCATCGTCCGCTCGGCCCGCCTGCTCGGCGTCACCGAGCCGGTGCTGGTGCGGTTCGCCGAGGTCGTGCGCGACGCCATGGGCCCCTCCTACCCCGAGCTGGTCTCCGGCTTCGCCCGCATCCAGCAGGTCCTCAAGGCCGAGGAGGACACGTTCCTGCGCACGCTCGACGCCGGGTCGCGGATCTTCGAGACCGCCGCCGGGCAGGTCAAGGCCGACGGCCGCGCCACGCTGCCCGGTGACAAGGCCTTCCAGCTGCACGACACCTACGGCTTCCCGTTCGACCTCACCCTGGAGATGGCCGCCGAGGCCGGCCTGACCGTGGACGAGGACGGGTTCCGCAAGCTGATGGCCGAGCAGCGCGCCCGCGCCAAGGCCGACGCCGCCGGCAAGAAGACCGGCCACGGCGACCAGACCGTGTACCGGGAGCTGCTGGAGCTCGGCGCCACCGAGTTCACCGGCTACACCGAGCTGGCCAGCGAGGCCACCCTGCGCGGCATCGTCAGCGGCGGCAAGCGGGTGAAGTCGGCCCGCGAGGGCGACATCGTCGAGGTCGTGCTCGACCGCACCCCGCTGTACGCCGAGTCCGGCGGCCAGGAGAGCGACGCCGGCACGATCGTCACGGCCGACGCCGAGCTGGAGGTCGTGGACGTCCAGAAGGTCGCCCGCAAGCTGTGGGTGCACCAGGTGCGCGTGGTCAGCGGCGAGATCGCCGAGGGCGAGCACGTCGAGGCCAGGGTCGACCCGGAGTGGCGCGTGGGCGCCCGCCAGGGCCACTCGGGCACGCACGTCGTGCACGCCGCCCTGCGGCAGGTGCTCGGCCCGTCGGCCCTGCAGAGCGGCTCGTACAACAAGCCGGGCTACCTGCGGCTGGACTTCGCCTGGACCGGCGGCCTGTCCGAAGAGGCCCGCAGCGAGATCGAAGAGGTCTCCAACCTGGCCGTCCGCAAGGACCTCCCGGTGCAGGTCGTCTACACCGACATGGGTGGCGCCCAGGAGATGGGCGCCGTCGCCCTGTTCGGCGAGACCTACGACGAGACCGTGCGCGTGGTCGAGATCGGCGGGCCGTGGTCGCGCGAGCTGTGCGGTGGCACGCACGTCGAGCACTCGTCCCAGATCGGCCCCATCACGGTGATCGGCGAGTCGTCCGTCGGCTCCGGCGTGCGCCGCCTGGAGGCCTACGTCGGCATCGAGGCCTTCAAGTACCTGGCCCAGGAGCGGGCCCTGGTGCAGAACGTCGCCGCCATGCTGAAGGTGCCCGACGCCGAGGTGCCCGCCCGGGTCGAGGCCCTGGTGGAGCGGCTGCGGGTGGCCGAGAAGGAGCTGGAGAAGGTCCGGGCCGCCCAGCTCGTGGCCAACGCCGGCTCCCTGGCCGAGCAGGCCCTGGACGTGCGCGGCGTGTCCCTGGTGGCCCTGCGGCTGCCCGAGGGCACGTCGGGCGCCGACGTGCGGACCATCGCCGGCGAGGTGCGCAACCGGCTCGGTGACAAGCCGGGCGTGGTCGGCCTGTTCGCCCCGGACGGCGACAAGGTCAGCTTCGTGGTCGCCACCACGTCCGCCGCCCGTGACCTGGGTCTCGCCGCCGGCAAGCTGGTGCCGGCCTTCGCCCCGGCCGTCGGCGGCCGCGGCGGCGGCAAGCCGGACCTCGCCCAGGGCGGCGGCACGAACCCGGCCGGCGTCGACGAGGCCGTCGCCGCCCTGCGGACCGAGGTGGACCGCGCCCTCGAAGCCGGCCGAAGTGCTTCCTCCCGGTGAGGGCGCATTGACCTCCGCCGACCGCCCCGGCGTCGACGACCCCGGCCTCGGCCGGAGGCTGGGCGTCGACGTCGGCGCGGTGCGCGTCGGGGTGGCGCTGAGCGATCCGGGCGCGTTCCTCGCCACGCCGCTGGTCACCCTGGCGCGTGACGCGAAGACCGGCGGGGACCTGCGTGACCTGGCCGGACTCGTCACCGAGCACGACGTGGTGGAGGTCGTGGTCGGGCTGCCGCGCACCTTGGCGGGCAGGCACGGGCCGGCGGCCGAGGCGGCGTCGGCGTACGCTGCGGCGTTGGCCGAGCGCGTCGCACCGGTTCCGGTGCGGCTCACCGATGAGCGGCTGACCACCGTCACGGCGAGCCGGGTGCTCGCCGAGCGCGGGGTGCGCGGCAAGAAGCAACGCGCCGTCGTCGACCAGGCTGCCGCTGTCGAGATCCTGCAGTCCTGGCTGGACGCACGGGCGCGACAAGTGGCTCGATCCGACGCGGAGCGGGCCCCCGGAGCTAAGGACGGCTCGTGAACGACGACCTCGGGTTGTTCACCGATCCAGAGACCCGCCACGACGAGCGGGTCGCACGCGGCAGGAGCGACGCCGCGGCCCGCCGCGCCAAGCGCAGGCGCAAGCGGACGATCCTGTGGGTCGTCGTGGCGCTGGTGCTCACCGGCGGCGGCGTCGGCGCGTACTACGGCTACCGCACGTTGAGCGGCATCGGCTCGTACGACGACTTCGCGGGCGCGGGCGAGGCGGACGTGGTGGTCGAGGTCAAGGACGGCGACCTCGTCACCACCATCGCGACCACGCTCAAGGAGCAGGGCGTGGTGGCGAGCTCGCGCGCGTTCACCGAGGCGGGCGCCGGCGACTCGCGGGTCACCGCGATCCAGCCCGGGTTCTACCTGATGAAGACCAAGATGTCCGGCGAGGCCGCGGTGGCCCGGATGGTGGACCCGGCGGCGAAGGTCGTGCCGCTGGAGGTCAAGGGCGGCTACGTGCTGCACGACATCACCGCCCCCGACGGCAAGGTCACCAAGGGCATCCTGTCGCTGCTGTCGGACGCCTCCTGCGTCGAGCTGGGCGGCGCCAAGCAGTGCGTGACGCCGGCGCAGCTGCGCGACGCGGCGGACAACGCCGACCCGGCCGCGCTCGGCCTGCCGGACTGGGCGCTGCCCGACGTCCTCGCCGCGCCGAAGTCGAACCGCCTCGAAGGTCTCATCGTGCCGGGCCTGTACCACCTCAAGCCGGGCGCGGACGCGGTCGAGCTGCTCAAGAGCGTGCTCGCCACGTCCCTCACGCGGTTGCAGGGCTACGGCATCCCGTCCGGCACGGGCAAGACGGGTTTCCGGCCCTACGAGGTGCTGGTCATCGCGTCCCTGATCGAGAAGGAAGGCCTGACCAAGGACTTCGGCAAGATCTCGCGGGTGATCTACAGCCGGCTCGCGAAGCCGCAGAAGCTGGAGCTGGACTCCACGGTCAACTACAAGCTGGACCGGCCGATCATCACCACCAGCGACGAGGACCGCGAGGCGTCCGGGCCGTACAACACCTACCAGGTGCAGGGTCCGCCGCCCACCCCGATCGGCTCGCCCGGCCGGGAGGCGATCACGGCCGCGATCACGCCCGAGGACGGGCCGTGGATGTACTTCGTGAAGTGCGAGAAGGACGGCACGTCGTGCTTCACGAACACCTACGACGAGCACCTGGTCGTCTCGGACGACGCTCGCGAGAGGGGCGTCTTCTGACCGCGGTCCAGCCTCGACGCGCGGCGGTCATCGGCTCGCCGGTGGCGCACTCGCTGTCCCCGGTGCTGCACAACGCCGCGTTCACGGCGCTGGGCCTGACCGGCTGGGAGTACACGCGCGTCGAGTGCGTGGCCGAGGAGGTGCCGTCCCTGGTCGCGGGCCTGGACCAGGCGTGGGCGGGTCTGTCGGTGACGATGCCGGACAAGCGCGCGGCACTGGCGGTGGCCACGTCGGCGACGTCGCGGGCCGTGCGGGTGGGGGCCGCGAACACGCTGGTGCCGGTCGACGGCGGGTGGCGTGCGGACAACACCGACGTGGACGGCGTCCTCGGCGCGCTGCGTGCTTCGTGCGGCTTCACGTCCGGCTCGCGCGCGGTGCTGCTGGGCGCGGGCGGCACGGCGACCGCGGCCCTGGTGGCGCTGGCGTCCGTCGGCGTGCGCGCGGTGACGCTGGTGGTCCGCTCGGCGAGCCGGGCGGCGGAGGCGGAGTCGTGCGCGTCCCGCCTGGGCCTGGCGCTGGACGTCGTCACCTGGGACACCGCCGACTTCGCCGCCCTGGCGTCGGCCTCGGACGTGCTGGTCAGCACCGTGCCGCCGGAGGCGACCGAGCCGGTCGCCGACGCGTTGGCCGGGGCGCCGTGCGTGCTGGACGTCATCTACCACCCGTGGCCGACGCCGCTGGCCCACGCCGTGCGGCGCCGGGGCCGCACCCTCGCCACCGGCCTGGACATGCTCCTGCACCAGGCCTTCGGCCAGTCCGAGCAGTTCACGGGCCTGCCCGCGCCGCGCGAGGCGATGCGCGCCGCCCTCCGCGCCGCCACCGGCGACCTCCTCCCCCTCCCTCTCTGACCCGCGCGAGTCCTACATCCAGAACGCGTGAGTCCTACGTTCGGAACGCGTGTGTCCTACGTTCGGAACGCGTGAGTCCTACGTTCGGAACACCCGAGTTGAACGCTCAGCACACGCCGAGGCCCTGCTCGCGCGAGGGTGCGAGCAGGGCCCGGTCGTCGTGCTGAGGGGATCAGCCCTCGTCGAGGTCGGTGGCGATGATCTCCGCGATCGCCTCCAGCGCGGCGTCCGCGCCGTCGCCGTCCGCGGCCAGGACGACCTCGTCGCCGTGCATCGCGCCGAGCGTCATCAGACCCAGCACGCTCGCCGCCTCGACCGGTTGGCCGTCGTCCTTGCGGATGGTGACCTTCACCGGCTGCCCGGCCGCCGCCTTCGCCAGCAGTGCGGCAGGGCGCGCGTGCAGTCCGACCTTGCTCGCCACGGTGACCCGTCGCTCAGGCATGACCCGTCCTCTCGTTCCTTCTCGTCCGCCGTCAGGACGCCGTCGCGTCCGACCGGCCTTCCTTGTCGCGCTTCCCGGCCCGACGACCCCGGTCACCGTCCTCGACGATGCTCGGGTCGGCCTCCGGGTCCTCGTCCTCGCTGCGGCCCGGCGTCCTCAGGTTCCACTTGGTGATGACGAAGCGGAACAGGAAGTAGTAGATGGCCGCGTAGATCACGCCCAGCACCAGGATCAGCAGGGGCTTGGTCGAGATGTTGAAGTTGAGGGCGTAGTCGATGGCGCCCGCGGAGAACCCGAACCCGCTGTGGATGTCGAGCGCGTTGCTGATGGCCAGCGACGTGCCGGTGAGCACCGCGTGGATCACGTACAGCGGCCACGCCACGAACATGAACGCGAACTCGAGCGGTTCGGTCACACCCGTGATGAACGAGGTCAGCGCCGCCGAGCCCATGATGCCCGCGATGACCTTCTTCTGCGTGGGGCGCGCGGTGTGCACGATGGCCAGCGCCGCCGCCGGGAGCGCGAACATGAAGATCGGGAAGAAGCCCGTCATGAACGTGCCCGCGGACGGGTCGCCCGCGAAGAACCGCTGGATGTCGCCGGTCTTGCCCTCGTACTCGCCGAAGACCTGCCACATGAACGTGTTCGGGATGTGGTGCAGGCCCAGCGGGAGCAGCAGGCGGTTGATGGTGCCGTAGATGCCCGCGCCGATGATCGTGCTGCCGGAGATCGCCTCGCCGACCGAGGTCAGGCCCGCGTCGAACCACGGGTAGACCAGGCCCATGACGACCGCGACCGGGATCATCACGCCCGCCACGAGGATCGGCACGAACCGCCGGCCGCCGAAGAACGCCAGGTAGGCGGGCAGCTTGATGCGGTGGTACCGCTGCCACAGCACCGCGGCGATCAACCCGACCACGATGCCGGTCAGCACCGAGTAGTTGATCATCTCCTGCTTGGCGTCCGCCGCCGCGTCCGCGGGCAGCGGCAGCACGAGCGGCGACATCGCCTTGAACACGGCCTCGGTCACCACGAAGCCGACCACGGCGGCCAGCGCGGTGGAACCGTCGCCGCGCCGGGCGAAGCCGATGGCGACACCGACGGCGAACAGCAGCGGCAGGTTGGCGAACAGGGCGTTGCCCGCTCCGCCGATGACGCCGGCCACGGCGTTCCAGCCCAGCCAGTCCTTGCCGAGGATGTCGTCCTGGCCGAGTCGTAGCAGGAGCGCGGCTACGGGCAGTGCGGCGATCGGCAGCATGAGGCTGCGGCCGAATCGCTGCAGCCCGGCCAGACCCTTGATCTCACGACCGCCGGTCGCCTGTGGGGCGCTGGCGCTCATGGGGTACCTCCCTTGGCGGAGTGGTGCGGGCCGGAACCCGGGACGGTCCGGTCCAATTGCATGGTCACCTGGTAGAGATCGCCCCGGTACCAGGACGTCATGTCCTCGACGGGCCTGCCTCGTGAGCTCGAGACCCGGCGGAAGACGAGCAGCGGGCTGCCGGGCCGCACGGCCAGCAGCTTCGCGGTCTCGGGGTCGGCGCCCTCGGCCCACACGGTCTGGCCCGCGTGGTCGAGCTGGACGCCGTACGCGTCGGCGATGAGGGTGTAGAGCGAGGTGGTGAGGTCGTGCCGGTCGAGGTCCGGCACGACCCGCGGGTTGTACCAGCCCCGTTCGACGGCCAGCGGCACGCCGTCCGCCCGGCGCAGCCGCACGAGCCGGCACGCCGGTTCGTGCGGCAGCAGGCCGAGCGCGGCGGTCGCCTCGGGTGACGGCGCCTCCTCGGCGCAGGCCAGCACCTCGGTGGCGGGGGTCAGGCCGCGGCGGCGCATGTCGTCGGTGAACGACTCCAGGTACAGCTGGACGTCCAGGCGGCGGCGAGCGGTGAACGTGCCGCGGCCCTTCGCCCTGGTCAGCAGGCCCTCGGTGACGAGCTGCCCCACGGCGGCGCGTACTGTGATGCGGGACACACCGTACTGCTCGGCGAGGTCGCGCTCGGACGGGATCGACGAGCCCGGCGGGAGCTCCTGCTCGGCCATGCGCCGCAGGATGTCGCGCAGTTGGGCGTGCTTGGGCTTGGGCCCGTCGACGATCTCGTGCCGGCTCATGACACCTCCCCGGTGCTCGCGCGTCCACACCGGCATTGGTACTTTCCGGTCTAGACCAGTTGGTGCGGGGAGGATGCTCCGCGCGCCAACCGGGTGTCAACCGCCGTTACGGGACCGTGCCCGAGCGGTGGCACCCTCAGGGCAGGTGTCGAGAGAGGACTGTGAAGTGGCGGACGACAAGGCGGCGGGGATCCTCGCCGCGCTCGGCGGCGCGGACAACATCGTGGAGATCGAGCCGTGCATCACGCGCCTGCGCTGTGAGTTGGAAGACGGCTCCCTGGTGGACGAGAAGGCGTTGAAGGGCCTGGGCGCGCACGGCGTGATGCGGGCGGGCAACGTCGTGCAGGTGGTCGTGGGGCCCGAGGCCGACACGATCGCCAGCGACATCGAGGACCTGCTGTGACGCTGCGCGTCACCAGCCCGGTCAGCGGGCGCGTCGTGCCGTTGACCGAGGTGCCGGACCAGGTGTTCGCGCAGGCCATGGTCGGTCCGGGGGTGGCGGTCGAGCCGGAGCGAGTGCGGGCGGACGTGGTGTCCCCCGTGGACGGGACCGTGGTGACGCTGCACCCGCACGCGTTCGTCGTGGCCACTTCGGAGGGCGCGGCGGTGTTGGTGCACCTCGGGATCGACACGGTGAAGCGCAAGGGCGAGGGCTTCACGCTGCACGTGGTCAAGGGCGAGGCGGTGCGCGCGGGGCAGCCCGTGGTCACGTGGGACCCGGCCGAGGTGGAGGCGGCGGGCTTCGCGCCGATCTGCCCGGTGATCGCGCTGGACGCGGCGCCGGAGGTGCTGCTGGACCAGGCCGGCGGTCCGGTGGCGGCGGGTGACGCGCTGTTCTCGTGGCGGCGCTGACCCCGGTCCGGGGCTGACGGGACGAGTGCGGGTGAATGGTCCATTCACCCGCACTTCTCGTTGCGCCCCGGGCATTCCCGGGACGACGCTTGGCCCATGGTCATCTCGGGATTCCTGGCCGGCGCGGTGGGCGCCGGGTTGCTCCGCCGCCTCCCTCGCGGTGCGGACGTGTGCTGGCTGTGGTGCGCCGCGCCGACGGCGGTGTTGTGGTTCGTGGCCTGGGCGTTGGCGCCACCGCACTGGCTGCCCGTGCCGCTGCTGCTGGCGTGGCTCGGCGTGCTGCTGACCGTGACCGACCTGCGCCACCGCCGCCTGCCGGACGCGTTGACGCTGCCCGCGTACCCGGCCGTCGGGGTCGCGCTGTGGCTGTCCGGGGCGGACCTGTGGCGCGCGTTGGCGGGATGCCTGCTGTTCGGCGGCTTCCACCTGCTGGTGCGCGTGCTGTCGCCGTCGTCGATGGGCGGGGGAGACGTGAAGCTGGCGGGGCCGTTGGGCGCGGTGCTGGCCTCGGTCTCCTGGCCGGCGCTGCTCCTCGGCGCGGTGCTGGCTAGCGCGGTGACGCTCGTGCTGGGCCTGTGGTGGCGTGGCGACGGCTTACCGCACGGCCCGGGTCTGCTGGCGGCGACGTGGCTGGTCGCGGTGTCGGCCGGGTGAGCGGGGTGGCGATGGCACGCCACCGCTGGACCGTGGTCCGGCCGGACGTCGCCAGATGTCGACGGCGCTGATGTCGGCGGTGGCCTTGATTCCGCATCGTCGCAGGTAGGGGCGGTCGGCCATGGGGCTGTGGCCGGCCGCGACGGGGCCGCGGCGGTCGCAGCACCGCCCACGGAGTCTCCGGCACGGCAGGTTGCCTGGTCGCCGACCCCCGATCACCTGAGACCTCGCCACGTTCCGGCACCGACACTCCGGCCGACCACGCGACGCCGGCCATGACCCGAGCGCGGGCGTTGCCATCGCCGTCGGTCAGGACGAGGGACAGCGGTCGGCGGCGTGGCCGACCTCGCCGTTCCCCGGGCGATTCGTCGGGGCTGTCCCGCGTGATCACGTGGGGACGCCCTGGTCGGAGCGTCGCGGACCGCGGTGGAGGACGGCTGGGCGTCCACTGGGCGGGACACGCCGGGAGCACGCCGGCCTGGCCGTCCGGCCCGCGTTCACACTGTGGAAGGATCGCGGCGTGCTGCGCTGGATCACCGCTGGGGAGTCCCATGGACCGGCCCTCGTCGCCGTGCTGGAAGGCATGGTCGCCGGGGTCGAGGTCACCACTGCCGACCTGACCGCTCAACTCGAGCGCCGTCGGCTCGGCTTCGGTCGGAGCCCGCGCATGGGCTTCGAGGCCGACGAGGTCGAGATCCTCGGCGGTGTCCGCCACGGGCTCACCCAGGGCGGCCCGGTCGCCGTCCGGATCGGGAACACCGAGTGGCCCAAGTGGCAGAAGGTGATGTCCGCCGACCCGGTCGACCCGTCCGAGCTCAAGCCCACCGGCCGCAACGAGGCGCTGACCAGGCCACGTCCCGGCCACGCCGACCTGCCCGGCATGCAGAAGTTCGGCTTCGACGAGGCCCGCCCCGTGCTGGAACGCGCCAGCGCCCGCGAGACCGCCGCCCGCACCGCGCTGGGCACCGTCGCCCGCCACTTCCTCAAGCAGGTCTTCGACGCGGACGTGATCAGCCACGTCGTCTCCATCGGCAAGGCCAAGACGCCCGCCGACGCGCCCGTGCCCGGCCCGGGTGACCTGGCCGCCGTCGACGCGAGCCCCGTCCGGGCCTTCGACGCCCGCGGCACCGAGGCGATGGTGGCCGAGGTCGAGGCGGTGAAGGAGGCGGGTGACACGGTCGGCGGCGTGATCGAGGTCATCGTCTACGGCCTGCCGCCGGGCCTCGGCTCGCACGTCCACTGGGACCGCCGCCTCGACGCGCGGCTGGCCGGCGCGCTCATGGGCGTGCAGGCGATGAAGGGCGTGGAGATCGGCGACGGCTTCACCACCGCCGAGCGCTGGGGCAGCGAAGCCCACGACGAGATCGACCGCGGCCCGGGACCGAAGGGCGTCACGCGGCGCTCCAACCGGGCGGGCGGCCTGGAGGGCGGCATCACCAACGGCGAGCCGCTGCGCGTCCGCGTCGCCATGAAGCCGATCTCGACGGTGCCCCGCGCCCTGTCCACTGTGGACGTCCGGACCGGAGAGCCCGCGGTGGCGATCCACCAGCGCTCGGACGTGTGCGCGGTGCCGCGCGCGGGCGTGGTGCTGGAGTCCGTGGTCGCCCTCGTGCTGGCCGAGACGGCGCTGGAGAAGTTCGGCGGCGACTCGATCGCCGAGACCAAGCGCAACGTCGCCTCCTACCTGGAGGCGCTGGAAGCCCGCTGGGAGGGCCTGTGAGCCCCCGGTTCGTCGTCCTCGGCCCACCCGGAGCCGGCAAGACGACCGTCGGCCGGCTGCTCGCCGAACGCCTCGACGTCGCCTTCCGCGACACCGACGACGACATCGTCGCCACCGCCGGCAAACCGATCTCCGACGTCTTCACCGACGACGGCGAGCCCGCGTTCCGCGCGATGGAGGAACACGCCGTCGCCGAAGGCCTGAACAGCCACGACGGCGTGCTGGCGCTCGGCGGCGGCGCGGTGCTGTCCGCGACCACCCGCGGCCGGCTCGCCGGGCACACCGTGGTCTTCCTGAACGTCGGCATGGCCGAGGGCGTGCGGCGCACCGGCATGTCCAGCGCCCGGCCGCTGCTGGCGGGCGTGAACCCCCGCGCGACCTTCAAGTCCCTGCTGGACGCGCGCCTGCCGCTGTACCGGGAGGTCGCCACGATCGAGGTGACCACCGACGACCTCACGCCGGAGCAGGTGGTCGACGCCGTGCTGCGCCCGACGGGACCGGCGCAAGGGACCTGAGTGGACCTGACCGGGGCGCAGGTCCTCGCACACCGCGCCGCGGCGCAAGGTCTGCACGGCGACGACCCCGACGCGGTGCTGCCGCTGGGCGTGGTGGACAGCCCGCCGAAGACGGGCGCGGCGGCGTTGGGCGTGCGCGGCCGCCGCGAGGACACCGTGGACGCCCGTGACCTGGTCCGCGTGCTGAGCCTGCGCGGCGCACCGCACCTGCACCGCCGCGACGACCTGCCCGCGCTGCGCCGCCAACTCCGGCCACGCACCCCGCGGCAACTGGCGGCCTGGTGCGGCGCGCACCCGACACCCGACCTGGCGCACCTCGACCTCGTCGTCGACGTCCTGCACCGCGAGTTCCCCGGCGACACGGCCACCAAGGGCGAGCTGTCCGCCGCCATCAGCCCGCTGCTGCCCGAGGCCGTCACCCCGCACTGCCCGACCTGCGACGCCCACCACGTCATCGAGAACGTGTTCCGCCTCGCCACGCTCCTCGCGGGCGTCGAACTGGAACACCTGGGCGCGAAGCTCGTGTTCCGCCGCCCGACCGGGAAACCCGACGTCGAAGACCCCGGCGAGCCGGTCCTGCTGCGCGACTACGCGCGGCTCGTCGGCCCGTTCGCCAAGGCCGACGCGGAGAAGTGGCTCGGCGCGGGACCTCAGGACACGTGGCCCGACCTGCGTCCCGTGCGGGTCGACGGCAAACCGCTGCTGGCGCACGAGGACGTGCCGCCTGCGCCCGACCCGCCCGCCGGCCTGCTGCTGTTCCCGCGCGACCCGTACCTGCTCGGCCCGCGCCGCCTGGTCGCCGACCCGGACGTCGCCAAGCGGGTGTGGCGGCCCGTCGGCAGCCCCGGCGCGCTCGTCGTGCACGGCCGGGTCGTGGGCGCGTGGCGGCACGAGTTCCGCGGTCGGACGGTGACGTTCCAGCTCACGGGCTGGTCGAAGGTCAAGGGCACGGCCCGGCGCGCGATCAAGGACCAGGCCGGGGTGCTGGCCGGGGTGTGGGGCGGCGACGTGCTCGGACCGGACGTGGTCGAATGGTGACCCGACGAGGGGAGTGGTGATGGGCGAGCCGGTGCGGATCCGCGTGGCCGCGGAACGACCGTACGACGTGGTGGTGGGCCGCGGCCTGCTCGGCGACCTGGTCGAGACCCTGAAGGGCACGGCGAGGGCGGCGATCGTCCACACGCCGACGTTGGCGGAGACCGCCGAAGCGGTCCGCGGCGAGCTGGAGGCCGCCGGGATCGACGCGCACCGCGTCGAGGTCCCCGACGCCGAGGACGGCAAGGACCTGCGGGTCGCCGGGTACTGCTGGGACGTGTTCGGCCGCATCGGCCTCGGCCGCACGGACGTCGTGGTCAGCCTCGGCGGCGGCGCGGTGACCGACCTGGCCGGGTTCGTCGCCTCCACGTGGATGCGCGGCGTGAAGCTGGTCCACGTGCCCACCACCCTGCTCGGCATGGTGGACGCCGCGGTCGGCGGCAAGACCGGCATCAACACCGACGCGGGCAAGAACCTCGTCGGCACGTTCTACGAGCCGGACGCCGTCATGGTCGACCTGACCACGCTGGAAACGTTGCCGCGCAACGAACTCGTCGCCGGCATGGCCGAAGTGGTCAAGGGCGGCTTCATCGCCGACCCGGTGATCCTCGACCTGATCGAAGCCGACCCGGAAGCCGCCCTCGACCCGTCCGGCGACGTGATCGAGGAGCTGGTCCGCCGCAAGATCCAGGTCAAGGCCGACGTGGTCTCGACCGACCTGCGCGAGTCCGACCTGCGGGAGATCCTGAACTACGGCCACACCCTCGCGCACGCCATCGAACGCCGCGAGCGCTACCGCTGGCGGCACGGCGCGGCGGTCAGCGTCGGCCTGGTGTTCGCCGCCGAACTCGCCCGCCTGGCGGGCCGGCTGGACGACGCCACCGCCGACCGCCACCGCTCGATCCTCACCTCGCTCGGCCTGCCGACCGGCTACGACCCGGACGCGCTCGGCCAGCTCCTGGAGGGCATGCGGTCGGACAAGAAGACCCGCTCGGGCGTGCTGCGGTTCGTGGTGCTGGACGGCCTGGCCAAGCCCGGTCGCCTGGAGGGCCCGGACCCGGCGCTCATCGCCGCGGCCTACTCCGCGGTCGCGTCCGAGCCGAAGCCGAAGTCGGGCGGGAGCATCCTGCTCTGACCGCCCCACCGACCCGACCGTCCCCGGCGAATCGCTCAGCCGACCGCGTCGAGCGATCCGCCCTGGGCTGACCACCAGCCCTGAACCGACCCGGCGACCGTGATCCGGCCATCCGCCCGTCCGCCCCGCGCTCGACCGCCCTGTGGTCGGCCCGGTCGCGTCGATCCCGGCTCGGTCGGCGCGGTGGTCGGGCAGAACCAGCCGTCACATGCACCAGGGGCCGGGTGCCACACCTTCTTTCTTCCGGCAACAAATTCCGGCCTACCATTCATCCCCGACGCTCGTGCCCCTTTCGGGTGATCATCAGAGGACGGTGGCGGGCGGGTGGTGGTGGGGATGGTGGCTGGGGGTTGCACCACGTCGAGTTGTGGGTGCCCGATCTGGGCCGCGCCGAGCACAGCATCGGCTGGTTGCTCACCGAACTGGGGTGGGTCGAGCACCAGCGTTGTCGACGGCCGGGCGGGGGTCGATCGGTTGGCGGTGGCGGCGGCCGGTCACGGGTGGGTGCCGTTGTTCGCGGACAGGTATCCCCACGCGGGTGGTCCCGATCACTATGCCGCGTACCTGGAGAACACGGACGGCTTTGAGGTGGAGCTCGTGGCCTCGTCCGGTTGACACTCGGCAGGGGGAGTCGATCTCTACACTGGACCGCGACCGGGCCGTGGCCGTGGTCCCGGTGTCCGGACGTCGCAGAACCAGAAGGTCGCCAGAACCAGGTCGCCGGAAACAGAAGTGGAGATCCGTCCCGCCATGTCCAGGTCCGGTGTGGGAGCGGTGAGGCTCCTCGGGGCCGCGATGGCCGTCGCGCTGCTGGCGGCCTGCGCTCCGAGCGTCGCCGACCCGGCGTCGGCACCGGCGTCGGCGCCAGGGGTGGCATCGAGGTCGGCGTCCGGCTCGTCCCCCGCGCCGAGCGGCGCCGCCACGTCCGATCCACCGGGCGGCACGGCCGAGCAGGCGCCCAAGCCGGTGCCGCTGACCGCCGACCGGGGCCGGCAGAGCGGCGGTGTGGTGGCGCACGGCGGGGACGCGCCGTACAACTACGGGCCGACGATCCTGCTGGAGGGCGGCCGCCACCGCATGTGGTGGTGCAGCCAGCTCATGGTGGCCGCGCCACCCGGCGACGACCTGCTCTACGCGGAGAGCGCCTCGGCGGCCGGTCCGTTCGCCGCCCCCGGCGGCGCGCAGGCCGTCCCGGTGCTGTCCGGCAGCGTCACGGGCTTCGACGGCGTGCACACCTGCGACCCGTCGGTGATCAAGGTCGGCGACACCTACTACCTCTACTACACCGGCGCGGCGGGTGATCACGCCAACGGCAACGCCATCGGGGTCGCCACCAGCCCGGACGGCACCACGTGGACGCGCGCGGCCGGCGGCAAGCCGATCGTGAGCCCGTCCTACGACGAGGTCCGGGACAACACCTACGGCGCGGGCCAGCCGTCGGTGGTGGTCGTGGACGGCTGGTTCCACCTGATGTTCACCGACACCACCGGCGAGGCCGCCGGGTGGAACGGCGCGGGCCAGTTCGTGCTGCGCTCCAAGGACCCGACGTTCGCCTCCGGCGTGCAGGCCCTCGGGCCCGGCGGCTTCCAGCAGGTGCCCGACACGCGGTCGAAGCGGACCCGCTCGGTGGTCGACGCGTTCAGCGCCGACTGGATGTACGTGGCCGCGCTGCACGCGTTCGTCATCGCCCATGAGACCGAGCACGGCACGACGTTGACCTTCTGGAACAAGGAGTTCACCGCGAACCCGCACCCCCAGGTGCACATCCCGGGCCCCTGGCGGGAAGGCCCCGGCCTGGTCCGCACGCCCCTCGGGCACGCGCCGGTGAACGCCGACGACCCGTGCGGCCGGATCGCGGTGGACGTGGTCCGCGCGACCCTGGACGGCGCGGCGGCGGCCCCGACCGACCTGACCCAGTTCGGGCTCGACCTCGCGAACGTGCCCGGCTGCGCGCACGAGGACTCGGCGCCGCTGCTGCGCGGTTACGCCGTGCCGTCGCCCGCGAACACCACGGACCTCGTGCTGGACGGCGAAGTGGTGCGGCTGGAGCGCCGCTCGGTGACCGACCGGCTCGCCACCAGGGTGCTGAACCGCCGGCCGCCGGTCGTGGACGACCTGCCGGTCGCGGCGGAGGTCCCGGCGGGCGCGAAGGCGGTGCGCGGACCCGACGGCCAGGTCGGGCTGGTGCTGGAGGGCCGGCTGTGGGCGCTCGGCAGGGGCGAGGCCGCGATCGAGGTCGTCACGCTGAACTCGTCGCAGCTCACCTCGGTCACCAAGAAGGAGTGGGACTCCTACGAGAAGGCCGGCGCACTGCGCCGCTGAGCCGGACGTCGACGTCGACGTCGACGCTGGCCCCGGCCCCGGCCCCGGCCCCGGCACGCGACCGCTAGCGCGACCCGTCGGGCCGGCGCGAGTCGTCCGGCTGGGGCAGGGCGTTGCCGACGCCCATCCCGACCGCCGCCGTCGCCATCACCAGCAACGCGGTGAACGCGGCGCCGCCGGTCAGCGCCGGGCCGAGCGACTCGAGCCCCGTCTGGTCCACCCACGACCGGCCGGCCACCCCCACGACCCCGGCCAGGGGGCCCGCCACCAGCGCGGCGGCGAACCACACCATGCCCCGCCCGTCGAGCTGCCGCCACGCGTCCAACGCGCCCCACAGCACGCCGATGACGACCACCAGCCCGATCGCGATGTACCGGGTCGACGAGGCGGCGTCGGGGCTGTGGACGCTCACCGCCGAGGCGCCGGTCTGCACCCCGCCGTGGAACAGACCCAGCCACAACCCTCGGACCAGCCATGCGCGCATGCGCCCCACCCTAAGTCGGTCCGGCGGTCCCACCCAGGGCCCGCCGAGGTCCCCACTATCCGTCACGCGAACCGTCGCACGATTCAGCACGGTTCACCCGATCGAGTGGCAGGGTCAGGCGGTCGACCGGGGCTTAGGCTGCTGGCATGCCGCACTCCACTCGCCGCGCCGCCCTGCGCGCCACGCTCCGGGACCGGGAGCTGGACGCGCTGCTGGTGACCGACCTGCTCAACGTCCGCTACCTCACCGGGTTCACCGGGTCGAACGCGGCGCTGCTCGTGCACGCGGACTCCGACGACGCGACGGTGTTCTGCACCGACGGCCGCTACCTCACGCAGGCCGCCGCGCAGGTGCCGGACCTGCGGCGGGTCATCGACCGGCCGTGCGACGCGGCGCTGGTCGAGCGGGCCGCGAAGGCGGGCGCGGGCCGGGTCGGCTTCGAGAGCCGCCACGTGACCGTGGACGGCCTGGACGTGCTCACCGCCGCCGCCGACGGCGCCGAGCTGGTGCGCGCCGCCGACCTGGTCGAACGGCTGCGGCTGGTCAAGGACGACGCCGAGGTCGAGGCGCTGCGCATGGCGTGCGCGGCGGCCGACCGGGCGCTGGCCGGCCTCGTCGAGCACGGCGGCCTGCGGCCGGGCCGCAGCGAGAAGGAGATCGCCCGCGAGCTGGAGAGCCGGATGCTCGACCACGGCGCGGCCGGGCCGTCGTTCGAGTCGATCGTGGCGACGGGCGCTAACTCGGCGGTGCCGCACCACCGGCCGACCGACGCCCCGGTCCGCGACGGCGACTTCGTGAAGCTGGACTTCGGCGCGCTGGTCGACGGCTACCACTCCGACATGACCCGCACCCTGGTCGTCGGCCGGGCCGCGGACTGGCAGCGCGAGCTGCACCAGCTCGTCGCGGCCGCGCAGGCGGCGGGCCGGGCCGCGCTGGCGGTCGGCGCGCGGGTCTCGGACGTCGACGCGGCGGCGCGCGGCGTGATCGAGGACGCCGGGTACGGCGAGGAGTTCCTGCACGGCCTCGGCCACGGCGTCGGCCTGCAGATCCACGAGGCTCCAGCGCTGTCGAAGGCGGGTGACGGTACACTCTTGCCCGGCATGGCGGTCACCGTCGAGCCCGGTGTGTACCTGGCCGGGAAGGGTGGTGTCCGCATCGAGGACACGCTCGTGGTGCGCGAAGGCGCCCCGGAGCTCCTCACCCTGACCACGAAGGAGCTCGTGGTCATCTGAAGTCGGATCGCCCGAATCGGATTCGTCGGCCAAGCCGACGTCGTCCTCCACTCACGCAACAGGAGAGCCCACCACCGTGGCCACCACCAACGACCTGAAGAACGGCCTGGTGCTGAACCTCGACGGCCAGCTGTGGACCGTCACCGCGTTCCAGCACGTGAAGCCGGGCAAGGGCGGCGCCTTCGTGCGCACCACGTTGAAGCACGTCATGTCCGGCAAGGTCGTGGACAGGACCTTCAACGCGGGCACCAAGGTCGAGACGGCCACCGTCGACAAGCGCGGCATGACCTACCTGTACAAGGACGGCGCCGACTTCGTCTTCATGGACGGCGACACCTACGACCAGATCAGCATCCCGGCCGACACGGTCGGCGACGCGGCGAACTACATGCTGGAGAACCAGGAAGCGATCGTCGCCATGCACGAGGGCGTCGCGCTGTTCATCGAGCTCCCCACCTCGGTCGAGCTCGTGATCCAGCACACCGACCCGGGTCTGCAGGGCGACCGCTCCACCGGCGGCACCAAGCCCGCCACGCTGGAGACCGGCGCGGAGATCCAGGTGCCGCTGTTCGTCACCACCGGCGAGAAGATCAAGGTCGACACCCGCGACGGCCGTTACCTGGGTCGAGTGAACGGCTGAGATGGGCGCACGGAGCAAGGCCCGCAAACGCGCGCTGGACGTCCTCTACGAGGCCGACCTGCGGGGCGCCGACCCGGTGACGCTGATCGCGGACCGGGTCGGTTCGACGGACGTGCCGCCGGTGAACGACTACACGATCGTCCTGGTGGAAGGCGTCACGGCGCACCGCGCGCGCATCGACGACCTGATCTCCGAGCACGCGGAGGGGTGGACGCTGCAGCGCATGCCGGCGGTCGACCGCGCGGTGCTGCGGATCGGGCTCTACGAGCTGCTGTGGGCCGCGGACGTGCCGGACGCGGTCGCGATCGACGAGGCGGTCGAGCTGGCCAAGGGCCTGTCCACGGACGACTCGCCGCGGTTCGTCAACGGCGTGCTCGGCCGGATCGCGGTCATCGCCGACCAGCTCCGGGCCGTGCTCTAGCCACGCGCCACCCGGCCGCGCGCCGCGGCCGCACCTCGCGCGGCCGCGCGCCCGGCGCCTGCCCACGAGCAGGTCACAGGTCGGAAGGGCCACCCATTGGCGAACCGCCGGGTGGCCCTTTTCCGCGTGCTCAGTCCTCCTTGGCCGGACGAGCCTCGGGAGGCAGCACGCCCCAGTCGATGAGCTGCTCGGTCAGCTCGCCGGGCGTCATGTCGTAGATGATCGCCAACGACCGCAGGTCCTCGGTCCGGATGGACAGGACCTTGCCGTTGTAGTCGCCGCGCTGGCTCTGGATGGTGGCCGCGTACCGCGCGAGCGGCCCGACCTTCTCCGCCGGCAGCTGTTGCAGCCGTTCCAGGTTGATGACGATCTTCGTGGCGGGTTCCGCGCCGGACGGAACCCGACCTTCCGGCAGCAGCTCGGCCACCGGGACGCCGTAGAAGTCGGCCAGCTCGGCGAGCTTCTGCACGGTCACGGCGCGGTCGCCGCGCTCGTACGAGCCGACGACCACGGCCTTCCAGCGACCGCCGGACTTCTGCTCGACGCCGTGCAAAGACAAGCCCTGCTGCTGGCGGATCGCGCGGAGCTTTGCCCCCAGCGCCTTGGCGTAGTCGCCCATGTGGCGGTTCTCCGTTCATTCGCCCCGTCAGCCGGTAGGGGACTGCCGCGGGGAGGCTTAGATCAATACGCAGAGTAATGATTGCTCTCCGTGGTCACCAGGTCAAGCTGATCTCGATGGGACAGGTGGGCGAGACCACGCACACCACCCGGAAGATTGACCGCGCGCGCCTGATACGGTGCTGGTCAGCCCGGTCGCAGCCGGGTGTCCGACGTCCTTTAAGGACCCGTCCAGCGAGGCGGGGAAGGAGGTCCACCGTGGCGCCACGTCAACGTGGCGCGACGGACCCGGCCGGGGAGCGAGAGCTCCTGTCGGCCGGCGACGTCGCGCGCACCGTCGCCCGAATGGCCCATCAGATCATCGAGAAGACCGCTCTTGATGCACCGAGCGCACCCGCAGTAGTCCTGATGGGGATTCCGAGCCGGGGAGCGCCGCTGGCCCGCCGGCTGGCCGTCCGCATCGCCGAGTTCTCGGGTGTCGAGGTGCCGACCGGCACGCTGGACGTCACCCTCTACCGGGACGACCTGCGCCGAGGGCCCACCCGCCCGCTGGAGGCGACCAAGCTGCCCGAGGGCGGCGTCGACGACAAGCTCGTGGTCCTGGTGGACGACGTGCTGTTCTCCGGTCGCACGATCCGCGCCGCGCTCGACGCCCTGCGCGACCACGGCCGCCCGCGCGCCGTGCAGCTGGCCGTCCTGGTCGACCGCGGCCACCGCGAGCTGCCGATCCGCGCGGACTACGTGGGCAAGAACGTGCCGACGGCCCGCACCGAGGAGGTCCACGTGCTGCTGGACGAGTTCGACCAGCGCGACGGGGTGGTGCTGCGGTGAAGCACCTGCTCACCACCGAGGGCATCGACCCGGACCAGGCGACGGCCATCCTGGACACCGCGGCGAGCCTCAAGCAGGCCCTCGAAGGCCGTGAGGTGCGGAAACTGCCGACGTTGCGCGGTCGCACGGTCATCACGATGTTCTACGAGAACTCCACCCGCACCCGGGTCAGCTTCGAGATCGCGGGCAAGTGGATGAGCGCGGACGTGGTGAACGTCTCGTCCTCCGGCTCCAGCGTGGGCAAGGGCGAGTCGCTGCGCGACACCGCGCTGACCCTGGCCGCGGCGGGCGCGGACTGCGTCATCGTGCGGCACCCGGCGTCCGGCGCGGCCCACCGGCTGGCCGGCTGGCTGCACGAGGCGGGCACGTCGGTGGTCAACGCCGGCGACGGCATGCACGAGCACCCCACCCAGGCCCTGCTCGACGCGGCCACCCTGCGGGAACGCCTCGGCGACCTGCGGGACCGCCGGATCGCGATCGTCGGCGACGTGCTGCACAGCCGGGTCGCCCGGTCCAACGTGCACCTGCTCACCGCCCTGGGCGCGGACGTGACGCTGGTCGCGCCGCCGACGCTGCTGCCGACCGGGGTGGAGAGCTGGCCGGTGACCGTCTCGCACGAGCTGGACGCCGCGCTGCCCAGCCTCGACGCGGTCATGCTGCTGAGGGTGCAGGCCGAGCGGATGTACGGCGGGCCCGCCGGCGCGGGGGGCAACGGGCACTTCTTCCCGTCGGCCCGCGAGTACTCGATCGCCTACGGCCTGAGCGAGCGGCGGCTGGAGCTGCTGCCCGAGCACGCCGTCGTGCTGCACCCCGGTCCGATGCTGCGCGGCATGGAGATCGCCTCGGCGGTCGCCGACTCGCCCCGCGCCGCCATCACCGACCAGGTGCGCAACGGCGTGCACGTGCGCATGGCCGTGCTCTACCACCTGCTTGCCCACGAGGAGGAGACCGCGTGAACCCCTTGATCCTCAGGGGAGTACGACCGTACGGCGAGGGCGACCCGACCGATGTGCTGATCCGCGACGGCGTGATCGCCGCGATCGGCGGGATCACCGAGGACGCGGACGTGGTCGAGGGGAACGGCGCGGTCCTGCTGCCCGGCTTCGTCGACCTGCACACCCACCTGCGCGAACCCGGCCGCGAGGACACCGAGACCATCGCCACCGGCTCGGCCGCCGCCGCGCTGGGCGGCTACACGGCGGTGTTCGCCATGGCCAACACGAGCCCGGTCGCGGACAACGAGGTCGTCGTCCGGCACGTCGCCCGGCGCGGCCGCGAGGTCGGCCTGGTCGACGTGCACCCGGTCGGCGCGGTCACCGTCGGCCTGGAGGGCGTCAAGCTCGCCGAGCTGGGCACGATGGCCAAGGCCGGCGTGCGGATGTTCTCCGACGACGGCCACTGCGTGCACGACCCGCTGATCATGCGGCGCGCGCTGGAGTACAGCAAGGCGCTGGACGTGGTCGTCGCGCAGCACGCGGAGGAGCCCCGGCTCACCGTGGGCGCGCAGGCGCACGAGGGCGAGCAGGCCTCCCGGCTGGGCCTGCAGGGCTGGCCCGCCGCCGCCGAGGAGTCGATCGTGGCCCGGGACTGCCTGCTGGCGCTGCACGCGGGCGCCCGGCTGCACGTCTGCCACGTCTCCACCACCGGCACCGCCGACGTGCTCAGGTGGGCCAAGGCCCGCGGCACGGAGGTCTCCGCCGAGGTCACGCCGCACCACCTGCTGCTGACCGACGAGCGGCTGGCCACCTACGACCCGGTGAACAAGGTCAACCCGCCGCTGCGCACGGCGGCCGACGTCGAGGTGCTGCGCCGGGCGCTCGCCGAGGGCGTCATCGACTGCGTGGCCACCGACCACGCGCCGCACGCCGTGCAGGACAAGGACACCGAGTGGTCCGCGGCCCGGCCCGGCATGCTCGGCCTGCAGACCGCGCTGTCGATCGTGGTGGAGACCATGGTCAAGACCGGTCTGCTGGACTGGCGGGGCGTGGCGCGGGTGATGAGCGAGCGGCCCGCCGGGATCGCGGGCCTGCCCGACCAGGGCCGGCCGATCGAGGTCGGCGAGCCCGCCAACCTCGTCCTGGTCGACCCGGACGCCACCTGGACGGTGCGCGGCGCGGAGTTCGCCAGCATCGCGGCCAACACCCCGTTCGAGGGCATGGAGCTGCCCGGCGCGGTGGTCGCGACCCTGCTGCGCGGGCGCGTGACGGCGGTCGGCGGAAGGATCCCGGCATGACGCGCGTGCTGCTCTCCCTCGCCGTGCTGGCGATCTTCCTGCTGTGCCTGTACGGCATGTGGCACGGCTGGCGGCGGCGCGCCCGCCGGCAGGCCGGGGTGCTGCCGGAGTTCCCGCAGCCGCCCGCCGAGACCGGCGCGACGATGCTGGAGACGACCGGCGTGTACGTCGGCACCACCATCGGCGACGACTGGCAGGACCGGGTGGCGGTCGGCGACATCGGCCACCGCGCCGAGGCGACCCTCAAGCTCACCGAGAGCGGCGTGCTGGTGGAGCGCACCGGCGCGAGCGCGCTGTGGATCCCGGCGGACCGGGTGGACGGCGCCCGGACGGCCCGCGGCCTCGCGGGCAAGGTGATGACGGCGGACGGCCTGCTGGTCGTGCGCTGGCACCTCGGCGACCAGGTGTTCGACACCGGGTTCCGGGGCGACGACAAGGACGTGTACGAGCAGTGGGTGCAAGCGCTGGGAGGCCCCGCATGAACAACTCGGTCAAGACGAACGCGGCACTGGTGCTGGAAGACGGCCGCGTGTTCCGCGGCGAGGCCTACGGCGCGGTCGGCGCGAGCCTGGGCGAAGTGGTGTTCTCCACCGGCATGACGGGCTACCAGGAGACCCTGACCGACCCGTCCTACCACCGCCAGATCGTGGTGCAGACCGCGCCGCAGATCGGCAACACCGGCTGGAACGACGAGGACGACGAGTCGGGCCGCATCTGGGTCTCCGGCTACGTGGTGCGCGACCCGGCGCGGGTGCCGTCCAACTGGCGGTCCACCCGCACCCTGGACGACGCGCTGGCCGGTCAGGGCGTCGTGGGCATCTCCGGCGTCGACACCCGGATGCTGACCCGCCACCTGCGCGAGCAGGGCGCGATGCGCGCGGGCGTGTTCTCCGGCGACGACCTCGGCGGCGTCGAGGAGATGCTGGACCGCGTCCGCAGCGCGCCCGCCATGGTGGGCGCGGACCTCGCGGGCGACGTGACCACGCCCGAGCCGTACGTGGTCGAGGCCGTCGGCGAGCGCCGCCTCACCGTCGCCGCGCTCGACCTGGGCATCAAGTCCAACACGCCGCGGATGATGGCCGAGCGGGGCATCGAGGTGCACGTGCTGCCGCTGACCTCGACCCTGGACGACCTGGTCGCGGTGCGGCCGGACGGCGTGTTCCTGTCCAACGGGCCGGGCGACCCGGCCACCCAGGCGCACGCGGTCGAGCTGACCCGCGGCGTGCTCGACCGGCGGATCCCGCTGTTCGGCATCTGCTTCGGCAACCAGATCCTCGGCCGCGCGCTCGGCCGCGACACCTACAAGCTGCGCTACGGCCACCGGGGCATCAACATCCCGGTGATCGACGTGGCGACCGGCAAGGTGGCGATCACCGCGCAGAACCACGGGTTCGCGCTGGAGGGCGAGCCGGGGGAGGAGTTCACCTCCGACTTCGGCCGTGTGCTGCTGAGCCACTACTGCCCCAACGACGGCACGGTCGAGGGCGTGCGGGCCTTGGACGTGCCCGCGTTCAGCGTGCAGTACCACCCCGAAGCCGCGGCCGGTCCCCACGACGCCGCACCGCTGTTCGACGAGTTCGTGACGATGATGGGCGAGGGCCGCTGATGCCGAAGAGGACTGATCTCAAGCACGTGCTGGTCATCGGCTCCGGCCCGATCGTCATCGGCCAGGCCTGCGAGTTCGACTACTCCGGCACCCAGGCGTGCCGGGTGCTGCGCGAGGAGGGCCTGCGGGTCTCCCTGGTCAACTCCAACCCGGCGACGATCATGACGGACCCTGAGTTCGCCGACGCCACCTACGTCGAGCCGATCACCCCGGAGTTCGTGGAGAAGGTCATCGCGGCCGAGCGGCCGGACGCCATCCTGGCCACGCTGGGCGGCCAGACCGCGTTGAACACCGCCATCGCGCTGCACGAGCGCGGCGTCCTGGAGAAGTACGACGTCGAGCTGATCGGCGCGGACATCGACGCCATCCAGCGCGGCGAGGACCGGCAGATCTTCAAGGACCTGGTCCGCAAGATCGGCGCGGACGTGCCGCGCAGCGCGGTCTGCAAGACCATGGACGACGTCCGCGCGACCGTCGCCGACCTGGGCCTGCCGGTCGTCATCCGGCCGTCGTTCACCATGGGCGGCCTCGGCTCCGGCATGGCGCACACCCCCGAGGAGCTGGAGCGGCTGGCCGCGAGCGGCCTGGCCGAGTCCCCGGTCACCGAGGTGCTGGTCGAGGAGAGCGTGCTCGGCTGGAAGGAGTACGAGCTGGAGCTGATGCGCGACCGCAACGACAACGTGGTCGTCGTCTGCTCCATCGAGAACATCGACCCGATGGGCGTGCACACCGGCGACTCGGTGACCGTGGCCCCGGCGATGACGCTCACCGACCGCGAGTACCAGCACATGCGCGACGTCGGCATCGCGGTCATCCGCGAGGTCGGGGTGGACACCGGCGGCTGCAACATCCAGTTCGCGATCCACCCCGGGAACGGCCGCATGGTCGTCATCGAAATGAACCCGCGCGTCTCCCGCTCGTCCGCGTTGGCGTCGAAAGCGACCGGTTTCCCGATCGCCAAGATCGCCGCGAAACTCGCCATCGGCTACACGCTCGACGAGATCCGGAACGACATCACCGGTGAAACTCCGGCCAGTTTCGAACCGACGCTGGACTACGTCGTGGTGAAGGTGCCGCGGTTCGCGTTCGAGAAGTTCCCCGGCGCGGACAGCACCCTCACCACGACCATGAAGTCGGTCGGCGAGGCGATGTCCATCGGCCGCAGCTTCGTGGAGGCCCTGGGCAAGGCGTTGCGCTCCATGGAGACGAAAGCCGCCGGTTTCTGGACCGTGCCCGACCCTTCGGGCACGGACCCCGCCGTGACGCTGGAGTCCACTCTGGACGCCCTGCGCAACGGCCACGACGGGCGTCTGTACACGGTGGACCGCGCGCTGCGCCTCGGCGCGACGATCGAGCAGGTGCACGAGGCCTCGCGGATCGACCCGTGGTTCATCGAGCAGCTGGCCTGGCTGGTCGACCTGCGCGGCGAGCTCGAGGACGCGCCCGTGCTGGACGAGCGGCTGCTGCGCAAGGCCAAGCGGGCGGGCCTGTCCGACCGGCAGGTCGCCGCGCTGCGCCCGGAGCTGGCCGGCGAGGACGGCGTGCGCTCGCTGCGCCACCGGCTGGCCGTGCGGCCGGTGTTCAAGACGGTGGACACCTGCGCCGCCGAGTTCGCCGCCAGGACGCCCTACCACTACTCGGCCTACGAGCTGGACCCCGACGCCGAGAGCGAGGTCGCCGAGCAGCGCGACAAGCCGAAGGTGCTGATCCTCGGCTCGGGACCGAACCGGATCGGGCAGGGCATCGAGTTCGACTACTCGTGCGTGCACGCGGCCATGGCGCTGCGCGCGGCCGGGTACGAGACCGTGATGGTCAACTGCAACCCGGAGACCGTCTCCACCGACTACGACACGGCCGACCGGCTGTACTTCGAGCCGCTGACGTTCGAGGACGTGCTGGAGGTGTTCCACTCCGAGCAGCGCTCCGGCACGGTCGTGGGCGTGATCGTGCAGCTCGGCGGCCAGACGCCGCTGGGCCTGGCGCGGCGCCTCGCGGACGCGGGCGTGCCCATCGTGGGCACCCCGCCGCACGCCATCCACCTCGCCGAGGAGCGCGGCGCGTTCGGCCAGGTCCTCGCCGACGCCGGGCTGCCCGCCCCGAAGTACGGCATGGCCACCTCGTTCGCGCAGGCCAAGGCCATCGCCGACGAGATCGGCTACCCGGTGCTGGTGCGGCCCTCGTACGTGCTCGGCGGTCGCGGCATGGAGATCGTCTACGACGAGGACACCCTCCAGGGCTACATCCAGCGCGCCACCGAGGTCAGCCCGGAGCACCCGGTGCTGGTCGACCGGTTCCTCGACGACGCCATCGAGATCGACGTGGACGCCCTCTACGACGGCCACGAGGTGTTCATCGGGGGTGTGATGGAACACATCGAGGAGGCCGGCGTGCACTCCGGCGACTCGGCGTGCGCCCTGCCGCCGATCACGCTCGGCGAGTCCGACGTCGAGGCGGTCCGGCGGTCCACGCTGGCCATCGCCGAGGGCATCGGCGTGCGCGGCCTGCTCAACGTGCAGTACGCCCTCAAGGACGACGTGCTGTACGTCCTGGAGGCCAACCCGCGCGCCTCGCGCACCGTCCCGTTCGTCTCCAAGGCCACGGCGGTGCCGCTGGCCAAGGCCGCCGCCCGGATCATGCTCGGCGCCACCGTGGCCCAGCTGCGCACCGAGGGGCTGCTGCCCAAGACCGGCGACGGCGCCAAGCTGCCGCCGCACGCCCCGGTCGCGGTCAAGGAGGCCGTGCTGCCGTTCCACCGGTTCCGCACGCCGGAGGGCAAGGGCGTCGACTCGCTGCTCGGCCCGGAGATGAAGTCGACCGGCGAGGTCATGGGCATCGACGTGTCCTTCGGCATGGCCTACGCCAAGTCCCAGACCGCCTCCTACGGCTCCCTGCCCACGTCGGGCCGGGTGTTCGTGTCGGTGGCCAACCGGGACAAGCGGGCCATGATCTTCCCGGTCAAGCGGCTCGCCGACCTGGGCTTCGAGGTGCTGGCCACCGCCGGCACGGCCGAGGTGCTGCGCCGCAACGGCATCCCCTGCACGATCGTGCGCAAGCACTTCGAGGGCGCCGACAACATCGTGGACGCCATCCTCGCGGGCACCGTCGACATGATCATCAACACCCCGTACGGCAACCACGGGCCACGCGTGGACGGCTACGAGATCCGCACCGCGGCCGTGGCCAAGGACATCCCCTGCGTGACCACGATCCAGGGCGCGGCGGCGGCCGTGCACGGCATCGAGGCCGCGATCCGCGGCGACATCGGCGTGCGGCCCCTCCAGGCCCTCCAGGCGGCCCTGCGGGGTGACGCGTGAGGGTCGTCGGCGAGAGGTTCGGCGCGCGGATGGCGAAGGCGGTGGCCGAGCACGGCCCCCTGTGCGTGGGCATCGACCCGCACCCCGGCCTGCTGGCGTCCTGGGGCCTCTCCCAGGACGCCGCGGGGCTGGAGCGGTTCGCGCTGACCTGCGTGGAGGCGTTCGGCGGCCACGTGGCGCTGGTGAAGCCGCAGGCGGCTTTCTTCGAGGCGCACGGGTCACGGGGCGTGGCGGTGCTGGAACGGGTCGTGGCGGACCTCAGGGACAGCGGCACGCTCGTGCTGGTGGACGCGAAGCGCGGCGACATCGGCTCCACGATGGCGGCGTACGCGGCGGCGTACCTCACCGAGGGCTCCCCGTTGGCCGGCGACGCGGTCACCGCGTCGCCGTACCTCGGCTTCGGGTCGCTCGACCCGGCCCTGGAAGCCGCCGCCGCGAGCGGTCGCGGAATATTCGTCCTCGCGTTGACTTCGAATCCCGAGGGCGCCTCGGTGCAGCGCGCGGTGGGGCCCGACGGGCGTTCCGTGGCGCAGTCGGTCGTGGACGCCGCGGCCCGCGCGAACGCCGGTCTCGAACCGCTCGGCGACGTCGGCCTGGTGGTCGGCGCGACCGTCGGCGAGCACCGGCTGGACCTCTCCGACCTGCACGGATACGTCCTCGCGCCCGGTTTCGGGGCCCAAGGCGCGACCGTCGCGGACCTGCGCGCGCTCTTCGGCGCGGACCTGCGCGGGGTGCTCCCGACGACCTCCCGGGACGTGCTCAGGCACGGCCCGGAAGCCGCAAAGTTGCGGTCGGCGGCGGCCGCCGTGCGGCGCTCCCTGGAGATGTGATCACGATCAAATCGCGACACGCTTCACGTGGTCCGCTCACCTGCGCAAACGTTCCCTGGTACGGTCCTGCCCACCGACAGGTCCATCACCCATCGAGCGCATACCACACACGGCGTGCGCAAGGCGTTACCGGTGGCGGTGACGGGCTTGTCGGTGGGTGTTGGTACTACTACCACCCGCCGCAACCACTCCAGCGCTGAAAGATTCACCTGACTGGGACCCACGTTGTACCCAGGCAATTGCGCTCGGTACGGTCGCGGCACCGATCCAGAATTGAAATTCCCACACCACGGAGGAAATCGTGGCCCTTCCCCAGCTTACCGAGGAGCAGCGGGCCGCAGCGCTGGAGAAGGCTGCTGCCGCTCGTCGCACTCGGGCTGAGCTCAAGGAGCGCCTCAAGCGTGGCGGCACGAACCTGACCGACGTGCTGAAGGCCGCCGAGAGCGACGAGGTCCTTGGCAAGATGAAGGTGTCCGCGCTGCTCGAGGCGCTTCCGGGCGTCGGCAAGGTGCGTGCGCAGCAGATCATGGAGCGCCTTGAGATCGCTCCGTCCCGTCGGCTGCGCGGCCTGGGTGAGCGGCAGCGCAAGGCGCTGCTCACCGAGTTCAGCGGCGAGTGAGTGATGGCACCGGGGTGGGGTCGGGCGTTCGCGCCCGGCCCCGCCTCACCGTTCTGTCCGGTCCGTCCGGCGTCGGCAAGTCCAGCGTGCTGGCCGAGCTGCGCCGGATGGAACCGGAGATCCACTTCAGCGTCTCGGTGACCACGAGGAAGCCGAGGCCGGGCGAGGTCGACGGGGTGCACTACCACTTCGTCGACACCGCCGAGTTCCGCGAGATGGTCGCCAGGGGCGAGCTCCTGGAGCACGCCGAGTTCGCGGGCAACTGCTACGGCACCCCCAAGGCGCCGGTGGAGCTGGCCCTGGCGGCCGGCACGCCGTCCCTGCTGGAGATCGAGCTGCAGGGCGCCCGGCAGGTCCGGGTCGCGATGCCGGAGGCCCGGCTGGTCATGCTGGCCCCGCCGTCGTGGGAGGACCTGGTCGGCCGGTTGACCGGCCGCGGCACCGAGGACCCCGCCGTCGTCGCCCGCCGGTTGGAGATCGCCAGGGAGGAACTGGCGGCCGAGCCGGAGTTCGACGAGGTCGTGGTGAACGACGACGTGCGATCCGCCGCCGTGAGCTTGCTAAACTTGGTGGTCGGCCCGGTGCCCGACGCGTGAGCACGCGCGTCGCGAGGCACGGGACGGTTGTCTCGACACGACGGCAGCACAGACCCACCCCTGAACCGCAGGAGCGTTGACGAGTGACCACGCACACCGAGCTGGGCCCGCTCTCGGGTACTCCGGAGGGCATCACCAACCCGCCGATCGACGACCTCCTGGAGCAGGTCAGCTCGAAGTACGCGCTGGTGATCTACGCCGCCAAGCGCGCGCGCCAGATCAACGACTACTACGCGCAGCTCGGCGAGGGCCTGCTCGAGTACGTCGGCCCGCTGGTCGAGCCGGGCCCGCGCGAGAAGCCGCTGTCGATCGCGCTCCGGGAGATCCACGCGGGTCTCCTCGAGCACACCGAGGGCGAGTGACCGAGGCCGTCGCCGCCCCCGAACGCCCCACCGTGATCCTCGGGGTGGGCGGGGGCATCGCCGCCTACAAGGCGTGCGAGGTGCTGCGCCGGCTCACCGAGTCCGGCCACGACGTGCGCGTCGTGCCCACGGAGGGCGCGCTGAAGTTCGTCGGCGCGGCCACGTTCGAGGCGCTGTCCGGCCGGCCCGTGCAGACCGGGGTGTTCGAGGACGTCCCCTCGGTGCCGCACGTGAAGCTGGGCCAGCACGCCGACCTGGTCGTCGTCGCGCCCGCCACGGCGAACCTGATCGCGAAGGCCGCCCACGGCCTGGCCGACGACCTGCTCACCAACACGCTGCTGACCGCGCGCTGCCCGGTCCTGCTCGTGCCGGCGATGCACACCGAGATGTGGGAGCACCCGGCGACCCGGGCCAACGTGGCGCTGCTGCGCTCGCGCGGCGTGATCGTCGCCGAGCCCGCCAGCGGCCGGTTGACCGGCAAGGACACCGGCAAGGGCCGGTTGCCCGAGCCCGCCGAGATCGTCGACCTGGCCCGGTTGCTGCTGGCGCGCCCCGACGCGCTGCCGCGCGACCTGGAGGGCGTGCACGTCGCCGTGTCGGCGGGCGGCACGCGCGAGCCGCTCGACCCGGTGCGCTTCCTGGGCAACCGCTCGTCCGGCCGGCAGGGCTTCGCGCTGGCCAGGGTCGCCGCCCAGCGCGGCGCCCGGGTGACGCTGGTCGCCGCGCACACCGCGGACCTGGTCGCGCCCGCCGGGGTGGACGTCGTGCGCGTCGGCTCGGCGCTGGAGCTGCGGGACGCGATGCACGCCGTCGCCGCCACCGCCGACGTCCTGGTGATGGCCGCGGCCGTCGCCGACTTCCGCCCGGTGGACCTGGTCCAGCACAAGATCAAGAAGACCGATCGCGACCCCGACCCGGTCGCCCTCACCCGCAACCCGGACATCCTGGCCGAGCTGGTCGCCGCCCGGCGGCCGGGGCAGGTCGTCGTGGGGTTCGCGGCCGAGACCGGGGACGCCGACACCGGTGTGCTCGACTACGGCCGCGCGAAGCTCGAGCGCAAGGGCTGCGACTGGCTCGTGGTCAACGCCGTCGGCGACGGTCGCGCCTTCGAGGTCGAGGACAACGCCGGCTGGCTGCTGTCCGCCGACGGCGCGGAGACCCCGATCCCGCACGGCTCGAAGGCGCGGCTGGCGTCCGCATTGTGGGACGCCGTCGCCCCGACCGTCGAACGGTGACGTTCGCGCCCGGACGCTCAGTAAGCTTGGCACCATTCGCAGATCGGACAGTTAGGGAGTGTCGTGAGCCAGCACAGCAGCAGGCTGTTCACCAGTGAGTCGGTGACCGAAGGGCACCCCGACAAGATCTGCGACGCCATCAGCGACTCGATCCTCGACGCGCTGCTGGCCAAGGACCCGCGCTCGCGCGTCGCGGTGGAGACGATGGTCACCACCGGCCAGGTGCACGTGGCGGGCGAGGTCACGACCGAGGCCTACGCCGACATCCCGTCGATCGTGCGGGACAAGATCGTCGAGATCGGCTACGACTCGTCGGCCAAGGGCTTCGACGGCTACTCGTGCGGCGTGAACGTGGCCATCGGCTCGCAGTCGCCCGACATCGCGCAGGGCGTGGACACCGCGTTCGAGGAGCGGGTCGAGGGCACCGAGGACGAGATCGCCAAGCAGGGCGCCGGCGACCAGGGCCTCATGTTCGGCTACGCCTGCACCGACACCCCCGAGCTGATGCCGCTGCCGATCGCGCTGGCGCACCGGCTGTCGCGGCGGCTGACCGCGGTCCGCAAGGACGGCACGGTGCCGTACCTGCGCCCCGACGGCAAGACCCAGGTCACCATCGAGTACGCGGGCGACCAGCCGGTGCGGCTGGACACCGTCGTGGTGTCCACGCAGCACGCGGACGGCATCGACCTGGAGAAGCTGCTCGGCGTCGACATCCGGCAGCACGTCGTGGCCCCCGAGGTCGACGCGCTCGGCCTGGACACCTCGGACGTGCGGCTGCTGGTCAACCCGACCGGCCGGTTCGTCATCGGCGGCCCGATGGGTGACGCCGGCCTGACCGGTCGCAAGATCATCGTCGACACCTACGGCGGCATGGCCCGCCACGGCGGCGGCGCGTTCTCCGGCAAGGACCCGTCGAAGGTGGACCGGTCCGCGGCGTACGCGATGCGCTGGGTGGCGAAGAACGCGGTGGCGGCGGGTCTGGCCACGCGCATCGAGGTGCAGGTGGCGTACGCCATCGGCAAGGCCGCCCCGGTCGGCCTGTTCGTGGAGACCTTCGGCACCGAGACGGTCGACCCGACCAAGATCCAGCAGGCGATCGGCGAGGTCTTCGACCTCCGCCCGGCCGCGATCATCCGCGACCTGGACCTGCTGCGCCCGATCTACGCCCCGACCGCTGCGTACGGCCACTTCGGCCGCACCGACGTCGACCTGCCGTGGGAGAGCACGGACCGGGCCGACGCCCTCCGCGCCGCCGCCGGCGCCTGACCGCTCCGGCGCGGTCGAGCCGATCTCCAGGACGGGCACGGCACTCCGATTCCGGGGTGCCGTGCCCGTCCTGCGTCCGCCGGGGGCGTCACGGGCCGGGTCACCCGCCCGTGATCTTGCTTGGCTCGAACGTTTGTTCGATACTGGGGTCATGACCGGACGGTTCGCGGTGGGGCACCGGGTTGCGGGCGCGCACCCCGGTCTCTGGTAGACCTCCACCGTGGCGGGCGAGGCGACGACCAGGCGCGGCGAGCGGGTTCCCGCCGCCTCGCTGCCGGTCGCCCGCGTGTGCGTGGACGTGCCGCTGGCGCACCTCGACCGGCCGTTCGACTACCAGGTCTCGACCGAGCAGGACGCGGACGCCGTGCCCGGCTGCCGGGTGCGGGTGCGGTTCGCCGGCCAGCTCGTGGACGGCTACCTGCTGGAACGGGCGGAGTCCTCGGAGTACGGGCGGAAGCTGACGTTCCTGGACCGGGTGATCTCGCCGGAGCCGGTGCTGTCGCCGGAGGTGGCCGAGCTGGCGCGGGTGGTCGCCGACCGGTACGCGGGGTCGTTGATCGACGTGCTGCGGATGGCGATCCCGCCCCGGCACGCGCGGGCCGAGGCCCGGCCCTCCGACGAGCCCGCGCCGTTGCCCGCGGCGCCGCCGGACGAGGGGTGGGCGCGCTACCCGTTCGGCCCGAACCTGCTGGACGCGCTGCGGTCCGGCCGGGCCGCGCGGGCGGTGTGGCAGGCGCTGCCCGCCGAGGACTGGCCGGCCCGGCTGGCCGAGGCGGCGGCGTCGGTGGCGAGCACCGGCAAGGGCGCGCTGGTGGTCGTGCCGGACCACCGCGACCTGGCCCGGCTGCACCGGGCGTGCGCGGCGCTGGTGGGCGAGGCGGGCGTGGTGACGCTGTCGGCCGACCTCGGCCCGTCCGAGCGGTACAAGCGGTGGCTGGCCGTGCGGCGGGGCGCGGTGCGGGTGGTGCTGGGCACGCGCGGCGCGGCGTTCGCGCCGGTGCGGGACCTCGGGCTGGTCGCGATCTGGGACGACGGCGACGACCTGCACTCCGAGCCGCGGATGCCGTACCCGAACGTGCGCGACGTGCTGGTGCAGCGCTCGCACCTGACCGGCGCGTCCCTGCTGGTGGGCGGCTTCGCCCGGACCGCCGAGGCGCAGCTGCTGGTGGACAGCGGCTGGGCGCACGAGGTGGTCGCGGCCCGCGACACGCTGCGCGCCGTGGCGCCGCGGGTGGCGGCGGTGGGGGAGAGCGACTGGCAGGAGGTCAAGGACGCGGCGGCGAGGTCGGCCAGGCTGCCCTCGATCGCCTTCGACGCGGCGCGGGCCGCCCTGGCCGCCGACACCCCCGTGCTCATCCAGGTGCCCCGGCGCGGGTACGTGCCCGCGCTGGCCTGCGGTCAGTGCCGGTCACCGGCCAGGTGCCGCCGGTGCGCGGGCCCGCTGGCGCTGCCGGGCGGCACCCAGGACGGCGTGCCGAGGCCCGCGTACTGCCGGTGGTGCGGCGCGACGGAGGCGGCGTACCGCTGCCCGAACTGCGGCTCGCGCAGGCTGCGCGGCCAGATCATCGGCGCCCGCCGCACGGCCGAGGAGCTGGGGCGCGCGTTCAGCGGCGTGCCGGTCCGCACGTCCGGCGGCGACGAGGTGCTGGCGGACGTGCCGGGCGGCCGGTCGCTGGTGGTGGCCACGCCGGGCGCGGAGCCGTTCGCCCCGGGCGGCTACGGCGCGGCCCTGCTGCTGGACGGCTGGGCGTTGCTCGGCCGGGCCGACCTGCGGGCGGCGGAGGAGGCGC
This sequence comes from Saccharothrix sp. 6-C, assembly GCF_016695385.1. Taxonomy (NCBI): domain Bacteria; kingdom Bacillati; phylum Actinomycetota; class Actinomycetes; order Pseudonocardiales; family Pseudonocardiaceae; genus Saccharothrix; species Saccharothrix sp. 6-C. The sequence goes on along the minus strand of NZ_CP064192.1, from coordinate 6,113,604 downwards.
TGCGCCGGTGGATGACGGCGGCGGCGCTGGTCCACGAGGCCGGGCGGGTGGTCGTGGTCGCGGACTCCTCGTTGGCTCCGGTCCAGGCCCTGGTCCGGTGGGACCCGGTGTGGCACGCGCGGCAGGAGCTGGCGGCGCGGGCCGAGCTGGGGTTCCCGCCCGCCGTGCGGATGGCGACCGTGGACGGCGCGCCGGACGCGCTGGCCGGCGTGCTGGAGGAGCTGGACCTGCCGTCGACGGGGGAGATCCTCGGCCCGGTGCCGCTGTCGGAGGACAAGGAACGCGCCCTGGTCCGGGTGGCCAGGGCGGAGGGCCGCGCGCTGGCGGCGCTGCTGGCCGACGTGCTGGCCGTGCGCAGCGCCCGCAAGGAGCCGGACGTGGTGCGGGTCAAGCTCGACCCGCTCGAAGTCCTCTGACCCCGGCGTCCCGCCCGGCCCGGGCCCGCACCCTCGAAGTCCTCTGCCGCCCGACCCGACCCGGCGACTCCCGGGTGGTTCTGCTTCGCGCCGGGGTGGGGTAGAAGGGAACGATGCTCCGGTCGACTGTCGCCAGCGTCCTCGCATCACTCCTCGTCGCACCTCTCCTGCCCGCCACCGCCACCGCCTCCTCCGCCGCCGACCCGCCGCGCGTGCCCGAGGCGGTCGGCTTCGGCGGCGTCGTGTCCAGCGTCGACCCCGACGCCTCGCAGATCGGCGTCGACGTCCTGCGGCGCGGCGGCAACGCGGTGGACGCCGCCGTCGCCGTGGCCGCCGCCCTGGGCGTCACCGACCCGTTCTCGGCCGGCATCGGCGGCGGCGGGTTCCTCGTGCACTACGACGCCCGCACCCACCGCGTGTCCACAGTGGATGGCCGGGAGACGGCGCCCGCCTCCGCCGACGCGGACCTGTTCGTCGAGAACGGCCGACCGATCCCGTTCGCCGAGGCCATGACCAGCGGGTTGTCCGTGGGCGTGCCGGGCACGCCGCGCACCTGGCAGCAGGCGCTGCGGCAGTGGGGCACGTGGTCGCTCGACCAGGCCGTGCGCCCCGCGGAGGACCTGGCGCGGCGCGGCTTCACCGTCGACGCCACGTTCCACCGGCAGGTCGCCGCCAACGCCGACCGGTTCGCCGACTTCACCTCGACCAGCGCGTTGTACCTGCCCGGCGGCGCGCCGCCCGCGGTCGGCAGCACGTTCCGCAACCCGGACCTCGCCGACACCTACCGCCGGCTGCGCCGGGACGGCATGTCGGCGTTCTACCGGGGCGAGGTGGGCCGCGACCTGGTGGCGGCGGTCCGGCAGCCACCGGTGAGGCCCGGCGCCACCCGCGAGGTCCGGTCCGGCGACCTGACGGCGGCGGACCTCGCCCGGTACGAGGCCCCGCTGCGCGAGCCGACCCGGGTCCGCTACCGCGACCACGACGTGTTCGGCATGGCGCCGCCCTCGTCCGGCGGCACGACCGCCGGCGAGGCGTTGAACATCCTGGAGACCACGGACCTGGGCGCGGAGACCCCGGTCCAGTACCTGCACCGGTTCCTGGAGGCGAGCCGGCTGTCCTTCGCCGACCGCAACCGCTGGGTCGGCGACCCGGCGTTCGGCGACGTCCCGACCGCGGAGCTGCTGTCGCAGCGCTTCGCCGACAGCCGCGCGTGCCTGATCTCGCCGACGGCGGCCATGACCGGCGCGGTCGCGCCGGGCGACCCGCGCGAGCCGACGCCGTGCGGCACGAGCGGCGAGCCGGCCGCCACGCCGTACGAGGGCACCGACACCACGCACCTGACGGTCGCCGACCGCTGGGGCAACGTGGTCGCCTACACGCTGACCATCGAGCAGGAGGGCGGCAGCGGCATCGTGGTGCCGGGTCGCGGGTTCCTGCTCAACAACGAGCTGACCGACTTCTCGTTCACGCCGGTCACGCCCGGCGTGCCGGACCCGAACCTGCCCGGACCGGGCAAGCGCCCGCGCTCGTCCATGACGCCGACGATCGTGCTGCAGCACGGCAAGCCGGTGCTGGCGCTCGGCTCGCCCGGCGGCGCGACCATCATCACCACCGTGCTGCAGGTGCTGACCCGGCGGCTGGACCGCGACACACCGCTGGTCGAGGCCATCGCCGCGCCGCGCGCGTCCCAGCGCAACGCCGCCGACACCCAGGCCGAACCCGCGTTCCTGGCGGGCGCGGAGGCCGCCGCGCTGCGCGCTCTGGGGCACCGGTTCACCTCGACCGCCGAGATCGGCGCCGTCACGGCGGTCGAACGCCTCCCCGACGGCCGGTGGCGCGCGGCGGCCGAGACGACCCGCCGCGGCGGCGGCGCGGCGCGGGCGGTGTGGCCGACGCGATGACGTGGTGTGGTCCCACCCGCCCCTCAGCCGGGTGGGACCACGCCGGTCGGGTCGGGTCGTGCGCGGCTCGGCCCGGCCCTGAGCAGTCGACCGCGTTGAGCCGGAAGTCCCGGTCGGGGGGGGGGGCGCTACTCCGAGCGGACGCCCGCCGACGTCCCCCGAGCGCACCCTGGAGGGACGCGAGGAGCTGAGGAGCGGACATGACCACCATCACGATGACATCCACGACCGGCGCGGTCGCCGAACCGGTGGCCGGCGCGGTGACGCCGGTCGTGACGGCCGCCCGGTTCGTCGGGCACTTCCTGGCCGCGCTGGTCGGCGTCGCCTTCCTCGGCCGTGACCTGGAGCACTGAGCGTGCTTTCGTAGACTGGGACCTTCCCCCAGGCTTCGAGGAGTGCGCGTGACCGTCCAACCGATCAGGCTGTTCGGCGACCCGGTGCTGCGGACGCCCGCCGTCGAGGTCACCGACTTCGACGCGGAGCTGCGCAAGCTGGTCAAGGACCTGTGGGACACCATGAGCGAGGCGGGCGGGGCCGGGTTGGCCGCGCCGCAGCTGGGTGTCGGCCTGCGGGTGTTCACCTACCACTGCGACGGGTTCGCCGGTCACCTGGTCAACCCGACGTTCGAGGTGGTCGGCGAGGAGGAGCAGGACGGCCCGGAGGGCTGCCTGTCCATCCCCGGCATGTCGTGGGACTGCCGCCGGCACCGGCACGTGGTGGCCAGGGGCTGGAACATGCACGGCGAGCCGATCGAGGTCGAGGGCACCGACCTGCTGGCCCGCTGCATCCAGCACGAGACCGACCACCTGGACGGCGTGCTGTTCCTGGACCGGCTGGACGACCGGACCCGCAAGGAGGCCATGCGGGCGATCCGGCAGCAGTCGTGGTTCGACGGCGGCGTGCCGACGATCAAGCAGTCGCCGCACCCGTTGTTCGGTGCCTGATCGCCGCTGCTCCGCGACCGGCGGGCCCGGTCGTCCCCCCGTCGTCCCCGGGTCGGCCTCGCGGGCGAGCTGGGCGCGAGGCGCTCTTCTAGACTTGCGGTCCGCGGTGTCGCGGTAGATGCGAGGAGAGTGCGTGTTCGTCCAAGGAGCCAGGCCGTCCCGTCCGAGTCCCGACGTGCGTTGCGGAGGGGTCTGACATGCGGCTGGTCTTCGCGGGCACGCCCGAGGTCGCGCTGCCGTCGTTGCGGGCGCTGCTGGAGTCCGGCCGGCACGAGGTCGTGGCCGTGGTGACGCGGCCGGACGCGCCCGCCGGCCGCGGCCGCCGGGTGGAGCGCTCCCCGGTCGCGGCGCTGGCCGACGAGCGCGGCATCGAGGTGCTCACGCCGGCCAAGGCGGGCGACCCGGCGTTCCAGGCGCGGCTGAAGGAGCTGGAGCCGGACCTGTGCCCGGTGGTGGCCTACGGCGCGCTGCTGCCCGAGTCCGCCCTGGCGATCCCGCGGCACGGGTGGGTGAACCTGCACTTCTCGGTGCTGCCGGCCTGGCGCGGCGCGGCGCCCGTGCAGGCGTCCGTGCGGCACGGCGACGACATCACCGGCGCGACCACGTTCCGCATCGTCAAGGAGCTGGACGCGGGCCCGGTGTTCGGCGTGGTGACCGAGCGGGTGCGCGACCGGGACACGGCCGGTGACCTGCTCGGCAGGCTCGCCGAGTCCGGCGCGCGCCTGCTGCTGTCCACTGTGGACGGCATCGCGGACGGCACGCTGCGGCCGGTGGACCAGCCCGCGGAGGGCGTCAGCCACGCGCCGAAGGTGGCCGTGGACGACGCGCGGCTCGACTTCGGCACGCCCGCCGTCGCGATCGACCGGGTGGCCCGCGCGGTGACGCCGGACCCCGGCGCGTGGGCGGAGTTCCGCGGCGAACGGCTCAAGCTCGGCCCGGTGCTCCCGGTCGAGGCGGGGGAACCGCTCGCGCCCGGCGAGATCCGGGTGGAGCGCAAGCGCGTGCTCGTCGGGACGGCCACCGACCCGGTGGCGTTGGGCGAGGTGCAGGCGCAAGGCAAGAAGCGGATGTCGGCGACCGACTGGGCGCGCGGCGCCCGGATCGAGGCGGGGGAACGGATTTCATGACCCAGAGGTCTTCGCGTCCATCCCGCCCCCAGCGGGCGCACCCGCCACGCGGGCGCACCGGCCCGGCCCGGCCGCCGGTGGAGGACCCGGCGCGGCAGGCCGCGCTGGACACGCTGCGCGCCGTCCGGCAGCGCGACGCCTACGCGAACCTGGTGCTGCCGGGCATCCTGCGGGAACGCCGGATCACCGGGCGCGACGCGGCCCTGGCGACCGAGCTGACCTACGGGTCGCTGCGCGCGCAGGGGCTGCTGGACGCGGTGCTGGCGGCCTGCACCGACCGGCCGCTGTCCGAAGTGGACGGCGCGGTGCTGGACGCGCTGCGGCTGGGCGCGTACCAGCTGCTGCGCACCCGCATCCCGGCCCACGCGGCGGTCGCCTCGACGGTGGACCTGGTGCGCGCCGACCGGGGCTCGGGCGCGGCCGGGTTCGCGAACGCGGTGCTGCGGCGCGTCACCGGCCAGGACGAGGCCGCCTGGGTCGAGGAGGTCGCGCCGGACGAGGACACCGACCCGATCGGGTACGTGGCCATGGCCAACGCGCACCCCCGGTGGATCGCGCAAGCGTTCGCGGAGGCGCTCGGCAGTCGCGGCGAGCCGTTGCGGGAGGCGCTGGCCGCCGACGACATGCGGCCGGCCGTGCACCTGGCGGCCAGGCCCGGTGAGTGCGCCGCGGACGAGCTGGCCGCGATGACCGGTGGCGAGATGGCGCCGTACTCGCCCTACGGGGTGCACCTGGACGCGGGCTCGGGCGACCCGGGCGACCTGGAGGCGGTGCGCGAACGGCTGGCGACCGTGCAGGACGAGGGCAGCCAGCTGTGCGCGGTGGCGTTGACGCGGGTGCCGGTCGAAGGCCGGGACGAGCGGTGGCTGGACCTGTGCGCCGGACCCGGCGGGAAGGCCGTGCTGCTGGGGTCGCTGGCCCGGTTGTCCGGCGCGTCGATGGACGCGGTCGAGAAGGCGCCGCACCGGGCGGAGCTGATCCGCAAGGCGATGGGCGACCTGCCGATCGCGGTGCACGTGGCCGACGGCCGGGAGTCCGGGCTGGAGGAAGGCGGGTTCGACCGGGTGCTGGTCGACGCGCCGTGCACCGGGCTGGGCGCGTTGCGACGCCGTCCGGAGGCGCGGTGGCGGCGGCAGCCGTCGGACGTCGCGCCGTTGGCGAAGTTGCAGCGCGAACTGTTGACGGCGGCGTTGTCCCTGGTCAGGCCGGGGGGTGTGGTGGCGTACGTGGTGTGCACGCCGCACCTGTCGGAGACCGTGGGCGTGGTGGGCGACGTGGCGCGGCGGACCGAGGCCGAGTGGTTGGACGCGCGGGAGTTCTTCCCCGGCGTGCCCGACCTGGGCGACGGGCCGCAGGTGCAGCTGTGGCCGCACAAGCACGGGACGGACGCGATGTTCTGCGCGATCCTGCGGCGGCCCGTGTAGCCGTCGTCGGCGGGAGCGGTGGGGGGAGTGGTCCGGGTGAGCGGTGCGGTGCTCGGGGTGGTCGCGTCGGCGGCGGGCGGGGTCGAGCGGTGGTTCGTGGACGCCCTGGCCCGGCCGCTGGCCGAGAAGGGGTGGCGGTTGGCCGTCACGCTCACCCCCTCGGCGGCCCGGTGGCTGGAGCCCGGGACGGAGGCGCTCGGGGCGTTGACCGGGTTGCCGGTGCGGTGGACGTCCCGCCTGCCCACCGAGCCCAAGCCCCACCCGGTGCCGGACGCGTTCGTGTTCGCGCCGGCGACCGCGAACTCGCTGGCCAAGCTCGCCCTGGGGATCGCCGACAACCAGGCGCTCACCGTGCTGTGCGAAGCGCTGGGCCGCCGCGCGCCGATGGTGGTGCTGCCCCAGCTGTCCGACGACCAGGCGGCCCACCCCGCGTTCGAAGGCCACTTGGCGGTGTTGCGCTCCGCCGGGGTGGTGTTCGCGACCGATCCCGCGTCGGTGGTGCGTGAACTGGATCGGGTGGCGCCGCTCGTCGCATTAGGTGAAAACGACGGTAACGGCGCAACCGGCTGAATTGACAGCCAGTCGAGACGCGTAGCAGTCTGGATTGTGTCGAATTTGTACGGCCGGGATCGTGAATGGGCTTCGGTTCTCCGCTTCCTGTCCGCGCCCGGTGGCCTGCTGGCCATCGACGGCCCGCCGTGCTCCGGAAAGACATCCCTGTTGCGCGAGGCGGTCGCCGCCGCCCGCGATCGGGGTTACGCCGTCGTGCCCGTTTCGGGTGGCGGTTTGGCGGAGTCGGCCGACGTGGCCGCGGCACTCGAACGAGTGGAAAACGATCGGGTGCCGTTGCTGATCGTGGTGGATCAGGCGCACGAAGACCCGGCGGCGTTGCTGGGGTTGGCGGCCGGCCTGGGGGTCGGGGCTGGGAAGCCGGTCGTCTCGGTGCTGGTCGCGTTGTGCGGCGACGCCGTCGAGATGCGGGAGGCCCTGGGCCGCTACGGGGAGGTGCTCCCGCTCGGGCCGCTCGACGACGACGCGGTCGAGCGGATGGTCACCGACCTGGTGGACGCGGCGCCGCACCCGGAGCTGGCCTCGTTGACGGCGGGCGCGGGCGGCAACCCGCGACTGGTCGCCGAGCTGGTGGCGGGGCTGAAGGAAGAAGGCCGGCTCGACGTGCGCGACGGCGTGGCCCGGCCGCTCGGCGGGTGGCTGCCGCGCCGGGTCGGGGCGGTGGTGCGCGGCCAGGTCGACGCGATGTCGGCCAAGGCCACCCAGGTGCTGCGGGTCGCGGCCGTGATCGGCCGGTCGTTCCTGCTGCGGGACGTGGCCGCGCTGATGGACGAGACCACCGGCGCGCTGCTGCTCGTGGTGGACGAGGTGCTGGCCTCCGGGCTGGTGGTGTGCGTCGACGAGCGGCTGGAGTTCGGGTCGGACCTGGTGTGGCGGGCGGTGGTCGACTCGATGCCGGGGTCGGTGCGGCACGCCCTGCGGCACGACGCGGAGGTGCTGCGCACGAGGCAGGCCGAGGCGGGCCGGCCCGCCGAGCCCGCCCACAGCCCGGAAGCGGAGGAGGAGCACGGCGCGGTCGCGGTGAGCGCGGTGCGGTCCTTGGCCGCCAACGGCAAGCTCGGCTCCGCCATCGCGCTGGCGCGGCAGAGCCTGGTGGGTGGCGTGCCGGCCGGGGCGGCGGCGGAGCTGAACGTGGTGCTCGCGGGGATCCTGCTGGCGGACGGCCGGCCCGCCGACGCGGTGTCCGCGATGGAGCAGGTGCTGGGCGCGCCGGGCGCGCCCGCGCCGTTGCGCCGGCTGGCGGGGGCCGGGCGGTTGTTGTCGCTGTACTTCGCCACGGGGAGCCGGGCGGGCGCGCACGCGTTGTCGGTGCTGACGACGCGTGACCGCGAACCGGCCGACGCGGACGTGGTGATGGCGGCGACGGTCCACTCGTGCCTGGAGTGGAACGCCGGGAAGATCGCCGAGGGCATGTACTGGGGTCGCGAGTCGACCCGCTGGGAGCTCGACGGGCCGACCGCGTGGTGGCAGTCGCAGTCGGCGGTGTCGTTCGCGTTGAAGCTGTCCGCGTTGGGCCGGTTCGAGCAGGCGGAGAGGTTGGTCCGCGACGGCGCCGCGGGTGGCGGGGCGGCGTGCGACGACGAGGCGGTGAAAGCCGGCGCGCCCACCGCCCGGACCATCGCGCGGGCCAGGGTGCTGGTGCAGGCGGGGGAGCTGGACCACGCGCTGGCGACGGCGCGCCGCGGGCTGTCGACCGCCCGGGACCGCGGGCTGCGGATCCTGGTGCCGCTCGCCTCGACCGTGCTGGCGACGGTGGCGCTGCACCGGGGTGACGTGGTGACGGCGGCCGAGCACGTGCGCCGGTACCGGGCCGACCTCGCGGCGGGCGAGGCGGTGTTGCACTCGGGGCAGTACGACTGGGTGGAGTTGCTGCTGGCCCACGCCCGGGGCGGGCCCGAGCGGGCCGCCGAGCTGGCGCGCGAGCGGATGGACGACCCCGCCGCGGCCCGCCGGATGTTGATCGAGGAGCCGGGAGCCGCGTCGTGGATGGCGCGGCAGGCCTTGGCCGCGGGCGACAGCGGGTTGGCCGGCGAGGTCGTGGACGCGGCCGAGCGGCTGGCGGCCGAGAACCCGGGGTTCCCGGCGGTGTCGGTGGCGGCCGGGCACGCGCGGGCGTTGGTGGACCGGGACGCGGAGCGGTTGCTGGAGGTCGCGGAACGGCACCGGCACCCGTGGGCGCGGGCCAACGCCAACGAGGACCTGGCGGTCGTGCTGGCCGAGGCCGGTGAGGTGGCGCGGGCTTCGGCGCACACGACGGCGGCGTCGCGGATCTTCGAGCGGATGGGGGCGGACGGGGAGTTGGCGCGGTTACGCGGTGGCGGCGGTGTGTCGGGGCCGGGTTCGGGGTCGGGTGAGGGTCGGGGTTCGGGTCGGGGTGGGGTGCGGGTCGGGGGCGGGGCGGAGGAGTGGCGGTTGTTGTCGGGCGCGGAGCGGGACATCGCCCGGCTGGTCGGCGCCGGGTTGACCAACCGGCAGGTGGCGAAGCAGCTGTTCCTGTCGCCGCACACGGTGAACTACCACCTGCGGGGGATCTTCCGGAAGCTCGGGATCGGTTCGAGGGTGGAGTTGGCGAGGTTGGCGCACGAGCAGGGCAGTGCGAAGGATTCGAAGGTGTGAGGTGGTGTGTGGTCGGTCAAGCGCCGACGGCGTTGGAGATCGGGGTCGGGTCGGTGAGGAGGAACCTGACTTCGTCGGTGACGCGGCGGACGTCGGTCGGGGCCACCACGGTGCAGTGGACGCCGTGGGCGGCCACTTCGACGGCCAGGCACTCCGTGAAGGCGATGGCCGCGGCGCGCGAGGCGGCGTAGGCGGCGAAGCCCGACCTCGGCACGGCGATCACGTGGGCGGGCACCATGACGATCGTGCCCCTGCCCCGGTCGACCATCCTGGTGGCGACGGCGCGGGAGATGTTGAACACGCCGTCCACGTTGACCGCGAAGCAGTGCGACCAGTCGTCGTCGGTGATCGAGAGGACCGGGCCGGGGCGCAGGGCGCCCGCCGTGGCGACGAGGGCGTCGATGGCGCCGAACTCGCGTTCGACCTGGTCGACGAGGGCGTCCACGGCCGCGCTGGACGTGACGTCGATCTGCCTGCCGGCGATCCGCAGGCCCTGTGCGTGGAGGTGTTCGACGAGGTCGGCGAGTCTCGCGCCGTCGCTGTCGACGGCCGCGACCAGCGCGCCCTGCCTGGCCAGCGACTCGACCACCTCGGCGCCGAGCGGCGAACAGGCCCCGGTGATCAGTGCGATCTTGTGGCGGAATTCGGCATTCATCCCCAGTGCTCCCCAGTTGCTGCCCCCGGTGTGCACGTTATGGCAGGCACACCGGCTAGGGAACTACCTGCGTGAGTAGTCGGAAAGCGGGGGGTGAAATGTGGCTCCCGGCCAGGTCCGGGCAATCGCGGAAGCCTAGACTCGGCAGCCGTGGTCCACCAGCCGATGATCGCCCCGAGCATCCTGTCCGCCGATTTCGCCCGACTCGCCGACGAGGCCGCCGCCGTGCCCTCGGCGGACTGGCTGCACGTGGACGTCATGGACGCGCACTTCGTGCCCAACCTGACCATCGGGCTGCCGGTGGTGAAGTCGCTGCGCAAGGCGACCGACCTGCCGCTGGACTGCCACCTCATGATCGACGACCCGGATCGCTGGGCCATCGGGTACGCGGAGGCGGGCGCCTACAACGTGACGGTGCACGTGGAGGCGGCGGCGGACCCCGTCGGGTTGGCGAAGAACCTGCGCGCGGCCGGTGCGAAGGCCGGGTTGTCGTTGAAACCGGGCACGGCGATCGAGCCGTACGCGGACGTGCTGAAGCACTACGACACGTTGCTGGTCATGTCGGTGGAGCCGGGGTTCGGCGGGCAGTCGTTCATGGCCGAGGTGCTGGACAAGGTGCGGGTCGCCCGGCGGTTGGTGGACACCGGGCACCTCCGGTTGGTGGTCGAGATCGACGGCGGCATCAACGCGGACACGATCGAGCAGGCGGCGGAGGCCGGGGTGGACTGCTTCGTGGCCGGTTCCGCGGTGTACGACGCGGCCGACCCCGGCGCGGCGCTGGAGCGGTTGCGCGAGCAGGCGGCGCGCGCGAGGTGACCGTCGACGAGGCGATGGCGCTGGCCGTCGCGGCGAGTGAGCGGGTGCGGGGGACGACCAGCCCCAACCCGCCGGTGGGCTGCGTGATCCTGGACGCGGGCGGTGCGGTGGTCGGCGTCGGCGCGACCCGGCCGCCCGGTGGCGCGCACGCCGAGGTGGTGGCGCTGGCGGAGGCGGGCGAGGCGGCCCGGGGCGGCACGGCCGTGGTGACGTTGGAGCCCTGCGCCCACCACGGGCGGACGCCGCCGTGCACCGGGGCGCTGCTCGCGGCCGGGGTGGCGCGGGTGGTGTTCGCGGTCGCGGACCCGAACCCGAAGGCCGCGGGCGGGGCCGCCGTGCTGCGGGAGGCGGGCGTCCTGGTCGAGGAAGGGCTGTCGGGCGAGGTCGTGCGGCGGGGACCGCTGCGGGCCTGGTTGCACTACGCGCGGACCGGGCGGCCCCACGTGACGTGGAAGTACGCGGCCAGCCTCGACGGACGGGTGGCGGCGGGCGACGGCACGAGCCGGTGGATCAGCTCGGCGGAGTCGCGGGCCGAGGTGCACGAGTTCCGCGCGGCGGTGGACGCGATCGTGGTCGGCGCCGGCACCGTCCGCACGGATGACCCGCGATTGACCGCGCGGAGGTCCCGTCCGGGGCAGGATGGGGTGAGGCAGCCGCTGCGGGTCGTCGTCGGGACGGGCGACCTGCCGCCGGGGGCACGCGTGCTGGACGACGAGGCGGAGACGATGCACCTGCGGACGCACGACCCGGACGTCGTGCTCGGCGCGCTGGTCGCGCGGGGCGTGGTCGACGTGCTGCTGGAGGGCGGGCCTACCCTGGCGGGTGCGTTCGTGGCGGCCGGCCGCGTCGACCGGGTGCTCGCCTACCTCGCCCCGAAGTTCCTGGGCGACGGTCCGCAGGCGCTGCGGGACGCGGGGGTGTCGACCGTCACCGACGCTGTGGGTTTGGTCGTGGAGCAGGTCAGTATGTGCGGGCCGGACGTGCGGGTCTCCGCAGTCCCCGCGCGTTGAGGAGGAACGGTGTTCACCGGGATCGTCGAGGAGTTGGGTGAGGTCGTCGCCGTCACCGACCTGCCGGACGCGGCGCGCGTCACCATCGCGGGCCCGTTGGTGACCAGCGACGCGAAGCACGGCGATTCGATAGCGGTCAACGGCGTGTGCCTCACCGTGGTGGACGTCGCCGAGGGCGCGTTCACGGCGGACGTGATGCGCGAGACGCTGACCCGCAGCAGCCTGGCCAAGGTCGCCGAGGGCGACCAGGTCAACCTGGAGCGCGCCGCCGCCGTCGGCCAGCGCCTGGGCGGCCACATCGTGCAGGGCCACGTCGACGGCACCGGGGTGGTGCTGGCCAGGGAGAAGGCCGAGCACTGGGAGGTCGTCCACATCGGACTGCCGCCGGCCCTGGCCCGGTACGTGGTGGAGAAGGGCTCGATCACCGTGGACGGCGTGTCGCTGACCGTGGTGGAGGTGTCGGAGAACCAGTTCTCGGTGAGCCTGATCCCGACCACGCTGGAGCTCACCACCCTCGGCCGGCGTGCGCCGGGCGACCACGTCAACCTGGAGGTGGACGTGCTCGCGAAGTACGTCGAGCGGCTCGCGCTGCCCCACCTGCGCGCCGAGGAGGCCCGGTGAACGACTTCGCCGACATCGAGCGGGCCATCGCGGACATCGCCGCGGGCAGACCCGTCGTCGTGGTGGACGACGAGGACCGGGAGAACGAGGGCGACCTCATCTTCGCCGCGGAGAAGGCGACGCCGGAGCTGCTGGCCTTCATGGTCCGCTACACGTCCGGGTACGTGTGCGTGTCGCTGACCGAGGGCGACTGCGACCGGCTGGACCTGCCGCCGATGTACCACACGAACCAGGACCAGCGCGGCACCGCGTACACCGTGACCGTGGACGCCCGGGAAGGCGTCTCCACCGGCATCTCGGCGGCGGACCGGGCGCGGACGATCCGGCTGCTGGCCGACCCGGACGCGGGCCCGAAGGACTTCAACCGGCCCGGTCACGTGGTGCCGCTGCGCGCGCGCGACGGTGGCGTGCTGCGCCGCCCCGGGCACACCGAGGCCGCCGTCGACCTGGCCCGGATGGCAGGGCTGGCGCCGGTGGGCGTGCTCTGCGAGATCGTGTCGCAGAAGGACGAGGGCGACATGGCCCGCCGCGACGAGCTGGAGGTGTTCGCCTCCGACCACGACATGGCGCTGATCACCATCGCGGACCTGATCGCCTACCGGCGGCGGGTGGAGACGCAGGTGGAGCGGGTCGCCGAGGCGCGCATCCCGACCGCGCACGGCACGTTCACCGCGGTCGGCTACGACAGCAAGCTCGACGGCATCGAGCACATCGCGATGGTCTACGGCGACCTCGGCGACGGCGAGGACGTGCTGGTCCGGGTGCACTCGGAGTGCCTGACGGGCGACGTGTTCGGCTCGCTGCGCTGCGACTGCGGCCCGCAGCTGGACGCGGCGCTGGAGGCGGTGGCCGCGCAGGGGCGCGGCGTCGTGCTCTACATGCGCGGGCACGAGGGCCGCGGCATCGGCCTGATGCACAAGCTGCAGGCCTACCAGCTGCAGGACGGGGGCGCGGACACGGTGGACGCGAACCTGGGCCTGGGGCTGCCCGCCGACGCGCGCGACTACGGCACCGGCGCGCAGATCCTCAGCTCGCTGGGCATCAGGTCGATGCGGCTGCTGACCAACAACCCGGCCAAGCGGGTCGGGTTGGAGGGCTACGGGCTGACCGTGCTCGACCGGGTGCCGCTGCCGATCTCGCCCAACCCGGAGAACCTGCGGTACCTGCGCACCAAGCGCGACCGGATGGGTCACGAGCTGCACCAGCTCGAGCAGTACGAGGCGCTGTCGCAGGGCGGCGCGGTGGTGTCCACCACGGAGGGAGCGGAATGAGCGGCGAAGGGCGACCCGAGGACGTCGTCCCCGACGCGGCGGGGCTGACGCTGGGCGTCGTGGCCACCCGCTGGCACACGAAGATCACCGACAACCTGGTCGAGCGGGCGTTGGCCGCGGCGGCGCGGGCCGGTGTCGCGTCGCCGACGGTGGTGCGGGTGGCGGGCGCGGTGGAGCTGCCGGTGGTGGCGCAGGAACTGGCCCGCACGCACGACGCGGTGGTGGCGTTGGGCGTGGTGATCCGGGGTGGCACGCCGCACTTCGAGTACGTGTGCGACGCCCTGACCGCCGGCCTGACCCGGGTGGCGCTGGACGAGTCCACCCCGGTCGGCAACGGTGTGCTGACCACCGACGACGAGGACCAGGCGCTGGCCCGCGCCGGGTTCCCGGACTCGGCGGAGGACAAGGGCTTCGAGGCGTGCGTGGCGGCGCTGGGCACGGCGCTCGTGCTGCGCGGGCTGCGAGCGGGCTCGTGAGGACCGCCGTGACCGCCGACGTGATCGAGTTCCGCCCGAAGAGGATCCGCGTGGTCGCGTGGGTCAGCGCGGTGTTCCTGGTCGCGGTGTTCACCGTGGTCGGGTTGCTGCTGGGCGACACGCCGACCGGCGTGATCTTCCGGACGTCCGACCAGGTGGCGATGGTCTTCCTGGGCGTGCTGCTGGCGTGCGGCATGTTGCTGCTGGCCAGGCCGCGGGTGCGGGCCGACGCCGAGGGCGTCGAGGTGCGCAACGTGGTGACGGTGCACCGCTTCGCCTGGCCGGAGGTGCTGCACGTGTCGTTCCCGGACGGCGCGTCGTGGGCGCGGCTGGAGCTGCCGGACGACGAGTACGTGTCGATCATGGCCGTCCAGGCGGTGGACCGGGACCACGCCGTCGCCGCCGTCCGCGCCCTGCGCGACCTGCACAAAGCCGCCACCACCTGACCCCGGTCCCGCGCGTGTCCTACGTTCAGGACGCGTGTGTCGTACGTTCAGGACGCGTGTGTCCTACGTTCAGGACGCGTGTGTCCTACGTTCAGGACCCCTGAGTTGAGCGTTCGCGTACCCGGTCGGGGGTGGCGGCGTAAGCGCTGATCGTCGTGGTGCCGTTGGCCGACGGGTGTCCTCCAACGGGACTCTTGTCGGGGTTCGGGCCCCTGCCTAGGTTCGGGTGATCTACGAGCTTGGGGGTCCGCACATGCGCAGACGTTCACTCCTGACCGGTGCCGCGGCCGTGGCGGGCGCGGTGACGCTCGGCTTGAACCCGGCGGCACGGGCGCAGCGGCCCGGCGCGTCCGACGCGCCCGACCTGTCCCTCGGCGACTACCCGGTGGTGGGTCGGGTGCGGGCGCGCAAGGCGATGGAGCACCTGCGCGTGCTCAGCGAGCGGATCGGGCAGCGCATCGGCGGCACGGAGTCCGAGCACCGGGCCCGCGACTACGTCGCCTCCGTGCTGCGCGACCTGCGCTACCAGGTGACGTCGCAGCCGTTCGCGGTGCCGGACAAGTACCTGTCCACGCTGATTGTCGGGCAGGACACGTGGCAGGCGGGCGCGTCGCGCTTCGGCGCGCTGGGCGTGACCGCGAGCGGCCCGGTGGTGGACCTGGACAACGGCTCGTCCCTGCCCGCCGACCTGACCGGGAAGGTCGCGCTGCTGGTCAACGTGCCGACCGGTTCCACGGCGGTGCTGGACGCGGCACGGCTGGGCGCGGCGGCCGTGCTGGTCGGCCGGGTGTCGACGCCGCCCGCGGGCAAGACCGGCGCGTTCTCCCCGGCGTTGACCGCGAACGTCGCCGTGCCGGTGCTGGGCGTCGCGCAGGTGCACGTGGAGCGGCTGCGGGCGGCGGGCGCCGTCACGGTGACCGTGTCCACCACCCACCTCGCGGGCCTGACCTCCTACAACGTGCTCGCCGAACGGCCGGCGACGTTCCCCGGCCGGGACAACGGCGTGGTCATGGTGACCGCGCACTACGACAGCGTGCCCGGCTCGCCCGGCGCGAACGACGACGGCAGCGGCACGGTGCTGACCCTGGAACTGGCCCGGGTGCTGCGCCACCTGCCGACCCACCGGGCACTGCGGTTCGCGCTGTGGGGCTCGGAGGAGCAGGGCCTGCTCGGGTCCCGCCACTACGTGAACCAGCTGGCCGACGCGGACGCGGCGCGCATCGCGGGCGTCTTCCAGAACGACATGGTCGCCACCAGCCACGGGCCGGCCACCGCGTACTGGCTGCTCTCGGTGGACGGCGGCGACAACGCCACCACCGCGCAGGTCGCCGCCGCCGCGGCACGCCTGGGCTACGGCGCGCAGGCGCACGGCCCGGTGCCGCGGGGCAGCAGCGACCACGTGCCGTTCCACGAGCGGGGGATCGCGGCGGCGAACTTCAGCTGGCGCGGCGAGGGCGGCCCGCACGAGCTGGAACCGCTCTACCACACCCCCGAGGACACGATCGCGCAGAACGTGAGCCCGGACCGCCTGCAGATCTCGTTGGAGCTGATCGGCGCCGCCGCCTACCGCCTGGCCCGCACCCGGGCCTGACCGTCGGGACGGCACGGCGACGGCGGGTGCGCGCGGCCGGGTGGCCGGGTGGCCGGTCAGGTGTCGCCGGCCGCGCGCAGCAGGCGCCCGGCGGTGGCCCGGAGGTGCTGTCGCAGCTCCTCCGGGCCTTCCACCTCGAAGTCGACGCCGATCATCGCGATCCACAGGCCGACGTCCTCCAACGACGGCGCGCCGACGGTCAGCCGGGTCCGCTCGTCGTCGATCCGCTCCAGGTGCACCGAGCCGTACGAGGTGCGGGCCGCGACCACGTCGTACGGCGCGTGCATGATCAGCCGGGCCTCGTGCGGGTACGGCGCGACGGACAGCTGCCGCGCCACGTACGACGCCAGGTCCTCCGCCGGTGGCTCGCGCGGGGTGAAGCGGGCTCCGGGGGTCGGCTCCTCCTCGATCCGGTCCACCCGGAACGTGCGCCAGTCCTCCTTGTCCACGTCCCACGCCACCAGGTACCACCGCCGCCCGGTGTGGGCCAGGCCCAGCGGCTCCACGTGCCGCTTCGTGCCGCCGTCGCGCCCGGCGTAGGGGAACCGCAGCCGCTGGTGGTCGCGGCACGCGATGGCGATCGCGGTCAACGTGGCCGAGTCGACCTGCACCCCGCGCGTCGGCAACGCGATGGTGTGCGCCTGGAGCGCGTTCACCCGCCGCCGCAGCCGGGACGGCAGCACCTGCTCCAGCTTGGCCAGCGCCCGCACGGAGGTCTCCTCGATGCCCGCCACGCTGCCGTTGGCCGCCGTGCGCAACCCCACGGCGACCGCCACGGCCTCGTCGTCGTCCAGCAGCAGCGGCGGCAGCTCGGCGCCCGCGCCGAGCTGGTAGCCGCCCGACACGCCCGGCGCGGCGTTGACCGGGTAGCCGAGGGTGCGCAGCTTGTCGACGTCGCGCCGCACGGTCCGGACGTCGACGCCGAGCCGGTGCGCGAGGTCCGCCCCGGTCCAGTCGCGGCGCACCTGCAACAGCGACAGCAGCTTGAGCAGACGGGCCGAGGTCTCCAGCATGAGCCGCAGTCTGCCGGCCAACGCGGACAGCTCCTGTCCGCGTCCTAGCCCCGTCGTGCTCCTTCCGGCCAGACGACCACCACCGGCACGCCCGACGCGCGTGCCGTCTCCACGACGTCGGCGGTGCCGCCGCGCCCGTCGGGCGGCTGCCCGTCCCACACCGCGATCAGCAGCTCCACCGACGCGAGCATCCGCTCGTTCGCCATCACGTACGCGTGCCGGCCCGACAGCTCGTTCGGCAGCACGCTGACCACGTGCGCCCGCGCCAGCAGCTCGTCGTAGTCGGCCCGCTTCTCCGGTTTCAGCTTGTCCCGGTAGTCCATCGCGGGCAGCACGACCTCGACCCGGCCGCCCAGCTCCAGCACCGCGCGCGCGAACAACTGGTCCGCGCCCGGCGCCAGGCAGGTCACCCCGACCAGGGATGACCCGCCCGCCGCCTCGGCCTCCAACGCCGCGCGGATGGCTTCGCGCACGGCGTCGACGCAATCGGGCGCCAGCTTGCTGTGCCCGGTGATCCCCACCCGCATCACTAGGCCGTCCGGACCCCGCGGATCGCTTCACGGGTGTCGCGCACGACCGCCAGGTCGCGGTGCCGCTCGGCCTCCTTGGCGAAGTCCTGCAGCTTGCGCACCACCCGCCCGGACGCCAGGCCCGCCGCCGTCGGCAGCACCTGCTGGATGAGGCCGCACGCCTCCTCGGGTTCGCCCGCCACCATCTTCGTGCGGGCCAACCCGATGACGTCGAACGCCCGGTTGCGCACCCTCGCCGGGTCGCGCAGGTCGAGCGCCCGCCGGATGTGCTGCTCCGCCATCGGCGCCTGCTTCGGGTCGTGCCCGGCCAGGTCGCGCATCCGGGCCCCGATGACCCCTTCCAGCTCCGCCTCGTCGAACGAGTCCAGCCACCACGGGTCCGAACCGGGCCGCCGCTGGGCGAAGCTGTCCTGCGCCTGCCCGACCGCCCGGTGGAACTCCCGCACCCGACCCATCTGCGCGTAGGCCCACGCCTCCCGGGTCAGCAGGAGCGCCTGCAACGTCGGGGTGGCGTTGCGCCGCGTGCCGTACTGGCCGAGCTGGACCAGCTCCAGACCGTCCTCGGGCCGGCCCAGGTCGAACATCTGCCTGGCCATCGCCGCCAGGCACAGGGCGGCGAACGGGTCGTTGCGCCCGGCCTTCGCCATGCGCACCCCGAGCACGTAGTACCGCTGCGCGGCGTCGTGCATGCCCGCGTCCCACGACATGCTGGCCGCCACCTTGGACAGCTCGGCCCCGATGAAGAAGGCCCGTTCCGTGGTGGGGCCCGCCGGCGCCCGCGACAGCCGCTCGGCCAGTTCCTCCAACTGCCCGAGCACCGCCTTGCGCGCCAACCCGTACCCGCCCCGACCGCCCCACCCGCGCAGCCCGTCGGCGACGCGCTGCAACGCCGCCAGCTCCTCCTCGCTGATCGCCGCGCTGGACGACCACTTGGACAGGGGCTGCAAGGGGTGCAGCCACCGCTGCAACGGTTCGACCAGTGCGGGACCCATCGCCACCGCGGCGGCTCCGGTGAGCGCCGCTCGTCTGCTGATCGCCAAGTCGTTCCTCGCCGTCTCCTCGACCGATCTGGCAATGCTCGACGCGTCCCACGCCGCGGCGAGCACATCGGGCGGGGCGCCGCGATCGGCGTCCGCCTGGCTTGGGATTCCGACGCGGTCGAACCACAGCCGGTCGGCCGGGACGCCGAGCGCCCTGGCGAAGTGGCGCAGCCGGTCGATCCGGTCGATCGGGTTCTCGCCGGTCTCGTACCGCGACAGCTGCGCCTGGGAGATCCCCAGCCAGGACGCCAGGCGGTCTTGGGTGACTCGACTGACGTGCTGGGGGTGGTGCCGGTAGGCGGCGAGGAGGGCGCCCATGTCCCGGTCGGAGAACGCGGCGGCCATCGCCTCGTGGTCCCAGAAGTCCCCGGGCACCTCGGGTGGTCCGTAGAGCTCGGTCCGCGCGTTGCGGCGACAACGCTGGCAGAGCAGGTCGGTGTTGTCGGCGGCGATCAGCGCCCCGCACGTCGGGCATGCGCGCCTGGTACTGGCTGCTCTTCGAGCTTTCCGTTCCATGGCTCGCTCCCGTCACTGAGCGTGCTCACCAGTGTATAGAGATGTGATCAGGAGTCCATGCATTTCGTGCATAAGGCGGGGTAGGCCCCGGGCGGGGGACCCGGTGACGCCGGGTGGTGGATGAGGGTGATCCGTCCGGTGCATGGATCCGACCCGACAACGGTGTGGTGAAACGTCCCGATCGGGCCGACGCTGCGTGGTGTGCCGGTGCCGGGACGACCCCCGCGGCCCGGGCACACCGCCCACTCCACCCGACCGGGGAGGGACCTCCGCCGATGAGCATCACCGCCGCCACCACCGCCGACAACGGCCCGCGATACGGACCACGCGACCGCGCGCACCAGCAGGCACTCGGCGAGGCGATCGCGGGCTACCGGCTGCTGGGCTGGAAGGTGTCCGTCACCGAGCAGGGCGTGTTCCTGCCGCTCGGACCGGCCACCACCGCCCTGGCCATGCCCGCCCGCATCGGCTCGCGCGTCCTGGCCGACCTCAAGGCCCGGATGCTCGCCGGTCCCGTGACCGTCATCCCCGGGCCCCGGGAGCACTGGATCTTCCTCGCCGAGCTGGTCGCCCTGCTGCCCACGCACCTGAAGGCGCCGGCCGAGGTCCAGTTCGTCCGCTCGCCGCAGCGCATCGCGCTGCCGCCGACGATGACCCGCTACGGGTCGCTGCGGTGGGCGAACCCGCCGTCGCACTCGCGGCACTGGTTCCCGCCGTTCACGGCGGTGCTGGCGCTGGCCCGGACGGCGGTGGCGAAGGACCGGTAGGCGAAGATGGGCGGGTGGACCGACGGACGTTGCTGTGCGGCCTGCTCGCCCTGACCGCGGGCGTGACGTCGACCGCCTGCGGCGCGGGCGAGCCGGCGCGTCGGCCCGGCGTCGGCTCGGCCCGTGCGGGCGACCGGGTGGCCGGGCTCGCGGACGTCCCGGTGGGCTCCGGCGCGCTGGTCGACGTCGGCGGCGACGGCCAGTTGCTGCTGGTCAGGCCGTCGGAGTCGGAGGTGCGGGCGTTCAACCCGGCCTGTCCGCACCAGGGCACGACGGTGAACCCGCCCGCCGGCGGCACGATCAGCTGCCCCACGCACCGCAGCGCGTTCGACCCGGCGACCGGCGCGGTGCTGTCCGGCCCGTCGCCGCGTGGGCTGGCCGAGGTGGCGGTGGCCGTGTCCGGCCTGGACGTGGTGCTTTCCTGAAGAACCGTCCCAAGTGGTGGAAGTGTTGAACCCCGCTTCACGTGGTGTCGTATTGCGTGTGTCCGGACGACTACCCACCACCACTTAGCGGAGGACCTGTTTTGAGTTCCTTGGAGAAGACAGGGCTGTCCCGTCGCTCGATGCTGTGCGGCGTGCTGGTCGCGCTGGCGGTGCCGGGCGGCCTCGCCGCGTGCGGCAGCGAACCCACCCCGGGCGGGACCGGCACGACCGGCGGGACCGCGCCGGGCGGCGGCACCACCCCGGCCGGCCCTCCGATCATCGCGGCGCTGGCCGACGTGCCCGAGGGCGGCGGCCTGATCGCCGGCAACCCGGCCAACGGCAAGCCGCTCGTGCTGGTGCGCACCGGCGAGACGGTCAAGGCCTTCGACGCCACCTGCCCGCACCAGGGCACCGCCGTGTCGCCGCCGGAGGGCGGCGTGATCACGTGCCCGAACCACGGCAGCACCTTCAACGCCTCGGACGGCGCGGTGACCAAGGGCCCGGCCACGAAGGGCCTGGCGGAGGTGCCGGTGAAGGTGGAGGCCGGCCAGGTCGTGCCCGCCTGACCTGCCGCCCGGCCGGGCCGCCCCCCGGCCGGGGAACCGGTAGCAGACCCGACCCGACCCGGCGCGGGGTCGGCCTCGGCGAGGCTGTCGGTGCTCCCACGTACGCTTTGCGTGTGGCCGATCCGTCGACCTATCGCCCTGCGACAGGCACCATCCCCGAAGCCCCCGGCGTCTACAAGTTCCGCGACGCCGGCGGCCGCGTGGTGTACGTCGGCAAGGCCAAGAGCCTGCGCCAACGCCTGAACTCCTACTTCGCCGACGTCGCCGGCCTGCACCCGCGCACCCGGCAGATGGTGACCACCGCCGCGAGCGTCGAGTGGACCGTCGTCGGCACCGAGGTCGAGGCACTCCAGCTGGAGTACAACTGGATCAAGGAGTTCGACCCGCGCTTCAACGTCCGCTACCGCGACGACAAGTCGTACCCGGTCCTGGCCGTGACGTTGAACGAGGAGTTCCCCCGCCTGCACGTCTACCGCGGCCCGCGCCGCAAGGGCGTGCGCTACTTCGGCCCGTACGCGCACGCCTGGGCGATCCGCGAGACGCTGGACCTGCTGCTGCGCGTCTTCCCGGCGCGCACCTGCTCGGCGGGCGTGTTCAAGCGCCACGGCCAGATCGGTCGCCCCTGCCTGCTCGGCTACATCGACAAGTGCTCCGCGCCGTGCGTGGGCCGGGTCAGCCCGGACGAGCACCGCGACATCGTCGAGGACTTCTGCGACTTCCTGGCCGGCCGGACGGACTCGATGGTGCGCCGCCTCGAACGCGAGATGACCGCCGCCGCCGAGGAGCTGGAGTTCGAGAAGGCCGCCCGCCTGCGCGACGACCAGGCCGCCCTCAAGCGGGCTCTGGAGAAGCAGGCCGTCGTCCTCGGCGACGGCACGGACGCCGACGTGGTCGCGTTCGCGCAGGACGACCTGGAGGTGTCGGTCCAGGTCTTCCACGTGCGCGGCGGCCGGGTGCGCGGCCAGCGCGGCTGGGTGGTCGACAAGGTCGACGAGACCGGCGTGACCGGCCTGGTGGACCAGTTCGTCACCCAGTTCTACGGCGAGCAGGTCGAGTCGGCGCGGGCCAGCGGCGTGGAGTCGGCGCCGGTGCCGCGCGAGGTGCTGGTGCCGGAGCTGCCCGACGACGCCGAGGCCGTCGAGAAGTGGCTGTCGGACCTGCGCGGCAGCAGGGTCGCGCTGCGGGTGCCGCAGCGGGGCGACAAGCGGGCGCTGATGGAGACCGTGGAGCGCAACGCCAAGGAGGCGTTCCAGCAGCACAAGCTGCGCCGCGCGGGCGACCTGACGGCCCGCTCGGCGGCGCTGCAGGAGCTCCAGGAGGCGCTGGGCCTGGACACGGCCCCGCTGCGCATCGAGTGCACCGACATCAGCCACGTGCAGGGCACGGACGTGGTCGCGTCGCTGGTGGTCTTCGAGGACGGCCTGGCGCGCAAGTCCGAGTACCGCCGGTTCGCCGTGCGGGAGGGCGCCGAGCAGGGCGACGTCGGCTCGATCGCCGAGGTGGTGCGCCGTCGGTTCCAGGCCTACCTGCGCGACAACAAGGACACCGGCGGCGCCACGCCCGGCATCGACCCGGAGACCGGCAAGCCGCGCAGGTTCGCGTACGCGCCGAACCTGCTGGTGGTGGACGGCGGCGCGCCCCAGGCGCAGGTAGCCTCCGACGTCTTGGCGGAGCTGGGCATCACCGACGTCGCCGTGGTCGGCCTGGCGAAGCGGCTGGAGGAGGTGTGGGTGCCCGGCGAACCGGACCCGGTGATCCTGCCCCGCACCAGCGAGGCCCTGTACCTGCTGCAACGGGTGCGCGACGAGGCGCACCGGTTCGCGATCGCCTACCACCGGCAGAAGCGGTCCAAGCGGATGACCACCTCGGCGCTGGACGACGTCCCGGGCCTGGGCCAGACGCGCAAGGCCGCGTTGTTGAAGCACTTCGGCTCGCTGAAGAAGTTGCGCGAGGCGAGCGTCGACGAGATCAGCGGTGTGCCCGGAGTGGGCCGGCGCACCGCGGAGGCCGTGCGCTCGACGTTGGGCGCGGCGGGCACCGAAGTGCCGTCGACGGAGTCGAAGATCGGACCACCGGCGGCCGAGCCGGTGGTCGAACACCGACAGGAGCACAAGTGAGCGCACCGGCCGGCGAGAAGTCCGGCATCGAAGTCGCGGTGGTGACGGGCCTGTCGGGGGCGGGCCGCAGCACGGCCGCGAAGTGCCTGGAGGACCTGGGCTGGTTCGTGGTGGACAACCTGCCGCCCGAGCTGATCGCGACCATGGTGGAGCTCGGCGCGCAGGCCAGGGGCGCGATCACCAGGGTCGCGGTGGTGATGGACGTGCGCAGCCGCGCGTTCACCGAGGACCTGGCGGCGGTCATCAAGGACCTGGACGCGCGCGGCTACAAGCCGAAGGTGCTGTTCCTGGAGGCCACCGACGACGTGCTGATCCGCCGGTTCGAGTCGGTGCGGCGCGGCCACCCGCTGCAGGCGGACGGCCGGCTGGCCGACGGCATCGAGGCCGAGCGGGTCCTCCTGACGCCGCTGCGGGAGGAGGCCGACCTGGTGCTGGACACCTCGGCGCTGTCGGTGCACCAGCTGCGGGCCAAGATCGAGGACACCTTCGGCAGCGAGTCGGCGACCCGCACCCGCGTCACGGTGCTGTCCTTCGGCTACAAGTACGGCCTGCCGATGGACGCCGACCTGGTGATGGACGTGCGGTTCCTGCCGAACCCGTTCTGGATCCCGGAGCTGCGCGAGCAGACCGGCCTGGACGGCGACGTGCGCAACTACGTGCTCACGCAGGAGGGCGCGGAGGAGTTCCTGGACCGCTACCACGAGCTGCTGCGGCTGATCGGCGCCGGCTACCGGCGCGAGGGCAAGCGGTACCTGACCCTGGCGGTCGGCTGCACCGGCGGCAAGCACCGCAGCGTGGCCATCTCCGAGGAGCTCGCGGGCCGGTTGGCCAGCGAGGACGGCATGGCCGTCAAGGTCGTGCACCGGGACCTGGGACGCGAGTGAGCTTCAGAGCGGTCGCGCTGGGCGGTGGGCACGGGCTGCACGCCACGCTCACCGCCCTGCGCCGGGTGACCGACGACCTGACGGCCGTGGTGACGGTCGCGGACGACGGCGGCTCCTCGGGGCGGCTGCGCCGCGAGCTGGGCCTGCTGCCGCCCGGCGACCTGCGCAAGGCGATGGTGGCGCTGGCGGGCGCCGACGAGTCGAGCGCGTTGTGGTCGACGCTGTTCCAGCACCGCTTCGGCGGCACCGGCGCGCTCGCCGGCCACGCCGTCGGCAACCTGGTGCTGGCGGGCCTGTTCGAGCAGCTCGGCGACCCGGTGGCGGTGCTGCGGGAAGCGGGCCGGCTGCTCGGCGTGCGCGGTCGCGTGCTGCCGATGTGCACCGAGCCGCTGTCGATCGAGGCCGACGTGACCGGGCTGGACGACGACGCCGACGTGGTGCGCCGCATCCGGGGCCAGGTCGCGGTCGCCACCACGCCGGGGCGCGTGCAGCGGATCCGGCTCAACGGGCCGGGCGGCCCCGGCGAGGCGCCGCGCGGCTGCCCGGAGGCGGTGGAGGCGGTGCTCGCCGCGGACGTCGTGGTGCTCGGGCCCGGCTCGTGGTTCACCAGCGTGCTGCCGCACCTGCTCGTGCCCGAGCTGCACGACGCCCTGGTGCGCACGTCGGCGCGGAAGGTGGTCGTGCTCAACCTCGTCCCCCAACCGGGGGAAACCGACGGCTTCTCGCCGGAGCTGCACCTGGACGTCCTGTGCGCGCACGCGCCCGCCCTGCGGGTGGACGCGGTGATCGCGGACGTCGACGCGGTGCCCGTTCCGGACCGGCTGCGCAGGGCCGCCGCAGCTCTCGGCGCTGCGGCGCACCTCGCGCCCATCGCCGTGGCCGGCGCGCCCGACCGGCACGACCCGACCGCGCTGGCGTCGAGCATCACCCGGGCGTTGGCCGGCCCTGGTGACGAGACCGGCGGGGCGTCGAGTACAACCCTCCAGGAAGACCGGACGAGCAGGGGAGGCGAGGCGCCGTGGCGATGACGTCGGCGGTGAAGGACGAGCTGAGCAGGCTGGCCGTCTCGAAGACCTGCTGTCGCCGCGCGGAGGTCGCCTCGTTGCTGCGGTTCGCGGGCGGGCTGCACATCGTGGGCGGCCGGGTGGTCGTCGAGGCGGAGCTGGACCTGGGCTCGACGGCGCGTCGGCTGCGCCGCGAGATCCACGAGCTGTACGGGCACCAGTCGGACGTGTTCACCATCACGTCCAGCGGGCTGCGCAAGGGCACCCGGTTCGTGGTGCGCGTGGTGAAGGACGGCGAGGGGCTGGCCAGGCAGACGGGTCTGCTGGACCCGCGCGGGCGCCCGGTGCGCGGCCTGCCCGCGCCGGTGGTGTCGGGCGGGGTGTGCGACGCGGAGGCGGCGTGGCGGGGCGCGTTCCTGGCGCACGGCTCGCTGACCGAGCCGGGCCGCTCGTCGTCGATGGAGGTGACCTGCCCGGGGCCGGAGGCGGCGTTGGCGCTGGTCGGCGCGGCGCGGCGGATGGGCATCGGCTCGAAGTCGCGCGAGGTCCGCGGCGCGGAGCGCGTGGTGATAAGGGATGGCGACGCGATCGGCGCGATGCTGACCAGGCTCGGCGCGCACGACAGCGTGCTGGCCTGGGAGGAGCGCCGGATGCGCCGCGAGGTGCGCGCGACGGCGAACCGCCTGGCGAACTTCGACGACGCCAACCTGCGCCGCTCGGCCCGTGCCGCCGTGGCCGCCGCCGCCCGCGTGCAGCGCGCGCTGGAGATCCTGGGCGCCGAAGCGCCGGACCACCTGGCCGCCGCGGGCGCGCTGCGCCTGGCCCACCGCCAGGCGTCCCTGGAAGAGCTGGGCCAGCTGTCCGACCCGCAGATGACCAAGGACGCGGTCGCGGGCCGCATCCGCCGCCTGCTGGCGATGGCGGACAAGCGGGCCAAGGAGCTGGGCATGCCCGACACCGAGTCCGCCGTGACCGCCGACATGCTCGACGCCGAGGTCTGACCCGGGAAGCCCGCGCGTGTCCTACGTCCGGAACAGGCGTGTCCCACGTCCAGGACACCCGAGTTGAACGCTCACGACGTGCCGCGCCCGCCCGCGGCACGTCCTAGCCCAACCCCAGGGCGGCGACCAGCGGGTCGGCCAGGGACCGCACGTAGGTGTCGGTGAGGTGGTTGTCGCGGTAGACGACCACGTTGCCCACCACGGCCGGGCAGGTGTCGGCGCGGCAGATCCAGTCGGTCAGGTCGACCACCCGCACGCCCGGCAGACCGGTCGCGGCGTCGGCCAGCGGGTCGGACGGCGAGCCGACGGCCCGCTCCCGGGGCGTGTCGCAGTCGGCCGGATCGTCGGGGCGGCGTTCCAGGCACGGCGCGACCGGGCGTTCCGGCCGGGGCAGCTCGCGGATCACGGCGACCGGGATGGCGGCGTCGGACAGCGCGGAGAGCACGGTCCGGTACCCGTCGACCATGTCGGCGGTCGACTCCCACGTCCACTTGAGGTCCTTGAGGTAGGACTCCGGCGACATGGCGGCCGTGACCACGAGGTCGGGCGCGAGGTCGCGGATGTGGTCGAGCTTCTTCAGGTTCTCCTCGGAGCAGACGGTCAGCGGCGTGCCCGCCTCCGTCGGCGGCGCGGTCGAGAACGGGCAGCCGTTGCGCGCCAGCAGGTGCACCTGCCACTGGTCGCCGCCGCCGCGCCGGGCGAACGCGGCCAGCGCGGTGCTGAACTGCGCGGCGTGCGAGTCGCCGACCACGACCAGCGTCCTGGGCGCCTCCGGCTTGCCGAACACGCACGACTTGAACCCGTCGGGCAGGTCGCGCGTCACGCAGTCGTCGTGCGGCCAGTCCTCCCCGGCCACGGCGGGCGCGGGCGCGAGCGGGACGCCGGTCGGCGCGGACAGCGGCCGGCCCGGGTCCAGCGCCAGCGCGCCGGGGTGGTCGGCGTCGATCACCGACCGGCCGCGCAACGCGGCCAACGCCGACTCGGCCGACGCCCACCCGCCCGACGCGACCGCCACGGTCACCGCGACCATCACCGCGCCGAGCCCGTACGTCACGCGCCTGCGGGCGGGCCGCCGCCGCCGGAACGGGTCCTCGACGAAGTGCTTCGACACCGCCGCCAGCACGAGGCTCACGCCGGCGGCGAGCGCCTCGTACCCGGCGAGCGACTCGCGCCCGGTCAGCTCCAGCACGAACACGATCACCGGCCAGTGCCACAGGTAGAGGCTGTAGGAGATGTCGCCGACGTAGGTCAGCGGGCGCAGGCCGAGCACGCGGGCGAGCGAGTCCTCCCGGGCGACGAGCATCGCGACCGCCCCGAACGTCGGCAGCGCCGCGACCCAGCCGGGGAACGCCAGGTCGGTGGAGAACCAGAACGCGCTCGCCAGCACCGCCGCCAGACCGCCCCAGCCGAGCAGGGCGCGCGCCACCCGGCCCGGCCGCAGCCGGTGCAGCGCCATCGCGGCGAGGCCGCCGATCCCGAGCTCCCACATCCGCGTGGGCGTGACGAAGTACGCCGCGCCCGGGTCCACCGGCGTGTACCAGGCGGAGAACGCGAACGACGCGACCGTGACCACGCCGACCGCGACCGCCGCGTACCGCACCGGCCCACCGCCCAGCCGTGCCGCGAGGACCGCCGCGGCCAGCAGCACCAGCGGGATGACCAGGTAGAACTGCTCCTCGACGGCCAGCGACCAGAAGTGCTGCACCGGTGACGCGCCGGCGGTGGCGTGCCCGTAGTCGTTCGACAGCACGGCCAGCAGCCAGTTCTGCGCGTTGACCGCGGAGAACAGCACCTCGCGCAGCACGGTCGGCCACCGCGACTCGGGCAGCACCGCGAACACCGCCGCGGTGACGGCCAGCAGCACGGCGGTGGCGGCGGGCAGGAGCCTGCGGATCCGCCGCGCGTAGAAGTCGAGCAGCCCGACCCGGCCGGTGCGCCGGACCTCGCCGGTGAGCGTGCCGATGATCAGGAAGCCCGAGAGCACGAAGAAGACGTCGACGCCCACGAAACCGCCGGGCAGCCACTCGGGGCGCAGGTGGTAGCAGATCACCAGGGCGACGGCCAACGCGCGCAGGCCCTGGATGTCGGCGCGGACCGCGGGGCGTTCGGCGGCACGCGCGGCCGCGACGGGTGGTTCACCGGTCACCAGCGCCACAGCCACCGCCTCGCCTCGAATCGAAAGCGGCGCAGCTTAACCCGATCGTGTATCAGTCCGTCCTCGCCCCGGGCGTGTCCTGCGGTCGGGACGACCGTGTCCCGCGTCCAGGGCACCCGTGGCGAACGCCCACGACGGCCACCCTCCGTCACGCGACCGCGCGCCCTGCGGGCGAGCACTGAGCGTCATACCCTGGGGGACGGCGGGCCCGGCGCCGGGGCACGACCCGGCCGCACCCCGGGGTCACCGCGCCCCGGCCACCGAGTTACCCAGAAGTAACAAGCCGGTCGAGCTGGATTTTCTTGTTCGATAAAGAGATCCTGGTGGTCCACGTGACCAGGGACGCAGGCCGGAGGCTAGGCTGGCTCTCGGCTGCCTGGTCAGCCCATGACTGCACGCCCCTGGCGGACAACGCCAGTCGAGTACCGAGGAGACTCACCGTGACGGTTCGCGTAGGTGTCAATGGTTTCGGCCGCATCGGTCGCAACTTCTGGCGCGCCGTTCAGGCCAGCGGGCACGACATCGAGATCGTCGCCTTCAACGACCTCGGTGACGTCAACACCATGGCCCACCTGCTCAAGTACGACTCCATCCTCGGCCGCCTCGACGGTGAGGTGACCGTGACCGACGAGGGTATCGCGGTCGACGGCAAGGTCATCAAGGCGCTGGCCGAGCGCGACCCCGGCAAGCTGCCCTGGAAGGACCTCGGCGTCGACGTCGTCGTCGAGTCGACCGGCTTCTTCACCGACGCCTCGGCCGCCCGCAAGCACGTGGACGAGGGTGGCGCGAAGAAGGTCATCATCTCCGCGCCGGCCAAGGGTGAGGACCTCACCGTGGTGCTGGGCGCGAACGACGACCAGTACGACGGTTCGCAGACCGTCATCTCGAACGCCTCGTGCACCACCAACTGCCTGGCCCCGCTGGCCAAGGTGCTGCACGACAGCTTCACCATCGAGCGTGGCCTCATGACCACGATCCACGCCTACACGCAGGACCAGAACCTGCAGGACGCGCCGCACAAGGACCTGCGCCGCGCCCGCGCCGCCGCGCTCAACATCGTGCCCACCAGCACCGGCGCCGCGAAGGCGATCGGCCTGGTCCTGCCGGAGCTGAAGGGCAAGCTCGACGGCTACGCCCTGCGCGTGCCCGTGCCCACCGGCTCGGCCACCGACCTGACCGTCACCGTCGGCCGCGAGGTCACCGTGGACGAGGTCAACGCCGCCTACAAGGCCGCCGCCGACGGTCCGCTCAAGGGCTACCTGCGCTACAACACCGACCCGATCGTGTCGGCCGACATCGTCACCGACCCGGCGTCGTGCATCTACGACGCGCCGCTGACCAAGGTCATCGGCAACCAGGTCAAGGTCGTCGGCTGGTACGACAACGAGTGGGGCTACTCCAACCGCCTCGCCGACCTGGTCAACCTCGTCGCCAGCAAGCTCTGAGCACAGAGGCGGATCACTCGCTGTGAAGACTCTCGACGATCTGCTCAGCGAGGGTGTCTCGGGTCGGCGCGTCCTGGTGCGCGCCGACCTGAACGTCCCCCTCGACGGCGACCGGATCACCGACGACGGCCGCGTCCGCGCGTCGGTGCCGACCATCAAGGCGCTCGTGGACGCGGGCGCCCGCGTCCTGGTCGCCGCGCACCTCGGCCGCCCCAAGGGCGAGCCCGACCCCAGGTTCTCCCTCGCGCCCGTCGCCGAGCGGCTCGGCGAGCTGCTCGGCCAGGACGTCGCGATCGGCGCCGAGGCCGCCGGCGACGGCACCGTCGTGCTGCTGGAGAACATCCGCTTCGACGCCCGCGAGACCAGCAAGGACGACGCCGAGCGCGCCGCCCTCGCCGACGAGCTGGCCGCCAAGGCCGACGCCTTCGTCTCCGACGGCTTCGGCGTCGTGCACCGCAAGCAGGCGTCGGTCTACGACGTGGCCCGGAAGCTCCCGCACTACGCGGGCGGCCTCGTGCTGGCCGAGGTCGAGGTGCTGCGCAAGCTCACCGACGACCTCCAGCGCCCGTACGTCGTCGTGCTCGGCGGCGCGAAGGTGTCCGACAAGCTCGGCGTCATCAAGAACCTGCTCACCAAGGTCGACCGGCTCCTCGTCGGCGGCGGCATGGCCTACACCTTCCTCAAGGCCCAGGGCCACGAGGTCGGCGGCTCGCTGCTCCAGGCCGACCAGCTCGACCAGGTCCGCGGCTTCCTCGCCGAGGCCGAGGAGCGCGGCGTCGAGCTGGTGCTCCCGGTCGACGTGCTGGCCGCCGTCGACTTCGCGCCCGACGCGCAGTTCGAGGTCGTCGCCACCGACGCCATCCCCGCCGACCGGCAGGGCCTGGACATCGGCCCGAAGACCCGCGAGCTGTTCGCGGCGAAGCTCGCCGACGCGCAGACCGTGTTCTGGAACGGCCCGATGGGCGTGTTCGAGTTCGAGGCCTTCTCCGGCGGCACCCGCGCGGTGGCCGAGGCGCTGGTCAAGAGCGACGCGTTCACCGTGGTCGGCGGCGGCGACTCGGCCGCGGCCGTGCGCGCCCTCGGCCTGCCCGAAGACGGGTTCTCGCACATCTCCACCGGCGGTGGGGCGTCCCTGGAGTACCTGGAGGGCAAGGAACTGCCCGGCGTGTCTGTGTTGGACGAAGACCTGCTTGCAGGGTCGAGCGGGGGAACCGAGTGATGGCCCAGCGTCAGCCCCTCATCGCGGGCAACTGGAAGATGAACCTCAACCACCTCGAGGCCATCGCCCTGGTGCAGAAGATCGCCTTCTCGCTCCCGGAGAAGTACTTCGCCAAGGTCGAGGTCGCGGTGCTGCCCCCATTCGTCGACATCCGGTCGATCCAGACCCTCGTCGACGGCGACAAGCTGCTGCTCAAGTACGGCGCGCAGGACCTGTCGCCGCACGACTCGGGCGCCTACACCGGCGACGTGTCCGGCCCGATGCTGGCCAAGCTCGGCTGCTCCTTCGTCACCGTGGGCCACTCCGAGCGTCGCGAGTACCACCACGAGGACGACGCGGTGGTCAACAAGAAGGTCAAGGCGGCGCTCAAGCACGGCGTCACCCCGATCTTCTGCCTCGGCGAGCAGCTGGACGTCCGCGAGTCCGGCGGCCACGTCGCGCACTGCACCGACCAGCTCGTCGCGGGGCTGAAGGGCCTCACCGCCGAGCAGGTGCGCGACGTCGTCATCGCCTACGAGCCGGTGTGGGCGATCGGCACCGGCAAGGTCGCCTCGTCGGCGGACGCGCAGGAGGTGTGCTCCGCCATTCGGGTCAAGCTCGCCGAGCTCCACGGCGAGGACGTCGCTTCGGCCGTTCGAGTGCTTTACGGCGGCTCAGTCAAGTCGGGCAACATCGCCGAGTTGATCTCCCAGAAGGACGTCGACGGCGCTCTTGTCGGTGGTGCGAGCCTGGATGCGGACGAGTTCGCCAAGCTGTGCGCACTCGCGGCGGGCGGCCCTCTACCCTGATGTGACTGACACACTCTTCACCCGCGGTGGTCCACGGTCGGCAGTCGACCGGGTACTCTGTGGCGTCACCTGCCTGACAGCGAGGAAGAAATGATCCTGTTCCTTCAGATCCTGTTGCTCGTCTCCAGCGTGCTGCTGATCCTGCTCGTGCTGCTGCACCGCGGGCGTGGCGGCGGTCTGTCCTCGTTGTTCGGCGGCGGCATGCAGTCGAGCCTGTCCGGTTCCAGCGTGGTCGAGAAGAACCTCGACCGGCTGACGTTGTTCGTCGGCTCGGTCTGGGTCATCGCCATCGTGGGCATCGGACTGCTGTTGAAGGTCAACTGACACAGGTCGGCGGGCGCCGACGGCGTCGGCCGACGCGGACACAGGGAATCCACGTGGTGGGGGTGTGAGGGTCGATGGCTGGTGGTAACGCGATTCGCGGTACCCGCGTCGGCGCAGGCCCGATGGGCGAATCGGAGCGCGGCGAGTCCGCGCCCCGACGTCGGGTGTCGTACTGGTGCGCGAACGCGCACGAGTCTCGGCCGTCGTTCGCGGTCGAAGCCGAGATCCCGGAGAACTGGGACTGCCCCCGGTGCGGTCTGCCGGCCGGGCGCGACGAGCAGGCACCCCCTGCTCCGCCGCGCAACGAGCCGTACAAGACGCACCTGGCGTACGTGAAGGAGCGGCGCTCCGACGCGGACGGTGAGGCGATCCTCGAAGAGGCGCTCACCAAGCTGCGCAAGCAGCGCGAAGAGCCCTAGACAGGCTCGGGCGAGAACGGCACGACGGCCCCGGTGGGACTTCCCGCCGGGGCCGTCGTCGTCTCCGTTCCCGCCCGCTCTCCGTCCCTGCCCGGTCAGCTCCGCCTGGTGAACAGGCCGGAGAACTGGCGGCGGACCATGATCGCGCCCACCAGTAGGAAGAACACCAGGATCACCAGGGTGGACGTCGTGCCACCGGTCGAGCTGGTCAACGCCACGTCCACGCTGCCCACCAGCACCACCCCGCAGTCGGCGCGGATCACGTGGCGGCCCGGCTGGATCGTGGTGAACTCGACCCGGGTGCTGAACGTGCCCGAGTCGTCCGCCTTCGCCGCGCCGACGGCCTCGCCCAGCGAGCTGAGCCGCACCGGCGACCCCGGCTCGCACCCCGTGCCGGTGGCGGTCAACGGGTCACCCGGCTGGATGTTGTCCTTGTCCAGGGTCAACGCGCCGTCACCGTCGAACGGGACCGTGCCGACGGTCGAGGTCGACGCGGAACTGCCCGTCGTGGTCGTCGTCGTGGTCGTGGTGGTGGTCGTCGTGGTCGGCCGGGTGGTGGTGGTCGTCGGGCGCGTGGTGCTCGTCGTGGTCACCGGGGGAGCGGTCGTGGTCGTGACCGGCGGCGGGGTGGTGGTCGTGGTCGGCCTCGCCGTCACCGTGAAGTTGTCCGTCGGGGACGACGTCGCCGCGCACTGCGGACGTGCCGTGACCCGGTGCACGCCGACACCCGCGTCCGGCGGCACGGTCGCCGAACCGGACCCCGCGCCGCGACCCGCGTGCCTGCCGCTGCCGATCACCCGCCCGCCGTCCCACAGCAGCTGCACGGTGTAGTTCGAGCAGTCCGGGTCGAGGTACACGCCGGTCCAGCTCACCGTGAACGTGCTGCCCGCCGGGCCGGAGTCCGGGCTCGCGGTCGCGACGCCCTGCTGCTGCGCCGATACCGGTGCCGCTACAAGCACCGTAACGGCATATGCCGAGGCACCGAGTAAAGCTAGTGTTCCTGCCGATCGCATGCCGACTCCCGGACCAGTCCGCTACCCCCCGATGAGGTGCCCTTGTGAGACGCATTATGAGCAGCGTCGGTTTACTGCTCCTGTGCGGGATCTTCTTCGGCGTCGCCCCGGCGCACGCCGCCGGGGACGCGGTCACCATCGACGCCACGGTGGACGGCGCCCCGGTCGGTGAGGACGAGCTGCTGCTCGACCCGTCGCGCTCCTCCCTCATCTCCGTGACCGTCCACAACGGAACGGACACGGTCCGGCACGTCAAGACGATCCGGCTGTCCGGCACGGCGCTGGCGCTGACGTTCTTCTCCTACGACACGACCGTGCCGTTCGACGTGCCCGCCCGGGAGAGCGTCACGCGCGGGTTCGTGCTCGACCTCGGGCAGCTCGGCGCCCAGGCCACCGGGTTGCTGCCGACCGAGCTGGAGGTGCTCGACACCAACCGCGACGTGGTGGCGTCGATCGGCATGACCGGTGACGTGCGCGGGTCGATGTGGTCGGTCTACGGCGTGTTCGGGCTCGCGGTGTTCGGGTTGACCCTGCTGGCGTGGGCGGGCGCGCTGTTCGCGCTGGCGCGCCGGCGGCTGCCCGCGAACCGGTGGCAGCGGGCGATGCGGTTCCTGCCCGCCGGCGTCGGCACCGGGCTCGTGGCGGTGATCTCGCTGTCCGTGCTGCGGGTCATGGCGCCGTCGCCGGCGGCGGAGATCCCGTTCGTGCTGGGCGCGGCCGCGGTCGCGTTCGCCCTGGGTTACCTGACACCTCACCCGGACGTGGACGACCTGCGCCCGGTCGGTCCGGGGGGCCCGGCCGGTCCGGTCGACCCCGAGGCCACGCAGCGCATCACGCGGCCGTTGCCGGGCGGTGTGGCGTGACGGTGTCGGCGAACGTCGTCGCGGCGCTGCCGCAGTACGAGCTCGGCGCGGAGGTCGGGCGCGGCGGGATGGGGGTCGTGTACGCGGCCGTGCACCGGCCGTTGGGGCGGGCGGTGGCGGTGAAGCGGCTGCCCGGGGTGCTCGCCTCGGACGAGCGGATGAGCGCGCGGTTCGCGCACGAGGCGCGGCTGCTGGCGCGGCTCGACCACCCGCACATCGTGCCCGTCTACGACTACGTCCAGGACCGCGGCGAGCACCTGCTGGTGATGGAGAAGCTCGACGGTGGCACGGTGTGGTCGAGGTTCACCGGTTCGGGTGTCACGCCCGCGTCGTCGTGCGCCATCGGTCTGGCGATGCTGTCGGGGCTGCACGCGGCGCACGGGGCCGGGGTGCTGCACCTGGACGTGAAGCCGAAGAACCTGCTGTTCACCTCCGGCGGGGTGCTCAAGGTCGCCGATTTCGGGATCTCGCAGGTGGTGAGCGAGGGCGCGACGCTCGTGACGCACGGCGGGCAGGTGCTCGGCACGCCCGCGTACCTGTCCCCGGAGCAGGCCCTGGGCAACCCGCTGAGCCCGGCGGCCGACGTCTACGGCGCGGCGACGGTGCTGTACGAGCTGCTGAGCGGCAGGCTGCCGTTCGACAGCGGTGGCGGGGCGTTGGCGATGATCCAGCGCCACGTCCACCAGCAGCCCCGTCCCCTGACCGAGGTGCCGAGCCCGCTCGCCCAGGTGATCATGCGGGGTCTCGAACGCGACCCCCGGGCGCGGTACCGCAACGCGGAGACGTTCGCGGTGGACCTGGCGGGCGCGGCGGCCGAGCTCTTCGGCCGGGACTGGCTGCTGCGCCTCGGCGCGCCGGTCCACCTGAGCCCCCACGTGGCCGCCGCCGGCAACCGCTCCGCGCCGGGCCCCTCCGGGCCGCGGGAGAGCCTCGACCTCCCCGTTCGGGCGACGCTCGTGGACACCCCGGCGACACCGCCCGTGCGGCTGGGCGCGCAGACCCTCGTGCCGGCGGCGCAGGTGCTGGCCGCCCCGGGACCCGCCCGGTGGTTCGCCCTGGCCGCGGGCCTCGCCGCCGCCGTGATGATCGCCCTCCCCTTCGCCGCGCCGACCCGCGACCTGCCGATCCTCGACGCCGACCTGAGCAAGCCGGTCGCCGTCGGCCAGGGCGACCCCGCGACCGCGCGCCTCGCCGTGACGGCCGCCGGGATCACCCTGGCCGACGTGCCCGCATCCCCTCCCGCCGACGCCGCCGCGTCGCCGCTGACGTTCGAGCTGCCCGGCGCGAGCCGGTGGATCGTGGGCGGCGCCGCGGTGGCCACCGTGACGGCCGACGGCCGGTCCACCGCCTACCTCCTCCGGCCGACGACGCACCCGATGGTCAGCATCATGGGCGCGGGGAGCGCGGTGTTGCTGCTGTTCGCGCTCGCGTACCTGGAGTCGGTCGTGCGGTCCCTGCGGCGGCGTCAGGCGGGGACCGGCGCGGTGGTCGTGGCGGGGCCGTTGGGCTTCGCGCTCGGCGTGGCCGGGTGGCTGCTGCCGTCGGTGCTGCTGCGGCACCCGCCCGACCTGTGGCCGGCGCTGGTGTGCGGCGGGCTGGGCGCTGCGGCGGCGGTGTGCACGGCCGTGGCCACCCGGCGCGGGGCGCGCGGCGTCGGTTGACAGACTCGGCTAATGCCATTAGCTTTTGAGTTACAGACATTAGCCGACCGTGGGAGTGGACATGACCGAGTTCCTGGAGCTCGACGGCGGACGGCTCGCCTACGACGTGACCGGCGAGGGGCCGCTGATCGTGCTGGCCCACGGCATGGGCGACAACCGCGGCGCCTACCGCGAAGTGGCCGCCCGGCTCGCCGGCGCCGGGTACCGCGTCGCCACCGTGGACCAGCGCGGCCACGGCGAGTCCAGCACCGGCTGGCCGTCCTACACCCGCACCGACTCGGCGGCCGACCTGCTGGCCGTGGTCCGGCACCTGGGTGGCCCGGCCGTGCTCGTCGGCCACTCGTTCGCCGGTGGCTCCGTCGCCATCGCCGCCGCCCGGGAGCCCGGGTCGGTCACCGCGATCGTGCAGATCAGCCCGTTCACCCGGGCGCAGCGGGTCGACTTCGGCGGTCTCCTCTCGAACCCCCGCTACCGCAAGGGGATGCTGCTGCTCATGGGCGCGGGGATGTTCCGCAGCGTCGGGCTGTGGAAGCGCTACCTCCACCACGCCTACCCCGGCGCCAAGCCCGCGGGCTTCGCCGGGCACCTCGCCGCGCTCGACGCGGACCTGCGCAGGTCCGGTCGGATGGCGGTGGTGGGGAAGATGGGCATGTCCGCGCCGACCGACGCGGGCGCCGTGCTCGGCGACCTCCGGTGCCCCGCGCTGGTCGTCGAAGGTTCACTCGACCCCGACTGGGTCGACGCCCGCGCGGAGGGCGAGGGCGTCGTGGCCGCCATGCCGCCGGGGCTGGGCCGCGTCGAGGTCGTCGAGGGGGCGGGCCACTACCCGCACGCGCAGTTCCCGGCCGAGGTGGCCGCGGCGGTCCTGGCCTTCCTCGGGGCGGGCGCCCGTGGCTAGGGCGGCGCTGTCCGCGACCGCGGTGGTCGACGTCGCGCTGCGCCTGGTCGACGAGGAGGGTCCCGCCGCGCTGACCCTGGCGGCGGTGGCCTCCCGGGCGGGTGTGGCCACGCCGTCGCTGTACAAGCACGTCCGCAGCCTGGCCGAGCTGCGCGCCCTGCTGTCGGTGCGGATCACGGAGGAGCTGGCCGACCGGATCGGCGGGGCGGTGCTCGGTCGATCCGCCGACGAGGCGATCCGCGCGCTCATGACGGCTTGGCGGGGTTACGCGGTGGGTCACCCGCACCGCTACTCCGTGATCATCCAGGCGCCCGAGCCGATGGTGGCGCGGGCGGGGGAGAGGTTGGTCGGCATCGTGCTGGCCACCCTCCGCGGGTACGGCTTGGAGGACTCCGCGGCGATCCACGCGGTCCGGTGCCTGCGCGCGGCCATGCACGGCTTCGCGTTGCTGGAAGCGGAGAACGCGTTCCAGCTCCCCGAGACGCTGGACGAGTCCTACGACCTGTTGATCCACATGGTGGTCGCCGGGGTGCGGACACCTCCGCGCCGCGCCTGAGACTCAGGTTTCCAGCGTCCTGAACAGGGGGAACGTCACTTTCACGGCGAAGCCGCCGTTGTCGGTGGGTCCGGCTTCCAGCTCACCGTCCAACAGCGCCGCGCGTTCCCGCAGCCCCATCAGACCGTGGCCACCGCTGGGCAGCGCCGCCCCGTCCACCGACCCCGCGGCGCCCTCCGGGGCCTCGTTGCGGACCTCCACCCGCAGCTGGTCGGCATCGGCGATCACCGACACGGCGGTGGCCGCCCCGCACGCGTGCTTCCGCACGTTCGTCAACGCCTCCTGCACCGTCCGGTAAGCCGCGCCCGACACCGGGGCGGGCAGGTCGGCCACAGGGCCCCGCACGGTCAACGTCGCGGTGATGCCGGCGGCTCCGACCAGCTGCGACAGGTCCTCGACCCGGGGCTGCGGGGAGTCGTCGCCGCTGGTCGTCCGCAGCACGCTCACCAGCTGCCGCAGCTCGTCCAGCGTCCTCGTGCTCAACATCCGGATCGTCCCGGCGACCTGCCTCGCGTCCGGGTCGGCCGCGGTCATCCGCAGCGCGCCCGCCTGCATCGCGATCAGGCTCACCTGGTGCGACACGACGTCGTGCATCTCCCGGGCCAACCGGGCCCGCTCGTCCGCCCGCACGGCGTGCGCGTGCAGCATCCGCTCCCGTTCCCGGCTCGCCGCCAGTTCGGAGATCCGCGCCGACAACTCCTCCCGGGCGTGCGCCAGCAACCCGATCGCGATCGGCATCCCCGCCACGATGCACCCGTAGATGGCGTTGTGGACGTGGGTCTTCCAGTCGAGCGCCACGAACTCGTCCAGCGGCCACACGAAGAACCGGCTCAGCCACACCAGGGCCGCGCCGATGTAGGTCTGCGCGGACAGCAACTGCTGCCGCGCCAACGTGCCCAGCGCGATCATCGCCGCCAACTGCGCCCACCCGGCCAGGAAACCGGGCACGGTGATCAGCACCACCAGGAACGGGAACCGCCGGCGCAACGCCACGGCCGCCACCGCCACGACCGACAGCACGTAGTTGTACGGCTCGGCCTCGGGCACGACCCGCAGCCACACGTCCAGCGCCGCGATGCCGACGGCCGCCGCGTCGAACGCGAGCTGCCGGTGCCTGCCGAGCACCCGGCCCAGGAACCGCCCGACCACCCGGTGGAAGGCAGCACGCCGCACCCGCTCGGTCGCGACGCCGTTGTCCCGACCGCTCGGCAGCCTTTCGACAGCGTTGCCGGCCAGGGTCCGACCTCCTGTGTCAGCTGTCCGCCGGTCCTCACCGTACTGCGCTGTCATCACGCTTGGCATGACCCGCCTTTCCGCCCCCGACCCGCTCGGACGACCCGCTCACCCTTCGAGATGCTGTGATTACCCGAACGGGACGCCGGGCGCCGCACAAAATTGCGAGCGCGAACGTCCGGTGAGCGGACAACGTGCGGGGGAACGGCCGGTGAGTGCTCCACATCACCCCGGGAACGCCGCTGCCGCCGTGCCCGGGGCGGGCGACGGCGGCAGCGGGACGGCGGGGGTCAGGCCGACGGCGGGGTGTGGGTGTCCGGCACCTTCGCGGCGGCGGCCGAGTCGAGCAGCCACAGCGTCCGGTGCAGGCCGCGCGCGCCGGCGGCGGGCAGCCGCGACTCGTCCTCGCCGGCCACGCCCGAGGCCACGGCGGCGGCCTTCGCCGCACCGGTCGTCATCAGCCACACCTCCCGCGCCGCGCGGATGGCGGGCAGGGTGAGGCTCACCCGGGTCGGCGGCGGCTTGGGGCAGTCGCGCACCGCGACGACCGGGCGCTCCCGCTCCGCCACCGCCGGCGACTCCGGGAAGATCGAGGCCACGTGCCCCTCCTCGCCCACGCCGAGCAGGCACACGTCGAACGGCGGCACGGCGCCGTCGCCCTCGGCGGCGGCGAGCACGGCGGCGTACGCCTCGGCGGCGGCCTCCGGGTCGTCGCCGAACCGCCCGTCCGACGGCTCCATGACGTGCACCCGCGACGCCGGCACCGGCACGTGGTCCAGCAACGCCTCCCGCGCCTGCGTCTCGTTGCGCTCGGGGTGCCCGGCGGGCAGGAACCGCTCGTCGCCCCAGTACAGGTCGACCCGGGTCCAGTCCACCGCGTCGCGGGCGGGGGTGGCGCGCAGGTGCTCCAGCACCGCGATGCCGGTCCGCCCGCCGGTCAGCACCAGCGACGCCGACCCGCGCGCGGCCTGCGCGTCCACCAGCGCGGTGACCAGGCGGGCGGCCGTGGCGGCGGCCAGCAGGTCGCCGTCGCGGTGCACCACCAGCTCGGGCCGGCTCACGAGCCGGCCTTCGCCTTCGCCGCCTTGGGCGCGCCCTTCGCGCCGGCTTTGGAGCCGGACTTCGGCGCGGCGGTCTTCGCCGACGCCTTCGCGGGCTTGCCGTCCGTGTCCGCCTTCGCACCTGCCTTGCCGTCCATCGGGCTGTCACCGACCTGGGTGACGAGCCCGCCGTCCGACTTCGCCTTGACAGCACCGGACGCGCTCCCGGACGCCGCGCGTGCGGGCTTGCGCGTCGAGGTGGCG
Organism: Saccharothrix sp. 6-C; assembly: GCF_016695385.1. NCBI lineage: Bacteria > Bacillati > Actinomycetota > Actinomycetes > Pseudonocardiales > Pseudonocardiaceae > Saccharothrix > Saccharothrix sp. 6-C. Next base: position 6,073,979 of record NZ_CP064192.1, on the reverse strand, counting down.
GCGGCCTTCGGCGTGGTCCGGCCGCGCACGACCTTGCCCAGCGACCGCAGCGCCGCCTCGTACACCTCGTCCGGGTCGAGCCGGCGCAGCTCCTCGGCCAGGCAGTCGCGCACCTGGCGGCGCTGCAACGCGACCCGCCGCTCCGGCTGGCCGGGCTGGGTCAGCGCGCCGACCTTGCCGTCGGGGCGCGACAGCTCCACCACCCCGGACCGGCGCTCCAGCCGCACGTCGACGATGCCCTCGCCGCGGCTGGCCCGCGCGCGCTTCACCGGCACCCGCAGGCACCCGGCGAGCCACGCGGCCAGCAGGTCGGTCGACGGCGAGTCGGCCTCGCCGCTCACCTCGGCCTCGGTGACCTTCTCGTACGGCGGCAGGTCGAACGCCGACGCGAGCATCGCCCGCCACAGCGTCAGCCGCGTCCACGCCAGGTCCGTGTCACCCGGCGTGTAGCCGACCTTGCGCTGCTCCAACGCCCGGATCGGGTTCTTCTCCGCCGCGGCGTCGGTGATCCGGCGCTGCGCGAGCTGCCCGATGGGGTCCTCGGCGGGCACGGCGGGCGCCTCGTTCGGCCACCACGCCACCACCGGGGTGTCCGGCAGCAGCAGCGGCACGACGCACGAGGCGCCCTCGTTGGCCAGCTCGCCGTACAGGCGCAGCACGATGACCTCGGACGCGCCCGCGTCGCCGCCGACGCGGATCTGCGCGTCGAGCCGGGGCGCGGCCTTGCGCGCGCCGCGCGCCACCACGATCACCCGGCAGGGGTGCTCGCGGCTGGCGTCGTTGGCCGCGTCGATGGCGTCCTCGGTCTTGGTGCCGTCGTCGGTCACGATGACCAGCGTCAGCACCCGGCCGAGGGTGACCGCGCCGCCTTCCTCGCGCAGCCGCACGAGCTTGCTGTTGACCTGCGACGTGGTCGTCGAGGGCAGGTCGATGATCACGGACGCCTCCAGTGCCTGCCGGTGCGGGCCAGCATCTCGTCCGCCGACGCCGGCCCCCAGGTGCCTGCCTTGTACTTCTCCGGCGCGCCGGTGGCGCTCCAGTGCTCGATCACGGGGTCCAGGATCTCCCAGGACAGCTCGACCTCGTCGTTCTTCGGGAACAGCGACGGCTCGCCGAGCAGCACGTCCAGCAGCAGCCGCTCGTAGGCCTCGGGGGAGGACTCGGTGAACGCGTGGCCGTAGCCGAAGTCCATCGTGACGTCGCGGACCTCCATCGAGTTGCCCGGCACCTTGGACCCGAACCGGATGGTCACGCCCTCGTCCGGCTGCACCCGCACCACCAGGGCGTTCTGCCCCAGCTCCTCGGTGGCGGTGTCGTCGAACGGCAGGTGCGGCGCGCGCTTGAACACCACGGCCACCTCGGTGACGCGGCGACCCAGGCGCTTGCCGGTGCGCAGGTAGAACGGCACGCCCGCCCAGCGGCGGGTGTTCACCTCGCAGGTGATGGCCGCGTAGGTCTCGGTGACCGAGTCCTTCGCGAACCCGCCCTCCTCCAGCAGCCCGAGCACCTTCTGCCCGCCCTGCCAGCCGCCGGTGTACTGGCCGCGGGCGGTGGTCTCGTCGAACGGCCCGATCGAGCGCGTCGCCGAGAGCACCTTGACCTTCTCCGCGCGCAGGTCGCTCGGCCGGAACGACACCGGCTCCTCCATCGCGGTCAGCGCGAGGAGCTGCAGCAGGTGGTTCTGGATGACGTCGCGGGCCGCGCCGATGCCGTCGTAGTAGCCCGCGCGACCGCCCAGGCCGATGTCCTCGGCCATGGTGATCTGCACGTGGTCGACGTAGTTGGCGTTCCAGATGGGCTCGTAGAGCTGGTTGGCGAAGCGCAGCGCCAGGATGTTCTGCACCGTCTCCTTGCCGAGGTAGTGGTCGATGCGGAACACCGACTCCTCGGGGAAGACGTCGTTGACGGTCTTGTTCAGCTGCTTCGCGCTGGCCAGGTCGTGGCCGAACGGCTTCTCGATGACCACCCGGCGCCACTGGCCCGGGTTGTCGTTCGGCGGCGTGGCCAGGCCCGCGCGCTTGAGCTGGTTGACCACCGTGGTGAACGCGCTGGGCGGCACCGACAGGTAGAACGCGTGGTTGCCGCCGGTGCCGCGGTCGCGGTCCAGGTCGGAGAGCGTCGCGGCGAGCGAGTCGAACGCGGCGTCGTCGTCGAAGGTGCCCTGCACGAACCGGATGCCCTCGGCGAGCTGGTCCCAGACCTCCTGCCGGAACGGCGTGCGCGCGTGCTCCTTGACGGCGTCGTGCACGACCGCCATGAAGTCCTGGTCGGCCCAGTCGCGGCGGGCGAAGCCGACGAGCGCGAAGCCCGGCGGCAGCAGGCCGCGGTTGGCCAGGTCGTAGATGGCGGGCATGAGCTTCTTGCGCGACAGGTCGCCCGTCACGCCGAAGATGACCAGGCCGGAGGGCCCGGCGATGCGCGGGAGCCGCTTGTCCCGCGGGTCGCGCAGGGGGTTGCGCTTGGTCGGCGTCGTCACGAACCGTCCTCCTGGATCGCCTCGACGAGCTGCGCGAGCCCGGCGACGCGGTCGGTCAGGTGCAGCCGCAGCACCGGACGCCCGCGCTCGGCGAGCACCTGGCCGTCGCCCAGCGCCTGGGCCAGCTGCAACGTGCTGAGGTCGTAGGGCCTGCCGGGCACGTCCAACCGCGTCTCGGACGCGCCGGTCAGCTGGAGGAACACGCCGTTCTGGTGACCGCCCTTGTGGTACTGGCCGGTCGAGTGCAGGAACCGCGGCCCCCACCCGAAGGTGGTCTGCAGGTGTGAACGCTGCGCCAACTCCGGGCGGACGAGGGCGAACGAGGCGTCGTCGATCCGGTCGAGGTAGGCCTGCACGGACAGGTAGCCGTGCCCCGGCGCGGCGGCGACGAGCGCCCGCAGCGCCTCGGCGACCGTCTTCACGTCCGCCGGCAGCCAGCCCTCGCTGGGGTACGCCTCGATCGGTCCGTCCACGAAGGCCGGTTCGACGGGCGACGCGGCGGGCGCGTCCAGCAGGGACCGGGACGCCTTCTTCGCCGCCTCGACGTCGGGCTGGTCGAACGGGTTGATCTCCAGCACCCGGCTCACCAGCGCCGTCGCGTACTCCCAGACCAGGAACTGCGCGCCGAGCGTGCCCTCGACCGCGATGCTCGACGAGCCGGTGGCCGGCCCGATCGCGACGGTCGTGGCGTCCGTGCGGGCGTCCACGAACCCGGGCGCGCCCGGACCCTCGACCACCACGGGCAGCAGGCCGGTGCCGTTCTTGCCGGTCGACTCGGCGATCAGCTGCTCGGCCCAGTCGCCGAACCCGGCGATGCCCGAGCCGGTGTCGGCGAGCACGACCTTCTCCGCGCCGTGCGCGTGCGCCACCGCGAACGTCGCCGCCAGCACCACCGCCGGGTTGTCCGGCGAGTCGGCCGACACCAGCGGCGCGGCCGACGCCGCCTCGTCCAGCAGCGCGCCGACGTCCGCGCCCGCCAGGCCCGACGGGACCAGGCCGAACGCGGTCAGCGCCGAGTACCGGCCGCCGACGTGCGGGTCGGCCAGGAACACCTTGCGGTAGCCCGCTTCCCGCGACGCCGCCTCCAGCGGCGAGCCCGGGTCGGTCACCACGACGATCCGCGACGCCGCGTCGACGCCCTCGGCGGCGAACGCCGCCTCGAAGATCCGCCGGTGGCTGTCGGTCTCGACGGTGCCGCCCGACTTGGACGACACCACCACGACCGTGCGCCGCAGGTCGCCCGCCAGCGCCTCGGCCACCTGGCCGGGGTCGGTGGTGTCCAGCACCACCAGCGGGACGCCCGCCGTGCCCGTGATCACCTCGGGCGCGAGCGACGAGCCGCCCATGCCGGCGAGGACCACGCGGTCCACGCCTTCGGCGAGCAGCTCGTCGCGCAGCGCGGTGATCTCCGCGACCAGCGGGCGGGACGTCTCGTGCAGCGTCGTCCACGCCAGGCGGATCGACGCCTCCGGCTCCGCGTCGGCGCCCCACAGGGTGGCGTCCCCCGCGGTGAGCCTGCTCGGCGCCGAGTCGCGGACCAGGTCGCCGACGACGATGTCGACCTGGTCCTGGTTCGGCGTGCGGACGATCTCCACGGAGATCACCTCGGTCATGTCAGTCCTGTCCGTTCTCGGCTCTCAGCCCTTGGCCTGGTTCAGCTGTCCGGTCACCGTGTCGAGCAGTTCGGCCCACGACTTCTCGAACTTGTCGACGCCCTCGGTCTCCAGCGCGACGAACACGTCGTCCAGGTCGATGCCGACCTCGACCAGCCCGTCGAAGACCTCCTGCGCCCGCGCCGCGCGGCCGGTGACCGCGTCGCCTTCGATCTTGCCGTGATCGGCGACGGCGTGCAGCGTCTTCTCCGGCATCGTGTTGACTGTGTCGGCTACGACGAGCTGGTCGACGTACCGGGTGTCGGAGTACTGCGGGTCCTTCACGCCGGTGGACGCCCACAGTGGACGCTGCGCGCGGGCGCCCGCGGCGGCCAGCGCCTCCCAGCGCTCACCCCGGAACGTCTCCTCGTAGGCCGCGTAGGCCAGCACCGCGTTCGCGATGGCGGCCTCGCCGCGCAGCGCGGCGGCGGCCGGGGTGCCCAGCGCGTCGAGCCGCTTGTCGATCTCGCTGTCCACCCGCGACACGAAGAACGACGCCACGGAGTGCAGGCCGTGCAGGTCGTGCCCGTTGGCCCTGGCCTGCTCCAGGCCGGTGATGAACGCCTCCATCACGTGCCGGTAGCGCTCGACGGAGAAGATCAGCGTCACGTTCACGCTGATGCCCTCGGCGAGCACCCGGGTGATCGCGGGCAGGCCCTCGACCGTGGCCGGGATCTTCACCAGCAGGTTCGGCCGGTCCACGGCCTTGGCCAGGTCGAGCGCCTCGGCGACGGTGGCCTCGGTGTTGGTGGCCAGCCGGGGGTCGACCTCGATCGACACGCGGCCGTCGACGCCGTCGGTGGCGGTGTAGATGTCGCGGAACAGGTCGCACGCGTTGCGCACGTCCGTGGTGGTGATCTCGCGGACCGCGGCGTCGGTGTCGGCTCCGCGCGCGGCCAGCTCCCGGACCTGCGCGTCGTAGGCCGAGCCCTTGGACAGGGCGGTGGCGAAGATCGTCGGGTTGGTGGTCACGCCCACCACGTGCTGCTCGGCGATCAGGCCGGACAGGTTGCCGGAGTCCAGCCGCTCGCGGGACAGGTCGTCCAGCCAGATCGACACGCCCGCGTCGCTGAGCGCGGCCAGCGGATTGGTGCTCATCTCGTCAACTCCCTGAAGTCTCTTACTTGGTCCGGGCCAGCGAGCGGCGGGCCGCCGCGACGACGTTCTCCGTCGTGAACCCGAACTCGCGGAACAGCGTCTGGTAGTCCGCCGAAGCGCCGAAGTGCTCGATGGACACGATCTCGCCCGCGTCGCCCGCGAACCGGTGCCACGGCTGGGCGATGCCCGCCTCGACCACCACGCGCGCCTTCACCGACGACGGCAGCACCTGCTCCTGGTAGCCCTTGTCCTGCGCGTCGAACCACTCGACGCTGGGCATGGACACCACCCGGGCGGCGACGCCCTCGGCTTCGAGGACCCGGCGCGCCTCCACCGCGATCTGGAGCTCCGAGCCGGTCGCGATGAGGATCAGCTCCGGGTCCTCGTCGCCCTCCAGCACGTAGCCGCCGCGCGCGACGCCCTCGGTGGCCTTCTCCTTGGTGCCTTCGAGCACCGGCAGGTTCTGCCTGGTCAGGGCGATGCCCTTGGGGCCCTCGGCGTTCTCGACGATGGCGCGCCACGCGGCGGCGGTCTCGTTCGCGTCACCCGGTCGCAGGACGGTCAGGCCGGGGATGGCGCGCAGCGCGGCCAGGTGCTCGATCGGCTGGTGCGTGGGGCCGTCCTCGCCGAGGCCGATGGAGTCGTGCGTCCACACGTAGACGACCGGGGACTTCATCAGCGCGGCCAGCCGGACCGCCGGGCGCATGTAGTCGCTGAACACCAGGAACGTGCCGCCGTACGGGCGGGTGGGGCCGTGCAGCGCGATGCCGTTGAGGATCGAGCCCATGGCGTGCTCGCGGACGCCGAAGTGCAGCGTGCGGCCGTACGGGCTGGTCTTCCACATCTTGGTGGAGATCGACTCCGGGCCGAACGACTCGACGCCCTTCATCGTGGTGTTGTTCGACTCGGCCAGGTCGGCCGAGCCGCCCCACAGCTCGGGCAGCACGTCCTTGAGCGAGTTCAGCACCTCGCCGGACGCCTTGCGGGTGGCCACGCCCTTCGGGTCCGGGTCCCACGACGGCAGCGCGTCGGCCCAGCCCTCGGGCAGCTCGTTGTTCACCAGGCGGTCCAGCAGCGCCTTGCGCTCCGGGTTCGCCTGCGCCCACGCGTCGAACGACTTCTGCCACTCGGACTTGGCCGCCTCGCCGCGCTTGATGACCGAGCGGGTGTGCTCGAGCACCTCGTCGGAGACCTCGAAGGTCTGCTCCGGGTCGAAGCCCAGGATGCGCTTGACCTCGGCGACCTCGTCGCCGCCCAGGGCGGAGCCGTGCGCGGCGCCGGTGTTCTGCTTGGTCGGCGCCGGGTAGCCGATGATCGTGCGCAGCAGGATGAACGAGGGCCGTTCGGTCTCGGCCTTCGCGTTCCGCAGCGCCTCGAGGATGCCGGCCACGTTCTCGCCGCCCTCGACGACCTGCACGTGCCAGCCGTAGGCCTCGTAGCGCTTCGCGGTGTCCTCGGACAGCGCGATCGTGGTGTCGTCCTCGATGGAGATCTTGTTGTCGTCGTAGACGACGGTCAGGTTGCCCAGCTTCTGGGTGCCCGCCAGGGACGACGCCTCGCTCGTCACGCCCTCCTCGATGTCGCCGTCGGAGGCGATCACGAAGATGTCGTGGTCGAACGGGCTCTGCCCGGTCGGCGCGTCCGGGTCGAACAGGCCGCGCTCGCGGCGCGCGCCCATCGCCATGCCGACGGCGGAGGCCAGGCCCTGGCCCAGCGGGCCGGTGGTGATCTCCACGCCGTTGGTGTGCCGGTGCTCGGGGTGGCCGGGGGTCTTGGAGCCCCACGTGCGCAGCGCCTTGAGGTCGTCCAGCTCCAGGCCGTAGCCGTTGAGGAACAGCTGGACGTACAGCGTGAGGCTCGAGTGGCCGGCGCTGAGCACGAACCGGTCGCGGCCGATCCAGTCCGCGTCGGCCGGGTCGTGCCGCATCACGCGCTGGAACAGCGTGTACGCCAGCGGCGCGAGGCTCATGGCGGTGCCGGGGTGGCCGTTGCCGACCTTCTGCACGGCGTCGGCGGCCAGGACGCGCGCGGTGTCCACCGCGCGCTTGTCGAGGTCGGTCCAATCTTCGGGCAGGTGGGCTTCGGTCAACCGGGCGATGTCATCGGTGACGGACACTGACTTCCAGCTCCAAACTCACTAGGCGGCGGTTGTGACGGCCGGCGTGAACTTAATCGATCCCGTCAGGCCCGATCCGCGGCTACCAAGGTCCGCCGGCCAGCCTAGTCCGACTAGCGGACACGCGTGGCACTCACGCTCTGTGGGTGTACGCACAGGGGTCGTTGGTGCGTTCAGGGAGTACCCGAACGGGCTGCTGGGACACCACGCGGTTACCATCTGTCCATCCCCAGACCTGACGAGGAGCGCGACGCCATGAGTGCCGTCACCGAGGCTCCGGCGCGGTCGCCCCGGCAGGTCGTCGGCGCCTACGTGGCGCTGACCAAGCCACGGGTGATCGAGCTGCTGCTGATCACCACCATCCCGGCGATGCTCCTGGCCGCCCGCGGCCTGCCGCCGCTGTGGCTGATCGCGTGCACCCTGGCGGGCGGCACCCTGGCCGCGGGCTCGGCGAACGCGCTGAACTGCTACGTCGACGCCGACATCGACTCGGTGATGAAGCGGACCAGCGCCCGGCCGCTGGCGAAGGACGCCATCCCGCCGCGCAACGCGCTGGTCTTCGGCATCGTGCTCGGCGTGGTGTCGTTCGGGTTCCTGTGGCTGACCACGAACCTGATGTCGGCCGTGTTCGCGGTGGCCACGATCCTGTTCTACATCTTCGTCTACACCCTCGTGCTCAAGCGCCGTACCTCGCAGAACATCATCTGGGGCGGCATGGCCGGCTGCATGCCGGTGATCATCGGCTGGTCCTCGGTGACCGGCACGGTGGCGTGGCCCGCGCTGGTGATGTTCGGCGTGATCTTCTTCTGGACCCCGCCGCACACGTGGGCGCTCGCGATGAAGTTCAAGGAGGACTACGCGCGCGCCGGCGTGCCGATGCTGCCGGTGGTGGCGACGGCGCAGCAGGTCACCCGCCAGATCGTCATCTACTCGTGGATCACGGTCGGGTGCACGCTGCTGCTGGCGCCGGTGACGTCGTGGATCTACGTCGCGGTCGCGGCGGCGTCGGGCGTGTGGTTCGCGGTGTTCGCCCACCGGCTGCACGGTGTCGTGCGGCGCGGCGGGTCGACGAACACCATGAAGTTCTTCCACCTGTCGAACCTGTACCTGATGCTCGTGTTCTGCGGCCTGGCCGTGGACGCGGTGATCGGCCTGCCGGTGCTCGGCTGGCCGTTCTGACCTTGATGCACTTTCCGCATATTTGCGGATAACGGCCGGAACCGCAGGTCGGACAGGGTGCGGTGAAGTTCAGTCGAACGGGTGGCCTACGACACCGCCGACAGCAGCTCGGTGACGGTGGGGTCGTCCAGCGACTCCACGATGCACGACCACAGCTCCAGGTTCGCCGTGGCCCACCGCGAGTAGGTGGCCGCCGCCTCCGGGTCGTAGAAGTAGTAGCCCGCGTCGTGCTTGCCCCGCTGCTCGCCGACGATCTTGTGCGCGAGCTCCTTGAGCGTGATGCCGTTCTCTTCGAGGTACTTGGGCGCGAGCACCACCGGCGTCACCGGCAGGGCCTTGAACAGCGTGTCCGCGTCCGACAGGGCCTGCGCCTCGAGCGAGATGTCGCGGTGGCGGGTGCGCATCTCGGCCTCCTCGACCACGGCGTCCACCCGCGCCGCCACGTCGTCCGGCACGCCCGCGCGCGCCAGGATGTCCAGCCGCAGCCGCCTGCCGTCCACCGGCAGCGAGTTGCGCCGGACCATGTAGTTCACGTCGTGGACCAGGGCGGCCACTTCGACCAGCGTCACGTCCGAACCGTTGCGCCGGGCGAAGTGGACGGCCTTGTCCCGCACGAAGCTGACGTGGTGCCAGCCGTGGAACTGCAGCTTCGCGGCGAGGTCGCGGCACAGCCGCCACACCTCGCCCCGCACCTCGGAGATCGCCTGCGCCGTGACTGCCTTGGTGACAGTACTCATTGGACCCTCCCGTGCCGGGTGGGCCGATGGTAGGTGCGCGCGAAGATCGTTGGCGCGGGTTACAGGTTGTTCGTCAGGACCTCCAACCTCGCCTCGACCGGCACGTGCCGGTGGCTGGTCCGGGTGTCGGGGTCGTAGCTGAGGCTCCACGGGCTGACCGCGCGCGACTTGACCAGGAACGTCATCGTGTCGTCGGCGGCCTTCGGGATGCGGTGGAACTCGTGCGCGAGCATCGTGCCCGAGGCGCCCTCGTGGGCCTCGGCGCTGCGCAGCAGGGTGGTGGACACGATCCGCCGGCCGTCGTCGGCCACGTCCGCGGTGAAGCGCTCGTGCAGGTAGGAGCCCGACAGGATGGTGGTGCAGAAGTGGTAGCGGTGGTTGTGGATGGAGTCGGCGTAGCCCGGTCGCCAGTCCCGCTGCGGCTTGTACTCGTGCAGCCAGAACGTGAAGGGCTCGGCCGGCTCGTCCCGCAGGCACCACGCGAAGTGGGTCGTCGTCTCGCGGGACCTGGCCACGACGCGCATCTCGTCCTGCGGTGAGAGGGCGCGCAGGTGCCCGCGCAGCCTCTCCCGCAGGCCGGGTCGGCCCGCCCACTCCCGGAAACGCCTCTCGACGTGTCCCCAGTGGTCGACGACAGGGGGGTCGGCCACGGCGATGAGCGTGGCGAGCTCCGCGAGGGCGGAGAACCCGGTGAACTCGGTGAGCACGACTTATCAGCTCCCCAGCTGAGCGGAGGCGGAGAATTCTTTGCGGAATCGGTGGAACTTCTCCTCGAGCGACCGGAACCCGTCCTCGGTGAGCGGGTTGCCGGTGATCTTCTCGAACAGGGCGAGGAAGTCCGCCCGACTGGTGCCCGGGGTGATGACGATGTGGAGCCCTGCCTTGGAATTGCTGATGCGCAGGAACTCGGCACGTTCCATCCCGTAGATGAACGAGCCCTCGGCGAACCGGACCGTGCGCGGGTACAAGCGGATGACGCCCGCGCTGGTGTTGCTGTAGAGGGTGAGCCAGACGCTGTCGTCGAACAGCTCCAGCCGGTCCAGCGGCGGGTCGGACACGATCGTCAGGTCGATCCGCGAGCACCGGCCGCGGGCGAGGAACAAGCCCACCAGGCCGATGGAGATCTGCTCGCGCAACCGCTCGGCGATCGCGTCGTAGTCGCCGTCGACGCCTTCGTTGCGCAGCAGGTACCGCGCGCGCCCGCTGATCGCGTCGTCGTCCCGCGGGTCGGCCAGGACGGCTCTGAGCTCGCACTCCGACTGCGACAGGAGCAGCCGGCCCGCCGCGTAGCGACCCGCGAAGCCGCGGAACACGTACAGCCGGGTGCGTTCGAGGTCCTGCATCATGACCTGGTTGAACGCCGGGTCGGGCCGTGCGGTCGGCTCGAACACGTGAGTGGGGAAGAACTCGCGGTCCAGCGCCCGGTACTCGGCGTTGAGGTCGCGCAGGGCCCGGCGGCTCTCCTCCACGACCGGTGTGATCAACGCCCGTTGCGCGGCCGAATTGGTGATCAACGTCTGACCGAAACCGACCACGGCGGAGATCAGGGTGCCGGTGCCGACCGACGTGAGGAACGTGCGCAGCGCTCCTTGATCCATTGTGCTGGAAATGGCCAGACTGCTGCCGGAAGTGGCGACCAGGGTGAGCAGGAGCAGGCCTGTTCTGGTCCAGAACAATTCTTGTAACAAGTTGCTGCGGACGCCCTTCGGCTCCGCGGACACGAGGTCACCTCCTTGGTGGGCACTCGATCGGCCGAATGCTGTCGGTATGCGATCAAGTGCGCGGAGTTACTGTACGCGCGCCCGAGCAACGGCGGAAGCGGTAATTAGTGGCACATTTGCGGATTGTTTCGTAGATCGACAGCAGCGCACCGTGATCGGCGTTGGGCCTGCCGGTGGGGCCGCGGCGCGCCGCGCGGGCGTGAACCCTAAGCTCGGCAACCATGCGTACTGTCGGCCGTACGGCCCTCGCTCTCGTCTCCCTGTTGTCCGCCGGTCTGGCGCTGACCGCGTGCACCGCTAGCGACCGGCCGTCCACCCTGACCACCACCCCGTCCGCGACCGCGGAGCAGCCCGAGGCGCGGCCCACCGAGGCCGACCTGCCCGAGCCGAGCGGCCCGCCGTGCGAGGTGGCGCAGTACCAGGTGACCGGCGCGGCGGGGGAGAAGCCGACGATCACCGTCCCGACCGGCTGCACGCCGCAGGACGGGTTGGTCGTCGAGGACCTGACCGAGGGCACCGGCGCGGAGATCAAGCCCGGCTCCACCGCCCAGCTGCACTACGTGCTGGCGACGTTCCGCGACCAGCGGACCCGTGAGGCGTCCTGGGACCGCGGCGAGCCGTTCGAGCTGGCGAACATCGGCCAGGCGAGCGTGATCCAGGGCTGGAACGAGGGCCTGATCGGGCTCAAGGAAGGCGGTCGCCGGCTGCTCGTCGTGCCGTCGGACAAGGGGTACCCGGAGGGCAAGGGCGACATCCAGCCGGGCGAGACGCTGATCTTCGTGATCGACGCGGTCAAGGTCGCGGGCTGAGTCGTCCCGCCGGGAGCGGCGCAAGGGCGGTCCCGCGCCGGGGCCGCCCTTGCGCGCGTCCGGGCCCGGGTTCCGCCGGCGCCCGCCGGTGTCAGGGCAGGAGCAGCAGCTTGCCGGTGGTGCGGCGCGCTTCCAGGTCCTCGTGCGCCCGCCGCGCCTCGGCCAGCGGGTAGCGCCCGCCGATCCGCACCTTCAGCGAACCGTCCAGGACGGCGGCGAACAGCTCGCCGGTCCGCCACTGCCTCTCCTCCGGGGTCGCCACGTGCGCGCCCAGCGACGGCCGGGTCAGGAACACCGAACCCGCGTTGTTGAGCCGCAGCGGGTCGAACGGCGGCACCGCCCCGCTGGACGCGCCGAACAACGCCAGCGTGCCGCGCGGCTTCAGGCTGGCCAGGCTCCCGTCGAACGTCGTCGCGCCGACGCCGTCGTACACGGCCGCGACACCCACGCCGTCGGTCAGCCTCCGCACCTCGGGCACGAAGTCGACCCGGTCGTACCTGATCACCTCGTCGGCGCCGGCCTCGCGCGCCAACGCCTCCTTCTCCTCGGTGGACACCGTGCCGATCACCCGCGCGCCCCGCGCCTTGGCCAACTGCACCAGCAGCAGCCCCACACCACCGGCGGCGGCGTGCACGAGCACCGTGTCGCCCTTCCGCGCCGGGTACGTGGACGCGACCAGGTAGTGCGCGGTCAGGCCCTGGAGCAGCAGCGCGCCGGCCGTGTCGTCGTCCACGCCCTCCGGCACCGGCACCGCGTCCTTCACGGGCACCACGGCCTGCTCCGCGTAGCTGCCGATGGTCTGCGCCCAGGCCACCCGGTCGCCCACCGCGACACCGGTGACGTCCGGCCCGACCGCGCTCACCCGGCCGACGCCCTCCTGCCCCGGCCCGAACGGCAGCGCCAGCGGGTAGCGGCCCTCGCGGTGGTAGCAGTCGATGAAGTTCACCCCGGCGGCGGCCACGTCCACCAGCAGCTCGCCCGCGCCGGGCGACTTCGCCGCCACGTCGGTGAACTCCAGCGCTTCCGGCCCGCCGGTCGCGCGCACCACCACTGCCTTGGGCATCTGTCGTCCTCCTGGTTGCTCTGTCCCTACGTCACTACGCCAACCGCCGCGACGGCCGGCGTGTTCCGCGCCCGACCGCCGCCGGCGACGTGTCTCACCTGCCGAGAGCGACCTTGCGCGCCAGGCCGAGCGGCAACGCGCCCGCGCCCGCGATGGTGTCGTGGAACTCGCGCAACGACCCGGTGTGCTCGGCCCGGATGCGCTCGATCTCCAACGCGCCGGTCAGGTACGACGGCGCCTGGGTCGGCCAGGCGCAGTACCGGCTGACCTCGCCGGCCGCCGTGCCCGGCGTGAGCGACGCCTTCGTGGTCATGAACTCCTCGGCCTCCTCGACGGTCATCTCACCGCAGTGCAGCGCGGTGTCCACGATCATCCGCGCCGCGCGGAACAACCGCGCTTCGACGTGCGCCAACTCCTGCGCCCGCGCCTTGGCCGCGTCGCCGACGACCTCCGCGGTGAAGTAGCCGTGCTCGCGCAGCAGCTTCTCCGCGTACAGCGCCCAACCCTCGGAGAAGTACGGCGTGCGGAACACCTTGCGCACCGGCCGGTCCTGCGCGGCCAGCCACGACAGGTGCCAGTGGTGGCCGGGGTACGCCTCGTGCACCGCGATCGTGGCCAGCTGGGCGCGCGAGTTCGTGCGCAGCCGCTGGGTGGTCTGCTCGGCGGTGAACCCGTCCGGCGGGAACGGCACGAAGAAGTGGCCGGTCCGCTGGTCGGTCAGCGGCGGTGGCGACATGTAGGACGCCACCGACAGCACCGGGCGCTGGAACGCGGGCGACGGCACCACCCGGCACTCCTCGCCCTCGGCGAACGTCACCAGGCCGTGCTCGACCAGGAACGCCCGCGCCCGCCGCGTCTCCGCCTCGTACTCGTCGCGCATCGCCTCCGGCGTCGGCGGGTGGTCGTCCTGGAACGCCGCCATCACCGCGTGCCAGTCGTCGGCGCCGGCCAGCTCGCGCATCTCGGCGTCCAGCTCGGCGTAGGCGGCTCGGCCCCGCTCGTGCAGCTCCGCCGCGCCGTACCCCAGCACCTCCTGCTCGCGCAGCAGCGTCGAGTAGAGCCCTTCGCCCATCCGCCAGTCGCCCCCGGCGCGGCCGCCGAACTCGTCCAGGAAGGCCGCCAGCTCGTCGAACGCCCGCGCGGCCGGTTCGGCGGCCTCGGCCAGCTCCGCGCGCAGCGCCGGGTCGGACACCTCGGCGGGCAGCGTGGCGGTCAGGAACGCCCGCCCGGTGCGGGCCTGGTCGGCGGCCCGCCGCACGATCCTCGGCGCGGCCAGCCCCACGTCCAGGTTCGCCCGGCACGCGGCCAGCACGGCGGGCACCTCCGCCAGCCGCTTCACCACGCTCGCCACCAGCTCCGGCTCCGGCCGCAGCCGGTTGAGGAACGCGCTGAACAACGGGTACAGCACCGCGGAGGTGTAGACGGACGGGTCGCGCCGCCACTCCGGCCACGTCGCCTTCGCCCGCACACCGCGCAGCACGGCGACGACGAGGTCGCGGTCCACCGAACCCTGGAGGTCGTCCACCTCGACCGCGACGAACCGGTCGAGCCACGTGCCCGCGTCGCGCTCGTACTGGGTGAACGCGCCCGCGCTGAAGTCGCCGAGGGTGTGGTCGTGGGCCGACGAGCCGAACATCGCGGCGCTGCCCGGGTTGCGGTCGAAGTGCCACGCGAGGAACTGTTCGACCAGGTGGGTGAGGTGTGGGGTATCGGTCACGCCCCGCAAGCTACCCCGCGGTCCGGGAGCGGGCCGGCATGTCCCGGGCCCGTGAGTGCCGTCACGTGCGCGGAAGTTACCGGCAGGTTCTAGTCTGGCCGACGTGGCAGAGGACAAGAAGATCGGGCGCGCGGTGAAGACGGCGACGGCGTTCGTGGCCGCGCACGGCAAGCCCTCCCGGGCGGTCGTGGAGAACGTCGGGCGGGCCGGCGCGCGGGTCGTGCTGGTCGGCGACGACGGCGCCATGGGCGACGTGGTGCTGCCGGACGTGGCGTCGGCGGAGGCGCTGGTGGAGGCCGTCGCCGACCTGGAGCGGCACGAGTGGGACCGGGAGACGACGGCCGCGGTGAAGATCGGGCCGGCGCACCGGCGGAAGATGGCCGGCCGGTGAAGGTCGTCTTCGCGACCTGCGACGCGCTGCCCGCCGGCGACGGCGACGACGACGCCCTGGTCGGGGCACTCGCCGACGTCGGCGTGCACGCGTCGTGGGCGGCCTGGGGCACGCCGACGTCGGCCGACCTGGTCGTGCTGCGGTCCACCTGGGACTACCCCGAGCGGCTGCCGGAGTTCCTGGCGTGGTGCGACGCCGAGCCCGCGCTGGTGAACCCGGCGTCCGTGGTGCGGTGGAACACCGACAAGACCTACCTGGTCGACCTGGCGCGCCACGGCGTGCCCGTCGTGCCGACGGCGGTGGCCGGGCCGGGCTTCGCCGACTGGCCGGACGGCGAGTTCGTGGTGAAGCCGACCGTCGGCGCGGGGTCGCGGGGCGCGCTGCGCGTCGCGGCCGGCGACCACGAGACGGCCGCCGCGCACCTGGCCGCCCTGGCCGCGCCCGCGCTCGTGCAGCCGTACCAGTCGCACGTGGACTCCGTCGGCGAGACCGCGATGGTGTTCCTGGGCGGCCAGTACTCGCACGCGTTCACCAAGGGCGCCATGCTCACGCCGGACGCGGAGTACGACGAGTCCGGGCTGTACATCGTGGAACGCCTGACCGGCGCGTCGCCGTCACCCGCGCAACGCCGGGTCGCCGAGGACGTCCTGGACGCCGCCGCCGAGCTGACCGGCCTGCGCCGCCCCGACTTCCTCTACGCGCGCGTGGACCTGATCCCGGGCCCCGACCACGCCCCGCTGCTGCTGGAGCTGGAACTGGTCGAACCCTCGCTGGGCTTCCGCCACACCGACCCCACCGCCCCGCTCCGGTTCGCCTCAGCCGTCCGGGCGGCCCTCTCCGGGCGGTAGCCGCAGGCCGAACCCGCCCGAACCGCCGAACACCGCCCCCCCGCCGAACCGCCGAACACCGCGCCCCGCCGGAACGCCGGAGCACTCGGCCCCGGCGTTCCGGCGGGCTCACCGCGCTGGTGTCACTTCAGGCCGGAGCCGATGCCGGTCAGCGACCGGACCTCCATCTCGGCCTGCTTGGCCGGGTCGGCCTTCTCCTTGCTCAGGATCGTGCCCAGGTAGCCGCACAGGAACGAGAACGGGATCGACACCAGGCCCGGGTTGCTCAGCGGGAACCAGGCGAAGTCGACGTCGGGGAAGATCGAGGACTTCGCGCCGGACACGGCGGGGGAGAAGGCGAGCAGGAAGATGCACGACCCGAGCCCGCCGTACACCGCCCACAGCGTCCCCGGCGTGTTGAACCGCTTCCAGAACATCGAGTAGATGATCGTCGACAGGTTCGCCGACGCCGCCAGCGCGAACGCCAGCGCCACCAGGAACGCCACGTTCTGCCCGTTGGCCGCGATGCCGCCGACGATCGCCAGCAGACCGACGACCACGGCGGTCAGCCGGGCGACCCGGACCTCCGACCGCGGGTCGGCCTGACCGCGCTTGATCACGTTCGCGTACACGTCGTGCGCGAACGACGCCGACGCCGTCAACGTCAGACCGGCCACGACCGCCAGGATCGTCGCGAACGCCACCGCGCTCACCACGCCGAGCAGCACCGCGCCGCCGACCTCGTAGGCCAGCAGCGGCGCGGCCGAGTTCTCGCCGCCCGGCGCCGCCGAGATCTCCTTCGAGCCGACCAGCGCCAGCGCGCCGAAACCGATGACCAGCGTGCACAGGTAGAAGGTGGCCATCATCCACGTCGCCCACACCACCGAGCGGCGCGCCTCACGGGCGTTCGGCACCGTGTAGAACCGCATCAGCACGTGCGGCAGCGACGCGGTGCCGAGCACCAGGGCCAGCGCCAGCGAGATGAAGTCGAGCCGGCTGGTCGGGGTGGCGCCGTACCGCACGCCCGGTTCCAGCACCTCCGGCCCGAGCGGGGTGTTCCGCGACGCCGTCTCCAGGATCGCCGACAGGCTGAAGCCGAACTTGCCCAGCAGGAACACCGTCAGCAGCGTCACGCACATGATCAGGAAGACGGCCTTGATGATCTGCACCCACGTGGTGCCCTTCATCCCGCCCACCAGCACGTACAGCACCATGACGATGCCCACCACGGCGATGATCACCGACTGGCCGACCTTGCTGTGCACGTCCAGCAGCAGCGCCATCAGCGCGCCCGCGCCCGCCATCTGCGCGATCATGTAGAACAGCGAGATCACCAGGGTCACGTTGGCCGCCGCGGCGCGCACCGGGCGTTGCCGCATCCGGAACGCCAGCACGTCGCCGAGGGTGAACCGGCCGGTGTTGCGCAACCGCTCCGCGATGATCATCAGGCCGAGCAGCCAGGACACGACCCAGCCGATGGAGTAGAGGAACCCGTCGTAGCCGTTGACCGCGATGCTGCCGGAGATGCCGAGGAACGACGCGGCGGACAGGAAGTCGCCCGAGAGCGCGATGCCGTTCTGCGGCCCGGTGAAGCTGCTGCCCGCGGCGTAGTAGTCCGACGCGGTGGCGTTGCGGCTGCCCGCCCGGTACACGATGTAGAGGGTGATCAGCACGAAGACGCCGAACACGCCCAGGTTGATCGTGGTGTTGCCGCCCATCAGGTTTGGTCCTCCGCGGTGAGCGCGCGGACCGCGACGACCTGCGGGTCGAGCGTGCGCCGCGCGTAGCGGGCGTAGCCCAGCGTCAGCGCGATGGTGGAGACGAACTGGAGCAGCCCGAACAGCAGGCCGACGTTGATCACGCCCCACACCGGCGTGGCCATGAAGTCGGGCGCGTACGCCGACAGCGCCACGTATCCCAAGTACCACAGCAGGAATCCGCACGTCGCCGGGACCACGAAGATCGTTATCCGCCGGCGGAGCTCGCGGAAATCAGCGCTCGCCTGTAGCGCGACGAAGTCCGGGTCGCCCGCTTCGTCGACCAACAGGGAAGACCCGGGGTCGTCGAAAGTGGCGAAGCCGCGCCCGCCGCGGGCGGGTCTGGAATCCGTCGGAGGCAGGATCGCCTTCGTCATCAATCCTCCACGGGGATTTGCCTCGCCGAGCACGCGGATGCGCGGCCGCCGGCGGGCGCTCAGCGTAACCGCGCTGCGCCGCCAGTCAACGACGTGCCGCCAACGGTCGTGTCGCCGCTGCTCAGTCGATGCCGGACCGTCGTCTCGTTTGGCATCCGAGGCGCCCCGGGTCGTCACGCTGCGCCGATCGGATGAGGACCTACCGCAAGGTCGTTGTCCCGCGCCTGTCCACCACCTACTATCCGCCCAGCAACATCACGCTCGTCGGTCATCAATGCGTCGACGTCGTTCAACTTCGAAACAACTACGGACTTTCCGGGGCTTGTCTGGTGACTGGCGACAACAACGCGCGCGGGCAGTGGTGGAGCGCCGTCGCGGACTGGCGGAATTGGCGTCTGCCGGTCAAGCTCGCCGCCGTGCTGGCGGTGCCCGTGCTCGTCGCCGTGGGCGCGGGCGTGGTGCAGATCCGCGGGTACGTCAAGAGCGCCGACACCTACTCCTCGATGCAGCGCGTCGTCACGCTGCGTGCCGGCATGGACCCGCTGATCGCGGGCGTGCAGGCGGAACGGGCGCGGTCGGCGCAGCGGACCGAGGGCGCCGGCGTGCCCGAGGCCGAGTTCCGTGAGCTGACGCGGGCCACCGACAACGCCACCGCCGGCGTGCGGAACCTGATGGAGCGCACCACCACCCTCGGCGAGGTCGCCAACGCCCGGTTCCGCGACGTGGTCGTCCAGCTCGACGGCCTGCCGCAGCTGCGCGAACGGGTGGTGTCGGGCAGTGTCGACCTGGAAGGCGGCATCGGCGGCTACACCGTGGTGCTGCGCGCCCTGCTCGACTTCGACCAGGCCATGGTCGGCGACTTCGGCGACCCGGCGCTGTCCGGCACCGCGACCGCGCTGCACAACCTCGCCATGGCCGGTGAGCAGGTGTCCTGGCAGCACGCGACGGTGCAGGCGGGCATCAGCCGCGTGCGGCTGCTCGACTCCGAGGTCACCGCGCTGGAGCAGTCCTACACCCGCCAGCAGGACAAGCTGGCCGACTTCTCCGCCGTGGCCACGCCGCAGCAGCAGGCCGACTACCGCAGCACCGTGGCGGGCCAGGACGTCGACCTGCGCAACAGCCTGTTCCAGCAGATCCGCACCAACTCCACCGCGGTGGAGCTGTTCGTCAAGGCCGACGCCTGGAACCGCGGCTCGGAGGCCACCCTCAGGCAGCTCGGCGTCGTGCTGCGGTCGCTGGAGGGCCAGCTGACCTCCACCGCGAGCCGGTTGCAGGACGCCACCAGCGACCGGGCGGGCGCGGCGTCGGTGATCCTGCTCGCCTCGATGTTCGCCGCCGCCGCGGTCGGCTACGTCGTCGGCAGCTACCTGCTGCGGTCCCTGCGCGCGCTGCGCACCGCCGCCCTGGACGTCGCCGAGCACCGCCTGCCCACCCTGGTGGCGCAGCTGCGGGAGAACGCCGCGCACGACGTGAGCGTCACGCCGGTGCCCGTGCACACCAGGGAGGAGTTCGGCCAGCTGGCGCGCGCGTTCGACGCGGTGCACCGGCAGGCGGTCAGCTCCGCCGCCGAGCAGGCCGACCTGCGCACCGGCATGCGCAACGCGTTCATCAACCTGTCCCGCCGCAGCCAGGGCCTGGTGGAGCGGCAGCTCAAGCTCATGGAGGAGCTGGAGCGGCAGGAGGAGAACCCCGAGCAGCTGGCGAACCTGTTCAAGCTGGACAACCTCGCCACCCGGATGCGCCGCAACAACGAGAACCTGATGGTGCTCTCAGGCAGCGACGTGGCCCGCCGCTTCACCCGCCCGGTGCCGCTGGGCGACGTGCTGCGCGCCGCCGCGTCCGAGATCGAGCAGTACCAGCGGGTCGTCGTGCAGACCACGCCGTCGGTCGAGGTCGTCGGCTACGCCGCGGGCGACCTGGTCCGGCTGGTCGCCGAGCTGCTGGACAACGCCACCGCGTTCTCGCCGCCGCGCACCCAGGTGGTCGTCGGCGGCCGGGCCCGGCCCGGCGGCGGCGTGTTCGTCGACGTGGTCGACGTCGGCGTCGGCATGTCGGAGGAGGACCTGGCGCAGGCCAACCGCCGGATCGCGCTGGCCGCGTCGGAGGACTCCGGCGAGCTGCCCGTGTCGCGCCAGCTCGGCCTGTACGTGGTCGGCAGGCTCGCCGGCCGGCACGGCATCGACGTGTCGCTGCGCGAGCAGGGCGACGGGCTGCGCGCGGTCGTGGCGCTGCCCGCCGAGCTGGTCCGCGCGACCGGCCCGACACCGGCCCGGCCGCCGGCCGCGCAGCCGGCCATCCCGGCGCCGTCACCGTCCACCGGGCCGCAGCTGGCTCTCCGCGCCGCCGGCGCGCAGCCCCGCTCCACCGGCCCGCAGCCCGCGCTGCCCCGCGCCGCCGGCGCCCAGCCGTACCCGACCGGGCCCCAGCCGGTCCTGCCGCGTGCCGCGGGTTCGCCGTCGACCGGCCCGCAGCCGGTCCTGCCGCGCGCCTCCGCGTCGCCGCCCGTCCTCCCGCAGCCGGTCCTGCCGCCCGCCGTGCCGCTGAAGGACGACGGGTGGTCCCCCTTCCGGGGGCGCACCGTCGACGAGCCGCCCGCCACACCGTCCGCCGCGCCGCCCGCCGCGCCCGCGTCCGCGCCGCGACGGCCGGCCTCGACCTGGTTCGGCGGCGCGCCGGCGCCCTCCGGACCGGCGCCCTCCGGACCGGCGTCCACCGGACCGGCCTCCTCGGGGCCTGGGGAACCGGCGCGGCACCGGGCCGCGGACACCCACGCGCGCGGGGAGGCGCCCGTGAACGACAAGCCCGAGAACGACATTCCGGCGGAACTGCCCAAGAGGCAGCCGCGGACCAATCTGGTGGCCGAACGGCCGAGTGCGCCCGACGGGGTGGCACCCGTACGGAGGGATCCGCAGGCGACACGCGGCTTCCTCGCCAGCTACCAGACCGGGATCCGGCAAGGTGTGCGGGGTTCCGGTGAGAATCGAGCTGGGCAGGAGAGCGGATGAGCACGCAGAAGTCGCGACAGGTCGACCAGTTCGGGTGGCTGGTGAGCAACTTCGCCGATCGCGTGCCCGGGGTGGCCCACGCCGTGGTGATCTCGGTGGACGGCCTGCTGCTGACCGCGTCCAACGGGCTGCCCGACGACCGGGCCGACCAGTTGGCCGCGATCGCGGCGGGCGTGGCGAGCCTGACCGAGTCGGCGGCGAGGTGCTTCGACGGCGGCGGCGTGTTGCGCTCGGTGATCGAGATGCAGTACGGGATCATGCTGCTGATGTCCATCAGGGACGGCTCGTGCCTCGCGGTGCTGGCCGCACCGGACGCCGATGTCGGCCAGGTCGCCTACGAGATGACCGTGGTCGTGGACCAGGTCGGCCAGCTCCTGACCCCCGAGCTGCGCGCCCAGCTCCACGGCGCGAAGCGGATGATGGCCCGCCCTTCTGCGTGAGGTGGTCATGGACCGGAACGAGGAGACCGGGGCGTCGGACGAGACGTTCGCCGCCCTGCTCAACGGGTTCAGCCTCGACTCCTCCCGCCGTCGCAGGCAGGAGCGGCCGAAGCCCGAGCAGCACCAGTCCGGGAGCGGGGACACCAAACCCCACCGCCCGGTCTTCGACGACGAGGACGAGTTCGAGTACCCGCGCGAGGAGGCGGCGTCGATCGTCCGCGCCTACTCGTGGACCGGCGGGCGGACCACCTCGTCGTTCCAGCTGGAGATCGAGACGCTGGTGTCGGCGGTGGACTGGGACTACCCGGGAGCCATGAAGTCCGAGTACCACGAGGTGATCGCCCTGGTGTCCCGGCCGCGGTCGGTGGCGGAGATCGCCGCCCTCCTGCGCCTGCCGCTGGGCGTGGCGAAGGTGCTGCTCGGCGACATGGCCGAACGCGGCCTGATCGACGTGCACCGCACCGCCACCTCCGACGGCGAGCTGCCGGACCTGGGCCTGATGGAACGCGTCCTGGCGGGTCTCCGCCGCCTCTGACCCGCGAGAGTCCACCCTCCACCCCCCCGTGTGTCCTACGTTCAGGACCACCGTGTCCTACGTTCGGAACACCCGAGTTGAACGCTCGGCTCGGCGCGCCGCCTTTGCGTGATGATCAGCACACGACCTATCGTGGCTTCAGTGTCGACCGAAGTGCCGGTCGTCGAGCCGAGGGGGTCGGATGAGCGTCGGACGGGAAACGCGGCTGTCGGCGTGGATCGAGCGGTTCGCCGCGCACTTCGCCGAGGAGGGCATCCCGCTGATCGGGGGCCGCATCCTCGGCTACCTGCTGGTGTGCCAGCCGACGGAGCGGACCGCCGCCGAGCTGTCGCAGGAGCTGGAGGCCAGCAGCGGCTCGATCAGCACGAACCTGAAGTTCCTGGTCAACGCCGGTCTGGTGACGAAGCGGACGCGGCGCGGCCGGCAGGCGGCGCAGTACCGGATCAACGAGAAGCGGTGGGTCGACCTGATCCAGCGCAAGCTGGACGCCATGGTGAGCGTGCGCGAGCTGACCGAGGCCGGGATGCGGCTGATGAGCGGCGACCCGGAACGCGCCGTGCGGCTGCGGACCGTGGACGACCTCTACACGTGGCTGGCGACGGAGCTGCCCGCCGTCTGGGACCGCAGGCCCTCGTCGTCGCGCTGAGGCCGTTCGCGGGTGGAGACCCACAGGGCGGCGGTGGCGACGACGACCGCGCCGGCGCCCAGCACGTGCAGCGAGACCAGCACCTCGGGCACGCCGGTCCAGTACTGCACCATGCCCAGCGCGCCCTGCGACAGCACCACGGCCACGAGCGCGTAGTAGGGCCGCCGGGGCACGGGGTGGCCGCGCAGCGCGAAGCCCAGCGCGATCAGCATGCCCAGGAACAGGAACAGCAGGTCGGCGTGCAGCTGGGACAACGTGTCCACCGACACGTCCAGGCGCGGGGTGGCCGCGTCGCCCGCGTGCGGCCCGGCGGCGGTGACGAACGTGCCGGCCAGCAGCAGCAGACCGAGCACGACCGCCTGCACGCCCTGCAGCGCCAGCAGCGGCCGGGGCACGCGCGGCCGGGCCGGCTCGTCGCCCTCGCCCAGCGCCGCGACCAGCAGCACGGCGAACCAGACCAGCGCCATCGACACCAGGAAGTGCACGCTCACCGTCCACCACAGCAGGCCGGTGAGCACGGTGAACCCGCCGATCACGGCCTGCACCACGACGCCGCCGAACTGCACGAGCGCCAGCACCACGACCCGCTTGCGCCGCGGCCGGTTGAACCACGCCGCCAGCACGCACAGGCCCGCGATGACGCCGACGACACCGGTCAGCGTGCGGTTGCCGAACTCGACCCACTGGTGCAGCGACGCCACCTCGGGGTGCTCGACCGGCACGAGGCTGCCCTCGAAGCACTGCGGCCAGGTAGGGCAGCCGAGGCCCGACCCGGTCACCCGCACGATCGACCCGGTGACCGCGATGCCGCCTTGGGCGATCACGACGGCGATGGCGAACGCGCGCTGGAACGTGCTCAGGAAGGTGGTGAACCAGGATGGGACGGACACGACCCGATGGTAGGTACCACTGGCTGAGAACCGCCGCCCGGGGGTGTCACCCGAGCTTCGTGGTCCTCGTCGCCAGCGCGCCCGCGGCCACGCCCCACACCACGAGCACGGCGACGTGGCCGGGTCGCGGCGCGGCCCCGTCGACCACGGCGTCGTGCAGCGCGAGCGCGAGCGCGGCGGACGGCAGCGCGTCCACGACGGTCGCCAGCCACGCCGGCAGGGTGTCCAGGCCGAGCGCGACACCGCCGACGAGCAGCAGCGCGAACCACACGATGTTGGCCAGCGCGAGCACGACCTCCGCCCGCAGCGCCCCGCCGAGCAGCACGCCGAGCGCGCCGAACGACAGCGTGCCGAGCACGATCAGCACGGCCGCCCACAGCAGGCCGGTCGCGGACGGCAGCCGCCAGCCCAGCAGCAGCGCGATCACCGCGATGATCACGACCTGCACGGCGACCACGGCCAACGCCGAGGCGACCCGTCCGGCGACGAGCAGCCAGCGGGGGAGCGCGGTCGCGGCGAGCCGCTTGAGCACGCCGTAACGGCGGTCGAAGCCCAGCGCGATCGCCTGCCCGGTGAACGCGGACGAGATCACGGCCAGCGCGAGGATGCGCGCGGTCGCGGAGCCGACCCGCGGTTCGGGCACCGGGATGACGTCCATCAGGCTCATCGCGACCAGCAGCGCCGCCGGGATGAGCACGGTCAGCAGGATCTGCTCGCCGTTGCGCAGGGTGAGCAGGGTCTCGGTGCGGGCCTGGGCGACCAGCATCCGCCCGAGCTTGCCGCGGCCGGGCGCGGGCGTGAACGTGCCCGGCGCGAAGGTCGGTGGTTCCGTCACGAGCGCAGCTCCCTGCCGGTCAGCTCCAGGAACACGTCCTCCAGGCTGCGCCTGGCCACGGTCAGCTCCTCGGCCAGCACGCCCTGCTGGGCGCACCACGAGGTGACCGTGGAGAGGACCTGCGGGTCGATGGTGCCGTGCACCAGGTAGGTGCCCCGGCTGGCCTCGCGCACCTGCAAACCTTCCGGCAGGGCGTCGCGCAGCAGCGTCAGCTCCAGCCCGGGTCGGGCGCGAAAGCGGAGCTGCCGGTCGTCGGCGTGGTGCTCGGTCAGCTCGGCGGGGCTGCCCTGCGCCACGACGCGGCCGGCGTCGACGATGACGACGTGGTCGGCCAGCGCCTCGGCCTCGTCCATGAGGTGGGTGGTGAGCAGCACGCTCACGCCGTCCGCGCGCAGCGCCGACACCAGCTCCCACACCAGGCGGCGCGCCTGGGGGTCCATGCCGGCGGTGGGCTCGTCGAGGAACACCAGCTCGGGCCGTCCGACCAGGGCGCACGCCAGCGACAGGCGCTGCTGCTGCCCGCCGGACAGCCGCTTGTACGGGGTGCGCACCGAGGACGTCAGCCCGAGCACGTCGAGCAGCCACGCGGGGTCGAGCGGGTTCGCGGCGCACGCGGCGACCAGGCGCAGCATCTCGTCGGCCCGCACGCCCGGATAGCCGCCGCCGCCCTGCGGCATGACGCCGATGCGGGGCCGCAGCGCGTCGCCGTCGCGTCCCGGGTCGAGGCCGAGGACGCGGACCTCGCCGCCGTCGGCCGCCCGGAACCCCTCGCACACCTCGACGGTCGTCGTCTTCCCGGCGCCGTTGGGGCCGAGGAGCGCGAGGACCGAGCCGGTGTCGAGGGTGAGGTCGAGTCCGTTCACCGCGACGGTGGAGCCGTAGCGCTTGACCAGCCCCGACACTTCCACGGCAGGGTGCTGGGGGTGCGGGCTCACGACGCGGAAGCCTAGGGCGTGGCCGGCCCCACCCCGGTGGTGGGGTCAGCCCCACCAGGGTTCTCCGGGTGGCTTCAGGGTCGTCTCGGGGGTGTTCCCGATATCTTCGGTCACCATTCCGGGTGAAGATTTTCCTCGTGGTGGAGATCCGGGGGGAAAGTCGGACGGCGGTGTCGCCGCCGGTCGTCGGGGGACTCGTCCTGTCGTTGTTCCCGATTGTTTACCTGCACGTGGCGTCGGTCGGTGAGCTCAGCCCGATCGCCCACACGATCAGCGATTACATCTTCGTGGACCACGGCAGCGGGTTGCTCGCCGCGACGTCGCTGACCCTGGCGGCGGCGTCGGCGGGCCTGCTCGTCACCCTGATCCGGGCGGGTTTGCCCAGGCGGGGACCGGTGGCGGTGCTGATGGGCCTGTGGTCGGCGGGGCTGGCGGTGGCGACGGTGTTCCCCACCGACCCGATCGGCGCGCCCACGTCGTTCGCCGGCGCGGTGCACCGCTACGCGGGCGCGGTGATGTTCGCGAGCCTGCCGCTGGCCGGGTGGCTGATTTCCCGGACGTTCATCCCCAGTACCACCCTGCGTCGTTTTTCCATTGCCGCCGGAATCACCTCGGTGGCATTCATGCTCAGCCACGTCTCGGTGCTCTTCCCGGGCAGCGGCGCGGTCGTCCTCGGGCTTTTCGAGCGTGTTCTGTTCGCGTTGCTCTACGCCCTGCTGTTCGCGCTGGCCTCCGCCGTCCTGCGCCGCGAGGAGACGTCATGACGTGGCTCGCCGTCCTGCTCGCCGTCGTCGGCGCGGTGTTCTTCGCCTTCGCCGCACGCCTGCAGCACGACGCCGTGCGGGCCGGCGAGGGCGCCGCCCTGCGGGTCCTGGAGCTGCTGCGCAGGCCCCGGTGGCTGCTGGGCCTGGTGCTGCTCGTCCTCGGCGCCGGCGTGCACGCGGCGGCCCTGGGGATGGCGCCGTTGAGCGTGGTGCAGCCGGTCGGCGTGGTCGCGATCGGCATCACCGCGGTCCTCGACGGCCGCCGCCGCGAGCTGCCCGCGGTCGCGTGGACCACGTTCGGCGTGGGCGCCTTCGTGCTCCTGGCCGCGGGCAGCGCCACGCCCACCGCGGTCGCGCCGGAAGCCGAGCTGAAGGCCGCGCTGCTGGCGCTCGGCCTGATCGCGGCCCCGGGCCTGGTCGGCGTGCTGTCGACCCGGCCGGCGGTGCGCGCCCTCGGTTTCGGCGCGGCGGGCGGCGTCGCCTACGGCTTCGTGTCGGTGCTCATGCGGTCGGTGTCCCAGGACGTCCAGCAGGGCGGCCTGGTGTGGACGACCGCGTTCTCGGCGGCGGGCATCGTCGCCGCCCTCGTCGTCGGCGGCTGGTTCATCCAGCACGCCTACGCCAGCGGACCGCCGCACCTCGCGGTCGCCTGCCTCACCGTGGTGGACCCCCTCGTGGCCGTCGGCATCGGCGCGGGGCTGCTCGGCGAGGCGACCCGGACCAGCCCGCTCGTCGGCGTGGCCGAACTCGCCTGCGCCGCGGTCGCCGTCGGCGGCGTCGTCGCGCTGGCCCGCACTCGAACCCTTCCCGCAGTTCCCACCAGATCGGAGACGACAGTGACCAACGGACGCGCCATGCGGATCGTGATCGCCGCGGAGACGTTCCCCCCGGACGTCAACGGCGCGGCCCGGTTCGCCCACCGCCTCGCCACCGGCCTCGCCGGCCGCGGCCACGACGTGCACGTGATCTGCGTGTCGGCGGACGGCGCGGCCCGCACCGAGCGCGCCGACGGGATCACCGTGCACCGGGTGCGCTCGCACCGCACGCCGTTCCACCGCACGTTCCGCATCGGGCTGCCGTGGCAGGTCCGCAAGGACGTCGGCGCGCTGCTGGAAGGGCTGAGGCCGGACCTGGTGCACGTCCAGGCGCACTTCGTGGTGGGCCGGTACGCGCTGCGGGAGGCGGCGTCGCGGGGGATCCCGACGGTCGCGACGAACCACTTCATGCCGGAGAACCTGTTCGGGCACGCCCGCGTGCCGGCGTGGTCGCAGGGCGTGGCGTCGCGGTGGGCGTGGCGCGACCTGGGCCGCGTGTTCGGCCTCGCGGACGTGGTGACCGCGCCGACGCCGCGCGCCGTGCAGCTGCTGCACGACAACGGGTTCCCGGCGCGGGCCGTGCCGGTGTCGTGCGGGATCGACATCGACCGCTACCGGTCGCGCCGCCCCGTGCGGCACACCGACGCGCCGACCGTGCTGTTCGTGGGCCGGCTGGACGAGGAGAAGCGGGTCGACGAGCTGCTGCGGGCGTTGGCGCTCGTGCCGCGGCTGCACGCCGAGATCGTGGGCGACGGGTCGTGCCGGGCGGAGTGGGAGCTGCTGGCGCGTGACCTGGGCATCGCCGACCGCGTCCGCTTCCGCGGCTTCGTGCGCGAGTCCGAGCTGCTGGACGCCTACGCCGCGGCCGACGTGTTCTGCATGCCGGGCATCGCGGAGCTGCAGAGCCTGGCGACGATGGAGGCGATGGCCGCGGGCAAGCCGGTGGTGGTCGCGGACGCGATGGCGCTGCCGCACCTGTGCAAACCGGGCCGCAACGGCTGGCTGTTCACGCCGGGCGACGTGCGCGGCCTGGCCGATCGCCTGCACGCCGTCACCGCGGACCCCGCCGTCACCGCCCGGATGGGCGCCGCGTCCGGCGACCTCATCGCCGCCCACGCCATCGACACCACCCTGGAGACCTTCGAGTCCCTCTACGCCCGCGCCCTGGGCCTGCCCGCCATCGACCAGACCCCCGCCCTCGCCGCCTGACCCTCGAGAGTCCAACCCCCACCCCTCGAGAGTCCAACCTCCACGCCGCGAGAGTCCAACCTCCAGGCCGCGAGAGTCCTACGTCCAGGCCGCGAGAGTCCAACCTCCACGCCGCGAGAGTCCAACCTCCAGGCCGCGAGAGTCCAACGTCCACGACACCTGAATTCAACGCTCAGCGCGCGAGGCCACAGTG
Organism: Saccharothrix sp. 6-C; assembly: GCF_016695385.1. NCBI lineage: Bacteria > Bacillati > Actinomycetota > Actinomycetes > Pseudonocardiales > Pseudonocardiaceae > Saccharothrix > Saccharothrix sp. 6-C. Next base: position 6,045,792 of record NZ_CP064192.1, on the reverse strand, counting down.
CGAGCGTTGAACTCACGGGCCCTGAACGTTGGACTCTCGCCGCGTGGACGTAGGACTCTCGCGGGGTCAGTCGATGTCGGAGCCGGTGGTGGAACGGTAGGCGGCGCGGTGGGCGACGCGGAGACCACCGGCGTTGAGGCGGGGCTTGCCGTCGGCGTCCAGCTCGGTGAGGAACTTGAACAGCATCCCGTGCCCCTCCAGCCGCCGCAGCAGCACCTCGGCCACGTCCTCCGCCTCGAAGTCCACGATGGACATCTGCTCCACCAGGGACGTGGCGATGGTCCGCCTGGCCCGCAGCGGCACCCACCACGTCGTCACCGACAGCAGCACCAAGCCGAACGCCAACGCCGTGCCCAGCACCGCCTCCCACCCGGTGAACCGCAGCGAGAACACCTGCACCACCGCGGCGACGACCAGCAGCACGGCCCCGTACACGGCGGCCCACCCGGCGGTCGCCGACGCGGGCGGCTCGGCGGCCTCCGTGTCCCACACCCCGTCGACCTGCCGCCACCGGCGCAGCGAACTGCCCAGCACGTACGACGTGACCGCGCCGAACACGATCGCCACCACCGTGCCGACCACCACCAGCGCCGGACTGAGGTCGTACAGCCGGTACCGCACCACGGCCCACACGCCGACCACGATCGCCGCCGCCACGAGCACCCGCACCAGCAGCCGGGGCTTGAGCCGGATCTTGCCCAGCACGGCCAGCGGCGTGCCCACCGGCGCGGGCAGGCTGCCGATGATCAGCAACCCCACGACGACCAGCAGCACACCGCCGACCGCCACCATGCCCGTCACGGCCTGGTCGCCCGCCTCGCCCGCCAACGCGTTCCTGGTCCGGTCGATCGCCACCGTCACCAGCGGGATCACCGGCGACAGCAGCACGAGCCCGTGCAGCAGCGTCCCGGAGCGCAGCGCCGCGTAGCCGAACGCGGCCAGCAGCGTGCCGCCGCCGAACGCCGCCGCCGGACCCACCGCCCACGGCGGCAGCAGGTCGAACAGCGACAGCACCAGCAGCGCCCCGCCCAGCGCGAACCCGAGCAGCCCCAGGAACTGCGCCAACCGGCCGCCCCTGGTCAGCCCGGTGATCGTCCAGTACGGCAGCAGCGCCGCCCCGCGCAACGTCCTGGTCAGCGGTTTCGCCGTGCCCAGCCCGGAGTTGTCGCTGTCGGCCACGGTGATCGCCACCGCCGCGGCCGTCGCCGCCGTCCGGATCACCTGGTCGCTGCTCGCCTCCTGCACCAGCGGCTCACGCCCGATGCCCGCCCGGTCGAACGCGCTCAACCCCCGCACGCCTACCTCGACCCGCTCCGCGTCCGTGCGCACGGGCAGCCGGGCCAGCAGCGCCGCCTGCTCCTCCAGGAACAGCTCGCCGCGCGACCGCCGGTCCGCGCCCTCGTGGCGGTCGGCCAGGATCGCGGCGCGCAGCGCGGGCAGCTCCTCGCAGATGATCCGCACGTGCAGGCTCCACGCGGCCAGCTCCGCCAACGCCGCACAGGTCGGCGGGTGGTCGCCCTCCGGGTTCGCGTAGACCGCCCCCAGCTCGGCTTTCGCCCGCTCGACGCAGGGCGCCAGCTCGTCCGGCACGCCGTCGCCGAACAGCTGCGCCACCAGCTCGTCGACCTTCGCCGCGGCCCGTTCGACGGGGTCGCCGCCCACGCCGGTCAACCGGTCGACGCGCAGCAGCCGCTTCGGGTCGAACAGCACCTTGCACAGCATGGTCGCGCCGTCGAGCCGCCCCCAGATCCAGTCGTTGACCCGCCAGGACCGCTTGAGGAACCCGGAGAACCGGTGCAGCGACGCGCCACCCGCCTTGTCCTCGGCGGTGACGCTGTACTCGGCGAACGCGTTGCGCGTCTGCAGGCTGATCTGCACCAGCTCCACGGCCTGGTCGAGGCCGCCGCGGCTGTCGTCGGCCAGGCACGTCGTCGCGACCTCCAGCGCCAGCACCCGCGACAGCCACAGCTCGCCCGCCACCAGGCACGCCGCGGCCTCCGCGTCGGTGCGCGGCTCGGTCAGCAGCCGGTGCCACGACCGCAGCTCGCCGACCCGCAGCTGCTCGTCGTCCAGCTGGTCGAGGATGTCGTGCGCGTCACCGAGCACGCCCGCGATCCGCTCCACCTGCTCGCGCACCCGCTGCCCGACGCCGTCCGGCTCGTCCAGCATCTTCGCGGCGAACCGGACGACCCGCCGTTCCCAGTACGACTGGTCCAGCTCCTCGGTGCCCTCGGTGGTCCAGTGCCCGTCCAGCTCGATCCGGGCGGCGCGCAGCCTCGCCCGCACGTCGAACAGGTTCGTGCGGGCCAGCGCGAGCCGCTGGGCGTCCGGCATCACCCACACCAGGCGCTTGAGCACGTCCATCGCGGCGGACGCGAGCCGTTCGGCCATCGTGATGCCCCACGGCCAGCCGTGCGCCGGCAACGCGGCGGGCTGCGGCCGCGTCGGCACGTACGGCAGCCTGCTGTGGTCGGCGCGGTACTCGCGCTGCGCCGCCTCGGCCGCCGCGCGGACCCGTTCGAACGTCCAGCCGGCGGCGTTCGCGCCCGGCACCTCGAACTGGCGGGTCGTGACGTCACGGGCCGCGTGCCGGATGCGCACGTCCTCGTAGTGGTCGTGCAGCGTCTCGGCCAGCGCGTACACCCTGCCGGTGACCGAGCCGCCGGACGCGAGCCGGTCCAGCAGGGCGTTGCGGCCGCCGCGGCGGGACGCGGCGTTGCGGTTGTGCTCCTCGATGCGGTCGACGTAGGTCCGCCCGCTCTGGCTGGTCAGCGCGCCGAGCAGCTTGCCGCCGGTGGCCATGGTGCTGGGCAGCGCGCCGTCCACCGGGGCCACCGGCTCCACGACCGCCTCGGGGGCGTGCGGGAACACCAGCAGCATCACCCGCCGCACCGGGCCTTCGGCGGGCATCCGGTCGATGGCCTCCAACGCCTCCTTGGTGGGCGTGTTGACCAGGACGCCGCCGTCGACGGCGTAGCGGGACCGGTTGTCGGTGCCGTTGGCCCAGGACGCGACCTCGGCCATGTTGGGCTTGTCGCCGTCGGGGGCGCCGGGCGCGACCGGGATGAACGACGGCTCGAACGCGAACGGGAACGACGCCGACGAGCGCGCGGCCAGCGCCAGCCGGCTGACCAGCGCGGGCAGCTTCTCGGCGGCGAAGTCGTCCCGGCCGCCCGGGTCGCGGCGGAACGAGAAGCTGCCCTGGTGGGTGGCCTGGACGAGGGTCTGGCCGAGGTCGTCGTGGGTGACCGTGGGGACGCCCGCGAGCAGCGTGGTCGTGATGCGCAGGTCGACCGGCCGGTCCTCCTGCGGGACGAAGTCCGAGGTCAGGCGTTCGAGCGCTTCGCGCAGCCGCGGGAGGAAGAACTCGTCGCCGCGCAGCAGCGAGGCGGGCTGCCCCCGGAACGGCGTGCGCAGCAGCTGCTCCATGCGGCCCTGCTCGGCCCACAGGTCACGCAGCCGTTCCAGCCGGGCGTTGGCGTTGACCTGCGACAACGCCAACGCGGCGCCGTTGATGCCGCCTGCCGACGTGCCCGTGATGACGTCGGCGCGGGCCGTGCTGCCGACCAGGTCCAGCAGGTCGGCGTACGGGCCGTCGCCCCTGGTCAGGCGGTCGAGCTCGAGCACGACCCCGCCCATCCAGACGGCGAGGCTCACACCCCCGTTGAGCACGACGGCGAACCGGATCTGCTCCCTGGGCACGTCCACCAGGCCTCCCCTCCCCGCGGATCTCCGATCCTCCCGCACCCCCTACCTCGCCCACCGCCCCCACCCGGTTACACCCGCGCGTGTCCTACGTCCACGCGTCGAGAGTCCTACGTTCACGAGGGGTGAATTCAACGCTCGACGCGAGCCTCGGCCGACGCCGCGTGTGCTGAGTGTTCAACTCGGCTGTTCCGAACGTAGGACTCACGCCGCGTGAAGGTAGGACTCACGCCGCGTGAAGGTAGGACTCACGCGCGGTGGGGTCAGGCGGAGCCGGGGAGCGGGTCGCGCTTGATGAGGGGGATCACCTGTTTGCGGGCGACGAAGAGGCACACGGCGAACGTGATCAGGGCGCCCGCCACGGCCTGCGGCACGATGTAGGCCCGCCCGTCGAACGCCGAGCCCGTCGGCGGCAGGATCACCGCGATCACCGCGCTCGCGGTCGTCGCGAACACCCGGAACCGACGTGCCAGCACGGCTGTGGCCAGCGGCAACGCCGCCCACAGCACGTACCACGGTTGCAGCACGGGCCCGAGCACGAGCACCGCGCCCAACCCGGCGCCCAGGCCGTTGACCGCCTTGATCCGACCCCGGAACGCCTTCCACAGCAGCGTCGCCACGATCACCACGGACACGGCCTGGGTCACGATCCGCATCAGCACGATCACCGACTCGGTGTGGTTGCCCAGCCCGAGCGCCAGCCCGAGGCCGCCGCCCATGAACCCCATCGCGGTCGGCGGCGACATCCAGCTCTTCACCGTGCCGGCCACGTTCAGCGTCTCCACCCACCCGAACCCGAGCCCGGTGCCGACGCACGTCCCGACCATCACCACACCCGAGATGACCAGCAGCAACAGCGCCGCCCGCAGCAGGTCGGCGAGCCGTCCGCCCCACCGCCGCGCGATCAGCACGCCCAGGAACCCGAGGGCCAGGGCCGCCGGGATCTTCACCGCCGCCCCGAACGTGATCATGGTCGCGCCGAGGACTATCCACAGCAGCTCTTCACGCGTCATCGGCGTGCCGGGGACCACGGGCATCTTCCGCAGCGCCAACTCCAGCCCCACCAGCATCAGGCCGATCGCCAGGCCTTCGTTGTGCACGCCCACGACCAGGTGGAACAGCACGAGCGGGTTCGCCGCTCCCAGCCACAGCGCGCTCACCGGCGGCACGCCGAACCGCCGGGCCAGCCGGGGCAGCGCCCACACGATCATCGCCAGCCCCAGGAGCCCCAGCAGCCGGTGCAGGAAGATGCCGGGCAGGACGCTGTCGCCGGTCACCATCGAGATGACCCGCCCGGCGGCCAGGAACAGCGGCCCGTACGGCGCGGGCGTCTCGCGCCAGATGTTCGGCACGTTCTTGGTCAGGTCGTGCTCGACGCCCAGCGCCGTGGCCGGGCCGAGCTCGTACGGGTCCTGCCCGTTGGCCGCGATCTGCGACTGCGCCAGGTAGCTGTAGACGTCCCGGCTGAACATGGGCAGCACGAACACCAGCGGCGTGATCCACATGAGCAGGGTGCGGTCGAGCTGGCTGCGCGACATCAGCCGGGGGCGGCCCGGCCGGGCGAACCGGCCCAGCCACAGCCAGGCCGACACGATGAGGAAGATGCCGGTCCACGCGACCGCCATCGACGCGCTGGGCATCCGGGGGAACAGGCCGAGCAGCGGCGTGCCCGGCAGCGGGCTGAAGATGGGCGCGGCGCCCGACCCGAGCGACCCGACGGCCAGCAGCAACGCGCCCACCGTGCCCCATCGGCGGATCACGTCGAGCTGTCGCCGTTCGGGCGCGTCGAGGGGTGCTGCCTCGCCGATCTCGCTTCGGTTCGCCATCACCATTCCGCCCGCCGCCACGCCCGAAGGGTAGCGACCGGCTCGAACGCGTGACTCGGGTCACCCGACGAGGGCCGATCTTTGCGGCGGCCCGCGAAATACGCAACACTGGTGTTGTGAAAAACGCCGGGACCTCTTCGACCGCTGTGCCGTCCGGGCACGACGGCCGTACCCGGCACGCCGTCGCACGGCTCCTCCTGGAGCAGGGCCCGGTGACCGCGGCCTCGGTCGCGGAGCAGCTGGGCCTGAGCCCCACGGCGGTGCGCCGGCACATCGACGTGCTGGTGGCCGACGGCGAGGCGACCAGCAGGGAGGCCTCTCGACGGGGTCAGCGCGGCCGGGGTCGCCCGGCCAAGCTCTTCCTGCTGACCGAGCAGGGGCGGGCCCGCTTCGGGCACGCCTACGACGACCTCGCCGTGGCCGCGCTGCGGTTCCTCGCCGAACAGGGCGGGGAGGAGGCGGTACGAGCCTTCGCCGAACGACGGGTGTCCGCATTCGTCGACCAGCACCGCGCGGCCATCGTGTCCCAGCCCGACGCCGCGGAGCGGGCCAAGGCCCTGGCGGTGGCCCTGACCAGGGAGGGCTACGCTGCCTCGGCGCGCCACGTGGGGGCGGGCGAGCAGCTCTGCCAGCACCTGTGCCCGGTGGCGCACGTCGCGGCGGAGTTCCCGCAGCTGTGCGAGACCGAGACGGCGGCGTTCGCCGACCTGCTCGGCACGCACGTCCAGCGCCTGGCCACCATCGCCCGCGGCGATGCCGTGTGCACGACGCACATCCCGAACACACCCCGGATCACGGTCGGCGGAACCGACGACCAGACTCCAGTCGGCGGAGCCGACGATCAGACTTCAGATGGAGGGGAGCCCGCATGACTGCCGCTGCCGAGCAGCGCACCACCACAGCCCCGCTCACCCAGGAAGAGACCCTGGCGAGCATCGGCAACTACGAGTTCGGCTGGTCCGACTCGGACGTGGCAGGCGCGAGCGCTCGCCGGGGCCTGAACGAGGACGTCGTTCGGGACATCTCGGCGAAGAAGAACGAGCCCGAGTGGATGCTGGAGTTCCGGCTCAAGGCGCTGCGGTTGTTCGACCGCAAGCCCATGCCGACCTGGGGCTCCGACCTGTCGGGCATCGACTTCGACAACATCAAGTACTTCGTCCGGTCGACCGAGAAGCAGGCGGCGACCTGGGACGACCTGCCCGACGAGATCAAGAACACCTACGACCGCCTCGGCATCCCGGAGGCGGAGAAGCAGCGCCTGGTGTCCGGCGTCGCGGCCCAGTACGAGTCCGAGGTCGTCTACCACAAGATCCGCGAGGACCTCGAGGAGCAGGGCGTCATCTTCCTCGACACGGACACGGCGCTGCGCGAGCACCCGGAGCTGTTCAAGGAGTACTTCGGCTCCGTCATCCCTTCGGGTGACAACAAGTTCTCCGCGCTGAACTCCGCGGTGTGGTCGGGCGGCTCGTTCATCTACGTGCCCAAGGGCGTCCACGTCGACATCCCGCTGCAGGCCTACTTCCGGATCAACACCGAGAACATGGGCCAGTTCGAGCGCACGCTGATCATCGTCGACGAGGGCGCGTACGTGCACTACGTCGAGGGCTGCACCGCGCCGATCTACTCGTCGGACTCGCTGCACTCCGCCGTCGTGGAGATCATCGTCAAGAAGGGTGGTCGCTGCCGCTACACGACCATCCAGAACTGGTCGAACAACGTCTACAACCTGGTCACCAAGCGCGCCAAGGCCGAAGAGGGCGCGACCATGGAGTGGATCGACGGCAACATCGGCTCCAAGGTCACCATGAAGTACCCGGCCGTGTTCCTGATGGGCGAGCACGCCAAGGGCGAGGTCCTCTCGATCGCGTTCGCGGGCGAGGGCCAGCACCAGGACGCCGGCGCGAAGATGGTGCACATGGCGCCGCACACGTCGTCCACGATCGTGTCGAAGTCGGTGGCGCGCGGCGGCGGCCGCACCTCCTACCGCGGCCTGGTCCAGGTCAACAAGCGGGCGCACCACTCGAAGTCCACGGTCAAGTGCGACGCGCTGCTGGTGGACAACATCAGCCGCTCGGACACCTACCCGTACGTCGACGTCCGCGAGGACGACGTGTCGATGGGCCACGAGGCCACGGTCTCGAAGGTCTCCGAGGACCAGCTGTTCTACCTGATGTCCCGCGGTCTCAACGAGGACGAGGCCATGGCGATGATCGTGCGCGGGTTCGTCGAGCCCATCGCGCGCGAGCTGCCGATGGAGTACGCCCTCGAGCTGAACCGCCTGATCGAGCTGCAGATGGAAGGGGCCGTCGGCTGACATGGCCGTCACCACCGAAGACCAGCAACACGGCCTGACGGCTCACTCGCACGGTCGCGCCGGGAAAACGGGCACCGCCCCGATCTCTTCGCGCGCGGACCACTTCACGTCCTTCGACGTGAACGCGTTCGAAGTGCCCGGCGGTCGCGAGGAGATCTGGCGCTTCACCCCCATGAAGCGCCTGGCGAACCTGCACAACGGCGCCGAGGCCACCGGCACCGCGAACGTCGAGGTCGACGCGCCGGAGGGCGTCACGGTCGAGACCGTGGCGCGCGGCGACGAGCGCCTCGGCGTCGCGGGCACCCCCGGTGACCGCGTCGCCGCCCAGGCCTGGACGTCGTTCACCGAGGCCACCGTCGTCACCCTCCCCGGTGACGCGAAGTCCGAGCCGACCACCATCACGGTGACCGGCGCGGGCGAGGGCCAGGTCGCCTACGGCCACCTGCACGTGCACGCCGAGCAGTTCGCTGAGGCCGTCGTCGTCATCGACCACCGCGGCTCCGGCGCGTACGCCGACAACATCGAGTTCGTCGTCGGCGACGGCGCGCACCTCACCGTGGTCGCCATCCAGGACTGGGCCGACGACGCGGTGCACGTCTCGTCGCACCACGCCAAGCTGGGCCGCGACGCCTCGTTCAAGCACACCGTCATCACCCTCGGCGGCAACGTCGTCCGCCTCACGCCGGCGGTCACCTACACCGGCCGCGGCGGCGACGCCGAACTGCTCGGCCTGTACTTCGCCGACGCCGGCCAGCACCTGGAGCACCGCACCTTCATCGACCACTCGGCGTCCAACTGCCGCAGCAACGTGGTCTACAAGGGCGCGTTGCAGGGCGAGGACGCGCACACGGTGTGGATCGGCGACGTGCTCATCCGCGCCGCCGCCGAGGGCACCGAGACCTTCGAGCTCAACCGGAACCTGGTGCTCACCGACGGCGCGCGCGCCGACTCGGTGCCCAACCTGGAGATCGAGACCGGCGAGATCGAAGGCGCGGGCCACGCCAGCGCCACCGGCCGGTTCGACGACGAGCAGCTGTTCTACCTCCAGGCCCGGGGCATCCCGGAGGACCAGGCGCGCCGACTGGTCGTGCGCGGCTTCTTCCACGAGATCCTGCTGAAGATCGCCGTCCCCGAGGTGCGCGAGCGCCTGGAAGCCGCGATCGAGGCGGAGCTCGAAGCGGTGGGCGTGTGACGAGCCGACGCGCGTGCCCCAGCGGAGGCACCGTATGAACAGGGTGTGCTCGCTGACCGACCTCGACGACGGCAAACCCGCCGCGTTCGAGGTCGGCGACGAGCACACCCCGGTCCTGCTCGTCCGCGACGGCGGGACCGTGCACGCCCTGCGCGACCTGTGCACGCACGCCGAGGTGTCGCTCAGCGAGGGCGAGGTGACGCGCAAGGGCGTGGAGTGCTGGCTGCACGGGTCGTGCTTCGACCTGCGCACCGGCCGCCCGTCCTCGCCGCCCGCCACCGAGCCGGTCGACGTGTTCGCCGTCGAACTGCGCGGGGACGACGTCTACGTGGACGTCACCGCGGCTGTGAACTGACCCTGGCTACGAACTGACTTTTCTCGCCCGCAACACCAGGAGAACGAAGTACCAATGGCCACTCTGGAGATCAAGGACCTGCACGTCTCGGTCAACACCGACGACGGCTCCAAGGAGATCCTCAAGGGCGTCGACCTGACCATCAAGGCAGGCGAGACCCACGCGATCATGGGCCCCAACGGCTCGGGCAAGTCCACCTTGTCCTACGCCATCGCCGGGCACCCCAAGTACACCGTCACCTCCGGCAGCGTGCTGCTGGACGGCGAGGACGTGCTGGAGATGACCGTGGACGAGCGCGCCCGCGCGGGCGTGTTCCTCGCCATGCAGTACCCGGTCGAGGTGCCCGGCGTCTCGATGTCGAACTTCCTGCGCACCGCCGCCACCGCCGTGCGCGGCGAGGCGCCGAAGCTGCGCCACTGGGTCAAGGAGGTCAAGGAGGCGATGTCCGAGCTGGACATCGACCCGGCCTTCGCCGAGCGCTCCGTCAACGAGGGCTTCTCCGGCGGCGAGAAGAAGCGCCACGAGATCCTTCAGCTCGGGCTGCTCCAGCCGAAGATCGCCATCCTCGACGAGACCGACTCCGGCCTGGACGTCGACGCGCTGCGCGTCGTGTCCGAGGGCGTGAACCGGTACAAGCAGTCCGGTGAGGCCGGCGTCATGCTGATCACGCACTACACCCGGATCCTCAAGTACATCTCGCCCGACTTCGTGCACGTGTTCGCCGGTGGCCGCATCGCCGAGTCCGGCGGTCCGGAGCTGGCCGACCAGCTCGAAGCCGAGGGTTACGTGAAGTACATCGGAAAGCCGGAAGCAGCCGGCATCGCCTGACGTTGCACCCTGTGGGGCAACACCTTGTCCGTGACCACGTACCGAGAGGAGGCGTCGGACCAGTGACCACCACCGCCACTGCACTGGACGTCGCTACCGTCCGCGCGGACTTCCCCATCCTGGGCCGCACCGTGCGGGAGGGGAAGCGGCTGGTCTACCTGGACTCCGGCGCCACCTCGCAACGCCCGAGGCAGGTCCTCGACGCCGAGCGCGCCTTCCTGGAGACCGCCAACGCCGCGGTGCACCGCGGGGCGCACCAACTGGCCGAAGAGGCCACCGACGCCTACGAGGGCGCCCGGCAGAAGATCGCCGACTTCGTCGGCGTCGACTACGGCGAGATCGTCTTCACCAAGAACGCCACGGAAGGCGTGAACCTCGTCGCCTACGCGATGGGCAACGCCGCCACCGCGGGCCCCGAAGCCGAGCGGTTCCGCCTCGGCCCCGGCGACGAGATCCTCGTCACCGAGATGGAGCACCACGCGAACCTCGTGCCGTGGCAGCAGCTGGCCGCCCGCACGGGCGCGACGCTGCGCTGGTTCGGCGTCACCGACGAAGGCCGGCTCGACCTGTCCGACCTGGACGAGCTGGTGAACGCCCGCACCAAGGTGGTGGCGTTCACCCACCAGTCGAACGTGCTCGGCACCGTCAACCCGGTCCGGGTGCTGGCCGACGCGGCCCGCGCCGCCGGCGCGCTCACCGTGCTCGACGCCTGCCAGTCCGTGCCGCACGGCCCGGTCGACTTCAAGGCGCTCGGCGTGGACTTCGCGGTGTTCAGCGGCCACAAGATGCTCGGCCCGTCCGGCATCGGCGTCCTGTACGGGCGCCGCGAGCTGCTCGAAACCCTGCCGCCGTTCCTCACCGGCGGGTCGATGATCGAGATGGTGCACATGGCGCAGTCGACGTTCGCGCCGCCACCCGCGCGGTTCGAAGCGGGCGTGCCCATGACGTCGCAGGCCGTGGCGCTCGGCGCGGCGGTCGACTACCTCGACGCCATCGGCATGGACCGGATCGCCGCGCACGAGCACCAGCTCACCGAACTGGCGCTGCGCGGCCTGGCCGAAGTGCCGGGCGTGCGGGTCGTCGGCCCCACGGAGGTGGTCGACCGAGGCGGCGCGGTGTCGTTCGTCGTCGACGGCATCCACGCGCACGACGCCGGCCAGGTCCTCGACAGCCTGGGCGTCGCGGTCCGCGTCGGCCACCACTGCGCGTGGCCCCTGCACCGGCGGATGAACGCCGCCGCCACCGTGCGGGCCAGCTTCTACCTGTACAACACACCGGACGAGGTGACCGCCCTGGTCGACGCCGTCCGCGAGGCGCAGAAGTTCTTCGGGGTGGTCTGACGTGCAGCTGCAGCAGATGTACCAGGAAATCATCCTGGACCACTACAAGAACCCGCACGGGCGCGGCCTGCGCGACCCGTACGACGCCGAGTCGCACCAGGTCAACCCCACGTGCGGCGACGAGGTGACGCTGCGGGTCTCGCTCGACGGCGACACCGTGCGCGACGTGTCGTACGACGGGCAGGGCTGCTCCATCAGCCAGGCGTCCACCTCCGTGCTCACCGACCTGGTGGTCGGCAAGCCGCTGGGGGAGGCGTTCGAGAAGATGGACGCGTTCGTGGAACTCATGCAGGGCCGCGGCCAGGTGGAACCCGACGAGGACGTCCTGGAGGACGGCATCGCGTTCGCGGGAGTGGCGAAGTACCCGGCGCGCGTGAAGTGCGCGCTGCTGGGGTGGATGGCGTTCAAGGACGCGGTGGCACGCAGCGAGGGAGCAAAGGCATGACCGCCGAACAAGGCATGACCGCCGAAGAGGACGTGGTGCGCGGCATCGAGGGCATGCCCGAGCCGCCCGCGCCGAAGGCAGACGTGGCCGCGGTGGACGACGTCGAAGAAGCCATGCGTGACGTCGTCGACCCGGAGCTGGGCATCAACGTCGTGGACCTGGGCCTGGTCTACGACATCCGCGTCGACGAGGAGAACGTCGCCCTCATCGACATGACGCTGACGTCGGCGGCGTGCCCGTTGACGGACGTCATCGAGGACCAGACGCGGTCGGCGCTCGTGGGCGGCGGCGGCGGTGCGAGCGGGATCGTCAACGACTTCCGCATCAACTGGGTGTGGATGCCGCCGTGGGGGCCCGAGAAGATCACCGACGACGGCCGTGAGCAGCTGCGGGCCCTCGGGTTCACGGTCTGACCGGTTCACGGTTGGCCGGGTTCGCTGTCTGGCGGGTTCGCTGTCTGGCGGGGTCGTCGTTCGGCTGGAGTGTCGTTCGGCTGGAGTGTCGCAGGGGTCCCCGGTGAGGGGGCCCCTGTTTGGTGATGGCGGCCTGGACCGGAGGGCTTGGTTCCGGTGAGGGGAAGGTCGAAGACGAAAGATCAAGCTCCAGGTCGAAGAGCAAGAACCAAAACTGAAAGAGTCCTCGCCGGACGGGCAGATCAGCAGGATGACCGGGTTCGTGGTGATGTGCCGGGTCCGTTGTGGGTCGGGTTTCGTGTCATCCCACCGACCTCCCTACGGGCTACCCACACGTATCAAGGGGGCGGCCCTCGGTGAATGCCGTGGGCAGAGGTGAACCGGCCCCCTTGACACGCGCGGTAGGGCGGAGCCAGGTCGGCGGGATGACACGAAGCCCTTCCATTGGGAAGAGCAGGCCAGTGGGCGGGTCAGAGTCAGCGGGCGTAGACGCGTTCCACGAACTCCGCGATCTGCGACTCGTCCAAGTGCCGGGCGAGGTCCGCCTCCGACACCATGCCGACCAACCGGTGCGACTCGATCACCGGCAGCCGGCGGATCTGGTTGTCCTCCATGGTCCGCAGCACGTGCGACAGGTCGTCGTCCGCCTCGACCCAGTGCAGGTGCCCCGACATGTCACCGGCCCGCATCGACGCGGGGTCACGGCCCTCGGCCACGCAGCGCAGCACGATGTCGCGATCGGTGATGATGCCGTGCAGCCGGTCGTCCTTGCCGCAGATCGGCAACGAGCCGACGTTCAGGTCCCGCATCATCCGGGCCGCGTCGAGCAGGCTCTGGTCCTCCTTGACGCACTGGACACCGGAATTCATGATCTCCCGTGCGGTGGTCATGCCGAACCTCCTTGTTCGCCTGCCACCAAGCATGCGCCGGTCCGGCCCGGCCGGCACCTCGGCGGCGGCTACGTCTGCGCCACCAGCATCTCGACCACGTCCGCGAGCGACCCCCGCCGCCGGAACGCCCGCCGCTGCCGCACCGCGCCCGTGCCGTCCACCAGCAACCGGTCGATGCCGTCGACCACCAGGTCCTCGTCCCCGGCCTCGCGCAGCGCCGGACGCGTCCAGTCCACCAGCGCCCGCACCATGTCCTGCGCCGGCACCAACCGACCGCTCAACGGCTCGATCCCCGCGCCGTCCAACCCGTCCCGCGCCGACCGCCACAACGCCGTCCGCACCGCCAGGTCCGGCACGCGCTGCGCGGGCACACCGGCCGACGCCGTCGCCGCGATCGCCCGCACCAAAGCGGCCAGCAGCACCGCCTCGTCCACGGTCGCCGCCACGTCGCACACCCGCAGCTCCACCGTCGGGTGCCGCTCCGACAGCCGCACGTCCCAGTAGACCATCGCCGGGTCCAACGCCGCCCCCGCCGACCGCAGCACCCCCGTGGCGCGGTGGTAGTCCTCCGGCGACTCGAACCACGGCGGCGCGCCCGCCGACGGCCACGGGCTCCACGACAGGTAGCGCCAGCTCGCGTACCCCGTGTCACGCCCGTTCGCGAACGGCGAGTTCGCGCTGATCGCCAACAGCACCGGCAGCCACTGCCGCAGGTGGTTGCTGATCAGCACCCCGGTCTCCTCGTCCGGTATCCCGACGTGCACGTGGCAGCCGCAGATGGTCAGCCCGTCGATCAACGACCCGTACTCGGCGGCGATCGTGCGATACCGGTCGGAGTCGGTCAACGGCGGCGGGTAGACGCCACCCAGCACCGGGGTCCCGGTCGCCACGATCCGCGCGTCGTGCACACCCGCCAGCGCGGCCAGCGCCCGCCGTGCCGACAAGAGCTCCTCACGCACCTCGGCCATGCTCCGGCACACCCGCGTGGCGCTCTCCACCTGGTAGAGCGTGATCTCGGTCTGCAGGTCGAGCCCCGGACGGGCGCCGCCCAACACCTCGGCCGCCAACGGCACCAGCTCCCCGGTGCCCGCGTCGACCAGCAGGAACTCCTCCTCGACCCCCACCGACAACGGCAGGTCCGAGACGACTCGCGGAAGCGGTAGGACGGTGACCTCGCTCACCAGGGACCTCCCGACGCAGGGTAGTCCTCCTGATGCTATGAGTAACCGAACCGGCCGCACATGCGGCTTTGCGGTGAACTTCCTAGCCGACCGCCAGGTGCGGCCCGCCGCGCAGGACGTCGACGTGGTCGCTGCCCGGCCGCCCCAACACCCAACTGGTGCCCCGCAACGACTTCGCGTGCTCCTTCAACGGCGCCAGCAACCGGGACACCTCCCGGTACGACCCCACCGACCCGGCCGCGCAGATCAACGTCGCCAACGACAACGTCACCCCACGCCCCTCCACCTCGAACGGCACGTCCAGCACACCCGCGGCGAACGGCACGACCTCGTCCAACCCGGCCACCACCAGGAAGTCGTCCCCGCCGACGTGCCCCACCTGCACCGCCGGGAACGACGGCGCGCCCTCGGTGAGCACCCGGCCGATCGCCCGGATCAGATCGTCACCCGCCGCGAACCCCGCCGAGTCGTTCACCCGCTTGAACGCGTCCACGTCCAACCACCCCACCGCGAACAACTCGCCACCCAGGATGCGCCGATCCACCTCGCGCGCGATCGAGTCGCTGCCCGGCAACCGCGTCAACGGGCTCAACGCCGCGGCCTGCTCCACCTTCATCTCGGCCACACCGCGCACCACGTCCGCGACCCGCACCACACCGAGGCAGCGGTCGTCGTCGTCCACGACCACCAAGTCGTCGTTGGTGCGCTCACGGTTCGCGTGCGCCACCACGTCCAGCAACTCCAG
The DNA here is from genome assembly GCF_016695385.1 of Saccharothrix sp. 6-C. NCBI lineage: Bacteria > Bacillati > Actinomycetota > Actinomycetes > Pseudonocardiales > Pseudonocardiaceae > Saccharothrix > Saccharothrix sp. 6-C. Next base: position 6,030,558 of record NZ_CP064192.1, on the reverse strand, counting down.
CGCGCTGGACCCCGAACCGATCAGCTTCGGCCGGTCCGCCAACCGCGCCGCCTCCCGCTTCGCGTGCAGGGCGTGCCCGAACGGCCCCGTCACCGCCAGCAGGAACCGGTTGCGGTCCACGGTCCACCGCGGCCTGCCCTCACCGTCCACCAGCACGACGCCGCTGACCGTCGGCTGGTTCGCCAGCACGTCCCGCACCTCCTCGGACGTCGCCGAGTCGGGCAGCGTGGTCGCCGGGTGCAGGAAGTCGGTGACCCTCGGCCCCGCCTGGCGCCGCAACGGCGCGGTCATCGTGCTCGTGACCGACTCGGGGTCGCTCACCTCGCTCAACACCGCCGCGATCGTCGCATCCACCTTGGGCCGCCGCTGCGGGCCCGCCAGCAGGTTGCCCTGCGCGAGCCGCACCCCCAACCGGCGCAACGCCGCCAACTGCGCCTCGGTCTCCACACCCTCCGCGACGACCAGCGACCCGATGTGCTCGCACAAGTGCTGCAACGCCTGCGCCAACGCGAACCGGGCGGGATCGGTGGGCAGCGCCACCACCACCTCCCGGTCCAGCTTGATCACGTCCGGCCGCACCTCGGTCAGCAGCGACAACGGCGAATCACCCTCACCGACCCCGTCCAGACCGATCCGGAACCCGTCCTCCCGCAACCGCTCGACGCCCCGGACCAACAACCGGCGCGGCGCACGCGAGTACGGCGTGCCGACCTCCACCACCACATCGGCCGGGGTGCGCCCCACCTCGCGCAACGCGCCGTAGAGCGGAGCCATCAGCTCGGGCTTGTCCGCGACCGTCAACGCGAGCAGGTTCACGTGCAGCGGCAGACCGAGCCCGTGGTCGGCCGCGTCCCGGACCGCGCGGCACGCGAGCGCCACGTCGGTGTTGGCCAGGTACCCGGCGCGGAACGCCATCCGCAGCAGGTCCTGGACGGTGCCGTCGTGCGGTCGGGCCAGCGCTTCCACCGCCACGACCCCTCCGGTGTGGAGGTTGAACAACGGCTGGAAGGCGAACCGGACGTCATCCAGCAAGGCGGGCACGGCGTCGATCGTGCCCGGTCGATCTTCTTTTGCCGAGACCGTTAACCCGGTGTTCCCGCACTTTTGGCCGATTGCACAGGAAATGCCAACCGAGCGCGCATAACCCATGACGCCGAGCCGAACAGCCGGAGCATCGCCCGCACGGTCCCGCGCAGGTCATCGAGCGCGTCGTCGTGCCCGCCCAGGTAGTCGCGCTGAAGACTCCCGGACAACCGGAAAAAGATGTCGAAGAATTCCGGCACCTCGTCGGGCGGCAGCGCCAGCAACGCCTCCAGACCTCTCAACCGCAACGCGCGCACCGTGCGCTCCACCCCCGACCGCCGCACCGCACGGCCCTCCACGATCGCATCCGCCACGACGGGCGCCCGCCGCAACGCCGCCGCCACGCTGTACCCCGTCGCCGGGTGGATCCACCCCGCCGCCGCGCCGAACGCCCCGTCGCGCGCCCGCCCGTCCAACGGGATGCGCACCCGTTCCTCGTCCGCCGGCACCGGGATGCCGTGCCCGGCCAGGCGCGCGTGCAACCGCAACCGCAACTCCCGCAGCGGCAGCCCCGGCCGGCGCGCCAACGACGTCTCCTCCAACAACACCTCGTCCGCCGACACCGGGATCGCGTAGAGGAACGTCGGATCACCCGTCGTCGCCGCCGCGGGCCTGCGCCAGTCCATGATCAACGCCTCATCCGCGCCCACGAACGGCGCCGCCACCGCCGCCGGCACCACCACACCGACCGCCGTCTGCGCCGCCCGACCACCCACCGCGCCGCTCGCGTCGACCACCCGCCCGGTCAACACCCGCCCGTCGGCCAACACCACCATCCGCTCGGTGCGCGCCACCACCCGCCCCGCGACCACCCGGACACCGTCCGGCAACCACCGCAACCGCTCGTTGTCCAGCACGGCGTAACCCCGCCCGATCACGTGCTCCGCCGTCGTCACCGCACGAGCCCTCGACGTGCTGACCGCCACCGGCGCGTCGGCCGGCAACTCGTCCACCCACGCCGCGTAGGTCGCCCGCCACAACCGCCCCGGGTCCGGATCGACCAGCACCGTGCCCAGACCCCGCGCCGCGCACGCCCGCGCCAACGCCCGCCCCGCCGGCCCACCACCCACGACCACCACGTCCACTAGCGCTCCTCCCGCCGCTTCGGCGGCAGCAGATCGCCCAGCACCAGCGGCTGGTGCCGCGCCACCACGCTGGCCAACTGCGTCACCGTCCGCTCGATCGCCTCACGCGCCGCGTTGCGCTCCGAGATCACCGCCGACAGCAGCAACGCCGTCAACACCGCCGTCCCGTTGAACGCCTGGAGCGTCACCATCCGCACCGGCAGGTCCAGATCGGCGAACGGACCCGTGCTGCGCGCCGCGCCCCGCGCCGCCAGCGTCGACGCGATCAACGCGCACGGCGCCGTGCCCAGGTGCTGGAAGCGCAGCGCCGCCCAGATCAGGAACGGGAACACCAGGTACATCAGCCGCAAATCGTGCGTGCTCGCCACGGCCATCACCACCGCCGTGCTCACCACCAACGCGGCGGCCTCCGCCCACCGGCGCGCGGTGTGGCCGCGCACCCGAAACGAGCGGAACGCCAGGACGATCGGCACGAACACCAGCACACCCAGCGCGTCACCGGTCCACCACACCGTCCACGTCGACCAGAACAGCCCGCCGTCGATGACACCCGTCACCAGCAACGTGCCCGCGCCGATCGTGGCGCTGACCGCCATGCCCACGAGCCCGCCCAACAACACCAGGGCGAGCGCGTCACGCGTGCGGTCCATCGCCGGCTGGAAGCCCGCTCTCCTCAGCAGGAGGTAGGCGACCACGGGACCGATCGTGTTGCCGGCGGTGATGAGGACCGTCGCGCCGAGGTCGGAGAGCGTCGAGTTGGCCGCGAACGCGCCCAGCGCGATGCCCGGCCACATCTTCAGCCCGCCCAGCAGGAGCGCGAGCACCGCGACACCGGTAGGCGGCCACAGCGGTGTCACCTGGTCGTTGACGAGTGCTTGGAGGAGACCGACCAGCGCGCCCGCGTAGTAACCAGCCGCGACGAGGACGACGTGGAGCGCGTACCGGCCGAGCCGAGGCGAGAGCTGCACCGGCACAGCATCCACCGTCCTCGGAGGTCGCACCACGCCTAGCTGCGGAGATGACGTAACCGACCCCCCGATTTGTCTCTGCGGGGGGCGGGGTGTAACTTTCTCTCTGCCAGCGCGGAACGGGCCGGAGAGAAACCGGAACGGAGCGCGGCGCGCAGAAGCCCCCGGGACTGAATCAGCAGCACAGAGTGCTGCCTCCGCCCCGGACGGTAGAACCAAATTGAATGCGAAGCGAGTTCAGCGCGGAGCCGAGAAGCCGAAACCAGCCGATTTGACACCGCGAAAACGAACAAGCTAAGGTTCAACCACAGCAAGCGAAACACCGGAAACACAAAGCCCCGGATTGAACCGCGGTAAGACTGCGGAACGAAATGGTGAGCGCGTGTTCTTTGAGAACTCAACAGCGTGCCGAATAGCCAGTAAATTTATGAACCTCGTCAAGAGGTTTCCTTTGAGATTGTTACTGGACAACTGACATTCATGTCAGTGTTGTTCGGAGCGATCAAACATTCCTTATTGGAGAGTTTGATCCTGGCTCAGGACGAACGCTGGCGGCGTGCTTAACACATGCAAGTCGAGCGGTAAGGCCCTTCGGGGTACACGAGCGGCGAACGGGTGAGTAACACGTGGGTAACCTGCCCTGTACTCTGGGATAAGCCTGGGAAACTAGGTCTAATACCGGATATGACTCCATTAGGCATCTTGTGGGGTGGAAAGTTCCGGCGGTACAGGATGGACCCGCGGCCTATCAGCTTGTTGGTGGGGTAATGGCCTACCAAGGCGACGACGGGTAGCCGGCCTGAGAGGGTGACCGGCCACACTGGGACTGAGACACGGCCCAGACTCCTACGGGAGGCAGCAGTGGGGAATATTGCACAATGGGCGAAAGCCTGATGCAGCGACGCCGCGTGAGGGATGACGGCCTTCGGGTTGTAAACCTCTTTCAGCGGGGACGAAGGGCAACTGACGGTACCCGCAGAAGAAGCACCGGCTAACTACGTGCCAGCAGCCGCGGTAATACGTAGGGTGCGAGCGTTGTCCGGAATTATTGGGCGTAAAGAGCTCGTAGGCGGTTTGTTGCGTCGGCTGTGAAAACTTCACGCTTAACGTGGAGCCTGCAGTCGATACGGGCAGACTTGAGTTCGGCAGGGGAGACTGGAATTCCTGGTGTAGCGGTGAAATGCGCAGATATCAGGAGGAACACCGGTGGCGAAGGCGGGTCTCTGGGCCGATACTGACGCTGAGGAGCGAAAGCGTGGGGAGCGAACAGGATTAGATACCCTGGTAGTCCACGCCGTAAACGGTGGGTGCTAGGTGTGGGGGACTTCCACGTCCTCCGTGCCGCAGCTAACGCATTAAGCACCCCGCCTGGGGAGTACGGCCGCAAGGCTAAAACTCAAAGGAATTGACGGGGGCCCGCACAAGCGGCGGAGCATGTGGATTAATTCGATGCAACGCGAAGAACCTTACCTGGGCTTGACATGCACCGGAAACCTGCAGAGATGTAGGCCTCTTCGGACTGGTGTACAGGTGGTGCATGGCTGTCGTCAGCTCGTGTCGTGAGATGTTGGGTTAAGTCCCGCAACGAGCGCAACCCTCGTTCCATGTTGCCAGCGCGTAATGGCGGGGACTCATGGGAGACTGCCGGGGTCAACTCGGAGGAAGGTGGGGATGACGTCAAGTCATCATGCCCCTTATGTCCAGGGCTTCACACATGCTACAATGGCCGGTACAGAGGGCTGCTAAGCCGTGAGGTGGAGCGAATCCCACAAAGCCGGTCTCAGTTCGGATCGGGGTCTGCAACTCGACCCCGTGAAGTCGGAGTCGCTAGTAATCGCAGATCAGCAACGCTGCGGTGAATACGTTCCCGGGCCTTGTACACACCGCCCGTCACGTCACGAAAGTCGGTAACACCCGAAGCCCGTGGCCCAACCAGCTTGCTGGGGGGAGCGGTCGAAGGTGGGACTGGCGATTGGGACGAAGTCGTAACAAGGTAGCCGTACCGGAAGGTGCGGCTGGATCACCTCCTTTCTAAGGAGCATTCCTCACCGGTCACTTTCGGGTGGCCTGTGGAGAGCCATGCCGGCGGCGAATGATCGTCGGATGGTTGCTCAATGATGTGGATGCTGGCTAATGCATTCGGTCTTGTTGCTGCACGAGTTAGTACTGTTCCTTCGGGAGCGTGGAAGGGTCGTGTGGGGGCTTGGTCCAGTGTTCGGTACGCTGTTGGGTCCTGAGGGAACACGTGAGTGTCTCTTTCAGCGAGAAACGACAGGACGGTCTCCGTCCGCGAACCGCTGGTCTTCGGATCGGGTAGGCGTGGGCAGTAGTGGGATGGTGTCTGGTTGTTCTTTGAGAACTGCACAGTGGATGCGAGCATCTTTGTGGCAAGTTATTAAGGGCACACGGTGGATGCCTTGGCACCAGGAGCCGATGAAGGACGTAGGAGACTGCGAAAAGCCTTGGGGAGCTGTCAACCGAGCTGAGATCCAAGGGTATCCGAATGGGGAAACCCGGCCCCAGTCATGTGGGGTCACCCACGCCTGAACACATAGGGCGTGTGGAGGGAACGCGGGGAAGTGAAACATCTCAGTACCCGCAGGAAGAGAAAACAACCGTGATTCCGTGAGTAGTGGCGAGCGAAAGCGGAAGAGGCTAAACCGTATTCGTGTGATACCCGGCAGGGGTTGCGTGTACGGGGTCGTGGGACTTACTGGCCGGTTCTGCCGGACTGGCAAGGAGTCATAAAATGTCGTGGTTAGCGGAACGCGTCTGGAAAGCGTGGCCGTAGAGGGTGAGAGTCCCGTACGTGAAAACCCGACATCTCCTAGTGATGTTCCCAAGTAGCAGCGTACTCGTGAAATTCGCTGTGAATCTGGCGGGACCACCCGCTAAGCCTGAATACTACCTGGTGACCGATAGCGGACTAGTACCGTGAGGGAAAGGTGAAAAGTACCCCGGGAGGGGAGTGAAATAGTACCTGAAACCGTGTGCCTACAATCCGTCGGAGCCTTTCGGGGTGACGGCGTGCCTTTTGAAGAATGAGCCTGCGAGTTAGTGCTGCGTGGCGAGGTTAACCCGTGTGGGGTAGCCGTAGCGAAAGCGAGTCCGAATAGGGCGATTGAGTCGCGTGGTCTAGACCCGAAGCGGAGTGATCTAGCCATGGCCAGGGTGAAGCGTGGGTAAGACCGCGTGGAGGCCCGAACCCACCAGGGTTGAAAACCTGGGGGATGAGCTGTGGTTAGGGGTGAAAGGCCAATCAAACTCCGTGATAGCTGGTTCTCCCCGAAATGCATTTAGGTGCAGCGTCGTGTGTTTCGTGCCGGAGGTAGAGCACTGGATGGTCTAGGGGGCCCACAAGCTTACCGAAATCAACCAAACTCCGAATGCCGGTACGTGAGAGCGCGGCAGTGAGACTGCGGGGGATAAGCTTCGTAGTCGAGAGGGAAACAGCCCAGAACGCCGGCTAAGGCCCCTAAGTGTGTGCTAAGTGGGAAAGGATGTGGGGTCGCCCAGACAACCAGGAGGTTGGCTTAGAAGCAGCCACCCTTTAAAGAGTGCGTAATAGCTCACTGGTCAAGTGGTCCTGCGCCGACAATGTAGCGGGGCTCAAGCACACCGCCGAAGCCGTGTCATTTCAGTGTCATGCTGGGATGGGTAGGGGAGCGTCGTTCAGCCATTGAAGCGCCGGAGTGATCCAGGTGTGGAGGCTGGACGAGTGAGAATGCAGGCATGAGTAGCGAAAGACGAGTGAGAAACTCGTCCGCCGGATGACCAAGGGTTCCTGGGCCAGGCTAATCCGCCCAGGGTAAGTCGGGACCTAAGGCGAGGCCGACAGGCGTAGTCGATGGACAACGGGTTGATATTCCCGTACCCGTGTGAACGCGCCCATGGCGAACCTTGTGATACTAACCGCCCGAAGCCCGCTCTGATTCTTCGGATGAGGGGCGATGTGGAGCGCGGGACCTGAACTTGTAGTAGTCAAGCGATGGGGTGACGCAGGAGGGTAGCTCCGCCAGTGAGTGGTAGTACTGGTGTAAGCGTGTAGGCCGGTGTGTAGGCAAATCCGCACATCGTCAAGGCTGAGACGTGATGCATAGCCGATTGAGGCGAAGTAGAGTGATCCCATGCTGCCGAGAAAAGCCTCTAGTGAGTGTTCATGCGGCCCGTACCCCAAACCGACACAGGTGGTCAGGTAGAGAATACCGAGGCGATCGGGCGAACTGTGGTTAAGGAACTCGGCAAAATGCCCCCGTAACTTCGGGAGAAGGGGGGCCGAGGGATTTGAAGCCCCTTGCGGGCTAGGATTTTTCGGCCGCAGAGACCAGCGAGAAGCGACTGTTTACTAAAAACACAGGTCCGTGCGAAGTCGCAAGACGATGTATACGGACTGACGCCTGCCCGGTGCTGGAACGTTAAGGGGACCGGTTAGTCTTTCGGGGCGAAGCTGAGAACTTAAGCGCCAGTAAACGGCGGTGGTAACTATAACCATCCTAAGGTAGCGAAATTCCTTGTCGGGTAAGTTCCGACCTGCACGAATGGCGTAACGACTTCTCGACTGTCTCAACCACAGGCCCGGCGAAATTGCACTACGAGTAAAGATGCTCGTTACGCGCGGCAGGACGGAAAGACCCCGGGACCTTTACTATAGCTTGGTATTGGTGTTCGGTTCGGCTTGTGTAGGATAGGTGGGAGACTGTGAAGCGCTGACGCCAGTCAGTGTGGAGTCGTCGTTGAAATACCACTCTGGTCGTACTGGATGTCTAACCTCGGTCCGTGATCCGGATCAGGGACAGTGCCTGGTGGGTAGTTTAACTGGGGCGGTTGCCTCCCAAAGGGTAACGGAGGCGCTCAAAGGTTCCCTCAGCCTGGTTGGCAATCAGGTGTCGAGTGCAAGTGCACAAGGGAGCTTGACTGTGAGACCGACAGGTCGAGCAGGGACGAAAGTCGGAACTAGTGATCCGGCCATGGCTTGTGGAAGCGTGGTCGCTCAACGGATAAAAGGTACCCCGGGGATAACAGGCTGATCTTGCCCAAGAGTCCATATCGACGGCATGGTTTGGCACCTCGATGTCGGCTCGTCGCATCCTGGGGCTGGAGTAGGTCCCAAGGGTTGGGCTGTTCGCCCATTAAAGCGGTACGCGAGCTGGGTTTAGAACGTCGTGAGACAGTTCGGTCCCTATCCGCCGCGCGCGTAGGATACTTGCGGAAGGCTGTCCCTAGTACGAGAGGACCGGGACGGACGGACCTCTGGTGTGCCAGTTGTCCTGCCAAGGGCATTGCTGGTTGGCTACGTTCGGAAGGGATAACCGCTGAAAGCATCTAAGCGGGAAGCCTGTTCCTAGATGAGGTATCCCACCCCTTTGTGGGTTAAGGCCCCCAAGAGACCATTGGGTTGATAGGCCGGAGATGGAAGGTCGGTAACGGCTGGAGTTGACCGGTACTAATAGGCCGAGGACTTGTCATGAAGACGCTACGCATCCACTGTGCGGTTCTGAAAGAACCGAACCGGACCATCACGGTCCACCCTGCTTTGTGTGGGGTGGGGTGTGGTGCCTACGGGTTGGTAATTTCATAGTGTTTCGGTGGTCATAGCGGTTGGGGAACACCCGGTCCCATTCCGAACCCGGTAGTTAAGCCTTCCAGCGCCGATGGTACTGCACTCGTGAGGGTGTGGGAGAGTAGGACGCCGCCGAACAATTCTTCGCCTTCAGGGGCACCCGGACAGGGTGCCCCTGAAGGCTTTTTCGCGTTCAGCACCGCCGGCGGAGGGCGGTGTGACCGGGATCCTCGGCACCAGCGGGTGGGGTTGAGTAGTTTCCTGCCATGCACCACGAGCCGGTCGACCCCCGAACGCAGCGCCGCTCCGGCGGGAGCGCCACCGTCCACTCGGACCTGGCCACGAACCCGTTCCGGGTGGACCGTGACCGGGTGGCGAGTTCGCCGTTCTTCGCCCGGCTCGGCGGTGTGACGCAGGTCGTCAGCTCGACCGGTTCCGGGTTGCTGGTGCACAACCGGCTCACGCACAGCTTGAAGGTCGCGCAGGCGGCCCGTGCCATCGCCGAACGCCTCGGCACCCGGCCCGACGTGGCGAACCTGCTGGAGAAGCTCGGCGGCTGCGACCCGGACGTGGTGGAGGCCGCTTCGCTGGCGCACGACCTGGGGCACCCGCCGTTCGGGCACCTCGGCGAGCAGGTCCTCGACCGGTTGGCGCGGCACCGGTTCGGGTTGTCGGACGGGTTCGAGGGCAACGCCCAGTCGTTCCGGATCGTCACGACGACGGACGTGCGGGGACCGGCGGCGGTCGGGTTGGACCTGACGGTGGCGGTGCGCGCGGCGATGCTGAAGTACCCGTGGACGCGGTTGTCGTACCCGAAGCCGCACCCGAGGGACCTGCCCGCGCCGCCCCGCGGCGCGGCCGAACCGACCGACGGGCCGGGCACCGGGTCGAGCAAGTTCTCCGCCTACGTCACCGAGCTGGACGACGTCGAGCAGTCCCGCGCGTTCTACACGGCCCGGCTGGAGCCGTGGCAGCAGACGGTCGAGGCGTCGGTCATGGACACGGCCGACGACATCGCCTACGCCATCCACGACCTGGAGGACTTCCACCGGGTGGGTGTGCTACAGCACGCCGCGGTCTCGACCGAGCTGAACACGTGGCTGGAGCACGCGGTGGAGCTGGCGGGGTTGAGCGACGCGGACCTCGCCGCGCAGGAACGCCGCCCGGGTCGTTCGCTGGAGGCGCTGCGGCGGCGGCTGCACGCGAAGGACTCGTGGGCGGTGGACGACGACGTGTTCGCGCAGGCCGTGGCGAAGGTGCGGGCCGAGCTGGTCGACGGTCTGCTGGCGGTGCCGTTCGACGGTTCGGTGGAGGCGGAGCAGGCCGTGGCCGGGTTCTCCGCCCGCTGGACGCGGCGCCTGGTCGACTCGGTCGGTGTGGTGGAGGAGCCGACGACCAGGTCGGGGCACGTGGTGCTGGCCGTGCCGCAGTGGCACGAGGTGCAGGTGTTGAAGTTCGTGCACCGCCGGTTCGTGCTGCTGCGGCCCGACCTGGCGTTGCACCAGCGCGGTCAGGCGCGGCTGCTCACGGCACTGGTCGAGGCGTTGGAGCAGTGGGTCACCGACCGGCACGAGGCGAACCGGTTGCCGCGGCGGCTGCACGACCTGGTGGAGCTGGCGGGGGAGGAGTACGCGGCGCTGGCGCGCACGGACCCGTCGGTCCTGGTCGGCGCGACGGGTGAGACGCCGTCCGGTCCGGACGCCGTGCGGGCGTTGGCGCGGGGCCGCGCCGTGGTCGACTTCATCGCCTCGCTCACCGACAACCAGGCCGCGGCGCTGCTCGACGCACTGTCCGGACGCACCGGTCAGCTGTGGACAGATGCGTTCGTACTGTGAAATGTGATGGATCTACCGTCTGAGAAGTAGGCCGAACGGTGGCAGACGGTACTTGTCCGTGCGCAATACGTTGACCCCTCGGTCGGAGACATCCGGCCGAGGGCCGCGTGCGTCGGGGGCACGCAAGATTCTGGGGGAGACGCCTGTGCGCTCACCGAAACGTCATCTGCGAAGAAACGCCCTGATCGCGGCGGGTGCCGCCGTGCTGTTGACCTTGGGCGTCGTGTCGCCCGCCTCCGCCGATCCGACCAAGGCGTCCAAGGGCGTCGAGGACAAGACCGCCGCGCAGATCGCCGCGCTGCAGGACATCAAGAGGTCGCTCACCGAAGCCGAGTCCAAAGTGGACAGCGCGCTCGTGGTCGAGCAGCGGCGCCGGACGAACGCCACCACGTTCACCAAGCTGCCCGCCCTCCAGACCGGGGTGAAGGTCCAAAGCGGAAACACCGTCGTGGTGGACATCCGCGCGTTCAAGGTCACCGACGACCTGGTGGCCGCGGTGAAGACGGCCGGTGGGGCCATCCGCTCGGTGTCCACCGAGGGCCGGACGGTCCGCGCGCAGCTGCCGCTCGGTGCGCTGACCAAGCTGTCCGCCCGCGGCGACGTGCGCCGCGTCGAGACGGCGGTCGAGTACAAGACGTTCAACAAGCAGGACCGCAAGGCCGACCCGGCGGTCTCGAAGGAGGACAAGGCCCGGGAGATCGAGACCCGCACCCGCGAGGCGCTGATCGCACCGCAGGCGGTCAAGACCGGTGAGGGTGATCGGGCGCACGCGGCGGACACCGCCCGTGCCGACTTCCGCGTCACCGGCACCGGCGTGAAGCTGTGCGCGCTGTCCGACGGCGTCGACTCGCTCGCGCTGTCGCAGGCCGCCGGTGAACTGCCCGCCGGCGTCGAGGTCCTCGCCGGCCAGGAGGGCTCCGGCAACGAGGGCACCGCGATGCTGGAGATCCTCCACGACATCGCGCCCAACGCGAGCCTCGGCTTCGCCACCGCGGTCAACGGTGACGCGAGCTTCGCCGACAACATCCGCGCCCTGCGCTTCCAGCTGGGCTGCGACGTCATCGTGGACGACATCCTCTACTTCAACGAGTCGCCGTTCCAGGACGGCGTGATCGCGCAGGCCGTGGACGCGGTCAGCGCGGACGGCGCGCTGTTCTTCTCCTCCGCGGGCAACGAGGGCAACGTCGCCGACGGCACCTCGGGCCACTGGGAGGGCCAGTTCGTCGACTCCGGTGTGGGCGTCGGCAAGTTCGCCGGCACCGCGCACGACTTCAACCCCTCGCCGGACGCCAAGCAGGTGTTCAACCCGCTGTCGGACAGCTCGGCCAACGTGCCCGTGACGCTGTTCTGGTCCGACCCGCTGACCTCGTCGTTCAACGACTACGACCTGTACCTGGCGAACTCGCAGGGCAACGTGGTGGCGTTCAGCCAGGGCGTGCAGGACGGCAGCCAGGACCCGTACGAGCGGCTGAACACGCCCACGAGCGCGGCCGGTCTGCGGCTGGCCGTGGTCAAGTTCCGCGGCGAGGACAAGTACCTGGCGCTGAGCGCCCTGGGTGGTCGCTTCAAGGACTCCTCCGACGGGCTCAAGAAGTTCGCCACGCCCGGTGTGACCCGCGGCCACTCCGCGGCCAAGGGTGCGATCAGCGTGGCGGCGGCGCCGGCGAACAACCCGCTGCCGTTCGACCTGGAGCCGGGTGACCCGGCCAACCCGCGCGGCCCGTTCCCGAACGCGTTCGACGGCACGCAGAAGCCCGAGCGGTTCACCTCGGACGGTCCGCGTCGCGTGTTCTTCGCGCCCGACGGCACGCCGCGCGAGGAGCTGCGGCAGAAGCCCGACCTGACCGCGGCCGACGGCGTGCAGACCAGCGTGGCCGGCTTCAACCCGTTCTTCGGCACGTCGGCGTCCGCGCCGAACGCGGCCGGCATCGCGGGCCTGGTGCTGTCCGGCAACCCCGGCCTGGCGCCCGCCGAGGTGCGGGAGGCGATGACCGCGACCGCGATCGACCTCGTCGAGGCGGGCGTGGACAACCGGACCGGCGCGGGCGTCGTGCGCGCCGACCTGGTGCTGGCCTACACCGGCGCGTCGCCGCAGCCGCTGGCGAAGGCCGTGAAGCCGTCCGTGGTCAACGACGCCGACGGCAGCCAGTACCTGAAGCCGGGCACCACGGCCACGGTCACCGTGCCGGTGGTCAACTCCGGCGACGGCATGGCCGCGTCGACCAGCCTCGTGCTCACCACGCCCACCGCGGGCGTGACGATCGCGCCGCGGTCGAAGTCCTACGGCAACGTCGAGGTCGGCCAGACGGTCACCAACACGTTCAAGGTGACCGTGCCCGCGTCGATGGGCGTCGGCTCGGCGGTCCGACTGGACGCCAGGGTGACGTTCGCGGGCTCCACCTCGCCGACCACGAGCGCGTTCACGCTCAACGTCGGCGAGCCGTCCCGTGACGCGAAGACGTTCGCCTACGCCGGGCCGGTCGTGGCCATCCCGGACAACGACGCCACCGGCGTCTCGGTGGAGATCCCGGTCAGCGGCGTCGGCCGCGGCTCCAGGATCGCGTTCTCGATCGACGGCGACACCTGCACCACGACGACGGGCGCGACCACGGTCGGCATCGACCACACGTTCGTCGGGGACCTGGTCGGCACGCTGACCTCGCCGTCCGGCGCGACCGCCACGTTGTTCCAGCGCAACGGCGCGACGGGCAACAACCTGTGCCAGGTCGTGTTCGACGACACCGCCGCGCAGCCGTTCTCGTCGGTGACCAGCGCGTTGGCGCCGTACACCGGCACGTGGCGGCCCACCACCCCGCTGGGCGCGCTGCTGGCCGAGCCGGTGGACGGCACGTGGACGTTCAAGGTCACGGACGGTGCGGCGTCCGACCGCGGCTCGATCCGCTCCGTCTCGCTGAAGATCAACGGTTACGTCTAGTGGTCACCAGCGTGTGAGAAGGGCCCCGGGAGCACGCTCCCGGGGCCCTTTTGTTCACGTGTTACTTCGGCCACTCCCAGCGGATGCCGAACACGCCGGGCCCGAAGCCCAGCGCCACGGCGTGCACGCCACCCGCCGCGTCCAGGGCCAGGTTGCGCCGCCGGGACGGGGTGTCGTCGCCCGCGGGCACGCTGAACTGCTGGCAGCGGGCGGGCAGGTTCGACTGGTCGAACCGCACCTCGATCACGTACTCGCGCACCGGCAGCCGGAACTTGCGCGCGAAGGTGTTGTTGCCCGCCGGGTAGTGGCCCTCGGCGAACAGCAGCTCGTACTCCATGATGATGGTCTCGCCCCTGGTCAGGGGCCGGTCGAACATCATCTCCGCGGCCATGATGTTGGCCTCGGTGTCCTCGACCACGCGGCCGAGGTGGCAGTTGCGCAGGTTCACCACCTGCGGCAGCACGTTGGCCTGCTCGGTCTCGAACACCAGCGCCCACCGGTCGGGGCCGTCCTGCTCGGCGCGCAGGATCTGGCGCACCCACACCGAGCGCTGACCGCCGTCCGCGGCGATCTCGATCCGGTCGTGCTGGCTGATCCGGCCCAGCTTCACGTCCGACGACGTGTCCACCTTCGTGAGCAGGCTCGCCACCCGCTCACGACGCGCCCACAGCGCGTCGATCGGCATCATCGTCGTCGGTCGGGACCGCCTGCCACGCGGGCGCGGCGGGCCGAGCAGCGCGGACAGGCCCGCCTGCGGCACGCCGAGCACGGTCTCCAGGTGGCGCAGCGCCTCCAGCGACTCGGGTCGCTCGGGTCGGCGTCGGCCGGACTGCCAGTAGCTCAGCGTCGCGACGCTGATGGTGACCCCGCGCAGCGCGAGCCGGTGCTGGATGCGGTCGAGACTCAGCCTGCTCGCTTTGATCGCGGCTCTCAGCGCCTCGGGGAACGGTCCCGTGGTGAGAAGCTGCGCAAGACTGCCGTGGCCCGTCGAGTCGAGTTCGTCGACGGACAGGTTGGGTCGACCGGCAGCGTTGGTCATTGTGACTCCCCGCTGTCATGAGATCACGCCCCAGTGACCCTACCCGCCAACGCAGGGCGTTGGTGCCTTCCAGGTGGAGTCATTGATTGGGCCATACGGGTTACGAGTTCACTGGGATGGGCATCGTTCTGTCAAGTGGTGAACATCCGTGCTCTTCCCTTTGTAAACCCGTCGGTAACATTGTGCAACGGCAGCTTCGGGTCCTGGGGTCCGCCCCTTCGGCCCCGATGCGGGTCCGGTGCTGTCCGTGCCCCGGCGGCCACGCGCCGTTGGCGGTCGTTGATCCGTTGGGCCTACTGTGTGCCCGGTGACCGCCGCCCAGGACCTCGTGCCCCTGCCGGAGGACCCGTTGACGGAGGTCGCCGCCGCCGTGCTCGGCGACGGCCACCACGTGGTGCTCGACCTGCTCGACGTCGTGCGCCACCACGGCGGGCCGCCCGTGGACGTGGTCCGCGCGGGCGACGACCTGCTGCCCCGGCTGGCCCACGAGAACGCGCTCGAGCAGGCGCTGCTGCTGGCCCGGCAGGTGCTGCGGCCCGGCGGCCTGTTCGTCGCCGCCGTCCCCGAGCTGGACAAGCTCGGCCGGCTCCGGCCCACCGCGCCCCCGCCGAAGGTGTCCGGGCGCGGCCCGGAGCGGCAGGTGACCGTGCAGCTGTGGGACTGGGCGGCCGACGGCGAGTCCTACGCCCTGGAGGTCGTGCGGCTCGTCCGCGGCGCGGGGACGTGGGAGGTCGCCAACACCGTGTCCACCCGGCACCGCGTCCTGTCACCCGAGCAGATGTCCGCCTCGCTCACCGACGCCGGGTTCGGCGCCGTGCAGCGGCTCTCGCCCGCCGAGTGCGGGCACCCGCTGCCGGTCTGGGTCGCGGTCGCGCCGGCGTGACCGCCGTGCCGCCGTGAGCAAGGTCCGGCCCGTCTCCGGCGGCGGCCGGGCGGTCGAGGTGCCGCCCGAACGCCTGACCGGGTGGTTCACGCGGTTCGCCGCACGACACGGCGGGGTCGTCACCACCTCGGTGACCCCCGGTCGTTGCCTGGTCACGGCGGCCGACGGGACCACGGCCTCGGTGGCCTCCACGTTCGGTGAATTCACCCCCGCGAGTGAGTCCGAAGGTCTGGTGCTCGACGCGGTGCTGGCCCACGCGCTCGCGCCCCGCCGGATCGGGCTGCTGCTGGTGCGGCTCGGCGGACACAGCATCGGGGTGGCGCAGGACGGCCTCGTGCTCGTGTCGACCACCGACAGTCACCAGGTGCACGGGCGCAACAAGGCGGGCGGGTGGTCGCAGCAGCGGTACGCGCGGCGCCGGGAGGGGCAGGCCCGGGTCGCCCTCCAAGCGGCGGCCGACGACGCGGCGAGGGTGCTGGCGCCTCCGGCTCGGCTCGGCGAGCTGGACGCGGTCGTGCTCGGTGGCGACCGCCAGGCGTTGGAGGCACTGCGGGGTGACCGCCGGCTGGGGGAGGTGTTCGCGTTGGCGTCACCGCGCGTGTTGGATGTGCCGGAGCCTCGGCGGGCGGTCCTGGACGAGGCCGCCGAACGGGCGCGGGCGGTGGAGGTCGTGGTCCGGGAAACTCCCCGGAACTCGTGACAACCCCCGCCGCACCCGACCGCATTTAGCAGGGTGAGGGGGCACCGACCCGCGGCGGCCCCACGAACCCGAGGAGCAGTCTTGCTGCGCAAACGACTCGTGCTGGCGGCGGGGGCCGTCGTGCTCGGCGGTATCGCCGTGGCCGGGACCGCGCTGGCGTCCGGCGGCGGCGACGAACCGCCCGCGCCGACCACGACCAGGCCACCCGTCACCTCGGTCACCACGTCACCGGTCGCGACCTCGCCCACGTCCGCGGCGCCGATCGAGACGTCGCCGCAGCCGACGGTCAGCACCAGCCCGGAGGCGTGGCCGACGACGACCAGCCCGCGCCCGGAGCCGACCGTGTCCCAGCCACCCGTGACCACCACCGTGGTGACCACGTCGCCGGACGCGTTCCCGACGACCACGACCGTGCTGCCCCCGCAACCGACGCCGCTGCCGACCTCGACGACGGCCACCACGAGGCGCTGACGGCGTGAGCTGGGACGCGGAGTTCACCCACCACTTCGACCGGTGCGCCGACTCGATGCGCTTCACCGCGTTCTTGTTGTGCGGCAACCACCACGAGGCCGAAGACGTGGTGCAGTCCGCGTTCCTCAAGTTCTACCTGGCCGGGCCGAAACCGGCGCAGGGCGGAGGGCTGGACGCCTACCTCCGGCAGATCGTGGTGCGCACGTTCCTGGCCGAGCGCCGCCGCGTGCGGTGGAAACGGGAGAAGCTCACCGACGTGATGCCGGAGGTGCCGGCGGCCGGGTCGTTGAGCGAAGACCGGCTGGTGGTGTGGAAGGCGCTGAGCGCCGTGCCCGCGAAGCAGCGGGCGACGCTCGTGCTGCGGTACTGGCACGACCTGGGGGTGGAGGAGACGGCCGCGGCCCTCGGATGCTCGGTGGGCACCGTGAAGAGCAACACGAGCCGCGGCCTCAAGGCGTTGCGGCAGAGGCTGGGACCGGAGTTCGGCGACTTGTGGCAGGAGGTGTCGCGCGGTGCTTGAGGACGAGCTGAAGAAGACCTTCGAGGAACTGAACATCAAGCCGCAGCCACGCACGTTCGGGGCCGTGGACATCGTCTACCGGGGAGCCGCCGTCAAACGCCGCCGGCGCACCTACGCCGTCGCCGCGACCGGCACCGGCACCGCCGTGGTCGCCGTGGTGATCGCCTTCGCCCTGAACCAACCGCCGAACCACGACGACAACAGCCCCGCCGGCCCCCCGCTGCCCACCACGAGCACCCCGGCCCAACCCCACCCCACCACCCCGGACCCCCTCTCGTCCTCGGAGGAGAACCCGGCGTCCACCACCCCCAACCCCAACCCCACCACCACCGGCCACACCGCTGTCACCACCTCCACGATCACCACCTCGGTGACCACTTCGACGATCGCCCCCTCCACCACGAGAACCACGAGCCCCACCAACACCGGCCCCCTCCAAACCACCCGCTGACCCCCAGGGTCCACATCCCGGCCTGCCACCCTCGCCCGGCCACGTCACCCGGCCGGCACGCCCATGACCACCACCCACCTATCGCCAACCGCCCGCCGCCTGCGTCCAACCGCCCCTACCCACCACCCGCTCGCCCCGCGCCACCCACCACTCACTCGACCTCGTCCGCCGCGCTGCGCCGACCCTGCCGAGCATCGCCCGCCCGTCGGCCCCGGCCACCCTCGCGCAGGCGCCACGGCTCCACCGCCACCGTCTGGTCATCCACTACCTCCGACCAGCCGCCCCTACCTCCACGCACTGATTCCGTCCACCGTGCTGCGCTGCCACCCAGGCGTCCCCAGCGGTCCGCCCCGCCCTCGTCTGCACTCCCGCGCCATCCCCCACGGCTCACTCGGCCTCGCTCACCCCGCTGCGCTGCCACTGCCGGGCATCGCCCGGTCGCCCGCCCCTGCCCCCCGCTCGCCACCCTCCGCTCGCTGACGTGCCATCTTCTGCCCGCGCACCCCCACGCTCCGCACCCTGTTGCCTTTCTCGTAGCTCCTGATCAAGGAGTCGTGGTCGCCGGTCCGGCAGGACTCGGGCCCCCAGTCGAAGGCATGATCCGGGGGTGGTGTCACCGGGCCCGGTGGCATCGCCGGACCGCTGATAGGGACACGGCCGCCGCCGGGCAGGTCTCGTCGTAACGTGGGTGCCGGCCCACGACCCCGCGACGAACGAACGGCACGCTCGTTGACCAGCGGTTACCAGGTGTTCCTCGGCCTGGACGTCGGCAAGGGCGAGCACCATGCGGTCGGCCTGGACCCCGAAGGGAAGCGGCTGCACGATGCCGCCCTGCCCAACAGCGAACCGCGGCTGCGGGTACTGTTCGACAAACGCGAGGCCCACGGTCCGCTGCCGGTGGGGGTCGACCAGCCCGCGACGATCGGTGCGCTGCCGGTCGCCCGCGCCGCCCGCCACAAGGTCGCCTACCTGCCCGGCCTGGCCATGCGCCGCATCGCCGACCTCCGCCCCGGCCGCTCGGCCACGAGGCCCTGGCCGAACTGGACGTGCTGGTCGGCTTCGACGACGACCTGGCCGGCGAGGCCACCCGGATCACCAACCGCATCCGCGGCCTGCTCACCGGCGTCCACCCCGCACTCGAACGAGCGATCAGCCCCAGGGTCAGCCACCCGGCGGCGCTGGAGGTCCTCTCCCGCCGCGGCGGCCCCAGCAGACCGTGACAAGTCCCCGGCACAGCAGCGGCCGACACCGTGCCGCCCCGCTTGGCCGACAGCCTCAAACCGTGCTCCGGCAACGCAACAGGTCGCCACCGAGGTCGAGGGATACTCGATGCGCACCCTCTTGCCGACGTCCTGATCCCGGTGCCCGGCATCGGGTCAGGACCGCAGCCCGCATCCTGCTGGAGATCGGCGACACCTCGGGGTTCAAGTCTTCCGGGCACCCGGCCGCCTACGCCGGTATCGCCCCGGTCACCCGCAGCTCCGGTCCCTCGCTCAAAGGCGAACACCCGGCCCGCACCGGCAACCGCAAACTCAAACGGGCGTTCTTCCTCGCCGCGTTCGCAGCCCTCCCCGATTCGACCAGCAGGGCTTACTACCAGCACAAACGCGACCAGGGGAAGAAACACGACGCCGCCCTGATCCGCCCTCGCCCCGCTGCCGCGTGCCCCTCCCCAGATCCCGCCCGTCGACACCAACGGCGGGACTCGTCCGCCTATGAGCCCCGCCGTCGTCCGCCTCGGGCGGGTCGACCAGTCGTCCCGCTCCGCCGTGCCGCCGCTCTACCCGAGCGTGCCGGTGGCGAGCAGGCCGCCGTCCACCCGCACGGTCTCACCGGTGATCCACTCGGCGGCGTCCGAAGCCAGGAACGCGACCAGCCGCGCGACGTCCTCCGGCGTCCCGAGCCGCTTCATCGGATACCCGGCCGCCGCCTCCTCCTCACGCCCGGTGTACAGCGCCTCGGCGAAGCGGGTCTTCACCACCGCCGGCGCGACCGCGTTCACCCGCACCTTCGGCCCCAGCTGCCACGCCAGCTCCTCCGTCAACCGGATCAACGCCGCCTTGCTCGCCCCGTACGCCCCGATCACCCCCGTCGACCGCAGCCCACCCACCGACGCGATGCTCACCACCGCCCCGCCGTGCTCGTGCATCCACCCCTTCCACGCCAGCTGCACGAACCCGAGCGCGGCGACCACGTTCACGTCGAAGATCTTCCGCACCGCGTCGAGGTCCGCGTCCACCAGAGCGCCGAACACCGGGTTGATGCCGGTGTTGTTCACGAGCACGTCCAGCCGCCCGAACCGCTCCAAGGTCGACTCGACGGCCTGCGCGCGGTCGTCCGCGTTGCCCGCGTTCCCCGGCACCGCCAGCACACGATCAGGTGACACACCCGCGGTGGTGGCCAGCGACTCGGCCGCCGCCGTGACCGCTTCCGCCTTGCGCGACGTGATCGCCACCGACGCGCCGCGCGACAGCAGCTCCAGCGCGATGCCGTGCCCGATGCCCCGACTGGCGCCCGTGACCAGGGCCGCCCTGCCCGTGAAGTCCGAAGTCATACCGGCAATGTATGCCGGTGGACACACACTGCTAATCCGGTGGCTCCCACCCCGTAGACTGGGGCTCGTGGTCATCCTGATCGAGTAGGTCCCGCGCCAGCCGCGCCGTTGACCTCGCACGACCACACACCCGGAGTAGAACTTGATCACCGCAACCGATCTCGAGTTGCGCGCGGGCTCGCGCATCCTGCTGTCCGACGCCACCCTCCGCGTCCAGTCCGGCGACCGCATCGGCCTCGTCGGCCGCAACGGCGCGGGCAAGACCACGTCCCTGCGCGTCCTCGCGGGCGAGGGCCAGCCGTACGCGGGCGAGGTCCGCCGCACCGGCGAGCTCGGCTACCTGCCGCAGGACCCGCGCGAAGGCGACCTGTCGGTCATCGCCAAGGACCGCGTGCTCTCCGCACGAGGCCTGGACCAGCTCCTCCGCGACATGGAGAAGATGCAGTCCACGATGGCCGAGCTGGTCGACGACGCCGAACTGCAGGCCGCCGTCCGCAAGTACGGCCGCCTCGAAGAGCGGTTCGCCGCCCTCGGCGGGTACGCGGCCGAGAGCGAAGCCGCCCGCATCTGCGCGAACCTCGGCCTGGCCGAGCGGGTGCTCGCCCAGCCGCTGCGCACCCTGTCCGGCGGTCAACGCCGCCGCGTCGAGCTGGCCCGCATCCTGTTCGCCGCCTCCGAAGGCGGCGTCGGCACGAAGTCCAGCACGATCCTGCTGATCGACGAGCCGACCAACCACCTCGACGCCGACTCCATCGCCTGGCTGCGCGGGTTCCTCAAGTCGCACGAAGGCGGCCTGGTCGTGATCAGCCACGACGTCGAGCTGCTCGACGACGTGGTCAACAAGGTGTGGTTCCTCGACGCGACGCGCGGCGAGGTCGACATCTACAACATGGGCTGGAAGAAGTACCTCGAAGCGCGCGCCGCCGACGAGAAGCGCCGCCGGCGCGAGCGCGCCAACGCGGAGAAGAAGGCCGGCGCGCTCATGGCGCAGGCCGACAAGATGCGCGCGAAGGCCACCAAGGCGGTCGCCGCGCAGAACATGGCGCGCCGCGCCGAGAAGCTGCTGTCCGGCCTGGAGGACACCCGCCAGGCGGACAAGGTCGCCAAGATCCGCTTCCCGCAGCCCGCCACGTGCGGCAGGACGCCGTTGACCGCCGAAGGCCTGAGCAAGTCCTACGGCTCGCTGGAGGTCTTCAGCGGCGTCGACCTGGCCATCGACCGCGGCTCACGCGTGGTCATCCTCGGGCTGAACGGCGCCGGCAAGACCACGTTGCTGCGGCTGATCGGCTCGATGGAACGCCCCGACAGCGGCGAGGTGATCGCCGGCCACGGCCTCAAGCTCGGCTACTTCGCCCAGGAGCACGAGACGCTCGACCACGAGGCCACGGTCTGGCAGAACATCCGCCACGCCGCCCCGGACACGCCCGAACAGCAGCTGCGCTCGCTGCTCGGCACGTTCCTGTTCAGCGGTGAACAGCTCGAACAGCCCGCCGGCACGCTGTCAGGTGGCGAGAAGACCCGGTTGGCGCTCGCCGGCCTCGTGTCGAGCGCGGCGAACGTGCTGCTGCTGGACGAGCCGACGAACAACCTCGACCCGGCCAGCCGCGAACAGGTGCTCGACGCGCTGCGGCGGTACGAGGGCGCGGTCGTCCTCGTCACGCACGACCCCGGCGCGGTAGAGGCCCTTGAGCCCGAGCGGGTGATCCTGCTGCCCGACGGCACCGAGGATCACTGGTCCCAGGAGTACCTGGAACTCGTGCAGTTGGCCTGAGCCAACAGTTTCCGCCTCTCTCACCCGAACGTGAGCACTGATCGACTCTCAGTGATCAAACGACCGCTCGCAGATCATTTCGCTTGATCACCTGGCGTTCTTGGTCTTCGTGTTCGATCATTGCGACGACAGGGGCTTACGAAGGCCCGACCTGCTGTCTACGGAAGGCGGGACAAGGTGGCTGACCTGAAGAAGGGCGCCCGGATCACCGGCGCCACGCGGGACAAGCTGGCCGCTGACCTGAAGAAGAAGTACGAAAAGGGCGCGAGCATCCGGGCGTTGGCCGAGTCCACCGGGCGCTCCTACGGCTTCGTGCACCGGGTTCTCAGCGAGTCCGGTGTGCAGCTGCGCGGTCGCGGTGGCGCCACCCGCACGAAGAAGAAGTAAGCTACCCTCCGGTAACCACAGGGCGTCGAGGAGAGACGACGCCTGACGAAACCCGGAGGTTCACGCATGTCGGCACCGACCACCATCGACGCCGACCTGCTGGAACGCGGAGGCGTGCGGCTCGTCGTGGACGGACCGCGCGCGACGATCACGCTCGACCGTCCCGATGTGCTCAACGCGCAGACGCCGTCGACCTGGGTGGCGTTGCGGACGATCGGGGAACAGCTGGGCCCGGACGTCCGCGTCGTGGTCGTCCGGGGTTCCGGTCGCGCCTTCTCCGCAGGGCTCGACCGGCGCATGTTCACGGGCGCCCCGGTGGAGGGCGAACCGGGTCTGCCGGAGATCACGCGACGGGGACCCGAAGCAGGCGCCGCGCTGATCGCGGAGTTCCAAGAGGGCTTCCGCTGGCTGCGCGACCCGGCTCGGGTGACGATCGCCGCGGTGCGCGGGCACGCCATCGGCGCGGGCTTCCAGCTCGCGTTGGCGTGCGACTTCCGCGTGGCCGCCGACGACGTCAAGTTCTGCATGGCCGAGACGTCGCTCGGCCTGGTGCCCGACCTCGGCGGCACGTTGCCCCTGGTGCGCCTGGTCGGGTACTCGCGCGCGGCCGAAATCTGCCTGACCGGCCGCCGGGTAGGCGCCGAGGAAGCAGTGCGAATCGGCCTCGCGACCTCCGTCGTGCCCGCCGACGGACTGGACGACGCGGTCGACGCCCTGGTCGGCCAACTACTGCAACCGATGCCCGGTGCTGTGCGGGAGACACTGGCACTGCTGGCCTCGGCCGCCGACGGCGCGTCGGAAGACGACCAACTGCGGGCCGAACGCGAGGCACAACTGCGCCGACTCACCGAACTGTCCGCCCTCGCCGGCGGCCAGAGCTGACCAACGGGGCTGAACACGATCGGGTGGAATCGGGGCCAAAACGGTCCGAAAACACTGTTCCCGTACGTCGGTTGATTATGACCGAGCCCCGAACCACCCCCACCCGAACCACCTACCCCACCGCTGACCTCCACCCCCAAACCCCGTCGCCGATCCCCGCCCTCCCGGCCCCGCCAGCCGCCCTCCAGACCCACGCCGGCCGCTTCCGTCCGGCCCGGCCTGTCGCACCCCGCTCGCGCGGCGGCGGACCGGCGGCGGCTCATGGCTGGTGATGGCGGCCCGCCCCACGGCTCCGCCCACCCGTCCGTCACCTGCCGCCCGTCCGCCATCGCCGTGGTCGCCGCGCACCTGCCGCATCGCCGCCACTCACCGCTGGCACCCTTGCTGCCGCATGCGGCATGCCGCACCGCCCCCGCTGCGCCTGTCGCCTTTGACGCGGCCTCGCCGCCGCTTCTCGGTAGCTGTGCCGACCACTCGGTCCACGCGTGGTTGCCGCAGCCGGATGGTGATGTCTGCGGCTCCGTCCTGGGGGTGCAGCCGCTTCCGAGCCTGTCGCGGTCCGCACGAACGGGAACGTCGAGCGGGCTGTGGGCGTTACCGTCTGTCGTGGACGGTTCCTGGGGATTGATGCGCAGCGCGATGCGGGCGTCGGACGCGCCGACGGCGGTGCGGCGCGGGACGTTTCGGCGGGTGGTGGGGTTCGCCGGGCCGCACCGGTCGAAGCTGATCGTGTTCCTGCTGCTCACGGTCGTGTCGGCGGTGCTCGCGGTCAGTACGCCGGTGTTGGCCGGGCGGGTCGTGGACGCGATCGTCGGCGGCCGGGACGTGTCGGTCGTGGTGTGGTTGGCCGTGGTGATCGCGGGCATCGCGGTGGTGGACGCGGGGCTCGGGTTGGTCGAGCGGTGGCAGTCGGCGCGGATCGGGGAAGGGTTGATCCACGACCTGCGGCACGCCGTGTACGAGCACGTGCAGCGCATGCCGATCGCGTTCTTCACCCGAACGCGCACCGGGGCGTTGGTCAGCCGGCTGAACAACGACGTGATCGGTGCGCAGCGGGCGTTCACGTCGACGCTCTCCGGTGTGGTCACCAACGTCATCCAACTGGGGCTCTCACTGGGCGTGATGTTCACCCTTTCGTGGCAGGTGACCGCGCTCGCCTTGGTGTTGCTGCCCGTCTTCGTGATCCCCGCGCGGCGCATGGGCAGCCGGATGGCGGACCTCCAGCGCGAGGCGTCCACGTTGAACGCGGGCATGACGACCCAGATGACCGAACGGTTCTCCGCGCCGGGCGCGACGCTGGTGAAGCTGTTCGGCCGGCCGGAGGCCGAGACGGCCGAGTTCGCCGAACGGGCCGCGCGCGTCCGCGACATCGGCGTCCGCACCGCGATGGCGACCCGCTGGTTCATGACCGGCCTGACCCTGGTGTCCGCCCTCGCCCAAGCGCTGGTCTACGGCCTTGGCGGCTACCTCGCGCTGACCGGTCACCTGGCGGCGGGCACGGTCGTCTCCCTCGCGCTCCTCCTGACCCGCCTCTACTCGCCGCTCACCGCCCTCGCCAACGCGCGGGTCGACGTGATGACCGCGCTCGTGTCGTTCGAACGGGTCTTCGAAGTCCTCGACCTCAAGCCGATGATCGCCGAGCCGGAGCACCCGCGCCGCGTTCCCGACGGCCCGGTGTCCGTCGAGTTCGACGACGTCCGGTTCGCCTACCCGGCGGCGGCCGAGGTCTCACTGGCCTCACTGGAATCAGTGGCCACATTGGACACCCGCGGTGGTCGGGAAGTGCTGCACGGCATCCGCTTCCGGGCCGAGCCGGGGCAGCTCGTGGCGCTCGTCGGGTCGTCGGGCGCGGGCAAGTCGACCATCGCCTCCCTGGTGCCGCGGCTCTACGACGTCGACTCCGGCGCGATCCGCCTGTCCGGTGTGGACGTCCGCGAGCTGGCGTTCGACTCGATCCGGCACACCGTCGGCGTCGTCACCCAGGACGGTCACCTGTTCCACGACACGATCCGGGCGAACCTCGCCTACCCGCGGCCGGAGGCGACCGAGGAGCAACTGTGGGACGCGTTGCGCCGCGCCCGCTTGGACCACCTCGTCGAAGCGCTGCCCGACGGCCTCGACACCGTGGTCGGCGAGCGCGGCTACCGGCTCTCCGGCGGCGAACGGCAGCGGCTCACCATCGCCCGCCTGCTGCTGGCCCGGCCACGCGTGGTCATCCTGGACGAGGCGACCGCGCACCTGGACTCCGAGTCGGAAGCCGCGGTGCAGGTCGCGCTGACCGAGGCGTTGCGCGGCCGGACCGCGCTGGTCATCGCGCACCGCTTGTCGACGATCCGCGCGGCCGACCAGATCCTGGTCGTGGAGGACGGGCGAGTGGTGGAACGCGGCACGCACGCCGAACTGCTCGCCGCCGAGGGACGTTACGCCGAGCTGTACCGCACGCAGTTCGCCGCAGCGCCCACCTCGACGTCCACCTCGGGGCCGACCTCGGGGCCGACCGGGGGGTCGGCTGCCGACATGGAGACGGCCGTCTGACCGCCGTGTCGCGACGGACGAGCCGCTAGAGCCCGCCGAGGAACGTGCCGGTGGCGGCGATCGCGGCCTTGGACGAGCCGCCGTTCACCACCAGCACCGCGAACGCCAGGTCGCCCCGGTACCCGATGAACCAGCCGTGCGACCGGGTGCCGTCACCGAACTGGGCGGTGCCGGTCTTGCCGCGCACGGCGCCGTACCCGGCGAGTTCGCGCGCCGTGCCGCCGGTGACGACCTCGCCCATCATCGACCGCAACGCGCCCACGACCCCGCCGGGCAACGCCGCCGGCGCCTGGCCCTCGGTCGGGATCTCCCGGATCAGCCGCGGCACGGGCGTGCGGCCGTTGGCGACGGTCGCGGCGACCAGCGCCATGCCGAACGGCGTCGCCTGCACCTCACCCTGGCCGATGCCCGCCTCCACCCTGGCCGGCACGGACTCGGCGGGCGGGACCTTGCCGGTGTTCGTGGTGATGCCCGCGACCGCGAAGTCCGACGCCAGCCCGAAGTACGCGGCGGCCCGGGGCAGGGCGGTCGCGGGCAGGGACGCCGCCAACTGGCTGAAGCTGGTGTTGCACGACGCCGCGAACGCCCGGTGCAACGGCACCGTGCCCAGCTCGAACGAGTCGTCGTTGGTGATGTGCCGGGTGCCGATGGTCGCCTGGCCCGGGCACGGCACCGGCGTGTCGGCCGTCGCCAGGCCACCGGTCATCGCCGCCGTCGCCGTGACGACCTTGAACGTCGACCCCGGCTCGTAGTGGCCGTAGAGCGCGAGCGGGTCGTGCCCGACGGCCGGGTTCTGCGCCACCGCCAGGATCTCGCCGGTCGACGGCTGGATCGCCACCAGCATGGCCTGCTGGGCGCCCACCTGGTCGACCGCGGCCTGCGCGGCGGCCTGCGTCGCCGGGTCCAGCGTGACCGTCGTCGACTGCGCGACCTGCGCCTTCTGCTCCAGCAGCACGGCGACCGCCGCCCCGGCCCGGTCCACGACGGCGACCTGCCAGCCGGGCGTGCCCTTCACCGCGCCGACGGCCGCGCGCACCGAGTCCATCACCACGGGCGCGAAGCCGGGCGGCACCGGCCGGCCCGTGCGGTCCAGCAGCGCGCCGTCGGCGGGCGTCGTCGTGTAGGCCAGGCTCTGGCCCTCGGCGAGCCGCGGGTGCAGCACGGTCGGCGCCCAGTGCACCCGCCACCGGGCGTCCACCAGCCGCAGCTCTACCTCGGTCGCGTACTCGAGCGGCACGCCGCCCGGCAGCGTCCACGTGATGTCCGCGTCCACCTCGGTCGTCGTGACGCCGTCGGCGACCTGCGGCAGCCGGCCGAGCCGCGCCTGGAACGCCGCGCCGGACATGCCCTGCCGCGTCCGGGCGATCACCTCGCCCGCCACGTCCGCCGCGTCGGTGACCGCCGCCGCCTGTCCCGCCTGGCCGGACGTCACCGCGGTGAAGAACTGCTGGGCGACGACGCCCGGCGCCACCCGGTCGGGTCCGTGCGCGGTTGCCCGGTCGTCGTCCGGCCACAGCACCAGCACGCCCGCGACGATCACCGCGACCGTCGCGGCGCCCCCACCGGCCAACACCCAGCGCTTCGTCTTCTGGTCCACGAGTTCCCCCCTCGGCGTTCGGAGGTTAACCCGGACGTGTGGAGGATTCGTGAACGTCGACTCAGCCCAGCTGGGGCACCCGCGTCTGGTACTTGCGCAGCAGGTCGGCGTTGGCCGCGTCCCCGCCCTCGACGTTCGCGCTGCGCCACAAAGGCAGCGCCACGCCCGCCTCGGCGGCCTTGTCGAACAGGCGCACCATCAGCAGGTTCCACAGGAACGCGGTCGCGATCGTGGACACGGCGGCGGTGACGGGGTCCGCGAGCGGGTAGGTCGCGTCACCGGGCGGCACCAGGTTGTCCAGCACCACGGTGGCGTTCTCGGCGAGGGTGGTGCCCGCGCGGCGCGGTGCGAGCGCGCTCGCCGCGACCGACGTCACCGCCACCACGGGGCAGCCGGCGTCCGCCGCGAGCATCGCCAGCTCCACCGGGTACGGGTTCACGCCGGAGGTGGAGAAGACGACCAGGACGTCGTGCGCGGCCAGGCCCGCTTCGCGCAGCACCTCGGCGGCCAGCCCGGAGCGGCGCTCGGCGGAGGTGCTGCTCACCGCGCCGTGCATGGGCAGCAGTTCGGGGTGGTAGATCGGGCGGACGCAGGCCAGGCCGCCCGCGCGGTAGAACGTCTCCGCGACGGCGGCGAGGGAGTGGCCCGCGCCCGCCGTGAGCACCATGCCGTCCGCGCGGACGCTCGCCAGCACCAGCTCGGCCACGTCGTCCAGGGCCGCCGCGTTCTGCTGCTCCACCCTGGTGAGGTGGGTGCGCACGACGTCGCCGTAGTCGGTGTCGGTCACGGGCTCGGTCGTCATGCGGTCCTCCAGTGGTCTATACCAAACGGTGCTGGTGCCAAGTCCTACCGGATCGTCCCATCACCCGCCAGGGTGTTGACCTCCGAACATCCTCGGTGTTCACATGAACGCCATGGACGTGTCCTGGCGCCACGAGAAGATCCTCTACCGCTTGCGGGGCGGCGAGCGGGTGTCCGTCGGCAGCCTGGCGGAGCTGGTGGGCACCTCGGAGATGACGGTGCGGCGCGACCTCGACGTGCTGGAGCGGGAAGGGCTGCTCCGGCGGGTGCGCGGTGCGGCGGTGAGCATGCTGACGGGGGAGGAGACGCCCTACGCGGCGCGGGCGCGGCAGCGGTTGGAGGCGAAGCGGCGGATCGGCGGCGCGGTCGCCGCGCTGCTGGACGACGGCGAGACCGTGGTGCTCGACGGCGGCAGCACCACGGTGGAGGTCGCGCGGCGGCTGGGCGAGCGTCGGCTGACCGTGCTGCCGCTGTCGTTGCACTCGGCGGACGAGCTGCGCGGGGCGGAGCAGGTGCGGCTGGTGTTGCCGGGCGGCGACATCCGGCCCGGCGAGCTGGCCTTCGTCGGGCCGTTGACCGAGCACGCGTTCCGGGTGATGCGGTTCGACACGATGGTGCTCGGCAGTTGCGGGTTGAGCGCGCGCAACGGCGTCTCGGCGCACGACCTGGCCGAAGGCGCGGTGAAGAAGGCCGCGGTCGAGGCGTCGGCACGGGTGATCGCGGCGATCGACAGCTCGAAGTTCGGGCGCACCGCGTTCGGCCGGGTGTGCGCGGTGGGCGAGATCGACGTGCTCGTCACCGATGCGGACGCGCCGGAGGACGAGGTGAGCCGGATTCGGGAGGCAGGGGTGGAAGTCAGGCTCGTCTGACGGCCGCGATGCCCGTGGCGCGCCACTGGTGCCACTGGTGGCGCAGGTGCCTCTGGCAGGCCCGGTCGGCGGGGTCGGACGGCAGGCCCGGTCGGGCCGGGCGGCGCTCTGCCTGCGGGCCATCGTCGGCGGGGCCGCGGAACGTGCCGGCCGGGGTCGCGGCGTGCTCGCAGGGCTGCCGCTCCTGCGTCGCGCGATGGGCAGCCGGCGGGTCGTGCGGTTCGTCGCGGCGTGCGGGCCGGGCGGCGGGGTCGGGGCGGTAGGTCTCGCGGTGGGTCGGGACGGGTCCTGCGATCCGTCGCGCGGCGGCGTCAGGGCGGCGGCTGGGGGTGGTGCCGGGGTGGTGGCCGTGGTGGTCGGTGGGCGGGGTGGCCGGTGGGCGGGTGGAGGGCTGGGCGGTAGGCGGGGTGGTTCGGCGCTCGGTCATATCAACCGAGGTGCGGTAACAGTGTTTCCGTACATTGTCGGGCGATGATCACCCGATGGTGTGACGGCGGGGTGCCTGGGGTGGCGGTGGCGTCGGGTGGCCGGGAAGCAGGCGTCGGACGTCAGGGGCGAAGATACCGCGGTTCGACCGGGGGTAGCGGTTTCTCCGGCAGGTTGGCGTGGGCCTTCATCATGAAGTCGAACCAGGTGCGCGCGGGCAGGGTGCCGCCGTAGATGTCACCCTCGCCGCACAGCCGGGGTGGGCCTGCCTTGACGCAGATGCCCCGTGGCGAAGTGCTGTCGTTGAACACCTGCACGGCGCCGGCGTAGTCGGGGGTCGCGCCCAGGAACGCCGCGGACTTGTACTCCTCGGTCGTGCCGGTCTTGCCCAGCGCCGGGCGGGTCCACCCGTAGTCCTTCGCGGCCGCCGCGGCCGTGCCGCGGTCCTGGTCGTCGCCGCTCAGCCCGACCGCCAGGGCGTTCGCCAGCGGCTCCTCCACGACCTGCTCGCACGGCGCGTCGGTGAACCCCGTGTCCTTGCCGTTGCGGTCGGTGACCTTCACGATCGGCGTCGGCGGGCACCACACGCCGCCCGACATCAGGGTCGCCGCCACGTTCGCCAGCTCCAGCGTGCTGGTCGGCGCCGGCCCGAGCGTGAACGACGCGTTCCCGGCCTTCTTGTAGAAGTCGGCCTGCGTCACCCGCAGCTCCTTCTGCTTCGACTTCGGGTCAGGTGGCACGCCCGCGATGTTCGTCGCCAGCGTGTCCCGCATCCCCAGCCGGTAGGCCATGTCGACCACCGAGTCCAACCCGACCCGCTCCTCCAGGATCACGAACGCCGTGTTGGGCGAGGTCGCCAGCGCCTCCTTCAACGGCATCCGGGGCGGGTAGCTGCCGTCGTGGTTGCGCAGGCAGTACCAGTAGGTGAACGGCTCGCCGGTGCCCGGGCACCCGGGCGCGCCGCCGCGGAACACGCGCGAGGCGTACGACCCGGGCGACTCGATGACGCTCTCGATGCCGAGCCCGCCCTTCTCCAACGCCGACGCGGCCGTGAACACCTTGTACACCGAGCCCGCGCCGAACTTGTTCTCCACCGCGCTCGGCAGGTCGAACTGCGTCTGGAACTGCTCCTTGTGCAGCCCGTAGTCCCGGTTGGCCACCAGCGCCACCACCTCGTGCCGCTGCTTGCCCGGCCGCACGACCGCCGCGGTGTTCGCGATGCCCTCCGTCGTCTTCGGCACCTGCGTCTCGGCCGCCAGCTTCGCCTGCTGCGTGAGCGAGCGGTCCAAAGTGGTCTGGATGGTGTAGCCGCCGACCTTCAGCTCGTTCAACGAGAACCCGTTGCGGGTCAGGTGGTTGATCACGAACGAGCAGTAGAAGCCGAACTCCACACCGGACCCGACGCACCCGGTCGGCAGCGGGCGGACGGGCTCGGCCAGGCCCAGCGGCGCGCGCTTGTGCACCTCGGCCTGCTCGCGGGACAGCTTGGCGTTCTCCACCATCCGGTCGATGATGATGTTGCGCCGCTCGATCGCCTTGTCCGGCCGGGACTCCGGGTCCAGGAACGTCGGGCTGTTCACCATCCCGGCGAGCAGCGCCGCCTGCGGCACGGTCAGCCGGTCCGGCGTGGTGGCGAAGTACGCCTGGGACGCCGCCGCGATGCCGTAGATCGTGCCGCCGAACGGGACCACGTCCAGGTACCGCGACAGGATCTCGTCCTTGGTGAGCTGCGACTCCACCTGCACCGCGATGCGCGCCTCCCGCAGCTTGCGGGCCAGGGTCTGCTCCTGCGCCTTCTTCTGCCCGCCGGCGTCCTCCCGCTCCAGCACGTGCACGAGGTGGTTCTTGACGTACTGCTGCGTGAGCGTGGAAGCGCCCTGCGAGACGGAGCCGTCGGACTGGTTGCGCAGCGCGGCGCGCAGCGTGGCCAGCCAGTCGACGCCGTTGTGCTCGTAGAACCGGCGGTCCTCGGCGGACACCAGCGCGTCCTTCATCACCTGCGCGACCTTGTCCGGCGGCGTGAGCACCCGGTACTGGTCGTAGAGGTAGGCGAACGGGACGCCGTCCTTGTCCGTGATCGTCGTCATCAGCGGCGGCGGCGAGTCCATCATGCTGACCGTGGTGGCGGCGACGTGGTCGCTCACCCGGTTGGACACGAGGCCGGCGGCGCCGACGACCGGGATCGCCATCCCGGCGACCAGCACCCCGGCCACGAGGCAGAGGCCGATGAGTTTCGCGACGGAGGCGGTGCGCATGTCTGGGGAGTTACGCCCGGACGGGCGGTGGAAACACCGGGGAGCCGGTTTCACCGCAACTGCGGATAATCGCGACCTGGTGTTTAGTCCACCATTGTTCACCCGTTCGTGAACATTTCTCTTGGGCGTCGGTTCACGCGGCGTCGAGGCGGCTGACCGCGGTGGCGTCGAGGCGGTTGAGCGCGACGGTGTCGCAGCGGGTGAAGGCGGCGCTGGCGAGGTCGGCCGCGTGCCGCATCGCGGCGGCGTGCAGCGCGGTCAGCGACAACGCGTCCGCCTGCGCCGCCGGGTCGCCCTCGGTGGGCTCCAGCCTCGACTCGGCGGTCACGTAGACGACGCACTCGGCGGCCACGCTCAGCCGCCGCGCGAGGAACGCCACGGCCCTCATCAGCCGTTCCGCCTCGGCTTCGGTGATCGGCACGACCCGCGGCGGGTCGGCGTCGACGTCGTCGTCGACCTGCGGCCGACTGGCCCGGCACGCGAGGCCCCGGTCCCACAGGGCGGCCGCCTCGTGCAGTGACTCGATGAACGGCTCCCAGTCCACTTGGCTCGTCGTCATGGCTCTCACCTTCCGTGCGTCGCGCTCATCGGGTGAGTGCCCCCGGAAGTGGCACTTCATGCCGGCTTTCCCCAGTGGTCGACGAATTGATCGTCACGCACGCACACTCGATGGTCACATGGTGTGCCGCGAAAGACGGCTTCTGTCATTCGATCAGGTGGAAACGACTTCTTCAGGTTGTCCGGGCACGTGCGGTGGTAGCCGTTCGAGCAGAAAGTCCCGGCGACGAGCCACCGCGAGCCGTCGGGTCGAGCACGGCTCCGCCCGGGCGGAGAAGGGGAGGAAGTCCCATGCCGGCGCGATCACACAGGTGGCCGTCCCGCACGACCGCGTCGGCGGTGGTGCTCCTCTGCCTCGCCGCCCTGCACGTGCCGGCGACCGGGGCCGACCCCGGGGTGGAGGGCTCCGCCGACCACGCGGCGGGCTCGCAGATCGCCAAGCACGAGGGCGCGCACCCGGTCGACGCGTCCGAGCTCGTGCTCCCCGGCCCCGCCGTCCCCGGCATGGACGTGAGCAGCCACCAAGGTGAGGTCGACTGGCCGCACTGGTGGGCGCAGGGGATGCGGTTCGCCTACGTGAAGGCCACCGAGGGCACCGGTTACGTCAACCCGGAGTACGGCCGGCAGTACGACGGCTCGCGCGAGGTGGGCATGGTGCGCGGCGCGTACCACTTCGCGCTGCCCGACAAGTCCGACGGCGCGGCGCAGGCGAACTACTTCGTGGACCACGGCGGCGGTTGGGCCGCCGACGGCGCCACGCTGCCCGGCGCGGTGGACGTCGAGTACAACCCGTACGGCGAGGACAAGTGCTACGGGCTCGCGCCCGAGGCGATGGTGGCCTGGATCCGGCAGTTCAGCGAGACCTACCAGCTGCGCACCGGCCGCTGG
Source organism: Saccharothrix sp. 6-C (assembly GCF_016695385.1). Classification (NCBI taxonomy): domain Bacteria; kingdom Bacillati; phylum Actinomycetota; class Actinomycetes; order Pseudonocardiales; family Pseudonocardiaceae; genus Saccharothrix; species Saccharothrix sp. 6-C. The sequence continues at coordinate 5,997,505 of NZ_CP064192.1, read as the reverse complement.
CCGATGATCTACACGTCCACCACCTGGTGGGACCTGTGCACGGGCAGCCTCGGCGACTTCACCGGGACGAACCCGCTGTGGGTGGCCCGCTACGCCGACAGCGTCGGCCCGCTGCCGCACCGCTGGTCGGCGCACGCGATCTGGCAGCACACGTCGACCCCGATCGACCAGAACCTGTTCAACGGCACCATGGACGACCTCGTGGCGCTGGCCCGGGGCTGAGTCGTCCGGAACGGCGGCAGCCATGCACATCGACAAGTCCCAGGGCACGGCCTTCCCCGTGCGGTGGCGCGGCTACGACCGGCGTGAGGTGGACGGGGAGCTGGCCCGCTCGCGGCAGGAGGCGGCCCGCCTGCGCGAGGAGCTGGAGGTGCTCCGGCTGGACCGGGACGGGGCCGTGGCCACCGCCGACGACCTGATGCGGGAGCTGGAGGACGCGCGCAGCGAGCTGGGCGAGTACCGGGTGCTGCACGCGGGCTACGCGAAGGACAACGCCGTGTCCGGCTGCATCCGCTACCTGATGCACGTGGCCAGGCAGAAGGCGGACGCCTTCGAGACCGACGCGCGGGAGCGCAGCGAGCAGATGCTCAAGCGGGCCGAGGAGGTGGCGTGGCAGCAGGCCGTGCTGCTGGACGAGACCGAGCAGGAGACGCAGCGGCGGCTCGCCGAGGCCGAGCAGCGGGCCCGCGAGATCGTGCAGCAGGCGACCGCGGAGGCGCGCGCCCTGCTCGCCGGCCACGTGGACGGGCCGGACCGCTGGACCGCGGACACCGCGCCGTCGCTGGACGTGCCGATGCCGCGCATCATCTCCGGCCCGCTGCCCGTCGTGCAGCCCGACGCGGAGGAGCAGCGCCCGACCTCCGCGTGACGGCCACGCGCCCGCCGCCCGGCGGACACCGCTCAGGTCGGGAGGTCCCGCGGGTGGTCCACGTCGTCGCCGTCCGCCACGTCGCCGCACGGCACGTCGAGCGCGCCGTGCGCGCGCAGGTAGTCGCGCGCGCCGGCGTCGCCGACCGCCGAAGCGGCCACCCCCGCCCAGTGCCCGGAGCCGATCAGCACCGGGTGGCCGGGCGCGCCGTCGTAGGAGGCCCGCGCCAGCGCCCCCGGGGACGCCAGCGCCCGCAGCCGCTCGACCGCGGCGACCGTGACGCCCGGCGTGTCCACCGGCAGCACGACGACCGCGTCGGCCGCGACACCGGCCAGCGCGTCCAGCCCGGCGCGCAGCGACGAGCCCATGCCGGTGGCCCAGTCGGGGTTCTCCACCACGACGCAGCCGGTCAGCGCCGCTCGGGCGCGCACCGACGACGCCGAGGCGCCGAGCACCACGACGACCGGCGCGCAGCCCGCGTCGCGCAGCACCGCCGCGGCCCGGTCGACCCACAGCACGCCGCCGTGCGCCACCAGCGCCTTGGGCCCGCCGAACCGCCGCCCGGCGCCCGCGGCGAGCAGCAACCCCGCGACCGCCATGCGGTCACACTAGGGCCCGGTGCCCCCTCAGCTCCGCCCGGCCGGCCACCGCCAGCTTGCGGTAGACCCTGGTCAGGTGCTGTTCCACCGTGCTCACGGTGATGTGCAACCGCATCGCGATCGCCCGGTTGCTGTGGCCACACGCGGCGAGGGTCGCGACCCTGCGCTCCGAGTAGGTCAACTCCGTCATACGCGGGAACACGTGCGGCGACCCGGGGACGGTTCAATCAGGACGAGAGATGCTCCAGCAGGAGCGCCGTCAACGCCTCCGGCGCCTCCTCCGGCACCCAGTGCGACACGTCCTCCAGCATCTCGAACCGGTACGGGCCGGTGACCCAGTCGCCGGTGCTCAACGCCGCCGTCGACCCGAACGCCACGTCCTCCGTGCTCCACACGTACATCGTCGGCACGGACACCTTCCCGGCCCTGCCGCCCGGACGCCCGGCGCGGTACCAGTTCAACGCGGCCGTGAGCGCGCCCGGCTCGGCCAGCCGCCGCACGTACTCGTCCACCCGGCTCGGCGGCACCCGCCACTCGAACATCTGCCGCAGCGCCGCGCCGTCCTCGTCCAGCATCCGCTTCTCGGTGGTGCTGTTGCGCCAGTCGGTCAGGTAGCCGGACCGCAGGTGCTGGTCCTCGTCGGTGCGCAGGGCCTCGGCGAACGCGCCGGGGTGCGGCGTGGACACCACCGCCAGCTTCCGCAGCCGCCCGGGGTGCTCGGCCGCGGTCCACCAGGCCACCGCGCCGCCCCAGTCGTGGCCGACGAGGTCGAACACCGACCACCCGAACGAGTCCGCGACCGCCAGCACGTCGCCGACCAGCGCGTCGACGCCGTACTCGGCCGCCCGCTCCGGCCGCACGCCGGGGGAGTAGCCGCGCTGGTCGAACGCCACCGCCCGGAAGCCCTCGCGGCCGAGCACCGCCACCTGGTGCTCCCACTCGACGGCGGCCTCCGGGAAGCCGTGCAGCAGCAGCACCGGCCGGCCGTCCTCGGGGCCCGCCGCGATCGCGTCGAAGTCGCCCTCGTCGGTCCGCACGCTCAGCTGTTCGATCACGGTGATCCTCTGTCCCATCACTCGACCGGTCCACGGGTAGCGGTGCGCATTCTCGCGCGCGGTGACCGGCCGGAGTCGCGGCGGGCCGTCGCGGCGGCGCCGGCTTGCCCGCTCCGGCGGCGGTGCCACCATGGACGGGCGCGGGCCGCGCGTGGGCCGGCGCCACCACCCGTCCGGCGGTGCACGGCGTCGTGGGCGCCGCGTGCCGGCAGTCCCAGGAGTGGCCGATGTCGCTGAGAACCACCCGGCGTGCCCCCGACCTGCCCCGTCCGGGCCAAGGCGTCTGGCCCGGCCTGTGGAGCCCGCCGCCGTCCGTCGTGCGGGCCCGGATCGCCGAGTCGCTGTTCCGCCGCGCGGTGCGCGCGGCGCCGGTGCGCGTGGAGCTGCCCGGCGGGCAGGTGCTCGGCGCGGGCGGTCCGGCCGCGCCCGCCATGCGCGTGCACCGGCCCGACGCGTTCTTCCGCCGGCTCGGCGTCGACGCCAAGATCGGGTTCGGCGAGGCGTACATGGTCGGCGACTGGACGTCCGCGGAGCCCGCCGACCTGCTGACCGCGTTCGCGGCCGGGCTCACCACCCTGGTCCCGCCGGCGCTGCAGCCGCTGCGCCGCTGGGTCGAGCGCCGCCACCCCGAGTCCGACCGCAACGACGTGGCCAACTCGAGGCGGAACGCCCACCGGCACTACGACCTGTCCAACGACCTGTTCCGGATCTTCCTCGACGACACGATGACCTACTCGTCGGCCTGGTTCGACGGCTGCGGCGGCACGCTCGCCGACGCGCAGCTGCGCAAGATCGACGGCGTCCTGGACTACGCGGGCGTGCGCCGGGGCAGCCGGGTCCTGGAGATCGGCACGGGCTGGGGCGCGCTGGCGATCCGGGCCGCCCGGCGCGGCGCGACCGTCACGTCCCTGACCCTGTCCGCCGAGCAGCGCGCCCTGGCCGTGCGGCGGGCGCAGGACGCCGGCGTCGGCGACCGCGTCGCCGTCCACCTGCGCGACTACCGGGAGGAACGCGGCCGCTACGACGCCGTGGTGTCGGTCGAGATGGTCGAGGCCGTCGGCGCCGAGTACTGGCCCGCCTACTTCGCCGCGGTCGACCGGGCGCTCCTGCCCGGCGGCCGGTTCGGGCTCCAGTCCATCACCATGCCCCACGACCGGATGCGCGCGAGCGCGGGCAGCTACGGCTGGGTGCACAAGTACGTCTTCCCCGGCGGCCTGATCCCGTCCGTCCGGGCGATCGAGGACACCGTGCGCGCGCACACCGCGATGCGGGTGGTCGACAGCCGCGAGTTCGGCCGCGACTACGCCGAGACGCTGCGCCGCTGGCGGGAGCGGTTCCTGTCCCGGTGGGACGAGGTCGCCGCGATCGGCTTCGACGACACGTTCCGGCGGATGTGGGAGTTCTACCTGGCCTACTCCGAAGCGGGCTTCCGGGTGGGCCACCTGGGTGTCCGGCAGTTCGCCGCGGTGAAGTAGCCGCCCCCGGCCACTGCGCCGAACGGCCCCATCCGCCGTCACCGTCGGGTGCTGTCCCGACCACGCTCAGTCGGATCGTGGTCGGCTTCGGCCCGTCCCGTATCAGGAGCGCCGCTGCGTGCTCTTCATCAATGAGCCGGGATGGCCGGAGGTTCGACACAAGCGTGAGGAGGTCGCCGGATGGTGCAGCACGCATCCGTGCGAGCCGACGTCGAAGTGGGGGTCGGCGCGGTCCGCTACGCCGCTGACGTGCCAGGTCGTCCCGAGGTCAGGCTGGTCGTCGGCGAGGGGCCGCGACAGGTGACCGCCCGGTGGCTGGCCGAGGCGGAGCTGTCCGAGCTGGTCGACGAGGCGCTGCTCGGCGAGCCGCGCGCGGTCGGCCAGCTCCTGGCGCGCATCCAGCCGCTGGTGCTGCGCTACTGCCGGGCCAGGGTCGGGTCGAGGGAGCGCACGCTCGTCTCGGCCGAGGACATCGCCCAGGAGGTCTGCCTGGCCGTGGTGTCGGCGCTGGGCAGGTACCACTACGAGCCCGGCTCGTTCCTGGCCTTCGTGTACGGGATCGCCGCGCACAAGGTCGCCGACGCCCGAAGACGCGCGGTGCGCAGCCGGGCCGAAGTCGTGCCCGAACTGCCCGACACGCCGACCCTGGAGGCCGGACCGGAGCAGCGGGCCATGACCGGCGAGCTGATCGGCCACGTCACCCAACTGCTGCAGAAGCTGCCCGAGCGGCAGCGGGAGATCCTGGTGCTCAGGGTCGCGGTGGGGCTGTCGGCGGAGGAGACGGCGGCGGCCGTCGGCTCGACCGCGGGTGCGGTGCGCGTCGCGCAGCACCGTGCGCTGGCCCGAATGCGCGAGATGTTCGCGGCTGTCGACGGCTGACCCGGACTGGCATCGTGGGGCCATGGCCGCCACGCCTCCGCCCGTGCCACCGCTCGTGCCGCCGTCGGACCGGTCGGCGTCGCCGCCCGCGCCGGGCGCGGGACCCGACCCGGAGTTCGACGTGCTGCTGTCCGGCACGGTGTTCCTCGACATCATCTTCACCGGCCTGCCCCGACCGCCCGCCCCGGGCACCGAGGTGTGGGCCGAGGGGCTCGGCTCGTGCCCCGGCGGGATCGCGAACCTCGCCGTGGCGCTGAGCAGGCTGCAACTGCGGACCGCGCTGTCCGCCGCGTTCGGCGAGGACGCCTACGGCGACTTCTGCTGGGAGGTCCTCTCCGAGCAGGAGGGCGTCGACCTCACCCACTGCCGCCGGTACTACGGCTGGCACTCGCCGGTGACCGTGTCCATGGCGATGGACCGCGACCGGTCGATGGTGACGCACGGCCACCAGCCGCCCGTGTCCGCCGACGAGATCCTGAACCCGCCGCCGCGCACGCGGGCGTGCTTCGTGCACGTGGGCGCCGAGGACGAGCGGTGGGTGGCGCAGGCGAAGGAGCAGGGCGCGCTGCTGTTCGCCGACATCGGGTGGGACCGCACCGAGCTGTGGGCGCCCGGGCTGCTGCGGCGGCTGGAGCAGTACGACGTGTTCCTGCCCAACGACGCCGAGGCCCAGCGGTACACGCGGTGCGACACGCCGGAGCGCGCCGCGATGGCGTTGGCCGAGCACGTGCCCGTAGTGGTGGTGACGCGCGGCGGCGGCGGCGCGGTGGCGGTCGACTCGGCCACCGGCGAGGTGGTGGACGTGCCGGGGCTGAACGTCGCGCCGCTGGACTCGACCGGCGCCGGGGACGTGTTCGGCGCCGGGTTCGTGCTCGGGACGCTGTCCGGCTGGCCGCTGGCGCACCGCGTGCGGTTCGCGAATTTGTGCGCCGCGCTCTCCGTGCAGCACTTCGGCGGCTCGCTGTCCGCGCCGGGGTGGGTGGACATCGCCACGTGGTGGCGGACGGTGTCGCGGCGGCCGGACGAGGAGCTGAAGGGCTACGGGTTCCTGGAGGACGTGGTGCCGGACCACACCGGCGTCGAGGTGCGGCGGGCCAGCGCGACGATCCGGCTGCGCGCGTCGAGCTGACCACCGGGACCACCTGATCGTGACCTTGCCGGCGGCCCCCGCCCCTTCGATCATGGACGGGTCGCGACACCGATCGGACCCCGGGCCGTGGGGGCCGGGCGTGCCGCCGGGCGGGCGTGAGGCTGATCACCTTCCCGTGCCTGGCGGGCTCCCCCGTCCGGCCCAGTGGGGTTTGACCACGGCCTCCGGCGGGCAGGAGTAACTTCGACGAGCGTCGTCGAAGATCGCGCCGAAACTTCTGCTCCCGGCGGAGCAACCCGCGGTGCTCTTCGTGCGACTTAGTCAGTGGGGGTTCCCGCGGGGTTGTGGAAGGGGTTGCTGGTTCAGTGTTCGCCGCGCGCGCGACAGGTCTGGTCAAGTTGGTGGGGTTGTGCCTGATGGCGGGCGTGCTCGTCGCGGCGGTGCTGTTCCCGGTGGTGGGCGGCCTCGGCCTGGCGTCCAACCGGGCCGCGGACACGGTGGACCAGACCTCCGGTGAGCTGACCAAGGCCGAGCTGCCCCTGGTGACGACGGTGCTGGACATGCACGGCCAGCCGATCGCCTACCTCTACGACCAGTACCGCGTGCCGGTGCCGTCCGAGGGCATCGCGGACACCATGAAGGCCGCGATCATCGCGATCGAGGACAAGCGGTTCTTCGAGCACAAGGGCGTCGACTGGCAGGGCATCGCCCGCGCCGCGGCCAAGGCGGGCGTCGACGGCGAGACCAGCCAGGGCGCCTCGACGCTGACCCAGCAGTACGTGAAGAACTACCTCGCCTTCGTCGTCGGCAAGGGTTCCGAGGAGGCCTACGAGAAGGCCACCGAGGCGACCCTGGGCCGCAAGATCAGCGAGGCCCGGATCGCGACCCAGCTCGAGCAGAAGATGAGCAAGGACGAGATCCTCACCGCCTACCTCAACGTCGTCCCGTTCGGCAACGGCGCGTACGGCGTCGGCGCCGCGGCCCGCACCTACTTCGACACCACCCCGGACAAGCTGACCGTGCCGCAGGCCGCGATGCTCGCCGGCCTGGTCAACGAGCCGAGCAGGCTCAACCCGGGCTCCGACGTCGACGCCGCGATCAAGCGCCGCAACACCGTGATCGACCGGATGCGCGACAACGGCGCGTTCGGCCCGGACGCGAAGGTCGCCGACGAGAAGGCCGCCGAGTACAAGGCCGCCGACATCGGCGTCGTGCCCGACCTGAGGCTGCTGCCCAACGGCTGCGTCGGCGCGGGCGACGGGCCGGTCTACGGCTTCTTCTGCCGCTACCTGATCGACTACCTGGAGAAGGCGGGCCTGCCCACCGAGGAGCTGCTGCGCGGCGGGTACACGATCACCACCACGATGGACCCGGTCGCCACCCGCGCGGCCAAGGAGGCCGCCGAGGGGCAGGTGCCGAAGACCCAGCCGGGCGTCGCCAACGCGATGGCCGTGGTGGAGCCGGGCGCGGACAAGCACCGGGTGCGCGCGCTGGCCGCGAACCGCGACTTCGGCAACAACGCCGACGCCGGGCAGAGCGCCTACTCCATCCCCGCCGAGGTCACCAAGTTCGGCGCGGGCTCGATCTACAAGGTGTTCACCGCCGCGTCGGCGCTGGAGCGCGGCATCACGGGCATCGACAAGCAGATCGACGTGCCGAAGACCTACACCTCGAAGGTCTACAAGGACGGCAGCAAGCCCTACACGGTCAAGAACGCGGGCGACTACAAGGAAAAGATGACCTTGACCGAGGCGCTGGCCCAGTCGCCGAACACCGCGTTCATCATCCTGGAGGAGAAGGCCGGGCTGAACAACGTGGTCGACATGGCCTACCGGCTCGGGCTGCGCGAGTCGATGCAGGGCGTCGACTGGCGCGGCGACCCGCTCAAGGCCGACGGCTCCAACGGCCCGTCCCAGGGCGACGTCTACAAGCGGGACAACAGCGGCTCGTTCACCCTCGGCGCCGGGCCGACCAGCGTGCTGGAGCTGTCGAACGTCGCCGCGACGATCGTCAGCGGCGGCAAGTGGTGCCCGCCGACGCCGGTGGAGCAGGTCGTCGACCGCAACGGCCGGCCGGTGCAGCTGAAGGAAGCGCCCTGCGACCAGGCCGTGGCGCCCGAGGTGGCGAACGCGCTGGCCGTCGGCATGAGCGGGGACACCAAGCCCGGCGGCACGGCGGCGGGCGCGGCGAACGGCTGGAACCGGCCCATGATCGGCAAGACCGGCACCACCGAGAACCACTGGTCGGTGGCGTTCATCGGCGCCACCCCGCAGTTCGCCGGCGCGGTCATGACGTTCACCGATGGGGTGGCGCCGCAGGTGATCTGCAACGGCACCCCGCCGAGGCTCTGCGGCACCAACGACGCCGGCGGTGTTTTCGGTGGTCAGGTGGCTGCGCCGACGTGGTTCAACGCCATGCGGGTGATCCACGAGGGCAAGCCGCCGGCCGCTCTGCCGCCGGTCGAGCCGCGCTACCGGTAGTCGACCTTCGTCACGGGTTGCGTCAGCCTCGACGTCGCCTCTGACCAGGGGTTTCATAACGGCCCGATACGGAACTGCCGGTTACTACAACACGCTGCGTGACGATCAGTGGGGTGCATCACCAAAAAGCACTAGTCGTAGTGCCGAGGCTTGCCCTTTCTTGTTACATCGGGTTACGGTCCCCGCCGCATGTCACGGTTCGGTCACCATAGGGACACGGCGTCGCTCCCCGAAAGCGCCGCCAGCCTGGATCCCCCGCCAGGCGTCCCTGTGGCCGGGCCGTGCTCCCCGATGCAGGAAGGCACTACCTTGGCACGGCACACGAAGGCCGACGGTCGACGCGCGTTCACCGCGCCCCGCACGCCGTTCGGCAACCGCTCCCATCGCGCCGAGTGCGATCGGAAACCCGTCAGTGGCCGGGTCGCGGCCGCAGTGGTCGCGGCAGGCGCCCTCGCCACCGGCGTGGGCGCCGCCGGCGGCGGCTTCGACGGCGGCGACACCCGGTTCCTCCCGGTCGCCGCCGGCTCCGACCTGGCGGCGGCGCTCGTGCACAGCGCGGCGCCCGCCCAGCCCGACGTCCGCACGGTGCACGCCGTCGAGCCCGCGTTCGAGGCGGCGAAGCTCATGCGCTCCGAAGGGCTCTTCGTCCGGCAGCACGTGGACCAGGCGATCCGCCACGCGTCCGAGGGCTTCACCGCCCGGCAGGCCGAGCTGAAGCGGCAGCAGGACGCCGCGGCGGCCGAGCAGGCCCGCGTCGACGCCGAGAACGCCCGGATCGCCCAGGAGCAGGCCCGGGCCGTCGAGCAGAAGGCCGCCGAGGAGGCCGCCGCCGCGGCGGCGAGGCGCCCGACGGTCGTCAAGCCCGCCGAGGGCCAGTTCACCTCCGGCTTCGGCTCCCGCTGGGGCACGACGCACTACGGCGTGGACATCGCGAACTCCATCGGCACCCCGATCCTGTCCGCGATGGACGGCGTCGTGGTCGAGGCGGGCCCGGCGTCCGGCTTCGGCCTGTGGGTGCGCGTGCAGCACAACGACGGCACCATCACCATCTACGGCCACGTCAACGAGACCCTCGTGGCTGCCGGCCAGCAGGTCCAGGCGGGCCAGCAGATCGCCACCATGGGCAACCGCGGCCAGTCCACCGGCCCCCACCTGCACTTCGAGGTGTGGGTCAACGGCTCGCAGAAGATCGACCCGGTCGGCTGGCTGGGCGAGCGCGGCATCTCCCTCTGACGCCTCGCGCACCCGTCGCACCGCACGTCCCCGTTCTGCCCCGCCGGACCCGACCGGCGGGGCAGAACGGCGTCCGGGGCCCCGCGGGCACGACGGGTGGGACCGCCCCGATGGGCATACCGACTGGTCGGTACCTGAGGTACGGTGGCCGTCGGACACCTTCAGGGAGGCGATCGTGGGTCGTTGGGGAATCACCCTGCCGCTGACGGGCGTGCCGGTGCTCGACCACCGCGCGCTGGTGGCCGAGCTCGCCGGGCTCGGCTACACCGACGTGTGGTCGGCCGAGACCGCGGGCACCGACGCCTTCACGCCGCTGGCGCTCGCCGCGCAGTGGTCCGACCGCGTCCGGCTCGGCACCGCCATCGCCCCCGTCTACACGCGCGGCCCGGCGACGCTGGCCATGACGGCCGCGACGCTGGCCGAGGTGTCCGGCGGCCGGTTCGTGCTGGGCATCGGCTCGTCCTCGCCCGCCATCGTCGAACGGTGGAACGGCGTGCCGTTTAACGAGCCGTTCAAGCGCACGCGGGACACGCTGAGGTTCCTCAAGGCCGCGTTGACCGGCGAGAAGGTCTCCGAGGAGTACGAGACGTTCACCGTGCGCGGCTTCAAGCTGGAGCGCGCCCCCGCGCACCCCGTGCCGATCATGCTGGCCGCGCTGCGCCCCGGCATGCTGCGGCTGGCGGGGCGCGAGGCCGACGGCGCCATCACCAACTGGCTCGGCGCCGCCGACGTGCCGAAGGTGCGCGCCGAGATGGGCGGCGGCGAGCTGGCCGCCCGGATCTTCGTGTGCCCGACCGAGGACGCCGACGCGGCCCGCGCGCTGGGCCGCATGCTGATCAGCACCTACCTGACCGTCCCGGCCTACGCGGCGTTCCACGACTGGCTGGGCCGCGGCGAGGCGCTGCGGCCGATGCACGAGGCGTGGGCGTCCGGCGACCGGCGCGGCGCGGGCGCGCTCATCCCGGACGACGTGGTGGACGCCCTGATCGTGCACGGCGGCGTCGACCGGTGCCGGGCGCGCGTGGCCGAGTACGCGGCCAACGGCGTCGACACGCCCGTCATCGCCCTGCTGCCCACCGGCGGGGACCAGCTCGACCTGGTGCGCGCGCTGGCGCCGGGGGCCTGACCGTGGCGCGGCGGGCCGGGTCGACGCCCGAGCGGATCGTGGGCGCGGCCGTGCGGTTGTTCGCCGCGAAGGGGTTCGACGCGACGACCGTGCAGGAGGTCGTCGAAGCCGCCTCGGTCACCAAGGGCGCCCTCTACCACTACTTCGGCTCCAAGGACGACCTGCTGTTCGAGATCTACCGCGCGCTGATCGGGCGGCAGATGGCCGACCTCGACCGGATCGTGTCGGCCGACCTCGACGCGGCCACCACCGTGCGGCGGATCGTGGTCAGCCTGGTCGAGACGACGGCGGCGAGCGTGGACGAGACCGCGGTGTTCGTGCGCGAGATGCACCGGCTCGACGCGGACCGGATGGCCGCCTTCCGCTCCGAGCGGCGTCGCTACCACGAGACGTTCCGGTCGGTGGTCGAGCAGGCCCAGCGCGACGGCGGGTTCGGCTCCGCCGTGCCCGCCGACACGGTGGTCCTGATCGCCCTGGGCGTGGTCAACCAGCTGCCCACCTGGTACCGGCCGGACGGGCCCAAGTCGCCCACCCGGCTCGGCGGGGAGATCGCCGACTTCGTCCTCGCCGGCCTCAGACCCGACTAGCCGAGGTCAGGTCGCGCGGCCGGCCCGCTCGCGCAGCACGGTGAGCGCCTTGTCGGCGTGCGCGTTCATGGCGAACTCGGATTTGATGACTTCGATCACGGTGCGGTCGGTGTCGATGACGAACGTGTGCCGCTTCACGGGCAGCGGGCCGAAGCGGCGCTTCACGCCGAACGCGGCGGCCACCGCGCCGTCGCCGTCGGACAGCAGCGGGTAGTCGAAGTCGTTCAGCGTCGCGAACTGGTTCTGCCGCTGCACCGAGTCCGGGCTGATGCCCACCCGCTGCGCCCCCACCTCGGCGAACTCGGTCGCCAGGTCCCGGAAGTGGCAGCTCTCCGCGGTGCACCCGGAGGTCATCGCGGCGGGGTAGAAGAACAGCGCCACGGGCCCGTCGGCGAGCAGGTCGGACAGGGCGCGCGGCGTGCCGTCCTGGTCGGGCAGGGTGAAGTCGGGTGCCTGGTCGCCGGGCTTCATGGAGGTCCTTCCGCCGGGTGTCGATCACGTCTCGCAGGGTGCTCGCGCCGAGGCAACCGTACGGTTCTCGCTAATCTCGTACCAGGCCGGGAGGTGTGAGTTGACGAGCATGTCCGACGTGGCACGGGCCGCCGGGGTGTCCGCGGCGACGGTGTCGCGGGCGCTGCGCGGCGAACCCGGCGTGTCCGACGCGACCCGCCGGTACGTCACCGAGGTCGCCAAGCGGATGCGGTACGCGATCGCCCGGGACGCGTCCAGCCTCGCGGGCGGGCGCCGCTACGCCGTCGCGGTGCTCACCGCCGACGTGGGGCGGGGCGACCTGCTCGCGGGCGCGGAGGGCGCGCTGCGGCAGGCCGGGTACGACGTGCTGCTCTACGTGCTGCGCGACGCCGAGGCGCGCAAGCGGTTCTTCGACGAGCTGCCGCTGGCCCGGCGGGTCGACGGCGTGCTGGCGCTGGCGGTCAACCTCACCGACGCCGAGGACGCCGCGCTGTCGGGCCTGGACGTGCCCGTGGTCGCGGTGTGGGACGACGACCTGCGCGAGGCGCTGCGGCTGGCCGTGGGCCACCTCACCGGGTCGGGCCACCGGGACGTCGCGCTGGTCCTGGCCGGCGACATCGACGAGTCCTACGACGAGGTGCTCGTCGCCCAGGGCCTGCCGGTCCGTCCGGAGTGGACGCTGTGGTCGTCCTCGACCGTGGCGGGCGGCGAGCAGGTGGTGGACGCGCTGCTGGACGGCGAGCGGCTGCCGTCCGCGGTGATCAGCACGAGCGGCGAGGTGGCGCTCGGCGTGTTCCTGCGGCTGCGCCGCGACGGGCGCGACGTGCCCGGCGACGTGTCGATCGTCAGCCTGGAGGGCACCGACCTGGCCCGCGCGGTGGGCATGACCGCGGTGGAGGGCGCGTGGCGCGAACGCGGCGAGCACGCCGTGGAAGTGCTGCTGGCCCGGTTGCGCGGCGAGCAGGACGAGACCGAGCCGCCCTCGGTGCAGCTGGTGGTGCGCGGGTCGACCGGACCAGCCCGCGATTCCTGAGCGCGTGAATACCGGGTGAACAGGTTTGGGCATCACTCGCCTGGGTTATCAACCCCGGGCAACTTCCTGCAACCTTCGGGTGACCACTTGTCACCGGTCTGGATCCCAACCGACGGGGAAGGCGAAGCTGTCCGACGTGGACGACGAGCTCGCGGCACTGGCCGAGGCCCACGGCGTGGCCACCCACTACGAGGACGCGAACCAACGCCGAGCCGACGTCGACCCGGATGTGGTCGTCGCGGTGCTCGCGCAGCTGGACGTGGACGCCTCGACGCCGGAGGCGGTGCGCCGCGCGCTCGCCGCCCCGAAACGACCCCCGAGCACGATCGTCCTGCGCGAGGGCGACGTGCTGGACGAGACCGACCCGGGAGGGGACCGCGCGGTCGAGCTGGAGGACGGCGGCCGGGTCGAGCTGCCCGCCGTGCTGCCGCCGGGCTACCACCGGCTCGGCACGCGCACCGTGATCGTCGCGCCGCGCCGGCTCCCGCCCGTGCCCCGGGCGTGGGGGTGGATGCTCCAGCTCTACGCGATGCGCTCGGCCGAGTCGTGGGGCATGGGGGACTACGCCGACCTCGCGACCCTCGCCCGGCGCAGCGCGACCGAACTCGGCGCGGGCGTGCTGCTGGTCAACCCGGTGCAGGCGATCAGCCCCACCCTGCCGGTGGAGCGCTCCCCGTACTCCCCGTCCAGCCGCCGCTTCGCCAACCCCCTCTACCTGCGGATCTCCGACCTGCAGGCCTACCGGGACGCCGACGACGCCACCCGCGCGGAGATCGACGCGCTGCGCCCGCCCAACGACACCGAGCTGATCGACTACGACGCCGTGTGGACGGCCAAGGCGAAGGCGCTCGAACTGCTCTGGCGGCGCCAGGAGCACCGCGCGCCCGAGGGCGAGCTGCTGGGCTTCGCCCGGTTCTGCGCGCTGGCCGAGGCCCACGGGCCCGACTGGCGCGAGTGGCCGCCGGCGCAGCGCGACCCGGCGACCGCCACCCCCGACCCCGAGCGGGTGGCGTTCCACGCGTGGCTGCAGGAGCTGTGCGAGCAGCAGCTGGCCGCCGCGCGCCGGGCCGCCCGCGACGCGGGCATGGCCGTCGGCGTCGTGCACGACCTGCCGGTCGGCGTGCACCCCGGCGGCGCGGACACGTGGGCGGTGCGCGACGCGTTCGCCGCGGACGTCACGGTCGGCGCGCCACCGGACGCGTTCAGCCGCCTGGGCCAGGACTGGGGCCTGCCGCCGTGGCGGCCCGACCGGCTCGCCGAGCAGGGCTACGAGCCGTTCCGGGCCGTGGTGCGCAGCGTGCTGCGGCACGCGGACGGCATCCGCATCGACCACGTCGCGGGCCTGTGGCGGCTGTGGTGGATCCCGCCGGGCGAGGCGCCCAAGCGCGGCACGTACGTCCACTACGACCCCGAGGCGATGCTCGCCGTGCTGACCCTGGAAGCGCACCGGGCGGGCGCCGTCGTCGTGGGCGAGGACCTCGGCACGGTGGAGCCGAAGGTCACCGAGGCGTTGCACGAGCACGGGATGCTCAGCTCCGCGGTGCTGTGGTTCCAGCGCGAGTACGACCTGCCGGACCACCCGCTGATCCCGCCGGAGAAGTGGACCGCGTCGGCCATGGCCTCCATCTCCACCCACGACCTGCCGACCGTGGCCGGGTTCCTCGCCGCCGAACACGTCCGGGTGCGAGCCGACCTGGGGCAGTTTGAAGGACCCGCGGACGGGGAATATGAAGCAGCCGACCGGGAACGCGGCGAGTTGCTCGAACTCCTCAAGCAAGAAGGTGTCCCTGCCGATGACTTGGTTACCGGGTTCCACGCCCTGCTCGCGAAGGTCCGCTCCGTGCTCGTGCTGACCTCCCCGCAGGACGCGCTGGGCGAGACGCGCCAGCCGAACCTGCCAGGCACCACCGACCAGTACCCGAACTGGCGCATCCCGCTGCCCGTCGCGCTCGCCGACCTGTTCGACGACCCGGGCGTGCGGCGGGCGGCGGTGGCGCTGGCCGCCGGTCGTCCGCCCGCGGCGGGCGGGAACGGCCCGTGATGAAGCGAAACCCGCACGTCACAGCACGCGGCCCGGCCGCGGAGTATCGTCAGCCAGTCACCCGCGCCATGGTTGGAGGTGGCAGTCACCCGTGAACACCGACTTGATGACCCGCACCGGGCTCGTGCCCGAACAGGCGGTTCCCCACAGCAGCCCCGCGGTCGCCCTGGAGTCGACCGTCGAGAGGGTCCTGGTGGACGTCCGGCCGTCGAACCTGGCCGACCCGCTCGCCGGGATCGGGCACGCCGAGGAGTCGTTGAGGACCGCCCTGCGGCGCGTCGACGCCGGGGCGGACGACGCGCTCACCCAGGCGGTGGCCTGCGCCGAGGCGGCCTGCGAGCACCTGCGCTACGGCGAACTCCAAGAGGCCCGGCTGCTCCTCGTCGCGGCCCGCGGCCAGCTCGTCAGGTCGCACGGCTCCCGACCCTGACCTAGAACGGTAGGGGTCGGATCGTTCCAGCTCGTCCGGAGGAAAAACCCTGTGCGGCCCTGGCCCGGAACTCCTTATCCGCTCGGCGCCACCTATGACGGCGTCGGCACCAACTTCACCCTCTTCTCGGAGGTCGCGGACTACGTCGAGCTGTGCCTGTTCGACGGCGACGGCACCGAGACCCGCGTGCGGCTGCCCGAGGTGGACGGCTTCGTCCACCACGGCTACCTCCTCGGCGTCGGCCCCGGTCAGCTGTACGGCTACCGCGTGCACGGACCGCACGACCCGGCGCGCGGCCTGCGCTGCAACCCGAACAAGCTGCTCATCGACCCGTACGCCAAGGCGATCACCGGCGACGTCGACTGGGACGAGTCGCTGTTCGGCTACCGGTTCGGCGACCCCGACGCGCTCAACGACCTCGACTCGGCGGGCCACGTGCCGCTGGCGGTCGTGGTCAACCCGTTCTTCGACTGGTCCAACGACCGCCCGCCGAACACGCCGTACAACGAGTCGGTCATCTACGAGACCCACGTGCGCGGCCTGACCATGCAGCACCCCGAGGTGCCGCAGAGCCTGCGCGGCACGTACGCGGGCCTGGCGCACCCGGCGGTGATCGACCACCTCAAGGGCCTCGGCGTCACCGCGGTCGAGCTGATGCCGGTGCACCACTTCATCACCGATCACGGACTGCAGGAGAAAGGCCTCCGGAACTACTGGGGCTATAACACGATCGGGTTCTTCGCGCCCCATGCCGGCTACACGGCGATGCCGGAGACCGGGACGCAGGTGCAGGAGTTCAAGGGCATGGTGCGCGCCCTGCACGAGGCGGGCATCGAGGTCATCCTCGACGTGGTCTACAACCACACCGCCGAGGGCAACCACCTCGGGCCCACGCTGTCCATGCGCGGCATCGACAACCAGGCGTACTACCGGCTGGTGGACGACGAGCCGAAGTTCTACATGGACTACACCGGCACCGGGAACTCGCTGAACGTCCGCAGCCCGCACACGTTGCAGCTGATCATGGACTCGCTGCGGTACTGGGTGACGGAGATGCGGGTCGACGGGTTCCGGTTCGACCTGGCCGCCACCCTGGCCCGCGAGTTCTACGACGTGGACCGGCTGTCGACGTTCTTCGACCTGGTGCAGCAGGACCCGGTGGTCTCGCAGGTGAAGCTGATCGCCGAGCCGTGGGACGTCGGGCCGGGCGGCTACCAGGTCGGCAACTTCCCGCCGCTGTGGACCGAGTGGAACGGCAAGTACCGCGACACGGTGCGCGACTTCTGGCGCGGCGAACCGGCCACGCTCGGCGAGTTCGCGTCCCGCATCACCGGCTCGTCGGACCTGTACCAGGACGACGGCCG
This sequence comes from Saccharothrix sp. 6-C, assembly GCF_016695385.1. Taxonomy (NCBI): domain Bacteria; kingdom Bacillati; phylum Actinomycetota; class Actinomycetes; order Pseudonocardiales; family Pseudonocardiaceae; genus Saccharothrix; species Saccharothrix sp. 6-C. The sequence goes on along the minus strand of NZ_CP064192.1, from coordinate 5,980,774 downwards.
CCGCCCGTACGCGTCGATCAACTTCGTCACCGCGCACGACGGGTTCACCCTCAACGACCTGGTGTCGTACAACGACAAGCACAACGACGCCAACGGCGAGGACGGCCGCGACGGCGCGGACGACAACCGGTCGTGGAACTGCGGCGTCGAAGGGCCGACCGACGACCCCGAGGTCAACGACCTGCGGGCCAGGCAGCGGCGGAACCTGCTGGCCACCACGCTGCTGTCGCAGGGCGTGCCGATGCTGCTGCACGGCGACGAGCTCGGCCGGACGCAGCACGGCAACAACAACGCCTACTGCCAGGACACCGAGCTGTCCTGGGTGGACTGGACGCTGGCGGAGAAGAACCGCGACCTGCTGGAGTTCGCCTCGGCGGTGACCGCGTTCCGCAGGCAGCACCCCGTGCTGCGGCGGCGCCGGTTCTTCCAGGGCAAGCCGATCCGCAAGGGCGACGAACTCCGCGACATCGCCTGGTTCACACCTTCGGGTGAAGAGATGACGGAGCAGAACTGGGGCGACGACTTCGGCCGCTGCGTCGTGGTGTTCCTCAACGGCGAAGGCATCCCCGACCTCGACCCGAGGGGCATGCGGGTGCTGGACGACTCGTTCCTGCTCGCGTTCAACGCCCACCACGAGGACATCGAGGTGACCCTGCCCGAGGAAGGCTACGGTCCGCAGTGGACGGTCGTGATCGACACCGCGACGGGCGAGGTCACCCTGCCCGGTCAGGGCGACGTGGTGCCGGGAGGCGGCACGCTGACCCTGGTCGCCCGCTCGCTGGTCGTGCTGCAGCGGCTGGAGCAGGAGTGACGGACTTGTCGGACCCCGCCGGTAACCTGACAGCAGGGGCCCCCCAGGGGGGACCCCTGCGGAGCGACGCGTCACCGACCGGTGAGCCTTCGACCGGTGAGCCTCCGGTCGGTGAACCTCGGATCGGTGACGAAGCGGCCGGTTCGGGGCGAGCGTCGGCCGGGGGAGAGGTGGTCGGCGCGGCGCCCGCGTCGACCTACCGGGTCCAGTTCACGCCCGACTTCACCTTCGCCGACGCGGAGGCCGTGGTCGACTACCTGGACGCCCTGGGCGTCGGCGCGCTGTACGCCTCGCCCGTGCTGGAGGCCGTGCCCGGCTCCACGCACGGCTACGACGTGGTCGACCCGACCCGCGCCCGGGAAGAGCTCGGCGGCGAGTCGGGGCGCGTGGCGCTGCACAAGGCCCTCAAGAGGGCCGGGCTGGGGTTCGTGCTCGACATCGTGCCCAACCACATGGCGGTCGGCCACGACGACGTCAACCAGTGGTGGGCGGACGTGCTCCGGCACGGCCGGGGGTCGCGGTACGCGAAGTACTTCGACATCGACTGGGACTCCGGGCCGCTGCTGCTGCCCTTCGCCGCCGACGAGGAGTCGGAGGAGGAGCACGAGCACTACCGGCTGGCGTTCTGGCGGCGCGGCAACACCGAGCTGAACTACCGCCGGTTCTTCGACATCACCACGCTCGCCGCGGTGCGGGTCGAGGACCCCGAGGTGTTCGACGCGACCCACGGCGAAGTGCTGCGCTGGGTCGCGGCCGGCGAGGTCACCGGGCTGCGGGTCGACCACCCCGACGGCCTGGCCGACCCCGGCGGGTACGCGCGGCGGCTGCGGGAACGCGCCGGCGTGTGGCTGGTGGTGGAGAAGATCCTCGGCGCGGACGAGCGGCTGCCCGTGAGCTGGCCCGTCGACGGCACCACGGGCTACGACGCGCTGCGCGAAGTCGGCGGCCTGTTCGTGGACCCGGCGGGCGAGGCGGCGTTCACCGCGCTGGCCGAGGAGCTCGGCGTGCCCACCGACTTCGCCGCCGTCGAGCACGAGTGCCGCGACCTGGTGGCCCGGACGATCCTGCGCGCCGAGGTGCGGCGGATCGCGGCCCTGGTGCGCGACGCGGACCGCGAAGAAGCCGAACGGGCGGTCGCCGAAGTCCTGGTGAACTTCCCCGTCTACCGCTCCTACCTGCCCGAAGGGCTCGACGCGTGGACGGCGGCCGTGCGGGCGGCGACGTCGCCGGCGGCCCGAGAGCTGGACCGGCAGGTGCGCGCCGAACCGCACGGCGAACTGGCCACCCGCGTCCAGCAGACGTCCGGCATGGTGGTCGCGAAGGGCACCGAGGACACCGCGTTCTACCGGTACACCCGGTTCGTGGCGCTCAACGAGGTCGGCGGCGCGCCGGACCGGTTCGGGGTGCCGCCGGAGGAGTTCCACGCGCGCGCGGCGGCACGGGAAGCGGGCTCGCCGACGACCATGACGGCGTTGTCGACGCACGACACGAAGCGCTCGGAGGACGTGCGGGCCCGGCTCGCCGTGCTGGCCGAGCTGCCCGGCGAGTTCGCCGAGTCGGTGCGCCGGTGGACCGCCGCGCACCCGATCGGCGAACCGTCCCTGACCATGCTGGCGTGGCAGTCGCTGGTCGGCGCGTGGCCGATCACCGCCGACCGGATGCGCGCCTACCTGGACAAGGCGGCCAAGGAGTCGAAGGTCCGCACCACGTGGGTCGACCACGACGAGGCGTTCGAGGCGGCCGTGGCGGCGTGGCCCGAGCAGGTGCTGTCCGGTCCCGTGGCGGCCGAGGTGGCGTCGTTCGTCGAGCGGATCGTCGTGCCCGGCTGGTCCAACGCGCTCGGCCAGAAGCTGGTGCAGCTCACCGCGCCCGGCGTGCCGGACATCTACCAGGGCAGCGAGCTGTGGGACCTGTCGCTGGTCGACCCGGACAACCGGCGACCGGTGGACTACGAGGTGCGGCGGCGGCTGCTGGACCGGCTCGACGACGGCTGGCTGCCGGACGTGGACGACTCGGGCGCGGCCAAGCTGCTCGTCGTGCAGCGCGCGCTGCGGCTGCGCCGCGACCGGCCCGAGCTGTTCCGCGGCTACCGGCCGCTGGAAGCGTCCGGGCGGACCGCACCGCACGTAGTCGCCTTCGAGCGGACGGATCTGATCGCGGTGGCGACCCGGCTGCCGGTGGGATTGGCGAACGCGGGCGGCTGGGGCGACGCGGTGCTGCCGCTGCCGCCGGGTGAGTGGACCGACGTGCTCACCTCCCGCCCGGCCGACCCGTCGCTGGCCGGGATGCTGGACCGCTACCCCGTGGCACTGCTGGTAAGAGGAGATCGGTGAGTTTCTCGGTGTGGGCCCCGGCGCGCGAGCGCGTCCGGGTGCGGGTCGACGGTCGGGACCACGAGATGACCGCCGGCGCCGGCGGGTGGTGGCACGCCGACGTCGACGGCGTGGACTACGGGTTCCTGCTCGACGACTCCGACGACGTGCTGCCCGACCCGCGCTCGTCCTGGCAGCCGGACGGCGTGCACGGCCCGTCCCGCGTCTACGACCACTCGGCGTTCGAGTGGACCGACCAGGCGTGGACCGGGCGCGCGCTGCCCGGCGCGGTGATCTACGAGCTGCACATCGGCACGTTCACGCCCGCCGGCACGTTCGACGGCGCGGTGGAACGGCTGGACCACCTGGTGGACCTGGGCGTCACGCACGTCGAGGTGATGCCGGTGAACTCGTTCGACGGCACGGCGGGCTGGGGCTACGACGGCGTGCTGTGGGGCGCGGCGCACGAGCCGTACGGCGGGCCGGACGGGTTCAAGCGGTTCGTCGACGCCTGCCACGCGCGGGGCCTCGCCGTGCTGCTGGACGTGGTCTACAACCACCTCGGGCCCTCCGGCGCGTACCTCGACCGGTTCGGGCCGTACTTCGCGGGCAGCAACGACTGGGGACCGGGCCTCAACCTCGACGGCGAGGACTCCGACGAGGTGCGCCGCTACGTCATCGACAACGCGACCGGCTGGCTGCGCGACTTCCACGTCGACGGGCTGCGGCTGGACGCCGTGCACGCCCTCGTGGACCGCAGCGCGCAGCACCTGCTGGAACAGCTGGCCGTCGAGGTGGACGCGTTGTCGGCCACCGTCCGCAGGCCGTTGACGTTGATCGCCGAGTCGGACCTCAACGACGCCCGGCTGGTGACCGCGCGCGAAGGCGGCGGCCTCGGCCTGCACGCCCAGTGGTCCGACGATCTGCACCACGCGCTGCACGTGGCGTTGAGCGGCGAGACGACCGGCTACTACCCGGACTTCGAGGGCGCGCTGGGCAGGACGCTGCGCGAGGTGTTCTTCCACGCGGGCACGTGGTCGTCGTTCCGGGGCAGGCGCCACGGCCGCCCGGTGGACCGCGACCGGCTGCCCGGCTACCGGTTCCTGGCCTACCTGCAGAACCACGACCAGGTCGGCAACCGCGCCACCGGCGACCGGCTGTCCGCCGCGGTGCCGTGGCGGCGGCAGGTCGTGGGCGCGGCGATCGTGCTGTGCTCCCCGTACACGCCGATGATCTTCATGGGCGAGGAGTGGGCGGCGAGCACGCCGTGGCAGTTCTTCGCGTCGTTCCCGGACCCGGAGCTGGCCGAGGCCGTGCGCACCGGGCGGCGGCGCGAGTTCGGCCGGCACGGGTGGGGCGAGTCGGAGGTGCCCGACCCGATCGACCCGGAGACCGTGCGGCGGTCGACGCTGCGCTGGGACGAGGTGTCCGAGCCCGGCCACCGGGAACCGGCCGACCTCTACCGGGCGTTGATCGCGCTGCGCCGGTCGCGCCCCGAACTCGCCGACCCGCGTCTGGACCGGTTCATCGTGCGCGAGGAAGGCCACGTGCTCGTGCTGCACCGGGGCTCGCTGCGGGTGCTGTGCAACCTCGGGGACGACACCGAGGTGCGGCTCGACGACGAGGTGGGCGAGGTGCTGCTCACGTCGGCGGAGGTGGGAGTGGACGGGCAGGTGGTGCGCCTGCCCGCCGACTCCTTCGCCATCGTCGACCGCGCGTCGGTCACTACCCCGGGTCGGGGACGAGCCAACCGACCTCGGTGAGCTTCTCGGCCAACAGCCGACCGGCCGACTCGACCTGGTCGGCCAGCTGTCTTCGCACCTCCGGGCGGTCGTCGCCGGAGTACTGAGCCGCGTCGTAGGCCGCGACCAGACCGCGTGCGGCGTTCACCACCTCCACCCCGGGCCACTCGGGCACGGCGACGTGGCCGTCGGCCGGTTCGGGCACCGGCTCGGCGGAGGCGTGCACGGCGCGCACGGCCTGCCTCGGTCCCAGCTCGGTCGAGAGGTCGAGCAGCTTCAGCGCGATGGTGTGCAGCTTCACGTTGTGGTGCTGTGACATCCGCACGAGCAGCTGGAACCCCTCTTGGGGCGTGCAGCCCTGCACCGCGGATATCAATCCGGTGGCCTGCCCGATCACGGTGCGCGTCTGCACCGCTTTGCGCAGCCCCACGATCTCGGCCTCGAGGCTGGCGATCCGCGCGGTCAGCGAATCGTCATGCCCGTTGTCCCCGACCACGGTCGGGCTCCTCTCTCGCACGTCGGTACCGGTCAGCCAGGCCAGCGGTGCGAGAGCGTCCGGACACGCGGGTGCCAGCACCCGGCAAGCCCACAGCTCTCGCTGACCCTGGTGCCCTCGCGGGCGCCGGGTGGCTTGCGGCTGGCTTTTCAACCGCGTAGACGATCACCGTAGTAGAGGACGGGCGGTGCGGCGCAACTGGAGGGGTTCCAGCGTGGCGGCGGCCCGCGGAACTCGTCGCCCGCCGGGGCGGCGCGCACCGCCCGCGGCAGGGCCGGGTCGGCGTCGGCCGCGAGGTCGGGGCGCGACCCGTTCACGGCCCGCTTCGGCGCGTCGACCGGCTATAGCAGCAGCATCGGCCCGGCGCCCGGCAACCTGCGGCACGCCACCCCTTCAGGGGCTTTCCACCGGCGCGGAACACGATCTCCGGGAACCGGCCACCAGCCCTCCTCCAGGGCACTGACCTGGCCCGGAGGGCAGTCCATGACGACGGCCACGAGATGTGCGATCACGGATCGGCGTTTCCCCGTCCGGGCGAGGGGTATCCCCTGGGCGACGGAGAAGAGCCCAGACGAGAGGAACGGCCATGGGGACCGACGACAAGATCAGCAACAAGGCCGAGGAGCTCAAGGGCAAGGCGAAGGAAGCCGTCGGCGACGCCACCGACAACGAGCAGTGGCAGGCCGAGGGCCGCGCCGAGCAGACCAAGGGCTCGCTGAAGCAGGCCGGCGAGAAGGTCAAGGACGCCTTCCGCGGGGACAACCGCTAGACGTGCCGCCGGCTCGTCACGCCTCCAGCGCCGCCGAGTTCGTGCCCCCCGAGGGCTCGGGCTTGGCGGCGCTTCGCCGTGCCGCGGCCGGCTGCCGGGGCTGTGGGCTGTACGAGGCGGCCACCCGGACCGTGTTCGGCGCCGGACCGGCCGACGCCCGGCTGCTGCTCGTCGGCGAGCAGCCCGGAGACGTCGAGGACCGGCAGGGCGAGCCGTTCGTCGGACCCGCGGGCAAGCTGCCGGACAAGGCGCTCGACGAGGCCGGCCTGGCACGTGAGGGCGTCTACCTGACCAACGCGGTCAAGCACTTCGAGTTCGTGCCCGCCGAGCGCGGCAAGCGGCGCATCCACAAGACACCGACGCGCGGCGAGGTGGTCGCCTGCCTGCCCTGATTGCACGCGGAACTGGCGGCGATCCGGCCCGAGCTGGTGGTGTGCCTGGGCGCGACGGCGGCCAAGGCCGTGCTGGGTCCCTCGTTCAAGGTCACCGAACGCCGCGGCCGGGTCGAGCGGGCCGAGGACCACGACGTGACCGCGACCGTGCACCCCTCGGCGGTGCTGCGCGCCCCCGACCGTGACGAGGCCTGCCGCAGGTTCCTGGCCGACCTGCGGGCCGTGCGCGCCCACCTGGGCCGCGCCGCCCGGCGGGGCGCCGGAGAACGTGAAACGGCCCCCTGACCGCTTCCCGCACCAGGTGCGGGCCGAGCTGGACTGGGCTCGGGGTCACGGGGGCCGGGTGGCTGCCTGGGATTCGCCCAGACCACCTGGGAAAGGTCGGTCCTAGCGGACAGCCACCTCACGACGAGTCCTATAGCTATTCAACTTGGGACCACCTCCTTCCTCGTGTACCACGAACCTATGCGAGCCCCCGCGACCCTCGCAACGGATATTCCGCGGCCGATCCGGGACGCGGGAACCGGTGCGGCGCGACGTCCGATTCCCGCCGGAACGGACCGCGTCGCCCCGGCACGATCAGGGCATGGACTTCGACGGCAAGGTCGCCCTGGTCACGGGCGGCAGCAGGGGCATCGGCGCGGCGACCGCGGTGCGGTTGGCGGAGCTGGGCGCGGACGTGGCGATCACCTACCGGACCAGCCCGGGTGACGTGGTCGACCGGGTGACAGCGCTGGGGCGGCGGGTGGTGGCCGTGCGGGCGGACAGTGGCGACGCGGAGGCCGTGGCCGCCGCGGTGGAGGAGACCGTCGCGGTGCTGGGGCGGCTGGACGTGCTGGTGAACAACGCCGGCGAGTTCATCGTCGGACCGGTGGAGGAGCTGGGGGTGGCGGAGTTCGACCGGACGTTCGACGTGAACGTGCGGGCGGCGTTCGTGGCGGTCAAGGCGGCGTTGCCGCACCTCGGCGACGGCGGGCGGGTCATCGGCATCGGCAGCAACGTGGCCGGGCGGGCGGTGTTCCCCGGCTTCTCGCTCTACGCGGCGTCGAAGGCGGCGCTGGTGGGGATGACGAAGGCGCTGGCGCGTGAGCTGGGGCCGCGGGGGATCACGGTGAACCTGGTGCACCCCGGTGCGACAGACACCGACGCCAACCCGGCGGACGGCGCTGGCGCCGACGTCGTGCGCGGCTTCACGGCGGTGGGGCGTTACGCGGAGCCGTCGGAGATCGCGGCGGCGGTGGCGTTCCTGGCGTCCGACGAGGCCCGTTACGTGACGGGCGCGCAGCTGCACGTCGACGGCGGCTTCACCGCCTGACCACCGCGAGAGTCCAACGCCCACGCCGCGAGAGTCCAACGCCCGTGCCGCGAGAGTCCAACGTCCAGGACACCTGAGTTCAACGCTCGACGCCGGGCTGGTGGCGCGTGAGCGTTGAACTCGGGGTGCGCGAACGCAGGACTCTCGCGGACTGGGGGTAGGACTCTCGCGGATCAGCTCGCGTTGACGTCGATGCAGGCGTAGAACGCGTTGGAGGTGTCGCCGATGTTCCAGATGGCGAGCACCGTCTGACGGCCGGACGCACCCAGGTTCACCGTGTGCGACACGGTGGCCGGGGGCTGCTGCATGCCGCCGTCGACGAAACCGACCCGCCTGCCGCCGACGTAGTACTCGTAGTTCGCGGTGCGGTGCCGTGCGGTGAAGGTCCAGTTGAAGGTGACGGTCTGGCCGGTGTTCGCGACCTGCCAGCCCTTGTTGTTGTCGTTCAGCTCGGCGAACCGGGCGACGCCGCCGTTGCAGCTGCGCAGGCCCTTCGGGCCTTCGACGCTCTGCGGCTCCCACTTGATGTCGCCGCACGACACGACACCGCGGGCGCACTGCGCCTGACGGCTGGCCGGCGACGAGACGTACCCGTGCGCGAACGCGGGCGCCGAGGGCAGGGCGACCGTCACGAGCGGCGCGGCGAGCACGCCTGCCGCCACCGCGGCGATCCTTCGGCGGAGTGACATGTGGACTCCTCTGATCGGATGGGCGGAAACGCTTGTGGCGAACGCCAACCCGAGCGCGCTGGGTGGTGCGTTCACCCAAACGCGGCGGCCGGTCTAGACCATACTCTCTGTGATTGCCCGGTGACAACAGTCAACTGGTCGGTTGAGGCCCAGATGTCCTGTCCGGGTGACATGGCGGAGTCCGGCATGGGTGGCGCAGGCTGGTTGGCCGCTGCGCCCGGAATCCATATGGGTGAACACCGCCACCGAACCCGTCGACTGGCGACGACGGGCAGGACCACGACCACCCCTCGGCGGACGACCAGCCCTGCCACGCGAGCGACCACGAAGCCGCCGAACCAGACGGCTCACGCCCCGAAGACGCCCCGACACCACCTCGACAGCGCTGAATGGCCGTTCCTGGTCGATCTTGTTATCGCGGGTGGGCCTGGCTTCCACCCTCCGACGTCATGAGCACCGGCACGCGGCCAGGTGCACCGAGACCTCCGCCGCCTCCCCGATCATCGGGAACCACCCACCCGTCGTCGCACGCGTCGAGCAGCGGCGCCACCTCGAGCAGCACCGCGACCCGACGCCTCCAGCCCGTTCCGGCCATCCCGCCGCCGCCGACCAGCACCAGCACCGGCCGGTCGACGGGCAACCCGATGCCGCCCGGCCCGGCCTTCGACCCGACCCGTGCCCTGTCCGCGATCGGCGGCCGCACCGGCGGGTCGGGGCCGTTCGTCGTAGGGGCGGTGGCCGTCGGGCGCATTATCCGTTCGGCCACTCCCGGACCTGTGCCCGTTCGTGCATGATGGAATCGGGCGGTATCGGGGAGGCGGCCGGTATGACCGTGGAAACACCAGAAGAACTGTCCTCGGACTTGTTGGACCTCACTTCGACGTCGTTGTCCGAGATGAGAACGCTGCGCGACACCGTGCTCGACCAGGCCGTTCGCCGCACGCTCGACCGGTTCCGGTCGGGCGACTTCGGCAGTTCGGTCCAGGAACAGGCGGGACAGGGGTGAACCAGGTCGGGCTGAGCACTCACCGCTTGCCCCGATTCGTGTTCGACGAGATCTGCGCGGGATCCGTGTCCGCAGCCGGAATCGCACTTTTGCGGAGAACCCAGTACAGCATCCGCAAGCTGCGCCTGCGCGCATTCCTGGAAGCCGCGTCCCCGATCGCGGACCGGCTCGGCCCTTTCGCCGACCTCGACGGCGCGTGGACGTTGTTGTCCGATGTGGAACGGGTCGCGCCGGACGTGGTCGAAGACGTCCTGATGCACCACTCGGTCGGCGTCTGGCTCAGCCGCGCCCTGCGCCAGGTGCTGGGCACGGCGGCCGACGCGACACCGCTGTGGTCGGAAGTCGGCTGGTTCCACGCCGTCGCCGCCGCCGCGGCCGTCCGGAGTGGACAGCCGTGCGCGGTCACCGTGCCGGTGGTGCACGGCGCCGTGACGCTGCCGACGGTCGGCGCGTACCGCCTGGGCGGGCGCTTCCCCGTCGGCCAGGCGAAGGTGGTCAACTCGGCGTCCGGCACGGTGGTCGAGGCGCCCGGACCCGTGCGGTGGCAACCGGTCCGGCGGCACCGCGGATCGGCGCGCGGCCGCACGATCGACGTGGTGGTGGACGACCTCGGCCCGTACCGCGAGTTCGGCGGGCCGGTGCCGCCCGGCCCGCTCGGCGACGGCGATTGGGACGAGTGGGTCAAGTACCTGGACGAGGCATGGGAGCTGCTGACCGCACGGCACCCCGGCGCGGCGGAGGAGCTGTCGGCCGGGCTGTCGACCGTGGTGCCGCTGGACGCGCGGCGGGACGTGTTCGCGGCGTCCTCGTCGGCGGCGTTCGGCGCGATCGCCATGTCGCCCAAGCGTTCCGCGACGGAGTTCGGCGAAGCGCTCGTGCACGAGTTGCAGCACTCGAAGGTCAACGCGCTGCTCGACCTGGTCGACCTGCACACCTCCGACGGCGCGGCGGCGCACTACGCGCCCTGGCGGGACGACCCGCGACCGCTCGACGGGCTGCTGCACGGCATCTACGCGTTCGTCAGCGTGGTGGAGTTCTGGCACACCCAGCGCGGCCTCGCGCCCGCGGCACTGGCCCGGCGCGCCGAGTTCACCCTCGCCCACCGGGCCCGGCAGGTCGGGCACGCCGTGGACGGGGTGCGGAGCTCGGTCGAGCTGACCGACCTGGGGCGCGAGTTCGTCGCGGCGGTGGCCGTGCGGCTCGCGGCGTGCCGTCCGGTGGACTCGCCGCCCGACGTCGTCACCGCCGTCGAGGAGATCACCGCCGAGCACGCGATGACCTGGCGGCTGCGGCACGCCCGCCCCGACCCGCGCGCGGTCCTCGACGCGGTCGCGGCCTGGCTCGACGGCCGGCCGCCCGGCCACCCGGGCCGCGGCTCGGTCGTGCCCGCGGCCGGGTCGGGCGAGTCGCTGCTCGCGGCGCTGCTCAAGCTGCGGGTGCTCGACCCGCGCGAGTTCGACCGGGCCCCGCACCGGGACGGGCCCGACCACGCCTACCTGCGCGGCGAGCGGGACTCGGCCGCCGAGGGCTACGCCGCCAGGCTGCGCGCCACACCGCACGACGTGGCCTCGTGGGCGGGCCTGGGCCTCGCGCTCGACTCGGACGTGATGCGGCGGGCGCCGGAGCTGGTGCGGGCCGTGCACCGCGCCGTGGCCGTGCGGACGGGCGCCGCGCCGTCACCGGTGCGGCTGGTGGCCTGGTTCGACGGGTCCACCGGCACGGCGCCGGCCGGGTCGGGCTGATCAGGCCGGCGGTCGTCCGATCCACAGCCACCCGTTCCCGGGGTTGCCCTCGCCCCTGTCGCGACAGCGGGCGTACGTGTCGTCAGAAGGATCGACGGCCAGGGAGTGCAGGATGTCGGACACCACTGCGACCAGGTCGCGGTCCTCGTGCCGCACCACTGCCGCCCGCGCGGCGTCGCTGTCGATCAACCTGCTCAGCTCGGTCGCCGGCTCACCGGCGAACCCCGGTTCCGAGGGCGCGATCGAGCCCATGGTGACCGCCATGCGGAGCCGGATCCGGTCGGTGTACAGCTTGTTGTCCGCGTGCAGCAGCTCCTGGCAGGTGCGCAGCAGCCGCGGCAGGACCCAGGACGGTTCCAGCTCCGCGGCCAGGAAGGCCAACACGCCGTCTCCCGTGCCTTGGCGGTCGACGGCGGCACGGTCGATCCCGAGGTGGGCGATCACGTCGTCGGTCAGCTCGGACACCCGCCGCTGTGCCATCTTGCGCAGCTGCCAGGACCGCGTGGAGTAGCCGACCACGTCGAGGTTGAAACCGATCCGCAAGCGACGCGGCCGCGACGCCGACCCATCCAGGACGTTCACCGTCTTCTCCTTCGGGCAGGGCAGGTTCCCCCGGGTGCCGGGTCGGCTCCGGAGCGGGTTCGTGTTGTCCGGCGGCAGCCGGGACTCGCGCCACGCCCCGGTGTGGGCGCGCGCGTGGTCGGTGACGTCTCGGCCGGTGGAGTCGGGGAGCCGGTGAGGCGGCGGCTCCACCGGCCGGGGCGTCAGAACTGCATCGTGTCGGTGTCGCAGTTCGCCCGGGCGAACTGGGTGGCCGCGATCGTGCCGGGGTGCTCGTCGCCGAGGACCTTGCGGTAGCTCGTGACCGTGCGGGCGTGCAGCACCGCCGCCGCGTTCTCGTCACCGAGGTCGCCCAGGTCGATCGACAGGTTCAGCGCGACCGCGAGGGTCGACGGGTGCTCGGGGCCCAGCGTCCGGGTCGACCGTTCGAGGGTGTCCTCGTCCAACGCCCGGGCCTCCGCGTGGTTGCCCTCGGCGGCCAGGTCGCTGGCCAGGTTCGTCGCCGCCACCAGGGTGAACGGGTGGTCGGCGTCGAACACGTCGGTCAACGTCGCGCGCAGCTCCCGGTTCAGGGCCAGCGCGGCGTCGACCTCGCCCCGCGCCCGGTGCGTCACGGCCAGGCCGATCCCGGTGACCAGCGTGTACGGGTGGTTGCGGCCCACGATGCGCTGGAACGTCTCGTGGCTGCGCCGCGCCAGCTCCAGCGACCGGTCGAGGTCGCCGAGGTGCCGCAGGTCCAGCGCGAGGTTCATCCGCGCCGTGGTGGTGTCGATGTGCTCGTCGCCGTGGCGCTTGCGGTAGCGCCTGATGACGTCCTCGATCAGCTCCTTGGCGCGCACGTGCTCACCCGCCTTGCGCAGCGCCACCGCCAGGCTCCGCGACGCGCCGATCACCTGCGGGTGGTCCTCGCCGAGCAGTTCCCGCTGCACGGCCAGCGAACCCTCCTGCTGCCGCGCGGCCTCGGTGTAGCGGCCCAGCTCCCGCCGGTCCATGCACGTGCTGTTGAAGGAGGCGAAGGTGAGCGGGTGGTCGCTGCCCATGACCGCGTCGCGCCGGTGCAGCACGTCCTGGTCGATCTCCAGCGCCTTGGCGTAGTCGCCCATCAACCGGAACGAGCTGGCCAGGTTGTTGGCGTAGGACAGGGTCTGCGGGTCGTCCACGCCCAGGATCTCGACGGCCCGGTCGTAGATGCGCTGCCTGGTCTCCAGCTCCTCGCGGAACACGCCCTGCGCCCGCTGGTCCAGGGCGAGGGTGTCGAGCATGTTCAGCATGCCCTCGTGGTCCTCGCCGATCACCTCGCGGAACAGCTCGTAGGTCCGCTGGTTGAGCGTGCGGGCCTCTTCGATCCGGCCCAGCCTGCGCAGCGAGATGCCGTACCGGCGGGTGATCTCCAACGTGTCGAACTCGCGTTCGCCCAACGACTTGCGCCACGACTCCGACGCCTGGCCGGCCAGGTCGCGCGCGCCGCCGAAGTCGCCCGCGTTGAGCAGGTACCGGACCAGGTTCATCACCAGCACGCGCACCCAGCGGTCCTGGCAGTCGACCACCTTCGACACCAGGGCGTGCGGCATCAGCTCGGCGTAGCGCGGCCAGTTGGTCGAGGCGTCCGGGTCGCCCGGGTCGCCGTTGACCAGCAGCACGTGCACCGCGTGCCGCATGCGGTCCTGCTCGTCGTTGTCCAGCCGGTTCTTCAGCACGGTCTGCACGAGGCGGTGCAGCTGCAGGGCGTTGTTGCGGTGGTCGATCTTGGCGAGGCTGTACCGGCTGATCTCGCGGATCGCCCGGCTGAGCTTGATCGGATCGCCCAGCGCCTCGCGCAGCGCGTCGGGCACGGGCATGTCGCGCACGCCGCGGAACAGCTTCTGCGAGATGGGCTCGGGGCCGAAGAACGCGCACACCTGCAACAGCTGCAGGGCGGCCCGGTGGTCGTTCTTCAACCGGTTGAGCGGCACGTTCCACGCCGCCGCGACCGGGAGCTGGTCCTCGCTGGACGTGCCCGCCTCCAGCAGCTCGGTGCGGTTCTGCTGCAGCAGCTGGAGGTACTCCGAGACCTGCATGCCGGTCTGCGCCCGCCACGCGGCGGCCTGCTCCACGGCCAGCGGCAGGTCGCCGAGGGCCTCGGCCAGGGCGTCGGCCTCGGCGTCGTCCAGGTCGCCCGCGCGGCGGTGCAGCAGCTCGATGCTCTCGGCGCGGGTGAACAGGTCCACCGCGACCGGCCGGGCGAAGCCGCCCCACTCGGAGTTGCGGGACGTGACGACGATGTGGCCGGTGCCCGCGGGGAAGTACTGGCGCACGTCCTGCGGCCGGTCGGCGTTGTCGAACACCAGGATCCACCGGCGGAACGGCTCGCCGCGGCGCAACGCCTCCAGCACCGCCGGCACCGCGGTCTCGGCCGAGCCCGAGGCGGCGACGCCGATCCTCTTGGCCAGCTCGACGAAGTTCGCCTTGATCTGCGCCGGCTGCTCCGCCGGGATCCACCACACGACCTCGTACTCCGAGGCGTGCCGGTGGATGTACTCGACCACGGTCTGCGACTTGCCGACACCGCCCATGCCGTGCAGCGCCTCCGGCAGCACGGCGGTCGGACCGGCCTCGCTCAACCGCAGCCGCAGCGACTCCAGCAGGTCGTCGCGGCCGACGAAGTCCGGGTTGCGCAACGGCACGTGACCCCACACCTGCGGCTGTGTGGAACCGGGCAGCCGCTCGCCGGTGAACAGTGGGCTACCGGGAGCGTTCACGTCTTCTCCTTCGCGCGGCAGCGACCCGACCACTGGCGCCGGTGGTCGGGTGTCGAGATTCGTCACAGAGTCGTTCTCCTGGTCGGGTGTGCCGCCGTCCGGACCCGCGGGCGGGACACGGGTCGGATCACCCGGGCCCAGCACCTCTCGGATGCGTTTGGACCGGCGGGAGTACGCGGCCCCGGAGAGGGCGCGGAACACCGCTTCCTGCACCTTCAGGTACGGCACGTTCTCCGGCGTCGGCGCCGGTTCCGGGGTGCGGTCCGGCTCGTCCAACGCGAGCCGGTAGTTGTGGACGGCCTCGTTGTCGGCGCCCGCGTAGGCGTCGAGCACGCGCGCGACGCGGGCGGTGTCCGAGCGCCGCGACGTGGCCAGCAGCTCCTCCCGCACACCGGCGTCGAAGTCGTAGGCGACGGCGTCGGTCGCGCCGTTCGCCCCGGGCAGCCGCGTCATCAGGCCGCCGAGCATCACCTCGGCCAACGCCGAGAGGTCCGAGCCGGGCAGCAGCACGCGCTGCACCAGCCCCATCAGCTTCGGGCTCAACGGCGTCGCGGCCAGCAGCCCCGCGAGCTGGAACCCGTCCACCGACGCGTAGGTGCGGAACCGGAGCACCCGTTCGACCGCGCTCACCGGCTCCTCGGCGGCGGGTTCCGCCGGGGGCGCGGTCTGCGGGGCGACCACCGCGGCCGTCGTCTCCACCCACTCCGAGCCCGGCGAGGTGAGCAGCCTGGCCCAGCCCGCCATCCACTCGGCGGACAGGCCGAGCACCGGCACCGGTGTGCCGCCGTCGACCTCGCCGGCGACGCGCAGCCTGCGGTTCGGCACGCCGGGCGCGGGCGCGGACAGCCGCACCCGCCTCGTCGGCAGGCCGCCCCACGACCACAGCCGCTGCGCCAGCGTCTGCACCACCGCGACCGGCATCGACCGGCCCCACGCGTGCAGCACGTGCCCCACCGCGCCGCTGTGCCAGGCGCGGCCGACGGTGTCGGTCAGCACCAGCACGATCCGGTTGCCCGACGGCTCGACCAGGTAGCGCCACTCGTGCCGGGCGCCGCCCTCGGACCGCAGCACCACGTCCCGCGCCGCCGTGCGCGAGCTGTCCAGCTCGTAGGTCCGCACGTCCCGGAACGCGCCCTGCCGCTCCAGCAGCACCCGGAACTCCCGCACGGTCTGCCGCCACAGCTCGGCCGCCACGGTCGTGTCGACGACCAGCGCCACCTCGAACCGCCGCCACGGCGCGGCCCGCCACTCCGGCAGCCACAGCCCGTCCCGGGCGGCCCGCACCGCGGTCGCCTCCTCGTCCAGCACCGTCGACCGGGGCGACGGCCGGCGGCGCGCCAACGGCCGCAACGCCCGGCTGATCCCGCGCCGCTCCGGCAGCGCGGGCACGGTCGGCCACGCCGACCCCGCGCTCACCGCGCCGCCCGGCGCGGGCACCGGGTCGGCGCGGACCAGCGTCGTCGCCGTCCGCGCCCACCGCTCGACCCGGCCCGGGTCGGGTTCGACCCGCGACTGCGTCCACGCCTCCCGGTCCGCCCCGGGCTCCGGCGCGACGTCCGGCGGCGGATCGTCCGACGACGGCGGGGGAGGGGTGGGCGGGTCGTCGTCCCGGGGTTCGCGCGCGGTCGCGGTCGGCTCGGACCCGGGTGGGCGCAGCGCGCCGGCGAGCCACAGCGAGTCCCGGACCTCGCGGAAGGTCAGGTCCGCCGTGCGCAGCACCTCCACCCGGCTGTCGGTCGCGTCGAGGTGCTGCAGCAGCACCCGACCGGCCGGCGGCTCGGCCCGCGGTCCGCTCATCCGGCCTCCGCGGCCAGCGGGTGCCAGATCGCCTTGAGCAGCTCGGCCCACTCCTCGTCCGGCTGGTAGGACCCGGAGGTGGCCAGGTGCACGGCGTTGAGCAGCTGGTCGGCCGACACGGTGCCGACGTCGGCGCGGTGCGCCAGGAAGTCCGAGATGAGCCTGGCGACGTCCACGCCGTGCGCGTCGCCGAAGTGCACCGCCACCATCTCGGCCAGCTGCTCCTTGCCCGGCTGCGGCACGTGCAGCCGCAGGCAGCGGCGCAGGAACGCGGGCGGGAACTCGCGCTCGCCGTTGCTGGTGATGATCACGATCGGGAACTCGCGGCAGCGCACGACGCCGTGGTGCACGGTCGCGGTGTGCCCCCGGTCCTGGGTCAGCACCTCGACCTCGTCGCGGTGCTTGGCGTACCGGACCAGCTCCGGGATCTCGTACTCGCCTTCCTCGAACGTGGTGAGCAGGTCGTTGGGCAGGTCGATGTCGCCCTTGTCCAGCTCGTCGATCAGCAGCACGCGCGGCAGGTCGTGGGGCAGCAGCGCGGTGCCCAGCGGCCCGAGGTGGACGTAGTCGCCGATCCCGGAGTCCCGGTCGTTCGCGCCCACCGCCTGCACGCGCGCGATGGCGTCGTAGAGGTACAGGCCGTCCTTGAGCGTGGTGCGGCTGGTGATCGGCCAGCGCAGCACCGGGCCCAGGCCCAGCTCGCGCGCCACCAGGTAGGCCAACGACGACTTGCCCGTGCCGGGCGCGCCCGTGACCAGCAGCGGGCGGCGCAGCCGGATCGCCGCGTCCACCATCGCGACCTCGTTCGGGTGGGGTGTCCGCCGCACCGCGCGCACGCCGCCCACCCGGCGGTCGCCCTCGCCGCCGTCGTCGGCGGGCCGCGACGTGCTGCCGCGACCGGTGAACGTCCGCCACGGCGGGGGCGGCGGCAGGTTCGCGACCGGTGTCCGCGCGACGCCACCCGTGCCGTGGTAGACGGTGCCGGCGTGGACTTCGCCGGAGTGGACAACGCCGTCGTTCATCCGACCGCAACCCCTTCCCGGGGCGGACCCGGTTGGCTCGGCACGACGATCCGCTCCGGGTCGTCGTAGAGGATCGTCAGCGCCTCGCCGACGTGGTGGCGTTCCTTGAACGCCGTGTTGCGGGCCAGGCGGACGCGTTCCAGCAGGTGCAGCTCGTCCTGGCCGTGCAGCACGGACTCGACGACGTCGCCGAACTCCGGGGTGCCGCAGTCCTGCCGGTGCCACACCACCAGGGGCACGCCCGCCTTCACGCCGGCCGCGACCTCGTCACGGCCCGCGTGCTCCGGCGACGGCGGCGCGCTCAGCACCAGGGACACCAGCCCGCGCTCGGTGTTGAACCGGGTCAGCAGCTCCCGCAGGCCCTGCTCGGTGCCGCTGAGCGCGCGGCAGGTCGAGGTGCGCGCGAGCCCGGCCGACCGGCCCAGCTGCCCGGTCAGCTCGGTCCACCGCTGCCGCCACTCCCGGTGGTACTTGCGGGTGGTCATCCGTTCCAGGCTGCGCACCACCACCGGGTAGCGGCAGCCCATCGGCACGACCACCTCGTCGTCGCTGTTCTCCCACGGCCACTGGTCGACGTCGAGGTTGAGGTTCTCGTAGTCGAGCACGAACTCGATGCGGATGTCCGGGCTGTACTGCGCCCAGTCGTCCTCGACCCGCTCGATCAGCGCGGCGACCTGCCGCTTGACCTCGTCCAGCGTGCCGACCGAGTCCGCGCCGTGCAGCGGCGACCACGGCGCGGGCCGGCCGAGCTGCCGCCAGTGCGACAGGCGGAACCTCTCCCCGCTCGGCCCCTCGCGGCGCAGTTGCAGCACGAGGTAGGCGGGCGAGCCGGGCGGCGGGGTGAGCGGCTCGGCGGTCTCCGGGCGCAGGCTGTCCCGGACCGCGGTCAGCTCCGGGAGCAGGTTCATCGACACCGCCTGCGACTCGGTCCACCGGTGCAGCTCGATCGCCAGCTCGGTGCGCACGCGCGCCGCGATGTGCTCGACGAACACCAGCGGCCGCGGCACGCCGTCCGCGCCCGCGTTCAGCGTCTCCAGGACCCGGAACACCTCGGGGTAGGTCGTCGGCCCGTACAGGCTCGGCGCGGTCGGACCGGCCACGACGCGGTAGATGTCCGCGATGTCGGGCACGACGACGCCAGCCAGCAATGTGAACAGCCTTGCTCGTTCGTGGGTCGGGAAGAGGTCCAACGGCGTCAGTTCGGCGACGACGCGGCGCAATTCAACCATCGACTGCGCGTCGTGGTCGAAGCGGCTCACGATGCGGACCAGCGCCGAGAGGCGTTCGGGACTCTGCTGGCAGACTTCGGCGAGGTTGAACAGGTGCCCGATCGCGGTCTGGTGCTCCTCGACCATCAGCGTTTCCCGCAATTCCGCGGACATCATGCGGATGACCAGCACCCGACCGGCCCGATCGGCGAGGCTCGGGACGCGCGCCAGCACGTCGACCAGTGGCATGAGCAGCCCCCGGCCGCCGTCATCGTCCGCATGGACCATCGGTGGTCCCCCGTTCGAGCGGTCTGCGCCCAGTGGTCAAACCCCTTCCGGTATCGGCCTGTTCCGGGTTGCACGTTACGGATTGTCGGTACCGGTCGGGGTTTCATTCATTGCGCAATAGGGTGTCGATCCGGGCCATTGGTGTGGAATCCTCGCCTTCCACCACGTGCAAAGCGTGGCGGAGGGCATTCAGGCCCCCTTCGTGCTCGAGGCACGCCAGCAGCAGGCCGCTCACGTGCAGCGCGTCGGTCGGGTGGTGCGGCACGAGGGCCGTGATCGCGGGCGGCAGCAGGTCCAGCACCAGTCGGCGCGAGTCCTCCCGCCGCATCGACGGCAGCGCCATCAGCGCGTGGAAGAGGGCCTCGGCGTCCGGCACGCGGGCGTCGAGCAGCCAGACCGGTTCGGGCACGTCGGGCACCCGCACGAGCCGGTGCCGGTCGTGGTCGGTGAGCGGGCGGGCTCGGGCGTAGCCGTCCGTGACCGCGATCGTGACGGGACGGGTGGTGGCCGCGTGCGCGGACCGCAGGGCGGCCGAGCCGAGCACGGCGAGCGCCGTGGAGACCTCGCCGTGAGCCATGGCCAACCGTAAGCGGAGCGGGCTCGCGGACGAGTCGTTGTGCCGGTGGACGGCTTCGGTGAGCCGTACCGCGAACCGGGCCGACGGCGGTCGCGTGAAGAGGACGTCGTGGTGGCCGGGCGCGGCGCGGGCGGGCCCGTCGAGGACGGCCGCCAGCAGCCGCCGGCCCCGGTCGAGGTCGGCGGCGGCGTCGGTGGCGATCGCGACGACGGCGTGCCCGGGCGCCAAGCGCTACAACTCCAGCCCCGTGAGCACGAGGACCCGCTGCTCGGTCAGGTCCTCCATCGCCGCGCGCACCCCCTCCCGACCCGTTCCCGACTCCTTGACCCCGCCGTACGGCATCTGGTCGGCGCGGAAGCTCGGCACGTCGCCCACGATCACCCCGCCGACGGCCAGCCGCTTGGCGGCCCGGAACGCCACCCGCACGTCGTGCGTGAACAGGCCCGCCTGCAACCCGAACCGGGACGCGTTCACCCGGTCGAACGCCTCCTCGACCGACGGCACCGGGTCCAGCACCACGACCGGCCCGAACACCTCCTCGTCCACCACCTTGCACCCCGGCGGCACGTCGGCCAGCACGGTCGGCTCGTAGGCCGCGCCCGTCCGCCGGCCGCCGACCAGCACCCGCCCGCCCGCCGCCACGGCCTCGTCCACCCACGCCTCGACCCGCCGCGCGGCGGCCTCGTCGATCAGCGGGCCGACGTCGGTGGCGGGGTCGGCCGGGTCGCCCGTGCCGAGCTTGCGCACGTGTGACACCACGGCTTCGGCCAACGCCGGGTACACGTCCTCGTGCGCGTACACGCGCTGCACCGAGATGCACGACTGCCCGCCCTGGTACATCGAGAACGTGGCGATGCGCTGCGCGGCCCAGTCCACGTCCGTCCAGTCCGGACAGACGACGGCCGCCGCGTTGCCGCCCAGCTCCAGCACGACGTGCTTGCGCGGCACCCGGTCCAGGATGGAGTGGCCGACCGGCCCGGAACCGGTGAACGACACCACCGGCAGCCGCGGGTCCTCGGCCAGCGCGCCCGCCACCTCGTTGGGCACCGGCAGCACCGACCACGACCCGGCGGGCAGGTCCGTCTCCGCCAGCAGCTCGCCCAGCAGCAGCGCGACCAGCGGCGTCGTCGGCGCGGGCTTGACCACGATCGGCGCGCCCACCGCCAGCGCGGGCGCGACCTTGTGCGCCACCAGGTTCAGCGGGAAGTTGAACGGCGCGATGCCCAGCACCGGTCCGCGCGGCGCCCGGCGCACCAGCGCCAGCCTGCCGTTCGCCGCCGGGTCGGTGTCCAGCCGCTGCAACTCGCCGGAGAACCGGCGCGCCTCCTCCGCGGCCCAGCGGAACGTCGACACCGCACGGGTCACCTCGACCCGCGACCACTTCACCGGCTTGCCCGACTCGGCGGTGATCAGCGCGGCCACCTCGTCGGCGCGCTCGGCCAGCCGCCGCGACACGTGGTCCAGCGCCGCCGCCCTGGCGTGCGCGGGCAGGTCGGCGAACCCGGCGGCCACGGCGTGCGCGGAGGCGACGGCCCGTTCCACGTCCTCGGCGGTGGCGTTGGACGTCACGCCGGCCCGCGCGCCGTCGTGCGGCGTGCGGATCTCGACCAGGTCCTCGCTCGTCGCGGGCTGTCCCGCGACCCAGTACGGCGTCGTCACTGAAGGGCTCCTTCAAGCACGTCCAGGCCTTCGGCCAGCAGCCCGTCCGGGATGACGAGCGGCGGCAGCAGGCGGATCACGTTCCCACGGGCACCGCAGGTCAGCACGATCACCCCGGCGGCGTGGCAGCGGGCCGCGACCCGGGCCGCCTGGTCGGCGGAGGCCAGCTCCACGGCCAGCATCGCGCCGCGGCCGCGCGCCTGCACGACCACGTCCGGCGCGAGGCCGCGCAGCCGGGGCAGCGCGGTCGCCTCGATGCGCCGGGCGGCGGCGACGAGGTCGAGGTCGCGCATGGTGTCGATCGCGGCGACGGCGGCGGCGCAGGCGATCGGGTTGCCGCCGTACGTGCCGCCCAGCCCGCCCGCGTGCACGGCGTCCATCACGTCGGCGCGCCCGGTCACGGCGGCCAGCGGCAGCCCGCCCGCGATGCCCTTCGCCGTGGCGACGAGGTCCGGCGCCACGCCTTCGCGGTCGCACGCGAACCAGTCGCCCGTGCGGCAGAACCCGGTCTGGACCTCGTCCGCGACCAGCAGGACGCCGTGCGACCGGCACCAGTCGGCGAGGGCCGGGAGGAAACCCGGCGCGGGCACGATGACACCGCCCTCGCCCTGGATCGGCTCGACCACGACGCACGCGACCCCCTCGGGCCGGTCGACCGCGGCGACGGCCCGCCGCGCCGCCTCCGCGCCGGTCAGGCCGTCGCGCAGCGGGTAGGAGCCGGGGACCCGGCGCACCCCGGGCGTGAACGGGCCGAAGCCGCGCTTGTAGGGCATCTCCTCGGCGGTCAACGCCATGGTGAGGTTCGTGCGGCCGTGGTAGCCGTGGTCCAGCGCCACGACACCCGGCCGGCCGGTGGCGTGGCGGGCGATCTTGACCGCGTTCTCCACCGCCTCCGCGCCGGAGTTGAGCAGCACCGAGCGCTTGTCGTGGCCGCCGGGCGTCAGCTCGGCCAGCCGTTCGCACACGTCCAGGTAGCCCTCGTACGGCGTGACCGTGAAGCACGTGTGGCTGAACCGGTCGACCTGCCCGCGCACGGCGCGGGCGACGCCGGGCGCGGGGTTGCCGACGCCGGTCACCGCGATGCCGGAGCCCAGGTCGATCAGCCGGTTGCCGTCGACGTCGACCAGCAGGCCGGGCTCGGCGTGGTCGACGAACACCGGGAGCACCGAGCCGACGCCCGCCGCGACCGCGCCCGCCCGCCGCTCGGCCAGCTCGCGTGACCGGGGTCCGGGGATCTCCGTGCGCAGTCGGGACATGGGTCCAGCATCGACCGGTCGCCCGCCGGACGACAGTGTCCGCAGTGGCGAACCGGGGGCGCGGGGATGTACACACCGTCCATGGTGTTGACGGTCGGGGCGTTGGCCCGCGAGGTCGGGCTGACCGTGCACGTGGACGCGGGGCTGGACCGGGTCGTGGGGTGGGCGCACAGCACCGAGCTGGCCGACCCGACGCCGTTCCTGGAGGGCGGCGAGCTGCTGCTGACCACCGGCATCGCGCTCGGCCCGCCCGACGGGTACGTGCGGCGGCTGGTGGCGGCCGGCGCGGCGGGGCTCGGCTTCGGCACCGGGCTGAGCCACGAGACCGTGCCGGACGACCTGGTCCGGGCCGCCCGGGACGCCGGGTTGGCGCTGCTGGAGGTGCCGAGGGCCACGCCGTTCATCGCGATCGCCAAGGCGGTCTCGCGGGCCGTCGCGGCGGACGAGTACGCGGCGCTGGCGCGCACCGGCGCGGCCCAGCGGGCGCTGACCCGCTCCGCCGTCGGCGACGGGCCGCCGGGCGTGGTGCGGCGGCTGGCCCGGCTCATCGACGGCGCGGCGGCGGTGCTCGACCCGCACGGCACGCCGGTGCACGTGGTCGGCGCGCTGCCGGACCTCGCCGGGCACGTGCGGCGGCTCGCGGCGACGGGCGGACCGGCCGGCGCGGCGTGGCAGGCGGACGGGCGGCACGTCGCCATGCAGGTGCTGGGGCGGCGCGGCTACCTCGCCGTCGCGGCCCGCGCGCCGCTGGACGCGGGCGTGGTCAACACCGCCGCGTCGCTGCTGACGGTCGCCCTGGCCAGGTCGGACGACGTGGAGGCGGTGCGCCGGGAGCTGCGGGCCGCGCGGTTCCGGCTGGCGCTGGCGGGCGTGCCGGTGGACGGGCTGCCGGAGCCGCCGTTCCGGGTCTTCGTGCTGCGCGAGCGGGTCGAGCCGGCCGGGTTCTGGGCGGAGGTGGACGGGCGGGTCGTCGTGCTGGCCCGCGCGGTGGACGTGCCCGCCGCCGCGTCCAGCCCGGTGGACGCGGGCGGTGTCGCGCGCGGCTACCGGGAGGCGTTGCGCGCCTTGGAGGCCGGTGTGGACGCGTTCGAGGAGGTCGCCGGGGCCGGTCTGCTCGCGCCGGACGCGGCCGAGTTCGCCGCCGCCCTGCTCGCGCCGCTGGACGACGTGCTGCGCGAGACGGTGCGGGTGTGGCTGGCGTGCCACGGCCAGGCCGAGCCCGCCGCCGCCCGGCTGGGCGTGCACCGGCACACCGTGCGCAACCGGCTCGACCGCGTGCAGCGGTTGCTCGGGCGTTCGCTGGAACCCGCAGGCACGCGTGCCGAGCTCTGGTTGGCCTTGCACGCCTGACCGTACGCTGGACGCGCACCGCCGCCGACGCTCCTTCTCGAGGGGGACCCCTTGGCGCGCTTCCGCTTCCTGGCCCACGCGGCCGGTGTCGTCACCGTCACCGCCGCCCTGCTCACCGCCGTGTTCACCAGTCCCGCCAGCGCTTGCAGCTGCGTGCCCAGCACGGAGGGGGAGCGCTACGAACGGGCGACCCACGTGTTCTCCGGGGTCGTGCGCAGCGAGACCTTGGAGGCAGGCGACCCGGCGTCGCCTTACGACGACAAGTACCGGTACGCGGTGGCCGTCCGCACCGAGTACAAGGGCGACGTGCCCCGCCGGGTCGACGTCGTCACGCCCACCAGCGGCGCGCTGTGCGGCATCCGGCTCTACCCGGGCGTCGAGTACGTCGTGTTCGCGCACGGCGACTCGGCCGACGGCCGGGTGGAGTCGCACTACTGCAGCGGCACCCGGCCCGCTTCGGCCGGTCCGCCGGTGACCACCGTGCCCTCCACCAGCACCACGACCCCGCCGACGAGCACTTGCGCGACCGCCACGCCGTAACGGGTGACGAGTCGCCCGACCGTGCGCCGGAGTTCACTCGTCCGGGTGATCTTCGACGCTCGGCCGGTCGGGTCGACCGATCGGCGAGCCCCTGCTCGTACCCTTCGTCCGGGTCGTCCCGCCGCGCGCCGACCGCTTTCGCCCGTCCCTCGCCGGGACGTTCGGCATCCCGAAGAGATGGGTGGTTTGTGACAGCCGTGCTACGGGTAGGGGTCCGCGAAACGGCGAACCGGGTGGCCCACGCCGCCGGCGTACCGGTAGCTTCCGGCGTCCGGGCCGACGTCGTCGACACAGCGGAGGTTCAACCGGATGTGGGACGGTGACCTGACCGGAGAGGTGGTCGACGGCAGGTATGCCCTGGGCAACCTGTACGGGTCGGGCGGCATGGCCGAGGTGTACCGGGCGCTGGACACCCGCCTCGACCGGAAGGTCGCGATCAAGTTCTTCCTCGGCGAGGCGGCCGGCGAGGACCGGATCCGGCTCGACCGCGAGGCGCAGGTGCTCGACGCGCTGCGGTTCCCCGGCCTGGTCGAGGTGTACGGCACCGGCAGCTTCCGCGGCCGGCCCTACTTCGTGATGCAGCCCGTCGACGGCGGCACGCTGCGCCGCCGGATGCGCGGCGCGATGGCGCCCGAGGCGGTGGCCGCGATCGGCGCGCAGATCGCGGGCGTGCTGGCCCACGTGCACGCCAACGACGTGGTGCACCGGGACGTGAAGCCGTCCAACATCCTGCTCGACCCGACCGGGCGGCGGGCCTACCTGGCCGACTTCGGCCTCGCGCTGCAGGGCCAGGTCACCCGCGTGACCAGGTCGGGCATCCTGGTCGGCACGGCCGGCTACCTCGCGCCCGAGCAGGTGCGCGGCGGCGACGTGCTGCCCGCCGCCGACGTCTACGCGCTCGGCCTGGTGCTGCTGGAGTGCCTCACCGGGCGGCCCGAGTACCCGGGCGGCGACACGGAGGCGGCGCTGTCGCGGCTGCACCGCGAGCCGCGCATCCCGGTCGACCTGCCCGACCCGTGGGCCGCCGTGCTGACCGCGATGACCGCGTCCGACCCGGCCAAGCGGCCGTCGGCGGCCGAGTGCGAGCGGCTGCTCACCGAGGCGCAGCGGGCGAGCGCGGGCCTGTCGCCGCTGGTCGCCGCGGCGGCGGTGGTGGACCGGCCCGCGGTGGTCGAGCCCGAGCCGAGGTCCGACCGCCGGGCACTGCTGGTCGGCGGGGCCGCCGCGGCGGTGGTGCTGGGCCTGGTCGGGTACCTCGCGATGAGCGGCCCGTCCGAGCCGGAGTCCGGTGAGCGCGCCGGCCGGCCGACGACGACCACCACCTCGGCCGACCCGCTCGCCGAGCAGGCGCGGGAGACCGGCGCGACGGCGCCGGGCGACCCGTCCGCGGTGACCGTCGTGCAGGTCGCGCCGACGTCGGACGTGCCGGCCGGCAGCACCGGGGACGACGCCGCCGGCGGCGTCCCGGTGACCGGGACCGCGGCCACCACGACCACGACCACGGCCACCAAGACCCCGCCGGAGACGCCGGTCGACGTGCCCTCGAACGGGCCGGTCGTCGTCCTGCCGAACCCCGGCCCGCCCACGGTGGTGACCGGGCCGCCGTCGCGGGACCGCGGCGGGTCGTCCGGTCGGGGCTGATCCGACGTCCCCACCCGGGGTGGTCGGTCGGGTGGTTCGTCGAGGGGGTGGTGCGCGGTCAGCGCAGGGCCGGCAGCAGCTCACCCTTGGCGAAGTCCAGGAACTCCCGCTGGTGCTCGCCGCCGATCTGCACCAGCGCCAGGTCGGTGAAGCCCGCCTCGCGGAACTTCGCCACCGCCTCCACCACCGGGCCGACGTCCGGGCCGCACGGGATCCGCTCGGCCACGTCCTCCGGCCGCACGAACTGCGTGGCGCCGGCGAAACCGGACGTGCCGGGCAGCTCCGAGTTGACCTTCCAGCCGCCCGCGAACCACCGGAACTGCTCGTGGGCGCGCTCGACCGCCGCGTCGCGGTCCGGGTCCCAGCAGATCGGCAGCTGGCCGATCTTGCGCGACCGCTTGCCCTGGAAGACGTCCCACTCCTGGCTCAGCGCCGCGTCCGGCTCGGTCGCCACCATCGCGTCGGCCAGCGGCGCGAACGTGCGCACCGACTGGTTGCCCGACACCGCCACCGCGATCGGCACGCGCTGCTCGGGCAGGTCCCACAGCTTCGCCGAGTCGACCCGGAAGTGCTGGCCCGAGTAGTTGACGTACCCGCCGTCGAACAGCTGGGAGATGATCTCCACGGCCTCGCGCAGCAGCTCGTGCCGCACGTTCACCGGCGGCCAGCCGCGGCCGACCACGTGCTCGTTCAGGTTCTCGCCCGCGCCGATGCCCAGCGTGAACCGGTTGCCGGACAGCAGCTGCACGGTCGCCGCCTTCTGCGCCACCACCGCCGGGTGGTAGCGCACGGTCGGGCAGGTCACGTAGGTCATCAGCTCGACCCGTTCGGTGGCCTGCGTGACGGCCCCGAGCACGCTCCACGCGTACGGCGCGTGCCCCTGCTCGTCCAGCCACGGCGAGTAGTGGTCGCTCATCACCTCGAAGTCGAACCCCGCCTGCTCCGCCAGCCCGGCGTGCTCGACCAGCTCCCGCGGCCCGGCCTGCTCGGTCATCAGCGTGTAACCGATCCGCACGATTCCTCCTACGCCATCGGCAGGTCGGTGAGGTCCGCCCGCAACTGGTCGAGTTCCTCGTAGACTGCCGACGCGCCGGCGTCGCGCAACTCGGCCTCGCCGAAACCACCCGTGCGAAGGCACACCGAGGGCAGCCCGGCCCGGGAGGCGGCCTCGCAGTCCCACACCGAGTCGCCGATGACCACGGCCCGACCGCCGGCGTCGGCCCGCCGCAAGGCCACCTCGATCAGGTCCGGCGCGGGCTTGGTGTCCTCCACGTCGTCCGACGAGGTGGACGTGAGGTCGGAGGCGTCGATCAGCTTCAGGTAGTGGTCGACGTGGTGGCGCTTGCCGGAGCTGGCCAGCACCACCGCGAGGTCCCGCTCCAGCGCCGAGGCGACCAGGCGGTGCGCGCCCTCCAGCGGCCTGACCTCGGGCAGCATCGGCTCGAACTCCGCCTCCCACGCCTCGCGCAGCTCGTCACCGTGCTGCCGCTCCACGTGCTCGCCCGCGACGGCGGCGACGAGCTTGTCGCCGCCCATCCCGATGGCCCGGTGCAGGCGCCAGGTCGGCACCGTGATGTCGAAGCGGCGGAACGCGCGGAACCAGGCCACCGCGTGGTGGTAGTTGGTGTCCACCAGCGTCCCGTCGACGTCGAGGACGAGCGTGTTGGTCATGCGGCCTGGTTAACCCGACCGGGCGACGTGCAAACCGGCCGACCTCGCGAACCGCGCCAGCGCCCGTTCCAGCTCCGGGTGCTGCCGGGCGGTGGCGCCGAGCGGCCACACGACGAGCCACCCGTCGTCGCCGACCGGCCGGATCCGGGCCCTCGTGCGCACGCGCAGGCAGTAGGTCCCGGCGCCGACCGGCCGGATCTCCAGCCCGCCCACCTCGCGGGGGGCGAACCCGCGCGAGCGGCCGTGCCAGGACACGACCAGCCGGGTCGGCTCCACCCGCAGCCGGTTGGGCCGCAACGGCGCGCCGCGCACGTGCCAGTGCAGCGCCGCGACGCTCACGCCGAGCAGGACCACCGGCACCCAGACCGGGAGGAACAGCCGGGACGTGGCGCCGAACGCGACGAACACCGCGAACGCCGCCGCGACGCCGATCGGCAGCGCCGCCCGCGCCCGCGAGACCGTGTTCGCCTGCCGGAACAGCACCTCGCTGCCCCGGACCGGCACCGTCGTGAGGCCGCGGGCCGGCTCGGGCCGCGCGGTGGCCAGCCGGTCGCGCAGCCGGACGTGCCGGAACTGGTAGACGCCGCCCACCCGGCGCAGCACGCCCGCCCGGTGCGCCTCGCGCAGGAACTCCGCGGCCGCCCACGGCAGCCGGCCGGTCAGGGCCAGGCCGACCCGGGTCACCACCCACCGGCCGGACGCGCTGACCAGCAGCACCACCGCGCCGCACCCGGCCCACGAGCCGACCATGAACACCGCGCCCAGCAGCAGTTGCACGACGACCGGCTTGCCTTGGTGCAGCGTCGGCACGTACATGAGCGAGCCGACCTGCGGCGCGACGAGCAGCAGGACCGCGAGCACCGCCTTGCGGTCGCCGCGCAGCAGCGCGTCCGGGTCGACGGCGCGGTCCGCGTCGACCGGCGACATCAGCACCGACTTGGCCAACCCGAGCAGCAGGGCCGCGGGCAGCAGGAACCACCCGAAGTAGTCCCCGACGGACGCCAGCGGCAGGCCGATGAACGCCGTGCCGCCCACCCAGCCGCCCACGGCGATCGCGGCCTGGCGCGGTCGGTGCCGGGCCTCCTGGACCAGCGCCCGGATCCGCCTGCGCCACGCCAACCGGCCCGACCTGCCGGTGGGCGCCCGGCCGTCGGGGGTCAGCCCGCCGGAGGTGAACTCCACGAACAGCCAGACGACCACGCCCATCGGGAAGCCGAGGCCGGTCGGGAACCAGCCGAGCCGGTCGAGGTGGGTGAAGCCGAGGTCCGCGATCACCAGCGCCGCCAGGACGACCCCGGCGACCAGCGAGGCCAGGGTGATGGACGCGACCCTCGCCGGGCGCGCCCGGCCCAGCCGCCACCAGGCGATGTCCTGCTCGCGGCGGGCCGTCAGGTGGTCGGCCAGGAACCGCAGGTACCGGGTGGCCTGCCCGACGTCCCACCGGCCGCGCCGCTCGTCGTCGAACGCGGCCGGGATCAGCCCGTCGAGCAGGTGGTCCTCCACGGCCGCGCGGTGGGGCAGGCGGGTCAGCTCGGCGGGGTCGGCGCCCGGCGCGCGGTAGACGCGGCGCGCGAGCCACACCGCCAACGGCGTGGACAGCGCGGCGGCCAGGTCGCCACCCGGGTCGTCCGCCACCGCGGCCAGCACGGGCTCCCAGGCCGGTAACCGGCCCGGCGTGACGGCCGTGCGGAGGTGCGCGACGACGGCGGAGGCGGTGAGCGGCTCGGCCCGCAGCACGGTCGCCGACCGGAGCAGCTCGCCGTCCGCCACGGCCGCCTCGTACTCGGCGGCGCGCGACGTGACGATCATCTCGCCCAGCCCCTTGTGCAGCTCCGCCAGCGCCCGGCCGCGCACCGGCTCGGGCAGCTCGTCGAACCCGTCCAGCACCGGCAGCACCCGCCGGTCGCGCACCAACCGTTCGACCGCGGCCCGGCCGTGCGTGACGTGCAGACCGGGGTACTCCTCGGTGATCCGGCGCAGCAACCACCCGGCGGGCTTCTCGCGCGCCGGGTCCCACGACGCGACCGACAGCAGCACCGGCACCGTCTGCCCCTGGCGCAGGTCCACGAGCAGCTGCTGGGCCATCAGCATGGCGAAGGTCGTCTTGCCCGACCCCGGCTCGCCGAGCACCACCAGCCTGCCGTGCGGCAGGGCGCGGAACGCCTCGGCCAGCCGGGCGAGGTCGTCGCCCCCGGGCACGTCGCCGCCGATGTTCTCCGGGTGGTCGGCGAGCTCGCGGCCCGCCCGCCACACCACCGGCAGCGGGGCGGGGTCGAACACGTCGCGGGCGGCCGACTCGTCGCGCCACTGCGCCAGCACCAGCGCGGCCAGCTCGGCCGCGGCGAGGTCGACCGGCCCCGCCGCCGGGGGCAGGTGGACGTGCACGTCGCCGTGCACGTCCCGGGCCTGCAACACGAACGACGCCGTGCCGCTGAAGCGGTTGTGCACCGGTGAGCTGTCGGGTGGGTCGGCGCGCGCGGAACGGCGGAGGCGCGCGGACCCCCGGTGGCGCGCGGGTCGGTTGTCGTGCGCGGGTCGGCGGCGGTCTGGCACGGGCGTGCGGCGGGTGATCAGCGGTGGACGGCGGCGGAGTCCAGGAACTCCTCGATCAGCCGGACCCACTCGGCGGGCGCCTCCACGGCGGGCGAGTGGCCGCTGTCGAGCTCCGCCCACCGCGCGCCGGGGATCAGGTCGGCCAGCTCGCGCGTGGTGCCCGGCGCGATCAGCCGGTCGTGCTTGGCGCCGATCACCAGCGTCGGCACGGCCAGCGACGGCAGCTCGTCGCGCAGGTCGATCCGCTGCACCAGGTCGACCTGCTCCGGGGTGCCCGGCGGGATGGTCAGCGCGATCAGCTCCAGGAAGCCGTCGGTCTGCTCGGCGGTCATCCGCCGCAGGAACGGCTCGCCCAACGCGATCGTCAGGAGGAAGCGGGCCAGCTCGGCGCGGTCGGCGTCCACCAGCCGGCGCCACTGCCGCATCCGCTCCCGGGTCTCGTCGTCGATGCGGGCGAACCCGGCGGTCAGCACCAAGGCCGTCACGCGTTCGGGGTGGCGCTGAGCGACGCGCACGGCGACCGCGCAGCCCATCGAGTAGCCGACGACCGCGAACCGCTCCTCGCCCTCGGCGGTGGCCACCAGCCGGTCGGCGAGGTCGTCCAGGTCGAGCGGACCGGTCGCGCGGGGGGTGGTCCCGGAGCCGGGGAAGTCCACCGCGTGCACCTTGCGGTTGCGCGACAGCCGCGGGATGAGGGGGCTGAAGTTGGCGCGGACCGTGCCACCGGCCCCGTGGGCGAGCAGAAGTGCGGGAGTCACGTGGCCGATTCTGCCGGTCGACCCGGGTGCGGTGGCAGGGGATCGCGGGCAAAGCGCAATTCGTGACCAGCGTGGACACGGGGTCGGCGGGCGCGGCCGAGGATCTGCCCGTGTCGGCGGGTGTGCCCGCGGGTGTCGGTGGGGGTGGCCGGGCGGAGTGCGCGGCGAGGCCGCTTCGGTCCGCTTCGGTGTGACGGGAGGTCAGCCGACGTAGACGCGGGTCGCCGTGCCGTCCTCGTGCGTGTGCACCCGGACCAGGTCGCACAGCAGGTTCACCAGCATCACGCCGTACCCGCCGCGCGCGCTCGCGCCGGGGTTGCGCCTGCCCACCATCGGGCTCGCGATCCGGCCCGCGTCACGCACCTCGCACACCACCGTGCCGCCCTCGCGCCACAGCAGCAGCGTGCCGAAGCCGCCACCGTGCACCACGCTGTTCGTGGTCAGCTCGTTGACCGCGAGGACCAGGTCCTCCACCTGGTCGGCGGACAGGCCCGTCTCGACGGCGAACCCGGCCACCAGCCGCCGGGTGACGGCGAGGGCGTCCAGGTCGAACCGGCGGGTCAGCGCGTCCGGCGGCGGCGACGGCAGCGGCCGGTTGAACTCGTCGGCGATCAGGAACGGCTCGCGGTAGCCCGCGCTGGGCCGACGCCGCTGCCCCTCGACCACGAACGGGTGCGTGGCCTCCGCGTCGCGCAGCGCCTCCGGTGCGAGGTTCGCCGTGTCGTACGGGCACAGCATCCAGGCGCACCGGTCCTCGAACGCGGTGTTGACCATCGCCTCGTGCTGCACGCAGGCGGGGTACTCCAGCTCGGTGCGCTCCGGCCACACCGGCTCCCCGACGATCCGCACCCGGCCGGTGGTGGCGGCGTTGTCGGTGAACGCGGCCAGCACTCCCGGGATGATCCGGCCCGGGTTGCGCCCGGCGCGTCTCATGTCCAGGAACTCGACGTGCTCGGCCCGGCCGCCCAGCGCGTGCCGCAGCAGGTCGATGCCCCGCTGCGGCACGGCCACCAGCACCGGCTCACCGGCGGCGATGCCGTCGCGCACGAACGGCACTGTCCCCGCGAGGTACTCCTCGTCGTCGCGGTAGAGCAGCGCCTCGTGCACGAAGTCGACCACCGGGGGGACCTCCGAACGGTTGCGGGTGGGGATGAGGTGGTGGTGGCGGACGACAACGGGAGGGAACGGTTGCTTACCGCACCCGTCCAGTATCGCGCGCGGCCCCGTCGCGGAGCGGCCTGCGCAGGCACACGCGTGTCGCCGGGTCCAGGCCACGTGCCGCTTCCGCGGCCACGACGGCGGTGAGGCCCGGGGACAGGACCGCCACCTCGCGGAACCCGAGCCGGCGGTAGTAGGGGGCGTTCCACGGGATGTCCCGGAACGTGGTGAGGGTCAGCGCCGCCAGCCCCCGTGCCGCGGCCCAGCGCTCGACGTGGTCCAGCAGCGCCGCGCCGATGCCGCGCCGGGCGTGGTCGGGGTGCACGCACACCTGTTCGACGTGCGCCGCGCGGTCCGCGGTCAGCACGTCGACCGCGATCCAGGCCACCGGGTCCGGGTCGGCGGCCACCCAGACGTGCAGCCGGGCCAGGGCGCTCACCGGCATCGGGTCGTCGTCGGCGATCTCGGGCATGCCGAAGTCGCGGAAGGGCTCGCCGCAGGCCCGTTCGATCGGGGGCAGCAGCGGCAGTTCGTCCGGCAGGGCGGGGCGGAAGTCCACCGCCGCATGATCAGCCGGCGGTGAGGTTCCGCTCAACCTCGTTCGCCAGGGCTTCGAGCAGGCGCGACGGGAACTGGTCGTCGGGGCAGCCGTCGACCTGGAGCTCGGCGACGCTGCCCGCCGCGCCGACCAGCGAGACGCGCAGCTCACCCCGGCAGCCGTGGCCGGCCAGCGGCGTCCACGCCAGGAGCAGCCGGTCGTAGTCGGCGGCGAGGCCGACCTGGTGCGGACCGTCCTCGGCGCGCAGGATCAGCACGTCGTCCGTGCGGCCGACGACCTGGTAGGGGTCGGGCAGCCAGGAGGCCAGGCGGGCGGGGTCGGCGGCGGCGGCGAACACCAGGTCGGGCAGGGCGGGCACGTCTCGTCTCGCGTGGATGGTCACGGCGTCACGGCTACCCCCGTTCGAGCGGGCGCACACGGGGTAACCGGTGGTCATGAAGGCAGCACAGGAACCGGTGGAGCCGGTGGCGGCGGAGTCGGCGGAGTCGGCGGACGGGTCGGTCGGGTCGGACGAGTTCGTCGATCCGGACGAGGTCGCCGAGGAAGCGCCGATCGACCCGACCCCGCAGGAGGTCGACGCGTACCGGTCGCTGATCGGGGACGAGATCCCGGAGTCGGACACGCCGGGGGAGCCGGTCCGGGCGTACGGGTCGGGGAGGGGAGGGACGACCGGTCGGCGGGAAAGGCGGGTGCCGGAGATCCCGGAGTTCTGACCGGGGTGCCGAACCCCGGCCTCCGGCCCGGAGGCCTGGTCCCGGGGCGGTGGTCGGTGTCGGCGGGCTCAGGAGTGGCCCGAGCCCGGTTCGGTCATCCCGCGCATGGCCCGCGCCTTGACCGGGTCCGGCAGGACGCGGCCCGCCGAGGCCTGGGCCTTGGTCAGCAGCGAACCGGCCACCACGTGGTCGTCGCCGTCCATCAACGCCTTGAACCCCGCCCGCGCGACGTCGGCCGGGTCGTCCTTCGGCCCGGTCGCGACCTTCGTGTCGGTCATGCCCGCCCGGCGGAAGAAGTCGGTGTCGGTCGGACCGGGCATCAGCGCGGTCACCGTCACCCCGCTGTCGCGCAGCTCCTCCCGCAACGCCTGCGAGAACGACGCCAGGAACGCCTTCGACGCCGCGTACACCGAGTGGAACGGCCCGGGCGCGGTCGCCGCCACCGACGAGGTGAACAGCACCCGGCCCGCCCCGCGCTCCACCATCGCGGGCAGCAGCCGCTTCGCCAGGTGCACCGCCGAGGAGATGTTCAGGTCGACCACCCGCAGGTGGCTGCGCAGGTCGCTGTCGTCGACGAAGTCGCCGCCGATGCCGATCCCGGCGTTGACCGCCAACGCGTCCACCGGCCGTCCCACCTCCTCGACCACCGCGACCAGGTCCTCGTTCCCCTCGAACGTGGCCAGGTCCGCCCGCACCGGGTCCACCCGCGCCCCGCCGGCGGCCAGCTCCCGCGCGACGTCGTGCACCACGTCGTTCTCCGCCGCCACGACCAGGTCGAACCCGTGCTCGACGAACACCCTCGCCAGCTCGAGCCCGATCCCGCTGGACGCGCCGGTCACCACCGCGAACGGCCTCTCCGAAGCACTCATGGCCGAGAACTACCCGGAGTCGGATCACCCAATCCGGTTTCACCCGATGCGCATTCGGGAACTCCTCTCGGTACCTCTGGCTCTCGGATGGTGGTGACGTATGTCCGGACGACCCGACCAGGTCGGTGTGCTCGACGTCGGCTGCTTCAGCGCACACCTGGTCGTCGTGTCCGGCTCGCCGCTGCACCCCGTCGTCTCGCACAAGACCCGGCTGCGGCTCGACCGCGCGCTCGACCGGGACAACCGACTCCGCCCGGAAGGCGTGGAACAGGTTGTGACCGCCGTCCACGCCGCCCACCGGATCGCCGAACGCGCCGGGGTCTCCGCCCTGGTGCCGTTCGCCACCTCCGTCATCCGCGACGCGTCCAACGCCGAGCAGGTCATCTCCGAGGTCGCCCGCCGCACCGGAACCCGGCTGCGCGTGCTGCCCGGCCAGGAAGAGGCCCGCCTTGCGTACCGCGCCGCGCGGCACTGGTTCGGCTGGCGCGCCGGCCCCCTGCTGGTCCTCGACGTCGGCGGCGGCACGGTGGAACTCGCGGCCGGTGACGACGTGGAGCCGTCGTTCAC
Source organism: Saccharothrix sp. 6-C (assembly GCF_016695385.1). NCBI lineage: Bacteria > Bacillati > Actinomycetota > Actinomycetes > Pseudonocardiales > Pseudonocardiaceae > Saccharothrix > Saccharothrix sp. 6-C. Next base: position 5,946,015 of record NZ_CP064192.1, on the reverse strand, counting down.
GCGCTCGCTGCCGTTCGGCGCCCGCACGCTGACCCGGCGGTTGGCGCTCAACCGCACCACGCCGCGCGACCACCGCGGCCTGGCGAAGGAGCAGGTGCTGGTGCACGACCGGGTGGTGGCCGCGCTGGAGGGGACGTCGGTCGGCGAGCACCGGGCCGTCGGCTGCTCGAAGGTGTTCCAGCAGTTGGCGCGACTGGCCGGGGCCCGGCCGCAGCACGAAGGGCCGTTCGTGCCGCGCGCCCTGCGCCTGGCCGACCTGCGCGGCTGGATCCCCCGGCTGTCCCGGATGCCCGTGCCGCGCCGCGCCCGGTTGCCGGGCATCTCCCCGCACCGCGCGGAGCAGTCGTTGGCGGGAGCCCTGGTGGCGGAGGCGTTGATGGTGGCCACGGGGTACGACGAGGTGGAGATCTGTCCCTGGTCGACCAGGGAAGGGCTGTTGCTCGCCCTGCTCGGGGCGGGCGACGACGACGACGAGTACTGCCGGGTGGCGTGAAGAGCCGACTAGAACTGCCTGGTGGCGCGAAGAGCACCGCTTGGCGGCGTGAGGGGATCGGGATGCTGGCGCTGTCGGTCGAGTCCCACCGGACGGGGTGCGCGGTGGTCGTGGCGACCGGGGAGTTGGACCTGGCGGGCGCCCGCCGGGTGCTGGACCGGATGGACCGCCTGGTGAGCGAGGGACGCGACCGGATCGTGCTCGACATGTCGGGGGTCGCGTTCTGCGGCGCCCAGGCGATGAGCGCGCTGGTCCGCACCAGGGCGAGGGCGCAGCGCGCGGGCGGTTGGCTGCGGCTGGCCGCCGTGCCGCCGCACGTGCGGCGGGTGTTCGAGCGGACGGACCTGGACCGGCTGTTCCCGCGCTACCCGGACGTGGCCTCGGCGGCGACCGGGCGTGCGGTGGCGCGGGCGGAGGAGAAGCCGGGGCAGAGGATGGGGGAGCAGGGCGTGGTCGGCGGTCGTGTGGTGGGTGGCGGTGCGGTCGGGGGCGCCGGCGCGGTGGGTGGTGGCGTGGGTGGTGGCGCTGTGGGTGGTGCGGGAGGTCGTGTGTCACGGGGAAGCAGGGGGAGAGCCAGACCGGGCGCCGACGAAGGGCCGGTCACCGCGGGGTGGTGACGTGCTGTTTCGGGCGGTGATCACGGGGTAGTCGAGCGGGGAGCCACCGTCAGAGGCGAGGTGATCCGCTGTGAGTGCGAGCACGCGACTGCCCCACCCCGTCCGCGCGGCGGCCATGGCGGTCGCCGTCGTGTTCCTGGTCGTGGGCGTGCTCGGGTTCGTGCCCGGCATCACCACCCACCTGGACCGGATCACGTTCGCGGGCCCCGGGTCCGGCGCGCACCTGTTCGGCGTGTTCCACGTGTCCGTGCTGCACAACCTGGTGCACCTGCTGTTCGGCGTGGCGGGCCTGGCGATGGCGCGCACGGCGTCGGCCGCGCGGGCGTACCTGATCGGCGGCGGCGCCGTGTACCTGGTGCTGTGGCTGTACGGGCTGGTCGTGGACAAGGCGAGCACGGCGAACTTCGTGCCGGTCGACGACGCCGACGACTGGCTGCACTTCGGGCTGGGCCTGGGCATGGTGGCGCTCGGCGCGGCGCTCAAGGGCAACCCGCATGCGCGCAGTGCCTGACCTCGTCGAACCCGCCTTCCGCGGGCTGGCCGCCGCGCGGGACGCCAAGGCGTTCCACCCGCGCGGCCGGTGGTTCGACGGCACGCTGACCACGACGTTCGACCCCGCGCTGCCGCTGCCGGTCGGCGTGACGGAGGTGTCCGGCCGGCTGTCCAAGGGCGCCGGCACCCCGGGCGGTCTGCCCGACGTGCTCGGGCTGGCGTTCCGGCTGCCCGGACCGTGGGACGTGCTGCTGTCGACCTGCGTCGCCCGCGTGCTGCCGCGGTTCGCGCGCACGTGGACCAGCGGCCGCTACGGCAGCATCAGCCCGTTCCGCTGGCGCGGCCGGCTGGTGTGGCTGGCCGCCGTCCCCGACGACCACCGGCTCCGCTCGACGTCGTTGGCCGGGCTGCCGGCCGAGCTGGGGTTCACGCTGGAGGTCGGCGCGCCGTGGCGACCGGTCGGCAGGCTCGTCGTCCGACCGCTCGACGTCGACCGCGACCTGCCCGCGCTCGACCCGATCCGCAACCGCCCGCCCGGCCTCGACCTGGCGCCGGCGGCCCTCGCCCGGGTCCGCGAGAGGGCCTATCGGGGCAGTCGACGCGGCCGATCGCCCGATCCGGTGACTGCTCCGGACGCATGAGCGCGCACCGGCCGGGTAGTCGAAGTCATGACGAACCGGTCGAGGTCCGGAGACCGCTGCCGCCTTGGTCTGCGTGTCGCGCGTACCGCCATCCGGATCGTCAGGCGTCCGTCGTCACCGGAGGGTGGGTCCACGTGGCCGTCAGTCTCACCGACACCCCTGCTGGGCGGCCGAGTGGAACGGAGAAACAACCGATGCGACACGATCGCTCGACCCGGCGACGGGTCGTCACCGCCACCCTGGCCACCTCGGCGTTGCTGCTGGCCGGCGCGGGCTACGGCCACGGCCACCCCGCCGGGTGGCAACCCGAGGGCGACATCATCGGCGCCGACCGGCCGGACGCGGTGAAGGACAGCTACATCGTCGCGCTCCGGGAAACCGCGGTCACCGTGCAGCAGACGCCCGCGGTGGCGGAAGCCCTGGTCGGCACGTACGGCGGCGAGGTCAAGCTGACCTACACGGCGGCGATGCGCGGCTTCGCCGCCAGGATGAGCGCGGCGCAGGCGCGCAGGCTGGCCGCCGACCCGGCGGTCGAGTACGTCGAGCAGGACGGCGTCGCGCACGCCACCGAAACCCAGGAGAACCCCACCTGGGGCCTGGACCGGGTGGACCAGAAGAACCTGCCGCTGGACAAGAAGTACACCTACAACAGCACCGGCGCGGGCGTGACGGCGTACATCGTCGACACCGGGCTCCACAAGGCGCACACCGACTTCGGCGGACGGGCCGCGGACGGGCGCGACTTCATCGACGACGACGCCGAAGCGCAGGACTGCAACGGTCACGGCACGCACGTCGCCGGCACCATCGGCTCGACCACCTACGGCGTGGCCAAGGCCGTGAAGCTCGTCGGCGTGCGGGTGCTCAACTGCCAGGGCTCCGGCCAGTGGTCGCAGATCATCGGCGGCCTGGACTGGGTGGCGCAGAACGCGGCCAAACCGGCCGTGGCCAACATGAGCCTCGGCGGATCGGCCAGCACGTCGGTGGACGACGCGGTGAAGAAGGTCGTCGCGGCGGGCGTCACGGTCGCCGTGGCCTCGGGCAACGACAACCGCGACGCGTGCAACACGTCGCCGGCGCGCACCCCGGAAGCGATCACGACCAACGCGACGGACAACACCGACAACCGGTCGTCGTTCTCCAACTTCGGTCGCTGCACCGACATCTTCGCGCCCGGCACGAACATCACGTCCACCTGGAACAACGGCGCGGAGCGCACGATCAGCGGCACGTCCATGGCGACACCGCACGTGGCGGGCGCGGCGGCGCTGTACCTCGGCGCGAGCCCGGCCCGGGCCGCGGCGACCCCGGCCGAGGTGGCGAAGGCGCTGATCGACAACGCGACCGACGGCGTGGTCAAGAACTCCGGGCCCGGCACGCCGAACAAGCTGCTGTACACGGGGTTCATCACCGGCGGCGACCCGAAGCCGCCGACGTGCGAAGGCGGCACGAACACCGAGGACGTGGCCATCCCCGACGCCGGCGAAGCCGTGACGTCGGAGATCGCGGTGTCCGGGTGCGAAGGCCGCGGCACGGCGACGACCTCGGTGAAGGTCGACATCGTGCACCCCTACACCGCCGACCTGGCGGTGGACCTGATCGGTCCGAGCGGCGCGGTGTTCGTGCTGCGGCGTTCGGGTGGGGAGAACTCCGCGGACGGCATTCACGAGACGTTCAAGGTGGACACGTCGGCGGAGAACAAGAACGGGACGTGGAAGTTGCGGGTGAAGGACGTGTACGCGTACGACACCGGGAAGATCGATGGTTGGGGGATTGCGTTCTGAGCGGATCGGCGATTCGGATCGCCATTCGGATCGGGTGAGCGCGAGTCGGTCAGTCCCGGTTTGTTGAGTCCGGGTCGGTGAAGATCTTCAAGTCCGGCTCGATTTGACACGGGGCCCTTACGGGCACTCCAGGCAGGCCAAAGCCGGCAGGCCCGGCGGGGAAGAGCGTCACGCCAGGCCTGCCGGCTTCGTCCAGCCTAAAGCACCCGAACCCATGTCAAATCGGGCCTCGGCGGTGGGTGACAGGTGGGTGGGTGGCGGAGTTGGGGGTGGGGTTCCGCTATAGGACAGAGGCCGGTTCTGGCCGCGTTGGCGGTTGGTGGCTGCGGTATACCGGGTTGGTGCGAATCGGGGTGTTGGGGCCGGTGACGGCGTGGCGCGGGGGAGATGCCGTGCCGGTCGGCGGCGCGCGTGAGCGGTATGTGCTGGCGGTGTTGTCGGTCGAGGTGGGGCGGGTGGTGCCGGTGGAGCGGCTGATCGATGGGCTGTGGGAGCGGCCGCCCCGGTCGGCCCGCGCGCAGTTGCACAACCTGGTGAGCAGGTTGCGGGCGAAGTTGGACGACGGCGTGATCATCACCCGGCCCACCGGTTATGCGTTGGCCGCGCACGCCGTCGAGGTGGACCTGGCGGAGTTCCGGGCACTGGTGGAGCGGGGCAGGCGGGCGGCGGAGGTCGGGGACCACGGGGTTGCCGAGGAGTCGTTCGGGGCGGCGGTGGGGTTGTGGCGGGGGGCGGCGCTGGCGGACGTGGACGAGGAGTTCGCCGGACCGGTCCGGGTGGGCTGGCACGAGGAGAGGCTCGCGGCGTGGGAGGGGCGGTTGGCGGCGCGGCTCGCGCTGGGGCGGTACGACGAGGTGCTGGGGGAGGTCGCGCCGCTCATCGCCGAGCACCCGTACCGGGAGCGGTTGTACGAGGTGCGGATGGTGGCGTTGGTGGCGGTCGGGCGGCAGGTCGAGGCGCTGGAGGTGTACCGGGAGGCGTACCGGACGCTGGACGTCGAGCTCGGCGTGGCGCCGGGTTCGGCGTTGCGGGAGCTGGAGCGGCGGATCCTGCGCGGCGAGGTGCCTGTCGCCCGGCGGGCCGCGCCGGCCGTGGCGCCGCGCCAACTGCCGCTCGGGCTGGTGACGCCGGCCGGACGCGGCGAGGTGCACGGCGAGGTCGTGACGGCGTTGCGGGCGGCCGGGCCGGGGCTCGCGGTGCTGGTCGGGCCCGGCGGGGTCGGCAAGACGGCGTTGGCCGTGGCGGTGGCGCACCACGTGGTCGAGCGCTTCCCGGACGGCCAGTTGTTCGCGACGCTGGGCGGATCGCACCGGGACCGGGTCGACCCGCACGTCGTGGTCGGCCGGTTCCTGCGGGCGCTCGGCGTGGCCGGCGCGGTGGTGCCGGAGGACCCCGAGGAACGGGTCGCGCTGTACCGCAGCACGGTGGCGGACCGCGCGGTGCTGGTGGTGCTGGACGACGTCGCGGCGGAAGCCCAGGTGCGCCCGTTGCTGCCGGGCGGCTCGTCGTGCGCGACCGTGGTCACCTCGCGCCACCAGCTCGGCGCGCTGGTCGGCGCGGCGCGGTGGACGTTGCCCGCGTTGGCCGTCGAGGACTCGTTGGAGCTGCTGTCGCGCGTCGCGGGCGCGGAGCGGATCGCGGCCGAGGTGGACGCGGCGGGAGGGATCGTCGCGTTGTGCGGCAACCTGCCGCTGGCGCTGTGCGTGGCCGCCGGGCGGCTCGCGGTGCACCCGACGTGGCGGGTGGCCGAGTTCCGGGACCGGCTCGCCGAAGAGCGTCGCCGGCTGGACGAGCTGTCGTTGGGCGACCTGGACGTGCGGGCCGTCATCGCGGCCGGCTACCGGCTGCTCGACCCGTCCGCGCGGCTGCTGCTGCGCCGGCTCGGCCTGTCGGCGACACCCGAGTGGCCCGCGTGGGTGGCGGGCGCGTTGGTGGGCGGCGACGTGGACCGGTCGCTGGAGACGTTGGCCGACGTGCACCTGGTCGAGGTGCTCGGGCGCGACCGGGTGGGGCAGGAGCGGTTCCGGCTGCACGGCCTGGTGCACGACTTCGCGGCCGAACGCGTGGCCGCCGAGGAATCGTCGGCGGAGCGCGACGCGGCGTTGGGAAGGGTGCTGGGCGGGTGGCTCGTCCGGGCCGGCGTGGCGGAGGAGCGGCTCGGGGGCCGGGGCGGTCCGGACTTGCCGGATGAGGCGATCGCCGCGCCGCGGGAGTGGTTCGAGGTCGAGTCGGGTGTGCTCACCGCGTGCGTCGACCAGGCGTCCAGGCTCGGTTTTCCCGAGGTGGCCCGAGGGTTGGCGGCGTGCTTGGCGGGGTTCCTCGCGCTGCGCGCGGAAAGCGGCGCCTCCCGTCCGGGCAGCGGTGGTCGGCAACGGGGTGCGCGCACAGGGGTGTCGGCACGTTCGACGTGAACACGTGCGCCTGTCAGGCGGCCGGCGGCCGGCCGGTCACGCCAGGGGCCGGCGGCCGGCGAACCCGAGGTCCGCCCGGTGGTACCAGTCGAGGCCCTGGTCGCCTTCGAGCCAGCACAGCAGCACCGGCACGCCGTCGAGGTCGGACGGGAAGTCGACCAGCAGCGGCGCGAAGCCCTTCAGCTCGGCGCCGGTCGCCTGCACGGTGGTCATGAGGTCGTCCAGCCGGGCCTGCGCCGCCTTCAGCTCGGGCAGGCCGCCGAGGTCGGTGGGGCTGCCGCCGTCGAGCGAGGCGGCCAGTTCGGCGGCGTCGGCCCGGACCTCGACGATCTCGGTGAGCACCGGCAGGAGCCGGGTCAGCTCTTCTCGCGCCTCGGGCACGCTGAACACTGTCACCCCTGGTCCGCCGCGGTAGCCGTACGCGGACAGGTTACCGGCCGGGTCGGGGGCCACCAGCGGCCGGTGGCCCCCGACAAGCCGGTCAGCGCAGCGGCGGGGTGGCCAGCTTCGCCAGTTCCAGGGCCTGCTCGGGCCACCAGCGGCCGGCGGCCGGGCCGCCCTGGCACTCGCCGTCGGACTCGCCGGGCCGCTTGATCCACAGGAACGCGTCCACCAGCGGGATGCCGGTGTTCGCCGTGGGGCGTTCGCCGAGGCCGCGGCCGGGCGGGTTGCACCAGTCGGTCTCGCCCTCGCCCGGCGTGTAGTGGCCGCGGCCGTTGCGGCTGGTGTCCAGCACGAAGTGCGTCATCTTCGACTTGCGCACCGGCATCGCGTCCAGCTCGGCGTCGGCCGGGCAGGTGGTCGCGCCCTCCTGCGTGCGCAGGTGGATGCACTTGGAGATGCGCGTGCCGTACCGCACCAGGTCCTCGGTGAAGCGGTAGTTCGAGGTGTTGAGCGCGAAACCGTCCGCCCGCGTGATGCCGCCCCGCAGCAGGCGGTTGACGATGCCGAGCTGCTGCCGCGGCTCGCCGTAGCCCGCGTCGTAGTCGTTCAGCGCCTGCCACGCGGAGTGCCCGGCGTCGAGGTAGACGCGGGTGTGCTTGCCCCGCTTGAGGGTGTCCACGGCGTGGTTGATCTCGCGGAACCGTTGGGGCACCAGCTCTTCGTCCGGTCCGATCGTGCACCACGGCTCGCTGGTCAGCAGGGCCAGGCCGTCCGGCTCGACCACCACGACCGCCTTCTCGTCACCGATGCCGGCGGCGAAGGCGTCGATCCACTCCTGGTACTCCTGCTCGCTGCGCGCGCCGCCCGCCGACCACTGCGAGCAGTCGCGGTAGGGCACGAAGTACGCCACGAGCACCGGCACCTGGTCCTTCGCCCGCGCGGCGCGCACGACGTCGCGCACGTCGCGCCGCACCTGCTCCGCGCCCGCCGTGGTGAACCAGATCGCGGTCGGCTGCGCGGCCACCCCCGCCATCAGGTCGGCGTCCGCGGTGCGCCCCTCGGCGCGCCACCGCGCGGCCTGCCGCGCGGCGTTGCCGTCCGGCTCGACGTAGAAGGACGTGCCCTTGGGCAGGTGCGGGGGTCCCGACGCCGTCACCGCTTCCTCCGCTCCGGCGCCGCTCACGCCGATCAACGCGCACACCGCGGTCGCCGCCAGGGTCAGCCCGACGCGCCGTCGTCCCGGTCCGTTGTCCACTCGACTGCTCCTCACGGAACGCTGATTTGGGAGCGCTCCCAACCGGCCGCAAGCATGCGTCCTCATGAGCTGCATCACAACCCCCGAATCGCTCGCGGCCTGGTCAGCCGGCCGGTGGCGGGGTGTGACCGGCGGCGCGCAGGAGCGCCACGCCGAGGTGCAGGTCCTGCAGCGCGATGCCCGAGCTGTCGAACACCGTCACGTCGTCGGGCGACGACCGACCGGTCGCGCGGCCCGCGAGGACGTCGCCCACCGCGGTCGGCCGGGCGTCGGGCACGTGCTGGAACTCGCCGATCGCCACGGACTGCGCCGGCCAGTCGCAGAACAGCCGCGCGGACGCGAGCAGCTCCACCGGCAGCTCCTGCTTGCCCTTGCCGTCGGAACCCATGCTCGCCACGTGCGTGCCCGGCCGCACCCACCCCGCCTCGAACAGCGGCGCCCGCGCGGTCGTCGCGGTGACGATGACGTCCGCCGACCGGCACGCCTCCTCGGGCCCGGTCAGCACCGCCGCCACCCCCTCCGCCGCCAGGTCGGCCACGAACCGCGCGCCGCGTGCCGCGTCACGCGCCACCACGTGCACCACCGACAGGTCGCGGACCCGGGCCAGCGCCAGGCACTCGTGCCACGCCTGCGGACCGGCGCCGAAGACCGCCAACGACCGCGCGTCGGGCCGGGCCAGCACGTCGGCGGCCACGGCGTCGGCGGCGGCGGTGCGGTACGCGTTCGCGAAGCCCGCCTCGACCACCGCCGCGACCCGGCCGACCGACTGGTCGAACAGCAGGATCACCGAGTTGTGCCGGGGCAGCCCGCGCTCGGTGTTGCCCGGCCAGTAGCTGCCGACCTTCACCCCGGCGGCCCGCGCGGCGGCGGCCGACTTCACCGTGAACCGGTTGGCGGGCGACGAGCCGTGGCCCACCACGGCCGGGAACAGCACACCGCCGTCCGCCGCCTCCAGCAACGCCGAGAGGGCGGCTTCGTAGGCCAGCTCCCGGGTCACCAGCGCCCGCGTCTCCTCTTCCGACAGGAAGATCACCAGCCGTTCACCCGCTTCCACGTCGTGCCCGCGTCATCGGCGAGCCGGTAGTGCCGTGCTCCCGGCCGGCGTCGGTCATGATCCGGCCCGGCCGGTGCCCGGTCACCATGACTACCGCGCACACGCCGATGCCCGCCATCACCAGGGCGGAGAACACGAAGTCGCCCGCGCGACCTCGGTCACGCCGGTCAGGTCGGCCGCGGCGCGCGCGGTCGGCGTCGAGCCGACGCTCACCACCGGGCACACCTGCCCCGCCACGCCGCCGCACCTTCGTCTCGTCCACGAGCAGGTAGGAGGTCATCGCCCCTCGTCGTCGATGGGTTCGGCGCGGGCCGCGGCCAGCTCGGCGTAGAGGGCCGCCAGGATCGCATCCGCCGTCATGTCCCGCACCCTGGACACGCAGTCCGGACGCTGGACAGTCCGTCCGTCAGCAGCAGTGGTCGCCGCGCCAGGCCTCCCGGCCCTCCTTGACCGCCACGGCGGCGATGACGAGCGCGGCCAGCGGATCGGCCCACCACCAGCCCACCGCGCTGTTGAGGACCAGGCCGGCCAGCAGGACGGCGGACAGGTACGTGCACAGCAGCGTCTGCTTCGAGTCGGCGACGGCGCTGGCCGAGCCGAGTTCCCGGCCCGCCGCGCGCTGGGCCCGCGACAGGACCGGCATCACGACCAGCGAGACGGCGGCGAGGACGATGCCGGCGGTGGAGTGCTCGGCGGCCTGCGCGCCGAGCAGGGCGCGGACCGACTCGACCGCCACGTAGAGCGCCAGCGCGAAGAACGACAGGGCGATCACGCGCAGCGCGACCCGTTCCCTGGCCTCGTGGTCCTCGGCGGCGAACTGCCAGGCGACGGCGGTGGCGGAGGCGACCTCCACCACCGAGTCCAGGCCGAAGCCGATGAGCGCGGTGGAGGAGGCGACGGTTCCGGCGCTGATCGCGATCACCGCCTCGACCACGTTGTAGGTGATCGTGGCGGCCACCAGCAGGCGGACCCGCCGGGTGAGCGCGCCGCGGCGGTCCGGGTCCGGGGCCGGGGCCGACTCGACGACGCAGCAGCCGTCCGCGCACGCGGCCGCTTCGGCGCTCATCGCGCGGCCACCGCGTCGTCGGCGCAGTCCGGCGTCGGCTCGACGGCCAGCGCCACGTCGAGCAGCGCGCGGAGGGCGCGGGCCAGGTGCGGGTCGGCGATGTCGTAGCGCACCTGACGGCCCTCGTAGGTGGCCACGACGAGGCCGCAACCACGCAGGCACGACAGGTGGTTGGACGCGTTCGACCTGGTCAGCCCCAGTTGCTCGGCCAGTCGCGCCGGGTAGCCGGGACCGTCGAGCAACGCGACCAGGATGCGGCACCGGGTCGGGTCGGCCAGCGCCCGGCCGAGTCGGGCGAGCGCGGTCTCGCGCGTTTCACACGTCAGCACCGGCCGAACTATACAGCGTCGGCTGTATCTTCCGTGCTCGTCCGCTGCACCGGGATCTCGTCCAGCAACGGGTTCGCCCGGGCCAGCAGCTCCCGCGCGCCGCGCAGCCCGGCGGCGATGCGGTCACGGCGGGCGCGCAGCTCGTCCACCCGCTGCCGCGCCTCGGTCACGATCCGCCGCGCGTGGTCCTCGGCCTCGCGGACCAGCCGGTCGGCCCGTGCCCGGGCCGCCGCCTCCCGCGCGGCCACCGCCGCCATCGACTCGGCCCGCCGCGCGCTCATCGCCAGCTCGAAGTCGACCCGGACCTCCTCGCGCACCGCCGCCGCCCGCTCGTCAAGCTCGCGCCTGCGCCGCTCGGCCTCGCGCGTGGTCGCCAGGAGCCGCTCGCCGGCCTCCCGCATCAGCGTCCGGTGCTCGGCCTCGGCCTGCCGCCGCTGGGCGTCGAGTTCGGCGACGAGCCGCTCCGACCGCTCGCGCACCCGTGCCGCGGCCCGTTCCGCGGTGGCCCAGTGGTTCTCGGCGACGGCCCGCGCCCGCGCGGTGATCTCGGCCGCCTCCTCGTGCGCGAGCTCCGCCATCCGCCGCAGCCGCGCGGCGAGCGCGTCCGGGTCGATCGGCGTGCGGGAGATCCGGTCGACGTGCTCCCGCAGCACGCGGATCTCCGCGCGGGCGGTCTCCAGCTGACGGGCGAGGTCGTCGGCCCGCGCCTCGGCCGCGTCGCGGTCGACGGCCAGCACGCGGAGCTCGGCCTCGACGCCCTCGACGTAGCGCCGCACGTGGCCGCGGTCGTACCCGCGCCACACCACGTCGAAGTCCGCCCGCATCGGCACCAAGTCCCCGTCCACCGCCATCGGCGCAGCACCTCCCGTGATCGTCGCGCCGGAGATCGACAGCGCGACATGCCTTCGACCGCAACGCTTTCCCCACCGTACTTCGAGGACCAAACCCGAGGTTCGCTCCCGTCCGCCGAACCGCGCAACCACCGCTGCGCCGCACGGTGGCTGCCGTTCCCGGCCCAGTGGGAAGAGTTGTCGGGCATGGTGATGGAGTACCGCGCCGACCTTCCGCCGGAGCCCTTCAACGCGGGCGAACCGGCGCTCACCGGCGGCACCACGACCCTGGTCGAGGGCACCACGTTCTGCCTCTCGACCGCCGACGGCGACATCGGGCCCGGCACGCCGCACGGCTTGTTCTTCCGCGACGCGCGCGTCCTGTCGCGGTGGCAGCTCCGGCTCGACGGCGCCGCGCCGCACCCGCTGTCGGTGTCGCACCCCGAGGCGTTCGCCGCCAGGTTCGTGCTCAGACGGCCGCCGGCCGCGGGTTCGGGCGACAGCACCCTGCTGCTGGTGCGGGAACGGCTCGTCGACGACGGGATGCGCGAGACGATCACCGTCGACAACCTGGGCCGCGAAGCCACCACCGCGCGGCTGGACCTGCACGTGGACGCCGACTTCGCCGACCTGTTCGCGGTCAAGGAGGGCCGGGCCGGGCGCCACGACCGCGACGCCGTCGCCACCGGGCCGGAACTGGTGCTCCACAACCGGGGCAACGGCTCGCGCGGCGTGACGGTCACCGCCACCGCCGGACCCGACGTCACACCGGGCACCTTGAGCTGGCACGTGGCCCTGCCCGCCGGCGGCCGGTGGACCACCGAGGTCGTCGTGCGGCCGACCGCGGCCGGCGACCCGGTGCGACCCCGGCTCCTGCACGGCGAGCGGGTCGAGACCAGCGGACCCGCGCGCAGGATCCGGCGGTGGCGCGCGGCGAGCACCGCCGTCACCGCGAGCGACCCGGTGCTGACGGGCGTCCTGAGCCGCACCCGGAGCGACCTCGGCGCGCTCCGGATCCACGACCCGGCGCGCGGCGGCAGGCAGTTCGCCGCCGCCGGCGCGCCGTGGTTCATGACCCTGTTCGGCCGCGACAGCCTGCTGACCGCGTGGATGGCGTTACCACTGGACGTGGACCTGGCGGTGGGCACGGTGCAGACCCTCGCCGAGACCCAGGGCACGGCGGTCGACCCGCTGACCGAGGAGGAACCGGGCCGCGTCCTGCACGAGCTGCGCCGGGGCCCGGACAGCGCCGCCGTGCTGGGCGGCAACCACTACTACGGCTCGGTCGACGCCACACCGCTGTTCGTGATGCTGCTCGCCGAGAGCTGGCGGTGGGGCGCGGACCCCGACGTGGTGCGCTCCCTGCTGCCCGCCGCCGACGCCGCGCTCGCGTGGGTCGACCGGCACGGCGACCGCGACGGCGACGGGTTCGTCGAGTACCGCCGCGCCACCGACCGGGGCCTGGCCAACCAGGGCTGGAAGGACAGCCCCGACGGCGTCAACCACGCCTCCGGCCGACCGGCCGACCCGGCGATCGCCCTGTGCGAGGTCCAGGGCTACGTGCACGCGGCGCTGCTGGGCCGGGCGGAGCTGGCCGAGGGTTTCGGCGACCCGGCGACCGCCGCCCGCCTGCGCCACCGCGCCGGCGAGCTGCGCCGGCGGTTCGCCGAGGCGTTCTGGCTGTCGGACCGGGGCTGGTACGCCGTCGCGCTGGACGGCCGCAAGCAGCCGGTGGACGCGCTGACCAGCAACGTCGCCCACTGCCTGTGGTCGGGCATCGCCACCGACGAGCACGCGGCCGCGGTGATCCGGCGGCTGGCCGAGCCCGACATGGACACCGGCTACGGCCTGCGCACCCTCGCGTCCACGATGGGCGCCTACAACCCGATGAGCTACCACAACGGGTCCGTGTGGCCGCACGACACGGCCATCGCCGTGGCCGGGCTGCTGCGCTACGCCCACCTGCCCGGCGCGGTCGACCTGGCCCACCGCCTGGCGGACGGCCTGCTGGACGCCGCCGCCGCGTTCGGCGGACGCCTGCCGGAGCTGTACTGCGGCTTCTCCCGCGACGACTTCAACCCACCCGTGCCCTACCCGACGTCGTGCTCGCCGCAAGCGTGGGCCAGCGCCTCGCCGTTGCTGCTGGTCCGAGCCTGCCTGGGGCTGTCGCCCCACGTCCCGAACCGGACCGTGACCACGAACCCCCACCTGCCCCCGCGCTGGGGCGAGGTGACCCTGACCGGCCTCCGCCTCGGCCCCGTGACCGCGCGCGTCACGGCCGCCGGCGAGCGGGTCGAGGTCTCCGGCCTGCCACCCGACTGGACCGTCGACCCCGCCCGCGGGTTTGAGCCACCCGCCGGGGGGTGAACCCCGTCGGGCGTCGTCCCGCCCGCGCCGCCGTGGAGGATCACCGTGATCGAGAAGCCGTCGAACGACGTGGCCGACCAGCTGCGGACCGCCGAACCCGAACCCGACACCGGAATCGTCGACGAGGAGGCCGCCGTCGGCCGGTCGCAGGCCCCGGAGCTGCCGGAGGTGCCCGAAGCCGACCCGGCCGACGTCGCCGACCAGCACCGCGCCGTGCCGCTGCCCGACGAACCGGACGGCGCCTGGTAGCGCGTCAGCCGGCCATCGCGTCGACCGCGTCGACCACCTGCGCGCCGTCCAGCAGCACGCGGTCGTTGTGGTCGGCACCCGCGACCTCCGCGGTCCGCCCCCGCGCCGCCGTCGCCACCGCCCGGCTCTGCTCCGGCGGCACGATCGAGTCCGCCGTGCCGTAGACGACGGTGACCGGCACGTCCAGCCGCGCCACGAGCCGCTCGGTCGGGAACTCGTCGAGCAGCAGCCACCGGACCGGCAGGAACGGGTAGTGCCGCGCCCCGACCGAGGCGAGATCCGTGAACGGCGACCGCAGCACCACCCCGGCCGGCGGGTGCTCGACCGCGAGCTCCGCCACCACCGCCGACCCCAGGCTCTCCCCGAAGTAGATCAACCGCTCGGCCGGCACCCCCTCCCGGAGCAGGTGCTCGCGGGCCGCGCGCACGTCGAGCGCCAACCCGGCCTCCGTCGGACGCCCGGGGTTGCCGCCGAACCCCCGGTACTCGACCAGCAGCACCGACAGCCCCCGCGCGTTCAACGCCCGCGCCAGCGGCACCCTCGTCAACCGGTTGCCGGCGTTGCCCGGCGCCACCAGCACCGTCGCCCGCGCCGACCCCACCGGAAAGTGCCAGGCCGCCAACCGCACCCCGTCGCCGGTGGTCACCACGACGTCCCGCCCGCCCACCTCCCCGGCGCTCGGCAACGGCCCACCGGTCGGCAGGTAGACGAGCTCGCGCTGGAACGCGAACGCGCCACCGACCACCACGCCCACCACGACCACCACGCCGACCAGCACCGCGACCACTCGCTCACTCCTCACCCGCCCCCGCTCCCGTCACCGTCGTCGCCCCCGTCACCGTCTCCGTCGTCTCCGTCGTCGTCTCCGTCGTCGTCGGATCGGGCCGTTGGGTGAGCGTCGGCGTCGGCACGGGGTTCGCGGTGGACGTGACCAACGGCTGCGGCTCGTCCTGGGTGGTGACGCCGCACGCCGTGACCAGCGCCGCCGCGGTCAGCAAGATCGTCACGACCTTCATGCCTCGGCCTCCGGCAGCTCCACCACGAACCGGGCCCCGCCACCGGGCCGGTCCTCCACCCGCACCGTGCCGCCGTGCCGCTGCACGTGCTGCGCGACCAGCGCCAACCCGAGCCCGCTGCCGGTGTCCGCGCCGCGGCGCCCGGCCCGGGCGCCGCGGTCGAAGCGGTCGAAGATGCGGTCCCGCAGCTCGGGCGGCACACCGGGCCCGGCGTCGTCCACCTCGATCCGCGCCTTGCCATCCCGCGAGAACACCCCGATCCGCACCACGCCGCCCGCGTGCCGTTCGGCGTTGTCGAGCAGGTTGTCGACGGCCCGGTCCAGCCGGCGGCGGTCGCCGAGCACCCGCGGCGGCGGCGACCCGGTCTCCATCGCGACCGGACCACCGGGCCGGGCCGCGACGACGTTGGCCACCAGCGACACCAGGTCGATCGTCTCCGACGCCGGGTCCTCGGCCAGCTGGTCGGCCCGGGAGATCTCCAGCAGGTCCACCACCATCCGCGCGAACCGGTCCACTTCGGACGTCAGCAGGTCCAACGCCTTGCCCGCCGTGCCGGGCACCTCCACCCGGCGGCGGCGCAGCACCTCGGCGGCGTTGACCATGGTCGTCAACGGCGACCGCAGCTCGTGGCTGACATCGCCCGCGAACCGCGCGTCCCGCCGCACCCGCTGCTCCAGCGCCTCGGCCGTCGCGTTGAACGTGCCGGCCAACGACGTCAGGTCCGGGTCGGTCTGCGTGGGCAGCCGCGCGCCCAGGTCGCCACCCGCGATCCGGGACGCGGCCTTGGTCAACTCGGTCAACGGCCGCAGCGCCCGCCGGCCGGCCCACGAGCCCAGCGCCACCCCCAGCATCCCGCTGGCCACCGTGACCGCGACGAGCAGGGCGCTGAGGAAGCGGAACGTGCGGTCCAACTGCACCAGCGGCGCCAGCTCGACGTACGCGCCGTCCGTCGACTCGATGGGCAACGTCACCGCCAGCACCGGGATGCCGTCCACCATGAGCCGCTGCGCGGCAGGCGTGCCCGCCCGCCCGAGGTCGACCAACCCGCGCGGCAGCTCCCGCGCGTCCACCTGCCGCCCACTGGTCAGCACCTGGCCGCCGTGGAACAGCAGGACGGTCGAGTCGGGCCCCGTGGTGAGCCCGGTCAACAGCCCCGTCAACCCGTCCGAGCCGCTGCTCAACGCCGCGTCGACCAACCTCACGTTCACCTCTGCCTGCCGCACCGCGCTCTGCTCGCGCTGACGCAACATGTACCCGGACGTGAGGTTCCAAACCGCCACCGCCACCGCGCTGGTCAACAACACGGACCCCAACCCCATGACCAGCGCGACCCGCCACCGCAACGAGAACCGACGCATCACCACCCCACCCCGACCGCCCGCACGCCCACCGGGGCCCGATCCGACGTGGGTTCGGGTGCTTCGGCCTGCCTGGAGCGCCCGTGAGGGCCCCAGGTCGAATAGAGCCGGTCTCCACCGCCGAGCCGCACCCACACCCGCACCAGCCTGCCCGACCCCCGCGCCCTCCGCAGGGATCGCAAGCTGATCGCAAGGTTCGGAGCGGGCGTTTTCCCGCTCCCCGCGCCCGCCCCACCACGAGAATCCCGGGTGCCCGACCAGGCCTCGCCTCCTCCGACGCGACCCGCCTGCCCGCACCCGACAGGAAGTCGATGCCCGCACTGTGACCGCCATCCCCGGTGACCACGACGTGTCCGCGCTCGTCCTCATCTGCGACCACTGCGGACGTGTGCACAACCGGCCCGAGGAGTCCGCCGTCAGATGGCCGGCGCTGTGGGGGCAGGCGGTCGCCGCGGGCTGGCACGGCCTGGACCGCCCGGTGGGCCCTCACTTCTGCTTCCGGTGCACGGCCTGACGCCAGGCCCCGCCTTCCCCGAACCCCCGGCCCCTCCCCGCACCCTCCTCGGCCCGGTCGCCGATACAGTACGGGGGTAGGGTCCGGGCGTGACCCTTTCGTGGGTGACGCCAGTCACCGCCCCTGACGTCCAAGTTGACTCAGGTACCCCCCGGGGGTATGAATGTCCCTGACGGGCACGCGACAGGTGACCGAAGGGAGTGGACATGCGGGGCTACACCTCTGACAAGGACGCCGTCCTCAAGCGCTTGCGCCGGGTCGAGGGGCAGGTCCGCGGCTTGCAGCGGATGGTGGAGGACGACGAGTACTGCATCGACGTCCTGACCCAGATCGCCGCGGCGACCAAGGCGCTCCAGGCCGTCTCCCTCGGGCTGCTCGACGAGCACCTGAAGCACTGCGTGGCCGATGCCCTCACCCGGGGTGGCGAGAACGCCGACGCCAAGGTCCGCGAGGCGAGCGAGGCCATCGCCCGCCTGGTGCGCTCCTAGCGTCCCCACCCCGAACAGCCACTCACCCCGAACCGACCACCCGAACGATGAACCAGGAGCACCCGATGGCCGAGTCCACTTACACCGTCACCGGCATGACCTGCGGCCACTGCGTCGCGTCCGTGACCGAGGAGGTCACCAAGATCGACGGCGTGACCGGCGTGGACGTCGACCTGCCGACCGGCGCGGTCAAGGTGACCAGCGCCGCCCCGGTCGCCGAGGCGGACGTCCGCGCCGCCGTCGAAGAGGCGGGTTACGCCCTCGCCGGCTGACCCACCCCGCCACCCACCACGGCACAGCAGCCGACCCGGAGCCCGTCGACCCGTGTGACGGGCTCCTCCAGTCTCGAGGACTGACCGATGAGCACAACAGCGAAGCTCTCCGCCTACGGTGCGGTACTCGCCCTGGTCGCCGGTGGCGCCTGGGCGGCCGGTAGCGCTGTCGGTCCCTTCGCCGTCCAAGCCGCGCCGAGCGGTCACGACGGCACGTCCGGCGCCGAGGGCGCCGGCCACGGGGACGACCACGGCGGCACCGTCGCGGAGACCACGCGCAACGACCAGCCCGCGGGGCTGGCGTCGTCCAGGGGCGGGTACACCCTCACGCCCACCGACACGACGCTGACCACGGGAACCGACTCCTTCTCCTTCCGCGTCCTCGGCCCGGACGGCACGGCCGTCACCGCCTACGACGTCGAGCACGACAAGCGGATGCACCTCGTCGCGGTCCGGCGCGACACCTCCAACTTCCGGCACGTCCACCCCGAGATGGCGCCGGACGGCACGTGGACCGTGCCGCTGGACGTGCCCGAGGCCGGCAGCTACCGCGTCTTCGCCGACTTCAAGCCGACCGGTGGCGAGGCGGTCACGCTCGGTGTCGACGTCGGCGCGGCGGGTGTGTTCGAGCCGCGCGCCCACGAGCCGTCCCGCGTCGCCGAGGTCGACGGCTACCAGGTCCGCCTGGACGGCGACCTCGTGCCGGGCAAGGCCTCGGCCCTGCGGCTGACCGTGGCCGAGGACGGCGTGCCGGTCACCGACCTGCAGCCCCACCTGGCGGCGTACGGTCATCTGGTGGCGCTGCGCGAGGGCGACCTGGCCTACCTCCACGTGCACCCCGAGGGCGCTCCCGGTGACGGCCGGACCCCCGCCGGCCCGGAGATCGCGTTCGTCGCCGAGGTGCCGTCGGCCGGTGGCTACCGGCTGTTCCTGGACTTCCGGCACGACGGCGTCGTCCGCACGGCCGAGTTCACCGTGACCACCGCGGGTGCCGGGGGTACCCACACCGATGGAGCACCCGGCGACGCCGAGGAGGAGCACGGTCATGGCTGAGGCGAGGATCGAATTGGCGATCACCGGCATGACCTGCGCCTCGTGCGCGGCCCGGATCGAGCGCAAGCTCAACAAGCTCGACGGCGTGACCGCGACGGTGAACTACGCGACCGAGAAGGCGCGCGTCACCTTCCCCGAGGCCGTCGACCCGCAGGTCCTGGTCGACCAGGTCGAGGCCGCCGGCTACCAGGCCGCGCTGCCCGTGCCCGAGCAGCCCGAAACCCCCGCCGCCACCGCTGAGGAAGACCCGACCGCCGCGCTGCGCCGGCGGCTGGTCGTGTCCGCGGCCCTCTCCGCCCCGGTGGTCCTGCTCGCCATGATCCCGGCGTGGCAGTTCACCCACTGGCAGTGGATCTCGCTCACGCTGGCGGCTCCGGTGCTGGTCTGGGGCGCGTGGCCGTTCCACCGCGCCGCCTGGACGAACCTGCGCCACGGCGCGGCCACCATGGACACGCTGGTCTCGATGGGCACGGTCGCGGCGTTCGCCTGGTCGCTGTACGCGCTGCTGTTCGGCACCGCGGGCACGCCGGGCATGACGCACCCGTTCGAGCTGACGATCTCCCGCACCGACGGCGCCGGCGCGATCTACCTGGAGGTGGCGGCCGGGGTGACGACGTTCATCCTGGCGGGCCGCTACTTCGAGGCCCGGTCGAAGCGGCGGGCCGGCGCGGCCCTCCGCGCGTTGCTCGAACTCGGCGCGAAGGACGTCGCCGTGCTCCGCGAGGGGCGCGAGGTCCGCATCCCGATCGGCGAGCTCGCGGTCGGCGACCGGTTCGTGGTCCGGCCGGGCGAGAAGATCGCCACCGACGGCGTCGTGGCGGACGGCAGCTCGGCGGTCGACGCCGGCATGCTGACCGGGGAGTCCGTGCCGGTCGAGGTCGGTCCCGGCGACCCGGTGGTCGGCGCGACCGTGAACGCCGGCGGGCGGCTCGTGGTCCGCGCGACGCGGGTCGGCGGCGACACCCAACTGGCGCAGATGGCCAGGCTGGTCGAGGACGCGCAGAACGGCAAGGCGCAGGCGCAGCGGCTCGCCGACCGGATCTCGGCGGTCTTCGTGCCCGTCGTGATCGCCCTCTCGGTCGGCACGCTGGCGTTCTGGCTCGGCGCCGGCGGCGGCGTGTCGGGCGCGTTCACGGCGGCGGTCGCGGTGCTGATCATCGCCTGCCCGTGCGCCCTGGGCCTGGCCACGCCGACCGCGCTGCTGGTCGGCACCGGGCGCGGCGCGCAGCTGGGCATCCTGATCAAGGGGCCGGAGGTGCTGGAGTCGACCCGGCGGGTGGACACCGTGGTGCTGGACAAGACCGGCACCGTCACCACCGGTCGGATGAGCCTGGTGTCCGTGCACACCGCCGCGGACGTGACCGAGGACGAGGTGCTGCGGCTGGCCGGCGCTCTGGAGCACGCCTCCGAGCACCCCATCGCCAAGGCGATCGCGACCGGCGCCCTGGACCGCGCGGGCGAGCTGCCCGACGTCGAGGGGTTCCAGAACCTCGAAGGGCTGGGCGTGCAGGGCGTGGTCGACGGGCACGCCCTGATCGTCGGCCGCGAGCGGCTGCTGGCCGAGTGGGGCGTCCACCTGGACGGTCCGCTGGCCGAGGCCAAGCGCGCGGCGGAGGAGAAGGGGCGCACCGCGGTCCTGGTGGCGTGGGACGGCGAGGCGCGGGCGGTCCTGGTCGTGGCGGACACCGTGAAGCCGACGTCCGCGGAGGCGATCCGGCAGTTGCGCGGCCTGGGCCTGACGCCCGTGCTGCTGACCGGTGACAACGAGGCCGCCGCGCGCGCCGTGGCCGCCGAGGTCGGGGTCGCCGAGGTCATCGCCGAGGTGCTGCCGAAGGACAAGGTGGACGTGATCGCCCGGCTCCAGGGCGAGGGCAAGGTCGTGGCGATGGTCGGCGACGGCGTGAACGACGCCGCCGCGCTCGCGAAGGCCGACCTGGGCCTGGCCATGGGCACCGGCACGGACGCGGCGATCGAGGCCGGTGACCTGACGCTCGTGCGGGGCGACCTGCGTGCGGCGGTGGACGCGATCCGGCTGTCGCGGCGCACCCTCGCCACGATCAAGGGCAACCTGTTCTGGGCGTTCGCGTACAACGTCGCGGCGCTGCCGCTGGCGGCGGCCGGGCTGCTCAACCCGATGATCGCCGGCGCCGCGATGGCGTTCTCCAGCGTGTTCGTCGTGTCGAACAGCTTGCGGCTGCGTGGTTTCCGCGGCACCGCGACCACCCGGTCGGGGCTGACGCGGTCAGCGGGGTCCACCCGGGGCAAGGTGCCCGCCGCCGCCTGACCCGGTCGTCGCGGACGCGGGTGGTGGCGCGGGCGGGCGCCAGAGCGGGTGCAGCACGGGGCCGTCGTCGGGGAGGGCGTGGGGAGCCCCGGAGGGGACGAAGCCGTGCCGCGCGTACAGCGCGGCGCTGCGCGGGGTGCTCGCCTCCAGGTACACGGGTTGGCGTTCGGCGTCGGCGCGGGTGAGGCGGTGGCGCAGGATGGCGGTGCCGACGCCTCGCCCGCGGCTCTCCGGGACCACCGCCATCGAGGCCAGGTACAGGTGCGGCACGTCGGGGTGGGGGAGCGCGACCGCCGCCGCCATCCGCCGCAACGCCGGGTTCGCCCGGGCCTGCTCCGCCACCGCCTCCGCCTGCCGCCGCGCCGGCTCCGCGGACGCCGACGCCATCCACGTGGACACGCCGACGACCACCCCGCCTCGTTCGGCGATCACCACCTCGTGCTCGGTCAACGCGCTTGCCAGCCACTCGCGGAACAGGGCGGAGAAGTCGTGCCCGGCCAACGCCCACGCGGTCACCGCCTCGTCGGCGCACGCCGCCGCGCAGGCCGGCGCGATCCGGTCCAGTTCCTCGACACCAGCACCTCGTACGCTGTACACGACCACAGCATTTCGAGCCGACAGCTCGTGTTCAACGCCATACGTCACACAACGCGGGTGTGACGAAAGGAGGCCGGTCGTGCGGTGCGCGCAGTGCGGCGCCGAGATCACGCACCCCACCCGCGGTCGGCCCCGGCGGTACTGCGGCCGGTCGTGCCAGGCGCGGGCCTACCGCGCGCGCAAGGACGGCGCGGTCCCCCGACGGTCCTTCGTGGACAGTGAGGCCGCGGCGCCGCTCGACCGCGACCTGGTGGTCCGCGCCGCCATCCGCCTCGCCGACGACGAAGGACTCGCCGCCGTCTCGATGCGACTCGTCGCCGCCCGGCTCGGCGCCTCCACGATGTCCCTGTACCGGCACGTGTCCGGCAAGGACGACCTCGTCACCGCCATGGTCGACACCGTCCTCGCCGACCACCGCCCGCCCCCGCCCGGCGCGACCGGCTGGCGCGCCCTGCTCGACCACGAAGCCCGCGAGGAATGGGCGCTCTACCGGCGGCACCCGTGGTCGCTGGCCGCGCTGGGCACCACCCGCCCGCCACTGGGCCGCTCCGTCCTGGAGACCGTGGACCGGTTCCTGGCCGCCCTGCCCCTGGACCACCGCACCGCGCTCTCGGTCTACCTGTTGGTGAGCGGCTACGTGCAGGGCACGGCGATGATGGCGGTGGCCGAGTCCGAAGCGGTCCGCGACACCGGCGTCAGCGCCCGCGGCTGGTGGCACGACCGGCTCGGCCGCCTCGCGGGCGTGGTCGGCTCGAACCGCTACCCCTGGCTGACCGAACTGGCCGCCGACCCGCCGACCCCCGCCGACCTGGAGGGCTGGTTCGACTTCGGCCTGCGCCGGGTGCTGGACGGCATCGCCGCCTTCCTCGAACCCGACGAACCCCGGGAAGCCCACGACCCCGGCGCGGCGGGCTCAGCCGCGGCCGACCGCCGACGTTGACTCGCGCACGACCAGCCGGCACGGCTGTCGGACCACCCCGGACGGGCGACGCCCGTCCAACGCCTCGAACAGGTACCGCGCCGCCGTGGTGCCCAGCCGTTCCAGGTCGAGGTCGACGGTCGTCAGCGGCGGCCGGCAGTCGGCGGCGAACTCCTCCCAGTTGTCGTAGCCGACGATCGCCACGTCCTCCGGCACTCGCTTCCCCCAGTGGGACAACGTGTCCGCGACACCGGTCGCGATCTGGTCGTTCCCGCAGAACACCGCGTCCACGTCGGGATCGGTGGCCAGCAGCATCCCGGCCGCGTGCCTGCCCCAGCGCTGCGACCACTCGCCGTACAGCGGCGCGCCGCCCGCCAGGCCCAGCCCGTGCTCGCCCAGCACCCGGTGCAACGCGGTCACGCGGTCACGGGCCGCGCGATAGGCCTGCGGCCCGGTGATGTGGCCGATGCGCCTGCGCTGCAACGACACCAGGTGCTCCACCGCCAGCCGCGCGCCGCCCTCGTCGTCGGCTATCACCGACAGGTCCTCGGGGTCGCTGGACTCGCAGTACACGTACACGACCGGCACCGGGATGTCCCGGGTCAGCGACGGCCGGATGTCGTTGTCGTCGCCCAGGACGATGAACCCGTCGACCTGCCTGGCCAGCAGCGTGCTGATGTAGTGCCGGCGCCGGATCGCGTCACCGCGCGCGTCGCACAGCAGCACCGACATCTGCTCGTTGGCCAACGCGTTCTCCACCCCCAACAGGATCGGGATGGCGAACCGGCCGCCCAGCTCGTCGGTGAGCAGCCCGATGGTGCGCGTCCGACCGGAGATGAGCCCGCGGGCCAGGGCGTTGGGCTGGAACGACAGCTCGGCGGCGGCCCGCAGCACGCGCTCGCGGGTGGCGGGCGCGACCTCGTCCCTGGCGTTGATGGCCTTGGACGCGGTGGAGATCGAGACGCCGGCCAGCCGCGCCACGTCGCTGAGGGTCACCGCGTCGGACCGGCGTCTGCCCATCGAAAGCCTTTCGAAACGTTTTGTCGAACGCCGAATCGATTGTAGGCGCTCTTCACGACCGTCAGAGGTCATCCTGGAGCACATTCCCGAGACGCCACAAGGACGATTGCCGAAAACGTTTTCGGCTGCCACAGTGCTGACCAGGCACACGGATCGCGGGAGGTTGGGATGACAGTGACGTCACCGGACACCACTGCCGTCGGGGGACGTCCCGTCGTGCCTTCGCGGGGCAGGTTGCGCCCGCTGGGCCAGGACGAGGTCCGGATCACCGGCGGTTTCTGGCGGGCACGGCAGGACGTCAACGCCACCGCGTCCCTCCCGCACGCCCGGTCGTGGCAGGACCGCCTCGGCTGGACGGGCAACTTCACCGCCCGGGACGCCGCGTCGGCCACCCGCCGCGGCCGGGAGTTCACCGACTCCGAGGTCTACAAGCTGCTGGAGGCGATGTCCTGGGAGGTCGGGCGGGGCACGGGCGAGACCGGCGCCCTCGACGCGCAGATCGCCGAGCTGACCGGCGTGGTCGCGGCGGCCCAGGCGGCGGACGGCTACCTGCACACCGCGTTCGGTCGCCCGGGCCAACCCGCCCGGTACAGCGACATGCTGTGGGGCCACGAGCTCTACTGCACCGGGCACCTGCTGCAAGCCGCCGTCGCCAGGGCCCGCACCGGCGGCGGTGACGCCGACCCGCTGCTGGCCGTGGCCCGCCGCGCCGCCGACCACGTCTGCGAGGCGTTCGGGCCGGACGGCACGCCCGGTGTCTGCGGCCACCCGGAGATCGAGCTGGGCCTGGTGGAACTGGCCCGACTGACCGGCGAGCAGCGCTACCTGGACCAGGCCGCGCTGTTCATCGAGCGCCGGGGCCACCGCACGTTGCCGCGCCACCACTTCGGCTGGTCGTACTTCAGCGACGACCAGCCCGTGCGGCAGTCCACCGTGCTGCACGGCCACGCCGTGCGCGCGCTCTACCTGGCCGCCGCCACCGTGGACGTCGCGGTCGAGACGGGTGACGACGAGCTGCTGCGGACCGTCGCGGCCCAGTTCGACCGGACGCTGGCCCGGCGCACCTACCTCACCGGCGGCATGGGCTCCCGGCACGCCGACGAGGCGTTCGGCGACGACTTCGTGCTCCCGTCGGACCGGGCGTACTCCGAGACGTGCGCCGGGGTGGCCGCGATCATGCTCGCCTGGCGGCTGCTGCTGGCCACCGGCGACGGCCGGTACGACGAGGTGATCGAACGCATCCTCTACAACGTCGTCGCCACCGCGATCGGCGACGACGGCCGGTCGTTCTTCTACGCGCACACCCTGCACCAGCGCACGCCCACGGTTGCGTTGGCGGCGGACGAGGAACAGCTGGGGTTCGGCGGCGGGCCGAGGGCGCCGTGGTTCGAGGTGTCGTGCTGCCTGCCGAACGCGGCCCGCCTGCTGGCCGCCCTCTCGTGCTACCTCGTCACGGTCGACGACACGGGCGTCCGCCTGCACCAGTACGCCGACTCCGAGATCTCCACCCGGCTGGACGACGGCCGCGAGGTGGGGTTGCGGGTGCGCGCCGGCCTGCCCGACGACGGCGCCGTGACCGTGCGCGTGACCAAGACCGACGACCAGCCGTGGTCGATCACCCTGCGGGTGCCGCAGTGGGCGGCGGGCGCCGAGCTGGTCACCACCCACGGCCGCCGGCACGTGCCGGTGGGCGACATCGTCGTGTACCGGTCGTTCGCGGTGGGCGAGGAGATCCGGCTGGAGCTGCCGACCCGGCCCCGCTTCACCGCGCCCGACCCGAGGATCGACGCGACGCGCGGGTGCGTGGCGGTGGAACGCGGGCCGCTGGTGTACTGCGCCGAGTCCGAGGGCGAGGTCGACCTCGACACCTTGCGCGTGGACGCCACCGTGCCGCCGGTCGACGCGGGGTCCGGCGTCGAGGTGCGCGCCCGGTTCACCGCCCCCGGCCCGGACGACTGGCCCTACGGCGCGCCGCGGCCGACCGACGACCGCACCCGGCCGAGCACCCCGCTGAACCTCGTGCCGTACCACCGGTGGGCGCGCGGCGGCCCGTCCACGATGCGGGTCTGGCTGCCCGCCACCTGACCCCGCCGGCCGACCCGCCCTGATCGGCCACCCGGCCGGACACACCACCCGAACCGTGCTCAAAGGAGAGACCGGTGAGAACCAGACGGCTTCGTGTCGCCTCCGCGGCGGACACGCCGGGCCCGGGAGGCGGCGCGGCGCCGACGCCGCGGCCTCCCGCCGCGCCCTGATGACGCGCGACCCGTTCGGGGCCGCGGCGGGGGAACCGGGGGAGCCGGTCCGCGCCGACGGCCGCACCACCACCTCCGCCGTGGTGCCCGGGGCAGTGCCCTGCCCCGCGTTCTTCGCCGCCATGCAACGCAGCCACGTCCGCGGGGTCGCCCCAGGAGCCTTCCAGGGCTGACCTCGCGCGTCCGACGCTGCTTCGTCCGGCAACCGGAAGGAAGATCGTCGTGTCACGACCATGGATGAGAACAGTGCTGACCGCGCTCGCGCTCGCGCTGGCGGTGAGCGGCGCGGGCGTCGCGCAGGCCGAGCAGGCGCGTGACGTCACGGCCGCGGCCAACCCGGCGACGTGGAGCCCGCCGTCGAACCTGGTGACCCCGCTGAACCAGGTGTGGTCGCACCAGGAGAGCACCTACGGCGACCTGTACGGGTTCCGCAACTACGGCTGGGACCAGGTCTTCGCCAACGGCGGCTACCTGAACTTCTGCGTGCGGTGGGACTCGTCGGCGCCGGTGAGCGCGTCGCTGCGCGACCGCATCCACGCGAAGCTCGCCGAGCAGTACAAGAAGTGGACGGACCTCATGGTGGGCCACAACAACTGGCCCTACGCGCAGGTCCCGATCAAGGTCGTCGGCTGGGCGGTGCGCGACCGCGCCACGTTGCAGTGGAGCGACAACTCGGTCGACGTCTACGTCAACAACATCCGGGAGAACGCGCCGCAGTGCGCCGAGCAGTGCGGCCGGTTCTTCGTCCGCGACGGCCAGTACCGCAACTGCCCCGGCGGGGTGCCCCGGCACTACGACCAGTCGTTGTGGCTGACCGCCGGCATGGGCGGCGGCGCGGGCGGCGACTGGGGTCAGCGGATCGGCAGCGAGTACTTCGTCAACAACCTGGGCTCGCCCGACGTGCACATCCTGCTGCACGAGATCGGCCACACCTTCGGACTGGACGACTTCTACGACTGGACGCCGTCCGGCGTGGGCGGCTTCCTCATGAAGGCGGGCAGCGCGACGACCATCACCGAGTTCGACGCCTGGATGTTCCGCGACTGGTGGCGGCACCTGAAGAGCCGCTACGGCCGCTGAGCGACCGCCGGCGCCCCCGAACCCTGCACCGGGGGCGCCGGCCCCTCTGCCACGGAAGGTCACGACCATGTCCCTGCCCACCCCATCCCGCCGTGCCGTGCTGCGCGCGGGCGCGGTGGTCGCCTCGGCCACCGCCCTGCCCGCCCTGACCGGCGCCGCCGTCGCCGCCACCGACCCGACCACCACCACCACCACTGCCGCCGCGAGACCGGACACGGGCGTGTCGGCGCACCCGTTCCCGCTCGGCGCGGTGACGCTGCTGGCCGGGCCGTTCCAGACCAACACCTCCCGCACGCACGCCTACCTCAAGTTCCTCGACGCCGACCGGCTGCTGCACACGTTCCGGCTCAACGTCGGCCTGCCGTCGTCAGCCGCCGCGTGCGGCGGCTGGGAGTCGCCGACCACCGAGCTGCGCGGCCACTCCACCGGCCACGTGCTGACCGCGCTCGCCCAGGCGTACGCGAGCACCGGCGACACCGCGTTCCGGAGCAAGGGCGACTACCTGGTCACCCAGCTCGCCGCCTGCCAGGACCGGGCGCAGGCGGCCGGGTTCACCACCGGCTACCTGTCCGCGTTCCCGGAGAGCTTCATCGACCGCGTGGAGGCCCGCCAGCAGGTCTGGGCGCCGTACTACACGCTGCACAAGATCATGGCCGGCCTGCTGGACATGCACCTGCTGGCGGGCAACGCCCAGGCGCTCACCGTCCTGACCCGGATGGCCGCGTGGGTCGGCACGCGCAACGGCCGGCTGACCCCGACCCAGCGGCAGAACATGCTCAAGACGGAGTTCGGCGGCGTGAACGAGGTGCTGGCCAACCTCTACCAGCTCACCGGCGACCCGGCGCACCTCACCGCCGCCCAGCACTTCGACCACGCCGAGGTCTTCGACCCGCTGGCGGCGAACACCGACGCCCTCAACGGCTACCACGCCAACACCCAGATCCCCAAGGCGCTCGGCGCGATCCGCGAGTACCACGCCACCGGCCTGACCCGGTACCGCGACATCGCGACCAACTTCTGGCACATCGTCGTCGGCACGCACACCTACGCCATCGGCGGCAACTCCAACGGCGAGTACTTCAAGGCGCCGGGCCGGATCGCGTCGGAGCTGTCCGACAACACGTGCGAGTGCTGCAACACCTACAACATGCTCAAGCTGACCCGCCAGCTGTTCCGCACCGACCCGAAGGCGCACTACTTCGACTTCCACGAGAAGGCGCTGTACAACCACCTGCTCGGCGGCCAGAACCCGGCCTCCGCGCACGGCCACCACAGCTACTACGTGCCGCTGCGACCCGGCGGCCGGCGCACCTACAGCAACGACTACCAGGACTTCACCTGCTGCCACGGCACCGGGATGGAGACCAACACCAAGCACTCCGACAGCATCTACTTCCAGGCCGGCGACACCCTGTACGTCAACCTGTTCATCGCCTCCGCGCTCACGTGGCCGGGCCGGGGGATCACCGTGCGGCAGGACACCGGGTTCCCCGAGTCGGCCGCCACCCGGCTCACCGTCACCGGCTCGGGCCGGATCGACCTGCGCGTGCGCGTCCCGTCCTGGGCCGCGGGCGCCCAGCTCAAGCTCAACGGCGTGGTGCAGGACGTGGCGACCACGCCGGGCACGTACGCGCGCCTGGACCGGACGTGGAGCAGCGGCGACGTGGTGGACCTCAGCCTGCCGATGGCGCTGACCCGGGAGCCCGCGCCGGACAACCCGGCCGTGCAGGCGGTCGAGCACGGCCCGATCGTGCTCGCGGGCGCCTACGGCACGACGAACCTGACGTCGATGCCCACGCTCCAGCCGGGCACCCTGCGGGCCACGACCACCCCGCTGCGGTACACGGCGACGGCGAGCACCGGCCAGGTCACGCTGCTGCCGTTCTACCAGCTGCACGGCCAGCGCTACACGGTCTACTGGAACGTCACCGACACGCCCGCGCCGCCGCCGTTCATCGCGCACTACCCGTTCGACGAGGCGGCGGGCTCGGTGGCGGCCGACGCCACCGGCAACGGCCGGACCGCCACCCTCGCCGGCGGCGCCCGGTGGACCGCGGGACGCACCGGCTCGGCCGTCGACCTCGGCGGCGCCGGCGAGCACGTGCTGCTGCCCGCGGGCCTGCTGGTGGGCGCCGCGGCGTTCAGCGTGGCCACCTGGGTGCGGTTGGACGCGGTGACCACCTGGGCGCGCGTGTTCGACTTCGGGACGGGCGCCACCTCGTCCCTGTTCCTGACGCCGCGCGGATCGGCGGGCGGCGCCAGGTTCGCCATCACCACCGGCGGGTCGGGCGCCGAGCAGCGCATCGACGCGCCGTCACCGCTGCCCGCCGGCGCGTGGACCCACGTGGCCGTGACGCAGGCCGGCGACCTCGGCGTGCTCTACGTCAACGGGGTCGAGGCGGCCCGCAACGCGGCGCTGACCGTGCGGCCGTCCGCGCTCGGCAGCACCACGCAGAACTGGATCAGGCGCTCCCAGTACCCGGGCGACCCCTACCTGGACGGCGCCGTGGACGGCTTCCGGGTCTACGGCCGCGCCCTCACCGCCGCCGAAGTGGCCGACCTGCACGCCACCGGCCGCTAGTCACCATCCCCCACCGTTAGGACTCACTCATGGGCACCCGAATCCGGGCGGTGAGGCTGGGCGCGGCACTCGCGCTCGTCGCCTCCGCCGCCGTCGTCGCCGTCGCACCGACCGCCTCCGCGGCCAACCCGATCATCACGAGCTACTACACCGCCGACCCGGCGCCCCTCGTCGTCGGCAACACGATGTACATCTACGCGGGCCGCGACGAGGCCGCGACCGGCAACAACAACTTCCTCATGCGCGAGTGGCGGGTGCTGTCCTCGACGGACGCCGCCAACTGGACCGACCACGGCGCGAAGGCGAACATCGGCACGTTCCCGTGGGCGGGCGCGGACGCGTGGGCGAGCGAGGTCGAGCCGAAGAACGGCAAGTACTACTGGTACACGTCGGTCAACGGCAACGGCGCGGGCTGGATGGACATCGGCGTCGCGGTGGGCGACAGCCCGCTCGGCCCGTTCCGCGACGCCAAGGGCGGCCCGCTGATCAGCGACAGCACGCCCAACTCGTCCGGGCTGAACATCGACCCGACGGTGTTCACCGACGACGACGGCCAGTCCTACCTCTACTGGGGCGGCTACTGGGGCGCGCGGGCGGCGAAGCTGAAGCCCGACATGGTCGAGCTGGACGGCGCGGTGACCACACCGCAGGGCCTGGCGAACTTCTGGGAAGCGCCCTGGATGTTCAAGCGCAACGGCCTCTACTACCTGATGTACGCGGCCAACGACACCAACGGCTGCGTCACCGACTCGAGCTACGCCTGCCAGCGCTACGCCACCGCCACCAACCCGCTGGGGCCGTGGACGCACCGCGGCGTCGTGCTCGACAAGGTCTCCTCGACCACCAACCACGCGGGCGTCGTGCAGTTCAACGGGCAGTGGTACATCGTCTACCACAACGCCAACGCGCCCGGCGGCGGCAACTTCCGCCGGTCCGTCGCGGTGGACCTGCTGCAGTTCAACGCCGACGGCACGATGCGCAAGGTCACCCAGACCACGACCGGCCCGCCGCCGAACCCGGGCACCGGTCCCGGCACGGGAACGAACCTGGCCCCGTCGGCGACCGCGTCCACCTCCTACGTCTCGACGTGGGAGTCGCTGGCGGCGCTGAACAACGGCGGCACGCCCGCCGACTCGGCGGACCGCTCGAACCTCGCCTACGGCAACTGGCCCGAGCGCGGCACGCAGTGGGTCGAGTACCAGTGGCCGACCAGCCGTTCGATCAACAAGGTGGCCACCTACTGGTTCGACGACGACCAGGGCATCGACCTGCCCGCGTCGTGCGCGGTCCAGTACTGGAACGGCAGCGCCTACGTCGGCGTGCCCGGCCAGTCGGCGTGCGGCGTCGCGGGCAACGCGTTCAACACCACCACGTTCACCGCCGTGAACACCACGCGGCTGCGGTTGTCGATC
Source organism: Saccharothrix sp. 6-C (assembly GCF_016695385.1). Taxonomy (NCBI): domain Bacteria; kingdom Bacillati; phylum Actinomycetota; class Actinomycetes; order Pseudonocardiales; family Pseudonocardiaceae; genus Saccharothrix; species Saccharothrix sp. 6-C. The sequence continues at coordinate 5,915,194 of NZ_CP064192.1, read as the reverse complement.
ACCTCGAAGCCCGACTTCTCGACGGGGGTGTTGGAATGGCAGGCCTTCCAGGCGTGACCCGACGGCTGGCGGCCGTGGTGGTGCTCGGCGCGCTCCTCGTGCCGGTGCAGGGCGCCTCCGCCGCGCAGACGATCGGCTACCCCACGTTCAACGGCCCCTCGGTCCCCGCGCCGCCGGTCGGCTACAGCACCGGCAGCACGATGCGCGCGATCTACGACGCCGAGAGCGGCGGCACCGACTTCTGGGTGGACCGCCTGCTCGCCCGACCGGGCAACGACCCGGCCGGCCCGTGGCTGATGACCCGCGGTCGCGGCGCGTTCATGTACACCCACAACCCGGCCGTGATCGGGTTCGGCGGCAACGCCGCCTACTGGGACAACATCAGCAGCCAGAACGCCTACGCGATCACCGTCGGCTCCGGGACGCTGACCGAGCAGGTGTCGAGCCGCTGGCAGGCCCCGAGCCACTGGAAGGGCGTCTACACCGGCACGGGGGTGCGGGTGGAGGTCGCGAAGTTCATCACGCACAACAACGTCGCCGTCACCAACCTGACCGTCACCAACACCGGTTCGGCGTCGGCCACGCTGCCGCTGCGCGTCACCTCGCCCTACGCGACCGCGGTCAGCGGCGCCGAGCTGACCGGCTCGCGGCAGGTGAAGAACAACCTCACCACCATCCGGCCCAGGCTGGCCGGCGACGGGTTCGCCGCCGCGAGCGGCGCGCTGACCCGGTCGGTCACGCTGGGCGCGGGCCAGTCGGCCACCACCAAGGTCGTGATGGGCTTCGTCACCGACGAGATCCCCGAGTCGCTGACCGAGTACAACGCCTACCGCGGCCACTCGCCGTCGGTCGCGTTCGCCACCCACGTGCGCGACTACAACCGGTGGTGGGCGGACAACATCCCCTACATCGACGTGCCCGACCCGGCGATCAAGAAGAACGTCTACTACCGCTGGTGGCTGATGCGCTTCAACCACCTCGACGTGGACATCCCGGGGCAGGACTTCCAGTTCCCGGTCTCGATCGAGGGCGTCACCGGCTACAACAACGCGATCGCGCTGACCCAGCCGATGCACATCGACGACCTGAAGTACCTGCGCGACCCGGTCTACTCGTACGGGCCGTGGCTGTCGGTCGGCCAGTCGTCCAAGGGCGGCCGGTTCATGGACAACCCCGGCGACCCGGAGAACTGGTCCAACTCCTACACCCAGTACATCTCCGAGGCGGCGTGGCGCAGCTACCAGATCCACGGCGGCCGGCCGGGCGTCGCGGGCAACCTGGCCAAGTACGCCGAAGGTGACGTGAAGGGGCAACTGGCCACCTACGACACCAACAACAACGGCGTCATCGAGTACGACTGGGGCGCCATGACGGGCAACGACGCCGACGCGGTGTCGTTCGACTGGCGCGCGGGCAACCTCGACCGCGCCGAGACGGCGTACGTGTGGAGCGGCGCGATGGCCGCGCAACAGGCCTACGCGCTGACCGGCAACACCGCGAAGGCGAGCGAGATGCAAGCGCTCGCCGACCGCATCCGCAACGGCGTGGTGACCACCCTGTGGAACCCGTCGCGGCAGTTGTTGGAGCACAAGCACGTGGCCACGAACACCCACGTGCCGTGGAAGGAGATCAACAACTACTACCCGTTCTCGGTCGGCCTGATGCCGAACACCGACCAGTACAAGCAGGCGCTGCGGCTGTTCGCCGACCCGAACGAGTACCCGGTCTTCCCGTTCTACACGGCCAACCAGCGCGACAAGGCGGAGGCCGCGCAGGCGGGCCACCCCGGTTCCAACAACTTCTCCACCATCAACTCCACCGTCCAGTTCCGGCTGTACTCCTCGGTGCTGCGCAACTACCCGAACCAGTGGATGACCGCCGAGGACTACAAGAAGCTGCTCTACTGGAACACCTGGGCGCAGTACGTCGGCGGCAACACGCAGTGGCCCGACGCCAACGAGTTCTGGGCCGACTGGAACTCCGGCAGCCGCAGCATCGACTACCGGTCGTGGATCCACCACAACATCCTGGGCAGCAGCAACTGGACCGTGGTGGAGGACGTGGCCGGGCTGCGCCCGCGCACCGACACCCGGATCGAGCTGTCGCCGATCACCATCGGCTGGTCGCACTTCGCGGTCAACAACCTGCGCTACCGCAACATGGACCTGAGCGTGGTGTGGGACGACCCGGCCGACGGCGTCACCCGCTACAACGGCGTGCCGCAGGGCTACTCGGTCTACCTCGACGGCACGCGCGCGTTCACCGTCGACCGGTTGACCCGCGTGCTCTACAACCCGGCCAACGGCGAGGTCACGTTCCCCTCCGGCGCCGGCACGGTGAACCACTCCGCGGCGGTCACCGGGTTGCAGGCGCCGCAGGACGTGGCGCACGGCGGCGCGCGGATGGTCGACATGTTCGCCAAGGCGGGCGTCGACCTGACCTCCACCGCGCCGAACCTGGCGCAGGGCGCGGGCGTCACGGCGTCGTACACGGCGTCCGGCACGTCGGTCGGGGCCGCGGTCGACGGGTTCCCGATCAACGAGCCGCTGTGGGGCACCTCGGGATCGCCCAACGCCGCGGACTGGTACGAGATCGACTTCCGGCAGCAGCGCACGGTGGACGAGGTGCGGCTGCACTTCCGCGACGACCGGGCGGGCAACCGGTACCGGGCGCCGTCGTCGTACGCGATCCAGTACTGGAACGGCTCCACGTGGGTCGGCGCGGCGGCGCAGGGCAGGACGCCGGCCACGCCGAGGGCCAACTACAACCGGGTCGCGTTCACCCCGGTGTCCACGCAGCGGATCCGGGTCCAGGTGACGCACGCCCCCGGGTTCAGGACCGGGCTGACCGAGGTGAAGGCCTACAGCAGGGGAGGCGGCACCGATCCGCAGCCGCCGGTGAACCTGGCCGCCTCCGCCACGCCGTCGGCGTCCTACACCTCGTCGTGGGAGTCGGTGGCCGCGATCAACGACGGCGTCGACCCGCCGTCGTCCGACGACGCCGTCAACCCGCGGTGGGGCACCTGGCCCGAGACCGGCGAGCAGTGGGCCGAGCTGACGTGGGCGTCGGCGCAGTCGGTGCGGTCGGCTCGGGTGTACTTCTTCGACGACAACGGGGGAGTGCGGGTGCCCGCGTCGTGGAAGGTGCAGCAGTGGAACGGGTCGGCCTACGTGGACGTGGCGGGCGCGAGCGGCTACCCGGTCGCGCCGGACGCCTACCAGGAGGTGACGTTCACGCCGGTGAGCACGACGCGGTTGCGGGTCGTGCTGCGGAGCGGGGCGGGCTCGGTCGGGCTGCTGGAGGTGAAGGCCTTCGGGTGACCGCGAGGGTGTGAGAGGGGGGACCGGTCGCGCCGCCGGTCCCCCTTCCACGCGGCGGTGTCAGCAGCCGCCGCAGTTGTAGTAGGTGACGTCCCAGTGGTTGCTCTCGAGGTAGTAGACGTTCCCGGAGCCGGACTGCCACTTGTTGCCACCGATGGAGGTGAAGGTGCCCTTCACGTAGTTGGTGAGGCAGGTGGTGAGGCGGAAGTCGAGCTTGTAGCCGTTCCAGTGGCTGTAGGTGCCGCTGGCGTGGCCGGTCTCGGTGCCGCCGGTGATGGTCAGCGCGCAGCCGGTGGCCCGCTTGAGCGTCTCCGCGCCCTGCACCGTGGTCAGGTTGATCTGCGTGAACGAGGTGCAGGTCGGGTTGTTGCGGTCGCTGCACCCGCCGCTGGACGTCCACGAGATGCCGGCCGCGCTGAAGCGCGCGGTGGCCTGCGCGTGGGTCAGCTTGGTGACCAGGGCGGTGACGGGGGTGTCGGCGGCGGGCTGGAAGACGGTGTCCTGGACGACTTCGGCGGGCGCGGCCGAGGCGGCGGTCGCGCCGGTGATGGCGAGCAGGGCGGTGGCGGCGGCCACGACGGCGGCGCGGAATCGACCGGTACGCATGGGGACTGTCCTTTCGACGGGCAGCCCTCGCCGGTCCGGGGTCGACCGGGGTTCGGCGCAGGGATGCGGCAGGGGTCGTCGGACAGCAGCTTAGGTGCCGGCAAGTTACCGCACAGCAGCCAAGTGGGAGATTTTCTGACTAGCTTCACCGTGGTATGGCGGTGTGGCCCGCCCGCCGGGGCTTCTTTGCCGGAACCCGGCAATTGACCGGGTCTCGGAGCGGCCTGGGTGCGACATTGTTCCCGGTGGCTCCGTCGATCAGGATTGATGCAGGTCGGGGAGCCGGGGGGCGAGGGGATCCGGGGGGATCAGAGGGGAAGCAGGGGGCAAGGGGGGCAGGGGGAAGGGGAGCGGTTCCACGCCCGTTGGGGAACGGGCGTGGAACCGGTCGTCCGCCGCGCCGCGCACCGCCGCCGCGCACCACCGGGTGAAATCGGCCGGCGCGAAGCCGGGTGTCCGCCCTACGGTGTGCCGCGCAGGTGTTCACGCCTTGAGGAGGAATGAGATGCGGCGACTCGACGGTCTGCTCCGTCCGGATGCCCCTTCCCACACCCCCGAGGACCGTCATCACCACCCGAACCCTCAACTTGGGCGTGCTCGCGCACGTCGACGCAGGTAAGACCAGCCTCACCGAGCGGCTGCTGTTCGACCACGGGACGATCCCGCGGCTCGGCAGCGTCGACAGCGGTGACACGCAGACCGACAGCGGCGAGCTGGAACGCCGCCGCGGCATCACGATCCGCTCCGCCGTCGCCTGGTTCCGGCTCGGCGACCTCCAGGTGAACCTGGTGGACACGCCGGGGCACCCGGACTTCGTCGCCGAGGTCGACCGCGCCCTGTCCGTGCTGGACGGCGCGGTGCTGGTGATCTCGGCGGTCGAGGGCGTGCAGGCGCAGACCGGGGTGCTGCTGCGCTCGCTGCGCCGGTTGCGCCTGCCGACCCTGCTCTTCGTCAACAAGATCGACCGGATGGGCGCGCGGCACGACGACCTGCTCGCCGAGATCCGCCGCCGGCTGACGCCCGCCGTGCTCCCGATGGTGCGGGTCGAGCGGCTGGGCGCGCGGGACGCGCGGGTCGTCGCCCGGCCCGCCGCCGACGGCGCGTTCCGGGCGGAGGCGGCCGAGCTCCTGGCCGACCACGACCTCCCGCTGCTGGGCCGGGTGATCGACGGCGACGTGCCCGAGGACGTGTCCGCGCCGCTGCGCGACCAGACGTGCCGGGGGCTGGTGCACCCGGTGTACTTCGGCTCGGCGGTGTCCGGCGCGGGCACGGCGGAGCTGGCCGACGGCATCCGGGGGTTCCTCGCGCCGCGGCCGGCCCCGTCCGACGACCTGCGCGGCGCCGTGTTCGCCGTCGAACGCACCGGCAAGGGCGAGAAGGTCGCCTACCTGCGGCTGTTCTCCGGGACGCTGCACGGCCGGCAGCGGGTGGCGTTCCGGCGCCGGGACCCCTCGGGCGCGGTGGAGGAGCACCGGGGCCGCGTCGCCGGGCTGGAGGTCGTGGGCGGCGGCGCCGGGCCGCTCACCGCGGGCGACATCGGCAAGCTGCGCGGGCTGCCCCACGTGCGCGTGGGTGATCGGCTGGGTGCGGACGACGACGGCGGGAGGACGCACTTCTCGCCGCCGATCCTGGAGTCGGTGGTCCGGCCCGGGGAACCCGGCCGGGCGGCCGAGCTGCACGCCGCGCTGACCAGGCTGGCCGACGAGGACCCGCTCATCCGGACCCGGGCGGCGGGCGGCGGCACGACGTCCGTGCTGCTCTACGGGGCCGTGCAGCGCGAGGTGATCGCCGAGCGGCTGCACCGCGAGTTCGGCGTCGAGGCGGTGTTCGAGCAGGCCCGGCCGGTGTACTTCGAACGGCCGGTGGGCCGGGGCGAGTCGGTGCACGAGTTCGACCCGCGCGGGCCGAACGACTTCTGGCAGACGGTCGGCGTGCGCGTCGAGCCGCTGCCGCCGGGCTCCGGCCGCACCTTCACCAGGCAGGCCCAGCTCGGCCTGCTGCCGAAGGCGTACCACCGGGCGATCGAGGAGGCGGCGACGGCGACGCTGCGGCAAGGCCTGCACGGGTGGGAGGTCACCGACTGCGCGGTGACCATCACGCGCGTCGGCTTCGACGCGCCGATGACGGTCGCCGCCGATTTCCGCCACCTGACGCCCGTGGTGCTGCTGCGGGCGTTGCGGCAGGCGGGCAGCGCCGTGCACGAGCCCGGCTCCACCGTCGAGGTGGAGGTGCCGGACGACGCGCTCAGCGCCGTGACCGGCCTGCTGCTCTCGCTGGGCGCGGACCTCGGCCCGGCGGTCGCGACCGGCCCGGTGTGGCGCGTGCCGGGCGACCTCCCGGCGCGCTCGCTGCACGACCTCGCCGCCGCCCTGCCCGGTCTGACCTGCGGCGAGGGGAGCATCCGGCACGAACCGGGCCCCGCCCGCCGGGTCCGCGGGCCGGCGCCGACCCGGGCCAGGACGGACGGCAACCCGCTCGACCTCGACGAGTACCTGCGGTTCCTGTCCAACCGGGACCTGGCCGACCGGTGACCGCCGGCGCTCACCGGTCGACCGGCTTTGACAGGTACTTGTCAACCTGCCAGATTGTCCGATGTGACCGACCTGTCCGATCGTGGCCGCGAGTTCTCGAACCTCCTCGTCGAGGTGTTCCGGGTGAACGGCCTGCTCCTCGCCGCCGGTGACGGGCTGGCCGAGCCGGCGGGCCTGACCAGCGCCCGGTGGCAGGTGCTCGGCGTGGTGGACCACGGGCCGCGCACGATCGCGCAGGTGGCCCGGGTGATGGGGCTGACCAGGCAGGCCGTCCGGCAGACGGCGGCCGGCCTGGTCCGCGACGGCATGGCCGAGTTCCGGGACAACGTGCGCGACCGCCGGGCCCGGCTGCTCGCGCTCACCCCGCGCGGCCGGGCGGCCCTGCGCGAGGTCGAGCTGCGCCAGGCGGCGTGGGCGAACGACGTGGCCGCCCGCATGCCCCTGGCCGAGCTGCGCGCCGTCACCGGGACCCTGCGCGACCTGGGCGACCTGGTGGAGGAGCGGTGACGGTCGTCCCGCCGGACCCGACCGACCGGCTGTGGCCGGTCGGTCGGTCGGCGTGCGTGGAGGTGCCGCGCCGGCGGTCGTGACGCGCGCCCGGCCGCCCGCTAGGTCGGGAACATCGAGCCCGCGAAGGCCCGCACCATCGCCTCCGGGTCCCGGCCGGCCCGCGACAGCGCGCCGGTGTTCCACAGCGTCGCGAAGCCGTGCACGAGCGACCAGGCCGCGACCGACGCCGACGCCGGGTCGGGCCGGTCGGCGACGCCGTCCGCCAGGGCCGCGCCGGCCCGGTCGCGCGCCTCGGTCAACGCGGGGTCGTCGGGGCGCAGGAGGTCGGGCCGGAACATCACCTCGAAGTGCGCGCGGTGCCCGACCGCGAAGCGCACGTAGGCCACGCCCAGGTCGACGATGTCGCCGCCCGCCGCCACCGTCCCGTCCAGCGCGTCGGCCAGGAGCGTGAAGCCCTCCGCGGCGAGCGCGGTGAGCAGGCCCGCCTTGTCCTTGAAGTGGTGCACCGGTCCCGCGTGCGACACCCCGACCCGCCGGGCCAGGTCGCGCAGGCCGACGCCGGCGGGTCCGTGCTCGGTGATCGCCTCGACCGCCGCGTCCAGGACGGCGCGGCGCAGGTCCCCGTGGTGGTACGGGCGCTCCGTGGTCACCCCGGCAGCCTACCCGCGATCTAGTCATTGACAAGTTCGCGGGTCGCCGTCAATCTTGCCACTGTCAAGTTCACGTCGTGTCCGTCGTCGGAGGAGTGCCCGTGGCACCGCTCGTGATCCTCGTCCTGGTCACCCTCGCCCTGGTCGGCCTGCGGGCCGTCGGCGTCACCCGCGTCCCCGCCTGGCCGTTCGCCGTGCGGTGCGGGGTCGCGGCGATGTTCGTCGCGACCGGGGTGGCGCACTTCGCCGGCCTGCGCGAGGAGCTGATCGCGATGGTGCCGCCCGCCGTCCCCGCGCCCGGTCTCGTGATCACCGTGACGGGCGTGCTGGAACTCGCGGGCGCGGCGGGCGTGCTGTGGCGGCGGACCGCGCCGTGGGCGGCGGCCGGCCTGACCGCGATGCTGGTCGGCATGTTCCCGGCGAACGTCTACGCCGCCCGGCAGGGCATCTCACCGTCGTTCGGCGACGCCTTGGTGCCGCGCACGCTCATGCAGCTCGTCTTCCTCGCGGCCACCGTGAGCATCGTGGCGCACTACGCCCGTCGTCCCCGCGAGGCGCGCGAGAACGTCAGCCGATGACCACCTGATCGAGGGACGGCACGACGGTCAGCACCCGGTCGACCTCGGTGAGCTCCAACGGGTGAACGACCGATCGGCGGCTCGCCACGACCGTGAACCGGACCCCGACCGCGACCGCGCGGTGGTGCGCGTCGAGCAGGGCCGCGATGCCGAGCGAACCCAGGATGGTCACCTCGGTCAGATCCACCACCAGCACCGGTGGCCGCCGGGCCAGCTGGGCGTCCAGCTCGGCGCGGACCAGGTCGACACCCGCCAGGTCGACCTCGCCGACGACCCGGGTGACCGCGAGGCCGCGCGCCTCGGTCGTGCCGACGGCGAGATCCGCGCCCCGCCCATGCCGATCGGTCATGGCACGCCGCCCCTCGGTGTGGACCTCATGTGTGACCGTGGCGTCGTCCTGGTCCGGTGCGGCGTTACGCCCTGCCGAGGGGCCCCGGTCACGCCGTCCGCGGGCCGGGGTACTCCTCCGGTCCCCGCGCGGTCCGCCGTGCGCCGTGCGGCCCGGTGCGTCACATTGTGCTCGACCACGCGCCGTGCTCGGCGGTGATCGCGCACCGCGACGCAACGACTCCACGAGGAGGCACGCGTGACCCCGCAACTCCGCGCCCACCGGCCCGACCCGGCCCGCCCCTCCGCCTCCCCGCCCCGCGGCCACGAACCGGACCCGCCCGACCCGTCGACCCCGGACCCCGTCCCGCGCCGGCCGCACCCGACCGGACCCGACCCGGTGCCGCCGAACCCGCTACCGCCGCCGGTCCCGCCCACCTCCGCCCGCCGGGGCCGCTGACGTGGCGGACATCGGAGGGCTCACCTGGGCGCTCACCATCGGCCTGGTCCTCGTGCTGATCGCGGTGGACCTAGTGCTGGCGGTCCTGCGCCCGCACCGCGTCAAGATCCGCGAGGCGACCGCGTGGTCGGTGTTCTACGTGCTCTTCGCCCTGCTGTTCGGCGTGTGGTTCACGCTGGCGTACGGCGGGCAGGCCGGCACCGAGTACTTCGTCGGCTACCTGGTGGAGAAGAGCCTCTCGGTCGACAACCTGTTCGTGTTCGTGATCATCATGTCGACGTTCGCCGTGCCGGAGGAGCACCAGCACAAGGTGCTGACGTTCGGCATCGTGCTGGCGCTGGCGCTGCGCGCGGTGTTCATCGCGGTCGGCGCGACGCTGCTGGCGCTGTTCTCGTTCGTGTTCCTGCTGTTCGGCCTGCTGCTGATCTACACGGCCGTGCAGCTGTTCCGGCACCGGGACGAGGACCCGGACGTCGAGGACAACCTCGTGGTGAAGACCGCGCGCCGGGTGCTGCCGATCGCCGACGACTACCAGGACGGCAAGCTGTTCGCCCGCGTCGACGGCCGCCGGATGGCCACGCCGCTGTTCGTGGTGCTGCTGGCGATCGGCAGCATCGACGTGCTGTTCGCCCTGGACTCGATCCCGGCGGTCTTCGGGATCACGTCCGAGCCGTACATCGTGTTCGCCGCCAACGCGTTCGCGCTGCTCGGCTTGCGGGCGTTGTTCTTCCTGGTGAAGGGGTTGCTCGACCGGCTGGTGTACCTGTCGACGGGCCTGTCGCTGATCCTGGCGTTCATCGGGGTGAAGCTGATCCTGCACTGGGCGCACGAGGACCTCGACCCGCGCGTGCCGGAGGTGCCGACGCTGCTCAGCCTCGCGGTGATCCTCGTGGTGCTGACGGTGGTGACCGTGGCGAGCCTGGTCAAGACGCGGCGCGACCCGTCGATGAAGGCGCGTCCCGGCTCGCTGCGGGCCCGCCGCGCCAAGGCCGAGCCGGAACGCCCCGACTGACCAGCACCCGCCCACCACTTCGCGTGTCCTACCTTCGGAACACGCGTGTCCTACGTTCGCGTCACGCGTGTCCTACGTTCCGGTACCCCGTGTTGAACGTTCGGCACGGCGAGCGTGTGTTCCGAGCGTTCAACATGGGTGTTCCGAACGTAGGACACGCACGGTCGGAACGTAGGACACGCGTGACCGGAACGTAGGACACGCGGGGTCAGAGGAGGTAGGTGGTGCCGCCGGCGGCGAGGCAGAGGCGGCGCAGCACGTCGTTGTCCTCGAGCATGGCGCGCAGGGTCGGGGCCGAGTCGGCGGTCCGCAGCAACGCCAGCAGGAACACGAGCGGGCTGTCGGGCACGCGGAGGCCGGGTGTGCGGAGCACGGCGCGCGGCACCGGGTAGACGAGCACCACGCCGTTCTCGCCGACCGCCGGCCCCGCCAACGACGCGGTCAGCACCTGCTCGACGGCGGTGTCGGGCAGCAGCACGGTGAGCCAGGGGTGCGGCCACCGCCAAGGCCCGAGCACGCGCAGGGCCGCCACGTCGTCGGCCATCCGGTTGGCGAAGCGGCGGTAGGTGGCGGTGTCGGCGTCGGCCGCTTCACGCCGGTGGCGCAACCCGGCCAACGGCTCCGGCGGCGGCTCCGGCGGCGTGAAGTAGGCCGTGGCGTCGATCCGGAACGACCACCGCCCCGCGCCGTCCGGCCTGGCCCGCCCTTCCAGGTGGTCGAACCGGCGTTCGGCGGCCAACAGCCGCTGGTCGCGCAGGAAGTCGCCCACCCGGTCGTAGCGCAGCCGGAAGCAGCGGGCGTGGGTGTGCGCGGGCACGAGCCGCACCGTCGCCCGCAGGATCACGCCCCGCCGGCCACCTCCCGCGCGCACCGCGTCGAACACCTCCGGGTGACGGGTCGGCGAGCACGTCACCCGGACGCCGTCGGGGGTGACGGCGTCGAGCTCGAGCACGGTGTCCGTCTGCGCCCCGAAGCGGTGGCTCGCGCCGCCGAGACCGCCGACGGACAGCGTGCCGCCCACGGACAGCCCGAGGTAGTCGGTCAGCACGGGCGGTGTCACGCCGAGCGGCAGGGTGGCGGCGAGCACGTCGCTCCACCGCGCGCCCGCGTCCACGACGACGTGCTCGGACGTCACCCGGTGCACGGTCCGGAAGCCGGTCATGTCCAGCACGAGCCCGCCGGGCGCCTGCGCCTGTCCACCGGTCGAGTGACCTTCGGCCCGCGGCACGACGGTGAGGCCGTGCGCGCGGGCCAGCCGCACCGCGGCCGGGACGTCGTCGGCGGACGTCGGGCGCAGCACACCGACCGGCCGCCGTCGCACGACGTGCCCGAAGTCGTCGGCGGCCCAGTCGAGCGCCGCGTCGTCCGTCAGCGGCACGCCGCCGGGGAAGTCCACGCCCCGAAGCGTGCCACCGGAACCGGTCACCCACCGGATCTAGCGGGCGAGCAGGTCCCGCAGCGCCCTGACGACCTCGCCGGGCGCCTCTTCGGCCATGAAGTGACCGCACGTGACGGTGCGGTGGTCCAGGTCCGGGGCCCACTGCCGCCACCGGTCGGCGGCGTCGAAGCCGAGGACCGTGCCCCAGTCCTGCTGCAGCACGGTCACCGGCATGCGCAGCCGGTTCCCGGCTTCCCGGTCGGCCAGGTCGTGCTCGACGTCCACGGTGGCGGAGGCCCGGTAGTCGGCGACGATCGACGGGACCGCCTCGCGGGACGCCTTCAGGTAGGCGGCGCGGACGTCGGCCGGGATCGCGGCCGGGTCGACGGCCCACGTGTCGAGGAAGTGGCCGAAGAACGCGTCCGCCGACGCGCCGATCATCGCCTCGGGCAGGCCGGGCGGCTGGGCCATCAGGTACAGGTGGAAACCGACGGCCGCGGTGACGCCGTGCATGACGTCCCACGTGTCGAGGGTCGGCAGCACGTCCAGCGACGCCAGGTGGGTGACCGCGGCGGGGTGGTCGAGCCCGGCGCGGACGGCGACCAGCGCGCCCCGGTCGTGGCCCGCCAGCGCGAACCGGTCGTGCCCGAGCGCGCGGGCGAGGGCGACGACGTCGGCGGCCATCGTGCGCTTCGAGTACGCCCGGCCGTCGTCGGCCGGCTTGTCGCTGTCGCCGTACCCGCGCAGGTCGGGGCAGATGACGGTGTGGTCGGCGGCCAGGTCGGCGGCGACGTGCCGCCACATCAGGTGGGTCTGGGGGAAGCCGTGCAGCAGCACGACGGGGCTGCCCGTGCCTCCCACGGCGACGTTGAGCGCCACGCCGTCGGCGACGGTGACGCGCTGCTCGGTGACCTTCACGTGCGGCTCCGGGTTCGGTCGGGGTGCGGTTGCCCGACCCACTCTGGGCGGCGCCGATCAGCGCCCGGTCAGCAGCCGATCAGCACCCCGGCGCACGCCTGGACCAGGTCGGATACGGTGTCGGCGATGGTGCGTTTCCGGGTGTTGGGCCCGTTGGGAGCCGTGGGTGGGCGCGGGCCGCTCGACCTCAAGGGGCCGCGGCACCGCGCGGTGCTGGCACGCCTGCTGGTCGCCAGGGGCCGGGTGGTGCCGGTGACGCGGCTGATCGACGACCTCTGGGACGACGACGCGCCGGACGGTGCGCTGGGCGCCGTGCAGACGTTCGTCGGCGCGTTGCGGAAGGCCCTCGAACCCGACCGCCCACCCCGCGCGCCCGCCCGGCTGCTGGTGACCGTGCCGCCGGGGTACGCGCTGCGGGCGGGCGAGGCGGACGAGGTCGACGCCTGGCGGTTCGAGGCGGCGGTGGGGGAGGCGGCCCGGTCCCTGGCCGCCGGCCGGCCGGCGGAGGCGAAGGCGCTGCTGGACGACGTGCTCGACCTGTGGCGCGGCCCCGCGTACGCGGAGTTCGCCGACCGGCCGTGGGCGCACGGCGAGGCCGCGAGGCTGGACGAGGTGCGGCTGCTGGCCGTGGAACGGCGGGCCGAGGCGGCGTTGGCGCTGGGCGCGGCGGCGGAGTCGGTGCCGGACCTGCGGGCGCACGTCACCGCGCACCCGTTGCGCGAGGACGGCCGGCGGCTGCTGGCCCTCGCCCTCTACCGGACCGGACGGCAGGGCGAGGCGCTGGCCACCCTCCGCCAGTCCCGGGACGTGCTGCGCGCGGAGCTCGGCGTCGACCCCGGCCACGCCCTCCGGCGGCTCGAGGCCGACATCCTCGCCCAGTCGCCGGCCCTCGCGCCCGAACCACCGCCCGAGCCGTCGAGCGCCCGGTCCACCCCGTTCGTCGGCCGCGCGGACGAGCTGGCCGAGCTGGTCCGGGCCGCGCGGACGGGCCGGCGGCTGGCGCTGGTCTCGGGCACGGCGGGAGCGGGCAAGACGGCGTTGGCCGAGGAGCTGGCCGCCCGGCTCGCCGCCGCCGGCTGGGCCACCGCGTGGGGCACGTGCGCCGAGGACGCGCCCGCCGCCTGGCCGTGGACGCGGATGGCGGAAGCGCTTGCGCTCGGGGACGACCTGCCCGCCGGCCGGTTCGAGCGGCACCGCGCGATCGCCGCCGCCCTGGCCCGGCGGGAGCAGCCGGTCCTGCTGGTCTTCGACGACCTGCACCGGGCCGACGACGACACCCTCGCGCTGGTGACGTCCCTGGCCGCCGACCCGGACGCCGGCCGGGTGCTGATCGTCGGCACCTACCGCTCCACCGAGATCTCCGCCGCCCTGACCGGAGCCCTCGGTCGGGCCGCCCGCACCGAGCCCGCCCGCGTCCACCTGGGCGGCCTGACCGAAGCCCGGGTGCGCGACCTGGTCGAGGCCGTCACCGACCGCGCGCCGACGGACGCCGACGTGCGCGCGATCCACACCCGCAGCGGCGGCAACCCGTTCTTCGTCCGCGAGCTGACCCGCCTCTGGGAGACCGACCCCGCCCTGAGCACCGTCCCCGCCGGTGTCCGCGACGTGCTGCGCCACCGCCTCGCCCAGCTCTCCGACACGGCGCGCACCCACCTGCGCCAGGCGTCCGTCCTCGGCCAGGAGGTCGACCTGGACGTGCTGGTCCCGCTCGCGGGCGACGAGGACGCGGTGCTGGACTCCGTCGAGTCGGCGCTGCTCGCGGGTTTCCTGGTCGAGCCGGACGCCGACCGGCTGCGGTTCGCCCACGCGCTCGTGCAGGAGACGCTGTACGACGACATCGCGCACGCCCGCCGGGCCCGGTGGCACGCCGCTGCCGCCGACGTCGTCGAGCGGGTGCGCCCCGACGACGTCGAGGCCGTCGCCCACCACCTCCTGCGCGCCGGGAACCGGGTCGCCGCCGCGCGGACCGCCCACCACACCCGGGCCGCCGCGGAACGCGCGGAGCGCCGGTCCGCGCCGCACCAGGCGGCCAGGTGGTGGCGCGAGACGCTGGCCCGGACGGGAGGACCGGACCGCCTCGACGCCGTGATGGGCCTGGTGCGGGCGCTGGCCGTGACCGGCGACCTCGACCAGGCCCGCCGGCACCGGGCGCGCGCCGTCGCCGAGGTGGCCGGCGACCCGGTGCTGACCGCCCGCACGATCGGCTCGTTCGACGTGCCCGCGATCTGGACCACCAACGACGACGAAGCCCTGTCCGCGGACCTCGTCGACGCGGCCGAACGCGCGCTGGACGCCCTGCCGCCGGGCCACGACGCCGAACGCGCCCGCCTCCTGGTCACCATCGCGATGGAACGCCGCGCCGACACCGGGCGGCGTGGCCGGGACGCGGCCCTCGAAGCCGAGGCCGTCGCCCGCGAGCTGGACGACCCGGCGTTGCTGGCCCTGGCGCTCAACGGCCGGTTCCTCCAGACGTGCCACCGGGCGGGCCTCGCGCCGGACCGGGCCCGGATCGGCGCGGAGCTGCTGGACCTCGCCGCCCGCCACGGCCTGGTGACGTTCGAGGTGCTCGCCCACCTCATCCTCGTGCAGTCCCACGCCGCGCTCGCCGACCTGGCCGCCGCCGACCGGCACGCCGCCGCGGCCGACGCGCTCGCCGAACGGCACGACCTGCCGCTGGTCGGCGTCTTCACCACCTGGTACACCGCGCTGCGCCTGGCCGTGACCGGGCGGCGGGACGAGGCGCGGGCCGCCTACCGCGCCGCCGCGTCCCGCCTGTCCGGCGCCGGGATGCCGGGCGTGGAAAGGGGAATCCTGCCGTTGGCGCTGCTGGGCCTCGGCGACGTGCCGGACG
This sequence comes from Saccharothrix sp. 6-C, assembly GCF_016695385.1. Classification (NCBI taxonomy): domain Bacteria; kingdom Bacillati; phylum Actinomycetota; class Actinomycetes; order Pseudonocardiales; family Pseudonocardiaceae; genus Saccharothrix; species Saccharothrix sp. 6-C. The sequence continues at coordinate 5,900,053 of NZ_CP064192.1, read as the reverse complement.
CCGACTGGGGCCCGTACGAGCCGTGGGCGCGCCCGGTCGTCCTGCTGGCGCGGGGCGAGCGCGCCGAAGCGCTCGCGGCCGTCGTCCCCGACTCGCCGCACGACCTGCTGTTCGAGGCCAGGACGTGCCTGCACGCGGTGGTCGCCGTCGAAGCGGGCGACCGGCCGACCATGGCGCGCCTCTACGACCGGCTCCTCCCGGCGGCCGGGGAGCTCGCCGGCGCGGGCAGCGGCCTGGTCGCGTTCGGCCCGACCGCCCACCACCTCGCCGCCCTCGCCGCCGCGCTCGGCCGTCCCGGACAGGCCGCCGGGCACCGGCGGCGGGCGCGGCGGATCGCCGCCGCGCTGGGCGCTCCACAGTGGACCGGATTCGACGTCACCTAGTGGGCGGCTCAGGGTGCCGCTGGGTGATCGTCCTGATCCGGTGCGCACCCGGACCGCCCTAGGTTCGTCCGGGTGACTGGAAAACGAGTGATCCTGCCGGCGCTGCTCGCCGGCGCGACGTTGGCCACGGCCGTGCCCGCCACGGCCGCACCCGGGACAGCCCCACCCGCGACAGTCCCACCCCGGACGGCCGCACCCGCACCCGCTGCCGCGGTGTCGCCGGTGAGATTCGAACTCCCCGCCCCCACCGGCCCCTTCGCGGTGGGGACCACCGAACTCCACCTGGTCGACCACGCCCGCCCCGACCCGTGGGTGCCGGGCGCCACCCGGGAGCTGATGGTCACCATCCGGTACCCCGCCAGGGCGGACGGGGACGGGAAGGCGCCGTACCTGCCGCCCGGCGTCGCCGAGGTGGTCGCCGCGAGCGACGCCCGCGCCCTGCGCATCGACCCGGCCGAGCTGGACTACGGCTTCGCCACCCACTCCGTCCCCGACGCGCCGGCCGTCCCCGGCCGCCGACCCGTCGTGCTGTACTCGCCGGGACGCGGCAACCCCCGCGCCCTGGGCACCGGACTCGCGGAGCAGTTGGCGAGCGAGGGCTACGCGGTCGTCGCCATCGACCACACCCACGAGCCGCCGGCGGTGCGGTTCCCGGACGGCCGGGTCGCGCCGCGCTCCGTCCCGCCGCTGACGATCGACGTCAACAAGAAGCTGATGGCGACCCGCGTGCGGGACACGAGCTTCGTCCTGGACCAGCTGGAAGTCCTGGCCCGCGGCGGCAACCCGGACGCGGCCCGCCGCCGCCCGCCGGCGGGCCTGGCCCGCTCGCTCGACCTGTCCCACGTCGGCGTGGTCGGCCACTCGGCGGGCGGGTTCACCGCCGGCGAGACCATGCTGACCGACCGCAGGATCGACGCGGGCGCGAACCTCGACGGCAGCATGGCCTACGACCAGGCCGCGGGCGACTTCGGCCGCGTCGCCACCGAGGGCCTGGACCGGCCGTTCCTGCTGATGAGTGCGGGCGACCACAGCGCGGCGTCCGACCTGTCGTGGCAGTCGTTCCTGGCCCGCCACCGCGCCTGGTCACGGCAGCTGCACCTGCCGGACGGCGAGCACTCCTCGTTCACCGACCACCAGTCGCTGCTGCCGCGACTGGCCGCGCACCTCGGCCTCGACCCGGCGGTGACGACGCCGGTCATCGGCGCCGTCGACCCGGACCGCAGCACCGCCGCCCAACGCGCCTACCTGACCGCGTTCTTCGACCGGCACCTGCGCCACCGGCCGCGACACCTGCTCGACGGACCGTCCGACCGGCACCCCGACGTGCGGTTCCTCGGCTGAACCTCAGCCACGCCCGCCGGGGGTGACCAGACCGGTCTCGTAGGCCACGACGACGGCCTGCACGCGGTCGCGCAGTCCCAGCTTGGCCAGGATGCGCGCCACGTGGGTCTTCACCGTCGCCTCGGACAGGTGCAGCTTCCCGGCCAGCTCGGCGTTGCTCAGCCCGCGCGCCAGCAGGCCGAGCACCTCCAGCTCGCGCGGGGTCAACGCGGCCAGGTCGCGGTGCAACGACGCGGTGCCCGCACCGCGGTCCGCGAACCGCTCCACCAACCGGCGGGTGATGGCGGGCGCCAGCAACGCGTCGCCGGAGCGCACCATCCGCACCGAGGCGACCAAGTGCTCCGGCGTCACGTCCTTGAGCAGGAACCCGCTCGCGCCCGCCGACAACGCGGCGTAGACGTAGTGGTCCAGGTCGAACGTGGTCAGGATGATCACCCGCGGCTCGGGCCGCGCCCCGGTCAGGATGCGGCGGGTGGCCTCCAGGCCGTCCAGCTCCGGCATCCGGATGTCCATCAGCACCACGTCCGGCACGGTCCGCCGCACCGCCTCCACGGCCTCCAGGCCGTTGGTCGCCTCGCCGACCACGTCGATGCCGTCGGCGGTGAGGATCATCCGGAAACCGGTGCGCACCAACACCTGGTCGTCGGCGACCACCACCCGCAGCGGGGCGTTCACGGCGCCTGCACCGGGATCGACGCGGTGACGTGGTAACCGCCGCCGGCGCGGGGCCGGGCGTCCAGCGTGCCGCCGTACACGGCCAACCGCTCCCGCAGGCCGATCAGCCCGTGCCCGTCGCCCGCGGCCGCACCGGGACCGGGTTCCCCGCCGGTGTCGACCACCTCCACCCGGAGGTGGTCGGCGCCGTAGACCACGGTCACCGCCGCCGACCCGCCGGAGGCGTGCTTGACCGCGTTCGTCAACGCCTCCTGCACCACCCGGTAGGCGGCCAGCTCCACCCCCGACGGCAGCGGGCGCGGCTGCCCGCTCACCGTCGACTCGACCGGCACCCCCGAGTCCCGCAGCCGGGCGACCAGGGCCGCCAGCTGGTCGAGCCCCGGCTGCGGCGCCAGGTCCGCCGGGTCGGCGCCGTCCGCCGCCAGCAACCCCATCACGTGCCGCAGCTCCGTCATCGCCGCCCGCCCACCCGCCTCGACCGCCAGCAACGCCTCCCGCGCCTGCCCCGGCGAGGACGCCATCACCTTGCGCGCCGCACCCGCCTGGATCGTCATCACGCTCACGTGGTGCGTCACCACGTCGTGCAGCTCGCGGGCGATGCGGGCCCGCTCGTGCTCCACCGCCCGGTGCAACGCCTCCGCCTGCTCGCGCTCCAACGCCGACACCTGCGCCCGGCCCTCGTCCGTGCGGACCTTCCACGTGCGCAGGCCGTTCGCCGCCACGATCAGCGGCACCAGGACCAGCAGCGGCACGTACTCGTTCGGCACCACCGGCAGCTCGGAGTCCCGGAACACCGCCACCACCAGCACCGCCACCAGCAGGCTCGCCAGCGCGGGCCACCGGTGCGGGCTGTACGCCGCCGCCGAGTAGGCGGCGATGACGCACGCGTAGAACGTGAGCCCCGGCGACTCCGACGGCGACGCCGACGTCGCGTACAGCACCACCCACAGCACGGCCAGCGGATAGCGGCGGCGCAGCGCCAACGCCACCGCGCCCACCACCGCGATCACCACGGCACCCGCCATCACCCCGGGCTGCGGCGGCGGAGGCAGGGGCACCGGTCGCAGCAGACCGCCGACCACGACGACGCGCGCCGGCACGTCCTGCGAGTCGACCGCGTACCGCACCGAGGCGATGCCGACGACCAGCGCCAGCACCGCGTCGAACACGTAGTTGCGCACCGTGGGCCGTGGCAGCGGACCGGTCGGCGGCAGCACCAGCGCCGCCCAGGCCCGCAGTCGGTCCACCACCGGCGCGATAGTCACCCGGCCATTCTCACCGACCCGCCGGCCGCGGACATCCACCCGGCGACCCCTCCGCCTACACCGCTCGACTACACCTCAGGGATGACACCGCGCCGCCGTCGTCCCGGCGGGCTACCGGAAATGCCCCCGCCGACCGACGCGCCCGCGTCCGCGCCGCTCCTAGCGTCCACCGCGCCACATCGAGGACGAACCAGGGAGCCGACCATGACCACGCCGGTGATCGAACTGCGTGACGTGAGCCGCGGGTACGACGACGGGCCACCGGCGTTGAGCGACGTGACGCTGACCGTGCGGGCGGGGGAGGCCGTCGCGGTCCTCGGCCCGTCCGGCAGCGGCAAGTCCACGATGCTCAACCTGATCGCCGGCCTCGACCGACCCGACACCGGCGCCGTCACCGTGGCCGGCGTGCGGATCGACGGCCTGGGCGAGGCTGCGTCCGCGCGCCACCGGCGGGCCCGGATCGGCATGGTGTTCCAGTTCTTCAACCTCCTCGACGACCTGACCGTGGCCGACAACGTGGTGCTGCCCGCCCAGCTCGCGGGCATGGCGCGCGGCACCGCGGCCCGACGCGCGGCGGAACTGCTCGACCAGCTCGGCGTCGCCCGGCACGCCCGCGCCTACCCGGGCCGGCTGTCCGGCGGTGAGCGGCAACGGGTCGCGGTCGCGCGGGCGCTGATGAACCGGCCCGCGCTGCTGCTCGCCGACGAACCGACCGGCGCGCTCGACACCGCCTCCGGCGAGGACGTCAGCGCGCTGCTCACCGAGCTGAACGCCGACGGCCAGACCATCGTGGTGGTCACCCACGACCTGGCGCTCGCCCGGTCCTGCACCCGCCGCACCATCCGGCTGGTCGACGGCCGGATCGCGGGCGACGTCGCCGCGGCGCCGACCCGATGAGCGGCCTGGGCCGGGTCGTCCGCTCGGGCATCGCGCGCCGCCGGGTGCAGACCGCGGTGATCGGGCTCGCCACCACGATGGCCGTCACGTCGTCCGTGCTCGGCGGGTCGCTGCTGGTGGCGTCCACCGCGCCGTTCGACGACGCGTTCGCCGAGCAGCGCGGCGCGCACCTGTCCGCGTGGTTCGACGCGACGAAGACCACGGCGGGACAGCTGGTGGCGCCCGTCGCGGGCGTCACCGCCTCCGCCGGGCCGTTCCCCACCAAGTCGGTCACGCCCAGCGGCGGCGGACGCGGCGACGAGGCGCCGATGACGGTCGTCGGCCGGGCCGACCCCGCCGGCGGACCCGTGGACGCGGTCACGGTGACCGAAGGGGAGTGGGCCGACGAGCCGGGCGAGGTCGTGGTGTCCGCCGACGGGCCCTACGCGCACTCGCCGACCGGCTCCGGCGTCGGCCGCCGCCTCTCCCTCGCCGACGGCTCCGCGGTGACCGTGGTCGGCGTGGCCCGCTCGGTCAGCCGCACCGCCGACGGCTGGGTGCCACCGTCCTGGATCACCGAGCCCGAGGGCTACCAGGTGCTGTACCGCTTCGCGTCCGCCGCCACGACCGAGGAGGTCGACGCGGCCCGCGCGGCGGTCGCGGCGGCGATGCCCGAGGACGCGCTGAGCGGGTCGCAGTCGTGGCTGGTGCTGAAGCGGGCGGCCGACCGGAGCACCGCGGTGTTCGTGCCGTTCCTGATCGCGTTCGGCGTGCTCGGACTGGTCATGTCGCTGCTGGTGGTGGGCAACGTGGTCGCGGGCGCGGTCGGCGCGGGAACCCGGCGGATCGGCATCCTCAAAGCCCTCGGCTTCACCCCCGCGCAGGTCGTGTGGGCGTACCTGGGGCAGGCGCTGGTCCCGGCGGCGGCCGGCGCGGCGGTCGGCGTCGTCGCGGGCAACCTGCTCGCGATCCCGGTGCTGGCCGAGACCGAGGACGTCTACGGCGCGGTGACGTTGACCGTGGCGCCGTGGGTGGACGCCGCGGTGGTCGCCGGCGCGTTGGCGCTCGTGTCGGCCGTGGCGTGGGCGAGCGCGCTGCGCGCCGGGCGGTTGCGCACGGTGGACGCGATCGCCGTCGGCCGAACCCCGCGCCCCGGCCGCGGCCGGTGGGCCGCCGGGCTGACCGCCCGGCTGGCCCTGCCGCGACCCGTCGGCCTCGGCCTGGCCCGCCCGTTCGCCCGGCCCGCCCGTGCGGCGGCGATGGTGGCGGCGGTGCTGTTCGGGGCCACCGCGGTCACGTTCGCGGTCGGGTTGGCGGCGTCGCTCAACCAGATCCAGATCGCCCGCGACCACGACTCGGCGGACGTGACGATCGGCGTGGAAGGCGCCGGCGGCGATCGCCGTCCCGGCCCCGGCCCCGGCCCCGGCCCCGGGCCCGGGCCCGGTCCTGGTGCCCGCCCGGCCGACCCGGTCGCGGTCTCGGCCGTCGTCGACGCACAAGCCGGGACGCGCGCGCACTACCGCACCACCCGGACGAACGTGACCGTCAGCGGGGTGGCCGGCACGACCGCGCTCGTCTCGTTCACCGGCGACGCCACCTGGGACGGCTACCAGCTCGTGTCCGGCCGCTGGTTCGCGCAGCCCGGCGAGGCCGTCGCGCCCACGACGTTCCTGACCGCCACCGGCACCCGGGTCGGCGACACCGTGACGGTGAACGACGGCGCGAACCCGGTCACCCTGCGGATCGTCGGCGACGTCTTCGAGATGAGCCACGACGGCATGGTGGTGCTGACCGACTCGGCCACCTACGCGTCCGGGTCCGCGGACGTGAGCCACCACATCGCGGTGCGGCCCGGCACCGACGTCACCGCGTACCTCGACGGGCTGAACACGGCGCTGAAACCGCTCGACGTCACCGCCCGGGCGGGAGGCTCCACCCAGATCAGCGACACCATCGTGCTCATCGACAGCCTGACGGCCGCGCTCACCCTGATGCTCGTCGCGGTCGCCGCCATGGGCGTGCTGAACGCCGTCGTCCTCGACACCCGCGAACGCATCCGCGACCTGGGCGTCCACAAAGCACTCGGCATGACACCCCGGCAGACCATCGCCATGGTGATCGCCTCGGTCGTCGTCATCGGGGTGGTCGGCGGCGCGGTCGGCGTGCCCGCCGGGGTCGCGCTGCACCGGGCCGTGCTGCCGGCGATGGGGGAGAGCGCCGGGCTCGGCCTGCCCCCGTCGGCGTTCGCCGTGCTCGACCCGCTCACGCTGCTGCTCCTCGGCGCCGGCGGCCTGCTGATCGCGATCGCGGGCGCGGCGCCACCGGCCACCTGGGCGGCGAAGACGTCTACGGCGACGGCCTTGCGGACCGAGTAGGGCGGACGACGGGGACCAGGGCGAGCGCCGGGAGCAGCAGCAGCGGCACGACCAGCAGCGCCCGCAGGACACCGACCTGGTCCCCGAGCAGCCCCACGACCGGCGGCCCGGCCAGGAACGCGGTGTACCCGATGACCGCGACCACGCTGACCCGGGCCGCCGCCCGGCCCTCCTCGTCGGCGGCGGCGCTCATGCCGACCGGGAAGCCGAGCGACGTGCCCAGACCCCACAACGCCACCCCGGCCACCGCCACCGCGGGCTCGCCGCCCAGCACCGCCAGGGCCGTCCCGGTGATCGCCAGCAGCATCGTGCCCACCAGCACCGGCGCCCGCCCCCAGCGGTCGAGCGCGACCGTGCCCACCACCCGGCCGAACGTCATCGTCGCCACGAACACGCCGAACACGACCGCGCCCGCCGCCGGCCCGAACGCGTACCCGTCCACGAACGCCACCGCGACCCAGTCGTTCGCGGTGCCCTCGGTGAACGCCAGCACCAGCACCAGCACCCCGATCAGCAGCGTGCGCGGCTCCCGCCACGCGGCCGGCACACCGCTCTTCCCGCCGGCCGCGTCGTCCGCGCCGTGCCGGAACGACCGCGCGGCGACGACCGTGCCCGCCACCGCGACCACCGCGACACCCGCCAGGTGGGCGGTCACCGGCACGTCCAGCCAGGCCGCCGCCGCGGCCAGGCCGGCGGCGGCCACCGTGCCCAGGCTCCAGACCGCGTGGAACCTCGGCATGACCGTGCGACCGAGCACCCGCTCGACCGCCGCCGCTTCGACGTTCATCGCCACGTTGCACGTGCCCGACCCGTAGCCGAGCAGGAACAACCCGACCGCCGTCGCCGACACCGACGGCCACACCCCGATGGCCGCGCCCGCGACCACCAACCCGGCCGACACCCCGACCGCCGACACGCGCACCGTGCGGCGGGCCCCGAGGCGGTGGGTCACCTCGCCGGCCGTGAGCATCGCCGCCGTCGCGCCCACCGACATCGCCAGCAGCAACAACCCGAGCGCGCCCGAGCCGAGCCCCAACGCGTCGCGGGCGGCGGGCACGCGGGCGAACCAGGACGCCACCGCGACCCCGTTGAGCCCGAACGTGACCGCCACCCCGACCGCCGCACCCCTGACACCACCCGACGTCACCTCGACGTCCTCGCTTCCCCGGTTCGACCCCGACACCGCGCTCCGCCCCTCCCGCACCCTGCTCGCCGGACCCGACCCCACCTGTGGAAGCGCTTCCACCACAAGGGCCGGCCTGGCACACTCGCCGCCGTGGTCGAGGAAGCGCGGGGGTCGGCGGGCGAACCGACCTTGGCGGACGTGGCGCGCCGAGCGGGCGTGTCGGTCGCCACCGCGTCGCGCGCCCTGAGCGTCCGCGGCCCGGCCTCCGCCTCCGCCCGCCACCGAGTCGCCGAAGCCGCCCGCGACCTGGGCTACGCCCCGAACCCCGTCGCCCGCGCCCTGGCCACCCGCAGCGGCACGCGCATCGCCGTAGCCGTCGGCGGCCACACCGCGCACGTGCTCAACGACCCCTACGCGGCCCGCGTGACCGCCGCCACCGCCACCACGGCCGCCGCGCACGGCGTCGGCGCGTCCCTCCACTGGCTACCGCTGCACGACCCGGCCGAACTGGGCAGGTTGGCCGAGAACCGCGACATCGGCGGCATCATCGTCGTCAACCCCACGCCCGCGGCGCTGGCCGCGGTCCCCCGACGCGCCCGCGCCCGAATCGCCTCGATCGGCATAGGCACCCGCGACATCCCGTCCTTCGACGTCGACAACGCCACCGGCACGAGGAGGGTGGTCGAACACCTCCTCGCCACGGGCCGCCGCCGGATCGCCATGATCACGGGCCCCTCGTGGCTGCCCTGCACCGACCGCGCCCTCACCGCCTACCGCCGCGCCCTCGCCGACGCCGGCGCCCCACCCCGCCTGGTCGCCGGCGACTTCACCGCGGCCACCGGCGAGTCCGCCGCCGCCGAGATCACGACCCGCTGGCCGGACACCGACGCGATCTTCGCCTTGGGCGACCTGTCCGCGCTGGGCGCGCTGACGGCCCTGCGCCGCACGGGCGTGGACGTGCCGGGCGACGTCGCGGTCGCCGGCTTCGACGACATCGCCTACGCGACCCTGAGCCGGCCCGGCCTGACCACCACCACGAACCCCGTCGAAGCGATCACCACCGGCGCCGCCACCGCCGTCCTCGACCGCCGACCCGGGCCCCCGCAGACCTTCTACCCGTCGACCCTGGTCCTCCGCGCGAGCACCTGACCACTCACCCGGCGACGTGGCCGAGCCCGACCGGTCGACCGCCGGCGGTCCGTTGCGGGGCGGTCCGTTGCGGGGCGGTCCGTTGCGGGGCGGCCTGTGGTGGGGCGGCCCGTGGTGGGGCGGTGAGTCGAGGGGTGCGGGGTGTGGGGGGTGGGGTGGTGGGTTGAGGGGCGGGGGTTGGTTGCCGGCCTCGTTGTTCCAACCGACGTTCGAGGCCTTCGATAACGGCGTTCTGGTTGTTGATCGGGGTCAGATTCACTCGATCGTGGACGGGGAGGTAGGGGGAAAGAGCTGGTCAGGGGCAGTTTAACGGGAAGTCGAACTCCCGGCGACCGGAGACACCGGCTGGTGGCGGCGGTCGACCGCGACGGCCGCCATCAGCACGCAGCCGGCCATCGGGACCACCAGCGGCGGGAGTTGCCAGGTCACGACCAGCATCACGGCCAGCGACATGACCAGCAGCAGGGAGCCCCCGAAGTCGGACGCGGCACGTCGCCCCGCCGCCCGCGCCACGGCCGGCCACCGCGAACCCGGCGACCACAGCGCCGCGGCGCGCAGCACGACCACCGCCAGACCCACCGCCGCCACCCCGCACACCACGGCCACGACGCCACCGCCGGCGACCCGCGTCCGCAGGAGCACGACGTCCACCACGAGCACGGCGAACGCCGCCGCCACCCCGAGCGACGCCACCCACCCGCCGGGCAGCGCCGACCGCACCCGCTCGAAGAACGACCGGATCGACGTGGTCTCCCCGTCGACGTGGGCCTTGATGTGCGCGCACCCGGCCGCGAGCGCCGGCACCGCCGTCACCACCGGCAGGGCGGCCAGCAGCACCAGCAGCCCCGCCATCAGGCACTCGCCGAACAACGAGAACCGCTTCACCGGCTCACCCCTTCAACCCCGACGTCGACACACCCTCCACCAGGAACCGCTGGAAGAACAGGAAGAACAGGATCACCGGCACCAGCGCCAGCATCGACATCGCCATCAGCGCGCCGAAGTCCGAGCCGGTCGTCTCGTCGATGAACAGCTGCAACGCCAACGGCAACGGGTACTTGTCCGGTGTGCTCAGGTAGATCAACGGGCCGAAGAAGTCGTTCCAGCTCCAGATGAACGTGAAGATCGCGGTGGTGATGAGCGCCGGCCGGCACAGCGGCAGGATGATGTGCCAGAACACGATCCAGTGCCCGGCCCCGTCGATCTTCGCCGACTCGTCCAGCTCACGCGGCAGCTGCCGGATGAACTGCACGATCAGGAACACGAAGAACGCCTCCGACGCCAGGAACTTGCCCGCCAGCAGCGGCACGTACGTGTCCACCAGGTCCAGGTTCTGGAACACGATGTACTGCGGGATGATCAGCACGTGGAACGGCAGCAACAGCGTCGCGATCATGATGCCGAACAGCACGGTCCGGCCGCGGAACCGCAGCCGGGCGAACGCGTAGGCCGCCAACGCCGACGACGCGACCGTCCCCACCACCGACAGCACCGCCAGCACGGCGGAGTTCCAGAAGAACCGGCCCACGCCGATCCCGACGACGCCCTCGAACACCCGCTCGTAGTTCGCGAACGTCGGGTCGGTGGGCAGCAGCCGGAGGCTGCCGACGATCGCCTCGGACGGCTTGAACGTCGCCGCCGCCACCCACACGATCGGGTACAGCACGACGGCGAGCAGGGCGAGCACGCCGACGTGCCACGCCACCCTGGTCAACGACTGCCTCATCGCTTGTCCCCCGAGTCCCCGGAGTAGAACACCCAACCCCGTGCGGTGCGGAACAGGAACACGGTGACCAGGCCGACGCCGAGCAGCAGCATCCACGCCATCGCCGACGCGTAACCCATGCGGTAGTCGCCGAACCCGCGGTCGAACAGGTAGATCGTGTAGAACAGGGTGCTGCCCGCCGGCTGCCCGTTCGGCCCGCCCACCACGTACGCCGAGGTGAACACCTGGAAGGCGTTGATCGTCTCCAGCAGCAGGTTGAAGAACAGCACCGGTGAGATCATCGGCAGCGTGATCGACCAGAACCGCCGCCCGCGGCCCGCCCCGTCGACCTCGGCCGCCTCGTACAGCTCCCGCGGCACCTGCTTGAGCCCCGCCAGGAAGATCACCATCGGCGCGCCGAGCTGCCACGTCGCCAGCAGCACCAGCATCATCAGCGAGAAGTCCGGGTTGCCCGCCCAGCCGCCGGTGTCGACGCCGAAGCGCAGCAGCAGCTGGTCGACCACCGAGTCGTCGCTGAACATCATCTTCCACACGATCGCGACGCCGACGCTGCCGCCGATGAGCGACGGCCCGTAGAAGGCCGCCCGGTAGAAGCCCTGGCCGGCCCGCTTGCCGTTGAGCAGCACGGCCACGGCCAGCGCCACGGCCAGCTTGATCGGCACGGCCAGCGCCACGTAGATCGCGGTGACCTGGACCGACCGCAGCCACCGCGCGTCGGAGAACATCCGCTGGTAGTTCTCCAACCCGATCCAGGTCGGGGTGTTGAACAGGTCGTAGTCGGTGAACGAGAGGTACAGCGAGGTCACCATCGGGCCGAGGGTCAGCAGGACGATCCCGATGATCCACGGTGACAGGAACAGGTAGCCCGCCAGGCCGTCGCCGGGCAGACGGGCCCGCTTGCGCGAACCCGTCCCCGCGGCGACGGCGACCTCGGCTCCGCGATCCGGCGCGATCGTCGCCCGGCTCACGACCCGAGGGTCTCTTCCGCCTCGGTGAAGAACTGGTCGACCGCCTGGTCCACCGAGATGCGGCCGTACTGGAGCTCCTCGGTGATCCGGATGAACGCCTGCTCCAACGTGCCGGCGCCCTTGGGCGGCGCGGGAGGCGTCTTGCCGAACTTGTCCTTCAGGTCGTCCTCGTAGGCCGCCACGGCGGCCAGGGGACCTTCGAGCTGGGCCGCGGCGCGCTGCGCGTTCGTCGGCGGCAGGCCGCGGTTGGCGCCGAAGATCTTGCCGACCTCCGGGTCGTTGACCATGAACGACACCAGCTTGGCCGCCGCCGCCGGGTGCTCGGTCTTCTGCGACACGCTCAGCAGCATCGACGGCTTCAGGTACTGCCCGCCCGCGTCCGCCTTGTCCGACGGCACCGGCCCCAGCTTCAGCTCCGCCTTGGCGCCCTTGTCGTAGCGGGCCATGAAGTTGTCCCAGCCGAGGTCGCCGGCGATGAGGTCCATCTCCAGCGCGTGCGAGGGCTTGATCTGCACGCCCTTCTCGATCGGCAGGGCGACCCCGGCGTCGGCGAGCGCCTTGCCCTCCTCGAAGAACTCCTTGAGCCGCGCCTGGTCGAAGCCGAGCTTGCCGTCCTCGGTGTAGAGCGACTTGCCCTCCTGGCGCAGCTGGAGCTCCAGGTTGTAGTAGCTGCCGATGTAGTTGCCCCCGCCGGGGACCCCGGTCTTCTCCGCGATCGTCTTGATGGCGGACCGGTAGTCGTCCCAGGTCCAGCCTTCCTTCGGTTCCTCGACGCCGGCCTGGGCGTAGAGCGCGGGGTTGTAGATGTAGCCCCAGGTGTTGCCGCCCGTCGGCACGCCGTACAGCTTGTCGTCGATCTCGCCCGCGCCCTTGAGCCCTTCGAGCAGGTCGCCGAGCTCGAGGTTCTTGCCGTCCTGCTTCTTCAGGTCGTAGAGCGCGTTGCGGTCGGAGTACTCGCGGATGTAGGCGAAGTCCATCTGCAGCACGTCCGGGGCGTTGCCGCCCGCGGTCTCGGTGGCCATCTTCTGCCAGTACGCCTCGAACTCCTGGAAGCTCGGGGTCACCTTGATCTCGGGGTTCCTGCTCTGGAAGAGGTCGATCGCCTTCTGCATCAACTCGGCGCGCTCGGCGTTCCCCCACCACGAGAACCGCAGCGTGGCGGGACCGGCCTGGGTCTCGTCGCCGCTGCCGCCGCTGCCGCCACAGGCGACCGCCAGCAGCGCCACCATCGACGTCGCCAGGACTCTGAAACGTTTCAGTGCACCCATCCGAAAATCCTCCGGTCTCGACCGCTTCCCGATGCCGTGCGCGGTGTGGGAGGGAAAGCGCTTTCCGGGAGGCTACGAGCAGGTTGCGCCAACGTCAATGCCCACTTTGGCAGCCGTGCCGCCGCCGATCGGGGGTCGCTCGCCCCGGCCGCCGCCACCACCCGCCGCGAGGCGCGGCGGACGGTGGCGGACGGCCGGTCGGTGGTCATCGGACGTACGGCCACCCGGCGGAGTCGAAGGCGAGCAGGTTGATGCCCAGGCGGGACGCGCCGTCGTCACCGTAGTAGTGGTAGACGAGGATGTCGCTGTCGACGTCCGAGAACACGTCCTGGTGCCCGGTGCCGTGGACGCTGCCCTGGCCGGCGAGGATCTCCGTGCCGCCGCCCGAGGTCATGGCCGTGCCGTTGCGCGCGACGTACGGACCGGTGACGCTGGTCGAGCGGCCGACCATGACCCGGTAGGTGCTCTGCGCGCCGCGGCAGCAGTAGTCGAACGACACGAACAGGTAGTAGTAGCTGCCGCGCTTGACGATGTTCGGCGCCTCGATCGCGCCGCCGTTGCGGCCGGCGATGGAGCGGACCGTGGAGTCGGAGCGCAGGCCCGTCGACGGGTTGAGCGCGATCATCTTGAGGCCGGACCAGAACGAGCCGAAGCTCAGCCACCAGCGGCCCTGGTCGTCCACGACGAGGTCGGGGTCGATGGCGTTGTAGTTGTCGCTGGTGCGCGTCTCGATGACCAGGCCGCGGTGCGTCCACGTGCCGGCGTTGCCGCTGGGACTGGTGGCCAGGAAGATCGCCGACCGGTTCGAGCCGAACGACGAGGCCGAGTAGTACATGTAGTACTGCCCGTTGAGGTAGGAGATGTCCGGCGCCCAGAGGTTGCGGCTGCCGTTGGTGTAGGTGGTGGTCCAGGAGGCGCCGTTGGGGAAGGCGGCCCCCGCGTTGCGGAAGGCGGTGCGGTCGGTCGAGGTCTTCAGGCCGATGCCGTCCGCGGTGTGCGCGACCAGGTAACTGCCGTCGGGCCTCTTGACGACGCTGGGGTCGTGCACCCGGATGTCGCCGGTGACGACCCCGGGTCCGGGGTAGGCCGACGCCGGTGGCGCGGCCACGACGGTCACGCCGGTGACGGCGAGCGCGGTGACGAAGGTGGCGAGAGCGCGTTTCCTCAATGCAGCCACGGTTTCCTCGATACTCTCGGGATGGACTGGACGCGGCGGCGTGGGTGTCCTGAGTGGACTACGGCGGTGCTGGGAGGAAGGGAGGCTCGGCGTCGCGACCCGCCGGCGGCATACCTGCGCGGACCCGTGCGTCGCCTCCTTGCGAGCGGGGATCGTGACGCGCCTCCGGTCGCCTGCCGGTGGGCCGGACTGGGAGCGCTTCCCCGGCACCGTAGCGCAGGCCCGTTCGGGTGGGCAACCCTCTCTGTTATCGCTAACAGGCAGGCCGGGAACCTGGGGCAGCAGTGGCTGTTAGCGCTCACAAGCGGTCTGATCAGCTCAGGGGCCCCGCAGCCTGGTCCGCACCCCGCGGTGCCGCGCGGGAGTCAAAACGCCGCCGTCGGGGTATGGCAACACCATGACGCACCAGGAACCGCTGGACCTCGGCGCCACGGACCTCCCGGAGTCCGAGGAGGCGCGCCTCAGGCGTGCGCACGACCTCGACGAGCCACCGGTGTTCGACGAGCGCAACGACGTCGACCGCAGGTCGCGGACCAGGGCGACCCTGCTGCCCGAGGAGCGGCGGACCGGCAGCGCCGACCCGGAGGCCCAGGCGCGCGAGGTGCTGCGCGACTCCGACGTGCGCACCGAGATCCCGGAGTCCGCGCCCGACACCATGGCGGAACGCCGCGAGTCCGACGCCTGAAAGTGCTCACCCGGTGAGCACTTGACCGCGCACGATGGGTCATGGACGCGCTCACCGACACGCCGACCCTCGACTTCGCCGACGCCGCCGGGTGGGAGGCGTGGCCGGCCGAGCACCACGGCACGAGCGGCGGGGCCTGGCTCAAGATCGCCAAGAAGGGGTCGGGGCGCCCGTCGCCCAGCGTCGCCGAGGCGCTCGACGTCGCCCTGTGCCACGGGTAGTCGACAGCCACCGCAAGGGCCTCGACGACGACCGCTACCTCCAGCGGTACTCGCCGCGCCGGCCGGGCAGCTCGTGGTCGCGCGTCGACGTCGAGAAGGTCGAGGCGCTCGTCGCCGCCGGGCGGGTGCGGGCGGGCGGCTTCGCCGCGATCGCGGCCGCGCGGGCCGACGGCCGGTGGGACGCGGCCCACCAGCGGCAGCGCGACGCCACCGTGCCGCCCGACCCGGTCGAGGCGCCGGCGGGCGCGGACCGCGCGCGGGAGCGGTTCGAGCGGCTCGACCGGACGCGGCGGCACGCCCTGCTCCTCCGGCTCGTGACAGCGCGGACGCCGGCCGCGCGTGCCGCGCGGCTGAGCCGGATCGCGGACGACCTGGCAGGGGTGAACGCGGTCCACAGTGGACCTCACGTGGTGGCCGGGTGGGTGGACGGGGGGAGAGTCGCGTCCGCCCACCCGGCAAGTCGATGCCCGCGCTGGTGGCGAACGTAGCGCAATGTTATCGCTAACACCAGTGGTGGCCGCGAATCACGCCGATAACCAGCCGCTATGGCGGGCGAATGTGAGGCAGCGGGCCGTGTGCCGCTACCCGGACCTCAATCGTCTCGTAATGGGGTCTTGAGGCGCGTGACCTGCGCTGTTAGCGTTAACAGCGCCGCATCCCGACGCCACGATGGAGTGGAACCGATGAACAGTGCCGTTCCCCGGTGGACAGCCCGCAGGCTGGCGGTGGTCGCGGTGGCGGCCGTGACCGCGCTCGCGGGCCTGGTGGTGACGCCCGCCGCGCAGGCCGCGCCGGCCGTGCAGTACACCAACCCGTTGGCGAACCAGCGGGCCGACCCGCACATCTTCAAGCACACCGACGGCTACTACTACTTCACCGCGACCGCGCCGGAGTACGACCGGATCGTCCTGCGCCGCGCGACCACGATCCAGGGCCTGGCGAGCGCCTCGGAGTCGGTGATCTGGCGCAAGCACTCGTCGGGGGAGATGGGCGCGCACATCTGGGCGCCGGAGATCCACTTCATCAACGGCAAGTGGTACGTCTACTTCGCCGCCGGCCGCACCGACGACATCTGGCGGATCCGGCCCTACGTGCTGGAGAACAGCAGCGCCAACCCGCTGACCGGCACGTGGACCGAGCGGGGCAAGGTCAACGTCCCGTGGGACACCTTCTCCCTGGACATGTCGACCTTCGTGGTCAACGGCACGCGGTACCTCACCTGGGCGCAGGCCGAGCCCGGCATCTCCACGAACTCGAACCTCTACCTCGCCCGGATGGGCGCCAACCCGTGGAGCGTCACGGGGACGGTGACCAGGCTGACCGTGCCCACGCTGGCGTGGGAGACGCGCGGCGGGGTGAAGGTCGCCGAGGGGCCGACGGTGATCCAGCGCAACGGCCGGGTCTTCCTCACCTACTCGGCCAGCGCCACCGACGCGAACTACTGCCTCGGCATGCTGACCGCATCGGCCTCGGCGGACCTGCTCAACCCGTCGTCGTGGACGAAGGGCGCGAACCCGGTGTTCGCCTCCAACGCCGCGACCGGCCAGTACGGCCCGGGGCACAACTCGTTCACCGTCTCCGAGGACGGGCAGAGCGACATCCTCGTCTACCACGACCGCAACTACCGCGACATCTCCGGTGACCCGCTGCGCGACCCGAACCGCCGCACCCGCGTGCAGAAGGTCTACTGGAACGCCGACGGCACGCCGGACTTCGGCATCCCGGTGGCCGACGGCGTCACGCCCGTGCGCCTCAAGTCGTACAACTACCCGGACCGCTTCGTCCGGCACTGGGAGTACCGCGGCCGGGTCGAGGCGAACGTCGCGCCGCTGGCCGACTCCCAGTTCCGGGTCGTCACGGGCCTGAACGGCTCCGGCACGGTGTCGCTGGAGTCGACCAACTTCCCCGGCTACTACCTGCGGCACCGCAACCACGAGATGTGGGTCGAGCGCAACGACGGCAGCGCCGTCTTCCGCGCCGACGCCTCGTTCCACCGCCGCGCGGGCCTGGCCTCCGGTTCCGCGGTGTCGTTCGAATCGACCAACTTCCCCGGCGAGTACATCCGCCACAACGGCACGACCGTCAACCTGACCACCGCACCCGACGCCGTCGCACGCGCCGACGCCACGTTCATCCTGGAGTGACCGAAAAGTGCTGCGCTACCCCTTGCTCCACCCGCCGCTGCTGCACGCCCTGGCCACCGCGGGCCACGGGTCGAAGGTCCTGATCGCGGACGCCAACTACGCGCACCGGACCAACGTCCACCACCGGGCCGAGGTGATCCACCTCAACCTGCGCCCCGGCCTCGTCTCCGTCGACGAGGTGCTGGCGCCGGTGCTGTCGGCGATCCCGGTGGAGGCCGTGCACACCATGCGGCCGGACGACCTCGGCACCCCGGAGGCGTGGGCCGACTACGAGCGCGTGCTGGGCCCGGACCTGCCGCTGCGGCCGTTGGCGCGGCAGGACTTCTACGCGGCCTGCCGCGCGCCGGAACTGGCGGTGTGCGTGGCGACCGGTGACGGCCGGCACTACGCGAACGTGCTGCTGACGGTCGGCGCCATCTCCTGATCCCCGGTCCCCGACCCGCTCGCGCCGGCGTGCGTGCGGGTCGGGGGCCGGACCTGCCCGCCGGCGACCCGGAATCGCACCCGGACGGGGGTGGGTGTCGCGTGGGCCCGCTCAGCCGAGCGGGCTGTGCAGGATCGCCGCGTACCCGTCGGGACCGACGGCCACGCAGCGCCGCTCGTGCGGGCCGGTGGTGATGTCGCCGACCCGGAACCCGAGGGCCTGGGCGCGGGTCCGCGCCTCCTCGACGTCGGGCACCTTCACCAACACGGCCGGGCCGTCGTGCACGCGGTCCGCGCCGGACAGGGCCAACCGCCCGCCCGCCACGTCGAACTGGGCCCAGCGGTCGCCGTCCACGAACGTCGGCGCCACGCCGAGCAACGCGGACCACCGCTCGACCGCGCCGGCGAGGTCGTCTGTCGGGACAACGGGAGCGATGCGTTCGGCAGTCACGGGATCGACGCTAATGAGGCCTCGACGGGAGGTCAACGCCGCGACGGCCCGCCGGGCGGATCGAGCAAGATCGGACAAGGCGCCCCGGGCGGTCCGCGGGTGGACCGTCCGAAGTGGAGTGCCGGCGGCGGCCGGGCCCGGTCGGTCCCGGGCGCGGTGACGGTCACGTCGTCGGCGCTCGCCCAGCCGGAATACCCGGGTGGGTGCGCCCGAACCGCGTTTCGCGGCCGGGGTCGGGGGTATCGCACCGGCAGGCGAGAGAACTGGAGGAGCCATGGCCGGGACGCTGACCCGCGACCACCTGAAGGACTGCCTGACCGAGGTGGCCTTCCCGGCGAGCAGGGACGACCTGCTCGACGCGGCGATCCGCAAGGGCGACGCGACCGCGGTCCAGGCGCTGCGGGCGATACCGGAGACCGACTACGCGAGCCTCCACGAGGTGTTCCTCGCGGTCGAGTCCGGCGGCGACCGGCCCCGGTAGCGCCCCGCCGGACGGCGGTCGCGGTCAGCCGGACCAGGCCGCGAGGCCCGCGCGGGACGGGGTGGCGCCGGGGAAGGCGGCCGACAGCGTCCGCGCGTACCGGCTCCCCTCGGGAGTCGTCAGGTCCGGGGGCGTCAGCCACGGCGCGAGGCGGCTCCGCGCGTCCGGCGGCGGGGTTCCGCCGAGCACCAGGACCTCCGGCGCACCGGGGGTGACCGCGAAGCCCAGGCGTGCGGCCTCGTCGCGCACGACCTCCGCCGCCTCGGCCGCGCGCCGCGACCCGTCCGCCACGACGGCGAACGGCCCGCCGATCGACGCGACCTCCGCGCGCAACGCCGCAGCGTCCGAGTCGGTCAGCCCGGGCCAGGGCAGGTCGCCGCGCTTGCCGGTCAGCTTCGCCGCCAGCACCGCGGACGCGTAGTCCGGACCCTCCGGGCCGCGGACGTCCGGGCCGGACCACGCCACGGTCCCGGTGTTCACGGGGACCGTGGTGCGCGTGCCCGACCGGTCCAGCCACAGGTCGCTGCGACCCTCGGGCAGCCACACCAACGCCCACCGGCCCGTCGTCCCGTCGCGCGGCAGCGCGGGCACCAGGGCGTTGGGCGCGTTGCCGACCGACAGCGGGGTGTCGGTGGTCTGCACGACGTTCCAGCCGGGCATGTGCGGCACCACGAGCACGTCCACGGTTCCCCCGCCGAGCGCCACGCGGGTCAGCAGCGGGTCCCCGGTGGCCGGGGTGGCGAGCTGCCCGGCGATGGTGACCTGGCCGAGGCCCGCCAGCAGGGTCACGCCGAGCGCCGCGCCGACCACGCGCACCGTCGCCGTCGGCGGGCACAGCACGAGCCAGGACACCCCGACGAACGCCGCCATCAACGTGATGTAGGCGAACGACGAGGGCGGCCCGGAGAACCAGGTGCCGGCGGCCACCGTCGCGAGGACGGCGACCGCCACCACGAGCCGGCCGAGCACCGGCCGCTCGGCCCGCACCGCGGGCGGCACGGCGAGCAGGCCGATCAACGCCACCGCCGCCAACGGCGGCAGCCACGACGCTTCCGCGATGAGCAGCACCACGACGCCGCCGATGCCGGCGGACCCGGTGACCACCCGCCGGGTCGACAACCCCGACGTGGTGGGCGCGAACGGCCGGACCAGGGCCCAGCCGGCGACCACGGTCACCGCGCCGAGCAGGATCAGCCGGAGAAGGGTGAAGCCGAGCGGCAGGCCGACGGCGCCGTGGTTGTGCATGCGATCAGGCCGGCGCGCCGACCGCGCACGAGCAGTGCATCTGCGAGCGCTCCTCGGCGGAGGGCCGCATGTGCAGCACCATCGCGATGACCATCGGGATGAACACCACCGTGTTGTAGAACAGGTGCAGCTCCACCCGCGGGATGATCAGCTGGATGATGCTCGTCGGCGCCGGCTTGCCGAGCAGGTTCGTCCCGGCGGACGCCTGGATGATCAGCAGCAGGTGCTCGATGTGGTGCCAGAACTGGAGGCCGAGCGCGACCGTCCACCAGGTCTTCGAGCGGCCGACGAACCCCTTCCGCAGCGCGAAGAGGAACACGAGCATGACCAGCGCGTAGCCGTAGTGCATGACCTCGGACGTGACCAGCCACGGGAACCACAGGCCGAGCACGCCCTTGGCCTGCGGCACGGGCCAGCCCAGCGCGTAGATCTGCACGGCCTGCGTGATGTGCTCCGCCCAGTGCGCGAGCACGATCAACGTGAACACGTAGAGCGCGGGCTTGTGCCTGACTGTGTTGAGCGGACCGCCCGTCGAGTGGATATGGGCGTGAGTGTCGACCATGGGTTTCCTCCTGCTGCGCCGGTCTCGATCCGATCGATTCCCGTGACCAGCGACGATATCGGGTTTCAGACGCGCCAAGAACGCCTGCGTGCGGACTGCGCAATCGCGGAGAAGGTAATCGGGCCACGCGTCGGTACGGTGGTCACCCCTGGTCACCGCATGGGAACCCGCAGGTCGACTGTATAGCGCTCCGATGTGATTGTCCTCTTCCGGGTTGCGGTCCCGGAATGCCCGACCGGGTGTGAACGGGCCGGAGGAGAGCAATCTGGAAGAAGTGCGAACGGCGACCGTGTGCTACGGGCGTGCGGTGTTCCGGCCTATTACTGCCATTCGGCGTAGTCGCGTGGAATGATAACGATCCGGACCGGAGCGGCATCCCGTAGCGGTGTGGCGCCCGGGATGTGCAGGCGGGCGCTACGCCAGCCGTTCGCGGGAGAACAACGTGAAGAACCGCGTCGCCACGGCGTCGTCGCCGACCAGGACCAGGTCCCCGGAGTCGAGGGCCTCGGTCAGCGTGCGCCCGCCCGAGACGACGCCGCTGAGCGTCGTGGTGTCCGTGCGGATCACCACGTCCGGCCGGTCGACGGGTTCCCGCACCAGCCGCAGGCCGTCGGGTGTGGCGGTGGCGCGGAACCCGTCCTCGCCCAGCTCGACCACCACGTCGGTGACCACCCCGCGGGTCCGCGCCGGGTCGTACAGCGTCCGCATCGCGAGCATCATCGAGTCCACGCTGAGCGGCCTGCCGTCGAGGGGGCCCGACGCCTGCGCACCCCACTTGCCCAGGGCGAACACGACCGGTTCGAGCTGGTGGCCGTACGGGGTCAGCTCGTACACCCACGCGGCGGCGGGCGGCGGGAGCCTGCGGCGGCGCAGCACGCCCGCCTCGTCCAGCTCGCGCAGCCGCTGCGACAGCACGTTGGGGCTCGCGCCCGGCAGCCCGGTCCGCAGGTCGGTGAACCGCTTCGGCCCGAACAGCAGCTCGCGGACGACCAGCAGGGCCCACCGCTCCCCGACGAGGTCGAGCGCGCGGGCCACCGTGCACGCGTCGTCGTACCGTCGTCTGGTCGCCACGGTCTCCCAGTCTAGTCGGGGTCGGTACGGGAACCGCACTAGTTGGTTGCTTTATAGGACCGACCTCCGTTAGCTTGTGGGATCAAGACGTCGACCGCGGACCGAGATCCGGGGGGTGCCGGTGGCCGTGACCTGTCAGGTCGTGCCGCCGGGCGATCCCCCGGCGCCCGAGCTCCGTGCCGATGCCGTGTTCCGACTCGTCGGCGGGACCCCCAGCCCGCTCGAGCGGAACGCGCGGGCGGCCCGCGCGTCCTCCTCGGACTGAGCGACCGCCTCCCGCGCGGATGGGCTGGTACCGGCCCATCCGCGCGGCTTCACTCCGCCCCCGCGGCCTTCGCGCCGCCGGGCGCGCGGGGTGCTGCGTCCACACCGGACGGTGCGTCCGGTGCGCGCTCGCGCGCCGTTCGGCGACGCGGCGGTCCTCGGCGCGCGCCCGTGCCGCTCTGTCCAGTGTGGTGCCTGCGCCGGCCCGGTGATCCTTGGCGCGCTTGCGAATGCTCCCCACCCGACGTGCCGCGTGCCGCGCCGCCGCGGCCCGCACGTCGCCGGACCCGCGGCCCCCGGTGGGCGCGGGCCGGCCTCACGCGTGCGCGTGGCTCCGGGACGATCTCCGTCCCGAGTGGGCGGACGTCGGCCCGGCCGGTCGCGCCGGCCGCGGTCGGCCATTGTTCGGAAAATGGCCGGGGCGGTGCCCGCGGCCCTGGGGTCGGCGGCGTCGGGAATAGCCCTCGCCGGTCTCGCGTGAAGAGGATCCAGTGTCCCTCGCGGACGGTTGCCGGCGCATCTTCGTGATTGCCGTATACCGGCTGAAAACGGGCCGGGCAGGTCTCCGGATATGACCACCGGGGCTCCGGCGGTCGTCCCGTGCCGGCCGTCACAGCCGATGGACCAGGTCCGGGGCGGGCTCGGCGCAACATCACCCGAAAGGCGCATCAATAACCTCCCCTGGTGACCGAGAATCTGTTCCATGGTCATCGGAAATAGAGCCGGGGAGCGTTCACAAGATCATCGGAACGGGGTGAATGACGATCATGGGGTGGGTCGGTTAACGGCGTCTGCGCACCTTGCGCAGGCTGTTGGGCCCCTGGTAGCTTGCAAAAATCGGGGGTACTGGGGGTACCGGAAGGTTTCGCTTGGAGTCGGGACGCGACGAAGCGTCAGTTCATCACCACGCTATGGGTCGTCCGGCGGGTCGAGGCGGCGTGTTTCAGCTTTCATTACATCTGCGAATGGGGGTCGTAGTGGAGGACGTAATAGAACGGGCCGTAGGCCGGGTCATCGACTTCATGCACCAGAATCTGGGTGAGCAGTTCACCATAGACGACATGGCCCGCACCGCCATGTACAGCAAATTCCACTTCTCGAGGGCTTTCCAGCGGGTCACCGGCGTCTCGCCCGGCCGATTTTTGGCCGCGATCAGGCTGCAGGAGGCCAAACGGCTGCTGGTCTGCACCACCTTGGCCGTAACCGATATCAGCCATCGGGTGGGTTACACGAGTGTGGGCACGTTCAGCTCGCGGTTCCGGAGCAGCGTCGGCGTGTCGCCGTCGACGTACCGCCAGCTGGGGGGACTGACTCCGCCGATCCCCCTGACCAGGCGCAGCTCCGACGCGCGCACATCCACCGTGCAAGGAGAGATCCACGCACCTCTGGGGGGTGCGCCGGGAATCATCTTCCTGGGCTTGTTCCCGGACCGGATCCCGCAGGGCAAGCCGGTCCGGTGCACCATGCTCCACCGGCCGGGACCGTACGTGCTGACCAACGTGCCGCCCGGCACCTGGCACATGCTGGCCCACTCCGTCGCACTGGGGCGCGGATCGATGGCCGGCGAGGGGCCGTTCGGACAGGACCAGTCGCTCAACGTGGCCTCGTACGGCCCGGTGCCGGTGCGGGCGGGCGCCCAGGTCAAGGACGTCGACCTGAGCCTGCGCCCGATCGGCACGCTGGACCCGCCGGTGCTGCTCGCACTGCCGTACATCCGCACCGTCGCCCTGGACGCCGGCGCGGCGAGCTGACGGCCGGCCAGACCACTCGGAGGACCCGCCGTCCCGGCCGGACGGCGGGTCCTCCGCGTTCTGCGCCTGAATCGTTGTGCGCTTGAACCATTGTGCGCGCAACGCCGTGCGCGCAACCGCGGTGCGCCCGAATCGCCGCTCCCGACCCACTGTGCGCCGGCACGCCGTGCCCCCGAATGCCCGGTGCCGGAACGCGATTCGCCCGGAAGACCGTCCGGTCGGGTGCCCGAAAGGGCAGACCTTTCTTCGGCACGCCGTATCCGAATACCGAAGCACCGTCGGTTTTCCGCGATCCCGGCCCGGGGTCGACCGCGTCGGACGCCGGATCGCCCCCTGGCGCCTCGACCTCCCGAGCCGCCACTCCGACCCCGCCGTGCCGCCGTCGCGCCGCTGCGAAGCCTCCAGGGGGCGGCACGGCCCGCCTGTCGACACACCACGCGACCGCGCGGCTACGGAGTGCGAATCGGCTGTTCCGGGGTGCTGCCCGACTTTCCGGCCCGGCGCCGCCTCCGACGCCCTCCCGCACCCGGCGATCGGCACCCGGCGCGACCGATCGGCTACGCAGCGCGAAAACCGCGTTCCGGCATGTCCGTCCACTTCGCGCTCCACGCGGCCCCCGGGCTTCGAGGCCACCGGTCGCGTCGGAGCGAAGTCCTACCCAGAGTGTCCACCTGGACCCGCGCGAGCCCGGAGATGCCTCACCCGGAGCCCTTCCGCGCACTGTCCGCGACGGACCCGGCCGGACAAGCCGACAGCCCGCCACCGGTGTGGTGGCGGGCTGTCGAACGGCCCCGTCCACGGGGTCGTGCGTGCCGAGCTCCTCCGTCAGGTGGCGACGACCGCGCCCTGCTTCGGCGCGCCGTTGAGGGCCGGGTCCGCGGCGGACGGTTCGACCAGCACCTGCTGCGCCGCCTCCGCCTGCTTCTGCTTCTCCACCTGCAGGCGGTGCTTCTCGATGAAGTGCACCGTCCAGTGGAAGCCGCCGCGGATCAGGCAGACGATCGCCGTGGCGAAGAACAGCCCGTACACGACGCTCATGCCCATCAGGACGCCGTACACCGCGGCGACGCCGCCGCCGAACGCGACCTGCGCGGCCGGTTTGGACGGTGACGTGCCCGGGTCCGTCACCATGTAGTTGGTGTAGAGCACGAACGCGATGCCGGTCATCATGCCCAGGCCCGCCTGGATGGAGACGTCCAGGAGCACGCCGCGGATGATCGCCTGCAGCGCGAAGCCGACCAACCAGGCCACGATCAGCCACAACCGGCCGGTCAGCATGCCGTTCAGCATGGTGCCCGCGACCAGGATGATGCCCGGGATCAGGTAGTCGAAGAAGGTGCCGACGTGCTCGCTGAAGTGGTACGGCGGCGCGACCGACGCCCAGGGGAACACCAGCAGGACGACCGCGATGCCGAAGTTCGACGGGTTCATGTAGTGCCGCAGGCGGCCCTTCACCGGAGCCCGCAGGACCCACTTGGCGCCGACCGCCACGACCACGCCGAAGATCATCACCCAGATCTGGTCGTTGACGTAGGTCAGCATGTTCACCGCGAGCGCGGTGATGTGCGCCGGGTAGAGGAACTCCACCATGCCCTTGAGACCGCCGTTGGCGTAGCGCGGTGCGCGCCCCTCCTGCCGGGCGCCGATCCACTCCAGCCCGATCTCGACGGCGTAGGCGGTGGCGATGGCGATGAACGGCCACAGCCACGCCTGCTCGAACCCGAGGATCGTGTAGCCGATGATGTTGAAGACGCTGATCGAGATCGCGAAGTTCCGCAGCGCCTTGATGACCTTGGGGTCGTGCCGTGGTGGGCTCGCCGCCACCGTCTTGGTCTCGGCCATTTCCGTCACTTCTCCTTGGCCTGGTCGCCGAGCTGGATGTCGTGCCAACCCGGGTTCAGTGTCATGTCCTGCTCGTGGATCTCGCCGTCCCGGTCGCGCCACTTGATGTGCGCCTGGACCGGCCCGTTGTCGGTGCCGAGTCCGAAGTGGACCTCGTGGCTGCGCTTGCCCGAGTGGCCGCTGCCGCCGTCGACGCGGTTGATCTGCTTCTTGCCGGACGACGAGGTGATCGTGACCTCCGCGCCGATGACCGGCGAGCCCGCGCCGGGGAACGCGCCCGCGGTCTGCTGCTCGTCGTGCGTCAGGCGCAGCCCGAGGAAGCCGTTGCCGGAGCCGCCGTCGTTGTGGAAGAGGACCGGGTCGGACCATTGCCGGGAGATGGCCATGTCGAGCTTGCCGTCGCCGTCGACGTCACCGGTCGCGATGCCGCGCGACGGGATCGGGGCGGCCATGCCGAGGTCGCCCGACAGGTCGCTGTAGAAGCCTTCCTTGTTCTTGGCGAAGAAGTGGAAGTGGTGGTTGCCGCCCACGTCGTCACCGGGGCCGACGATCGGCCACCACATCGGGTCGTCCAGCAGCGTGTCGTTGGCCGTGGCCAACTCCTGCAGCTGGGGCCAGCGGTTCACGTCGCCCTTCACGAAGCCGGTGGCCTGGAGGACCTCCAGCTCGGCGTTGTTGTCGAGGTCGGACAGCTTCACGTCCCAGCCCCACCCGGACCAGGCCAGCTGGAGCGGCGCGCTCTCGTCCTCCCAGATCGCGTCGCCGTCCTCCAGGCTGGAGGTGACCCGGCTCAGGTTGTTCTCCTGGCTCATGAAGGCGAAGTGCGACTCCTCGATGCCGAACGACGCGGTGATGTTGCTGACGTACATGTCGAACACCTGGTCGCCGTTCAGGTCGCCGAAGTCGACGCCCATGCCCTTGAAGGAGTCGATGCCGACGTTCTTGGACTTCGGCTCCATCGGGCCCTTCGAGCCCTCGACCACCTCGAACTTCAGGTTGCCCGGCGTGGACATGTTGTACAGCAGGCGGTCCGGGCCGAAGTCGTTGCCGACGTACAGCTCGGGCAGCAGGTCGCCGTTCACGTCGGTGGAGCTGGACGCGAGGGCCCAGCCGCGGGAGACCTCCAGCGGGAACGGGTCGGACATCTCCCACTTCGGGGTGTCGCCCGAGGCGCCCTTCGACAGGAAGATGTAGTCCTCGCCGCCGTTGAAGCCGGCGGACATCGAGTCGTTCATCCAGACGCCCGTGTTCTTGGACGGGTCCAGCACCGGGCCGTGCGGGAAGTAGTTGCCGATGAAGATGTCGGCGTGGCCGTCACCGTCGAAGTCCGCGACGGTCGCGGAGTTCGAGTTCCACTCCGGGCCGTCGTAGGTGCCGGACGACTTGCCGGGCACCAGCTCGGTCGCCTCGTAGGTGTCCTCGTCCATGCCCGTCGCGCCGGCCTGGGCCAGGTGCAGGATCGGCGTGCGGCCCCACATGTAGATCAGCAGGTCGATCCGGCCGTCCTCGTTGTAATCGCCGGGCACGCAGCCCATCGGCGCCATCACGTCGTTCATCGGCAGCGAGCCGGGCGACAGCGCGAACGGCTCGTAGCGCGGGGTCCGGCCGGCCTCCGGGGCCGGCGTGATGATCACCTGGTCGGTGCGCACGTCGACGAAGCACAGGTCGTTGGAGAGGCCGTCGCCGTCGAGGTCGTTGATCGCGACCGCCGAGCCGACCGAGGAGATCCAGGCGTTGATGTGCTGGTAGCGCTGGTTCACCTGGCGGATGGTCTGCTGCGTGTAGCCGCCGGGCAGGGCGATCGACTCGGGCTGGAACCCGAACTGGGCCGCGACTTCCTGCCGCTCCTCGGCCGACACCTCCGGCAGCCGGGCCACCAAGAACGTGGCCGCGACGAGCACGAGTGCCAAGACGCCGGGTAGTTGCCTGCGCAGCCAACTGGCTGTGGAGGTCACAAGCTGACTCCTTCCTGGTGGATGACTTGCTCGGCGATGCGTCGCCGCCACGTCTCGAACACGGGCGCCGCGCCGTCGGCGACCGGCGGCGCGGCGCGCACATCCCCGGTGAACGGGGCTGCCGTGCCCGGTGCGCCGGTCGGCGCCGCGGTCCGCGGCGCCTCGTCCCGGCGCTCCGGGCACTGGTCGATCAGGTCGGCGACGCGCTCGGCGTCGGACTCGCCGACGAACCACGTGCCACGACCGGTGTCCCGGCCTGCCGCGGGAAAGGGAAACTTTTCCCGCGACCCATTTCCGGGCCACCGCACCCGGGCCACCGGCCGCCCGATGCCGCCGGGCCGCGAGTGGCTTTCGTTCCTGAGCCGGTTCTTGTTCGCGAACCGGTGCGCCTGCCCGCCGCGGCCGGCGACGAATCCCATTCCGGCGGGTCCACGCACGACCGCATAGGCGCCATCGGTGTCGGACTGGCGCCCGACGATCTCGGGATAATTGCGCCGCGAGGCGCGCAGTGCACTCAACCTCGTCCCCCCAGCTCGGGCGACCCGTCACCGGACAAGCGAACGAGGAAAAGAGTTGCAGAGGGTTCACGAGGGTAGCTACTTCAGGCTTGCTCACCGGGCGGTGCACGTGCAGGAGCATTTGCCGATGCGGTCTTCGGCCCGCTCCGGACGTCCGTGTTGAGCGCCCCTGGTGGTCGTTCTCGCAGGTCAGGGCGGCGCAAGTGGTGTTTTGCGGTACCCGGGGCCGACTTGGCGCACCCTGGAGGTTGCATTTAGCTACTGACTTACCCGACGACTTGCCGCGTGCGCTGTCCGGGTGACGCGACAGGTCTTCCGGCGCATTTACCGACGGCCCGCCGGGTCGATCCCGGTCGCTTTTGGACGATCATATTCAGGTGCCCCGGCGGCGTCGGCATTGTCCGTGACGGCCCGGCCGGCGGATTCTTCCGGCTTGCCGCAGGTGAGCACGAACGCGGATGCGCGCCGCCCGCCGGGCGCTCATGCTGGACAGTCCCGCCGCCGCCCCACGCCCACGTCACCGGGCGTGCGCACGCCGTCGGGCCGTCCTCCGCCGATCTTCGCAATCTCCGTGACACCGGCGTCACGCAGCGTGTTCAGATCGAATCCGTGCTGTCAAGACGTCAATCTCGAAGAAGTTTGGTCGCGCGGAATCCACATATTCTGACGAGGGATAGTCCCCGGCCGCCGCAGGTGGCACCACTCGCCATCCGCCGGGCCGGGGATCGGTGGAGTCGTTCCCCCGACAATCCTGAGGAGAACCGATGAGCCAGTTGAAAGTTGTCTCCCGGCAAGAGTGGTTGGAGGCGCGCAAAGCGCTTCTGGAAAAGGAGAAGGAAGTCACGCGCGCCCGCGACATGATCGCGGAGGAGCGCCGCCGGTTGCCGATGGTGAAGGTCGAGAAGAAGTACACCTTCGAGGGTCCGGGCGGCAGCCGGCTCTCGCTGCTGGACCTGTTCGAGGGCCGCCGCCAACTCATCGTCCGGCACTACATGTTCAGCCCGGGCGCCACGGAGGGCTGCATCGGCTGTTCCATGCAGGCGGACAGCGTCGGCGAGCTCTCGCACATGTGGGCCCGCGACACCACGTTCGTCATGATCTCCCGGGCGCCGGTGGCGGACTTCACGCCGTTCAAGGAGCGCATGGGCTGGAACATCCCGTGGTACTCGTCGTTCGGCAGCGACTTCAACTACGACTACGAGGTCTCCACCGACAAGGGCGAGTCGCCGGGCGTCAGCTCGTTCTACCGGGACGGCGAGGACGTCTTCTTCACCTACTCGATCTTCGACCGCGGTGGGGACATCTTCAAGAGCTTCTACAACTACCTGGACATCACCCACCTGGGGCGGCAGGAAGACCAGCTCGAGCACCCTTGGGACTGGTGGCGCTTCAAGGACACCTACGACGTCGAGGACTCGCACGGGCCCAACGACAACTGGTGGAACGGCACCCGGTACAAGGCGTAGCGGGCCGCGGACCGGGGCCGGTGCCGGTACCGGTGCCCGGAATGGGTGGACATCTCTCGCGAGCGCGGGGGCAGGGCTGCGACACGGCCCGGCCCCCGCGCTCGCGTCGTGCCGGAACGCGGCGGCCGGTGTCGGGGCAGCCGGATCGGGCACGGGGAGTCGAGGTGGGGGAGGGGCGGGCCCGGGTGGGTCCCGGCCGGGGTCAGCGGTGGGTGGTGGCCGGTTCCGCGGGGGCCGGGTCGGCTTCGACCTCGTGGGCCCGGCGCTTCTTCGACGCGGCCATCGAGGCCGCCACCGCCTGGGCGTCGTCGCCGACGCCGAGGAGCAGGCTGTGCAGGATCGTGTCGTAGCAGCGGTCGGCGTCGACCGGGTCGATCAGGTAGCCGCCGAGCTCGAGGTTGACCAGGCCGTGGGTCGCGATCCACATCTCGTGCGCGACCAGCAGCGGGTCCCCGTCGCGGAACCGGCCGGCTTCGATGCAGCGGGTGGCGCACTCCACGACGGTCAGCAGCGTGTACCGGCCGTACTGGCGGTCCTCGTCGGTGAGGGAGAACCCGGCCAGCGACTGCCCGCCGAACATCACCGCGTACAGGTGGGAGTTCGCCTTGGCGTTCTGGCGGTAGGCGTAGCCGAGCACGGCCATGTCCGCCACCGGGTCGTCGGTCCGCACCACCATGGAGAACTGGCGCTCCAGGCGGGCGAAGCCTTCGTGCACCATCTCCCGCACCAGGCCGCTCATGCTGCCGAAGTGCGTGTAGACGGCCATGGTCGACGTGCCGGCCTCGGCGGCGATCTTCCTGGTCGACAGCGCTTCGGCGCCGTGCTCGGCCAGGAGTCGCGCCGCGATGTCCACGAGGGTGGCGCGCGTTTCCGGATCCAGCTTGCGAGGACTCACCTTGACAGTGTTGCACAACACCGTTATTCTTTGTGTAACGATGTTATGCTATGGTGCGCCGATCGTGTGACACGCGCTCCCCGTTCGGGGGTGCGGACCTGGCGAGCGTACCTCCCGGGGCGTGTCGGAGCCGCCCTTCAGATCGCCTGGCACGGCCGGGTCGTCGTGGGCGTGAGGCCGGGGATCGGACGACGGGTCCGCGCCGGCCCGCTGGGCGGCTGGGTCGGTCCGCGGGCCGGGTCGGGACCGCCGGCGCGGTGAGCCGGCCGCCGATCCGGGCCGGCGCCGTGGTGGTGACGCACCGCGTTCGCGGCGGCCGGGGGTCGGACCCCGCGCCCTCCGGGTCGTTCGGCTTGCCGAACCGACGTCCTGTCGATTCCGGGGAAACACCTGGCACGGCGCGGAGACCGCGCCGGCGATCGTCCACACCGGAGCGTGCGCGGCGGGTGCGGTGGGGCGAGGCAGCGGTCGGGGGATTGCCGCTGCCTCGCCCGTGGTGGAGCAGACGACTCGGTTCGCCGACTTCTCCTCCACCACCGCGGGCGCCACCTCGGAGTCGGCCTGGGGTGCCGGTTCCGGGGTGGGCTGGGGCGGGCCGGCCACCGGCGCGGCCACGACGAGGGCCGCGCGGGCGGTCAACGACGGGGGCGCGGCGCCCGCCGGGCCGTCGACCGCGCCGATCGGGGCGACGCGGACGTCGGGAAGCGGGCCACGCGGTACGGGGTCGTTCCGGATCGGTGGACGCTCGCGCGTGCGCTCGTCGCCCACCTTCCCGGGTCGTCTTCCAATCGGGTGCCAACCGATGTAAGGGAACCATCCCTATCGTCTGCGGCCAACAGTAGGGCAGACGGATCGATCAAGCAAGGGGCGTGCCCGCGGACGCGCGGTACGGCGAATGGCCGAATTGATCGGTGAGCCGAACGGCCATCGCGCCGGTCGGCGACTCGGAGACCCCCGCGAGGCGGTCGCGCATCGAGGCCGCGAAGGGTGGTGACGGGTCGAATCGACCTGCGGGATCCCGATGCGGACAGCCGCGGCCGGGGATCCGACGCCCGCTCCGGAGATCGCGGAGATCGGTGTGGAATGGCCGGGAACCCGGTCGCGTGGAATTCCGGGAAATCGATCACCGGTCCTTATGCGGGCCCGATTGGCATTTACCGTCTCGACTGGGCGTCCGGTGACGGACGGGTTCGGATCGGCGCTGGTCGGTGATGGCATGACACCGTTACACTTAGCGATGACGGGGGAGTTCGCACCGGCCGTTCGGTCGACGCGCCGAGGGGGCGACGCCCAGGTCGGTGACCGTGGGTGCCCGGTGCGGGATCGGCGCGGACAGCCCTTCCGACCTGCGAGCTCTGCTCGGTTCGGCCCTCGGATCCGAGGTCGGGGCGGTCCTCGGAGGGGCCGCCGAGTGGTCGGATCAGGTCCCTCGGACAGCCGGTGAGTAAATTGTCACCCTTCGTGACGGCCGGCGACCCGCCTCGGCGGTCGGGTGAACCGGGGTGCGCCTGCCCGGCCGTACCGGTTGGGCGGAACGGGTCAGGGTCCTCTCACATATTGCGGTCTGGTTCTCGGGCAATTTCCAGCGCCACCCCTGCCTGCTAGCGTCCTTCCCGTTGCGAAGTTATTGGGGGCTTCGCGCAAAGGCCATCTGGGGTGGTGAAGATCGGCACATCGTGTAGGAACCGCCGTATTCACGATAAAGCGAGTGGATAGGTTCGCGCCGCGCCGCAGCGGCTCTACCTCGGACCGCACGACGTCGGGGCGTCGCACGTCCGGCCGCGTGGCGCCGTGCCGCGAATCATTCGACCGCTATTCAGGCCGAAAGGGAAACGACCGTGCATGATGCCGTTCAGCGCGCCATCACGTTGATGCGCACGCACTACTACGAACCACTGACCCTGCGCGATGTGGCCGGCGCGGCACTGGTCAGTCCATTTCATTTCTCCCGCCTGTTCCACGCCGCGGTGGGCGTGCCGCCGGGCCGATACCTGACCGCGGTCCGGCTGTTCGAGGCGAAACGCCTGCTGCTGACCACGTGGATGAACGTCGCGGACATCGTCGCCACGATCGGGTACAGCAGCGTGGGCACGTTCACCACCAGGTTCACCCGGGCGGTGGGCCTCTCGCCGACCCAGTACCGCAACCCGGCGGTGAGCGGCCTGCTCGCGGCCGTCGCGCTGCCCGACTTCGACAACCCGCTGGAGACCGGCTCGTCGGTGTTCGACGCGATGCCGATGCCCCGCTTCGGCGGCAGCGGCTCGGTCGTCGGCACGCTGGAGGTCCCCGCGGGGGACGACGAGTCGAAGGTGACGGTGGGTCTCATCGACGACCTGATCCCGTGCAGCGTGTTCGCGTCGAGCACGCTCGTCGAAGGCCCGCTGCACCACGAGCTCGTCGTCGGCGCCTCGGCCACCCGGTGCGTCGCGGTCGCGCTGCGCGCCGGCAACCCGCGCCTGTCGGGGTCGGGCCTGGAGTTCGCCGGCGGGATCGGCCACGTGATCGCCACCGGCCCGGGGGAGCACCTGCGGATCAGCGTCCGGATGCGCGAGCGGACGCCCGAACCGGTCGCGGTCGCGGTCGGCACGGGTCGGCGGTAGCCGCCGTTGCCGCCGACGCCGCACCGCAAGCGCGGAGTAGACCCCGCCACACCGGCGGAGCATCCTCGGACGGACCCCCGGGCCCGCGCGGGTGCTCACCGTGACCGCTTCAGCGAGTGGAATGGAGGAACCGTTGTGCAGACTGCGGTAGAGCGCGCGATCGACACGATGTGGAGCCGGTACCACGAGCCGCTTTCCCTGGCGGACATGGCGGACACCGCGATATTGAGCAAGTTCTACTTCTCCCGGGTGTTCCGGACGCTGACCGGCACCTCGCCGGGCCGGTTCCTCACCGCGATCCGGCTCACCAAGGCCAAGCAGCTGCTGCTGGAGACGTCGTTGAGCGTCACCGAGATCTCGTACATGGTGGGCTACAACAGCCTCGGCACGTTCACCAGCCGCTTCACCCGCAGCGTCGGCGTCCCGCCCGCCCGCTACCGCGCGCTGTCCTACGGCGGCATCCTGTCGCCGTCGTCGTTCTCCGGACCGGCGCGCGGCACCCAGGCGGGCGCGGTGGCCGGGTGGGTCGGCGTGCCGGAGACCTCGACGCCCGTGCGCGTGTACGTCGGCGCGTTCAAGGACCCGATCGCCCAGGGCGTCCCGGTCGCGTGCGACATCCGCGACGGCTCGGGGCCCTACCGGCTCGAAGCGCTGCCGGAGGGCCGGTTCTACCTCCGGGTCGCGGTGGTCGCGGTCGACGACCTCGACCCCAACCCGTCCAAGCGGCGGCCGTTGTTCGTCGGCGCCGCCGAGGCGGGCTCCGTGCGGGCGGGCCGGACCGCGGAGGCGGACATCGAGACCAGGTCGGCGTCCACGCTGGACCTGCCGATCCTGCTCGCGCTGCCCGAACTGGACACCCGCGAAGCGCCGGACGTCGACCTGGCCGTGCCGGCCGCCCGGACGCCGCTGGGCCGCGCGACGCCCCTCGACGCGCGGGCCCGCTGACCGGAGGTGCCTGGTGCGTCGCGCCGGCTCGTGGAAGTGGGTGGTCGGGCCGGCCGCGGTGGCCGCGCTGCTCGTGCTCGTGGGGGCGGGCGGCGCGATCGGCTGGCGGGTGGGTCGGCTGGTGGGGGCGTGGATCGGCGCGGGCGCGGGTCTGCTGGCCGCCGTGCTCCTGCTGGTCGTGGTCGACCGGTTCGGCTCGGCGCTGGCCGCCCCGCCCGACGAGCGGCACCGGAGCTGACCGCCGCCCGCGATCCCCGTTGCCGCAACGCTTTCCCGGCGCGATGCCGCCGGACGCCGGACGTGGCGGCGCCGGCGGCTCCCGGTGTCGGGCCGGAGCCGCCGGCGGACTCCCGTCACTCGTGCGTCGAGCTCGCCGCCGGCGGCAGGGCTTCGTCCTGCGCGCGGAACGTCATCCAGCTGCCCACGCGCCGCGCCGCGGCCAGGCTCGACCACGACGTCAGGTCGATCAGCGACCCGTCGTCCGGCCGCCCCGCGCGGAAGCGGTCGAGCACCGACTGGTCGATCTGGTAGGACGCCAACGCGGTCAGCAGGGCCAGTCGCCCGGCGTCCCGCTGGTCCTCCGGCAGCCCGGCGATCGCGTCCTCCACCCACGCGCGGCTCACGCCCATCGGCTTGCCGTCCCAGCGCGCCAGGTGCTCCAGCACGAGCGAGCGCACCTCGGCCGGCACCGACCGGCGACCGGCCTCGTCGACGGCGGCCGCGGCACGCGCGTACGCGCCGGCGATCGCGGCGTGCCCCTCGGCCCACTTCATGTCCTCCGGCAGCGGCGCGTCCGGCAGCAGGTCGAACGAGGCGCCCGGCCGCGGTCCGCGCCGCTCGGCCGACTTGATCAGCCACACCAGCACCCGGCGCACGACGGTCATCGACGCGGCCGGCGCCCCCGGCGGCAGCGGCAGCTCGCCGAGGAAGATGTTCACCATCCGGTTGAGGTACTGCAGTATCACCGCCGTGCCGATCATCTCGGGGCCCTGCGAGGCCGGGAACGGCACCGGGTGCCCGGCCGCCCCGTCCGGGGTGGCGTTCGCGGTCGCCCACTCGGCGACCGCACGGGTCCCGGGGTCCGGGATGGCGCCGTCGCGGTAGCCCACCAGGTCGATCAGCATCGACGAGTGCATCGAGACGCAGAACGGGCAGTTGTTGGTCTCGGAGACGGCGGTGGAGACGGCCTCCTTGTGCGCCCTCGACGCCGTGCCGGGCACGAGCAGCGTCTCGCGCAGCATCAACCAGGCCGCCGCCAGCACGTCGGGTGACGACGCGTGCAGCGCGATCGGCGGCGCGAGCACGCCGAAGTCGCGTTCGAGCTCCCGGTAGACCCGGGCCACGTCCTGCTCGGCCGCGCCGTAACGCACTGCGCGCACCTGCCGCACCTGCGCGGTGGAGAGCCCGCGCAAGCCGGCCTGTACCAGTGTTGGTCGCATGGGAATCGGTTCCTCCGCCGGCGCTTCAGGGATCGGGAGAAAGAAGAATCACAGCGTAATTGAAACTTCCGCCGCTGGTAAGGTGCCACGACCCGGTTCGGCCGTCCGGCGCTGCGCGCGCACTCCGGGCACCCACCGGTGATTCCCGCCTCCCGGCCGGGCTCCGTGTCAGGTGGACGCGGCGCCGCGGCTCGTGGCGCCGGCCGGCCGGGGCGCCGGCTCCCGCCTCACGCGGCCGACCGCACGGTCATCGGCAGCCCGCCGCGCACGCGCAGCGTCAGCATCGGCTCGCCGCGCACGTCGTAACCGGGCACAGTGGACAGTCGCAGCTCGCGCACCACGCTGGCGGCCACGATCGTCGCCTCCATCATCCCGAGGCCGCTGCCCACGCACACGCGCGGGCCGGCGCCGAACGGGATGTAGGCGTACCGCGACCGGCCGGACGACCGGCCGGGCGAGAACCGGTCCGGGTCGAACGTGTCGGGCTCGTCCCAGAAACCGGGGTGCCGGTGCAGGGTGTACGGGCAGAGCAGCACGTCCGCGCCGGCCGGCACGTGGTACCCGCCGATCACGTCCTCCTCGCGCGTCACCCGCGGCAGGATCCACACCGGCGGGTAGAGCCGCATGACCTCCTGGATCACCTGGGTGGTGTACCTCAGGCGGGGGATGTCCTGGAACGTCGGCTGCCGGTCGCCCAGCACCTCGACGGCCTCGGCGTGCATCCGCTCCCACACCTCGGGGTGCTTGTCGGCCAGGTAGAACGTCCAGCTGAGCGTGCTCGCGGTGGTCTCGTGCCCGGCCAGCAGCAGCGTCACCATCTCGTCGCGCACCCGCTGGTGCGCGACCACCGGGTCGGGTTCGTTCCTGGTCGCCTCGACCAGCCGGGACAGGATGTCGTCGCCGTCGGCGGTCGGGTTCGCCCGGCGCTCCTCGACGAGCTGGGCGACGATGCGGTCCAGGTCGGCCCTGGCGCGGTGGAAGCGCCGCTGGATGGGCAGCGGCACCCAGTGCGGCACCGTGCTCAACGACATCATCTCGAACATCGCCTGGTTCTGGACCGCCTCGAACGAGTGCCCGATGGACTCGAACGCGCCGAGGTCGGCGTCGAGCAGGGCGCGGCCGAGCACGCCGAGCGTCAGCCCGGTCATCTCCTCGCTGATGTCGATCGGCTGACCGCCGCGGTGCCCGCGCAGCTTGGCGACCAGGCCCGCGGCCTCCTGCGCGATCACGTCGGCCTTGCCCGCGATCCGCTTGGCCTGGAAGACCGGCTGGATCGTCTTGCGCTGCGCCTTCCACAGCTCGCCCTCGCTGGTGAGCAGGCCGTCGCCGAGCGCGCGGCGGGCGTGCACCAGGCCGATGCCCTTGACGAAGTTGCCGGGGTTGTCGGCGAGCACGTACTTGGCGTGGTCGGGGTGGTTGAAGAAGTACATCGACTTCGGGCCGAGCCGCAGCCGGACCGCGTCGCCGTACTGCTGGGACACGCCGGTCATCACCGAGAGCCGGTCCCGCGCCATCCTGGCCAGCAGGCTCAGCGTCTCGCTGCGCGGCGGTCCGGGCACGGCCCGTCGCGCGCCCGCCGTGTCGGTCGTCGTCATGTCGTCACATCCGCATCGGTCGTGAACGTCGCGGTGATGCGCCTGCGCCACACCTCGAAGGCCGGGATCCCGGGCTGCTCGGGCAGTTCGGCGACCGCCGGCGGCCGGGTGTCGTGGCACAGCTTCGCCGCCTCGTCGGGCGTCATGTCGCAGAAGACCTTGGTCGCCACACCGGTGTGGTCGACGACGAGGCCCTGGTCCACCCGCGCGGTGGCGGCGAACGCGCTGCCCTGCGCGACGTTGGGCAGGTAGGGGCCGACCCGGTCGGCGTACCAGCGCAGCTCGCTCTCGGGCAGGCCGCCCGCGTAGGTGGCCGCCAGCCCCGAGCCCGCGTACAGGTCGGCGTGGCGCTCCTCGGCGAACGACTCGATCAGGTCGGCCACGACCTTCGGCTCGGCGCCGCCGACGAACCACAGCGCCCGGCCGATGCCCTGGTCGATGCCGCGCGGCGAGTACCAGCTGGAGCCGTCGGTCGGCCACGGGAAGGCCGGCTCGCGGTACTGCTCGCGCACGTACTTCTCGGTGTGGAAGTACGCCTGGTGGAAGCCGTAGCCGTCGAGCGCGAGCCAGCGCAGCAGCGGGTCGTCCAACCCGAGCTTGGACCAGCGCGACCTCGGCACCCGGGCCATCGCCCAGCCGACGCCGACGAGGACCATGTAGTCGTGGTTCCTGGCCCGCCCCTGGAGGAACCGCCCGGTCCGCCCGCCCCGGCCGAACGGGAGCGCGTCGCGCACCGCGAAGCCCATCCCGGCGCCCTCGTAGGCGAAGCCGCGGAACTTGTACGGCATCTTCTCGAGCTTCTGCTCGGCCTCGAGCGGCTCACGCGACTCGGCGGCGTAGCCGTAGCCCTCCAGGAAGGACCGGCCGACCGTTTCCAGCAGTTCCCGCGCGGTCTCGTCCTTGTAGTGGAAGCCGCGCACCGACAGTTTCGTCGCCGAGATGTTGGGAGTCAGGATGCGACGCCTGAGCGCGCCCCAAGAGCTGGACAATGTTCGCTCCCTTCGTCCCGCCACGGGTGGCCGCGGCGTTTCGGACTTGGTTGAAATGGTCGGCGCAACCGCGCCC
Source organism: Saccharothrix sp. 6-C (assembly GCF_016695385.1). Classification (NCBI taxonomy): domain Bacteria; kingdom Bacillati; phylum Actinomycetota; class Actinomycetes; order Pseudonocardiales; family Pseudonocardiaceae; genus Saccharothrix; species Saccharothrix sp. 6-C. The sequence goes on along the minus strand of NZ_CP064192.1, from coordinate 5,862,106 downwards.
GGATGCCTACTCCCAGCGTGCCCGCCGAGCCCCTCCGCGGGCACCGTGGCCAGCGAAGTCGGCATGATCGGAGAAGGCGGCGGCCGGTGCGGCATTTCCGGTGCGAGACGCATTCTCGGGCGCTTTTCGACCGGTGAAACCGAGTGTTCCTCTACTCGGTCGGACGGGGTCGACGGCGGCGCGCACGCCGGGCAACGCGCGAGTAGCAAGGTCATCGCGGCCGGTGCGAGGCTCGGCGGGCGGGTCGCAGAACCCTGCGCCCGAAGCGCCCAATCTTTCGAGGACTGCTCATGACGGCTCAATATGACGACATCATCGTCGGCGCCGGGTCGGCCGGTGCGGCGCTCGCGGCCCGGCTGACCGAGGATCCCGCGCGACGCGTGCTGCTCCTGGAGGGCGGCCCGGACTACGTCGAGCCGGAGGATCTGCCGGAGGAGATCTTCTACGGCCGCGCCATGTCGTTCGACGGCAATGACTGGACCTTCCGGGCGGACGTCCACGACGGTCGCCGGATCCGCTTCCCCCGCGGCAAGCTCGCCGGCGGCTCGTCGGCGGTCGGCGCGACGGTGGGTCTGCGCGGTGTCGCGGAGGACTACGACGACTGGGCCGCCGCCGGGAACCCCGGGTGGTCCTACGAGGAGGTGCTGCCGTACTTCCGCAAGCTGGAGAACGACTACGACTTCGGCGACAGCGAGTTCCACGGCGGCGGCGGGCCGATGCCGATCCGCCGGTGGCGGCCGGAGGAGCTGTCGCCGGGGCAGACGGCGTTCGTCGAGGCCTGCCTGGCGGCGGGTTTCCCGGAGGTCAAGGACCACAACCACCCCGACGCGACCGGTGTCGGCTCGATCCCGTCCACCCGGCACGACCCGGTGCACCGGGCCACCACCGGCACGACGTACCTGCGGTTGATCCGGCAGCGGCCGAACCTGGAGATCAGGGCCGAGACGTCGGTCGACCGGGTGGTGTTCGACGGCGCGAAGGCGATCGGGGTCATGGCGGCGGCGAAGGGCGGCTCCTACGAGCTCGTCGAGGGCCGCCGGGTCATCCTGGCCAGCGGCGCGGTCGCGTCGCCGATGATCCTGCTGCGCTCCGGCATCGGCCCGGCCGAGGACCTGCGCCGGCTGGGCATCGACGTCCGCGCGGACCTGTCGGGCGTCGGCGGCAACCTGGTCGACCACCAGCGGACCGGCGCGTTCCTGGTGCCGCAGCCGGGGGTGATCGACCCGACCGAGGCGTTCCTCCAGCAGATCCTGCGCACCACGTCCCCGGTGACCGGCGAGTTCAACGACCTCCAGTACTACATGGTCAACCACTTCTCGCTGGCGCACTTCCCGGAGTTGCAGATGCTGGCGGGCGCCACCGAGATCCTCGGCGTGATGGTGGTGTCGCAGCGCCCCGGTTCCCGCGGCCGGATCACGCTGCCCTCCGCCGACCCCGCGGCCCAGCCGACGATCGTGCTGAACTTCCTCGACGACGAGCGCGAGATGGACATCCTCGTCGACGGCGTCCGCACGGCGTGGAAGCTGGCGCACCACCCGGACATCATGAAGCTCGGCCAGGGCTTCGTGGTGCTGCGGGACGCCATGATCGACAACGACGACATGGTGCGGCAGTACGTGAAGACCAGTCTGGACAGCGCCTACCACCCGGTCGGCACGGTCCGGATGGGACCGGCCTCGGACCCGGACTCGGTCGTGGACGAGCGGGGCGCGGTGCACGGCACCGAGTCCCTGTACGTCGCCGACTCGTCCATCATGCCGAGCACGGTGCGCGCCAACACCAACCTGACCTCGATCATGATCGGGGAGCGGATGGCGGCCTGGTTGCGTGAGGGCTGAGACCCCCACGACGGAAGCGGCTCCGGACCGAGAAGGTCCGGAGCCGCTTCCGTCGTGCGGTGCAGTCGTCACGGCTGCGGGAAGAACTTGGTGACGAACACCTCCCAGGCCCGGTCGCCGAAGATCGCGCGCTGCGGCTTGAGCAGGTGGGTCGGCAGGCCGAGCCGGTAGCGGATCCTCGGGTTGGGGTCCGTGATGGCCTTCTCGATGGTCTCCGCGACCTTGCCGGAGCGCACCGCCGTGCGACCGCGGCCCTTGGGCTTGTCGACCTCGCGGTAGGCGCCGTGCCAGACGACGAAGCGCTCCCAGAAGTCGGCGTACAGGTCGCTGTCGGTGTCCAGCCCGAGGTCGCCGACCGTGGTCGGCACGAACGAGCCGAGGATCGGCGACGGCTCGATGATCGACACCTTGATGTCCCACGGCTTCACCTCCAGCCGCAGCGAGTCGCTGATGGCCTCCAGGGCGTGCTTGGTCGCCTGGTAGTAGCCGCGGCCGGGGGTGGCGAACAGGCCGAAGATCGACGACATCATGATGATCCGGCCGGAGCGCTGCTCGCGCATGCCGGGCAGCACCAGCTGCGTCATCCGGGACAGCCCGAAGAAGTTCGTCTCGAACTGCCGGCGCACCTGGTCGATCGGCGTCTCGCCGATCGTGCCGTTGAGGCTGTAGGCGGCGTTGTTCACCAGGACCCCGACCGCGCCGTGGTCCTCGGTGATCCGCTCCACCGCGGCCACCATCGACTCCTCGTCGGTGACGTCCACCTGGAGCGTGGTGATGCCCTCCTCGGCGAGGTCCTTCAGCCCGTCGAGGTCGCGCCCGGTGGCGTACACCGGCCAGCCGGCGCGGTGCAGGCGCAGCGCGGTGGCGCGGCCGGTGCCGGAGGAGAGCCCGCCCGAGGAGTTGACGCCGGTGATGAGGACCGCGCGGGACGCCGTCACGCGTCGCCTCCGGTCGGGACCTCCTGCTGCGACACCCGGCTCGCCGCCACCGAGAAGCCCAGGCCCAGCCCGTCGACCATGCGGGTGATGAAGTTGAACATGCCGGCGATGAAGAAGCCCTCCAGCAGCTCCTCCGACGTCCAGCCGGCGTCGGTGGCCAGCTTCCAGTCGACGTCGGTGATCTTGTACGCCTCCTTGCTGAGCTTGGTGAGCAGGCGCAGCAGGACCTTGTGCTTCTCGTCCACCGGCAGGTCCTCGACGGACTCGGCGGACTCCACGGCCTGCGCGGTCTCCTGGGGGCCGCCGAAGGCCTGGAAGAAGAAGTTGTGCGTGCCGACGCAGTAGGGGCACTGGTTGACCTTCGACGTCCACGCCGCGATCAGCTCGCGCGTCTGCCGGGGCATGATGCCGGTGATGAACATGCCCTTGTAGCCGGCGACCACCCCTTCGAGGAGGTCCGGCCGGGTGGACAGCAGGCGGAACATGTCCGGCACGAACGGCAGGTTGGTGTTGCTCTTGATGTCGGCGTACAGCTCGGCGAGGCGGCCTTCGGCCTGACCCTCGTCGACCAGCGGGACCCGGACGTGGGTGGTTGCGTCCATGCTCGACTCACCTTTCAACAGCGGATGGGGCGTCACGAGGGATGTTGCGGCGGCGCAGCACCGGGATGGCCTCGGCCTGGAAGTCGAGGTCGGAGTCGAAGCCCTTGATCATGCCCTCGATGACCAGCAGCGAGAGCAGGGGGAAGGCGAACTCCGGCGCGGGGAACAGGCCGAAGCGGCGTTGCAGGTCGAACAGCCGGCCGGCGAAGGTGGCCAGGTCGAAGTCGCCGGACTTCGCGCCCGACGTCTCCGCCACCAGCTCGCCGAGCGCGGCGCGGAAGCCCTCCAGGTCGCAGTCGTCGGCGATCTCGGCGGCGCTCTCGATGACGATCTGGGCGCACATCCAGCCGTCGCCCATCGCCATGTTGATGAAGAAGTCCGCGAACGACCGGCGCACCGGGTCGGGCAGTTGGATGACGAAGCCGGCGTCCAGCATCACCAGGTCGGCGTTGAGGTCGAAGTACAGGTTGCCGGGGTGCAGGTCGCAGTGCACGAAGCCGTCGATGAACAGCATCTCGTAGACCGTGCCGAGCACGGCCCGCTGCACCGAGCGCCTGGTGTCGAGGTCCAGCTCGCCCGGCTCGAACCGCCTGAGGTCGCTGATGAACTCCATGACCACGGTCTCGGGCGTGCACAGCTCCGGCAGCGGCGCCGGGATGGTCACGGTGCGGGAGCCGCCCTCCAGGTTGGCCCGCAACGCGGTCAGCGACGCCGCCTCGGCCGCGAAGTCGAGCTGCCGCAGGATCGCGCCGCCGACCTGCCCGTGCATGAGCTTGAACGGCATCTTGCGCAGCTTGGGCAGCATGCCCATCAGGCTCATCGCCGAGGAGGTCAGGGTGAAGTCCTGCCACATCACGCGCTCGATGCCGGGACGGCGCACCTTGACCGCGACGTGCCTGCCGTCCAGCGTCACGGCTTCGTGGACCGTCGCGATGCTGCCGGAGGCGACCGGTTCCCAGTCGAACTCCCGGAACGGCCACGGCCGGTCGCGGTAGGCGTGCCGGACGGCGCGCTCGATCCGCCGCCTGCGCGGGGGCGAGGCGCCGTCGGTGAGCCGGCCCAGCGGGGTGGTCACCTCTTCCGGCAGCAGGTCGCGCCGGGTGCTCAGCAGTTGGCCGATCTTGATGTAGGACGGCCCGAGGCGGGTCAGCATCCGGACCCACCGGTCGCCGTCGCGCAGGCCGCGCCCGTCCTTCGAGCGCCGGAACCGCGCGCCGACCGCCGACCCGGCGATGAGCAGGCCGTAGCAGAACACGATGGCGCCCACCCACGCGCAGCGCAGGACCAGTCCGGGCAGCCGCACCAGGCGGCCAGTGGTCTTGGTCATCCTCGCCCCCGTCGTGCGATTCGGCCGGGCGGCACGACGCCGCCCGCCTGCGATCGTCTCGGCGCCGGTGACGCGCCGCCTACTCCCTCCGTGCCTTGCGGGCCCGAAGGGAAATGCATTTATGCATTACAGCGTTACGGGTCGGCTTTCCTCTTCTCGCACGTTGCTGTTCCCGCGTTGTCGGCGCGCAAGAGGACGCGGGCACGACGACGCCGGGGCGGCCGCGAATTCGCGGCCGCCCCGGCGTCGGTGGACAGCGGGTCAGATCCCCAGGGCCGCCTCGGCGAGCCTGGTGCCCTCGACGCGCGCGGCGATCTTGGCGAACGCCGTGTCGCGCGAGGTGGAGGTGTCGTCGGCGAACGGGGCGAAACCGCAGTCGTCGCAGGTGCCCAGCCGGTCGACGGGGAGGAACTCGGCCGCCTCCAGCACGCGGTCGCGCACCTCCTCGGCCGTCTCGACCCGCGGGTCGATCGGGTCGGTGACGCCGATGAAGACCCGCGCGTCGGCGGGCAGGTGCTCCTTGATGATCCCCAGCACCCGACGGCGGTCGGGCTCGCTGGCCAGCTGCACGTAGAACCGGCCCGCCTTGATCCGGAACAGGTCCGGCAGCAGGTCGGCGTAGTCGACGTCCGCGCTGTGCGTGGAGTCCTGGTCGCCGCCGGGGCACGTGTGCAGGCCGATCCTGGCCCGGTCCTCGGCGGAGAACCGGTCCAGCACCGCGTTGTTGAGCGCCACGAAGTCGCGCAGCAGCCCGCCCGACGGGTCGAGCTTGAGCGACAGCCGCCCCTCGGTGAAGTCCAGCTGCACCACGGCCGCCCCCGCGTCGAGGCAGGCGCGGATGTCGGCCTCGGTCTCGTTGACGAGGTCCGCGACGAACTCGTCGCGCGAGTAGCCGTCGATCCCGTCGGCCGGGTAGAGCAGGGCCAGCGCCGACGGCGCGATCACCGGCTGCTTCACCGGCAGCGCCGTGAGCTGCTGCGCGGCGCGCAGCAGGTCCACGGCGTGCGCGGAGTAGCGGAACGGCCCGCTCGTGAGCACGGGCAGCTCACGGGTGTGGCCGTCGGCGAACGGCACGACCGCGCCGCCCGCCGCCAGGTCGGGGATGCCCGCCACCGGGTAGGTCAGGAAGCTCGGCTTGTCCTGCTCGCCGTCGGTGACCACCGGCGAACCGGTGGCCTCGAACCGGCTGACCGTGTCCGCCAACGCCTGGTCCGTCAGCGCGCGCAGCGCAGCGGCGTCGATGCGGCCCTCCGCGTGGTCCTGGAAGCCCTTGAGGAGCTCCGCGGGACGCGGGACGCTGCCGATCGGCTCGGTCGGTATGCCCATGGTGTGCTTGTTCCCCTCGACGTGATCAGGCCCAAGGCGCGGTCGGGTACCACGGGATGATCTCCCGCCGCGCCAGCATCCTGATGTCCCAGTACATGAAGGTGAAGACACCGGCGATGATCAGCGCGGCCGCCGTCACAGCGGCGATCCGGCTCGGCTTCGCGGAGAGCCACCGCTGCAGACGGCCGCCGGTGAAGTACGCCAGCGCGAGGAACAGTAGGGCCATGATGACGATGTTGCCTACCGACTGAAGGGTGAACGCCGCGGCGCCGTACAGGGGGTTGTGGCTCTCCGCCGCGTCGCGGAACATCTGCCGGAACAGCCCGAACGGGCGACCGATGAGGAACCCGGCGATCAGCACGCCCATGAACACCATCGGGGCGTTCGGGAACCGCTTGGCGATCTTGCGGAACGGGTCGCGCACGTAGCCGAGCGCGGCGAGCCCCAGGTAGACCATGACGAGCCCGATGACGCCGAACACGATCAGCGACTGGATGCTGCGGCTGCTCAGGGTGCCGGGCTGGTTCGCCGCGGTGGCGAACTGGGGCATCCTCGTGCCGACGATCCCGACCAGCACCCCGTAGAGGGCGGACACCGGGATCATGCCGACGGCCAGCCACCCGACCGGCTTGAGCGTCGCGGCCAGCTTCGACCAGCGCGACCCGGAGGCGCCGAGCATCGGCGCGACCGCGCCGAACGCGGCGATGTTGCACGCGGTGAAGGTGCCCGCGATGCCGCTGACGAAGGCGAACGCGATGCCCGCCGCGATGCCCTGGATCGGGGTCTCCTTGGCGTCGTGGCCGAGCAGGGTGTTGGCCACGCTGTCACCGATGGTCGAGTCGACGAACTGCGCCGACCACACCACGGTCAGCAGGAAGCCCGCGATCGAGCTGAGCACGAGGATGAGCCCGCGCCTGCGCGGGAAGTGGCCGTTGACGAACGACGACGTGGCCACGGTCGTCGACGCGGGCTCCCGCCGGACGAGTCTGTTGGTTCCGGTGCGCGCCATGTGTTCCCTCTCCGGAGCAATGCCGATCGGCCGATGTGCGCCCCTTCGCGGCGTCGTTTCGGGGCCCGCAAAGCATCCCAGCGTTATGTCTTGGGTGCTTCTTCCGGTGTGCGCACCTGGTGGGCCGAACGGTCCACGTCGGGTGGCATACGGCGACGCGATCAGCCGAGTCCGCAGGTCTCCGGGCCGGCGGGCCGCGCGGGTGTCCGGCCGGGCGGCGCCCGCGGGTGACCCGGCGGTCACCCGCGGAATTCAAATCACGCTGTTATGGAAAAGCGCAGGTCAGCAGGGCAAAATCGGAGAAGCAGTGTCGTCGGGCGGTCGTGCAGTCTTACGTTGCGCACATTTACGAAGTGTCACGGGTGTTTTTGTCTTTCCGTGCACGGCAGATTTCTCGGACCATCCAGAACCCCCGATGTCCTCAAAGACGGTGAAAGCATGAGCAGTGAGCGGATCGCAATCGTCGGCATCGGCCTGCGCTACCCCGATGCCGGTTCAACCGGGGAACTGTGGGAGAACGTCCTGGCCGGTCGTCGGGCCTTCCGCAGGCTGCCCGACGAGCGGATGAACCAGGCGGACTACTACTCCCCCGACCCCGAAGCACCGGACCGCTTCTACACCACGAAGGCGGCGGTGCTGCGCGACTTCGAGTTCGACCGCGTTCGCTACCGCGTCGCGGGCAGCACGTTCCGCTCCACCGACCTGACGCACTGGCTGGCGCTCGACGTGACCTCCCAGGCGCTGGCCGACGCGGGTTTCCCCGACGGCGAGGGCCTGCCGAAGCGGACGACCGGAGTGGTGCTGGGCAACAGCCTCACCGGCGAGTTCTCCCGGGCGAACGTCATGCGGCTGCGCTGGCCGTACGTGCGGCGCACCGTCGCCGCGGCGCTGACCGGCAAGGGCTGGCCCGAGGACGAGATCGCGGGCTTCCTCAGCCAGCTGGAAGTGGACTACAAGGCCCCGTTCCCGGAGATCAACGAGGACACCCTGGCGGGTGGTCTGGCCAACACCATCGCCGGCCGCATCTGCAACTACTTCGACCTGCGCGGCGGCGGCTACACCGTCGACGGCGCGTGCTCCTCGTCGTTGCTGTCGGTCGCCACGGCCGCCAAGTCGCTCGTCGAGGGCGACATGGACGTCGCCATCGCGGGCGGTGTCGACCTGTCGATCGACCCGTTCGAGGTCATCGGCTTCGCCAAGACCGGCGCGCTGGCCAAGCGCGTGATGAAGGTCTACGACAAGGACTCCAACGGCTTCTGGCCGGGCGAGGGCGCCGGCTCGCTCGTGCTGATGCGCGAGGAGGACGCCCTGGCCAAGGGCGCCCGGATCTACGCGACCATCGCCGGCTGGGGCGTCTCGTCGGACGGCAAGGGCGGCATCACCCGCCCCGAGGCCGACGGCCACCGCCTGGCCCTGCACCGCGCCTACGGCCGCGCGGGCTACGGCCTGGAGTCGGTGTCCTACTTCGAGGGCCACGGTACCGGCACGGCGCTGGGCGACGAGACGGAGATCGAGGCGCTGTCCTCGGCCCGCCGCACCGCCGACCCGAACGCCCGGCCCGCCGCGCTGAGCACCGTCAAGGGCAACTTCGGGCACACCAAGGCCGCGGCGGGGGTCGCCGGACTGATCAAGGCGGCCCTCGCCGTGCACCACCAGGTCATCCCGCCGGGCACGGGCCACTACGACCCGCACCCGAAGCTGACCGCCGACGACGCGGTGATGTACGTGCCGGTGGAGGCCGAGCTGTGGCCGGACGACCAGCCGGTGCGCGCCGGCGTGTCGGCCATGGGCTTCGGCGGCATCAACACCCACATCGCCCTGGAGGCCTCGCCCGACGCGCCGCGCCGCGAGCAGCTCGACGTCCGCACGAAGGCGCTGGTCGCCGGTCGCCAGGACGCCGAGGTGCTGCTGTTCGACGCGCCCGACCGCACGACGCTGAAGGACCGCGTCGCCGAGGTCGCCGCCCTGCTGCCGAAGCTGGCGTTCGCCGAGCTGGGCGACCTGGCGGCGGCGCTGTCGGCCCGGCTGGGCGGCGCCTCGCTGCGCGGCGCCGTCGTGGCCCGCACGCCCGAGGAGGCCGAGCGCAAGGTCGAGCGGCTGATGGTCGCGGTGAGCGAGGGCGCCACGCTCTTCGACGCCAACGACGGCGTGTTCCTGGACGACCGGACCACGGCGCCGCGCCTGGCGTTCCTGTTCCCGGGCCAGGGCTCCGGTCGGGGCGCGGTCGGCGCCATCCGCCGCCGCTTCCCGGTCGCCGAGGAGGTCTTCCGGACCGCCGGCCTGCCCACCGACGGCGACCAGGTCGCCACCGAGGTGGCGCAGCCGCGCATCGTCGCCGGCTCGCTGGCCGCGCTGAACGTGCTGCGGGAGCTGGGCATCGAGGCGCACACGGCCGTCGGGCACAGCCTCGGCGAGCTGTCCGCGCTGCACTGGGGCGGCGCGCTCAGCGCCAACCGGGTGCTGTCGCTGGCCGCCGAGCGCGGTCGCGTCATGGCGAGCGCCGGCAAGGGCGGCGGCGCGATGGCCGGCCTGGGCACGACGCCCGAGCGGGCGCTCGAGCTGGCGGCCGGCGAGGACGTCGTCATCGCCGGGTACAACGGCCCCGCGCAGACCGTGCTGTCCGGCCCGGCCGAGGCCGTGGACCGGGTGTGCGCGGTGGCCCGGGCCGAGGGCGTGCAGGCGACCCGCATCAACGTCTCCCACGCGTTCCACTCGCCGCTGGTGTCGCCGGCGTCGGCGGCCATGGCGGAGCGGCTGGTCGACTTCGACTTCGGCCGGCTGATCCGCCCGGTGCACTCCACCGTCACCGGCGAGGTGCTGGAGGCGGGTGCCGACCTGCGCGAGCTGCTGCGCGACCAGATCACCCTCCCGGTCCGGTTCCACGAGGCCGCCGCCAAGGCCGCCGCCGTGACCGACCTGGTCGTCGAGGTGGGCCCCGGCCGCGTCCTCACCGGCCTGCTGGAGGAGATCGCGCCCGACAAGCCCGTGCTCTCCGTCGACACCGACAGCGGCTCGCTCACGTCGCTGCTGACCGTCGTCGCCGCCGCGCACGTGCTCGGCGCGCCGGTCCGCACCGAGGTCCTGTTCAGCGACCGGGTCCTGCGCGACCTGCCGCTGGACGGCACGATGACGTTCCTGGCGAGCCCCTGCGAGACGGCGCCCGCGCTGGACTCGAGCCTGCGCTCGGCCGAGCGGAACGCCTCCGCCGCGGCCAAGGCGGCCAAGCCCGAGACGGCAGCCGGCTCCGACGGCGAGTCCACGCTGGAACTGCTGCGCCGCCTGGCCGCGCAGCGCGTGGAGCTGCCGCTGGACGCCATCACCGCGGACACCCACCCGCTGGACGACCTGCACCTGAGCTCCATCACGGTCGGCCAGCTGGTCAACGAGGTCACCCGCAGCCTCGGCCGCCCGGCCCTGGAGGGCACGACCAACTTCGCCACCGTGCGGATGGGCGAGCTGGCCGACCTGATCGACAACCTGGCCGAGACGGCGCACACCGACGAGCGCGACAACGGCGAGGTGCCGGGCGTCGCGCCGTGGGTGCGGCCGTTCCTGGTCGAGCACGTCGAGCGCGAGCTCGTCGCGGCGACACCCGGGGCGGTGGGGGAGTGGACCGTGCACGCCCCCGAAGGCCACCCGCTGGCCGAGCCGCTGAAGGCCGGCCTGCCCGGTGACGGCGTGCTCCTGCTGCTGCCGCCGGAGGGCGGCGACGCGCACGTCGGCCTGTTCCTCGAGGCCGCGCACGACGTGCTGGCGTCCGGCCGCAGGCTCGCGGTCGTGCAGCACAAGCTGGGCGCGTCGGGCCTGGCCCGCACGCTGCACCTGGAGGCGCCGCACATCCCGGTGACCCTGGTCGACCTCGCGCCCGGGCTGACCGGGTCGGAGGCCGACGTGGTGCGCCGGGTGGCGGCCGAGGTCGCGGCCACGACCGGCTTCTCGCAGGTCCGGTACGACGCCGACGGCGTGCGGACCGTGCCGGTGCTGCGCGCGGTGTCCGGCCGGGTGGCGCCCACTCCTGCGGAAGGGAGTCCGCTCGACTCGGACGACGTGCTGCTGGTGACCGGCGGCGGCAAGGGCATCACGGCCGAGTGCGCCATCGCGATGGCCACCGACTCGGGCGCGTCCCTGGCGCTGATCGGTCGGGCCGACCCGGCCGCCGACCCCGAGCTGGCGGCCAACCTCGCCCGGATGACCGCGGCGGGCATCAAGCACCGCTACGAGCGGGCCGACGTGACCTCCGCCGAGCAGATCGCCGTCGCGGTCGCCAAGTTCCGCGCCGAGCTGGGCGAGGTGACCGCCGTGCTGCACGGCGCGGGCCGCAACGAGCCCAAGGCGCTGACCGGACTGTCCGAACAGGACTTCCACGCCACGCTGGCGCCGAAGATCGCCGGTCTCACCGCGGTGCTCGACGCCGTGGACCAGGACCGGATCAAGCTCCTGGTCACGTTCGGCAGCATCATCGGCCGGGCGGGACTGCGCGGCGAGGCGCACTACTCGACCGCCAACGACTGGATGAGCGAGCTGACCGTCGACTTCGGCGTGAAGCACCCCGGCGCCAGGGTCCTGGCGCTGGAGTGGTCCGTCTGGTCCGGCGCCGGCATGGGCGAGCGGCTGGGCGTGGTCGAGGCGCTGATGCGCGACGGCATCACGCCGATCTCCACCGACGCGGGCATCGCGGTGCTCCGCGAGGTGCTGGCCGACCCGACCGCGGGCCCCGTGCTCGTGGTCTCCGGCCGCGCGGCGGGCCTGCCCACGCTGGAGATGTCCCGCACCGAGCTGCCGCTGGCCAGGTTCGTGGACCGCGTCCTGGTCCACTACCCGGCGGTGGAGCTGGTCACCGAGGCCGACCTGTCCGACGGCAGCGACCCGTACCTGGGCGACCACCTCCTCGAAGGCGACCTGCTGTTCCCGGCGGTCATCGGCATGGAGGCGATGACCCAGGTGGCCAGCGCCCTCACCGGGCACGACTCGCCGCCGCTGCTGGAGGACGTGGAGTTCCTGCGGCCGGTGGTCGTGCGGCCGGGGGGCTCGCTGACGGTGCGCATCGCCGCGCTCGCCCGCGACGCCGAGACGGTGGACGTGGCGATCCGGGCCGAGGACACCGGGTTCTCCGCCGACCACTTCCGGGCCCGGCTGCGGTTCCCGCGGCCGGCGATCCCCGGCGACGTGGTCGACGGCGCCCCCGTGCTGCCGCTGGTGCCGGTCGACCCGGTCACCGAGCTGTACGGCAGCGTCCTGTTCCAGGGCAAGCGGTTCCAGCGGTTGCAGGGCTACCGGCGGGCGAGCGCCCGGCACGCGGTGGCCGAGGTCGCCACGACGTCCGTGGCCACCTGGTTCGCCCCGTTCCTGCCGCAGGACCGGATGCTGGCCGACCCGGGCACGCGGGACGTGATGATGCACGCCATCCAGTGCTGCGTCCCCGACGCCACGCTGCTGCCGCAGAGCGTGGAGCGGCTCTACCTGGCCGCGCCGGTCGACCAGCTGGCCCAGTACGTGGTGCTGGACGCCCGCGAGCGGTCGCAGGACGGCGACAGCTACACCTACGACCTCGACGTGCGCGACCCCGAGGGCCGGCTCGTCGAGCGGTGGGAGGGCCTGGTGCTGCGGGCCGTGCGCAAGCGCGACGGCGCGGGACCGTGGACGCCGACCATGCTCGGCTCCTACCTGGAGCGCTCGCTGGAGCGGGTCCTGGGCGGCAGCCGCGCGATCGTGGTCGAGCCCGACCCGACCGACACCTCGCCGGAGCACCGGGCGCAGACCGCGCTCGCGCTCAGCCGGGCGCTGGACCGCCCCGTCGAGGTGCGCTACCGCCCCGACGGCAAGCCCGAGGTCGACGGGGCCGAGGTGTCCGCTTCGCACAGCGCGGGCGTCACGTTCGCCGCGGCGGCGCCGGGCGGCACGCTCGGCGTGGACGTCGAGGAGGCCGTCGGCCGGTCCGAAGAGGACTGGGCGGGGCTGCTCGGCGACGACCTGATCGCCGTGCGCGACCTGCTCGCCTCCGAGGTGGGCGAGACGGCGGCCATCGCCGGCACCCGCGTGTGGAGTGCCCTGGAGTGCCTGCGCAAGACCGGTTCCACCACGCAGGCGCTGACCGTCGACCGGGTCCACCCGGACGGCTGGGCCGTGCTGTCGACCGGCGACGCCAAGGTCGCCACCTGGGTGACCACCGTCGTCGACCGGGCCGAGCCGGTGGTGTTCGCGGTGCTCGTGGGCAAGGAGGGCTGACATGACCGACTACTACGAGATCCGCCACACGGTCGGCTTCGAGGAGACCAACCTCGTCGGCAACGTGTACTACGTGAACTACCTGCGGTGGCAGGGGCGGTGCCGGGAGATGTTCCTGAAGGAGAAGGCGCCGAGCGTGCTGAAGGACCTCCAGGACGACCTCAAGCTGTTCACCCTCAAGGTGGAGTGCGAGTTCTTCTCCGAGATCACCCTCTTCGACGACCTGTCGGTGCGGATGCGGCTGGAGGAGCTGACCCAGACGCAGATCCAGTTCAGCTTCGACTACGTCAAGGTCACCGCCGGCCAGGAGGTCCTGGTCGCCAAGGGACGGCAGCGGATCGCGTGCATGCGCGGCCCGAACACCAACACGGTGCCCTCCCGGGTGCCCGAAGACCTGCGGAAGGCGCTCGCGCCCTACGCCGAGGCCCCGGTGCTCGCCCGCGCCGGGCTGGGGGGATGAGGGACATGTACGAGTCGGCGCCCACGATGGAGGAGACCACGCTGCGGGACGCGATGTCCCTGTTCGCGACCGGGGTCACGGTGCTGACCGTCGGCGGCGAGCACGCCCACGGCATGACGGCGAACGCGTTCACCTCGGTGTCGCTCGACCCGCCGCTCGTGCTGGCCTGCATCGCCCACTCGGCGGTCATGCACGACGCCATCGCCAACACCAAGCGGTTCGGCGTGTCGATCATGGGCGCCGACCAGCGGGACACCGCGAAGTACTTCGCCGACAAGCGCCGGCCGCTCGGGCCGGAGCAGTTCGACGCGGTCGACTGGATCGAGGGACCGCACAGCGGCGCGCCGCTGCTGAACGGTTCGCTGGCCTGGCTGGAGTGCGAGCTGGTGCAGTTCTACGACGGCGGGGACCACACGATCTTCGTCGGTCAGGTGCTGAGGTCCAGTCGCGGCGCGGACGCGTCGGCGCTGCTGTTCTACGGCAGCTCGTTCCACCAGGTCTGACCTCCGGGTCCGCACGCTTCGGGAAGGAGTGCACATGCTGGTGACCGTCACCGGAGGTACCGGTTTCGTCGGCTCGCACACGGTGGCGGAGCTCGTGCGCGCCGGCCACCGGGTCCGCCTGCTGGTCCGGGACGCGGGCGCGGTGGAAGCCGCCACGCGACCGTTGGAGGTGCCGCCCGACGCGGTGGACGTCGTCGTCGGGGACGTGACCGACGAGCAATCGGTCGCCGCGGCGGTGCGGGGCGCGGACGCGGTGGTCCACGCGGCGTCGGTGTACTCGTTCGACCGGCGCAGGCGGGCGGAGATGCTGCGGACCAACGCGCACGGCACGGAGGTGGTGCTCTCCGCCGCCCGCCGTGCCGGCGCGGGCCGCGTCGTCCACGTGTCGAGCATCGCGGCGCTGTTCACGCCCGGTGTGCGGGTGATCCGCGAGCAGTCGCCCGTCGGCACGACCCGGGAGCCGTACGCGGCGACCAAGGCCGCGTCGGAGGCCATCGCGAGACGGCACCAGGACGAGGGGGCGCCGGTGGTCATCAGCTACCCGCCGGCCCTCCTCGGGCCCCACGACCCCAAGCTCGGCGACCAGATCGACCGGTTGCGCAACACGGTGCGCGGGATCATGCCGATGTGGCCCGCGGGCGGGTTGCAGATCGGCGACGTGCGGGACACGGCGGCGCTGCACGCGGCGCTGCTGTCCCCGGACGCGGCCCCGGGCCCCGTCGGCCGGCACTTCGGCCCCGGGCACTACCTGGACATGAAGGAGTACCTGGCCGGTGTCCGGGAGGCCACCGGGCGCGCGTTGCCCGCGGTCTTCCTGCCCGCGGCGATGATGACGCCCGTCGGGCGGCTCGTCGACCTGGTGCAGCCGTTCTGGCCGTGGCACATCCCCGCCGAGTACGGGGCCATCGCCACGGTCGGCGCGGCGGTCCGGGTCGACCCGGCCGCGAGCACGTTCGACCTCAAACCCCGCCCGTTCGCCGACACGGTCACCGACGCCGTGCGGTGGCTCGCCGACACCGGTGCGGTGACCGATCGCCAGGCAGGACGCCGATGACCACTTCAGGGATCGACCACGTCAGCGAGCACTCGGACTTCCGGCCCGAGCTGCCCGTCCGCACGATGGACCTGCTGCGGGAGCGCAACGACGACCTGCGCGACCGCGCGGTGTCCAACGCCGAGGCGGTGCGCCGGCAGCGCTCGCTCGGCAAGCACACGGCGCGCGAGCGCCTGGACATGCTGCTGGACAAGGGCTCGTTCACCGAGATCGAGCTCTACCGGCGGCACCAGGCGCACGGCCTGAAGGTGTCCGAGCACCGCCCCCACACCGACGGCGTGGTGGCGGGCTCGGGCACCATCGACGGCCGGCGCGTGTTCGTCTACGCGCAGGACTTCACCATCTTCGGCGGCTCGCTCGGCCAGGCGCACGCGGCGAAGATCCACAAGGTGATGGACATGGCCATCGACACCGGCTCGCCCATCATCGCGCTGAACGACAGCGGCGGCGCGCGCATCCAGGAAGGCGTGATGGCGCTGGACGGCTACGGCGGCATCTTCCGCCGCCAGGTCGAGGCGTCCGGCGTCATCCCGCAGATCGCGGTGGTGCTGGGGCCGTCCGCGGGCGGCGCCGCGTACTCGCCCGCGCTGGCCGACTTCACGTTCATGGTGCGCGGCACGGCGCAGATGTACCTGACCGGTCCCGACGTGGTGCAGGCCGTGTCGGGGGAGAAGGTCACGCACGACGAGCTGGGCGGCGCGTCGGTGCACGGCGAGCTGTCGGGCGTGGCGTCGTTCGTGCACGACGACGAGGAGTCGTGCCTGGAGGACGTCCGCTACCTGGTGTCGATGCTGCCGTCGAACAACCTGGAGTCCCCGCCCGCCTTCGAGCCCGTCGGCGCGGTGGACGACGTGCGGCCGGAGTTCGCCTCGATCGTGCCCGTCGAGCCGAACAAGCCCTACGACATGCGCACCCTGATCGAGGAGTTGGTCGACGACGGCGAGTTCCTCGAGGTGCACGAGGGGTGGGCGCGCAACGTGGTGGTCGCGTTCGGCCGGATCGACGGCGCGGTCGTGGGGCTGGTCGGCAACCAGCCCCTGGTGTTCGCGGGCGTGCTGGACATCGAGGCGTCCCAGAAGGCGGCGCGGTTCGTGCGGTTCTGCGACGCGTTCGGCATCCCGCTCGTGTCCCTCGTGGACGTGCCGGGCTTCCTCCCGGGCACGGCGCAGGAGCACGCGGGCGTGATCCGGCACGGGGCGAAGCTGCTCTACGCCTACTGCGAGGCGTCCGTGCCGCGCATCCAGGTCATCGTGCGCAAGGCCTACGGCGGCGCGTACATCGTGATGGACTCCCGGTCCATCGGGACGGACCTGGCGCTGGCCTGGCCCACCAACGAGATCGCGGTGATGGGCGCGGAGGGCGCGGTGAACGTCATCTTCCGCAAGGAGCTCGCCGCGTCGGCCGACCCGGACGCGCTGCGGGCCGAGCTGCTCGCGGAGTACTCGGAACAGCTCGTGCACCCGTACTACGCGGCCGAGCGGGGCCTCGTGGACGACGTGATCGACCCGTCCCACACCCGGTCCGCGGTCGCCCGGGGACTGGCGATGCTGCGCGACAAGCGGCGCCCGACGCCCGCGCGCAAGCACGGCAACGTGCCGCTGTAGCCCCGCGGCACCTCCACAACGGCACCTCGTCCCACAGCGAGGTGCCGTTGCCGCGTCCGGGCCCGGTTCGGCCGCGCGGGGCGCGGCGGGTCCGCGGCGCCCGCCGGACAACGCCGCAGGGGTCACACCCGTCCCGTAGTGCATGACCGACGACCGCGCCGAGCCCGGTGCACGACACCTCGACGTGACCCGCCTGCCCGAGGACGTGGTCGCGCTCCTCGACGCCCTCCGGCCCGGCGAGAGCCTGGTCGTCACGCGCGAGGGCGCGCCGATCGCGACGGTCACCGGCACGGGCGCGCGGCACGTGGACCGCGATCGCGAGCCGTCGGTGCGCGACGTGACCGTGGTCGCCACCGCGATGAAGCTGTCCCGGTCGGCCAGGGCGGCGCTGTCGGCGGCGCTGGGCGGGGACTACATCGTGCTCGACCTGCACGCGGCGCCGAAGACGGCGGACGTGCTGCTGGTGCCGCCGGGCAGCCCGCAGCTGATCGGGCTGCTCCGGTCGATGTTCCCGCAGGCCCGCGTCATCGTCGCCGAGGTCGAGGACGACCGCCTCGCGGTCAGCTTCCACGGCCCGGTCCGCCGCATGCTCGACGCCGGCGCGGACGGCTACCTGACCTCCACCACCATCCCGCGCCTGGCCCGGCAGCTCGACCACGACCTCACCCGGCGCCGCCCGCTCGCGGCCGGTCGCGCCGCGCCGCTCGGGATCGAGGCCGCCGCGGTCGCGCCGGAGCCGGAGGACCACCCGTGACGGCCCGGCGGGGGCTGTCCGGCGAGCCGCCGAACGGGGGCGCAATACGCCATCCGGGTATACCCGTCGCCGAGGGCCGGATCGTCTTGACGAGGTTCCATAACGCCGCTATAAATAGTAGTAAGACAGTGTTATGGAACGCGTGGACGGGGTGGTGGGCGTGGTCGCGTCGGTACGGGAAGTCGCGGAAGCGCTGGTGGTGCGGGGTGCGCTGCCCGCCGAGCTGGACGGTGCGCTCGTCTGGTCCGGCAAGTACGGCGTGTCGGGTGTCCGGCTGGGGCCGGACGGCGCGCGGTGGTACCGCGGGCCCAGGCCGGCGGCCCTCGCGCCGGCCGACTGGCCCTCGGGCGCCACGATGGCCCGCCCCGTCTTCGACGGCCAGGTGTGGCACACGGCCATGTCGCACCCGGACCTCGGCTACGCCGAGCACGTCACGCTCGGCCTCGACGGCGAGGTGCTGCGCGCGGAGCCCTTCCCGCTGGACGGCGCGCCCCGGATGCGCGCGGTCGGCGTGACGGACCGGTTCGTGGTCGTCTTCGACTCGGCGCCGTACTACAGCCGCGCCGCCGACCTCGTCGGCCTGCGCGACCCGTACTCCGGCCCGGCCACCGGCCCCACGCGCATCGGCCTGCTCGCCTACGGCCGCCCGCTCTGGTTCGAGGTGGCCGAGGGCGAGGTGCTGTCCCTGGTCAACGCCTACGAGGACCTCGGCCGCGTGGTCGTGGACGCCGTGTGGGCGCCGGGCGTGCTGCGCCGCCACACGCTGGACCTCGCCACCGGCGGCGTGCGCCGGGTCGAGCTGCCGGCGATGGACGTCGGCGTCGTCGACGAGCGCCTCGCGGGCCGCCGTCACCGCTTCGTGTTCGGCACGGCGGGCGCCGCGGTCGTCCGCCACGACGTGGCGCTGGGCTGCACGTGGCGCCGCGAGCTCGGCGTCACGCCCGGCCAGCCGGTGTTCGTGCCGAGCGGCGAGGACGAGGGCCAGGGCTGGGTGGTGGTCGTCGCGGGTGACGAGGTGCTGGTGCTGGACGCGGCCGACCTCGCCGGTCCGCCGGTCGCGGTGGTGCGCCTGCCGTTCGCGGTCGAGGCGTCCCGGTGCGCGACGTGGCTCGCGGGCGGCGACGCGGCGTGAGCCCGGTCCGCCGCGCCGGACGCCGCGGGCGGTCGGCCCTCGCGGCCGATGGTGGTGCCACCGGGACCCGAGTAGCCTGGAGGGAACCATCCCTAGCGTGGCAGACGGCAAGGGGAACCGTGCACCGATCCGCTGCTGAGACCCGGTCCCACGTACTGCGAGTGGCCGGGGACCTGTTCTACCAGAGGGGGATCCGCGCCACGGGCGTCGACCTCGTCGCCGCCGAGGCCGGCGTCGCGCCCACCACCCTCTACCGCTTGTTCGCGTCGAAGGACGACCTCGTCGGCGCCTACGTCGAGCTCGCCGACCTGGAGCTCCGCGACCGGTTCACCGCCGCGGTCGAGGAGGCGGGCCCCGACCCGCGCGACCAGATCCTGGCGGTGTTCGACCTCATGTTCGCCGAGGTGTCCTCCGCGACGTTCCGCGGCTGCAAGTTCCTCATGTCGATGGCCGAGTTCCCGGAACCCGGGCTGCCCGCGCACCGCAACGCCCTCGCGGCGAAGTCGTGGACCAGGGCGCGGTTCCGGGAGCTGACGGGCAAGCTCGGGGTCGAGGACCCGGACGCGCTGTCCGACCACCTGGTGCTGGTCTTCGAAGGCCTGCACGCGTCGGGTCAGTCGTTCGGTCCGGACGGCCCCGCCAAGCGGGGACGGGGCCTGGCCGAAGCGCTCCTCCCGGCCGCCGCGCCGCGGTCGGGCGGAACCTGACGCCGGGCCCCTCCCCATCCGCCGCGAGAGGCCGTCGACGCGCCGTCGACGGCCTCCGGCGTTTTCCGGGGAGTCGTTCGAAGAAAAGTCAAGCACGCGGCCGGAAAAAGCTTCGGGAATGTGCGGAAATCCGCCGTGCCGACCCGTTCCGGTCGTGGCGCGGTGACCTGCGGTGATCGCCGGTGCGGTCGTGTCGAACGGTCGGCCGGCGCCGACGTGAAATCCGAGGAACGATTGGGTCTCGCGGCATGTCCACCTCGCAGGATGGCAGGTATTCTACTGCCCGATCACCCAATGCGCGGTGCGGGGCGGTGCGGCTTCGGCCACTCCGTCCCGGGCTTCGGCGGGTAGCGCCAGAGGGGACAGAGGTGGCATGGTGAAAAGCTTCGGCCGGTTTCGCAGGGTAGTCGTCGTCGGCGCGGGTCTGGCCGGCACCGCGACCACCATCCGCTTTCTCCGCTTCGCCCGCGAGCCTTTAGAGGTGGTGTTGGTGGAACGTCGTCCGGAATACCGGAGCTCCGGGGTGGCGTACCAGCGCGAGAGCAACCACTGGCACCACGTGTTCAACATCCAGGCGGGCCGCATGTCGGC
Organism: Saccharothrix sp. 6-C; assembly: GCF_016695385.1. NCBI lineage: Bacteria > Bacillati > Actinomycetota > Actinomycetes > Pseudonocardiales > Pseudonocardiaceae > Saccharothrix > Saccharothrix sp. 6-C. The sequence goes on along the minus strand of NZ_CP064192.1, from coordinate 5,842,036 downwards.
ATTCCGCGAGGACGTCGACGACTTCATCCGCTGGGCCAACCACGAGGCCGACCGGTCGGACTGGCCGGCGGACTGGCGCGACTTCGAGTTCACCGAGTCCGGCCCCGCGCCGCGCCGGATCTACCAGGACTACCTGGAGAACCGCCTCGCCGAGGCCGTCCGCGAGGCGGCGACGGGCGTGCGGCTGGTCGAGGTCGACGGGGAGGTGGTCGACGTGGAGGTCTTCGACGACCACGCGCACGTCGTGGTGGAGCACCTGGTCGAGCCGCTCGGCGGCGGCGAGGACGGGCACGCGGTGATCGAGGCCGACCACGTCGTGCTCGCCACCGGGCTGGAGACGAAGTACCCGGCGTTCGCGGCCGAGGTGCTGGAGCACCCGTCGTTCGTGCGCAGCCCGTACTCCAAGAGCGGCATCGAGCGGCTGCTCGGCGTGCGGAAGGACGGCGTCGTCGCCATCGTCGGCACGCTGCTCAGCGCGTACGACTCGGCGACGCTGTTGTTGCGCCGGGGCCACGAAGGCCGGATCTACATGATCTCCGGTTCCGGGCTGACGCCCCGCACCTATCCGCCGGACCACCGGCACCAAGTGCTCGAACTACCCGCTCCGCAATTGCTCGGCGACCACTACGAAGGCCGCGAGGAATTCGTCCGCCGATTCCGCGAAGAATGGGACCGGGCCTGTGCCGTCCTCACCCGCGAGCATCCCGAGATATCTCCGGTGGTGGTGACGGAACGGGTCGCGAAATCGTGGGAGCCGTACCTGCCCGCGATTCTGGAGCGGATTCCCACGGACGAGCTTCGGGCACTGCTGGACGGTTACGGGACGCTTTTGGCCGTGCTGCGGGTGAGTGCCATGTCGTACACCACGGACATCGTCGACGCGGCGATGGGCGAGGACAAGCAGATCGCGCTCACCACCGGTCGCGTGCAGCACATCCGGGCCACCGGAACGGGCACGTTGGTGCTGTCCGTCGCGGACCGGGATTCGACGCGGACGATCGAAGCGGATCTCGTGGTGTCGAACTTCGGGCGCGAGACGAACTACGAGCGCGCCGATTCGACGCTGTGGTCGAACCTGCTGCGCAAGGAGATCGCCGTGCCGCACCGGCGCACCGGGCGCGGCGTCGAGGTCGACCCCTACGGCCGGCTCCTCGGGCCCGACGGCACGCCGTCCGGTCCCGTGTCCGTCGTGGGCAGCCCCCGGGAGGGCGACGAGATCGTCCGCAACGGCCGGACCGGCGCGTTCACGTTCAACCTGGCCGCCATCAAGAACCACTCCGTGGAAGTCGCGGCCACCACGCTGCACCGCCTCGAATCGTGTTACGACGTGTCGGGCGGCGAGATCGCCGGAACGGTGGCCGACGCCGCCGATCCCGAATCGCGCGAACTCGTCGAGCACTCGGTCATGCTCGACGTCCGCCGGATGGCCGCGCGCCACCACGACGAACGCCAGTCGCTCGCGGCCCGGCTCGAGGGGAACATCCAGCGGCTGCGCGAACTCGCCGCGCGCGGCGGCGCGTCACCGCCGAGTGATCGCGCCTTGCGGTTCGCGGTGAGCTCGGCCGCCACCACGAAGCTGACCGACCTCTCCGTGACCCCGCGCGAACTCCGTTTCCTGCTGGGCCTCGAAGAGGCGGTGGAGCCGGTCGCCTGAACCGAACTCCGCTCATCTATCGACCATTTCCGCACGGTTCCCGACCACCCGACTACTTCGCCGTTGCCCGTCGGCCGAAGGCGGTGTCGCACGAATGGACCACGACCTCGCACTCGAGAAGATGCGGCGCCGGCCGGCCGACTGCGAGGCTCGTGCCATGCCTCGTCGTGTTCCACACAAACCCGGGGCCGATGTCGTGCACGACGACGTCGGCCCCGCGGGTCGGCGGTCAGGCCGACTCCCACGCCAGGTCCGCACACCGGTCGGAATCGGTAGGAGGATGCCGTGAGCCCGCGCGAGATCCCCGGGGTTTTGCTCGTCGGTTCGCCGTCGACGAGTGTTCGCGGCATCGCCAACCACACCGGAAGACCGCTGCCCGGTTCCGTGCTGGTGGTCGAAGCGCTCGGCCCCGAGCTCTACGACACCATCGTCAGGTCGGCCGCCGTGGTCTGCTCCGGCGGTGGCCGCACCGGTCACATGGAATCCCTGTGCCGGTCGCGGGGAATCCCGGTGCTGCGGATTCCCCACGCCGAACTCGTCGGGCTGGTCGGGGAGGTGACCGTGCGGACCGACCGCGAATCGGTCACCCTCGGCGAATCCGAAGTCTCGGTGAACTCCGTCGAATACCCCACCGTCACCCCCGACGACCTCCGCTCGGTCTGCGTCGTGATCGCCGACGCGACCGACATCCAGTCGACGAACGCGATCCAACCCCGCGTCGACCAGGTGACCTCGTTCTTCATCCGCGAGGAGTTCGTCTGCCTCTCGTCGGGGCTCAGCCCCCTCGACGCGCTGCGCGCGGGAATTCCCGAGGCCGAGCGCTACGGCGCGGCCATCGGCGCGGAGCTGTGCGCCATCGTCGACCAGCTCGTCCCCGGGCAACGCCTCGTGATGAGGCTGCTGGACCTCCGGTCGGACGACGCCGCGCAGATCACCAACGACGTCGACGTCGACCACGAGTCGAATCCGGAACTCGGCCTGCACGGCGCGCGCTGGCTGCTGCACGAGCCGAACTACCCGCACGCGTTCCGGGCTTTGCGCGCCCACGTGCGGGAGCACCTCGGTCCGGACTTCGACCGGCTGAACTTCGCGGTGCCGTTCATCAACGACCAGGACGAGTTCCTGCGCCTGCGGGAGCGGCTCGAGCTGCCCGACGACGTGCCGCTGTCGGTCTTCGTGGAAACCCCCGCCGCCGTCCACTCGGTGACGGAGTTCTGCGAAGCCGGCGCGAGCGAGATCTTCATGGGCACCAAGGACCTGACGCAGTTCTACCTCGCCGCGGACCGGGGCAACCACCGGGTCGCCTCCTCGTACCAGACGCGGCACCCGGCGGTCATGTCCGGGCTGCGCCAGTCCGTGGAGGCGGGCAGGCGGGCGGGGGTGCCGGTCCACGTGTTCGCTCTGGGGGCGGACGTGGGCTACTACTTCAAGCACCTGCCGACCGACCGGTTCATGATGTGCACGGCCGAGCTGAGGCAGCTCGCCCTGGAGGCCCACGAGTCACGGTGACGCGCCGGTCCACCCGCCGCGCCGCGGTGTCACCCCGCCGCAGCACGACCGCGTCGCCGCCGCGGTCGGGTGCTGCCCGGAGTGGCCTCCGATGTCGACCCCCGGGTCGGAGGCCACTCCCCGGTCCGCTCAGCCGAGCGGGTCGTCCTCGTCGCGCAGGCGGTCCACAGTGGACGCGTACATGCGCGCCTTGATGGCGCCGAGGGTCGGACCGGCCTTGGCCGCTTGCGCCGAGGCGATCCCCGCCGCGGTCGACCGGACCGCGTCCTCGTCCACCGCGTGGTCGACGATGCCGGCGTCGAGCGCGGCGACGCCGCCGTAGCGGCGGGCGGTCGTCATGGCCTCGTGGGCGGTCCGGGGGGTCAGCCGGGACTGGATCAACGCGGACATGCCCGGCGTGAACGGGATGCCGATCTCGGCCTCGGGCAGGCACCAGTACCCGCGGTCGGCGCGCATCACGCGGAAGTCGTGCGCCAGGGACAACATCGCGCCGGCGGCGAACGCGTGCCCCTGGATCGCGGCCACCGTGATCACGGGCAGCGACAGCACCCGCGCGAACAGGCCGTGCACGGACACGACGTACTCGCGGTGGCGCTCGCCGTTGGCCACCAGCCACTCGAGGTCCAGGCCGTTGGAGAAGAACTTGCCGGTGGCGGTGGTGACCAGGGCGCGGGCGCCCTCCGCCCGCTCCACCTCGCCGAGGGCCGCGTCGACCGAGGCGATCCAGTCGGGGTGGAACCGGTTCTCATCGTCCCCGAGGTCGAGGGTGAACACGTCGTCCTGGCGGTCGAGCGTCGGCATGGGTTCCTCCGGGGTCCGGTTCGCTACCAGTCGGTAACTTAGTGCTCGGACGCGGCCGGTGCCAGCCCGCCTCTATGATCGCGCAGGTGACCGCCTACGACGATCTCGACGCCTTCGAGCACCTGGACACCTCCACCCTCCCGCCGCGCCAGCAGCGGATCCTCGCGGTGATCCGCGACTGGGTGGTCCGGCACGGGTACTCGCCGAGCACGCGGGAGATCGGCGACGCGGTGGGCCTGCGGTCGTCGTCCTCGGTGTCCAAGCACCTGGCGGCGCTGGAGGAGAAGGGCTTCCTGCGGCGCGGCGCCGCCGTGTCCCGGCCGATGGACGTGCGCCTGTTCCTGCACCGGCCGCCGACGCGGGAGAGCGCCGACTCCGTGCCCGTGCCCGTGGTCGGCCACATCGCCGCGGGCACGCCCATCGCGGCCGAGGAGCACGTGGACGACGTCCTGACCCTGCCGCGCGAGCTGACCGGGCGCGGCACCGTGTTCGGCCTGCGGGTGCGCGGCGACTCGATGGTCGACGCGGCGATCTGCGACGGCGACATCGTGGTGGTGCGGCAGCAGCACGAGGCGCACTCCGGGCAGATCGTCGCCGCGATGATCGACGGCGAGGCGACCGTCAAGGTCTACCGCCGGCGCGGCGGGCACGTCCTCCTGGAGCCGCGCAACCCGGCCTACGACGTCATCGACGGCGACCGGGCCGAGATCCTCGGGGCCGTCGTCTCGGTGCTGCGCAGCGTCTGACACCCGCCCGCCACGGCGAGGCGGCCCCGGGGCGGACCGCCGCGTCCGGCGGGCGTCAGTCGGCGGGGCCGCGCAGGGTCAGCACGACCCGCAGCACGTGCTCGACCGCGGACGGGAACGCCGCGCCCCGCAGCTCGCCGCGCGTGGCCAGGTTCCGCGAGGCGAACTCCACCACGCGGTCGTGCCCGCCGCGCCGCACCACGAGCGCGGCGATCTCCTCCAGGTCGAGGCCGGGGTTGTCCAGCCGGGTCAGGGCGAACTCGACCACGAGCTCCTCATCCGTCACGACCGCTCCCTCCGACCCCTCCGAGAGTAGTCGAGCCGGGGCCGGCGGACTTCTCCGTCACGGCCCGCCCCGACCGGACCTCTCCGTCCGGGACCGCCTCACGACGACCACCACGAGAACTCGGCGTCCGCGCCCCGCCCGGACCGGGAGCGCACCGCGGCCAGCGCCTCGTCCTGGGTGCGGTGCAGCCGCAGCAGGTCCTCGGTGTCGGTCATCCGGATCGGCCGCGCCACCGTGCGCCTGCCCGCCACGACGGCGAACCCGGCGCCCACCACGTCCGCGCGCTGCCGCGCCTCGACCAGCACCGCGATGCCCATCGACCCGAAGAACCCCACGTCGCCCAGGTCGACCACCAGCGCGGACGCGCGACCGTTCAGGCAGGTGAACAACGCTTCCCGCACGTCGCGGAAGCTGTCGACGTCGAGGTCGCCGTGCACGGCGGCGATCACCACACCGTCGTCACCCGCGTCCTCGACCGTCACCGGCGGCTGCTCTCCATCACCGTGCACGGCCGCTCCCTCACCCCGATCCCGGCTGCGACACCGTCTCCCACCATTACCCGTTCGACGCGCGACCGACACCGCCAAAGCGCCGCCAGTGCCGTCGAGGTGGGCGGGCCGGCGTCCTCATCCGTCCTCAAGGGAGCGACGCCTCACCCCGGAGGAGCGAGGTCGGGCCGGAGGGCCGCGCCCAGCGCGAGGGCGAGCCCGCCGGGGTCGACGAGCGACCGACTGGCGCGTCGGCGAGTCCCGGGGTGCCGGCCAGACCGCGCAGGTCGGTGAGCCGGTGCACCTCGGCGGCGACGGACGAGCCCGGCGAAGGGCTCAGCCGCTGCCGAGGCACACGAACGGCCGCCGCAGCGGGTCGACCGCGATCGCGTCCGCCAGCGCCACGGCCGGCCGCGCGCCGGCGGCCAGGCTGCGGTGGTAGTCGTCCATCGCGGCGGCGCACGCCTGGTCGCCGACCCGGCTCAGCGGGGCCACCACCAGCTGCGAGCCGCTGGCGAGCAGGGCGCTGGCGAAGCCGAGGGGCTCGTCGCCGCGCCGGATCCGGTTGAGGGCGAGCTCGCACGCGGCCAGCACGACCTGCCGGGGCGGGTGGGCGAGACCGGCCATCTCGTGCGCGTAGAGCGGGCCGTCGCTCAGCTCCAACCGGGAGAACAGGGCGTTCTCCGGCTCGTGGACGCCGTGCGCGGCCAGGTGCGCGATCCCCGCGCCGTCCAGCGCCTCCAGCACCGTGGCGACCGACGCCCGCCGGCCCGACATGAGCGCCGCGGTGGTGTAGTGCGCGCCGAGCTTGTCGATCTCGCCGACGGCGGCGGGCAGCCCGGGGCCGCGCACCAGCACCGCCCGGCCGGCGGGCCTGCTCTCGGCCCGGTCCGCGGCCAGCCACGCGGTGGCCGACGGCGCGACGACGGCCGGCCGCCCGTGCAGCGTCGGCAGCACGCCCCACGGCACCGCGTACAGCGCGCCGGTCGGCACGATCACCAGCTCGCGCTCGCCGATCAGCTCGGCCAGCGGGCGGATCAGCTGCGCGTCGAGCCGGTCGGCCTGCTTGCGCGCCGACGCCGACATCACCCGCACCAGCGGCTCCGGCAGGTGGTCGGGCGCCAGCGCGTTGAGGTCCGCGTTCAGCATCCGGGCGCTCTCGGCCGCCCGCTCGGCCGACCCGAGCCGGGCCAGCCGCACGTCGGAGCCGACCACGACCACCGCGACCAGGTCGTCCTCGGACGACGCGAAGCTCACCAGGGCCCGGTCGCCGAGGCGCGCCAGCACGTCGGTCAGCCCGGCGACCGGCCGCGGCCTGCCCCACCGGCCCGTGTGCCAGCCGAGCCGGTTGGCCTCGCGGAGGCGTTCGGCCCGGCGGCCGCGCAGCGCGGTGGTCGAGTGGCCGTAGTGCTCGGCCTGGTGGATGGACTGGGTGAGGCTGCGGACCTCGGCGATCCGCTCGGCCAGCTCGGGGTTGTCGAGGTGGGTGAGCGGCTCGTAGCGGTAGGTCTGCGCCCGCGTCCGCTCCAGCCAGGAGAACAACCGCCGCGCGTGGCCGCCGTCGAGCACCAGCTGGACGGCCAGCTCCGCCAGCTCCCGGCCGTGCAGCGCGGTCCCGGACAGCAGGTCGAGGCCGCCCATCCGGTCGCGCACGTGGTCGAGGTCCGTCAGGCCGGCCCGGATCTCGGCGAGCGCGGCGGCCCGGCGGCCGAGGGCGAGGGCGAGCTCCGCCCGGCACAGCCGGCGCAGCATCCGGTAGTCGATCGGGGCGAGCTTCCCGGGCCGCGGTACCCGGTCCAGGATGCTCCGCGCCGCCTCGACGTCGCCGCGCCGGATCTCCAGCCGCACCGCCAGCATCCGGGCGAGGGCGGCCTGCTCGGCCAGCCGCGGCACGGGCAGCGAGTCGGCGAAGGCCAGGGCGCGACCGGGCAACGACCGGGACACCCGTCCGGACCGCAGCGCGAGCCGGGTGTCCACGCGCAGCCCGATGAGCGTCGCGTTCGCGACGCAGGTCTCGCAGCCCCAGCGACGCATCCGCCGCCGTGCCGACGAGGCCATCGCGCGCGCCAGGTCGAGGTCGTCGGTCATGTACGCGGCCACCGCCCGGTACAGCTCCACGTCGGCCAGGTCGCGGGTGACGCTCTGCTCGGCGCGCATCTCCGGCAGCAGGGTGTCGAGCTGGTCGCCCGCCTCGTCGGCCAGGCCCGCGGACATCAGCGCCTGGGCGCGGTTCAGGCCGAGCAGCACCGGCACGTCCAGCTCGTGCTGCCGGTAGGACCGCTCGATGAGCTGGTAGCGCCGCAGCGCCGCCGGCACGTCGCCGACCCGCAGGTCCAGCAGGCCGAGCGCGTGGTTCGCGTCGGCCGCGCGGTCCGGCAGCCCGTGCTCGGTGGCCAGCGCGACGGCCCTGGTGAGGTCGAGCCGCGCCTGGCGCACGGAGCCCAGCCGCGTGTGCGCCGTGCCCCTGCTCCGCAGCGTCTTCACGACCAGGTCGACGAGCACCGACACCGTCCCGCCCGCGGCGAGGCGGCGTTCCTTGTGCTCCAGCGCGGTGTCGAAGGCGGTGATGGCGTCCTCGATGAACCCCGCGTTCAGCAGCAGCAGGCCGCGGTTGTGCTCGACCCGCCCGCGCAGTTCGGCCTTCACCACGGGATCGGGCACGTCCTCGATCAGCCGCCGCGCCTCGGCGAGCCCGGCCAACCCGGCGGTCGGGCCCGAGGTCTCCGCCATCTCGGCCGCGACCGTCGAGGCCAACCGGATCCGGGTGGCGAGCCACTCGGAGCGGACCACCGGGTCGACGGGGTCGATGGTGTTCGCGAGGTCCTGCCCGCGCCGCAGCAACCGGGCCGCTTCCTGGTGCCGGCCGACGCACGAGGCGTCGACTCCGCGGCGGTGCAGTTCGCGTGCTTCGCGGATGACCGCGGCTTCATCGGCGGAAGCGGGTTCAGGCACACTTCCATGACATCACACAACGCAGCGTGATAAAGCCCGCCGACCAGGAGATCCGGTCGACGGGCTCGATCACGGTTGACAGCTCACTTCGCCGGCGGCGAGTCCACGCACCCTCCACCCGAGCACAGCGGCGACAACTCGCCGTTCTCCAGCCTGTGGTGGTGGTGCTCGTGTCCTGGCTGCTCCGGCGTGGTCTCCGGGGCGACCGGGGCCGCGGTCCCGTCCCCTTGGACGGTCTCGACGGTCTCGGTGTTCTCGTCCACGAAGTCGATCTTGGTCTCGGTGGGCGTCGACAAAACGATCTCCCTCCCCTGAGGATCTGTCTTGGCCTTACAACGACTCAGACGATTGCTCTGAGTCAAGTTCAGCGGACCCCTCGTACCGCTCGAACAGGGTAATAGTGGCACAACGGCGTAACCATCGAGAGGGAATTTCGCACATCGGGTAGGCATACGGCTCCTGCCGTGCGTAAACACCCTCAACTGTCACCCATTCAGGTAACGAACCACGGCGGGTAGTCCGATCACCGGTCCGTCGTCGCCGACGACACGTGCGCGTCGATCCCGCGGCGCAGCGAGAAGATCAACCCGAGCGGGTTGCGGTGCTCGTCCAGGAACGCGCGGGCGAGGTCCCGGACGACGTCGCCGAGCGTGGCGCCGGGCGCCGAGAGGGCCTCCGCCAGCCTCGCGGCGTACTCGCGGGCGAACGCGCGCGGCGGGTCGACCTGCGCCTCGACCGGGCAGCCGGCGGCCCGGTGCGGCAGGGGGTCGCCGACCTCCCGGCGGCCGAGGTGGTCGGGGCCGCTCGGGGCGGCCCCGAGCCCGGCCCCGCCCGGGGGGACCGTCGGGTCGGCTCCGGTGGCGCGGGAGGAGGTGTGCTCGATCAGGTGGCGGTAGCCCCAGAAGCCGCGCGGGTCCCAGCGGTGCCCGTCGTCCCACACCGGGGCGTGGTCGTCGAGCGGGACGTAGAGCAGCCCCCAGGGCACGCGCAGGTCGTCGGACTCGACGGTGACGACGTGCTCGCCGGCGCGCATCGCGGCGACGAGGCGGTCGCGGAGCTCGTCGAGCCCCGCGTCGCCGTGGCGGAACAGCAGGGCGAACAGGTCGTGGCCGGCGCGGGCGAGGGACCGCACCGCCTCGTCGACGTCCCGACCGGCCAGGTCCCACTCGTCGACGAACGGCCGGCCGGTCGGACCCGCGCCCTCGTCGGTCAGCGCCGCGCGCCACCGCGCGCGCAGGTCGTCGATGCCCGCCTCCAACGTCGACGCGCCCAGGAGCACGCGCCCCTGGTGGCCGCCGCCGTCGTGCGGGAACGCGCTGCCCCAGGCCTGCGCGAGGTAGCCGTCGGCCAGGCGCAGGAACCGGAGGTGGATCGTGCGGTCGCGGCGGGTGTCCGGGATGGACCGGAGCCGGTCGCTGTGGTCGACCGTGACGGTGCTCGTCAGCTCCCGCATCAGGCCTCACCGACCGGCAGGTCGGCGCGGACCTCCTGGAGCAGGTGTCCGTCGCCGAGGTACACCCGGAACACGAGTTCGAGCGTGCCCCGCGCCCCCGGCACCACGCGGAACCGCACCGATTCCGCGTCGACGTCGGCCGGCAGGCGGAACACCCTCGTCAACGGCTCGACGGTGGCGCCCTCGACGTGCAGCAGCACGCGGACCGGCGCCGACACGGGCGCGGTGTCGTGCCCGGAGGTCGTCAGGGCGTCCCGGACCACCGTGTAGCCGAACTCCACCTCCGTCGGCGCACCGGCGACCACCGGCCGGTCGGAGCGCAGCCGCACCCGCGGGTCGCGGGGCGGGTGCTGCGGCCGCGCGGGCGAGGGCAGGCCCGGCCACCCCGTCTCGGCGTCGAGGTGCGCGCGCAGCACGTCCAGGCACCGCCCCCGGCTCGGGCCGAGGCTCCCGCGCGGCGCGGCCGGCGCCTCGGCGCCCGCCCGGCCGGCCAGGGCGCCGAGCCGCAGGAGTTCCTGGCAGCGCTGGGAGAGCCGGCCGAAGGCCCGCCACAGCCGGCGGTCCCGGCCGTCGAGCAGCACGGCGTCCTCGGGCAGCCCGTACTCGCCGACCAGCTCCGCGGTGTCGTCGCTCACCGACGCCTCGCGGCGGGCCGGTGTCCAGGTCCGCTTCGCCTCGCGGCGCGCCGTGACGACCAGCCACCCGGCCAACGCGCGCGGGTCGGCGACGCGGTCGAGGTCGCGCAGCAGGGCGAGCCAGACCGTCTGCACCACGTCCTCCGCGGTGGCGCGGTCCAGCCCGTGCCCCCGGGCGACGTGCCACACCAGCGGCGTCAGGTCCGCGATCACCGCGTCCAGCGCCCGGCGGTCGCCGGCGCGCGCGGCGAGCAGGCAGGCGGCGTGCCGCTCCGCCCCCTCCAGGCCCAGCCAGTGGGGCTCGGGGTCGAAGCCGGTCGGTGTTCCGGGCAGTGCTCCCACTCCCTTTCCGGGCGGATTCCGCGCGTTCGACCGCTACACCACCACGAGCGCGCGACAAGTTGCCCGCACTAGTGCGGTGGACAACTCCTGTGTTCGCCGGACACGCCTTCGGGGGACGGCGAAAAGCCCCGCCCCCGTGACCGGGGACGGGGCCGCTCGCCCGTCGCGGGCTAGGGCTGGTAGCAGTCCTTGAAGCCGTCCGGCTTCGGCTGGGAGCCCGCGAACGCGGCCACGACGTCCTGCTGCTTCAGGTTCTCGGGGTAGCCGGGCCAGTCCGGCTCCTGACCGTTCACGTGCAGCTCGTCCAGCCAGTAGCCGGACTGCCCGGACACCTTCGCGAACTCCAGGTCGCAGCCCTTGACCCGCACCGTGACCTCGATGGTCTTCTGCGAGGACTTGACCGTCCGCTTGCCGATCTTCTTGGACTTCTTCTCCGACTCGCTGCGCGGCTCGCCGACCGCGGTGAACCCGGCGGCCTTCAACTCCTCGACGAACTTGTCCTCGTTGCTGGAGCACCCGACCAGGGAGGCGCTCAACCCCAGCACCAGCAGCGCGGACGCGACCTTCGTGTTCATGGCGCACAGCAAACCGCCCCGCCGAAACCACCGCGCCCACCTCACCCAACCGTTACCGCGCTGTGACGTCGAAGGGCAGTTCCGAAGCGCGACCGCGCCATGCCCGGCAAGCGCCGAGAAGTGGACGATATTCCGGTCGGAGGTGAATTCCGGTGATGGCCCGAATGTCCGGTCACCATTCGAAAAACGCCGCAATACTGCGGTACCGCCCCTGTTCGCGAGGGCTATGGTCTGGGTATTTGCGCGGAGTTCAGTCATTCGGAGGGCCCATGGCACGGTCCGAACCGGTCGACGCGGTATTCGTGCACGGGCTGTTCTCCGCCGGCCGCACCTGGGACCGGTTCGCGCACCTGGTCGCGACCGACCCGGACTTCTCCGGTCGGGTGCGCACCCACCTATTCGAGTACCCCTCGCCGAGATTCAGCTTCCGGCCGGACCGGCGCATCGCGACCGCGGACGACATCGCCGACCGCCTCGGCACCTACCTGCGGCACGAGCTGGGGGAGTCGTCGTCGATCCTGCTGGTCACCCACAGCCAGGGCGGGCTGATCACCCAGCGGTTCCTGGCCAGGACGCTGTGGCGCGGCGAGGGCGAGTCGCTGGCCAGGATCAAGCAGGTCGTCATGTTCGCCTGTCCCAACGACGGTTCCGAGTTCTTCCTCGGCATCCGCAAGTGGTGGTACCCCAACAACCCGCAAGAGGCGCAACTGCGGCCGTTCGACACCGCGATCGTGGAGACCCAGCGGACGTTGTTCCGCGCCGTCGTCAACGCCACGGGCGTCAGCGAGTCGACCTGTCGGATACCGATCGCGGCCTACGGGGGGCTGCAGGACCGGATCGTCCCGCCGAGGTCCAGCGCCTGGCTCTTCCACAACAGCGGCATGGTGGACGGCGACCACTTCTCGATCATCCAGCCGGAGGACTCGGCGTCCTCGTCCTACCGCGTGCTGAGAGGGCACGTGCTCGACGTGCTGAACCAGGGCGGCGCGCCGTCCGTCGCGACCTCCGAGACCGTGGTCGAGAAGCCGGACGCGGGCCGACCGGCCGTCTCGGTCACGCCGCGGCTCGACGGCCTGCCCAAGCTGTACGGGCGCAGCAAGCTCGTCGCGTCCATCGTCTACGACCGGCAGTCGAAGGTGCACGTGCTGGGCGGCATCGGCGGTTCCGGGAAGAGCCGGATCGCGCTCGAGGTCGCCGCGCGCGCCAAGAAGGCCGGACACCGGGTCTGGTGGATCGAGGTGCCCCGGATCAACCTCTCCATGCGCGAGGTGGCGAACCAGCTCGGCGCGCCGCGCGACGAGGCGGAGACCGCCTGGTACGCGGGCCCGCGCAGCGCGGCCGACCTGCTGTGGCGCCTGCTCGACGCGACCGGCGAGCCGTGGCTGCTCGTCTTCGACAACGCCGACGACCCCCAACTGCTCGACCCCACGACCAAGCAGGTGTCCGACGGCACGGGGTGGTTGCGCAAACCCGCCTCACCGCACGGCCGGGTCCTGGTCACCAGCCGTGACCGCAGTCGGGCCACTTGGGGCGACTGGGCGACCGTGCACGCGGTGCCGCCGCTGGACCCCGACGACGGCGCCTCCATGCTGACCGAACGGGTGCCCGACGGCGGCACCTCCCAGGAGGCCCGGGACCTCGCCGTGGCGCTGGGAGGCCTGCCGCTGGCGCTGCACGCCGCCGCCCAGTACCTCAACGCGGTGATCCGCGACCACGCCGGTTCCGGCCCTCCCTCGATCACCGGCTTCCGCAGCTACCGCGCCGCGTTCGAGCTGCGCCTCAAGGACACCGGCGGGTCCGACAGCGAGTCGCTGGGCCTGGGGATCGTCGCCGAGGTGTTCATCCTGTCGCTCGACCTGCTGGCCGCGCGCCGCCAGCCCTGGGCCGCCTCGCTGCTCAAGCTGCTCGCGTGCTTCCAGATCGCGCCGATCCCGTACCACATGCTGTTCACCAGCCTCTCGCTGACCGAAACGCCGCTGCTGACCGATTTCGAGGCCACCTCGGACCAGGACTACCTGCCCGCGCTGGACGCGTTGGCCGACCTCGGCCTCGTGGAACTGCAGCGCGTCGCCGGGGTGGCCGACCCCGACCTCGGACGGATGCTCACCCTGCACCCGCTGGTGCACAGCGTCATGCGACAGGACCAGGACGTCCTGGAGCGCCGCGACGACTACTACGGCCTCGACATCGAGATGCTGCTGGCCGCCACGGCCGTCCACGACCCGGACCAGCCCGAGTCGTGGACGGTGTGGAACAAGGTCATCACCCACTCCGTGGAGCTGACGAAGGCGTACCTGCTCGGTGGTCCGCCGCCGACCGACCGCCGGCTCGTCGCCGCGGCCCTGCGGCTCGCCAAGTCGAGCACCCGCTACCTGATCGCCACCGGCATCCTCAACCCCGGCTCGGACCTGGTCGAGTCGCTGATCGCGAACTGCGGGCGGTTCAGGTTCGACCAGGACGACCCGGAGATCCTCGGGCTGCGGCACGAGCGCGGCCGGATCGCCCTGGAGCGCGACCAACCGCTGGCCGCCGAGGAGGAGCTGGCCAAGGTGGTCGCGGCGCGGCAGCGCGTGCTCGGCGACGACGACCCCGACACGCTGGCGAGCATGCACAAGCACGCCAAGGCGATCGCCGAACAGGGGCGCTGGGCCGAGGCGGAGCCCTTGCTGCGCCGGATCGTGGACGCGGAGCAGACGGTCCGGGGTCCCGAGCACTCGGACATGATGGTCGTCAAGCACAGCCTCGCGCGGACGGTCCTCGCGCTCAAGCGCGCTCCGGAGGCCGAGCGGATGCTCCGCGACATCCTGGAGGTCCGGCTGCGCCTGTGGTCGGGGCGGCACCCGGAGACCCTGTCGGTCCGCCGGACGTTGGCGAACAGCCTGCTCGCCCAAGGCGAGCTGGGCCGGGCGGAAGCGGAGCTCGCCGACGCGCTGCGCGTCGTCGCGGACGACCGGCACGCGCGCGAGGCGTTGGCGCTGCGTTATTCCCTGTGCCTTGTGCGCGTCAGTCTCGGCACGGTCGAAGAAAAGGACCTCGCGATCCTGGTGGACGATCAGGCAAAGGCTTACGGGTCGCAGCACCCCGTCACGAACCGCACGCGCCGACTGCTTGCCCGTCTCCGTCGGGAGTTGCGTCCGTCCGCCCGATCGGATGATGCCTCACTAGAGTGAATGTAACGCCGCGTTCGCCATCCACGATTAGAACTGGTGTAGTTTGCGGCAGGTCCGGGGAGCCTGCCGGCGGAACCGGGTTCCGCCGCAGACCAGTGGTCCGACGATGAACGCTTGCCGATGCAAACGCTGCGAGAGGTGCCTCATGATCTTCGCCAAGGACGACGGGGATGACAATCGGCCGCCTTCGGGTTATTCGGCCGGGTCGTCCGGAATGGTCAGGCGAGATCAGCTCGACCTAGCCCGCAAAATTGCGCTCGAGACGCTGGAGGAAGATCAGCGGGCGCTCGAGGTGGAAGCCCGTTCCGTCTTCCGCTGACGGTCTGTTCGCCGTTCGGTCGGCCGGGTTCGGCAAACGATACGACCAAAAGGCGGGCGATTACCGCGAGCACGTGGCGATATGCTCGAGGCGCGCCATTCCGACTCGTGGGAACGGGTGATGACGGTGAGCCCAGTCGACCTGCACGACCCCCACTTCTTCGCCGTGACCACACCTGTTCTCCGCCGTGCGCAGATCGCGGATCTCGCCGCCGGCCGGTGCGCCGCCATCCGGGTGCCGGACTTCGTGCCGGCCGCCCTGTGCGACGAGGTGCTCGACGCGTTGGTCGGGGCCGAGTTCGACTCGTACGGCGAGGAACGCGTCTACCCGCAGGTCATGCGGTTCGGGGTGGGCGTGAGCGACCACCGCGAGGACGGGCGCGTCGCCGACGGCTACTGGGACGCGGTGGAATCGTCGCGCAAGGCGTGGGCGGCCCTCGACCTGTCGTTCGACCCCTTCGAACTGTGCCGTGCGCGCCTGGGCGAGCACTGGCCCGGAGCGGTCGCGGTCGGCACGCGTGACGGCAAGGAGATGGGCGCGGGTGTCGCCCGTGAACCCAATGGCGGTTTCCAGGTCCACTACGACGACGCGTCGCGCGAGTTCTCCGGCACCCTGCTCGACGCCCACCTGATCGCCCAGTTCGCCTTCAACCTGTACTTGAGCGTGCCCGAGTCCGGCGGTGAGACGGTGGTGTGGCGGCACCGCTGGAGCCCGGCCGACGAGCAGTTCAGGCTGCCCGGCTCCTACGGCTTCGGCGAGGCGGTCGTCGGGTCCGCCGAATCGTTCGAACTGGCGCCCTCGCCGGGAGAGGCGCTGTTGTTCGACCCGCGCAACTTCCACGCGGTGCGGCCCAGTCGGGGCGGCCGGCGGATCGCGCTCGGGTTTTCGCTGGGGCTCACCGACACCGGCGAAATACTCGTCTGGGGCTGATCCGGCCGTGGTGGACAGGTGGTCTCTTTGACCTCCTTTCGGTGCTCTGGCTAGCATGCCGGAATGGAAATCCTGAGATATTCCGCTTTCAGTGCCGCCCCTGGCGGCGGGAATCCGGCCGGTGTGGTGCTCGACGCGACCGGTCTCGCGGAGTCGGAGATGCTGGCCGCGGCCGCGGAAATCGGTTACTCGGAGACCGCGTTCGTCGTCCCCGCGGGCGACCGGGTGCTGGACATCCGCTATTTCAGCCCATTGGTCGAGGTGCCGTTCTGCGGTCACGCGACCATCGCCACAGCGGTCGCGTACGCGCAACGGCACGGCGTCGGACCGTTGGACCTGCGGACCAAGGCCGGCCCGGTGTCCGTGTCGACCACGAGCGCCGCCGACGGCGCCGTCGTGGCCACGTTGGTGAGCGTGCCGCCACGCGTCGAGCCGATCGGGGACGACGACCTCGCGACCTTGTTGCGGGCTCTGCGGTGGTCCGTGGACGACCTCGACCCCGCCCTGCCGCCCCGCGCGGCGTACGCGGGCGCGTGGCACCCGGTCATCGCGGCGGCCGACCGGGAGCGGCTGGCCCGGCTGGACTACGACATGCCCGCCTTGGCCGAGTTGATGGCCCGCCGCGACTGGGCCACGGTCGACCTGGTCTGGCGGGAGTCGCCGACCGTGTTCCACTCGCGCAACCCGTTCCCGCCGGGCGGTGTGGTGGAGGACCCGGCCACCGGGGCGGCGGCTGCGGCGTTCGGCGGCTACCTGCGCGAGCTGGGGCTGATGCCGACGCCGGGCGAGATCGTCGTGCACCAGGGCCACGACATGGGGCGGCCGAGCCGGATCGACGTGTCCGTCCCGGCGGGGGCGGGGAGCGGTATCGCCGTGACCGGGTCCGCCGTCCTGCTGCCGTGACCGACGGCCGTCCCGGCGGGTGGGGAGGACATCAGCCGTCCGCGCCCGCCGCGTCCGGCCTCACCCCGCGATCTCGACCACGACCTCGACCTCGACCGGGGCTCCCAGCGGCAGCTCGGCCACACCGACGGCGCTGCGGGCGTGCCGGCCTGCGTCGCCGAGCAATTCCCCGAACAGCTCACTGGCCCCGTTCACGACGGTGGCCTGCCCGGTGAACCCCGGGGCCGACGCGACGAACCCGACGACCTTCACCACCCGGACGAGCCGGTCCAGGCCGACCACCGAGTCGACCGCCGCCAACGCCGCCAATGCGCACTGCCGGCAGAGTTCTTTTGCTCGTTCGGGTGAAATATCGGCGCCGACTTTGCCGATGGTGGTGACCTCGCCGTCCACCATCGGCACCTGTCCCGAGACGAACACGAGGGTGCCGCTCCGGACCGCCGGCAGATAAGCGCCTTTCGGCGGGCTCACCGGAGGCAATGCGAGACCGAGTTCGGACAGGGCTGAGCGCACGTCGACAGTCATGGCATTCCCTGAAGTCGGAAGGGATGGGACAGGAGAGTACACCCGCGTTGTTCCGATCGAATTCCCCGAAAAGTGCGGGAACGCGCTTGGCGGTCCGCTTCACGGCTCCGGGCGGTGGCGGGTGCCGGGCCGGGTGGACCGGTCGCAACCGCCGGGCCCGCCGGCACGTCACAGTGACCGTGAAGACGCTGCCGCCCGCGAGGCGATCGACCGCGAGAAGCCAGGACGTGCCGGGTGCGGGCCGGGGCGCGCCACCGGTGGTGCTGCTTGTCGCGGCGCTCGCGCTGGTGACGGGCTGCTCGGCGACGGTGACCGGCTCCGGCGCGGGGGTGCCGACGACCGCGGCCGGGGCGGAGTCCACTTCCGGGCCCACTTCCGGGCCCACTTCCGGGCCCACGTCCGGGCCGACCTCCGACTCGACCCCGGAGCCGACGTCCGAACCCGACCCGGAGCCCGACCCCGTGCCGGTGCCGACGATCGACGAGGGCGCGCCCGCCCGGTACTGCGACGACCCGTTCCCCGGCGCGCTGGGCAAGCCGATGCTGGCCGTCGTCGTGGAGACCCCGTCGGGCCGGCTGACGTGCGACCGGGCCGCCGCGGTGCTGGTCGACTACTACGCCCAGCGCCGCGACCCGACCCCCGGGCTCGCGCCGCTGGTGGTCGGCTCGATGACCTGCAACCAGGTCCCGGAGCCGGCGCTGCCGCAGGTCGTGTGCGCGGACGGGGACGACGTCGTCTACTCGATGTGGCCGCAGACCTGACCCCGGGCCGGCGGGGTCAGAACCGGCCGAACAGCCACCGGCCGGGTTTGTCCGGCGTCGGGTCCAGGCAGAACTCCCTGGTGGCGCGGATGATCTCGGCCGCCTCGACGGTGCCGCGCCGATCGGTGTCGAGCCGCTCGAACAGGGCGCGGGCGTCGGGGTCGGGCAGGCCGCACCGGGTGGTCAGGGTCAGGAACTCGTCGCGTTCCAGGACGCCCGTGCCGTTGGTGTCGACCAGCGCCAGCACGGCCGCCGCCAGCGGGCCTAGCGTCCGGTCGAACGCGGTGTGCGTGGCGCGGGCCGCCCAGGCGAGGAACTCGGCCTTGCCGACGCGGCCGTCGTCGTCGGTGTCGGACTCGGCGGCCAGCGCGCGCCACAGGCCCCGGTAGCCGAGGCGGACGGCCATCGCGGCGGCCGAGCGGGGCGGGTGGCCGAACGACTGGACCAGCCGTAGCGCGAAGACCTCGTAGTCGTCGCGCCGCAGGTAGCCGTCGCCGGTCGCGTCCAGCAGGTCGAAGCGGGCGGCGGGCGCGGGCGGGGCGTGGGTGTGGCCGGTGACCGCGGTCGCCCAGTCCGTCGCGTCGGGGTGCGCGGCGGCGAGGATCGTGCCGTGGTCGGCGTCCGGGTAGGTGGTCAGGTGGACCGCGCTGCCCGCGGTGGCGAGGTCGTCGGCGAAGTCGTGGACCACGGCCGGCGGCACGATCTCGTCGAGCCCGGCCGCGGCGAGGAAGACCGGGCGGTCCAGGCGGGTGACCGGGACGCGGCACTCGTCGAGCACCCGGGCCACGTCGACGTGGCGGGTCAGGTCGGTCAGGCCGGTCTCGCCGTTGGTGACCGCCCTGGTGGCGCGGAACATCTCGACCAGGGACACGCGTTCGGCCAGGTCGACCAGGCCCGCGCCGCGCTCGGTGAGGAAACCCGCGGCGAAGCCCGGGTGCCGGGTGCGCATGCCCGCCAGGACGATCGGCACGAACGCGCACACGGCGCCGGACGCGTCGCTGGTGCGGGTGGCGATGACCCGCGCCAGGTGCACGGGCGGCGCGAGCGCGACCGTGCCGAGGAAGTCCAGCTCCGGCGCGTACCCCGTGGCGACCAGGGCGGTGAACAGGGCGGCGTGGCCGCCCTGCGAGAAGCCCGCGACGAGCCACCGGCGGTCCAGCGGGTGGTCGAGCCGCCGGGCCGCGCGGACGATGTCGATCACGTCGTCGGCGACCGCCTCGCCGTTGAGGTACGGGTGCGGGCCGGGGGTGGCGAGGCCTTCGTAGTCGGTCGCGGTGACGGAGTACCCGGCCCGCAGCCAGGTGGCGATGTGCGCGCGTTCCAGCCGGAGCAGGCCGGTGCGCGACGGCGCGGTGCGGTCGGCCAGGCCCGTGGTGCCGTGGGCGTAGCTGACCACCGGCCAGCCGTCGGCGGGCGGGGCGCCCTCGGGGATGAACACCGACCCGGTGACCAGGCGGCCCCGGCCGTCGTGCCCGACGCCTTGGTAGAACACGCGGTACGCGGCCTCGGCGTGGTCCGGGTGGAACCGGCGCGCGAGCGGGTCGGCGCGGATCAGCGCGCCCGGCGCTCTGGTGGGCCCGGGCCCGGTGGGTGCGGTCATCTCACCCGAACGGTAGCGCCTTTCGACGTACCGATCGGGTGAACACCGTCGGTGTCGACGCGCGATGCGCCTCCCGGGCGTCGACGCCGCGCCGGACGCCCGCGCGGAGCCGGAGGCGTGCCTGTTCCCGGTCGTTCGGCCCGACTTCCGGATGATCCGCCCCGGCGTGGTCGGCGACGCCGGCCCGGCAAGGCCGGGGCGAACCCCGGTCGGGTGCGTCGCCGGTCCGCTCCCGAACCGCGTCACGCCTTCGTGCGGCACGTGTGACGGCGCCGCGAAGTGGGCACGATAAGGGCGACGGGTCGTGGTGGCGGCCGCGGGCCACAGCGTTGGCCGGCACCGACGGGAGGCGGATGGCGATGGGCGGCGGGCAGCGGGTTGTGGCGGACGACCACCTCGCCGAAGGGCTGGTCCGGCGGCTGGACGAGGTCACCGGCGCGTTGGAGGGGCTGTCCGGGCTCCTGGAGCAGGAGGAGGACCTGGCGGTCGTCCTCGACCGGATCTGCAGACAGGTGGCGCACGCGATCCCGGGCGCGGACCTGGTCAGCGTCACGCTGCTGACCGACGGCGACCCGGTGACCGGCGCGGCGACCGACCAGGCGGCGCTGGACGTGGACCACGCGCAGTACCGGGCCGCCGAGGGGCCGTGCCTGGAAGCCGCCCGGACCGGGCAGGTCGTGCGCGCCCTGCCGGCCGAGCTGCCGGGCCGGTGGCCGTCGTTCGGCGAGCTGGTGGCGGGGCTCGACGTCGCCGGGTACCTGTCGGCGCCGTTCCGCGTCGAGGGCGCGCCCGGTTCGCTCAACCTCTACAGCCGACGGCCGGACGGGTTCCGGGCGCTCGACGCGGCGCTGCTGGAGCTGTACACCACGGCCGCGGAGACGGTGCTGCGCGGCGCCCGCCGCCACCTGCGCGATCGCGGGCAGGCGGTGCAACTGCGGCAGGCGTTGACCTCGCGGGCGGTCATCGACCAGGCGAAGGGCATCGTCATGGCGGTGCACCGGGTGTCCGCGGACAAGGCGTTCGACATGCTGGTCGACCGCTCGCAGCGGGCGAACGTCAAGCTCCGCGACTACGCCGAGCAGTTCATCGAGGAGATCCTGGCGGACGGCTGACGGACCCCGCCGGTCAGTCGGCGAGCCGGTCCGGTGAGGCGCCGCGTGCCAGCACGTCGCCGGCGACCTCCCGCACGGAGCGGTCGGTGGCGAACGCGCGCGCCCGCAGCCTGGCGAACGCGTCGTCGAGGCTGATCCGCAGCTGCGCGGCCACCATCCCGGTCGCCACGTCGACGTCCTGGTAGGACACGACCCGGCGCAGGTCGTCCTCCTCGAAGCGCTCGACGTGCCGCAGCAGGGCCAGCGTCACCACGTCGGCCAGCACCGAGGCGTCGGCCACCGCGTCGGCGCGCAGCGCGCCCGAGCGCCGTCGGTAGAGGTCCAGGGTGCCCAGCCGGACGTCGCCGACCCGCAACGGGAACGCGAACACCGCCCCCACCCCGACCACCGCGCCCGCCTCGGCGAACCCGGGCCACCGCAGCCGGTCGGCGTGCACGTCCGCGACGAGCACCGGTCCGCCCCCGGCGAACGCCTCCACCGCGGGCCCTTCA
Organism: Saccharothrix sp. 6-C; assembly: GCF_016695385.1. Lineage (NCBI taxonomy): Bacteria > Bacillati > Actinomycetota > Actinomycetes > Pseudonocardiales > Pseudonocardiaceae > Saccharothrix > Saccharothrix sp. 6-C. The sequence continues at coordinate 5,820,784 of NZ_CP064192.1, read as the reverse complement.
CCGAGGGTGTACTGGATCTCCTCCAGCCCGGCCGACCACGGGTCGCTGGTGCCCAGCATCTCCTGCGCCCGCGACGAGCCGCGCAACGTCAACGCCGCGCCGTCCACGCCCGCCACCGCGCGCACGGACACCGCGCACACCGCCCGAGCCCAGTCGCCCCGACTGGGCTGCGCCGCGCACTCCGCGACCATCCGCGTCACCAGGTCCCTGTCCACACCCGTCCTCGTCGTCACCGGTGAGGTGCGCCACGGGCCCCGACCGCGGACACCACCTGCGGCCGGCTCTTCTCCCGGGGACGTCGGACAGCGCGCGGACGCGCCGCGGCGGTCGTGCGACGCCTGCCGGGTCGTGCCCGGCGACGGTCGTCCGCTCGACGCCGCGGTCCGGCGGACTACCGGTTCGCCGCCTGCCGGGAAGGCACGCCGGCGCGCAGCGCGGCGAGCGCGTCGCGCAGGGTGGGGTGCACGTCGACCGTCTCGTTCACCAGGGTGATCTCCAGCGGGCGCAGCACGGTGCGCCGGTCGGTCGCCACCGCCAGCGGCACGTCCAGGCGTTCCGCGCGCAGGGCCGCCTCCACCACCAGCTGGATGCCTGCCGAGCCGAAGAAGTCGACCTCGGCGAGGTCGAGGACGAGGCCGTCGGGGCGTCGATCCAGCTGTCTCAGGATCGTCGCCCGGATGGGTTGCTCGCAGGACATGTCGATCTCACCGGTCACCGCGACCACGGTGATGCCTGCGTGGTCGGTGATGCGGGTGGCTGTGGCGGGTGTCGTCTCGGTGCAGGTTTCGCTCACTGAGCACTCCTCGGTTGGTACCAGAACCAACACAACCGAGCTTCTGCTCAACCCGATTCGTCGCTCCCCGTAGTGGCAGCTGTACACCACAACCATACGACCCCCGTGAGGCATTCACAACCGCTCACCAGCGCAGATCGGTCCGTGAGGAGGACCACTCACGAGGTGGCCGGCGAATCCCCACGTCAGGAGTCCGCGTCGAGCCGGTACCCCGCGCCGCGCACGGTCAGCACGAGGGCGGGGTCGTCGGGGTTGGCCTCCACCTTGCGGCGCAGCCGGCGGATGTGCACGTCGAGCAGCCGGGTGTCGCCGAAGTAGTCGTAGCCCCAGACGCGTTGCAGGAGCTGTTCGCGGGTGACGATCCGGCCGCCCGCCGAGGCCAGCTCGACCAGCAGCCGGAACTCGGTCCGGGTGAGGTGCACCTCGGCGCCGTCCCGGTGGACCGTGCCGACGTCGGGGCGGATCTCCAGCTGCCCGACCTGGAGCACCTCGTCCTGCCGACCCCCGCCGCGCCGTCGCAGCAGGGCGCGGATGCGCGCGGCGAGGACGCTGGCGACCAGCGGTTTGGTGACGTAGTCGTCGGCGCCCGCCTCGAGCCCGGCGATGACGTCGGCGGCGTCGGCGCGGGCGGTCACGATGATGATCGGCAGGTCGCCGCGCGCACGCAGGGTGCGGCAGACCTCCAGGCCGTCCACGCCGGGCAGCATCAGGTCCAGCAGCACCACGTCCGGCTCCGCCGCGGCGAGCAGGCCGAGCGCCTCCTCGCCGGACACCGCGTCGGTGACGGCGAAGCCCTCGTCCGCGAGGGCCAGGCCGAGGGCCTGCCTGATGTGCTCGTCGTCCTCGACCAGCAGCACTGAGAAATCCATGACACCGCGATCCTGCCCCACGTCACCGGCACCTGCCCGGATTCGCAAGCTGAACGCAAGGTTCACCCCGCGCGGGGGCCGCGTCGACGGCGACGTCCCGGTGGTTGTCAGACTCCTGCGCATGGCGAGAACCAGGCGGGCGATCCGCACGCCCGAGCAGGGGGTCGACCCGTTGGCCGGGATCGCGGACCTGGCCGGCCGCGACGCGCACGGCGTGCCCGCCGACCTCCTCGAGGGCTACCTGGAGGAGCTGGACGAGGTCAGCACGACGAGGCGGCAGCTGCGGCCGGAGCAGCTCCGGGCCCGCCGGGAGGTCGGCGCCCGCGCGGCGGAGCGCGGCGTCACCCTGCACGGGGTGATCGACCTGCACCTGAGCGCCACCTGGCTGGCGTGGCGGTCGCTGGCCGGTGTGCGGTCGGCGACCGACGCCGACGACGTCCGCGCCGCGGGCGAGGCGGTGTTCAAAGCCGCCGACGCGGCCGCCACCGCGCTCGCGGAGGGCTACGAGGAAGCGCAGCGCTGGTCCGTGCGCCAGGAGGAGTCGTTCCGCCGCGAGTTCGTCGACGACCTGCTCGACGGGCGCAACCTCGGGCAGCTGGCCGAACGGGCGGAGCGGTTCGGCCTGCGGCTGGCCGGCAGCAACGTCGTGGCGGCCGTCCGCTCGGCGCGCCCGGTGGTCGACGGCGGCGAGGTGGCCCGGGCCGTGGAGACGGCGCTGGCCCTGCGCGTCGACTCGCGCGGCGTGCTGGTCACCACCAAGGAGGGCCTGCTCGTCTGCGTCGCGCCCGAGACGATGGCGGAGGTGCCGGACGAGTTCGCGCGCCAGGTGGCCGCCGTCCTGGGGCCGGGCGCCGACTGGCGGGTCGGCCTGGGCCGCGCCCACTCCGGCCCCGGCGGCGTGCTCCGCTCGTTCGAGCAGGCCACGCACGCCCTGGACATCGCCGAACGGCTGCACCTGCCCGGACACCTGCACCGGGCCGCCGACCTGCTGGTCTACCGGGTGCTGCTGCGCGACAGCGCCGCGTTGGCCGACCTCGTGTCGGTCGTCCTGCAACCCCTCCGCAGCGCCCGGGGCGGCGCCGGGCCGCTGCTGGAGACGCTGTCGTCCTACTTCGCCAACGGCCAGGTGACGGCGGCCTGCGCACGGGAGCTGCACCTCGGGGTCCGCACGGTGACCTACCGCCTGCAACGCGTCGCGGAACTCACCGGGTACACCGTGGACGACCCGACCCAGGCGTTGTCGCTCCAGGTCGCGGTGCTGGGCGCGAAGCTGCTCGACTGGCCGTCGTCCGACGACCGGGCGCCCTGACGGCCGACCCGGGCGGACCGTCGGCGGTCGACCGGCGCGTCCGTGCGGCGGCACCCGTCGCGCCGCCCGCCGAAGAGCACGGTGTCGCTTCGCGGTCAGGCCGCCGGCTGGAAGCCCTTGCCCGGGTGCCCGTTCCCGGCCGGGGCGCCGGTGACGTCGCCGCGCGGGAACCGGGGGCGGGCGCGAGCTGCGCTGCCGTCCGACGTGGCGGCGGTGTTCGCCGACGCGACCCGTGAGGCGCTCGACAACGTCCGCCGGCACGCGGGCACGACGCGGGCCTCCGTCCGGCTCGGCGCACCGCGCCTCCGCGGGGTGGGTGCGGCTCGCGGTCGGGCAGCCGGACACGCGGGTGGCCGTGCACGGGGGCGTGCGCGCCGGCAGCCCCCGCGGGCACCACCTCGGCCCCGGGTGGCCCGCAGGCTCGGCGTGGCGGTGCACGTTGCGGGCGGTGACGTCGCCAAGCTCTCAATTCAGGCGAAGAACAAGTCGTCCGCTACCACCGTCGTCCACTCGGTCGTGTGCTCCGACCAGACCGAGGGCGCGAAGGCCCACCGGACCTCATGCGGACCCGGCCAGGTGGCGTCGGAGGCTGGCGTGCCGGAACTGGTAGACCGCGCCGGTCTGCCGGAGCACGCCGCGTCGGTGCGCGTCGTCGAGGAACCGCATCAGCCGCCACGGGAGCTTGCCGCGCAACGCCCACCAGGCCAGTGAGGCCGCGTACAGCACCGAGGCGTTGTCGACCACGGAACCGAGTCCGGTGCCGACCCCGAAGCTCAGCGCCGCGAACAGGATCGGGGTGTCGACGGACTTGCCGCTCACGACGACGGTGACCACCACGAGCAGTTGGAACGCCATGACCCAGGCGAGCAGCCGCACGGCGGTCGACGCGACGTCACCTCGCAGGGACCTGTCCGGTCGGGGCACGCTGAACCTGTCCGGTGGGGCGGTCAGCCAGGCGCCGAGCCCCAAGGCCACGGCCACTGTCACGCCGAGCGCGAGAGGCAGCACCACCAGCTCCCGTCCGTCGCGCATCCCGTACAGGAGCACCGCCGCGGCCGCGGCGGCGGCCGTGAGCACCAGGCTGAGCGCCATCCTGGCCATGATCGCCTTGCCACGCCCGTGCAGGCGCAGCCCGGTCCGGTGCGGTGGGCGGTTCACCGACAGGGCGATGCCGACCAGCAGGGCGAGCGACACCCCGGCCGCCGCGATCGTGCCGGGGGAGCCGGGGTAGCGGTAGACGATGAAGAAGACCGCCACGCCGAGCACCACGGGTGCGAGGAGCACGTGACGCCACGGCGCCCGGCGCCGCACCGTGCCGATCAGCCAGGTGAACGCGACACCCAGCGCGAAGCCGACCGCGAGGGCGGAGTGCTCACTGGCCGCCGCCCGGAAGAACAGGCCGGTGATGGCGGTCGTCAGGACCAGGCGGGGCCGGGGCAGCCGCCACCAGGCGATGTCGCCGCCCGCGTTCCCGGCGGCGTGGCGGGCCAGGAAGCCGAGCCAGCGGCGGGCGCGGTCGGCCGGGTAGCGACCGGTGTTCGAGGGCAGGGGCGCGAGCCTCGGCGACGGGGGCGGCGGGTCGCCGTAGACCGCGGTCACCAGCGAGTCGAGCAGGTGCCGTTCCAGGGCGGCGGGGTCGGCGAACCGGCGCCGGTCGACCAGTTCCGCGGGGTCGCGGTCGGGGCGGCCGTAGACGGCGCGGGCGAGGTTGAGCGTCAACGGCGTGGACAGCGACCGCGCGAGCACCGGGTCCCGGTTCGCGCGCAGGGTGTCGAGCACCGGCGCCCAGCGGCGGACGACCCGCGGCAACGAGGCGGCGAGGAACTCGATCGCGTCGTCGGCGGCGACCGGCTCGAGCTCGACCACCGCGGCGGGCAGCCCCACGCCGCCGGTGCGCACCGCGTCCTCGTACTCGTCACCGCGGCAGGTCAGGACCAGCGGCCTGCCGGGGCCGAACGCGCGGCGCACACCCTCCAGCGCCGGCGCGAGCAGGTCCGGCGGCAGCTCGTCCAGCCCGTCGAGCAGCGGCAGCAGGCGCTGCCCGGCCACCAGGCGGCGGGCCGCGTGCCGCCCGTAGGCGGCACGGTCGCGCAACGCCGGGTAGTCGGTCTCCAGCCGGCGGATGATCCAGTCCTCGAGGTGTTCGTTGTGCGGGTTCCACGAGGAGACGGACAGCAGCACCGGCACGGGTTCGCCGGGCGCGCGGCGTTCGAGCAGGGCCAAGGCGAGCAGCAGCGCGGTCGCGGACTTGCCCGCGCCGGGCGCGCCGAGGACCACCAACTGCCGGTCGGCGAGCGAGGCGGACAGCCGCTCCAGGTCGTCCAGGTCGCCGCCCGTGATCGCCGCCGCGTCCGGGTAGGAGACCGGTCGGTGGGTGGGCGCCCAGCGCAGGCGCAACGGCGCCGGCCGCCGCAGCGCGCGCACCTCCGCTTCGGCTTCCCACTGCCGGCGCACCACGGCCGCCAGGAGGTCGGCGGCGTCGTCCAGCACCGGCCGCGCCCGCGGGGTGATCAGGTCGCCGTTGATCACGCCGGCCTGGACGACGGTCTCCGCCTGCCCGTCGAACCCGTTGTGCACGACCCGTCGCCCGAGTCGATCACGCCGAGGAACGCCCATGCCGCCCCCTCGCGGTCCACCCTCTGACGGATGGTACCGGGATGATCACTGTGCGTTAACGGAAAAGCGTGAACTCGCGCTGAAGTGACGCCGGCGAGTTCCGGTCGGTGATGAGGTGCCCGGTGTCGCCTACCCGGCCGTGAGCCGGAATTCCAGCAGGCAGCGGTGGTCGGTCAGGACGACGACGTCGTCCAGGGCCAAGCCGTGCGACGCGCCCAGCGCGCGGAACTCGTCGAGGCGCCGCTCCCGGCCGCCGAAGATCACGAGCATGTCCAGGTCGCTGGCGCTGCTCGCCCGCAGCCCGCCGACCCCTTCGACGACGAGCACGCGGCCGCCGGGGTGGACGGCCTCGACGCACCGGCCCAGGATGCGGTCGGCGTGCTCGTCGTCCCAGTTGTGCAGGACGTCGAACAGCACGCAGGCGTCCGCGCCGGACGGGAGCGGGTCGAAGAAGCTGCCCGCGGTCGCCTCGGCCCGGCCTTCGAGACCGTGGGCGGCGAAGACGCGGCGGGCCTCGGCGGCGGTCGCCGGGAGGTCGACCAGGTGGCCGCGGGTGCCGGGGTGGGCGAGCAGGATCGCGGCGAGCAGGCCGCCCTGGCCGCCGCCCACGTCCAGGACGGTGGCGAACCGGGACCAGTCGAAGGCGGCGGCGATCGTCGGGATGTGCGCGCGGAACCGGCGCGTCATCTGGCGGTCGAACGACTCGCGCAGGCGCGGGTGCTCGTCCAGGTCCGCGTAGAAGTCCTGCCCGTACCGGCGCGGGTAGGCGGCCCGGCCGGTGCGGACGCTGTGCGCGAGTTCGACGTACGCCAGCTCCGCGCGCCCGCCCGCCGCGTCCAGGCCGAGGAGGTCGGCCAGGCCGTTGCCGGCGTCGGCGCGGAGGTGCGCGCCGTACTCGGTCGTCCGGTAGCCGGCGGGGGTGCGTTCGACCACCCCCAGCTCCGCGAGGTGGGCCAGCAGGAGCCCGAGCGCGACCGGGTCGACGTCGAGCTCGACCGCGAGGTCGTCGGTGGGGGGACCGTCGCCGAGCAGCCGGTCCGGCAACCCCAGGGTCACCGCGACCCGGAGCGCCATCGGGGTGGCCAACCCGGCCAGGGCGCGGAGCGCGCTCACGTCATCCTCAGGTCGTCCCACCGGAGTCACTATCGCAGGGACGCGCGGGTCGGACCACCGGTCAGGCCGGTCGCCCCACCGCTCGAAGGAAGTCCTCGGAGAAACCTCCGGCCGCGCTGTCGATCCGGGCCGTCGCCGTTCGACTCAAGGGTGACAGGACACCACCGAGACGACGGGGGAGACGGCGATGAGGGCAGGACGACGCGAGTGGTGGGGGCTGGCGGTGCTGGCGCTGCCGACGCTGCTGCTGTCGCTGGACATGAGCGTGCTGCACCTGGCGGTGCCGCACCTGGCCGCCGACCTGCGCCCGAGCGGCACCCAGCTGCTGTGGATCATCGACGTCTACGGCTTCATGATCGCCGGGTTCCTGGTCACGATGGGCACCCTGGGCGACCGGATCGGTCGGCGGAAGCTGCTGATGGCGGGCGGCGCGGCGTTCGGCGCGGCGTCGGTCTTGGCGGCGTTCAGCACCAGCCCGGAGGCGCTCATCGCGGCGCGGGCCGTGCTCGGGATCGCCGGCGCGACGCTGATGCCGTCCACGTTGGCGCTGATCAGCAACATGTTCCGGGACCCGCGGCAGCGCGGTACCGCGATCGCGGTGTGGATGAGCTGCTTCATGGGCGGCATGGTGGTCGGGCCGGTGGTCGGCGGCGTGCTGCTGGAGCACTTCCGGTGGGGCTCGGTGTTCCTGATGGCCGTGCCGGTCATGGTCCTGCTGCTGGTCGTCGCGCCGAAGCTGCTGCCCGAGTACCGCGACACCGCCGCCGGGCGGCTCGACCCGGCCAGCGTGGTGCTGTCGCTCGGCGCGATCCTGCCGGTCGTCTACGCCCTCAAGGAGACGGCCAAGGACGGCGTGTCGGTCCTGAACGCGGTCGTGCTCGCCGCCGGCGTCGCGGTGGGCGTGGTGTTCGTCCGCCGTCAGCGCGGCCTGGCGGACCCGGTGCTGGACCTGCGGCTGTTCCGGGTGCGGGCGTTCAGCGCGGCGGTGGGCGTCATGCTGGTCGGCGCGCTCACCATGGGCGGCGTCTTCCTGCTGGTCAGCCAGTACCTGCAGCTGGTCGCCGGGCTGAGCGCGGTGCAGGCCGGGCTCTGGCTGGTGCCGCAGGCCGGCGCGGTGGTCGTCGGGTCGCTCATCGCGCCGCGGCTGGCGCGGCGGTTCCGGCCGGAGTTCGTCCTCGGGTTCGGGATGCTGGTCGCGGCGGGCGGGATCGTGCTGTTCACCCGGGCCACCGGCGACGGCGGGGTGGCGTTCGTGGTGGCGGGCATGGCGATCGCGGGCTTCGGGATGGGCCCGCAGGGCGTGCTGTGCACCGAGATGGTGGTGAGCTCGGTGCCGCCGCGCAAGGCCGGCGCCGCCTCGGCGATGTCGGAGACCAGCGGCGAGTTCGGCATCGCCATGGGGATCGCGGTGTTCGGCAGCGTCGGCACGGCCGTCTACCGCGACCACGTGGTCCTTCCCCCGGAGGTGCCCGCCGAGACCGCGGCCCTCGCGACGGACAGCATGGCCGGCGCCGTGCAGGCGGCGGGCGCCCTCCCCGCCCCGTTGGCGGCCGACGTGCTCGCCACCGCGCGGGACGCCTTCGCGGCCGGGCTGCACACCGTCGCCGTCATCGGCGCCTCGGTGGTCGTGGTGTTCGCGGTGGTCGGGATGACCGCGCTGCGCCGGACCCGCCCCGCGGACGACGCCGAGCGGGTGCCGGCTCCGGCGACCAGCTGACCGCTCAGCCCGGGGCGCGCCAGCGTCGGCGATCCCCTACCAGTACCGGACGGGGGCTCAGGGGAGGTTCTTCTCCAGGGCGGCCACGTAGGCCTTCATGAGGTGGTCCCGCACCCCGTCGGCGGCGGGGGCGAAGGGGTCGGCGGTCATCCCCTTGCCGCGGTCGAGGAGGTTGCCCACCACGGACGTGGAGGTGCGGACCCTGCCGGAGGAGTCGATGTGGCGCAGTGCCGCGACGTGGCGGAACACCGGCTCGGGCGGGACCTGCGCGACGACGTCGTTGTTGTTGACCACCCGGAACGTCCGCCCGGACAGCGCCCGGTCGTAGGCGTCGGCCAGGGCGTGGTTGCACGTCCGGGGCTGCCCGAAGGTGTAGACGCCCCGCGCGGACAGCGCGGGCTCCTCGAAGTGCAGCCACGCGGCGGCCAGCATGGCCAGGCCGCCGCCGAGGCTGTGCCCGGTGAACCACACCGTCTGCTCGTCGTCCCGCAGCTCCTCGACGGCCGCGAGCACGGACGGGAACACCGCGCGCAACGCCTCGGCGAAGCCGTAGTGGACCAGGCCGGTGTTCGCCGGTCCCGGCCACGGCGGGGTGGTCGTGTCGGACAGCCAGTCCCGCAACCGCGCCGGTTCCGTGCCCCGGAACGCGGTGACGATCATCGTGGGGCTCGCCATCGTGTACGCCTGGGTGTCGCTGATCGCGAATGGCGGCTCGAACGTCGAGTGGTGGTGCCGCACCCGGTCGAAGCCCCACCCCGCGGCGGTGGCCTCGACCTCGTCCCGGTCCCGGTAGGCCAGCTCGGCGGCTTTCGCCATGCAGTACGCCTGGCGGGCGTCGTACCCGGTGGCCCGGTGGTTCAGCGTCGGTGCGGACATCGCCCATCCCTCACGGAGACAACACGTCGACGGCGGCTCCGGTCCTCGCCGCACCACTCGTGCCTACCTCCGCCGCCGACCACCGCGCCACCCGGCGCGACGCCGTTCACCCCACCGTGCCGCCCTGTCACCCGCCGACGTCAGGCGAGCGGGAGGTCGTGGCCGGGACCTCGCTCGTGCTCGGGCCGAGGGCCGAAGTGGCGGCGGTCGGCCTCGTCGATGCGCAGGTCGTCGATGCTCGCCTCGCGGCGGCGCACCAGGCCGTCGTCGGCGAACTCCCACAGCTCGTTGCCGTAGGAGCGGAACCACTGTCCCGCCGCTTGGCGGTGAGGAAGTCGACGATCTCGTCGCGGCCGGTGACGAAGGCGTCGCGGTCGCGCCAGGCGGAGTCCGGCGTGTACGCGAGGGCGACGCGGTGCGGGTCGCGGGTGTTCCAGGCGTCCTCGGCGGCTTGGACCCCGGTCAGGGCGGCGTCGAGGTCGAACGGCGGGAACGGCGGACGTGCGGCGGTCACGGGCTGTCCTTCACGGTGCGGTGAGCGGCGGGTTGTCGGGCGCCGGCGCCGCGGGGCCGGCCCGCAGCGGCAGCAGGTGGCCGGCGCGCACCTGCCGGGGGGTGAAGTGGACGCGGCGGCCGGTGCGGCCGTCGTCACCGGGGACGCCGGGGGCGGTCCACTCCACCTCGGCCCGGCCGGACAGGTGCAGGGTGCGGCCGGTGGCGAAGTCGGAGAACAGCAGCGCGGCGTCGGGATCGGCCCGGAGGTTGCCCAGGGTGGTGAACATGTTGTTGCCCGGGTAGTCGGGGAACCACAGCTTCCCGTCCTCGACGCGGACGAACCCGGGAGCCCCGCCGCGGTGCGAGGCGTCGTTGCCGCGGGTCGGGTGGGTGGTGCCGAGCAGGAAGGTGTCGGACCGGCGGATCAGGTCGACGTCCTCCGGCGCGAGGTCCGTCCCGCGGCGGACCGGCGCGGCGCCGGGGGCGGTGACGGGCGCGCCGCGCAGGCGCCGGGCCTGGATGTACTGCGGGCAGTTGCCGAACGCCTGCTCGACGTCGACGCGCAGCCCGCGGGGCCCGGCGTCGGACAGCGTGCCGTTGACGCGCAGGCGCCGGCGCAGGGCGAACTCGATCGCGATCAGCCCCACCGGCTGGTCGGCCGGCAGGTCGCGGAGCGGGTCGCCCTCGGCCGGGCGGGTCCGCACGGCGAGGGTGGTCGGGGAGTCGGTGTGGAGGAACCCCGGCGGGCCGGTGAGCGGGGAGAGCCACAGGGTGCCGTCGGCGTCGCGCGCGGTGAGGGCGGCGAAGGTCCGTTCCGCCAGGAACCGGGCCGCGCCGAGGCCCAGCCGGCCGGGGGCCGCCATCCCGGAGAGCCGCGCGGCGGCCGCGGAGACGCCCGCCAGGCGCTGCACGGCCAGCTCGCCCTCGTGGAAGCCGGTGGTGTCGGTGCGTTCGGCGTGGGTGGGACCGGTCATGCGGCAACGCTCCTTCGGCACCCATTCTGACGCTTGGACACGCCAGTAACCATTAGAAGAACTGTCGCACGCGCGCATGTCCGCTGTCAACGGACAGAGGCCTGGGCAACCGTTAGAAGTGCGCTAGCCTCCACGGCATGGACACGGACGCGCCGCTGCTGGGCGAACCGCTCCCGGTGGAGCTGATGAACACCATCTGGGCCGACCGGGACGGCGTGCACGACTCGCTGCGCGACCGCGACGGCATCAAGGCCTGGCTGCACGCCGTCGCCGCCCGGACGGACCTGATGGCGCCCGGCGACCTCGACGCGCTCACCGCGGCCGACCTCGACCGCCTCGGCCACCGGCTGATCGGCCTGCGCGACGCGCTGCGCCGGCTGGCCGCCGAGGTCACCGGGGACCCGCGCCCGGCGGCCGTCGCCGACCGCGGCCTCGAAGCGGCCGTGACCGCGCTCAACCGGGCCGCCGGCGACACGCCGAGGTGGTCGGCGCTGTCCTGGGCGCCGGGCGGGGCGCCCTCGCGGCACCCGCGCACCGGGGGACCGGCTGCCTCCGCCGCCGTCTCCGCCATCGCCGAGGACGCCGTCGCGCTCTTCGGCGGGGACACCCGCGACCAGCTGCGCGCCTGCCTCGCGCCGGCCTGCGTCCTGTACTTCCTCAAGAACCACCCCCGCCGGGAGTGGTGCTCCGCGGGCTGCGGCAACCGTGCCCGCTCCGCCCGCCACTACCAGCGCCACCGCGGCACGCCGGCCTGACCTTCGACATCTCTATAGCTTCAGTGAAGATCGAACAAGGTCGTGGTCCGGCACACGATCGGTGGGCGTAAGGTCCGCCGCATGGCCGTGGGAGGCAGCAGGAAGGTACGTGCCGCGCGCAAGCGGAAGCGCCGGATGGAGCGCGCCGAGAACGACCTCTCCGTGGCGGAGTGGACCGCGCTCAAGGCGGCTTGGGGTGGCTGCGCCTACTGCGGGGCCGCGGGCGTGCCCCTCCAGAAGGACTGCGTGCAGGCGTTGTCACGCGGAGGGCGGTACACGCTCGACAACATCGTGCCCGCGTGCGGATCGTGCAACGCGAGCAAGTGCAACACCGAGGTCACCGGGTGGTTGCGGCGCAAGCGGCTGGACGAGCGGGCGTTCCTGCTCCGCCACGTGGAGGTCAACGCCGAGCTGGCGCTGCGGTTCGGGAGCCTGGCCGCCCCGGCGGCGCCCGAGGGCGGCGAGGCGGCGGCTGCCGCTGGTGTCGTGCCGGAACACCAGCGGCAGTAGCGCCGAGGCTCGCTCAGTACGGGTTGCCCGGCACGTTCAGGCGGGTCTGGTAGAGGCCGAACCCGCCGCCGGCGATCCCGGAGGTGATGAACAGCGTCCGCCCGTCCGGTCCGCCGAACGCCGCGTTGGTGCTGTTGCGCCCGGCGGAGACGGTGCCGAGCCGCGCGCCCGACGGGGAGAAGACGTGGACGAGACCTTCGTCGTAGGAGGCCCAGTACAGGTTGCCCGCGCAGTCGACGGTCGCGCCGTCGGGCGTCCGCATGCTCGCGAACGTCGTGCGGTTGCCGGTGCTGCCGTCGGGGAAGACGGTGTACTTCATGATCGCGTTGCTGCTGGTGGCGCCGACGTAGAGCGTCCTGCCGTCGGGCGACAGGACGATGCCGTTGGGTTGGCGCAGGGTGTCGTCGACGAGGCTGACCACGCCGTCGCGCACGCGGAAGACGCCGGTGCGGCCGCCCTGCTCGTCGGCGCGGTTGCCGCGCTGGAAGTTCGGGTCGGTGAAGTAGGTGGTGCCGTCCTGGCCGATGGTCACGTCGTTGGGGGAGTTGAACGCGCGGCCGAGGTAGTTGGCCGCGACGGTGGCGCGGCTGCGGTCGGCCAGGCTGTAGGAGGAGAGGGTGCGGTTGTCGTGGGTGGCGGCGAGCAACCGCGTGCCGTCGGGCGTGACCGCGAGGCCGTTGCTGCCGGAGTCGGCGATGAACGTCTCGAAGGTGGCCGGTGGCGTGTACCGGAGCACGGACGACGGCTGCACGCCCTGGGGGCCGCTGGGGTTCTGCATGTGGGACAGCAGCAAGGTGCCCGTCCGCTGGTCCCAGGTCGGGCCCTCGAGGAAGTTGAACCCCCCTCGGATGAGCTGGGCGGACACCGACTGCGCGGGTAACGGCGGCCCGTAGGTCGCTCCGGGTGTGCACGGCGCGGCCGTCGCCGCGGCGGCGAGAGCGCCGGGCGCGCCGGGGGTCACGAGGCCCGCGATGGCGATCGCCACCGCCGTGAGGGTGCGCGTGCGGCGGTGGCGCGACGTCCTGCGGTGAGTCATGGCGACTCCCTTCGTGGTCGGGGAAGCCGTGCCGCCGGGCCGGGACGTCCGCCCGGCCCGGCGGCGCGGTTCACCGTCCGAGTTGGACTTTCAGGATGCTTTCGTTGCTGTTGTTCGCGATGCTGTCCTTGTCGCCCCGGTTGCTGGTGGTCAGCCAGAGGCCGCCGTCGGCGGACGGTTCCACGGTGCGCAGCCGGCCGTGGACGCCGTTGAGGTGCTGCTCGACGTTGGTCAGGCCGTCGCCGGAGATCTCGGCCCGGTACAGCCGCGCGCCGCGCAGGCAGGCGATGTAGAGGGCGTCGCGGACCACGGCGATGCCGCTGCACGAGCCCTCGGCGACGGGGTAGGTGCGCTTCGGCGCGACGAAGCCGGGTTCGCCGCAGCTGCCGGTGGTGCCCTCGCAGGCCGGCCAGCCGTAGTTGCCGCCGCGGACGATCAGGTTGGTCTCGTCCATGACGGAGTTGCCGAACTCCTGTTCCCACAACCGGCCCTGGGAGTCGAAGGCCAGGCCCTGGGGGTTGCGGTGGCCGTAGCTCCACACCGGCGTGCCGAAGGGGTTGTCCGCGGGGATCGTGCCGTCGCGCTTGATGCGCAGCACCTTGCCGGCGAGGTTGTCGAGGTCCTGGGCCCAGTCGCCGTTCTGGCCGTCGCCGGTGGCGATGTACAGCGTGCCGTCCGGGCCGAACCGCAGCCGGCCGCCGTTGTGGTACTTGTTGCGCGGGATGCCGGTCAGCAGCACCTGCGGGGTGCCGGTGAGCGCGCCGTCGGTGTAGCGGATGCGCACCACGCGGTTGTCGGTCGTGGTGGTGTGCATGACGTACAGCCAGGGGTCGGCGGTGAAGTCGGAGGCCACGGCGAGGCCCAGGACCCCGCCCTCGCCGTCGGTGCCCGCCACGTTCGGCACGCGCCCGACGGTGGTCTTCGCGCCGGTGGCGGGGTCGAGGCGGACGATCTCGAAGGCGTCGCGGCGGCCGTAGAGCACCTGCCCGCCGGGCAGGGTGGTCAGGCCCCACGGCAGGTCGGTCTCGGAGGCGACCTTGGTGACCGAGCACAGCGCCGTGGCGCACGTGCTGCCCGTGGTGACGGCGACGGCCGTGCTCGCCGCCGAGCGGTTGGCCTGCGCGTCACGCGCCCGCACCTGGTACTGGTAGCGGGTGTTCGCGGTCAGGCCGCTGTCGGTGAACGACGTCGTGGTCGCGCCGCTGGTCGAGCCGACCTGGGCGCCGTCGCGCAGGATCTCGTAGCCCGTGACGCCGACGTTGTCGGTGGCCGCCGTCCAGCGCACCGTGACCGTCGTGCCGGACGCGGTCGCCGTCACGCCGGCGGGGGTGGTGGGCGGCTCGGTGTCGGCCTGGCACTGCGGCACGGTGATGGTGACCGTGGAGCTGGCCTGGGAGACGTTGCCCGCGGCGTCGCGGGCGTTGACGTACAGGCCCCAGGTGGCGCCCGGCGCGACGGTCAGGTCGGCCGACCGCGCCGTGCCCGGCACCGACGTCATGAGCTGCCCGTCGTGGTAGATGTCGTAGAAGGCCACCGCGACGTCGTCCGTGGACGCCGACCACGAGAACGTCACCCCGGCGCACGTCAGGTTCGAGGTGCGGGGGTTGCCCGGCGGGGTCGGTGGCGTGGTGTCGGCGCCGAGCTTGACGAGCTGCCACTGCTGGTCCGCGCGGTCCGTGTCGGGGAGCTGCCCGACCCGGGCGCCGTCGGTGGTGGCGGAGTCGAGCACGGTCACGGCCTTGCCGCTGGCCCGGTTGAGCAGGCGCACGTGCCCGCCGGCGGAGTCGGCCAGCCGGAACTGCCGGTCTGCGCGGTCGGCGTCGGTGCTCTGCACCAGGCCGGCGCGGTCGGCGGTGGACGGGAAGGTCAGGACTTTGCCGCTGTGCCTGGACTTGACGCGGTAGTAGCCGCCGCCCGCGTCGATGAACTGCCACTGCTGCCAGGCGCCGTCGTTGCGGGTGTACTGGGAGATCCGGGCGCCGTCGGTGGTGGCGCGTCCGTACACGTCCAGCGCCTTGCCGCTGGTGCGGTTGACGAGGACGTACGAGGCGGTGGTGTCCACCGTGGCGGCCGAGGCGCCGGACACCGGGAGGACGACGCCGAGGAGGGACAGCGCCACCACCGGCACCACCCGCAGTCGCGGGCGGTGGACCGGGCCCTTCCTCGTCGCCAGGGAGTCTCGCATGGTGTTCCTCTCGCGGAATGCAAGGCCAATTTGCCTTGTTATCGCTAACAAAATTGAGGCGGAACAATGCTGCGTCGATGGCGGTCGACCTGCACCGGGGGTGTTCGAGCGGAGCTGCGCTCAGCTGTGCCGATCGGCGGTCGCGGAGGGGACCGGGCCGGGTCTGCGGCGGTTCGCGAGCGGCGTGGATGACTTCTGCGCACGTGGAGCCATGCTTCGCCTCCTTGCGAGCAGGGTGCGTCGTGGTCGTCGCGTGCCGGGTGAGCGTGATTGGGAGCGCTCCCAGAAGCACCGTAGCGCAACCGGTTTGCCGCCGACAAGACCAACAACGGGTCCACCCGCCCGCGTTAGCGTTAACAGCGCTGGTTACCTGCGCTTTCGGGTTGCCGCTGTGCGGTGCCCGGTCCGACCGGGGGCGGCCGGGACGTCAGCCGGTCAGGAAGTCGAGGACGGCGCTCCGGAACGCGGGGCTGCCGACCGCGCCGCCGTGATCGCCCGCCACCACGTGCAGCCGGGCGCCGGTGATGGCGTCGGCGAGCACGTGGGGTCGTCGGGCGAGCGGGTCGTCGTCACCGGCGATCACCAGGGTCCGGGCGGTGATCGCGCCGAGGTCGATGCCGCCCTGGTGCGCGGCGCGCGCCTGCGCGGCCAGGGAGGGCAGGTCGGCTCCCACCGCTTCGGCGAACGCGCGCATGCCGGCGGCCTCGGGTGGCACGGGACCCGGGTCGTCGGCGAGGAGCGCGTCGGCCAGGACGTCGTTGGGCAGCACGCGCGTGTCGACGCCGCCCACCTCGACGACCCCGGCGCCGACACCGCCCACGACCAGGGTGCGCACGGCGGGTTCCCCGGCGGCGGTGAGCAGGGAGATGATCGCGCCCATCGAGTAGCCGACGAGGTCCACGGCGGGGACGCCCAGGGCGGCGACGACCGCGCGCAGGTCGCGGGCCATGCGCGGCTCGCCGTAGCGGGCGGGGTCGGGTGACTTCCCCGAGAGGCCGTGACCGCGGGCGTCGACGCCCACGACCGCGCGACCGGCCGCGGTGAGGGCCGCCACCGTGCCGCGACCGGCCCACTCGACCGAGGTGTCGGCGGCGAAGCCGTGCTGCAGCACCACCGGCACGGGGTGGGGGTCGACGCCGGGGTCCGGTTCCCAGCGGTGGTAGGCGATCGCGGTGCCGTCGTCGACCACGAGCGTGGAGGTCCGCGGTGCGACACCGGCGGGTGAGTCGGCCATGGACTGCCTCCGCGTGGAGCACTCGGGGTTCGCTGCGGTGGAACGATACGTCGCCACGCCGACCGGTCGCGTCCGGTGCCCTGACGGAATCTTTGCGGCCGGTGGGGGCAGTGGTTGCCGGAGCACCGGGTGCGGCCGGTCGGGCCGGAGGGCCCGGGCAGCACGCCGGGCCGACGTCGACGCCCAGGCGGGCGCCTGCGCCACCGGCATCCTGGCCATGATGGTGTCGGCGTCGGTCGCGGTGACGACCTCCGCCGCGGCGACACCGCCCCGGTGGACCGGGAGATCATCCGCACCCACGAGCCCGACCCGGCTCGGCGACCCGGCATCCACGTCGGCGGCTGACCCCGCGCGCGCCGGTCAGGGTTGCTCGCCGGGCGCGCGCATGGCCTCGGTCCCGATGTGGTTGAGGCAGAACTCCACGGAGTGCGCCATCAGCCACCCGGTCTGCGCGTCGCGGAAGATGCGTTGGATCGGCGAGGTCGCGACGAAGCCGGAGCCGCCACCGACCTGGAGGCACAGTTGCGCGATGTCGCGGGCGACGCGGTTGGCCGTGGGTTTCGCGCGCAGCGCGGAGGGCAGGAAGTGCGGGGAGTCCCGGTCGGCCAGCCAGGCGCTGTTGTGGGCGACCAGCGCGGCCGCTTCGAGGCGGAGCACGGCGTCGGCGACGTCGAACTGGAGGTGCTGCTCGTCCGCCAGGGGGCGCCCGGTGGAGGGCAGGGTCCGGCCGCGGGCGTAGCGGACGAGGGTGTCCAGGGCGGTGTCGGCGATGCCGAGCGACAGCCAGGCCAGGCCCGCGGCGATGTGGTTGGGCTTGGGCACGGGGGAGGGCGGGCACCGCCGGTCCGAGCGGAGCACGGTGCCGTTGAGCCCGACCAGGTGGCTGCGGGTGGCGCGCAGCCCCAGGGTGTCCTGCGGCTCGAACGTCACGGTGTGGTCGGGTTCGAGCCCGAACAGGGTGGGTTGGCCGTCCACGAGCGCGTTGACGAGGAAGTGGTCGGCGATCTCGCAGCCGGACACGAACCGCTTCGCGCCGGTGAGCCGGTACCCGCCGTCGACGGGTTCGGCGACCTGCTGGGGTGAGAGGAACTGGTTGCCGCCCGAGGGTTCGGACAGGGCGTTGGCGAAGCGGCGTCCGGCGATCAGCTCGTCGGCGTAGTACCGGGCCAGCTCGGGGGTGCCGTGGCGGACGAGGCCCTCGGCGGCCCCGATGTGCATGAGCCACAGGCAGGCGGTGGACGGGTCCGCGGCGGCAAGGACCCGCAGGACCGCGCCGACGGTGCGGTAGCTCAGCGACTGCCCGCCCAGCTCCCTCGGCAGGGTGGCCTGGTCGAGGCCGGCGGCGTGCAGCGCCCGCAGGTTCTCCACCGGCAGCCGCGCGGTCCGGTCGGCCTCGTCGGTGGTGGCGGCGAACCCGGCGGCCAGTTCGGTGGCGACCCGGACCCACGACCGCTCGTCCGCGGGTGGGCCGAGCGGGTGGTCGTCGGGCATCGGCATGGTCATGGGTTCGGGTCCTCCCGGGTGAGCGCGCCTCGTCCGCACACTGTGGCGCGCCACCCGACGATGATCAAGGGTCCGCCTCCGCCCGCCGGTGGCCGCGCCCGCGCGGAGGTCAGCCGATGAGCAGGGTCGACGGTCCGGTGATCAGCTCCACGCCGGTGTCGGTGAGGCACCGCAGCGGGGTGAGCGTCACCTGCGCGCCGGGCGAGGCGATGGGGCTGCCCGCGAACTTGCCGGCCTCGACGGAGCCCACGACGACGACGACCGCTTCACCGCCGGGCTGCACGATGAGGGCGAAGGTGTAGGCGAGCCTGCTCTGCTCGCCGGTGTTCCACGTGATGACCTCCGTGGTGCTCCCGTCGGAGGTCAGGCACCCCAACGCCCCCGAGCCGGTGACGACGGAGGTCCCCGACGTGATGGCCGGGTCGGTGGAGGCGCAGTCGTAGGCGCCGCTGCCGGAGATCCCGACCTGTCGCGGCAGCAGCCGCAGACCCGGGTCGAAGCGCACGGTGTTGGTCCCGGCGCAGGTCGTCAGCGCTTCGGCCGCCCGGTGGGTCGGCTGCGCCCGGGCGCCGGGCGCCGCGATCACCGACAGCAGTGCGACGAGCAGCGCCGCGGTCAGTCTCCTGTGTGCGCACATCATCGTTCCTCCCGGGAACCCGATGGCCCGCCGTGGCCTGCCAGTCCGGCGACGGCGAGTCGGTCGACGTGGTCGAGCAGGGTGTCGAGGTCCTGCTCGGTGGTGCGGGGGTTGGTGGTGCAGGCGCGGAAGCAGGGACGGCCGGCGACCAGGGTGGGCAGCAGCAGGGAACCGGGGCTCTGGTCGAGGAGCAGGTCGCTGATCCGGCGGTGGGCCGGGGCGTCGCGCCCGGCGGCGCGGTGGGTGAAGCACACCACGGCCAGGCGAGGGCCGGTGAGCAGCTCGAAGCCCGGCCGCCGGCGCACCTCGGCGGCCAGGTGGGAGGCGAGGGCCAGGCCGCGGTCGACGGCGTCGCGCACCGCGTCCAGGCCGTGCACCTTGATGCTGAACCACAACCGGAACGCCCGGAAGGGACGCGTGTACTCGATGCCGCTCGCACCCAGGTCGCGGGACTGCCCCGGGTCGTGCATCGCCGCGAGGTAGTCGGAGCCCAGGTGGAAGGTCTCGGCCAGCGCGCCGGGATCGCGCAGCAGCAGGCAGCCCAACCCGAAGGGCTGGAACATCCACTTGTGCGGGTCGACGGCGACCGAGTCCGCTTCGGACAGCCCGTCCAGCAGCGGACTCCCGGTCGAGCCCAGGGCCGCGGCCGCGCCGAACGCGCCGTCGACGTGGAACCAGAGCCCTTCGTCCCGGCACACCCGCGCCAGTTCGGCCAACGGGTCGACGGTGCCGGTGTTGGTGGTGCCCGCGGTGGCGACCAGCATCAGCGGCCGGCGCCCGGCGGCGCGGTCGGCGTCCACGGCGGCGCGCACGGCGTCGGGCACGAGGCGGTCGTCGTCGCAGGGCAGCACCCTGGTCTGCGCGGGCGCGAAGCCCAGCACGCGCAGGGCGCGGCCGACGCCGGGGTGGGCCTGCTCGCCGAGGTAGACGACCGGGACGCGGTCGTGGGGCGGCGGGCCGAGCCGGTCGCGGGCCACCGCGACGGCCGTCAGGTTGGCGACGGAGCCGCCGGAGGTGAACACGCCCCCGCTGCCGGCGGGCATGCCCAACGCCGCGGCCAACCACCGGGCGGTGACCAGCTCCACCTGGGAGGGGCCCGCGGCGAGCGCCCAGTTCACCGTGGTGAGGTTCAGCCCGGTGGCCACCGCGTCGGCGAGGGCGGCCACCGGGTCCGCCGGGCCTGGGACGCCGGCGAAGCTGCGCGGGTGGTCGGCCTTCACCAGGTGGGGCAGGATCCCGTCGACGACCTGGGGCAGCACCACGTCGGCGGGCGTGGGGCCGCGCGGGGCCGGTTCGTCCAGCCACGCCAGGTCTTCCGGTCGGGCCCGGCGCCCCGGCGACGAGGTCGCGGGCCCGAGGTGGTGGTCCACCACCAGGTCGGCCACCGCGTGGGCCAGCCGGCGCAGCTCACCGGCGTCGTCCCGGCCGATCACCGGTCACGTCCCGCGAGCGGCCGCGCGGTGGGGCGCAGCGCGTCGAGCCACGCCCGCGCGTCGGAGGTGAGGCGGGGCGGGTGCTCGACGGCGGCCACCCGGTGCCCGAACTGCACGAGCACCGCCTCGTCGCCCGGTCCGACCGGGTCGCCCTCGGCGGCGTGCGCCCACACCAGCGCCTCGTCGGGGCCCAACCGCGACAGCGCGCGGTCGGCCACGCGGCGGACGTCGCCCGGGGCGACCATCCGGTAGCACCCGGTCTCCGGCACTCCCCGGGCCCGGCCGGTGTCGGCGAAGTGCGCCACGAGCTGGCTGAACGGGGGAGCGGACGGATCGGGGTCGCCCGCGGCCAGCACCGGGGTGAGCGGGGCGAGGTCGGCCAGGACGTGCACGCCCAGCAACGGCAACAGCCCCCGCCCGACCTCGACCGCGTGCACCAGCGACACGACGGTCTGGAACCGGGGGTTGATCTCGACGGCCCACACGCGACCGTCCCGGTCGAGGACCGCGTCGATGCCGAACGCGCCCAGGAACCCCCGTGCCCGCAAACGCTCGCCCACCGCGTGGCACGCCGACCGGGCCCGCGCCGCCGACCCCGCCGGCACGTCGGCGTCGCCGAGCAGCTGGTTGCCGCAGTGGGTGCCCCAGCCGGCCCCCAGCTCGGCGATCCCGACGAGCTGGTGCGAGACCCCCGACACCACGGTCACGTCGCGACCCACGCAGCCCGACACCGTGATCGGCAACCCCGGCACGTGGCGGGAGACCTTCAGCGGCTCACCCGACCAGGGGGCCGCCGCCTCGGCCAGCTCCTCCTCCGCGCGCACCAGCCTGGTGCCGCGGCCGATGAGGTTGTTGGCGCGCCGTTGCAGGACCACCGGGCCGTCGCGCAGCCAGCCCGACACCTCGTCGGGAACGGTCGTCGCGCCGGCCGGGAGCACCACCGACGGCGGGGTGCGCGCCCCGGCGGCGCGGAAGACCGACACGGCGTTGATCTTGTCCGCGGCCCACTCGGCCACCGGCCGGGGTGGCGCGAGCAACCGCGCGGCCGGGTCGTGCTCCCACGGACGTGCGGCGCCGTCGTCCTCCGGGGCGAACGTGACCGACACCCGCCGTCCCGCACCGGGTCGGCCGCCGTGCCCGACGGCGGGACCGGTGGCGTGCCGGGGCCGGGGGCGGTAGGTCAGGCCCGGGATGGCCGGTCCGCACGCGGCCGTGATGAACGCCGACCGGTCGTACCACACGACTTCGTCGACCGCCGTCGCCAACGCGGCCGAGCCCGGTCCGGCCGCCACGCCGTGCGGCGTCACGCGGACCGGACCGTCCACTCGTCCGTGGTCATCCATCCGGGCAACGTAAGTCCTGCCCGCTTCGATGAGCGGAAAACGGCGCTGTGGTTCACACTTCCGGGTCGGATGTCGACCGATCCCGCAACCACATCAACGGTGATTCGTTCAGGTGGACCCGCCGGCGTGCCGACCGGTCGCCTTGCACGGACCTGGACGAAGCAATCAAGCGTCGGGGAGGCGAGGTCGCGACGGTCGACCCGGGTCTGGTCCACCGGGAGGCCCGGCGCCTCACCCGGCGGTGCGGCGACCACCACCTCGACCGGTTCACCAACGCCGAGCGCGCGTACGACTGGCGGGCCGTCGGCGGTGTTCTCCCGGCACGCGTCCTCGGCGGCCATGAAGGTCCTGGCCGCCACCCCCCGGCTTCCCGGGAGCCGGGGGTCTCCTCGGGCACCAACTTCCTCGCCGCGCCGCCGATCATCGCGGACATGCTCCGCGAGAAGCGCACGGGTTCGGTGGCCACCGTGCTGTGCGACAGCGGCGACCGGCACCCGAACACGTACTACGACCCGGACTGGCACGACCGGAACCACGTCGACACCGCTCCGCGGGAGGAGACGATCACCCGTTTCCTCGGGACCGGCTTCTGGCTCGACCCGGGCATCCTCCCCACCGCGGCCATCGCCGACCGCCCGACCATCTGGGACAACGTGTGACGGTGCGCCCGGAGAGCGCCTATCCCGATCCGGGCGCGTCGCCGACGGGTTCGAGCACGCGCCCGCGCCGTAGGCAGGAAGGGTGACGCCATCCGGTCGAGTGACGGTGGCCGTTCGGAGCCGTGACCGCGTGGTGAGCGGCGCATGACCGGCGCCGCGGGCTGTGGCAGTGTCGTTGACGGGGGGCCAGCGGTTTGTCCGGGGGAGGGGAGCAGGGGCATGACCACCGGGGGAGACCTGTCACGTCGCGCGGTGCTGGCCGGCTCCGGTCGGATCGCGGCCGCGTTGGGCGCCACGGGCGCGTTGGCCGCGGTGGCGCCGCCGGGCGCGCGGGCGGACGACGATCCGGGCGGGAGCGCCGAGGCCGGGGCCGTGCTGCGGGAGGGCACGAACATCTCGGTCGCCCCGTCGCCCGACGGCCGGTGGCTCGCGATGGACCTGGTGACGGCGATCTGGGTGCTGCCGGCGCGCGGCGGCACGGCGCGCAGGCTGACCACCGACCTCCAGGACGCCACGCTGCCGTCGTGGTCGCCGGACGGCCGGTCGATCGCCTTCCAGTCCTATCGGGACGGCAACTTCCACCTGCACGTCGTCGACGTCGGCGGCGGGGAGCCGCGGCAGCTCACGCGTGGCCGGTTCGACCACCGGGAGCCGGCGTTCTCCCCGGACGGCAAGCGCATCGCCTTCACCAGCGACCGCGGCGGCTCCTACGGGGTCTGGCTCCTCGACGTCGCCTCGGGTGACGTCACCGCGCTCGCCGGACCGCCGGGCGAGGCCGCCGCGCCGCGCTGGTCCGCGGACGGCGAGCGGATCGTCTTCACCGTGGACGAGAACGCCGTGGACGTCGTGACGGTCCCCACCGCCGAACGCGTCCGCGTCGCCACGGCGCCGGCGGGCGGTCGCGTCCACGGCGCGGCCTTCGGACCGGACGACCGCACGCCGAGCTACACCCTCGTGCGGGGCGCCCGCGCCGACCTCGTCCTCGGCGACCGGCAGGTCACCACCGGCGAGGACGTCTTCGGCTTCGCCGCGACCTGGACCGGCGACTCCGCCCTCTACACCGCCGACGGCCGGATCCGCCGCCGCGAGCTCGCCGGCGCGGTCCGCGAGATCCCGTTCCAGGCCGTCGTGCCGGTCGCCCGCCGCTCACCCCGCCGTCCCGCGCGCGAGGCCGAAGGCGGTCCGGTGCGGGGCATCGCGAGCCCCGTCGTGTCGCGGGACGGGCGGCAGGTGGCGTTCCGCGCGCTCAACGCCGTCCACGTCGTCCCGATCACGGGAGGCAGGCCCCGCAGGCTCACCGACGGCGCGTTCTTCGACTCCGACCCGGACTTCGCGCCGGACGGCCGGTCCATCGTGTACTCCAGCGACCGGCAGGGCGTTCCCGCGCTGCGCCTGCGCGACCTGGTCACCGGGGACGACACCGCGCTGGGCGGCGCGGTCGCGGGCGCGCAGACGCTGCCGCGGTTCTCCCCGGACGGCAAGCGGGTCGCCTACGTGGACCAGGACGGCGCGGTGTGGGTCCTCGACATCGCGGCCGGAAGCCACCGGCAGGTCACGCCCACGCTCTTCCAACCCGGCAGGCCCACGTGGTCGGCGGACGGGACGGTGCTCGCGCTCGCCGCCGTCAAGCCGTTCTCCCGGCGCTTCCGCGAGGGCACCAGCCAGATCCTCACCGTGCGCCTGTCCGACGGCGAACTGCGCTACACCGAGCCGATGCCGTTCCGCTCGATCGCGACCCGCGGCGACGACGGCCCGGTGTGGTCGCCCGACGGCCGGCACCTGGCGTTCGTCGTGGAGAGCGTCGCCTGGGTCGTCGCGGTCGACGCCGAGGGCCGGTTCCTCGGCGACCCGCGCCAGGTGACCCGGGAGGTGACCGACTCCCCGGTGTGGTGCGGGCCGGACGCCCTGGTCCACCTCCGCGACGGGGTGCTGCGCCGGGTCCGCCTCGACGGCGGGCCGTCCCGCACGATCCGCCTGGACTTCTCCTGGCGCAGGCCGGCGCCGCCGCACCGCGGGATCATCCACGCCGGCGCGGTGTGGGACGGGGAGAGCGGCGGCCTCCGCCACGACGTCGACATCGTCGTGGAGCACGGCCGGGTCCAGGAGGTCCGGCCGCACCGCGCGGCGGCGGGGGAGCGGGTGGTGGACGCGCGCGACCTCGTCGCCATGCCCGGACTGGTCGACGCCCACAACCACTGGCACCTGCGCGGCCGCCAGTGGGGCGCGCGGCAGGGCAGGCTGTGGCTCGCGTACGGCATCACGACGGTCCGCTCGCCCGGCGACCCGGTCTACCAGATGCTGGAGACCAAGGAGGCGTTGGAGGCCGGCGCGCTGGTGGGGCCGAGGTTCTTCGGCACCGGCGAGGCGATCGACGGTTCGCGCGTCTACTACAACTTCATGCGACCCACGTTGTCGCGCGAGCAGCTGGACCTGGAGCTCAAGCGGGCCTTCGAACTCGACTACGACCTGGTGAAGACCTACGTGCGGCTGCCGGTGGAGCTGCAGCGGGAAGCGGTGCGGGCCGCGCACCGCGTCGGTGTCCCGCTGTCGTCGCACTACCTGTACCCGGCCGCGGCGATCGGCATGGACGGCATGGAGCACGTCGGAGCCACCAACAGGCTCGGCTACTCGCACACGGTGAGCCGCACCGGCCGGGCCTACCAGGACGTGGTGGAGCTGTTCGCGCGCTCCGGGATGTCGGTCACGCCGACCCTGTTCCACTCCCGCGCCCTCTACGCCGAGGACAAGTCCCTGGTGACCGACGAACGCACCCGCGTGCTGTTCCCGCCGTGGGAGTACGACCGGTACGCCGCCGACGCCGAGGTGGCGGGCAAGCCGGAGTCGCCGTGGTCGCGCGACATCCTCGCGGGCTGGGTGGACATGGTGCTGCGCGTGCACCGCGAAGGCGGGCTCGTGATCTGCGGCACGGACGCGCCGCTGGACACCGTGGCCACGTCGACGCACCAGAACCTGCGCGCCATGGTGGCCTTCGGCTTCACCCCGGTGGAGGCCCTGACCACGGCGACCCGCAACCCGGCGGCGTGGCTGGGCCTGTCGGGTCGGGTGGGCACGCTGCGGCCGGGAGCGCACGCGGACATCGCGCTCGTCGCGGGCAACCCGCTGGCCGACATCCGCGCCGCGGCGGCGGTGCGGCAGGTCGTCGTCGGCGGGACCACCCACCGCGTCGACGACCTCCTCGCGCCGTTCCGCACACCGCCGCCCGTCCCTCCGGGCCGACCGCGGTCGCACGACCACGACGTGGCGCACGACCCCGGGCACTGGTGGCACGAACCGGAGTGGGCCACTCGGGCGTGCTGCGGGGAGGTCTGACCCGACGGGCCCCGCCCGGTCGCGCGATCACCGGTCCGGGCGGTCCCGGGGACGGGGAGGCGACCCGGTCGACCGGTAGGATCGCCGGCGTGGATCCGGACGAGACCGCCGCCAGGCTCGGGGTAGCCGTCGAGGACGTCGACCGCGTGCGCCGGCTCGCCGGCGACCTGCCGTCGGCTCCGCTGCCCGCCAAGGCCGACGCGCCCGCGATCCTCGACCGGCTCGGGGTGCGGCCGGACGACGCCGCCGAGATCATGGCCGGCTGGCCCGACCCCGACTCTCCACTGTGGACCCCGGAGCTGCGCTGGCTGCTCGACCGGTCGGTCGCCCTGGTCCGCGCCGACCTCGGGGGCCACGGCTGGTTGCCGCCCGGCCCGGCGCTGCCGCGCGACCGCGGCCCCGCCTGGCGGCACCTCTACGCGTACGCGTACCTGGCCCTGGTCGACGTCGTCAGGGCCTACCACCGCGACCACGGCGTGGCGGACGCCGTGTCGTGGACGACCCTCGCGGACCTGGGTCGGAACCTCGCGATCGACCGGCGGATGCACGGCGAGGGCTGGCCGGTCATGCAGAGCTGGCTGACGCTGCACGCGCGGGGCGCCGTCTACGAGCTGGGCCGGCTGCAGCACCACCGCGGCGACGGCGCCATCGACCTGCACATCCCCGAGTCCGGGCCGTTGACCCCGGAAGCGGTCACCGCGTCGCTCGACGAGGCACGCGCCTTCTTCCCCCGGCACTTCCCCGACGAGCGCTTCACGGCGTTCGCCTGCGGCTCCTGGCTGCTCGACCCGCAGCTGCGGGAGTACCTGCCCGAGGACTCGAACATCATCCGGTTCCAGCGGAGGTTCGAGCTGGAGCCGTACGAGGAGCCGGAAGGGCTGGACGCCGACGTCGAGGTGCTGCGGTTCGCGTTCCGCACCCTCACCACACCGCTCGACCGACTGCCGCGCCGCACCGCGCTGCACCGCGCGGTCCTCGACCACCTGACCGCCGGCCGCCACTGGCAGTGGCGCCGCGGCCGCTTCCCGGCCTAGCCACCTCGCCGCGCGTCCGCCGGTACCCTCTACGCCACATCCGTCGGCAGGAGGCCCCCGTGAAGATCAGGATCGACAGCGGCGACGAGTACCACTTAAACGACTACCACTTCCTGCACCGCTACCGGTTCGTGCGGAACATCGGCGGCGGCGGCGACAGCGCCCACGTCGTGCTGCTCGACGACTTCACCAAGTGGAACGAGCTCGCCGTCGCCGTCGAGGCGGCCGTCGGCGGGAAGGTGGAGAAGACGGAGTTCGCCGCGGGGGGCGTGCGGTGGCAGCGCAAGGCCGGCCGGAAGGAGATCTGGCCGACGGCGGCCAACCACGCGGTCGAGCTGACGAACGACCAGATCGCGGCCCTGGCCACCTGGTTCAACGAGGCCGGGTACTCCGCCCCGCAGTTCCCGCCGAAACTGGTCAACGCCTCCTTCAAGACCGCCGTCGCGGTCCTGGACCGGATCAAACAGGCGAAACCGACCACCGAGCTGTCCATCCAGTGGCCGCTCCGGCTGCCGCCGGGCGTCGGCGTGGACCGGAGGACCAAGGACGGACCGGGGCGCGACCGGTACATCTGGGGCGACGAGGGCAGCGTGGAGGAGTACCCGCACATCCACTGCTTCGTAGACGGCGGCTACATCACCTCCGCGCACGCGACGATCGCACCCGAGGACGGCTCCAAGGACAAGCGCCACCCCAAGTTCCGCAGCGACCTGGCGGTCGTCCGGGACGGCTTCGCGCTCACCGCCAAGGACACGCGGATGCTCGACGAGCTGGAGCGCGTGATGCGAGCGCTGGTGTCCGGCGAGGAACTGGTCCGCACCACCACCACTACCACGCAGCCCCGGCGCGCCAGGAAGGTCGTGGACGAGGAACCCGCGCCCACCCCGGTGCCGACCGTCGCGGTCCCGGTGGTCGCGGCCGAGCTCGTCCGGTTCGCCGACTCGAACAACATCACGATCGAGCGGGTCGTGGCCTTCGCCGCCTACTACGACATCGAGCCGTCGCAGTTCGGCACCTGGGACCTCAAGAGCTTCGAGGAGATGGAAGCGCGGATGGTCACGGACTGAGCCGACCCGCGACAGGCAGCACACCGCCCCACCACCGACGGTGACGACCGCCGCCCCTGGTCAGGCCGGCCGGGAGCAGCGGTCATGATGGTGCGGTGAATGCTGCTGACTCACCCACCCCGGAGTTGACCACCGACTCGCACGGCGACGCGACGATCGTTCGCGTGGTCGGGGACATCGACATGGCCAACAGTGACGATCTGCTCGAACGCTGCGTGGAACTGCTCGACCGCGGGGTGGACACCTTGGTGATCGACCTGTCCGGGGTGCCGTTCTTCGCCTCCTCCGGAATCGCCGCCCTCGGCCACATCCGCGCGCACAGCGCCTCGCTCGGACGCCGACCGGTCCACGTGGTGGCCAGCCGGGCCGTGCGCCGGTCGCTGACCGCCACCGCGATGGACAAGCTGTTGCCGTTGCACGAGACGCTGGAGAACGCGCTGGCCGCCGCCCAGGCCGACGCTTCATAGGACCGGGCCCGGTACGGGCACAAGCGTCGGGCCCGCCGGCTGTGTGCCGGCGGGCCCGTGCGCTGTGGTGGTGTCGGTGTCAGCTGTGGGCGCGGTGGCCTCGGCTGGTGACGACGTGGTAGATGCCGAGCACGACCAGCGAGCCGAGGATGGCGAGCAGCCAGGTGCTCAGGTCGAAGAAGCTGCCGATGTCGGAGCCGAAGATCGCGCGGCCGATGAAGCCGCCGAGGATGGCGCCGACGATGCCGAGCAGCATGGTGATGACGATGCCGCCGGGGTCCTTGCCGGGCATGATTGCCTTGGCGATGGCGCCGGCGATGAGGCCCAGAACGATCCAACCCAGGATGCCCACAGTGCTTCCTTGTCCTCGTGCCACGCCGACTCTGCGTCGCGGCGTGATCGTTACAGGGGTCGGGGTGCCCACATCGCGCGGATTTCACACCTCCGGGAGTTCAGTGGCGTGGTGACGTCGAAGAACGTCGACGGCGCAGACCGGTTTCGTAGTCCCGCCCCGTAGTGGGTATACCGGCGGGGACACCGCAGTAACGGCCGCCGGTGGCGGTCGCGGTGTGGCGATCCGGCGGCGATCCGGCAGGTGGATCCGGCATGAGGAGGCAGGGCGGTGGAGCAGTTCCCGCGTCCCCGACGACCGTTACCCGACGCCCACGTCCACGCGGAGGCGGAGGTGCGGGAGTTCCTCGACCCGTGGCACCCGCGGGCCAGCGTCGAGACCGGCCACCCCGAGCGGGTGCTGGTCGACCCCGAACGCGTGCTGGACAACATCACCCTGGCCCTGCACCGGTTCGACGTGGACGTCGACGCGCCGCCGGCGTTCGAACCGGACACGGTGACGGTGGACGAGCTGGCGGTCATGCTCGACGACCTCGACCGGGCGGCGGCCCTGGTGGCGCGCCTGGTCAACATCGCCGTGCAGCTCATGACGGCCCGCTACCCCGAGCCGCTCGTCCGGTTCCCCCTGCCGGACACCTACGACCTGCGCGCCGTCGACCGGCTGGCGATCGGCGACCGCGCGCACGACCTCGCCCGCGACATCCTCAACCAGCGCTTGGCCGCCGACGCCGACCTGCACCCCGACGACCTCGTGGAGCAGCTGCGCCCGCTGAACCCGGGTGAACAGGTCCACCTCCTGGTGGCCCTGTGCCGCATGTACCGCCACAAGCTCCTGGCCCTCAAACACCACACCGGAACCTACTGACCGCGGCGGGTGGGCACAGGTGCCCACGACCTCGACGGCGCCGGGCCCGCGGTCGACGACCGGCGAACCTAGTCGGCCTCGGTGCGGTCGACCGTGATCCGCAGGGACAGGGTGTCGGCGGTCAGGCCGTGCAGGCCGGACAACGACAGCACGCGCGCGGGCGCGGTCCCTTCGACGGCGTGCACGGTCAGGGCGCGGTGGGCGCGGTGCGCGGTGGCGGCGGCGTCCAGCAGCAGGGCGATGCCCGAGCTGCTGAGGTAGCCGACCTGGCCCAGGTCGATCTCGACCGGTCGCGGGTCGACGGAGTCGATCCCGGCGGTCAGGGCCGCGCGCAGGTCGTCCACCGTCATGAGATCCACGTCGCCGGTGAGGCGCAGGACCTGCACCGGGGCGTCGTCGGCGGAACCGGTGACGGCCGGGTGCCCGCTGGTCGGTTCGCGCACCGCGGCCACCGGCGCGCCCGTCGGCTCGACGGCGAGGTCGAACTCGACGGTCGTGCCGTCCTCGGCGCGGTGGAACACGGCCCGTTCGGCGATCGAGCGGATGATCTGCAGGCCGCGGCCCCGGTAGCCCTTGTCCTCCGGCTCGGGCCGCCAGTGGCCGTGGTCGCGGACCGTGACGCGGACGCCGGTCGCGGTGGTGGCGAGGTCGTAGGTGAACTCGCCCGGCACGTCGTCCGGGTAGGCGTGGTCCACGGCGTTCGCCGCGGCTTCGCCGAGGGCCAGTTGCAGGTCGTCCAGCTGGTCCGGGGACAGGCCGGCGGTGGCGGCCCACGCCTCGACGTTGCGGCGCATCACGGCCAGCTCGGAGGGCCGCGCCGGCACGGTGTTGCGCAGCGGCGGGGGCAGGTGACGGGCGAGGACCAGGGCCACGTCGTCGTCCTGGCCGTCGGCCAGCATCGACCCGATGATGGCGTCGCTGAGCGCTCGGGGCGGCAGGTCGTGCGCGTCGCGGACGGTGTCGAGCAGCCGCCGCAGGCCCTGGTCGATCACCGCGCCGCGGCGTTCGACCAGCCCGTCGGTGTAGAGCACCACCGACGCGCCCGGTTCCAGGCCGGTGGTGTTGTCGAGGTAGGGCGCGCGTCCCGGTGCGCCCAGCACCGCTCCGGTGTCCCCGGAGAGGAACCGCGCGCTGCCGGAGGCGTCGAGGACCAGCGGCGGCGGGTGCCCGGCGGCGGCCCAGCTCAGCCCGCCGGTGCTCCAGTCGAACGTCAGGCAGGCGCAGGTGCTGCCCGCCGCGCCGTTGACCCGCGCGGTGAACGCGTCGAGCCGCTCCAGCGCGGCGGCGGGGGAGTGGCCGTCGAGCAGGTAGCCCGCCAGGGCGCTGCGCAGCTGCCCCATCACGGCGGCGGCGGTCGGGCCCTTGCCGACGACGTCGCCCACGGACAGGGCGACCGCGGTGCCGCCCAGCGGCAGCACCTCGTACCAGTCGCCGCCGATCCGGGACTGGGTGGAAGCGGGCAGGTAGCGGGCGGAGGTGGCCAGCCGGTCCAGCGCGGGCAGCTCGCGGGGCAGCAGGCTGCGCTGCAGCGCCTCGGCGATCTCGTGCTCGCGCCGCAGCAGCCGCTCCCGCTCGGCCTCGGCGCGCTGCCGCTCGGTGACGTCGCGCCCGATCGCCTGCACGCCGGTCGGGGTGGCCTGGATGCTCAGCTCCACCTCCACCACCGTGCCGTCGGCGCGGCGCAGGCCCCACACCTCGGTGACGACCCGGGCGGCGGACAGGTCGGCGGTCAGCCGGGCCAACCGGTCCAGCGCCCCCGGCACGACCTGGTCGCCCACCGCGCGGCCGACCAGGTCGTCCCGGCCCTGCCCGAGCAGCGCGCACGCGGCCTGGTTGACCTCGACGAACCGCAGCTCGTGGTCCAGCACCCAGATGGCGTCGGTGGCCCGTTCCACGAGCAGCCGGTGGCGCTGCTCGCTGTCGCGCAGCGCCCGGTCGGCGTGCGCGCGCTGCAACGACTCCCAGCAGCGGTTGACCACCACCGACACCACCTCGACCTCCTCCGGCGTCCAGTGCCGGACGGTCGCCTGGTGCACGGCCATCGCCGCGGCGAACCGCCCGCCGCGCAGCAGCGGCAGGCAGATCACCGCCCGGATGCCGGTGACCCGGTAGGCGTCCAGGTCCGCCGGACCGAGCCGGGGGTCGTTCGCGCTGTCGTCCACCACCCACGGCTCGCCCGCGCGCATGGCGCGCAGCGCGCCCTCGCCGAACTCGCGCATGGCGAACCGGCCGGGCAGCGGGGGCAGCCCGGTGGCGTAGCCGCCGCTCATCACGAAGTGGTCCTCGTCGGCCTCGGTCCGCGCGTAGGCGCACCGGTCCACCCGCAGGTGCTCGCCGAGCAGGCGCGTCGCCAGCGCCATCAGCTCCTCGGCGTCGTCCAGCCGTTGCAGCTCGCGGTCGAGGACCGCGAGGAACCGCTGCCGCTCCAGCTCGGCGTGACGCGCGGTGACGTCGTTCAACGCACCGCGCACCGTCTTCGGCGTGCCGTCGGGATGCCGCACGACGTGCAGCTTCTCCTTCAACCTCCGCACCTCGCCGCGCGCGGTCACCGCCCGGTACTCCACCTCGAACACGTCCCGGTCGGGATCGTCGCGCCACCGGGCCTCGGTGGCCTCGGCCCGGTCCTCGGGGAGGATCAGCGAGCCGAGGAAGTCCGGCTCGGTCAGCCAACGGCTCGCCGGGTGGCCCAGCAGCCGCTCGGCGTGGGCGGAGACGAACGTGCAGCGGCGGGTCCGCGCGTCGGCCTGCCAGAGCACCACGGCCAGCCCGTCCACCAGTTCGCGCAGGTCGGTGGCCTCAGCCGGCACCGCCTCGGACGCGGCATCCATGTGCGCCAACCTTCCACTTTCGCGCGAACCGGTCGGCGGGCTCCAGCCCGGAACCCGGACGACCAGGCAAACGACTGGGCCGAGGGTACCCACGCGCCCGCCGAACATCCCGCACGGCCGAGCGGTCGTGGCCACACCGGCCGCCCACGACCTCCGCCGGACGCTCGCCGGCACCGCGGCGGACCGGGGTGTCACGGACCTCGGCGGTACCCGGTCTTCACTCGTGGACGACGAAGACCCGCCCGGCGCGCCGGTCAGACCTGCCGCAGTCGCCTGCCCCGGCCGGGCACCGCGGTGGTCTTCGACGGGGGAGGAGATCGCGTCGGACACGGCCGTGATCTTCCTGGGGTCGAGCGGCCACAGCACGTGGTCGATGCCCTCGGTCGTGGCGCTGACCGCGACCACGCCGAAGTCGGCGCCGTGGCGCAGCAGCACGGCGCACGGCTTGCGCGCGACGCCCACCCTGCCGTCGCCGTCGGACAGGCTGGTCACGTCCGGCGCGAAGAGCCGCTCCAGCGAGGCCACGTCACCGGGGCGGGCGGCGGCGGTGAAGGCGGCCGGCAGTTCCCGCCGGGCGTCCGGGGTCGTCTGCCTCCGGTCGACCGGAGGATGTCGGCGATCTCGGCGTAGGCGTGGCGAACTCCAGGGCCTCGCCGCGTTCGGCGCCCAGCTACGGGTCGGCGTTCGTGTCGACGGGCTCGGGCATCCGCGTCGACGGTGCCCGCCGGCTGTCACGACGGGGAGGGTGTCCGGTCTTCATCGCGGGAGACGTCCGGAACGGCCGGGTGCCGAGCTCGTGCGCTGGTCGGGCGGGCACGGCCACGAGGCGGTGCCCGCGTCACCCGACTCGGGCGCGGACGTGCTGACCGGCGCGGGACTGGACGAGGCGCTGGCCGGCGCCCAGGTCGTGGTCGACGTGGCCGACTCGCCGTCGTTCGCCGACGACGCCGTGCTGCACTTCTTCCGCACCTCCACCGCGAACCTGCTCGCCGCCGCCGAGGAGAAGCGGGCGTCGGCCACCACGTGGCGCTGTCGCTCGTGCGCGCCACCCAGTTCTTCGAGTTCGTGCGGAGCACCGCCCAGGCGGCCGCGGACGGGGACACCGTCCGCCTGTCCGACGCCCATCCAGCCGATGGCCGGCGACGACGTGGCTCGCGTTCCAGGGCGACCCGCGCGAGGTGGTGACCGACCAGGGCGCGCGGTGCTTCGGCGCCCTGCTGGAGAAGGACTCGCCGCTGCCGGGTCCCGACGCGCGGCTGTCCACCACCCGGTTCGAGCAGTGGCTGCCGCTGAACCCGCCGTCGGGGGCGCGCTGACCACACCGCCGACGCGGCTGCGGCCTGTGTGGACGGACGCGGGACCGCCCGGCGCGTGAGCGGTTCACCGCTCGTGGTCGGGAACCGCCTGCGCCTGCCGTTCCGGCGCGGGGAGGGCGGGCTCGTCGAACAGGGGGTGCACGCCCGTTCGACGCAGCAGGCGGTCCAGGTGCGCGGGGCGGTGGTCGAGCACCAGCCGCATGCCGTGCTCGGCGGCCGTGCCGCGCAACGACAGCAGCACCGACAGGGCGTAGGAGTCGAAGTGGGTCAGCCCGGTCATGTCGAGCACCAGGCGGCGTTCGGCGGTCGCCGGTTCGGCCGAGGTCGCGCCCGCCGCGGGCACGGCGGCGTCGCCGACCGGTCCGCCGCGCAGGGCGCGGGCGACGGTGTCGGCGAGCTGGTCGGCGTTCTCGAAGCCGAGATCGCCGGCCACGGCGACGGTCAGGCGCCGGTGGTGCGCGGACGTGACGGTCAGGCGCAGCGGGGACGACGGAAGTCGGGTCATGACGCGGAGGACCCGGCGTCAGGGGCGGGGAGGCGACGACGGGCGGCGGTGAGCATGGCGGTGGCGCGGGGGAAGTCGCGCAGTTCGTCGGCCAGCAACCGCAGCGCCGCGGGCAGGAGGTGGCCGGGGACGCCGCGGGTGGTCAGGATGTGCGCGGTCCAGGCGGTGAAGTCGGTGAACACCGCGGCGTCGTCGGTGTAGAGGGCGGCGGCGAGGAACTCAGTGATGTGGGTCAGGTCGTCGGCGGTGTGCTCGCGCTGCAGGTCGCTGTAGGCGCGCATCGCGTCGAACCGCTGCTCCAGACCGGTGTAGACGTTCTTGACCAGCTGGACGGTGCCGCGCGCGACCAAGGTGTACTCCTGGTCGCCGAGGTGGGGCAGGTGGTCCGCGGTCGTGCTCGCCGGGCGGGGGTGGCCGGGCGGGTCCGCCACGAGCAGGTCGGCGGCGGCACGGGCGTGCGGCGCCCACGCGTCCGCGCCCAGGCGGCGGGCGTGGCGGCCGTCGGCCCCGAACGCGGCGCCACCGGCCAGGACCGGGACCCCCGCGGCCTGGCAGGCGGTGATGGCCGCGTGCGTGCGCGGCAGCCGGGTCGCCAGCGACGCCGACAGCGCCACGACGTCCGGCCCGGTGCGGTGCAGGTGGGCCACCAGGTGCGGGGTGGGAACCTGCGCGCCGAGGTAGTCCACGGCGAACCCGCGCAGGCGCAGCACCTCGGCCAGCAGCCGGGCGGGCAGGGCGTGCCACTCGCCGTCCACGCACGCCACGGCGACCCGTGCCCGGTGCGGGCGGAGCCGGGGCAGGCTCGCGGACAGCACGCCCACCACCCGGTCGTTGATGGCGGTGACGGCGTGCTCCTGCGCCACGGTGACCCGGTTGGCCGCCCACTCCACGCCGACCCGGGCCTGCGCGGCGCCGATGACGTCGAGCAGCACGGTCTCGGCGGGCACGCCGGCGGCGAGCGCGTCGAGTACCACGTCGGTGGCGGCGTACTCGTCGCCCGCGATCAGCGCCGGCCACAGCCGCTCGACCGTCGCGGCGACCACGCCACCCGCCCCGTCCCCGGTCCCCAGGTCGGCGCGGAACCCCTCCGGCCGGGCGTCCGCGTGGTCGGGGCTCATCGTCGTGGCCGGCGCGTGCGGGATCGGCGGGCCGGAGGGACCGGTCATGCGGTGGGCCGGCCGTCGACGGCGCCCGGGTGCCGGCCACGGGGCGCGGTGATGGCCAGCAGGGCGGTGTCGTCCTGGTCGCGGGTGCCGACCCAACGGGAGACCAGCATGTGCACGTGCTCCACGATCGCTTCGGCGGGCATGCCCGCGCACGTGGCCAACGCCCGGCTCAGCCGCTCCTCGCCGAACATCTCCCGCCCCATCGGCCCGCCGTGGGCCTCGGTGACGCCGTCGGTGTAGAGCAGGCACGTCTCGCCCGGCTCCAGCAGCACCTCGGCGGTCGTCGCGGAGATCTCGGGCAGCACGCCGATCAGGGTGCCGGCGGTGTCGGACTCCTCCACGCTCCCGTCGCGGCGCAGGATCAGCGGAGGCAGGTGCCCGGCGCTGGTCAACCGCAGCCGGACCCCTTCGGGAACCCTGGTCACCGAGGCCAGGACGAGGGTGACGAAACGGGTGTGGTGCGAGTTGAGCAGGGCGTCGTTGAGCATGGTCAGCACCCGCAGGTGGTCGTCGGCCAGCGACAGCAGCGCCTGCAGGGTGGTGCGGACCTTCCCGGTGAGCACCGCGGCCTCCATGCCCTTGCCGCACACGTCGCCCAGCACCACCAGCGACGCGTTGGCCTGCTCGGCGGCTTGGGCGCGGTCGGTGCGCGTGCCCTCCGCGACCAGCGGGTGCACGTCGTAGAAGTCCCCGCCCACCTGCTCGGTGTCACCCGCGGGCCGGTAGCGGCCGGCGAACTCCACCCCGCCGATGCGCCGCAGCGTCGGCGGCAGCAGCTCGCGCAGCAGCAGCTCGGTCAGGCCGGCCTGGTGGGCGTACATCCGCGCCGCCGACATCGCCGCGCCCGCACGCGCCGCGAACAACCGCGCGAAGCCTTCCTCCTCCTCGGTGAACCCCTCCTGCCCTTGGAGGCGCAGCAGCACCAGCGCGCCGGCGGGCACGCCGTGGCCGGGCAGCGGCGTCAGCACCACCGAGCCCACCGGCCCGAAACCGTCGGGGACCAGCCAGTCCGGCATCGCCTCCGGGTCGATCCACCGCGAGGGCACCGGCGGGAACCCCTGCAACGCCTCCGCCAACCCGACGACCTGCTCGGGGTCGGCGTCCGACACCGCGGACGTGCTCTCCCCGCCGCGCTCGCACGCGGTGACCGGCAGCCCGCGGCCCGTGCCGCCCGGCGCCACGACCAGCGCCGCGTCGGCCAGGTGCGCCGCGGCCAGCTCGGCGGTCACCTGCATGCACCGCTGCGGGTTGAGCGAGGTCAGCAGGGCGGACGAGACCTGGCCCAACAGGGCGGTGCGCTCCTGCTCCACGCGCAGCGCCTCACGCGCCAGCCGGACGTCGGTGTCCTCCACCAACCACCAGGCGACCGCGTCGCCCTCGGGGACCGGGTGCGCCTCGAAGCTGCGCTCGCCGACCACCCCCGCCGCCCGGACCGCCACGCCGCCGGCCGTGGTCTCCTCGTGCGCCCGCAGCAACCAGCCGCTGACCGCGCCGTCCAGCGTCCCGCCGGTCCGGGCCAGGGGGAACAGCGCGCCGGCCGAGGAGTTGACGGACCTGATCACCCCGTCGGCGTCGGCCACCAGCAACGGGTAGGGCGCGGCCTGCCCGCGCCCGTCGACCGCGCGACGAGCGGAAAGGGTCACATCGGCATCGGCTACATCGGTCACGTCGGAAGGCATCCTGGCGGCGCCCGTCACCTCATAACGTCATCGGGCGGGTCAGGTCCTCGTCCGCCGCCGGGTGGCTCCGGGGAGCCGGCATGAGCCTGACCTCAGGCTACCCGCACCACTGCGTTCACGCGATCGGGTGACGAACGTCCGCGCCCACCGCCGCGGGCGGCCTGTCGGTGAAGATCACCGACAGGCCGCCTGACCTGCGCTTTATCGCCGGGTGGCGCGGTGGGCGACCGGACTCGCCGAGGTGCACGCGGTGATCCGGTAGAGCCGGGTCGACCCGGCCCGGCCGACCAGCTCGAACCCCCGCGCCCCGGGCACGCCCGCGATGCCCCGTAGACGCTGCCGTCGAACGGGTTGCCGAGCACCACGGAGTCCTCCGGGACCCGCTCGGCGATCCGCGGGTGGAACTCCCGCATCTCGTCGGTGACGAGCTGGTGCTCCCGCGCCTTCGGGTAGGTCACGGCCACCCGCGCCTCGCGGTCCGTCGAGTACAGGCCGGCCGTCGTGACGACGAGCACCGCGGTCAGCCCGACCGCCGCGGCCGGCCGGGGCAGCCGCCGCGCGCGGGACAGCAGCTTCCCGGACAGGAACAGCACGCCCGCGACCGCGAGCGGCACACCGGTGATCGGCAGCATCGCGGCCAGGCGGTGCGAGTCGCTGTACCAATAGCCGGTGAGCAGGTCGGTGTCGGCGCGGTTGAGCGCGGCGGCCGGCACGTACAGCAGCCCGGAGACCAGGTGGCCGGCGAGCACCCAGCGGATCGCGGGCGTGCGGCGGGCGGTGGCCGTGCCGAGGATCACCAGCGCCGACAGCGGCCACAGCGCCTCACGCAGGTCGGTCGCGTTGAGCAGCACCTCGCCGACCGCGGCGGCCTGTGTCTCGAACGACTTCCACGCGTTCCAGTCGCGCACGTCGGCGAGCACCGGCGTGGTGGCCGCCCACAGCCAGCCGCCGAAGACGACCGCGACGAACGCGGCGCACTCGACGACACCGCGCCGCGCACGACCGTCGGCGCGCAGCGCCCGTGCCCGCGCGAACACCGCCGCACCGGCCGGGAAGAGCGACAGCACGATCGACGAGAACACCACGTTCGGGTGAGCGAACCCGGCGGCCACGAGCGTGATCGCCGGCAGCAGCCACGCCCGACCCCGGCCGAGGAAGTCGTCCTTCACCCACCCGGTGACCGTCAGCACCGCCGCGAAACCGGCCGGCGCCAACGCCAGGCCCAGCAGGTTCGGCCACAGCACGCCCCACCCGAAGAAGTCCCACGGGAACGCGGGGAACGCGATCGACAGCACACCGGCGACCGCCGACGCCGCCACGTCGCGCCCGAACAGCTGCCGCACCAGCAGAAGACAGCTCACGGGCCACACCACGACCGTGATCACCGCGCAGACCACGTTGGCGGCGACCGGGATCGACGCCCCGGTCGACATCATGACCAGCGAGGTGAGGTCGTGCCACGCCGCCGGGTAGAAGCCGCCGGGCGTCTCCGGGTCGCCCGGCGCGTACAGGGTCAGCGACGACGCGTCCCCGCTGTCGGCGATGTGCGCCAACGCGTTGTAGTGGAACGGCGTGTCGAAGACCTGGGACACCCCGTCCGGCGTGCCCACCGCCCGCACGACGGCGATCGCGGCGAGCGCGAACGCGGGCAGCGACCCGGCCACCACGGCCGGCGCGATCTGCCGCGGATCGGTCCTCGCGGACAACAACCCCTTGTGCCGCACCAGGAAGGCGAGCAGCCCGGCCGGCCCGACGGCCACGGGCACCGCCGCCAACCCGACCGGCGCCGACCACGCGACACCGGCCGACCCCCGCCACCACCGCCGCCGTCGCGATCACCGCGACGCTGATCACCGGAGCCATCGCGAACGCCGCGATCCCCCGCAACCCCAACAGGTAGCCCACCGGCAACCCCGGTCCCCACAGCCACCCGACCGCGACCAGTGCCACGGGCACAACGCTGAACCACGACATGTTCGTCCCCCCACGAGACGTCCTCAGGAAGTGCGATTCCTCCCCGACTCGCCTTCCTGAGGGCGCGCGGGACGCCTGCCGGTTGCGCGTCGATCCCGTCCGGCACAAGTCGTCCTCACGGCGAATTCCCACGACGGCCGAGGCCTGGCAGCACCTGCGGCTGTTCGCATCGCACCGGGATCGACCGCCGCCGGCACCGCCTGACGTCGGCCACCACCCCGCGGGGGACCTGGCTGCTCGTCACCCGGCCGCGGGCGGGATGCCCAGCCAGGACAGCACCAGCGGGTGCTCACCCCGGTCCCGTCGGGCGGCCGGCACCGCGTCGGACGGCCACTCCGCGTCGCGCCATGCCTTGTACACCAGCTCATCGGGACCGGGGAGCCCGTGGACGTCGCGCAACGCCACCACGCAGCGCGCCGCCAACGCGGCGTACTCCACCGTCAACGCGGGCAGCGGCAAGGTGCAGGCCCAGTTCGGCGGGGCGTCACCGGTCGGCGGCGCCCACCCGGCCGCGGCCAGCGGCCCGGGGTCCGCGGCCGGCGACCCCGCCTCGGCGTGCAGCTCGTGCTCGCCACCGGCGAACTGCACGAACACCCGCGGTTCGGCCCGCGAGAAGACGACCAGGAAGACCCGGTCGGACACCTCCCGCAACGCCTCGGTGAGACCCCCGCCGAACGCCTCCCAGTCCGACACCGCGGTCACCGGTCCCCCGGGGTGGTGAAGCGGACCGCCGCGCACCTCGACCACAGCGAGGCGGTGACCCGGGCGGGCCCCATCTCCCAGGTCGCGTCGGTGCACCCGCGGTCACGCCTGATGGACGGACGCCCCAGCCGGGCCGTCCCCTCGCGCACCACCAGCGTGAAGAGGTCGCCGAGGAGGGCCCTCGTCGCCGGTGTCTCCTCCGTGACCTCGTCCGCGATCCGGAAGCGCACGGACGACACGGTGTCGATGCCGGACATCGACACCTCCGGTGGGGTGAAGGCCGGGTTGACCAGGTACCCCAGCCCCTCCTGGACGTCGATCGCCCAGCCGAGGCGGTCGACCGCCCTCCGCTGCGCCTCGGCGCGGGACACCGGCCACGGGACACCGGCCCAGAAGTCGACGGTCTCCCAGACCTCGGCGGGGGACATCGCGGAGTGGTCCCCGTCAACGCGTTCGCGACCGGGCGCGCCGATCTCGTCGCGGATCGCCCTGCCCGTCGTCGCGGCCGGGCTGCTCTGCTCTGTCACGGGGACCTCCGACGGGCCACCTTAAGGCAGGCCGCTTCGGCGCCGTTGGACGGCGGTGCTGTCGGCCTGGTCGTGGCCGCTGACCTACCCGCCGCCGCTGCATGAGCGGGAACGCACGAAGGAGGTCAGGAACGGCCGTCGCCGGCACGCGTGGTGTTCCCGCGCGTGCCGGCGACGGCCGTCTCCCGTGATCAGAAGTTCTTCCTGGCCACGGTCCAAGGCGTCTTGGACGCCAGCCCGGATGGTTCCAGGATGTAGTCGCGGGCGGTCTGGTTGCCGTTCAGGACCATGTCGAGGAACTGCACGACCGCGGTCACGGCGTCGGTCATCTGGCTACCGGTGATGAAGCCGCCGTGCCCTGCCTGGGGGTTCTCGGCCAGGACGGCGGGGACGGTGGTCAGGTTGTAGTTGGCCCTGGTGTTGTCGTAGGCGATGTCGGAGGGGCCTCCGTCCAGGTACAGCACGGGGGCGTGCAGCTTGGACAGCTCGGAGCGCGGGTAGCCGAACGAGCCGTCGGCGAAGAGCCCGCTGTTCAACGAGACGGTGGCGTCGACCCGGCGGTCCTGGGCGGCGATCAGGGCCTCCAGACCACCGCACGAGTGGCCCGCGGTGGCCATCCTGGTCAGGTCGAGCCGCTGCGACAACGCCGCCCCGGAGCGGTTCTGCTCGCGTTCGGCCCAGGTCAGGGCGTCGGTCAGGAGCGAGGGGATGGGGGAGCCGCTGGGCAGGCCGTTGGCCGAGCCGTTGGCGGAACCGATGTCCACCACCGCGATGCCCTTCGCCGCGACGGCGGTCAGCAGCCGCGTGACCTCGCTGTTGTTGGTGTGCGCGCAAGCGCCGTTGCCGAAGGCCAGCACGGGCAGGGGACGGCCGACGGCCTGGGGGTCGGAGGGCCGGAACACGGTGAAGCGGTTGTCGCCGTACGCGCCTTCACGGGTGACCTGGAAGTTGTTCTCCACCATGGGACGTCCCGGCTGGGGCGTCGTGGTCGTGGTGGTGGTCGTGGTCGTCCCGCCGCCGACGCGGACGAGCTGCCACTGCTGGTTGGCGCCGCCCCAGTCGCTGTACTGCACGACGTTGCCGCCGTCGGCGGTGGACGCGCCCTGCACCTCGACCGCCTTGTTGCTGTTGCGGTTGACCAGCCGCACGTGGCCGCCGTCGGAGTCGGCGAGCCGGAACTGCTGGTTGGTGCTGTTGTTGTCGGCCCA
The DNA here is from genome assembly GCF_016695385.1 of Saccharothrix sp. 6-C. Lineage (NCBI taxonomy): Bacteria > Bacillati > Actinomycetota > Actinomycetes > Pseudonocardiales > Pseudonocardiaceae > Saccharothrix > Saccharothrix sp. 6-C. The sequence continues at coordinate 5,779,708 of NZ_CP064192.1, read as the reverse complement.
CTGCACGATGGCGCCGCCGTCGGCGGTGGAGAAGTTCTGGACGTCCAGGACCTTGCCCGACAGCCGGGACTTCACCCGGTAGTAGCCGCCGCCGGAGTCGACGAACTGCCACTGCTGGTTGGTGCCGTCGCTGCGGGTCCACTGGGTGATGCGGGCGCCGTCGTTGGTGGCGAAGTTGTAGACGTCCAACGCCTTGCCGCTGTTGCGGTTGACCAACGCGTACCACGCGGTCGTGTCGACGGTGGCCGCCGACGCGGGCGCGGCGCCGAGCGCCGTGACCACTCCGCCCAGCAGCACGGCGACGACAGCGGTGACGCCGGCCAGGCGACGTCTGCGGGCTGGTGGGGCAGCGGTGGGCGGGTGGCCTGATCCGGCCATGCGTGTGCTCCTCTTCATCGAGGTCGGGGCAGCGTGGCAGCGGCGCGGGCAGCGCCCGGTGCGGGCCGCTTGCGCCGGGGTGTTCCGTCGCGCTCGCCGCGCGAACGACGATTGCGTCAGCGTGGTCGGTGCGAAAGCCGAGAACAGGCGCACGGGCTGAAGCGCCACTGCACGGGTGCCGGTCGCATTCATCAGACTGTGGAGGACGTCCTGCGCGCGGTCAAGGTGCGCCGAAAATGTTTCGACTGGTCAAAGGGTGAATGGTCGACCGCATTGTCGGGTGCTAAAGCGGTGCGAATTCTTTTAGCTCGCGAGAGCGCCTGCGCGGCGGCTCGGGTATCAGGGGCAGTCGCGCGCTGACGGTGCCCGGCCCGGCCGGACAGGTCGGTGCCGCGGGTCAGGGGGTGGCGCGGAGACGGAGGAGTTCGGCCCGGGCGTGGGCGACCGGGGGTGTCTCCTCGCCGCCTGAGCGGGCGATCTCGTGGGCGAGGTCCTGTGCGCCCTCGATCAGGTGCCGTGCCCGGCGTCGGCTGCGCAGGTGCTTGCGGTAGGCCTTGCGCTGCTTGCGCAGGCCGCTGACCGCGTCGAGCAGGGGCGGGTCGACGGCGCCCGTCGCGACCTCCGGTCCGAGCAGGTCCCTGACCCACGCGCGTTCGCGTCCCGCGGCGTGCCGCAGGACGTGGAACAGGGTCGCCAGTTCGACGACCACGACGAGCGGCAGCACGAGGAAGAACAGCGCTCCACCGCCGCTGATGGCGGCCATGTCGTCCCAGGCGAAGTGGAAGACCATCGCCGTGAGCATGGTCAGCACGCCGCGCGGCACGTCGCGCTCGCCGGGCGCGCGGCCCAGCACCCACATCAGGCCCGCGCAGAAGATCGCGCTGAACAACGCGTGCGACACGATCCCGGACGCGCCGCGCAGGAGGAACACGTGCAGCGACGAGCCGAACTGGTCGACGCCGAAGCTCTGCGTGGCGCCGTTGAACACGTACAGGACGTCTTCGAAGACCTGGAACCCCAGGCCGGTGAACGCGCCGATGATGAACCCGTCGTAGGCGCTGCGGACCAGGCGCGGTGCCAGGCCGATGAGCAGCACCAGCCCGAGCGCCTTGGCGAACTCCTCGGTGATCGGCGCGGTCAGCCCGGCCGCCCAGTCGGCGGCGAACGCGGTGCCGCCGACCTTCGCCCAGATGTCGAGCAACGCGGTGTTGGCCGGCAGCGCGATCCAGAACGTCGCGGCGACGCCACCCCAGACGAACCCGGTCGCCAGCAGACCCGCCGGTTGGCGGGTGTAGCGGTTGTGGTGGCGCAGGAGCAGCAGCCAGGGCACCAGGTAGAGCCCGAACAGCAGCACGCCCCCGGTCAGCGCCGGCGCGTAGAACCCGCCGCCCTGGGCGAAGTAGCGCAGCATCGTCAGCGCGCCGCCGCCGACACCGAGCACGTACACCCAGAACGCCGCGTTGTGCGGCTGGAGGAACCGGAACGGCAGGCCCCACCCGGACTGCTCGATCGCGACTAGCCGGGCCGCCTTGCCCGCGGCGACGTCGGTCATCGTCCCCCTCCCGGCGTGATGCTGCGCAGCAGTGCGGTCACGCCGCCCCGGTAGCGCTCGAACTGGCCCGGCGCGGTGCGGACCCGCACCAGCAGCGCGGGCGCCGCCTCGGCCGGCCCGTCCGCGCCGACGGCCACCTTGAACGCCACGTCGAGCCCGTCTCCGCCCGGCCCCGTGGCGCTCTGCGCGACGCCCACCACTCCCGCGTCGGTGGTGAGCGTGGCGCGCGACCCGCTCACACCGCGCACGTCGTCGCCCTGCGAGCGCCGCACCTGGTCGAGGAACGCCTCCGCGGTACCTTCGAAGGCCGCACCGCGCAGCTCCACCGTCGCTCCGCCTGAAGCCAGCAGCGCCTGGAGCCGGACCGGGCTCTCCTGTCCTCGGCCGACCAGCGTGCCGCTCTCCAGGTGCCAGCCGACCGGCGGCACGGCCGTCGCGCCGTCACCCAGGTCCAGCACGTCACCGGCCCGGACCTCGTTGTGCCAGGGGATCGCCGCGTTGAGCGCCGCGAGCCCGTAGCCCAGCGCCAGCGCGACCACCAGGACGACGAGGGCGGGCGTGAACGTCCGCCGGTCGAGTCCGAGGACGCGGTGCTCGACCGGCACCCACCCGGGCGGGGATCCCTGCGCACCAGCGGCCACGGCGACTCCTCTCGGCCCGACCAGGCGCTCCTGGGGGAGGGCCCGCCGTACTGTAGGCACGCCGCGCACTCACCCGCATGATGGATCGTCGCGTGCTCCTTCCGGACCAGTCCGACCTGTCGTGATCCACGGGACGGGTGCCCGTCCCGGACTGCTGTGCCGGGGCACGGTGTCCGGCCCGGGAACAACCTCGCCCCCGCGTGTTTACGGCGCCGGTATTCGGGCACCACAGGCGAGAAATGGATCACTCGATGACAGCGGCGCCAGAGCAGGGACCCTTCGCCGCGGGGTCTGAGGTGGCCGGGCAGGTGGCCGGGGAGGACCTGCGGGTCCTGTTCGGGCAGTCCATCGCCGTGTTCGCCTCCCTGACGGGTCCGGCGCACGTGGTGGAGACGGCGAACCCGGCGTTCTTCGCCGCCATCGGCGAGCACCGGGCGCGCACCGGCGTCCCGCTGGTGGACCTGATGCCGGAACTGGCCGGTCAGGGTTTCACCGCCCTGCTCGACGAGGTCTACCGCACCGGTGAGCCCTGCACCGGTCGTGACGTTCGGGTCGTGCTCGGCGCCGGCCCGCACGCGCGGGAGGCGTTCTTCGACTTCACCTACGAGCCGCGCCGCGACGGCGGGGGCGAGGTCGTCGGGGTCCGGGTGATCGGCGTGGAGACCACCCAGGTCAAGCACGCCCAGCACCTGATGGCCGAGCACCGCGCCCTGCTCGAGCAGATCGCCCGGCAGGCGCCGCTGACCGAGGTCCTCGACGGGATGGCCCGCTGCATCGAGGACCTCGCCCCGCAGGAGGTGCTCGTCTCGGTCCTGCTCGCCGAACCCGACGGCCGGCGCCTGCGCCACGGCGCCGCGCCCAGCCTGCCCGACTTCTACAACCGGGCCATCGACGGGATCGCCACCGGCGAGGGCGTCGGCTCGTGCGGCACGGCCGCCCACCGGCGGGAGTCGGTCGTGGTCACCGACATCGCCACCGACCCGTTCTGGGACGACTTCCGGGACCTGGCCGACCGGGCCGGGCTCGCCGCGTGCTGGTCCACCCCGATCCTGGCCCGCGACGGGAGCCTGCTGGGCACCTTCGCCATGTACCACCGCGCCCCGCGCGCCCCGCAGGACTCCGACCTCGCCCTGGCCCGCGTCTTCGCCGGCACCGCGGCCCTGGCCATCGAACGCCACCACACCGAGCAGGCCCGCCGTGACGCCGAGACCCGCGCCGAAGCGGCGCACGCCGAGCTGACCAAGGCGATGCGCGCCGAGCAGGAGCTCCGCGCCGAAGCGGAGCAGCGCGCCGAAGCCGCGGCGGAGCTGGCCGACCGGATGCACGCCGCCGAAGCCGCGCAGGCCGCCGCGCCGCATCCCCGGCAGTGCGCGCTCGGCGGCGCCGACGGGTGCGCCGCACCGGCCGAGCTCAAGGTCGCCGACGCCTGGGGCGACGCGGCGTGGGGCTGCCACGCCCACGCCGAGGAAGCCCTCCTCAACGTGCGGTCGGCCTTCATCGCCAACGAGGAGCTCGGCGGCCTGGCCGCCTACCTCAACCGCCGACCCCTCCGGGCACGACAGGCGGGGGACCCGCGCACCGGGTGAACGCCGCCGCCCCGGTCGGCCCGCTCCCGTTCACACCGCCGCGACCTCTGCTCCGCGTGCGCGGCGGTCGCGTTCGTACGCGGGACGGCCGAGGAGGTAGGTCTGGGAGACGGTGCGGTCGTCACCCGGCATGGCCGGCGGGAAACCGAGTTCCCGTAGTCGTCGTCCCTGAGGAGCTTGCCGGTGACGTTCCGGCTTCGGTGAACAGCGCGTCGGCGGAGTGCTCGTAGGTGGCGGGTGCCCGGGACTGGCGATGGCGTCGACCCGGGCGGGGTCCCCCGGAAACCCCGTTGACCGGCGGTCGGCGGGTTGACCATCATGGCCGGCATGCAGCAGTGACCAGTGACGTCCGGAGAGGCCGACGGCGGGTTCGAGCGACTCCCCGCCGCCCTCCGCCGTGCCGTTCGAAGCCCGCGCCGCGTGATCGGCGCCGGCCGCACACCACTGGTCCCGAGGCGATGCGCCGCACCACGCCTCCTGCACGAGCACTGGAGTCACGGAGATCATGAGCGAACTCCGCCGTACCGTCCTGCCCGCGGAACGTCCCGGGCCCGGCATCGACCGCGCAGCGCTCTGGGTGGTCGACCACCTCGGCCTACCCGGCGCCCGCACACCGAGGGCACTCCTCCGCGAACGCATCCCCGTCCCCCTGCCCGACCGCGACCGGCGGCGGGTGTTCGAGGGCGACGAGCACGTCCACGGCCCGTCGTCCGGCCGCGGCCACCACACCACCCGGCGAGGCCGCGTCCGAGCCCGACGGGAGCGGCACCTGGGCACCGGGGCCCGGCACGCGGTGCTCCGCGCTCGACTGCGGGGTCGAGGCCGCCGCCGGCTGTGAACGGCTGTCACCGGCGCGCGCCGCAACCCGACGCGCGCCGGTGAGGGCCCTGCGGCCGTCCTAGTCGATCGACTCGCTGTCGACGACGGGTGGAGTCCCGCTCCGACCCGCCTGCCGACCACGCCGCGGCAGCGACGGGCAGGTCTCAGCCGTACCGTTCGACGAGTGCGGTGCCGATGCGGGCCAAGTGGTCTCGCACACCCGCGGGACCGGTGATCTCGATCCATTCGACCATCCCGGCGAGCTCGCCGGCGAGCGCGTACTCGTTGTAGCCGCGGATCACGACCTCGATGAGGCCGTCGGTCGTGGAACCTCCGACCTCGAGCCGGTCGCCGAGCACCATCCGGAGCCGGGCCATCCCGTCGGGCGCGCAGGTCGCCTGGATCTCGAGGGGCGTCCGCCTGCGTTCGACCTCGTCGGCGATCTCGCGCCAGCTCTCGGCGAGGTCGAAGTCGTCGGGTCGGAGCACGGGGTCGTCGGTCGGGTCGGCGGACGACACGCGGTCGATCCGGAAGGTCCGCCGGCCGGCGTCGGTGTTGCCGACGAGGTACCACGACGAGCCCTTGGCGACGATGCCCAGCGGGTGGGTGGTCCGCTCGGTTTCGGCGCCGTTGCCGTCGACGTAGCCGAGGCGCACCTGGACGCCGCGGATCACCGCGTCCTGGAGCACGTCGAGGAAGCGAGGCGGCGGCCGGCGCTCGACCGGGCCCGACCCCCACCGTTGCGGGTCCGTGACGAACGACGCCGCCGCCGCCTCGGCCTGCACCCGGAAGGGCTCCGGCAGGGCGCGGACGAGCTTGCGCAGCGCCGCTTTCACGGCCGGCGTCGCCGCCGAAGCCGGGCCGGCGACCAGGAACAAGGCTCGGGCCTCGCTCGCGGTCAGCCCGGACAGGTCGGTGCGGGCGCCGCCCACGAGCCGCCAGCCGCCGCCCCGGCCCTGGATCGAGTAGACGGGCACGCCGGCCATGGCCAGGGCGTCGAAGTCACGGCGGGCGGTGCGCTCGGACACCTCCAGCTCCCGGGCGACGTCCGCCGCTGTCAGCTGCTCGCGCTGTTGCAGCAGCAGGAGGAGGGCCATCAACCGGTCGGCTCGCACACCGCCGACACTCGCACAGAAAACCGGTCACGGGGTGACCTGTTTCGGTCGGCACGATGGCGGCACGACCGCATCAGCCGTCGGCCGCGCCGGCGCTGACGTCCCCATGACAGACAGGAAACGCGATGTCCACTCCGACCGACTTCCCCGAACCCACCCTCGTCCGCGTCAACGGCGTGGAACTCGAGGTCTTCGAAGCGGGCCGCGAGAACGCGGGGAAGCCCATCGTGCTGTGTCACGGCTGGCCGGAGCACGCCTTCTCCTGGCGCCACCAAGTGCCGGCCCTGGCCGCGGCGGGCTACCACGTCATCGTCCCGAACCAGCGGGGCTACGGCAACTCGTCCCGTCCTGCCGACGTGGCGGACTACGACATCGAGCACCTGTCGGGCGACCTCGTCGCGCTGCTCGACCACTACGGCTACGAGGACGCCACCTTCGTCGGCCACGACTGGGGCGCGTTCGTGGTCTGGGGCCTGACCCTGCTGCACCCGAACCGGGTGAACGGCGTGGTGGCGCTGAGCCTGCCCTACCAGGAGCGCGGAGAGGTGCCGTGGATCGAGTCCATGGAGGCCGTGCTCGGCGCCGACTTCTACTTCGTCCACTTCAACCGGCAGCCGGGCGTCGCGGACGCCGTGCTCGACGAGCACGCGGCCCGGTTCCTGCGCAACCTGTTCCGCAAGAACCAGCCCCCGGCGCCGCCTCAGCCGGGCATGGCGATGATCGACCTCGCCAGGGCGGAGACGCCCCTCGGCGAGCCGGTCATGAGCGACGGCGAACTGGCCGTCTTCGTCTCCGCCTTCGAGTCGACGGGCTTCACGGGCAGCATCAACTGGTACCGGAACCTCGACCGCAACTGGCGCCTGCTGGCCGACGCGGACCCGGTCGTCCGGCAGCCCGCGCTCATGGTCTACGGCGACCGCGACACGGTCCTGAGGGCCGGGCGACTGGCGGAGTTCGTGCCGAACGTGGAGGTGGTCGGCCTGGACTGCGGTCACTGGATCCAGCAGGAGAAGCCGGACGAGACGAACCGGGCGATCCTGGAGTGGCTGGCCGGGCGGGCTGCCGCCCAAGGCGCGTCCGGCACGGGGGTCGGAGCCCTGCGTTGATCGCCGCGACGGCGACGGTCGCTCGGTGTCGCACGGTTCGCTCGCGCCGGTTCGCGGCGTGATCGGCCTTGACCGGATGCCTCGTCGGCCCGTGAGGCGCGCCGCCGGGGTGGTCAGGCGCGGGCGTAGCGCTCGGCGAGGGTCCGCAGCAGCGGCCTGAGCTCGCTGGGCGACTCGATGGTGAAGTCCATGTTCAGCATGCCGATGTAGGCGGCGATCGTGTCCAGCGAGTCGGCGCCGGTGACGAGGACCGAGGTGGTGTCGGTGACGGTCTCGACCACACCGACGGCGGGGTGGATGCGGTCGAGGACGGCCTGGGCCGGCGCGTCGATCCGCAGGCGTGCGTGCACCTGCCAGCCGCTGGAGGCGACACGGCGCATGGTGAAGCTCGTGTAGTCCTCGTCGGGGAGCGTGGTGGGGGCGAAACGGCGGTGGGTGCGCATGCGTGGCGTGATCCAGTCGGCCCGGTAGACGTCCCACTCGCCACTGGACGGGTCGCGGGCCACGAGGTACCAGCGCCGCTTCCAGGCGAGCAGGCGGTAGGGCTCGACGAGCAGCGAGGCGTCGCGGTAGTCGAAGCGGAACCACTCGACGTCGTGGATCGCGGTCGCGATGGTGCGCAGCACGGCCGGGTCGACCTCGGGGTCCGGGGCGTCGGTGTCGGTGTTCTCCGGCGCGTGGTCGACGACCGAGGCCAGCGCCTCCACCGTCGGCCGCAGGCGCGGCGGCAGGACCTGTTCGAGCTTCGCCAGCGCGCGGGCGCTGGAGGTCTCGAGCCCGGCGATGCCGCGGCCGGCGCGCAACCCGATCACCACGGCGACCGCCTCCTCGTCGTCCAGGAGCAGCGGGGGGAGCTTGCCGCCCGCTCCGAGCCGGTAGCCGCCCGTCGCGCCGCGGGTGGCCCGGACCGGGTAGTCGAGCACGCGGAGGCGTTCCACGTCGTTGCGGATGGTGCGGGTCGTGACGCCCAGCCGGTCGGCGAGTTCGGCGCCGCTCCACGACGGGCGTGACTGCAACAGCGCCAGGAGCGCGAGGAGCCGCGCCGATGTGTCCGCGGTCACTGCGACGACCTCCGACTTATAGGAACGAACCATTCCTATATGCACTCTAGCGTCTGTGCCATGACGAACACGGAGATCCGCCCCTTCCGCATCGAGGTCACCCAGGCCGAGCTGGACGACCTGACCGGGCGCCTCGACCGCACCCGCCTGCCGCAGCCGGCGCCGGGCGACACCTGGGAGCACGGCACCCCCAACCACTACCTGCGGGAGGCCGTGACGGCGTGGCGCGCGTTCGACTGGCGGGCCGCCGAGGAGCGGGTCAACGCCCACGCGCACTTCATCACCGAGATCGAGGACCAGCCGATCCACTTCATCCACGTCGAGTCGCCGCACGAGGGCGCGACGCCGCTGCTGCTCGCGCACACCTACCCGGGCTCGTCGGTCGACTACCTCGACGTGATCGGCAGGCTCACCGACCCCGTCGCCCACGGCGGGCGGGCCGAGGACGCGTTCCACGTCGTCGTGCCGGACGCGCCCGGTTACGGCTTCTCCAACCCGGTCACCGAATCGGGCTGGACCACCGCCCGCGTGGCCCGCGCCTACGACACCCTCATGCGCAGGCTCGGCTACCAGAGCTACGGGGTCCACGGCTCCGACCACGGCGCGATGGTCGCCCGTGAGCTCGGCATCCTCGCCCCGGAGGGTTTCCTGGGGTTGCACGTGCTGCAGCTGTTCTCCTTCCCGTCGGGCGACCCCGCGGAGTTCGAACGACTCGAACCGCGGGACTACGCCGGTCTGGAGCACATGCGGTGGTTCCAGAAGGTCGGCGGCTACAACACGATGAACGCCAGCAGGCCGCAGACGGTCGCGGCCGGGCTCAGCGACTCGCCGATCGGGATGCTCGCCTACAGCGAGCTGTTCAACTCCTTCGGCAACGGCACGTCCCTGGTGCCGCTGGAGACCATCCTCACCGAGGTGTCCGTCAACTGGTTCGCGAACGCCGCCGCGGGCATGGCCCGGTCCTACTTCGACAACGCGGCCGCCCCCGCCGACGAGCCCGCCCCGGTGAACGCCGCCCCGACCGGCGTGGCCGTGTTCGCCGACGACTTCCAGACCATCAGGGTGTTCGCGGAGCGGGACAACTCGAACATCGTGCACTGGAGCCGTTTCGAGCAGGGCGGCCACTTCGCCGCGCTCGAGGTCCCGGAGACCGTGGTCGACGACATCCGGGCGTTCTTCACCGCACTGCGGTGACCCCACAGCGCCTGGTGTCGGCGGTCGAGGTCTCTCCCGCGGGTGCCGGGCACGGTTGTCGCGGCGGTGCGGGAGCGTGACGCTCCCGCACCGCCGCGACCTGTGCGGTTCCGGTCGGTGGCGAACCCGAAGGCCGTGGTCGCGCCGAAGGTCAGGTGCGGGTCCACTTCTGGTTGGTGCCGCCGTGGCAGTCCCAGATGATGACCTTCGTGCCGTTGGCGGTGGCGCCGCCGTTGACGTCCAGGCACCTGCCCGACGCCACCGCGGTCACGCTGCCGTCGGAGTTGAGGCGGAACTGCTGGTTGGCCTGGCCGTTGCAGTCCCACAACGTCACGGCGGTGCCGTTGGCCGTGCCCTGGTTGTAGACGTCCAGGCACTTGGCGCCGTCGTAGGCGCGCAGCTCACCGGCCGTGGTCGTGGTGAAGCGCTGGTTGGTCTGGCTGTTGCAGTCCCAGATCTGGGCCAGGGCGCCGTTGGTCGGCGTGCTGCCGGGGATGTCCAGGCAGCGGCCGGAGTTCTGGCTCACCAGGGAGAACGACGTGGGCACGGGGCCCCCGCCGCCGCTGACGACGTACACCGCCGTGCCGTGGGCCGGGACGCTGGCCGAGATGGCGCCGGAGGTGGTGGTGGTGCCGTTGGTCCAGGCGTCGCGCAGCGTGAACGAGCTGCCCGACAGGCCGATGGCGCTCGCGGTGGTGGAGACGGTGGTCGTGCCGCCGCTCTGGTTGAACAGGGCGACCGCGACGTTGCCGTTGGCCAGCCGCTTGGCCAGGACGCGGCGGGTGCCGTCGTTGGAGATCTGCCGGGCCTGCAGGCCGAGGCTGTCCTGGTTGATGGCGATGAGGTTGGCGTTCTTGAGGATCGTGGTCGTGGCGGCGTTCATGTTGCGCAGGTCGTTGCCGGCGATGAGCGGTGAGGCCATGATCGCCCACAGGGCGAAGTGGCTGCGCATCTCGGTGTCGGTCATGCCGCCGCGGCCGACCTCCATCATGTCGGGGTCGTTGAAACCGCCCGGTCCGGCGTAGGAGGCGAGCGGCACGGTGACGTTGACGATGTTCTGGATGCCCATCGGGTAGCCGTTGGTCTGCCCGGTGTCCCACTTGTTGGTGATGTCCTCGGTGGTGCGCCACATGTTGGCCACGTCGCTCCAGTTGCGGCGGGGCCCGGTCTTGTCGTGGATGCTGTTGGAGTTGATGCTGTAGACGATCGGCCGGCCGGCGGCCTTGAGGGCGTCGCGCATCTTCGCGAAGGTGCGCACCTGGTCGTCGATCGTGCCGCTGGGCGAGCACCAGTCGTACTTGAGGAAGTCCACACCCCACGCGGCGAACTGCCGGGCGTCCTGCTCCTCGTGGTTCAGGGCCCCCGTCGAGCCGGGGTAGGAGTCGAAGTACTGCGCGCACGTCTCCGACAGCGGCGCCTGGTAGATGCCGAACTTCAAGCCCTTGGAGTGGATGTAGTCGCCCAGCGCCTTCATGCCGCTGGGAAACCGGCTCGGGTCGCCCTGGAGGTTGCCCGACGAGTCGCGGTTGGGGTTCATCCAGCAGTCGTCCACCACCACGTACTGGTAGCCGAGCTCACGCATCCCGGAACCGGCCATCGTGTCGGTCATCTGCCGGATCAACGTCTCGTTGATGTTGCAGCCGAACGTGTTCCACGAGTTCCACCCCATCGGCGGGGTGCGCGCCACACCGTTCTCCAACGCCTGCGCGGACGGCGTGGGCAGCGCCGCCGTCACCGCGGACAGCAGCAGCATGCCTGCCGCCACCAGCGTTGCCGCCCTGCGGGGGCGGGGAAGTCGTGTTGCTGTCACCTGGTTCACTCCTCGGTGCGTACGACATTCCGGCTGCCACCCGTGCTGCCGCACGGTCGGGCGAAGCGTTGCCCGGTGCGCCGGAATTCCGGGTTGGACAGGTCCGCCGGCGGGCTGTGACGGGGCGGCTCCGTCACCGGCGCCCGGCTTCGACGAAAGACAGTGTCGCACCCGTTGTTCACGCTCACAAGACGCTTCTCGGGAAAAGGAGCGCTCGTTAGTGGCCGTGAGGTATCCATGTGAGACGGCATGTTCGCTTATCGCCGCAGAACTGCTTCTACCTGCGACTATGCGATTTCGGGGCCAGGTGATTCGACGATAATTCGACGACATTAACCGCAGGTGAGCGCTAACAATTGAGCTGAGGTGGTGCGTTGACTCGCCGGCCTCTCCGCGGCTACACCGGATCGCGGGTCACGGCCCCGCGATCCGGTGCGGCACTCGTGGCGACCTCGGTCCACGCGCTCGTCGCGCAGCCGATTCCCGAACCGCGCGCACAACGACACGACCGCCCTTCTCGCACCCACTTCTCGTACCCCGGCCATCCCGCGGTGGCCGGAACGCCGCCGCGCCCGCCGCCTGCCGCCCCGCACCCGCCGACGCGGCGAGCGGCGACGTGCGCTGAGGGGCGCTGGTGTCGGCCGGGCCCGCGGCGGCCGCCACGCTGACCCGCGTCACCGACTTCCGCGCCAACCCCACCACCCTCGGCATGTACGTCTACGTGCCCGACAACGTGGCACCTCGTCCCGCCTCGCCGGTCCTCGTGCAGTACTGCGGCGGATCGGCCGGCGCGGTCTTCGACGGCACCGGGCACTGCTTCGACGTGTCCACCCGCGCCGGGCTGACCCGCAACGGCGGCGGCGACTCCACGGGCATCATGTCCATGGTCGGCTGGACCCGTCAGCGCCACAACGTCGACCCGGCCCGCATCGTGGTCAGCGGGTTCTCGTCCGGGGCGATGATGACGAACGTGCTGGCGGCCCAGTACCCGGACGTCTTCGCCGCGGCCTCCGCCTTCTCCGGCGTGCCCGCCGGGTGCTTCGCGACCACCAACGGCTCGCTGTGGAACAGCCAGTGCTCCGGCGGGAACGTCGTCAAGACCCCGCAGGAGTGGGGCGACCTGGCCCGGTCCATGTACCCCGGCTACACCGGCTCCTACCCGAGGGTGCAGCTGTGGCACGGCGACCAGGACACCACCCTGGCCTACCGCAACTTCGGCGAAGAGATCAAGCAGTGGACCAACCTCCGCGGCTTGAGCCAGACCCCCTCCTCCACCGACCGCCCGCAGTCGAGCTGGACGCGGACCCGCTACGGCGACACCGGCACCAGGGCCACGGTGGAAGGCATCGGCATCACCGGCACCGGCCACACCCTGCCGCAGGCGGGGATGCTCGCCTACGCCATCGCCTTCCTCGGGCTGGACGGCGGCGGTGGCGGCAGCGCCACCGGTCCGCTGCGCTCGGTGGGCGCCGGGAAGTGCCTGGACGTGCCGAACCAGTCCACCACCGCCGGCACCCGGCTCCAGGTGTGGGACTGCTGGAACGGACCCAACCAGCAGTGGACGTCCACCACGACGCAGGAGCTCGCCGCCTACAGCGGCGAGTCCCGGCGCTGCCTCGACGCGGAGAACGCCGGCACGACCGCCGGCACCCTGGTGATCATCTGGACGTGCCACGGGGGCGCCAACCAGAAGTGGCGGCTCAACGCCGACGGCTCGATCACCGGCGTGGCCTCGGGACTGTGCCTGGAAGTCACCGGCGGCTCGACCACCAACGGCACGTCCGCGCGGCTGTGGACCTGCAACGGCCAGAACAACCAGAAGTGGAACCGCGTGTGACCCGCCGGCACCGGCGTCGGCCGCCGCGCCCCTGACCGGCGGCGCGCGGCACTCGCGGTCAGGCGCTGCCGCCGCGCACGAGTTCGGTGGGCAGCAGGAGGCCGGGGTCGTCGTCGTGGCCGCGTTCGACCTGGCGCAGGCAGCGGGTGACCAGCTCGTGCGAGATGCGCTCGACGGGGATGCGGGCGCCGGTCAGGGTGGGGTCGGTCGCCAACGCGACGCCACCGCCGTCGAAGCCGGTGACCGCCACGTCCGTGCCGACCTTGAGGCCGAGGGAGTGCGCGACGCCGATGACGACGGCGGCGACGGCGTCGCTGCCCGTCACGATGGCGCTGGGCGGGTTCTTGCCGGTGAGCAGTTGGCGTGCGCGACGGCGGACGCCCTGGTCGGGGCCGCGGAAGACCGAGGTCTTGGGCAGGCGGACCCGGTGGTGGGCCAGGCGGCGGGTGAAGCCGTCGAGGCGTTCGGTCTTCCAGTACTGGTCGCCGTCGGCGCCGAGGTAGGCGAACCGCCGGTGGCCTTCGACGACGAGCATGTCCACGATCGTGCCCATGCCCGTCACGTTGTCCACGTCGACCCAGTGCTGGGGCAGGTCGGGCGCGAGGCGGCCGAAGCAGGCGAAGGGGATGTGGTTGTCGGCCAGGAAGCGGGCCCGCTCGTCCTCGACGCCGGATTCCGACAGGATGACCGCGTCCACGGCGTGGCGGGCGACGAGGTCTTCGAAGACGCCGAGGGGATCTTCACGGTGGTGGGTGAACACCAGCACCTGGTGGTTCACCTCGGCGCCGGCCTTGATCAAGGACAGCAGGAAGTGCAGGGTGAAGCCCTGCGCCCGGTCCAGCTGCTCGCCGAAGATGTGGTAGCCGATCTGCATCGTGCGCCGCGAGCGCAGCGTCTGGGCGGCGCGGTTGGGCTGGTAGCCCAGCCTTCGCATGGCGTCGGTGACGTTCTCGAAGGTGGCGGCGGAGTAGTACGCCTCGCGACCGTTGAGCACGTTGGACACCGTCTGCCGCGACACACCCGCGGCGGCGGCCACGTCCACGATGCCGATCCGCCGTCTGGTCCGGCCCGCACCGCCTGCGGGCGCTTCTCCACCTCCGCGCACCGACCCCATGATCCACCGCCGGTGACGACCTGGGCACATTGAACGCTCAACGTTGCTAACCCGTTACAGCGTCCGATGTCGGCCGGCCCGGCCGTCCGCCACCGCTCATGGAACGTTCAACGAGACGGCTGCCCCCCAGTTCGTCGGATCAGGCGGCGCCGGTGATCGCGGCCCTGATGGCGAGGGCCGCGGCGGCACGCGCCCATTCGCCGAAGTCGAACGGTCGCACGTCCAGGTCGATCAGGGCGGGGTCGTCTTCGTAGGTGTTCCCGATGCCCGCGCGCACCTGCCCGGAAGCGATCCCGTAGAGGGGCAGGCCGTCGCCCGTGAGCAGGATCTTGGCCGGGTCGATGAAGTTGGCGGCGTGCCCGATGAGGATGCCGAGCGCGTAGCCCGCTTCGGCGAAGACCCGTCCGGCGTCCGGGTCCCCGGCCCGGGCCCGCTCGACCGCTTCGCCGTAGGTCGCGCACCCGTCGAGCCGCCGCAGGATGACGTGGCTCATCAGGTAGCTGGAGGCGCAGCCGCGATGGCCGTAGCCGCACTGCGGCCCTGCGGGGTCGACGAGGAGGTGGGCGAAGCGGGGCGGCAGCCCGTGCGCGCCCTGGACGAGTCTGCCGTCGACGACCAGGCCGACACCGACGCCGGCGCCGATGGTGATCAGCACCATCGAGTCGACACCCGCGCCGGCGCCGAACCAGTGCTCGGCCGAGGTGAGGGCCTGCACGTCGTTGTCGGCGGTCACCGGCAGCCCGGTCGCCCCGGTCACCGCCGACGCGAGCGGCACGTCCCGCCACCCCAGGAACCCGGCGTCGGCCACGACGCCGCCGCGCACGACGCCGCCGAGCGTGATGCCGATGCCGGTCAGCCCCGGCCGGTCGGCCGCGATCGCGGCGATCCGGGCGACCACCTCGTCGGGATCGGTGGAGCGCAACGGCTGCTCGACGGCTTCGGACGGCGTGGCGGTCAGGTCGGTCACGGCGGCGTAGCAGCGGTCGGCGGTGAGCTTCACGCCGAGGAAGCGGTGTGCCTCGCCGCGCACGTGCAGGATCTCCGACGGGCGGCCGGTGGAGGAGCGCCGTTCGGTGCCGCCTTCGACCAGCAGGCCGTGCGCGACGAGCGCCCTGGCCGCGCGGGTGAGCGTCGCCCGGGACAGGCGCAGCCGGAGCGCTATCTCGGCGCGCGGCCCGGGGCCGTGGAGCAGCACGTCCAGCAGCACGTCGCGGGCGGCTTCGGGCAGGTCCGGCCACGTCGACGTGGTGCCGGCACGGGGTGGCGACGTCACGACGCGACGATACCGTCCGTAGTCGTCCTCCCTCGCGGTCGACAGCGCGACGTCCCGGCGAGCGACGGAACGCTACCGGCGTCGTGCGCGCGTCTGAGCCGTCGCCGCTCGTCAACGGGCCGGTCGAGTGCCCACACGACACCGTTGACTTTGTTTCATCTTGAGCTTAACAATGTGCTGCACCGCATCGTCGTCACACCGCGTGGATCAAAGGAGATTGCATGCGCGCCCTACGACGCACGGGCAGAGCCCTGCTCGCCCTCGCGCTGGTCATCCCGGCCCTGACCGTGGTCGGTGTTCCCGCCGACGCCGCCCCCGCCCCGCTCGTGGGAGCGGGGTCGAACAGGTGCCTGGACGTGGTCGGCAACTCCCAGACCGCCGGCACGGCGGTGGACATCTGGGACTGCAACGGCCAGGCCAACCAGGCGTGGGAGTTCTCCGCATCAGGGGAGCTGAGGGTCTTCGGTGGCTCGCGCTGCCTGGACGTGCCCAACCAGTCGACCACCCCCGGCGCCCGCCTGGCGATCCAGACCTGCAACGGCCAGGCCAACCAGCGCTTCCGGGCCAACTCCGACGGCAGCATCACCGCCACCCAGTCCGGCCTGTGCCTGGACGTGGAGAACCAGGGCACCGCCAACGGCGCGGCCGTCCTCACCTGGAACTGCAACGGCCAGGCCAACCAGCAGTGGCGCACCGGCGGGACCACTCCCGGCCCGAACCCGCAGTGCTCGGTGAACCCGGTCAACCCGAACGCCACGGCGCAGGCCCGCAAGCTGCTGTGCTACGTGCACTCGCAGTACGGCAACCACATCCTCTCCGGTCAGCAGGAGTCGACGTGGATCGGCGGCCCGGACTACGAGATCAACTACATCCGGAACAACACGGGCAGGTACCCGGCGATCCGGGCGCTGGACTTCGGTGACTCCAAGGACCTCGCGCCGCGGGCCATCGCGTGGTGGCAGGCGGGCGGCATCCCGATGATCGGCTACCACATGGGCGCGCCGACCAAGCCGGACACCTACGAGGGCACCCAGATGCAGGTGTCGATCAACGCCGTGCTGACGTCGGGCACGGCCGAGTACCGCTCCTTCATCGACCGCCTCGACCAGGCGGCGGCCATGCTCCAGCAGTTGGAGAACGCGGGTGCGGCGGTGATCTGGAGGCCGTTCCACGAGGCCGGCGGCACGTGGTTCTGGTGGAGCAAGGAGGGCGGCGGCCAGTACAACCGGCTGTGGAACTTCATGTACAACTACTTCACCAACACCAAGGGCCTGAACAACCTGGTGTGGCTGCACGGCTACAACGGCCAGCCGCAGGCGTCGTTCTACCCGGGCAAGTCGGTCGTGGACATCGGCGGGGCCGACACCTACGCCGGTGACGGCAACTACGACCCGCAGAACTCCATGTACAACGCCGTGCGCAACATCGTCGGCGGCACGGTCCCGATCGCCCTGCACGAGAACGGGCCGATCCCCGACCCCGACCGGTTGCAGTCCACCAACACCCGCTGGGTGCTGTTCGGCACGTGGCACGGCAACCACCTCACCGTCAGCAACTCCGTCAGCCATCTCCAGAAGGTCTACAACCACAGCTACGTCGTCACCCGCGACGAACTGCCCAACCTCAAGTAGACCTCGTGCACGACCAACGGCGGCCCGTCGTCCCACGGCGGGCCGCCACAGCGACCGCAGGGCCAAGGTTCCTGTTGGCTGCGTTCCCAGGGCGTCGCCCCATAGAGGTGGTTCAAGTCGGCGACGAGTTGCGGCCAGAGCGAGCTCGTACCGATGGTCATGCCGCAATGACCTCCCGCGGTGCCCGTGCCAGCCGATCGTGTGGTGCGGGTGGCGCGGAGGTGGCTGTTGGCCGGTCGTGCGCTCGCGCCGCGGCTGATTCCCGGTGACGATGACTACCTGTCGGTGCCGGAGGTGGTCGGGGTGGGACGTGCGGCCGTTGTGCCCGGTGACCAGCCGATCATCGCGCCGATGCTCGCGACGCCGGGCGATCCGCCGACGGGCCCGGGTTGGGTGGTGGAGTTCAAGTGGGACGGCTACCGCGGGGTGGCGTACTGCCAGGGCGGTGATGTCCGGGTGCTCAGCCGCAACCAGCTGGACCTGACCGACAGGTTCCCGGAGTTGCGGGTGCTGCCGGAGGTGGTGGGAGGACGCACGGTCGTGCTCGACGGTGAGATCGTCGCCCTCGGTCCGGATCAGCGCCCCAGCTTCGAGCTGCTGCAACGACGCACCGGCGACACGGTCGGGGTGCGGGCGCTGAGGGCGGCACCGATTGCCTACTACGTGTTCGACCTGCTGGTGCTGGACGGGCGTTCCGTCTGGAACCTGCCCTACGCGGAGCGGCGGGCGATGCTGACCGGGTTGCGGTTGCCCGGTGAGCACGCGGTCCAGGTGCCGCCGTGCTTCCCCGACACCGAGCCGGCGGCCATCCTGCGGGTGGCGGGGCAGTACGAGCTGGAGGGCATCGTCAGCAAACGCGCCACCTCCCGCTACGAACCGGGGCGACGGTCACCGGCCTGGGTCAAGACACCGCTGCGCCGGACCGCGGAAGTGGTCGTCGGCGGGTGGAAGCCGGGACGAGGACGGCGTTCGGGCACGGTCGGCTCGCTGTTGTTGGGCGCCTACGACGGGGCCGACCTGGTGTTCGTCGGGCACGTCGGCACCGGCTTCACCGACCGGGCCCTGGCCGACCTGCGGCAGCGGCTGGCCGGGCTGCAACGTTCGAGCAACCCGTTCGGCACGTCGGTCCCGCGCGAGTTCGCCCGTGACGCGCGGTGGGTCGAGCCGGTGCTCGTCGGCGACGTCGAGTTCCGGAATTGGACCACCGACCACCGGCTGCGTCACCCGTCCTGGCGCGGCCTGCGCGACGACCGCGCCCCACGGGAAGTCCACCACCCCGGCCACTGACCGTCACCTCGCGGGTGGTGGATGCGGGAGTCACGGCGGGCAGGAAGCGAGCTCTATGGTGGACGGGCACTGGGATTGGCTCTCGATCTGCTCTCACGGTGCTGCTCCCGGCCAGTGGTCAACGCCTCCGGCCGGCAGCACTTCGGCGATGCCATGACCCCCGCATCGGCCGTCGATCGCGGTGAGGAGGTTTCGGTGGCGCTCGCGGTCCCGGTGCCGACCATGGTCATCGCCGTGGCCAGTTACATCACGAGCAGCATCCCGAGCATTTTTCTCAAAATGAACATCTCTTCGTTCCTGTGCGCAGTCGTCACCCCTTGGGCTGCAAAAGGTGAACCGCGCTTCCCTGTCTGGCCGGACAACTGTAGAGGCGGTTCGGCGGCATCGGTACGGCGATCCCTCACCCGTCGGAGATCCTTCCGCATAGCGCGTCCCCCCACCTCCGGCACCGGCATGTGAACGCAGGCATAGCCGACTCCATCGACTTCGATGACCCACTGCAGACGGTGGTGACCGAGGGCGGAGCCTGCGGGTCATCTACGACATCGTGGGACCTCGCCGCCGCGCTGGTCGTCGAGCGGTCGTCAAGAACTGGTTGAAAGATGGTCCCCGATCGACGACCTGCTTTCGGCCTGTCGACTCGAGTCGGTCGAGCAGGAGCGGCTCGCCGTTCCGGGCGCATCACCCACCATCAGCTGATTCCGGCTGGCCAACTGTGTGCTCCATCCAGACATTCGGCTCCACATAGACACCGACATCCAACTCCGTTGATGCCAGCACCGGCGCCAGGGCGCCGTCGACCACGTTCGCCCCTTCAACCAGCGAGCTGCCTGTCCACGACTGCCACTGGGCGAGAGAGCCGACGATGGTCATGGAAAACGGCGCCACCTTGACGAACTGCCCGCCCAGACGTTCATGAGCACGAACCCACGGGTCGGCTGATGACCCGTCCGGGCGTCGCCTGCCAAGAAACTGCTCCATGGACGAAGACGGAAGCCGATCCTTCGTCGTCGGCCGAACCGGAATGACAAGCCGGCTCAGACCGCGCTCGTGAACCGATTGCCGCAAGAACGTCAATGCCTCCGCAGCGATCCCTTCGCCTCGTCGGTCATCGGTGACCTGCACGTCGAGCGCAGCCACGCACGTCGGGGGGCGTTCATCCAGTGCGTCCTCGATGGCCCAGATGATGATCCCGTCCCAACCCTGATCCGGAAGCTCCGCCCGCTCGGTGTCCGGGAAACCAGGGGCACGCTCACCGCCCGGGCGCAGGAACGTCGCCGTCGAGAACGACCAGGAAGTACTCAGGCCAGCGGACGGCGAGACGGCGAGCCCTCATCAGCGCACCGATCTGGTCGTGCTTCATGAACTCGGCACCGATATCGCCCAGAGCAAGCGCCGGCTCCAACAGATCTGGCCGCTCAGCCAAGTTCACGACAAACACGAACTTCCCCATCCTCGACCCGCATCGGAGCACCGACATCATGCCCCCACGGCCGGTCGTCCCGGCAACTCATCTGGTCGAGATCAACACGACCTACGAGAACCCCACCCGACTCCCGCGAGGGCTGCATGAACACCCCACGACATCGATCTGGAACCGCTTGGCCGATCGCCCTGGCCGACCTTCGACCTGCCGGCGCACGGCACCCAGCTCTCATCATCCGATCACATGACGGCCGGCCGAATCCCGGGTTGTCCCAGGGTGTGCGGGGTACCCGCCGGGCCTCGCACCGCGGCCGACGCCCGTCAGGCCGACCGCGCCCGACAACGCCGCACCGCACCTCCGACCCGGTTGGGTGATCGATTCCATGCGAGTTCTGTCCGAGTCACAGCTGGCCGCGGTGCTGCCCGCAGTCGCCACTCGCCCGCGGGTGGTGGTCAGCGGGAACCACGCCACCCCGCACCGCGCCTTGGAGGTGCTGGACAAGGCGGTGGCCGAGTACCGCCTGTTCGCGCTGAACGCCCAATCCGGCATTCCCGACCGCGAGGGCGTGGTGCTGGAGACACCGTTCGTCGGGCCGGGCATGCGCGGCAAGCGGGCGCTGCGCTACTTCCCCTCCCGGTTGTCGCTGGTGCCGCACTTGTTGCTGCACGCGTTGCCGCCCGACATCGTGCTGGTCCACACCTCCACGCCGGTCGACGGCTGCGTGTCGCTGGGCACGGAGGTGAACATCCTGCCCGCGGCGATCGAGGCGGTCCGGTCCCGAGGCGGACTGGTCATCGCCCAGCTGAACCCGCGAATGCCCTACACCCACGGCGACGGGGTGGTGCCCTGCGAGGAGGTGGACTACGCGATCGAGGCCGACGAGCCGCTCACCTCGCCCGCGCCCCGAGTGACCGGCGAGGTGTCCCGGACGATCGCCGAGCGGGTCGCGGCGCTCGTGCCGGAAGGCGCGACCCTGCAGATGGGCATCGGCGCCGTCCCCGACGCGGTGCTCGCCTCGCTGACCGGGCGCAAGGGCCTCGCGGTGTGGTCGGAGATGTTCAGCGACGGTGTGCTCGGCCTGGAACGGGCCGGCGCACTGGACCCGGACACCCCGGTGACCGCGTCGTTCGTGTTCGGCAGCCCGGAGCTGTACCGCTGGGTGGACCGCAACCCGCGGGTCCGGCTGTTGCGCACGGAGAAGACGAACGACCCCGGTCTGATCGCCCGCCGGCCGCGCCTGGTCTCGATCAACAGCGCGTTGCAGGTGGACCTGTACGCCCAGGCCAACGCCAGCCGGGTGCACGGGGTCATCTACTCGGGGTTCGGCGGGCAGACCGACTTCGTCGTCGGCGCCCTGCACTCACCGGGAGGTAGGGCGATCGTCGCCCTGCCCTCCTGGCACCCGAAGGCCGACGTGTCCACCGTGGTGCCTCGCCTGGCCGGCCCGGTCACCTCGTTCCAGCACAGCTACCTCGTCAGCGAACAGGGCGCCGCCACGATCTGGGGCCACGACGCCGGCGAGCAGGCGCAGCAGATCATCGACCACGTCGCCCACCCACGAGCCCGCGACGAACTGACCGAAGCCGGCCGCGATCTGGGGTTCCCGCTGCGGCCACCGGCCTGAAGCCGACACCTGCCTTCGAGCCGTGTCGAACGGAGGCGAGCTCGCACTCGTTCGGTCACCGCGTCGGACAGTGCGTCAGAGGTGGGACCCGCACCGGGTGCAGCCAGGCGGCTGCCAGCCGGGCGGTGCGGCCGGCAGCACGTCCACCGGGACCGCCGCGTGCTCGATCCGGCCGGAGCTTCACCCGGCGTGGCCTGCCTGCGACACCCGTGGGCTGGAGACATGGACCGCAGATCGGCAGACCGGACGCATCGTTGCGGGCTCCTCGTCCACCTACGCGGCGGGGGAGTGCTCGACGTCGATCGACCCGGTCCCGTGCCCTTCGCCCGCACGGCCGCGAGGCAAGTCGAAGCGTGCGGCCAACTCGTCGTAGATCGGGGTCGCGACCACCTCGGCGGTCGGGGCGGTGCTCACCTGGCCGCTGATCACACCGCCGCCACGGCTGCTACCCGGAGTGCTCCCGGTGTGCTCGGTGGAACTCTGGATGGGACGGGCGTCGCTGCTCATGGCTGTGGTCCTTCATGTGCTGAACGGACATCGCTGCCGCACTCCACCTGAGCGCGGATGCGCCTCGGCATCCACTGTTACCCCATTCGAGCGACCCTCAACCTTTCTCCGCTGTGACATCCGGGACCTGATCCGGTGTGGGCGTGCGACCGGCCCTCTGACCCCTGGACACGTCGTGGACCTGGCGGAATCCGCTCGATCGGAACGCATCCGCCGGCCATGACGGCGAAGCCTTCAGGGTCGCGGACCGTCGACCAGCAGCCGACCTGCCGACTCATCGGGGTCGACTTCCAGGACGTAGGTGGCCGCCACTTGCCTCGAACCACGGTCGCAGGCGATCACCTCCACCACGAAGAACATGTCAATGATGTGCAACTCGTTTGATGACGTGTTGGTGGGTCGGGTGTCGGGGTGGCGGTGAGCGCACTTGAGCTTCCGGGGTGGAGGAACGATGGTCTGACATCTGATCCTTTATGGAGCGTCCATACCTGCTGCGTCCGTGGGGGCGCGGTTCCGTCGTGACGAGGGAGTCGTAGGTATGGCACGGGTCGAGCGGCATGGTTCGGAGGCCGGGTTCGCCGATCGTTCGGGCGAGGGACATCGAGTCGGATCAGGTCGACAGAGGGTTGATCGGGGTGAACCCGTGCCGGCGGCTTCGGGTCAACACCGGTGATCAGGACGAGCGGCCTCACGCCGTGGCAGGTGCGGACGATGGCGCAGCGGTGTGTTCACCTGCGGACAGCGCGTTGGCCGACACGGCGGCGTACACCGGACGCAGCGGGGCTCCCGCAGGTCTGACAGGGGTGACCACTTACGGTGTCGACGATCACATCAAGATCGTTTACTCCCGCTGTGCCCTCACACAGCAGAACGGCCCATCGGTGAAGATCACCGATGGGCCGTCTGACCTGCGTTTATAGATGGTGGACGATACTGGGATTGAACCAGTGACCCCTACCGTGTCAAGGTAGTGCTCTCCCGCTGAGCTAATCGTCCGAGGCGGAGACGGGAATCGAACCCGTGTACAGGGCTTTGCAGGCCCTTGCCTAAGCCACTCGGCCACTCCGCCGTGATTCCTGAAGGCTAGCACCCAGGAGTCAGGCCTGAGCCCAAGGGGCCCTCTGCCGAGCGGATGACGAGACTCGAACTCGCGACCCTCACCTTGGCAAGGTGATGCGCTACCAACTGCGCTACATCCGCATGCCCCGTGGATTTCGTGGAACTTTCCCTTTTGGGGCTTGTCGTTCCGGTCTTCCTCGGTGCGAGAGGAACTTTATTACATGCACCGCAGCGGGATCAAATCGGGGGGTCGTTGACCTCCCTGCGGGCCCGCTACCTGCGCTTTTAGGTCAGGTCGTTGGAGATGAGGTGGGTCAGGGCCTCGTCGACGTCGACCCACAGGTGCTCGTTCCCGGGCACCACGACGTCGTACGTCCGGTCGAGGAAGTCGGCCAGTTCCTGGGCCGAGGCCTCGAACATGGCGTGGCCGGACGGCGAGCTCAGTTCGATCACCACGACTTCGGGGTCGTCTGCGGCCGGGCGGATCCGGACGTCGCCGTCCCCCGCGTCGGCGATCAGGCCGTCGGCGAGCAGATCGCGGGCGAAGACCCACTCCACCCATCCGGCACGGCCGGTTCGGAACGCGGCGACTACCGCGTACGGGTCTTTCGTGTCATAGCGAAGCTCCACCTGCACCGGGACGGCCGGGGTCCTCGGCGCCAGCAGGTCGAAGACCGCTGTTGAGCGGAGTGTCACGTGGTCGTTGCGCATCGTCGTTACCCTCTTCTCCCTTCCCGGCCAATGGAACGACCGAGTTCTCTACTTGTGACGTATATGTGGCGAGGAACGCTCGACTCCCGATGGTTTATCACCCGATTGGGGTCATCCAACTCCACTGGGCGACCACCTCGATGCGTTCCGTGTCCACTGGGTCAGGCTGCTCCCATCTTGCTGGGTTTGACCTGAACCCGGTACCGGCTGTTGCGCGAATGTTGGACGTGAGGACCTCTCTGGTGGCTGGCTCACCTCCACCGCGTCACGGCCCGGGATCGCGTCCCACCGACGTGGACCTCGCCGCACGGGTGGCGGTCGCGACCGCACGACGTTCGGCGAACTCTACGACCGATACGCGAAACCGGCGTACTCACTGGCCCGGCGGATCCGTGTCGACCCCGACCTGGCCGAGGACGTCGTCCATGAGCCGTTCCCGGCCCTCTGGCGCAACCCCGCGGCCTACGACCACTCACGCGGCGGATTCGTACCTGCCTGATGACCGTGGTGCACCACCGCGCGGTCGACGCGGTCCGTCGCGAGAACTGTCAGCGTAGACGACGCCTCCCCTTGACCGACGAGGCCTCTGAGCGCAACGTCACACCGACGGAAGGCGCGGACCGCGCCACGCTGAGCGCTGCGCGGACACCGAAGTGCGCAAGGCGGTGCAACGGCTTCCCGAACGTCAGGGCCAGGTGCGCACACCTCGACTCCAGCGGAGGCAGTTCCGCCGCCGGCACGACGTCGCGTCCCTGCCGGTCAGTGGGGGCACAAGTTGCTCTCAGCCGCAGCGGCGCTCGTCTTCGTGTCGGGTTCGATGTCTGCGAATCGCCGCGAACTCTGGTGATGTGTGGGCAGCACCCCGGAGCCTGTGGCTTTGACCACATTCGACGTCGCCGGAGGTAAGTCGGACGTCCGATTGTCGACTTGGTCGCCCGCCGCGCACCGGCACGACGGCTTCGGTATCTCGCTGGAGAGGGCCGCACCATGCCCGCGCGCCATCAGCGGTGGTGGCATCCGGCCAGGCGGGTCCTGCGTGAACGACGAATGGGCGATGATGTGGGTATGAGCACAGAACAGCGCGAAGACACCGGCAAGGGCGCGGAACACCGTCCCTGGTTTCGTCGCAACCCCGCGCTGAACCTGGCCTACCGCATCGGTGTCGGCGTGGTCGGTGGCTTGGTGCTGGTCGCGGGCGTCCTGATGATCCCGTACCCCGGACCGGGCTGGCTGGTCGTCTTCGCCGGGCTGGCGATCCTGGCCACCGAGTTCGAGTGGGCAGGCCGGGTGCTGCGGTTCGCCAAGCGCTACTACGACGCGTGGGTCGCGTGGTTGCGGCGGCAGAACCTCTTGGTGAAGGCACTGGTCCTGGCCGCCACCGGCCTCGTGGTGATCGCAACGTGCTGGCTGCTCGGCGCGTTCTCGCTGGTAGGCGGCTGGTTCGGCCTCGACTGGGCCTGGCTGCAGAGCCCGATTTTTGGTTCGCGGGGATGATGTTGTAAGCTATGACCACACCGCGAGAGCGGATGTGAGAACTGAATACGGGCGTTTAGCTCAGCGGGAGAGCGCTTCGTTCACACCGAAGAGGTCACTGGTTCGATCCCAGTATCGCCCACAGCTTGTTTATGCAGGTCACCGGCCCGCAGACGGATCATCGTCTGCGGGCCGGTGATCGTTCCGGGGAGCAGTTTGGGAGCAGACCTCCTTTGGGTGCCATCGCATTTGTGGTCGGATTTTTCTGTCTCCGATGACAAAACTGCTGGTCGCGCGTCCACGGCCTTGACCGACACCCTAAGTTTCGTGGTGAACACTTCGTACGCACCGAAGAGATCGCGGGGTGCGGTTGGTTGCCGTTCGGGTCGGTTGGGGCGACTTGTGCGACGTCTTGCCGGGGTCGGATCGGCTGTCACCGTGTGCCGGTCCGCTTCCTTGTGACCTGGCTGGTGCCGTCGCGGGAGGGTGCCCGAGGGCCGAACACCTGTGGGGTGCCAATAGTCGGTCACGCGGTTTGACCTGCGGTTAGGCGGCTGTGTGCTCGTATTCGTTGATCAGGCCGCCGAGGACTGGTCGGCGGCGTATCGACGTGCGGCTCGGCTCTGCTGGCTTGTGGGGTCGTGGTGGTGCGAGCTGGAGTGCTCGGTGTGGTCTGCGGTGGTTGTAGTGGGTCGCGTAGTGGTCCAGCACCGTGCGCAGGTGGCGTTCGTTGATGATGAGCAGGCGGTCGGTGACTTCTCGCCTGACGGTGCCGACGAACCGCTCGGCGTTGGCGTTGGCTCGTGGACACCGTGGCGGGGATCTTCACGGCCTGGATGCCCGCGCCGGAGAAGACCGCGTCGAACGAGGCGGTGAACTGGCCGGCCTGGTCGCGGATGAGGAACCGGAAGTCGTCTGCCCGGTTGTCGAGGTCCATGAGCAGGTTGCGGGCTTGTTGGGTGTCCATGCCCTGTCGGGGTTGGTGGTGGTGCCGAGGATGTGGACGTAGCGGGTGGCTACTTCCATCACGAAGAAGACGTAGACGCGTTTGAGGGTGAGTGCGCAGTCGACGTGGAAGAAGTCGCAGGCCGGCATGCTCGTGGCCTGGGCGCGGAGGAACCGTCGCCATGACAGGTCGGTGTCACGCCGGGGTGTGGGCGGTAGTCGCAGGCGCTGGAGCACGCGGCGAACCGTTGAGGCGGCTACCTGGTGGCCGAGCTTGAGCAGCTCGCCCTGGATCCTGCGGTAGCCCCAGCCGGTGTTCTCCCGCGCCATTCGTTCGATCAACGCCACGACGGTGTCGTCGACCGGCGGTCCGCCGGTGCGGTGCGGGTGGGTCCACTTCCTCGCGACCAGGCGTCGATGCCAGCGCAGGATGGTTCCCGGTGTCACCAACCGGTGCTCCCACAGCCGTCGGGGGAGTCGGCGAACCAGCGCGGCGAGCACAGCACGATCGGTCCAGTCCAACCTCGGGCGGGGTTGGTCCGGCGCAGAACGGCGACCTCGTGCCGCAGCACCAGTAACTCCACGTCCTTGGCCGTGGAGGACCGGCCGAGCGGAATCAGCCAGCCGACGAGCCGGACGAAGATCAGGTACAGCAGTCGTAACGTCACACCCCTGTGCTTGCCGAAAATGTCGTCCGTGCTGGTCAGGCGGCGTGGTGGTACTCATTGAGGATGCCGCCCAGTCGTTGCCGTTGGCGGATGTCGAGTCGGGTGAGGGCTGCTTGGTCGGTGACGGTTGGTGGCAGTGTGCGCAGTGGTCGGGCGTTGGCGATGCCTTGGTGGGGTCGGTGGGTGTTGTAGTACTTCTCGTACTCGCGCAGGGCGTGGAGTAGGTGCTGCTGGTTCCAGATGAGGGTGCGGTCGAGGAGTTCGCGGCGGCAGCTGCGGATCCAGCGTTCCATGATCGCGTTCATGCGCGGTATCCGGACGCCGCTGAGAACGACCTCGATGCCTGAATCGGCGAGTACGGCGTCGAACAGGGCGGGAAACTTCCCGTCACGGTCTCGGATCAGGAATCGTGCGGTGTTGCCTGTGTCTTCGAGGTCCATGACGAGGTTTCTGGCGGTTTGAGTGACCCAGGACGCGGTCGGGTGCGCGGTGGCGCCCAGGACTCTGATTCGGCGGCTGGTGTGCTCGATGACCGCGAGTATGTACAGGTGGGTGCCGCTCAACGTGGAGGTCTCGAAGAAGTCGCATGCCAGTAGCGCGTCGGCCTGTGAGCGGAGGAAGGCTGACCAGGTCGTCGTGGTGCGCTGGGGCACCGGGTCGATTCCGGCGTCCTTGAGGATTTGCCAGACGGTGGAGGCTGCGACCTTGATGCCGAGGACGAGCAGTTCGCCGTGGATGCGGCGGTAGCCCCAAGCAGGATTCTCCTGGGCCAGGCGCAGCACCAGGAGTCGGATGGAGCGGATGGTCCGTGGTCGGCCGGGCCGCTTGGGGCGGGAGCTGGCTGCGTGGCGGTGGGCGAGAAGGTCGCGGTGCCACCGCCAGCACCGTCTCCGGGCGCACCAGCAGCCGGAGTCGACGAAGTGCTTGCGTCGGGAGTCGGTGCAGCAGTGCCGCGAGGAAGGCCCGGTCGGCGGTGGAGAACCGTGGGCGGGCGTCTCCGAGTTGGCGTTGCAGGACCGTGATCTGGTGGCGCAGCGCCAGGATCTCCGTGTCCTTGTCCCCGTCGCTCAGGGGCAGCAGACGCAGCAACGCGAACGCGTTGGTCACACCGAGGTAGGCCAGTCGGAGCAGCACAATCGGTCATCATGCCGCGTCAGCCGAGGACGCTGCGGGCTTGCAGTCGTACTCACGAGCACCTCGGCCTCTCACGCTATGTACGGCTTCAACCTGCATGGATGGAGTTATCGGCAGGCACAGGGCTGAGGCGGCCGGGCTCGGCCGGTCCCGGGGCGGGCTGAGCAGCAAGATCCACGCCGCGGTCGACGCCGCCGGGCTGCCGCTGGCATTCGTGCTCACCCCCGGCCAGGCAGCCGACAGCCCACGGTTCCGGACGGTGCTGGACCGGATCCGGGTTCCCGGCCGGGTCGGGCGGCCCCGCACCCGTCCGGGCGCGGTGGCCGCGGACAAGGCGTACTCCTCCAAGGCCAACCGGGCCTACCTGCGCCGCCGCCGGATCACGGCGGTGATCCCGGAGAAGACCGACCAGCAGGCCAACCGGAGGAAGAAGGGCTCCGCCGGAGGGCGGCCGGTCTCGTTCGATCCCGTGCGCTACAGACGGCGCAACACCGTCGAACGGTGCTTCCAGAAGATCAAGACATGGCGTGGCCTGGCCACCCGCTACGACAAGACACCACAAAGCTACGAGGCCGGACTGCACTTACGAGGAGCGATCATGTGGCTGAAGACCCTGACCCCAACCACATGATCCGAACCCCAAACAGCTCCTAGGACGTCGCTCCATCGGGCGCCGGCGTCGACGACGACCTCGCGGCCGGTCACGTGGTGAACCGTGTTGAGCCCGCGCATGTCGAGCACCAGGCCTGCGGGTGCTTGGGCCTGTCCGTTGGTGGAGTGCCCTTCGGCGCGCGGGACGACCGGGACGCCGTGCTGCCTTCGCCACCACTGTCGTCACCGGACAAGGCGTTCGACGTCCGCGACGGTCTCGATCAAGCCTTGGCCGCCGTGCGGCGCTGAACGTGGATCGGGCCCGCCGGCTGTGTGCCGGCGGGCCCGTGCGCTGTGGTGGTGTCGGGTCAGCTGTGGGCGCGGTGGCCTCGGCTGGTGACGACGTGGTAGATGCCGAGCACGACCAGCGAGCCGAGGATGGCGAGCAACCAGGTGCTCAGGTCGAAGAAGCTGCCGATGTCGGAGCCGAAGATCGCGCGGCCGATGAAGCCGCCGAGGATGGCGCCGACGATGCCGAGCAGCATGGTGATGACGATGCCGCCGGGGTCCTTGCCGGGCATGATTGCCTTGGCGATGGCGCCGGCGATGAGACCCAGAACGATCCAACCCAGGATGCCCACAGTGCTTCCTTGTCCTCGTGCCACGCCGACTCTGCGTCGCGGCGTGATCGTTACAGGGGTCGGGGTGCCCACATCGCACGGATTTCACACCTGGGATGTGTTCGTCGTGGTGGGGACGATGCCGGGCCCTGGTCGGCCAGACGGGTCGGAACGTGCAGGTCGTGGCTGGAACGTGACACCCGAGGTGGGCAGGTGCCGGCGTGTTGAGGAAGGATCACGTCGTGCAGAACGCTGACCGCGCCGCCTCGGCCCTCCCGAGGAGGGGCGAACCATGACCTACCCGGCCCACGCGGCGGCAGCGATGTCAGGTGCCGCGTCTGCAATGGTCGACAAGGAAACGAGTGAGACGAAGGCGCGGCTCTTCGGCATCTCGGCGACGATCGTCCACCGCACTGATCACGCCGAACACGGTCGTCGACGTGGTGAGGGCCTCGGCCACCTCGACTCGATGGAACTGCTCGACGTTCTCATGGAACTGCCTCTCCGGGAGGCGCTGCCCCTTTCCTCGATCGATCCGTCGAGTCTTCGCGTTCTCCGGCGGGCACCCGCTGGGGTGGTGGAGTTCACGGGCCGCTCGGTGACGCGGCTCGTCGTTCCCGCGGTGACCCCGCTGCTCGCCGTTGTGCATGCCGTGCACTGGCGGGATGGTCTTGAGCGGGCGTCCGCGTTCGCGGCTCACTGCCCGCGGATGTTCGTCACGCGGGAGCTTCCCGAGAACGCTGACGAGGTCCTTGCCGAGGCGTCGTGGTACGGCGTCGGTGTCGCGGTGGGTCCGCGTGCCGCGCCGACCGTGGTGCTGGAGCCGGAACCTCTGTCGGAGTGGCGACCGTCCGTCGCGTGGTGGCGTTTCTGCGAGCGCGTCTACCGCCACGCGCTGGACCGCTGACGCTCACGGTTGGTCGGTGGGCCAGGGCGGCAGCTCGGCCCAGACCTCCAAGGACTTCTGCGGCTTGAGCGGCTTCGCCAGCTTCAGCTGGGCGGGGATGAGCTTGTGGTGGTGCAGCGCGTTGCGGCAGACGTTCCGCCAGTACTGGGCGCGCTGGCGCAGCGTCGGCGCGTCGAGCATGTCGGCCGCGTACGTGGACCAGACGGCCACGGCGTGTGCCATGGCCTCGTTCTTGTCGGTCCGCTTGAGGAACCTGGTCAGCTTCCTCGTGGCGCAGACCTCGCAAGGGCAGCGTGGCGCGAGGTGCTCCTTGGCGCCGAACAGTTCGGCGAGCTTGTTGCCCTTCCACCAGCACATGAGTTCGGGGACCAGGACGCTCGGCGAGGGGTCCTGGTTGAACGCCATGGGCTTCTGCGGTGGCTCGACGGCGTGTCGAACGGATCCGCCGGTGCCGATGGCGCCGGCGAAGGCGCCGTGGGCGACCAGGTCGAACGCGTTGAAGTCCGTGCGCATCGGCATGAGCTCGATCGTCGCGGCGAGCGTCCGGAGGTTCGGGATGATGCGTGTCGCGGCCTGTGCGAGCGGGTCGAACTGCTTGCCGAGCACGAGTGCGACAGGGCAGTCGG
The DNA here is from genome assembly GCF_016695385.1 of Saccharothrix sp. 6-C. Classification (NCBI taxonomy): domain Bacteria; kingdom Bacillati; phylum Actinomycetota; class Actinomycetes; order Pseudonocardiales; family Pseudonocardiaceae; genus Saccharothrix; species Saccharothrix sp. 6-C. The sequence goes on along the minus strand of NZ_CP064192.1, from coordinate 5,749,013 downwards.
CGTCGGCCAGGATGGCGGTCGTCTGGCGGATGAACTTCCGGTCGAGGAAGGAGATGTCCAGTGGAGCCACGAAAATCATGTCGTTGCGCCGCAGGAGTTTCACCTGCCGTGCCGCTGCTTTGAGCGAGTCGGTGTCGCCCGCGGTGATGAACTTGGTGGGGGTGAGCGCCGCCGGTGCGCCTGCCATCAACTGCTGGTCGAGCAGGTCTTCGAGGCTCGTCGGGAGCAGTTGGTCCTCGGGGGACCAGAACGGCGCGCCCACGGTGGCGACGTGCTTCTCGTAGGCGGCGGGATCGACCAGGACGAGCCCGTCGAAACCGTCCTCGGCGAGCAACTTCATGCGCCTGCTCGCCGTGGCGCCGGCGATGACGAACCCGCTGCGCTCGAGGTTGACGTGCGGCCGCAGCACAGGAACCTGGTCCGGGCGGGCGTAGATCAGCATGCGATCGAGCAGGGTGCCGACGCTGCCCGCAGGTCGCTTCGGCGAGGGGAGGTCGGCGAGTTGCGCGAGCGGGCTCACCGGGTCGTCGTTCGGCGAGGAGGCGCTCCCGTCGTGCAGATCAGTCATCGTCTGCCCCCAACACGTCGTCGCCGAGCATGGCCCGAAGGTTCTCGGCGGTCGTCCCCGCCTTCGCCGCCGCGGCGGCGATGCCGCCGGTCGAACGGACCGCGGCGGCCACGAGAGCCGGCACGACCGTCGTCGCCTCGTCCGGCAGCGGTTCGGGTTCGCCGGTCTTCCAGCCGAGCGCGGACATCTGGGTGTTGAGCGTGCGGTACCGGGAGTCCGTGATGACCGCCAAGTCGACCGCGCGGCGCAGCAGCGCTGCCGCGGACATGCGCCAGTGCGCTTTCAGCTGCAACAACCGCGCCGGCGTGATCGGCGCGGCGCGAAGGTCGCCGCGCACCTGGGCTGCCGGTGCGAGCAGTTCGCCGGCGAACGCCTGCGCCATGTCCTCCACGTCCATGTCCGGCGCGGGGGCGCACGCGATGTGTCCCAGTTCGTGAGCCAGGGTGAACCGTCGGCGCTCGGCGGGCGCGTCGGTGTTGACCACGAACACCGGCGCCTCTCCCGGGGGGTGCAGGCTCGTCGCGTCGACCTCGCGTCCGCCCAGCGACATCGGCACCACCAGCGCGCCCACCTGCTCGGCGATGGCGGTCACGGACTCGACCGGCCCGTCCGGGAGGTCGAGGGTGCGCCTGAGCGCGCGGGCGGCATCTTCGGGGCCGTCGATGTCCCCGACCCGCATCGGAACGAGCGTGAACTCCCGCAGGGGCACGGTGGAGTCGGCGGCGAGTCTCCGCAGGTAGAGGCGCAACAGGTTGATCCGAGCGTGCAGTCGTCGCAGCGTCGACGCCTTGGTCGACGCGCGGTTGCGATGATAGAGGCACCCTTCGCCGAGTGACCACAACTTCGAGTCGCTGACGAGGAGGTCCGGGGTGGCGCCCAGGGCGCTCGCGAACAGTTCGAGCCGCTCCCCGGCGACCGTCAGCGAGCCCTTCTCCGCGCGGGAGACGTAACCCTGGCTGATCTCCGGGTCGGCCTTCGCCAGCCGGGTCAGCTCCTCGGCCAGCCGCTTCTGCGTCCACCCGAGCGCCTCACGTGCGGCGACCAACAGATCAGGGTTGGCATCACCAGCCACGAAGCCGCTCATGCACGCAAAGATACGTCAGATCATTCCGACTGTCCACAGAGCTGTGGACAAGTTTGCGGTCTCACGGAGATTCAGGTCGTGCGGATCGGCTCCAGGAGGAGGTCACGGGCGGCGCGGCGAGGGCTGGCGGGGACCGGTGAGCCGTAGCCGATGCGGAGAACGGTCTGGGGTTCGAGGGTGCCGCCGAGGGCGCGGCGGAGTTCGTCGCGGACGGGGCGCACTTCGATCGCCTGGGACATGAAGGACGCGGACAGGCCGAGGGTGGTGGCGGTGAGCAGGACGCGTTGCAGGGCTTGGCCTGCCTGGAGTTCGGCGAGGGGACCGTCGTAGAACGAGCAGAGCACGACGATGAGCGGGTCGGACTCGTAGTCCTTGCCCGGGGGGCGCTCCGCGGCGTGGAAGTCGCGCATGGCCCATTCGTCCTGGGGCGCGGGCTGGATGCCGGCGGACTTGGGTGGGATGCCGTCGCCGGTTCGCGGGCCGGTCCAGCCGGTCAGCTCGGCCCGCACCTGCGGCGCGTCGGCCTGGATGCGCTGCGCCTTGGCCACGAAGCCCTGCAGCCGGGCCCGTTCGCCGCGGTCGGTCACGATGTGCAGCCACGACCGCTCGCGCTCGGCGGCCCGCACCAGCGCGTGCCGGTGCTCGACCGGCACCGGCACGTCGCGGAACGGTTTGCGGTTGGAGCGCCGGGCGGGGATCGCCTTGATCAGTTGTCGGGTCTCCTCGTCGAGGTCGCGGTGGCCGCCTCGGCGGACGGTGGCGAGCGCGCCGGGCGCGTCGGCGCCGGGCATGAGGGTGACGAGGGGTCGGATGCCGCGGTCGAGGAGGGCGAGGCGGAGGTTGAGCAGGGCGGCGCCGCAGGACAGCCGCAGTTCCCGGTCCTCGGGGTCGGTGGCGGGCAGCCTGCGGGTCGGGTCGGGGTGCAGTTCGATCCGGTCGGGTGCGAGGCGGAATCGCCAGGGTTGGGTGTTGTGCACCGATGGGGCGAGCGTGGCGGCGGTGAGCACGTCGGTCATCTCGTCCGCCGCGAGCCCGAGCACCTCGGTCATGTCTGCCATGTCGTCCCTGCCCGCTTCCCTGATCGAACCAACATCCCCACTGTGCGTCGCAGGGGAGCGGGAACACATGGTCGAAGGTCCCGTTCTGGCAGGGTCGGCCGGACTTGGCCGTGTCCGGCAGGGGTGGAAGGCTGGTCCCGTGGCCGGATCTGCTGACGAGGAGCTTCCGCACCGCCTGCTGGGCGGGTTGCGGTTGGACGAACTGCTCGACGAGGTGCGTGAGCGACTGACCGAGATCGCGTCGACCAGGGACAAGATGCAAGGTCTGCTGGACGCGGTCATCGCGGTCGGCGCGGGGCTGGAGCTGGACTCGACGTTGCAGCGGATCGTGCAGGCGGCGGTCGAGCTGGTCGGCGCGCGGTATGGCGCGTTGGGCGTGTTGGGCACGCAGGAGAACCTGTCGGAGTTCGTCTACGTGGGCATCGACCCGGAGACGCGCTTGCACATGGGGCACCTGCCGGAGGGCAAGGGGCTGTTGGGGTTGTTGATCAAGGATCCGCGGGCGATCCGGTTGCACGACCTGGCCGAGCACCCGGCGTCGGTGGGGTTCCCGGCGAACCACCCGCCGATGCACAGCTTCCTGGGTGTTCCGGTGCGGGTGCGCGACGAGGTGTTCGGCAACCTCTACATGACCGAGAAGATCGACGGCAACGACTTCAGCGCCGATGACGAGGTGGTGCTGACCGCGTTGGCCGCGGCGGCGGGCGTGGCGGTCGAGAACGCCCGGTTGTTCGAGCGGTCCCGGATGCGGGAGCGGTGGCTGGAGGCCACGGCGGAGGTCAACACCGAGTTGCTGGGCGGCGCTTCGGTCGACGACGCGCTGCGGTTGATCGCGCTGCGGACCCGGGAGCTGTCAGGGGCGTCGATGTCGCTGATAGTGCAGACCGAGGGCTTGGACGGGCAGCGGCTGCGCATGGTCGCCGGCGTGGGTGAGCAGGTCGAGGGCCTGATGGGCGGTGTGCTGGTCGGCGCCGGGACGGTCGTGGGGGAGGTGCTCGCCTCCGGTACGCCGATGCTGGTCGAGGACTTGGAAGGCCGGCTCGGTGATGCGGAGGTGCACGCGGGTCCGGGGGTCGCGGTGCCGTTGCGGGTGGGCTCGGCGGTGACGGGTGTGCTGTTGGTGGCGCGGGAGAAGGGCGGCGCCCGGTTCGGGGCGGACCAGGTGCCGGTGCTGGCGTCGTTCGCGGATCAGGCGGCGGTGGCGTTGGAGTTCGCCGAGAACCAGCGGGCGCGGCGGCTGGTGGACGTGCTGGAGGACCGCGACCGGATCGCCCGTGACCTGCACGACCACGTGATCCAGCGGCTGTTCGCCACCGGCATGAGCCTGCAGGGCGCGTTGGGCGCGATCCGCGAGCCCCAGGTGCGGGAGCGGGTGCGCAAGGCGGTGCACCAGCTGGACGAGACGGTGCTGGAGATCCGCACCTCGATCTTCGACCTCCAGGCCGGTGACGACCTGCCGGGCCTGCGGCGGCGGTTGCTGGACCTGGTCACCGAGCTGACCGAGGACGCGCCGGTCACGCCGACCGTGCGGATGACCGGCACGGTGGACAACTCGGTGCCCGACGACATCGGCGAGCACGCCGAGGCCGTGGTGCGGGAGGCGGTGACGAACGCCGTGCGGCACGCGCGGGCGAAGGAACTGGTCCTCACGGTGGAGGCGGGCGCCGAGCTGACCATCTCGGTCGTGGACGACGGTGTGGGCCTGCCGCCGCGGGTCGCCCGCAGCGGGTTGCGCAACCTGGAGCAGCGGGCCACCGCGTTGGGCGGCACCTGCTCGGTGACCGGCGAACCCGGCGGCGGCACCCGGCTGACCTGGCAGGTCCCGCTGAACTAGCTGTACTGACCCGTGCGCGACCCGGGGAGGGACTTCGTGGCCCCCGCCGTCGAGGACGTTGCCCAGCTTCTCGATGTCGACGTGGACCAGGGTGCCGGGCGCGGCGTATTCGAGCGGCGCACCGGTGCGGCGGTGGCCCGGTCCAGGTGCGCCAGGCGGGCCAGGCCGAAGCGGCGCAGCACCCGGTGCACCGTGGAGGGGTTCAACCCGAGCAGGTAGGCGATGCGGGCCCGCCCCGCAGCCGCGTCAGGCGGACCTTCACGATCCTGCGTTCGCAGCGGGTGGGCAGGCGACGCGGGCTGTGGCGCGGTCGGCTGGAACGGTGGCCATGCCCGGCTCGCGGTAACGCGAGGCCCAGCGGGCGACGGTGGTCGACGAGACCTGGAACCGCTCGGTCGCGTCGAACCGCCACAACCTCCCAGGGCGGTACAACTAGCCCTCCGACGGCGGCGCGGGCTTGCGCAGGCGGGTGGCGAGGACGGCGGCCTGGGTGCGGCGTTCGAGGCCGAGCTTGGCCAGCAGGTGCGAGACGTAGTTCTTGACGGTCTTCTCGGCGAGGAACATCTTCTCGGCGATCTGCCGGTTGGTCAGGCCCTCGCCGATGTAGTCGAACACGGTGCGCTCCTGCTCGGTGAGGGTGCGCACCGGGTCGCCCTCCTCGCGTTCGCGGCGGATGCGGTTGAGCAGGGCGGCGGTGGAGCGGGCGTCGAGCAGGGACTCGCCGGCGGCGACCTTGCGGACGGCGTTCTGCAGGTCGTTGCCGAGGATGCGCTTGAGGACGAACCCGGACGCGCCGGCCATGATGGCGTCGAACAGGGCCTCGTCGTCGGTGAACGAGGTGAGCATCAGGCACTTGAGGTCGGGCAGCTGGGAGCGCAGCTCGCGGCACAGCTCGATGCCGTTGCCGTCGGACAGCCGCACGTCCAGCACCGCGACGTCGGCTCCGCTGGCGTGCACCCTGGCCAGCGCTTCGGCCACCGACCCGGCCTCGCCCACCACCTCCAGGTCGTCCGCGCTGTTGAGCAGTTCCCGCACGCCGACGCGGACCACCTCGTGGTCGTCCACCAGAAACACCCGAGCCACCGCTCCACCCCTCCGTCGTCCGTCTGATCAGACCTTCGCCCACAGGGGTCGTCCGACACAGGGTCGAAAGACCCTCCCGCCGCGCGCTCAAGGTCCTCCCATCGTGTCAGTGCACGGCGTGGGCTGCTCGATCGTGTTCGGCGGAGCGCGGGGGTGCGACGTCGACCGGGTGGCGGTGGGCCACGAGGACTGGGCAGGGGGCGTGGTGCAGCGCCGCGCGGGTGACGGGACCGTGTCCGGCCAGGACGAGCAGGTCGGTGTCGGCGTAGCGGGTGATCGCCTCGTGCGGGTGCATCCTGGCCAGCACCGAGGTGTGCCGGGTGCCGCGCAGCACGTCGTCGGCGTGGGTCACCGGCCACACGGGGTCGTCGGCCCGCACCGGCAGCGACGGCGTGGCGTGCAGGACCCGCAGCGCCACGTGGTGCTGCTCGGCGTAGGCGACGGCACGGGCGAGAGCCAGGTCGTCGTCGGCCACGTCACCGGACAGCAGCACGGTGACCCGGCGGTGGGCGCGGCGCAACGCCTCGGCCGCGCCGCGGACCACGACGACGTCGCACGCCGCGTGCTCGACCAGCGGCAACACCAGCCGACCCAGGCCGAACGCGGTGCCGTTCACGCCGCGGTAGCCGACCACGAGGAGACCGGCACGGCACCCCACCGGCATCAGGTCGCGGACGGGGTCGGCGGCCGGCGGGCGCACCTCCAGCGGCGACCTGGTTGCCACGGCGTACTCGGCCGCCCACCGGAGGGCGGCTTCGCCCCAGGGGGAGTGGTCACCCGTCACGACGACGGGCGCGGGAATCCGGTCGGTCATGGCTCCACGGTGCTCCGCCCGGCGTCCGCGGCACAGGGTCGTGGCCGGTGTCCGGCGGTGGTCGTAGGTCCCTGCCCGCTGAGGACCTACGACCACTGCCCTCGGGGCGTCGGCTGCCTAGCGTCGGAACCGGAGACACCCGGGGTCCGCCTGCGATCCCGACGTCGGATTCGGAGGGAACCTGTGATGAGTGCCCCGATCGTGGTCGGTGTGGACGGTTCGGCGTCGGCGTTGACGGCCGTGGAGTGGGCGGCCGGGGAGGCTGCCCGGCACCGTGCGCCGCTCAAGCTCGTGCACGCCTACCTGCTGCCCGTCCGCGGCTACCCCGAGATCGTGCTGACCGGCCACGAGGTGCGGGAGGCGTTCGAGAAGCAGGGACGGCAGTGGGTCGACCAGGCTGCGGCAGCCGCCCGCGAGGTCGCCCCCGGGGTGGAGGTCGAGACCTCCGTCGTGGTCGACCGACCCGCCGCCGCCCTGATCGCCGCTTCGCACGGGGCACGGCTGGTCGTGCTCGGCTCCCGAGGGCTGGGCGGCTTCTCCGGCCTGCTGGTGGGCTCCGTCGCCGTCGCGGTCACCGCGCACGGCGAGAGTCCGGTGGTCGTCGTCCGAGACGACATCCGCCGCGACGGTGCGGTCGTGGTGGGCGTGGACGGCTCGCCCACGAGCGAGGAGGCGATCGCCTTCGCCTTCGCCGAGGCGTCCCTGCTCGGCGCGCCGCTCACCGCGGTCATCGCCTGGACCGACTTCCTGGTCGACAGCGCCTACCACTCGCGCTTCACCGTGGACTGGTCGCAGGTCGAGGACGAGCAGCTGCGTCTGCTGGCCGAGCGCCTGGCGGGCTGGCAGGAGAAGTACCCGGACGTGTCCGTGGACCGCGTCGTCGTCCACGACCGCCCCGTCCGGGCGCTGATCGAGGCGGCGGGGGACGCCCGGCTGCTGGTCGTGGGCAGCCACGGCACGGGCGGCTTCACCGGCATGCTGCTCGGCTCCACCAGCCAGGCGCTGATCCACCACGCGCCCTGCCCCCTCGCCGTCGTCCGACCTACCACCGGGGAGCACTGAACGCGGGGTCGACGGAACGGGGGACCGGTCACCTGACCGGTCCCCCGTTCCGTCGCGCCGTGTGAGCGAACCCCGACGGGAGTCAGGTCCGGGCAGGCGGCACGACCACGACCGGGCACGTCGCGTGCCGCAGGCAGTCCGCCGCCACGCTGCCCAGGACCAGCTCGGTGAACCTGCCGTGCCCGTGGGTGCCGACCACGAGCAGGTCCGCCTGCCGGGACGCCTGGGCCAGCGCGGTGCCCGCCTCTCCGATGATGGTCACCTCGCTGACCGGCGGCGCACCCGGCACGGACGCACGAACCTCTTCCACGATCGTGTGGAGCTCGCGCGCCGGGTGCCGGTGGCCCGGCTTGTCGGCGTGCGGGTGCACGCCCATCGACGCGGCTGCCAGGAACTCCGGCTCGCGCAGCCACGCCATCGTCGCCTCGACGGTCTCACCGGTCTTCACCGACTGGGCCAACGCCCAGCGCAGCGCCTCACGACTGGCCGGTGAACCGTCCACACCAACGAGCATCATGGCCTTCTCCTCTCCCTCTACCTGGAGCGTTCGCCCTGCGGCGGTGGGACCGGCAGGGCCCTAGGTCCCCAACCTCAAGGGACGATGCGCATCCCGCGCCGCCTTCAGGGTCGAAGGTCCCGTCGCCGACGGGACCGCGGCCACTGACCTCGGTGTTCCACCCCCGCGAGGCTGGGGGTGAGCACCCGAGGAGGGGCAATGGACGAGACGATCGTGGTGGGCGTGGACGGCTCACCGGTCAGCCGAACCGCATTGAGCTGGGCCGTCGAGGAGGCGAAGCTGCGCGGTTGCGCGGTGGAAGCGATCCTGGCCTGGCACGTCGACTACGGCGTGGTGATCGGACCGATGACGGCCACCATCGCCGCCGGGCTGGACCGCGACAAGATCCGCGACGACCACCGACGCGTGCTGGAGGACGTGGTGGGCGAAGCCGGTGTCGAGGTGCGGACCGTGCTCGCCGAGGGCGACGCCCGCGACGTGCTGGCCGAGGCGTCGCGGCACGCGGCGCTGCTGGTGGTCGGCAGCAGGGGCGCTGGACCGGTCCGAGAGGTGCTGCTGGGTTCGGTCAGCTCCTACTGCGTGCACCACGCGTCGTGTCCCGTGGTCGTGGTGCGCGAGCCCAGGCCCGAGCACGTCGAGCCGAAGCCCGTCATCACCCCGGGACCGCTGCTGTGACCGCCTCCTCGACGGCCTCGCTGAACGTCGACCGGGCGTTGTTGGCCGACGGGTCGGTGGTGGCGTTGCGCGAGCTGGGGCCGGCCGACGCCGACGCCCTGCTCGCCCTGCACCGCGACTTGCCGGCGGACGACCGCTACCTGAGGTTCTTCGGTGCCGCGCCCCGTCACCTGGACGAGTTCGTCGCCCGGCTGACCTCGGCCGTGGAGCCGTTGCACGTCGTGATCGGCGCGTTCGCCTCGGACGCGCTGGTCGGGGCCGCGAGCTACGTCCTGCTGGACGACGAGACCGCCGAGGTGGCGTTGGTGGTCGCGCACGACCGGCAGTCGCACGGTGTCGGCACGTTGTTGTTGGAGCACCTGGTGTCGTTGGCGCGCGGGCGGGGTGTGCGACGGTTCCGTGCCGACGTGCTCACGGTGAACTCGAAGATGTTGCGGGTCTTCGCCGACCTGGGTCTGGTGTGGACGTCCACGGCGGACAGCGGTGAGATCCGCGTCGACCTGGGTCTCGACCCCGGTGAGCGCTACCTGGAGGCCGTCGCCGACCGGGAGCGGGCCGCCGACGTGTCCAGCCTGCGCGCGGTGCTCGAGCCCGCCTCGGTGGTGGTGGTCGGCGCGAGCCGCAAGCCGTCCTCCGTGGGCAACGCGGTGCTGGCCAACCTGGTCGACGGCGGGTTCACCGGTGCGTTGTACGCGGTGAACCCCCACGCCCGGCGGATCCTGGGTGTGAAGTGCCACCCGGCGGTCGCGGACCTGCCCGAGGCGCCCGACTTGGCGGTGGTGTGCGTGCCCGCTGAGGCGGTCGTGCGGGTCGCCGAGGACTGCGGTCGGCGTGGGGTGAAGGCGCTGGTCGTGATCACTTCCGGCGTCGAGCCCGACCACCTGCTGGAGGTCGTGCGCCGGTACGGGATGCGGATGGTCGGCCCGAACTGCGTGGGCGTGTCCAGCACGGACCCGGAGGTGAGGCTGGACGCCACCTTCACCCGCGACCGGACCGAGCCGGGTGGGATCGGCCTGGTCACGCAGTCCGGTGGGGTCGCGATCGCCGCGGCCGAGCAGCTGCGGCGGTTGGGGCTGGGCACCTCGCAGCTCGTTTCGACCGGTGACAAGTACGACGTGTCCGGCAACGACCTGCTGCTGTGGTGGGAGCGCGACGAGCGGACGCGCGCGGTGGCGTTGTACCTGGAGTCGTTCGGCAACCCGCGCAAGTTCTCGCGCCTGGTCCGGCGGGTGGCGCGGCGCAAGCCGGTGCTGGCGATCCGGGCCGCGAGCAGCGAGGCCGGTCAACGTGCCGCCGCGTCGCACACCGCCTCGACCGCGACGCCGGCGGTGACGCGGGACGCGTTGTTCCGGCAGGCGGGCGTGATCGCGGTGGACGGTGTCGGCGAGATGGTCGACGTGCTGGCCGCGCTGCACGCCACCCCGCTGCCCGCCGGGCGTTCCGTCGCCGTGCTGGGCAACGCGGGCGGACTGGGTGTGCTGGCCGCGGACGCCTGCGTCCGGCACGGGCTGGCCATCGCCGACCTGGGCCCGGACACGGTCGAGGCGTTGACGGCCCTGCTGCCGAGCACGGCGAGCCCGCGCAACCCGGTCGACACCACCGCCGTCGTCGACGGGGCGACGTTCGGGCGTTGCCTGGACCTGCTGGTCGCCGACCCGGCGGTGGACGCCGTCATCGCGGTCACCGTGCCCACCGCGCTGGGCGACCCGGCCGGTGGCATCCACCCCGCGGCCAAGCCGGTGCTCGCGGTGAGCACCGACCAGGACGGGGCGGTGTCGCTGCGCGAGGACGCCATCGCCCGCTACACCGAGCCCGCCCGTGCCGCCGCCGTGCTCGCCGCGCTGGCCGAACGCGCCACGTGGTTGCGCCGCCCGGCGCCGCGCCCCGGCGGGTTGTCGGGGATCGACCTGCCGACCGCCCGCGCCGTCGTCGCCGAACACCTCGCGGCCGAACCCGGAGGCGGGTGGCTGGACCCCGATCGGGTGGTGCGGCTGCTGGGCGCGTTCGGGTTGCCCGTCCTCGGTGGGGTGTTGGTCCGGGACGCCGAGTCCGCGGTGGCCGCGCAGCGGTCCGTTGGCGGACCCGTCGCGCTGAAGGCCGTGGCGCGCGGGCTGCTGCACAAGAGCAAGGGCGGCGGTGTGCTGCTCGACCTGGCCGGCGAGGACGCCGTGACCTACGCCTTCGAGTCGCTGCGCGAGCGGTTCGGCGAGCAGTTGCACGGCGTGTTCGTGCAGCCCATGGCCGACCGGGGCAGGGAGCTGATCGTGGGAGTGGTGACCGACCCCCGGTTCGGTCCCCTCGTGGTGACCGGCTTGGGCGGCGTGGACACCGACCTGGTCGACGACCGCGCCGCCGCCCTCGCACCGCTGTCGGAAGCGGACGTGGACGACCTGCTCCACGGCTTCCGCGCCTCGCGGAAGGTGTTCCGCGAGCACGACGAAGCGGCCGTGCGCGACGTGCTGCTGCGGGTCGGCCGGCTCGCCGAGCTCGTCCCGGAGATGGCCGAACTCGACCTCAACCCCCTGGTCCTGACCGGGCGGCGGGTGCTGGCGGTCGACGCCAGGGTCCGCGTCGCGCCCGCCGAACCGGTCGATCCGTTCCTGCGCAGGCTCCGCGACCCGAGGAGGACGTCATGACCGCCACCGCCACCGTCCCGGTCGAAGTGACCTATGAGTCCGGGGAGGAGTACGTGGTGCGGATGCGCGACCACCACGTCCACACCGACCAGCCGCAGGAGTCCGGCGGCCACGACCTGGGCCCCACCCCGGTCGAGCTGCTGGTCGCGTCGATGGCCGCCTGCACCGCCTTCTACGCGGGCCGGTTCCTCGACCGCCACGGCGAGTCGCGCCGCGGCTTGGCGGTGACCGCCCGGTACCGGACTGCCTCCGACCCGCTGGCCCGCGTCGCCGAGGTGTGCCTGGCCGTGCGAGTGCCGGCCGGGCTGTCCGAGCGGCGCAAGACCGCCCTGCTCGCCGTGGTCCAGCACTGCACCGTGCACAACACGCTCCGGCACGCGCCGGAGATCGTCATCGAGCTGAACGAGGTGCAGTCATGAACGCAGGTCCGATCGTGGTCGGTGTCGACGGCACCCCGACGGGTGACCGCGCCCTGAGGTGGGCCATGGACGAGGCAGCGCGGCGCGGACTGCCGCTGCACGTGGTCAACGCCTACTCCTACGAACCGCTGGCCGACTGGGCTATGACGTCCGAGCAGGACGCTCGGGACCGTTCGGAGGCACTGGTCGACGACGCGTTGCGCGCGGCGTCCGTGGGCCGGCTGGAGTTCCCGCGGATCATCCGGCACTGCGTGCGGGGACCGGCCGCCGAGGCGCTGGAGGCGCAGGCCCGGGGCGCGTCGGTGCTCGTGGTGGCCGCGCACAGCGGCAGCCGGTTGCGGCAGGTGCTGTTGGGCAGCACCAGCGCGCACTGCGTGCGGCACGCGACCGTGCCCGTCGTCGTCCTACCGCCGAACGACGGGCAGCACGACGGGACCGCGGTCGGTGCGGGACAGGAGGCCGGGCGATGAGGGTCCGCGACCTGATGACGCGTGACGTGGTGACCGTGTCGCCCGGGACATCCGCGCGTGACGCGGCAGCACTGCTCGCCACCAAGGGGTTCACCGCGCTGCCGGTCGTCGACCAGTCCGGAACACTGGTGGGCGTGGTGACCGAGACCGACGCGCTGCGCGACCGGCTGCCCGTCGACCCCCGCTCGCTCGTGCACGGGGAGCCGTCACGGGCGCGTGCCGTCCCCCGCAGGACCGTCGCCGACGTGATGAGCGAGCCGGTGGTCGCCGCAGCGCCCGGCACGGACGTCGCGGAGCTGGCCCGGCGGATGGTGGAGCACGGCGCACGCAGCGCGTGCGTGGTGGACGGCAAGCGGTTGGTCGGCATCGTCACCCGCCGCGACATGCTCCGCGCGGTCAGCCGGGACGACCGGACCCTGGCCGCCGAGGTCCGACGCCGACTGGGCCTGTACGCCGACCCGCACCGCTGGACGGTGTCGGTGGTGGACGGCCGGGTGGCGATCGTGGACGAGTTGGACGACGAACGCGACCGGCACGTGGCCGCCGTGCTCGCGGGCGCGGTGGCCGGTGTGGTCGACGTCCGCTTCCCGGAGACGCGTCATGCCGTCGACCACGGCTGAACGCGAGGCCGCACCACACGGCATGCCCGTGCACGAGGTCGTGCTGCTCGCCGAGACCGACGCCGACACCGGCCTGTCCGGGGCGGTGGCCGGGGAACGGCTGGCCTCGCTCGGCCCGAACAGGCTGCCCGAGCGGCGTGGCCCCGGCCGACTGCGGCGGATGCTCGCCCAGTTCCACAACCCCCTGATCTACGTGCTGCTCGGTGCCGCGGCGCTGACCGCGGCGCTGGGCGAGACCGTGGACGCCTCCGTGGTGCTGGGCGTGGTCCTGGTCAACGCGATCGTCGGCTACTTGCAGGAGGTGCGGGCCGAACAGGCGCTCGACGCCTTGGAGGCGATGGTCCGGACCGAGGCGACCGTGATCCGCGAGGGTGTCGCCGCGCGGATCACCTCCGACGACGTGGTGCCCGGCGACTTGGTGGTGCTGGAGGAAGGCGACCAGGTGCCCGCCGACCTGCGGCTCGTGCGCACGCGCGAGCTGCGGGTCGACGAGTCCGCGCTGACCGGCGAGTCGCAACCGTCGGCCAAGGACCCGCTGCCGGTGCCGCACGACACCGGGTTGGCCGACCGCACGAACATGGCCTTCTCCGGCACGCTCGTCACCACCGGAGGCGGGCGCGGAGTGGTGGTCGCGACCGGCGCGGACACCGAGATCGGGCACGTGCACCGGCTGGTCGGCAGCACCACGACCGTGCAGACACCGCTGACCCGCAAACTCGCCCGGTTCAGCAAGCTGCTGACCGCCGTCATCCTCGGGCTGGCCGTGGTCACCGTCGTGATCGGGATGCTGCGCGGCGAGCCGTTCGCCGAGATGGTGACCGCGGCCGTGGCGCTGGCGGTCGGCGCGATCCCCGAAGGGCTGCCCGCCGCCGTGACGGTGACGCTGGCCATCGGTGTCGCCCGCATGGCCCGGCGCAACGCCGTCATCCGCCGCCTGCCCGCGGTGGAGACACTGGGCTCCACCACGATCATCTGCACCGACAAGACGGGCACGCTCACCGCCAACGCGATGACCGTCCGCCAGGTCGTCGCCGCCGGCGGGCAGCGGTGGGAGGTCGACGGGATCGGCTACGCACCGCTGGGCGGGCACCCGCCACCGCCGGATGCCGCGCGCGAGGTCCTGCTGGCCGGCCTGGCGTGCAATGACGCCCACGTCGTCCTGCAGGACGGCGGCTGGACCGCCGTGGGCGACCCCACCGAAGCCGCGCTCGTCGTGTCCGCCCGCAAGGCCGGGTTGACGTCCGAGGACGTGCCCGCACGCGTGGACGAGCTACCCTTCACCTCGCAACGCGCCTTCATGGCCACCCGCCAAGAAGGCGGTGTCGTCTACCTGAAAGGCGCGGTCGAGCGGATCTTCGGGTTCACCGGCTCCACCGACCACACCGCCGCCGAGGAACTGGCGAGCCGCGGGCTGCGAGTGCTCGCCTTCGCCCGCGCACACGTGCCCGAGGACATCCCGCTGACCGAGGACGTCCTGCACGGGGCCGTGCTGCTGGGTCTGCAGGCCATGCACGACCCGCCCCGGCCCGAGGCCGTCGACGCGGTCCGCGCCTGCCAGGACGCGGGCATCGTGGTCCGCATGATCACCGGCGACCACCTCGGCACCGCCCGCGCCATCGCCGCCCACTTCTCCCTGCCCGACGACGCCGTGCACGCCCGCGTCTCGCCCGAGGAGAAGCTGAGGCTGGTCAAGCAATTCCAGGCGGACGGGCACGTGGTCGCGATGACCGGTGACGGCGTCAACGACGCACCGGCGCTGCGGCGAGCGGACATCGGCGTCGCGATGGGCCGCGGCGGCACCGAGGTCGCCAAGCAGGCCGCGGACATGGTGCTGACCGACGACAACTTCTCGTCCATCCGCGCCGCCGTCGAGGAAGGTCGCGCGGTCTTCGACAACCTGCGCAAGTTCATCATCTGGACCCTGCCCACGAACATGGCCGAGGGCCTGGTCATCCTCACCGCGATCCTGCTCGGCACCGCCCTGCCGATCCTGCCCGTGCAGATCCTCTGGATCAACATGACCACCGCCGTCGCGCTCGGCCTGACCCTGGCCTTCGAACCGCGCGAGCCGAACGTCATGCGCCGCCCACCACTGCCACCGTCGCTGCCCCTGCTGACCGGCGCCCTGGTGCAGCGCGTCCTGCTCGTCTCGGCCGTGCTGCTGGCCGGCTCGTTCGCCGCGTTCCACCTGCACGGCGGCACGCTGGACCAAGCGCGCACGGTCGCGGTCAACGTCTTCGTCGCCGCCCAGGTCGCCTACCTGTTCAACTGCCGGTCGTTGCGAGACCTGCGTCCGCACGTCGGCTTCCGCCGCAACCCGTGGCTCCTGGTCGGCATCGCCGTCACCGCGGTCCTGCAACTGCTGTTCACCTACGCACCGTTCATGCACACCCTCTTCCACACCGCGCCGATCGGGTGGGGTGATTGGGCGGTGGTCGCGTCGGTGGCGGTCGTCGCCTATGCCGTGGTCGAGGCGGAGAAGTGGTTGCGCCGCCGATGACCGGACGGTCGCCGACACGACTGAGCCGGTGATCCCGGGGAGTTCCCGGGATCACCGGCTTGTGGCCGACGGGGTCAGCGACCGACGTTCGCGAGCTGGTGTTGCAGCTTGTCGCGCAGCAGGTCCACCGCCTCCTGGTAGGTCTGCGCGCTCGCCTCGGCGTTCACCGGTGTCCCGTTGACGTCCAGCGACGCGTGCGCCACCAGCAGCCGCTGCCCGTCGGGGCTCAGCCGAACCCTGGCGTAGGCGATGTCGGCGGGGGCGTACTTGGCGATGGTGGCGATCTTGGCGCGGGCGTACTCGCCGGCCTCGCCGGGCAGCCCAGGGGCCAGGTCGACCCGGATGTCGGCGATCTCGTGCACGTGGCTCATGCCTCCAGTCTCGTCCTGCCCGGCACGGGTCGACAGTGACCAAGGTCCCCGGCCGGCGGGGACTCCCGGAACTGGGTCTGGATCGATGACGGGACCAGGCTGGGAACCATCACCCCGAGATCGTCAGGAGAGCGAGATGTCGCAGCAGCCGGAGAACACCGCGCCGGACCTGTCCTTGATCGACGCCTACTGGCGGGCGGCCAACTACCTGTCGGCGGGTCAGATCTACCTGCTCGACAACCCTCTGCTCAGCGAAGAGCTCACCCCGGAGCACATCAAGCCCCGGCTGCTGGGCCACTGGGGGACCACGCCGGGCTTGAACTTCCTCTACGCCCACCTGAACCGGGTGATCAACGACCGGTCCCAGGACGTGCTGTTCGTGACCGGTCCTGGTCACGGCGGGCCGGCGTTGCTGGCCAACACGTGGCTGGAGGGCTCCTACACCGACACGCACCCGGACGTGCAGCGCGACGGTGAGGGCATGCGCAGGCTGTTCCGGCAGTTCTCCTTCCCCGGCGGCGTGCCGAGCCACGTGGCCCCGGAGGTGCCGGGTTCGATCCACGAGGGCGGTGAGCTGGGCTACTCCCTGGCGCACGCGTTCGGCGCGGCGTTCGACAACCCGGACCTGGTCGTGGCGTGCGTGGTGGGCGACGGCGAGGCGGAGACGGGCCCGCTGGCGGCGAGCTGGCACGGCACGAAGTTCCTGGACCCGGCCCACGACGGGGCGGTGCTGCCGATCCTGCACCTCAACGGCTACAAGATCGCCAACCCGACGATCCTGGCGCGCATCCCGCACGAGGAGTTGGACTCGTTGCTGCGCGGCTACGGCTATGCGCCGTTCTACGTCGAGGGCGACGACCCGGCGGTGCTGCACCCGCGCATGGCCGAGGTCTTCGACGAGGTGTTCGACGAGATCCACCGAATCCAGGAGGCGGCCCGTGCCGGGGACACCGAGCGCCCCCGCTGGCCGATGATCGTGTTGCGCACCCCGAAAGGCTGGACCGGGCCGTCCGAGGTGGACGGTGTGCCGGTGGAGGGCACGTGGCGCTCGCACCAGGTCCCGCTCGCCGGTGTCCGCGACAACCCCGAGCACCTGGCGCTGCTGGAGGGCTGGCTGCGGTCCTACCGCCCCGAGGAGCTGTTCGACGCCGACGGCCACCCCAAGCCCGAACTGCTGGCCCTCGCACCGCGCGGTGAGCTGCGCATGGGCGCCACCCCGCACGCCAACGGCGGCCTGCTGCTGCGCGAGCTGCGCATGCCCGGCACCACCCCGTACTCGGTGGAGGTGACCAAGCACGGCACCACCACGTCCGAACCGACCCGTGCGCTGGGCCGGATGCTGCGCGACGTCATGACACTGAACGCGGAGGAGAAGAACTTCCGCGTGTTCGGCCCGGACGAGACCGCGTCCAACCGGCTGGACGCCGTGTTCGAGGTGACCGCGAAGCAGTGGCTGGCCGAGAAGCTGCCGACCGACGAGCACCTGGAGACCAACGGCCGGGTGGTGGAGGTGCTGTCGGAGCACCTGTGCCAGGGCTTCCTGGAGGGCTACCTGCTCACCGGGCGGCACGGCCTGTTCAACTGCTACGAGGCGTTCACCCACATCATCGACTCGATGTTCAACCAGCACGCCAAGTGGCTCAAGACCCACCGCGAGATCGACTGGCGGCGCCCGGTCGCGTCGCTGAACTACCTGCTCTCCTCGCACGTGTGGCGCCAGGACCACAACGGCTTCAGCCATCAGGACCCCGGCTTCATCGACCACGTGATGAACAAGAAGGCCGAAGTCGTCCGCGTCTACCTGCCCGCCGACACCAACACCCTGCTGTCCGTGGCCGACCACTGCCTGCGCAGCCGCGACTACGTCAACGTCATCGTCTCGGGCAAGAACTACACCCCCGACTGGCTCAGCCCCGAGGAATCGGCGCTGCACTGCGCGCGCGGCGCGGGCATCTGGGAGTGGGCCGGCACGGACGACGGCCTGACCGAGCCCGACGTGGTGCTCGCCTGCGCCGGCGACGCGCCGACCCTGGAGATCATGGCCGCCACCGCCTTGCTGCGCGAGCACCTGCCCGAGCTGAAGGTCCGAGTGGTCAACGTGGTCGACCTGATGCGCCTGCAGCCGGAGACCGAGCACCCGCACGGCATGCCCGACCACGAGTTCGACGCCCTGTTCACCCCCGACAAGCCGGTGCTCTTCGCCTACCACGGCTACCCGTGGTTGATCCACCGCCTGACCTACCGCCGCACCAACCACCACAACATCCACGTGCGCGGCTACAAGGAGGAAGGCACCACCACCACGCCCTTCGACATGCTCGTGCTCAACGACATGGACCGCTACCGCCTGGTCATCGACGTGATCGACCGCGTCCCCGGCCTGGGCGTCAAGGCGGCCGGGCTGCGCCAGCACATGCAGGACCAGCGCACCCGCCACCACGCCTACATCCGCGAGCACGGCGAGGACCTGCCCGAGATCCGCGACTGGACCTGGCCGTACTGATGAACGTGCTGGTCGTCAACGCGGGCTCCTCGAGCCTGAAGCTGTCGGTGCTGGGCCAGGACGACACCGTCCTGGCCCAGCACCACGTCGAACGCTGGGACGGCACCCCCGACCTCGACCTGCGCCTGCCGCCCGTGCACGCCGTCGGCCACCGCGTCGTCCACGGCGGCGCCAGGTTCACCGGCCCGATCGTCATCACGCCCGCCGTGCGCCGGGATCTCGCCGCTCTGACGGACCTGGCGCCGCTGCACCAGCCCAGGGCCCTGGCAGGCATGGACGCGGCCCGGGTGCTGTTCCCCGACGTGCCGCACGTGGCGTGCTTCGACACCGCGTTCCACCGCACCCTGCCCGCCGCGGCGTCCACCTACCCGCTGCCGGCGGAATGGCGTGATCGCTGGGACCTGCGCCGCTACGGCTTCCACGGCCTCTCCCACGCCTACGCGGCCCGGCGCGCGGTCGAACTGGCGGGCGGCGGCACCCGCGTCGTGACCTGCCACCTCGGCGCGGGCTGCTCGTTGGCCGCCGTCCACGACGGCCGCTCGGTCGACACCACGATGGGCTTCACGCCGCTGGCGGGTCTGCCCATGGCCACGCGCAGCGGCGACCTGGACCCCGGCCTGCTGCTGTGGCTGTCGGACCGCCTCGGCGCCGGTGAACTCGCCGACGGCCTCGCACACCACTCCGGGCTGTTGGGTCTCTCGGGATGCGCCGACCTGCGCGACGTGCACGCTGCCGCGGCTCAGGGTGATCCGAAGGCCTGGCTGGCCCTCGACGTGTTCACCCACCGCCTGCGCCAGGGCATCGCCGCCATGGCCGCGTCGATGGGCGGACTGGACCTGCTGGTGTTCACCGGCGGCATCGGCGAGCACGACGGCGACGTGCGCGCCCGAGTGGTGGACGGCCTGGAGTTCCTGGGTCTCGTCCTCGACCGCGAGGCCAACGCCGCGGCTTCGGGTGATGCCCGGGTCGGCGCGGAGGCGTCCCGGACGCCGGTCTGGGTGGTCACCGCCCGGGAGGACATGGAAATCGCGGCCGGTGCGCGGGCCGCCTTGGCTGCCGATACCGTGTTGTAGAGTTGAAGAAGTTTTCAACTTCACAACTTGTCGGAGGCCGTCGTGCCACTCCCGCTGTACCAGGCCAAGGCCGAGTTCTTCCGCATGCTGGGGCATCCGGCGCGCATCAGGGTGCTCGAACTGCTCCAGGACGGCCCGAAGCCGGTGCGCGACCTGCTGGCCGACATCGGCATCGAGGCCTCCAGCCTCTCGGCCCAGCTGGCGGTGCTGCGCCGTTCGGGGATCGTCACGGCGACCCGGGACGGCACGACCGTGGTCTACGCGCTGACCAGCGACGACGTGGCGGAGCTGCTGCGCGTCGCGCGCAAGGTCCTGACAGGTCTGCTGACCGGTCAGAACGAGCTGCTGTCGATGCTGCGCGAAGAGGAGCGGGCGTGACGGCGTTCCTGCCGGCCAGAGCGGACTGGGCCGGTGCGACGCGAAGAGACCTCGTGGCCGGGGTGACGGTGGCGATCGTGGCCCTGCCGCTCGCCCTCGGGTTCGGTGTCGCCTCCGGGCTGGGGGCGGCGTCCGGCCTGGTCACGGCCGTGGTGGCGGGTGCGCTGGCGGCGGTGTTCGGTGGCTCCAGCCTCCAGGTGTCCGGACCCACCGGTGCGATGACGGTGGTGCTGGTGCCGATCGTCGCGCGCTACGGCGTGGACGGCGTGCTCACCGTCGGTCTGCTGGCCGGAGTCTTGCTGGTGCTGCTCGCGGTCGCTCGCGCGGGCCGCTACATGCGGTACGTGCCCGTTCCGGTGGTGGAGGGTTTCACGATCGGCATCGCGGCGGTGATCGCGTTGCAGCAGGTGCCCGCGGCCCTGGGGGTGCCCGCGTCCGGCGAGGACCACGTGGTGCTCGCGGCCGCGGCGGCTGTCGGGAACTTCGTCG
Source organism: Saccharothrix sp. 6-C (assembly GCF_016695385.1). Taxonomy (NCBI): domain Bacteria; kingdom Bacillati; phylum Actinomycetota; class Actinomycetes; order Pseudonocardiales; family Pseudonocardiaceae; genus Saccharothrix; species Saccharothrix sp. 6-C. The sequence goes on along the minus strand of NZ_CP064192.1, from coordinate 5,728,859 downwards.
CGGCCCCGCACTGGGAGGCCGTCGCCTTGGCGGGCGGGGTGGCTGCGGTGATGCTGATCGGGGCTCGGTGGCGTCCCGGTGTGCCGTTCTCGTTGCCGGCCGTCGTGGTGGCGACCGTCGCCGCGCAGTGGACGACGCTGCCCGTGGCCACGATCGGGACGCTGCCGAGAGCGCTGCCCGCACCGTCGTGGGGGTTCCTGGACTTCGGCGCGCTGTGGTCGCTGCTGCCGTCGGCGGTGGCCGTGGCCGCGCTCGCCGCGCTGGAGAGCCTGCTGTCGGCCGCGGTCGCCGACGGGATGAGCGTCAACCAGCGGCACGACCCGGATCGGGAGCTGTTCGGCCAGGGCTTGGCGAACCTGGTGGCACCGCTGTTCGGCGGGGTGCCCGCCACGGCGGCCATCGCCCGCACGGCGGTCAACGTTCGCTCCGGCGCGACCTCCCGGCTCGCCGCCCTCGTCCACGCCGTCGTGCTCCTGCTGATCGTCCTGGTCGCCGCGCCGTGGGTGGCCGGCGTCCCGCTCGCCGTGCTCGCGGGCGTGCTGCTGGCCACGGCCGTGCGGATGGTCGAGGTCGGCTCGGTGCGGGCGCTGGCCCGGGCCGGCCGTTCCGACGCCGCCGTGCTCGGGTTGACCGCCGTGGCGACCCTCGCGCTGGACCTCGTCACCGCCGTCATCGTCGGCCTGGTGTTGGCCGGCGTGTTCGCCCTGCGCGCGGTGTCGCGGACCGCGCGGCTGGAGGAGGTGCCGCTGGAACCGGGTGACCACCGCGACGAGGAACGCGCCCTGCTGGCCCAGCACATCGTCGCCTACCGGCTGGACGGCCCGCTGCTGTTCGCCGCCGCCCACCGGTTCCTGCTGGAGCTGACGGAGGTCACGCCCGTCGCGGTGGTGATCCTGCGGATGTCGCGGTTGTCCGCCGTCGACGCCACCGGCGTGCAGGTGCTGCGCGACGCCGTGCGGCGCCTGGAACACCGCGGCATCACCGTCCTGCTCTCCGGCGTGCGCGACGAGCACCGCCGCGCACTGGGCACGACGGACCTGCCCGTCTTCGACCACACCCCCGACGCCATCGACCACGCCCGGATCCTCCTGAGGGAACGGGACCTGCTGCCCTGATCACGCCCGCAGGTCGTGCGCCTTGAACTGCCCGCGCACGCGCTCGACCAGTTCCGCGTCCGGTGTCGGGGTGTCGGCGAGCAGGAACGGCAGGCCGGTGGCCTCGTACTTCGGCGCGCCCATCTTGTGGAACGGCAGCACGTCCACGCGCTCGACCGACGACAGGGTGGACACGAACGAGGCGATGCCTTCCACGTTGGCGGGATCGTCGGTCAGGCCCGGCACCAGGACGAACCTGATCCACATCGGTTTGCCCAGGTCCGAGAGGCGGCGGGCGAACTCCAGCGTGGGCGCGACCTCGCCGCCGGTGACGTGCCGGTAGGCGGCGGGGTCCCAGGACTTGATGTCCAGCAGCACCAGGTCGGTGTCGGCCAGCAGTTCGTCGGTGGCCCGGGCGCCGAGGAACCCGGACGTGTCCAGGGCGGTGTGCAGGCCCATGCCCTTGACGGCGTGCAGCAGTTCGGCGGTGAACTCCGGTTGCAGGAGCGGTTCGCCGCCGCTGATGGTCACGCCGCCCCCGGCGACCTGGATGAACCGCCGGTACTTCTCGATCTCGGCGATGACCGAGTCCACGCTGACGCGCCGCCCGTACCGCGCGAACCGGGTTTCCGGGTTGTGGCAGTACAGGCAGCGCAGCGGGCACCCGGCGGTGAACACGACGAACCGGGTGCCGGGGCCGTCCACCGCCGTGGCGAGGTCCCAGGAGTGGACGGCCCCGGTGGTCATCACAGTGCCCCGTGGAACGTGCGGTTGACCACGTCGCGCTGCTGCTCGGGCGTCAGCCGCACGAAGTTCACCGCGTACCCCGAAACCCGGATAGTCAGCTGCGGGTACTTCTCCGGGTGTTCCATGGCGTCCAGCAGCACCTCCCGGTTGAGCACGTTGGCGTTGAGGTGGAAGCCACCGGCGTCGGTGTAGGCGTCGAGCACGCCGACGAGGTTGATCACCCGTTCCGCGGTGTCGCGGCCCAGCCCGTTCGGCGTGATGCTCGCGGTCAGCGAGATGCCGTCCAACGCCTCGTCGTAGAGCAGCTTGGCCACCGACAGGGCCGCGGCCACCAGGCCGTGGCGGTCCTGGCCGTTCATCGGGTTGGCGCCGGGGGCGAACGGCTCGCCCGCGCGCCTGCCGTCCGGCGTGTTGCCGGTGTGGCGGCCGTAGACGACGTTCGAGGTGATGGTCAGCACCGACTGGGTGTGCACCGCGTCGCGGTAGGCGGGGTAGCGGCGCACGAGCGCCATGAAGTCCTTCACGAGCCCCACCGCGATGGTGTCGGCCCGGTCGTCGTTGTTGCCGTATCGGGGGAAGTCGCCCTCCACCGCGAAGTCGACGGCCAGGCCGGTGTCGTCCCGGATCACCTTGACGCGTGCGTGCTTGATCGCGGAGAGGCTGTCCGCGACGACCGACAGCCCGGCGATGCCGCAGCCGAGCAGCCGTTGGGCCGGGTGGTCGTGCAGGGCCATCTCGATGCGCTCGTAGGCGTACTTGTCGTGCATGTAGTGGATGATGTTCAGCGCGTCCACGTAGGTGCGGGCCAGCCAGTCGAGCGTCCGGTCGAACGCCGTGCGCACCTCGTCGTAGTCGAGGTACTCGCCCGTGATCGGAGGACGGTGTGGCGCGACCTGCTCGCCGGTCAGCTCGTCGCGGCCGCCGTTGATCGCGTACAGCAGTGCCTTGGCCAGGTTGACCCGAGCGCCGAAGAACTGCACCTGCTTGCCGACCTTCATGGCCGACACGCAGCAGGCGATCGCGGTGTCGTCGCCGAAGCGGGGCCGGATCAGCTCGTCGTTCTCGTACTGGATGGAGCTGGTGTCCACCGACACCCGCGCGCAGAACCGCTTGAAGCCCTCCGGCAGCGCGGGCGACCACAGCACGGTCAGGTTCGGCTCCGGCGCCGGACCGAGGTTGTAGAGGGTCTGGAGGAATCGGAAGCTGGTCCGGGTCACGAGCGGGCGGCCGTCTTCGCCGATGCCGCCGATGCTCTCGGTGACCCAGGTGGGGTCGCCGGAGAACAGTTCGTCGTAGGCGGGGGTGCGCAGGAAGCGCACGATCCGCAGCTTGATCACCAGGTCGTCGACCAGCTCCTGCGCCTGCGACTCGGTCAGCCGCCCGGCTTCCAGGTCGCGCTGGAAGTACACGTCCAGGAACGTGGACGTGCGGCCCAACGACATCGCCGCGCCGTTCTGCTCCTTCACCGCCGCCAGGTAGGCGTAGTACAGCCACTGGACGGCTTCACGGGCGGTGGTCGCCGGCTGGGAGATGTCGTCGCCGTAGGACCGCGCCATCTGCTTCAGCTCGTCCAGCGCGCGGATCTGCTCGGCCAGTTCCTCGCGGTCCCGGATGATCGCCTCGGTGGACGGCACGTCGTCGATCGCGGCCCGTTCGGCCCGCTTGGCGTCGATCAGCCGGTCGACGCCGTACAGCGCGACCCGCCGGTAGTCGCCGATGATCCGCCCGCGCCCGTAGGCATCCGGCAGACCGGTGATGACGCCCGCACGGCGGGCGCGCTTGATCTGCTCGGTGTAGGCGTCGAACACGCCGTCGTTGTGCGTCCTGCGATACTTGGTGAACACCTCGCGCACGGCCGGGTCCAACTCGTAGCCGTAAGCCGTCAGGCTCGCCTCCACCATGCGCAGACCACCGTTGGGCATGATGGCCCGCTTGAGCGGCGCGTCGGTCTGCAACCCGACGATGAACTCCTGCGTTCGGTCGAGGTAGCCCGGCCGGTGGGAGGTGATGGTGGACGGAGTGTGCACGTCCACGTCCAGGATCCCGCGCCTGCGCTCCTCGGCGAACAGCCCGGACAGATCCCGCCACAGGCCTGCGGTCCGCTCCGTCGGCGCCGCCAGGAACTCGTCGTCGCCCTCGTACGGGGTGTAGTTGGCCTGGATGAACCCGCGCACGTCGATGCCGTGCCGCCACCCTTCGCCGCTGAACCCGGTCCACGCTTCGAGGCGTTCCTCCACCGCGGTCATCGCGTCAACACCACCTTCAGCGCACCGGTCTCGCCCGCCCGCGCGAAGACGTCGTAGGCGAGGTCCATCTCGTCCAGCGCGAAGTGGTGGGTGGCGAACCGCTCGGCGTCGAGCCGGCCGTTCGCCAGCATCGTCAGCAGCGTGGGCGTGGTCACCGTGTCCACCAGGCCGGTGGTGATGGTGACGTTGCGGATCCACAGCTGCTCCAGGTGCAGCGTCGCGGGCTTGCCGTGCACGCCGACGTTCGCGACCCGCCCGCCGGGGCGGACCAGCCGCGCGCACAGCTCGAAGGTCTCGGGCACGCCCACCGCCTCGACCGCGAGGTCCGCGCCCCTGCCGCCGGTCAGCTCGAAGACCACCCGCTCGACGTCGTCGGCCGCGTTGACGGTCAGGTCCGCGCCGAACTGCTTGGCCGCCTCCAGCCGCGACTCGGCCAGGTCCACCGCCACGACGTGGCCGGGGCTGTAGAGGCGCGCGGTCTCGATCGCGGCCAGCCCGATCGGTCCGGCGCCCACGACGACGACCGTCTGGCCCGGCTCGACCTCGCCGTTGAGCACGCCGACCTCGTAGGCGGTGGGCAGGATGTCCGACAGCATCACCGCGGCGGCGTCGGTGACGCCGTCGGGCAGCAGGTACGTCGAGGTGTCCGCGAACGGAACCCGGACGCGCTCCGCGTGCGTGCCGTCCACTGTGTGGCCCAGCACCCAGCCGCCACCACCCAGGCACTGCCCGTACACACCGGTCCGGCAGTACTCGCAGCGCCCGCACGCGCTGATGCACGACAGCAGCACCCGGTCACCGGGCTTGATGCCGGTGACCGCCGCGCCGACCTGCTCCACCACGCCCACGCCCTCGTGGCCCAGGATCCGGCCGGGCTCCACCTCTGGCACGTCGCCCTTGAGGATGTGCAGGTCCGTGCCGCAGATCGTGGCCGCGGTGATCCGCACGACCGCGTCGGTCGGGTCGACCAGTTCCGGGTCGGGCACGTCTTCCCACGCCCGTCGGCCGGGACCGTGATAAACGAGTGCCTTCATCGTCTCCTCCTCGAATTCCGTCCACTCCGAGCGTCCACCCGGGCCGGTCCGCGAGACAGGGCCCGAGGTCCCGGCAGGACAGGGGCGGTTGGCCGCTGTCGACCGGTCCGCAGGAAGGGCAGCGTGGTGAGACGACGAAGAAGGGCGGTACCGGCGATGGCACGGGCACTCGTGGTCTTCGAATCCATGTTCGGCAACACCAGGGCGGTCGCCGAGGCGGTGGGCGCGGCTCTGGCGGAAGGCAGGCACGTCGACGTCGTGGAGGTCGCCGCCGCGCCGGACGTGCTACCCGATGACGTCGACCTGCTCGTGGTCGGCGCGCCGACGCACGCGTTCAGCCTGAGCCGGGCCTCCACCCGCAAGTCCGCCGCCGACCAGGCGACCGGTGAGCTGGTGTCGCGGGGACGCGGCGTGCGCGAGTGGCTCGACGCGCTCGCGCCCGGCGACCACACCGTGCGGGCCATCGCGTTCGACACCAAGGTCAAGGTGGGATGGCTGCCGGGCTCGGCCGCCAAGGCGATCACGAGGCGCTTGCGGCGGCTGCGCTTCACCGTTGCGGGCGCGCCGGTGTCGTTCTACGTGGCCGGCACCCCGGGCCCCTTGCTGGAGGGTGAGATCGAGCGCGCGACGGCCTGGGTCCGGACCATCCGCGCCACCAGCCGGACGTGACCCGCCTGCTGGTCGTGCGGAGTGCGCTCACAACCGACACGACGGCAGACCACCAGCCACACCGCTACGGACGGTGAACGGTCCGTGGTCTGCCGCGCGCGGTTTCCGATCCGGCGTGCCGGGTAGGCCCTGGTGAGGACTCGCCGGCCAGGAATGGCCGTCCACCGGAGGCGCTGTCGACGGAAATCACCGGATCAAGGGAAGATCGTGATGAAGGCCCAGGACCTGATGACCCATGCCGTGGTGACCGTGCGGCCGGGGATGGCGGCCAAGGACGCCGCGCGACTGCTGGTGGAGCACGGTTTCACCACGCTGCCGGTGGTCGAGGGCGGCGACCGCCTGGTGGGCGTGGTCGCCGAGGCGGATCTGCTGCGCAACCGCGTCCTCCCCGACCCGAGGACGTTCGTGCACGGACGACCACCCGAGCCGCTCGCACCGGCGTCGACGACCGTCGCGGAGGTCATGGTGACCGATGTGGTCGCGGTCGACCCGCGCACGCACGTGTCCGAGTTGAGCAGGCTCATGCTGGACAAGCACCTGCGCGTCGTCCCTGTCGTGCGAAACGGCGTCCTCGTCGGCGTGGTCAGCAGGCGTGACCTGTTGCGCATGATCGCGCGGGACGACGACGTCATCGCGACCGACGTGCGGCACCAGCTGGCCGTCGCGGCGGGGCGCGTCCCGTGGCGGATCTCCGTCACCCACGGGATGGTCACTCTTGCGGGTGAAGATGCGAATGACGTGGAGCGGCACGTCGCCACCGTGGTGGCCGGCGCGGTGCCGGGGGTGGTCGGCGTGGAGGTGGCCGAGCCCGACGGCACCGCGTGAGGTGCACACCCGTCTGGGTGGCGTGTCAGTCGGGCACTGTGCTGTAGGTGATGTCCGCGTTCGTGTAGTCGAACTGGGCGTAGGCGAACGGGCCGTCGGGCAGGTGCCAGACCGCGGTGCCGCGCCGGGGGCGCATGCGGCCCGCGACCAGGCACCAGCCGTCGACCGGGGTGGACCAGCGCGTCTTGACCAGACCCTCGGGCAGGTCGGCCCAGCGGTCCTCGGTGCTGAACTCTCGTGGTGCGCCCCGGTCGTCCACGGTGACGTGCGCGGTGACCGTGTTGTCGTGGTCGGTCAGCGTGAGGCCGAAGGTGTGCCCGTCGACCGTGGTCCACTCGACGGGCAGGCGCAGCAGCATCGACGGCGCCAGCAGGACGGCGTCGTTGAGGAACGTCACCAGCTCGCCGAGGTCGAACTCGTGGCCCCTGCCGGCGGCGACCGGGAGCAGGCCCAGGGCGGTGGCGTGCATCCGGCCGTGCCCGTGCTCGTAGACGTCCTCCGCCCGCACCGGGACGACGTGGGCGAGCTTGAGGCGCATGCGGAAGTCGCGGGTCAGGCCGGTGGCGTCGTTGTGCTGCTCGCTGATGCAGGCGATCCAGTTCCGGTTCGGGCGCGTGCGGAAGAAGCCGTGCGCGGTGGCGTGGAACGACACGTCGGCCGGACGTCCCAGCACGCGGGTGAACTTCAGGTGGCGCTGTGCCGGCTCGGGCAGGTGGGCGATGTCGTCCGCGGTGATCGGACCGGCGTGCATCGTGCTCGTCATGGGTGGCACCTCCACATCTGAGCCTGCTCGAACCGTTGTGCGAGTGGCAGGGCCGAAGGCAACCGGCGGGAGGGGACTTCCGGCCGCGTCATGCCGGTGAACCGTTCGTGCGGTCGATCATGCCCGGTCCGAACACCTCGTAGTGGATGTGGTCGGCGGGTACGCCCCGGCGCAGCAGGCCGTCGCGGACGTGGCGCATGAACGGCAGCGGGCCGCAGACGTGGGCGGTCAGGTCTGTGGGCAGCGGCACGGCGTCGACGTCGAGCAGGCCGTGCCGTTCGCCTTCGCCGGTCTCGTACCAGGTGAGCACGTCGGCAGCGGCCAGGCTGGAGGCGAGGTGGTCGATCTCGGCGCGCAGCGCGTGCCGTTCGGCGCGGCGCTCGGCGTGCGCCACGACCACCCGTCGGGTGGGGTCGGTGCGGGCGATGTGGTCGAGCATCGCCGCGGTGGGGGTGATGCCGATGCCGCCGCTGACCAGCAGCACCGGGCCGGTCCCGGCGGCGAGGACGTTGTCCCCCGCCGGAGGGCCGACCAGGAGGGTGTCGTCGGCGTGGACGTGGTCGTGCAGGTGGTTGGACACCGCGCCGTCCGGGGCGTTCCCGTGAGCGCGCACGCGGCGCACGGTGATCCTCAGGGAGCCGCGTGCCGAGCCCTGCGACAGGGTGTACTGCCGGGGTTGGCGTCGCCCGTGGGGCAGGTCGACGGCGACGGAGACGTACTGGCCGGGTGCGAAGTCGGGCACCGGGCCGCCGTCGTCGGGCACGAGCGTGAACGACACCGCGTCGACGGCCTCGTCCTGACGCTTGGCCACCCGCCAACGCCGCCAGAGCGTCACGGGGTCGACGCCGCCGCGCTCGTACAGCCGCGCCTCGGCGGCGATCAGCTCGCACGCGAGCAGCCAGTAGACCTCGTCCCACGCGGAGGCGACCTCGGGGGTGACGGCGTCGCCGAGCACGGTGCCGACGGCGGCCATGAGGTGGCGGCCGACGATCGGGTACTGCTCGGCGCGGATGCCCAGCGACACGTGCTTGTGCGCGATGCGCTCGGCGACGGGGGCGAACGGCACGGCGGCGGGGTCGAGCAGGTGCTCGGCGAAGGCCACCACGGCGGAGGCCAGCGCGACGCGCTGCTGCCCACTCGCTTGGTTGCCCTGGTTGAACAGGTCGAGCAGCTCGGGGTGGGCGGCGAACATCGACGGGTAGAACACGCCGGTGATCTCGACGGCGTGGTCGCGCACGACGGGCAACGTCGCGCGCACCACCTCGGCGGAAGCAGCGGACAGCACGGGATGTCTCCTCGGTGGGTTCGTCGAGCTGGGAGGGGGTGGCACCGGTCTCGCCCGGTCATGACCACGAGATCGCGTCACGCGGACGCGTCGGAGCGGCCGGACCGACGAGGTCCGCCCGCTCCCACGTGCGTCACCGCAACCAGGTGTGGTCGCGGACCACCGGCAGGGTCGCCCACCAGCGGCCGAGGCCCCAGGTGGCGCCCGCGCCGGCCAATGCCACGGCGATCAGCGCGACGGCGTAGATGATGTGGTAGTCGACGATCGGGTTGGTGGACATGCTGGGCTCGCCGGCCGAGGTGAACTGGGCGAGGGGCCATTCGGCGGCCCACATGAGCAGCATCATGAGGGTTCCGGCGATGGCGGCGAGGCGGAGGCCGACGCCGGCGGTGACGGCGACGCCGATGGCGAGCAGGCCGAGCATGAACAGCCAGTCGGCCCACCAGGCGCCCGCGATGGCGTGGAAGGTGGACTCGAAGGGGCCGACCGCGACCCGGCTGAGGAAGCCCTTGGTGGGCGAGCCGCCGTTGATCCAGGCGTTGGCGGCCTTGGTGGCGTAGCCGAGGCCGAAGGCCTTGTCGAGGAACGCCCACAGGAACACGAACCCGGTCGTGATCCGCAGGACCGCGAGCGCGATGGCCCCGGCGTCGGCGCGGACCGCCGTCGTCGCGGTCGTACGGGCCGTGGCGCCTGTCGTGGCACCGGAGTGGCTGAGCGCTGTCATGGCTTCTCTCCTTCTTGATCTCGTGTTCGACATGAGCTTCCCGCCGGCGGCGGCTGTGCGACGCGGTCGAAGGTCCTTGCCCGACGAGGACGTCCGGCACCACCTTCAGAGGTCGGTCGTCACGGGTCGACGTCCGGCGCCACCAAGGAGTGCAGGAGTTTGACGAGCTGGACGACGAGGGCGACCGACACGGCGACGAGCACGATGGTCAGCGTGGTGCGGGTGATCGTCGTCCACGGGATCTGCGCGTCGTCGAACCGGAAGGGCCACACCGCCGACATCGACGTCAGCGCGGCCAGCGTCGCCGTCGTCGTCAGCACGTCGCCGAGCAGCACCAGCCGGCGTCGGGGGAACAGCGCGCACAGCGCGTTGACGCCGACGCCGAGCACCAGTCCGACGTTGACCTTGTACCTGCCGAAAATGTCGTCCGTGCGGGTCAGGCGGCCTGGTAGTACTCGTTGAGGATGCCGCCCAACCGCTGTCGCCGGCGGATATCCAGGTGGGTGACTGCGACTTGGTCGGTGACGGGGTGGCAGGGCGCGTAGCGGTCGTGCGTTGTGGATGCCTTGGTGGGGTCGGTGGGTGTTGTAGAACTGCTCGTATTCGCGCAGTGAGTGGAGCAGGTGCTGTTGGTTCCAGATGAGGGTGCGGTCGAGGAGTTCTCGGCGGCAGCTGCAGAGCCGGCGTTCCGTGATCGCGTTCATGCGCGGGATGCCGACGCCGCTGAGGACGACCTGGATGCGGCGTCGGCGAGGACGGTGTCGAACAGCGCCGGGTACTTCCCGTCCCGGTCGCGGATCAGGAACCGTACGTGTCAGCCTTCGTCTGCGAGGTCCATGGCGAGGTTCCTGGCGGCTTGGGTGACCCAGGAGGCGGTCGGGTGCGTGGTGGCGCCGAGGACGCGGATCCGGCGGTTGGCGTGCTCGATGACCGCGAGCACGTACAGGTGGGCTCCGCTCAACGTGCGGGTCTCGAAGAAGTCGCAGGCCAGTAGCGCCTCGGCCTGTGAGCGGAGGAAGGCCGACCAGGTCGTCGTGGTGCGCTCGGGTACCGGGTCGACCCCGGCGTCCCGGAGGATCTGCCACACCGTGGAGGCCGCGACCTTGATGCCGAGGACGAGTAGTTCGCCGTGGATGCGGCGGTAGCCCCAGGTCGGATTCTCTCGTGCCAGACGCAGCACCAGGAGTCGGATCGAGCGGATGGTCCGTGGGCGTCCGGGCCGCTTGGGTCGGGATTTGGCTGCGTGGCGGCGGGCGAGGAGGTCTCGGTGCCACCGCAGAATCGTCTCCGGGCGTACCAGTAGCCGGAGTCGACGAAGCGCATCGATCGGGAGTCGGTGCAGCAGTGCCGCGAGAAATGCCCGGTCGACGGGGGACAGTCGTGGGCGGGCGTCTCCGAGTTGGCGTTGCAGGACCATGACCTGGTGGCGCAGCGCCAAGATCTCCGTGTCCTTGTCCCGGTCGCTCATGGGCAGCAGGCGCAGGAAGGCGAACGCGTTGGTCACACCGAGGTAGGTCAGTCGGAGCAGCACAGTCGGTCATCATGCCGCGTCAGTCGAGGGCGCTGCGGACCTGTAGCCGCACTCACGAGCACCTCGGCCCCTCACACTACGCACGGCTTCAACCTGCATGGATGGAGTTATCGGCAGGCACAAGGTCGACCAGGTTGTCGTGGTGCGCTGGGGCGCCGGGTCGATTCCTGCGTCCTTGAGGAGCTGCCAGACGGTGGAGACTGCGACCTTGATGCCGAGGACGAGGAGTTCGCCGTGGATGCGGCGGTAGCCCCATGTTGGGTTCTCCCGTGCCAGGCGCAGTACCAGGAGTCGGATCGAGCGGATGGTCCGTGGTCGGCCGGGCCGCTTGGGGCGGGAGCTGGCTGCGTGGCGACGGTCGAGGAGGTCTCGGTGCCAGCGTAGAACTGTCTCCGGGTGCACCAGTAGTCGGAGTCGACGAGGCGTGGCGACCGGGAGTCGGTGCAGCAGGGCCGCGAGGAATGCCCGATCGCCGGGGGAGAACCGTGGACGGGCCGTCACCGAGTTGGCGTTGCAGGGCAGTGATCTGGTGCCGCAACGCCAGGATCGCCGTGTCCTTGTCCCGGTTGCTCATGGGCAGTAGGCGCAGCAGCGCGAAGGCGTTGGTCACGCCCAGATAGGCCAGTCGGAGCAGCACAGCCGGTCATCATGCCGCGTCAGCCAACGGCACTGCGGATGGCAGCCGTCCCCGTGAGCGCTTGACGCCTCTTGGGCTTATACGCGTCCTCTACCTGCATAGATGAGGTTATCGGCAGGCACAGGGTTCTCCCTGGCGAGCCGCAGTACGAGCGACTTGACCGCGGGCCGGGTCGGTGGGCGTCCGGTGCATCGACGCGCGGAGTAGTCCCACTTGCGAGCCATGATTTTGTGGTGCCAGGCGAGCAGGGTGCCCGGGGTGACCGGAAAGATCTCTGACCACCGTCGACGATTCACCAAGCCGGACAGAGCCGCGAACCAGAGCCGGCCCGGGCTCATAGCGGACTGGACTCGCGAGTTGCCGACGGAGTACGGCGTTCTCGTGCCGCAACACGAGCAGTTCGGCATCCTTCGCCGCTTGGCTGCGCAGCAACACCGACGGAACAGACAGCAACCTCCATGTCGTCCTGTACAGCAGGGACACCATCACCCGGCCATGCTCCCAAAGACGACCGCGCTCCCGCTCCACCAGCGGCGATGACCTTTCGAGCGGCACAGGGGTCGACGCCGCCGTCAGCTGTGAACGGATGTCACCGAGGCGTTGCGACACGTGTCCGGATGTGGGTGGTGGCGGCCACCCACATCCGGTCCGGGGGCGGTCAGGCAGCGGCGGCGGTGCAGGCGGGTGCTGAGGCCGGGGCGGCCATCGCCGTGGTCGTCACGGGCGGGCCGGCGTTTGCCGGGCGGGTGCCGGAGCAGTAGTGGGACGACACCTCGCCGCCGGTGGAGTCGCCGAACGCGAACACCAGGTACGACTGGCCGACGTAGAGCGAGAGCCCGCACATCGACCCGGCGTAGTTGGTCGTCACGGTCACGGTCGCCGGCACGTCGCCCTTGTACTCTTGGTCGACCTGCACGGCGTACGCGCGCAGGTCGTCCCAGACGTAGTCGGGCTTGCCGCGCTCCAGCACGGTGGATGCGGACACGTGGCCGCTGAACACGTGATCGGCCCGTGCGTAGCGCTGTGGTTCGGTGTCATAGGGCAGACAACTGCACGCACTGGCAGTACCGGTGAGCACGGCGGCGGACAAGACGGCCGCCAGCGCCACGGCACCGGTGGCGTGAGCGAGAAAACGCAAGCGCGCCAATGAAAGCTCCCCTGGTCGGGTGAACGGTGGCGGTGCTCTTCCAGCGTATCGGTCGACGCTCCGGCCGGCATTCGCCCAGTTGCCACTTCTTCGAGTCGGGTGCCGCACAACGGCGCCACCACAACCCTGTACCACTTGAAACCGTTGTCGCTGGTAGAGCGAGTGTCAGCGTGTCGAGAGCATGCCCTGTGGGGTGTCAAAAGTCGGGCACAGGACCTGACCTGCGGTTAGGCGGCTGCGTGTTCGTACTCGTTGATCAGGCCGCCGAGGACTGGTCGTCGGCGTATCGAGGTGCAGCCTGGCTCTGCGGTCGGATGGTCTGGTTGTGGTGGGGCGAGTTCTCGGGCTTGGTGCGGGCGGCGGTGGTTGTAGTGCCTCGCGTAGCGCTGCAGCACTGCCCGCAGGTGGTGTTCGTTGAGGATGAGCAGGCGGTCGGTGGCTTCGTGTCGGACGGTGCTGACGAAGCGTTCGGCGTGGGCGTTGGCTCGCGGGCACCGTGGCGGGGTCTTCATGACCTGGATGCCTGTGCCGGAGAGGTCCGCGTCGAGCGAGGTGGTGAATTGGCCGGCCCGGTCGCGGATGAGGAATCGGAGGTCGTCTGTCCGGTCTCCAAGGTCCATGAGCAGGTTGCGGGCTTGTTGGGTGGTCCATGCTCCGTCGGGGTTGGTGGTGGTGCCGAGGATGTGGACGTAGCGGGTGGCGAGCTCCATCACGAAGAACACGTAGACCCGCGTGAGGGTGATGGTGCAGTCGACGTGGAAGAAGTCGCAGGCCAGCAGGCTCGAGGCCTGCGCTCGCAGGAATCGTCGCCAGGAGGTATGGGTGTCGCGCTGGGGTGCGGGCGGTATTCGCAGGCGCTTGAGCACGCGGCGGATCGTTGAAGCGCCTACCCGGTGGCCGAGCTTGAGCAGCTCTCCCTGGATCCTGCGGTGGCCCCAGCCGGTGTTCTTCCGGGCCATCCGCTTGATCAACGCCATGACGGTGTCGTGGACCGGTGGGCGGCCGGTCCGGTTGGGGTACGTCCACTTCTTCGCGACCAGGCGCCGGTGCCAGCGGAGGAGGGTGCCCGGTGTCACCAACCGGTGTTGTCGTAACCAGTTGGGTAGGCGTCGGACCAACGCGGCGAGCATCGCGCGATCGGCCCAGTCCAACCGCGGGCGGGGGCTGGTTCGGCGCAGCACGGCGACCTCGTGCCGCAGCACCAGCAGTTCGACGTCCTTGGCCGCGGAAGACCGGCCGAGCAGAACCAGCCACTCACCGAGTCGGGCGAAGATCAGGCCCGATGCGTCGCCGCGCGCTGTGGTCCCACTTGCGGGCCACGAGTCTGCGGTGCCAGGCGAGCAGGGTGCCCGGCGTGACCGAGACGATTTCCCGGCATCGGCGACGATCGAGCGGCCCGGACAGGGCGGCGAACCATAACCGGTCCGCGGGCTCGTAGCGGACCGGACCCGCGAGTTGCCGGCGAGGACCGCGTTCTCGTGCCGCAGCACGAGCAGTTCGGCGTCCTTCGCCGCCTCGCTGCGGAGCAGCACCGTCGGGACGGACAACAGGCGTACTGCTCTGCGTGCTTCCAGCCTTGCTGGACTCGTGGAAGCCCTGAGCAGCGATGTTCGGGCAGTGGGCGAAGACGTCAGTGCCTTGGTGCACTGGATCAGCCGGATCTTGAGACCGCGGCGGCTGATGTCACACCGATGGCGTCCGTGTTCGGATCCGGGTCGACGTCGGCGCCACGGAGCGGGCAGGTGCAGCCTGCGCTACCAAGAACCGCCCGCTGCCTGGGTCGTTTCGGCCGACGAGCGACATTACGGTTCTGTCCTGGAAACCAAAGAATAGGACCTCGGGTTTATTGTGATGTCAATCCATGATGTACAGACTGATGGATCTCCTGGTGCGGGCGTTGCCAGTTCCACGTCGGCGGTGCGGGTTCAGGGCCTGAAGAAGGTCTACGGCACGGGACCGCAGGCGGTGACTGCCCTTGCGGGCGTCGACGTGATGTTCGAACGGGGTACGTTCACGGCGGTGATGGGGCCGTCGGGTTCGGGCAAGAGCACGTTGCTGCAGACCGCGGCGGGGCTGGACCAGCCGACCGGCGGCCAGGTGTGGGTCGGTGACACGGAGTTGTCGCGACTGTCCGAGACGGATCTGACGAAGCTGCGGCGGTCGAAGATCGGGTTTGTTTTTCAGGCGTTCAACCTCATCGGAGCGTTGACGGTGCAGGAGAACATCGTGTTGCCGTTGCAGTTGTCGGGAAAACGCGCCGATGCCGCGTGGGTGCGGCAGGTCGTCGACCGGGTCGGGTTGACCGAGCGGTTGGCGCACCGGCCGTCGGAGCTGTCCGGCGGTCAGCAGCAGCGGGTCGCGATCGCGCGGGCGTTGGCGACGCGCCCCGAGGTCATCTTCTGCGACGAACCGACCGGTGCCCTGGACACTCAGACCGCGGGCGAGGTGCTGAGTCTGCTGCGTTCGGTGGTGGACGAGGCGGGACAGACGGTGATCATGGTGACGCATGATCCCGTGGCGGCGTCGTATGCGGATCGTGTGATGGTGCTGGCCGACGGCCGGATCGTGCACGACATGCCGCAGCCGGGTGCGGAGCGCATCGCGGAGCACCTGGCGTCGCTGGGTCGTCGCCCTCACATGACGCAGGAGCGCATCGCGGAGCACCTGGCGTCGCTGGGTCGTCGCCCTCACATGACGCAGGAGCGCTGACCGATGCTGACGCTGGCCGCGAAGATGCTGCGCCACCGCATGGGCAGCGCGGTCGCCACCCTGCTGGCCTTGACGGCCGGAGTGGTGCTCTTGATGTCGATGGGACTTCTGGTGGAGTCCGGCCTGCGGTTCGAGGCCGCGCCGAAGCGTTACGCCGCAACAGACGTTGTTGTCGCCCATCGCGACATCACGGTCACGACCAGCGGTGAGGAGAAGGTCACCGTAGAACTGCCTGAAGGGGGCACCGTCCCGACCTCGATGGTCGAACGGCTCCGGCAGGTACCGGGTGTGGCCACCGTTGTGGGGGACACGTCGGTGACGGTGATCCTGGAGAACGGCGGGGCCACCGGGCACGGGTGGAGCAGCACGGTGCTCACCCCCTACGAGCTGGTCTCGGGTGCCGAACCGAAGAAGGGTGAGGAGGTCGCGCTGGATGAACGCCTGGCCGGCTCGACAGCGCCCGGCGACGAGGTCCCGATCCTGGTGGATGGGACGGCACGCGTCTACCGGATCAGCGGCCTCGTGCGCAATGCCGGCCCACGGCCGGCTCCTGACGCGTTGCCTGCGGTGTTCTTCACTGACGAGCACGCGGCGGCCGTGTACCCGCGGCAGGGCCGGGTCGACGCTGTCGGCGTCATCGCTGAGCCCGGTGCGTCCAGTGCCGCAGTGGTCGCCGACGTACGCGAGCTGGCCACCGAGGCCGGAGCCAAGGCATACGCCGGAGCCGAGCGCGGGTTGCTGGAACAGTCCGCGGATGCGGCGGCCGGCCGGATGCTGGTCCAGCTCGGCACCGTCTTCGGCGGGTACGTGGCGCTGCTGGTGATGTTCGTCGTGGCCGGAACCATCGGCCTCGCGGTCCGGCACCGGCGACGCGACCTCGCCTTGCTCCGGGCAGTCGCCGCCACCCCCGGCCAGATCACCCGGTTGATCCTCATCGAGGTTGGGCTGCTCAGTCTGCTGTCGGTCGTGATCGGCGTGCCCTCGGGCTGGTTCGCCATCCGATGGCTGCGCAGGGAACTGGTCGACCACAAGTTCATCCCCGACACGTTCCCGTTCAGCGGCGGTGTGCTGACCGCGGTGGCGGTGGTGGTGGCGACGATAGCGGTGGCGGTGGGCGCCGCGCTGATCGCCGCCCGTCGGACGGTGCTGATCCGCCCGACGGAGGCACTCGGCGAGATCGCTGTGGAACCCCGCCGGAACAGCAAGATCCGCTTGTTCTCCGGGTTCGTCGCCTTGGCCGGTGGCGTTTTCCTGACCACGCTCACCACTGCGCTGAAGGGGACCGCTGCCCTCGGCACCGCGATAGGCGTGCTGTTCGTGCTCGTCCTCGCGGTCGCCCTGCTCGCCCCCTGGATCAACCGGGTGGCCGCCCGGCTGCTCGGCCCGGTGCTGCGCGCCGTGTGGGGCGACAGCGGTTACCTCGCCGCGGCGAACCTGCGCGCCAACGCCCAAAGCATGGTCACCGTGCTGACCGCACTGGTGCTGTCGGTTGGCCTCGGTGGCTCGATCTGGTTCCTCCAGGACAACCAGCAACGAGCGGCCGTTGAGCAGAACCGTGACGGGATGCTCGCCCAACACGCCGTGATCTCCGCCGCGGGTCTGCCTGACTCCGCCCTCACGGAGATCCGCGGGATTCCCGGCGTGGCGGCCGCCACCGGAATGCGCAATACCTCGATCATCCCCGCCGGGGGAGAGGAGGCCAGCGGTGTGCAGGCGATCGATCCGGCCGGCGCCGAGCTCACGATGGACCTCCGGGTCCGCAGCGGCAGCTTGGCCGACCTGCGCGGCCCCGCCATGGCGGTGTCAACCTTGCAAGCCGATTCCAACGGCTGGGAGATCGGCGAGCAGGTCGAGGTGTGGCTCGGCGACGGCACACCGGCCACCCTGCGCATCGTCGCGATCTACGACCGGGGCATGGGTTTCGGTGAGGCCACCGTCGCCAAGGACGTCATCGACGGCCACACCGCCGCCACCGGCTACGAGCGGATCCTCGTCCGCAGCGAACCGGGCACTGACATCACCACCGCCCTGGCCGACGTCGCCGACCGGCACCCCGGTAGCACCGTGACGAGCACCGCCGGTCTCACCGGCCAGCTCGCCGACGATCTGGAGCTGGGATCCTGGTTGAACAAGCTGCTGGTCGGCATCATGGTCGGCTACGCCGCCCTGGCCGCCGCCAACATCATGGTCATGGCCGCCCTCACCCGTGGCCGTGAACTGGCTCTGTTGCGCTTGGTCGGCGTCACCCGCAAGCAGGTGAAGAGAATGGTTCACGCGGAACAGACCGGCCTGCTCGGCGTTTCCCTGCTGATCGGTGGAACCATCGCCGCGATCACATTGGTATCGGTGGTACGCACCCTCACCGGGCAGACCGTTCCCTACGTTCCCACGCTGGGATGGGTGTCCATCATCGGCGGCACGACGCTGCTGGCCCTGCTCACCACCGTCCTGCCCATCGCGCGACTGCTCCGAATCCCGCCGATCGCGGGTATCGGCGTCAAAGAGTAACGATCGCCCGGGGCAGCAGACCGTCCCGATCCGGCTGAACGACAACCGAAGGGCGCGTCCGCACCGCGAGGACGCCCTTCGGTTGTCGTCGTCAAGCGTCTGGACGACGAGCACGCTGACGACGGTGTTCGAAGCCCTGCGCCACAGGCCCAAGTCGTTCGACTCACCGCCCGCTCCGGGTTCGCTCCGTCCGCAATCCGGGTGGAGCTCGGTTCGTACTCGCAGCGCTGGAGCCAATCGCTCGGCCAGGACAACGCAGCCACGTCTTCATGCTCCCGAGGTGCTTCGAGCCAGTCGGCTGAAGGCCGGAGAGGCAACGGTCGATGGCTGCGGCGTAACGCCGCTCTGCGCTCGCCGGGGTGGTCGACGAACCGTCGTTACTTCGGTCCGCTGCCCTTGAGGTAGCGCAGGACCGCGGTGACGCGCCGGTCCGCCCGGTCGTCCGGTGCGAGGTCGAGCTTCGCGAAGATGCTGCGGATGTGCTTGTGCACTCCGCCTTCGGTGATGACGAGCCGCTCGGCGATGGCGGTGTTGCCGAGCCCTTCGGCCATGAGCGCGAGCACGTCGCGTTCCCTGGGGCTCAGCCGGCCCAGCGCGCTGGTGTGCGGGTTGCGGGCCAGCAGCTGACCGACGACTTCGGGGTCCACGGCGGTGCCGCCGGCGGCCACCCGATGCAGGGCGGTCAGGAACTCGTCGACCCGTCCCACCCGTTCCTTCAGCAGGTAGCCGAGCCGGCCGGCGCCGGCGGCCAGCAGTTCGGTGGCGAACGTCTGCTCCACGTACGCCGAGAGCACGAGCACCGCGAGCCCTGGCCGGCGGCGGCGGGCTTCGACCGCTGCCACGATCCCCTCGTCGGTGTGGGTGGGCGGCATCCGCACGTCGACGATGGCGACATCCGGCTCGTGCTCGGCCACCGCGGCCAGGAACGATCCCGGCGTGTCGGTGGTGGCCACCACGTCGAGCGACTCGGCGCGCAGCAGCAGCGCCAATCCCTCGCGCAGCAGCGGGTCGTCCTCCGCGATCACGATCCGCACGGCAGCTCCACCCGCATCGTCGTCGGCCCACCGGCCGGGCTGTCCAGGGTGAAGCGCCCGTCGTACGCCTCGATCCGCCGGCGGATACCGGCCAGACCCGACCCGCCGCGTTCGTCCGCGCCACCCCGGCCGTCGTCACAGATCCGCAGCAGCAGCCTGCTGCCCTGCCTGGTCACCTCCACCACGGCTTTCGTGGCGCCGCTGTGCTTGGTCACGTTGGACAGGGCCTCTGCCACCACGAAGTACGCGGTGGCTTCGACGGAGGCGGCGCACCGGCCCGGTACGTCCACCACCACCTCGCACGGCACGCCGCAGCTGCCGGCGAGGCCGGCCAGGGCGCCGGCGAGCCCGCGGTCGGCCAGCACCGGGGGCAGGATGCTGCGCGCCACCGCACGCAGCTCGGCAAGTGCCTGTTCGGCGGCGTCCTGAGCTCGGTCCAGCGCGGAATGGGCCGCGGCGGGGTCGCGGTCCACGGCCCGTCGCACGGCGCCGAGCAGCACGGTCACCGCGACCAGCCGGTTCTGCGTGCCGTCGTGCAGCGACCGCTCGATGCGGCGCAGCTCGGCGGCGTGCGCGTCGAGGGCGGCGGCACGGGTGGCGGTCAACTCGACGACCCGCAACGAGAGGTCGGCGCCTGCGGGAGGTGCCAGCAGGTGCCGGCCCGGCCACTCCTGCGCCCGGACCAGCGCCGGCCCGAGCACGACGATGAAGGCGCCGCAGAGCACGCCGGTGGCTCCGACGGTCAAGGGACCCGTGATGGTCCAGAAGAGGAAGCTGGGGGAGTTGTCCTCGGGCGGCAGCAAGTGGTACCAGAACGGGTACGTCGTGTTTTGCAGCATCACGGCCGGCAACGAGAGCCCGATGAACCCGGCGGCGAAGCCGGCTGTGGCGTGCAGCAACAGCCATGCCAGCTCACGTCGCACCGTCACGTCGCGCAGCGCGGCCCGCGCCCGGTGCGGCACGAGGCCGGGGCCGAGAACATCGAGCCGGGCCCGTTCCCGGTTCGCGACCGCCCGCAGCACACTCAGAGCGGAGGGCACCAGGACAATGCCGACACCAACGCAGCTGAGCAGCACGACCACGCCGATCCAGACGAGCACGGCCATTGCGAGCAACGCCGTCGCCAGGCCACCTATCAGGCGCGCAACGGCATCGAGCGACGCCCACAGGCGCCGCCACACCCGAGTCATTCCACCTCCCGATCCCGGACCCTGTCCGAGCACCACACTCCACATCGGACCGAGTCGACCTACCCGCCGTCGCCCCCCCACCAGGGCAAGCTGGTCGCTGTCACGAGGTCGTCTGTGTCGAGAAGTCGGACGGACGTGCTCAGCCGTCGACGCCTGGCGCCAAACAATCACGAGCCGCATGGCATCGTTGATTCCAAGGCAGAACGTAATGTCGTCCGCTGGTCAGAGCGACCCAGACTGCAGGTGGTTCTTGGTAGCGCAGGCTGTACCTTTCGCTCCCCGGCGGCGATGCCGGCCCCGGCTCGACGAGCAGGAACGTCGTCGACGCAGCGGAGGAGGACACCGTGGCCGGTCCCTCTCCGCGCACATCGATACAAGTGCGACGGAGTCCGCGGCTTGAGCCGATGGTGGCTCGAGCAGCCCTATAAGTCGTCCGACCCGGATGCGAGCGGTCGGACGCGGGAGAACATCTCCACGTCGGACCGGCGCCCGCCCACGGCCTGCCAGTTGCGCAGCAGTCCTTCCCGAACGAACCCTGCGCTGAGCGCCACTTGCTTCGACGGTTCGTTCCACGGCTCGATGCACAGCTCGACGCGCCGGCAGCCGAGCTGGTCGAACGCCCAGTCGGCGAGTCCGGTCACAGCCTCGCGAGCCACCCCTCGGCCGCGCGCCGACGGTAGAACCCAATAGCCGAGCCCGACCCGGCCGAGGTCGAGATCGCGCAGGCGGAGGCTGATATGTCCGACGACAGAGTCGGTGACCCGGTCCGCGATCGCTCGTGGCACCGTGATTCCGTCGGCCGACAGCTCCGTCATCCGGCGCAGGAAGCCATGTCCCGCTTCCGTCGTGCACGTGGCCGGAACCGTCGTGATCGACGTGATGTAGGGGTCGGTCGCGGCCTCCGCCAGCACGCTCAGGTCACTCTCCCGCCACGGCCGCAGCGTGAACCGATCGGTCGCTACCTCAACGGTTGCCAAGTCCACAGGCTGCAATACGCGCCTCCTCTGTCAACGCCTCGCAACGGCGACATCCAGCCGCGTGGTGGCACCTAGAAGATCTTATCGTCCTGGTCGGGCCGTTGTTCGAGTGCTGACCGTGGGTTGTCGAACCATTGGGGCGATTTCTCGCCGAGAGCTCGGCATCATCTGTCATTGCTGTCGATCAGGAGTGCTCTCGCGTGAGCCGACGAAGGCGGCAAACCGCGGGATCGGTTTCAGGGAACGAGCACGATCTTGCCGAAGGCGGCACCGGACTCGAGCTTGTCATGCGCGTGCGCCGCGGCTGCGAGAGTGAATGTTTCATCGATCGGACTGGCAATGGTCTTGTCGGCGACGAGTTCCAAAAGCTTCTCCATGCGTGCGCGGAGCTCTGCACGGCTGATCGAGGACAGGCTGAGCATGAGCAGGGTCGGGGATGCCGTGAACCGGCCGAGCAAGATCGAGCCGAAGTCCGGCGTGGGGAAACCCGCCACTCCTCCGCACAGCACGTACCGGCCGTTGGGAGCCAGCTTCTCCAGGAAGCGATCGAACTCCGGGCCGCCGACCGGGTCGATGATGATGTCGTATTCCTCGTACGCTTGAGCATCGGCAAGACGGTTCACGACAGTCGACGCCCCCAGCGCCGCCAGCCGTTCACCGCGACGAGCGGAGCCGGTCACTGCTGTCACGGCAGCCCCGAGGTGGATGCCCAGCAGGGTCGCCGTCAGTCCGACTCCGCCACCGGCACCACGGACCAAAGCCTTGTCCGCCCTGCGCACCTCGGCACGTTCGAGCGATGTCAGAGCGGTCAACGCGTTGAAACCAAGCGCGACCGCGTCCGCTTCACCGACCTGGTCGGGAAGAGCGACGACAGCCTCGACGTCTGCCGTGACCAGCTCGGCATAGCCGCCACCGGTCCGGTCCAGCATCGCGTAGACGCGGCGGCCGACCCACGCGTCGTCGACGTCCCTGCCGACCGCCACGACGACACCGGCCACCTCGATGCCTGGTACGGAACCGGGAGAACCACCGAACTCACCTCGGCGGGACATGACGTCGACGTGTCCCACACCGGCCGCCCTGACTTCTACCAGCACTTCTCCCGGTCGCGGCCGGGGATCGGGGAGGTCGGCGAGGACGAGGTTCTCCACGCCTCCGAATGCCTTCAGAACGACAGCCTTCATGATCAGTGTTTCTCCTCGGTGGGGCTGCGTCCGATTGGATCGCACTACCACTGTATTAAAATTGGACCAGCACATGCCATGCGCGTATGTGCCGCATTCATGCGCGATTGTGCCTATGCTTCCGGTGTGGACGTGTTCAGTGATGTGATCGGCAGTATCCGGGCCGGGCGGCCGACGTTCTGCCGCACTTCTGGCAGCGGCGCTTGGGGACGGGCTTCGACGACTTCACCGGGGCCGGCTTCCACGTGCTGCTCCGTGGTGCTGCTGCCGCACGGCACTCAGCATGGGCTGAGCGAGCGACCGGATCGACCACTGGCCGATCTGCGGGACTGCGCCGTGGGTGTCAGCGGCGCCACCGCGGCCAAAGCCCGCAGTCAGCCAGAACCGCGGCAGATGATGATTCGCGGCAAAGCTTGCACGAGGTGCTGGACAGAATCGACGCCGCGGGGCGATCGACTGGTTCCAGGCGGCCTGAACGGCTCCCACGTGCGCGGGTTGAAGAGGGCTCCGAACACCATGTGATCACGCTCGCTCAGCAACGTTCCCGCGTTGTCCACGTATCGCCATGGCCGGGGGTAGGCCGAAGCAAGGACACACCTGCAGGCAGCACGGCCATCAGCGCCGTTCGACCTTCGGCGGCAGTGGCTCGAACGACCCCACAGCTCGTACCCGACCTGCCGGGGCCGACGCCGGGCCACATTAACCCCGCTGAACAACAAACAACCTGACAAGATCATTCTATCAAGAGCTTCAAAAGGTTGTCGGAGCAGGAAACGCGTGTCGTAGCCGAAACGGTTGCGGGTCGTACAGGGCAGCGCAGTCCATCAGATTGTGGAAATAGGAGCCGTGACGGGATCCCCATCATCGTTGTCCTGCGGAAACCCCATATCTTTGGTCATCCTCGGCCGCCCGTCATACGGACGGCCGGTCCGACGAGGCTGGGTTTGAGGTGTTGCGCCCAGAGTAACCCGCTTGCCGTGCGGATGCTGCGCCGTCCGTTGGCCGATGACCTGCTTGGCGGACAGGGCAGGAAACATTTCGAGCGTTCGTTCGACATCCTCCTCCCTGCGCAAGGCCGGCCCTGACGGAACTGGATCAGGCCGCCGTTCGCGTGAAAGCGCGTTCCGGGTCCGGTAAATCCGCGCCGTCGGGAGGTTCCATTTCCGGACCACCGCCAACATTCGCACGATGACCACCACCTGAACAGTGACGACCGCCACGACCTCGGGGGACAGGTGCAGGGTGAACCCGAGTCCTACGAGGATCCCACCACCGAACGCGGGCAGCGCGTAGATCTCCTTGCGCAGCATCGTCGGCACTCTCATGACCAGGACCTCGCGCATCAGGCCACCACCGACAGCGTTGATCATGCCGATGATGCCGGCCACGTAGACCGGCGTGCCCTGCTCCATCGCCCTGGTCGCGCCGGTGATGGCGAACATGGCCAGTCCGATCGCGTCGCAGAATCGCAAGGGCAGGTCGAACCGGCACAGCCGCGGGTACCAGAGGGCCACAATCGCCGCTATCGCCAAGCTGGCCACGAAGTACCACGCGGTCAGCAACCCGATCGGTGGCTCGACCCCGAGGAGGATGTCCCGCAGTACGCCACCGCCGATCGCGGTGAGGATCGCCGCCGTGCCGATCCCGAACAGGTCCAGACGCGACCGTGCAGCATCCATGGCGCCCGCGAGCGCGAAAGCCAAGATGCCCAAAACTTCCATGACCACGAACACAGCTTGACCCCGAGATGTCCGAGAATGTGGCAGTTACCGAAAGCGGATGAAGGATCCGACGATGATCTCGTCATGCGCTAGCAGTGTGGCCACAGCGCGCATTCCTGCGAGCAGCCCTCTGCGGGAAGGAGGACTGGGCCACCTGAAGGTGCCTATTTGGGCACATGCCCCGATACCTATTCGAGTCGAACCGGGGACAACGTGAGTACGAAGTACGCCACCACCCGCGATGGCAGCTTCCGTACACGACATTGCACCCGCCGGGTCACGCCAAGCACCTCGTCCACTAGTGCCGACGCCTGTAGAGCAGGAATGCGATCATTCGGACTTGTTCTCGGCGCAAGTACTTCGCCGCTCTGCGGCGACGATAATTTGTCGCGGAGCACACGCTTCATTTCCGCGAACTTTTGAGGTTCTTGCGGTAGCTGGAGAAAAGCGTCACACCGCTGGCGACGGCGACCATCCCGAAAGCGGCGCTGATGTAGGAGCTCAGGCCGAAGGCTTGAGTGGCGACGTTGGCCACGACGCTGCTGACCAGGAGCACCGCCAGCAGCGCTCGGCCGCGGGTGAGTGAGAAGTTCGGTTCCTTGTTCATGAAGGAGAAGTTAGCTGTGTTCGCCAGTGCCGCCCATACCGCAGGCTTCCAGGTGTCAGGTAGAGCAGGCTGTACTCGTCCTCGTGAGCAGGTGCGATGGTTTCGGCTCGGATACCGGGGGAACGTCCGTGCAGCCTGTGCCGCTCGAAAAGTTATCGCTGCTGGTCAGAGGGCATGTCTGTACTCCTTGATGAGGCCGCCGGAGATGCAGGTGCGGAGCACTCTGCGGGCGTCGAGGTCGTGCACCGTGGCGGGGTGCTGCCGGGCTTCGGGTGGTAGTTGGTCTCGGGCCTGGTGAGGTCGGTGTCGGTTGTAGTGGTCTTCGTAGGCTTTGAGGACTTGTCGTGCGTGGGCTTCAGGCCCACTACGTTGCGGCTGGCGACGAGGACTTTCTTGTCCACAACTGTGGCGACGGTGCAGTGGGGCGGTTGGAGGACATGGTGGACGCCATCTCCGAATCCACACCTCGACGTCAGCGGCCCGGCACCGTCAGCGAGACTGTGGGTGAACGGCCATCCGGCCTGCTTGTAGCCGTACACAGCCGAGCGGGAGCCCCTGGGGTTGTTCCGGGGGAAGTTCGAGCGGCATTGGAGGCTTGTGGTCATGCCCATTCGGGATGCAGTGAGGTGAGCGGGGTGGCGCGAGTTGTGGAGTTGGGTGCTGCTCCGGCATCGGTGACGACAATGGGGGGCAAATCGAAGAGGATCGGTGCGGCGTTGCACAAGCAAGTTATGGCACCGTGCCCGAGTTGCCAGCGGTTCTTGGCTGAGTTTGGGATGTGAGATTTACCATGGGGTTGCGCAGCTTCGTTTTGGATGACCCCGGAGCTCTGTCGAAACGGGCCATTGAATTTCTTGGCGCACATGCCGAGGAGTATGCTTATGATGTCGATTTGATCGGCGACGCGTTGCGGAGTCGTCTAGTCGAGGTCTTCGGGCCAGGAAAGTACGATGATATCGTCTCGCTGGTCGAGCACGTGCAGCAACGGTGGGGAGGGCTTGCGTATCGAAGTGGGCTGTTCGACGGCCCGGTCACCTTCTCGCCGATGTGCGATCCGGAAGATGCTGACGGTCCTCTTGAAATAGAGTATGCGGTGGAGTCTGCAGGTCCGGCAGGCGCGTCGATTGGCCTAGACGGCGGGGTGCTGATCGGTTTGAGGACAGGTCCGTGCGAGAGTTTTCCAGCCGCGACTCGCTGATCGAATGTGATGCGATGTTCGCCGCAGTGGCGGCATCGATGCCGGCGACGGATATTGTTTACGATTCGAGAAGCGACGATGCCAGCTTTATTGCTCGAGTTCGGAGCTCTTTTGGTGGCTCATTGGATGTGGTTACGGAGGCTTCCGGCGAAGACTTGAATTGGTATGTCAATGACGTTTCCGCGGTCTACGCATGTTCCACGTGGTCGAAAATGCGACTCGGCCTTTCGGCGCATGTCAGAATCTGGGCGACCAGTGATGAGCTGGTCGCGCTTGTGCGGTCCAAGTTGACTGGCGGGCTTTGACCTTTGACTTGAGGTTGTGCTTGCCGAAATGTCGCCCGTGCAGGCCAGGCGACGTGGTGGTACTCGTTGAGGATGCCGCCCAGTCGCGGCCGGCGGCGGATGTCGAGGTTGGTGAAGGTTGCTTGATCGGTGGCCGGTTGTGGCAGCGGCTGCAACGGTCGGGCGTTGGCGAGGCGGCGTTGTGCGGCGGTTGCACCAGGCGGTGTTGGACGAGCTCGGGTCGCGTGGGGAGGTCGACTGGTCGCGAGCGATCCTGGACGCCGCTTCGGTCGCGGTCGCCCGGAATGCTGATCACGGCCGGCGACCGGATGGCTTTCGGGACGGAGGCGGCGGGTTCATGCCGGCACCTTGACGACGAGCGCTCCGGGGTCCACCTCGACCTTCAGCGTTCTGGTCGTGCCGCAGACTTCTCCGTCGACCTCGAACGGCTTGGTGCGGTTGCTGCGCAACTCCAGGCGTCGGAACCGGAATCGTTCCACCGCCGGTCCGTCCACCCGGCGGGAACCGATCAGGCGTCCCGCCGTGACGAGCCAACCCCTGGTGTGCACGTCGCGCAGCAACGCCAGGTCCAGGAGCCCGTCGGCGGGATCAGCCTCCGGCAGGAGGGAAACCCCGCCCTGCAGAGCGCCGATGTTCCCGACGACCGCCCCCAGGACGCGGCGGGTCAGCCACGGGCCGTCGTCCAACCGGACCGCCACCCGACTGGCGCCCGACCTCAGACCCTTGAGGACCGCCGGTAGGTATGCGGGCCATCCCAGGAGGCGCTTCATCCTGGGCGAGGTGTCGCGGACCATCTCCGCGTCCAGGCCGATCCCGCCCATGCCGACGAAAGGGCGTCCGTCCAGCAGACCCATGTCGACGCGGCGGTCCACCCCGTCGAAAGCCGACGCGACGGCGTCTTCCACCGCGCTGCCGATCCCCAGGTTCCGGGCCACGAGGTTGCCCGTGCCGATCGGCACGATGCCCATCGCCACCCCGGTGTGCGCCAGTCCGGTGGCCACCGCGTTGACCGTGCCGTCCCCGCCACACGCCAGGACCAGGTGCGGGTGGTCGCGCAGGGCGAGTGCCGTCACCCCCGTCCCGGCATCGTCACGGGTGGTCTCGAACCACCGCGGCTCGCACCAGCCGCGGTCCTGGGCGGTGCGGGATACCAGGTCCCGGAATCCGGAGTGCTCCACTACGGCGACCGGGTGAACGACCACCGCCACACGAAGCCCGTCACGCCTTGGATCCACCCGAACCGCCTTCACGAGGTCGACACCGGACCGGATGCCCTGCGGCAGGCGAACGTACACGTGGGTCACGACACGCGAAGCGCTGCAGAAGCCGGCCGAGCCGATCAGATGGCCGAACGCCTCGGTGTCGATCATCGACGGTGGCAGCAGTTCGTTACGACCTCGACCTGGGATCACCGCGAGGTCCGGCGGCGGTTGGCGGTGTCGGCGGCGGAGATCGTCGATCCCTCCGGCCCGCAGGACGCAGGACGCGGACGTGTCGACCCTCATCTTCGAGGTCCATGACGAGGTTCACGGCGGCTTGGATGGTCCAGGACGCGGTCAGGTGTGCGGTGGCGCCGACGACATGGTCACCGCGGCTGCCGCCGGGCGGTCACTGGTGCGGCTCGGTTCCGGGTTTCGTGGGGCTGCGCCAGACCGGTTGGAGACGAGGTCCGTTCGGCAGGGTTATCGGGTCGCCGAGGCGGGGGAACCCGGTGCGCTCGTACAGCGCCAGGCTTCTCGGTGAGGTCGCCTCGGCGTAGAAGCCGACGGCGTTGGCGTCGCACCAGGATGCGAAGCCGGTCATCAGTGCCCGGCCCCTGCCCTGGCCCTGCGCCTCGGGCCTGGTGCCGATGTAGGTGCAGTAGAGGTGGGGCGGCAGGCCGTGACGGTGTTGTCCCAACAGTCGCGTCAGCGTTCCCACGGCGTCGGCCCGGTCACGTAGCCCCGGGCGGTCGAGGGCGCTGTCCTCGGCGGATTCGCCGTGCCAGCCGGGCGGGTACGCCAGGTAGGCGCACGCGTAGTCGGGCGAGGCCATCACGAGTCCGCCGTGGCCGGCGGTCGACTCGACGATCGCCTGGAGGAACTCCTTCGAGCGGTGCGGGCGTGTTGCCCGGTCCGGGAACAGCCACGCGAACAGCGGGTCGTCACGGAACGCATCCGTCAGGGTCGCCACCAGCCGGGGGTGCTCATCACCGTCGGCTCGACCCAGCGGCAGTCCCGGTTCCCGTTCCGCGACGTTCACGGGTTCACCGCGGTGGTCAAGGCCCATGCCGGGGGAGGTGCCCCGCACCCGGGTGACCAAACTCGGGCACCGGTCCACGAGCAGGATTGCAGCCGAACGTGTATCCGCCGACACGGACGGACGCGGTCTCCGTGCCCGACGACCCCGCCGAGAACGACCGGCAGACCCGCCGCCACCGACTTCCCCGATCGCGCCGCCTCCGGGGGCGCCGGGAGCGGATCGTGGGGGCACGGGTCCGAACCTCGCGCTACCCGAGCCGCAGCGGCCTGGGCACGACTCGCACCGAGGAGTGGACGGGCCCTTCCGCAGCTGCGACCGGGCTTCCCCCGAGGCAGGGATACCGTCCGGTAGTCGCCCTCGTCCGCGTCGTCGCACACCGGGCGGTGGGCGCCGGCCCGCTCCATGATGGACCTCTGATCGTCGTGGTGGAGGGTGTGGGCGTGGCATCGGAGGAAGAGTCCGACCGGCGACCGGAGCAGGTCGCGGCACCGATCCGGTCCCGGCGGTGGGCGGTGATCGCGGTCGCGGCTTTCGGGGTGGCGGCGCTGGTCTACGTGCTGGCCGTGTGGACGGCGACGGGTCAGGCGCTGGAGAACGCCGCGTTGCGCGGCGCGGACCAGGTCGACTCGGCCGAGGCCGGTGAGGCGTGGCGGGCGCTGGACGAGATCACCGTGTACTCGCTGGCGGTGGCCGTGGTGCTCATCGCGTTGGTCGGCGTGTTGCGGAGGCGGTGGGACCTCGCGGTCGCGGCGGTCGGTGTGGTCGTGCTCGGCCAGATCGTCGTCCAGGGCCTCAAGCGGTTCGTGCTCGTCCGGCCCCCGTTGGTGGAGGTGACCGGCGACTACACCCACAACAGCCTGCCCAGCGGGCACACCGCGATCGCCATGACCGTGCTGTTCGCCGCTGTGATCGTCGCGCCTCACCGGTGGCGCGGCGTGGTGATGCTGCTCCTGCTGCCGTGGGCGGTGGGCATCGGTCAGTACACGCTCACCGCGAAGTGGCACCGGCTCAGCGACACCCTCGCCGCGGACGCGATCGCCCTGGCCCTGGCCGCGCTCGCGTCGTGGTGGCTCGCGCGCCGCGGAGCGTTGCACCGCTACGAGGGCCGTCGCCGGGTCGGCCGGGTCGTCATCGGGGCGATCGCCGCGATGTCCGCCGTGGTCGGACTGGTCCTGGGCGGTGTCCTGTGGGGCGTGCCGCTCGCCCGCGCCGGACTGGCCGGCGTGGTGCGGGACCACGACTACGAGTGGGACATCTACCTCGGTGCCGGGTCGTTCGCCTCGGCCGGGTCGCTCGTCGCGGCGCTGGTGTTCCTGGCCTCCTGGCGACGGTTGGCGACCTGACCGCACACCGGTATGGGCAGGCCGCCGACCGTCGCCGACCGGAACACCCCGCGGCGTACGACGTGCGGCCCGATGACTTCGCGAGCGGTACAGGCACGACCTTGGCGTGTGTCGGCTCTATAGTTTCAGTGTTAACTGAATTATGCTGTCGTCGACAGATACCTGTGGGGTGCCAGAAGCCGGACACGGGTCTGAACTGCGCTTATGCTGCTGTGGGTTCGTACTCGTTGATCAGGCCGCCGGGGACTGGTCGATGATGAGCAGTCGGTCGGTGACATCACGTCTGACGGTGCCGACGAACCGTTCGGCGTAGGCGTTGGCTCGCGGACATCGCGGGGGATTTCACGACTTCGATACCGGCGTCGGTGAGGACGGCGTCGAACGAGGTGGTGAACTGGCCTGCCCGGTCTCGCACCAGGAACCGGAAGTCGTCTGCCCGGTCGCGGAGATCCATGATCAGGTTGCGGGCTTGCTGCGTGGTTCAGGAGCCGACCGGATTCGTGGTGGTGCCGAGGATGTCGACGTAGCGGGCGGCGACCTCGATCACGAAGAGTACGTAGACCCGTTTGAGCGTCAGGGCGCAGTCGACGTGGTCTATATGCGATGGTGGGCGAGGCTTTGGCGGTGGTCGGGGTGCCTTGGGACGCCTGCCGCCACGTGGACCGCGGCGACGGCCTGTTCCTGCCCCGCGACCGCCCCAGCCCGTGATCGTCCGACTTCCCGTCGGCCGGGGTGTCGGGCGGTTCGACATGCAGATCCTCCTTTACGCGCACCCTCCGCATGCTGGTCCGCCCGCATAACCGTGGAATCCACTCTCACGTCCCACACGATCGACCCCCGGGGCGTCGGCGCGGGCCTACAACGCGGTCAGGATCCGCTTCCAGGTCCCGGCCGCAACAACCCGTAGACGGTCTGCCAGGGCCCGTACTCGGGCGAGACCCACACGCACCCGCCACCGGATGCCGTCGATCAACTGTCGCCTGCTCCACTTCGGCGGACGACCCGGCCTGACACCGACAGGTAACAGTGGTCGCGGCACCACCCACTGCGCGTCGGCCAGATCGGCCCGTTCCGCTGCCGCTACGCCGGCCACGAGGTCTCCGCCACAACGGTTTGCTTGGTCGCTGAACCACTTACCGGAGACCTCGCCACGTTCCGGCCACCGACACGCAGCCAGTCACCTCACCTTTGAGACACGTGCTAGTAGTGGAGGTCGTCCTGGCGCTCGATCAGTGGTACGGGCGGATGTTCGTTGGGCAACGAAACGTCGGTGGCCGCAATTGTGCGTTGTGGTGGTCGGTGGGGTCGGTTGGGGTGAGTCCGCAGGGATGCTTGGGGTGATCAGTCAATACCGGCTTGTGCGGCGTTGACGTGCGGTAGCCCGTGAGTTTCGGTCGACGGGGGGCCGGATGTTCTGGTCGAGGCACTCCTGGGCGTCGCGTCCGGACTCCCGGTCGCGGTCCTGTCCGCACGGGCCCGGTCATCGCGGTGAGGAGTGGAAGCGCGCGGCATGGAGAGCTTCTTCGTAGGGCCTGACGGCAACCCGGACAAGTACCAGCTGTCCAATCACGTCGGGGGAGGCGGCGAGGCGACCTTGTGGAAGGCGTCCGTGACGCTCGCCGGCGGGGAAGAGCTGGTCGCGGTGAAGATGTTGAGGATCGATCACCTCGGTGACATCGACCGCTGGCGGGCGCGTTGGCAGGAACAGGTCGATCTGCTGCGCCTGGTGGCGAGGCCGGGAGTCGTCGGGGTGCACGACAGCTTCGAGGGCGACTCGATGCACCCGCGCGGTCGCTCAGGTTCGGGAGGACGCGCGCTGTACCTCGTCATGAACTGGGTGGAGGGCGTCACCCTTCAGGACTGGGTCTTGCAGGGCCCGGCGACGGGAGAGCGGTTCCGGCACCTGGGACAGGTGGCGGAGATCCTCGACGCGCTCCACGGGGGTCAGGCGACGCCGTCGGGCAGGCCGGTCGTGCACGGGGACATCACTCCTGCGAACATCATCATCGACCGGCGCGGACAAGCCACGCTGGTCGACTTCGGCCTGTTCCGCGTCGCACGCCACGTCACCGAGTTCCCGGCCGGCACACCGGGCTACCACGCCCCGGAGGTCGCGAGGTCGGGGGAGTACAGCCCGGCCGCGGACAAGTACTCGTTCGGCGCTCTCACCTACTTCGTGCTCACCGGGGGACACCGGCCCTCGACCCCGGACGCCATGCGGCACGGTCTCGCGGGGCAGGGCCTGTTCGAGGGGGACGACCCTTTGGCCTGGTTCATGGCGATCCTCGACGACAACCCGGAGCGGCGACCTGAGGCGGGCGCGTGGTTGCGCGGCCTGCGCGGTGCGACATCCACCGCACTGCCCCGATCCGGTCCGCTCCCACCGCCTTCCGCCCACTCTCAGGGCACCGAGGTGCTGCGGCCTCCGGCGCCGGGCTCCCGCACGGGCGGGTGGCTCACCCCGGGTCGCAAGAGGGCGCTTGTCGCGTTGGGTGTCATCGCTGCCGCGAACATCACCTACGGGGCGTTCTCGCGGTCGTCGGACCGCACTGCGGAGCCTGCCGACTCGACGGGGACCACCGCCACGGTGACCACACCCTCCGGCACGACCGGTGAGCTGCCGGCCAGCACCAGGAACGACGGCCCGAGGTCGTTGATCGACATGGCGGTGATCGGAGAGGACAGTGACTACGACATCGGGCCGTCCCGCGTCGACAACAAGGTCTTCCCCAGGACGCTGATCAGCGGTGCGAACAACTTCTGCGGTTCCTACTCGACGTGGGACCTGGGGCGCGTCTTCACGAAGTTCGACACGGCGATCGGCTTGGACGACAAGACCACGGGATCGGACCCCATGGTGTTCAGGGTCTGGCTCGACGGTGAGCAGCACGTCGCGGAGACGATTTCGGTCGGGGAGGTCCGCACCCTTCGGCAGCTCGACGTCACCGGAGTCTCCCGGATCGCGCTTGACGTCGACACCGACTGCGCCTCGGGCAACGGCGTGTGGATCAACCCGACGATCTCCTAGGGGTGTTGTGGGAACGCTGGTCCTGGAGTTCGACGGTCTGGTCAGGGAGTTGCGTGACGGGGACGCGGTGTTCGGGCGCGATCCCGCCTGCGCCGTGGTCGTGGGTGCTCGCGACCACGGTGTCAGCCGCCGGGCCGGGCGCGTGAGCAGGACCGGCGCGTTCTGGGTGCTGATCAACCTCAGCCGCAAACGCGTGCTGCACGTGGCCGACCCGACCGGCTTGGTCGTGCCCCTTCCGGTCGTTCTCCCGGGTGGCCCACCGGTCCGCAGGCTGATCGACGAATCGCCCCTGACGGTGTTGGTGCCCGGAGACGAGGCCACCTACCTGCTCACGATCACCGTCGACGGCGTGGGTGACGCGCGGCCGAGCGACTTCGAACCCGAGAGCGTCGACAGCACCCGTGCGCAAACGCCCCTCCTCGACGATCGGCAGAAGGAGGTCGTGGTGGCACTCGCTCGCGGTTACCTCAGACCGTTGAGGGACTACGACCCGCGTCCTGCCGGCTACTCGGATGTCGCTGCCGCCCTCGGTCTCACCCGCGCCCAGGTCGAACACCGGCTCCGGACCGTGCGTGACGCGATGGAGCGCACGGGCGTCAGGCTGTCCGGCGACGGCGACTCCGCATCCCTGCGGGAGATGTGCGAGTGGCTGCTGGCGCTTCGCGCGGTGACCCCTGCCGACCTCGCCTGGCTGGAAAGGCGCACAGCCGACCGCTCGTCGGTGGTGACGCCCGCCGACCTGGCCGGTGCCGCGGCACCCGGCTGGCCGTCGTCCACCGACTTGTCCCAGCGCCCGCACGCCAGGATCGTCAGGTCGGCCGAACGCGCGAGCGCGGTGGTCGAACCCGTCCTGTGCGCCAGGTTGCGCTACTACCACGGCCCGCGGTGGCTCGACGTGGTCAATCGTGTCCGGCGGGATCGCGGCGGCATGGTCAACCACAGTCTCGACGACGAGCGCTTCTGCTTGTCCCTGCTCGCGGGCGACGAGGCGACCCGGGACTGGGTGCCGCGGGAGATCCGGTCCGCCGCACAGCGACTCCTCCGCCTGACGAACCAGGCCCACCACAAACGCGCCATCACGCCGGGTGATGTCGACGAGGCGGCGCGACTGGCCGAACGCATCCGGGATTGGGTCCTGACCACGCGCCGATGACTCCCTTTCACCCTCATCACTCGGCTCCTGCTGCTCTTCGCCGCAGGCAGGAGCTTCTACTGCGCGCCCCTGTGGGGCGTCAAAAGTCGGCCACGTGGTATGACCTGCGCTTATGCTGCTGTGGGTTCGTACTCGTTGATCAGGCCGCCGAGGATGCGGGTGCGGTGGGGTCTGTGGGTGTCGAGGCCGTGGACTGCGGTGGGGCTGCTGGTGGTAGCTGGTCGCGGGCTTGGTGGGGCCGGTGTCGGTTGTAGTGGTCTTCGTAGGTTGCGAGGACCTGTCGTGCGTGGCGTTCTTCCAGGATCAGGATGTGGTCGAAGGCTTCACGCCGGAGCGTGCCGACGACCGGGGTGTGGGTGCAGCGCCAGCGAGGTGAGCATGCACCCGTCGGGTTGTCGTGGACAGCTTTGTGCTCGCCCTTGGCGCTGTAGATCCTGACCGCACCCAACAGCCGGACCTCCACCCGCTCCCTCCCCGTTGGCTCCGTCCTAGACGGAGTGTGGCAGCCGTTATGCCGGGGCGGTTCGCAGCACGGCGGACACGACCCCACCCGTTCGGTGGGGTCGTGTCCCGGTCTTATCCCGCTGGTTGTCCCCGGTTCTGTCCCGGGGTGCGCGTCGCATCCTCTTCTCGGCTGGCCATCCGCCGGCCGCCACAGGAGAGGACGAAGGCCGCCGCAGGCGGGACCCTCGTCGTGGTCGCCGGCCGAGACGCACATGGCACGACCCCCGTCGGCGGGCGCCTGGCGGGGGTCGTGCCATGCGGAGCTCGGTGTCAGAGGCCGAGCAGGGGGAACAGGACCGCACCGGCGGCGCCGAGGATGCCTGTGGCGGTGCCGCTGACGATGCCGACGACCGAGTCGATCAGACCGCCGATGATGACGATCCCCATGATGATGTGTTCCTTGTGTGACGGATCAAGCGGACTGTGGGTGACCGGCGGTGTGGTCAGCCGGTGCAGTTGGGGACTGCGGGAGTGCTGCCGACGCAGTTGTTCGGAGTGTTGGCGGTGATGGGGGAGTTGGTGGTGGTCATCGTGCCGCCCTGGCGGTAGACGCCACCGGAGTTGCCCAGGACCAGCAGCGCGTGGTTGTTGGTCACGGCGGTTTGGGTGAGGGTCGTCGCGGTGGCGTCGACCGCGGAGATGCCGCCGCCCCGACCGGCGCTGTTGCCGGTGATGAACAGCGGGCTGCCGGAAACGCCGGTGACGGTCAGCGTGCCGCGCAGGCCGTTGTAGAGGCCGCCGCCGTCGCCGAGCAGGGTGGTGTTGCCGGACACGGGGCTGTTGGTGAACGTCGCGGCGGGTGCGGTGCCGGAAGGGGTGTCGTCGTTGGCGAGGCCTCCGCCGTTGCCCGAGGCGGTGTTGCCGGTCAGGGTGCTTCCGGTGAGGGTGACCGCGCCGCGGTTGAGGATCCCGCCGCCGTGGCCGAGTACGTTGCCGCCGGTGAACGCGACGCCGGTGGTGAGGGTGAGGCTGCCGGTCGGGCCGACCTCCGCGATCCGGAACAGTCCGAGACCCAGCGGCGAGGCGTTGGTGACGGTCGCGGGGCCGATCATCTCGATCGGGGTGGTGATGACCGGCAACGCGTTGGACCCGCCACCGTGCGCGGTGGTCATTCGGTAGGTGCAGCCTCCAGCCAGGACGAGGGTGTCCGAGGTGGGGGTGGAGTTCGCCAGGTTCACCGCCGCGACGAGCGCGTTCTCGCTGCACGCCACCGGGATGGTGATGGCCTGTGCCGCCGACGGGAGGGCGATCAGGCCGCCCGCCACGACGGTGACACCTAACACTGCTTGGAAAGCGGTACGGATGCGACGCATGAGATTCATTTCCTGGAACACGGTTGAGGATTTCCTGCGGGGTGCGCCGATAATCGGCGACGATGATGCGGACGGCGTGCGCGTGCACCGGCTCGATCGGGGCAGGCTGAGCTGATGGGAATCGTCCGTGAAAAGACCGCGAGTACGCTCCACTTCCGTGATCAATCGGGAGGTGTCGCGCCGCCGGGAGCTGGGGTAACAACGTCAACCTATACCTTCGGCGGATTGATCGACCCCATAGTCGTCCAAATGGACGCACTCGCTACGACATTGCGGCGAAGTCGACTGCGCGGAATGTCGGGATAGCAGGCCGCACACCTGGCCGGACCACTCGGAGGCGGAAGTCGGCTCCGAGATGACACCGCCGGGTTCGGGAGCCCGGAGGCGGGGTGGAAGGCGCGGATCCGCTCCACCAGCGCTCGCGCCCAGGAGTCGCCGCGACGCCGTGCCGTCTCGTGGCGCAGCGGTGGCAGTCGGCCGATGGTGCGGGTCGAGGTCAGCAGTTCGCGCTGGTCGACGGATTCGTTGCCGAGCAGCACCGCGCGTCGACCTGGCCGTCGAGCAGGTGGCAGATCGCCAGGAAGATCACGCTGAACGCCCGGCTGCGCGCCATCCCGGGCCCGTGATCATCGATGGCGGTCGACGGCACGGCCACCGCGTACCCCGCGTACCGGGGATCCGCGGTCCGGGCAAGGTCGGTGTGGGCGACACCGACGATTCGCATTGAGGTCGGTGGCGGTGAAGAACGCGGCCCAGGCCGCTACGGACTCGTCCTCCGCCTTCCCGTCCGCGCCCGCGTCCCGCCTGGTTGGCGAAGATCAGCGCTGGGGCCAGGGCGGAATCGCTGGACACGGCGGCCCGTTCGCCGAGCTGGAACTCGGCCATCGCCCGCCCGAGGGCGCCGGGGTCAGCACCGTGCCGAAATGCCGCGTCGCCTCGATCGTGAGCCCGGTGTCGAAGCGCGACCACCCGCCCTGGTTGTGCAGGTCCGCCACGGCGAGGGCCAGCGGCGGGAGACTTCGTCGGACGCGGGCAGGTCGAACAGCGTCGGCGCGGACGGCAGGCGCGACACCGCGACTTGACGGCAGATGCCTCCGCCGTGCCGGTGGTCGAGTGCGCGGAGGTCGGCGGTGAACGCCAGTGACACCCTCACCGGCACCTCGGCCACCAACGTCATCCCCATCACGGGCGGGCCCGGTGAACGGGACCGTCGACGCGCTCGGTGGCAACGACACCGTCCGCCGGTGGGCTCAGCGGCGCTACGAGTCCCAACGGCACGGCCGGTGTCAACAACGGTGGCGTCTGCTCCTGCTGACCGACAGCGGTGACGCGGAACCCGTCGGCTGGTTTCCGGGCTCGCCGCCCACGGGGCCGGAGCCCGCCTCGCGACGCCGTGACAGCGCTGTGCGCCGAAGGTGACGAGGTTTCGACTCCGGTCCCGTGCTCTAGGCGCCTCCCCGAAGTGTCACGCGTCGGTAACGCCTCGCGGAACACGATGTGGTCATCCGAATTCCGGAGCACGAACGGAGCAAGGAACGGAGCACGATATGCGAGCCCGACAGCTCTACCCGATCCTGGCCGCGAGCATCCTCGTGATGGGTGGTTTCGTGGGTGCCGGTGTCGCCTCGGCGGCAGTCCCGTGCACCATCGGTCCAGGTGTGACGCAGACCGACACCACGGTGCTCGGGTCCGGCGGGAACGACACGATCGACTGCACCAGCGCCAACCCGGGCAAGACCGTCTACGGCAACGGTGGCAACGACACCGTCACCGGCACGGCCTACGCCGACACGATCAACGGTGGCGACGGCAACGACACCCTCACCGGCGGGGTGGGCAACGACACCCTCAACGGCGGCCTCGGCACGGACACCCTCAACGGCTCGGCGGGCAACGACACGCTCAGAGGCCCCGGCACCGACTTCGCCCAGGACACCCTCAACGGCGGTGACAACACCGACTCCTGCGGCCCCGTCGGCATCCCTCCGGACCTCCGCAGCAGCTGCGAGTCGTAGCACTCGGGCATGCCGAGATGACCCGCGGACACCACAGGCGGACGACGACCCGGCCCTCGGAAGGGACCGGGTCGCTCTGCGCGTCGTCCAGGGCTCCGACGAACCCCCCGAACGGGTGGTTTGAGCGGGGACGTGCTCGGATGCACGCGTGGCGAAATCCTGTGGTGGTAAAGCATTTGCGAGCCGGTCCAGTCGTCATGCCTGCGCTGGTAACCTCGTCCACAGGCCGTCGGCCGGCGGTCCACTCGCGGCAGGCTCAGATTCGGCGGTGACGGCGCGGGCTCCGCGCACGACGTGCAAGTCGAAGCCGAGAGGCTATTCGTGAACATCTTTCCGGACATCTTCCTGACGACACCGACAGCGGGCTCATGACCCCGCTCGCGGCGACGGAAGCGCGGTTGGCGCCTCGGGTGCACCAGGCAGGTCTGCGGATCACGCTCCTCGACGGGTTCCGGCTCACCGGCAGGGCCGGGGCCATCCCGGTTTCCGGAGGGGCAGAGCGCCTGCTGGCGTTCATGGCGATGCGACACCAGATGGCGGGACGACTGCTCGTGGCGGCCTCCCTGTGGGCGGACGCGACCGAGAGGCACGCCTACGCGGCCCTGCGGTCGACGCTGATCCGCATGAATCCCGCTTGCCGGGACGCGCTGCTGGTCACCGTGTCCAGCCTGGAACTAGCGCCCGGTGTCTCGGTCGACCTGAGCGACGGCCAAGCGCTCGCCCACCGCCTGCTGGAGGCGGGCCCGCACACCCCGGCGGACCTGAGCGTGCAGGCGGTCGCCATTCTGTCGTCGGAGTTGTTGCCGCTCTGGTACGACGACTGGGCCGTCTCCGGAGCCGAGGACTGGCGGCAACTCCGGCTCCACGCGTTGGAGGCGGTGGTGGACGGGTTGGTAGCGGAACGCCGTTTCGGTGATGCCACCGCAGCGGCGGGCGTGGTCGTCCGAGCCGACCCGCTGCGGGAAAGCGCTCATGCCGCCCTCATCCGCGTCCACCTGGCCGAGGGCAACCAGTCCGAGGCGGTGCACGCGTTCGACCGGTTCAGCCGCCTGCTCCGACTGGACCTGAACCTGGCTCCCACGTCGGAACTCCGAGAACTGGTCGGAGGCCGCTTGGGGCCGCGGCCCGGATGACCGCAGTCGGGCGACGTGCTCGGCGTCCGGCGGGTGGCGGTGGACGCCGACGATCCCGGCCTTGTGCCTGCCGAAAATCCTGTCCGTGCTGGTCAGGCGGGATGGAGGTACTTGTTGAGGATGCCGCCCAGTTGTTGCCGTTGGTGGATGTCGAGTCGGGTGAGGGCCGTTTGGGCGGTGACGGCTGGTGGCGGTGTGCGCAGTGGGCGGGCGTCGGCGATGCCTTGGTGGGGCCGGTGGGGTGTCGCAATACTTCTCGTACTCGTGCAAGGCGTGGGGTAGGTGCGGTCGGTTCCAGACGAGGGTGCGGTCGAGGAGTTCGCGCCGGCAGCTTCCTCGCGACCAGGCGCCGGTGCCATCGCAGGATGGTTCCCGGTGTCACCAACCGGTGTTCCCGCAACCAGCCGGCCAGGCGTCGAACCAACGTGGCGAGCACCGCGCGATCGGACCAGTCCAACCGCAGGCGAAAATTGCCGCAGCTCAACGCCCGAGTGCAGAGTTCTGGCACCCGCAGCCGTTCACATCACCGCTTACCTGTAGCAGGCCCAGGCATTCCGGGACCTGCATGCCGGTCCGGGGCCGCCAGGTGGCGGCCTCTCCGATCGCGAGGGGCAGGTCGCCCGGTGCTTCGGCCAACCGGTCGGTCTCATCGTCGGTCAGCGCACCGCCGCAGCGATACAGCGACACCGCACCCACCGGTCACTCGCTGGCGCGGCACCCCTCGCGGGTCCGCCCCGAGCTCTCGAGCCCGATCAGGCAGAACGCTTCAACGTAGATCGCGACCGCTGTTGCCCACTGTGCGCGGGTAGCAGTGGTGCGATCCTCGTCCAGGCCTTGTCCGTCCGCTCACCACGT
This sequence comes from Saccharothrix sp. 6-C, assembly GCF_016695385.1. Taxonomy (NCBI): domain Bacteria; kingdom Bacillati; phylum Actinomycetota; class Actinomycetes; order Pseudonocardiales; family Pseudonocardiaceae; genus Saccharothrix; species Saccharothrix sp. 6-C. The sequence continues at coordinate 5,689,139 of NZ_CP064192.1, read as the reverse complement.
CCCACAGCACACGATCATCTGCGCACGATCAGGAGAAACATCCGCAGGACACGCCCTGGACGGGGGTTGCCCCGGTCGCGGCGAACAACGCGTCGGCCTCCGCCCCGTGACCGGCGTCGGTGCCGTGGCGCCGCGACCGTCACGGGCATGACCGCGTTCCTGGCGATGTTCCTCGCGGTCTTCATCGTGGGTTCCACGTTCGGCTTCACCGTCGCCCGCAACTGGCCGCGACCTCGCCCTGCTGCGCCTCACCGGCGGTAGCCGCGGCCAGTTGCGGGCGCTGCTGCTGTCGGAGTCACTGCTGCTCGGCCTGGTGGGATCCGCGCTGGGCGTGCCGTTCGGGGTGATCGCCAAGTACGCGCAGACGTGGCTGCTGGTCGAGATAGGTTTGCTGCCTGAGGGTTTCGACGTCCCGTGGCGGATGTGGGCCGTGATCACCTCCGGGATCATCGGTGTCGGCGTGGCCCTGACCGGTGTGTTCACCGCCTCGTTGCGGGCGGCGAGGATCCGGCCCCTGGAAGCCCTGCGGGAGACCGGCAAGGCCGCCCGGGCGATGTCCGCTTCCCGGTGGCTGTTCGGCTTGTCCTTCGCGGTCTGCACCATCGCCTTGGTGGCGTGGGCCCGGGACGCCGACCTGATCGGCGCGATGATGGCGGCACTCGGGATCTCCCTGTCCGGCGCGGTCGCCATGAGCTTGCTGAGTCCCTTGGTCGTGCCGTTCATGGCGGGGCTGTTCGGGGTTCTCGTGCCCGGCAGCACGCTCATCGGCCTGGCGCAGGCCAACCTGCGGGACGGGGTGCGGCGCAGCGCGGCCACGGCCTCGCCGCTGATCGTGCTGGTCTCCCTGCTGCTCGGGCTGGCGGGCACCTTCGCCTCACTCGCCGCCGCCGGCGGTGAGGAGGCCGAGCGATCCGTGAACGGCCACCTCGTCGTGACCTCCACCGGCGAGGAGGCGGAACGGCTGCCGGGCGTCGAGGGCGTGGCCGTCGCCTCCCGTCAGAACGCCGTGGACATCACGATCACCGTGGAGAAGGAGCAGGACAACCAGGTGGTCACGAGGAACTTCTACGCCGGGATCATCGCGGTGGACGCTGCCGACTACGCGCGCACGCACACCCTGCCCCCGTCGGCCGGCAGCCTGGACGCGCTCACCGGCGCCACCGTGTTCACCGGCCCGGCGCGGCACGCCGACTGGATCGAACCCGGCCGGGTGCTCACGGCGGACATCGGCGGGCAGTCGCTGCAGCTCACCGTGGTCGGCCGCCTGCCGGAGACCCTGGAGGCGGGGGACAGCTTCCTGGTCCCGCGCCAAGCCCTGCCGCGGCAGGTGTGGGCGAAGGCGCCGACCGAGACCGTCGTCCAGATCACGCCGGGGCACTCCCCGGACGCCGTCGCCGAGCGGATCGGACAAGCGGGCTTCGGCCAGGTGCGGACGGTGGCCGAGTGGGCGGTCGACCGCGCGGAGGACGCCCAGGCCGGCAACGTCAAGATCCTGACCGTGCTGATGGGCCTGGCCGGGCTGTACGCGCTGATGGCCGTGGTGAACTCGGTGGTCATCGCCGGAACCGAACGCCGCCGGGAGTTCGCCGTCTCCCGGGTGACCGGGCTGACCCAGCCCCAGGTGGTGCGCACGGCCGTGGCCGAAGCGACCGCCGCGGCGGTCATCGGACTGGTGCTCGGGTGCGTGGTGGCCGGGATGGGTCTGGCCGGCATCGCCGGCGCCGTCGACAAAGCGATCGGCGTGCCCGTGGTGGTCGTCCCCTGGACGCTCGTCGTGGTCGTCGCGATCGGTTCGGTGGGCATCGTGGCGGTGACCAGCGCCATCACTGCGGCAATCGCGACGAAAGCGCGGCCTGTTTCCCTGGTCACAGCGAAGGAGTGAGCTGGCCGGCGGTCGGCGGGCGCCGGTGCATCGTCGACCGTCCCCGGGGGCCGTCTGGCGGAGTGGACTCGCTCAACGGCAGCCCATTGCGTCCTCGGCGGACCGCCGGACCACCGACAGCACCTCGTCGAGGTAGAACCGGGGCAGCGGCCCGTGGTGATCGCCGCCCGGCGGCTCGGTGAAGCTGACGCCGTCGACCCGGGTGAGGATCAAATCCGCGTGTCGTGCAAGCGGGACGCCCCGAGACGGTCGAGGACTACGTGAACCAGGCATGGCTGACCGACAACGTGGAGACCGGCCACGGCCGGCTCGGTGCGATGTACCGAGGAGGGCTTCCGGGCTCGGTGTCCCACAGCCGGTCGTCATGCCGTGCTGGTCGATGCCGGGGCGGATGCGGACGCACGACAACCGTGCGACAACAGGAACTCGGTATCCCTTGGTCCGAGCCGACTCGAACCAGGTGGTCGGCGGCAACTGCGTCCAGGGGGAGATCGATGAGGTTCTGCTTCCGGCGGTTCACCGTCGCGGTGACCGCTTTCCTGCTGCTCCCGGCGGTCCTGCTGCCGCACGCGGCGGCCCACGCGGGCGAAGCCTGCGACAAGCTCTACGTCGCCATCGACGACAAGGCGGGGAACGAGGGCACGGGGGACGAGTGGTCCACGACGGCGAACTTCACCGTCACCGCCGGCGGCTGCGCGCAGACCGACGTGACGGTGGACTACCGCACCGTGGACGGGACCGCCAAGGCGCCGGGTGACTACACACCGACCTCGGGCAAGCTGACCTGGCGCGCGGGCACGGCCGTCGCCCAGGAGATCCACGTGCCGATCGTGCGCGACGCGGCGATCGAGTGGAAGGAGACGTTCTCCGTCAAGCTCGCCTCGGGCAGCTCCGGCGTCGTCATCACCAAGGCCGAGGCGGTGGCCACGATCCAGGACGACGACGACCCGCAGCACCCGCCGGTCGTGTCGACGGGCGGGACGATCTCCTGGGTCCCCGACGACCCGATCCGCGAGATCCCCGTCGTGCTCTCGCACGTGGCGAACGTGCCGGTCACCGTCACCTACCGCACCGTCAACGGCACGGCCCGCGCGGGCGAGGACTTCGTCGGCGTCGCCAACGGTCACCTCACCATCCCGGCGGGCGCGCTGACCGCACCCGCCGTCGTGCTGCTGGCGCCCAACGCCGTGCCCAAGCCGGGTGAGTACTTCTTCGTCGAGCTGACCTCGACGTCGTACGGGGTCTTCGACAACACCAGCACGAAGGTCACCTTCGCGGGCCAGGGCTGAGTCGCGCGGGCGAGGTCAGGTCCGACCGGACCTGGCCTTGCCCGCGACCGCCTCGGCCTCCGCGGGCGCACCGGACTTCCCGTACAGCGCGGCGGCCAGCTCCCAGTGGTGCGCCGCCTCCGCCTCCCGGCCGCCGCGCAGCTCCAGGTCGCCCAGGTTGTCGTGCAGCTCGGCCTCCTCGTAGGCGTCGGGCACGCGCTCGCGCAGCGCCAGCGCGAGGTGCAGGTGCCGGCGGGCCTCGGCGAGGTCCCCGAGCTCGAGCCGGGCCCGGCCCAGGAGGTTCAGCACGGAGGCCTCGGTGTGCCGGTCCGCCAGTTCCCGGGCCACAGCCAGCGCCCGCCGCAGGTGGCCCAGCGCCGCGGCGGGGTCGCCCTGGTCGAGCAGCGCGGTGGCGAGGTGGGCCAGCGCCGTGGACTCCAGCCACCGGTCCCCGGCCTGCCGCCCGGCCGCCACCGCCTGCTCGAAGTGGTCGACGGCCTCGGCGAGCCCGCCCTGTTGCAGCAGCGCCTCGCCCAGGGTGTCCAGCGCCGCCGCCTGGAACCGCAGGTGGTCGAGGCGCCGGCTGAGCTCCAGCGCCCGGGTCAGCGGTTCGACGCTCAGGTCGGCCCGACCCATCCGGATGTAGGTGTAGCCGAGGTTGCGCTGGGCCAGGACGGTGCCCACCGCGTTGTCCTCGGCCTCGTGCACCGCGAGCGCCTCGCGGTAGGCCGTGACGGCTTCGTCGAAGCGGCGCAGCTCGGTGTGGGTGTTGGCGATGTTGCCCTGCACGTGCCCCTCGGCCTGCCGGTCACCGGTGGCCCGCGCGTGCGCCAGCGCCTGCCCGTAGCTGTCGAGCGCGGCCTCGAACCGCCGGGTCATCTGGTGGGCCACGCCCAGCGCGCGCAGCATCTCGCCCTCGGCCCGCACGTCACCGCCGGCCCGCGCCGCGGTCAGGCCGAACCGGCACATCTCCACCCGCTCGGTCCATCGGCCGCGCGCGTCGAAGAAGCTCGTCAGCAGGTAGGTCAGCTGCCACGCCGCGGTGTGCCGACCGGTCTCCGCCGCGTGCCGCGCGACCGCGAGGAGGTTGGCGCGTTCGGCATCGAGGAAGGTCAGCGCCGCGTGCCGGTCGGCGAACGGCTCCTCCGGCGTGGTGTGCCGCGGCGACGGCACCACCAGGTCGCGCCGGGGGTCGAGCAGCTGGTTCGCCCGGTGGGCCGCGGTCAGGTACCGGTCCAGCAGCCGGTCCAGCGCCGCCTCCCGGTCCTCCGCCTGCTCGTCGACGGTGGCGCACTGCCGCGCGAACAGCCTGATCAGGTCGTGGAACCGGTACCGGTCGCCGTCCTGCCGGGTGACCAGGTGCGCGGTGCCCAGCTCCTCGATCGCGCGCCGCGCACCCGCGAGCGGCACCGAGCACACCGCGGCGGCCAGCCCCGTGCCGAACACCGGACCGGGGTGCAGCCCGAGCAGCCGGAAGGCGCGCGCGGCCGGGGCGCTCAGCGACCGGTAGGTGCTGGCGAACACCGCGCGCACGCTGTGCGAGTCGCCCTCGACCGACAGCACGTCGAGCCGGTCGGCCCCGGCCAGCTCGGCCACCAACGACCCCACCGCGCCGGCCGGCTGCCCCGCCAGCTTGGCCGCCGCGATCCGCAGCGCCAGCGGCATCCGCCCGCACAGCTCCGCCAGCTCGGTCACCGCGCTCGCCTCGCGCCGCACCCGCTCGGCGCCCAGGACGGTCTCCAGCAGCAGCCGCGCCTCGGCCGGACCGAGCGCGTCCAGGTGCGTGACGTGCGCCGCGTGCCGGGCCGCCAGCGCGGGCAGCGAGGTGCGGCTGGTCAGCACCACGAGGCTCGTCGAGGTGCCCGGCAGCAGTGGAAGCACGTCCTCGGTGGCCCGGCAGTCGTCCAGCAGCACCAGCACGCGCTTGCCGTGCAGCAGCGACCGGTAGAGCGCGGCCTGCTCGAACACCTCCGCCGGCACGCGGTCGTCCGGCACGCCCAGGCTCCGCAGCAGGTGGGGCAGTGCCTGCTCGGGCGTCATCGCCCGCCCGGCGTCGTGCCCGCGCAGGTCGAGGAACAGGTGCCCGTCGGGGAACCGGTCGGCGACCCGGTGCGCCCACTGCACGGCCAGCGCCGTCTTGCCCATCCCCGCCGCACCGGAGATCACCACCACGGGCAGGTCGTCCGCGTGCTCCGCCGGCACGAGGTCCAGTTCGGCCAACTCCGCGTCACGCCCGGCGAAGTGCCCCGGCTTGGCAGGCAGCTGTGCGGGCCTGGGCTGCGCGGCCGTCACGCGCACGGCGCCGTTGGCCGGGCCGGGCAGGTCGAGCGCGGGGTCGCGGCGCAGGATCGCGGCGTAGAGCCCGGCCAGCGCCGGGCCCGGGTCCAGCCCCAGCTCCTCGGCCAGCCGGACGCCCAACCGCTGGTAGGCGTGCAGCGCTTCGGTGTGCCGCCCGCACCGGTACAGCGCGAGCATGTGGAGCTCCACCAGCCGTTCCCGCTCGGGGTGGTGCACCAGCAGGCGCTCCAGCTCCCCGACGGCGGCGCGGTGGCGGCCCAGCCGCAGCTCGGCGTCCCACACGTCCTCGACGGCGGCCAGCCGCACCTCGCGGAGCCGGTCGGCTTCGGCCAGGCCCCAGCCGGTCACCTCCGCGTCGGAGAGGACCTCGCCGCGCCACAGCGCCAGGGCCTGCCGCAGCTTGGCCACGGCCTCGTCGGTCGGTGCGGTGGACAGCTGTTCGCGCGCCGACCGGACGGTGCGCTCGAACCGGTGCGCGTCCACGATTTCCGGTGCCACCGCCAGCACGTAGCCGGGTTCCCTGGTGCGCAGCACGTTCGGCAGGCCGCACGCGGCCAGCGCCTGGCGCACCCGCGCCACGTGGCTGTGCAGGGTCCGCAGCGCGGTGCGCGGCGGGTCCTCGCCCCACAGCACGTCGATCAGCCCGGTGATCGGCACCACCGAGCCGGCCCGCAGCGCCAGCACCCCGAGCAGCGCGCGTCGCCTGGTGCCGACGAGGTTCGCGACACCGAGCGGGCCGATGGCCTCGACCTGACCGAGGATCCTGATCTCCCCCGAAGATCCCGATGAGCCCTCGACGCCAGCCACCATCGAACCTCTTCCCGCCCCGTCGTCTCGCAGCGTACAAGGTTCGCCGCGCGGATCGATCCGCGAGAGGGAGGAACGGGAGCGGCCCGGGCGGTGTGCCCGGGCCGCGCTGTCCGAGAGGGTCTACTTCACGTCGACCGACACCAGGCGCATGCCGCGTTCCTGGCAGTGGATCCGCATGTTCGCCAGGGCCTCGGTCGTCTGGTACAGGTTCGTGCTCTGCTGGAACGAACCGCCCCGGTACCGCCACACGCCCATCACGTAGGAGTCGTGCGGGTGGGTGCGGACGATCTGGAGCTCCCAGCCGGACTCCTTGCGCGCCCGGTTCACCCGGTCGAACTGGCTCTCGTTGTTGGCGTCCACGCCGCTGCCGAGCAGGCCCGACTGCCACACCTGCCCGGCCGTTCCTTGATCCGCGCGCCACACGCCGGTGATGTCGTCGTCGGCGTTGACGACCACGTCGACCAGTCGCAGGCCCTGGTCGAAGTACACCTGGTTCTGGTTCTTGAAGTCGGTCCAGGACGGGATGCCCGAGCGCCAGTGCTGCGCACCGGAGCCGGGGCGCCACACCGCGGCCCAGTCGCCGTCGTAGTCCAGGTCGACCAGCCGCAGGCCCTGGCTGAAGTACGTCGCGTCCAGCGACTCCAACTGGTCGGTCGACAGGCCCCAGTGCACCCGCTGGGTGCCCGATCCCGGCTGCCACGTCGCGGTCACGTCGTGACCCTCGATGTCCAGCTGCGTGATGCGCAGCCCGTCGGCGAAGTATCCCGCGTCTTTGCTTCTGAAGGTGTCCCACGACATGTTGGTCCAGAACCTCTCGTTGGCGTCCGCGGCCGACGAGCAGGTCGCGGTGAAACCGCCGTATGGACTGGCACCCGCCTGGGTGGACCCGGCGAGGGCCGCCGCGACGACCAGGCCGGTCATGAGCAGAGCGCGTCCGGTGCCCCGTGCGAACATTGTCCGCCCCTTTCGAGGGAGTGTTTCGGCTGAGCGGCACCAGCTTCCGGCCACGTGGTTGCGCGGCGGTTGTCGTGCTGTTGTGGCCGTGAGGGCTCAGCGGGTGCGGCATTCGGCCGAGCAGCCCGCGGCCGACTCGCGTCGGACGCATTCTCGGGCGCGACACCATCGCACTTCTGGCGTGCCGCACCGGGATCGGGCCCGCCCGTCGTGGTTCCACCCGCTCCTGATCGCTCGCGGTGACGCTCACCCGGTTCCGCGCGAGTCGTCGCCTTCGGGGTCCATGAGCAGGTTGCGGGCTTGTTGCGCGGTCCATGTCCCGTCTGGGTCGGTGGTGGTGCCGAGGACGTGGACGTGGCAGCCGGCGACCTTCATCACGAAGAACACAGAGACCCGCTTGAGGGTGACCGCGCAGTCGATGTGGAAGAAATCGCAGGTCAACAGGCCGGCTGCCCGAGCGCGGAGGAACCGTCGCCATGCCATGTGGGTGTCACGCTGGGGTTCGGGCGATACCCGCAGGCGCTTGAGCACGCGGCGCACGGTCGAGGCGGCTGTCCGATGGCCGGGTGTAGCCAGTCGGGCAGGTGCCGCATCAGCACAGCGCGGTCGGCTCAGTTCCACCGCGGGCGAGGGTGGTCCGGCGCGGCACGGCGACGTCGTGCCGCAGTACCGGCAACTCCACGTCGTTGGCCGCCGACGACCGGTCGGGCAGAACCAGCCGGCCGGCGACCCGGACGAAGATCAGGTACAGCGGTCGTAGCGCCACACCTCGTGATCCTGGCCTGGAGGACCAGGGGCAGAGCGGCGGTGAGTCTTCGGCCTGTGGATCGGGTTGTCGACAGGTGCGGCGCATCGCAGGGGACAAGTGCGGCACGACGTTGTCGAGGGCCGTCCGCGGGGTGGAGCTGGGCGCGATGCTCTGCCGGAGCTAGGCGGTCAGGCCCTTCTTCAGGGCGCGGGCGATGCGCACGGCGCGGCGGGTCTGGAAGGTCACCGCGTCCAGTTCCACCTGGCCGGGTGGGGTTTGGCCGTTGTTGGAGACGTGGCTCGTGCCGTAGGGATTACCGGCCTGGAACTGGATGGGGTCGGCGTAGCCGGGTGGCACGATGACGCAGCCCCAGTGGTAGAAGGTGTTGTTCAGCGCGGTGATGGTGGTTTCCTGGCCGCCGTGCGCGGTGCCCGCCGAGGTGAACGAGGTCGCCACCTTGTCGACCAGCTTGCCCTGCGCCCAGAGCGGGCCGGTGGAGTCGATGAACTGCTTCAGCTGCGCCGTCGGCAGACCGTACCGGGTGGGCGTGCCGAAGATGAGCAGGTCGGCCCACTCCAGGTCGTCCAAGGTCGCCTCGGGGACGTCCTGGGTCTGCTTGACGTGGGCAGCCCAGCCCTCGTTGCCGGCGATGGCCTCGTCCGGCGCCAGCTCGCGCACCTTCCGCAGCCGCACCTCCCCCTCGGCCGCCTCGGCCGCGGCTCGGGCCATCGCGTGCACGCTGCCTGTGGCGGAGTAGTAGATGACGGCGATCTTGAGGTCGGACATCGAGCTCTCCCGTGCTGTCGACGACTGTCGCGGTGGTGTACCCGGTCGGCATCGGTGTGTGCACCGATATCACCCCTTGGATGTCCGAAACCCCCGGAGCGGGTGGGGTCCCAGAGTCGCTCACACGGTCTGACCTGCGCTTCAGCAGCGCGCGATCGACCCGCGCAACCGCGGACGTGTGACGGGCACGGCACGGTGAGGGCGTGGTCCGGCAGCCGGGTGGCGAGCGGGCGGTCCGGTCGGGTGGCCCGCTCGCCGGTCCGGGTCAGGGGGAGGACGGGAGCAGGACTTCGTAGGGCAGGGTCACGCCCGTTCCGCCGCGGTTGCGGGCCAGGGTGAAGGCCCCGGGGGAGTTCGTGCCCCGGGCGTCGCGCCACTCGACGAAGCGCAGCTCGTCCACGTCCACCCACGCGGGTTGCGCCGAAGAGCCCGAGACCTTGAGGTACGGCATCACCATGTTGCCCGTCGTCGGCCCACTGTCCAGTTCGGACACCGCCAGGTCGACGACCACCTGGTGCCACTGCCCGTCCGCGGGGACGTCCACCGCCTTGGTGTAGGTCGCGACGACCTCCGAGGTCGGGTCCTCGGCCGGGTTGCTGTCGTCGAAGTGGTAGACGTCGAAGCGGGCCTCCGCGGCAGCGGTCGAGGAGCGGCGCACCCGGGCGACCAGCGAGTACGACGGGGTGGGGTCGGTGGGGACGGCCTGGCCGTCCTCGTCCCGGTACGCCCGGTGGCGCGGCAGGGGGATGCGGGCGATCGGCCTGCTCTGCACCGAGTCGCCGTCGCGCACCTCCAGCCGGAGGGCGCGCAGGCCCTGTGCGGCGTCACCGGAGCGGACGCCCTCACGTCTGCTGTTCACGCTCCAGTGCACGGCCTCGCTGATCGACGCGTCGGCGGTCTCGTCCTCGAAGTGCCCCCAGCCGTACAGGTCGCGCCCGATGTCCACCCCGTCGCCGCCGGTCGGCTTGACGAGCGCCGACGCGGCCACCGGGAGGTCGACCACCGCGCCGGGCCCCACCGCCTGGTCCTGGGCGCGGGCGGCGGCGGGCTCGGCGACCAGGCGGGCGGTGTGCCGCTCCAGGACCACGTGCGCCGGCGTTCCCTTCTCGCGGGGACGGGTGCGGACGTCGCCTTCGTCGTCCCGGTAGGACTCCAGCGGCAACGTGCTGCGCTCCCACACGCGCGCCAGGACGCGTTCGGCCGCCGTGTCGGTGACGGGCACGGGCTTGTAGTCCACCAGTTCCAGCGGATAGAGCCTGGCTTCCAGCAGGGTGTCGCCCTCCCACACGGTGCGCAGGAACGCGCTGGCGAAGGTGGCCAGGAAGTTCTGCTCGAACACGAAGTTGCCCAGGCTGTAGGCGATCAGCTTGCCCTTGTACCACTCCAGTCCTTGCAGCACGTGCGGGTGGTGGGCGACCACGATGTCCGCGCCCGCGTCGATCGCCTCGCGGGCGATGTCGCGGATGTTGTCCGACGCCGCCTCCTGGAACTGGAAGCCGGCGTGCACCTGGACCATCACCAGCGGGGACGACTTCGCGACCTGCTCGATCTGGGCGGTGGACGTTTCGCCGTCCCACCGGGCCGCGCCGCCGTGACCGCGTCGTGCCACCCAGTCCTGCACCTCCGGGTAGACGGCCGCCAGCGACGCCCACATGCCCGCCACCTGGTCGTCCGAGGCCTTCTCCTCGGCGGCGCTGAACCGCTCCCACGCCTCGCGGATGCGGCGCGGCGCGGACGGCACGCCCGCCGCCGGGTAGCCCCAGGTCCTGTTCTCGTACTGCCACCGGTCGGGTTCGGCGACGTCGCCGGGTTGCCGCGCGGTCGCCGGGGGGAAGCTCTCGTTGACGAACGAACCGTCCACGCTGGTGTACGCGAGCACGCCGACGCCCGTGCCGGCGACGTCGCGCAGGTGCGCCTGGGCGGCCTCGGCGGCGTTCGCGCCGGCTCCCACGGTCGCGATGCCCGCGCCGGACAGCGCGGCGCGCGTGTCGGCCACGCCGGCGTCGAGGAGGTCGCGGGAGTGGTTGTTGGCCAGCACCGCGAGGTCCGCGGACAGCGCGCGGAGACCTGCCACGGTCGGTCCGGCGGACTGGAGGATGTAGCGCTTGCCCGGGTAGGCGGCGTCCGCGGGCTTGTCGCTGATGACCGTCTCCACGTTGACGGTGCGGAAGTCGGCGGCGGCGAACGCGGGTGCGATGGCGGCCACCACGTCCCGCGCGCCCGCGGCGGCGTCGTCGGCGGGGATCAGGGGCTCCGAGCGCCCGCTGGACTCCTCCTGGGTGGGCGTCGCGTAGCGCCTGCCGAACATCACGTCCCCTGCCGAGTGGACGGCGAACCTGTCGTCCCCGCGGGCGAACAGCTTCACGTCGACCTGCTTGCCGGAGTCCGACCAGCCCAGCGGGACGGGTTCGGCGAGGTACCCGTCCGCGGTCACGACGGTCATGGCCGGACCGGGCAGTTCGGGCACCTCGACCACACCGTCGTCGTCGGAGGTCAGCGGGACCGGGCTGCCCAGCGGCGAGTGCACGGTGACGGTGGCGCCCTCCAGCGGTTCACCGGACTCGCCGGCGACCTTGAGCCGCACCGCGATGCTGTCGCCGCCGGCCGGCCGCAGGCAGTCGTCGCAGTCGCCGCCGCCGATCGCGTAGACCACCGCTCCCACCGCCGTCACCACGACCAGGGGAATGGCTACCCACGGCCACCGGTGTCTCAACGTGCTGATGATGCCCACAACAGAACCCTTTCGTGGTTATGGTGACGTTTCACGTGCCGTGACCGTTTTCCGGCGTCCGCCGGACCGGGCGTCCGCCGGTTCAGCCGCGCGCCGGTTCAGCCGCCCAGTGCCTTTTCCAGCGCGTGGACGACGGGTTCCCACTGCTCGGGGGAAACCCGGGTGATGCGGTTGAGCTCCACGTGCGCGAAGAAGGCGCCGTGCTCCGCCGCGACGGCTCCCTGCCGATTCCGCCTGCCCTCAAGATCGCCGCAGTCGCGCGCCCACGCCCGGCACACGCGCAGCAGCCCTTCGAGGTCGTCGGCGACCCGGGTGATCGACGGGTCCTCCCGCGCCGCGCCGGGGGAGAGCACCAGGTCCGCGGACGGGAGGCTGTCGTCGTCGAAGCCGTGCAGCTGCACCTGTGGCACGCGGTCGCGCGAGTGCCGTTCGGCCGCCGCGTGGAACAGCGAGTCCGTGCGGTGGGCGGCGTCACCCGCGCCGGCGGCCACGCGGCGGTGCGTGCCCGCCACGGAGAGCACGGCGCCGGGCACCCGGCGGAACAGGTCGAGCCCGATCTCGGCGGTGCGCAGGTCGTTGGCGGGGTGCGGGACCTGCACCGCGACCCGCACCGGTCGGGACAGGTCGACCACGTACAGACCCCAGCTGTGCTCGGTGCCGGCCTCCGCGGCCGCGAGCGCGTAGGGGCGGCCGGTCTCCTCGTCCACCGTGCGCCGCACGGCGAAGCCGAGGGAGCGCAGGTCGTCGTCCCCCGCCGCCGGGGTGGGGCCCAGCGCGGTGAGCGCCTCGGTGAACGCCCGGCGCTGTTCGGCGGTGGGCGGTCGGTAGGGCGCGTCCTCGCGCAGCGCCGCCACGAACGCGGCGACCCGCTCCGCGAGGGCCACCGCCGGGTCGGAGGGCGGTGGCGGATCGTCGGAAGGGCCCTTTCCGTAACACCCCACGAAGGAGATGCTGATCACGGCGAGAAACAACACAAAAGTCCGCCGGAAACGAATATAGATCACCGATGTAAAGTGGATTCACTCGTTCGGCACATCGGTAGTCCCCTCTTGGCTAGGTGTTGGCGACTTTGTGGTGCACAATCTACGGGTTGCATCAACCGGGGTAGCGCGTTCGGGGGCGCGCCCCTCTCCTTATGGGTGACGGGGTCGGAGAAATTTCGTGCGCCACAAAACGGTTACAGACCGTGACGTCCGGCTGGGACGTTTGCAGGACCAATTACCGGAAACATCGTTTCCGGCCACGGTGCGTCTACTGCCCACGGCACTGCTCGTCCTGCTCCTGGTCCTGGCCGGGACCACGGGCTTGCTGCTGAGCGGCGACGGCGACGAAGAGGTGCCCGCCGCCTTCCTCGAGTCCCAGCAGGAGATCGCGCTCGGAGTGGCCCGTTCCATCGGCGCGACGGCGAACCAGGGTTCGAGCGAGTTGCGGAACGCCTCCACCGGCGCCACCGGCGAACCGGACCGGCTGCTGGACGACCTGGCGCGCAACCGCAAGTGGCGCGGAGCCGCGGTGCTCGCCGAACCCGGTCGTTCCCTGCTCGCCGCACGCGGTGAGCAGGTCCCGATCCAGGTGATCCCGACGGTCGTCGACGACGCCGCGGTCACCTCGGCGGTCACCGCCGGCGGCGAACCGGTGCTGCTCATCACCACCAGGCTGCCCGACGGCCGACTGCTCACCGCGACGACGGCCCTGCGACTGCCCGAGCCGGCCGCGGACGACGTGCTCCGTCAGTCCTACCTGCTCACCACCCTGTCCGGCCAGGTCGTCGCCGCCACGGGACCGCTGGCCCGCGACCGCGCCCCCGACGTCGAGCGCTTCCTCGCCGAGGCCGCCCGCGCCGCCGTCGCCGGCCCCGGTGTGCTGCTCGGAACGCCGGACGACCGCGTCCAGCGCACCTACGCCCACGTGCGGGTCGTGCCGTCGGGCAGCCCCGACGGTCTCGAACTCGCCGTGGTCGCGGTCGCCGCGGGCCCGCTGCACAGCGGCGCGGCCGGCACCTCGGGCATCGTTCCCGCCGCCGTGCTGGCGCTGCTCGCCGTCGTCGGGTTCGTGGTCGTGCGGCGCGTCGTCACCGGTCCCGTCCTCGCCGCCCGCGCCGACCTGCTCTCCCTCGCTTCCGGTGACCTGGACACCACCGTCCGCCCCACCGGGACGGCCGAGGTGGCCCGTGTCGTCGCCGCGGCCCGGCTGTGCCTGGACCGCCTGACCGGCGGGAGCGGCGACGTCGAGCCGGTCACCGGCCGCCGCGTCACCGCGCGCGCCACCTGCTGCGTCCTCGCGCTCTCGGTCTTCGCCTGGTCGGCCGGGGTGCTCGTGGCCTTCCGCCCGGCCGAGGTCGACATCCCCGCCGGTGTCGTCGCCGGGGTCCGCGCCCAGACCGCCAGGGCGACGGACGCCCTGCGCCGCAGCATGAACGACGGCCTGGCCGACCTGTCCGCCGTCGCCGCCGGCACGGGGTCGCCCGACGCCCTGCGGTCCGCGCTGGAGCGGATGGTGGTCGACCAGACCCGTTACCGCAGCCTCTACGTGGTGGACCGCTCCGGCCGGGCCGGCGAGCCCGTCGGCCGCCCCCCGCTGCGCATCGGCGAACCCCCGGCGGCGGTGGCGGGCCTGCGCCAGCAGAACCAGGAGGGCCGCGTCCCGGTGATCTTCGCCGAGGTCCCCGTGGCAGGGGGCTCCACGGTGGTCGGGGAGTTCGACCTGGAGCACCTCGGCTCCCTGCTGGGCCACGTGCCCGGCCACGCGCGCCTGGTCGACGGGGACTTCCGCACCATCAGCGCCACGGACGGCTTCATCGCCTTCGAGCAGGTCACTGACCCGGCACTGCGCGACGGCGCCACCCGCGCCCAGCGCGGCGACCCCGTCGGCGACGTCCAACCCGGCGAGGACGGCCCCGGCATCGTCTCCGCCGCGGCCGTGGTCGGCGGCGAGGTCGGCCGGCTCGGCTGGACGGTGGTCTCGGAGAAGCCCGGCGCCGAACTCGCCCTGCCCGTCAACGACGTCCGCCGCTACGCGCAACTGGTCGCGCTGATCGTCGCGCTGGTCGCGCTGTTCGGCTACGGCTGGTTGCTGTTCTCCGTGCTCGGCCCGCTCCGCCGGGTCTCCCGCGCCGCGGACGCCCTGGTCCGCGGCGACCTCAAGTCGGTCATCTACCCCCAGCGGCACGACGAGGTCGGCACCATCGCCTCGTGCCTGGAGATCTGCCGACAGGCGGTGACCCAGGGCCCCGACCGACTCGGCGAGGTCCGCCGGCCTCGGGGTGCGGCCACCGACCCCACCCAGTTCCTCAAACCGGTGGACAAGCCCGCGGCGCACGCCCCGCGGTCCCGCCCACCGGTCCGCCGCACCGCCGCCCGCGCGTCCCGCGCCCGAGTCGGGAAGGGCTCGGCGTGACCTACCTCTACGTCGTCTTCGTCCTGCTCACGGTCGGCACGTTCGCCGCAGGCGTGGTCGAGCAGCGCAGGCACCTCGGCCAGCTCGGCGGCATCGAGCACCGGGTCCTGGTCAACGGCATCCGCGGCAAGAGCTCCATCACCCGGCTGTGCGCGGGGGCCCTGCGCGGCGGGGGACTGGTCACCACGGCCAAGACCACCGGCACGGCCGCCCGGTTCATCCACCCCGACGGCAGCGAGGAACCGGTCTACCGCAAGTGGGGCATCGCGAACGTCGTCGAGCAGATCGGCATCGTGCGCCGTGCCGCCGCTTACCGGTCCGACGCGCTGGTGATCGAGTGCATGGCGGTCATGCCCGACCTCCAGGAGATCAACCAGAGCAAGCTGATCCGCTCCACCATCGGCGTGCTGTGCAACGTCCGCGAGGACCACCTCGCCGAGATGGGCCCCACCCTCGACGACGTGGCCCGGTCGTTGAGCCGGTCCATGCCGGTGGGCGGGGTGTGCGTGACGGCCGAGGTGGACCGGCTGCACATCCTGGAGGCGGAGGCGGCCAAGCGGGACTGCGAGCTGATCGCGGTCGACCCCGAGTCGGTCACCGACGAGGACATGGCGGGCTTCACCTGGATCACGTTCAAGGAGAACGTCGCCATCGCGCTCAAGGTGGCCGACCTGCTGGGCGTGAACCGGCGTTCGGCGCTGGCGGGCATGTGGTCCGCGCCGCCGGACCCGGGCGTGCTGTCGGTGCACACCCGGATCGCGGGCGACAAGCGGATCAAGCTGGCCAACGTCTTCGCGGCCAACGACCCCGAGTCCACCCTGATGAACATCGAACGGCTGCTGGAGCAGGGATCCATCGGCCGCCCCCTGCACGTGGTCATCAACTGCCGACCGGACCGCGTGGAGCGCAACCAGCAGATGGGCGCCCTGGTGGCGCGGATCGACCCCGACCGGGTGGTGCTCATCGGGGAACCGACCCGCAGCGCCCTGGCCGCGGTGGACGAGCGGTGGCGCGACCGGGTGACCGACCTCGGCGGCGCGCGCAACGGTCAGGAAATCCTCGACGCCGTCCTGGCCGGGGTCGAGTCGACCGCGTCGCTCGTGGCCATCGGCAACATCCACGGCCAGGGCGAGATGTTCCTCGAAGCCGTCGAGCACCTGGAGGAACCGCCGCCGTCGGAGCAGGCCGCCCCCGCGGAGGTGCCGGTGGGGAAGGCCGCGCGGGTCGAACCGGGCACGCGCGTCGAGCCGCCCGCGCGCCCGGCGGCCCGGCCCGCACCCGCCGGGGACGTCCCATCCGGCCGCACCCCGCGACCCACCCCGCCCCGGGGCGCCGCACCAGGACCGGACGCCGGGGGACGGCCGCGTCCCCTCCCGCCCCGCAGGACGGACGACGGCCGGTTCCCCTCGCCGCTGCCGGATGCCCGCCACGAGCCACCGCGCGCACCGGGTGAGCGGTTGCCGGTCCACACCCGCCCGCACGAGCACCGGCGGCACCCGGCCGGACCCGGGCGGTCGGCGGAGACGTCCCGCGACGCGTCGCCGGAGACGCGGTTCGTCAACCCGGTGGCTCCTCCCTCCCGGGGCCGGCTGCCCGTCGGGGACCCCCACCGGGTGCAGGAACCGCGACGTCCGGCGCCCGACCGCGTGCACCCGGAACCGGTCCGGCAGCGCTACGACCCCGGGACCGAGCGCTTCCGGGCCGAACACCCCGGCGGCGTGACGCCCCGCCCGGCCCACCGCACGCAGGCCGACGGCGCGGCGCGGGGGGACCTCTTCGACAGCCCGGGACACGGGACCCCCGACCAGGACGCGTCACCGCACCCCGACCACCGCACCACTCCCAGACCCCGGAAGCAGTCGTGACCAACGGATCCCTCCTCCTGCCGGAGGTCGCCACCCTCGGCCTGGCCATCGGCCTCGTGTTCTCCCTGGCGTGCTACCTCACCACCAACCTCTCGCCCGGCGGCATGATCACACCGGGCTGGCTGGCCCTGACCCTCGTGGAGGACTACCGGCGCGCGCTGCTCGTGGTGGTCATGAGCGGTGTCACCTACGGCGCGGTGAAGTTGTTGCAGCGCGTGGTCATCCTCTACGGCAAGCGACTCTTCGCCGCCGTCGTGCTCACCGGCGTGCTGCTGCAGACGACGCTGTTCATGTTGATCCAGAGCGACTACCCGCTGCTGTTCGCGCACCAGACGCTGGGGTTCGTGGTGCCCGGTCTCATCGCCTACCAGCTCGTCCGCCAACCACCGCTGGTCACCGCGATAGCGACGGGTACCGTCAGCGCGGCCGGATACGGTGTCCTGGCGAGCGGCGTGCTCATCGGGCTGGTGCCCACGGTCTGAAGCGGTTGGTGCGACAGGGATGAAGGCGGAACGGCGACTCACGTGGCTGCCGCGGGCGGGGGTGGCGGCCCTGGTGGTCGCCGCTCTCGCGGTCGCGCTGGTCGTCTGGTGGCCGGACGTCCCCACCGGCGGGTCGGGCGGCGAGCGGACCACCGAGCCGGGATCGGTGAGCCCGCAGGCCGATCAGCTGGTCTACGAACGGCTCGACGCGCCCGCCCGCACCGTCGTGCGCGACAAGGCGGGCGGGGTGGTCGTCGCGGTGTTCACCGACGGTGCGCGCACGGCCCAGCTCGTCGGCCCGCGCCGGTCCTTCAGCGAGCCCAAGGCGACCACCGCGACCGTCACCACCTCCTCGTGGGTGCGGTTGCTGCCGCAGCCGTGGCGGGTCGGCGCCGAGGTCGAGGGCTGGTTCACCGACTGGTTCGCCCGAGCACGCGGTGACACCGGTCCCGACGTGCTCGCCGTCGCCACCGAGTACCTGATCGACATGCCGGACGAGACCGACGCCAACGGTGTGCGCTTCCGGGGGGACGCCTCGTTCGGCCCGGTCAAGTCCTCCGGCGCGGGCCGGCAGGAGCAGTCCGACTTCTACGACTACCTGGGTCTGCCCTGGGACTTCGTCAACGGCACCAGCGCGCAGCCCGAGCGCAGCCGCTACGGCGCCGTGGACTGCTCGGGCTACGTGCGCCTGGTGTTCGGCTACCGCCTCGGCATGCCGCTGCTGGGCGTCAACGCCCCGGGACCGGGCCTGCCCCGGCGCGCCTACGCCATCTCGGAGTTCGGCCCCGGCGTGCAGCTCGTCGCCAACGAACGCCGCCGCGCCACCGACTACAGCCGGCTCCAGCCGGGCGACCTGGTGTTCTTCGAGGTCGAGGACGACCCGGACACCCTGGACCACGTCGGCATCTACCTCGGCCTCGACGACGGCGGCCACCACCGCTTCATCTCCAGCAGGGAGCGCATCAACGGGCCCACGCTGGGCGACGTGGGCGGCACCTCGCTCCTGGACGACGGCGGCTTCTACTCGACTTCGTGGCGGTCGGCCAGGCGGCTGTGACCTCCCGCGGAGCCGGTACCCCGCTCGAAAAGTCATCGCTGCTGGTCAGCCGGCGTTCCTGTACTCGTCGACGAGTCCGCTGAGGATGCGGGTGCGCACTCTGCGGGTGTCGAGGTTGTGCACCGCGGCGGGGTGTCGTCGGGTCTCGGGTGGCAGGTGGTCGCGGGCTTGATGGAGGTTGGTGGCGGTCGTCGTGGTCTTCGCAGGTCGTGAGGACCTGACGTGTGTGGCTCTTGCCCGGGATCGGGGGTGGTCGAGGAGTCCGCGTCGGAGGGTGCCGATGACCTGTTCGCAGTGGGCGTTCATCCGGGGCGCCTTCGCGCCAGGTCGGGCCACCACGGCGCGGTGCCGGCTCGATGCCCGCGTCGTGCGGGATCCGCCAAACCGTCGAGCAGGCGAGGCGGTGGCCGATCCGGGCCGGCGAGCGTCTTCACCGCCGCTCGTGTTGGTGGGCGTCCGGTGCGTCGGTGCGCGGAGTAGTCCCACTTGCGGGCCATGAGTTTGCGGTGCCAGGTGAGCGGGGTGCCCGGCGTGACGCGGAGACCTCTCGCCACCGGCGGCGATCCACCAGCGCGGACACGGCGGCGAACCAGAGCCGGTCCGCGGGCTCGTAGCGGACTGGACTGGCGAGTCGCCGACGGAGTACGGCGTTCTCGTGGCGCAGCACGAGCAATTCGGCGTCCTTCACCGCTTGACTGCGCAGCAACACCGCCGGGACGGACAGCAGCTTCCGGGCCACCTCGTACAGCAGGGACACGATTACCCGGCCATGCTCCCAAAGACGATTGTGCCCTTGCTGTACCAGCGACGATGACTTCTCGAGCGGCACAGGATGGTCTACGGTCGGCCGAGCCGCGGGGGACGGGGACCCGGCAGCGTGGCGGCGCGCGAGGAGGTCGCGGTGCCACCGCAGGACCGTCTCCGGGCACACCAGCAGTTTGAGCCGACGAAGCGCATCGACCGGGAAGTCGGTGCAGCAGCGCGTGCTGGCTCCGTGATGACGTGTACGAGCCCTTCCCCGGGCGACCGACTGCGGTGACCCACCAACCGAGGTGACCCCCTCACGTCACGAAACGGTCCTGCTACCGGTGCGCGACACGAGGTCAGGTCACGACGGCGCGTCGTCACCACGTCAGGTCGGGCACGAGGGCGGCCACGCGGTCCAGGTCCTCGTCGTCGAGCGGCCTCAGGTGGGCGAGTGCGTTTCGAGTGTCCCTCATGCAGAACAGCAGATCCCTGTCCGAGCGGGACAGCCTGACTCGGGAGGTGGACACCGCCCACGCCATCGCGCCGAGTTCCAAGGTGGCGCGACCGCTCCCTTCCTCGGCGGCGGGTGCTCCGCTGCGGAACTCCCGGCCCAGCTCGGCGAGGACGGCTGTGCTCGCCCTTGAGCGGACCGTCTGCTCGAGCCGTGCCCGGCAGCTGTCGACGAGCGGCATCAGCGCCCGGTTCTGCCCCCTCCACACGAGGTTGTCCAAGTCGACCGCGGAGCCGATCGCCCCGCGCACCGCGGGACTGATCCGGAGCTGCCCGTCCCAGAGTTCCAGGGCGCCGGCGTTCCACGCGGGCCTCAGCTCTTCGGCCGGTCGCCCGCCACCGCCGCGCCGTCGCCGGGCGGCGTCCGGCACGAGATCGTCCTGCGCGTGCGCGAAAGCGGCGATCCGCTCGCGGAGCGTGCTCCGGCGACCGTCCCACGACGACGCCAGGCCCTCCGCGAGCAGCAGGTCGGGACCGGCCACCTCGACGATCACCTCTACCGCCACGAGTTCCCGCACGTCGATCCGGTGCGAGTGCCCCCGCCGGGCGACCCGGGGTCGGGTTGCCGTGGTGACCACCGCCGTGTCGAGCCGGTCGCACGCGCTCCACCACCAGTGCACCCTGGTCGTCACCGGGTCGACCTTGTCGAGCAGGCGGGACGGCAGGTCACCCGGCCTGGCCGCGACAAGCACCCGCGTGCGGTCCTCCGGTGGCACACCGTGCTCTTTCGAGGAAGCGGTCAGCCTGGTGAACACCGAGGCGACGTCGTCCGCGTCGTGCTCCGCCCAGGCCCGCACGACGACGACCTTCCGCCGCAGCCAGTCCGACGACGCCAGCACGGCGAGCGGGTCGCCGGCATCGTCGGACGGGTCCTTGAACGCGAGCAGCAGGCGTTCCGCCACGGAGGACGTGCTCTCCACGGTCGTGACCGGCGCCGTGTCGATCGACTCGTCCCAGTCGAACACCCCGGACGTGCTGCGCGCCCAGGCAGGCAGCGTGTCGGCGGCGGACCCCGCGACCTGGGCACCCACGTGCTGCCCATTCGTCTTGCGCACCTCCGGTGGGGGCACTCGCACGCTGTCGAGCTGGAGTTCGAGCAGGTCGACGAGCCCGTCCGCGGCGCCGTGGACGACCAGGTCGTCCGGCAGGAGCCAGATGCAGCTCCACCCGCCGTCCAGATCTTCCGACAGCACGTCCAGGTGCCGCCGGGGCCCCGGGAGCGACCCGAGGTCCCAGCGACCGCTCTTCACGAGTTCCCGCGGACCGTGGCGATGCAGCGGTGCACCACCCGGTCGAGCACGACGCCGTCCGGGCCCTCGTCGAGCACCCCCAGGTCGACCAGGCCGTCCAGCAGGTCGATGGCGCTCGCCAGGTCGAGTTCGAGCATCGCGGCCACGTCGATCGTAGACACCGCCTCGCCCAAGTCCAGGTAGTCGACCCACGATCCGATCCGGGTGATCAGCGACCCGTCGACGCCGGCCCGGTCGAGGAAGCCCCGCGCCCACTCGAGGTCCGCGGACGACTGCACCACCCGTTCCAGAGCCTGGGCCTGGGTCGCACCGCGCGTGACCACCCAGGCGATGACTTCCTCCACCAGCTCCGTCCACCCACCGGTCGCCTCGATCAGCCGCACCCGCGAGTCCAGCACGTCGAACGGGCATTCCGGCCAGCTGCGCAGGCTGCTCGCCGTCCACCTGGCGGGTCGCACCACCTCGGCCGGCACCGCCGCGCCCACCTCCCGTGCGACCGCGGGCTTGACCAGCAGGACGGAGGCCAACCGGTCCTTGGACAGCCGGTCCTTGACCTGCAGGACCTCCGCCACGGTCCCCTCACGCAGGTCCGCTACCACGACGGTCGGCCTCTTGCGGCGCACGGCCGCAGTCACGGCCTTCGCGATGTCGGCCGTCGACGCGTGTACCTCCACCCGGCTGCCACGCATCTCCGCGTAGTCCTTCAACGCCGCCGGCACGCGGGCGACGCCGAGTGCTTCGGTGCCGGTGACCACGGACACCGCCCCGTCCGCGGCGAGGTCGAACAGTTGGCCGTCGGTGAGCGGGCTGCGTCGCTGGATCCCCTGCGCGCTGAGCAGCAGCCTGCGCGCGTCCCGCGGGTTGTACTCGTAGGGCAGGTCGAACGCCGTCTCGCGGAGTTCCAGCTCCAGGCTCGCCTTGGTGCCCAGCATGTTCACCACGTTGGGGCTCCGCACCGCGTACCTGCTCTGGCCGGACAGCCGGATCAGCAGGCCGAGGCCGACCATCTCGTCGAGGTAGATGCTGACCTGCGACGCGGTAAGGTCCTCGAACCCCGCCGGCCAGTGCTCGCGCGCCTCCTGGAGGAGCTGTTCGGGACCGTAATCGGTGCTGAACCTGTCCTTCAAGCTCAGCAGGGCGATGACGAGCGTGAGGACGCGGTACCGGTCCTCGAGGTTGATCGTGATCCGTAGACGTTCGGCGATGCGGGCACGCACCCGGTCGCTGCCGGCCACCGCCTCGACATCGCTCTCCCTGATGGGCACCGGCAACGCCTGCGCGTGTGAGACGCGGTTGTGCAGCGTCCGCACGAGCTCCTCGCAGAAGATCTGGATGAGGCTGGCCTGGTAGTTGGTCGCCGAGAGGAGGCGCCAGACGAGCTCCGGCCGCTCGAAGCTGTACCCCAGCGCGGCGAGCGGCGCCACGACGAGCCTGCGCGCGTCGACCTGGTCCAGAGGGCCGACCAGGATGTCGGGCCCACCGTGGACCAGCGGCACGTTGGACAGATGTCCGAAGCGCTGCACCTGGTGGAGACCGGCGAACACGACCTTGAACCGCCGGTCTGTCGACTCCATCAGCTCTTTCAGTCGCAGCACGTTGGGGAAGTGCGCCACACCGCCCGCCGTCGGCATCCCGCGGGAATCCGCGGTCAGGAAGGCGTCGGCCTCGTCGGCCAGCAGGAGCAGCCGACGGCCGTGGTGCTGGTCAAGCCACGCCCGGACCTGGTTCACCACGACGTCGGCGGGGGCGTCCTGGGAGACCCGGTCGGAGAGCACGCCCGCCTTCTTGAGCTCCAGCACGAGCTCGCGCCAGATCCGGCTGGCCGGCTCCGCCTCCCCGATACCCCGACCCTTCAGGTCGATGTAGACCGCGAACCGGTACTCGCCGTCGTTGAACGTCGCCTCGACGCGACGCAGCAGCGCCGACTTGCCGAGCTGACGCCCGCCGTAGATGAACAGCCCACCGTTGGGGTCGATGACCTCCGCCATCTCCCGGACCCGGCCGACGAACACCTCCGGCGGTACCAGCCCCGCCACGAAGGGGGTGTAGGGGTTCAAGGCCGTCCACGGCAACGTGATGCGCTGGGTGGCACGCCACGAGCCGGGCGCGTTCGCCGCCACCCAGCCGATGACCGCGGGGTCGATGACCAGGGCCTGGACTGGGCTGCGGGTGGCTTCCGCGGCCAGGCCCCGCCTGGCCTGCAGGTCCATCGGGTGGAGGTACAGGACGACGTTGGCGCGTCCGGTGTCCTCCGGGCCGAGCACGTCGAGCACCGACCGACGGCCGCGGTGCTCCTCCACCACCACCGTCACGGTGTAGTTGCTCGCGGCCGACCCCAGAGTCGAGATGTACGAGCCGTCGGACGGGGTGCCCTGCACCCTGAACTTGCGGAAACCGCGCCGGGCACCACGGTTGATCTCCTGCGGACGGTTGGCGGCTTGGAGCCCGAGGGTCCGTAGGATGTCCCGAACGGCGTTCGCCCATCGGTCCCCGCTCACACCGTCGTGGTTCTTCAGCGATTCCCACGCCTGGAGACCCGTGCTCGCGAGTGAGGTGAGCGCCGCCCCGTTCGCCGCCAGCTCGGCCCACTCGAGTGCTCCGACGGGCATGCGCCCGTGCTCGTGGGCGAACATCCCGGCGAAGCTCTTGACGTCTCCGGCCGCCTCCTCCACCTGCTCGGGCAGGGCCTTGCCGGCTCGGACGAACGCGATGAACTCCGACGCGGTGACGGTGTCACCGTCACCGAGCAGCGAGACGATCCGATCGTGGTCCGCGGCCCGCACGGGCAAGGTCGCGATCTCGTTCCGCAGGTCGTCGACCCGCGAACGATGCTTCGCGTCCAGCTCCTCGGCGAGCCGCGCCAGACTCGCCGACGCCTCGTCGAACGCGCCGTCGTCCACGGTGGCCAGCGCTTCCAGCCGTCCCGCAACGGCGGTCTCGTCCTCGGGGTCCAGGAGGTTCTGGGTGCGAATGCGCGCGAAGAGGTCGCGTGCCCTGTTGAGGGCGGCATTGTGGAGTTTCGTGCACGACCGGGTGGCGCCCTCCACGATGTCGCGGAGCGGACCCGCCGGCTGGTCGACCGCCCAGAAACCCTCCTCCACCAGTTCGACCACCCGGCGCGCGCTGCGCAGGTCGCCGCGCTCGCAGTAGGCGGAGACGGCCCGTTCGAGGTCCGGCTCGCGGGTCAGCTCGGCCAGCACCAGTGGAGTCCGCAGGTCCTCCGGGTTGGGCCGACCCCAGGCGTCCCTGGGCAGGTCCGGCAGCACCAGCAGGACGTCGGGACTCGGTTCGGCCAGGCTGAACGCGGCCTCACCGCCGCCCACGGCGGCGTACCCGACCCGGATGGTTTCGCCGGGCCGCTGCAACCACCGGCGAAACAGGGCCATGGCGACACCGGACATGCCCGACGGCAGCTCGGCGGATTCGACGTCCACCAACGCCTGGGACAGCCGGGTCGCGACGGCCTGGTCCTCCGACTGGGTGGCGGTCAACCGCCTGCTCACCAAGTCGGCTTCACGCAGGATCGTCCGCACCTCCTCGATCGCGCGCACCAACGTCCGGAGCGCGGTTGCCACTATGGGTTCCCTCGCCTGCTTCGGAGTCCGCATGGCGGCGTCGGCGGACTCGATCATCGCGTCGATCGCGCCCGGGGCGTTCATCGCCGACAACGCGGCACCCACGGCGTGGCCGTCCGCGTGGCCGTCCGACCACTTGGCCACCACGTCGAGGGCGGTGGCCAGCGGCTGCTCGGTGAACATCAACCGCTGCAACACCCGGGTCGCCCGCTGGTAGGCGTTCTTGCGACGGGGCAGCTCCTCGGCCAACTCACGGGCTCGACGGCCGAGTTCCAGGCGTGCCTCGTGGGCGTCGTCCTCGAGCAGGAGCCCACCCAGGCCATCGTCGATGCGGAAACCTCGGCGGACCGCGTCGATCGTCGTGTCGATCAGGGTCGCCCAGCGGGTCGACAGCACCAGTTCGGGCCGCAGCTGGGTGAGCATCGGGTGGCCCCAGCCGGCGATCAGCGCGGCGCGCAGCGCGGCCGTGGTCGCGAGCGCGGCGGCGTCGGCGTCACCGGCCAGTTCCTGCGCGTCCAGCTCGAGGGCCGCCAGGACGGCGGTGGCGTCGGTGTTGTTGTTGATCGCGTACGCGGCCACGGCGAACTGCAGCACGGCGCTGCGCCGGTTGGGCTCGCCGGACATCGCGGTCACCCAGTAGGCCTCTACGAGCCTGCCACTGCCCGCCAGTTCCACCGCCAGCGGCGGTTGGCCCTCCTCCCAGGGGAACCCGATGGCGAGTTCGTCGTTGTCCTGCGAAGTTGCCGTGTCCTCGGTGCTCGCCACCTCCTCCAGCGGTGGGTTCACAGCTTCGTCGCGCATCGGCACCGCTGTCGGCTCCTCGGGCGACGCGGCAGCCGGCGCCACCGGCAACGCCGGCCCGGTGGTGGCGGCGGTGGCGGTGACAGCGGTGTCGGTGTCGGAGGTCTGGGTCTCGGTCAATGGCATATCGGCGGCGATCCGCAACCGCTCGATGTCGGCCTCCACCGCCCGCGCCGCCGCCCGCAAGGACTCGCGGGCGTTGTCGGGCACGGATTTGGCGAGCTCTTCGAGCTCGCCGAGCTGCTTCCGCAGTTCGGCGATGCGCGCGACAGCAGCTCGCTGCTCGGCGGCCAGCCGGGCCGTCTCCTCTTCCTCTTCCAGGCGCGCTGACACCTCGACGCGGAACTCGGCCAGCGAGGCGCCGGCACTGTCGAAGTCGGGGATCCCGGCCTTCCCGATCAGCCCGGCGAGCGAGTCGAAGAAGGATTTGTGCTGCTCGCGGTACTCGGTCAACGACCTGTCGAGATCGTGATCCGGTTCGGTTCCGCGGACGGTGGCGTCGGCGACGCACCGGAGAAGCTCGGCCAATTGCGTGGCACGATCGCGCAGGGATCCGAGGGCCTTCTCGAGGACGTCCAACTCGGCCATGCGCGGTTCGGCGGTCACGCCCGGAACGATCACGCCCTGAGCGTTCCCGTTCGCACGCGCCGCGGTGTCGTCCTGGAGGGCTTCGGACGGGTGCTCGTAGTGCTCGTAAGCCTCGGCGAACGCCGCGGTAGGTGACCGTCCCGCGTCCTTGAGAGCCGCTTCGAGGTCGCTTCGGTGACGTGTCGCCAGGGCTGTCACCGGCACGTCTCCCAGCAGCAGGCCGAACAGCGCCAACCGGCCGAGGGGGTTGCCCAGGGCGACCAACATCCGGCGCAGCTGGTCCAGGTCCGGGTCGCCGACCACGTCCGGCGTGAACTTGCAGTGCGTGGTCAGCACCCGGGTCGCGATCGACAGCGCACCGACGGCGAGGTGCGTCAACTGGTGCGACGACATCTTGACCGCGTGCGCCCGAGCGGCCCGCACCTCGCGTCGGACAGGCGGCCGGGCATCTCTGGCCGGAGGGGGCATCTGAGCGGCGATCCGCAGCTGGTCGCACACCGCGAGCAGGACGCTGAAGTCCGGGTCATTGAGCGCCGTCAGCCACTTGCGCAGCTCGGCAGGAAGGTCGGCGGTCACGGAGCGAAGTCTTACCCCATCATCCGACCTACACGAAGGAGTGAATCGGGTCGCCACTCCGACGTGAGCCGTTGTCTCACTCGAATGGCGCAAAGAAGGCACCCGAGTGCACATTTTTGCGGTTTCGGCGACGCGTCGGCGTGACATGAAACCGTGAGTGAAAAGTAATCCAAAAGTGACGTATTGCCCACGTTGACGTCTGCGGGGCGGCACCGGCCGGGCGACATTGTCGGCGAGTGCGCAGTCGATTCCTCCCGCTGGCCCGGATTTCCGGATCAACCGTTGTGGTCCCTGTGGCTGCGATTAGATCGAGGGCGGGTCTGTCTCGTGATCGGCGTCCGGTGTTGTTGATCAGCAGGTTTCGGCGTTCGGTCGACGGTCACCCAACGTGATGGCGAAGGCGTTGAGCACGGCTTCCAGCGCATTGTGTGCCACTCGAAAAGTCATCGCTGCGGGTAAAACGCGAGCTTCACCGTCTTGAGCGCATGTCCGGGTGATGTGTCCCTGCTGTTCAAGGTGACCTGAAAACTGCTGTCCTTGCCGTCCATGGTGTTGCGCGGCGAGACGGCAAAGAACGTCGAACTGCTCGTGCTGCGGCACGAGAAAGCAGTTCTTCGCCGGCAGCTCACGGGTCCGGTCCACTACGAGCCCGTAGACCGGTTCTGGCTCGCCGCCCTGTCCGGGTCGGTGGATCGTCGTCGGTGACCGGAGATCTTCAGGGTCACGCCGGGCACCCTGCTCGCCTGGCGTCGCAGATTCGTAGCCCGTAAGTGGGACTACTCCGCACCGACGTACCGGACGCCCACCGGCACGAGTGGCGATCAGATCGCTTGTGCTGCGGCTCGCCAGGGAGAACCCTCGAGGGGTCCGACGGATCCAGGCGAACTTGCCCGTCTCGGGCGCCTGATCGCCTACTCGACGGTCTGGCAGGTTCTGCAGGACGCGGGCATCGACCCGGCACACGTAATGGTCCGACCTGGCGGAAGTTCCTCACCGCCCCTTGGGGAACCGCCGCCCGTGCCGGGCGTCGAGGAAGTTCACACGTTCGGCAAGCTGCTCGGCGAACTCGCCGGGACCGCGGGTGATCCGCGTCCACCGTCACGGGTCCTCCGCAGCTCGTCGACGGCGACTCCTCCACGGCCGGCTTGCGCACCGTGGGCTGGAACTCAGGTCGGAGGCCGGACCGTCCCGAGCCGGTCGCCGGGTGGTCCGCGCACCGTCGATCCCGGGCGCCGGGCAAGCGCGCCCTGGCTGGGCCGGGGAGCGCGAACAGTCGTTACGCTGTGTCGGGACGGTGATGACGGAAGGGCGGTCATGGTGTTCGAGCGGAAGTACAGCGACGAGGTGCGCAACGCCGCTGTCCGCCGCGTCGTCGAGCGCCGTCAGGCCGAGCCGGGCAACCGGTCGGTCCTGCGCGAGGTGGCCGAGGAGTTCGAGGTCGGCGAGCAGTCCCTGCGGATCTGGGTGAAGCGGCTGGACGACGGGATGTTCAGCGTGGGCGAGGCGGCCAGGCTGCGGCAGGCGCCGCGGGAGCGGCTGCTGGCCCGCATCGCGGAGCTGGAGGCCGAACTGGAGTCCGCGCACGTCCGGATCGGGTCGATGGAGGAGGAGATCGAGGTGCTGAAGAAGGCCTCGGTGATCTTCGCCGCGGAGTTGGCCAAGCGGTGACCGGTCCCGCGGTGTCCAAATAGCGGTACGGCTCGGGTCCGAAGGGGTCGTTGGCGCACACTGGACACGCGACCTCGCGCTCTCGGAGGGCAGATGACCGGGTACGACTACATCAGCGCCATCACCGGCTGCACGACCGACGTCGGCGGACGGTTCGCCGTCCGCGGACCGGCGTTCGAGCTGCTCGCGGACGGCTCGGTGGCCTCGGGTGGTCCCGGCAGGGCACCCGGGCCGCTCGACCTGCTGGTCTCCGCGCTCGTGGTCAACCTCCTCAACGTGCTGCGCTCCGACGGCGACCCCGACGGGGACAACCCCGGCACGCGGGCCGTGAACGTGCGCGCTCGCACGTCCCGCTACACCCCGAACCGGCTCAAGGTGGGCCGGGTGCTGGTCGAGGTGCTCGTGGACGGGTTGGCCGAGCCGGATGTCGAGCTGCTGCTGGAGCAGTACCGCGCGGGGTGCCGGGTGCTGCCCGCCGTGTCGACGGTGCTGGACGTGGACATCCGCGCTGTGGTGCCCGCCCCGGCCGGTTGAACCGGCCGGCCGGGACGGGGTTCACGCGGCCAGCAACGCCTGCGTGTAGTCGTGCTGTGGCGCCAGGATCACCTGTGAGGTGGGCCCGT
The DNA here is from genome assembly GCF_016695385.1 of Saccharothrix sp. 6-C. Taxonomy (NCBI): domain Bacteria; kingdom Bacillati; phylum Actinomycetota; class Actinomycetes; order Pseudonocardiales; family Pseudonocardiaceae; genus Saccharothrix; species Saccharothrix sp. 6-C. The sequence continues at coordinate 5,660,524 of NZ_CP064192.1, read as the reverse complement.
GCTCCACGATGCGTCCGGCGCGCATGACGGCCACGTGCCGCGCTATGTCCGCGACCACCGCCAGGTCGTGGGTGACCAGGAAGTACGTCAGGTCCAGCTCGCCTTGCAGCTCGACGAGCAGGTCCAGCACGCGTGCCTGGACGGTGGCGTCCAAAGCGGACACCGGTTCGTCCAGGACGAGCAGTTCGGGTCGCGGCGCCAGTGCTCTGGCGATGGCGACGCGCTGCCGTTGGCCTCCCGACAGCTCGTCCGGCTTGCGGTCCTCATAGGACTGGGGCAGGCGCACCAGGTCGAGGAGTTCGCGCACGCGGGCGTGGCGTTCGGCGCGGGTGCCGGTCCGGAAGGAGTCCAGCGGCTCGCTGACGATGTCGCGCAGGGACATCCGGGGGTTCAGCGACTCGAACGGGCTCTGGTACACCACCTGCACGTCGCGGCGCAGCGCGCGCAGTTCGGCGCGCCGCAGCAGCGGCACGTCACGGCCGAGGACCCGCACCACGCCCCGGTCGGGGCGTTCCAGGCCGAGGATCAGCCGGCTGGTGGTCGTCTTGCCCGAGCCGGATTCGCCGACCAGCGCGAACGTCGTGCCGCGCGGCACGACCAGGGAGACGTCGTCGACGGCCTGGGTGCCGCGCTTGGCGGTGCCGAACCGCTTGGCCACCGACACCAGCTCGATCGCCGGCGGTGCGGCGGGCTCACCCGGCACCGCCTGGTTCGGCCGCCGCACGTAGGCCTCCGCGATGCCCAGCACGCGGCCCCGCGACACCCGGGCGGAACTCGCCAGCAGGGTGCGGGTGTAGTCGTGCCCCGGGTTGGCGAAGACCTCGCCGATCGGACCGGACTCGACGACCTCGCCGCGGTGCAGCACGACCGCCGTCTGGGCGTGGCGACCGGCCAGGGCGAGGTCGTGGGTGATGAGCACGACCGTGGTGCCGTGCTTGGCGCGTGCGGTGTGGATGGCGCGCAGCACCTCCCGGCCGACGAGCACGTCCAGTGCGCTCGTCGGCTCGTCGGCGATCACCAGCGCGGGTCGCTGGGAGAAGGCGATGGCCACCAGCACCCGTTGGCGCATGCCGCCGGACAGCTCGTGCGGGTAGCGCGCGGTCAGCGCGTCCGGGTCGTCGAACCCCAGGTCGAGCAGGTCCTGCCGGATCCGGGCGGCGACCTCGTCCGGTGACAGGGTGGAGTGGGCCAGCGCGAACGCCTCGCGCAGCTGGGCGCCGACCGTCTTGGTCGGGTTGAGGGAGGCGATCGGGTCCTGCGGCACGAACCCGATGTGCCGGCCGCGCAGCCCGCGGAAGTCCTTGTCGCCGCGCCGGAGCACGTCCTCGCCGGCGAACTCGACGCGACCGCCCGCGATGTGCCCGTTGCGCGGGAGCAGGCGCACGACCGCGTGGGCGAGGGTGCTCTTGCCGGAGCCGGACTCGCCGATCACCGCGGTCACCTGGCCCTCGGGGATCTCCAGGGAGACCGAGTCCAGCGCGGTGTCCACGGCGCCATCACGCGCGTGCCGGTAAGTGACCGTCAGGTCGGTGATGCGGACGAGCGGTGTCATGCGCGGTCCTCCTGGAACAGGTAGGCGATGCGGCTGAGCAGCACGACCACGGAGGTCAGCGCCAGGCCGGGGACGATGGCGACCCACCAGGCGTGCGCCAGGTACTTCTGGCCGCCCGCGATCAGCACGCCCCATTCCGCCGACGGTGGCGCCTCGCCGAAGCCGAGGTAGCTCAGCGAGCCGATGGCCAGCATGGCCAGGCCGAAGTGCAGCGCGGTGTAGGACAGCACGGGGTGCAGGATGCTCGGGACCACGTGTCGGGCGATCACCCGCAGCGGACCGGCGCCGCAGGTGCGGGCCGCCTCGACGTAGGTCAGCGTGCCGGACCGGACCACGCAGCCGCGGATCAGCCGGGCGAAACCGGTGGCCTCGCCGACGCCGATGGCGATCGCCGCCACGAACGCGCCGCGGCCGTAGGTGGTGATCACCGCCAGCGCGAGCAGCACGCCCGGGACGGCCATCACCGCCTCGGTGAGGATGCCGAGCCCGCGGTCGAGCAGACCACCGGGCCGCAGCCCGGACAGCACGCCGACCACGGCGCCGCCGACCAGGGCCACCGCGACCGCGAGCACCGAGGAGAACAGGGAGATCCGCAGGCCGTGCACGACCCGGGAGAACAGGTCGCGGCCGATCTCGTCGGTGCCGAACCAGAAGTCGACGCCGGGAGGGGTGAACGGCAGTCCGTCGAGCTCGTAGGGGTCGTGCCACGTCACCAGGCCGGGGAAGAGCGCGACGAGCACCAGCGACGCGAACAGCGCCGACAGGACGTGCAGCTCACGGATCCGCCGCCGCCGGTGCCGGAGGGGGACTGAGGCGCCCGGCGACGTGGGGAGGGGTTCGACGACGGTGGTGGCGATGGTGTCGGTCACGCCCGGACCTCCGAGGCGACGGCGCTCGCCGCACGGCGGCGCAGACGTGGGTCGAGCAGCACGTACCCGATGTCGACCAGGGCGTTCACGGCCACGTAGGCGACCGCCAGCACCACGACCAGGCCGAGCACGACGGTCAGGTCGACCGCCTTGACCGAGTCGACCATCAGCCTGCCGAGCCCGACGCGGGAGAACACCACCTCGACCACGACCGTGCCCCCGAGCAGCTGCCCGACCCGCAGGCCGAACACCGCCAGGAAGGGGAACGACGCGTTGCGCAGGCAGTGCCGGTAGAGGGTGTGGAGGCGACCGGCGCCCTTGGCCGGCGCGGTGACGGCCGCGTAGGTGGCGCCCAGTTCGGCGCGCAGGCCGCTGATCAGCACCTGCGCGAACTGCGCGGCGCCGAGCAGCGCCAGCACCGCCGTGGGCAGCACCAGCGAGGCGAACCCCCGGCTGCCGTTGGACGGGAACCAGCCCAGCGTCAGGGAGAAGAAGTAGATGAACAGGACGCCGACCCAGAACACCGGCAGGCTCACGTAGGCCGACGGCACCAGCGAAGCCAGGGAGCGGACCGCACGCGCGCGCGGGTTGACGGCGAGCACGGCGAGGAGGAAGCCGAGCGGCACCGAGAGCGCCAGCGACGCGAGGGCCAGCGTGATCGTGTTCGGCAGCACCTCGCCGAGCAGGGTCGTGACCGGCTGCTCGGTGATCAGGGAGTGGCCGAGGTCGCCGCGCACGAGCCCCGCCAATCCGCTCAGGTACTGGGTCCACAGGCTGTCGGACAGCCCGATCTCGTCCCGCAGGAGGTCCAGGTCGAGGTCGGCGACGTCGGCCGAGCCGATGGTGTCGGTGGTGCCGACACGGGCCAGCACGGCGTCGCCTGGCAGCACGAACAACAGGAAGAAGGATGCGGAGTACGCCGCGAAGACCACCGCGACGGCGTGCGCGAGCTTGGCGCCCACGACGCGGGCGAGGTCGCGCGCGGCGCCGGCGCGAGTGGACGGGACTGGTTCGCTCATCGTTTGCTCCCAACGGGTCGGGGCCGTCGGCGACGGCCCCGGCCGGTCACTGCTGGTCGATCCAGGCGTCGCCGAGCCACGGGATGTGCGTGGCCTCCAGCAGCGGCAGGTGCGTGCTGTTGCGGTAGGCGAGCGGCTGGATGAAGTCGTAGAGCGGGATGTAGTAGGCCTCGTCGAGGACGATCTCCGAGGCGCGCGTGGCGAGCGCCTTGCGCGCGGCGATGTCCGGCTCGGCCAGGATCTGGTCGAAGACCTCGTCCAGCTCCTCGTCCAGGCCGCCGTAGGTGGAGCGCAGCACGTCGGCGTCGGGGCGGGTGCCCGAGCCCCACGAGAACGAGTAGTTGCCGGACTGCAGGCGCTGGTTCAGCTCCGCCTGGGTGAGGCTGCCGAACTTCAGCTCCACGCCGATGGCCTTCCACTGCGACTGGACCACGGCGATGTTCGGCTCGTGCGAGATGGTGGACGGGCTGTAGACCAGCTCGAGGGACAGCCGCGCGCCGGCCTTGGCGCGCACACCGTCGGCGCCCCGCCGCCAGCCGGCTTCGTCGAGCAGGCGTTCCGCCGCCGCCACGTCGGTCTTGATCTTGTCGGACTGGTCGGTGAAGTACGGGTTGCTCGCGGTGTAGGCGCCCTTGGGCGCGATGTCGATCGCCGAGGCGCGCTTGAGCACGGCGTCGCGGTCGACGGCCAGGGCCAGTGCGCGGCGGACCCGCACGTCGTCCAGTCCCGGCACGTCGATGTTGGCGGCGAACCCGAGCGCCGAGCCCGGCAGCGGCTCCCGCCGGATGGTGATGTCCCGGCTGGTGGAGAACTCGGTCTTGTCCGCCGGTTCGGTGTTGTGCAGCAGGTCGAGGCCGCCGGAGCGCAGTTCGGCCGCGGCGATGCTGTTGTCCTGGATGTTGCGCACCTCGATCTTGTCGAGGTGGGGGGCTCCCCGGTTCGCCGCGGGCTCGGGCGCCCAGGCGTAGTCGTCCCGGCGGACGAGGGTGTAGCCCTCCTCGCCGCGGCTCTCGGCCGCCACGAACGGCCCGGAGCCGATGATGCCGAGGCCTTCCTGGCGCTTCTCGAACGGCAGTCGGGCGGTGGCGGGCGCCACGACGCCGAGCACGGTGCTGGACACCGCCTGGAGGAACGACGAGTTCGGCTTGACGAGGTCGAACACGACCGTGTGGGGGTCGGGTGTGGTGATCTGCGCGAGCGCGCCGATCCACTGGTTGGCGACGGCGTACTTGGCGCCACCGTCGCGCAGCGCCTGGTAGCTCAGCCGGACGGCGGTGGCGTCGAACTTCTCGCCGTTGCTGAAGGTGACGTCCTGGCGGAGCGTGAACGCGTACCGCGTGGCGTTGTCGTTGACCTCCCACTTCGTGGCGAGCCAGGGCGCGAACGTGCCGTCCGGGTTGTTGAACACCAGGGAGTCGACCAGGCCGCGCAACGGCACGGCCAGGCCGTAGCCGGTCGTGGTCGCGGGGTCGAGCGACTTGCCGCCGCCCGCCGCCCGGTACTTCAGCACGCCACCCTTGACCGGCGTGCTGCTCACGGTCTGCACGCCGCCGCCCGCCGCGGCGCAGCCGGACAGGACGAGACCGGCTGACGTGAACAGGGCGAGCGCCGCGGTGGCGCGTCGGGGGAGCCGGACGCGGCCGGTCGCGTCGCGGAGGTGCCGCTTCATCGTTGGTGACCCACTCTCGTCTCGAGCACGTGCGCCGTCCGCAGTCGGCGTGTGCGCCAGAACGTTAGAGCTGTCGTCGGGTGTAGTGGATGGTGTCTCGCTATATGAAACTTCTACGGCGAAGCGCGGAGCCGTCCTAGTCTGTGGCGGGCACTCGCCGTAGAACTTCTAACGTTCGTCCTTGGGGATACCTCATGCCGAAGATCAAGATTGAGGCGACCAGCGCCGTCTTCTACCTGCCGTACTACGTGGCGGAGGAGGAGGGCTACTTCACCGACGAAGGGCTGGACGTCGAACTCATCCGCCACCGGCCCTCCGACGAAACCGGGCTCCGCTTCATCGAGGACCCGCGCAAGGTGTCCTCGTTCAGCAGCTTCAAGCTGTTCGAGGCCGGCGCCTCGCAGCTGTACAACGCCTGCGAGTGGGGCCAGCTGCGCCGCTCCCAGGACAGCCAGGTCAACGGCAAGGTGGTGGCACGTCGCGCCGCGGTCGCCAGCCAGGCGATCATCGTCCGCCCCGACTCGCCGTACAACGTCCCCGGCGACCTGGCCGGCGTCCGGGTCGGCGTGAACTTCCACCACGGCTCGCACTACCTGGTGCTGCAAACGCTGGAGGGCTTCCTGCCCCGTGCCGACATCAACCTGGTCGGCATCAAGGGCAAGGAGCGCTTCGAAGCGCTGCGCGACGGCGACATCGACGCCGTCGCGGTGATGGAGCCGTGGATCACGGTCGCCGAGAAGCAGGGCTACAAGGTGCTCGCCGAGGCGCACTACTACGGCGCGGAGGTCGCCAACGACTCCCTCGACGCCGAGACCTTCACCAGGATCAACCGGGCCGTGACGCGCGGTGTGGACCGGATCCACGAGGACATCCGGCCGTACCTGAAGCACTTCATCGCCCAGGCGGCGCCGGTCGCCGAGCTGGCGCCGGAGGACTTCAAGACCGGACGGCTGCGCTACGTGCACCCCGGCCCGTACCCGGAGGACCAGTTCACCCGGACCTTGGACTGGGTGGCCAGTTGGGGGCTGATCGACTCGGGCAACGAGTTCGGCGCGCTCGTCGACTCCGGCAAGATCCTCCAGGAGGCCTGAGGACAGGCGGACGGCGGCGCGGTCAGCGGTCGCGCCGCCGTCACGGGGTCCCGCGATGCCCACCACCGTCGTCAACCGCCCGGCCGTGCTGTTGTTGTGCGGCACCACCGCCGGCTTCCTGCTGCTCGACATCCACAAGGTGTCGATCGCCGTGCCCGCGATCGAGCGCGCGCTGCGGCCCGGACCGGCGGGCATCCAGCTGATCCAGGCCGCCTACGTCGTCTGCTTCGCCATCACCCTGGTCCCCGCGGGCCGCATCGGCGACGCGGGCAGGAGGCTCGCGCTCGTCTACGCGGGCGCCTACCTCTACCTGGCCGCCGGCGTGCTGTGCGCGGTCGCGCCCACCTCGGGCGTCGTCATCGCGGGCCGCGCGCTGCTCGGTGTCGCCGCCGGCCTGCTCATGCCACAGGTGATGGGCATCGTCCAGCAGCTGTTCCCGGCGGCCGAACGGGGCAAGGCGTTCGGTGTCTACGGCATGTGCGTGAGCGTGGCGACCGCACTCGGCCCGAGCCTGGGCGGGCTGCTGGTGACCACACCGCTGCTGGGCTGGCGAGGCGTGTTCGTGATGAACGTCCCGGTGGGCATCGCCCTGATCGTCGCCGTGCGCACCCTGCTGCCCGCCGTCGGCCGTGACCAGGGTGGGCGGCGCCCGCCGGACATCGACGTGATCGGCGTCGTGCTGGGCAGCCTGGCCCTGGTCGCGTTGCTGACCCCGCTCATCCTCACCACCGGTCGACCCTCCGACGTCGACGCGCGGTGGCTCGCGCTGGTCCTGGCGGTCGTGCTCGCGGCACTGTTCTCCGCCCGGTCACGGCGACGCGTCGCGGCGGGCCGCTCGGGCGTGATCGACCCGGCCTTGCTGCGCATCCCGTCGTTCCGCAACGGTGTGCTCGTCTCCCTCACCTGGTTCGCCGCCGGTCCGGGTGTCGCGCTCGCGCTGACCGTCTACCTCCAGGAAGCCCGCGGTGTCACCCCGTTCCTGGCGGGCCTGGTCGTGCTGCCCTCGTCGGCCACGTCCGTGCTGGGCGCCTGGCTCGGCGGCCGGCACGTGGCCAGACTCGGCCGGGTGCTGACCGGCACGGGCATGCTGCTGGTGCTCGCCGGCACCCTGGGCACGTTGGCGTTGCTGCACTCGGACCTGTCGACGGCGGCCGTGCTGGCGGTGATCCCGGCGCTGCAACTCGTGCAGGGGCTCGGTGGCGGACTGGTGGTCTCGCCCAACCACTCCATGACCCTCGTGGACGTCCCACCCGCACAGGGCAGCGCGGCGGGCGCCATCGGCCAACTCGGCCAGCGCGTCAGCAACAGCACCGGCGTCGCGGCCGCGTCGATGGCCTACTACTCGACGATCTACGGCGCCGGCTCCACGCTGACCGACGCCCCCGCTGCGCTGCACCGCGACGCGCTCGACCGGGCCACCGCGGTGGCCGGCCTGTTCCTGTGCGCGGCACTCGTCGTCGTGGTCGTGGACCTGCGCCGCCGGAGCCGAGCGCGCCACGAGGTGAACCCCACCGTCGCTACTCCTTGAGAGTCGCGCTCGACCCTCCCGTGCCGTCGACTCGGCGGCGGACGACAGCCGTGCCGCCGCGAGGTCTCGGGCTTTCACGCCGAAACGGCGGCTACCGGGCCGGTGTGGCTCGGTAGCCGCCGTGCGAAGCGCTGCTGCTAGCAGCTGCCGTTCGACTCCTTCATGCCCGTGTTGGCGCCTGCGGTCCGCCCGACGACGGTAGGCACGCAGGCGGCTTGGTCGAGCGTGAAGCTGTAGGGGATGCTGACCGTGGTGGTGGACTTGACGTCCGGCCCGGCGGGCTTGTGCTCGCTGTCGGGCGTGGACCAGGTGACGTTGTCGAAGATGTTGCCGCTGACCTGCCAGTACCCGGCCATGTCGGTGTAGAAGGTCCCGAGGACGTCCTTGGAGTTCTTGAAGTAGTTGTTGTCCACCTTGGCCTTGGCGCCGGCCCGGGAGTTGATGCCGGACTCGTTGAGGCTCACGTAGTAGTTGTTGTACATGTGGCCCACGCCGCCGCGCAGCAGGGGAGCGCGGGAGTCGATGTTCTCGTACAGGTTGTGGTGGAAGGTGACGAACCCGTTCGAGAGGTCGCTCTCGCTGGAACCGATCAGCCCGCCGCGGCCGGAGTTGCGCAGGGTGCTGTAGGACAGGGTCACGTACTGGGTGCCGTTCTTCATGTCGAACAGGCCGTCGTAGCCCTCCGACTCGCCGCCCGACGCGAGCAGGGTGGTGTGGTCGACCCAGACGTTGCGGACGTTGCTCTCCATGCCGATGGCGTCGCCGCCGTTGGACGTGGGCGAGCCCGACTTCTTGACGTTCCGGATCGTCACGTTCCGGATGATGATGTTGCGGGACTCGCGGATGTGGATGCCCAGCTGGTCGAAGACCGCTCCGCTGCCGACGCCGATGATCGTGACGTTGCTGATCTGCTTGAGTTCGATCACCCCTGAGGCGGTCGAGCAGCTGCCGCCCGACACCTGAGTGGTGTTGCCGTGGTTGATGGTGCCCTCGACCTCGATGATGATCGGGGTGGAGCTGCCGGCCCGGCTGCACAGGGCCTGGTGGATCTGGGTCCCCGTGGTGGCCCGGACCCTCGCCCCGCCCTGACCGCCGGTCGTCCCGCCGTTCATCGCCGCGAAACCGGTCGCGGCGCCCGTGGGCGGGTTCGACGTCGTGGTGGTCGTGGTCGACGTCGTCGTGCTGGTGGACGTCGACGTGGAGGTCGACGTGGTGGTCGAGGTCGTCACGCCGTTCGCCGGGGTCAACGTCCACTGCTTGGTGGCCACGCTGTCACAGGAGTTGATCTGCACCCCGGCGCCGACGGCGGTCGAGCTGTCCTTGATGTTCATGCACTTGGTGCTGTTGGTGTCCACCAGGCGGTAGTTGCTGCCGCTCGCGGTCACCGTCCAGGTCTGGCCCGCGCCGCCGGTGCACGCGACCTGCTGGATCGCCTTGCCGGCCGACGTGGACGCGTCCTGCACGCCGACGCACAGTCCCGTGGCGACCGAGCTGATCCGGTACCCGCCGCTGACCGCCGTGAACGTCCACTGCTGGCTGCCGGCGGTGCCGCACGACGCCTGTTGGAGCTGAACGCCTGCGGTCGTGTTCCCGTTGGGAACGTCGAGGCAGTGCCCGCTGCCCACGTTCTTCACCGTGTACGTGCCCGCGCCGATCGCCGCCGAAGCGGTCGTGATCGGCCAGGCGACGAGCGTGGCGGCCAACGCCGTGACGCCCGCCACCGCTGCCGCGCCCGCACGCCATCGCGCGCCGCGCGGCCGTGCGGCGCGCACGATGGGAGGTTGAACATTCATCGACTACTCCGCTTCTGGCTTACCTGGACGCCGGATCTGGCGGCGGTGACCATTCACGCTGGGCGGAACCCGCCGGCGAGAAATGCACCGGTGCGCGATGGCCAATACCACGCGTCCGAGGTGCTTCCTCACGTCGTTGTGGGAATCGCTTTCCCGTCGAATGCTAGATGGTCTGGAAGTGGCCGGTCAATGACGGTTTCGGCGACCGGCGTCGAGTAAGTGTCGAATGCCATCGAACGCCCAGGTGGGAGGCGGTCCAATTGATCATCCGCCGGCTTCGGATCAATGTCTGCGGTCATACTTGTGAACAGAACCGACGGGTGCTGGTCACACTTGTGAACAATTGAGGCTTCGATAGTCGCATTAAGCCCGGCGGTGGCCGCCGGGGGTCAGTCCGGGTGACGGCCGCGAAACCGGAAGTATGCCCGCAGCGCGTCGGCCGCCGGCCACCCGCGATGGGTCCCGTGATCGGGCTCCTCCAGCTGCTTCTGTGCGATCACCGCAGCGCCTCGGTGCGGAGTTCCGGCACCCCGCAGGTGCCCGGAGCCGGTGCGCGCCGTGCGGATCGCGAAACTAGACTCGGACCGTGGACCTGGACCGACTTGAACTGGCCGAGTTGTGGCGGCTGGCCCGGGAGACCCTGGAGGGCGGCGGCCGGTCCGCGTTCAGCATTCGCGTCGAGGACGAGAAGACCGCCGCGGCGCTCGCCGAACTGCTGCGCAAGCCGGTCGCGCACCCGGCCCGCCGGCAGATCTCCCTGGCGCGCCTGGACGAGCACGTCCGCGCGCACGGCAGCACCCTGACCGAGGTGCTGGAAGCGCTGCACGGCAAGCCGATCGACATGTCCACCACCGGGGAAGCGTCGACGGCCGAGGCCGTGCTGAAGTTCGCACTGCGCGAGCACGACCTGCTGCACGAACCGTGGGCCGCACCGTGGATCGGGTACGTGCGCCGGCACGGCAAGATCCCGCAGCCCGCGTTGCCGATGCTCGCCAACCAGGCCGCCCGGGTGCTCGGCAGCCTCGGGCCGACGACGACCCGGTTCGCCCTGGCCGGCAACGACCTCGACGACGGACGGCCGCTCACCCGCATCGTGGGCAAGGCGCTCGAACTCATGGGCATGACTTGGGAGCAAGCCGGGATCCTCAAGGACGCCTACAGCGACCCGGTGCTGACCTCCCAGGGCTACCTGACGCTGAACGACACCCTCGAAACCCCGGAGATCACCGTCGTCCGCAGCCCACGCCTGCTCGAATCCGGCGTGCCCGGCCCGTTGATGGTGCTCCCGAACGGCCTCACCGCCCAGGCCAGGCACCACCTCAAAGGCAAGACGGTCCGCTGCCACAACGACTTCACGCCGGACGGCATCCGCACGACCAACGACATCCTCGCCTGGACCGACGGCACGGCGTGGCGCATGTCGGCGAACGACTACCGCGAGGCCGTCGCCACGCTGATCGCCCGCAGCATCGAACTGCCGACGCTGAACAGCCGCCCCCCGGAGGCCGCCTGGGATCCCGACCTGGCCGGGATCATGGCCACCACGGGCCTGATGGTCACCGAGGAGCACGTGCTGCCGTCACTCCTCTGACGACGCGAACCGCTTCACATCCCCGCCACCTGCGCCCCTCGACCACCCTGCGCCCGATCCGCCGCAGGCCAGCCAGGTCAGGCCGGTGGCGACGGCGCGTTCGCCGAGTGCGCGGATGCGGGCCGCGTCCTCTTGAAGGGCGGGACCCCGGAACGCCTGAACGAATGACGGCGATGGCCGGAGGTGGGAGCGGCTCGTGGCTCGGTTCCTGTCGTCGAACTGCGCGAGGCGGAAGGCGGCCGGCTCGCTCAACCCGAGGTCGGGACGCAGGACTGGTCGCAGGTCGCGCGGAGCACGGGAGGGTCGCCTTGCGTGACCCGGAGGACCGAGATCCGCTTGTCGTGCGGCACCTGACCTCCCCGGAAGTCGATCTTTCCGCTCTTGCCCTCCAGCACCGGCCGACTGCTCGGGTCGGGGGCGGTGTCGCCGGCGGTGCCGGGGTTCACCGGGGGACGGCCGATGTCGCTGATCGTCTTCCACAGGTCGCCGGACGACGGCCTGATGACGGGGAACAGCTCCTTCATGGCGTGCGCGTAGAGGTCGAGGGCGTCGTAGGCCAGTGTCGCCTGACCGTCGACGAAGGACCTCTGGTCCGCTTCGCACTCGGACTTGAAGATCTGCTGCATCTTCCGGTAGATGTCCTCCTTCGCGCCGCAGAACTCGGCCCCGACCGCGAAGGACAGCACGTCGTAGGTGACGCTCGGGTGCTTCTCGCGCAGGTCCGCGTTGGCGGCGTGCCGCATGACGTCGTCGCCTGCCAGCAGGGCGAGCTGTCCGGAGCACGTGCCGGCGATGCCGTCCAAGAGGTCGGAGAACTCGCCGGGACGCCCCGCGTAGACGACCAGCGTGTCCGCCGTGCGTTTGCAGAGCTCCTGTCCGATCGCGCGGGCGTCGGTGTGGTCTTTGTCGGTGGTGGGCTGGTAGGCGAGGTCGGGCAGCACCTCTCTCGTCTTCCCCAGGCTCCCGTCGGTGAACCGGGTGCGGAAGCTCTGGGCGAGATCGGCGGAGTAGAGGTCTTCGTCGTCCGTCGAACGCACGATCTGCACCTTGTCCTGGCCCGCGAACTCCCTGTTCGCGTACTCGACGGCGACGACGGCCTCCCGGTCGTTGTTCGGCGAGATCTGGAAGTACCTCGACGACACCTCGGGGAACTCGTTCGCCGACAGGGTGGCGGCTATGGTGGGCAGTCCTTGCCTGCCCAGCTTGGTGATCGTTTCGCGGGTCGTCTGACGGCTCTGCGCCAGGCCGAGCACACCCACGACGGTCGGGTCGCGGCGCATCCAGGTCCTCAGGTGCTCGACCAGTTCGTCGCCGTGCTGCATGGTCCGACCGGCGTTGCCCAGCAACACCTTGATCAGCGGGTGCCCGTTGCCGCGGTCGTCCAACAACCGGGCCTGCATCGCGGCCACGCCCATGAGCCGGGCGGTGTTCGTGGCCAGCAACTCGGGCCGGCCGCTCATCGCCGACACGTACACGACCGTCGCGTAGGGTCGGTCCGGGTTGTCCTCGTTGGCCTGTTCCACCTGCTCGTTCTGCGAGGCGATCTTCTCCTGCACGCGCATGAAACGGTCCCTGAGCTCACTGCTCTCGCCGTCGAGCAGCGGGATCGCCCTGCTGCTCACTCCGACGCAGTCGGCGGAGCCCGCGGAGTCGAGCCTGGCCAGCGTCTCGAAGTTCGAATCGCCCGGCGACAACCCGCAGTGCCGGTCGCGTTCCTCGGCGACGGTGGTGATCCGCCAGTACCCGCTCGCCGCGACCGCACCGAGCAGGAGCACGGCCACCACCGCGAGGACCCACGTGCGCGACCAGACCGGGGCCGGCCGCACGGTCAGCGTCGCCGGCGGCGGCACCTCGTCGGGTTCGATCTCGACCGGTCGGACCCGCAGCGGCAGGAACCACGCCGTGGGTCGGCGCGCTCGGCTGTTCGTGGCGAGCTTGCGCGTCCAGGTCTCGTAGGCGCGCCCGGCGTTCTCCACCCACGCCGGGGCCCGTTCGTCGGCCGCCGCCGCGTCGGGTGGCACCTTCTCGCTGCCGCTGATGATGATCAGCGGATCGAACGCGCCGGTGTCGTTGCGCACGTCGTTGATCAGCTTCAGCAGCGCGTAGCCGCCGTTGTCGCGGCGGATGCCGTCGAGCAGCACCACCGGGTAGACGGTGCGACGGGCCGAGCGGACCCGCCACGGCGTCCGCCGGTACCCCTGGCGGACGTCCTCCAGGAACGCGTTGACCAGGAGCTTCGCGAGCTGCCCGGTGTCCTCGTGCGGCGCCGGGCGCCGGCCGGGCGCGAGCGTGCCGGTGAGCCGTTCGGCGAAGCCGAGGAACGTGCCGGGGTCGTGCGGCGCGAGGTAGGGCTGGCGCAACAACCACCGGTACTCCCGCCCCGGGACCAGACCGCGCAGCTTCGCCCGGAACAAGAACGAGGGCAACAACTTCAGCACCACGCGCGCCCACCACGGCGCGGCTTCGGCGGCGCTGTCGAACGCTTCCCGGGGAATCAGGTCCTCTTCACTGCGGCCCCGCAGGTCGCGTTCGCGCAGCCGGGTGAGCAGGCTCGTGGTCGACTCGTCGTAGCCGCCTTCGGCGGGCTGGTTCATCAACCAGTAGACGAGCCGGAAACGCGGGAACACGTGCCGCCCGTAGCGCCCGTTGGCCGCACTCGACAGTTCGCGGGCCACCTCCGCCAGCACCGCGCCCACTTCCGCGACCTGGCTCGGTGACGTGTTGTCCTCCTCGGCGTCCGGGAACTGGTGGTAGGCATGCGGGATCCGGCCCGGATGAGCAACGCTCAGATGCGCGCGCAGGATCTTGAGCAGCCCGGCCGACTCGCGCTCGCGCACCAGGCAGACCAGCGGGATGCCCCGGTCGTTCCCGGCGCGGGCACCCGGCCGCCCGCCGGGCAGTTCGCCGAACCTGGGGCGTTCGGTCAGGTCCTGCACCAGCTTCAGGAGTTCGTCCATGACCTCGACGGGCGACGGCAGGTCGGCGGCGTGGATGTCGATCACGGTTCTCCTCCGGCGCGAGTGCGAATCCCGAATGAGGGAATATGACTGTATCCCGTGCCCCCGTACCCGCGTTTGTGAAAGGGGAATGCGGTTTGCGAATTCCGCACAACTGCGGAAATGGTGTTCGCAAATCGAGTCCGGTGTCGGCATTTCGCCGGTCGGCCCCGGTCGCACGGCACGTGTTCCGGCTCCTGACAGCGCGGGACGGTGACGGCGAAGCGTTCGCGGCCTTGGCGCGCTCTGCTCGGGGCGGGCACCGAGGATGGGCGCGCGGGAACGCTCGCGGCGGCGAGCGGCAATCAGTTCCGTGCGAACCGACAGCGTCCCCGTGACGCGTAGGAGGAGTCCCCCGGTGGAGCGGCTGGACGGACCCGAAGTGCTGGCCGCCTGGTACGACGCCCACGCCCGCCCGCTGCACCACTACCTGGCCCGGCGGGCCGGGACGGCGGTGGCCGACGACCTCGTGGCCGACGTGTTCCTGGTCGCCTGGGAGCAGCGGGCGGGGTTCGACCCGACCCGCGCCGGACCCAAGGCGTGGCTGTACGGGATAGCCACCAACCTGCTGCGGCGGCACCACCGTTCTGAAGAGACCCGGCTGCGGGCCTGGGCGCGGGACGGTGGCCGCCGGTCCACCCAGGACGAAGTCGACCACCGGGTCGCGGAGAGCGTGGACGCGGACGTGCGCGCCCGGCGGATGGCCGAGGCCATCGCGGGCCTGCGCGCCGAGGAGCGCGATGTGCTGCTGCTCGTGGCGTGGGGCGAGCTGACCGCGGCGGAGATCGCGGAAGTGCTCGGGATCAAGGAGCAGACGGTGCGGACGCGCCTGCACAGGGCCAGGACGAAGCTGAGGACCGAGGAGGCGCGCGATGCGTGAGGACGAGATGGACCACGTTGTGCGGGACGTGCGCGGCGACACGGCTCCGATGACCGACGAGAGCTTCGCCACCAACCGGGAGAAGGTGCTGGCGCTCACCGCGACCGGACGGCCGGCGGGCAGGCCGGCGCGGCGCTGGTGGGGTGTCGCCGCGGGCGTCGCCGCACTGGCCGCGGGTGGGGTGCTGGCCCAGGTCGCGCTGGGTGGTCCGACGCCCGCGACCGCCGAGGCGGCGCAGACGTTGACCAGGGCGGCGGACGCGATCACGACGACGGACCCGGTACTGGGCCCCGGCCAGTACCGGTACGCGATCAGCCGCGGCCGGTCCGCGGTGCAGACCCGGCAGGGCGGGCAGGACTTCCGGTGGCTGGGCGAGGAAGTCCTGGAGGTGTGGCTGCCCGCGGTCGAGGGCGAGGAGTACCTGGTCCGCCCCCGGGACACCGGTCGGCGGGACTGGCTGGTCGGCACCGAGGAACAGGCCCGGAACGCCGGGGTGGACCTGCGGCCCGCGGCGCAGGACGAGGTCCGCGGCCGGTGCGACCGTCAGTGCCAGGAGGACCCGGGGGCGTGGCAGCAGCCCAACGCCCGGTTCATCGCCGGCCTGCCCCGCGCGCCGGAAGCGCTGCTGGAGCGCCTGCTCGCGGACGGTCGGGGACGCGGGTCCAGCGACCACCAGGAGGCGCTGGTCCTCGCCTCCGACCTGCTGCGCAGCGGCAAGGCGCCCGCCGACCTGCGGGCCGCGCTGTTCCGGGCGCTGGCGCTGCTGCCCGGCCTGGAGGTGGTCGACCAGTCGGCCAACCTCGACGGCAGGCGGGGCGTCGCGCTGGCCGTGACCGACGGCGACGACCGCCAGGAGGTCATCGTCGACCCGGCCACCGGCGAGTTCATCGGCGACCGCCGCGTGCTGACCGAGTCGGACGGGACCCTGCCGGCCGGGACGGTCGTGGAGTCCGGTTCGGTGACGACGGCGGTGGTCGACGGGATCGGCGTCCGCCCCTGAAGTCCGGACCGCCTGAAGTCTGGACCGCTTGAAGTCCGGTGAACGCAGAGGTGGTTGTGGTCGGTGGCCGCACCACCTCTGCGTGCAGTGGTTGTCGTGGTCGGGGAACACCCGCGTCATGCCGTGCTGGTCGATTCCGCGGCGGCTGACAACCGTGCCCGTGAGCGCTCCCAAGGATCGTCTTTCCCTGCACGGACCAGGTTCTCGGCAGGCACAGGGGCGGACATCGGCAGCCGGGTGCGGGAGCTGTTGAGCGGTGGCGATGGACGCGGCTGCTCACCCCACGGCGATTCCGCGGGCCTTGAGGGTGTCCTGGGCGCCGGGGGCGGCCATCATGGCCTCGTCGCCGCCGTGGATCACGCGGAGGTTGGGCAGCAGGGCGAGGTCGTCCAGCGAGGTGACGTCGAAGAGGTCGTCCTCGCCGTCCCAGAAGGGGGAGCACTGGTGGTAGATCGCCAACCCGCCGTCGGTGGTCAGTTCGTCCACGGCGGCCAGTTGGTCGGGGGTGATCTCCAGGTCGGTGAAGTACTGGCGGGCTTCTTCGAGGACGGTGTACAGGAGGTCCTGTTCGTACAGGTACTTCCACAGGTCGCCGGTGGCGCCCTTGGCATGGAGGACGTCGGCGATCCGGAACGGCGGCTGGATCACCTTGTCCTGGTACATGAGCTTGTCGATGACCAGCAGCTTGAAGTTGAAGTCCTGGAACATGCCCCACTATCTACCAGACCACCCCGACAATCCGGGCAGTCCACCCATGCCTTCCGGGCAGGTCCTCGGCCCTGAAACGGCGGTTCGGGTGACCCGATGACACCAATCGGTGCTCGCCAGGCCGTCGGGGAGTCTGCGCCCCGGTGCGGCGGCCCGCTCCAACGGCAAACCCGGCCGCGCCAACGGCTCGTCGTCGAAGATCGAGCCACCGAGGACGGGTGCGTCCGACCCGTGAGTCGGAAGCGTTGTGACGCTTGGGACATGTCCGCATCAAGCATGCCTCAAGCGTTATCGACGGAGATGTCCCTGTCGGCGGTCTCGGGTGCGTTGAGGGAGATGCAGCGTGCTTTCGCCGGCGGCAACTGGCGGGTGGTCGACTTGGCCGCCGACAGCGACACGTCCCGACGCGCCGACCGCACCGCCTGCCGAGCCCGAGTTGACGGCCTGCGGCTCGGACGACCTCGGACCGCTGCTGGACGACACCGCCAAGCGGCCTTCGGCCTCGGCGGACGCGCCCGGCCCACCGGATCGGCCCCGGAACGGGCCAGGATCAACGTCACCCGCGCGGTCCGTGCCGCCGTCGCCCGCATCGCCGAGACCTTCCCCGACCTCGGCCACCACCTCGACTCCGCGATCCGCACCGGCACGTTCAGCGGCTACCAACCCGGTCCGCGGCCGGCGCTGACGTGGCACCTCAAGCGTTGAACATCGTTCACCCCGATACGACGGCGTACCGGCGTTCGGTCCGACCGGATGTCCTGCGCGAGCCGGCCCGGTGATCAGGCGCTCTCCGGTGGAGAGACCAGGGTGTCGAGGTCGTGCAACCGTTGTCGGAGGCGTCGGGCTTCGATGTCACGGCCTTGTTCACGGTAGAGCTCCAGCGCCTCTTCCCAGGCTGTGCGGGCCTGGTCGTGTTCTCCGAGCGCGGCGTGGGGGTGGCCGACGTTGTCGAGGGTGTACGCGAGGAAGTAGGTGTTCCTGAGGGCGCGGTAGCGGGTGAGTGCCTGGTGGTAGTGGTCGATCGCCTGCCTGTGGTCGCCGGCGCGATGGGCGATCAGCCCGAAGGTGTCCATCGTGGACGCCTCGCCGTCGGCGTCGTGGAACCGCCGGTGCAGGCTGAGGGCGGCGTGGCAGTGGTCACGCGCGGTGTCGAGCTCGTCGAGGCGTGCGCAGTACCAGCCCACCGAGTTGAGCGCGTCGGCCTCCCACAGCGGCCGGCCGATGGCGCGGTACAGGTCGAGGGCGTGTCGGGCGTGCGCCAAGGCCCGCCGGTCGTCCCCCTGGCGTCCCCAGAAGAACGCGAGCACCCGGTGGGTGTGGGCCTGTTCGGCGGTGTCGTGGTGGCGCACCGCCAGGTCGAGTGCCCGAGCCAGGTGTTCGTGGGACTCCTCGTGCAGGCCCAGCCGGGCACAGGCGCGGCCGAGGTGCCGGTGGGCGCGGCTGCGGGTGGCCGGGTCGGGCAGGTGGACGGCGGCGTCCAGCGCGGCCCGCCAGGCGGCGAGCGAGTCGCGCAGGTGCCCTCGTCGCATGTGGAAGTTGTTGAGTGCCCAGGCGAGGTGCCAGACGACGTGGTGGCGGCCGAGGACCACGGCGGCCTGCTGGGTGGCCAGGAGGGTGGCGTGTTCGGCTTCCAGCCAGGCTGCCGCGGTGGCGGTGTCGGACAGCGGGAGCGGGTGCACGCCGGGCGCGGGCGCGGCGGGCGGCAAGACGGGTGGTAGGTGTTGAGGAGGTGGTCCGCGGTGGCGGCGGTGTGCAGGTGGAAGTCCATCACCCGTGCCAGCGCGGCCTGTCGTGCGCCGCGGGGCAGGTCGTGGGCAGTGGTGGTGGCGTAGTCGCGGATCAGGTCGTGCATCGCGTACCGGCCGTGCGGGCGCCGATCGACCAGTGACGCCTCCACCAACGCCGACAACGCCATGCGGGCACGGACCGGTGTCAGGCCGGTGAGCGCGGCCGCGGCGGGCGGGGTCGTGTCGAGACCGGGGGCGATTCCGAACAGGGCGAACACGGTGCGCTGCTCGTCGGTGAGCCGGCGCAGGGACCACGAGAGGACCGCGGGCAGGCTGGCGGCGGGATCGGTGTCGTGGTCGAGCACCTCCAGACCCGATTCGCGCAGTTCGCCGGCGATTTCGGGCAGGGGGACGGCAGGGCTGGTGACGGCGTGACGGGCGGTGATCGACAGCGCCAGCGGGTAACTCCCGCACAATGCGATCAGCTCGTCCACGGCGTCGGGTTCGGCGGCGACGCGCCCGGTACCCAGGCGAGCGGTCAACAGGGCACGCGCCTCGTCACGGGTCAAGATGTCCAGGGTCAGGTGGCGGGCACCGTGGCGGTC
Organism: Saccharothrix sp. 6-C; assembly: GCF_016695385.1. Classification (NCBI taxonomy): domain Bacteria; kingdom Bacillati; phylum Actinomycetota; class Actinomycetes; order Pseudonocardiales; family Pseudonocardiaceae; genus Saccharothrix; species Saccharothrix sp. 6-C. Next base: position 5,641,496 of record NZ_CP064192.1, on the reverse strand, counting down.
GATCAACGACGCGAGCCTGGTGCGGCCGGTGACCAGCACCGTGCAGGTGGAGCTGCCCGGCAGCAGCGGGATCACCTGGTCGGCGGTGGCCGCGTTGTCCAACACGATCAGCATCCGCCGATCCGCGACCAGGCTGCGGTACCGCGCGACCTGCGCGTCCGGGTCGGCCGGGATGCGTCCGGGCTCGACGCCGAGGGCGTCGAGGAACCCCCGTACCGCCACGGCCGGGTCCATCGGCTCTCGCGCCGGGCTGAAACCGTGCAGGTCCACGAACAGCTGCCCGTCGGGGAATCGGTCCAGGTGACGGTGCGCCCACGCCAGGACCAGCCAGGTCTTGCCCACTCCTCCCGCACCGCCGATGGTGGAGACCCCCGTCGCCACGTCCCCGACCGGGAACTCGGCGAGGGACGGTCCGCGTGCGGTCGGAGCCTGCACAGCGGTGCCCCGTCCGTTCGGCGCAACCGCGGCCAGGGCGTGGTCCAGCGCGTCCAGCTCCACAGCTCGTCCCACGAACAACGCCGGTGCGGAGGGCAGTTGGCGCGGCACCACCCAGGCGGAGGTCGGCTGGGCCGTGTGCAGGTGCACGCCACCGTGCACCACACCGGCCTGCACCACTCCGCCCACGACACCGGACACCGTGTTGCGCACACCGAGGTCGCCGACATCGGCCGACGTGGAGCCGGGGAAGCGGGACGGCTCCGGCTCGAACGCCACCAACGGAGACACCTCCCGGACCTGGTCGATGACCGGACGACCACCCCAGCGTTCCACCGCGCCCCGCCGAACCACTCCGCACAATGGCGGACCCGGGGCGTGCGGCAGTTCCCGCGCGTCGACGCCGCGAGCCGGTGGTTCCCGCCGAGCGGTCTACCTGGTGGGGTGCCGTTCGCGGATGTCGAGTCGGTGACAGCAGTTCGGTCGGTGGTTGACAGTGCCGAGGTTCGGTGGGCGGGCGGTCAGGATGTCCAGAGTTCGTAGTCGATGACCACTTCCCCGGTCTCGGCGACCGAGCTGATGTGAACCGCGGCGAGGTTGCGCTTGTCGGTCCAAACGCACAGCTGTGCCCCCTCGTGCAGGTCCTCCAGGAGGATCGTGCCGACGCCGTCGGTCCGGTCGCGGCACGACGTGTAGGTGGCCAGGCCGTCCACGGGTGTGAGCAGCGGTTGGTCGTTGGGGGCGTGCACCCCGTAGTCCTCGACGATGAGGTCGGCGAGCTCACCGCACCGCTTGCGGCCCACGGGGATGGAGGTCGGGCCCCAGCCCGGGCAGCCCGTGTCGAGGTCGATCTTGTCGATGTCATTCGTCCGCACGTCCGAGGACGGCTTGAGCCGGTACTCCTTCTTCGCCATGGTGGGCTGGGGCTCGCCGATGGACGCGTCCGGCCTGGAGGGCTTCGAAGTCTTGACGGGCGGGTGCGGCCAGGACGAGGAGGTGCTCTCCGCGGCGGTGTTCGTGCTCGTCGGCGATTGTGCTCCGGCCGGGGCGTGGACGAGGGCGCCGCGCAGGTAGGTGATCACGGAAGCCGTCACCGCCGCCACAGCGATCACCCCGACCGCGGCGATCGCGATCCGCAGCCGCGCGCGCGATCTCGATGTGTCGGATCGATCGGGTGATGCGAAGCTGACGGTCAGGTCCCGGCCGGCCTGCAGGACCACTCCGTCCGAGCTCGCCCGCGCACGTTGGCCGACTTCCCGTCCGCCGCGCCGAGGACGCGGCGTCTCATCGGTGTCGACCGGGTCTTCGGGCCCCGGACGGTGGGGCAAGGAGCCGTCGTTCACAGTGCAATACTGCCCGACCCCGGGATGTGGTGTGGGCAGCGCGTCATCGGTCCGCGCCATTCTTCAGATCTGGTGAGCACGCCGCGCCGCAGGATTCGAGCGGCACTCCTGCGCTCGTCTTCGGAGCGGATCGCCAGGCGCGCGAGCATGCCCCGCAGCTCATGATGCACGATCACCGCAGCTCAACATCACCAAGGTCGAGGTGCTCGACAAGTGGGACGCCCCCGGTCAAACCGGGTGACCGCCTCGCAGGCCACCTACGACGCCTACGGCCGACCGCTGGAGGTCTACGACGCCCGCGGTGAGCAGACCACCACCGCCTACCCGATGTTCGAGTACCAGGACAACACGGACAAGCCCAGCGTCGTGGTGTCCAAGCAGTTGCCGGACGACGACAAGCGCCTGCCTGCCTACTCCCTCTACGACGGGCTGAGGCGCGAGCGCCAGAACCAGGTTCCGGCGCCCGACCGGACGGCGGACGTCAGCTCACCGCCGCGGGCGTCTTCGACGACGAAGTGCCCAACGAGACCGTCACCGAGTACGACGGCATTCCTGGGAGTTCGACAAGATCGGCAACCGCCAACGACGCCCAGTTGGTGTTCCTGCCGGCCTGCTCCAGCCGACTGGACTGGATCGAGGTCTACATCCGCTGGCGCAACGCCCGAGCCCGACCCAAGACCGGCTTCGCCACCGACTCACCCATCCGCACCTGGACCCACTACCCGATCAAGGTTGCGGGACGCGGCACTAGGCGCGCTCGCGGACCGCCAGGTAGACCGCGCGCACCGCCAACGTCCGCTCGATCCGTTCGATCACGGGTGCGAAGAACTGCCTGCGCTGCTCGGCGTCGCTCATCGACACCACGGCGAAGTACATGCTGCCGAAGGCCGCGAACAACGTGGCGTTGCGCAGCATCGCCGCGGGCACGCCGGGAACCCACTTGGCGGGCTCCGGTGGCGCTCCGATCCACTGCTCGGCGACGGCGGGCGTCACCACGATCAGGCCGAGCGCCACGAAGAACGCGAACAGCGCGAGTCCCACCACCGCCGCCTGCACGAGCTGGCGGATCGCGAGCATCACCAGCAGGTTGCGGGACTGCCGGCCGTTCAGCTTGTGCGGGCGCAGCGGCTCGTCGAACTCCTCGTCGCCCAGCGGCGTGCCCCGGCAGGCTTCCTCCAGGACCTCGGGGCGCAGGTCCTGCTCGACCCGGCCGATCTCGTCCTTGAGCCGCGCGGCCGCGGCGAGGACGGTGATCGCCGCGAACAACGCCACCACCAGGCTCACCCGCTGCCACGGCAGCTGGTTCATCGCCTGCCACAGCTCGCCGGTGAAGAACAGGAACAGCGTCACGAACAACAACGGCGGCAACGCCCGCCCGAGCAGGTGCACGCTGTTGCGCATGTCGTTCACCGTGTGCCGGATCGCGCCCTCGAGCAATGCCACCAGCCCGTACGTCACCGAGAACCACGCGGCGGCGAAGATCGCCGCGAAGAACACCACCAGCTGCACCGGATCGCTGTCCGGCGTGCCCTCGATGGTGTCCTGCAGGATCGGCACGATCACCGGCACCACCGCGTACCCGACGAGGATCGCGATCATGCGGTTGCGCGTGAACAGCGGCAGCCGCCGCACGAACACCGACAGCACGATCCAGGTCGTGAGCGCGCTGGCGAGGATCAACGTCAGCAGCACCCACCGCCCGTACCCCGCCGCGCCGAGCGGCACGAGCCAGACGAGGCAGGCGATCGCGATGGTCGCCAGCGCCGGCAGCATCCGCGGCAGCACGTGCGTGAAGAACCCGTAGCCCTCGATCATCGTCGGGGCTCCCTGCTGGACGAACCACCGCTCGGTGCGGCGCGCCAGCAGCCGTGCGGCTGTCATGGGGAGATGATGCCGCAACCGCCTGGCACGAGCCTGCCCGCCGGTGCACGGCGTCATCGGTCCACGACCGTCGCTGGGCGGGTCGGTTCTCGTCGCGAGGACGCGGACGCGGCCCTGAGGATCTCGTTGGTTCGGTTGAGTTTCGCATGCGGCTAACGCAGCCGGTGCAACGCCTCCGGGCCTGTCGCGATGAGCCCGTCGTCCCGCTCACCGCGGCCGGCCTCGTCCTGATTCGGAGAGGCTTCGGGCTACCGAGTGAACCTCACCTCGAGGTCCACCGTCATTGGCTGGTCAACATCGTTCCTGCGGCGTCGAACGCCTGGTAGGACAGCCGGTGCAACTCATCGTGGGACAGCCCGTGCAAGTCGGCCAGGTAGAACCCGTCACTCACCTGTGCGCTGATCATTCGGCCAGAGGGGAAGTGGATGACCACAGCGGCGACATCCGAGCGAACGGCTCCGTAGCCGACAGGCCCTGCACCGTCGTCCAGCCAGGCCGACATCAGCACCGACGTCTGCAGGTAGTCCGGTGGGAACGCCACGGTGTGAGCAGAGGGATAAGCGCCGGTCCGAACGCAGGCAGTGACCTGGTTGGAGGCGCCAATGACGACCACGAAGCCGTTGGATCGCGTCATGACCGGACCCGTGGCGGGCTTCGCACTCCTGCGTGAGACCCGCCCGCTGTCACACTTCGCCGCAGTCTCCTGCACGGCGACCGGTGACACCAGCTCCCACTGCGGACTGGCCATCCCGACCACGGGAGGTTTGAGCAGGACCGACAAGATCATTGCGCTACCGGTGAGGATGAGCGCGCCGAGTACCAGCTGAGCCGAGGCTCTTGCCACCATTCACGCAAGTCTGCCGCCTGCGGGGTTGAAGCGATGGCGGATTCGCATGTCCGGTGTGAAGTCGCTTTCCACACTGCGCGGCTTCGGCACGAGACGCCATACTCCGTCGGCGGCTCGCGGGTCCGGGTCCGCGCGGGGCGGTGGGCCGGTCCTGGTTCGCCGCCCTGTCCTGGTCCGCGGATCGCTGCCGGTGACGTGATGTCTTGTCGGTGAACCGGGCACCTCTGCTCGCCTGGCACCGCGAGATCGTCGCCCATGCGGGGCCTGGTCCAGGCCTTGACGTCGTGCTTGCCCCAACGTCGTGACATCAACGTTCTACCGGCGGTGATGGCTTTCTCGCGCTGGGTCGGCTTGCGGTGGTTCAGGCGCGCCCGGGTTCTCGAGTGCGCTTACGGCGGGCGCGGTTGTTGATCACGATGAGGGTGGTGGCGCCGACCACGGCGACCACCAGCAGCACTCCCGGCAGCGGGACGGGTGAGCCGAGGTCGTGGGCGAACCACTGGCCGAGGTCGGAGGAGCGGACTTCGTCACCCGCGCCCAGGGAGACACCGAACAGGCCGATGAAGGGGAAGATCCACGACCTCGCGGCGGCCTCCGCGCGGGAGGCTTCGATCCTGCCCGGCGATTCGGGGAGGAACGCGCCCACGAGCCCGGTGAGGGGCAGCACGACGAAGAAGTACCCCGCCGCGCCGAGCAACGTCGCGGCCAGGCCGAGCAACGTGAACAGGAAGATCGTGGTGGTGATGCCGAAGTCGTCGGACCCGGAGGGCGACCCGGAGGGGGTGAAGACCAGCATCGCGGAGCAGTTGACGACGACCGGACCGAAGAAGGCCGCCGGGCGAAGCCATTGCCCGTGCTGCCTGCCGCGGGCGAAGCGGTCCCCGCTCGCCGCGCCGTCCACCTGCCCGAGCACCAGCCTCACCCGCAGCGAGTGGCAGGCGCGCAGCAGCAGGAGCAGGGAGGTCTGCGCCAAGGCGTTGACCAGGTAGGACCCCATCAGGATCGCGACGCCCAAGCCACCGCTGGAGACGTGGTCACCGACGAAGAACGTGAAGTAGCCCCACAGGCCCGTGGCGGAGGCCGCGGCCGCCACGAGGACCTCCGGGGCCCCGGCATCGTCGAACCCGTTCGGCGTCCGCACGACGTGCCTCCAACGACTGTCACCCGGTCTGGTGAGAAGAGTCGCATCGTAGTGATGACGGGAGCAGCGGGCCTCGTGCCGCACGCCTGTTCCGCAGTGACGTCCGTCGCCGCCGACCACCCGGCCGCGAAGTTGCCGACATTCTGTCGGTAAGGTAGCCGACATGGTGTCGGTAAACCTTGGGCGGTGTGACGGATGTTCCTGACGATTCGCGAGCTGCTGTTCGCGCGCAGTCGCTTCGCGCTGATGGGCTCGGTGGTCGCGCTGACCGCCGTCCTGATGGTGCTGCTGTCCGGGCTGTCGGTGGGGCTGGTGAACGACGGCGTGTCCGGGCTGAAGAAGCTGCCCGTCACCTCGCTCGCCTTCGAGCGCGGCGTGGCGGCCGACGCCGCGTTCTCGCGCAGCGTGGTAGACCTCGACGCGGTGGGCGAGTGGGCCGGCAGGGACGGTGTCACGGCGGCCGCGCCGTACGGGAACACGCTGGTCAACGCGAAGACCAGCGGGGGAGTGGCAGTCGACTTGGCGCTCTTCGGGGTGGATCCCGGCTCCTTCATCGCCCCGGACGCGGCACGGGGCGCGCGACTCGGGTCGAACCCGCACGAGGTCGTGGTGAGCGCCACGGCGGTGGACGCGGGCGTCCGCCTCGGCGACACCGTCACGATCGACCGGATCGGCACGGAGCTGACGGTGGTCGGGGTGCTGGACGGCCAGCACACCTACGGCCACGTGGACGTCGGCTACGTGCCCCTGCGCACGTGGCAGGAGATCCGGGTCGGGGCCGGGCCGGGTGATCAGGCGCCGGCGCACGCCTACGAAGAGATCACCGCGGTGGCGGTGCGCTCGGCGTCCGGGACGGACCTCACCGCCGGTGACAGCGCTGCCGCGACGACGTCGATGACGGTGGAGGACTCCTTCGCCGCGTCGCCGGGCTACTCGGCGGAGACCGCGACCCTGCGGATGATCCAGGTGTTCCTCTACGCCATCTCCGCCCTGGTCGTGGGCGCGTTCTTCACCGTGCTGACCATCCAGCGCAAACCGGAGATCGCCGTGCTGCGCGCCATGGGCGCGAGCACCTGGTACGTGTTGCGCGACAGCCTGGCCCAGTCGTTGGTGCTGCTGGCGCTCTCGACGGCCGTGGGCGTCGGCGTCGGCCTCGCCGCCGGCGCCGCCATCTCCGCCACGCCCATGCCGTTCGCGCTGGAGGCGGGGCCGATCGGGATCGCGTCGCTGCTGCTGGTCGTGCTCGGCATGGCCGGGGCGTCCCTGGCCGTGCTGCGCATCACCAAGATCGACCCCTTGACCGCCCTGGGAGGCAACCGGTGAGCGAAGGACTGCTGCTGGAGCGGGTGAGCCTGCGCTACGGCGACGGCGAGGAGACCACGGTCGCGCTGGAGGAGGTGAGCCTGCGCGTCGAGCCGGGTGAGGTCATCGCCGTCGTCGGCCCTTCGGGGGCCGGGAAGTCGAGCCTGCTCGCGGTGGCCGGCGGGCTGACCGTGCCGGACTCGGGCCGCGTCCTCGTCGGCGGCGTCGACCTGGCGGGACGGGAGCGGGACCGGGCGCGCGTGCGTCGCGAACGGATCGGCTACGTGTTCCAGAGCAACAACCTGATCCCCTCCCTGACCGCTGTCGACCAGGTGAGGCTCCCGCTGACGTTCGGACGGGTGACGGACCCGCGTGACCCGCGGGAGCTGCTCGCCGCGGTGGGCGTGGAGCACAAGGAGGACCGCAGGCCCCACCAGCTCTCGGGCGGTGAGCGGCAGCGGGTCGGTATCGCCCGCGCGCTCGTCACCCGACCGGACGTGCTGCTGGTGGACGAGCCGACCGCCGCGCTGGACCGGCAGCGCAGCCACGAGGTCCTGGAACTGCTCGCCCGCGAAACGCGCGAGCGGCGAATGGCTACAGTCGTCGTCACGCATGACCACGACGTGCTGCGTCACTGCGACCGGGTGTTCGAGATGGTCGACGGCCGGTTGACGGCGGGTGAGCCCGTCACCGCGTAGTGGACGGCTCGACCCGCCAGGAGGAGAACGTGCCCCGCATCCAGGCGCCCACCGTGGCCGAGCACCGGGCCCGGCAGCGGCGGGCGATCCTGGACGCGGCACGTGCGCTGCTCGCCGAGACCGGCGCGGCGCCGACGCTGGCCGCCGCCGGTGAACGCGTCGGGCTCGCGAGGTCGAGCGTGTACCAGTACTTCCCCTCGGCGGAGGCCCTGCTGGAGGCCGTGGCCGCGGACGTGTTCCCGACGTGGTCGGCGCGGGTGCTCGACCACGTCGCGTCGGTGACCGATCCGGCCGACCGCGTCTGGGCCTACGTGGAGGCCAACGTCACCCTGTTCTCCGGGCCCGAGCAGGCGCTCGCCCAGGCGCTGCGGACGGTGATGGACCCGGCGGTGCTGCACGAGCACAGCGCGCAGCTGCACGCCAGGCTCCAGGAGCCGCTCATCGACTCCCTGAGCCTGCTCGGCGAGACCGAGACCGGACGCATGGCCGAGCTGATCAACGCGACCGTCCTCCGGGCGTCGCAGAACATCGAGGCCGACGGGGTGGCGGCGGTGCTGGGCCTGCTGGACCGACTGCTCCGCCCCTACCTCGACGCGCGCCGAGCCGATCGGTGACGCAGCGGCACGGGTCCCGCCCGGGGCGACGCGTCCGAGAACGGCATCCCCCGCGACTGGGTGGACGAGTGCCGGTGGGCGCTGCCCGCCCAGGTGATCGAAGTCGGCGGGCTGGAGGACGGCACGTGCGCACTGGTCACCCGGGTCGATCCCCGGTGTGCAGGCTCATCCCTTCACGGCCCCCGCGGTGAGGCCCTCGGTCAGGAAGCGCTGCCCGAACCCGTACATGACCGCGACCGGGATGCTGACCAGCAGCGAGGCCGCGGCCAGCTGTCCCTGCGGCACGACGTCACCGAAGATCATCGACTGCATGCCGACGGGCAGCGTCTTGTAGTCGTCCTTCGTGATGAACACGAAGGCGAACAGGAACTCGTTCCACGCGTTGGTGAGCGTGAACAGCGCGACCGCGAGCAGGCCCGGCTTGGCCAGCGGCAGCACGATCCGGATGAACGCCCCGAACCGCGTGCAGCCGTCGACCAGCGCGGCCTCCTCGAGGTCGGCCGGGATCGACTTGAAGTAGCCGACGAGCAACCACGTCGCGAACGGCAGGGTGAACGTGGGGTAGGCGAGCACGAGCGACCACAGCGAGTCGTTGAGCCCGATCCCGCTCATCATCTGGTAGAGCGGGATGAACAGCAACGCGCCCGGCATCACGTAGGTGAGCAGGATCGTGACCGTGAAGCTCTCCGAACCCCGGAACTTCAGCCGCGCCAGCGCGTAACCGGCCAGCGCCGCGCAGACCAGGGCGATCACCGTGGACGCCACCGAGACGAGGACCGTGTTGACGTACCAGGTGCCGAACGCCCTGCCGGTGAACAGGTTGGTGAACTGCTCGGTGCTCCACGGGGTCGGCCAGAGGTCATCGGTGCGCGCGACGATCTGGTCGTCGGACTTGAACGCCGTGACCGTCATCCAGTAGAGCGGGGCGAGCACGAAGCCCAGCAGGCCCACGAGCGCGATCCCGCTGCCGGTGCCGCCGACCACCCGGGCGGCCACCCGGTTGCCGCGCGCGGCGAGCACGGAGACGACCCGTCCGACGGCGGCCGTGAGCACGACGAACACGCCCAGCACGAGCGCGGCCTTCCACACGATGTGCGGTGACGCCCAGACCAGCACGAGCACCGAGCCCACGACGACCACCCACGGCAGCGCCCGGCGCTGCGCGGGGGTCAGCCGCCTGCGTCCCGAGTCGCCCGAGCCGGGCAGGTCGCCGCGTCGCATCATCCGCACGAGGATCACCACGAGGATGCCGATGACCGGCAGCATCACCAGCGTGACCGCGGCCCCCGCGCCCAGTTGCAGCTGCTGGATGGCCTTCGAGTAGGCCACCATCACGTACGGGGCGGTGGCGTCCCCCGGTCCGCCCTGCGTCATCAGCCAGATCAGGTCGAAGTTGTTGAACGTCCAGATCGACGATAGCAGCACGGTCACGATCATGATGTTGCGCAGACCCGGCAGCGTGATGTGCGCGAAGCGCTGCCACGGCGAGGCGCCGTCCACCACCGCCGCCTCGTAGAGACCGCTGTCGATGGCCTTGAGCCCGGCGAGGAACGTCACCGCGAAGAACGGGACGCCCTTCCAGACGTTGACCAGGATGACCGCCGGCATCGCGAGCGCGGGATCGGACAGCCACTGCGCGGGCCAGGAGTCGACGAGCCCGATCGCGGCGAGGGCGGGCCCGATGCCCGAGTCGGTGAGCAGGACGTTGACGCTGCCGAAGATCGGGTCGAACAGGGACCGCCAGGTGAAGGCCGTGACGACCGTCGGGACCACCCACGGCAGCAGGATCACCCCGGCGACGATCGCCCGGCCGCGGCGCATGTGGTGCAGCATCAACGCCGCGATGAGACCGAGGGTGACTTTGAAGATCTCGGCGTAGGCGGTGAAGACGAACGAGTTGAGCACGCCCTTGTGGAACACGGCGTCGTCGATGAGGGCGAGGTAGTTGTCCAGCCCCACGAACACCGTCTCCGCGCCGTGGCGCTCGGTGGCGCTGGTGAAGATCGAGCTGGTGATCGGCACCAGGATCAGGCCTGCCACCAGCAACAACGTCGGCCCGATGAACACGGCGGCGAGACGCCAGTCGCGCCCGAGCAACCGCTGCGAGGAGGTGAGCGAGGACGACGTGCCCGGCACCGGACGGGCCGGCGCCGGACGCGGACGCGGAACGGTCACTGCGGGTAGCCCTGCTGCTCGAAGACCTGCACGATCCGGGCGTGCGTCGAGGCGACGGCCTCGGCCGGCGGGGTGCCCTGGATGACCGACTGCATCATGTCGGTCAGCAGGTAGGCGGCGGTGGCGGCCTGCTCACCCGGGCTCGGAGCCTGGGGGAAGGCGTAGCCGGTCTTGGTGGTCAGCGGGAGCGGCGTGCGGGTCTGCTCCCGCAGCGCGGGGAACGCCGGGTCACCGCTGGTGTAGTGCGGGTCGGAGTCCCACACCTTGTCCCACGCGGGGTTCACCAGGCACGGTGCTCCCTTCGCGACGCCGAGCAGCGCGCTCCCGCCGGCCATGAACTTCGCCACCAACTTGGCGAGGTCGGGGTTCTTCGCCCCCTTGAACACGACGAACGAGTTGGACTCGCCGTACGCGAGCGGCCGGTCGATCGCCGGCCCGGTGGCGCCGTTGAACGGGTGCGTGTTCGCGTAGACCGGGTTGTTCTTGGTCTTCGAGTCGGCGTAGACGCTGAACTGGTTGAGCGTGAGCCCCAGGACCTGCGCCAGCCAGTTCTCGTTGTTGCTCGAGTCGGTCCAGCTGCCGACCCCGGGCGGCAGCATCGGCGCGTACTTCGGGTTCGTGTAGATGTCGCCGATGAACGTGACGGCGGCGACGGTCTCCGGCGAGTCGAACACCACCTTCGTGCCGGTGTTGTCCGCGATCGCGCCGCCGTAGCAGTTGATGACGTTCGTGATGAAGCCGTTGGCGTCGCCGGAGCGGTTCACCGTGAGACCCCAGCCGAAGCGCCGCTTCGCCGGGTCGGAGACCTCCAACGCGTGATCGCGCAGCTCCTCCCACGTGTAGTGGGGCTTGAGCGGGAGGCCTTTCTCCTCGTACCAGTCCTTGCGCAGGTACATCGCGGTCGCGATGAAGTGGTACGGGATCGCGTACCAGCGCCCGCCGAACACGCAGAAGTTCGCCGCCTCCGTCGCGGGCTCCCCGTAGAGCGCGCGCATCTCGTCGACCACGTCGGTGACGTCGGTGAGGGCGTCGAGGTTGTGGAGCTGGCCGACGAACCGCCGATCGCTCATGAAGGCCAGGTCGCGGCTGGTGCCCGCCTTCACCTCGGTGTCCATCTTCGCGACCATGTCGCCGGCGTCACCGGAGACCAGGTCGTTGCGGACCGTGGTGCCGGTGGCCTGCGCGAACGCCTGCAACGACCGGTCCAAGGCCTGGTTGGCGGTCTCCGAGTAGAGCTTCTGCGACAGCATCCCCACCGACCCGCCGCGGAGCGCGGCTGCCTGGTCGAGCAGCGCCTGGGGCACTTGGACGTCGACCTGCGGCGCGGTGGGACCACCCCCGCACCCGGCGAGGCCGAGCACGCCCAGCGCGCTCATCCCGAGGAACGTGCGCCTCGACAACCCTGTGTTCTCCTCCACGACAACTCCTCTCGCGTCCGATCGAGCGGACGTTCGGCGACGTTGCGCCCGGCGGGACAGCGCATGGGCTTCAGCACCGGCACGGCCGGTCGACCGCGGAGCCGGACCCGCTGGACGACCACCGCGTCGGCCACGTGGAGCCTGGGTTCACCCCCGCGCTCGCGTGCGGTCGACCCGGGACGCGGTGGTCACGACGACGTCGGCCGGGTGGGTCTCGGTCACCGTCCCGTCCGAGACCTGCGGGTGCAGGAGCACGGATACCGGGCTGAGCACGGCTCTGGCGATCCGGAACACCACCCTCACCGAATCCTTCCCCGACTGGCGCGGAAACGTTTCGCCGACGCTACCGGCCGGATCTCAGAGTTCACTGAGACTTTTCGACCTGCTCCGACCCCGGGCTGCTCGTCGTGGCGAGCGGGTCGAATCGTTGCAGCACCGCGATTCCCCGCGGCCCGGCATAATCCACTGGCAAGGGCGTGCCCGTACCGCTCACCTGATCAAGCTCGGGAACGGGCGGCGCTCAACAGCTCATGTGGTGCGGCCACGGCGGAAAACCGATCTGGTCGCTCCCGTGCAGCAGCACGGCGAGGGATGCCCGGTCGGCATCGCCCACCCCGTCGGGGACGCCGCCTACTGGCCGTCTCGTCGCAGGAACCGGTAGAGCAACCACAGGACCAGGGCGATCGGGGTGAGCGCCGCCGCGAACAGGATCGCCGCGAACATCCCGTAACCGTGCGGGTCGGAGGACAAGCCGATGACACCGGCCAGGCCCATGCCGATGAACAGCACGATCAGCGCCACCACGCAGACGAGCGCGGCGAGCACGATTCGCCTCAGCGCCGTCCGCAGAGCGGTCACCGACACCACGAGGAGCGCGGCGCAAACGGCGTGGCGCGGCCGGCGTGGCGCCAGTCGGCGATACCCGTCATCGGAGAGCCCCGTCCCGTCCTCGATCTCGTTGCCGCCTGGTGCCGGCTCCCACGCGTCCCGGTGCGCCGGTGGCGTGCGCACCTCCGGCCGACCGCCGGAAAGAAAAGTCCTTTGTGGACTGCACTGGTGTCGGGGCCGCCCTTCGCCGTCCGCGGGGAAGGGCTTGTCGGCGGCACGCCGTTCCTCCCTCTGGCGCAAGGTTACGCCGGCGCCCGGGGGCGACCCCCGTTCGTAGGTTTTGGTGACCTGTGCGGTGCTCCATACTCGCGTTCGGCGCGGCGGCCCCCTGTCACCCTGCCTCGGCCGCCGGCTCGTCTGGAGGTCTGTCGATGAAGGTTCTGGTAGGTCTTGTCACGGCGGTGCTGCTACTCCTGGGGACCAACGCGGCGGTTGCTCAGCCGACCGACACCACGCCGTACTACTGGCAGGTCCCGGGAGCCGGTGAGCACGTGCTGCAGTCGGCCGGGTTCGACGTCGAGCACGGCGTCGACGGCGCCGTGCAGGTGGTCGGCGACCAACGGGTGGCCGACCGGCTGGTCAGGCTCGGCTACCGGCCGAGCAGGTTCGACTCGGTGTACAAGCCGGTGGCGACCGGCCGGTCCGCGGACATCGGTGTCCAGACGTTCTACGGCGGCTACCGGACGGTGGCCGAGCACGAGAAGCACCTGACCGACGTGGCGGCCGCGTACCCGGCGCTGACGCAGGTGTACGACATCGGCGACAGCTGGCGCAAGACGCGCGGCCTGGGCGGTCACGACATCAGGGCCATCTGCATCACGAAGAAGCAGTCCGGCGACTGCTCGCTGAGCCCGAACTCCGCCAAGCCCCGGTTCGCGCTGATCGCGCAGATCCACGCGCGGGAGCTGGCCACGGGCGAGCTCGCGTGGCGGTGGATCGACCACGTCACCAAGGGGTACGGCACGGACGCCGAGGTGACGTCCATCCTGGACACCACCGAGCTGTGGGTGGTGCCGATCGTCAACCCAGACGGCGTGGACATCGTCGCGTCCGGCGGCAACCAGCCGCTGATGCAGCGCAAGAACGCCAACAACACCAGCGCGTCGTGCTCGGCGCCGAGCTACGGCGTGGACCTGAACCGCAACTCCTCGTTCAAGTGGGGCGGCGCCGGCACCAGCCGGTGCGGCGAGACCTACCAGGGCACGGCCGCCGGTTCCGAGCCGGAGACCAAGGCGATCGAGGCGTGGTTCAAGCAGTTGTTCCCCGACCAGCGCGGACCGGGCGACACCGAGCCCGCGCCGGTGACCACCAAGGGCGTGATGATCACGGTGCACAGCTACGGCAACCTGATCATGCCCCCGTGGGGCTGGACGTGGAACGCGAACCCGAACGCGACGCAGTTGGCGGCGCTGGGCCGGAAGATGGCGGCGTTCAACGGGTACACGGTGGTGGCCGAGGGCGACACGACGGGCACGACCGACGACTTCACCTACGGCAACCTGGGCATCGCGAGCTACACGTTCGAGATCGGGTCGGGCAGCGGTAGCTGCGGCGGGTTCTTCCCGCAGTACTCGTGCGTGGACAGCTTGTTCTGGCCCAAGAACAAGGGCGCTTTCCTGACGGCGGCGAAGGCGGCGAAGGCCCCCTACGCGAGCTGACCTCACCTCAGGTCCGCGGGCGTGGTCTGGCACGACCACGCCCGCGACCGCTCCTCCCCGGCCACGCGTGCCCGGCGGTCGGGTGAATAACTTGCGGGTTATCTGAGCATCCTGGTAAGGACTTACAAGGTCGTGCTCTCACCTTGCCCGAGAGGACTGCTCATGATGCGAGGAAAACGTGTCCTGCTCGTCCTGGCCGGCGCCGTCCTGGCGTTGACCGGGATCACCGGGCCCGCGTCGGCCCAACCGGATCCGATCACCGCCCTGGCCGGCAGCGGGACCGTGAACGACCCGTGGGTGCCGATGCGCGAAGCGCACACCACCTGCGAGTCCACCACCCTGTTCGGCAACTACTACGGCGGCGTGCACCGGGACCCGATCGTCGTGCTGCCGCGCGGCACGTGGATCGGGGTCCGCTACATCACCTCCGACGGCCGGTCCGCCGACGTCCTGTGGCACAACCACAGCCAGTGGGGCTTCATGCTGCGCAGTTGCTTCGCCTTCGACTGACCCGACGAACCGCGAGGAGCACCCCACCATGCGCACACTCCGCTTGGCTGCCGCCGTCACGGCGCTGACCGCCGCGGCCACCCTCACACCGGTCGCCTCCGCGGCCCCGGTCGACGCCCAGGCCGTCCGCCAGGTCTGCGCCCGGGACCTGTACGTCCGCGCCACGGCGGCGGGCGTGGTGATCGGCACCCTGTACTACGGCGAGAACTTCGACGTGCAACGCTACTCGCCCAGCGGGCAGTGGGTCTTCGGCCACGCCTACGGCAACGTCCACCAGGACGGTTGGGTCCAGAACGGCTGGTTCTGCTGACCTGTCACGCCCACCGCCGCCACCGTTGCGCGAGTCGCGCGACGGTGGCGGCGGTACCAGGTTCACCACGCGGGTCGGTTGAAGAACGCGCCGGTCCGCCAACTCGATGGGGGCAGCGGACCTGAACCGGTCCGCGGGGTCGTGGTGAAGCCGCCCCGCGAGTCACCTCCCCCCACGACAACGCCCCGTGATCGGTGGTAGGAACCAGGGAGAGGTGAGGAGGCGTCCGGTGGTCGGGGTGCTGGTCGTGGGAGCGGGGATCGCCGGGTTGACGACTGCGTTGAGCCTGCACGCGGTCGGGTGGCGAGAGGTCCGGGTGATCGACGCCGCGGTGCGGTTGCGGCCGGTCGGGGCGGGGCTCAACGTGCTGCCCAACGCGGTGCGCGAACTGGACGCGCTCGGCCTGCTGGAGGAGCTGTCCCGGGTCTCGGTGTCCACCGCCGAGCTGCGCTACTACCACCGCGGCGGCGACTTGATCCTGCGCGAGCCGCGCGGCGCGGAGGCGGGGTACCGCTGGCCGCAGCTGTCGATCCACCGCGGGCCGTTGCAGGCGGTGCTGCTCGATGCCGTGCGGGCGCGGCTCGGCGCCGGGGCCGTCACGACCGGCCTGCGGGTCGTGGACCTCGACCGCCGGGCCGACGGGCGGTGGCGGGTGGTCGCCGCAGGGCCGTCGGGCGCGCGTGAAGTGCTGGAGACCGACGTGCTGATCGGCGCGGACGGCATCCGGTCCGCCGTGCGGGAACTGCTCCACCCCGACCACCCCGGACCGCGCAGGCGGATGGGGCTGACCATCTACCGGGGCACCGCGGACCGCGCCCCGTTCTCCGGCGGGCGCACCATGGTCGTCGGGGGTGACGAGGAGCGCAAGGCCGTCGTGTACCCGCTGACGGAGGCCGCGCCTGGCGGCACCGCGGTGGTGAACTGGGCGGTGGTCGTCCCCACCCCGCAAGACGCCGAAGGCATCGTGGACTGGAACCAGCCGGTGCCCGCGTCGGTGTTCGTCGACCAGCTCGCCGGCTGGCGCTTCGCCGACGTCGACGTGGTGGACCTGATCCGCGGCAGCGACCAGGTCCTGGAGTACCCGATGGCCGACATCGACCCCCTGGACACCTGGTCGGTGGGCACCGCGACGCTCGTGGGTGACGCGGCGCACGCCATGGTGCCGATGGGGTCCAACGGCGCCACCCAGTCGGTGCTCGACGCCCGCGCGATGGCCCACCACCTGGCCGCCGTCGACGACCCGGCCGCGGCCCTGACCGCCTACGACCGGCTGCGCCGCCCGGCGGTGACCCGCATCCAGCGCGCCAACCGGGAGTACGGCCCGGAGGCCGTGGTCAACCTGGCGCACCGGGCGGCGCCGGACGGCTTCGACGAGCAGTCGCCGCCGTTCTCGCGGCGCGAGCTGCGAGAGCTGATCGACGGGTACGCGGAGATCTGCGGCTTCGACGTGGCCGCGGTCAACGCCGGCACGCCGTTCGGCTCCACCACCGGCTGACCCCGCCGATCGGCCCGCGGTGCCCGGCCGTCACGGTGACTTGATCGACAGGGCGTGGTGGAAGACGTCACGCGGGTCCCAGCGGGCCTTGACCCGTTGCAGGCGGGGGTAGTTGTTCTTGTAGTACAACGTGTGCCACGGCACGCCGGA
Source organism: Saccharothrix sp. 6-C (assembly GCF_016695385.1). NCBI lineage: Bacteria > Bacillati > Actinomycetota > Actinomycetes > Pseudonocardiales > Pseudonocardiaceae > Saccharothrix > Saccharothrix sp. 6-C. The sequence continues at coordinate 5,624,631 of NZ_CP064192.1, read as the reverse complement.
GGTGTTCCAGCGCGGGTCGGCGAGGTCCACGTCCGGGAAGTTGACGCCCACGCCGTCGGTCGCGGTGTCGGGCACGGGCACGCCGCCGGTGGTGGCGTAGAGGTCGCGGTAGAACTCGCGGACCCACGCCAGCTGGTCGGCGTCCTGCGCGCCGATGCCCGTCTGCCGCCCGTCCGCCAGGTACCGGTGGCAGGTCGCGACCTGCTGGTCGGTCCACGCCCGGCGCAGGAACGCGTCCGCCGACTTGGTGCGGTTCATGCCGGAGGTGTCGAACCCGTCGCCCGGGATGGCCTTCAACCGGTGGAGCAGGCGATCGACCGGCTCTACCAGGTGATCGCCCACGACTTCCCCGTGCGCGACCCACCGCCCGCGACCTGCGCGGAGCGCGGGTGAACCGCGCGGCGCCTTCACCAGCACGGAGGAACGACGGCGACCTGGTGGCCGAGCTCGCGTGAGAGCACCCCGAAGCGAGTACCGGACCCACGGCTGCGACTCACCCACCCGAGGCCCGCCGACCGCCGCCCGCCGTGAAAGGTCCACTGGCTGATCCCGCTGCGCCATAATCGAACGGTGAAGCGCAAGGCGGCGCAGCGCCAGGATCGTGTGGAGCGCGAGCAACTCAGGACTGTGAGCAGCAAGGAGGCCAGGGCTGCGATCAACCGTCAAGGGCGGGAAGCGCGTGCGCGGATGGCCGAACAAGCTCGGGAGGCTCATGACCTGGCCGCGACGATCGCTCCCTGGTTGGGCAGGGCGTGGCAGTACGGCTCTCCCGGTGGGGGCGATTTCCGCCACGCCGATCACCGCTACCGAAGAGGTGCCGCGTCCGACGTCGGAGAAGCTGCCGGCCATGCCCGTCCAGAGCTTCGTTCTGCTCTTGAAGATGTCGTGTCCAGGCTGCACGGGTTGCGGGCGGAGTGGAGCGCGTGGAGCTGCAAGGACCACCGGCACCGTTCCGCTCCCCATGACGGGCTCTGCACTTCCCGCGCTCTTTTCGGTCGGACCCTGGCGGACATCGAGATCGGCTTCAACGAGGTCATCGGGTTGGCGATGTACCCGGTGCAACCGGACAACCTCTACGGGGGTGGTGAACTCGAGAAGGAGGTCAAGCGAATCCACCTGAAGCTTTGCGGGCTCGCGGAGAGGCTGTCGAGAGGCTCCGTGGCCCGTCCGGTGTCCGAGGTGCGACCGCCCCGGTACGCACGGCTCCGAGGTGGCGTGCTCGAGCGCCTGTTCAGGGCCGACCTCGACGCTCAGGTCGAGGCGGGACACTCTGTGCGGTGGGGGCTGAGAAAAGGTGATGTGGCGCTGAAGGAGGCAGGGGTTTGGCACGATGCCACCGCCGCCTTGTTGAGGCGTGGTCTGGGTGACGAGACGGCACAGGGGTTCGAAGTCCAGACGAAAGGGGCTCGCACCTGCAAGATTCCGAAGATCGACCGGGTAGCTCTCGGCTCCGCTCATCTGGAGCTGGGCTTGGTCTACCTGGGTGAGGTGCGGGAGCGCTTGTCCGACTACGCGGAGGCGGCCGGGCAGCGGCCCCCGCCGGGTGCCGGGTCCGGTGTGCGGAACAACGTCGACGGTTCTGTCGGGAACGCCGTGCAGGCGGGGATCATCTACGGCGACGTGCGCTTCTACGGCAGTGCGCCGGATGGTGGGCGATCCGGCTGAACCCGTGTCGGGGCCTGGCTGCGCGACCGGTGGGGAAGGTCGACGTGGCTGCTCCGCGCCGGCGGTCAGTGCTCGTAGAAGTAGCCGGTCACGTCGACCACGAGGTCCAGGCTGCCGTCGCTCCCGTTGTAGAACCCGGCCGTCGCCTGCTCGGTGACGGCGAGGTTGTTGGTCACCGCGCCGGGGGTGAAGTTCAGCGTCGCGGCGGTCGGTTGGAAGTGGTCCGGGTCCCGGTGGGACGCGGTGAGGTAGCCGTCGCGCTGCGGGTTCACGACCTTCGCGTTGAAGGTCACCGCGGTGGGGCCGAAGTCGAGCTTCGGCGCACCCTGGTCCAGGGTGTACTGGGTGTTCGACCTGCCCGGCAGCGCACCGGCCGGACCGCCGATGCCGCTGCGGGTGTCGACCGCGCGGATCGGTGACACGGGCACGAGGTAGCTCTTGCCGAACCGGGCGAAGTAGCCGATGACGTCGATGACCACGTCCGTGGTCGCGTTCGCGTACAGGTCGAGGTGGCCGTCCGCGCCGAGGGGGACGATCACCGAGTTCGTGATGGTCTGCCCCGCCGAGTAGTTGAGGCTCGACGTCTGCGGGTTGGCCGTGCCGGAGGGGTAGACCGTCAGGTGCCCCGGTGCGCGGGGGCCGACCACGGTGACGGTGAGCAGTGCCGCGGTCGCCTGGCCGGGCACGTCACCGGTGTAGTGGCCGGCGACCCGCTGGGTGAACGTCTCGCCCGCCACGACAGGTCGGGGCGACACCGTGCCGAGGCCGTCGCGCGTGTCGAGCAGCCGGCTCGGGTAGACGGGGGTGAAGCCCTCGGCGGTCGTGGCCTTCGTGAAGTAGCCGGTGACGTCGGCGATCAGGTCGACGCTGCCGGGACTGCCGTTGAAGAGGTCGACGTGGCCGCCACCGACCGCGACGGTCGTCAGCCCGGGCACGGTCCCGCCGGCCCGGAAGTCCACCACGGACGCGGTGGGCCTCGCCTGCCCGGAGGGGTGGGCGGTGAGGTACCCGTCGGCCGTCGCGCCGGTGACGGTGAGGTTCATGGCCACCGCCGTCACGTCGGCCGGAACCCCGTGGCGGCCACCGACCGCGAGCCGCACGGTGCTGTACGGCGCGACCTTCTGGACGGGCGCGCCGACACCGGTCCTGGTGTCGAGGAAGCGGGTCGGTCCGTGCTTGACGTAGCCGGAGCCGAGCGTGGCGACGCTGGTGGTGGTGGTCGCGGTGTTGCCGCCGGCGTCGGTGGCGGTGGCCCGCACCTGGTACGTGCCGGCCCGGTCGTACCGGTGCTGCGACACCTCGCCGGTCACGGTCTCGGTCTTGCCGTCACCGAAGTCGAAGGTGGTGGTGGCGATGTTCCACGGGCTGCCGCCGGGGTCCGCGTCGAACACCACCGTCATGCCGCCCCGCCTGCTCACGGTCAGGCCTGGGTTCAACGTCCCGCCGGCGGGCACGACCACGAGCGGCCAGGAGCGGGCGGTGGTCAGCAGGGACTCGCTGGTCGCCGTCACCTTGACGGTGTAGGCGCCGGTCGTGCGGTAGGCGTGGGACGCCGTGCACGGCCCCGAGGTGGTCGTGCCGTCCCCGAAGTCGATCACGCAGGCGAAGGGCGAGCCCCACTGGGAGCCGAGGGCGCTGCTGACGGTGACCGCACCACCGACCGGCGCCTGCGACGCGGACACGGTGATGGACCCGGACACGAAGTGGTCCTGAAGCTCGTGCGCGCCGCGGTCGACGTAGGGGACCGCACCCCCGCCCGTGTCGGGCACCTGCGGGTTGTCCACCCGGGGGCCGTTGACGGTCAGGTCGAGCACGCCCGGCGCGTCGCCGTTGCCGGAGTCGACGGCGGGCGTGCCCTTGTTCGGGTCCGTCCGCAGGTCGTGGGCGCCCTGCCCGGTGGCGGCGGTCAGGGCGGCCGGGGTCTGGTAGGCCGTCCCCGCCCACCGGTACGGGTTCACGGCGAGGAACGGGATGTTGTAGTCGAGCGTGACACCGGGCGCCGCCGCGCTGTCGACCTCGATCGCGTGCACCGGTCCTCTGGGGCAGTAGCTGCTGTCCGTGGGGGACAGCACCTCGGAGATGACGTTGTTCTGGATGGAGGAGCCGGTGGTCTCGCCGGTGACCACGACCGCGCGGTGGCACGAGTCGCGGAAGGTGTTGCCGGTGACGGCGAGCGCGTCGACGTTCTCGGCGATCACGCCGAAGTTGCCGAGCGAGGTGATCAGGTTGCCGGTGACCGTGACGCCTGCCCCGCCGTCGGCGTGCACGGCCCGCCCGCGCGTGCCGAAGGTCGTGCGGCTGACCGTGATCGCCGTGGACCCGCCGGTGATGCGCACCGTGTGCGCGCCGTTGTAGGGGTCCGCGTCCGGTTTGAACGAGCCGCGGTCGAGCGTGACCCGGCCGGCGCCGTCGATGACGACGGCGTTGGTGGCGGTGGCGCCGTGGATCGTCATGCCGCGCAGCGTCACGTCGTGCGCCCCGCGCACGGTGATCGTCGGCGCGGTGCTGCCCGTCGGCCGCCGCACGGCACCGCCTTCGAACACGATCGGCGCGTCGGCGGTCCCGGACCGGGTGATGGTCACGGTCTCGTCCTGCGTGCCGGTGATGTCGACGACCTGGCCGGGTTCGACCACGTCGGCCGCCGCCTGCACGGTGCAGAACGGCGTGGTCGCGCTGCCGTCACCGGCGTCGGTGCACGTCGCGATGTCGCGCACGTGCAGCGTGGTCGCCGCGGCGTGCGCCGTCGGCGCCGGCGCCACGGCGGCGAGAACCGCGAACGCCGCTGCGGCGGCGATGTTCGACAGGCGCACTCGATCTCCTCGGGACTCCGCGGCGGGCGGCTCGGGCATCTCTGCCGCGGGACCGGCGTCAAGTATGAGCGAGGCACCTCCAGCGCCGACCGGGTGCCTGCACGTGGTGCTCACGGACAGCGCTGGTTCCCGAGGGGCGGGAACCAGCCGGTGCTGGTGGTGGAGACGAGGACGCGGCGGGGGCGGGGCGGCGCAGTCCCGGGATGCAACTGCCCGGCACGCCCGGTTGGCACTGGTCCGCGGGTGGTTCGCAGATGCCGGGCAACCGGGTGCGCCGGTCGGGCGGCGGTGGGCGTCGTCGGTCGAGGCCCGTCGAGCGGCGCGGTCCCGGGGCGGGGTGTCAGGCGTGGGGGACGAGGAAGACGACCTTGCCGCGGACCGCGCCCGACGCGGCCTGGGCGTGGATCGCCGGCAGCTCGGTCAGCGGCACCCGCCGGGCCACGTCGACCCGCAGGTCGCCGGAGTCGACCAGTGCGACGAGCTCCGCCAGCTGCTCGGCGTCGCTGCGGACGTAGAGGTCGATGCCGCGCACGTCGCGGTCCTCGTCGGTCGGCGCGGGCATCCAGACGGTCGTGTTGACGACGACTCCGCCGGGACGGACCACCGTGACCAGCTCGGCCAGGACCGCCGGGTCGACGGGCGCGAGGTTGAGCACCAGGTCGACCTGCCCGGTCACCGCGGACAGCACGTTGGTGGTGGTGTGGTCGACGACCTCGTCGGCGCCGGCGGTCCGCACGGCCTCGGCGCTGCGCGGGCCGGCCGTGGCGATCACGTGCGCACCGGCCCGCTTCGCCAGCTGGACGGCGTAGCCGCCGACCGGTCCGCCCGCGCCGTTGACCAGCACGCGCTGCCCGGCCTCCAGCCGACCGTGGTCGAAGAGCGCCTGGTAGGCGGTGAGGCCCACCACCGGCAACGCGGCGGCGTCGGCCAGCGGGATGCTCTTGGGCGCCGGTGCCAGGGCGGTCGCCGGCGCGAGGACGTAGTCGGCCGCCGCGCCGGGCTTGGTCATCGGCAGGAAACCGATCACCTCGTCACCGACCGCGAGGCCCTCGACGCCTCCGCCGAGCGCGTGGACCGTGCCGGCGACGTCGAGGCCGGGGGTGTGCGGCAGGTCGACCGGGATCGGGCCCCGCATGACGCCCAGGCGGATGTTGCCCTCGACGGGGTTGAACGTCGTGGCCGTGACGCGGACCAGGACCTCGCCGGCCGCGGGGACCGGCTGCTCGACGTCCTCGTGGCGCAGGACCTCGGGGCCGCCGAACTCGTGGAAGCGGACTGTCTTCATGGCTGCTCTCCTTCACCATTTGCTTCGAAGTCGAAGCATCTGGACCTGAGCGTAGAACTGCTTCGAATTCGAAGCAAAGTGATGTGCGGCACGTCCGGCGCGGGCCGGCCCCGATGGCACGCCCGGCGGGCGGCCGATGGTCCTTCGAATTCGAAGCAGTAGACTGGTGGCATGGCCGACTCGCCGCCGTCGCTCGACCCCGTCCAGCTCGGCGCGTACTTCGACCTCGTCGAGGTGACCAGCCTGCTGCGCCACGCGGTCGAGCAGCAGCTGAAGGAGGCCGGCGAGCTGAGCTACGTGCAGTTCCAACTGCTGGCGCGGCTCGGTGACTCGCCCACGGGCAGCCACCGCATGACCGACCTGGCCGATGGCGTCGTCTACAGCCGCAGCGGCCTGACCTACCAGGTGGCGCTGCTGGAGAAAGCGGGCCTGGTCGAGCGCACGCCCTCCGCCGACGACGAGCGGAGCGTCACGGTCACCATCACCGACGCCGGACGCGCGCTGCTCGCGGCCGTGCTGCCCGGACACGTCGAGGTCGTCAGCAGCCTGCTGTTCGAACCGCTCTCCCGGGCCGACGTCACCAAGCTCGCCGCCCTGCTGGCGCCGGTGCGCGACCACATGCGATCCACTCCGCCGCGTTCGGCCGCGCCTCGCCGCCGCAAGGGCTGACGTCGCCGCGCCGGGACGCGGTCACCTGACGGACACCTCCCAGCCGTTGGCCAGGGGGCAGTGCTGCGCCGCCCGGTCCACCAGGGTGCGTCGCTGCGCGTCATCGGTGACGTTCGGCAGCTCCACGACCAGACGGGCGTCGAGGTCGTACCGCTGGGCGCCGTGCGCGCTCAGCGACACCTCCGCGCGCACCGCGCTCCCTTCCGTGTCGTGCCCTCCGGATGACGCGGTCAGCACCAGGCTCTGGTGCAGGCAGGTGGCCAGGGCCGCGGCGAAGAGGCGTTCCGGGTCCCAGCCGTGCCCGCTGCCACCCAGTTCGACCGGCTGGGTGACGGCCAGTGCGGTGCCCTCGGCGTCGTCGACCTCCACGCGGCCGTCCCGGGACACCGCCGCGGTGCTGTAGAGCTTCGTCATGTCCGTCGTCCCCAGCCTGTTCGCGAATCGTCGCCGACGGATAACCCGCCACTCGCCGGTCAACCGCGGGAGCCGTCGGACCACCCTGCCGTGTTCACGGCGCGCGTTCGGGTACTCGACGGGAGGTCCCGAGAGGTTGGAGTCGTCGTGCGGGTGGTCCGGTCCGGTCGGGTGGACGTGGGGGTGTTGCTGCGGCGACTCCGGCGTCGTGGGCTCAACTACGACCCGGCGGAGGTGCGGCGTCCGGAGTGGACGTTCGACGTGCACCGCCACCCGCTGGGGCGGGAGGCGGTCGGGCCGCCGGTCGAGGGCGGGGTGTGGTGGCGGGCCAAGCCCCTGGTCGCGGCCTACGAGTTCAGCCCGCCCGAGATCGTCCGCGCGTACTACGAACCCGGTTCGGAGCTGTCCGGTCGCGACATGCTGCTGGAGGCGCGACTGCCGGGGGTGCGGTTCCTGATGGGCGTGCGGGTGACCGGCGTGCGGGAGGAGACCACCGCGGAGCGGACGCTGTGGGGCTGGGGGTACGAGACGCTGGAAGGGCACCTGGAGCGGGGCCGGGTGGACTACGCGTTGGTCAAGCACCACGCCACCGGTGAGGTCGAGTTCGTCGCGCGAAGCCACTCGCAATTGCACCCGCGTGCGCCGTGGTGGATGCGGTGGGGGTGGCGGTGGTTCGGGCGGCGCGTGCAGTTGCGGTTCTACCGGCGGGCGGGGCAGCGGTTGCGGCGCCTGCTCCACGACCCGGTGGCCGTCGCACCGGCCACAGTGGAGCGATCCCCCGGTCGGGGGGTGAGCCTGCCCGATCCGCTGGGGTGAGGTTGCGGTGTCGTCCGACGGGTAGTCCAGGCCGACCGGAACGGTCCGATCGGACGGGGACGAGTCGTGAAAGTCGTGATCACCGGAGCATCGGGCAACGTGGGCACCGGCCTGCTGCGCGCCCTGGCCGCGGACAGCCCCGACCACCGGGTCGTGGGCGTGTGCCGTCGCCCGCCTGCGGACGGGGTGTTCGAAGGCGTGACGTGGCAGGCGTGCGACCTGGGGGAGGAGGGTGCGCGCGACGTGCTCGACCGGGTCATGGTCGGCGCGGACGCCGTGGTGCACCTGGCGTGGATGTTCCAGCCGGTCCGGCAGGGCGTGCGGCTGCACCGCACGAACCACAAGGGCACCGCGGCGGTGCTGGACGCCGCCCGGCGGGGCGGTGTGCCGCACGTCGTGCACGCCTCGTCCATCGCCGCTTACCGGCCCGCGGGCGACCGGCCGGTGGCGGAGACGTGGCCGACCACCGGTGTGCCGGGCTCGGTGTACGGCGCGGGCAAGGCGGAGGTCGAGGCGGCCGTGGACCGCTTCGCGCGGGAGAACCCGGACATCGCGGTCACCGTGGTGCGGCCGACCCTGGTCGCGCAAGGCTCCGCCTCGGCCAGTTTCCTGGCGCTGTTCTTCGACCCCCTGGTGCCGCGGTGGCTGATCCGGCTGCTCGACGACGGCCGGGTGCCGCTGCTGCCGCTGCCGGCGGCCATGCGGGTGCAGCTGGTGCACGCCGACGACGTGGGCGACGCGGTCGTGCGCATCCTGCGCCGCCGCGCCACGGGCGCGTTCAACCTCGCCGCGGACACGTTGACCGCGGCCGACCTGGCGCGGGTGGCGGGCGCCCACGCCGTGCCGGTGCCGGGAACGGTGATGCGGGCCGGCGTGGGAGTGCTGTGGCGGCTGCGGGCGATCGGCATGTCACCGGGCTGGTTCGACGTGGGCACCCGCTCACCCCTGATCGACACCACGAGAGCCCGCACGGAACTGGCCTGGACGCCCCGCGTGAGCAGCACCGACTGCGCCCGCGAACAGCTCACCGGCCTGGCCGGCGCCACCCCCGGCCCGACCCCGGCCCTGCGCCGCGACCGGCTCCGCGACGACGAGCGCGCCGACGCGTTGACCTGACGACGGCACCGGCGCCGATGTCCGAGGCCGGCGGCGAGGGCGTCGGCAGCCACGGGGGTCAGGTCTTCGTGGCGGTGACCCAGCGGTTGGCGGCCAGGGTGTCGTGGGGTTCGGGGAGCGGCCCGCGTCCGTGCCGGCGGGTGAAGTCGAACGGGGTGCGGACCCGGGTGGTCCAGCCGCGGGCGGCGAGGGCGGCGGCCGAGTCGGGGCGGGGATCGTCGTCGAACAGGGCGAGCAGGTCGATGCCGGTCTGGGTCTTGGTCGACGTGTAGACCGGGTTGTGGCGGACCGCGGGATGCTCCCGGACCAGTTTGACCTCGTAGGCCAAGGTGCTGCCGGGTGCGGACAGGCGGTCCACGGTGTCGATCAGCCGGCGTTCGGCGTCGCCGGGCAGGTACAGCAGCAGGCCTTCGGCCAGCCAGGTGGTGGGTTCCTCCGGTCGGAACCCGGGTAAGAGTCGCGCCCAGTCGTCGCGCAGGTCGGCGGTCACCGGGTGGCGGGTGGCGCGCGGGTGTGCCCCGAGGCCGTCCAGGACCCGTTGCTTGAAGGCCAGCACCGGGGCCTGGTCGAGTTCGAAGACGACGGAGCCGGGCGGCCAGTCGAGGCGGAAGGCCCTGGTGTCCAGGCCGGCGCCGAGCAGCACGGCCTGGCGGTTGCCCGCGCCGAGCACGACGTCGTCCAGCATCCTGGTGCGCAGCCCGAAGTAGCGGGCGAGCCTGCCCCACAGCGGATTCGCGTCACCTTCCGGGACGTCACGCGGGTGCACGGGCCAGCTCGCGGACGCCGGCGCGGCCCGCACGAAGTGCTCCGCGTAGTCGTCGCGGGCCAGGGAGTCCGGGCGGTGCGTCTCGATCGCGCGGGCGGCCGCGACCATGAGCGCGGTCAGTGCGACGCCCTCACCGAGCACCGTTCGTCCTCTCGTCCGGCGGGATCGCACCACGTGTCGGGGCGGTCGTGGGTGGTGGTGCGGGCCCCGTACAGGTCGGCCATGAACCGCACGGTGTCCTCGTCGCGCTGCACCAGGCTGGTGGTGCTGTCGACCAGGAGCGTGATGTGCCAGCCCTTCTGGAAGGCCGTGCGGGCGGTCGAGTCCACGCACACGTCCGCGTACACGCCGGCGAACACCAGGTGCTCGATGCGCCGCCGCCGCAGGTGGTGCTCGAAGCCGTCGGTCAGGAAGGCGTCGAAGCACGCGTGCTTGGTGACCACGAGCTCGCCCGGCGCCGGGGCGACCTTGTGGAACCGCGCGCCCCAGGTGCCTTCGCGGCACGTCGGCGCCCGACCGCCGCGTTCGTTGCGCCGACGCCAGCTCGGGCCCTGGTGCTCGACGTCGCCGACGAAGCGGACGAACACCACCTCGGTGCCCCGCTCCCGCGCCAGGTCGACCGCGCGGGCGGCGTTGGTCGTGACCGCGTCCAGGTGTGCGGGGTCCTTGCGGTACCTGGCGGTGGCGACCGGCCCGGTGCAGAAGTCGTTCTGCAGGTCCACGACGATTAACGCCGTCCGGGTCACGAACCCGCCTCCAGCCTCGCCGGCCGCTCGACGCGCCCGGGGGGCAGTTCGGCGAGCAGCGCGTCGACCACGGCCGTGGTCGAGTGCCGCCCGCCGAGGTCGGGGGTGAGGACACCGCGGGCCGTCACGGCGGCGAGCGCCCGTTCCGCCGCCTCGATCGCGCCCGCGCCGTCGCAGTGCCGTTCGACCACGGCCGCCGCGGCCCGCACGGTGGCCACCGGGTTGACGGTGTCGCGACCGGCCAAGTCGTCGGCGGAGCCGTGCACGGTCTGGTACTCCACCAACCCGGCCAGCTCTGGGTGCAGGTAGACGTTCTCGGAGCAGCGGTTCTCCTGCTTGTCCCCGCCGTAGCGGTCCAGCAGGACGACGTGCATGATGTCGCCCCACTCGTTGCCGGCCACGACGACCGTCCGCCTCGGCACCCCGTGCTGGATCAGGTTCCTGTTCACGGTGTCGGGTTGGTTCAGCTCGATCCGCACCCGGTGGCGTTCGGCCGCGGCGCGCACCCAGTCGTCGAACGCGCCGTCGAGCAGGTGGTGCTTGTAAGCCATGACGATCCGGTCGGCGCCGCCGTCCGGCCACTGCCGCCACCCCTGCGCCAGCGCGTGGGCGATGACGTCGTCGGTGATCTCCCGGCTGAACTGCATCGTGCGGGTGAGCACCCCCGGCGTGTGCCGGTTCTCCCCGGTGTAGAAGCCCTGGGCTTCGTCCCGGACGAGCAGCAGCGCCGCGTCGGGCGACGAGCCGGGCGCCGAGATCACGTCGACCTTCACCGCCCGCAGCCGCTGCCTGACCAGGTACAGCGACTGCGCGTTGACGGCCGTGCGGAACACCGCGGCGCCGCCCCGCCGGGCCAGCGACCGGCAGAACCGCTCGTAGTGCCCGGCGTCGTCCTCGGTCAGCCGGCGCGCGTCCGCGATCCCGTCGGCTTCGGCGCGCAGCGAGAAGTAGGAGTGGTAGACCCGGGGTGAGCGGGTGATGGCCGGCGCGACGCCGTGCAGCTGCCCCAGCCGGTTCACCACCCGTTCGAAGACGTCCGCTAACTCGGGGCCGGTGCCCCGGCCGACGGCGAGCCCGACCTGCGCCGTCATCCGGCGCTCGGGACCAGGTGGTCGCCCGGGATGCCCGCCGCGTCCGGCCGGTAGAAGTCCTTGATGCTGTCCACCCAGCCCGACACGGAGATCCGGTCGTCCTGGTCCGGCTCCAGGGCGGCGAAGAGCGCGTCGATGTTCTGCCGTTCGAACCCGATGGCGGACATCAGCGCGGTGAACACCGGCCGCTCGATCAGGCCGTCACCGTCCGGGTCGCCCAACGCGGCCAACGACCGGGCGAACTGGTCGATCGTGGAGTCGAACCGCTCGGGCGACAACACGCTGTCCTCGAACTCCTCCCGGTCGATGCGGCCGTTGCGGTCGTCGTCCAGCTCCTCGGCGAGGGTCTTCCAGTAGCGGTGGAACGCCGCGGTCATCGCCTCCTTCGCCGCCGCGTCGGACTGGGGCGCCGCCTCGACCACCCGGTGGGCCATGACCTCGAAGTCGTTCGCCTCGATCTCACCGGAACCGTTGGCGTCGAACAACCTGAAGACGAGGTCGACCCGACCCAGCGCCGCCTGAGGATGGTTCATGTTTCCTGCTCCCGTCGAGGATGACGACGCGACCTGGAATCGCGCCATCGACCCGCCACCGTGTCCGATGGCGGTGTCCCCATGATGTCGGAGGCTGCGCCTGCCCGGTCGAACGATTCGCGTGTTCACTGGAAAGTGTGAATTGCCGGCACCGCTTGGAATTCTTTCGAACGCAGCTGTCCCACCCGCAGCGCAAATTGGCGATAGACGGTGTTGTCCGCAAGAAAAGGGACATCGTCGAGGCCGGGCGAGCCTTGGACGGGCGTGCACGGGGAAAGCCGCACTTTGAGGGCGACACCCGGCACGGGCGGTGATAGAGGTTGAGCGCGCCGTGCGAGAGGTGGGGTCGTGGAGGACGGAACTCAGCAGCCCGACCGGCCCGAGGTGCGGCGGTGGAGCCCGCGCTACCGGTTCGTCGTGATCGTCGTCTACTTGCTGGTCGTCGTCGGTCTCACGGCGCTGTCGCTCCAGTCGGTCGCGTCGGCGGACGGGCCCGCCGGCACCGGGTCCGTGTTGCGGTGGTTGCCGATCGGCTTGGTGCTGGTGCTCTCCAGCGTCGGCATCAACCTGGTGCCGGCGGTCGTCGGCAAGGTGTGGCGCGACCCGGACCAGGCCAACATCGGGTTCGTCGACCTCACCGGTTGGCTCTGGCTCACCCTGCGCCCGCCCTTGCGGGCGTTCTGGGTGCTGCTCGCCGTGGCCGCGCTCGTCGCGGGCGGGGTGGTCATCCGGCCGGAGTCGACGGACCTGGAGCCGGGCAGGTTGCGGATCATGACGGCGTTCGTGCCCAACCCGAACGACCCCCGGGCGCTGCTGCTCGAGCAGTGGAACCGGCTGCACCCGCAGAACCCGGCCGAGTTCGACTTCGCCTCGGGCGAGACCGACCAGCAGCACGAGCGGATGGTGAACGACGTCAGGCCGGGCGGGCCGCACCGGGCGGACATCTACGTGCTCGACCTGGTGTGGATGGCCGAGTTCGCCGAGCAGGACTACCTCCGGGAACTGGTCCACCCGAGGCTTTCCGAGACCCAGTTGAGCGACTTCCTGCCCAACGTGCTCGCCACGTGCAGGTGGGAGGAGAAGCTGTGGGCGCTGCCGTTCAACACCGACGCGGGCCTGCTGTTCTACCGGTCCGACCTGCCGGACGTCCCCGCACCCGAGTCGTGGGACGCCTACTTCGGGTCTTCGGCGCTGGTCCCGCTCGCCGCAGCGAAGAGAACGTCCCAGGAGATCGAGGCCGCGAACGCCGCGCAGCTCGCCGACGAGGAGATGCTCACGATCACCGCGCTCGAGGCCATCTGGGCCGCCGGCGGCGAAGTCGTCGGCCCCAACGGGCAGCTGCTGCTCACGCCCGACGGCTCGATCGACTTCACGCCGGAGGACCTCAGGGGCATCGAGAAGCTCGCCGCCGCGTCGAAGAACCCCGAGCTGGTGACCCACGACGCCGGGCGGACGACGGACGGCTCGGCGGTCGAGGTCTTCGCCTCGGGCCGAACGCCCTACATGCGCAACTGGCCCGTCGCGCGGGACGACATCGGCGACCGGGTGCCGTTCAAGGTCGTGGCCCCCACCACGGCGAGCGTGCTCGGCGGGCAGAACCTGGCGATCTCCGCGGCCTCGGACAAGCCGCGCGCCGCCCAGGCGCTGATCGAGTTCCTCACCAGCCCTTCCAGCCAGCTGATCCTGTCGGAGCTCGGCGGGTTCGCGCCGACCCGCCAGTCCGCGTACGGCATCGCGAAGCGCCCCTTCAGCCAGCAGCTCCGCGTAGCGGTCGAGAGGGCCCGACCCCGGCCGATCACCGGCTGCTACACCGAGTTCAGCCGCACGTTCCGCCGGGGCATCGGCCGAGCCCTGAACGCGGGCGGCCGGCTGGAACCGGACTTCGCCAAGCAGGCGGCGGACGCGTGGCGGTGCGTCGGCACCCGCTGACACCGCTCGGCGCCGGGCGGGTGCGGGGTCGGTGCTCGTCGATCAACGCCGTCGCCTCAGTACTTCGCCATGAAGTAGTAGCCCTGCGCGTCGTGCAGGCAGTAGGCACCGTACGGGTAGACCTCGGCCCAGCCCTCGTCGATGACCGACTGCTTCCACGCCACGCACTCGGACTCGTCGGCCCAGTAGCCGTTGACCTCGAAGCCGGCGGCGTGCGCGGGCGGGGCGACGAGCACGGCCGCGGCCAGGGTGATCGCGAAGGCGAGCAGGCGACGTGGCATGAAGACCTCCGGCGTGGTGACCTGGGGATCGAAGATAAGCAGTGCCGGCCCCCGCGGACATCAGCCGAACGTGTGCCGACAGGACGTCGGCACCACGCACCCCCATCCGGGCGCAGGGGCGCCACGCGTGGGCGGGACGCGGTCAGCAGGGCGGGGCGTACGCGAGGTCCGCGCCGACGTAGCGCCGCCACGCCTCCTCGGTCAGCGCGCCGCTCGTCGCGCCGCAGATGCGGTCGATGTTGCGGTCCACGTCGAGCGACCACACGCGAACCGCGTAGTCGTAGCTGCCGCTCGCCAGCGTGTGGCCGTCCGGGCTGAACGCGACCCCGTACGCGGCGTTGGACTGGCCGCCCAGCGGGCGACCGACGGCCGAGACGCGCGCCGGGTCCGCGACGTCCCACAGCCGCACGGTCGCGTCACCTCCCGCGGTGGCGAGCCGGCGGCCGTCCGGGCTGAACGCCAGGGCGGTCACCAGCGTCGTGTGGCCGGTGATCGGACCGCCGACCGCCGTGGCGCGCTCGGGCGCGGCGACGTCCCACAGCCGAACCGCGGAGTCCGCGCCGCCCGAGGCGAGCGTCCGCCCGTCCGGGCTGAACTCGACGCTGTAGACGGTCCCGGTGTGACCGGTGAGCGTGTGCACGGGAGTGGGGTGGGCCGGGTCGGCGACGTTCCACAGCAGGACGGTGCGGTCCACCCCGCCCGCGGCGAGGGTGCGCCCGTCCGGGCTGAACGCCACTGTCTGCACCTGGAGGGAGAAACCGGTCAGCGGCTCGGCCAGCCGGGTGGGGCGGGCCGGGTCGGTGATGCTCCACAGCCGCACGGTCGCATCGCCGCCGGACGTCGCGAGGACCCGCCCGTCCGGGCTGAACGCCACATCCGTCACCGCCGCGTCGTGCACCTTCCACGGGCGGCCGAGCACGGTCGGGCTCGTCGGGTCGGCGACGTTCCACAGCCGCAGCGTCTGGTCGTTCCCGACCGCGGCGAGGGTGCGCCCGTCCGGGCTGAACGCCACCGCGGTGACGTTCGCGGTGTGCCCGGTCAACCGCGGGCCCAGTTCGCGGGGCGGGTCGCCCGCCCGCCAGAGCCGCACCGTCGTGTCGGCCGAACCCGTGGCGAACACGTCACCGTCCGGCCGGTAGGCGATCGCGTTCACCGACGACGTGTGCCCGATGAGCCACGTGCCCGGCAGGTCCCACACCTCGACCGAGCGGTCGTAGCCCGCGGTGACCAGGGTCGAGCCGCTTGGACCGAACACCACCGACGACACGGCGCCGCTGTGGCCGCCGAGGGGCGGTCCGAGCGCGGCCGGCCGGGCCGGCTCGGCCACGCTCCACAGCTGCGTGGTCGCGTCGCCGGCGGCGGTCGCGAGGACCCGCCCGTCGGGGCTGAACCGCAACCCCATGATCATCCGGGCTGTGCCGCTGAGCAACTGGTTCACGTACGCGGGCCGCGCGGGGTCGGCGACGTTCCACAACCGCGTGGTGGAGTCCGCGCTGCCGGTCGCGAGCGTGCGGCCGTCCGGAGCGAACGCCAGGGACAGCACCGGGTTGACGTGACCGGTGACCAGCGGGGTCGACGACGGCGCCACGTGCGCGGGGTCGGCGACGTTCCACAGCCGCACGGTCTGGTCGCGGGAGTTCTGCACCGGGCCCTGCGCCGTGACCAGGGTGCGGCCGTCGGGGCTGAACGCCATCGCCGCCACGCCGCCGTCCTGCGTCAACGGCTCTCCGATCAGCGAGGGGCGCGTCGGGTCGGCGACGTCCCACAGCCGGATCGTCCGGTCCAGCCCGCCGGTGGCCAGGACCCGGCCGTCCGGGCTGAACGCCGTGGTGAACACCGCGCCGTCGTGGCCGTCCAGGGGAGCGAGGGCCGCCGGGCGCGTCGGGTCGGACACGTCCCACAGCCGCGCGGACTCCGAGTCGGTGGTCGCGAGCACCCGGCCGTCGGGGCTGAACGCGACGGCCCACCCGATGTCGGGCAGCGGCAGCGGTTCGGCGAGCGGCGCGGGGTGGTGCGGGTCGGCGAGGTTCCACAGCCGCACGGCCGAATCGGCCCCGATCGACGCGACCGTCCGCCCGTCGGCGGTGATCGCGAGCTGGTTGATGTTCTCGGTGTGGCCGGTCAGCCTCGTGTGCAGCGGCACCTGGCCGGCGGTGAGCAGCCGGGTGTAGGTCTCGTCGTCGGGGCGCATCCGGTGCGCCAGCAGGGACAGCTGCGCCGACAGGGAGGCGTCCGTGCCGCGGAGCTGGTCGGCCTCCGCCAGGACCCGGTGGTAGACCGCGACGTCGCGCTGCTCCACGGCCTTCCCCTGCTGCTGGTAGGCGACGGCGGCCGCGGTCGACGCGGCGACGCTGAGCCCGACGAGGGCCGCGCGGGCGACCCGTCGCCGCGAGGTCGCCCGCCGCCGGGCGCCCTCGGAGGCGAGGAGGAACGCGCGGCCCGTGCCGCTGAGGTCGTCCGAGGACGCCCACGACCGTGCCAGCTCCAACCGGCTGCCCCGGTACAGCAGCGAGGCGTCGTGCCGACCGCCGCGCTCCCACTCGGCGGCGGACTCCTCGATCGCCTGGTGGACGAGCCGCCCGGCGCGGTCGTCGTCGATCCACCGGCGCAGCAGCGGCCAGTCGCGCAGCAGCGCCTCGTGGGTGATCTCGACGGTGTCGCGGTCGTTGGTGAGGAGGCGGGCCCTGGTGAAGGCGTCCACCACCGCGGCGGGCAGGTCCCGCAGCGGCACGCGGCGCCGGGTGTCGTCGGTGCCGTCGCCGACCCGGACGAGCCGCAGGAACACCGTGCGCGCCAGGCGTTGCCCGTCTTCGTCGAGCGAGGCGAAGGTGGCGTCGGCGGTGGTCGCGAGGGCGTGCTGGATGCCGCCCGAGTCGCGGTAGCCCTGGACGGTGAGCGTGGACCCGTTGCGCTGCTGCCAGCACACGCGCAGGGCGTGGGCGAGCAGCGGCAGCCGCCCGGCCTCGTAGCCGGACGTCGCACCGAGGTCGGTGAGCAGGAGGTCGACCAGGCCGGCCTCGATCTCCAGGCCGGCCAGCCGGGCGGGCATGACGATGGTCTCCCGCAGTTCCGCCCGGTCCATCGGGCCGACGACCAGGGGTGCGTCCTGCAGCGCCGCGCGCAACGGCGGGTAGTCGGCGCAGGCCGCGTGGAAGTCGGCCCGCACGCCGAGCACCACGAGCGCCCGCGCCGGGTCCGCGGCCAGTTCGGCGAGCCGGTCGACGTAGGCCTTGCGCCTGTCCTCGTCGGCGCACAGCGTGAACAGCTCCTCGAACTGGTCCACGACGAGCACGACGCGGCCTTCGCCGTCACCCGGTTCCACCGAGGGTTCCGCCGTGGGCGTGCTCACGACCACCCGCCACCGGTCCGACCCCGGCAGGGCGGCCCGCGCCAGCCTCGGCGCCAACCCGGCCCGGAGCAGCGAGGACTTGCCCGCGCCGGACGGGGCGATCACCACCTGGATGCCGCCCTCGCGGCTGCGCCGGTCGACCAGGCCGACGAGGTCGGCGACCACCGCGTCCCGACCGAAGAACCAGTCGGCCTGCTCGGCCTCGAACGCCGCGAGGCCCGGGTAGGGGCACTCGCCGACCACGGGCCCGAACGTCCGCACCCGCTCACCCGCGCCGTCACCCAGGTGGACGTGCTGGTCGCGCCCCACCTGGTTGACGCTGCCACCGCCGGACGCCCACGCCGCCTGCGAGACCTGCGCCCCGTCACCTTCGAGTTCCACCCGCCCACCCCCGAGGGGCCAGTATGACTTCGACGTTCCCGTGCCGATCCGCATAAGTACGCCGTCGTGCAACCCATTCGGGTACGACTCGGATGTCGTGGACGGCGTGCGGGGTGACGGTTCGGTCGGTGTGGTGCGAACGACCGATGTGGTGCGTCCGTCGCCCGGTTAGCTTGTCGGGCGCGAGGTCGAGGTCGGCTGTCGGCGGGCGATCCCGTCCGGCTCCGTGCCGACCACCCTCGCCGTCACGGACGGTGGCGGCATCATCACGACGGCCGAGGTGGGCAGGACAACATCGTCTCCGACGACGCCTCGGGTGCGCCGACGTGGTTGTCTCTGGTCTGGGAACCGGACGGGTGCGCGCGTTCAGGGCCATGCCCGCCACTGTGGACAGCCGAGCAGACGAGAGAGAACCGGATGACCAGAGACAACGACCCCGAGCTGGTCGCCGAGCTGGACCGCCTCGACGCGGCGGTCAGGGCGGCGCCCGCGGGAGACACCACGGCGCAGATCGCGCTGTGGCGGCAGGTGACCGCGCTGGAGCAGTGGTTCTTCATCGCGCGGGGCCCGGCGGACCGGCCCCGTCCCTACGCCGTGGCCGCCGAGCAGGGGCCGATGATCTGCCTCTACAGCAGCGCCGCACGGGCGGGTGAAGCCGGCCGCGCCCTCGGACTGGTCGACGCGGACAGCGGCTCGGCGTCCTTGTTCAGCGTGCCGATGCCGGCGGCGGTCGACTACGTCGCCTCGTTCGGGAAGACCGGCGTCTTCGGGGTGACCCTGGACCACCCGCGGCTCGGTCACTACATCCCGCTGGGGAACCTCGGTCTGCTCAAGGCTTGGGTCCAGGGGGCCGGGCAGTGAGCGGCGCCGACCCGGGCGACAGCTTCGTCGAGGTGATCGCGCGCGAGGTGGAGGCCGACCCCGCCAACCTGGCGTTGCGCGAGGACTTCATCACGTTGCTGCTGGAGCGGGACCCGGACCGCGCCGCCACCGAGCTGACGGCGTTCGAGGCGCTCGGCGGTGACCCGGCGCGGGTCCGCCTGCTGCGCGCCCGGCTGATGGCGTCGCGGATGCGAACCTCGAACCCGCCGCCGCCCGCCGAGACCTCGCCCCCGGCGGCGTCCCCCGCACCGAGGGCGCGGTCCGGCGCAAGCGCGCCCGAACAGGTCCCGACCCCGACCCGCGGGGACCGCCAGGACGGCGGCCGCGCCACGCCGGCGTCGCTGTGGGACGCCGAACGCCCGGCGGTGACGCTGGCCGACGTCGTGGGTCTCGCCGAGGTCAAGCGGCACCTGGACACCGCGTTCCTGGCGCCGCTGCGCAACCCCGAGCTGGCGGCGGCGTTCGGGCAGAAACCGGGCGGGTCGCTGCTGATGTACGGCCCACCCGGGTGCGGCAAGACGTTCATCGCCAGGGCGATCGCCGGCGATCTCGGCGCGTCCTTCATCCACGTCACCCTCGCGGACCTGCTCAGCAGGTGGGTCGGGGAGAGCGAGAAGGCGATCCAGAGCGTGTTCCGCGACGCCCGCGCGGCAGCGCCGTGCGTGATCTTCTTCGACGAGTTCGACGCGCTCGGCGGACGGCGCACCTCCGGCGGCGGCGGGTCGCAGACGATGCGGATGCTCGTCACCCAGCTGCTGGAGGAGCTCGACGGCGTGACCGGCGTGAACGACGGGGTCTACTTCCTGGCCGCCACGAACCGGCCGTGGGACATCGACTCCGCGCTGCGCCGACCGGGCCGGATCGACAAGACGGTGCTGGTGCTGCCGCCGGACGCGGTCGCCAGGGCGGCGATCGTGCAGGGCGCGCTGGAGGGCAAACCGACCGACGGCGTGGACGCCGTCACCGTCGCGGCGGCCACGGAGGGGTTCTCCGGCGCCGACCTCGGCCACTTGACGACCACCGTGCTGCAACAGGCCATGGTCGAGTCGATGAGCAGCGGCGAGCTGGTGCCGGTCACCACCGACGCGCTGCTGGCCGCGGTCGGCGGCGTCACCCCGTCCACGACGTCCTGGTTCGACCAGGTGGCGCCGGTGCTGGAGTACGGCGTCGACGACGGCACCTTCGACCAACTCCGGGCGTACCGGGTCAAGCGAGGCATGCGATGAGGAACCCCGGCCACGCGGCCGCCGACGACCACGACGCCGTGGAGCGCACCCTGGACCTGGCCTGGGAGCTCTTCGCGGCACAGCCGGCGCACCCCGAGGTCGCCGAGCTGGCCTCACGGGTGCTCGCCGCCCAGCCGGAGCGGAGCAGCGTGTCGCTGTTGCTCGCCAACCACCGTGAGGTGTGCGGCGAGGCCGGCGAGGCACGCCGCCTCTACCTCCAGGTGGCGGGTCGCCGCGACCACCAGTTCGTCAACGCGGCCCGTGCCCTCCGACACCTGGCGGTGGCCGAGCACGACCACGCCGAGGCGCTGAGCTGGGCGCGCACGGTGCTGGGCGAGGACCACGAGGAGTGGGGCGACTGGATGGAGCTGGGCCACGTCCAGGCGCTCTGCGGGGAGCACGAGGACGGGTGGCGCCAACTCGACGAGGCGGTGGCGCTGTGCTCCCGGACGGCGCCGGACGAACTGCCCAAGGCGCTCGGGAAACGCGCGGCGTACCTGCTGGGGAGCTTCGCGCCACCCGACCGGTTCGTCCCCGCCGCCGAGGAGGCCATCCGGGCCGATGCGGCGAACTCGTGGGTCGCGCTCATGCTCGGCTGGTCCTACCTGGTGCAGTACCGGTTCACCGACGCCGAACAGCTCGGTCTGCGGCTGCTGCGCGAGAACCCGACCGAAGACCTGCTCCAGGACCTGGTGGGCACGGCCCGGACGATGCTGCGGATCGTCGACAAGGCGCACACCCAGGACATCACGCTGGAGGACATCCGCCGCAGCGGGGTGATCGAGCTGGGGTGGCGGCAACTCCGCGACCAGGTGCTCGGCACCGACCTGGCTTCCGCGCTGGCGGCGTTGGACGACGTGATGCCCGCCGACCTGCGCGCCACCCTCCGGCCAGGGGTCGCGATCTCCGACGTGCCCGGGAGCGACCAGCTCGGCTCCGTGGCCGCGGAGGACCTGGTGGCCTGGCACGACGGCCAACTGCCCGGCACCGGCGCCGCCTGGGGGACGGCCGGGCCGTTCCGCCTGATGTCCGCGGCCGAGATCATCGCCCTGGGCGCGGAGATCGAGGCCGACCCGGCAGCGCACCCCGACTGGCCCGAGAACGAGGTCTGGGAACAGGTGATGACCGACGACGCCGGGGCGTACCTGGTCATCGTCGCGCTCGGGGCGCTGGTCGAGCGTCGACCCGGGCACCCCGACAAGCCCGTCGCCGAGTCGATGGCCGACTGGATCTGGGACCGGGTGGCCGACTTCGGCGGCCGGGACCCGCGGCCGGCGCCCCGCCGGACCGAGGCTTCGCCGACCGACCCCGTGCTGCCCCCGGGACGTCCTTGACGGGCGTCCTCGCCACAGGGGCCGCGGTGCACGACCGGAACCGTTCCTCCCGCGCCGGTGCGCGCCGCGGTCCTGTCGACCGGCGGCCGTCCGGTCCGGGTGAGTCCGCTCCTAGCGGCCGGCGCCGGAGGTCAGCGGCGGGTCGGTGAGAGCCGGACCGTGGAGCACGTAGTGGCGTGGTGCCAGCGCCGCGGGGTGGCGGGGGAGCGCGGCCAGGCAGCGGAGGTGCGCCTCCTCCGGCGTGCGGATCCCGGGGGTGGCGGTCAGGTGCGCCACCAGGGGGATGCCGTGCTCCGCGGGCAGGACTCGGCTGGTGGACGGTGCCAGGGCGTCGTCCAGCAGTGCCTGCACCTCGGTCAGGTCCACCCAGCAGTTGTCCACCAAGTGCCAGGTGTCGGGGCGGGCGATGGGCGGCAGGGCGATCGCTTCCCGCTGCCGCGCCGGGGTCAGGTCCGCGCGGGCCGCGGCGAGGAGCAGGCGTTGCACCGCCGCGAGCAGGGACTCGACCTCCTCGCGCGGGACCAGGCCGGTGTCGGCGGTCCAGACGTCCAGCACCAGGTCGGGTTCGACGCTGGTCAGGCCGAAGCGCAGCGGCGTGCCGTTGCGGGGGGTCGAGCGCCAGCGGATCGTCGTCTCACCGGACGTGGCGGGCGCGGGCGCTCGGCGGGCGAAGGGGGTGTTGGGGCCGAACCACGACTCCGGCACCGTGCTGTTGAACAACGGGTCGTAGTCGAACACCAGGCCGCGGTCGTGCGCCGTCCGGTCGTCCGACGCCGCGCGGGCCGCGGCGTCGTACCGGCCGTGCCTGCTGGCCTCCAGGACGGCCGTCCAGGTGTGCCTGACCAGGGTGTCGAAGTCGTGGTCCGCCACGTCCACGGCGGCCAGGCAGCCCTGGGCGAGGGTGCCGACGTACCCGGTCAGGGCGCGGTCGAAGCGGTTGCCCGACAGCAGGGGCAGGATCAGCTCCCGGTAGCCGGTGCGGTGCGCCAGGACGGCGCTGATCGCCGCCAGGACGATGCTGGAGCGGCTCGCCCTGGTCCGGGCGGCGATCCGGCGCAGCGCCCGTCCCGCCGCCGGTGACGACATCTCCACCGCCGCCGACTCGCCGGTGGCGGTGGCGCCGGGGAGCAGGTACAGCGAGCGGGGGGTGCGGCGGGACAACGAGCCCAGGTGCGCGAGCGCCGCCCGTGCCCGGCGCCGTTCCAGCGGGGTGGCCTCGATCTCGGCCTGGTCCAGCGGTTGGCGGCGCGGTGGGCCGACCTCGCGGAGGGACGGGGTGGCGGTCAGTTCCCGGAACTCGTGCTTGAGCACCTCGATCGCCGCCCGGTCCACGGCCATGTGGGAGAACTCGGCGGCGCACGCGACCACCAGGTCGTCCTGCTCCGGGGCCACCGCCACCACCAGGCGCACCGCGGGCCGCGTGCCGTCCGGGGTGTCCCGCAGCCAACGCAGGAGCGCCGACGCGACCGCGGGCTGGTCGGGTTCGCCCCACGTGCCTTCACCCAGGGAGCAGACGACCACCGGGACCGCCCCGGACGCCGCCACGGTCTGCCGGGGGTCCTCGCGGCCCGAGTACGAGGTGCGCAACCCCTCGTGACGGGCGACCAGGACGGCCACGGCCGCGGTCACGTCCGGCACGTGAACGCCTCGGGGCACCGGCACGTCCACGGGCAGGGTGGCGTGGAAGTGGTCCGGGGTCCGCATCAGCCAGCGCACGATGTTCAGCTGCCCGAGGGTCAGCGGTCCTTCGCGGTGGGCCAGACCGGCGAACTCGACCGCCTCCGAGCGCACGGTGGTCAGGCGCACCCGTCGTCTGCGGGGCCGGGTGGGCGCGTTCACCGCAGTGCCGCCCTCAGGACTGCCCGCAGGACCGCCCGCAGGCCGTCCGTCCGCGGCCGGACGTGGTCGAGCCCGCCCGCCGACGCCTTCGACTCCGGCCGACGCCGGGCGGATCCGCCGGTCGCCGTCGCCGTTGCCGGTGACCGGCGTCGCCCCGCGCCGACCAGCAGCGCGGCGGGGCGCTCCGGTCGGTGTCCGGCAGGTCCACTTCGGAGCCCCGAACCGGGCCCGCCCGGCAGGACGCCCGGCCCGGCACCACACCCGGCCCACGGGTGGCGCGCCGCGCGCTCGCCGGGGACGGTCCGGGCGAGCACGGCCATCCGGGACGTCGCCCCGGTCTGCCCGCGCAGCGCGAAGAACCGGCCACCGCGCCGCCGCACCGCCCCCGCCGACCGGGCGGACCGCACCTCGGCGGTCGAGGGAAGGGATGCGGCCGGGTGGCCCAACCGCGGTGCGGCGAGACAGGCCGGCAGCGCGGACCGGTGGCGGTCGCCCGTGCCCAGGACGACGGTCTTGTCGTTGTGCCGCAACGCTGTTGCGACCGGCTCGGCCGGCTCGGCGCAGCTCGGCGCGCCACCGCCGGGTGGCGCGACGGCAGCCGGGGCCGGCGGCGCACCGATACCGGCCACCGGGTCCAGCGCGGTCGTCGCCATGCCGCACATTCTGCGGTCCCGACGCGAGCGCGGTCCAGAGCGCCGGTTCGGCGAACGGGTCGCTTGACGGCCGGCACCCGATGGCGTGAAATCTCCTGTCACCGGCCGGGAAGGAGAGCGTGGACGATGACCGCTGAGATCCACGACTTCCCGAGGCGGCCGCTCACCGCGGTGAAGAACGACACCGACCGGATCGGCGGGGACTCCGCGCTCGGCCCCGCGCGGTCGGCATGAAGATCGCGCTGCGCGCCGCCGCCAAGGTCGGTGAGGCCAAGGCCGTCACGGACGTGCTCGGTGGCGCCATGCCGCCGGTGAGCTGGACCAAGGGTGACACCGGACACCTGCTCGTCGCGCCCGCGCGCATCGTCCGGCCCGGCCCGTTCGGCTCCGGCGGCCACCACCTCGGCCCGATCCTCGGGCGCGCCGATGCGTGAGCGCCGCGTCACCGTCCCCTTCTCCGGACCCGGCGCGGGCACCGCACCCCTGACGTGGGGCCAGAAGGCGATCATGCGCGACATGCGCGCGACCGGCTGGCCGCACAACAACAGCGGCGCGCACCCGCTGCCCGAAGGCGTGACCGTCGCCGACCTGGCGGCCCGGCTGGGCGAGATGATGTGCCGCCACCCCGCGCTGCGGATGACGATCGGCGTCGGCGACGACGGCGAGCCGTGCCAGGTGGTCGTGCCCTCCGGCGAGATCGACGTCGAGGTGACCGCCTTCGACGACGACGCGGACCCCGCCGAGGTTCGGGGGCACAGCCACAAGGTCTGGTTCGAGTGGATGATGACCCCGTTCGAGGGGCACACCCCGTGGCTGGTCCGGCTGGCGGTGCTGGAGCACCGCGGCCGGGCGGCGCACCTGGTGTTCGCGGTCAACCACCTCGTCGCCGACGGCACGGGCACGCTGCTGCTGATGACCGGCCTGGGCGTCGGCGAGCTGGCCGACCGCGAGCTGGACCCCGACGCCATCACCGGGCTGGACCTCGCGCGCCGCGAGCAGACCCCCGAGGTGCGGCGCACCAGCGACGGCGCGATGCGCTACTGGGAGCAACGGCTCCGGGACCTGCCGCGCGCGACGTTCGGCGAGCCGAAGTACCCGGAGGGGCGGCTCGGGCACCGCTACTGGCACGGCCGGTTCAGCTCGCCGGCCGCCCACCTGGCGGTGCTGGCCATCGCCCGCCGCACCCGCACCGACACCGCGCGGGTGCTGCTGGCCGTGCTGGCCATCGCGATCGGCCGCGCCACCGGCGTCGACCCGCTCACCACCAACGTCATCGTCAGCAACCGGTTCCGGCCCGGCTTCGCCGACGTGATCGGCACGCTGAGCCAGAACTCGGTGGTGACGCTGGACCTGGGCGGCACGGTGGACGAGGTGGTGGCGCGGACCCGGCACGCGGCGACGGCCGCGTGGATGCGCGCCTACTACGACCCCGACCAGCTCGACCGCCTGGTGGCCCGCCTCGACGCGGAGCGCGGCCACCCGGCCGAGGTCACGTGCCGCATCAGCGACCTGAGGTTCAGCACCCGCCCGGACGCCGAGGAGCTGCTGGCCGACGACGACCCGGTGACCGAGCAGCGGGTGCGGGCCGAGCTGCCCCGGACGTCCCTGTCCTGGGACGGCCACCTCGACGCGATGCCCGACCAGCTGTTCATCAGCGTCGAGGACCGCCCCGGCACGGTCCACCTCCAGATGGTGTTCGACATGGCCGTGCTCACCACCGACCAGGTGGAGACGATGCTCCACGCGGTCGAGGAGGTGGCGCTGCGAGCCGCGTTCGACCCGACGGCGCCCGCTATCGGTCCCACGTCACCGGCAGCTCCTGGAAGCTCCTGACCACCAGGCCGGGCTTGAGGCGCAGCTCCGACTCCGGCACGGCCAGGCGGAGGTTCGGCAACCGGCGCAGCAGGCCGCCCAGGGCCTCCTGGAGCTCCATGCGGGCCAGGGAAGCGCCGATGCAGTGGTGCGCGCCGGCGCCGTACCCGATGTGCGGGTTGGGCGAGCGGGTCAGGTCGAGCCGGTCGGCGTCCGGGAACACCGACTCGTCGCGGTTGGCCGACACCACGGCGGGCAGCACGACCGAGCCCGCCGGCACCGTGACGCCGCCCAGGTCGACGTCCTCCAGGGCGACCCGGGGCATCAGGATGCCGCTCTCGCCCAGCTGGATGTAGCGGGTCAGCTCCTCCACGGCCACCGCGACGGCGTGCGGGTCGTCGCCGCGCAGGGCCGCGAGCTGGTCGAGGTGGCTGGACAGGACGGTGACGAACAGGTTGATCTGGTTGGTGGTCGACTCGTGGCCGCCGGCGAGCAGCCCGGCGGTGACGGACACCAGTTCCCGCTCGGACAGCGAGTCCTCCCGGTCCCACGCGGCGACCAGGGCGCTCATCAGGTCGTCGCCGGGGTTCGCGCGCCGCTTCTCGATCAGCTCCCCGAACGAGGCCAGCGCGGCGCGCGGCGGGCCCGGGTCGGCCCGCCAGTCGCCGACCAGCGCGTCCGACCACTCCTTGACCCGGTCCTGGTCCTCGTCGGCCACGCCGAACAGCCCGCTGATCACCGCGATGGGCAGCGGCGCGGACACGTGCGCGCTCAGGTCCGCGCCGGGACCGGCCTCTTCGAGGCGGTCGACCATGCCGTCCACGAGCCCGGCCACCGTCGCGCGCAGGTCCTCCACGCGGCGCGCGGTGAACGCGCTGCCGACCACGCGGCGGACCTTGGTGTGCAGGGGCGGGTCCATGCCCAGCAGCGAGTCGTCGGCCAGCGACCCCAGCTCCCACTCCGGACCCTTCGGCCCGGTGGCCGCGGCGCGGCTGAACCGGGGGTCGCTGAAGACCGTGCGGACGTCCGCGTGCCGGGTCGCGAGGTAGGCGGGGGAGCCGTCGGGCAGCTCCACCTTCGGCACCGGGTCCTCGGCGCGCAGGCGCGCGTACTCCGGCGACGGGTGGTGCAGCGACGGCGCGGGCGGGAGCGGGAAGCGGATCACGGGTGGCCTCCTTCGGCGTAGGCGACGAGCCGGTCGACCACCTGGGCGGGGGTGGGCATGGCGTGGATGCGGTCGCGCAGCTGCTCGGCGGCCTCGCGCCACGGCCCGCCGTCCAGCAGCGCGGCGACGCTGTCGCGCACCGACCCGGCATCGGGCTCCTCCAGCACCAGGCCCGCGCCGGACAGCAGCAGGCGTTCGGCGTTGAAGTGCTCGTCGCCGACCTGCGGCAGGACCAGTTGCGGCACGCCGTGGACGAGGGC
Source organism: Saccharothrix sp. 6-C (assembly GCF_016695385.1). Taxonomy (NCBI): domain Bacteria; kingdom Bacillati; phylum Actinomycetota; class Actinomycetes; order Pseudonocardiales; family Pseudonocardiaceae; genus Saccharothrix; species Saccharothrix sp. 6-C. Next base: position 5,597,609 of record NZ_CP064192.1, on the reverse strand, counting down.
GGTCATCATCGTGCCCGCGCCGCCGTGCTGGACGAACGCCGCGCTGCCGGGCAGCACCAGGCGCAGCGCGAGGGGCGCGTCGGCCACCCGCACGGTGTCGGGCATCGGGGGCAGCGCGTCGCGGTGGGCCTTGGCCACGGCGACGACCACGTCCGCGCCCAGGCCCGCCACGGCGCGGATGACGTCGGCGAGGTCGGCCCGCTCGGACAGCCCCGGCCCGGCGACCGTGCCGGCGGTGACGCACACGCGCGGCCGGCTCGGCGGTTCGCGCAGCCACGGAGGGAGGATGTGCGTGCCGTTGTAGGGCAGGTAGCGCATCGGCAGGCTCGGCACGGGCAGCGGCACCTGGAGCGGCGCGGGCACCGGGTCGATCATCAGGCCGCCCGCCACGCGCACGTCCGACGACGTGATCCCGAAGCGTCGTGCCATCGGACCGAAGACGCCGTCGTGGTCCCACGTCAGCGTGGAACCGTGGTCCGGTCCCCACAGGACCTGCGCGCCGGGCACGTCCAGCACCGCCGCCGCCACGGCCGCGGCGAGGTTGAACGGCTCCCACAGGACCAGGTCCGGCCGGAAGGACCGTCCGAACGCGACCAGGTCGTCCACCCAGGACTGGGCCATGTGGACCACACCGCCGTCCGGGGTGATCGCCGGACCGTCCGGATCGGGCGTGCCGTCACCGGTGCTGCCACCGACCTTGCCGATCCGGTCGGTGAACACGGCCTCGAAGTCCAGGTGCGGTCCCAGCGGCACGGCGACCAGGCCGGCCTCGTCCACGACCGGCGCGAGCCCCGGCTGGGTGGCCACCAGCACCTCGTGCCCGGCGGCCTGCAAGGCCCACGCCACCGGCACCAGGCAGTAGAAGTGCGAACGCCAGCCCCACGTCGAGATCAGAATGCGCACCCGGCATGGTAACCCGGTGCGGGGGGTGTGCGGAATCCGTTGACGCAGAAGGGGTTCGGGCGCAGTGTTAACCACCGTGGCCGTCACACCCGAACCGCGCCAGTACCCCTTCGAGCCGTTCACCGGCGAGCTGTCGCCGGAACTGGTCGGCATGGTGGAGACCGACCCGGTGAGCCGGGTGCTGCTGCCCGACGGGGAGCCCGCCTGGCTCGTGCTGGACTACGCCGGGTGCGTCAAGGTGCTGGCCGACCCCCGGTTCAGCCGGGTGCTCCACCGGCCGCCGCCGGGGCACCCGCCGCTGCGCGACCTCAACCAGGACGGCCCGGCGCACGCGGCGGTGCGCCGGGTGGGCAGCCGCGCGTTCGGCGGTCGCCGGATGGCGCACTACCGGCCGCGCGTGCAGGCACTGGTGGACGAGCTGGTGGACGCGATGATCGCCGGCCCGCGGCCCGCCGACCTGGTCAGCGGCCTCGTCGCGCCCCTGCCGCTGCTGGTGATCTGCGAGGTGATCGGCGTCCCGGCCACCGACCGCGAGCGGTTCCACGGCTGGCTCGCGGGCCTGAACTCGGTGGTGGACTACAACTCCGCGGAGGCCGCGAAGTCGCTGTGGGTCTACCTGGCGGGGCAGCTGGCCGCCAAGCGGGTGGAGCCCGGCGACGACCTGCTGTCGGTGTGGCTGGAGGGCGGCGACGACCACGGCCTGTCCGACGAGGAGATCATCCTGCTGGCCATGGGGTTGCTGCGCGGCGGCCTCGAGGTCGGCTCGACGGCCGCGGGTGTCCGGGTGCTGTTCCAGCACCCGGAGCAGCTGGCGGACCTGGTGCGGTCACCCGAGAAGATCCCCGCCGCGGTGGACGAGATCCTGCGGTACACCGCGGTCAGCAGCATGTTCCGCGTGCAGGTCGTCACCGAGGACGTGACCGTCGGTGACGTCGCGATGAGCGCCGGGGACCGCGTCATGGCCGTGCCGTGGGTGGCCAACCGCGATCCCCGGGTCTTCGGCGACCCCAACGTGTTCGACATCGACCGGGTGCCCCGCACGGCGCACCTGGCCTTCGGGTTCGGGCCGCACTTCTGCCTCGGCACGGCCCTGGCCCGGATGGAGGTCGAGCTGTCCATCGCGACGCTGCTGCGCCGGCTGCCGGGGCTCGCGCCCGCGGTCGCGGTCGAGGAACTGCCGTGGCGCCACGACCGGATCAACGGGGGCATCGTCGAGTTCCCGGTGGTGTGGCGCGAGGATCAGTAGTCCTCCACCGCGTTGACCCGGTCGGGCCAGTACCGCTCGCCCGGCGCGGGCTCGTAGTGCTCCCAGCGCGGCGGGTTGCCCGTCGGCACGTCACCCAGCACCGTGATGCGCTGACCCCGGCGGCGCTCGCGGTAGTCGTTGACGGCGTAGTGCTGCGTCACCCGGTTGTCCCACATCGCCACGTCACCGGGCTGCCAGCGGAAGCGGCAGGTGAACTGCGGACCTTCGGAGAACCGGAACAGGTACTCCAGCAGGGCGTCGCTCTCGTTGCGCGACAACTGGGGGATGTGCGAGGTGAACAGGCGGTTGACGTAGAGCGATCGACGGCCGGTGTCCGGGTGCACGCGCACCACCGGGTGCTCGGCGCGGCTGGAGAACTCGGTGCCCACGCGGATGGTGTGGATCGCGGTCAGGCCGTCCACCAGGTCGCGCAGCGGGGCCGACAGCGACTCGTACACCAGGCACTGGTTGGTCCACATGGTGTCGCCGCCGTTGGGCGGCAGGTCGATCAGGTGCAGCACCGACGCGATCGGCGGGCTCTCGTGGAAGGTCATGTCCGTGTGCCACACGTCGACCTTCGCGCCTTCCTCCGAGTCGATGACGACGATCTCCGGGTGGCTCTCCAGCCGCGGCAGGTACGGGTGCAGCTCCACCTCGCCGAAGCGCCGCCCGAAGTCGATGTGCGCCTGCGGCGTCAGGTTCTCCTGACCGCGCAGGAACACCACCTGGTGCCGCAGCAGCCGGTCGCGGATCAGGTCGAACTGGTCGTCGGTCAACGTGTTCAGGTCGATACCGCTGATCTCCGCGCCGAGGGCGCCGGACACCAGCCGGATTTCCGGGGCGGTCACACTCGTCATCGGGCCATTCTGTGCCACGAAGGGGCATTGGTCCACGGGTTGACTGCGGTGGTGCGGTTCGGGACGCTGCGCCGATGGCGCCCGAGAACGCAGGGGAGCGCTTGGACGCGCTCACCGACCTGGTCACCCCGATGGCCGTGCGCACGGCGGTCACGCTCCGCGTGCCCGACCTGATCGCGGCGGGCACCACCGACCTGACCGCGCTGGCGCAGCGCTGCGGCGCCGATCGGGACGCGCTGGGCCGGTTGTTGCGCCACTTGGCCCACCGCGACGTGTTCGCGGAGGTCTCACCGGACGTGTTCGCGTTGACCGGACTGGGCGAACTGCTCCGCGACCGCGGCGACACCGGCTACGGCACGAGGTTCGACCTGGACGCCTTCCCGGCCCGGATGGACCTGGCCGCGCTCGGCCTGCCGCACGCGGTGCGCACGGGCGAACCGGGCTACGCGTCGGTGCACGGCCGCGACTTCTGGTCCGACCTGGACGCGACCCCGCAGTACCGCGCGCACTTCGACCGGCTGATGGCCGGTCTCCAGGCGTCGACCGCGCCGCAGGTGGCCGAGCTCTACCCGTGGCCGGAGGTGGGTCTGGTGGCCGACGTCGGCGGCGGGTCCGGCGCGCTGCTGGCCGAGCTGCTGGCCGCGCACGGGCACCTGCGCGGGATGCTGGTGGACCGGGCCGAGCCGGTGGCCACCGCGGCGGCGCGGTTCGCCGGGACCGGCCTGGGCGAGCGGGTGGAGGCGGTCGAGGGCGACTTCTTCCAGCCCCTGCCCGCGGGCGCGGACGTCTACGTCGTCTCGCGCGTGCTGACCGACTGGAACGACGCCTCCGCCGCGACGATCCTGCGCCGTTGCGCCGAAGCGGCCGGCCCGGACGGACGAGTGCTCGTGGTCGAGGTGCTGCCCACCGAGCCGCACGTGCCGCACCTGTCGCCGTTCGACCTCCGGATGCTGGTGGAGGTGGGCGGCCGGGAGCGGGACCGCGCGGCGCACGACGCGCTCGCCGCGTCGGTCGGCCTGGCGCCGGCGCGGACGTTCGCGGGCTCGGATGGCCTGGCGCTCATGGAGTTCCGGGCGGCGTTGCGCTGATCGCCCTCTTGCCGCGCGATTCTCCGCGCCTTACCGTCACGCTGAGCGTCAAACCTGTCGCCTGTCGAAGGGCGGACGCGCATGACCGTTTCCGACTCACCGCAGCATCGGACTTTCCTCGACGGTCTGGCCCACAGCGAGTCGGGACGGCTCCTCCAGGAGGAGCTGCGCCGCCGTTGGCCGGAGACGACCGACGAGCTGGCCTCGATGGCGCGGTTCGCCCTGGTGCCGGCCGGGAAGCTGCTGCGCCCGCTGATGGCGCTGCACACCGCGCAGGCCGTCGGCGGCGACCCGCAGCGCGTCACCGCGGCCGTGCTCGCGCTGGAGTACGTCCACACCGCGACCCTCGTGCACGACGACATCATCGACGGCGACGACCTGCGCCGGGGCCGGCCCTCGGTGCACGCCGCCTACGGAGTCCCGAACGCGATCGTCGCGGGTGACGGCCTGATCTTCAGCGCCTTCGAGTCGCTTGTGGACGAACCGTGGCCCGCCTCGCCCGCGCGCGTGGTGGCGGCGGTCGGCGAGCTGGCCGAGGTCGGCCGCGAGCTGTGCCGCGGCCAGGTGCTGGAGTCGCGCCTCGTCGGCGACCCGGAGGAGGGCGCGCGCTGGTACGAGGAGATGGTGCGCCTCAAGACCGGCGCGCTGTTCCGGGCGGCCTGCTACATCGGGGCGACGTTGGGCGGCGCGGGCGCGGACATCGGCACGATGATGGCCTCCTACGGCGAGAACGTCGGCATCGCCTTCCAGATCCGCGACGACCTGCTGGCCTTCGTCGCCACGCCCGAGCAGACCGGCAAACCCGGCGACAGCGACCTGCTCAACGGACGGCCCACCCTGCCGGTGCTGCTGGCCTACGAGGCGGCCGACGAGGCCGATCGCCGAGAGCTGCGGGACGTCCTGGGACGCCGTGCCGCCCAGGAGGGCGACGTGCGGTGGGTCCGTGACCTGGTGGCCGCTTCCGGCGCGGTGGAGAGCGCGCACCGGCGGATGGTGTCCCACGTGGAGCTGGCGCTGGCCGGGCTGGCGGGGCTGCCGCCGTCGCCGCACGCGACCGCGCTGGCCGACATCGCGCGCTGGACCACGAGCGGCGCGCGGTGAGCGCGCCGCCGGACGGCCGGGGGTGAGGGCGTGGGCTTCGGCGCGGCGGTCCGGGCGCACGTGGAGACGTGGCGCCCTTACACGCTTTGGTACGTCGGGCTGATCGGGCTCGGCGGCGCGGTCCTGGCCGGCGCGGCCGGGCACCCGTGGCGGCTGCTCGCGGCGTGGGCCGCGCCCACCGCGGGCTGGCTGGGCGGGCACTACCTGGGCGACTACTTCGACCGGCGCCTGGACGCCATCGGCAAACCGCACCGACCGATCCCTTCGGGACGGTTGAGCCCGCGCGTCGCCCGGACGTGCGGTGTGCTGTGCATGCTGGTGGTGGCGGTGATCGCGGTGCTGGGCGGGTGGCCGACGTTGCTGGCCGCCGTGCTCGGCGTGTTCGGGATCGTCGCCTACAGCCGGTGGGCCAAGGCGCGGGGCATCGCGGGCAACCTGGTGCGCGGCGCGCTCGGCGCGATCGCCCTGGTGTACGGGGTGTGCGTGGCCGGGACGTGGCCGTCGTCGGGGATCGCCGCGGTGGTCGCGCTGGCGGCGGTGTTCTGGCTGCACGACACGACGTCCAACCTGGTCGGCGCGCTGCGCGACGTGGAGGGCGACCGGGCGGGCGGCTACGGCACGCTGCCGGTGCGCCGCGGCATGCCGTTCGCGGTGTGGACGGTCCTCGCGCTGTACCTGGCGGTGATCGGCGCGGCGGTGGCGGGCGGGCTGCTCTCCGCGGTCGGCGACCGGGCGGCGTACCTGGGGACGCTGGCCGTCGTGGCCGCGCTGGGCGTGCTCGCGCTGGCGCCCCTGGTCCGGCGGCGCGCGGACGTGCCGGTGGTCGTCGCGCTGCGGAGCCACGAAGTGCTGGTGCTCGAACGGCTCGTGCTCGCCTCGGCGGTCGTGGGCCTCGGCCTGGGCGTCGGCTGGCAACTGGGGCTGGCCCTGCCGCTGGCCGCGCTGACATGGTGGACGCAGTCGGCGATGCGGAGCAGGCACGAGCTGGGCACGTCCCGGCCGTCCGGGGTCCGTTCGCGCCGCCTGATCCCGTTGGAGGACAAGACATGACAGCCGGGTCGCAGGTCGACGTCGCGAAGGCCGTGGAGCGCGGCGCGGAGGCGCTGCTGGCCCGGCAGCGCCCGGACGGCGCGTTCACCGACGACCCGCCCGCCTCCGTGCTGGGCACGGCGGGCACGATCACGGCGCTGCACGCCGCCGACCCGGTCGCCCACGCCGACCTGGTCGCGGGCGGCGCGGCGTGGCTGCGCGACCGGCAGCACGGCGACGGCGGCTGGGGCGGGGTGGACGGCGCGCCCACCGAGGCCGTGCCCACGGCCATCGCCACCGCCGCCCTGCGCATCGTCTCCCCGGAGCGCAGCGCGACGGCCGTGACCGCCGGGCGCGCCGCGCTGGCCGCGCTGGGCGGCGTGGACGCGGTGACCGACCGGGCGGTGGCGCTGATGTGCCGGCAGTTCCTGACCCTGGCCGGGTTGACCGCCGAGGCGGGGGCGCTGCGGCGGCTGCCGCTGGAGATCGTGCTGGCCGACAAGCTGCGCCGGCGGCTGATCTCGTTCCGCACCGCGCCGTTCGTCGGCCTGGCGCTGGCGCAGGACGACCTGCTGCCCGCGGGCCCGGTGCGCCGGTTCACCCTGCGCCTGGCCCGTCCGGCGGCGCTGCGACTGGTCCGGGCGGTGTACGAGCACGAGGGCCGCACCGGGGCGCTCAGCGAGGACCCGTGGCCCGCCGCCCTGGTCCTGCTCGGCCTGGCCCGCTCCGGCGAGGCGCCCGACATCGCCGCCGCCATCGCGGGCTGGCTGCGCGCCGCGGTCCGGCCCGAGGGCGCGTGGGACGCGGTGGCCAACCTCGACCTGACCCGCACCGGCTACGCCACCACCGGCCTGGTCGCCGCCGGGTACGCCGACGACCCCCGGCTGCGCGCGGCCCGTGACTTCCTGCACGCCGCCCGCACCACCGAGCCGTTCACCGTCCTGGACGTCCCGGCGGGCGGCTGGAGCTTCTCCACCCGGCGCGGCTGGCCCGTGACGCTGGAGTCGGCCGAGATCCTCAGCGCGCTGGCCGGGCTGCCCGGCGCCGCCGAGGACGACCGGCTGCGCGGCGGGCTGGAGTGGCTGACCGGGCGGCAGGACACGCGCGGCTCGTGGAGCCTGTGGGTGCGCGACACCAAGCTCGCCAACGACGGGCCGTGCCCGGCGATCACCAGCCAGGCCGTGCAGGCCCTGCTGGACGCCGGTCGCCCCGCCGACGACCCGGCCGTGGCCTCCGCCGCCGCGTGGCTGCTCACCTCGCAGAACCCGGACGGCACGTTCGAGAACCTGTGGTACCGCGACCACACGTCCGGGACCGCCGTCGTGGTCGCCGCGCTGGCGCGGGCCGGGCACGGCGGGCACGAGGTCGTGCGCAAGGCGGTGGCCTGGCTGCTGCGCACCCAGCTGCCCGACGGCTCCTGGGGTCCGGGCGACGGGACCGAGGGCTCGGTCGAGGAGACGTCCTGGGCGGTCCAGGCGCTGCTGGCGGCGGGGACCGGCGCGGACGCGGTGGAGCGGGGCGCGGCCTGGCTGGTGGCCGCCGTCGGACCCGACGGTGGGTGGGAGCCCACGCGGGTGTGCAACTACATCCGCCACCACGTGCGCTACGCCAACGGCGTGATCACGCAGGCCGTGGCGCTCAAGGCGCTGGGCGAGTACCGGGCCGCCGTCCGATGACGCTCCCGGGGACCGTCGACGTCGTCGTGTCCGGGGCGGGCGCGGGCGGGCTGGCCGCCGCGCGGGCGCTGGGCGCGACCGGCCTGAGGGTGCTGGTGCTGGACCGCAGGCGCACCCCCGCGCCGACCGCCAAGGGCGAGATCCTCCAGCCCGGCGCGGTGCGCGTGCTGGCCGACTGGGGCGCGTTGGACGACCTGAGGGCCGCCGACGCGCGCCCGGTCGACCGGCTGGCCATCCGCGACGGCGACGGCGCCGCGCTGCTCACCGTCGAGTACGGCGCCCTGCCCGGCCCGCACCGGCAGGTGCTGTGCGCGGCCTACGAGGACCTGTGCGCGGCGATCACCCGCTCGCTGCCCGACACCGTGGAGGTCGTGCGCGGCGTGCGCGTCAGCGGGGTGCTGCGCGAGGGCGGCCGGGTCGCGGGCGTCGCGGTCGACGGCGGCGAGGTCCGCGCGCGGTTGGTCGTGGCGGCCGACGGCATGTCCTCGGCGCTGCGCAAGGACGCCGGGATCACCGTCGACCGGGACGAGTACCCGCACCGGCTGCTGGCCTTCGACGTGGCCGACGCGGACGTGCCCGGCGAGGTGACCGCCTACCGCACCGCGCGCGGCCTGCGCCTGGTCTACCCGCTGCCCGGCCGCCGCTGCCGGCTCTACGTCCAGGTCGCGCCGGACGAGTTCCGCGCCACCGGGCTGGCCGAGCTGGGCCGCTGGGTCGACGGCGTGCTCGCCGAGGTGCCCGCGCTCGCGCCGCTGGCGCCCGCGCTGGCGGCGAGCCTGCACCGCCGGCAGCTGTTCGGCGTGTCCCGGCTGCGCGCGGGACGGCTGGCCGTGCCCGGCCTGGCGCTGGTCGGCGAGGCCGCGCACGCCGTGCACCCGATGGCGGCGCAGGGCGTCAACAGCTCGCTGGCCGACGCCGAGGCGCTGGCCGGGGCGCTGGCCGCGCGGTCCGCCGTGGACGGTGGTGCGGCGGTGGACGAAGCGCTGGCGGCCTACGAGGCGGCCCGGCGGCCCAGCCTGGACCACATCGCGAAGGTCAGCCACAACGCCGCCCGCATGATCACCGCGCTGTCCGGCGCGCCCCGGCTGCTGGGCGCGCGGATGATGCGCCGCACCGCGGCCAACCCCCGGCTGCTGCGGCGCACCGCGGGCAACATGTCCGGCACGGACGTCCGGCCGCTGACGTTCGTCGACCGGCTCTACCAGCTGGGCGTGCTCGCCGACCGGCGTGCCCACGACCCGCACGCGGCCGACCCGAGGGGAAGCGAGGTCCGATGACCGCCGTCGACGCCGACCGGCTGCACGACCTGTCCATGAACGAGACGCCCTACCCGCCGCTGCCCGCGCTGCGGCAGGTGGTCGCCGACGGCGCGGCGCTGCTCAACCGCTACCCCGACCGGCTGGCCGGGGCGCTCACCGCCGGGCTGGCCCGGCACCTGGGCGTCGCACCGGAGGCGGTGCTCGTCGGACCGGGCTCGGCAGGGCTGTTGCAGCACCTGGTGCAGTCGTTCGGGCCGGCGCCGGAGGTCGTGCACGCGGCGCTGTCGTTCGAGGGCTACCCCCTGATCGTCGCCAACGCGGGCGCCAAGAGCGTGCCCGTGCCCGTGGACGGCTACCGGCACGACCTGCGCGCCATGGCCGACGCGGTCACCGACGCCACCCGGTGCGTGCTGATCTGCAACCCCAACAACCCCACCGGCTCCGCGCTGGGCCGCGCCGAGCTGGCGGAGTTCCTCGGCCGCGTGCCCGCCGACGTGCCCGTGGTGGTCGACGAGGCCTACCGGCACTTCGTCACCGACCCGGACTTCCCCGACGCGCTGGACCTGCGCCGCGACCACCCGAACGTGTGCGTGGTGCGGACCTTCTCCAAGGCCTACGGCCTGGCCGCGCTGCGCGTCGGCTACGCGGTGCTGCCCCCGGACCGGGTGATGGCCGCGCGGATGACCGGCATGATGTTCTTCCCCAACTCCCTGGGCCAGGCCGCGGCGCTGCGCGCGCTCGACCCGGACGTCACCGAGGAGCTGGCGCGGCGGTGCGCCGACGTGGCCGAGCAGCGCGCCCGGCTGGTCGCCGGGTTGCGCGACGCCGGGCACACCGCGCCCGACAGCGAAGCCAACTTCGTGTGGCTGCCGCTGGGGGAGGACAGCGCCGCGTTCACCGCCGACGCCAAGGCCGCGGGCATCCTGGTGGCGTGCCTGGACGGTCGGGGTGTGCGGGTCACCGTCGGCACGGCCGCGGCCAACGACCGGTTCCTGGCCTTCGCGCGCTCGCGGAGGTGAGCGCCGCGCCGGGTCCCGGCGCGGCGCGCGTCCCTACCAGCCCGCCTTGATGGTGGACACGATGTGCCCGCGCTCGTCCTCGGTCAGCCACCAGCCGACCGGGATGGACACCATCCGCGTGCTCACGCTGTCCAGACCGGGCAGCAGCGCGGCGTACTCGCGCACCGTCGTGTAGACGTCGTTGCGCTCGTGCACCTGGCTGGCCATGATGCCCGCCTCCTCCATGCGCCGCATGAACCCGTCGCGGTCGTCGACCTTGATCGTGTAGATCCAGAACGACGACTCGCGGTCGGGCGCGCGTTCGGTCAGCTCCAGGCCCGGCACGTCGGCCAGCTCCGCGTCGAAGTGCGCGGCGTTGCGGCGGTGCTTGGCCAGGACCTCGTCCACGTGCTCCAGGTTGGCCAGGCCGATGCTGGCGTTGATGTCGTTCATGTGGAACTTGAAGCCGAACTCGGGGATGTCGTTGAGGAACGAGAACCGCGCGGTGGTCTCGCGGTCGATGCCGTACCACCGCAGCAGCCGCGCCCGGCGGGCCAGCTCCTTGTCCGGCAGCACGACCAGGCCGCCGTCACCGGCGGTCAGGTGCTTGATGGCCTGGAAGCTGAACACCGAGATGTTGCCGTGGTTGCCCAGCTGCTTGCCGTCGAACGTGGCGCCCCAGGCGTGCGCGCAGTCCTCGATCACCACGGGGCGCACGCCGTGCACCTTCTCCGCCTGGTCCAGCACCTCGGCCAGCCGCCGCAGGTCCACCGGGTAGCCCGCCCAGTGCACCACGATGATCGCCTTCGTCCGCGCGGTGATCTTGCGGGCCAGGTCGTCCAGGTCCATGTTGAGGTTGGCGGGGTCGACGTCCACCCAGCGCAGGCGTAAGCCGTTGGCCAGGATCGGCCAGTTGGTGGCGCTGCACGTCATCGGCGTGGTCAGCACTTCGCCGCCCTCGCCGCCCACACCGCCGGTGACCAGGTGCAGGGCCAGGTGCAGCCCCGAGGTGGCGCTGTTGACGGTGGCGAGCTTCGGGTTGCCGATCCGGGTGGCCAGGGCGGCCTCGAACTCGTCCACCTTGGCGCCCTGCCCGATGAAGCCGCTGGTCAGGACCTTCTCGACGAGGGCCGGCGCGGTGCCGGACATCGCGACCTTGAACAGGGGGATCATGCGTGCTCCTTCGTCGTGCGGCCGGTTTCCGGTCAGCGCGCGCCTCGGTCCCGACCAGGCGGAGGTGGCGCGGTCCGCGGTCGTGCCCGCCGGCCACCACCGACCCGCCCGGCCCGGCGAGCACGTCGACCGGCCGCCACCACCCGACGGTGAGCGGCTGACCGGCGCGCGCGGTCGGGAGCCCCGGGCCACGGCGCGCGCCGGGTGCGGGCGAACGACAGCGCCGGGTCGTGGCTGAACCCGCCCAGCCCGTCGAACCGCCGGACCCGGATGTCGGTCGACCCCAGCGGTTCTGCGAGGACTTCGAGGGGAACGCGGACAGCCGGCGTCTGCACCGACACCGCGTCGAGCGCGGTCACAGTCGGGATCACACCACGCGTCCTGTCGAACGTCAATGTGCCCGGTCGCCGTCGGGCGCCACGGTTCCTGCTCGTCGTGCTGCCGCCGCAAGGTCATCCACAGTGGACAGCGAGGGGGTGGTGCGGCCGGGAGGGCACGTTGCTGCGCGCGCTGGTCGGTCCGGACGCGGACCTCGTGGCCGCCGGGCGGCACGCGCCGGCGGGGACCTGCCGCCACGCGGGCTGCGGAGACCCGAACCGCCGCCGGTGGACCTGGTCGGGATCACCCGCGACCGGGCCGCGCCACCCACCCCCGCCGCGCCACCTGTGGCCGCCTGCTCCGGATGGCGCGCGGACACCCGGTCGCGGCGGAGCGCCGAAGCCGATGACTCCCCGCGGCGGTGCGCCGACGCGTCCGAAAGCGTGATTGTCGTTGCACCGCAGCTAACCTAGCCTCAGCGGATGAGCACCCGCCCAACGCTGTCGGCGCGCGACCCCGTCGCCCCGGACCGGGCCGTCGGCGAGGAGCGGGACCTGGTCATCGAGGCGAGCGGCCTGCGCAAGACCTACCGCAAGCGCGGGCGCAAGGCCAAAGCCGTGGAAGCCGTGCGGGACGTGCACTTCGCGGTGCGCCGGGGCGAGATCTTCGGGTTCCTCGGGCCCAACGGCGCGGGCAAGTCGACCACGCTGCGGATGCTGGCCACCCTGGTCCGCCCGGACGGCGGCAGCGCCCGCATCGGCGGCGTGGACCTGGTGCGCTCGCCCGCGCGCGTCCGCGACGTGATCGGGTTCGTCGCGCAGTCCAGCGGCACCTACGACGACGCCTCGGCGCGGCAGGAACTCGTCGCCCAGGCCCGGATGCACGGCCGGCACAAGGCCGAGGCCGAGCAGCTGGCCGCCGCCGCGATCACGACGTTCGACCTGGAGGAGTTCGCCGACCGCCGCGTCCGCACCTACCCCGGCGGGCAGCGCCGGCGGCTCGACTTCGCGCTGGGGGTGATCCACCAGCCGTCGGTGATGTTCCTCGACGAGCCCACCGCGGGCCTGGACCCGCCCAGCCGGGCGCGCATGTGGCGGGAGGTGCGGCGGTTGCGCGACAACGGCATGACCGTCTTCCTCACCACCCACTACCTCGACGAGGCCGACTCGTTGTGCGACCGCATCTCCATCATCGACCGGGGCCTGATCGTCGCCGAGGGCACGCCCTCGGACCTCAAGCGGGAGATCTCCGGCGACGTCGTCACGGTCGGCCTGGCGGCCCCCGACGAGGCGGGGCAGCTCGACGCCGACAAGCTGCGCCGGGCCGCCGACGTGCTGGCCCCGCAGCGCTACGTGCGCGGTGTGGAAGCGGTCGACACGACCCTGCGCCTGTACGTGGACGGCGCGGCCACCGCCATCCCCCTCATCACGGCCGCGCTGCTGCGCGCCGGGATCGAGCCGAACGCCGTCGAGGCCCGCAGGCCCAGCCTGGACGACGTGTTCCTGGCCAAGACCGGCCGCACCCTGGACGACTGAAGGACGGCCGGCGTGAAAGTGCTCCGCGACACCTGGCTGATCTTCACCTTCGAGACCAGGATCATGGCGCGCAACCCCACCGTGGTCGCGCTGACCCTGGCCCAGCCGATCACGTTCCTGGTGCTGTTCGCGCCCTTCCTCAAGGTCGCGATGGCGGGCCGCGGCGTGGAGAGCTACGGCGACGCCTACGCCGTCTACGTGCCCGGCCTGTTCGTCGCGATGGGCCTGCTCGGCGGCCTGTACGCGGGCTACGGCCTGCTCAGCTCGTTGCGCGCGGGCATCATCGACCGCTGCCGGGTCACCCCGGTCAGCCGCACCGGCCTGCTGCTGGGCCGGGCGCTGATGCACGTGGCGCTGCTGGAGTTCCAGGCGACGGTGATCACCGTCGCGGCCCTGCCGTTCGGGCTGCGGGTGAACCCGCTCGACCTGGTGGTGGCCTACGCCCTGCTGTCGCTGGTGATCCTGCTCAGCATCTGCATCTCCTACGCCATCGCCCTGCTGGTGCGCAACGAGAACAGCCTGGGCGTGCTGATCAACACCGTCGGCCAGCCCGTGTCGCTGCTCGCCGGCGTGCTCATCCCGCTGACCCTGGCGCCGCTGTGGGTGCAGAACGTGGCGCTGTGGAACCCGTTCGCCTGGGCCACCGACGCCCTGCGCGCCCTGTTCACCGGCCACTTCACCGCGCCCGCGGTCTGGCAGGGCGGCCTCGTCATGCTCGTCGCCTGCGCCGTGGCCGTCGGCTGGTCCATCCGCCTGTTCAACCGGGAGGTCTCGTGAGCCCGGCCGAGGTCGCCGCCTACCCGCGGGCGCGGATCACGCCCTGACCGTGCGGAGCCGGCGCGCGTCCTCGACGTCCCGGCAGCCCGCCAGGCGGAGCGCGGTCTCGAACTCCTGCCGGATGACGTCGAGCACCGCGGCGACACCCTGCCGCCCGGCCGCGGCGAGGCCCCACAGCACCGGGCGGCCGAGCAGGACCGCGTCCGCGCCCAGCGCCAGCGCCCGCAGGACGTCGACCCCGGTGCGCACCCCGCTGTCCAGCAGCACCCGGCACCGGCCGCCCACGGCCTCCACCACGTCGGGCAGGGCGTCGAGGGAGGGCACCGCGCCGTCGAGCTGCCGCCCGCCGTGGTTCGAGACCACCAGACCGTCCACACCGGACTCCACGGCCTGACGGGCGTCCTCGGGGTGCAGGATTCCCTTCAGCACCAGCGGCAGTCGCGTGCGCTCCCTGATCCAGTCCAGGTCGCGCCACTTCAGGGACGGGTCGAAGACGGCGCTGGTGTGCCGGGCCACCGCCGAATCACCGGCTCGGCGCTCGCCGACGTCACCACCGATGTTGACCGGCCGCACGTCGGGCGGCAGCGCGAACCCGTTGCGCAGGTCCCGGACGCGCCGCCCCATGAGCGGCACGTCGACGGTGAGGACGACGGCGCGGCAGCCCACGCCCTCGGCCCGCCGGAGCAGGTCCGCGACGACCTGGCGGTCCTTGAGCCAGTACAGCTGGAGCCAGTGCGGGCCACCGGCCGCCGCCACGTCCTCGATCGGCTCGGCGGAGAGCATGCACAGCACGTTCGGCACACCCGCCGCCGCGGCCGCTCGCGCGACCCCGCTCTCCCCGTCCGGGTGGACCAGGCGCTGGTACGCCATCGGCGCGATGGCCAGCGGCATCGACGACCACGCGCCGAACAGCTCACGGCCGGTGTCGTGCCCGGACACGTCGACCAACGACCTGGGCACCACGGACACCCGGTCGAACGCGGCGCGGTTGGCGGCGAGCGTGACCTCGTCCCCCGCCCCGCCGGAGACGAAGTCCCGGACATCGGGTGCCAGCCGCTCGGCCGCCAAGCGCTCGGCGTCGGCCACCGAGTGGAAGGTCGGTGCGGTCATGACGTCGCGCGGTGGCCGGCGCGCTCGACGTCCGCGCGGCCCGAGTGGCGGGCCGGGGCGCCGGCCCGGACGGGGGTGGGCAGTCCGCTGTCGCTGTTCATGGGTCCTCACGTGGGTCAGGGTGTGTCCGCATCACCGAGGATGACGGAATCCACCCGGACGGACCCTGATCGGTGTCACCCAGTGGACGAATTCGGTCGGGATGCCGAAGCCGAACCGGCGACTGACCGCGGGAGTGGCCGGCGGAGCCGCCCGTGTGGCTCGCGCTCGGGCTCACCACGGGGGCCACACCTGGCTCGGGGTGACCTGGCACGGGAAGATCAGCGCGGGCGCGTAGTCGACGTAGGACTGGACGTCCAGGCAGACGCCGCCACCGCCGCCGACGTTGCGGACCTTGTTGCCGGTGGTCACGGTCCACTGCCGGCCGGGTCGTGGCACGGGTACAGGTGCACCGGGGAGTTGTCGGCGCAGGAGCTCACGTCCAGGCACATGGTGCGCCCCGAGCCGTGGTTGCTGATGGTCCCGTTCCACCACCCAGGTCTGGCTGACGCCGCCGTAGCAGCCGTACAGCGTCACCGGCGTGCCGCCGGCGTACGACGTGACGTCGAGGCAGCGCCCGTCGGACCCGGAGTTCTCGAACACCACCTGGCGTGGCGCGCCGCTCGCGAGCCCGCCGCCACCCACGAGCGCGGAGCCGATGAGCGCGCACACCGCCAAGATCCGCGACGTGGCATTCCCGCGTGCCTCGTCCTGGTCCGGTGAGACAGCCGCGATGATCCGGACGCGATCCACGTCGCCGGGCGACGACGTCGCCGGGGGAGTGCGCCACCGTCCCGGCGCTGGGTCAGGAGTCGACCGTCGCCGCGCGCCCCGAGGTCCTGGCCGGCGCCGATCGCGCGTACCCGACGATCCGGCCGGAGACGACGGGGCCGGCGGCGGTCACTCGGGTTTCGGGGTCGGGGCCCACGCGAGGAGGGTGGCGAAGAGCGAGCCGAGGGCCAGGACGCCCAACATGCCGCCCGCCACCCAGTGCGCCTGGTCGTTGTCGGCCGGCGCGGCGTCGACGACGTGGCCGTCGCGCAGGTCGTAGCGGACCGTCACGTGGTCGCCCGGGTGGCGGGCCGGTCCGTTCTCGGACAGGGTGGCGACCTGCCCGGTGCCGTCCGGGAGGGGGTACTCGACCTTGACGGAGAAGCTCTTGCCGGACCGCAGCCGCTCCACCACGGTCCCCTCGGTGCTCGCCCAGGACCTCTGCTCGGCCGAGGACCGGATCACGAACACCAGCCCGCTGACCGCGCCCACCAGCACGACCCCGGCCACGACCCGGCCCGCCCGCGACTTCAGCGACTTCAGCGACTTCGCCACCGCACCTCCTCCGCACACCACATCGCCGCACCGCGCCCGAACGCGACATGACCCGGAGGTCAGTCGAGGGCGAGCGGGTCGTCGGCGAGCGGCCAGGTCCACTTGTCCCGCTGGTCGTCGAAGAGCTGGTCGGGGATCGGGTCGACCGGCAGCAGCTCGTGCGGCCGGTGGCCGTCGGCGCAGCGGGCGAACGGGCCGGCCACCGGGTCCATCAGGGCACGCATGTGGGGGTCCACGTAGTGGGTCCACCAGTTCGCCATGCCCAACGCGGGGTCGAAGCGCAGGTTCTCCCACGCGCGCCACACGGAGTCCAGCCGGGAGAGCGCCTGGGCGTGCCTGAACCAGCTCGAGCACCACACCAGCCCCGACTCCGGTGTCGGGCGGGGGATGAAGTGGATGAGCCGGTCGGTGACGAACTCGGCGACGTTCGGGTAGAACAGCTCCGCCGGGCGGCCGACGCTCTCCTCGTCCCGCCGGATGTCCTCGGCCGACTCGTCCGGCTCCTGGTCGGGGTGCGCTGCCGTCATGGCCTCATGCTCCTCTTCTCAGCTGCACGTCGGCGGCCTCGGCGTGCCGGCCGACCCGGGTCAGGGCCGTGACGAGCGTGTCGACGGCCCACCGCAGGCTCGCCTGGTGCTCGTGGGGATCCCGGTCCACCAGACGGCGGTAGTGGCGAGCGGCCCGCCGGGCCGGCTCGACGGCGCGCGCGGCCTTGCGCACGTCGTGCCGTCCGCACAGGCTCAAGGTCCGCGCCAGCCAGGAGAGCAGGTGCGCGACCTCGGCCGGCGTCCGGTCGGGACGGTCGACCAGCGCCAGGCCGATCCGCTCCGCTTCGAGCGCGGTGCGCCAGGCGGCGGCCGGGGAACCCGCCATGGTCAACCCCCTGGCCAGTTGCAGGAGCGCGAAGCAGAGGGGCCACTCGTGGCCGTCGGGGTCCGCGGCGGACAGGTGGCGGAGCAGCCGCACCCGGTGCTCGGCGACCCGCACGGCGTCGGTGAAGCGGCTCGTCTTCAGCAACGCCTGCGCGAGGTCCGCGCAGATCATCGCCAGGTGCTCGTCCTGGCCCGCGTCCCGGTCCGGCAGCCCGTCGAGCAGGTCGTAGGCCTCCCGCAACACGGTGACCGCCCGGTCCGCGGTCGACCACGCCTCGGCGTAGCTGGTGCCGAGGTCCTGCAGGCAGGAAGCCAGCTTCACGCGTCCCGACGCGTCGGCGCGGGCCAGCCGGCGGTAGATCGGCAGGGCGTGGCGCAGCACGATGCGCTCGGGGATCCGCCGGCCCTGCCTGCGGTACAGGTCGGCGAGGTCGCGCAGGGCGTAGGCGTACCCCTCCGAGTACAGGCTCGGGGCGTACTCGTGCAGTCGACGCCGGATGCTGCCCGCCAGGGACACGTACTTCAGCGCGTCCGTCGTGCGACCGAGGGCCGCGTAGGACTGCGCGAGCGCGAGGGCGGTGGCGGACTGGCTCCTCAGGTGGGTGGCGCTGAGCGGGACCTTCGCGCGCGCGTAGAGGGCGAAGGTCTCGGTGAAGTGCCGCACCGCCGCCTCGTGGTCGCCCGCGTCCGCCTCGAAGTAGGCGAGCGCGTAGATCGAGCCGGCCAGCCGGGGCACCTCCAGCCGGTGCGGGTCGTCCGCCGGCGCCCGGCGGTGCTCGATGGCCTCCTCGACGGCGTCCCGGGCGGCCGCGTGCTCTCCCCGGTCGAACCGGTCCCAGGCCAGGTTGTGCAGGATCGCGGCCAGCTCGGGCAGGTAGACCTCGGGGAGGTCGGCGGCCAGCGGGCGCACCAGGTCGATCGCCTCCTGCTCCAACGCGATCCCGTCGCCGGGGGAAGCCGTGCTGATCTCGACCGCCAGGCCGAGCAGGGTGCTCGCGAGGTCGCCGGCGTAGGCGTCGTGGTTCTCGCCCGCCAACCGGCGGGCGGTCGCCACGGCCTCCTCGTTCGGCGACGGACCCGTCGGGAGCCGCTGGAAGCGCCAGAGGTTCGTGCCCCGCTGCTCCAACGCGTCGGTGAGCAGCAGCGGGTCCAGGTCGGGATCGCGCTCCACGAGGTCGCGCGCCCGCCGGACGGCCTCGTCGGTGTACTCGTCGGACCTGGCGACCTGGTCGAAGCCGATCGTCTCCGGGTCGAGCTGCCAGACCACCTGCGCCTGGCCGATGAGCGCGCGCACCAGGCCGCGCTCGCGCTTGCCCTCCTCCCGCGCTCTCTCCGCCGCCAGCTCGCGGAACAGGCCGAGGGCCCGTTCGCCCGCCCGGTACGACTCGGTCAGCCGCCCGACGGCGCGCAACGCCCGCGACAGCACGAGCAGCGACTCGGCCCACTCCGTGCGGTGGGTCGGGGCATCGCCGTGGGTCGGGACGTCACCGTGGGTCGGGACGTCGCCGTCACCGGAGAGCCGCTCGCGGATCGCCGCCGCCTCGCCGGCCGCCGTCACCGCGTCCGCCCAGCCACCGACCGCGAGGTGCCGCTCGGCCAGGTTGTGCGACGCCCAGGCGCGGTCGCGCAGCGCCGCCGGGTCGTCCCCGGTCGCGCGGCAGAGGCCGCTCAGCTCACGGGCCACGTCGAGGGCGTAGTCGCGCAGCACGTGGGACTTCGCCGGCAGGGCGTCCGAGTGGGCGCGCAGCACGGCGGCGGTCAGCGGTGCGTGGTCGGGAACCGCGCGCAGCACGGCGCGCAGCTGCCCGATCACCTCGCGCGCGTCGTCCGCGCGCCGCTCGTTGGCGTGGGCCACGGCCGCGCGGGCGAGCACGGTCAGGGTCTGCGACCGCTGGTGGTCCGGGGCTTCGGCGAAGTGCCTGGTGAGCAGCCCCGGGTGGCGGAGGACCTGCCGGGAGGCGTGGTACTCCCCGAGGCGGTCGGGTTGCAGCCCGCCCCAGTAGTGGCCCTCGGCGGGCGGGTACAGGTCCCGCAGCCAGCCGGTGACCTCCGCGACCAGCCAGCGCGGCTCGTGGGGCAGCACCCGCGCGATGGTCCGGAAGGCCTCGTCCTCGTCCGCGGCGGGGCACAGCACGGCCGTCGCCACCGCTTGTTCGAGCAGCCCCGGATCCAGCTCGCCGATGCGTCGCCGCTCGGCGGTGTCCAACCAGTAGACGCGCTCGTGCTCCTCCAGCAGCTCGGCCTCCAGCGGCCGGCGGTCCTCGCCCGGCGCCTGGCGCAGCAACGCGACCAGGGCCGCCATCTGCACGGTCAGCGCCGTTTCCGCCGCCGCGGCGGGGCGGGTGACCGCGAGCGCGTCCGCGAGAGCGGGCCAGTCGACGTCCGGCCGGCCGAGGCCGTCCGCCAGGCGGCGGGCGAAACCCCGGGCCGCGGCCCGGAACACGCGGTCGCGGTCCTCGGGCTCGGGGCTGAGCGCGTGCAGCTTGACCTCGGGCAGGTCGCCCGTCGCCTTGGCCGTCCAGGTGCCGAGCGAGCGGGCCAGCGGCAGCAGGCGCACGGGGTGCGCGGCCCGCTTGGTCTGCGCCCACAGCGTCCGGACCAGCTCGGGCCGGGACTCGGCGTAGTCGACGACCAGGAGCATCGGGTGCTGGACGGCGCGCAGCGCCCGCAGGTCGCCCGGCTCGCCGCGCACCGCGCCGGTCACCCAGCCGTGCGCGCGGAGCCGCGCCATCAGCTGCCGGGCCAGCCGGGTCTTGCCCTGCCCTCCCGGGCCGGTGAGGACGCGGGCGGACGGCGGGCCGTCCGCCAGGCACCACCGCTCCAGGTCGTCGAGCAGCTCGTCCCTGCCGTGGAACGGCACCACCTCGGCGTCCGCGCGCAGCAGCATGGCCGGCGAGTGCACCTCCGTGGGCGTCGCCGGGTCCAGCAGGTCGGCGAGCTCCGCGGGTTCGAGCCGGGGGTCGACGCCGGTCGCCGCCCGCACGACCGCCCGGAAGTCGTCACGGGCGAGCAGGTCTTCGGCGGTGACGGCCGTCAGCCGCGCGCCGTGGCGTGGTCGGCGGTCTTCCTTCACCACGCCGAGCAGCAGGTCCGCGCCGTCCAGGAAAACGGCCGAACCCGACATCCCGGACCACGGCGTGCCGGTGTCCTCGTCCCGCCCGAACGGGCTGTGCGGGTCGAGGATCTCCAGGACGCCGCGGCCGCGCGGCCTGACCGTACCGGCCAGCTCCTCCGGGGCCCGGACGCCGTCCTGCCGCTGCTGTCGGGGGAACCCCAGGGCGGCGACCGGCACCGGACTGCCCGCCGTCACGCACCGACCCCACCGCTGCACGCGGCGGCTGAGGTGTCCCCGCAGCGTCTTGGGCGGCGACCAGTCGGCGTCGGTGACCTCCACGAGAGCGGCGTCCAGCGCGGCGCCACCGTCCCACCGCACCGCCGCGGCGAAACGCCCGCCCGCCGGGGCCGACGCCGGCGCGGAGACGGTGACGTCCGCGCCCGGCGCCAACAGGTGCGACGAGGTCAGCACGAGTCTCGGCGCGATGAGGTAGCCACTGCCGAAACGGGCGCCGTGGACCTTGACGACCTGGTCCTGCTCCATCGGGGCGGACTACTCCTGGTCGTCGCCCACGGCCACGTCCCCGCCGTCGCGGTGCTGCGGGTTCAGGCGCAGGGTCAGCCGCTGGGTGGACCGGTTCGTCCGCTCCCCGCGGGCGCTGGCCTCCACGACCCCGAACTTCAGCCCGCCGCCGCCGCCCTTGGCGCGGACCAGCTCGATCTCGAACTCCGCGGTGATCTCGCCGAGCACGAAGCGCAGCGGGGAGTCCTTGCCCCGGCGCTGCGCCTGGGAGAGCTGGTCCCGCAACACGTCGATGGCGTCCGCCAGGTCCAACCAGTCGTCCTCGTGCCCGTCCGACGCCATGCTCACCCTCCGTAACATTCCACCACTCGGGCGTATCGTAGCCGCCTGGGAGCGGATCATGGGCGAGTTCGGGAGGGCGGGGCCGTCCGGCTGCGGGCCACGTGCCCGGAAAGATCGCGCTCCTGGCCTCGGTGATCGTCATCCACTAGGTTGCCCGCCCAGGCAGAAGTTCTGGATCACCAGGGGTGACAGGTGGGCGAAACCGGTTCCGGCAACCATTTATCCGGATCTGCGACGAATGTGGTCCAGGCTGCGCAGGTGCATGGCGGGATACATTTCCACGAGACGACCCGGAGCCTGCCCGCGCCACGGCAACTGCCACCTGACATCGGCCATTTCACGAATCGGACCGAATATCTCGGTCGATTAGACGATTGGCTGGAGTCCCGGGAGGGTGATCCGGGCGCCGTGCAGATCGTGGCAGGCACGGGAGGGGTGGGCAAGACTTCCCTGGTCACGCACTGGGCGCATCGGGTGCGTGACCGCTTCGGCGACGGAGATCTGTTCGTCGACCTGCATGGTTATCACCCGAAAGGGGCCGTCGGCGCCGACGAGGCGCTGGGGGTGGTCTTGCAGGCCCTGAGCGTCCCGGACGAGCGCATCCCGGACGGGGTTGACGCCCGTGCGGCGCTCTACCGGTCACTCCTGCACAACCGGCGAATGCTCATCCTGCTGGACGACGCTTCGGCTCCGGACCAGGTCCGTCCCCTCCTGCCCGGGGGCTCGAGCTGTAAAGTCCTGGTGACCAGCCGCAGCCGGTTGGTCGGTCTCGTCGTGCAGAACGGAGCGCACTGCATGTCCTTGGATGTGCTGTCACCGGACCGGGCGAGCGAACTGCTGCGCCAGGTCGTCGGACGACGTGCGGTGGACGAGCCGGAGGCGGTGGACCGACTGGCCGCGTACTGCGGTCATCTCCCGCTGGCACTGAACATCGCGGCATCGCAACTCCTGGTCAGCCCCGGGACGCGGGTCTCGGACCTGGTCGACGAGCTTTCCGAGGAGAGGGACCGGCTCGATGTGCTCGTGACGCCCGGCGACGAGTCGACCGCCGTGCGACCGGTGTTCTCGCTCTCCTACCGATCGCTGGCGCCGCAGGTGGCCCGGGCTTACCGGCTCCTGGGGCTCTTCCCCGGCCGTGACATCGGGGCCGCCGCGGCTGCGGCCCTGCTCGGGCTCGAGCCAGGGCCGGCGCGGCGCGTGCTGGCCGAACTCACGTCGGCGCACCTCCTGACCGAGAAGGACGACCGTCGCTACCAGATGCACGACCTCCTGCGCCTGCACGCGGGCGAATGCGCGGAAGCCGACGAGCCGGTCGACGAACGCCGAGCCGCCATTCGTCGCACGCTGATCTGGTACGCCCAGGCCACGAAGGCCGCGGTGCGCGCCGTGATCCCGTACTTCTCCCAGATCCCGGTGACGCTGCCCGAAACGGGCGCGGCCGTTCCCGAGTTCCCCGACCGCGCCTCCGCACTGGCATGGGGAGATGTGGAACGCCCCAACCTCAAGGCCGCGGTCCAGCAGGCCTCCGACTCGGGCGAGCACGAACTCGCGTGGCAGTTGGCGGTCCTGATGTTCGGTCTGCTGCTGGTCCGCAAGCCCTACTCGGACTGGGTGACCACCCACGAGATCGGTCTCGAGTCGGCACGCCTGCGTGGCGAGACAGCCGCCGAAGCATGGCTGCTCACCAGCCTGAGCATCGCCGAGATCGGGCTGCACCGACCCGAACGCGCCCTTGAGCGGCTGGAAGCGGCGCTGCCGCAGTGGCGTCGGGACGGCACACGCTGGGGTATCGCTTGGGCACTGCGCGACACCGGTGCCGCCTACCACCAACTCGGCCGGCACGCCGAGGCGATCGACCTGTTCCGGCAGGCCTTGGCGATGCACCTCGAGGACGGGGACAGCTGGGGTGAGGCGACCGCGATGGCCGGCCTGGCAAGGGCGCACGTCGCGACCGGTGAGCTGGACGCAGCGCTCACCGAGGCACAGCGCGCTCTGGAGATCAGGCGCTCGCACAACGACGAGCGCAACATCGGCAAGGCTTTGAACGATCTCGGTGCGGTGCGCCTCGCCACGGGCGACTTCGAACAGGCCGGCAGGGACGCCGCCCAAGCGCTGGAGATCCTGACCGCGGTCGACTACTGGCCGGGCAAGGCGGTGTCGTACGAGTTGCTGGGCGACAGCCTCGACGAACTCGGACAGCCGGCCGAAGCGGCCGCCCGGTGGCAGGCCGCCATCGACTTGTACGAGCTGCTCGGTGACCCGCGCGCGGCGACCCTCCGCGGTCGGCTGTCGGTTTGACAGGTCGAGGCCGACGTGCGCGGTCCCGGCCGTGATCGGTCCG
Source organism: Saccharothrix sp. 6-C (assembly GCF_016695385.1). Taxonomy (NCBI): domain Bacteria; kingdom Bacillati; phylum Actinomycetota; class Actinomycetes; order Pseudonocardiales; family Pseudonocardiaceae; genus Saccharothrix; species Saccharothrix sp. 6-C. The sequence goes on along the minus strand of NZ_CP064192.1, from coordinate 5,574,042 downwards.
CGCTACGCCGATCCCGGCTCGGAGGGGCCGCGAGCGCGGACCCATCCGTCGAAGTCCAGCGGCCGCGGCACGGAGCCCAGGGAGACCCGGGCGGTGTCGGGGGAGCGGGGCTCCAGGCGGAAGCGGGTGCACAGCAGGTGGGTCAGCAGCACCAGCTGGGTGGTGCCCAGGCCGGCGCCGATGCACGAGGTGGGCGCCCAGCCGAACGGCACGTGGTGGTGCCCGCCGGGCGGACGGGGGGTCGCGCCGGCCGACCACCGGTGCGGGTCGAACGTGTCCGGGTCGGACCAGTGCCGCTCGTCGTGGTTGACCAGGTACGGGCTCACCAGGTAGTGCCCGCCCGGGGCGAGCCGGTGGCCGCGGACGGTCAGCGGGACCCGCGCGCTGCGGGTCATCAGCAGCGGCGCCGACCACATCCGCAGCACCTCTTTCACGAACTGGTGCGCGAGCGGCGCGGACTTGGTGCCGGTGCGGTACAGCCGCTCGGCGGAGCCGGCCGCGAACTCCTCCGTCAGGGTGCCCACCCACTCGGGGCGTTTCGCCAGCTCGAACATCAGGCAGCTCGCGACCGCGCCCGGTGGCCCGGCGATCGCGGTCAGGACCGTCGTCACCGCCTCCAGCGCCCGGTCCGGGCCGAGGGCGGGCAGCAGCCGGTCCACGATCGGCTGGGTGAGGTCGACGCGGGCGCGTCCGCCGCGCGCCCGGCGGCGGATCTCCTCGCGCACGACCCGGCCGGTGTGCAGCTGGGCGAGGACGGACCGCCACCGCTGCCGCCGGGTCTGGCCGCCGGGGCCCGCGTCGAGCCGGGTCAGCTTCGCGATCGCGTCCCGACCGAGCCAAGCCTGATCCTTTGTGGACAATCCGTCGAGCACGACGGGGACCAGGGAGCGGAACGTCACCTCGTGCGCCAGCCACGTGAAGTCCACGTGCCGGTCGCGGCGGTCGTCCAGGACCGCGGCCATGCGGTCGGCCAGCGCGCGCAGCCGGTCCTCCCCGCTGAGCACCCGCATCTGCGACAGCCACAGCGACCGCACCTGCCGCCACGACACGGCCGGGCTGCGGCGGCCGCGGATCCGGTCGACGAACCGGTCGGGCAGCGTCAGGTCGGCGAAGTTCTCGGCGTTGACCCGGCTCGCCGCGTCGGCGTCGAACACCATCAGCCGTCCGCCGCCGTGCCGGAACACCCCGTCGTGCTCGGCGTTGGGCGCGCGCAGGTTCGCCAGCACGTCCGGGTCGTCGTGACCGGTCATCAGGTGCCTCCCCGGGGTGGGGAGCGCGTGGCCGCGCTCCCCACCCGCGCCGATCAGATGTGGTGGTAGACGTACCAGCGGTACTCGGCATCGCTCTTGCGGATGTTGAGCGCCACCAGCGCGGCGTGGATGATCTTGGCCATGGTCACCTCCCTCGACGGGTGCGGGCGCCGTTCGCGCGCAGGGTGAAATCCGGTGGGGCGAGCGCGGCCGCGATGTGCGGCCGGTGCCCGCGGGCCTCGACCCGCCACCCCTCGGCCGGCGGCAGCGCTCGCAGGACGTCCTCGACCACGTGCACGGCGAAACCGGCCGCCACGCAGGTGTGGGCGCCCCAGCCGAACGGGATGAACGCCTCCGCGCCCCCGTGCGGCACGCCCGCCGACCACCGCTGCGGCAGGAACTCGTGGGGGTCGGGCCAGAAGCGGCTGTCCCGGTGCACGAGGTAGCCGCACACCACCACCTCGTCCGACGTCGTGACCTCGGTTGCGCCCAGCCGGTGGGGTTCGGCGGGGAAGCGGCCGAAGTTCCAGGCCACCGGCCACAGCCGCAACGCCTCGCGCACCACACCGGCCAGGTCGCCGCCCGCCCGGGGGTGGGCGCCCAGCAGGTACACCGACCAGCCCAGCAGGAACCCCGTCGAGCCCGTGACCGCGAACAGGAAGGACAGGAACACCTCCGCCAGCCGCGCCTGCGCCGTGCGCGAAGAGTCGGCCGGCGCCGCGGCGGCCAGGACGTCGAGCAGGTCGGCCGGCTCCCGCGCGTCCCCGGTGCGCCGGAGGGCCAGCTCGGCGACCAGCGCTCGGCGGACCCGGTGCCGCAGCACGGCCCGCGACCACGTCGACCGCCGGTCCCGCGCGCCCGCCAGGACGGCGTGCCGGACCACCTGGTCGACGAGCCGGCGCAGGTCTCCTTCCGGCGTCAGCACCTCGCGGAAGCACGCGTACAGCAGCAGGTTCCCCGCGTCCGGCCAGCGGCTGTCCGGGCCGATCTCCCGCTCGACGGTCGCCGCCAGCCGGTCCGACCGCGCGGCCCAGTGATCGCGCAGCAGGTTCCGCGCCACCCGGCCGATCTCCTGTTGCGCCGAACGCGGCCCGAAGTCGCCGTTGCCGGTCCGGAAGAAGTCCGAATGCTCGCGGTAACGCGCCCCCGTGTTGGCGAGAACGGCTTTCGCCTCGGCCGGTTCGGCCACGTAGAGCACGCCCGGCCCGCGCCGGAAGATGGGCCCGTGCCGGGCCCGGAGCTCGTCGAGCGTCTCCAGTTCGTCCACTTGTTCGCCCCACCCGGCCGGTTTCACGCGGACCACAGCAGCTTCGCGCCGCACAGGCTGCCGAGGCAAGCCACCGAATGGTCGGGTCTCTTGGCGCGACGACCGCGTTTCGCGCATCAGCCGTGGTCGCGCATGGTGTCGACGTGGGCGCCGAATTGCCGCAACGCTGTGGCGCATCGCCTGATACGGCAATCGGATCAGTCGCCGCGGATGGTGTGACCAGCGGTTGCCACCTGGCTGACCCTCCGGTTAGGCTGAAGTCGGCCATCGGGCGATAAGCCGAGGGGACGGTTGATTTTGCTCTTCTCCGCCGAAGGTTTATCCCGCTGTCGGACCGCGCGGTCGACGTGAATTCCACGCCCATTCTTCTCGACGTGACCCTGCGCGATGGCGGTTATTTCAACGACCACGGCTGGACCACGCGTGAAGCCGAGTCGATCGTGCGCGCGGTCGGGGCCGCCGGTGTGCCGTACGCGGAGATCGGGTACCTGCGGCACCGGCACGAGCCGAGCCGGCCGACGGCCAGCTGCCCGCCCGCCTACCTCGACGCGCTCGCGCACGTGGCCGGGCGACCGGGCCTCGCCGTGATGGTGCGTCCCGGCGAGGCGCCGGTCGACCGCATCGCCGAACTGCCCGACCGGGGCGTGTCGATGGTGCGGGTGCTCGTCCCGGGTGGATCGGTCGAGGCGGCGGAGCCCTACGTGGCGGCGGCACGCGGAGCGGGCCTGGACGTGACGATGAACCTGACGCGGGTCAGCGAGCGCGATCCCGAGTCGATCGCGGTGGCCGTCAAGGACTGCGCGGACGCCGGCGCGCACATCGTCTACCTCGCCGACTCCAACGGCAGCCTCGATCCCGGCTCGGTGTCCGAGCGGGTGGGCGCGGCGGTCGCCGCGAGCCCCGTCCCGGTGGGCTTCCACGCCCACGACAACCTCGGGCTGGCGTTCGTCAACGCGACGACCGCGCTGGCGGCGGGCGCGACCGCGGTGGACGCGTCGATCGCGGGCATCGGCAAGGGCGGCGGCAACCTGCGGCTGGAGGTCATCGTCGCGCACCTGATCGTGCGGCACGGCGCGGAGCTGCGGCTCGACCCGATCGCCGCCGACCGCACCACCTTGGCCACCCAGTTGCGGATGATCGCCGACGGCGCGGCGAAGACCGTGGTCAGCGGCCTGCTCGACGTGAACCTGGACGGCTCGGCCCACTTCTCCGACCTGGTCGCGACCGACGGGCTCGACGCGACGATCCTGGCGCTGACCGGCCGAGGGCGACCGCCGTCCGACCCCACCGACGACAACGGAGGTGCCGATGAGTGACTTCGTCGCCGAGCTCGACCGGATGATCGGCGCGCGGAAGAAGATGACCAGCGAGCTCTACCGGACGATCCTCGCGGGCAAGGCGACCCGGAGGCTGCTGCACGACTTCGTGCTGCACCGCTGGCCGATCAAGAGCTTCTGGACCCGCAACATCCTGGGCATCGCCTCCCGGGTCGAGGACCACCGGCTGCGCGTGCTGCTCGTGGAGAACATCTACGAGGAGGAGACCGGCGGGCTGTCGGGCTCCGGCCGCCACCTGGACACCTTCGCCGACTTCGGCGCCGCCGTCGGGGTCACCGCCGACGAACTGGCCCACGCGCCGGTCGTGCCGGAGACGGCGGCGGTCGTCGAGCACAACGTGCGGGTCTGCAACACCGGTGCCCACTTCACCCAGGGCGTCGCGTCGGTGCTGCTGCTGATGGAAGGTCAGCCGCCGATCGTGGACCAGGGCGGCAAGAGCATGCTCTCGGTGATGCGCGACGTCTACGGCCTGCCGGAGAAGGGGTACGAGTTCTTCGTGCACCACGCCTCGGCGGACGAGGGCGAGGACGCCGTCAGCGAACTGGAGGACGAGCACGCCGCCGCCGCGCGCGAGCTGCTCCGCCGCTACTGCGACACCCCCGGGCTGCGGCAGGACGCGATCACCGCGCTGGCCGACGCGCTGGAGCTGCGGCACCGCCACTTCGACATGATCCTGCGGACGGCGTACGACCCGGCGGAGCCGGTGTTCCGCCACACCGCATGACGGGCCTGCCCGCCGACGGCCCGGTGGTCTGGCCGCTGGCCCACCACCGGGGCGCGCTCGTGCCGCGCGACGAGGCGACGTTGCCGGTCGGCAGCATCGCGTTGCGCTACGGCATCTCGGTGTTCGAGGGCATCCGGCTGTACCGGCAGGACCGCGGTGGCGTCGCGCCGTGGCTGCTGCGGCCGCACCTCGACCGGCTGCGCAACTCCTGCCGGCTCATGGGTCTCGACGAGGACTGCGCGGCCGACGTGCCCGCGATCATCGACGAGCTGGTCGCCGCGCAGGGGATCGACGAGGACGGCTACGTCCGGGTCGCGGCGAGCGCGGCCAACAGCGGCGGCATCGACGAGGCCGCCGTGACCGCGTTGACGGTCACGATCACGCGGGCGGGCCGCAAGCGCCGGCCGGGCGACCACGAGGGCATGAGACTGGGCGTCAGCACGTGGCAGCGGCCGTCGGACGCGGTGTTCCCCAGTGCCGCCAAGAACATCTCCGCGTACGCCGGACCGCGTCTCGCGCTCGCGCAGGCCCGGCGCGACGGCTACGACTCGTGCGTGCTGCGCACCGCCGACGGGGTGATCAGCGAGGCTCCGACGGCCACCGTGTTCCTCGTCGAGGGTGGGCGCGTCGTCACACCGAGGCTTTCCGACCACGTCCTGCCCGGTGTCACGCGGGCGTGGGTGCTGGCGACCGCCCCCTCGCTCGGCCACGAGGCCGTCGAGGACGCGGTCACCGAGGAGCGGCTCACCGCGGCCGACGAGGTCTTCCTGTGCGGGACGGGCCTCGAGTTCGGTCCGGTGCGCGAGGTCGCGGGCGTGCGCCTGTCCGGCGGGTCGCCGGGTCCGGTCACGAAGGCCCTGGTGGACGCGTACTTCGCGCAGGCGCGCGGCGCCACCGCGCCGACCGGTGTCGACCTCGGCCTGCCGGGTGGCCGGTAGTGGGCGTCACCGGTCTGATCGACTGGCCGGCGGCCCTGCTCGCCACCCACGCCGCCGTGGCGCGCCCGGCGGACACCCGCCGGGCCACCGAGCGGGCGGTGGCCGCCGGGCCGGTGTTCCGGAACAAGGAGTTCCCGCTCTCGCCGGTCCCCGTGCTGGTCCGCGCCGAGAAGGCCGAACGGCTCGCGCCGCTGCTGGCGCGCTACGTCGAGCTGCTCGGCAAGGTCGTCGCCCTGTACCGGACGCGGCAGGACGTGCGGGACTTCTACGGGCTCGACCCGGCCGCCGACCGGTTGATCGCCGCCGATCGCGCGGTGGGCGACGCGCCGTGGGTGTGCCGGCTCGACGGCTACCTGGAGGCGGGTTCGGAGCGGCTGCGGGTGTTGGAGAACAACGCCGACTCGCCCGCGGGCACCCTGTTCACCGCGCGGATCAACGAGCTGGTCGCGCGCATCCGGTCGAGTTCGCCGGGCGGGCTGACCTACACCGGCGAGCACCGCTTCCCCGACGCGCTGCGGGCCGCCGCCGGGGCCGCCGCCGAACGGGACGCGGGCCGCTGCGCCGACCCGTCGCACATCGCGGTCCTCCAGCCCGCAGGCGCCCCGAACGCGGAGAGCGTCGAGCTGGTGCGGTGCCTGCGCGCCGCCGGCGTGGACGCGTTCCTCGCCGACCCGCGCGCGATCGAGGTCGACGGCGACCGGGCGCGGTTCGCCGGCCGGCCCGCCGACCTGTGCTGGAACAAGGTCAACACGGTGTCCTGGGCGGCGTACCGCGGCGACCCGGCCTTCGTCGACCGGTGGGAACGCGCCGTGCGGGACACCTCGATGGTGCACGTGAACCCGTTCGGCGCGCGGTACGTCGCGGAGAACAAGCTGACGCTGGCGCTCGTGCAGCAGCCCGGGTTCGCCGAGCTGCTCACCCCCGCGGAACGGGAGCTGGTCGCCGAGCTGCTGCCCTGGTCGCGCAAGCTCACCCCGGCGGCCGTGGACGACGACGGCCGCCCGTTGGCCGACCGGCTGCTCGCCGACCCGCGCGAGTTCGTGCTCAAGCGGCACTACGACATCAGGGGCGACGGCGTGACCATCGGCCACGACTGCGCTCCGGACGCGTGGCGCGAGGCCGTCGCCGCCGGGCTGCGCGCCGGTCACCTCGTGCAGCGGCGGGTGGCGCCGACCGGCTACCCGGTCGTCGAGGCCGGATCGGCTCAGGTGCAGGTCATGCCGATCAGCTTGGACTCGTACCTGTTCGGCGGCCGGGTGGCGGGCTTCGGGTCCAAGGCGAGCCGCCACGCGAAGATCAACATCTTTCAGGGGGGCCGGAAGTTGGCTGTGCACGTGATCGGCGGCGGCTCATGACCGACATCGGCCGCGGGCTCGCGGACTTCGGCACCTCGGCGGTCAGCGACGCGCTGGACGTCCTCGGCGTGTCGGGCGCGCTGTGGGGCGCCACCCGCCAATCCGGCTCGGGCACAGTGGTCGGTCCCGCGTTCACCGTCGCCTTCGAGCCGGTGGCCGAGGGCGAGCGCGCCGCCGCCGCGGACTACCTCGACGACGTGCCGCCCGGCTCGGTCGTCGTGCTCGCCAACGGCGGCCCGCACTGCACGGTGTGGGGCGACATCCTGACCGAGGTCGCGGTGGCCAGGGGCATCGCCGGGACCGTGGTCGACGGCTACTGCCGCGACGTCGACGGCATCCGCGCGCTCGGCTACCCGGTGTGGGCGCGCGGCGCGTTCATGCGATCCGGCAAGAACCGCGTGCGCATGGTGGCCGCGCAGCAGCCGGTGACCATCGGCGCGGAGGACGACCGGATCACCGTGCGCCCCGGCGACCTCGTCACGGCCGACGGGAGCGGTGTCGTCGTCGTGCCGGCCGGCCTCGTGGCCGAGGTGGTCGCCACCGCGACCAGGGTGGCCGAGGTGGAGGCCGGGGTCCTCGCCGCGGTGCGGGCGGGTGTGCCGCTGCGGGTCGCACGTGCCGACCACGGGTACAACGACGTCGCGCGGCGGACCACGGAGGCGACGTCGTGACCGGCCTCGTCGAGCCGCCACGCGGCAGGATGGCGGGTATGCGACTCACCGCCCTGCTCGTCGCCGTGTTCGCCACCCTGCTGCTCGTGCCCGTCCCCGCCCCGGCCCACCCGGCCCGGTCGACCGACGCGACCTTCCACAACGCCGCCGACACCCCCGGAGCGGACCCGTTCGTGCTGTTCGACGGTCCCAGCGGCCACTACTACGCCTACTCCACGGAAGGCGCCGACCCCGGCTACCACTTCGCCGTCTACCGCTCGCCCGACCTCGCCACCTGGGAGCACCTGCCGGGCGGCGCGCTGCGGGCCGGGCAGGACGGCGACTGGGCGCACGACTGGTTCTGGGCGCCCGAGGTCTACCACAACCCGGTGACCGGCCTGTACTTCCTGTTCTACGCGGCCAGGATGAACCGCGGCGTGGCCGAGCACTTCGGGCACGCCGACTTCGAGGAGCCGTGCAAGGTGGGCGTCGCGGTGTCCCGCTCACCCGCGGGACCGTTCCGCGACATCGCCGAGGCGCCGCTGGACTACCACCCGTACGACCCGGCGTACCACGACGTCAACCTGATCATGGACGCGGCGCAGAAGAAGCCGCCGGCCACCCTGGAGGAAGGCCGGACCGCCCCGCTCGGCACCTACATCCCCTACATCGACCCGAACGTCTTCTTCGACGCGGACGGCCGGATCTACCTCTACTTCTCCCGCAACGCCTACCGCAACTGGGTGTGGGACCACGACCTCGGCAAGTACGTCGAGGAGTCCAACATCTACGCCGTCGAGCTGACCGGCGACTGGTGGCGCGACCCCGCGGGCCGCACCATGCCGGCGATCGCGCCCGAGTACCGCGACCGCAACCGGGCGCCGGGCGACCTTCCCGGCGTCCGCAAGGACGGCTACGTCCCGGTCCTGGACTACGGTTCCGACCCGCAGGAGTGGGAGAACGCGCACGTCCACGACTACGCGGGCTCGGGCGGCGCGAAGAAGGACCGGCGGTGGGCGGAGGGCTCGACCACCGTCAGGACCGTGGACGCGAGCGGTAACCCCCGCTACTACCTGACCTACTCGGCCAACAACTACGAGAACGAGTTCTACGGCGTCGGCTACGCGACGGCCGGCGGCCCGCTCGGCCCCTGGCGCAAGAGCGCCGCGAACCCGGTGCTGTCCCAGGACCCCGCCCAGGGCCTGTACTCGACCGGGCACGGCAGCGTCATCGGCTCACCGGACGGCACGCAGCTCTACTACGTCCACCACGGGCGGCCGTCCACCACGTCCTCTCGGGCCCTGTACACCTCGCGCCTGCACCTCGGCGACGGCCTCTCGATCGACGCGTCCACCTCCGACGAGCCGCTGCCGTCGGGCGTCGGACCGCTGCGGCTGCGGGCCGACGACCCCGTGCTGCGCCCCCGCGCGGACGGCTCCGCGACCACGGCGGTCGACGTCCGGAGCGCTCGCGGGGCCGGTTTCGACCTGACGAACCCGCAGAACCGGGTCCGCGCGGTGCTGCGGCCCGCCGACGCGGGCACCGTCACCGTGCGGGGCGACCGGGTCACCGTCACCCCCACCGGTCACCGCCCGGCGCTGCTCACCGTCGTCTACCAGCGCCGGCGGGCCGACGGCGGCTACCGCGACGTGGCCGACACCGGACCTCACGGCACCGTCCCCGTCCAGGTCACGATCCCCGTGGTGGTGCGCCGCTGAGCGGTGGCGCGGCCTCCTCCGAGGGACCGGTCAGGACCGGGCGCGGCGGGCGTTCCCGACGATCGCGTCGATGATCGTCGGCCACGCGCCGGGCGGGAGGTCGTGCCCCATGCCGGGGATGAGCAGGAGCCGGGCGTCGCGGATCGCGGCCGCGGTCGCCTCGCCGCCTGAGTGGTGGCACATGCGGTCCGCCGTCCCGTGGATGACGACCGTGGGAGCTGTGATCCGCGCGAGCTGGTCGGTCCGGTCGCCCGCCGCGCGCACCGCCTGGTACTGCCGGCGCCTGCCTCCCCGGTGGTCCGGGTCACGGCGGAACGAGAGCGCGGTCGCCCGCCTGATCTCGTCGACGTCCTGCTCGAAGCCGGGGGAGCCGATGGTGCCGAACAGCCGCACCCGCCGCTCGACGGCCTCCTGCTCGGTGCGGGCGCCCCTGGAGAACAGGTGGCGGAGCAGCCACGGGGAGGTGCGGCCCTTGCCGCGGCGGCCGGTGGTGGACATGAGCGATGCCAGGCTCAGCACCCGCGAGGGGTGCAGCGCGGCCGTGACCTGGGCGATCATCCCACCCATCGACGCTCCGACCAGGTGGGCGCGGCTCGCGCCGAGCGCGTCGAGCAGCCCGACGGTGTCGGCGGCCAGGTCGGCCAGCGAGTAGGTGGCCCCGGGCAGGTGGGTGGAGCGGCCGGCGTCGCGGTTGTCGAACCGGACGACGAAGAAGCCGTGCTCGGCGAGCCGCCGGCAGAACTCGTCGGGCCAGTGCACGAGCTGGAACCCCAGGCCCATGATCAGCAGCAGTACGGGCCGGTTCGAGTCGCCGAAGGTCTCGTAGCAGAGCTCGACGTCGTTGACGGGGACGATGCGTGCCTCGCCGCCGGCAGCGTGCTCTCGCATGGGTGTTCCGCCGTTCAGGGGTGAGCGCTCCGGCCGTGCCGGTGTCGCGGCCGTCGAACCCGATGGTGGCACACCGGCCGCAGCCGGCTCACGTCCGGTCGATCTGCGGGGCCAGGTGCGTGACGATGGCGTCGATGGTGGGGAAGTCCCAGGCCAGCGTGGGCTCCACGAGGATTCCCCAGCGTTCCTCGATGTCCACGCACAGCCCCATGGCGTGCACGGAGTCGAAGCCGAGCGAGCGCAGTGCCACCCCGGTGCCGACCTGCGACGGCGGCAGCCCCAGGTACCCCGCCACCGCGTCGACGAGCCAGGCCCTCAACGACTCGTCAGCCACGGTCCGCCTCCGAGGCGGCGACGACGCCGGCGACCGCCGGGGTCAGCTCGCGGTGCAGCGCCACCAGCCCGCCGCCGAGGAACAGCTCGCGCATGTGCCCCCGGCGCACCTTGCCGCTCGTGGTGTGGCGGACGGTGTTCGAGCGGACGACCACGAGGCTCACCGACACGCCGAACTGCTTGGTCACGGGGTCGAGCACGGCGTCGGCGAACGCGACGGGGTCGGCCTGCGCGGCGCGGCGCATCTCCTGCACCAGCACGACGTGCTCCTCCGCATCGGCGGACCGCACGCCGAAGGCCGCGCCCCGGCCCGCGTCCGGGTGCGCCTCCCGCGCGGCGACCTCGATGTCCTGCGGGTACAGGTTCCGGCCGCGGACGATGATGAGCTCCTTCAGCCGGCCGGTGACGAACAGCTGCCCGTCCAGGAGGAAACCCAGGTCGCCGGTCCGCAGCCACCGGCCGTCCGGGCCGGTGACGAACGTGGCGCGCGTCGCGGCGGGGTCGCCGTGGTAGCCCGCGGCCAGGCTGGGCCCGGCCACCCCGATCTCGCCGATCGTGCCGTCGTCCAGCACGGCGCCGGTGACCGGGTCGACGACGCGCACCCGCATGTCGCCCGGCTCGCCGCACCCGACCAGCGGCACCCCGTCGGCGTCCGACGCGGGCACGACCTCGCCGGCGGCCAGCGATGCCGGGGTGAACGAGCGGACGGTCGGTCCGCGCCCCCGTGACGTGCAGGTGACCACCAGGGTGGACTCGGCGAGCCCGTAGCCGGGGTTCAGCGAGGTGCGGCGGAACCCGACCGCCGCGAACCTGTCGACGAACGCGTCCAGCGTGGCGATCCGGATCGGCTCGGCGCCGCTGACCGCCATCGTCAGGCAGGACAGGTCGAGTCCGGCGAGGTCCGCGTCGTCGACCCGGCGGGTCGCCCACGCGTAGCCGAAGTCGGGCGCCACGGTCCAGTCCACCCGGTGCTCGCTGATCGCGCGCAGCCAGCGGATCGGACGGGCGATGACCGCTTCCGGTGAGAGCAGCACCAGGTCGGCTTCCGCGTGCAGGGCCTGGAGCTGGAGCCCGACGAGTCCCATGTCGTGGTGGTGCGGCAGCCAGCCGCCGATCCGCCGGACGGGGACGTCGCCGCTGATCTTCCGGAACAGCTCCAGGTTGTGCGTCAGACTGCCGTGGGTGACCTCGACGCCACGCGGCCTGCTGGTCGACCCGGAGGTGTACTGGAGGTAGGCGACGGCGCCGGCGTCCACCTCCGGCGGCTCCCACGAGTCGGGGCCCTCGGCGGCGGTCCGCGCCGACAGGCCGTCCAGCACGCCCACGTGCGCCTCGTCGGTGAGCACCAGTCGCGCACCGGAGTCCTCGATCAGCCGGTCCACCCGGTCCACCCGCGAGGCGCCCGACAGGGGCAGGGGCGCGGGCACCGCCACGGCGCCCGCGTACAGGCAGCCGAGGAACGCGACGAGGAAGTCCAGGCCGGCGGGGTGGAGCAGCAGCACCGGTCTGCCCGCCATCCCCGACTCGGTCAGCCAGGACCCCACGGCCCTCGCCCGCCGGTCGAGCTCGAGGTGGGTCAACTCGGCCGCCGGACGCCCGTCGGCGAGGTAGGAGACCCTCCGGTCGGTGCGCGGGCGGGCGCGGAAGCGGGTGACGAAGTCCGTCATTCGGGCAGCCCCTCGCGGGTGTACCAGGAGATGAGCAGGTCGAGGATCCGGGGTGTGACGGGTGGCGGCTCGGCGTCCGCGTGGGACTCGAACCCGTACTCGTGGCGCAGGTAGGGGGACGTGAACTTGCACCGCATGTTCACGATGGCCTCGAACCTGCTGAAGGGCTCGGCCTCGACCTCGGCGGCGGTGACGGCGACCAGCTCGACGGGCAGGTGCGCGGAGATCGCGGCGAACAGGTCGGTCACCGGCACCGCGGTCGGCGGCACGAGGTGCCGCACCGGCCGGTCGAACGGGCCGTCCGCCAGCGCCAGCAGCCGGTCCACGGTGCCGTCGACGGGCGTCAGGTGCAGGGCCGCCCTCGGGTGGCAGACGAAGCGGACCCGTTCGCCGGGGGTGCGCCTGGCGAACAGCGCGATGACCCGGAGGAAGTCGTACATGCCGAGGTCCGTCAACGCCCGGCCGGTTCCGGAGTGGCCGACCATGACGCCCAATCGGGCGACGAGCACGTCACCCCTCTGTGCTAACCCGGTCTGCGAAAGCTCTACTTCGGCGACCCTTTTGGAGTGCTCGTAGTCATTTCGGAACTCGGATGGGTGACCATAGTCAGGCCATTGCTCGAACGCTCTACCCTCAGTGATGCCGTGTTGGTAGGCGGTGCTCACGTGGACATACCGGGAACCGGGTTTCGCGTGCCCGGTGAACGCGGCCACGGCGTTGGCCGAACCGACCACGTTGACCGCGTGCAACTCCGCCTCCCGTCGCGGGAAGAACGTGATGAGGGCGGCGCTGTGCCAATACGTGCACGGTTCGGCGAACACGTCGGCGGCCGATATGCCGAGGCCCGGTTCGGCCAGTGAGAACGAGCTGACCTGCACCTTCTCCACCAGGGCGGGGTTCAGGTGCAGCGTGGTCAGGGCGTCGGCGACCTTCCTCCGGACCACTTCCCCGTCGGCCCGCGCCAATGCGGTCACGGTGTCGCCGCGAGCCACCAGAGCGCTGATCACATGGGAGGCCACAAAACCATTGGCTCCATCTACCACATGGTTAGCCACGCGGCAACCTCACCGTGCTCGCATCGGGGACAGTAACGTTCACGTCGTGAGCGTAATGCCCCGCTGAAGAAAGGATCGCACCCGTGCTCAACGAACTGCTGAAACGGAAACTCGCGCACCTGTTCGCCCTGCTGGACGTGGACGACGACGGCGCCATCGACAGGATGGACTACACGGCCTCCGCGGACCGGCTCGTCACCGCGTTCGGCTACGCGCCGGGCTCGCCCGAGAGCGAACTGGTCCGGGAGCGCTACGACAGGCTGTGGGAGGCGGTCACCCGCCCGATGGACACCGACGGGGACGACCGCGTCGACGTCGACGAGTACTCCTCGGGCATGGACCGGTTCGTGACGACGTCCGACGAGGGCTACCGCACCCACATCGCCCCGATCGCCGACGCCTTCTACGACCTGATGGACGTCGACGGCGACGGCCGGATCACCAGGACCGAGTACGTGCGCATGGCGGCCAGCGCCTTCCGCCTGTCGGAGGACGCGGGCAACGCCGCGTTCGACAAGCTCGACCTGGACGGCAACGGCTGGATCGGGCGCGACGAGCTCCACACCGCCAACGAGCAGTTCTTCCGCAGCCCGGAGGAGGACGTCCGGGGCAACTGGATCTTCGGCCCGATCGCGGTCTGATCCGCCCCGCCGGGTGTGGCCCGCGATCAGCCACACCCGGTGACCGCACGGGGTCAGCCGTCTTCCTTCTCGTCGCCCTTCGGGTGCGTGTGGAACAGGTCGCGGAGGAGGGTCAGCGTCCCCGGAGGCAGGATCGGCTTCCCGTCCGGCTTGATCGGCATGCGTCCCGAGCCGGGGTCCAGGCCGCCCACCAGGAAGTCGCGCACCGTGTCGGTCGCGGCGTCGACGATGCGCGTGACATGTGGCGGCACGGTGGTGCCGCTGTGCTCCGCGAGCCGGTCGGTGAACTTCCGGGCCGCGTCGAGCATCGCGTCGATCGTGGCGCCGCGCAACGGGTCGCGGGCCTGGTCCGCGCCGGCGAGCTTCATGAGCAGCGAGACGACGTCGGGCACCTGCCGGTCGACGGTCGCCATCTCCTCGGCGATCGCCCTGGCCAGGGGCTCGGGGTCCGCCAGCCTGGTGACCACGTCGAAGACGAGCGGCTCGACCCGGTGGGGCGCGGCGCGGAACAAGGACCGGACGACGGGCGCCAGGTCGTGGTGCCGCGGGAGCGCCCGGCCGAGCACGGTCAACGCCGAGGTGAGCCACTCGTCCGAGAACACGGCGACGAGGGTCGTGACGAGCAGGGGTTGCGCGGTCAGGGTGTCCGCGACGAGGCGCTCGCCGAGCAGGTCGGGGCTCAGCGCGTTCACCGGGTGCGGTCCCGGGTACAGCCGGGAGAAGAGCCCGACGTACTCGTGCACGGCCGCGGAGTCCTCCCCGAGGACCTCGGGGAGCCTGGCGATGAGCGCCTCCGCCCGTTCCCGCGAGGCCGGGGCGCACAGCGTGGCGAGCGTCCCGATCACCGCGAGCGCGGTCCGGGCGGTCTCCGGGGCGCTGTGGTCGTCGGTCGCCGCGCGCCACCGGTCGCGGTCGTGGTCGAGCACCCGGGCCGGCGGGTCCCCGCGGTCGGCTGACCCGAGGACCGCGCCCAGGGCGAGCGCGTGCAGGTCGAGCACCGTCTCCGGCCGCCCGGCGGGTTGCGGCCGCACCGGTAGCCCGAGCACGCCCGCGAACGCCGCCACCGCCGCCTCGGGCGTCGCACCGGCCGGAACGCCGTCGAGGGCCATCGCGCCGACGCGGTCGGCGTCGGCGAACAGCGTGGCGACCCGGCGGTCCGCGTGGTCGCGCAACGGGGTCAGCCAGGTGCCGGCCGATCGCCCGAGCACCAGCAACCTGCTCGTGGCGCCGCGAGCAGACGAGCGGTCGACGAGCGCTTCCGCCAGCACCGCCAACCGCTCGGACCGCAGTTCGCCGTCCGGGACGACGACCAGGAAGGGTTTGTCGACCGTGCCGGCCCTGCGGATCTGGGCCGCGGGCGCCTCGCCGTCGAGCACACCGGCGAACCACCCGGTGCGGCGCAGCCTGTCGCACAACTCCAACGCGAGCCGCCGCCGCCCCGACCCCGGACGGCCCACGAGGAGGCGCACCGCGCTGGTGGCCGGGTCGTTGGCCCACGCCACCAGGTCCGCGAGCTCCCGCTGCCGACCCGAGAACGGCACCACGCCGTGTTCCGCCCGCAACAGCACGCTCGGCGCCACATCGGCCCCCGGCGTGGGCACGGGCTGCACGAACAGCCGCGGCACGGCGAGCGTGGGCACGAGGTCGACCAGGCGTTCCACCAGGGCGGCCAGGTCCTGGTCGAACCGCCGCTGGCTGAAGCGCGCGGCCTGGATGCTCGCGAACCGCCTGATGCTGGAGGGCAGCTCGTGGTGCCGCGGTGCGCGGGCGTTCTCCGGGGTGTCGTGCAGCAGCACCGGGACGACGGGGATGCCGTGGCTCAGCGCGTGCGCGATCTCCATCCGGACCCAGTCGTCCTCGGCCTCGACGCGCGGTCTCCCCGTCGACGGGTCCACGGCCAACCAGTCCGGGCCGACGACGGCGACCAGGACGTCGGCTTCGCGCAGGGCCTGGCGGATGGCCTGCGGGTAGGGCTCGCCGGGCGCCATCGAGACGCAGTCCCGGAACACCAGCTCCCGACCGAAGTTGTCGGTCAGGACCCGAGCTATCGCGGCGGCGGCGACGGGGTTGTCCTTGGCCCGGTAGTTGACGAACACGCCTGCCACGTGATCAGTCCTCCACTTCGGTGATCGCATCGACGAGGCGTGCGCTAATCACGGGGAAAGTGATCGGGACGCACGTTCTTGTTGTCGCCAGTCGTCAAAGCTACCCGTCCGCATTGTCGCGGACGATTGCCGGGCGAGGCTTTCCCGGCTGACGAATGGGCGAAATCCGTGCGGGCTGCTCGACCGGACGGCGCCCACTGCGAGGGCCGGTGCGCGGCGCCCGCACATCCGCGGAAGGGCGGAGCGGCGAGTGCGGTGGGCAGGCGACTTGGTCGGCCTCCTGGGCCAACAGGAGGCCGACGGGCCCTGGGACACGGCTGCACGGCGTGCCTTCAGAGCCGGTGTGCGTCTGCCCGCCGAACATACCCGCCGACAACGGTGTGGGACCACGTCGTTGGACGCCGTGGGATCGCCGCCATCTGCGCGGACACCGGCCGGGTCGGTGGTCGTGCCGGGTGGGCGACCGGGCCCGGTGGATGGACGCGGAACCCCGGTGTGGACGCGCCGGGACGCGGCGGGACGGATCGGGCGGTGCGGCCACGCGGTGGAAAGGAGCGCCTTCACCAGCGATGCCGTCGTGTTCCGTGGAAACGGCGAGGTGGCGGGAGGCGGGCCACCGGCCTGCGAACGATCGGCTTCCGAGAGACAGCACAAACCCCATGAGTCGCCCTCCAGTGTGAGGGCGTCGCATGCTCGATGGTCGCTCGATACAGACGACGACGCCGTGCAGCGTCCGGCCGCCGGCCGGACGTCGGATCTCCGGACCCACCAGGCTTACCACCGCCATATGACGTCACCGCGGCTCCAGGATCACCGGACTTCGCCGGCGGCGTTCCTCGGCGCCGTCCGGGTCGAGATCAGGCGGGCCGGTCTGTCGCTCCCCGGCCTGGCCCAGGACGTGGGCCGGTCGACCGAGGTCGTGCGGGTCGCCGTGCAGCAGCGCGTCCGCGAGTGGCACTTCTACCGGAAGGTCCTGAGCGCCTGCGCGGCCGACAGGTCCGCGGTCGAGCACCTGCACGAGGCGTGGAAGCGGTTGGACACCTCGCGGCGCGGCGGCGCAGGACCGACGAACGTGGTGCCGATCTCGCCGCACGTGCCCGATGCGCAGCGACCGCGCGCCGTGCCCGTGGCGGACGACGAGCTGGGGGCCCGCACCCCGGCGGAGTTCATCTCCCTGCTGCGCCGGGTCCAGGTGCGCTCCGGGTTCACCCCGGCCGAGGTCGCCACCCGCGGCGGCATCCCCCGCAGCACGGCCTACCGGTTCGTCAACGACCAGAAGAACTCCTCGCTGCCCACGAAGATGGACCAGGTCCGGGCGTTCGTCGTCGCGTGCGGGCTGCCCGAGCCGCAGGTCGAGAAGGTCGTGGTGCTCTGGTGCGAGCTGCAGGGCGGAGCCGTGCCGGTCGACCACCCGGAGGCGGTGCAGGAGCCCGTCGAGCACCGGGAGGAGGTCGAACCCGACCACCCGGCAGCCGCCCGCGGCGCCGACCGGCCGGCCGAACGTCCGCGACGTCGTCGTTCCCCTGCTGACCAGCCTGGCGCGTCCGGTGCCGGCCATGGCGTGCGTCATGGTGGCGACGGGGACCACGGCGGGTGTGGTGATCTCCATCGGTGCGCTGCCGGCGGGAGCGCGACTCCTCGCGGTCGTGCTGATGGCGGTGCTGTTCACGGTGATCGGCGTGTCGTGGTGCGTCAACGCCGACCAGCAGACCGCGACCAGCCACCCGGTGTCGCACGGCGGCTTGGTCATCGAGGACGACGGCGGAGTGCCGGCCGTGATCGGGCTGACCGATCGGGACGACGACCGTGCCGGGTCACGGCGCGTCGGCTGAGGGAACCGTGCGCCCGGAATGGCACTCGGGGCCCTTCGCCGCCCTCAGCGAGCGAGAGCTCGAAGTGCTCGGGGTGCTCGCGAGCGACAAGACCGACCGGGAGATCGCGCGTTGCCTGGGTATCGGTGAACGCACCGTGCGCGCGCACGTGGGCCGGATCATCCTGAAACTGGGCGCCGCGGTCGCCTTCGTCGAGTGGAACGCGCGTGAGAACGCCCGTCGGTGTGGCGGTTCCTGCATGGCGGAACAGCCAATGGTGGAACTTCGAACAATGGCGCCACACTTGTCGTGAGCCGAAATACCGGACCGGTCGAATCACACCGGGTCCGCGTGCCGAGGCCAGGGCAGTCGCCGATCCCGATCGTCGACCGCTTTCCGTCGAGCCGGTCCCGACCGGGGGGTGGGACCGGCTCGACGGCGACGGGAAAGCGTGCGGCGACTTCCGCGGAAACCGGTGGCGTGCCGATCACCGGGCGCATCCTCGCCGGATGACCACGACGACGGGCCGGGCGAAGGGCAACGCGGCAACGGTGGTCACGCGGCGCGATCGGATACCGTGCGTTCACCCGAACGAGATCGTGCCTATTCCCCGTCAGTGGTGCGACCATGAAGTCGGCGGTGAGGCGCTCGGGTCGATGGGGGAGTGACGACACCGAGTCCCAGTGCGACGCCGACCTCGTCGGCGGGTACGCGCGGCCTCGGCCCGACTCCCGACCGGGACCGGCGCGGGCTTCCAGCCCCGTGCACGGCCGCGAACCCAGGCGCGACGCCGACCGCCTCCGTCGAACCGGACACCAGGGGGAACGATGAGGAACACGACGAAGGTGGCGGCCGTCCTGACGACCGTCGCCACGACCACCACGTTGATCGCCGCCACGACCGCGGCCGCCTCCGCGGCCGCTCCGTGGTGGAGCGACCCGGCGACGTGCGGCAACCCGCTGACGGCGGTGCAGCGCACGGTCGACGGCCGGGTCGTCCAGGTCCGCTACGGCGACTGCGGCGGCGCGCAGTACGGCTGGGGCAGGATCCTCCAGTACAGCGGGCCGGAGTTCATCCGCTTCGAGGTCGACCTGAACGGCGACCGGGTGGCGGACGACTTCTCGACCTACACCGCGGGCAGCCGCAACTACACGCAGGCCTACCCGACGAGCGCCGACCCGAACCGCGCCTTCCGGGCGTGCTACGTGGTCGACCCGAACGGGACGTGCACCGCGAACAACGCCACCGCGTGGTGGTGACCGTCTGTTCGAGGGATCAGCCGTCGGACTGGATGCGGTGAGCCAGGGGGAACGGGAAGGGGTGAAGGCGCTCCGGTGGCAGCAGGCGTTGCGCCCAGGCCGGTGAGGTGAGCACAGCTCGGGAAAGGGCTTGCTCCCGGCCGGCGCAACGACGGCCCGAGCCACGTCATGCGGATCCGGCGCAGCAACGACATCGCCTCCCCGGTCCGGTGTTCGGAGGACGTTGTTCAGTTCACCGGCCACGATCCTGAACACCCCGGCAGCCCCTAGCGTCCGCACCGGTCGGCGCCGACCGGTGCGTGCCACGCACCACTCGACAGTTCCGTGGCGCCGACCTCAACCGGAGGATCGGGAGGAACTCGTGTCGGGTTCGAGATCACGGAGGCTCAAGGCGTGGCCGGCCGCGGTGCTCGCGTTAGGGGTGGCCGCCGCGTCGGCGGTGCCACTGGCGCCGCAGGCGGCGGCGGCCGGTGAAGCGCACAAGGGCGGCACGACCCGGGTCGTCACGCTCATCAGCGGTGACCGGGTCGTGCTCGACGGTGACCGGGTCGCCGCGGTCACCGCGGGCGCGGGCCGGGAGGGCATCGGCTACCTGACCTTCCACCGCCGGGGCCACGTGCACGTCGTCCCGCGCGACGCGGCACGCCCGCTCGCCGAGGGCAGGTTGGACGCGCGGCTGTTCGACGTCACGGGCCTGGTCGAGGCCGGCTACGACGACGCCCGCCGCGACCGCGTGCCGCTGATCGTCCAGCGCTCCGGCGACCGGGCGGCGGCGTTGGGCGCGCTCCGGGTCGACCGCGAGCTGCCGACCGTGGGCGCGGTGGCCACGACGGCGGCCAAGGCGTCCGGGGCCGACTGGCAGGCGCTGCTGACCGCCCCGGGCGTGGCGAAGGTCTGGCTCGACGGCGTGCGCCGGCCCGTGCTGGACCACAGCGTCCCGCAGATCGGTGCGCCCGCCGCGTGGGCGGCCGGGTACACCGGTGCGGGCGTGAAGGTCGGCGTCGTGGACACGGGCGTCGACGGCGGGCACCCGGACCTGGTGGGCAGGGAGGTCGCCGAGCGCAACTTCACCAGCGACCCCGACGCCACCGACACCATCGGCCACGGCACGCACGTCGCGTCGACCATCGCGAGCAACAGCACGCGGTACCGCGGTGTCGCACCGGGCGCGCAGCTGCTCGACGCCAAGGTGTGCGGGCAGGCGGGCTGCGCCGAGTCCGCGATCCTCGACGGCCTGCGCTGGACCGCCGAGCAGGGCGCGGACGTGGTGAACGTCAGCCTGGGCGGCGCCGACGGGCCGGAGGTCGACCTGCTGGAGGAAGCGGTCAACACCCTGTCCGCGGCGCACGGCACGCTGTTCGTCGTCGCGGCCGGCAACAGCGGCGCCGCGGCGACCGTGGGCTCGCCGGGCAGCGCGGAGGCCGCGCTGACCGTCGGCGCGGTCGACCGGAACGACGACCTCGCGGACTTCTCCAGCCGCGGCCCGCGCGTCGGCGACGGCGGGGTCAAGCCCGACATCACCGCGCCGGGCGTCGACATCGTGGCCGCCAAGTCGCGGAGCCTGCCGGGCGCCGGTCCGGCGGACCACCACGCCATGTCCGGCACGTCGATGGCGACGCCGCACGTCGTGGGCGCCGCCGCGCTGCTCGCGCAGCAGCACCCCGACTGGCCGGGCGACCGGCTCAAGGCCGCCCTGATGGCGGCGGCCGAGCCCAACCCCGACCTGACCGTGTTCGACCAGGGCTCCGGCCGCGTCGACTCGGCCGAGGTCATGACCACCACGCTCACCACGTCGCCCCCGAGCGTCAGCCTGGGCGTCCAGCAGTGGCCGCACGACGACGACGTGCCGTTGAGCAAGGCGCTGACCTACCGCAACGCGGGCGCCACCCCCGTGACGCTCGACCTGGACGTGCAGGCGCGCAACCCGGACGGCACACCCGGCCCGGCGGGGACCTTCTCCGTCAGCCCGGCCGCGGTCACCGTCCCGGCGGGCGGCGAGGCGGCGGTGACGGTCACCGGCGACGGCAGGTCCGGCGCGGCCGACGGCGAGTACTCCGGCCTGGTCCTCGCCAGGAGCGGCGCGGACGTGCTGCTGCGCACGCCCGTCGCGGTCAGCCGCGAGGTGGAGAGCTACGACGTCCGGATCACCCAGCTCGACCGGTCCGGCCAACCGGAGGGCAACTACTCCACGCTGCTCATCGGGGTCACCAACGACCGGTTCAGCCTGATCACCGACGCGGACGGCGACGTCACCACCCGCGTGCCCAAGGGCGTCTACACCGCCGTGTCCGAGCAGCGCTTCGGCGAGCCCGACACGACGGTGCTGCTCCGGCCGGACGTCACGGTCACCGCCGACACCGAGGTGGTCTTCGACACGCGCGCCTCGGCGCCGGTGACGATCACGCCGCCCGAGAAGGGGGCCAAGCCCAGGTTCGGCTACGTCGCGTTCGGCAGGCACCACGAGGGCGCGACGGCCGTGATGGGCCTGGTGTACCCGCAGGGGTTCCCCGCCGACCTGGCGCTGGGCAACAGCGGTCCGAAGCTGCCGGCGGCGGCGTACGGCGTGCTGATCGGCGCGGAGTTCACCGGCGCGCCGGTCGGCGGGAAACCGGTGTCCTACCGGCTCGCGTGGCAGGAGCGCGGCGGTGCGCCGACCGGGATCGCGCGTCGCCCCGGCAAGGGCGAGCTGACGGAGGTCCGCACCGGGTTCGGCCCTCGCCGGCCCGGTCGGATCGGCGAGCACTCCGGCAGGGTGACGACCGCCGACGGCATCTACGGGTACGGCGGCGTGACCGCGTCGGAACCGCTGTCCGGCGCGGTCGACCACGTGCTCGCCGCGGACGCGACCTGGCGCTGGCAGCTGTTCCAGGGCACACCGGAGACGCTGGAGTCGGTGCTGCTCAGCCCCGACCGCACCTACCGGCCGGGCCGGAGGTACGCGGAGGCGTTCGGGTTCCCGGTCATCGGCCCGACACCGCCGCACTCGGCCTCGCCCTACCTGTTCCGCGTGGGTGACGTGGTGGTCGCCGACCTGTGGCTCTTCGGCGACGGCTCGGGCAACTTCGGCGACTCGCTGACCGGCACGTCCCGCACCACGCTGCACCGCGACGGCGAGGTGGTGGGCGAGACGCCGCTGCCCGGCATCGGGGCGTTCCCCGTGCCGCCGGGGCCGGCGGACTACCGGCTGGAGGTGGAGAGCTCGCGGTCGGGCGAGGTCTCCGAGTTCACCACCCGGGTGCACTCGGCGTGGACGTTCCGCTCCGGCACCGCGCCCGGTGAGGAGCGGCAGCCCTTGCCGCTCACCGTCGTCCGCTTCACCCCTGAGCTGGACGCGAACGGCGCGGCCGCCGCCGGCCGACCGCTCGCCGTGCCGCTGGTCATCACCCAGCAGGCGGGCGGTGACCACGGGCGGGTGCGGCACGTGCGCGTCGAGGTGTCGTTCGACGACGGCGGCACGTGGTCCGACGCCCCGGTGCTCGGCCGCACCGCGCTGGTCCGCAACGCCGCCGCGCCGGGCGCGTACGCCTCGCTGCGGGTGAAGGGCTCGGACAGCAAGGGCAACGTGTTCGAGCAGACCCTGATCCGCGCTTACAAGCTCCGGTAGGGGTTTTCCGGCATCACGGCGGCGGGTCCCCTGACCGAGGGGGCCCGCCGCCGCGTCACGTGCGGTGGCCCCACCCCTCATCCGGCCGGTCTTGAGCGACAGCGGCCCGCCCGGTGGTGGCGGCGCGGGTCCACATCGGGCGCGACGGACCGGGTCTTCCCGCCCTCGCGCCACTTCTCCAGCGCACCGGCCACGCGCCGGCCCGCTCGCGCCCGTCGAGCACCGTGATCACGCTGCCCGGCCGCGCGCCGGCGCCGCGACGAATCGAGACGCGGTGTCCTGAATGGACGGACCAGGTGGACTCCTTTCGATCGCCTTGCCGGGATACCACCACACGGGACGGCGGGCAAGGCCGAACGGGTCGTTCTTCCTCTTCGGGTACGGCGGCTACCTGAAGGCCTCGTCGTCGTTCCG
This sequence comes from Saccharothrix sp. 6-C, assembly GCF_016695385.1. NCBI lineage: Bacteria > Bacillati > Actinomycetota > Actinomycetes > Pseudonocardiales > Pseudonocardiaceae > Saccharothrix > Saccharothrix sp. 6-C. The sequence goes on along the minus strand of NZ_CP064192.1, from coordinate 5,551,026 downwards.
CTCCGCCGGGCCGGCGTGTTGACTGACGCCGTCGGTCCGCGGCTTCCACCAGCGGGACTCGACCACACACCTCGGCTCAACACCTCGGATGAAGGCATCGATGAGCGTTTTCTGGCGTAGTACGCGCGCCGAGCGGCGGTCACTGGTCGTCCGGCTGGCACTCGTCCTGGCCGTCACCGGGACGGTCGGGGCGTGCGGGGTCTCGGCGACCAGCGGCTGGCACGACGGCGACCCGCCGGGGCACGGCGTGCGGAAGGACACGACCATCGACGCGCCGCACGGCCCGCTGTACCCGGCCGACGTGAAGATGCTCGTCGCGGTCGCCCAAGCGGGCCTGTGGGAAGCGCCGGCGAGCGAGGACGTCGCCCGGCGCAGCACGAACCCGAAGGTGCGGGCGGTCGCGGCGCAGCTCGCCGAAGAGCACCACGTGCTGCACAAGAACAACATCGCGGCCGCGGACCGCCTGCAGGTCCAGCTGCCGCAGGCGCCGACCCCGCAGCAGCGGGGCTGGCGCGACGAGATCCGCGCGGCGAGCGGCGACGAGCTCGACCGGGTCTACGTCAACCTGACGAGGGCCGCGCACGGGTCGGTCTACATGGCCATCGCCGCGGTGCGGTCCACGACGGAGAACGACGTCGTCCGCTCCTCCGCCGCGATCGCCGAGGACTACGTGTCGCGGCACATGGCGCTGCTGGAGAGCACGGGCCTCGCCACGTCCGACGCGCTGGCGGTGCACTCCGGCACGGACGCGCGGTACCAGGCACTGCCCGCGCCGGTGGACCTCGTCCTCGGGATCGTCCTGCTGGTGGCGGTGGGCGCCGGGACGCTGCTCGTGGTCCGGGTCGGCTCGCGGACCCGGCCGGAAGAGGCCGTCGAGGACGAAGAGGCCGAGGAAGGGGCGTGGACGTGATCGCGATGACGGGCCTGACCGCCGACGTGCTCGCGGTGGGCTACACCGGGAACGACAACGGCGTGCGCGGCGTGGTGGCGCTCTCCGCGCGACTGTCCTACCTCTCGCTGTGCCTGACCCTGTGCTGGGGCGTGTTCACCGCCACCGGCTGGGTCCGCCGGTTCACCGGCCACCACGCGCTGCGCAGCGGGCACTCCATGCTGGCCACGTTCACCCTCGCGACCGCGGCGGTGCACGGGTTCGGGTTCTGGTTCCTGGACGAGCAGCTCGTCGTGGGCTCGCAGGTGGTGGTCCCGTTCCTCAACGGCTACGTCCGGCACGCCCTCGGCATCATCGCCTTCGACCTGATGGTGGCGATCGTCGTCACGGCCGGGATGCACCGCGTCTTCCGCTACCGGAACTGGTTGCGGTTCCACCAGACCGCGTACGCGGTGTTCGTGCTCGCCGCCGCGCACGCGTGGTGGGGAGCGTGGGCCAACGGCAACTTCGAGCTGGTGTGGCTCGCCGGTCTCACCGTCTCGGCGCCCGCCCTCGCGCTCGTGGCGGTGCGGTTCGTGCCGCCCGGGGCGCTGGCGAAGGTCGGGCTCATCGAGGGCGACGCGGTGCGGGCGGCGCCGGTCGACAAGGCGGCGCCGCTCAAGGTGAGCGTCGACAACCAGCGCTGCCACCGCTACGGCTTCTGCCAGACCGAGGCCCCCGACGTCTTCCAGCTCCAGGAGGACGGTCGGCTGGCCTACCGGCAGAGCCCTGACACCACCCGCAACCTGGACGTGCTCTCCGCGGCGCGGTCCTGCCCGATGCGGGCCATCGAAGTCGCCGGGAGGGACGCATGAACGGATTGCCGAGGATCGTGGTCGTCGGAGCGGGCATCGCGGGCCTGTGCGCCGCCGAACGGCTGCGCGAGCTCGGGTTCGACGGTGAGATCGTCATCGTCGGCTCCGAGTCGACCATGCCGGTCCACCGCCCGATGCTCTCCAAGCAGTTCCTCACCGGGGAGCTGGCCGCCGCGGACGTGCTGACGGCGCCCGCCGAGAACCTCGACGCGACCTGGCGGCTGAACACCCCGGTGTCCCAGCTGGACCCGCGCCGGCGGGTCGTGCACCTGCCCGGCGGTGAGGAGCTGGAGTACGACGGGCTGGTCATCGCGAGCGGGGTCGAGCCGCGCAGGCACCCCGGCGGGATGAACGCCCACCCGAGGGTCGTGGTGGTCCGCACCCGCGCGGACACGCGGAAGATGAAGAACCTGCTCGACCGCTCCCGGGAGCAGGTCGTGGTGGTCGGCTCGGGGTTCATCGGCTGCGAGGTCGCGTCGAGCCTGAGGTCCATGGACCGGTCCGTCGCGATCGTCGGGCGCACCGGCACGCTGATGAACAACCTCCTCGACAACGACCTGGCGACCCGGCTCACGGACCTGCACCGGCGCAACAAGGTCCGCCTCGAACTCGGCGTCACCGTGCGGTCCTGGGCGGGCGGCGCCTCCCGCGCCGAGCTGCTGCTGTCCACCGGCCGGACCCTCGGCGCGTCCTGCGTGGTCGTCGCGGTCGGCTCGGTGCCGGCGGTGTCCTGGTTGCGCGACTCCGGCGCCCGGCTGGACAACGGGGTCGTGTGCGAGGCCACGTGCCACGTCGAGGGGATGGAGGACGTGGTCGCGGCCGGCGACGTCGCCTCCTGGCCGAACCTGCGGTTCGACGGGAAACCGCGACGGGTCGAGCACTGGACCAACGCGATCGAGATGGGCCGGGCCGCGGCGGAGAGCCTGCTGAGCGGCCGGGAGTCGGCGACGCCGTTCACCCCGGTTCCCCGGTTCTGGTCCGAACAGCACGGGCTGCGCATCCAGGCCGTCGGGATGCCGTCGGTCGGCGTCGAGCACGTCTCGCTCGACCAGGTGTCCACCTCGCAGCGATCGCTCACCGGCTACCTGCGGGACGGCAGGCTCACCGGCGTCATCGGGTTCGACCGCTCGGTGGCGGTGCTGGACTACGGGAAGAAGCTGCGGGACGCGTCGTGGCCGGACACCGGCACGACCGGCGACCGGCAGCCGCCCGCGCAGCCGCTGTCGCACGTGTAGCCGACCCGCACACCACCTGGAAAGGCACAAGCGATGCGACTCAACCCACGGGCGCTCACCGCGGTGCTCGGCCTGCTCGTCGGCGCCGGCCTCGCCGTCGCCGTCGCGCAGTCCCCCAACTTCTCGTCGCTCACCACCGAAGTGACGATCTCCACCTCCGACTCGGACCGCGGGCTGCGCGTCGTCGTTCCGCTGCCGTACCGGGAAGCGCGGCGCACCTTGGTCGCACCGGTGGACGCGGAGCGCTTCGACGAGGTCTGGCCGGAGTCCGAGCGGGGCATCGGCATGCGCACGGACCGCGGGGCGCGCAAATGACGGTGAACCGGGACCGGGCCGTGGCAGTTCCCGACCACCGCCTCGTGACGACTGCCAAGCGGGGCTCGCCCGACCCGGCGCGCTTCGGGGGGTGGACCGACTACCGCGAGTGGGCCGAGCACGACTTCCGCGACCGGCGGGCGGCGGAGGAACCCGGTCCGCCGACCGACGCGGCTATCGTGGTCGAGGCGCTGACCGACCTCGTGCCCATCAAGGTGCTGGTGCGGGAGGAGAACAGCGGGTCGAGGCGCTCCTGCCTGGTGCCGTCGAGCGGGGTGGGGGGCCCGGAGATCGAGCTCGGCCCGGCGCCCGAACTCGGCGACGCGGCGTTGATCCGGCCGTACGTGCGCCCGGCGGAACGTCCCGACGTCCAGGACGACGACTTCGGGTTCGAGACCGTGGTCGAACTCGCCCGCCCCCTGGTGTCCCTGCCCGCCGGGGAGATGACCGACGACCAGCGCGCGGTGTGCCGGGTGTGCGTCGTGCCGCAGTCGGTCGCCGAGGTCGCGGTCGCCATCTCCGCACCGCTCGGCCTGACCCGGACGATCATCGGCGAGTGCATCGGGAACGACTACCTGCGCGTGCACGAGACGGCGCCCCTCGTCAACGGCCTGCCGTCGATGGACCTGCTCCGGCGGGTCTACTCCGGGCTGTCGCAGCTGTCCGACACCCGATGACCAGGAGGGAGCAGCCATGACCACACGCCTGGACGTCACGATCGCCGCGACCGCGGCGGCACAGCTCGCGGTGGTGGCCCTCGCGGCCGTCACCGACCTCACGACCGGCGGCTGGGTCCGCGTGGCGGTGGCGGCTCTCGCGGCCGGCGCGGTCGCGCTCCTGGCGGCGGTGGCGCTGGACGTGCGACGCCTCCACCGCGCGAGCGCCTCGGTGCGCGGCGAGATCGACGCCCTGGCCGCGGTGCCGTTCGCCGACCTCATGGCCGGCGGAGACGACGATGCGCTCGGGAACCGTCTTCCCGCGGTGTCGGACGCCGGGCTCGGCCTGCTCGTCGGGCAGGTCGAACAGCTGTGCGCGGCGGTGTCGCGCAGGGACGCGGAGAACGAGGACGTCCGCGCCGGGTACACCGAGGTGTTCGTCAACATGTTCCGGCGGTCGCAGACGTTGTTGCAGCGCCAGCTGGAGGTGGTCGAGCGGCTGGAGAGCGGCGACCGGTCCTCCGCCGACACGCACCTGCTGTTCCAGCTCGACCACCTCGTGACGCGGATGCGGCGCAACAACGAGAACGTGCTCGTGCTGGCGGGGACGGAGCTGGTGCGCGCGACGAAGGACCCGGTGCCCGTGGAGGCCGTGTTCCGCGCGGCGATGTCCGAGGTCGACCGGTACCAGCGGATCAGGGTGCTGGGCATGCCGTCGGTGCGGATCTCCAACACCGCGGCGGGCGACCTCATCCGGATCATCGCCGAGCTGCTCGACAACGCGACGGCGTTCAGCCCGCCGGACAAGGAGGTCACGGTCAACGCCGAGCTGGGCAGGCACGAAGGGCTGTCCATCGGGGTGTTCGACAACGGGATCGGCATGTCGGATGAAGACGTCCGCAAGGCGAACGAGCAGCTGCGGAACCTGGGCTCGGCGCAGATCGCCCGGTCACGCCGGGTGGGCCTGTTCGTGGTCGGCAGGCTCGCGGGCCGGCACGGGCTCAAGGTCGAGCTGTTCGGCGGCGACGAGGTCGAGGGCGTGTCGGCGCTCATCTCGGTGCCCAGCTCGTTGCTGCTGGAGGAGGAAGCGGTGCGCGCGGGCGTGCCCGACCCGGTGGCGGTGAGGACCACCGTCCGGGTGCGGGAGACCAAGCCCGCCAAGGACGAGGGCGCGACCGTCCACCGGGTCTCCTCCTGGTACAGCAAGTCGAAGGCGTGGCGGGCCGAACGCGACAACGCGCTGCGCGGCGCCCGCCGGGAAGCCGCCGAGCGCAGGGGCAAGGAGCACGACGACATCCCCGCGACCCTGCCGATGAGGGTTCCCGGCAACCGAGGCGCGCCGCCGGCGCCCGAGGCGGCCCCCGCGCCCCCTGCGGTCGTCGCGGTCGCCCCGGCCGCCCCGGTCGACGTGAAGCAGGACGTGCGTGCGGCGTCCCGGTGGTTCCGGGCGCGGGACGAGGTCGCGGGCGCCCGGTCGGACGGGGACGCGCCGCCGCCGGTCACCCCCGAGCCGCCGCGGCAGGAGACCGTCTACACCGAGGACGGGCTGCCGCTGCGCCGGAAGGGCGCGAACCTCGTGCCCGGGATCGCGGTCGCCGTCCCGGACGGGCCGGACCGGCACAAGCCGATCGAACGCGACCCGGCACACCTGCGGCGCAGGTTGTCCAGCTACCAGGTCGGCGTGCGCAAGGCCAAGGAACAAGAGGACCGGATGCGAGGCCGGCAACACCACACAGGCGGTTGGACCGTGCTGGAGAGGGAGACAGGACAATGAGCGGACAGTCGAAGTCGCGGTCGATGACCTACCAGGAGCTCGTCGACAAGTGCTCTTGGCTCATCAACGAGTTCGTGGATCGCGTTCCCGGTGTGGCTCACGGCATCACGGTCTCCGCCGACGGACTGCTCCTCGCCGCCTCCGGCGCGCTGCCGGAGGACCGCGCGGACCAGCTCGCCGCGGTGTCGTCGGGGTTGCTGAGCCTCACCGACGGCGCGGCCCGGTGCTTCGAGGCGGGCAACGTCCGGGAGACCATCGTCGAGATGGACGCGGGCACCATGCTGCTCATGGCGATCAGCGACGGCTCGTGCATGTCGATCCTCGCCGATCCCGGTTACGACATCGGCCAGATCGCCTACGAGATGGCGCTGCTCGTGGACAAGTTCAGCACCCAGCTGACGCCGGGGGAGCGCGCCGACGACGCGGAGCAGGGCGTCTCCGCCGGTTCCGCGTCCAACTGAGGGGCCGAGGAAGGAAGGGCGACGCACCATGAAGATGGACGATTTCGGTCCCGTGAAGAAGATCGGTTCGGTCACCTCCACGAAGATCGTGGTGGCGGGCGGGTTCGGCGTGGGGAAGACGACCTTCGTCGGCGCCGTCTCGGACATCCAGCCGTTGACGACCGAGGCGATGATGACCGCCGTCAGCAACGAGCTGGACGACACCAGCCGCATCCCGAACAAGATGGCGACCACGGTCGCGATGGACTTCGGCCGGGTCGCGCTGGGCGACGACCTGCTGCTCTACCTGTTCGGCACACCGGGACAGGAGCGGTTCTGGTTCATGTGGGACCACCTCGTGCGCGGCGCGCTCGGCGCGGTCGTCCTCGCCGACACCCGGCGTCTGACCGACTCCTTCACCTCGATCGACTTCTTCGAGAACCGCAAGATCCCCTACGCCGTGGGGGTCAACACGTTCGACGGGATCCTGCACCACCCCCTCGAACACGTCCGGCGCGCGTTGGCGATCGACCCGAGCATCCCGGTGCTGCGCTGCGACGCGCGTGATCGCGCCGAGGTGAAGCAGACGCTGCTGCAACTGATCGCCTACGTGATGCAGAAGGTGGAGCAGGCCGCGGACCCGGTGACCGTCTGACGAACCGTCGTGGGGCGACGGCTCGAGGTGGGCCGCACGCGGCAACGGTCAGGTCACCGTCCGCACCTGCCGCACGGGCTGACCGCGCAACGTGCGGGAGATCGGGGATACCAGGGATACCGGGACGAGCGTCGGGCCCGCCGGCTGTGTGCCGGCGGGCCCGTGCGCTGTGGTGGTGTCGGGTCAGCTGTGGGCGCGGTGGCCTCGGCTGGTGACGACGTGGTAGATGCCGAGCACGACCAGCGAGCCGAGGATGGCGAGCAGCCAGGTGCTCAGGTCGAAGAAGCTGCCGATGTCGGAGCCGAAGATCGCGCGGCCGATGAAGCCGCCGAGGATGGCGCCGACGATGCCGAGCAGCATGGTGATGACGATGCCGCCGGGGTCCTTGCCGGGCATGATTGCCTTGGCGATGGCGCCGGCGATGAGACCCAGAACGATCCAACCCAGGATGCCCACAGTGCTTCCTTGTCCTCGTGCCACGCCGACTCTGCGTCGCGGCGTGATCGTTACAGGGGTCGGGGTGCCCACATCGCACGGATTTCACACCTCCGGGAGTTCAACGGGGGTGGCGGACCGGCATCGGGCCGGGGGCGCGGTCGTCGAGAGGGTCACGTTCGGGCTGCTCCCGGATTGCCCGCGGCCGCTCCGGGTACGCTGACCCGACCGACACCGACTCACACGGCATCCGTCACGTGCTCGCGCTGCCCGCTCGGTGCACGTGATCAAGACAGAGGATGGGATCGACGGATGGACGACCCAGGTGCCCTGGGGAAGCGGTTGCGGGTGTTGGAGGCGGTCACCGACAGCACGCTGCGCGAACTCGATCTGGACAAGGTCCTCGAGGTGCTGCTGGTGCAGGTGCGCGAGCTGTTCGCCGCGGACACCGCCACCGTCCTGCTGATCGACGCGGACGGCGCGCAGCTGGTGGCCAGGGCGGCGTCCGGCCTGGAGGAAGAGGTCTTCCAGGGCGTCCGGGTGCCGGTGGGCGCCGGTTTCGCCGGGCAGGTGGCGCAGCGCCGGGAACCGGTGCAGCTCACCCACGTCGACGAGTCCACCGTGGTCAACCCGCTGCTGTGGCAGCGGGGCCTGCGGACCCTGCTGGGCGTGCCGATGATCGCCCAGGGCGAGCTGACCGGGGTGTTGCACGTCGGCAGCACCACGCCCCGCCGGTTCACCGAGGAGGAGGTCGAGCTGCTGCGGCTGGTGGCCGACCGGCTGGCGATGGCCGCGCACGTGCACCGGTCGCGTTCGGAGCGGGCCGCCGCCGCGATGCTCCAGGACAGCCTCCTGCCCGGGCACCTGCCCGTTACGGACGGGTGGGAGATGGCCGCCCGTTACGTCCCGGGCACGGACAGTGGCGTCGGCGGTGACTGGTACGACGTGTTCACCCTTCCGGGCCACCGCATCGGCCTGGTGATCGGCGACGTGGTCGGCAACGGGCTGGCCGCCGCGATCGTGATGGGACGGCTGCGCAGCGCGCTGCGCGCCTACGCCCTGGAGTTCGCCGACCCGGCGGAGGTGCTCGGCAAGCTCGACCGCAAGGCCAGCCACTTCGAGGCCCACACCATGGCCACGGTGGCCTACGCCGTCATCGACCTGGCGACCTCGCGCATGGAGCTCGCCCTGGCCGGCCACCTGCCGCCCGTGCTCGCCGTGCACGGCCGCGAGCCTGCTTTCGTCGACGCCGCGCTCGGCCCGCCCATCGGCTACCACCTGGGCCTCACCGGCCGCCGCGGCACCCGCGTCGACCTGCCGCCCGGCTCGTTGGTCGCCCTGTTCACCGACGGCCTGGTGGAGCGCCGCGGGCAGGACCTGGACGACCGGCTGGAGAGCCTGCGCCGGGTCGTGACCCCGTCCACCCCGGAAGCGGCCTGCACCCGCATCATGACCACCCTCGTGGGCGACCGACCGGCCAACGACGACATCGCCCTGCTGGTGATCCGGCACACCCCCACCGCCGACCCGTCCTGACCCGCTCGTTCAGCGCGGCGCAGTCATGGGGGCGCCCACGGAGGCGTCCTTGGTGTTGGTGAGGTACTCGGTGGGCGGCAGGGAGCCGTCCGGCGCGCGGGGGCCTTCGGCGGTGGCGGGGTCCAGTTCGCGCAGGACGTGGGTGCCCCAGCCCGGTCCGTCCCAGGTGTTGCCCTCGGCGGGGACGCGACGGGTGGGCACGACCTGCTCCCGGTTGCCGAAGGAGTAGTTGCGGCGCACCTGCGAGCCCGACGCGCCCAGGGCGAAGCCGTCACCCGCGTTGCGCAGGGCGCTGTTCCGGGTGAACTGCTTGGGCGTGCCGCCGCCGGCGGCGAAACCGTGGCCGTTGTTCTTCCACGCGGCGCTGCCCGTGACCACGTGCGCGCCGACGTCGCCGAGGTCGAAGCCGTGGCCGGAGCCGTCGGCGGCGGGCAAGGACCAGCGGTTGATGCCGTTGCCCCACGACCAGGTGGAGTCCACGGTGACCGGGTCGGTGAAGCCGTCGACCACGAGGCCGTCGTCGACGTTGTCGAACGTCCGGCAGCCGCGCACGACGTTGCCCGTGCCCGACCCCGGCCCCAGCGCCAGGCCGTCGGCCTCCTGCCCGGCCGGGTCGTGGTTGTCGTGGAAGTCGCTGTCGAGGACCTGGTTGTCGGTGGTGCCGGGGCCGTGCAGGCGCAACCCGGTGCCGAGGTTGCCGTGCACGGACAGGTGCTGGAACACCGTGGCACGGCACGACTCGCACGAGTAGGCGGCGCCCGGCGCGCCGGTGATCTCCAGGCCGCGCACGGCCCAGTGCTCGGCTCGCTGGACGATGAACGGCCCGTCGCCGGTGACCCGGCTCGCGTCGAGGACGGCGTGCTCGCCCGGCGGGGCCGTCAGGGTGATCGGGTGGCCGGGGTGGCCGCTGGTGGTGATCTCCACCGGGGCGGTGGGCCGGTGCGTGCCGCCGCGCAGGTAGATGGTCTGCCCCGGCCGCACGACGGACACGGCGTGCCCGAGCGAGGCGAACGGGGCGGCTTCCGTGCCGGGGGCCGCGTCGTCGCCGTCCGGGGAGACGTAGAGCGCCACCGGCGCCGCGGCGGACGTCGGCGCGACGGGGGTCAGCGCGGCTGCGGCGGTGGAGGTCGTCGGCAGGGCGACCCCGTCCTCGACGGGCAGCGGCGTGATCCACACGGTGAGCGCGACGGCCGCGCCGCCGAGGACCGGGACGGCGAGCAGCGCGGGTTTGGCCGACAGCGCGTCGAACAACCGCCGCATCCCTTCGACGAGCCCGGCTGCGGCCTGCACGGGCAGCCCCGACCACGCCGACGGCACGGCCAGCAAGCCGATCCCCAGCGCCAGGTGCTCCGACGACGTGCGCGGCCGGCCCGCGACCGTGCACACAGGACAGTCGCGGACGTGCCGCGCCAGGCGCGTGAGCCACCGCCGTTCCGGCGCCCCGCTCCAACCGCGGCCGGTGGCGGCGAGGCCGGGGCAGCGGGGTGTGGCGCGCCAGGCGTGCAGCACCGTGCGGGCGGTCAGCAGCCGCTCCTTCATCCGCTGCACGCGCACCGCGGTGTGCGCGGGGCTGAGCGCGAGCGCCTCGGCCACGTCGGCGCGCGTCAGCTCCCCGTTGACCTCCTGCCACCACAGCGCCAGCACCCGCTGCTCGTCCGGCGTCAGCCACCGCGTGGCGGCGAGCAGGTCCTGCCGCTCGTGCGCCGCCGCCACGCGTTCGACGGCGTCCTCCGCCACCCGCGCCCGCGGGTCGGGCGCTTCCGCGACCGCGGCCAGCGGCAGCCGCCGGGCCAGGGCGGCACGACGTCCGCGCGCGTGGTTGCGGACCTGCCGGATGGCGGTGGTGACGACCCACGCGCGGAACCGCTCCGGGTCGTTGAGCGCGGGCAGCCCCCGCACCACCCTCAGCATCGTCTCCTGCACCACGTCGTCCGCCTCCGGGTCGCCGGGGAGCGCCCGGCGGACCACGTTGTGGACCAGGGGGAGGCAGGCGGCGACCAGGTCGTCCAGGGCACGCCGGTCACCCGACCTGGCGGCCGCGACGACCTCGGCGTCGACCGTCGTCCTCATGTCGCAGCCCTTCGTCCGCCCGGTCCCGGCGCGTCACGCGACGCGGTCGCAGAGGCTGGCACAGGTGGGAAACGCTTGTAAAGATCGTCGAATCGTTCGACGACCGCGCGCCGCGTCCCCGTCGGGTAGTCCGAACGAGTGAACCTCCTCGGGTTTCGTTATCGCGGCCCGCCGGCGGTGTCTGTGCCTCCGCAGCCCCGTCCGCCCTGCCGGGCGGGCTGCCCGTCACCGGTGCCGGTCGAGGAAGGGGCAGTCGTGCGCTTCAGAAGTGGCAAGACCGGGAGGGCGTCGCGGTTCACCGCGGCCCTGCTCGGGGCAAGCCTGGGATTGGCGACCCTGACGTCACCCACGGCCGCCGCGGCCGTGCCGGCGGCCGGGACCACGTACCAGGTGAGCGTGAAGAACAGCGGCATGTGCTTGGACGTGATCGGTGGTGCTGTGGAGAACGGTGCGTTGGTGCAGCAGTGGGATTGTTGGAACGGTGCGATGCAGCAGTGGGCGTTGCGTGCCTCGGGTTCTGGTGCGTATGCGTTGGTGAACGTGGCGACGGGGAAGTGTTTGGACATCCCGTACGGCACGGCGGAGATGTTCGTGCAGGCGCAGCAGTGGAGTTGTTCGGGTGGGTTGATGCAGCAGTGGCGGCTGGTGTCGTCGGGTAGTGGCACGTATCAGTTGGTCAACGTGCAGTCGGGTCTGTGCTTGGCGAACAAGGATGCGGGCAAGGCTGCGGGGGTGGCGGTGGTGCAGGAGACCTGCACGGCCAACTCCAACAAGCAGTGGCTGTTCACCCCGGTGGTCTCGGCCGCCCAGCCGACCGTCGCCGCGGACGGCACCGGCCGCTACCGCAAGGTGCAGGACGCGGTGAACGCCGTGCCGGCCGACTCGGGCCGCACCGTGATCACGATCAAGCCGGGCACCTACCGCGAGGTGGTGCGGGTGCCGTCGAACAAGCCGAACATCACCTTCCAGGGCCTGGGCACGTCGGCGTCGCAGACCGTGATCGTGTTCAACAACTCGGCCGGCACCAGCGGCACGTCCGGCAGCGCCAGCGTGTTCGTCGACGGCAGGGGCTTCGAGGCGACGAACCTGACCATCGCCAACGACTTCGACGAGAACTCGACGTCGAGCGGGCACCAGGCGGTGGCGCTGCACCTCAACGCCGACCGGGCGCTGTTCCGCAACGTCCGGCTGCTGGGCGACCAGGACACGTTCCTGGTCAACGACAACACCCGCGCGTACGTGGCCGACTCCTACGTCGAGGGCACCGTCGACTTCATCTTCGGCGGCGGCACGATCGTCTTCGACCGCACCACCGTCCACGAGAAGCGCACCACGGGCGGTCCGATCACGGCGGCGAGCACCCCGGCCGCGAAGAAGTACGGTTTCCTGTTCTACCGGTGCACCGTCAACGGCGCGACGAGCGACACGACCCAGCTGGGCCGGCCGTGGCGTCCCGACGCGCAGGTGCTCTACCGGGAGTCGACGCTCAACGCGACGGTCAAGAAGGCCGAGCCGTGGACGAACATGTCGTCCAACAACTGGCGTAACGCCCGCTTCCTGGAGTACCGCAACACCGGCTCGGGCTCGGGCGTGAACGGCAACCGGCCGCAGCTGAGCGACGCCCAGGCCGCCGAGTACACCCCGCAGAAGTACCTGGCCGGCACCGACGGCTGGAACCCCATCAGTTGAGACAAGGACGTCCACCGATGAGAATGAAGCTCCTCAGGACGGGCGCGGCCGTGATCGGCCTCCTCGCCGCCCTCACCGCGGCGGTGCCCGCCGCCCAAGCCGCCGTGCCGGCCGCGGGCACGACCTACGCGATCAGCGTGAAGAACAGCGGTATGTGCTTGGACGTGATCGGTGGTGCTGTGGAGAACGGTGCGTTGGTGCAGCAGTGGGATTGTTGGAACGGTGCGATGCAGCAGTGGGCGTTGCGTGCCTCGGGTTCTGGTGCGTATGCGTTGGTGAACGTGGCGACGGGGAAGTGTTTGGACATCCCGTACGGCACGGCGGAGATGTTCGTGCAGGCGCAGCAGTGGAGTTGTTCGGGTGGGTTGATGCAGCAGTGGCGGCTGGTGTCGTCGGGTAGTGGCACGTATCAGTTGGTCAACGTGCAGTCGGGTCTGTGCTTGGCGAACAAGGATGCGGGCAAGGCTGCGGGGGTGGCGGTGGTGCAGGAGACCTGCACGGCCAACTCCAACAAGCAGTGGCTGTTCACCCCGGCCGCCGGCGGCCGGGCGTGGTCGAACTCGCCCGACGGCTTCGCCGGCGCGGCGGGCACCACCGGCGGCGCGGGCGGCCAGACCGTCACCGCCACCACCTACGCGGACCTGGTCCGCTACGCCTCGGCCGCCGCCCCGTACACGATCAGGGTCGACCGGGCCATCACCGCGACCCCGTACGGGACCGAGATCAAGGTCGCCTCGAACAAGACGATCATCGGTGTCGGCACCGCCGGCCAGATCGTCAACGGCGGCTTCAACCTCTCCGCCGTGTCGAACGTGATCATCCGGAACCTGACCATCCGGGACACCCGGATGGCGTCCGACGACCCGGACGACAAGGACTTCGACTACGACGGCATCCAGATGGACACCGCGCGCAACGTCTGGATCGACCACAACACCATCACCCGCATGAACGACGGCCTCATCGACAGCCGCAAGGACACCACGAACCTGACCGTGTCCTGGAACGTGCTGGCGGAGAACAACAAGGCGTTCGGCATCGGCTGGACCGACAACACCACCGCGCGCATCACGATCCACCACAACTGGATCCACCACAACAACCAGCGCAACCCCAGCACCGACAACGTCGCCTACGCGCACCTCTACAACAACCACATGCAGGCGATCACCGGTTACGGGAACTACGCCCGAGGCAACACGAAGATGGTCATCGAGAACACCTACTACGACGGGGTGAAGGACCCGTACTACCGCGACGACACCGCCCAACTGCGCCAGTCCGGCAGCATCGTCGTCAACTCGACCGGTCAGCGGGAGACCGGCGGCACCGCCTTCGACCCGCGGTCCTACTACGCCTACACCCTGGACGCGGCCGCGGACGTCCCCGCTCTGCTCCGCACCTACTCCGGTCCTCAGGGCACCATCGGCCTGTGACCGGCACGCCGGCGGGTGGGCCACCCGTCCCCACCCGCCGGCGGGCGCGCCGCCCCCGAAGTCGAAGGCCGACCGACGAGCGTCCAGCCGAGGGCCACGACTGCACCGGGATGCCCTTCGCGGGCACCACCTCGTCGCTGGGGTGTCGGCCAGGTGTGGGCCGGACGGGTCCTTCCCGAGTGCGACCAGCAGGTCGGCCACCGCCCGCGCCGCGCCCTCGACGTCCGGCTCGGCGCGATCATCCCGGACCCGCGTACCTGGTCGCCAGTCGGGCCAGCGCCACCGCGCCGACCAGCAGCCCGAAGTCGCGCAGGGCGATGTCGTAGTACCCCGGGATGGTCAGCAGGGTGACGATGATGCCGAGCAGCCAGGCGGCGACGAGCCAGGCGCCGAACCGGGGGACGAAGGCCACCGCGATGCCCGCCAGGACCTCCACCACGCCGACCGCGTGCATCGCCTGCTGGGCCGTGCCCGGCACGACGTCGTCGATCCACGGTGCGAGGTAGCGCGGCCAGTCGACGAGCAGGTTCGCGAACTTGTCGAGGCCGAAGAGGACGGGCGCCGCGGTGAACACCGCCCGCAGTGCGAGGAATGCCTGGTAGCCGGGGTCGCCCCAGGCCGCGCGGTCGACCGCGCCCCGCGGCGGGGACGCCGAAGCTCGACTCGTCATGACTGCCTCCTTCTAAAATCAACTGATGCTGACGTTAGAACGGGAGGCGAGTTTTCGTCAACCGGAGTTTGTTTTAGAATGCGGGGGTGGACGAGACGCTTGCGGGGCGCGTGGCCGCGGTGGCGGCGCTGGACGAGCCGACCCGGCGCCGGCTCTACGAGCACGTCGTGCGCCAGTCCGCGCCCGTGAGCCGGGACGAGGTCGCCGCCGCCCTGGGCATCCCCAGGGCGACGGTCGCGTTCCACCTCGACCAGCTGGTCGAGCAGGACCTGCTCGACGTCACCCACCAGCGGCGCACCGGCCGCAGCGGACCGGGGGCGGGTCGACCGGCCAAGCTGTACAGCCGGTCGCGGCGCCACGTGGCGGTGTCACTGCCGGAACGCCGCTACGACCTCGCCGGCCACCTGCTCGCGGCGGCGATCGACGAAGCCGACCAGTCCGAACAGCCGGTGCGGCCGGTCCTCGACCGGCGGGCCCGCCTGCTCGGCGAGGAACTCGGGCGCCTCGCCGGCGAGTCCCGGGGCGACCGGCCCGCGGCCGAGGTGTTCCTGGGGGTGCTGGAGTCGCACGGGTTCGAGCCGCGCGCGGACGGCGACCAGGTGGTCCTGGCCAACTGCCCGTTCCACGCGCTGGCCCGGGACCACACCCGGCTCGTCTGCGGGATGAACCTCAACCTGGTCGACGGGCTCCTCCGCGGTGTCGGCGACACCGGCCTCGAGGCCCACCTCGACCCGGCCCCGTACCTCTGCTGCGTGCGCCTCGAACCGCTGCCGGGGCGGTGACCACCCGCCCGCTCCGCGGTGGATCGGGTGTCGGCGCGCCGGTGAAGACCGCGGCGGCCTCCAGGTAGCCGCCGCCGTCGGGGGAGGCCGTCGGATGAGTGGTTTGCAATACCGACCAAGTCGTGATGGTTGGCGATCCACACCATGTCAACCCGTCCGGGGGATCGTGCGGCCGAGCGCCGCGCGAACGGAGGCGTGATCACCGGTCGGCCCGCCGGAGTCGCCCGATCGGGTGTCCCAAGTGGACTCGTCCCGTCTGCGGATCCGGTGTCGATCCCGTACGTTGCGGAGAAGTCGACGTCCGGCTGGAGGAGTTGCCCGTGGTCGTCACTCACGGTGCCGCGGCGACGCGCGAGGAGGACGGGCACCCGGGACTGGCGGCGGACTGGCAGGGGTGGCTGGCGTGCGCGGCCGCGGCGGTGGGGTTCGCCCTGTGCCTGCTCGGGTGGCTGGCCGGCGGCGGCGCGTTCTCGGTGCCGTGGGCGTCCACTCTGGACCTGAGGCTGAGCTTCGCGCTCGACGGGCTGGCCGTGCTCTACGGGTTGCTGGCCACCGGCGTGGGCGCCCTCGTCTTCGCCTACGGCACCCGCTACCTGACCCTGCACCTGGAGCACCAGCGCCGCTCCGCTGCGGAGCGGTGGCGTTTCTGGCCGTGGATGGCGTTGTTCGCGGTGGCGATGGTGGGCCTGGCCACCGCGCAGGACCTGGTGCTGGTGTTCGTCTTCTTCGACCTGACCGCGGTGTGCTCGTACTTCCTCATCGGCTTCGACCGGGCCGAGCGCGGGGCGCGCGCGTCCGCGTTGATGGCGCTGCTGGTCACGGTGGTGGCCGCGGTGGCGATGCTGGTCGCCGCGGTGGTGCTCTACGCGGCGCACGGCACGTTCTCGATCCCGGAGCTGCTGGCCCGGGCCGGCCCGTCGACGACGACCACCGCGGCGGCCGCGTTGCTGGCGGTGGCCGCGCTGACCAAGAGCGCGCAGGTCCCGCTGCACTTCTGGTTGCCGCGCGCGATGGCCGCGCCGACCCCCGTGTCGGCCTACCTGCACTCGGCGGCGATGGTCGCGGCGGGTGTGCTGGTGATCGGGCGCGTGCACCCGCTGCTGGCCCGCAGCGAGGCGGTGCTGACCGGGCTGGTGGTCGTGGGGGCGACGTCGGTGGTCGTCGGCGGGGTGCTGGCGCTGCGGCAGGACGTGCTCAAGCAGGTCCTCGCCTACTCCACGATCTCGCAGTACGGCTACCTGGTCATGCTGTACGGGATCGGCGGGGCCGAGGGCAACGGCGCGGCGGCGTTCTACGTGCTGGCGCACGGCATGGCCAAGAGCGCGTTGTTCATGACCGCCGGCGCGGTGACGATGGCCACCGGGGAAGACCGGCTGTCCAGGTTGGGCGGGCTCGGCCGCCGCGCGCCGGTGCTCGCGGCGGCGGCCGGCGTGGCGTCCGCGACGCTGGCCGCGCTGCCGCTGACGATCGGGTTCTTCAAGGACGAGCTGCTGTTCACCGCGGCGTTGCGGCACGGCCCGGTGACCGCGGCGCTGGCCGTCGTCGCGGCGACCCTGACGTTCGCCTACATCGGCCGCTTCTGGCTGGTGCTGTTCCTCGGCCCGCCGCGCGGGCAGGTCGGCGCCTCGTCCGGGTTGCTCGTCGCCCCGGTCGTGGTCCTGGCCGCGATCGCGTTGTTCGGGGGCCTGGTCGTGGCGCCGTTCGCGCGGCTGGCCGGTGACGCGGCCCGCGTCTCGACCGGCGGGCCGGTCACGCTCTCCCCGGCGTACCACCTCGACGCCCGACCGGAGAACCTGATGGCGGTCGCCGCCTGGGCGCTGGGCGGCCTGCTGCTGCTCGCGCCTCGGGTGGCGGACCGGGTCGCGCGGGTCGCCGCGGTCGCGGGGGAGAGGTGGGGGCCTCGGCGGATCTACGAGGCGGCGCTGCACGCGCTGGACCGCCTGTCGGCCGCGCTGCACGACCGCGAGGTTCGGGACCTGCGCACCAGCATCGCCGCGGTGCTGGTGCCCGCCGGGTTGCTGATCGGCCTCGCGTTCGCCGCCACCCCGACGGCGGGCGCGTACGACGTCGGCGCGGTCGCGGGCGCGGACTGGCTGATCCTGCCGCTGCTGGCGCTGACCGTGATCGCGACCGTGGTGATCGCCCGGTCCCGCTCCCGGTTGGCCGTGGCGCTGGCCCTGTCGGTGGTCGGCTTCGCGCTGGCGGCGGTGTACGCGCTGGTCGGGGCGCCGGACGTGGCGCTGGTGGCGGTCGTGGTCGAGACCATGCTGACCCTGGTGTTCCTCGCGGCGCTGGCCCGGATGCCCGGCGGGGACGCGGCGCGGGACGCGGTCGTCCCCGCCCGTCCCAGCAGGCGTTGGCGGGACCCCCTGGCCGGTGGCGTCGCCGGGCTCGCCGTCTTCGCCTCGGTGTGGGGGTTCCTGTCCCAACCGGCGGCGGACAGCGTCTCGGCCGAGCACATCCGGCTCACCCCGGCCGCGCACGGCGGTGACGTCGTCACGGTGATCGTGGCCGACTTCCGCGGCCTGGACACGCTCGTCGAGATCACGGTGCTGCTGGTCGCGGTGATCGGCGTGGCCACCCTGATGCGGCGGGGGCGGCTGTGGTGAGCGCGGGGGGCGACGAAGCGCCGACGGACCCGGTGGTGCGGGTCGTCGCCCGGCTGCTGCCCGGCCCGAGCCTGGTGGTCGCGGCGGCGCTGATCGTCAAGGGGTACGCCGAGGTGGGCGACGGGTTCGCCGCCGGGGTGATCGTCGGCCTGGCGATCTCGCTGGTCTACGTGGCCCTCGGCGCCGAGGACGCCGAGGTGGCGCTGCCGGTGCTGCGCCACGCGCCGAAGCTCGCGGTCGGCGGCCTGCTCCTCGCCCTCGCCAGCGGGTTCTTCCCCCTCCTGCTCGGCGAGGCGCCGGTGACCCACCGCCCCGCCCCGGGGGACCACGTCACCAAGGTCGGCGCACTGGAGCTGTTCACCCCGCTGCTGCTGGACCTCGGGGTGTTCCTGCTGGTCATCGGGGTGCTGACGACGTTGCTGCACCAGTTCGGCCGTCCGCTGGGGGTGGTCCGGCGGTGATCCTCGCCTTCGCCCTCGCGGCGGCCGTCCTGTTCGGCTCCGGCGCCTACCTGCTGCTCAAGCGCGACCTGATCCGGATGGTCGCGGGCATCATGCTCATCTCGCAGTGCGCCGTCGTCACCATCATCGCCGCCGCGCTCAGCCGCGGCGGGGCGGCGATCGCGGTGGCGCCGGGCGATGCGGTCAGCGACCCGCTGCCGCAGGCGCTGGCGTTGACCGCGCTGGTCATCGGGCTGGCCACGGTGGCGCTGCTGCTCGCGCTGGTGCACCGGGCGGTCGTGGTCTTCCGGACCGCCGAGCAGGACGAGCTGGCGGCGACCGAGGCCGAGCACGAGGCCGGGCTGGAACGGCAGCGGCAGGCCGACCGCGAGGAGACCGAGACCCACCCAGATGAGACTCACCCAGGCGAGACCCACCCAGACGACATCCGCCCGGAGGACGAGCGGCGGGCCGGGCGGGAGCGGGGCCGCTGATGCTGCTGTCGACCGCCCTCCTGCTGCCCTGGGTGTCGGGCGCCGTGCTCGTCGCGCTGGACGGCCGCCGGCGGGTGGTCGCCTGGCTCGCGGTCGCGTCGCTCGCGGCCACCCTCGCCGTGCTGGGCGTGCTCGCCGCCGACGTGCTCGGCGGGGACGCCCGGCAGGTCGTCACCGGCGGCTGGCCCGCCGGGGTGGGTGTGGTGCTGCGGGCGGACGCGCTGGGTGTCGCCTTCGCGCTGCTCTCACTGCTCGTGCTGCTGGCCGGCGCCGCGCACGAGGCGGTGGGCGGGGTGCGGTCGCGCACCTTCCCCGGCCTGGTCGTGCTGCTCGGCGCCGGGCTGACCGGCCTGTTCGTCACCGCCGACGTGTTCTCCTTCTACGTCTTCTTCGAGCTGGCGATGACCGCCTCGTACGCGCTCAGCGCCTACGGGGGCAAGCGGCGCCAGCTGAGGGCGGCGGTGGTGTTCACCGCGGTCAACCTGCTGGGCTCGTTCGTCTTCCTGCTGTCCGTGGCCGGCGCGTACCACGTCACCGGGGCGCTGGCGATGCGGCAGGTGGCGGAGCGGGTGCTCGCGGTCAACCCCAACGCGGCGATCCTGATCGCGGCCGGGTTCTTCATCGCCTTCAGCGTCAAGCTCGGCCTGTTCCCCTTCCACTTCTGGCTGCCTACCGTCTACGCCGGCGCCCGGCCCGCGGTCGCGGCGATCCTCAGCGGCGCGGTGGCGAACATCGGCGCCTACGGCCTGCTGCGCTTCGGCGTCGACCTGTTCCCCGAGCAGCTGCGGCTCGCCGGGGTCGCGCTCGTCGTGCTGGGCGCCGCGTCGATCGTCTACGGCGGGGTGCTGGCGGTCGCGCGTGGCGACGCGGCCGAGATGCTGGCCTACTCCGCGATCGGCCAGGTCGGGTACGTGCTGGTCGCGCTGGGTGTGGGTGGTCCCGTCGGGCTGGTGGCCGCGGTGCTCTACAGCGTGGTCAACTCGCTGAACAAGGCGTTGCTGTTCCTGGCCTCGGGGGTGCGGGGCCCGCTGGTCGCGGCCGCGTTCGCGGTCGGGGCGCTCAGCGTGGCGGGTGTGCCGCCGGCGGCCGGGTTCATCGGCAAGCTGGAGCTGTTCCGCACCGCGATCGTGGCCGGCAGCGCCGCTCTCGTGGTGCTGCTCGTGGTCGGCAGCGCGCTCTCGCTGGTCTACCTGTTCCAGGTCTACCAGCGCAGCTTCTGGCGGCCCGACCCGTCCGCGACCGGCGTGGCGAGCCCGCTGCCGCAGCGGCTGCTCACCGCGGTGTCGGCGCTGCTGGTGCTCGCCGCCGGCCTGTGGCCCGAGCCGCTGCTCCTGCTCAGCAAGGACGCGGTGGACGCCTTGCTGGCCGTAGACCCGCAATGACAACGGAGGTCCGGATGCCCGCCATGCTGCTCCGCGTCGTCGTGCTCACCTCGATCTACCTGCTGGCCCTGACCAGCCTGCACCCCGGGGACGTCCTCGTCGGGCTCGTCCTGTCGACCCTGGTCCTCGTCGTGTCCAGGCGGGTCCGCCCGCGTCAACCACCGCCGTCGACCCTGCCGCTGGGCCGCCGGCTCGCGGGGGTGCCTGCGCTGCTCGGCGGGACGCTGGTCGACCTGGCGGTCGGCACCTGGCGGACCGCCGCCTGCCTGGTGGGCCGGGGCCCGACCTGGGCGGGACTGGTCGAGGTCCCGATCCCCCGCGGTGGCGAGGTCTCGGCCGCGGCCTGGGGCGTGCGGGTCGGTTTCGTGCCGGACACCGTCGTCGTCGAGCTCGACGAGGGGCGTGGCCGGATGCTGCTGCACGTGCTCGACGCGAGCGACCCCGAGGCCGTGGTCGCCGCGCAGCTCCACTCCTACGAGCGGCGCCAGCGCCGGGTCTTCCCCTGACCGCCGTGCCCGCCTTCGTCATCATCCCCGCGCTGTTCTGGGTGACCCTGCTGCTGGTCGCCGGTGGCCTGGTGCTGGTCCGCGCCCGTGACGCCCTCCAACGCGTGGTCGCGCTCGACCTCCTGGCGGTGATCGTCATCGCGCTGCTGGCCCTGCTGTCCCAGCTGCGGGGCCAGGCGTACTACTTCGACGCGGCGGTGGCGCTCGCCCTGCTGTCCTTCGTCGCCACCGTGGCGGCGGCGCGCTACCTCGACTCGGGAGGGCCGTTCGGGTGATCTCCATCGTGCTCGACGTGGTCGGCGGCGCACTGCTCCTGATCGGCCTGGTGCTGCTCACGATCAGCCTCGTCGGCGTCCTGCGGCTGCCCGACACCTACAGCCAGCTGCACGCGCAGGGACTGGCCGCCGGGCCCGGGGTGGTCGCGATCCTGGCCTCCTCGATCGCCACCGAGGACGCGACGATCATCACCTTCGCCGTGCTCGCGATCGCCTTCGTCGCGCTCACCTCGCCGGTCGCCGGCCACGCGATAGCCCGGGCCGCCCACCGCCGTGGCAACCGGGAGGCGCGCGGGACCGGCAGCCGCTCCGCCGGCGAGGGGGAGTAGCGGAGCTCCCGCGGCCACGCGGAGGACCGGGCCGGCCGGCGTCAGTCCTCTGTGGTCACCGGTCGCCCGGCCGGCCGTCCGGTGGGACCATGGCCGCATGGCTGGTCTCCGGCACGGGGATGACGAAGGTCCGGGCGGTGCGGCGAGGCCGGTGCGGCGCGTCCTGGTGGCCACGGACTTCTCCGAGGGCGCCGCCGTGGCGCTGCGCCGCGCGTTCGGGATCGCCGGGCGCCACGGCGCGGGCGTCACCGTCGTGCACGTCGTGCCGCGAGGCCTGGCCGACGAGCTGGCGGAGGCCGCGGACCGGGAGCTGCGGCGACTGGTGCGGGACGCGCCGGCGCCCGCGGACACCGCCCTGGTGACCGGAGCGGTCGGTTCGGTGATCGCCTCGGAGGTCGAGCGCCACCAGGCCGACCTGGTCGTCGTGGGCGCCCACGGCGCGCACTGGCTGCGGGGCGCCTTCCTCGGCTCGACCGCCGAGCTCGTCGTCGAGGTGAGCCCGGTGCCGGTGCTCCTGGTCAAGGGCGGCGACACCCCGGAGTACTCGACGGTGCTGTCGGCGGTGGACGCGTCGAGCCGGTCGTTCCGGGCCGCGCAGCTGGGCCTGGCGCTGACCCGCGGCACGCGGTACGTGTTGGCGCACGCCGTCACGATCCTGGGCGAGAACCTGTTGCGGCTCAACGGCGCCGACGACCACGCGATCGACGAGCTGCGCGGTGGCCAGCTCGCCCCGGCGCGTGCCGAGGTCGAGCGGCTGGCCGAAGACCTGACGCCCGCGCCCTCCGACATCCTCGTCGAACCCGGACGGCCCGAAGAGGTCATCTCGCGACTGGCCGCCCGCCACGGCGCGGACCTGGTCGTGGTCGGTGTCGAGCAGGGCGCGAAGCTGCGGCGCGCGCTCATCGGCAGCGTGAGCCGGCATGCGATGCGCGGCGCACCGTGCGACGTGCTGGTCGTCCCCGTCGACTGAGCGGACGGGTCCTCGCCCACGCGGAGAAAGCCGCCTCGAGCCGGACGGTCACCGTCGTGGCGGATCGCGGCGCCCGGCCACCGGAGGTAGCGTGACGAAACCCTGCTGACCTGGAGGTTTGCGTGAGTCGAACAGGAAAGTCGTTACGCGCGGTCGTCGTGGCCCTGGGTGGCGCGGCCCTGCTGGCCGCCGCGCCCACCGCATCCGCCGCGCCGACCGTGCAAGTGCTGTGCGAAACCGGCGGCAACGCCTACTTCTGCGACGTGCTCGTGTCCGGCGCGGTCGGCCCGACGACCATCAACTGGGCCAAGAACGGCAGCGCCATGCCCGCCTCGGACAACATGTCCTACGTCTACCAGTCGTGCCGCGGCGGCACCTACCTGTCCCTGACCGCGACGGTCACCGACAGCACCGGCGCGTCCGCCGACACGTTCTCGTTCTCCTGCTCGTCCGCTCCTTGGCCGTGAGCCCGCGCACGGGCTCTCCACCGGCCCGGGGCGAACGCGCGCCGTGACGCCCCGGGCAGCACGTAGGCTGTGCGCACCTCGGAAGAGCGCGTCGATGCGGTGAAGGGGGGCAGGCCGGTGCGAGCAGTCGAGAAGACCGACCGGCTCGGGCTGTTGCTCGCCCTCCTGCTCGTGCTCCTCGGCGTGAGCGCCGGCGTCGCGCCGAACACCGACGGCGGAACCGCCGGGCCGCCACCTCGGCCGCGGCCCGGGGCAGCGGTGCTCGGGGAGTCGGCGTCGGCCTCACCGTCGATGAGCGACGACCTGCACGACTGGCTGCGGTTGTCGATGGCGGCGCGGTCCGCGCCGAACACGGCGGTGCCCGAGACCTGGTGGGCCGCCCACTCGCCCGTGCCGGGTGCGCGCACCCGTCCGGGACCGCCGACCGCGCGGGAGGTCGACCGCACCGGCACGGGCGCCGGGGAGCCGACGCCGCAGTCGAGCCGGGCACCCCCGACCGCGTGATCCGGCCGAGCCGGGGTTGATCCGGCCGGGCCGGAGCCGAACCGCCCTGCCACGTCCGTCGCGCACCTCCTCGTCGGGGTGGCGCGGTGGACGCGCGCGGGCTGTTCGACGTCGTGTCGCCTCCCCGTGCCGGGCTCGTCGCAGCGCCACCGCCGGTGGCGCCGGTCGACGCGTGCCCGCACGACCGCAGCTCCCGTGAGGACCCGTACATGTACTTCGTCGTGCTCGTTCTGCTCGTCGCCATGGTCTTGGCGGCAGTCGGTTTGATGGTGGGGATGTTCGTCAAGGACAAGCCGCTCTACGGCGCGCTGGGACTCGGTGTGCTGACCGGACCCGGCGCCCTGCTGGCGCTCGCGCACATGGCCGTGGCCTAGAGCGCGGGTGCTCGTGGCGAGCGGGCCGACCCCGCCGACTTCGTTCGGCGGGGTCGGCGGGGTCGGCCCGCCGTCACGGTTCGATGAGACCGGCGCGGATCGCGTAGCGGGTGAGCTCCAGCCGGTCCTTCAGGCCGAGCTTCTGCAGCAGGTTGGCCCGGTGCCGCTCGACGGTCTTGACGCTGATGACGAGGAGCCCCGCGATGTCCTTGGAGGAGTGGCCCTCGGCGACGAGCTTGAGGATCTCCTCCTCGCGGTCGGTGATGGCCTTGTCGGGGATGTCCGCGCCGTCGCGGGCGCGGTCGAGGTAGTTGCGGATGAGCGCCGTGACCGCGCCGGGGTAGAGGAACGGCTCGCCGCGCATCGAGGCCCGGCAGGCTTCGACCAGGTCCCGGTCGGCGACCGACTTGAGCACGTAGCCGGAGGCGCCCGCCTTGAGCGCCTCGAAGAAGTACTGCTCGTTGTCGTACATGGTCAGGATGAGGATCCGCAGGTCCGGTTGGAGGCGGGACAGCTCCCGCGCGGCCTGCAACCCGGTCAGCCGGGGCATCGCGATGTCGAGGATGGCCAGGTCGGGACGTTCGGCGCGGGCCTTCTCGATGGCTTCGGCGCCGTCACCGGCCTCGGCCACCACGGTCAGGTCCGGCTCGCCGTCCAGGATCAGCCGGACACCCCGGCGGACCAGCGCGTGGTCGTCGGCGAGCAGGACGCGGGTCGGTGGCTTCGGCATGGTCAGCTGCTCCGGGTGGGGATCGGCACGCGCAGTCGCACCTCGGTGCCACCGCCGGGTTCGGAGTGGACGGTGAGCTTGGCGCCGATGAGCAGGGCGCGTTCGCGCATGCCCCGGAAGCCCGAGCCCTCGGCCGAGTCGCCGAGGCCGCGACCGTCGTCGCGGATGCGGAGGTCCACGCGGTCGCGGTCGTGGCTGAGCGTGAGGTCGAGGTGGCCGGCGCCCGCGTGGCGCGCGACGTTGGTGATCGCCTCCTGCGCGACCCGGTAGACGACCAGCTCGACCTCGTTGCCGAGGTCGGGGAGGTGGCCGTCGAACCGCCGGCGGACCGACAGGCCGCTGTGGCCGGCGATCTCGGTGGTCAGCGCCTTGAGCGCGCTGACGAGCCCGAGCTCTTCCAGGACACCGGGGCGCAGCCGGCGCGCGATCCGCCGGATCTCGTCCAGGCCGCCCCGGGTGGTCTCCTGCACCTGGCGCAGCTCGTCGCGCACGGTGGGCGGCGCGTGGTCGGCCACCCGCTTGAGCTCCAGCAGGACGGCGGTGAGGGTTTGGCCGACCTCGTCGTGCAGCTCCCGCGCGACGCGGCTGCGCTCGGCCTCCTGCGCGGACAGGGCGCGGGCGGCGCTGTCGCCGCGCTCGGCCTCCAGCCTGTCGAGCATGGTGTTGAAGGTCCTGATGAGACGCGCGATCTCGCCGTGCCCGGTGGGCGTGGGACGCGGACCGGGGCGCAGCAGGTCCGTCGTGGTCATCGCCCGGGTGAGGCGGTCCAGCGGGGCCAGGCCCACCCGCAGCAGCACGGCGTTGGCGACGAGCATCACCGCCAACCCGCCGGACAGGACCACCGCTTCGGTGAACAGGACCGGAGTGGACACCGTGACCGGCCCGAGCAGCAGCGCCGCCGCGGCCAGGACCAGCACCACGGCGTTGAGCAGGAAGATCCGCCAGAACAGGGACATGGTCACGGCCTCCTCCGCTCCCAGGCTGCCGGGTGGTCCGGCGCCTGTCCATCCGGGGTGACACCCATTCGCCACGTGCACGTCACCACCGCCCCCGGATGGGTGTCAGCACCGATTGTGCCGTCACCGCGCACTTCGCAGACTGGTGCGGACGGTTCACGACGCCGGGTGGAAGGGGTGAAAGCCGTGGTGGGATCGGGATTTCCGACGTTCGCACGACCGCACGCGGCCCCCGTTCCCGGTGACGCGGCCGGCAGCACGCCGCAGGCCCACCTCCGCCGCCACGCCGAACAGGTTGGTTCCATGCACGCTAGCGATATCGCGGTGAACGTGCCGACGGTCACCGTCCACGATCCGGTCGCGCAGGCCGTGCGGGTGATGGCGGTGAGCCGCCTGCCGGGCCTCATCGTCGTCGACGAGCGGTCGCGACCCCTGATGGTGCTGCCCGGCACCCAGGTGTTGCGCCTGGTGGTCCCCAGCGCCTACCAGGAGGACCCGGCGCTCGCGCGCGCCGTCGACGAACCGCACGCGGACCGCTTCTGGCTGGAGTCGGGCGACCTGACGGTCGGCGACTGCGCGCCGCGGCGGCCGGTGAAACCCGTGACCGCGCGGGCCGACGCGACCCTGCTGGAGGTCGCCGCCCTCATGGCGCGCCTGCACAGCCCGCTCGTGGCGGTCGTCGACGCGGGCGGAGCGCTCCTCGGCGCCGTCACACTGGAACGCCTCATCACCGGTCTGGCGGTGTTCGGCGCCACCCCCGGCGACGGCTGACGCCACCCGTCGCACCACCGTCCCCCAGCACCCGCGCCCTCACGCGGGTGCGCTTCACCACGTCCACTTAGGAGAGTGCCTTCCGTGTGCCCGAGTGCCGCGACCACACCACCACCAGGCCGCGAACCCACCGCTTGCTCGGGCCACGCCGACGGCCGGACCGGCCCCCCGGGTCGTGACCGATGAGCGCCGTCCTCGCTCTCGCGATCTTCCTGGTGGCGTTCTTCTTCATCGCCACGGAGAAGGCGGACAAGCTCAAGGTGGTGCTCATCGCGTCGGGCGCGATGGCCGTGCTGGGCCTGATCCCCGGCGCCGAGGTGTTCTTCTCCGAGCACGCCGGCATCGACTGGAACGTCATCTTCCTGCTGTTCGGCATGATGGTCATCGTCGGGATCGTCAAGCAGACCGGGATCTTCGACTACCTCGCCATCTGGGCGGCCAAGAAGGCCAAGGGCAAGCCGTACCGCCTGATGGTGATGCTGATGGCGATCACCGCCGTGGCGTCGCCGTTCCTCGACAACGTCACCACGATCATGCTCGTCGTCCCGGTGACCATCGTGGTCTGCAACCGGCTGCGCATCGCGCCCCAGCCCTACGTGATCGCCGAGGTGCTCGCGTCCAACATCGGCGGCGCGGCGACGCTCATCGGCGACCCGCCCAACATCATCATCGGCAGTCGCGCCGGGCTGACGTTCACCGACTTCCTGGTGCACATGGCGCCGATCGTGGTCGTCATCTTCGTGGTGTTCGTGCTGCTGACCCGGGTGCTGTTCCGCAAGTCGTTCCAGCACCACCCCGAGCACGTGGCCGCCGTGATGGCGCTCAACGAGCGCCGGGCCATCACCGACCCCGCGATGCTGCGCCGGTGCCTGGCCGTGTTCGCCGTGGTGGTCGTCGGGTTCGGCCTGCACTCCGTGCTGCACCTCGACCCGGCCGTGGTCGCCCTGGTGGGCGCCGGGCTGATGATGCTGGCCACCAAAGCCGACGTCGGCGACGTCCTGCGCGAGGTCGAGTGGCACACCCTGGCCTTCTTCATGGGCCTGTTCGTCATGGTCGCGGGACTCGTGCACACCGGGGTGATCGAGACGATCGGCCGCTGGGCGGTGCAGGGCGTCGGCGACAACTACTTCGTCGCGGCCACCGCGTTGTTGTTCGGCTCCAGCGTGCTCGGCGCCTTCTTCGACAACATCCCCTACGCGGCCACGATGAGCCCCGTCGTGGAGGGCATGGTCGCGGAGGTGCCGGACCCGGCGACCGGGCAGGCCCTGTGGTGGTCCTTCGCCCTCGGCGCGGACTTCAGCGGCAACGGCACCGCGGTGGCGGCCAGCGCCAACGTCGTCGCCATCGGCATCGCCGCGCGCACCGGCAACCACATCAGCTTCTGGCAGTTCACCCGGTACGGCATCGTCGTGACGGTGCTGAGCACCGTGATGGCCTGGGGCTACGTCTGGCTGCGCTACTTCACGTGACACCGGTTCACCCGCAGCGGTGAGGCACGGGAACCGGCGGCGGTTCGGGGACGACCACTCGGGCAAGGGCGTCGTCCGCCGCCGGTCCGAGCCACCACCCACCCGGAGCACCCGTGAGGCCGATCAGGTCGTCGCCGCACCAGCCGGCGCCCGTGCCACCGCCCGTGCCACCGCCCGTGCCGCCGGGCGCGGCCCCGACCTGCCGGGTCCTCGGCCCGGACGCCGGGGCGCTCGCCGGTGCGGTGACCCGCGCCGGGTGGCGCGTCACCGCCTCCGGCCCGGCCGACGCCGAGGTCAGGCCGGGGCCCGGCGGCCACGTCGGGTTCGCCGACGGCGAGCGCGTCGAGCTGCCCGACCACGCGGCCGTGACCCGGTGGGCGCGTGCGTTGCCGGCCGGGCCGCGCGTGCTCCGGCGGGCCGATCCCGCCGAGATCGGCGCCGTGCTCGCGTCGGTGGCGACGATCAGCGAGTACTCCGCCGTCGACGGGGACGGCGCCGGTGAGCCGCTGCGCGGGTTCCACACCGATCCCACCGCCCTGGCCGAGGCCGTGCGGCGGGTCGGCGCGAGGTTCGGGGCGACCGAGGCGCGGGTGGCCGCCTCGACCCTGCAGTTCCTGGTGGCGCTCCGGCTGTGGTCGGTGGCCCTCGGCGCGTTCGCCGTCGGCGGTGTCGTGCCCGACCTGGACCGGCTGCGGTACCGCCTCGGCGAGGACGGCTCCCCGCGGCTGTCCTCGCCCGAACCCGGCGGGTGGACCACCAGCGGCGATCCCGCGCCGCTGCTGCTGCGCGCCGTGGTCGAGGAGCACCTGGAGCCGTGCCACGCCGGGCTGCGCGCCGTCGTCAAGGTCGCCGACGGGCTGCTGCGGGGCAACGCCGCGGCCGCCGTGCGCAGCGCTCTGCGGACGCTGCCCGCCGACCTCGGCGACCTCGGCGACCGCCTGCTGAGCGCCCCGCAGCTGCGCGGCGCGCTGTCCGCCGACGGCACCCGCCGCAGCTGCTGCCTGTTCTACCGCACCCCGACCGGCCACACGTGCCGCGCCTGCCCGCTCGCGGACGCCGCCGTCACCAGGCGGACGGGTCACCGGCCGGCCGACCCGTGACCGCGCGAGGCCGTCGGAGACGCGGCCGGGTCCACCCGCATCGCGCGGCAGGACGTCGAGCCGGGCGGGGCACGTCCACGGGCCGCGGGAACCGATCGGCGCCCGCCGACGACCAGTAGGACTGGGCGGGGCTGTTCCGCGCGACGACCACACGGCTGGAGCGGCATGGGCTGGTACGAGGACGAAGACCTCTGGACGGGGTTCGCCGAGGTGATGTTCCCGCCGCGCCGCGCGGCGGAGGCGGAGCGGGTGGTGGCCACGTCACCGTTGTTCGAGGTGGCGCCCGGCGACCGGGTGCTCGACCTGGCGTGCGGGCCGGCGACGCACCTGGTGCCGCTGGCCCGGCGCGGGGCGGCGGTCACCGGGGTGGACCTGAGCGAGGCGATGCTCGCGCGGGCGCGCGAGGTGTGCGAGCGGGCGGAGCTGGACGCCCGGCTGGTGCGGGCGGACATGCGCGCGCACGTCGAGCCGGACACCTACCACCTCGTGATCAACATGTACACGTCGTTCGGCTACTTCACCGACCCGGGCGAGAACCTGGCGGTGCTGCGCAACGCCCACGCCAGCCTCGTCCCGGGCGGTCGGCTGCTGGTCGACGTGCTGGGCAAGGAGGTGTTCGCCGGGTGGGTGGGCCGACCGCAGGCGGTGGACGTCGCCGGCGGCACGGTGTTCATGCGCGACACGGTCCTGGACGACTGGACGCGGGTGCGCAGCGACTGGACCTGGGTGCGCGGTGACGACGTGCGGCGCACCTCGCTGCACTCCACCCTCTACAGCGCCGCCGAGCTGCGGGCGCTGTTCGAGGCGGCGGGGTTCACCGGCGTGGAGTGCTTCGGCGACTTCGACTGCTCCCCGTACGACAACCACGCCCGCCGGCTGATCGTGCGGGGCACCCGCGCCTGAGGCGCCAGGCGGCCGGTCAGGCGAAGCAGGTGCCCTTGACGCCGGGGAACAGCTCGGGCGCGAGGCCGATGGCGAAGTCGCGGGCGAGCACGTCCACGTCGAGGTAGGTCTTGGCCCGGCACTCCTCGAAGTTGCGGTCCACGCCCGCGATGAAGGCGTTCTCCCGGAAGGGCCGGAACCGGTTCGTGCGCGGGTCGGCCGCCAGCGCGGCGCGCGTCGCCCCCATCGGGTCGTAGACGATGAAGAAGTCGGCGTCGGCCGCGGTGCCGACGGCCTCCTCGAAGTCGTACGGCCGCCCGTTGGGCGCGGGGTTGTCGGGTGCGAAGACGTTGCCGACGCCGAGGCGGGTGAGCAGCCGACCGACCAGGGTCTCGGCGCCGTGGCCGTGGAAGAACTCGCAGCCGCGCTCCGGCGCGACGCACAGGTAGCCCGCCTCGCGGTCACCGATCCTGCCCGAGACGGTGGCGACGACTTCCTCGTACGCGGCCTTGATGGTGTCGAACTCGGCGTTGGCGGCGGCCTCGGCGTTGTAGAACGCCGAAACCATCTTGATCCACTCGGCCGAGGCCAGGGCGTGGCGCTCCACCCGGTTGGACACGCTCACCCCGGGCATCCCGGCGGCGCGGGCGTTGCTGATGTCGTCGAAGCCCTGGCCGAACCCGGACATCAGGATGACCTGGTTCCGCGACCCCAGCACGGCTTCCTCGTTCAAGTCGGTGTACTCGCCGATCGACATCGGCGTCCCCGCGGCCTCCACCACGCGGGCGTACCACTCGTCCTTCCCGGCGTTGCCCAGCAGTTGCCCGCTCAGCCCCGTGACGGTGCCGATCTTGCCGAGCCGCTCGACCATGGCGAGCGCGTTGAACGAGGTGACCGAGACGTTGGTGACCGGCACCTGGACCGCCAGCGCGCCCTCCAGGTCACCGGTGGTCTCGGGTCGGGGCGTGCCGCACTGGTAGAGCACGTACGTGAGCTTCCCGCCGCCGGCGTTCTCGGTGTCGGTGAGCGTGATGGTCTTGTAGGAGCCGTGGTAGGCGATGTCCCACAGCTCCGACTCGGTGACCGTGCTCTTGTCGGGGAAGTAGTCGCGCCCTTCGACGTAGTCGGTGACGCAGCCCTCGGCGTCCTCCCGGCCGCCCGACGCGGCGGGGCTCGACCCGCCGCACCCGGCGAGGACGAGGGGCAGTGCGAGCAGTGCGACGGCGGAGCGGACGAGTGCGTTCACGGTGGTGCTCTCCTGCTGGTGCGTGGGTGCGGTGGGCGGGCGGTCAGCCGGTCCGTGCGCCTTCGCGCGACGGCACGGCGCAGCCGCGCAGGTGGGTGACGAGGGAGCCGAAGCCGACGCCGTGCCCGCGCGTCGCGTCCGGCACGCCGGCCCCGTCGACCCGCCAACGGCACGGCGTGCCGGGTTCGACGGTCAGGACGTGGTCGGCGGTGTCCGGGACGGGCGTCCAGCCGGCCCGGCGCGCGGCGTGCTCGGCCCACTGCCGCGGCCGACCCGCGCCGACCACCCGCACGGTGGCGCCGGGCGCCTGGTCGTCGGCGACCACGATCGTGGCCGCCGCGTCGTCGAACGACATGTTCTCGCCGGTGAACGCGCGGGTGATCGCGTCGCCGCACGCGAGGTCTTCGGGCGCGCCGGCGGTCACCGCGCCGTCGCCGCCGACCAGCCACACCTGGTCGGCGCGGCGCAGCGCGAACGCCAGGTCGTGGGTGGACAGCACGATCGCGGCGCCGGTGGTCGCGCTCAGCCGGGTCAGCATCGCCGCGAACTCGATGCGGCGGGCCACGTCCAGGAACGCGGTGGGCTCGTCCAGCACCAGCACCGCCGGTTCCTGCGCCAGGGCGCGGGCCACCATCACCCGCTGCCGCTCGCCGTCGGACAGGTCGGTCAGCGGGCGGTCGCGCAGGTCGGCGACCCCGGCGTCGAGCAGCGCCCGGTCCACGGCGACGCGGTCTCGAGGGCCCTCCCCGCCGATCCACGACCGGTAGGGGATCCGGCCCAGCGCCACCACCGCCTCGACGCTCATCCGACCCACGTCCACCGGCTCGGTCAGGGTGACCGCGAGCCGCCGGGCGCGTTGCCTCGGCGACAGGGCCGCGAGGTCGTGGCCGTCGAGCAGGACGTGACCGGCCAACGGCGGCTGCGCTCCGACCAGGGTGCGCAGCAGGGTGGACTTGCCCGCGCCGTTGGGCCCGACCAGGGTGATCAGCTCGCCGGGCCGGGCGGCCAGGTGCACGTCGCGCAGCACGGTGACCTCCGGGTGCCGGCGACGCCGCCGGTAGCCCGCGCGCACCGCGACCGCCCGCAACGCCGGACGTGGTTCGACGGTCACCGCGCCTGCCCCCTCGCCCGACCGGACAGCAGCACCCAGAGGATCACCGGCGCGCCGACGAACGCGGTCACCGAGTTCAGCGGCAGCGACGTCCGGGTCAGCCCGTTGCCGCCGGCGACGTACTCGGCCACCAGCACGATCACCGCCCCGATCAGCGCCGCGGCCGGCAACACCACCCGGTGGTCGGCGGTGCGCACCAGCCCGCGCGCCAGGTGCGGCGCGGCCAGGCCGACGAAGCCGATGGCGCCGCAGTAGGCGGTGATCACCCCGGACAGCACGGCGACGCCCGCCAGGGACAGGAAGTGGACGCGCCGGACGTCGATCCCCAGGCTGCCCGCGTACCGCTCGCCCAGCAGCAGGGCGTTGAGCGGCTGGGCCAGGAACACCGACAGCGCCAGCACCACCCCGCAGGACACCGCGACGACCCGCAACTCGGTCCACGTCACGTTGCGCACCGAGCCGCGGGTGAACGTGGCCAGCGCCTGCAACCGGTCCGGGTCGGTGTAGTAGACCAGCATGTCCACCACGGCGCCGGCCAGGTAACCCAGCATCACCCCGACCACCAGGACCACCACCGGGTCGCCGACCCGCCGGGCGATGCCCAGGGCGATCAGCAGCACCACGGCGGCCCCCGCGACCGCCGCACCCGTCACCCCGAGCTGGCTGACCACGCCCAACCCCGACAGCCAGCCCACGCCACCGGTGCCGAGGATGACGACCGAGGCGCCCAGGACCGCCCCGGAGCTGACGCCGAGCACGAACGGGTCGGCCAGCGGGTTGCGGAACAGCGTCTGCATCTGCACGCCGCCGACGGCCAGCGCGGCGCCGGCCAGCAACCCGGCCACGACCTTGGGCAGCCGGGCGTCCAGCACGATGGTGCGGTCGACCTCGGACGCGGCGCCCCGACCCGTCAGGATGCGCAGCACCTCGCCGACCGGGATGGCGATCGAGCCCTGCGCGACCAGCACCACCACGACGCCCAGCAACAGCAGGACCAGCAGCCCGAACAACCCGGCCACGCGCCCGACGCGCCCGCGGGACCCGGGGCGCCGCCCCGGCGCGGTCCGGGCCGCCACCCCGTCCTCGGTCACGTCCTCGACACCCGTGCCACTACCCGACACCGCGCACCCCGTCCCTCCCTCCGGCGTGGAACCGGCCACCACCTAGAAGTCGTGCGGCGTCGACGTCCGGTTCCCGCGATCGCGCGGAAGGCCGGTGGTCGTGATTCCCGCGAGGCCCGGGAACCGGGGGAGTCCTCCCGACGACCAGTAGGGCTGGAGCGCTCGACGACGCGACCACACCCGAAGGGCCTCGACCATGATCCTGGAACGCATGACGGCGACACCGGGCACGACCCGCTGCCCGCGCCCGATCGGCAGGTGAGGACCGTGCTCGACCACGACGCGGCGGCGCCGGTCCACGAGCACGTCACCGACGCCATCAAGGCGCCGACGCTGATCCGGCTCACGCCCAACACCGTGCTGGTCCGCTTCGAGACCCTCAAGGTCTACGCCGCCCTCGGCGCGATCCGGCACCTGGTCGCCACCGGCGCGGTCCGCCCCGGGCAGACCGTGGTGGACAGCTCCAGCGGCATCTACGCCCTCGCCCTCGCGCTGGCCTGCCACCGCTACGGGCTGCGCTGCCACATCGTCGCCTCGACCACGGTCAACGACACCATGCGCGCCCAGCTGGAGATCCTGGGCGTGACCGTGGACCAGATGCCGCCCTCGGACGACCTGCGCCTGGACCAGAGCAGGCGGGTGGCGCGGGTCCGGGAGCTGCTGGCACACCGGCCCGACGTGCACTGGATGCGCCAGTACCACGACCCCGTGCACCACCTCGGCTACGCCGAACTGGCCGACCTGCTGCTCCGGGCGCTGCCCGGCGAACCCCTGACCGTGGTGGGCAGCGTGGGCACCGGCGCGTCCACCGGCGGGCTCACCCGCGCGCTGCGCCGGCACGACCCGCGCGTGCGGCTGGTGGGCGTGCAGCCCTTCGGCAGCGTCACGTTCGGCAGCGAGCGCTTCACCGACCCCGACGCGATCATCGCCGGCATCGGCAGCGCCATCCACTTCGACAACGTCCACCACGAGCTGTACGACCGCATCCACTGGCTGGACTTCCAGCACGCCATGGCCGCCACCGTCGACCTCATGCGCCGGCACGCCGTGTTCGCCGGGCTGTCCACCGGCGCCGCGCACCTGGCCGCGTCCCGGGAGGCGCGGCGCGACCCGGTCCGCACGCACGTGGTCATCGGCGCGGACACCGGCCACCGCTACACCGAACGCGTGTTCAACCGCCACCGCGAGGCGCTGGACCCCGCCTCGCTCGCGCCGGTGGAGATCGGCTCGTTGGAGGACCTGGCCCCGCCGTGGGCCGCGATGGACTGGGCACGACGCCCTCACGGACCGATCGTCCCCACCCAGGAACGCCGGAAGGACCCCGTGCCATGACCCTCGTGCTGCTGGAAGCCCTCACCTTCGGCCTCGGCCGGATCGCCGACGCCGCCCGCGCGGCGGGGCACGACCTGGTGCTGCTGACGGGCGACCGCTCGATCTACACCCACGAGCTGTCCCGCTGCGGCGACCGGCTGCGCGTCGTGGACGTCGACACCACCGACGTCGCCGCGTGCGAACGGGTGCTGGGTGGCATCGGCGACCTGGCCGGGTTGATCAGCTCGACCGACACGTGGGCGCTGCCCGGAGCCGCGCTGGCCGCCCGGCTGGGACTGCCCGGTCCGTCGCCCGACTCGGTGCGCGTGCTGCGGGACAAGGCCGCGGTCCGGGCCAGGCTGAACGAGCGCGGCCTGAGCCGCAGCGGTCCGCTCGACCCGGTCACGACCGCGGTGTTCCCGCTGGTGCTCAAGGATTCCGCGGGCACGTCGTCCCGGGCGGTGTGGCTGGTGCGGACCCCCGCCGAGCGCGACGCCGCCCTCTTGGCCGCCGCCGTGACGCCGTTCAAGGGCCGCCTGATCGCCGAACCGTACTTCGAAGGTCCCCTCTACAGCGCCGAAACCCTCTCCTGGCGGGGCGAGACCCGGCTGCTGGGCGTGCTCAGCCGCGTCCTCTCGCCCGAGCCCGCGCGCCGGGAGGAGGCGGCGTCCTTCCCCGTCGCCTTCCCGGCGGCCGACCTCGCCGAGCTGGGGGAGTGGATCGGCCGGGTCCTGGCGGCGGCCGGTCACGAGCGCGGTTTCGCGCACACGGAGTTCGTGCTCACCGCCGACGGCCCCGAGGTCGTCGAGATCAACGCCCGCATCGGCGGAGCCCTGGTCGGCGAGGCGCTGTGCCGCGCGCTGGGCGCCAACGCCTACGACGCGATGGTCCAGGTCGCCCTCGGCTCCCGACCGGACCTGCTCGACGGCGTGCCGGGCGGTGGCGCCGCGACCGGCTTCGTGGCGCTCTACCCGCGCGAGGCGGGCGTGCTGGAGGGGTGGACCGGACTGGAGCGCCTGGCCGACCTGCCCGGCCACCCCGAGTGGTACCCGACCGCGAGTCCCGGCGACGTGCTGGAGCACCTGACCGACCAGCGCTCCTGCACCGGCATCGTCCTCGCCGAAGCCCCCACCGCCGAACTGGCCCTGCACCGCGCCCAAGCCGCCGCGGGCGGGATCATCCCGGTGGTCCGGGCCGGGCACCGGGTCGACGCGGCGGTGTGAGGCGATCACGCCCGCTCCCGCCGCGGCGGTCCGGGAACGGACTGCCGCCACCCGGCGCGGTCACGGCCCCGCGAGCCCCACCGGCCCGCGACCGCGTCGGCGAACCGGAACTTCCGGCGACTTCTGGGGGACAATCGCCACGTGGACTGCGACACCTGCCGCGAAGCCCTCTCCGCGCGCGCCGACGGCGAAGCCGAACCCGCGCCCGCCGAGGAGACCGACGCGCACCTCGCTTCCTGCTCCCGCTGCCGGCGGTGGCGGGAGGACGCCGCCGCGCTCACCCGGGGCCTGCGGGTCCGCCCGGCGGCGGAGGTGCCCGACCTGACCGCGGCCGTGCTCGCCGCCACCCCGGTCCCACCGCCGGTGTCGCGGTCCACGCGCGGGTGGTACTGGCGGATGGGACTGGCCGGGATCGCCGTCGTCCAGCTCACGCTCGGGATGGCGCAGGTGTTCGGCGTGACCGGCGCCCCCGTCCACGGCGGGCACCCCGGCGCCGGTCAGACGTCGACGCACCTGTTCAACGAGAGCACCGCGTGGAACCTCGCCCTCGGCCTCGGCCTGCTCTGGACCGCGCTGCGCCCCAAGGCGGTCGTCGGGGTGCTCCCGGTCGTCGCGGCGTTCGTCGCGGTGCTCGTGCCGTTCTCCGTCAACGACCTCGTCACCGGGGCGGTCGCGCTTCCCCGGATCACCTCGCACGCCTTCCTGCTGCTCGGCTTGGCGCTGCTGGTGGTCGTGCGCCGCACGCACCGCGCTCCCGAGGACGGCACGCCCACCGAGGTCCTGCCGGACGACCCGGGGCTCGACGTCGACGACGACGCGGACGACCTCGACCCCGGACAGGACCCGGGCCCGCACGGCGGCTTGCGGCACCTGCGACCGGTCAGCAGGAAACGGGCCGCCTGACCGTCGTTCCCGGCCGGTTCACCCCTCCGGGACCCCGACGGGCAGCCACCACGACGCCGCGATCACCCACCGTGCCCGCGGTCACCGCTGTGGTCGGACGTCGGCGCCACCGAGGCGGGCGGGTCGCCCACCGGTCCCACCGCCGCCCCGGCCGTCCACGCCGCGGCCGCCACCAGCACCAGCACGCCGCCGAACGCGGTGAGCTTCCCCAGCGGCGTCAACCGCGCCACCAGGTCGCCGACCCCGCCCATCCCGATCACCCAGCCGCAGCCCGCGACGAGGACCAGGGCGAGCACGCCGGCGACGACCGCCATCACCAGCGGTCCGCTGCGGTGTCGGTGCCCGTCATGGGGAAAGGGTATCGGGCGCCGCCCGCACCGCGGCCGACGCCGTGGCAGCCCGTCCGCCACCCGCGGCAGCCGTCACCCCAGGCAGGACCGGACGGCTGCGGCGAGGTTCGCCGCCCGCGGGTCGTCCGGCCGGTAGTTCCACAGGTTGGTGACGTAGCCGAAGCCGACCCGGGCGTCCGGGTCGCCGAAGGCGATCGACCCGCCGGAGCCCGGGTGGCCGAACGACCCCGGCCCCGCCATGGGCATCGGCGGGCAGGCGCGCCAGAACCCGAGCGACATGGCGAACGAGCGCTCGGCCGGGAGGTCCAGCCCCGCCGGCACCCCGTACATCCGGCTTCGGTCGGTCTGGACGGCGGTCATCGCCCCGACCGTCGCCGGGTCGAGCAGCCGCACCCCGTCCACCTCGCTCACCGTGGCGGCGTACATCCGGGCCAGCGACCGCGCGTCCGCGACCATGTTCGCGGCCGGGAACTCCGCCGCGCGCCACTCGCGGGTCCGGAAGTAGCCGGTCGAGGGGTCCATGGCGCCGCCGAGCACGCCCGCGCGCATCTGGACCGCGTCCGGGCTCCACATCGACTCGACCCACCTGGTGACCGTGTCCGCGTCGAGCCCGGTCGTCGCGATCATCCCGGCGAGCAGCTCCTCCAGGGTGAACGGCGCGGCGTCCTCGAAGGCGGCCACTCGCGGCTCGTGCTCCTCGGGCAGCCCGATCCAGGCGCTCAGCCCGAGCGGCGCGGCCACCTCCTCGGCGAAGAAGGAGCCGAGGGACCTGCCGGTGACGCGGCGCACGACCTCGCCGACCAGGAACCCGTAGGTGACGGCGTGGTAGACGTGCTCGGCGCCCGGCTCCCACAACGGCTCCTGCGCTTCGAGCGCGCGGATGACCGGGTCCCAGTCGCACGCCTGCTCGAACGTCAGCGGCCCGTCGACGACCGGCAGCCCGGCCTGGTGCGACAGCAGGTGGCGGACCAGGACGCGCTCCTTGCCGTTCGCGCCGAACTCCGGCCAGTACCGGGTCACCGGGGCGTCGAGGTCCAGCAGGCCGCGCTGGGCCAGCAGGTGCGCGCAGATCGCGGTCGCGCCCTTCGTCGTGGACGCGACCTGGACGACGGTGTCACCCGTCCACGGTCGGTTCGCCGCGCGGTCGGCGAAGCCGGCCCACAGGTCCACGACGGGACGTCCGTCCACGTAGACGCTGCACGCCGCGCCCACCTCGCCTGGTTCGCCCTCGAAGTTCGCCCGGAAGACGTCGGCGACCTCGCCCCAACCGTCCTCGACACCCGGTCCCGCAGTGCTCGTCATGGCGCAGTTCCTCCCGTGGATCCGACTCGCTCGGTGGAACCACGATCACGCGCCGCCCTGACACCGGGCCGCCACCGCCCTGACACCGCCGCCGACGCGGCGGCGTCTCACCGGATCGGCCGGCCCTGGTCGGCGCCGCGGATGGTGAACAGCTCCGCCAGCCCGGTCGTGCGCAGCATCCTGACCAGCTTCGCGGGCGGGCTGAGCAGGTCGACCGCGCCGGCGGCGAGCTCGTGCGCGACGACGAAGGCGGTGAGCCCGCTGGAGTCGCAGAAGGTCAGCTCCGCCAGGTCCAGGACGAGGCGATCACCCGCGACGAGCCGCAGCCGGGTCAGCGCCTCGTGCAACCGCGGCGTGCACCGGTGGTCGAGCTCCCCGGTCAGGGCGATGGTGTGCACGTCGCCGTCGGTGGCCGCGGTCAGGTGGAACACCGTGCCTCCCGGGAGGCCGCGCCGGGGTTGCCGATCGCGAGGATCGCGGTGTCGTCGGAAGGGGACTGCGACCAGTCGGTCAACAGCCGCACCAGCAGGTCCACCACGGTCGGGGCGTCCTTGCCGGTCATCGTGGCGGCGGCCTCGGCCAGGCCTTCCTCCTCCAGCATGGCGCCGTCGTCGCGGCGGGCCTCGGTGAGGCCGTCGGTGTAGAGGACCACCACGTCGCCGGGGCCGAGGCGGGTCCTCGCGCGGGTGAAGCGGGCGCCGGGCAGGAGGCCGACGAGCTGGCCGCCCGGCGTGGCCAGGAGGTCGACCTCGCCGCCGGCGCGCAGGACCAGCGGTGGCGGGTGCCCGCCGCCCGCGATGGTGACGGCGAACCCGTCGCCGTCCGGTTCGAGCAGGCCGAAGATCACCGTGCAGAACCGCGGCGCACCGGGCCTGCGTTGCTGGAGCATCACCGTGTTGAGGGTGGTCAGCACCACGACCGGGTCGGGGTCCCGCACGGCGGCGGCCCGCAGGGCGTACCGGGTCAGCGAGGTCAGCACGGCGGCCTCGGGGCCCTTGCCGCACACGTCGCCCAGGAAGAACCCCCACCGGTCGCCGCCCAGCGGGAACACGTCGTAGAAGTCGCCGCCGACCTGGTCGCTGGACGCCACGTGGTAGTGCGCGGCGAGCTCGGCGCCGTCGACGTCGGGCAGCGCGTCGGGCAGCAGGGTGCGTTGCAGGGTGCTGGTCAGCTTCGCCAACCGCTCCCGTTCCCGCTCCGCCTCGCGCTTGGCGGCCAGCAGTTCCTGCTCGTAGGCGCGGCGCTCGCGCGCGTCGAACACGGTGACCCGCACCAGCAGCGGCTGGCCCTCCTCGCCGACCTTGACCTTCGCGGTGACCAGGGCGGGCAGCCTGCGGCCGTCGGCGGCCACCAGGTCGAGGGCCAGTTCGCGGACCTCGCCGTGCAACCGCAGCATCGGCGCGTAGTGCGTCTCGTGGTAGAGCCTGCCGCCACCGGTCAGCAGGTCGGTGAAGCGCCTGACCCCGACCAGCTCCTCGCGCCGGTACCCGAGCCAGCCCAGCAGCGTGCCGTTGACCTTGGCGATCTCGCCGTCCATGAGGGTCGACAGGTAACCGCACGGCGCGTTGTCGTACAGCTCCTCGGCGTCGTCCTCGAGCAGGGAGGAGAACACCACCCGCGGCTCGCGGACGGCCGGGTCGCCGTCCTCCCCGGGCTCGTCGGCATCACCCAGGCCGGTCCCGGCGGGGCACATCACGGCCGTGTGCTCCCCTGGCCGGTCAGGAACCCCCGGATGGCCTTCGTCGTCTCCTCCGGCGCGCTCAGGTTGGGGCAGTGCCCCGTCGCGTCGAGCACGACCAGCTCGCTGCCCGGGACGCTCCGGTGCACGAACTCGCCCACCTCCCGGGCGGCGATGACGTCCTCGCGGCACTGCAGCACCAGGGTCGGCACGCTCACCCGGGCCAGGTCGGCGCGGTTGTCCGACAGGAACGTCACCCGCGCGAAGTGCCGGGCGATGTCCGGGTCGGCGCGGCAGAAGCTCTCGGTCAGCTCCCGGCCCAGCTCTGGGCGGCCGGGGTTGCCCATGATGGCCGGCGCCATCGTCGCCGACCAGCCCAGGTAGTTGCTGTCCAACGAGTCCAGCAGTTCCTCGATGTCCTGCGCGCTGAACCCGCCCCGGTAGTCGCCGTCGTCCACGTAGCGGGGCGAGGGGCCGACCAGGACCAGCGCGCCGAACCGGGACGGGTCCCGGTTCGCGGCCAGCACGCCGATCATCGCGCTCACCGAGTGCCCGACGAACACCACGTCGCGCAGGTCCAGCTCGTCGAGGATCTCCAGGACGTCGGTGGCGTAGCCGGCCAGGGAGGAGTAGCGCTGCGGCTGCCACGCCGACGGGTCCGAGCGCCCGGCGCCCACGTGGTCGAACAGCACCACCCGGTGGTCGTCGGCGAACGCGGGGGCCACCAGCCGCCACATGTTCTGGTCACAGCCGAAACCGTGCGAGAACACCACCGGGCGGCCGTCCACCGGGCCCGACACGGTCACGTTGTTCCTGTTCAGCGCGTCCACCCACGGCAGTATTCCACCAGCGCCGGGCACGGCGGCCGGCGGCACGCGCCCGGCCGGACGCGATCAGCCGGGCCGGGCGGTCCGCCGCCGTCCCCACGACGATTCGCCGCACCCCCGACCACCTTCTCCGATTCCACCCGCGGCCGACCGGGCACGAATCCGTGATCCGGATCGCGAAAACGGTCGGCGCGGTGCCCGGAGGGGTGGTGCGCCGGGCGGTGGAAAATGTCGATGACACTTTCCGTGCGCATTCCGGAGGGGCGGGACCGCACATTTCGTCCCGGGCGGGTCGGCCTTCGGGCCGCCGGCGTTCAGCCCGTGACGCGCAGGAAGGCGTGGGTGGTGGTGCCGTGCGGGGAGGTGTGGGTGCGCACGAGGTCGGCGAGCTGGTTGACCACCAGCAGGCCCCGGCCGCCTTCCTGGTCGGGTGCGGCCGGTCGGCGGCCCGCGAGCGGGTCGGTCAGGTGCCCGCCGTCCCGGACCGTGCAGACCAGGTGGGTCCCGTCCTGCCAGATGCTCAGCTCACACCCGCCGCCGGTGTGCCGCAGGCCGTTGACCACCAGTTCGGTGGTGATGAGCACCAGGTCGGCCACCCGCTCGGCGGGAAGGCCCAGGCGCACCGCCTGCCCGGTGGCGAAGCGGCGGGCCTCGCGGGCGCCGGCGGTGCCGGCGACCTCGAACGTCGCGGCGTCCGGGGCGGTGTCGAAGGACTGGTTGTAGCGGTCGACGACGGCGTCGGGGGCGTAGTGGGCGCTGTCGTAGCGGCGGGTGGCCTCCCACACCAGCGGGTGGGTGGCCAGCGCGTCGGCGACGACGTGCTCGTCGAGCGAGGAGGTGTCGTACGGGCACGCGATGGTGACGTCCCGGCCGGCGAAGGCCAGGTTGATCAGCGCTTCGTGCTGGGCGCAGGCCGGGTACTCGACGTGGGTGCGCCCGGCCCAGATCGGCTCGCCGATGATCCGGACGTGCCGGTCGGGGTGGCGGTCGGCGAACCGGCGCAGCACGGCGGGGATGATCCGGCCCGGGTTGCGGCCCTCCACCTCCATGTCGAGCAGCAGCACGTCGTCCGCGGCGTCGCCCAGCGCGTCGCGCAGCAGCCGCAACCGGCCGTCGGGCACGGAGGCGGCGACCGGGTGGCCCTGCTCCAGGCCCTCGGTGACGAACGGCACGAGCAGCGCCAGGTACTCCTCGTCGGAGGCGTAGAACACCGCGGGGTGGACGAAGTCGCCGAGGGGCGGGAGGTGGGTGATCGTCACGCGGCGGGCTCCACTCGGACGTTGGCGAGGTCGAGCAGGTCCACCAGCGTCGACACGCCCGGCCAGGACGTGCGCAGCACGACGGACGCGCCCCGGCCGGCGGCGTGCCGGGCCAGGTGCAGCAGGCCTCGGTGGTCCAGGAAGGTCAGGTCGGCGCCGTCGAACACCAGCTGCCCGTCGCGGGGGCGGGGGTCGGCCCGCCGCAGCGCGAGGCCGAACAGGTCGCCGTCGGTCGAGTCGACCTCGCCGCTCAGGACGGTGGTGCGGTCGCCGGCGGCGTGCAACCGGAATCCGGGGTAGGACGTGTTCGTGTTCGGGTGCATGCACGCGACCTGCGCGAACGCGTCGTCGTCCACCTCCGTGGCGGAGTAGGCGCACAGCGCCGAGAACGGCCGCCCCGCCATGTAGTGGTCGATCTGGTGCTCGTAGCGGGCGAAGGACGCCAACTGCTCCGGGCTGCGCACCATCGGCGTGCAGTCCGCGGCGACGCGCAGGCCGGTGAACCCGGCGGCCAGCGCCGCCTCGGTCGCCCCGGCGTAGGTCCGCACCTGCGCGGCGGGTTCGATCACCGTGCCGATCGGGTACGCGGCGTCCAGCGACGCGACCTGGGCGGCGCCGGTGAGCAGCGCCTCGTCGATCCCGTCGATCCCGTTCAGGTGCTCGACCAGGGCGTCGGGGTCACCGGCGCCGAGGTAGCGGACCCGGTGGCCCAGGGCGAGCCCCTCGGACAGGAACTCCCGGGCCCGGTCGCGGAACTCGCGCACGTCGCGGTACCGCCAGCAGACGTGGTCGCCGGGACCGAAGCCACGCACGTGTTCCACCAACCCGGACCTGCGCATCCGCACACCTCAGCACTCCTCGCGGCGGACGTCGCCGCGGTCGGGCGTGTGTCATCGACGCATCCCCCGAAGGGAGGATAACCCGGTGGGGGCGGTGCTCGCGACAGCCGGCAGCGGTGCTGCGACCGGACCTCGGTGACGTGGGTGGCCCGCTCGCGGCCGCGCCGACCACCCGGTATTCGCCGATCGGCGTGCCGCGGGAAATCGATCGACGAATACCGCGGGTGTAGGCCGGGCGTGACCGCGAACAGCGGGTGCGCGTCACCTGCCGGCACCAATGAAGGCACCGCCAGTGTCGTGACCCGATTTTCGGTGTCCCGCCGGTGGCGGATTGGTCGGAGTCATCGCGGCGACGATGATCCCAGTGACGTTTCCAGGACGGGGCGATGCATTTCGCTCGTCGGATTTCGACGCATTGACGTTTGCCGCGCCCGCTCGTGCCGGTCAGTGCCCGACACCCCGCCGCACCCCTTGGCGCGTCGTGCGAACCAACCTTCATCGGGAGGATTCATGTCCCAGTCCGGCAGGCGGCGCCGCTCGGCGCTGCGGAGATCCGCGGCGGCGGCCACGGCCGCCCTGACGTTGTGGGCCGCGACGGCGGTGGTCGTCGCGGCGCCGCAGGCGGCGGCCCAGGTCGACCCGGTCGACGTCGTCGTCACCCTCGGCCCCGGCGCGAGCACCACCGTGGCCAAGACGGTCACCACCCCGGCGGTCCCGCCCAACCCCGACCTGGTGTTCCTGGCGGACACCACCGGGAGCATGGGCGGCGCCATCACCGACGTCCGCGACAACGCGGGCGCCGTCACCAGCGCGGTGCTCGACGCGCAGCCGACCGCGCGGTTCGCGGTGGCGGAGTACCGCGACGCCGGGGACGCGTTCGCGTTCCGGGTCGACCAGAACCTCACCGGCGACACCACCGCCGTGCAGGACGGGATCAACG
Source organism: Saccharothrix sp. 6-C (assembly GCF_016695385.1). Lineage (NCBI taxonomy): Bacteria > Bacillati > Actinomycetota > Actinomycetes > Pseudonocardiales > Pseudonocardiaceae > Saccharothrix > Saccharothrix sp. 6-C. The sequence goes on along the minus strand of NZ_CP064192.1, from coordinate 5,507,222 downwards.
CCTGGGTCGCCGGTGGCGGCGGCGACCTCCCCGAAGCCGCCATCAACGCCCTGTTCGAGATCGGCAGCGGCGCCATCGCGTTCCGCCCCGACGGCACCCGGATCGTGGCGTGGTTCGGCGACGCGCCCTCCCACGACCCCAGCCAGGGCCACACCCTGGCCGCCGCCATCGCCGCGCTGCAGGCCGCGGACATCCGCGTCGTCGCGGTCAACGTGGGTCCGGCCGGCGGTGGGCTCGACGCCGGCGGCCAAGCCACCGCCATCGTGGCCGCGACCGGCGGCGTGCTGCTGAACAACGTCCCGTCCGACCAGGTCGCGCAGGCCATCCTGGACGGCATCCGAGCCGTGCAGGTCACCGTCACGCCCACGATCACCGCCTGCGACCCGCAGCTGACCCTCGGGTTCGCGCCCGCGAGCCGCACCGTGGACAGCGGTGACGTCGCCGCGTTCACCGAGACCATCGCGGTGAACCCGGGCACGCCGGCCGGGACCTACCACTGCACGGTCGACTTCCTGGTCGACGGCGCCTCGCGCGGCTTCGTCGAGCAGAACACCGTGCACGTGCCCGGCCTGTCGATCGACGACGTGGCCGTCACCGAGGGCGACGCGGGCACCACACCCGCCACCTTCACCGTCAGCCTCGACCGGCCGAGCCCCGACCCGGTCACGGTGGACTTCGCCACCGCCGACGGCACCGCGGTCGCGCCGGGGGACTACTCGGCGACCGCGGGCACGGTGACGTTCGCGCCGGGTGAGACCGCCAAACCGGTGACCGTCCCCGTCGTCGGCGACACGGTGGACGAGCTGGACGAGACCTTCACCGTGACCCTGGCCGCGGCCGGCGGCGCGGCGATCACCGACGCGGTGGGCGTGGGCACGATCCACGACGACGACCGCGACGGGGTGTTCTCCTGCCGGGCGAGCGCCGTGAACGTGGTCGGCATCGAGCCGGTGGTGGCCAACCCGGCCGACGTGCCCTGCGTGGACGACGCCGAGGCGCTGGCGCAGGTCGGCCTGAACGCCGGTGCGCTGACGGTCGGCGCCAAGGTGCTGTCCGCCACCACCGACCAGACGCCGGACGACCTCACCTCGGCGCCGCCGGCCGCCGGCGACGACTCCACCGCGAAGGCCAAGGTCGACACGACCACCATCAGCACCCTCGGCCTGACCATCGAGCTGGGCGTGGTCCAGGCCGAGGCCTCGGCCCGGTGCGCGCCGAGCGGCGGCGGCCTCGCGCCGCGGTTCTCGGGTGGCTCGACCATCGCCTCGCTCAAGATCAACGGGGTGTCGACGACCGTCGGCTCCGCGCCGCTGACCATCCCGCTGCTGATCGGCTCGCTGAAGCTCAACAGCACCGAGACCATGGCGACCTCGGTGACCCAGCGCGCCGTGGTGCTGGACACCGTGCTCGCCGACGTGGTCATCGGTGAGGCGCACGCCGACGTCCACGGCACCGGCGCCCACCCGAACGGCAACCCCTGCACCGGCTGACGGGCGTTCGAGCCGGAACAGGACGGGCCGCCGCACCTACCCGTGCGACGGCCCGTCCTCCGACAGCGGGACGGTGGAGGCGAACGCGGCCCGGCTCAGTCGACGGGGTCGCGCCGCCGGCGGCGGAGGAGGAGCACGCCGCCCGCGAGCACGAGCGCCGCGCTCGAGCCGCCGACGACCAGCGGCGCGGATGACGGCTCCGGCTCCTCACCCGCGCTGCCGTAGCCGCTGGAGAAGCCCTTGGTGTCGTACTCCGACCCGGTCTGCTTGTCGGCGTAACGAGCCTTGACCTGCTTCTGGTAGTCGCTCAGCGACATCGACGCCCGGCCGTTCAGCCCTTGCCGCGCCTGGTCGTTGAGCGGCGTGACGGTGAGCAGCGTCAGCTGGTACCAGGCCCGGATCTGCGGTTCGGCGAACACCAGACCCCCGGGCTCGGCCTTGCCGGCGAACACGGCGTCGCTGTCGCCCTCGCGCACCGCCGCCAGGTGCCAACCCCCGCCCTGGGTGGGTGCGAGCATGACGGTGGCCTGGCGGTTGTCGACGCTGACGCTCAGGGACGACACCAGGTGGCTCAGCTTGACCGCCTCGGTGGGGATGGGCTGCACCGTGCCGGCGACGAAACCCGGGGTGATCTCGCTGACCGCCAACGGGTCCTTGACCGTGAAGGCCGGCAGGCCCTCGCACGGCGCGGCCTTGTCGGGGATCGCCTGCGGCGTGTCGGACCCGCCCTGGGGCACCGGCACGCTCAGGAAGCGGCAGACGGCGTTGAGCACGGCCTGCGACTTCACCGCCGCGAGGGCGGCCTGGTAGTCGGGGATGTCCACGGCGCTCGGGCCCTGGGCCGGCGCCGCGTGGGCGGGCCCGGTGACGCACAGGAGCGCGGACGCGCCCAGCGCCAGGGCGGTGGCCAGGCGGGAGAGGCGTGCGGCCGCCCGTCCGCCGGACGTCGGTGTTTCGCGCATGTCGCCTGCCTTAACGGGAGATGCCGATCCGGGAGTGGGTCCACTTGAACGAGCTGTTGCTGACGTAGTCGTTGTAGTTCCACCACGTGTAGGTGGTCGTGTCCGGCCACGGGTCGGCCACGCCGATGGTGGTGTTCGAGGTGTCGAAGCCGTAGACCACGTTCATGTGGCCGCCGCCGGAGTTCCACCCGATGCGCGCGCCGAGCGGCCGGGCCGCCTTGACGTCGGTGTAGACCTGGTTGAACGACGCCGCGCTGTTCAGGCCCGAACCGGTGTGCGCCATGCCGAGGCTGCCCCAGGCCCTGGCCATGTCCTCCAGCGTGGCGGGCTGGTTGTTGCAGCCGTAGTAGGGCTGCGCCCGGTTGCAGAAGTCCGTCTGCGTGCTGCCGTAGCCCTGGTACTTGGCGATGGTCAGGCCGGACGCGGCCCAGCACCACTGGGTCTTCTCCTGCTTGTACATGGCGATGTCGTCGTACCCGGCTTCCGCCTGAGCGGCGCCCGCGGCGGCCACCAGCAACCCGCAGGCCGCCAGCGCGATGGCGGACGCGGCGGTCGCGAACCTGAATCTGCCCATCTTCCCTGCCTTCCCCTGCGCACGGCGGGTGCCGGGCGCTCTGCATGGACATGACAGCGCGAAATGTCGTTGCCACACAGGGGGAACGCGGGATTACGCTCGTCGGAGTGAAGATCGGCGTCCGGCCCGGAACCGGGGGCCCGGAGGGCGTCGCGGAGGACCATCGGAGATCGACTCGGTTCGCCGAGGCCTTCCCCGTCCCGTCCCACCGATGGCCGCAGAGCCGCACTCTTTGCAGTGTCGTCACCCGTCGGGAGGTGACCGTCCGCCACTCGGCGACGGGACCGCGAGCGCGGTTCGGACACGGTGAGGTGAACGCGTCCGGACCCGGTCACCGGCGCCGGCCCGGCGACGAACCGGGAGCGGTTCGTCGCCGGGCCGGCGCGCGGCGGTCGTGCGCGGTTGTCGGTGTCACTCGATCCAGCTAACGAGGAGAAAGGCCGCCGCGCAGTGCGGGAGCGGTTCGCCCGCGCGAGCGCGCTACAGCGGGGCGACCCAGTAGGGGACGACGGTCATCGTGCCGTTGCCCGCCGCACCGCGCAGGGTGCCGCTGGTGGTCGTCGACAGGGTGTACCAGGAGTCGACGTAGTCCGGGTCGTCGGTCCACCAGCCGTCCGGCAGGGCGTTGATGATCGCGTTGACCAGCGGGATGTACGCGCCGCCGTCGATGATGGTCAGCAGCGCCTGGGTGAGGGCCAGGGCGAGGTCGCGGTAGTTGGTGCCGCCGTCCTCCTCCATCATGACGATGTCGGCGAGGTCGTACTTGTAGTCGGAGAAGTGGACCAGGAGCTGGTTGGGGTAGTAGGTCTTGCCGTCGTCGTCCAGGTAGGGGAGCTGGGCGGTGTCGACCTTGACCTTGCCGTCGAGGCCGAACCCGGCGGTGATCGTGAAGATCTCCGCGTCGCCCTTGTGCCACGGCTCGTGGTCGTCGTCCAGGCGGATCGACGTGAGCTGCGTGGCCCAGTAGCCGGAGGCGGGCGCGACGGCCGCGCGTGCCGCGGCGGGGGACAGGCCGCGGTGCGACAGGGTCGAGCGCAGCACCTCCGTGCCCTTGGCCAGCGCGGTCGCGGTGTCGACCTCGACCAGGTACACGGGGCGCGCCGGCACGCGGTCGGCGGCCAGCGCGATCCGCCGGCCGGCGCGGTCGTAGGCCGTCACGGTCGTCGGCGCGTCGTCGGCGGGCGACGACGCGATCAGCGGCGTGGCGCCCCGGCGCAGCGCGGCGGCCATGTCGGCGTGCGCGAGGCGGACGGTGAGCAGGGACGTGCCGTCCTGCGGCAGCCCCTTGGCGGTCAGGACCTCCCGGTCGGCGTCGCGCACGGCCCGGCCGAGCGCGGTGTCCCCGGCGGCGCGCGCCAGGGGCACGGGGTCGGTCGAGGCGGACAGCACGCCGGCCCGCCGGGCGTCGTCGGCGAACTCGCCCGCCAGCAGGGCGGCGATCCGGTCGGTGACCGCGGCGACGGAGTCGGCGGGTGCGGTGGTCGCGGCGGGCGCGGCGTGGGCCGGCGCGGTCACCAGGCCGGCGGTGACCGCGAGGGCGCCGACCGTCGAGACCAGTAATCGGGTGGAGCGCGACAAGGACATGGCCGTACCTACCTTTACTCTGCGTGCAGGGACAGGTGGGCAGAGTGACATATGAAAGAATTACACGTACTTGCACCGCCCGTTGTCAATGGGAAACCCCGATGCCGTCGCCCCCCGCGTCCCGGGCTGCCACCTGCGCGGCAAGGTGAGTCCACTGTGGACGAGCGGACTCGCACCGGGAAAGGCCGGGACGAGGCGGTGGGTGCTCGACCCGAATCTGTCCGGTGCGCTGTGTTGACGCTGCGTGAAGGCCGGTCCTAGCCTCGACGTGAGAGCGTTCTCACGCCCCTGTCGGCCGCTCACTCCCGTTGGGGAGGTCCTGTGCTGAACACCGTGGTTCACGCAGCCCTGCTTCTGTCCTTTGTGGCCTTACCGGCACCCTCCACCACCGCGCCACCGGATCCGGCGACCGTGCCGCCGTCGGCGACCGCCGTCTGCGACAGCTACTGCGACGACCGCGACCCCGCCCTGCCCCCCGGCGCGCACCGGTCGCCGACCCGGCCGGCGACCGCGCCCCGGCCGACCGCCCTGGCGCCGGTCTGCAACCTCCACTGCGACGGGCGCGACCCCGCCCTCTCGGCGGGGGAGCGCGTCGCCCAGGCCGTGCCCGCCGGCACCCGCCGGGTCGCGCTGCACTTCGACAGCACCGAGACCATGGGCTGGGCGGTCATCTCCGGTGGCGGCCAGGGCGACGCGGTGTGGCTCGACCGCTCCTACGACGCGGGGGCGACCTGGCAGCCCAAGCTCGGTTCGACCACGACGCCGGGGGGCTACGGCGGCTGGCGCACGTCCATGCACAACGTGGACGACTGGGCGAACCTCGGCGTCGGGCTGCTGCGGGCCTGCGGCCAACCGGCCGGGTCGTCGTCCATCGCCTGCACGAGCTGGTACCGCACCACCTGGAACGCCGGGAACCGCGCCACCGCGGCGGCCACCGCCCTGATGCAGCGGTACAACCTTGGCACCGGCCTGTTCGACACCACCGGCTGGTGGAACGCCGCCAACGCGCTCAACGCGATCATCGACAACGCGCGGGTGAGCGGCATGGGCAGCTACCGGTACGCCATCGCGCGCACCTACGACCTCAACCGGACCGCCTGGAGCGGCAACTTCGTCAACGAGTACAACGACGACGTCGCGTGGTGGGGCCTGGCGTGGATCGCCGCCTACGACCTGACCGGCGACCGCCGCTACCTCGACACCGCCCGCGTCGGCGCCGACCACATCCACCGCTACTGGGACCAGACGTGCGGCGGCGGCATCTGGTGGACGTCGAGCCGGACCTACAAGAACGCCATCGCCAACTCGCTGTACGTCCAGCTCAACGCCGCGTTGCACAACCGGTTGCCCGGCGAGACGACCTACGTGCAGCGCGCCCGGGACGGCTGGCGGTGGTTCGAGGGCAGCGGGATGGTCAACGGGTCGAACCTGGTCAACGACGGGCTCGTCACGTCCACGTGCCGCAACAACGGCCAGACGCCGTGGAGCTACAACCAGGGCGTGCCGCTGGCCGCGTTGACCGAGCTGCACCGCGCCACGGGTGACCAGGCGTACCTCGCCAGGGCGCGCGTGCTGGCCGACGCCTCGACGACGAACGCCGCGCTCAACCCCGGCGGGATCGTGTTCGACAACGGCGGCGGTGGCGACGTCCCGTCGTTCAAGGGCGCCTTCGCGCGCGGGCTCGGTCAGCTGAACCGGGCGTTGTCCGACCGCCCGTACACCGCCTACCTCAAGAGGCAGGCCGACACCGCCCACGCGCGGGACCGGTCCAGCAGCGACTCCTACGACCAGCCGTGGGCGGGGCCGTTCCAGCGCAGCGACGCGGCGCGCCAGCACAGCGCGGTGGACCTGATGAACGCCGCCGGCTGACCGGTCCGGGCGCCGGCCCGGATGAACCGCGCACCGGGGTCGGCGGACGGCCCCGGTGCGCCTTGCCGACCAACGGCTGCGGCCGAACGCCGGTAGTTGCGCAAGCATTGGCACTACTTTCGTATTTTCCGTACGGCCTTTCGTTGACTCTGTACAAAAGTCGCCTTACCGTCACCTGGCCGGATGTGACCTGGCTAACACGCCGGCTCCCAGGGCTCCCTGCCCCCGACCCCTTGCCGAGTCGAGTCCCCTGCTCACCGGCTTAGCTCAAGGGAGAACGCCCGATGTCGTCCCCTGCCCGTCGCATCCGGTGGCTGCGCGCCACCGGCTCCCTCGCCTCGATCGCCCTCGTCACGGCCGCGTCCCTGTCCGTCTCCTCGTCCGCGCGCGCCGCCGCGGCGGCACCCCCTCCCCAGGAACCCGGGGTGACGCTCAGGGTCTTCGACATGCAGACCGAGCTCGCCCGGCTGTGCGTCCTCAAGACCGGCCAGACGCCGAACGTCGACAAGCTCATGCCGTCGGTCGACTGGACCACCACCGGGGACTTCGGCCTCGGTGACCGGTTCCTGTCCGAGGTGACGGGCAACGTCAACGTCACCACCGCCGGCACCCACACCTTCCGCCTCACCAGTGACGACGGGTCCCGGCTGCGGATCGACAACGCGGTGGTGGTCGACCACGACGGGCTGCACGGCAGCGAGTCGAAGAGCGGCTCGGTCCAGCTCGGGGCCGGCTACCACGCCCTGCGGATCGACCACTTCGACAACGGCGGCGGCCAGCAGCTCACCCTGGAGTGGCAGCCGCCCGGCGCGACCGGGTTCAGCGTCGTGCCGAACTCCGCGCTCAGCACCGACGCGGGCGTGGTCCGGGTGACCGCACCGGGCCGCAAGGAGTGCGAGGGCGGCGGCGACGCGGCGGGCGACGGCCTGCCGCTGACCTCCGTGCACCCCGCCTACTCCCTGACCAACCTGCGCCCGAGCGGGTTCGAGCCGCAGGTCAGCGGCATGGACTGGCTGCCGGACGGCAGGCTGGCCATCGCCACCTGGGGCGGCTCGAACACCAAGCTGGGCGAGGTGCACCTGATCAGCGGGGTCACCGGCGCCACCGACCCCACGAAGGTCCGCACGCAGCGGATCGCCTCCGGGCTCCAGGAGCCGATGGGGCTCAAGTACGTCGACGGCAAGCTGTACGTGTCGGAGAAGGTCGGGCTCACCGAGCTGAACGACACCAACGGCGACGGGGTGACCGACAACTACCGCCGCGTCGCGACCTGGCCGTTCGGCGGCAACTTCCACGAGTTCGCGTTCGGGATGCTGTACCGGGACGGCGCGTTCTACCTGAACCTGTCGGTGGCCATCGACTACGGCGGCGCCACGACCGATCCCCAGCCCGCGGCCAACCGCGGCACCACGATCAAGGTGGACAAGGCCACCGGCGCCGTCACCTACCTCGCCGGCGGGCTGCGCACGCCCCACGGCATCGGCTGGGGCCCTGAAGGCGACATCTTCGTCACCGACAACCAGGGCGGCTGGCTGCCGTCGTCGAAGCTGGTGCACATCAAGCAGGACCGGTTCTTCAACCACTACACGAACCCGGCCGGCCCGTTCGACAACCGCGCCATCACGTCACCGGTGCTGTGGCTGCCGCAGAACGAGATCGCGAACTCGCCGAGCAACCCGGTGCAGCTGACCACGGGACCGTTCGCGGGGCAGGTGGTCTTCGGCGACGTGACCTACGGCGGCTTGCAGCGCGGCTTCCTGGAGAAGGTCGGCGGCGAGTACCAGGGCGCGGTGTTCCGCCTGACGCAAGGGCTCGAATCGGGCGTGAACCGGATCAGCCTCGGCCCCGACGGCGCGATCTACACCGGCGGCATCGGCGCGGGCGGCAACTGGGGCCAGGCGGGCAAGCTGAACTTCGGCCTGCAGAAGCTGACGCCCAACGGCGCGGAGGCGTTCGACATCGTCGCCATGCGGGCCGTCCAGGGCGGTTTCGAGCTGGAGTACACCCAGCCGCTGTCCACCCAGACGGTGCAGGGCCTCGCGGGCAAGTACCGGGCCACGCAGTGGCGCTACCTGCCGACCTCGGCCTACGGCGGGCCGAAGATCGGCCAGCAGGCGGTGACCGTGCAGTCGGCGACGCCGTCCGCGGACCGCAGGAAGGTCACCGTCCTGCTCTCCGGCCTGCAGAGCGGGCACGTGGTGCACCTGCGCTCGCCCCGGCCGTTCACCTCCGAGTCCGGCAAGTCGTTGTGGAGCACGGAAGCCTGGTACACGCTCAACGCCAAGCCGGGGGCCACCGCCCGCACCGGGCCGATCAAGGGCCTGGCCGCGAAGTGCGCGGACATCAGCGACGGTGGCACCGCCGACGGCACGAAGGTCCAGCTGTGGACGTGCAACGGCACCGCCGCCCAGCAGTGGACGGTGGCGACCGACGGGACGGTCCGGGCGCTGGGCAAGTGCCTGGACGTGCAGCAGGGCGGTAGGGCGAACGGCACCGTCACCCAGCTGTGGACGTGCAACGGGACCGGCGCCCAGCAGTGGGTCGCGCAGCCCGACGGCTCGCTGCGCAACCCGAGGTCCGGGCGCTGCCTGGACGTGGCGGGCAACAACTCCGCCGACGGCACCGCGCTGCACATCTGGGACTGCCTCGACGTCGCCAACCAGAAGTGGGTCCTTCCCTGAGCGCAGGGACGCCACGGGTCCGCCGGTCGCCCCGCCGGCCGGCGGACCACCCCCAACCCCACGTCCAGGCAGTGAAGTCCGGGAGGACGACATCACCATGGCAAGATCCGCGCGAACCCGCACCGGCCTCGGCGCCGCCGCCCTGCTCCTGGTGGCCGCCGCGGTCCAGACCGCCGCACCGACGACCGCCGTCGCCCAAGCACCCGAGCTGCGGGGCCACTCGGCGCCGCGAGCCGCGCCGGCGCCCTCGTTCCAGCAGGTCACGCTGGCCAAGGGCGCCGCCGAGATGGGCGAGCCGATCTCCATGACCGTGCTGCCCGACCGGTCGGTCCTGCACACCTCCCGGGACGGCACGGTCCGGCTCACCGACGCCGCCGGCAACACCAAGGTGGCCGGGAAGCTCACCGTCTACGCCCACGACGAGGAGGGCTTGCAGGGCATCGCCGCCGACCCGAACTTCGCCACCAACCGCCACCTGTTCCTCTACTACGCCCCGCCGCTGTCGACGCCGGCCGGCGACGCGCCCTCCGACGGGACCGACTTCTCCGCCTGGAACGGGGTCAACCGGCTGTCCCGCTTCGTGCTCAACGCCGACGGCACGCTGAACACCGCCAGCGAGAAGGTGGTCCTCGACGTGCCCGCCAGCCGCGGCACGTGCTGCCACGTCGGCGGCGACATCGACTTCGACGCCGCGGGCAACCTCTACCTGAGCACCGGCGACGACACCAACCCGTTCGCCTCCGACGGCTACAGCCCGCTCGACGAGCGCGCCAACCGCAACCCGGCCTTCGACGCCCAGCGCAGCGCGGGCAACACGAACGACCTGCGCGGCAAGCTCCTGCGGATCAAGGTCAACGCGGACGGCGGCTACTCCGTGCCCGCGGGCAACATGTTCGCGCCCGGCACGGCGGGCACCCGGGCCGAGATCTACGCCATGGGCTTCCGCAACCCGTTCCGGTTCAACGTGGACAAGGCGACCGGCGTCGTCTACCTCGGTGACTACGGCCCGGACGCGGGGTCGACCAGCGCCACCCGCGGCCCGGCGGGCCAGGTCGAGTTCAACCGCATCACCGGCCCCGGCTTCTACGGCTGGCCGTACTGCACGGGCTCGAACACCGCCGACGAGACCTACAACGACCACAACTTCGCCACCGGCGTCTCCGGGGCCAAGTACAACTGCGCGGGCGGGCCGACGAACAACTCGCCGCGCAACACCGGCCTGCCCGCGCTGCCCGCCGCGAAGGCGGCCTGGATCAAGTACGACAACTGCTCGGTGGCCGAGCTCGGCTGCGGCAGCGAGTCGCCGATGGGCGGCCCGGTCTACCGCTACGACGCCGGCCTGAACTCGGCGGTGAAGTTCCCGCAGTCCTACGACGGGCACTTCTTCGCCACCGAGTTCGGCCGCCGCTGGATCAAGGACATCACGGTCAACGCCAACGGCACGCCGGGCGCGATCGCCGCCTTCCCCTGGACCGGCACGCAGGTGATGGACTCGGCGTTCGGTCCGGACGGCGCCCTGTACGTGCTGGACTACGGCACGGGCTGGTTCGCCGGTGACGCGAACTCGGCGCTGTACCGCATCGAGTACGCGACCGGCGGTCTCGCGCCGATCGCCAAGGCCGCCGCCGACAAGACCTCCGGCCAGGCGCCCCTGGCGGTGACCTTCTCGTCGGCCGGCTCGTCCGACCCGGACGGCGACGCCATCACGTTCGCGTGGAAGTTCGGCGACGGCGGCACGTCGACGGCGGCCAACCCGCAGCACACCTACTCGGCCAACGGCGTCTACACCGCCACCCTCACCGTCACCGACGCCACCGGCCGGACGGCCACGGCGAGCGTGCAGGTCACCGTCGGCAACACGGCCCCGACCGTCACGCTGCACCTGCCGCAGAACGGGCAGCTGTTCGACTTCGGCGACGCGGTGCCGTTCCGGATCACCGTGACCGACCCCGAGGACGGCGCGGTCGACTGCACGAAGGTCAAGCTCAGCTACATCCTCGGGCACGACTCGCACGGCCACAAGCTGACCGAGGCCACCGGCTGCTCGGGCACCGTCCAGACACCCCAGGACGGCGAGCACGACCCCAACGCCAACATCTTCGGCGTCTGGGACGCGGAGTACACCGACCGCGCCGGCGCCACCACCCACACCCAGCACGTCACCCAGCCGAAGACCAGGCAGGCCGAGCACCACGGCTCGGCCGGCGGCGTGGCGGTCTTCGACAAGGCCGCCGCGCACGGCGGCAAGACGGTCGGCGACATCCACAACGGCGACTGGATCGCGTTCCAGCCCTACGTGCTGGCCGACGCGACGTCGATCACCGCGCGGGTGTCCTCGGCGGGCGCGGGCGGCGTCATCGAGGTGCGGGCCGGGTCCGTGACCGGCGCCCTGCTCGGCTCGGCGACCGTGCCGGTGACCGGCGGCTGGGACACCTTCACCGACGTCAGCGCGGCCCTGACCAACCGGCCCGCCGGCACCACCACCCTCTACCTGGTGTTCAAGGGCGGCACGGGCGCGTTGTTCGACGTCGACGACTTCACCTTCGCCACCGGCGCCCGCACCGGCCGGATCACCGGCGTCGGCGGCAAGTGCGTCGACGTCAGCGGCGCGGCCACCGCCGACGGCACGAAGATCCAGCTGTACACCTGCAACGGCACCACCGCGCAGCAGTGGACCGCGGCGGCCGACCGGTCGTTGCGCGCGCTGGGCAAGTGCCTCGACGTGCGGTCGGGCGGCACGGCGAACGGCACGGCCACCCAGCTGTGGACGTGCAACGGCAGCGGCGCCCAGCAGTGGGCCGCGCAGCCGGACGGCGCCCTGGTGAACCCGCAGTCCGGGCGCTGCCTCGACGCCGAGGGCGGCGGCAGCGCCGACGGCACCGCGCTGACCATCCGGGACTGCACCGGCGGCGCCAACCAGAAGTGGATCGGGCCCTGACCACGACGACCGCTCGACCGAGGAGCAACTGATGTCCCGACTGCGATCCGTGCTGTCGACGATCACCGCGACGGCGGTGATGGTCCTCGCCGCGGCGCCCGTCCCGGCGCCCGCCGCGGACCCCTCCTACAAGGTGCTGGTCTTCTCCAAGACGGCGGGTTTCCGGCACTCGTCCATCCCCAACGGCATCCAGGCGATCCGGGATCTCGGCGCGGTTAACAACTTCACCGTCGACGCGACCGAGGACGGCGGCGCCTTCACCGGCGCGAACCTGGCCCAGTACCGCGCCGTGGTCTTCCTGTCCACGACCGGTGACGTCCTCAACGACACCCAGCAGGGCGCTTTCGAGTCCTACGTGCGGGCCGGCGGCGGCTACGTCGGCGTGCACGCCGCGTCCGACACCGAGTACCAGTGGCCGTTCTACGGCGGCGTGGTGGGCGGGTACTTCCACTCCCACCCGGCGATCCAGCAGGCGACGGTGCGGGTCGAGGACCGCGCCCACGCCTCGACCTCCCACCTCGGCTCGGACTGGGTCCGGACGGACGAGTGGTACAACTTCCAGGCCAACCCGCGGGCGAACGTGCACGTGCTCGCGCGCCTGGACGAGGGCACCTACTCGGGCGGCAACATGGGCGACCACCCGATCGCCTGGTGCCAGACCTACCAGGGCGGCCGGTCCTGGTACACCGCCGGCGGGCACACCGAGCAGGCCTTCGCCGAGCCCGGGTTCCGCGCGCACCTGCTCGGCGGCATCCGCTACGCGGCCGGCATGACCGACGCCGACTGCCGCGCCGAGACCGGCTACACCTCGCTGTTCAACGGCTCCGACACCACCGGGTGGAGCCAGGCCGGTCCGGGCAGCTTCGCCGTGGCCGACGCCACCCTCACCTCGCGGGGCGGCATGGGCATGCTGTGGTACTCGGCCAAGGAGTTCCGGTCGTACTCGCTGAAGCTGGACTGGAAGCTGGCCGGCGACGACAACTCCGGCGTGTTCATCGGGTTCCCGGCCAGCAGCGACCCGTGGTCGGCGGTGAACAACGGCTACGAGATCCAGATCGACCCCACCGACGCGGTCGACCGGACCACCGGCGCGGTGTACACCTTCAAGTCGGCCGACATCGCCGCCCGCGACGGCGCGCTCAACCCGCCCGGCGAGTGGAACACCTACGAGCTGCTCGTGGAGGGCGAGCGGCTCCAGGTGTTCCTCAACGGCGTGAAGATCAACGACTTCACCAACACCGATCCGGCCCGCAGCCTCCAGCAGGGGCACTTCGGCCTGCAGAACCACGGCGACGGCGACGACGTGTCGTTCCGCAACATCCGGGTCAAGGAGCTGTCGGCCACTCGCACCGGTCGGATCACCGGCCTGGGCGGCAAGTGCGTCGACGTCAGCAACGCGGGCACCGCGGACGGCACGAAGATCCAGCTGTGGACCTGCAACGGCACGAACGCGCAGCAGTGGACCCTGCCGGGTGACGGCACGGTCCGCGCGCTGGGCAAGTGCCTCGACGTGCGCTCCGGCGGCACGGCCAACGGCACGCTCACGCAGCTGTGGACGTGCAACGGCAGCGGCGCGCAGCAGTGGGCGGCGCAGTCCGGTGGCGCGCTGCGCAACCCGCAGTCCGGGCGTTGCCTGGACGCGTCCGGCAACAGCTCCGCCGACGGCACCGCGCTGCACATCTGGGACTGCAACGGCGCGGCCAACCAGAGGTGGACCCTGCCCTGACCGGCACCTGCCCTGACCGGCACCTGCCCTGACCGGGATCTGCCCCGACCGGAGGTGTCCCGCCGCACGCGCGGCGGGACACCCCGCGACCACGCCGGTTGCGCCGCCCGGGGGCGGGAGAGGAAGCTCGGCGGTCGTGAGCGCTCGCAAGGTCGATCGGGGACTGCCGGAGGCCGGGTGTCCCGTCCACCAGGAGCCGGACGGGACGTGGCAGGTCGACGGCTACGCGGCCGCCCGCGCGTTCCTGCGCGACCACAACACGGTGCAAGCGGGCCTGGGCGTGGAGACGACCGAGAACTTCCCGCGCCGGATCCGCCGTCCCGTGCTCTACCGCGACGGACCCGAGCACCGCGAGCACCGCAAGCAGACGGCGCGGTTCTTCACACCCCGGCGGGTCGACGAGGCCTACCGCCCGGTGATGGAACGCGTCGCCGACGAGCAGGTGGCGCGGTTGCGCGGCGCGGGCGCGGTCGACCTCGCCGACCTGGGCTTCCAGCTCGTCATCGACGTCACGTCGGCGGTGATCGGGCTGACCGGGAGCAAGCCCGGCATCAAGCGGCGGCTGGACTACTTCTTCCCGGAGGAGTTCGGCAAGCCGGGGTTCACCAGCGCGCACGGCCTCTACTGGACGTGGCGGCAGCTCAAGGGCTGGTCGGCCATCTACTTCGGCGACGTCCGGCCGGCGGTGCGGGCGCGGCGGGCGCACCGCCGGGACGACCTGATCTCGCACCTGCTCGACGAGGGCCTCACGTCGGCGGAGATCCTGGGGGAGTGCCTGACCTTCGCGGCCGCCGGCATGGTCACCACGCGCGAGTTCATCGTGATGGCCGCGTGGCACCTGTTCACCGACGACGCCCTCCGCGCCCGGTACCTCGCCGCCGGGGAACCGGAGCGGCTGCGGCTCCTGCACGAGGTGCTGCGCCTCGAACCGGTCATCGGGCACCTGAAGCGCCGCACCACCGCGGACGTCCGGGTGGACGGGGTCACGGTGCCGGCGGGCTCCCTGGTCCGGGTCCAGCTCGACCACGCCAACCTGGACCCCGGGGTGGTCGGCGAACGGCCCTCGGCGCTGTGCCCGGGCCGGCCGGTGGCCGACGGCGGCAGCTCGACCGGCCTGTCCTTCGGGGACGGCCCGCACAAGTGCCCCGGCTCGCACGTCGCGATGCTGGAGTCGGACATCTTCCTGCGCCGGCTCATGTCGTCGGACGGGGTGCGGATGGCCCGGCCGCCGCGCATCGCGTTCAAGGACGAGATCGCCGGGTACGAGCTGCGCGGCATGCAGGTCGCGATCGGCTGACCCCGGAACTCAGAGGTGGGCGACGCCGGTCAGCCGCTCGGCCGCCGCCCAGAGCCGCGTGCCGACGGCCGGGTCCGTCGCGTCCCGGCTGAACCGGGCTTCGGCGACCGGGCCCGAGGTCTCCCAGAACCTCGACGGCCCGAAGAACTGGCCGCCCCGCACCCCCGGCGCGGTCGCGGCGCGCAACTGCGGCAGCGCGCCCCGCTCGACCGACTGGGTGGCGAGCAGGCCGAGGCGCGCGATCAGCCGCCCCGACCGGCCGCGGTGCTCCCAGGCGCGCGGGGTCAGGTTGGTGCGGGTCAGACCGGGGTGGGCCAGCACGGCGGTGATCGGCGATCCGGCGGCGCGCAGGCGGCGGTCCAGCTCGACGCCGAGGACCGTGGTGGCGAGCTTGGACCTGCCGTACGCGGCGGCGGCCCGGTAGTCGCGCTCGAACAGCAGGTCGTCGAAGTCGAGGTGCGCGTTCCGGTGGGTGATCGAGCTCAGGCCGACCACCCGCGCGGCCCGCGCGGCGGCCAGGGCGTCGAGCAGCAGGCCGGTCAGGGCGAAGTGGCCCAGCACGTTCGTGGCGAACTGCAGCTCGAAGCCGTCGGCCGAGGTGCGGCGCGGGCCGAGCAGGACCACACCGGCGTTGTTGACCAGCAGGTCGATCGCCGGGTGGTCGACGACCAGCCCGGCGGCGAACGCGCGCACCGAGTCGAGCGAGGCCAGGTCCAGCTCGCGCACCTCGGTGTCGCCGTCGATGCCGCGGGCCACCCGCTCCCCGGCGGCGGTGTCGCGGACGGCGAGCACCACGTGGGCGCCGCGCCGGGCCAGCTCGGTGGCGGTCACCAGGCCGAGGCCCGAGTTCGCGCCGGTCACGACGGCCACCCGCCCGTGCTGGTCGGGGATGCGGTCGGCGGTCCATCCGGTCATGTGCTGCTCCTGGGGTGTCGGTGTGCTCCGCCGACGACGTTAGGAGTGGTCCGGGTCCGCTCGGTCGGTCCCGGTTGCCTGGGTCTGCGAGACCTACCTCGCCGCCCGGCGGGGCGACACACTGGTGGTCATGAGCAGCCGTCATCCCCACGCCCGCGAGCTCGGCGACTTCCTGCGCGCCCGGCGCGGTCGGCTGCGCCCGCGCGACGTCGGCCTGGAACCGGGCGGCCGGCGCAAGGTCACCGGGCTGCGGCGCGAGGAGCTGGCCCTGCTGGCCGGCCTGAGCACCGACTACTACCAGCGGATCGAGCAGGGCCGGGAGGTGCGCCCGTCCGACGACGTCCTGGAGGCGATCGCCGGCGCGCTCGGCCTCGGCGACGGGGAGCGCCGGCACCTGTTCACCCTGGCCCACGCCGCCCGCCGGCCGGTGCCCGCCCGGGCGGACCGCCGCCCGGAACGGGTGCCGGACCGCACCCGTCGGCTGCTGCGGGTGACCGACACGCCGGCGGTGGTGCTCGGCAGGCACCTGGACCTGCTCGACTGGAACCCCATGGCGGAGGCGCTGCTCGGCGACCCGACCGGCTACCCGCCCGACCGGCTCAACATGCTGCTGCTGCTGTTCGACGACGCCCTGACCGGCCGGCGGAGCTGCCCGGACTGGGAGCGGCAGGCCCTGGACTACATCGGCATGATGCGGGCCGCCGTCGCCACCGACCCGACCCACCCCCGCGCCACCGCGATCGTCGGCGAGCTGAGCATCCGCAGCGCCGAGTTCCGCCGCCTCTGGGCCCGGCACGACGTGCGGGAGTCGGTCAGCGGGACCAAGACCTTCCGGGTTCCCGGGGTGGGCGACATCGCCCTGGACTGGGACACCTACCCGCTGCCCGGCAACCCCGGACCGGTCGTGCTGGTCTTCACCGCCGAGCCGGGCAGCGCCGACGCGGACCGGCTGCGGCTCCTGGCATCACTGCACGCGACCCGGTCCGCGCACGCCGACGAGCGCTACCCCCGGCCGGGGCGGTAGGTCTCACGGGGCCACGCCGTGAGCGATCGTGATGCGGTAGTCGTCCCCGGCCCGACCGACGACGTCGATCGTGGTGTTGCTCCTGGCGTCGTGGAACCGGCCACCCACGTCGAACGGCGCGTCGTTCAACTCGTGCCCGCCACAGCCGCCCGAGCGCGGTCGCGCGTCCGCGACCAGCACGGGCCCGTTGCCGCTCGCGACCGCCGTGTCGACGGAGTAGACCAGGACACCGGTGGCGCAGGCGGCGGAGTCGAGGCCGGTGCGCGACCGCGCCTCCGCCACCAGCACGGTGGTGGCGCCGGTCCGGACCACCACGCCCTTGCGCCCTCCCGGCGCCGAGACGGGGACGAGCGTGTCGAGGTAGCGGCCGGGCGCGCTCACGCAGCCGATCTGGTCGTGGCGCAACCAGTTCAGCTTCCACTTGTGCCAGGCCAGGAGGTCCGGGCCCGGCCCGGAGATCAGGCCCATCAGGTCCCAGCCGCCGACGAACCGGTGGACCTCGCCGCGGTACCCGTACAGGTCCGGCAGGCCGAGCGCGTGCCCGGTCTCGTGGTTGAGGACCTTGCTGCCCCAGTGCGCCGTGTCCTGGCCGAAGGTGACCGACCTGGTGATCACCGTGCCGTCGGGCGCGGTGAGCGGGTTCAGGTAGGCGGCGGCGAAGGAGATCTCGCCCGCGGCACGGGTGGGCACGACGTAGAGCAGGTGCGTGCCGCTGAACGACACCGCCCGGCCGGCCGCGGCCAGCGCGTCGTTCAGGTAGCGGGCGTGGGCCTCGGCGGTGAGGCCGCGCCGCCAGCCGTAGTCCGCGGACGGTCGCGGCATCCGGTGGAAGCGGGCGGTGACGGCGTCGACCGACAGCGTCAAGCCGCCGTGCGAGCTGGTGGCGAACCAGTCCGGGCCGCCGGGCAGCAGCTGGTCGCGCAGGCTCGTGGTCGAGTCGGTGGCCGGCGCGTCGGGGAAGTCGACGAAGAGCATCGTGGCCCGCAGCGTGCCGTGCGACGGCGCCGATCCCGCGAGGTTGGGCACACCCTCGGACAGGTGCGCGTTGGTCGCGGGCAGCGCGCAGGCGCCGGCCGGCACGTCGGCGTGCCCCGTCCCGGTGGGGAGCACCGTCGCGGCGAGCACCACCGCGGCGGTGAGCAGGAGCCGGTGCCCTGTCATGGACGACCTCCTGTCGGCGGACCACTGGGCCGCTCGCCCGCGGCCGGACGCGGTGAACGCTAGTCCGGGACCACGTCACGGGTGGTCCTCCGCGACGGGCGTCATCCGACTCGTCGCCCGGACACCCCGTCCCGGTGACCGCGGCCCGCGAAGCGGTCGCCGATCGTGCCGGGTGCGGACCCGGGGCCGGGTCCGCACCGGAGCGGAGCGCCTGCTCAGCGGTTGCAGCGGGAGGGCTCGGTCCTGTCCATCACGAGGGTGTGCAGGGCGAGCGGCCGGGCGTCGCCGATCTCGGCCTTGCCGTCGTCGTGCGGGCCGGTCGCGGCGTCCTCGTCCGCGGTGAGGCCGAGGACGTAGGTCAGGTACAGGCCCTTGGACACCTTGAGCGCGGGCATGCCGGTGATCTTCAGGACCGCGCCGTTCCCGGTGAGCTGGTGCTTGACGTCGCCGTGACTGCCCTGGGTGGTCTGGCCGCCGCTGTAGTAGGAGTACGAGACGAAACCGTTCCACCGGGACCCGGACGGGGCGCGGAACACCTGGTCGAGGCTGTTCAGGTCCTGACCGGCCGCCTTCTCGAAACCGACGGTGACCGCCATGAACCCGGATTCGCCCTGCTTGACCTCCAGCAGGGCCGGTTGGACGACGGGCAGCGCGAGGTCGTCGTTGGTGAACGTCTGCGGTTGTGCGGCGCCCTGCACGGTGGCGGTCAACCGCAGCGGCCGGGAGTCGCCGAGGACGACCTTGCCGTCGGTGTGCCGGCCGGGCTGCGCGTCCGCCTTCGCCCTGATGCCCAGGGCGTAGGTGAGCACGTAGCCCTTGGTGGCCTGCAACTTCTGCAGACCGGTCAGCCGCAGGCGGGTGGCGCCGTTCTCCAGGGTGGGCTTGAGCTTCGCCTTCCCGCTGCCCTTGCTCTGGCCGCCGGCGTTGTAGTAGGTGAACGTGATCGTGCCGGTCCACTCGAACCCGGTCGGCGCGTCGAACACCAGCTCGGCGCTCGCCAGGTCGACGGGGTTGTCGTCCGGGTTCTCCACGCTGAAGGCGACGTGCCCCTCGGCTCCCGGCGCGACCGACACCGCCGCGTGCTGGCACACCCGCAGGTCGTCCTTGGGGATGTGCGCGGTCAGCCGCGTGTCGTGCGCATCCGACTTGTCCGGCGCGGTGTTGCTGCGCGTGGGTGACTCGATCGTCGCCGCGCACCTGACCTTGCCGGTGGTCTCCCGGTCGACGGTGCCGGTGAGGGTGATCGTGGCGGTGCTGCCGACCGGCAGGTCGAGCGGCTGCTGGAAGACCCCGAGACCGGCGCTGCCCGGAACCGTGCCCGCGCCGCCGCCGCCGGTCTGGGCGACCGAGATGCCCACGTCCGGCAGCGCCGGGTCGAGGGTGCCGGTCACCACGGCGTCGGGCACGTCGTTGGGGCCGTCGTTGCGGACGGTGACCGTGAAGTCGACCTGGCTGCCCGCCGGCGCCTCGGCCGCTCCGTCGGCGGTGAGCGGCATCGCGGCGGGCAGGGCCACCACGAGGTTGCGCACGCAGTGCCGGGAGATCGCCGCGCCGGTGCTCGCGGACAGGCCGAGCTTGAACGTCTCCGGCATCGCCGCCTGGCCCTGGGCCAGCTTGAGGTCGACCCCGTCGAACACGGTGGTGGTCGTGTCGCCGCGGGTCACGCGCACGGTCACCACGGCGTTGACGATCACCACCTGGACGTGCGCCCGGTCCGCCCAGACCGCGGTCACGCCACCGGGGGCGGGCGCGCCGGTGATGAAGTTGAACCCGGCGGCGCGGTCGCCGGAGCCGCGCAGCACGATCCGGTTCGGCTTGGTCGCGTTGTCGGTGGTGGGCCCGCCCCAGGTGGTGGAGAAGTTGCCGTGCCGGTCGAAGCCCAGGCCGACCCAGCCCTTGCTGACACCCGCGCCCGCGGGGCCGGGGCCGTACCCGAGCCCACCGCCGTAGCCGCCCACGTCCGTGTCGTGGGCGCCGTCGATGAGGTAGACGGCGAAACCGTCGCCGTCACCACCGGCGCAGTAGAAGTCGAAATCGATGGCGACACCGGCCGAGGAGGGGAACGGGGTGTTCAGCAACGCCGTGCCGGCCTTGTCGTTCGCGGCGGGTGTCAGTTGCAGGCCGTCGTCACCCACGAGGGTGGCGTCACCGCGCAACGTCCAGTCGTGGGCGAGGTCTGCGACCCGGGTGGCCCGGAACGTCTCCTCGATCGGGAAGACCCGGGGGGAGGGTGTGCTCGCGGTCGGCGCGGGCTGTCGGCTGGTGGTCATGGCACTTCCTTCGCCGTCGTGCTCCTGGTCGGGCTCCTCCGGTGACGGGGACGGGGTTTCGGGCTTGGTTTCGGGCTTGGTTTCGGGTTCGGGTTCGGGTTCGGCCGAGCGGTGCACCCGGCCGCCGACGAGGTCGAACAGGCCGAGGACGACGTCCTCGTAGAGGTGGAAACCGCCTTCCAGGGGTGGCAGGGCTTCGTCGTCGGCCCCCTCCGGATCGGGCGTGCCCGGCGGTGGGGTGAGCACCTCGGTCAACCCGCGCACCACCCCGCGCAGGGTCGACTGGGCGGTGGCGACCGCCCACCGCAGCTGCGGGTTCGCGCCGATGTGCCGCAGCGGGCCCGGCAGGTGGGTGTCGACCGCGGCGACCGCGGTGTCCACCCAGCGCATCGGCAGGTCCAGCAGGGCGCCGAGCTCCGCGCGGGACAGGATCGGCGGCGGCTCGCCGTCGATCATGAAGTCCTCCCACTCGAGCAGGTCGAACAGGAACTGGCCGCCCTTGTAGAACGGCCAGGGCGCGAGGGCGTCGAGGATCTGCCTGGCCCGCCGCGGGTCGTCCCGCCGGACCGCGACACCGCGCCGGGCCAGGGTGCACAGCACCCCGCGCAACCGGACGCCGACCCGGCCCAGGGAGCGCATCGCGGCCCGGTCGCCGTCGCGCAGGGCGGAGTCGTCGAGGCCGCCGGTCACAGCGGTCGGGTGGTGACGTAGTGGGCGATCTGTCGCAGCACTGCTTTTCCTTCGTTCTCCGGGATGATGGCGAGGTCGCGCTCGAACCGGGCGATGCCTTCGGCGGCCAGCCGGTCGGCGAGGTCGGTGGCGTACTCGATGGAGCCGTGCTTCCGCATGGCCGCGAGCATCTCGTCGGCGTTGTCCTGGGACTTGTCGCCCCGTCGCCGGTGCAACAGCTGACCGAGCCGTGCGCGCTCGCGTCCGCCGGCGTGGCGGAACAGGTGGATCAGCATCACCGTGCGCTTGCCCTCCAGCAGGTCGCCGAGGGCTTCCTTGCCGTAGAGCGCTTCGTCGCCGACGAGGTTGAGGATGTCGTCCTGGATCTGGAAGGCGATCCCGATCAGCCGGAACGCCTCGTCGAAGCGGCCGAGCACGTCCGGGTCGGTGATCCCGGCGCAGACCGCGCCCATCCGGCACGGGGTGATGCACGTGTACCAGCCGGTCTTCTTGGTGCTCATGGTGAAGTAGTCCTCGTCCCGGGTCGGCACCACGCGGCGGTGGATCCACCCGAGCTCCATGGCCTGGCCCTCGATGGACTCCCGGCACATGTGCATGACTTCCTGGATGAGCCCCAGCGTCCGGGCCAGCCCGAGCGTTTCGAGGTTGGCCAGCACGGCGTCCACCGCGAGCAGGTTGAGCCCGTCGCCGGTGTTGACCGCCAGCCCGTTGCCGAACTCGGTGTTCATCGTGGGCAGGCCGCGGCGGTGGGTCGACTCGTCGGCGATGTCGTCGTGCACCAGGAAGCCGTTGTGGAACAGCTCGAGCGCGGCGGCGGCCCGCACCGCGTTCTCGGGCTTCTCGCCGAAGGCCGCGCAGGCGGCGAACACCAGCGTCGGGCGCAGGCCCTTGCCCTGGCGGGTGGGGTAGGACCGCATCAGGTCGTACAGGTCCGCTTTCGGCTCCCGGTCGGGCAGCAGCAGGTCGATCTCCCGGTTGGCCCGCGCGCGGCAGGCCCGCATGGTCTCCACCAGGTCCGCGTCGTCGACCGGCTTCACCTCCCACCAGCCGGTGCTGCGGCGGCCGTCCCAGAGCAGCCTGGGCGCGGCGTTCACGGTGCCGCCGATGGTCGAGTGCTCGCCGGGGTCGAGCGGCCGGCGGTCGGCGAGGAAGTCGACGGCGTGCCAGCCGG
The DNA here is from genome assembly GCF_016695385.1 of Saccharothrix sp. 6-C. NCBI lineage: Bacteria > Bacillati > Actinomycetota > Actinomycetes > Pseudonocardiales > Pseudonocardiaceae > Saccharothrix > Saccharothrix sp. 6-C. Next base: position 5,484,870 of record NZ_CP064192.1, on the reverse strand, counting down.
TCGGCGTGTCGCCGTGCGGTGAGGAACGCGGCGCCGAACCGCCGGTGGTCGCACCCCACAGGCGGGGGGCCTGTTCGCGGTAGTCGCGCCACAGCTGCTGCACGAACCGCAGACCTGAGGCGCGCTGGGACAGCAGCACGAACGCGCGCCACACCGCCAGCACGCGGTCGCGGGGCCCGCGCACGTCCAGGCTCTGCGGCAACACCTGCTCCACCGGCGGGCGCTGGGCGTCGAAGACCAGGTTCATCGCCCGGTCGTCGAAGGCCACCTCGACGTCCGGTTCGCCGACCAGGTCGGGTTCGACCAGCAGGCGGCTGTGGCGGGCGGTCAGGGTCGCCCGGCTGCCGTCGTGGAAGTGCAGCCCCAGCCGGATCTCCCGCAGCTCCTCGGCAGCGGCGGCCACGATGGCGGGCGCGCGTTCCGACAGGGCGGTCACGGTCTCGGTCAGCAGCCGCGTGCCGGTGTACGGGGCGGTGTCAGTCGTCATGGGCGTCTCCGGCGAACTCGACGATGCCGTGCGTCTCGAAGCCGAACGCGCGGCCGGAGACGACGCCTTCGATCGCGCAGGCGCCGAGCAGTTCGTGCACGCTGAACGGCCTCAGGCTGGTCTCGGACGGGTTGGCGATCCGGGCGGCCGTGGTGGGTCGGAAGTCGAGCACGAGCCGGTCGTCGCCCAGGCGCGCGGTGATCAGCAACCGGCGGGGCACCACCGGGGCGGGCGGCGTGGCCAGGGTGGCGGCCAGCGGCGGGACCAGCACCACCCGGTCGCGGTCGAGCTCGCCGTGCACCGCGACCTCCAGTCGTCGCCGGGGGAAGTGCCGGATCATCCGGCCGTCCCGCCACAACATCACCGAGCCGTTGGCGGCGTCACGCGGGTACCGCGGCTGGATGAGGGTGAACACCACCGACCACGGCGGCGGGGCCACCGGGTCGTCGGACGGCGCGTTGGCGAAGCCGAAGACCCAGCCGCCCAGCACCGGCCAGCTCCACCGCCCGCGGACGCGTTCGTGGTAGCCCACCAGCTCGCAGCGGGTGTCGCCGTGCGGCGACCGGAGCGTCCCCGTGCCGCGCACGCCCGGTTCGGACTGCCAGCGCAGGAACTGGTCGTCCCCGAACGGCGCGCACTGGGACGTGCACGGCCTGCTGGTGCGCGACAGCCGCAGGTCGACCGCGGGCCGGCCCGCCACGGCCGCCACCTCGAACGGGCCGGGCGTCGCGTGCGGGTGCGGCAGCCGGAACGCCGACCACGCCGGATCGGGGGCGTCCGCGTTGAACTGGGTCGACGACCACCCGTGGACGGGGTCGTACACCAGGAGGATGGCCATCCGCTGCGGCTCCCAGCGGGTGGCCGAACCGTCCGCCGGCGGCTCCGCGCCGAGCACCGACAGGTTCGAGATCACCGCGTGCGAACCGTTCGGTGACAGGAACGCGTAGTGCAACCACTGGCGATCGAGCGGATGGCACAACTCCGACTCGGGAAAAGGGCCGAGCACGCCCAGCATCCGATACTCCTGACCATGCCGCCGCAGGCGGGTTCAGCTCGACAGCGCTCGCGCACGGGCGGGGAAACCTCGGGCCGGTCGCGAATCCGTCGGCGGTGACGTGCGGAAGTCAGGGTGTTAATGGCTCCATGGCGGCCACGGTAGGGCACCCGGTCCCACGACTGCGCCCCGCATCACCGCTTCGGTGAGGACACGCCGTCGAACGTCACCCGAGTGTGTGTACTGCCGCGGGTTTGCGGCGGCCGCCGCCGGCGCGCCGTGCGATACGGCGCGCGGCGGCGGCTCGTGCTCGCTGTCGCGAACCGGCGCGATTCGTGGCGGTCCGCCACGTTCGGCCGACCCGGCTACTCCACCCGGTCGGGCAGCTCGAAGACGTCGTCCTCCCGGAACCGGCGACCGCGCCAGGCCCGCACCGCCACCGCGGTGGGGAAGCCGGCGGTGACCAGCGCGCCGACGATGACGAGCAGCGCCGAGGGCAGGGTCACCCCGATCACGATCGCCAGCAGACCGACGGCGTAGGTGGTGAGCAGCGCCGCGGTGAACAACACCCGCCGCGGGATGCGGAACAGTGAGCCCTTGCGGCTCAGCCGGGCGACGAACCGGGGATCGTCATCGGCCAACTGCCGCTGGATCTGCGCCAGGGCGCGCTTCTCGTCGTCCCGCAGTGCCACCTCGCCACCTCCGCTGTGCCGGGTCAAGTGCCGGTTCCAGTGTCACCTCGGGAGGGGTCACCCGCTAGAGCGCGGATTGCCCATCTGGCCGGGAGCCCGCGACGGCCGCCGCCGTGCGGCTCACCGCTGGATCCCGAGAACGGGCGCGACCGCGATGTCGTGCATGCGCCAGTCCGCCTCCCGCAGCAGCCGGCCCAGCCGTTCGAGCCGCTCGACCAGGTCGTCCGTGCCGGGGCGGGGCACGACGAGCATCTCGCCGACGAAGACGTGCCCTTCCTCGCGGAGCCGGATCCACGCGTCCTCGACCCAGGGCTCGTCGAGGGCGAGCGAGGTGAGCCGGGTGAGGAGGGGGTGCGGTTCGTCGTCGGTCACGGTGCGGGGTCGGCGGTCCATGAGGTCGGCGACGGCGACGCGGGTGGTGCGCAGGCCGTCGCGGACGATGTCGGCGGAGATGACGATCGCGGCGACCGCGTCGGCCCACCACAGCCCCGCGCCGATGCCCAGGATGCCGAGGACGGCGGCCGCGGCGGTGAGCCAGTCGGCGCGGTTCATCTCGGCGTCGGCGTGCAGGACCTTGTCGTGCAGCTGCTCGGCGAGCTTCGTCTTGGCGCGGCCGAGCAGGATCGCCGGAACCATGGTCGCCAGCAGGACGGCGATCATCGGCCAGCCCAGCCACACGGTGTGGCCGAACACCTCGATCAACCCGATCGGCGGGCGTTCGCCCTGCACGAGTCGCAGCACGGACTCGACCAGGATGTAGCCCCCGAGCGCCAGCAGCGCCAGGGCGGAGGCCAGGAACGCGATGGCCACCGAGCGGTGGTGCCCGTAGGGGTGGTCGGCGTCGGGCGGCCGGTTGCGGTAGCGGTTGGCGATCAGGAACGCGACGGGCGGCGCCAGGGCGAGGATGTCCTCCACCCAGGCCGCCTTCATGGCCTGTGACTGGCCGAGCACCACGGCGAGCGCGGTGATCGCGACGACGAAGAACGCGATCGTCCACCACTCGAGGCGGACGGCACGGCGGTGCAGCGCCGCCTTCTCGGGCGGCAGCTCGTAGTGGTCGTAGACCGCGGCCATGTCACGCCCCCGCGCGGTGGTCGTCGAGCAGCAGGCGCCGCACCTCGTCGTCGTCCAACGCCAGCAGGAACCGCTCGACCGTGCTCTGCCAGGCGTTCTCGCCGGGCGGCACGGCCATGACGTGGTCGAGGCTGGACAGGTGGGTGCCCGTGTCGGTCAGCCCGATGGCGTCCACCAGCCAGTCCGGCACGACCGCGGCGGCGTCGGGACGTTCGGGGAGGTCGGCGACGGGGACGGCGGTGGCGTCGTGGTCGGGCAGGAGGGCCGCGTCGGTGCTGCCCTCCCGCACCAGCACCCGTTGTCCGGCGACCTCGGTCGCCGAGCCGGCGGGCACGGCGACGACCGTGTCGGTGGTGAGGTAGTCGGTGGTCAGGGCCACGTCCTGGGACCAGGGCGACCGGGCGTCCAGCCCGCCGACCACGAGGTCCAGGCCGCGTTCGGCCAGCGAGGCCATGAGCTCGGCCTCGCTGCCGCGCACCCACTGCACGCGGGCGCCCAGGCTGTCCGCCAAGCGCTGCGCCAGCACGGCTTCCACGCCCTCCGGCGGCTGCCCGTCCGCCGCGTCGCCGCCGGTGACCGTCCACGGCGGGTTGTGCGCGACCCCGACCCGGATGGTGCCCTCGCGCACCCGGTCCAGCGTCCCGTCCGCGTCGCGCGGCCACTGGCAACCGGCGGCGGACGTCACGACCAGCGCCACCGCCACGACCCGTGTCCACGCCCGTCGAGCGACCGCAGCTGATGCCATGGTGTTGATGTTGCCCGAACGGCCGGTTCCCAATCATCGGGCGGCCGGCCGGTCGTCGGGGTCAGGGCAGGGGCAGGTCGGGCGGGATCTGGAGGGCGACGGTGATCAGGGAGTGGACGCGGGTGGCGACCGCGGCCAGCAGGCCCTGGACCTCGGGCGAGGCCGTTTCGGCGGCGGCTTGGAGGGTGCGCAGGTCTTCGTCGATGCGTTCCAGGATCGGGCCGACGTCGGCGTGCCGGCTCTGCAGCGCGGCGGCGATCTCCTCCAGGGGAACTCCCTGGACCTCGAGACGTTGTACGAGGTGGATGCGGTCGACGTCGGCGGGGTCGTAGAGGCGGTAGTTGCTCGCGGTGCGCTTGGCCGGCGCCAGCAGGCCGAGGCTCGTGTAGTAGTCGACGGTGCGGGGGCTGACCTGGGCTCGGGCGGCGAGTTCGCCGATCTTGAGCAGGACGTCGGTCACTGCGGGTCTCACCTCCGGTTGCTCACCGTGAACCGTACAGCCTCACGTGCTACCGTGAAGTATGCCTGAAGACGCCGACGTAGACGGTTGTAGTAGTAGGCCGGGTGGGACCCGGCTGATCATGGATTCTCCGGCGGGCGTGCCGTGCTGATCGTTTCCGGCTTGCTCGTGATCGTGGCCCTCACCGCGGCCACGGGGTACTTCGTGGCCCAGGAGTTCGCCTACATGGCGGTGGACCGGGGCCGGTTGCGGCAGATGGCCGAGGGCGGCGACAAGGCCGCCGAGCGGGCCCTGCGCGTGACGCAGAAGTTGTCGTTCATGCTTTCCGGCGCCCAGTTCGGCATCACGGTGACCGCGCTGCTGGCCGGTTACGTGGCCGAGCCGCTGCTCGGCACCGGCCTCGCGGACCTGGTCGGGCTGACCGGCCTGTCGCCCGCCGTGTCGGTGTCGCTGTCCATGGTGGTCGCGCTGGTGGTCGCCACGGTGGTGCAGATGGTGCTGGGCGAGCTGCTGCCCAAGAACTTCGCCATCGCCCGGCCCGAGCCGTTGGCCAAGGCGTTGAGCGCCTCCACGCTGGTCTACCTCAAGGTCGCCGGCCCGGTGATCCGCCTGTTCGACGCGGCCGCCAACCGGCTGCTGCGCGCGGTCGGCATCGAGCCGGTCGAGGAGCTGCCCCAGGGCGCGACCCCGGAGGACCTCAAGCAGATCATCGGCGACGCGAGCAGCGAAGGTCACCTCGATCCGGAGCTGTCGCACCTGCTGGAACGCGGCCTGGGCTTCCGCGAGCTGGCCGCCGAGCAGGCCATGACCCCGCGGGTGCTGGTGCACTCCGTGCGCGCCGACGAGCCCGTCGCGCGGGTGGTCGAGCTGCTGGACACCGGTCACTCCCGGTTCCCCGTGTTCGGCGCGGACCTGGACGACCTGCGCGGGGTGGTCGGGTTGGCCGAGGTGCTGACCGTGGACCCGGAGCGGCGGGCGGACACGCCGATCGGCGCCGTCGCCTCGCCCGCGCTGGTGGTGCCCACGACCCTGCCGCTGCCCGGCGTGCTGGAGCGGCTGCGCGCCGAGCGCAGGCAGCTGGCGTGCGTGGTGGACGAGTTCGGCGGCTTCGCCGGGGTCGTCTCGCTGGAGGACCTGGCCGAGGAGCTGGTCGGGGAGATCCGGGACGAGGACGACCTGGACGAGGCCGGCATCGAACCGCTGGGTGACGGCGCGTGGCGGGTGCCGGGCCGGATGAGGGTGGACGAGATCGCCGACGCGACCGGCGTCGACCTGCCGCGCCACGACAGCTACGACACCGTCTCCGGCCTGGTGCTGACCCGCCTGGGCCGCACCGCCCGGGTGGACGACGAGATCGAGGTCGACGGCGTGTCCCTGCGGGTGACCGCCGTGGCCCGCAACGTGCCCGCCAGCCTCGTGCTGGCCACCCCGACCATCGACCGGACCGCGCAGCGGGAGGACGCCCGATGAGCACCACCTGGTCGTTGCTGATCTCCCTGGTGCTGCTGGTGGCCAACGCGTTCTTCGTGGCCGCCGAGTTCGCGCTCATCGCCGCCAAGAGGCACCGCCTGGAGCAGGACGCCGAGACCAGCCGCGCCGCCCGCGCGGCCGTGGCCGGGATTCGCGAGCTGTCCCTCATGCTCGCCGGCGCGCAGCTCGGCATCACGCTGTGCACGCTCGGGTTGGGCGCGCTGGCCAAACCGGCCGTGGCCGACCTGATCGACCCGCTGCTGCTGGCCACCGGGCTGCCCTCCGGTGTGTCGTACGCGGTCGCGTTCACGGTCAGCCTGGTGCTGGTGGTGTTCCTGCACATGGTCGTGGGCGAGATGGCCCCGAAGTCGTGGGCGATCTCGCACCCCGAGCGCTCGGCCGTGCTGTTGGCGTTGCCGTTCCGCGCGTTCGCGCACTCGGTGCGCTGGGTCCTCAGTGGACTGAACCGCACCACGAACGCGTTGCTGCGCCTCGGCAAGGTCGAACCGCAGGACGAGCTGGCGCAGGCGCACCGGCCGGACGACCTGCGGATGCTGGTCCGGCAGTCCGCCGAGCACGGCCTGATCCCCGAGGGCCAGCAGCGGCTGCTCACCAGGATGCTGCAGTTGCAGAACACCACCGTCGCCCAGGTCATGGTGCCGATCGAGGACACGCTGAGCGTCTCCGAGCACAGCAGCCCGCTGGCCGTCGAACGCCGCAGCCGCGAGTCCGGGCGCTCCCGGTTCCCGGTGATGGACGTGCACGGCCGGTTCCTCGGCCTGGTGCACATCCGCGAAGCGGTCCGCGCCACCGCCGCTGGCCGCCGGACGACCGCCCGCGAGCTGATGAACACCACGGTGACGCTGCCCGCCGCCATGCCGGTCGCGAGCGCGGTCACCGCGATGCGCGCCGACCGGGCCCAGCTGGCGCTGGTGTCCGACGCGGAGGGCGGCGTGATCGGCATCGCGGCCCTGGAAGACCTCCTCGAAGAGCTGATCGGCGACTTCGAGGACGAGACCGACACCCTGCTCCGCACCACCTGAACACACCCTCCCGGAGGAATGAACCCGATGTTCAAACGGATGCTCAGCGCGTTCGGCGTCGGCGGACCGTCCGTCGACACCGTCCTCGACTCGCCTCACGCCACCCCCGGCCAGGTCGTCACCGGTCAGGTCCGCATCCAGGGCGGCAGCAACGACGCCAACATCGACCAGATCGTGCTGTCGCTGGTGACGCGCGTCGAGGTCGAGCACGGCGACCACGAGTTCGCCGGCGTGTCGGAGTTCCTGCGCGTGGTGGTCGCGCAGGGCGTGCGCGTCCCGGCCGGGCAGCCGATGGCGGTGCCGTTCCAGCTCCCCGTGCCGTGGGAGACCCCGATTACCGCCGTCGGCGGGCAGCCCCTGCCCGGCATGACCGTCGGCGTGCGCACCGAGCTGGTGATCTCCGGCGCGCCCGACAAGGGCGACCTCGACCCGCTGCTCGTCGGCCCGCTGCCGTCCCAGGACCGGGTGCTCGACGCGTTCGGGCAGCTCGGCTTCCAGTTCCGCAGCGCGGACGTCGAGGCGGGGCGCATCCACGGCGTCCGGCAGGAGCTCGGCTTCTACCAGGAGATCGAGTTCTACCCGCCCGGCCAGTTCGCGGGGCGGGTCAACCAGGTCGAGCTGACCTTCGTCACCAACCCGCACGAGCTGGTCGTGGTGCTGGAGGCCGACAAGCGCGGTGGCATGTTCTCCTCCGGCTCGGACGCGTTCGGCCGCTTCCACGTGACGCACCAGGACGCGCTGAACACCGACTGGGCCGGCGCGATCAACCAGTGGATGGCGCAGATCTCCCAGCGCGGCGGCCATTCCGCGTTCGGCGGCCAGCCCGGCTACGGTCAGCCCGGTTACGGCCAGCCCGGCTACGGTCAGCCGGGTTACGGCCAGCCCGGTTACGGCCAGCCGGGTTACGGTCAGCCCGGGTACGGGCACCACGGCGGTCACTACGACGACGACCACCACCACGGCCGTCGCGGTCCGGGCATGGGCGCGGTCGTCGGCGGCGTCGCGGCCGGTGTGGTCGGCGGCATGGTGCTCGGCGAGGTCGTGGAAGAGGTCTTCGAGGACGACGGCGGCGAGGACATGGCGTTCGAGGAGTGACCGCTCCGCCGACCGCTTGACCGCACGACCACCAGGCCGTGGCACCGCGAGGTGCCACGGCCTTCGTGCGTCCCGGACAGGTCTCCACCTGCGCGTTCCCGCGGTGGACGGGTCGGCCGCCGGCGTCGCGACGGGCATCCACTGTGGATCCGGCCCCGCGCCATTGCCGAAACGATTTTCGGCTGCCACAGTGCTGAGTGGCGCTCTCACCACCGGCGACGGGCCGGTCGGCGAGTCTATCCGTCCTGTGTGGACGGTGCGTCCTCCGCCGCCTGCGGACAGACCGTTTCCGAGCGAGGATGTGAGGATTCGATGACGCGTTTCGCCAGAGTTGTCATGCCGGTGCTGGCGGCCCTGCTCGCCGGCTCCGCGACGTGGCCGGGCGCGGCACAGGCGGTGGACGGCCCGGCGGCGATGGCCCCGCCGACCGGGACCGTGCGGGTGCACCTGCTGGTCCCGTCCGACGTCGCGCCCGACCAGCGCTACGCGGACGGCATCACCCGGGTGATGGTCGAGGCACAGCGCTACTACAAGCAGGAACTGGGCAAGACGTTCCGGCTGAACAGCCCGGCGGTCGAGGTGATCCGGGGCGAGCGGGTGCGCAGCTGGTACGAGAACACGCCCAACGGGCCCGAGCGGTACTGGTGGACGGTGTTCAACATGCAGCAGGAGCTGATGCGCCGGCTCGGCCTCGGCGCGCCGGACCGGCGCTGGCTCAACGTCGGCGAGATCCGCGCGGAAGGCCCCGGCGCGGGCGGCGGTGGCGGCGGCGGTTGGGTGATCCTGTCCGGTCACGACGCGGACGGCGCGGCGGGCGTCAACGGCCCGATGAACCGGTGGTACGGCGGCATGGTGCACGAGCTGGGGCACGCGTTCGGCCTGCCCGACTCCTCCTACACCGACGGCACCCCGATGTCGGCGTCCTTCTACGACTACCCGAACACGCACTTCACCCAGAGCCAGAAGAACGGCATCCTGAACGGCCCGTACGGCAGCTTCCTGTACTGACCCGGGACCACCGGGCGCCAAGCGGCGAGGCCCGGTCCCCGCGACCGCGGGGACCGGCGACCCCGCGCGCCCGCAAGCCGTACGGGGAACCACATCCCCGGTCACGCCTCATCCCTGCGCACCACCGAGAGGTCCTCGTGATCAACAGCCGGCGAACGAGAGGTCTTCGACACCGAGCGCTCACCGCGGCGGTCTGCCTCGCGTCGGCGTTCTCCTTCGGGATCGGCACACCCGCCCAGGCCGCCGGGTCCGGCGCGCCGGCGGCCGACCAGCTCTACCGGGCGGCGGAGAAACCCGCGTCGACCACCCTCACGGCGAACGACTCCCGTGAGCACGTGCACGTGAAGTTCGCGGAAGGGAGCCGGGTCCGGTTACGCGGCGCCGAGCTGACGTCGGCCCCGGGCACGGACCTCGGCGCGGTCCGCGAGGTGCTCCGATCCGGCGCGGTCTCGGCGGTGCGGCGGCTGTTCACGGCGCCGGAGGAGGCGCTGCGGACGTTCACCGACCAGGCGGCGGCCCGCTCGGGTCGCGCGCAAGCCGACCTCACCCTGTGGTACCGCCTGGACCTGCGACCGGGCGCCGACCCGGTGGCGGTCATCGACGCGCTCAACGCGCTGCGCGAGGTGGAGATCGCCTACGCCGAACCACTCGCCGTCTCCCCGCCGATCGCCCCGGACTTCACCGCGCGCCAGGGCTACCGCTCCGCCGCCACCGGCAGCGGGATCGACGCCGACTACGCGCGGACGGTCCCCGGCGGCACCGGCGCGAACGTGCGAGTGGCCGACGTCGAGTACGCCTGGAACTTCGCCCACGAGGACCTGTCCAAGTTGCGCGCCCCCGGCACGTTCGTCGCCAACGGCACCGCGAAGGACCCGTTCGGCGACAACAACCACGGCACCGCCGTGGCGGGCATCCTGGTCGGCGACGCGAACGCGGGCGGTGTGACCGGGCTGGTCCCCGACTCGCCGATCCACGTCACCAACGCGGCCAACGCCGAACGCGGCTGGGACGTGGCCAACTCGGTCATCGTCCTGGCCCGCTCGCTGCGGCCCGGCGACGTGCTGCTGATCGAGCAGCAGACCTCCGGCCCGGCCGGCTGCACCGGGTACGTCGCCCCCGAGTGGGTCCCGGCGATCTACGACGCGATCGTCGCCACCACGTCCGCGGGCATCACCGTGGTCGAGACGGCGGGCAACGGGTCGATGAACCTGGACAACCCGTGCTTCGGCAGCAGGTTCCCGCGCGGCAGGCCCGACTCCGGCGCGATCATCGAGGGCGCCGGCTCCGCGCCCGGCTGCGGCACCGCCCGCGCCCGGCTGAACTTCTCCACCTACGGCAGCCGGGTGGACGTCCAGGGCTGGGGCAACTGCGTGGTGAGCACCGGGTACGGGAACCTTTACAGCAGCGGTGGCGCCAACGCCTACTACACGGCCTCGTTCAGCGGGACGTCCAGCGCGGGTCCGATCGTGGCGGCGGCCGCGGCCTCCCTGTCCAGCGTCGCCAAGCAACGCGGCACCACGCTCACCCCCGACCGGGTGCGCGCCATCCTGAAGTCGACCGGGACCCCGCAGGCCAACCCCGGCACCGGCAACATCGGCCCCCTGCCGAACCTGCGTGCCGCGATCGCCGCCCTGCCCACCCGGTCGTCGTGATCCTCGGAGGTCTGACCTCATGGAGAAGTCGCTCCCGATGATCGCCTCCGGCGCGGTCGTCGCATCGGTGCCGGCCCTGCCCGGCGGGGTGGCCGCGAGCGCTCCGGTCCCACCGCGGTCGACGTCGGCCGCCGGGCAGTGCCACCACGCGGACGACTTCGCACCCCGAGAAGGGCTCGGGGCCGACGTGTGCGAGACGGGTGACGGCCTGTTCGAGGTGCGCACCGCGAGCGGTGATCACGTGACCCACGGCCTGGACGTGCCCACGTCCGAGCACGAGGGCGTCCGGGACGAGATCACCCCGTCGGCGATCACCACCCCGGCCGCCCGCGCGCCCCACTGCGCGACCGACTCCTACCGCGTCCAGCTGATCTACCTGATCCCCGCCGGGCGCCCGACGCGTCGGCGACGATGGTCCCGCTGATGAGGCAGCACTTGGTCCAGTCCAACGCCGTGGTCTCGAACCGCGCCGCGGAATACGGCGGTGACCTGTCGCTGCGCGTCGCCTGCGACTCCGGGGGCCGGCCCGCCGGGTCATGCGCAGCAGTCACGACAACGGCGACATCGGCGCGATCGACCAGGAGGTGGCGCGCCACGGCCAGCGGATCACCGGTCAGGACAACGTCGTGTACTGGGGTGACGGCGGCTGCGGCGGCGGTGTCGCCTACGGCAGCGGCGACACGCGTCCGGGAGTGGAGAACAGCGTCAACAACGCGCCCTGCATCGTGGTGGTCCACGGGCGGTGCCCCTTCGCCTACCTGCTGCACGAGCAGGGCCACTCGATGGGCGCGGTGCTCCCGAACACGCCCGACACCTCGGGGGCCGGTCACTGCGACGACGACGCCGACGTCATGTGCTACAAGGAACACGCTGGCCGGGTCGTTCCTCGCGACGACCTGGAACCTCGCGAGCTGCGCCAACCGGATGGTCTACCGGCCCGACTGCGGCGCCGCGCTGTCGACGGCGGGGGTCGACGAGACCCGGTAGGACCACTGGACCCACCGCGAGGCGGTGGGACCTGAGCGACGAAGCCCTTCGGCGACCCCGAAGGGCTTCGTCGCGCGAGGGCTCGGGCTCAACCCGGGCGGCCGTCGACCTGCGGGTTCGTCGACGCGGCTGCCCTGAGCAGGCGCAGCTGCCCGATCTCGCTCACGTTCTTCATCAACTCGGCGTTCACCCACGCCACCGAGTGCCCGACCGTGCTGTCCGGCCACGGGAAGGTGGACGGCGCGGACAGGTCCAACGTCGGCAGCAGCCCGACCCACTCGTCGCGCAGACCGCGCAGCCAGTCCACCACCCGGTCCGGTCCGGGCCACCGGATCTCCGTGCGGTGGCGCGGGGCGCGACCGAGGGCGTGGTCGATCGCGACCGACCACCACCAGCCCAGGTGCCAGGACACCCAGGCGATGGTCGGCACGGGCACCGGGTCGGGCTCGGTCTCGGCCCAGTCCGGCGTCCCGTCCCGGATCGTCCACACCACCCCGGCGGGTTCCCAGAGGTGGTCCTCGGGCACACGGTGATCGTGCCCGGCCGGGCAACTGCTCCTGCGCGGGCGGAGGCGGCCACGCCATCGCCCGTCCCGGCGTGTCAGCGGGCGGTGGTCCACTCCTGCGCGGGCGTGAACGGGACCGGTGACGGGCGTTCGACGGTGGTCGTGAGGTCGATCCTCCGCCCTTCCCCGGCGGAGCGGAGCACGGCGGTTATCGTCTCCAGCACGTGCAGCGCGAGGTCCCCGCCCGCGCGCGGCGGTCGACGGCCGCCGGCCGCGACGAGGTCGAGCAGTCCGATGCCGCGGCCGGCCCCGGCGTAGCCGGCGTCCGGGGTCAGCGCCTGCCACTCGGCCCCGCCCAGCGGGAAGAGGCGGGTCACGCCGTCGAAGTGGTTGGGGTCCGGGACGGCGAGGGTGCCGGTCTCGCCGTGCACCTCGATCGGCACGGCGGTGGTGGCCACGCCGTCGAAGCTCGTGGTGATGGTGGACAGCGCGCCGCCGGCGTGTTCGAGCACGCCGGAGACGTGGCTGGCGACCTCGACCGGGATCCGCTGACCAGCCCGGGGTCCGGACCCGATGACGCGCTCGTCGCGCAGCCGGGCCGCCGCGCCGATCACCGCGCGCACGGGGCCGAGCAGGTGGACGAGCGCGGCGATGTAGTACGGACCCATGTCCAGCAGGGGACCGCCACCGGGCGCGTAGTAGAAGTCGGGGTTGGGGTGCCAGCGCTCGTGTCCCGGCGTGACCATCACCGCCGACGCCGACAGCGGCCGGCCGATGAGCCCGCGGTCGATCGCCGCGCGCGCGGTCTGCGTGCCCGTGCCGAGCACGGTGTCGGGTGCGCAGCCCACCAGCACACCGGCCGCGGCGGCCCGGTCGACGATGGTGCGGCCCTCCTCGAACGTGACGGCCAAGGGCTTCTCGCCGAACACGTTCTTGCCCGCGTCGACGGCGCGCAGCGCGATCTCCGCGTGCGCCGCCGGGGTGGTGAGGTTGAGCACGGTGTCGACGTCGGGCCCGTCGACCAGGCGCTCCACGCTCACCGCCGAGGCTCCCGGGAGTCCGGCGGCGACGGCGGCCGAGCGGGCGTCGTCGAGGTCGGCGACCGCGGTGATGCGCACCGCGGGGTGGTCGGCGAGCGTGTCGAGGTAGGCGCGGGAGATGACCCCGAGACCTACGACGCCGACGCGGTGCGGGTCGCCCACAGCATTCCCCTCTCGATGACGGTGCGGACGTCGGGGTGCTCCAGCACGTCGAGGCTGTGCCCCGGGGTCGTCACGACGATCCGCCCGGCGCCCCACTGGCGGGTCCAGATCGCCGGGCAGGTGACGGGCCGCTGCCACGGCTGCCACTCCTCGGCCGGGTGGGTCGTGGTGGCCAACACGTCGTTCAGGCCGTCGTGCAGCACCCAGTACTGCTCGGTGACCAGCTCGAAGTCCTCGATGCCCGCGGTGATCGGGTGCTCGCGGCCGAGGGCGGTGATGGTCACCGAGTGCGGCAGGTAGTTGTCCTCCGGTCCGCCCGCGCGCTCGTCCGGCCGCTTGCCGGGGTGCGTCGCGAACTGGCCGCCCACCAGGTGCAGGTAGTCCGACGAGGCGCGGAACGAGTCGGCGATGCCGCCGTGCCAGCCGGTGAAGCCGGTGCCCGCCTCGACCGCCGCGCGCAGCCCGGCCACCTCCTCGGCGGTGATCTGCGACATCGTCACGCACTGCACGATCAGGTCCGTGTCGGCCATCTCGGCGGCGTCGGCGTACACCTCGGTCGAGTCCTCGACCCGCACGGCGTAGCCGCCGCGCTCCAGGAACGGGAGGAACGAGTCGGTCGCCTCGACCGGCCGGTGACCCTCCCACCCGCCGCGGACCACCAATGCTTTCGGCTGCCTCACGCCCACCCCCCGGGAACTGCTCTTCGACGGCCACGACATCCCGGGCGGGCGAGGCCGGTGCCGGCCCCCGTCCACCCGTCTTGATCGTATCCGTCACCCCCTCCCGGATGTCGACACCTTGTTGCGCGGGAGGCGGTCCGGCGGGGGAGGTGACGCTCGTTCCGACGAACGGACGTCACCTCCCGATCCGGGCCGGGGGTCACGGCCCGGCGCTCACCCCCGTGCTTGCATGCAGTCGAGCCAGGACGCGGTGGTGACGACGATCTCGACCGGGGTGCTCTCGGTCACCGTGCCGTCCGACACCCGGATCTGCGCGTCGTACACGCCCATCGGCACCGACACCGGACCGCCGACGAGCAGCCACCCGTTGATCGTGACCCCGCCGTCGTCCGGGTCGGGGTGGTTGGAACCCGGCGGGAGGACGCTCTCCGTGGAGGTCCAACCGGGCGGCAGGTCGCGCATCCCGTAGTCCAGGTCCGTGGACCAGTCACCGGTCACCGCGAAGATGAAGTAGGACTGGTGGACCCGGTCGTCCGTGCCGTGCTGGACGCACATCCGCTGCGGGCGGTCCCACTTCTCCAGCTGCCAGGTCTGATCTTGCGCGGTCGTCTCCGCCGACGCGACGCCGAGCGGTCCGACCAGGGGGAGCAGCAGCACCGCGACGAGGGCGAGCGCCGATCTGACGATCCGAGAAGTCGATGTCACCGAATTCCTCCTGAACTGGTGCGGAAGACGCCTCGGCCGACCGTACCGACCGGATCTCAGAGTCCGCTGAAACTCCCTGCCCTTTCGGGCAATTTCGATCGGCGCCCCCGTGACCGTCCGGTTCGGACGGACCGGCACGTCCGGTCGAACCCAGGTGACGGAGCCGGTGTCGGCGGGAGCGGCCACGGCCCACGTCATGACACTGCTGGTGGACAAGAGAAGGGCTGCCGCGCCGTCGGCTCGGCGGCCACCGGCCGATCACCAGGTTCCAACGATCACGCGGCCTGACCCGCGATCGGCCTGGATCACCCTGTCGTTGCCAGCCGGTCGCCGCGGAACTGCGGGGTCGCACGACCGGTCGCGCACGGAGGACGCGGCACGGGGCGCGGCCGGGTGTGGCCAGGCCGAGGCGGTAGGTCGTGCCGCCGGGCGGCTGTGCCTTGTGGACGGTGTCAGTTGACGCAGGTGGGCTCGCGCCGGACGAAGCCCACCGGCGCCACCCCGCGTTCCGCTGCGGCGGCCGTGGCCGAGGTCGTCGCCGCGCCGACGGCCAGTCCGCCGACGAACGCCCGCAGCCCGGCCGCGTCGGCGGTGGTCGTCCCGTCCGGTGCGACGCTGGTCGGCGCCGTAGAGGGTGGCGCCCAGCGCGTAGATGTCGACCCGCTCGGTGGGCGCTTCCTGCCGGAACGCCTCCGGGGCCGCGTAGGCAGGCGTCAACGCGGTCAGGCTCGCCGAGGACTCCCGACCCGGCTCGGCCGGCGCGGCGCGCCCGAAGTCGGCCAGTCCTGTCGATCTTGACCGCGACCTCGCGGTCCACGCTCACCTGCACGGTCCGGTACACCACGGTGAACCCGCCACGGCCCACCGGATCGAGCAGCCGGTACCCCGGCACCTGCGACTGCGGCATCACCGGATCGACCCCGGTGGCGGTTCGCGGGCCGGGTGACCGCAAAACCGCACACCTGCGGAGCTATTCCTGGGCCTTGCCCCCGGTGACGCGGGACAGGGCCAGGGCGATGAGGATGATGGCGCCGTTGAGCGCGCCGATCCACTGCGCCGGGACCCCGCCGAGGGTGAGCACGTTCTGGATCATGAACAGGAGCAGGATGCCGGTGAAGGCGCCGAACACCGTGCCCTTGCCGCCGTTGAGGCTGATGCCGCCGATGACGGCGGCGGCGAAGACGGTGAAGATGTAGCCGTTGCCCTGCGCGGAGGCGACCGAGGCCAGCCGCCCGGAGAGCAGCAGGCCGCCGAGGGCGGCGAGCAGGCTCGCGGTGACGATGACGGTCCACAGCACCCGGTCGGTGCGGATGCCGGCGGCCTTGGCCGCGTCGACGTTGCCGCCGATGGCGTAGAGGGACCGGCCGAAGCTGGTGAAGCCGAGGACCACGACGCCGATGGCGAACAGGACGAGGCACAGCCACACCGACGCGGGGACGCCGAACCACTGCGCGGTGCCGAGGTAGAGCATCGACTCGGGGAGGCGGAAGAAGGTCTGGCCGCCGGAGATGCCGGTGAGGATGCCGCGCAGCACGATCAGCATGCCCAGGGTCACGATGAAGCCGTGCAGCCCGAACCGGATGATGAACAACGCGTTCACCACGCCGATCAGCACGCCGACGGCCAGCGTGATCGGGACCGACCAGCCGCCGGGCACCAGGCCCAGCCCGTGGCCGGTGCCGACGGGCACGGTGAGCCAGGCGGCGATCCCCGGCGCGAGCCCGACGGTGGACTCCAGGGAGAGGTCCATCTTCTTGACGACCAGCACGAGGGTCTGGGCCAGCACCAGCACCGCGATCTCGGACATGGTCTGCAGGATGTTGATCAGGTTGTCGGCCTGGAGGAACACCGGGCTGACCAGTTGGCCGACGACCGCGATCACGATGATGGCGGGGATGAGCGCAAGGTCCCGCAGGCGGGCGAAGGCGATCCGCCGCCCGCCGGCGCGCCCGCCGGCCGGGCGCTTCCCGACCGGGTCGCCCGTCGAGCCGTCGTCGGTGACCGCGGCCGCGGTCGTGGTCTCAGGCATCGAGGTCCACTCCTTCCATCGCGGCCACGAGCTGGTGGTCGTGCCAGCCGCTGGTCGTCTCGGCGACCACGCGGCCCTGGAACACCACCAGGACCCGGTCGCACAGGCGCAGGTCGTCGAGCTCGTCGGAGGCGATGAGCACGCCGGCGCCCGCGTCGGCGACCTCCTCGACCTTGCCGAGGAGGAACTCCTTGGACCCGCACGTCCACGCCGGCGGTCGGGTTGATCAGCACCAGCAGCTCCGGGTCGCCCGCCAGGGCGCGGGCCATGACCACCTTCTGCTGGTTGCCGCCGGAGAGACCGGAGACCGGCAGCTCCGGTCCCGGCGTCTTGATCGCCAGCTTCTCGATCATGGCCGCGGCGAGGTCGTCGCGGCGGCGACCGTCGATGAACCCGGCGGGCCCGAGCCGTTCCGGGATGGTCAGCGTCCCGTTGTCCGCGATGGACATCTCCGGCACGAGTCCCTGGTGGTGCCGGTCCTGCGGGACGAACCCCGCCCCGGCTCTCAGCGCCGCGGGCACGCTGCCCGGCCGCGGCCGGGAACCGGCGATCTCCACGGTGCCGCGCCCGGCCGCCCGCAACCCGACGACGGTCTCCGCGATCTCGATGCGACCGCTGCTCGCCGCGCCCGCGAGACCGACGATCTCACCGGCCCGGACGCGGAACGACACGTTCTCGTACACCCCGGGCAGGGAGGCGTCGTCCACCTCCAGCACGTCGGCGGCGTCCGCCGCCGGTCCTCGGCGTCGACCGCCCGCCTCCGCCGCGGCCTCGCCGGTCATGGCGGCGACCAGCTCGGCCCGGGGCAGTTCGTCGACCGCGGCGGTGAGGATGTGCCTGGCGTCGCGGAAGACCGTCACCGTGTCGCAGATCTCGTAGATCTCCTGGAGGTGGTGGCTGATGAACAGGAACGTGACGCCCTGGCGCTGGAGGTCGCCGATCCGGGCGAACAGCCGGGTGATGGCCGCGGCGTCGAGCTGGGCGGTCGGCTCGTCCAGGATGATGAACCGCGCGCCGAACGACAGCGCCCTGGCGATCTCCACGAACTGCCGCTGCTCGACGCCCAGCTCCTTGGCGGGCGTGCGCACGTCCACGTCGACCGACCAGGTGTCCAGCAGCTCGCGTGCCCTGCTGTGGACCGTCCGCCAGCTGATCAGCCCGCCGCGACCGCGGCCGTGCCGGTTGAGGAACAGGTTCTCGGCGACGGTCAGCTCGGGGATGATCGTGGACTTCTGGTAGACGCACGCCACCCGCTGCCGCCAGGCGTCCCGGTCGGCGAGCCGGGGCGCGGGCTCGCCGTCGAACCTCACCTCGCCCTCGTCCGGCGGCTGGAGCCCGGTGAGGATGGACACCAGGGTCGACTTGCCCGCCCCGTTGCGCCCGACCAGGGCGTGGGTCTGGCCGGCCTCGATCCTGATCGACGCCTCGTGCAGGGCCACCGTGGACCCGAACCGCTTCGTCATCCCCGTCGCCTCGGCGACGGGCGCAGTCGCAGCCATCTCGCGTGCCGCCCTTCCGGTCAGCCGAGCTTGTTGCCCCACAACGACTGGTCGTCGCTCTTGAGGCTGGGGACGCCGTCGTAGGTGCCGCCGTCGGCGGTGACCAGGGGAGCGGAGAGCTGGTCCTCCAGGAGGCCTTCGCGGACCTGGATGATGGTGCTGTCGTGGTCGGTCTTGCCGGGCGCGAACGTCTTGCCGTCGATCGCGGCCTTGAGGTAGTGCAGGGCGTACTTGGCGTAGAGGTCGGCCGGTTGGGAGACGGTGGCGTCGATCCGGCCCTCGGCGATGCTCGTCAGCTCCTCCGGGATGCCGTCGTTGGAGACGACGAACACGTGCTCGGGGTCGTCCGGCCCGACCAGCAGGTCCTTCTGCTTGAGCACCTGGAGCGTGCCGGCGAGCGCGAAGCTGGACTGCATGTAGACGCCCTTGATGTCCGGGTGGGCGGTGAGGTCGGTCTGGAGCTTCTGCGCGGCGACCGCGCCGTCCCAGTTCGTGGCCTCGCCGAACACCGTGATGTCGGGGTAGTGGGCCTTCATGCAGTCGTTGAACGCCTCGGTGCGGTCGCGGCCGTTGATCGAGGCCAGGTCGCCCTGCAGCATCACGACCTTGCCCTTGCCGCCGAGCTTCGCGCCGAGGAAGCGGCAGGCCTTCTCGCCGTAGGCGCGGTTGTCGGCCCGGACCACCATGAAGACGTCGCCGGTGTCGGGGCGGGTGTCCACCGTGACGACCGGGATCTTCTTCGCCGCCAGCTGCTCCAGCGTGGGTGCGATGGCCGCGGTGTCCTGCGGCGCCATCGCGACGCCCTTGACGCCCTGGCTGATGAAGGTCTGGGCGTTGGCGGTGAGCTTGGCGACGTCGTTCTGGGAGTTGGTGGTCTTGAGCTCGAGCCCGAGCTCCTTCGCGAACTCCGGGCTGTACTTGATGTAGGAGTTCCAGAAGTCGGTGTCGGACCGCGGGTAGTCGACGCCGACCACCGGTCCGCCCGAACCGGACTGCCCGGAGTCCTGGGCGCCGCAGGCGCTCAGCGCGGCGGTGAGGGCGGCGACGACGGCGACGGCGGCGCGGGATGTGGTCGGCACGGCGGTTCTCCTAGCGCGCGGTGTGGTGCGGGGAGCCGGGGTCGGGGGTCGGGGTCCGGGGACGGGTGCGCAGACCGCTCATGCCGCCGTCGACGGCGAGGTCGGCGCCGGTGGTGGAGCCGGCGAGCGGGCTCGCCAGGTAGGCGATGGCGGCGGCCACCTCGTCGGCGGTCACGAGCCGTCCCGTGGGTTGGCGGGCGTTGAGCGCGGCGCGCTCGGCCTCGGGGTCGGCGGCGCGGTCGAGCAGGCGGCCGATCCAGGGGGTGTCGGCGGTGCCCGGGTTGACGCAGTTGACGCGGATGCCGGCGGCGACGAGGTCGGCGGCGGTCGCGCGGGTGAGG
Source organism: Saccharothrix sp. 6-C (assembly GCF_016695385.1). Lineage (NCBI taxonomy): Bacteria > Bacillati > Actinomycetota > Actinomycetes > Pseudonocardiales > Pseudonocardiaceae > Saccharothrix > Saccharothrix sp. 6-C. The sequence continues at coordinate 5,465,123 of NZ_CP064192.1, read as the reverse complement.
GAGAGCACCGCGCCCTTGGTGGCGGAGTACAGGGCGCGGTCGGGCAGGCCGGCGGTCGCGGCGATGGAGCAGGTGTTGACGATCGCCGCGTGGTGGGACCGGCGCAGGTGCGGCAACGCGGCACGGGTGGTGCGCACGATGCCGAAGACGTTGACGTCGAAGACCCGCCGCCACTCGTCGTCCGGGTTGTCCTCGATGGTGCCCTGGGCGCCGATGCCGGCGTTGTTGACCAGGATGTCGATGCCGCCGAGCCGTTGCGCGGCCTGGTCGACGGCCGCCCGCACGGTGGCGTCGTCGGCCACGTCGGCCCGGATGCCGACGAGCGGCTCCGGCAGGCCTTCCGGCGCGAGGTCGAGGCACGCGACGCGGGCGCCGCGGGAGGCCAGCAGCAGCGCGGTGGCCAGTCCGATGCCGGAGGCGCCACCGGTGACCACGGCGGCGAGGCCGGCGAGTTCGGGCGCGCTCACGCGGTGGCCTGCCTGTTCCAGACGGGCCCGTCGGGGAAGCGGTGGGCGGCGATGGACGCGGCGTGCAGTTCGGCGCTGATGCCGGGCGCGGTCGGGGGGAGGTAGTGGCCGCGGCGGATCCGCACCGGGTCGGTGAAGTGCTCGTGCAGGTGGTCGACGTACTCGATGACGCGGTCCTCCGTCGTGCCGCTGACGGCCACGTAGTCGAACATCGCCAGGTGCTGGACCATCTCGCACAGCCCGACGCCGCCCGCGTGCGGGCAGACGGGGACGCCGAACTTGGCGGCCAGCAGCAGGACGGCGACGTTCTCGGTGACGCCGGCGGTGCGGCTGGCGTCGAGTTGCAGGACGTCGAGGGAGCCGGCCTGGAGCAGTTGCTTGAACATCACCTGGTTGTGGGTGTGCTCGCCGGTGGCGACCTTCACCGGGGTCAGCGCCCGGCGGATGGCGGCGTGGCCGAGGATGTCGTCGGGTGACGTGGGTTCTTCGATCCAGTACGGGTCGTGGGGCAGCAGCGCGGTCATCCAGTCGATCGCCTGCCGCACGCCCCACGCCTGGTTGGCGTCCACGGCGATCCTGATGTCCGGTCCGACGGCCTCCCGGGCCAGCCGCAGCCGGCGCACGTCGTCGGCGAGGTCGGCCCCGACCTTGAGCTTGATCTGGGTGAACCCGTCGGCGACGGCCTCCTGCGACAGCCGCACGAGCTTCTCGTCGTCGTACCCGAGCCAGCCGGGGGTCGTCGTGTAGGCCGGGTAGCCGTGCCTCCGCAGGTGCGCCGTCCGTTCGGCGCGACCGGGTTCGGCGCGGCGGAGGATGTCCAACGCCTCGTCACGCGTGAGGGCGTCCTCCAGGTAGCGGAAGTCCACCAGGTCCACGAGCTGTTCCGGGGACGACTCCGAGAGCAGCTGCCACACCGGCTTGCGCTCGCGACGCCCGTACAGGTCCCAGACGGCGTTGACGACGGCGGCGGCGGCCATGTGGATGGCGCCCTTCTCCGGGCCGAGCCAGCGCAGCTGGCTGTCACCGGTCAGCCGGCGGGAGAACGCGCCCAGGTCGCCGAGGACCTCGTCCACCGGCAGGCCGACGACCAGCGGCGCCAAGGCGCGCACGGCGGCGACCTCGACGTCGTTGCCCCGTCCCACGGTGAACGCCAGCCCGTGCCCCTCCCCGCCCCCGCTGGTCCGGATGGTGACGTAGGCGGCGGAGTAGTCGGGCTCGGGGTTCATGGCGTCGGAGCCGTCGAGGTCGAGCGAGGTCGGGAACCGCACGTCGACCGCGTCGACGGCGGTGATCAGCTCAGTCATCGTGCCCGGCACTCCCGGTTCAGAGGTGCGACGAATCGATCCTGGACATGGGATGGATTTATAGGACTTCGTCGGGGCGATGTCCAGGTCGAGCAGCCAGATTCGGGTGAGAAAAGGTCGTAAATCCTGGTGGATCCCCTGTGGCGAGAATCTGCCGCTTCGGCGACACATCCCATCTCTTCCACGGAGATAGGATGTCTTGCTAGCCTGCCTCGGCGCGCACGCCACGTTCCGGGGAGATCCACCGCATGTCACTGACCGACAAGGCGATCGACCGCATCAGGGACCTGATCCAGTCGGGCGAGCTGCCACCGGGGTCCAAGCTCCCGCCGGAACAGCAGTTGGCCGCCGGGCTGGGCCTGTCCCGGAACCTGATGCGGGAGGCGGTCAAGGCGCTGGTCGTCGCGCGGGTGCTGGAGATCCGGCGGGGCGACGGCACCTACGTGACCAGCCTGGAGCCGGAGGTGCTGCTCGGCAGCATCGCGTCCGCGGTGGAGCTGCTCAGGGGCGACACCCTGTTGGAGCTGACCGAGGTGCGCCGGTTGTTCGAGCCGGTCGCCACCGGGCTCGCCGCCACCCGCATCTCCGCGGCGGAACTCGCCGAGGTCGAACGCCACCTGCACGCGATGCGCCTGGCCCGTGACGACGTGGAGCTGCTGAACAAGCACGACGCCGCGTTCCACCGGGCGGTCGTGGCCGCCACCGGCAACGCCACCCTGACGACCCTGCTGGAGGGCATCTCCGGGCCCACGGTCCGGGCCAGGGTGTGGCGCGGCCTGGTCGACGACAACGCCGCCAGTCGCACGTTGGCCGAGCACGAGGCGATCTACCACGCCCTGGTCGACCGGGACGCCGTCCTCGCGCAGGCCGCCGCCCTGGTCCACATCACCACCACCGAGCGCTGGCTGCGCGAGCACGTCGACCGGGATGGCGACGCCCGGCCCGGCGTCGACGGCCCGCCGCCGCCGGCGTACCCGCAGTGAGGAGAACCCGATGAGACTGCTCCGCGTGGGCCCGGCGGGCGCCGAGCGGCCCGCCGTCCTGGACGCCGACGACGTCGCGCACGACCTGACCCCGCTCACGGCCGACATCGACGGCGCCTTCCTGGCGGGCGGCGGCGTGGACCGGGTCCGGCAGGCCCTGGCCGACGGCCTGCTGCCCGTCGTCGACCTCGCCGGGCAGCGCGTCGGCGCTCCCGTCGCCCGTCCCGGGAAGGTCGTCTGCGTCGGGCTCAACTACGCCGACCACGCTGCCGAGACCGGGACGCCGCCGCCCGCCGAGCCGGTGGTCTTCCTGAAGGCGGTGAACACCGTCGTCGGTCCGGACGACACGGTGCTCGTCCCGCGCGGCAGCGTGAAGACCGACTACGAGGTCGAACTCGCGGTCGTCATCGGCCGCACCGCGCGCTACCTGGACTCGCCGGCCGACGCGGACGGGGTCATCGCGGGCTACGCCATCGCCGACGACGTCACCGAGCGGGCGTTCCAGCACGAGCGCGGCGGGACGTGGGACAAGGGCAAGTCGTGCGAGACGTTCAACCCGCTCGGCCCCTGGCTGGTCACGCCCGACGACGTGGGCGACCCGCAGGACCTGGCGATGCGGCTGCGGGTCAACGGCGAGCCGCGCCAGGACGGCCACACCAAGAACATGATCTTCGGCGTGCGCCACGTCGTGTGGTACCTCAGCCAGTTCATGGTGCTGGAGCCCGGGGACGTCGTCAACACCGGCACCCCGGCCGGCGTCGCGTTCGGCGCGAACGACTTCCCCTACCTGCGCGCCGGTGACGTGGTCGAGGCCGAGATCGAGGGGCTGGGCCGGCAGCGCCACGTCCTCGGACAGGCGTGATGGCGTCCCCGGCGAGGCCGTGGTTCGCCGAACGCGTGCCGCTGGGCCGCTCCGACGTCACCGTGACCCGCCTCGGCCTGGGCACCGCGCCGCTGGCCGGCCTGTACTCGGCGGTGGGCGAGGACCAGGCGACCGCCGCGTTGGAGGCGGCGTGGGCGGCCGGCATCCGCTACTTCGACACCGCGCCCCACTACGGCGCCGGACTGGCCGAACGACGCCTCGGCGCGTTCCTGGCCACCCGGCCCCGCGCGGAGCCCACGGTGTCGACCAAGGTCGGCCGGCTTCTGGTGCCGGGAGAGGCGACGGCGGGCGGTGAGGGCTTCCACGACGACCAGGGCCTGGTCCGGGTGCGCGACTACAGCGCCGAGGGCGTCTACCGGTCGCTCTCGGAGAGCCTGGAGCGGTCCGGCCTCGACTCCTTCGAGATCGCGTTGATCCACGACCCGGACGACCACTGGCAGGAGGCGGTCACCGGCGCGTACCCCGCGCTGGAACGCCTGCGCGCCGAGGGCGCGGTGCGGGCGATCGGCGCGGGGATGAACCAGACGGCGATGCTCACCCGGTTCGTCGCCGAGACCGACGTCGACTGCGTGCTCGTGGCCGGCCGGTACACCCTGCTGGACCGCACGGCGGCCGACGACCTGCTGCCGCTGTGCGCGCGGCGGCAGGTGGGCGTCATCGTCGGCGGTGTCTTCAACAGCGGCATCCTCGCGGACCCCGTCCCCGGCGCCACCTACGACTACGCACCCGCCACGGAGGACGTGTGGCGGCGAGTCCGCGCCCTGGCCGAGCGGTGCGCCGAGCACGGCGTCGCGCCGGCCGCCGCCGCGCTGCGGTTCCCGCTGCGGCACCCGGCGGTGACCAGCGTCGTCGTGGGCGCGCGCAGCGCGCGGGAAGTCACCGAGAACATCGCGCACGCCGCCACCGCGATCCCGGAGGCGCTGTGGGCGGAACTCGACGCGTCGGGGTGACATGATCAGGCGCGAACCCGGCACGCGCGCGCCTGCCGCGGTCGCGCGAGGAGGATGAACGTGGCCGGACCGGACGTGGTCGACCTCGGCTTCGCCAGGGTCGACGTCGATCGCGAAGCGCGCCAGGGGCTGCCCGAGGTGATCTACGGCAGCGGCAAGACGCCCGAGCAGATCAGCGGGATCGTGCGGACGCTGTTGCGGCACAACGACGGCCCGGTGCTGGCCACGCGCGTGGACGACGACGTGGCGGCGTCGGTGCTGGCCGCCGTGCCGGACGGCGCGTACGACCGCGAAGCGCGGTTGCTGGTGTGGCGTCCGGCGGCGTCGCTCGGCTTCGGCGTGGTGGTGGCCGTGGCGGGCACGGCGGACCTGCCGGTGGCGCGGGAGGCCGCGGCGGTGGCCGCCGCGACCGGCCTGGACGTCACCACGGTCACCGACGTGGGCGTGGCTGGCTTGCACCGGCTGCTCGCCGAGCAGGACCGGCTGCGGGCCGCGGACACCGTGATCGTCGTGGCGGGGATGGAGGGTGCCCTGGCCAGCGCGGTGGGCGGCCTGGTCGCCTGCCCGGTGGTGGCCGTGCCCACCTCGACCGGATACGGCGCGGGGCTGGAGGGTGTCACCGCGTTGCTGGCGATGCACGCGTCCTGCGCGGCGGGCATCACGGTGGTGAACATCGACTCCGGCTTCGGCGCCGCGATGGCCGCGTTCCGGCTCGCCCGCGTGGCGGGGCGGAGGACGCCGTGAGCCGGGTCTGCGTGATCTCCCCGTTCACCGGGCTGGCCGGCGACATGCTGCTGGCCGCGCTGGTGGACGCGGGCGCGCCGCTGGAGGCGGTCCGGGCGGCCGTCGCCGACACCGGCCTGACCGGCTGGGACCTGGCCGTCACGCCGGTGCTCACGCACGGGCTCACCGGCCGCCGCGCGACCGTGTCGGTGACCGACGGTGCGACGAGCCGCAAGGCGGGCGAGCTGATCGCCATGGCGACCCGGGTGCGCGACCGGGAGGTGGCGGAGGTGGCGGTCGCCGCGTTGCGCGCCATCGCCGAGGTCGAAGGACGCCTGCACGGCGAGGAGCCCGATCAGGTGCACCTGCACGAGCTGGGTGGTCACGACACCCTCGTGGACATCGTCGGCGTGGCCGCCGCGCTGCGCGCCCTGGACGTGCGGGCCGTGCACTGCGAGGCGTTGCCGATCGGCGCCGGGACGGTCCGCACCGCGCACGGTGTGCTGCCGTGCCCGGCCCCGGCGACCTCGGCGCTGCTGGCGGGGGCGCGCGTCGTGGGCACCAGCCTGACCGGCGAGACCGTGACCCCGACCGCCGCCGCGCTGCTGCTCGCGATCGGCGCCGACTACGGCCCCGCGCCGGCGATGCGGATGGGGTCCACCGGCTACGGCGTGGGCACCAGGACGCTGCCCGACCGGCCCAACGTGGCCGTCGTCCGGCTCGGCGACCGGGAGCCCGCGGACGTGCGCGACCTGGTGGTGCTGGAGACGAACCTGGACGACGTGACGGGGGAGGTCCTGGGGTACGTCGTCGCGCTGCTGCTCGACTCGGGCGCGTTGGACAGCTGGATCACCCCCGTGACGATGAAGAAGGGCAGGCCGGGCCACGTGCTGCACGCGTTGGCGACACCGGAGGCCGCCGACGGGATCGAGCGCCGGATGCTCGTGGAGACGGGCACGCTGGGCGTGCGGCGGACCACCGTGCGGCGGGACGCCCAGCCCCGGGAGACCGACACCGTGCAGGTCCGGGGGATGCCGGTGCGCCGCAAGCACGGGCCGCACCACGGCAAACCGGAGTACGACGACGCCGTCACCGTCGCCCGGCAGACCGGTCTGCCGCTGCGCACCGTGCTCGGGATGGCCGCGCGAAGCACCGAGGAGCGCTGATGGACACCAGCACCGCCGCCACACGGCTCGTGGGACACCTCGCGGAGGTCGGCCCGGTCGCCGTGGCCTTCTCCGGCGGCGTGGACTCCGCGCTCGTGCTCGCCGCCGCCGCGCGCGCCCTGGGGCCCGACGCGGTGCTCGCGGTCACCGCCGACTCCGCGAGCCTCGCCGCCGCCGAGCTGGCCGACGCGGTCGCGTTCGCCACCGGCCTCGGCGTGCGGCACCTGGCGCCCGGCACCGCGGAGCTGGACAACCCCTCGTACGCGGCGAACGGCCGGGACCGCTGCTACTTCTGCAAGTCCACCGTGCTGGACACCATCACCGCCGTCGCGCGGGACCACGGTGTGGCCTCGGTGGCGACCGGTGTGAACGCCGACGACGCGCACGACCCGTTCCGGCCGGGCATCCGCGCCGGCGACGAGATCGGCGTGCGCACCCCGCTGCGCGACCTCGGCCTGACCAAGGCCGACGTCCGCGCGGTGAGCCGCCACTGGGGACTGTCCACCTGGGACAAACCGGCGATGCCCTGCCTGGCCAGCCGCGTGCGCTACGGGGTGGCGATCACCCCCGCCCGCCTGGCCAGGGTGGAACGCGCCGAGGTGGCGGTCCGGGCGTGGCTGGCGGACGCGGGCGCCCCGACCCGGGACCTGCGCGTGCGCGACCTCGGCGACACGGGCCGGGTCGAGCTGGACCCGCACCTGGTCGACCGGCCCGAGCTCGCGCCCGCCCTGGCGGAGATCGTCCGGGCGGCGGGTTTCGAGGGCGTCGAACTGGCCGTGTTCCGGTCGGGCGCCCTGAACCACGAGTGAACCCGGTCCCGCGCGTCCGGGCGGCCTGACAGGAGCACCGACCAGCCGGGCGCGGCCGTGCGGGCGGCGCGAACGCGGATCGGCAGAGCGCGTCTCCCCGGCGCGGTGGCCGCCCGTGCCGTCGTCCTCGTCCCGGATCCGCTTGCCCCGCACCGGGTTCCGGCGGGGATGCCGGGCCGCTGGGCTGGACGGAGCAGCTCGCGGTCGACGGCCGGTGGCTAAAGTGAACGCTCACATCTTTAGCTTTGACCGGCCGAATCGCGCGTCGCTACATTCGACTGGCAATCGGGGTCGCCCGCCGTCCGCGACCCGACCCCGTCGGTGTCGGTCGGACGACGCTGGGCCGCCGCGCGTCGCGCGAGCCACGACACCGAACAGCGAAGGGACCCGAGACCATGGAACACCCATCCCGGCGACATCGCGTCGTGCACGCCGTGTCCGCGGCCCTGCTGGTGGCGGCGGGCATGGTGACGGTGCTGAACGCCGAGCCCGCCCGAGCACTGGACAACGGCGTGGCGCGCACCCCGCCGATGGGGTGGAACTCGTGGAACACGTTCGGCTGCAACATCAACGAGGCGTTGATCCGGCAGATGGCCGACGCGATGGTCAGCTCCGGCATGCGTGAAGCGGGCTACCAGTACGTGGTCGTCGACGACTGCTGGATGAACCCCAACCGCGACTCGTCGGGCAACCTCCAGGGCGATCCGAGCCGGTTCCCCAGCGGCATGAAGGCGCTGGGCGACTACATCCACGGCAAGGGCCTCAAGTTCGGCATCTACCAGGCGCCGCTGGCCGAGACGTGCGCGCAGTACTTCGACTCCTACCCCGGCGCCACCGGCAGCCTGAACCACGAGGCGCAGGACGCCCGGCAGTTCGCCGCGTGGGGCGTGGACTTCCTCAAGTACGACTGGTGCTCGCCCAGCGGCACGATCGACGACCAGGTGCGCACCTTCGCGAAGATGCGCGACGCCCTCAAGGCCACCGGGCGGCCGATCGTCTACAGCATCAACTCCAACAGCATCCACGACAAGACCGGGCCCCGCCGCAACTGGGGCGACATCGCGAACATGTGGCGCACCACCGAGGACATCACCAACAAGTGGGACACCGGGCAGACCAACGGCTACCCGATGGGCGTGCAGAACATCGTCAACGTCACCGTGCCCCTGTGGTCCTACGCCAAGCCGGGGGCGTTCAACGACCAGGACATGATGGAGGTCGGCCGCGGCGGCATGACCGACACCGAGATGCGCAGCCACTTCGCCCTGTGGGCGGTCATGGCGTCACCGCTCATCGCCGGCAACGACCTGCGCAACATGAACGCGGCCACGACCACGATCCTCAAGAACGCCAACCTCATCGCCATCAACCAGGACCCGCTCGGGGTGCAGGCCATCGAGGTCTCCAACGACGGCACCCGCCGCGTGCTGGCCAAGCGGCTGTCCAACGGCGAGGTCGCGGTGGCGCTGTTCAACCAGGGCTCGACGACGACCACGGTGTCCACCAACGGCTTCTCCGTCGGGTTGGAAGGCGTGTCGTTCACCCTGCGGGACGTCTGGACGGACGCGGTCACCGGGACGAGCGGCAACATCTCCGCGTCCGTGCCCGCCCACGGCACCGTCGTCTACCGGGCGTCCGGGTCCGGCTGGCCTACCAGCACCACGACCACGACGACGACCACCACGACCACCACCACCCCGGAGCCGAGCGGCTCCTGCCGGGTGACGAACACCGTGAACGCCTGGGGCAACGGCCTGACCTCGGACATCACCATCACCAACACCGGGTCCGCGCCCATCGCCGGGTGGTCGTTGGCGTTCGCCCTGCCCGCCGGGCAGACCATCACCTCGGGCTGGAACGCGAGCTACTCGCCGTCCTCCGGGCAGGTGACGGCCAGGAACGTCTCCTACAACGGCGACATCGCACCGGGCGCGTCGGTCGGCATCGGCTTCCAGGCCACCCACACGGGCGACGCGGCCAAACCCGCGTCGTACACCCTCGACGGCGCGGCCTGCACCACCTGACCGGCAGGCGGGTGTGCCGGTCAGGCCGGCACGCCGAGTCCGCGCTCGCGCAACCAGGCCAGTTGCTCGACCGGGTTGGAGCCGTAGCCGCCCCCGTGGTCGGCGAAGGGCCACACGGTCATGGTCCGGTCCTCGCCCGCGTAGTGGTTGAACGCCGCGTAGACGGTGGAAGGAGGGCAGATCGGGTCCATCAGGCCGACGCTGAACAGCGCCGGCGTCGTGGCCCGCTGGGCGAAGTGGACGCCGTCGAAGTAGGACAGCGTGGTGAAGGTCCGCTCCACGTGCCGGCTGCTGTGCCAGCGCAGGTACTTCGCGAGCTCCTCGTACGGCCCTTCGCCGCTGATCTCCGCCGCCCTGCGGTAGTGGCACAGGAAGGGCACGTCCGGCATGACCGCGGCCACGTCGTCCGGCGCCAGCCCCGCGACGGCGAGCGCCAGACCGCCGCCCTGGCTCCCGCCGGTGACGACCACCCGCCGGTGGTCCAGCCCGGGCAGGTCGGCGACCGCGTCCACCGCCCGGACGCAGTCGGTGATGAGACGCCGGTAGTAGTAGTGCTCGGGGGAGTCGACGCCGCGGGTCATGAAGCCCTCGGCCCACTGGGTGCCGTTGCCCTCCGTCGTGTCCGGCGTGTCGTGGCCCTGGCCGCGGCTGTCGACGACGAGGTGCGCGTACCCGGCGGCCGACCAGAGCAGGTGGTCGGTGGGCAGGCCGCGACCTCCGGTGTAGCCGATGTAGGTCACGACGACGGGCAGCGGGCCTTCGGCGCCGCGCGGGCGCAGCAGCCAGGCGGCCACCGGTTCGCCGTTCCAGCCGGGGAACCGGACGTCGTCCACCTCGACGGAGCGCAGCAGGTGCCGGTCGGTGACCCGCTCCACCTCCACGGACCCGCCACGCGTGCGCGCCGCCGCGAGGGTGAGCGCCCAGAAGGAGTCGAAGTCCGGCGGTGGGCTCGACTCCGGGCGGTAGTGGATCAGCTCGTCCTGCGGGGAGTCCGTCAGCGGCATGCGAAGTCCCTTCGGGTGGCCAGTGGTGAAGCGCTTCGACGTTCGCATTCGGCCAGCCACCCTGTCAATCGCCAAACCCCCAAATGAGACTGTTCAAGCGCTTCAACAGAAGGAGTGATCGTGACCGACGAACCGCGCGTCATCCACTGGGGCCACGGCAGCCTGGCGGTCGAGCTCGGCCTCGGCGGGGACGGCGTCCTCCGGCTGACCCGCCTCGGCTCGCCCGGTGACGCGCCGGGTGGGCGCCACCCCGGTGCGCCGGTGCCGCTGGTGGCCGTGACGGCGGTCGGTCACGGCCGCACCTGGTCGGGCGACCGCTTCATCCACACCGCGATCGGCGAGCGGCTCCGCTACCGGGCGCACCGCTCGACCCACGAGGACGGGTGGCACACGCTCGTCGTCGAACTCGACGACCCGGTGACCGGCCTGGTCGCCGAGGTGGTCTACGGCTCGCCGGACGGTGTGCCCGTGCTGCGCGGCGAGGTCCTGCTGCGCAACGAGGGCGAGACCGTCCTCCCGCTCCAGGCGGTCAGCTCGCTCGCGGTGGGGTGCCTCACCCCGGGGTGGGCGGACGCGCTGGACGACGCCGACCTGTTGTGGGCGGACAACGACTGGCTCGCCGAGTGCCGCTGGCGGCGCAGCCCGCTGCGGCTGACCTCGCCCGCCCTCAACGGGCGCGTGCGGACCCCCGACGGACGGGGCGCGTTCGTGCTGGCGGGCGTCGGCGCCTGGTCCAGCGGCGGCCGGTTGCCGATGGGGGGCCTGGTCGACCGCCGGACCGGCCGGACGTGGCTGTGGCAGGTGGAGCACAACGGCGGCGGCTGGCGCTGGGAGTGCGGCGAACGCGAGGAGTCGGCCTACCTGGCGGTGTTCGGCCCCTGCGACAGCCACCACGGCTGGCGTCACGACCTCGAACCGGGCGCGGAGTTCCGCACCGTGCCCGCGGCCCTCGCGTTCGGCGCGGACGGCGGGCCCGACACCGCCTTCGCCGCGCTGACCGACTACCGCCGTGCGACGCGTCGACCCCACCCCGACCACGAGAGCCTGCCCGTCATCTTCAACGACTACATGAACTGCCTGATGGGCGACCCCACCACGGCCAAGCTGCTGCCGCTGGTGGACGCCGCGGCCGAGGCGGGCGCGGAGCACTTCGTCATCGACGCCGGCTGGTACGCCGACGAGACCGAGAACTGGTGGGACACCGTCGGCCCCTGGGAGGCCTCGCGCTCCCGCTTCCCCGGGCCGCGCGGCCTGCACGAGGTCCTGGACCGCATCCGGGACCGCGGCATGGTGCCCGGCCTGTGGCTGGAGCCGGAAGTGGTCGGCGTCCGCAGCACGGTCGCCGACGCGCTGCCCGAGGAGGCGTTCTTCCGGCGCGACGGCGTGCGCGTGGTCGAGGCGGGCCGCTACCAGCTCGACCTGCGCCAACCCGCCGCCCGCGCCCACCTCGACCGGGTGGTGGACCGCCTGGTCGGCGAGTGGGGCGTCGGGTACCTCAAGCTGGACCACAACATCGACGCCGGTCCCGGCACCGGCGACAACCCCGGCGCCGGCCTGCTCGGCCACAACCGCGCGCACCTGGACTGGCTCGACGGCGTCCTGGACCGCCACCCGCGCCTGGTGCTGGAGAACTGCGCCTCCGGCGGTATGCGCATGGACCACGCGCTGCTGTCCCGGATGCAGGTGCAGTCCACCAGCGACCAGCAGGACCTGGTGCTCTACGCGCCCATCGCCGCCGCCGCGCCCACCGCGGTGACCCCGGAGCAGGGCGCGGTGTGGGCCTACCCGCAGCCGGAGGACTCGCTGGACGAGGTCGCCTTCACCATGGTCAACGCGCTCCTCGGCCGGATGCACCTGTCGGGGCGGATCTCGGAGCTCCGCCCCGAGGCCCGTGCTCTCGTGCACGAGGCGGTGGCGGTGTACAAGGACATCCGCGCCGACCTGCCGCTGGCCGTGCCCGCCTGGCCGCTCGGTCTGCCCGCCTGGGACGACCCGTGGATCGCGCTCGCCCTGCGCACACCCGACACCACCTACCTCGCCGCGTGGCGGCGACCCGGCGCGGAGGGCGCGGTGACGCTGCGCCTGCCGCACCTGCGCGGCGCGGACGTCGTGGTCGACCTGCTCTACCCCGGTGCCGGCGGGGCCGCCACGACGTGGCACGGTGACCGGGCCGAACTGGTGCTCGCGCTGCCGACGGCGCCGTCCGCCGTGCTGACGAGGCTTTGTTTGCGTTAACAAGATTGCTCACCGTGCAAACCTGGTTCCAGGGCCTGAGTGGTCTGGTCCACGTGAAGTGAGCGCTAACAATTTTAGCTTTCCGCGGCGTTGACCACCGCCCGAGTCGCCGGCTAGATTGGCTCGAAAGTGAAGGTTTTTCCGTCGAAAATTTCGAACCTGCCGGCCGGGAGTGCGCCCGGGCGCGACCTCCCATCGAGGACGGTGGTCCGCGCGGGGCCGATCCGGTGCGGCTCCCGCGATCCGGTCACCGCGCGACTCCGCCCCGCGTGGTGACCGCCAACCACGCACTCGATGCAGGAACGGCAGAAAAGAGTCTTCGATGATCACGCGTAGGCTTCTCGGGCCCGCGTTGGCGGCGGTGCTCCTCACCGCGGCGGCGACCGGCACGGCGTTGAGCGGAGGGCTCGGCGAGACCGCGCCGGCCGCGCAGGTCGGCGCACTCGCGTCGAGCGCGGGCTGCGGCAAGACCCCGACGCTGCGCAGCGGCACGCACACGATCCAGAGCAGCGGCAAGAGCCGCAGCTTCATCCTGCGGGTGCCCGACGGCTACGACAACACCCGTCCCTACCGGTTGATCTTCGGGTTCCACTGGCGTGGCGGCACGATGAACGACGTGTCCTCGGGCGGGACCAGCGGGACGGCGTGGTCGTACTACGGGATGCAGGAGCAGTCGAACAACAGCGCGATCCTGGTGGCGCCGCAGGGCCTGGGCAACGGGTGGGCCAACTCCGGCGGCGAGGACGTGGTGTTCACCGACGACATGCTCAAGCGGATCGAGGCGGACCTCTGCGTCGACACCGCGCTGCGGTTCGCGATGGGGTTCAGCTACGGCGGCGGCATGAGCTACGCGCTGGCGTGTGCCCGCGCGACGGTGTTCCGCGCGGTCGTGGTGTACGCGGGCGCGCAGTTGAGCGGGTGCAGCGGCGGCAGCCAGCCGATCGCGTACTTCGGCATGCACGGCATCACCGACAACGTGCTGAACATCTCGCAGGGCCGGTCGTTGCGCGACCGGTTCGTGGCGAACAACGGGTGCACGCCGCAGAGTCCCCGTGAGCCGGCCAACGGCAGCATGTCCCACATCACGACCACGTACTCGTGCCGCGCCGGGTACCCGGTGCAGTGGGCCGCGTTCGACAACGGCCACATGCCCGGCCCCGTCGACGGCACCTACACCGAGAGCGGCATCCGGACCTGGACCAAGGGCGAGGCCTGGAAGTTCATCTCCCAGTTCCAGGGCGGCCCCGGCACCACCACGACCACCACGACCAGCACCACGACCACGACGACCACCACCACGACCACCACGACCACGAACCCGCCCGGTGACGGTTGCCGGGTGACCGACACCGTCAACGCGTGGAACGGCGGTCTGACGTCGGAGATCGCCATCACGAACACCGGCAGCGCGCCGATCAACGGCTGGTCGCTGGTGTTCACCCTGCCGGGCGGGCAGACGATCACCTCCGGGTGGAACGCCTCCTACTCGCCCGCGTCGGGACAGGTCACGGCCAGGAACGTCTCCTACAACGGCGCCATCGCCCCCGGTGCGACGGTGAGCATCGGCTTCCAGGCCAACCACACCGGCAACGCCGGCGAGCCGTCCTCGTTCACCCTCAACGGCGCGGCTTGCAGCGTCGCCTGACACCACCGGTCGCGCCGGCAAGCGACCGGGAGGGAACCGCCGAAGGCCGGTCACGGCCTTCGGCGGTCCTCCTCGTCGACGCGCCCCCGGGTCAAGCCGTCGTGCCGGTGACCGCCCCGCCCGACTTGGTGACGTGGTACGTCACCCGGGAGTCGTCCCTGACGGAGGCGAAGAACTCCGGCGTCAGCGCGGTCCGACCGCCCGGGTAGTCGGGCGTGAACGTCCGGTCGTACTCCTTGCAGGACGTCCAGTCGTTCGGGCCCGCGTCGGCGCCGTCGTCGTACCCGGCCTCCATCGTGGCGAGCTGGTCGCCGCGGAAGGCCGTCGGGATGGCGAACGAGGACGTCGTCCCGGTGGCGTCGGACAGCACCGGGTGTCGTAGGTGATGACGTAGAACCGCCACGGCACGCCGTGGGAGAAGCGGGCCGTCAGCACCGCGTTCGTGCCGGAGCCCCGCGAGCCGCTCAGCCTGGTCAGCGCCGCGGCGGTCAGGGGGGACCCGGTCACCCTCGACCGCGTAGTCCCGGCCGCGCACCAGCTTCGTGCTGCCCTGGTACAGGCCGGTGAACGACGTGCCGTTGAGGTTGAGCAGGATCGTCTTGGCGGTGATGGCGCCGGACTTCGCGGTGTGCTCGAAGAACTTCGCGCTGCCCGGTGGCGTGTTCGGCGGCGATCTCGGGGTGCTGCCGGGACAGCCACGGCGGCACCGCGTAGGTGGGGTGCCGAGGACCACCGGGATGCCGCGCTCGTTCGCGCCGTCGAGCACCGGCCGGACCCGGTCGAGGTCGAACCGGCCGTTCTCCGGCTCCCAGGTGGACCACACGGAATCGCCGACCCGGACGACGGTGGACCCGCCCGTGCGGGACGCCGGTCAGCTGTCGAGCGGCTCGTCGTCGGCCCAGTCGAAGTGGACGGCGCCCGAGGTGGCGTACAGGCCGATGACCCGGCCGGTGAAGCCGCCGGCGACCTCGGTGGAGAGGTGGCGGCCGTCGAGGGTGGCGAGGGCGGTGAACGTCCCGTCCGGTCCGTCGATGCCGAAGGACAGGGTGTCGGGTCCGGTGCGCGCGTCCCGGAGGGTCTTCTCCTCGCGCACCTCGACGCCGAGGACCAGAGGTCCGGCCGGCGCCGCCTGGGACGCCACCACCGCCTTCAGCGAGCCGACGCGGGCGAGCACCCGCACCTCGCCGGCGGTCGCCTCGATCTCGTAGTGGTGCTCCTCGTCCAGCCGCACCGCGAGACCGCCCGTCCCGCCGGTGGCGTCCACGAGCGTGCGCACCCGGCAGGACCGGTGGCGCTGGCGGCGGCCCACGAACACGACGTCGCGCTCGTCCAGGGACTCGCCGCGCGCGTGGAGGGTCAGCCACCCGGCGCGCTCCCCGGTGGTGCAGTGCCGTTCCCGGCGGTCGCGCAGCGAGATCCAGGACGGGTGCAGCACCGGGAGGTCGAAGTCGTCGCGGCCCGACGCGCCCCGTTCCGCCCCCAACGGCCAGGGCACGGTCCCCTCCGGCTCCAGCGGTCCGACGACCGGCCAGTCGTCCACCCAGGTGACGGGGGCGAGGAACGTCTCGCGGCCCAGCACGTGCCAGCCGGGTGTCCCGCCACCCGGCCGCACGCCCAGCAGCACCAGCCACCACGAGCCGTCCGGCCCCCGCACGAGGTCGCCGTGCCCGGTGTTCTGGATCGGGTGGTCGGTGCCCCGGTGGGTCAGCACCGGGTTGGCCGGGCAGGGCTCGAACGGGCCGGTGGGCGTGCGGCCGCGGGCGACCGAGACGCCGTGGCCGCGTTCGGTGCCGCCCTCGGCGATCAGCAGGTACCAGTACTCGCCGATCCGGTACAGGTGCGGCGCTTCCGGGGCCTTCGCGCCGGGCGCTCCCGACCAGATCCGCCGCGGCGCGTCGAGCACCTGCCCGGTGAGCGGGTCGATCCGCACCTGGGACACCCCGGCGACCGTGCACCAGCAGTTGCCGTCGTCGTCCCACGCGAGGTCGGGGTCGATGCCGGGCAGGTCGGGCAGCAGGACCGGGTCCGACCACGGTCCGGCGGGGTCGGTGGCGCTGACCAGCAGGTTGCCGTCACCGCTCACGTTCGTGGTGATGAGCCAGAACCGGCCGTCGTGGTGGCGCAGGGTCGGCGCGTAGACGCCGGCGGACGACGGCGAGTCCAGCGGGAGGCGCAGCTGCCCGGGCCGGTCGAGCACGTTGCCGAGCTGCGTCCAGCGCACCAGGTCGCGGCTGTGGAAGATCGGCACGCCGGGGAAGTACTCGAAGCTGGAGCAGACGAGGTAGTAGTCGTCGCCGACGCGGCAGACGCTCGGGTCGGGGTGGAAGCCCGCGATCACGGGGTTGGCGAACGTGCTGCGGTCCGGTGACATCCCATCAGGTCCTTCGTGGTCGGGGCGCGCTCCAGCGCACCGGTGCGGCGCGGCGCACGGTGTGGTCGACGGGTCGGGCGGGGGTCAGGGCATCCGGAGCACGGCGCAGCCGTGCGGCGGCAGCTCGGTCAGGGGGCCGCCGGTGAGCAGGTCGTGCGCGGCCCGGGGGAGCGGGACGGCGTCACCGCCGTGGTTGAGCAGGAAGCACCACCCGCCCCGGGTGACGGCCTCCACGCCGGGCGGCCACTCGCGGACCACGCCGGCTTCGCCCAGGAGCCGCTGGACCAGCGCGCCGTAGTCGTCGGTGTCGAGGACGGTGGAGAGGTACCAGCCGCGCCCGTCGCCGAAGGAGTGGCGGGTGAGCGCCGGGTGGCCGGCGAGCATCCCGTGCGTGTAGGCGGAGACGGCCTCGGCGCCGTCGAGGCGCAGGTACTCGCTCCAAGTGGTGCCGTGCGAGCCGTCGGACAGCGCGACGCGTTCCCCCTGCCGCAGCGGGCGCGGTTCTTCGACCCGGACGCCGAGGGCTTCGCGCAGCGGCCCGGCCGGGTAGCCGCCGAGACGGGCGTGGGGGCGTTCGTCGACCACGCCGCCGAAGTGCTGCAGGAGCAGGGTGCCGCCGCCGGCGACGTAACGCCGCAGGTTCGCCGCGCCCGCGTCGGTCACCAGCGGCAGGGCCGGCGCCAGCACCAGCCGGTAGCGGCTCAGGTCGTGCTCCGGGTGGGCGAAGTCGGTCACCACCCCCGCGTCCCACAACGCCCGGTGCGCGCGGCGCAGCATCGAGTGGTAGCCCGGCTCCGGCGAGGGCAGGCCGTCCGCCTCCGACGCCCACCACGCCTCGGCGTCGTGCAGCACGGCCACCTCGGCGGTCACGGTCGACCCGGCCACCTCGGCGAGCCGGGCGACCGCCTCGCCGAGCGCCCGCACCTCGCGGAAGATCCGGCTGTCCGGTCCGGCGTGCGGCACCATCGCCGAGTGCCACGTCTCCGCGCCCGCCTTCGACTGGCGCCACTGGAAGAACAACGCGCCGTCCGAGCCGCGCGCGATGTGGCCCAGCGTGTGCCGGAAGATGTCGCCCGGGTCCTTCGGCAGCACCCGGCCTTCGGCGTAGACGGTGTTCGCGCCCTGCTCCATGAGCAACCACGGCCGGCCGCCGCCGAGCGAACGGGCGCGGTCCGCGCCGAACGCGGTGTCCGCCGCCGCGTCGAGGCCGGGCCGGTCCGGGTAGTGGTCGATGGTCACGAAGTCCAGCTCGCGGCCGAACGCCCACAGGTCGAGGTTCTGGTAGCCGGGCAGCATCAGGTTGGTGGTCACCGGCCGGTCGCTGTGCGCGCGGATCTCGTCGCGCTGCTCCCGGTAGGCGGCGAGCGCCACGTCGGAGAAGAAGCGGCGGAAGTCCAGCGACTGCCCCGGGTTGTGGTGCCACTGCGTGGCGCGCGGCGGCAGGACGTCGTCCCACGAGTGGTAGCGCTGGCTCCAGAACGCCGTGCCCCACGCCTCGTTGAGGGCGTCCAGCGTGCCGTGCCGGTCGCGCAGCCAGGTGCGGAACGCGGCGGCGGCGTGGTCGCAGAAGCAGAGCGTGGCGTACTCGTTGTGCACGTGCCACAGCGCGACCGCCGGGTGCCGGCCGTAGCGCTCGGCGAGGGCGGCGGCGACCCGGCGGGCCGCGTCGCGGTAGGCCGGCGCGGCGAGGCAGTAGGTGTCGCGGCTGCCGTGCACGAGCCGGACGCCCTCGGCGGTCACCGGCAGCGCGTCCGGGTGCGCCCTGGTGAACCACGGGGGAGGGGAGGCGGTCGGCGTGGCCAGGTCGACGGCGACGCCGCCCGCGTGCAGCCGGTCGAGGTGGGCGTCGAGCCAGGCGAAGTCGTAGCGGCCCTCCTCGGGTTCCAGCAGGGCCCAGGAGAACACGCCGACCGTGGCGAGGTTGACCCGCGCGCGGCGCATCAGCTCGTCGTCCTCGGCCCAGACCGCCTCGTCCCACTGCTCGGGGTTGTAGTCGCCGCCGAACGCGAGCCCGTCGAGCCGTCCGGTCAGCTTCCGGGTCGTCATGCCTGCTCCTCGTGCCGTGGCAGCCGTGCGCCGTCGCGCACGACCAGGGGGATGCGTTCGGTCGGCATGCCGTCGACCGGGGTCGCGCGGTGCTCGGCGAGGCCGATCTCCGGCGTGCCGCCGGGCAGGTCGTCGACGCGCCGTTCGAGGGCGTCGCCGAGCTCGCGGAGGTGCATTCGGCGCTCCTGGCGGTGGTGGTGGTCCGTCGCGCCCGGAGGCCGGGGCGGCGGACGCGGGAGGAGCCCGCTCGCGGGTCTCAGGACGAGCTCGGGGTCCGGCTGCGGTGCTGGCTGGTGCTCTCCCGGACGGTCAGGACGGGGCGGAGCAGGGTGAGCTCGTCGTCCGGCACCTCGTCGCGGCCGGCGGCGGCGATCCGCCGCAGGAGCTGCTCGACGGCGACCCGGCCGAGTTCCTGGGCCGGGCCGGTGACCGCCGTCAGCGCGGGCGCGTACTGCTCGGCGAGCAGCTCGGGGCACAGCGCGATCACCGAGGCGTCCTCGGGCACCGTCCGCCCGCTGATGCGCAGCAGGCTGAGCAGCGGGCCGATCGCGCCCTCGTTCTGCACCACGAACCCCGTGGTGTCCGGCCGGTCGGCGAGGATGCGGGCCAACGTCCCGGCGGTGCTCTCGTAGGTGCCCTCGCACGGCCGGTGCACGAACCTCAGGCCGCGCTCCTCGGCGCGTTCCCGGAAGCCCATCAGGGTGCGCTCGGCGTACCCGGCGTGCCGCTGGTACACCCCAGAGCCGTACCCGATGAACGCGACCTCCCGGTGACCGAGGTCGGCCAGGTGGTCCGCGCACGACGCGCCCGCCGCCGCGAAGTCGTGGTCCACGCAGGACAGGCCGCTCGGGTCGTCGGGCAGGCCGATGAGCGCGGCCTGCGTGCGCAGCTCGCGCAGCACCGGGATGCGCTCGTCGGCCAACCCGACGTCCATCAGGATCACGCCGTCCGCCAGCCCGCTCAGCGCGACCCGGCGCACGCCCTCCGGTCCTTCGTCGTTGGTGATCAGCAGCACGTCGTAGCCGTGCTGGCGGGCCGTCACGGTGACCGAGATGGCGATCTGCATCATGATCGGCACGTACACGTCGGCGCGCAGCGGGACCACAAGGGCGACTATGTGGGAGCGCTTCGCGGCCAGCGCCCTGGCGCCGGCGTTGGGGTGGTAGCCGAGCTCGGCCACCGAACGCTCGACGCGGCGTCGGGTCTCCTCGGAGATCGAGCGCTTGCCGCTGAGCACGTAGCTGACCGTGCTGGCGGACACGCCCGCGTGCCTGGCCACATCGGCGAGTGTCACCATGCGTGATGCTCCTGCTTTCTCGTTCTTCCCGGGCCCGCTGCGGCGCCCGCGTGCGCCTAGTGTGCCGGGTCAGCCCTTGACCGCCCCGGTGAGCACGCCGACGCGGAAGTGCTTCTGCATGAACGGGTACACCAGCAGCAGCGGCACGATCGTCAGCACCACCACCGCCATCTGCAACGACAGCGGCGCGGTCTGCGCGAACTGCGAGCCGAAGCCGGAGTTCACCGACCCGGGCAGCCCGTTGCCCCGGTTGACGTAGGTCAGCAGCACGTACTGCAGCGGCCACTTCTCGCTGTCGGTCGGCATGTAGAGCATCACGTTGAAGAACGAGTTCCAGTAGCCCACGCCGTAGAACAGGGCGACGACCGCGGTCACCGCCCGTGACGTCGGCAGCACGATCGACCACAGGATCCGCCAGTCGCCGGCGCCGTCGATCCGCGCCGCCTCGATCAGGTCCGCCGAGGTGTCCGAGTAGAAGGCCCGCAGCACCAGGATGTTGAACACCGACACCGCGCTGGGCAGGATCAGCGCCCACCACTGCCCGTAGCCGCCGAGCTCGGTGACGACCAGGAAGGTCGGGATCAGACCGCCGCTGACGAACATGGTGAGGATCAGCAGCACCAGGATGAAGCGGTGGGCCACCGAGCCGGACCGGGACAGGCCGTAGGCGCACAGGATCGACACGACCATGGACACCGCGGTGCCGACCGCGGTGATGCCGAGGCTGACCAGCAGCGCGTTGCGCACCGTGGAGTCGCCGAGCATCACGCGGTACGCCTCGAAGGTCACGTCGGTCGGCCAGAGCACCAGGCCGCCCGCGCGGTTGACCGCCGCCTGGGTGGACAGGCTGGTCACGACGATGATCCACAACGGCACCAGGACCACCGCCACGACCACGCCCAGGGTCAGGCCCTTGGCGGTCTGACCGGCCGCGGTCGGGGGCTCCTCCCAGGCCGGCCGGGTGGCGCGCTTGCGCTGCCGGACGGGCCTGCGCCCGGCGGTCTCGCGCCGGTCCTCGGTGCGTTCGATGCTGAGCGTCTCGGTCATTTCCGGTACAACCCGTCTTCGCCGAAGGCGTGCGCCAGCTTGTTCGCGCCCCAGATGAGCAGCAGCGAGATGACGCTCTTGAACAACCCGGCCGCCGCCCCGTAGCTGTAGTTGTTGGTGGCGATGCCGTAGTAGAACGCGAAGGTGTCGAGCACGTCGGCCGCCTCGTGGCCGACCGCCTCCCGCTGGATCAGGAACTGCTCGAACCCGACGGTGAGCGCGTTGCCCAGGCGCAGCACCAGCATGAGCATGATGACGCCGGCCATTCCGGGCAGGGTGATGTGCCACAGCCGCCGCCACCGCCCGGCGCCGTCCACCGCCGACGACTCGTACAGGTCGGTGTTGATGGCGGCGAGCGCGGCGAGGAAGACGATGATCGACCAGCCGGCCTCCTTCCAGATCGCCTGCGAGGTGACCAGCAGCACGAAGGTGTCCGGGTTGGTCATGATGTCCCAGGTGCCGACGTCGTTGCTGCGCAGGAACTGGTTGAGCAGCCCCGCACCGCCGAACATCTGCTGGAAGATCGTGATCGCGAGCACCCACGAGAAGAAGTGCGGCAGGTAGGCGATGGACTGGATGAGGTTGCGCAACCGCTCGCTGAGCACCGAGTTGAGCAGCAGGGCCAGCGCGATCGGGATCGGGAAGAACAGGATCAGCTGCACGAAGCTGAGGTACAGCGTGTTCGTCAGCGAGCCCCAGAACAGCGAGTCCCCGAACAGGGTGGTGAACTGGTCGAAGCCCACCCACTCGCTGTTCCACACCCCCACCAGCGGGTTGTAGTCCTGGAACGCGGTCAGCAGCCCGAACAGCGGCACGTAGTTGAAGACCAGGAGCAGGACGACGGCGGGCACGGTCATCAGCAGCAACGACCGGTCCCGCCGCAGCCTCGCCCGCAGGCTCAGCTTGTTCCTGCGCGCGGGCGGCTCCGTGGTCACGGAGCTCATTGCCCGGTCCCGTACTTCTGCAGCACGTTCTCGTCCATCCACTGGACCAGCTTGTCGCCGCCGCCGCTGGACTTCCAGGTGGTGATGGCCTCCTTCACCTCCGCGACCTTCTTCTTGCCGTGGTAGCAGTCCTTGATGGCGTCCTCGACGGCCTGCGCCGCGTCGGCGGTGGCCATCGACCGCGGCAGGCTGATGTTCATGTTCCAGAACACCGGCTTGCGCAGGTGCTTGACGTTCGCGGCCTGCCAGGCGGTGAGGTCCTTGGTGACGGTGTCCGAGCCGGGGTTGCTGACCACGGCGGGCGGCGAGGCCAGGAACGGGAAGGTCTGCGCCTGGACGTTCTTCTTGCCCTCCTCGGTGGCGGTCGGCACGCCGTCGACCATGGTGTGGTGCACGCCCTCGACACCGAAGTTGACCAGCGTGTACTCCACCGAGCCGAACGGCGCGGCCAGGTAGTTCGCGACCGCCAGCAGCTCCTCGACCTGCTCCGGCTTCAGGCTGCTGTTGAGGTAGCTCATGATGCTGGTGGAGGAGCCCATCTCGACCAGCGGGTCGCCCTTGCCGTCCGCGGTGAAGTAGTCGAGGGAGCCCCGCCGGAAGTTCGGGTTGGCGGCCGTGCCGGACTGGTGGTCGGCCGCGTTCCAGGCGCCGGTGCCGCCGCCGCTGATGAGCACCTTGCCGGAGTAGAAGCGCACGTTGCCGTCGGCGTTGTTGCCGGCCAGCGCGTCCGGGTGCAGGTAGCCGGAGGTCGCGAGCCGGTGGTGCCACTCCAGGGCGTCCAGCAGCTCCGGCAGGTCGTACTTGTGGATCAGCTTGCCGTTCTCCACCCGCCACTTGAGCGGCACGTTCCACGACGGGAACAGGTAGGTCCACACGTCGTCGAAGGCCCACACGCCGCCCTTGGCGTCGGTCAGCTCCTTGCCCAGGTCCATCAGATCCTCGGCGGACTTCACCTGGTCCGCGGTGATGCCCCTGGCCTCCAGGACGTCGCGGCGGTAGAACGTGGTGCCGGCGACGACGTACCCGCTGGAGAACGACGGGATGCCGTAGATCTTGTCGCCCCAGGCGCCGGCCCGCCAGGCGCCCGTGGGGATGGCCGCGAGGTTGGGGTACTGCTTGATGTTGTCGCCGGACAGGTAGGGCGTCAGGTCCGCGAGCTGCGACCCGGCCAGCTCGCCGACGCTGAAGTTGGAGTTCCACCAGGTCGGCAGCTGGATCCAGTCGGGCAGCCGCTTGGCGGCGGTCATCGTGGGGATGATCGTGGCGTAGTTGTTGCCGTCGGCGGGCTTCATGTCGAGCGTGACGCCCAGCGCCTTGTTCATCGCCTGGTAGAACGAGTTGTCCGAGGGCGGGATCGTGCCCCACAGGGGCGTGACGGTCGTGTACCTGCCGCCCTTGCCCGGCACACCGGACACGGTGGCGACCCGGTTCGACGGGTAGGACAGGAAGCCGGGGTCGGTCAGGACGTCCGGGCCGCCGGCGATGGAGGCGATGTCCGGGTCGATCGAGGTGCTGGGCACGTAGTTGGGCAGCGCGGACCTGAGGGCTTCGCTGTTCGCGCCGGTCTTCTGCTCCACGCCGCCGCCGCAAGCGGACAGCAGGCCACCCATGGCCGTGAGTCCCGCGACCGAGGCCGTGACGCTCAGGAACCTCCGGCGATTCAGCTCAATCCCCATGACAGGGTCCACCCTTCTACGTTGAAAGCGGTGTGTCGAAGCGCTTAGACGATGCCGGAGACTAATCATGTGACGTGGCGCACGGCAAGAGCCAGTTCCCTGCTGAGATGCGGACCGTTCGTCCTGATTGACAGCCTCACGGGCACCATGTCAGCGTTGAAGCGCTTCACCTGATCAGACTCAAGGGGTTGTGCCGCGTGAGTTCCTCCTCCCTGCCCGCCACCGAGCGGCTGCCGTTCCACGACTCCGGCCTGGACGTGCGCAAGCGCGTCGACGACCTGCTCGACCGGCTCACGCTCGACGAGCGGATCGCGATGCTGCACCAGCACGCGCCGGCCGTGCCGAGGCTGGGCGTCGGCGCCTTCCGCACCGGCTCCGAGGCGTTGCACGGCGTGTCGTGGCTCGGCGTCGCCACGGCGTTCCCGCAGGCGGTGGGCCTGGGCGCGACCTGGGACGAGGACCTGGTGCGCCGGGTGGCGGAGGCGACCTCGGTCGAGCTGCGCGCCTTCCACCGGCACCGCCCGCCGGCCGACGGGGACGCCCCGACCAGCCTCCAGGCGTGGGCGCCGGTGGTGAACCTGCTGCGCGACCCGCGCTGGGGGCGCAACGAGGAGGGCTACTCCGAGGACCCGGTGCACACCGCACGGCTGGCCGAGGCGTTCTGCCGGGGCATGGCGGGCGACGACCCCCGGTTCCTGCGCGCCGCGCCCGTGCTCAAGCACTTCCTGGCCTACAACAACGAGGACGACCGCTGCACGACCTCCTCCGGCGTGCGACCGCGCGTGCTGCACGAGTACGACCTGGCGGCGTTCCGGCCCGTGGTGGCCTCCGGCGCGGCGACCGGCGCGATGGCCGCCTACAACCTGGTCAACGGCCGCCCGTGCCACGTCAGCCCGCTGATCGAGGACGAGCTGCGCCGCTGGGCCGAGCCGACCGGGCACGAGCTGTTCGTGGTCAGCGACGCGGAGGCGCCGTCGAACCTGGTCGACCTGGAGCACTACTTCGACGACCACGTGGAGTCGCACGCCGCCGCGCTCAAGGCGGGCATCGACAGCTTCACCGACCACGGCCTGGACAGCGGCACCCCGGTCGGGCGGCTGCGGGAGGCGCTGGACCGCGGCCTGATCACCGAGGCCGACGTCGACCGCGCGGTGCGCAGGCAGTTGGCGCTGCGGTTCCGCCTCGGCGAGTTCGACCCGGACCTCGACCCGTACGCCTCGATCGGTCCCGACGTGATCGACCACCCGGACCACCGGGCGCTCGCCGCCCGCGCGGCCACCGAGTCCGTGGTGCTGCTCAAGAACGACGGGCTGCTGCCGCTGGACCGGGCCGCGTCGCCCCGCGTCGCGGTCATCGGCCCGCTCGCCGACGTGCTGCACGAGGACTGGTACAGCGGCACGATGCCGTACCGGGTCACCGTCGCCGCCGGGCTGGCCGAGGCGGTCGGCGAGGTGGTCCGGGTGTCGGGCGAGGACCGCGTCGAGCTGCGTTCCCGCACCACCGGCCGGCTGCTCGGGGACACCGCCTTCGACGTCACCGACTGGGGCGACGACGTGGTGACCCTGCGGTCCGCCGACACCGGCCGCCACCTCGGCGCCAAGCACGGCTCGCTGGTCGTCGAGGAAGAGCGCGTCAAGAGCTGGGACGTGCACGAGACGTTCGTGCTGGAGCCCGTCGCGGACGACGACGGCGCTGTGCTCCTGCGCAACGTCCTGACCGGCCGTTACGCGGCGGTCGACCAGGCAGACGGCCGGGTGGTCGTCACCGCCGAGACGCCCGGGGCCGCCGAGCGCTGGTCGCGGGAGGTCGTGCGCGACGGCGCGCAGGAGGCCCGTGCCGCGGCGGCCGCCGCCGACGTCGCGATCGTCGTGCTGGGCAACCACCCGCTCATCAACGGTCGCGAGACCCAGGACCGCACCGGCACCTCGCTGCCCGCCGCGCAGGAGGCGCTGCTGCGCGCCGTCGCCGAGGTCCGGCCGGCCACCGCCCTGGTGGTGACGAGCAGCTACCCCTACGCCCTGGACTGGGCCGATGAGCACCTGCCCGCCGTGGTGTGGACATCCCACGGCGGGCAGGAGACAGGTCACGCGCTCGCCGCCGTGCTGCTGGGCGACGCCGAGCCCGCCGGCCGGCTGCCGCAGAGCTGGTACCGGGGCGACGACGACCTGCCCCACCCGCTCGACTACGACGTCATCAAGGCGGGGTGGACCTACCAGTACCACCGGACCGCGCCGCTGTACCCGTTCGGCCACGGGCTGTCCTACACCGACTTCGCCTACCGCGACCTGCGCCTGTCGTCGGAGGTCGTGGCGCAGGACGGGGCGCTCGACGTCTCGGTGACGGTGGCGAACACCGGCGCGCGGCCGGGCAGCGACGTGGTCCAGGTCTACGCCCGGGCGACGGCCGCCCGCTACGAGGCGCCCAGGCTGCGCCTCGTCGACTTCCGCAAGGTCCGCGTCGACGCGGGGGACAGCGAGGCGCTGACCTTCCGGCTGCCCGTCGACCGGCTCGCCCACTGGGACGTCGACCGCGGTGCCTTCACCGTCGACCCGGGTGACTACGAGATCGTCGTCGCCCGGTCCGCCGAGGACCACGTCCTGGTCGCGCGGCTCACCGTCACCGGCGAGGACCCCGCGCCCCGCGCTGTGCTCGACCGGGACACCCGCGCCGTCGACTTCGACGACTACTCCGGGGTCGTGCTCGTCGACGCGACCCGGGCCACCGGTGACGCGGTCGCCCCGGTCGACCCGGCGCTGCCCGCGACGCTGCTGTTCCGCGCCGCGGACCTGACCGGCGCGGTCGGCGTCGAGGTCGAGGTGGCGCGAGTGGCCGGTTCGGGGCAGGCACGGCTGGAGTTCCACCTGGCCGACCGGTCACTCGGCGTGGTCGACGTGCCGGTGACGGGCGACCTCTACACGTGGACGAAGGCGGCGACGCGGCTGCGGGGGGCGGTGGACGGGGTCCACGACCTGCGGCTGAGCCTGCACGGCGACTTCCGGCTCGCCGGGTTCCGCCTCACCACCTCGCCCCCGGCCGCCGACGGTGAAGCGACCGCGGCAGCACCGGATCCCGCCTGACCTCGACCAGGACACACCGGCCGGCCGCGTGCCGGCGGGTTGGGTGCCGGGTGGCCGCGTGCCGGCCGGCCGGGTGGCGATCGGTCGGTGGTGACGAGTCGGGGCGGTCCGCGCGTTCGCGGGCCGCCCCGAACCCGGCTGCTAGGCCCGCGCCCACCGCTGGTTGGCGCCGGTGTGGCAGTTCCACAGGATCACCGCGGTGCCGTTGGTCGTGCCGGCGCCGGTGATGTCCAGGCACAGCCCGTTCTGGGCGTTGCTGATCGTGCCGTTGGTGTTGAGGTTCCACTGCTGGTTCGTGCCGCCCTGGCAGTCCCAGATCCGCACCCGCGCGCCCGCGGCGGCGTTGGCGGGCGCCTCCAGGCACTTGCCCAGCACCTGAAGGGCCTTGCCGTTCTGGCTGAACTGCTGGTTCGTGCCGCTGTTGCAGTCCCAGATGATCATCGGGGTGCCGTTGGCCGAGTTCGCCCCGTTGACGTCCAGGCACCGGCCGGCGGCCTCACCGCGCAGGCGGAACGTGGTCGGCGTCGGCGGCTGCTCCCCGGTGAAGAACCGCCACACCTCGTTCTTGACCCAGCTCCTCGCGCCGCTCTCGCAGCCCGCGCACCCGTCCACGGGTCCCTGCTGGTGACCGCCGTCGAACGCGGCCCAGACGACCGGGTACCCGGTGCGGCACCCGGAGTAGGTGGTGCTGATGTGCGTGTTGCTGCCCCGGGCCGGCTCCGGCGGGTTCTGCGTCGTGCAGCCGTTGTTCCGGACGAACCGGTCCCGCAGCCCGCGTCCCGCGCCGATGTTGTCCGAGATGCCGTGGATGCCCATGAAGGCGACTGGCTGGGTGCCGTCGCTGCACCCGCTGATCGAGCCGGGCGCGGCGATGGCCGCGACCGCGCGGAAGGCGGTCGGCCGCGAGCACGCCAGCGAGAAGCTCATCGCGCCGCCGTAGCTGAAGCCCAGGGCGAACCTCTGCGTCGTGTCCACGCAGAGGTCGTCCTCGATCCGCTTGATCATGTTGTCGACGAAGGTGACGTCCTCGCCGCCGGAGTTGGCCCAGCCGTTGTTGAGGCCCTGGGGCGCGACGAAGATCGCGGTGTTGTTCGCCAGCCGCCGCAGCCCGTAGTGGGCGTAGACGTCACCGTCGCTCCCGCCCGAGGCGACCTGGTCCATCGTGCCGCCCAACCAGTGGAAGCCGAAGACCAGCCGGTGCTGACGGGTGTTGTCGTAGTTGTCGGGGACGCTCAGGATGAAGCTGCGCGTCTTGCCGCCGCTCTGGATGGTGTGCGTGCCGCTGCGCAGGGTGGGCGCCTTGCCGCACCCGGGGGTCGCGGCGGCGGCGGCGACGTCGGACGAGGCGGGTGCCGGCGCGGGTGCGGGTGCGGCGCCGGCGACGTCGGCGCCCGCGCCGGTCAGCAGGAGCGCTGCGGCGGCGCCGATCAGCGCCCAACGCCGGCGGGGGCGGTTGTCCTTTGACACGTGAGTGCTTCCGTTCTGTCCGGTGTGGCTCGGTGATGGGGCGGTTCGGGCGGTCACCCGCTGCCCTCGGGGGCCGTGTCGGCCGGGATCGCGCCGGAGTCCGGCCCGGACGGCAGGTACACGTGCACGTGCCCCTTGCCGGCGTCGATGCTGATGACGTCGAGCTGGAGCGCGGCGACCGACCAGGTGCGCAGCGCCAACGCGCGTTGCGCGCCGGCCAGGGTCAGCAGGTCCCCCGCCAGCGGCGCGGGAGCGGTGACGGCGGCGGCGAAACCGTCGACGGCGGCGGCGAGCTGCTCGACGGCGGTCCGCATCCCGGTGCGGGCGACGTTGACCCCGTTGCCCGCGGACGGTGTCTCGGCGTACCGCTGCACCTCCGCGGACACGACCTCGCGCCAGCCGCGCACGTCCTCGATCGTGGGCGTCGCCGTGCCCTTCGGGGGAGACGCCCCGGCCATCGCCTGGAGCACCGGGGTCAGGCGTTCCCGGCCGCCCTTGGCGAGGTCGATCAACGTCCCGACCTGCTCGACGTCCCGCTGCGCCTCGGCCTGCGTCAGCTCGGCGATCCGCCGCTCCGTCGCGTCCGGCCCCGACGTCCACGAGCCGGTCACGAACGCGACGGCGAACCCGAGCGCGAACGTGGTGACCAGCGCGGTGGCCGACTTCCACGGTGGCCGCGGCCCCGCGGCCCGGGGGAGGGGCTTGCCCGGTCGTGCCCGCCCCACCGACGTGGTCCTGCCCATGACCTTCCTCCTTGCCGTGCGGTGAGAAGGAACCCGGCGGTGGAGGCCCGCGGCGCCGGCGCGTGCCGGCGCCGCGGGCCGCCCGCTCAGGACAGCGTCCACCGCTGGTTGGTGCCGCCGTTGCAGGTCCAGATGATCAGCTGGGTGCCGTCGGCGGAGCTGCCGCCGTTGGCGTCCAGGCACTTGGAGCCGTTGCGGAGCGTGCCGTCGGACTGCGACGACCAGCTCTGCCCGGCGGAACCGTTGCAGGTCCACAGCTGCACCAGCGCGCCGTCGGCGGTGCTGCCGCCGTTGACGGTGAGGCACTTGCCCAGGGCCTGGAGCGTCTGCCCGGTGCGCGTCCACGTCTGGTTCGCGCCGTCGTTGCAGGTCCACAGCTGGACCTTGGCGCCGTCGGTGCTGCTGGCGCCGTTGACGTCGACGCACTTGCCGCCGATGCCCACGATGCGCCCGGTCCCACCGCCGGTGCCCGGTGTGCCGACCCCGTTCCCGCCGAACGTCATGGAGTCGACGTCGAAGGAGCTCGTGCCGGTCCGGAACACCATGAACAGCTCGGTGGTGCCACCGGGGTTGGTGACGTTCACCGGGGACGTGCTCACGTAGTTGTCCCAGCCGCCGGTGTTCGGCACCGGGACGGTGGCGATCAGCGCCCCGGTCGGCGAACCGGTCCGGAACTCGATCGACCCACCGCCGCTCGGCGAGGACAGCCGGACGGACACCTGGTTGATGCCGGTGAAGTTGTACGGCGTGAACGAGACCCAGTCGTTGGTGCCGATGTCACCGACCCGGGCGCCGGACTCGGCCCCGGACTGCGACACCACCCGCACGCCGGAGGAGCCGGTGAAGTACTCCACCTGCTTGCGCTTGGGTTGCAGCAGGACCTTCCGGCTGCCCTCCAGCGCGGGCACGCCGCTCGTGCCGTTGTCGGTGTACCTGCTCGCCGCCACCCAGAACGAGTTCAGGTTGGCGTGCGCGCTGTCGGTCTCGGCCTTGAACGTGCCCGTGCAGCCGGGGATCGGCGAGAGGTCGTGCCCGTGCTGGTCGTGTCCCAGCGCCGGGGTGGTGGTCACCCGGGAGCAGTCGATCGTGCCGTCCTCGGGGTCGGTGACCGCGACGGTGTACGGGATCGAGTCGCCCCAGCCGAACATGCCGCCGTCCGGGATGCTGAGGTTGACCGTCGGAGCGGTGTTGCCCGAGGTCACGACCACGCTGCCCACGCCGGACTTCCCGCCGGCGTCGGTGACGGTCAGCTTGGCGTTGAACTGGCCCTTGGCGGTGTAGGTGTGCGAGGGGTTGGCCTCGGTGGACGTGCCGCCGTCGCCGAACTCCCACCGGTAGGTCACCGGGCCGCCTTCCGGGTCACCGGAGCCGGCGCTGGAGAAGCGCACCGTCAGCGGTGAGGAACCCGAGGTGGGCGTGGCCGTCGCGGTCGCGGTCGGACTGCGGTCACCGCTCTTGTAGTCGATGCGGTAGAGCCCGGAGTCGGGGTTGTCCCGACCGTAGCCGGAGCCCCATTCGAGCAGGTACATCGCTCCGTCCGGCCCGAACTTCATGTCCAGCGGCGACTTGAAGCTCAGATTCGACAGGAAGTCGTTGATCTTCAACAGCTTCCCGTCCTGGCCGACCCGGAACTCCCACATCCGGTTGCGCGACCACTCGCCGAAGAACGGCGTCTGGTCGAAGTAGGCCGGGAACTTGGTGGGGGAGGGGTTGTTCGCGTCGTACTGGTAGATCGGGAACGCGCCCGGCGCCTCGCCGCCCGACGGGCTGCCCATCTCCGGGAACTTGTTGCCGTTCGCGCCGTTGCCGTACCAGACCTCGGCCTTGCGCGCGGCCGGGAGCGTGGTCAGGCCGGTGTTGTTGGGCGAGTTGTTCACCGGCTGGTCGCAGTTGAACTTGGCGCCCGACTGCCCGGTGGCGAAGTTGTAGTCGTTGAACGGGATGTTGTCGCCGATGCAGTACGGCCAGCCGTAGAAGCCGGGCGAGGTGATGACGTTCCACTCCACCGTCCCGCCGG
Source organism: Saccharothrix sp. 6-C (assembly GCF_016695385.1). Classification (NCBI taxonomy): domain Bacteria; kingdom Bacillati; phylum Actinomycetota; class Actinomycetes; order Pseudonocardiales; family Pseudonocardiaceae; genus Saccharothrix; species Saccharothrix sp. 6-C. The sequence continues at coordinate 5,434,245 of NZ_CP064192.1, read as the reverse complement.
GTCCGCGGTTCGCGTTGTCGTTGGCCGCGTCGGGGCCGTAGTCGGCCGCGTAGATCGTGCCCGACGTCGGGTGCACCGAGAACCGGAACGGGTTGCGGAAGCCCATCGCGTAGATCTCGGGCTTCGTCTTGGCCGTGCCCGGGGCGAACATGTTGCCCGACGGGACGGTGTAGGTCCCGTTGGTCTCCGGGTGGATGCGCAGGATCTTGCCGCGCAGGTCGTTGGTGTTGGCCGCGGTCGCCTGGACGTCGTTGTTCGACCAGCCCGGCCGCTCGTCGATCGGCGCGTAGCCGTCGGAACGGTGCGGCTGCACGTCGTCGCCGGTGCCGATGTAGAGGTTGCCGTTCGGGCCGAACGCGATGTAGCCGCCGGTGTGGCCCGGTTCCGGCGCCTGCCGCGAGGACGGGACCTTCATCAGGATCCGCTCGCTGGACAGGTCCAGCGAGTCGCCGTTCACGGTGAACCGGGAGACGCGCGCGATGTCCTCGCCGCCGCCCGACGGCGAGTACATCAGGTAGATCCACTTGGTGGTGGCGAAGTTCGGGTCGAGCGCGAGCCCGGTCAGCCCGTCCTCACCGCCCGTGTAGACGCTGAGGGTGGCCGCCGTGACGGTGGTGCGGGTGTCCGGCTTGTGGATCTTCACCTTGCCGCCGTACTCCGCGTAGAACACGCGACCGTCCTTGGCGACGTCCAGCGCGGCCGGCCCGACGGTGTTGTCGTCCAGCGTCACCTTCTCGAAGCTGCTCCACACGGTGGGCCCGCAGTCGGCCTGCACCTTGCCGCCCGCCGACTCCACGCCGCCCTTGATGTGCTCGCGGAACAGCGACTCGGAGTAGCTGGAGGCCTGGTGGCCCATGGCGGTGGCCCACAACCGGCCGCCCTCGTAGTTGCGGCACCACGAGATCGGGTGGTCGTAACCCATCCGGCTCGAACCGGGGTCGTACGTCGTCTCGTCGGCGGTCACCAGCACGTGCGCGTTGCCGCGTGCGGAGCGGTTGAAGTTGTACCACTCCTCGGTGCGCGTCCACCGGTCCGGCAGCGCCGCGCCGGAGGGGTGCTTGCGGTCGGCGACCTTGGCGGTGCCGGACACGGTCGCCGAGTGCGCCGTCATGGTCATCCCGAGCGCCTGGTCCCACCACGGGAACTGCTGCTCGACGTTCATGTCCGTGGCGTTGTGGATCGCGACGTAGCCGCCGCCGGCGCGCAGGTACTTCTGCGCCGCGGCGCGCTGCGCGTCGTTGTCCCACACCATGCCGGAGGTCTGGAGCATGACGACCACGTCGAACGTGGCGAGGGTGGTGTCGTTGAAGACCGACGAGTCCTCGCTCTTGGTCAGCTCCCAGTTGTTCTGGGCGGCCAGCTGCTCGAACATCGTGATCCCGGCGGGGATCGAGTCGTGCCGGTAGGCGCCGGCCGCGGTCTTGCTGAACAGCAGGACGTGGAACCCTTCGGGGTGTGCGGGCGCAGGCGCGGAAGCCAGGCCCATCATCACCACCACGCAACCTATGATCGAAAACAGGCGCGCGAATCTGTGTCGCATTGCCACTCCTCTGGGGCGCTTGAGGCGACTGACTGGATTACGCGGCGGCGGTGTGCGGAAGTGCGGCGGTACGCGGGAGGTGCGGCGGCCCGGTGGTCGTCACCGGGACCGGTGTGCGGCAGGTGCGGCGGTCCGGTGGGTCGTCACCGGGCCCGGTGGGCGGTGTGCGCGTGCTGGTCGAGCCCGGCGCACGAGGGTCCGGCCGGCGTGGCGCACGGCGCCGCACCGGCTCGGGTTCGAAGTCGGTCCGGCCGGCACACCACCAGGTGCCGGCCGCCGTGGGACTCAGGGCGTTTCAGCGGGGGAGTCGGACCCGTCCACACTCGCCGACGGCGATGATCGAGTCCAACGACGAGCTGACATGAGCGCTCCCTCGGTGCGTCGTTGCCCGGGTGCTGGATGTCATACATGTACTCGTGTATCCGCCGCGATTTGTAGCACACATCCGCCGAACGAGTCCAGACGCGCGAGACCGCCACGGCACTCTTCCCGTGGCGGACGAAGGGCCTCTCAGCCGAAGAGCCGGCGCTGGATCTCGCTGCGGTAGTCCTGCAGGGTGTTGTCGATGTGCAGACCGGCGGCGGTGGCGGCGGCTTCGGGGTCGCCGTCGCGGATCGCCTCGTAGATCGCGAGGTGCTCCTCGACCGCTTCGGCCGCGTGCCCGCCCACGGTCCCGTGCAGGCCGATGGTGCTCGACTGGTGTTGCAGGCGGCGGGCCTCGCGCACGGCGGCCACGAGGAACTGGTTGTGCGACGCCTCGGCGACGGCGAGGTGGAAGTCGTCGTCGCCGCGCTCGAACAGCGGCAGCTGGTGGGTCAGGTGGCCCTGCCGGCAGGTGTCCGCGGCGGCGGCGATGGCGCGCAGCTCGGCCGGGGTGGCGTGGGTCGCGGCCAGGCGGCTGGCGGCGGTCTCCTGGACGCGTCGGAACTCGAAGAGCATGTAGACGTGGTCGAGGTTGGTCGGCAGGAAGAACCCGCCCCACCGGGAGGAGCCGAGCATGCCCTCGTCGTCGGCCACGTACAGCCCGCGGCCCTTGTGCGCCCGCACCCGCCCGATCGCGGAGAGGATCTTGACGGCTTCCCGCACCACCGTCCGGCTGGTCCCCATCCGCGCGGCCAGCTCGTTCTCGGTCGGCATCCGGTCGCCCGGCCGCAGGTCCAGCTCGGCGATCAGCTGGAGGATCTGCTCGGAGACGAGCTCGTAGCCCGGCCGGTACGGACCGGGCGCCGGGGTGGTGTCCGGTTGGCCCGCGGGGCCTTCCGGCACTAGTGCGCCATCCGTCAACGCCGCTCCTTAGTGACGGGTCGCCTGAAGGGTATGACGGCTCACCGCTGCCCGCCCAGACTACATCCGGGTAGGACGACCAGCGCCGAGCGCGCGCCGCGCCGCATGGCGCCGCGACGTCGCAGGCGTGATCGTACGCGGAGCGAACGATGCCCGGTCGACCGGTCACTGGATAAGCATGCTCATTTTGGTCACGACGGTGATGGTGTCGAGACCACCACTACCGTCGAAACCGAGCAGTTCTAGTATGTAACGCCTGGTCAGAAGGCGTAGCGGGCGACGTCGCCGCCGCACCGGCCCACGCGGCGATGGATAGGACTCACTCCTTGAGGTGAGAGGTGGACCGCACTCCCGTCGCTCACCGGGACCCGGCCGCCAGGTAGGGGATGGTCTGGGGACCTTCCGGCAGGACGCACACGCGGGCGCCGGGGCCGGCGTCGGCGAGGGCCCGGGCCACGGTGGCCGAGATGTCCCCGGTCTGCTCCAGGTGGGCCGCGGCGAGGTCGGCGTCGCTCAGGTACGAGGTGCGCATGACCACCCGGCTGGTGGACTGGATGCGGGCCTGGATCTGCACCTGCCACTGGTCCGGGACGGTGTCCACGCGCGCGCTGATGTCCTCGAACAACGCCTTGGGCGACGGGGCGGACGCGAGGACCTGCCGGTAGGAGCCGTGGTCGGGGAAGCCGTCCCGGCACTCCGCCGCGCACACGATCGTCCCGCCGGGGCGCACCACCTGGTGCGCCGCCGACATGCCCTTGACGGCCTGGTAGAGGTTCTGGTCCAGCGGGAAGCCGGAGTTCGTGGTGACGACCACGTCGAACGGCGCGTCCACGGGCCGCATCGCCATCCGCTTCGCCACGGCGGTGGCGGCGGCGTGCATCGGCGCCAGGTCGCCGCCGAACGCCGCGACGACGTCCTTGTCCCGGTTCAGGACCACGTCCAGCGCGAAGGTGACCCCGGTGGCCGCGGCGATCGCCCGGACGTCGTCGTGGACCGGGTTGCCGTGGGTGATGCCCCACGTGGCGCGCGGGTCGCCGATCCGGGCCGCGTCGTGCAGGACCAGCACGGTCTCCAGCGCGGCGAGCCCCGGCGCGACCAGCTTCGGGCCGCCGGAGAAGCCCGCGAAGAAGTGCGGCTCCACGAAACCGGTGGTGATGCGGACGTCCGCGTCGACCCACTCGCGGTTCAGCCACACCGGCACGCCGTTGCCGTGCGTGCCGACCCACGTCAACCGGTCGCGGTCGCGCGCGTCGTGGTTGACGATCCGCACGGAGTCGACCACCTCGTCGCCGAACATCCGCCGCAGCTCGTCCTCGTCGTTGCCGCGGTGCGTCCCGGTCGCGACCAGGATCACCACGTCCTCGAGGCGCACGACCCCGTCGAGCTCGGCGAGGATGGCGGGGATCATCAGCCGGCGCGGCTGCGGCCGGGTGCCGTCGCACGCCGAGATCGCGACCGTCTGGCCGGGGCGCACGCGGTCGCGCAGCGGCGGCCCGGCGACGGGGGAGCGCAGCGCCGCGCGCAGGACGCCGACCTGGTCGGCGGCGGCGTCGTGGTGCACGGGCTGGACCACGGTGGTGGCCGCCGGGTCGAGGTCGATGTCGAGCCCGGACTCCCCGTAGGCGAGGCGCACCTTCACAGTCGTTCCCCCGGCAGTCGGTAGACGCGCGCGGCCGTGCCGCCGAAGACCTCGTCGCGCTCGGCGGCGGAGAGCCCGGCGGTCAGGCCCTCGGCCGCCGCCACGGCCTCCTCGTAGGAGCCCGCGAGCAGGCAGACCGGCCAGTCGGAGCCGAACATCACCCGCGACGGGCCGAACGCGTCCAGCGCCACGTCGGCGTACGGGCGCAGGTCGGCCACGGTCCACCCGACGGGGTCGGCCTCGGTGATCATGCCCGACAACTTACAGGTGACGTTCGGCTCGGCGGCGAGCTCGCGCAGGTGCGACGCCCAGGGTTCGAGCTCGCCGGAGGCGATCGGGGGTTTCGACAGGTGGTCCAGCACGAACGTCGCCCCGGGCAGCGCGCGCACGGTCTCGATCGCCGCCGGCAGCTGGTGCATGAGGGTGAGCAGGTCGTAGGCCAGGCCCGCCGCCTCGACCGCGCGCAGGCCGCGCCGGACGTCCGGCCGGGTCAACCAGCGGGGGTCCGACTCGCCCTGCACCAGGTGCCGCACGCCGACCAGCAGCTCGCCGCCGGGACCCGCGCGCAGGGCGGCCAGCACGTCGTCGACGCCGGGGTCGGTGAGGTCGACCCACCCGACGACACCGGCCACGAGGCCCTTGCCCTCGTCGGCGCCCAGGGCCAGGAAGTCGGCGGTCTCCTCGACCTCGGGGACGACCTGGACCAGGATCGTCCGGTCGACCTCCGCCACCGCGGCGACGGCCGACAGGTCGTCCAGGGCGAAGTCGCGGCGGATCGGGGCGAGGTCCGCGCCGTCCAGCCAGTCGTGGGCGCGCGGGCTCGGTCCCGTCCGGTCCGGCGGGCCGGGCAGGAGCCGCCAGACGTGGTGGTGCGCGTCGATCCGGGTCATGTCGTCTCCACCTCGGTCGGCAGTTCTTCGGCCGCATCGCGGTCCGGCGGGGCCCGGGCGGGGCGAAGGCTAGCAAGACGTCCCACGCCACCGGACCGCGCCACGGCCGCCACCGGGAACGATGACGGCCGTGGCACGTGGGTCCGCGGCGTCAGGCCCGCTGGAGCAGGAAGCGCTGGTTCGGGTTGCCGGTGAGGGTCCACTGCGAGATGCGCGCGCCGTCGGCCGTGGAGGCGGACCACACGTCCAGCGCGAGGCCGCTCAGCTGGTTGACCACGCTGACCACGCCGCCGCCGTGGTCGACCAGCCGCCACAGCTGGTTCGACGTGCCCGCATCACGCTGCTGGGTGATGTCGGTGCCGGTGGCGGTGCCCGCGACCTGGAGCACCAGCCCGCTGTGCCGGGCCCGGATGCGGTAGTGGTCGCCGGAGGGCAGGAAGTCGAACTGCTGGTTGAGGCCGCTGGTGGCCGACCACTGGACCAGCGCGGCGCCGGCGGCGGTCGAGGCGCCGTTGACGTCGGCCCGCTTCGAGCTGTGCTGCGCCACGAGGTGGTAGTTCACCCCGGGCACGACCAGCGCCGGCTGCCCCTGCGCGGTCACGCGGTAGGTGTGCCGCGCCTGCCCGGTGAACCGGATCAGGTCGGCTTCCGGCCGCTCCGGCTGGACCACGGCGCCGCTGGTCACGTCCCGCAGCTCGTAGGTCCCGGTGAACACCCGGCCGCGGACCTTGACCGCGCCGTCGCGGTCGGGGGTGATGGTGAGCTCCCTGGCCGAACCGCCGCTCCAGGTGGCGCCCACCGTGTAACCGCCCCGGCCGCGCAGGCCGTCCACCTTGCCGGCGGGCCAGGCGGACGGCAGCGCGGGCAGCAGGTGCAGCTCGCCGTTGTGGCTGTGCAGCAGCATCTCCGCGATGCCCGAGGTCGCGCCGAAGTTGCCGTCGATCTGGAACGGCGGGTGCAGGTCGAACATGTTGGGCGCGAGCCTCGCCGGCGTCACCAGGTAGCGGATCAGGTCGTGCGCCCGGCCGCCCTCCTCCATCCGCGCCCAGTAGTTGATCTTCCAGGCGAGCGACCAGCCGGTGCCGTCGTCACCCCGCAGCTGCAGGGTCCGGCGGGCGGCCTCGAACAGCTGGGGCGTGCCGCGCTTGGTGATCTGGTTGCTGGGGTGCAGGCCGTACAGGTGGGAGACGTGCCGGTGGTTCGGCTCGGTCTCCACCCAGTCGTAGAGCCACTCCATGATGTTGCCGCGCGAGCCGACCCGCGTCGGGGCGAGTCGTTGGCTCGTCGCGCGCACCCGCGTCCGGAAGTCGTCGTCCACGCCGAGCACCTCCGAGGCGCGGGCGCAGCCCTCGAACAGGTCGCGCAGGATCTGCATGTCCATCGTGGGGCCGGCGGCCACGCTGGCGTTCGCGTGGTGCGGCAGCTCAGGGGAGTTCGAGGGGTTCGTGACCAGCCACTTCAACGTCGGTTCCTCGACCAGGGTGTCGAGGAAGAACTGGGCGGCGCCCTTCATCGCGGGGTAGTACGTCCGCAGGAACGCCACGTCGCCGGTGTACTGGTAGTGGTCCCAGATCATGGTGGCGAGCCACGCGCCGCCGGTCTGCCACATGCCCCAGAGGGCCCCGTCCACGACCGAGGAGCCCCGCCAGCCGTCGGTGTTGTGGTGGGTGACCCAACCACCGGCGCCGTACTGCGCGCGGGCGGTGCGGGCGCCGGTCACGGTCAGGTCGGCGATCATCCGGAACACCGGCTCGTAGCACTCGGCGAGGTTCGTCGAGTCGGTCGGCCAGTAGTTCATCGGCAGGTTGGCGTTGAGGGTGTACTTCGAGTCCCACGACGGCGTCAGCTGGTCGTTCCAGATCCCCTGGAGGTTCGCGGGCTGGGTGCCCGGCCGCGACGACGAGATCATCAGGTACCGGCCGTACTGGAAGAGCAGGGCGGAGAACTGCGGGTCGCTCGTGGAGTTGTGCTGGGAGATCCGGACGTCGGTCGGCTGGTCGGCCGCCGCGGTCCGGCCGACGTCGAGGGTGACGCGCCCGAACAGCTGCTGGTAGTCGGCCACGTGCCGGCTGCGCAGCACGTCGTACGCCGTGCCCTGCGCGCCGTTGAGGCGCCCGCGGGCGATGCCCTGGTAGTCGCCGCCCACGTTGCGGTAGTCGACGTAGCTGGTGCCGATCGAGATCAGCAGGGTGACGCTGTCGGCGTTGGTCACCCGCAGCGTGCCGCCGGAGCTGCTGGTGCTCCCTCCCGAGGCGATCGCCTTGGCCAGCACGAGGAACCGGACGGCGCCGGCGATGCCCCGGTGGTCGCCGGAGCGGCCGTCCAGCCCGATCGTCGTGCCGTCCGGGCTCGACGCCGTCGCCCGCTGCGGGGTGCTGAACGACGCGGTGAACGAGACCGACCCGGGTGTCTCGGCCGTCAGGCGCACCGCGATCACCTGGTCGGGGGCGCTGGCGATCACCTCACGCCGGTAGCGCACGTTGTTCGCCACGTAGGTCACGACGGTCGTCGAGGTGGTCAGGTCGAGCCACCGCTGGTAGCCGGACACCCCGTTCGGGGTGGGGAAGGTGAGCCTGAGGTCGCCCACGGTCTGGTAGGCCAGCTGGGCGGCCGGGCTGCCCAGCATCGCCTGGTCGATGAGGGACTGCGCCTGCGACCACTGGTTGGCGAACACCAGGCGCCTGATCTCCGCCAGGGCCGCCGCGCCCCGCGTGTTGGTGTAGTCGTGGGGACCGCCGGCCCACACCGTGTCCTCGTTGAGCTGCAACCGCTCCGTGTCGACGTTGCCGAAGACCATCGCGCCCAGGCGGCCGTTGCCGATCGGCAACGCGCGCAGCCACTCCGTGCCGGCCTGCCGGTCGTACCACAGCGCCAGGTCGTCGACCGCGCGCACCTCCGGCGGCGCGGCCGAGTCGGCCCGGGCCACCGCCGTCCAACCGCCCGGCACCAGCACGGCGCCGGCGCTCACCGCGCCGAGCTTCATGAGTCGCCTACGGGGCAAATCCGACATGCTGGACCCTCCAAAGCGGACGGTGGTGGACCGGGAGCGGGACGCGACTGTCCTCAGTGGCTGGTGGACCGGCGGATCGGGTCGCGACGTCCACAGCTCAACCGAAGCCCTCGGGCAACGTAGCCACCGCCGAACGTCGCCGTCAATGCCGGGCGAACGATCGGTGTTAGCGATAACACGAGCTGGCGGGCCCTTCGATCCCGGCTCGTCGGCATTCGCCGGACCGTGCTGCGGTAATCGGAAAGCGCAGGCGAGGTCCGGTCAGCTAAACGGTTAGCGCTAACAATTTTAGCAACGCGGAACGTTGACGCCCCGGGTCGGCGGTGGTTACGGTGCGGAAGGCTCCGGTGAGACCCGCGGTTCGGCTCGAGGTGGGTGGCCCGGTCGTACCCGTCAACGATGACGAGGGGGCTCTTTCGATGCGAGGAACACCGTGGGGTCGACCGGGTGTCGTGCCCCGATCGGCTCATCCGCCGGAACGAGGTCAGGTGGCCGGTCACGCCCCTCTCGTCGCACCATCCATTGAGGACAGCGCGAATCGCGTCGCGCGGATGTCCGGCGGGCGATCGGCGAAGTCGTTGCTTTAGCCGATTATTAGCACCTAGCCTCCCCTTGGTTCGAATCGGTTCGGACCGCGCACCACCCGATTCGTTCGGAGTACCCATGGTTCAACGGCGAACTGTCCCGGTCGTGCCCGCCGCCCTGGCGATCGCGTGCGGAGTCGGTCCGCCGCGGCCATTCGGCGCCGGCCGGTCGACCGGCTGATCGCGTGCCGAACCGTCCCGCTCTCCAATTCTTCCCGACTTCGACTGGGAGCGCTCCCGGGCAGGTCCGGGCACCAGTCGGGCAGGAAGAGCGAACGGTCGAGGGGGTCGTGCCGGCGCAGGCGACGACCACCCCGCGACCGCGTTCCACCGGTGCGTCGCCGCCCCCGCGCACCGTCCGCGTCGAAGCCCCCTGTCAGCTGAGAACAAAGGGTGTGAGCCTGCCATGAGATACCGAGTCAGGGCGGCGATGACCGCCGCTCTCCTCGTGGCCGCCGGTGTGGTGGCGACGGTGATCGGCTCTTCGTCACCGGCCTCCGCGCACGCGGTCAACGCCGCCGACTTCCAGCAGGTCGAGCTGGCCCGAGGGGTCGCCGAAGTGGGCGAGCCGATGACGCTCGCCGTGTTGCCGGACCGCTCGGTGCTGCACACCGCCCGCAACGGGACGCTGCGCCGCACCACGGCCGCGGGTGTCACCAGCGTGATCGGCACGGTGCCGGTCTACACGCACGACGAAGAAGGCCTGCAGGGGATCGGGGTGGACCCGGGCTTCGCCACGAACCGGTTCATCTACCTGTTCTACGCGCCGCCGCTGTCCACCCCCAGTGGTGACGCGCCGGCCACCGGGTCGGACTTCTCGGCGTGGAAGGGGGTCAACCGGCTGGCCCGGTTCACCCTGAACGCCGACTACACGCTCAACATGGCCAGCCAGGTGACCGTGCTCGAGGTCGGGACCGACCGGGGCAACTGCTGCCACGTCGGCGGCGACATCGACTTCGACGCGGCGGGCAACCTGTACCTGTCCACCGGCGACGACTCCAACCCGTTCGACTCCGGCGGCTACGCCCCGATCGACGAGCGGACCAACCGCAACCCGGTCTACGACGCGCAGCGCAGCGCCGGCAACACGAACGACCTGCGCGGCAAGGTGCTGCGGATCAAGGTGAACGCCAACGGGTCGTACTCGATCCCGGCGGGCAACCTGTTCCCGGTCGGCACCGCCAACACCCGGCCCGAGATCTACGCCATGGGCCTGCGCAACCCGTTCCGCTTCAACGTCGACAAGCAGACCGGTGCGATCTACCTCGGCGAGTACGGGCCGGACGCGGGCACCAGCAGCAGCACGCGCGGCCCCGCCGGCCTGGTGGAGTTCAACCGGATCACCTCGGCGGGCAACTTCGGCTGGCCGTACTGCGTCGGCTCGAACACCACGGCGGAGGCGTACGTCGACTTCACGTTCCCGTCCGGGCCGTCCGGCAGCCGGTTCAACTGCGCCGCGCCGGTCAACAACTCGCCGCGCAACACCGGGCTGGGCACGCTGCCGGCCGCGCGCTCGGCGTGGATCAAGTACGACAACTGCTCCTTCGCCGCGTTCGGCTGCGGCTCGGAGTCCCCGATGGCGGCGCCGGTGTACCGCTACGACGCGGCCAACCCGTCGTCGATCAAGTTCCCGGCCGCCCTGGACGGGCACGTCTTCGCCACCGAGTTCGGCCGGCGCTGGATCAAGACCATCGACGTCAACGCCGACGGCTCGGCCGGCCAGGTCAGCGACTTCCCGTGGCGCGGCACGCAGGTCATGGACGCGACCTTCGGTCCGGACGGCGCCCTGTACGTGCTGGACTACGGCACCGGCTGGGGCAGCGGCGACGCCAGCTCCGCGCTCTACCGCATCGAGTACAACCCGGCCGGGAACAAGGCGCCGACCGCGAGGGCCGCGGCCGACCGCGTCTCCGGCAGCGCGCCGCTGACGGTGAACTTCTCCTCGGCCGGCTCCTCGGACCCCGAGGGCGGCGCACTGGCCTACTCGTGGAACTTCGGCGACGGCACGACGTCCACGGCCGCCAACCCGAGCCACACCTACACGGCCAACGGCCAGTACTCGGTGACGCTCACGGTGACCGACGTAGGCGGCCGGTCCGGCGCCGCCAACGTGTCGATCTCGGTGGGCAACACCGCGCCGGTCGTCAAGCTGGACACACCCGCGAACGGGTCGCTGTTCAGCTTCGGCGACACCGTGCCGTACACGATCACGGCGTCGGACGCGGAGGACGGCACGATCGACTGCGGCCGGGTGAAGCTGAGCTACCTGCTCGGCCACGACAGCCACGGCCACCCGATCACCACGCAGACCGGCTGCTCGGGCACGCTCCAGATCCCGGTGGACGGCGAGCACGACACGGCGGCGAACCTGTTCGCGGTGTTCGACGCCGAGTACACCGACTCCGGCGCGAACGGCCAGCCGCCGGTGACCACGCACACGCAGCACGTGCTGCAGCTGCGGCACCGCCAGGCCGAGCACTACTCGACGCAGTCCGGCACCGCGCTCTACGACAAGGCGGCCGCCGAGGGCGGCCGGACCGTCGGCGACATCCAGAACGGCGACTGGATCGCGTTCGAGCCGTACGCGCTCGGCACGTCCACGAAGTTCACCGCGCGGGTGTCGTCCGCGGGCTCCGGCGGGACCCTGTCCGTGCGGACCGGTTCGCCGACCGGGACGGTGCTCGGCTCCGTCACCGTGCCGGTGACCGGCGGGTGGGAGACCTTCACCGACGTGTCCACCACCCTGTCCAACGTGCCGAGCGGGACCGTGACGCTGTACCTGACGTTCGCGGGCGGCACGGGCACCTTGTTCGACGTGGACGCCTACACGTTCGGCGCGACGACGGGCGGCACCCGGACCGGGCCGATCGTCGGGGTCTCGGGCAAGTGCGTGGACGTCAACGGCAACAGCTCCGCCGACGGCACGAAGGTGCAGCTGTGGACGTGCAACAGCGGCACGAACCAGCGCTGGACGGTCAACGGGTCCACCCTGCGCGCGCTGGACAAGTGCATGGAGAGCGCCGGCACGTCCGACGGCAGCCTGGTCCGGCTGTGGACCTGCAACGGCGGCAGCGCCCAGAACTGGGCCGCCGGCGCCAACGGCTCGCTGGTCCACTCCCAGTCGGGCAAGTGCCTGGACGCCAACGGCGGCAGCTCCGCGGACGGCACCCAGTTGATCATCTGGAGCTGCCACGGCGGCACCAACCAGCGCTGGACCCTGCCCTGACCGACGCCGACCCGGCGAACCCGTCCGGGCGGAAGCCGCCCGGGTGAAATCGGCAAGGACCGCGACGTGGCGTCGTTCCCACCACCGGAGCGACGCCACGTCGCCCTCCTCCCAGGAGGCAAAGAGATGAGATCTTCCCTCGCCCGGCGCGTGATCGGTGTGGCCGCGGCCGCCCTGACCGCGGCCGCGCTCAACTCCGCTCCGCCGGCCGTCGCGGCCGACGCGCCCTACGACGTGCTGGTGTTCTCCAAGACCGCGGGCTTCCGCCACGACTCGATCCCGGCCGGCATCCAGCTGATCCGCGACCTCGGCGCGGCCAACAGCTTCACGGTGACCGCCACCGAGGACTCCAGCCAGTTCACCACCACCAACCTGGCCAAGTACGAGACGGTGGTGTTCCTCAACACCACCGGGGACGTGCTCAACGCGACGCAGCAGACCGCGTTCGAGTCCTACGTCCGGGGCGGCGGCGGGTACGTCGGCATCCACTCGGCGTCCGACACCGAGTACGACTGGTCGTTCTACGGCGAGCTGGTCGGCACGTACTTCACCTCGCACCCGGCGATCCAGCAGGCGACGGTCCGGGTGGAGAACCGGGCGCACCCGGCCACCGCGCACCTCGCGCCGGCGTGGACCCGGACCGACGAGTGGTACAACTTCCGCGGCAGCGTCCGGTCGACGGCCCGGGTCCTCGCGACCCTGGACGAGTCGAGCTACAGCGGCGGCTCGATGGGCGCCGACCACCCCCACACCTGGTGCAAGACCATCCAGGGCGGTCGCTCGTTCTACACCGGCAGCGGCCACACCCAGTCGAGCTACACCGAGGCCGGGTTCCGCGCCATGGTGCTCGGCGGCATCCGCTACACGGCCAACCGGGCCGACGCCGACTGCCGACCCGAGAACGGGTACACCACGCTGTACAACGGCTCCACGACCGGCTGGTCGCAGGCGGGCCCGGGCGGATTCACCAACAGCGACAACACGCTGACCTCGTTCGACGGCCAAGGCCTGCTGTGGAACAGCGCGCGCGAGTACCGCTCCTACTCGCTCAAGCTGGACTGGCGGATGCCCGGTGACGACAACTCCGGCGTCTTCGTCGGCTTCCCGGCGAGCAGCGACCCGAACTCGGCGATGGCCAACGGCTACGAGGTGCAGATCGACGCCACCGACACCGCGGACCGGACCACCGGCGCCGTCTACGGGTTCAAGGGCGCCGACCTGACCGCCCGGGACGCCGCGCTCAACCCGCCCGGCGAGTGGAACACCTTCGAGCTGCTGGTCGAGGGCGAGCGCCTCCAGGTGTTCCTCAACGGCACGCGGGTCAACGACTTCACCAACACCGACCCGGCCCGTTCCTTGACGTCCGGGCACATCGGCATCCAGAACCACGGCACGGGCGACGACGTGTCGTTCCGCAACATCCGGATCAAGGAGCTGGGTGGCGTGGTCACGCGCACCGGGCCGATCACCGGCGCTTCCGGCAAGTGCGTGGACGTCAGCGGCGGCAGTTCCGCCGACGGCGCGAAGGTGCAGCTGTGGACGTGCAACAGCGGCACGAACCAGCGCTGGACGGTCAACGGGTCCACCTTGCGCGCGCTGGACAAGTGCATGGAGGTGTCGGGCACGGCCAACGGCGCCGCGGTCCGGTTGTGGACCTGCAACGGCAGCGGTGGCCAGAACTGGACCACCGGCGCCAACGGCTCGCTGGTGAACCCGCAGTCGGGCAAGTGCCTGGACGCCAACGGCGGCAGCTCCGCGGACGGCACCCAGTTGATCGTCTGGAGCTGCCACGGCGGCACCAACCAGCGCTGGACCCTGCCTTGAACCGAAGGAGTGCTCGATGACAGCCAGCGGTGAGGCCCTCGCCTCCCCACAGACCCGACGCCGCCGGCCGGTGACCGCCGCCGCCGTGGCGGTGCTCCTCGCGGCCGGCACGGTGACCGCGGTGGCCGCGACGCCGGCCTCGGCCGCCACGGTCGACACCAGCGCGTGGTACGTGCTGGTGAACCGCAACAGCGGCAAGGCGTTGGACGTGTACGGCCTGGCCACCAACGACGGCGGGCGCATCGCCCAGTGGACCCGCAACGACGGGGCCAACCAGCAGTGGCAGTTCCTGGACTCCGGTGGCGGCTACTACCGGCTCAAGTCGCGCCACTCGGGCAAGGTGCTCGACGTGCCGAACTCGTCGACCGCCGACGGCGCCGCGATCCAGCAGTGGACCGACCACGGCGGCACCAACCAGCAGTTCCGGCTGGCCGACTCCGACGGCGGCAACGTCCGGTTGATCGCCCGGCACAGCAACAAGGCCGTCGAGGTCCAGGGCTCGTCCACGGCCGACGGCGCGAACGTCGTGCAGTACGGCGACACGGGCGGCAACAACCAGCAGTGGCAGTTGGCGAAGGTGTCGGGCGGCGGCGACCCGGGCGGCTCCGGCTGCGGCAAGGCGCCGACGCTGCGCAGCGGCGCGCAGACGATCCAGAGCAGCGGCAAGAGCCGCAGCTTCGTCCTGCGGGTGCCCGACGGCTACGACAACACCCGCCCTTACCGGTTGATCTTCGGGTTCCACTGGAACGGCGGCACGATGAACGACGTGTCGGGCGGTGGGACGAGCGGGACGGCGTGGTCGTACTACGGGATGCAGGAGCAGTCGAACAACAGCGCGATCCTGGTGGCGCCGCAGGGCCTGGGCAACGGGTGGGCCAACTCCGGCGGCGAGGACGTGGTGTTCGTCGACGACATGGTCAAGCGGATCGAGGCGGACCTCTGCGTCGACCCGAAGCTGCGCTTCGCGATGGGGTTCAGCTACGGCGGCGGCATGAGCTACTCGCTGGCCTGCTCGCGGCCTACGGTGTTCCGCGCGGTGGTGGTCTACGCGGGTGGGCAGCTGAGCGGGTGCTCCGGTGGCACGCAGCCGGTCGCCTACTTCGGCATCCACGGCATCTCGGACAACGTGCTGAACATCTCGGCGGGCCGGTCGTTGCGCGACCGGTTCGTGGCGAACAACGGCTGTGCCGCGCAGAGCCCGCGCGAACCGGCCGCGGGCAGCCGCACGCACATCACGACGACGTACTCGTGCCGCGCCGGGTACCCGGTGCAGTGGGCCGCGTTCGACGGGGGCCACGGTCCCGGTCCGGTCGACGGCTGCTCGTGCGAGGACGGCGTCCGGACCTGGACCAAGGGTGAGGCCTGGAAGTTCATCTCCCAGTTCTGACCCCGGACCGGTCCACCGGCACGGCGGACGGGGCGCCTCGGCTTCCCGCTGCGCGATCAACCGGCCAGAGCGGCCGGCAGCGCAGCGGCGGAGCCGAGGCGCCTCGACGTGTGTCGACGAGGCCGCCCGGACGGGCTCCCGCACCGCGGCGGTCCTCCCCCCGGAAGTGGCCACAGACTGTCCACAGTGGAAGAAAGGTGGGTCGCCACCACCCCCGGGATGAAGCACATGCGCAGTGCTGCCAACGGTTTTGATTGACAGGTGCCCGACGGCGCTTCTACGGTTCGCTCCAGGCCGTGATCCGCCGAACAGCGGCGGACCGAATTCCCCGGAGAGCGCGGCCGTTCGGCGGGCAGGCGCGCTGCCGGGCTCCCCGGTTCTCCCGGGAGCGGCCCGGCCGAGCCGACCGCGGCACCCAGTTCGGAGGGATGACCAATGGCGGATGAGTCCACCGGGCTCTGGCTGATCGGCGCGCGCGGCTCGGTCGCGACGACCGCGGTGAGCGGGTTGCTGGCCTTGCGCGCGGGCCTGACACCGGTGACCGGCTGCGTGACCGAGCGCCCCGAGCTGGCCGGCGTCACGCTGCCCGGGTGGTCGGACCTCGTCGTCGGCGGCCACGACATCGCGCACACACCCCTGGAGAAGCGGGCCGAGCTGCTCGCCGAGGGAGGCGTGCTGCCGCACCACCTGCTGGAGAGCGTCAGGCCCGGTCTGCGCGAGGTCGACGGCGAGATCCGGACGGCGGACTTCGACGGCGTCCAGGCCGAGGTCGCCCGGCGGCTGGCCGCCGACATCGCCGAGTTCCGCGCACGGCGGCGGCTCGCGCGGGTCGTCGTGATCAACGTGTCCTCGACGGAAGCTCCCGTGCCGTCGTTGCCGGAGCACGCCGACCTGGCCGCGCTGGAACGGGCGATGGCCGATCCCGACCGGCGCGTGCTGCCACCGAGCTCGCTGTTCGCCTACGCCGCGCTCACCGCCGGCTGCCCGTTCGTCGAGTTCACGCCCTCGACCGGGATCGCCCTGCCCGCGTTGGACGAGCTGGCCCGGCGGGAAGGGCTGCCCTACGCCGGGCGGGACGGCAAGACCGGCGAGACCCTGCTGCGCACCGTGCTCGCCCCGATGTTCACCGCTCGGGCGCTGTCGGTCCGGTCGTGGGCGGGCACCAACCTGCTCGGCGGCGGTGACGGCGCGACGCTGGAGGACCCGGCGCACGCCGACAGCAAGCTGCGGTCCAAGGCCAACGGCCTCGCGGCGCTGCTCGGCGGCGACGTGACGGCGCCCCTGCACATCGACAACGTGCCGGACCTCGGCGAGACGAAGACCGCCTGGGACCACGTGTCGTTCGAGGGGTTCCTGGGCGCGCGGATGAGCCTCCAGCTCACCTGGACCGGCCTGGACTCGGCGCTGGCCGCGCCGCTGGTGCTCGACCTGGCCCGGCTGGTCGCCGCGGCCCACGCGGCGGGGGAGAGCGGCGCGCTGGGCGCGTTGGCGTTCTTCTTCAAGGACCCGCTGGGCAGCGACGAGCACCGCTTCGCCGAGCAGACCCGCGCGCTGCACGAGTGGGCGGGAGGCCTGGGATGAGGTCGTACCTGGAACTCGTGCGGGCGCCCGCGGCGTTGACGGCGCTCGGCGACACCCTCGTCGGGTCCGCCGCCCCGCTCCGGGGCAGGCGACTGCTGCTGCCGGCGGCGTCGGCCGCGCTGTACTGGGCGGGCATGGCGCTCAACGACTGGGCGGACCGCGACCTGGACGCCGCGGAACGGCCGGAGCGGCCCATCCCGTCGGGGCGGATCAGCCCGGACGCCGCCCTGGCCACCGCCGTCGGCCTGACCGCCGCCGGCATCGGGCTCGCGGCGGCGGCCGGGCGCAACGCGGTGCCGCTCGCGGTCGCCGTGTGGGCTTACGACACGGTGTTGAAGAGCACCCCGGCCGGTCCGCTCGCGATGGCCGCGTGCCGGGGGCTCGACGTGCTGCTCGGCGGCCGGGCGCCGCTGCCCGCCGCCCTGGTGGCCCTGCACACGCTGGGCGTGACGGCGCTGTCGCGCGGCGAGGTGCACGGCACGTCGCCGGCCGTCGCCAAGGCGGTCGTCGGCGGGACGGCGGTCACCGCCGTGGCCGCCTCGGCCGGCGGCGGCCGACCGGCTGCCGTCGCGGCGGCCGCGGCCTACGCCGTCTCCGTCGGCCGCGCGCAGTGGGCCGTGGTGGGCGACCCGTCCGCCGCACGCGTGCGCGCGGCGACCAAGGCGGGCATCCACGGCCTGGTGCTGCTGCAGTCCGCGCTCGCCCGGCACGGCGCGGCGATAGCGCTGGTCCTGCCCCTGGCCAGGGCGCTGAGCCGCAAGGTGGGCCCGACATGACGTTCGACCTCGGCTACGGCACCAACGGGTTCGCCAACCACCGCTTGGACGACGCGCTCGCGATCATCGCCGACCTCGGCTACACGGCGGTCGCGCTCACGCTCGACCACCACCACCTCGACCCGTACGCCGCCGACGTCGGCGCGCGGACCGAACGGCTCGCGACCCGCCTCTCGGCGCTGGGGCTGCGCGTCGTCGTGGAGACCGGGGCGCGGTACCTGCTCGACCCGCGGCGCAAGCACCACCCGACGCTGGTCAGCGAGAACCAGGAGGTCCGGGTCGACTTCCTGGTGCGCGCCAAGCGCATCGCGGCCGACCTCGGCGCGGACTGCGTGTCGTTCTGGTCGGGGGTCGGGTCCTCGGACAGCTGGGAGCACCTGAAGTCCGGCGTCGAGGCGGCGCTGGCGGGCGGACCGGCGGTGCCGCTCGCGCTGGAGCCCGAGCCCTGCATGGTGGTGGAGCGGCTGGACCAGGCGCTGCGGCTGCGCGAGGAGCTCGGCGACCCGGGCCTGCTGGGGATCACCGTGGACGTGGGGCACTGCGTGGCGGTGGAGTGGCAGGACGCGGCGGCGTGCCTCCGGCAGGCGGGCGGGCTGCTGATGAACGTGCAGCTGGACGACATGGCGCAGGGCGTGCACGAGCACCTCGAGTTCGGGGAGGGGCAGCTGGACCTGCCCGACACCCTCGGGGCGCTGACCGACCTCGGCTACACCGGCGTCGCGGCCGTGGAGCTGCCCCGGCACAGCCACGCCGCGCCGGTGGTGGCCGGCCGGTCGTTCGAGGCGCTGCGCGCCGCGAAGTGGCTGGCCGGGGCGGAGCAGTCGCTGCGGGCCGACCCCTCCTCGATCCGGACCTTCTTCCCCGTCGTGGGACGGGCGGTGCCCTCCGGCGAGCGCGAGGCCCGGACGCGGCTGCTCGTCGCCTACGTCGAGCACGCGGGCGACCCGGCCGAAGGGCTCACCACGCTCTACCGGCAGGGCACGTCGGCCGAACGCCTCGGGGTGCTCAGAGGGCTCGCCCAGATCGGCGACCGGGTGCCGGACACGGGTGTGGAACTGGTGAAGGACGCCCTGCGCTGCAACGAGACGGGGCTCGTCGCGGCGGCCATGGGCGCGTTCGCCGCCCGCCACCTCGACCAGCACACCTGGCGGCACGGCGTGCTGAAGTGCCTGTTCACGGGCATCCCGCTGACCGTGGTGAGCGACCTCGACCGGCGGGCGGACGACGAGTTGCGGCGCATGGTGTCCGCGTTCGCCGACGAACGCCGCGCGGCCGGCCGGCCGGTGCCCGCCGATGCCCTCGACCTGCTCGGTGAGGCCGCCTGATGCGCATCTTCGACCCCCACGTCCACATGACCTCGCGCACCACCGACGACTACGAGGCCATGCACGCGGCCGGGGTGCGAGCGCTGGTGGAGCCGGCGTTCTGGCTGGGGCAGCCGCGCACGAACGTCGGCTCGTTCCTCGACTACTTCGACGGCCTGGTCGGGTGGGAGAGGTTCCGCGCGGCGCAGTTCGGCATCGCCCACCACTGCGCGATCGCGCTGAACCCCAAGGAGGCCAACGACCCGCGGTGCGTCGAAGTGCTCGACCACCTCCCGCGCTACCTGGTCAAGGACGGGGTCGTCGCGGTCGGGGAGGTCGGGTACGACTCGATGACCCCCGAGGAGGACGCCGCGTTCGCCCGCCAACTGGAACTGGCCGTCGTGCACGAGCTCCCGGTGCTCGTGCACACCCCGCACCGGGACAAGCTGGCCGGCACCCGGCGGACCCTGGACGTGGTGCGGGAGTCGGGCATCCCGCCGGAACGGGTGCTGGTCGACCACCTCAACGAGACGACCGTGCGCCTGGTCGCGGACTCGGGGTGCTGGATGGGGTTCTCCATCTACCCGGACACCAAGATGGACGAGGCGCGGATGGTGGCGCTGCTCGCCGAGCACGGCACCGACCGGGTGCTGGTGAACTCCGCCGCCGACTGGGGGCGCTCGGACCCGCTGAAGACCCGGTCGACCGGTCTCGCGATGCTCGGAGCCGGGTTCGACGAGACCGAGGTCGACACCGTGCTGTGGCGCAACCCGGTTCGGTTCTACGGCCGGAGCGGCCGGCTCCTGCTCGACCCGGCCACCGCCGGCGCGACCGACACCGCCACCGGGAACTCGGTCCTCAGGGGCGAGCGGTGATCGCGCGCCGCGCGACCGCCCACCCGGCCGACGACCCGACCGACGGGTCCGCCGCCGAACCGCGGTGGGCCCGCGAACACCTCCGGACGGGAGTACCGGCGTGAAACCACTGGTGGTCGTGGACGTGGTCGGCATGACGCCGGCGTTGCTCGAACACATGCCCAACCTGGCCGGCCTGGGTTGGCGGGCCGAGCTGGGCACGGTGCTGCCCGCCGTCACGTGCAGCGCCCAGGCGACCCTGCTCACCGGCCTCACCCCCGCCCGGCACGGCATCGTGGGCAACGGGTGGTACTTCCGCGACCTCGGCGAGATCCACCTGTGGCGCCAGCACAACCGGCTGGTCGGCGGCGAGAAGCTGTGGGAGACCGCGCGGCGGGTCCACCCGGGCTACACGGCGGCCAACATCTGCTGGTGGTACGCGATGGGCGCGTCCACGGACATCACCGTGACCCCGAGGCCGATCTACCACGCCGACGGCCGCAAGTCGCCCGACGCCTACGTCCGCCCGCCCGAGCTGCACGACCGGCTCACCGGCGCCCTGGGCGACTTCCCGCTGTTCCGGTACTGGGGCCCCACCGCCTCCCTGGCCTCCAGCGAGTGGATCGTCGGCGCGGCCCTGAAGGTCCTGGCCGACCACCGGCCCGACCTGCTGCTGGTCTACGTGCCGCACCTGGACTACGACCTGCAGCGGTTCGGTCCCACGTCACCGCAGGCGGTCAAGGCCGCGGCCGACGTGGACCGGGCGCTCAAGCCGCTCCTGGACGCCGACGCGACGATCGTGGCGCTGTCGGAGTACGGCATCACCGACGCGCGCAGGCCGGTCGACGTCAACCGGGCGCTGCGGGCGGCGGGGCTGCTGGAGGTCTACGCGCAGGCGGGCATGGAGTACCTGGACCCGTGGACGTCCCGCGCGTTCGCGGTGGCCGACCACCAGGTCGCGCACGTCTACGTCGCCGATCCCGCCGACCTGGCCAGGACCCGCGCGGTGCTCCGCGAACTGCCCGGCGTCGACGTCGTGCTCGACCGGGAGGGGCAGGCGAAGGCGGGCCTGGACCACGAGCGCTCCGGCGAGCTGATCGCGGTCGCCGAGCCGGACGCCTGGTTCACCTACTACTACTGGACCGACGACAGCCGCGCCCCCGACTTCGCGCGCGGCGTGGACATCCACCGCAAACCCGGCTACGACCCCGCCGAGCTGTTCTTCGACCCGGCCGACCCGCTGGCCAAGGTCAAGGCGGGGATGAACCTGGTGCGCAAGAAGGTCGGCCTGCGTTACGCGATGAACGTGGTGCCACTGGACCCGTCGTGCGTGCGCGGCACCCACGGCAGGCTCCCGGACACCGCCGCCGACGGCCCGGTGCTGCTGTGCTCCGACCCGACCGTGCCGCTGTCGGTCGAGCGGGACGGTCGGATGGCCGCCACCGACGTCCGCGACTTCCTGCTGGCACTGCAGGGAATCAGCGCACCGCCCGCCCGGGGCTGAGAGGACGTCCGGGCGTCATCGCTCCCGGGTTCACCGAGGTGGCGCGACGGAGTCCCGGTGGCGCACCGGCATGGGCACGCGGTGGGTGCCGCCCCGGCGCGCGCGGTGCGGTTCGGGGCGGTCGGCGTCGGCGAAGAGGAGGTCGACGGCCGTCGCGCCGAGGTCGTGGTGCGGCAGGGCGACGGTGGTGAGGCCGGGACGCAGCCACGAGGCGACGGGGTGGTCGTCGAAGGAGACGACGGAGACGTCGTCGGGCACGGTGAGGCCCGCGTCCTGCAACGCCTGGTAGGCGCCGAGCGCGAGCCGGTCGTCCAGGCAGATCAGCGCACGGGGGCGGGCCTCGTCCAGCAGGGCCCGGGTCGCCTCGAAGCCGTACTTCGGCAGCCACCAGCGGCAGGCGCGCCCGCTCTCCACCTCGACGCCCACCTCGCCCAGCTCCCGGCGGATGCCGGTGAGCCGGTCGAAAGCGGCGGTCCGGCCCGGTGGCACGTCGTCCCCGGACGAGCCGACGCCGATGAGGTGGATGCCCTCGCGGTGCCCGGCGTCGAGGAGCACGCGCGCGGCGGCGCGGCCCGCCTGCACCTCGTCGGGCAGCACCGAGACCAGCCGTGACGGCTCCCGGGGCAGCACGTTGAGCAGCACCGCCGGGCCGGTGGCGAGCTCGGCCGGGATGCTGATGGTCCTGGTGTGCACGGCGGCGAGGATGATGCCGTCGACCTGGTAGTCGTGCATCGTCTCGATCAGCGTGCGCTGGAAGCCGGCGTCGCCCTCGGTCTCGCCGAACAGCAGCGTGACGCCGTGCCTGCGGGCCGCCCCGAGCGCGCCCTTGATCATGTGGCCCGCGAGCCGGGAACTGGCCACGGAGTCGGACACGAACGCGATCGTCTGCGTCCGCGGCCCGCGTTGCCCCATCGAGACCCGGTCGCGGCGGTACTCCAGCTCCGTCGCCGCCTCGCGGACCCGGCGCTGCATCTCCTCGGAGATCCGCAGGTCGCGCCCGCGCCCCGATAACACCAGCGACACGGTGGTCTGGGAGACGCCGACGACCTTGGCCACGTCGGCGAGGGTCACCCGTCGTGCGCCCAACGTGGACCTCCCGTTCTCCGAATCCGGTCGTCGGCGCGCCGCGACCGGTGCGTGCACGACACAAGGGGGTCGTTCGACATCGAGGAACACCGGGATCGCCGGACGGCCCGCCCGCGCGTCAGCCGGGGCCGCCGGTCCGGTGCGCGCAGGGTGCGCGACCGTTCGGCCGTGGTGGCATGAGCCGCTCCACTACGTCGTGGTGCTCGGGGCCGGAGTCCGCGAGCCGGATCTCCTGTCGATGAGTCAGACTCATCGGGCCGTGTCCTAGCTACTCATGACAGCCTGTGCATGCCTGTGTCGTCAAGGGAATCGCCCTGCCTATTTCCCGTCACGGCAGCGTGCGGGCGACCATCCGGTCCGCTGTGCCCCGAAGTCCGCAGTGAATGATCAGGTAAGTACTACTCATCATTCCCAGGAGGGCGGCGGATCGGTATGCTGACCGAAGTCGTCGGCCGCGAGGCGACGACGCTCAGCGGAGTGGCTGCGCGGAGGGGGTGATGTCGTCGGGTGACCACCTAGCGCTCCAGGCGGCTCGGGTCCCCGTTGTCGGTGCGGCGCACCAACCACGCTTCGGTGATGTGGGTGAACATGGCGTCGGCCGCGCCGGCCGGGTCGTGGGCCGCGATCCGCTCGTAGACCCGGCGGTGCCCCTGGTTGGACGACACGCACAACGCCCGTTCGCTGCGGCCCATGTAGCGGGCGGTGTTGATGACCTGGCTCTCCAGTGAGCGCACGACGCCGCGGGCGATCCGGTTGCCCGACGCCTGCATGATCGTGTCGTGGAAGGCGCGGTCCTGCTCGCGGTAGGCCTCGGGGTCGTCGACGAGCAGGTCCATCCGGTCCACGAGCGCGCGTAGCCGGTCGACCGTGTCCTGGTCGGCGGTGCGCGCGGTCACCTGGGCCATGTCCGATTCGAGGAGGCGCCGGGTGACCACGAGGTCGTCGAGCACGGCCAGCGTCTCGTCCTCGGCGATGGTGGCCGAGAGGACGAGCTCGTCCAGCATGTTCCACGTCGTCGGCTGCGTGACCATGGTGCCGGCGCCTTGGCGCACCTGGACCAGGCCCTTCTCCTGGAGGATCTTCACCGCCTCGCGGATGACGGTCCGGCTGACCGAGAAGGTCTCGCCCAGCGCGGGCTCGGGCGGCAAGGACGTGCCGGGCGGGTGGACGCCGCGGACGATGCGCCCCACGAGCTCCGCGGTGACCGCCTTGGCCAGGTTGGTCGGTCGACGCGCCCACTCGGGAGGTGCGGGGGAGTCGTCGGTCGGTCGGCGGCCCGCTGCGGTCATCTTTCCTCCGGTTGTGCCACGCGCCCCACGGTTCCAGGGCTGCTCCGAGTATACGTAGGACCGTTGACGTCAGACGTCATACGAGTTAGGTTTGTGCACCAATCGCGCCGAGCGCGTCGACGCCCGGCCGCCGTCTGGGAAGTGAGCAGCAATGAAGCAGCGCGCACTGTGGTCGGCTGCCGTGGTCCTCGGGTTGGCCCTGGCAACGGGCTGCGGGAGTGCCACGGCTCCGGGATCCTCCGGCAGCTCCGGTGACAAGCTCGTGGTCTGGGACTGGAAGTCCGGCGACGCGAACGTGGCCGCCTACCTCGACCAGGCGAAGGCCGACTTCGCGAAGAGCCACCCGGACGTCGCCGTCGAGTTCGTGGCGCAGCCGTTCGACCAGTACTACACGTTGCTCGGGGCGGCGATCCAGGCCGGCAAGGGCCCGGACGTCATGCTCTTCAACGGCGGCGGCCAGCTCCGCGACCGGGTCGACGCGCTGGTGCCGCTGGACGAGTACGTGGCCCAGGACAAGGAACGGCTGGCCGGCTGGGAGGCGTTCACCCGCGACGGGAAGACCTACGCCTCGCCGGTGACGCTGCAGGGCCACCCGCTCTACTACAACAAGGCCCTGTACGAGCAGGCGGGGCTGGATCCCGAGGCGCCCGCCGGGAAGTGGGACGACTTCGTCGAGGACTGCGGCGTCATCACCGGCAAGACCGGCGCCAAGTGCTTCGGCGTGGGCAACAAGGAAGGCATCGGCATCCAGTTCTTCCTGTCCAGCATCGGTTCGGCGGTGCTCACGCCGCAGGAGTACGACGACTGGATCGCCGGGAAGCGGGACTGGGCCTCGCCGGACGTGAAGCGCGTCTTCGAGCTCTGGAAGCAGGTCAACGACAACGGCCTGAACAACGACGGGGTCAACTCCACCGCGATGTTCAACGACGCGTTCGCGGTCTTCCAGTCGGCCAAGGCCGCGCACATCATCGGCCTGATGTCGGACATCGGGCACTGGAAGGACTTCGCCGAGTTCCTCGACCCGGGCGACGTGGGCGTCATGGCGCCGCCGGTGGTCAACCCCGCGGCGACGCCGGGCCTGCCCTTCGACGGCGGCATCGGCTACGCGGTCGCCAAGTGGACCAAGGACCCGAAGACGGCCGCCGACCTGGTCCGGTCGCTGACGTCGGCCGGGGCGCTGAAGGCCTTCTACGCGGACGCGGGCGCGATCGCGTCCGACACCACCATCGACGTCTCCGCCGCCGGCCCGGCCGTCACCGCGATCGTCGCGGGGATCAAGACCGGCAAGCCGGCCCTGCACGTCGCCCTGTCCAGCAAGACGATCGACCTGATGGGCCGCCTCTCGCAGCAGCTGCTCAGCGGCTCGATCACGGTGGACGAGGCCGTCGCGCAGCTGGCCGACTCCGACAAGGCGAGCTGATCCGTGCCGTCCGGGGGTTCTCCGTCCTCGGTGCGCCCGGCCGTCGTGGGGCCGGGCGCGGAGGAGGCGGTCGCCGGAGCGCCGGCCCGGCGACCGGCGCGGTCGTCCCCGCGGCGATCCCGTCGCGGGTCGCGGGCCGAGCGCCTGGCGCCGTTCGTCCTGGTGGCGCCCGCCGTGCTGATCATCGTGGCGCTGCGCCTGTGGCCGCTGGCGCTCGGGGTGAACTTCTCCTTCACCGGTGACGGCGACCGCAACGGCACCTCGGTCGGCCTGGACAACTACCTGACCCTGTTCGGCGACCCGCTGTTCCGGACCGCGCTGCGCAACGTCGGCCTGCTCGTGCTGCTGCTCCCCGTGGCCGTGGCGATCCCTGGCCTGCTCGCCACGTTCATCTACCTCCGCGTGCCCGGCCACCGGATCTACCGCGGCGTCTACTTCTTCCCGGCCGTGCTCTCCCCGGTGATCGTCGGGGCGATCTTCAACCTGCTGCTCGCCTACGACGGCCCGGTCAACGCGGTCCTGGGCGTGGTGGGGCTCGGGCCGGTGGACTGGCTGGGCGACCCGGACGTGGCGATCTTCGCCGTGGTCGGGGTGCACGTCTGGGCGACGTTCGGCATGGCGCTGGTCGTCTTCCTGGCCGGGTTCTCGACCCTGGACCCCTCGCTGCTGGACGCCGCCCGGGTGGACGGCGCGTCCCTGCCGCAGACCGTCTGGCACGTGATCGTCCCGGGCCTCACGCGCACGATCCAGTTCGTCTTCGTCACCACGATGATCGGCATGCTGACGTCGATGTTCGGCCTGCTGTACGTGATGACCAACGGCGGTCCGGAGGCGTCGACCTACCTGCCCGAGTACTACATCTGGGTCCAACAGGGGCAGTTCAACCAGCCCGCGCTCGCGTCCGCGGCGTCGACGGCGCTGTTCCTGATCATGCTCGTCGTGGGGCTGGCCCAGGTCGCCGTCCTGCGTCGCGCGGGCAGGGAGGGCTGATGGCCGGCCGACGGGTGTCGAAGTGGGTCGTCGCGGTGCCGATGGCGCTGCTCGCGCTGGCGACGGTCTACCCGTTGGTGTTCACCGCGAACGTCGCGGTGAAGACCCGGCGCGAGTACGTGCTCGACCGGTTCTCGCTGGCGGACGCACTGCGGTGGGACAACATCGCCGCGGCGTGGACCAGCGTCGGCATGTCCCGCTACTTCCTCAACTCGGCGCTGGTGGTGACGTGCTCGGTCGCGTTGCTGCTGCTGTTCGGGTCGATGGCCGGGTTCGCGCTCGCCCGGTTGCGGTTCCGCGGCTCTTCGGTGCTCTTCCTGGGTTGCCTCGCCGCGTTGTTCATCCCCTTCCAGGTGATCATGATCCCGCTCACCAGGGTGATGGCCGACGCGGGTCTCGTCGACACGTACCCGGGGCTCGTCCTCGCGTACGTGGCGCAGTTCCTCCCGTTCACGGTCTTCCTGATGACCAGCTACTACTCGACGGTGCCCGCGGAGATCGTGGACGCCGCGCGGATCGACGGGAACACGGTGTACGGCGTGTTCTGGCGGATCATGCTGCCGCTGGGCAGGCCGGCACTGCTGTCGGTCGGTGTGCTCAACGCACTGTTCTGCTGGAACGACGTGCTCATCTCCTTGCTCATGATGCCGTCGGCAGACCATCGCACGCTCATGGTCGGGGTCACCTCGTTGCGGGGGCAGTACTCGGATGACATTCCCGTGTTCGCCTCCGGCGTGTTGATCGCCGCGGTGCCCGTCCTCGTCGTCTACCTGTTCCTGCAGCGCCAGATCGCCGACGGCGTCACCGCAGGGGCCACGAAGGGCTGACATGCGCATCACTGGTTACCGGACCCTCACCACCGTCCAGGACTGGGGCCGCCCGATCGGCGACGCCAACGGCGTCTTCGCCGACGGCGTCGTCCGGGTGCCGATCGTCCTCGTCGAGACGGACGTGGGCATCACCGGCGTCGGGCTCGGCTCCCACGTGGAGATCGAGTCGATCTTCGCCGCTCTGGAGGGTGAGGACCCGCGCGGCGTCACCGCCCTCTACGACCGGATGCTGCGCCAGACGTTCAAGGCCGGTCACGCGGGCGCGGTCTTCGGCACCATCGGCGCCCTCGACACCGCGTTGTGGGACATCAAGGCTCAGGCCGCGGGCGAACCGCTGTGGCGGCTGCTCGGCGGGCGCGACCGCCGCGTGCCCGCGTACGCCTCCGGGGTGGACATCGGGCTGGGCGACGACGAGCTCGTGGCGCTGTACGAGAACTACGCCGCCCACGGCCTGCGGGTGGCGAAGCTCAAGGGAGGCCTCGACGTCGACCGGGACCGGGACCGCCTCATCCTGGTGCGCGACGTGCTCACCGCCGCCGGCGGGGGCACCCGGCCGGGGCTGATGCTCGACGTCAACGAAGCCCTGACCCGCAAGCAGGCGGTGCGCCACGTCAGCGAGCTCGAGCGCACGCTCGACCTGATCTGGATCGAGGAGCCGGTCCGGCGGTGGGACGCGGAGGGCCACGCGGCCGTCGGCCGCGGCGTCCGCGCGTCGGTCGCCAGCGGCGAGAACCTGACCGGCATCGAGCAGTACCGCCCGCTGATCTCGACGGGGGCGATCGACGTCGTCCAGGCGGCGGCGGGCTGGGGCATCACCCACTTCCTGCGGGTCTCGGTGCTCGCCCACGCCCACGACCTGCCCGTCAGCCCCATCGGCAACACCCCGGTCGGGCTGCTGCACGCCGCCACGTCCGTGCCGAACCACCTGGTCAGCGAGTTGCAGGACCTGCAACCGCCCTCGGGGATCTCGATCGACCTGCACGTCGAGGACGGCGCCTTCGTGCTGGGCGACAGCCCGGGGCTGGGCATCCGCGTCGACGAGGAGGCGATCGGCGCGTCCCGCCGCCGGCTCGCCGTCCCGGTGACCGAGGGTCCGCACGTCCGGCCGGAACGCGCCGGGCAGCGCCTGCTGGCCGTGGTCCAGGGCGTCGGCACGCCACCGGAGCCGCTGCACCCCCTGCACTCCTGATCGTCCGGCCCGACAACGATGTCGAGCCGGCCGCACCTCCCCTCTAGGAGTCCGATGTGGACCGCTTGCAACGCTATGGGATGGTCACCCGGCTGCGACCGGAGCGGCGCGACGACTACCTCCGGCTGCACGCCGCGGTCTGGCCGTCCGTCGAGCGGATGCTGATCGAGGCCAACATCCGCAACTTCACCATCTTCCTGCACGGCGACCTGCTCTTCGGCTACTACGAGTACACCGGCGAGGACCACGACGCCGACCAGGCGCGGATCGCGGCCGATCCGGAGTCGCAGCGCTGGTGGGCCTTGACCGACCCGTGCCAGGAGTCGCCGACCGCCCCGGAGTCCCCGGTCCGCTGGGAGCCGATGCGCGAGGTGTGGCACCTGACCCCCGACGCCGCCGTGCCGCCGCCGGGCGCCGAGCCACCGCTGTCCCGCTAGCCACCGCTCCCCCCACCGCGCCGCTCCCGCCCGGCGCCGCCCCGACCCGCCGCCTCTTCCGTCCGGCGCCGCTCGACGCGAGGCGTCCCGGCCGGCCACGTCCCCGTCCACCGGGTCCGCGGTCGCGGCCGGCACGCCCGCGCCACCACGAAGTGCCGTTCGACACCTCGACCGGGCGTCGCACCACACTCCAAGTCAGGAGGTCCCCTTGTTCGCGTCCTCTTCCGCGGTGCGAAGGCCGATGTCGGTCGGCGTTGCCGCCGCGGTCACGACCGCCGCCATCGCGGCGGTGGTTCTCGCACCCACCGCGTCCGCCGCCACGACCACCCTCTACGCCTCGCCGTCCGGCTCCGGCACCAGTTGTTCCGCCACCCAGCCGTGCTCGTTGCCCGGCGCGCAGGCCGCGGTGCGGTCGCGCACCGGCGGCATGTCCGGTGACATCGTCGTGCAGCTGGCCGACGGGGTGTACCGGCTCTCCGAGCCGCTGCGGCTGACCGCGGCGGACTCCGGCACCAACGGCTACCGCGTGCAGTGGCAGGCCGCGCCGTCCGCGCGTCCCGTCATCAGCGGCGCCCGGGCCGTCACCGGGTGGTCGGTCGTCGACGCCGGCCGGAACATCTGGCGGGCCACCGTCCCCGCCGGCACCGACTCGCGCCAGCTCTACGTCAACGGCGCGATCGCGACCCGGGCGCGCACGCAGGTGAACCGGGCCGACTTCACGTTCACCAGCACGGGGATGAGGTTCTCCAACACCGCGCTGAACTACCTGAACAGCGTGGGCAACCAGAACCGGGTCGAGGTGGAGAGCGTCAACTCGTTCACCGACCGGTACTCGCCCGTGCAGTCCATCAGCGGGAACTTCCTCACCATGCAGCAGCCCGCGTGGAACAACAACACCTTCGGGTACGACACGCTGACCCAGCCGCACCGGGCGGGGCCGTTCTACCTGGCCAACGCCTACGAGTTCCTGGACACGCCGGGGGAGTGGTACCTCAACCCCGGCACGGGCGCGCTGTCCTACATCCCGCTGGCAGGGCAGAACATGAGCACGGTCGGCGTGGAGCTGCCGGTGCTGCAGTCGCTGGTGGACGTCGGTGGCACCTATGACGCGCCGGCGCACCACATCTCGTTCACCGGGATCACGTTCACCGGCACCAGCTGGCTCGGACCCAGCAGCAACCAGGGGTACGCGGACCAG
Source organism: Saccharothrix sp. 6-C (assembly GCF_016695385.1). Taxonomy (NCBI): domain Bacteria; kingdom Bacillati; phylum Actinomycetota; class Actinomycetes; order Pseudonocardiales; family Pseudonocardiaceae; genus Saccharothrix; species Saccharothrix sp. 6-C. The sequence goes on along the minus strand of NZ_CP064192.1, from coordinate 5,404,403 downwards.
CAGACCGGCTCGTACCTGGCGGGCAACTGGAACTGGCCGGGCGACCGGCTGACCTCGTGCCAGAACGGCTGCACCCAGTTCGAGGCGGCGCGACCGCACTGGAACCAGATGCCCGCCGCCGTGCAGGTCTCCGCCGCCAACAACATCACCTTCAGCGAGTCGCAGTTCGTCAACCTGGGCCAGACGGCCATCGGCATCGGCAACGACGCCAACGCGCACGCCGGCGGTGTCGGGCTCGGCGCCAGCAACATCACGATCACGCGGTCGGAGATCGCCCGCAGCTCGGCCGGCGGCATCGTGGTCGGCGGCGTGCGCGCCGACGCGCACCACCCGAGCGACCAGCGGATGGTCAACCGGGACATCACCGTGAGCTACAACCGCATCCACGACCTCGGCGTCGAGTACCGGGGCAACGTCTCGGTGCTGAACACCTACGTCACCAACGCCACCGTCGCCCACAACGAGGTCTACAACATGCCGTACTCGGGCATGTCGATCGGCTACGGCTGGGGCGCCAACGACACCGGCGGCAACACCAACTACGCCAACCGCGGCCTGTACAACTACCAGCCGCGCTACACGACGCCCACCACCGCGTCCAACAACCGGCTCATCAACAACTACGTCCACGACGTCATGCAGCAGATGAACGACGGCGGGTGCATCTACACGCTGTCGTGGAACCCGGGCGCCTCGATCAGCGGGAACCACTGCCAGCGGACCAACGGCTACTTCGGGGTCTACTTCGACGAGGGCTCGAAGTACTACTCCGTCACGGGCAACGTCTTCAACAACACCGGCACGTGGGCCACCGCCAACTACTGGGGCGGCGAGAACATGGGCAACTGGACGGTCACCAACAACTGGTCGACCAACAGCAGCACCAACGTCACCAACGGCGACCGCGGCAACGTGGTGTCCGGCAACGCGGTCGTCACCAACGGCAACTGGCCGGCCGGCGCGCAGGCCGTGATGGCCAACGCCGGTCCGGGCGGCGGCACGAGCACCGGTCCGCAGAACGCGATGCTCGTGGGCGCCCAGTCGGGACGCTGCGCCGAGGTCGCGAGCGGGAGCGCCGGCGGGGCCCAGGCCCGGCTCTGGGACTGCGCCGGCGGCGCCAACCAGAGGTGGACCCTCACCGCGGGCAAGCAGTTGGTGGTCAACGGCAACAAGTGCCTGGACGCCAGCGGCGCGGGAACCGCGAACGGCACCGCGGCGATCATCTGGGACTGCAACGGGCAGACCAACCAGCAGTGGAACGTCAACGCCAACGGCACCATCACCGGGGTGCAGTCCGGGCTGTGCCTGGACGCCAGCGGCAACGGGACCGCGAACGGCACCCTGCTCCACCTCTGGTCGTGCCACGGCGGCACGAACCAGCAGTGGGGCGTGCGCAGCTGACCGACCGCGCGGGGGCCGGTCCGCCGGTCCCCGCGCGCCCATCTGATCGCTGGGCCGTGTGAGCGCTAACTACGGGCCTGGCCTTGACTACTCTCGCGGGCATCAGCAGACTCGGCGAAGCAGGTCGCCGGCCTGACGCCCACATGTGAGCGTGAACAATCAGTCCGGCGATCGGCGGAGCGCCCTCTCGACGACGAGCAGGAGGCACCGTGGGTGGAGTCCGGACGTCAGCCTCGCGCAAGGCGGGCGTGGTGCTCGCCGCCGCGGCCCTGCTGGCCACCACGTTCACGTCGGGATCGGAGGAGCCGGCGATGGCGTGGGACAACGGGGTCGCCACGACCCCGCCGCTGGGGTGGAACAGCTACGACTCGTTCAACTGGAACGTGACCGAGGCGCAGGTCAAGGCGAACGCCGACTACATGAGGGACAACCTCAAGCAGCACGGCTGGCAGTACATCGTCGTCGACTGGGCCTGGTACCGCCCCGGCAGCGGCTCGGGCGCGCCGAGCCAGGACGCCAACCTCCAGCCCCGGCTGCGCACCGACGCCAACGGCCTGCTCCTGCCCGACACCACCAGGTTCCCCTCCGCTTCGGGTACCAACGGCTTCAAGCCGCTGGCCGACTACATCCACGCGGGCGGCCTGAAGTTCGGCGTGCACCTGATGCGCGGCATCCCGCGCCAGGTGGTGGCCGACAACCTCCCCGTGCCGGGCACGAGCTGCCGGGCGAACGAGATCGAGAACAACACCACGGCGGCCTGGTTGAACCTCAACTGGGGCCTGGACATGGCCAACCCGTGCGCCCAGGCCTACCTGGACGCCCAGTTCACGCTGCTCGCCTCGTGGGGCGTCGACTACGTCAAGGTCGACGACATCGCCGCCCCGACCTACCGGCAGGCCGAGATCGAGGGCTACAAGCTGGCGATCCAGCGCAGCGGCCGGCCGATGGTGCTCAGCCTGTCCCCGGGCCCGACGTCGACCGGCAACGGCGCGCACGTCGCCGAGAACGCCAACATGTGGCGCGTCGTCAACGACCTGTGGGACAACTGGTCGTCGTTGGACGCCCTGTTCGAGCGGCTGCACGCGTGGACGCCGCACCGCAGGCCCGGCGCGTGGCCCGACCCGGACATGATCCCGATCGGCCGCCTGTCGCAGCAGGGACCGGTGGGTTCGCCGCGCTACTCCAACCTGACCCCCGACGAGCAGCGCACCCTGATGACGCTCTGGTCCATCACGCGCTCGCCGCTGATGTGGGGCGGGGACCTGACCCAGAACCGGGCCGCGGAACTGGCGCTGATGACGAACGCCGCCGTGCTGGCGGTCGACCAGCACAGCACCGGCAACCGGCAGCTCTTCTCGGGCACGCACACGGCGTGGACGGCGAACGCGCCGAGCGGCGGCGACAAGTACCTCGCGCTGTTCAACCGGGGCAGCGGCACGGCCACCGTGTCGGCGACGCTGGCCGACCTGGGCATCGGCTCCGCCACCGCGGTGGACCTGTGGTCGGGCGCGAGCCTGGGCACGGTGAGCGGCACGCTGTCCCGCTCGCTGCCGGCGCACGGCTCCGGCCTCTACCGGCTCACCCCGCAGACCACCGTGCCGGTGCCGACCGCGGAGACGTTCACCGCGCGGCACAGCGGCAAGGTCGCCGACGTCTACAACGCCTCGACCGCCGACGGCGGCACCGTGGTGCAGTGGGGCGCGAACGGCCAGGCCAACCAGCGCTGGCGGGTGCGCGACGTCGGCGGCGGCCACCACGAGGTCGTCAACGTGGGCAGCGGGAAGTGCCTGGACGTCTACGGCGGCGCACCGGCCACCGGTGACGGGGTCCGGGTCGTCCAGTGGACGTGCAACTCGGGCGCGAACCAGCGCTGGCGGTTCGAGGACGCGGGCGACGGCTACGCGCGACTGGTCGCCCAGCACAGCGGCAAGTGCCTGACCGTGGCCGACGGCTCGACCGCGGACGGCGCCCAGCTCGTCCAGCGGACCTGCGACGGCAGCACCGCCCAGCACTGGCGGCGGCAGAACGCGTGACCGCCCCGGGAGGGGTGGTCGCGGCGGTGGCGAGGGAGTCGGAACCGTTGCTTTAGCGCTCTTTTAGCGCTTACCGTCGGCACGATTCGAGGCGATTCGCGATTCTGCCCGCGATCCGCTCGTCATTCCGCGCGCCCGGCCGCCGGGTGCGCGACCGTCGCCGCTCGCCCTGCCCTCCCACATCGTCGTAGGAGAGAAAATGCAGCCTTCACCCGTTTCCCCGGCGGGGCCAGTGCAGCGGTGGTGGCGCTCGCCGGCCGCGGTGCGCTCGCGCGTCGTGATGGCGCTGGCCCTGCTGCCCGCGGCGTTCCTGACGTGGTCCGCGCCGGTGAGCGCGTCGGCGGCCGGCACGGGGCCGTGCGACATCTACGCGTCGGGCGGCACGCCCTGCGTGGCCGCGCACAGCACCACGCGGGCGCTCTACGGCTCGTACGCCGGGAACCTCTACCAGGTGAGGCGTTCCTCGGACAGCACGACGAGGGACGTCGGCGTGCTGACCGCGGGCGGCACCGCGAACGCGGCGGCGCAGGACTCGTTCTGCGCGGGCTCCACCTGCGTGATCACGGTGGTCTACGACCAGTCCGGGCGGGGCAACGACCTGTGGTACCAGGGTTCGTCCGTGGTCCCGGGCTCGCCCCAGAGCAGGCCGGCGGTCGCGACGTCGGAATCGGTGGCGGTCGGCGGCAGCAAGGCGTACTCGCTCTACATCAACCCGGGCAACAGCTACTGGCGTGACGGCCACCTGACGGGCGTGCCGACCGGCGCCGCGCCGGAAGGCATGTACATGGTGACCAGCGGCACGCACGTGAACAGCGGCTGCTGCTTCGACTACGGCAACAGCGAGACGACCCGGAAGGCCGACGCGGCCGGCGCGATGGACGCGATCAACTTCAGCACGCAGTGCTGGTTCGGCGGGTGCTCCGGCACGGGACCGTGGGTGCAGGCGGACCTCGAGTGGGGCCTGTTCCCCGGCGGCAGCCAGCAGTGGAACCCGAACCAGCGCGCCTTCCCCAACAGGTTCGTCACGGCCATGCTGAAGAACAACGGGACCACGCGGTTCGCGCTCAAGGGCAGCGACGCGCAGGCAGGCGGCCTGACCACGTTGTACGACGGCGCGCTGCCCAACGGGTACAGCCCGATGAAGAAGCAGGGCGCCATCATCCTGGGCAGCGGCGGCGACTGCTGCAAGCCCGACGGCGGCGCGAACCTCAGCGCGGGCACCTTCTACGAAGGGGCCATGGTCGCGGGCTACCCGTCCGACGCGACCGAGAGCGCGGTGCAGGCCAACGTCGTCGCGGCCGGGTACACCACCGGCGGCAACCCGAACCCGGGCGGTGGCGCGGTGCGCGCCGTGGGCGCGGGCAAGTGCCTCGACGTGCCGAACGGGACGGCGGGCACGCAGGCCCGGATCTGGGACTGCCAGGGCAGCGCCGGCCAGACCTGGACCCGGACCTCCTCCGGCCAGCTGGCCGTGTACACCGGCTCCGCCCAGATGTGCCTCGACGCCTACGGCCAGGGGACGAGCGCGGGCACGAAGGCGGTCCTCTGGTCCTGCAACGGCCAGGCCAACCAGCGCTGGAACGTCAACGCCAACGGCACGATCACCGGCGCGCAGTCCGGCCTGTGCCTGGACGTGTCCGGCGCGTCCACGGCCAACGGCGCCCAGGTGCAGCTGTGGACCTGCAACGGCGGCGCCAACCAGCAGTGGGGCGTCAGCTGATCCCCACCACGAGTTCGTGACTCGACAGCGGTCCGGCACGCCGTGCCGGACCGCGGCTCAACCCCGAGGAGTGCAAGTGCGACAACGCCTCAGCAGATTCGCCGCGCGTGCCGCGGCCCTGACCACCGCCGCGCTGGTCACCGCCGCGCTGCTGCCGGCCGGCCAGGCCGCCGCCGAGTCCAACGGCGGGGTGCGGGTCATGCCGTTGGGCGACTCGATCACCGAGGGCACGCAGGTGCCCGGTGGTTACCGGATCGGGCTGTGGCAGCGGTTCGGGTCCGGCAACTACCGGGTGGACTTCGTCGGCTCGCAGTTCAACGGCCCCGGGTCCCTCGGGGACCACGACCACCAGGGCCACCCGGGCTGGCGCATCGACCAGATCGACGCGAACGTCGTCACGTGGCTGCGCAACACCACGCCGCGCACGGTGCTGCTGCACATCGGCACCAACGACATCCTGCAGAACTACAACGTGGCCAACGCGCCCGCTCGCCTGTCGGCGCTCGTCGACCGCATCACCGCGACCGTGCCGAACGCCGACGTGTTCGTCGCGACGATCATCCCGCTGGCCAACTCCGGCCAGGAGGCCGCCGCCCGGACCTTCAACGCCACGATCCCCGGCATGGTGCAGAGCAAGGTCAACGCGGGCAAGCGCGTGCGGCTGGTGGACATGCACGCCGCGTTGACCACGGCCGACCTGATCGACGGCGTCCACCCGACCGCGACCGGCTACGACAAGATGGCCGCGACCTGGTACAACGCGCTGCGCGCCGTGCCGGGGAGCATCGGGGACCCGGTCGCCTCGCAGGGCAGGCAGATCGTCGGCACGGCGTCGGGCCGTTGTCTCGACGTGCCGGGTTCGACGACTTCCAACGGCACGCAGCTGCAGCTGTGGGACTGCCACGGCCAGCCCAACCAGTCGTGGACGCAGAACTCGGCCAAGCAGTTGGTCGTCTACGGCACCAAGTGCCTGGACGCCTACGGCCGCGGCACCGCCAACGGCACGCAGGTGGCGATCTGGGACTGCCACGGCGACACGAACCAGCAGTGGAACGTCAACGCCAACGGCACGATCACCAACGTGCAGTCCGGCCTGTGCCTGGACGCGTCCAACTACGGCACCGCCAACGGCACCAAGCTGGTCCTGTGGGCGTGCTCCGGGCAGGCCAACCAGCAGTGGACCCTGCGCGCCGCGGCCTGATCACGACATCGAACCAGCGCCCACCGGGCAGTTCGACGGCGATTCCGCGGAATCACCGTTCCCGGTGGGCGCTGGTTCGCGTTCCGCGCGGCGCGGCGGCTGGGATGCCGCCGCGCCGCGGGCCCCTACCCGGGGCGGGGGAGGGTCAGCCGACGCGGACGAGCTGCCACTGCTGGTTGTTGCCGCCCGTGTCGCCGTACTGCACGACGTTCGCGCCGTCGGCCGTGGACGAGCCCTGGATCTCGACGGCCTTGTTGCTGTTGCGGTTGACCAAGCGCACGTAGCCGCCCGACTCGACCGCCCGGAACTGCTGGTTGACGCCGCTGTGGTCGGTCCACTGCTGGATCACGGCGCCGTCGGCGGTCGACGAGTTCGGCACGTCGAGCACCTTGCCGGAGTGGCGCGACTTGACGCGGTAGTAGCCGCTGCCGGAGTCGAGGAACTGCCACTGCTGGTTGGCGCCGCTGTTGCGGGTCCACTGGGTGATGCGCCCGCCGTCGTTGGTGGCCAGGCCGTACACGTCCAACGCCTTGCCGCTGTTGCGGTTCACCAGCACGTACCACGCGCTCGGGTCGATGACCCCGGGCTGGGGGTTGGAGCCGGCGTTGAGGGCGTTGAGGACGGAGGTGTAGGCGGCCTTCTTGTTGCCGGAGCCGTCGAACAGCAGCGGCGTGCCGTAGGAGCGCCAGGAGTCGGTGTCGCGGATGCCCCAGACGGTGATGCCGGCGCAGCGGGTGACGGCCAGGCACGCGTTCACGACGCGCTCGTAGTTCGACGCCTGCGCGGAGCCGGAGCCCTCGATGTCCAGCTCGGTGATCTGGACGTCGACGCCGAGGTTCGCGAAGTTCTGCAACGTGGTCTGGTAGTTGGAGGGCACCGGGCTCTGGGCGTTGAAGTGCGACTGGAAGCCGACGCAGTCGATGGGCACGCCGCGGGACTTGAAGTCCTGGACCATCCGGTAGACGGCCTGGGTCTTGGCGTGGGACCAGTCGTCGGTGTTGTAGTCGTTGTAGCAGAGCTTGGCGTTCGGGTCCGCCGTGCGGGCGGCGCGGAACGCGGCCTCGATCCAGTCGTTGCCGGTGCGCTGGAGGTTGGAGTCGCGCCGCGCGCCGGAGCTGCCGTCCTGGAACGCCTCGTTCACCACGTCCCAGGCGTAGATCTTGCCGGCGTAGTACGTGGCGACCTTGGTGACGTGGTTGAGCATCGCCGACCGGAGGGCGCTGCCCGACATGTTCTGCATCCAGCCCGGCTGCTGGGAGTGCCACGCCAGGGTGTGGCCGCGCACCCGCTTGCCCTGGGACCGGGCGAGGTTGACGATCCGGTCGGCGTTGCCGTAGCTGAACTGGTTCTGGTTAGGCTCGGTCGCGTCGATCTTCATCTCGTTCTCGGCCGTGACCATGTCGAACTCGCGCTGCAGGAGCCCGGAGTAGGTCGAGTCGCCGAGCCTGCCCGCGGCCACGGCGGTGCCGAAGTACCGGCCCTTCTCCGCCGCCGCGGCGCCCAAGGTCGCGCCCGCGGCGCCGGCCGGACCGGCGGCCGCCAACGACAGCACGCTGGCGACCAGTCCGGTGACGAGCAGCAACGCCGTTGTTCTCGACCGGCGCGCGAGCGCCGGTCGAATGACCGCTCGTGTCGAGTGTTCCATCAGATGCCCTTCGGGTCGGCCACCGCGGGCTCGGGTGCCCGCGGTGGCGGGGACGCCGTCGACGGCCGCAGGGCCGGACCGCCACCGGGTGCGCGTGTGTTAGCGCTAACACCAGGGCTGGAGGGCCACTTGGTGCGAAAAGGGCGCATCAGGGTGCGGCAACATGGCCACGGACGTCGGTCGGCGCCCTTCAGACTGTGAACGATGGCACACGGTCGGTCAAGATGTGACGCAACTGTTTCGGACGGGGAGGCGAAGGGGTCGGGCCTTCGTCGGATCACCCGGATGTCCTGTCGGGGCTTCCGGCAGCGGCGGCGTTTACCCGCTGTCTGATGTGGAGCGAGGTCGTCCTGCCCGGCTGCGGCGGCGAACGGGCAGGGCGGGGTTTCGCGTGCCGCGCCGGCCGGACCCGGTCGGTCGTTGGTCCGAACGGGGCAACTTGCCGTCCGTTGCCCCGCCGCGTGGTCCCCGATAAGACCTGGTCCGGCTCGGCTGTCGTCCGGCAGCTCAAAAGTTAGCGCTCACATTTAGCTTTGACCCGTCTTGGTTGGCCATAGTTTCATGGGCGTGACATCAGGCCGCGTCGTCCCGGGTGTGATCCGCCCGGAGCGCCGCCACGACCGCTGTGCGCGGTGCGACGAGGTGAGCCGAGTCGGACCGCATCCCTTGAGCCGAAACCGAAGGGGCGACGATGCCCACCCGTACACGTGGACGACTGCTCCACCTCGCCATGGCGGCCGTCGCGGCGCTGGGCGTGGTCACCGCGGGGCCCACCGCGCCCGCCGCCCAGGCCGCGCCGGGAAGCCCCGCGCTGACCCCGCCGATGGGGTGGAACAGCTGGAACAGCTTCGGGTGCGGCATCACCGAGGCGCAGGTCCGGCAGGCCGCGGATGCGATGGTGTCGTCGGGGATGCGCGACGCGGGGTACCAGTACGTGGTGGTCGACGACTGCTGGTTCGACCCGCAGCGCGACTCGTCGGGCAACCTGCGTGCCCATCCGACGAAGTTCCCCAGCGGGATGAAGGCGCTCGGGGACTACATCCACGGCAAGGGCCTGAAGTTCGGCATCTACCAGGCGCCCAACGAGAAGACCTGCGCCCAGGGGGTGGGCACGCATCCGGGCTCGACCGGCAGCAAGGGCCACGAGGTGCAGGACGCCCGGTCGTTCGCCTCCTGGGGCGTGGACTACCTGAAGTACGACTGGTGCTCAGGCAGCGGCACGCGGGACGAGCAGATCGCGCGGTTCACGATCATGCGCGACGCCCTGCGCGCGACCGGTCGTCCGATCGTCTACAGCATCAACTCCAACAGCTTCCACGCGCCGACGGGGGACAAGTACGACTGGGGTGAGGTCGCCGACCTGTGGCGGACCACCGAGGACCTGCTGGACATCTGGCAGAACGGCAACACCAACAGCTACCCGATGGGCGTGGGCAACGTCCTGGACGTCACCGCGCCGTTGGCGGCGCAGACCGGTCCGGGCAACTGGAACGATCCCGACATGCTCGTCGTCGGCCGTCCGGGGTTGAGCCTGACCGAGTCGCGCGCGCACTTCGCGTTGTGGGCGTTGATGGCCTCGCCGTTGATGGCGGGCAACGACATCCGCACGATGTCCGGTGACGTGAGCGCGGTGCTGCGCAACCCGCGGCTGATCGCGGTGAACCAGGACCGGCTGGGCGCGGGCGGGCGCCGGGTGCGCGACGACGGCAACACCGAGGTCTTCGCCAAGACCCTGTCCGACGGCTCGGTCGCGGTCGGTCTGTTCAACCGGGGCAGTGGGACCGCCACGGTGTCCACCACGGCCGCCCAGGCCGGCCTGTCGGGCAGCTCGTTCACCCTCACCGACCTGTGGACCGGCGGCACGTCCACCACCTCGGGCACGATCTCGGCGAGCGTGCCCGCGCACGGCGTGGCCGCGTTCCGCGTCTCCGGCGGGAGCCCGATCTCCGCCACCACCTCCCGCCTGCGGGGCGCCGGCTCCAACCGCTGCGCCGACATCGAGAACGGCTCCACCGCCGCCGGCGCGACCGTGCTGCTCTGGGACTGCCACACGGCCGCCAACCAGCTGTGGACCACCTGGGCGGGTGGCGAGATCCGGGTGTTCGGCGACAAGTGCCTCGACGCCTACAACCAGGGCACCACCAACGGCACCCGGGTGATCACGTGGTCCTGCAACGGGCAGGACAACCAGAAGTGGACCCTCGGCTCCGACGGGTCCATCCGCAACACCCGCGCCGGCCTGTGCCTGGACGCCGACCAGGCCGCCACCGCCAACGGGACCCGGCTCATCCTGTGGACCTGCAACGGCCAGGGCAACCAGAAGTGGAGCCGCGTCTGACGGTGACCCGTGCGACGCGCCCGCCCTGCGGCGCCGCCGCGTCACGCACCACGTGAGCGCTGCTCCCCGGGACCCGGTCCCCTCGCGCACAGCCCCGCGAGCGGACCGGGTCCGCCCCGCGTCGATCCCCGACGCCCCCACGACAACCAGGGAAGGAGCACCGTGCGCACCGCCCGCAACCCCGTGATCGGTGGTTCCCACCCGGACCCGAGCGTCTGCCGGGTCGGCGAGGACTACTACCTCGTGTGCTCCAGCTTCGAGTACTTCCCGGGCGTGCCGCTCTTCCACAGCCGCGACCTCGTGAGCTGGCGGCAGGTCGGCAACGTCCTCAAGCGGCCGGACCAGCTGCGGCCGGCCGCCGGCACGCCCACCTCGCGCGGCATCCACCAGCCCACCATCCGCCACCACGGCGGCAGGTTCTGGGTGACCGCGACGGACCTGTCGGCGGGTGGCACGTTCGTCGTCACGACGGACCGCCTCGCCGGGCGGTGGTCGGACCCCGTGTGGCTCGACCTGCCCGGTGTCGTGCCCGACCTGGCCTGGGACGAGAACGGCGACTGCTGGTGCGTCACCGCCGACGGGCGCACGGCGCGCATCGACCCCTACCGGGGAACCGTGCTGGAAGGGCCGTGGCCGACGTGGAGCGGTGGCGACACCTCCAGCCCGAAGACGCCCCACCTGTACCACGTCGGAGCTTGGTGGTACCTGCTGTTCGAGCGCGGCCAGTCGCTGATGGTCTCCCGCGCGCGCACGCCGCGCGGGCCGTTCGAGCCCGCCCCGGGCACCTTCGTGGACACCGCCGGGCCGACCCGGGGCAGCGGTCGCGCGGACCTGGTCACGACTCCGGACGGCGCCTGGTGGCTGGTGCGGCCCGGGACCCGGGAGCACCCGTCGGGCTTCCACGTGCTGGGGCAGGAGGTCTTCCTGACGCCGGTGCGCTGGCGGGACGAGTGGCCCGAGGTGGTCGGGGTGGCCGAGGCCGCGCCGATGCCGGCGGAGCCGCACGTGCCGCCGACGCAGTTCGCGCGCGACGACTTCGACGACTTCGTGCTGGCGCCGTCCTGGATCTCGCCGCGCGGGCTGCCGGACGGGTCCTGGTCGTTGACCGAACGCCCCGGCTGGCTGACGCTGCACGCGACCGGCGACACCCTCGACCGACCCGGCTGCACCTTCGTGGGCAGCCGGCTGCGGCACCTCGAATCGCGGGTCTCGGTCCGCCTCGACCCCGGCACGGCGCGGGCGGGGCTGAGCATCCGGCGCGACGAGGCGCACCGCTACGACTTCGAGGTCGTGCCCGGTCGGGTGGACGTGGTCGCCAGGATCGGGCCGGTGCGCCAGGTCGTGGCCAGCCGCACCAGACCTCCCGGGCCGATCACGCTCACCGTCGTCACCCGCACGACCGACCTGGTGCCGCCGTCGTTCGTGCGGCCGACCGACGACCCGGCGGGCGTCGAGCCCTCGGGGCCGGACACCATCGCGTTCCACGTCGGCGACGACGCGGGCCCCTTGGCGGAGTTGGACGGCCGGTACCTGTCGCCCGAAGTCACCGCGGGCCTCGCCGGGCGGGTCGTCGGCATGTACGTCACGCGTGGCGTCGCGGCGTTCGACTGGTTCGACTACCGCGGCTTCAACTGATCCTCACCGACGGTGGCGCACGGCGCGCCACCGTATTGTGCGCGCTAACAAAATTGGTCAAAACCAATCACCCTATTGGTTCAGATGGGCGAACTTGACCGACAAAGTAGCCAAAACCGCACTTGACAGGCGTGATCATCTGTGGCGCGAAAGGGTTTCGTAACCCGTTGCGCTAAAGTTAGCGCTAACACCTTTAGCATTTCCGGCAATTGACGGCACTGCTTCGCCTGGTTACATTCGACCCGAAGTGAACCCTCTCCGGCGGGGGCTGAACCCGCTGCGCGGCCCTGCCGTGACCACCGTCAACGACGACCGGTTCGCGACCTCGCCCGACGGCAGTTGCCGTGCCGAAAACCCGCGGTGGACGAGCAGTCGGGCGAACCCAGTTCTGGGAGCGCTCCCGGAAAGCTTCACCCCCAACCCACAGCACCGACGCTGCGAGGACCCTGAATGAGTGCAACGAAACTGGCACGCGGCGGCGCCGCTGCCGCGGCCCTGACCCTGTGCGCGGGGTTGTTGACGCTGGCGAGCACCTCGGCCAGCGCGGCACCCGGCTGTTCGGTCGACTACCAGGTCAACCAGTGGGACAGCGGCTTCACGGCCAACGTCACGCTCAAGAACCTCGGCGACCCCATCTCGGGCGGGTGGACCCTGGAATGGGACTTCCCGGGCACCCAGAAGATCACCAACGGCTGGAGCGCGACCTACGCCCAGTCAGGTCAGCACGTGAGCGCGAAGAGCCCCTCGTGGGCGTCGTCGCTGCCCACGGGTGGAAGCGCGACCATGGGTTTCAACGCCTCGTACTCGGGCACGAACGCCCTGCCCACGTCGTTCAAGCTCAACGGGAACACGTGTGGCGGCGGCCCGACGTCGACCACGACGTCGACGTCGACCTCCACGTCGACCTCGACCTCGACGACCACCTCCACCACGACGACCACGACGACGCCGGACAACCCCGGTGACCACGTGGCCAACCCGTACGCGGGCGCGAAGGGGTACCTGAACCCCGACTACGTCACGAACGTCAACAGCCTGGCCGACGCGACCGGTGGCGCCCTGGGCACGTCCATGCGCAAGGTGGCCCAGAACTCCACCGCCGTGTGGATGGACCGCATCGGCGCCATCACCGCCGGTCGTGGTCTGACGGGCCACCTCGACGAGGCGCTGCGGCAGTCCGCGGGCGGCACGCCGGTGGTGATCCAGGTCGTCGTCTACGACCTGCCCAACCGCGACTGCGCCGCGCTCGCGTCCAACGGCGAGCTCAAGGTCAGCGAGAACGGCCTGGCCCGCTACAAGGCTGAGTACATCGACCCCATCGCCGCGATCCTGGCCGACCCGAAGTACCGCTCCCTGCGGATCGTCGCGATCGTCGAGCCCGACTCGCTGCCGAACCTGGTGACGAACCTGAGCAAGCCGAAGTGCGCCGAGGCCAACACCAGCGGCGCCTACGTCCAGGGCATCCAGTACGCCCTGAGCAAGCTCAGCGCGATCTCGAACGTCTACAACTACATCGACATCGGCCACGCCGGCTGGCTCGGCTGGGACACCAACATGGGTCCCTCGGTCACGTTGATCGCCAACACCATCAAGGGCGCCACCAAGGGCGTCAACAGCATCGACGGCTTCGTGTCGAACCTGGCCAACACCTCGCCGACCGACGAGGTCAACCTGCCCGACCCGAACCTCACCGTCGGCAGCCAGCAGCTGCGGTCCGCGAGCTTCTACCAGTGGAACCCGTACTTCGACGAGGCCGACTTCGGCACCGAGATGCGCAACCGGTTCATCTCGGCCGGTTTCCCCAGCGGCATCGGCATGCTGATCGACACCTCCCGCAACGGCTGGGGCGGCCCGAACCGGCCGACCGGCGCCAGCGGGTCCACCGTGGACGCGTACGTGAACTCCGGCCGCATCGACCGCAAGCTGCACCGGGGCAACTGGTGCAACCAGAGCGGCGCCGGCATCGGCGCACGGCCCACCGCCGCGCCGCGCTCGGGCTTCGACGCCTACGTCTGGATCAAGCCCCCGGGCGAGTCCGACGGCATCGCGACCAAGACCGACGGCCCCAACGAGGAGGGCAAGCAGCACGACCCGATGTGCGACCCGACCTTCCGCGGTGACGACCAGGCCAACGGCGGCAACCTGACCGGCGCCATGGCCGGCGCCCCGCACGCGGGCTCGTGGTTCCCCGCCGGGTTCACCTCGCTCGTGCAGAACGCCTACCCGGCCCTGTGAAGGGGGTGACCCGATGACCCGCAGGAAGCAGACCACGGCCGCGTGCCTCCTCTCGAGCGCGCTGCTGGCCGGGGCGGTGGCCCTGGCGGTCGGCGGCGGCGCGACGGCGCAGGCGGCGGACTCGGCGTTCTACGTCGACCCGTCGAGCTCCAGCGCGAAGTGGGTCGCCGCCAACTCCGGCGACTCCCGGGCCGCGGTGATCCGCGACCGCATCGCCTCGGTGCCGCAGGCGCGGTGGTACACCACCACCAACACCTCGACGGTGCGCTCGGAGATCAGCTCGTTCGTCGGCGCGGCCGCCTCGGCGGGCAAGGTGCCGATCCTGGTGGTCTACAACATCCCCAACCGCGACTGCGGCGGGGCCAGCGGCGGCGGCGCGCCCTCGCACCAGGCCTACCGGGCGTGGGTGGACGAGGTCGCGGCGGGTCTGGCGGGTCGACCGGCGACGATCGTGCTCGAGCCCGACGTGCTGCCGATCATGAGCAACTGCCAGAGCGCCGACCAGCAGAGCCAGACCAGGGCGTCGATGGCCTACGCGGGCAAGAAGCTCAAGTCCGGCTCCGCGCAGGCCAAGGTGTACTTCGACATCGGCAACTCGGCGTGGCTGAGCCCGTCGGAGGCCGCCAACAGGCTCCGCGCCGCCGACATCTCCAACAGCGCCGACGGCATCGCCTCGAACGTGTCGAACTACCGCAGCACGTCCGACGAGGTCGCCTACACGAAGAACATCCTCAACGCCCTCGGCGACGGCAGGCTCACCGCCGTGATCGACACCAGTCGAAACGGCAACGGCCCGCTGGGCACCGAGTGGTGCGACCCGGCCGGGCGCGCGATCGGCACGCCCAGCACGACCAACACGGGCGACTCCAAGATCGCCGCGTTCCTGTGGGTCAAGCTGCCGGGTGAGGCGGACGGCTGCATCGCGCCGGCCGGCCAGTTCGTGCCGCAGCGCGCGTACGACCTGGCGATCGCGGCGGGTCCGACGTCGACCAGCACCACTACGACGACAACGACGACCACCACGACCACGGGCAACAACCCGGGTGGCGGCTGCACGGTGACTCACCGCGTGGTCAGCCAGTGGACGGGCGGGTACACCGGCGAGATCGTGATCGGGAACCGGGGTGCGGCCCTCAACGGCTGGACCCTGACCTTCTCGGCGCCCGGTGTGACCGTCGCGCAGGGCTGGAACGGGACGTGGACGGACACGGGCGACGTGGTCCGGGTCTCCAACACGTCCTGGAACGGGTCGCTGCCGACCGGTGGCACGACGACCATCGGTTACAACGCGAACTACAACGGGACCACACCGCCGTTCGGCTCACCCGCCCTCAACGGCACGGCGTGCTCCTGACCCCGTAACCGGCCCTGAAAAGCGGTTCCCCGTCCCGATTCGCCTCCGCGGGACGGGGAACCGCTTCGGCGCGTCCGCGACACCCGGCGGCGCGGTGCGGCGGCCGGGTCCGACGGCCCCCGGGCGTTCGACAGGGCGTGCCGCTCACCCGGCGACGATCCGCCACTCCTGGTTGGCGCCGCCGGTGACGGGCCACTGCACGACGCGGGCGCCGTCGACCGTCGAACCGCCCTCCACGTCCACGCACAGCCCGGTGCGCACGTTGACGACGCGGTGGTAGCCGCCGCCCGCGTCGACGAGCCGCCACCACTGGTTGTCGCTCCCGGTGTCCTGCCACTGGTCGAGCCGGGCGCCCTGGCCCGACCCGCCCGGGCTGTCGAGCAGGCGCCCGCTGTGCCGGGCCGCGAGCCGGCACGAGCCGTCCGCGTTCGGCAGGAACCGCCACTGCTGGTTGAGGCTGCCCGTCGCGCTCCACTGGACGACCTCGGCGCCGTCGGCGACGCTCGCGCCGGCGACGTCCAGGGCCTTGCCGCTGGCCCGGTTGACCAGCCGGTGCCAACCGGTCGGCAGGGAGGTGGCCGGCAGGGACACGGTGAGGTCCGTGCGCCGCCCCGCGACCAGCGTCACCTCGCGGGCGTGGCCGCCCAGGGGCGACGCGGCCACCGGCGCCGAGGTGGCCACCGACGCCATCCCCGGCCTGCTGATGAGCGTCACGTCCTGGTCGACGGCCGAGGTGACGGACAACGCGGCCGTGCGGGCGGCGAGGTCCCAGGTGAAGGTGTGGACGTGGATCCGGCCGCGCGCCCGCACGCCGGTGATCGTGCCCCTGGCCAGTTGCGCGGGCAGGGCCGGGAGGATCTCGAGCACCCCGGGACGGGAGTAGGCGAGCGCTTCGGCCAGCACGCCGGGGATCGCGTTGGCGGCGTCCGCGTTGTAGATGTCCAGGTCGGGGTTGTGCGAGGTCATCAGCGACCGGAAGAGCATGTTGTTGCCGATGATCTTGCGCAGGTTGGCGTAGACCTGGCCGCCGTCCTTCAGCCGCGCGCCCGCCAGCGCCCGGTGCAGGCTGCCGTGGGCGGAGACGTTCTGGTCGCCGCGCAGTTCCAACGCGCGCAGCGCCGGCCGGACCAGGGCGGGCTCCTCCTCGGGGTTGATCTCGTGCAGCGGCCAGGCGCCGTAGAGGTGGTGGACGTGCCGGTGGTCGTACCGGTCGCTCAAGCTCGGCCAGGACCACTCGGCGAGCGCGTCGTCGCCGTTGATCCGGTAGTCGGGCAGCTTGGCCAGCAGCGCCGTCCACCGCGCGACGCCCTGGCCGGCGCCCTGCTCGACACCGAGGGCGCGGGCCGCGGAGATCGCGGCCTGGAGGGCGTGCCTGCCCGCCATGATGTCGCCCGTCGCGTTGACCGCCAGGAGGACACCGGTGTTGCCGGGGCTGTTCTCCATCGAGAACGACGGCACGAACACGACCTTGCCGCTCGAATCCGTCCGGGTCAGGAAGTCCTCGTAGAACAGCGCGAGCTCCATCAGGGCGGGCCCGAGCTCGTCCCGCAGGAACGCGTGGTCGCCGGTGACCTCGTAGTGCTCCACCAACGGGTACAGCAGCCAGTCGGCGCCGCCGGTCCAGGTCTGGCCGGGGAAGCCCGGGTCGAAGTGCAGCATGTGGCCGTGCTCGCCGTCCGTGCGGGACGGCGCGAGGAAGCCGCGGGCTCCGTAGAGGTTGCGCGCGTTGGTGCGCCAATGGACGAGCTGGCCGAGGACGAGGCTGAAGTACCCCCGCATGGCCTCGGGCGTGTCGAGGGTGTTGCCGCCGGCGACCTGGAGGTTGACGTTGGCGTCGGTGGTGAAGTCGTCGGCCCACGCGCCGGACCACGTGCCGGTCCAGATGCCGGTCAGGCGTGGCGGCAGGACGCCGCTGGAGCTGATGAAGAGGTACCGGCCCGAGTCGTAGAGGCGTTCCAGCAGGGCGAGGTCGATGACGCCGCGGTCGGCGTTCTGGCGGGCGATCAGGTGGCCGGTGGACAGCCGCCGGTCGGCCTCCGGCACGCCCAGGTCGAGCCGCGACCGGTCGTACATCCCGGTGTGGACCGCGGCGTGCCGGGAGCGCAGGGCGGCGTAGTCGGCGCCGAGGGCGGCCAGCTGGGCGTGCAGCGGCCGGGAGTCCCACGCGGTCGGCGACTCGTACCGCTCCAGCTTGGTGAGCAGCAGCAGCCGGGTCGCGCCGGCCACGACGACGGTCGACCCGCTCGCGGTCACGGTGCCGCCGGTCGGGACGACCCGGGTGACGCCCTCGTAGCCGAAGGCCCCTTGCCCGGCCGGGTACGTGCCGCGCAGGGTCAGGTAGCCGGAGCCGCCGCTGATCGTGGCCGCGGTGGTGTAGCCCACGGTGTCGGGCCGGCCCTCCAGCGCGGTGTTCACGCTGAGCGTGGTGTCCACGGTCCGGCCGGTCGCCGGCAGCAGCTCGTGGACGATCACCCGGTCGGTCCGCGAGACGAACGCCCGCCGGGTCCAGGCGCCGGAGCCGTCGGTCCAGGCCGAGGTGACCTCGCCGGTGCGGAAGTCGGTGACGCGCGCGTAGTCGTCCACCGCCGTCGCGCCGGGAGTGGCGATGCGGAGTTCGTAGGCCGGGTGGTAGGTCTGCGTCCACCGCAACGTCCACCCGGCCGCGAAGTCCCGGTTCGCGCCGGCGTAGTCGCCCGCCAGGGCCTTGTCCCGCGCGGCTGCCAACCGTCCGGCGGTCACCGGCGGGGTGACGGAGCGGGTGCCGTTCGGCAGCACCAGCCGGTGGTAGTTGAAGATCACCTTCTCCAGGGCGGGCGCGCCGTGCAGCACCGCGCCGTACTCGCCGTTCCCGGTGAGGAACCCGTCGGTCCACGCCGTCGCCGGCGCGGTGTCGTGGATGCCGCGCTCCGGCAAGGTCACCTGCGGTGGCACGGCGGCGTCGGCCCGCCCACCCGGCAGGCCGACGGCGGCTCCGGCCGCCAACGCGGTGAGGGCGAGGAAACCCCGCCGGTCCACTGGGCCGTCCACGGCGCACGCTCCTTCGTCCGATCGCGGGGGAGGAGGCCGCCCGGCCGCCGGGTGCACGGCGGGCGGACCACCTCTCGTGGCGTGTCGGCGGCGTGTCCGCGCGATGACGACCGGCGGACCGACATGGGATGGATTTATAGGACCACCGGCGGGTCGGTGTCCATACCGCACGGCCAAGCGGTGGGTCGGGTCGGTCGACCAAGCTGGTCAAGACCTCGGGCCAGTACTCGCCACCGCAGCTCCGGGTGCCGAAACCCTTCCGGGGGGATGGGATGTCTTGTTAGCCTGTCGATGCCCTTGATCCCCCGCCCCGCGTCCTCATCGCGGGCCCGCGGGCGGCAGATCCCTTGCGACGGGCCGGGATCAGTAGCACACATCTCGCGCAGGTCCACCCGTCCGGAAGCGGCGAAGTGCCCTGGAACCCCGCCCGTGCGCGGACCCGTCGACGCACGGGCGCGCGACCGCGGCGCGCTCGGCGAACACGTCTGATCGGAAACCAAGCGAAAGGGAGAAGAAGGTGAGACCAGTCCACACCGCCACGAGGTCGTTGGTGGCGATCGCGGTGTTCGTGTCCGCCGCGCTGCTGCCGTCCTTCGCGGACCACTTCCAGGCCTCGGCCGCCACCCAGGCGACGTACTACGTCGCACCCGACGGCAACGACGCCAACCCCGGGACGATCACGGCGCCGTTCAAGACCGTGCAGCGCGCGCGGGACGTCGTCCGCACGACGAACGCGAACATGACCGGCGACATCTACGTGTACCTGCGCGGCGGCAACTACCCGGTGAGCAGCACCATCGAGTTCGCGCCCGGGGACTCGGGCACGAACGGCCACCGGGTCGTGTACTCCGCCTACCAGAACGAGACCCCGGTGCTGAGCGGCGGCGTGCAGGTGACCGGGTGGACGCAGCACGGCGGCAACATCTGGAAGGCCCCGCTCAACCGCGCCACCAAGCTGCGGGCGCTCTACGTCAACGACAAGCGCGCGTTCATGGCCACCAAGACGATCAGCTCGCAGGGGTGCTACGGCACGTACAACATCACCGCCGGGCAGGCGTCCTGGGCCCGGGAGTCCGGCTCGCAGTGCGACGGCGCCAAGTACTCCCCGGCCGACCTGCCCGCCATCTCGCGCAACGCCGACGACATCGAGATCGAGACGGCGACGACCTGGACGACGGCCATCGCGGGCGTCCGCCAGGTCACCACGAGCAGCGACGGCGCCAGCCGCGTGGCGCTGTTCCAGCAACCGGGCGCGGCCATCGCCCAGGGCGCGTTCAACGGCAACCACCAGGTCGGCGGGAGCCACAAGTTCATGAACGCCTACGAGTTCCTCGACTCGCCGGGCGAGTTCTACTTCGACAAGACCGCCAAGACGCTGTACTACTACAAGGCCGACTCCGAGAACATGGCGACGGCGACGGTCCACGCCCCGAACAACGTGGCCACCGTGCTCCGGATCGCCGGCACGTCCACGACCAACCACGTCCGGAACATCACGTTCGCGGGCCTCACGGTGCAGCACTCCGACTGGAACCTGTTCACCGTCGCCGGGTCCTCGTTCAAGCAGGCCCAGCAGGGCAACCTGGGCAACACCGTGTACGTGAAGGGCAACTTCCACGTCTACTACTACCGCAACGTCGACGTCGCGCCGGGCATCGTCCAGATCGAGAACGCCGACCACGTCCAGTTGCAGCGCAACCGCGTCCAGCACACCGGCGCCGACGGCATCAACATGGTCAACGACGTGCAGGACACCCAGCTGACCGGGAACCACACCAACGACATCGCGGGTTCCGCCATCACCGTCGGCCACCCCCAGCACGTCTACATCGGGGACCACACGTCGACCAACGGCGAGAAGTACTCCGCCCAGGTGGAGGGGTTGCCCAAGAACATCGAGATCAAGAACAACTACCTCTACGACAGCGCCGTGCTGTTCAACGGGCACAGCCCCATTTCGGCCTACTTCGCCGACGGCCTTACGGTGCAGCACAACCGGATCGAGAAGAGCCCGTGGTCGGGCATCACGCTCGGCTGGGGCTGGTGGAACTTCGACGGGTCGTCGGGCTCGATCGCGCCCAACCGGCCGACCACCACGGCGAAGAACAACAACATCAGCTACAACCACATCATCGACACGGTGCAGCGCCTCAGCGACACGGCCCCCATCTACACGCTGGGCAGCCAGCCGGGGACCACGATCACGAACAACTACCTCCAGGGCGTCCCGGCGGGCCACAAGTACGGGCTCCACCCGGACGAGGGCTCGGCCTACATCACCTTCCGCGACAACGTGCTGAGCGTGGACAAGAACGTCACGTGGCTCATCAACTCCGACGACTTCGGGCGCAAGCACGATCTGAGCATCACCCAGACCTACGGGCCGATCAACAAGGTCTCCAACAAGAACCTGCCGAACAGCACCGTCCAGGACATCCTCGTCTCCTCGGACTACGTCTGGCCGGCGGCGGCCTACGGCATCGCGGTGAGCTCCGGCCTGGAGGACGCCTACCGGGACATCGTCCCGCCGGGCAACCACTCCGCGCCCGACCACGCCCTGCCGGCGAGCACGTTCGTCGGCGCCGGCAGCTCGTCGATCCCCGTCCGGAGCACCGGCGACGCGACCAGGACGGTGTGGTTGGCCCCGCAGGGCACGACCACCTTCGCGGTCGGTCCGACGATGACCAGGGCGAGCGGCGCCGCGACGACCATCGAGGTGCCGGCCACGTCCGGTGACTACCGGCTCTACGTCGTGGACGCGCAGGGCAACCGGTCGGCCGAGTCGAAGTCGATCGTCCGGCGCCAGGGCGGCGGCGGACAGCAGGGCGTCACGATCGTCGGCGGCCAGTCCGGCCGGTGCGTCGACATCCCCGGCACGACCGTCACCAACGGGGCCCAGGCCCAGTTGTGGGACTGCCACGGCGGCACGAACCAGCGCTTCACCCACACCTCGGGCAAGCAGCTGCAGGTGTCCGGGACCAAGTGCCTCGACGCCAACAACCAGGGCACCGCCAACGGCACCGCGGTGGTGGTCTGGGACTGCAACGGGCAGACCAACCAGCAGTGGAACGTCAACGCCAACGGCACCATCACCGGGGTGCAGTCCGGGCTGTGCCTGGACGCCAACGGGGCCGCCACCGCGAACGGCACCAAGATCATCCTGTGGTCCTGCGGCGGCGGCGCCAACCAGCAGTGGAGCCTGCGCGGCTGAGCCGACCCGGGCCGGCGCGGATCCACCGCGCCGGCCCACCGCGCCGTGCCGTCAGGCGGGGATCTGCGACTTCTCCAGCACCGCCATGAACGCGCGCGACCATAGGGGGAGGTCGGGCCAGCCGCGGCACGACACCATCGCCCCGTCCACCACGTCCGGCTCGTCCACGAACGTCGCGCCGGCCAGCTCCACGTCCGTCCTCAGCGGTGGGAAGGCGGCGGTCCTGCGGCCCTTCAACAACCCCAGCGCGGCGGGCACCTGCGGGCCGTGGCAGATCGTGCCGACCGGGAGCCCCCGGTCGAAGAAGTGGCGCACCACCCGCCCCACGTCGGGACTCGTCCGGATGTACTCCGGCGCCCGCCCGCCCGGGATCACCAGCCCGTCGTACTCCTCCGGGTCGACGTCGCCGAACGCCAGGTCCACCGGCAGCAGGTGGCCGGGCTTCTCGGTGTAGGCGTCCCAACCGGGCTCGAAGTCGTGGACCACCAGCTTGACCGCGCGCGTCGTCGGAGCGGCCACGACCGCCTCGTGACCACCCTCGCGCAGTCGGAACACCGGGTACATCGAGTCGAGTTCCTCGGCGGCGTCCGCCGTCAGGACCAGCACCCGAGCCATGCTCGCTCCTCGTCCCCGCTCGACGCGCCGCCGTGCCCCGAGGCTCGCGGACGGCATCGGAACGCTTGAGCGGACTAGATGTCGAACCGGTTCGATCAACACATCGGACCGTACGGGGTCGACGGTCGCCCGCACAATCGGCCGGACAGGTGCCCGGCCGCCGCCGGCGGGGGGACGCGCCCCGCTCCGGTCCGAAGTGGACGGTGTCGGCGCCGCGTCACACCCAGCCGCGCTCGCAGGCGATCACGCCCAGCTGGAAGCGCGACCGCACGCCCAGCAGGTTCTGCAGGCGCGTGATCCGGCGGTGCAGGGTGCGGAGGCTGACCCCCAGCTCCCGGGCGATGGCCTCGTCGATCGCGCCGGTGCGCATGAGCAGCAGCAGCCGCCGGGTCTCGTCCGTGGGTTCGAGGTCCACCTCGCCCACGTCCCGCCCGGCGGCCGACATGGTCGGTCGCGCCGGCTCAAGCGTGGTCATGGCGGCACATGTCGAAGACACCTCGCACGGGTGTGGACGTCAAGGGAGCAGGCGGGACTCGTCGAAGATGGGTCTTACTCTTGGCCGGCGCGACCGGACAGCCCGTGTCCGACGTCCGCCTGGAGCCGACCGGTCTCCGAGCGTGTCCGGCACACAATGACAGCGTCCCGAAGCCGTTCAAGTCAAGGGAAGAGGGCCGTCGATCTCAAAATGTCCGGATTCGGCCGGCTCGGTCGAGGTGCTGCCGGTGCCCTCGATCGGTGGGTCGGGGTGCCTCGGCGGAGCTGATGAGTCGTACTCATCCGGTCGGTCCGGCTCGGTCGGGTCGGTGTGAACGTGCACAGCCGACAGGCGGCCGACGGCGCCGGCCGGCCGCCGCCGGGAGGCCTACCCCGTCGCGGCGATCGGACGCACGGCACCGTCCACTCGCGACGGACCGGCCCGAGCGCGCGCGGACCGCTCGGACGTCCGGATGACTTCGGCCGGTTGCCGAACTTTCCGCGCGGGCGCCCGGCGCGTGCGCGCGCAGTCTGCGGCGGCGCGGCGGCGGAGTAAAGCCGCCGAACGCGGTATCCGCGGGCTTCCGGCAGGTCGCGGATTGGCGGGTTGTGGACATCCGGCGACCTTGACCCCCTGGAAAACGCCTCATTAGTTTGTTTACCCGACAGACGAATCCTGTCATCAGCCGTTCGGCGTGTTTATCGGCTTGGAGGCCTCAATGGTGAGCTCGTCCAGACGCGGTAGGAGACGGTGGTCGGTCGTCGCGGTCGTGGCCGCGCTGCTCGGGTCGCTGGTCTCCTTGGCCGCACCGGCCCAGGCGCACCCGGGCCACGGCGACGAGACGTTCAAGGCACTGGTCTTCGGCAAGACCGCCGGCTTCCACCACCCGTCGATCGACGCGGGCGTCGCCGCGATCCGCCAACTCGGCGTCGAGCACGGCTTCACCGTGGACGCCACCGACGACGCCGCCGCGTTCACCGACGCCAACCTCGCCGAGTACGAGGTCGTGGTCTTCCTCTCCACCACCGGCGACGTCCTCGACGCCACCCAGCAGGCCGCCTTCGAGCGCTACATCAAGGCAGGCGGCGGCTACGCGGGCGTGCACGCCGCGGCCGACACCGAGTACGACTGGGCCTGGTACGGCGACCTCGTGGGCGCCTACTTCGCGGGCCACCCCGAACCGCAGGACGCGACGGTGAAGGTCGTCGACCCGGCGCACCCGTCCACGGCCGGCCTGCCGCAGTCCTGGCGGCGCTTCGACGAGTGGTACAACTACCGCACCGACCCCTCCGCCGACGTGCACGTGCTCGCCGAGCTGGACGAGACCAGCTACCGCGGCGGCACGATGGGGTCGAGCCACCCGATCGCCTGGTGCCAGGACTACGACGGCGGGCGGTCCTGGTACACGGGCCTCGGCCACGCCGACGAGTCCTTCGCCGAGCCCGCCTTCCTGGACCACCTGCTCAAGGGCATCCAGACCGCGGCGGGCGCCGTGGAGGCGGACTGCTCGGCCACCCGGACCAACGCCTTCGAGAAGGTCACCCTCGACGACACCACCGCCAACCCGATGGAACTCACGATCGCCGACGACGGCCGCGTGTTCTACATCGACCGCAACGGCGCGGTGCGCGTGATCCGGCGTGACGGCGCGGTCGTCACCGCCGGCACGCTGAACGTCTACACCGGACAGGAGTTCGGCCTCCTCGGCATCGCGCTCGACCCCGACTTCGCCACGAACAACCAGCTCTACCTGTACTACTCGCCCGCGGGCGCCGAGGCCGTCGACCGGGTCTCCCGGTTCACGCTGGAAGGCGACACGATCGTGGCGGGCAGCGAGAAGGTCCTGCTCACCGTCGCGACCCAGCGCGAGCAGTGCTGCCACGCCGGTGGCGCGCTGGAGTTCGACAACGACGGCAACCTCTACATCACCACGGGCGACAACACCAACCCGTTCGCCTCCGACGGCTACTCGCCGCTCGACGAGACCGCCGGCCGCTCGGCCTGGGACTCGCAGCGCTCCGCGGCCAACAGCAACAACCTCAACGGCAAGATCCTGCGCATCACGCCGCAGGACGACGGCACCTACACCGTCCCGGCGGGCAACATGTTCCCGGCCGGCACGGCCAAGACCCGGCCCGAGATCTTCGCCATGGGCTTCCGCAACCCGTTCCGCATCGGCCTCGACCCGCGGACCAACAAGCTCCAGGTCGCCGACTACGGCCCCGACGCGGGGCAGGCCAACCCCCAGCGCGGCCCGGACGGCCGCGTGGAGTGGAACGTGGTGGACCGGCCCGGGTTCTACGGCTGGCCGTACTGCGTCGGCGACAACACCCCGTACGTCGACTACGACTTCGCCACCGGCGCCTCCGGCGCGCAGTTCGACTGCGCCGCCCCGGTGAACAACTCGCCGAACAACACCGGCATCACCCAGCTGCCCGCCGCGATCGGCACCAAGATCTGGCAGGGCAAGACCAGCACGGGCAACCCCGAGATCGGCGGCAGCGGCGCGCCCATGGCGGGCGGCACCTACCGGTACGACGCGGAGCTCGCCTCCGAGCACAAGTGGCCCGCCTACTGGGACGGCAAGGCGATCTGGGGCGACTGGAACGACAACCGGCTGTTCTCGCTGCAGCTCGACGCCGAGGGCACGGGCGTCGCCGACATCAGCCGGATGCTGCCGGGGATGGCGTTCAACCGGCCGCACGCCATGCAGTTCGGCCCGGACGGCGCGCTGTACCTGATCGAGTGGGGCTCCGGTTTCGGCGGCAACAACGCCGACAGCGGCGTCTACCGCATCGACTACGTGCGCGGCGACCGCGCGCCGGTCGCGGCCGCGAAGGCGGACAAGACCTCCGGGCACGCGCCGCTGACCGTGCGCTTCGACTCGGCCGGGTCGCGCGACCCCGACGGCGACGAGCTGACCTTCGCGTGGGACTTCGACGGCGACGGCGCCACCGACAGCACGGAGGCCGCGCCCAGCCACACCTACACCGCGAACGGCGACTACACCGCGCGGCTCACCGTCACCGACCAGGGCGGCCGGTCCGCGGTCGCCAACGTGCGCATCGTCGTCGGCAACACGCCCCCCGTGGTCACGTTGACCGCGCCGGCCGACGGCGGCTTCATCGACTTCGGCGACCAGGTCTCCTACCGGGTCACGGTCACCGACGCCGAGGACGGCGCGGTCGACTGCCAGGACGTCGTCGTGCAGCCCGCCCTGGGCCACGACGAGCACTCCCACGGCTACGAGCAGTACCGCGGCTGCGAGGGCCTGGCGCTGATGTCGGGCGACGAGGGCCACGTGGGCGCGAACATCTTCGGCGTCCTCACCGCGAAGTACACCGACAAGGGCGGCGCCGGCGCGTCCCCGCTGACCGGCGAGTCGATCCTGGTGCTCCAGCCCAAGCACAAGGAAGCCGAGTTCTACACGGCGACCGGCCGCACCGCGGACGGCGTGGGCGACGACACGGCGGGCGTGCAGCAGGAGGAGACCACCGACACCGGTGGCGGCAGGAACATCGGGTTCATCACCGACGGCGACTGGTTCTCCCTGCGCCCGGCGACCCTGGAGGGCATCGAGCAGGTGCGGTTCCGGGTGGCCTCGGGGTCCGAGGGCGGCCGGCTCGAGGTCCGCGTCGGCGCGCCGGACGGCCCGCTCGCGGGCACGGCGACCTTCGCCGGCACGGGCGGCTGGCAGAACTGGACCACCGCCACCGCCGAGATCGCCGACGACGTCCCGGCCGGGTCCGAGCTGTACTTCGTCACCCGCAGGCCGCAGGGCAGCACGACGACCAGCTACCTGGCCAACGTGAACTGGCTGGAGTTCGCCGGTCGCGGCGTGACGCACAACCAGCGGCCCGCGGTCGAGGCCTCGGCCACCGCGACCACGGGCACCACGCCGCTGAAGGTCGACTTCACCGCGTCGGCCACCGACCCGGACGGCGACACCCCGATCGGCTACACCTGGGTGTTCGGCGACGGCGGCACCGCCACGGGCGCGTCGGTCAGCCACACCTACACCGCCCCGGGCACCTTCAACGCCAAGGTCACCGCGACCGACGCGCGGGGCGCGAGCGGGACGAAGACCATCCCGATCACCGTCCGCGCGCCCGACGTCACCTGCTTCGCCGGCCGCTCGGACGACTTCCTCGGCGCCGCGCTCGACCGGGACCGGTGGACCACCGTGGTGCGGGAGAACCAGGACCTCGCGGTGCGCGACGGCCGCCTGGTGCTGCCGACCGCCCCGTCCGACATCTACGGCACCACCAACACCACGCCCAACATCGTGCTCCAGGACCTGCCGTCCGGGCCGTTCCAGGCCACGGCCAAGGTGCGCGTGCCCGTGCGGCGCGCCTACCAGCAGGCGGGCCTGGTGATCTACGGCGACGACGACAACTACGCGAAGATGGTGCTCGAAGGCCGGTCGGACACCGACGACGCGGCGAGCCGGATCTTCCAGTTCATCCGCGAGGAGGCCGGGCAGCCCAACGAGGTCGCCGAGTCCAACACCGCGGCGCTGGGCGCCGGGTTCCCCGACTCGGTGTGGGTCCGCTTCACCAGCGACGGGCAGAACCTGACCGCGTCCTACAGCGCGGACGGGCAGGCGTTCACCGACATGCCGCAGACCAAGGCGCTGGCGGGCATGGTGAACCCGAAGATCGGCCTGCTCTCGCTCGTGGGCGGCGGCGGTGACCGCCCGGTGGTCGACGCCGAGTTCGACTGGTTCACCCTCACGCCCGACGACCGGGCGTCGGTGGCGCCGGACGACGACTTCGCCGGCACGGCGCTGGACGGGTGCCGCTGGAACGCCGTCGTCCGACCCGACCCGGCCCGCTACGGCGTGGCCGACGGCAGCCTGCGCATCGACACGAGCGCCGGCGACATCTACGGCGGCGCGGCCGACGAGCCGGCCAACTTCATCCTCCAGCGCGCCCCCGAGGGCGACTGGGTGATCGAGACGGAGGTGGACGCGTCGGCGTTCGACGAGCGCTACCAGCAGGCCGGCCTGATCGCCTACGCGGACGACGCGAACTACGTGAAGCTCGACCACATCGCCACCAACGAGGCGGGCACGCCCGTCCAGCGCGGCGTGGAGCTGCGCACGGAGAGCGGCGACGTGGTGGGCGAGCCGCAGCCCGGCGCCAACGGCCTCACCGGCGGGGTGTGGCACCTGCGGCTGGCCAAGTCCGGTTCCACCTACACCGGCTCCTACAGCGCGGACGGGCGGACCTGGACGTCGCTGGCGGCCGTGGTCAACGAGAACCTGGCCGGTGCGAGGATCGGGCTGTTCGCCCTCGGCGGCGGTCAGACCGCGTCGAAGCCCGCGAAGTTCGCGCACTTCCGGGTGGTGACGGACCGCACCGCCCCGGTGCTGTCGGTCGTCAGCGACCCGGCGTCGCCGGGCACGGGCGGGTGGTGGACGGGTCCGGTGACCCTCACCGCCTCCGCGACCGACGACCAGGCGGGACCGGTGCGCGTCGAGTACCGGGTGGGCACGGGCGACTGGACGGCGTACACGACGCCCCTGTCGTTCGCCGACGACGGTGAGCGGGTGGTCGCGTTCCGCGCGTCCGACGCCGCGGGCAACGTCTCGGAGGAGAAGACGGCGACGGTGAAGATCGACCGCACCGCGCCTCGGCTCACCGTGAAGGTGGACAACGCACCCGGCCCCGAGGGCTGGTGGACGCGGCAGGCGCTGGTCTCGGCGACGGCCACCGACGACGCGTCCGGCGGACCGGTGCTGGAGCACCGGCTCGACGGCGGCCCGTGGCGGCCCTACACCGGCGTCGTGCGGGTGGGCGACGGCGTCCACCGGGTGGCGGTGCGGGCGACCGACGCGGCGGGCAACACCTCCGCCGAGCAGTCGGTCGAGGTGAAGGTGGACACCGCGCCGCCGGTCACGAAGGCCAAGCCGGGCAAGTCCGCGGCCAGGGTCCGGCTCACCGCCTCCGACGCCACCTCGGGCGTCGCCCGCACGGAGTACCGCATCTCCGGCGGCAAGTGGCAGGTCCACCGGGACGGGGAGATCCACCTCCGGCCCAACGGCAAGGAGTACCTGGAGTACCGCTCGATCGACGTGGCGGGCAACGTCGAGGCCACCGGCCGGTACACGCCCCGGCCGGGTCGCGACGACGGCTGCTGGCAGCACGTCTGACGGTCGCGGGTGAGGCCCGTCCGGGCCTCACCCGCTCGACCCGCCCTTCCTCGCGGTGCCACGCCCCGCCCCCACCCGCCCGAGAACCGAGGAGTGCCATGAGGAACGGGCCGACTCGCCCGCGCACGGGCGGCTCGACCGCGGACCAGGCCACGGTCCGCCGGCACAACCTCTCCGTCGTGCTGTCGCACCTGCGCGACCACGGGCCGAGGTCGCGGGCCCGGCTCGCCGGGGAGACGGGGCTGAACAAGGCCACCGTGTCCAGCCTGGTCGCCGAGCTCGTCGACCGCGGCCTGGTGGGCGAGGGTGAGACGGAGCGGGCCACCGTCGGGCGGCCGGGCCAGATCATCCGGCTCGACGGCGAGCACGTCGTCGCGGTCGGGGCCGAGGTCAACGTCGGCTACCTGTCGGTGCTCGCGCTCAACCTGCGCGGTCAGGTCGTGGCGCGGCAGCGGATCGCGCTGGACACCACCGCGCTGGAGCCGGCGCTGGTGCTGGCCCGGCTGGCCCGGCTGCTGGACTCCGCGCTGGTCGGCGTCACGGCCCGGCCGGTCGGCGTGGCCATCGCCGTGCCCGGCCTGGTCGAGGCCGACACCGGGGTGGTGCGCGCGGCGCCCAACCTGGGGTGGACCGACATCCCGGTGGTCGCCGAGATCAGCAGGCTGCTCGGCGAGCCGCCGTACCCGGTGCTGCTGGACAACGAGGCCAACCTCGCGGCGCTGGCCGAGGTCGAGGCGCAGGGCCTGGACCGGGGCGGCGACCTCATCCTGCTCACCGCGGCCGCCGGCGTCGGCAGCGGCATCGTGGTGGGCGGGCGGCTGTTGCGCGGCGCGCAGGGGTTCGCCGGCGAGGTCGGGCACATGCGCGTGCGCGACGACGGCCCGCCGTGCGCGTGTGGCCGCACGGGTTGCTGGGAGGCCGCCGTGGGACTCAACGCGCTGCTCGCCGCCGCCCCGGAGCACGAGCCGGCGCGCACGTCGGCGCACGAACCGGAGCACGACCCGCTGCCGGACCTGGAGCGCCGGCTGGCCGACATCGGCGAGCGGGCCGCGGCGGGTGACGAGCGGGTGCTGGCCGCCATCGCCGACATCGACCGGTGGCTCACCATCGGCGCGGGCATCCTGGTCAACGCCTTCAACCCGCACCTGCTGGTGCTCGGCGGCTACTTCGCCGCGCTGCGACCGTGGATCGCCGGGTCCCTCCGCGAGGAGCTGCGCGGCCACGTCTTCGCCCGGGACATCGGCGGCACGCGCGTCGCGTTCTCGCCCCTGGGCTTCTCCGGCCCCGTGCGCGGCGGGGCGTCGCAGATCCTCGACCGCGTCTTCCGCGACCCCGTTCTCGTCGAGCCGGTCGACAAGCCCTTGGCACAGGAGGAAACCGTATGACGGCCACGACAGCCCCGCTGCTGTCCGTCCGGGGCGTGGTGAAGCGCTTCCCGGGCGTGACCGCCCTGGGCGGGGTCGATTTCGACGTGCGCGCCGGCGAGGTGCACTGCCTGCTCGGCCAGAACGGCGCCGGCAAGTCGACGCTGATCAAGGTGCTGGCCGGCGCGCACCGCCCGGACGAGGGCGAGATCCGGTGGCGGGGCGAGGTCGTGTCGTTCGACAACCCGACCGCCGCGATGCGCAGCGGCGTGGCCGCCATCTACCAGGAGCTGGACCTGGTGGCCGGGTTGTCCGTCGCCGACAACGTCTTCCTCGGCCACGAGCTGTCCACGGCGGGCTTCACCCGCCGCGCCGAGGTCCGCCGCCGCACCCGGGCCCTGCTCGACCGGCTCGGCCACCCGGACATCCCGCCGGACCGCGACGTCGGCCGGCTGTCCGCGGCGAACCAGCAGATCGTCAGCATGGCGCGCGCCCTGTCCCGCGACGGGCAGCTGCTCATCATGGACGAGCCGTCCGCGGTGCTGGACCAGGACGAGGTGCGCAAGCTGTTCGCGGTCATCCGGGAGCTGACCGCGCAGGGCGTGGCGATCGTCTACATCTCGCACCGGATGGAGGAGATCCGCGAGATCGGCGACCGGGTGACCGTGCTCAAGGACGGCCGCACGGTGGCCACCGGCCTGCCCGCCCGCGAGACCCGCACCGCCGACCTGATCAGGCTGATGACGGGCCGCGACGTGGAGTACGCCTTCCCGCCCCGAGAGCCGGTCGACCCGACCGCGCCGGAGGTGCTGGTGGTGCGCGGGCTGGCCGCGGGGGAGCGGTTCGCCGGTGTCGACCTGACCGTCCGCGCGGGCGAGGTGGTCGGGCTCGCCGGGCTCGTCGGGTCGGGGCGGTCGGAGATCCTGGAAGCCGTCTACGGCGCGCGCAAGCTGACCGCCGGCACCGTCGAGGTGGACGGCAAGCGGTTGCGGCGGGGCAGCGTCGGCGCGGCCGTGCGCGCGGGTGTCGGGCTGTGCCCGGAGGAGCGCAAGAGCCAGGGGCTGCTGCTGGACCAGGCCGTGTACCGCAACATCACGGTGTCCACGCTGTCGGCGTTCTCCCGCTTCGGCTTCCTCGACAGCGGCGCGGAGCGCGCGCGTTCGCGGGAGCTGACCACGGCGCTGGACGTCCGGCCGCCGGGGGTGGACCGGGCGGTGCGCACCCTGTCGGGCGGCAACCAGCAGAAGGTGGTGCTGGCGCGGTGGCTGCTGCGCGAGTGCCGCGTGCTGCTGCTCGACGAGCCGACCCGGGGCGTGGACGTGGGGGCGCGCAGCGAGATCTACGAGCTGATCCGGGACCTGGCCGGCCGCGGCGTGGCCGTGGTGGTCGTGTCCAGCGAGGTCGAGGAGGTGCTCGGGCTCGCCGACCGGGTGCTGGTGGTGCGCGAAGGCCGGGTCGTCCACGAAGGGCCGGCCGACGAGATCGACGAATCCCGGGTCCTCGACCTGGTCATGGAAGGAACCGCCGCATGAGCGAGAACACCACCGCGGTCAGGCCGCCGGCCGCGGACCGCGCGAAGGGCGGCGTCACCGCGCTGCTCGGGTCCGCGGCCGGCCGCAACACCGGTCTCGTCGTCGCCCTGGTGCTGCTGTGCCTGGTCGGCGTGGCCACCGCGGGCGACCGGTTCGCCGACGTGGACAACGTGCTCACCATCCTGCGCCTCGCCTCGGTGATCGGCGTGGTCAGCGTCGGCATGACGTTCGTGATCACCGGCGGCGGCATCGACCTGTCCGTCGGCGCGATCGTCGCGCTGTCCTCGGTCTGGGCCACCACCCTCGCCACCCAGGCGATGGCCAACGACAGCCACTGGCTCGTCGTCGTGTTCGCCGCGCTCGCCGTGGGCGCCGGCTGCGGCGTGGTCAACGGCCTGCTCATCGCCTACGGGCGGATCGTGGCGTTCATCGCGACGCTGGCCATGCTCGCCGCCGCCCGCGGCCTGGCCGAGATCATCTCCAACCGCAAGACCCAGATCGTGGACGTGCCGGGCTTCTCCTCGTTCTTCGACGCGTCGGTGCTCGGCGTGCCGGTGCTGGTGGTGATCTTCGCGCTGGTGGCCGCCGTGGGGTGGGTGGTGCTCAACCGCACCACGTTCGGCCGGCGGACCTTCGCCGTCGGCGGCAACCCCGAGGCCGCCCGGCTGGCCGGCATCGACGTGCGGCGGCACACCGTGCTGCTCTACACGCTGCTCGGCGTGTGCTGCGGCATCGCCGCGGTCATGCTGATCGCCCGCACCACCACCGGCAGCTCCACCCACGGCGGCCTGTACGAGCTGGACGCCATCGCCGCGGTCGTCATCGGCGGCACGCTGCTGTCGGGCGGTCGCGGCACGATCGCGGGCACCGTGTTCGGCGTGCTGATCTTCACCACGCTGTCGAACGTGTTCACCCTGAACAACCTCTCCATCTCCGCCCAGGCCGTCGCCAAGGGCGCGATCATCGTGATCGCCGTCCTGCTCCAGCAGCGGCTCGCCCGCCGCAGCGGCGCCTGACCCCGCCACCACCGCCGCCACATCGAGGAGCAACCTCATGTCTCGCAAGGCAACAACCCGTCTCATCGCCGCGCTGTCGGTCGGCCTCGCCCTCACCGCCTGCACCGGCAACACCCCGGAGCCCGCCGCCGGCACCGGCGACCAGGGCGGCGCCCGGGTCGCCAACGACGAGCCCGGCGAGAAGGTCGTCATCGGCTTCTCCGCGCCCGCCGCCGACCACGGCTGGATGGCCGCGATCACCAACGCCGCCAAGGCGGAGGCGGCGAAGTACTCCGACGTCGAGCTGAAGGTGGTGGAGGGCACCAACGACGTCAACCTCCAGATCAGCCAGGTCGAGACGTTCATCAACGACAAGGTCGACGCGATCGTGCTGCTGCCGTTCGACGGCGCGGCGCTGACGCCGGTGGCGCTCAAGGCGATGAAGGCCGGCATCACGGTGATCAACGTCGACCGCGAGTTCGGCAGCCCGTTCGCGGCGCGCTCCACCGTCCTGGGCGACAACTACGGCATGGGCGTGTCCGCCGGCACCTACGTCTGCCAGGAGCTCGGCGGCAAGTCCGACGCGGTCGTGGCCGAGATCGCCGGCATCGACTCGCTGCCCCTGACGCAGGAGCGCAGCAAGGGCTTCGCCGACGCCCTCGGCGACTGCGGGTTGAAGGTGAACAACCGCGTGGCCGCCGAGTTCACCGTGGAGAGCGGCGAACGGGCCGCGGCCAACCTGCTCCAGGCCGCACCGCGCATCGACGCCCTCTGGAACCACGACGACGACCAGGGCGTCGGCGTGACCGCGGCGATCAAGAACTCCGGTCGCAGCGAGTTCTTCATGGTCGGCGGCGCGGGCTCGGCCAACGTCATGCGTGAGATCAAGGCCGCCAACGGCCTGCACAAGGCCACCGTGGTCTACCCGTCCACACAGGGCGCGGACGGCATCCGGCTGGCCCGGCTGGCCGTGCAGGGCAAGAGCCTCGGCGACCTGGTCGAGGTCGAGGTGCCGCGCCAGGTCGAGCTGTTCGCCCCGGTCGTCACCAAGGACAACGTCGACCGCTACCTGCCCACCGCCTTCGAGTCCTAGGAGATCACCGCTGTGACGACAGCGACGCTGGGTATCGCGATGATCGGCCACGCCTTCATGGGAGCCGCCCACTCCCAGGCGTGGCGGGTCGCGCCCCGCTTCTTCGACCTGCCGCTGCGCCCGGTCATGGCCGTGGTGTGCGGTCGGGACCGGGCGCGCACCGAGGCCGCCGCCGCGCGACTGGGCTGGGCGGAGGCCGCGACCGACTGGCGGGCCGTGCTGGACCGGGACGACGTGCAGGTGGTGGACATCTGCACGCCCGGTGACACGCACGCCGAGATCGCCGTCGCGGCCCTGGCCGCGGGCAAGCACGTGCTGTGCGAGAAGCCGCTGGCCAACACCGTCGCCGAAGCCGAGGCGATGGCGGAGGCGGCGGCCGGCGCCGCCGCGGCGGGCGTGCGGGCGATGGTCGGGTTCACCTACCGGCGCGTGCCCGCGCTCTCCCTCGCCCGCGAGCTCGTGGCGCGGGGCCGGCTGGGCCGGGTCCACCACGTGCGCGCCCAGTACCTCCAGGACTGGATCGTCGACCCGGCCGCGCCGCTGTCCTGGCGGCTGCAGAAGGAGCGGGCCGGCTCCGGCGCGCTGGGCGACATCGGCGCGCACATCGTCGACGCCACCCAGTTCATCCTCGGCGACACCATCCGCGAGGTGTCCGGGACGCTGGAGACGTTCGTGTCCGAGCGGCCCCTGGCGGCCGAGCACTCCGGGTTGTCGGGCACCGCCGTGTCCGACCGCACGGGACCGGTCACCGTGGACGACGCCGCCCTGTTCCTGGCCCGGTTCTCCGGCGGCGCGCTCGGCGCGTTCGAGGCGACCCGGTTCGCGAACGGCCGCAAGAACGCCATCCGCATCGAGATCAACGGTTCGGCGGGCAGCCTGGCGTTCGACTTCGAGGACATGAACGTCCTGCACTACTACGACGGCGGCGACGACGCGGCGGTGGCGGGCTTCCGGCGCATCGTCGTGACCGAGCCGCAGCACCCCTACGTGGACGCCTGGTGGCCCGCGGGTCACGGCCTGGGCTACGAGCACGCGTTCACCCACCAGGCCGTCGACTTCGTGCGCGCGGTGGCCGCCGGGACCGATCCCGCCCCGTCGTTCGCCGACGGGCTCCAGCTGCAGCGCGTCCTGGCCGCCGTCGAGGCGAGCGCGACGTCCCGCACCTGGCAAGACGTCTGAGAGGAGAACGAGATGGCGCGTCCGATCACGTTGTTCACCGGCCAGTGGGCCGACCTGCCGTTCGAGGAGGTCGCCCGCCTGGCCGCCGAGTGGGGCTACGACGGGCTGGAGATCGCCTGCTGGGGCGACCACCTCGACCCGTGGCGCGCGGCGGAGGACGACGACTACGTCGCCGACCGGCTGGCGATCCTGGCCAAGCACGACCTGAAGGTGTGGACGATCTCCAACCACCTCACCGGACAGGCCGTCTGCGACGACCCCATCGACGAGCGGCACCAGGGCATCCTGTCCCCGCGCATCTGGGGCGACGGCGACGCCGAGGGCGTGCGGCAGCGCGCGGCCGAGGAGATGAAGGCGACCGCGCGGGCCGCCGCGAAGCTCGGCGCGTCGACCGTGGTCGGGTTCACCGGCTCCTCGATCTGGAAGACCGTCGCGATGTTCCCGCCCGTGCCGCCGTCGATGATCGACGCCGGCTACCAGGACTTCGCCGACCGCTGGAACCCGATCCTGGACGTGTTCGACGAGGTGGGCGTCCGGTTCGCGCACGAGGTGCACCCGTCCGAGATCGCCTACGACTACTGGACCACCGTGCGGACGCTGGAGGCGATCGGGCACCGGCCCGCGTTCGGGCTGAACTGGGACCCGTCGCACTTCGTGTGGCAGGACCTCGACCCGATCGGCTTCCTGTGGGACTTCCGCGACCGGATCTACCACGTCGACTGCAAGGACGCCCGCCGCCAGGTCGGGGACGGGCGCAACGGCCGGCTCGGCTCGCACCTGCCGTGGGCCGACCCGAGGCGCGGCTGGGACTTCGTCTCCACCGGTCGCGGGGACGTGCCGTGGGAGCGGGCGTTCCGGATGCTCAACACCATCGGCTACGGGGGCCCGATCAGCGTCGAGTGGGAGGACGCCGGGATGGACCGCCTGATCGGCGCGCCCGAGGCGCTGGAGTTCGTGCGCCGCAACGCGTTCGAGGCGCCGACGGCCTCCTTCGACGCCGCGTTCTCCACCGGCGGGTGAGCGGGGTCCGGTGAGGGCCCGCGCGGGGTGGTCGCCGACGCGGTCCGCCGCGAACCGGTCCGGGGCGCGGTCGGCGACGACCGCCCCGCCCGGTGGCGGCGGGCCCGCGCGGACCGCGGGACGACAACCGGCCGCCCCTCGCGCCGCCGGAGGCATTCGCCTCACCGATCCTGATGTTCACGCTCACACAAGTCAACCCGGAAGGGGTGCCGGCCGTCGGTCTCAGGCTCGGCCTGTGGCGGAGATCCTCGGCAAATAGCCAGCATTGAACGAGTTTGCCCGATCGGATGCCCGGCGGTCGCTAAAGTGAGCGTGAACATTTAGCCGCTCCGCAGCGTTGACGCCCCGCTCCGGCGATGGCTACTGTGCTGACAGCCGGGCCACCGGGCCCACTCGGTCACGCATCCGCCGGCAGGACCGCCCGTCAACGACGACGATGGGGACTTCGATGCGACGCACAAGGCACATCGCTCACGTTCCGGCACGGCGCGGGTCGTCGCCGTCGCAGCGCGATCCCCACCGCCTCCGCACGTCGTGACCGCCTGACCGCTGACTGCCCGCGGTCGTCGGACCCCGGCGCTCCTCACGCGCCGCCCCGCCGTGCCCGATCTCCCTCCGCCGACAGGTCCCTGCCGGTCGCCCCGCCGTGCCCTCGGCACGACGTCCCGGCCGGTCGACCCCCCAACTCACTGGAGAGCTCATGTCGTCACCCCTGAGCCGTCGCACGCTGCTGCAAGCCGTCGGCGTCGCGGCCGTCGCGACGACCGTGCCCGGCCTGACCTCGGGGTCCGCGGTCGCGGCGACGGTGCCGCCGGTCCGCGGCGACCTCGGTGTCTCCGCCCAGCCGTTCGACCTGGGCGAGGTGCGCCTGAGCCCCGGCCGGTGGATGGAGAACCAGAGCCGGACGCTGTCGTACCTGCGGTTCGTCGACGTCGACCGGCTGCTCTACAACTTCCGCGCCAACCACCGGCTGTCCACCAACGGCGCGGCGGCGCTGGGCGGCTGGGAAGCGCCGAACTTCCCCTTCCGCACCCACAGCCAGGGCCACTTCCTCAGCGCCTGGGCGCAGGCGTGGGCGGTGCTCGGCGACACCACGTCCCGGGACCGGGCCAACTACATGGTCGCCGAGCTGGCCAAGTGCCAGGCGAACAACGCGGCGGCCGGGTTCAACACCGGCTACCTGTCCGGGTTCCCGGAGTCGGACTTCGACGCGATGGAGGCGGGCTCGCCCAAGTCCGTGTCGTACTACTCGCTGCACAAGACCCTGGCGGGTCTGCTGGACGTGTGGCGGCACATCGGCAGCACGCAGGCGCGCGACGTGCTGCTGCGGTTCGCGGGCTGGGTGGACTGGCGCACCGCCAGGCTGTCCTACAGCCAGATGCAGCGCGTGCTGGGCACCGAGTTCGGCGGCATGAACGCCGTGCTGGCCGACCTCTACCAGCAGACCGGCGACTCGCGCTGGCTCGCGGCGGCGCAGCGGTTCGACCACGCCTCCGTCTTCGACCCGCTGGCCGCCAACCAGGACCGGCTCAGCGGGCTGCACGCCAACACGCAGGTGCCGAAGTGGATCGGCGCCGCGCGCGAGTACAAGGCCACGGGCACGACCCGCTACCGCGACATCGCGTCGAACGCGTGGAACATCACGGTGGGCGCGCACACCTACGTCATCGGCGGCAACAGCCAGGCCGAGCACTTCCGCGCGCCCAACGCCATCGCCGCCTACCTCAACACCGACACGGCCGAGGCGTGCAACACCTACAACATGCTCAAGCTGACCCGTGAGCTGTGGCTGCTCGACCCGAACCGCGCCTCGTACTTCGACTTCTACGAGCGCGCCCTGCTCAACCACCTCCTCGGCCAGCAGAACACGGCCGACCCGCACGGCCACATCTGCTACTTCACCGGCCTCAACCCGGGCCACCGGCGCGGCAACACCGGACCGGCCTGGGGCGGCGGCAACTGGAGCACCGACTACGGCACGTTCTGGTGCTGCCAGGGGACCGCGCTGGAGGTCAACACCTCGCTGGCGAACTCCATCTACTTCCAGAACGGCACCACGCTGACGGTGAACCTGTACACGCCGTCGGTGCTGACCTGGGCGCAGCGGGGGATCACCGTCACGCAGACCACGAGCTACCCGGCCTCCGACACCACCACGCTGACCGTGACCGGCAACGCGAGCGGGTCGTGGACGATGCGCCTGCGCATCCCGGCCTGGACCACCGGCGCGACGATCAGCGTCAACGGGGTCGCGCAGGACGTCGCCACGACGCCCGGCACCTACGCCGCCCTGACCCGGACGTGGGCCGCCGGCGACGCGGTGACCCTCCGCCTGCCGATGCGGGTCGTGGTGCAACCCGCCAACGACAACTCCGCCGTCGCCGCGATCACCTACGGCCCGGTCGTGCTGGCGGGCAACTACGGCAACACCGCCCTGAGCAGGCTGCCCGCGCTGGACACCGCCTCGATCACCCGCACCGGCACGTCGGGCCTGGCGTTCACCGCCCGCGCCGACGGCGCGACCGTCAACCTCGGGCCGTTCTACGACGCCCACGGCTACAACTACACCGTCTACTGGAGCACCAACGGCGGCGGTGGCGGCTCGGACGCCGGCTACCGGCTGGTCAACGCGGCCACCGGGCTGGTCCTGGGCGTGCAGGACATGTCGACCGCGGACGGCGGCCTGGCCGTGCAGTGGAACAACACCGGGACGGCCGACCACAGCTGGGAGCTGCTCACCGACGGCAGCGCCGTGCGGCTGCGCAACCGCAACAGCGGCAAGGTCCTCGGCGTGGAGAACGCGTCCACCGCGGACAACGCCCGCGTCCTGCAGTGGAGCAACACCGGTGCGGCCGACCACAAGTGGACGGTCGTCGACAACGGCGACGGCACGCACAAGCTGCGCAACGGCAACAGCGGCAAGCTGCTGGGCATCCTCAACGGCTCCACGGCGGCGGGCGCCCAGGCCGTGCAGGACCCGGACAACGGGACCGCCGACAACCGCTGGCGGTTCGTGCCCGCCGGCGCCCGCCGGGTCCAGAACCTCGCCAGCGGCCTGGTCCTGGGCGTGCAGGACATGTCGACCGCGGACGGCGGCCTGGCCGTGCAGTGGGACGACAGCGGCACCGCCGACCACCTCTGGACCGCCGTGGTGGACCCCGACGGCTACTTCCGGCTGCGCAACTCCAACAGCGGCAAGGTTCTCGGTGTCGAGAACGCCGCCAACGCCAACGGCGCCCGGGTGCTCCAGTGGGCCGACAACGGCACCAACGACCACAAGTGGCGGCTGCGCTACGGCTCGGGGGGCTACTTCCGCATCCAGTGCGGCAACGGCGGGCGCGTGCTCGGTGTCAACGGGGCCTCCACCGCGCGGGGCGCGCAGATCGTCCTTTGGGACGACAACGGCACCAACGACCACCTCTGGCGCTTCATCTGAGCCATTGGCGCGGCGACCCGCCCGGAACCCCCGGGCGGGTCGCCGTTCCGGTTCAGCCGATGCGGCAGGAGAGGGTGGGCCAGTTCCAGTTGCCGCCGTGTTGGATGGTGAAGCCGAAGGTGTTGCCGTTGCCGTTGGGGCGTGCGGTCATGACGTTGGCGGTGTCCCAGGTGGCGGTGGTGTTCCAGGTGGCGATGATGCGTTGGGGTGAGGTGACGGTGACGGTGACGGTCCAGTTGTCGGTGCCGGTGACGGTGACCTGGCCGTTGAAGCGGTCGCTCCACTTCTGGCCTTCGGTGTAGGTCGCGGTGCAGCCGCCGGGGTTCTGCGGCGTGGTGGTGGTGGTGGGTCCGGTGGGGTCGGTGGAGGTCGTGGTGGTGGTGGGGCCGGTGGTGGCGGCGTTGTTGAGGGCGTTCAGCGTGGAGGTGTAGGCGGCTTTCTTGTTGCCGGAGCCGTCGAAGAGCAGGGGGGTGCCGGAGGCGCGCCAGGAGTCGCTGTCGCGGATGCCCCAGACGGTGATGCCGGTGCAGCGGGTGACGGCGAGGCAGGCTTGGACGACGCCTTGGTATTGCTGGGCCTGGCTGCTGCCGGAGCCTTCGATGTCGAGTTCGGTGATCTGGACGTCGACGCCGAGGGCGGCGAAGTTCTGCAGGGTGGTGTGGTAGTTGGAGGGGACGGGGTTGCCGCTGTTGAAGTGGGCCTGGAAGCCGACGCAGTCGATGGGGACGCCGCGGGACTTGAAGTCCTGGACCATGCGGTAGACGCCCTGGGTCTTGGCGTGTGACCAGTTGTCGGTGTTGTAGTCGTTGTAGCAGAGCTTGGCGTTCGGGTCGGCGGCGCGGGCGGCGCGGAAGGCGGCTTCGATCCAGTCGTTGCCGGTGCGCTGCAGGTTGGAGTCGCGTCGGCCGCCGGAGCTGCCGTCGGCGTAGGCCTCGTTGACGACGTCCCAGGCGTAGATCTTGCCGCGGTAGTAGGTGGCGACCTGGGTGACGTGGTTGAGCATGGCGTTGCGCAGGGAGGTGCCGGACATGTTCTGCATCCAGCCGGGTTGCTGGGAGTGCCAGGCCAGGGCGTGGCCGCGGACTCGTTTGCCCTGGTTGCGGGCGTGGTTGACGATGCGGTCGCCGTTGCTGTAGCTGAACTGGTTCTGGTTGGGTTCGGTGGCGTCCATCTTCATCTCGTTCTCGGCCGTGACCATGTCGAACTCACGGTTGAGGATGCCGACGTAGGTGGAGTCTCCGAGTTTGTTGGCGGCGACGGCGGTGCCGAAGTAGCGGCCGCTCTGCTGGGCGGCGGCGGCGAGGGTGGAGGCGGCGCCGTTGGCGGGGGAGGCGGCCAGCAGGGCGGCGCCCGCGGTCGCGGCGAGCAGGGTCGACACGAGGGCGGCCCGTGCGACTGACTTCGCTGTCAGCGTCATGTTCGGGGCTTTCTGGGGAGCACCCGCGCCACGCGGGTGGAGGAGGACGGATCGGGTTCGAGCGGCCTGCGGCGCGCTCGGTGTCGGGCGTCGGGCAGTTCCGACGCCTCCGGTCGGGCAAACTGAAATCTTTAGGAGTATTAACCGAAACTGTTCGCGCTATCAAGGCCTGCCTCCGACGGTCGATGTGGTCCTGTTCAGCCTCGACGGGTGGCCGGACCGCGTGAGATCGGTTCCGGTCAAGCAGGTGAAACCGCAGATGAGAGCTGGTGAAGCGGTTCAACCAACCCTGGGGTTCCGCCTCCCCGCCCGGAGGTCTGCGGCGACAAAGTATCGAAACTATTCGAAAGAAGATTCGCAAATTTCTCTCTGCCGCAACGAGAAGTGGCGGCCCCGGTAGGCCGGATGGCCGTGCCGGGACCGCCACTCGGGACGGTGCTGCTCCCCAGGGTCAGGGAGTGGTCAGGGCGAACTTGCGGACGGTCACCGCCCCGCCCAGGGACTGGGTGGCGTGGTTGAAGATGCCGAAGCGGTAGCCCATGAAGAACTGCCAGGCGTTGTTGAGCGTGAACGTCGGTCCGAGCGAGGTGAAGTTCACGCCGTCGGTGCTGTAGGAGAAGCGGGCGACCCGGTTGGAGCCCGGTTGGATGTCGGCGTTGATCCGCAGCCAGATCCGGCCCCCGCTGACCGCGGCGCTCGCGGCCTCGCTACCGGTGCTGGTGGTGCGCCAGCTGCCGTCCATGGCCAGGCCGTTGGTCATGGACACGCGGGTCTGGCCGTTGTCGCGCTTGACGCCGATCCAGGCCGACGACTGGCGCAGCATCGCCAGGCCCGACCGGTCGCCGTCGCGCATGGTGCTGTAGTCCAGCTCGATGGTGGCCGTGGACGTGGGTCCTTGGATGCGGTGGGTGAGGGTGTTGCGGGCGGCGTAGAGGTCGTTGGTGACCGTGGCCGTCTGCAACGTCAGACCGTTGTTCACCGAGTACTTCGAGGTGTCCGGGTCGTGGTTCCACTCCCACTGCGGGCCGAGGGCGGTGCCGGCGAAGGTGTCGGTGCCGGTGAGGGGTTTGACCGCCCGGGTCGGCAGCGGCGAGGGGTAGTTCACGCCCCAGCGGCCGTTGACCGTCTGGAGGGTCGGCCAGCCGTCGGAGGTCCAGGTGATCGGGGCGAGCGCGGGCACCCGGCCGCCGGGGTAGGCGTCCACGAACGACATGTAGTACCAGGACCCGGTCTGGGTCTGGACCAGGCCGCCCTGGTGGGGCACGCCGCCGCCGGAGATCGGGCCGGGCAGGTCGAGCAGCACCTGCCGCACGGTGTACGGGCCGAACGGTCCGTTGTCCGACTTGAGCACGTACTGGCCGTTGGCGGGCCGGGTCAGCCAGATGTAGTAGCTGCCGTTGCGCTTGTAGAACCTCGCGCCCTCCAGCGTCCCGATGTTCGAGGGGGTCTGGAAGACCTGCTGCGCGCGGACCTGGCTGCGCCCGTCGGCGGACAGCTGGGCGACGCTGATGGTGCTGTTGCCGTACGCGACGTACATCGTGTCGTTGTCGTCGATGAGCATGCCCGCGTCGTAGTAGCAGTTGTCGAGCTGGGCGTGCCGGTTCCACGGCCCCTCGACGCTGGTCGCGGTGTAGATGTAGGTGTCGTTGAAGTCGATGCACCCGGCCCAGTAGTAGGTCTTGTTGCTCGGCCGGTACTGCAGCGTCGACGCCCAGATGCCGTTGACGTAGGCCCGCTGGCCGTTGGTCAGGTCGTACTTCGTGCCGAAGTCCAGGGACGGCACCGAGTGGCCGGCGAACTCCCAGTTGACCAGGTCGTAGGAGCGCAGGATCGGCGCGCCGGGGGAGTAGTGC
This sequence comes from Saccharothrix sp. 6-C, assembly GCF_016695385.1. Taxonomy (NCBI): domain Bacteria; kingdom Bacillati; phylum Actinomycetota; class Actinomycetes; order Pseudonocardiales; family Pseudonocardiaceae; genus Saccharothrix; species Saccharothrix sp. 6-C. Next base: position 5,361,470 of record NZ_CP064192.1, on the reverse strand, counting down.
ATGGTCGACGCGGTCATGTAGTACGCGTCCCCGACCCGGATGACCTCGACGTCGGCGAAGTCCTGCCACACCACGGGGTTGGTGTACTGCCCGCCCGGTTGCTGCGAGGTCGTGGTGGTGGTCGTCGTGGTGGTGCCGCCGCCGTCGATGCGGACGAGCTGCCACTGCTGGTTCGCGCCGCCCCAGTCGCTGTACTGGACGATGTTCGCGCCGTCGTTGGTGGCGGCGTTCTGGACCTCGACGGCCTTGTTGCTGTTGCGGTTGATCAGCCGGACGTGACCGCCGTCGGAGTCGGCGAGGCGGAACTGCTGGTTGGTGCCGTTGCCGTCGGCCCACTGCACGATCGCGCCGCCGTCGGCGGTGGAGAAGTTCGAGACGTCCAGCACCTTGCCGGAGTGCTTGGACTTGAGCCGGTAGTAGCCTCCGCCGGAGTCGACGAACTGCCACTGCTGGTTGGCGCCGTCACCGCGGGTCCACTGGGTGATGCGACCGCCGTCGTTGGTGGCGAAGTTGTAGACGTCGAGCGCCTTGCCGCTGTTGCGGTTGACCAGCACGTACCACGCGTTGGTGTCGACGGTCGCCGCCGAGCTGGTCGCCGAGCTGAAGACGACCATCACACCTCCGAGCACGACCGCGGCCAGCACCGCGGCCATCCGCGACAACCGGCCACGTCTGCGCGCGAGGCGCCGTGGGAGTTGATCGGGGACAGACATGACAGCTCCTTACCCGCCGCTCTTCCAGCGGCGTTACGGCCGGAGCCCCCGCACGGCGTGCGAGGGCTCCGGAACCGGTCAGCGGGGTGGACAGGGCCGGGTCGGCAGACCCGTGCCGGGTCGGTCGGGCGTCGTGGCGGGTGGCGTGCTCACCCGACGCGGACGAGTTGCCACTGCTGGTTGGCGCCGCCCCAGTCGCTGTACTGCACGACGTTGCCGCCGTCGGCGGTGGACGCGCCCTGCACTTCCACGGCCTTGCCGCTGTTGCGGTTGACCAACCTGACGTAGCCGCTCGAGTCGACCGCGCGGAACTGCTGGTTGGTGCCGTTGCCGTCGGCCCACTGCACGATGTTGGCGCCGTCGGCGGTGGAGAAGTTGTAGACGTCCAGCACCTTGCCCGACAGCCTCGACTTCACCCGGTAGTAGCCGCCGCCGGAGTCGACGAACTGCCACTGCTGCTGGTTGCCGTCGTTGCGCGCCCACTGGGTGATGCGGGCGCCGTCGTTCGTGGCCAGGTTGTAGACGTCCAACGCCTTGCCGCTGTTGCGGTTCACCAGCACGTACCAGGCGGTCGTGTCGATGACCCCGGGCTGGGGGTTGGAACCCTCGTTGAGGGCGTTGAGGACGGAGGTGTAGGCGGCCTTCTTGTTGCCGCTGCTGTCGAAGAGCAGGGGGTTCTGGCCGGTGCGCCAGGAGTCGCTGTCGCGGATGCCCCAGACGGTGATGCCGGTGCAGCGGGCGACGGCGAGGCAGGCGCGGGTGACGGCGGCGTAGGCGTTGGCCTGGTTCGAGCCGGAGATGTCCAGTTCGGTGATCTGGACGTCGACGCCGAGGTCGGCGAAGCGCTGGAGGTTGGCCTGGTAGTCCGACGGGGCGGAGTTGGTCAGGTGGGACTGGAAGCCGACGCAGTCGATGGGGACGCCGCGGGCTTTGAAGTCGCGCACCATGTTGTAGATGCCGGTGCTCTTGGCGTTGACGCCGTCGGTGTTGTAGTCGTTGTAGCAGAGCTTCGCGGCGGGGTCGGCGGCGCGGGCGGCGCGGAAGGCGGCTTCGATCCAGTCGTTGCCGGTGCGCTGCAGGTTGGAGTCACGACGCCCGCCGCCGGAACCGTCGGCGAAGGCCTCGTTCACCACGTCCCAGGAGTGGATCTTGCCCCGGTAGTAGGTGGCGACCCGGGTGACGTGGTTCAGCATGGCCTGGCGCAGCGCCGAACCCTCCATGCGCTGCATCCAGCCCGGTTGCTGGGAGTGCCAAGCCAGGGTGTGGCCGCGCACCTTCATGCCGCGGCTGATGGCGTGGTTGACGATCCGGTCGCCGTTGGTGAACGTGAACTGGCCCTGGTTGGGCTCGGTCGCGTCCATCTTCATCTCGTTCTCGGCGGTGACCTGGTTGAACTCGCGGTTCAGGATGGTCGTGTAGGTGCTGTCACCGAGCTTCCCGGCCGCGATGGCGGCACCGAAGTACCGGCCCTTCTCCGCGGCCGAGGCGCCCAGCGTCGTGCCCGCCAGGGCCAGGCCGTCGAACGCCACCGTCATCATGGTGGCGACGAGTCCTACGACGAGCAGCAACGCCGTTGTTCTCGGTCGACGCGCGGGCGTCGGCCGATTGACCGCTCGTATCGAATGATTCATCACGGGTCCTCACGGATCAGCACACCGCGTGTCTTGTGCCGCGGTGGGAGGGGTACTGGCCGACGCCCGTCCGAAGATCTGTTAACGCTAACAACTACGGGCTGGGACAACGTCAGTGCAAATGGGCTGGCAATGAGGTGCCGTGGTTGTCGCGGTGAACGCGCGCCGTGCCTCTCCGACTGTGAAGGATGACACACGCTCGGTCAAGGCGTTACGAAAAAGTTTCGTGCAGGTAGGGCGCGGTGTCGAGGTGGGAGTGAGTCGGCCCGCGATTCGGTCGAGTCGTCACGGGGGTCTGGTCAGTTCGAATGCCGTTCGACAGCATATTTGCCGACCCTTGCTAAAGTTAACGCAAACATCTTTAGCTCGCGGAACGCCGCTGAGAATGGGGCGGTAAGGCTTTTGGTCTGAACGGAGGCAGAGTGCTAAAGTTAGCGCTCACATTTTAGCTTTGACGGCGCCGAGAACGCGTAGTTACATGGCGGGAGATCCAAGGCCGCTCCGCCCCGGGCGTGACCCGCCCGGCTGAGCGCCGTGGTGAGCGCCGCCGACGACGACGTGGGGACGCCGATGCGACGAAGCCCGATGGCGCCGAGCGCCGTCACCGCGGTCCGGCGGCACACCCGGCCGCCGGACCGCCCTCGCGTGCCCGCCGTCCCGGTTCGACGTCCCCTGCCGACGACGCCGAAGAGCGCCGTGCCCCACCCGCGCCGCCGACCGATGCACCTCCGGAGGTTCTTGTGAAATCGACGTGGTCCCTCTCGGCGCTCGCGCGACGGGTGGGCGCGCTGCTCACCGCGGTCCTCTGCGCCCTGGCCCTCGCGCCCGCGCTGGCCAAGGCGGACAACCCGATCGTGCAGCACATCTACACCGCCGACCCGGCTCCCCTGGTCCACAACGGACGCGTGTACCTCTACACCGGGCATGACGAGGACGGCTCCACCTGGTTCACGATGAAGGAGTGGCGCGTCTGGTCCTCCGACGACATGGTGAACTGGACCGACCACGGCTCGCCGATGAACGTGGGCACCTTCTCCTGGGCGAGCAAGGACGCGTGGGCCGGGCAGGCGATCCAGCGCAACGGCAAGTTCTACTGGTACGTGCCCGTGGTCAACCGCGCCACCGGTCGGATGGCGATCGGCGTGGGCGTCGCCGACAACCCCACCGGCCCGTTCCGCGACGCGATCGGCCGCCCGCTGGTGGAGAACGGCGAGATCGACCCGACGGTCTTCATCGACGACAACGGCCAGGCGTACCTCTACTGGGGCAACCCGAACCTCTGGTACGTGCGGCTCAACGCCGACATGACCTCCTTCTCCGGCAGCCCCACCCAGATCCCGCTCACCACGGCCGGTTTCGGCTCCCGCGCGGGTGACGCCGCGAGGCCCACCCTCTACGAGGAAGGCCCCTGGGTCTACAAGCGCAACGGCCTGTACTACAACGTGTTCGCGGCGAAGTGCTGCTCGGAGTTCATCGCCTACTCGACCGCGACCAGCCCCACCGGGCCGTGGACCTACCGGGGCACGGTGATGCCCACCCAGGGCGCGAGCTTCACCAACCACGCCGGGATCGTCGACTTCAAGGGCAGCTCCTACTTCTTCTACCACAACGGCGCCCTGTCCGGCGGCGGCGGGTTCACCCGCTCCGTGGCGGTGGAGAGGTTCACCTACAACGCCGACGGCACGATCCCGACCATCACCATGACCACCGGCGGAGCTCCGCAGGCGGGCACGCTCAACCCCTTCGTCCGCCAGGAAGCCGAGACGATCGCCTGGGGTTCGGGCATCGAGACGGAACCGTCCTCCGAGGGCGGGATGAACGTGGGCTGGATCGAGAACGGCGACTACACCAAGGTGAAGGGCGCCGCCTTCGGCTCGGGCGCGAGGACGTTCAGCGCACGGGTCGCCTCGGCCGGCGCCGGCGGCACCGTCGAGGTCCGGCTGGACGGTCCGAGCGGCACGGTGGTGGGTCGCTGCGGCGTCTCGGCCACCGGAGGCTGGCAGAACTGGACCACGGTCTCCTGCCCGATCAGCGGCGCGACAGGCACCCACGACCTCTACCTGCGGTTCACCGGCGGCAGCGGCTACTTGTTCAACCTCAACTGGTGGCAGTTCACCGCGTAGCAGGCGCGGTGGTCGCGGTGGCGGCCCGCAGGGACCCGCCACCGCGGCCGACACCGCTCGACGACCTTAGATAGTTCGCGTTCACAAAGTGTGTTGCCGATAGTCCACTGAGGGAGGTTGTGCTCGAGGGATCTCGGGCAGGGCAACGGTTCTTGACGGCTCCTGTGACACAGCTTACTGTCGTGAGCGCTAACAATCGGAACTGAGACCGAAACTTTCGGCCGCACGGTGCGGCGGGGCTCGGCCCGATTCACGCGATCGCCTGCCTGCGGTGGCCAACCGCACGGTGGCGGTGCCGCCTGTTATCGCACACCTTGGAGAAGCGTCGTGAAACTCCGCTTGCCCCTGCTCAGCGCCGCCGCGGTCCTGGCCCTCCTCACCGCGTGCACACCCGGCACCGGAGGCGGCGGGGAAGGGGACGGCAAGTCCTTCGAGTTCTGGTCGTTCTCGGCCATCAACCAGAAGCTGACCGTCGACGCTTACCAGGCGAAGCACCCGGACGTCCAGATCAAGCTGACCGAGGTGGGCACCTCCACCGAGACCGCCCAGTCGTTGACCACCGCGCTGGCCGGCGGGAAGGTGCCGGACCTGGTGCTGATCCAGGGCGACAACCTGCCGCAGTTCGTGGACCAGCCGCAGAACTTCGTGGACCTGCGGACGCTGGGCGCCGACGACATCAAGGGCGACTACCTGGACTGGGTGTGGAAGCAGAGCGTCGCCAAGGACGGTGAGGTCCTGGGGGTCCCCACCGACGTCGGCGGCATGGCCGTGGCGTACCGGACCGACCTGTTCGCCGCCGCCGGGCTGCCCACCGACCGCGAGGCCGTGAGCGCGCTGTGGCCGACGTGGGACGCGTTCATCGAGACCGGCAAGCGCTACAAGCAGACCACCGGCAAGGCGTTCACCGACAACGCGGCGACCAGCGTGTTCTACCAGGCGGTCAACCAGGTGTCGGAGAAGTACTACAGCGCGGACCGCAAGCTGGTCTACAGCACCAACCCGCAGGTGAAGGCGGCGTTCGACCTCGGCATCAAGGCGGCCACCTCCGGGATCACCGCCGGGCAGTCCTCGTTCGAGAGCGCGTGGAGCGCCGGCATGGGCCAGGGCGCGTACGCCGCGGTGTCCGCGCCGTCGTGGATGCTCAACAGCATCCGCAGCACCGCCCCGGACACCAAGGGCAAGTGGGACATCGCCAAGATCCCCGGCGCCGCCGGCAACTGGGGCGGCAGCTACCTGGCCATCCCCAAGGGCGCGAAGAACCCGCAGGCCGCCTGGAACTACATCAAGGAGATGCAGTCGCCCGAGGGGCAGCTGGAGCACTTCACCCGCGTCGGCGCCCTGCCCTCCACGCCCTCGGTCTACCAGGACGCCAAGCTCACCGACGGCAAGGACCCGTTCTTCTCCGACGCGCCGACCGGCAAGATCTACACCGACTCGCTGCTGGGCCTCAAGCCGTTCTACATCGGCCCGGACAGCGCCGCCATCGGCCAGGAGTTCCTCGACGCCATCACCAACGTCGAGCAGGCGGGTGGCGACCCGGCCACCGCGTGGGACGACGCGGTGCGCAACATCAAGACCGCCATCGGCGAGTGACCACCGTGACCGCCACGCTCACCCCGGCGCCGTCGGCGGCACTGCCGCCCCCTGCCTCCCCGAGGGGCAGGGGGCTGGCCGAGCGCCTGTCGCCGTACGCCTACATCGCCCCGTTCTTCGTGCTGTTCGGGGTGTTCGGGCTGTTCCCCCTCCTCTTCACCTTCTACGTGGCCCTGTTCGACTGGAACCCCATCGGCGACCAGGTGTTCATCGGCACGGACAACTTCACCCGCATGTTCGCCGACCCGCGGTTCTGGAACGCCGCGGGCAACACGGTCAGCATCTGGGCGTTGTCCACCGTGCCCCAGCTGTTGCTGGCCCTGGTGCTGGCGCACGTGCTCAACCACGCCCGGCTGCGGTTCGCGCTGTTCTTCCGGATGTCGGTGCTGGTCCCGTACATCACCTCGGTGGCGGCCACGGCCGTCGTCTTCGCGCAGCTGTTCGACCGCGACTACGGGCTGCTCAACTGGCTGCTCGGACTGGTCGGGATCGAGCCGGTGGACTTCGTCCAGTCCACTTGGGGCAGTCACGTCCTCATCGCCACGATGGTGACCTGGCGGTGGTTCGGCTACACCACGCTGCTCTACCTCGCCTCGCTGCAATCGGTGCCCCGGTCGGTGTTCGAGGCCGCCGCCATCGACGGCGCGGGGCCGTGGCAGCGCTTCCGGCACATCACCGTGCCGTCGCTGCGGCCGGTGATCATCTTCACCGTGGTCACCTCCACCATCGGCGGTCTGCAGATCTTCACCGAGCCGCTGCTGACCGGCTCCGGGCTGACGTGCGGTGCGGTGCGCCAGTGCCAGACGTTGACGCTGTTCCTCTACGAGCAGGGCTTCGGGCAGTTCGAGTTCGGCTACGGCTCGGCGATCGGCGTCGCGCTGTTCGTCATGGTCGTGGCGATCGCCGCGATCAACTTCGTGCTGTCCACCCGGATCAAGGCGGACCGATGACGAGCACCTCGACGCGCGGCCGGGGCCCCGGCCGGGTCCGCTGGTGGACCTACCTCCTGCTGTCCGCGGCCACCGTGGTCTGCCTGTTCCCGCTGTACTGGATGTTCATCGTCGCCACCACCGACACGGCGACCGCGACGGAGATGCCGCCCGAGGTCGTGCCCGGCGGCAACTTCTTCCACCTCGCCGGCCTGGTCCTGGACACGGTGCCGTTCGTGCAGTCGCTGCTCAACAGCCTCGCCGTGGCCACCGCCATCGGCGTCGGCCAGGCGGTGCTGTGCTCGCTGGCCGGGTTCGCCTTCGCCAAGCTGCGCTTCCCCGGCCGCAACGCCCTGTTCGTGGTCGTCGTGCTCACCATGACGGTGCCGACGCAGCTCTCCGTCATCCCGCAGTACATGATCATGTCCGAGCTGGGCTGGGTCGACACCCTCCAGGCGTTGATCGTGCCCGGTCTGGCGAGCGCGTTCGGCATCTTCTGGATGCGCCAGCACATCTCGGCCACGATCAGCGACGAGCTGATGCAAGCGGCCCGCATCGACGGCGCGAGCACCGCGCAGGTGTTCTGGCGCATCGCGTTCCCGATCGTGCGCCCGGCCGCGTTCGTGCTCGGCCTGTTCGGGTTCATCACCGCGTGGAACGACTTCCTCTGGCCGTTCATCGTGCTCAAGTCCCCCGAGCGCTACACCGCCCAGATCGCCATCAAGGCGCTGCAGAACAGCCTCGACGTCGACCTCGGCCTGGCCATGTCCGGCTCCTTCCTCGCCACGATCCCGTTGGTCGTGCTGTTCGTCGTGGTCGGGCGCCGGATGGTCGCGGGCATCCTCGAAGGCGCCTTCAAGGGCTGAAGCCCTCGCACAACAAGGGAAACCATGACCTCATCGCCCTCCGAGGCGTCGTTCTACGACAACCCCGTGATCCCCGGGTTCCACCCCGACCCCAGCGTGTGCCGGGTCGGCGAGGACTACTACCTCGTGTGCTCCAGCTTCGAGTACTTCCCGGGCGTGCCGATCTTCCACAGCCGCGACCTGGTGGGCTGGCGGCAGATCGGCAACGTCCTCGACCGCCCGTCGCAGCTCCCGCTGCCGGCCGACGCGATGGCGTCCGACGGCATCTACGCGCCCACGATCCGGCACCACGACGGCCGCTTCTGGCTGATCACCACGAACGTGTCGCACGGCGGCAACTTCATCGTCACCGCCGAGCGGCCCGAAGGCCCCTGGTCGGACCCGGTGTGGATCGACCTGCCCGGCATCGACCCCGACCTGGCGTGGGACGACGACGGCAACTGCTGGTGCTCCTTCGCCGGGGCCCACGGTCCGGACTTCCACGGTGTGCAGATCGCCCGCATCGACCCCGAGGCGGGGGAGGTGCTGGAAGGACCGGAGCCCGCCTGGGCGGGCACCGGGTTGCAGTGGCCGGAGGCGCCCCACCTCTACCGGGTCGGCGAGTGGTGGTACCTGATGATCGCGGAGGGCGGCACCGAGCGCGGCCACACCGTGGCCATGGCGCGGGCCCGCTCGCCGCGAGGTCCGTGGGAGCCGGCGCCGGTCAACCCGGTCCTGTCGCACCGGAGCACGAGCCGGCCGGTCCAGAGCACCGGCCACGCCGACCTCGTCACCACACCGGGTGGCGAGTGGTGGATGGTGCTGCTGGCCACCCGCCCCGTCGGGTACAGCCCCAAGTTCCACGTCCTGGGCCGGGAAACGTTCCTCACCCCGGTGCAGTGGGAGGACGGCTGGCCCCGGGTCGCACCCGTCGACCTGAGGGCGCCGGCGCCGGCCGGTGCGCGCACCCCGGTCGCGGCGCCGCGGCGGGACGACTTCGACGCACCCGACCTCGACCCGCGGTGGATCTCGCCGCGCTCACGGGCGGACGGCTCGTGGTCCCTGGCGCAACGGCCCGGGTGGCTCGCGCTGCACGCCACCGGCTCGACGCTGGACCGGCCGGGCTGCACCTTCGTCGGCCGGCGGCAGCAGCACGTCGAGAGCCGGACCGCCGTCCTGCTGGACCCCGCCGCTGGTCGCGCCGGCCTGTCGGCGCGCTTGGACGAAGGCCACCACTACGACCTGGAGGTGGCCGACGGGCAGGCCGCGGTGATCGCCCGCATCGGCCCCCTGCGCCAGGTCGTGGCCACCCGCTCCGTGCCTCCGGGACCGGTGACCCTCGCGATCACCACCCGCTCGGCCAGGCGGTGGCCGGAGGGGGAGGAACCCGCGGGCCTGCACGTCGCCGCGCCGGACTACCTCGCCTTCCACGTCGGCGAGGACCCGGAGCCGCTGGCCGAGCTGGACGGCCGGTACCTGTCGACGGAGGTCGCCACCGGCTTCACGGGCCGGGTGATCGGCATGTACGTCACCGAGGGCACCGCCTGGTTCGACTGGTTCGACCACGGTCCTCTCGACGTCGCCGGACCCTGACCGCCCCGCCGTCGGGCAGGGCGTCGGCGCGGTCAGCTCCCGGTGGGTGATCCGGCGCGGTCGGTGGTCGGTTCCCCGGCGCCTCGCAGGCCGGCGAGCATGTCCGCGACGGTGTGCGCCTGCACGTCGGTGAGCGGGTCGGTGGTGAACCGGCCCGCCACGGCCCGCACGTGGTCCTGGGCCTGGCCGGCCAGGCCGTCGTAGACGGCGGCGAACAGGTCGCGGGCGGGGGCGCGCAGCCATCCCGGGGGCAGCAGTTCGAGGGGCAGCCTCGGGTCGAGGATGGGCAGGCGGCGGTAGGTGTCCATGACCTCGGTGCGGGCGCGGACCGCCTCCATCCCGGTGATCCGGGAGGCGCGGATGTCGGGCAGCAGCGGGCGCCAGCGCCGGATGAAGGCGTCGTAGTGGCGGGCGATGGCGGTCGTGTCCCAGGCGTCGAGGGGGTTGCGGCCGGTTTCGTCGCCGAGGTCGACGTGGCGGGCGCGGAACATGGTCATGGTGCCGAAGGCGAGCTCGACCAGCTGCGCCCTGGTCTTCTCGGTGATGTCGTGGGGCGAGATCCAGAGGCCGTCGTAGAGGGGCGCGCAGCCGTACCAGCGCAGCCGGCTGCGCAGCTCGCGGCGTTGCGCGACCTCGTCCTGCGGTAGTGAGAACGCGATCAACGTCCACCGGTGGTCCCAGGGCTCGTCGGCGGCCGCGGCGGCGACGATCGACCGGCCGCCGGCGGCCAGGTTGAGCGCGGCGGGCGGGGTGAGCCGGTAGGAGCTGTTGCGGCCCTGCCTGCTGCCTTCGAGGACGCCGCGCCGGGCGAGCCTGCTGATGGTGGTGCGCGCGCCGGCGTGGCTGACGCCCGCCTCGGCGAGCAGCGCCACGATCGCGCCCGACGGCAGCCAGGCCCCGGTCCGCAGGGTGTAGTCGGCCAGCAGGGTCACCGCCAGGCCCTGGGGCGAGTTGCCGGACTGCCGCCGGGGGAGCCGGACCGCGTCGTCCGGGAAGATCTCCTCGATGTCGTACGGGCTGGTCACGGCGGCTCCGGCGGTGGCTCGGACAGGTCGTCGCCACCGACCCTAATCGGGCGCGGATCCACCGCACGGGCCACGCCCGCGGTCGAGACAGTCGATTGACAGTTTCCTGTCCGCGCGGCAGGCTAACTGTCACACGTTAGGGACGGGATCCGACCGGCCGAGACCCGTGCGCTCGACCGCACCCGGCTGGTCAACCGCCGGACACGTCCACGCGTGGATCTCCGCCGCCGCACCGCGGGTCGCACCGGCCCGCCGCCAACACCCCGTCCGGCCGTGCGCGAAACAAAGGAGTCAAGCGCATGAAGGTCAAACCGAGTCTGCTACTCGCCGCCGCGACCTCACTGGTCGTGGCCGGCCTCGTCTCCGTCGCCTCCACCCCCGCTTCGGCGGCGTCGCTGACCGAGGTCACCAACTTCGGCTCCAACCCCGGTGGGATGCGGATGCACGTCTACGTGCCCGACGCCCGCCCGGCCAACCCCGGGATCGTGGTGGCCATGCACGGCTGCGGCGGCACCGGCCCCGGCTTCTACTCGGGCAGCGAGTTCGCCTCGCTGGCCGACCGGCACGGGTTCGTCGTCATCTACCCCAGCGCCGAGCAGCAGGCCGGGTTCGGCAAGTGCTTCGACACCTGGTCCGACGCGGCCAAGCGGCGCGGCGGCGGCAGCGACCCGGTGTCCATCGTGTCGATGGTGAACTACGTCCAGCAGCGCTACGGCGGTGACCCGAACCGCGTCTACGCCACCGGGTCGTCCTCCGGCGGCATGATGACCAACCACATGCTCGCCCTGTACCCGGACGTGTTCAAGGCGGGCGCGGCGTTCATGGGCGTGCCGTTCAACTGCTTCGCCAACGCCGCCGACTACCCGCCGGGCAGCAGCAAGTGCACGGGCAACGGGGGAGCGAACCGCACACCGCAGCAGTGGGGTGACGCGGTGCGCCAGGTCTACCCCGGCTACACCGGCGTCCGACCGCGCGTCCAGCTCTGGCACGGCACGAACGACACCCTCGTGCCGTACGCGCTGCTGCAGGAGAGCATCGAGCAGTGGACCGACGTGTTCGGGCTGAGCCAGACGCCGTCGTCCACCGACACCCCGCAGGCGAACTGGAACCGGCGCCGCTACAACGACGCCTCCGGCACCACCCGGGTCGAGGCGTACAGCATCCAGGGCGCCGGTCACACCCTGCCCGCCGGTGGCATGGCGGCCCAGGCCGTCGCGTTCTTCGGCCTGGACCGACCCGGCGACCCGACCAGCACCACCACCTCCACGTCCACCTCCACGTCAACGTCGACCACGACGACGACCACCACCACGACCACGACGACGCCGGGCGGCTCGGGCTCGTGCCGCGTCACCGGCACGGTCAACGCCTGGAACACCGGCCTCACCGAGAACCTCACGATCACCAACACCGGCGCCACCACGATCAACGGCTGGTCGCTGGCCTTCACCCTGCCGAGCGGGCAGACCATCACCTCCGGCTGGAGCGCCACCTACTCGCCCACGTCCGGGCAGGTGACCGCGCGCAACGTCGCCTACAACCCCACGATCGGGCCCAACGCCTCGATCGGCATCGGTTTCCAGGCCACCCACAACGGCAACGCCGCCAAGGCGACGTCCTTCACCCTGAACGGCACGCCGTGCGCCACGTCCTGAGCGCCGGGCGGTCCCGGCCCGACAACGAGGAGAGTCGTGTGACCACGAGGCGCAGGTCGATCCTGGGTTCGGTCGCGGCGGCGGCGCTGCTCGTCGTGGCCTCCGTCGGCACCGTGCTGAGCGGTGACCTCGGCGAGCGCGCCTCGGCCGCGGAGGTCACCGCCGCCGCGGCGACCGCCGGCTGCGGGAAGGCGCCGTCGCTACGCAGCGGCACGATCGCGATCCAGAGCAGCGGCAAGTCCCGCAGCTACATCCTGCGGGTGCCGGACAACTACGATGTGAACCGGCCGTACCGGGTGGTCTTCGGCTTCCACTGGCTGAACGGCTCGGCCACCGACGTCGCCACCGGCCGGACCGTGCAGACGGACGTCTGGGCCTACTACGGGCTGCAACGCCTGGCCGACAACAGCACCATCTTCGTCGCGCCCCAGGGTCTGAACAACGGGTGGGCCAACAACGGCGGCGAGGACATCACGCTCGTCGACGACATCAACCGGCAGCTCGACGCCGGCCTCTGCGTCGACACCACCCAGCGCTTCGCCCTGGGCTTCAGCTACGGCGCGGCCATGAGCTACGCCGTCGCCTGCGCCCGGCCGGACGTCTTCCGCGCGGTCGCGGTCTACGCCGTGGGCCAGCTCAGCGGGTGCAGCGGAGGCACCCGGCCCATCGCCTACTTCGCGGCGCACGGCCTCCGGGACAACGTGCTGGGGATCGCGGGAGGCCGGTCGATGCGCGACCGCTTCGTCGCCAACAACGGTTGCGCCGCCCAGAGCCCGCGCGAACCGGCGCAGGGCAGCCTGACCCACGTGATCACGACCTACTCGGGGTGCCGCGAGGGCTACCCGGTGGTGTGGGCGGCGTTCGACGAGGGCCACATCGCCGCCCCGCAGGACGGCGCCACCGGGGACAGCGGTTCCCGGACCTGGTTGCCCGCCGAGACGTGGCGGTTCTTCACCCAGTTCCAAAGCGGTCCCACGACCACGACCACCACGTCGACCACGACCACCACCACATCCACCACGACGACGACGACCACCACCACCACCACTGGCCAACCGGAACCGGGCGCGTGCCGCGTCACCAACACGACCAACGCCTGGAACACCGGCCTGACCGCCGACATCACCATCACCAACACCGGGACCACCGCCGTCAACGGCTGGACCCTGACCTTCACCCTCGCGGCCGGCCAGACCATCACCTCCGGCTGGAACGCGACCTACTCGCCGACGTCCGGGCAGGTGTCCGCCCGCAACGTGTCCTACAACGCGACCATCGCCCCCGGCGCGTCGGTGGGGATCGGCTTCCAGGCCACCCACACCGGCAACACCGCCGAACCCGCCACCTACACCCTCGGCAACGCCACCTGCACGACCGCCTGACCGCGACCGCCGGGGCGACCCGCGCGCGATCCGGCACGACGAGGCGGCCCGGTTCTCCGGGCCGCCTCTTGCCGTGCGGGCCATTGCCGCACGGCGGCGTTCCGGGCTCGCATGAATGGAAAAGCGGCCCCAAAGGGCCGAAGTCGGCTCGCCTTCCGCAGTGGCTGCGAAACACTTGCGGACCACTTCGCGGAGCTAAAACCGGCACCCCGATATTTAGCGTGCGGGCGCGTTGACCGGCCGGTTGAAATATGGCTACATTGACTTGCTGATCATTGTCGATCGGCCCCGATGTCGACTGCTCGGCACCGATCTCCGATGAGCGTGGTCGCTTCCGGCGTGCCCGTCTCGACCACCGACCCGCGCCCGACTCGCCGTGGCGGCCCACGGCCGTCCGCGGTCCGGTCCCGCGGTGCCCGCTGTCGTGGGCGTCGCGGCCGGTTCTGCGCAGATGGGACATTAGTGGGGAACAGGACATCCAGCGCGCCCGCGATGGCCGACGTCGCCCGGCTCGCCGGGGTTTCGCACCAAACGGTGTCGCGCGTGCTCAACGGGCACCCGTACGTCCAGGAGCAGACGCGCTCACGGGTCCAGGCGGCGATCGACGAGTTGGGCTACCGCCCGAACCGGGCCGCCCGGGCACTGGTGACGGGCCGCTCGCAGCTGATCGGCGTGGTGGCGCAGAACACGACCCTCTGCGGACCGGTCTCGCTGCTGGCGGCGTTCGAGCAGGTGGCGGTCGAGGCCGGGTTCGTGGTGACCGCGCACCGCGTGGACGTGCTGGACCGCGAGTCGATCACCACGGCCCTGGAGCGGCACCGCGACCAGCGGGTGGCGGGGATCGTCGTGATCGCGCCGACCGCGTCGGCCCACGACGCGGTCGACGCCGTGTCGCCCGGCGTGCCGCTGGTGATGGTCGACGGCGACGCCGAGCGCTCGACCCCGCTGGTGACGGTGGACCAGGTGGCGGGCGCGTTCGCCGCCACCGCCCACCTGTTGCAGGCGGGCCACCGCACGGTGTGGCACGTCTCGGGACCGCCGGACTGGTTCGACAGCGCCGGCCGGATCGAGGGCTGGCGGTCGGCGCTGGAGGCCGTGGGCGCGGAGGTGCCGCCGATCATGTCCGCCGACTGGAGCGCCGCTTCCGGGTACCGGGCGGGCCAGGTGCTGGCGCGGATGCCCGAGGTGACGGCGATCTTCGCGGCCAACGACCACCTGGCGCTCGGCATCCTCCGGGCGATGAGCGAGCGCGGCAGGCGGGTTCCCCACGACGTGAGCGTGGTCGGCTTCGACGACGTGCCCGAGGCCGCGTACTTCATCCCGCCGCTGACCACCGTCCGGCCGGACTTCGCCGAGGTGGCCCGCGACGCCCTCGACCTCCTGATCACCCAGATCGACGGGAACCCGGTAGACGAGATCCGCCGCGCGTCCAGCCCGACGCTGGTGCCGAGGGACAGCGTCCGGCCACCGTCGAGCTGAGCCGGCGCGGGCCTGCTCGACGGTGCGGGCCTGCCTGACCGCGTCCCCGGGACCCGCGGCGGGGGAGGGCGCTCGCGACCGCCGCGGGCGCCCGACCCACTAGAACGAGTTGCCGAACGCGCTGGACAGGTACGCCTTCGCGTCGCGCAGGGCCTCGTCGATGATGCGGGCCGCTTCCCGCGCCTGTGCCGGCTCGTGCGCGGCCTGCACCTGCAACCGGAAGCGCGAGGCGCCGGTCGGGGTGACCGGGAACTCGACCATGAACGCGAGCACCCCCCGGTCGAACAGCAGCCGGTTGACGGTCCGCGCGAGCTTCTCGTTGCCGATCAGCACCGGCACGATCGGGCTCGGCGAGCCCATGCAGGTCAACCCGCGCGTCGTCAGCTCGTCGCGCAGGGCGTGGATGGCGGAGAACAGCCGCCCGCGCAGGGCCTCGCCCTCGTCGGTGCGGATGATCCGGGCCGCTTGGAGCACCACCGCGGTCTGCATGGGCGACAGGGCGTTGGAGAAGAAGTGCGACCCGGCGAACATCTTGATGTACTGCTTCACCGCGGGCGACCTGGCCGCGACGAAGCCGCCGTTGGAGGCGAAGGTCTTGGAGAACGCGCCCATCACCAGGTCGACCTTGCCCAGCACGTCCTGCATGCCCAGCACACCGGTGCCGCCGGGGCCCATCGAGCCGAGGTCGTGGGCGACGTCGACGAGCAGCGTCGCGTCGTAGGCGTGGCAGACCTCCTGAAGGGCGGCGACGTCCGGCCAGTCGGAGTCCACCGAGAACAGGCCGTCGGTGATGACCATGATGCCGTTGTGGGTGTCGGCGGCGCGGATCCGTGCCAGGTGGGCGCGCACGGCCTCGACGTCGAGGTGGGTGTAGCGGGTGATGTTCCTGGTCGCCGCGCGCGCCCCCGTCTGCAGGCAGGAGTGGGCGAGGCGGTCGATGAGGATGTGGTCCTCCTGGCGGACCAGGCCGGTGACGGCGCCGAACCCCGCCGACCACCCGTTCGAGAACAGCGTCACGTGTTCCAGGCCGACCAGCTCCCCGAGGGCGGCCTCCAGCTCGTCGGAGATGCGGGTGTTGCCCAGCACCATCGGCGACCCGGCGCTGTGCGGGCCGAAGTCGCGCATCGCCCTGACCGCCGCCTCCCGGATCTCCGGGTGCGCGTTGAACGACAGGTAGTCCTGGGAGTTGAAGTTGATGCCCCGGGCGGGTTTGCTCAGGTCGTTGGTGATGGTGGCGACCCCGCCGGGCGCCGCCTCCAGGACCCGGGAGTACTGCCAGGTCTCGGTGCGCCGGCGTGCTTCCACCCAGCCGTGGAACTCCTCGGTCCGGCCGAGCAGGTTGGCCCCGACGGGCCGGAAGAAGTCGTAGGCGTTCTTGTCGAGCGCGTAGTCCTCGTCGGGGTCGATCGCGGGCGCGGCCGTGGTCGCCGGCTCCCACATCGGCTCCAGGTCGGCCCGGACCGCCGGGTAGTCCTCCGCGAAGAAGCGGACGACCTCGTCGGGCGGGAGGGTGTCGAGCTCCTCCAGGTCCTCCCACGGGATGTGCGACGCCCAGTTCCGCATCATGTCCGAGACCTCGCGCGCGGCCTCGGCGACCGCCTTGGCCGCGGCGAGCGGGTCGGCGCCGGCCGTGTCGGCGGCGGCGATCAGCGACGCGACGACCTCGCCGTCCTCGCGCTCGTGTGCCAGGACGCCGGTCATCGGGTGGCCTCCGCCGCTGCGAGCGAGAACGGGTTGCGCTGGTGCTCGCGGTAGGTCGCCTCGAAGTCGGCGAACGCGCTGTGGTCGCGCGAGGACTCCTTGGCCGTGTCGTTGAGCAGGAACACGTTGGAGGGATCGAAGAACTCCGAGACCGGCGCCACGTCGACGTGGGTGGCGATGAAGCGGTCGATCTCGGCCTGGTTGCCGCGCAGGATCGCGAACAGCTGGAGCTCGTCGTGCCGCAGCGGCTTCATCTCCGCGAGCGTGCACACGTAGTCGTAGTAGGCCGCGGCGGTCTGGCTGCGCCGCTTGGCCGCGTACCCGGCCATGGCGGTGTCGCGGTCGGTCTCACCGCCGAGCCACCGGCCGATCGCCTCGGCGGCCAGTTCCGCGTCGCGCAGGGCGTGGGTGATCCCCAGCGCCGTGCACTGGTCCTTGAACGACTCGGCGTCGCCCACCAGCACCCAGCCGGGCCCGTGCAACTGCCTCAGGTAGGCGGCCTGGTCGAGCGTCCCGTAGAAGCGCTCCTCCCGCCGCGCCCGCGCCACGGTGTCCGCCGCCTCTTCGCTGATCAGCCCGAGCGCCCGGTGGAAGTTGCCCTCCACGTCGGCCCGGAACCGCTCGGCCCACTCGCTCGGCCCCCACGTCAGCACCATGGTCTGCCCGTGGTTGGTCGAGGCCATCGCCATCCCCAGCCTGCCCCGCCGGTGGAGCTGCGCCTCGGCGTCGGGGATGCCGCTGAAGTAGCTCCAGTAGGCGTAGGTGCACCTCGGCCGCTCGTCGAACTTCCCGATCCCGAGCGCGCGGGCGACGAAGGAGTTGCGCCCGTCGGCGCCGATCACCACCTGGGCGTGCTCGACCGTGCCGTCCCGGCCCTCGATGCCGACGACGGTCCCGTCCTCGTCGCGCAGGAGCTCCTTGACGGTGTAGCCCTCGCGGAATTCGACGCCGGCCCGCACCGCGTTGTCGACCAGGATCTTGTCGAGCACGTGCCGGCGGACCGAGAAGTATTCCGTGGTGATGCCGCGGTCGTCGTCGTGCAGTAAGCGGAATTGGTTGCGCAACAATTCCTCGGGCACGCTGCCGCGTAACGGGAGGCCATTGTTGACCATGGTGACGTGGGTGTGCCCGGGGGTCACGGCCTTGATCTGGTCCAGCACCCCCAGCCGATTCAGGTAGGAGGCTCCGTGCGGCCACACGAAATGTGTGGAGAGGACGTCGCTGGGAAATGTCGACCGGTCCACGACCAATACCCGGAGCCCGCGGCGGGCCAGGTGCGTCCCGACCGCCGCCCCGGCGCACCGGCCACCTACGACAATGGCGTTGTACATGCGATCATCCAACCGCACGTCCACCCCCTGTACAGGGCCGAACGGTCGAGCGCCCCCCGGCGCGCGCGACACCGCCCATCGGTTTCGGACATGGGCTCGCGGGATCAATGCGGTGAAGGCGGTGCGAGGCGCCGTCCTGCGGTTCCCGCAGTTCACCGGCGCAATTGCGGCGGCGTTCCGGAGTGCTCCGGGACGTCGAGAGGGTCGCTCACCTCCCGCGTATTCGAAATAATTTCGGGAAGCAGTCGGTCCGGGTGTCGCCGATCAGGACGGATGCGGTTGCCGACGGCCGTGACCGAGGTGTTCGAGCAGTTCTTCGATCCCGCGCAGGAACGTCTCGCAGATCGGCTCCGGGTCGGTCAGGCAGCCGGCGGCCATCGCGCCGTCCCGCAGCATGACGAAGTGGCGGGCGGCGGGTTCCGGGTCGGTTTCCCCGGTGGCGGCGAGGAGTTCGGTGATCGTGGCCTGGAACCACTGCCGGTGCCTGAGGACCGCCCGGTGGACCGGGTGGGTCGGGTCGGGGTACTCGGCGGCGGCGTTGAGGAACGCGCAGCCCCGGAAGCCGGGGCGGCGGATGTCGTCGGCGATGGACCGCCCGACGGCGCGGACGACGTCCTCGGGGGACGAGTCCCGGCTCCGCGCGGCGTCCGTTCGCGCGCGGATCGCCTCGTCGCCCTGGGTCAGGTAGGCGACCACGAGGTCGTCCTTGCCCGGGAAGTGCCGGTACAGCGTGGCCCGGGTCACCCCGGCGGCGGCGATGATGCGGTCGATGCCGACCGAGTGGAGTCCTTCGGCGTAGAACAGCGCGCTGGCCGTGCCGAGCAGTCGCGCTCGTGCTTCCGACATTTCCCCAGCCCTCCGGGATCTCTGACCTTCGCGCTCCCTGACCGAGGCTAGCAGATAGAACGGTCGGTCTTGACAGGCGCGGCGGGCGTGCCGCACGCTCTGGGTGTACCGATCGTTCTGTCTACTTGCGGTCGCCGGGGCAGTCGTCCCGCCACCGCCCCGATCACCGGAAGAGGGACCTGATGTCCAGTTCCACCGAAGCCGCCACCCCCGTCGCCACCGAGACCACCGGAGGCGCCGACGGGCTGCGGACCCTCTACTACGCCCGGTTCGGCTTCGCCATCGTCTGGACCGGCCTGCTGGCCCTCACCGCGTCCGCGCTCACCCCGTTCGGCATCGCGCTGCTGGTGGTCTACCCGCTGTTCGACGTCGCCGCCGCCGTGGTCGACTTCCGCTCCTCGGGCTCCGCACGACCCCGCGCGCCGCTGTACGCCAACATGGCGCTGAGCCTGCTCGCCGGCATCGGCGTGGCCGTCGCCGCCACCTCCGACATCCCGAGCGTGCTGCGGGTGTGGGGCGCCTGGGCGATCACCGCCGGCATCGTGCAGCTGGTCGTCGCGATCCAGCGCCGCCGGCTCGGCGGCCAGTGGGCGATGATCCTCAGCGGCGGCCTGTCCGCCGTCGCCGGCTCGACCTTCGTCCTGCAGGCCGGCGGCGCCGACGCGTCGCTCACCGCCATCGCCGGTTACGCGGCCGTGGGCGGCGTCTTCTTCCTGATCTCGGCGATCCGCCTGCACCTCCGCGCGGCCGCTGCGAGGTGAAGGGACTTTCGGGCACTGTCGGGGCGAACGGCCCGCAACAGTTTCGCCAACGCTTGTGGGGCCCCGTCCGCCACCACTAGAACTGGTCGCACGTCGGTCGATTCAGGGGGATCGCTCATGCGCTCGATCAGACTCTTGTTACCCGCGTTGACGGTGGCGGCTCTCGTCCTGCCGGTCGCCGCGCCGGCCCAGGCGCGACCGGCGGACCCGTCGCCGCCCGCGGGGTGGGCGATCACCGGTGCGGGGCTGACGTGGACCGCGCCCGCCCCGGTGCCGCCCGGCGGCGCCGCGGTCGAGTTCTGGGAGGGCGACCGGTTGCTGGGCGTGCCCGGCACGTCCGCCGACCTGCGCACGTACACCTTGCCCGGGGCGGGGTTCGACGACGTCGACGAGCTCCAGGTGCGGGTCTCGGGCCGACGGCTGGACGCGGAGGAGCCCGCGCCCGCGTCGACCGCGTCGATCGGCGAGCCACCCGCGTTGTCGCCCGCCGGCGAGGTCGATCCCGGCAAGCCCGGCCCGTTCGCCACGCGCACCGGGGAGTACGAGCTCGACCCGATCACCGCGCCCGGCTACGCGGTGCCGCTGGAGATGCGGGCCGTGGTCGTCGCGCCGACCGGCGCGCCGGGCAGGCGACCGCTGGCGCTGTTCCTGCACGGCAGGCACGTCACCTGCTACAACGGGACCCAGGTCCTGCTGGAGTGGCCCTGCCCGGCGCCCGCCGAGCCGGTGCCGAGCCACCGCGGCTACCTCCAGGCGCAGCGGCTGCTCGCCTCGCAGGGCTACGTGACGGTGTCCGTGTCGGCCAACTCCGTCAACGCCCAGGACACGCTGGACGTCGAGTCGGGCGCCGGCGCGCGCTCGGCACTGGTCCGCGCCCACCTGGCGAGGTGGGCCGACTGGGCGGGCGCCGGTCGGGCCGCCGCGCCCGAGGTCGTCCGCGCCGCGCCCGTCGCCGACCTGGGCGCCGTGTTCCTGGTCGGCCACTCGCGTGGCGGCGAGGGCGTCAACCGGGCCGCGGTCGACAGCGTTTCCCCGCCGCCCCAAGGTGATCCGGTGCGCTGGACCGTCAAGGGCACCTTGCTCATCGGCCCGACGATCTTCGGGCACAACCCCGCGCCGGACGTCCCGTCGGCGACCATCCTGCCCGGCTGCGACGGCGACGTGTCCGACCTCCAGGGCCAGCTGTCCGTGGACGGCACTCGCGGCGTGAGCCGGGGAGCGGCGCTGCACAGCGCGCTGTACGTCGTCGGCGCGAACCACAACTTCTTCAACACCGAGTGGACGCCCGGTCAGGCGGAGGCGCCGGCCAACGACGACTTCCCCGTCACGTGGACCGACGCGGTGTGCTCGCCGGGCACGCCCACCCGCCTCACGGCCGAGCAGCAGCAGAACGCGGGCGCGACCTACATCGCCGCCGCGGCGCGGTTGTTCGTGGCGGGAGACCGGCGGGTGCTGCCCCTGCTCGACGGCTCGGGCGTCCGCGCGCCCTCGGCCGACCCGGCGCGCGTGCTCGCCCACGCCGTCGGCGGCGCGCGCTCACCGTTCGTCGTGCCCGACGAGACGACGTCGGCGAGCGGGTCCGCGCGGGTGTGCGCGCAGGTCTCGGCCGACGCGGCGGCGGCTTGCGTCGACCCGGCCGCCGCCCGCCCGTCACCGCACTTCGTCCGGTTCAACCGCGTGGTGCCGGAGTCCGGCCGGTTCGCCGTGGCCCTGCGGTGGACCGCCGACGGCCAGTCCTCGACCGTGCGCCCCGGTGCGCCGGTGTCCCTGGCGGGGTCGAGGCACCTGGCGCTGAGGCTGGCCGTGCCGCCGAACACCACCGCCAACCGCTTCGACGTGGCCGTCACCGACGCCGCCGGGCGGCGCGCGCAGCTGGGGACGGTGGCGCTGGACGGCCTGCCCGCCACCGAGCGGCTCTCCGCCCGGTGGGCGCAGGAGGTCCGCGTGCCGCTGCCGGCGCGCGGGATCGACCTGCGCCGCGTCGCCGAGCTGGAACTCGTCCCGCACGGGGACTCCGGGGAGGCGTGGCTCATCGACGCCCACGGCTGGGCGCCCGGCCTGCCGGACCCGCGCCCGGTGGCGCTGCCGCGCGTCGACGTGGGCGCGCTGACCGTGGAGGAAGGCGACTCCGGCACGCGGACCGTCCACTTCCCGGTCTCGGTCACCGGTGACGGCGCGGGCTCCGTGCGGGTGCTCGTCCAGGGCGAGGACGGCGCGTACACCGAGCAGCTGGTGGCGATCGAGCCCGGGCAGCACGAGGTCGCGATCCCGGTGCAGGTCACCGGGAACACCCGCTGGAGCTTCGGCGCCAAGCGGGTGGTCCTGGCCAAGGCGGTGAAGGGCGCGGTCGTCGGCCGCTACACGGACCGGTTGACCGTGCCGAACGACGACCCCGAGCCGACCGTCACCGCCACCCCGGTCGTCGGCGAGGTCGCCGAGGGCGGCACGCTGACGTGGCGGGTGACGCTGTCCTCGGTCGCCGACTCGAACGTCACGGTCGCCGGCCGGCCGATCGCACCGGGCGGCGTCGAACTGTCCACCACGGACGTCGACGAGGTGTGGTTCCGCCAACGCGTGTCCCGAGAGGAACCGCTGCCCTCCCGGCCGCTGTCCTCCACCGGGTTGGGGGTGACCGCCTACTTCCAGCGCGGGCAGGTGAGCGTGGACGTGTCCGTGCTGACGGTGGCCGACGCGGAGGTCGAGCCCACCGAGCGGATCCGCTTCGACCTCGCGACCCGCACCCCGGGCTCGATCGGCACCACGGTCTTCGGCACGG
Source organism: Saccharothrix sp. 6-C (assembly GCF_016695385.1). NCBI lineage: Bacteria > Bacillati > Actinomycetota > Actinomycetes > Pseudonocardiales > Pseudonocardiaceae > Saccharothrix > Saccharothrix sp. 6-C. The sequence continues at coordinate 5,339,087 of NZ_CP064192.1, read as the reverse complement.
TCACCGACGGCCCGGCCGGCTGACCCGGACGTGACCGGTGGCCCGCGGACGATTTCGTCCGCGGGCCACCGGTCGTTCCGGGGCACCGCGCGTCGTCCGGGGACACCGCGCGCGACCCGTCCTGACCACAGTGGACGGTCGGCCGTCAGATCAGCTGGAACTCGTAGATCGACGAGTCGATGTGGACCAGGCCGTGCTCGTCCGCGGCGGCGGCGACCGCCGGGGTCCAACCGATCAGCGAGCCGGGGATCTCGATCCGGTTCGAGTGGTGCTTGCGCACGGCGAAGCCCATGCGCACGGCGAGCGCCACGATCGACTTCGGGTCGCCCATCGTGTCGCTGGTGTTCATGAAGATCCGCCCGTCCTCGGCGAGGTGCGGCTTCACCTCGTCGAAGAACCGCTGGTGGATGCCGTAGCCCGGGTCGAACACCGACCGCTCGATCGGCCGGTCGTAGGCGCGGTCCTCGCGGGCCCGGACGAGCGGCGGGTTGGAGACGATCAGGTCGAACACGTCCGTCGGCGCGAACTCGTGGAACAGGTCGCTCGTCAGCGCCTCCACCCGGTCCCCGACGCCGTGGGCCTTGGCGTTCAGCTCGGTGTTGGCGACGGCGGCCGGGTTGATGTCGGCCGCGACGACGCGCTCGCACCCGTTCCTGGCGGCCATCACGCTCGTCACGCCGGCGCCGCAGCCGATTTCCAGGAAGCGCGTGCCGGGGCCGAACGGGAGCGCGGAGGTGAACACCTCGGTCGCGGGATCGGGCGGCCACACTTCCGGCAGAACGGTCCAGTCGAGCCCCATGAGTTGTTTCGTGCCGCCGACCTGGAGGAGATCGTCGGCTTGGGCGACCAGCCAGTCGCCGACATCTTCGGCAAACGTTCTGTCCACGGTCGTTCCTTGCTGGTCGGTGGTTTCGTCGAGGCGGAACGACGCATGTTAGACGTTGCCACCTAGGTCGACAAGGGTGCGTTCGACCCCGTCACCGGATGGATTGTCCGGCGGTATCGACCGCGCACCGACAGGTGCGGGATTCAGCATCCAGGTTGAATCTTCTACCATTTGAGACGACATCATCCGGATGCGGCACCGCGTAGTGACCAGCCGCTATCCGTCGGGTCGGGGACCGATCGGCGGCGGTTCCCTTGACCCGCTCTTAACTTCGCGAAAAATTCTTGTCAAACACCGGAGAAGGGCGGCGGTCGTCCGCTATAAGGGGCTCCAGGTGGGTGGCGCGTCGGCGGGGGAGGCGGTGCGGCGTCGGTCCAGTCGGCAGTGTTTGTGCTGGTCAGGCCACTCTTGATGAGGTCGGGCGGGGTGTCTGCCGTTCTGGTGTCGGGCCGGTCGAGAGGGGCTGTGCCGGCTCGAATGCGAGGCTTCCACGGATCCGGGAAATTCCTTGTGGGCACCGGAATGTCCAGTCCACGCGGGTGGTCCTAACCCCGATCAAGATCGACAACGCGCTGCGGCCCGTTTTCGGGCTTTACTTCCCGGTAGGTACGGGAATGTTCGGGTCGGGCACGCCGCGCGATCACCCTGCTACTTTCCGTAGCCTTGGTGAAACCTTTACGCAGCTACGGCGTTCTGTGTATCGTCCCTGGCACGGAAGGTACGAACCGGACGTAGCGCGCAAACGGCGTAGTGAAAGCCTCCTCCTGGCCGAAAGGGTCAGTAGGGGTTGATCTCGCATGGTTCGGGCGGGCTGCGGCTGATTCTTCGGGTGCGCGCATCCGAAGGACGGTTCAATCGAGTACGAAGCTTGTTTTCGACGCCCGGCCGGTTCTCGGCACGACGTCGGCGGGCGGCGTGCGCGAAAAAAGAATGTGTGGACGTTCGCGCGCACTGCGCGCACTCTTCGTTAGCGGGGGCGACCGGGGCATGGCGACAGTAGGGGTCATCGGCGCGGGCGTGATGGGCAAGGACGTGGCCATCACGTGCGCCGCCAACGGTTATGACGTCATCCTGACCGACCACGATCCCGACGTGCTGGCCGCGGCTCCCCGGGACGCCCGCGGGCTGGTCCGGAAGTTCCGGATGATGTCCCCGACCGCGGGCTCGTGGAAAGCCGACGAGGTCCTGGGCCGCATCCGCTTCACCGCGGACCTGGGCGACCTCGCCGAAGCCGACTGGATCGTCGAGAACATCGTGGAGGACCTGGCCGCGAAGGAGCGGCTGTACCTCCGGCTGCGCGAGGTCTGCGGCGAGGACGTGAAGATCGCCGCGAACACGAGCTGCATCTCCATCACCAAGCTCGCCGCCCGCACGGCCCGACCCGCCGACGTCGTGGGCATCCACTTCATGAACCCCGTGCCGCTGCTGGAGTGCGCGGAGGTCGTGCGCGGCTTCCACACCTCCGACGACACGATCAAGCGGGCCGAGGAGTTCGTCGGCTCGCTGGGCAAGCGGTCCATCGTGGTCAACGACATGCCCGGCTTCGTGTCCAACCGGTTGTCGCACCTCTTCATGAACGAGGCGGCCTTCCTGGTGCACGACGGCGTGGCCGAGCCCGAGCAGGTCGACGCGATCTTCAAGCTCGGCTACGGGCACCGGATGGGTCCGCTGGAGACCGCCGACCTCATCGGGCTGGACACCGTCGTCAACTCGCTGAACGTGCTCTACGAGGAGTACCAGGACAGCAAGTTCCGCTGCTGCCCGACGCTGAAGAAGATGGTCGCCGCCGGGCTCCTCGGCCGGAAGAGCGGCCAGGGGTTCTACACGTACGCGCAGCACTGATCCGCGCGGGAACGGCACAGGCAGTGATCACTCTGGGGGACGTCGATTCATGAAGATGGTCAAGTGCGTCGTGTGGGACCTCGACGACACGCTGTGGCACGGCACGCTGTCGGCGGGCGACGAGCTCGTCCCGCGCGACGGCGTGGTGGACCTGGTCAAGACCCTGGACGCCCGCGGCGTCCTCCAGTCGGTCGCCAGCAAGAACAACCACGACGACGCGATGCGCGTGCTGGAGGGCCTCGGCCTCGCCGAGTACTTCCTGTACCCGCAGATCAACTGGAACAGCAAGTCCAGCTCCGTCGCCGCGATCCGCGAGAAGCTCAACATCGGCATCGACACGATCATGTTCGTGGACGACCAGCCGTTCGAGCGCGACGAGGTGGCCTTCGCCCACCCCGAGGTCGAGACGGTCGACTCGGCGCAGCTGCACACCGTGCTGTCCATGCCCCGCCTGAACCCCAAGGTGGTCACCGAGGACGCGAGCCGGCGCCGGCTCATGTACCTGGAGGACCAGGCGCGCCACGAGGCCGAGCTCGACCACCGGGGTCCCGCGGACGAGTTCCTCGGCGGCCTCGGCATGATCTTCGCCATCTCCCGGGCCAAGGACGACGACCTGCTGCGCCTCGAAGAGCTGACCGAGCGCACCAACCAGCTGAACTCCACCGGCATCCAGTACTCCTACGAGCAGCTCGACGAGCTGATGCGCGACCCGGACCACGACCTGTGGGTGTGCGAGCTGACCGACCGCTACGGCTCGTACGGCAAGATCGGCATGGCGCTGGTGGAGAAGCGGGACGACCGCTGGACGATCAACCTGCTGCTCATGTCCTGCCGCACGGTGTCCAAGGGCGTGGGCACGGTGCTGCTGTCGTTCCTGCTTCAGCGCGCCGCCGACCACGGCAAGCGCCTGTTCGCCCGCTTCCGCCGCACCGACCGCAACCGCCAGATGCTGGTGACCTACCAGCTGGCGAACTTCCGCGTGGTGTCGCAAGAGGGCAATGACCACCTGTACGAGAACGACCTCGCTCTCCGGCAGGGATACCCCGAGTACATCAAGGTCGAGATCGATGCATGACGAGGCGGTGGTGAACATGGCAGACGTCACGGTGGCGGACGCCGCGGCCAACATCCGGGCTTACCTGCGGGAGAACATGACCGCGTTCAAGGACGTGGAGCTGCACGACGAGGACAACATCTTCGAGCGGGGCTTCTTCACGTCGCTGTTCGCCATGCAGCTCCTGCACTACGTGGAGTCCACGTTCGACGTCGAGGTGCCGGACGACTACATCGTGCTGCGGAACTTCAGCTCGGTCCGCCGCCTCGCGGACATGGTCGCCGACCTGAAGAGCCCGTCGGGTGAGTGACGTCGACCCGTCCGAGGTCATCGCGAGAGCCAGGTCGTTCGCGGACACCGGGCTGGCGCCCCGGGCCGCGGAGTTCGACCGCGACGAGCGCCTGCCGGCCGACGTCGTCAGGACCATGGCGGCCGAGGGCTTCCTCGGCGCGGCGATCCCCGTGAGGTGGGGCGGCCTGGGCCTGGACCCGTTGGCGTACGGGGAGCTCACCGAGGTCATCGGCAAGGCGTGCGCCTCCACCCGGGCGCTGCTGACCGTGCACACCTCCATCGTGGCCGGGACGCTGGTGGACCTGGCGTCGAAGCGGCTCAAGGAGAAGTACCTGCCCGCGCTCGCCCGCGGCGAGCGGATCGCGTGCTTCGCGCTGTCCGAGGAGAACGCCGGGTCCGACGCCGCCGCCGTGGCCACGACCTACACCAGGAAGGGCGACACGTTCGTCCTCAACGGACGGAAGAAGTGGATCTCCTTCGCCGGGATCGCCGACCTGTTCCTGGTGGTCGCCTCCGACCACGGCACGACGAGCGCGTTCATCGTGGAGCGGGACGCGCCGGGAGTGGACACCCGGCCCATGTCCGGGTTCCTGGGCAACCGGGCGACGCACATCGCGGAGGTCGCCTTCGCCGACGTCGAGGTGCCGGCGGAGAACCTCGTCGCGGGCGTCGGCGCGGGCTTCGGCTTCGTGGTCAACACGGCCCTGCTGCACGGTCGGTACAGCATCGCGTGGGCGGGCGTCGCGCTGGCGCAGGCGGCGGTGGAGGAGATGTGCTCCTACGCCACGCGCCGCGAGCAGTTCGGCGTCAAGATCGGCACGCAGCAGTTGGTGCAGAAGATGGTCGCGGACGCGGTCACGAACGTCGCCGCGGCCAGGGAGCTGTGCCGGCGGGCGGGCCGCTTCCTGGCGCCGCGCACCGCCGACGCGGCCATGGAGACCAACATCGCGAAGTACTTCTCGTCCACGATCGCGCAGCGCGCGACGTCGGACGCGGTCCAGGTGCTCGGCGGGAACGGGTGCTGGTCGGGTTTCCCGGCGGAGCGCCTGTTCCGGGAGGCGAAGATCCTCGAGGTCATCGAGGGGACCTCCCAGCTGCAGCAGGTCATGATCGCCGACTTCGGCTACAAGAAGTACGCCAGGAAGAACTAGGCAATGAACCGTGTGAGATCCCGCGCGTCGCGAGCACCCCGGAGGGCGTCATGGCAAGCACCCCGTGTGACCGGGTGGTGAGGCGGCGATGACGATTCCGTGGATCCTCGGCGCGCCGGGGGAGCAGGCGCTGCGCGACGTCGCCGCGCGGTTGCGCGACTTCGTCCGCGACGGCGCCGTCGACGCCTGGGACGTGGGCCGCACCCTGGCGACGACCCGACCGCCGCACGCGCGCCGCGCCGTGCTGCTGGGGCGTGGCGACGACTTCGCCGGGCCGCTGGACCTGCTCGCCCAAGGTCGGCCGGCGCCGCACGTGGTCGAGGGGACGGCGGTCGAGGTGACGCGCCCCGCGTTCGTGTTCCCGGGCCAGGGCGCGATCTGGCCCGGGATGGCCGCCGACCTGCTCGACTCCTCGCCGGTGTTCGCCCGGCGGATCGCCGACTGCGCCGACGCCCTGGCGCCGCACGTCGACTGGTCGCTGGTGGACGTGCTGAGGTCGGACGACGCGGACCTGTACGACCGGACGGACGTCGTGCAGCCCGTGCTGTTCTCGATCATGGTGGCGCTCACCGGGCTGTGGGGCTCCTACGGCGTCCGACCGCACGCGGTGGTCGGGCACAGCATCGGCGAGGCCGCCGCGGCGTTCGTGTCCGGCGCGCTGTCGCTGGACGACGCCGCGAAGACCGCCGTGCTGTGGAGCCGCGCCCAGTCGACGCTGGCCGGCCGGGGAGGCATGGCCGTGGTGGCGCTGCCGGTGCGCGAGGTGACCTCGTGGTTCGCCGAGCACGGCCACGACGTCCACGTCTCGGGTGTGATGGCGCCGCGCACGGTGGTGGTCTCGGGCGACCGCGAGGTGCTCGCGCTCGCCGCCGAGCAGCTGCGCGCGGCGGGCGTCTACGCCCACGTGACCTCCGTGCCGCTGGCCGCCCACTGCCCGCGGGTCGAGGAGGTGCGCGACACCGTGCTGACCTCGCTCGCGTCGATCACCCCGCGCGCGTCGGACATCCCGTTCTACTCCGGCATGGCCGGCGCGGCGGTCGACACCGCCGGGCTGGACGCCGACTACTGGTACCGCAACCTGCGTCAGCCGATGCTCTTCGAGAGCGCGACCAGGGCCATGCTGGCGGCCGGCTACCAGGCGTTCGTCGAGGTCACCGCGCACCCGGTGCTGACGCTGGCGCTGCGGCAGACCGCGGAGGACGTCGGCGTCGAGGCGCCGGTGCTGAACTCCCTGCGCCGCGACGAGCCGCGCCTGGACCACTTCCTGACCTCGCTCGCCGAGGCGCACGTGCAGGGCCTGGCGGTGGACTGGGAGCCCGTGCTCGCCGGCCGCGGCCGGACGATCGACCTGCCGGACCTGGACGCGCCGGCGACCCGCTCCCGCGCGGGCACCGCGCCGACCCGGCCCGCCGCCGACGGCGCCTCGCTGCCCGACCTGGTGTCGAGGCACGTCGCGGAGGTGCTGGGCATCGGCGGCGAGCTGCGCCAGGACGACTACGAGAAGAGCCTGTTCGAGCTGGGCTGCACGTCGGTCCAGCTGATCAGGCTGCAGAGCGGTCTGGCGCGCGAGCTGGGCGTCTCGCTGGAGAGCACGTTCATCATCGACCACCCCACCGCCGACGCGCTCACCGCCGAGCTGACCCGGCGCGTCGGTCAGGTCCGCGCGCCGGCCGAGGCGCGCCCCGCCCCGGCGCGGGAGGGCGCGTTCTCCGCCGAGCCCCTCGCCGTGGTCGGCTTGGCGTTCCGGCTGCCCGGCGGCATCGAGACCCGCGACCAGCTCTGGGAGACGTTGAGCGGCGGGGTCGACGTCGTGCGGGAGGTGCCCGCCGACCGGTGGGCGCACAGCGACCTCGACACCAGCGAGGTGACCACCACCCAGGGCGGCTACCTCGACCAGGTGGACGGCTTCGACCCGCTGTTCTTCAACATCTCACCCACCGAGGCCGAGTCGATCGACCCGCAGCAGCGGCTGCTGCTGGAGCTGACCTGGGAAGCCCTCGAAGACGCGGGGATGGACCCGACCGCGGCGGGGCGCGACCGGCGCGTCGGCGTGTTCGTCGGCATCTACACCAACGACTACGTCCAGGTCGGGAAGAACCTCGGGCACCCGGCCGAGCGGTACAGCTACACCGGCAACATGGCGAACTCGGCGGCCGGCCGGATCTCCTACACCTACGGCTTCGACGGCCCCAGCCAGGCGATCGACGCGGCCTGCGCGTCATCGTTGTACGCGCTGCACCAGGCGGGCCGCGAGCTCAAGCAGGGTGGTTGCGACATGGTCGTCGCCGCCGCGGTGAACCTGATCCTCAGCCCGGAGGGCCACGTGTCGTGGTCCCGGTTGCAGGCGCTGTCCCCGACCGGGCGGTGCCGCAGCTTCGACGACGGCGCCGACGGCTACATCCGCAGCGAGGGCGGGACGGTCGTCGTCCTCAAGCGCCTGTCGGACGCCGAGCGCGACGGTGACGACGTGCTGGCCGTGATCAGCGGTTCGGCGATCAACCACAACGGCCAGGGCGGCGGGTTCACCGTCCCGAGCGGCACCGCGCAGCAGCGCGTGGTCGAGGCCGCGATGGCGGAGGCCGGCGTCGGGATCGAGGACGTCTCCTACGTCGAGGCGCACGGCTCGGGCACGCCCATCGGCGACCCGCAGGAGGTCAACGCCCTCGCCAGGGTCTTCGCGGGCAGGCGCGACAAGCTGCGCGTCGGCAGCGTGAAGTCCAACCTCGGGCACCTGGAGTCCGCGGCGGGCATGGCCGCGCTGTGCAAGGTGATCGTGTCCATGCGGCACGGCAGGCTCCCGGCCACCCTGCACTTCCGCGAGGGCAACCGGCTGATCGACTGGGACGCCATCCCGATCGAGGTGGTGGCCGAGGAGGTCGCCTGGGAACCGGTCGGCGGTCGCCGCCGGGCCGGGATCAGCTCCTTCGGCATCAGCGGCAGCAACGCGCACATGATCGTCGAGGAGTACCGGCCGAAACCGAGGGCCGCGCGGACGACGCCCGCCCCGGCCCGCCTGCTGCCCGTCTCGGCGAAGTCGGACGCGGCGCTGCGCACCGCCCTGCGGAACCTGGCCGGGTGGAGCGGGGGCACGTCCGCCGACCTCGCCGACATCGCCCACACGCTGGGGGAGCGGCGCGCGGCCCTGCGGCACCGGGCGGCGCTGGTCTGCGACTCGGTGACCGACATCCCGGCCGCCGTCGAGACCGCGCTGGGCTCGCTCGCGTCCGCCCGGGAGGCGGGCGCCGGCCAGGTGTTCGTGTTCTCCGGGCAGGGCACGCAGTACCCGGGCATGGCCCGGGAGCTCTACGAGCACGCCGCGGTCTTCCGCGCCGAGCTGGACGAGATCGACCGGGTGTTCCGCCGGATCGGCGACGTGTCGCCGGTCGAGGCCATGTTCGGCGACGACGAGGCGCCGTTCCGGTCGCCGCGCCACACCCAGGCGATGATCTTCGCGGTCGAGCTGGCGCTCGCGCGGTACTGGCAGGCGCTCGGCGTCACGCCCTCGGCCGTGATCGGCCACAGCGTCGGCGAGTACGCGGCGGCCTGCTTCGCGTCGGTCATGAGCCTCACCCAGGCGGTCGACCTGGTGACGCGCCGGGCACGGGTCGTGGCGGCCTCGACCGCGGACGGCTCGATGGCGACGCTGCTGTGCTCGCGGGAGCGGGCGGAGCAGCTGCTGGCCGACCACCCGGACGTCTCCGTCGCCGCGGTGAACGCGGCCGAGAACACCACCGTCGCCGGCGCCGCCGAGGGCCTCGCCGCGGTGCTCAAGGCCGCGCGCAAGCAGCGGATCTTCACCGAGCGGCTGGACGTCTCGCACCCGTACCACTCGGCGTCGATGGCGCAGGCGGCGGACGACCTGCACGAGCAGATCCGCCACCACGCGTTCGACCCGCCCGCCCTGCCGTGGATCTCCGCGGTGACCGGGCAGCCCGTCCCGGCGGACTCGCCGATCGACGCGTCCTACTGGAGCAGGCACCTGGTCGAGCCCGTCCTGTTCCGGGCGGCCGTCGGCGCCGCGGTCGACAGCGGCGCGCGCGTGTTCCTGGAGATCGGCGCCACGGCCACGGTCGGCGGGCTCGTCGCGCAGGAGTTCGCGGACGCCGCCGTCGTCCTGCCGAGCCTGCGGAAGGGCCGCTCCGACACCCGCCAGCTGCTGGAGAGCGCGGCGGTGCTGTGGGAGCTGGGCCGGTCCCTGGCGTGGGACCGGCTGCCCGGCGGGTCGGGCGAGCTCGTCCGCGACCTGCCGCGCACCCCGTTCGACCGGCGGCGGACCTGGTACTCCGACCGCGCCGGGCAGCACGGCGGCGAGGTGTCGCCCCCGGTGGTCACCGAGGTGGAGAGGACGGGTGTCCGGCGCATGGCCGAGCGGGAAGCGGTCGTCGAGTTCGTCAAGCAGAGCATCGGCCAGGTCACCGGCGTCGCGGTGGACGCGATCGACGAGTCCGTCCAGCTGTTCGCGCTGGGCATCGACTCCCTGATGCTCGTCCAGCTGGGCAAGCGCGTCGAGGCGGAGTACGACCTGGACATCCCGATCAAGGCGTTCTTCGAGTCGCTCTACACGCCGGGGCTGCTGGCCGACTTCGTGCTGGAGCACCGGCCCGCCGAGGCGGCCCCGGTGATCACCGCCGAGCCGACCCCGCGGCCACGGGCCGTCCCGGTCCCGGCCATCGGGGACCATGTCGGGCTCGACGTGGGCGCGTCCGCGCAAGCGCCCGGCATCGAGGGCGTCATCCGGTCGCAGCTGGAGATCATGCGGCAGCAGCTGGACGTGCTGGCGGGCGTGGCGCCGCAGGCCCCGGCGCCTGAGCCGAAGGCGAAGCCGGGCCGCCCGGTGGCCCGGTCGCGCAAGGTCGGCACGCACACCAACAACATCGAGCTGGTCGACGACCGGCTCACCGCCGAGCAGGCCGCGTTCATCCGCGACTTCGTGGCGCGGTTCACCGCGAAGACCCCGACCTCCAAGGTGTACGCCGGCGAGCACCGCGAGGTGCTGGCCGACTGGATCGCCTCGCTCAACTTCAACCCCAGCCTCAAGGAGACGGTCTACCCCGTCGTGTCGGCCCGGTCGCGCGGGGCGAAGTTCTGGGACGTGGACGGCAACGAGTACATCGACACCGCGATGGGCTACGGCGTCCACTTCTTCGGCCACCAGCCGGACTTCATCGTCGACGCCGTGCGCGACCAGCTCGACCGCGGCTACGAGCTCGGCCCGCAGAACCGGGTGGCGGGCGAGGTCGCGGAGCTGGTGCACGAGATGACCGGGGCCGAGCGGGTCGCCTTCTGCAACACCGGCACCGAGGCCGTGATGGTGTCCGTGCGCCTGGCGCGCGCGGTCAGCGGCCGGGACAAGGTGGCGCGGTTCCTCACCTCCTTCCACGGCAGCTACGACGCCGTGCTGGCGGAAGCCGACGGCGAGGACAGCATCCCCACCTCGATCGGCATCCCGCAGTCGGCGGTCGACGACACGGTGGTGCTCACCTACGGCAGCCCCGAGTCGCTGGAGCGCATCCGGCGGCACGGGGCCGAGCTGGCCGCCGTCCTGGTCGAACCCGTCCAGTCGCGCAACCCGACGTTGCAGCCCACCGAGTTCCTGCGCGAGCTGCGGGAGATCTGCACGGAGCACGGCATCGCGCTGATCTTCGACGAGATGATCGTGGGCTTCCGGATCGCGCTGGGCGGCGCCCAGGAGCACTTCGGCGTCGAGTCGGACATGTCGCTGTACGGCAAGCTCGTCGGCGGCGGGATGCCGATCGGCATCATCGCCGGCAAGTCCAAGTACCTCGACGCGGTCGACGGCGGCGCGTGGTCCGACGTGGACGACTCCAAGCCCTCGACGCCCACGACCTTCTTCGCCGGCACGTTCTGCAAGCACCCGTTGACGATGGCCGCCTGCAAGGCCGCGCTGACCCACCTGCGCGAGCACGGGGTCGAGGCGCTCGCCGCGGTCAACCAGCTCACCGCGGACTTCGCGCGCCGCGTGAACGACTACTTCGAGGCGGAGGAAGTGCCGCTGAAGGTGTCGCACTTCTCGTCGCTCTACAAGTACGAGACCGTCGTGCCGCGCGACATGTCCGACATGACGTTGACGTTGAACCTGTTCTTCAAGCTCATGGTGTTCCACGGCGTCTACGTGTGGGAGCGGCGGACCGCCTTCTTCTCCCTGGCGCACACCCGGGAGCACCAGGACCGCATCTTCGAGGTCATCCGCACCAGCGTCGAAGCGCTGCGCGCGGGCGGGTTCGACTTCCGGCGGGCGACCTCGACGGCGCCCCGCGGCCTGCCCTCCGGCACGGGCCGCGGCGCCGGTCTCGACCCGCTGGACGACAGCGCGGTGTCGGAGCAGGAGAAGCGGGTCTACGTGCTGTCGCGGATGCGCGGCGGCAACGAGGCCTACCAGATCGTGACCGGCCTGCGCTTCGACGGCCCCCTCGACCCGGAGCGGGTCGCCGAGGCGTTCCGGGCCATCGCGCGCAAGCACCCGAAGCTGCGCGGCCACTACGAGATCGACGCGACCGACATCAAGGCGCGCGTCGCCCCGGACGTCACCCCGGAGTTCCACGTCTTCGACCACCGGCGCGACCCCGCGCTGCGGACCGAGGACGTGATCGCGGCGCTGAACCGGCCGTTCGACCTGGCCCGGCCGCCGCTGTGGCGCTGCGGGATCGTCATCGACGCCGACGGCACGCACCACCTGGTGATCTCGCTGCACCACATCATCGCCGACGGCGCGTCGATCGACATCATCCTCGACGACCTCGCCGACCACCTCGCGCGCGGCGAGCTGGCCGACGTGCGGTCCGACGGCTACCCGGCGTTCGTGCGGGCGCAGGCGCGGTCCGCCGGCCTACCCGCCTACGAGGAGCACCGGCGGTGGTGGCTGCGCGAGTTCGAGACCGCGCCGCCGCCGCTGAACCTGCCCACCGACTCGCCCTACCCGGTGGTGAACGACTTCGCCGGGACGCACCACCACTTCCGGATCGACGACGCGCTGCACGAGGCCGCCAAGGCGGTCATCGAGCGGCACCGCACCACGCCGTTCATCTTCTACCTCTCGCTGTGGTCGGTGCTGCTGGCCAACGCCACGGGATGCGCCGACCTGTGCGTCGGCATCCCCCTGGACCAGCGGATCACCGGGTCGTTCGACGACACCGTGGGCATGTTCGCCCAGTCGCTGCCGCTGCGCATCCGCCCGACCGCGGACACCCGCGTCCCGGACCTGCTCCAGGCGGTGCGCGACACCAGCCTCGCGGCGGTGGAGCACTCGTCGTACTCCTACGACGTGCTGGTGCAGGAGCTGGACCTGGACCGGGACTTCGGGCGCAACGCCCTGTTCGACGTGATGTTCACCTTCACCAACGCGCGTGATCGCGTGCACCGGTTCGGCGACGTCGAGGGCACGTCCGAGGACTTCGCCGTGCCGCGCTCGATGTTCGCGCTCTCCCTGGAGCTCACCGAGCGCGACGGCGGCCTGTTCGGCGACCTGAACTTCTCGGGCGTCTACGGCGAGCGGCGGATGACCGAGCTGGCCGAGCAGTACGCGGACCTGGTCGCCCGGGTCGTGCGCGAGCCGGACCAGACGGTCGACGAGCTGTCCCGGCTGGACGACGGGACCCGGGACCGGCTGCTGACCTGGGGCGCCGGGCCGGTGGTGGACGTGCCGGCCCTCGCCGAGGTGTTCGAGGCCGCGGTGCGCGACCACGCGGGACGACCCGCGATCCGCTTCGGCGGCGAGGAGGTCACCTACGCCGAGCTGGCCGGGCGCGTGGACCGGTTCGCCGGCCTGCTGCGCGCGCACGACGTCGGCGCCGGCGACCTGGTGGGCCTCCTGCTGCCGCCGACGCCCGACCTGGTCGCGCTGATGCTGGCGGTCAACCGCATCGGCGCCGCGTGGCTCCCGATGGACGTGAAGGACCCGGCGAAGCGGCTGCGGCTGGTGATCGACACGGCGGCCCCGGAGAAGGTCGTCTGCACCGAGGAGCTGGCCGCCGCGGTGGACCTCGGCGACCGCGCGCTGGTGCTGCGGGAGGACGCTCCGCTCGACGGCCCGACCACCGCGACGCCGGCCGGGCCGGACGACCTCGCGTACGTCATCTTCACGTCCGGCTCGACCGGGACGCCCAAGGGCGTCACGGTGACGAACGGGTCGCTGGCGAACTTCCTCGTCGGGATGCCCGCGGCCCTCGGGTGGGCCGAGCACAAGGCGGTGGGCTGCCTGACCACCCCGTCCTTCGACATCTTCCTGCTGGAGACCCTGCTGACCCTCGCGAAGGGCGGCACGGTCGTGGTGGCGGGCGAGTCGGAGGTCCGCACGCCCGCGGACATCGCGGACTTCGTCGCCGCCAACGACGTCGAGTACCTGCAGATGACGCCGACCCGGCTGCGCCTGCTGTTCGCCGACCCGGAGGCCGCGCGCCGCGCGCTGGCGCGGCTGGACAAGCTCATCGTGGGCGGCGAGGGCTTCCCGGAGGACCTGCTGCCGCGGCTGGGCGAGCACGCGTCGCTGGAGGTGCACAACGTCTACGGCCCGACCGAGACCTGCATCTGGTCCAGCGTCAAGGACCTCACCGGCGCCACGGGTCCCGTCACCATCGGCGCCCCGATCGCCAACACCACCTTCTACGTGCTGGACGACAACCTCCGGCTGGTGCCCGAGGGCGTGGCCGGGAACCTGTGGATCGGCGGGCTCGGCGTGTCGCCCGGCTACCTGCACCGGCCCGAGCTGACCCGCGAGCGCTTCCGCGAGGACCCGTTCGGCGACGGCCGGATCTACCTCAGCGGCGACCGCGCCCTCTGGCGGGACGGCGAGGTCCACTGCCTGGGCCGGGTGGACGACCAGGTGAAGATCCGCGGCTACCGCGTCGAGCTGGGCGAGATCGAGCTCGCGATCACCGGGCACGACCTGGTCACGGGCGCGGCGGTGATCGTCCGGGAGGTGTCGGGCGGCCAGGTCATCCGCGGCTTCTACCAGGTGCGCGAGGGCGCCTACCTCGCGCCGGAGGCGCTGCGGGACTGGCTGGCCGAGCGCCTGACCGACTACATGGTCCCGGCGACCCTGTCGCCGGTCCCGGACATCCCGATGACGACCAGCGGCAAGGTCGACCGCCGCACCCTGGAGGCGCGGGCCGACCAGCCGGTGGAGGCCGCGCCCGCCGACGAGCACCGCACGGGCGTGGCCCAGGAGCTGGTCGCCGCGTGGCGCAAGGTCCTCGGCGACATCCCGATCGGCTACGACCAGAGCTTCTTCGACCTCGGCGGCAACTCGTTCAGCCTGGTCCTGCTGCTGGAGGAGCTGCACCGGCAGTTCCCCGGCATGCTGGACGTGAGCGACCTGTTCGCGAACCCGACGATCGGCAAGCTGCGCAAGCACCTGGAGGCCGGGTTCGCCCGGCGTGACGCCGACGCGCTGCTCACCGGCTTCGGCGTGCGGCTGCCGGAGTCGTGGTTCACGAGCGACGCCGCGGCCGACGGCCGGGTCGAGGCCGTGCTGCCCGCGAGCACCAGGGACACCCTGGACCGACTGCGGGCGGGAGGGGCGCACGAGCCGGAGGACGTGGCGCACGTCGCGCTCGCCGTCACGCTCAACAAGCTCCTCAAGGTGGACGACGTCTCGCTGTGCGTCGTGGACGACGACGGCCGGGTGGTCGTGGTCCGGTTCGACTTCGCCGGGAAGGCCGACCTCGCCGAGGTCTTCGACGACTACCGGCGGCAGCGCGACCGGAACGACCGGATCGACCTGGAGCGGTTCGTCGCCTGCCGGGGCGTCGACGGCACGGTGTCCGTCGCGTGCGGCGCCGCCCGGCAGGTGGAGGACGCCGACCTGCTCGGCCACTTCGACCTCGTGTTCGCCGTGGACGTCGGGTCCGACGCCGTCTCGGTCCGGATCGACCACGCCCGCGAGGTGGACCCCGCGCGGGTGGAACAGCTGCTGGGCGGCCACGTGAAGCTCCTCGGAGCCCTGGCTCCGCCCGCGTCGAAGGAGAAGGTGCAGTCATGAAGGATCTCGTGATCGTGTTCCCGGGGCAGGGCTCCCAGTTCGCGGGCATGGGCAAGCGGTGGTTCGACGGGAACCGGGTCGTCCGGGACCGCTTCGGGCAGGCGTCCGACCTCGTCGGCTACTCGCTGGCCGACCTCTGCTTCACCGCGCCGCCGGCGGAGGTGACCCGGACCAGGTTCGCGCAGGTCTCGCTGCTGGTGCTCAGCTACGCGATGTACGAGGTGATGACCGAGGACCGGAAGATCCCGGTGTCGGCCATGACGGGGCACAGCCTGGGTGAGATCACCGCGCTGCTCGCGGCGGGCGCGCTGACGTTCGAGGACGCCGTGCGGCTGGTCAAGGCGCGCGGCGAGGCGATGGAGAGCTGCGTCGCGGAGAGCGGCACCGGGATGGTCGCCGCGGTGCGGATGCCGGTCGCCGACGTCGAGAAGTGCGTGGAGGAGTTCAACTCCGGCGGCCACGACGTGCAGGTGGCCAACTACAACGCCGAGGCGCAGACCGTGCTGTCGGGCACGCTGGACGACCTGAAGGGCCTGACCGCCCACCTCGAGGACCGAGGGGCGAAGGTGGTCAAGCTGAACGTGGCCGGCGCGTTCCACAGCTCGTTCATGGCGGACGCGGTGCCCGCGTACACCGAGGCGTTGCACGAGGTCGAGTTCACCGAGCCGACCGTGCCGGTCTACAGCAACGTCACCGGCGAGGCGCACGAGAGCCCCCAGAGCATCCGGGAGTCGCTGGCCGTGCAGCTGACCAGCCCGGTCCGCTGGAGCGCCATCGTGGCGTCCCTGGTGGAGCGCAAGGCCGCGGTGTGGGTGGAGGTCGGGCCCAAGCAGGTGCTGAAGAAGATGCTCACGGGCGCCGTCGGCTCGGGCGAGGTGCACAGCTTCGACGAGGAGCCGGAGCGGGTCCGCGCGGTGCTCGACCAGCTCGTCGAGCTGAAGAAGCGCGAGCCGGGGCTGGTGGGGCTGTGCCTGGGCGCCGCCGCGGCCACCCGGAACCGGAACTTCGACGCCGCCGCGTACGACCAGGGTGTCGTCCTGCCGTACCGCAAGCTCCAGGAGCTCTCCAAGCTCGACCAGGAGACGCTGTCCGACGAGCAGAAGCAGACCGCGCTGGACCTGCTGCTGACCATCATGAGGACCAAGCAGGTCCCCGAGGCCGAGCAGCGGGACCGCGTCGAGTCGATCCTGCGGCGCACCGGCGACGCAGGCCTCCGGACGATCGCGGGGGCCCTCGCCACATGAGCTCCCTGCCCGGTCTCGACGACCTCGACCTGACGCGGCTCCCGGACGACTCCGAGGTGCGCGTCACCCGCTCCAGCCCGCGGAAGAAGGCCGGACCCGTCGCCATCATCGGGATGAGCGGCCGGGTCGGCGAGGCGGAGGACCTCGACGGGTTCTTCGCGAGCCTGCTGCGCGGCGAGGAGGGGTACCGCGACCTGTCGGCCGAACGGCGCGCCGACGTGGACGCCTACCTCGCCGCGCGCGGCGTGCGGCTGCCGATCGCCGCCGAGCGCTACTCCGGCGGCGCCCGGCTGCCCAGCGTGTCGGAGTTCGACTACCGGTTCTTCTCGCTGTCGCGGCAGGAGGCCAAGTCGATCGACCCGAACCAGCGGATCTTCCTGGAGACCGCCTGGGCCGCGCTGGAGGACGCCGGCTACCTGAACAAGGACATCGGCGGCGGCAAGGTCGGCGTGTACGCCGGCATGTCGGCGGACTTCGGCGAGGACTACCGGGCGGTGGTCCAGGCGATCGACCCCGGCGCGCCCGAGATCGCGGTCGCGGGCAACATCCGGTCGATGATCGCCAGCAGGATCGCCTACCTGCTGGACCTGAGGGGCCCGTCGCTGCTCGTCGACACGGCCTGCTCGTCGGGCCTGGTGGCCGCCTACACGGCCTACCGCGCGATCCAGCACGGCGAGTGCTCGATGGCGATCGTCGGCGCGGTGAAGACCGACCTGCTGCCGGTCGACGCCGACGACGAGTCCGGCATCGGCATCAAGGACATCCAGGACACGCTCTCCGCCGACCGCCGCACCCGCACGTTCGACCGCCGCGGCGACGGCACCAGCACCGCCGAGGGCTGCGTCGTGCTCGTGCTCAAGTCCCTGGACCGCGCGCAGCGCGACGGCGACCACGTCCACGCCGTCATCATGGGCGGCGCGGTCAACCAGGACGGCGCGTCGAACGGCATCACCGCGCCCAACGCCGACGCGCAGGCGGACCTCATCACCGACGCCCTCGCCGACGCCGGGGTCAGGGCCGAGCAGATCAGCTTCATCGAGGCGCACGGCACCGCGACCAGGCTCGGCGACCCGGTCGAGGTCAGCGGCATCGACCGGGCGTTCTCCCGGCAGACGGCGCGCAAGCAGTTCTGCGGCATCGGCACGGTCAAGACGAACATCGGCCACATGGACAACGCGTCCGGCCTGGTCGGGCTGGCCAAGCTCGTCCTGTCGCTGAAGCACCGCGTCCTGCCGGCGAGCCTGAACTTCCAGGAGCCGAACCGGAACATCGCCTTCGCGCAGACCCCCGTGTACGTCAACGACCGGACCGTGCCGTGGTCGGACGACGAGCGGGAGGCGTTGTACGCGGGCATCAACAGCTTCGGGCTGAGCGGGACGAACTGCCACCTCGTGCTGCGCGGCCCGGACGCGGTCCCGGTCCGCGACCGCGCCGGGGCGCAGTCGCCCACCTGCTTCCTGCTCCCCCTGAGCGCCCGCGACGGCCGGGCGCTGGCCCGGCTCGCCGAGCGCTACCGCGCCTTCCTGGCCGACCACGAGGTCGACCTCGCCGACCTGGCCTTCACCGCGTCGGTCGGCCGGCTGCACCACGGCGTGCGCGCCGCGTTCGTCTTCGAGAGCCGGGCGGAGCTCGACGCGCTGCTGGCGCGGTACATCGAGGACGTCGACGGCGTCGCCGCGAACCCGGACGTCGGCCGGGGGTCGTTCCGCCTGGTGCTGGACGCCGGCGAGAAGCGCGAGCCGCACGACCTCACCCACGCCGAGCGCGAGGAGCTGGACCGGGAGGCCGCGGCCGTGGCCTCCCCGACGGCCGACCGCGCGGCGCTGCGCCGGCTGGCGTCCCTCTACGCCCGCGGCGCCGAGGTCGACTGGCGGCGGGCCGCGCCCGGCGGCGCCCGCCGGACACCGCTGCCCACCTACCCGTTCGAGCGGTCCCGGTGCTGGGTCGAACCCGCCGGCCAGGGCCGCCGGGGCTTGATCGACGGCGCGGAGGTGGTGCGCTCGCTCGACCGCGACATCGTGGTGTGCCGGCTCGACCCGGAGCACTTCTGGGAGCTGGCCGAGCACCGCATCCACGGCGTCGGCGTGCTGCCCGGCACCGGGCTGGTCGAGATGGTCGTGTCGGCGGCCCGGCGGCTCGGCCTGGCCGGGTCGGACGTGGTGCTGCGCGACGTCCTGTTCGCCGCGCCGCTGGCGGTCGCCGACGGCGAGGTCAAGGAGGTGCACCTCATCTTCGAGACCAGGGGCGACGTCACCGCCGTCACCATCGCCGGCCGCGGCGCCGACGGCGGCTGGGTGGAGAACGCGCGGGCCGAGCTGGTGCGCGGCGCCGTGGCCGACGCGGTCCCGCCGCTCGACGTCGAGGGCCTGCGGCGGCGGCTGGACCACCCGCTGCGCGAGCCGGAGGGCTCCGACCACGCCAAGGGGTTGGACGTCAGCGACCGCTGGACCGGGGCGCTGGGCGACGGGCACGCCGACGCCGGGGCGGCCGAGCTGCTCTACGAGTTCGAGCTGCCCTCGCGGTACCGGTCCGAGCTGGCCGACTACGTCCTGCACCCCTCGCTGTTCGACACGGTGATCAACGCGCCGAGCAACGTCTACGACCAGGAGCGGCTGTACCTGCCGTTCTCCTACGGCGTCCTGACGATCCGCGACTCCCTGCCCGCCCGCGTGCTCGCCCACTTCCGCAAGCGGCCGGAGTCGGTGGCCGGCGCGCTGCACGCGTTCGACGTGACCGTGGTCGACCCGTCCGGCCGGGTGCTGCTGACCGTGGACAACTACTGCGTCAAGTCCGCGGTCGACCTCGACGTGCGCGGAGCCGGCGAGCACGGCTACGTCCAGGCCTACCGGCTGGTCGCGCCGCCTGCCCCGACGCGCGGTGGCGGCGGGACCGTCCTGCTCTGCGGTGACTTCGGCGCCGCGTTCGACGGCGTGCGCGGCGAGCTGGCGTCCGCCGGTTACGACTGCGTCCTGCTGCCGGACGCCGGTGACGCGGACGAGCGGTTGGGCGGGCGTCGCGAGTTCGCCTTCGGCGTGCTGGCCTGCCTGCCCGCCGGTGACGCCTCGCTCGCCGACGCCACGAGCGAGCCGGTGCGACGGGCGCTGGGCCTGATCGAGCTCATCTCGGACCGGCAGCTCGTGTTCGCCGGGGGGCTGCTGGCCCTGACGCACAACGCGCTCGCGGTCACCGGCGACGAGACCGCGTTGCACCCCGGCCAGGCCGGGCTGCTCGGCCTGATGCGCGTCGCCGCGCTGGAGTATAAGGCCCTCGGCATCCGCTGCGTCGACAGCGACGAGCGCACCGGCCCGGCGGCGCTGGCGGCCGAGGCCGCGGGCGCCGACCGGCCGCCGTTCCTGCTCTACCGGGACGGGCGACCGCACGAGCCGCACGTGAAGCGGCACCCCGTCCCGGCGCGGGACGGCGGTCGGGCGCTGCCGCCCGGCGACGGCGTGACCCTCGTGTCCGGCGGCACGGGCGACCTCGGCACCGCCGTGGCCCGGCACCTGGTGTCGCGCGGCGTGCGCAAGCTCGTCCTGCTGGGGTCCGACCACGCGGACGCGACCCGGCCGGACTGGGCGGAGTTCGAGCGCGACCTGGACGTGTTCGAGGTCGTCCGGCTCGACCTGGGCGACGGGCAGGCGGTCGACCGCGCCGTGCGCGAGCTGCGCGAGCGGCACGGCCGGATCTCCGGTGTCCTGCACCTCGCCGGGCGTCCCGGGGTCGGCTTCCTGTACACGAAGGACTTCGACGAGTTCATGCGGGTGTACCGCCCCAAGGCGCTGGGCGCGGTGCACCTGCACGAGGCCACGCTGGCCGACCGGCCCGACTACTTCGTGGCGTTCTCCAGCATCGCCGGGCTCCTGCTCGACCAGGGGCAGACCGACTACACCGCCGCGAACCTGGTGCTGGACAGCCTGGCCCAGCGCCGCGACCGGGAAGGGCTGCCCGGCCTGAGCGTCCAGTGGCCCGCGTGGCGCGAGACCGGGATCGCCGAGCGGATGGGCGCGGCCGACGAGGACGAGCTGTTCCCGCCGCTGGACACCGCCGAGGCGGTGGACCTGCTCGACGCCCTGATGGCCTCCGGGGACACCGTGCCGGTGCTGATGCCGGGGCGGATGCGGAAACCCGCCCGGCAGGCGCCGCGCGAGGCCGGCCGCGGCTCGGGCGGACGTGCCGTGCGGCTGCACGGGCTGGACTCCGTCGGTGACCTCGAACGGGGTGTCGCGGAGATCTGGGCCGAGGCGCTCGACCTCGACGTGCTCGACGCGCACGAGGAGTTCGGCGACCTGGGCGGCAACTCGCTGCTGACGGCGCAGGTGCTGAAGCTCTACGACGAGCGCTACCCGGGTCTGATGGACATCACGGACCTGTTCCGCTGCACCACCGTCGCCGCCCAGGCGGCCTGCCTGGCAGCCAAGTCGCGGGTGGACGCGCCGGCCGCCGCGAGCCCGCCGCCGGCCGCCGCGAAGGCCGACGAGGGCGACATCGACAAGTTGCTGGACCTGCTGGAGCAGGGCGCGATCACGGTCGAAGACAGGCAGGGTCTTCTCGAGGAAACGGACACCAGATGGACAGCGTGAAGGATTTCATCCTCGAGCAGTTCGTGAACAAGCAGATCGACCGCGACCGCACCAAGAGGCTGCTGCTCGAACTGTCGGAAGCCGACCTGCACGAGGACATCGCGGTCATCGGCCTGGCGGGTCGCTTCGCCGAGGCCAAGGACGTCGACCAGTTCTGGGACTTCCTCAAGGTCGGCCGGGACTGCATCCGCGACTACCCCCAGTCGCGCAAGGAGGACATGTACGACATCCTCCGCAACCCGTACTACGCGGAGGTCCTGCTGGGCCGGCCGGTCGACGAGGCCGACCTCGACCGGCTCTACTCCGTGAGCGGCTACCTCGACCGCATCGACCAGTTCGACTCGCGCTTCTTCGGCATCCCCCCGCTCGAAGCGGACTACATGGACCCGAACCAGCGCATCGCGCTGGAAGTGGCCTACGAGGCGCTGGAGAACGCGGGCTACGGCGGCGACAGCGCGGTCGGGTCGAGGACCGGCGTGTTCCTCGGCCGCGACCAGTCGAACTACTCGTACTACCGCATGTTCTCCGAGCGGCACCCGATGCAGCTGTCCGGCTCGTGGGAGGGGATGGTCGCCAGCCGCATCTCCTACGTGCTCGACCTCAAGGGCCCCTGCATCAACACCGACACCGCGTGCTCCGCGGGCAGCGTCAGCGTGCACCAGGCCATCCAGTCCCTGCTCCTGGGCGAGTGCGACATGGCGTTGGCGGGCGGCATCAACCTGTCCTCCGGCGGCGAGCCCAAGACCAGCTTCCTGTCCGGCGCGACGATGGACAGCGTCGTCTCGGACGACGACACCGTGCGGACGTTCGACGCCCGCGCGAACGGCACGCTGTGGGGCGAGGGCGCGGGCATCGTGCTGCTCAAGCCGCTGAAGAAGGCGCTGGCCGACCGCGACCACGTGCGCGCCGTCATCAAGGCCTCCGCCATCAACAACGACGGCACGTCCAACAGCATCACCGCGCCCAACGCGCTGATGCAGGAGCGGGTCGTCCTCGACGCCTGGGCCAAGGCCGGCGTCCCGCCCGAGACGATCACCTACGTCGAGGCGCACGGCACGGGCACCGTGCTCGGCGACCCGATCGAGGTCAAGGGCCTGACCAACGCGTTCCGCCGGCACACCGACCGCAGGCAGTTCTGCGGCATCGGCTCCCTCAAGACCACGATGGGCCACCTGGTGGCCGCGTCGGGGTCGGCCTCGCTGGCCAAGGTGGTGAAGTCGCTCGAGTCCGGGCTGCTCGCGCCGTCGGCGAACTTCGCCGTGCCCAACCCCTACATCGACTTCACCGACAGCCCGCTGTACGTCAACGACCGGCTCGTGCCGTGGGACACCGGCGGCGAGCCCCGGCGGGCCGGGATCAGCTCGTTCGGCTTCATCCGCACCAACTGCCACCTCGTGCTGGAGGAAGCGCCCCGGTACCGCGCCGAACCCCAGCTGCGGGAGCGCTACTGCTTCACCGTTAGCGCGAAGACCGAGGCGGCGCTCACCGCGCTGCTGGACCGGTACGCGACCGTGCTCGCGGACAGCCCCTGGTCGCTCGCCGACATCTGCTACACCTCCAACCTCGGCCGCGGCCACCACGAGCACCGCGTCATGATCGTCGCGGGGACGAAGGAGGAGCTGGCCGAGTCGGTCGACCGGCTCCGGCGGCGCGGCCTCGGCACCGACGAGCAGCGGGGCGTCTTCCACGGCGTGCACGCCGTCGTCAGCGACAAGAGGGGCGACCTGCGGCCCGGCGACATCACCGCCCAGACCGGCAAGCGGCTCTCCGACTCCGCCGACGCGAAGCTCGCCGAGTACCGCGCGCGGGGCGACGCCGCCGCCCTCACCGAGCTGGCGAACGCGTACGTCCGGGGCGCCCGCGTCGGGTTCGCCGGGTTCTACGCCGACGAGCCGCGCCGACGGGTGCCCCTGCCCACCTACCCGTTCGAGCCGACCCGCCACTGGGCCAAGCCCATGAGGACGAGCGTGCGGGGCTTCGCCACCGCCGAGGCCAACCCCCTGCTGGGCGTGGAGGTCAGCCGCTCGGACGGCGGGATCGTGTTCGAGAGCAGGCTGTCGGTCGACCGGCACTGGGTGCTCTCCGACCACCGGATCGAGCAGCGGCCCGTGGTGCCGGGCACGACGTACCTGGAGATGGCGCGGGCCGCGCTGGCCGCGCTGGAGAACACGCGGAGCATGCGGTTCGAGAACGTGTTCTTCCTCGTGCCGCTCTCCGTCGAGGAGGGCGAGGAGGCCACCGTGCGCACCCGGCTGGACCGGGTCGGGCACGGGTACTCGTTCCAGGTGGCCAGCTCGCGGGCCGGCGAGTGGGTCACCCACGTCGAAGGCCGGGTCGGCCCGCTGCGCGAGGACGGCCCGGCGGACACCGTCGACCTCGACGTCCTCAAGGCGGCCGCGGTCGACGTGACCGACCCGTACCCCACCGAGACCGACACGGGCGTGTTCCAGTTCGGCCCGCGCTGGGACAACGTCCGCGCGGTGTGGAAGCACCAGACCGGCGCGCTGACCCTGCTGCGGCTGCCGGACGGCGTGCCGGACGACGGGTTCGGGCTGCACCCGGCCAAGCTGGACAACGCGGTGAACCTCATCTCGCAGAACAGCGGCGAGACGTTCCTGCCCTACCTGTACAAGAGCTTCGTGCTCCACGGGCCCATGCCGGAGACGTGCTACTCGCTGATCCGCACGGTCCGCGACGACAGCCGCGACGGCCAGACGATCACCTACGACGTGGACCTGCTCGACGCCGACGGCCGCCCGTTCGCGCGGATCACCGACTACACCGTGAAGAAGGTCGACTGGCGGCGGTTCAGCCTGGCGGGGCCGCGCCGGTTCCTCCAGGCCGAGTGGCTGGAGGTGCCGCGGGTGCCGGCCGAGGCCGCCGCGCCGTCGGTGTGGGCGCCCGTGGTGCTCGACAACGCGGCGGGCAGGCGGCTGGTCGCCGAGGTCGGAGCGCTCGGGCACCGGGTCGTCCCGTGCTACGTGGGCGAGCGGACCGACACCGGCCGGGACGTGTTCGCCCTGGACGAGGACGGCGCGGGGCTGCTGGCCGAGCGGCTGCGGCGGGAGCTGGTCGAGGGCGTGCTGTTCGCGACCGACTTCACCGCGACCGGGGACCTCCCCCACGCGCGGCGGAGGGCGGCCGGCGTGGACGGGCTGTTCGAGCTGTACCGCGCGTTCGTCTCGCACCGGGTCAAGCTCGCGCACGGGCTGAAGGTGCTGGGCGGGGACGCCTGGCGGGTCGAGCCGGGCGACGGCGTCACCGACCCGCACTCCGCCGCCACCGAGGCGCTCGCGCAGGTGGTCGGGCAGGAGCACCGGCACCTGCTGGTGGACGTGGTGGACGCGCGGGCGGACGCGGAGCCTGCCCCGCTGCTCCGGGAGGCGTTGACCGGCGCGGGTGGCGTGATGCGGGCGCTGCGGGGCTCCCGGACGTTCCTGCGCCGCCTGCGGTACGCCGAGGCCGATCCGGAGCCGGCCGGGGACGGCCCCGCCGGGTCCCGGTACGCGGGCGGGACGTTCGTGATCAGCGGCGGCGCGGGTGGCCTCGGCCTCGGCGTCGCCGAGGAGATGGCCCGCGAGGGCGCCGCGCGGATCATCCTGCTGGGCCGGCGCGCCTTGGACGAGCACACCGCCCGGCGCGTCCAGGGCATCGCCGCCGCGGAGTACGTCGTGTGCGACGTGTCGCGGGAGGCCGATGTGCGCGGGCTGGCCGCCCGGTTGCGGGACGAGGGTGTCACCCTGGGCGGCATCGTGCACGCCGCGGGTGTGGCGGGCGACGGGTTCCTGGCCAACAAGCCCCGTTCGGTGTTCGACGCCGTGCTGGCGCCCAAGGTCGACGGCGGCGTCGCCCTGGTGGCGCTGGCGAAGGAGCACCCCGGCGCCTTCCTGGTCTTCTTCTCCTCCATCACCGCGGTCACCGGCGGGCAGGGGCAGGGCGACTACTGCGCCGCCAACGCGTTCCTGGACTCGCTGGCCACGCGGGCGCGGGCCGAGGGGGTCGACGCGCTGTCGATCAACTGGCCGACGTGGTCCGAGGTCGGCATGGCGGCGCAGTACGGGGTCGGCGACGGCGACTCGCCGTTCCGCGCGCTCACCGTGAAGGACGGCGTGGCCTGGCTGGGCCACTTCCTGCGCCACCCGGCCGACGGCGCCATCCCGTCCCGGTTCGACCTGGGCGTGCTGCGGGAACGCCTCGACGAGATGCCCTTCCTGCTCGAGGACGACGTCGCGGAGGCCGTCGCGCGGGCGGGCACGGGTTCGACGCCGGCCGGCGGGGAGGTGACCGACGTCCGCCTCGTCGGCCTGTCCGACCCCGACCAGACCCAGCTGCGGATCGGCGCGGTCTACGGCGCCGTCCTCGGCCTGGCCGAGGTGGACGCCCACGCGAGCTTCCAGGACCTGGGCGGCAACTCGCTGATGACGGCGCAGCTGCTGCAGAAGGTCGAGGACGTCTACCCCGGCCGGATCGACATCGCCGACCTGTACTCCTACGCGACCGTCACCAGCCTCGCCGGCTACATCGACGAGCGCGTGGCGGCCGAGTCCGGGGCGGCCGGGCCCCAGGCGGCGAACGTCGGGGGAGCGGACGTCGGGGGAGCGGACCAGTCGCTCCAGGACGTGCTGGAGGAGATCGGTGACGCCGAGCTCATGACCATGTTCGCCGACACCGACGGTGCCGGGGGGAAGCAGCGATGACGTCGAGCGCGGAAGTGAAGAAGGACCTGCTGCGGTACCTGCTCATGCAGGTCAAGCAGGAGGCGCTGGACGTCGACCGGGCGAAGGGGTTCATCCGGGCGATCGGGGACGCCGGTCGGGAGGACGACCGCGTCGCCGTCGTCGGCATCGCCTGCCGCTTCCCCGGCGCGCCGGACAAGGAGCAGTTCTGGCGCAACCTGGTCGACGGCCGCGAGTCGATCGGCGACTTCCCGCCGCAGCGGCTGGAGGACCTGCGGCGGGTCGAGGGCGGCACGGAGGCCGTCCGCAAGGGCGGCTACCTCGACCGGGTCGACCTGTTCGACGCGGAGTACTTCGGCATCCCGCCGCACGTGGCCACGCAGCTCGACCCGTACCACCGCAACCTCCTCGAAGTGCTGGTCGAGACGATGGAGGACGCCGGGTACGCCAAGAGCGAGCTGTACGGGTCCAACACCGGCGTCTTCGTCGGCAACGACCACACCCACCGGCTGATCACGTCCTACCTGCCGTTCCTCTCGGAGCTGGACTTCTCGGCCATCACCGGGTCGTGGTCGGGCATCCTGGCCAGCCGCCTGTCCTACCTGCTCGACTTCCGCGGACCCGCCACCGTCATCGACACCGGGTGCTCGTCCGGCCTGGTCGCGGTGGACGCGGCGATCAAGGCGCTGCGCAACGGCGACTGCGACACCGCGTTCGTGGCCGCGATCAACCTGTTCCTGTCCCCGTCCAGCCTCGGCAACGAGACCGAGTCCGCCGAGCACCGCGTGCGGGCGTTCGACGCCTCGGCCGACGGCACGGTGTGGAGCGAGGGCGTGGCCGGGGTCTACCTCAAGCCGCTGTCGCGCGCGCTCGCCGACGGCGACCACGTCTACGGCGTGCTGCTCGGCAGCGCGGTCAACAACGACGGCCGCAGCAACGGCCTCACCGCCCCGAACGCGCAGGCGCAGAAGAACTTGCTGGTCAGCGCGTGGAAGCGGGCCGGCATCGCGCCGGAGTCGGTGTCCTACATCGAGGCGCACGGCACCGGCACGACCCTGGGCGACCCGATCGAGATCAAGGGCCTGACCAGCGCGTTCGCCGAGTTCACCGACCGCAGGCAGTTCTGCGCGCTCGGCTCGGTGAAGACGAACATCGGCCACACGGTCGGCGTCGCGGGGCTGGCTTCGCTGATCAAGGCGCTGCTGTGCCTGGAGCGCCGGACCATCCCGCCGTCGATCCACTTCGACGTGCCGAACCGGCTGCTCGACCTCGCCAACGCCCCGGTCTACGTCGCCGACCGCCTCACCGAGTGGGAGGCCGGCGACACCCCGCGCCGGGCGGGCGTGAGCAGCTTCAGCCTCAGCGGCACGAACTGCCACGTGGTGCTGGAGGAAGCGCCCACCCGCGCGGCGACGGCCGACCCGGCGCGCGGGCCGCGGCTCTACCCGATCTCGGCGCGGACCGAGGAGCTGCTGGCCCGGACCGCCGCGGCGCAGCTGGCGCACCTCGACCGCCACCCCGGGCACGGCCTGGCCGACGTGTGCTTCACCATGCAGGTGGGCCGCGAGCACCAGGCCGCCCGCGCGGTCGTCCTGTGCGAGACCGTCGAGGGCCTGCGCGACGGGCTGCGGCGGCTGCTGGACCCCGGCCAGGCCGACGACACCCGCCTGGTGGACGGCGGCGTGCTGCTGCGCGAGGTCCCGTCGTCCTGGCCCGGGGACCTCCGGCACCTCGCCGACGCGGCCACGGCCTTCCTCGCGGGTCGCGCGCGGCCGTTCGCCGGCCTCGACCGGGACGCGGACGTGCGGCGGGTGCCGCTGCCGCCCCAGCTGTTCCACCACGTGCGGCTGTGGGACGAGACGGTCCGGGCGCAGCCGGCGCCCGGCGTCGACGAGCAGGCGCCGGTCGATCCGGTCGACCGGCTCCGCGTCATCCTGGCGGCGCCGCCACGCCTCGACGGGCTCGCCGAGTCCGATGTGGACGCGGTGCCCCGCAAGGTGGTCGCGGGGGTGTGGTCGGAGGTCCTGGGCTACCCGGTGATCCGCGGCGCGGACGACTTCTTCGCCCTCGGCGGCGACTCCATCTCCTCGGTGAAGATCACGCAGCTGCTCAACGCGGTGCTCGACGTCGACATCCCGCCGACCACGCTGCTGGCGAAGCCGACGTTCGACGGGTTCGCGGACGCGGTGGTCCGCGACTTCGGGGTGGACGAGCGGCTGGTCCGGTCGCGGCTGGGCGGGTCGGCCCGCCGCCCGGCGCCCGCGGCACGGGTCGTGGAGGACTACGAGCTGCCGCTGACGGCTTCGCAGCGGAGCATGTTCGTCTCCAGCCAGGTGGACGAGGACTCGGTGGCGTACAACGTCAGCGGCCTGACGATCCGCACCGGCCCGCTGGACGTCGCCGAGCTGGAGCAGTGGCTGCGCGTGCTGGTGCGGCGGCACGACAGCCTCCGCTCGACGTTCCACCTGCGGGACGGCGAGCCGTTCCAGCGGGTGCGCGCGGAGGTGCCGGTCGCGGTCGAGCACCGGCGGCTCGGCGCCCTCGCGGAGGGTGACGCGCACGAGGACGCGGCCCGCCGGGAGATGCGGCGGTTCGTCCGCCCCTTCCTCCTCGACACCGCGCCGCTGTTCCGCGTCGGCTACTTCGAGTTCGACGACGGCGTGTCGTGCGTGGCGATCGACATCCACCACATCGTCACCGACGGCACCTCGATGGGCATCCTGTTCCGCGACCTCGGCGCCATCGCCGAGGGGAAGGCGCTGCCGCCGGTCCGGGACCACCGCTCGGCGATCCGGGGGTTGCTGGCGCGCCAGGCGGGCGACGACGTGCGGCCGCACCGCGACTACTGGGTCTCCCGGTTCGCCGACGGCGCGCCGACGCTCCAGCTCACCACCGACCGGCAACGGGCGGAGACGGCCACCGCGGCGGGCGCGACGCTCTTCGCGTCCGTCGACGGCGAGACGTTGCAGGCCGCGAAGCGCTATGCGCGCGAGCACGACGTCACCCTCTACGTGGTGCTGCTCGGGGTCTTCCACCAGTTGCTGTCCCGGCTGAGCGGGCAGGGCGACGTCGTGGTCGGCGCGCCGGTGATGGGCCGGCCGGACCTGACCTACCAGGACCTCGTGGGCATGTTCGTCACCACGCTGCCCCTCCGGGTCGCCGCCGCGCCCACGACCGGGGTTGGCGACTTCCTCCGCGAGCTGCGGACGACCGTGCTGGAGGCGTTCGAGCACCAGGAGTACCCGCTGGAGGCCCTGGTCGAGGAGCTGGACCCGCCGCGCGTGCCCGGTCGCCGGCCGCTGTTCGACGTCTGCTTCGTGCACCAGAACACCGACATGGGGCTGACGCCGGACGACGAGCGGGTCATCCCGTTCGACGACGGCAGCGCCAAGTACGACATCACGCTGAGCACCAGGGAGGCCGACGGCGCCCTGCTGCTGGAGTGGGAGTACTCCACCGCCCTGTTCCGCGAGGAGACCGTGGCGCTCTACGCGGAGCGCTACGCCACGCTGCTCAGGTCGTTCGTCACCGCCGCGGACGACGACCCGCTGGACGGGCTCGACCTGGTGCCCGCCCGCGAGGCGGAGCTGATCCGGGAGTTCGCGACGGTGCCCGCGCCGCCGGTGGACACGCGCGGCATCGCCCGGCTGTTCGAGGAGCACGTCGCGGCCGACCCGGAGCGGACGGCGCTGATCACCGACGACGAGCGCCTGTCGTACGGGGAGCTGAACGCCCGGGCCAACCGGGTCGCGCACAGCCTGGCCCGGCTGGGGGTGACGCCCGGCTCGCCGGTCGCGCTGCTCGTGGACCGCTCCGCCGACATGGTCGTCGCCATCCTCGGCGTGCTGAAGGCGCGCTGCCACTACGTGCCGCTGAACACGGAGTTCCCCGCCGAGCGCCTGCGGGTGATGGTGCGGGACGTGGGCGCCGACATCCTCCTCACCACCGGCGCGCGCAGCGGGCAGGCGGCGGAGCTGATCTCCGACCGGCTCCGGATCGTGGACCTCGCGGCGCTCGCGGGGTCGAGGGCCGGCACCGGGAACCCCGACCTGCCGGGCAGCAGCGCCGACGAGATCTACATCATGTACACCTCGGGCACCACCGGCGTGCCGAAGGGCTCGGTGATCCGGCAGCGGAGCGTGCTGCGCGTGGTCCACCGGTCCGTCTTCTACGCCGCCGACCCGAGCGACGTGTTCCTCATGATCTCGGACTACTCGTTCGACGGCTCCGTCTACGACATGTTCGGCGCGCTGACCAACGGCGCGTCCCTCGTGCTGCCGGCCAAGGAGTCCGTGCTGGACCTCGACCGGCTGGGCGCGACGATCGAGCGGCACGGGGTCACCAGCTTCTTCATCACCACGGCGATGTTCAACGCGATGGTCGACCACGTGCCGGGCTCGCTCGGCAGCGTCCGCAAGGTGATCTTCGGCGGGGAGATCGCCTCGCCGGTGCACGTGAAGCGGGCGTTCGACCTGCTCGGGCCCGGCCGGATCGGCCACGCGTACGGCCCGACGGAGACCACGGTCTTCGCGACCGTGCACACGCTCGACTCGCTGGACCAGGACGACGCCGTCCCGATCGGCCGGGCCGTCGGCGACACCTCGCTGTGGGTGCTCGACGAGCGGCTGCGGCCGGTCCCGATCGGTGTCAGCGGCGAGCTGCACATCGGCGGCGGCGGCGTGGCCGACGGGTACCTGAACCAGCCGGAGCTGACCGCCGAGCGGTTCGTCCGGGTGCCCTCGGTCCCGGGCGAGAGGCTCTACAAGACCGGCGACATCGTCACCTTCAAGAGCAACGGGCTGCTCTACTACACCGGGCGCGTCGACCAGCAGATCAAGCTGCGCGGCTACCGCATCGAGCTGGCGGAGATCATCCAGGTCGCGCTCGACGAGCCCGGCGTCCGCTGGGCGCACGCGGGTCTGCACGAGACCGCGGAGGGCAGCCGGAGCCTGTGCCTCTGGGTGGGGTACGAAGCGGGCCGGGAGCACGACGAGCCCGTGCTGCGCGCGGCGTTGGCGCGCCGGCTGCCCGACTACATGGTGCCGCCGTTCATCGTCCGGGCGGACGAGGTGCCGCTGAACGCCAGCGGCAAGGTCGACGTGGCGGCGCTGCCGAAGCCCGACTTCACCGCGGCCGCGTCGGCCGCGGCGCCGGAGACCGACTCGCTGCGGGTGCTCGCCGACGCGTGGCGGCACGTGCTGGGCGTCCCGGTGGACGACATCGACGCGAACTTCTTCGCGCTGGGCGGCGACTCGATCAAGGCGATCCAGATCGTGGCCCGGCTCAAGGAGCGGGACGTCGCGGTCCGGGTCGCGGACCTGCTCGGCAACGCGACGCTGCGGACGTTGGACGAGAAGGTGGCGGAGGCCGCGGGCGCCGGCGCCGGGCCGCGGGTGTACGACCCGACGCCGCTGTCCGGCCCGATCACGCCGAGCCCGATCCAGCAGTCGTTCCTCGACGACCTCGGCGACCGCGCCCCGGTGTTCAACCAGTGCCTGCTGGTCACGCCGGCGACGCCCGCGCCGCTGGACCGCCTGGTGCGGGCCGCGCAACGGCTCGTGCGCCACCACGACCTGCTGCGCGTCGAAGTGGACGACCGGGGCGGGCTGAACGTGCGGGACGTCGACACCCCCTCGCTCGTGCACGGCGAGCAGGCGCCGGCCGGGCTGTCCGGCGCGGACCTCGCGGAGTACCTGCGGACGGTGCAGTCGCGGGTGGACGTGCGGGGCGGCCCGGTGGTCAGCCTGGCCGCCGGCCTGGGCGAGGGGCGCGGGCAGTTCGCCATCGCGATCCACCACCTCGCCGTGGACGTCGTGTCGTGGGGCGTCGTGCTGGAGGACCTGCTCGCCTGGCTCGCGGACCCCGACGCCGAGGCGCCGGCCAAGACCATGCCGTTCCCGGCGTGGACGGCGGAGGTGCGGCGGCGTGCCCGGGACGGCGTCTTCCGCGCCCAGCTGCCCTACTGGCTGGACGTCGCGCGAACCGCCGGCGACGCGGGGGAGGTGTTCGCCGAGACCGACCTGGCGCGGTCCGAGACGGCCACGACGGTCGTCCGGCTGGCGGAGACCGACGACTTCTCGCTCCTCGACGCGGCACGCGAGGCGCACGGCGTGAGCGCCGCCGAGACCGTCCTGACCGTCGTGGCGCGCGCGCTGGCCTCGGTGACCGGTCGGAACCGGGTCCTGCTCACCCTGGAGGGGCACGGTCGCGAGCCCATCGCGGGCGACCACGACCTCAGTCGCACGGTGGGCTGGTTCACCAGCACGTTCCCGCACCTGGTGCGGGTCGAGCCGGGCGTCGGGGACACCCTGGACGCGGTGCGCCACTCGTTCGAGCGGCTGCCGGACAAGGGCGCCGGGTTCGGCCCCCTGCTCCGGTTCGACGAGGGCCTCGGCGAGGACCGGGCCACGCTGGCCGCCGTGCGGCCCCGGGTCTGCTTCAACTACCTGGGCGGCCAGGACAGCGCCGACGGCGCGGACGGCGTCGCCGTCACCCACCTCCCGGCGGACATCACCACCGACGCGGAGGTCCGCTCGCCGCACGCCCTCGACATCCTCGCGTCCCGCAGCGGGCGCGACCTCCTGGTGGAGGTGCGCCACCCGCGCTCGTGGGAGTCGAGCGGCTTGGCCCGGCAGGTCGCCGAGGCCGTGGACAGGTCGTTCCACGAGGTCCGCGACGCCCTGGAGTCCGGTGGGCCACGCGGCTTCCAGGTGTCGTCGCCGATCCGCCAGGACGTGCTCGCGGACATCCTGCTGGACGTCGCGGGCGGGAGCTGACCGGCGCCCATGACGACCACCGCACCCCACCACCGGCCGACGGCCACCACGACCCGATCACCGCGTCAGGGCGAAGCAGAGAGCCTGGTTCATGGTTGACAAAGACAACATCGAGTCCATCTCCGGTCTGGCCGCGATGCAGAAGGGCATGCTCTTCAGCCACGCCGTGGACACGGGCTCGGACGCCTACGTGGAGCAGTTCGACTTCGTGATCGCGGGCGAGGTGGACGCCGGGCACATGCGCGCGGCGCTCGCGGGCGTGTCCCGGACCTACAGCGTCCTGCGCACGATCTTCTCCTACCGCAACACCGACGAGCCGTACCAGATCGTGCTGAAGGAGTGGGCGCCGGAGCTCGACGTCCGCGACTACCGCGACCGGCCCGACCTCGACCGCGACGTCGAGGAGTTCAAGGTCGCCGACCGCGCGAAGGGGTTCGACCTCAGCGCGGACGTGCTGCTGCGGGCGACCCTGATCCGGGTCGGCGACCGGCGCCGGCGGCTCGTGGTCACCTTCCACCACATCATCCTGGACGGCTGGTCCCTCGGCCCGCTGTTCGCGACGCTGATGGGGTACTACGAGGAGCTGACCCGCACCGGCTCGTTCCAGCCGCGCGTCGAGGCCCTGCCGTACCGCGACTACATCGCGTGGCACGAGCGGCAGCGCGGCGAGGACGCCCGACGGCACTGGGCGGAGGTGCTGGACGGCTACGAGAACGCGGCCGTCCTGCCCGCCGACCCGCGTCCCGGCGGCTACCGGGGCGCCACGCACCGGTTCACCCTCCCCGCCGGGCTGCACGACGGGCTGACGCGGTTCGCGCAGGAGACCGGGGTGACGCAGAGCGCCGTCTTCCAGGCCGCCTGGGGTGTCGTGCTGCAGAAGTTCAACTACGCCGACGACGTCGTCTTCGGCAGCGTGGTGTCCGGGCGCGGCGCCGAGCTGGGCGGCATCGGGGACGCGGTGGGGCTGTTCGCGAACACCCAGCCGGTCCGCGTGACGGCCGGCCCGGACCAGGACCTCGCCGGCCTGTGCCGCGACGTGCACGAGTCCTACTTGCGCGCCAACGCCTTCGAGAACTTCCCGCTGCACGAGATCCAGGGCCTCACCCCGCTCAAGAACAAGCTCCTCGACCACGTCGTCGCCTTCGAGAACTACCCGCTGTCCGAGCAGCTGCGCGACTTCGGCGGCGAGCAGGGCGAAGGGCTCGCGTTCGAGGGCGTCCAGGTCTTCGAGCGGACGAGCTACGACCTGCACATCGTGGTCAACCCCGGCCGCGACTTCGCGGTCACGTTCGCCTACAACGCGAACCACTACTCGCCGGAGCTGGTGCGCGAGCTGGAGCGCTGCCTGGTGCGCGTCTTCACGGCCGCCGTGGACGACCCGCGCACGCGGATCGCGGACCTCGCGCTCGTGGCGGGCCGCGCGGAGGACGCCCCGGCGCCGCTCCCGGCTCCGTCGGCCATGTTGGACTCGTCCGTGGTGGACGTGTTCGCCGACGTCGTCGCCGCCCACGGCGACAAGACCGCGCTGGTGTGGCGGGGCAACGAGTACAGCTACGCGGAGCTCGACCGCTGGTCCGACTCGGTCGCCTGGGACCTGCACCACCGCGGCGTGGTCCCGGGCACGGCGGTCGGCGTGCTCGCCGACCGGCGCCCGGAGCTGATCGCGGCGATCCTCGGCCTGCTGAAGAACGGCAACTTCTACGTCCCGATCGACACCAAGGACGCCAAGCCGCGGGTCGAGTACGTCGTCGCCGACGCGGGCGTGGAGCACCTGTGCACGGTGCTGGAGCACGCCGAGAAGGCGCCGGCGTCGTCCAGGGTGCTGCTGGTCGCGCGGCCCACCGGGGACGTGCCGCCGTTCCCGCGCCGCCGCAACCTCAACGGCGCCACCGCCTACCTCATGTACACGTCGGGTTCCACCGGCAACCCCAAGGGCTGCCGGATCAGCCACCGCAACGTCCTGCGGCTGTTCGCCGACCAGGAGTTCTTCGACTTCCACGACCGCCAGGTCGTGATGTTCACCGGCTCGCCCGCCTTCGACGCCAGCACGTTCGAGATCTGGGGGACGTTGCTCTTCGGGGCGACCCTGGTGCTGGCCGACGAGCTGGACGTGCTCGACGGAGACCTGATGCGCGACGTGATCAAGCGCAACCAGGTGACGGGCCTGTGGCTGACCTCGCCGCTGTTCAACCAGCTCTCCGCCTACGACCCGGCGATCTTCGACCGGCTCGACCACCTCCTCGTCGGCGGCAGCGCGCTGTCGGTGCGGCACCTGGAGCGGGTCCGCGACGCGTGCCCGGACCTGAGGATCACCAACGGCTACGGGCCCACCGAGAACACGACGTTCTCCACGACGCACGAGATCCGCGCGGAGGACCTGCGCCGCGAGCGGATCCCCATCGGGCGCCCGCTGGCGCACTCCTCGGTCCACGTGCTGGACCGGGGGCTGAACCTCCTGCCGCCCGGCGCGGTCGGCGAGCTGTGCGTGGGCGGCGACGGCGTGTCGACCGGCTACCACAACCGGCCCGACCTCGACCTCACGAGCTTCGTCACGGTGCCCGCGCTGCCCGGCCGTCGGCTCTACCGCACCGGCGACCTGGTCCGCGAGCTGCCCGACGGCACGCTCGACTACCTCGGCCGCGCCGACGACCAGGTCAAGATCAGCGGCTTCCGGGTCGAGCTGGGCGAGGTCGAGAGCGTGCTGAGGTCCGTCGACCGGATCGAGGACGCCGCCGTGATCTGCGTGGAGGTGGACGGGGAGAAGAGCCTGCGGGGCTACTACGTCGCCCGCGAGCCGATCGCGCCGGACGCGGTGCGGCAGGCGATGGCGAAGGTGGTCGCCCCGTACATGGTCCCGGCGGGGCTGGCGCAGCTCGACCGGATCCCGTTGAACAAGAGCGGCAAGGTGGACCGGGCGCGGCTGGCGGCCCTCCGGCCCGAGCCGGAGGCCCGCCGCGCGGCGCCGGACCTCGGGGCGGTGTCCGACGTGGTGCGCCTCCTCGTCGACATCATCGCCGACCTCGTCCCCGCCGAGGCCATCGACGTCAACCGCAACTTCTTCGACCTGGGCATCAACTCGCTCAACCTGCTGACGATCAACAACCGGCTGCGCAAGGCGCTGGACCGCAACGTGCCGCTGGTGCAGCTCTTCCAGCACACCTCCATCGCCTCGCTCGCGGCCTACCTCGACGGCGGCGCCGACGAACCCGGCTCCCGACCCGACGACAGCGGACCCGAGGACGCCTTCGCCGAGGAGGAGCAGGAGCAGGAGCAGGAGGAGGAGCGCGCCTTCACGGCGAGTGCGCTGCTGCGGGAGATCGCGGACGAAATCGCCGAGGAACTCGCCGCCGAGCTTGAAGAGGAGCTCTGACCATGTCGGACAACAAGGCAGCCAAGCGCCGGGAGACCGGGCTGGAGATCGCCGTCATCGGCATGGCCGGCCGGTTCCCGCAGGCCGAGGACGTCGACCGGTTCTGGGCGAACCTGGTCGAGGGCGTCGACGCCATCTCCCGCTTCACCGACGAGGAGCTGCTCGGCGTCGGCGTGGCCGAGGCCGCGCTGGAGGACGAGAACTACGTGCGGGCCAAGGGCGTGTTCCCGAACCTCGAGTACTTCGACGCGGAGTTCTTCAGCTACACCCCCGCCGACGCGACGCTGATCGACCCCCAGGTCCGCGCCCTGCACGAGGAGGTCTTCCACGCGCTGGAGGACGCGGGCTACTCGGCGGAGGGCCGGTCCGAGGCCATCGGCCTCTTCCTCGGCGCGACGAACAACCTCGCGTGGGAGACGCACACCCTGACCAGGCACATCCTGGAGTCGGGGATGACGTTCACCGGCATGCAGCTCAACGACAAGGACTTCGCCGCCACCCGGATCGCCTACGCCCTGGACCTCAAAGGCCCCGCGCTCACCCTGCACACCGCGTGCTCGACGTCGTTGGTCGCCATCGACATGGCGTGCCGCAACCTGTGGACCGGGGCGTGCCAGATCGCGCTGGCGGGCGGCAGCGGGCTGACGCTGCCGCACAAGAACGGGTACCGCTTCCAGGAGAACATGATCCACTCGCCGGACGGCACCTGCCGCCCGTTCGACCGGGCCGCGGGCGGCACCGTCGAGGGCAACGGCGTCGGCGTCGTGGTGCTCAAGCGCCTGGAGACCGCGCTGCGCGACGGCGACCACGTCCACGCGGTGATCAAGGGTTCGGCGGTCAACAACGACGGCAACCGCAAGGTCGGCTACACCGCGCCGAGCATCGAGGGCCAGGCCGAGGTCATCCGCAAGGCCTACCGCGTCGCGAACGTGCCCACCGCCGAGGTGTCCTACGTCGAGACCCACGGCACCGGCACCGCCCTCGGCGACCCGATCGAGGTCGAGGCGCTGCGCAAGGCGTTCGGCGCGGGGGAGCCGGGCTCGACCGGCCTCGGCTCGCTCAAGGCGAGCATCGGCCACCTCGACACCGGCGCGGGCGTCGCCTCCCTGATCAAGGCGTGCAAGATCCTCGAGCACCGGACCGTGCCGCAGAGCCTGCACTTCACCGAGCTCAACCCGAACATCGACCTCGACGGCAGCCCGTTCTACGTCGTGGCGGAGAAGCAGGAGCTGCGGCCGAAGCGGTCGGCGGCCGACGAGGTCCTGCCGCTGCGCGCGGGCGTCAGCTCGTTCGGCATCGGCGGCACCAACGCCCACGTGGTGCTGGAGGAGGCGCCCGGGGCGCGCCCGGCCTCCGCCAAGGGCCGGGCGTACAACACGTTCGTCGTGTCGGGGACGTCCGAGGACGCGGTCCGGCGGATCAAGCAGAACTTCGCGGACCACCTGGCGGCGCACCCGGACGTCGACGGCTCGGACCTGGCGTGGACGCTGCAGAACCGCCAACGCCGCCTGGCCTACCGCTACGCGGTGGAGTTCAAGGACGCCGAGCAGTTGCGTGAGCGGCTCCAGGAGTCCCTGGACGCCGGGGAACCGCCCGCCCGCGTGCACAAGAACGCGCGCGGCGAGGTCTACTTCCTCTTCAGCGGCCTGGGCGCGCAGCACCTGCGGATGGCGCGCGACCTCTACGAGAAGGAACCGACCTTCCGCGCCCACCTGGACGAGTGCTTCACGATCAGCACCGCCCTGGGCAGCGAGGTGCCCCGCGAGGTGTTCTTCGGCGACTCGCCGGAGGCCGAGAAGCAGCTGAACAACATCGGCACCACCCAGGTCCTGCTGTTCATGCTGGAGACCTCGGTGGCGCGGACGCTGATCGGGTGGGGCCTCAAGCCGAAGGGCATGGTCGGGCACAGCACCGGCGAGCTGGCGGCGGCGTGCGTGGCCGGCGTGTTCTCGCTGGAGGACGGCGTCCGCCTGGTCCAGGCGCGGGGCAGCCTGATGGACACCACGGTCGAGGGCGCGCTGACCTCCGTGCGGGCGACCGAGGACGTCGTGCGGTCCATGCTGACCGACGAGCTGGCCATCGCCGCGGTGAACGGCCCGGAGGACTGCACCGTCTCCGGCGCGCCGGCGGCCGTCGCCGAGCTGGAGCGGCAGTGCGCCGAGCGGGACGTCAAGTTCGCGCACATCGAGGCCGACCACGCCTACCACTCGCAGTACATGGACCCGATGCTCGACCGGTTCCGCGAGGTGCTGGACGGGGTGGCCCTGCACCCGCCGAAGATCCCGTACCTGTCGAACGTGACCGGCACGTGGATCACCGCCGCGCAGGCCACCGACCGCGACTACTACTGCTCGCACGCCCGCGAGACGGTCCGCTTCTCCGACGGCGTCAAGGCGATCCTGGAGCGGGGCGGGACGCTGTTCGTCGAGGTGGGGCCGGGCAAGGCGCTGTCGTCGTTCGTGCGCGCCATCGGCCGCGACGCGGACGTCACCACGGTGAACGTGCTGCGCCACCGGATGGAGGAGGTCGGGGACGACGAGCACCTGGCGCGCGCGGTCCGCAAGCTGTGGGAGAACGGCGTCGCGCTGGACTGGAAGGCGTTCCACCGGGGCCGCGAGCCGCGCAAGGTGAAGCTCCCGCTGTACCCGTTCGAGAAGGTCGAGTACCCGGTCGACATCGAGGAGTTCCAGCGGCTGCTGGACGACCCGGCCGACGGCGGCACGCGCGCCGTGACCGTGCGGCCCGCGCGGCAGGCCGCGACGGGGACCGCCGTGACGGCGCCGGCGCCCGCCTCGCAACTGACCTGGTCGCGGTCCGTGCGGCCGTCCTCGACCGGCAAGGAGCAGCCGAAGGTCCTGGTCGTGCTCACCGACGACCGCCGCCGGACCAAGCGCGTGCTGGACGGCGTCGCGCACTGGCGGGCGCTCTACGTCACGTCCGGCCCGGAGTACCGGTTCGACCGGCAGTCCGGCGCGGTGGTCCGCCCCGGCCACGAGGGCGACCTCCGGCGGCTGCTCGACGACCTGGAGCGCCACGCCCTGGCGGGTGACACGCTCGTGGTCGACCGGGGTGACCACGCGTCGGCGGTGGCGACCCTGCGGGGCCTCTGCGCGGCCGTCCCCGACATGCGGGAGCGGTGCGTGACGGACGTCGTGGTGCTGGACACCGGCGACGCCCTGGCCACTCGCGGCGACTTCCTGCCGCTGCTGATCGGCCTCAACCACGAGCACCCGGAGTTCCGGGTCCGGGCCGTCCGGTGCGACTCGTCCATGGCCGACCGCCGCGGCGGGGAGGTGTGGCGCGAGCGCCTGCGCGCGGAGCTGGAGGCGCACCGGCCCGACGACGTCGCGGTCCGCTACGAGCGGGGCCAACGGCTCGTGCCGAGGCTGGTGCCGCTGGACGGCGGCGAGCCGGCGGCCGGTCGGCCGGCGCGGACGGTGGTCCTGAGCCGCCGCCGCGACGTGGAGGACGTGGTGCGGGACCTCGCGGGCGGCCACCCCGCCCGGAGCTTCGAGGTGCTGCCGTTCGACCTGGGCGCGGACGGCCCGGTGACGCGGGTCGGCGCGGTGGACGAGCGGGTCACCGTCCTGCCCGCGGTCACGGGGTCGACCTGGGAGGCGTTGTCCGCCAGGCTCCGGGCCGGTCTGCGCGCCCGGCCCGGGGTCGACGAGATCGTGCTGTGGGACACGCCCGACCGGGAGGGCGGCGACGTCGACCGGAACGGGCTGTCGGCTCTGCTGGCGGAGCTGGGCCGGGAGCGGCGCGTGCCGTGCCACGTGCTGTCGCGGCCGGGACTGGACCGCTTCGGGTGGGACCGCGAGGTCACCACGTGGTTCGCCGGGAACGAGCGCGGCGACTCGGGCGCGGGCCTCACCCGGCTCTACTCGTTCGCGGCGGTGCGGGAAGACGACCGCTCGGTGCTGGACCTGCTGCCCCGCCTGCGCGAAGCGGGGATCGGCACGGCCTACCACGGGCTGGACCTCCTGCGGGCGCAGGCCGCCGCCAAGGTGGTCGACGTCGAGGCCGAACCCGACCGGGGTGACGAGCGGCAGGCGATCGCGGCGGTGATCGAGCGGGAGATCCGGACGCTGCTCGGCTTCAGCGAGGTCGACGAGCGCGCCGACGTCTTCGACATCGGCCTCGACTCGGTGAAGCTCGTGCAGTTCACCAACGCCCTGGAGAAGAACGGCTACAAGGTCCTGGCCAACGAGGTCTACAACCACCCGACGATCGCGGGCCTCGCCGCGTTCGTCGAGCGGACGGCCAGGCGCGGCGGGTCGGAGGACCTGACCTTCGACGGCCTCGCGGCCCTGCTGGCACAACGGCTCGGCACGGCCTGCGCGTTCCGCGAGGTGAAGTCCGGGCGGGACGAGGACACGCTCGTCGTGCTCCAGGTGGCCGGTCTGGACGCCGCGCTCAAGAAGAGGGTCGTCCGGGAGTTCGGCGAGCTCCGGGTGCCCGCCGAGTTCGTGCCCCACTACGTCGTCCCCGGCGGCGGTGAGGAGGAGGTCGGGGCGGTGCTGGACTTCGCCGCGCTGAAGGCGGGCGCGGGCCTGCCGTCCTACGCCGGCGGCTACTCGGAGGTCTTCGACGAGATCGACCGCCGGCAGGAGGAGCTGCGCCGGTCCATCGGCGCCCGGCCGGTGAAGTGGACGTACCCGATCAGCGCGATGCAGAAGCAGCACTTCGCCACCGAGTCGCGCCTGCAGCTCTACCTGATCCAGTTCCACGACCTCGTGGACCTCGACGTCCTCCAGCAGGCGCTGTGCGACGTGATCGGGCGGCACGGGCTGATGCGCAGCTTCCTGAGCAGGTCGTTCGGCCGCTTCCGGTGGAAGGAGTTCGAGGCGCCGGAGACGATCGCCCTGCCGCGGCTGGACCTGTCCGGCCTGGAGCCGCAGGAGCAGGAGGAGCTGCGGGCCGAGCTGGTCAAGCGCGAGTGGAACATGGACTTCAAGGTCGTCGACAAGCCGATGTACCAGGTCGTCCTGATCAAGTACAACGACCGGTCGCACGACCTGCTCTTCCAGTTCGACCACTCGATCTTCGACGCGGCGTCCGGCCAGCTGTTCCGGGGCGACCTGCTCAAGCGCTACGAGGAGCTGACGGCGGGCACGAGCCGGGCGATGCCGATCGCGAAGAGCTACCGGCACCTGCAGGACCAGATCGCCAAGGGCCCGGTCGGCATCACGTCGGACGAGCTGATCGAGAAGTTCGACCTCGTCGAGTACGTCCGGTATGCGAAGATCGTCCAGGAGAAATCCGCCAGGTTCGCGAACAGCCGCATCCGGGACGTCCGCTACTCCGTGGACCTGGACCGGCTCCGGGCCGCCGACGGCACGGAGGTCGACTTGTTCTACCTGGTCGTGCACCTCTACGCCCGCGTCGTCGCCCGGCTGCTCGGCATCGACAAGGTGGCCCTGATCATGCTGTTCCAATCGCGCGTGTTCGAGGACAAGGACTACTCCGAGGTCATGGGCATGGTCCTCGGCAGCCTCCCGGTGCTGGTGCCCGGCGAGCGCGACACGATGCGCGACCTCGACGGGATCATCACCGACAAGGTCCGCATGATGAACAAGAACAACGTCAGCTTCCTGAACCTGGTGCAGAGCGTCCGGTCGATCGTCAAGCACCGGAAAGTCCTCTCGGTGATGGGCAAAACTCTTCGGCCGACGTGCCTGTTGAACTTCGTCGGAAATGTCGAAGACGAGTACGACGCAATTTGGGACATGACGCTCGCGCAGCTGACCGACGACCAGGCCAAACTGGACTACGCGGACTGCTACGGCGTGTCGAAAGTCGGCAACGGGCGGCTTGACCTGCTCGTCCTGAGCAAGTGGGTCGACGACCCGGAAGATCT
Source organism: Saccharothrix sp. 6-C (assembly GCF_016695385.1). Taxonomy (NCBI): domain Bacteria; kingdom Bacillati; phylum Actinomycetota; class Actinomycetes; order Pseudonocardiales; family Pseudonocardiaceae; genus Saccharothrix; species Saccharothrix sp. 6-C. Next base: position 5,297,360 of record NZ_CP064192.1, on the reverse strand, counting down.
CGTCCGAATTTTGGATGACGAAGTCGAGTATCTGACCGGGCGTGTCGTCGCCGGGTGATACGTTAATTTTCGGAGGAGGTTGACAATGGCTGTGATCGAGCTGGACCACGTGACGAAATCGTACAAGTCCAGAGGTCGTCGGACCCTGGCGAACGACGACGTGAGCCTGCACGTCGACGAGGGCGAGGTATTCGGGCTGTTCGGCCACAACGGCGCGGGCAAGACGACGATCGTGAACCAACTGCTGGGCCTGCTGAAGCCGGACTCGGGTTCGATCGTCATCGACGGCCAGGACATCGTGAAGAACCGGAACCTGGGGCGCTACCTCTGCTCGGTGCAGCCCCAGTCCAAGACGCCGCTCGGCGAGCTGACCCCCCGGTCGGTCACCCGCGTCATGGGCCAGCTCCGCGGGATCAGCCCCGAGGAGGTGGACCGCCGCACGACGGAGCTGTTCGAGAAGCTCGACATCACGCAGTGGGCGGACGTGCAGGGCACGAAGCTCTCCGGCGGCGTCCTGCGCCTCACCGGGTTCTGCATGGCCGCCGTCGCGCCCGGTCGCGCGGTGATCCTGGACGAGCCGACGAACGACGTCGACCCGGTCCGGCGGCGCTACCTGTGGAGCGCGATCCGCGACCTGGCCAAGGACGGCACGGCCGTCGTGGTGGTGACGCACAGCATCCGGGAGGCCGAGAACACGGTCGACACCATGGCCGTGCTCAACGAGGGCAAGGTGCTCAAGCAGGGCAACGCGCGCCAGATCAGGGGCGAGGCGGCCGGCAACCGGATGAAGCTGGAAGCCGTCGCCAAGGCGACCGAGGACCGGTTCGAGAAGCCCGGCTGGGGCGAGGGCCTGAAGATCTCGGACGGTGAGCTGACCCTCACTTTCGAGCGCGAGCTCGCCTCGGAGGCGCTGAAGTGGGCCGCCGAGCAGCGCGACCGCGGCCTGCTCGCGGAGTACTCCCTCACCGAGATCACCCTCGAAGACATGTACATCGAACTCGTCGGCAGCAGGGGAGCGGTCGAAGGTGCCCAGCGGTAGCAAGCTCAAGTACGTGATCGAACTCCAGGCCCGCAAGCAGGGCAGCTACCTGGTCGTCTTCTCGATCATCATGATCGTGATCGCCCTCGGCGTGGCGATCGGCTTCTCGTACCTGATGTCGTCGCCGGAGGGCGGCGGCATGCTGTACCTCGCGACCGGCGCGCCGACGATCGTGCTGATCATGACGGCGCTGGTGACCGTGCCGATGCAGAACGCGGGCGCGAAGATGACCGGCTACCTCGACTTCGTGAAGTCGCTGCCGGTGAGCCGCAAGCTGTTCCTGATCGCCGACGTCGGCATCTGGGCCATGGTCACCGTGCCGGCCATCGCCATCTCGGTCTTCGTCGCGAACCTGATCTTCGAGCCGGGCTACGCGATCTCGTGGACGATCATCCCCGCGTTCGTGCTCATGGTGCTGTCCTGCTTCGCCATCGGGTACGGCTACTCGTTCGTCATGCCGGCGGAGCCCGCGATGGCGCTGTCGCAGCTGATCGCGTTCATCTCGCTGATGTTCTCGCCGATCAACTTCCCGATCGAGCGGCTGCCCGGCTGGGTCCAGGCGGTGCACGAGGTGCTGCCGATCTACCACATGGCCGAGGTCATGAGGGCGTCGCTGGCGCACACGACGTTCGAGGCGCAGCCGATCAGCTACATCGTGCTCGCCGCGTGGACCGTGGTCGGCTTCTTCGGCGCCGTGCGGTTCCTGGAACGGGCGTGAGGCGGCGCCCGGACCGGGTGTCGCGCGGCGGCACGGCCACCCGGAGCGGCGGACGTGGCCGTGCCGTTGTCCCGGCGACCCGGGTGACCGGGTCGACCGCCGGTCGGCTGGACAGGAAGGGGCGCTGGTGAGCGTCGTGGACAAGCTCCCGCTCGTGTGCTTCCCGCACGCGGGCGCGGGGATGCTGTACTACAGCAAGTGGAAGTTCGCGTTCGGTGACGGCATCGACGTCCGGATCGCCCGGTACCCGCTGCGCGAGCAGCGGACGACCACGCCGATGCCGGCGTCGCTGCCCCTGCTCGCCAGGGACATCTTCACCGAGCTGGTCGACTCCTTCCGGGGGACGTACGCCATCTGGGGACACAGCATGGGCAGCGTCATCGGCTACGAGGTCGCCAAGCTCTGCCAGGAACGCCTGGGCAACCCGCCGCTGGTGTTCTTCAGCTCCGGGTCGGCCGCGCCCTCCGACAGCCGGTTCAAGGCGGTGTCCGAGCTGGACACCCCCGAAGGCCTCAAGCAGGTGCTGCGCGACTACGGCGGGCTCAGCGAGGAGAACCTCGCCGACCGGGACTTCATGAGCTACTTCGCCCCGATCATCGCGGCGGACCTGAGGTTGCTGGGCGGCTACGAGGAGTCGGCGTTCGAGCAGCTGCGGTGCCCGGTCGTGCTGATGCAGGGCCGGGACGACCGGGTCGTAACGGACGGGTGGCAGCGCTACACCGAGCACCGCGTGGAGAGCACCGAGTTCGACGGCGGGCACTTCTTCGTCGAGGAGCGCCGGCCGGAGATGGCCGCGCTCATGGAGTCGAAGATCCAGCTGCTGTGGCAGCGGAAAGCAACCTCGGCCAGGTGACGTCGCCCTGCCGCCCGCGCGCCTCGCGTCGACGGGCGGCAGTGGTCGCGTCACCCGCGCTCAGGCCCGACCTCCCACCAGGGCGGCGAACCCGTCGAGGTGGCGGGCCAGGCCGTACTCGAAGAGCTCGTCCAGGTCCGACGTCACGTCCGGCGGGATCGTGGCCAGCAGGGGGAAGCGCCCGCCGGCGAGGAGCTCGTCGGCCCGCGCCCGCCGCGCCAGCCACCACCGGTCCAGCGGCACGCCGGTCTCCTGCTCGGCCTCGACCTCGTCCGCCAGGGGCAGGGCCGCGGTGATGACCAGCGCGTGCAGCGTGAGCGCTTCGCGAACCCTCGTCGCCATGGGCAGGCCGAGCCCGTCGAGCGCGCGCAGCACCCACTCCGTCTGGGCCATCATGTTGGGCACCAGCAGCGGGCGGGTGAACGAGACGGCCCTGGGCAGCCAGAGGTGGCGTCGGCACAGCCGCCACTGGCGGCGGGCGATCAGCTCCAGCCCGGCCCGCCACCCCGGCGGTCCCGGCGTCGGCAGGTCCAGCTCGCCGAAGACCTCGTCGGCCATCCGCGCCACCAGTTCGTCCTTGTTCTCGACGTGCCGGTACAGCGACATCGGGCCGACGCCGAGCTCGACCGCGAGTCGCCGCATCGACACCGCGTCGAGCCCTTCGGCGTCGGCGATCGCGATGGCGGCGCGCAGGACGTGCCCGCGGGCCGGCGCCTGCTTGGCGACGCCTCCGGGTCGCGGTGGCGTGACCCGGCCGGCCGTCGGCTCCGGGTCGCGGCGGGCGCCGATCACCGTGCCGGAACCGACCTTCGTCTCGACCAGCCCCTCGTCGCGGAGGGTCGCCACGACCCTCGTCGCGGTCGCGACCGCGACGCCCCACCGCTGGGCGATCTGCCGGGTGGAGAGCATCCGGTCACCGGGCCGCAGGTCTCCGGTCAGGATGCGGGCGCGGAGTTCCGCGACGATCCGCCGGTAGGGCGGGTCCGGTCGCTGTGCTGACGACATGCCGGAATCGTACTAGTCCAGTTCGTCGCCCGTACTAGTGCACTTCATGCCGCTGAGCAGCGATTTTGGCTGCACGGGGTCGATACGGTGTGCGCACCTCGCCGATACGGCGTACGCATCCCGTCCGATCGAGCATGAACGGAAACCGCCATGACCCCGACCGCGAACGTGCCGCGCACGGCTCCGCCCCGCCGCGCGCGGACCTGGTGGCGTCGCCCCTGGATCGCCCCGCTGATGACGGTGGCGGCGTTGTTCCTCGCCTTCTCCGTGCCGCCCTACCTGACCTTCGACCCGGCTCGGTCCCGCCTGGAGCCGCCGGAGGGCGACGACCTGTACTACCCGCTGCTCGTCGCGCACGTCTTGTTCGGCGCCGTCGCCATGGTGACCGCCTGCTTCCAGGTCTGGCCCTCGTTCCGCGCGAGCCACCCGCGCGGGCACCGGCTCACCGGCCGGGTCTACGTCTTCGCCGGCGCGCTGCCCGCCGGCGTGCTCGGGCTCTACATCGGCTGGCACACCGCGGGAGGCCCTTCGGTGCGCGTGGCCAACCTCGTGGGCTCCGCGCTGTGGCTGGCGGTCACGGTCGCGGGTCTGCGCATGGCCCGCCAACGCCGCTTCGGCGACCACCGCCGGTGGATGTCGCGCAGCTTCGCGCTCAGCATGTCGATCGTGCTGAGCCGGGTCGTGACCATCGTCGCCACGATCGTGCTCACGCCCCAGCTGGACACCACTTTCCAGGGCAGCCCGGAACTGCTCCGGCACAGCTCCGCGAGCATCGGGGTCTGGCTCAGCCCCTTGCTCCTGCTGCTGGTCACCGACTGGGTGCTGGAACGCCGCAAGCCCGGCGCCGCGGCCCGTCGGCGTCACGACCGGGACGGCGACCGGCCGGTCGCCGTCCCGAGCGGTCACTTGCCGCGCGGATAGGTCTTCTGGACCTCGCCCTTCAGGTTCGCCTCCAGGAACGCGGCGCCGTAACCGTCGATCACGTACACCCGGAACGACGGGGTCTTGTCGATGATGTCGGTGTCGATGATCAGGTACCGCATGGTGGGTTGCGGGACGCCCAGCTCCGTGTTCGCCTGGTCGAAGAGCGCGGGCAGGGCGTCCCAGTTGACCTCGTTCAGGTCGATCACCGCCCGGTCGGCGTCCACCCCGTCCGGGCCTTTCCTGGTCGCCTTGCCGCCCCGGTACTCGAAGTCGTCGAAGCCGTGCGCGACCGCCGCGGTCGGGGCGACGGCCGTCGCGTGGTCCGACCACAGCGTCATCTCGGACACCGCGGTGCCGCCCATCGCCTCGCGGAGCGCGGCGACCGCCTCGCGCGCGCCGGCGGGCGTGAGCAGGTCGCTCTTCGCCGCGGTGGCCGCGGTGGTCGTCCGGCCGGCGGGCAGGTCGGTGAGCATCGGCGTGGTCGCCGAGCCGCCGGGGGAGGCCGTCCAGTCGTACACGCCCGTCAGGCGGGCCACCAGCAGCGTGACCGCGACGACCATCGCGACCCCCACGAGGGAGCCCACCACGGCGCCCGCCCGCTTGCGCGGCTTCGGGAGCGGGGTGGGGTAGGACTGCGGGTAACCGTGCGGAGGCGGCCCGCCGACCGGCGCCGGCGTCTGCCAGTGGGGGTACTGCGGTGAGGGCTGCGGACCGCTCGGCGGCCCCTGGACGGCGAACCCCGCCGGGGTGGGGGGTCCCAGGAGCGGAACCGGGTCGCGCTCGGCCGCGGCGAACATCTGGTCCAGCACCTCGCCGCTGGGCCGCTCGGCCGGCTCGTTGCGCAGCGCGGCGTTGAGCGCGGGTGCGAGGGCGCCCGCGCGTCGTGGCGGCGGGACCGGCTCGGTCATCACGGCGGCGAGCGTCGCCATCGTGGACGCGCGGCGCATCGGGTGGTAGCCCTCGACGGCCACGTACAGCAGCATGGCGAGCGACCAGAAGTCCGACGCGGCGTGCGTCTCGTCGCCGCGCAGCCGCTCCGGCGCGATGTACTCCGGTGACCCGATGACGTCGCCGGTCGCGGTGAGCTGGGTGGAGCCCTGCAGGGCGGCGATGCCGAAGTCGGTGAGCACGGCGCTGCCGTCCGTCCGCAGCAACACGTTGCCGGGCTTGACGTCGCGGTGCATCACGCCCGCCGAGTGGGCCGAGCGCAGCGCCGCGAGCACGTCCCGCCCGATGCCCGCCGCCTCGGCCGGGGTGAGCACGCCGTCGTTCAGCCGCGCGTCCAGCGACGTGCCGCGGACCAGCTCCATGACGATCCACGGGTACGGCGAGTCGGCGGACTCGATGATCTGGTAGATCGACACGACGTTCGGGTGCTGCAACCGGGCGAGCGCGCGGGACTCGCGCAGCACGCGCTCCCGCAGCTGGGCGGCCATCGCGGAGTTGCCGTCGATCTGGTCGGCGTCGGCCGGGCGGACCTCCTTGATGGCCACCTCGCGGTGCAGCCCCAGGTCGAGGGCGCGCCAGACCGTCCCCATCCCGCCGCTGCCCAGCCTCTCCAGCAGCTCGAACCGGCCGTCGAGGATCCGCCCGGTGTGCTCTCGCTCAGACACGGCGACACGCTAGCAACCGCCCGCGGCGCACCGGAGCGGCGGCGGCACTTCCGGATCCCCCCGCCGCACCGGACGACTGCACCCGCCCGGTGCGGCGGAGGGAGGTCGGGGGGCCGTTCAGATCAACGAAGCCGCGGCGTACCGGCTGACCGGGCGCGGCAGGCCGTAGTGCTCGCGCAGCGTGCGGCCGGTGTACTCGGTGCGGAACAGGCCCCGGGCCCGCAGCAGCGGCACGACGTGGTCGACGAAGTCCTCCAGCCCCGAGGGCAGCAGGGGCGCCATCACGTTGAAGCCGTCCGCCGCGCCCGTGGTGAACCACAGCTCGACGTGGTCGGCGATCTGCTCGGGCGTGCCGGCGACGACCTGGTGCCCGCGCCCGCCGCCGAGCCGGCCGAGCAACTGGCGCAGCGTCAGCCGCTCCCGCCGCGCCAGGTCGCGCACCAGCTCGAACCGGCTCTTCGCGCCGTTGACCTGGCTGACCGGCGGGAACTCCGGCAACCGCTCGTCGAGCGGGTGGTCGGTCAAGTCGACGCCGATCAGCTCGGTCAGCTGCCGCACCGCCCGCACCGGGATGATCAGCCCGTCGAGCTCCTCGGCCAGCGCCCGCGCCTCGGCCTCCGTGCCGCCGAGCACCGGGACGATGCCGGGCAGCACCTTCACGTCGTCGGCGTCACGCCCCCGCGCCGTGACGCGGCGCTTGAGGTCGGCGTAGAACGCGGTCGCGTCGCCGTGCGCCTGGTGCGCGGTGAACACCGCCTCCGCCCACGCCGACGCGAACTCCTTGCCGTCCTCGCTCGACCCGGCCTGCACCAGCAGCGGGCGCCCCTGCGGCGCGCGCACCGCGTTCAGCGGTCCGCGCACCGAGAAGAACCGGCCCTTGTGGTTGATCTCGTGCACCTTGGCGTCGTCGGCGAACACCCCGGACTCCCGGTCCACGACCAGCGCGTCGTCCTCCCACGAGTCCCACAGCGCGGTGGTCACGTCGAGGAACTCGTCGGCCCGCTGGTAGCGCTCGGCGTGGTCGAAGTTGACCTCGCGGTTGAAGTTCTGCGCCGACCGGTCGCCCGCCGTGGTGACGATGTTCCACCCGGCCCGCCCGCCGCTGATGTGGTCGAGCGAGGAGAACAGCCGTGCCAGGTTGTACGGCTCGCTGAACCCGGTCGACGCGGTCGCGATCAGCCCGATGCGCTCGGTGGCCTGCGAGATTGCGGTCAGCAGCGTGATCGGCTCGAACCGGTTGGCGGCCGTGTGCCGCACGTCGCCCCAGATCTGCACGCCGTCGGCCAGGAACACCGAGTCGAACGTCCCGCGCTCGGCGATCCGCGCCAGGTGCTGGAAGTGCGCCACCTCGTCGAGGGCGCGCGGGTCGGCGCGCGGGTGCCGCCAGGCGGCTTCGTGGTGGCCGACGCCCATCAGGAACGCGTTGAGGTGGAGCTCTCGTGCGGACAACTTCAGACTCCCAGTCGGATCGGGTTGCGGATGTCGAGCGGGTCGGCGTAGATCGCGTCCAGCTGCACGGCCCCGGCCGCCACGCCGAGGACGTCCGGGCCGAAGCTGCTCGGCAGCACCGTCGAGGGCGACGGGCACGCGCGCGAGGTCGCGGCCACCTCGGCGCGCAACGCGTCCGCGCACTCGGGCAGCCGGATGACGCCCAGCTCGGTGACCACGACGACGTCGGGGTTGACGATGTCGAACAGCAGCGCCGCGGCGCGGGCGACGATCCTGGCGCGGTCGACGAGCAGCGCGGTGGCCCTCGCGTCCCCGGCCGCGGCGGCGTCGACCAGGTCCGCGATCGACGGCCGGGGGATCACACCCGCCCGGTGGGCGCGCCACGCCCAGGCGCGGTCGGACACGGTGGCTTCCAGGCACCCCTTGCGGCCGCACGGGCAGTCGATCACCGGGTCGCCGAGCGCCAGGTGCGCGACACCTCCCGCCGCCGACCGCGTGCCCCGGTGAGGGCCGCCGCCGGTGATGATCGCCGCGTCCACCACGTTGCCGACGAACAGGTGCACCAGCGACCGGTGGTGTCCCGCGGCGCCGAACAGCTGCTCCGCCCGCGCCAACGCCCGCGCGTGGCTGTCCACCAGCACCGGCAGGCCGGTCCGCGCCGCGAGCAGGTCGCGCACGGGCACGTCCCGCCAGCCCAGCGACGCGTGCTCGACCAGCACGCCCGCCTCGGTGTCGACCCAGCCGCCGACGGCCACGCCCAGGCCGAGCGGCACGTGCCCCGGCAGGTGCTCGGCGTGCAGCCGCACCAGGCGGTCGGCGGCGGTCGCCAGCACCTCCCGGTGGTCGTCCGGGTCGCGGTGCGGCACCCGCAGCCTGGCCCGGACGCGGCCGCGCAGGTCCAGCAACGCCAGCGTGCAGTGGTCGTGGGCGACGTGGATCCCGGCCACCAGGTGCCGGCGGGTCTCCACGTCGACGGGGGAGTGCGGACGGCCCATGCCCCGGTACGGCAGCGACCCGGCCGCCTCGGTGAGCAGGCCGAGACCGGCCAGCGCCGCGCAGTTGCGCGTCACCGCCGCCGGGCTCAGACCGGTCAGCCGGGCGATGGTGGTGCGCGCGACCGGTCCGTGCCGCAGCACGGCGCCCAACACCGCCGCCGCCCCGGTGCCGCGCCTCGCGGGGTTCACGAGATCAGCGGCGGGCCGGACGGGGACAGCGCGGGGCCCACCGCCTTCGCCGCGCCCGGTGTGCGCCCGCGGCCCCACCCGATGTCGCGCCGGTAGCTGCCGAGCAGTCCCGTCCGCCGCAGGTGCTCCTCGTCGTGGGCGGACGACCCGGCCGGCAGCGGGTGGGTCTGCGGCGCCACGAACAACGCGTCGGTCGGGCAGTTCGCCTCGCACTGGAAGCAGGTCTGGCAGTCCTGCTGCCTGCTGATCACCGGCACTCCGTCCGCGCCGCGGTCGAACACGTTGGTGGGGCACACGGCGACGCACTTGTCGCAGGTGACGCACCGCGCGGCCGACACCAGTTCGATCACGCCGCCACCTCCTGCGGTCGGGCCCACGCCGCGTCCAGGCCACCGGAGGTGACCCGGAAGTGCTGGGCGGGGTCGAGTTCGGGGAAGTCGAGCCGCTTGGCCATGCCCCGGCTCTCGCTGCGGACCAGCGCCGAGGTGTACATCCACCGGGCGTGCGCGACCATCGCCGCGGCCTGGCGCGCCCGCACCACGTCGCGGCCCTCGGCGCGCAGGCCGGAGCGCACCGCCGACCACGTGCCGTCGAGCTGCCCCAGCGCAGTGCGCAGCACGTCACCGTGCCTCAGGTAGTTCTTGTCGTACGGCAGCACTTCGGCCTGCACGGCGCGCACGACCTCCGCCGCCGACAGCGATGTCGCCGGGCCGGTCGGGCGCAGTCCCGCGCCACCGGCGGCGCGGACCGGGCGCTGCCGCGCGGACGGCCCGAGCGCGCGGGCGAACCGGGCCGCCGCCCGTCCCGACCACGACCCGGACGAGATCGCCCACGCCGCGTTGTGGCTGCCGCCGCCGGTGAACCCGCCGCAGATCAGCTCCCTGGTCGCCGCGTCGCCGGCCGCGTACAGGCCGGGCACGGTGGTCGCGCAACCGTCGTCGACGATCCGGATGCCGCCGGTGCCGCGCACCGTGCCCTCGGCCAGCAGGGTCACCGGGAACGGCTGGGTGAACGGGTCGACGCCCAGCCGGTCGAAGGTCAGGAAGAAGTTCGGCTGGGCCAGCCGCATCGCCCCGCGGGCCGCCTCGTCGGCGCGGTCCAGCTTGCCGAACACCTTCTCCCCGGTCAGCAGCGTCCTCGCGATCACCGACCGGCCCCGTTGGCTGCCCGCGCCGTCGAGCACCGAGCCGTCCGCCCGGTAGAACGTGGCGTAGTTGTAGAACGCGGTCTTGGTGACCGACGTGTGCTCGGGCGCGATGCCGTAGGCGTTGGAGAACTCCATGCCGGACAGCTCCGCGCCGACCTCGGCGGCGAACAGCGCGCCGTCACCGGTGTTCACGTCGCAGCCCAGCGCCTTGCTCAGGAACGCGCAGCCACCGGTCGCCAGCACCACCGCGCCGGCCCGCACCCGGAACGGCCGGTCGGCCTGCCGCTGGTGGCCCGCCGCGCCCGCCACCGCGCCGTCGTCCGCGGTGAGCAGTTCGGTGACGGGGCTGTGGTCGAGGACCCGCACCCCGGCCCGGCGCACCCGCACCCGCTGCCGCCGCATGTACTCCGGCCCTTGGAGGCCGTTGCGCAGCGGGCGGCCGTCCGGACCCGTCGGGAACGGGTAGCGGGCCACCTCCGCCAGCTCGTTGATCCGGTCGTAGGTCTCGTCGAGCACCCTGGCCATCCAGCGCCGGTCCGCCAGGTGCCCGCCGAGCGCTTCCCGACTGGCCATGGCCCGCTCCCGCGCCTCGGGCTCCGGCGGCACGTACCACACGCCGGTGCCGCCGGACGCCGTCGCGCCGCTGGTGCCGCAGTAGCCCTTGTCGGCCAGCACCACCGCGGCGCCGTCCTCGGCGGCCTTGAGCGCCGCCCACGTCGCGGCGGGCCCACCGCCGACGACCAGCACGTCCGCGTCGAGTTCGAGCGTCATGCGCGTGCTCCTTCCCGTGCTGAGGTGGATCAGGAACCGACGGGGACGCGCCAGGAGGTGAACCGGCGCTCCAAGGCGACCAGCAGCTGGTTGAACACCACGCCGATGGCCGAGATGGTGACGATGCCCGCGTACATCCGGGGGATGGCGAAGTTGAACTGCGAGGCGTTGACCAGGTAGCCGAGCCCGGCCTTGGCGCCCACCATCTCCGCGGCCACCAGCACCAGGATCGACACCGCGCCGGCCAGCCGGATGCCGGTGAACACCGTGGGCACCGAGGCGGGCAGGATCACCTTCTGGAAGAGCCGGAACCCCGACAGGTCCACCGACCGGGCCAGCCGCAGCAGGGTCGGGTCGACCCCGCGCACCGCGCTGATCGTGTTGAGCAGGATCGGCCAGGTGCAGGCGTAGAACACGATGGCGATCTTCGACGTCTCGCCGATGCCCAGCAGCAGCACGAACACCGGCAGCAACGCCAGCGCCGCGGTGTTGCGGAAGACCTCCAGCAGCGGACCGAGCAGCGTCGCCACCGGCTGGTACCAGCCGATCAGCAACCCGAGCGGCACGGCGACCGCCACCGCGAGGCCGAACCCGGACAGCGAACGCGCCAGGCTCGCCCCGGTGTGGTCCACGAGCTGACCGCCGGCGGCCAGCTCCCACCAGGCGTCGAGCACGGTGGAGAACGGCGGCAGGAACGTGGCGTCGACCAGGCCGAGCCGGGGCGCGACCTCCCACACCGCCAGCAGCACCGCGATCGCCGCCACCTTGCCCGTCGCCGTCACCAGCGCGTCGGCGACGCGGCGCGCGACCGAGGGCCTCCGCACCCGGCCGGCGGGTCGCTCCTCGTCCGCGACCGGTCGTGACTCCAGCAGCGCGGTCATCCCCCCGCCACCTCCTTCTCCTGTTGCTGGGCGCGCGAGACCTCGTCCTGCAGCAGCTCCCAGATCCGGTGTCGATATCGCGCGAACTCGGTGCTCGAACGCAGGTCGACCTGACCGACGCGGTCACCGAGCTCGATCGGCACCACCTCCTTGACCCGGCCCGGCCGCGAGGTCAGCACCGCGACCCGCTGCCCGAGGTAGACCGCCTCGTCGATGGAGTGCGTGATGAACACGACCGTCTTGCCGGTGCGCCGCCAGATGCGCAGCAGCTCGTCCTGCAGGGACTCGCGGGTCTGCGCGTCCAGGGCCGCGAACGGCTCGTCCATCAGCAGCACGGTCGGGTCGTAGGCCAGGCTGCGGGCGATCGCGACGCGCTGCCGCATGCCACCCGAGAGCTGGTGCGGGTGCCGGTCCTCGAACCCGTTCAGCCCCACCAGGTCCAGGAACTCGCGGGCCCGCCCGGCGCGTTCCCGGCGCGGCACGCCGGCCGCCTCCAGCCCGAACTCGACGTTGCCCTGCGCGGTGCGCCACGGCAGCAACGCGTACTGCTGGAACACCACGCCGCGGTCCAGGCCCGGCCCGGTGATCGGGACGCCGTCCAGCAGCACCTGGCCCTCGCTCGGCTCGGTCAGGCCGCCGAGCAGGTCGAGCAACGTGGACTTGCCGCAGCCGCTCGGCCCGACCAGGACCAGGAACTCGCCGCGTTCCACGTCCAGGTCCACCCCCTGCACGGCGGTGAACTCGGCGCGCCGCCGGGATGCGCGGTCGCGGACCGCGAACCGCTTGCCCACGTCGCGGAAACCGATGTGGGCGCTCACGCCGCCACCCCGTTGAACTCGTTGGTGTAGAGGTCGGAGAGCGTGACCTGGTCCTTGGCGATCTCGCCGCGCTCGGCGAGCCAGTCGACCCACAGCGTCAGCTCCTGGTCCACGATCCGGCCGCCCTTCCCGGCCACGCCGTTGGACTTCCAGTACCGCAACGCGGCCGGGTCCTCGTTGCGCCCGCGCTTGGTGAGGATGTCGACCTTGCGCGCCACGACCTCCTCACGCGGGGTCGTCCGGCTCCACTCGATGGCCTGCGCCACGCCGCTGACGAAGGTTCGCACGGTGCCCGGGTTGTCCCTGAGGAAGTCCTCGGTGAACACGTAGGTGCCCGCGGTGAACGCGCCCAGCAGGTCGAAGTCGGAGAACAGCTTGCGCAGGCCGCCCTTCTCCAACGCCTTGTCGCGCAGGATGCCGCCGAGGACGCCGACCTCGATCTGCCCCTGCCGCACGGACTGCTCGATGTTGACCGGCGGCACCGCGATCGGCTCCACCTTCTTGATCTCGTCGGGGGACAGCCCGTTGCGCTTGAGGTAGATGCCGAGCATGGCCTCGTGGTGCGCACCCAGGGTGTTCATGCCGACCTTCTTGCCGATCAGGTCGCGAGCGGAGGTGATCGGGCTGTCCTCCGGCACGTAGAACCCGCTGAACGCCGCCTCGTCGGAGCCGTAGTAGCCGATCACCGACCTGATCCGGGCGCCCGCGGCCTTGAGCTTGACCACCGCGCCGTTGAACGCGCCGCCGAAGTCGACCTGGCCGGTGGCGGCGGACTGGATGTCCTGCGGGCCGCTGGTGGTGTTGCCGACCCACTCCAGCGTCACGTCGCCGAGGTAGCCGAGGTCGGCGGCCAGTTCGGGCAGGGTCACGTCGCCCGCCCAGCCCTGGTAGCGCAGCGTCCTGGTTTCGGCGCCGCCGGCGCCCGCGGTGGAGCAGCCGACCGCGGCCGCCGTCAGGCCGAGGAGGGTGAGGCCGAGGAAGTTCCGTCGCGTGCTGATCACGGCGAATCCTTTGTTGGGTAAATGCGGGCAGGCCGAAATACCGGGTCGCGGGACCCGAGTGGCGAGAAAGGGGAGGCGCGTTCAGCGACCGGCGCGACAGAGGGCGCCGGCTTGCCGTCGGAGGTCGACGTGCCGGCGCGAGGTGAGGTTGACGGCTTGGCTCACCCGACGAGCCTCACACCCAGGTCAGGCCGGGTCAACGGGCTCGGTGGCCGTCCCACATCATGGAGTCGGCGGTTCGCGGAGCTGGACACGGGGCACTTCTTTGCGCCGCGCAAAGAAGTGTCGAGGCGCTCGGTCGTGTCAACCGCGTCCGCGTGCTGGGACGACTTAATTCACCGCCGTGCAATGTTGTGGCCGACACCCGTGGCTGCCCATCGTGAAGTGCGAACGCATTCCCACGAGAGGACACCGTGATGACCGCACAGCTTTCCGACACGATCACCGTCCACCGGCTCGGCGCGGGCATCGGCGCGCGGATCGGCGGCGTCCGGCTGGGCGGCGACCTGTCCGAGGGCGCCGTCGCGACCGTCCGGGACGCGCTGCTGGCCCACAAGGTGGTGTTCTTCCGCGGCCAGGAGCACCTGGACGACGACGGCCAGCTCGCCTTCGCCCGGCTGCTCGGCGAGCCGACGCTGGCCCACCCGACCGTCAAGGGCCGCGAGCACGCCAACGTGCTGCCGATCGACTCCGACTACGGCAAGGCCAACAGCTGGCACACCGACGTCACGTTCGTCGACCGCGTGCCCGCGATCAGCATCCTGCGCGCGGTCGAGCTGCCGCCCTACGGGGGCAACACGGTGTGGGCCAACACGGTGCGCGCCTACGAGGAGCTGCCGCCGGCGTTGAAGGCGTTGGTGGACCGGCTGTGGGCGGTGCACAGCAACGTCTACGACTACGCCGGGCACGTGGACTCGACCCGCATCGGCGGGGTGGACGTGAAGGAGGAGTCCTACCGCGACGAGTTCGAGTCGCAGCGCTACGAGACCGAGCACCCGGTCGTGCGCGTGCACCCGGAGACCGGCGAGCGGGCGTTGCTGCTGGGCCACTTCGTCAAGCGGATCGTGGGGCTGACGAACGCCGAGTCGCAGTCGGTCCACCGACTGCTCCAGGACCGGGTGACCAGGCTGGAGAACACGGTGCGCTGGCAGTGGGCCGACGGCGACGTGGCGATCTGGGACAACCGCGCCACCCAGCACTACGGCGTCGCCGACTACGACGACGCGCGCCGCCGTCTGCACCGCATCACCATCGCGGGTGACGTCCCGGTCAGCGTGGACGGCGTCACGAGCACCACGGTGGTCGGCGACGCGGCCCACTTCTCCGCGCTCTGACCGCTCCCGCCCCGACCGCCGCCCGCCGGGGCGCGTCCGGCCGCCGGCGGACCGCCGGGCCGGGCGGGGACGGCACCCCCGCCCGGCCCGGCGGCCGCGGACCGGTGGACTACGGCTTGTCCGCGACCTTGATCGAGCCGTCGATGATCTGCGCCTTGAAGCCTTCGAGGATGCCCTGCAGCTTCGCGTCGACCTTGCCGCCCGACGTGGCGTACCCGACGCCGTCCACCTTGAGGTCGAAGACCTTCGGCAGCGACGCCAGGTCGTTGCGCGCGGCGGCGCTGAAGAAGTCGTACACCGCCACGTCGACGCGCTTGAGGCTCGACGCGACGATGACGTCCCGGGTGTCCGCGAGCGAGGGCTGGTTGTACTGGTCGGCGTCGCACCCGATCGCCAGCACACCCGCCTGCTTGACCGCGGAGAAGACGCCGATGCCGGACGCGCCGGCGGCGGGGTAGAGGACGTCCGCGCCCTTCTCGATGAGGCCCTTCGCGGTCTCCAGCCCCTTCGCCGGGTCCTGGAAGCCGGTGAAGTCGGTGGCCGGGGTGATGTACTTCTTCTCGACCACGATGTTCGGCGCGGCGGCCTTCGCGCCCTGCGCGTAGCCGGCCTCGAACTTGTGGATCAGCGGGATGTCCACGCCGCCGACGAACCCGACGTGGCACTTCTTGCTCTGGTACGCGGCCACGACACCGGCGAGGAACGCGCCTTCCTGCTCGGCGAAGACCAGCGGCGTGACGTTGGCCGCGCCCTCCACCGCCGAGTCGACCAGACCGAACCGGACCTCCGGGAACTCCGGCGCGACGACCTTCAGCGACTCGGTGTAGGCGAAGCCGACGCCGACGATCGGGTTGAAGCCCTCGCGCGCGAGCTGGCGCAGGCGGGACTGCTTCACCGACTCGTCCTCGTTCGGCGAGGCGGAGAGCTCGCGGGTGTTCTCCTTGCGCACGCCGAAGTCCGCGATGGCCCGGTCGAACCCGGCGGCGGCGAGGTCGTTGAACGACGCGTCGCCGCGGCCGCCGATGTCGTAGGCCAGACCGATCTTCAGCGCGCTGCCGTCGACCTTCACGCCGTCGGCCTCGGTGGTGCCGGTGTTCGGGGTGGCGGGCGCGCCGGGCGGCGTCGCGAACTCGCAAGCGGCGCCGGTGGCGGTCGGCCCGGTGCTGCTGCCACCGGAGTCCTTCGCGCACGCGCTCACCACCAGGAGGCCGGTCAGCGCGAGCGCGACGACAGCGGTGCCACGGACAGGACGGCGCACGGCTCGTTCCCTCCCAGTTCTTCGGGCGGACACTTCCCCCGGTGGGTCGTGTCCGCGCTTGCGCGACGGACCGTACCTGCTCGACGCGACCGTTCGGACGAGCGTTCATCTGCTGGGAAGGGCTCGGCCGGCCGACGGGACGGGCGACCGCCCCCGTTTTACTGGTCGGTAACATATGGTCGGCATATCGGGAACCGCATACGTGCCGGCAACGCCGCTTCGCCTTGACTGGCGCCATGACCGACCGCGAACCGGCACTGCCGTCGGCCCGCCGCACCCGATCACCGGAGCCCCGGTCCTCCCCTCCCGGCCCGCCGCCGGGCATCACGGTGTACGGCTGCGGACCGGACGAAGCCGTCCTGTTCCGCGAGCTGGCGCCTCGCTTCGGCGTGACGCCGACCATCACCGGGGAGGCGGTGTCCACGGCCAACGCGGCACTGGCCTCGGGGAACCGGTGCGTGAGCGTGGGCCACAAGACCCGGATCACCAACCCGACCCTGCTCGCGCTCAGCCAGGTCGGCGTGGCGTACCTCTCCACGAGGAGCATCGGCGACGACCACGTCGACGTGGCCTACGCGGCGAGCGTCGGCATCACCGTCGGGACCGTCGAGTACTCGCCCCACAGCGTGGCCGACTACACCGTGATGTTGATGCTGATGGCGGTGCGGAACGCGGGGTCCGTCCTCAGGCGCGCGGACGCTCACGACTACAGGTTGCCCGACCTGCCCGGGCGGGAACTGCGCGACCTGACCGTCGGGGTGGTCGGCACGGGCCGCATCGGCGCCGCGGTCGTCGACCGGCTGCGGGGCTTCGGGTGTCGGCAGCTGGCCCACGACGTCCGACCCGGGTCGTCGGCCGAGCACGTGCCGCTCGACGAACTGCTCCGGCAGAGCGACGTCGTCACGCTCCACACACCGCTCACCGCGGCCACGCGCCACCTGTTGAACCGCCGGCGCATCGAGCGGATGAAGCGCGGCGCGTTCGTCGTCAACACCGGGCGGGGTGGGCTGATCGACACCGACGCGCTCCTGCCCGCCTTGGAGAGCGGCCGGTTGGGCGGCGCGGCGCTGGACGTGCTCGAAGGGGAGGAGGGGATCTTCTACGCCGACCACCGGAACCGGCCCCTCGGCCACGAGCACCTGTCGCGGTTGCGGCGACTGCCGAACGTGGTGATCACACCGCACACCGCCTACCACACCGACCACGCGCTCCGCGACACCGTGGCGAACTCCCTCATCAACTGTCGCGACTTCGAGAGCAGAAAGCAGCACTGGATATGAAGATCGGCATCGTGTTCGGGGGTCGCTCCGAAGAGCACCCCGTCTCCGTCAAATCCGCCCGGGAGGTGGCCAGGCACCTCGATACCGACAAGTACGAGCCGTTCTACGTGGGGATCACCCGGAGCGGCGCGTGGCGGCTCTGCGACGGTCCGGAACCGGGGTGGGAGAACGGCGGTTCCCGCCCGGTCGTGCTGTCGCCGGACCGCGACGCGCGCGGACTGCTGGTGCTGGAGGAGGGGCGGTACCGGACGATCGAACTGGACGTGGTGCTGCCCGTCCTGCACGGCAGGCTCGGCGAGGACGGCGCGACGCAGGGCCTGCTGGAGCTCTCCGGCATCCCCTACGCGGGCTGCGACGTGCAGAGCTCCGCCCTGTGCATGGACAAGTCCCTCGCCTACCTCGTCGCCCGCGCCGCGGGGATCGCCACGCCGGACTTCCGGGTCGTCGCGAAGGACGAGCGGGTCGAACCCGACCGGCTGTCCTACCCGGTGTTCGTGAAGCCGGCCCGGTCGGGATCGTCCTTCGGCGTCAGCAAGGTGACCCGGCCGGAGGACTTGGCGGACGCGGTGGAGACCGCGAGGCAGTACGACTCGAAGGTGGTGCTGGAGCGGGCCGTCGTCGGCAGCGAGGTCGGCTGCGCCATCCTGGGCGACGCGGCGGACCCGGTCGCCGGCGAGGTGGACCGGATCGCGCTCTCGCACGGCTTCTTCCGGATCCACCAGGAGAGCGAGCCGGAGAGCGGCTCCGAGAACTCGACGGCGATCGTCCCGGCCGACATCCCGGCCGAGGCGCGCGCGCTCGTCCGGGAGACCGCGAAGACCGTGTACCGCGCTCTCGGCTGCCGGGGACTGGCTCGGGTGGACATGTTCCTGACGGAGGAAGGGACGGTGGTCCTCAGCGAGGTCAACACCCTGCCCGGCCTGACCTCGTACAGCCGGTACCCGAGGATGATGGCGGCGGCCGGGATGCCGCTCGGCGAGGTGATCGACCGGGTCGTGTCGCTGGCCCTGGCCGGAGCGGCCCGGTGAACGACGACTTCGTCTTCCTCGACGAGTTCGTGCCCGGACTGCGCTGGGACGCCAAGTACGCCACCGGGGACAACTTCACCGGCGGACCCGTGGACGGCTACGCGGCGAACCGGGTCGTCGGCACGCGGGCGCTGTGCGCGGCCCTGCGGAGCGCGCAGGAGAAGGCCGCGACCCTGGGCTTCGGCCTGCTCGTCTGGGACGGCTACCGCCCGCAACGCGCGGTGGACCACTTCCTGCGCTGGACGCGGCAACCGGAGGACGGTCGGACGAAGGCGCGGCACTACCCGGCCATCGACCGCGCCGAGATGGTCGAGAAGGGGTACGTGGCCGCCAGGTCGGGCCACACCAGGGGCAGCGCGGTCGACCTGACGCTCTACCACCTGGCGACCGGTGAGCTCGCCGCCACGGGTGGCGGCCACGACCTGATGGACCCCGTCTCGCACCACGGCGCGACGGGGCTCACCCCGGTCGAGGCGGACAACCGCCGGCACCTCCGCTCGATCATGGAGGACTGCGGTTTCCGGTCGTACGACCGCGAGTGGTGGCACTACGCGCTGGCGGACGAGCCGTACCCGGACCGCTACTTCGACTTCCCCATCACGTCGACCTGAGCGTCACCGGTCACCGGTCCACCGGTCGGTGGGCGGTGGCGAGAGGGGCAGCCGGACCGTGATGCGGAGCCCTCCGCCGGCTCGCGGGGTGAGGGTGAGCGTTCCGCCGTGGGCCTGGGCGATGCTCCGGACGATCGCCAGGCCGAGCCCGACGCCCGCGTGGTCGCTGCGCACGCGCTGGGTGCCGCGCTGGAACGGTTCGGTGAACGTCGAGACCACCTGCGGCGTGAGCTTCTCGCCGGTGTTCTCGACCGTGAGCACCGCCTTCGCGGGGTGGGCGCCGGTCGTGACCCGCACGGTGCCCCCTTCCGGCAGGTTGTGGACGATCGCGTTGTGCACGAGGTTCGTCGTCATCTGCAGCAGGAGCGCGTGCGAGCCGGCGGTGGGCGTCAGGTCGCCGGAGGTCTCGATGGTGAGGCCCCGCTTCTCCGCGAGGGGCAGGAGCGTCTCGGCGGCTTCCTCCGCTATCAGGGACAGGTCGACGTGCTCCCGGGTGAAGGACCGCTGGTTGGCGCGGCTGAGCAGGAGCAGCGCCTCGGTGAGGTCGATCGCCCGGGTGTTCACGAAGCGGAGGCGGTCGACGAGTTCGCCCGCGTCGCGGTCCGGGTCGTTGCGGGCGACGTCGAGGAGCGTCTGGGTGATCGCCAGCGGGGTGCGCAGCTCGTGCGACGCGTTGGCGGCGAACCGCTGCTGCTCGGCGTCGTGCGCCTCGATCCGCGCGAGCATGGTGTCGAAGGCGTCGGCGAGCTCGCGGAACTCGTCGTGGCGGCCCTCCAGCCCGATCCGGTGGGAGAGCGAGCCGTTCGCGGCCAGGCGGGTGGCGTGGGTGATGCGGGTCAGGGGCGCGAGCATGCTGCCGGCCAGCAGCCACCCGCCCAGCAGGCCGAACACCAGCAGCACCACCATCACCACGGCCGCCTTCGGCACGAAGGCGCGCTCCAGGGCGGTGCGGTCGGGCACCGACGGGCCGGGCGGCCACCTCCCCGGCAGGTCGGGGGCGATGACCTCGGGCACGTAGCGCAGCAGGAACACCCACACGACGGTGAGCAGCAGGCCGCCGGCGAGCATGAGGAACCCGGCGTAGCTGAGGGTGAGCTTGAGGCGGACGCTCAACCCGGGCTGCCTACCCACGGTCCCGTGCCCCACGCCCGTCGCCGGGCGCCGGGTCGATGCGGTAGCCGACGCCCGGCACGGTGGCGATGACCCAGGGTTCGCCGAGGCGCTTGCGCAGCGCGGAGACCGTGATCCGCACCGCGTTGGTGAAGGGGTCGGCGTTCTCGTCCCACGCCCGCTCCAGCAGCTCCTCGGCGCTGACGACACCCCCTTCGGCGGCGACGAGGACTTCGAGCACGGCGAACTGCTTCCTGGTCAGCGCCACGTACCGGCCGTCGCGGTAGACCTCGCGGCGGAACGGGTCCAGCCGCAGTCCCGCGATCTCCCGCACGGGCGGCCGGTTGTGCGCGCGCCTGCGGTCGAGCGCCCTGAGCCGCAGCACGAGCTCCCGCAGCTCGAACGGCTTGGTGAGGTAGTCGTCGGCGCCGAGCTCGAACCCGGAGGCCTTGTCGTCGAGCCGGTCGGCCGCGGTGAGCATGAGGATCGGCATGCCGCTGCCGGACGCGACGATGCTCTCGGCGACCTCGTCGCCGGACGGTCCGGGGATGTCGCGGTCGAGCACGGCGATGTCGTAGGAGTTGACGCCCAGCATCTCCAGCGCGGTGTCGCCGTCGCCGGCGATGTCGGCGGCGATCGCTTGCAGGCGCAGCCCGTCCCGGATCGCCTCGGCCAGGTAGGGCTCGTCCTCGACGACCAGCACGCGCATGCCCCGATGCTACGACCGGGCACATATCGTCGGCATATCCGAAAGCGCGAACGCGCCGGCAACACCGCGCCGGGTTGGTTCGGGGCATGCGCCTGAGCGAACCGACCCGAACCCGAAGGCCGGACCCCTCGGCCGGCCGGCGCGAGCAGGGCGCCGTCCCGCACCCCGTGACGGTCTTCGACAACGAGACCCCGGCCGTGGCCAACCTCCGACCGGAGCTGCTCGGTGCCCTGCGCCGCGCCGCGACGGCCGCCGCGGCCGACGGGGTCGAGATCCTCGTCAACGGCGGCCGGCGGTCCCCCGAGTACCAGGAGCGGCTGTTCCGGGAGGCGGTCGCGAAGTACGGCTCGGCAGGGGAAGCCGCCCGCTGGGTGGCCACCCCCGGCACGTCGGCCCACGTGTCGGGGGACGCGGTCGACCTCGGGCCGCCCGCCGCCAGGGCGTGGCTGTCCGAGCACGGCGCCGGGTACGGCCTGTGCCAGGTCTACCGCAACGAGCCGTGGCACTACGAACTGCGCCCGGAGGCCGTCGTCGACGGCTGCCCGCCCATGTACGCCGACCCCACGTACGACCCGAGGATGCGGCCGTGAACCGGCTGCCCGCTCGCCGAGCCCGGCCGCGCCTCAGATCGCCGCCGTCAGCACCTCGTCCCTGGTCTTGGCGACGGCCGCGTTCAAGCCCGGGATGACGGCGACGGCCTGCGGCTTCCCCGAGGGCTGCGGCTCGGTCGCCGGCGGGCTCTCCCGGAGTTCGCGGAGCACGTCCTTCAGCGCCTGTTCGAGGCTTTGCGGGTGGTCGAGGGCCGGGTCGTCCGCCGGCGCGACGATGCCCGCCTTGACCCAGACATCGGTGTGCCGGTCGTTCAGCGTGGCCTTGAAGACGACGTGGTCGAGGCCGTCCTCCGGCATGTCGATGGTGGACAGGTCGACGGAGACGCGGGGCTCGCCGGGGCCCTCGCCGCCCAGGCCCAGCGCCGTCCGGTCGAGGTTGAACGGCGGTTTGCCCCCGCCACCGCCCGCGGTGCGCGCCGCGGCCGCCGCCCTGGCGATGACGACGGTGGCGTAAGCCAGTTGGGCCTTGGCCTTGAACCAGTCCTGCTGGCTGGTCGGCGGCGGCTTGCGCCGGCCGTCCAGGATCGCGCCGAGGGCACCGGCCGGGTCGACCGACCCGCCCTCCACCTTGCGGTGGAACGCCTCGCTGGACAGGCTGCCGTTCGCCCACTCCAGTGACAGGTTCGACGGCGAGACGACGGCGTGGGACAGGCCCCGCCGGGTCAGGTCCGCCACGACGTCGGGGGAGTGGGCGGCGCCGACGTTCAGCGCGATCGGGGCGCAGTCGGCCTGCTGCGCCGCGGCGATGTCCGCCGTGTTGGCGGTCATGGTCGTGCTCCGTCGCGAGCCGGCGTCGAAGAACTCCCGGGACTTGCGGAGCCCGTCCTGGTAGCGGGTGACGTCGGCGCCCACCTGCCGGGCCTTCTCCTCCAGCTCGTCGCCGAGCCGCTGCATCTCGCCGCTGCTGACGATCGGCGACTTCCGCTCGAGCAGCCGGCGCCGCTCGCTCGTCCACGGGTTCGTGTCGATGACGAACTGGATGCCCTCTTCGTGCTTGTCCTGCTCCAGGAGCGCGGTGGCCTGCCCGATCTGGTCGGTGGTCATCGTGGTCAGGGCGATGGCCGTCAGGTACCCGGTGTAGGCCTGCTGGTCCTCGCCCGACAGGCCGACCCGGTACTCCTCCTCGTGCTCGATCGCGTGCAGGCGGAAGTCGGGCAGCACCATCGCGGCGAACTCCGCGGCCCCGACCTCGCCCTGCTCGAGCAGCTGGAGCGCGACGGCGCGCCGGATGCCCGCGTCCGGCAGGGACGTGAACCAGTCGAGGCTCGGTTGAGGCTGCTCGACCACGCTCCCCTCCAGCGCGAGGTGGCGCAGGCCGGAGCCGTGGTAGAGGCGGTTGAGCATGATGGCCAGCTCCACCTGCCCGGCGCGGGAGGCGTGCTGCTCGTCGAGGACGACCACGGAGGGACTGCCCGCGGTCTCGACGCTCCCGAGCTCGCCGACCTCCGCGTACACCTCGGGGCCCAGCGAGAACGGCGCGCACGCCGCCGCGCCGGGTTCCGGCCCGGCGGGCGTGCAGCCGGCTGTGCCGCACCCGATGAGCGCGGCCACCAGCACGACGGAGTTGGCCCACGACGGCCGACCTCGACTCTTCACGGACGTCCTCCCCTGGTCGTGGCGGTCAGAACTCGAGCGCTTCCCGGATCGTGAGCTGTTCGATGGCGTGCCTCGGGGTCAAGGACCTCAGGGCCTCCCGCGCCGCCGTGGTGCCCGACCTAGCCAGCTCCCAGACGATCCGGCAGCGCTCCTCGTGGTCGGGGCTCGCGTGGAACCGCGCCACGAGGAGCGGCACCGAGTCGCTCGACGCGGCGGGCGTCCAGCCCGGGAACCGCGCCAGCCGGGCGAGGTAGGCGGATGGCGGCAGGCGGTGCCGCGCGAGGTGGGCGGCGGCCCGGTCGATCGCCGCCGGCTGCCCGCCGAGCTCGTCGCACAGGGCCGCCGCGCCCGTCAGGTCGGCCTCCGGCCACTCCTGCCGCAGCAGCCGGCACAGCAGCTCCACCACCTCGTCGCGGGGCAGCGGGTCCACCGCCACGGTCGCCGTCCCGCGCCAACCGCCCACCCGGGAGGTGACCACGACGGTCCCGGTCCGCACGGGGTCCGACAGGAGCGCCGCGTGAGCCGGGTCGGTCACGTCGTCCAGGACGAGCAGCCACCCGTCGTGGGACGCCAGCCAGCGCACGCCCGACTCGGCCCGCTGCGCCGGCCCGAGGCCCGCCACCCGGGGGGTGAGGGCCAGGGCGAACTCCGCGAGACCCGAGCGCAGCGCGCCGGCCGAGTCCGCGGTGATCCACCACACCGGGGCGAACCGGTCGGCGCGCAGCCCGGCGAACCGCGCGACCAAGGCGCTCTTGCCCACCCCGCCGGGACCGTGCACCGCCACCACGGCCCCGCGGCCGGCCGCTGCGGCGTCCAGCCGTGCCAGCTCGGCGACGCGACCGACGAACGCGCCCGGAGGCGACGGCCTCCGACCGATTCCCGGTGGGAGCGGGACCGACTCCACCGGCTGGTCCACCGGCACGGCCGACACGTGACCGTGGACGGTCACGTTCCCGCCCGCCTGGATCACGGTCGACCCGCCGGACGCATTTCCGGTCTGGCTCACCACTTCCGGCGAAACCCGACCCTCGGAGCCGGTCACAGCCCACCCCACCCGCGAATGACGGCCGAACGGCCGGAACACGTCAACCGAATCCCATCGGGCGACGTGCGGCAACGCAATTCTGCGGGCAACTCCGCCGCGTTGTCCGGCGCGGTGGCAAACGATGGACAGCAGCACCGGATGCGGGATATTTCCGGATTCACACTTCCGTGTCCGTGATCACTCCGGCAGGTCGGGTCAGCCGATCCGGTCGGTCCACTCGGCGACCGCCCGGTGGTAGCCCGGCGCGTTCGGCGAGAAGTTGAGCGAATGCCCGTAACCGGGGACGACATAGGCGTTCAGCCGGGCTTCGGGCGCGTAGAACCGCCCCTCCGACAGGCGCAGCGCCTCGCCGGACGAGCAGTCCGCGCCGAGCGGCGGGCCGCAGAAGTTCCCGTCGCGACCGCCCATGACGACCATGACCGGCACGGTGATCCGGCGTGACAGCGGGAGCAGTTCGCTGATCAGCACCGTGCTCACGGTTTCCAGCGGTGTGACGACGTCCTTGGTGGCCTCGTCGAAGTCGAGCGCGCCCCGCTCCGCCACGCCGGGGGAGTGGAACGACGAGTACCGGGAACCGGCGATCGTGGTCAGGTAGCCGAGGTCGAGGCCGCGCCCGACCGCCCGGGGGTCGAGCGTGGTCGGGATCAGGGTGGTGAACACCGGCACCGCGCCCGGCAGGTTGATCTGGTGGCTGAGGCCGGTGAGCACCACGCCGTCCACGTCGCGGTACGTGACCGCCTCGGTCGTGGCCACCGCCGAGCCGATCGAGTGGCCGACCAGCACGACCCGCTCGAACCGCGGCCGCAGCGACTGGATCACCGCGTGCACCGCCTCGGCCTGGGTGGACAGGCCGAGCAGGACGCTCAACGGCTTGGAGCTGCGCCCGCTGCCGAGCCGGTCGACGGCGACGGTCGCGATGCCCGCCCGGTTCATCGCCTGCCGGTAGGACAGGTTCTCCGGGGAGTAGCCGATGTCCCAGTACGCGCTGTTGTACGTGCCACCGGGCACCAGCACCTGCAGCGTCGTGGCGCCCTCCGGCACGCACAACCGGCCGTACACGGAGTGCGCCGTCAGCGCGACCGCCACCGGCACCCTCACGTCCTCGCACACGGCCGGCGCCGCGCCGGCCGTGCCGGGTGCGAGGCAGGTACCGGCGGCGACCAGCGCGACGGCGACGATCCGGCGCAAACGCGACCAACCCACGGGCAACGTCCTCCAACTCAATTTCGGGGAACCGCCGTCATCAGCATTCCGCTGGGGTACGCGGCGGAGGTGAACTTGACGCGCACCGGCTTGTCCGGCACGGGGACCAGCCGCCACCGCGCCGCCACGGTGGCGAGCGCGACGACGATCTCGGTCTGGGCGAACAGGTTCCCGACGCACTGGCGCGCGCCCGCGCCGAACGGGACGAACGCGCCCTTCGGGATCCGCCCGGCGCGTTCCGGGGACCACCGGTCCGGGTCGAAGCGGTAGGGGTCCTCGAACGACACCGGGTCGTGGTGCAGGGCGTGCGGGCTGAAGATCACCTCGGCGCCCGCGGGCAGCGCCGCGTCGCCCAGTTCGACCGGCGTGAGGGTGCGCCGCATCAGGAACCACACCGGGTACATCCGCAGCACCTCGTTGGCGACCCGCTTGAGGTAGACCAGGTCGCCGACGTCGGCGAAGGCGGGCGTGCGGCCGCCGAGCACCTCGTCCACCTCGGCGTGCACGCGCCGCTCGACCTCCGGGTGCCGGGCGAGCTCGTGGAACGTCCAGGCCAGCGCCAGCGCGGTGGTCTCGACACCGCCGACGAGCAGCGTCATGACCTCGTCGTGGACCTGCTCGTCGGACATGCCCGCGCCGGTGTCCTGGTCCTGGGCCGTCAGCAGCACCGACAGCAGGTCGCCCCGGTCGACGCCGTCCTCCCGCCACCTGCGCACGACGTCGAGCACGATCGCCCGCATCCGCGCCACGGCCTCGTCGAACGCGCGGTTGCCCGGCAGGGGCAGCTTCTCGACGAACGACGGCGACAGCGCGCGGACCATGCCCTGCTTGAGCACGGTGAACAACGACCGGCGCACCTCGTCGACCGCGTGGCTGCCCAGTTCGGTGGAGAACAGCGCCTCGCCCACGATGGTGACGGCCAGCGCCTGGGTGTCCTCTTCGAGCACGCGCACCTGTCCGGGGCGCCAGCCGGCCGTCCAGTCGGCCGCGGCGCGCGCCATGGTGTCGACGTAGTGGGCGATGCGCCGCCGGTGGAAGGCGGGCTGCACCATCCGGCGCTGGCGCTGGTGGAACTCGCCGTTCGACGTGGCCAGCCCGTTGCCGAAGATCGGCTGGAACCTGTCGAACAAGGCGCCCTTCCTGAATGACGATCCCTTGGTGACGAGTAGTTCGTGGACTAATCGAGGGTTCGTCACAAAGTAGGTGCGCATCGTTCCCAGGTCAATCCGGACGACATCGCCGTGATTCCGCAATAATGCGGTGAACCGCTGTCGGCGGCGCAGCATCGACACGGTGTGGCCGAGCACGGGAAGACGGCCCGGGGCTACCGGGACGGGCATGTCCGCTCCTCGTCGCTGTTGACGGGACGGCTCACCATAGAAGCCGTTCGGGTGATAGTGACAGTGCCCGATCGGGTGACTACGCACACTCGGGTGGCGCAGTGTCGATACCGACCGCCTGGTTAGGATGATCCCCTCTTCCGAAAGGGGTGTTCGCAGTGGTGCAACGGGAGTGGATTCCCCAGAGCGTCGACGTTTCGGTGCCGAGCATGGCCCGCACGTACGATTACCTGCTGGGCGGCGCCCACAATTTCGCGGTCGACCGGGAACTCGCGGCGCAGGTCGAGCGGATCATGCCCGACGCCAGGTCCGCGGCCCGGGTGAACCGCGCCTTCCTCGGCCGGGCCGTCCGGCACATGATCGGGCAGGGCATCACCCAGTTCCTCGACATCGGCTCCGGCATCCCCACCGTCGCCAACGTGCACGAGGTCGCCCAGGCCGCGGACCCGACGTGCCGGGTCGTGTACGTCGACAAGGACCCGATCGCGGTGGCGCACAGCGAGCTGATGCTGGCGGACAACGACCACGCGGCCGTCGTGCACGCCGACATGCGCGAGCCCGAGGCGATCCTCGACCACCCCGAGACCCGGCGGCTGCTCGACTTCGACCGGCCCGTCGGCCTGCTCGTGCTGATGATGCTGCACTGGGTGCCGGACGAGGCCGACCCGTGGCGGCTGATGTCGACCTACCGCGACGCGCTGGCGCCCGGCAGCCACCTGGCGATCACCCACGTCACCGCCGACAACCAGGACGAGAGCCTGACCGACGTGACGGACCTGATCAAGGACAGCCGCAGCGCCGACCAGCTCAACGAGCGCTCGCACGAGCAGGTGCTGGCGCTGTTCGGCGACTTCGAGGTGGTCGAGCCGGGCCTGGTCGGGTGCTCGGCGTGGCGGCCCGCCGGTCCCGGCGACATGTCCCAGACCCCGGGGATGAACATGGTCATCTACGGCGGAGTCGCCCGAAAACGATGATCCCGCACAACTTGCCCGTGCCCGAGCCCTCTCCGACGCCACCGGACGGCGCCCGCGCGCGGGACCTCCTCGCGGGCAAGTGGACCTACCTCCTGAGCGGTGTCGCGGCGACCGCCCTGACCACCGAGGAGCTGGGGCGCGAACTGCGCGACCGGCTCGACGCGCTGTGCTCGGTCCTGGCCGTCGACCCGTTCGACGCGGCGGCGGTCGAGCGGATCGGCGAGGAGGTCGTCGCGACCGGGTACGTCGGCGAGGACGGACTGCGCCGCACCGTCGAGGTCCTCGGCAAGGGGCTCGCGTCGCTGCCCGAGTTCCAGCCGGTCGACGCGCACGCGGACCGGCTGGCGCTCGCGATCGGCGCGCTGGCCACCGGTTTCCTCACCGCGAACCGGCGCGCCGTGTTCGAGCAGCAGGAACGCATGCAGCTGTCGCTGCTCAAGGCCGTGCGCGACGCCAAGTGGAACCTGAAGGAGAGCGAAGCCAGGTTCGACGAGGTCGTCACGTCGTCGGCGAGCGGCGTCCTGATCGCCGACCCGGCCGGCCTGCTCGTGCGCGCCAACGCCGCCATCGGCGAGATCCTCGGCCGCACGGTCGCGGAGCTGACCGGGACGAGCCTGTTCGACCTCGTGCACCCCGACACGGTCGGGATGCTGCGCGAGGGGATGCGCGCCGTGGTCGAGGGCGCGCAGGACCGGGTCCGGCAGTCGCAGCGGCTGCTGCGCCAGGACGGCGACGTCGCGCGGATCTCGCTGACCGCGTCGCTGGTGGGTGACGCCGGCGACGCGTCGAGCCACTTCGTCGTGGTCGTCGAGGACGGCACCGAGCTGGTGCTGCTGCAGAACGAGCTGAACCGGCAGGCGCTGCACGACGTGCTCACCGGCCTGCCGAACCGCCAGTTCTTCAGCACCCACCTGGAGAGCGCGGTGCGGCGGGCCGACCCCGCGCACGGCCTGACGCTGATGCACCTGGACCTCGACGCGTTGGGCATGGTGTGCGACAGCCTCGGCCGCCGTGCCGGGGAACGGCTGCTGGTCCACGTCGCGCAGCGGCTGAAGTCGTTGGTGGCGCGGGAGAAGGCGATGGTCGCCCGGCTCGACGGCGACGAGTTCGGCATCCTCGTGGAGAACACGGCGACGACGCCGGACATCGCCACCATCGCCGCCGCCGTCAACCGGGAGCTGGCCGAGCCCCTGTACGTCGACGGGCACGGCCTGGCGCTCTCCACCTCGATCGGCGTCGCGCGAGGCGGTCGCGACGACGACCCGGCCGAGCTGCTGCGCGCGGCCGACCAAGCCCTGCGGCGGGCCAGGACGCGGCGGCGCGGGCAGTGGGAGGTGTTCGACCCGGAGCGGGACGTCGCGGAGCGGTCGACGCACGCGCTGGCCGTCGGCATGCCGGGCGCGTGGGAGAGGGGCGAGATCGCCGTGCACTACCGGCCCGTGACGCGGCTGGCGGACGGCGGCGTGGCCGGGGTGGAGGCGGTGCTGCGCTGGGAGCGGCCGGGAGGACCGCTCGGGCACGAGGAGTGCCTCGGGCTCGCCGAGCGGACGGGTCTCGTCCTGCCGCTGGGGGAGTGGCTGCTCGGCGGCGCGGCCGGCCAGGTCCACTGGTGGCGCCGGCGCAACGGCTTCGCCTCGCCGTTGACCGTGGCGCTGACCGCGCACCAGGCGTGCGACGCCGACCTCGTGCCGCGGGTGGTGCGGGTGCTGGACACCGCCGGGCTGCCGGCGGACCGGTTGGTGGTCGGCATCCCGTCGCGGGTGGCGCGGGTGGCCGAGGCGGTGGACAACCTCTCCGTGCTGGCCGAGATGGGCGTGCGCACGGCGCTGGAGGACTTCGCCCTGGGGCCGGACGACTTCACCGCCGCGCGGGACCTCGGTGTGCGGGTCATCCGGGTGGCCAAGCGCTTCACCGATCTCGGGGACACGGCGAACGCAGGCTATGCGAACGCCCTGACCGCGGCTCTGCGCGACACGGGCGCGGTCGTCGCGGTCTGCGGTGTCACCACCGCGGACCAGGCCGCCTGGTGGCGGGAGGCCGGCGCGGAGCTGGCCACCGGTCCGCTCTTCGGTCCCGACGACTCCGCCGCCGCCTTCCAGGCGACGCTCGCGCCGACGTCGTCGCCGTAGGGCCACCCCGCCCTGCCGAAGGCCGGTGATCACCCCCCGGCCGGGACGGCTGCCGCACGCCGCGCCGCCCGACCTGACCGGGACCCGGCGGATCCCGCGGTTGCCGCACCCCGCACCCCGGACTACAGCACGACCGCCGGCACGTGCCGCACTCGGTGCGGACGGCACGTTGCGTCTCGCGCGCCCGCTCGACAATCGACGGCGAAAGGTCGTCCGGTGTTTTGTGGAGAAGCGCTCCTGCGCGTGCCGGTAATTCGCGGAATGGCTGTTCGTGGTCTTGCCGATCGATACCCGGTTCGTTTCACGATGTTTTCGCCCTTCTGCGTCAACTGACCTTGTCGGTTCGCGTTCTCGCTGGTAGAAGGCCTGCCCCTGCGGTACGTGCGGCGCGGTCGACCGCAGGGTTGCGGGTAGGCGCCGGTCGACTTATTGCGGTTGCCAAGCCGGTGAATCGTGGTCATCATGTGCCAGTATCGAGCCCCATTGGTCCGCGGAGGAACGCGATCACGTTGATCGCGGGCACTGTGCCGGACTCTTCACCGGCCTGTGTCGGATCTTGTCCCGGGCCGGTCGGGATTCGCGTGCGGGTTCGCCCGGAAATCCAGGATGGAGACCCCTGGTTCCCGGGACACCGGGCTCGACAGGCTGCACCAGGACACGAGCGAAACCGGAGGAAGAGCCGATGACCGCACCCACCGAAGACCGAGGGCAGCTCTCGCACCCCGTCCTGGGCGACCTGGCCGAGTGGTACGAGGTGTTCCGCCTGTACGCGGCGACCGCGCCGGCCGGCAACCCCCACTTCACCGGCGCCCACGCCACCGCCGCGGTGGTCGGCCCGGAACGGGTCGCCGAGGGTCTGGTCTGGTTCGAGTCCCGCTACGGGCCGGTGGCCGAAGCCGGGCTCCTGCCGGACCTCAAGACGATGCGCGCGGCGCTGGGCCTGGGCATCATGGCGGACGTGGGGGTCGACGTGCACCGGCACTCGCACGTCGCGGGCGACGACGGCGGGACCGCGCTGCCCGTCGGTGAGGGCGACGTCACCGCGTTCGCCGGCGCGGCGGTGCCGGACGTCGTGGAGTTCGTCTACCGGGACGTCGTGCGGTACGACGAGGGCTCGCCGTGCCACAACTTCTGGCACTGGCTCAACGGCACGTCGTGAGGTCGCGCGGGGGCGGGGTGGGTCGGCTCGTAGCAGGGGGACGTGTGGTGGACAGGGCGTCAGGGAACAAGGGGAACAGACGCGGGAACCGGGTGCTGCTCCTCGCCCGGCTGCTCGCGGTCGGGGCGGTCGGGCTGGTCGCGGCGGCGGTGGCGTTGCGCCTGGGTGGCGCCGCCCCTCCGTCGCACCCGCACAGCTGGTTCATCGCGGTGGTGTACTGCCTGCTCGGTGAACGGGTCGTCGCCCACGCGCAGCGCAACCCGGTGGGGTGGTGCCTGCTCGCGACCGGCGTGAGCGGCGCGCTGGCCGCCGGGGCGACGGTGCTGCCGGACCAGCGCTGGCTGGCGTGGGTGAGCGCCTGGTCGTGGTGGCCGACCTACTCGTTGCTGCCGGTCGTGCTCCTGCTGTTCCCCACGGGTCGGCCGCCCGGCCGGCGCTGGTGGGTCGCCGTCGGGATCGCGGCGGTCGGCGTGCTCCTGCCCGCCGTCGGGCTCGGGTGGGCGGCCTGGGGTGATCCGGCCGAGTTCTGGCACCAGGTCTTCGCCGGCACCGCGCGCCGGGGCGTGCCGGTGGCGGTCGCGGCGGTCGGGTTCGCCTCGTTCGTGGTGGCGATGTGCGCCGCGATGGCGTCGCTGGCGGTGCGCGGGTGGCGGACCCCGGGAGGGGCGCAGCGCCGCGTGGTGTGGTGGGTGCTGGCCGGCTCGCTCGTCTTCGTGCCCGCGCTGGGGCTCGAGCTGGCGTTCGGGGAGGCGTGGGGAGCCTGGCTGGTCGCGGCGGCGGCGTTCCCGGTGGCCGTGGTGATCGCGATCATGCGCTACGGGTTGTACGACATCGAGCTGATCCTGCACCGCACCCTGCTGTACGGGTTCCTCGGTGTGCTGCTCATCGGCGTCTACTCCACCGTCGTGCTGATCACCACGACGAGGGCTCCCACCCAGGAGAACGTGATCGCCACCGTCGTGGTCGTCGCGTCGCTCGCGCCCCTGCACAAGGTGCTGCTGCGAGCGGTGAACCGCGCGTTGTACGGCGCGCGGTCCGACCCGTACCGGGCATTGGTCGAACTCGGCCGGACCCTGGCGCACCCCATGCGCCAGCACGAGCTGCTGCCGGCGGTGGTGTCGTGGGTGGGCAAGGGCCTGAAGCTGCCGTACGTGGCGGTGCACCTGGACCTCCGCGACTCCGCGCCGTCGGCCGTGCACGGCGCGGAGACCGGGTCGACCAGGCACTCGGTGGTGCTCCGGCACCAGGGCCGCAAGATCGGGCTGCTCGTGGCCGAGGCGCGCGCGAGGGGCGAGGTGCTCGGCCGGCGGGACGTGCGGCTGCTGGAGGACATGGCCGGGCAGGCCGCGCCGGCGGTGCACTCGGCGCGGATGGCGCTGGCGCTGCGCGAGGCCGACGCCCGGTTCGAGCGCGAGCGGCGGGAAGAGCTGCGCCGGATCAGCAACGACCTGCACGACTACATCGGGCCGAGCGTGGTGGGCATCGGCAAGCAGATGGGCGTGGCGCTGCGGACGTTGGAGCCGGCCGACGCCCGCGCCCGCGCGCTGATCGCGGAAGCGTTGGTGGACCTGGAGACGCTCACCGGCACCGTGCGCCGGGTCGTGCGCAACGCCCGGGCGCTCGACCTCGGGCCCAACCTGACCCAGGCGGTCCGCCGGCGCGCGGAGAGCATCGCGGACGGCGTGCAGGTCCAGGTGACCCCGACGGGGCGGCTCGACGACGTGCCGCCCGTGGTGGGGCGCGCCGCGTTCCTCATCGCCGGCGAGGCCATGCTCAACGTCGTCCGCCACGCGAACGCCTCGCGGTGCCACATCTCCTTGAACCGGACGGGTTCCGGGCTCGAGGTGAGCGTGGTCGACGACGGCCGGGGACTGCCGGACGAACTCCCGTTCGGGATCGGGCTGGCGTCCATGAAGGAGCGCTGCAAGGCGCTCGGGGGCGTGTTCTCCGTCGACCAGCTCACCCCCGGCACCCGCATCACCGCCCACATCCCCTTCGAACCGAGTTGAGCGGGGTGCGCGGCGCGGCGCCGACGAAGCCGCCGCGCCGCACACCCGCTGGGAGCGCCACATGACGCAGACCGGGTACCGGGTGCTGCTCGTCGACGACCACCCGATCTTCCTCAAGGGACTCCGGGGCGAGCTGGAGTACGCCCCGGACATCGTCGTGGTGGACGACGCCGGCAATGCCGAAGACGCCGTCGCGTCCGTCGAGCGGCACCGCCCCGACGTGGTGGTCATGGACCTCAGGATCCCGCTGTCCCCCGGCGCCGACCCGGTCATGTGCGGGCCCGACGCCATCCGCCGGATCACCGAGGTGGCGCCGGAGAGCAAGGTGCTCGTGCTGTCCATGCACGAGGAGCTCGAACACGTCCTGGCGGCCGTGAAGGCGGGTGCGCACGGCTACCTCCGCAAGGAGGAGAAGGAGCTCGTGCAGGCGGTGCGCACGGTCGCCGAGGGCAAGATGGTGCTCGACGAGCGCGTGGGACGGGCCCTGCTGACCATGCCGGCGGCCGCGGCGGGCGGCGAGCTGCCGTTCAACCTCACCCGGTCCGAGTACAAGACCCTCCTGCTCGTGGTCAGGGGGCTGACGAACGCCCAGATCGCCGACGAGATCACGTTGTCCGGCAAGACGGTGGCCAACCGCGTGGTGGACATCCAGAACAAGCTGCAGGTGCGCAGCCGCCAGGAGCTGGTGGACAAGGCCCGGCAGCACGGCATCGGCGCCACGCCGGAGTGAACCCGGAAATGCGGGACGGCGCACTGCTTGTTCCCGGGAACCGGGGATCGGCAAGGTTTCCGTCATGGTGAACGCGACTGCACGACACCCCCTGTACCGCATCGCCCTCGGTGTGGACATGGAGGGTTCCACGACCCGCAGCAACCAGGAGAAGGCGACGCTGCGCCAGGTCATGTACGGGGTCCTGATGGACGCCATGGCGCTGCACGGCGTCGGTGACGACGACATCGACCGCCTGGTGGACCTGGGTGACGGCGTGATCGTGCTCATCCGGCCGTCGGACCGGCTGCCGAAGACGGTGCTGCTGGGATCGGTGGTGCCCGAGCTGAGCGGCCTGCTCGCCCTGCACAACGCGCGCAGGCCCGACCTGCCGCTGCGGTTGCGGGCCGTGGTGCACGCGGGCGAGGTGCACTACGACGAGCGCGGTCAGTACGGCGAGCTGCTGGACGTGTCGTGCCGCCTGCTCGACGCGCCCCGGTTGAAGCTGGCGCTGCGGGAGACGACCGAGCCCTTGGTGCTCGTCGTGTCCGACGACCTGTACCGGGCCGTGGTCCACCACGGCTACGAGGGCATCTCGCCCTCGGCCTTCGCGCCGCACGTGAACGTGCAGATCGGGTACGCGCCCCGCCAGGGCTGGGTGCACGTGCCCGACTCGTCGTCCCTCCACCGCCGGGCCGGGTGACCGGGCGCCGGTCGGCGACCGGGGTCGGCGAAGTCCGGTCGCGGTGGCGGCGGGCGTGGGAAACTGGCCGTCGTTCGCGGCGGCCGAGGTGGGAGTGGTGGGTTCATGGGCATGACGTTGTCGTTCACCCGGGTCACCCCAGGTGAGTTGGACCGGGCGTTCGGGGACCCGGGGTGGGCGCTGGAGCGCCTGGACGACGAGGGCCTGCCGTACTGCTTCCTGGAGAAGTCCTGGGCGGGCATCCAGTTCCTGCTCGACGCGGCCGACGTGCGGGTCGACGTGTACGAGGACGGCGACGCCATCGACGAGGAGTGCACCCTCTTCGGCTGGAGCGACGGCATGGTCGCCGAGGCCGCCAAGGCGTTGGGCGCGACGCCGTTCGAGGTGCTGGCCGGTCACTACGACCCGCGGAAGCTGAGCGAGGAGGAGGTCTACCCCATGAGGCACCTCTGGGACGACGGCGACATCGACTACCTGCGGCAGAACTACGGCGACCTGGTCGTGTTCCTCGAGGAGACGGCCGCGGCCGGCGGCGCGGCGATCCGGCACTTCAGCTTCTGAGGCGAGGACGCCGGATCCGCACCCGCGCAGCGCGCCGGCCCGGCGCGAGTGCCGCTGCGCCGGGCCGGGTGCTCTTCGCGTTGCGTTCGGTGAACCCCGGTGCTAGCCGAAGTTCACGTCACTGCACCACATGTAGGCCTGGTCGAGGTGCGAGGCCTGCCAGATCGTGAACACGATGTGGTGTCCCCGGTACGAGCCGTTGGTCTGGACGTTGAACGTGATGTCCTTCGCCGGCGCGTACCTGCCGGTCTGCGTGATGAAGTCGAGGTTGCTCCAACCCAGGGTCTGGGTCTTCGGGTCGAACCCCTGCTTGCTGACGTAGACGCGGAAGTAGTCCGCACCGTGGCTGGCCTGGTCGTACAGGTGCAGGGAGAAGCTGCTCCCGACGTTCGTGGTCCGCCAGTTGCCGGGCTTGTTCAGGGAGCTGTTGCGGGAGAGGTTGTTGCTGCAGAGCGAACCGTTGGGGGTCGCGCCCTGGAAGTTGCCACCGAGGCCGTCCCGCAGCGCGCTCATCCAGTTCCACATGGTGTCGGCGTTGGCCTGGAAAGCCTGCCAGCACATGGGGTCCTGCTGCTGCATGGCGGGGTTCGTGTGTTGGCTGCCCCAGGCCTGCCAGCACTGGTAGGCGCGGGTGGCGGGACCGACGATGGTGCCGTGCGCCGTGGCCGTCGGCGTCATGACGAGCATGCTGGCCAGCACACCGAGGATCAGTGCGATGACGCCATGCCGCTTGGTGACGGACACGGTGGTACTGCGCTTGCGCATGGAGGAACCTCCACTCTTCGGGTGGTTGAGCGGCGGTGATCGTTTATGGGAGCGCTCCCAGAGCGAGTCTCAGACTATACGTCACTCAGCGAAACTTCAACGAAACATTCAGTGATGGTCCCTATTGTCCGAATTTGAGGATCACTCGCCATTTCCGGGGCGCTGACCTGCGGTCCCGTGCCGGCGGGCGGTCGCGACGGTGATCGCGTCCGGCCCGACGGGCTCGATCGGAGCACACCCCGGCCCACCGGACGGGCGAGGCGCCGACGCCGAGTGGCCTTCGGTGCTCGACGACCGCCGCCCACCGGGTCGGGCTCAGCGCAGGCCGTCGGTGAAGGCGCGCAGGGCGTCCACGACGGCGGGGGCCAGGGTGTTCGGATCGGTGCCGCGCAGGTTGTGGTCCACGCCGGTCAGCACCGTGCGCCCCGGGCCCGCGGCGCCGGCTCGGCGCAGGGCTTCGGCGAGGGAGTCGGTGGTGTCGCAGGGCACCTGGACGTCGGCGGTGCCGCAGGTCAGCAGGACCCGGGTGCCGGCCCGCAGCCGGCCGGCGGCGGTCGACGGGTCGACCTGGTCGTTGCCGAGGACGAAACGCCGACTGGGACCGTCGGACAGCGCTTGGAAGAACTGGGCGATGACGGGCAGGAGACCGGTGGGGTCGAGCGGTTCGCCCGACCGCAGGGCGCTGACCGCCCGGTCCACGCCCTCGTCGTTGACCCGTTGCTGTTCCGGGGTGATCTGCCCGCCTCGTGCGGCGGCGGCCAACTGGGCGTGCAGTTGCCGTGCGATCAGGTCCAGCAGCCGGATCGCCTGCGGTTGCAGCAGCACCACGCCGGCCGGGCGCGGTCGGACCTCGTCGGCCAGCAGGAGCCCGGTGAGCGCGCCTTCGCTGTGGCCCGCGACGACCAGGGCGCGCGGGTCGGTGACGGGTTCGGCGCGCAGCAGCCGGTAGGCGGCCGCGGCTTGGCGGACGAACGCCGGGTGGTCGAGGTCCCCGGGACGGCTCGCGTAGGCGCCCAGGCCGGTGCGACCGCTGCCGTACTTGTCGAAGCGCAGGGTGACGACCCCCTGTCGGCCCAGCGCGGCGGCGAGGTGGGACAGGGTGTGGGGGGTGACCGCCGGCGGCTGGTTCCCGTCGCGGTCGGTGGGGCCGCTGCCGGGCAGCAGGAGCGCGGCGGGCAGCCGTTGTCCCCGGCGGTGGGCCGGGACGTGGAGCGTGCCGTAGGTCTTCGTGCCCTCGACGGTGAACACGACTTCGCGGTCGAGGGCCGGGACCGGCCGCGGCGTCGCTTCGGCGGCGGTCGGGACGAGGAGCGCGGTCGTCGTCAGCACCGCGGTGAGCGCTGTTCGGCGTTGGAACAAGGGTGACGCCTTTCCGGTCGGGTGGCCGAGCTCAGGGGCGGTGCGTGACGCTCTCGACCAGCTCGACGGTGGTGCGGGGGTCGTCGACCTGGAGCACCAGGCGGGCGTAGTGCTCGTCGGCCAGTTCGATGACGACGGCTTTGGCGGGATCGCGCACGTCCCAGAACACGCGGTCGCCGTCGAGGTGGAAGGTGCCCGCGGTGATCACGCCGGGCACGTGGGCGCCGGGGGCGCGGATGCCCTTGGGCTCCTTGGCGATTCCCGGGTCCGCGGTGGCGCCCCGGACGTTGGCCAGGGGGATGGTCAGGGTGCTCTTGAGCGCCCAGAGCTTGTTCAGCCCTTCGATCGTCACGACCAGGTCGTCGCCGTCGATGTGGACCTTCGCCATGTCGTGCTCCTTATCGTCGGGGGGAAGGGTCGGGGGTGGCGCCCGCGCGGTCCGGTCCGGCCTTGGCGCGCAGGCGCAGGCCGAGCAACGCCGCGGTGGCGTGCGGGAGGTCCGTGACGGCGCCGAGTGCCTCGTCGATGGCGTGCAGCGCCCGGTTCACCTCCGCGGCGACCTCGTCGTCCACCGGAGCGCGTTCGGCCGCCGCCAGCAGCAGGAAGTCCAGCCCCGTGCCGGTGTCCGCCACCGAGCGCGAGGCTTCCTCGAAGTCGTCGGCGCGCCTCAGCGCCGCGGTGAGGACGCCGATCTCGTGCTCCACGTGCCGGCGAAGCGCCGCCAGGTACAGCCCGCGTTTGCTGCCGAACGTCTTGTAGAGGCTGTTGCGGTGCACGCCCAAGTGGGTGACCAGGTCGTCGACGGACACCCCGTCGTACACCCGTCCCGCGAACAGCGCCGCCGCCGCCCGCACCACCTCGGCTTCGTCGAATCCCCTCGGTCGACCCATGCGTCGACCCTAGACCGTTGAGGAACGATCAGTCAAGAACGATCGTTCCTCAACGGTCCGCCCGTCACCTCGCCGTCGTGACGGCGGGTGCGGGTCTGCCGCGCGACACCGCCACGCCGAGCAGGCAGAGCGCGCCGCCCGCCAACGCCACGAGCCCGGGCACCTCGTCGAGCAACGCCCACGACAGCACCACGACGATCACCGGCACCAGGTACGTCGTGGCGCCGAGCTTGCCGGTGGTCATGTGGGACAGCGCGTACGCCCACGTGTAGAACGCCAACGCGGTCGGCAGCAGACCCAGGTACACCACCGAGAGCGTGGCGGCGGCCGGTGCGCGGGCGAGGTCGCCGACGAGCTGCCCGCTGAACGGCAGGCACACGACCGCGCCGACCACGCAGCCGAACGTGGTGGCCTGCAACGGGGACGCGTGCCGCAGGGCGGGTTTCTGCGCCACCACACCGACCGCGTACCCGCCCGCCGCGACCAGGCAGAGCACCGCGCCCCGGGTCGTCGAGCCGCCGCCGGAGTCGACCAGCCCGACCGCCGCGACGCCCGTGAACGCGATGGCGAGCCCGGCCAGCAGCCGCGCCGGGAAGCCCTCCCGCAGCAGCCACCCGGCCAGGAACGCCACCAGGATCGGGCCGACGCCGACGACCAGCGCGGCCGTGCCGGCGTCAGCGTGCCGCTCACCCCAGTTCAGCGCCACCATGTAGAGCGCGAACCAGAACACGCCCGACCCGATGATCCCCGGCCACGCCGCTCTCGGCGGCACGCCGACGCCGCGCACCACCGCGATCGTCCCGAGCGCGATCGCGCCCACCAGCAACCGGCCGAGCGCCAGTGACCCCGGCTCGAAGTGCTCGCCGGCGTACCGGATGCCGACGAACGCGGACGCCCACAACACCATCGTGACCAGGACCGCCGCGGCGGCCTTCCCGTCCACACCGCTGCGCCGCACCGGATCAGCCCCCCGCCATCGCGCGGATCTCACGCCGGCGCAGCTTGCCCGTGGGTGTGCGGGGCAGCTCGGCCACGAAGACCACGTCTTCCGGAACCTTGTACCAGGTGAGCGCCGCCCGCGCGCCGGCCAGCAGCTCGGCGCGCACCTCCTCGGGCGACGCGTCGTCGTCCAGCGCCACGAACGCGCGCAGGGTCGTGACCCCGGTCTCGCGCCTGGTCGAGCACACCGCGGCCTCGCGCACGCCGGGGTGCCGCATCAGGAAGTCCTCGGTCTCCGCCGGGTGCACGTTCTGGCCGCCGACGATCTCCACGTCGTCCAGCCGGCCGTGCAGCCGCACGTACCCGTCCTCGTCCGCGGTCGCCGCGTCACCGGTGGCGTACCAGGACTGCCCGGCCCGCGCCGGCGGATCGCCACCCCGTGCCACGCCCAACGCGATCGACGGACCCGCCACCTCCAGCGCGCCCGGCACGCCCGGCGGCACCTCCGCGCCCATCTCGTCCACGATCCGCAGCCGGTACGGCGGCAGGACCCGCCCGACGGTGCGGTCACGGCGGTGGCCGATCGCGCCGGCCACCACCGCGTGCCCGATCTCCGTCGTGCCGAAGACGTTCAGCAGCCGCTCGCCGAGCACCTGCCTCAGCCGTGCCTCCAGCGGAGCCGGCAGCACTTCGCCGGCGACCACCGCCAACCGCAGCCGTGCCAGCGACGCGTGGTCGGGGTGGCGGGCCAGCCGGGCGTAGAAGCTCGGCTGGCCGTAGAACACCGTCACGCCGCGGTCCTCGATGATCCGCAGCGCGTCGTCCTCGGTCGCCCGCGCCCGCGACAGCACCGTCGTGCCGCCGCGGTGCAGCGGGAGGAACACGGAGTTGCCCAGCCCGTAAGCGAAGTACAGCCGTGACACCGAGAACGTGACGTCCCGCGGCGTGATGCCGACGACCGCCCCGATGGCCCGCTCGTACACGCCGGGGTCGCCGTGGGTGTGGAAGCACAGCTTCGGGTCGCCCGTGGTGCCCGAGGTGAACACCGCGTAGGCCGGGGTGTCCGCCGTGGCCGGTGCGTAGGGCGGGTGCGCGGCGGCGGCCCGCAGCTCTTCGGGCGCGATCAGCTCGGCGGCCGCGCCGCCCGGGTCCTCCTCGCACACGACGGCGTCCGGCGCCGCGATCACGATCGCGCGGCGCAGCTCGTCCGGGTGCACGGTCGAGTTCACCGGCACCGCGACCGCGCCGATCCGCAACGCGCCCAGCAACGCCCACACCGCGTCGATGCCGTCCGGCAGCACGAGCGCGATGCGGCTGCCCGCGCCGAGCCCTCTCGCGGCGTACGCGGCGGCGGCTCGGCCCGCGCCCTCGTAGACGTCGGCGAACCGGTAGGTCCCGCCGTCGTCGTGGTAGGCGGGCCGATCCAGCCAGCCGTGCTCGCGCGCCAGCCCCGCCAGCCGTTCGACCAGGTTCCCGCCGCGGCCCCGCTTCTCGCGCAGGGCGTGCTCGTTCACCGACATGATTCCCCCGTCATCACGTCGAATGGATCGGCGACGACTCCCCGGGTCGCCACCGCCATCGAGGTTGACCGCCGATGTCTCGGCCTGTCAAGCGCTTCCGGTCGGAGTCGACCGGCGACACTGCTCCGACCAGGCCACCAGCGCGGCCGACAACCCAAGGTGTCACACGATTGAGTGAGTGTCGCAGTGGGATCGCCGGTCACCGCCGCAGCACGGGAAGCGCGTGGAGCCGGCTGCCCGTGCTGCCGCCGGGCCCGCTGTGGCGGAGGTCGTCGAACGGGGCAGGCGGACCCGCGAGGTCGGCGAAAGCGGCCATCGCCTACCCCACGTGGTCCGGGTAGTCGGCGTGCACGAGCCGGCGCCCGCACCACGGTGTCGACGTGCTCCGTCCGGGATGTCGAGGAGGTCGCACAGGACGGCCAACGGGTAGCGGGTGGTGAAGTCCTCGACGAGGTCGACCTCGCCGTCGTCGAGGCGGGCGAGCAGCCGTTCGGCGATGACCAGCAGCCGGGGGTGGGCCGCCCGCATCCTGGCCGCGCTGAACAACGGCGCGACCACGCGCCGCAGCCGGACGACGCGCGGTCGGAGGTCCCTGCGGGCCGTGGCGCGGTGGCAGATACCGGTCATCCCGCGGGCCGGACGCGCACGACCGGCGCAAGGTGCTCGTCGAGCCGGATCCCGACGCGGTGGCGCGGGTCGGCCGGGTGCACGACGGTCTCGACGAGCGGCACCGACGTGACTTCGAGGAGACTTCCCGCGCCGACCGCCACCACGTCAACGGTGGCTCAGGGTTCCCGCATCCGGGCTCTGAGCACGTCGAACTCGCAGCCCGGCGCGTCCGGGTCGAAGCCGTGCTCGATCAGCCAGTGCGACGCCACCAGGCTGCGCAGCGACCACCAGGCGCGGATCACGTCCCGGTCCGCGCCGTCGCCGTAGCCGGCCAGCAGGTCGTCCAGGCGTTCCTCGTGCCCGAGGGTCAGGGTGGCGAGGTCGAACATGGCGTCGCCGGGGGCGGCCTCGGACCAGTCGATGATGCCGGTGACCTCGTCGCCGTCGACGAACACGTGGGTGATCTGCAGGTCGCCGTGGATGAACACCGGCCGCCACGGCCGGAGCGCGGCCTCGGCGATCTCGCGGTTGCGCCGGATCACCTCGGCGGGCAGGACGTCGTTGGCGAGCAGCCACGCGCACTCGCGGTCGAGCTCCGCCGCCACGTCGTCGAGTGCCGGCCCCGGCCACGGCGGCACCGGCGCGTCGTGCAGCCTCCGGATCGCGGCGCCCGCCGCGGCCCACGCCGCCGGTGACGCGGTCGACGGTTCGCCGAGCACGCCGAGCGCCTGGCCGGGCACGGCGGCGATGGCGAGCACGGGCGGCTCCCGCCAGAGGATCGCCGGGGTCGGCACCGGCACCATGGCCATCGCCCGCGCCTCGACCTCGGCGTGCGCCGGGTCGACGTCCACCTTCAGGAACACGTCACCGACGCGCAACGTCGCCCGCTGGCTGTGGGCGACGACGACCTCGACCTCTTCCACACCGGCCATCCTGGCGGGGGCGGCCGCCGCTGTCGCCGGATTTTGCGGCCGCTTCCCCGCTCGGCCCGGCCTTAGGCGATGCCGGCGGCGATGAGCTGCTGCCAGATCACCCCCTGGTCGACGACCTCGACGCCCAGCTTCTCGGCCTTGGCGGTCTTGCTCGCGCCGACGTCGGCGCCGGTGATCAGGTAGTCGGTGTTGGCCGAGACCGAGGTCGCGGTGGTCGCCCCGGCCTTCTCGCACAGCCGCTGGAAGGTGGGGCGCGGCACCTTCTCGCCCGAGCGGGGGTCGCTGATCGCGCCGGTGACCACCACGGTCTTGCCCGCCAGCGGCGCGTCGGACGCCACGACGGGCGGCAGGTCCTCGTCCCGCACGTCCAGGGACACGCCGTGCCGCCGCAGCCGCGCCAGCTCGGGGCGCAGTCGGGTGAGGTGCTCGGTCAGGGAGGCGGCGACCTTCGGGCCGATGTCCTCGACCGCGACCAGGCGTTCCTCGTCGGCGTCGGCGACCTCCTCCAGCGAGCCGAACCCGGCCCGGCACAAGCGGGTCGCGGTGCCCTCCGAGGCCATCGGGATGGCGAGCCCGATCAACGCCCGGCGCAGCCCGACGGCCCGGCTCGCGGCGATCGAGTCGATCATGCGCGTCGCCGACGTCTCGCCGATCCGGTCGAACTCCAGCAACTGCTCCTTGGTCAGGGTGTAGAGGTCGGACGGGTTCTCCAGCAGCCCGGCCTCGGCCAGCCGCTCGATCCACACCGGGCCGACCGCCTCGATGTCCGCCGCCGC
The DNA here is from genome assembly GCF_016695385.1 of Saccharothrix sp. 6-C. Taxonomy (NCBI): domain Bacteria; kingdom Bacillati; phylum Actinomycetota; class Actinomycetes; order Pseudonocardiales; family Pseudonocardiaceae; genus Saccharothrix; species Saccharothrix sp. 6-C. The sequence goes on along the minus strand of NZ_CP064192.1, from coordinate 5,254,798 downwards.
CCGCGACGCCCAGTGGATCAACCGCCGCACGGTCTGCGCGGGGCACGCGACGTTGGTGCAGAACAGCTCGCGGCTGTTGCCCTGCTCGGTCAACGGCTGCCCGCACGACGGGCACTGCGACGGCGGCACGATCTCCCGCTCCGCGCCCGTGCGCCGGGACTCGTCCAGCACGCCCGCCACGAACGGGATGACGTCACCGGCCCTGCGGATCAGCACGGTGTCCCCGATCCGGATGCCCTTCGCCCGGATCACCTCCTGGTTGGCCAGCGTCGCCCGGGTCACCGTGGTGCCGCCCACGAACACCGGCTCCAGCCACGCGACCGGCGCGATCTTGCCGGTCTTGCCCACGTCCCAGACCACGTCGAGCAGCAGCGTGGTCTTCTCCTCGGCGGCGAACTTGAACGCCAGCGCCCCGCGCGGCGAGCTCGACCGGGTGCCGGCGGCGGCGAAGGCGTCCCGGTTCGCCAGCCGCAGCACCGCGCCGTCCAGGTCGTAGTCCAGCTCGTGGCGCCGCGCCTCGATCCCGGTGATCACCTCCTGCGCCGCGTCCGCGTCGTCGCAGTGCCGCATGTCGGCGACGGCGAACCCGAGCGTGCTCAGCCCGCGCTCCAGGTCGGCCGCCGCACCGCCCTCGGAGGTGTCCAGGTCGAACGCGAAGAACGTCAGGCGGCGCTCGGCGACCGTGGCCGGGTCCTTCGCCCGCAACGTGCCCGCGGCGGCGTTGCGCGGGTTGATCAGCGGCTTGTCCGGGTGCGCGGCGTTGTAGGCGGCGAAGGTGGACCGCAGCATCACCGCCTCGCCGCGCACCTCGACCCGGCCCGGCGCGTCGAGGCGCTCCGGCACGCCGTCCACCAGGGCGCGCACCAGCGGCGTCACGTCGTCGCCCGTCGTGCCGTCACCCCGCGTGATCGCCCGGGCGAGCCACCGGTTCTCGTAGACCAGCGCCAGCGACAGCCCGTCCAGCTTCGGCATGACCACCACCGGCTGGCCGGGGAAGCGGTCGAAGAAGGCCGCGACCTGCTCGGGTCTGGTCGCCTTCTCCAGCGACAGCATCGGCCGCGAGTGCCGGATCGGCGCGTGCAGCACGGCGGGCGCGCCCACCTGGTCGAGCGGGTTCGGGTCGGGCGCCAGCTCCGGGTTCGCCTCGATCAGCCCGCGCAGCTCGTCCTCGGTCGCGTCGTACTCGGCGTCCGCCACCAGCGGCGAGCCGCGGTAGTAGGCGTCGCGCAACACGACGATCCGATCGGCGAGTTCCTGGATGCGTTCCGGAGCGTTCACGGCTCACAAGTTACCGGCGACCACCGACAACCGAGGGGTCGTGCGGCCCCGGACCGGCGTGAAATCGGTCGCGGAGCCACCCGATCGCGCCTAATTTCTGCGTCGAGCAGAGGAGAACCGTGGAGCAGATCAGCAAGCGACTGGTGAACTGGGCGTCCATCCTGGAGCCGGGCACCCGCGAACAGGCGGAGAAGGCCGCGCGGATGCCGTTCATCCACCCGCACCTGGCGCTCATGCCCGACGCGCACCTGGGGAAGGGCGCCACGGTCGGCAGCGTCATCCCCACCCTGGGCGCGATCATCCCGGCGGCCGTCGGCGTGGACATCGGCTGCGGCATGATCGCGGTGCGCACCCAGTTCACCCGGGACGACTTCCGCTCGCGCCCGCTCGCCCCGCTTCGCGAGGCGATCGAGGACGCCGTGCCGCTGTCGGCGGGGAAGTACAACACGCGGCTGACCGACACCGCGCGCGACCGCGTCGACGCGCTCGCCCGCCGTGCCGAGGCGGCCGGCTTCGACCCCGGCTCCTACGCGGGCAACTGGGAGATGCAGCTCGGCACCCTCGGCAGCGGCAACCACTTCATCGAGGTCACGCTGGACGAGACCGGGCGGGTGTGGCTGTTCCTGCACTCCGGGTCGCGCGGCGTGGGCAACAAGATCGCCCAGAAGCACATCCGGATCGCGCACGAGCAGTGCCGCCGCCGGTGGATCGACCTGCCCGACCCGGACCTGGCCTACCTGGTCGAGGGCGAGGACGAGTTCTGGCGCTACATCCGGGAGATGCGCTGGGCCCAGGACTTCGCCTGGTCCAACCGCGAGGAGATGATGGACCGGGTCGTCGACCGCGTGGCCGACTGGACCGGTCGCGAGGTGGAGCGGCAGGAGGTCGTGAACTGCCACCACAACTACACCGAGCAGGAGACCCACTTCGGCAAGCAGGTGTGGTTGTCCCGCAAGGGCGCCATCAACGCGGAGAAGGGCCGGGCGGGCCTCATCCCGGGCTCGATGGGCACCGCGTCGTACGTCGTGGTCGGCAAGGGCAACCCGGTCTCGCTGAACTCCTCGCCCCACGGCGCCGGCCGCGAGTACTCCCGCTCGGCCGCGCGCCGCGCGTTCGACCGGGACGACCTGCGCAAGGCGATGGTCGGTATCGAGTACCGCGACACCGACGCGTTCATCGACGAGATCCCGGCGGCTTACAAGGACATCGACGTCGTGATGCGCGATGCGCGCGATCTGGTCGAAGTGCGCCACACGCTGCGCCAGATCGTCAACGTCAAGGGCGACTGACCGGCGGGGCAGGCGGCGACACCCGCCTGCCCCGCACGCGTCACGACGTCGTGGCGGCTCTTTCCGAATTGATGGATAACTTCGGCATGGGGCTCAAGCCTTTCCCGGATGGGCGGGCGTCAGAACGGGGCCGTCGTGCACTGGCGGGCGGTGAGCCGTTCAGTAGATGACGTTTGGCCATCCCGATGTCACGCAGTGCACCACTACGGCCGCCATTGCGAGCCAGGGGCTGGTGACGAGGTGTTGTGCCAGGTGGGACAGTGCCTGGCGGATCTTCTTGATCGGCACGGCAGGATCTAAGCATGCCTTCGCATACCAATGTCCAGTGGGTACCGAAAGCTCTGCCGGGTCACGCGTCAGGGTGACAAAACGTCAAAGTTAACGTGAGTCCATTTCGTCTTCACCCGATCGGGTTACTGCGTTGCGCTGGACGAACGAGGTAGGTTGTGCAACGTCATGCCCGTTCTGCTGTGACGGCTTATTCGGGTTGCGCGGCGATAGGTGGCTGCGTGGATCCGGGATGGCGTCCGGCCGGTTTCGCATGAATTCCGGCGCGCCGAGCTCGGTGTGCATTTTCTCGGTGAGGTCGGAGTCGGCGAGCAATGGCGCGGCTTCCCGCCACCGCCGTTCCGCCTCCGCCTGGTCGCCGATCACGGCGTGCGCGTGGCCGAGCAGGAAAAGCGCCTGTGCCCTTTCGCGGGTGACGTCCAGGTCGGCCGACAGTTCCAGCGCGCGGCGGCAGAGTTCGATGGTCCTGTCGTGGGCCTTGCGGTCGTAGTGGACGCGGGCGAGCGCCACCAGGGCCTCGACGGTGCGTGCCCGTTCACCGGTGGACAGGTTGATCTCGAGCGCGGCTTCCAGGCACCGGAGGGCGTCGTCCAGCTCGCGGCGCTGGTGGTGGAGCTTGCCGAGCGCGGTCAGGGTGGTGCCCTCGCCGTGGCGGTGCTTGATGGTCCGGCGCAGGGCCAACGCCTCGCGGTACAGCTCCACGGCCTCGTCGACCCGGTCCAGCCGCTGGTAGGCGGCGGCCATCTGGTCCAGTGTGGAGGCTTCCAGGCTCCGCTGGCCGGTCGCGCGGTGCAGTTCCAGCGCCGACTCGTACAGCGACAGCGCGACCCGGACGTCACCGCGCTCGCGGTGCGCGCTGGCCAGGTTGTGCACGGCGATCTCGGTGAACTCGACGTTCTCCGTGCGCTGTGCGATGGACAGCGCCTCCTGCGTGTGCTGGACCGCCTCGTCGTACTCGCCGAGCCGGTAGTGGGCGGTGCCCAGGTTCAGCAGGCTGCCGCACTGGCCCTCCAGGTCCCCGGTCGAACGCGCCGCGTCCGCCGCGACCCGTTCGACGGCGGCCAGGTCGCGGTAGGCCCCGGTGCGGTCCAGGGCGCGGTCGATGTTCGCCGCGATCCGCCAGGCGTGCCCGGCGAAGCCGTGGCGGAACGCGTGGGGCACGGCGGCGACGAGGTTGGCCCGTTCGGTCGAGAACCACGCCAGTGCGTCGTTCTCGTCGGCGAAGCGGGGCACCGCGTCGAGGGTCATGCCCGGCAGCAGCGGCACGGGGTCGTCGTGCGCGTTCAGGGCGCGTTCCAGGCCGATCGCGCCGGCGAGCTGCCAGGTCAGCAGTCCGCTGAGGGCCGCTTGCCGCTGGTGGGCCGACTCCTCGGTGCGGACCCGGTCCAGGGCGTAGTCGTGCAACAGGTCGTGCAGGCGGAAGCGCCCGTGGGTCGTGTACTGGAGGAGGTTCGCCTTGGTGAGCGTGCGCAGGTGGACGACGACGTCGTGCTCTGGGCGCTCGGTCAGGGCGCTCGCCGCCGCCGAGGAGAACTCGGCCGTCGGGTGCAGGCCCAGCAGCCGGAAGATCCGCGCGGTCTCGGTCGGCAGGTCCCGGTAGGACACGCCGAAGGCGAACGCCAGGCTGGCGCTGTCGTCGTCGCTGTCGTCCAACGAGCCCAGTATCCCCAACCCCTCCTGCGTCGCGTACTCCTCGACGAGGAAGCCGATCGGCACCTGCGGCCGGTTCGCCACGTGCTGGGCGATGATCTTGACCGCCATCGGGTGGCCGTCGAGCCGGGAGGCCAGCGCCCACAGGGCGGAGGGCTCGGCGTCGGTCCGGCTCGCGCCGATCTTGCGGCGCAGCAGCTCGATCGACTCGTCGAACGACAGCGGTGGCACGGCGAGGAGGTGGACGTCGTCGTGCAGGCCCAGTCCCCACGGGCGGGTCCGGCTCGTCACGATGGTGAAGCAGTTCGTCGCGGCGCCCAGCAGCGGGCGGACCTGGGGGCTGTGCCGGGCGTCGTCCAGCACCAGCAGCACTCTGCGGTCGCCGAGCGCGCGGTGCAGCGCGGCGGCGCGTTCGGCGCCCGTCGTCGGGATGTGCGTCACGCCGAGCGAGGCCAGCAGCACGCCGGACGCGTCCTCGGCGGTCATCGCGGTGCCGCGGCCGAAGCCGCGCAGGTCGAGGAACAGCTGGCCGTCCGGGAAGCGGTCGGCCCTCGTCCGTCCCCAGTGGATGGCCAGCCCGGTCTTGCCGACGCCCGGCATCCCGTGCAGCGCGACGACTTGCCCGCGCCCGCCGTCCGGCCCGTCGAGCAACGCGTCCAGCGCGGCGAGCAGGTCCTCCCGGCCGATGAAGGTCCTGGCCCTGCGGGGCAGCTGGCGCGGCGGGACCTGGTGCGGTTTGGTGGACGTGGTCGCGGTGCCCGCCTGCTTGCCGACGATGCTCTGGTACACCGCGCGCAGCTCCGGACCCTGCTCGGCGCCCGTGGCCTCGAAGAGGCGCTCGCAGAACCGCTCGTGGTACTCCAGCGCCGCGGCGTACTTGCCCTGCCCCTCCAGGGAGCGCATGTACAGCCTCGCGAGCACCTCGTCGAGTTCGTGCTCCTGCGCGAGCCTGCCCGCTTCGCCCATCGCCTCGACGTGCTCGCCGAGCGCGTTCAGGCTTTCCACCAACGCGTAGTGCGCGGTGAGCCGGTCGAAGGTGTCCATCTGGTAACGCAGGTGGTCCGCCCACATGCTTTCCACGTCCTGCAACGGGCGTCCTTGCCACCGCGCCAACGCATCCCGGAGCACCGCTTTCGCGCGCGCGTGGTCGCCCGCCGACGCCGCCGCCCGGCCCATTTCCGCCAATTTGCGGAACCGGTGGTAGTCGACGAATTCGCGGTCGACGTCGAGCAGGTAGGCATCACCCTCCCGGTCGATCGACCGGTCGAGCCCGGTTCGGCCCAGCACCCCGCGCAGGCGGCTGATCAGGGGTTGGAGTCTTCCTCGCATGCCGGAGGGGTCCTCGTCGGGCCACACCGCCTGCGCGATCGTGCCGATGCCGACGGGTTGACCGACGTGGTAGAGCAGCAGCGCCAGAACGGCGCGTTGCTTCGCGGACCCGAGGTCCACGTCCTTCTCCGCCACGCGTAATCGGGTCTTGCCCAGGATCTTGAATTCCACCAGCGTTCACCTTTCGCTGGCACGACGGTCCGGTATTGCCAGTGTGCTGGAGTCCGAGCGGGTTGTGCAGTGCAATGTCGTGTTGTTGCTCCGTTGTGCCGAACGGCCGCGCGGCGATCGGCGGCCCGCGCGAACCGCAAGGCCACTGCAAGGCAACTGCAAGGAGGTGTGCTTGGCGGGCGGAAAGCGTTTGTCCGGGGTGCGGGCCGTTGCTAGCGTCACGGCGGCGGTGCGGATCGCTCGCTCATCGGGGACGAGGAGGTTGATGAATATGGCTGTCGGCAGCCGTGTTCGGCACGTCCTCATCCGGTCCGCCCGCGGTTGACGCGTGGGCCGGGTCATCCCGATGCCCAGGAGTTCGGAGTGTCTTCTTCTTCCCCCGTCGCCGTCCCGGACCTGACCACCGGACGGCTGGTGCTGCGGTCGTGGGCCGCGGTCGACGTCGACGCCGTCGTGGGCGGTGGTCGGCTGCCGCACTGGGCCGACGACTTCCCCGCCGAGGGCGACCGGGTCGTCGCCGGGCTGTTCGGCGAGCACCCCGAGTGGCTGGGCGAGTACGGCCACCGGGTGATGGTCGAGCGGGACAGCGGTCTGGTGGTCGGTGCGATCGGGTTGTTCTGGCCGCCGGTCGACGGCGTCGTGGAGATCGGGTACGGCGTCGTGCCGTCACGGCGGGGTCGCGGGTACGCCACCGAGGCCACGCGCGCGTTGACCGACTTCGCGTTCACCGCGCTCGGCGTCCGGGCGGTCGGCGCCGAGGTGGAGTCGCCGAACCCCGCCTCGGTCCGCGTCCTGGAGAGGGCCGGTTTCCGGCTGCTGGACGCCGTCGCCGGGCAGGGCACCGCCCGGTACGGCATCGTGCGGTAGGCCGGCTCACGGGGTCGGCGGCGGTTCGTGCCGTCGACCCCGTGTCACCGCAGGTCAGAGTTGTTCGACCCCCGGCTATGCATGGTCATGCAGCGTCGTGCATACTTCTGATCGTGTCCAAGGTGCTCACTTACCTCCCCGCCGGCGAACACGTCGGCATCGCGTTCTCCGGTGGTCTCGATACGTCCGTGGCGGTCGCCTGGATGCGGGAGAAGGGCGCGGTGCCGTGCACGTACACCGCGGACATCGGTCAGTACGACGAACCCGACATCGCCTCGGTGCCGAGCCGTGCCGCGGTGTACGGGGCCGAGATCGCCCGACTGGTCGACTGCCGGGCGGCCCTGGTCGAGGAAGGGCTCGCGGCGCTGGCCTGCGGCGCGTTCCACATCAGGTCCGGCGGTCGCGCCTACTTCAACACCACGCCGCTCGGACGGGCCGTGACGGGCACCATGCTGGTGCGCGCCATGCTCGACGACGACGTCCAGATCTGGGGTGACGGCTCCACCTACAAGGGCAACGACATCGAGCGGTTCTACCGCTACGGCCTGCTCGCCAACCCGTCCCTGCGGATCTACAAGCCGTGGCTGGACGCCGCGTTCGTCGGCGAGCTCGGCGGTCGCACGGAGATGTCCGAGTGGTTGCAGGCGCGGGGCCTGCCGTACCGGTCGAGCACGGAGAAGGCGTACTCGACGGACGCGAACATCTGGGGCGCGACGCACGAGGCCAAGGCGCTCGAACACCTCGACACGGGCATCGAGATCGTCGACCCGATCATGGGCGTGCGGTTCTGGGACCCCGACGTCGAGATCGCCACCGAGGACGTCACGATCGGCTTCGACCAGGGCCGGCCGGTGACGATCAACGGCAAGGAGTTCTCCTCCGCGGTCGACCTGGTGCTGGAGGCCAACGCCATCGGCGGCCGGCACGGCATGGGCATGTCCGACCAGATCGAGAACCGGGTCATCGAGGCCAAGAGCCGCGGCATCTACGAGGCACCGGGCATGGCGCTGCTGCACGCGGCCTACGAGCGGCTGGTCAACGCGATCCACAACGAGGACACCCTCGCCTCCTACCACAACGAGGGCCGCAAGCTGGGCCGGCTGCTGTACGAGGGCCGCTGGCTGGACCCGCAGGCGCTGATGGTGCGCGAGGCGTTGCAGCGGTGGGTCGGCACGGCGGTCACCGGCGAGGTGACGCTGCGCCTGCGGCGCGGTGAGGACTACTCCCTCCTGGACACCTCCGGGCCCGCGTTCAGCTACCACCCGGACAAGCTGTCCATGGAGCGGACCGAGGACTCGGCGTTCGGACCGGTCGACCGCATCGGCCAGCTGACCATGCGCAACCTCGACATCGCCGACTCGCGCGCCAAGCTGGAGCAGTACGCCGGGCTCGGCATGGTCGGCAGCCAGTCGCCGCTGATCGGCGTGGCGCAGGTGGCGCCGACCGAGCTGATCGGCGCGATGCCCGAGGGCGGCGCCGAGGTCATCGCCTCCCGCGGCAAGGTCGCCGACGACGAGCTGCTCGACCACGCGGCGCTCGAAGCCGGCAACGACTGACCGGGACCGGGTCGCCTGGCGCGCGTGCGCCGCTCACGTCGAGCGGCGCACGCGCGTCCCGCTTCCGGGCACCCCGCACGACCACGGCAAATCGGACCCAAAGCGCAAGTGTGGAGAAGTAGCGGGTCGACCGCCGGTGTGAAACTCCCTGTACCTCGCTCCGAGCGGAAGGCAGGGTGGCATGAACAACTCCACGGTACTCCTCCTCTTTCCCATCACCGTGGCCGTCATCATGCTCGGCCTCGGCCTCACGCTCACGGTGGCGGACTTCCGCCGGGTGGTGAAGTACCCGCGGGCGATGGTGGTCTGCCTGGTCTGCCAGATGGTGGTGCTGCCCGCGATCTGCCTCGGGCTGGTCGTCGCGTTCGGCCTGCGGCCCGAGCTGGCCATCGGCATGATGCTGCTCGCGGCCTCGCCGGGCGGCAGCACGGCCAGCCTCTACAGCCACCTGTTCAAGGGCGACGTGGCGCTCAACATCTCGTTGACGGCGGTCAACTCGGTGCTGGCGATGTTCACCCTGCCGCTGATCGTGAACCTGTCGGTCGCGGGCTTCATCGGCGCGGACAGCTCGATCGGCCTGCAGTTCGACAAGGTCCTCCAGGTGTTCATGATGGTGCTGATCCCGATCGCCGTCGGCATGGTGGTGCGCGCGAAGTTCAGCGCCTTCGCCATCCGCATGGAACGCCCGGTCAAGATCCTCTCGGTCGTGGTGCTGATCATGATGATCGCCAGCGTGATCGCCGGTCTCGGCTCGGAGGTCTTCGCCATCCTCGGCGAGATCATCGTGGTGGTCGTGCTGTTCAACCTGATCGGCATGGCGATCGGGTACTTCGGCCCGCGCCTGCTGAAGGTCGGCCCGCGGGAGTCGACCGCCTCGGCGTTCGAGATCGGCCTGCACAACGGCCCGTTGGCGATCGGCATCGCGATGAGCCCGTCGCTGCTCAACAACACGGTGATGGCGATGCCGCCGGTGACCTACGGGTTCGTCATGTTCTTCACCGCCTTGGTCTTCGGCCTCGTCGTGGCCCGCCGCACGTCCGCCCCGAACGCCGACCGGGAGGTGACGCCGAGCGGGACGTGACGCCCCAAAGGCCGAAGACCCCGTGCCCGCACCGGTCCGCGCTCGACGCGGCCGGTGCGGGCATCGGCGTGCCGGGGGCCCGCGGCCTCACAAGCCGTGGCGGCGGTCGCCCGCGACCAGCTCGGCGACCCGGGCCTCGGCCTCGGCGGAGAACGGGTCGCGGTAGGCGTCGACGGCCACGCGGGTCTCCTCCGCGATCAGGTCGGCGTTGATCTGGGCGCCGGCGGTGGCGCCCGCCGCGGCCGCCGCGCCGACCTGCGCGCCGAGGTCGGTGACGTTGCCCGCGACCCACACCCCGGGCACGTCGGTGCGGCCCAGCGGGTCGGCCGGGAGGTGCTCGCCCATCCCGGACGGGTGCTCGACGGGCCGCAACCCCAGCGTGGCCAGGAAACCCGCGCGGGCCACCATCCGCGACGCGACCGCCATCACCTCGCGGCCGACCGCGCGTCCGTCCGCGAGCCGCACGCCGACGATGCGGTCGCCCGCGACCTCCAGTGACGCGACCTCGCCCGCCACGACGTCGACACCCCGCGCGGCCAACTGCTCGGCCTGCTCGGCCGTCGGCGGCCGCGTGTGCGAGAAGAACGTGACGTCGGCGCTCAGCTGCCGGAACATCAACGCCTGGTGCACCGCCGTCGGCCCGGTCGCCAGCACGCCGATCGCCTGGTCCCGGACCTCCCAGCCGTGGCAGTACGGGCAGTGCACCACGTCGCGCCCCCACCGCTCGCGCAGGCCCGGCACGTCCGGCAGCTCGTCCACCAGGCCCGTGGTCACCAGCAGCCGGCGGGCCCGGACCACGCGGCCGTCGGCCAGCGCCACCACGAACCCGCCGCCCTCCCGGGACACGGCGTCGACCTCACCGGTCACCACGTGACCGCCGTAGCCCCGCACCTCCGCCCGACCGCGTGCCACCAGCTCCGCGGGCGGCATCCCGTCCCTGGCCAGGAGCCCGTGCACGCCGTCGGCCGGCGCGTTGCGCGGCGACCCGGCGTCGATCACGACCACCGACCGCCGCGACCGCGCCAGCATCAAGGCCCCGTTCAGGCCGGCGGCCCCACCGCCGACCACCACCACGTCATAGCTGTCACCCAGTTGAACGGTCATCTCGACCACCTCCACGACCACCATGCGTGCGGGGTGGGCAGAACGGCAAACCTTGTTGCCGATTCCGCAACAAGGGTCCGCGCCGGCCGGCGCCTGCGGTGAATCGGGCGCGGGCGACGGCGCGGTGCACGGTCGCGCTCCTGCTGGAGGTCGACCCGATCGCGCTGGTGCGCGGTCCCGGCAGCACGCTCACCCAGTACGTCAACGACCGGCCGCACGTCGCCGGCTCGCTGCCGGCGGTCGCGCTCGGCTCGGTGTTCCGCACCGTGGTGAACGGCCACAGCAAGAGCCACGCGGTCGTCGCGAGGACCGCACCGACGACTCCCGCTCGCGCTCGTCGAGCCGAAGGGGTCACTGGCCGTGCAGCGCCGTGACGCGGTCCTGGACACGGGTGTGGTGTTCGGCGGCCGGCTGACCGCGCTGCGCTACCCGGAGCGCGAGGTCGTGGCGGTCGACGCGCACGAGGTCTGGTACGAGCCGGTGCGCCCGCTGGTCGTCCCGGAGCGGGAACGGGAGCCGGACGTGCTGGAGCACCCGGAGGACGCGTTCGCGGAGTACCGCGACGCGGGCGTGCGCGAGGTGATCTGCGAGGAGAAGCACAGGGGGGTCGCGCGCGGTGGTCCTGGTGCGCGAGGACGGCGGCGTGATCCATACGCGGACCGGCCGCGCGTTCTTCCGCCCGCCGTTGGCGAGGAACTGCTAGCGCGCGTCGCCCGCGACGAGCCGCTGTGGCGCGTGCACGAGTGCGTGTTCGCGGTGCTCGCCCTGGAGTCGCAGCCGGTCGACCCCCGGCTCCGACGCCCGGCGTCACGTGCGGCTGGGCACCCGGCCGGGCCGTCGAACGGCGCGGACGATCGGGTACCCGGCCGCGACCAGCGCGGACACCGCCGGGAGCGGTGTGCCGAGCAGGTTCTGGCCGAGGGCGTAGTCCAACGCCGGCACGGCGAGGCACACCGCGAACCCCCACGGCGGCGCGGTGGCCGGCTTCCCGGGCGCCGCCCACGGCGTCCGCTTGAACGGCTTGGCCACCGACAGCCACACCTGGCATGCCAGCGCCGACGCCATCAGCAGCGAGCCGACGCGCATGAGCAGCGGCGAGCCGTCCGGGTGCAGGTTCGGGCTGAGCACGAAGATGCCCACGTAGAGCTGGCTGAACGTGATCGCGAACTTCGCGAGCACCCACCAGTGCCGGAAGTAGCCCCACGGGGTGAGGCCGGACAGCATCAGCCCGCTGAACGCCGACGTGGTGGCCATGAACTGGAGCACCTGCACGTCGAGCAGCGTCGCCACCTCGAACACGGCCCGCCCGCCGGGCGTGCTCAACGAGTGGTCCACCACCACGAACAGCGCCAGCGCCATGACCATCCAGCCCGTGGACGACACCACGTGCAACCAGACCAGCGACTTCCGACCCATGAGCGACCCTCCACTAGTAGCCGCACTACATATAGCACGGCTACTAGTGGAGTGACGGGTCAGACTCGGCAGGGGCTGCCGCCGGGCTCGGTCGGCTCGACGTTGGCCTTCGCCTCACCGAGCACGACGTCGGTCAGCGGGGTGTCCAGGGCGAACGCCCGCTGCACCACGCTGGTCGGCGTCGTGGTGGTGCTGTTGAGCTGCAACGAGCCGATGACCAGCGGGATGGTCAGCGGCGCGCTGCCCACGGCCACCTGCACGCCGTTGATCCGCAGGCTCGCGATCTGCGACGAGCCGGCGAACACCGGGTCGAGGTTCGCGTCGCACGTCACCGACGCGGTCGCCCGGATGACGCCCACCTCGATGGTCACCAGCAGCGTGCTGATCCGCGTGTAGTCGATCCGGGCGTTGGACACCGCGCCGTCACCGGGGGCCGGCGGCAGGGCGAGCAGGTCGTCCGGTGTCTGCTCGGTGCTCGCGGTCAACGCGTTGGCCCGCACGGTGAGGATGCCCGCCGACAGGTTCACGTCGGCCACGTTCTCGGCGTCGTCCACGCACGGCACGTCCGGCGGGTTGGCGCGCGCCACCACGATCCCGGCCAGGTTCAGCGCGGTCGCCTGGCAGGAGAACACGCCGGTCCGCTCGGAGGTCTTGATCCGCAGGTCCGACAGCACCGGGGTGTCGCCGGACGGGCTCGCGGTCAAGGTCGCCCGCACCTCGACGTACCGGCCGACCCGGGCGAACTCCACCCCGTTGGCCACCGGCGTGAACGTCTCGCCGGCCAGACCCGCCTCGGTGTCGGACGTGCGCGCCTCGACCGTGATCGAGGTGCCGGCCGGGACGCTGCCCTGCGCCTCGGTGTTCCAGGTGACCGTGCCCCAGGTCTGCCCCGCGACACCGCCGTCCTGCACCACCGACCACGTGCCGACCGGCGCGGTGATCTCGCCGAGCACCGACCCGGTCATGTCGCTGTAGTTGTACGGCCCGGCGCCCGCGCCGAGGTCGACGGTCAGGTCGACCGCGCCGACGGTGAAGCCGCCGCCGCCCACCGGACCGGCGTCCGGGTCGATGCGCTGGGCGTTGTCGGAGTTGATGTTGGTGACCCACACCTTGCCGTTGGTGTCGACCGCGACGCCGGTCGGCCCGTTGCCGCCGGGCAGGGTCACGTTGCCGACGAACGTGCCGTCGGTGCGCAGGTGCCCGACCGTGTTCGTGCCGTTGTCGAGCGCGTGGGCGACCCAGACGTTGCCGTCCATGTCGACCGCGACGCCCTGGGCGCGCGGGTGGCCGTGCGGGAAGGTGCCGAGGACGTTGCCCGCCGCGTCCATCTTGACCGTGTTGCCCGAGCTGACCTGGGTGTGCCAGATCTCGCCCGTGCGCGGGTCCATGCCGAGGCCGTAGTCGCCGTGCGAGGTGTCCAGGCAGGCGCCCGAGCCGCTGCCCGGCTCGTAGCGCAGCAGGTTGGCGCCGTAGCGGGCCGACCACAGCGTGCCCGCCTGGTCCACCAGGCCGCCGTACCCGCCGCAGCCGAAGCTGACCGGCGCGGTCAGCGGCGCGCCGTCCACCCCGGAGATCTTCTGGTGCTGCGTGTTGGAGCCGCCGGTCCAGAGGTTGTTGTCGGCGTCCACGGCCACCGTGCGGGTGTTCGTGCCCGCGACCCGGCTGTAGGTGATCAGGCACTCGTCGGCCGCGGTGGTGACGCCGCCTTCGGAGTCGGCGCCGCCCGCGTTGGTCCACGGTCGGATGTCGCCGAGGCCCCGAGACGTGGCGTACAGGCCGTCGAGGTCGCGGTCGACGCAGGTGTTGTAGCCGAACGGCCCCTTCAGGTAGTCGCCGGCGGGGTCGGGGGCGCCGGCCGCGTCCGTCCGGGTGCCGCCCCGGATCACGCCGACGCGGGTGACCGACCCGCGGCCGCCGCTCGCCTCGTTGCGGTTGGACAACCACGTGTTGCCGAGCTTGTCGACGGTGGTGCGGGACGGGTTGCGCCCCTGCCCGTCCGGCGCGGACTGCCACTCGCCGACGATCTCCCCGGTGTCGACGTCGATGCGGACCATCGTGCCCCGCGCGGAGGCGGCGACGTTGACGTAGGGGAAGAACACGCTCTGGCGGTTGAGCTGGAGCTGGTCGTTGTCCGGGGCGTCGTGGTTGACGTCCTGGAGCACGCCCCGGTCGAAGTCCGCGTCCAGGGTGTAGAGCACGTCCTCGCCGGGGACGGGCGCGGCGGACGCCGACGGCGTGCCGACGAGGGGGAGGAGCAGCGCGCCGACGGCGGCCGACAGCAGGGATCTTCGTGGGTGACGCATGGAGCTGCCCTTCTTCGGTGTGCGCGGATATTTCGGGCATTTCCGTCACGTGACAACCGGGTGTCGAAGGGTGGCCGGCCGGCGTTACCCGGCCCCGGAATGTGAGTAGACAATTGAGCAAAAATCGGGCTACGCATTCACGCACTTCCGAGTGAGAATCGTCCGGATGGTCCAGCGGAACGATTCGCAGGGTGACCGCCGACGGTGTCACCTCCGTCGAACGGGCTAGCTCAGCGGCTGATCCGGGCTGATCCGGGGCGGGTCGCCGTTAACCCTTCGGACACCCCCGGACCACCCGGAATTCGCCCACCCGGTCGAACCGGTCTCAGTCCGCCCGGGTGGCTTGACAAGTGCGCGCGACGTCCCGAATCCTCCGCTGGGCTGAACGTTGTGATCGTCCGCGAAATACCCCCTTTTTCCACCGAGGAAGGTTCGACCCGTGAACCACACCCGAGTCCTGCGGTCGGTAGGCGTCGGCGTCACCGCGCTGGCTCTCGTCGCGGCCTGCGGCACGCCACCGGCCGAGGACGGCGCCGTGAGCGGCACGCCCGCGGCCACCGCGAAGTCCGCCGCCGAGTTCGGCGGGCTGGACGAACTCGTCGCGGCCGCGAAGGAGGAAGGCAAGCTCAACGTCATCGCGCTGCCTCCGGACTGGGCCAACTACGGCGAGATGATCGAGGCGTTCGAGGCGGAGTACGGCATCGAGGTCGACTCCGCGCAGCCCGACGCGTCCAGCCAGGACGAGATCAACGCCGCCAAGCAGCTCAAGGGCGGCGACCGCGCGCCGGACGTGTTCGACCTCGGCCTGAACGTGGCGATCGCCAACAAGGACCTGTTCGCGCCCTACCAGGTGCAGACCTGGGCCGACATCGCCGACGAGCTGAAGGAGCCGTCCGGGCTCTACTACGGCGACTACGGCGGCTTCATGTCCATCGGCTACGACGCCGCCAAGGCGCCCGCGCCGACCTCGGTCAAGGACCTCCTCAAGCCCGAGTACCAGGGCAAGGTCGCCCTCAACGGCGACCCGACCCAGGCCGGCGCCGCGTTCTCCGGCGTGCTGATGGCCGCCCTGGGCAACGGCGGCTCGGCCGACGACATCGCGCCCGGCGTGGAGTTCTTCAAGCAGCTCAAGGCCGCGGGCAACTTCCTGCCGGTCGACCCGTCGCCCGCGACCGTCGAGTCCGGCCAGACGCCCGTCGTGATCGACTGGGACTACACCAACGCCGCGCAGACCGCGAAGCTCGCGGGCAAGGTCGACTGGCAGGTCGTCGTCCCGGCCGAGGCGCAGGTCGGCGGCTACTACAACCAGGCGATCAACAAGGACGCGCCGCACCCGGCCGCCGCGCGCCTGTGGCAGGAGTTCCTGTACTCCGACAAGGGCCAGAACATCTTCCTCAAGGGCCTGTCGCGGCCCGTGCGGATGGACGCGATGACCAAGTCCGGCGCGGTCGACGCGGACGCGGCGGCGAAGCTGCCCAAGACGTCCGGCGAGCAGGTGTTCCCGACCCAGGAGCAGTCGGACAAGGCCAAGCAGGTGCTGTCCTCGACGTGGGCGCAGGCGGTGGGCTGACCGGTGGTCGCACCCGCACCCGTCACGACCGCGGTCCGGGGAGGCGCCGAGTCGTCCCCACGCCACGACAACCGCGGGCCGTCCTCGAAGTCCTTCCTCGCCTGGTTGGTCGTGGTGCCGTTCCTGGCCTACGTCGGCACGTTCCTGGTGTACCCGACCGCGCTGGTGCTGGCCGGGTCGTTCCGGGACTCGGACGGCGGGTTCACCCTGGCGAACCTGGCCGACCTGACCCGAGGCGCGTACCTGCGGGCGTTCCTGCGCAGCGTGGAGCTGTCCGCGATCACCGCCCTGCTCGGCGCGGTGTTCGGCGCGCTGCTGTCGTGGGCCGTGGCGGTCGGCGACCGGGAAGGGCTGCCGCGTCGCGCGGTGGTGGCCGGCGCGGGTGTGCTCGCCCAGTTCGGCGGCGTGCCGCTGGCGTTCGCGTTCCTCGCCACGATCGGGTTCCAGGGCTTCGTCACGCAGTTCCTGCGCGACTCGTTCGGCATCGACCTGTTCGCCACCGGCGCGTGGCTGTTCGAGCTGCCCGGCCTGACGCTGGTCTACACGTTCTTCCAGATCCCGCTGATGGTCATCGTGTTCCTGCCCGCGCTCGACGGCCTGCGCCCGCAGTGGCGTGAGGCGGTGGACAGCCTCGGCGGCTCGTCGTGGACCTACTGGCGGCACGTCGGCGGCCCGGTCCTGATGCCCGCGTTCCTCGGCGCCTTGCTGCTGCTGTTCGCCAACGCGTTCTCCGCGTACGCCACGGCGGCGGCGCTCGTGTCGCAGGGCAGCCCGATCGTGCCGTTGCAGATCCGGGGCTTCCTGACCGGCGAGGTGCTGCTGGGGCGGGAGAACCTCGGCAAGGCGCTCGGCCTGGGCATGGTCGTGGTGGTCGGCGTGGCGATGGGCCTGTACGCGGTGGTGCAGCGGAGGTTCGCCCGGTGGCAGCGGTGACCAGGCCGAGCGGGCGTGCGGTCGCGCGGTTCGTGATCCTGCTCGTGCTCGGGGCCTTCTTCCTGCTGCCGCTGGTCGCGATGGCGGAGTTCTCCACCCGGGGCGCGGGCGGCACGCGCAGCCTCGCGTCGTGGGCGGCGATCGTGGACGACCCGGACCTGGTCGAGGCGATCCTGGTGTCGGTCCAGCTCGCGGTGACCAGTTCGCTGGTCATGCTGGCGCTGCTGGTGCCGACGATGACGTGGATCAGGCTGCGGCTGCCCGCGCTGCGCCGGCTGGTGGAGTTCCTGTGCCTGCTGCCGGTGGCGATCCCGGCGATCGTGCTGGTGGTCGGCATGGCGCCGCTGTACGCGTGGGTGAACTACTTCCTCGGCGACTCGCCGTTGACGCTGACGTTCGCCTACGCGGTGCTGGTGCTCCCGTTCGCCTACCGGGCGATCGACGCGGGTCTGTCCGCGATCGACCTGACGACCCTGGCGGAAGCGGCCCGCGGCCTCGGCGCGTCCTGGGGCGCGGTGCTGCTGCGGGTCGTGGTGCCCAACATCCGCACCGCGCTGCTCGGCGCGTCGCTGCTGTCGGTGGCGCTGGTGCTCGGCGAGTTCACCATCGCGTCGCTGCTGAACTTCGACACCTTGCAGGTGCGGGTCAACCTGCTCGGCAAGCGCGACGCGGGCGTGTCGATCGCGGTGTCGCTGCTGAGCCTGCTGTTCGCGTTCGCGCTGCTGTTCCTGCTCTCGTTCGTCGGCAGGCGATGGCGGGACACCGCCGTGGAGGAAGGCTGATCATGGGTTACCTGCGACTGGACGGGCTGCGCAAGTCGTTCGGCGGCCAGAGCGCGCTCGACGGGCTCGACCTGGAGCTCGCCGAGGGCGAGCTGGTGAGCCTGCTCGGGCCGAGCGGCTGCGGCAAGACGACCGCGCTGCGCATCGTCGCCGGGTTCGAGACGGCCGACTCGGGCGCCGTCCTGGTGGACGGGCGCGACATCACCCGCGTGCCCGCGAACAAGCGCGACATGGGCATGGTGTTCCAGGCCTACAGCCTGTTCCCGAACATGACCGTGACGCAGAACGTGGCGTTCGGCCCGCGGCTGCGCAAGGCGCCGGACCGGGCGGGCCGGGTCGCCGAGCTGCTGGAGCTGGTCGGGCTCGCCCACCTGGGCAAGCGGTACCCGCACCAGCTCTCCGGCGGCCAGCAGCAACGCGTGGCGCTGGCCCGCGCGCTGGCGATCCAACCGCGGGTGCTGCTGCTGGACGAGCCGCTGTCCGCGCTGGACGCCAAGGTGCGGGTGAACCTGCGGGACGAGATCCGGCGCATCCAGACCGAGCTGGGCATGACCACGTTGTTCGTCACGCACGACCAGGAGGAGGCGCTGGCCGTCTCCGACCGGGTCGGCGTGATGTCCCAGGGCAGGCTGGAGCAGCTCGACACGCCGGCGGTCGTGTACCGGGAGCCCGCGTCGGCGTTCGTGGCGCGGTTCGTCGGCGTGACGAACGCGGTGCGCGGCACCGCCGAGGCCGGTGGCGTGCGGGTGGGCGCTCACCGGCTGGACACCGTCGCGGCCGACGGGTTGACCGGCGAGGTCGAGGTCATCGTGCGGCCGGAGGACATCGGCATCGCGCCGCACCCCGGCCAGGCCGACGGCGCGCTGACCGGCGCCGTGCTCGCGCAGAGCTTCCTCGGGCCGGTGACCAGGCT
Source organism: Saccharothrix sp. 6-C (assembly GCF_016695385.1). NCBI lineage: Bacteria > Bacillati > Actinomycetota > Actinomycetes > Pseudonocardiales > Pseudonocardiaceae > Saccharothrix > Saccharothrix sp. 6-C. The sequence continues at coordinate 5,236,268 of NZ_CP064192.1, read as the reverse complement.
GTCCGTCCGGCTCGACGGCGGCGACCAGGTGGTGCGGGTCGACCAGCCGTCCGGCCGCGCGGCCGACTTCCCGCCCGGCACGGCGGTCGCGCTGGACCTCGGGGGCGGCAGGCTCATGGTGGTCGGGGCATGATGCCGCCATGACGACGTTGTACCGGCGGATGACGGCCCGACGGTCCGATGAGGACCACCGGGCGGCCACACCGCTGGAGCTGCTGTTCGACCTGAGCTTCGTGGTGGCGGTCGCGTCGGCGGCGGCGAAGCTGCACCACGCGCTGGCGGAGGACCACATCGGCTCGGGGGTGCTCGGCTACCTGCTGGTGTTCTTCGCGATCTGGTGGGGCTGGCTGAACTTCACCTGGTTCGCGTCCGCCTACGACACCGACGACGTGCCGTACCGCCTCACCACCCTGGTGCAGGTCGGCGGCGTGCTGGTGCTGGCGGCGGGCGTGCCCCGGGCGTTCGACCACTCGGACTACACGGTGATCACGATCGGGTACGTGGTCATGCGGCTGGCGATGGTGGCGCAGTGGCTGCGCGCGGCGAACGCCGACGCCGAGCGCAGGGCGTGCGCCCGGCGGTACGCCGTCGGCATCACGGTGGTGCAGGTCGGCTGGGTGGCACGGCTGCTGCTGCCCGACGAGCTGTTCGTGGCCGGCTTCCTGGTGATGGTGGTGGCCGAGCTCGCGGTGCCGGTCTGGGCCGAGCGCGCCGGCCGGACGACGTGGCACCCGCACCACGTCGTGGAGCGCTACGGGCTGTTCACGCTGATCGTGCTGGGTGAGTCGATCCTCGCCGCGACCGGCGCGATCGGCGCGGCCCTGGACGCCGGTCACGCGAGCTTCGCGCTGATCTCGCTCGCGGTGGCGGGCCTGGTGATCGTGTTCGCGATGTGGTGGCTCTACTTCGACTACCCCGCGCACCACCTGCTCGAGACCTCCGCGCGGGCGTTCGCCTGGGGTTACGGCCACTACCTGGTGTTCGCCTCGGCGGCGGCGGTCGGGGCGGGGCTCGAGGTCGCGGTCGACCACGACCTGCACGTCGCGCACCTGCCGGCGCTCGGCGCGGGGTCGGCCACCACGGTGCCGGTGGCGGTGTTCCTGGTCGTCGTGTGGCTGCTCCAGGTGCGCCCGGCCCGACGCGGAGCGGAGCTCTGGGCGTTCCCGGCCGCCGCCGTGCTCGTGCTCGCCGTGACGTTCACGCCCGCGCCGGTCCACGCCGTGGCGATCGTGCTCGTCGCGCTCGTGGCGCTGGTGGTCTCCGGCCGGCGCGCTACGGCCGGCGCAATTTCGTCAACCTGATCCGCTCGTCCTCGGAAAGCGCCGAATCGGTCAACACGCGCACCCCGTGCGGGCCGATCGGCCGGCCGTTCACGGAAGTCACCCGAGTGGTCGGCACATCGGTGAACAAGGTGACTTCCGGCCGGTCGGCGAAATGGCCGTAGCCCAACACCGTGGACCGGCTCGCGCTCGGGCCGTTCAGCACCACGTAGTCCTGGTCGGCCGCGGTCGGGTCGGTGGCCCACGGCACCTCGTCGCCGAGCGCCCACCCGCCCACGCCGCCGTAGCGCAGCAGGAACGTGCGGGCGTGGTGGATGGTGACCACGTAGTGGTGGTCGCAGTCCGGGTCGACGGGCACGGGCGTCCGGCCGAAGGTCAGGCCGTAGGACACGCCCGCCGTGCGCAGGGTGCGGGAGAACGCCGCCAGGTCGCCGCCGCCGCTGCTGATCGCCCGGGACAGCGCCGACCACGCGCCGGTGGCCGTCTGGTTCGGCAGGCGGGCGCCCGGCCACGGGTCGCGAATGGTCAGGCCGCCCCAGATGAGGCGCACCGCGGGGGCCGGCCAGACATTGTCGCGCTCACCCCGGTAGAGGGTCATGTCCGGCATGGGAATACTCCTCGCGAGGAATTCGTGAAGAGGAATCGTTTTCGATCCTACGCGGGGTGGGGGTGACCGCGGGCGAATTCACCGGCAAGGAGTACCGGGCCTGGGGAATGCGGTGTTAAAAGGGGAATATGCAGGGTGCGCGTCCGCCGGGCGGGCGAAGTGGCGCGCCACCGGGTGGGCAGGGCGCCCGCCGTCGGATGAGCGAAGGGCCCGCCGCTGGTGCGCGGCGGGCCCTCCTGGTGTCACGACGGTCGGACCGTCCGGACTAGCGCGGGAACAGGTCCCGGTACGAGCCCTGCGTCTGCACGTTCAACTCGCCGACGCGGACGAGCTTGCCGGTCGCCGTCCGCGGGTCGCGGATGTCGAGGACGTCGAAGCCCTTGGCCATGTCGGACGAGAAGATGTAGCCGTTGTAGTAGTACGCCGACCACGAGCCGCCGCCCGCGCCGTCGGGCAGCGGGCCGCGCTCGAACCAGCCGATCTCCTTCGGGTTGCGGGAGTCGGTGAAGTCCCAGATCGAGATGCCGCCCTGGTACCACGCCTGCACCATGATGTCGCGGCCCTGGACGGGGATCAGCGAGCCGTTGTGCGCCACGCAGTTCTCCGTGTCGCCCTGGGTCCGGGAGATCTTGTAGTACGAGCGGAACTCCAGCTTGCGGTTGTCACCACGACCGGTGATGTCGTAGATGCCGTCCGCGCCGCGGGTCGGGCCGATCTTCTCGTTGCAGGTCGGCGCGCCGCCGCCGCCGAGCTCGTCGGTGAAGACGACCTTGGTGCCGGCGTTGTTGAAGGTGGCCGAGTGCCAGAACGCGAAGTTCACGTTGTCCTGGACGCGGCTGATCTCGCGGGGCTTCTCCCGGTCGGAGATGTCCCACAGCACGCCGTCACCCATGCAGGCGCCGGCCGCGAGGTCCTTCGACGGGTACACGGTGATGTCGTGGCAGCCGGAGGTGGCGCGGACGTAGCCCTCCTCGACCGTGCCGTCACGGCCGGGGTTGCCGCCGTCCGGGAACAGCACCGTCTCCGACAGCACGGAGGCCGACGCCGGGTCCTTCAGCGGCACCTTGACGATGCTGATCAGGTCGTGCGGCGTCTTGCAGTCGGGGAAGGTGTCGTTGGGACCGTACGACGAGACGTACAGGTAGGCGTTCTTGCCCTTCTTGTCCGGCACCATCGTGTGCGTGTGCGAACCGCACTTGGTCTCGACCGCGGCGACGTACTTCGGGTTCTTCTTGTCGCTGATGTCGAAGATCTTGATGCCCTCCCACGCGTCCTTGTTGGTCGCGGAGAGCGGCGTGCTGGCGCAGGAGTTGTCGCTGCGCGACGAGTCGGTGGACAGGAAGAGCAGGTTGTCCTTGACCGAGATGTCGTTCTGCGAACCCGGGCACCACACCGTGCTCACGATGGCCGGCTTGCGCGGGTTGCGCACGTCGTAGACGACGAAGCCGTCGTAGTTGCCGTCGAACGCGTAGCCGTTCTGGAACGCCAGGTCGGACCACGTGGACGAGGCGGTGAACGGCGCCGGCTTCGGCAGGTTCGCCAGGTGCTTGACGTTGCGGCTGTTGCGGATCTCGTCGACGCCCGGGATGCCGGCGGCCGGCTGCTCCTGGCTCGACAGCTGGGTCTCGGACAGCCCGGCCAGGTCGGCGTCGTCCGGCGCGGCGGTCGCCTGAGGCGCCCAGGCCACGACCGACAGGCTCAGCGCGAACGCCCCCAAGACCGCCGCCGGCGTTCTGCGCCGCCGGGTCACATCGCGTGCTTCCACTTCAGGTTCCCCTTCCAACCCACTGCAGGGCCCGCAGTATCACCCGTTCGCTTGGCTAAGTACCAGACCCGATCGTCGGAAATTTTCTGGCTTCCGGCTGGTGGAACGGCCGGGTACGTTGACGCCGACCGGAGGTCTAGGGGGTAGCGGGATGCGGATCTTGTTCGTCGCGGTGCTGGTGGCCGTCCTCGCGGGGTGTACGTCCCAGGCGGACGACCAGCCTCCGATCATCGCGCCGCAAGGTCCCGGTGAGCAAGCGCAGACACTGGCTCCGGAGGATTTCGGCACCGATCGGTGGGTCGCGCCGAGCGAGGCGGACCTCCGGTACGTGGCCTCGATGATCGTGCACCACCGGCAGGCGCTGGAGATGACCGCGCTGGCGCCGGAACGCGCGCAGAACGAGACCGTGCGCGGCCTGGCGTCGCGGATCCACGACACGCAGGGCCCGGAGATCGCCGCGATGGAGCAGTGGCAGCGGCAGTACGCCGAGGACGCGCCCGCGCACGGCCACGGCGCCACCCTGCCGGAGGTCGACCACCGCTCGATGCCCGGCATGGCCACCGACGAGCAGCTGGCCGCGCTGGCGGCGGCCCGCGGCGCGGACTTCGACCGGCTCTTCCTCCAGCTGATGATCGCCCACCACGAGGGCGCCGTGCGGATGGCGATCGAGGTGCTGTCCTCGGGCACCGACGTGCGGGTCGAGGAGATGGCCAACGACGTCTCCGTGTCCCAGACCGACGAGATCGACCGGATGAGGGCGATCACCATCCCCTGACCGCGCGTGTCCTGCGTTCCGAACGCGCGTGTCCTACGTCCGCGACCCCCGAGTTGAACGCCCGGGTGCACCCTGAGGGCGGCTCGGGGTGGTCTACGGGAAGATCAACCGATCGGTTGATGCGAGGTGTGGCCCGCCGTGTGATCCGCTCGGACGCCCCGCCGACGACGCTTGTGGCATGGCAATCATCGAGGTGGTCGACCTCGTCAAGACCTACGACCGGAAGGTCGCGGTGGACGGTGTCTCGTTCACCGTCGACGAGGGGGAGATCTTCGGGATCCTCGGCCCGAACGGGGCGGGGAAGACCACGACCGTGGAGTGCGTGGAGGGCTTGCGCACCCCGGACGGCGGCACGATCCGCGTCGACGGCCTGGACCCGCGACGCGACCGGGCGGAGCTGCGCACCCGGCTCGGCGCGCAGCTGCAGCAGAGCGAGCTGCCCGACCGCATCCGGGTCGGCGAGGCGCTGGACCTGTACGCGTCCTTCTACCGCGACCCGGCCGACTGGCGTGAGCTGCTGGCGCGCCTCGGCCTGGCCGATCGCGCCAAGACCGAGTACCGCAAGCTCTCCGGCGGCCAGAAGCAGCGCGTCTCCATCGCGTTGGCGCTGATCGGCAAGCCCAAGGTCGCGGTGCTGGACGAGCTCACCACGGGCCTCGACCCGCAGGCCCGCCGCGACACGTGGAGCCTGGTCGAGCAGATCCGCGACGCCGGCGTCACGGTCGTGCTGGTCACCCACTTCATGGAGGAGGCCGAGCGGCTGTGCGACCGGATCGCCGTGATCGACGCGGGCAAGCTGGTCGCGGTCGACACCCCGGCCGGCCTCGTGTCCCGGGTGGACGGTGAGCAGCGGGTCCGGTTCCGGCCGACCGCGCCGCTGGACGTTCGGCTGCTCGAAGAGCTGCCCGAGGTCTCCGGCGTCGAGAAGCACGGCCCGCAGCTCGTCGTAACCGGCACCGGCAACCTGCTGCACGCCGTCACGTCCGTCCTCGCCCGCAACCAGATCGTCGCCGCCGACCTGCGCATCGAGCAGGCCGGTCTGGACGACGCCTTCATCTGCCTCACCGGCCGCGCGCTCACGGAGCAGTAGACATGCTGAAGATCGTCAACACCGAGTGGAAGCTGTTCCTGCGCGAACCGAGCATGGTCGTGTTCGCCGTCCTCTTCCCGACCATCCTGCTGCTGGTGCTCGGCGCGATCCCCGCGCTGCGCACCCCCGACCCGAACTTCGGCGACCAGCGGTTCATCGACGCCTTCATGTCGTCGCTGGTCGTGACCACGCTGGCGTTCCTCGGCCTGAACAAGCTGCCCGCCACGGTCGCCACCTACCGCGAGAAGGGGGTGCTGCGCCGCTTCTCCACCACCCCGGTCCACCCGGCGCGCCTGCTGGTGGCGCAGGTGCTCGTCAACCTGATCGCGGGCGTGATCTCGGTGGCGCTGCTCGCGGTCGTGTCCCGGACGGTGTTCGGCATCGACCTGCCGCACCACCCGTTCTGGTTCCTGGTGACGTTCCTGCTCGGGATGTCGTCACTGTCCGCGATCGGCCTGCTGGTCGCGGCCTGGGCGCCGAACGCGAGGTCCGCCGGCGGGTGGGCGACCGTGGTGTTCATGCTGGTCATGTTCTTCGGCGGCGTGTACCTGCCGAGGTTCCTGCTGCCGGACTTCCTCAACGCCGTCGGCGCGTACCTGCCGCCGGGCGTCGAGGCGTTGCAGCAGTCGTGGCTGGGCGTCGCGCCGGACCCGGCGCACCTCGGCGTGCTGGCCCTGGTCACGGTGGCGGCGGGTACCGTCGCGGCGAAGTCGTTCCGCTGGGAGTAGGGGTGCGCGCGATGGACGTGCTGGACACGTGGGAGCGGCGGCTGAACGTCGCCGGGCACGCCATCCCGTACTTCGTCCTGGTGCTGACGACCGTCATGTACCTGGTGGTGGGGACGGACCCCGGGCCGACCAGGGCGGCCAACGTCGGCATCGCGGCGGTGACCGCCCTGTGGATGCTCTGGTGGTACACCCTGCACCCGGGCTGGCGCTCCCGGACCGGCCTGATGACCTTGTTCTTCGTCGGCGTCCTGGTGTCCTACGCGCTGCTGGGGCTGCGCGACCCGCTGTTCGGGTTCTTCTCCTTCGCCGGGTACATCTACGCCATCGACGTGCTGCCCGGCCGGTGGAAGCTCGTCGGGGTGTCGGCCACCGGCGTCCTCGCGGCGACCTCGCTGTACGGCGGCTTCCCGCCGGCGGAGCTCGGGCCGATCCTGGTGTACCTGATCATCGTGGTGTTCATCGTGATCATCGCCTGCACGTTCACCACGGTCGGCCACGTCACCTCCGAGCAGTCCCGGCGCCGCAAGGAGATGGTCGCCGAGATGGCGGCGATGATGCGGGAGAACGCCGGCCTGCACGCCCAGCTGCTGATCCAGGCGCACGAGGCGGGCGTGCTGGACGAGCGGCAGCGGTTGGCGCGGGAGATCCACGACACCCTCGCCCAGGGCTTCGCCGGCATCATCACGCAGCTCCAGGCGGACGAGAGCCCGCCGCGGCACGTCGAGACGGCGTTGCGGCTGGCCCGGGAGAACCTGGCCGAGGCCCGTCGCTCGGTGCACGCCCTGCGCCCGCCCGCGCTGGTGGACGCGAACCTGCCGGACGCGTTGGCCGAGGTCACGGCGGGGTGGACGGACCAGACGGGGGTGGCGGCCTCGATCAGCACGACGGGTGCGGCGCGGCCCCTGCACCCCGAGGTCGAGGTGACGTTGCTGCGTGCCGCGCAGGAGGCGCTGTCGAACGTCGCCAAGCACGCGCGCGCCACCCGGGTCGGGTTGACGTTGTCGTACATGGAGGACGTGGTGACGTTGGACGTGCGCGACGACGGCGCGGGGTTCGACCCGGAGGTGAGGACGGACGGGTTCGGGCTGGTCGGCATGCGTCAGCGGGTGTCACGCCTGGCGGGCGCGCTGATCGTGGAGTCGGAGCCGGGCGGCGGCACGGCGGTGTCCGCGTCGGTGCCCGCGATCCCCGCCGAGGTGGCGCCGTGATCCGCGTGGTGATCGTGGACGACCACCCCGTCGTGCGCGACGGGCTGCGCGGGATGCTGGCGGGCGCCGGCGACGTGGACGTGGTGGGGGAGGCGGCGGACGGCGGGGAGGCGGTGACCGTGGTGCGGGCGCTGCGGCCGGACGTCGTGCTGATGGACCTGCGGATGCCCGGCGTGGACGGCGTCACGGCCATAGAACGGCTGCGCGGCTTCCCGACCAGGGTGCTGGTGCTGACGACGTACGACACGGACAGCGACGTGCTGCCCGCGATCAAGGCCGGCGCCACGGGGTACCTCCTGAAGGACACGCCACGTGACGAGCTGTTCCGGGCGGTGCGTTCGGCGGCCAGGGGGGAGGCGGTGCTGTCACCGTCCGTGGCGACGCGGCTCGTGGGTCAGGTGCGGCAGCCGGTGGCGGAGCCGCTGAGCGACCGCGAGGTGGAGGTGCTGGGCCTGATCGCCCAGGGGTGCACGAACCGCGAGGCGGCGGCGAAGCTCTTCATCAGTGAGGCCACCGTGAAGACGCACCTGGTGCACGTCTACGCCAAGCTGGGCGTGAAGGACCGCGCCGCCGCCGTCGCGGTGGCCTACGAGCGGGGGCTGCTGGGCTCCTGACCGTCGGCCGCGCGGGCGAGCCGGTCGTCGATCGCGTCGGGTGGTCCGCCCGGAGGTGCCGGCTCGGGGTTGCTAGTAGTCGACGCGGTCGGGCCGGGACAGCCACGCGGCGAACGGCGCGGTGTCCTCGCCCGTGGCGACCCGGTGCACCGGCAGGCTCCACGTCTCGCGCGGCCGGCCGAACAGCTCGTGGAACTCGCGGTCGTCGAACCCGGCCGCGGCGGCGTCGTGCCGGTCGGCGGCGTAGACGACCCGGTCCACCCGCGCCCACAGCGCCGCGGCCAGGCACAGCGGGCACGGCTCGCAGGACGAGACGAGCGCGCAACCGGTGAGCCGGAAGTCGCCGACGACCCGGCACGCCGCCCGGATGGCGACCACCTCGGCGTGCGCGGTGGGGTCCAGCGCCGCGGTGACCTGGTTGGTGCCGGTGGCGATCACCTCGCCTGCCCGGACGACCACCGCGCCGAACGGGCCGCCGCCGGCGGCGACGTTGCGGGTGGCGAGGTCGATCGACTCGCGCAGCCAGGCGTGGTCTGGGGACACGGACGTGGTCATGGGGTGCTCCTCGGGGCGTGCGCGTGCGCGCCACGGCGGACGTGGCGGCTGGGTCGATCGGTGCGGGGGCCTGCGCGGGGGTCAGGTGCCGGTGATGTGCTCCGGTCGCACGGGCACCCGGGTCAGGGCGAGACCGGTGGCGGCGCGGATGGCCGCGACGATGGCCGGGGTGGACGAGATGGTGGGCGGCTCGCCGACGCCCCGCACACCGTACGGCGCGTTCGGGTCGGCGAGCTCCAGCACGTCGATGCTCATCGGTGGCATGTCGAGCACGGTCGGGATGAGGTAGTCGGTGAACGACGGGTTGCGCACCTTGCCGCCCTCGGTCTGGATCTCCTCCATCACCGCGAGGCCGAGGCCCTGCGCCGAGCCGCCCTGGATCTGGCCGAGCACGGCCTGCGGGTTGAGCGCCTTGCCGACGTCCTGCGCGCAGTCGAGCTCGACCACCTTCACCAGGCCGAGCTCCACGTCCACGTCCACCACGGCGCGGTGCGCGGCGAACCCGTACTGCACGTGGGCGTTGCCCTGCCCGGTCTCGGGGTCGATGGGCTCGGTGGCGCGGTGCCGCCACTCCACCGTCTCGTCGATCACGTCGTCGCCCAGCAGGCCGGCCAGGTCCGCGGCGGCCGGGTCGCGGCCGCCGGCGAGCTCGGCCAGCTTCTCCCGCACGGCCGCGCAGGCGGCCTTCACCGCGCCGCCGGTGACGTAGGTCTGGCGGGAAGCGGAGGTGGAGCCGCCGTTGCCGATGCTGGTGTCCATCGGCAGGATCGTCACCCGCTCCACCCCCAGCTCGGTGCGCACGATCTGCTGCATGATCGTCACCAGGCCCTGCCCGACCTCGGCCGCGGCGGTGTGCGCCAGCGCGGCCGGTTCGCCGTTGATGACCTGCAAGCGCACCCGGGCGGTGGAGTAGTCGTCGTAGCCCTCGGAGAAGCAGATGTTCTTGATGCCCACGGCGTAGCCCACGCCGCGCACCACGCCTTCGCCGTGCGTGGTGTTGGAGACGCCGCCGGGCATGTCGCGCAGGTCGACCGCGGTCGCCGCCGGCGGCATCGGCTTGTCCTTCACCAGCTTCAGCAACCGCGCGACGGGCGCGGCCGAGTCGACCACCTGCCCGGTCGGCATGACCGAGCCCTCGCTCATCGCGTTGACGATCCGCACGTCGACCGGGTCCATGCCCAGCGCCTCGGCGAGCTTGTCCATCTGGGACTCGTAGGCGAAAGCGGACTGCACCGCGCCGAACCCGCGCATCGCGCCGCACGGCGGGTTGTTCGTGAAGACGCCCCAGCAGTCGACCGTCACGTTGTCGACGTCGTAGGGGCCGACGCCGAGCGTGGCCGCGTTCGCCACCACGGCGGGGGTGCTGGAGGCGTAGGCGCCGCCGTCGAGGTAGATGCGGGCCCGGACGTACACGAGCTTGCCCGTGCGGTCCGCGCCGTGCTCGTAGTACAGCACCGCCGGGTGCCGGTGCACGTGCCCGTAGAACGACTCCTCGCGGTTGTAGACCATCTTGGTCGGCTTGCCCGTGCGCAGCGCCAGCAGGCACGCGTGCACCTGCATGGACAGGTCCTCGCGCCCGCCGAACGCGCCGCCGACACCGGACAGCGTCAGCCGCACCCGCTCCAGCGGCATGCCGAGGGCCGCCGCGACCTGGCCCTGGTCGACGTGCAGCCACTGGGTGGCGATGTAGAGGTCGACGCCGCCGTCCTCTGCGGGCACGGCCAGACCGGACTCGGGCCCGAGGAACGCCTGGTCCTGCATCCCGACCTCGTACCGGCCGGTGACCACGACCTCGGCCTCGGCGTGCTGGTCGCCCCGCCGCACGGGCACGTGCCGCACGAGGTTGCCGCCGGGGTGCAGCGGTGTGTCGTCGACCGCCGTCTCCATGTCCACGACGGGCGTGAGCACCTCGTACCGCACCTTGATGCGCTTCATGGCGCGCTGCGCGGTCTCCGGGTGGTCCGCGCCGACGAGCGCGACCGGTTCGCCCTGGTAGCGGACGATGTCCTCGGCGAGCACGGGTTGGTCCTTGTGCTCCAACCCGTACCGGTTGCGGCCGGGCACGTCCTCGTGCGTGAGCACGGCGTGCACCCCGGGCACCCGGAGCGCCTCCGTCAGGTCGATCGAGACGATCCGCGCGTAGGGGTGCGGGCTGCGCAGGGTCGCGCCCCAGATCATGTCCTCGTGCCACAGGTCCGAGGCGTAGGCGAACTCGCCGCGCACCTTGAGGTTCCCGTCGGGCCGCTGCGGGCTGGAGCCGACGCCGCCGGACACGGCGGAGGTCAGTTCGGCCGGGGTGAGGCTCATCGCGTCCCCTTCAGTCGCTCGGCGGCGGCGCGCAGGTCGCGCGCGAGCTCGGTCTCGGAGGCGGTGCGCAGCTCGCCGTCGTCCACCACGGTCCGGCCGCCCACCAGCAGGAGCTTCAGCGTCGGCTGCGGCCCGAGCACCAAGGCGGCCACCGGGTCGTCGATGCCCGCGTGGTCGAGACCGTCGAGCCGCCACACGGCCAGGTCGGCGAGCTTGCCCGGTTCGATCGAGCCGATCTCCCGGTCACGTCCGAGGCAGCGCGCGCCGCCCATGGTGCCCAGCCACAGCGCCCGGCGGACGTCCAGCGCCTTGGGACCGCCGCGCTGCCTGGCCTGCACCAGGGCCTGGCGCAGCTCCTCGACCATCCCGCCGGACTCGTTGGACGCCGCGCCGTCCACCCCGAGGCCGACCGGGGCGCCCGCGTCGAGCAGGTCGCGGACCGGGGCGATGCCGGTGCCGAGCCGGCCGTTGGAGGTGGGGCAGTGGGCGCTGCCGGTGCCGGTCGCGCCCAGCCGCTTCACCGCGTCGGGCGACAGGTGCACGGTGTGCGCGAGCCACACGTCGTCACCGAGCCAGCCGAGGCGTTCGGCGTACTCGGTGGGCGTGCAGCCGTACTCGGCCCGGCACTGGTCCTCCTCGTCGACGGTCTCGGCGAGGTGGGTGTGCAGCCGGACGCCCTTGGCGCGGGCCAGTTCCGCTGCGCCGGTCATCAGCTCGGCGCTGACCGAGAACGGCGAGCACGGCCCGACGGCGACCCGGGTCAGCGCGTCCGGGCTCGGGTCGTGGTGGTCGTTGACGGCCTGTTCGGTGGCGACGAGCGCGACCTCGGTGTCCTCGACCAGGTTGTCCGGCGGCAGGCCGCCGTGCGACCGGCCGCGGTCCATCGAGCCGCGGACGGCGTGCAGGCGGACACCGATGCGCCGGCCGGCCTCGACCAGGGCGGCGAACTGGTCGCCGCCGTCGCGCGGGTGGACGTAGTGGTGGTCGGCGGCGGTCGTGCACCCGGTCGTCGCGAGCCTCGCCAGCCCGGCGGAGGCCGCCGAGTGCGTGATCTCGGCGTCCAGGCCGCGCCACACCGGGTACAGGGTGGTCAGCCACTCGAACAGGGTGGCGTCCTGGGCGAAGCCCCGGGTCGCCCACTGGTAGAGGTGGTGGTGGGTGTTGACCAGGCCGGGCGTGACCAGGCAGCCGCTGCCGTCGACCCACGTGTGCGGGCCGGTCGGCCTGGGCGCCTGGCCGGCGCCCACGGCGGTGATCCGGCCGTGCTCGACGACGACGTGGCCGAACGCGTGCTCGGTGCCCGCGGCGTCCACCGCGGCCACCGCGACGCCGTCGAGGATGGTCGGTGTCATCGGGTCGCGGCCTCCGGGTCCGCCTTGCGGCTCGCGGCCAGGCGCACGGCGTCCAGGATCTTCTCGTACCCGGTGCAGCGGCACAGGTTCCCGGCCAGCGCCTCGCGGATCTCCGGGTCGCTCGGCCGCGGCACCCGGTCGAGCAGGTCGTGCGCGGCGACCACGAGACCGGGCGTGCAGAACCCGCACTGCACCGCGCCCGCCTCCACGAACGCCGCCTGGACCGGGTCGAGCCGATCGCCGTCGGCCAGGCCCTCCACCGTCCGGACCTCGCGGTCCTGCGCCTGGCCCGCGGCCACCAGGCAGGAGCACACCGGCGTGCCGTCCAGGTACACCGTGCACGAGCCGCACTCGCCCTGCTCGCACGCGTTCTTCGACCCGGGCAGCCCCAGCCGCTCGCGCAGCAGGAACAGCAGGCTCTCGCCCTCCCACACGTCGTCGGCCTGCCTCGGCTCGCCGTTCACCGTCACGTTCACCCGCATGGTCAGGCCACCTCCTCGGTGTAGTCGCGCCAGGCCCAGTCGAGCGTGCGGCGGGCCAGCACGGAGAGGGCGTGCTTGCGGTACGCGGCCGAGCCGCGCACGTCGTCGATGGGGCTCGCGGCCTCCGCCACGAGCTCGCCGAACCGCCGTTTCACCGAGTCGAGCAGCGGTTTCGGCGAGTCCCACTGGTCGGTGGCGGTCAGCTCGCCGGACAGGAACTCCTCGGCGGCCGTGGCCCGGCGCGGGGTGGGCGCGGCGCTGCCGACCGCCGCGCCGACCCGCTGCCGCGTCGGGTGCAGGGCGACGGCGAACGAGCACACCGCGATCACCATGGCGTTGCGCGTGCCGACCTTGGCGAACTGCTGCGGCGCCCGCGTGGCCGGCACGTGGATCGCCGTGATCAGCTCGTCCGGCTCCAGCGCGTGGCGCTTCACGCCCAGGTAGAACCCGGTGGCCGGGATCAGCCGGGTGCCCCTGGTCGAGGCGGCTTCGACGGTGGCGCCGCCGGCGAGCAGCACGGGGTGCGTGTCGCCGGCGGGCGAGGCGGCGCCGAGGTTGCCGCCGACCGTGCCCCGGTTGCGGATCTGCGGCGAGCCGACCGTGCGGGACGCCATCGCCAGGCCGGGCAGGCGGTCGCCCAGCTCGTCGATGATCCGCGTGTACGGGACACCGGAGCCGATGCGCACCGTGCCACCGTCGCCGCCGCGGTCCTCGCCGTCGACGTCCCAGGAGCGGAGTTCGGCGATCCGGGTCAGGTCGAGCAGGGCGGCAGGCCGGCGGTGGTCGAAGTTCAGCTCCACCATCACGTCCGTGCCGCCGGCGATGGGCACGGCGTCCGGGCGCTGCGCCTTGAGGGCCAGCGCCTCGGCGAGGGTGGCGGGGCGGAGGAAATCCATCGGCTACCTCGGTGGGTGGGGTGCGCGGTGTGTGAGCCAGTACACAGACCGGGGGTGGTGGTCGGCTACGGCGGTGCGGCCGAATCCCAGGCTCCTACGGCGAGTGGATTTGTGCTTTCCTACAAACACGATCGGACGAAGGTAAAGCGCCCGGATGACGGGGAGGGGACGGCCGTGTTGCTGGTTCGGAGCCTGCTCGGGATGCCGGAGCTCCGGCTGCGCCTCGTCGGCGGCGCCGAAGCCCTGGACAGGCCCGTGACCAGGCTCTACGGCACAGAGCTGCCCGACCCGGCCCGCTACCTCTCCGGTGGCGAGCTGGTGCTCTCCGGACTCCTGTGGCATCGGACGGCCGCCGACTGCGACCGGTTCGTCTCGTCCCTGGCGGCAGCGGGGGTCTCCGCGCTGGCCGCCAGTTCGCCCGAAGCGGCGGGACTGCCCGAGGCGCTGGTCCAGGCGTGTGCCCGGCACGGCGTGCCGCTGCTGGAGGTGCCGGTCGAACTGTCGTTCGCGGTCATCACCGAACGGGTCGTCTCGGAGCTGGCGGCCGAACGGGTGGGCGACGCGGGCGCGCAGCTCGGCAGGCACCGGCGGCTGCTGACCGTGGTCGCCGACGGCGGCGGGTTGTCCGAGCTGGTGGCCGCGGGCGCGGCGGAGCTGGACGCGCCGTGCTGGGTGCTGTCGTGCACCGGTCACGTCGTCGCCGGGCCGGAGCTGCCCGAAGCGGTGGAGCTGGTGCGGGAGTTCCTGCTGGCCGACCGGCTGCCCAGGGTGGTGCGCGGCCGGACGTTGCTGCCGGTGTCCGCGCGCGGGGGCTCGCGGCTGACGTCGTGGATCCTCGTGGTCTCCGGCGACCGCACGCGGGACGACGTGGCCGCCGAGCTGGCCAGCCTGGTCGGGGTGGAGCGGGCGCGGGTCGTGCAGGGTCGGGAGATCGAGAACCGCGCGGCCGGTCCGCTGCTGCGGCAGGTGTTCGCGGGCGGCGACCTGGCCGCGCGGATCGCGGCGGTCGGGTGGGACCCGGACGCGCCGCTGCGCGTGCTGGCGGCCTCCGTCTCGGAGGGGCAGGCGGAGCAGGCCGTCGCGCTGGTCGAGGAGGTGCTGGCGTCGGTCACGTCGGCGTCCCTGGTGTCCGCCGTCGGCGCGGAGGTGTACGCGCTCGCGCCGTCCGGGGCGTGGACCGAGGGCGTGCGGTCGGCGCTGCGGGCGGTGGAACCGGGGTTGCGCTCGGCCAGGGTGCTGGTCGGGATCTCGTCACCGGTCGGCCACTCGGGGCTGCGCGGCGCGGCGGAGGAGGCGTCGCACGCCCGGCGGCTGGGCGAGCGGCGGACCGGGCGGACGTGCGTGGTGGCGGGGGAGGAGATCGCGCTGCACCAACTGCTGCTGGCCGGCGTGCCGGAGGAGCTGCGCCGCTCGCTGCGCCGCCGGCTGCTCGGCCCGGTGCTGGACTACGACGCCGAGCACGGCTCGGACCTCGTGGGCACGCTGCGGGTGTTCCTCGACTGCTCCGGCTCGTGGACCACCGCCGCCGCGCGCCTGCACGTCCACGTGAACACCCTGCGGTACCGGGTGGGGCGGGTCGGGGACCTGCTGGGCGTGAACCTGTCGGACTTCACCGAACGGGTGGACCTGTACCTGGCCCTGCAGGCGGGCTGACCCTACCGGCGGTCTTCGTCGATGATCTGGGTCGCGCCGTTCTCGCTGAACGCGGCCCACAGGTTGAACACGACGATGCCGATGCCGACGGCCGGCCACAGCCAGATGAACGGCCGGTCCAACGGGAAGTCGACCAGGCCGAAGACCAGGATCGCCACGCCGACCACGGCCCCGAAGACCGCCATCGGCTTGGACGGGCGGATGCGTGCCACGAGGACCTCCCCGGTGATCAAGACACGCTCGGGTTACCTCGCCGGGGTGAGAGGGAACGCGCCCCGGGAAGGGGCCATCCCCGACCTGCCGCCGCGCGGGCCGGGGATGACGTCTTCTCACCTCGCGGAGTCCGCTCTCCGCGCCGTCACTCCTTGCACCGGCGGCCGGAGTTCACGCACTGCACCAGTCGGTTCATGATCTCGTCGGACATCACGTTCGCGAAGTCGTCGTGGTCGGAGAACGGGTTGTGCTCCTCCTGCGGGAAGGCGTCGACCGCGTACTGCCCGGCCACCTGGACGTCGCGCGGGATGTCGTAGGTCAGGCTGATCCGCAGCTGCGGCACGGCCTTGAACCCGTTCGGGCACTTGCCGTTCCGGTCGGGCGCGACGATGTGGTCGCGGTGGTTGGCGCTGTCGGTGTTCTTGCCGTCCCAGCAGCTGTTGAAGTCGTGCACGCGCTTGACCTTGCTGCCCTCGGGGCAGATCGGGTACTTGTTGATCAGCACCTTGTCCTCGAACCCGGTGCAGGTCCACGAGTTGCGCGCGTTCTTCGGCCCGTTCGTGGAGACCTTCGCGTCGCCGTAGAGGATCCGGAGGAACTGCGGCATCGCCTCGACCTTGCCGACGGGGCTGCCGCGGAAGGTGATGTCCACGACCTCGGGCCGCTGGATCTCGCCCTCGTTGCCGGGCAGCTCGTTCTCGTCGCTGGCGCTCTTGCCGTCGCCCTTCTCCGGCGCGTCCGCCTCGGCCTCCTGGGCCGCCTCGGCGACCTTGGCGTCGTTGGCGTCGCCGTCCTTCACCGTGCACGGCGCGAGCCGCTTGAGCCCGCGCGGGCGTTGGCCGACCCGGTCGATGGCCTGGACGATGCGGTCGATCGCCGCGGTCCGCTTGTCCCGCAGCGGCCGGAGGACCGCGTTGTTGACGAAGTTCGGGTCGTCGACGTCGGCGGCGGCCTTCAGCCTGGTGTTGGCCTCCGCGATCTGGTCCTTCATCGCCTGGATGTTGCGGTCCACCTCGGCCTTGGCCTGGCGCGGCACGTCGCGCAGCTTGCGCCGCACGTCCGGGCACTCGACCTCGGCGCCGGCCGGCTCGCCCGGCTCGTCGTCCTCGTTCTCGCGGTCGATCCGGACCACGGGCCAGAAGTAGGCGGACTTGTCGCCGTTCTTGCAGGTGGTGTCGGCTTCGAGCAGGCTCTCGTCGGTGGAGTCGGCGTCGGTCGACACGTTGCCCACGTAGTCGTGCAGGTGCTCGGCGCCGTTGCGGACACCCGGTTGCGCGATGAAGTTGTCCGGGTTGAAGTGGCCGTTCTCGTTGCGGCCGCAGTCCACGGTGAACGTGCCGGTGCTCGCGCCCCGGCGCGGCTGGGGCGCCTTCACGTTGCGCTGCTGCTTGGTGATGTCGACGAACAGGGAGATGTCGGCCCCGTCCGCCTGGGCGGTGCCTTGATCGCCGGTGGTGCTGATCGCGACGGCCAGGCCGATCGTGAGCGCCAACCCGGTCACGCCGGCAGTCAGCTTCGTGCGCCGGGAGAAGCGGTGCCGCCCCTGGTTTCGCGTCATGGATGTGTCACCTCGTCGTAGGTACGCGCATGTGTGCGGTGAACCCCGACCGCCGGTGGGCGGTGGACACAGTGGCATACGTACCGAACCCGGTCCGCGACCTGACCGTTACCCTTTCGTTATCTCGACCGACCCCTATCTCGAACCGGGCCCCTGCTGCTGTCGGTTCGCTGTGGATGCCACCCCACGCGCGCCGTGGGGTTCGCCGGTGGCCGAGCGCTGCGGAACACTCCCGGGACGCCGCAAAAGCGAAAAGGAGTGGTCATGTCTCGCTCACCCGGTGCGCTGGCCGCCGTGGTGCTGGGGGTCTCCCTCGTCACCGCCGCGCCCGCCGCCGCAGCGCAAGCACACCCGTTCCCCGCCGAGTTCCCCCTGCCCGACGGGTTCCTGCCCGAGGGCATCGCGATCGGGGCCGCGCCGACCGCCTACTTCGGGTCGCGGGCCGACGGGGACCTGTTCCGCGTCGACCTCCGCACCGGGCGCGGCGAGGTGTTCAGCCAGGGGCCCGGCACGGCGTCGGTCGGGCTGAAGGTCGATTCGCGCAAGCGGCTGTTCGTGGCCGGCGGCGCGGGTGGCGACGGGCGGGTCGTCGACGCCCGGACCGGAGCGGTCCTCGAGTCCTACCGGTTCGCGGACGACGCGAATACGTTCGTCAACGATGTCGTGATCACCGACGCCGCCGCCTACTTCACCGACTCGCGGAAGGCGATGATCTATCGAGTTCCGTTCGGCCGGCACGGCTCGTTGCCGGACTCGCACACCGCGATTCCGCTGTCCGGTGACTTCGTCCTGACCCCGGGGGTGAACAACGCCAACGGGATCGCGGAGACGCCCGACGGCAAAGCGCTGTTGATCGTCCAGAGCAACACCGGCCAACTGCACCGCGTCGACGCGCGCAGCGGTGTGACGACCGCCGTCGACCTGGGCGGCGAGGTGCTGACCAACGGCGACGGGCTGCTGGTCGAGGGCCGCACGCTGTACGTCGTGCAGAACCGGCTCAACGCGGTCGCGGTGTTTTCCCTGGCCAAGGACGGCACGCGGGGCGCGCTCGTGACCAAGGTCACGGACGCGCGGTTCGACGTGCCCACCACGGTCGCGTCGTTCGCCGGCCGCCTCTACCTGCCCAACGCCCGTTTCACCACCCCTCCCACGCCCACGACGACGTACAACGTGGTTTCGGTGCCGAAGCCGTGAAAGTGAGGGGGCCGGTGCGAAGAAGTTCACATCGGCCCCCTGTTCGTGGGATCACTCGACTGGGTAACCTCATCGTCGCGTCGCGCAAGTGATCGCTGTCTCTTCGTAATGATGATCTTTGAGTGTTACCGTTCCGTCGCCGATCGGGTGAAGAAGAGTCAGCGGTCCTAGTGCTGCGCCTGACCTGGCAACGGACGAGGCTGCGGAGCGCTGTGAAGCAGAAGAGCACCACGGAGACGAACTACAAGACGATCCGATCACGACTCACCGGTGTCGTCGTCGTCCCCAGCATCGTCCTGCTCATCATGTGGGCGCTGTTCTCGTCGTACACCCTGTTCGACGGCTTCTACCTCCGCGCCGTCGCCTCCGGCGTGAAGGACGCCTCGATCCCGGCGGTCCAGACCTTCGCGGCGCTGCAGAAGGAGCGCGAGCTCAGCATGACGGCGCTGAGCCAGCCCGCCCTCGGCACCAGCGATCTCGAGGTGCAGCAGGCCGAGACCGACCGCGCGGTCGACGAGATGCGGGCGGCGTTCGAGGAGCTGGCGTCGCAGGCGCCGCAGGAGATCGTCGACAAGATCAACGCGCTCAACGTGCTGCTGGACCAGCTGCCCCAGCGCCGCTCCGCCCTGGAGGCCGAACGCGCCTCGAAGTCCGAGATCTACACGTACTACAACAGCCTCCTCGACGCCGGTGACGCGCTGTTCAGCGTGCAGGCCCGGGTGGTGCCCGACCACGAGTCCGTGAAGGGCGCCATCACCGCGACCGAGTACTTCAAGGCCGCCGACTGGATGTCCCGGGCCACCTCGCTCGCCTCCAGCGCCCTGGCCGCCGGCCAGTTCACGCCCGAGGAGCACATCGAGTTCGCCAACCTCGTCGGCGCCTACCACTCCTCCTACGACTCGATCGCGCCCTACGCCCGGCCGGAGGTGCGCGAGCACTACCAGTTCATGATCGAGGGCGACCAGTGGAAGCGCCTGGTCGAGTTCGAGGGCCGGCTGATCCAGAACGGCCCGAAGCCGAGCAACGCCGGGTCGCTGCAGGAGTGGCAGAACGTCAGCGGCCCCATCTCCGACGAGCTGACCGCGCTGGTCAGCGAGCAGGCGTCGAGCGCGGTGAACGTCACCATGGGGCGCGGCGAGAGCAAGTTCCGCACCGTGCTGATCGGCAGCCTGGTCGCGCTGCTCGCCGTGATCATCGGCATCCTGATCGCGATCCGCACGTCGAACCGCCTGGTCAACCGGGCCCTGATCACGCGCCTCACGGCGTTGAAGAAGGACTCGCTGACCCTGGCGCACGAACGGCTGCCCGACATCGTCGACCGGCTCCGCGAGGGCAAGCACGTCGACGTCGAGGTCGAGGTGCCGCCGCTGGACTACGGCAGCGACGAGATCGGCCAGGTGGCGGACGCGTTCAACGCCGCCCAGTACACCGCCGTCGCCGCGGCCGTCAAGGAGAGCCAGGCGCGTGAAGGCGTCAACCGGGTCTTCCTCGACATCGCGCACCGCAACCAGGGCCTCGTGCACCGCCAGCTGAAGATCCTGGACAAGCTGGAGCGCGAGGAGGAGAACCCCGAGCAGCTCGACGCGCTGTTCCAGCTCGACCACCTGGCCACCCGCGCCCGCCGCAACGCCGAGAACCTGATCATCCTCGCGGGCGAGCAGCCGGGCAGGCAGTGGCGCAAGCCGGTGCGCCTGCTCGACGTGCTGCGCGCCGCGGTCGCCGAGACCGAGCAGTACGTGCGGGTCAAGGTGAACCCGGTGCCGGACACCGCGCTGGTCGGCGCGGCCGTCGCCGACACCATCCACCTGATCGCCGAGCTCGTGGACAACGCCACCGCGTTCTCCTCGCCGCGGTCCCAGGTGCAGGTGCACGCCAGCGAGGTGCCGCAGGGCATCGTGGTCGAGATCGAGGACCACGGCCTCGGCATCAACCCCGAGGACCGCGAGCAGCACAACGCGATGCTGGCGGACCCGCCGGAGTTCGACGCGATGCGCCTGCGCGGCGAGTCGCGCCTCGGCCTGTTCGTCGTCGCCCGGTTGGCCGCCCGCCGAGGCGTCCACGTCGAGCTGCGCGACTCGCCCTACGGCGGCACGCTGGCACTCGTGCTGATCCCGTCCGCGATCGTCGCGGGCCCCACCACGGCGACGGAGCCCGCCGAGACCCGGCAGCTGCCCCGACGCTCCTTCCACGACATCCCGGAGCAGGGCGACGACTCAGTGCGAAACGCCAGGTTTCCCGACAGTTCCCGAGACCTCGAGGGGTTCTGGGCCCAGGCCGAGGCCGCCGTCACCCAGGATCCCACTCCAGAGGTCGAACGACTGAGCGGCGGGCTGGACCTGTCGCAGCGCAGCGGCGAGCTGGAACTGCCGCAGCGGAAGCGGGCCACGTCCGAGTGGCCCGCCGACGAGCCGGAGTCGGCCGCCGCCAACTCCGACCGACCCGAACTGCCACGCAGGCGTCGTCAGCAGAACCTGGCGCCGCAGTTGGTGCGCAACGATTTCCACCCTTCGCCCGAACCGCTCCCCGAGGTCGACCCCGAGAAGTCCGCCGAGAGGGTCCGCAAGGGCCTGTCGGCGTTCCAACGGGGCACACGCGACGCCCGTCGGACACCCGCCGACGACCTCGAACCCTGACCAGCAGCAGTGGCCGGACGACTGGAAACCGGAAAGGCAACCCGATGAACGACATGACCAGCCAGCACAACGAACTGAACTGGTTGTTGGAGGACCTGGTCGGCCGGGTGGTCGGAGCTCGGCACGCGGTGGTCCTCTCGGCGGACGGTCTGCTGCTGGGCCGCTCTCCAGGGCTGTCGAAGGACGACTCGGACCACCTGTCCGCGATGGCGTCGGCGTTCCAGAGCCTGGCCCGCGGCACCGGGCGGCACTTCGGCGGCGGCGCGGTGCGGCAGACCATCGTCGAGATGGAGCACGCCTACCTCTTCGTCACGGCGGCCGGCCACGGCGCCTGCCTGGCCGTCCTCGGCGAAGAGGACTCCGACATGGGCATGATCGCCTACGAGATGAACATGCTCGTCAAGCGCGTCGGCACGTACCTGTCGTCGGCGCCGCGCGGCACGGCCGCGGCGAGCCTGCCCGCCGCCCGAAGGTCCTCCTGATGGCGGGCCGCGAGGACTGGTGGTACGACGAGGCCGCGGGCCCGCTGGTCCGCCCTTACGCGATGGTGCGCGGTCGGACCCGTCCGCTGCGACCGGAGCTGCACCTGGTGACGCAGGTGCGCGCGATGCCGTCGCCGTCGGACCCGGACGCGTTGTCGGTCGAGCACATGGAGATCATGGAGCTGTGCCGGCGCCCGCTGTCCGTGGCGGAGGTCGCCGCGTACCTCGACGTGCCGCTCGTCGTCGTCAAGGTGTTGTTGAGCGATCTGATCCAGCGCGGTGACGTCGTGATCCGTGACCCCTCCCGAGTCCCGCAGGTGCCGGACCGGAACCTGCTCCAGGCGGTGTTGGATGGTGTCCGTGGAATCTGAGCGGCCGGGTGGGGAACTGCTCGTCCCCACCCCAGTGAAGATCGTCATCGCCGGTGGCTTCGGCACCGGGAAGACGACGATGGTCAACTCGGTCAGCGAGATACCCCCGCTGCACACCGAGGAGCTGCTCACCGAGGCCGGTGTCGGCGTCGATGACGTGCTGGGCCTGGAGTCCAAGGAGACGACCACGGTCGCCCTCGACTTCGGCCGCATCACCATCAACCCCGAGGTGGTGCTGTACCTGTTCGGCACACCCGGCCAGAACCGGTTCTGGTTCATGTGGGACGAGCTGGCCTACGGCGCGATCGGCGCGGTGATCCTGGTCGACACGCGGCGGCTGGACAGCAGCTTCCCGTCGATCGACTTCTTCGAGCGGCGCGGCATCCCGTTCATCATCGCGGTGAACTGCTTCGAGGGCGCGCACAACTACGAGGTCGACGAGGTGCGGCGGGCGCTGGACGTGGACGCGGCCATCCCGCTCGTGCTGTGCGACGCGCGGGACCGCGAGTCGGCCAAGACCGTGCTGGTGAGCCTGATCCAGCACACCATGGACCGGCTCGACGCCATGGCCTGACCGCCCGACGGCCGGGGGCCGGGCGACGCGCTCGCGCGGACGCCGGGCCTTCGGGCCCCGGTGCGCCCGCGGCGGGGCTGCGACGGTGGGTGACCGGAACCGGTCACCCGTCCCACCTACACCACCGGTTCGAGCCGGCAGTTGAAGTGCCGCAACAGCTTCGGCGCGTACGTCAACCGGTACCCGGGGACCCGCTCGGGGTCCTTCGCGATCTCCGCCAGCGTCTCGCCGACGTACTCCAGGTGGCTCTGCGTGTAGACCCGGCGGGGGATGGCCAGCCGGACCAGCTCGTACGGCGCGGGCTTGACCAGCTCACCCGCGTCGTCCAGGCCGCCGAGGTACAGCGACCCCAGCTCGGCGCACCGGATGCCGCCCGCCAGGTACAGCTCGGTGGCCAGGGCGAACCCCGGGAACCGGCTGGGCGGCAGGTGCCGCAGCAGGCGTCCGGCGTTGAGGTACACCGCGTGCACCCCGGTCGGCCGCACGCTGTCCACCCCCGCCGCCTGGGCCAGCTCCGCCACGTACGAGGTGGCGTCCGCCCGGGCCCGCAGGTACTCCGGGTCGGTCACCTCCAGCAGGCCTTGCGCCAGCATCTCCAGGTCACGGCCGGAGAGACCGCCGTAGGTGCGGAAGCCCTCGGTCGCGATCAGCAGCAGCTCGCACTTGGCGGCCAGCTCGGGGTCGCGGAGGGCGAGCAACCCTCCCATGTGGACGATGGCGTCCTTCTTCAGGCTCGCCACGCACCCGTCGGCCAGCCGGAACGCCTCCTCGGCGACCTGCCGCGGCGTGTGGTGCTCGTAACCGGGCTCCCGTTGCGTGACCAGCCACGCGTTCTCCGCGAAGCGCGCCGCGTCGAGGATGAACGGCACACCGTGGCGGCGGGCGATCGAGGCCGCCGCCTTGAGGTTGGCCATCGACACCGGCTGCCCACCACCACCGTTGTTGGTGATGGTGAGCAGCACGACGGCGACGTCCTGCGGCCCGGACAGGACGGCGTCCAACGCGTCCAGGTCGATGTCGCCCTTGAACGGCGCGTCGTCGTCGAGGTCCTTGGCGGCCTGGCACGGCAGGTCGACGGCCTGGCCGCCGAGGATCTCGACGTTCGCGCGCGTGGTGTCGAAGTGCGTGTTGCTGACGCTGACCTGGCCCGGCTTGAGCAGCGCGGTGAACAGGATCCGCTCGGCCGCGCGCCCCTGGTGCACGGGGAAGGCGTGCGGGTAGCCGGTCAGGTCCTGCACCACGTCGTGGAACCGGTAGTAGGAGCGCGCGCCCGCGTAGGTCTCGTCACCGCGCAGCCCCGCCGCCTGCTGCTCGGCGGACAGGGCGCCGGTGCCCGAGTCGCTGAGCAGGTCGATCGTCACGTCGGTGGCGGCGAGGTTGAACGGGTTGTACCCGGCGGCGGCCAGCGCCCGCTCGCGGTGCGCGCGCGTGGTGATCGGGATGGGCTCCACGACCTTGATGCGGTACGGCTCCATCGTGGGCATGGGTGACTCCTAGCCTGCCAGGCTGACCGAACGCGGCGAAGCCACGTCGTAGGCCTCGGACGAGAGGTAGACGGTGATTCCGGGGCGCGGCCTGCCCATGCGCAACGACACGTGGGCGATCAGGCCGACGCCCTCGTCCAGCGGACGTCGCGCGATGGTGCGCAGCGCGCTGTCGAACTGCGTGGGGTCCATGTCGTACTTGGCCATGATCGCGAGCACCCGGCGGCGGGCCTCTTCGTCGTCGGCCACGTAGTCCCGGATCGGCACGTACAGGGAATAGCCGCTCGGCGCGTCCGCGTCGCCGTCCAGGAACGTGTAGCTGGAAATGAGGGGACGCTTGTCGAACGTTCCGGTGCTCCCGCCGGTGAGCAAGCAGAAGTCGGGCACCCTGTCCACATCGACACCCCGGGCGGCGTTCGCGGCGCGCGTGACGTCCGTTACATCGGCGGCGTGGTGGGAGATGTACACCTTCACCCGCGCCCGCTGTTGTTCGACCAGGTCGAGGGCGAAGAAGGAATACTTGTCAAGTCCGGGCCGGGAGACCGCGTGGTTGCGGAGAACCGGGAAACCGGCGGCGAAACCGGTCCGCTCCAGGCCTTCGCGCACCAGTTCCTCGGCGGCGTCTTCACCGCGCACTTCCGGGTTGAAGTAGACCTTCACCGCGGGTGCTTCGTCACGCCGGAAAACCAGTGAGTACCAGAACGCGAAATCCCGTTCCGGGTGCTCCGGCAGGAACAGGCTCTTGACCGCGTCGAAACGGCGGGTGTCCAGGCCGCCGTGACGCTTCATCCGGTCCAGCGCGGCGAGCGCCGCCGACGTGTTGGCCGCACGGGAAGGCCTGGTCGCGGTGGGTTCGACGATGGTCCGGAGGGTCGGTGACTCGCCTGCCGCGAACGCCGTGGAGAACTCGACCGGGGTGTGGTCGTCGGCGACGTCGGAAGGCCAGGCCGGGCTGGTGGAAACCGGTCGGAGACCGCCGGGTCCGAGCGCGTCAGCGAGTAGTCCCACGGATTTGACGGTATTGTCCGTGATACCCAGCGAATGCAACAGGGCGCTGAGCTGGCGGCCCGTGAAATCGCGTATGGATACTTTTTGAGGGTCCAAGGCGGGGTTCTCCTCGTGGGGGGCGAGTCGAAAGTTACGCTAGGCGAAGCAATCTTGTCCACCAGGCGGCCGTAGCGTGACGTAGGGCACTCTAAAGGCAGGTCACAGGTCCTGTCGATCAGTGACCACGAGGAAGACGACGGTAATCAAGACTACTCCGAACGGCCTCTTGACGAGCTCTTCGTCAGTCTTTCGCACTAATCGGACGGCCGTCGTCGATGACGGATCGTGGCATTTTGTCCCCGGCGCGGCCCGGGGTACGGTCGATCGTTTGCCGGCTAATGCTCTCCACCATTCGAGACGCTGCTGTTAATTGTTCGCGGAGTTGTTCGGGTGACGGCGGACCCGGTGCTGTGGTAAAGCGCCCCGGACATGCGGGCGGGGCCGCCGATCACCAGGATCGACGGCCCCGCGAACGCCCGGTCCGGGCGGTGGTCCCGCTCAGGACGCGTAGTTGTGGAACCCGCGCCCGCTCTTCTTGCCCAGCAGTCCCGCGTCCACCATGCGCAGCAGCAGCGGCGGCGGCGAGTACAGCGGCTCCTTGAACTCCTCGTACATCGACTCGGCGATCGCCTTGGTGGTGTCCAGGCCGATCAGGTCGGTCAGGCGCAGCGGACCCATCGGGTGCGCGCAGCCGAGCACCATGCCGTTGTCGATGTCGTCGGCGCTGGCGAAGCCGGACTCCAGCATCCGGATCGACGACAGCAGGTAGGGGATCAGCAGGGCGTTGACGACGAACCCGGCCCGGTCCTGCGAGCGGATGACCTCCTTGTGCAGCACCCCGGTCACGAACGCCTCGGCCCTGGTCTTGGTCTCGTCGCCGGTCAGCAGCGAGGGCACCAGCTCCACCAGCTTCAGCACCGGCACCGGGTTGAAGAAGTGCACGCCGATCACCTGCTCGGGACGGCTGGTGGCCATGCCCAGCTTCATGATCGGGATCGAGGAGGTGTTGGACGCGAAGATCGCGTCCGGGTCCGCGACGACCTTGTCCACCGCCGCGAACACCTCGGTCTTGACCTGCTCGTTCTCCGCGACGGCTTCCACGACCAGGTTCCGGTCGGCGAAGTCGGCGAGGTCGGTGGTGAACCGGAGGCGCTCCAGTGCGGCGTCCCGGTCCTCGGCGGACAGCTTGCCGCTGCGCACCCCTCGGCCGAGCGAAGAGGCGATCCGCCCCCGCGCGGCCTCCGTGGCGTCCGGGTTGACCTCGGCCACCAGCACGTCGAGGCCGGCGCGCGCGCAGACCTCGGCGATGCCGGAGCCCATCAGGCCCGAGCCCACCACTCCAACACGTTGAATGTCACTCACACCCCGATCCTGCCAGGGGCGACGGTCCAGGGCACATCGCCGTTGGGGTTTTCCACAGCCGACCGGGTGGTGCTCCTCATGGGCGGTCGCGGCGCCGCCCCCTAGCGTGGTCCCCGTGATGATCAACACTGCGATTGCCGGCGTCGTGCTGGCGGTGACCGGCGCGTTCCCCGCGCTGGACGGGTGGGTGGAGCAGGACTGGGCGTCCGGTGCGCTGCTCACCGTCGAGGACTCGGCGGGTGTCCGCGCGGACGCGGCGGGTGAGGCGGCGGTCGGCGGGCACTTCCGGATCGGCAGCGTCACCAAGACCTTCGTCGCCACCGTCGTGATGCAGCTCGTGGACGAGGGCCGGGTCGGGCTGGACGACCCCGTCGACCGGTACGTGACCGGCGTGCCGAATGGCCGCAACGGCGACCGGGCCACCGTGCGCCAGGTGCTCAACCACACCAGCGGCCTGTACGACTACGCGCACGAGGCGGGCTACTCCACCAACCGGTGGCGGGGCGCGGACCGGTTCCGGACCTACCGGCCCCAGGAGCTGCTGGACGTGGCGTTCGCCGGGACGCCCTACTTCGACCCGGGGCAGGGGTGGCACTACTCGAACACGAACTACGTCGTCGCCGGGATGCTGGTCGAACGCGTGACGGGCCGGCCCTACGGCGACGAGGTGCGCTCCCGGATCCTGCGCCCGCTCGGCCTGACGCGCACCAGCGTGCCGGGGCGGTGGCCGGCCCTGCCGCACCCGCACGCCCGCGGCTACGCGGAGGTCGACGGGCGGCTGGTCGACGCGACCCTGATGAACCCGACCCTGGACTGGGCGGCGGGCGAGATGATCTCCACCGCCGAGGACCTCAACCGGTTCTTCGACGCTCTCCTGAGCGGCAGGCTGACCAGCGCGGCGTCCCTCGACGCCATGCGGCGCACGGTGGACGACACCGGCACGATCTTCGCCTACGGCCTGGGGTTGCAGCGGTTCGACCTGCCGTGCGGCCGGTCGGTGTGGGGCCACGGCGGCGAGCTGATCGGCTACCTGACCTACGCCACCCGCGCGGACGACGGCACGCGGGCCACGCTGTCCTACAACCCGCTCCCGGCCGAGGCGCCCGCGACCGCCGTCATGGGCGTGTTCACCTCGATCTACTGCTGACTCCCGCACCGGAACCCGCACCCGTCGGCGTCGGCGGGTGCGGGTCGTCGGCGGTGGTCCGACCGGAGCGTCGGAGAACCGGCGGGGCGTCAGCCCGTGACGCCGAAGTCCTGCGTCCAGTAGCTCTTGTTGTTGCCGTCCACGGCGCGGGCGACGCCCAGGTCCCGCAGCTCGCAGTTCAGGATGTTGGCCCGGTGGCCCTCGCTGCTCATCCAAGAGCTCACGACTTCGTCCGCCGTGCCCTGACCGGCGGCGATGTTCTCGGCCATCATGCGGAAGGGGTACCCCGCATCGGTGACGCGTTGCCCGGCTGTGCTCCCGTCGGTGCCGGTATGACTGAAGTTGCCGGTGCGCGCCATGTCGTCGGTGTGCCGCCTGGCTGCCGCGTCGAGCTGGGCGTTCGCGGTGAGCGCCGGACAGCCGACGGCGGCGCGTTCCCCGTTCGTCAGACTCAAAACCCGGTCTTCGAACGTCTGCGTGGCGAGTGCCGGAGTGGCCGTGAGCACGAGCGCCGCGACTGCCGCTCCGGCGGTGATCACCTTGCTCTTCATGATCGTTCCTCTTCTCGTGGTCGGGGCTCCTGTTGTCAAGGGGTTCCCACTTGAGAGAGGACCTGTATTCCACGATAGGTGGAACTGTGGTGACGACGTGTCAACCGACTCCGAGGGCCAGGTCGTCTTGGTGGTGGAGGTGCTGATGCGCAGTGATCCGGGATCGCCGGCGGGGTTCGCCGAGTTCGTCGCCGAGGGATCCGACTCGTTGGTCCGCGCGGCCTGGTTGCTCACCGGCGACGCGCACAAGGCCGAGGACCTGGTGCAGGTGGCCCTCGTGCGGCTGTGGGAGCGCTGGTCCAAGGTGGACGAACCCGGCGCCTACGCCCGACGCGTGCTCTACACGACGTACATGACCTGGTGGCGACGGCGCTGGCGGGTGGAGACGCCGTCCGCCGCGTTGCCGGACACCGTGACGCGGGACGACGTGGCGGGCGACGCGGTCGTGCGGCTGGCCGTGCGCGCCCGGCTCGCGCGGCTGAGCGTCCGGCAGCGGGCGGTGGTGGTGCTGCGGTTCTTCGAGGACTGCAGCGTGCAGGAGGCGGCCCGCGTGCTGGGGTGCTCCACCGGGTCGATCAAGACGCACACGTCGCGGGCGCTCGCCGTGCTCCGGGAGGACGCCGTGCTCAAGACGCTGATGGACGAGGGGGTAGTGCTGTGAAGGGCTTGCGCGCGCTGTTGACCGACGCCGTGCCGGAGCTGCCGGAGGTCGACCGGGTGGCGGAGGTGGGCCGGCGGGTGCGGCGGCGGCGCCGGGCCCGCGCGGGCGTGGCGGCGGGGGTGGCCGTGGCGGTGACGGCGGGCGCGTTGCTCGGGGCCCAGCTGCTCCGCGGCGCTCGGGAGGGGACCCCGGTCGCCTCCCGAGCGCCGGTGACGGCGGCGGCGCCCGTCCTCGACTGCCCCCCCGGAGTCGTGGAGCGGCCGTTCCCGGCGGTGGAGGCGGACGGCCCGGTGGCGGACGAGTCGGCGGTGAACGCGCTGCTCTGCGTGCACGGCGAGGGAACGCACATCTCGTACCGCGCCGAGATCGGGCACGACGTCGCGACCGTGGTCCGGGCGATGAACTCCCTGGCCCCGAAGGAGGTGCACGAGATGAGGAACATGGCGTGCCCGGTGCCGGCGCGGCGCGAGTACCAGATCGTCCTCGGTTACCCGGACGGGAGCCGGCAGGTGGTCAGGATCGACATGAACTGCCTCCTCCTGTCGCGCGACGAGGTGTTCCGGTTCGGCGACGTCACGCGGCCGTTGGAGGAGTTCGCCGCGATCGTCCGCGCCGACGGCGGCGAGTTCCCGTACGCGCCCGGCGACTGGTGAGCGGTCGGGTGGCGGCGGGGTCCGCCACCCGACCACCGCCGGTCAGTCCTTCAGCTCCTCCTCGGCCTGCGCGATGGCGGCGAACTCCTCCTCCGGCGCGGCGGCCACCAGGTGGTGCCTGCTGTGGAACCAGTAGTACGCCAGCGCCACCACGACGATGCCCGCGGTGATCCCGGCGGCCAGCTCGTCCACGAAGAACGTCGCCACGACCGCCGCCACCGCGAGCACCAGCGCCACCCCGGTGGTGACGACGCCGCCCGGCGTCCGGTAGGGCCGCGCCAGCTCCGGCTCGCGCACCCGCAGCACGATGTGCGACACCATCATCAGCACGTACGACAGCGCCGCGCCGAACACCGCGACGTTGATCAGGGTGGCGCCGCTCTTCAGGACCGCCGCGAGCACGAAGCCGATGGTGCCGGGCACGATCAGCGCCAGGTACGGCGTCTTCCGCTTGCCGGTCTTCGACAGCCAGCGCGGCAGGTAGCCCGCCCGGGACAGCGCGAACAGCTGCCGCGAGTACGCGAAGATGATCGAGAAGAACGACGCCACGAGCCCGGCCAGGCCCACGTAGTTCACGACCCGCGCCAGCGCGTTGTCGCCGCCGTAGGCCGCGCGCACCGCCTCCGGCAGCGGGTTGCCCGACGACATCAACGCCGCCGAACCCGCACCGCCCGGCGCGAGCACGAGGATCGCCGCCGCGAACACCAGCAGGGCCAGCATCGCGCCGATGATGCCGCGCGGCATGTCCTTCTTCGGGTCGCGCGCCTCCTCGGCCGCCAGCGGCACGCCCTCGACGGCGAGGAAGAACCAGATCGCGTACACCAGCGCGCCCAGCGCGCCCGTGACGCCGAACGGCAGGAAGCTGCCGTCCCCGACGTCGAACAGCTTCGCGGAGTCGAACTTCGGGACCATCCCGACCGCGAACGCGATCAGCGCGACCACCGCGACCCCGGTGATCACGAACATCAGCCGCAGCGCCTCGCCGACGCCGACCAGGTGCACGCCGACGAAGATCGCGTAGCAGACCAGGTACACCGGCCACGAGCTGGTGAGCCCGAACAGCCCGAGGGCCTGCACGTAGTCGCCGATGAACACGACGATCGCGGCGGGCGCGATGGCGTACTCGACCAGGATCGCGATGCCCGTGGCGAACCCGCCCAGCGGTCCGAGCGCACGTCTCGCGAAGCCGTACCCGGCGCCGGCCACGGGCAGCGCGGCGGCCAGCTCCGCCAAGCCGAACACCATGCACGTGTACATGGCGCCCATCAGGATCGTCGCGACCAGCAGACCGCCCCAGCCGCCCTGGGCGAGCCCGAAGTTCCACCCGGCGAAGTCGCCGGAGATGACGTACGAGACCCCCAGCCCCGCCAGCAGCACCCAGCCCGCGGCGCCCCGCTTGAGCTGCCGGTGCTCCAGGTACTCGCTGCCCACCTTCTCGTACTCGACGTGTTTGGCCATCTGCGCTCCCTAATGGGTCAGTCGCGCTCCTTTGCAGGGAGAGTGGCGCGGGTCACCGGATCGTGTCAACAGCCGCCCCGCCGGAAAGTCGACGCGAGAGGGGTGTGGCGGCCTTCACTCGAAGGTGTCAAGATGAGGCGTCCAATGGCTCGCTGACATACCTTTGGAGGTACTGCGGATGCTCGCCGTGGAGGAGTTGCGCGTGCTCGTGGACGCCGGGGACATCGACACGGTGCTGGTCGCCGCGGTCGACATGCAGGGCCGCCTGCAGGGCAAGCGCTGCGCCGCCCGCTACTTCGTGGACGAGGTCCTGCCGAACACCGCCGAGGGCTGCAACTACCTGCTGGCCGTCGACGTGGAGATGAACACCGTCGGCGGCTACGCCATGTCGTCGTGGGACAGCGGCTACGGCGACTTCGTGATGAAGCCGGACCTGTCCACGCTGCGCCGAGTGCCGTGGCACGAGGGCACCGCGCTGGTCATGTGCGACCTCGTCTGGGAGGACGGCGCGCCGGTCGTGGCCTCCCCGCGCCAGATCCTCAAGCGGCAGCTCGACCGGCTCGCCGAGCGCGGGCTGCGCGCGTTCGTCGGCACGGAGCTCGAGTTCATCGTCTTCGACAACACCTACGAGGACGCCTGGGACCGCGGCTACCGCGGCCTCACCCCGGCCAACCAGTACAACGTGGACTACTCGCTGCTGGGCACCGCGCGCGTCGAGCCGCTGCTGCGCGCCATCCGCAACCACATGGCGGGCGCGGGCATGGTGGTCGAGTCGGCCAAGGGCGAGTGCAACCCCGGCCAGCACGAGATCGCGTTCCGCTACACCGAGGCGCTGGCGACCTGCGACAACCACAGCCTCTACAAGACCGGCGCCAAGGAGATCGCGGCGCAGCAGGGCAAGGCGCTGACGTTCATGGCGAAGTACAACGAGCGCGAGGGCAGCTCCTGCCACATCCACCTCAGCCTGCGCTCGGCCGACGGCGAGCCGGTGTTCGCCGAGGGGCCCGGCATGTCCCGGCTCATGGAGCACTTCATGGCGGGGCAGCTGGCCGCCCTGCGCGAGCTGACCTACTTCCTGGCGCCGAACATCAACTCCTACAAGCGGTACGCGCAGGGCAGCTTCGCGCCGACCGCGGTGGCGTGGGGCAAGGACAACCGGACGTGCGCGCTGCGCGTGGTCGGGCACGGCCAGTCGCTGCGGTTCGAGAACCGGGTGCCCGGCGCGGACGTGAACCCGTACCTGGCCGTCGCCGCGCTGATCGCGGCCGGTCTGCACGGCGTGGACAACGAGCTGCCGCTGGAGCGGGAGTTCACCGGCAACGCCTACACCTCCGACAAGCCGACCGTGCCCACCACGCTGCGCGACGCCGCGTCCCTGCTGGCCAAGAGCGAGCTCGCGCGCGAGGCGTTCGGGGCGGACGTCGTGGACCACTACCTCAACGCGGCCCGCGTGGAGCTGGCCGCGTTCGACTCGTCGGTGACGGACTGGGAGCGCATCCGTGGTTTCGAACGGCTCTAGGGCACGGCCGCTGATCGGCGTCACGACGTACCTGGAGCGCGCGAAGTTCGGCGTCTGGGACGTGGAGGCGGCGGTCCTGCACCGCGACTACCTCGACTCGGTGGTGCGCGCGGGCGGCAACCCCGTGCTGCTGCCGCCGGTCGGCACGTGGGACGCCGACAGCGCCTCCTTCCTCGACGGCCTGGTGCTGGCGGGCGGCGCGGACGTCGACCCGGCGCGGTACGGGCGGCCGCGCGACCCGCGCACCGGGCCGGCGCGGCCCGAGCGCGACGCGGTCGAGCTGGGCCTGGCCCGCGCGGCGTTGGAGCTGGACCTGCCGCTGCTCGCGGTGTGCCGCGGCATGCAGGTGCTCAACGTGGCGCTGGGCGGCACGCTGGTCCAGCACGTCGACGGCCACAACCCGTCGCCCGCCGTGTACGAGCACACCGGGATCGCGGTCGCGCCCGGTTCGGCGCTCGCCGGCATCGTCGGCCTCGCCACCACCGTGTTCTGCCACCACCACCAGGCGTTGGACGTCCTCGGCGACGGCCTGCGGGTGGTCGCGCGCGCGCCGGACGGCACGGTGGAGGCGGTGGAGCTGACGGGCGCGCGGTTCGTGCTCGGCGTGCAGTCGCACCCGGAGGCCGACACCGAGGACGACCGCTTGTTCGCCGCGCTCGTCGGCGCGGGACGGGACCGGGCAGCTCGGAACAGGGGTGAGCAGTGACCACGTTCGACGTCATCAACCCGGCCACCGAGGAGGTGGTCCGCTCGGTGCCGCTGGCGACGCCGGAGGAGACCGACGCGGCGATCGCCCGCGCGTCGGCGGCGCTGCCCGCGTGGCGCGCGGTCGCGCCGGGCGACCGGGCCCGGCTGCTGCGACGGTTCGCCGAGGCGGTCGACGGCGCGGTGGAGGAGCTGGCGGCGCTGGAGGTGCTCAACGCCGGGCACACCATCGGCAACGCGCGGTGGGAGGCAGGGAACGTCCGCGACGTGCTGCACTACTACTCGGCCGCGCCGGAACGGCTGTTCGGCAGGCAGATCCCGGTGCCCGGCGGGCTGAACGTGACCTTCCACGAGCCGGTCGGCGTGGTCGGCGTGATCGTGCCGTGGAACTTCCCGATGCCGATCGCCGGGTGGGGCTTCGCGCCCGCGCTCGCGGCGGGGAACACGGTGGTGCTCAAACCCGCCGAGCTGACGCCGTTGACGGCCCTGCGGCTCGCCTCGCTGGCGTTGGAGGCCGGCTTGCCGCCGGACGTGTTCCAGGTGCTGCCGGGCGCGGGACCGGTGGTGGGGCAGCGGTTCGTCACGCACCCCGACGTGCGCAAGGTCGTGTTCACCGGCTCGACCCGGGTCGGCAGGCAGGTCATGGCCGGCTGCGCGGACCAGGTGAAGCGGGTCACGCTGGAGCTGGGCGGCAAGTCCGCGAACATCGTGTTCGCCGACGCGGACCTGGAGCGCGCCGCGGCCACCGCGCCCTACGGGGTGTTCGACAACGCGGGCCAGGACTGCTGCGCGCGGTCCCGGATCCTGGTGCAGGCGTCGGTCTACGACCGGTTCATGGAGCTGCTGGAGCCCGCGGTCAAGGGCGTCGTGGTCGGCGAGCCCGGCGACGAGGCCACCGAGATGGGGCCGTTGATCTCGGCCGCGCACCGGGAGAAGGTCGCGTCCTACGTGCCGCCCGACGCGCCGGTGGCGTTCCGCGGCTCGGCTCCGCCCGGCCCCGGTTTCTGGTTCCCGCCGACCGTCCTGGCGCCCGTCGCGCCCGGCGACCGGGCCGCGGTCGAGGAGATCTTCGGCCCGGTGGTGGCGGTGCTGCCGTTCACCGACGAGGAGGACGCGGTGCGGTTGGCCAACGACAGCGCCTTCGGCCTGTCGGGGTCGATCTGGACGCGGGACGTGGGCCGGGCGCTGCGCGTGTCGCGCGCCGTCGAGGCGGGGAACCTGTCGGTGAACTCCCACTCCTCGGTGCGGTACTGGACCCCGTTCGGCGGGTTCAAGCAGTCCGGGCTGGGGCGCGAGCTGGGGCCGGACGCCCCCGACTCGTTCACCGAGACCAAGAACGTCTTCATCGCTCACTGATTGGGAGAGACATGGTTGTGCGACTTGAGGGCCGGGTCGCCGTGGTCACCGGCGGTGGCAGCGGCATCGGCCTGGCCTCGGTGCGACGGCTGGCGTCGGAGGGCGCGCGGGTCGTCGTCGCGGACGTCGACGCGGAGTCCGGCAAGGCGGCGGCCGACGAGGTGGGCGGGTTGTTCGTCCAGGTCGACGTGACCGACGAGGAGCAGGTGTCGGCGCTGTACCAGACCACTGTGGACACCTACGGCTCAGTGGACGTGGCGTTCAACAACGCGGGCATCTCGCCACCGGACGACGACTCGATCCTGACCACGGGCATCGAGGCGTGGGACCGGGTGCAGAAGGTCAACCTGACGTCGGTGTACCTGTGCTGCAAGCACGTGATCCCGCACATGCTCGAACGCGGGCGCGGTTCGGTGATCAACACGGCGTCGTTCGTGGCGACGATGGGCGCGGCGACGTCCCAGATCTCGTACACGGCGTCCAAGGGCGGCGTGCTGGCGATGAGCCGCGAACTGGGCGTGCAGTTCGCCCGGCAGGGGGTGCGGGTGAACGCCCTGTCACCCGGGCCGGTGAACACGCCGCTGCTGCGGGAGCTGTTCGCGAAGGACCCGGAGCGGGCCGCGCGGCGGTTGGTGCACGTGCCGCTGGGCCGGTTCGCCGAGCCGACCGAGATCGCGGCGGCGGTGGCGTTCCTGGCCAGTGACGACTCGTCGTTCATCACCGCGTCGAACTTCCTGGTGGACGGCGGGATCGCCGGTGCCTACGTGACACCGCTGTGATGCCGCTGCGGGACGCGCTGTTCCGCCCCGTGCGGGCGGGCAACGCGTTCGAGGAGACGGTGGAGCGGCTCGTGCAGGCGATCCGGCTCGGTGTGGTGGGCCCGGGGGAGAGGCTGCCCGCGGAGCGCGACCTGGCGGCGCGGTTGGGTGTCAGCCGGGTGACGTTGCGCGAGGCGATCCGGTCGCTCCAGGACGCCGGGTACGTCGAGTCGCGCCGCGGCCGGTACGGCGGGACGTT
The DNA here is from genome assembly GCF_016695385.1 of Saccharothrix sp. 6-C. NCBI lineage: Bacteria > Bacillati > Actinomycetota > Actinomycetes > Pseudonocardiales > Pseudonocardiaceae > Saccharothrix > Saccharothrix sp. 6-C. The sequence continues at coordinate 5,200,971 of NZ_CP064192.1, read as the reverse complement.
CGTGAACTCGCCGTTGCCGGCGCCCGCGCCGGACCGCCGGGTCGACGCCGGTGAGCTGGCGGACGCGTTGACGTTGCGGTGGGCGGTGGAGACGGGCGCGGCGCAGTGCGCGGCCGGTCGCGCCCTGGGCCCGGTGGAGCGGCGCAACCTGCTGGCGCGGCTGGTCGAGTGCCGTGACGCGTCGGTGGACTCCTACCGGCGCAAGGACTCGCGGCTGCACCTGGCGATCGCCGAGGCGACCGGCTCGCCGTCGCTCACGGCGGCCGTCGCCGACGCCCGGACCAGGGTGAACGCGCTGCTCGACCGGATACCGCTGCTGCCGCCGAACCTGGCGCACTCCAACGAGCAGCACGAGGAGATCGTGACCCACATCGTGGCGGGCGACCCGGAGGCCGCGCGGCGGGCGATGGCCGAGCACCTGGACGGCACGGCTCTGCTGCTGCGCGGCTTCCTGTCCTGAGCCGGCCCGGGTCAGCGCTCGAAGTCGCGTCCCGGGAACCGGTCGGGGCCGCGGTCTCCCCGGTCTCCCCGCTCGCCCCGGTCACCGCGCTCGCCGCGCTCGTCGAACCGCGAGTGACCGGGCCGGTCGGCCCCGACGCCGTGCCGGGGGCGGTCGTGGTCGAGCAGCGCCACGATCCCGCCGCCGAGGACGAGCCCGAGCAGGCCGACGGCGACCAGCTGGGTCGCGCGGTGCCTGACGACCCGGCCGACCACCGCACCCCTGCCGGGAGGCGGCGGGTAGTGGCCGGGGTGCGGTGCGCCGGGGGCCTGGTGGGCGGCCGGTCCGGCGGCGGGCCGCGCCGCCGGCTGCTCGGGCGCGGGGCCCGCGGAGGGCGTGTCGGGTGCGGCCGGGTTCGCGGGGTCCGGCGCCGGGCCGGACTGGGGCGGGGCGGACGCGGGCGGGGTGGACAGGGGCGTGGTGGCGTCGGCGGGCGGCTGGTCCGGCGCGGGCGGTGTGGCGGGAGTCCGGTCCGCCGCCGGGTCGGGGGTGGCGCGTGGTGGCTGGTTCGGGTCTGACATGGCGGGCTCCTGCTCTCCCGTGCTGGTGACGCCATCGTGCGCGGTCGACCTGAGCGGAGGCTGATGAGCGGCTGTCGGTCCGCTGTGAGCCGATCTCGACGAGGCCGGGCCGACCGGGCCGTCCTGGCGTCGCCGCGCCTCGCCCCGGCCCGGTCGTGACCGCGACCGCGAGGCCCCGCTCGCCGACCTGGCCGCGACCTGCCCGCCGCCGCGACCCCGTCCGCCGCCGGCGCCCCACCGGACGTGCCGTGACCTCGGTCGACGCGCCGCCCGCCCTGATCCGCGGCCGGGCGCCCACCCGACCGGGTGATCCGCGGGACACCGGACCGGCCGACCCGGTGCGCCGGAAAAGGACTCGGCGCGCACCGATAACATCTCGGGCACAGGACCCACCCACACCGAGGAGTCACCGTGTCCCAGCCACGTCCCGCAGCCGTCCCGACCCCACCGCGCGTGGTGGTGACGGCGGGGACCACCGCGGGGACGGCGGTGCGTGAAGCGGGGCTCCCGGGCAAGGGGTCGGACGCCGTCGTGGTCGTGCGCGACCCCGAAGGCCACCTGCGCGACCTGTCGTGGGCGCCGCAGGTGGACGTCGAGGTCGAGGCGGTCGCCGCCGACACCGAGGCCGGCCGCAGCGTCATCCGGCACTCCGCCGCCCACGTGCTGGCGCAGGCCGTCCAGCAGCAGTTCCCCGACGCCGAGCTGGGCATCGGCCCGCCGGTCAAGGACGGCTTCTACTACGACTTCCGGGTCGACAAGCCGTTCACGCCCGAAGACCTCCAGGCGCTGGAGAAGCGCATGAAGTCGATCATCAAGGGCGCGCAGCGGTTCAACCGCCGCGTGGTCGAGTCGGTCGACGCGGCCAAGGTCGAGCTGGCGAACGAGCCGTTCAAGCTCGAGCTGGTGGACCTCAAGTCCGGATCGTCCGACACCGCCGTCGACACCTCCGAGATCATGGAGGTCGGCGGCGGCGAGCTGACCATCTACGACAACCTCGACCCGCGGTCCGGCGAGCGCGTGTGGGGCGACCTGTGCCGCGGCCCGCACGTGCCGACGACCAAGCACATCCCGGCGTTCAAGCTGACCCGCGTCGCCGCCGCGTACTGGCGCGGCAACGAGAAGAACCCGCAGCTGCAGCGCATCTACGGCACGGCGTGGGAGTCGCAGGAGGCGCTGGACGCGCACCTGGAGCTGCTGGCCGAGGCCGAGCGGCGCGACCACCGCAAGCTGGGCGTCGAGCTGGACCTGTTCAGCTTCCCGGACGAGATCGGCTCCGGCCTGGCGGTGTTCCACCCCAAGGGTGGCGTCATCCGCAAGGCCATGGAGGACTACTCGCGCGCCCGGCACACCGAAGAGGGCTACGAGTTCGTCTACTCGCCGCACATCACCAAGGGCAACCTGTTCGAGACGTCCGGTCACCTCGACTGGTACCGCGACGGCATGTACCCGGCGATGCACCTCGACGCCGAGCTCAACGAGGACGGCACGGTCCGCAAGCCCGGCCAGGACTACTACCTCAAGCCGATGAACTGCCCGTTCCACGACCTGATCTTCAAGTCGCGCGGGCGGTCCTACCGCGAGCTGCCGCTGCGCATGTTCGAGTTCGGCGGCGTGTACCGGTACGAGAAGTCCGGCGTGATCCACGGCCTGACCCGCGTGCGCGGCATGACGCAGGACGACGCGCACATCTTCTGCACGCCCGACCAGGTGCAGGACGAGCTGAAGTCGCTGCTGTCCTTCGTGCTCGGGCTGCTGCGCGACTACGGCCTGGACGACTTCTACCTGGAGCTGTCGACCCGCAACCCGGAGAAGTCCGTCGGCTCCGACGAGGTCTGGGAGAAGGCCACGGAGGCGCTGCGCGTCGCGGCCGAGGACTCCGGGCTGGAACTGGTGCCCGACCCGGGCGGCGCCGCGTTCTACGGGCCGAAGATCTCCGTGCAGGCGAAGGACGCGCTGGGCCGCACCTGGCAGATGTCGACCATCCAGGTGGACTTCAACCTGCCCGAGCGGTTCGAGCTGGAGTACACCGGCCCGGACGGCACGCGGCAGCGCCCGGTCATGATCCACCGCGCGCTGTTCGGCTCGGTCGAGCGGTTCTTCGGCGTGCTGACCGAGCACTACGCGGGCGCGTTCCCGGCGTGGCTGGCGCCCGTGCAGGTGGTGGGCATCCCGATCGCGGACGAGCACGTCGACCACCTGCTCGCGGTGGCGGCGCAGCTCAAGGCGAAGGGCATCCGGGTCGAGGTGGACGCCTCCGACGACCGGATGCAGAAGAAGATCCGCAACCACACCACGCAGAAGGTGCCGTTCATGCTGCTCGCGGGCGGCAAGGACGTGGAGCAGGGCGCGGTGTCGTTCCGGTTCCGCGACGGCACGCAGATCAACGGCGTGCCGGTCGAGCGCGCCGTCGAGACGGTCGTGGACTGGGTGGCGCGACGCGAGAACGCCTCGCCCACGGCGGAACTCGTCCAGTGACGGACCGGCACGAGGAACAGGACGGGGTCGGGGTCCACGACGCGTTGCAGCGGTTGTGGACCCCGCACCGCCTCTCGTACGTGCGCGGTGAGGGCAAGGCCGTCGGCGACGAGCCCGAGGGGTGCCCGTTCTGCCGGGTGATCGGGCTGGACGACGCCGAGGGCCTGATCCTGGCGCGCGGCGAGCTGGTGTTCGCGGTGCTCAACCTGTACCCGTACAACCCGGGCCACCTGATGGTGCTGCCGTACCGGCACGTGCCCGACTACACCGACCTGACCGAGGCCGAGACGGCGGAGTTCGCCGCGTTCACCCAGAAGGCGATGCGGGTGATCAGGTCGGCGTCCGCGCCGCACGGGTTCAACGTCGGCATGAACCAGGGCGTGGTGGCGGGCGCGGGCATCGCGGCCCACCTGCACCAGCACGTGGTGCCGCGCTGGGGCGGCGACGCGAACTTCATGCCGGTGATCGGCCACACCAAGGTCCTGCCGCAACTGCTCGGCGAGACCAGGCAGCTCCTGGCCGACGCCTGGTCCGCCGCCGGCTGACGATCCGGGCGAGGCCTGCCCGGGACGGTCCCGTGCGGCGGGACGAGGATGACCGCACCGAACGCGCCCGCCGGGCGCCGTGGGTCGACGGGCCCCACGGCGCGAAGAGGCACCCGCCCGTCTCGACTGGTGACGCGGACACCCGGCCCGTTCGACTGCCGCGCCCGGGGCGTTCGACTGCGATGACCTGAGTGTTCGACGCAGGGGTCTTGAGCGTTCGACACGGGGTCCCGGGCGTTCGACTCACGAGGTCGGCGAAAGTTCAACTTTTTTGGTTTCGGCTTGAACGGACGGTGGGGCTGTCTCGTTCAGACCGGGTGTCCACGCCCGGCTGACGAGAGGTGCGCACCCTGTGACGGCCATGACCGAGCCCGACGCCGTGCTAGGCCTGCCCCCGGACGACCGCTCCCTGTTCCGGCGATTCGGCCGCGGTCCGACCGCGACACCGCCGTTCCACCGGATCCACCACGCCTTCGAGTCCCACGCGGCGCGGTCGCCGCACGCGCGGGCGGTCGAGCACGAAGGCGCCTGCGTGACCTACGGCGAACTCGACCACCGCGCGAACGTCGTGGCGGCCGAACTCCTCGACGCGGGCGTGCGCCCCGGCGACCACGTCGGCGTCTTCTTAACGCGCTCGACCCACCTCGTCGTCGGCATCCTGGCGGTGCTGAAGGTCGGCGCGGCGTACGTGCCGCAGGACGTCCGGATCACCCCGGCCGCCCACCTCGACCACGTCATCCGCACCGCCGGCATCGACGTCGTCCTGACCACCGGCGAGCACGCCCGGCACGTGCGCGGCCTCGCCGCGCCGAAGGTCCTCGCCCTCGACACCGTCCCGGACCGCCGCGTCGGCCCGCCTCGCGCGGAGTCCGGTGACACGGCCGTCGTCATCTTCACCTCCGGCACCACCGGTGTGCCCAACGGCGTCCGCGTCACCCACGCGAACCTGTGCAACGTCCTGCTCACCGAGCCCGGCGACCTCGGCATCCGGCCGGGCGACCGGGTCGCCCAACTGCTCAACATCGCGTTCGACATGGCGGTGTGGGAGATCTTCGGCGCGCTCGCCCACGGCGCCACCTCCGTCATCCGCGGCCGGGACATCGGGCAGACGGCGAAGACCGCCACCGTGCTCATCGCCACGCCCGGCGTGCTGTCCACACTGGACCCCGACGGGTGTCCCGACGTGCGGACGGTCGCCGTGGCCGGTGAACGCTGCCCCAAACCCCTCGCCGACGCCTGGTCGGCCCGCGCCGCGTTCCACAACGCCTGCGGACCCACCGAAGTCACGATCGTCAACACCGTGCAGCGCTACGACCCGCGCACGGGCCGGCTGACCATCGGCCGTCCCGTCCCCAACAGCACGGTCTACGTGCTCGACCAGGACCTGCGGCCCTGCCGGATCGGCGAGGTCGGCGAGATGTGGGCGGGCGGCGCCTGCGTCACGGCCGGCTACCTCGGCAACGACGTGCTGACCGCCCAGCGCTACCGCCCCGACCCCTTCCTCGGCGGCGAGCACCTCATGTTCCGCACCCGCGACCTGGGCCGCTGGACGCCGGACGGCGAGCTGGAGCACCACGGCCGCACCGACGACCAGGTCAAGGTGCGGGGCTTCCGGATCGAGCTGGACGCGGTCACCTCCGCCCTGGAGACGACACCCGGCTGCGCCCGCGCGACGACCGTCGTGCACGACGGCCGGCTGGTCGGGTTCGTCAGCCCCGCCACCGTGGACCCCGCGGCGGCCGCGGACGCGGTCGCGGGCGCCCTGCCCTACTACTGCGTGCCGTCGCTGGTCGTCGCGGTGGACGACCTGCCGCTGACCGCGCGCGGCAAAGTGGACCGGGCCGCGCTCTCGTCACTGGTGACGGTCGCATGACCACCACGCGCACCGACCCGCCGTCGGCGCTGGGACTCAGGCTCCGCAAGCGCCCGTTCACCCACCACAACCGGCTCGCCGCCGCCGTCGTCCTGGCCAACGTGGTCGCGGCGTTCGGCGTGGACGACGCGCGAGAGCTCGCGGACCTGGTCGTCGTCAACGTCGCCCTGGCCGTCCTGATCCGCCAGCAGCACGTGATCAACCTGCTGTTCCGGCTCGCCACGAGCGCGCCGACGACGTGGCCGCTGCGCGTGCGCCGGACCCTGGGCAAGGTCTACCACTTCGGCGGCCTGCACGTCGGCGCGGCGCTCAGCGCCACCGCGTGGTTCACCGCGCTCGCCGTGGTCCGGCCCGACCCGCTGACCTGGGTGATCCTCGCCCTGATGGTCGCGATGGCGGTCTTCGCCCTGCCCGGCCTGCGGGCGCGGCGGCACGACGCGTTCGAACGCGTGCACCGCTTCGCCGGCTGGACCGTGCTCGCCCTGTTCGCCGCGCACTCGTCCCGGCAGCCCGGCTTCGTCGGCTCGACCCAGTTCTGGCTGCTCCTGCTGGTCGTGGCGAGCGTCGCGCTGCCGTGGACGCGGCTGCGGCGGGTGCCGGTGCGGATCACCAGGCCGTCGCGGCACGTCGCGCTGGTGTCGTTCGACCACGGCGTGACGCCGTTCGCCGGCTCGTCCACCGCGGTGAGCCGCCACCCGCTGCTGGAGTGGCACTCGTTCGCCAACGTGCCGACCCCCGGCCGCACCGGGTTCCGGCTCACCATCTCGCGCGCGGGCGACTGGACCGGCTCGCTGATCGACGACCTGCCGGCGCACCTGTGGGTGAAGGGCGTGCCCACCGCCGGCGTCGGCAACATCGACAAGCTGTTCACCAGGGTGGTGTGGGTGGCCACCGGCAGCGGCATCGGGCCGTGCCTGCCCCACCTGCTGTCGCGGGACACGCCGTCGCGCCTGGTGTGGTCCACCCGCACGCCCCGCGACACCTACGGCGACGAGCTGGTGGACGAGATCGAGGCCGTGCAGCCGGACGCGCTGGTCTGGGACACCGTCCGCGACGGCAAGCCCGACCTGGTGGAACTGGCGCTGCGGGCGCACCGGGAGTTCGACGCCGAAGCCGTGATCTGCATCTCGAACAAGAAGACGACCTGGCACGTGGTGGAGGAGCTGGAAGCGCGTGGTGTGCCCGCGTTCGGCGCCATCTGGGACTCGTGAGGAGACTTCGTGGACTACTCGACCTTGCTCGTCGAAGAACAGGACGGCGTCACGACGGTCACCGTGTCCCGGCCGTCGGCGCGCAACGCGCTGTCCGGCCGGGTGCTGGCGGAGCTCGACCACTTCCTGTCCGGCGTCCTCGTCGGACCCGCGCCGCGCGGGATCATCCTCACCGCGGCGCCCGGCCCGGCGTTCATCGCGGGCGCGGACATCCGTGAGATGGCCGTGATGACGCCGGAGGAGGGCGTGCGGTTCGGGGCGCTGGGCCAGCGCGTCACCCGGCTGCTGGAGGAGGTGCCGTGCCCGGTCGTCGCGTGCGTGGACGGCTACGCGCTCGGCGGCGGCTGCGAGGTGGTGCTGGCGTGCGACTTCGCCTACGCGACCCGCCGCGCGGTCTTCGGCCAGCCGGAGGTCGTGCTCGGCCTCATCCCGGGCTTCGGCGGCTGCGTCCGGCTCCAACGCCTGGTCGGTCCGGCCGCCGCCCGCGAGCTGATCTACACCGGCAGGCACGTCGACGCGGCGGAGGCGGCGCGGCTCGGGCTCGTCACCGCGGTGTTCGACGACCGTGATGAGATGCTGGCCGCCGCGCGCGCGGTGCTCGGCCGGATCTCGGGCAACTCGGCCACGGCGGTGGCGCTGGCCAAGGCCGCGGTGCACGCCTCCGGCGGCACGACCGTCGCCGCCGGGCTGGCGTTCGAGCTCGACGCGTTCCGCGAGGCGTTCACCACCGACGACATGCGCGAGGGCACGGCGGCCTTCCTCGCCAAGCGCCGGCCGGTCTTCCCCGGCGCGGTCCCCCCGGTCGGGGCTCGGGAACCGCTGCTCCACGACTAGCCGAGGAGGTGCGCGATCAACGACAGTCACATTGCCCTGCTGCGCTCCCTCCACGACGAGCACGCGCCCGCCCTGTGGCGGTACGTGCGGCGGCTGACCGGGGACGACGAGCTGTCCCGCGACGTGGTGCAGGAGGCGCTGCTGCGGGCGTGGCGCAACCCCAAGGTGCTCGAGCAGGGCGCGACGGCGGCTCGGGCGTGGCTCTACACGGTGGCGCGCAACGTCGTGATCGACGAGCGGCGCAGCGCCCGCGCCCGCTGGGAGATCGGGTCGGAGCGGCTGCCCGAACGGGCGCGCAACGACCACAGCGACTCCGCGTTGGACGCCTGGTTGGTGGCCGATGTGCTCACCCAGTTGACGCCGGAGCACCGCGCGGTGATCGTGCGTGCTTACTACATGGGGCAGTCGGTCGCCGAGCTCGCCGTCGTGCTGGACCTGCCGGAGGGCACCGTGAAGTCCCGGCTGCACTACGGTCTGCGGGCGCTGCGGGTGGCGTTGGAGGAGAAGGGGGTCACCGGACGTTGAGCTCGCCAGTCGATCCGTACCGGGACTGGGGTGCCGCGTACGTCCTGGGTTCGCTGTCGCCCGGCGAACGGCGGGAGTTCGAGGGACACCTGGCCGGGTGCCCGGAGTGCTCGGGTGACGTGGCGTCCTTCGCCGGCGTGCCCGGCATCCTCTCGGCGGTGCCCCGCGACCGGGCGCTCGACCTGCTCGAGCCCGAGTTCGCCGCCGAGCCGCCGGCCGCGGTGCTCACCGGCCTGCTGGCGGCCGAGCGGTCGCGGCGGTGGCGGGTCCGGGCACTGGTGGCCGCCGCGCTGGTCGTGGCGGCGTTCACGGGGGCGGTGGTCTCGCTGGCCGTGCGACCGGCCGCTCCCACCGCCTCGACCGCGGTCCCGACCACCGCCTCGACCACCGCCGCGCCGACGTCCGCGCCCGACGTGGCGATGCGCCAGACCGTGCCCAGCCCCGTGACGGCCAGCGTGCGGCTGGTGGACGAGCCGTGGGGCACCCGGATCGACGTGCTGTGCGCCTACGCCGTGCCGGCCGGGCCGCCACCGCCCGAGTTCGCCTACGCCCTGCACGTGGTCGTGGCGGGCGGCGCCTCGGTGCGGGTCGCGACCTGGACGGCCGGTCCGGGCTCGACCACCCGGCCGACCGCGACCACCGAGCTGACCCGGTCCGACATCACCGGCGTCGAGATCAGATTGGTGCAGAAGGACCTGGTCCTGCTCCGCGTCGAGTTCTGACCGCTCCCGGCCGCCGCGGGCGGGCCGCCCCGACGATCACCCGCAGGCCCGGGACCTGGTGCAGGCGCACCTGCACGGCCGGATGCACGTGCGCCACCCCGAAACACCCGCCGACGTGTTCCAGATCACCCGGGGCGACGGCCGGAGGGGCCTCAGACACCTTCCTGGCCGATCGTCAAGAGGGGTGAGCGTCGATACGGTGCGTTGCATGACCGCACCTGAGCGTTCGCGGCTGGCCCGAGAACGGCTCTCGCGCGAGTTACGGAGGCTGCGTACCGAGGCCAAGATGACCGGCACGGCCACGGCGCGCGCTACCGGGATGAGCCAGTCCAAGCTGTCGAAGATCGAGAACGGCATGCTCCTCCCGTCCGTGACCGATGTGGAGCGCCTGGTCGCTGAGCTGTCCGCGACCAGGGAGACCAGGGTCGAGCTGGTGGAGTTGGCCCGTCAGCTGCACGCCGAGGCGGAGACCCGCCGGGTGGTGCTGCACCGGGGGGCGCATCGACACCAGCAGACCGTGGCCCGGATCGAGGCACGGGCCACCACCAGCCGCTTCTTCCAGAACGCGGGTGTGCCCGCGCTCTTGCAGAGCGAGAACTACCTGCGGGTGGTGCACAACACGATGCCCTCGCACGAGCAGGACACCGCGATCGCCACGCTGCGTAGTCGCCGTGCCCGGATGGACGATCTGGGTAAGCGGTTCGTGTTCCTGCTGGCGGAGAGCGCGCTGCGCTGGCGGATGGGGTCGGCGGACCTGATGTGCGAGCAGATCGACCACCTCGTGCAGATCATCCGCAGGCCGAACGTGCAGCTCGGCGTGGTGCCGTGGACGGCGGACGCGAACATGGTGGCCCTGCACGGGTTCCAGGTGTACGACGAGCGGGTGGTGACGCTGAGCGTGCTGACCGGCAACGCGACCATCACCGACCCGCACGACGTGCGCGAGTACCTGGCCCTGTTCGGCAGGCTCGAACGGCTGGCGGTGCGCGGCGACGCGCTGGAAGACCTGCTGGAGCAGATCTCCAGGGACCACCGCAAGCTCGGCTGAGCTGGGTGGTTAGGCTGCCGGTGACCACCTCGTCCCCGTCGGTAGGTGCCCCGCCACCCCATGCTGAACATCTTCGCCCGCGCGTCGGTTTCGCGCGTCACCGATCCGATCGGTGCGTGGCTGCTGCGTCGCGGCCTCACCCCGAACGCCGTCACGGTGCTGGGCACCGTCGGCTCCGTCGCCGCCTCGCTGTGGTTCATCCCGCGCGGGCAGCTCTTCACGGGCGCGGCGCTGGTCACCGTGTTCGTGCTGTTCGACCTGATCGACGGCGCCATGGCGCGCGCGCAGGGCGGCGGCACGAAGTTCGGCGCCGTGCTGGACGCGAGCTGCGACCGGATCGCCGACGGCGCGCTGTTCGCCGCCGTCGCCTGGTGGGCGTTCGGCGCCGACGAGCACGGCCTGGCCGCCGCGACCCTGGTCTCGCTGGTCGGCGCGCAGGTCACCTCCTACGTCAAGGCGCGCGCCGAGGCGTCCGGGCTCTCCGCCGACGGCGGGTTGGCCGAACGCGCCGAGCGGTTCATCGTGGCGCTGGTCGGCGTCGGCCTGCACGGGCTCGGCGTGCCCTACGTCCTGCCGGTGGCCCTGTACCTGCTGGCCGCGCTGGTGACGATCACCGTGGTGCAGCGCATCCTGGCCGTGAGCCGCGCCGCGAAGGAGCTCGGGACGTGACCGCTCGGGACATCAAGGGCGGCCTGGCCGACCTGGGCTACGCCGCCGGGTGGCGCCTGGCGCGGCTGCTGCCGGAGAAGGCGGCGCGGGCGTTGTCCGACGCGGCGGCCGACCGGGCCGCGAAGCGCGGCGGCGGTGGCGTGCGCCAGCTGCGGGCGAACCTGCGCCGGGTCGTGCCGCGGGCGGGCGAGGCCGAGCTGGACGAGCTGGTCCGGCTGGCCGTGCGCTCCTACGCCCGGTACTGGCGCGAGGCGTTCCGGATGCCGTCGCTGGACCAGGCGGCGCTCTACGCCGAGCTGGACCGGACGATGACCGGCGTCGAGAACCTGGACGCGGCCCTGGCCGAGGGGCGCGGCGCGGTCATCGCGCTGCCGCACTGCGGCAACTGGGACATGGCGGGCGTCTGGCTGGTCGGGCACTGCGGCACGTTCACCACCGTCGCCGAGCGGCTCAAGCCCGAGTCGCTGTACCGGCGGTTCATCGCGTTCCGGGAGAGCCTCGGCTTCGAGGTCGTGCCGCTGACCGGCGGCGACCGCAACCCGGCGCTCGTGCTCGCCGAGCGGCTGCGCGCGAACCAGGTCGTCTGCCTGCTCGCCGACCGCGACCTCACCGCGGGCGGTGTGCCCGTGACGTTCTTCGGCGAGCGCACCATGATGCCCGCCGGTCCCGCCCACCTGGCCGCGACCACCGGCGCCGCGCTGATCCCGGCCGGCCTGTGGTTCACCGAGGACGGCTGGGTCATCCGCCTGCACCCGCCGATCCGGGTGCCCGGCACGGCGGGCGTGCCCGCGGCGACCCAGCAGATGGCCGACGTGTTCGCCGCCGACATCGCCGCGCACCCCACCGACTGGCACATGATGCAGCAGCTGTGGCTGGCCGACCTGCCGGAGAGCAGGCAGAAGGCGCTGCGCCGGGTGCTGGCCCGCCGGGGGGAATCCGCGTGAAGGTCGGCATCGTCTGCCCGTACTCCTTCGAAGTGCCCGGGGGAGTGCAGGCGCACGTGGTCGACCTGGCCCGCGCGCTGCGCGGCCTCGGTCACGAGGTGGAGGTGCTGGCGCCCGCCGACGACGACACGCCGGTGCCGGAGTTCGTCACATCGGCCGGTCGCGCGGTCGGCATCCCGTACAACGGTTCGGTGGCGAGGCTGTCGTTCGGACCGGTGTCGTTCGCCCGCGTCCGGCGGTGGATCGCCGAGCACGACTTCGACGTGCTGCACCTGCACGAGCCGACCGCGCCGTCGCTGTCGATGCTGGCGCTGATGGTGGCCGACGGCCCGATCGTGGCCACGTTCCACACCTCGACGCCGCGCTCGAAGATGCTGTCGGCGTTCCAGGCCGTGCTGCAACCGTTCCTGGAGAAGATCACCGCCCGGATCGCGGTGTCCGCGCTGGCCCGCCGCGTGCAGGTGGAGCACCTGGGCGGTGACGCGGTGGAGATCCCCAACGGGGTCGACGTCGGGTTCTTCGCCGACGCGGCCCCGCTGGACGGCTACCCCCGGCCCGGTGGCACGGTCGGGTTCGTCGGCCGGTTCACCGAGCCGCGCAAGGGCATGCCGGTGCTGCTCGACGCGTTCCGCCGGCTCGACGCGCCGGACGTGCGGCTGCTGGTCGTGGGTCGCGGCGACGAGGACGAGCTGCGCAAGCAGGCGGGGCCGGAGCTGGCGTCGCGGATGGTGTTCCTCGGCATGGTGGACGACGAGACGAAGGCCCGCGCCCTGCGCAGCGTCGACGTCTACTGCGCGCCCAACACCGGCGGCGAGAGCTTCGGGATCATCCTCACCGAGGCGATGTCGGCGGGCGCGGCGGTGCTGGCCAGCGACCTCGACGCGTTCCGGCGCGTGCTCGACGACGGCAAGGCGGGTGTGCTGACCCCCGTCGGGGACTCGTCCGCGCTGGCCGCGGCGTTACGGGCGCTGCTGACCGACCCCGGGCGGCGGGCGGACTACGTGGACGCGGCGCGGCAGCGGGTGATGATGTTCGACTGGTCGGTGGTCGCGAACCAGGTGGTGCGGGTCTACGAGAGCGCCATGGCGGCCGACCCGCGTCGGGTGGGTGAGGCGTGACCAGTTCCGGCGTCGCGACGACGTTCCTGGTGCTGCTGGCGCTGGCCGTGCTGATCGGGCCGTGGACGCTCGGCACGGCCAACCGGCTCGACCGGCTGCACGTGAGGACGGACGCGGCCTGGGCGGCCCTGGACGCGGCCCTGGCGCGGCGCGCCGTGGTGACGCGGGCGGTGGCGGCGGTGTGCGGCAAGCCCGAGCTGCGCGCGGCGGCGGACCGGGCCGAGCGGTCGACCCGGCCGGACCGGGAAGCGGCGGAGAACCGGCTCTCGGCGTTGCTCGATGCGCTGGACCGGTCGGTGCTGGAACCGGCGCTCGCGGCCGAGCTGTCCGACGCGGAGCAACGGGTGGTGCTGGCCCGGCGGGTGCACAATGACGCCGTGCGCGACACGCTGGCGCTGCGCCGGCGGCGGTCCGTGCGGTGGTTGCGGCTGGCGGGCACCGCGCCGACGCCGTCCTACTTCGAGATCGCCGAACCCGGCGGCGACGTCGAGGCGTCCACCTTGACCCAGCGCGTGTCGGCGCGGGTCGTGCTGCTGGACGCCGACGACCGGGTGCTGTTGTTCGAGGGCTTCGACCCGACCCGGCCGGACGAGCTGTTCTGGTTCACCGTCGGGGGTGGGGTCGAGCCCGGGGAGGACGTCCGGACCGCGGCGGTGCGGGAGCTGTTCGAGGAGACCGGTGTCGAGGTCTCCGACGACGAGCTGGTCGGTCCGGTGTGGAAGCGGCACGCCGTGTTCGCCTTCGACGGCTTGAACTACGCGGCGGTCGAGTGGTTCTTCGTCGGAAAGGTGGAGGCAGTCGACGTGGACACCTCGCGGTTCAACGAGATCGAGCAGCAGACCATCCGCCGGCACCGGTGGTGGTCGGTGGCGGAACTGGCGGCCACCGACGCGACGGTGTACCCGGTGCAGCTGGCCGAGGTGCTGCCCGGCGCGCTGGTCGGGTGGGACGGCACGACCCGTTCGGTCCGATGATCGGCATCTCGAGCCGGATGGACGACGTCGTCTCCTTCTACCGCGCCTTGGAGGAGTCGGACCGGCCCCGCGCGTACTTCGAGTTCGTGGACGCGGAGGGCTGGGTCGACGAAGGCGCGCGGGCGCTCTACGAGACCGTGGAGCACGAGGGGGAGCTGATCGCGATCCGGCAGATCGAGCTGCCCTCGGCGGGCGGGATGCACCGCTACTCGTGGCGGCGGGTGGAGGACGCCTACGGCGGTCTCACCGACGAGCCGATCGACCCGCACGACGACCCGGTCAAGCCGATCACCCGGGAGACCTTCGTCGAGCAGTGGAACTCGTCGCCGCACGAGGCGTGACCGAGCGGCCGGACGGGTCGGACGCGGTGAGCCCGTCCCAGGTGGTCGGGCTCACCGGGGTCGTCCTGGGCGACGACCGCCGGGGCGCGCTCGGCGCCGGAGGGCCCTGCGCCTGGCCGGGACCCGGTTGCCGGTCCGTGACCCCTGGTCCAGGTCACCGGCCCGATCGGGTCGACGGCGATCGACAGCTGGTACGGCACGCCCGCACGCCCGCACGCACGCCTGACGGCGCGGTGTGGGCGTGGGGCCGGCGGGCGGGCAGCCTGGGCGACGGCGCGCAGACCCCGGCGCGCAGACCCCGGCGCCTAGAGGATGAACGTCGCGATCATCTGCCCGAGCAGCCGCACGTCGGCGTGGCCCTTGAACTCCAGCCGCACCTGGCCCAGGCCGCTGAACCACAGGTCGAGCTCGGCGTCCATGTCGAACGTGCCCGCGGTCTCGATGGAGAACGCCTGCACCCGGCTGTAGGGCAGCGACGTGAAGTCCTTCTTGCGGCCCGTCATGCCCTGGACGTTCACCGCGATCACCCGCTTGGTGGTGAACACCACGAAGTCGCGCACCGTCTTGAAGCTCGACACGATCTGCTCGCCCTGGATCAGGATCGGCGACACCTGCGACGCGATGTCCTCGGGCCGGCACGGCGCCAGCTTGAAGACTGACTGCTTCTCGAAGTCGATCACGCGTTCGACGGTACCGGCTACCGCGGCCACCCCGCCGGGTTGGAGGCCGATTCCCGGGAGATCCCCGACCCCGTCTCCGGGTGATCCCCGAACCTCGCGGCGTGCAGGTGGGCGAAGAAGTAGCAGAACGCCTCGCACTCGGCGTCCTGCACCGCCACGCGCGGGTCACGGGCCACGGCCTCGTAGAACTCCTGGCCGAGGGCGAGGATGAAACCGCGGGCGTAGAGGAAGCCGTCGTCCGAGCCGTCGGTGACCTCCTGGACGTCGGCCCGGTCGATCTCGTGCAGCTTGCGCTCGGCCACCCGGTCCAGCGCGGTCAGCTCCTCGGCGGACAGCCCCTCGCACGCCGACGCCAGCGCCACCAGCACGGTGTCCAGGTGCTCCTCCAGCTCCGCGGCCTCCTCGAAGACCTCGGCGGACACGTCGCGCTTGGCCAGGGCCCGGCGCAGGTCGTTCGGCCCGGGGCCGAGCCCGGCCCACGCGTTCTCCAGCATCGCCCAGAAGCGGGCCTCTTCGGCAGCGGTCGGAAGGATCATGGCGCGACGGTAGCAACGGGGTCCGACAGTCCCCGGCCGGCCGGGGACCGCCGTCGGTCACCGAGCCTGGAACAGGGGGCTGACCCAGTAGTGGCTGTCGTGCCAGGTCTCGGTGGGGAACCCGCCGTCGTAGCTGTAGACGCCCGCGTGCGCGGGCAGGACGAGCGGCGCCTTGACGACCGTGGCCGGGAACACGTCCTCGGTCGTCGCGTACCGGCCGCGCGGCGAGGTGAACGAGGCGACGTACTCCACACCCGGCTCCACCGGCACGGGCGTGGGGAACACGCCCCCGTTCGGCAGGGCCGCCAGCAGCGTGCCGTCACCCCGCCACAACCGCACCGCGGACGGCGTCTCGCCGTTGCGCCAGGTGGAGATGTGCGTGATGGAGAGGGGCCGGTCGACCCGGAACCGCAGTCCCAGCTCCAGCGGGAGCCCTTCGTCCACGGGAACCGCCGGCTGCTCGGTGTGGAAGCCGCACTGGTAGCACAGACCCGGGATGAACCCCGGCGTGGGAGCCGGCACGCCGACGTACAGCGTCCTGGGCGCGGAGGGGTCGCCGATCGCGGTGTCGGTGTTCACCCGCCCCACGATCGTGTACACACCGGGGTCCTGCGGGGTGAACACGTAGGCCCACAGCGCCTGCGTGACGCCGCTCTCCCCGCCCAGCGGCACGGTGCCCGTCCGGTACCCGGAGTCCCAGGTCTGCCCGCCGTCCACCGACACCTGGTAGTCCTGCAGCGTGTCGGCGCGGTACCCGTCGTACCCGCCGCCGGTCACCAGCACGGGTTCGCCGACCTCGACCTGCCCGCCGGTGGTCGGCGTGTAGAGGTGGGCCTGAGGCGGCCGGTCCGCGGCGTGGGCCGTGCCGGCGGACAGCAGCAGCGCCGCCGCGGCGACCACCAGGAACTTGCGCATGCGTTCTCCTCGCGCTCCGTTCGACCGAGGGGCGTCCCCTCGTGTGAACTGGTCCCCGGAAGTTGGACTGGCTAACTGAAGGTTAGGGCGTGAGGGCCTGGGCTCGGTATTCGACCGGGCTCAGGCCCTTGAGCGTGGTGGAGACGCGGGTGGTGTTGTACCAGTCGAGGTAGTCGTCCAGTGCTGTGGTGAACTCCTCGACGGTGTCGAAGCGGTCGTGGTTGAACAGTTCTTCCTTGACGTGGCCGAAGAAGTTCTCGGCGATCGAGTTGTCGAGGCAGTTGGCCCGCCGTGACATCGACTGGGTGAGTCCGGCGTCGAGGAGCAGGGTGCGCCAGGAGGCGTGCTGGTACTGGAAGCCCTGGTCGGAGTGCACCAGGGGTGTGGCTCCGGCGGGCAGGGTGGCGATGGCCCCGCGCAGCGAGGAGTTCGTCAGCTCCAGCGTCGAGGCCGGGCCGTGGGTGTAGGCGATGACGGACCGGTCGAACAGGTCGATGACCGGTGACAGGTAGACCTTGCGGTCCCCGATGCGGAACTCGGTCACGTCGGTGACCCACTTCGTGTCCGGCGCGGACGCGGTGAACCGGCGGTCCAGCGTGTTCGGGGCGATCGTGCCGACCTGTCCCCGCCAGGACCGGTACCGGCGGCGGCGCCGCACCTTGCAGACCAGGCCGAGGGTGTTCATCAATTTCAGCACGGTCTTCTTGGCCACCCGCCGGCCCTGTCCGGTCAGCACGGCGTGGACCCGTCGATGTCCGTAGCGGCCGCGAGCCCGGTCGAACACCTGTGTGATCGCGGTCTTGAGGTCGGCGTGCGGGTCGGGTCGGGCCTGCCGGGCCTGGTGGTGGAAGAACGTCGACCGGGCCAGACCGGCGGCCTCCAGCAGCACCGCCAGCGGGTAGTCGGCCTTGAGGGTGGCGATGACCTGGGTTTTCATCCTCGCCCCTGCGCCCTCAAGGCCCGCAGTTTTTCCAGATAGGCCACCTTCGCCGACAGCCGCAGGTTCTCCTGCCGCAGGCGTTCCAGCTCATCCTGTTCCGGTGCCGGCGGTGCCGCGGGCCGGCCTTTCGGCTTGGGCCGCAGCGCTTCCCCGCCGTCACGCCGATACGCCCGAACCCAGTTCTCGACGAGTTTGGGCGAGGACAGGTCGTGCTCGCGTGCCAGTTCGATCGCGGTCGCCTCACCGTCGACGAACCGGCGCACGACCCCGAGTTTGAACTCGAACGTGAACGACCGCCTGCCCGGCTTCATCATCAGCGCTCCCGCGCTCCGCAGCCTCCAACGCTCATGCAAGCGTCGCATCGCGGTCCGCGACACACCCAACCGGGTCGCGACAGCCTTCGGGCCGTACCCGGCCTCGAACAACGCGACAGCGGACCCCCGCTGCCGCCCGGACAACGAACTACCTGGATGCAACGAACCGCTCCCCGAAAGTCGGAACTGGATTCCCAGTCCAACTTCCGGGGACCAGTTCACGTGACGGTGATCGCGACGGGTGAGGGGATCGCTACACGGCGGCGCGAACCGCGCAGCGGCCCCCGCGCGGACGGCCCACCGGGGTCCGCGCGGGGCCGGCGGGTCACACCCGGCCGATCACCTCGTTGCCGTAGGCCGCCAGCGTCTCGTCCTTCGCGTCGTGCATCAGGTACAGCGCGAAGTTGTCCACGCCGACCTCCCGGAGCTCCTGCAACCGGTCCACGTGCGCGGACGCCGGGCCGAGCAGGCAGAACCGGTCGACGATCGAGTCCGGCACGAAGTCGGTCGACCGGTTGCCCGCCTTGCCGTGGTGGGCGTAGTCGTAGCCCTCGCGGTCCTTGATGTAGTCGGTCAGCGCGGCGGGCACCGCGCCCGAGTCGCCGTACCGCGCGACCAGGTCGGCCACGTGGTTGCCGACCATCCCGCCGAACCAGCGCAGCTGGTCGCGCTGGTGCGGCAGGTCCGCGCCGACGTACGCGGGCGCGGCCACGCACATCGTGATCGCCGACGGGTCGCGGCCGGCGGCCGCGGCCGCCTCCCGCACCGCCCCGATCGTCCACCGCGCGATGTCGACGTCCGCGGTCTGCAGGATGAACCCGTCGGCCTGCTCGCCGACCAGCCGCAACGCGCGCGGCCCGTACGCGGCCATCCACATCTCCAGCTTGCCGTCGCGCACCCACGGGATGCGCACCGGCGTGCCGTGGTGCTCGGCCTCCCGGCCCTCGGCCAGGTCCTTGATCACGGTCATCGCCCGGCCCAGCGTGGCCAGCGACGCGGGCCGCTGCCCGATCACCCGCCGGGCGGAGTCGCCGCGCCCGATGCCGCACACCGTGCGGTTGCCGAACATGTCGTTCAGCGTCGCGAACAGCGACGCCGTCACCGACCAGTCCCGCGTGCTCGGGTTGGTCACCATCGGGCCGACGACCAGCTCCTTCGTCGCCGCCAGCACCTGCGAGTAGACGACGAATGGCTCCTGCCACAGCACGACTGAGTCGAACGTCCAGCCGTACCGGAACCCGTTGTCCTCGGCGGCCTTCATGCGGGCCACCACGTCCCGCGCGGGCGGGTCGGTCTGGAGCACTGCCCCGAAGTCCACGTCCGCCCCCTAGACCAGGTACTGGTTCAGCTCGCGGGACAGGAACTTCCCGTGCCCGGCCGCGCCGTGGAACCCGCCGGCGTCCACGACCACCCGGCCGCGCGAGAGCACCGTGTCCACCTTGCCGGTGATCTCCATGCCCTCGTACGCGGAGTAGTCGACGTTCATGTGGTGCGTGGCCGCGGAGATCACCTGCCGCGCGTCCGGGTCGTACACCACGACGTCGGCGTCCGCGCCGGGCGCGATGACGCCCTTGCGGGGGTGCAGGCCGAACATCCGCGCGGGCGTGGTGGAGCAGATCTCCACCCAGCGCTCCAGCGTGATCTCACCCTTCACCACGCCCTGGTGCAGCAGGTCGATCCGGTGCTCGACCCCCGGCATCCCGTTCGGGATCTTCGAGAAGTCCCCGCGCCCCAGCTCCTTCTGGTCCTTGAAGCAGAACGGGCAGTGGTCGGTCGACACCACCGACAGGTCGTTGGTGCGCAGGCCGCGCCACAGCTCCGACTGGTGCTCCTTGGGCCGCAGCGGGGGAGAGGCGACGTACTTCGAGCCCTCGAAGTCCGGTTTCGCCAGGTCCTCCAGCGACAGGTACAGGTACTGCGGGCACGTCTCGGCGAACACGTTCTGCCCGGTGTCGCGCGCCTTCGTCACCGCGTCCAGCGCCTGCGCCGCGGACAGGTGCACGATGTAGAGCGGCGACCCGGTGACCTTGGCCAGCGTGATGGCGCGGGAGGTGGCCTCGCCCTCCAGCTCGGCGGGCCTGGTCAGGCCGTGCTCGACGGGGTCGGTGCGGCCCTGCGCGAGCGCTTGCGCGACCAGCTGGTCGATCGCGATGCCGTTCTCCGCGTGCATCATGATCGTCGCGCCGGTCTCGCGGGCCTTCTGCATGGCGCGCAGGATCTCGCCGTCGGTGGCGTAGAAGACACCGGGGTAGGCCATGAACATCTTGAACGTGTTCACGCCCGCGTCGATGCAGGACTCCATCTCCTTCAACGACGTGTCGGTGACGTCGGAGACGATCATGTGGAACCCGTAGTCGACGGCGCACCGGCCGTCCGCCTTGGCGTGCCACTTGTCCAGGGTGGACAGCAACGAGGAGCCCTTGGACTGCACGGCGAAGTCGACGATCGTGGTGGTGCCGCCCCACGCCGCCGCGATCGTGCCGGTCTCGAAGGTGTCGGCGGAGAACGTGCCGCCGAACGGCATCTCCATGTGGGTGTGCCCGTCGATGCCGCCGGGGATCACGTACTTGCCGGTGGCGTCGATCGTCTCGTCCGCCCGCACGGGGAAGCCCGGCGCGAGCAGCGCGGCGATCTTCTCGCCCTCCACCAGCACGTCGGCCGCGAACGAGCCGGTGGCGTTCACCACCGTGCCGCCCTTGACGAGGGTGCTCACGGCTTCACCAGGCCCTCGTAGGTGTCGGGCCGGCGGTCGCGGTAGAACGCCCACAGGTCGCGCACCTCGGCGAGCAGGTCCATGTCCAGGTCGCGGACCACGATCTCCTCCTCCGTGTCGGAGGCCGCCTCGCCCACGAGCTGCCCGCGCGGGTCGGCGAAGTACGACTGGCCGTAGAACTCGTTGTCGCCCAGCGGTTCCACGCCCACCCGGTTGATCGTGCCGACGTAGTACTCGTTCGCCACGGCCGCCGCGGTCTGCTCCAGCCGCCACAGGTACTCCGACAGGCCGCGGCTGGTCGCCGACGGGTTGAACACGATCTGCGCGCCGTTGAGCCCGAGCGCCCGCCAGCCCTCCGGGAAGTGCCGCTCGTAGCAGATGTAGACGCCGACCTTGCCGACGGCGGTGTCGAAGACGGGGTAGCCGAGGTTGCCCGGCTTGAAGTAGAACTTCTCCCAGAACCCCTTGACCTGCGGGATGTGGTTCTTGCGGTGCTTGCCGAGGTAGGTGCCGTCCGCGTCGATCACGGCGGCGGTGTTGTAGTAGATCCCGGGCTGCTCCTCCTCGTACATCGGCACGACGAGCACCACGCCGAGCTGCCCGGCCAGCTCGCACATCAGCTCGGTGGTCGGGCCGTCGGGGATGCCCTCGGTGTAGGAGTAGTAGTCCGCGTCCTGCACCTGGCAGAAGTACGGCCCGTAGAACAACTCCTGCAGGCACACCACCTGCGCGCCCCGCGACGCGGCGGACCGGACCGCCTCGACCGCGTTCGCGATCATCGACTCCTTGTCGCCGGTCCACTTCTGCTGCACCAGACCAGCACGGATGATGTTGCTCACGCGTTCTCCCTCCGTGGCGCCAGCGCCAGGTAGACGAGCATGCCGCCGACCAGGCCGACGACCCAGTTGTAGTCGTAGAGCGGTTTGAGGAACGGGATCAGGCCGTCGGCCGGGAACGGCCCGTTGTACGCGCCGCCGACCGCGAGCACCGAGCCCACCAGCGTGGCGACGACCGCCCGCCAGTTCCAGCCCGCCTTGAACCAGTACGCGCCCCGCCCGGCCAGGTACAGGTCCGGCAGCTCCAGCCGCGTCTTCGCCAGCACCCAGTAGCCGGCCACGAACACACCGGCCACGGACGCCAGCAGGCCGCCGTAGAAGCCGAGCCAGGCGAAGATGTAGATGCCCGGGTCGGAGATCAGCCGCCACGGCTGGATCAGGATGCCGATCACGCCGGTGACCAGGCCGCCGACCGCGAAGGTGATCTTCTTCGGGAACGCGTTGGAGAAGTCGTAGGACGGGCTCACCACGTTCGCCGCGAGGTTCGCCGAGACCGTCGCCAGCACCAGCGCCACCAGCGCCACCAGCACCACCGCCGTGCTGTCGAACCGGCTCGCCAGCTCCGCCGGGTCCCAGATCGCCTCGCCGTAGAGCGCCATCGCCCCGGAGGTGGTCAGGATCGCCACGATGGCGATGAACGACATGGTGGTGGGCAGGCCGAGGAGCTGACCGACGACCTGCTTGCGCTGGCTGCCGCCGAACCGGGTGAAGTCCGGCATGTTCAGCGACAGCGTCGACCAGAACGCGATCATGCCCATCAGCGACGGGAAGAACACCTTCCAGAAGTCCGCGCCCCAGCCGAGCTTCGACGGCTCCGACAGGATCGGGCCGAAACCGCCCGCCTTCACCGCCACGTAGCCGAGCAGGACCAGGAAGCCGACGCTGACCAGCGGCGCGGTCCAGTTCTCGAACCGGCGGATCGCCTCCATGCCCCGCCAGATGATCAGCATCTGCACCACCCAGAACACCAGGAAGCACAGCCACAGCGTCCACACCTGGCCCAGCACGACCGGCGCGTGCGCCCACCCGTCGCCGGCCAACCGGCCCACGATCACGTGCAGCGCCTTGCCGCCGACCCACGTCTGGATGCCGAACCACGCGCACGCGATGAACGCCCGCAGCAGCGCCACCAGGTTCGCGCCCCTGATGCCGTAGAACGCGCGGGCGAACACCGGGAACGGGATGCCGTACTTCGTGCCCGCGTGGCTGTTGAGCAGCATCGGGACCAGCACGATCAGGTTGCCCAGGGTGATGGTCAGGAACGCCTGCACCCAGTCCATCCCCAACGCCACCAGCGACGCGGCCAGCGTGTAGCTGGGGATGTTGTGCGCCATGCCCATCCACAGCGCGAAGAAGTTGTACGTGGACCAGGTGCGCCGCTCCAGCGGCACCGGCGCCAGGTCGGCGTTGTAGTGCGGGCTGTCCGCGATCGCGGAATGATCACGCAGCTCGACCCGGCCGTCGGGATCGGTTGTGACCTGGGTTGCGGAGTCAAGGGCCATCGGTCACTTCCCTGTTACGCTCGTGGAACACCCTTCGTGCGGGCGGTTCGGCGCGAATTCCATCCCGGCATCCTCCGGTCGACCCGTGCGCGTCGGCAGTGGCAAAGTGTCCACGCTTGCCATGATCAGGGCACACTCTGTCCATTGCCACTCAAGCCGCTGGTCCGGGCCGGTGCGGGTGGCCCCGGCCGGCCCTCGACTGGCGGGTGAGCGGTGACCTAACGTCCGACGGATGAAGCTCGAACTGCGGCACCTGCGGGTCGTCTGCGCGATCGCGGACGCGGGCAGCCTGTCGAAGGCGTCCTCCCTCTTAGGCCTGGCGCAACCCGCCCTCACGGCCCAACTGCACCGGATCGAAGGCCTGCTCGGCGGCAAGCTGTTCGAGCGCGACCACCGGGGCGCCCGGCCGACCGTGCTCGGCGAGCTGGTGCTGGAACGGGCGCGCGTGCTGCTGCCCGCGTTCTCCCGGTTGCAGGAGGACGCCACCCGCCTGCTGGACGACACCGTGCCCGGCGACCGCTACCGGGTCGGCGCGGTGAACGGACCGATGCTCGGCGGGCTGGTGCACCGGCTGACCGAGGCGCACCCCGGCGCGCACGTCTCCACGCAGGTGTCGTGGTCCGGCCGCGAGCTGTCGGCCATGGTCGCCGCCGGCCGGTTGGACTACGTGCTGGTCGGCGTGTGCGGTGACGCGCCGCCACCGTCGGAGCACGGGCTGACCTGGCACGTGATCGCGGTCGACCCGGTGTTCGTGCTGATGCCCGAGGACCACCCGCTCACCGTGCTGGCGGAGGTGGAGCTGGGCGCGCTGAAGGACATGCAGTGGGCCGTGACACCGGGCGACGGGTGCTTCGGCGACTGCTTCGTGGCCGCGTGCAGCCGGGCCGGCTTCACCCCGCGCACCATGTACGAGGTCGACATCAACAGCTGCATCGACCTGGCCGCGTCCGGCGACGCGGTCGCGCTGTGCCAGCCCACGTTCCGCCGCACGCCGGGCCTGGTCGCGATGCCGCTGGCGGGCGCGCCGCTGCGGTGGCGGCACCTGATCGGCTGGGACCCGGAGGGACCGGGGGCCGCGTTCGGCCCGCAGGTGCTCCGGTACGCCGCCGAGGCCTACCGGGAGACCGCCGAGCGCAACCCGCGCTACGCGGGCTGGCTGCCCGAGCACCCGGAGTACGGCGCGGTGCCGCCCAGGGCCCTGGTCTGACCGCACGCCCTCGCCGCACGCCCTCGATCCCGACGCACGCCGTCACCCTCGGCGCACGGCCCGAACACCCGCTGACGACCCGTCCGGCCGTCCACCCGGCCGCGGGTCGTCGCCGATCCGAACCACCCTGTGAGGGCGGCCATCACCGCGCCTTATGACCTGAGCGGTATTACCGCGACCGCGCCGGCGGGCCTACTTTCACGGGGAATCCCTGCCCTCCCTCGAGGAGAATTCCCCATGTCAGCAGTGTTGAGACCCATCGCGCTCGCCGCGGCGCTCGTCGCGGCGGGAATCCTGACCCCGGCCGCCGCGCAGGCCGCGCCGGGCCGGGACGCCGAGGCCCTGCCCGCGCCCGTGCTGTCGGCCCTCCAGCGCGACCTCGGCCTGGACGCCGACCAGGCACGCGCCCGGCTGGCCGCCGACGAGCGCTCCGCCGACACCGCGCGCGGCCTGCGCAAGCGGCTGGACGGCCGGTTCGGCGGCGCGTGGATCGACTCGTCCGGCACGCTCACCGTCGGCGTGACCCGCGCGTCCGACGTGGATCAGGGCGGTGTGCGGACCAAGCTCGTCCAGCGCAGCGAGCGCGACCTGGACGCGGTGAAGTCCGCGCTGGACGCGAACGTGGCGCGCGCGCCGAAGTCCGTGCCCGGCTGGTACGTCGACCTGCCCACCAACACCGTCGTGGTCAAGTCCGAGCCCGGCGGACTCGCCGCCGCCCGCGCGTTCGCCGCGGCGTCCGGCGTCGGCACGTCGGCCGTCCGGTACGCCGCCACCACCGAGGCGCCCCGCCCGCTGGTCGACGTGATCGGCGGCAACGCCTACACCATCGGCAGCGGCACCCGCTGCTCGGTCGGCTTCTCCGTCAACGGCGGTTTCGTCACCGCCGGGCACTGCGGCTCCACCGGCGCGTCGACGGCCAACCCGAGCGGCACGTTCCGCGGGTCGAGCTTCCCCGGCAACGACTACGCGTGGGTGCAGGTCGCGGCGGGCAACACCCCGCGCGGCCTGGTCAACAACTACGCCGGTGGCACGGTGTCGGTCGCGGGCTCGCAGGACGCGCCGGTCGGCTCCACCGTGTGCCGCTCCGGGTCCACCACGGGCTGGCACTGCGGCACGATCCAGGCGCGCAACTCGTCGGTGACCTACCCGCAGGGCACGGTGACCGGCCTGATCCAGACCACGGTGTGCGCGGAGCCGGGCGACTCGGGCGGCTCGCTGGTGGCGGGCACGCAGGCGCAGGGCGTCACGTCCGGCGGCTCGGGCAACTGCTCGTCCGGCGGCACCACCTACTTCCAGCCGGTCAACGAGATCCTCCAGGCCTACGGCCTGACCCTGGTCACCGGTGGCGGCGGCGACCCGAACCCGCCGACCGGCTGCCAGGGCTCGGAGACCACGTACAACGGCTCCCTGGCCACCGGCGGGCAGGCCTACCAGCCGGACAACGGCTACTACCAGTCCACGGTGTCGGGCGCGCACGTCGGCTGCCTGGCCGGCCCGGCCGGCGCCGACTTCGACCTCTACCTCCAGAAGTGGAACGGCAGCTCCTGGGCGGTCGTGGCCAAGGCCGACACCCCCGCCGCGAGCGAGACGGTCAACTACAACGGCACACCCGGCTACTACCGCTACCGCGTGCACGCCTACAGCGGCTCCGGCAGCTACACGCTCGGGGTCACGAACCCCTAGCCCCGGGGGAAAGCCGCTGCGGGACCGTGTCGCCCTTACGTCTCCCCGACACGGTCCCGCACGGCCCGAGATCCGCCATCGGGGGCGGGCGGCCCCGCGGGTTCCGGCAACCCCGGACCCGCGGGGCTCTCACCATCGCCCGCGCACCGCATCCGCTTCGGGGTGGCCGATCCTGGTGAACAGGTCCCACGACTCCTGCCAGGCGCGGCGGGCGTCGCCGTGCCGTCCGCGCGCCGCGTGCGAGTCGCCGAGGCGGCACAGCGTGTACGCCCGTGACCAGTGGTCACCGAAGTCGCGGAGGCACTCCAGCGCGTGCTCGAACCGCGTCACCGCGCCGTCGAAGTCGCCGAGGCGGTGCTGGACGCGCGCCAACCCCTCGGTGGCGTCCACGTAGCTGATCAGGTCGCCGGAGCCCGCCATCATGTCGATCACCTGGTGGAAGCGGTCGCGTGCTTCGTCGAGGTCGCCCACGCCCACGAGCGCCCGACCGAGCTGGATGCGGGCGTTGACCCTGCGCGAGCGGTGCCCGGAGGCGTCGGCGAGGGCGACCGCCCGTCGGGCGTGGGAGTACGCGTCTCCGATCGCGCCACCGCGCTCGTGCGCCAGGCTGATCGCCTCGTGGGCGTGCGCGCGGCCGGCGTCGCCGACGGGGATCGCCAGTGCCTGGTTCAGCACGTCGACCGCGTCCCGGTACCGTCCGCTGAGCGTGTACACGCGGCCGAGCACGCGCAGCGCCAAGGCCTCGATCTCGCGATCGCCCAACAGCCGGCCCGCGGCCAGTGCCTCGAGCTGCGTGGCCTCCCAGTCGCGCCACCTGCCGGTGCGGCCGAAGTACGACGACAGGGCCCACGGCAGCCGCCACGTGTGACCGGTGAAGCCCTCGCGGACGGCGAGGTCCACCACTGCCAGCAGGTTGCCGTGCTCGGTGGCGAACCAGTCCCACGCCGAGCCGAGGTCGGACACCTCCGGCAGGAGGACCCCGGGCCGGGCGGGTTCGAGGAGGATCGGATCGCGGTACGGGTAGAGCTGCCGTTCGCCGGCGAAACTGGCGTGGAGGTAGCAGTCGAGCATCCGGGTCATCGCCGCGCGCGTGGCCTCCGCCGACTCCTCCTCCGCCGCGCGTTCGGCCGCGTACTCGCGGAGCAGGTCGTGGTGGCGGTAGCGGCCGGGTGAGCGCACCTCCAGCAAGGCCGCGCCGATCAGCTCGTTCAACAGACGCCGCGTCCTGGGCGCCGGCAGGCCCACCAAGCTCGCCGCTGCGGGCACGCCGACGTCCGCGCCGGGATGCAGGCCCAAGAGGCGGAACAACCTCGCTGCCTCCGCTGACAACGTGCGGTAGGACCAGTCGAAGACGGCGCGGATGTCCAGGCCGTCCCCCGTGGACAACTCGGCCAACTCGGTCACCAGCTCGCCGACGGCCAGGTGTGGCTCGGTCGCCGCCCGGCTGCCCGCGATGGCCAGCGCGATCGGCAGCCGCGCGCAGCGCTCGACCAACTCGTCGACGGCCCGGCGCTCCGCCCGCGCCCGGTCCGCGCCCAGGTACGTCGAGATCAGCTCACGGGACTCGTCGGACGACAGGAAGTCCAACGCCATCGGCTTGGCCTGCTCGCGTGCCACCAGACCGCCGAGGCGGCTGCGGCTGGTCACCAGCACGACGCAGGTGGGGCTCCCCGGCAGGAGCGGTCGGACCTGGTCGGGGTCGCGTGCGTTGTCCAGCAGGATGAGCATGCGCTTGCCCTCGACGTGGCTCCGGTAGAGCGCGACCTGCGCCGCCAGGTCCACCGGGATGTGCTCTTCGGGCACCTGGAACGCGTCGAGGAACCCACGCACCGCCGTGGCCGGGTCGATGGGGCCGCGCGGGTCGAAGCCCCGCAGGTCCACGTACAGCTGGCCATCGGGGAACCGGTCGCGTTCCCGACGGGCCCAGTGCACGGCCAAGGTCGTCTTCCCGATGCCCGCGGTGCCGCCGATCGACGTGATCAGCAGCGTGGACTGGCGGTCGACCTGCGCGGACAGGAAGTCGAGTGCGTCCGCGCGGCCGACGAAGTGCGGCACCGCGGGCGGCAGTTGGTTGATCGGGGCGGGCGCCGAGGGGTGGACGTGGACGCCGCCGTGGATGGCGCCTGCTTGCACGACCGGACCGCGCACCGGTCCGACCACCCCGTTGTGTAACTCCTCCACGCAACCAGTGTGACCCGATCGGGTGGGGTGGGGATACGGAGCGTCAGTCACCTGATCGAGCGGTCAAGGGGAGGGGGTGTGGTGGTCGATGCGGAGTAGGTCAACTTGCAGGTCCCCAACCAGGTTAGGAAAACCGTGTCCGGATACCGCACGCGCGGACTACTGCGTGCCGCCGCACTGCTCGCCGTTGGTACCTCTCCGCTGCTCGCGTCCGCCGCGTCCGCGGCCGAAGGTCCCACCGAGATCGTGGACGGCACGATCGCCAAGATCGGCAACGCCCCCGAGGTCGGGCTCGACGCCACCAAGCCCGTCACCGACCTGCTCAGCGGCCAGGCCGTGAAGCTGCCCGCGCCGCTGCCCGGCGGCACGTCGGACGTCACGGCGCCCACGGTGGCCACGCCGGCCGCGCTCCAGGCGCCGGCCGCGCCCGCGCTGCCGTTCGTGGGCGACCTCCTCGCGCCGCAGGCCCGTGCCCTGCCCGCGCTGCCGGAGCTGCCGGTGAAGCCGCCGGTCTCGGGTCCGAGCGAGATGCCCGACCTGGCCGGCGAGCTGGGCAAGCTGCCGGTGCCGATGCCGCTCGGCTAAGTCGCGGAGCTGGGCGGGCGGGATAGCTGAGGATCCCGCTCGCCCATTTCGTGCACCAACAGCGCCACGTACAGCGAGAGCACGGACTCCGGGTCCTCCAAGGACACCCCGAGCACCTGCTCGATCCGGCTCAACTGCTGGTAGTACGCGGTGCGGGACAGGTGCGCGGCGGCGGCCGCGGCGGACTTGTTGCCGCCGTGCTCGCAGAAGCACCGCAGCAGCTCCACCAGCCGGGTGCCCTGGTTGGCGTCACGCGACAGCAGCGCCCCCAGCTCGCGGTCCGCGAACGCGACCACCCGCTCGTCCTCGCGCAGCAGGTGCAGCAGCCCGCGCAACCGCACGTCGTCCAGCCGGTGGTAGAGCCTGGTCCCCGGCGACCGCAGCGCCGCACCCGCCACGTGCGCGGCCTCGCCCAACGACCGCCGCACGTCCGGCACCGCGGTCACGGTCGTGCCGACGGCCACCACCACGGGCAACGCGTGCTGCGTCGACGCGGCCCGCCGGTGCACCTCCCGCGCCAACCGCCGCAGCACCCCGTCCAACCCCGCCTGCGGCGGCAACGACAGCAGCGCCCGCACACTCGTGTCGTCCACGACACCGACGAGCGCGGGCACGGTCACCCGCCGGGCCGCCAACGCCGTCGCCTCCGCCAAGTCCCGCAGCACCTCCTGCGAGGCCAACGCCTGCGCGGGCACGCTCGCCGTGCCCGGCCGGATCGCCACCCCGACGAGCTGCCGCCGCTCCAGCGGCACCCCCAGCGCCGCCGCCCGCGCCGGCAGGTCGTGCGGCGGCTGCCCGAGCAGCTGGGTGAGCAGCGTCCGGTGCGTCTGCCGCTCCAACGACTCCCGGTCCCGCGCCACCAGCCGGTGCACGGCCAACGCCGACGCCGCGCGTTCGGCCACCACGACGTGCCGGTGCGGCGGCTGCTCGGGCGAGAGCAGCACCAGCCGCCCCCAGTCCGCGCCCCGCGCGCCGACCACCGTCACCAGCCACCCGGCCTGCTCGTGGTACGCGGTCCGCTCCGGCACGGCCACCGCGCGTGACCGCTGGCCCCAGTCGGCCAGCAGCGCGGTCGGGTCGTGACCGGCCGCGTCGTAGGCCAGCACCTCGTGCCCCAACGTCTCCAGCACCACCGGCAGCCCGGCCGTCCGCGCCACCTCGCGCAGCACCTCGGCGGGCTCGGCCCCGGCCACGGTCAACGCGGTGAACGCCTCGTGCACCTGCTCGGCCGCCCGCAGCTCGGCGAGCTGCGCGTCCACGATCAGCGACACCACGGCCTCGGTCACCGACACGAACCGCGTCTCCCGCGCCAACGTGACCAGCGGCAGCTCGTGCTGCTCGGCGGCGGCGACCAACGCGCCCGGCACCTCGTCGCTCCACCGCCGCACCAGCTCGACGACCAGCCCGGACGCGCCCACCGCCGCGAGGTCGGCGACGTAGCGGCGCAGCCCGTCCGGGTCGTCGGGCAGCGCGATGCCGGTGGTCAGCACCAGCTCGCCGCCGCGCAGCAGCTGTGCGATGTCGGCGACCTCGGCGACGTGCACCCACCGCACCCGGCGGCCCATCCCGGCCGCGCCCGCCACCACGGCGGGCCCGCCGCGCCGGACCACGGGCAGGGCCAGCGCTTCGGCGACCGTGGGGTACATGGACACAACGTAATCCGCCGGCCCGGAAAGGGGTACAGGTTGTGCATGGCGGCCCTCCGCACCGCCGACCAGACTCCTCTGGAGGGACCTACGACCGGAGGACGCGATGGGACACGAGGAGTTGCTGGCCCGGCACCGCGCGGTGATGCCCGACTGGATGGCCCTCTACTACGAGCACCCGATCGAGCTGGCGAGCGCGAGCGGACGCCGCGTCACCGACCGTGAAGGGCGCACCTACCTGGACTTCTTCGCCGGCATCCTGACCAACGCGGTCGGCTACGACGTCGCCGAGATCTCCGACGCGATCCGGTCCCAGCTCGCGACCGGCGTGCTGCACAGCTCCACGCTCTACCTGATCCGCTCGCAGGTCGAGCTGGCCGAGAAGATCGCCGAGCTGTCCGGCATCCCGGACGCCAAGGTGTTCTTCACCAACTCCGGCACCGAGGCCAATGAGACGGCGCTCATGCTGGCCACCCAGTTCCGCCGCAGCGACCAGGTCCTCGCGCTGCGCAACTCCTACCACGGCCGGGCGTTCGCCACGGTCGCGATCACCGGCAACCGGGGCTGGTCGGCGTCCTCGCTCAGCCCGGTGAAGGTCAGCTGGGTGCACGGCGGCTACCGGTACCGCAGCCCGTTCAAGGACCTCTCCGACGCCGACTACGTCAAGGCGTGCGTGGCCGACCTGCGCGAGGTGATCGAGACGACCACCGCGGGCGACGTGGCGTGCATGATCGCCGAGCCGATCCAGGGCGTCGGCGGGTTCTCCTCGCCGCCGGACGGGCTGTTCGGCGCGTTCAAGGAAGTGCTCGACGAGTACGGCATCCTGTTCGTCTCCGACGAGGTGCAAACCGGGTGGGGCCGCACCGGCGAGCACTTCTGGGGCATCCAGTCGCACGG
This sequence comes from Saccharothrix sp. 6-C, assembly GCF_016695385.1. Classification (NCBI taxonomy): domain Bacteria; kingdom Bacillati; phylum Actinomycetota; class Actinomycetes; order Pseudonocardiales; family Pseudonocardiaceae; genus Saccharothrix; species Saccharothrix sp. 6-C. The sequence continues at coordinate 5,170,037 of NZ_CP064192.1, read as the reverse complement.
CGTGACACCCGACGCGATGACGTTCGCCAAGGGCCTCGGCAACGGTCTCGCGATCGGCGGCGTGGTCGCGCGCGGCGACCTGATGGACTGCCTCACGGCCAACTCGCTGTCCACGTTCGGCGGCAACCCGATCGCCACCACCGGCGCGTTGGCGACGTTGGAGTACCTGCTCGACAACGACCTGCAGGCCAACGCCGCCAAGCTCGGCGAACGGCTGATCGACGGGCTGCGCGACATCGCGGCGGACCGGCCCGCGGTCGGCGACGTGCGCGGCAAGGGCCTGATGATCGGGCTGGAGATGGTGGGCCCGGACGGCGCGCCGGACCCGGCGAAGGCCGTCGCAGTGCTGGAAGGCACCCGCGAACGCGGGCTGCTGGTGGGCAAGGGCGGCCTGTACGGCAACGTCATCCGCCTCGCCCCGCCGATGACGTTGACCGAGGACGAGGTCGAGGAAGCGCTCGGCATCCTGGAGGACGTGCTGTGACCACCGCGAGGATCGGCCACTGGATCGGCGGCAAGCCGTGGCAGGGCGAGAGCGCGCGCTCCGGTGACGTTTACGACCCGGCTACCGGGCAGGTGGCGAGTCGGGTCGACTTCGCCGACGAGTCCACCGTGGACGAGGCGGTCGCGGCGGCGCGCGAGGCGTTCGGGTCGTGGCGCGACGCGTCGCTCGCGCAGCGGTCGAACGTGATGTTCGCGTTCCGCGAGCTGCTCAACTCCCGCAAGGGGGAACTGGCCGCGATCGTCACCGCCGAGCACGGCAAGGTGCTGTCCGACGCGGCGGGGGAGGTGCAGCGCGCGCTGGAGTCCGTCGAGTTCGCGTGCGGCATCCCGCACCTGCTCAAGGGCGGGTTCAGCGAGAACGCGTCCACGCGGGTCGACGTGTACTCCATCCAGCAGCCGCTGGGCGTGGTCGGCGTGATCTCGCCGTTCAACTTCCCAGCGATGGTGCCGCTGTGGTTCGTGCCGAACGCGATCGCGTGCGGCAACGCGGTGGTGCTCAAACCGTCGGAGAAGGACCCGTCGGCGGCGAACTTCATCGCGGAGCTGTTCGCCGAGGCCGGGTTGCCCGACGGCGTGCTGAACGTCGTGCACGGCGACAAGGTCGCGGTGGACCGGCTGCTGGAGCACCCGGACGTGAAAGCGGTGTCGTTCGTGGGGTCGACACCGATCGCGCGGTACGTCTACGAGACCGGGACGCGGCACGGCAAGCGCGTGCAGGCCCTGGGCGGCGCCAAGAACCACATGGTCGTGCTGCCGGACGCGGACCTCGACCTGGCGGCGGACGCGGCCGTGTCGGCCGGGTTCGGCTCGGCGGGCGAGCGGTGCATGGCGATCTCGGTCGTCGTCGCGGTGGACCCGGTCGGCGACGAGCTGGTGTCGAAGATCGTGGACCGCGTCCGGGCCCTGCACGTCGGCGACGGCCGGCGCCCGGGCTGCGAGATGGGGCCGTTGGTCACCGGCGCGCACCGCGACCACGTCGTGTCTTACGTCGACGGCGGTCAGGACGAGGGCGCGACGCTGGTGGTGGACGGCCGGTCGCACGAGATCGACGGCGCGGCGGAGGGGTTCTGGCTCGGACCGACGCTGTTCGACCACGTCGGCACGGACATGGCGATCTACCGGGACGAGATCTTCGGCCCCGTGCTGTCGGTGCTGCGGGTGGCGAAGTACGACGACGCGCTGGACGTGGTCAACGCCAACCCGTACGGCAACGGCACCGCGATCTTCACCAACGACGGCGGGGCGGCACGGCGGTTCCAGAACGAGGTCGAGGTCGGGATGGTGGGCGTGAACGTGCCGATCCCGGTGCCGGTGGCGTACTACTCGTTCGGCGGGTGGAAGGACTCGCTGTTCGGCGACTCGCACGCGTACGGGCCGGAGGGCGTGCACTTCTTCACCCGCACGAAGGTCGTCACCGGCCGCTGGCTCGACCCGTCGCACGGCGGCGTGAACCTGGGCTTCCCCCAGAACACCTGACCGACGCGTGTCCTACGTCCAGAACACGCGTGTCCTACGTTCCGAACGTGCGTGTCCTACGTTCCGGATGGTCGAGTTGAACGCTCAGGACGGCGAGAGTCCAACGTTCAGGGTGCGAGAGTCCAACGTTCGGAGGGCGTGAGTTCAGCGCTCGGTGGTTGGTGGTGGGGTTCGGCTCGATTTGACATGGGGCCCTTACGGGCGCTCCAGGCAGGCCAAAGCCGGGCAGGCCTGGCGGATAAAGCGCCCGCCAAGCCTGCCCGGCTTCGACCAGCCTAAGAACTCCTAACAGAATGATCTTGGGTATGCTGTGATCTTGTCGGATGTGGTGTTGGTCCGGTGGGAGGTTGGTGTGGCCCGGCGTCGGCCGTGGGAGGTCGAGGACGAGCTGTGGGAGTTGATCGAACCGCTGTTGCCGAAGGTCGAGCGGCGGTTCCGGTATCCCGGTCGTAGGCGGTTGGACGATCGCAAGGCGTTGTGCGGCATCCTGTTCGTGCTCTACACGGGCATCCAGTGGGAGTTCCTGCCCCAGGAGCTGGGCTACGGGTCGGGCATGACGTGTTGGCGGCGGTTGCGGGACTGGAACGCCGCAGGGGTGTGGTCCCGGCTGCACGAGCTGCTGTTGGCGAGGTTGCAGGCCGCGGGGGCGTTGGACTGGTCTCGGGCGGTGGTGGACTCCTCGTCGATCAGGGCGGTGAAGGGCGGCCCAAAACCGGGCCGAGCCCGGTCGACCGTGCCCGGGCGGGCTCCAAGCACCACGTGATCACCGACGGCGGCGGCGTGCCCTTGGCGGTGACGTTGACCGGCGCGAACCGTAACGACATCACCCAGTTGATGCCGCTGGTCCACGCCGTCCCGCCCGTGCGTGGACGGGTGGGACGACCGCGGCGTAGGCCCGGCCGGTTGTTCGCCGACCGGGCCTACGACCACGACAAGTACCGCCGCCAACTCCGCGCCCAGGGCATTCGGCCGGTCATCGCCCGCCGCGGGGTCGAACACGGCTCGGGTCTGGGCGTCCACCGCTGGGTGGTCGAACAGACCCTCGCGCTGCTGCACTGGTTCCGCCGCCTGCGCGTCCGCTGGGAGATCCGCGACGACATCCACGAGGCCTTCCTCAGCATCGCCTGCTCGATCATCTGCTGGCGACGCCTCCAACGCCACCACTCATTGCGTTAGGAGTTCTAAAGCACCCGAACCCATGTCAAATCGGGCCTTCGTGGGGGTGTGGCGGTGTGTGGTGGGCTCATTTCGTCTGGGTGGCGAGGGCTTGGGGGAGTGGGTCGTAGCGGCTGAAGTGGCGGGTGTAGGTGCCGGTGCCCGAGGTCAGGGAGCGCAGCTCGACGGCGTAGCGGAGGAGTTCGGTGGCGGGCACCTCGGCGCGGATCACCGTGTAGCCCGGGCTTTCCGCTTCCGTGCCCAGCACGCGGCCGCGGCGGCTCGACAGGTCGCCCAGCACGGTGCCCAGGTGGTCGTCGGGCAGTCGCACGGTCACTTCGTCGACGGGTTCGAGCAGGCACGTCCGGCCGTTGGCGGCGGCCTCCTTCAACGCCAGGGAGCCGGCGGTCTGGAAGGCGGCGTCCGACGAGTCGACGGAGTGCGCCTTGCCGTCCACCAGGGTGACGCGGATGTCGACGACCGGGTGGCCGCCGTGCAGGCCGCGTTCGAGCTGGGCCCGCACGCCCTTCTCGACGCTGGGGATGAACTGGTTCGGCACGGCGCCGCCGACGATCTTGTCCACGAACTCGAAGCCGGACCCGCGGGGCAGGGGGTCGACGACGATGTCGCACACGGCGTACTGGCCGTGGCCGCCGGACTGCTTCACGTGCCGGCCGTGGCCCTTGGCCGGTTCCGCGAACGTCTCCCGCAACGCCACGCGCACCGGCTCGGTGTCGACGTCCGCGCCGCCCGCGCGCAACCGCGCCAGCACGACGTCCGCGTGCGCCTCGCCCATGCACCACAGCACGAGCTGGTGCGTCTCGGCGTTGCGCTCCAGCCGCAGCGTCGGGTCGCCCGCGACCAGCTTGGCGAGGTTGCGGGCGAGGTTGTCCTCGTCGCTGCGGCTGCGCGGGACGACGGCCACCGGCAGCAGCGGTTCCGGCATCTCCCACGGGGCCATCAGCAGGGGCTTCTCCGGCGCGGACACCGTGTCGCCGGTTTCGGCGGAGCCCAGCTTCGTCAACGCGCACAGGTCGCCCGCCACGCAGTACGGCACCTCGCGCAGGTTCGCGCCCAGCGGCGAGTAGACGTGCGCGACCCGCTCGTCCACGTCGTGGTCCTCGTGACCGCGGTCGGCCATGCCGTGGCCCGAGACGTGCACCGGGCGTTCGGGGCGCAGCGTTCCGGAGAACACGCGCACCAGCGACACGCGGCCCACGTACGAGTCGACGGCCGTGCGCACGACCTCGGCCACGAGCGGGCCGTTCGGGTCGGCCGCCAGGCGCGGCTGGGGGATGCCGTCCACGCCGGTCACCTCGGGCAGCGGGTGTTCCAGGGGGGAGGGGAAGGCGCGGGCGATGCCGTCGAGCACCTCCGGCAGGCCGAGGCCGGTCACCGCGCACACCGGCATCACCGGGTGGAACGAGCCGCGGGCGACCGCCGTCTCCAGGTCCGCGACGAGCGTCGCCTGGTCGACCTCCTCGCCGCCGAGGTAGCGGTCCATCAGGGTCTCGTCCTCGCTCTCCGCGATGATCCCCTCGATGAGCGCGTTGCGCTCCTCCTCGAAGCGGGGGTCGTCGGTGGTGAGCAGGTTGACCAGCCCGTCGCCGTCGGGCAGGTACAGCGGCACGACGCCCGCGCCGAACGCCACCTGGCAGGCGGTGATCTCGGTGAGCACGTCGGCGCGCTGGTGGTCGGTGCGGGCGATGACGACGGCGCGCGGCATGCCGACCATCGCGCACTCCTCCCAGAGCGCCACCGTCGCCGGGTCGATGCCCTCGGCCGCGCTGACCACGAACAGCGCCGCGTCGGCCGCGCGCAGGCCCGCGCGCAGCTCACCGACGAAGTCCGCGTAACCGGGCGTGTCGATGAGGTTGATCTTGATGTCGCCGTGCCGGACCGGGGCGACCGCGAGACCGACGGACCGCTGCTGGCGCACGGCGGCGGGGTCGTGGTCGCACACCGTGTTGCCCTCGGTGACCGATCCCGGTCGGGTCAGCACGCCGGTGCTGGCGAGCAGGGCCTCGGCGAGCGTCGTCTTGCCGGAGCCGGACGGGCCGACCAGCACGACGTTGCGGACCTTGGCCGGGTCGTCCACAGCGACCGCGCCTGCCGAGTGGCCGTTGTCGGAGTGTTTGCTGCCCATAGGGACCACCCTCCACAAGTCTTTAGTGTCCGATCTCACACCCGTGCGGCGTGGGGGACAACCCCAAGTGGCCACACCCAACCCGGCAGGAGGAATCCGGACGGAGGCCGTCACCACGCGTGCCGCACGTCGTCGGGCTGCCGGTGGACGCTCCGCGGTCGGGAAGGGTGGCGTACGCCACTACCTGCGAAGGAAGCGGAAGTGGCCTGCCGAGAACGTGCTCGATTGGCATGCTTCGGCGGTCCACGTCGGCCTTACCATGGGTGGTGTTCGCCCCCTACTTCGAGAAAGGCTGGTCGTGACCACTTCACCCGACGCCGGCACCCAGGTCACCGGCACTTCCCGCGTCAAGCGGGGCATGGCGGAGATGCTCAAGGGCGGCGTGATCATGGACGTGGTCAACGCCGAGCAGGCCAAGATCGCGGAGGACGCGGGCGCCGTGGCCGTCATGGCGCTGGAGCGGGTGCCCGCCGACATCCGCGCGCAGGGCGGCGTGTCCCGGATGAGCGACCCGGACATGATCGACGGCATCATCGCCGCGGTGTCGATCCCGGTGATGGCCAAGGCCCGCATCGGCCACTTCGTCGAGGCGCAGGTGCTGCAGTCCCTCGGCGTGGACTACGTCGACGAGTCCGAGGTGCTGACCCCGGCCGACTACGCCAACCACATCGACAAGTGGCAGTTCACCGTGCCGTTCGTGTGCGGTGCGACGAACCTGGGCGAGGCGCTGCGCCGCATCACCGAGGGCGCGGCGATGATCCGCTCCAAGGGCGAGGCCGGCACCGGCGACGTCTCCAACGCCACCACGCACATGCGCAAGATCCGCGCGGAGATCCTGCGGCTGCAGAACCTGCCCGCCGACGAGCTGTACGTCGCGGCGAAGGAGCTCCAGGCGCCGTACGAGCTGGTCCGCGAGGTCGCCGAGGCGGGCAAGCTGCCGGTCGTGCTGTTCACCGCGGGCGGCATCGCCACCCCGGCCGACGCGGCGATGATGATGCAGCTCGGCGCGGAGGGCGTGTTCGTCGGTTCGGGCATCTTCAAGTCCGGCAACCCGGCGCAGCGCGCGGAGGCGATCGTGAAGGCGACCACCTTCCACGACGACCCGGACGTGATCGCGAAGGTGTCGCGCGGCCTCGGCGAGGCCATGGTCGGCATCAACGTGGACGAGATCCCCGAGCCCCACCGCCTGGCCGAGCGCGGCTGGTAGAACGCTGACGTGACACGGCCCGCCGGACGTCCGGCGGGCCGTTCGTCGTGTCAGGAGGCCGGGTGGACCTCGAGGTCGACCTTGTGGCCGTTCGGCCCGCCTCGACGTCGAGCACGGCCGGTGCGGCGGCGGTCGAGTCCGCCAGCCGTCGCAGGAGCGCCCGGTCGGGCGCCTTGTCCGCCACGACCTCGATGGGCGCCGAGCAGTCCGCCACGACGTCGAAGGCCGTCACCGGTCCTCCTCGCGGATGGTCTCGCGCTCGCTCATGTCCATGACCCATCGACCGGTCGGCTGGATCGCTCGAACGTGCGTGCTAGACGTGCTCCGAGACCAGCAGGGCGGTCGTGCTGGGTTCGAGTGCTTGGGCGGTGTGCGGGATGTCGCCGGGGTAGAGGAGGTAGTCGCCGGGGCCCAGTTCGACCGGCTCCTCCCGCGGTCCGGCGAGCAGGCGGCCGGTGCTCACGATCACGTGTTCCACGGTGCCCGGCATGTGCGGTTCGGACTCGCGGGCCGCGCCCGGTTCCAGGTGGAGCAGGTAGATGTCGCGCCGGGCTCCCGGCGGGCAGGACGCCAGCAGGGTCGCGGTGTAGTGGGCGCGTTCCGAGTAGATCGCCGGGCCTTCGCCGGCGCGGATCACCCGGACGCGCGGTGTCGGCGGGTCGACCAGGCGCGAGAACGGCACGCCGAGCGCGACGCCGAGCGCCCACAGGGTTTCCACGCTGGGATTCCCGCTCGCCGACTCCAGCTGGGACAGCGTGGACTTCGCGATCCCGGCCCGCTTGGCCAGCTCGCTCAACGACAGCCCGACGCGTTCACGCTCACGGCGCAGCGAGGCGGCGATGACGTCGAGCGGCGCCCCTGTGTTCGGCATGACAGTCCAATCGTTCGGCTTGACGAACGCCTTGTCACTGTTCATCGTAGAAGACGATGCGTTCGACATGGCGAACCCTTGATGCCGGGCTGCTGCGTGACGTCGCCGCGGTGGCCGCCGGCGCCGCGGTCAGCGGCGCCTCGTTCGGCGCGATCTCCACCGGCGCCGGCCTGCCCTGGTGGCTGCCGGTGGTGATGTCGGTGCTGGTCTTCGCGGGCGGCTCGCAGTTCATGGCGGTCGGGGTGGTCGCCGCGGGCGGCAGCCCGGCCGCGGCGGTGCTGGCCGGGCTCCTGCTCAACGTCCGCCACCTGCCGTTCGGCCTGGCGGTCGGCGACGTGCTGGGCAAGGGTCTGCTGCCGCGGCTCGTCGGCAGCCACCTGCTGATCGACGAGACGACGGCGTTCGCGCTGGCCCAGAGCGACCCGCGCAAGGCCAAGGCCGCCTACTGGTCGTGCGGCGTCGCGCTGTTCATCTCCTGGAACGTCGCCGTGGTCGCGGGCGCGCTGATCGGCCGCAACATCGGCGACCCGGCCGCGTTCGGGCTGGACGCGGCGTTCCCGGCGGCCCTGCTCGCGCTGCTGCTGCCCGCCCTCAAGGACCGGGCCACCCGGCACGCCGCCCTGCTCGGCGCGGCCGTCGCCCTGGTCACCACGCCGTTCCTGCCCGCCGGCGTCCCGGTGCTGTTCGCGCTGGGCGGCCTGCTGGTCACCGCACGACAGGAGGTGGAGCCGTGACGCTGACCGCGGTCCTGGTGCTCGCCGCGGGCACCTACGCGTTCCGCCTGGCCGGTCCGCTGCTGCGCGACCGGGTCGCGCTGTCGGCGCGGGTCGAGCTGCTGATGTCCACCTCGGCGACCGTGCTGCTGTTCGCCCTGGTCGCGACGGCCTCGTTGACCAAGGGGCAGGGGTTCGCGGGCTTCGCCCTGCCGATCGGCGTCCTCGTCGCCGGTGTCGCGGCGTGGCGCAAGGCGCCGTTCGTCGTGGTGGTCGTGCTGGCCGCGGTGACGACGGCCGGCCTGCGGTTCGTCGGCGTGTCCTAGAGGGTCGGCGTGCCCTAGAGGTAGGCGCTCAACCGGCCGGCGAGCCGGTGGCGGTCCTGGGTCGTGCCGAAGTCCGGCTCGGCGCCACCCGTGCGGCCCGCCAGCACGTCGTCCACGAACTGCGCCACCTCGTCCGGCGGCGGCACGAGCGGCAGGCCGAGGTGCGCGACGATGACCGGCTTCTCGGTGGGGTCGGTCTCCACCGCGATCGACCAGCCGCGCCGCTCGTTCCACAGCAGCATCAGGTCGGGTCCCGGACCCTCCAGGCCCAGGTAGGCGGTGGCGGTGTCGCTGACCTCGAACTCGGTGCCCTCGGGTGGCACGCCGATCTCCTCGGCCACCGCTCGCACGTACCGGGCCAGTCCGAGGCTGATCAGCGCACTGTCGTCCATACCTCTCATTCTGGACCTTTCCGCGCGCCCGCGGCCGCTCACGCGGCGATCGGGGCAGTGAGCCACGTCTCCGGGATGCCGAACGCGTCGACCAGGTCGCGGGCGCGCGGGCGCAGCCGGGCGCACAGTTCGTTCACCGCCTGCGACACCGCCTTGGCCCGCTGCGGCGTGAGCCGGCCGTGCTCCAGGAACCACGCCCGGTCCGCCTCGATCGTGCTCAACGCGTACAGGTCGCACACCTGGTCCAGCAGCGCCGCGGCCTCCGGGTCCTCGCACCGGTCCACCGCCGCCACGAACGCCTCCAGCACCACCCGGTCCACGTGGGCCCGCGCGGCGTGCAGCACGTGGTCCTGCGCGGCGTTGAACACGTCGAACGCGTCCTCCTTCGACGCCCGCCGCAACCGCCTGGCCAGCCCCTCCAGCACGTGCTTCTCGCGGTCCTCGAACTGCCGCACCTGCCAACCCCGGTCCAGCAGCGCGTCCGAGCTGCCCGACACCAGCCGGTCGATGATCGCCCGCGCCGCGGTCCGCTCGATGACCACGTTCACCGCCTGGTCGGCCACGAACCGCGCCATGCCCCACGGGTCCAGGTCGCCCACGTGGTCGCGGTAGCTGGTCAGCAGCCCTTTCGCGACCAGTTGCAGCAGCACCGTGTTGTCGCCCTCGAACGTGGTGAACACGTCGGTGTCCGCCTTCAGCCCGGCGATCAGGTTCTCCGACAGGTACCCGGCGCCGCCGCACGCCTCCCGGCACGTCTGGATCGTCCGCGTGGCGTGCCAGGTGGCCACCGCCTTCAACCCCGCCGCCCGCGACTCCAGCTCACGCTGCTGCCGGTCGTCGCCCACGTCGTGCAGCGCCGACACCATCTCCTCCTGCGCGAAGTGCAGCGCGTAGGTCGTCGCCAACGCCGGCAGCAGCCGCCGCTGGTGCGCCAGGTAGTCGAGCACCACGACTTCCTCGCCCGTGTCGGGCCGGGTGAACTGCCGACGCGCCTCGCCGTACCGGACGGCCAGCGCCAGCGCCTTCTTGGTGGCACTGCCCGCGCCGCCGGCCACGCTGATCCGCCCGCGGACCAACGTGCCCAGCATGGTGAAGAACCGCCGGCCCTCGCCCTCGATCGGGCTGGAGTACGTGCCGTCCGGCGCGACGTCCCCGTACCGGTTGAGCAGGTTCGCCCGGGGCACGCGCACCCGCTCGAACCACAACCGCCCGTTGTCGACGCCGTTCAGCCCGGCCTTCGGCCCGCAGTCCTCGATCCGCACGCCCGGCATCGGCGCGCCGCTCCCGTCCCGGATCGGCACGAGCACCGCGTGCACGCCGTGCGTCACCCCACCGGTCACCAACTGCGCGAACACCACGGCCATCCGCCCGTCACGCGCCGCGTTGCCGATGTAGTCCTTGCGCGCCGACGGGTCCGGCGTGTCGACGACGAACTCCTCGGTGTCCGGGTCGTAGGTGGCCGTGGTGCGCAGGTGCTGCACGTCCGACCCGTGCCCGGTCTCGGTCATCGCGAAGCAGCCGGGCAACTCCAGGCTCATGATCGCCCGCAGGTACCGCTCGTGGTGCCCGGCCGTCCCCAACGCCTGCACCGCGCCGCCGAACAGCCCCCACTGCACGCCCGCCTTGACCATCAACGACAGGTCGCCGAACCCCAGGACCTCGAACGCCACCACCGAGCCGCCGACGTCGTCCTGCCCGCCGTGCTCGGCCGGGAACCCGATCAGCGGGTGACCGCCCTCGGCCAAGGCGTGCAGCTGCTCCGCCACCCAGGCCCGGTACTCCTCGCGCTCCAGCTCGCCGGCCGGCTTGAGCCCGCCGAGCAACTCCACCGAGCCGCGCCGCACCGCGCCCCACCGCCCGTCCAGCGACTCGCGCAGCGCCTCGACTCCACCCGCCGTGATCCCCATGCCCCTTTGCTAACACAAGTTCACCCGATCGGCCCGCCGGCGGCGTCGCCTCCGCCTTCGACCGGCCGCCCGCCCCGGCCTCACCGATCACCGCCCGCGGGCGGCACGGTGTGCTTGCGGACGTGCTGGAACAGCAGGTTCGTCTGCACCTCGCTGACCTCCCGGCGGGTGGTGAAGCGGTCGAGCACCAGTCGTTGCAGGTGTGCCGTGTCCGACACCGCGACGTGCACCAGGAAGTCCTCCGGCCCCGCCACGTGCGACAGCGCCAGCACCTCCGGCAACGTCAGCACGTAGTCCATGAACGGCTCCACGATCGCCCTCGTGTGCGGCCGGACCCGCACCGCGATGATCGCCTGCACCGGTCGTCCCACGGCGGCCAGGTCGACCTCCGCGTGGTAGCCGGTGATCACGCCGCGCTCGCGCAGCGAGCGGTGCCGGACCACGCACGTCGACGCGGCCACGTTGACCCGGTCCGCCAGGTCCTTGTTGGGCAGCCGAGCGTCCTTCTGGAGCTCCTGCACGATCGCCGCGTCCACCGAATCCAGCACCGCAAATCCCTCCCGTCGCCGAACGATCTGCGGAAGTCTGCCCTGTTCACCGACGAGAAGTCCAAGATTCGGACATGACCCGGTTGCGAACGATGGCGGTGCACGGTGGGCGCGACGATCTCGCCGACCTGGGCGTGCACGCCCTGCCGATCGACCTGTCCACCACCTACCCGATCCCCGACCAGGCCGAGGGCGGCCACGCGCTGCAGCACCTCGCCGAGGGCGCGGCGCACGCCGCCTCGCCGGTCTACTCCCGGCTGCACAACCCGACCGTGGCCCGGTTCGAGCAGGCACTGGCCGCGCTGGAGGGCACGTCGGCCACCGTGGCGTTCGGCAGCGGCATGGCCGCGGTGACCGCCGTGGTGCAGGCCGCGTGCGTGCTGACCGGCAAGCCGCACGTGGTCGCCGTGCGCCCCATCTACGGCGGCACCGACCACCTGCTGTCCTCCGGCCTGCTCGGCGTGCGCACCACGTACGCGTCGGTCGACCAGGTCGGCGACGCGATCACCCCGCAGACCGGACTGGTGGTCGTCGAGACACCGGCCAACCCCAACCTGGACCTGCTGGACATCGCCGCCGTTGTCGCCCGCGCGGGTGACGTCCCGGTGATGGTGGACAACACGTTCGCCACGCCCGTGCTGCAGAACCCGGCCGCCCACGGCGCCACCTACGTGCTGCACTCGGGCACCAAGTACCTCGGCGGGCACGGCGACGTGCTCGGCGGCGTGGTGGCGTGCGCCGAGGAGCACGCCGGGCCGTTGCGCCAGGTCCGGATCATCACCGGCGCGGTGCTGCACCCGCTGGGCGGCTACCTCATGCACCGCGGCCTGGCCACGCTGCCGCTCCGCGTCGAGGCCGCCCAGCGCGGCGCGACCGAGCTGGCCGCGCGCCTCGCGGCCCACCCGGGCACCGGGCTGGTCCGCCACCCGAGCCTGCCCGGCGCCGACCCGGCCGGGCTGATCGGCAGGCAGCTGCGCGGTCCGGGCGCGATGCTCGCGTTCACCACCCGCGAGGACCCGACCGCGGTCGTGCGCAGGCTCGAGCTGATCACGCCCGCGGTGAGCCTCGGTTCGGTCGACACGCTCATCGAGCACCCCGCCGCGCTCACCCACCGGTTGGTGCCCGACACCGCCCGAGAGGCGTCCGGGGTGCCCGCCGGCCTCCTGCGCCTGAGCGTCGGCCTGGAAGACGTCGAGGACCTCTGGGCCGATCTCGACCGCGCCCTGTCCGGGCGCGGGCGTGGACGGGACCAGGCCCTTTCCGGACATTGTGAACAGGATTACATCAAGTCTTCCTCAAGCGATTTCCGGGAGCCGGTCGTGAACCACTAACGTTTTACCGTCATGGTTCGACACCAGCGCGCGTAGTCGGCCGCCGTCGAGTGCCCCAATCGGGCTGTTCGGCGGCCGGACCTGCTACAACAGGCCACCGCGCGCTTCGGTCCGAAGCCATGCCGGGAAGTCGGAGAACACGCCGGATGCCGGTTCGCCCGTTGCGTCGACGGGCCGCGATGTGGTTTTCCGATCGGTCGGACGCCATTCCCGCCCGCCGCGCACCCGCGGCCGGCCGGAACCGTCGGCCGGTTCGCGTCCCGGCTTCCCCCGGTGCTCGCCGGACCATTCCCTCCCGGTGCGGGCGAGCCGCCAGAGCCCGTCGTTCGACGGCCCACCAAGCCGTCGAACGGGTCGCGGTGCGCGACTGGCGCGTCGCGGGATGACCGAACGGCCGGGCGGGTGCCACGAGCACCCGTCCGGCCCGGTCACCTAGGCTGGTGGCAGTTCCACCTAGGAGGAAATCCAGCCGTGTCCGTCGTCGGTGTCCTCGCCCTCCAGGGCGACGTCCGTGAGCACCTCGTCGCGTTGGCCGAGGCCGACGTGCTCGCCCGCCCGATCCGCCGGCCCGAGGAGCTGGCCGAGGTCGACGGCGTGGTGCTGCCCGGCGGCGAGTCGACGACCATCAGCCGGCTGCTCGCCACGTTCGACCTGCTCGAACCGCTGCGCGCCCGGATCAAGGAGGGCATGCCCGCCTACGGCTCGTGCGCCGGGATGATCCTGCTGGCCGACCGCGTCCTGGACGGGCGGCCCGACCAGCACCAGCTCGGCGGGCTCGACATCGTGGTGCGGCGCAACGCGTTCGGCAGGCAGGTCGATTCCTTCGAGGCCGAACTCGACTTCACCGACGTGGGCGAGGTGCACGCCGTGTTCATCCGCGCCCCGTGGGTGGAATCGGCGGGGTCCGAAGTGGAAGTGCTCGCCCGGGTGCCCGAAACGGAAGACGCCGGAGAGGCCGCCGGTAGGATCGTCGCGGTTCGGCAGGGGCACGTGCTCGCCACCTCGTTCCACCCGGAACTGACCGGCGACGGGCGGGTGCACCGCCTTTTCGTGGACATGGTCCGTGCCGCGGGCTGAGTATTCGACGGAGGAAAGATGAGCGGCCACTCAAAGTGGGCGACCACCAAGCACAAGAAGGCCGCAATCGACGCCAAGCGCGGCAAGCTCTTCGCGCGGCTGATCAAGAACATCGAGGTGGCGGCCCGCACCGGCGGTAGCGACCCCGACGGCAACCCGACCCTGTACGACGCCATCCAGAAGGCGCGGAAGAACTCCGTGCCCCTGGACAACATCGAGCGCGCCCGCAAGCGCGGCGGTGGCGAGGAAGCGGGCGGCGCGGACTGGCAGACCATCATGTACGAGGGCTACGGCCCCAACGGCGTGGCGGTGCTGGTCGAGTGCCTGACCGACAACCGCAACCGGGCCGCGTCCGAGGTCCGCACCGCGATGACCCGCAACGGCGGCTCGATGGCCGACCCGGGCTCGGTGGCCTACATGTTCACCCGCAAGGGCGTGGTCATCGTGCCGAAGGGCGACCTGTCCGAGGACGACGTGCTGATGGCGGTGCTCGACGCGGGCGCGGAGGAGGTCAACGACCTCGGCGAGAGCTACGAGGTCGTGTCCGAGGCCGGTGACATGGTCGCGGTGCGCAAGTCCCTGCAGGAAGCCGGGTACGACTACGAGTCGGCGGAGGCGAACTTCCTGCCCTCGGTGACCGTGCAGCTGGAGGCCGAGGGCGCGCGGAAGATCTTCAAGCTGATCGACGCGCTCGAGGACTGCGACGACGTGCAGAACGTGTTCGCGAACTTCGACGTCTCCGACGAGGTGATGGCCGAGGTCGACTGACCCCGGCGGCCCGTCCCGTCAGCCCCGCGCCGGCAGTGCCGACGCGGGGCTGAGGTCCGTCCGGGGCCGCCGTCCGGGGCACGTCGGGGCCGCGCTTATGCGGGGTTGACGCGGGCAACGGGCACAATGGCCGGGTGTCGAACCCCTCCGCCCCCTCCGTCCAGGACATCAACCTGCGCAACTGGCTGTTGACGCAGGCCGAGCAGCACGGCCACGCCGTCGTCACCGTGCCGGAGGACGCCGAAGGCGCCGGCTACTCGTTCTCCGTCGGCGCGTGGCGGCGGTTCGGCGTCGCCGAGGCCGTGGTGCTGGGCCTGCCGCCGGAGCACGCGCAGGTGCTCATCCGGGCCTACGTCGACCGCGCCAGGCGTGGCGAGCGGTTCGTGCCCGGTCGGCTCTACCACGACTTCCTCGACGGCGTGCCGGTCACGTTCGAGCGCGTCTTCAAGGGCTTCTACCCGGAGTTCTTCGGCAGCGCGTTCCTGCTCTACGGCAAGGGCGACTTCGCCGCGCTCCAGATCATCCTGCCGACCGCGGACGGCAAGTTCCCGTGGCACCACGACGCGCCGATGGGTTTCGGCGACTGGCAGCTGCTGCTGACCGAGAGCGGCCGGCCGGAGAGCTGGGAGCCGGGCGTCAGCGGCCCCTGACCCCGCCGGTCCCACCACGACCGTTCGACACCGCCCGGGCCCCGCCGCACCACGCGGCGGGGCCCGACGCCGTTGTCCGGGAAGTGTTGTCAAGGCGGCGACCCCCGACCGCTGACAACGCGCGAGGGCTATCACTGTCCTGTGCGTCGGAACGTCGGGGGCTGCGCACGCCGCGAGGGGGAGGTGCGCCCCGTCCGGCGCGGTCGGGGAGCCGCGCGGGGCGGGGCGTGCGCTACCGGGCTTGGTGACGGGGGCCCCGCCCGTGCCAAGGAATGGGCCGTGGGGAAGAGCTTCCGATGGGCTCTTCCCCGCGGTGGACCACCGCTGCGCGAACCGCCGCCCGAGTGGCGGGAACCGCGGTCAGGGGGTCCGGCCGAGCAGGGCGACGAGCCTGGTCTGCGGGTCCGCGTCGTCCGGCGCCGGCACCGGCGGGTCGAACAGCCCGCTCGCCGCCCACGCCTCCGCGTCCGGCTCGATGTGCTCCAGCACCGTCTCGGCGAGGTCCGGGTCGATCCGCTCGTCCACGCCGATCGCGCGGGCCAGGTCCCAGGAGTGCACGGCCAGGTCGGACGTCATCTGCCAGCCGTACTCGACCGCCGTCGCCCTGCCGTAGCTCAGGTGCACCGGCTTGAGCAGCGCTTTCGGCGCGATCCACGCCTCACGCGCGGCAGCCGCCGCCAACACCCACGAGTGCAGCGGGTCGCTGCCGAGCTGGTCGCCCTCGAAGCGGTCGCCCACCTGCTCGACCGTGCAGCCGGCCAGCAGCTCCGGCGCCCACAGCTGCTCGTGCACCAAGTGGTTGACCAGATCGTGCACAGACCACTCCTTGCACGGGGTACCCCAGTCCCACTGCTCGGGGCGCACCCGGCGCACCCGCGAGTCGAACTCCGTCATCGCGCGTCCGTGAGCCTCGATCAGATCCACCCCACGAGTGCACCAAACGTTGAACCGGAGCGCACCCTGAGGCTGTGCAGTGGGCCACTCGGTCGTATCACGGTTTCATCGCGTACCCCCGTACGGCGTAACGTGACCCGGTACGCCGACGGTGACATCGTTGACACAGGAGGAACCAGTGAGCGCCACGAGCGCCGTCTCCACCCCGCAGCGGGGCTTCTTCGGTCACCCCCGAGGACTGTCGACGCTGTTCTTCACCGAGCTGTGGGAGCGCTTCTCCTACTACGGGATGAAGGCGATCCTCGCCTACTACCTGTACCGGTCCACCGCCGAGGGCGCGCTCGGGCTCGACAAGAGCTTCGCGCTGTCGCTGGTCGCCATCTACGGCGCGTCGGTCTACATGTCGGGCGTCGCGGGCGGCTGGCTGGCCGACCGGGTGCTCGGCGGGCAGCGGGCCGTGTTCTACGGCGGCGTGCTGATCATGCTCGGGCACGTCGCGCTCGCGCTGCCGATCGGCGTGGCGGGCGTCTACACCGGCCTGATCCTGATCGTGCTCGGCACCGGCCTGCTCAAGCCGAACATCTCCACGGTGGTCGGCGGCCTGTACGAGCAGCAGGACCCGCGCCGCGACTCCGGTTTCACGATCTTCTACATGGGCATCAACCTCGGCGGCTTCCTCGCGCCGCTGGTGTGCGGGTACCTCGGCGAGACCTACGACTGGCACCTCGGCTTCGGCGCGGCGGCGGTCGGCATGGCGCTGGGCCTGGTCGTCTACCGGCTCGGCCGGCGCGGCCTCGGCGACTCGGCCGCCGCGCCGCCGTTCCCGCTGCCCGCCGAGGAGCGCGTCCGGGTGATCGGTCGGATCGTGGCCGTGGCGCTCGGCGCGGTGGCCGTGGTGGCGCTGCTGGTGGTGCTCGGGGTGCTGGGCGCCGAGGGCGTGATCAACCTGATCAGCCTGCTGTCGGTGCTGCTGCCGATCGGCTACTTCACCGTGATGATCCGCAGCCGGCGCACCACGCCGGTGGAGCGGTCGCGGGTGATCGCCTACATCCCGCTGTTCATCGCGGCGGCGATGTTCTGGCTGCTGTTCGAGCAGAGCGCGACGGTGATCGCCGCGTTCGCCGACACCCGGGTCGACAACTCGTTCCTCGGCCTGCGGTTCCCGCCGTCGTTCATCCAGTCGATCAACCCGGTGATGATCATCGCGGTGGCGCCGCTGTTCGCGCTGCTGTGGGTGAAGCTGGGCAAGCGCCAGCCCGCGACGCCGCGCAAGTTCGGCTACGCGCTGCTGCTGGTCGGCTTGTCGTTCCTGCTGATGATGGTCGCCAGCCAGGGTGATCCGGCGGTGCGGGTGAGCTTCCTGTGGCTGGTGCTGATGTACCTGGTCATGACGTGCGGTGAGCTGATGCTCTCGCCCGTGGGCCTGTCGGTGACGACGAAGCTCGCGCCGCGCGCGTTCGCCTCGCAGACCATGGGCCTGTGGTTCCTGGCCACGGCGGCCGGTTCGGGCGTGGGCGCGATCGTGGTCCGGTCCTACAGCGACGAGAACGCCGTGGCGTACTTCGGCGTGCTGGGCGCGGTGGCGATCGGCCTCGGCGTCGCGCTGGTCGTCGCGACGAAGTCCATCCACCGGTTGATGCGCGGCGTCGACTGACCCGACCCCGTCCGGCGAGGGGTGCGGCGCACACCCCTCGCCGGACGGTCACCCCGCCTCCGTCCGGCCGGTGGCGGCTACTGGAACGCCGCGGCGTGGCGCGCGGCCCAGCCGGCGAAGGAACCGGCCGGGCGGCCGAGGACCCGTTCGACGTCCGGGCGCGCCCGCTGCTCGTCGGCGGTCGGCGTGCCGAGGACGTCGAGGGTGGCGTCCGCGACCCGCTCGGGCATGAACCGCAGCATCTGCGCCCGTGCCTGCTCGCGGGTCTGCTCGACGAACCGGACCGGCTCGCCCAGCGCGTCCCCGATCGCGGCGACCTGCTGCCGGGGCGTGACGGCCGCCGGTCCGGTCAGCACGTACGTGCCGCCGCCGTGGCCCGCCTCCCGCAACACCACGGCGGCGACGGCGGCGATGTCCTCCGGGTCGACGACGGGCAGCGCCACGTCGGCGAACGGAGCGGCGGCCTCCCGCCGCTCGCGGATCGTCGCGGCCCAGGCGAAGGCGTTCGAGGCGAACGCGCCGGGCCGCAGCACGGTCCACTCCAGCCCCGACCGGGTCACGGCGTCCTCCAGGTCGGGGGAGTGGCGCAGCGTCTGCACGCCCTGCGAGGACAGCAGCACGACCCGCCGCACGCCACCGGCCCGCGCGCGGTCGAGCACGTCCGCCACCACGGTCCCGTCGCCACCGGCCGCCATCCAGTCGCCCGACGTCAGCAGGAACAGCGAGTCGGCGCCGTCGAACGCGGGCGCCAGGCTCGCCGGCTCCACCAGGTCCGCCCGCACGGGCCGCACGCCCTCGGGCAGGTCCCGCGCCGAGATCCCGCGGGACACGGCGGTCACCCGCTCGCCCGCCCCGGCCAGCGCCCGCACCAGCGTCCCGCCGACGTTCCCGGTCGCACCGGTCACCACGATCATGTCCACTCCCCGTCGCTCGCGAACTGCGTACTCGGGGGAAGCTAGTGTCCTGGGTATAGTAGGTACCTAGAGGATAGTAATGGCGGAGAGGGCTTGTTGTGACCAGTGGCACACGCGCGGCGGCGGTCGCACCGGAGCAGGCCTGTCCGATCGCGCCGGTGGTGGACCTCGTGTTCAGCCGCTGGACGACGCCGATCCTGTGGGCGCTCAACGAGTTCGGGCGGCAGCGGTTCGTGGAGCTGTCGCGCCGCATCGCCACGATCACGCCCAAGGTGCTCACGCAGCGGCTGCGGCAACTGGAGCGCGACGGGCTCGTGGTCCGCACGTACCACGCCGAGGTGCCGCCGCGCGTGGAGTACGAGATCAGCGAACTCGGGCGCAGCCTCGCGCCGCTGTTCGCACATCTGGCCGAGTGGTCGGCGGTGAACCTGGAGAAGGTCGAGCTGGCCCGGCAGGAGCACGACGCGAAGGACCGCGACGGCGGCCGGAGAAATCCGCACTAGTGCGGAAAGGACGCAACGACCCGCCGCGGCGGCGGTGCGGCGGGTCGACGCGCGAGTACCAGCATGCACCACATTCCTGAGCCTTAGCTGATGGTTTGCCCGATCGAGTGGTGTTTTTTCGCGCCCGTGGTGACCGGAAGCCTTGCCGCACCCCTGATGACGCGCGACGGCCGGCGGCGCACCGGGCCCGCTGCCCGCAGGTCCGGGAACCGGCGGAACAGGCCGCGCAGGGCCGCCGCACCCTCCATCCGGGCCAGTCCCGCGCCGAGGCAGTAGTGGATGCCGGACGAGAACGCCAGGTGCTCCCGCACGTCCGCGCGGCCGGGGTCGAACCGGTGCGGATCGGCGAACACCGCCGGGTCCCGGTTGGCCGCCGCCAGCATCAGCATGATCGGCGTCCCCTTCGGCAGCCGCGTGCCCGCGACCTCGGTGGCCCGGAACGGCACCCGCACCGTGTACTGCACCGGTGGGTCGTGGCGCAGCGTCTCCTCCACGACGGCGTCGGCGTGACCGGGGTCGGCGAGCAGCCGCGCGCGGACCTCCGGGTGCCCCAGCACCTCCAGCACCGAGTTGCCGATCAGGTTGACCGTGGTCTCGAAACCGGCCACCAGCAGCAGTTCCGTCGTGGCGATGAGGTCTTCGCGGGTGAGGTCGTCGTGCGCGACCAGCGCGGACACGACGTCGTCGCCGCCGGGGCGCCGCCGCCGGTGCGCGATCAGGTCGTCCAGGAACGCCTCGAACTCCCGCAACGCCTCTTGCAACGCCCGCATCTCGCGCAGGCCGCGCACGCCGTCGAGCGCGTTGACCAGCGCGCTGCCCCACCGGGCGAACGTCGCGTGGTCCGCGCCGGGCACGCCAAGCAGGTCGGCGATCACCTGGATCGGCACCCTGGCCGCGAAGTCGCCGACGAGGTCGAACGTGCGCCGGTCCGCCACCTCGTCCAGGTACTCGTCGACCACCCGTTCCACGGTGGCCGCCTGCGCGCGCAGCCCGCGCGGCGTGAACCAGGGCGCGACCAGCCGGCGCAGCCGCGTGTGGTCGGGCGGGTTGCGCACCAGGAAGGACTCCTCGACCGGGTTCACCAGCCGCCGCCCGTCGAGCTCGACCGACGAGTCCACCGGCGACAGCGCGCCGGCGGACAGCGGCCCGAAACCGGGGTCGCGCAGCAACTGCGAGCACAGCTCGTGCGAAGCGGTGAGGTAGAGCCCCATCCTCGTCTTCACCAGCACGCCCTGCCGGCGCACCGACTCGTACACCGGGTAGGGGTCGCTGGTCGGGTTCTCCCCGAGCAGCCGGGCGGCGGGATCGCCGAGGAGGGCTTGCGCCCGGACGACGGTGCGTCCCAGGAACAGCAGCGTCGCGTTCTTCACCGTGGACGGCATGCCCCCACGGTGGCCTGAACGCGAGAGAGGTTCAAGCCCGGGACCGGGCGGAAAAGCGGTCGCCGCGGCGAAGCCGGCCGAACTACGCTCCCGCGCGATGAGCACCGTCCTCTGGCTCCTCGGCCCTTCCGGCGTCGGCAAGTCGACCGTCGGCTGGCTGGTCTACCGGTCCCTCGACCGCGCCTCCTACGTGGACGCCGACCAGCTCGGGCTCTGCTACCCGTCGACCGCCGACGACCCCGCGAACCACCGGGTCAAGTCGGCCGCGCTCGGCGCGCTGTGGCCGGAGTTCAGGGGTTCCCCGCTGGTCGTCTCCGGTTTCCTCGACGATCCCGCGGAGGCCCGCCGGTACACCGACCGCCTGCCCGGCGCGGACCTCACGCTGTGCCGGTTGCGGGTGAGCCGCGCCGAGCTGCGCGCCCGGTTCCTCGGCCGGGGGTGGCTCACCGGAGCGGTCGAAGGGGTCCTCGACCGCGCCGAGGTGCTGGAGGCGGCGCCCGGGCTCGCCGACTTCACCGTGGACACCGACGGCCGCGCGCCCTCCTCCGTCGCGGCGGAGGTCCGGAAGAGGTGGACCGCGTGACCGTCCTGTGGATCGCCGGGCCGCGCGCGGTCGGCAAGTCGACGGTGGGCTGGGAGGTGTTCAGCAGGCTCTTCGCGACGACGAAGACCGGGTACCTCGACCTGGCCCAGCTCACCTTCGCCACGCCGCCGCCGGACCTGGCGGGCAAGGCGCGGCGGCTCGACGCGGTCCGGCGGGTCCACCGGGCCGAGGGCGCGCGGCACCTGGTCGTCACCGGAGAGCACCACGCGGACCTCCTGCCGGAGGCGGAGCTGTGCTGGCTGCACGCGGGCCACGACGAACTCGTGGCCCGCCTGCTCCTGCGCGGCCGGGGCGGGGGACCGCCGATCCCCGGCGACGAACTGCGCGGCCTCCCGGAGGACGACCTGCGCCGCCTGGCCGCCCCCATCCCGGCGCCGCCCGCCGCGGCCGTCGTGGTCGACACCGACGGCCGGGAGGTCGAGGCGGTCGTCACCGAGGTCCTGGACCGGTTCTTCCCCGACCTCAGCGCCTGACGACCAGCGACGCCAGCCGCCACGTGCCGCCGTCCGGCGTCCGCTGCGGGGTCTGCGCCAACTCCAGGTCCGGGAACCGGTGCAGCACGGCCGAGAGCGCCGCCTGCGTCTGCACGCGGGCGAACGCGGCCCCGAGGCAGAAGTGCGCCCCGTGCGAGTAGCCGAGGTGGCCGGCCGACGGCACGCGGGTGACGTCCAGCTCGTCCGGCGAGGAGTAGACCCTGGGGTCGCGGTTGGCCGACACGATCGCCGTCATCACCGGTTGGCCCTCGCCGATCACCACGTCACCGAAGCTCACCTCCTCCCGGGTGAACCTGGGCACGGTGAGGAGCTGGGGGCCGACCCACCGGGTCAGCTCCTCCACCGCGCGCGGCATGAGAGCCGGGTCCGCCCGCAGCGCGGCGAGCTGGTCGGGGTGGGCGAGCAGCGCTTCCAGGGCGTTGACGATGAGGTTGCTCGGCGTCTGCCCGGCGATCACCAGCTGCCAGACCAGGGTGACCAGCTCCGCGTCGGTGAAGCGGTCGCCGTCCTCGTCCCGGACCCGGAGCAGCTGGGAGATCAGGTCGTCGCCCGGTGACGTCCGGCGCAGCTCGACGGCCTCCAGCGCGCCCTCGACGATCCCCGGGATCGCGGCGGTGAAACCGGGTCCGTAGCCGCTCACCACGGCGGCGCCGTACTCGCGCCACCGGGGCCTGCTCTCCTCGGGGATGCCGACCAGCTCGCAGATCACGTCCATGGGCAGCGGCCGGGCGAAGTGCTCCATGAGGTCCACGGTCTCGCCGTCCGGCAGGGCGTCGAGCAGCGCGGCCACGATCGCCTCGATCCGCGGCCGGAAGCCCTCCGCCCGGCGCGCGGTGAACGCGGGCGCGGCCAGCTTGCGCAGCCGGAGGTGCTCGGGGCCGTTCATCTCGGACATCGTGCGCAAGTAGGGCTTGCAGTGCTCGGGGATGCCCGGCAGGCCCATGAAGCTGTTGGGGCTCAGCTCGAAGCGCGGGTCCGCCAGCATCGCCTTGGCGTCCTCGTGCCGGGTGAGGACCCACATGTCGCCCATGCCGGGCAGCGGCATCCGCGCCACCGGGCAGCGCTCGCGGGCCTCGCCGTAGGCGGTGAACGGGTCGAGCAGCACCTCGGGCTTGGCGGGGTCGATCTCGGGCACGGTCAACTCTGGCCTCCGGATGTTCACATCAGATGTTCTCATCATCTGAATGGTCACGGTATCTTGGCCGTGCGACGCCTGGCAAACGGGGAGCGTGATGGTGCGGCTGAGCAGGGCGGAGGCGCAGGAGCGCAACCGGGCGCGGGTGCTGGACGCCGCCCGCGCGGAGTTCGTCGAGCGCGGCTTCCGCGACGCCAAGATCGACACGATCGCGCAGCGCGCCGAGCTGACCAGGGGCGCGGTGTACTCGAACTTCCCCGGCAAGCGCGCCCTCTACTTCGCGGTGCTGGCCGACCTCGCGGAACGCGCGGCGGCGCCGGCCAACCCGCAACGCGGCGCCGACCGGCGGGCGGCGCTCGGCGCGCTGGCCCGCGCGTGGGTCACCTCGCTCAGCCACGACGCGTTGGCGCGGGACTTCCTGCCCGAGGTGGCCGCCGAGGAGGTGACGCGCCGGCCGTTCACGCAGCTGATGAAGCTGGACGCGGTGCTGCTGAGCCTCGCCCTGGAAGCGCTCGACCCGGCCGTGCCGCCGCCCGGCTCGCCACCGGCCCGGGTGGTCCGCCTCGCCGAGATCGTGCTCGCCACCCTGCACGGCGCGAGCGGCCTCGCCACCGCCGCGCCCGGCTTCCTGGAGCCGTTCGACGTGGTCAGCGCGTGCGAACAGCTCGCGGGCCTGGAGCTGAACGACTGGTGGTCGGCGCCTCCCGGCGCGGCGGTGCTGCGGGAGGACCGGCCGTGGACGCCGCCCGCCGCGGTCGACCTCGTGCGCGGCGCGGAGGTGACGCCGGACGAGGACGGCGTGGTGGTCGTGCTGGGGCTGAACCGGCTCGCCGCCGTGGAGGAGGCCGTGCGGGCCACCGGCGGGCGGGTGACCCTCGCGATGGTGACGGGCACGCCGGGGGAGCTGGCCCCGTTGGCGCGGCTGGTGCTGGCGCGGCTGTGCGTCGGCCTGCGGCAGTCGTTCCCGGTCACGGCGTGGCCGCGGTTGCGGGTGGTGTGCGACGACGCCGGCGCGGTGGCGGCCGCCGCGGGCGTGCCGTCGGTGAGCGACGAGACCGAGACCGCGATCCGCGTCGAGGGCGGCCGGGTGGTGGCGCGGGCCGAGGGGTCAGGCGCGGGTCACGCGGTCAGCTCCGGGGCGAGGGTGCGGACCTAGTCGCGGAACCGGTCCTGGGGCCGGTGGCGGCAGGCCTGCGTTCCAGGACCTTGCGGAACTCGGCCGGGATCGGGGTGCTGCGCAGCTCCGGCGTGCCGAAGGAGACGTACCGGTTCCAGCCGGTGGCCACCGGTGTGCCGTCGACGTCCGCGTCGAACCCCATGGTCAACGTGGTGGTGCCCAACGTCCGCACCCGCACCGCGATGCGCAGCAGGTCGTCGAACCCGGCCGGGTTGAGGTAGCGGATGGAGGTCTCGGCCATCACGAAGTCGACGCCGTGCTTCTCCAACTCCTTGTAGGAGCCCAACAGGGACCGCAGCGTCTCCACCATGGCAGCCTCGAAGAAGACCGCGTAGCGCGACGCGTGCACGATCCCCTGGCGGTCGCAGTCGACCGGGCGCACCCGCACCCGGTGCACGTGGGCAGGTCGGGCGTCAGCCATGTCGGCGATCCTATGGGGTCACCCGGGCGGTGCGCGTCGGCCTAGCGGTGGCTGCTCCGAGTGACGCCTCGGCCAGTCGGCCCACCGCGACCAGCGGGATCACCGCCGTCGGCGACCACGTGGCGAGCGGTCGCAGCGAGAGCACCGCCCGCGCGGCGCGGTCGGCCCGCCGCGCGAGAGGGCGGCCGGCACCGAGACCGCGGCCACCGCCTCGCCGGCCGGCCGAGGTCCGCGGCGGACCGTCAGCCCTTGCGGCGGTGCCGCCGGACGCTCTCCTCCACCAGGTCCAGCACGGGTTCGAGGTCGTCCGCCGGCAGGCCCATGGCCAGGTGCGACACCAGGCCCTCCAGCACCAGCTCCAGGAACGACGTCAGCACGTCCACGTCCACGTCGTCGCGCAGGTTGCCCGCCTCGCGCTGGCGCTCCAGCCGCTGCCGGGTCGCGTCGGTCAGCTGCCGCGAGCGCTCCGCCCACCTGGCCCGGAACTCCTGGTCGGTGCGCAGCCGCCGCGACACCTCCAGCCGCGTGCCGAGCCAGTCCGCCGGGTGCTCGACGTCGTTGGGGTCCGGCGGGTACAGCAGGTCGCGCATCACCTGCACGAGGCCCTGCTGGGCGACGACCTCCGCCATGCGCAGCGCGTCGTCCTCGGCGAGCGCGAGGAACAACGACTCCTTGTCCCGGAAGTGGTGGAAGATCGCGCCCCTGGACAGGCCGGTAGCCTCTTCCAGGCGGCGCACGGTCGCGCCTTCATAGCCGAAACGCGCGAAACACGCACGAGCGCCGTCGAGGATCTGACGGCGACGGGCATCGAGGTGGTCCTGGCTCACCCTGGGCACCTGTCGATGTTGCCAGGGCCGCCTGACGAAATCCAATCAGTACGTACGGCTTGGCCCGTCCACTTTGGGGTGTACTTCGCCGTCTCGGCTCGAAACCCCAGGTCACCGTCACTACGGTGGCGCACCGTGACCGCAGGTGAGGACATTCGTCCGCCGCTGAAGCTGGTGCCGGGTTTGGGCTGGTCGAACCGACCGTCCACGGTGGACCGCAGTCGGCACGGCCCGGACTTGATCGATCTGATCAGGCTCGTCGGCCGACGGCCCGGCGACACCGCCGACCGCTCGCCGGGCTGCTCCGTCGTGGTCTACGAGGCGTTGTGCGTCCCGGAGCCGCTGCGCACACCCGCCTACGCCCTGGCGCTCGGCGACGACAGCGGCGTCGACCGGCTGCCGCACGCCGCCGCGAGCTTCTTCGTGCACGAGGCCGCGTTGCACGTCCGCGTCGGCGACGAGGCGGTGATGGCCGACCAGCTGGACGCGCTGGCGAACCGGGCCGACGCGCCGGTGCGCCTGGTGCCGTTCGCGGCAGGCCACGTGGGCGTGCTGCGGTCGTCGTTCGCCCTGCCCGAAGGTCGGCGCCCGGCGGAGGTGCTCGACCGGATCGCCCTGGACGTGCCGTCCTCGCGGGCGGAGTTCGGCCGCCAGGCCGCGCGCTACCGGAGCCGGTGAGGAGACACATGGGATCGAACGCACTGGGCGCACGACCGCAGCGGTCGCCGCGGCGGCGGCTCGCGGTCGCCGCCGTGACCGCCGCGACGGCGTTGTCGCTCCTCACCGCCTCCGGCGCCGCGCACGGGCTCACCGACCACCAGTCCGAGGCCGCGACCATCTCGCGCGGCGCGGTGGAGGCCGAGCACGCCGGGTTCACCGGCACCGGGTACGTGGACTACGACAACGCGTTCGGCGGCTACGTCGAGTACTCGGTGACCGCGGCCCGGGCGGGCACGCACGCGCTGGTCTTCCGCTACGCCAACGGGAGCGGCACCGACCGGCCGCTCGCGCTGACCGTGGACGGCGCGCGGGCCGGCGTCGTCCCCTTCCCCGGCACCGGCGGGTGGGCCACGTGGCGCGACGTCACCGCGCCGGTCCGGTTGCGGGCGGGCGTGAACCGGGTCCGCGCCACCGCCACCACCGCGGCCGGCGGGCCGAACGCCGACCGCCTCGTGGTCGACGACACCGACACCGAGCCGCCCACCCCGCCGCGCGACCTGCGCGCCACGGACCGGTCCGAGACCAGCGTGTCGCTCGCGTGGGACGCGGCGGCGGACGACGTCGGCGTGGTCGGCTACGACGTCTACCAGCACGGTCAGCTCATGACGAGCGTGCCCGGCACGACCCTGTCCGCCACCGTCGCGGGCCTGCGCCCCGACACGGCGTACGACTGGACGGTCTTCGCCCGCGACGCCGCGCCCAACGTCTCGCAGGCCAGCAACAACGTCGTCGTGCGCACCGACGCCCCGCCGCCGGACGACGAGCCGCCCACCGCGCCGGGCGGCCTGCGCCCCGCCGGCAAGTCGCCGACCAGCGTGTCGCTGGCGTGGGAGGCGGCCACCGACAACGTCGGCGTCACCGGGTACGTGGTGCACCGCGACGGCGTGCAGGTGGGCACGACCGACGGCCCGTCCACCACGGTCACCGGCCTGAGCGCCGGCACCGGCTACCGGTTCGCCGTGCGGGCGCGCGACGCGGCGGGCAACCTCTCGCCGTTCAGCGACGAGGTGATCCTCGCGCCGGGCGGGACGGCGCCGCCGGGCGAGCCGAGGCCCGGCGCGGTGACGACCTTGCGCGAGGGCACGGACGTGCCGTGGGGCCTGGCGTTCCTGCCCGACGGCACGGCGCTGGTGTCCGAACGGGAGCGGTTCACCCTCTACCGCCTCGCGCCGGACGGCACGCGGACCGACGTCGGCCGGGTGCCGGGCGCGCAGGGCACCAACGGCGAGGGCGGCGTGCTGGGCGTCGAGCTGTCGCCCGCGTTCGCCACCGACCGGCACGTGTTCATCTACCACACCACGTCGTCCGGCAACCAGGTCGTGCGCGCCAGGCTGATCGGCGAGACGCTCACCGGCTGGACCACGATCCTGAGCGGCCTGCCGAAGAACCGCTACCACAACGGCGGGCGGCTGCGGTTCAGCCCGGACGGCAGGTACCTGTTCGTCTCCACCGGAGACGCGCAGAACGGCAGCTACGGGCAGAACCTGGACACCAACGCGGGCAAGATCCTGCGCATCCACCCGGACGGCTCGATCCCGGCGGACAACCCGTTCCCGGGCAAGGCGATCTGGAGCTACGGGCACCGCAACGTGCAGGGCCTCGACTTCGACTCGCAGGGCAGGCTGTGGGCGACGGAGTTCGGCAACAACTCGCTCGACGAGCTGAACCTGATCACGCGCGGCGGCAACTACGGCTGGCCCGGCTGCGAGGGCACGCAGGGGTACTGCGAGGGCAGCATCCCGCCGAAGCGGATGTGGCCGACGACGGCCGGCGGGCCGAGCGGGTTGGCGATCGTCAACGACCACCTCTTCGTCGGCACCACGGTCGGCAAGCGGCTGTACCGGCTGCGCATCGAGGGCTCGGAGCTGGTCGAGGAGGCGGTCTACCTCCAGGGCGAGTACGGGCGGTTGAGGACGGTCGAGGTGGACCCGGAGGGCGACCTCTGGGTGACGACGACGTGGGACCTGGACGAGGAGGTCGGCAACGACCGCGTGTTGCACGTGGACCTCGAGTACCCGGGTTCCTGACCGGTCACCCGGTTGCCACGAGTTGTTCACACCGCGCCCGGATTGTCCGTTCGGCCACCGCGATTCGTCCACTCGGCGCAAGGGGGACGCCACCGGAACGCAGCCGCCCTCCACCCGACCGGCCGTCAGCCCCGCGCACGGCGCCGGGCATGTCGTTGATCCGCAACGGTTTTCCATAGCTGCGAGTGTCGGTGCCTGCGTGTAGCGTCGAACGGACGAGATTTGATCACGGGGAGTGCCACCAGTGACTGCTGTCCGTAATGCGCCGGCTCCGGGACCCGCTCCGGCGGTGTTCCGGGACCGAGCGGAGGCCGAGGCCTACGTCGCCTCGGTCTGCTTCAAGCACGGGCCTCCGAGGCTGCTCGGAGTCGAATTGGAATGGACCGTCCACCACGTCGAAGATCCCAGCCGACCGCTCGACGCGAAGACCCTCGCGGCCGCGCTCGGCGGGCACGCGCCACCGACCCTCGTCCCCGACAGCCCTCAGCGGCCACTGCCCTCCGGCACCCCGCTGACCGTGGAACCGGGTGGCCAGGTCGAGATCTCGACACCGCCGCGGGAATCGCTGACGGATCTGCTGAAGACCGTCGCGGCGGACATCGACCACCTCCACAGCCTGCTCGGACCGGCCGGTCTCCGGCTCGGTCAGCACGGCGCCGACCCCTTCCGCCCGCCGCGCCGGATGCTCCAGGTCCCGCGCTACGCGGCCATGGAACACGCCTTCGCCCCGATCGGGCCCGAGGGCATCACGATGATGTGCAGCACCGCGGGCCTCCAGGTCTGCCTGGACTTCGGGCTGGCCTCCGACCTGCCGAAGCGCTGGGCCGCGGTGCACGCCCTCGGACCGGTCGTCACCGCCCTGTTCGCCAACTCGCCGGGGGTGAACGGCCGGCGGACGGACTGGGCCAGCGCGAGGATGCGCACCTTGTACGCCACCGACCCGGTGCGGACCCGGGCGGCGGCGGTGTGCGCCAACCCGGCCGAGGCGTGGGCCAAGCGGGTGCTCGACACACCGGTCATCGCGGTGCGCAGACCGGGCCCGAACTGGCTGCCGCCGCACCCGTTGACGTTCGCCGACTGGATCGCGGGCGCGCTCGACCGCCCGCCGACGGCCGACGACCTCGACTACCACCTCACCCTCCAGTTCCCGCCGGTCCGCCCGCGCGGGTACCTGGAGGTCCGCTACCTGGACTCGCCGCCGCACGGCCGGTGGCTGCCGCCGGTGGTGCTCATGGCGGCGCTGTTCAGCACGTCCAAGTACGTGGACGAGGTGCTCGCGGTGACCGAGGGCGCCGCGAACCGCTGGCTCGCCGCCGCGCGTTACGGCCTGGCCGACCCGGTGCTCGCCCGCGCGGCGCGCGACGTGGTCGACCTGGGCTGCGCCGCGCTGCCCGACACCGACCTGTCGGTCGGCCAGACCGACGCCATCGCCGAAGAACTGCACCGCACGCTCGCTGAGAAGACCGGAGGGGGCCGTTCATGACCAGCACCGAGAACCTTCGCGACCAGGTCGCCGCCCAGCTCACCAGGGCCCGTGACCGCAGCAGGCTGCTCACCGACGCGGTGGACGACCACGACCTCGTCCGCCAGCACTCCAAGCTGATGTCGCCGCTGGTCTGGGACCTCGCGCACATCGGCAACCAGGAAGAGCTGTGGCTGGTCCGGGACGTGGGCGGCCGCGAGCCGGTCCGGGCGGACATCGACGAGCTGTACGACGCGTTCAAGCACGCCCGGTCGGCCCGGCCGGAACTGCCGCTGCTCGGGCCCGCCGAGGCGCGCAAGTACGTCGGCGAGGTCCGCGACAAGGTGTTCGACGTGCTCGAGCGCACCCCGCTGGAAGGCCACCGGCTGGTCGACGGCGGGTTCGCGTTCGGCATGATCGTGCAGCACGAGCAGCAGCACGACGAGACCATGCTGGCCACCCACCAGCTGCGCGTCGGCGACCCGGTGCTGGACGCGCCCCGCCCGCCGCGCGGCGGCCCGGTCGGCCCGGCCGAGGTGCTGGTGCCCGGCGGCCCGTTCACCATGGGCACGTCCACCGAGGCGTGGGCGCTGGACAACGAGCGACCCGCGCACCAGGTGGTCACCGAGCCGTTCTTCATCGACACCACGCCGGTGACGAACGGCGCGTACGCGGCGTTCATCGCCGACGGCGGCTACCGCGACCCGCGGTGGTGGAGCGAGGCCGGGTGGGCGCACGTGCGCAAGGCGTCCCTGGTCGCGCCCCGGTTCTGGGAACGGGTGGGTGACCAGTGGTACCGCACCGCGTTCGGCCGCACCGAGCCGATCGAGCCCGACCAGCCGGTCGTGCACGTCTGCTACCACGAGGCCGAGGCGTACGCGAAGTGGGCGGGCAAGCGGCTGCCCACCGAGGTGGAGTGGGAGAAGGCGGCCCGCTTCGACCCGGCGACCGGCCGGTCCCGCCGCTACCCGTGGGGGGACGAGGACCCGACGGAGGCGCACGCGAACCTGAACCAGCGGCACCTGACGCCCGCTCCGGTCGGGGCGTACCCGGCGGGCGCGTCGGCGTTGGGGGTGCACCAGCTCATCGGTGACGTGTGGGAGTGGACCAGCTCCGACTTCCACGGCTACACCGGGTTCGAGGTGTTCCCGTACGCCGAGTACTCCCAGGTGTTCTTCGGGCCGGACTACAAGGTGCTGCGGGGCGGGTCGTTCGGCAGCGACCAGGCCGCGGTGCGCTCGACGTTCCGGAACTGGGACTACCCGATCCGGCGGCAGATCTTCGCGGGTTTCCGCTGCGCGCGGGACGCTTCACGGGACGACCTGGCCTGACCGTGTGCCGCCACCTGGGTTACCTGGGCCCCGCCGTGCCCGTCGCCGCGCTGGTGCACGACCCGCCGCACTCGCTGGTGCGGCAGTCGTACGCCCCTCGGGACATGCGCGGCGGCGGCACGGTCAACGTGGACGGCTACGGCGTGGGGTGGTACCCCGCGCCGGGCGGCCCGGCGGTGCGCTACCGCCGGGCCGGCACGATCTGGTCCGACGAGAACCTGTTGGCGCTGAGCCGGGTGACGCTGTCCGGCGCGGTGCTGGCCGCGGTGCGCTCGGCGACGGTCGGCATGCCGGTGGCGGACACCGCGTGCGCGCCGTTCACCGACGGGCGGTGGCTGTTCAGCCACAACGGTCGGGTCGCCGACTGGCCGGAGTCCGTCGTGGACGTGGCGAAGACCGTGCCGGTGGCCTCGTTGCTGACGTTGGACGCGCCGACCGACGCCGCCCTGCTGTGGGCGTTGGTGCGGTCGCGTCTCGCTTCGGGTGTCGCGCCGGGCGTCGCGCTGGCTTCGGTCGTGTCCGAAGTCGCCGCCGCCGCGCCCGGTTCGCGGCTGAACCTGCTGCTCACCGACGGCACCGTGCTCGCCGGCACGACGTGGACCCACTCGCTGTGGGTGCGCTCCGGCGACGGCGCGGTGACGTTGGCCTCGGAGCCGTTGGACGACGACCCGCGCTGGCGGGAGGTGCCCGACGGGCACGTCGTCACGGCTGATGTGTCTACTGTGGACGTTCAACCGATTGGACGAGGATGACCGAGCCTGTGCTGGACGTGCACCTGACCCCCGAGGACGCGGCGATCGCGCTGCGCGCCGAGGCGCGGGCAGGGCTCACCGCGCGGCCGAAGTGGGTGTCGCCGAAGTGGTTCTACGACGCGGTCGGCAGCGACCTGTTCGAGGAGATCACCCGGCTGCCCGAGTACTACCCGACCCGGGCGGAGCGGGAGATCCTGGTGGCGCGGGCGGCGGAGATCGCGTCGCTGACCGGCGCGCACTCGTTGGTGGAGCTGGGTTCCGGCTCGTCGGAGAAGACCCGGCTGCTGCTCAGCGCGCTGCGCTCGCACGGCACGCTGCAGGAGTTCGTGCCGCTGGACGTGTCGCCCTCGGCGTTGACGGAGGCGGCGCGGGCGATCCTGGCCGCGTACCCCGGCCTGCGGGTGCACGGGGTGGTCGGCGACTTCACCGAGCACCTGGGCCTGCTGCCCGGCGCGCCACCGCGGGTGGTGGCGTTCCTGGGCGGGACGATCGGCAACCTGATCCCGGAGGAGCGGGACAAGTTCTTCGCCTCGGTGCGCGACGTGCTGGAGGCGGGGGAGTGGTTGCTGCTCGGCACGGACCTGGTGAAGGACCCGGACGTGCTGGTGCGGGCGTACGACGACTCGCAGGGCGTGACGGCGGAGTTCAACCGGAACGTGCTGCGGGTGATCAACCGGACGTTGGACGCCGACTTCGACCCCGCCGACTTCGAGCACGTGGCCCTGTGGAACGCCGAGGAGGAGTGGATCGAGATGCGCCTGCGGGCACTGCGCCCGGTCAAGGCCCACGTCGCCGCGCTGTCCCTGGACGTGGAGTTCGCCGAGGGCGAGGAACTGCGCACCGAGGTGTCCGCGAAGTTCCGCCGTGAGGGCGTGACCCGCGAGCTGACCGCCGCGGGCTTCGCCCTCGAACGCTGGTGGACCGACCCGGAGGGCCGTTTCGCGCTGACCCTGGCCCGCGCGGTCGGTTAGCGGACGCGCGGCAGTCCCGTGCCCGGCGCCGGGCACGGGACCACCGCGTCGTCAGACGAGCCGGTGCCCGCCGTCGACGTGCAGCACCGAGCCGGTCATGAAGCGGTTGCGCTGCACGGCCACGAACGCCTCGGCGAGGTCCTCGGGCACCCCGATCCGGCCGACCGGGAGGCGGGCCGCCATCGCGGCGAGCCGTTCGGCCTTGGCCGGGCCGGCCAGCTCGTCCCACACGGGGGTGTCGACCCATCCCGGCGAGACGACGTTGACCCGGACCGGCGCGAGCTCCAGCGCCAACGCGCGGGCGAGGGCTTCCAGCGCGCCGTTGGCGGCGCCGAGCACCGAGGCACCCGTCCCCGGCCGGTACGCGGCGATGCCGGAGGTGAAGGTGATCGAGCCGCCGGGCCGGACGCGCGGCGCGGCGTGCTTGGCCACCAGCCACGGCCCCAGCAGCTTGGTGTCGATCACGGCCCGCGCGTGCTCCAGCGCGAAGTCGGCGATCGGGAAGTAGGCGTCGGTGGCGTCGACCGCGGTGACGACGACGTGGTCGAGGGGACCGGCGTCCCGCACCAGCCGTCGGACGTCGTCCTCCCGGGCGACGTCCACCACGGCGGTGCGCAGGCGCTCGTGGTCGCCGAGGTCGCGCGCGGCGGCGGCGAGTCGGTCGGCGGACCGGC
The DNA here is from genome assembly GCF_016695385.1 of Saccharothrix sp. 6-C. Classification (NCBI taxonomy): domain Bacteria; kingdom Bacillati; phylum Actinomycetota; class Actinomycetes; order Pseudonocardiales; family Pseudonocardiaceae; genus Saccharothrix; species Saccharothrix sp. 6-C. The sequence continues at coordinate 5,137,024 of NZ_CP064192.1, read as the reverse complement.
CGGCGATGGTGACGACGGCGTCCTGGTCGAGCAGGAGGCGGGCCGTCGCCAGGCCCATGCCGGAGCTGCCGCCGATGACGAGTACGTGTGTCATGCCCAGCAGCGTCGTGGACGTCGGGCGGCGCGGGGAGACCGCGCCGGGCCTGGTCCCGGCGGGGCCACCCCCGCGGTGGTGCGACACTCGGGGCATGGGTGTGCTGGGTGAGTTCCTGCGCAGCCGGCGTGGCCGCGTCCGGCTGGCGGAGGTCGGGCTGCCCGCGGGGGTCGGGCGGCGGCAGACGCCGGGGCTGCGCCGCGAGGAGCTGGCGGCGCTCGCCGGCGTGAGCGTGACTACTACACCCGGCTGGAACAGGGGCGGGACACGAACCCCGGAGCCGAGGTGCTGCACGCGCTCGCGTCGGCGTTGCGGCTGGGCGAGGACGAGCGCGCACACCTGCACGCGTTGGCGCGCGGCTCCGCCGGCCCGACGCCGTGGTCGGGCGCGGGCGCGCCGCGCCCCGGGTTGCTGCACCTGCTGGAGGCGGTGCGGCCCACGCCGGCGTACGTGCTGGACCAGGTCAGCGACCTGCTGGCGGTGAACCCGGAGGGCGAGCGGCTGATGCCGGGCGTGTGCGGGCGGGGCAACCTGGTGCGCTACGTGTTCACCGATCCCCGCGCCCGCGACGTGTTCGTGGGGTGGGAGGGCATGGCGCGGGACTGCGTGGCGCACCTGCGCACGGTCGCCGCCGCGGACCCCGGCTCGGCGGCGTTGGCGGCCCTGGTGGCGGAGCTGTCGGCGGCGAGCGCCGAGTTCGCGGCGCTGTGGCGGCACTACGACGTGAAGGTCAAGAGCGGCTCGCGGCGGACCTTCCGCGACGCCGCGGGCAACCACGTCGACCTGACTTCGGAGATCCTCACCGCCGCCGACGGCCAACGCCTGGCGGTCTTCCGCCCCACCCCCTGACCCCGAGAGTCCTACCCCCACGCGTCGAGAGTCCAACCTCCACGACCCCCGAGTTCAACGCTCAGCGCGTCACGGCCGGCTGGACGTACGCTCCGGGCAGCGGTTCGGCGGGCTTCCGGTGGACCGCTCGGCCACCGGCAGGGCACGGCAAGAACCGTTCGTCGGCCACGAATCCTCCGTTCTGCGGGTGTTGCCGACCACGTTCGAGTGAAAGCCTCGCGCGATGGCGTCGCGGTGTCATCGAGGGGCGACGCCGAGCGAACCGAGGGAGCGCTATCGCATGCCACTTCGAAACAGAGCGCTGGTTCTCGCGCTGGCCGTCGGCACGGCGGTGTCCGGTCTCGTGGGCACCGGCGCCGCCACCGCGCAGGAAGCACGGGGCGCCGCCCCGATCCAGTGGACGACCTGCGCCCAGGACGTCCTCGACGAGATCCCGGCCGCGCAGCGCGACAAGGTCAGCTGCGCCAACCACCCCGTGCCGCTGGACCACCGCAAGCCGAACGGCCCCAAGATCACCGTCGCGCTGATGAAGCGCCCGGCCGACGACCAGGCCGCCAAGGTCGGTTCGCTGTTCATCAACCCCGGCGGCCCCGGCGGCGCCGGCCTCATCTACTCCGCCTACGGCAGCTCGTTCTTCCAGCCGGAGGTCATGAACCGGTTCGACCTGATCGGGTTCGACCCGCGAGGCGTCGGCCGCAGCTCGCCGTTGCGCTGCTTCAAGACCCTCGAAGAGGCCGAGGAGGTCTTCGGCCGGATGTCCGCGGTCCCGGTCACGCGCACCGAGATCCGCAACACCATGGACGCGACCGAGGACTACACCGACGCGTGCGCGCGCAACGCGGGCCCGTTGCTCGACCACATGTCCACCGAGGCCGTGGCACGTGACCTCGACCTGCTGCGGCAGGGCGTCGGCGACCGGCAGCTGACCTTCGTCGGCTTCTCCTACGGCACGCTGCTGGGCGCGACCTACGCCAACATCTTCCCGTCGAAGTCCCGGGCCCTCGTGCTGGACGGCAACGTCGACCCGGCGCTGCGCACCTCCAACGGCGCGGAGTACGACCGGCAGCGCGCGCAGGGCTTCGAGCTCGCGCTGGACGCGTTCCTGAAGCGCTGCGACGTCGAAGGCGACAAGTGCGCCTACAGCGACGGCGACCCGCGGGCCAAGTTCGACGAGGCGCGCGACCACCTGCGCACGAAACCGATCACCCTGCCGGACGGCCAGGTCGTGACCTACGACGGCTACATCGGCCGGGTCGGCAGCGACCTGTACGCGCCGACCCGCTTCAAGGCGCTGGCCGCGTGGTTGCAGAGCATCTACGCGGTGCTGCACCCGGGCGTCGCCACGTCCTCCGCGCAGGAGCAGGCCGCGCTGCTGCCGCCGTTGGCGAACAAGCGCGGTCTGGCGGACATCAGGGCCGGCCTCACGGGCGACACCGAGTACCTGTACGACGACTCGTACTACGGCGTGAACTGCACGGACAAGCCGTTCCTCCGGGCGCCGCAGCTGTTCCCGGTGACGGCGGCGGTGTGGGAGCGGGAGTCGCCCACGTTCGGCCGCTCGCAGGCCGCGTCCGACCTGCTCACGTGCGCGACCTGGCCGGTGCCGCGGCCGGACCGCTGGGCGGGTCCTTGGGGCAAGCGCACGCCGAACCCGATCGTCGTGGTGGGCAACTACTACGACCCGGCCACGCGGTACGAGTTCAGCAAGCGCATGGACCGGCAGCTCGGCAACGCGCGGCTGCTCAGCGTGGACGCGTTCGGGCACTGCATCCTCGGTGACAGCGCCGGCGTGGACACCGCGGTGACCGACTACCTGGTCGACCTCAAGGCCCCGGCGGAAGGTCAGGTGTTCCAGCCGAACGCCCAGCCGTTCTAGCGGCGCCGGGTGCGGCCGTCGTCGCGAGGGCGACGGCCGCACCCGCCAGGACCACCAGCTCCGTCCGCACGGGCGCGGTGCGCAGCCAGGTGAGACCCAGGTAGACGACCGCCGTGAGCGCCACGACCGGGCTCTTGCGCCGCCACGACCACACGGCCAGCCCTGCTGCCACCACGAACGCCATGAACAGGTCGTCGTGGTCGACGAACGAGACGGCGACCGCGGACGAACCCCTGTCGACGGCGACGAGCGCCGTGACCTCGGCGGTCGCGCCCAGGTCCTCGACCGTCGGCCCGGGCCACGCCGGCGCGGTGAGCGCCAGGAGCACCGGCCACACCACCAGGCCCACTCCGACCAGCAGCAGCGGATACCACGCGCCAGGCCGGCGGGCGTGCAGGTCGTGGGCGGCGGCCACCGCGGCGACGACGAGCAGCGCGAACGCGCCCCAGTGCCACAGCGAGCCGAGCAACCCGGCGATCGCCGTCACGTGCCACGGCCGCACCCGCCCCAGTCGGGCGTGCGCGAGGACCGCGCCGGCCACGACCACCAGCTCCGGGTACGGCCCGGTGGCCGACGGGTCGACCGTGACGAGCGCGTCGGGCGACGGCGTCGGGGCCCCGACCGGTCCGTACGACATCCAGCCGAACTCCGCGACCGGCGCCGACGACGGCTCGAAGCACCAGACCGCGGCGAGGTAGCCGGCAGCCGTGAGCGCGACGGTGCGGCTGCGCGCCCGCCACGCCCAGGCTCCCAGTCCGACCGCGACCACCAGCCCGAGCAGGAACCGCCACAGGTCGAAGTGGACGGACCAGGCGGGGAGCGACCACCCGCCCGCCGACTCACCGGCCGTCGCCGGCGCGAACATCGTCGACCCCGCCACCAGCAGCGGGAACCAGGCACCCGGCCGCTCGGCGTGCGCCTGCCGTGCCCTGAGCAGCAGCCCGGCGATCACCAGGGTCGACGACGCGCCGGGCGGCGGACCGTCCTCCCACAGCGGCAGGACGAGCCCGACCACGACCGGTAACGCCCACACGACGGCCCCCACGGGGGCGTAACCCTAGCGGCCCGCCGAGGCCCGCCGAGGCCCGCCGAGGACCGCCGAGGACCGGTGAGGACCGGCGTGAGGGGCGCCCCGGGTGAACCGCTCCCCAGAAGTTGGACTGGCTAACTGAAGGTTAGGGCGTGAGGGCCTGGGCTCGGTATTCGACCGGGCTCAGGCCCTTGAGCGTGGTGGAGACGCGGGTGGTGTTGTACCAGTCGAGGTAGTCGTCCAGTGCTGTGGTGAACTCCTCGACGGTGTCGAAGCGGTCGTGGTTGAACAGTTCTTCCTTGACGTGGCCGAAGAAGTTCTCGGCGATCGAGTTGTCGAGGCAGTTGGCCCGCCGTGACATCGACTGGGTGAGTCCGGCGTCGAGGAGCAGGGTGCGCCAGGAGGCGTGCTGGTACTGGAAGCCCTGGTCGGAGTGCACCAGGGGTGTGGCTCCGGCGGGCAGGGTGGCGATCGCCTCGCGCAGCGAGGAGTTCGTCAGCTCCAGCGTCGAGGCCGGGCCGTGGGTGTAGGCGATGACGGACCGGTCGAACAGGTCGATGACCGGTGACAGGTAGACCTTGCGGTCCCCGATGCGGAACTCGGTCACGTCGGTGACCCACTTCGTGTCCGGCGCGGACGCGGTGAACCGGCGGTCCAGCGTGTTCGGGGCGATCGTGCCGACCTGTCCCCGCCAGGACCGGTACCGGCGCCGGCGGCGCACCTTGCAGACCAGGCCGAGGGTGTTCATCAATTTCAGCACGGTCTTCTTGGCCACCCGCCGGCCCTGTCCGGTCAGCACGGCGTGGATCCGCCGATGTCCGTAGCGGCCGCGAGCCCGGTCGAACACCTGTGTGATCGCGGTCTTGAGGTCGGCGTGCGGGTCGGGTCGGGCCTGCCGGGCCTGGTGGTGGAAGAACGTCGACCGGGCCAGACCGGCGGCCTCCAGCAGCACCGCCAGCGGGTAGTCGGCCTTGAGGGTGGCGATGACCTGGGTTCTCATTCTCGCCCCTGCGCCCTCAAGGCCCGCAGTTTTTCCAGATAGGCCACCTTCGCCGACAGCCGCAGGTTCTCCTGCCGCAGGCGTTCCAGCTCATCCTGTTCCGGTGCCGGCGGTGCCGCGGGCCGGCCTTTCGGCTTGGGCCGCAGCGCTTCCCCGCCGTCACGCCGATACGCCCGAACCCAGTTCTCGACGAGTTTGGGCGAGGACAGGTCGTGCTCGCGTGCCAGTTCGATCGCGGTCGCCTCACCGTCGACGAACCGGCGCACGACCCCGAGTTTGAACTCGAACGTGAACGACCGCCTGCCCGGCTTCATCATCAGCGCTCCCGCGCTCCGCAGCCTCCAACGCTCATGCAAGCGTCGCATCGCGGTCCGCGACACACCCAACCGGGTCGCGACAGCCTTCGGGCCGTACCCGGCCTCGAACAACGCGACAGCGGACCCCCGCTGCCGCCCGGACAACGAACTACCTGGATGCAACGAACCGCTCCCCGAAAGTCGGAACTGAATTCTCAGTCCAACTCCCGGGGAGCGGTTCAGGGTGTGGACGCCCCTCACGGTCTCGGTGGGACCGCTACTTCGGCGGCGGCGGGACCAGGCAGCTCACGGGAGCCGACTGGTTGCCCGACGAGTCGACGCCGTGGACGAGGGCGTCGCCCTTGAGCGTGATGCGCCAGTCGACGGCACCGACGCCGGGCTTCTGGTTGGGCGTCGCGCCGGGCGCCTGCACCAGCTTGATCCGGGTGCCGCTCGGGAACCCGCCGAAGACCGCCGGACTGGCCGAGTCGGACACGAAGACCTGCGGGTTCGGGTCGACCGCGTCGGTCGCGGAGATGACGAAGAACCCGTCCTCGTTGGTGGCGGGAGGCGTGGTGCCGCCGCTCGGGTTGGTGGTCGGCGCGCACGTCACGACCGGCGGAGTGGTGTCCACCCAGTCCTTCAGCACGTCGTCGCACACCTGGTGGCCCGCGGCGTGGGTGAAGCAGCCGCGGATCGAGTCCGTGCCGAGGCCCGCGAGGCCCTGGGCGCCGGGGTAGGTGAAGTCGACCGCGCCGGCGCCGGAGGTGCTCCCGTTGCCCGCCGCGCCCGCGTTCGGGCCGCTGAGCACGGAGAAGTCGACGGGGGTGTTCGGCACCGGGTCGCCGAAGTCGTCGGTGACGGTCGCGGTCACCGTGTGCGTCTGGCCGGGTGTGCCCAGCTCGTTGACCGCGTGCTCGGGCTCCACGTCGATGGCCGCGGCGCAACCGCGCACGTTCACCGCCGGGTTGCCGAACGTGACGACGTGGCCCTCGGCGTCGGTGTAGGCGACGGTCGGGTTGACCGGCAACGGTCCGCCGCCGGTGGCCGCGAGGTGCGTCGCGGTGAACGTCAGCGTCACCGTCTCGGTGCCGAGCTGGTCGATGGTCCAGGTGAGCTGGTTGCCGTTCTGGGCGACCGCGCCCTTGGACGCCGCCGCGCCGCTGACCGAGAACTGCGGCGACACCGTGTCGACCACGGTCACACCGGTCGCCGCGGGCACGACGATGGCCGCGCCGATGGCCTCGAAGACCTCTTGCAACTGCGCCGGGGTCGGGGCCTGGTAGTAGTGCGTGGCGTCGGGGTCGGAGGTCCAGTCCCGGATCTCGTCCGCGTCGACGGTGCCGAGGCCGATGCCGAAGATCTCGGTGCCCGCGGCGCGGGCGGCCAGCGCGTCGTCGCTCGCGTCGCCGCCGACGGTCGTCTGGCCGTCGGTCATCACGATCATCTTCTTGGCGTTGCCGGGCAGCGAGCCCGCCAGCTGCGACTGACCGGTGGAGATGGCCGCGGAGTGGTTGGTGAGGCCGTTGGCGGCCAGCGCGTCGATCGCCGCCTTGACGGCGTTCGCGTCGGACGTCAGCCCGGCGTCGACGGAGGCGTTGTCGGAGAAGCTGACCACGCCGACGCGGCTGCCGTTGGCGATGACGCCGTCCAGCGAGCCGTCGGTGGCCTCGTCGAGGATGTCCACGAACGACTTGGCGGCGGTCTTCAGCTCGTCGATGGCGTCCTGCATGCTGCCGGAGCGGTCGAGGACCAGTTCGACGTCCACCGGTGCGCCCGCGATGCCGGTCCGGGCGTCGAGCGTCACGGTGACCGGGACGGACCCGCCGCACGCGATGTCGGTGGCCCCCAGGGTCTTGGTCCCGGTGACGGAGCCGTCCGCGGCTGCCGCGCCGGTGGTCGTGGCGAGTGGCGCCGCCAGGGCGGCCAGCAGGACCGCGGTCACGCCGCAAGCCCGTCTTCGAGTGTTCTGGTTCATTCGGTATCGCACCTCCTCGTGCGCGCCGAACAGACGTGAAATCCCCTCTGGAATCACGTTCGCGCATTCCGGTGAAATCGGACGGGTCAGTCCCCGAACAGGTGCGGACCAGCGAAGATCCGACCGAATGACAGTTCCGTGCGAGTCGGATGCGTCGGCATCACGAGGTTAGGCAGCCATTCTGGCAAACGCCAAATAGCTTCACCCGTTCGGCGCAGTGCAATTTCCGGTCGTTTTCGATCTGAGGATCGTTACGGAAGAAACGTGAATTGTGACGACAATGCGCCGGTCACGCGTCCCGCCGGGCCCGCGCAGGCGTGCGGCGTGGCCGGCGGGGATGCGAGAGGGCCGCCCACCCGGAGGTGGACGGCCCTCTCGGGTCGATCGACTAGCTGCGGACCATCTTGCGCAGCACGTACTGCATGATGCCGCCGTTGCGGTAGTAGTCGGCCTCACCCGGCGTGTCGATGCGGACCACCGCGTCGAACTCCACCTTCGAGCCGTCCGTCTTCGTCGCCACCACGTGCACCGTGCGCGGCGTGTCGCCGTCGTTCAGCGCGGTGATGCCGGTGAAGTCGAAGGTCTCCGTGCCGTCCAGGCCGAGCGACGCCGCCGTGGAACCGGCGGGGTACTGCAGCGGCAGGACGCCCATGCCGATCAGGTTCGACCGGTGGATCCGCTCGAACGACTCGGCGATCACGGCGCGCACGCCGAGCAGCGAGGTGCCCTTCGCCGCCCAGTCGCGCGACGAGCCCGAGCCGTACTCCTTGCCCGCCAGCACGACCAGCGGGACGCCCGCCTCGGCGTAGGCCTCCGCCGCGTCGTAGATCGTGGTCTGCGGCGCGCCCTCGGCGAGGAAGTTCCGGGTGAACCCGCCCTGCACGTCGTCCAGCAGCAGGTTGCGCAGCCGGATGTTGGCGAACGTGCCCCGGATCATCACCTCGTGGTTGCCGCGCCGGGAACCGTAGGAGTTGAAGTCCTTGCGCTCCACGCCGTGCTCGGTCAGGTACTTGCCCGCGGGCGAGTCGGCCTTGATCGCGCCGGCCGGCGAGATGTGGTCGGTGGTGACCGAGTCGCCCAGCAGCGCCAGCACGCGCGCGCCGCCGATCTCCGTGACCGGGGCCGGCTCCATCTCCATGCCCTCGAAGTACGGGGGCTTGCGCACGTACGTCGACTGCGGGTCCCACTCGAACGTCTTGCCGGTCGGCGTGGGCAGCGACTGCCAGCGCTGGTCGCCGGCGAACACGTCGGCGTAGCCCCGGGTGAAGCCCTCCGGGGAGATCGCCGACGCGACGACCTCGGAGACCTCCTGCGGCGACGGCCAGATGTCGGCCAGGTACACCGGCTCGCCGTTCTGGTCGGTGCCCAGCGGCTCGGTGGTGATGTCCTTGTCCATCGAACCGGCCAGCGCGTACGCCACCACCAGCGGCGGGGACGCGAGGTAGTTCATCTTGATGTCCGGGTTGATCCGGCCCTCGAAGTTCCGGTTGCCCGAGAGCACCGACACGGCGGCCAGGTCGCCCTGGTTGATGCCCGCCGAGATCTCGTCCTGCAACGGGCCCGAGTTGCCGATGCACGTGGTGCAGCCGTAGCCGACCAGGTGGAAGCCCAGCTTCTCCAGGTAGGGCAGCAGCCCGGCGCGCTCGTAGTAGTCCATGACGACCTTGGAGCCCGGCGCGAGGGTCGTCTTGACCCACGGCTTGCGCTCCAGGCCCTTCTCCACGGCCTTCTTCGCCAGCAGCGCCGCGCCGAGCATCACCGACGGGTTCGACGTGTTGGTGCACGACGTGATCGCGGCGATCGCCACGGCGCCGTGGTCCAGCTCGAACTCCGCGCCGTCCAGGGACACCTTCACCGGGTTCGACGCCCGGCCCTGGGCGCCCTCGGCGGCGGTGTGGAACACGTGCGGCTTGCCGCCCGCGTCGCCGTTGCTCAGGGCGGGCGCGTCGCTGGCCGGGAACGACTCCTGGGACGCCTCGTCGACCGGCGAGTCCGCGGCCGCGTCGGTGTTCGACACGTACGCGCCGAGCGCCTGGCGGAACGCCTCCTTGGCGTTGGTCAGCTCGATGCGGTCCTGCGGGCGCTTCGGGCCGGCGATCGACGGCACGATCGTCGACAGGTCCAGCTCCAGCGTCTCGGAGTACACCGGCTCGGCGGCCGGGTCGTGCCACATGCCCTGTTCCTTGGCGTAGGCCTCGACCAGCGCCAGCTGCTCGGCGGACCGGCCGGTCAGCTTCAGGTAGTCGATGGTCTCGCCGTCGATCGGGAAGATCGCGCAGGTCGAGCCGAACTCGGGGCTCATGTTGCCGATGGTGGCGCGGTTGGCCAGCGGCACCGCGCCGACGCCCGAGCCGTAGAACTCGACGAACTTGCCGACCACGCCGTGCTTGCGCAGCATCTCGGTGATGGTGAGCACCAGGTCGGTGGCGGTCGCGCCGGCGGGCAGCTCGCCGTGCAGCTTGAAGCCGACCACGCGCGGGATCAGCATGGAGACCGGCTGGCCGAGCATGGCGGCCTCGGCCTCGATGCCGCCGACGCCCCAGCCGAGCACGCCGATGCCGTTGACCATGGTGGTGTGGCTGTCGGTGCCGACCAGCGTGTCCGGGTAGGCGACGCCGTTGCGGACCATCACCACGCGGGCCAGGTGCTCGATGTTCACCTGGTGCACGATGCCGGTGCCCGGCGGGACGACCTTGAACTCGTCGAACGCGGTCTGGCCCCAGCGCAGGAACTGGTAGCGCTCCTTGTTGCGCTGGTACTCCAGGTCCACGTTCAGCTCGAACGCGTCCGGCCGGCCGAAGATGTCGGCGATCACCGAGTGGTCGATGACCAGCTCGGCCGGCGCCAGCGGGTTGACCTTCGTCGGGTCGCCGCCCAGCTGGGTCACCGCCTCGCGCATGGTGGCCAGGTCGACCACGCACGGCACGCCGGTGAAGTCCTGCATCACCACGCGGGCGGGCGTGAACTGGATCTCGGTGTCCGGCTCGGACGACGGATCCCAGCTGCCCAGCGCGCGCACGTGGTCGGCGGTGATGTTCGCGCCGTCCTCGGTCCGCAGCAGGTTCTCCAACAGGATCTTCAAGCTGTACGGCAGGCGCTCGGCGCCCTCGACCGCGCTCAGCCGGAACACCTCGTACGAGGCGTCGCCGACGGTGAGCGTGCCGCGGGCGCCGAAGCTGTCCTTGCTCGCTGGTGCAGTCACGTGAAACTCCATCTGGTGACGCGCAAAGTCGGTAGGGGAACTACTGCTGAGTCTCCCGCACCCGCGGGTGCGATGCCCTCTCACCCTAAACAGTACGCGTGTCCTGTATTCCGCTTCAACCCGGCCCTACCTTGATCGGGGCATCATCACACCCGTGGTGCGTCTTGATCGAATCGGCAAGCGCTACGGCCGCGGCCCCTGGGTGCTGCGCGACGTGTCGCTCGCCGTGCAACCGGGTGAAGTGGTCGTGCTGCGCGGCGGCAACGGCGCGGGCAAGTCGACCCTCCTGCGCGTCGCGGCGGGCGTGACCGCCCCCACCAGCGGCCGGGTGAGCCGCGGCGCGTCGGTCGGGTACGCCCCGGAGCGGTTCCCGACCGGGGTGAAGCTGTCGGCCCGCGCCTACCTGCGCCACCTCGCCGCCGTGCGCGGGGTGCCGGCGCGGTGGGAGCTGGTGCAGGCGCTGGGGTTCGTCGGCGACCCGGACGCGCCGATGGCCACCCTGTCGAAGGGCAACACGCAGAAGGTGGCGCTGGCGCAGGCGCTGCACGCGACCGACCTGCTGGTGCTGGACGAGCCGTGGTCCGGGCTGGACGCCGCCGCCGGCGCCGTGCTCGGCGAGCTGGTGACGTCGTCGCGGGCCGCCGTCGTGCTCACCGACCACCACGGGCACGACCTGCCGGGTGCGCGCGAAGTGGCGCTCGGCGCGACCCGACCCGGCGGCGTGGTGATCGAGCTGGACCGGGTGGGCGAGGCGTTCGCGCTGATCAGCGCGCTGGAAGGGGTGCTCGCGGCGCACGAGGTCGGCGGTGGCGCGCGGGTCGAGGTGCGGTCCGGGTTCAGCGACGGCGTGCTGGCCGAGGCGCTGCGGCTCGGCTGCTCGGTGCGGAGCGTGCGGTCGTGACGGCCCTGGTGCGGTACCTGCTCGTGGACGTGCTGCGCACGCAGCGCTGGCTGCCGCCGTTGCTGCTGCTCACCGCCGTCCTCGGGATGCTCTACGCCTCCGACGCCGGGCCTCCGCTCCCCGCGTACGCCGGCACGTGCGTGCTGGTCTACCCGGTGTCGGCGTGGTTGACCGTGGTCATCGCGACCGCGGAGGACCCGGTGCGCCGGACGGTGACCGTGGTGACCGCCGGGGGCTGGGCCCGCGCGCAGTCCGCCGTGACCGCGTCGGCCGTGCTCGCGGCCCTGGGCGTGGCCCTGGTCGCGACGCTGGCGCCGGTCGTGACGCAACCCCGCCCCTACCCGCCGGGCACGGTGGCGCAGGGTTTCGCGGCGCTGGCGGTGTGCGCGCTGGTCGGCGTCGGCGTCGGCGTGCTGTGCAGCCGCCCGGTCATCGCGCAGGCCGGCTGGTCGGTGCTCGCCTCGACGGCGCTGGTCGTGCTGGTGTTCCTGTTCGGCCGCACCCCACCGGTCGGCAACGTGCTGTGGGCGCTGTCCCACGACGACGGCGTCACCTCCGCGTTGGCGCTCTCGGGCGTGGTCGCGGTGCTGTTCGTGGCGGGCGCGACCTGGCTCGGCGCCGCGGTGGGCCCCCGGCGCGGCTAGCTCGCCCCACCGGTCGCACCGCTCGGCGAGGTCGTCACCACTGCCTGCGGACAGCGGCCTTGGCGCCGGTCACCAGGCTGGCCGGCGGCACGTCGTCGGCCACGACCGCTCCGGCGGCGACCACGGCGTCGCGCCCGATCGTGACACCGGGCAGGATCGTCGCCCCCGCGCCGATCCACACGTTCTCCGCCACGTCGATCGGCCCGCCGCTCAGCCACTCCCGCCGCTCCTCGGGGTCCACCGGGTGGCCCACGGTGATGAACGTGGCCTTCGGCCCGATCATCACGCGCTCGCCGAGGCGGATGCCGGCGTAGTCGAGGAACGTGCAGTTCTGGTTGATGAACACGCGGTCGGCGAGGTCCAGGCGCAGGCCGTGGTCGGTGAAGAACGGCGGGTGGATCGTGACCCCGCCCGGCAGCGGCCGGCCGAGGATCTCCGCCAGCAGGTCGGCCTTGCCCGCTTCGTCCTCGAACGGCAGCGCGTTGAGGCGGGAGGTCAGCTCGGTGGCCCGCAGGACTCTCCCGGACATGGCCCGGAACTCGGCGCTGCGGATGCGCAGGAGTCGGTCGTCGCGCACGGCTCGGTCACTTCCTCGTGGTGGTGTCGTCCGGGTCCGGGTCCGGGTCCGGCGCCCAGGACGGGCGCCAGGTGTCCCCGGGCAGGCAGGGCAGGCCGCGCAGGTGGTCGACGACCGGCCGGAGCCCCGGGTGGGGGTTCGCGTCGGGGTGCAGCAGGGAGAGCGGGTAGGCGATCGTCGGCCCCGCGATCGGGATGCGGCGCAGGTCGTAGTGCGCCGGCCAGGTGTACCGGTCGCGCGCGCCGACGAGGGTCGCCACGTCCGGGGAGTCCGCGAGCGTGTCCTGGAGGACCTCGTTGCCGAAGTTCGGACCCGCCGCGTCGATCCGCAGGTCGAAGTCGGTGGCGAGCTGGTGGTAGAACTCCGCCCACTCGCTGCGGGGCGCGATGCCCGGCACCCAGATCCGGTGCTCGCGCAGCCGGCTCGGCGTGAGCCGGCGGGCCGCCGCGAGGGGGTGCCGCGGGCCGACGAGCAGCTCCAGCGGCGATTCGAACGCGTGGACCATCCGCACGCCGCGTGGCAGCGCGGACCGGTCGACGACCGTGCGGAACGACGCGTCGACCTCGCCCGACTCGACCGCGGCGGCCGCCAGGAGCGGGTCCTCGACCTTGAGGGTCACCACGTCGAGCCTGGTCCCGGGGTGCGACCGCCAGTAGTCGTGCAGGACGACCGCCTGCGCGCTGCGCAGACCGAGGACGTCGACCCGCAGGGCCCGGGAGCCGGGGCGGACCGCCGCGACGGCGCGGTCGACACCCGTGACGACGGCGCGGGCGTGGGGGAGGAAGGCCTGACCGTCGAGCGTCAACTCGACACCGCGCGCGGTGCGGGTGAACAGGTGGACGCCCAGCTCGCGCTCCAACCCGGCCACCCGCTTGGAGACCGCCTGCTGCGTGACGCCCAGCTCGGCGGCGGCGTGCCCCACCTGGCCGAGGTCGGCTGCCCGGACGAACGACCGCAGTGCCTCCGTGTCCACCGGGGGAGCGTAAGGGCGCACAACCGACCGTTGTCGCTCGTCGGGGGCGGGTTGTGGCGGCGCACTTCGCCCCGGTTTCGGCGCGGTCGGTTCGACTCGGGTGCTCGACGTCCGGTTGTCCGCGCCGGCGCCGCGGCCAGTGCTCGCGGTGACCTCGCCGGGTCTCGGCAGCGGCCCGGCGACGGCTCGGTGGTGCCCGGGCGGTGGCTCGGCACGTTCCGGCGTTCTGGTGATGCCTGGGCGTTGGCTCGGTGGCTCGGCGCGTTCCGGCGACGCCTGGCCCGGCTCGGCGGCGGTCCGGCGAGATCACGGCAGGTGGCGTCTCGGGCGGCGGCTCGGCGGCCGGAACTGTCGGACCCCGCCGGCAGAATAAAAGCAGGGGTCCCCTTGGGCGGGGACCCCTGCGGAGCGTTCCGGTGGTGCGGTGCGACCTACTTGATCGCCTTGATCAGCTCGTCGATGTCCTTCGGCTCCAGCCCGCGCATCAGCGTCAGGAACAGCTCGCTGTAGGTGCGGAACGGGCTGACGTACCACTTGCCGTCGACCTCGGTGGCGACCACGCCGAGGCCGTCCTTCAGCACCTGCGCGCCGATCCGGGCGATCACGTCGACCGCGGCGGGCGGGATGTCGCTGCCGCCCTGCTGCTCGACCAGCTGCGTGATCTCGTCCGCGCACAGCCGCTGCGTCTGGCCCTTGACCGTGGCCGCGTAGCAGTCGCCGTCCCGGCTGACCTCGACGGTCTCGCCCTCGGCCTCGACCACCAGCTTGCGGATCGTGAGCAGCTTGCCGCCGGAGACGTCCTTGGCGTCGGTCTCCAGCTCGACCAGCTTCGCGCCCGTGGCGGGCGTCTTGCCGACCTGGTCCAGGAGGATCGGGCCGACGTCCTGCAGCACGCCCATCTCGTCCGGCGGCAGCAGCGCGAGGACGCCCTCGATGTCACCGTCGAGCGCCTTCTCGACCATCTGCTTCGCGGCGTCGTTCGCGGAGCCCGCGCCGGCCGGCGCGATGCCCTGGGCGGGCCACTTCAGGCCCTCTTCCTCCAGCGCGGCGTTCGCGATGGTGTAGAAGAGGCTCGGGTACCACTCGTCGCCGACCTTGATGGTGGCGATGCCGATCGGCTTGCCGTCGCGGTCGGCCTTCTCCTTGGCGAAGTCCAGCGTGTCGGTCTCGGTGCCGGCCTTGTCCAGCTCCGCGCCGAGCGCGTCGACCAGCTTGTCGGTCAACGGGATCTGCTTGACGTCCGAGGTGACCGTGATCTTGCCCTCGACCACCTTGTTGATCGTCAGGTGGTCGTTGACCTTCTCCGCGGCGGCGTCGTCGAACTTGATGCCCTCGCTCTTGATCTGGACGCCGCTGAGCTTGTTCGGGTCCGCGTCCTTCTTCAGGATCTCCAGCCGCTTGGCCTCGCTGATCGTGGCCTCGGTGTAGTCCTTGCTGAGCTTCGCCTCGGCGGGCGCCAAGCCGTTCATGATGCCCAGGACGTCACCGCTGCCCAGCGCGCTGAGCAGGTTGTTCGCCGCGGTGGACGGGCTCTCGGAGCCGGCGGCCACCTCGTCGGAGCTGCGCAGCGCCCACACCGTGGCGACCGTGCCCGCGGCCAGCGCGAGGACGGCGACGACGGCGGTGACGACCAGGCCGGTGCGCTTCTTCTTCGGCGGCTCGCCGCCCCCGAAGCCGACCGGGCCCTGGCCGTAGGGCTGCTGGCCGTAGGGCTGGCCGAAGTCCTGCTGGTGACCCGGCTGCTGCGGGAAGCCCTGCGGACCCGTCTGCGGGTAGCCGCCCTGCTGGGGGTAACCGCCCTGCTGCGGCTGGTAGCCACCCTGCTGCGGCTGGGGACCGGTCTGCGGGTAGCCACCCTGCTGCGGGTAACCGCCCTGCTGGGGCCCCTGCTGCGGGTAGCCGCCCTGCTGCGGCTGGCCGTACGGGTTGTTCTGCGGTGGCCATTCGCCTCCGCCGCCACCTGGGTGCGTCACGGTGCTCCTCCTGGAGTGCTGATCGCTGTGCGGGATGTCGCGGTGAGCACGGTGATCGCCCCGGCGATCCCCAGCACAGCACCACCGAGGGTGGTCACCGGTCCGGTCAGGCTGATCCCGACCAGTGCCGCCTCGTTGCCCCCTTGGACGGCGGCAAGTGCCGCCACCGTTCCCGCAATCGTGCCAAACACCAGTGCGAGCCATGCCGCGATTCGGTGAAAACGCACCGCCCAAAGCACCACGCAGCACACCGCCAACGGGGTGAGCGCCACCCACGCGCCCCGGACGACCTCGCCCGGCACACCGTCCAACCCGGCGAAACCACGCAGAGCGAGCACCTCGTAACTCGTCCTCGTGACCGTGCCGGAGCGCAGCCACGGCAAGAAGAAACCGGTCACCGCTGTGACCAAACCGACAACTCCGAGCACCGCGCCCGTCCAACGTCTGGTGGTCGGCTCCGCCGACGGTCCTGTCATGGTCGGCTCCGCCCATCTGTCCCGCGCACCCCGACATGCTCGCAGGCGTGTGGGACGGTGGTGGCATGAGTGCACGGGACGTGATGGCCCTCGCGCGGCGCATCACCGCCCTCACCGGCGCCGGCGTCTCCCTGGAGTCGGGGGTGGTGCGGTTCCGGTTCGACGCCTCGGCGTTCCTGACGTCGGCACGCGTGCGGCGCGAGGTGTGGGAGTCCTGGCTGGACGATCCCTTGTGGACGGCCGAGCCGAACGCCGCGCACCGCGCGCTGGCCGGGTTGCAGCGGGCCGGACGGGTGCGGTCGCTGCTGACGCAGAACGTCGACGGGCTGCACCAGCGGGCCGGGTCTCCGGTGGTCGAGCTGCACGGGACCATGTCGCGCGTGGTGTGCGTCTCGTGCGGCGCGGTCGGCGCGATGGGCGAGGCGCTGGCGCGCGTGCGCGGCGGCGAGGTCCCGCCCGACTGCGCGGTGTGCGGAGGTGTCCTGCGGCCGGCGGCGGTCGCGTTCGGCGAGCCCCTGCCCGACGACGTGCTGCGCTCGGCGCGGATGGCGGTGCTCGACTGCGACGTGATGCTGGTGGCCGGGACGTCGCTCACGGTCGAACCCGCCGCGCAGCTCGTGCCGCTGGCGGCGAAGGCGGGCGCGGCGGTCGTCATCTGCTCCCTGGACCCGACGCCGTACGACTCGCTGGCGGCGGCGGTGGTGCGCGAGCCGGCCGCGTCGGCGCTGCCGGAACTGGCCGCCGTGCCCGTGGTGGCGACCGGCCCGATCCGCACGTGGGGCGACCCCAGCACCTGGTGAACCACCCGCTCGTGACGCGAGACCACACGTTCGTGAGCGCATCGCGGTGCCAAGGTGGCCGCATGGGGAGTCAACAGTCACCGATCAACCTCCGTGACGCGGTGGTCGTGCCCCGGCTGGCGGAGCAGTTGGACGTCCGCTGGCGGGCCGACCAGTTCAGCGCCCGGGAGGAGGGCCACGGTTGGCGGTTCCGGCCCAGGGGCGAGCACGTGGTGTGCCTCGGCGGGCAGCAGTTCCGGCTCGACAACCTCCACTTCCACCGGCCGAGCGAGCACTGGGTGCGCGGCCGGTCGCGCGGCGCGGAGATGCACGCCGTCCACCTGCGGGCGGACGACGAGCTGCGGGCGTGCGTGGTGGCGGTGTTCGTCGACCTCGGCGAACCGGGACCGTCGGAGGGGAAGCCGCCCAGCGGCATCGACCTGCCGGCGCTCCTCCCGGACGGCGGCTTCCACCGCTACGAGGGCTCGCTGACCACGGGCGAGTTCGACGAGATCGTCAGCTGGGTCGTGATGGACCGGCCGGTCCAGGTGGACGACCCGGCCCTGCGCGCGTTCATCCGCACGCACGCCGACCACCCCCGCCCCGTCCAGCCGGTGAACCGGCGGTTCGTGCTGGCGACCGGGTGACGCGGGAGGTAGCCGGGGCGGTCACCGGTAAATAAGGTCACCTCGTATGCGCGTACCCCTGACCGTCGCCGATTTCCTCCACCGGGCGGAGCAGGTCTTCGCCGACACCCCGGCCTCCGTCGACGAGCCCGTCCAGCCCGCCGCGCCCGTGCCGACCACCACCTACGGCGAGTTCGCCACCCGCGTCCGGGCCTGGCAGGCCGGGTTCGACGCGCTCGGCCTCGGCGAGGGCGAGCGGATCGCCGTGGTCAGCCACAACTCGGCCCGGCTGCTCGAACTGCTGCACGCGGTGCCCGCCACCGGCCGCATCGCCGTCCCCGTCAACTTCCGGCTGCGGCCCGAGGAGATCTCCTACATCGTCGAGCACAGCGGCGCGTCCGCGCTGCTCGTCGACCCCGAGCTGGAGCTGGACGGCGTCACCGCGCGGCACCGCTTCGTGCTCGGCGAGCAGACCGAGACCGAGCTGATGCGCTTCGACACCGAGCCCCGCCCCTGGCGCGAACCGGACGAGGACGCCACCGCCACGATCAACTACACCTCCGGCACGACCGCCCGCCCCAAGGGCGTCCAGATGACCCACCGCAACATCTGGATCAACGCGGTCACCTTCGCCATGCACGCCCGCGTCTGGGAACGCGACGTCTACCTGCACGTCCTGCCGATGTTCCACTGCAACGGCTGGGGCATGCCCTACGGCCTGGCCGGGCTCGGCGTGCCGCAGGTCGTGCTGCGCAAGGTCGACGGCGCGGAGATCCTCAACCGGGTCCGCGACCACGGCGTCACGCTGATGTGCGGCGCGCCCGCCGTCTGGAACGCCGTGCTCGACGCCGCCCAGGACTGGGACGGCGAGATCCCCGGCCGCGACCGGGTCCGGATCATCTGCGCCGGCGCGCCCCCGCCCAGCCGCACCATCGCCCGCGTGGGCGAGGAGCTCGGCTGGGAGTTCCTCCAGCTCTACGGCCTGACCGAGACCTCGCCGCTGCTGACGTTCAACCGCACCCGACCGGCCGACGACGCGCTGCCGCCGGCGGAACGGGCGCGCAAGCTGTCCCGCGCGGGCGCGCCGGGGCTCGGCGTGCGGCTGCGGGTGTCCGAGACCGGCGAGGTGCTGGCCAGGGGCAACGTCGTCATGGCCGGCTACTGGGAGAACCCCGGCGCCACCGCCGAGGCGTTGGAGGGCGGCTGGTTCCACACCGGCGACGGCGGCGAGCTGGACGACGAGGGCCACCTGACGATCTCCGACCGCAAGAAGGACGTGATCATCACCGGCGGCGAGAACGTGTCGTCCATCGAGGTCGAGGACGCCCTGTTCGGCCACCCCGCGGTGGCCGAGGCGGCGGTCATCGGCGTGCCGCACGACAAGTGGGGCGAGACGATCAAGGCGCTGGTCGTGCGGGCCGAGGGCGCGGAGGTCACCGAGGCCGAGCTGATCGCCCACTGCAAGACCCGCCTCGCCGGGTACAAGGCGCCGACCTCGGTCGAGTTCCGCGACGCCATCCCGCGCACCGCCACCGGCAAGGTGCAGAAGTTCAAGCTGCGCGAGCCGTACTGGGCCGACCTCGATCGCAAGGTCAACTGACCGTGATCCCGTCACCTGGGTGAGGGTGGCTCCCCGCGTCCGCTGTGACCCGTGTGGCTGATGTTGACGCCGGGTCGGTTGGAAACAGTGAGGCACGAGTGGCAGAGTCGATCCGCACAGCGCCGTTCGGCGTAACGCCGATCGGCCGAGTGCGCGGGGAGGGCGGCAGTCGTGACTCGATGGGTGATCCCGGTCGTGATCGCGTTGACCACCGCGGTGGGGTTGGGCGGCGTGGCGCACGCGGCGCCGCCACCGCCGCCCAACCCCAGCGACGCCGAGATCAGCGCCGGCCGGCAGCAGGCCGACGCCAAAGCGGCCCACGTCGGTGAGCTGACCGGTCGGCTCACCGACGCCGAGGCCCGCCTGCGCGAGCTCACCGACGAAGTCGCGTTCAAGCTGGAGCTGGCCAACAAGGCGCGGGTCGACCTGGAGACCGCCCAGGGCGAGGCCGACCGGGCGCGCCGGGACGCCGACGGGGCCCGGGTCGAGGCCGACGCCGCCGCCCGCGCCGTCGAGGACGCCCGCGTGCGGCTGGACGAGTTCGCCGCCGCCAGCTACGAGCAGGGCAGCCTGGTCGGCTCCGTCTCGGCCTACTTCGGCGCGACCAGCCCGCAGGACCTGCTGGCCCGCGCGCAGCTGCTCCAGGCCGTCAGCGAGTCGAGCCTCGACGCGCTGGACGACGTCGAGCGCACCCGCGCCGAGCAGGCGAACAAGGACTCCGCCGCGCGCGCCGCGCTCGACCTGGCCGACCGGAAGCAGGCCGCCGCGGACCAGGCCGCGCGGGACGCCGACGCCGCCCGGACCACCGCCGTGCTGGCGCAGGAGGGCCAGGCCGCCGCCGCGCGAGGCCTCCAGGACGACAAGACCCGCGTGGAAGGCGAGCTGGACCAGGCGTTGCACGCGGTCGAGGGGCTGGAGGGCCAACGCGCCCAGTACGACCGGTGGCTGGACGACAAGCGCCGCGAGGACGAGGAAGCCGCGCGCCTGGCCGCCCTCGCCGCCGCGGCCGCGCCCCAGGCCCCCCGTCCGCCGGTGGTGTCGGCGCCGAGCGGCACCGGCGTGGAGACCGTCGTCGCCCGCGCCCTGGCGCAGCTCGGCGTGCGGTACTCGTGGGGCGGCGGCAACTACGACGGCCCGACCGTCGGCATCCGGGACGGCGGCGTCGGCGACGCGCACGGCGACTACTACAGCGTCGGCTTCGACTGCTCCGGGCTGATGATGTACGCGTTCGCGGGCGTCGGCGTCTACCTGTCGCACTACAGCGGCTACCAGTACAACGCCGGCCGCAAGGTGCCGCTCTCCCAGGCGCGGCGCGGCGACATGCTGTTCTGGGGACCGGGCGGCGGCACCCACGTCGCGCTCTACCTCGGCGACGGCATGATGGTCGAGGCGCCGTACTCCGGCTCGCACGTCCGCGTCGCACCGGTCCGGTACGGCGGGATCATGCCGTACGCCACGCGCCTGCTGTGACCGTCGTCCGCGGTGGGCAGCCCGGTCAGCGCCGGTCCCCGACGGGTTCCAGGCGCAGCGCCCGGACCTCCTCGCGCAGCGCCTTGATCTCGTCCAGCAGCCGGTCGTCCGTGGCGCCCCTCGGCGCGGGCGCGGCGTCCTCGGACTCCATCGCGCTGCACACGACCGCGATGAACAGGTTCAGCATGGTGAACGTGCCGACCAGCAGGTAGACCACGAAGAAGATCCAGGCCAGCGGCTGGGTGGCCATCAGGTCGCGCATCACGTCCGACCAGCCGTCGCCGGTGGTGAGCTGGAACAGCGTCAGGAGGGTCGCGCCGAGGTCGCCGAACCGGGGGTCGCCGCTGCCGCGGAACAGGTTGATGGCGACCACGCTGCCGACGTACAGCATCAGCACGAGCAGCCCGGACAGCGACAGCAGGCCCGGCACGGACTTCACCAGCGCGGTCACCACCCGGCGCATGCTCGGCACCATCGCGACCAGGCGCAGAGCGCGCAGGATGCGCAGCGCCCGGACCACCGACAGCGGACCGGCCGCCGGCAGCAGGGCGACACCGACCACCACGAAGTCGAAGACGTTCCACGGGTCGCGGAAGAAGCGGGGGCCGTGCGCGTACAGCCGCGCGGCCAGTTCCAGGACGAAGATCGCCAGGGCGGTGCGGTCCAGCACGTCGAAGACGCCGCCGTAGGACGCGACCAGTGCCGTCGACGTCTCGCAGCCGAGGGTGACCGCGTTGACCACGATCACCGCGATGACCACCCGCTGCAAGCGCCTGCCGTCCACGACGTCGCGGACGCGGTCGCGCAAACCCATGCCGAACTCCTCCTGCACGCGTCGGGGATCTCGCTCGATCGAGCACCGCCCCATCGGCGGGTTGGCTGTACGGCTTGAGTGAATTCACCCGGTCGAGCGGAAGAATGCCGATTTGGCGCGGGTGCCGAGCTGGAGGTCGACGAACCGCTTGGCGCGCGACCCCTGCACAGCGGTCGAGCCGATGTGAGCGTAGGTCCACGCCGGGGCCCGCGCGCGAGCTCCGCTCCGGAGCGGGCCGGCAATGCGCCTCGTTCGCACAGACGGGGACGGACGGCGGTGAGGCCGGGCGGATCGCGAACGGGTGCCCACCGGTCGCCCGAGTCGCACCGCGCGGTCCGTCCACAGTGGATTAAGGGTGGATATGAACCCCAATTCGGCGCGATCCCGGAAGGCGACCGTGGAATTGCGGAAAAATGCGGGTGATCACCTGAATGCGAGAGCCGGATTCGGTAGCGTCGGTGGTCTGAGGGAGGAAGTCAAGTCCAGGGGGGACCATGACGGCCGGCCGCTTGATTCTCGACGACGGCGAATCGACCTGTCACAGACGCGGTGACGGGCCGCCGGTCGTGCTGCTGCACGGCGGTGGGCTCGGGGCGGCGCCGTGGGACCGCCGGTTCGACCTGCCGGCGGGCCTGGTGCCGGTCGGGCCGGGCGTGAGCGGGATGGTGTTCGAGGACCCGTTCGCCCTGGGCCGGCTCGCGCGGCCGCGGGCGTCGACCGCGGCGGACCGGCCCGACGAGTTCGACCGCGCCCTGCTGCGGTTCCCCAGCGCGTCGCGATGAACGGCGGCTTCCACCAGGCGGTGCTCGACCGGGCCGACGCCGCCGTGCTGGTGGTGGATCCGGGCGACCTGGCCGTGCGGTGGGCGTCCCCGGCGGCCCGGCGGTTGTTCGGCGCCGCGTCCGGCCTGCTGCCCGACCTGGTGGCGAACGGCGACGCGGCGGCGGTCGGCACGTTCCTCCAGGCGGCGGGCCGCGCGGGCGCGTCGCGGTTGACGTGCGCGGTGCCGGTGGAGGGTTCGGTGCACCGGCGGGTCGACCTGATCGCCCGCGACCTGAGCGAGGACCCGGAGGTGCGCGGCCTGGTGGTCGTCGCGCTCGACGTCACGGGCTGGGCGGAGACGGCCGACGAGCTGGGCAGCAGGCTCAACACCGACGCGCTGACGGGCCTGGCGAACCGCACCGGGTTCCTGCCGCGCCTGGAGCAGGCCGTGCGCGGCGCGCCGGGCCCCGTGCTGGTGTTCCTCGACCTCGACCAGTTCAAGGACGTCAACGACTGCCACGGGCACGCGGCGGGCGACCACGTGCTGCGCCTGGTCGCGTCCCGGCTGGCCGCGGTGGTGGCCGGGCGCGGCACGGCGGCCAGGCTCGGCGGCGACGAGTTCGTCGTGCTGCTCGACGAGCTGGACGAGCGGCAGGCGATCGCGGCGGCGCGGGAGATCCTGGCCGCCATCGCCACGCCGGTGGCGCTGGACGAGGGCGCGATCCGGGTGTCGGTGTCGGCGGGCATCACGTTCGTCCGGCCCGGGCACGGCGCGGAAGCCCTGCTGCACCAGGCCGACCTGGCGATGTACCGGGCCAAGACGATCGGCCCGGCCGCCGTCGCCGTCTACGACCAGGACCTGGAGGACTGGGCGCTGGCGCGCAAGCACCAGGTCGACCGGCTCGCCGAACGCCTGGAGGAGCTGCACGCGGAGAACCGGGCGCTGGCCGAGGCGGCGACCATCGACCAGCGCACCGGCCTGCCGAACCCGGCGACGTTCGACGCCGACCACGCCCGCCGCAACCGCGCCGGCGAGCCGTACAGCCTGCTGCTGGTCGACATCGACCGCTTCCACAGCTACAACACGCTCTACCGCTACCTGGCCGGCCACGAGACGCTGCGCAGGGTCGCCGAGGCCATCGACCGCACCACCCGAGCGGGTGATCGCGCGTACCGGTACGGGGGTGAGGAGTTCACCGTGCTGCTGCCGGGCACGCGGCTGGACGGCGCGCTGGCGTCGGGGGAGCGGATCAGGCAGGCCGTGCAACGGCTGGGGCTGGAGCACCGGGGCAACACCGGCGGCGTGGTGACGGTGTCGATCGGCGCGGTCGAGGTCTTACCGGGGGCCTCCGTCACCGACGCGGTGGAGGAGGCCAGCGTCGCCGTGCTGGAGGCCAAGGACGCGGGCCGCAACCGGGTGGTCGGCCGTCGGACCGGCGGGTGACCCCCACAGGCTCACCCGCACGGCAGTGGAGTGGTCCGTTTGGCGCACCGTGCAACTACGCTGAGTAGAAGAACTGGCTAGTTGCATTGCGAATCAATGAATTCACCTGGGCCGTTCTGGTGAAGGCGATCACGGTCAGTTAGTAAGAGGCGTGGACCACGACTCGATGCAGCACTTCTCCGACGGCCTCTCCACCCTCGTGCTCGCCTACGTCGTCTCGGTGATCGGCTCGCTCATCGGCCTCGCCTGCATGGCGCGCGCCCAAGCGGAGCCGGGCCGTGCCGTCAAGACGCGCTGGACGGTGTTCGGCGCGTTCGCCATCGGCGGCGTCGCCATCTGGCTCATGCACTTCATCGCCATGCTCGGCTTCGACGTGCCCGACGCCTCCATCAAGTACTCCGTGCCGCTGACCGCGCTGTCCGCGGTGGTGGCGATCGTCGTCGTCGGGGCCGGGTTGTCGCTGGTCACGCTGGTGCGGTTCACCAAGATGCGGTTGCTCGTCGCGGGCACCCTCGCCGGGCTCGGCGTGGCGGGCATGCACTACCTGGGCATGTCCGCCATCCGGTTCCGCGGCGAGATCTCCTACGACCGGACCCTGGTCGCCCTGT
This sequence comes from Saccharothrix sp. 6-C, assembly GCF_016695385.1. Classification (NCBI taxonomy): domain Bacteria; kingdom Bacillati; phylum Actinomycetota; class Actinomycetes; order Pseudonocardiales; family Pseudonocardiaceae; genus Saccharothrix; species Saccharothrix sp. 6-C. The sequence continues at coordinate 5,113,052 of NZ_CP064192.1, read as the reverse complement.
CGTTCCTGATCGCGGTCGTCGCGGCGACCGCCGCGTTCTGGTTCACCCTGGTGGTGAAGACGACGGCGGCGCGGCTCGCGGCCGGGCTGATCATGGGCGTGGCGGTCACCGGCATGCACTACACCGGCATGGCCGCGGTGCGGGTCACCTCCGATCCGACGATCCCCGCGCCGCAGGGCACGTCCGCGTTCGACCTGGTGTTCCCGGTGTTCGTGACCAGCGCCCTCGTGGTGGCGGCGTTGCTGTGGATGCTCTTCACCTCCGACGACGACGCGCTCGGCGAGCCCGTCTAGCGGCTACCGTCGACGCGTGACGTCCTGGACGGCGGTGGTGCTCGCGGGTGGTCGGGGCAGCAGGCTCGGCGGCGTGGACAAGGCGTCGGTCGTGGTCGACGGCCGCACGCTGCTCGACCACGTGCTGCACGCCGTCGCGCCGGCCGCGCGGATCGTCGTGGTCGGTCCGCGCAAGGACGACGTGCCCGGCGTGACGTGGGCGCGCGAGGACCCGCCCGGCGGCGGACCGGTCGCGGGACTGGCCGCCGGGCTCGCACACGTGGAGACCGACCTGGTGGTGGTGCTCGCGGTGGACCAGCCGGGCATCACCCGGTCCACGGTGGACCGGCTGCTCGCGGCCGTCGGCGCCACCGGCTCGGTCCTCGTGGACGGCGAGGGGCGGTCGCAGTGGCTCACCGGGGCGTGGCGCACGGGCGCCCTGCGCCGAGCCGTGCCCGCCGACCCGCGCGACGCCTCCGCGCGCTCCGTCCTCGGACCGCTGGACCCGACGCCCGTCACCGCCCGACCGGGCGAGGCCCGGGACGTGGACACCCCGGCCGACCTCGCGCCGTGACGGCGACCGGTCTCGTACCGCGACCGGTGACCAAGATCGGGTGAGATGGGCGTGAGCTGCATCGCTGCCGCGTTTCCGGGGGTGGACCCCTTCACAAGAGCCATACCGTCGGCAGGGAAGACTGGGGCACCGTCGTACAACCCTGTCGAGGAGGACCTTTGTCCGAGCCCGCCGCCGAGGCTCCCAACACGCCGGCTCGTGACGCCCAGTTGCTCGAACGCACCGTGTTCGAGGTCAAGCGGGTGATCGTCGGTCAGGACCGGCTGGTCGAGCGGATGCTCGTCGGCTTGCTCGCCAAGGGCCACCTGCTGCTGGAGGGCGTGCCCGGCGTGGCCAAGACGCTGGCCGTCGAGACGTTCGCCAACGTCGTCGGCGGCTCGTTCTCCCGCGTCCAGTTCACCCCCGACCTGGTGCCCGCCGACATCCTCGGCACCCGCATCTACCGCCAGGGCAGCGAGAGCTTCGACGTCGAGCTCGGCCCGGTGGTCGCCAACTTCGTCCTCGCCGACGAGATCAACCGCGCGCCCGCCAAGGTGCAGTCGGCGATGCTCGAGGTGATGGCCGAGCGGCACGTGTCGATCGGCGGCAAGACCTTCCCGATGCCCACCCCGTTCCTGGTCCTGGCCACCCAGAACCCGATCGAGAACGAAGGCGTCTACCCCCTGCCCGAGGCGCAGCGCGACCGGTTCCTGTTCAAGATCCAGGTCGAGTACCCGACGGCCGAGGAGGAGCGGGAGATCGTCTACCGGATGGGCGTCGAGCCGCCGGTGCCCAGCCAGGTGCTCGGCCCGGACGAGCTGGTCCGCCTCCAGGGCGTGGCCTCCCGGGTCTTCGTGCACCACGCGCTGGTCGACTACGTGGTCCGGCTGGTCATCGCCACCCGCGCGCCCAAGGAGCACCAGCTCACCGACGTGGCCGGGTGGGTCGCCTACGGCGCCTCGCCGCGCGCCAGCCTCGGCATCATCGCCGCCGCCCGCGCCCTCGCGCTGGTGCGCGGACGCGACTACGTGCTGCCCCAGGACGTCGTGGACGTGGTGCCGGACGTGCTGCGCCACCGCCTGGTGCTGTCCTACGACGCGCTGGCCGACGGCGTGCCGCTGGACCACATCATCACCCGCGTGCTGCAGACCGTGCCGCTGCCGCAGGTCTCCGCACGTCCGCAGACGCCGCAGCCCGCGGGCAGGCCGTGACCGGGCCGAACCCGCAGGACGCCGACCGGCCGAACTGGGCGCCACCGGTGCTGCACGGCGGTCGGATGGAAGCGGCGCTGCGCACGCTCGAACTGGAGGTCCGCCGCCGGCTCGACGGCCTGCTCCAGGGCAACCACCTCGGGCTCGTGCCCGGACCGGGCTCCGAACCCGGTGAGGCGCGGCCCTACCAGCCCGGCGACGACGTGCGGCGGATGGACTGGGCGGTCACCGCGCGCACCACCGTGCCGCACATCCGCGAGACCGTCGCCGACCGCGAGCTGGAGACGTGGCTCGCGATCGACCTGTCGCCGAGCCTCGACTTCGGCACGGCGGCGTGCGAGAAGCGCGACCTGGTGGTCGCCGCGACGGCCGCGGTGGCGCACCTGACCCGTGGCGGCGGCAACCGGATCGGCGCGCTGGTCTCCACCGGCGAGAACCTCGTCCGGGTGCCCGCCCGCGGCGGTCTGGCGCACTCGCGTGGGCTGATCCGCAAGGTCGCCGAGACGCCGCGCGCCCCCGAGGGCACCCGCGGCTCGCTGGCCGACGTGGTCGAACAACTGCGCCGCCCGCCGCGGCGGCGCGGCCTGGTCGTGGTGATCTCCGACTTCCTCGGCGGCACGGAGTGGCAGCGCCCGCTGCGCGCGTTGTCCGCCCGGCACGACCTGGTGGCCATCGAGGTGATCGACCCGCGTGACATCGACCTGCCCGAGGTCGGCACGGTCGTGCTGGCCGACCCGGAGTCGGGCAGGCAGCGCGAGGTCGTCGCGTCGCCGTTGCTGCGCCGAGAGTTCGCCGCCGCCGCGGCCGAGCACCGCGCCGAGGTGGCCGCCGGGCTGCGTCGCGCCGGAGCCGGCCACCTGGTGCTGCGCACCGACTCGGACTGGATCGCCGACACCGTGCGGTTCGTCGTCGCGCGCAAGCGCCGCTGGTCGGGAGGGGTGGCCTGATGAGCCTGTCGGGTTTCACCGCGCCGTGGTGGTTCCTGCTGCTGGTGGCCGTGGTGGCGCTCGCCGCGTTCTACGTGGTGCTGCAACGCGTGCTGCGCAAGCGGACGCTGCGGTTCGCCAACCTGTCGATGCTGGAGAAGGTCGCGCCCAAGCGGCAGGGCTGGTACCGGCACGTGCCGGCCGCGTTGCTGATGGTCGCGTTCATCGCGCTGACCGTGGCGCTGGCCGGGCCGACCGCCGAGCAGAAGGTGCCGCGCAACCGCGCGACCGTGATGCTGGTGATCGACACGTCGCTGTCGATGAAGGCCACCGACGTGCAACCGTCCCGGTTGGACGCCGCGCAGGTGGCCGCCAAGTCGTTCGCCGACGGGCTCACGCCCGGCATCAACCTGGGGCTGATCTCGTTCGCCGGTTCGGCGACCGTGCTGGTCGCGCCCACCACCGACCGCGTGGCCGTCACGCAGAGCATCGACGGGCTGAAGCTGGCCCAGTCGACCGCGACGGGTGACGCGATCGTGGCCGCGCTGGCGGCGATCGACTCGTTCGGCAAGGTCGTCGGCGGCGCGGACGGGCCGCCGCCCGCCCGGGTCGTGCTGATGACGGACGGCAAGGAGACGGTCGGCACGCGGGACGCGTTCGACGCGGCCGAGGACGCGAAGAAGGCCGGCGTCCCGATCTCCACGATCTCGTTCGGCACCGAGGAAGGCGTGGTCGAGATCGAGGGACGGCGGCAGGAGGTGCCGGTGGACGACGACTCGATGAAGGAGATCGCGAAGCTGTCCGGCGGCGAGTTCTTCAAGGCCGCGAGCGCCGAGGAGCTGCGGCGGGTGTACGACACGCTGGGCGAGCAGATCGGGTACGAGAAGAAGCAGGCCGACGCGTCACGGCCGTGGGTGGCGCTGGGCACCGTGCTGGGGATGATCGCCGTCGCGGGCGCGCTGCTCTTCGGGCAACGTCTGCCGTGAGGCGGCAGTATGTCGCCCGTGGTGGTGGCGGAGAACTGGCGGGAGATGGTCGACTGGTCCGTGGCGCTGCTGCGCCGCGGCACCGGCGAGGGCGTGCCGGAGTGGAACCGGCGGGTCCTGTCGTCCGGTCTCGACAACGAGTGCGACCTGCGGCTCTGGCTGCGGGAGCAGGGCGTGACCGGGTACCCGCAGATGCTGCTGGTGATGGAGCGGTTCGGCTACCCGGACCTGCTGAGCGCGTCGTCGGACGGGCTGGTGGACGCCCAGTACGCCGACCGGTCCGAGCTGCGCCCGATCCTCGACCGGCTGCTGGCCGAGGCGGCGTTGCTGGGTCCGATGCGCGTGCGGGCGCGCAAGACGCACGTGGCGCTGGTGTCGCCGCGCCGGACGTTCGCGATCGTGAAGGCGACCGGCCGTGCCCGCGTCGACCTGGGGCTGCGCCTCGCCGACCACCCGCCGACCGGCCGCCTCGAGCCGCTGCGTTCCCCGGGTGACGGCACCATCACCGTGCGGATCGGCATCGGCAGCGCCGACGACATCGACGACGACACCCTGACCCACCTGCGCCACGCCTACACCGCCAACTCCTGACCCCCGAGAGTCCAACCCCGAGCCCGCGTGAGTCCTACGTTCAGAACATGCGTGTCCTACGTTCAGAACACCTGAGTTGAACACTCAGCACACGGTCGGGCTGCGCTGAGCGTTGAATTCGGGTGTTCCGAACGTAGGACACACGCGTTCCGAACGTAGGACACACGCGTTCTGGACGTAGGACACGCGCGGGCTGGAGGTTGGACTCTCGGGGCGTGGAGGTTGGACTCTCGGGTTACCACTTGGCTTCGGCGTGCAGCCACAGGCCGACGGCCAGGCCCAGGCCGACGAGGTTCAGCGGCGAGAAGCCGGCGCCGCCCGAGACGAGCAGGCCGAACAGCAGGCTGAACCCGGCCGTCAGCACGTAGAGCCGAGGACCCCACTTGCGGGTGAACCACGCGCCCAGCAGCCCGACGACGGCGACCACGCTCACCGAGGTCAGCAGCACGACGAGCCGCAACGGGTCGTCGCCCCAGTCGGCGCCGTGGTCGACCTCGTCCACCCAGCTCACCACGCCGAGCACCAGCACGAGCGCGTTGGCGAGGGTCATCAGCACCAGCAGCACGACGATGCCGCCGCCCTTCTTGACGCGCGGCTCGGCCCGGAGGGTGGTGTTCGGCGAGTCGGAGGAGTCGTGCTGCGCCATGGCGGCGGTCCTTTCCGGGTACGGCGCGGACCCGGTCGCCGCGTGGCGGAACCGGTCCGGTGCCGTGAGGAGCGGGGCGACCCGTCCGGCGCCCCTGACCGGTGACGCTACGGAGCGGGCGGGTGGCCCGGCGAGGACGGCGGGGGTGGAAGTTTCCGGTTCCTGGCGGTCCGCTCCACCTCGGCGAGGTCGGCGGCGGTCACCAGGCGGACCTCGGCGGCCCGGCGGGCCACGGCGAACCGGGTGTTCTGGAGCCGACCCGCGTGGGGTGCCCCGAACGGGTCGTCCGCCGCGCCGAACGCGATGGCCGCGATCGCCCGGATCGCGTCGTCCACCCGCTGCGGCCGGTGCAGGTTCCAGGTGTAGCCGTGCCACTCGCGGACGCGTTCGAAGATCTCCCGGTTCGACGGCGGCCGCGGGTAGTCGTCCGCGCCGACCAGCCACGGTTCGCACAGCGCCAGCGCGACGAACCAGTCCCGCCCGCCCCGCACGAGCCCCGGACCGGTCCGCGTGTCGTCGCCGCCCGCGCCGAACCCCACCTCCGACGTCGACGCCACGTGCTCCACGCCGACGGTGATGAGCAGGTCGGCGAACCCGTCGCCCGGACCGTTGCGGCCCAGCAGCAGCACCAGCTGGTTCTCGCCGACGTCCAGCAACGCCGACGCCGACCGGGTCAGGATCACCCGACGCGCCCCGCCCGGCGCGTCGAACAGGCTGGACAGCTGAGCCTCGCCCGCGCCGAGCCACGTCAACGACACCACGTCCGCGCCCACCGCCAGCTCGCCGACGAGCCGCGACACGTGCGGCGCGCAGTCCGGCAGCGTCACCACCACGCGCCCCGGCCGGGGCGGACCCACGACACCGTGCGGCGCCCGTCCGAACAGCAGCGACTCACCCGGCCCCAGCACCACCGAAGCCAGGCCCGCGCCGCGCACCACCACCCTGGGCACGTCGCTACTCCGGGCAACCGGGCGGATCGCCCCGGTCCGGTCCGAGGGCGCGCCACTCCTCGGCGAGCGACTCGCGGTCCAGCGACCCGCACAGCACCTCGACCGCGCGGTCCGGTGCGAGGTCCCAGAGCCGGACGGCGCCGTCGGCGCCCACCGACGCGACCCGTTCACCGCCGGGGTCGAACGCCACGTCGTTCAGCTCGCCGCCGTGCCGGTCCAGCCGCGCCAGCTGCCGCGTCCCGTCGACCTCCCACAGCCGCAGCACGGTGTCCTGGCTCGCGGTGGCCAGCGTCCGGCCGTCCGGGCTCCACGTCACCCGCCGCACCGGCGCGTCGTTGCCGGTGAGCGCGCCGACCTGGACACCGTCCTTGACCCGCCACAGCCGCACCAGCCGGTCACCGCCGCCGGTGGCGAGCACCGCGCCGTCCGGGCTGAACTCCACGTCGATCGCGATGCCCTCGTGGCCGGGCAGGATCGTCCACTGCGCACCGGGGTCCACCAGGTCCCACAGCCCGATCCGACCGCCCGACAGCGTCACGGCGAGCGTGCGGCTGTCCGGGCTGAACGAGACACCGGTCGGGTAGTTGGGCTCCACCCCGTTCACCGGGGTGTTGCGGGGTTCCTCGGCGGTCGGCCGCCGGTTCACCAGGCGGAGGTCGGCGGCGTCGAGCAGGAGCAGCTCGTCGCGCTCCTCCGTCGACCCGGTCGGCTTGCGGCCCGCGACGGCGATCACCTTGCCGTCGGGGCTGATCCGCACTGCGGTGAACTCGGTGCCCGGCCGGGAGAACCGGCGCACCTCCGCGCCGGTCTCCGCCTGCCACACCACGAGCAGGCCGTCCTTGCCCACGGTGACCAGCTCGCTGCCGTCCGGGCTGAACGCGACGTCGTAGGCGGCGTCGCGGTGGCCCGGCATCTCCCGGACCAACCGCGAGTTCCGGTGGTCCCACAGCCGCACCACGCCGTTGCCGCTGGTGGTGGCGAGCAGGTCGCCGCCGGGTGGCTGGAACGCCGCGCCGAGCACGACCGCGTCCCGCGGGCCGAGGGTGGACCGCTCGTAGGACCACACCGTGATCACCCCGGTGGAGTCGGCGCTGAGCAGCGTGTGGCCGTCGGCGGACATCGCCACGCCGAACGTGGTCACCGAGCCCGCGGCGAACTGGGTCAGCGCCTCGCCGGTCGCGATGTCCCACGAGTGGACGCTCGCGCCGACCGCGCCCGCCACCACGGCCCGGCCGGACGGCGTGAACGCGATCGAGCTCAGCCCCACCTCGGCCGTGGTGATCACCTTGCGCGCGGTCCACGTCCCGACGTCCCACAACCGGACCGTCGCGTCCATGCCCGTGCTCGCCAGCAGCCCGCCGTCGGGCGCGAACGCCAGCGAGTTCACCTCGCCGGTGTGCCCGGTGAGCGTCGCGACCACCGCGCCGTCGCCCACCCGGTGCACCACCACGTCGTTGCCGCTGGTCAACGCGACCAGCCCCGGGTCGGGCAGGAACGCCATCCGGATCGAGGGCGCCGCGACGAACACGGCCCGCTCGGTGAACCCGGTCGTCTCCCAGACCACCACACCGCGGTCGGTGTAGGCGACGAGCGCGCCGCCGTCCGGCGAGAGCGCCGTGTCCACCGCCCGTTCCGGCACGGTGAAGACCCGCTTGCGCGCGGGCACGTCCCACAGCTCGACCTTGTTCGTCAGCGGGTCGGCGGCGGCGAGCAGCCGGCCGTCGGCGCTCATCGACAAGGTCCGGTACCACTTGCCCTTGTCGTCCAGCACGGCCAGCTCACGGCGCGCGGGCACGTCCCACAGCCGCAGCGTGCCGTCCCGGCCGCCGGACGCCGCGACCTTCCCGTCACCGCTGAGCGCGAGCCCGTTGATCGCGCCGACGTGCCCGGTCATCCGGCCGCGGTAGGCGTCGGTGGTCGCGCCCAGCAGCGCGCTGCGGCCCTCGACGGTCGGACTGGCCCGCCACGCGCCGAACGCCGCCAGCGCCGCCCGCCGGGGGTCCACCGCCCTGGCCAGCGCCGACTCCGCCGCCAGCTGCCGGGACAGGTTCTGCTGCCGCCCGTTGTCCGCCCGGTCCCGTTCGGCCTGCGCCGACTGCCGCGACAGGGTCGCCACGACGACCGCCACCGCCGCGACCACCAGCAGCAGGCTCAACGCGGCGACCAAGCCGCGCAACCGGGTCGTGCGCCGCCGCGCCGCGACCTGACCGGCGTGCTCGGCCGCCGTGGACCGGGCCAGGAAGTCCTGCTCGACCGGCTGCAACCGCACCCGGTCCCGCGCCGACTCCAGCCACGCGGTCAGCGACGCCAACCGCACGCCCCGGTACAGGTCGTCGTCGTGCTGCCCGGACTCGACCCACACCCGGACCGAGTCGGTGAACCGGCGGTGCTGCACCAGGCCCGCGCGGTCCTCCTCGATCCAGTCCCGCAGCCGCGGCCACGCGGTGAACAGCGCCTCGTGGCTCAGCCGCGCGCCGGAGCCGTCGACGGTCACCAACCGGGCCGCGATCAGCCGGTCCAGCACGTGCTGCTGCGCCGCGAACTCGCGCGGTTCGACCCGCCACCGGACCACCGCGCCGTCGTCGAGCACCGCGACCAGCCGCAGCAGGATCGCCCGCAACGCCTGCCGCCCCACCGGGTCCAGCGCCGAGTGGATCTCCTCGGCGGTGCGCGCGACCGCGCCGTCGATGCCGCTCGCGCGGCGGTAGGCGGCCAGCGTCAGCACCGGGCCGTCGCGGTGCAGCCACGACTCGCGCAGCGCGTGCGCCAACCGGGGCAGCGCGCCGGGGTCGTAGCCGATCTCGCCGCGCACGCCCAGGTCGGCGATCATCCGCTCGGGCAGACCGGGCTCGACGTCGACGCCGAAGTCCTTGGCGGGGCTGACGATCGCCTGCCGCAGCCCGGTCGCGTCCAACGGGCCGAGCAGCACGGGCGCGGCCAGCGCGGGCCGCAGCGGCGCCAGCTCGATGCACCGGTCGACCAGGTCCGCCCGGACGGCCAGCACGACCAGCGCCGGCCGGGCGGCGGTCAATGCGCCGGCGAACGCCAACCGGTCCGCCTCGGGCGCGTTGAACACCTCCTCGAACTGGTCGACGACGATCACCGGCCGCGTCGCGCCCGCGCACCACTCGCCGAACCGGCCGGGCGACTCCCGGATCAGCCGCGCCCACCGCGCCGCGTCGGTCGCCGTGCGGGCGGCCATCGCGGCGGCGAGGTTGCCGACCGGGTCCACGCCCGGCGTCACCACCACCTGGGGCCACGTCTCGTCGCCGTCACCGGCCAGCGCGGGCAGCAGACCGGCTTTGAGGACGGACGACTTGCCGGCTCCGGACGCGCCGACCAGCACCACCGGCTCACCGCCGCGGACCTGCTCGGCCAGCCGGACCAGGAGTTCGGTGACGACGTGCGAGCGGCCGTGGAACAGGTCCGCGTCGGCCCGCTCGAACCCGCTCAGACCGGGGTACGGGGTGGCCGGCGGTCGCGGCCGCGACGCGCGCGGCCGGTTGGCGGAGCGCAGGATCGCGCGCACCAGCCGGCCCTGGTCCTCGCCGGGGCCGGGCGACGTCGGCCGGGCGGCGTGCTCGGTGGCGCCGTCGAACGCGGCCGACTCCGCCGCCGCGATCAGCGCCGTCGCCGACTCGAACCGCCGTGCCGGGTCCTTCGCCAGCCCGCGCAGCACCACGGCGTCCAAGCCGGGGCTGACGGTCGGGCTGAACACCGAGGGCGCGGGCGGTGGCTGCAACAGGTGCGCGGCGACCTTCGCGGCCGGGTCGGCGGCCGGGTGCGGCAGGCGGCCGGTCAGGCACTCGAACAGCACGCACGCCAAGGAGTACTGGTCCGACCGGCCGTCGACCTCGCCGCCGGACAGGCGTTCCGGCGCCATGTAGTCCCACGAGCCGATCAGGTCGCCCGACCGGGTCAGGGCGGTGGCCTCGGGCGAGGTCTCCCGGGCGATGCCGAAGTCGGCCAGGTAGGCGTGGTCGTCGGCGGAGATCAGGATGTTGGACGGCTTCACGTCCCGGTGGACCAGGCCGCGCGCGTTGGCGGCGTCCACGGCGGCGGCGACCTGGCGGAGGATCTTCAGCGCCCGGACCGGGTCGACCTCGCCGGCGCCCAGGGCGCGCCGCAAGTCCGTGCCGTCGACCAGCATCATGTCCAGGAACAGGTGGCCGTCGACCTCGCCGAAGTCGTTGACCGGGACGACGTTCGGGTGGCGCAGCGCGGCGGCGAGGCGCGACTCGCGCTGGAACCGGGCCCGGTACTCGTGGTCGGTGGCGGCGGCCGACAGGCGCTTCAGCGCGACGACCCGGTCGTGCACGGTGTCGTAGGCGCGGTGCACGACACCCATGCCGCCCTGTCCGAGCAGCTCGCGGATCTCGTACCGCCCGAACCCGGCTAAGCCTGATCGCGCCCCCATAGCGCCCCCTCGTCTCGCCCGCCCGAACCTTACTGGGCGGCGCCGGTCGTCCCACCGGGTGAGCGGGTGAGGCGCCGCGGGCGCGGACGGGGTGTGGAGGCCCGTCCGCGGCCCGCGGTCCTTCGACGGATCCCGCCGGTGAAGGGGTGTTCCCACGGGATCCGGGGATCGGCGACCGCGGGTCGAGGGGTGGACCCGCGCGTGGCCGGAGTGGTGCCCTGGCGGACCGGTCAGATGCCGCAGGACGAGGCCGACCAGAAGCGGCTGCCCCGGTGGTCGACGTGGGTGTGGTCGCTGTGGTCCGGGTAGCCCGGGCCGAGGATGCCGTTGAACCCGTGGTTGCGGGCCTGCTGCGCCAGGCGGCACAGGGAGTGCGGGCCCGAGCCCAGGTCGACCGCGTCGCCGTACAGGTGCCGGGAGTTGGACGCGCCGCCGGCCGCGTTGTTGCACGCCACGCTGCGGAAACCACTGGTGACCCGGATCGACTGGTCGCCGAGCGCGTGCCGCAGCGCCTGCAGCTTCCACATCGACACCAGCGCGTTGGCCTTCGCCGTGGCCGCCGAGACGTTGCCGCCGGCCCAGGTGGAGTTGCAGTTGTTCAACTCCGCGTAGGAGAAGTTGACCGGCGTGCAGTCGTCGTCCTGCAGCGAGTAGATCCGCGAGTAGGTCGCGTTGCCCGCCACCCCGTCCGCCGCCAGGCCGTAAGCCTGCTGGAAGCGCACGAGGGCGGACCGCGTCGCCGGGCCGAACTGGCCGTCGAGGCCGAGCACGGCGCCGTAGCCGGGGTAGCCGGACAGCCGGATCTGCAGCTGTCGCACGTCCTCACCGGACGCGCCCTCGGACAGGGTTCGGTTCCACGTGTAGCAGCCGTCGGCTTGCGCCGTGCCGCCACCGGCCACGAGAACCACGGCGACGAGCGCTAACGACGCCAGGTAGGACACTAGTCGGAGCACAGGGACCTCCAGACCTGGTTGGGGGACGGCTCTGGAGCCTGGCGGAGAGGTAAACTTGCGTCAATCTGTCCCGGATGTCTGAATATTTCACACCACACGAATAGTTTGTGAACAACTGGTCGTGCGGGCCGTGCCACGAGGGTGGGACGTCGTCGGGCCCGGCTCGGTGCCGCACGTGCCTTCGGGGCCGCGAAGCCGCCGACCGCACGCCACCGGTCCGCGGCACGAGGCGGTGGGTCACCGGGGTCTGGCCTTCGGTCCGGTGCGGACCAGCGACCGGCCCTGCCCGCGCGACCGCACGACCGGGGCGTGCGACGGCGGCAAGGGCAACGGCTGGGACTCCTGCTGCTGACGCGGCACCCTGGCCAGTTCGACGGGGTCCGAGAACTGCGTGCGGGCCGGTCCGGGCTCGGACCTCACCGATTCCGATCGCGCCGGTTCCGGTCGCGCCGGCTCCGCGCGTGCCGACGCGGCGCGTGCCGCGTTCGTGCGCGCGGCCTCGGACCGGACCGCCTCCTGGAGCAAGGCGTTCTCCAGCCGCAGCGCCTCGGTGCGCACGGCCTCGAACCGCATCGACTGCTCGGACCGCGTCGGTCTGGCCCGCGGCGCCTCGAAGCGCACCGATTCCGTGCGCGGCGCTTCGAACCGGACCGACTCCTCGCGCCGGACCGGCGCCGCCATCGGTCCGGGGACCGGCGACTCCCTCGGCGGCGCGGGCTGCGGCGGCACGGGCTGCGGCACGGCGTCCGGTCGGGGCACGGGCTGAGGCGGGCGGCGCTGAGGTCCGCTCGCGGTCACCCGGTTCTGCCGCCACAGCTCGGTCGACAGCTTGATCATCGCCGTCGGCGCGTCCAACCCGACCATCCCGACCAGGCGCCCGTCGCTGACGAACCCGGTGATGGTCCGGTGGTCCTTCTGCGACCCGGCCAACGTCGTCGTGTCCTGGCCCAGGGAAGGCAGGCCCGACCCCTGGATGCGCATGCCGTACTGCTCGGTCCAGAACCGGGGGACGGGGGTGAACGGCCGCGAGTCGTCCCTGCCCGCCAACAGGTTCTCCGCGGCCGCCCGCCCCATCTCCACCGCGTTGAGCCAGTGCTCCACCCGACGCGGTTGCCCTCCGAACCGGAGGTTCGGCCACCGCGCGACGTCGCCCGCGGCCACGATGTCGGACCCGCCGACCACGTGGCACGTGGGGTCGCACAGCACGCCGTCCTCCAGCACCAGACCCGATCCGCGCAGCCAGGCCGTCGACGGCGAGGCGCCCACCGCGATCACCACGACCGCGGCGAAGAACACCTGCCCGTCGGAGAGGTGGATCGCCACCCCGCCCGCCTGGCGCACCCAGTGCCGGATCTTCACGCCCATCGCCATCCGGACACCGCGTACCCGGTGCGCCTCGGTGACCGTGTCGGCGATGTTCTTGCCGACCGCGCTGCCGAGCAGCGTGGACGACCGGCTCACGATGGCCACGTCCCGGCCCATCGTCTTCACCGACGCGGCCATCTCGCAGCCGATGAGGCCGCCGCCGATGACCACGACCAGCCCCTGCGTCGAGTTGATCGCCCGCTTGATCGCGATCGCGTCGTCCACGGTCCGCAGCACGTGGATGCGCGGGTCCTGGCGCGGCGCGCCCGCCAGGTGGCGCGGCTCGACGCCGGTCGCGATGATCAGCCCGTCGTACTTCAGCTCCTCGCCGCCGGGCAGGCCGACCACGCGCCGGTCCGGCTCCAGGTGCGTGGCCGCGGTGCCGAGCCGCCACACCGCGTTCAGCTCGCGGCTGATGGTCAGCCGCAGGTCGGACGCGATCAGCTCGCCGTTGATCGCCTCCTTGGACAGCGCTGGCCGGTGGTAGGGCAGGTGCCGCTCCGCGCTCACGATGACGATCTCGCCGCGGAAGCCGAGCTCCCGCAGCCGCTCGCCCGCGCGCAGACCGGCCAGCCCGCCGCCCGCGATGACCACGCGTTCCTCGTTCTTCACCGCACACGCTCCCGCAGCTCGATCGCGCGCATCGGGCACGCGCGCGCGGCGGCCCGCGCCTTCGCGAACTGCTCGGGTGGCGGCCTGCGCTCGTACCGCAGGCGTTCGTCGTCGACCAGCTGGAACAACCCCGGCGCCTCGGCCTGGCAGATGCCGTAGCGGTGGCAGCGCTCGTTGTCGACGCTGATGTCCAACGCGCTGCCGCCCGCGCCGTCCGGCTCGGGCTCGAAACCGGGCTCGGGTTCCAGCATGCCGAGCTTCACCAGCCAGTCCGGCGGCAGGAAGCGGGCGACGGCCATCGTCGCCGTGGGCACCAGGATCGTCAGGCCGGCCAACCACAGCACGGCCAGGTTGCCGTTCGCGACCGCGCCGAACCAGGAGTGGACCACGGTGACCGCGACCGCGGGGTAGGCCAACTGGTGCAGCCGCAGCCACTTGCGGTAGTAGACCTTCTTGCGCAGGCCCGCGGTGATCGCGATGGTCAGCATGATCTCCAGGCCGAGGATGCCGAGGGCGTGCCGGAGCAGGCCGCCGTCGTAGAACGGCACCAGGACCTTCAAGTACGAGAAAGCGCCGAGCTGCAACAGGGTGAACGCCAGCGCGTGCAGCGACCCGAACGTCAGGGCCATGGTCGCCAGCACCATGTGGCTGTTGCGCAACCCCTGTCTGCCGGAGATCTTGTTGGCCCAGCCCGTGGCGATCAGCACGCCCCAGCACAGGGTGGCGCACATGGACGCGTAGGCCAGGCGGGCCGAGATCTGCGCCACGTGGCGCACTCCGGCGTCGTGGTCGCCGCCGGTCGCCTGGGCGATCAGCAGCGGAACCTGGGTGAGCACTGGTCTTACCTCCGAGATGGCGGGGGAGAACTCGCAGGCGGTGGGAGCGGGCCGACCCGTGGCCGGCCCCGTTCGGGCCGACCCGCCCGGCCGGCCGCGCAGGAGTGGTCACGACCTGCCGGGCGGGTTCGAGGGTGGAAGTCCTCCGCGATGGGAGAGGCGCTGTGGTTCCCGTTCACCACCTCCTTTCACTTGACGTTGGCGCGTGGCCGCAACAGGCGCAGGATCGCGATCGTCACGACCGCGCCCACCAGGCACATGAGGAGCACGGAAAGGGGACTCGGGCCGCCCGTCGGCAGCTGCGCCGCGGCCCGCACCGGGTCGGCGCTCACCGCGTTCGCGGGTGCGGCGCCGGCGGCCACGGGCTTGGACAGACCCATGTCGGTGACCATGTTGGTGCTCTCCAACAAGGTCATGTGCTTGAGCACGATCTGGTTGCACACCTGGGCGAACTGCCGGATCGCCTCGTTGCGGGTGTTCGCCCGCACGGTGGCGATGGCCGGGAAGATCGAGCCGTGCGCGGCGCGCAGCCGGTTGGCGAACGAGTCGTCGAAGGCCGCGCCGGTGCGCGCCCGCATCTCCGCCATCCACGACTGCTGATCGGCGTTGGCCTCGTCCGGCAGCGCGACGCCCATCTGGGACGCCAGCCGCACCACCCGCTCGTCGAGGAACGTGTGGTCGCTCGCCAGCTGCGCGCCGACTTCCTTGACCCGGACGCTGGCCGCGCGGGTCTGCGCCTCCTCGCCCATGGGCATCTCCCACAGGCCCGCCAGCCGCACCTTCACCAGCAGTTCCTTGTCCAGCGCGGTGATCGGGCCCAGCGGCGTCTGCTCCACCGGTCCCGCCCCGGGCGGGTCGTCGGCGTGCGCGACCCCGGGCAGCGCGGGCAGCAACAGCAGGTGCAGGGCCAGCGCGGCCGCCGCGAAACGCTTGGCTGACATGGTCTTCTCGTCCTAGTAGCCGTCGCCGGTGGACGGTTGGTCGGGCGCCGCGCCGTCGTCGGTCTGCGCCTTCTTGCCGTCGGGCGTCACCGCGAACCACGCGCCGCCCTTGCCCTGCCCGGTCAGGTCGCCCGCCTTCTTGTCGCCCGCGTACCGGTACAGCGGCCAGCCGGCCAGCGTGACCTGCTTCCCGCCGTCCGCGCGGGCCACCGAGCCGACCAGGGTGGGGTCGACGCCGGAGGTCATGGTGTGGTCGCTGACCAGCACGGGCGGCCACGCCTTCAGGCACTCGGCATCGCAATTGGACTTCGACGGTTTCGCGGTGTCCTTGTCGTAGCGGTACAGCGCGAAGCCGCCCGCGTCCGAGACGAACCACCCGACCTGCTTCGACTCGGTCGCCGAGAGCATCTGGTGCGGCTCCTTGCCGAATTCCGGCTGCTGTTGGAGAGTCGTCGAACCGGAACCGGCGCCGTTCGCGGCGCCCTGGCCCGCGGTGGTGTCCACACCGGTCGCGCCGCAGGCGCTGACCAGCAACAACACCGCGGCTGCCGGTACCGGCAGCAACGGCCCCCGGGTACGTCGACTTCGCATCATTGGTCCTTTCTCCGGCCGGCGGGTCCGCCGGAAGGCCTAGCGGACCGGTAGGCCGGGTCCGAGGCTTTGAAGCGGATACCGTGGAGTACGGACACGATGCGATGACGGTTCACGAACAAATCGACGACTTTTTTTGCGGCCAAACCCTCGACGCGGCAGCCCCCGGCGCGCTTGGATGCTCGGCGTGGCGCGGCACAGACGCAGCACTTCCCCCCAAAGAGATCACGGTTGGCCGGACTTGAGTCTGGAAGACGAGCTGATCCGCAGGCTCTACCAGGAGTTCGGCAGCGCGCTGCTCGGGCATGCCATGAGGCTGACCGGCAGCGACCGGCAGTGGGCAGAGGACATCGTCCAGGAGACGCTCGTGCGGGCGTGGCGCAACGCCGAGAAGCTGGAGCGGGACCCCGTCCTGCTGCGCTCCTGGCTGTTCACCGTCGCCCGGCGGCTGGTCATCGACGACCGTCGCAAGCGGAGCGTCCGACCGCAGGAGTCGGAGTTGACGCCGTCCGACGAGGCCCCGCAGCGTGATGAAGCGGACCGCACGCTGGCGGCCATAGTCGTAGCCGAAGCGATGAACGGACTGACGGAGGAACACCGGGAGGCTATTCTCGAGACGTACTTGAGGGATCGGACCGTCGGGGAAGCCGCAGCGGTGCTCGGGGTACCGCCCGGCACGGTGAAGTCCAGGGTGTACTACGCGCTCCGCGCCCTGCGGCGAGCGTTGCAGGATCGGGGCTGAACAGGTGACTTCGCAGCCGTTCCACGTCGACGTGGCGGCGTACGTCCTCGGTGTCCTCGACGAGGACGAGGTCGACGCGTTCGAGAACCACCTCGCCCAGTGCCGTCGATGTGCGCTCGACCTGCGTGATTTCGCCGAACTTCCCGATCTGCTCGACGAGGCCGACGCCAACGGCATGCTGCGCGCCAACGCGGGGGAGCGGCCCGACGGCCGTTCGGTGCGCGCGATGCTCGACTCGGTCTCGGAAGTCAGGGCGCGCAAGCGCCGCAACGTCGCGCTGCTGGCCGCCGCCGCCGCGGTGTTGCTCGTCGTGCTGACCGCGGTCGTGTCGGTCTACGCCGCCGCACCGTCCGACCCGGTCGCCACCTCCTCCACGCCGTCGGTGCCGGAGCGGTCCAACGTGGCGAAGGGCGCCCCGGACCCGTCCGGCACCATCACCCGCACCGATCCCACGACCGGCGTGTTCGCCCGGCTCTCGGCCACCCCCGAGCCGTGGGGCACGTCGGTGCAGGTCGAGGTGAAGGGCGCGAAGGGCCCCACCCGGTGCGAGCTGGTGGCGAAGTCGCGCACGGGTGAGGCGATGGTCCTCGGCTCCTGGCTGGTGACGACGTCGGGCCCGGGCAAGGACCCGGTGACGGTGCAGGCCTCCGTCGGCCTGCGCTGGCACGACATCACGGAGTTCGTGGTGCGGGACACCGAGGACGGCGCACCCCTGGTCCGCCTCCCCACGTCCTGACCACCCGCGTGTCCTGCGCCCGGAACGCGGGTGTCCTGCGTTGAGGACACCCGGGTCGAACGCCCGGGACACGCCGAGCGCACCACCGTTCAAGACCCGCACCACCGGCACGGCGTTCAATCCCCCGGGGAGACGGCGCCGTGCCGTCGTGCGAGGAGGTCGTGGTGGAGGTCGGATTCATCGGTCTCGGCATCATGGGGCAGCCGATGGCGCTCAACCTGGCCCGGTCCGGCCGGCCGCTCGTGGTGTGGAACCGCTCGCCGCACCGGGTGGAACCGCTGCGGGACGTGGGCGCGCGGGTCGTGGCGACACCGGCCGAGGTCTTCGCCGCCGCCGAGGTCGTGATCCTCATGCTGGCCGACGAGGACGCGATCGACGCCGTCCTCGAACGCGGCACGGACCGGTTCGCCGACCTCGTCGCCGGCCGCACGGTCGTGCACATGGGCACGACCTCGCCGGGCTACTCGCACGCGCTCGGCGCCGACGTCCGCGCCGCCGGCGGCGACTACGTCGAGGCGCCCGTCTCCGGCTCGCGCGGCCCGGCCGAGGCGGGCGAACTCGTCGCCATGCTCGCCGGCGACCAGGACGCCGTGGCCCGGGTCCGCGAGGTGATCGCGCCGATGTGCGCGGACTCCGTGTCCTGCGGCCCGACGCCCAACGCGCTGCTGATGAAGCTGTCGGTGAACCTGTTCCTGATCACCATGACCACCGGCCTGGTCGAGGCGTTCCACTTCGGCGAACGGCACGGGCTCGACCTCGGCACGCTGGTCGAGGTGCTGGACAAGGGCCCGATGGCGAGCAAGGTGTCCCGCGCGAAGACCGCGAAGCTCCTCGCCGACGACTTCGACGCGCAGGCCGCCGCCGCCGACGTCTTCACCAACACCCGGCTGATCACCGCCGCCGCCCGTGCCGCCGGGGTCGCCTCGCCGCTGGTGGACCAGTGCCTGGCCCTCATGGGCCGCGCGGTGGAACTGGGGCACGGCAAGCAGGACATGACCGCCGTCGTGCACGCCTTGCGGGAGCGGTCAGATTCGGCGCAAACCGAGCAGGACGCGTTCCATCAACTCCAGTGACGGCCGACCCTTGGCGTCGATCGCCTGATCTTCGTGCACGTTGATCAGGCTCATGTCGGACATGTCCGCCAACAACACGCGGACCACGCCGAGCGGCAACCGCAATGTCGCCGCGACTTCCGCGACGGAATGCGGGTTGCGGCACAGGTCGCTGATGACGCGGTGTTCCGCGGTCGACGTGAGAGCGTCTCTCGCCGCTCTTTCGTTCGTCGTCACGATGGTCTCGATGGCCAACGTCGTCGCGGAGCGCGTGCGCCCGCCGGTTCTGGTGTAGGGGCGCACCCGGAGGGTCGACACACCAGCTCCTCAAAGCCGTCGAAGTGATCATGGTCGCGCGTGCGTCAGGGTCGCTGACGCCGCTAGACCCTACGAGTGATCACGGCTCCTGTCTCGGTTTTCCCGGCATGTGGGAGGTTCTGCGCGTCGTCGCGACGGTCTGTGCCCGGCCGCTTCCACGGGGTGTTCGACGCGGTGCGCGGCCGGTGCGCAGGCATCGGATGATCGGTCTTCTGCGCCGTTCGTTCGCCGGTGGTCCGGCTCCGGATCGCCTGGGACTGGTCGTCCCAGGCGTCCGCCGGGGGTCTACCCGATGGGTGTGGGATTCGCGATCACGCTTACCTCGCAGAACACGTGGGGGGTTTCTGGTGTCCTGGCGATGAGCTCACCACCGAGTGGCTTGTGGCCGAAACCGAAGGTAGTGAGAGGTGGAGCGCTCTCACAACGGTTGTTGACCAAGGTTTGATGTTGGAGCTCCCGCGCGCGGTCGGGGCGAATTGCCCCGACGGCGATTCCGCGGCGATTTCCGCCGCGCGTCGGCCGGCGCCGGACGGCCGGGAAGTGCTCAGCGGCAGTTCCCGGGATCGGCCCTCCCGGGGATCGGCGCGCCCCCGGCGCTGCTCATCCGCTCGGGGCTCCAGTACTCGTCGCCACGTCCCGATGTGCCGGCGACGGGGCCGGAGGCCTGACCGCGGGGCGCGTCGCACGAGCCCGGACCGGGGTCCTCTGGGGACCGGGCCGCAGGACGCCGAGCCAGAGGCCGGCCACGGCCGCCGCCGTCACCGCCGCCGCGAGGGGGATGACCGCTCGTCGTCGCACAACACGACCTCCCGGTCCGCCGCGTGAAGGCGACGACCTGTCCGCCCGACCGCCCGGTGGACAGGTCGTCCCGCGCGATCAGCGCCGCTACATGTCCTTCACCGTGTCGAACAAGCTCCCGGCGGTGTCGTAGCTGAAATAAGGGCTTTGCCACTTGTACACGTGGGTGGGGTCCGGGTCCCAGAACATCCAGCTGTTCACCCCGTCGAGATAGGCCCAGAACGTCACCCCGTAGTCGGCCAGCCACGGGCCGCCGCTCGCGCCACCGGTCATGGTGCAGCCCAAGGTCGGGAATCCGCCCTCGTTCCACGTGGTGCCCGAGCAGTAGTAGAGGCCGCTTCCGTCGAACGGCGGATCGGCCGGGTAGCCGAACATGTGGACCCCGTGGCCGTAGCCGTATCCCCATCGGATTCCCTGGCCGCCCACCGCGTCCACGATGCGCACGCCGTCCTTGGGCTGCATCACCACGGCCGCCACGTCGAACGCGCGGTTCGCGTTGTCGATCCACGCGGTCTTGGTCCACAGCTGGTAGGCGTTCCACGCGCCGAACGGCGAGCCGCCGTGGTACTCGGGCACGAACACCCAGCGGTTGACGTCGAACCAGCCACGACCGGAGCCGCCGCCGTGCACGCAGTGCCCCGCGGTGAACACCAGCCGCTTGCCGCCGCTGTTGACCGTGCTGCCCGAGCAGGAGTGGTCCCCGCCGTGGTCGTCGACGAAGAACACCCGGCCGGACATGGTGTGGATGTCCGCCTTGGGGCTCACCACCGTCGGCAACGCGCCCTCGACCTTCCCCCTCGGCCCGGGTCTCGGCGCGCGCTGTTCCACCGTGCTGCCGGCGGTGACCCGAGGTGGTCCGGCGACGATGGCCTCGGCCATGCGCGCCGGCGTCCAGTATTCCTCCGCGCTCAGCCCTTTCGCCGACGTGACCGCTGATCCGGTGTTGCCCGCGGTCAGCCCGGCGGCGTCCACCGACTGACCTCCCGGCTGCGCGACCGCGGGACCGGCCATCACGCCGATTCCCGCCACGCATCCGGCGAGGACAACGGTGAACCTGTGAAATAACCGCACGATTCCTCCCCATGGTGAAACCTCGAAAAGGCGGCGTTCCGCCGGTCGCCACACCCGAATCCGGTGGCGGTGCACGATGACCACTACCTGGCGGCCCCTTCTCGCGGCAGCGAGCATGTCGCACCCGTCGCGGTGGCCACAAGGCCGTGCCGCACGGTCTGCCCGTTCAGGCCGGCTCCGGGAAATCCACGATCAGGTCATTGACGAAAATGATTGGGGGACAGGGCGGTCGCGGGCGTAGCGTCGGCGATCATGATGGAAGACGACCCGGCGGATGGCTGGTTCCCCGAGAGCGTCGCCGCGGGCTACGACGCCCCGGGCGGGGCGAGCGCGCCCGAGGTCGTGACGCCGGTGGTGGACGTCCTCGAAGACCTGGCCGACGGTCCGGTGCTGGAGTTCGCCGTCGGCACCGGGCGGATCGCCGCGCCGCTCGCCGCTCGCGGCGTGCCGGTGAGCGGCATCGAGCTGAGCCGGGCGATGGCGGCACGGATCGCGGGCAAGCCGGGCGGCGCGGCGGTCGACGTGACGATCGGCGACATGACGTCGACGCGGGTGGCCGGTCGGTTCTCGTTGGTCTACCTGGTGTTCAACACCATCGGCAACGTGACCGCGCAGGACGGGCAGGTCGACGTCTTCCGCAACGCCGCCGCCCACCTGCGGCCGGGCGGGCTGTTCCTCGTCGAGGTGGGCCTGCCCGACCTGCGCCGCCTGCCGCCCGGCCAGGACGTGGTGCCGTTCGCGGTGGCGCCCGGCGCCGACGGCGGCGGCTACGTCGGGTTCGACCGGTACGACGTCGTCACGCAGGAGTTCACGTCGAACCACGTCACCGTGTCACCGGACGGGACGGGGACGTTCCGCCGCATCCCCTTCCGCTACGCCTGGCCGGCCGAGCTGGACCTCATGGCGCGCATCGCCGGGATGCGCCTCAAGCACCGCTGGGCGGACTGGGACCGCTCGGAGCTCACCGCCGAGAGCACCAAGCACGTGTCGACCTGGGAGCTGGACCCGAGCCCGCGGTAGTCGCCCCGGCCGGCCCGCGGCTCAGGACCGGCCGGACGTCCCGCGCACCGCCGGGGGCAGGGTGAACCGGATCGTCTCCCGCGCCGTCTCCCGCACCTGGACGTCCCACGCGCCCAACGCCTCCACCACCTCGTCCACCAGCTTCGGCGGCGCGGACGCGCCCGCGCTCACCCCGACCACCCGCGCGCCGTCCAGCCAGTCCTCACGGATGTCGGAGACGTCGTCGATCAGGTGCGCGGGCGTGCCCATCCGCCGAGCGGTCTCCACCAGCCGCACCGAGTTCGACGAGTTCCGCGAGCCCACCACGAGCACCAGGTCGGCCTCCCGCGCGATCTCGCGCACCGCGTCCTGCCGGTTGGTGGTGGCGTAGCAGATGTCCGCCGAGGAAGGACCGCGCAGCGCCGGGAACTTCGCCCGCAACGCGGCCAGCACCTCGGCGGTCTCGTCCATCGCGAGCGTCGTCTGGGTCAGGTAGGACACCCTGGTCGGGTCGGGCACCTCCAGCGCCTCCACGTCCGCGACCGTCTCCACCAGCACGGTCCGCGCGGGCGCCTCGCCGAGCGTGCCCTCGACCTCCTCGTGCCCGGCGTGCCCGATCAGCACCACCGTGTCGCCGCGCTCGGCGTACCGCTTCGCCTCCGCGTGCACCTTGGTCACCAGCGGGCACGTCGCGTCGACCACGTCCAACCCGCGCCGCGCGGCCTCGTCGCGCACGGCGGGCGACACCCCGTGCGCGGAGAACACCACGGTCGCGCCGTCGGGCACCGCGTCCAGCTCGTCGACGAACACCGCGCCGCGCGCCTCCAGCTCGGCCACCACGTGGGTGTTGTGCACGATCTGCTTCCGCACGTGGACGGGTCCACCGCGTTGGTCCAGGAGCCGGTCGACGATGTCGATCGCCCGTTCCACCCCGGCGCAGAACGACCGGGGCGACGCCAGCAGCACAACGGGGAAGGCCATGAGCACTCCTGGGTAGGCGGCGGAAGGGTCAGTGGTCGCGGCGGGTGGCGAGGCTGGCCAGCGCGTCCAGTTCGCGCTCGGCGCGCTCGGACGGCCCGGCCGCCCGCAGGTGCTCCCGCGCCTGCGCCAGCAGCTCGTCCGCCCGGCCCTGGCTCCACGCCCGCGCGCCCGAGTCCTCGATCAGCTCCGCCGCACGTGCCAGGTCGGCCGGGGTGAGCGGCTGCTCGGCGTGGTACAGCGCGTGCAGCTCGCGGCCGGCGGGCGTGTCCGAGGTCAGCGCCGCCACCACCGGCAGCGACTTCTTGCGGTTGGCCAGGTCCGAGTACACCGGCTTGCCGGTCACCTCCGGGTCGCCCCAGATGCCGAGCAGGTCGTCGACGAACTGGAACGCCAACCCGACCCGTTCGCCGAAGGACCGCAGGTGCTCCACCTGGTCGACCCGCCCGCCGCCGAACAACGCGCCCAACGCGCAGGCCGCGCCCAGCAACGCGCCGGTCTTGCCCTCGGCCATCCGCACGCACTCCGCCAGCCGCACGTCGGCGCGCTCCTCGAAGGCGAGGTCGGCGCTCTGCCCGTCCAGCAGGCGCTGCACCGCCGACGACAGCACCCGGATCGACTGCTGGGCCCTCGGGTGACCGCTGCCCGCCAGCACGTCCAGCGCCAGCGTGAGCAACGCGTCGCCGGCCAGGATCGCCGGGTTCACGCCGAACACCCGCCACGCCGTCGGGCGGTGCCGCCGGGTCTGGTCGCCGTCCATCACGTCGTCGTGCAGCAACGAGAAGTTGTGCGTCAGCTCCACCGCCACCGCGGCCGGCAGCGCCGCGTGCGCCGCGCCGCCCACCGCCTGCGTGCCCAGCAGCACGAGCGCGGGCCGGATCGCCTTGCCCGCGTCCGCGCCGATCGGCCTGCCGTGCTGGTCCCACCACCCGAAGTGGTAGCCCGCGATGGCCCGCATCGAGTCGGGCAGCCGGTCGACCGCCGCCCGCAACGCGGGGTCCAGGCCCGCCCGGCTCCAGTCCAGCACCTCGCGCGCGGTCCGGTGATCGAGGCTCACGTCCAGGTCGGTCATCCGCCACAACTCCTGTTCGGGGGGAGGAGCCCGGCTACCGGAGCAGGCACGGGCAGGGGAGAGCGACAGCCGGGCGTGGCGGCCCGGCTGTCGTGCACGACGCCGCGGTCAGGACCGGCCGATCTCCACGTGCTCCAGCACCCCGAGCGCGTCGGGCACCAGCACGGCCACCGAGTAGTAGGCGCTGACCAGGTAGGACACGATCGCTTTCTCGTTGATGCCCATGAACCGCGCGTTCAGGCTCGGCTGCACCTCGTCCGGGATGCCCGGCTGGTGCAGCCCGATCACGCCGTTGTCCTTCTCGCCGATCCGCATGGCGAGGATCGAGGTGGTGCCCTGCGGCGTGATGGGGATCTTGTTCGACGGCAGCAGCGGGACACCGCGCCAGGTGACGACCTGCGTGCCGTCCACGTTGGCGGTGCCGGGGTACAGGCCGCGCTTGCTGGCCTCGCGGCCGAACGCGGCGATCGCGCGCGGGTGGGCCAGCATGAACGCCGTCTTGCGCCGCCGGGACACCAGCTCGTCCAGGTCGTCCGGGGTGGGCGGGCCGGACCGGGTGTGGATGCGCTGCTTGAGGTCGGCGTTGTGCAGCAGCCCGATGCGGCGGTTGTTGAGCATCTCGTGCTCCTGGCGCTCGCGCAGGGCCTCGATGGTCAGCCGCAGCTGCTGCTCGGTCTGGTTCATCGGGTGGTTGTAGAGGTCGGCGACGCGGCTGTGCACCCGCAGCACGGTCTGCGCCACTTCCAGCTCGTACTCGCGCGGCGCCAGCTCGTAGTCCACGTAGGTCGCCGGCAGGTCCGGCTCGCCCTCGTGGCCGGAGGCGATCTCGATCGCCGCCTCGCCGTGCTTGTTCTGCGGCTTGCCCGCGGCGCGGGCGAACCCGTCGATGTGCGCCCGCAGCGCGTCGGCCTGCCCGTTCAGCTCCAGCAGCGCCCGCCACGGCAGCGCCAGCACGATCACCGGGGTGACCGCCTTGATGGTGAAGTCCCACTCCACCTCGTCGCCGTACATGACCTCGTCGCCGAAGTGGTCGCCGTCGGCCAGCGTGTCGAGCACGGTCTCGTCGCCGTACTTGCCCTGCCCGAGCTTGTTCACCTTGCCGTGCGCGATGAGGTAGACCTCGTCGGCCCGGTCACCGGAGGAGACCAGGACGTCGCCCGGCCGGAACTCCCGCTGCCGGAACCGGTCGGCCAGCGCGATCAGCACGTCGTCGTCCGGGAAGTCGCGCAGCACGGGCAGCTCCCGCAGCTCCTGCGGGATGACCCGGATGTCGGCGCCGGTGCTGGTGAAGCTCACCCGTCCGTCGCCGAGCGCGTAGGTGAGGCGGCGGTTGACCCGGTAGGTGCCTGCCTGGGTGGTCACCCAGGGCAGCTTGCGCAGCAACCACCGCGGCGAGATGCCCTGCATCTGCGGGGTGGACTTGGTGGTGCTGGCGAGGTTCCGGGCACTGGCGGTGCTCAGGCTCTGCCGCTGCTGCTCGGCCTCCTCGGGTGCGAGGCCGGGGTCTGTCACGGTCACTTGGGCTGCCCAATCTGGTCGGGGGGACTAGTCAGTCTTCGCGGCCGAGTTCAACGTGCTCCAGCACACCGATCGCGTCCGGCACGAGGATCGCGGTGGAGTAGTAGGCGCTGACGAGGTAGGAGATGATCGCCTTCTCGTTGATGCCCATGAACCGCACCGACAGGCCGGGCTGGTACTCGTCGGGCAGGCCCGTCTGGTGCAGGCCGATGACGCCCTGGTTGTGCTCGCCGGCGCGCAGCAGCATCACCGAGCTGGTGCGGGTCTTGGTGATCGGGATCTTGTTGCACGGCAGCACCGGCACGCCGCGCCACGCGGGCACGTGGTGGCCGTTGAGGTCGATGGTCGCCGGGTAGATGCCGCGCTTGCTGCACTCGCGGCCGAACGCGGCGATCACCCGGGGGTGCGCCATGAACGCCGTCGGCTCCTTCCACACCGTGGCCAGCAGGTCGTCCATGTCGTCCGGGGTGGGCGGTCCGCTGCGGGTGTGGATGCGCTGCTTGAGGTCGGCGCTGTTGAGCAGGCCGAAGTCGCGGTTGTTGACCATCTCGTGCTCCTGGCGCTCGCGCAGCGCCTCGATGGTCAGCCGCAGCTGCTGCTCGACCTGGTCCATCGGCTGGTTGTAGAGGTCGGCGACGCGGCTGTGCACCCGCAGCACGGTCTGCGCGACGCTCAGCTCGAGCTCGCGCGGCGAGACCTCGTAGTCGACGAACGTGCCGGGCAGGTCGGGCTCGCCCTCGTGGCCCGAGGCGATGTCGATCTCGGCCTCGCCGTAGGCGTTGGACTTGCCGCCCGCCGCGAACATCCGCTGGATGTGCGCCCGCAGCCCGCCGGCCTCGCCGTTGAGCTGCTCGAACACCTCCCACGACAGCACCAGGACGATCACCGGCGTGACGGCCTTGATGGTGAAGTCCCACTCGCCCTGCGGCCCGGCGAGGACGTCGCCGCCGAAGTACTCGCCGTCGGCCAGCGTGCCGAGCACGGTCTGGTCGCCGTACTCGCCCCGGCCGATCTTGTTCACCTTGCCGTGCGCGATCAGGTGGACCGCGTCCTGCGGCCGGCCCTCCTCCACGATCACCGAGCCGGGCTCGTACTCGTGCTGGGTGAACCGGTCGGCCAGCGCGCTCAGGGCCTCGACATCCTCGTAGCCGCGCAGCAGCGCCAGTTCGGTCAACTCCTGCGGGATGACCCGCACGTCGGCGCCGATGTTGGTGAACGTCAGCCGTCCGTCGCCGATCTCGTAGCTGAGCCTGCGGTTGACCCGGAAGGCGCCGCCCTTCGCCTCCACCCAGGGCAGGACCTTCAGCAGCCACCGCGAGGTGATGCCCTGCATCTGGGGAACGGACTTGGTCGTGGTCGCGAGGTTCCGCGCCGCCGCCGTGCCCAGGCTCAAGCGTGGTCGCTCGATGTCCAAGTCCGAATCGGTCACAGTCACCGCATCACACCGCCAATCGGTTCAGCTCAGTGGTCCGCATCGACCGTAGTGAGCCTGAATGCGCTACCGGAAGCGGCCGATGTGACGACCCCCCTGAGGGTCATTCGGGCCTGTTGTGCGTACTCACCGTGGATGTTGTCCACTTCGCAAGTAATCAACGGGTGATCTTGACGTGCATTGGAGCATTATTCGTGACGAGAAGGAATGGCGGTATCATTTGGCGTATCAATATTCACTGAAAAGTGTAGTTGACAGCCTCTTGGGCCACCTCTGGTCTGCGGTTTCGCCGATGTGCGGACCGAAGTTCATCCTCCGGCGGGCACGAAAAAACGCGGTGCCGACGTGAAGTCGGCACCGCGTAGTCGAGCCGTGGAACGGGCGTGGCGTCGAGATCGGGCGCGACGCCACGCCCGGGTCGGCGACCCGGTCGATCAGACCGAGTGCGGACAGGTGTCCCGGTAGTCCGAGATCAGCGAGCTGTCGGCCGGGGACGGGCACAGGAACTGCTCGTAGCGGGTGTCGTTGTCGATGAACCGCTTGAGCCACGCGATGCTGTACTTCGCGATCGTCGTGTTCGAGCTGTTGGGCGCGAAGTGGCTGGCGCCGTTCAGCTCCAGGTACGCCTTGTCCAGGGTGGACGGCAGCGAGGTGTAGAACGGGATCGAGTGCGACGCCACCGGCGCCACCGTGTCGTCCTCCGCCCCGACGACCAGGGTGGGCACCCGGTTGCTGCCCCAGGTCTTGTCGGTGTGCCACCCGGTCAGCGGGATCGCCGCCTGCAGGGACGGGCGCTGCTCGGCGGCGCGCATGGTGCCGCCACCACCCATCGAGTGGCCCATGACGCCCAGCCGCGACGCGTCGATCCGGCTGCGGACGTCGCTGCGCTGGGTCAGGTAGTCGAGCGCGGCGAGCAGTTGGTCCGCCCGGCTGTCGGGCTGGTCGTAGAGGGAGTTGGTGGCGATGGTGATCACCACGAAGCCCTGCGACGCCAGGCGGGGGCCCAGCCACGCGATGGTGGACTCCGTGCCGGTGAAGCCGGGTGAGATGGCGACCGCGCCGAAGGTGCCCTCGGAGGTGCTGGTCGGGTAGTAGATCGTGCCGCCGCCGAAGCCGGAGACCAGCGAAGACACCGTGGTGGAAGAGGTGGAGAACGGGCCGCGGGACGCCTCGATGCTGGAGTTGCTCGGCGCGGGGCCGCGCCGGAACTCCTCCTCGGCGGCGTTGGCCGGGCTCACGCCGACCAGGGACAGGACCATCGCCGGGATCAGCGCGGGGATCAGTTTGCGGAGTTGCACGTCGGTGTACACCTCGCTTGGCAGGGAACTACGGTCAGCGATGACCTTGCGCCACTGGGTGAGCGCTCCGCATCGGTGCAACCACCGGTCCCGAGCCGAAAACTAACGCTGGTAGATAATTTCTGCCGCAGCTCTTCCGCCGGACGTCGCCCTCCCGCCAGACTGGCTGCATGCTGCGCGGACGTGACCGGCAGCGCGTCGCCGTCGACGCGTTGCTCGCCCGTGCCCGCGCCGGTCACGGCGGGGCGCTGGTGCTGCGCGGCGGCCCGGGCGCCGGCAAGACGGCGATGCTGGCCGCCGTCCGGGAGACCGCCGTCACCACCGACCGCGAGGTCCTGCTGTGCGTGGACGACGCCCACCTGCTGGAGGACGTCGACTGGCTCGTGGAGCTGGCCGCCGACGCCGCCGACGAGCCGGTGGCCGTGCTCATCGCCACCGAGGGCGAGCCGCTGGGGCTGCCGTGGGTGCGGCTCGACCCGCTCGACCACGCCGACAGCCTGCGCGTGCTGCGCGACCTGAGGCCCGGCCTCGCGCCCGGCCTGGCCGACGACGTCGCCGACCTGGCCAGGGGCAACCCGCTCGCGCTCACCGAACTGGCCCGCGCGCTGACCTCCGAGCAGCTCGGCGGCACCGCGCCCGCGCCCGACGAGCTGCCCGAGGACAGCTCACTGCGGGCCCGGTTCAGCGCCCGCTTCCGCGCCCTCTCGCCGCAGGCCCGGTTCGCGGCGGCGTTGAGCGTGGTGGACGACGAGGTCGACGCCGACGCGCTGGCCCGGATGCCCGACCTGGACCTGGCCGCGGTCGAGGAGGCTGCCGCCCTGCTGGACGGCGGCCCGCTGGTCCGGTCTACGCTGCGCACCGCGATACCGCTGGCCCTGCGCTACGCGGCGCACGCCGCGCTGGCCGCGAACCTGCCGCCCGGACCGCGCCGCACCTGGCACGAGGCCGCCCGCGCGCCGGGCGCGCGCGACGCGTTCGCCGAACGGCTCGAAGCCTCCGCCGGCCGCGCCCGCCGCTGCGGCGACTACCCGGCCGCCGCCCGCGACCACGACCGCGCCGCCGCGCTCGCCGCGGACCCGGACGCCAAGGCGCGCCACCTGATCGCCGCCGCCACCGACCACTGGGCCTCCGGCGCGCCCCGCCGGGCCCGCGTCGCGCTGCGCACCGCGGCGCGGCTGACCGACAGCGGCGAGCTGAGGGCGCGCGCCGAGCTGCTGCGCGGCGGCATCGACCTGGGCAACGGCCTGCCGGACGTCGCGGTGCGCCGGCTGCTGCACGCGGCGGGCGAGCTGGTCGGCACCCACCGCTCGCTGGCCATCACCGCGCTGGGCTTTGCCGGCGAGGCGGCGAGCATCGCGGGCGACCACGCCCGGTACGCCGAGACCGCCGCGTTCGCCGCGAGCCTGCGCCGGCCCGACGAGCCGGACGGGACCCGGATCACCCTGGACCACCTCGCGGGCATGGCCGCCACGTTCGCCGGGCGGCACGAGGAGGCCCTGCCCGTGCTGCGCTCGGTGATCGAGCTGGCCGAGCGGGTGCCGCACCCGCAGGCCAAGATCTGGGGCGGCCAGGCGGCCTACACCCTCGGCGACGCGTCCCGGGCGCACGAGCTGGCCACCAGCGCGGTCACCGCGGCGCACGAGCACGGCCTGACCGCGCTGGTGCCGTGGGCGCTGGTCTACCGCGCGCTCTCGGCGTTGCTGCTCGACCAGCACTCGGTGGCGTTGTCGGCCGCGTTCGAGGGCGTGCACGCGGCCACCGCCATCGGCCAGCACAACGCCGTGGTCGACCACCTCACGATCCTCGCCCTGGTCGCCGCCCTGCGCGGCGACACCGACACCGCGATGCACCGCATCGACGCCGCCGCCGAGCAGATCGCCGAACGCGGGCTCGGCCGCTCCGGCACGTTCGGCGCGTGGGCGTTCGCCTGCGTGGACCTCGTGCTCGACCGGCCGGCCGACGCGCTGGACCGGCTGCGGCTGATGGCCGCCGGGTCGGGCGGCGTGCACACCGGCATCAAGGTGATGGCCGCGCCGCACGTGGTGGAGGCCGCCGTCGGTTGTGGCCGGCCGGCCACCGCGGACCGGGCGCTGCGCCGGTACGAGAAGTGGGCGGGCACCACGGGCAGCGCGGCCCGGCTCGCGCTGTCGCACCGCTGCCGCGGCCTGCTCGCCGACGGGCCGCGCGCCGAGGAGCACTTCCGCGAGGCGATCCGGCTGCACCGGGCCAGCGGCACCGCCATGGAACTGGCCAAGACCGAGCTGTTCTACGGCCACCGGCTGCGCCGCGACCGCAAGCCGCGCGCCGCGCGCGACCTGCTGCGCGACGCGGTGAAGATCTTCCAGCGCTACGACGCCGACCGCTGGGTCGCCCGGGCCCGCGCCGAGCTGCGCGCGGCGGGCGAGGCGGTCGGGCCGACCCAGGCCGACCGGACCGCCGACCGCGCCGCCAACCGGGCCGCGGGCCGCTCCGACGTCGACCCGACCGCGGGCCTGACCCCGCAGCAGGCGCAGATCGCCCGCCTGGTCGCCGAGGGCGCGACCAACCGCGAGGTGGCCGCGCGGCTGTTCCTGAGCCACCGCACCGTCGAGCACCACCTGCGCAACATCTTCGCCAGGCTCGAGGTGCGGTCCCGCGTCGAGCTGACTCGGATGCTCGACTGACCCAGGAGGTTCGGTGCGGTTCAGGAGGACGCGTGCGTGAGGACTACCGGCACTGGCAGCGGATGCCGACCAGGTGGCACGACAACGACGTGTACGGGCACGTGAACAACGTCGTGCACTACGCCTTCATGGACACGGTGATCAACACCTGGTTGATCACCGAGGGCGGGTTGGACATCCACCACGGGCAGGCGATCGGGCTGTGCGTGGAGTCCCACTGCAACTACCGGGCGTCCATCGCGTTCCCCGAGGCCGTGGACGCGGGCCTGCGGATCGGGCACCTCGGCCGCTCCAGCGTCCGCTACGAGGTCGGCTTCTACCCGGAGGGACGGGACGACGTGGTCGCCGAAGGGCACTTCGTGCACGTGTTCACCGACCGCGAGACCCGCAAGCCGGTGGCGATCCCGGCCGGTCTGCGCGCCGCGATGGAAGGGCTGGTGGTCGCGTGAAGACCAGGGGCGCGGTGCTGACCGAGGTCGGCGGACCGCTTCAGGTGCTCGACCTGGAGCTCGACCCGCCCGGTGCGGGCGAGCTGCTGGTGCAGGTGCGCGCCACCGGGCTGTGCCACTCCGACCTGTCGGTGATCGACGGCTCCCGGGTCCGGCCGCTGCCGATGCTGCTCGGCCACGAGGCCGCGGGCGAGGTGGTGGAGACCGGGCCGGGCGCGTCGGACTTCGCGGTCGGCGACCGGGTGGTGCTGTCGTTCGTGCCCGCCTGCGGGTCGTGCCGCCGCTGCGTGTCCGGGCGGCAGGCGCTGTGCGAACCGGGCGCGGCGGCCAACCGCGCGGGCACGCTGCTCGGCGGCGACCGGCGGCTTCGGCTGCCCGACGGCACGCGACCGCACCACCACCTCGGCGTGTCCGGGTTCGCCGAGTACGCCGTGGTGTCGGAGAAGTCGGCCACCCTCGTGCCCGCCGACCTGCCGTTCGAGATCGCCGCCCTGTTCGGCTGCGCGGTGCTCACCGGCGCGGGCGCGGCGTTCTACAGCGCGGCCGTCACACCCGGTGACCGGGTCGCGGTGTTCGGGCTCGGCGGCGTCGGGCTGGCCGCGCTGCTCGCCGCGCGGGCCGCCGGCGCGTCGCAGATCATCGCGGTGGACGTGGTGGCGCACAAGCGGGAGCTGGCCCGCAATCTCGGCGCCACCCACGACGTGGCCGGCGGTCCCGACGCGGTGGCGGAGGTGCGCTCGCTGACCGGCGGCGGCGCGGACAAGGTCATCGACACCACCGGCGTGGCGGCCGTGCTGGAGCAGGCGTACCTGGCCACCGGTGCGGGCGGCACCACGGTGACCGTCGGCCTGCCGCACCCCGACCGGACGATCACCCTGCCCGCGCTGAGCCTGGTCGCCGAGGAGCGGACGGTGAAGGGCAGCTACCTCGGCTCGTGCGTGCCGCGGCGGGACGTGCCCCGGTTCGTCGACCTCTACCGGGCCGGGCAGCTGCCCGTGCACGAACTGCTGTCGGGGCGCCTCGAGCTGGACGACATCAACACCGGGTTCACCCGTTTGGCGTCAGGAGAAGCCGTCCGGCAGGTCGTCGTTTTGTGATCACCCTGCCGGTACGGTTACCCGGATCGGGTGACGGCCAGGCAGAGGAGTGGTAAGCGGTGCGGAGACGCTCGATGCTCGCGGGTGTGGCGACAGCGGTGGGCGGCATGTTCGCGGGCGGTGGTTCGGCGGGCGCTTCGGGTCGTTCCGGCCGGCTCGGCCTGGCCGACTACCGGCTGGTGAACCTGGCCCACGTCAACGACCCGGACCGGACCAACGTCTACCCGGGCGACCCGGAGTTCACCCTCACCACCGTGACCACGGTGCCGGAGCACGGGTACTACCTCCAGTACGCGCGGCAGGGCGAGCACACCGGCACCCACTGGGGCGCGCCCGCGCACTTCAACGACGACCAGCCGCACGCCGACGAGCTCGACGCCGAGGACCTGTTCCTGCCCGCCGTCAAGATCGACGTGCGGGAACGGGCCGCGCGGGACGCCGACTACGAGGTGAGCGTCGCCGACCTGCAGCGGTGGGAGAAGCGGCACGGCCGCATCCCGAACGAGGCCGCGGTCGTGCTGTGGACCGGGTGGGAGGAGCGCTGGGGCACCCCGGCGTTCTTCAACTTCGACGCCGACGGCGTCATGCACCAGCCGGGGTTCTCGCTGGCGGCCGTGCAGTGGCTCGTCGACACCGGTCGCCTCGGCCGGCGCGGCGCGCTGGGCACGGACACGTTCAGCCCGGAGTCCGCGCTCGACGCCGAGTACCGGGTGTCGAAGCTGCTCTACCGCGAGCACCGGATCAGCCTGGAGATCCTGGCGAACCTGGCCTCGCTGCCCGAGCAGGGCGCGCACGTCCTGGTCGGCGGCACGGTCAACCGCCGCGGCTCCGGTTCGCCCGCCAGCGTCTACGCCTTCGTGCCCAAGCGCTGACCGGACGGCTCGTCGTCACCCGCCGGGGTGGTCCTCGGGCGTCAGGCGGAGCCGGCCGGCGTGCCCGGCGTCCTGGACGGACCTGCGCGTGGTCGACCGGCCGCGGCACTCGGAGTCCCTCGCGCCGGCCGAGCACGCCGGGCTGCTGGTCACCGACTTCGGCCGGCTCGTCGGGCCGCACGACGACCTCGTCCGACCTGCCGCCCGCCGGTGACGGGAACCGGCGCGGCGGGGGCTCAGGTCCCGCAGAACGTCTGGTAGGCGGCGGCGAACCGCTCCGGCGCCGGTTCGGCGTAGCGGTCCAGCCCGGGCCGCTCGTCGTAGGGCGCCGTCACCGCGTCGAGGAGCCGTTCCAGCGGGGCGGGGTCGCCTTCGGTCGCGGCGGTGAGCGCCTCCTCCACCAAGTGGTTGCGGGGGACGTAGGCGGGGTTGACCCGGCGCATGGCGGCGGCGTCCGGTCCGAGGGCGCGCCAGCGGACCAGCCAGGCGTCGATCCCGGCCAGGTCGAGGAACAGCTCGCGCGCGGGCTCGGTGTCGCCGTCGGCCGCCGCGCCCAGACGGCGGTGGAACGAGGTGTGGTCGACGCGGTTGTCCCGGAGCAGCGCGAGCAGGTCGTCCACCAGCGGCGCGGGCGCGGGGTGGTCGAGGCCGAGCTTCGCGGCCATGCCGGTCGACCACGCGTCGTCGTACCGCGCGCGGAACGTGCCCAGCGCCTCGACCGCCGCCGCGACGGCCCGCTCCTCGTCGTCGGCGAACAGCGGCAGCAGGGCCTCGGCGAGCCGGGCCAGGTTCCACTCGGCCACGCGCGGCTGGTTGCCGTAGGCGTAGCGCCCGGCGTGGTCGATGGAGCTGTAGGCGGTGGCCGGGTCGAACGCGTCCATGAACGCGCAGGGCCCGTAGTCGATGGTCTCGCCGGAGATCGTCATGTTGTCGGTGTTCATGACCCCGTGCACGAAGCCGACGAGCATCCACCGCGCCACCAGCGACGCCTGCGCCGCGACCACCGCCTCGAACAGCGCGAGGTGGCGGTTCGCGGCCTCGGCCGCCTCCGGGTGGTGGCGGCCGATGGCGTGGTCGGCCAGCTGGCGCAGCAGGTCGACGTCCCCGGTGGCGCGGGCGTACTGGAAGCTGCCGACGCGCAGGTGGCTGCTCGCCACGCGGGCGAGCACGGCTCCCGGGAGCACGGCCTCGCGGCGCACCGGCCGCCCGGTCGCCACCACGGCCAGCGAACGGGTCGTCGGGATGCCGAGGGCGTGCATCGCCTCGCTGACGACGTACTCGCGCAGCATCGGGCCGACCGCCGCCAAGCCGTCGCCGCCACGGGCGAACGGGGTGCGCCCGGAGCCCTTGAGGTGCAGGTCGCGGGGACGGCCGTCGGCGTGGGGTAGTTCGCCGAGCAGCAGGGCGCGGCCGTCGCCGAGCCGCGGCGCGTAGTGCCCGAACTGGTGCCCGGCGTAGGCCTGCGCGACCGGCGTGACGCCCTCGGGGACCTGCTCGCCGACGAGCAGTCGCAGGCCCTCCGGGCCGCGCAGCCAGGCGGCGTCCAGGCCGAGCTCGGCGGCCAGCCGTTCGTTGAGCACGAGCAGGTTCGGCGCGGGAGCGGGCTCGGCCCGCCACGCCAGGGCCAGCTCCGGGAGCGTGCGGGCGAAGTGGTCGCCCAGGGTGACGGTTGCCGGTGCGGTGCTCACCTGATCCACGGTACGTCGTCCGGGGCCCCGGCCCGGTCGGGGTCGCGCGACCCCGACCGGGCGGCGGCTCAGCGGTACAGGCGGAGGTCGGCGACGCTCCACCAGGCGCCCGCCGACGCCGTGGTGCTGACGCGCAGGTAGCGGGCCCGCGTGCGCGGCAGGTCGACGGTGGTCGCCTGGCCCGCGCCCGCTCCGGCGGCCAGGGTCCGCCAGTCGACGCCGTCGTGGCTGGCCGACAACCGCCAGCCGCGGGCGTAGTCGCCGAGGTTGCCGCCGCTGTCGACGACCACCCGCCGGAACGTCGTCTCCCGGCCGAGGTCGACCTGGAGCCGCTGACCGGGTTCCTGCGCCCGGCCGCTGCTCCACCGGGTGGACGCGTCGCCGTCCACGGCGGCGGCCGCGTTCTCGCCGATCGGCGAGGTGGTGGCGACGGTGCCGGCCAGGGAGACCGGATCGAGCCCGTCCCGCAACGCCCTGTGGCGCGGCCAGGTGAACGTGGCCAGGGCGCCGCCGGGCAGGGTGTACTCGAAGGTCCGCTCGCCGACGGCGACCGCGAACGTGCGCGGGTCGTCGTTCTGGTTGTGCACCACCAGCGCCGCGGAACCGTCCGGGTTGCGGAACGCGACGTCCATGACCTGGCCGTTCCAGCCGGTCGTGCCGAACGACGTGCTGGCGACGCGCGTCGCGCCCGGCTTCACGAACTTCGCCAGGTGGCCGATCGTGTAGTACTCGGCGTCAGTGGACACGGTCCCGTCCGGGTGGGCCGTGACGAGGCCGGTGCACGTGGCGCAGCCGCCGTTGTGCGGACCTCCCGCGCTGTCCAGCGCGATGTTCCAGTTCACCGCCGACTTCGCCCAGTTGCGGGTCGTGCCGATGACGACGTTGCGGGCGTGCCACGTGAGCGTGTCGCGGAAGACCTGCCCGGGAGGGTCGGCCGGGCCGTGCGAGCCGGAGCACTCGGTGAACCAGACGCCCTTGTCCGGGAACGCGTCGCGCAACGCGGTCTGCGCCGCCGGGTCGCCCGAGTAGCAGTGGTACGCGGTGCCCGCGACCCAGCGCGCGGCCGGGCTCCGCAGGATCCGGGACGGGTAGTCGGTCTCCGGGTCCTCGCCGGGCGGGGTGGCGGCGACGTCGTCAGGGTGGGTGCTCCAGTTGTGGTCGTAGGCGAGGATCTTCGTGCGCGGGCTCGCCTTGCGCAGCAGCGGACCCAGCGCCTCGATCACCTTGATCTGCTGCGCCACCGGCATGTCCGTGCCGGGGTAGGCGTCGGGCGTCCGGTTCTGCGGCTCGTTCTGCAACGACAGGAAGTCGACCGGCACCCCGGAGGCGGTGTACGCCTGGACGAACTTCACCAGGTAGCGCGCGTAGGCCTGGTAGATCGCGGGGTCGTCCTTCAACCGGCCGCCGACCAGTGATTCCGTGGTCTTCATCCACGCCGGCGGGCTCCACGGCGTGCCCATGACCTTCAGCGCCGGGTTGAGCTGCTTGGCCCGGCGCAGCAGGGGCAGGATCTCGGCCTGGTCGTGGGCGATGCCGAAGTGGCGCAGCTCGAAGTCGGTCCGACCGGCCGGGACGTCGTCGTAGGTGTAGTGCTCGGCCTCGGCGGTGAAGTCCGAGGAGCCGATCGGCTGGCGCAGGAAGCTCACGCCGATGCCGCGCACCGGGTCGAACAGCTTGCGCATCGTCTCCTCGCGCGTCGCCGGGTCGAGGCGGTGCAGCACGTCGGCCGACGAGTCGGTGATCGACGCGCCGAAGCCGTCGACCTCCTGGTAGGTCACGTCGGGGTCGACCACGATGGTCTGGTGCGGTGACGCGCCGCTCCGGAACGCCACGGACGGCCGTTCGGCGAGCAGCTCGCTCCGGTCCACCGTCGTGACCCACACCCGGGCCGAGGGAATGTCGCGGTCCGCCGCCTGCGCGGCGCCGGTCAGGCCGACCGCGAGCGCCGCGACGGCGGTCAGGGCGATCGTCCGGGATCTCTTCATCGCGCTCCTCGGGCAATGTAACAACCGCTGAAATGTGTTTCGTGATGGAACACGTGACGCGTCAGGCAAGTCAAGGTGCAAGCCGCGGTTAAGCTGCCGAGGTGAACAGGCGTGCGAGGGTGCGCGACATCGCCGCGGAGGCGGGTGTCTCGATCGCCACCGTCTCCCGGGTGCTCAACGACCACGTGAGCGTGGCGCCGCGCACGCGTGAGCTGGTGCTCCGGGCGATGGCGCGCAGCCGGGCCGACGCGCCAGGGGGTCGCCGCACCGTGCACGTCCGGTGCCCCTACGTGCTGACGGACTACTTCGGCCTGATCGTCTCCTCGATCGCCGAGACGTTGCGGCTGCACGGCGCCCGGATGGTCCTCGACGCGGGCGTGTCGGCCCGGAGCTCCGACGTGCTGGGCGCGCTCGCCGACGAGCCCGACGTCGACGCCGCGATCCTGATCCTGCCGCCGGAGGACGGCGACCAGCTCGTCGCGCTGGCCCGCCGCGGCCTCCCGTTCGTCGTGGTCGACCCGCGCACCGCGCCGCCGCCGGACATCGCCTCGGTGTCGGCCGCCCACCTCGCGGGCGCACGCGCGCTCACCGCGCACCTGGTCGACCTGGGCCACCGCGACATCGGCGTCATCGCCGGACCCCGGGAGTGGCTGGCGGGCGACGCGCGCACGGCGGGCCACCACGCCGCGTTGGCGCAGGCCGGCGTGCTGCCCGCCCGCCACCGGGTGCACCACGTGGAGCCGACCGCGGCCGAGGGGTTGCGCGCCGCCGCCGACCTGCTGGACGAGCCGCGCCGGCCGACCGCGATCGTCTGCTTCAACGACAAGCTCGCGGTCGGCGCGTTGCGCGCCGCGCACGACCGGGGGCTGCGGGTGCCCGAGGACCTGTCCGTCGCGGGGTTCGACGACATCGACCTCAGCCGCGCGACCCGGCCGGCGTTGACCACGGTCCGGCAGCCCCTGCAGGAGATGGGCCGCATCGCGGTCAGCCAGCTCGTGCGCGTCCTCGACGGCCACCGGCCCGAAGCGCTGCACCTGGAGCTGTCGACGACGCTGGTCGTGCGCGACTCGACCGGACCGGCGCCCGCTCGGTAGCTCTCGTTACAGCCTTTGTTCCATTTGTTCCAGCAAGACGGCGGCCACTTCGGCGTGCCCAGGGCCGCCGTCGCCCGAACGCTCGCACCACTCCAGCGGCGTGCGGAGGTGCCGGGGGTCGCGCAGGGTCGGGTCGGCCCCGTGCGCCAGCAGCCGGCGGACGCCGGCGGGCTTGCCGTTGGCCGCGGCGACGTGCAGCGGCAGCCGCTGCCAGTCGGCGTCGGCCTCGTTGACGGGCGTGCCCGCGGCGACGAGCCGGTCGACGACCTCCAGCCGCTGGTGGTCGGCGGCGAACACCAGCGACCGCAGCCGGCACTGCGGGCCGAGCCGTTCCGGCGGCCAGGCGGACAGGTCGCCGGCGGCGGCCATCTCCGGGCTGTCGACCCGGGCGCCGGCGGCCACCAGCAGGTCGAGGACCTCGGTCATCCCGAACACCGCCGCGTGCTCCACCGCCGTGCCGCCGGGCACGCCGCCCGAGTCCGGCGCGGCGGTCGCGTCCAGGTCGGCGCCGGCCGCGATCAGCACCTCGGCGACGCCGACGTCGCCACAACTGGCGGCGGTGATCAGCGGGGTCTCCTGGTCGCCGGGGTGCCCGTCCACCGGTGCGCCCGCGTCGATCAGCGCCCTGGCCGCCGCGTCCGAACCGGGCAGGTCGCGGGGCAGGCCGAGGCGTCGGCGGTCGAGCCGCAGCATGGCCAGGTAGCCGAGCACGTCGGCGCCCTTGCGGTGGTCCGCCCAGTTCTCCATCCGGGTCGTGGCCGCCTCGGGGTGGCGGACCAGCAGCTCGGCCAACCGGGTCGGGTCCCGCCGGTTGAGG
The DNA here is from genome assembly GCF_016695385.1 of Saccharothrix sp. 6-C. Classification (NCBI taxonomy): domain Bacteria; kingdom Bacillati; phylum Actinomycetota; class Actinomycetes; order Pseudonocardiales; family Pseudonocardiaceae; genus Saccharothrix; species Saccharothrix sp. 6-C. The sequence goes on along the minus strand of NZ_CP064192.1, from coordinate 5,074,523 downwards.
ACGTCGCGGCGCTCGACCTCCAGCTTGAGCCTGGCCCAGCTCGGGAACCCGTGCTCCCGCGCGACCGCGAGCTGCGCGGAGGCGAGGACGACCCGGTCGGACACCGCCCGGACGCGGGCGAGCGCGGCGGCGTCGTCCCGGCGGGCGGCCCGCAGCAGGTCCCGGGCCTGGTGCCGCAGGTGGTCGAGATCCGGTCGCGCGGGAAGCTCGGGCATGACATCTCCTTCGGCGCCGGGTCGAGCGTACTGGTGGGCGGGACGGCGCCGGCCGGTCACGCACGTGCGTCGGGCACGGTGGCGCCGACGATCAAGGGCCGGCAGTCCCGTTCGGCCACAGGTGCGGCCGCCGTCACCGCGCCGGACGCGGCGACCGCGGCCGACGTGCTCGGGTTGATCCGGCGCAAGCGGGTGACGTGGGCGCACGGCGTCGAGCCGGCCTACGACGGCGCGGTGTTCGTCGCGCCCCCGATCGGTCCCCGGGTGCTGGTGCGGGGCCGCCGCCTGCCCGACGCGCCCAGCCCGGGGTTTCCCGGACCGGGTCGCCGGGCTGAGCCGGCGGCTCGGGCACGCGCAGTTCTTCCAGGCCACTGGACAGTCCACAGAGGACGGTCGACCGGGCGGGTTCGCGGCCGGCCGGCCTCTTCGTCCTTTGTGGACTGACAACCGCTACCCGACGTTCGGCGGGCTGACACCCCACGTCCGGAGGAGCAGCATCGGGGTGGTCACCCATCCCTGCTCCAGATGTGAGGTGAACCAGTGCGGAGAACCCTGCAACTCCTCGCTGCCGCCCTCCTCGCGGTACCGCTGTCAAGCGGCACCGCGACCGCGGCGCCGGCGCCGGACCTCGTCGAACAGGTCCAGCAGGTCGGCCAGGACGAGGTCGTCTCGACCGTCCTGGACGGCCGGCACCAGACCACGACCCTCCGACGACCGGGCTCCTGGTACTTGAAGACGCACTTCACCGGCCTGCGCCTGGTCGCGGGCGACGTGCTCACGGTGTCCGACCCGGCGGGCGGCGAGACCTACCGCTACACCGCCGACGTCACCGCGTCGGGCACCGCGACCGTGGACGGCACGGGCTTCTGGGCCATGTCGGTCACCGGCGACCAGGCCGTGGTCGGCCTGCGCGGCCGGGACGGCGGCCCGGCGCACCCGGCCAGCCGGGTGAAGCTCGACAAGATCACCCGCGGGTACACCGACGCGGAGATGGCCGCGGCGGCGGAACTGGCGCCGAAGAGCGTGTGCGGCACGAACGACTACCGCGACGCCGTCTGCTACCAGTCGAGCAACCCCACCGAGTTCGGCAAGACCAAGGCGGTGGCGAAGCTGCTGCGCAACGGCGGCTCGCTGTGCACGGCCTGGCGGGTCGGCGCGGACAACCGGATGCTGACCAACAACCACTGCTTCACCAGCGGCGCCGGCATCGAGGTGTGGTTCAACTACCAGTGCCCCACCTGCGGCGGCACCGCCACCGCGACGGTCACCAAGGTGCTGGTGTCCTCGGTGCTCAAGACCAGCGCGGCGCTGGACTACACCCTGTTCAGCGTCACGAACTTCGCGTCGCTGGCCTCGTTCGGCTACCTGGAGCTGGACGCGCGGGTGCCCGCGGTCGGCGAGGAGATGTACATCGTCGGCCACCCGGCGGGCAAGCTCAAGAAGCTCTCCCTGCGCGACGACCAGAACGGCGGCGGCTACTGCGCCGTGTCCGCTGTCCGGGTGAACGGCAGCTCGTCGCAGTCCGACATCGCCTACCGGTGCGACACCGAGGGCGGCTCGTCCGGTTCGCCGGTGCTGTCCCGGAGCACGCACAAGGTGATCGGCCTGCACCACTACGGCGGCTGCCCGAACCAGGGCGTCCGCATCGACCTGGTGGCCGCCCAGATCGGCGCGCTGCTCTGACCCCCACGCGGGTCGCGCTCCCGGGCGCGACTCGCGTGACCGGCAGGTTTGGCCGAACCCCGGCCGGGTACGTCGATCCCGTGGACAGCCTGCTCGACTTCGGTGACTTGTTCCCCGGCCTGCGCGTGGAAGACCTCGTGGTGGACTACGACGACGGGGACGACCCGGTGCTGCGGCACCCCGACGGCACGGAGATCGACACCTGGCGGGAGAACTACCCGTACCCGACGCGGTTGACCCGCGAGGAGTACGAGCTGTCCAAGCGGTTGCTCCAGATCGAGCTGCTGAAGCTGCAGTACTGGATCAAGGACACCGGTGGGCGCATGGTCGTCGTGTTCGAGGGGCGTGACGCGGCGGGCAAGGGCGGCACCATCAAGCGGTTCACCGAGCACCTCAACCCGCGCGGGGCGCGGGTGGTGGCGCTGGGCAAGCCGACCGAGCGCGAGCAGGGCGAGTGGTACTTCCAGCGGTACGTCGACCACCTGCCGACCGCCGGCGAGATCGTGCTGTTCGACCGGTCCTGGTACAACCGCGCCGGTGTCGAGCGGGTCATGGGCTACTGCACCGACGAGCAGTACGAGCGCTTCATGCGGCAGGCGCCCACGTTCGAGCGGATGTTGGTGGACGACGGCATCATGCTGGTCAAGCTCTGGTTCTCGGTGTCGCGCGCGGAGCAGCGGACGCGGTTCCTGATCCGGCAGGTCGACCCGGTGCGGCAGTGGAAGCTGAGCCCGAACGACATCAAGTCGCTCGACCGGTGGGACGCCTACACCGAGGCGAAGGTGGCGATGTTCCGGGCCACCGACACCCACGCCGCGCCGTGGACCGTGGTGAAGAGCAACGACAAGAAGCGGGCCCGGGTCGAGGCCATGCGCAGCGTGCTGGCCCGCGTCGACTACGCCGAGAAGGACCCCGAGGTGGTCGGCGAGCCGGACCCGCGGGTGGTCGGCCCGGCGGCCACGCTGCTGGAGGAGGGGGAGGACGAGACCGCGCTCAGCCCGACGCCGCTCGCGAACGCCCACGACGTGGACGCGAGTGACACCGACCCCGGGCCGGGCGTGCACCCCTGACCGCGGACCGCGGTCACGTGGCGGGCGCGCCCTCGACGATCGACAGCCGGGTGCCGGTCGGGAGCACCCTGGTCACGCGCAGGCCCGCCTCGGCGAACAGCGCGTCGAAATCGGCGCGGGTGCGTTCCCGCCCGGGCAGCGAGCTCATCATGAGCAGGTCGATGACCTTGCCCGGGTCGGGGTCGTTGCCGGGCGGGATCACGGCGTCGACAACCAGCACGCGACCGTGCTCGGAGACGGCCTCGCGGCAGTGGCGCAGGATGCGCGCGGACTGCTCGTCGTCCCAGTCGTGCAGGATCCGCTTGATCAGGTAGAAGTCGCCGGGCGGCGCCTCGGCGAAGAAGTCGCCGGCGACCAGGTCCCAGCGGTCGTCCGCGCCGAGCTCGCCGAGCCGGTGCTCCCGCAGCACGTGCGGCTGCTCGAAGAGCACGCCGCGCACGCCCGGGTGCTCGCGCAGCACGGCCAGCAGCAGGCCGCCGTGTCCGCCGCCCAGGTCGACCACCGTGCTCGCCGGCGGGAACTCGCAGGCCCGCGCGACCAGGGGGTTCTCCGGGTCCGACATCGCCGCCATGCCGACGTGGAAGACCGCCGCGGTCTCGGCGTCGCGGGCGAAGTGGTCGAAGAACGGCATCCCGAACAGCCGGTCGAACGGCGAGGTCCCGGTGCGCATGGTCTCCTCCAGCTCGCCCGCCGGCCGCCAGAACGTCCGGTCGGTGAGCATCAGGACCGCCGCGCGGTACGACCCGGGCACGTCGCCGCGCAGCAGCTCGGCGGCGGGGGTGAGCGCGAACCGGCCCGGGGCGTCCTCGGTGAAGATCCCGCGCGTGGCCAGCAGCCGCAACGCCCGGTGCAGGTTGAGCGGGTCGGCGCCGACCGCCTCGGCCAGCTCGGCGACCGGGCGCGGTCCCGCGCCCAGGTGGTCGGCCACGCTCAACGCCGCGACCGCGCGCAGGGCGGCCGAGAACAGGTAGCCCATCGCGTGGTCCATCAGGGCGAAGCGGGGATCGGTCTCCGCCGGCCGTCCGGCCGGTCCGGGCGAGTTCTCCACAGTCGACACGGTCCGCACACTAGCGATGACCGAGAGTCATGACCAGTGGTCGTTCGCCAGGAGGTCGCCGACCGCGCGTCAGCCCTCGTCCTCGGGGTTCTCGGTGTTCTCGGTCGGCTGGACCGACGGCGCGGGCTCCGGGCTGGGCTCGGGGGCCGCGGACGTGGTCGTCGCGGGCGCCGTGGTCGGCTGGACCGTGGTGGTGGGCACGATGGGCGCGGTGGTGTCGCCGTCCGGTCCGGCCGCGGGGTCCGCCGCCTCCACCTCCGCGGCCGCCGGGGCCTCGGCCCGCGTCGTGGCCTGCTGCTGGGCGGTCGCCGCCGCACCCGTGCCGGTGGTCTGCGGCGTCACGATGAACCGGGGCTCCGCCTGGTCCCGCGGCGCGTCCGTCGACCCCGTCGTGCCGGGTGACGCCTGCTGCGTCGTGGACGCGGGCGAGGGGGAGGTCGCCGGCGAGTCGTCCGGGATCACGGCCATGGTGATCGCGAACGCGCCGACCAGCGCGCTCGCCGAGGCCACGAGCACCTGCCACGACGGGCGGCCCGGCGTGCGCGGGAGCTCCTGGGTGTCCGCCTCGGCCACGGCGGCGGGCAGCGGTGCGACGGCGCCGGGCAGCGGTGCGACGGCGGCCGTCAGGATCCGCGCGCAGTCGTGCGCGGTGGGCCGGTCCTCCGGTGCGGCGGACGTCATCCTCGCCACCAGGTCCCGGACGTCGGCGGGCAGGTCGTCGGGGATCACGGGCGGGCGGTGCAGCCGGGCGACCGCCGCCTCCACGTCACCGCCCTCGTACTCGCGCCGCCCGGTCAGGCACTCCAGCAGCACCAGGCCCAGGGCGTAGACGTCGGCCGGGTGGTCGACGTCCTGGCCGAGCACCTGTTCGGGCGCGAGGTAGCCGGCGGTGCCGACCAGCTGGTCGGTGCGGGTCAGCCGGGTGGCGCCGGTCAGGTGGGCCAGGCCGAAGTCCGCGAGGTAGGCGTCGTCCTGGTGGTCGAGCAGGATGTTCGCCGGCTTCACGTCGCGGTGCACCAGGTTGTGGGCGTGCACGTGCGCCAACGCGTCGGCCAGCCGGGCGCCGAGTCGGCGCACCTCGTCCGGCGGCAGCGGGCCGAGGAGCAGCCGGTCGTGCAAGGTCCGGCCTTCGACCAGCCGGAGCACCACGAACGGCGGCGTCGCGGTGGTGTCGGCGTCGTAGACCGACACCAGCGCGGGGTGGGTGAGCCCGGCCAGGACGTGGACCTCGTTGTCGAACCGCCGGGCGGCCTCGGGATCGAAACCGGGCTGCACCAGCTTGACCGCGACGTGCCGGCGCAGCACTGTGTCCCACGCCCGGTGCACTTCTGCCATGCCGCCGATCCCGATGGGCTCGATCAGCCGGTAGCGGTCGGCCAGCACGTTCTCTCCTGCCGAGGGTGACACCTCGTACCTCCGGTCGTGGGAGCAGGACACTTCCGAATGCCCTGATCACGCCGGCGGCAAACAGGTGAGCCCGCCTCGGGTCAGCAGTCGTAGGCGCTGTTCGGGTGCGCGTTCTCGCAATAGCGCACGTGCAGGTGGTTGTCGTGGTTCGGGTACTCGGTGGTGAGGCCTTCGCCGATCAGCACGGGGTCGTTGAAGAACACGAGCGCCACGTGGCCGGGCGCGGCGGCGCGGACGGCCTGCACCAGCCGGCGGGTCGCGTCGCGGTCGTAGGTGGCGGACTGCCACGTGATGCGCCCGGCCGTGCACTGCGCGTCGTCGGTGCGGATCGGCCAGAGGTCCGCGTCGAGGCCCAGCTCGTGACTGGCGTGGCCCGGGATGTCGCCGCCGTGCTCGAACCCGACGTCGCCCAGGGGGATCCGGCCCTGGCCGGTGGCGGCGAACGTCCGGGCGGCGGCTTCCAGCTGGCCGATCGCGGCGCCGGTGCCCCAGTTGGCGCCGCCGTTGCCGTCCGGGTCCTGGTCGCACAGGCCGGCCGCGAGGTCGGGGTGGACGTGGTGCCACAGCAGGTTGCGCCACGTGGTCGGGCCCACGACGCCGTCGGCGCCGATGCCCGCGTGCTGCTGGAACGCGACCACGGCCCCTCGGGTGACGGCGTCGAACGTCCCGGTCACGGCGGCGGACGTGCGTCGCTTCGCGTTGAGCTGGACCTGGAGGGCGCGGACGGCCGGACCGGTGGCGCCCTCCCGGAGGGTGACCGCGAGCTGCGCCCAGGTGTCGGGGCCGACGACGCCGTCCGCGGTCAACCCCTTGGCGCGCTGGAAGTCGCGCACGGCCGCGTCGGTCGCGGGGCCGAAGATCCCGTCGGCGGTCACCTGGCGGCCGTGGTGGTGCAGCAGGTGCTGCGCGGCCAGCACGTCCACGCCGCGGTTGCCGGTGTCCTGGGTGGGGAAGAAGGCTTGGGCGTAGGCGTGTGCGGGCGTCGTGGCCAGGGCGCAGAGGACGACGGCGACCAAGACCGCCGGTGCACGGCTCATCCGGGACTCCTCGCGGGGGTGGGTGGTCGATCGCTGCCAGACAACCGCGCCCGGTGGTGAAGAGTCAACCAACCGGCGGCGGATCGCGAAAATCGCACGCGAACGGCCGTGGTGCCGGACGAGCGCCGGCCGCCTGCGGGCAGGGTTCAGAGCCGCCAGTCGTGGAAGCCCCGGCCCGACTTCCTGCCCAACCGGCCGGCCGCGACCAGTTCCACGAGCAGCGGGCTCGGGGTGTAGGCCGGGTCGGCCAGCAGGTCGCGCAGCACCAGCAGGGTGTCCCGGATGGTGTCCAGGCCGATCAGGTCGGCGGTCCGCAGCGGGCCCATCGGGTGGCCGAAGCAGGACTCGAAGACCTGGTCGACGGTCGCCGCGGGCGCGGTGCCCTCCGCCACGACCTTCACCGCCTCGTTGATGGTCAGCATCAGCACCCGGTTGGTCACGAAGCCGGGCGCGTCCGACACCACGATCGCCTTCTTGCCCAGCGACGACAGCACGTCCGCCGTGCGGGCCATCGTCGCGTCGGACGTCCCCGGGCCGCGCACCACCTCCACGGTGTCCTTCAACGGCGCGGGGTTCATGAAGTGGGTGGCCAGCACGCGGTCCGGCCGGGTGGTCGCGGCGGCCAGCACGCCGACCGGGATCGCCGAGGTGCACGACGCCAGCACGGTGTCCGGCGCGCAGAGGCCGTCCAGGGCCGCGAACAGCCCTTCCTTCACCGGGATCCGCTCCGGGCCGCACTCCACGACGAACCCGCACCCGGCCACGTCGCCGAGGTCGGCCGTCCAGCTCAGCCGGTCGGGCACGAGGTCCGGGTCGGCGGGCGCGGATCCCAGCAACGCCTGCAACCGGAGCCCCCGCCGGACCCGGTCGGGTCCGCCGGCCAGCGCCGCCGGGTCGGGGTCGACCACGACCACCTCGTGCCCGGCCGCGGCGAAGCACTGCGCCACGCCGGTGCCCATGACCCCCGCGCCGACCACGCCGACCTTCACGAACGCCTCCTGCGGGGTGATCGGGTCGGGCCGGCGGTCACGGTCGGCCTCCGGCAAGCGGTCCGGGCCGGCGCGGCGGGTGTCACCGCTGCCTGCCGTCGACCAACCGCACGTGCGCGGGCGGCGGGGGCGGGGTGGGGGAGGTGCGGGCCAGGAGCAGCCGGTCGCCGTCCCGCTCCACCACCTCGAAACCGGCGAACCGGAGCGTCACCAGCATCACCTGGTTGACCGGGGTGCGCAGGAACCGCGCCACCGGACGCCGCCCGCGCGCCAAGGCGTCCCGCACGATGTCGCCCAGCAGCACCGCCCCGACCCCGCGCGACATCACCCGGCACGACATCAGCAGCAGCTCCACCACCGCGTCCCCGCCCCCGTGCGCCACGACCGCGAGCCCGATCGTCCCGTAGTCGCCGAACCGGTCCCTCAACCGCGCCACCAGGACCTCGTGCGACGCCGACGCGCACAGCGCCCGCAGCTCCGCCGCGTCGAACGTGATCCCGGTCGTGTTGAGCTGGTGGGTCCGCACCGTCAGCTCGCCCGCCCGGTCCAGGTCGGCCTCGGTCGCGGGCGCCACGGTCAGCTCCAGCTCCAGCGACGCCAGGAACTCCACCGCCGAACCGCCGAACCGCGACTCCGCCTCCACCCGCCGCCGTTCGGTCAGGTACGACTCGCGCCGCCGCCGCGACTCCGCCGTCACCGTCCCCGGCTGGAACTCCGGCAACGACGCCAACCGCCCCACCTGCTCGGCCGGGTAGCACCGCACCTGCGGCAGCGCCGAAGCGACCTCCGCCCGTTCCACGGCGTCGTTGTCGGCGAACGCGACGGTGTCCAGCCCGATGTTCAGGTCCTCCGCGATCCGGCGCACGGCCTCGGACTTCGCGCCCCAGCCGACCTCCACCGCGCAGAACATCCCGTCGAGGCCGTGCTCGGCGAGGTGCGCCAGCGCCACCGCGTGGTCACCCCGGCTGGCCACCGCGTGCAGGATGCCCCGCTCGTCCAACGCCTTCAGCGCCGCCACCGCCTCCGGGCGCGGCACGGGACGGTCGCCTTCGAGCACGACGCCGTCCCACAAGGTGTCGTCCAGGTCCCAGACCAGGCACTTGACCACCGTCACGACCCACCTCGCAACGCGTAGCCGCCGAGGTGCTGCTCGGCCACCTCGTCGGCGCCCTCGATGACCCGCATGACCGCCGCGTCGCGGTGGAACCGGCCGACCGCGCTGTCCGGCGCGATCCCCGCCGCGCCGTGCAGCCGCACGGCGTGCTCCGCCACCACCGACGCCGCCCGTGCCGCGCCGTACTTCGCCAGCACCGTCTCGGCCAACGCCTCCGGGTCGCCGCGCTCGCGCGACGCCGTGGCGTGGGCGCACAACCGCCGCGCGGCCCGCACCTCCACCAGGCACCGCCCGAGCACCGCCCGCACGGCCGGGTGCGAGGACAGCGGCACGCCGCCCTGCACCCTGGTCTTGACGTGCTCGACCGCGCGCTCCAGGCAGGCCGCCGCCATCCCCGCGCAGCCCCAGGCCACGGTGAACCGCCCGTGGTCCAACGCCGTGCCGACCACGTGCGACAGGCCGAACCCGGGCGGCGCCAGCACCTCGGCCACCGGCACGCCGTCGAAGCCCACGTGCGCGATGCGGGCCGCGCGCAGCCCCAGCTGCCCGGACACCGGCTCCACCGACACGCCCGGCTGCCCGGCCTCCACCAGCACGGCCACCGGCCGCCCGGCCGACGACGCCAGCACCAGGAACACGTCGGCCACCGCGCCGAACGTCACCCACAGCTTGCGGCCGCGCAGCAGACCGCCGTCCAGGGACGTGCTCACCGCCGCCAGGTCGCTGCCCGCGCCGGCCTCCGTCGCCGCGAACCCGGCCACCACCCCGCCCGAGGTCAACGCGGGCAGCCACCGGTCGCGCTGCTCGGCGTCACCCCAGCGCAGCACCGCCGCGGCCACCATGCCCTGCACGGTGACCAGCGCCCGCAGCGCGCTGCACACACCGCCGAAGTCCTCGCACAGCCGGCCCACCTCGGTCGGCGACCAGCCCCGACCGCCGTACCGGACGGGCACGTCGGCGGCCAGGAACCCGGCCTCCGCCACCGCCCGCACGACCTCGGCGGGCACGCCGCCGGACCGGTCCCAGCCGCCCGCGTCCGCGCGCACGGACTCGGCGAACGCCCCGTGGTCCACCGCTCACCGCGCCCCGGCGAGCTTGCCGCGCACGAACGCGGCTATTCGGTTCATGGTCCGGAAGTTGTCCAGGTCGAGGTCTTCGACGTCCACCCGGATGGCGAAGCGCTTTTCCACGTAGGTCACCAGTTCCAACGCGAGCAGCGAGTTCACCAAGCCGAGCGCGAAATAGTCCTGATCGGGTTCCAGGGCACTTTCCGGCAGGGTCGAGGTGAAGAACGACCGGACCTGCTCGACGAGCGTGCCGAGGTCGTCGTCCGTGCCGAAGTCGCTGGCCACGTGACCTCCTCCGGTGAAGTCCCAGGCAACGTAACACGTTCCGGCAAGCGTGGGGGAGCGACGTTCGGTAATTCGCAGCGCGACCGGCGGCTTCGGCTCCCCGAATGGTATGCCGCCGATCGGCGGTTGTCCTCGCACGGGTGGCGCTGGAAACGTCGGCAGCCCGGCCGGCGCATTGGGCGCCAATATCCGGAGTCGACTGGCGGAATTGCGCATGGATGTCGAGCATTTGTCGCCCGCGAACGTCCACGACCTCTTCACGGCGCGCGTGCGCGCCGATCCCGACCACACCGCGGTGGTGTGCGGCCGGGAGCGGCTGACCTTCCGCGACCTCGCCGCGCGGGTCGACCGCGCGGCCGGCGGCCTGCGCGGCGTGCGCCCGGAGGAGCCGGTCGGCCTGCTCCTCGAACGGGGCGTGGACGCGGTCGTGGCGCTGCTGGCCATCCTGAGAGCGGGCGGCGCGGTCGTGCCGCTGGCCGTCGACCTGCCCGACGCGCGCCTGGGCGACCTGCTGGCCGACGCCCGTGCACGGGTCGTGCTGACCCGCGAGTCGCTCGCGCACCGGCTGCCCGGCGTCCGCACCGCGTTCATCGAGGACGACCACCCGCCGGCGGCGGCGGCCCGCGTCACGCCCGACCACCTCGCCTACGTCCTGCACACGTCCGGGTCGACCGGCCGCCCGAACGGCGTCCTGGCCACCCACCGCGGCCTGCTCGCGCTGTTCGCCCACCACGAGTCCGGGCTGTTCGCGCACCCCGCGCGGCTGAAGGTCGCCCACACCGCCGGCCTGGGCTTCGACGCGATGTGGCTGCCGCTGCTGTGGATGCTGGCCGGGCACGAGGTCCACGTGATCGACGACGACACGCTCGCCGACCCCCGGACCCTGGTCGACCACGTCGTGCGCACCGGGATCGACGTGCTGGACGAGACGCCGTCACGGCTGCGCGAGCTCCTGCGCGCCGGCCTGCTCGCCGGCGACCGCCGACCCGGGATCGTGGTCACCGGCGGCGAACCGGTCGACCCGGACCTGTGCGCGAGCCTGGTCGCCGCGGGCGTCACCGCCCACAACGCCTACGGCACCACCGAAGTCGCGGTGGAGAGCCTGCTGTGCCCGGTGACCGAGGTCGACCACGCGGTGCTGGGCCGCCCGATCGCCGGCGCCCGCGCCCACGTGCTGGACGAGCACCTGCGCCCGGCCGACGAGGGTGAGCTGTACCTGGCCGGCCCCGGCCTGGCGCGCGGCTACCTCGGCCGGGCCGGGCTGACCGCCGCGTCGTTCGTGGCCGACCCGCACGGCCCGCCGGGCAGTCGGATGTACCGCACCGGCGACCTGGTGCGCCGCCGCCCGGACGGCCTGCTCGACCACCTCGGCCGGACCGGCGGGCACGTCAAGGTGCGCGGCGCGCGGGTCGACCCGGGCGAGGTCGAGGCGGCGTTGCTGCGGCACCCGGACGTGTCCGCCGCCGCCGTGGTGCTCCGGGACGCCAGGCTGGTCGCGTACGTCGTGACCGACCGGCCGCCGGAGGCGCTGCGGTCGCACCTCGCGGAGCTCCTGCCCGCCCCGGCGGTGCCGTCGCTGATCGTGCCGCTGGCCGCGCTCCCGTTGACCGCCAACGGCAAGCTCGACCGCGACCACCTGCCGGAGCCCCCGCGACCCGGGCCCGTGACGCCGCCCCGCACCCCGGCGGAGGAGCGGGTGGCCGCCGTGTGGCAGGACGTGCTGGGCGTCGAGCGGGTCGGCGCGCACGACGACTTCGTGGCGCTGGGCGGTGACTCCATCCTGGCCATGCGGGTCGTGGCGGCGCTGGACCGCGACCTGCCCGCACGGCGGGTGTTCGCGCTGCGCACGGTCGAGGCGCTCGCGGCGGAGCTGTCCGCCGACCGCGACCGGCCGGAGGCGCCCGCCACGACGGGCGGGACGTCCGCGCCGCTGTCGTTCGCCCAGGAACGCCTGTGGTTCCTGGACCAGTTCTCGCCCGGCGGGGCCGAGTACACCACCGCGGCCGGGTTCCGGCTGCGCGGCCACCTCGACCTGGACGCCCTGGGCGTCGCGCTGACCCGGCTGGTCGCCCGGCACGAGCAGCTGCGCACCACGTTCCACACCGTCGACGGCCGCGGCGCCCAGGTCGTCGGACCGCCCTACGAGGTCCGCCCGGAGCTGGGCGCGGAAACCGACCTCGTCGACTTCGTCGCCCGACCGTTCGACCTGGGCGCCGGACCGCTGCTGCGCGCGGCCGTGCTGGCCGCCGGGGACGGGCACCTGCTCGTGCTGTGCCTGCACCACATCGTCACCGACGGCTGGTCGATGGGCGTGCTGGCCGACGAGCTGGGCCGGTGCTACTCCGCCGCGGCGCGCGGCGCGGAAGCCGACCTCGGGCCGTTGCCCCTGCGCTACACCGACTTCGCCCGCCGGCAGCGCGCCGGGCTGACCGGGGCCGTGCTGGACGCGCAGCTCGCCCACTGGGAACGGCGGCTGGCCGGGATGGCGGCGCTCGACCTGCCGACCGACCGGCCGCGCCCACCCGTGCGGACGACGGCCGGCGCGACCCACCGCCGCACCCTGCCGGCCGGCGTCGCCTCGGGGCTGGCGGAGCTGGGCCGAGCGCACGGCGCGACGCTGTTCACCACGCTCGTCGCGGCCACGCAGGCGTTCCTGGCACGCCTGAGCGGTCAGCGCGACATCGCCGTCGGCACGGTCACCTCCGGCCGCGACCACCCCGACCTGGCCGGTCTCGTCGGCTTCTTCGTCAACACCGTGGTGATCCGCTCGCAGGTCGACCCCCGACTGTCCTTCGCGGACCACCTGGCCCGGGTCAAGGCGACCGTCCGCGACGCGCTCGACCACGACGAGGTGCCGTTCCACCGGCTGGTGGAGCTGCTGCGGCCCGACCGCGACGCCGCCCGCTCACCACTGGTCGACGTGGTGGTGGCGCTGCAGAACGCGCCGGCCGCGCCGCCCGTCCTGGCCGGCCTCGACGTGGAGGAGTTCGACCCGCCGCGCCACGCCGCCGCGTTCGACCTGACCCTGGAGTTCACCCGCGACGCCCGCGGGCTGCACCTGGCCGTGGAGCACAGCACCGACCTGTTCGACGCCGCCACCGTCACCCGGCTGGTCGACCGGTTCGCGGTGCTGCTCGCGGACGTCACCGCCGACCCGGGCCGGCCGCTGTCCCGGTTGCGGCTGCTCGCGCCGGACGAACGACAGCGGGTGCTGCACGACTGGACCTCCGGCGCGCCGAGCCCGGACCGCACGGTCACCGGCCGCTTCGCCGAACGCGTCGCCGAACGGCCCGACGCGGTCGCCGTGACCTGCGACGGCACGTCCCTCACCTACCGCGAGCTCGACGCGGCGACCAACCGGCTGGCCAACGGCCTGCTGGCCGGTGGCGTGCGGCCCGAGGACCGCGTCGGCCTGTGCGCGCCACGCGGCCTGCCCGCGGTCATCGCGCTGCTCGGCATCCTCAAGGCGGGCGCCGCGTTCGTGCCGCTGGACCCCGGCTACCCGCCGACCCGGCTGGCCGACATGATCGCCGACTCCGGCGCCCGCCTGGTGCTCGCGCCCGCCGACCTGCGCGACCGGCTGCCCGCCGACGTCGAGGTCGTCGACCCGGGCTCGCACGCCGCACGGCCGGCGCACGCGCCACCGGTCGTGGTGCGGCCCCGCAACGCCGCGTACGTCATGTTCACCTCCGGCTCCACCGGCCGGCCCAAGGGCGTGCTGGTCGAGCACCGGTCGGTCGCCCGGCTCGCCGAGGGCGACCCGTTCCCGATCGGCCCGCACGACGTGGTGGCGCAGTGCTCCACGCTGTCGTTCGACGCCTCCACGTTCGAGATCTGGGCCGCGCTGCTGTCCGGCGCCCGGCTGGCGGTGTCCTCGGGCACCCTGCTGTCCGGGGACGACGTGCGCGGGTTCGTCGCCGCGCACGGCGTCACCGTGCTGTGGCTGACCGCCGGCCTGTTCCACGAGATTGCCGCCGCCGACCCCGGCGCGTTCACCGGGTTGCGCCAGCTCGGCAGCGGCGGCGACGTGATCTCGCCCGAGCACTGCGCCGCCGTGCTGCGGCACGTGCCCGACCTGCGGATCGTGGACGGCTACGGCCCCACCGAGGGCACCACGTTCGCCTCCGCGCACGTGGTGCGCCCGGCGGACCTGGCGGGTCGGCTGCCGATCGGGCGGCCGGTCACCGGAGCCCGCTGCTACGTGCTGGACGAGAACCTCGACCCGGCGCCGGTCGGCACGCCCGGCCAGCTGCACCTCGGCGGCGCCGGCCTGGCGCGCGGCTACCTCGGCCACCCCGGGCTGACCGCGCAGCGCTTCGTCGCGGACCCGTTCGGGGACGGCGGCAGGCTCTACCGCACGGGTGACGTGGTGCGCTGGCGCGCCGACGGGCTCCTCGAGTTCCTGGGCCGCGCCGACGACCAGGTCAAGATCCGCGGGTTCCGGGTCGAGCCGGGCGAGGTCGAAGCGGCCCTGCGCCGCCACCCGGACGTCACCGAGGTCGTCGTCGTGCCGCACGAGCACGTGCCGGGGCACCGGCAGCTCGTCGCCTACGTCGTCGCGGGCGCGGGCGCCGACGAGCTGCGCGGGTTCCTGGCCGACCGGCTGCCGCCGCACCTCGTGCCCGCCGTGTTCGTGCCGCTGCCCGCGTTGCCGCTCATGGTCAACGGCAAGGTGGACCGCCGGGCCCTGCCACCCCCGCGCGCGCGCTCGACCCGCACCCACGTCCCGCCGTCGGGACCGCACGAGGAAGCGCTGGCCCGCGCGTGGGCGGAGGTGCTGGGCGTCGAGCGGGTCGGCGCGGACGACAACTTCTTCGCCCTCGGCGGCGACTCGATCCTCAGCATCCAGGTGGTGTCGCGGGCCCGGGAGCTGGGCGTGTCGGTGACGCCGCGGGACGTGTTCCTGCACCAGACCCTCGCCGCGGTCGCCGCGCACGCCACCACCGGGGGGACCGCGCCCGCGGAGCCCGCGACCGGCGCCGTGCCGCTGACACCGGTCCAGCGGTGGTTCCTGGCCACGTCGCCGAACCCGGCGCACTTCACCCAGTGGGTGGAGGTCGAGCTGGACCCGGACGTGGACGTCGCGGCGCTGCGGGCGGCGGTCGAGGCGCTGCCGGTCCGGCACGACCTGCTGCGCGCGCGGTTCTCCCGGGTCGACGGGCAGTGGGCGCAGCACGTGCCGGACGAGGTCGGCGAGGTCTTCTTCGCCGAGGTGGAGCCGGAGCTGCCGCCGGCCGGCGGGCCCCTGTTCCGGGCGGTGCTGTCGACCGGGCGGCTGGTGCTGTCCGCGCACCACCTGGTCGTGGACGGCGTGTCCTGGCGGATCCTGCTGGAGGACCTGGCCACCGGCTACCGGCAGGCCGTCGCCGGCGAGGATGTCGACCTCGGGCCGAGGACGACCTCGTTCCGCGAGTGGGCGCGGCGGCTGCGGGCGCACGCCGAGGCCGGCGGGTTCGCCGAACACCTCCCGTACTGGGAGACCGCCGTGTCCGGGACGGTCGCGGACCACCTGCCCGAGCACCCGGCGGCGGAGGCGGCGGAGCTGCCCGAGCGGACGGTGGCGGTGCGGCTGCCCGCCGAGGAGACGGCCGCGCTGCTGCGCGGCGCTTCGGCCGCCTACCGCGCCGGGGCCGAGGACGTGCTGGTCGCCGCGATCGGGAAGGTGCTGTCGCGGTGGAGCGGACTGGACCGCGTGCCGCTGGAGCTGGAGGGGCACGGGCGGGAGGACCTGTTCGCCGGGGTCGACCTGTCCCGCACGGTCGGCTGGTTCACCGCGCTGTTCCCGTTCACCGCACCGGCGCCCGGCCCTGACTGGGGCGCGGCGGTGCGGGCGGTGAAGGAGCGGTTGCGCGCCGCGCACCGGCACGGGGTGAGCCACGGCGCCCTGCGGTGGCTGACCGCGACCCATCCCGCCGGGCACCGGCCGTTGGCGCGGGTGAACTACCTGGGGCGGTTCGACGCCGCGTTCGCCCGCGTGCCCGGCGGTGTCCGGCTGGCCAAGCCGCCGACGACCGCCCCTCGGCTCGACGTCACGGCCGCCGTCACCCCGTCCGGCGAGCTGGAGGTCGAGTGGGCGCACGCGCCGGACGCACACCCCACGCCGGTGGTGGCCCGGCTCGCCGAGGACGTGCTGACCGCGTTGCGGGAGATCTCCGCGCACTGCGCCGGACCGGGCGCGGGCGGCGTCACGCCGTCGGACTTCCCGCTGGCCGGGCTGACGCAGGAGGAGCTGGACCGGATCGCGGGCGACGGGCGGTCGGTCGAGGACGTGTACCCGCTCACCCCGGTGCAGGCCGGGATGCTGTTCCACAGCTTGTCCCAGCCGGGCGCGTACGTGGAGCAGCTGCACCTGACCCTGCCCGACGCGTCACCGGACGGGCTGGCCCGGGCGTGGCGGCGGGTGGTCGACGCGATCCCGGCGCTGCGCACCACCGTGGTGTGGGAGGGGGTGCGCTCGCCGGTCCAGGTGGTGTGGCGGTCGGTCGAGACGCCGATCGCCCGGCACGACTGGGCCGACGCCGACGAGGCCGACGGGCAGCGGTGGCGGCGGTTGGTGGCGGACGACCGCGCGGCGGGGTTCGACCTGTCGAAGCCGTTGACGCGGTTGACGTTCGTGCGCACCGGTGATCGGGCCGTCCGTCTGCTGTGGACCTTCCACCACCTGGTGCTGGACGGCTGGAGCGCATTCCAGGTGCTGTCGGAGGTCTTGGGCGAGCCCCGGGCGCGGCGGCCGTTCCGCGACCACGTGGCGCGGGTGTTGAGCCAGGACCCGGGGGAGGAGCGGTGGCGGGCGGCGCTGTCGGGGTTCCGCGGGCCGACCGCGCTGCCCTACGACCGGCCACCGGACCGCGCGCACCTCTCGTGCTCCTCGGCGGTGTGCCAGGTCGAGGCGCCTGACGGCGTGCGCGCGTTCGCCCGGCGCAACCGGTTGACGTTGAGCACGGTGGTGCAGGGCGCGTGGGCGTTGCTGCTCGCCCGGCACGGCGGCACGCGGGACGTGTGCTTCGGCTTGGTGGTGTCGGGGCGGACGCCGGACCTGCCCGGCGCGGACACCGTGGTGGGGATGCTGGTCAACACCGTGCCGGTGCGGTTGCGGGTGCGGACCGAGGACGTGCCGGGCTGGTTGGCGGGCGTGCAGGCGCAGGGGCGCCCGGCCGAGCACGCCGCGTTGACCGACATCCGGCGGTGGGCGGGGCTGCCGGCCGGGACGCGCCTGTTCGACAGCGTCGTGGTGGTGGAGAACTACCCGGTGGACGAGGGCCTCGCCGCCGTGGACGTGCAGGCAGTGGAGAGCACGAACTACCCGCTGCACCTCGTGGTGCACGACGCCGAGCCGTTGGTGGTGCAGCTCGGCTACGACCCGGCCCTGTTCGACGCGACGACCGCCGCCGGCCTGGTCGAGGAGTTCGTCGCGCTGCTGACCGGCCTGGCGGACACCACGCTGCCGCCGGCGGCCGACGACGAACCGCCCGCACGACCGCCGGTCGCCGCTCCGCCGCGCTTCGTGCCGCCCGCCACGCCGGGCGAGCGGGCCGTCGCGGAGGTGCTCGGCGAGGTGCTCGGGGTGCGGCGGGTCGGGCGGGCGGACGACTTCTTCGCGCTGGGCGGCGACTCCGTCCTCGCCATCCGGGTCGCCGCCCGCCTGCGGCCGATCTTCGGGCGGACCGTGCCGCCCCGGACCCTGTTCGACCACCCGACGGTCGGCGCGCTCGCCGCGACCCTCGGCGCGACCGCCGCCGAGGACGCCGAGACGCGGGACTACCAGCTGTGACGACGGAGGCCGCAGTGCGGGACGAGGACATCGCCATCATCGGGGTCGCCACGCTGCTCCCCGGCTCGACGGGGCTCGACGGTCTGCACCGGCTGCTGGCCGAGGGCGCCGACCTCGTCGGACAGCCGTCGCCGACCCGCGTGCGCCACACCGGCGGCCACCCCGGCACGCGGTACCTGCCCATGGCCCACCTCGACCGGATCGACCTGTTCGACCACCGGTTCTTCGGCATCTCCCGCCGCGAGGCCGAGATGATGGACCCCACCAGCGGCTCCTGCTCCAACTGGCGCACGAGGCGATCGAGAACGCGTGCCTGGCGCCCGGCTCGCTGCGCGGCTCGCGCACCGCCGTCGTGCTCGGCCACTCGCAGTCCGACTACGAGACCCTGTACCAGGGCGACGACCCGCACCAGACGCTCGGCGCGCTGTCGGCGTCCTCGGCCGCCCGGATCTCCTACCACCTCGACCTCACCGGACCGGCGTACGTCGTCGACACGGCGTGCAGCAGCAGCCTCACCGCGCTGGCGGGCGCGGTGGACGCGTTGCGCAAGGGCACCGCGGACCTGGCGCTGGCGGGCGGGGTCAGCGTGCGTCCGGTGTTGTTCACCGACCAGACCCACACGCCCGTGCGGGGCGTGGAGTCCACCGACGGGCACTGCCGGCCGTTCGACGAGCGCGCCACCGGAGCCACGGCGGGTGAGGGCGGCGCGGTCGTGCTGCTGCGCCGGTTGCGCGACGCGGTGGCGGCGGGCGACCCGATCCGGGCGGTGGTCAAGGGCATTGCGGTCAACCACAACGGCCACCGGATGGTCGGGCTCAGCGCGCCCAGCCGCGTCGCGCAGACCGAGGTGCTGCGCCAGGCGTGGCAGGACGCCGACGTCGACCCGGCGACCGTGGCCTACGTCGAGTGCCACGGCTCGGCGACACCGCTCGGCGACGTGATCGAGGTGGACGCGCTGCGCCAGGCCTTCGCCGACGCGGGCGTGCCCGCCCCGGGCTGTGCGATCGGCTCGATCAAGGGCAACATCGGCCACCTCGACGGCGCCGCCGGCATGGCCGGCCTGCTCAAGGCGCTGCTGTCCGTGCGGCGCGGCGAGCTGTACCCCACGGCACACTTCGAGTCGCCCAACCCGATGCTCGACCTGTCCGGACCGGTGCACGTCAACCCGGGCCGCCGGCCGTGGCCCGAACGCGACGGCGTGCCGCGCCGGGCGGGCGTGAGCGCTCTGGGCATGACCGGGACCAACGTCCACGCGGTGCTGGAGCAGCCGCCCGCGCAGGCGTCGCCCGAGCCGGCCTCCGGCGTCGAGCTGGTGACCGTGTCGGCGAAGTCCGCCGCCGCGTTCCGGGCCTACTGCGAGCGCCTCGCCGACTTCGTGCAGCAGACCGGACACGGCCTGCGCACCGTGGCCCACGCGATGAACCGCGGCCGGGACGACCACCCGTTCCGCGGCGCGTTCCCGGCCGAGAGCCCGGAAGAGCTGGTGAAGGCGCTCCGCGAGGCCGTGCCGCCGGACGAGGCCGCCCCCGACGACCGGCCGGTCGTGGTGCTGCTGTCCGGTGACGCCGTGCCGGACGACGGGACGTGGGCGGAGCTGGTCGGCGAGTTCCCCGAGCTGGCCGACGTGGTGCTGCCCGCGGCGCCCGCCGCCCGGCTGGTCGTGGCGCAGACCGCGGTGCTCGGCCTGGCCCGCCGGCTCGGCGTGCGGGACGCGCACCTCGTCGGCTCCGGCGCCGGCAACCTGGCCGTCCGGGTGGCCCGGGGCGAGCTGTCGCTCGAGGACGCCACCGCCACCGCCGCCGAACTGGGGGTGAGCGCCGACCTGGACCGCGCCCGGCTGGCCCGGGTCGTCGAGCGGTTCGCCGCCGACCGGGCCGTGCTGGTCGACCTGGGCGGCAACGGCGTGCTGACCCGGGAGATCCGCCGGCTGCGGCCGGACCTGCCGTGCGTGGAGCTGTTCGCCGCGCCCGGCCGGCGCGGCGTGCTGCGCCGGCTCGGCGCGCTGTACCGGCTCGGCGTGCGGATCGACTGGGACGCCCACTACGCCGGCGCGGCCGTCCCGCGCATCGAGGCGCCGACCTACCCGTTCGAGCAGGTGCGCTGCTGGTGCCGGCCCCTCGGGCCGATCGAGGACACCCGGCCGCGGCCGGTGCCGACCCGGCCCGGTCCGGCCGCCGGCGCGACGCCCGAAGCCCGGGTGGCCGAGGTGTGGCAGGAGGTCCTGGGCGCGGAGGACCTGACCCCGGACTCGGACTACTTCGCGCTCGGCGGCACGTCCATCGCCGGGATCAGCGTGCTGCGCGCGCTCGAACGGGACTTCGGGGTGCACCTGACGTTCGCCGACCTCTACGCCCACCCCACCGTGCGGGGGCTGGCCGCACGGGTGGCCGAGCTGACCGCGGCGGGCGGCGCGGTCGCGTCCGCGGCGCTGGAGCCGGTGCCGCGCGGCGGCGCGCTGCCGGTGTCGTTCGGGCAGGAGCAGCTGTGGTACCTCGACCGGCTCGACCCGGGCACCCCGCTCTACAACATCCCGCACGACCTGCGGCTGACCGGCCCGCTGGACGAGACGGCGCTCGTCGCGGCCGTGCGCGGGGTCCTGGCCCGGCACGAGGTGCTGCGCACCCGCGTCGCGGCCGACGACGACGGCGTGCCGCGGGCGTACGTGCGGGAGGAGGAACCCGAGGTCGTCGTGCTCGACCTGAGCGCGCTGCCGGAGGCCGAACGGCACCGCGAGGCGCGGCGGGTGGTCGACGCCGAGGCGCTGCGCCCGTTCGACCTCGCCTCGGGGCCGCTGGTGCGGACCACGGTGCTGCGCCTGGCCGAGCAGGACCACGTGCTGCTGTGGAGCTACCACCACATCGTCTTCGACGGCTGGTCGCCCACGGTGTTCTTCCGCGACTTCACCGAGCTGTACCGGGCCGCGCTGACCGGGCGTGCGCCGGAGCTGCCCGAGCTGACCGCCCAGTACGCCGACTTCGCCGACTGGCAGCGCCGCCGGTTCGCCGACGGCGCGCTGGACGACGGGTTGCGGTTCTGGCGGTCGGCGCTGGCGGGCTTGGCGTCGCCGGAGCTGCCGCTGGACCGGCCGCGGCCCGCCGCCCGCTCCTTCGAGGGCGGGATGGTGGAGTTCGAGGTGGGCGCGCGCGACGCCGAGGCGGTGCGGGCGTTGAGCAGGCGACTGGGCGTGACCACGTTCGTCACCATGCTGGCCGTGGTCGACGTCCTGCTGCACCGCTGGGGACGGCTCACCGACGTGGTGGTGGGCGTTGCCACGTCCGGGCGGGTCGACCCGGCCTCGCACGACCTGATCGGCTACTTCAACAACGTGCTGCCGTTCCGCACCCAGGTGGGCGGCGAGCTGCGGTTCCGCGACCTGGTCAAGCGCTGCGCCCGCACCGTCGCCGACGTGCTCGACCACGAGGAGGTGCCGCTGGAGAAGATCGTCGCCGACGTGCTCGGCCGCCGCGACCCGGGCCGGCACCCCCTGTTCGACGTCGTCTACACCTACCAGAACGTGCCCCAGGCGACCGCCGAGCTGGCCGGCCTGCCGTGCTCGCGCTACCTCGACGGCGCGATCGCGGGCATCGCGCCCGGCACCGCGAAGTTCGACCTGACCGTCGGCGTGGTGGACCAGGGCGAGGGCCCGATGAGCGGTTACCTGGAGTACGTCGCCGCGTTGTACGACCGGGAGACGGCCGCACGGCTGGCCACCTGGCTGCCCGCCCTCGTGGCGCGGGTCGTGGCCGACCCCGACATCCGGCTGGACGACCTCGCGGTGGTGACACCCGCGGCCGCGCCGCCGCCCGAGCGCTTGGAGGCGCGAGTGACGAGCAGCGGTCCGGCCCGGGCGGTGCAGGTGCTGAGCGCGATCTGCGCGGACCTGCTCGGCGCGGCCTCGGTGTCGGCGGGGGACAACTTCTTCGCGCTGGGCGGTGATTCGGTGCTCGGCGTGCGCGTGGCGGCGCGGGCGGCGAAGGCGGGGGTGCACATCACGCCGCAGCAGTTGCTGCAACACCCGACGCTGGGCGAGCTGGCGGCGGCGGCCGTGGTGGACGGCGAGCCGGCCGTGCCCGAGGTCGCCGGGGCGGTGCCGAACGGGGCGGCGCCTGCCGTCGCCGTGCCGAACGGGGTGACGCCGAACGCGGCGGTCGGGGCGCGGGACGAGCGGCCGATCCCGTTGACGCCGATCATGCGCAGCTTCCTGGACCACCTGCCCGACCGGCGCGGCGACTTCGTCGAGGTGCACGTGCTGGAGCTGACCTCCGCCGACATCACCGCCGACGTCGTCCGCACCGCCGTGCGACACCTGGTGGCGCGGCACGAACCGCTGCGCTACCGGTTCCGGCGCAACGCCGTCGGCACGCGGGCGGAGTGCGCCGCGGACGCCGAGGTGCCGTTCGACGTGGTGTTCCTGCCGCCGGGTGACGAGCGGGCCGCGGTCGAGGCGGACTGCCGGGCGTTGAAGGACGACCTGGACCTGGAACGCGGGCCGCTCGCCCGCGCCCGGTACTACGAGCGGGGGCACCGGCGGGGTGGGCTGCTGGTGTTCTTGGTGCACCACTTCGTGTTCGACAACATGTCGACCGTCGTGCTGATGGACGACCTCGACGTGCTGCTGGGCGAGGTGGCGGCGGGCCGCGCCGCGGCGCACCGGCCCGCGCCGGCCGGGTGGCGCGAGTGGGCGTGGCGGCTGCACGACATGGCGGCGTCCGACGAGGTGGCGGGGGAGCTGGGGTACTGGACGGCGGTCATGCGCGAGGGCGCGTCCTTCGGCGCGCTGGAGGGCGCCGGCGGCGAGGGCCTGGTGAGCCGGTCGGTCGCGCCCGCGGCGGACACGGCGGCGGCGTCCAAGCGCGAAGTCGCGCTGTGCGCGGTGGCGCTGGGGCTGGCCCGGTGGCGCGGTGCGGCGGGCGCCTACCTGACGGTGGAGGGCGAGGCGACGCCGAACGCGTACCGGCACGCCGGGCGCGGACCGTCCATCGGCTGGTTCACCACCCTGCACCCGGTGGCGCTGCCGGTGGCCGGCACCGCGCACGACACCTTGCCGCTGGTGGTGGACCGCGCCCGGTCCGTGCCGCACGACGGCGTGGGGTACGGCGTGCTGCGCCACCTCTCGCCGCACGGGCCAGCCGTGTCCGGGCTGCGGGCGCTGCCCGAGCCGCGCGCGCTGCTCGTGCACGTGCCGGGTGACGTGGCGGCGTTCGACTCCGGTGTCGGGCTGCTGCGGACGCGCTGGGACCTGTCGGTGAACCTGAAGCGCGCCATGACGTCCTGGTTCCCGCTGATCATCGCCGTGTCGGAACGGGCGGGCGAGGCACGCCTGGAGATCAACAGCCTGGTCGACTTCGGCCAGTCCGAGCTGGAGGCCCTGGCCGACGAGGTCACCGCCGTCCACCGGGAACTGGCGTGATCGCGCTCGCGGGCTCGGGCTGGTGCCTCGGCGACCCGGTGCCCCTGCGGCAGCTGCCGGAGTGGGCGGGGCTGGACGACGCGGAGCGGGCCGTCTGCGAGGCCCTGGGCATCGAGAGCGTCGCGGTGGCCGACGCGAGCGCGACCGACCTGGCCGCGGTGGCGGCCCGCCGGGCGCTGGCCGCCGCCTCCCGGACGGAGGCGGACGTCGACGTCGTGATCACGGTGGAGGCACGGGCGCCGGAGACGCTGATCAGCTCGGACGCGACCCGGCTGCAAGCGGCCCTGGGCGCGCGGCGCGCGATGGCGTTCTCCGTCGGCGGCCTGGGCTGCGCGTCCCTGACCCCGGCCCTGATGACCGCCGCCGGCCTGCTGCGCGACCCCGACGTGCGGACCGTGCTGGTGGCGCACGGCAGCAAACCGGCCACGTCCCGCCGCTACCGCCACCCGGTGACGGTCAACGGCGACAGCGGCGGCGCGCTCGTGCTCACCAGGGCCGGCGGCACGCGCATCCGCGACGTGCTGCTGGAGACCAACGGCGACTACGCGGACCTGTTCCGGGTGCCCTACCGCGACCGCCCGTTCGACGAGTGGCGCGAGGAGTGCGCCGACCCGGTCACCTACTCGTTCCGCCTGGCCGTGGAGACCCGCAACCGCCTGCGCGACCTCACCTCCCGCCTGCTCGCCCGCAACGGCCTGACCGCGGCGGACGTGACGTGCTTCGTGGCGCAGAACCTGTCCCGGCCCGCGCAGCGCAACTACGCCGAGATCCTGGGCGCGCCGCTGACGCCGTCCTGCGCCGAGAACCTCACCCGGTACGCGCACCTGGGCCCGAACGACACCTTCCACAACCTGCACACCGCGACCGTCCCGGCGGGCAGCCGAGTGGTCCTGCTGGACGCCAGCCCCACCGCGGCGTGGAGCGCGGTCCTGGTGGAGACCGGGGCCGGGGCGGACGAGACCCACCTCCTGTAGCCGCGCGCCGCGCGCCTCAGCCGACCAGGATGCCGACTTCGGCGCAGGCGGCGGCGACGTCGCCCGCGCACAGGTCGGCCGCCTTGATCGCGTTCTCCGAGACGGCCACCTGGCGGACGTCCTCGCGGGTGACGAGGTCGGCGGACAGCAGCACCGACTTGACGTCGCGCCCCGACACGACGTCGCGGGTGTTGCCGGTGGCCAGGTCGTCGGCGCCGCTCGCGTCGCCCTTGGCGATCGCCGCGGCCAGCCGGGCGGCGGCCTCGGCCTCGTCCCGGATCGGCTTGTAGACCGTCATGCACTGCTCGCCCCGCAGGATGGCGCGCAGGCCGTCGAGCGTGGCGTCCTGCCCGGTGACGGGCACCTGGCCGGCGGGGACGCCGGCGGTCTTGAGCACGTCGATCACCGCGCCCGCCAGGCCGTCGTTGGCCGCGACCACCCCGTCCACCCGGCCGCCGTCGGCGTCGAAGATCCGGGCGAACACCGCCCTGGCCTCCTCGACGTCCCACCCGTCGACGGCGTGGCTCTGCACCAGCGTCAAGGCGCCCTTGTCGTAGAGCGGGCCGAGCGTGCGCCGCTGGCCGTCCGCGAACAGGGTCGCGTTGTGGTCCGTCGGCGATCCCTGGAGTTCCACGATTCGCGCGTGCGGTCGGTCGCCGAGGCATTCCAGCAATCCCTCGGCCTGCAACTCGCCCACGTCGAGGTTGTCGAACGACACGTAGTAGTCGGCGTGCCCGCCGAGGCTGATCCGGTCGTAGTTGACGACCGGTATCCCGGCGGCCTTCGCCTTGGCCTCGACCGCGACCCCGCCGGCCTGGCTCAGCGGCGCGGTCATCAGGACGTCGACCCGGCGGGCGATCATGTCGTCCGCGATGGCCGCGAACCTGGCCTCGTCGTTGTCGGCCTGCTCGATGAGCGGCTCCACCCCGGCGAACCGCAGCGCCTGGGCGAGCTTCGGGCTGTCCTGCTCCACCCACCGCGACGACGCCTCGTCGTCGGGCAGGATCACGCCCACGACCGGTTTGCCGGCGGACCCGCCACCGGCCACGCCCGCGTCGGGACCGGTGCCGCAGCCCGCGGCGAGCATCGCGACCAACGTGCAGGAGAGCGCTCTCCGAGCGTGCATTGCCGACTCCGGTGATCACTGGCGGACGGTGGGAAAAGGAATTCACCCATCGTTCGCCGGTCGCGTCAAGAACGAATACGATGCGCGTCCGCCAGGTGACGCGATGGTGCCCGGGACAACCGAGAAATCGGATTCCCCGATGATCTACCGGGAATCCCGGTCGTGGTCGGCGTGAATCTCCTCCGACTGCTCGCGAATGCCGAGGTGCGCTTTGTGGGAGAGCGTCAGGAGTGGATGACCAGGCCTCGGCCGCCGTCGCGCTTGGCCTCGTACATGGCGTGGTCGGCCCGGCTGAGCACGGTCGCGGCGGTCGCCTCGGGGTCGGGGTCGGCGCAGATCACCACGCCGACCGACGCGCTGATCTCCTCGCCCAGCTCGTCGAGGATGCGGAACGCCACCTTCTCCGGCTCCTCCAGCCCTTCGACCAGGACGCCGAACTCGTCGCCGCCGAGCCGGGCCACCACGTCGGTGTCGCGGACGCACTGCCGCAGCCGCTGCGCCACCCGTTCGAGCAGCGCGTCGCCGTGCGCGTGGCCGGAGACGTCGTTGACCGCCTTGAAGTCGTCGAGGTCCACGAACAGCAGCCCGAACGGCGTGCCGTCGCGGTGGTGGTCGGCCATCGCCTCGTCCAGCCGGCGCTCGAACAGCGCCCGGTTGGCCAACCCGGTCAACGGGTCGTGGTGCGCCTGGTGCGTCAGGGTGCGCTCGGACTCGCGCAGTTGCAGCACGAGCTTCGTGTTGTCCACGAGGGTCACCAGCTGCCGCAGGATCACCGCGACGAACACGGTGAAGCCGCAACCGATCTCGACCGCGTCCAGCGGCCCGAGGCCGCCGATGATCGTGCGCCGCAGCACCAGCACGCTGCTGACCAGTAAGGGCACGTACGGCATCAGCAGGTACGTCCACTGCCAGGACCGCCGGTCGCGGCTCGGGCCGGTCGACGGCGACGGCACGGGCGCCAGCGCGGCCAGCGCGATCAGCGCGGGCCCCACCACGAACCCCGCGTTGGCCAGCGGCGGCACCTCCGGCGCCTGGACGCTGACCAGGTAGGCGAACGCGAAGTCGGACGCGGCCAGCGCGGCCAGGCCGAGCCCGAGCAACCGCAGCTGCGGTCGCAGCACGACCTTGCGGTCCGCGCACAGCGCCACCACGATCACCAGCAGCACCAGGTCCGTGACCGGGTAGGCGATGGCCACCAGGAACGCCGCCGAGCCCGGGTTCCCGGCCGCGACCAGCCCGCCCAGCGACGTGGTCCAGGCCAGCACGAACAGCGACCCGACCACGATCAGGCCGTCCAGCAGCAGCACCAGCCGGGCGCCGCGGGAGCGGCGGTCGAGCAGCGCGTCGGGCGAGTCGGACCGGCGGAAGTTGCCGATGACGAGCAGCGCCACGAACGCGAACGGCACGATGCTGAGGTACCCGGCGTCCGCCAGGGACGGTGACGGCACCGCGCGCCGCTCGACCAGCTGGTACCACGTCCACAGCGCCTGACCGGTCGACCAGCCCGCCATGCCGAACCCCGTCGCCAGCCGCCAGCGGCGGTCCGGGCCGGTCGCCCGGCGGGCCGTCCACCAGCAGCAACCGGTGGCGAACAGGCCCGTGGCGAGCTGGGCGAGGTCGTCGAGGACCACCGCGCCCTCGCCCTTGACGATGTCGAAACTGGCGGCCACGGACGCGGCGGTGGCCAGGGCCAGCACGACCGCGGCCGTGATGGCGAACCGCCTCGTCCCGATCACGTCGGCCAGTGTGCCGCATTCCGGTGCCTTCGGCCGGGTCGCACTGGCAGGATCGCCGGGTGGCAGAGCAGGAGGTTCCCGTCGCCGCCGACGTGGCGACGGAGCAGGAGTACGAGCGGTTCGCCCGACACCGGATCGGTGAGCTGGGAGGCGACGCGGACGCGTTCGGCCTCTCCTACAACGTGCTGCACCTGGCGTACATGATGATCACCGACTACGAGGCGCTGGTGCACCGCGAGCAGGGGTGGACCATGCCCGGGTTCCGGCTGATGTTCAAGCTGTGGATCCTCGGCCCGACCCAGCCCGCGCGGCTGGCCGACCTGTCCGGCACGACCAGGTCGGCGATGTCCAACCTGATCAACACGCTGGAGCGGGGCGGGCTGGTCGAGCGGACCAGGGACGGCCAGGACCGGCGGGTGGTGTTCGTGGCGCTCACCGAGGAGGGCCGCTCGGCGGTGTCGCGCGTCTTCCCGCACCAGAACGGGCGTGAGGCGCGGTGGTTCGCGGTGCTGGACGAGGACGAGCGCGCACAGATGGTGCAATTGATCCGACGGGTGACCGCCGCCCGCCCGAAGTGACCCGTCGAGACGCGATGGCGCGCGATGTCGTCGCATTTCCGGCGAACGTCGTGGAGGCCTTCGGCCGGTGCCGAATTCACGCGCCGGCCCGCCTGAGCGCGTGCGCGAAGCGCCGGACCGGCCGGCGCGTGCCGGGTCGACCGACCCGCGTGGCCGGACCGCGCTGTCCGGCCACGCGGGAAGGGCGTCCCCCGGCCGCACGGCGCTGTGCGGCCGGGGACGAGTCACACGAGCGGCCGGTCGGTCGGCTCGATCGGCCTGGGCAGCACGGCGCGGCCCGTCAGGTAGGCGTCCACGCCGGCGGCGGCCGAGCGGCCCTCGGCGATGGCCCACACGATCAGCGACTGGCCGCGGCCCATGTCGCCGGCCACGAACACGCCGTCGACCGAGGTCGCGAACTCCTCGTCCCGCGCCACATTGCCCCGCGCGTCGAGGTCGACGCCCAGCTCGGTGAGCAGGCCGTCCCTCTCCGGGCCGACGAAGCCCATCGCCAGCGTCACCAGCTGCGCCGGGATCTCCCGCTCGCTGCCGGGCACCGGCTCGAACCGACCGCCGGACGCCTCGACCTCGACCAGCTTCAACGCCCGCACCGCGCCCTCGTCGTCACCGAGGAACTCCACGGTCGACACGGAGTACAGGCGCTCGCCGCCCTCCTCGTGCGCCGACGTGACCCGGTACAGCATCGGGTAGGTCGGCCACGGGTGCGCCTCGGCCCGCTTCTCCGGCGGCCGGGGCATGATCTCCAGCTGCGTCACCGACAACGCGCCCTGGCGGTGGGCCGTGCCGACGCAGTCCGCGCCGGTGTCGCCGCCGCCGATGACGACGACGTGCTTGCCCTCCGCGGTGATCGGCGGCGCGTCCAGCTCGCCGCGCGCCACCCGGTTCGCGCCCGGCAGGTACTCCATCGCCTGGTGGACGCCGGTGAGGGCGCGGCCGGCCACCGGCAGGTCGCGCCACGCCGTCGCGCCGCCGGCCAGCACCACCGCGTCGTAGGTCTCCCGCAGCTCCTCGACCGTGACGTCGACGCCGACGTTCACGTTCGTCCGGAACTCGGTGCCCTCGGCCCGCATCTGGTCCAGCCGGCGGTCCAGCCGCCACTTCTCCATCTTGAACTCGGGGATGCCGTAGCGCAGCAGGCCGCCGATCGCGTCGGCCCGCTCCAGCACCGTCACGTCGTGCCCGGCCCGGGTCAGCTGCTGCGCGGCGGCCAGGCCCGCCGGCCCGGAACCCACCACGGCCACCGAGCGGCCGGTGCGCGCGGCGGGCAGCTGGGGCGTGACCCAGCCCTCGTCCCACGCCCGGTCGACGATGGAGATCTCGACCCGCTTGATGGTGACGGGATCGCCGTTGATCCCCACCACGCACGCGGCCTCGCACGGCGCCGGGCACAACGTCCCGGTGAACTCCGGGAAGTTGTTCGTGGCGTGCAGCCGGTCCGCCGCCTTGCGCCAGTCGTCGCTCCACACCAGGTTGTTCCACTCGGGGATCAGGTTCCCCAGCGGACAGCCCTGGTGGCAGAACGGGATGCCGCAGTCCATGCACCGGCCGGCCTGCTTCTCCAGCTTGGGCCGCTCGAACTCCTCGTACACCTCGCGCCAGTCGCGCAGGCGCAGGAACACCGGGCGGCTGCGCGGTGTCTCACGCTCGGTGGTGAGGAACCCACGAGGGTCAGCCATGAGACGCCTCCATGATCGCTTCGTTGACGTCCCGGCCCTCCAGCACGGCCCGGGCCTGTGCCGCCAGCACCCGCTTGTAGTCCTTCGGCATGACCTTGGTGAACCGGTCCGCCGCGAGGTCCCAGTCGGCCAGCAGCGCGTGCGCCACCGCCGAGTCCGTTTCCAGGTAGTGCTTCTCCACGGCCTGCCGCAGGAACTCGCGGTCCGCCTCGTCCAGCGGGTCCAGGTCCACCATCTCCGGGTTGACCCGCGGCACCGCCGCGTCCAGCACGTAGGCGATGCCGCCGGACATGCCCGCGGCGAAGTTGCGCCCGGTCGCGCCGAGCACCACCACCCGGCCACCGGTCATGTACTCGCAACCGTGGTCGCCGACGCCCTCGACGACGGCCAGCGCGCCCGAGTTGCGCACGCAGAACCGCTCGCCGACCTTGCCGCGCAGGAAGATCTCGCCACCGGTCGCGCCGTAGCCGATCACGTTGCCGGCGATGATGTGCTGCTCGGCGGCGAACTGCGCGTCGGGCACCGGCCGGATGACGACCCGCCCGCCCGACAGGCCCTTGGCCACGTAGTCGTTCGCGTCGCCGATGAGCCGCAACGTGATGCCGCGCGGCACGAACGCCCCGAACGACTGCCCGGCGGTGCCGGTGAACGTGATGTCGATCGTGTCGTCGGGCAGGCCCTCGCCGCCCCACCGCTTGGTCACCGCGGAGCCGAGCATGGTGCCGACGGTGCGGTTGACGTTGCGCACCGGCAGTTCCAGCCGCACCCGGTCACCGGAGGCGATCGCGCCCTCGGCGAGCTGGATCAGCGTGTTGTCCAGCGCCTTGTCCAGACCGTGGTCCTGGGAGGTGGTGCGGTGCCGCGCCGCGCCCTCGGGCAGCGACGGGACGTGGAAGATCGGCGACAGGTCGAGCCCGGCCGCCTTCCAGTGGTCGACCGCGGCCCGCGTGTCGAGCAGGTCCGCGTGCCCGACCGCCTCGGCCAGGGTGCGGAAGCCCAGCTGCGCCAACAGCTCCCGGACCTCCTGCGCGACGAACTCGAAGAAGTTCACCACGTGCTCGGCCTTGCCCGCGAACTTCGCCCGCAGCACCGGGTTCTGCGTGGCCACGCCGACCGGGCAGGTGTCCAGGTGGCAGACCCGCATCATGATGCAGCCCGACACGACCAGGGGAGCGGTGGCGAAGCCGAACTCCTCCGCGCCGAGCAGCGCCGCGATCACCACGTCGCGCCCGGTCTTGAGCTGGCCGTCGGTCTGCACCACGATCCGGTCGCGCAGCCGGTTGGCCAGCAGCGTCTGCTGCGTCTCGGCCAGGCCCAGCTCCCACGGCCCGCCCGCGTGCTTGATGGACGACAGGGGAGAGGCGCCGGTGCCGCCGTCGTGCCCGGAGATCAGCACGACGTCCGCGTGCGCCTTGGACACGCCCGCCGCGACCGTGCCGACGCCGACCTCGGAGACGAGCTTCACGTGGATGCGCGCCGCCGGGTTGGCGTTCTTCAGGTCGTGGATGAGCTGCGCTAGGTCCTCGATCGAGTAGATGTCGTGGTGCGGCGGCGGCGAGATCAGGCCGACGCCCGGCGTGGAGTGCCGGGTCTTGGCGATCCACGGGTACACCTTCGCGCCGGGCAGCTGCCCGCCCTCGCCGGGCTTCGCGCCCTGCGCCATCTTGATCTGGATGTCGTCGGCGTTGACCAGGTACTCGCTCGTCACGCCGAACCGGCCCGACGCCACCTGCTTGATCGCCGAGCGCCGCGAGTCGCCGTTCGCGTCGGGGGTGAACCGGTCGGCGTCCTCACCGCCCTCGCCGGTGTTGGACTTCGCGCCCAGCCGGTTCATCGCGATGGCCAGCACCTCGTGCATCTCCTGCGAGATGGAGCCGTAGGAGATGGCGCCGGTGGCGAACCGCTTCACGATGGACGAGACCGGCTCGACCTCGTCGATCGGCACCGGCTCGCGCACGCCCTCCTTGAACGCGAACAGCCCCCGCAGCGTCATCAGCCGCTTGGCCTGCTCGTCCACGCCCCGCGTGTACTCCTTGAAGATGTCGTAACGACCGGTGCGGGTGGAGTGCTGGAGCTTGAACACCGTCTGCGGGTTGAACAGGTGCGCCTCGCCCTCGCGGCGCCACTGGTACTCGCCGCCGACCGCCAGCTCGCGGTGGTGCGCCCGGACGCCGTCGACCGGGAACGCCACCCGGTGCCGCCGCGCCACTTCCTCGGCGATGACGTCGAAGCCGACGCCGCCCAACCGGGAGGTGGTGCCGGTGAAGCACGTGTCCACGACCTCGTCACCGAGGCCGATCGCCTCGAAGATCTGCGCGCCGGTGTAGGACGCCACGGTGGAGACGCCCATCTTGGACATCGCCTTGCGCACGCCCTTGCCCAGCGCCTTGATCAGGTTGCGGGTCGCGACCTCCGGCTCGACGTCCGGCAGCTCCTCGACCGACGCCATGGCCAGGTAAGGGTTCACCGCCTTCGCGCCGTAGCCGACGAGCAGCGCGATGTGGTGCACCTCGCGGGCGTCGCCCGCCTCCACGATCAGGTCCACCTGGGTGCGGGTCTTCTCGCGCACCAGGTGGTGGTGCACCGCGCCGGTCAGCAGCAGCGACGGGATCGGCGCGTGCTCCCGGTCGACACCCCGGTCGGACAGCACGACGAGCCGCGCGCCGTCTCCGATCGCCCGCGACACCTCGGCCCGGATCTCGTCCAGCCGCCGCACCAGCGCCTCGCCGCCGCCCGCCACCTCGTAGAGGCCGCGGACGGTGAACGTGCGGAACTCCGGCAGTGTGCCGTCGTCGTCCACGTGCACGAGCTTG
Source organism: Saccharothrix sp. 6-C (assembly GCF_016695385.1). Lineage (NCBI taxonomy): Bacteria > Bacillati > Actinomycetota > Actinomycetes > Pseudonocardiales > Pseudonocardiaceae > Saccharothrix > Saccharothrix sp. 6-C. The sequence continues at coordinate 5,042,515 of NZ_CP064192.1, read as the reverse complement.
GCCAGCTCGTCGTTGTCCAGCACCGGGAACGGCAGCGAGATCCGGCGGCACGACGTGGCGTCCACCGACAGCAGGTTCGGCTCCGCGCCGAGGGTGGCGTGCAGCGAGGTCACCAGCTCCTCGCGGATCGCGTCCAGCGGCGGGTTGGTCACCTGGGCGAAGAGCTGCGTGAAGTAGTCGAACAGCTGCCGCGGCCGGTCCGACAGCGGCGCGAAGGGCGCGTCGTTGCCCATCGAGCCGATCGGTTCCGCGCCGGAGCGCGCCATCGGGCGCAGCAGCAGCGCCATTTCCTCTTCCGTGTAGCCGAACGCCTGCTGACGGCGCACCAGGGACGAGTGCGTCGGCACCTCGCGCTCGCGCGCCGGGAGGTCGGCCAGGTGCAGGACGCCGTCGGCCACCCACTCCTGGTACGGGTGCTCGGCCGCGAGCCGGCCCTTGATCTCCTCGTCGTCGATGATCCGCCCCTGGGCGGTGTCGACCAGGAACATCCGGCCCGGCTCCAACCGGCCCTTGCGCACGATCGTGGCCGGGTCGAACTCCAGCACGCCCGCCTCGCTGCCGAGCACGACCAGGCCGTCCTCGGTGACCCAGTACCGGGCCGGGCGCAGGCCGTTGCGGTCGAGCACCGCGCCGATCAGCGTGCCGTCGGTGAACGACACCAGCGCCGGACCGTCCCACGGCTCCATGAGCGTGGAGTGGAACTCGTAGAACGCGCGCCGTTGCGCGTCCATCTCGGCGTGGTTCTCCCACGCCTCGGGGATCATCATCAGCACCGCGTGCGGCAGGCTGCGCCCGCTCAGGTGAAGCAGCTCCAGCACCTCGTCGAACGTCGCCGAGTCGCTGGCGCCCCGCGTGATGACCGGGAAGACCCGCGACAGGTCGCCGGGGATCAGGTCGGTGGCGAGCACCGACTCGCGCGCGTCCATCCAGTTCCGGTTGCCGCGCAACGTGTTGATCTCGCCGTTGTGCGCCACGTACCGGTACGGGTGGGCCAGCGGCCACGACGGGAACGTGTTGGTGGAGAACCGCGAGTGCACCAGGCCGATCGAGCTGGTGACCCGCTCGTCGGTCAGGTCGGGGAAGAACTTCTCCACCTGGGGCTCGGTGAGCATGCCCTTGTAGACGATGGTCCGGCCGGACAGGCTCGGGAAGTACACGTCGGTCGCGTGCTCCGCGCGCTTGCGCACCACGAACGCCAGCCGCTCCAGCTCCAGCCCTTCAGCTCCGCTGAGGAAGAGCTGGCTGAACGCGGGCATGGTGGTCTTCGCGGTCGGGCCGACGTGGTCGGTGTCGACCGGCAGCTCGCGCCACCCGAGGACGGTCGCGCCCTCTTCGGCGGCGATGCGCTCGACTTCGGCCTTGACCTCGTCCTGACCCCCCTGGGGGAGGAACGCGGTGCCGACCGCGTAGCCGCCGGGCTCGGGCAGGGGGAAGCCGACGACCTCGCGGTAGAACGCGTCGGGCACCTGGATCAGGATGCCCGCGCCGTCACCGGTTTCGGGTTCCGCGCCGCGGGCACCCCGGTGTTCGAGGTTGCGCAGCGCGACCAGGGCCTGGCTGACGATCGCGTGGTTTCTGCGACCGGCCAGGTCGGCGACGAACGCGACACCGCAGGCGTCGTGCTCGTACTGCGGGTCGTAAAGGCCGGGAAGCCTGCTTTCGGCAGGCTTGTGGTGGTGGGTCACAACGGGCCCTCCCGTGGCGTCGTCCGGGCATACGGAGACGGCCGAACGCCCGCGCGCGGCTTTACGCGGACAACTCGGCCTGCAGGTACTGGCTGTGGATCCACGCCCGAGAGATCTTCGGCGTGGGTTCCGCACTCCGTTGTGCGGGAGAACTGCACTTCCTCGTGCGCGCCTCGCGACCGGATGGGGCCGCTCGGGAGCGCTTGGCGGTGCACCGGGATTGCCGGGGTCTTGTGACGATAGTGTGAATTCGCGGTTATGGCTCTAGTCCGACAGGGCGTCGTGGTGAATCACACCACTACTTGACGCCGTTGTGACCAACGCGGTACACCCGGTCGGACTAGAGTTTCGCCGAATTTCGTAGCTTCAGTGCAGGGTGAAGTCAGCGACGGGCTCTTCTGGACGCCCGCCCGCAGCCCACCGCGACGACGAGGCACAGGGTCGCGAGCGCGCCCTGCCACCACGCGGCCTCGCTCACGGCCAAGATCACGTTGACGCCCGCGACCAGCGCGAACAGTGCGGCCAGCAGCGCCCAGAGCCGCCGCTCGGCCTTCTCGCCACGCAGGACGAGCAGGGAAGTCGGTGGGTGGGTCACGGCGCGCACCTCCGGTCCGGGCCTGTCGCGCTCGACGTCGACAAGTCGGCTGCGAGTACCCGCACTTTGCGTACCTCACACCTCCGGGTGGTGACTTTTTTCCGACAACTCCCGAGGGTGTGCGCGGAGCGTGATCGCGGTCAGCCGACCGCTACGCCGAACAGGAGACCGACGTAGTACGTGACGATCATCGTGAGTGACCCGACGACCACGTTGCGGCGCACCGCGCGGCCCGGGCGGCTGGACCCGAGGCGGGCGCTGACCACCCCGGTCAGCACCAGACCGACCAGCACGGCCAGCGCGCACGCCCACACCCGCCACCCCGTCGGCGGCAGCACGATCGCGACCAGCGGGATCAGCGCGCCGGCCGCGAACGCCACCAGCGACGCCCACGCGGCCTGCCACGGGCTGGTCAGGTTGTCCGGGTCGATCTGCAGCTCGGCCTCGGCGTGCGCGCGCAGGGCGTCCTGCTCGGTCAGCTCGCGGGCGACCTGCGCGGCCAGGTCCTCGGACAGCCCCTTGTCCTGGTAGATGCCGGCGAGCTCCCGCTCCTCCTCCTCGGGCATCTCGCGCAGCTCGCGTTCCTCCAGCTTGAGCGCGGCCCGCTCGGTGTCCCGCTGGGTGCTCACCGACACGTACTCGCCGCCCGCCATCGACAGCGAGCCCGCGACGAGCCCGGCGACGCCCGCCGCGAGGATCGTGGCGCGGTCGGCCGTGGCGCCCGCGACACCGACCACGAGCCCCGCCGTCGACACGATGCCGTCGTTGGCGCCGAGGACCCCGGCGCGCAGCCAGTTGAGGCGGCCGGAGAGGTCGTGGTGCGGTTCGCCCGGGTGCGTCATGACCGTGATCGAACCACCACTCGGCTAACGGGTGGTGTCCCGGCCGCGAACGGGTGAAGGGCTGGACAGCGGGGGCGCGCCGCCCGTCGGGGAGCGGGTGATCGACTCCCGGCTGACGAATCAGGGGTGGCGGCGGTCGGCGGTGCGCGGTGCTGCCCGGAGTGGGCGCGGTGGTCGGTTCGGCCGCAGCCGCGGCGCCGTCCGTGCCGCCTGACGGCGCATCGACGGTGCGCCGGGTGCGGGCTTCCTAGCCGGTCGTCCGGTCCAGGTGCTCTTCGATCAGGCGCTGGTTGTCCGCCAGGCGGAGGCAGAGGTGGCGCAGCGCGGTCAGGTCGGCGGGCGTGAAGCCGCGGAAGATCGCCTCCATCGCGACCTGGGACGGTCGGCGGAAGGCGTCGAGCCACTCCTGGCCGGTCGGCGTGATCCGGGCGAGGACGGAGCGCCGGTCGGTGGGGTCGGGCTCGCGGGCCACCAGGCCGTCCCGTTCGAGGGTGTCGACCAGTCCGGTGACGTTGCGCGCGCTGACGCCGGCCGAGCGCGCGAGGGCGCCGAGCGTCATGCCGTCGTCGGGGGTGGTGCTCAGGCGCACGAGCACGTCCAGCGCGCCGGCGCTCAGCCCGCGGCTGTCGGTGCCGCGCGACCGCAGGCGTTCCACGGCGTGGTGGGCGGTGCGCACGGCGGCGGCGGCCTCGAACGCCGCGGTGTCGCCGCCTCGGGTGAACAGGGTCATCGCGGTCCTGACCCGCGAGTCGTAGAGGGTGCCGTCCTGGTCGGGTCGGAAGTCGTTCGTTACCGGCTTCATAGTGAAGCCGTACTTTATTACCTACTTCAGCATCCGGCAAGCGTGCGGCAGGGTGGCGTCGTGAGGTCAGCCGGTTTCCACGATCCGCCACTGCGGGCCGCCCACCCAGGTGGCCTCCAGCCGGGACCGGTGGCCGGCGGCGCTGGTGAACTCGACCACGACGGCGTCCGCCGGCTGCCCGACGGTGGCGGCGAAGCCCTGGCGCGGCGTGGCCGAGATGGGCTCGATGTCCTTGGCGGAGAAGCTGACCGCGGCGACGCCGCCGTGCAGCGTGAAGCTGCGCAGGTAGACCGGTTCGCCGTTGCGCTCGGTCCACGTGCCGTTCTCGGAGGGCAGGGGCTGGGTGGTGGTGGTGGTCGTCGGCGCGGGCGTGGTGGTCGTCGTGGTCGGCGCCACCGTCGCGATCACCGCGACCGTGGTCGTCGTGGTGATGGGCACGGCGGTGGTGGTCGTGGTGGTGGCGCTCGCGACGGCCGACGACTGCGTGGGTCCGGCGACGACGCGCGGCCGTTCGGGTGCGCCCGCGTCCAGCACGAATCGGATGCCCAGCCAGGACAACACCACCGCGACCGCGGTCGACGCCGACCACGCGGCGAAGTACTGCAGGCCCCTGGTCACGGGCACATCCTGCCGGCGGGACCACGAGAGTCGTACCTCCAGCCCACGAGAGTCCAACCTCCAGGCCACGAGAGTCCAACGTTCACGGCGCGAGAGTCCAACGTTCAGGCACCCCGAGTTCAACGCTCACGCCGAGCGGTCGGTGTCTGAGCGTTGAATTCAGGTGCCGCGAACGTTGGACTCTCGCGCCGTGGAGGTTGGACTCTCGCGCCGTGGAGGTTGGACTCTCGGGGTTAGGAGGTGGCGGAGTTCAGCAGGGGGAGGTAGCCCTGGCTGTAGCCGGTGGCGTTGGGGTGGAACGACTCCGCCAGGCGGAACAGGGAGAACGAGTTGATCCACGGCGAGCTGCCGCACGCGCCGTGGCCCGCGAAGTGGGCGCGGGCGTCGACGTAGCGGGCGCCGGCGGCCGCGGCCCGGGCCGAGATCACCGCGTGCAGGTCGTCGGAGCCCCGGTTGAGCGCCGTGCGCTTGGTCGCGCTCATGCACGAGCCGTTCGGCTCCACGAGGTGCGGGTAGCCCAGGACGACCACGGTGGCGTTCGGCGCGCGGTCGCGGATCGTGGCGTACGTGGCGTCGAGCCGACCGGGCAACGTGGTGCGCGCGGTCTCGATGCCCGCGTTCACGGCGTTGACGCAGCTCGTGTCGCTGCCCGTGACGCAGGTGATCATGGTGTTGGCGAACCCGACGTCGTTGCCCCCGATGGTGATCGAGACCAGGTCCGTGCCCGCGTCGAGCGAGGCGAACTGGTCGGTCATGCTCTGCGTGGTGGCCCCGCCGCAGGCGGCGTACTTGAACGACGACACCTCGTGCGTGTTCGCCCACAGCTGGGCGTACCCGCGGGAACTGCGGTAGCACGACCCGCTGAGGTACGGCGGCGCGCCCGTGCCGGAGGAGTACGAGTCGCCGAGGGCGACGTAGTCGACCGGGGCGGCGGCCTGGGCCGCGGTCGAGGTGAGCATGACGGCCAGGGCGGCGGGCAGCACCGCGCACACGACCCTGAGAAGACGTCCGCGCACGTCCAGTCCTTCCTCGAAACGTCACCTGCGTGAAGGCGGCAGGCCGACGACGTTACGAAGCCGTTCCGAGAGATCACAGTCGGTGCTATTCTCATTACCTGCGAGTAACCTGGACTGCTTCGTCGGGGTGCCGCCATGACCGTTCCGCGCCGCAGCGACGCCCTGAGGAACCGGGCGTCGATCATCCGCGCGGCCGAGGAGCTGGTCCTGCGCGGCACGACGCCGTCACCGGCGCGCATCGCCCGCCTCACCGGCCTCGGCCAGGCGACGGTGTACCGGCACTTCCCCGACCGCCGCACGTTGCTGCTCACGGTGGCGCGCGAGCACCTGGGGCTGCTGGTGGAGGCGGCCGAGCGCGACGCCGACGACCCCGCCGCGTTCCGCGCGCTGCTCCAGGCCGTGATGGCCTACCAGGTGTCGATGCGCCCGCTGGTGGACGCGCTGCGCCGCTTCCCCGAACCCGACCGGCGCGGGCACGTGCGGCGGCTGCTGGACGTGCTGCGCGGGCCGTTCGACCGTTCCCGGGCGGCGGGCCACCTGCGCCACGACATCGTGCTCGACGACGTCGTGGTGGTGCTGACGATGCTCCAGGCGGCCGTGGACCTGACCCCCGACCCGCGCCGCGCGATCCCCGTGCTGCTCGACGGGCTGTTCCTCCCCGAACCCGACCGGGCGGCGGGCTCGGTGCGCCGGTAGCGCCGGTAGCGCCGGGGGAGCGGCGAGGAAGTCACCCGATCGCGTTACGGTGCGCGCCATGGTCTCGGTGCTGCTCGTCGAGGACGACCCGGTGGTGCGGTCGGCGGTGACCCGGGCGCTGACCGGGCTCGGGCACGCGGTGCTGCCCGTCGGCACGGCGTTGGAGGCGTTGCGCGAGATCACCGGCGGCGCGTTCGACCTGGTCGTGCTCGACCTCGGCCTGCCCGACATGGACGGCGCGGACGCCCTGCGCATGATGCGCGGCGTGTGCGACGTGCCGGTCATCGTCGCCACCGCCCGCGACGACGAGAGCGAGATCGTCCGCCTGCTCAACGCCGGCGCCGACGACTACCTCGTGAAGCCGTTCTCCAGCGAGCACCTCGCCGCCCGGCTCTCCGCCGTGCTCCGGCGCGCGCGCAAGGACGCCGCGCCCGCCACCTTCCGCGTCGGCCGCCTCACCGTGGACCCCGACCGCCGCGAAGCGCGCCTGGACGGCCGCGAGCTGAACCTCACCCGCAAGGAGTTCGACCTCCTCGCCTACCTCGCCGCGCGCGAGGGCAAGGTGGTGCCGCGCGGCGAGCTCCTGGCGAACCTGTGGAACCTGCCCGGCCGGCACGACGACCAGACGTTGGACGTGCACCTGTCATGGCTGCGCCGCAAGCTCGGCGAACGCGCCGCCCAACCCCGCTACCTGCACACGGTGCGCGGTGTCGGGTTCAAGCTCACGGCGGCCGAGTGAGGAAGTCGCTCGCCCTCGTCTCGCTGGCCGTCACGTCGATGGTCGCGCTCGCGTTCCTGATCCCGCTCGCCCTCGTGGTGCGCCAGCTCGCCGAGGACCGCGCGCTCGCCGACGCCGAACGCCTCGCCGGCGCGCTCACGCCGGTCCTGGTGATCACCTCGGACCCGGCGTCCGTCGGGCAGGCCCTCACCGCCACCGCCGGCCGGGTCGCCGTGCACCTGGCCGACGGCCAGGTCGTCGGCGTGCCGGTGGCGACCGACCGGCAGATCCGCACCGCCCGGGAGCAGGGCCTGGCGTCCACCGAGCCGATACCGGCCGGTCTGGTGCACCTTCAGCCCGTGCTGCTCGGCGAGGGCCGGGTGGCGGTGGTGGAGGCGTTCGTGCCGCGCGCCGAGCTGTCCCGGGGCGTCGAGCAGGCGTGGCTGGCGCTCAGCGGCGTCGCCGTCGTGCTGGTGCTCGGCTCGGTGCTGGTCGCCGACCGCCTCGGCGCGCGGGTCGTCAGGGCGTCGACCGCCCTCGCCGAAGGCGCGCGCAAAATGGGCCAGGGCGATCTCGCCACCAGGGTCACGCCGACCGGTCCGCCGGAATTGCTCGACGCGGGTGCCGCGTTCAACCGGATGGCCGATCGGATCGGCCAACTGGTGGCGAACGAACGCGAAATCCTGGCCGACCTCTCGCACCGTTTGCGCACCCCGCTCACCGCGTTGCGGCTCGATTCGGAAACCCTCGGCCAGGACCCGGGCGCCAACCGCGTCCGGCAGGCGGTGCACGCGCTGGAACGCGAGGTGAACGAACTCATCCGGGCGGCCCGCCGCGAGTTGGACGACCCCGACGGCGGCCGGTGCGACGCGGCGCAGGTCGTGCACGACCGCCTGGTCTTCTGGTCCGCCCTCGCCGACGACCAGCAGCGGCTGTGGAACCTGCGCGGCACCGAGCGGCCCGCTTTCGTCCCGCTCACCCGCAGCGACCTGGCCGCCGCGATGGACGCCGTGCTCGGCAACGTCTTCCGGCACACGCCCGAGGGGGTCGGGTTCGTCGTGGCCCTCTTCCACCAGCCGGAACGCGTGGTCATCGTGATCGAGGACGCCGGGCCGGGCATCCAGGACCTGGCGGCGGCGCTGCGGCGGGGCAGCAGCGGCGCGGGCTCGACCGGGCTCGGCCTCGACATCGCGCGGCGGGCGGCGGAGTCCACCGGCGGCTCCCTGGTGGTCGACCGGGGACCGCTGGGCGGCACGCGGGTCCAGCTCCGGCTCGGCCGCGCGGAAGAGCCAGTCTGACCCGCGGTCCCTTTTCCGCGCCTGATGCGACCTTTAAATGTTCCTTAAATAATCGGCCGTTGACAGTTCTGCATTCCGGGATAAGGTTATTCACGGAATTGAGGTCGGCCGCGGCGCTCCCACCCTTGCCCGGTCCTCCCGGTTCCCACTCCGGTGCGGCGACCGCGTGCGCTTACCCTGCGAAGAAGCGCACCGCGGTCGCCGCGCCCGAAATGCCGCCGAATGCAGATTGAGGTTTTCCGCGTGTCGCGCAAGAGCAGTGTGCTGCCCGTCGTCGTCGTCCTCGCCGGGCTGGCCCTGGCCGGGTGCGAGCACCCGGACGGGATGGCCCTCGTCACGGCCGGCGCCACCGCCACCGCGCGCACCACGCCCCGATCGGAGGTCGAGCCGACCACGGCCGGCACGGCGGCCACTTCGTCGGACGCCGCACCGTCCTCGTCCGTGACCACGACGTCCGAGACGCCACCGGCCACGACCACCACGACGACGACCACGACCACCGTCGAGCCGCCGAGGCAGGCGCAGGTCCCGGCGCCGCCGCCCGCGCCCGCCGCGCCGACCAGGACCGAGGTCGAGCTGGCCGAGGCGAAGGTGGTCGAGCTGACCAATGGCGAACGCGCCGCGAACGGCTGCCCCGCGCTGGCCGCCGACGGCAGGCTGGCCGCCGCCGCCCGCGCCCACAGCGCCGACATGGCCGCGCAGAACTACTTCGACCACGTCTCCAAGGACGGCCGCAGCTTCGTCGACCGGGTCAAGGCCGCCGGCTACCCGTCACCCGGCGCGGAGAACATCGCCGCCGGTCAGCGCACCGCGGAGGCCGTGCTCAAGGGCTGGATGGACTCGCCGGGCCACCGCGCCAACATCCTGAACTGCAAGCTCAAGACGTTGGGCGTCGGCATGGCCCGCGGCGGTTCCTACGGCATCTACTGGACTCAGAACTTCGGCTGGTGACCGTCACGGCCGGCCGGTAGCTCGTCCAGGATCAGCACGGTGTGGCTGGACGTCACGTCCGGCATCGTCTGCAACCGCGACAGCACCAGGTCGCGCAGGCTGTGCGCGTCCGGCGCGCGCACCAGCAGCACCAGGTCGTAGTCGCCGGACACCAGCGCGCCGTGCCACACCTCGGGGATCTCCATCACCCGCTGCCGCACCGCCTTCCACGAGTGCTGGCTGATCTTGAGGTACACGTAGGCGGAGATGCCGAAGCCGTAGCGCTCCGGGTCGACCACCGCGGCGTACCCGGTGAGGACGCCGTCCCGGTGCAGCCGCTCCACCCGCGAGTACGCGCTCGCGCGCGAGATGTGCAGCTTCTCCGCCAACGCCCGCATCGACAGCCTGCCGTCCGCGCGCAGCTCCTCCACGATGCGCCGGTCGAGCTCGTCGAGCGGCGCCGAATGTCCAACCCGGACCGTCATGCGGCCGACAATAGCCCGTCTGCGCGACCGTTCGTCCGGATTCCGGGCCCGGATCTGGAACATTGGCCGCTGTGAGCTGGACCATGCCCTCCATCTCGCCCAGTGAGACACCCGGAGGTGCCCATGGCCCGCACCCGCGCGCCCGAGCGGACGTTGCTGCCCAGCGACGAACCGCTGTCGCTGCTGCGCAAGGACGGCACGCCGGTGGACGACTCGCCGCTGGCCATGCCCGATGACGACGTGCTGGTCGAGCTGCACCGCCGGATGGTCGTCGGCCGGCGCTTCGACACCCAGGCCACCGCGCTGACCAAGCAGGGCAGGCTCGCGGTCTACCCGTCCTCACGCGGCCAGGAGGCGTGCGAGGTCGGCGCGGTGCTCGCGCTGCGCCCCGACGACTGGCTGTTCCCGACCTACCGCGACTCCGTCGCCCTGGTCACCCGCGGCGTCGACCCGGCCGAGACGCTGACCCTGCTGCAGGGCGGCTGGCACCTCGGCTACGACCCGTACGAGCACCGCGTCGGCCCCCAGTGCACCCCGCTGGCGACCAACACGCTGCACGCCGTCGGCTTCGCGCACGCCGCCCGGCTCAAGGGCGAGGACACCGCCGCGCTGGTCATGCTCGGCGACGGCGCGACCTCCGAGGGCGACACGCACGAGGCGCTGAACTTCGCCGGCGTGTGGCGGGCGCCGGTGGTGTTCCTGGTGCAGAACAACGGTTACGCGATCAGCGTGCCGCTGTCCAAGCAGAACGCCGCGCCGTCGTTGGCGCACAAGGGCATCGGGTACGGCGTGCCGTCCGTGCTGGTGGACGGCAACGACGTGGCGGCCGTGTACGCGGCCGTGCGCGAGGCGGTGGAGTCCGGCGGGCCGACGTTGATCGAGGCGCTGACCTACCGGATCGAAGCGCACACCAACGCCGACGACGCCACCCGCTACCGCACGTCCGACGAGGTCGCGGCGTGGCTGGACCGGGACCCGGTCGACCGGCTGGAGGCGTACCTGGTCTCGCGGGGGCTGTTGGACCACGCGCGGCGCGCGGCGGTGGCGGCCGAGGCGGAGGAGCTCGCGGCGTCCGTGCGGGCCAAGCTGAACGTCGACGTCGTGCCCTCGCCCGACGAGCTGTTCGAGCACGTCTACGCGACCACACCCCGCCACCTGCGGGAGCAGGCGGCGGCGCTGAGGGAGGAACTGGCATGACCGCGGTGTCCGCGCAGGCGTCCCAGGCCACGCAGGTCTCCATGGCCGGCGCGCTGAACCGGGCGTTGGGCGACGCGCTGGCCGCCGACCCGACCGTGCTCGTGTTCGGTGAGGACGTGGGCGCGCTCGGCGGCGTGTTCCGGGTGACCGACGGGTTGGCCGCCCGGTTCGGCGAGCAGCGGGTGTTCGACACGCCGCTGGCCGAGTCCGGCATCGTCGGCACCGCCATCGGCATGGCGATGAACGGGCTGCGGCCCGTGGTGGAGATGCAGTTCGACGCGTTCGCCTACCCGGCGTTCGAGCAGATCACCAGCCACCTGGCCAAGCTGCGCAACCGCACCCGCGGCCGGGTGTCGTTGCCGGTCGTGATCCGGGTGCCCTACGGCGGCGGCATCGGCGGGGTCGAGCACCACTGCGACTCGTCGGAGGCCTACTACACGCACACGCCGGGGTTGCGGGTCGTCACGCCCGGCACGCCCGACGACGCCTACCGGCTGCTGCGCGACTCGATCGACTCGCCCGATCCGGTGATCTTCCTGGAACCGAAGCGGCGGTACTGGGCCAAGGGCGCGCTCGACCCGGCGACCTCGGTCGGGTTCGACCGGGCGCTGGTGCGGCGACCCGGGCGTGACGTCACCTTGATCGCGTACGGGCCGATGGTGGCGACGGCGTTGGAGACGGCCGAGGCGGCGGTGGAGGAGGGCTGGGACGTCGAGGTCGTGGACCTGCGGTCGTTGTCGCCGTTCGACGACGAGACGGTGTGCGCCTCGGTGGTGAAGACCGGCCGCGCGGTGGTCGTGCACGAGGCGTCCGGGTTCGGCGGGTACGGCGCGGAGGTCGTGGCGCGGGTGACCGAGCGGTGCTTCCACCACCTGCACGCGCCGGTGCTGCGGGTGACCGGGTTCGACATCCCCTACCCGCCGCCGAAGCTGGAGGAGCACCACCTGCCGGGCGTGGACCGGATCCTGGACGCGATCGCCCGGTTGCAGTGGGACGACGAGGTCGTGGGGAGCTACGGTGCCTGACTTCCGGCTGCCCGACCTGGGCGAGGGGCTGACCGAGGGCGAGATCGTCACCTGGCTGGTGTCGGTGGGCGACGAGGTGTCGATCGACCAGCCCGTGGTCGAGGTGGAGACGGCGAAGGCCGTGGTCGAGGTGCCGTGCCCGTACGAGGGCGTGGTGAGCGCGCGGTTCGGCGAGCCGGGGGAGAAGCTGGCGGTCGGCTCGGTGCTGCTCACCGTGGGCGCGCCGGAGCAGTCGGGCAGCGGCAACGTGCTGATCGGCTACGGCACCTCCGAGACGCCGCGCCGCCGACGCCGCCCCCGCGCGTCCTACGTCCGGAACACGGGTCTTCCCCGTTCGGAACACCCGGGTTCACCACTCGGCACACCCGAACCCGCGCCGTCGGACACCGGTCGCGCGGTCGCGCCCGCCGTCATCTCCCCGCTCGTGCGGCAGCTCGCGCGCGACAACGGCGTGGCGCTCGACCGGATCGCCGGCACCGGGCCGGGCGGTGTCATCCGGCGCGCGGACGTGGAACGCGAACTCGCCGCCCGCGCCACCCCGGCCCCGGCCCACGACCCGGCCCACGACCCGGCCCCGGCCCACGACCCGGCCCCGGCCCACGATCCGGCCGCGGCCCATGACGCCGCGCCCTCCGGCGACCGGCGCATCCCCCTGCGCGGCCTGCGCGGCGCGGTCGCGGCGAAGTTGGCCACCTCGCGCCGGGAGATCCCGGAGGCGACCGTCTGGGTGGACGTCGACGCCACCGACTTCCTCGCCGCACGGGCCGCGATGCCGACGGTGTCGCTGCTGGCGCTGTTCGCCCGGTTCACCGTGCTGGGCCTGAAGAAGTTCCCCGAGCTGAACTCCCGGGTCGAGGGTGACGAGGTCGTCGTCCTCGACCGGGTGAACCTCGGCTTCGCCGCCCAGACCGACCGCGGCCTGGTCGTGCCGGTGGTGCGGGACGCCCAGTCCCTGACCACCGCCGAGCTCGCGGCCGCCATCGCCGCCCACACCGCGTCGGCGCGGGAAGGCAGGCTCACGCCCGCCGCGATGACCGGCGGCACGTTCACCGTCAACAACTACGGCGTGTTCGGCGTGGACGGTTCGGCCGCCATCATCAACCACCCGGAAGCCGCGATCCTCGGCATCGGCCGCATCATCGACCGGCCGTGGGCGGTGGCCGGGCAGCTCGCCGTGCGCAAGGTCGCCCAGCTGACGCTCGCCTTCGACCACCGGGTGTGCGACGGCGGCACGGCGGGCGGGTTCCTGAGGTTCGTCGCGGACTGCGTCGAGTCGCCGGTCACGGCCCTGGCCGACCTCTGAGACCGGCCGGCCGATTGCCGGGGCCGGTGGAGCGGGGACACCCGCCCCACCGGCCCGCCCGGTGAAACCGGGACGACGGCGGGGCGGAACTTTCGTAGATTGGCCGACGTGACCAAGCCCGCCTACCCCATCCGGACCCGGCGCCTGACCCTGCGCCCGTTCACCCTCGACGACCACGCCGCGCTGCACTCGTGGCAGTCCCGCCCGGACGTCGTCCGCTACCTGTACGGCGAAGCGCGCACCCCGGAGGAGACCGCCGACAGCCTGGCGTCGAAGATGGCGGTGACGTGGCCGGAGAAGGAGGGCGACCACCTCGCGCTCGCCGTGGAGCACGACGGCGAGGTGATCGGCGAGGCCGTGCTCAAGTGGCTCAGCGAGGCGCACCGGCAGGGCGAGGTCGGCTACATCTTCCACCCCGACCACCACGGCCGGGGCTACGCCACCGAGGCCGCCGCCGCCATGCTCGACCTCGGCTTCACGCACCTCGGCCTGCACCGCGTCGTCGCGTCGTGCGACGCGTCCAACGAGCCGTCGTGGCGCGTGATGGAACGGCTCGGCATGCGCCGCGAAGCCCACTTCCGGCACAACGAGATCTTCAAGGGCGCCTGGGGCGAGGAGATGATCTACGCGATCCTGGAGGACGAGTGGCACCGGATGGCGGACAGCCGGTGGCGGCCGAGCGGCGCATGATGTCCGGATGCAGAGGTTCACGGAGGACAGCGGCGCCTACGAGCACTGGCTGGCGGACAACCAGGACCAGTACGTCGTCAACGCCGAACGCAGCCTGAACCCGGACAACCTCATGCTGCACCGCGCTTCCTGCGGCACGATCAACGGCACCCCGGCCCGCGGCACGACCTGGGTGGGCAGCTACGTGAAGCTCGTGGGCACCCGCGTGGAGCTGGAGACCGAACACCCGACCGCCCGCCCGTGCCGCCTCTGCCTGTGAGGCCGTCGACGTGGCGAGCGGGGTGGTCTGGTACGTCGGCTACGGGTCGAACATGCACGCCGAGCGGTTCGCGTGCTACCTCGCCGGTGGCACGCCGGCCGGCGCGACGCGCGGGTACCCGGGGTGCCGGGACACCCGCCCGCCGCTCGCCACCAGGGCGTTGGAGGTGCCCGGCGGCATCTACTTCGCCACCGAGTCGCCCGTCTGGCTCGGCGGCCGGGCGTTCTACGACCCGGCGCTGCCCGGCGTCGCCGCCGCCCGCGGCTACCTCGTCACGGCCGCGCAGTTCGCCGACGTCGCCGCGCAGGAGATGTACCGCGAACCCGGCCCGGACCTCGACCTGACCGTGGTGACGGCCGACGGCAGGCACGTCCTCGGCCCCGGCCGCTACGAGACCCTGCTCCACCTCGGCGAGCACGACGGCCACCCGGCGCTGACGTTCACCGCGCCGTGGGGCGCGGCCGACGTCGAGCACACCAAGCCCTCCGCCGACTACCTGACCGTGCTCGCGACCGGCCTCGCCGAGACCCACGGCTGGCGAACCGGGCGGATCGCCGACTACCTCGCCGGCCGCACCCCGTTCTGGTCGGCGGCCGACGTCGCGGCGCTCGTCGACCCCGCGCGGCGCTGACGACGGGGGTCAGTCCTTCGCCACCACCGCGTCGAGGTTCCCGTCGTCCCCGGCGACGCACGACGCCTCCCGCGCCGTCGTGGCCAGGAACTCCGTCAGGCACCGGCCGAACTGCTCGTAGCCCCGGTCGTTGGGGTGGAACGACTCCTGCAGCGCGTGCCGGGCCCGCGCCTCGTCCCGCAGGCCGTCGAAGTCCACCGTGAGCCGGGTGAACCACTCGGCGTCGGCCTTCTTGCCGCCCATGCACGCCTCACGCCGGTCACCCGCCTTCGACAGGTCCAGGAACCGCGCCTCCGCCGCCTCCGCCGCCGTCCGCAGGCCCTCCGACAGCTGCTCGACCGCCTTGTCCCGGACCCACTCCAGGTCACCCGTGCGCAACGGGCACCCGGCCAGGTTCTGCAGGTCGAACGGCAACCCGGGCGCGACCGGCGCGGCGTAGGACTGGAGCACCAACGTGTACGAACGGGGCGTGTAGCCCTCGTCCTGCAACACCCGGCGGATGTCGCGCAGCGCGCGCTCCACCTTGGGCGTCATCCGCTCGACCCGCGCCCGCCACTCGTCGGCCATGGCCTTCGCGCAGTCGGCCCGCCGCTCGATCCACGCCCGCAGGCACGCGCCGAGCACGTCGGCGAACCGGGGGTCGTCGTTCGCGCCCACCGCCACCACGACCACCGACACCCGGTACTCGCGCGCGATCGCGGCCAGCTGCCTGGCCTGCGAGCCCTCGGTGTTGCGGACCTGGTCGGTGACGCCGACCTGCTCGGAGTTCGCGCCCGAACAAGCCAGGTTGAACACCTTGTCCACGCCGGTGACCCGCGTCCGGTGCACCTGCGCCTTGGTCGACCGGTGGCACCAGTTGTCGTTCTCGCCGTTCGTGCCCGGCTCGTAGGAACCGGCGCCCTCGCCGGCCATGGTGCTGTCGCCCATCGCCACGATCGCGCGGGGCGCGTCGCGCTTCGGTCCCGGCAGCGCCGGGTACGGCGAGTCGCTGACCAGCAGCAACAGGGCGAGCAGGGGGAGGACCAGGGCGACGGACACGATTCGGCGGGACATCGGTGCCTATCCTACGGAGATCCGCCCGCCGCTGAGCACCAGCGTGCGGTCCGCCGCCCGGTGCACCTCGTCGTGGTGCGTGGCGACCAGCACCGCCGAGCCCGCGTCGGCCGCCCGCCGCAGCACCCGCACGGCCGTCGGCGCGCTGCGCTGGTCCAGGTGCGCGGTCGGCTCGTCGGCCAGCAGCACCTTCGGCTCGCCGACCACGGCGCGGGCCAGCGCGGCCCGCTGCTGCTGCCCGTAGGACACCTCGGCCGGGTACCGGTCGGCCAGCTCGCCGACACCCAGCTCCACCAGCAGCTCGGTCACCCGGTCGAGCGAACCCCCGGCGCGGCCGAGCCGGAGCGGCAGCGCCACGTTCTCCGCCAACGTCAGCTCACCGGCCAGGCCGAGCGCCTGCGGCAGCAACGCGCACACCTGCCACGGCGGCGCGGACGTCCGCACCTCGCCGGCCATCTCCACGGTGCCCGCGTCCGCCCGGTCGAACCCCGCCAGCACGGCCAGCAACGCGCTCTTGCCCGACCCGGACGGCCCCGACAGCGTCACCAGCTCGCCCGGCGCCACCTCCAGGTCCACCCCGCGCAGCACGCGCACCGGCCCGCTCGCGTGCCGGAACGTCCGCTCGATCCCCTTCACCAGCAACGCCGTCATGCCGCCAACGCCCCGTTCCGCAGGTCGAACCTGGTGTCCGCCAACGCGATCAGCCTCGGGTCGTGCGAGGCCACCACGACCGGCACGCCCCGCCGGGCCAGGTCCGCCAAGGTCTCCAGCACCAGGTCCGCCGACGACGCGTCCAGCTGCGAGGTGGGTTCGTCGGCCAGCACGACCGTCGCCTGTCGCGCCAACGCGCACCCGAACGACAGCCGCTGCTGCTGCCCGCCCGACATCGCCGCCACCTTCCACGCGGCCGTGCCCGGCAGCCCCAGCTGCCCCAGCACCTCGTCCACGTCCACGGCCCGGCCCGCCGCCTGCGCCGCCGCACGCAGGTTGTCGCCCACGTCCAGGTGGCCGAGCAGGTTGTCCGCCGGGTTCTGGAACACCAGCGCGACGTCACGCCGCCGCAGCTCGCGCCGCGCGCCGGACGACAACTGCGCCGTGCCCATCCCGCGCAGCTCCACCCCGCCGCGCGTCGGCCGCTCCACCAGGCTCAACACCCGCAGCAACGTCGACTTGCCCGACCCGGACGGACCGGCCAGCACCGTCAGCCCCGTCGCGGGCACGTCCAACGTCACGTCCGACACCGCGGTCACCGCCCCGGCGGGCGTGCGGTAGTCCACACCCACCTCGCGCAACCGCAACACGTGCTCAACCACGGATCAGCTCCCCGATCTTCGCCGAGCGCACCGAGCGCACCGCGATCCACGCCGCCACCAGCACCACCAGCACGCTGCCCGCCGCGGTCGCGCCCAGCAGCGGCACGGGGTCCGGCACCTCCGGCGCCGGGGTGAGCCGCGGCGCCGGGTCCAGCTTCGGGACGGTGAAGCCGCTGCTCGCCGCGCCCGCGGCCAAGCCGACGACCACCGCGGCGGCGGCCACCGCGCCCAGTTCGAGCAGGTGGCTGCGCAGCATCGCGGCCGGCCCGAGGCCCATCCGGGCGCTGAACGCGCCGGACAGCGCGTTCTGCCGCCGCCGCACCTCGACCGCCAGCAGCAGCGCGATCGACGCCACCACCGCCAGGACCGCGCCCAGCGCCGTGACGAACCCGAACGTCCACTGGATCGTCAGGAACGGCAGGCCCTGCACCGCCTTCTCCTTCTCGTCGGCGTTGCGCGACAGCCGCACGCCGGCCGCCGACAACGCCTCGGTCACCTCGCGCAACGGCCTGGTCGACCACACGTACCAGGAGCCGACGTCGCCGCGGTCGGCGATCCGGTCCACCGGCACCACCCAGCCGGACGTGCCGAGCTTCGGGAACGACGGCACCCACGCGGCGGGCTCGACCGCCGGCAGCCCCGGCAGCCGGACCTCCCGGCGGGGCACGTCGCCCACCCGCAGCGGCTCGTCGAGCAGCGCCGGGTCGATCTCGAACGGGAACGCGCCGTCGCGGAACGTCCTCGGGTCCACCACCAGCGCCGTGCGGTCGTGCTGCTTGACGAAGCCCACGATGGTGGAGTTGCCGCGCAACGCCTCCGGCAGCTCGGTGACCTCCGACGGGATCTGGGCGTAGCTGTTCGCGCCCGCGTACATGCCGGCCTTCACCTCCAGCGCGGTCTTCTGCGACCCGGCGATGGCGGTGCCGACCGCGATGGTGCCGACCGCCAGCACGCCGACCAGCAGCACACCGGTCACCGGGCCGGCGCCGGCCGCGAGCCGCCGGATCGCCAACTGGGCGGCGGGCCTTGACCACAGCCGCACCCGGTGCGACGCGGCCAACGCCCACTTCGCCAGCCGGGCCGCCAGCACCGCCGCGGTGAGCACGACCAGCAGCGGGAACGCCAACGCGGCGGCGTCGATGCGCGGCAGCCCGCCGATCTTCGTCGTGGTGGCCAGGCCGCTGTGCTCCACCCGGTTCCACGCCCACACCGCCAAGGCCGCGGTCGCCAGCTCCCACGGCACCGCGGTCAGCACCTTGCGCAGCCGGTTGCCGCTCCCCGACACCTGGAACATCCGGTGCGCGCGCAGCGCGGCCGTGGCGAACGCGACCACGATGCTCGACGCCACCACCACGACCACCGCCAGCGCCGCGGTCGTCACGGTGCCGGGCGGCAGCAGGTCCGACGGCGCGTACACGGGCAGCAGCAGCCGCGCCACGCCCAGCCCGAGCGCGCCGCCGACCACCAGCGGCAGGCCCAGTTCGAGCACGCCGCGCCCGCCGAGGGCGAACGGCCCGGAGCCGCGCACCCACAGCAGCCGCAGCTCGGACTGGCGGCGCTGCGCCCACTGGACGGTCACCGTGGCGACGCCGGCCAGGCCGATGAGCAGGCTGATCAGGGTGAGCGGCAGCACCGCGGACCGCACGTTGGCCACCGTCTGCCTGGCGTTCTCCACCGGCAGGACCAGCGGCGACATCGTGCGGTTGAAACCGTCCTTGATCGGGGCGATGCGGGCGGTGCCCTCCTCGAGCAGGGCCGCGGCCTCGTCGACGGTCCGCGGCACGTCGGACGGGAACCGCACGGTGACGTCGGTGGGGCCGGTGACCTCCGGCGGCAGCGCGTGGAACGACTCGGCGCTCGGCATCCACACCACGGCGGTGGCCAGCTCGTCGCGGTCGAGCACGTTCGGCACGACGAAGTGGCGTTCCGAGCACCACCAGCGGGGCAGCGGGTCGATCACGTCGGCGTAGATCGCGGTGACCGGTGGCAGCCGCCCGCCCAGGCCGCGTTCGCCCAGCCGGACGTCGGCCGTGACGGCGATGCTCCGCGGCACCCACAAGCCGTCTTTCGCGCCGCCTTCCAGCACCTCCAGGTGGTCCATCGCCCCGGCGCGGTAGCCGAACTTCGCGTAGGTCTGCCGGCCGCCGAAGTCCGCGCGCTTCTCCCGCGTGTACATGCCGATCAACGTCGGGTGGCCCGCCATGGCGTCGGTGAGCCCCTTCACGCCTTGGGCGACGTACTCGTGGGGCACGCCCGTGGTCGACTCCAGCGACGGGTGCAGCGCGTCCTCGCACAGCCGGCTCCGCTGGTAGTCGATCGCCGCGCTGCCGGAGGCGGCCGAGTGCATCACGGCGGCGGCCACCACGAAGCTCAGCAACAGCGCGGTGACCACGCTGACCAGCAACGTCAGCGGACTCGACAGGGCCGCGCGCGGGGCGGCTCGCCACGGGATCTGCACCAGCGCACGGTAACCGGCGATCACTGCGCAGAGGAGGCCTTTCGGCCACGGCGGTGATCATCCGGACAACCTCCGGACAACGCGTCCTGTTGTCCGGATCAGGCCGCCCGATGTCGGACACGGGCCTGGTGCCCCGGTTGGCGCGGGCCCGTTCGGGGTACCGGGACGGCATGGAACCGAAAGTGCTGAAGAAGTCACTCGCGGTGCTGGTCAGCGGCGCGGCGTTGTTCCTCTCCCTCGGCGCCGGGTGCGAGGGCGGGGGCGACGGGGACGGCGACGAGGACCGGCCGGGCGTCGAGCAGCAGGACCAGCAGGACGGCGACCAGGGCGACGAGCAGGACGGCGAGCAGGACGGCGACAACTGACCTCGGGCGGCGCGTCGGCGACGACGTGCCGCACCGGTCGCGCCCGGCGTGGTCTTGACATCCCGATGGTGGTCTAGTCCAATTCTCCCACCTGGAGGCCGCCACCGCTGGGAGGAGACGCATGTCGCGCAGGGTCCTGTTCGCCAGGGTGGCGGTGGTGGCGGCGTTGGTGGTGGGAGCGGCGGCGGTCGGCCTCGCGCCCGCGTACGCCGCGTCGGTCACCGCGACGTTCACCAAGACGTCGAGCTGGGAGACCGGCTACACCGCGCAGTTCTCGATCAGGAACGGGACCAGCGCGGCCGTCTCCGGGTGGAAGGTCGAGTTCGATTTGCCCGCCGGCACGACCGTCGGCGCCTACTGGGACGCGTTGCAGACCAACTCGGCCGGGCACTACGCGTTCACCCACCGCGAGTACAACGGCTCCATCGCGCCCGGCGCGGCGGTGACGTTCGGCTTCAACGCCTCGGGCACCGCGAGCCCCGCCAACTGCAAGATCAACGGCGCGTCGTGCGCGGGTTCGCCGACCACCACGACGACCACCACCACAACCACCACGACGACGACCACGACCACCGGGCCCACGACAACCACCACCACACCGCCGGTGACCGGTCTGCCCAAGCGGGTCCTCGTCGGCTACCTGCACGCGAGCTTCGCCAACGGCTCCGGCTACGTCCGGATGAAGGACGTCTCCGACGACTGGGACATCATCAACCTGTCCTTCGCCGAACCCACCTCCGCCACCTCCGGCGACCTCCGCTTCGCCCAGTGCCCCGTGGCCGAGTGCCCGAACGTGGAGTCCGAGGCCGAGTTCATCGCGGGCATCCGGGACAAGCAGGCCAAGGGCAAGAAGGTGCTGATCTCCATCGGCGGCGCGAACGGCCAGGTGCAGCTGTCCACCACGGCCGCGCGCGACGCGTTCGTCCGGTCCGCCTCGGCGATCATCGACAAGTACGGCCTGGACGGCCTCGACGTCGACTTCGAGGGCCACTCGCTGTCCCTCGACGCCAACGACACCGACTTCCGCGCGCCCACCACCCCGGTGATCGTGAACCTGATCCAGGCGCTGAAGACCCTGAAGGGCCGCTACGGCGCGAAGTTCGTGCTCACCATGGCCCCGGAGACGTTCTTCGTCCAGGTCGGCTACCAGCACTACGGCGGCAGCGGCGGCGCCGACCCGCGCGCGGGCGCGTACCTGCCGGTGATCCACGCCCTGCGCGACGACCTCACCCTGCTGCACGTCCAGCACTACAACTCCGGCCCGATCATGGGCCTGGACAACCAGTACCACTTCATGGGCGGCCATGACTTCCACGTCGCCATGGCGGACATGGTGCTGGCCGGGTTCCCGGTGCGCGGCGACGCGACGAAGGTGTTCCCGGGCCTGCGGCCGGACCAGGTCGCCATCGGCCTGCCCGCCGGCATCAACGCGGGCAACGGCTTCACGTCCGTCACCGAGGTGCACAAGGCGCTGGACTGCCTGATGAAGGGCGCGAACTGCGGCGCCTACCAGCCCAAGGCCGTCTACCCGAACCTGCGGGGCCTGATGACGTGGTCGATCAACTGGGACCGCTTCGGCGGCTTCGAGTTCTCCCGCTCGCACCGCGCCTACCTGCCCCGGTGACGCCCCGGCCGATCCCGCCGGGGCGTCACCCCGGCGGGACCGGCCGGCTCACCACCGCGGGAACAGGGGCTGCGGCTGGGGCAGTTCGCCCGACAGCGTCACGCACTGCTCGGAGACGCGCGCGGCCAGGGTCGGCACGAACGGCGTCAGCTCCCGGGCCAGGACGCGGCACGCGGCCAGCAGCGCGCTGACGGCCGAGTCCAACCGCCGGCCCGCCCCGGTGTCGCCGCCGCGCTCGGCGCGGGCCAGGTCCCACGGCCGCACCTGTTCGACGTACCGGTTGGCCTCCTCCACGATCCGCCACACCGCCGCCGTCGCCCGCCGGAAGTCGAAGTCGTCGACGGCGGCGCGCACGAGGTCCGGCGCCTCGCGGCACGCCTTCGCCACCGGCTCGGCGTCCGCGTCCGGCACGGCGCCGACGGGCGGCCGGCCGTCGCGGTAGCGGTGGACCATGACGGTGACGCGGTTGACCAGGTTGCCCAGGCCGTTGGCCAGGTCCTCGTTCGCGCGGGCGACCAGGCGCGCCTCGGTGAAGTCGGCGTCGCCGACGCGCGGCACGTCGCGCAGCAGCCACCACCGCACCGCGTCCGGGCCGTACCGGTCCGCCAGCGCCACCGGGTCGACCGCCGCGCCCGCCGATTTGCTGATCTTGCGGCCGTCGGTGGTCAGGTAGTCGTGCACCAGGATGTCGGTCGGCAGCGGCTCACCCGCCGACAGCAGCATGGCCAGCCAGTACACGGCGTGGAACCGGACCACGCCCTTGCCGATCACGTGCACGCGCCGGTCGCCCCGCACCCACCACCGGCGGTAGTTCGAGCCCTCCCCGCCGTAGCCCAGACTGGTGATGTAGTTGCCCAGCGCGTCCCACCACACGTAGACGACCTGGTCCGGGTCGCCCGGCACGGGGATGCCCCAGCCGTGCGCGCGCTCGCGCGAGCGGGACACCGAGAAGTCGCGCAGGCCGGCGGCGATGAACGCCAGCACCTCGTTGCGGCGCGCGGCGGGCTCGATCCGGACCGTGCCGTCGAGGATCAGGTCGCGGAGCCGGTCGGCGTGGCGGGAGAGCCGGAAGAACCAGTTCTCCTCGGCCACCCGCTGCGGCTCGACCTCGTGCTCCGGGCACCTGCCGTCCACCAGGTCGGCCGGCGCGTAGAACTGCTCGCAGCCGACGCAGTACAGGCCTTCGTAGTGATGTCGGTAGAGGTCGTGCGCGCACGCCCGCCACAGCCGTTCCACGCCGGTCCGGTGCCGCGCGTCGCGGCTGGTGCGGATGAAGTCGGTGAACGACAGCGCCAACGGGTCGCGCAACGCCGCGAACGCGGCCGAGTTGCGGTCGACCAGGTCGCCGGTCGACACGCCTTCCGCCCGCGCCGCCAGCACGTTCTTCAGCGAGTTGTCGTCGGTGCCGGTCAGGAACCGCACCCGGTCGCCGCGCAGGCGGTGGTGCCGGGCCAGCACGTCGGCCTGCACGAGCTCCAGCGCGAAACCCAGGTGCGGGCGCGAGTTGACGTACGGGATGGCGGTCGTCACGTAGAAGCGGGGCATCGGAACCTCCTGGTGCGGGGTTCCCAGCCGGCTGAGACCCCTGGGACGGGGGCCTCGGACTCGTCATCCGTGCAGCGTCGGCCGCCCCGCGTGGCGGGGCATCAGGACGGGGCACGACGAGGACATGGCGGCGACGCTAGCAGCGCCACCGCCCGTCCCGCGCCTGGTTTACGCCCCGTCGGCGACCGACCCGGTCAGCAACCGATGCGGTCGGCGCCCAGCGCGATGTCGTCCAGCCAGAGGTCGTGGCTGCCCTCGTTGGGCTGGTAGAGCTGCCAGCCCAGCTTGACCGTGTCGAACCGCGGGAACAGGAAGTCGACCTGGTTGCCGCCGTGCTCCCGGGTGGAGACGGTCAGGTCCGGGTTGGGCTTGCCGTCGAACCACAGCGTGATCCGGTTGTCCGAGGCGTCCATCCGCCACTCGACGCACTGCCACGCGCCGGCCTTCGAGGGCGCCGACTCGCGCCAGTTCGTCCAGTCGCCGGTCGGGCCGCCGTCCGCGCCGACACCCCACAACGCCTTGTCCAGCGTGGGCACGTACTGGCCGCCGAGCGGGCGCACGACCTCCGGGCCGTCACCCGTGGCCTCGACCAACGTGTAGTGGGCCCAGTCCGGCGCGTCCGGGAACGCCTCGACGCGCACCCGGACCCGGCCGTAGAAGCTGTTGCCCGGCGCGGCGAAGTCGTCCACCTTGAGGAAGGCCCGGCCGTTGCCCTCGGTCCGCACGTGCAGCACCTTCTGGCCGCGCCGGTCGCGTTCGACCTCCAGCGAGCCGTTGCGGGTGTCGACGCCCCACTTGAGGCTGGTGCCGGCGCCGGTGGGCACCTGCTGGAAGTCCTCGCAGAACAGCAGACCCGCGCGGGCGCAGGTCTTCAGCCGGTGATCGGCCTGATCGGGACCGGCGGCGTCCGCGACCGGCAGGGCGACGACCGACAGCAGGACGGCGAGGACCGCCGAGGACAACCGTTTCCGCACGGGTAGCTCCTTCTGCGCTGAGTGGGCAGCAGGAAGCTATCGGCTCTGGGAACGCTCCCACACCTCTGACCGGCGCAACACCCCTGGTCCGTTCGCGGGTCCCTACTCGAAGCGGGACGGATCGCCCGCGCCGTGCCGGACGACCTCCGGCTCACCCTGGGAGAAGTCGACGACGGTGGTCGGCATGGTGCCGCAGTCACCCGCGTCCAGCACGGCGTCGACCACGTGGTCCAGCCGTTCCTTGATGTCCCAGCCGTGGACCAGCGGTTCCTCCTGGTCGGGCAGCAGGAGGGTGCTGGACAGCAGCGGCTCGCCGAGCTGCGCCAGCAGGGCCTGCGCGACCGGGTGGTCGGGGATGCGGGCGCCCACCGTCTTCTTCTTCGCGTGCATCAGCCGGCGCGGCACCTCGGTGGTCGCCGGGAGGATGAACGTGTAGCTGCCCGGCGTCGCCGCCTTGATCGCCCGGAAGACCGCGTTGTCCACGTGCACGAACTGCCCGAGCTGGGCGAAGTCGCGGCACATGAGCGTGAAGTGGTGCCGGTCGTCCAGGTGCCGGATCTGCCGGATCCGGTCCAGCCCGGCCTTGTTGCCGAGCCGGCAGCCGAGCGCGTAGCAGGAGTCGGTGGGATAGGCGATCAGGCCGTCGGACTTGATCAGCTCCACCGCCTGGTCGATGGACCTGCGCTGCGGGTTCACCGGGTGCACGTCGAAGTACCTGGCCATGCGGGGAGCCTAGTGTCCCGTTCACCCGCCCGCGTGTCCTACCTTCCGAACGCGCGTGTCCTACCTCCAGAACACCCGTGTCCTGCGTTCGGAACACCCGAGTTGATGGGTGTTCGGGCCGACTGGCCGGCCCGGCGGCTGCGGGAGGCGATCGCGGACGGGCGGCTGCCGGTCGGGAGGAGGCTGCCCGCTGCTGCGCGCCGGCGGCGTCACGGAGGTCGCCGTGGAAGACCCCGGTTCGCTCGGTGCGCGTCAGCACCGGTGTGGTCCTCGGTGGCGCGAGTTGTCGAGTGGACCGGGGCCGGCGGTCTCGCCATCGAGGACGATTACGACGCGGAACACCGTTATGGCAGGCCGCCCGTTTCCGCATTCCGCGCCATGCTCCCCGATCGTGTTTGTCGCACCGGAAGTGTGTCCAAAGTGCTCGCCCCGGCATTGCGCGTCGGCTGGTTGCCCGTGCCCGACGCGTATCGAAACGGTGTGATCGAAGCAAAGTGGTGCGCCGACCTCGGCAATGCCGTGCCGCCGCAACACGTGCCGGCCGTCATGGTGGCGTCCGGGAACCGGAACGGCATTCGCGGTTCGCCATGGTCGCGTCCATCGCCCGGCACCTGCCCGGTGAGGGTCGTGCACGGCGCGCCGCCGGGCCGCACCTGCTGATCACCTTTGATGACAGCGTTTCCGACATCGATCTCGCCGCGGGCGTCGCCGTCGTCGCGGACGTCCACCGGAAATCATGATTGTCGCTCTTGTTTCTGCGACTACTCAGAATTCATCGCCGACCGCGGCGGTCACACTATCGCGTGGATGATGCGCACGGTCGGATTTAGTTGATCATCCTAAGTGGACAGGCCTCGTCGGCGCGGTCACGATGGGTTCACACCCGGGAAGTCGGACGCGGAGATCCTGCGGCACTCCCGGGGCAGTTCACGTTCTTCGTTCGAAAGCAGAACACCACTCATGACCGCACAGGCACCCACGAAAACCCATGATCGAGAGCACGACCACCGCCCACTGCCCGTCCACCTCGTCGGCTCTCTGCCGCGACCGCTGTGCGACGACCCCGCCACCGCCATGGGCTGGTTCCTCCGGCACCGGGGCGGCGCCGCGCTGACCGCCCTGCCGTCCGACCGCGACCCGCGCTGGATCATCGACTGGCTCACCCACCACATGTCCGCCGTGCCGGCCCTCGAACAGGTGCGCGGCGGTGAGAGCCGCGGCTACGACGACATGCCGTACTACCGCGTGCGCCCCGGCCAGCGGCTGTGCGCGGAGGAGATCGGCCTGTCCCGCGTCGAGCAGGCCGACGCGGCGTTCGCGGCGCTGGACCGCCTGCACCTCGCCGGGACCTGCGAACAGCTCCGGGTCCAGGTGGGCATCCCCAACGCCCTCGACCTGGCGGTGTTCGCGTTCGGCTCGGTCGACGCCGCCCGGGAGTGGCTGCCGACCATGCAGGTCGCGGTCGTGCACGAGGTGACCGAACTGGTCGCCCGGTGGGGTGACCGGCTGCAGCTCCAGCTGGAGACGCCCGCCGTGCTGGTCGCCTACCACCTCACGCCGCCCGCCACGTGGCCGGCGCTGACCGCCGAGCTCTCCGGGCAGGTGGCCGGCGTCCTGGCGGCCGCGCCGCGCACCCGGTGGGTGCTGCACCTGTGCTACGGCGACCTGGAGCACGTGCCGGTGTTCACGCCGAGCGACCTGCGGCCGGCCGTGCTGTTCCTCAACGCGCTGGCCGACGCGCTGGCGGAGCGGGGCGCACCCATGCCGACGGTGCACCTGCCCGTGGCCAGTGGCGGCAACCCGCCGCCGACCGACTCCGCCTTCTACGACGAGCTGAAGCGCCTGCGACGTGGCGTGGAGGTCATCGCGGGAGTCGTGGCCGAGGACCACCCGGAGGAGACCCGCGAGGCGCTGCGGCTCACGGTGGAAGCGCTCGGCATGCCGGTGGCCGGCATCGCGGCCGCGTGCGGCTACGGGCGACGGACCGAGGACGCCGCCGCGGCGAACCTCGGTCTGGCCGCCCGGCTCGCCCGGGAGTGGAACGTGCGCTGACGGCGCGGGCGGTGGGGACGTCCGGCATCCCCACCGCCCGGCCCGCGCGCCGGTGGTCCCCGTCGGCCGCGGCCGGCCGGCACGTACGGTGAAGGCTGGTTGCGCCGTTGGAATCACCGAGGAGTACCCGACATGGCCGAACGGTCCCGTGGCAGGAGCGGTCGCGTGGTGCGCACCGAGTGGGTCGCGCCGCAGATGATCCGCGTGGTGCTCGGCGGGGAGGGGCTCGCGGACTTCGCCGTCGGCCCGTACACCGACAGCTACGTCAAGCTCGCGTTCCCGCTGGACGACGTGCTCTACCCCGAGCCGTTCGACCTCGGCGCGATCCGCGCCACCATGCCCCGCGACCAGTGGCCGCGCACCCGCACGTACACCGTGCGCGAGTGGGACGCGCGGGCCGGCGAGCTGTGGATCGACTTCGTCACGCACGGTGACTCGGGTGTGGCCGGTCCGTGGGCGGCGAAGGCCCAGCCGGGTGACGTGCTGCACTTCGCCGGTCCCGGCGGCGGGTACGCGCCCGACCCGGACGTCGCCTGGCACCTGATGGCCGGGGACGAGAGCGCGTGGCCCGCCATCGCGGCGGCGCTGGAGGCGTTGCCGGCCGGCGCCCGCGCGGAGGTGTTCGTCGAGGTCGACGGCCCCGACGACGAGCAGGTCGTGCGGTCGGCGGGTCGGGTGGACCTGCGGTGGCTGCACCGCGGCGGCGGCCCGCGTGGACGGCTGGTCGTGGACGCGGTGCGGGCGCTGGCGTTCCCCGAGGGCGTGGTCCAGGTCTTCGTGCACGGCGAGGCGACCATGGTCAAGGACCTGCGCGGGCACCTGAAGGCGGAGCGGGGCGTGCCGCGCGAGCAGATGTCGATCTCCGGCTACTGGCGGCTCGGCGCGGACGAGGACGGCTGGCAGTCGTCCAAGGGCGAGTGGAACCGGCGGGTCGAGCAGGAGCAGGGTTAGCGGTCCGCGCCGCGGGCCCCGCCCGGCTTCCCGCTGGGCTCCTGGCAGGAGGTCCGCAAGCTCATTCCCCGCCCTCTCGGAGCTTCTCGATGCGCGACGTGACGTACTCCCACTTCGCCCAGAACGTCGCGAGCCGCGCGCGTCCCGCGTCGTCGAGCGCGTAGAACTTGCGGGGCGGACCGAGCCCGGACGGTCGTTTCGCCACCCGGACGAGCCCGTTCTTCTCCAGCCGCAGCAGGATGGTGTAGACCGTCCCCTCGACGACGTCGGCGAAGCCGAGTTCGTTCAGCCGGCGCGTGATGGCGTACCCGTAGGTCTCCTCGCTGCCGATGATCTCCAGCACGCAGCCCTCCGCACCACTGCGAAGTATGACGGAGTACCGGGCATCCGGGTGGGCACGCCGCGAAGGGGCCCGGTCAGCCGAGCGCGCGGTCCAGGCCGAGGCGCACCGGCGGCGGCAGCGGGTCGCGGGCCCGGAACGCCTGGAGGAAGTAGGCGACCAGGCGGCGCGAGGCGGCCACCGCCTCGTCCACCGAGTCGGTGACGAGGCCGTTGTTGGCCATCAGCACGAGCGTCAGGTCGTCGAGGGCGAAGTCCGGCCGGAGCACGCCGACGCCCTTGGCGCGTTCCACCACGCCGGCGAACGCCTCCTCGGCCCGCGCGCGCATCTCGTCCACCGGCACGGCGTCCGGGAAGGCGGTCAGGAACGCGGCGCTGAACCCCCGGTCCCGGGCCTGCATCTCGCACAGCTTCTCCACCACCCGGCAGAAGCCGCGCCACGGGTCGGCGTCCTGCGCCGCCCGGTGCACCTCGCCCGTGCACGCTTCGAGCTGCTCCGCGAACACCTCCCTGACCAGCGCCTCCTTGGTGGGGAAGCGGCGGTAGAGGGTGGCCACGCCCACCCCGGCTCGGCGGGCGATCCCGGTCATCGACACGTCCAGGCCTTCGGCGGCGAACGCCTCCCGCGCCGAGGCGATGATGCGGTCGCGGTTCTGCCGCGCGTCCACGCGCAACCGAGTCGTCTCACGGGGCACGCCTCTCACTTTAGCTCAAGCGGAAGGCACCCTCCGGTTAGCGTGTTAGCGTCGAAGTGGAAGGTGTCTTCCGCTTACGCGAGGGGTGAGGGATGCGCGCAGCGCTGTTCGACCGGTACGGGCCGCCGGAGGTCTTGTACGAGGGCACGGTGCCCGACCCGGAGGTCCCGCCGGGGCACGTGCTGGTGCGGGTGCACGCGGCCAGCGTCAACGGGGGCGAGCGGATCGACCGGACGGGCCGGATGAGGGTCCTGTTCGGCTCGAAGTTCCCCAAGCGGGTGGGCATCGACTTCGCGGGCGAGGTCGTGTCCGGGCCGGGGTTCGCGCCCGGCGCGCACGTGTGGGGCGGCTTGCCGCGCGGCCGGTTCGGCAGCGCCGCCGAGTACGTCGCCGTGCACCCGCGCCAACTCGCGCCCAGTCCCGCCGGCCTCGACCTGGTGCGGGCCGCCGCGTTGCCGGGTGTCGGCACGACCGCCATCACCGCCCTGCGCGACAAGGCCGGGCTCGCCCGCGGCGAACGGCTCCTGGTGCGCGGCGCGAGCGGGGGCGTGGGCAGCGTCGCCGTGCAGGTGGGCAAGGCCCGCGGTGCGCACGTCACCGCCCTGGCGGGCGAGCGGGCACTCGACTTCGTCCGCGAGCTGGGCGCCGACGAGGCGGTCGACTACCGCACCGATCCCGCCGACCTGGGCCGCTTCGACGTCGTCCTCGACACGTACGGCAGCTCACCGCGCACGTACCGCCGCCTGCTCGGACCCGGTGGCCGCATGGTCGCCATCGCGTTCCGCTCCGCGGGCGACGTCGGCTACCTCCTCGCCTCCGCGGTGTTCGGCGCGCGGCGCGTCCGGTTCTTCAGCGGTAACCCCAAGTCCGAGCTGTTCGCCGACCTCACCGCGCTGGTCGAGAGCGGCGCGGTCCGGCCGGTGGTCGACACCGTCCACCCGCTCGCCGAGACCGCCGCGGCCCACCGCGCGCTCGAAGCCGGTGGCGTGCGCGGGAAGCACGTGATCCGGGTCGTGTGATCAGACGAACGGGCTGACCGCGTTCTCCGCCCCCACCAGGGCCGCGCCGTAGAGCTCGAGGTTCACCTGGGGGAGGAGCATGCCGTGGCGCGCGGCCACGTTCGCGTCACGCCACATCCGCTGCAACGGGCTGGAGTCGGCGAAGCCGCGCGAACCGTGCGCGTACAGCAGCGTTTCCAGCGCGCGGGTCACGTGGCGCACGGCCACGGAGGCGTCGGCGCGGCACCGGGCGCGGAGCAGCTCGGACGGGTACTCGGCGTCCGCGGCGTGCCGGTCCAGCAGGTCGGCGGCGCGGTAGGCGTGCAGCTCGGCGCTGTCCACCGCCGAGGCGGCCTCGGCCACCAGGAGCTGGAACGCGGTGGAGTCGCGCTGCCGGTCGAAACCGGTGTAGGCGATGCCCTTGTCCGGCGCCGCGTCGATGACGTGCGCCAAGGCCGCACGGCCCAGCCCGAGCAGCGGGCCGCTGATCATCGTCACCAGTGAGGGCACGAACGCGGCGCGGTAGGTGGTGGCGGCGTCGGGCGTGACGTTGGCGCCCGCCACCATCCGCTCCAGCCACAGCACGCGGTGGTCGGGCACGAACGCGTCCCGCACCACGAACCGGTTGCTGCCGGTCGACCTCATCCCGGCCACGTGCCACTCGTCCACGACCTCGAAGTCCGCGCGGGGCACCAGCAGCCACGCCAGGCCGCCGTCCAGCACGGCCGCCGCGAGGCCCCACGACGCGTGCCCGATGCCGGAGGCGTAGGTCCACTCGCCGCTGAGCCGGTAACCGCCCTCCACGCGCCCGACCGGGCCGCTCGGCATCAGCGTGCCGCTGACCAGGGCCTCGGGCTCGGCGCCCCACACGTCCTGCTGCGCCTGCTCGGGGAACTGCGCGGTGATCCAGTTGCCGCCGTTCCACAACGCCGTGCACCAGCCCGCGCCACCGTCGATCGCGGCCACCGCCGACGACACGTCCAGGTGCGTGCGGATCGACGCCTCCCCGCCGCCGTGCCGCGAGGGCCGCGTGACGCGGAACGTGCCCGCGTCGCGCATCGCCGCCACGGTCTCGTCGGCGACCCGGCGTTCCGCGTCGGCTCGCGCGGCGGCGGCGGTCAACCGCGGCGCGAGGTCCGCGATGGCGGTCAGGACGTCGGCACTCATCACGGAAACCCCCTGCGACGGCGGCGGCGAGTGGCCCATCGTCGCATCGCGGGTCGGTGGACCGGCACGCCCATTCGCGTGGCCTCGTCCGCCGAACAGGGGAGGAGTGGCGTGATGGACGAGGTGCGGCGGATGCTCGCACCGGTGCTGGAGGGCGGCACCGGGCCGCGGCACTCGCCGGAAGAGGTGGCGGAGTCGGCGCGCGTGCTCTTCGCCGTGACCGGTCGGTCCACAGTGGAATCGGCCGTCAGGGGACCCGCTGGTCGGCGAGGTTCCGGAGACCCGCCGCGTGCAACCGGCGGGTGCCGCGGCTGTCGATGCTGGTCCGGACGAGCGATCCGGGTGGCCCGCCGCCGGCGACGGTCGCGACGATCACCAGCGGCAGCAGCGCGGTCCGGACCGTCATCGCCCACGGCGCCTTCAGCCCGATCCGGCCGCCGTCGGCCACCCGCACGAGTCGCGTGCCGGTGAGCAGGGCGCCGAGCGCCCGGCCGTTGCCGTAGCCGAGGCCGTACAGCGGGGGCACCAGGACGAGCAGCGCGATGGCGGCCAGGACCAGTCGGCCGTCGTCGATCTTCCCGGCGGTGCTCAGCCCGCTGAGCACGACGAAGCCGACGCCGACCGCGAGCAGGCACACCGCGAAGTCGACGAGCCACGACAGCAGCCGGCGCAGCTCGCCCGCTCCGACGTGCAGGACGCCGTCGGGGAACGAGTCGACGCGCGCGGCTGCCTTCGGGCCGAGGACGTGGGCCGCCTCGGCCCTGACGAGTTCCAGCCTGGTCGGCGGCCGGTCGGCGCCCGGAGCGGTCATGGGGTCCCCCAGTCGGTGCGTGGCCGGCGACATTCTGCCTGACCTCGACTCGGCCCCCGGTGCGAACGCGTGCGCCCGCGCCGGCTCGCGTTGCGGACGGCCCGAGTCCGGGCCACGTCTAAGGTCCAGGTGTGCCGATCGAACTCAGCCCCACCGCGCGGGCCTTGCGCGCCGTGGAGATCCTCCAGGCGCGACCCGGCGTGACGGCCGGCGAGCTCGCCGCCGGGCTGGGCGTGACGGAACGGGCCGTGCGGCGGTACGTCGGCATCCTGCGCGAGGCGGGCATCCCCGTCGAGTCGACCCGGGGCCCCTACGGCGGGTACCGGCTCGGGCGCGGCACGCGGCTGCCGCCGGTCGTGTTCACCGAGCCCGAGGCGCTCGTCCTGGTCATGGCGGTGCTCGACCACCCGGCCGACGACCTCGTGGACACGGCCCTGGGCAAGGTGGTCCGGGCGCTGCCCGAGCACGTCGGCAGGCAGGCGGCGGCGCTGCGCGAGCACGCGTCCGCCGCGCCCGACCGCAGCGCGGTCCGCCCGGACCCGGGTACGACCAGCGCGCTCGTCGCCGCGATCGCCGCCCGGCGGCGCGTGGTGGTGACCTACCGCCCCGACTCCGGCGGCGAGTGGGAGACCGAGGCGGACCCGTGGGCGGTCGTCGTGCGGCACGGGCGCTGGTACCTGCTGTGCCACTCCCACCGCGCGGACGCGGTCCGCACCTACCGGATCGACCGGGTCCGCGCGGTCCGGCAGACCGAGCACGGGTTCGAACCGCCCGCGGACCTCGACCCGGTCGCGGTGGTGGAGGAGAACCTGGGCGCCGGTTGGGAGTTCCCGACCCGCGTCGTGTTCCACGCGCCGGCGGAGAAGGTGGCGCCGTGGGTCCGGCCCCCGATGGGCCGCCTCGAACCGCTGGGCGACGGGTGCGTGCTCGTCGGCAGCACGGGCAACCCGGCCATGTACGCGCAGGAGTGGCTGGCGACCGTGCCGTTCAACTTCCGCGTCGAGGGCGGGCCGGAGCTGCGGGCCGCGGTCGCGGCGCTCGCCGCGCGCTTCGCCGCCGCCGTGGACTGACCGCGATCACCGCCGCCAGGGCGCACAGCACCGCGGTCCAAGCCAGGGTCGCGTCGGTCGAGGTGCGGTCGGCCACGAGCCCGGCCAGCCACGGCCCGGCGGTCTGGCCGGCCGCGAACAGCGTGGTGAACGCGGCCAGCGTCGCGGTCAGGTCGGCGGCCGGCACGGCGTCCCGGATGAGCGCGGTGACGGCGGCCGGCACGCCCATGAACGTCGCGCCGTA
The DNA here is from genome assembly GCF_016695385.1 of Saccharothrix sp. 6-C. Taxonomy (NCBI): domain Bacteria; kingdom Bacillati; phylum Actinomycetota; class Actinomycetes; order Pseudonocardiales; family Pseudonocardiaceae; genus Saccharothrix; species Saccharothrix sp. 6-C. The sequence continues at coordinate 5,009,364 of NZ_CP064192.1, read as the reverse complement.
GACGATCGCGGAGCCGAGGATCACCAGCGGCGCGGGCGCCACCAGGGCCAGCGCCGCCCCACCTCCCAGCACGCCCAGCAACGTGGCCAGCGCGCGGGCGCCCGGCCAGGCGGCGATCGGCCGGCTCCACAGCACCGGCGCCGCCACCACGGCCAGCCCGAGCGCCGCCCACGTCAGCACCACCTGCCAGGTCGGGGCCCGGCGCTCGACCAGGTAGGCCGACAGGAACGTGATGTAGGTGATGTAGCCGAGCGCGAACAGCGCGTACGCCGACGCGACCCGCCACAGCGGGCGCACCCGCGCCCGACCGGCCGTCGCGGCGGGCGCCTCGCCGTCCGCGCGGGCCGCGGTCCAGGAGACCAGCGCGGCCAGGCCGGCGGCGACGCCCAGGACCACCCAGGCGGCCCGCCAACCGTCGCCCAGCAACGGGATCGCCACGCCGCCGAACGCGATACCCAGCCCCGCGCCCGCGAAGTACACGGTGATCGGCGTGCCGGACCCGACCCGGGTGGCGATGCGCGAGGCGATCACACCGCCGGCGATGAACACCACCGCCCCCGCCGCGCCGGCCGCCGCGCGCACCACCAGCAGCACGGCGAAGTCGTCGCTGATCGCGGTGGCCGCCAACGCGACGGCCGTGCCCGCCATGCCGCGGCGGAACGCGGCCGTGACGCCCGAACGGCGGACGACGGCCGCGGTCACCAGCGCGCCGAGCAGGTAGCCGAGGCCGTTGGCGGCGCTCATCGCGCCGGCTTCGGCCAACGTCCAGCGCAGGTCGTCGCGCATCGCGGGCAGGAGCAGCCCGTAGGCGAACCGGGCGAGCCCGAGCGCGGACGCCGTGCCGAGCGCGAGCCGAACGGCTTGCCACATCCGTGCCCCCGGAGATCGAACCGATCGGTACCATCGGCACGCTAGCAGGCGATCGAACTGATCGGTACCATCTGGGTCATGCCGGTGGCCAAGGGCTCCACGATCGATCCGGGACGCACCCGGGCCGCGATCCTCGACGCGGCCACCCCCGTGCTCTACGAGCGCGGCCTCGACGGCATCGGCGTCGCCGAGCTGTGCACGCGCCTCGGGGTGTCCAAGGAGACGCTCTACCGGCACTTCGGCACCAAGGACGGCCTGGTGCGGGCCGTGCTCGAAGCCCGCAGCGAGCGGGTGACGCGGTCGCTGGCCGCCGCCGTCGCCGCCGCCGGACCCGATCCCGCCGACCAGCTCACCGCCGTGTTCGACACCTTCCAGCAGACCTACGACGAACCCCGGTTCCGCGGCTGCGCCATGCTCAACGCCGCCGCGCAGCACCACGTCGAGCCGGTGCGTGCCATCACCGCACGCCACCTGGACCGGTACCTCGACACGCTCGTCGGCATCGCCGAACGCGCCGGGGCCGCCGATCCGGGGCTCCTCGGGCGGCAGCTCCTCATGCTGGTCGAAGGCGCCACCGTGGTCGCCACGCACCACGGCCCGACCGGGGCGGGCGACCACGCCCTGCGCGCCGCGCTCGTCCTGCTCGCCGCCGCGTCCTGACCGCACCGAACCCGTTCGGCGGAGTGGCGCGGCGGCCGGCAGCGGCACCATGGGCACCGGGGGAGTGCTCATGCGATTCGGTCGGAGAACCTTCATCCAGGCAACCGGACTCGTCGCGCTCGGCGGGTGGGACAGCGACTGGGCCCGGCTGCGCCGCGTGCTCACCGGCAGGCTGGTCCTGCCCGGTGACGACGTCTACGACACCGTGCGCAGGCCGTACAACACCGTGTACGCGCACCGCAGGCCCGCGGCCGTCGCGCTGTGCGCCGACGAGTCCGACGTCGCGCGGTGCCTCGACTTCGCCGCCAGGGAACGGATCCCGGTCGCCGCGCGCAGCGGCGGGCACAGCTACGCCGGCTACTCGGTGCCCGAGAACGGTCTCGTCATCGACCTGTCCGCGTTGCGCGCCGTCCGCGTCGACCACCGCGGGCGGGCCGAGGTCGGCGCGGGCACGCGGATGATCGACCTGTACGACGAGCTGGCGCGGACCGGTCGGCTGCTGCCCGCCGGGTCGTGCCCCACGGTCGGCATCGGCGGCCTCACGTTGGGCGGTGGGATCAGCGTCGTCGGGCGCGAGTACGGCCTGACGATCGACCACCTGCGCGCCGCGCGGATCGTCACGCCGGGCGACCGGCCGCGCCGGACCGACGAGCACGCCGAACCCGACCTGTTCTGGGCGCTGCGCGGCGGCGGTGGCGGCAACTTCGGCGTCGTCACGTCGTTCACCTTCGACACCGAGCCCGCGCCGGACGTGACGGTGTTCCTGCTGGACTTCCCGGCGGACGCGGCGACCGACGTGCTGGGCGCGTGGCAGGAGTGGGCGCTCGGCACCCCGGACGGCCTGTGGTCCGCGTGCAACGTCGCCGCGGGCGCCCCACCGGTCGCGGGCGTGGCCGGCACCTGGATCGGGTCCGCGCGGGAACTGGGCCGGCACCTCGACCGGTTCGCCGCGAAGGTCGCGCCGACCGGCCGCACGGTCCGCCCGATGGACTACGGCGCCGCCATGCGGTTCTTCGCCGGCTGCCTGCCCGAGTGCCGGCCGGACGACGGCTCGCCGTTCGTGGCCTCCTCCAGGATGCTGCACCGGCCGGTCGACCCGGCGCGGGTCGTCGCCCTGCTGGACGGCCGCCGGACGGGACGGGCCCAGTTCGACACGTTCGGCGGCGCGATCGCGCGCGTGCGGCCGGACGCCACCGCGTTCCCGCACCGCGACGCCATCGCCAGCGCGCAGGCGTACGTCGACGTGGTCGGCGTCGACGAGGCCGAAGCCCGCCGGATCACGGCGGAGCTGCGCGACGGCATCGGCCACGGCACCGGCTACGTCAACTACATCGACCCCGACATGCCGGACTGGCCGACCGCCTACTACGGGCGGAATCTCCCACGCCTGCGCCGGGTCGCGCGCCGCTACGACCCGGACCGCGTCCTCGCGTTCCCGCAAGGGCTCGTCTGACCTCGCTCGTCGCGTCGCGGCCCGATCACCGTGCCGTCGGGCGGTCCGCCGCCGGGCGGGCCGGCGGGTGCGGGCCGCTCGTCCGATTCGGCCGGGTGCGCGATTCGAGATAGGCGGCAGAGGGTGTTCGGGGCTACCCTGGGAGCGCTCCCAGGAGAGATTCCCCGCCGTCGTGGACCCTTCGGAAGGAGTTCCATGCGAAGCACTGTCCGCGCGTTCGTGCTGGCCGGGCTGATGGCCGCGTCCGCGGTCGTCGCCGCAGCCGGGCCGGCCCAAGCCGACACCACGATCTGCGAGCAGTACGGATCGACCACCATCCAGGGCCGCTACGTGGTCCAGAACAACCGCTGGGGCACGTCGGCTACCCAGTGCATCAACGTCACCTCGACCGGTTTCCGGATCACCCAGCAGCAGGGCTCGGCGCCGACCAACGGCGCGCCGCTGTCGTACCCGTCGGTGTTCCTCGGCTGCCACTACTCCAACTGCTCGCCGGGCAGCAACCTGCCCATGCAGGTCAGCCGGATCCGCAGCGCGTCGTCCTCGATCAACTACAGCTACGTGGGCGGCACCTACAACGCCTCCTACGACATCTGGCTCGACCCGACGCCGAAGACCAACGGGGTCAACCAGATGGAGATCATGATCTGGTTCAACCGCCAGGGCTCGATCCAGCCGATCGGCAGCGCGGTCGGCAACGCCACCGTCGGCGGTCGCACCTGGCAGGTCTGGCGCGGCAGCAACGGCGCCAACAACGTGATCTCCTACGTCGCGCCGTCGCCGATCACGTCGTGGTCGTTCAACGTGCTCGACTTCGTCAACGACGTCCGCAACCGCGGCGCGATCACCACGTCCTGGTACCTGACCAGCATCCAGGCGGGCTTCGAGCCGTGGAACGGCGGCACCGGCCTGGCGGTCAACAACTTCTCCGCCTCGGTCAGCGGCTGATCCACCGAACCGGCCGGTCCGGGTGTCCGCCCGGACCGGCCTCTCGGCGCGCTCAAGGCCCGAACGCGACCTGCGCCGCCGGGACCAGGCGCACCGTCCCGCCGGGGTGGACGGCCGTGCTGAGGAGCCGGTTGTGCCGGTCGACGACCTGCTCGGCGGTCAGGCCCGCCTCGGGGTCGCCGTCGGCGGCCGGCGAGTGGCCGTCGCTCACCAGCACGACGTCCAGGCCGTGGTTCAACGCCGACCGCGCCGTCGCGTCCACGCAGTAGTCGGTGGCCAGGCCGGTGAGCACCACCGTGTCCACGTCCCGCTCGGCGAGCAGCGCCGCGAGGTCGGTGCGGTAGAACGCGTCGGTCGCCGTCTTGTCGACCACCACGTCGGTCGGCTCCAGCCGGAGACGCGCGCTGATCCGCGCGCCGGGCGAGTCGGGGTCGAACTCCGTGCCGCCGGGCCCGACCTGGCGCAGCGCGACCACCGGCACACCGGCGCGGCGGGCCTCCCGCGCCAACGAGGCGACGCGGTCGGCCAGCTCCTCGCCGCGCCAGACGAGCGGCACCAGCACCTCCTGCACGTCGACGATCAGCAGCGCCGCCCTCATACCGGGGCGGCCTGTCCGCGGCGCGAGCCGTCGCCGGTCAGTTGCTCCACGTGTAGCCGTTCGTCCCGACCTGGGCGCCGCTGTCGGCGGACGCGGTCGCGGACGAGCCGAGGACGATCGTGCCGATCGCGATCGCGAGGACCGGCAGCAGTCGCAGAACCCTTGCCATGTCGCGTTCCTTCCCGGTTCGACGGACTTCGCCTGACGAGCGCAGGCGCGGCCAGTGTCGCAGAGAAGGGGCGGCGCGAGGCTCGAACGACGACGGTCGCCCGACCCGTCACCCCGTTGCCGCAACGCCGCGGACACCCCGATCGGCGGCCCGCGGTTTGCGACGACCCCGTTGTAACCCCCATAATCGGTTACATGGCACTGAGCTGGAAGCTGGTCATCGACACCAGGAACGCACCCGCCCTCGCGGACTTCTGGGCCGCGGCCCTGGGTTACGAGGTGGAGGATCCGAGCGCGCTCATCGAGCAGCTGCTGGCGGCCGGTCACCTCGGCGCGGAAGCGGTCGTGGAGCACAACGGCCGCAAGAACTTCCGCGGTTACGCCGCCGTCCGCCACCCCGACGACCCGTTCGACGCGACCAGCGGCGTGGGCCGCGGCCGGCGACTGCTGTTCCAGGACGTGCCCGAGGCCAAGTCCGGCAAGAACCGCCTGCACGTCGACGTCCACGGCGAACCCGGCGGCCTGGCCGACCTGGTGGCCCGGTTGGAAGGGCTCGGCGCGACCCGCGTCGGCGAGTTCGACAAAGGACCGGCCGGGCACTGGTGGGTCATGCGGGACCCGGAAGGTAACGAATTCTGCGCGTCGTAGGGACGAAACGGACACGGAGGAGTGACGGGTGCGTCGATCGGGTAACTGAGGATCACTTGACTCGAAGGAGTGATCGTGACCGTCTCCGGAATCGTCAGCGCCCTCATCGTGGGTCTGATCATCGGCGCCCTCGGTCGGCTCGTGCTGCCCGGCAAGCAGAGCATCCCGATCTGGCTGACCATCGTGGTCGGTGTCGTCGCGGCCTTCATCGGCACCTTCCTCGCCAACGCGCTCGGCGTCGGCGACACCCGCGGCATCGACTGGATCGAAGTGATCATCCAGGTCGCGCTCGCCGCCGTGGGCGTCAGCCTGGTCGCGGGCTTCTACACCCGCAAACGAGTCTCCTGACCCGCACGCCCGACTTCGCCGAAGCCTGACCTCCCGCTCACCGGCCGGGGGTTAGGCTTCGGCCATGTCGAGGTGGCGCGGCCGGACCGCGGACACCGCCGTGGCGGTCGCCGCCGGCCTGGTCTCGCTGCTCGGGCTGGTGGTGCAGGCGCGCGGCATCGGCGCCCCGGCCGAGTGGGCGGCCCTGGCCGTCGTGCTGCTCTCCGCCGGCGCGCTGGTGTTCCGGCGCCGCCACCCCGTCCCGGTCGGCGTGGTGGCGTTGGCCGCGGTGAGCGCCTACGGCGCGTTGCTGCACCAGCCCGGCCCGATCATGGTCGTGTTCGTCGTGGCGCTCTACACCGTCGTCGACGAAGGCCACGTCGCCGTCGCCGTCGGACTGGGCGTCGCCTCGGTCCTCGCCTTCGCCTTCGCGGACGGCTTCAACCGGACCGGCAACGGCGCGACGTTCCTGCACGCCGGTTGGCTCGTCGCGGTCATCGTCGGCGTGACCCGCAACCGCCGGGCCTACCTCGCGGAAGCGGAAGCCCGGAGCCTCGCCGCGGAGCAGCGGCTGGAGGAGGAGACCCGGCGCCGGGCCACCGAGGAACGGCTGCGCATCGCCCGCGAGCTGCACGACGCGCTCGGCCACCACCTGTCGCTGATCAACGTGCAGGCCAGTGCCGCGCTGCACCGCCCGGACCCGGCCCGGACCGAGCAGGCGCTGACCGCGATCAAGCAGACCAGCAAGGACACCCTGCGCGAGCTGCGCGCCACGCTCAACGCCCTGCGCCAGGACGGCGAAGCGCCACCCGACCTGGACCGCCTCGGCGACCTCGTCGCGACGGCGGGCCGGTCGGGGCTGGAGATCCGCGTCGAGCTCGCCGAGACCCGGCCGCTGCCGCCCGAGGTCGGCCGGGCCGCGTACCGGATCGTCCAGGAGGCGCTCACCAACGTGACCCGGCACGCGGGGGCGACCGCCGCCGTGGTCCGCGTCCGACCCGACCACGACGACGTGCTCGTGGAAGTGGAGGACGACGGCGCCGGCGCGCCGGGCGTCCCCGGCAACGGGATCCTCGGGATGCGGGAACGGGCGCAGGCGCTGGGCGGTTCGCTGAGCACCGGCCCCCGCCCGGACGGCGGTTTCCGGGTCCACGCCCGCCTGCCGCTGCGCGCGGACCCGGTGCCGGCGTGATCCGCCTGCTGCTCGCCGACGACCAGACCCTCGTCCGCGCCGGTTTCCGGTCCATCCTGGACGGTGAGGACGGCATCGAGGTGGTCGGCGAGGCCGCCGACGGCGCGGAGGCGGTGCGGCTCACCCGGCACCTGCGACCCGACGTCGTGCTCATGGACGTCCAGATGCCCGGCTTGGACGGGTTGGCCGCCACGCGGGAGATCACCGCCGGCTCGGCCGTCCGCGTGATCATCCTGACCACGTTCGACCTGGACGACTACGTCTACGGCGCGCTGCGGGCCGGTGCGAGCGGCTTCCTGGTCAAGGACACCGAGCCGGCGGAGCTGATCCACGGCGTGCGGGTCGTGGCGCGCGGCGACGCGCTCATCGCGCCGTCGATCACCCGCCGGCTGATCGCCGAGTTCGCCAACCGCGCCACGCACCCTGACCCCGGCCCGCGGCTGACCGCGCTCACCGACCGCGAGCGCGAGGTGATGGCGCTGGTGGCCGCCGGCCTGTCCAACGACGAGATCGCGGCGCGGCTGGTGCTGAGCCCGGCCACGGCGAAGACCCACGTCAGTCGCATCATGACCAAGACGCGGGTCCGCGACCGGGCCCAGTTGGTGATCCTGGCCTACGAGTCCGGTCTCACCGTTCCGGGCTGGCTGACCGATCAGGCGGTGGCGCGACGGGACCGGGCCAGCGCCACCCCGCCCAGCGCCACGGCGGCCACCCCGACCACCAAGGCCACGTAGGCGCCACCGCGGCCGTTGCCCGTGCCGATGCCGCTGTCGGCCGTGACCGCGACGAGCCCGCCCAGGGCCAGGCCGACGACCCCGCCGGCCAGGGACACCGCGGCTCCGAGGCGTCCGGTGCCGGTGCCGAAGCGGCCGGCGGGTCGGGTCAGGGCCAAGACCCCGACCACCAGGCCGACCAGGCCCAGCACCCCGCCGAGACCGGCGCCGATCCGGCCGGGGCTCATCGTGTAGGCGCTGACGGCGGCAAGCGCAGTGGCCATGTGCATCAGGGATTCCTTCGCTCGGGCGACAAGTGCGAGCAGCGTAGGAACCGGGACGGGCGCGAGTCGTCGGGCCGGAGTTGTCGATCGGCCTACCACCGGGGTCGTACGCCTGCCGCACGCCGTACCACCGCAGTGGTGGTGGGCCCCGTCACGGACACCTCGGTCGTGCTCGTGGTCCTGCCCGCCGGTCGGCCCGACGAACTGGAGAAACCGTTGACGCCGCTGGAGGTCCGGCGCACACCCGGCCCGGGGGTCCGGCGGCCGTCGACGCCCGGGACCACCACGACCCGGTACCCCCGCTGGGTATGCTACGTTCTCCGTCATACCCAGCCGGGGTATCAACCGTTCCACTGGCTCACCGCAGCATGGAGATCAGGTGCCCGAAACGAGCAAGTTGACCGTCTGCCGAGGCTGCTGCTGCGGCACCGTCGCGAAGCACCCGGACGTCGACCACGCGACGCACCTGCGGAAGTTCCGCGAAGCCGCGGGGGAGCGCGCGGTGACCGTGGCCGACTGCCTGAGCTCCTGCGAGTTCTCCAACGTCGTCGTGGTCAGGCCCGCCCGGGGCACGGGCGCCCGTCCGGTGTGGCTGGGCGGCGTGCTCACCGACGAGGCGGTGGAGCACGTCCTCGGCTGGGTCGCCGCGGGCGGCCCGGGGCGGGCCGAGATGCCCGCCGGCCTGGTCGACCACCTGATCGCCCGGCCGGCCGACGACCACGCCGCCGCGGGCGGCTGACCCGCCAGGGGACGGCGCCGCGCGGCGAGGACCTACGATGACGGCCTCGAGCCTGAAGGAGTCCGGGAGAGCTGTGCGGCACGTGCGGGTGGTCGGACTGGCCGTCGTGGTCGTGGTGCTCGCGGTCGCCGCCGCGGTGCTCGACCTGCCCGACCCCGAGCAGCTCCGGGGCCGGATCGACGGCAACGGCGTGCCGGCGCCGCTGGTGTTCTTCGCGGTGTGCGCGGTGGGCACGGCGGCGTTCTTCCCGAAACCGGTGCTGGCCGCGGCGTCCGGGCTGTTGTTCGGCGTCCTGCCCGGCCTGGCGATCGCGGTGGCGGGCTTCACCGCGGGCGCGGTGATCGCGTTCTTCGTCGCCCGGCTGCTCGGGCGGCCGTGGGTGGCGCGGTGGCTGGGTTCCGGCAGGCTGAAGGCGCTCGACGCGGTCTTCGCCCGCGACGGCCTGGCCGCGACCGTGGTGCTGCGCCTGCTCCCGGTGGTCCCGTTCGCCGTCTCCAACTACGGCGCGGGTGTCACCGCGGTCGCGCCGACGTCCTTCGCCGCCGGGACCGCGCTCGGGCTGCTGCCGACCACCGCCCTGGCCGCGACCCTCGGCGACGCCGCGCTCGACCTCGGCTCACCCCGTTCGATCGCGGCCGGTGCGGCGTGGCTGGTGCTGGCCCTGGTCGGGGTCTGGTGGGGCAGGCGGCTGCTCCTGCGGTCGAAGGCCTGACTCACCGGTCCAGCACGGCACGCGCGAGGTCGTCGGCCACCACGTGCCGGTAGGGGTTGGTCGCCGGCCCGGCCGCCGTCGGGTGCACGCGGTTGGTCAGCAGCAGCACGAAGGACCGGCTGCCCGGCTCGATGACCAGCGAGGTCCCGGTGTACCCGGTGTGACCCACCGTGTAGGGGGTGGCCAGCATGCCCATGAACGCGGGCTTGTCGACGTCCAGGCCGAGCCCTCGGGCGGCGCCCGGGATGGCGGCGTTCCAGTTCGTCGTCATCGCCCGGACGCTCTCCACCCGCAGGACGCGCCGGCCGCCGTACTGGCCGCCGTTGAGCAGCATCTGGGCGAAGACGGCGAGGTCGTGCGCGGTGGAGAAGACCCCGGCGTGCCCTGCCGTGCCACCGAGGTACCAGGACGTGGAGTCGTGCACCTGCCCCCAGATCAGCCCGCGTGAACCGCCCGCGTACTGCGTCGGCGCGATGCGCGGCCGCAGGCTCTCCGGCGGCGTGAACATGGTGTCGCGCAGCCCCAGCGGCTCGGTGACCTCCGCGGCCACGAGGTCCGGCAGCGACCGGCCGGTGACCCGTTCCAGCACCTTGCCGACCACGATGAGGCTCAGGTCCGAGTACACGTACCGGGTACCCGGCTCCGACCGGAGCGCCACCGCGTGGACCGCGGCCAGCCGCTGCTCGACCGTCGGGTACGAGCCGAGCGCCAGACCGGCGGGCAGCCCGGACGTGTGGGTCAGCAACTGCCGGAGCGTGACGTCCTGCTTGCCGTTCTGGGCGAACTCGGGCAGGTAGCGCGCGGCGGGCGCGTCCAGGTCGATCAGGTCGCGCTCGACGAGCCGCATCGCGACCGCGGTGGTGAACAGCTTGGAGATCGACGCCACGTCGAAGATGGTGTCCTCGCGCATCGGGATCCGCTGGTCGGGCGGCAGTTCGACGCCGTCGGACCCGTAGCGCAGCGCGTCCCCGACCGCCGCGTGGCGGGCGATCACGCCGTTGCGGGCGACCAGCACCACGCCGCCGGGGAAGGCCTGGGGTGACGCGAGCACACCTGCCTCGACGTCGGGCACCAGCCGGTCGACGTGCTCGGCGGCCAGTCCGGCCTGCCGCGGTGAGCCGGGCCGCAGCCGCTGGTCCGGCAGCGCCGCGTGCCAGGGGGAGCCCGACCGCCGGGTGATGGTCACCTCGGCCACCACCGGCAGGTGGTCCGACGCGCCGGTGGTGATCACCCGCGCCTCGCGCACCCGGGCCGGGTAGCCGGCGGCGACGTAGTCGATGCGCTTGGCCGGCGCCGCCGCCGGGTAGGTCAGGCCGGGGGACAGCGGGTTCGCCACGGCCCACGCGTCGACCAGCTCCGTCCACAGCGGAGCGAGTTCGGGCGCGTCCGGCGGCGCGTTGAAGTCGCCGAGCAGCACCCGCGCCTCACCCCGGTCCTCCGCCAGCACGCGCAGCATGTCGGCGACCTGGGCGCGGCGCACCGCCGGATCGGCGCGGTAGTCCAGGTGGGTGTCGTAGACGTGTACACGTTCGCCGCGCACATCCAGCTCGACCTCCGGGAAGCCCGGCGCGAGCTCGGGCGTCGGGTTCGGCACCTGGGTCGACAGCCTGGTGATCGAGTGGTTCTCCGCCGCGACGACGGGGTGCCGGCTGAGGACCGCCACGCCGTACTGCCGCCGCGGCAGGCCCGGTTCCGCCGGGTCCAGGTCGTAGATGGGCGCGAAGTAGACCTCCATGCCGACCGCCTCCGCGAGGTCCGCCGCCTGGTCGCGCCACTCGCTGCGCGCCATCCAGTGGACGTCGACCTCCTGCAACCCCACCACGTCGGCGCCGGAGGCCGTGATGTCCGCGGCCACCCGGCCCAGATCCAGCCTGCCGTCCACGCCGACGCCGGTGTGGATGTTGTAGGTCATCACGGTCAACTCCGGGTTCGCGGCGCCCGCCGGCTCGGCCGTCGCGGACGGGGTCGCGACCAGCAGCGCGCACAGCACGGCGGTCGTCAGTCGGCGCATCGGCTCAGCCCTCCCAGGTCAGGCCGTGGCCGAACGGGTGCAGCGCGGTGGAGGGGTCGCCCGCGACCGGGATCGTGACGGGCAGCTTCCCGACCGGGGCGTGCTCCCCGTACAGCACCCGCACCGCCGACTCCATCGAGACCTCCGTGTAGGAGTAGGTCGCGAGGTAGGTGCGCGCCTCCGGGAAGTACGCGATGTCGTAAGGGTCCCGGACCGCGATGACGACGACCGGTTTCCCGGTGGCCAGCAGCGCCTTCACCAGGTTCTGCTGGCCGACGTCGGTCCACGCCCTGTTGGTCGCGACGATCGTCAGGTCGGCGGCGTTCGCCCCGGCGACCGCGCGGTCGATCGTCGCCTGGTTCGGGTTCGCGCCGGTGGCCAGGGCGTCCGCCGTCGCGGCACGGCGGCTCACGGCGGTGGCGAGCCGTTGCGGCACCGGGTCGGCGGTGGTCCCCCAGCCGGTGGTGAAGACGGAGGCCGGCGGGGTGCGCAGGGGCAGGACTTCGTTGCGCACGAGCGTCGTGGTGCGGTCCGTGATCCGCTGCGCGGCTTGCTTGTTCGGCGTGGTGCCGACGATCTCCGGCAGCTTCGCCGGGTCGACGAACCGGTCGTCGAACAGGCCGCGCTTGGCCTTCATCCGCAGGATCCGGCGGACCGACTGGTCGATGCGGCGCTCGGTGAGCTCGCCGCCGCGCACCGCCGCCAGCACCGCGTTGAACGCGAGGTCGATGTTCGGCGGCATCAGCAGCTGGTCGACGCCCGCTTTCAGGGCCAGCACGGGCACGCGGTCGTCGCCGTACTTCTGCCGGACGCCGGCCATCCCGAGCGAGTCGGTGACGACCACGCCGTCGTAGCCGAGCCGGTCGCGCAGGATGCCCGTGATGATCGGCCGGGAGAGCGTGGCCGGGTCGCCGGCCGGGTCGAGCGCAAGCACCACGATGTGCGCGGTCATGATCGAGTCGATGCCGGCCGCGATGGCGCGGCGGAACGGCGGCGCGTCCAACCGCTCCCAGTCCTCGCGGCTGTGCCCGATCACCGGGAGGCCGGTGTGGCTGTCCACGGCGGTGTCGCCGTGCCCGGGGAAGTGCTTGGCGGTGGCCGACACCCCGCCCCGCTCGTACCCCCGGACCTGCGCCTCGACCAGTCGGGCCGTCAACTCCGGGTCCTCGGCGAACGAGCGGACGCCGATCACCGGGTTGAGCGCGTTGACGTTGACGTCGGCGACCGGCGCGAAGTCCTGGTTGACGCCCATCGCGCGCAGCTCCCGGCCGGCGATCAGGGCCGCCTCGCCCGCCGCCTCCGGGTCGCGGGCCGCGCCCAGCGCCATGTTGCCGGGGAACGGCGTGACCGGTTCCCCGATCCGCGACACCACGCCGTACTCCTGGTCGGTGCTCACCAGGGCGGGGATCGAGGACACGCGCTGGATGCCGTTCGAGAGCGCCGCGACCTGCGCGGGGTCGGCCGTGTTGCCGGACCACGCGAAGTAGATGATGCCGCCGAGGTGGTACTTCCCGATCAGCTGCTCGGCGTTGTCCACGCCGTGCTGGCGCCGGTTGGCGGCCACCGAGGCCGGGTCGGCCGTGTCGACCGTCGCGCCGTAGGCGTAGGTGACGAACAGCTGGCCGACCTTCTCCTCCAGGCTCATCCGCCGCACCGCGTCCGCCACCACGTCGCCGGTGGCGGACGCGGTGACCGCCGGGGCCGAGGCGACCAGCAGGGCCGACACGCCGACGAGCACCTGTCGACGGTTGAAGATTTTCCTCATGCGCTCTCCTACAGTGAGGAAATCACCATTCCGGTCGAATGTACGCATTCCCGGCCGGCACCGACATCGTCCGTTAGGGGGGATCGGCCGGACCGGTATGAGCCCGAGTGCGAGCCAGGGTCGGGCATCGCTGTCACGCCTACCTGACCGGGGGCGCCGGGCAGTTGCCGCCGCCGGCACGGGCCGACACCACCTCGGGTTCGGTCAGGCCGTCATCGGCGCCCGCTCCCTCCCGGAGGCTCGCGCCACCCGAGCAGCGCGGCGCGGCTCCCTCGATGCTGGGCCAGGACGAAACGCCTCATCGGGTCACCGCTGTCGCGGACCGCGCCGCGCGGATGCGGTCGTGGATGCTCGCGGCGTCGGCGTGCAGGCCGCGGTCGGCGTAGATCGTGGCGGCCTCCCGCCAACAGGCGACGGCTTCCTCCACGTGGCCGAGTCGGTGCAGGGAGGTCGCCAGGATGGCGAGCGGAGGGGCGAGGGTCTCGTCCTGGCTGCCGAGGGAACGGCGACCGAGGGCGATCGCCCGCCGGCAGTGGCCGATGGCGGTGTCGTGGTCGTTCACGCCCTGCCAGGCTCCGGCCAGGACCGCGAGCGCGCACGCCTCGCCGTCGGGGTCACCGATCCGGCGCCGCAACCGCGCGCTGCGTTCGGCGTGGTCGATCGCCTGTCGGTGGGCGCCGAGGTCGACGTGGACCGCGGCGATCATCCCCTCGACCACCGCCTCCCAACGACCGGTGTCGAAGCCGCGGCTGAGCGCGAGGGCGTCCACGAGGTGGTCGAGCGCTTCGGTGTAGCGGCCCTGCCGGCGCAGCAGTTGGCCGAGCTCGTTCAGGGCGGCGATCCGGATGTGGGTGTTGCCGACCTCCTGCGCCACGGTGACCGCACGGGCCAGGTCGGCCTCGGCGTCGGGCCGGTGCAGGTGGCCCAGGGCCTCCCCGCGGGCCAGCAGGACATTGGCCTCGTGCGCGCGGTCGCCGACTCGGCGCGCCGCGATCAGCCCCACGTCCGAGGTCTGGATCCGCTCCTCCCAACCGCCCATCAGGATGAGGAACCCGAAGGCGTCGACCAGCTCGACGGCCTGCCGGTCCATGCTCCGGTCGACCGCGTGGCGCAGGGCGGCGACCAGGTTGGCCCGCTCGTCGGTGAACCAGGTCCAGGCGTGGTCGCGGTCGACGACGGGATGCGGGTGGTCCGGTTCGACCAGGTCGGTCACCAGGCGGGTGCTGGTGGGGTAGAGCTGCTTGTCGGCGACGTGGGCGGTGTGGTTGTACCAGGTCAACAACGCGTGGGTGGCACGGCGGCGATCGGCGGCGCTGTCGTGGTGCCGGGCCAGCTCGGCGGCGTAGGCGCGCAGCAGGTCGTGGAAGCGGTAGCGGCCCTTGGCGACCGGTTCGATGAGGTGCGCGTCCGCCAGGGCGTCGAGCAGCAAGCGCGCCCGGTGCGGTGGGAGGTGGGCGAGTGCCGCCGCCGCGGGCGGTGACAGGTCCGGACCGGGGTGCAGGCCGAGGCGTCGGAACAGGAACCCTTCCGGTCGGGGGAGCTGCTCGTAGGACCAGGCCAGCACTTTGCGGACCGCGGCCCGGGGGTCCTGCCCCCAGGTCAGCGCATCCAGCCTGGAGTCCTCGTCGCCGAGTTCGGCGACGAGGTCGGCGACGGAGAGGTGCTGGTGGGCGGCCACGCGCCCGGCGGCGATCCGCAGCGCCAGCGGGAGTCCGGCGCACAGCCGGATCAGCTCGTCCACGGCGACGGTCTCCGCGTTCGCCCGCGCCGGGCCGATGATGCCGACGACCAGGCTCCGGGCTTCGGGCGGCGACAGCACGTCGAGGGTGAGCCGGTGGGCGGCGTCCGTCACCACGAGGCCGGTGAGGTTGTCCCGACTGGTGACCAGCACCATGCAGCCCGGCGTCCCGGGCAGCAGCGGTCGAACCTGTTCGGCACTGTTGGCGTTGTCGAGCACGATCAACACCCGGCGTCCCGCCAGCAGCGTTCGGAACAGCCCGGAGCGGGCGCCGAGCCCCGCGGGCACCGCCGCGGCCGGCACCCCGAGCGCCACCAGGAAGTCGTCGAGGGCCTCGTCGGGGCTCGCGGGCCGACCGGGACCGTAGCCGCGCAGGTTGGTGTGCAGCGTGCCGTCCGGGAACCGGTGCTGGACGTGGTGCGCCCAGTGCATCGCGAGCGTCGTCTTGCCGACGCCTCCAGAGCCGTCCAGCGCGGAGATCACCACGGCGTGCCCACCGTGCTGACCGCTCTCCGGCGGCAGCAGGGCGTCCAGCGCGGCCAGGTGGTCGGCACGACCGGTGAAGTCGCGGATCGACTGCGGCAGCTGCCGCGGCACGGGTGGCGCGGCGGTCCCCGGCAGGGTCGTGACCGGGACCTGCCCGTGCCGGGTGGAGCGCCGGGCCATCCCGCCGCTGGCGAGGTCTTCGACCGCCCCCGCAGGGCTTCTCCGGTGCCGGCGGAGCCCGCCGTCCCGGTGGGGCCGGGCTTCACCGCGCAGGATCCGCTGGTGCAGCCGGCTCACGTCGGCCCCGGGATCGACGCCGAGTTCTTCGGCGAGTCGGTTCCTCAGCCGGCCGAACACGATCATCGCGTCCGCTCGCCGGCCGCAGCGGTCCAGCGCGTCCATCAGCTGCGCGTGCAGGCGTTCGCGCAGCGGGTGCTCGTGGACCGCTTCCGCCAGCTCGTCCACCACCTCGCGATGCTTGCCGAGTTCCGCCAACCAGTCGGCGTACAGCTCGAGCGCGGTGAGCCGTTGCTCGGCCAGGCGCATCGCGGACCTGGCCAACGTCGGGCTGTCGAGGCCGTCGATCGCGGGACCCCGCCACAGGCCCAGTGCCGCCCGGACGTGCTCCACTCCCCGGTCGAGGGCGCCTTCTCCGACGCAGTGCCGGGCATCGGCGACCCCTTTGGCGAACCGCAGGGAATCGAGTTGGTCCGGGCGAACCCTGATCCGGTAACCGGGGTCTTCCGTGGTGATGACCTGCCGGTCGACATCCCCCAGTCGTTCCCGCAGCGCCGAGACGCAGTTGCGGACCTGCTTGACAGCGGTCGACGGCGGCTCGTCGCCCCAACCGACCTCGACGAGCTTCGCCAGCGGCACCACGGAATTCGGCGCCAGCAGCAACGCGGCCAGCACTCGTTGCTGACGCGGACGAGTCAGCTCCAACCGCCCCCGCGCCGTCCGGACCTCCAGCCGTCCGAGCACACCGAAGTCCATCCCCCCGGCTCCCCCCTCATCGGTCACCGGTAGTGACGTTCTCACAGCATAGCGCGGTGGTCGAACCAGGAGTAGACGCCGACGAGGCAGCCGACGAGGACGCCGTGATGACGCCGTGAGGACGGGCGGAGGACCACCTCCGACAGGGTGAGGTCCGTTCCGGGCACGGCGACGCCGAGCGCCCGGTCCAGGTGCGGCAAGGCGTCACGAACCAGGAGGATCCATGCGCGTCACACGAAGGTTGGTCGGCCTCGCGGCGGTCATCACCACGGTCATCGGAAGCTTCGCCATCGCTCCGACGGCCTCGGCTGCGACGATCGAGGGGTGCCGCGAGGCCTACCTCTGCTTCTACTTCAACAGCAACTTCGAGGGCGCCCGCGCCGACTACCTGCTCTCGGACGGGGACCTCGACAACGAGAAGTTCAACAACGCCGGCACCGACGGGAACGGCTTCAACTACGTGGTGAAGAACCACGCGGCCTCGGTCGTCAACAACTGGTCCTACTACGCGACCGTCTACTACAACAGCGGCTGCAACGGCAGCGTCGCGTCGCAGTCGTTCGGCGCGTACGGCAAGGGCAACTTCACCGAGCCCATGAAGAACGACAACGCGAGCTTCAAGTGGTCCACGAGTTCGGGCACCTTCAGGGACTGCGCCAACCGGGACCAGTTCTAGTCGGACGATCGGGTCGCGCCGACCAGGCGCGACCCGTCGGGGATCGGAGGTCCCACCGTGGTCGCACCCGACCGCACGCCACGCCGCGCAGCCGACTTCATCGCGGGTGCGCTCGCCGCGGCGATAGCGGCGTCCGCGCTCGTCGGATGCTCGACGACACCCACCACCACACCCGATTTCGGCGCGGCCGACCTCGATGCGGCACTCGGGAGGGTTCCCGCCGACCTGTCGGCGGTGCGCGGCCTCGACCTGCCGCTCGACCGGTCGCTGCTGACACCGGTCCAGGAGCTGGAGGTCATCAAAGCGCGCAACACCTTGATGGAGCGGTGCCTCGCGGACCACGGGATCGCGTTCACCTTCCCCGTCGTCGATCCCGCGCGGGACGCCGACAAGCCGAGGCGGCACGGTCTCGTCGACGCGGACGAGGCCGCGGCGTACGGCTACCGCGACCCGGCGGTGCTCGCCACGCGAGACGCCGGCAGCCAGGCCGCCGCTCAGCCGTCGCCGGACGTCGTCTCGTTGATCACCGGCACGCGCCGGGGCGAGGTCGGCGGCCGGGAGGTGCCGCCCGGGGGTTGTGCGGGGGAGGCGGACCGGGGGCTCGCGGCCGATGCGAAACCCGGCCAGGAGCCGCTGAGCCTGGCGCTGAGCCGGCGCAGCCACGAGATCACCGCGACCACCGGGCCGGTGGTCGCCGCCGCCGCGGGGTGGTCGCGGTGCATGGCGGAGGCGGGCTTCGCCTACGCCGGTCCGGATGCCGCGATCAACGACCCCGCGTTCAGCGCCGGGTGGCCGTCCGGGCACGAGCTGGCCGTCGCCACCCGGGACGTGGCGTGCAAGGAGCGCGTCGAGTGGGTCAGGACGTGGGTCGGGGTGGAACGCGCCGTGCAGGACGTGCTCGTCCGGCAGCACGACGACGACTTGGCAGGCGAGCGGCAGCACAAGGATCGACAGCTGGCCGTGGCACGCGAGGTCAACGGCTGACGGTCCGGGTGGTGGTCGTGCCGAATGTCACCGCCGCACACGGCATCGGCAGTGCCGCGCGGCAGGACGGAACGTCGGTGAAGGTCCTCGGGCAGCTCGATGAACCGCCCGGGTTCCGGCGGGGATACGGGGAAGCACGGGCGAACACCCTGCTGGACTGGAACAACTCCGCCCTCTGGTGCAACCGCACGAGGACGCAGTCCATCGACCTCGACGCGGACGTCGTCGGTGGGGCCACTGTGGTCGTGGTCGGGATGGCCGACGAGAACGCGGGCTTCTACTTGGCCTGTCAGGTGAAGACGTAGGTGCCGACGCCCGAGGTGGTGGTGAGGCCGGGTTCGGCGAGGCAGGCGAGGAGGTCGAGGGTGAGCAGTTCGACGACGTGGGTGGTGGAGTCGCCGGTGAACTTGCCCGCGGTGACCGTCCCGGTTTCGGTGATGACCAGCGTGCCCAGGACGTAGGTGGCGGACCGGTTGTAGTCGATCGTGCTGGTCTCCCCGGTGTTCCAGGTGATGGTGTACGAGCCGATGCCGGACGCCGCGAGGTTCGTGCACGACCGGTCGAGACCGCGCACGGTCGCCCACACGTGCCCTCCCGTCACGGCCGGGTCGGTGGGAGACGTGCACGACAGGATGTTGTGCACGTCGACGTCCACCGGCCGTGGCGTGGTCAGCAGACCGGGGGAGTAGGACACCGACTCGTTCTCGGTGCAGAGGAAGTCGACCGGCGCCGCGTGTGCGGAGGATGACGAGAACAGCAGGGACGACGCGATCAGCGCGGTCGTGGCGGCGAGGGCGGCCGTCACCCGGGCGGTGTTCCTCGGACCGGCGGGGCGGTTGTCCGTGTCCCTCCTCGGCCGGTTCACAGGACGGCGGTGAAGGTGACGGTGCCGCTGACGCTGGTCAGGCCCTGCGGGGTGAGGCAGGCGGTGAGGTCGGTGGCGGGCAGGACCTTCGTCTGCACGACGGTCGCGCCCTGGAACAACCCGGCGACCACGGTGCCGGTCAGGACGAGCACGGTGGTGCCGCCGGGCTTGAGGTTGACCTCGAAGCCGCCTTGGACGGTGCTGCTGTGCCCGGTGTTCCAGTGGTAGGTGGAGGTGTTGGTGGTGGAACCGGCCAGGCAGCTGAACGTGCCGCTGACCAGGGAGGTGAAGGTCGCGCCGGTGATCTCGGGGTGGCCGGGGGACGCGCAGCCGCCCAGCGTGCCGGTGGCGCTGAAGTCGATCTGCCTGGGCAGCAGGGTCATGCCGGGGGAGTAGGTGCCGACCTGGGTGCCCAGGGCGCAGTTGACGTCCACCACGGACGCCGAGGCGGGCAGGTGGAAGATCCCCGCGGCGCCGAGCAGCCCGCCGACGACGGCGACGATCAGTGAACGCAGGCGCATGCGGATCCCGTTCTCGCAACAAGTGGTGGACGGGTCGAGTTTCGCGAGCGGCTCGTCCGTCATCAATCGGCTGAACGGCTTGCGGTGCGACACCGTGCGTGGGCGTTGTTCCCAAGGCCACCGCGAGATCACCGACGACGTCGAGGTCCCGCGGTGGCTGCGCCCTGGCGCTCCGTGTCAGGGGCGGAAGGCGCGGAGGGTGGCGGTGACCAGGGCGTCGGCGAAAGGGGCGTCCAGGGGGCCGGAGCGCAGGAGCCAGCGTTGGGTCAGCGGCGCGTACAGCAGGTCGATGAAGAGGTCGAGGTCGGTGTCGGGGGGTAGTTGGCCGGCGGCCTGGGCGCTGCGCAGTCGTCGGCGCTTCGCCTCCCGCATCGGGCTTTCCATCTTCTCCCGGTAGACGGCGGCCAGGTCGGGATCGTTGATGATCTCCGTGTTCAGCGCGCGGATCGGGGCCTCGAACGCCGGGTCGGAGAACTCGGCCGCGGTCGCGCGGAGGACGGCTCTCAGGTCGTGCTCGAGGTCTCCCGTGTCCGGCAGCTCGATGCCGCCGCCGTCCGGCCGTTCGCTCAGCACCAGCAGGGAGTCGAAGACGACCGCGCCCTTGGACGGCCACCAGCGGTAGATCGTCTGCTTGCCGACGCCCGCGCGGGCGGCGATGGCCTCGATCGTCAGCTTGGCGTAGCCGAGGTCGCCGATGAGCTCGCGCGTCGCGGTCAGGATCGCCACCCGGGAGCGTTCGCTGCGGCGCGTGCTGTTCGGCGTGGGGCTGGTGGGCATGGCGGCACTCTACTTGGAACGAGACGGTTCGTCTTGACTTGCGACAAAGAGTCTGTCAGGGTTCTCGCATCGAGACGGAACGTATCGTCTTACAACTTGGGGAGACACCATGACGCGCGACCGCAGTCGTACCTGGTTCATCACGGGCGCCTCGCGCGGCTTGGGACGCGCGTTCGCCGAAGCCGCGCTCGCGGCGGGCGACCGGGTCGTCGGCGTCGCCCGCGACACCACGCCGTTGGACGGCCTGGTCGCCGAGTCCGGCGGCAGGCTGGTCGCGTTCCCGCTGGACGTGTCCGACCGGCACGCGGTGCTCGCCGGCGTGCAGCGGGCGTTCGCCGCGTTCGGCGGGCTGGACGTCGTGGTCAACAACGCCGGTGGCGCGTTGCTCGGCATGGTCGAGGAGGTCACCGAGGAGCAGGCCCGAGCCCACCTGGACACCAACTTCTTCGGCGCGCTGTGGGTGAGCCAGGCGGTGGTCCCGCTCCTGCGGTCACAGGGCTCGGGCCACGTCGTGCAGGTCTCGTCGATGGGGTCCGCCGGTGGCTTCGCGGCGACCGGCCTGTACAGCGCGGGCAAGGCCGCGCTCGACGCGATGAGCGAAGCGCTGGCGATGGAGGTCGAGCGCTTCGGGATCAAGGTGACCATCCTGCAGCCGGGCGGGTACCGCACCGACCTGTTCACCCTCGGCCTGACCACGACCGGGGAGGACCCCGCCTACGCGCCGCTGCGCGCCTGGCTGAACGAGCTCTGGGGCGAGTCCGAGGACTTCGACCCGCGGCTGGCCGCCTCGGTCCTGCTGCGGGTGGTCGACCTGCCCGAGCCGCCGAAGCGGCTGGTCCTGGGCGGCGCGGCCTACGGCATGGTCGAGGAGATGGCTCGGGCGCGCACGGCCGAGCTCGCCAAGTGGGAGCACCTCAGCCGGCAGGCGGGCTGACCCGGGCCGGTCCGCCCGCCGCCGTCGGGGGCGGCGACGGGCGGACCGACGGGATCAGGACGCGGTGCAGGCCAGGGTCGGGGTCCCCGCCGTGCCGGAGGCGACGAAACCGAACGTGGTGCTGGCACCCGCGCCCACCGCGCCGTTGTAAGCGACGTTGCGGGCGGTAGTCGTGGACCCGCTCGTGGTCAGGGTCGCGCTCCACGAAGAGTTGATCCGCTCGCCGTTGGCGAACGTCCAGCTCACCGCCCAGCCGGAGATCGCCGTGGCGCCGGCGGTCACGCGCGCCTCGACCTGGAAGCCGCCGGACCACTGCGAGGTCACCCGGAAGGTGGCCGAGCAGCCCGCTGAGGGGTTGCCCCCGGTCGTGGTGGTGGTGGTGGTGGTCGTGGTGCTGGTCGGAGTGGTGGTCGTCGTGGTGCCACCGCCGGTGAAGTTCACGTCGCTGCACGCGTAGTAGCTCTGGTCGAGGTGGCTGGCCTGCCACACCGTGAACAGCACGTGGTGGCCGGTGCGGCCGGGCGCGTCGACCTCGACGGGCGTCCGGGAGCCGGTGGGGATCTTGCCGGTCTGGCCGACCAGCTCCAGGTCGCTCCACTTCAGGGCCTGGGTCTTGGGGTCGAAGCCCTGCTTGGTCGCGTAGACGCGGATGTAGTCGGCGCCGTGCGAGGACGTGTCGTTGAGGTTGAGGGTGAACCGGCTGGGCTTGCTCGGGGCGACCCACGCGCCGGGCTTGTCCATCGCGGCGTAGCGACCGTTGAAGGTCAGGCCGCCGCTGCACAGCTGCCCGTCCGGGATGGCTCCCTGGTGGTTGCCGGCGACGCCTTCGCGGAACAGGCCGTTCCAGTTGTACATGGCCGAGGGGTCGGCCTGCCACGCCTGGTAGCACATGGGGTCCTCGGTGGCCATCTGCTGCGACGGGCCGTTGGGCCAGCGGTTGTAGCAGCCGTAGTGGCGTGAGGGCGGGTCGCTGACCGCGCCGTGCGCGGAGGCGTTGCCCGCGCCGAACGTGACCAGCACGGTCGTCAGCAGGGTCAGGCAGGCGCCGAGGACCGCGGACGCCCGCCAGGCGGCGGACCTGCCGCGGCCCGGCGCGGCCTCCGTCGTGGTGCCCGGTGCCCGGCGACGCCGGTCGGGGACGTCTGGGGAGAAGCGAAGCATGTGGACCGCCAAATCTTCGTTGATCGACGACGTGGAATCGCGCGGGTGCCTCCGCTTGACTCTGGGAGCGCTCCCAGAGCGGTGTTAGTGTCAGGTGGTGCCACCTGGTCGGCATCCGCCATTCGGGTTACGGCCGCACAAAGCGGCCATGCGGACCGAGCGCGTGGGACGAATCGGGTGCCGCGCTTGAAGCCGTTCGGGGCCTTGCGCAACGTTGCGCAACGTGACACGACGTCGGACGGCGACCTTGCCGTGGCGATGCCCACCGGTGACCTCCGACGGGCAGTGTTGGGGGCGTCGAAGGGGGAGCAGGGTGCCGCGCACGGAACGGCCGCTGGTCGAAGAGGACACCCCGGTGCTGAAGTTCGCCGGCGACCTGAGGCGGCTGCGGCGCGGCGCCGGGCTGCCGTCCTACCGCGAACTCGGCCGCCTGGCGAACTACTCGCCCGCCGCGCTGTCCGAGGCGGTGGCGGGGCGGCGGCTGCCCAGTCTGGCGGTGACCCGGGCGTTCGTCCGCGCGTGCGGGGGAGACGTCGAGCAGTGGACGGCCCGCTGGCGCGAGCTGGCCGCCGAGGGCCCGGACGACGGCGACGCGCCGTACGTGGGACTCGCCGCCTACCAGGTCGCCGACACCGACCGGTTCTTCGGTCGCGAGGCCGAGGTGGGCAGGCTCCTGGCCCTGGTGCGGGAACGGCCCTTCGTCGGGGTGTTCGGCGCGTCCGGCGCGGGCAAGTCGTCGTTGCTGCGCGCGGGACTGGCCGCCCGGTGGGACGCGCACCTGGTCGTCACGCCCGGCGCGGACCCGATCACCGAGCTGGCCGCGGCGCTCGCCGACGACCGGTCCGCGGTCGAGGTGCGCGCCGAGCTCGCCGCCGACCCCGAGCACCTGCGCGTGCTGCTGCGCCAGGCCGCCGACGACCTGCTGCTCGTGGTCGACCAGTTCGAGGAGGTCTTCACCCTCTGCCGGGAGGCCGACCGGCGCTGGCTGGTGCGGGCCCTCACGCACGCCGCCGGCGCCGCCCACGTCGTCATCGGGGTGCGCGCCGACTTCTACGGCCACTGCGCCCGGCACCCCGAGCTGCTCGAAGCGCTGCACCGCTCGCAGTCGCTCGTCGGCCCGATGAGCGCCGAGCAGCTCCGCCGCGCGGTCGTCGAACCCGCCGCCCGCCAAGGCGCCTCGCTGGAGAACGCCTTGGTGGCACGCCTGATCGCGGACGTCGCCGCCCAGCCGGGCGCGCTGCCGCTCGCCTCGCACGTGCTCGTCGAGACGTGGCGACGACGTCGCGGCGCGGTGCTCACGCTGACGGGCTACGAGGACGCGGGCGGCGTCGAGCACGCCCTGGCCCGCAGCGCCGAACAGGTCTGCGAAACCCTGTCCGAGCCGGACCGGCAGGTGGCGCGGCAGGTGTTCCAGCGGCTGGTCGCGCCCGGCGACGGCACCGAGGACACCCGCCGCCGCGTCGCCCGCGCCGAGCTGGAGGCGGGCGACGCGCTCCTCGACCGGCTCGCGGCGGCCAGGCTGATCACCCTCGACCGCGACACGGTGGAGCTGACCCACGAGGCGCTGCTGCGCGCCTGGCCGAGGCTGGTGGGCTGGCTGGACGAGGACCGCGAGGCGCTGCGCGCCCACCGCAGGCTCACCGGCGCCGCCGACGCCTGGCGCGCGCACGACCGCGACCCGGACGCGCTCTACCGCGGCGTCCACCTCGACCAGGCGCGCCGCCTGTCGTCCCGCCTCAACGCGGCCGAGCGCGAGTTCGTCGACGCGGGCCTGACCGCCGAACGCGACCGGGAAGCGGTGCGCAAGCGCGCGGTGCGCCGGCTGCGCGTGCTCGTCGCCTGCCTCGGCGTGCTCGTGCTGCTGCTCGCCTCCACCGTCGTGTACGCGGTCGGGGCCCAGCGCGACGCCACCCGCGAACGCAACCAGGCGCTGTCGATGCGTGCCGCCGACAGCGCCCTGGACCTGCTGGCCCGCCCGCGCGACGCGGCGGCGCTCGCCCTGGCCGCGTACCGCGTCGCACCCACCGCCCAGGCCCGCGACGCGCTCCTGCTCGCCCGCGCCGCGGGCACCGCCACCACCCTGGACGGCGGCTACCTGCGCGTGCCCGGCGGCATCGCCGTGACCCACGAGTTCGGCCCCGAACCCGGCTCGCCCGGCATCAACTACCGGTTCTGGACCGGTGACGGGCCGAGCAGGCGGCGAGCCGGGGCGATCCCGATCCCCTCCACCGGCTTCCTGAACCTCATCAGCGGCGACGAGCGCACCGCGCTCGTGGTCGTCCGACCCGACGAGTTCCAGCTCTGGGACATCGGCGACCCCGACGTGCCGAGGCTGACCACCACGATGAGGGCGTGGCCGTTCCCCGAGGGCATCGACGCGGCGGGCACCCTCCTGACCGCCGTCGAGGACGGCGCGGCCGTGCACTGGCGTCCCGGCGACACCGCCCGCACCCGCCTGCCCGCCACCGGTGTCGAGCACGCCGTGCCGTTGCAGGACGGCGCCGGCGTGGTCCTGGTGCGCCGCGAAGGCGACCGGCGCCACGTGGAGGTGTGGTCCCTGGACGGGCGGTCCACCCCGGTCCTCAGCCGCTCCGCCCGGCTGGGGCTGGTGACCGGTCCGGCGGGGCTGCTCGCCGTCTCCGACCTCGACGGCGGGCGGCTCACCGTGCTGGACGGGACGACGACCGTGCTGGAGGCGGACGGGCTCCCGGAGATGGCCGTGGTCGAGTTCTCGCGCGACGGCCGCGCCGTCACCGCGCTGCACCGCGAGTCGGTGTGGCTGTGGGACCTGGCCGGCGGGGAACCGGTGTCGCTGCGCGCGTCCGGGGTGGAGTTCGGCTCGGTGCGCTACGAGGGGGACGAGCTGCTGATGGTGGAGCTGCGGCGGGGTGCGCTGTGGCGGCTCGCGGTGGACGTCGACCGCGTGGTGCGCGACGTGTGCGCGGACCTGGTCGACGTCGACTGGGCGGCGCACTTCCCGGGCGTCCCGCCACGACCGCTGTGCCCGTGACAGGGCCGGGCGGGAGGGAGACCCGCCCGGCGCCTGCCGCGAGCCGTCAGGCGAGCCGGTAAGCCCGGATCACGGTCTGGCTCAGCTCGCCGCCCCGGCCGTCGGTGGCGTGCACGCGCAGCGAGGCGAACGTCCCCGGCATGGCCCGGTTGCCCACCAGCGCCGCACTGCCCAGCACCGGCAGGCTCACCCAGGTCGCACCGTCGTCGTAGGACACCTCCACGCGGAAGTGGCGCAACGGCGGGCTGTCCACGCCGCGCTGCCGGTCCACCACCAGCGGCACGGTCAGCGGTCGGTACGCGGGCGTGCTGCCCGCGGCGTCCAGCTCCGGGGTGAACCGCACCACCGACATCGGCAGCCGGCGCTCGCGGGTGGTCGTGTCCGAGCGGAACGTCCAGTCCACCGTGATGCGCGTGCTGAAGTCCGAGACCTCCGGCGCCCGCGTCACCCCGGCCCGCGCCCGGAACACCGCGGGCCCCGGCGGCACCGGGAACGTGCCGTGCCCGCTGCTGCCGTTCTCGCCGACCAGCTCACCGTCGCGGTACAGCGCGGTCCGCGCGGAGGTGACCTTGGAGTAGCCCTCGTTGCCCTCCCGGTCGCCGAACAACGACAGCGAGAACGACACCTCGTCCCCGGTGCGCGCCAGGTTCGGGTAGTCGCCGGAGTACATCACCGGGCCGATGACGGGCGCGCCGAACGACCGGTCGTAGGTCCGGCCCGCGCCGTACCGCTCCTGGTCCGCGCTCATCACAGCTCCTTCGTCGAGGAACAGCGACGTCCGGCGCCAATGGCACTGCTCGTCGCGCCACGGGACCTCCCTGTCCGTGTGGAGGAGCCCGTGCCGCGGACGGTGAACGCGGCACGGGCTCGGTTACCGGTCCCGAGTCAAGCGGCGGCGGGCGTGTTCAGGTTCGCCGGGAGCAGGTTGAACAACGAGTTGTGAACACCGGCGTGGTCAGGCCGGTCCGCCGGGGTCGGCGAAGTGCCGCAGGACCATCCCGGTCAGCGCGTCGACGTCGGCGTCGACCATCGGCACGCCGGTCATGCCCATCCGGTGCAGCAGGGTGCCGACGATGATGTCGATGAGCAGCAGGACCCGGTGCTCCGGCTCGTCGAGCGCGTCCTGGAGCACGATCCGGTACGGGTCCTGCAACCGCGTGGACAGGACCTCGCGCAGGCTCGGATCGCTGACCGCGTCGACGAACACGCCCGCGAACGCCGCGCCGATCCCGGGCTCGCCGATCTTCGCCGCGATCCAGCGGATGGCCGAGGAGATGTCCTCGCGCCGACTGCCGCCCCCCAGCGGCACGGGGCCCAACGCGTCCACGAGGCAGTCCGTGATCAGCGCGCCCTTCGACGGCCAGCGCCGGTAGATCGTCGTCTTCGCGACGCCCGCCGCCGCCGCGATGCGGTCCATCGTCGCGCCCGCGTAGCCCAGTTCGTGCACGGTGCCCAGGGTCGCGGCGAAGACCGCGGCGTCGATGCCGGCGCGCGGGCGGCCGGGCGGCTTGGCGGGCGGTGTCGCTCGGGTCATGGTCGAACGATACCGAGTTGCGCTACCATCGGTATCGATACCACCGGTAGCGAAACTCGGTGGTCGAGGAGGGGGACACATGGACCACGTGACCGGCGTCGCACGGCCGCCGCTGGGGATCCGGCTGCTGCACGCCCTGCGGAAAGAACCCGACTGGTCGGCCATGACGGACGGGGAGCTGGCCGCCTTCCGCGACGCGGAGAACCGCAAGCGGGCGTCCCGCCTCATCCGGGTGATCACGGGGCGACCGGACCGGGGCGCCGTGATCCGGTGGCAGGACGTGGCCCTGCCCGACCGGGCCCTGCGGGTCCGGGTGTCCCGACCGGCCACCGGGCACGCCGACCTGCCGCTCGTGGTGCACGTGCACGGCGGCGGGTTCGTCGGCACGGCGGCGCAGAGCGACTGGGTCAACAGCCACCTCGCCGCACGGCTGCCCGCCGTCGTCGTCTCGGTCGAGCACCGCCTCCTCGCGCCGGGGACACCGCTGCCGGCCGCCGTCGACGACGGTTGGGACGTGCTGCGGCACGTGGTGCGGGACGCCGCGCGATGGGGTGTCGACCCGGCGCGGACCGCGGTGTTCGGCGAGAGCACGGGTGGGCTGATCGCCGCGCTGGCCGCGATCCGCGCCAGGGACTCCGGTCTGCCGCTGTGCGCGCAGGTGCTGGCCAACCCCGCCGTCGACCTCACCGGGGCGATGTACGACCACGCCTCGATGACCCGGCACGCGGACAGCCCGACGTTGACCGTCGAGCAGATGCGGCTGTTCCACCGCCTGGCCGTGCCGCCGGGAACGGATCCCCGGCCGCTGTCGCCGCTGCACGCCGACGACCTGGGCGGGCTGGCCCCGGCGCTCGTGGTGGTGCCGACCCTCGACCCGCTGGCCGACCACGGCCGTCGTTACGCCGAAGCGCTGCTCGACGCCGGGACGCCCGCGCGGCTCGCCGAGCACCCGGGCGCGACGCACGCGTTCCTCAGCATGCCGAACGTGGTGCCGCAGGCCAAGGCCGCGCGGGCGGAGGTCGCCGGGTTCCTCGGGGAGCACCTCGCGTCGGCCTGGCCAGGGCGGGGAGCGATGGCCGCCGTGGACGGGCGGACCGCGTCGCCTTCCCGGCCGTCACACCGGCTTCTGGCACGAGGCCCGGCCGCCGGCGGTCACGTGAGGCGACCGGTCAGGCCGGCGGCGGCGCGGTGCTGGCGCGGACGACCAGCCGGGTCGGGACCAGGGTGGTGCCCGGCTTGGTGCGGCGGTGGTGCACCTGGCGCAGGACGCGTTCGACGCAGCGCCGGCCGACCTCGGTGAAGTCCTGGTGCACGGTGGTCAGGGGCGGGATGAACGAGGTGGTGTCGGGGATGTCGTCGAACCCGACCACGCTGATGTCGCGCGGCACCACCTTCCCCTTCTCGTGGAACGCGCGCAGCAGGCCGAGGGCCATCTGGTCGTTGGCCGCGAACACCGCCGTGCAGCCGGGCTCGTCGGCGAGCGCGAGCCCCACCCGGTAGCCGGAGTCGGCCGACCAGTCGCCGCGCGCCATCGCGGGCACCGGCAGTCCGGCTTCGACCAGCGCGTCGCGCCACGCCTCGGCGCGGCGCTCGGCGGCGTAGGAGTCCTCGGGGCCGGCGACGTGCCAGACGGTGCGGTGGCCGAGGTCGAGCAGGTGGCGGACGGCCTGGCGGGTGCCGTCGGCCTGGTCGGTGTCCACGACGGTGTAGCGGTCGCCCCCGTTGGAGTCGACGATCACGGCCGGGATGCCGAGCGGGAGGGTCATGGTGGCCGCGTCGAGCAGGTGGACCTCCATGATCACGATGACCGCGTCGACGGCCAGCTCGCCGAGACGCGTGAACGCGCCGAGCACGCCGTCCTGGGTGGGCACGGCCACGGGGATCAGCGTGATGGCGTAACCCTCGTGCGCGGCGTGGTCCACTATGGCCTCCAGGGTGCGGCTGTTGCCGACCGTGGAGAGGGTGAACAGGATGACGCCGATGGTGCGGAACTCGCCGTACTTGAGCGCGCGGGCCGCGCTGTTGGGCCGGTAACCGAGGCGTCGCATGGCGTCCAGCACCTGCTCGCGCGTCGAGCCGACGACGCTGGGGTGCCCGTTCGACACCCGGGACACGGTCTGCGCCGACACCCCCGCCAGCCGGGCGACGTCGGCCATCGACACCCGACGGGCCGGCGCGCGCCGCACGGCGGGCTGCCGGGACGCCCCGGACGTGGATTCCGCTGTCACGTCAGGGCTCCTCCCACCGGGCGCTTCGGCGCCGTGTGGCGCGTGGCCACTATAGCCCGCGCCCGACCAGGCTTGTTTGCGCAAACATCGATCAGGCCTCGGTGTGGCCGAGCAGCGGTCGCGGCACGAACCGGGCCGTCGGGTCGGTCAGGGCGGCGAGTTCGAGCACGACCAGCTCGTTGCCGTCCGCGCGCAGCACCGGGCCGGGCGCGTACAGGGTGCGCTGCGGGCCGCGCGACCAGTAGCGGCCGAGGCAGAAGCCGTTGACCCACACCACGCCCCGACCCCAGCCGCCCGTGTCGAGGTGGAGGTCGCCGGGCCGGTCGAGGTCGAACCGGGCGCGCAGGAAGACCGGTCCGGCCACCGCCCCGGGCACGGGCGTCGTGCCGTCCCGGTCGGTCCACACCGGCGGCGGCGCGTCGAGGGCGAGCGGGAGGACGTCCCACCCCGTCAGGGGATGCCCGCCGAGGCTCGCGCCGCCGATGAGCCCCTTGGGCTCGCCGATGCGCGGACCGTAGTTGACCCGGCCGTGGTCCTCGACCAGGACCGCCAGCTCACCGGCCGAGCCCGGCAGGCCGAGGGCGCGTTGGTGGTGCTCGCGCAGCAGCACGCCGACCGGCCGCCCGTCCAGGAACACCGAGGCGTGGTCGCGCACCTCGCCGAAGCACAGCACGGCGGGGTCGGTGGCCTCGACCCGCGTGGCCGCCAGCGCCAGCCGCGGCGCGCCGGGCAGGTCGTCGAGCGGGGGCACGGTGTCGTGGCGCTGCCAGGAGGTCGACCGCTTCGACCAGTCGAGCAGGGGCACCGGGTCGGTCAACGGGGCGGTGAGCCGCGGCGTGGGTCGCGCGGCGGGCGGCGGTTCGTCGGGCACGTCGTGGTGGCGGGCGATGACCTCGCGGAACGCGTGGTACTTGGCGGTGGGGTCGCCCGCTTCGTCCAGCGGCGCGTCGTAGTCGTAGGAGGTGATGGTCGGCTGGTAGGTGCCCTTGTCGTTGGCGCCGCTGGTGAAGCCGAAGTTGGTGCCGCCGTGGAACATGTAGACGTTGACCGAGGCGCCCGCGGACAGCAGCGCGTCCAGCTCGGCGGCGCTGTCCGCGGCCGAGGTGGTGTGGTGGTGGCTGCCCCAGTGGTCGAACCAGCCGTTCCAGAACTCGGCGCACATCAGCGGACCGGTCGGCTGGTGGCGGCGCAGCGCGGCCAGGCGCTCGACGGCGCGGGAGCCGAAGGACGCCGTCAGGTGCAGCCCTTCCAGGCTGCCCGCCGCGAGCATCTCGTCCGTCGGCTGGTCGATCGTGGTCAGCGGCACGGTGATGCCCGCGTCGCGGGTGTGCTCGGCCAAGGTCTTGAGGTAGGTCTTGTCGTCGCCGAAGGCGCCGTACTCGTTCTCGATCTGCACGAGGATGACCGGGCCGCCGTGCTGGACCTGGAGCGGGGCCACGACCTCGTAGACGCGGTCGAGGTAGGACTTGACCGCGGCCAGGTAACGGGGTTCGGCGCGCCGCACGCCCACCTCCGGGTCGCGGAACAGCCACGCGGGCAGACCGCCGTTGTCCCACTCGGCGCAGATGTACGGTCCGGGCCGCACGATCGCGCGCATCCCCGCGTCGGCGACCAGGCGCAGGAACCGGCCGAGGTCGAGCCCGCCGGTGAGGTCGAAGGCGTCCGGTGTGGGCGCGTGGGCGTTCCAGGCGACGTAGGTCTCGATGGTGTTCAGACCCATGCGCCGGGCCTTGTCGATGCGGTCGGCCCACTGGTCGGGGTGCACGCGGAAGTAGTGCAGGGCCCCGGACAGGATGCGGAACGGCCTGCCGTCGAGCAGGAAGTCGCGCTCGCCGATGCTGAACTCGGGCACGGGATCAGGTGTTCCTTCCGGGTGTGGCGTGCGTGTGCGCGGTGGGCGGGGACGGCCGGGTGAGGGCCGTCCCGCCGCCGGGTCAGCCGTTGACGGTGAAGCCCTGCTGGTTGCCGTAGTCGACCAGCGCCTTCTGCCAGTCGGTCAGGCCCGGGTCGAGGCCGGTGGCGTCGGCGTAGGACTTGCCGACGGTGTCGTTGAAGATGCTGTTGGCGTAGAGCTGGTAGGGCAGGTAGCTCCAGCCTGGCACGACCTGGCCGGCCGCGGCGGTCAGGACCTGGTTGATCTGCTGCCCGCCGAAGTAGGGCGAGGCCTCGTCCTTGAACGCGGAGGAGCCCAGGTCGGCCTTGGTGGCGGGGAAGCCGCCGCTCTCCAGGAACGGCTTGACGCCGTTGCCGTTGTTGAGCCAGCGCACGAACGCCGCCGCGAGCGCGGGCTTCGCGCTCTGCTTGAGCACCGACTGGCCGCCGCCGCCGTTCTCCGCGGTGACCGGTGCGCCGCCGTCGTAGGTGGGCATCGGGGCCACGGCCCACTTGCCCGCGCCGCCTGGCACCGACGACTCCAGCACGCCCGGCATCCACGCGCCGGTCGCCAGCGTGGCGATCGTGCCGTCACCCAGCGCCTTGTACCAGGCGTCGGACCAGCCGGGGATCGACGAGACCAGCTTCTCCTCGACGAGCCGGTCCCAGGTGGCGGTCCACTTCTTGGCGCCCTCGTCCTGCAGGTCGATCTTCACCGACTTGCCGTCGGTGGTGAACGGCTTGCCGCCCGCCTGCCAGATCATGCTGGTCGCGAAGCCCGCGTCACCGGTGTCCGAGGTGATGAACTTGGTCGGGTCGGCGGCGTGCAGCTTCCTGGCCGCCTCGACGTACTCGGTCCAGGTCTTCGGCACGGTGATGCCGTGCTGGTCGAAGAGCGCCTTGTTGTAGAACAGGGCCATGGGGCCGGAGTCCTGCGGCAGGCCGAACAGCCCGCCGCCGACCTTCACCGAGTTCCACGTCGAGGGGGTGTAGTCGTCCTCGAAGGCGTTGAACCCGTACTGGCCCAGGTCGACCAGCGAGCCGGTCAGCGCGAACTGGGGCAGCGCCTGGTACTCGACCTGGGCGACGTCGGGCGCGCCGGAGCCGGCCTTGATGGCGTTCTGGAGCTTGGTGTAGTGGTCGTTGCCGGTGCCCGCGTTGACGTGGTTGACCTTGACGTTGGGGAACTCCTCCTGGAACGCCTCGACCTGCGCCTTGGCCGACGGGGTCCAGCTCCAGTAGGTGATCTCGCCGCCGTCGCGCAGGGCGGCGTCGACCGCGTCCTGCGTGCCGGTGGCGCCGCCCGGCGTCGTGCCGCCGTCGCCGCCGGAGGAGCACGCGGAGAGCGCGGTGGCGAGAGCGGTGGCCAGGACTACGGCCACCTGGCGACTGCGCCTGGTGGGTGACATGGGGGAGGTCCTTTCGCGGCGGTGGGAGAGGCTCACTGCTTGACGCTGCCCGCGGTCAGGCCTGACTGCCAGAAGCGCTGGAGCAGCAGGAACGCGATGACGAGCGGGACGATGGTGACGACGGACCCGGTGATCACCAGGTGGTAGATCGGCTGCGCGCCGACGCCCGAGGCCTGGGCGCTCCACTGGTTGAGGCCGACGGTGAGGGGATACCAGTCGGGTTCGCTGAGCATGATCAGCGGCAGGAAGTAGTTGTTCCACGTCGACACCACCGCGAACAGCGCGACCGTGACCACGCCGGGCGCGAGCAGGCGCAGGGTGACGGTGAAGAAGATCCGCAGCTCGCCCGCGCCGTCGATGCGGGCGGCTTCCAGCAGCTCGTCCGGCACGGCCTCGGTGGTGTAGGTCCACACCAGGTACAGGCCGAACGGGCTGACCAGCGACGGGATGATGATCGCCCACGGCGTGTTGGTCAGCCCGAGGTTGCTGAACATCAGGAACGTCGGAACCGCCAGCGCCGTGCCCGGGATGGCGATCGCCCCGAGCAGCACGGCGAACACCGCGCGCCGGCCGCGGAAGCGGTACTTGGCCAGGCCGTAGCCGGCGGCGGTGGCCAGCGCGGTCGCGCCGCCCGCGCCCACCACGACGTAGAACAGCGTGTTGCCCAGCCAGCGCAGGAAGATGCCGTTGTCGTGGGTGAACGTCTGCCCGATGTTGTCGAACAGCGCGAACGTGCCGCCGAACGCCAGTCCGGACGTCGAGAGCAGGTCCTGCTGGGTCTTGGTGGCGCTGATCAGCAGCCACGCCAGCGGCACCAGCGTGTAGACCAGGTACACCGCCATGACGGTGGTCAGCACCCGGGACTTGCGGGGCCGGAGCGGGGACAGGGCCACGGTCGTCACGCACCCTTCCGGGAGCCGCGCAGCTGCACCACGTAGGCGATGATCGCGGTGATGACACCCATCACGATCGCCACCGTGGCCGAGTAGTTGTACTGCTGACCGCCGAAGGACAGGTTGTAGGCATACATGTTCGGCGTGTAGGACGTGCTGATCGCGTTGGGCGCCAACGACCTCAGGATGTTGGGCTCGTTGAACAGCTGGAAGCTGCCGATGATCGAGAAGATCGTCGCGATCATCACCGCGCCCCGGATCGCGGGCAGCTTCACGCTCAGGATGGTCCGGAACGCGCCCGCGCCGTCGATGGCCGCGGCCTCGTACAGGTCGTTCGGGACGACCTTGAGCGCCGAGTACAGGATCAGCATGTTGTAGCCGACGAACTCCCACGTCACGATGTTGCCGATCGACAGCAGGATCCAGTCGCCGGACAGCGGCGAGACGACGTCGTCATCCAGCAGCCGGTTGAGGTCGGCGGCGAGGCCGAAGCTGTCGCCGTAGATGAAGCCCCACATCAGCGTCGCCACCACCGCGGGCACCGCGTACGGCAGGAACACCACGATCCGGAAGAACCCCGCCGCGTGCAGCCGGGCGCTGTCGATCGCCAGCGCCGCCACCAGCGCCAGCCCCAGCATCACCGGCACCTGCACCACCAGGAACAGCAGCACCCGCAGGAACGACTCCCAGAACTTCCCGTCACCGAGCACCGCCGCGTAGTTGGCCAACCCGACGAACTCCGTGCCGCCGAAGAACACCTGCTCCCGGAACAGGCTCAGCCACACCGCGTAGGCGATCGGTGCCAGGAACACCAGGGCGAACACCACCAGGAACGGCGCGACGAACAGCCAGCCCTTGCGGTCCACGCGCAGGCGGCCGACGTCGCGCGTCGGCCGGGCCGGACGTGCCGGTGGCGCCTCGACCGGCGCCGAGATGGACGTCATCGTCTCTCCTGTTGACCACGGCGAGGATGTTTACGCAAACATTTGGCGGCACGCTAGCCCGTCGACTCGGACCTGTCCAGTGGCTCGTGACGCCACCTCGTGGAGCGGGTCTTTCCCGGTCGGCTCTCTTGACAGCCCGCCGCCCGGGTCACAGACTGGCCCGGCCGCCAGCCATGTTTGCGCAAACATGACGTGGTCCGCAAGGCGCCACGACACCCGGCACCACTCGTGAGGAGATCAACGATGAACTCTTCGCCCACCCGACGCCGACGCCTCGCCCGCGTCGCGGCGGCGGTCGGCTGCGCCTTGGGCGTGGCCGGGCTGCTGACCGCGACCGCGTCGCCCGCCGGCGCCGACACCAGCCAGTTCAAGGGGGTGAACTGGGCCGACCCGCGCGACAACTACGCCGCCGACGAGGTCGTGCCCTCGGGGTTGTCCAAGTCGGACAGCTACGCCACCACCCACGCCAAGGCCACGGCGGTCATCGGCCAGTTCCAGGCCAGGCTCGGCGCGAACACCGTGCGCCTGCCCGTCAACCCGGCCACCGTCAACGGCGCGTTCTGGAACTCCTACACCGGGGCGATCGACGCCGCCGCGGCCAAGGGGTTCAAGGTCGTCCTGGGCTACTGGGAGTCGGCCGCGGCCAAGGACGGCCGCATCGACGACACCGCCGCCTTCGACGCGATGTGGAACCGCATCACCGCGAAGTACGCGGCCGTCGGCGCGGTGTACTTCGAGCCGATGAACGAGCCGTTCGGCTACAGCAGCCAGGAGTGGCGCGACGTGGCCGCGAACTGGCTGACCGCCCGGCCGGCCGTGCCGCGCAACCGGGTGTTCGTCGGCGGCACCGGCTACAGCGAGGACGTCAAGCCGGTGTGCGCCGACAGCAGGCTCGACGGCACCTACCTCGCGCTGCACCAGTACGGGTTCTGGCACAAGGACTGGACCAGCCCGCGGCAGTGGGCCGACGACCTCCGGGCGCGCATCGGCACGTGCGCCTCGCGCACCGTCCTGGACGAGTTCGGCGCCGAGATGACCTCGGGCCTGGACTACAACGGGCCGGTCAACGGCTCCTACGAGGTCGCCTACCTCCAGGCCGCGACCGACACCCTGCGCTCCCTCGGCATGGGCTCGGTCTACTGGCCGGGTCTGCGCACCGGTGACAGCTACTCCCTGACCACCCTGAGCGGTAGCGGGACCGACCTCACCCTGAACGTCACCAACGCCAGCGGCGCGGACCGGCTGCGGTGGGGGTGGGGCGGCGGATCCACCCCGACGCCCACCGACGGGGTGCTGCGCGGCGCCGGGTCGAACCGGTGCCTCGACGTGCCGGGCGCGAGCCGGACCAACGGCACCTCGCCGACCCTCTGGGACTGCAACGGCGGCGTGAACCAGCGGTGGGCCCACACCGCCGCCCAGGAGCTGCGCGTCTACGACACCAAGTGCCTGGACGCCGAGGCCGGTGGCGGCACCGAGGCCCGGCTGGTCATCTGGGACTGCCACGGCGGCGCCAACCAGAAGTGGACCTTCCAGTCGGACGGCACGGTCACCAACGGCCGGTCCGGCCTGTGCCTCGACGTGACCGGCGAGGCCACCGCGAACGGCAGCGCGGTCGGCTTCTGGCACTGCAACGGCAAACCGAACCAGGTGTGGCGGCGCGGCTGACCGACGACCGGGTCCCCGCCACCGCGGGGCCCCGGTCCCCTCAGCCCAACCGGAAGTCCCGTCACATGCGGCTGCGGTCGTCGCGGTAAAGTGATCGGACCAGTGGTCCCCGAAGGTTACGCCCAGTTGCCGTTCGAGTGGTTCCTGGCTGCACGGCCAGGGTCAGACTTCCGACACGATCTCGGTGTCGGCCGGCGGTGTCGATTGAACCCAAACCTTGCTGAACGTCCAGGAAAACGCAGTCAGTGCAACGATCGCGAACGCCGTCACAAGAGCCTTGCTCATGTGCTTGCAGCTCCTCCGCCGATTTCAACCGATTCCCGGCTAGGCGGAATAGTAAGGCTATCGCGAGCTCTCTCACAAACCCCGCTGGTCAAGGGCCTGCTGCAGCTAACTCCTCAAGGTGACACCCGATCGTGATCGCTACCCTCGGTAGGGTTCACTAGGGCGACTTTGCGCGTCCGAGTCGGCCCGGGCGACAGGTGGTTCGACCGTTTGGGTGATAAAGATGTCGAGCGTTCGTCGAATTCGCCTCGCCCGTTCGGCGTCGAGGTCGTCGAAGATGTCTCGTGCCTGTTCGTAAGCCTCGACGGCGGCGTCTCTGCGTCCGAGACGCCGCAGGGCGACGGCGAGCGTCTCCAGTGAGTCACCCTCGATTTTCGGGTCGAAAGCGCGCCGACTCAACCGGAGTGCCTGGCGGCCGAACTCGATCGCCTCGCGGACCCGATCGCATTCCAATTCGACCTGCGACAGCAGGTGACACGCCATGGCGGCGGTGCCGAGGTCGTGTGCCCGCTCCAGCAGCCGCAGACCTTCGTGGAGAAAATCACGAGCCTCGGACGTCTGCTCCTTGGCGAAGCTGAGGGAGCCGAGCAACGTCAGCACGCGTCCTTCCGCCGTGGTGTCATGCAGGTCGCGTGCCAGGGAAAGTGCTTCGCGGTAGTAGGCGGCTGCTTTCCCGTACTCGGTGGCCTGCTGGTAGGCCTCGGCCGCTCGGTAGAGGAACGTGGTCTCGAGACCCGTCTCCCCAGTGCGGCGGATCATGCGCAAGGCCCGCTCGTGCGAGTCGATCCCGATCAGCGTGTTGCCGGTTTCGACCATGATGCGGGCGGTGGTGTGCAGGCACGCGGCGATACCCACTTCGTCGTCTATCAGGCGGTACTTGATGTGCGCCAAGTGCGCGTAGTGCTCCGCTTCGGCGAAGTTGCGGCGCAGGAGGTGGAGCAGTGCGATGGCTTGGAGCGCATCCGCCTGCGGCTCGATGGTCGACTCGTCATGGGCGACGGCGGCGTACCCGGCCTGGAGGAGGGCGAGCACTTCGGGGAACGCGCCGTGTCTCAGAAGCGGCTGTCCGGCCAGGTTGACGATCTGGGCCAGCTGCACGCCCATCTCGCCGTGACCAGGGGTCGAGAACGAGCGGATGATCGCCATGAGGTTCGGCATCTCGGCGAGGCACCACAACCGGGCCGACACCTCATCGGGGAACTCCGCGACGTGGTGGGTGGCGAAGATCGGGTCGGTGCGCACGCGCGCCTGGGTCGGGAACACCGCCTTGTCGGCGTTCTCCGAGCTGCGGAAGTAGTACGACAGCACGCGAGACTCCGTGTCACGCCGCTCATCGGCGCTCGTGATGAGGCCGATGGCGAAGTCCTTCACCAGGTCGTGGAACCGGAATCGGTCCGAGGGGCCTTGCTGCTCCAGCAGATGCGCCTCCACCAGCCCGTCCAGAACCAGGCGGGCGTGTCGCGGCTCCGCGTCCAGCAGGGCTGCCGCCACGCCCACGCCGAAGTCCGGTCCGGGGTGGGCGCCGAGCAGCCGGAACAACCGCTGCGCTTCCGGCGCGAGCGCGCGGACCGACTGCCCGAAGACGGCCCGCAGACCGTGGTTCGCGCCGTCGCCGATCGCCCCGATGTCCAGCAACGTCAGCTCGTCGAGTTGGTCGACGAAGTCCGCGAGCGAGGTGAGGGGGCGGATGGCGATGTAGTTGGCCAACGTGGCGAGGCCCAGTGGCAACCCGCCGCACCGGTCGGCGAGGTCCTGGAGTTGTCGTGGCTGCGTCATCGCCCGCGGCCCGAGGTGTTCGCTGAGCAGGCGGACGGACTGCTCGGCGTCGAGCGGTTCGACCGTGAAGCGGTGGGGTGCGTGCCGCACGGCCAGCCCGGACAGGTGTGACCGGCTCGTGACGATCACGACGCTGGAGGACAGCAGGGGCAGCAGTGGTCGCACGTGATCGGTGCGGCCCGCGTTGTCGAGCACCACCAGCACCCGTCGCCCGTTGAGCATGGACTGCAACCGCGCTGCTCGCCGACCGGGTTCCGTGACCCGGTCCGGGACACCACCCAGTGCCTCCAGGAACTGGTCCACGACCGCCGACGTGTCGACGGTAGGGCTGTCCGAAAAGCCGTGGAGGTCGGCGAAGAGCAACCCGTCGGGAAAGCGGTCGAGCCGGGAGTGCGCCCAGTGCACGACGCGTGCCGTCTTGCCGACGCCGCCGGGGCCGTCGACGACGACCAGGCACGGGTTGGTCGTCACCGAGTCCAACCACGCCAGCAGGTTTTCGTGGCCGACCAGCTTGGGCAGCGGAGGGGGAAGTTGGTTGGGCCTGCGGGCTGTGACGGTGTGCGGTGCGGTGGTGAGCCCGTTCTCCTTCAGCCGGTCGTGGAACTCGCGCAGGTCGCGGGCACCGATGTCATCGAAGTCGGCGCTGATGGTCTTGTGCACGGCCAGGAACTCTTCGGTCGCCTCGTCGTGGCGCGACAACGCATACAGGGCTTGGAGCCGTCGTTTGAACAACGCCAGGTGCGACCGGTGGTCCACGGCGAGCTCGTCGAGCCGGGCGATCACCGCGTCGGGCTCGCCCACCGCGAGCTGCTGGGCGAACAGCGTGTCGTAAGCAGGTAACAGCACATCCTTCGTGATGCGGCGTCGCCATGCGTCCGCGGCGTCGCCAACCGCGTCGACCAGGGGCTGTTGCCGCCACATCCGGAATGCCTCGGTGATGATGTCGAGCGCCCGGTGGTGTTCGCCTCCGCGGGCGTGCGCGCGAGCACGGTGAACCTGCTCCCGAAACTGGAAGTAGTCGATCGTCAATGGATCCACGTCGAGTCGAAAATTCCGGTTGTCCACGAATATGTCGACACTCGTCCCGGATTCCTTGAGGAATCTACGGATTCTCGACGCATACAGGTACAGAGCCTGTGTGGGATCGTTCGGCAACTCGTCGCCGGCACTCCAAACCCAGTCGACCAGCTCGGTTGACGGCAGGGCAGACCCAGGTCGTGCCAGCAACGCGCCCAGCAGCGCGCGGAGCTTCAAAGCTCCCCACTCCCCGTTGAGCCGACCGTCCACGCGCACGGCGGTCGGCCCCAGTATCGCGAATCGAATCTCCACGTGCGACACCCCCGGCGTCGTTGAATAACAGTCTGCCCCCACATCGATCCGGGTGCAATGCGTTCGTTCGGTCGAACGTGATAGTCGGCTGATAGGCCGATGACACCGACTGGTGAATGTGTCGGAAAGATGACATCCGCCGTCGCCCGCGCCGGCCTGAGCTGCGCCGGGACACCTGACGGCTGGATGAAAAGACGGCGCGGCACGCTCTGGTCATCCGCTATTTGGTCGGGGAGGCCGCAAATGTGCGTGTTCCAGGGGTGGGTGATGGCGCCCGGAAGTCCGGGTGCCGATCGGTGGGTGACGCGGAAGGGGTGCCGTGTGGTGCTCGTGGTGGTGCCGCACGTGACGGCCGGCACCCGGCTTGTCGACCTTCTGCAGCTCTTGGCCGGTGACCAACGGCTGCAGGTGGTCTTCACGGTTCCGTCGATGCCCGACGCGTGGCACGGCGCGGACGAGTACGTACGAAGCTTGGGCGGGGTGGTGCTGCCGTGGGAGCAGGTCGTGCGCATGCGGTTCGACCTCGCGCTGGCGGCGAGCTTCCAGGAGATCCACCGGATCCCGGCGCCGGTGGTGCTGTCGCCGCACGGGGTGGGCTTGGTCAAGTCGAGGTTGAGCCCGTGGGACGACAGAGAGGGCGAGATCCCGCCTGGCCGCGGGTTGACGCGTGAACTCCTCGTGCGGGACGGGCGGGTCGTGCCCTCGGCCTTGCTGCTGACGCACGAGACGGAGTTGGCCAGGCTGAGGGACGGCTGTCCGGAGGCCGTGCCGCGCGCGGTGGTAGCCGGAGACCTGTGCTTCGACCGTCTGCGCGCCAGCCTGCCGCGCCGGGCGCGGTACCGTGAGGCGCTCGGCGTCCGGCGTGGACAGCAACTCGTGGTGGTCAGCTCAACGTGGTCATCGCTCTCGTTGCTGGGCAGCGAATCGGACCTGGTCGCGCGGCTGACCGCAGACCTGCCCGCGGATCGGTACCGGGTAGTCACGGCCGTGCATCCGATTGTGTGGGCGATGCACGGGGCCTGGCAGGTGAGGTCCTGGTTCGCCGACTACCTCGACGCCGGTCACGCCCTGCTCCCGCCCGAGGATGGCTGGCGCGCCGCCGTCGTCGCCGCCGACGCGGTCATCGGGGACCACGGCTCGGTCACCGTCTACGCGGCTGCGCTCGGTGTGCCCGTGCTCGTGAACCGGTCCTCGGAGCGGGACGAGGCACCGGGCAGCGTGGCCTCCGTGGTGAGGCGCCTCGCACACGCGTTGGACGACCGCGATCTGGCCTGTCAGCTCCGCGAGGCGTGCTCGGCGCACCGGACCGGTCGTTCGGAGTTGGGCGACCTCGTCACGTCGCGTCCCGGGCAGGCCGCAGCCCTCGTGCGGCGGACCGCCTACGAAGTGCTCGGCCTGCCCGAGCCGACCAGACCTGCCCCGGTGCACCCGGTGCCTCTACCGGTCCCGATCAGCCACCCGTTCGACGGTCTGGGGAAGGCGTGTTGAGCAGGGTCGCCGGCGTCGGGGTCGTCCTGATCGACTGGGGCATCGACCGGCTCGTCCTCGCGCACGAGGAAACCGATGATGGCGGATGGCTGTCGATCGCGGACGTCCTGGTAGGCGTGCCGCAAGACGGGTGCGACCGGGCACGGGACAAGGTCGGCCGGCTGATGTCCGCGTTCCCCGGCGTCACGGTGGTGGTCGCCCAGTGCGGCGACCGGCACTGCGTCATCGGGGTGCGAGGACGTGGGATCCGCTGCAGGCGGCGGGGACCGGGCACGGCAGCGGTCGAACGGGTGGGATTGTTCGGCTACTTCGACGCCACGTCCGGTGGCTCGGGCGCTGTGCCTCCCGGGTCTCGGCCGAGCGCCTCCAGTCGTGCTCGCGCCTTCGCGGACCGTGGCCCCGGCGATCGGTCGTAGAGCACGAGCGCCGCTTCGAGATGCCGACGTGCACCGGCGGGGTCATCGACACCCAGGTGCGCGTCGGCGAGCGCTTCCAGCGCTTCCGCGCGGTAGTGGTCGGCGCCGGTCGAGTGGAGGGTGTCCACCACCTCCTCCAACACCGTGATCGCGTCGGTGGCGCTTCCGGACCGGATGTGCGCGGTGGCCAGGCTCAGTGAGACACGTGCCCGCAGCACGCGGTCGCCCAACCCTTCCGCGAGGTTCTCGGCCCGACGCAGCGGGGTGAATGCGTCGGCGACACGGTTCGCGTCGCACAGCGTCTCCCCGAGTCTGCGCAACAGCAGGACGGCGCTGCGGGTGTGCCCGAGCTCCTCGGCGATCGTGAGGGCCGCAGCGAAGTGGTCCAGCGCCTGATCGAGGTCACCCGCGCCCTTGGCCGCGACACCGAGGTGTTCCAAGGCCGTGGCCTCGGTGTCGCGATGACGGGCGGACCTGCCCAGATCAAGCGCCGCGGTGAAGTGCTCGGTGGCCATATCGAACGCTTCCGCCGTGAGCCGCCCGTAACCCAGCTGCACGTGCATGCGTGCTTCGGCGATCCCGTTGCCGGTACGGCGCGCGGATTCCAAGCCCGGTTCGTGCGAGGCCAACCAATCAACGAGCGGCGGACGCCGGTTGTGATACAGCGACCACAACGCCTCGCAGATCTGCCAACCCTCGTTGTCGAAACGACCCACTGCGGTGCGGAGCACGGCGATCGTGCCGGCGTGATGGCGATCCAGCCAGTCCAGCGCGTCCCGGGGGTTCGCGAACGCGGGCGGGCGTTGCCGGATCACCTCGGATCTGGGCCCCCACCGCTGTCTGAGCGGCATCACCACGAGATCGGCCGCGATCGCGTGGTCGAGGTGCCAGAGCACCATGCGGTGCGCCGCGCGCTCGCGTTCGTCCGGGCTTTCTTGGTCGTCCGCGTGGCGTGCCGCGTGCAGGCGCAGCAGGTCGTGGAACCGGTAGGTGTCGGGGCCACGGTCGATCAGTAGGCTTGCGTCCAACAGTTCGTCGAGCAGTCGTTCGGCTTCTTCCTCCGGCACGTCGGCCGTCGCGCCGGCCACACCGACGCCGAACTCGTTGCCCGGGTACAGGCCGAGGAGTCGGTACAGACGGGCTGCGGGCGGCGTCAGCTCGCGGTAGGAGAGGTCGAAGCTCGTTCCCACCGGAAGCTCACCCGCCACGGCCAGCACCGACAACCGCTTGCGCTCGTCGGACAGCGAATCGGCCACCCGCGCCAGCGGCCACCGGGGTTTGGTTGCCATGCGAGCCGCCACGAGCCGCAGGGCGAGCGGCAACCCGGCGCACATCGCGACGACGTCACGGGCCTGGTCGGGCTCACCGGCGATCCGGTCATGACCCAACGCGTGGGAGAGCAGGGCGACTCCCGCGTCGATGTCCAGCGCGTCCACCAGGATCAGGCGTGCGCCGTCCAGCGCCAGTCCGGCCAACCTCCAGCGGCTCGTGACCACCACAACCCCGCCGGCGGCAGGCAGCAGCGGCCGAACCTGCGCGACGGACTCCGCGTCGTCGGCCAACACCGCAACACGCTTTTTCGAGGTCACGGAGCGGAACAACGCGGACTGGTCGGCCAGGTCGACCGGAATGTCGTCGACGCGGACGCCCATCGCCCGCAGGAACCGCGGCAGTACGTG
Source organism: Saccharothrix sp. 6-C (assembly GCF_016695385.1). Taxonomy (NCBI): domain Bacteria; kingdom Bacillati; phylum Actinomycetota; class Actinomycetes; order Pseudonocardiales; family Pseudonocardiaceae; genus Saccharothrix; species Saccharothrix sp. 6-C. Next base: position 4,966,616 of record NZ_CP064192.1, on the reverse strand, counting down.
GCTCGGCGACACCGGGGTCCCGGTGCCGAAGGCACCCAGGTCAGCGTAGAGCTGCCCGTCCGGGAAGCGTTGCGCATTCGTGTGGAGCCAACGCAGCGCGAGCGCGGACTTCCCGACGCCGCCCGGTCCCGAGATGACGACCAGGGCGGGTCGTCCGGACACGTCCGAAGCCGCTGCGTCGACCTCTGCGCTTTCATGGGCCCGACCGGTGAAGAACGCCGGTGCGGGCGGCAGTTGGTGCGGGATTTCCGGGGTCGAGATCGGGGTCGTGATGTGCACGCCGCCGTGGACCGTGCCTGATTGCACGATCACCCCGGTAACCGTGCCGTCCATTTCGTTGGTCGAGTTCTGCTCCACCGGCACGATCGGTTCACCACTCCCCGACATCGACTGCGTGATCAGGTCACCTGGGGCGAGCGCCCGACGAACCGCACGTGCAACGCCCCTTCACCAGGGTAGGAGTCGATCCGGGTAGGCGGCACCACCAACAGCGTTCGACGACCCGGAACCTAGTACGTGGGACGGAAACGGTAGCCGCGCATCGCCGGAAGATCATCCGAAGGGGACGGGTCGCCCCGCATGTCCTGCGGATTCGCTTCCATCCTTTCGTGCATTCGCACGGCACGGGCATTTCGTCTGGAGTAATAGGGGTACGGGAGACCGATCGGTCGGTCGGCGCACCCCGATTTTCGCGTTGACAGCCCGGTCCCCTCAGCCCAACCGGAAGTCCGCGACCCGGATCGGGGACGGCGTGGTGCCCGACGAGGCCTGTTGGTACTGCACGGACAGGACGCCGTCGGTCGCGACGCGGGTCCGGTCGACGTTGACCTCGCCGAACGCGGCCAGCGACGGGTCGTCGAAGAGCACGGCCCAGTCGGTCCAGCCGCTCGCCCTGCCCGCCGCCACGATGCGGCCGCGGGGCATCACCAGGTAGGCGTTGTCGGCGCGGTCGAGGACGAGTTTCGTGCGTTGGGTGCTGTGCGGCGGCACGGGCACCTCCCGCTTGGTCCAGGCGCCGTCCGCGCGGGTCAGGTGGAAGGTGCGGGCGTGCCGCGCCCGTTGCGCCGCGTAGTCCGAGACGCGGGGGACGAGCCGCTCCGGCACGGAGCTGATCACCACGTGGGGCGTGCCGGTCGAGTCGACGGCCTGGCTCTCCTGGTTCATGAGCGCGTGGTCGGGGTCGAGGCGGTCGACGAGGACGCCGGGGGAGGAGACGGCCACGGGCGTCCCGCCGGTCGTGCCCACGACGGTTCCCGCGTCGTTGCGCCACGTGCGGCCGCGGTCGTCGCTGTAGACGTAACCCGTGTCGTGGTTGGCCAGGCCGCCGGGGGCGTGCAGGACGCCGCTGTCGCCTTCGCGCCACGTGAACGCGGCGTGCAGCCGCCCGCCGCGGTCGTAGTCCAGGCCGTGCAGGTACATGTTGCGCGTCGTGGACACGACGCCGTTCGGCCCGGTGTAGTCGCCGGTGGCGGAACTCCACGCGCCCAGGCGGGTCCAGCCGCCGTCGCGGTACTCGGCCAGCTCGTTGACACCGTTGCCCGAGCACCCCGTGCGGTAGCTCAGCTGGAGGACGCCCTCGGGGGTCACCACGAACTGCGGGTACGTGATGTCACCCGGGTCGACGCCGTCGAGGGTCCGTCGCACCGCGCCGAACGCCGACGCGTCCCAGGGGAGCGGTCGGGTGGTGAGGCCGGGGGTCGACCGCACGTAGAAGACGCGGTTGTCGTGCGTGTCCATCGCGACGTGCAGCGTCCCGTCCCGCGGGGAGATGCCGAGCGAGATCACGTTGTGCGAGTCGTCGACGCTCAACCGGTGTGGCAGCACCACCTTCTCCCACTCGCCGTCGAGCCGCCTGCGCGCCACGACGGCGTGGCGGCTGCCGGTGTACCAGGTCGCGTACTGGTGGCCGGCGTGGGTGACGATCGCGTCTTGTTGGAAGGAGTTGTTGTTGACCACGCCGTCGTAGGACACGAAGAACAGCGCGGCCCGGTCCAGCACGGTGTCGGACACCAGGGTCGCCTTCGGCGCGGTCGCCCGCCCGGTGTCCGACACCATCGCCTGTCCTCTCGTCGGTCGTTCCGTCAGCCCGCGTGCGGAGTCCGGTCGACGACCGCCCACCGCTGGTTCGACCCCGAGTCGGGCGCGTGCACGCCCACCCGGGTGCCCACGCCCGTGCCCTGGCCGACCACGTCGAAGAGGCGACCGGTGGAGGCGTTGACGAAGGTGTGGGTGCCGTCACCGGTGGTCGACATGATCCACCGGGCGGCGGGGTCGTTCTGCGCGCCCGCTTCGAGCACCAGGCCGCCGTCCCGGTCGGCGAGCCGCTTGCCGTCGTCGCGCCGCACCGCGTGGCGCTCGCGGTTGCCGACGCCGGTGGTCACCGGCTCGATGAGCCACCGCGCGTCCGCGTCGGCCTGCGGGTTGTAGTCCTCGATCGCCTGCCACAGCGACCACGCCGACGGTTCCGGCTCGCGCAGGTCGTCGACGATCCGCTCGGCGATGCCCCAGTCCCGGTTCCATGCCGGTGAAGCTCTGGCCTGCGCCCGGGGTGCCGCCGACCTCGCTCATCCGGAGCGGCTTGTCCGCGCCCTTGGCGATGTCGCGCGCCGACGTCCGGTGGCCGGTGCCGCAGGTGTGCGCGGTGAGCTGGTCGACGGCGGCCCTGCCCTCGGGGTCGTAGGCGTTCCAGTCGGTGCGGACGAGAGTGGGACTGGTCTCGTCCATCGCGGACGGCCGGGCGTCGAGCGCCGAGGCGTCCATCGCTTCGCGGAGGGCGAGGACCACGCTCTGCCGGCCGCCGGTGGGGTGGCCGTCGGGACCGAGCTGCGTGACCAGGTAGGTGGCGAAGTCGTCCACGCGGTCGGCGCGGATCTGGTCGGCGGAGGCGTCGAACCCGCCGGAGACGTACCCGCTGACCGTCTGGAACCACGGCGGCGAGTTGCTGAACGCGTCCCAGCGGGTGACCTCGCCCTTGATCCGGTCGACCCACCAGCGCTGGTTCGCGTCGGCCGAGAGGTCCCGGTGGGCAGGGTCGTCCGGGTCCCACCAGCCGAGGTCCTCGCGGGTGGTGCCCTCCGGCGCCCGCCGGAAGCCCTCCGTCGTCGCGCCGGGTTTCCTGTAGTCGCCGTGCACGTCGGGCGCGTTGCCGCCGCCGATGTTGTAGCGGGCGATGTCGAGCCGCAGACCGTCGTCACCGTGGAGCAGGTCGGCCAGGCGGTCGCGGATCGCGTCGGGGTAGCCGCCGGTGGCGTTGGCGAACCAGACGAGGCTGGTGCCCCAGCCCTCGTCCGGCTCGGACCTGACGTGGCGGCGTGCCCGGCGAGGGCTCATCGTCGTCGATCTCCTCTTCGGTGTCCTGCCCGGTGGGCGGAGCGGGAGAGCACGGGATGAGCATGTGCGATCGTTTAAGTCGGGTCAAGCACTATTTGATCGTTTACGATCGTTTTGTTCGAGCCTGAGCCCGAAGGAGTCGAAGTGGTCGCGGTGCTGTGCGTTGGCGAGACCATGGCCGTGTTCACCCCCGCCGAAACCGGGCCTCCCGAGCAGGTGCGCGCCTGGACGCGCGGCGTCGGCGGCGCGGAGTCCAACGTGGCCTGCGCCCTGGCCGCGCTCGGCGTGCCCGTCGGCTGGGTGAGCGCGGTGGGCGACGACCCGTTCGGGCGGGCGGTCGTCGCGTCCGTGGCGCAGGCCGGGGTGGACGTCTCGCGCGTGCTCGTCGACCCGACCCGCCCCACCGGGCTCTACGTCAAGGAAGCGGGCAGGACCGGCAGCGCGGTGCGCTACTACCGCGCCGGCTCGGCGGCGTCCGCGCTCGGGCCGGACCTGGTCGATCGACTCGACCTGGGCGCGGTGTCGCACGTGCACCTGACCGGCATCACGGCGGCGCTGTCGCCGTCCTGCCTGGCCCTCGTGCGCGCGTTGCTGGACCACCCCGGGATCACGACGTCGTTCGACGTGAACTGGCGGCCGGCGCTGTGGGGGCCGTCCGGGCCGGAGGTGCTCCGGTCCCTGGCCGCCCGCGCGGACATCGCCCTGGTCGGCGACGACGAGGCCGAGGCGCTGTGGGGCGTGTCCGGGCCGGCCGCGGTCCGCGAGGTGCTGCCGGAGCCCGGCACGGTGGTCGTCAAGCAGGGGGCGGCCGGCGCGACCGTGCTGGCGGCCGGCTCGGCGCCGGTGTTCGAACCCGCGTTGGCAGTGGACGTCGTCGAGCCGGTCGGCGCGGGCGACGCCTTCGCCGCCGGTTTCCTGGCGGGCCTGCTGGCCGACCACCCGCCGGCCCGCTGCCTGCGCTCGGGCCACCTGGCCGCGGCCGGCGCGCTGTGCACGATGTCCGACGTGGCCGTGCCGCTGCCGCCGGCCGACGTGGCACGGCTGCTCGTCGCCGATCCGGCCGCGTGGGCCGCCGCCCGGATCAGCGCGGCCGGGGTGCGGGACGGTGTGGCCGGGGTGCGGTGATGAGCCGGGGCGCGTGGGAGGGGATGCGGAGCCGTGCGGCTGGTGTGCGGGTCGGCGTTGCCGGCGTGCGGCGATCAGCGCACGGCCCGCGTGCGCGCGTCGGTCGAGGCGCGTTCACGCAGTTCGGAGCTGAGGACCACCCGGCGCACCGGCCGGTCCGGGCCCTGGGCCAGGCGTTCGAGCGCCAGGTGCACGGCGGTGCTGCCGACGGCGTACTTGGGCGGGCGCATGGCGGTGAGCGGGGGGTGGGCGAACCGGGCGACCTCGTCGTCGTACGCGACGACCGAGAGGTCGGCGGGCACCCGGATGCCGCGCTCCTCGGCCCGCTGCACCAGCGACACCGCCTCCCGGTCGGAGTGCACGACCAGCGCGGTGGCGTGGTGCTCGGCGCACAGGTCCAGGACCCGGTCGACGTCGACCGCCCAGCCCGGCTCGTAGTAGGCGGCGACGCTCACCTCGGGGGCCGGGGTCAGGCCGAGGTCGGTCATCGCGTGGTGCCAGCCGTCGCGGACCTGCCCGGAGGTGGGGCTGGTGGCGCTGATCGCCAACCCGATGCCGCGGTGGCCCTGGCCGTGCAGGTGGCGGACGGCGAGCTCCGCGCCCGCCGCGTGGTCGGTGCGCACGGACTCGACGTGCTGCCGGTAGGGGCCGGACACCGCCGAGCGCTCCACCAGCACCACCGGCACGGGCAGGGCCGTCAGCCACGCGAGCAGCTCCTCGGCCCCGGCCCCCCGGGTCGGCGGTGCGACGAGCAACGCGTCCACCGCGCCGCTGCCGATCATCCACTCGACCTGGTGCCGCACGTCGTCGACCTGGTAGGACGCGCCGCGCAGCACGAGCCGGGCGCACTTCTCGTGCGCGGTGTCCTGCGCGCCGCGGATGACCTCCGGCCAGTAGTAGTCCAGCGACGGCACGACCATCCCGATCGCCGGCGTGGCGTCCGCGCCCCCGGCTTCGGCGGGCAGGTCGTCGACCAGCCTGACACCGCCGTGCACCCGTTCCACCAAGCCCTCGGCGGCCAGGTCGTTCACGTCCCGCCGCACGGTGACCGGGGTGACGCCCATGGCCTGCGCGATGTGCGTGATGCGCACGACGCCCCGGCCCGCCAAGTGCTCCAGCAGCCACTGCCGTCGGGCGGCGGGCAGCATCGCGCCCCTCGCCTCCGCACCCGGTTTGTCCGCCATGACCGCCTGCTCGCCTCGTGGTCCTGATCGAAACTGATCGTAACAAGCAAACTGTACAGTCTTGCCCTTCCTTTGTGTCTGAGATTGACTGTTTCCTGCCATCAAGTGTGTGAAACGATCGACTCTAGGAAGGCGACGCAACGTGGAGCAGCGCTACGCGACCGCGCCGCGGCAGGTCCCGTCCATGACCACGGACGACCTGCGGCAGCACTACCTGGTCGAAGACCTGTTCGCCGACGGCGAGGTGCGCGCGGTGCACAGCCACCACGACCGGGTCGTGCTGGTGGGCGCGCTGCCGCGCGGCGGCCCGCTGAGCCTGCCGGCGTTCCCGGAGCTGAGGTCGGAGCGGTTCTTCGACCGCCGCGAAGCCGGGATCGTCAACGTGGGCGGACCGGGCACGGTGACCGTCGACGGCGAGGAGCACCGGCTCGAACCGACCGCGTGCCTGTACGTCGGCCGAGGCGTCGAGGAGGTGTCGTTCGCGTCCGACGACGCCGACGCGCCCGCCGCCTTCTACCTGTTCTCCGCGCCCGCGCACACCGCCCACCCGACCGTGCTGGTGGAGCCGGGCGCCGGCACCGTGCGGGAGCTGGGCGACCCGCTGACGTCGAACCGCCGGACGCTGACCCAGTACATCCACGAGAACGGCGTCCGCAGCTGCCAGGTCGTGATGGGCGTGACGACGCTGCACGCGGGCAGCATGTGGAACACGATGCCCGCGCACACCCACGAGCGCCGCACGGAGGTGTACCTCTACTTCGGCCTGCCCGAGGACGCCCGGGTGGTGCACCTGATGGGTGAGCCGAGCGAGACCCGGCACCTGGTCGTGGCCGACCGCCAGGCGGTGATCTCGCCGCCGTGGTCGGTGCACAGCGGCGTCGGCACCGCCGCCTACAGCTTCGTCTGGGCCATGGCGGGGGAGAACCAGGCGTTCGACGACATGGACCCGCACCCCGCGGCGGCGCTGCGATGACGTCGGAGGTGGCCGGCCTGCTCGACCTGACCGGCAGGACCGCCGCCGTCACCGGGGCCGGGCGCGGCATCGGGCTGGCCGTGGCGCGGCTGCTGGCCGCCGCGGGCGCGGACGTCATCGGCATCGGCTCGTCCATGCCCGAGGGCGACAGCCCGGCGCGGGCCGCGGTCGAGGGCGAGGGCCGGGTGTTCACCCCCGTGCGCACCGACCTGGCCGACCACGCGCAGGTGGCCGAGCTGGGGGCGCTGCTGGCCGGGCGGGAGGTGGACGTCCTGGTCAACAACGGCGGCACGATCCGCCGCGCGCCCGCCGCCGAGCACTCCGACGCCGACTTCGACCACGTGCTCGACGTCAACCTGCGCGCCACCTGGACGCTGTCGCGCGACGTCGGCCGGGTGATGCTGGCCCGCGGCTCGGGCCGGATCGTCAACGTCGCGTCGATGCTGAGCTTCCAGGGCGGCATCACCGTGCCCGGGTACACGGCGTCGAAGTCCGCGGTGGCCGGCCTGACCAAGGCCCTGGCCAACGAGTGGGCGCAGCGCGGCGTCAACGTCAACGCCGTCGCGCCCGGCTACGTCGCCACCGACAACACCGGCGCCCTGCGCTCGGACCCGGACCGCAACCGGTCCATCCTCGAGCGCATCCCGGCGGGGCGCTGGGCCGAACCGGAGGACATCGCGGGCGCGGTGCTGTTCCTGTGCTCCCGCGCGGCCGACTACGTGCACGGCGTCGTCCTCCCGGTCGACGGCGGCTGGCTGGCCCGCTGAGCCGGGCGGACGCGGTCAGTCGGGCGGCGGGACCGACGAGCCGCGCACCCGCAGGGACGGGGTGATCACCACCCGGTGCGACGGCCGGTCGGGGTCGTGCAGCCGGGCCGCCAGCAACGACACCGCCGCCCGACCGATGGAGCGCCGCGCCGGGCGCACGGCGGTGAGCGCCGGGGTGAACAACGCCGCCACCTCGTCGTCGTAGGCCACGACCGACAACCCGGCGGGCACCTGGATGCCGCGCTGCTCGGCGCGCTGGACCAGGGCCATCGCCTCGGTGTCGGCGTGCACGAGCACCGCCGTGGTGCCGGTGGCGGCCAACCCGTCGAGCACCCCGTCCAGCGCGGTGTCCCACCCGGGCGTGCCCGGCGCCGGGACGGCGGTGTCCACGGTGGACCGCGGGTCGAGGCCGGTCTCGGCGCACGCGTCGAGCCAGCCCCGGTGCACGTGCGGCGAGGTCGGGCTGTGCTCGCTGGTCACCATGCCGACCTTGCGGTGGCCCAGGGACACGAGGTGGTGCACGGCCATGGCCGCGCCCAGGGCGTGGTCGGACACCACCGACTCCACGACCGCCTGGCGCGGGCCGACCGTCGCGACGCGCTCGACGAGCACGACCGGGGTGTCGATGGTGCTCAGCCACTCGATCGTGGCCGCCGCCGACGGAGCGGTCAGGCTCGGCGCGGCGATCAGCCCGCACACGTCCTCGTTGTCCAGCAGCCGCTCCAGCTGGGGCCGGTCGTCGGCGCTCTCGTAGGACGAACCCCGCAGCAGGATCCGCAAGCCGTTCGCGGACGCCTCCTCCTCCGCGCCGCGCACCACTTCCGGCCAGTAGTAGTCGAGGGAGGGGACCAGCATGCCCGCGGCGCCGAAGTACGCGGGCTCCGCCGGGAGGTCCAGCGGCTGGGCGGCGGGCGGCAGGAGCTCGGCGGTGGGCAGCGTGGCGCCTCCGTGCACCCGGCGCAGCAGGCCCTCGCCGTCGAGGTGGGCGATGTCGCGGCGCAGCGTCACGGCGGTGACGCCCATCCTGTCGCTGAGGTCGGAGATCCGGACCATGCCGTCCCGGTGCAGCGCTTCGAGGATCGACGCGCGCCTCTTCGCGGCGAGCGTGCGGGACTCGGCGCTCACGACGCCTCCGCCGCGGTGGCGCTGGGCGACGGCGCCGTGGCGTCGGGCCGGGGTCCCGCGGTCGGCCGGACCGCCACCCGCTTCCTGCCGGCGCCACCGTGCCCCCTGCGCGCTTTCGTCACCGCACGTCCTCTCGTCGTTGATCGAGGCCCCAATTATGTGGGCGGCTCGCGGAGGCACCTCACGGCGGCAGGCCGGGGCGGTCGGGGGATCGGCGTGTTCATGTGAGTCTTGACACGATCGCTCATGCACGTATTTACTACTTGACAGCCAAAGCGATCAAAAACGAAAGCAACTGTGCTGTTTTTGATCGAACGCCTTCGACGAAGAAGGACGACGAGTACATGCCGCCCGAACCTCTCCTGAGGGCAGACGCACCACCGACCCCGCCCGGCGGGTGGACCCGCGAGAAGTGGGCCGGCACGGCCGACGCCATGCTGCGCGCCGTGCGCCCGTACGCCTCGCCGGGGCACGCGCGCATCACCCTGCCCGGTCCGGCCGGCGGGTACGGGACCGAGGTGGACGGCCTGGAGGGCTTCGCCCGCACCTTCCTGCTCGCCGGGTTCCGGATCACGGGTGAACGCGGAGCCGACCCGGACAACCTCCTCGAGTTCTACGCCGAGGGCATCGCGGCGGGCACCGACCCCTCGTCCCCCGAGCGCTGGGTGCGCCTGGACGAGCACGGTCAGGCCAAGGTCGAGGCCGCGTCGCTGGCGCTCGCCCTCGACCTGACCCGCCCCTGGCTGTGGGACCGGCTCGACCCGGCCGTCCAGGAGCGGTTCGTCGACTACCTCGCCCCCGCGGTGGGCGACCGGACCTACCCGCAGACCAACTGGGTGTGGTTCCGGCTGGTCGTGCAGGCGTTCCTGCGGTCGGTCGGCGGTCCCTGGTCCGCCGAGGACGTCGCCGAGGACCTCGCCACCCACGACGGCTTCCTCCGCCGGGGCGGCTGGATGGCCGACGGCCACGAGCGCTCGTTCGACCACTACGTGGGCTGGGCGCTGCACGTCTACCCGCTGCTGTGGTCGCGGATGCCGGGTGCGGCGGGGTTCGCCGAGGACCGCCGGGTGCGGGACGACGCGCTGCTCGACCGCTACCTGCTCGACGCCGTGCACCTGGTCGGCGCCGACGGGTCGCCGCTGCTGCAGGGCCGCAGCCTGACCTACCGGTTCGCCGCCGGCGCGCCGTTCTGGGCCGGGGTGCTCGCCGGGGTGCCGTCCACCCCGGCGGGGGTGCTGCGCCGGGCGGCGTCGAGCGTCGTGCGCCACTTCGTCGACCGGGACGGCTTCGACGAACGCGGACTGCTGTCGCTCGGCTGGCACGGCCGGTGGCCGCGGCTCGCGCAGTCGTACTCGGGCCCCGGCTCGCCGTACTGGGCCGTGAAGGGCATGCTCGGGTTGGTCCTGCCCGCCGACCACCCGGTGTGGGCGACCGGTGAACTGCCGCTGCCGGTCGAGCGGGGCGACTACCTGCGGGCGGTCGAGGCGCCGGGCTGGCTGGTGAGCGGCACCGCCGCCGACGGCGTCGTGCGGATCGTCAACCACGGCACGGACCACGCCCTCCCCGGCGACACCAGGGGCGACTCGCCGCTGTACGCGCGTTTCGGCTACTCCACCGCCACCAGTCCGCTGCTGGACCGCGACAGCTGGGTCGACCCGCACGACCAGGCCGTCGTCCTGGTGGACGCCGAGGGCCGGGCGTCCCACCGGTCCGGCATGGCGCCCGGCCCGACGGAGGTGCTCGACGTCGACGGGGTCACCGTGGGAACCGCGTCCTCGTCCGGCCCGGTCCGCTGGCTGGAGCCCGACGACGCGCAGAAGCACCACGGTTCGGGCTGGGAGGGCCGCCACCACGACGCCGGGACGGTCGCGGTGCACTCGCTCGTCCGCGGTCCGTGGGAGGTGCGCCTGGTCCGGGTCGACGAGGTTTCCCGCGACCGCCCGCCGGTGAGCCTGGAGCTGTCCGGGTGGGCCGTCGCGGGCGCGGAACCGGAGACCCTCGCCACCGACCCGCCGTGCGCCCGCGGCGACGGCGGAGCGCAGTCGACGCTCGTGGTCCTCCTGGGGGAGACGACCGACTCGGGCGTGTCCCGGCACGCGGACGCGAGCCCCCTGGGACCCGTCGCCGCGGTGCCGTGGACGCGCCACCCCGTCCTGCCCGGCGAGTGGTTCGCCGCGCTGCTCGAACTGACCCGCGACGCCCGGCCCTGGTCGGCCGAACCCGAGGTGCGGCTCTCGCGCGGTGGCACGACGACCTGGGTCACCACCCGGTGGCCCGACGGCGCGCAGACCCGCACCGCGCTGTCCTGACCGGCGGTCCGCCACCCGGCGCCGCCTGAGCACTCCCCGTCCTCCCCACCGCTCGACCAGGAAGTGAAGGACCATGCGACACCGCCATGCCAGGCGGACCGCCCTCGCGGTCGCCGTCACCGCCCTCACCCTCACCGCCACCGCCTGCGGCGCCGACGAAGCCGCCGACAGCGGCGGGCCGGTCACCCTGACGATGAGCGCGTGGAGCCTCAACTCCACCCCGGAGTTCCAGAAGCTCGCCGACGGGTTCCACCAGCGCAACCCCGACGTGAAGGTGGAGTTCAAGGAGTACGACGCCACCAACTACGACACCCAGCTGACCGCCGACCTGGCCGCCGGCAGCGGGCCCGACGTCTTCGCCCACAAGACCCTCAAGAACTTCATCACCTACCAGGCCGGCGAGCAGCTGCTGGACGTCTCCGACGTCGCCGACGGCCTGGGCGACAAGGTGAACGGCCTGGGCAACTACAAAGTGGACGGTGTCACCTACTCCGTGCCGTACCGCCAGGACTCCTGGTACGTCTTCTACAACAAGGACCTCTTCGCGGCGGCCGGCGTGATGCCGCCCACCGAGACGTGGACGTGGGCGGAGTACGAGCGGACCGTGGCGGACCTCTCGGCGGGGCTCAAGACCGCGGGCTCCCCGGCCAAGGCCGCCTACCAGCACGTGTGGCAGTCCACCGTGCAGGGCCTGGCGCTGGCGCAGACCCCCGGCGCGGACCTCGACAGCGGCGACTACGGCTATTACGCGCCCTACTACCAGCGGGCACTGAAGCAGCAGGAGTCGGGCGCGCAGGTGGACTACGGCACGGCCACCACCAACACGTTGCAGTACCAGGCGCAGTTCGGCACGCAGCAGGCGGCGACGATGCTGATGGGCAGCTGGTACGTCGCCACCCTCGTCGCGCAGCAGAAGTCCGGCGCCGCGCAGTCGTTCAAGTGGGGCTTCGCCCCGGCGCCGCAGCGCGACGCGAGCACCAAGGACAAGCCGGTCACCTTCGGCGACCCCACCGGCCTGGGCATCAACGCCGCCATCGACGAGAACAAGGTCAAGGCGGCCAAGGAGTTCCTGTCCTACGTGGCGGGGGAGGGCGGCGCCACCGCGCTGGCCTCCATCGGCATCACGCCCGCGGCGCTGACCGAGCAGGTGGCCAAGGCCTACTTCGAGGTCCAGGGCGTGCCGACCGACGAGCTCTCGCTGTTCACCTTCAACAACCACGACACCCGCCCGGAGAACCCCGTCTCGCCGCAGACGGCCGCGTTGCAGAACATCCTGCAGGAGACGCACTCGGCGATCATGTCCGGGAGCACCCCGGTGGACGAGGCGCTCGCCAAGGCGGGCGCACGGGCCCGCAGCGAGGTCCTCGAGTCCAAGTGACGACCCGGCGCGGGCCCGGCGCCGCCGGGCCCGCGCCGCCCCCAGCACACCCCCTACGCAGGAGCACAGAGAGCCGATGAGCACCACGACGGTCGGCGGTCCGCGCAGCACCGGCGCGGACCGGACGAAGCGGTGGTACCGGGCGCGCCGGTCATTGCAGGGCGCGTCGTTCGTCCTGCCGAACTTCCTCGGCTTCGGCCTGCTCACCCTGGGCCCGGTCGTCGCGCTGTTCTACATCTCGTTCACCAACTGGAACGTCTTCGGCAAGGCCAAGTGGATCGGGCTGGACAACTTCACCCGCCTGCTCGGCGACGCGAGCTTCCACCGCGCGCTGCTCAACACCCTGTACTACTCCGCGTTCCACATCCCGCTCACGCTGGTGACGAGCCTGGGCCTGGCCCTGCTGCTCAACCGCAGGCTGCGGGGCGTGGCGTTCTTCCGCACCGCCGCGTTCTTCCCCTACGTCACCTCGATCGTGGCCATCGCCATCGCGTGGAACCTGCTGTTCAGCCGCGACGCCGGGCCGATCAACCAGATCCTCGGCCTGTTCGGGGTCGACGACCCGCCCGGCTGGACCGCGTCCTCGACCTGGGCCATGCCCGCCGTGATCATCGTCGGCGTCTGGCGCGAGATGGGCTACTACATGCTCCTCTTCCTCGCCGGCCTGCAGACCGTCCCGCCCGAGCTGCACGAGGCCGCCCGCATCGACGGGGCGAACGCCTGGGCGCGCTTGCGCAACGTCACGCTGCCGTGCCTGCGCCCCACCACGTTCTTCGTCACCGTGATGCTCACCATCGGCAGCTTCAAGGTCTTCGACCTCATCCTGGTGATGACCAACGGCGGCCCCGGCCAGTCCACCCTCGTGCTCTCCCAGTACATCTACCAGAAAGGCCTGGTGGAGAACCGGTTCGGCTACGCCTCCGCGATCTCCGTCGTGCTGTTCGCGCTCTGCATGCTGGTCACGGTCGTGCAGTTCGTCATCAACCGCAGGAGGAACGCCTGATGACCGCGTCGCACACCGCGCTCGACCTCGCCGCGCCAGGGCCGGCCGGAGCCGGTCCCGCCGCGCCGTCCGGACGCGGCGGCACGCGGCTCCCCGCGCCGGGCAAGGTCCTGGGCTACGCCGTCCTGGTGGTGGCGGCGGCCGGCCTGCTGCTGCCGTTCTTCTGGATGGTGTCCTCCTCGCTGAAGACCGCCAACGGCGTCTTCTCCATCCCGGTGACCTGGTTCCCCGAGTCGCCGCAGTGGGCGAACTACGTCGAGATCTGGCGGATCTCGGACATGCTGGTGTGGCTGAAGAACACGGTCTTCCTCTCGGTGGTCGTGACCGTGCTCCAGCTGCTCACCGGCAGCTTCGCCGCCTACGGGTTCGCCAAGGCCCGCTTCCCGGGGCGCAACCTGCTGTTCCTGGTCTACATCGGCACGATCGCGGTGCCGTGGCAGGCGTACATGATCCCGCAGTTCATCATGATGTCCGAGGTCGGCCTGACCAACACGCCGTGGGCCGTCATCGCCCTGCAGGCGTTCAGCGCCTTCGGCGTGTTCCTGATGCGGCAGTACTACCTGACCATCCCCGACGAGCTGTGCGAGGCCGCCAGGGTGGACGGCCTGAGCGAGTACGGCATCTACTTCCGGATCATGCTGCCGCTGTCCGTGCCCGCGCTGGCCAGCCTGGCCCTGCTCACCTTCGTCACCACCTGGAACGACTACCTCGGCCCGCTGATCTACCTGCGCGACCCGGACCTGTGGACCATCCAGCTGGGGCTGAAGTCGTTCGTCAGCGAGTACAACGCCGAACACGCGTTGATCATGACCGGCTCGGTGCTGTCCGTGGTGCCGATCGCGGTGGTGTTCCTCCTGGGGCAGAAGTACTTCGTCCAGGGTGTCGCGACCAGCGGGTTGAAGGGCTGAGGACCGTGTCGCACGAGATCTACGCGCGGGTGTTCACCACCGCCTACGCGCTGCTGGCCACCAGTGCGCTCGTGGTGGGCGCCACCGCGCCGTTCCTGGCCGTGCTGCTGTTCACGCCCGTCACGGCCAGTTGGCCGCTGCTGGTGCTGACGGCCCCGTTCCTCGGACCGGCCTTCGCCGCCGCGCACGCCGTGTTCGGCTCCCTCGCGCAGGACGACGGCGCGCCGGTCGTGCGGGGTTTCCTGCGCGCCTGGCGCCGGCACGGCCGCCGGTCGGCCATCGTGGCCGGCGCCGCGGCCGCCCTCCTGGTCGTGCTGGCCGTCGACGTCCGCGCGGCCTGGGGCTCACCCGTCGGCGCGGTCGCCATCCCCGTCCTGGTCGTGCTCGCCGCCCTCGCCGCGGTCACCGCGCTGGTGGCGCTCACCGGCGTGGTCGAACACCCCGACGTGCCGCTGGGGCGTCTCCTGCGGGCCTGCCTGTTCCTCGCGCTTCGCCGCCCGCAGTTCACCGTCGTCTCGTCGGCGGCGCTGTGGGTGCTGGCGGCGGCCGTCGGCGCCGTGCCCGTGCCGGCGCTCGCCCTGCTGACCGGACCGGCGCTGTACGTCGTCTGGGTGGGCAGCCGCGCGACCCTGAAGCCCCTCCGCGCCGTCCCGGGCTCCGAGCCCGACCCGCGGCGCGCTGACCCGCGCCCGTCGTTCCGTCACCCGTTCTGAGGGAGAACCATGTCCGCGGAAGCAGACCGCGCCGCACCGACCACCGACCACCTGGCCGTGGCCTGGAACGCCGCCGTGGCGACCGTCCGGGCCAACATCGCCGACTTCACCGCCTGGTACCCGGACGACACGACCACCGCGGGCGCGTACCGGCCGCGCACGGCCCGCGACGGCCAACCCGAAGGCGCCAACGTCGGGTGGACCACCGGCTTCTGGCCGGGGATGCTGTGGCTGGTCTGGGAGGCCACCGGCGACGACGCCGTGCTGCGGGCCGCGCGGCACCAGGTCGACAGCTTCGCCGACCGCGTCCGGCGCGGGATCGACCTCGACACCCACGACCTCGGTTTCCTCTACACCCTGTCCAGCGTGACGCCGTACCGGCTGCTCGGCGACGAGGGGGCGCGCGACGCCGCGCTGAAGGCCGCGGACCACCTGATGGACCGCTTCCTGGAACCGGCGGGCATCCTGCAGGCCTGGGGCGACCTGGAGAACCCGCTGCAACGCGGCCGCACGATCGTCGACAGCCTGATGAACGTGCCGCTGCTGTACTGGGCGGCCGAGACGACCGGCTCGCCGTCGTACTCCGACGCCGCGATCCGCCACACCGAGCAGCTGCGGCAGCACATCATCCGCCCGGACGGCACCACGTTCCACACCTACTACTGGGACCCGGAGACCGGCGAACCCCTGCGCGGCGGCACCGAGCAGGGCCACCAGGACGGCTCCTGCTGGGCCCGCGGGCAGGCGTGGGGCGTCTACGGCTTCGCGCTCGGCTACCGGCACGCGCGGCGGGAGTCGTTCCTCGACGCGGCCAGGCGCTGCGCCGACTACTTCCTCACCCGCCTGCCGGAGGACCGCATCGCCTACTGGGACCTCGTGTTCACCGACGGCAGCGGACAGGAACGCGACTCCTCGGCCGCCGCCATCGCCGCGTGCGGCCTGTACGAGCTCGCGGAGCACCTGGAGGACCAGGGCGCCGCCCAGCGCTACCGCGCCGAGGCCGACGCCATGCTGGACAGCCTGGCCACCTCCTACTCGACCGCGCGCGAGCCGGGGTCCACCGCGCTGCTCCTGCACGGCGTCTACGACAAGCCCAAGGACGTCGGCGTGGACGAGGGGAGCCTCTGGGGCGACTACTTCTACCTGGAGGCCCTGAGCCGCCGGCTGCGGCCCGACTGGCGCAGCTACTGGTGACGTGACGGGGGTGGGCGCCGCGAGCGCCCACCCCCGCTCCGCCACCTGGTCAGCTCGTCAGCCGGAACGTGGCGTCGGCGCGGCCCGTCGCGTCGGTGATCTGGTCGAGCCGGAGCTGGTAGGCGTAGTGCCGGAGGTACCGGTCGGGGTGGCTGTAGGCCTGGAACGACGACCACGACGCCGAGGCGAGCCCGGCGACCTGGCGGAACGTGGCGTCGGCCTTGAACGCCGAGCTGCCGTCGTCCGCCGCGAGCACGAAGTCGAAGTTGTTGTGCCGCAGGTAGTAGCCGGGGTAGTTGACCGACTGGAACGACACGGTCCCCGAGCCCGCCAGACCGGGCATCACCCGGAACTGGGCGTCCTGGGCCGGGCTGACGTTCGGGTCGATGCGCACGTCGAAGTCGGCGTGGCGGACGTAGCGGTCCTGGAAGTTGTAGGACTGGATGCGGTTGACGGGGCTGGTCGCGCCCCACTTGGCCAGGACGCGGCCCTCCTCGGCGGCGGTGAGGTTGAGGATCGAGCCGTGCCGCTTGCGGGTCGCGCCGAGGTTGTAGTCCGACACCGCGCGGAAGTTGCGGGTGCTGCCGAGGTTGGTCGAGGCGATCGGCATGTACCCGCGACCGGTGGCGTACTGGTCCAGCCACAGCGCCCACTCGGCGCGGCCGTTGAACTGCATCCACATCGGGCCCTCGACCACGTTGCCGCCGCCGGTGCCGTTGGAGATGCCCATGTGCGAGAGGTTGCCGATGGTCGTCCACGAGCCGAGGATCGAGTTGCTGCCCTCGACGGTGATGTGGCCGTCGGCGGAGGCCCGGTAGTAGCGGTAGCCGCCGACGCTCCCGGGCGACTCGACGATCTGGGTGTCGATGATGCCCTGGCCCGCGCCCCGGTCGATGTAGAGCACCGGCGAGCTGACGCTGCGGAAGTCCTTGGTGCGGACGTAGTAGATGCGGTGCTTGGTCACGCCGTTGAGCGCCGCGTTGGTCGCCCAGTAGACGACGTACTCGCCGGACGTGGGGTCGTAGATGGCCTCCGGCGCCCAGGCGTTGCCCGCGCCGGGGATGCCGGACGCGACGTCGAGCAGCCGCGGCGCGGACCAGGTGACCAGGTCGGTCGACTCCCACACGACCAGCGACCTGCTGCCCCGGTTCGCGGCGTCGGACCACGACGTGCCGCTCGCGATGCGCAGGTCGGTGGCGATGATCCAGTACCGGTCGCCGGCGGGGGAGCGGACGAGCGCGGGATCGCGCACACCGCGCGTGCCCACGGTGGACAGCAGCACGGGCGCGCCGTTGTTGAGGTCGGTCCAGCGCAGTCCGTCGCGGCTGTGCGCGAGGTAGATCTGCTCGCCGGTCGCGTGCTCGCCGGTGAAGTGCGCCATCAGGTAGCCGGTGAACGGTTCCAGCGCCTCGGCGCGCCGGTCGGTGGTGACCGACCAGGACGTGAACAGCAGGGCGACGGCGGCGACCAGCGCGCCGATCCTCGTCGGTGTTCGTGGCACGGGTGATCTCCCTTGATCACGGGGTGGGTCACGATCGGGGCGGTGCGGTTGTCCGGGCAAGGCGGGTGAGCGCTAACAAAGCAGGACGGGTGCCTCGAACGCGGCTGTGACCGCCCTCACGTGTCAGCGGCGAGTATGTTCGATGTTCGCGTTAACATCAAGGTCTGGCCGGAGTGCCCGCAGGAGTGGTCGCCTGACCGGTCGAGGGCTTGGCGCGGTCCGGGCGCGACGCCCCGCCGGCGCGCGGCGCGGGAGGGGCTTGACAGGGGCCGGACAATAAAAAGTCGGCGTGCGCTCCGAAATGCAGTGGAGAACCCGCCGAATCTAAAACCAAGTTAGCGCTGTGAGGGGCATGTGTCAACTCAGGGGTACGAAGACGAACTGCGGTCCGAGCGCGGCTACGTGGCCGGGCTCTACCGCCGGCTGGACGCGGAGCGCGCGCGGGTGAAGGGGGAGTACGACGCGGCGCTGCGCGGCACCGGCGGCACGCCCATGGAGCGCGACGTCGAGGTCCGCACGCTGGCCAAGGCGGCGAAGCGGCTGGACGTGGCCGACAACGGGCTGTGCTTCGGCCGGTTGGACACCCTCACGGGCGAGCGCTCGTACATCGGGCGGATCGGGCTGTTCGACGAGGGCGACGAGTACGAGCCGGTGCTGCTCGACTGGCGTGCGCCCGCGTCGCGCCCCTTCTACGTCGCCACCGCGGCGAACCCGGAGAACATGCGCCGCCGCCGGCAGTTCCACACCCGCGGTCGCCTGGTGGCGGACTTCACCGACGAGGTGCTCGGCCGCCCCGACGGCGGCGAGCGCGGTGACGCGGCCCTGCTCGCGGCGGTCAACGCGCCGCGCGGCGAGGGCATGCGCGACATCGTGGCGACGATCCAGTCCGAGCAGGACGAGATCATCCGGCTCGACCACCCGGGCGTGCTGGTGATCGAGGGCGGACCGGGCACCGGCAAGACCGTCGTCGCGCTGCACCGCGTCGCCTACCTGCTCTACACCCAGCGCGAGCGGATGGAGCGGCACGGGGTGCTGGTGGTCGGGCCCAACCCGGCGTTCCTGAACCACATCGGCCGGGTGCTGCCGTCGCTCGGCGAGTCCGACGTGGTGTTCATGACGCCGGGCGACCTGGTGCCCGGTCTGCGCGTGACGGCCGACGACACGCCGGCCGCCGCGCGGCTCAAGGGCTCGTCGGAGATCCTGGACGTGCTCGCGGCGGCGGTCGCCGATCGGCAGCGGCTGCCGGTGGAGCCGTTGACCGTCGAGCTGGGCGGCGGCACGGCGCGGATCGACGCCGCCACCGCGGAGTGGGCCAGGGACGAGGCGCGGGCGAGCGGGCTGCCGCACAACGAGGCCCGCGCGGTGTTCAGCGAGATCATCACCTACGTGCTCACCGAACGGGCGATCGGTCGGATCGGCCGCGGCTGGCTCACCAGGGACAACAAGGAGGCGTGGGACCGCCTGCGGGCGGACCTGGTCAAGGAGCTCGCCGACGACGACAAGTTCGTCGCCGTGCTCGACGAGCTGTGGCCGGTCCTGACGCCGGCCGGGTTGCTGTCCTCGCTGTACACGTCCCGGGAGCGGCTGCGGGCGGCGGGCGCGGACGAGGCGCTGTGGCGTGCCGACGGCGACGCCTGGACGGTGTCGGACGTGCCGCTGCTCGACGAGCTGGTGGACCTGCTCGGCCGGGACCAGGCCGCGGACCGGACCGCCGAGCGGCAGCGGAAGGCGGAGGCCGAGTACGCCGAGGGCGTGCTGGACAGCCTGCACGGCCGCCAGGACTCGATGGACGACGAGGACCACCTCTACGCCACGGACCTGCTCTACGCCGAGGACCTGGCGGACCGCGTGCTCGAACGCGACACGCGGGAGCTGGTCGAGCGCGCCGCCGCCGACCGGGACTGGACCTACCGGCACGTGGTGGTCGACGAGGCGCAGGAGCTGTCCGAGATGGACTGGCGGGTGCTCATGCGGCGTTGTCCGGGCCGCTCGTTCACCGTGGTCGGCGATCTCGCGCAGCGCCGGTCCGAGGCCGGTGCGAGGTCGTGGGACGCGATGCTGGAGCCGTACGTGCCGGGGCGCTGGGTCTACCGGGCGCTGACGGTGAACTACCGCACCCCGGCGGAGATCATGGCCGTCGCCGGCGCGCTGCTCGCCGAGTTCGCGCCGGGGGTCCAGCCGCCGGAGTCGGTGCGCGCGTGCGGCGTCCAGCCGTGGTCGAGGCGGGTCGAGGAGGACGCGACGGCGGCCGCCATCGAGGACTTCGTCCGGGACGAGGCCGGTCGTGAGGGCACCAGCGTGGTGATCGGACCGGCGGGCATGGCGGGCACGGTGCCCGCGTCGGAGACGAAGGGCCTGGAGTACGACGCCGTCCTGGTCGTGGAGCCGGCGCGGATCCTCGCCGACGGCCCGCGCGGCGCGGCCGAGCTCTACGTCGCGCTCACCCGGGCCACCCAGCGCCTCGGCGTGCTGCACCGGGACCCGTTGCCGACGGCCCTGACCGGCCTGGCGGAGGTCGGGGCGCTGGCCGGGGCCGGAGGTCGGCGGCCGGTGTAGCGCGCGCGTGCGGCCGGCCCGGCTCCGCGCCGGCCGCACGCGCCGGGTCGGCCGCCGTGCGCAACGCGGCCAGGCTCGTCGCCCGGCGGTCGAAACCGGCCACCGGGACCGACGGCGTCCACGCGACCACCCTCCCGCCGCCGGCTCCACCATCGAGGCACGGCGAGTCCCCGACCGGGTGATCCGCCCCGGTTCGGCGTGCGGGACGCGCGGCCCGCGACTAGAAACCGGTGTCGGCGAGCACCGGGAGGGTGTGGGGCGGTGGACACGCGGGTCGTGTTGCGGGTCGGGTGCGCGCTGCTGGTCCTGGTGCAGGTGGCGGTCGGGTTGTGGGCGGCCCTGGCCCCGGAGGGGTTCTTCTCCGGGTACCCGACGCCGGAGGTCGGCTGGGTGGCGTTGTACCCGCCGTACAACGAGCACCTCGTGCGGGACTACGGGATGGCGTTGCTGCAGTTGGCGCCCCTGGCGCTGGTCTGCCTGAAGCGGCCGGAACCGGTGTTCGTCGCCGCGCTGCTGGCCGGCGTGCTGCTGTTCCACCTGCCGCACGCGGTCTTCCACGAGCTGCACGTCGTCCGCACCGACGACGTCGCGTGGCAGCGGCTGGCACTCTGGTCGCCCGTCGTGCTCGCCGCCGCCCTGCTGTGGCCGACCTGGAAGTCGGCCAGGAGCCGCCGTCCGCCGACGACGGCTCCTCTCAGCCCGCGGTGAGGCTCACTTGTTCGGCGCGGGGACCGTGGACGGGATGAAGTCGGTCGTGCCGCGCTCCAGGCTCTCGGGCAGGGACGCCCGGTAGATCGGCATCGCGGCGGCGGTGGTCACGATCGCGACCGCGACCAGGATCGCGAACAACTCCGGCGTCACCATGTCGTGCGCGAGGCCGATGTTGATGAAGATCAGGATCATCAGGCCCCGCGCGTTCATCAGCCCCCCGACCGCGGACGCGTAGCGCCACGAGAAGCCCTGGGCGCGCACGACCACCGCGCAGCCGAGGTACTTGCCCGCGAACGCGACCGCCATGATCACCGCGAGCGGCCACCACAGCCCGCCGCCCGCGCCGAAGCCGGACACCTGCGTGTTCAGCCCGCTGAACGCGAAGAACACCGGCAGCAGCAGGATCGAGTTCAGGTCCGTGAGCCGCGTCTCCAGCTCCCGGCGCACGATCGCCGACTGCGGCATCGCCAGACCCGTGATGAACCCGCCGAACACCGAGAACACGCCGATGTAGTCGGTGAACCACCCCGCCAGCAGCACGACGAACAGCACGAGCGCCATCACGTCGCGGCTCATCCGGCCCTCGCGCTCCACCCGCGCGCCCAGCCGGGAGAACAGGTTCCGCCCCACCGTGAGCATCAGCAGCGCGAACACCGCCGCGCCCGCCACCGTGCCCACCGCGTCGAACGGGCTGCCCGCCGCCGCGACCGCGATGATCACCGCCAGGATGACCCACGCCGCCGCGTCGTCGATCGCCGCCGCGACCAGGGTGAGGCCGCCGATGGGGGTGTTCGCGATCCCGCGCTCCTGGAGGATCCGCGCCAGCATCGGGAACGCGGTGATCGACAGCGCGCCGCCGACGAACAGCATGAACTCCCACCGGGTCGTGCCGTCCGGGCTCAGCGAGCCGAAGAACAGCGCCGCCGCGCCCGCGCCCAGCGCGAAGGTCGGCAGGATGCCCGACGCCGCGAGCGCCGCCGCCCGCCGCATGCGCTGCCCGCTCGCCAGGCTGTGGTCGAGCGAGGACCCGACCAGGAACATGTAGAACGTCAGCCCGATCGTGCTCAGCACGTACAAGGTGTCCTTGACGTCCGCCGGGAAGACCTGGGCCTGCACGCCGGGCGCCACGGCGCCGAGCAGGGCCGGGCCGAGCAGGACGCCGGCGACCATCTCGCCGACCACCCTGGGTTGCTTGACCGCCATGGCGATTCGCCCGCACAACGTCGTCGCGGCGAGCACGACCGCGAGCGCGGCGAACACCTTCAACGCGAACTGGATCTGGTTCACTCGGTGATCTCCTGGGTGGAAGGCGGCTCCTGCCGCAACGGGCGACCCTGGGTGTCGTGCGTGTCGAAGTAGCGCCCGGCCAGCCGCAGCCGGTGGGCGTGCAGGACCATGACCGTGCCGAGCACGAGCTGGACGACGCTGCGCCACACGTCCTCCCACCGGTCCCGCACGCGCAGGAACGCGCCGAGCACCGCGAGACGACGCGGTGGCAGCGGCTCGCCCGCCCGCACCAGCAGGCACGGGCCGCGGCTCGGCAACGACCGGGTGTGCGTGACCGTGGAGTGCAGCGTCACGCGGCGCAGCACCTCGGCGGTCGCGCCGCGCAGCGCCAGCGGGGACAGCCGCCAGGCCGGGCAGGGCCGGTTGGCGGCGACGCCGAACGGGATGTGGTGCGCGGTGCGCGCCTGCACGTCCCGCCAGCGGTCCGGGTCGAACACGTCCGGGCGCGCGTAGCCGGTGGCGTGGTAGTCGGGGTAGCTGAAGCACAGCACCGAGCCGGCGGGCAGCGTGGTGCGCTCGTCCAGCGCGATGTCCCCGGTGGTGATGCGGTGCGCGATGCCGAACAGCGGGTAGAGCCGCATGGTCTCGTCCAGGACGTGGGCGAAGTAGCGCTCGTCCGCGCCGAGCCGGGCCGCCACGTCCGGGTGCTGCGCCAGCGCGAGCAGCAGGTGCGCCATCGCCTCGGACATCTGGACCACGGCGGTGTTGAAGAACGTGCCTTGCAGGTAGTGCACCTGCTCGGCGGGCGACAGGCTCGCCGGCAACGGCCGCCGCACGTCGCCCGCCGCGACCCGCCGGGCCAGGTAGCGGGTCAGCCGCGCCCGCCGGGCGGGGTGGCGCAGGCCGGTGCACTTCAACGACGTCACCACGTCGTCGGCGTGCCCCACGATCAGGTCGCGCGCCTCGCGGGGGCACGGCTCGCCGAACACCAGCTCGTAGAAGTACTCCGCCCACACCGGCGTCATCAGGTCCCGCAGCCGCACCAGCGCGACCTGCCCGGTGACGACTTCGTCGAGCACCCGCCCGGCGCAGCGGGCCGCCGTCGCCGACAGCGCGTCACCCGGCCCGGCCAGCAGCGCGCGCGTCGTGCGGGCCACGTCTTCGTAGCGCGGCCCGGCCTCCAGGTGCTCCTGGTGCACCTCGGGGCCGGGGGAGAGCCAGTACCAGAACAGGTCCGACAGCCCGGCGCCCCGGCTGCGGCCGTTCGCCGCCGGGTGGCCGTAGACCTCCTGGAACCGGTCCGGCCCGACGTCGGAGTTCGGGAACGTGATCGCGTCGTCCCCGTTGACCTTCTCGAACACCTTGCCGCGCAGGGCGACCACCCGCGCCGGCAGCCAGCGCGGCGCGGTCAGCACCGCGGCGGCGGCGAGCAGCCCGGTCACCCACACCGCGCGAACACCCCCGTCCCGCGCGCGACCACCAGGTCGCGGGTGAGGTCGGCCGGGTCACGCCCGCCGCACAGCGCGAGGACGTGGTCGAACTCGTCGCGCAGCACGTCCAGGACCCGCGCCACCCCCGGCTCGCCGGCCGCGGCCAGGCCCCACAGCACCGGCCGGCCGACGCCCACGGCCGCCGCGCCGAGCGCGAGCGCCACGGCCACGTCACCGCCGGAGCGGACGCCGCCGTCCAGCACCACCGGCACCCGGCCCGCCACCGCGTCGACCACCGCGGGCAGCGCCTCGACGGCGGCGGGCGCGAGGTCGGACTGGCGCCCGCCGTGGTTGGACACCACGATCCCGGCCATCCCGTGCTCGACCGCGAGCACCGCGTCAGCCGGGTGGAGCACGCCCTTGAGCCACACCGGCAACGACGTCAGCTCCCGCAGCCGGTCCAGGTGCGCCCACGACACCGACGGCGACATCTCGATGTCCCGCACGCCTCCCGGCGGCGCACCGGGCAGGTCGCGCATGTTCTCCGCCGCGAGCCCGGCCGGCAGGTCGTGGAAGCCGTGCTCGGCGTCGCGGCGGTGGCGGCCGAACACCGGCGAGTCGGCGGTCACCACCAGCGCCGCGCACCCCGCCCGTTCCGCCCGGTCCACCAGGCACGCGGTCACGTCCTCGTCGGGCTGCGGGTAGAGCTGGAACCAGACGGACGCGTCCGCGGCCGCGGACCGCGCCGCCGCCACCACCTCGCCGATCGCCACGGTCGACGCCACGCCGGACACCAGCACCGTTCCCGCCGCCGCCGCGGCCCGCGCCGTGGCCAGCTCGCCGTCCGGGTGGGCCAGCCGGTGGAACGCGGTCGGCGCGATCAGCACCGGCAGGTCGAGGCGACCGCCGGGCAGCTCGACCGAGAGGTCCCGCTCCGACCGGCCGCGCAGCACCCTCGGCAGCAGGGCCAGGCGTCGGAACGCCGCCTCGTTCTCCCTGAGCACGACCTCGTCGCCGACACCGCCCGCGTAGTAGTCGTAGTGCACCGGGTCGAGCACCGCGCGGGCCTGTTCGGGCAACCCGGCGAGCCCGGTGCTCACGGCGAGACCGCGGCGGTCCGGGCGAGTCGGGTGTCGAGGAACGCCAGCAGCGGCGCCCGGTGCACGTCCTCGCTGTCCCACTCGTTCTCCAGGTTCTCGGTGAGGTGGTGCTCGCCGAGCAGGACCCCGTCCCGGAAGTGCCGGACGACCGGGTGCAGGTAGCGGCCGTCGAGCCCGCTGGTGTCCTGCTGGGACACCCGGCTCTCGGTGACGTCGAACGGGTTGATCCGGTCGTGGCCCTCGCCGTACTCCAGCGTCACCGCCAGGTAGGACTCGACGTCGCCGAAGTCGCCCCGGCCCACCGCCTCGTGCAGGTGGGCCAACGGCACCTCCTCGGCGTAGCGCAGCGCGCCGTCCGGCCCGACCAGCACCGCGTCCGCCATGAACGCGAACAGCTGCCACAACGCGGAGGTGCGGTTCACCCGCTCGATGACCGCGTCGGCCGCCGCCCCGGAGGTGGGGGCGAGGTCCCGGCTCGGCCACGCCACGCCGTGGTAGCGGTGCTCCAGGACGTGGTGCAGCGCCCGCACCCCGTACCGGAAGCCGTGGATGAACCCGCTCGTCGACTTCTTGAAGTCCCTGGCCTGCGTGATGGTGCCGGCGAAGAACAGGTCGGGCACGTTCACCGACTCCCAGGCGGCGGTCTGGTCCGGGAAGCGGTCGTTGATCGTCAGCCGGGGACGGCACTCGGGCGCGAAGATCGACGCGTCGAACCGGAACCCGGTCGCCAGGATCACCCGGTCGTAGCGGATCTCCTTCACCCGCTCGTCGACCCGCACGAAGCTGACCCGCACCAGGAAGCCGTCGCCGTCCCGGCGGATGTCCACGACCCGACCGTCCAGCAGCGCGTTCTGCGACTTGAGCTGGTAGGTGTCGAGGAAGTTGTTGTTCACCGCGCGCAGGTGGCCGACGAAGTGGGTCTGCCACGCCAGCTTGAGCGAGCCGGGCCCGGCGACGTGGATGACCGACGTCGTCTCGACGAGGTTGTCCGCGGTCTCGAACGCCGAGTTGCCGCGCCCGATGATCAGCACCCGCTGCCCGGTGAAGTCCGCCGGGTCCACCGACACCTCGTCGTACCGCTCGGCGAGCTCCACCCCGTCGATCGGCGGCACGTAGGACTTGGACACACCGGTGGCCACGATGATCCGCCGGGCCCGGTAGGTGTCGCCGTTCTGGTCGCGCACCACGAAGTCGTCCGGCCTGGTCACCTCCACCACCGACGTGCCGTAGCGGATCGGCAGGTCGTGCGCGGCGGCGAAGTCGCCCAGGTAGCGGACCATGTCGTCGGCGTGCGGGAAGTAGCGCGGCGTGTAGCGGGTGAACAGCAGCGCCGGGTCGTCGGACAGCAACGAGTTCCAGTCGGTGCGCAGGTCGAGCTCGGGGTCGTCCCAACCGGTGATCGGCTTGTTGATCGAGATCAGGGTGCGGTGCCGGGGGAAGCGGGTGAAGAAGGCGCCGGGCGCGTCACCGGCCTCCAGCACCAGGTGGTCCCGCCCGGCGCGGGAGAGCAGGTACGACGCCTGGAGCCCCGCCGGGCCGGCGCCGATCACGAGACACTCCGTCGAAACCTCGCTGGACACGACTTTCTCCTCACGTCCGGGAGCGGGACAGCAGGCGCTTGTCCGGCTTGCCGCTCGGTGCGAGCGGCGGTTCTTCGATCGCGGTCACGGCCACCGGCGCGCACGCCGCGCCCAGCCGGTCCGTCACCAGGGCGCGCAGTGCCGCGAGGTCGGGCGTCCGACCACCGCTCGGCACGACGAACGCGTGCACCGCCTCGCCGGTGTCCTCGTCCGGCACGGCGACCACGTACGCCTCGGCGACGTCCGGGTGCTCGGCGAGGACGCGCTCGATGGGCCCCGCGTAGTGCAGGTTCGCGTTGACGATGACCACGTCCCTGGTCCGGCCGGTCAGGTGCAGGTGGCCGCCCGCGTCGACGTGGCCCAGGTCGCGGGTGCGCACCCAGCCGCCGGTGAACACCTCGGCCGAGCGCTCCGGGTCAGCCCAGTAGGCGCCGGCCTGCGCCGGCGTGCGGACGAACAACTCCCCGTCGACGCCCGGCGGGACCGGCGCGCCGTCCGGGGCGCGCACCTCGACGCGCACGGCCGCGGGTGGCACGCCCACCGTGCCGGGCGGGTCGGCCGGGGTCGCCATCGCGATCATGCCCGTCTCGGTCTGGCCGTAGCCGTGGAACACGACCGGTCCGAGCACGTCCAGCGCCTCCCGGTGCCGCGCGGCGCTCAGCGGCGACCCGGACACCATCAGCGCCCGCAACGTCGACAGGTCGGCCGGCGCGCGGCGTTGCGCGGCGACGAGCTTCGCCAGCCGGGGCACGGTGAACACGCTCGCCGAGGCGCGGTGGCGGGCGATCGCCTCGGGGAAGCCGGGCCGGTCGGCGACGACCGCGGCGCCACCGGCCGTGATCGTCACCACCGCGTACTCGAACATCACCTGGCTCGACAGCGACCCGAACACCAGGAAGCGGTCCAGCCGGGAGGCCAGCTCGCGGATCGCGGGCGGCCACGCGTCCGGTCGCGCGGCCCACGCGTCCGTCATCGCGGCGTAGGTCTGCGCGCACGCCTTGGGCGCGCCCGTGCTGCCGCTGGTGTGGATCAGCCGGGCGACGTCCGCGAGCCTGCCGGCGCACCGCGGCCGGCCCTCGGCCCGGGACTTGCGCAACGAGTCGACGGTCAGCACGCGGGCGCCCGTCGCGGCGGTGGCCCGCGCGGCGGCGTCCGAGTCGGTGATCACGGCGGCGATGTCGAGGCCGAGCAGGTGGCGCACCTGGTCGTCGGGCAGCCCCGGCCGCACGCCCAGCACCCGCGCGCCCACCGCGTGCGCGGCGAGGATCGTGGCGAACGCCTCCGGGTCGACGCCGAGCACGAGCGCGACGCCGTCACCCGGGCCCAGCCCGTTCTTGCGCAACCCGGCCGCGATCCGCGAGACCAGGTCGAGCAGCTCCGCGCCGCTCACCACGCGCGAGCCGTGTTCGAACACCGGCCGTCCACCGGCGGTCTCGAGCACGTCGAGCACCGCGCGGGGGAACGGCTCGGCGTCACGCGCCGGCAAGGCACTCCTTCACGAACGCGGTCAACGGCTGCTGGTGCACCGCCGGCAGGTCCCAGTGGTTCTCCAGGTTCTCCGCCAGGTGGTGGGTCGCGGCGAGCACGCCGTCGCGGTAGTGGCGCACCACCGGGTGCAGGTAGCTCGCGTCCTGCGCGTTGGCCGCGTCGTTCTCCGCCACGCGCGGGACGGTGATGTCGAACGGGTCCACGGTGTCGTGGTCCGGCCCGTACTCCAGCGTCGCCACGAACCGGTGCTCGGCCGGGCCGAGGCCGCCGTCGGCGAGGTAGGCCACCGGCACCTCCTCCTCGTACCGGGCGGTCCCGCCGGAGACCGTGACCACGTCGCCGATCACCGCGAACTGCTGCCACAGCGCGGACGACCGGTTCACCCTGGCCACCAGCGCGTCGCTGATCGCCTCCGGCGACGGCGCCAGCGCGGTCGCCGGCCACGGGGTGTCGTGGTGGCGGGCGGCGAGCACGCGGTGCAGGGCGCGGACCCCGTACCGGAAGCCGTGGATGAACCCGCTGGTGGACTTCTTGAAGTCGCGCTGCTGGGTGAGCGTGCCCGCGAAGTACAGGCCCGGCACCGTGGTCGACTCGTAGGCGGGCGTCTGCTCGGGGAACCGGTCGTCGATCACCAGCGCCGGGCGGCAGCTGTCGTCGAACACCGAGGCGTCGAACCGGAACCCGGTGCACACCACGATCCGGTCGTACTCCAGCTCCCGCAACGACTCCACGGTGCGCGCGTAGCGGAACAGGACGCGGAAACCACCGCCCGGTCGGGGCTCGACGAGCTCCACCGTGCCGTCGAGGACGGCGTTCTCCGACTTGAGCTGGTAGGTGTCGAGGAAGTTGTTGTTCACCGCGCGCAGGTGGCCGACGTAGTGCGTCTGCCACGCGAGCCGCACCGAGTGCGGACCCGCCACGTGGATGACCGCCGCGTGCTCCACCAGGGAGTCGGCGGTCTCGAACCCGGAGTTGCCCTTGCCGATCACGAGCACCCGCTGGTCGGTGAACGACTCCGGGTCGGTGTCGAACGTGTCGTACCGCTCGGCGTGCTCGATGCCCGGGATGGGCGGCACGTGCAGTTGCGAAACCCCGGTCGCCACCACGACCCGCGCGGCGCGCCACGTCCGGCCACCGCCGTCGAGCACGGCGAAACCGTCGTCGTCACGGGAGATCCGCGTGACCTCGGTGTCGTAGTGGACCCGGGCGCCGGTGGCCGCGGCGAAGTCGGCCAGGTAGCGGAGCAGGTCGTCGGCGGCCGGGAAGTACCGGTCGCTGTAGCGGGTGAACAGCAGGTCGGGGTCGTCGGTCAGCAGCGAGTTCCAGTCCATCCGCAGCCGCTGTTCCGGGTCGGAGAAACCGGTGTGCACCTTGTTGATGGAGATCAGGGTCCGGTGCCGCGGGTAGCGGGTGAAGAAGGTGCCCGGTCCGGTGCCGCGTTCGAGGACGGCGTAATCGCGACCGTCACGCTCCAGCAGGGCGGCGAGCTGCAAACCGGCCGGTCCCGCCCCGATGATCAGGTAGTCGTGCGCCATGAGCCAGGAAGCTACGCACCGGATCTCAGAACTCTCTGAGATCGACTGCCTACCGTCGGTGCCGTGACCACGACCGTGACCGACGCACCCGTGGACCTCGGCGCGCCCCTGCGGAGCGACCACCTCCACCGTGCGGCAACGCCGTTGCCGGTGCTCGTCAGCCCCGCCGTCCGGGAGCGGGTCGACCGGGGGCGCGAGTACCTGCGCACCGTGCTCGCCGACGACGAACGGCCCGTCTACGGCGCGAAGACCGGGTTCGGCGCGCTGATCGGCTTCGCGGGCCGGGAGGACGAGGCGGACCAGTGCGACAACACCCTCGCCCACCTCGGCGCGGGACAGGGGCCGGACCTGCCCGCCGACATCGCCCGCGCCGCGCTGCTCGTGCGGGCGTGGTCGCTCGCCCAAGGCCTCTCGGGGGTGTCCGCGCACGTCGTGGACGGGCTCGCGGCGATGTTCGCGACCACGTTCGTCCCGGCGATCCCGCGCTACGGGTCGGTCGGCGCCAGCGGCGACCTCATCCCGCTCGCCTACGCGACCCAGGCGTTGCGCGGGCGCGGCCACGCTTACCTGGACGGCGAGCGGATGCCCGCCCGGGACGCCCTGGACCGCGCCGGGCTGACCCCGCTCACCCTCGACGGGCGCGACGCGCTGGCGCTCGTCAACGGCACGTCCGTCACGACCGCCGCCACCGCCCTGGCGCTGGACGGGGTGCGCGCCTCGCACCGGGCGATCCAGGACCTGACGTGCCTGCTCGTGGACGTGCTCGGCGCCGACCCTGGTTTCCTCGACCCACGCCTGATCTCGGCCTACGGGCACCCCGGCGCGGCCACCGTCGCCGACCGCATGCGCGCCACCCTCGTCGGCACGATCCCGACCGGGGAGCGCGCCCTCCAGGAGCCTTACAGCATCCGGTGCTCGCCGCAGCTGCTCGGCGCGGCGGAGGACGCGTTGCGCTACGTCGACGGTGTCGTGGCGGCCGACCTGGGCGGGGTCAGCGACAACCCGCTGTTCTTCCCCGGCGACGACCTCGTCGCGCACGGCGGCAACTTCTTCGGCCAGCCGGCCGCGTTCGCCGCCGACGTGCTCGCCATGGTCACGGCGTCGTTGGGCAACCTCGCCGAGCGGCAGCTCGACCTGCTGGTCGACCCGGCCCGCAACACCGGCCTGCCGCCGATGCTCGCCGCCGGGCCCGGACGCCAGCACGGGCTGCAGGGCGTGCAGCTGGCCACGACCGCGTTCGTCGCCGAGATCCGCCGCGCGGCCGTGCCGGCGAGCACCCAGAGCCTGCCGACCAACCTGCACAACCAGGACGTCGTGCCGTTCGGCACCCAGGCGGCGCTGCGCTCCTACGACCTCGCCGAACTGCTCCGGCTGCTGTGCGGCTCACTGGCCCTCGGCCTGCGCCAGGCGGTCCACGTGGGCGGACGCCGCCCGACCTCCCCCCGCTGCGCCGCGCTGCTCGACGCCCTCTCCGACGCCATCGCCCCGGTCGACCCCGACCGGCCCCTCGACGCGGACGTGCGGGTGGCCGCCGACCTGGTCACCTCGGGCCGGTGGTGATCGCCTCGTCCGTCGCGGCGCCGGCGGTGTCGGGGGCGGCCGGTAAGCGCAGGGTGAAGCGCGCGCCCTGGCCCGGGTGGCCGACGGCTTCCACCGTCCCGCCGTGGCCGGTCACCACTTCGCGCAGCAGCGCCAGCCCCAGCCCGAACCGCCGCTCCGGCGCGCCCGGACCGACCGGCCCCCGGTGGAACCGGTCGAAGAGCCGGTCCGCCTCGACCGGGTCGAACCCCTCGCCGGTGTCCGCGACCGTCAGCTCGACCTGCCCGCCCCGCAGCCCGAGGCGCACGTCGATCCGACCGCCCTCCGGCGTGTGGCGCACGGCGTTCGCCAGCAGCTCGTCCACCGCGCGCCGCAACGCGGTCTCGACCCCGGTCACGATCAGGGGACCGGTGGGGCGTTCGACGGTCAGCGTGATCCGCCGCTCGTCCGCCCGGTCGCCCTCGGTGCGCACCGCGGACTCCGCCAGCGCGGCCAGGTCGACCGCCCGGCCGCCGGGACCCTCGGACTGGCGGGTCAGCCGCGCCGACAGCAGCAGGTCGTCCACCACGTCGCCGAGGCCGCGGATCGAGCTGGCGAGCGCGTCGAGGCTGTCGCGGTGGTCGTCGGGCAGGTCCGCCGCCTTCGCCCAGCGGGCGAGCAGCTGCGCCCGCGTGTAGGCCCGCGCGATCGGGGTCCGCAGCTCGTGGCTGGCGTCCGTGACGAACCGCCGTTGCCTGGCCAGCGCCTCGGCCAGCGGCGCGACCGTGCCGCGGCCGACGCCCAGCCCCAGCAACGCCGCCGCGAGCAGGCCGCCCAGCTCCGCGATCACCAGCGCCAGCAGCAGGTGGCGCCGGTCGGCGAGCTGGTAACGGGTGTCGAACACCGCCTGCACGGTGGTGCCGTCCGCGCCGCGCTGGGTCAGCACCAGGTACTCGGTGCCGTTGAGCCGCAGGTCGCGCTCGACGACCCCGCCCGACGCCTCGACCGCGTCGAGGTCGCCGCGCAGCGGGAAGCCGGGCGGGACCTTCAGCACGCCGTCGTCGAGCACGCCGTCGTCGAGGATGAACAGCCACGTGCACCCCGGAGGCGTCGACGGCGCGCCGAACTGGGCGTTGTACCGCAGCTCGCGCGTCACCTGCGCCACCTGCGCCTGCACCATCACGCCGTAGGCGATGCCGCCGACGAACGCCACCAGCACGGTGATCGCCAGCCCGACCAGCACGCTGATCCGCAGGCGGGCCCGCCGGATCACCGCCCGTTCCGCCTCGGCCCACGAACGGCTCACAACGCCCCCAAGCGATATCCGAGTCCTTGCACCGTGTGCACCACCGAACGGTCGATCTTGCTCCGCAGGTAGTACACGTAAGTGTCCACAATGGATGTTGCCGAAGCGTCCGGGAACACCACGCGCCGCAACGACGCCCGCGTGTGCACCGTGTCCGGATGGGTGGCGAGCACGCGCAGCAGGGTGAACTCCCGGGCGGTGAGCGGCACCCGCCCGCCGTCGGGCAGCACCGCTTCCCGCTGCCCGACGTCGAGGTGCCCGGCGCCGATGCGCAGCACGTCGGCCAGTTCCAGCGCCCGCCGGCACAGGGCCCGCAGCCGCGCGCTGAGCTCGTCCAGGTCGAACGGCTTCACCAGGTAGTCGTCCGCGCCCGCGTCGAGACCGTCGATCCGGTCGTGGACGGTGCCCAGCGCGGTCAGGATCAACGCCCGCGCCCGCACCGACCTCGACCTCAGCCGCACCAGGAGGTCGAGCCCGTCGAGGCCGGGCAGGCCGCGGTCGATGACCACCACGTCGTACGGGCGGGTCAGGGCGAGGTGCAGCCCGCGCTGCCCGTCCAGGGCGACGTCCACCGCGTAGCCCTCGTCGCGCAGCGCGGCGGCGAGCAACTCCACGAGCTCGCGGTCGTCCTCCACCAGCAGCAACCGGAAGCAGTTGGCCGGCCAGGATCTGGAGTTGCCCTGCACGCCACCAGAATCCCACTTCCGGGTGTTCGGTCAACGTGATGAGAGCGCCGACCATCGGAGTTCCGCCGCCTGCGTCCCAGATGGTCCGTCCGCGCCGTTTGCTACGCCTTGATACCTAGAAGTACTATGCCTTGCACATCTAGGTCACGTCGCCGGGGGGAGTTCGCGTGAAGGTCACCAAGGACCTCGTGGCCGCCTCGGCGACCCCTATGGTGCTGGGCATCCTGGCCGAGGAGGACAGCTACGGCTACGCCATCCTCAGGCGGATCAACGAGCTGTCCGGCGGTGAGCTGGACTGGACCGAGGGCCTGCTCTACCCGTTGCTGCACCGGCTCGAGCGACTCGGGCACGTCGAGTCGAGCTGGCAGTCGGTCGCCGGCGAGCGGCGGCGCAAGTACTACCGGATCACCCGCGGCGGCCTGGCCGAGCTGGCCGAGCAGCGCCGGCAGTGGGACACGGTGGTCGGCGCGCTCCAGGAGATCTGGCCCCGTCCGGACGGGCCTCGGCCGTCGACCACGTTCCCCCTGAGAGGCTTCGCATGACCGACGACCGAGGCGACCTGGACGCGCAGTTCGCCCAGTGGCGCCACTACGTGCAGCGGCGCCGGGAGCTGCGGCAGGCCGACGTGGACGAGCTCGAGGACCACCTGCGGGGTTCGGTCGACGACCTCCTGGCCGCCGGGCTGCACGCCGACGAGGCGTTCCTGGTCGCGGTCAAGCGCATGGGCAGCCTGGACGAGCTGTCCCGCGAGTTCGCCCGGGAGCACTCGGAACGCCTGTGGAAGCAGCTGGTGCTGACCGGCGGGCCCGACGGACCCGCGCCGGGCGGCCGGTCGCGGCGCGACCTGTGGGTGATGGTGGCCTGCGCGGTGGGCGCGGCGGCGTCGGTCAAGGCGCCGGAGCTGTTCGGCCTGACCCTGGAGGACGACGCCGCGTTCTACGCGCCCAACGTCGGCCTGCTCGTGCTGCCCTGGCTGGCGGGCTTCCTCGCCTGGCGACGCCGCGCCGCGACCGGGCTGGTCGGTGTGCTGGTGGCGCTGTTCGCGCTCGGCGCCGTCGCCGCCAACGCCTACCCGCTCGCGGAGGACTCCCAGTCGCTGGTCCTGACCGGCATCCACCTGCCGATCGCGCTGTGGTTCGTGGTCGGCCTGGCCTACGTGTCCGACGACGTGCGGTCGTCACGGCGACGGATGGACTTCGTCCGCTTCACCGGCGAGTGGTTCATCTACTACGTCCTCATCGCGCTCGGCGGCGGCGTGCTGATCGGGTTCACCTTCGGCACGTTCCAGGCGATCGGCATCTCGCCGGAGACCGTCGTCTCGCAGTGGGTGCTGCCGTGCGGCGCGGCGGCGGCCGCGGTCGTGGCCGGGTGGCTCGTCGAGGCGAAGCAGAGCGTGGTGGAGAACATCGCCCCCGTGCTGACGCGCCTGTTCACCCCGCTGTTCACCGCGGTGCTGCTGGCGTTCCTGGTCACGCTCGGCGTCACCAGCTCCGGCATCGACGTCGAACGCGAGGCGCTGATCCTGTTCGACCTGCTGCTGGTCGTGGTGCTCGGCCTGCTGCTCTACTCGTTCTCGGCCCGCGATCCGCTGGCGCCTCCCGGCGGGTTCGACAAGCTCCAGCTCGCCCTCGTGGTCAGCGCGCTGGTGATCGACGTGCTGGTGCTGCTGGAGATCACCGGCCGGATCACCGAGTTCGGCACCACGCCGAACAAGGCGGCGGCACTGGGCGAGAACGTCATCCTGCTGGCCAACCTGGCGTGGACGGCGTGGCTGATGCTGTCCCTGATCCGCCGCCGCGCGCCGTTCACCGCGCTGGAACGCTGGCAGACCGCCTACCTCCCGGTCTACGCGGTGTGGGCCTGGGTCGTCGTCCTGCTCTTCCCGCCCCTGTTCGCCCACCTCTGACCCGGCCGCGCCCGATCCCGGTCCAGACGGACACCAGCTTCCGGGTCACCTCGTGCGGCAAGGGCACGATCACCCGGACATGCTCCCGACACCGTGACAGCCTCCTGCCCTGCGCATCCCGTCGCGGTCGCGGGACTTCCGCCGGGTCGGCTCGAACGCGCCGTCGTAGCGCCCGCTGGGCCAGTCCTCGCGGACGATCGTCCACAGTGGAACCGTCCATCCACGCGAGGCACGGGTACGGCCTGCCGTCGAGGGTCCCACCCCGGTTCGCCCGGTCGCGCAACGCGTTCTCGAACCGCACCGCTGCCCGTTCGCCCGCCCGGTGCACGTCGGAGCCGCCGACCGCCGAACCGGTCAACGCCGAGGTCGCCGCGCCCGAGCGCCGGCCGCGCCTGCTCCGCGGCCGGTTGACTTGTCGCAAATCTTGACGCACCATGTTGAGACATAACTTGCGACATAGGAGGCGTCATGCCGAAGGGGACGTTGCCGGGTGCCGACCTTTCGGTGCGTCCGGCGGACCTCGAACGGGCCGGTGCGTGGTTGACCGGGCACGGCTTGGCCGACGTCCGGCCGACAGCGTTGCTGGCGACGCGCCTGGAGGTCCGGCGACGTGCCCGGCTGGCTGCTTCCGTCCTGCTGGCCGCGTTCCTGATCGCGGTCGCGCTCACCTACACCGGCGGCATGGTGGACGGGTCCGGGGATCGGCGCTGGTCGTTGCTGGTGTTGACGGCGCTGGTGGTCGGGTTGGTGCTGGCCCAGTCGTCGCTGGACCGGTGGGTGCGGCGGGTCGACCGGCGCGCCGGTGCGACGCTGCCGCGGCGGGCGGCCCACCCGGTCCGGCTCGGTTGGCGCACCGTGCTCGGCAGGCCACGTGCCGCGTTCACGGTCGCCACGTTCGCGGGCGGGACGGCGCCGGCGATCGGCACCCTGACGCTGGACGACCCCGCCGCGAGGTATGCGGCGGTCATCCTGCTCATCGGGCTGTGCGGGCTCGCCGTCGGCGTTGTCGTCCAGCTGCGCCACGTCCTGACGCACCCGGTCGTGGCGGACGACGAGGTCTCGCTGACCGCCGACGTCATCATGCGGGTCGAGGACGCCCGAGTCGGCGCCGCGCCCACCGCGGTGTGGTCGGTGTGGTCGCTGCCGGTCGTGTCGGTGTTCAGCACCGCCTTCGGTTGGTGGAACGCCGCCTGGATCGCCTTCGTCGTCGTGAGCGTCATCGCGCTGGCCCTGATCGAGGCGCGGACCGCCCGGAGCGCCGTGGTGGCGCGGAACGCCATGGGCGCACCGTGACCCGAATGATCTCCATCGACGCGGCCTCGCCCGTCCCGCCGTTCGAGCAGCTCCGTGCCCAACTCGCCCGGCAGATCCAGGACCGCACGCTCGCCGTGGGCACCCGGCTGCCGACCCTCCGCCGGCTGGCCGCGGACCTCGGCCTGGCCGTCAACACCGTCGGCCGGGCCTACCGGGAGCTGGAGGAGGCGGGTCTGATCGAAACCCGCGGGTCGGCCGGCTCGTTCGTGTCCGCGGCCGGCGAGCAGGGACGCGAACGGGCGAGCCGCGCCGCCGCCGACTACGCCGCCGTCATCGCCGGCCTCGGCATCGACACCAACGAGGCCATCCGCATCGTCCGAACAGCGCTGACCGCGGGCATCTCGGTACCCCCGGCCACGCACAACCCGAAAGAAGCATGACATGGGCGTGCCCCGCAGCCTCCCCGAGCGCGTCTACCTGCTGGCGTACAACCCGGACAAGGGCAAGGTCGGCTCAGGGACCCACCTGGGCGCCATGCTCCGCGCCGCCACCCTCGCGGACCTCTACCTGGGCGGCCACCTCACCGACGAACGCGGCCGTGCCACCATCCACGTCCGGCGCCCCTGCGACGATCCCGTCCTCGACGCGCTCCTCGAGGAGATCGCCGCGGCCAAGCCCCACGCGTGGCAGTCCTGGATCAACCACAGGCAGGGCGCCACCTTCCGAGCGGTACGCCGGCACCTCGACGTCGGCGGCTGGGTTCACCTCCGACCCCACAAGATCCTCGGGCTGTTCCCCGCCACGAGGGTGACCATCCGCGATCCCCGCGTCCGCGACGAACTCGTCGGCCGGGTCAACGCCGTCCTGCACGAGCCCTTCGACAGCATCGACCCCGCCGACGCCGCACTCGTGGCCATCGTCACCGCCGCCGACCTCGATCTCGTCCTCGACCGCAAGGCCAAACGCGCCAACAAGCAGCGCATCCAGGAAGTCACGGAACTCAGCGGACCGATCGGCCCGGCCCTGCGCAAATCGATCCAAGCCGCCGCGGTCGGCGAGGTGTAGTCGACTCCCGGTGCAACGGACCGCACGCGCTCTCAACTCGTCGGGGCACTTCTTCGGTGGTGCCACGGACGACTGCCTTCAGTCCCTATCGGACCACGCCCGGAAAGCCACCGGCGAAGCCCAGGTGTTCGTGGGTTCCCGGCACTGGTCCTTGTAACGAACGGGTGGGGTGGCCCGACGTGTGGGTGGTCGGGCGCGGTACGAGGGCCGGAGGGGTTGTTCGGTGGTCTGGGAGTATGGGCCTTATCGGGTGGAGTCGCTCATCGCGCGGGGCGGGATGGGCGAGGTGGTGCGTGCCTACGACACCCGGCACGACCGGATGGTCGCGCTGAAGCTGCTCGCCGCGCGGTTCGCGGAGGACCCGGAGTACCGGGAGCGGTTTCGGCGGGAGGCGCACGCGGTGGCGCGGTTGCAGGAGCCGCACATCATCCCGATCCACGCCTACGGTGAGCTGGACGGGCGGTTGTACCTCGACATGCGGCTCGTCGACGGGCAGGACCTGGCCGCGCGGTTGCGCGGCGGCGGCCCGCTCGACCCCGGGGAGGCGGTGGGGATCGTCGAGCAGGTCGCGCAGGCGCTCGGCGCTGCCCACGCGCAGAACCTGGTGCACCGGGACGTGAAGCCGTCCAACGTCCTCATCGCCGACGCCGGGTTCGCGTATCTCGTGGACTTCGGGATCGCACGGGCGCTGGACGCGACGACGGGGCTGACCGGGACCGGTGCCGCGATCGGCACGCTGGACTACATGGCGCCGGAGCGGTTCGGCGACGGCCCCACCGACTACCGGGTGGACGTCTACTCGCTGGCGTGCCTGCTGCACGAGTGCCTGACCGGCAGCAAGCCGTTCGCCGGCACCACCGCCGCGTCGCTGATCGGCGCGCACCTGAACCAGCCGCCACCCTCGCCCGACGCGCTGCGACCCGGGCTGCCGCCCGCCCTGAACGCGGTCGTCGCGCGGGGGATGGCGAAGAACCCGGCCGACCGCTTCGCGAGCGCGGGCGAACTGGCCGCTGCCGCGCGGGCGGCGCTCGCCGGGCACGCGCTGCCCGCCCCGCTGCCGCCGGTCGCGCCCCGGCCGACGCTGGTGCACGCGGTCGCACGGCCTCGGCGGACGCTGTGGCTGGTCGCGGCCGTGACAGTCGTGCTGGCGACGGCTGCGGTGAGCGTGGCGGTCAGCCTCGCCGGGCGGTCGACGCCGGGGACCGCGACCAGCGCCGACGGGGCGCCAGCGGAGCGATCAACCCCGACGAGCGCCGCCGTGACCACCACGTCGTCGACCCCGACGCCCTCGTCGACGACAACAGCCGCACCGACGACGACCTCACCACCACAGGTCAGCGTGCCGCCGGCCGTCGTGGCGCCACCCGGCGCGGACCTCGGTCTGG
Organism: Saccharothrix sp. 6-C; assembly: GCF_016695385.1. Classification (NCBI taxonomy): domain Bacteria; kingdom Bacillati; phylum Actinomycetota; class Actinomycetes; order Pseudonocardiales; family Pseudonocardiaceae; genus Saccharothrix; species Saccharothrix sp. 6-C. The sequence goes on along the minus strand of NZ_CP064192.1, from coordinate 4,928,359 downwards.
CCGAGCCGATGAGCGTGCCCACCTGTGACGGCGCCTACGTCACGTTCGTCGGGGCGGCCGTCCAACCGGGGCGGTACCGCGCCGACGTCCAGCGGCTCCTGTCCGCCCATCCCAGCGCGCGGTACCTGCACTCGCCGACGACCGGGTGCGGCTCGCTGCGCCACCAACTCGACGGGGCCGACATCTACGCGGTGTACTACGGCACCTTCGGCACCCAGGACGAGGCGTGCGCACAGCGCGCCGCCGTCGGCGGGGACGCCTACGTGAAACGGCTCGACCACACGACCCACCGTCTCAGCTGCTCACCTGCTGAGCGCGGCGGCTCTCGTCAGCATGAAGTCGACGCACCGGACCCGGGCAGGACGGCCTGGACCGCGTCGAGGATCTCCCGGCGCGCACCGTCCGGGACGGCGCGGGAACCCGGTTGTGTCGGTGACGTGCCGGTGTCGGTGACCGCCTCGGTCGCTTGTCGCGCCGGCGCCGCCGAAAGCAGCGATCGCGTCGCCTCGGGATCGTCTGCGCGCAGGTCCGCGGTCTGCACGGTGGCGACTTGGTCCAGCTCTGCGGTGAGCCGGTCGCACTGCTGCGGCAGCACCAAGGCGTGGGCGCGCCGCCCCGGCACGGGGTGGACGGTCGGCGCCGGGTTCAGACCAGTTCGCCGTGGTGGGTTCCCTCCGAGGTCGCCAGCGCGGTTTCCGCGTCGTAGCCGTGGATCCAGGCCATGTCCTCCGGCAGCCGGCGCAGCTTGGCGTCCCGCGCGTCGGCGGCGGGTCCGTCCGGGAGTTGGTAGCACTCGCCGTTGTGCCGTGAGCTGCGTTGCAGCATGCGGGTCCGGGTGCGGCGGGCCCGTTCGTAGCGGTCCAGTGCCAGCGCGGGGCGGTCCGGCCACGTGCGCAGGCAGGCCGCCAGCACCACGGCGTCCTCGACGGCCTGGTTACCGCCCTGGCCCTGGTGGGGGAGCATCGGGTGAGCGGCGTCGCCGACCAGCGTCACCCGCTCCAGGCTCCAGCGGTCGACGGGTTCCCGGTCGAACAGGCCCCAGTGCGACACCTCGTCGGCGGCCCCCAGGATCCGGGTGACGGCGGGCGACCACCCGGCGAACGCGGCCAGCACGTCGGCGACCCGGCCGCGCCGCACCCACGACTCCCGGGTCCACCGGGGGTCCCGCACCACGGCGAGGAAGTTCACCGTGTCGCCACCGTGCACCGGGTAGGCGACCAGGTGCCTGTTCGGGCCGAGGTGGAACGCCAGCTCGTCGTCCACCGCGTCGCCGACCAAGTCGGCCGCGACCAGGCCGCGGTAGCCCGACCGGCCCGAGTAGACCGCGCGGTCGGCGCCGACGACGCCGGCCCGCACCGCGGAGTGCACGCCGTCCGCGCCGACCACCACACCGGCCTCGACCCGCCGGTCGCCGTCGAACTCGACCACCACCCGGTCGGCCGACGGGGTGACGCGGAGGCAGCGGTGCCCGGTGCGCAGCTCGCCGCCCTCGTCGCGGTACCGCTCGGCCAGCAGCCGGCGCAGGTCCGCGCGGTGGAAGGTGTAGTACGGCGCGCCGAACCGGTCCTCGTAGTCACGGCCGAGGGGCAGCGCCTGCCGCACCCCGCCGGTGCGCCAGTGGCGGAACACCACGCGCGAGGGCTGGAAGGCCACCCGCCGCATCTCCGCGCCCAGGCCCAGCCGCAGCAGCGGCCGGATGCCGTTCGCGCCGAGCGCCAGCCCCGCCCCCTCCTCGGTGAGGGCTTCGGTCTGCTCGAACACCACGACCCGGACACCCGTGCGGCGCAACGCCAAGGCGGTGACGAGGCCCCCGATCCCCGCGCCGACCACGGCGACCGCCACGTGCTCGGCGTTCACGGCGCACCGGGGACGGCCAGGGCGTCGTGCGACACGGCGGCCACCAGGGCGTCGTCGCGGATGCCGTCGCCGGGTCGGGGGGAGGCGGTGGACTGGAGTGGCGCTTCTGGCATGGTCGCTCCTGCGCGGAAGTCACGGTGGGCCGCGGTGGACCTCGATCCGTCATCGGGGGTCCACGACCTGCCATCCGGTGTCGCCCCGTTCGGGCGGCCGACTCGTCGCCGGCGGCATCTTGGGGCCGTCCTGTGCACCGAGCGTAAGCGCCGGTCGCGGGGGCGGCAATCGCGGTCGGGGCGCTCCGGGAGCGCCCCGAGGTCGATCAGTCGGCCCTGGACCGGCCCGTCCGGGGCGCCGAACCGGACACCGCGTCACCGGTTCCGGTGACATCGTCCTGACGGTGGGGTGAACGGGGCGTCGGAGGCCACGCGTCGTGCACGGGACGTTCGGCACCGGGGGTACGTGCCGTCACACGTCGGGGTGGTTCGGAAGACCACCCTACGGAGTGAATTCTGGGGGACGGGCGCCCCGCCGCAGCCGGGCGCCCGCACCCCGGGCGGTCAGGTGATCGGTCGGTCGGGGCGCCTGCGCACGCGGCGCGGCAGACCGCCCAGCGCCAGCAGCGCCACGACCGGCAGGCCGTAGAACACGGCCACCTCCAAGGAGGTCGGCATGCGCAACGACAGGAGCAACTGCGCGAAGCCCAGCGCCGCGGTCACCGTCGGCAGCAGCAGGATCAACGCGGCCCGGCGGCCGACGCGCGACCGCCGCCCGCACGCGACCAGGGTGCCGACGACGACCACCGCGAGCCCGAGCAACTCGGCCGGCGCCACGCCGTGGCCGAAGACGCCCAGCACCACGGTCACGCCGACCGTCGCGGCCATCACGGGGACCGCCCGGCCGCCGGCCAGTTCCCGACCGCGCGCCGGCCCCGGCGACCACGTCAGCGCGACCGCGGTCAGCAGACCCACCAGGATCCACCCCGCGTCCATCCCGCTCCACCAGTGCTGGTGCGGGAAGAACACCGCGACCAGCACGGAGCTGACCACGGCCGCCCACGCGACCACCGCACCGGCCCGTGACCGCCCGAGCAGGACGAGGGCGGCCACCACGGCCCAGAGGCCCCACACCGGCGCGTCCGGGAACTGCGTGGCCCAGGGCATGTCCCCCAGGCTGCCCGCCTTCACGAACCACGCGACCTCGTGCACGCCGGTCGTCGCGCCGGCCAGCAGCGACACGGGGGCGAGCAGGCTGACGACCGCGAGCACGTCCCGGGCGTCGACGCCGCCGTCGGCCGCCACCACCCGACGCAGGTGCAGCCGCACGGCGGCCCACAGCAGGTCGGCGTGCTCGCGCCGGCTCGGCCGGGTCCGATCGCCGGCCCCCGCCATCAGCACCGCCAGCATCTCCTCGCCGTGGCGGGCGCGGTGATCGCGCGGGTACCACCCCAACAACCGCCGGTAACGCCGTTCCAGCCCGCTCACGCCGTGCCTCCCGCCGGTCGGAGCCGCAGGCGTCGCTGCGCGGCTCGGGTCTGCGACCGCAACCTCAGCACCTCGGCCTCCAGCCTGGCTGCCCCCTCGTCGGTCAGCCGGTAGTAGCGGCGGAGCCTGCCGTCGACGACCTGCTCCCGGTCGACCGCCACCCAGCCGTCCGCGGCCATCCGGTCCAGCGCGGTGTACAGCGTGCCCGCGCGCAGCTTGACCCGACCACCGGAGATCTCCTCGACGTCGAGCAGGATGCCGTAGCCGTGCTGCGCCCGCGCGGCCAACGCCGTGAGGATCAGGAACGTCGGCTCCCTCAAGGGACCGTCTTTCATGTGATCGGTATATACCGATCGTCGGACTATGGCAAGGGTGACGGTCGGGTGAGCCGGTCGTCGCCGCGGCGGGCGTGCGCCGCGGTCACGCGTTCGTCGTGAGCCGGCGCCGTCGGGCGTGACGCCGACGTCCTTGGCCGGCGCGCGACGCCGGTACAGCGCCGGCTTGACGGGACTCGACGCGGTGGTGGCGAACTCGACGTACACGCGGCCGAAGCTCTTGCCGACGGCGAGCCCCCGACCGGTGTAGAACCGCTTGCTCGCGGCGACGTCCGAGACTCCCGGCAGCAGCACGACCTCGTCGATCCGCCGGTCCGCCGGCCCGGTGTCCTTCTTGGCCGAGGTGGCGACCTTCCAGATCGCGCCGTCCGGCGCCTGCACGACGGCTCCGTAGCCCCACAGCGACCTGGCGGCGGGCTTGAGCGTGGTGGCGCCGGCTTCGAGAGCGGTCGCGACGAGGCTGTCGACGGTGGACGGCCGGGGACACCGCGAGCGCCGGCGCGTAGCCGCGGGAACCGGTCGTCGGCGCCTCGGAGGCCCGCAGGCGGAGCCGGTCGGTCAAGCCGAACGCGTCGGCGTAGAAGCGGCGGGCGGCTGCGGTGTCGGCCACGTCCAGGGTGACGGATCGATGTTCGCCATGCCGACGACGCCAGGTCGGCCCCTGTGCCCGATTCCTGATCGGTCTGCGCGGCCGGGCCGTCCCGGACCGGCCGTTAGACTCGCGGCATGGCTTCGACGCGTGACCAGGCCCCCGGTGCAGCCGGCGGCGCCGGGATCACCATCGCGCGGATCGCCGAGCTGGCGGGCGTGTCGGCGGCGACGGTGTCCAAGGTGGTCAACGGGCACGTCGAGGTCGCCGCGGAGACGCGTGCCCTGGTGGAGGGCCTGCTCCGCGAGCAGGGGTACCGGCGGCAGAAGAAGGTGAGCAAGGCGCCGCTGGTCGAGGTCCTGTTCCACGAGCTGGCCGGCACCTACCCCGTCGAGGTGATCAAGGGGGTCGAACGGGTCGTCACCGACCACGGGCTGACGATCGGGCTGACCGAGCTGCACGGCACGCACACCCCCGGCCGGAGCTGGATCGACGGGGTGCTGGCGCGGCGGCCGACCGGGGTCGTCGCCGTCTTCTCCGGTCCCACGCCCGAGCAGCACGAGCAGCTGCGCAGCCGTGACATCCCCGTGGTGCTGGTCGACCCGACCGGTGAGCCCGGGCACGACGTGCCGTCGGTGGGCGCGGACAACTGGAGCGGCGGCCTGGCGGGGACCCGTCACCTGCTGGACCTCGGCCACCGGCGCATCGCGGTGATCACGGGCGCGCCGCAGATGCTGTCCGGCCGGGCCAGGCTCGACGGCTACCGGGCGGCCATGGACGCGGCCGGTGTGCCGGTGGACCCGGAGCTGGTCCGCGAGGGCTACTTCCAGATCGCCGACGGCCTGGAGCACACCCGGGAGCTGCTGCGCCTGCCGGACCCGCCGACCGCTGTGGTCACCGGCAACGACGGCGAGGCGCTGGGCGTGTACCAGGCCGTCTACGAGGCGGGGTTGCGCATCCCCGACGACCTGAGCGTGGTCGGTTTCGACGACCTGCCGCCCGCGCAGTGGATGATCCCCACGTTGACCACCGTCCGGCAGCCGTTGAGCGACATGGCGGCCACCGCCACCGGCATGGTGATCGACCTGGCGAACGGCAGACCCCTGTCGCAGCACCGGCTGGTCCTGTCCACCGAGCTGGTCGTGCGCGCCAGCACGGCCGCCCCGCGTCGAGGACCCCTCAGCCTCCGGTCATGACCGCTCGGTGGGCCTCGCTCCGTCGACCCGGCCGACGGAGCGGGAACAGGCCGGGGGCGCAGTGCGGCCGGAAGACCGTGGAGCACAACAGGAACACCGCGCCGATCACGAACGGCCGCCGTCGCGTCGGAAGCCGGTGGCGCCGCGGGGCGGCGGGCCCGATCGGGTGACCGGTACCCGGGTGGCGTGCGGACCGTCGGCGGGTCGGCCCGGGTGGTGCGGTCCTCGCGCGAGGTGAGCGCCCACTCGACCAGCCGTTCGACCTGGTCCGGCCGCAGCCGCGGCGCCGGTGCTCACCGCAGGCGCTTGATCTCGCCGCGCGTGCGGTAGAACGACCCGCCGGCCGACGTGACCACTTCGGTGACCAGGTACCGGGCGCCGGGCACGCGGATGTTCTTGGGGAACTGCACGCCCCACGTCCGGTCGTAGCCCTCCGAGACGACGTGCACCCGGACCCGACCGCCGACCTGCACGCACTCGACCACGACGCCGTCGCCCGGTTCGACGTCCGACACGACCTCGACCTCCGCGGTCGCCTCGACGCGGTCGAGGGCGCCCGCCTTGATGTCCTGGCGCTGCGGCAACCGGCCCTGCTCGGCCGCGCGCACGGCGGACTCCCCGGCGTCGAGGCACGCGAGCGAGCCGTCCGTGGTCACCAGGTAGAGCCGCTCGTCGCGGTACTGCATGGAGAACGCGGAACCGCACCCCGTGGCGAGCTTCCACAACCGGGTGCCGTCGGCGGCGAAGCAGTACACCGAGGACTGGTTGTCGCCCGCGAAGACGAACTCGCCGTCGGGTGACGTCGCGCAGGAGAACACCGCCGCGTCGCAGCGGTACTCGCCGGTCTGGCGCCCGTCGGCCTTGGCGAACCGGTGCACGCGGCCGCGGCTGGTGCCGGCGAAGACCTCGTCGCGCTCCTGCCAGCCGAACAGCACCCCGCCGACGGTGTCCGCGTGCCACGCCCGGTTCCCGCGCCCGGTGTAGTGGGTGACGCCGCGGGAATGGCCGTGGAACACGCCTTCCGGCGAGCAGCGGACCATCCAGGCGCTGTCGCCGGTGGCCGGCACCGACCACTGGAACTCGTCCTCGTGGTCCACCACGGTCACCCCGCCCTGCCGGTCGGACACGCCGAGCACGCCGTCGTGGATGTCGAGCCAGTAGATGTCGACGTCGTCGGCGATCTCGTAGGCCACTCGCGGCACCTTGGCGCCGAGGTCGTACACCTGGCCGTCGTCGCACCCCGCGTAGATCCAGAAGTCGTCGGCCACGATGCACTTCACCGCGTCGGGCAGGCCGAAGCGCCCGGTGACCCGGCCGTCGTGGGTGAGGGTGTAGACGTCGCCCTTCTCGTTGCCGACCCAGGCGTGGTCCTCGCCGATGAAGATGCCGAACGCCGGCGCCCCGGAGGCGAAGCGCCACAGCACCGGCGCCTGGGTGGCGGTGGAACGGGTGCTGACGATCTGCCGCCTGCTCACCGACCGGCGCTGACGCATCCCCCTGACGGCGGGCGCATAGCCCTTGCGCACCTTCTCGCCGATCTTCTTCTCGGCGGCCTTGAGCGCCTTGGTGTGGTCGGCGAAGGTCGCGCTCCTGACCTGCCCCTGTTCCCCGATCCGCCCGTAGGTGATGGTGACCTCGGTGTCGTCGACCCGCACTTCGTAGAACTTGTGCGCGCCACCATCGGCTTCGGACAGCTCCAGGTACGTCGTGGCAGACATGCGTTCGCTCCTTCATCACGTGATCTTCGGCCACGCTATCGAGGGGCACCGACAATTCGCGCGGAGGCCGTCGCGACGCCGGTCGGACGCCGGGACGGCTAACGTGGCGGTCATGGTCAACCCGGTGCGGGTCGTGGCGGTCGCGTGCGCGGGCCTGCTGCTCGCCTCGTGCGGCGTCCTGGGCGAGTCGGCCGCCGGCGACGCGGAGACGGATCGGCAGTCCACGACCCTGGCCGACGCCATCGGCTACCCGCGCCAACCGGACGCGGCCGGTCTCGCCAGGGCCGCGTTGGCCACACCGCTCGGCGGGTCGCCCGGCTTCAGCGTGCTGCTGGCCGAGGACCTGGCCCACGAGGGGCCCGAGGACCCGATGGCGCGCCTGGTCTGGCGGATCCACCGCGACGCGTACGACTCCGGGTGGCAGAAGACCCCGGCGTTCGACGCCTGCTACGAGGTGGACTTCGACTATTACGGCGCGGTGGCCGAGCCGTCACGGGTCGCCTGCCCGGAGGACGCCACCCCGGTCACGCCACCGCCGCTGCCGAAGCGGGGCATCCCGTCGGACTTCGCGCCGGCCCTGGAAACGGCTCTCGGTGCGCTGCCCGGGACACCCGGCGAAGCCGAGGCGCGCGACGCCGTGGCCGCCGCTCTGCCCGCGCCGCGGGTGGACCCGGTGACCGGCCTCGCGAGCATCCCGCCCCGAGTGCTCGTGCACGTCCGAGGCGGCGATGTCGGTGTGGCGCTGTCCGCGAACACCGGCGGAGACGGCGACTGCGTGATGGGGCGGCGTGTGGGCGGCGAGGTCCGGGTGTGGTCGCTCGACTGGCGCGACCTGGGGCCGTTGGAGAAGCCGTGCACCGCCGAAGCCGCGCTGGCCACCTCGTGACGGCGACCGCTCAGCCGGCCGCGTCGTCGCGCGGCGCCGGGCACTCGCCCCCCGGGGTGGTCGAGAGCTCGAAGTGCCACATCTCGTTGGCGTAGGTCTGGCACAGGCCGTGGTCCGAGCCGTGGCGGATGAGCCAGTCGGCGGCGTCGGTCGGGCCGATGTCGATGGCCTTGCCGGTCACGTGCGCGGACTTCTCCGGCGTGCTGACCAACCGCCGAGCCTCCTCCAGGCTCCCGTGCGCGGCCACGGCCTCGTCGAGGAGGCGTTGCTGGTACGCCTTGCTCCGCCACCCCGAGGTCACCCGCAGCTCGACACCGGCCGCCCGCGCGTCCGCCGCCGCTCTCCGCACCGCCGCCAGCAGGTCCGGGTCCAGCCCGGAGATGGCGGGGTGGCCGGAGTCGTCGGGGGAGATGCTGGTGTGGTCGGGGATGCTGCCGTCCTCGACCGCACGGCTCTTGGCGTGCCCCGCCGGGCCGACCGGGGCGCCCGGCGAGCACGCCGACAGCGCCAGCACGAACCCGCAGACCACCGCCGCCGAGATCCGCCGACCCGATCGCCGGTCACCGTCCACACGTGCGCGCGCCCATGGGCAGACCATGTTTCTTCCTCGCTGGTAGTGCCGGATCGGACGTGTCCGACACTGCCCGCGCGATGTCCCCGGCCGGTGCGCGTTGTGTGCGCGTTGTGTGACAAGCGGCCCGCTGATCAGTCGACGCGCGGCGGTCCGCCTCGCGGCACGGTGAGGGTGAACACCGCGCCGTCGACGTCCAGGCGGCCACCGTGCAGGCGGGCGTTCTCCCGCGCGATGGCCAGCCCGAGCCCGCTGCCCTCCGTGCGGCTGCGGGCGCGGTCGCCGCGCACGAAGCGGTCGAACACGACCGGGGCCAGCTCGGCTGGCAGGCCGGGTCCGGAGTCGGCGACGGCCACCCGCACCAGGTCGGGCGCCGTGCCGTCGACGGTCACCGCGACCGGTGGTTCGCCGTGCCGGACGGCGTTGGTCACGAGGTTGCGCACGATCGTGTGCAGGCGGCGGGGATCGGCGAACAGGGTGACGTCCCCGGTGCTCCGGACGGTGACGTCCGCATCCGGCGCGCTCACCTGGACGGCGTCCTCGACCAGCGCCTCGAGGTCGACGGCCTCGGGTCGCAGCTCGGCGGCGCCCGCGTCGAACCGGGACACCTCCAGCAGGTCCTCGACCAGCGCGCCGAGCCGCCGCGCCTGGCTCGCGAGCAGTTCGGCGGACCGGGCGCGGTCCTGCGCGTCCGGGCTGCGCAGACCGTCGGCGGCCGCGACCATCGACGCGACCGGTGTGCGCAGGTCGTGCGCGACGTCGGCGACGAACCGCCGCTGCTGCTGGTCCTTGAGCCGCAGTTGCTCGATGGACTCGCCGAGCCGCTGCGCCATCGCGTTGAACGACCCGGCGAGGTCGGCCAGCTCGTCACGACCCCGCACCGGCAGCCTGGTGTCCAGCGCGCCGTCGCCGAACCGGCGGGCGGCGAGCGCCGCGGTGCGCACCCGGCGCCGCACACCCCGTGCCGCCAGGACGCCCAGCGCGCCGCCGAGCAGCGCGATCACCGCCGCCACGACCGCGAGCCGGTCGCGCAGGGCGGACAGCTCCCGGTCGATGCCGCGCGCGTGGTAGAACTCGGCGAGCAGCAAGCCCGGTTCGACCTCGCCGACGATGACGAGCTGCGGGCCGTCCGGGGTGTCCGCGGTGTAGCGCACCGGGCGCCCGCCCCGCCGTGCCTCGTCCACCCGGGACACGGGCAGCTGCCCGGCGAACGACCCGCCCGTGCCGGCGACCGGGACGTACCTGCCGTCCGCGGCGGTGGACACGGGGCCGGACGTCGGCGTGAAGTTGACCAGCGCCCACGTCAGGCCCAGCCGGGCGCCCATGTACTCGGCCACACCGCCCACCGCGGACTCGAACGCGGTGCTGCGGACCAGGAACTGGTGCGCCTGCTGGGCGTCGGAGTCGAACGCGGCCTGCGCCGAGGCGGTGAACCGCTCCCGGGCGGAGCCGGCCTGGAGCTGGTAGGTCGTCAACGCCATGGCGGCGGTCGTGACGAGGCTGACGGCCGCGACGGTCAGCACGACGGCGGCCCGCAGACCCGGCCGCCACCTCACGGCTTGACCAGGCGGTAGCCGAACCCCCGGACGGTGCGCAGCAGCACGGGGTTGGCCGGTTCGGGCTCGATCTTCGCGCGCAGGCGGGCCACGGCGGCGTCGACCAGCCGCGAGTCGCCGGCGAAACCGTAGTCCCACACCCGCTTGAGCAGCGCCTGCCTGCTCAGCACCTGGCCCGGGTGCTCGGCGAACTCGACCAGCAGGCGCAACTCGGTCGACGTGAGGCCCAGCTCGACGCCGTCGCGGGTCACCACCATGGCGGCGGTGTCCAGCTCGAGGTCGCCGATGGTGTGCACGTGCGGCGTCGGCGGTCGATGCGCGGGCGCGGAGCGGCGCAGGACCGCCTTCACCCTGGCGTCGAGCACCCTCGGCTCGACCGGCTTCACGACGTAGTCGTCCGCGCCGCCCTCCAACCCGACCACGACGTCCACCGCGTCGCCACGCGCGGTCAACAGGATCACCGGCACGGTGTCCCGGGCGCGCAGGCGGCGGCACACCTCGAACCCGTCCACCCCGGGCAGCATCACGTCCAGCAGCACCAGGTCGGTGGACGCGCGCCGCTCGGCCAGCAGCTCCAACGCCCGTTCGCCGCTGCCGGCCACCGCCACCTCGTGCCCGAGGCCCCGCAACGCCCGCGCGAGCGCCTCCGCCAACGCCGCGTCGTCCTCCACGAGCAACAACCGCGACACCGCCGGCACTCCTCGCCCTCGACCAGACCTCGCCGCACAACGTATACCAGCGACTACGCCGAACAGCCCACCGTCGCCGGGCCGGAGGGGGCGACGCTTGCGCGTGGTCCGGACCGACGGCTATGCTGCGTGACATCTAGTTCTCGCGGACGCAGGTGGCCTCAGCCCCTCCCGCGGATTCTCTCCAGACCCGGACTGCGGTCGGACGTGGCCGTGCGGCCTTCCCCGACCTGGCAGCGGGTTCCCGACGCGGCGCCGCCGCGTCGTCCACCGTTCCCGCGATCAGGGAGAAAACCCTTGAACCACAACGATCCTTCCCGCACCCGCCTCACCTCCGGCGTCCTCGACGTCGTGGACCGCCGGGCCGTGCTGCGCACCGACGGCTACCTGCCGGGACCGGACGACGCCACCGTCGCGGCGCACCTCGTCGCCGAGCACGGGCTGCGGCGCGGTGACGAGGTGCACGGCCGCGTCGCACCACCGGCCCGGGACGGCAGGTCGCCGTCGCTGGTCACGGTGGAGGCCGTCAACGGCGCGCACCCGCGCCACTCCCGGTCCCGGCCGGTGTTCACCGACCTGGTGCCCGCCCACCCGCGGGAGCGGCTGCGGCTGGAGACCGAGGCGCACGAGCTGACCACGCGGGTGGTCGACCTGGTGATGCCCATCGGCAAGGGGCAGCGCGCGTTGGTCGTCGCGCCGCCCAAGGCCGGCAAGACCACCGTCCTGCGGGCCATCGCGCACGGCATCGCCAAGAACCACCCGGAGTGCCACCTGATGCTCGTCCTGGTCGGCGAACGGCCGGAGGAGGTCACCGACCTCGCGAGAGCCGTGCCGGCCGAGGTCGTCGCCGCCACGTTCGACCACCCGCCGCGTGATCACACGGCGCTCGCCGAGCTGGCCGTCGAACGCGCGAAACGCCTGGTCGAGCTGGGCCGGGACGTGGTGGTCCTGCTGGACTCCGCGACCAGGCTCGGCCGTGCCCACAACCTCGCCGCGCCGGTGTCCGGCCGGACCCTGTCCGGAGGTGTGGACGCCGGCGCCCTCGCCGGGCCCAAGCGGTTCCTGGGGGCCGCGCGCGCCGTCGAGGACGGCGGCTCGCTGACGATCATCGCCTCCGCGCTGGTCGACACCGGTTCCGCGGGCGACGCGCTGCTCTTCGAGGAGTACAAGGGCACCGGCAACGCCGAACTCCGGCTGGACCGCAAGGCCGCCGCCCGACGCGTGTTCCCCGCCGTGGACGTCACCCAGTCCGGCACGCGCCGCGACGACCTGCTGCTCACCCCCCGCGAAGCGACGGCGACCCGCCTGCTGCGCCGGGCCCTCGCCGGCAAGGAGGATGCGATCGACGTGCTCCTCGACGGCCTGCGCAAGACCCGCGACAACGCCGAGTTCCTCGTCCGCCTCACGAACACCACGCCACGCTGACGCCCCGTGCCCCGTGCCCCGGTCAGCGGCGCGACCCGACGCTGACGAAGGCGACCGCGCCGAGCACCACCAGGCACCCGGCCAACTGCGGCGCGCTGGGCCGCTCGTGCAGCAGCACGACACCCATCAGGATCGCGCCCACCGGTTGCAGCAGCATCATCGTCGCGCCCGTCGCACTCGACAGGCGGGGCAGCGCCGTGGAGATCAGCAACCAGCCCGCGATCTGGCCGATCAGCGCCAACGCGAGCAGCCAGCCCAGCACGGGCCACCCCGGCGACAGGTCGAGCCGGTCCGTCGGCACGCCGATCGCCACCGCCACCACCCCCGCCGACACCGTGGCGAGGAACAACGTGTGGTCGCGGGCGCCGGGTCCGGTGCTGCGGCGCATCAGCACCAGGTAGGCGGCGAACCCCACGCCCGCGCCCAAGGCCAGCACCGCGCCCAGGGCCGGGTCGGGGCCGAACGCCGGCGTGCCCGCCAGGCCGCCCGCGAGCACGATCCCGCCCAGCAGCACCGGAGCGGCCCACACGAAGCGGTTCGACGGCCGTTCCCGGAACACCAGGTACGCCACCGCGGGCACGATCACCACCTGCACGGACAGCAGCACCGTCGCGATGCCCGCGCCGACCAGCGCGATCGCGTCACCCCACAGCACGAAGTCCACGCCGAGCCCGACACCCGCCAGCAGCGGCAGCACCAACCGCCGCCGCGCCGTGCCACGCCGCCGTTCCCACCACACCAGCGCGCCCAGCACCGGAAGCGAGAACAGGCACCGCCAGAACGCGCTGGTGCTGCCACTGGCGCCGGACACCTTGATGAACACCGAGGACAGCGCGATGCAGAGGCTGCCCGCCATCGCGAGCAGCGCCGGGTTCACCCGCGTCCCGGGCGGCACGGTCGCCGGACGGGCTTCGGTCGTGGTCACCCGTCCACCCTGCGACCACCGACCATCAAGGACAAGCGAATTGTCGTCAGCGGAATTCGGTAGCATCTCTACCGTGTTCGGTCTGGAGCGGATGCGTGCCCTGCACGCCGTGGCGACCCACGGGACGGTCGCGGCGGCGGCGACGGCGCTGCACGTCACCCCGTCCGGGGTGTCCCAGCAGCTGGCGAAGCTGGAGCGGGAAGCCGGGCAGCGGCTGCTGGAGCCGCACGGCCGCACCGTCCGCCTCACCACCGCCGGGCACGTGCTGGCGGGCCACGCCGCCACCATCCTGGCCCAGGTCGACAAGGCGCGGTCGGACCTGGAGCTGCTGCGCGAGGACCTCACCGGCCCCCTGCGCATCGGCGCCATCCCCACCACCGTGCACGCCCTGCTGCCGCCCGTGCTGGCGGCGTTGCGCGCGCAGCACCCCGGCCTGGAGGTGACGCTGCACGAGGGCGAGGCCGAGGAGACCATGCCGCTGGTGGTCGACGGCAGGCTCGACGTAGCGGTTCTGGAGAGCTGGGCGCACCGCCCCGTCACCGTGCCGCCGTCGACGTCGCGGACCACGCTGCTGTCCGACGTGGCGGACCTGGCACTGCCGGCGGGCCACCGCCTGGCGCACCGCAAGGCCGTCGACCTGGCCGAGGTGGACGACCTGCCGTGGATCGCCTGGAGCGCGGGCTCGGGCTGCCACGACTGGCTCGTGCACGTGCTGCGGCAGCAGGGCATGAGCGCCCGGATCACCTGCACCGTCGGCAGCTACCCGACCCAGCTGGCCCTGGTCGCGGGCAACGTGGGCGCGGCCGTGATCCCGCGCCTCGGTCGCGACTCCGTGCCCGACGGCGTGCGGCTGCTCACCACCAGACCGGCGCTGAACCGCACCATCTACGCGATCAACCGCGCCGAGGACGACGACCGGGGCGCGATCAGGGCGTGCGTGGACGCCCTGACGGCGGCGGCGACCGGGTTCCACCACCTCGTCTGACCACGGGACGCGAGCGCCCGCCCCCGCCCCGACCGCTCGCCGGTCGGGACAGGGGCGGGCGCACCCGGCGGTGGCCGGCTCAGACGCGCGTCAGCTGGAACTGCTGGTTCTGCCCGCTGCCGCACGGGTACTGCTTGAACTGCAGGTTGTCCTGCGAGCTGCCCGGCAGGTCGAGGCACTTGCCGGAGTGCCGCGCGACCAGCCGGGAGTAGCCGGACCCGGCGTCCACGAGGGACCACTGCTGGTTCTGGCCGGTGTTGCAGCTCCACTGCACGACGGCCGCGCCGTCGGCCGTGGCGGCGTCGCTCACGTCCAGGCACTTGCCGGAGTGCCGGGCGATCACCTGGTAGTAGCTCCCGCCCGCGGACTGGAGGCGGAACTGCTGGTTCTGCCCGCTGCCGCACGGGTACTGCATCAGGGCCGCGCCGTCGGCGCCGCCGGCGTTGGCGATGTCGAGGCACTTGCCGGAGTGCCGCACGCTGATCCGGTTGTAGGTCAGGGCCACGGTGGTGATCGTGCCCGCGGCCGTGTCGATGACGATCTGACCGGCGTTCGACAGGTTCATGGTGGTGTTGTCGGAGAAGGTGATCGGGAGCCAGGCGTAGCTGGAGTCGCCGACCGGCGCGTTCCAGGCCCCCGCCCAGCGGTCGCCCAGGTAGAGGTAGGAGGTCGTCTGGGTGCCCTGGATCGGCAGCACGTAGGCGGGTTGGGAGCGGTACGTGGTGGAGTCGCCCACGTTGCGCATCGCGCTCCAGGGACCGGACACGCTGGTGGCGGTGGCGTACTTCGCCTGGTTCGGCGACCAGCCCGTGGCGCCGGACGTGAGCATGAAGTACACGCCGTTGCGCTTGAACAACGCAGGCGCTTCGCGGTGCCCGCCCGGCCACGGGTTGCCGACCAGCTGGGCGACACCCCGGTAGTCGGCGTTGAGCCGGTAGATGTGCAGGTCGTAGTTCTCCCGCGCGGCCGAGATCATGTACGCCGTGCCGTCGTCGTCCTTGTACAGCGTGATGTCACGGGACATGTGCTGCCCGAGCGGCCGGAAGCTGCCCTGGTAGGTGTAGTTCCCGTCCACAGTGGACGAGTACGCCACGGCCGCTCGCGCCTCGCCGTAGTTCTGCCCGTTCTCCCAGTGCATCCACATGACGTACTGGCCCGTGGAGGCGTTGTAGATGACCTTCGGTCGTTCCACCCAGGAGGTGCGCAGCTCCGCGTGGCTGTTCTGGGTGAGGACGTTGTTGCGGAACTCCCACGTCTTCAGGTCGGTCGAGCGGTAGACCGAGACGGCGCGGAACAGGTTGTCCGGGTGCCGGTTCTCGCCGAACCAGTAGTAGTAGCTGCCGACCTTGATCACGCCACCGCCGTGCGCCTGGACGAGGTTGCCGCTCGTGTCGGTGAACTGCACCCCCACGTCGACGGTGACGGGCGCGGCGTGCGCCGTGCCACCGGGTAGCAGCAGGGTTGCCAAACCGACGGCCGCGGCGGTCAACACCGCGCGCCACCGCCTCGGGGACAAGCGGGACATCTGGACTCCTTTGTCCGGCCCACCACAGGGATCGAACGGCCGGCGCCCGGTGTGGGCTGATCCGTGCGCCGGCGAGCTCCCGGGACGGGGCACCGTCACCGTCCCGCACGAAATGTTTACGCAAACATCGGTCTCAATGCTGGCAGCGCGGCCGTGCCTGCGTCAAGCGGGTGGGCGAAAGGCTCCCGTCACCTGGACCGCAGCACCCGGATGATCGACTCCGGGGACAGCGGCCACGGCCTCGACATCGGGCAGGACGGCCCGGTCGAGTGATCGGCCGCCTCCCGTCGCCGACAGTGGACTGTCACGTCCCGGTGATGGCCCGTCACCCGGTCACGAGCCCCCGGGTGACCGGGTGGTCCGAGCCCAACGCCTCCCGGCAGTCGGCCAGGGCGGCGGTGAACAGGCTGGTGGTCGGGGCCTAGCACGCGGGTCCGGGCCGCCGCGCCGGCCTCGGGGCACCGCCGGCGGAGGTCGCCGGAGGTCAGGCGGGCGTTGGCGAGGTTGTTGCGCAGTACGAAGGTGCTCGACCCGGTCCGGTCCGAGCAACCTCGTGCAGGTGTCGAAGGTGGCTCCGTACAAGGCGATGGCCGTCGTGAGGTCACCGCGGTGCTCGGGCCCCGGCGTCTCCTCCAGCGTGGCCAACCACCGCACGCCCACCGGTCCATCATCGCGGGCGTGGCCTGGGACGGCCGGCACCCCGGGCACGCGCCAAGGGCCACTACACAGCGAAACCGTGTGCTCGACCGGATTACGCGCGGGGTGTTGGATCGGGTGAACCCGCCGTCGGCCGCTCCACCGGGCCGTGGACGGCGCTAGCGTTCGCCGCGTCCGACCGTCGAGCACGAGGAGGTCGTCGGATGCGAGGGTTCGCCAAGTTCGCCACCGCCGTGTCGTCCATCCTGCTGGCAGCCGCCCTGGTCGCCGCACCGTCCGCGCACGCGCAGCCGCAAGATCCCAGCGAGTGCTCCGAGGAGCTGTACCACGGCGACCGCCGGCTCGGGCCCGAGCGACTGCCCGTGGTGGGCGAGGTCGCCCGGCAGCTGGCCGGGTACAGCCGCACCGGGGACCTCTCCGAGGAGGAGTTCCTGGACACCTATTACGACGACGCGACCGGTTCGTGGCGCTACCCGCCGGAGGACGGCTACGAGGTGGGCCCGGACGGCCTTCCGATCAAGTGGCAGGAGACCCTGGACGAAGGCGAGTGGATCGATCGCTACGGCAGCGAGTACGGCGGGTTCCTCGCGCCCGACGGCCTGCCGTACACCGCCCGTTCGATCCCGCCGCAGAGCCTCGTCGGCGTGCCCGCGGCGGCCTGCAACTACCACATCTACGTCGTCCTCAGGGACTTCACCGTGGACGCGGGACCCATCGCGCCGTGGTTCGCGCAGTCCGGGGGCGGCCTCCAGTACCAGTTGCGCGGCGAGCTCGTGCCGGACGCACCGGAGCGGCTGAACGTGAAGTGGCTGCTGGAGCACGGCTACCTCCGAAGCCTGCGCTGACGTCACCCCGCCGCCGATCGGGCCTCCAGGTCGCCCGGGTGTCCCGGTCGTCGACGGCACACCCGGGCGGAAAACCGAATTGCAGGGCTTTCCGCCATGCCGCGAATAGCGGGAACAATCCGGTGCGCGCACGGGTGGTGTCGACCGCACAACGCATGGGGCGCACCGGCGCGAGCCGCACCGGGAAAGCCGTCACGCGAGTCCGCGCCATTCGGTCCACGCGACTTCTCCGCCCGATCCGGTCGCCGACCGAATGGCGAACCGCGCTGTGTGAACGGCTCGATCGGCAAACCGTAGTCGACTGACCGCGACGGGACCGCCACCATGAGGTGGAGCGCGGGAGGTGCGTCCAGTGGACTCGGCAACGCGGATTCCCATGGCACGAGGTCGGCTGCCGCTGATCGGGCACGCCTGGCCGATGATGCGCGACCCGTTGGCGTTCCTCGGCTCGCTCGCCCGCCAGGGCCCGCTGGTCCGGATCGCGCTCGGGCCGGTCAAGGCGGTCGTGGTCTGCGACGCCGAGCTGGCGCAGCGGATGTTCCGCGACGACCGCACGTTCGACAAGGGCGGCCCGTTCGCCGACCGGGTGCGGGACGTGGTCGGCAACAACCTGTCCACCTGCCCGCACCACGAGCACCGGAGGCAGCGGCGGCTGCTGCAACCCGCGTTCCACGTCGGCCGGTTCGACGCGTACGGGCGCACGATGTCCGCGCAGATCGCCGACCGGGTCGGCGCGTGGCGCGACGGGCAGGTCCTCGACGTGCCCGCCGAGATGGGCATGCTCGCCACGAACGTGCTCACCGCCACCATGTTCTCCGACACGCTGACGCCCGCCGAGCTCAAGCGCTCGCAGCAGGACGCGGACGTGCTCGCCGCCGACGTCCTGCCGCGCATGATGATGCCCAAGGCGCTCACCAAGCTGCCGCTGCCGGTCAACGTGCGGTTCGAGCGGGCGCACACCCGGATCAGGGCGATGATCGAGGCGATCGTCCGCACCCGGCGGGAGGAGGGCGGCGACCGGGGCGACCTGCTGTCCGCGCTGCTGGCCGGGTACGACGAGGAGTCCACCGGCGCGGACCGGACGCTGTCCGACCACGAGGTCGTCAACCAGATGCTGACCTTCCACCTCGCCGGCAGCGAGACGACCGCCGTGACCCTCGCCTGGGCGCTGCACCTGATCGCCCGGCACCCCGACGTGGAACGCCGCCTGCACGCCGAGGTGGACGCCGTGCTGGCCGGGCGGACCGCCGGACCCGAGGACGTGGCCGCGCTGGAGCTGACCGGGCGCGTGATCACCGAGACGCTGCGCCTGCGTTCGCCGGTGTACATCCTGACCCGCAAGGTCACCGCCGACACCGAGCTGGGCGGGCACCCGCTGCCGGCGGGCACGGTGCTGGCCTACAGCCCGTACCCCATCCACCACGACCCCGACCTGCACCCGGACCCGCACCGCTTCGACCCCGACCGCTGGGACCCGGCCCGCACACCCGCGCGCCACGCGTTCGTGCCGTTCGCCAACGGCGCCCGCAAGTGCATCGGCGACCGGTTCAGCCTGATGGAGGCGACGATGGCGCTGGCGTCCATCGTCGCCCGGTGGCGGTTGACGCACGTGCCCGGCGACGAGGACGTCCGGCCCGCGACGGCGGCGGTGATCCGGCCGCGTCGACTGCGGATGCGGGCGTCGAGCCGGGTGTCCTAGCCGCCCCGGCCCGGGTCGATACGCTGGCGGCGTGCCCCCCGACCTCGTCCTGCTGTCCGGGGCGTCCTTCCGCGGCCGGGAGATCGCCGGTCCGCGACTGCGCGGTCTCCTCGCGCTGCTCGCCGCCGAGCTGCGCGCCGGCTGCGGCGCCGGGCGGCTGGCCGACGGGCTGTGGCCGGACGAGCGGCCGGCGAACCCGTCCAAGGCCGTGCAGGTCCTCGTGTCGCGGGCCCGGTCCCTGCTCGGCGCCGACGTGATCGCCCGGACCCCGACCGGCTACCGGCTGGCGCTGACCGAGCAGCAGGTCGACAGCTCGGCGGTGCTGCTCCGGGCCGAGGACGCCGCGCGGTGCTCGCGGGCAGGCGACCAGGCCGCGGCGCTCGCGCACGCCGACGCCGGCCTGGCGTTGTGGGCCGGTGATCCCGGCGCCGACACGGGCCCGGTCGACGCTCTGCGCGCCGAGCGGACCGCGACCTACCGCGCGCTGGTCCGGGCACGTGCGCTCGCCCTGGCGCGCCTCGGTCGAGCCGCCGAGGCGGTGGGCCCGCTGGCGGAGGTGGCGGCGGCACGCCCGCGCGACGAGGAGGTGCTGGTCGAGCTGCTGCGGTGCGAGGCGGCGACGGTCGGCCCGGCCACGGCGCTGGCCCGCTACGACACCTACCGGCGGGCGCTGCGCGACGAGCTCGGCACGGACCCCGGCCCGGCGCTGCTGGCCGAGCACCGGCGGCTGCTCCAGGGCGCCGTGCCCGCGGTCCGGCACGGCGTCGCGCACGAGCCGAACCCGCTGCTGGGCCGGGACGACGACGTCACCGCCGTGGAGGCGCTGCTGCGCACCTCCCGCGTGACCTCGATCGTCGGGCCTGGCGGCCTCGGCAAGACCCGGCTCGCCCACGCCGTCGCCCGCCGCGCGGAGGCGCCGTTGGTGACCTTCGTGCCGCTGGCGGCCATCGCAGCCGCCGCCGACGTGGCCCACGAGGTGGCGACGGCCCTCGGCGTGGGCGGGCGCCGGACACCCGGCGGGCACGTCACGGGCACGGGCGACGTCGCCGCGATCGCGGCCAAGCTCGCCGCCGGCCCGTCCCTGCTGGTGCTGGACAACTGCGAGCACGTCGTCGACGGCGTCGCCGACCTGGTGCGGACCCTGGTGTCGCTGACCGCCGAGCCACGCGTCCTCACCACCGGTCGGACACCGCTGGGCCTGACGTCGGAGTCGGTGTACCCGCTGCCGGAGCTGGACCTGGCGACGAGCGCGGAGCTGTTCGGGCAGCGGGCGCGGGCCGCGCGGCCGGGCGTCGACCTGCCCGAGGCGGACGTGGCGGAGCTGTGCCGGCGCCTCGACGGGCTGCCGCTCGCCCTCGAGCTGGCCGCCGCGCGGGTGCGGGTCCTGTCCGTGGCGGAGATCGTCCGGCGGCTCGACGACCGGTTCGCGCTGCTGCGCGGCGGGGCCCGGGACGCGCCGCGCCGCCACCACGCGCTGCACGCCGTCGTGGACTGGAGCTGGAACCTGCTGGACCCGGCCGGTCAGGCGGCGATGCGCGCGCTGTCGACGTTCCCCGACGGGTTCACCGCCGACGCCGCCCGCGTGCTGCTCGACGCGCTGCCCACGACCACCCGCGAGGCGGACGTGGTGCTGGAGCACCTGGTCGACCACTCGTTGATCAAGGTGTCCGACACCCCGTCGGGCACCCGGCTGCGGATGCTGGAGACCGTCCGGGAGTTCAGCGCCGAGCGGCTGGCGGCGGCGGGGGAGACCGACGCCGTGACGACCGCGTTCCTGGGGTGGGCGCGGGCGTTCGGCCTGGCCGGGCACGCGGACCTCTTCGTCGCCGACCCCCACGCCGCGGCCGCCGCGGTCCAGGCGGAGCAGGAGAACCTGCTGCACGCGCTCCGGTCGGCCCTCGACCGCGACGACCGGCCCACCGTCGCGGCGGTCACCGCGGTCCTCGGCGGCCGGTGGAGCCTCGAGTCGAACTACCCGCGGCTCACGGCGCTGGTGCGGCAGACCTCCCCGCCCCTGTCGAGCTACCGGCCGGAGCCCGCGTTCGTCGAGGTGACCCGGACCGCGCTGACCGTGGCTGCGGCGTACGCGTTCGGCTCGGAGGGGCCGCGGCCGTCGCGGTCGGTCGTCGCGCTGCGCCGGCTCGGTGTGGCGGAGCCGGACACGGTGGTCCGGGCGGTCGGCTGGGTGGTCGCCGCGCTGGGCGACCCGGCGCGGCTGAGCCGGCTGTGCGACAGCGCCGAGCCGTTGGTGGCCGGCGTCGCGAACGCCTTCGCGAGCTACCACCGGGAAGCCGTCGGCGACGTCGACGCGGCGCTGGAGGCGGCGGGGCTGGCGCTCGACGTGTTCACCGGGCACGACCTGCCGTGGCCGCGTTCGTTCGCGCACGGCCGGATCGCCGAGATCTGCCTGCGCGCGGGCCGGGGCGCGCAGGCCCGCGACCACCTGGTCGCGGCGCTGCCGCTGCTGCGGCGACTCGGGGCCCGGGTCGACGTGGTCGGCGTGCGGGCGTGGCTCGTGCTGGCCAACCTCCAGCTCGGCGACCCGGCCGAGGCCGAGCGGTGGTTGGCCGGGCTCACGCGGGTCGCCCTCGACGAGGAGGAGACCACGTCGGTCGGCTACGACCTCGGCATCCGGGCCGAGGTGCGGTTCGCCCGCGGCGAGGTGGAGCCGGGCCTGGGGCTGTGGCGGCGGGCCCTGGACCGGATCCGCGACGCGGGCCTGCCCGACTCGGACCCGTGGGCGGCGCAAGCGCGGTCGACGGCCGTCGTCGCGCACGCCCGGCACGACCGGCTCGACCTCGTCGCCGACGTCGCCGACGCGCTGCCCGGACCGCTGACCGACCTGCTGACCGCCCCGCCGGTCCTGGCGGGGCAGGCGACCTGCGGCACCCTGCTGGTGGCCGTCGCCGCCGCGGACCTCGCCCGCGCCCGCCGGGCCGGCGACCCGTGCCGCGCGCGGTCGGCGGCCCGGATGCTCGCGCTGGCCGAGCGCTTCCGGTTCCCGCGCGACTTCCACCCGACGATGTCCGCCGACGCGGTCCGGACGGACGCCGAACGCGCCGACCGGGCGGCGTACGACGAGGCGGTGTCGTCGTACGCCGCCCTGGACCCGGCCGGTCTCCGGGCGGCGGCGCTGGACCTGCTGCGCGGACGCCCGGCCCAGCCCGACCGCTGAGGCCTCGGACCCCGGTCAGCGGTCCCGGTCGTAGAGCCGCTTCGCCCACGCGTACCCGACCAGGGCGATCACGGCGCACCAGCCGAGCGCGACCGCGGCGGCGTCACCGATCGGCGTGCCCAGGAGCAGGCCGCGCAGCGTCTCCATGACCGGGGTGAGCGGCTGGTGCTCGGCGAACCACCGCAGCCCGGCGGGCAGCGACCCGGTCGGCACGAACCCGCTGCCGAGGAACGGCAGCAGCGTCAACGGCATGGGCAGGTTGCTCGCCGCCGCGACGGTCTTCGTCACCAGACCCATGGCGACAGCCAGCCACGCGAACGCGAACGCGGTCGCGGTGAGCACCCCGGCGACCGCGAACCACTCGACCCCGGTCGCGTTCGGCCGGAACCCGACGAGCACGGCCACCCCGAGGACGACGGCGAGGCTGAACAGGGTGTGCAGCACGCTGCCCAGCACGTGCCCGGTCAGGACGGACACCCGCGCGATGGCCATGGTCCGGAACCGGGCGATGATGCCCGTCGTCATGTCGATCGCCACCGAGATCGCGGTGCCCTGCACGGCCCCGACGATGGTGATCAGCAGGATGCCGGGCGTCACGTAGTCGACGTAGGCGCCGCGGCCGCCCGACCCGCCGGACCCGCCCAGGCCGTCGCCGAGGGTGCCGCCGAGCACGTAGACGAACAGCAGCAGGAAGACGATCGGCACGGCGAGCAGCATCAACGTCATGGACCAGGCGCGGGCCATGTGCCGCAACTGGCGGCGCAGCATCGTGGTCGAGTCGCGCACGGCGAGGGTGATCGTGGTCATCGGGCGGTCGCTTCCGGGGAGGTGGGGGCGGTGGTCGAGGCCGGTCGGCCGGTCACCGCGAAGAACACGTCGTCGAGGTCGGGGGTGCGCACGGCCAGCCCGTCCACGTCGACCGACGCGGTGTCGAGGCGGTCGAGGAGGACCTTGAGCGAGCGGACGTCGCCGTCGCCGGGCACCCGCAGGACCGACGACCCGTCGGCCGGCTCCGGCGCGACCCCCAGGGCGGCGGCCGCCTCGGCCAGGGCGCGGTCGTCGGCGAACCGCAGCTCGACGTGCCCGCCCGGCACCAGCCGCTTGAGCTCGTCCGGGGAGCCCTCGGCGACGACCACGCCGCGGTCGAGCAGGGCGATCCGGTCGGCGAGCTGGTCGGCCTCCTCCAGGTACTGCGTGGTGAGGAAGACCGTCACGCCCCCGGCCACCAGGTCGCGGACGATCTGCCACACGTCGCGCCGGCCGCGCGGGTCGAGCCCGGTGGTCGGCTCGTCGAGGAAGATCACCCGCGGGTCGCCGACGAGGCCCATGGCGAGGTCGAGCCGCCGCCGCATGCCGCCCGAGTACGTCACAGCCGCCTTCCGCGCCGCCTCGCCGAGGTCGAACCGCTCGACCAGGTCCGCCACGCGCCGCCGGCCCTCGGCCCGGCCCAGGTGGTGCAGGTCGGCCATCAGCAGCAGGTTCTCCTCGCCGGTGAGGAAGTCGTCCACGGCGGCGAACTGGCCGGTGACCCCGATCGCGGCCCGCACCAGGTCGGGTTCGCGGGCCACGTCGTGCCCGCCCACCCTGGCTTCGCCCGAGTCGGCGCGGATCAGGGTCGACAGGATCCGGACCACGGTGGTCTTGCCCGCGCCGTTGGGGCCGAGCAACGAGAAGACGGTGCCCTCGGGCACGTGCAGGTCGATGCCGTCGAGCACCACCTGGTCGCCGTAGGACCGGCGCAGACCGGTCACCGCGATCGCGGGCTCGGTGGGGAGGTTCGTCATGCGGGCGACAGTGCCGCCGCGCCGGATCACCGCGGTTTCACGGCGGTTTCAGCGCGGGCACCGGCCCGATGCGGACGCGCATTCACCGGTCTCGCCGTCGAGCGGAGTCGCGAGAGTGCGGGCAGCGAAATGGGACGCTCGCGATGTCGGATCACCCGCGCGGCTGATCCGGCTGATCTGCCTGCGACATCGGCCAATGCGGTGACCGCGGTGTTCTGCCACCCGGCTTTCGCGCCTCCGGCGGTGTTCGCGTTTACCGCTACTGTTGGCGACCAGGAGTGGCTCCCCGTGGCTATGTTGGGAAGTGGGATCGTGCCCGTTCGGTGGATGGGCCGATTGCCGCAAGGTCGGTGTGACGAGGGGTGTGGTGATCCGATGTCGGCGATCGAATGCGCGGCGGACGCCATTCCCCGCCCAGTGGAATGCGCCCCGTTTTCCCGCTTTCCGCGCCGGCGGCGGGTCCGCGCGGGTGTCGTGACGCCGCCGGCCGGCCGCAGCGGGCGGAAGCGGTGACGGCTGTCCCCGTCAGGGTGGAACTGCTGGGCGTGGTCCGGGCCTGGCGCAACGGGATCGAGGTCGACCTGGGCACCGCCCGGCGGCGCGCGGTGTTCGCCCTGCTCGCGCTGCGCGCCGGGCAGGCGGTCTCCAAGGACGAGCTGATCGACGGGGTGTGGGGCGACGCGCCACCCGCGACGGCCGGCGCCGGCCTGCACACCTACGTCTCCGGGCTGCGCCGCGCGTTCGAGCCGGAGCGGACCAAGCGGTCCGCCGGCGTCGTGCTCACCTCGGCCGGGTCCGGGTACTGCCTGCGCGTGCCGGTGGACGGCGTGGACGTGCACCGCTTCGAACGCCACCGCGAACGGGCCAGGGAGCTGGCCGACCGTGAACCGGCGCTGGCGTTGGCCGAGCTGGAGCAGGCGCACGCGCTGTGGCGGGGCGAGGCGCTGTCCGGGGTGCCCGGCCCGTTCGCCGAGTCGCAGCGGTCCCGGCTGCGCGAGCTGCGGCTGGCCACCGCCGAGCGGCGGGCCGAGCTGGCGCTGGTCGTCGGCCGGCACGAGGACGTGATCGCCGACCTCGCCGCGCTGACCCGCGAGCACCCGGTGCGCGAAGGCCTGCGCGCACTGCTCATGACCGCCCTGCACCGGGCCGGGCGGCAGGCGGAGGCGTTGGAGGTCTACCACGACGCACGGCGCGTGCTCGTGGAGGAACTGGGCATCGAACCGGGCGTCGCACTGCGACAAGCGCACCGAATCGTCTTGGAGGACAAGGCGGACGACGTCCCCGCGCCGCGGGTCGGCGCGTCACCCATGATCGAACCGGCCGTGTTCGTCGGACGGGACGAGGAAGCGGACGCGCTGCGCCTGGCCGTCGCCGACCTGCTCGCCGGCCGGGGCGGCGCGGTCTGGGTCGGCGGCGAACCGGGCATCGGCAAGTCCGCCCTGCTGGCCACCGGCCTCGCCCGCGCCGCCGAGGCCGGGTGCCGGGTCGCGTGGGCGGCGGGCGACGAGTTCGGGCCGCGCACCCCACTGCGGGTGCTGCTCGACTGCCTCGACGTCACCGAGTCCTCCGCCGACCCGCGCCGGGCCGCCCTGGCGCACGCGCTGCGCGGCCCGGCCGACGCGTGCGACGACCCGGTGCCGCTGGTCATCGAGCGGATGCTGGGCCTGGTCGACGAGCTGTGCGCCGAAGCGCCGCTGGTGATCGTGGTGGACGACCTCCAGTGGGTGGACGAGGCCAGCGTCCTGCTGTGGCACCGCCTGCTGCGGGTGGTGCGCCAGTGGCCGCTGCTGCTGGTCGCCGCCGGCCGGCCGGTGCCACGACGGTCCGACGTGGACCAGGTGCGCCGCGCCGTCGCGGGCTCCGGCGGCCGGGTCGTCGAACTCGGCCCCCTCCCGGCCGACTCCGTCACCGCGCTGCTGACCACGCGCCTCGGCGCGCCTCCCGGCCGGAGCCTGCGCGCCCTCACCGCCCTGGCCGCCGGGAACCCGCTCTACACCAAGGACCTCGTCGACGTCGTGCTGCGCGAAGGCACGGTCCGGGTGGCCGGCGGCCAGGCCGAGACCACGTCGGACGTCGACCATGACCTGCCCCGCGCCCTGGTGTCGGTGATGGCCCGCAGGCTCGGCTTCCTGACCCCGACCACCACCGACGTGCTGCGCTCGGCGGCGTTGCTGGGCGACGAGTTCGCCCTCGGGGACCTCGCCATCGCGCTCGGCCGCCCGCTCGGCGGTCTCCTCGCCGCCGTGGAGGAGGCGACGGCCGCCGGCGTCCTGGACGACGGCGGGCCGAAGCTCGCGTTCCGCCACCCGCTGGTCCGGCAGGCGCTCCACCTCTCGGTGCCCGCCGGTGTCCGGGCCGCGCTGCACCGCCAGGCCGCCGACGCGCTCGCCGGGGCCGGCGCGTCGGTCGAACTGGTCGTCGGGCAGTTGGCCGCCGCACCCGGCACGGTGGACGAGCGGGCCGCGGACTGGTTGGTCGCGAACGCGGTGGTGCTCGCGGACAGAGCGCCGGACGCGACCGTCGGGCTGCTCCGCGCGGTCATCGCCGAGTCCACTGTGGATGATGAGCGCCGCGAACGGCTGGCCGCCCTGCTGGCCACCCTGATGTTCTGGCTCGGCCGACCCCCGCAGGCCGCCGCGAGGTACGTGCTGGCCCGCACCCGGGACGCCGACCGGGCCGCCGGGATGCGCTGGATCCTCGCCTGCGCC
Organism: Saccharothrix sp. 6-C; assembly: GCF_016695385.1. Lineage (NCBI taxonomy): Bacteria > Bacillati > Actinomycetota > Actinomycetes > Pseudonocardiales > Pseudonocardiaceae > Saccharothrix > Saccharothrix sp. 6-C. The sequence goes on along the minus strand of NZ_CP064192.1, from coordinate 4,901,753 downwards.
CAGCACCGGGACGGCCAGGCGACCGACGCCGTGGACGCGTTGCGCGCGGCGGTCGCCGACGACGCGGTGCCGCCGCCGTGGCGCGCGCGACTGGAGTCGCTGCTGGCCGTGGTGCAGCGGGAAGGCCTCGACGACGTCGCCGCCGCGGAGGAGACGGCGAGCCGCGCGCTGCGGCGCGGCGAGGACGTGCGGGACGACCTCGCCGCGGCACACGCGCTGCGAGGGCTGTGGCAGGTCAGCACGGTCCGCCGCGACCACCCGGAGGCGCTGGCACGGGTCGACCGCGCGCTGGCCCTGACCGACGGGCGACCCGACCTCGGCCCCCTGCGGCTCGGACTGCTCGACGACAAGGCGTTCACCCTGCAGAACCTGGACCGGCTCGACGAAGCCGACGAGGTGCTGCGCGCGGCCCGCGACCTGGCCCGCGCCGGCGCGACCTGCCCGCACGTCACCACCGCCGCGCAGGACTACTGGCGCGGCCGGTGGGACCGGGCCCTCGCGGAGGCGGACGCCCTGCGCGACGACCCGGGCCGCGCGCTCGGCGAACGCGGCCCGGTGCTCCTCGCGCACGGCGTGGCCGCGCTGATCGCCGCCCGGCGCGACCGGGTCCGGTCGGCCGAGGACCACCTCCGGGCCGCCGCCGACCGACCGCCCGTCACCCCGGCCGACCGGGAGCACGGCGACTTCCTGCTCGTCGCACGGGCGGTGCTGGCCGAGCGCGCGGGACGACCCGACGAGGCCTTCGCCGCCGTCGAGCCCCTGCTGACCCCGAAACCCGGCCACCTCGTGCCGCGGCACCAGTGGCTGCCCGACGTGGCGCGGCTGGCCCTGCGCGCCGGACGGCCGGACATCGCCGAACGCGCGCTGGCCGGCTGCGTCGAGGAGGCCGCGCTGGAACGGGTCCCCGGTCGGGCGTCCACCGCCGAAGCCCGCTGCCGGGGACTGGTCGCGGGTGACCCTCGGCCGGTGCTGGCCGCGGTGGCGCGGTACCGGGAAGTGGGCCGGCCGGTGGAGCTGGCGGAAGCGTCGGAGGACGCGGCGGTGCTGCTCGCCGCACGGGGCGACCGGGCGGCGGCCGACGCGGCGTTCCGCGAGGCGTTGGCCGGGTACGAGGCGCTGGGCGCGGTGCACGACGTGCGACGGGCGCGGGCCCGGATGCGTGGTCCGCGTGGTGAGGGACAGGAGTTCGGATGGGTCGGTGTCAGCTGAGCGGCAGCGGTCGGGCGGGGCGGTCGGTGAGGTGAGGGTTAGCGCGCGGCGGTGGCCGCGGGTGGACATGGTGCGGGCGAACGTGGTGCGGGTGGACGCGGTGTCGGCGGGCGGGCGGTCGGCGGGCGGGGTGTCGGACGAGAGGCGGTCTGCGGGATGACGGGCGCGTTGCGGGTCGAACTGCTGGGCACGGTGCGCGCCTGGTCGGGTGAGCGGGAAGTGGACCTGGGCTCCTCACGGCCACGCGCGCTGTTCGCGATGCTGGCGCTGCGGTCCGGCGGCGTGGGCCGTGACGAGCTCGTCGCGGGCGTCTGGGGCGCCGACGCGCCCCCGACGGCCGAAGGCAGCGTCCACACCTACGTGTCCACGCTGCGCAAGGCCCTGGAACCGGACCGGCCGCGCGGCGTCCCCGCCCGGTCACTGGTGTCCGTCGGCTCCGGCTACCGGCTGCTCGTGGACGGCGGCCTGGACGTCGCCGCGTTCGAGTCCTCGCGCGACCTCGCCCGGCGACACCTCGCCGACGGCGACCCCGGCGCCGCCCGACGTGCGCTCGACGAAGCGCTGGCGTTGTGGCGCGGCGAGGCGTTGGCAGGGCTGACCGGCCCGTTCGCCGAAGCCCAGCGGCGCAGGCTCGGCGAAGCGCGCACCACCGCGCGGGAACTGCGCGCCGAAGCCGCGCTCGCCTCCGGCGCGCACGGCGAGGTCGTCGCCGAACTGGCCGACCTCGTGGCCGAGGAACCGCTGCGGGAACGGGCACGCGAACTGCTGATGCTCGCCCTGCACCGGTCCGGGCGCAGCGCGGAAGCCCTCGAAGTGTTCCGGGACGCGCGCCGCGTCCTCGTGGAGGAACTGGAAGTCGAGCCCGGACGGCGGCTGCGTGCCGCGCACGAGCACATCCTCGGCGGCACCGACCCGGAACCCGTGCCGGCCGCGCGGCGACCGTCCACGGTGGCACCCGTCGACCCGCCGCCCGCCGCGGAACTCGTCGGCCGCGACGTGGAACTGGCGGCGGTGCGGCGGGTGGTCGACGACGTCACCGCCGGCGCGGGCCGGCTGCTGTGGATCGAAGGCGAGATGGGCATCGGCAAGTCGGCGCTGACGGCCGCGCTGCTCGCACAAGCCACCCGGTCCGGCCACCAGGTCGCCCACGCCGTCGCCGACGAGCTGGGCAGCCGCTTCCCGCTGCGGCTCGCCCTGGACGGCCTGCGCGTCGAAACCCGCTCACCCGACCCCAGGCGGGCGGCGACCGCGCGGGCGTTGCGCCAGGAACGACCGGCCGGGTCGATCTTCGCCGACGCCGACCCCGTGTTCGGCGCGGTCGACCGGCTGGTGGCCCTGGTGGAACAGCTGTGCGCGGACGGCCCGCTCGTGTTCGCGCTGGACGACCTCCAGTGGTCGGACGAGACCAGCACGCAGGTGTGGCACCGGCTCACGACCGTCGCCCGGCGCCTGCCGCTGCTGCTGGTCGGCGCGGCCAGGCCGGTGCCGTACCGGGCGGAGGTCGCGCGACTGCGCCGCGACGTCGAGTCGGGCGGCGGCGCGGTGCTCGACCTGGCGCCGTTGGCCGACACCGAGGTCGCCGGCCTCGTCGGACGCCTGGTGGGCGCCTCACCCGGCCCGGGGCTGCGCCGCATCGCCGCCCGCGCCGGCGGCAACCCCCTGTACCTGCGGGAGGTCGCCGACGCGCTCGTCCGGGAACGGGTCGTCGAGATCGACACCGGGATCGCGGACGTCGCCCCGCACGCCCTGGACCGGGTGCCCGTGTCGCTCGTGTCCGCCGTGACCGGCCGGTTGGACTTCCTGGCCGACCCCACCCGCGAGGTGCTGCGGTGGTCCGCCCTGCTCGGCGGCGAGTTCGCGGTCGGCGACCTGTCGGTGGTGCTCGGCACGCCCGTGTTCGACCTCGCCGGCCGGTTGGAGGAAGCCGTCGCGGCGGGCGTGCTGCGCGACGCCGGACCCCGGATGGCGTTCCGGCACCCGCTCATCCGGCAGGCCCTCTACGAAGGCACCCCCGCCGCGCTGCGCACCGCCCTGCACCAGCAGGCCGCGCAGGCGCTCGCCGCGTCCGGCGCACCCGTGGACCACGTGGCGGAGCAGCTGCTGGCCGCGTCCGGCGAGGTGGGCCCGTGGGTGGTCGACTGGCTGGTCGCCCAAGCACCCGCACTCGTCTACCGCGCGCCGCTGGTGGCGGTCGAACTGCTCCAGCGGTGCCTCGGGTCGTCGGTCGCGCGGGACGAACGTGACGCGACGTTGATGGCGCACCTCAGCAGCGCGCTGTTCCGGATCGGGAGGGACGCCGAAGCCGAGGAGCACGCTCGCCGGGCGTTGCCGCGACTGCGGTCGCCGGACCTGATCGCGGAAGTGCGCTGGACGTTGGCGTACATGCCCTACCGGGGCGCGCGGGCGGAGGAAGCGGTGACGGCGTCGCGTGAGGCACTGGCCGACCCCGTGCTGTCGGACATGTGGCGCGCACGGCTGTTGTCGTTGCTGGCGCTGGTGCAGCGGGCGGGGGTCGGCGAGCTGGACGGCGCCGAGAGCAGCGCGCGGGCGGCCATCGAGGCGGGGGAGCGGGCCGCCGACCCGTTCGCCATCGGCCAGGCGCTGGAAGTGCTGTGGCAGGTCGAGGCGGTCCGCCGCGACTACCCGCGCGCCGTGGCGTACCTGGACCAGGCGCTCGACGTGGTCGGCACCGACGTCAGCCTCACCGACCTGCGGTTGCTGCTGCTGGACAACCGGATCTTCACCCTCCAGTGCCTGGACCGGCTGGAGGAGGCCACGTCGAGCCTGCGTGCCGCGTTCGACCTGGCCGGTCGCGGCACCCCCGTGGCGGGCCTGCACCTGGCCGCCGCCGTGCACCAGTTCTGGCTCGGCGGCTGGGACGAGGCGGTGGGGCGGCTGGAGGCGGTCGTCGGCGACCCCGAGTTCACCGGCTTCGGCCTGCGCGAAGGCGGTCCCGTGCTGCTGCACGGCGTGGTCGCGCTGATCGCCGCGCACCGGGACGACGGCGCGCGCCTCGACACGCACCTCACCACCGGGCTCACCTTGCCCCTGGTGACCGAGGCGTACCGCGAGAACTGCGACTTCCTCGTCGCCGCGCAGGCGATGGCGGCGGCGCGCGAAGGCGATCACGCGGGCGCGGTCGAGGTGCTCGGCACCATCCTCGACACCCGCTACGCCGACATGATGCTGCGCCACCAGTGGCTGCCCGAGCTGGTCCGGCAAGCCCTGGCGGGCAACGACCACGCGACCGCCCGGGCCGCCGTCGAAGCCTGCGAAGCCGAGGCCGCCCGCGAAACCAAAGCCGCCCGCGCCGCCGCGGCCGCACGGCGGTGTCGCAGCGTGCTGGCGTCGGACCCGGAGGGCCTGGTCCCGGTCATCAGCCACTACCGCGCCGTGGGGCGGACGTTCGAGCTGGCTCAGACCCTGGAGGACCAAGCCGTCCTGCTCGCCCGGCGCGGAGAGGCGGCGGCGGCCGAGGACGTCGTCGGCGAGGCGACCGACCTCTACCGCGGTTTCGGTGCGCGGTGGGACATGAGGCGGGCCATCGCACGGGTCGCGGAGGCGCGCTGAGCGGGATGCGCTGTGTGGAGGCGTGCTGAGCGGAGGCGCGTTCTGTGGGGGCGCGCTGAGCGGGGACGGGTCGAGGCAAGCGGGCTGCGCGCAGGTGGGCTGGATCTGGCAGGCAGCGGTGGGACGGGCAGCGGTGAGGCGGTCGGCTGAGGCAGCGTGGTCTGGGCGGTGAGGCGGGCTGGATCAGAGCGGGCTGAGTCGGTGGGGTGGTCTGAGGTGGGCTGGGTCGGTGGGGGAGGGCTCGTGGTCGTGGAGGGGTGGTCGGTGGGTGCGGAGGTGTGGCGTTGGCACAGCGGTCCGGGCCGTGGCGCCACCCCTTCTTTTCCCGGCAACAAATCTACCGTTTCCATTCATCCCCCACGCCTGTGCCACTTTCGGGTGATCTCGGAAGCGCGTCCTCGATCCCCGGCTGGGTGGCCTGGCCTGGGCGTTGAACAGGTCAGATCATTCCCTTCCTCAGAGCGTAGGCGACCGCGTGCGGCCGGTTGCGCAGATTCAGCCGGGTGGTGATCCCGTAGAACACGTTCTTGATGGTCCGCTCCGAGTACGACAACCGGCCCGCGATCTCGGCCGTGTCCAACCCGTCGGCCATCAGCCGCAGCACGTCCGTCTCCCGCGCCGACAGCCGGTCGCGTCCCCCTTCCGGCGTGAGCACCTGCCGCTGCAACCGCTGCACGTGCCGCAGCAGCTCGGCCACCATGCCCGCCGGCATGGCGCCGCCGCCCTCCGCGGCGGTCAGGACGCTGCGCAGCACCAGCTGGTCGGTCACCGCGGCACGCGGCAGGATCGCCACGATCCGGCACTCCACGGCCGTTAACACGTCGGACTCGCCGACCTCGTCGACGATCAGCACCACCGGCGCGCCGACGTGCGTCGCGGCCCGCCGCAGCCGTGCCACGACCTCGACGCCCAGCCGGTCGACCGCCATGACGACCACGTCCGGTTTCACGGGCAGGGGGCCGTCCAGCAGTTCCAGGTCGGGCCTCGATCCGAGGTAGGTGGTCAGGCCCGTCATGCTCAGGTGATCCGCCGCTTGGACGACGACCCGGATTCGTTCCACCGCTACCTCCCGCAGACTCGGCTTGCACCACCGAGTCTGCGAGTCGCGACTTCACGCGGTCTCAAGAGCGTCTAAAAGGATTCTTCACGCCCGCTGGACGACCTCCGGACGCGTGAAGGACGAGCCGGCGCGTTCCGGGTCAAGGGGTCGCCGTGGAGTCGCTCAGGTCGTCGACCCCGGTCATGTCGGCGTCGACCCAGTGCTCGTGCACCGAGCGGAGGATGTCCGAGAGGTCGTGCGCCGGCTGCCAGGCCGGGTAGTCGCGCCGGAACTTGCGGGTGTCGGTGATCCAGCACCGCACGTCCGCGAACCGGTGCTCGGGCACGTGCTCGAACGGCACCTCCTGGCCGGTCAGGTGCTCGTACCGGGCGATCAGCTCCAGGATCGACGTGCTGCGCTCCCTCCCGCCGCCCGCGTGGTAGACCTCGCCCGGCCGGGGCTCCAGGTAGAACTGCCAGAACATCTCCACCAGGTCACGCGCGTCCAGCACGTCGCGCACCTGCTTGCCGCCGTGCCCGATCACCGGGAACGTCGCCCCTCGCACGGCGCTGCGGACCAGGTGCGACAGGAACCCGTTCTGCTCGACGCCCGCGTGCCGCGCGCCGGTCACGCTGCCGCACCGGAACACCCCGACCCGCAGCCCGAGCAGGCCCGCGTACGACTGCGCGGCGAGGTCGGCGGCCAGCTTCGACACCCCGGCGAACGTCCGGTTGCCGCCCAGCCGGATCGACTCGTCGATGCCGTGCTCGTGGTAGGGGTGCGCCGGGTCGATCTCCCACCTCGTGTCGGTCTCCACCAGCGGCAGGGAGTCGGACACGTCGCCGTACACCTTCGTGGTGGACGTCAGCACGACCACCGCCGAGGGGCAGTGCCGCCGGACGGCCTCCAGCACGTTCATCGTGCCGACCGCGTTGACCTTCAGGTCCACCACGGGCCGGTCGGCCGCCCACTCGTCGCTCGGCTGCCCGGCCGTGTGCACGACCAGCCGCACGTCCGAGCCGTACTCGCCGAACAACGCGGTGAGCGCGCTTTCGTCGCGCACGTCCATCCGGTGGTGCCGGTAGTTCGGGATGCGCTCGACGTCGGCCAGGTTGTCCGCGACGGAACCGGCCGGGCCGAACAGGTACCGCCGCATCCCGTTGTCCACGCCGACGACCAGGTCGAACCTCGACGCGAGCGCCCGCACGGCCTCGCCCCCGACCAGGCCGGCCGACCCCGTGACCACTACCACGTCCATGTGCCCCCCTCGTCTGTCCTCACCGGACGTTCAGGGCCGGCGGCAGCGCGATGGCGCGGCTGCCCCCGTCAGCCGTCACCACCACCATATCCATCGCGGACACCGCCACTTGCCCGGCGAACGCCCGCTCGCGGCGCACCCGTCGCGTCGGGTCACCGGCACCGGGCGCGGCGGTTCCACTCGTCGAGCAGCGCGTCGATCCAGGCGAGCATCAGGTCGACCGTGGCGTGGTCGCGGGTGTCCCGGTAGTGGCGGAGGTCCTTGACGGCCGCGGCCAGCTCGAACCGCAGGTCGCACGACGAGATGTCGTTCGGCGTGGGCGTCACGGCTCGTGCCGGGGCGCGTTGCGGGCCGCCATCCGGAAGGCCTCGATGTACTTCGGCAGCTCGGCCAGCGCGTGCTCCCAGGAACCCGCCGTGACCTGCTCGGCGAACACCGCGTCGACCACGAGCCGGTCGACGTCCGGGTCGATGTCGTCGCCACCGGCGCTCCGCAGCCGCCGCGACACCTCGAACCGGTGCGCCCGCGACCGGACGACCTCCAGGGTCCGCTCGAGGCCGGTGATGACCCGCGCGGCCTCCGACGGCTCGACCACCAGCCACCCCTTGGCCGCCAGGTCGAGGAACAGGTCGCCCGCGAACCTCTCCGGCGTGGAACCGTCCGCCACCCGACCTCCGTGCTCCTGGGACCTCATCGCCTCGCACCTCCGCACCGGCACCGGGGCCGGTACCGGTCCTCCGGAACCCCCGTCCGCCCGGCGGCAGGGAGCCGGCTTGAGCCCACCACGTCGCACGGGTGCGCCGGAAGCCCGGCGGGACAGGTCTGCCCGTCCGTACCCGTCACCTCCCTCGCGGTGGTCGGCCCGGTGGCCCTGCCGCTCGGCCGAACGGGCGGCCGGGCCTGGGCCGGGCAAGACGATCGTCGGCACCCATCGACCACGACACCGTTCCCCAGGACGGACGACGGCCTCATGGACCGGCTTCCGGGAACGTCAGGTGATCGGCAGGTCGTCCGGCGGCGCCGCGGGGCGGGTGGGCGGTACGGTGCCGGGACCGTTCGGCGCGCCGGCCTTCAGCCGCCGTCGCCGGGCGGCGCGGCTCGACCGGGCCGCGATGACGAGCCGCTGCGCGCTCCGGGCAGCGCGTCTCGGACAAGGGGGTCGCGTCATCCGTCCTGTGTGGACCGTCGTCGCCGCGGTCTGGGTACCGGGGGCCGCGAGGTGAGCTTCGGGGAGTTCCTGGCCGACCGGTGGAGCAGGCTGCTGGTCGAGGCCCTGCTGCACGTCAGCGCGGTGGTGCAGTGCGCGCTGGCGGCCGCCCTGATCGGGGTCGGCATCGGGGTCGCGGTGTACCGCAGCCCGTTCGGCTCGGCCGCCGCGACGGCGTTGACCAGCGCCATCCTCACCATCCCGTCGTTCGCCCTGCTCGGCCTGCTGATCCCGGTGCTGGGGCTCGGCGTGCCGCCGACCGTGGTCGCGCTCGTGCTGTACGGGCTGCTGCCGGTCGTGCGCAACACGATCGTGGGGCTCGGTGGTGTCGACCCCGCGGTGCGCGACGCGGCCCGCGGCGTCGGGATGAGCCGGCTCGGCGTGCTGACCGGGGTCGAGCTGAGACTGGCCTGGCCCGCGATCCTGACCGGGACGCGGATCGCCACCCAGATGCTCATGGGCATCGCCGCCATCGCCGCCTACGTGCGCGGCCCCGGCCTCGGCGTGGAGATCTTCGCCGGCCTGACCAGGGCGGGCAGCGCGAACGCGACCAACCAGGCGGTGGCGGGCACGCTCGGCATCGTCGTCCTCGCGCTGGTCCTGGACGGGATCTTCGCGCTGATCGGCCGCTACACCGTCTCCAGGGGGATCCGTGGCCAGTGAGATCCGGCTCTTCGACGTGACCAAGCGCTACGCGGGCGTCGAGGCGCCCGCCGTGGAGTCGGTCTCGATGACGATCCCGGCGGGGGAGACCGTGGTGCTGGTCGGCCCGTCCGGCTGCGGCAAGACCACCACCATGCGGATGATCAACCGGTTGATCGAGCCGACGTCGGGCCGGATCACCATCGACGGCGCGGACACCCTGTCGCTGAACCCCGACGAGCTGCGCCGGGGCATCGGGTACGCGATCCAGCAGGCAGGGCTGTTCCCGCACCTGACCGTCGGCCAGAACGTGGGCACGGTGCCCGGTCTGCTCGGCTGGAGCCGCGCCAGGGTGGCCGACCGGGTGGACGAGATGCTGGACCTGGTCGGGCTCGACCCGGCCGAGTTCCGCGGCCGCTACCCCCGGCAGCTCTCCGGCGGCCAGCAGCAGCGCGTCGGCGTCGCCCGCGCGCTCGCCGCGGACCCGCCCGTGCTGCTGATGGACGAGCCGTTCGGCGCGGTCGACCCGATCACCCGCGGCAACCTCCAGGACGAGCTGATGCGGCTGCAGTCCGAGCTGCGCAAGACGATCGTGTTCGTCACGCACGACTTCGACGAGGCGGTCAAGATCGGCGACCGGATCGCCGTGCTCGGCCCCCGCTCGCGCCTGCTCCAGTACGACACCCCCGAGGCGATCCTGGCCAACCCGGCCGACGACACGGTCGCCGGTTTCGTCGGCGCCGGCGCGTCGCTCAAGCAGCTCAGGCTGCGCCGCGTGCGCGAGGTCGAGCTGAGCCGGGCGTTGACGGCTCCGGTGACGGACCGGCCCGCCGACGTCCACCGCAGGCTCGCCTCGTCCGGGCACCGCCACGCGCTGCTGCTCGACGCCCGCGACCGGCCCGTGAGCTGGGTGCACGGCCCGGGGCAGCCGCGGCCGGTCGGCGACCCGGTGACGCTCCAGTCGACGCTCCAGGACGCCTTGGAGGCGATCCTCACCGAAGGCGGCGCGGCGGTGGTCACCGGCTCGCGCGGCGAGTACGTCGGGCTGGTGGAGATGGACGCGGTGATCGGCACGGTGCAGAAGCTGCGCGACGAGCACTCGGAGCCCGACGCGTGACGGCCGCGACCGGGATCGAAGCCGCCACCGCCCCGCCGCGGCGGGCCGAACGGTTGCGGCTGCTGGTCCAGCCGGTCGTCGTGGTGGCGCTGGTCGGCGGTGTGCTGCTGTGGGCGTTCAGCCGCGACCTCGACTCGATCGAGCGGCAGAGCCTCACCGCGTCCGCGCTGGTGTCCGCGACCTGGGACCACCTGGTGATCAGCCTGGTCGTGACCGGGCTCGTGCTCGTCGTGGCGGTGCCGCTCGGCATCGTGCTCACCCGCCGGTGGGCGCGCCGGGCCGCGCCGCTGTTCCTCGGCATCGCCACGATCGGCCAGGCGTCACCGGCGATCGGCATCCTGGTGCTGTTCTTCCTGGTCTCGGGTCTGGAAGGCATGTGGGCGGCGGTGCTGCCGATCGCCTTCTACACGCTGCTGCCCGTGCTGCGGAACACCATGGTCGGGCTCCAGGGCGTCGACCCGGCGCTGGTCGACGCGGGTCGCGGCATCGGCATGTCCGCCGCGACCGTGCTGCGGCGGATCGAGCTGCCGCTGGCCGTGCCGCTGGTCCTGGCCGGGCTGCGCACGGCGCTGGTGCACGCGGTCGGAGTGGCCACCCTCGCGGTGTTCGTCAACGGCGGCGGCCTCGGGTTGCTGATCGACACCGGCTACAAGCTGGCCAGGGTGCCCGTGCTGGTGACCGGCGCGGTGCTGGCGGTCGGCCTCGCGCTGCTCGTGGACTGGCTCGGCGCCCTCGTGGAGACCTACCTGGGACCGAAGGGGCTGCGATGAGGCGGATCACGCGACTGGCGGTCGCGGCGGCGGCGCTGCTGACGTCCGGCTGCGGGCTGGAGTCGTCGTTCGCGCTGCCGTTCGAGGTCGGGCCGGGGTCCATCCGACCCGTGCCCGAGCTGGCCGGGGTGGACGTCGCGGTCGGCTCCAAGGACTTCACCGAGAACCAGGTCCTCGGCTACATCGCCGAGGTCGCCCTGGTCGCGGCGGGCGCCGAGGTGCGGGACATGACCAACATCCAGGGCTCCAACAGCTCCCGCCAGGCGTTGCTCACCGGCGACATCGACCTGTCGTGGGACTACACCGGCACCGGGTGGATCAGCTACCTGGGCAACACCGACCCGATCCCGGACGAACGGGCGCAGTACGAGGCCGTCCGGGACGCCGACCTGGCCCGCAACGGCCTGGTGTGGCTGGACTACTCGGCGATCGACAACACCTACGCGTTCGCCGTCACCGAGGAGTTCGCCCGCGCCCACGGCCTGCGGACCACCTCCGACATGGCCGCCCTCGTCACCCGCTCGCCGGACCAGGCCGTGTTCTGCCTGGAGACCGAGTTCGTCAGCCGCAACGACGGGTTCCCGGGCGTCGCGAAGGCCTACGGCTTCGACGCGGCCGCGGCGGAGGTCAAGACGTTCGGCACCGGCACGATCTACACCGCGACGTCCACCGGGCTGTGCAACTTCGGCGAGGTGTTCACCACCGACGGCCGCATCGTGGCCCTGAACCTGGTCGTGCTGGAGGACGACCGGCGGTTCTTCCCCCGCTACAACGCCGCGATCGTGCTGCGCCAGGACTTCCACACCGCGCACCCGCAGGTCGGCGAGGTGCTGGCGCCCGTCGTGGCGGAGTTGGACAACGACACCGTGCGCGGGCTCAACGCCGAGGTCGACGTCGACGGCCGGGACCCGGCCGCGGTCGCCCGTGACTGGCTGGTGCGCGAGGGGTTCGTCTCGCTGCCCGCGACCTGACCTCGTCTCAGGACCGCGCGCGCAGGCGCGCCAGGGCCTCTTCCGCGGTCAGGCAGCCCGCCGTGGTGAGCTCCAGGTTCGCCAGGGAGGCGGTGTGCGCGGCGTCGTCGGCGGCGGTCACGCAGTCGCTGACCACGTGCACGGTGAACCCGAGGTCGGTGCCGTGGCGCGCGGTCTGCTCGACGGTCAGGTTGGTGGCCACACCGGTCAGGAACAGCGTGTCGACGCCCTGCCCGGACAGCCGGGAGGCCAGGTCGCCGCCGGCGAGACCGGAGAGCTTCTGGTTGTCGACCACGGTCGGCGTGCCGCCCGCCATCCGCGGGATGAGCCGCGCGCCCGGCGCGTCGGGCCGGAACGCCTCCTGCGCGTCGCCGACGGCCCGCATGAAGCCGGTGTTGCGCACCAGCCCGCCTTCGCCTTCGGGGATGGTGAACCTGGTGAAGAACACCGGGACACCGGCCGCTTCGTGGAAGCGCACGGCCCGGTCGACGACGCCGCTGCGGGCCACGGGCCCGCTCAGCATCGGCCCGAAGAACCCCTCCGGCTCGATGACGTTGACCTGCCAGTGCAGCGCGAGCACCGCTGCCCGCCGCGGATCGAGGTTCATGCCACGATCCTGCCTCGCCCGCCGCAGCGGCACGCCACCGGTCCCGGGCATCGGCGAGGTCGAGGCGACCCGCGGCGACCTGGACGCGATCACCGCCGCCGAACGGCGACCGGGCCGACGACCGCGGCTCGCCCGCCACGCCCGCTCACCGGGTGACGGGCCGGTCCACGCGGGTGGCGCCGCTGCGCCGCCACAGCACGCCGACGCCCAAGGCCGCGAGCACGCCCAGCACACCGCCCGCCGCGACCACCTGGTGGGGCGGCACGTGCTCGGCGGCGAGACCGGCGGCGGCGACCCCGAGCCCCTGGGCGATCTTGAGCGCGGTCACGGCCAGGCCGTAGACCTGACCCCGCGCCTCGTCCGGGGTCCACAGCGCGAACGTCGGCGAGGCGATGGCGTGGTAGCTGGACGCGGCGCCGGACGCCACGAACAGCAGCACCAGGACCGGCAGGCCGGGGTGCAGGGCGCAGGCGATCAGCGGCGCGCTGGTGGCCACCGCCAGCACGGGCAGGGCGCGCAGCTGCGCGGCCTCCGGGCGGGTGGCCACGACCAGGCTCGCCAGGGCGCAGCCCGCCGGGTAGGCGGCGAACAGGAGCCCGGCCGCGACCGGCCCGCCGCCGAACTGGTCGGCCAGCGGCACGGCCAGCGCCTCGCCGCTGATGTAGAACGCCGACAGCGCCGCGAAGCACACCAGCGCGAGGAGCCTGCGGTCGCGCCACACGAGGAGCGCGCCGGCCGTCATCGCCCGCCACCACCCCGGCCGCGCCACCCCGCCACCGGGCGCGGGACGGCTCTTCACCCACCAGGCCACGGCGGCGGCGGACACCGCGAACGACACGGCGTCCAGCAGCAGGACGCCGCTCGTGCCCACGGCGAGCACCAGGACGCCGCCGGCGGCGAACCCGGCGACCTGCGCGGCCTGGCTCACGGTGGACAGCGCGGCGGCGCCCGCGCGGAACGCGGGACCGGGCAGGACGTGCGGCAGCAGCGCGGTCCGGGCGGGCACCGCCGGCGCGCCGGCCAGTTGCAGCAGCACCAGCAGCCCGCACACCACCGGCCACGGCAGCACCGGCACGGCCATCAGCGCGACCAGCGCGGCGCGCAGCAGGTCGGAGCACACCATCACGGCGCGCCTCGGGTACCGGTCGGCCAGACCCGCCAGCAGGGGACCGCCGACCAGGTCGGGCAGGAACGTCAACGCGTAGGTGATCGCCGCCCAGGCGGGCGAGCCGGTGTCGCGGAACACCAGCACCGTGAGCGCGACCCGGGCGAACTGGTCGCCGATGGTGGAGACGGTGTGCGCGGCGAACAGGGCCCGGAACTCGGCGGAGGCGAACACCTCGCGGTACCGCGCCCGCCCGGCGTCCCCGTCGACCATCCCGGTCAGCCCGCGGTGCCGGAGGGCGCGGTCTCCACCCGGTCCCGCCCGTTGTTCTTCGCGCGGTACAGGGCGGTGTCGGCGGCGAGCAGCAGCTCGTCCACCGTGCCGCCGTGCGCCGGGAACACCGCCACGCCCAGCGACGCGGTGATCCGCAGCGCGCCGTCGGCGCCGGGGACACCGCCGGGCACGTCGGTCAGCGGCTCGCGGACCGCGGCGCGGATCCGTTCGGCGACGTGGCGCGCGTCGACCGGGTCGGTCCCGGGCAGCAGCACCACGAACTCCTCGCCGCCCCACCGGCCGACCAGGTCGCCGTCGCGGACCTGGCGGCGCAGCTCGGCGGCCACCGCGCGCAGCGCGTGGTCGCCGGCCAGGTGCCCGCGGGTGTTGTTGATGTCGCTGAAGTGGTCCAGGTCGAGCAGCAGCACGGCCATCGGCGCACCCGTCGCGGCGGAGCGGGCCAGCTCGGCCGCGGCCCGCTCGGTCCAGGCCACGGAGGTCAGCGTGCCGGTCTTGCCGTCGACGCGGGCGGCGGTGCGGTACACCGGCAGCAGCAGCCCCAGGTGCATCCCGAGCATGGTGACCACCAGCACCGGCACCACCCACGGTGCCGTGACCAGCACCACGGCCAGGCCCGTGCCCAGGCCGATCGACGCGGCGATGACCAGCTGCTGGCTCAACGGCCCCAGCACGTCGCGACCCGGCCGGACCGGGGTGGACAGCAGGATCGCGCCCACCACCAGCGCGAGGTTGACCAGCCAGTACGCGACACCGGCCGCCACCAGGGCGCCCAGGTCGACCGGGCCGGTCAGCTGCGCGGCGTGCGGCAGCGCGGGATCGGGGTGCGCGGCCAGCAGGACCGCGCCCGCCGACCAGCAGGCGAGCAGCACCGTGGCGGCGGAGAAGACCTTGCGGTGCAGCGGGCTGCGCCGGTAGATCCGCACCCACCCGTAGCCGTAGCTCACCGCGACCAGCGCGGCCAGCAGCGGCGGCGGCAGCACCAGCACGCCCGCGAACAGCCAGATCGACTGCGGGTGCGCGTACGGGCTGCCCTCGGCCGCCACCTCGCGCACCCGTTCCAGCCCGCGTGCCGCCTCGAAGTGCACCACGGCCGCGCCGGCGAGCACCGCGAACCACACCCAGTGGCGGCTCGTCACGGGCGTCAACGTCGCCACGGACGCCACCGCCACCAGGGCCACGACTTCCACGCCCAGCACGTACACCAGCACGGCGCGCGGCAGCCGCCACAGCGACCATCCACGCCACCACCCCAGAGGGGATGCGCGTTGTCGTCGGCTCCCCGCGACCATTGGGTGTCACCGCCTCAAGCCAGGTGATGACACCGTAACCAAGCCCTCACACAGAGTCGAGCACCCCGGGAGAGCACATGAGCACCGTCACCATCACCACCGGCAACGGCCGCCCCAACGACTGGCGCACCAGCCGTCCCAACGACTGGCGGCGCTGAGCACCCCCGGCCCGGCCGCCACCCCGCGAGTGCGGCCGGGCCGCCCCTTCCCGCATCACCCGCCTTCGTCCACGACCACCCGCCCGACCTGCGGCGTTCCGGGCCGCGCCGGGTCGACCCGGACCTCGGCGCCCCGCCACCGCGAACGCAGCCTGCGGTCGTGGCAGGCGAGCACGATCGCGCCCGGCCCGGGGCCGAGGGCGTCCTCGATGTCGTCACACAGCGTGGGGGACAGGTGGTTCGTGGGCTCGTCGAGCAGCAGCAGCTCGGGCGGGTCCGCCACGACGAGCGCCAGCGCCAGCCGCCGCCGCTGACCCACCGACAGGTCGCCGACGGGCTTGTCCGCGTCCCACTCGTGCAGCAGACCCAGCGACAGCAGCGGCACGGCCTCGGCCCGCGCCGGACCCAGGGCCGCTTCGTACGTCTCCCGCGCGGTGCGCCCGGGGTGGTCGAACCGGGTGTCCTGGCCGAGCAGGCCGACCCGCAGCCCGGGGCGCCGGCGCACGCCGCCGGCTTCGACCAGACCGGCCAGCACGAGCAGCAGGGTCGACTTGCCGGCGCCGTTCGGCCCGGTGACCAGCAGCCGCCCGGTGGGGGGCACGTCGAGCCGGTCGACCGACAGGCGTCCGGGCACGTGCACGTCGCGCAGCGTCACCAGGGCGTCGTCAGGCGCCCGGTCCGCGGCGTCGCCGCGCACGAGGGCGTCCGGGTGGAACCGCAGGGGCCTCGGCGGCGCGGGGACCTGCCGCCGCTCCAGCTCGGCCAGCCGGCGGGTGGCGTTGCGCACGCGGCGCGCGATCTGGTTCTGCACCCGGCCCGCCCGGTGCCCGTAGCCCATCTTCTCGTTGTCGCGCTTGGCGCGGTTCGGCGCGACCTGGTGCGTCGTCACGCCGAGCGAGTCGCGCAGGGCCGCGAGCTCTTCCTGCTCCGCGGCGTGGCGCTCCTGCCAGCGCGTCCGTCGAGCGCGTTTCTCGGTCAGGTAGGCGGTGTAGTTGCCGCCGTGGCGCACCGGGCCGTCGGGCGCGGGATCGAGGTCGACGACGTCGGTGCACACCGCGTCGAGGAACGCCCGGTCGTGGCTGGCCACCACGACGGCGCCGGGCAAGCCGCGCAACTGCTCCTCCAGGAAGCCGGCCGCGTCGTCGTCCAGGTGGTTGGTCGGCTCGTCCAGCAGCAGGGCGGACGGCCTGCGCACCACCAGCGCGGCCAGCGCGAGCCGTGCGCGTTGACCGCCGGAGAGCGAGGCGAGCGCGCGGTGGCGCGCCACGTCGTCCAGGCCGAGCCCGGTGAGGACGACCTCCGCCCGCCGGTCCGCGTCCCACGCCTCGTGCCGCTGCGCCCGGTCGAGGCGGTCGGCGTAGCCGGCGAGGAGGTCCGCGTCGTCCGGGGAGTCGGCGAGCAGGCCGGCGAGCCGGTCCAGCTCGGCGAGGTCCGCGCGGGCGCCGGCCAACGCCTCGTCGAGCACGTCGGCGACGGTCGCCTCCGGGGCGAACGACAGCTCCTGGTGCAGGTAGCCGAGGTCCGCCGGCCGCTCGACGCGGCCCCGGTCCGGGTGGTCCACGCCCGCGAGCAACCGCAGCAGCGTGGACTTGCCGGCGCCGTTCTCGCCGATCAGGCCGATCCGACGGCCCGGGGCCGCGGTGAGCGAGACACCGTCGAGGACGCGCCGGCCACCGAGGACGCGCACCAGGTCGTGCGCGAGCAGAGCTGCTTCGACCACGGTTCAGCCCGCCTCGGGTGCGGCGGTCTCCAGCAGCCGGCCGTCCTCCAGCCGCAGCCGGCGGTCGATCCCGATCTCGGCGAGGAACCGCTCGTCGTGGCTGACGACGACGAACGCGCCCTGGTAGGCGTCGAGCGCGCGTTCCAGCTGCCCGGCGCTGACCAGGTCGAGGTTGTTCGTCGGCTCGTCGAGCAGCAGCAGCTGCGGCGCCGGCTCGGCGAACAGGACGCAGGCCAGCGTGGCGCGCAGCCGTTCGCCGCCGGACAGCACGCCCACCGGGAGGTGCGCCCGGG
The DNA here is from genome assembly GCF_016695385.1 of Saccharothrix sp. 6-C. Taxonomy (NCBI): domain Bacteria; kingdom Bacillati; phylum Actinomycetota; class Actinomycetes; order Pseudonocardiales; family Pseudonocardiaceae; genus Saccharothrix; species Saccharothrix sp. 6-C. The sequence continues at coordinate 4,884,504 of NZ_CP064192.1, read as the reverse complement.
AACCCCGGAACAGGAAGCGCGCGAGCAGGTTCATCCGCTGCGCCGGCGGCATCGCCGGCGCGGACCTGGCCAGGTTCTCGGCGACGGTGAGCGCGCCGTCCAGCAGGTCGAGGCGCTGCGACAGGTAGGCGATCCGACCGTCGGCCCTCTTGACCTCGCCGCCGGCGGGCTCCAGGTCGCCGTGGATGATCCGCAGCAGGGTGGACTTGCCGACGCCGTTGGGCCCGGTGAGCGCGATCCGCTCCGGTCCCCGGATGGCCAGGTCCGCGCCCTCGCCCGCGAACAGCTCCCGATCCCCGTAACCCGCCCGCAGGCCCTCGCCCAGGAAGAGCGTGCGCCCGGCGGGCACCGCGGTCTGCGGCAGCTCCAGGGAGATCTTCTGCTCGTCCCGCAGCGCCCGCTCGGCCTCGTCCAACCTGGCCTTGGCCGCGCCGACCCGCGCCGCGTGCGTCCCGCTCGCCTTGCCCGCCGACTCCTGCGCGTTGCGCTTCATGGTCCCGGCGAAGATTCGGGGCAGCCCCGCGTTGCCGAGGTTGCGCGCCGCGTTGCTCGCCCGGCGCGCGGCGCGTTCGCGTGCCTGCTGCATCTCCCGCTTCTCGCGCTTGAGCTCCTGCTCCACGTTGCGGATGTTCTTCTCGGCGACGTCCCGCGCGGCCTCGACCGCCCGCTCGTACTCGGTGAAGTTGCCGCCGTAGTAGCGGACCTCGCCGTCGTCGATCTCGGCGACGCGGTCCACGCGGTCGAGCAGGGCCCGGTCGTGGCTGACCACGAGGAGGCAGCCCGGCCAGTCGTCGAGCACGTCGTAGAGCTTGTGGCGCGCGTCGAGGTCCAGGTTGTTGGTCGGCTCGTCCAGCAGCAGCACGTCCGGCCGCTTGAGCAGCTGCGCGGCCAGGCCGAGGGACACGACCTGGCCGCCGCTGAGCGTGTGCAGGCGGCGGTCGAGGGCGATGTCCCCCAGACCCAGCCGGTCCAGCTGGGCTCGGGTGCGCTCCTCGACGTCCCAGTCGTTGCCGATGGTGGTGAAGTGCTCTTCGTCGACGTCGCCGGACTCGACGGCCGCCAAGGCGCGCAGGACCGGCGCGACGCCGAGCACCTCGGCGACGCTCGGCTCACCGGTCAGCGGCAGGTCCTGCGGCAGGTAGCCGAGCACGCCGTCGACCGCGACGGTGCCCGCCGAGGGCAGCAGCTCGCCCGCGATCAGCTTGAGCAGCGTCGTCTTGCCGGCGCCGTTGGGCGCGACGAGACCGGTGCGGCCGGTCGGGACGGTGCAGGACAGCCCGTCGAACACGGGAGTGTCGTCGGGCCAGGAAAAAGACAGGCCGGACACGACGACGCAGGTTTCGGACATGGTGGTGAGACCTCTGAGGTGATGCGGGCACCACGGCGCCCAAGAGGAAAAGGTGGACGACTAAGACGGCCACGGCGGCAACGCCGATGGCCGATCACATCCGGATCTCACCCGGAGATGTCGTCTTCACCCGCCACGTCGAGTCCCCTTCACCCGGCTCTCCTGCCCAGAACGATAGCAAACCCCGACGACCGCCGCCGGAAACCGACCTCGGCGCGGGGCGCGCGACCCGCTCCGCCGCCGGTCGAGACGGGTGGTCCGGGTGGCGGAACCCGGCGGCGGCCGGCCGCGTCGGACGGGGCATGGCAACCGGCCGAACGGCGACCCGGATCGCGGTGGTGCTCGCGCTCGCCGCCACCCTGGTGGCGGTGGACCCCGCGACGTCCGGCGCGTGCGCCTGCGGCGCGTTCGTCGCGAACGACGAGCTGCGCCCCCAGCAGGAGACCGCGCTGGTGGAGCTGACCGGTCGCACCGAGTCGATCACGCTCTCGGTGCGGGCGCGGTCCGAGGCGACCCGAGCGGCGTTCCTCATGCCGGTGCCCGCGCGCGCCCGCTTCGAGGTGGCCGACGGCGAGCTGTTCACCGAGCTCGACCGGATCAGCCGCCCGGACGTCGAGGTGCGGCGCGTGGTGGTGGACGGCGACGGCGCGGGCGCCCCGCCGCAGTCCGATCACCGCGCCACCGTCGTGGACCACGTCGAGGTCGGGCCCTACGAGGTCGCCCAGCTCGCGGGCACCGACGCCACCGCCGTGACGCAGTGGCTGGGCGAGCACGACTTCACCCTGCCCGACGCCCTCGGCGGCGCGCTCGGGCCGTACCTCGCGGAGGGGTGGCTCGTCGTCGCGGTGCGCCTGGCGCCGACCTCCGGCAGCCTCGCCGACGGCCTGCCGCCGATGCGCCTGGCGTTCGAGACCGACGCGCCGGTCTACCCGATGCGGCTGTCCGCCACGGCCGCGGGCCGGCAGCCGCTGCGCCTGTACGTGCTGGCCGACCACCGGATGGACGTCGGCAACCCGGCGCCGCGGGGCGCCGCGCCCGACCTCACGTTCGCCGGCGAGGTGAAGCCGGACCCGCAGTACCCGACGTTGTCCGCCGCGTTGACCGGCCCGCGCTACCTGACCCGCTACGACGCGGAGTTCCAGCCGGCGCACATCACCGACGACATCCGCTTCACGCGTGCGGCGACCGACGAGCCGCACCGCGCCGTCGTGGTCGTCACCGAGTACGTCCGCTCGTCGTGGCCGTCGCCCGCGGTGCTCCTGGCGCTGCCGGCGTCCGCACTGGTCGTGGGCGCGGTGGTGGTCGTGCGACGTCGCCGGCGGGGTTGACGTGCACCACCTCCGGCGCCGGCGGTCGCGGCGTCAGGTTCCGTCCGATGTGGACGCCACCGGGGACGAGGGGCGGCCGGCGGCGGCGGGAGTCAGCCCTCGAGGCCGTAGAAGTGGACCGTCGAGTTCGGCCGGAAACCGATCCGCAGGTACACGGGCGCGCCGGCGGCGGTCGCGTGCAGGGTGGCGCGGGTCAGCCCGGTGGCCCGGCCGCCCTCGTGCAGGGCCTTCCGGGTGACCGCCTCGCCGTAGCCCCGGCGCTGCCAGTCCGGGTCGGTGGCGACGAGCGCGACGAACAGCCGCCCCGCGGCCTCGACGGACGCGGCGCACGCCACCGGCACACCGTCGCGCAAAGCCAGGTACGCGTACACGTCGTTCTTCCACAGGGTGGAACCGGCGAGCCCGTCGCGGCCGGCCTCCAGCGGGAACCCGTAGGCGCGCGAGTTCAGGTCCGCGTAGGCCAGCAGCTGGTCGTCGGTGCTCACGCGCGCGAACGTCAGGTCGGGGTGGCCCGGCTCGTCGAGCGGCAGCAGGTCGCCCGCCATGCCGGTGCCGGGGAACGCGTGCCGGAGACCGGCCCGGCCGGCGGCCGCGTCGAGCGCGGTGCGGGCGTCGTCGGCGAGGAGGTCCTCGAAGAGCCACAGGAAACCGGGCTGCCGCTTCGCGCGCATGATGTCGGCGACCTGGCCCAGGCGCTGCTCCAGCAGTTCCGCGTCCGCGCCGACCTCGGTCAGCGTGACGCAGTTCCAGAACGCGAACCGGCTGTCGGCCCAGCGGACCGCGATGCCGGGCAGGTCGCGCACGTCGGCGTCCGGGTCGCGGTCGAGGACCATGCCCCGCCAAGCGGCGGCGAGCTGCTCCACCGATTCGACCGAGTCCGCGAGATCTTTCACCGAGCCCCCTCGTGTGCAGTGCCGAAAGGGCACAGCATACGGAGCCAGGACGGTTCGGACGTCCGCACGCAACGTCGTCGCGCTATGGCCGCGCCCGCCGGCGAAGAGCAGGCTTCGGGTACCGCGACGTCCTGGGGGGACAAGCACGAGTCGTTCGCGCCCTTCCACGTCCGCGGTACGCCAATCCTTCTGTCGAGAGGAAACGGCAGTGCCGTCTTCATCGCTCTCAGCACGTCCGTCACGCCGCTCACCGCTGCGCCGGGTCGCCGTCGCGGTGGTGGCCGCCGGCGCGCTCCTGGTGCCCGCGCTGCCCGGATCGGCCTCGGCGGCGTCCGCGCCGGTCGAACCGGTCGCGGCGGCCCGGCCGACGCCGGAGTCGCCGGTCAGCGGGAAAGCCGTGCCCGCGCTGCGGGGTGACGCGGCCAGAGCCGCCGCCGGCGCCGAGCTCAGCGCGCGGGTCCTCAAGCGGGGCGAGGAGTTCCAGGCCGGGCACGAGCAGCGGCGGGCCAGTGCCGACGCGGTGCCGCTCCCGCCGTGGAGCGGCTCGCTGCACTCCGTCTGGGGCACGTTCCCGACCGTCGTCTCCGACGGCGCGCAGGCGACCCACACCGTCAACCCCGGCATCAGCATCCCGTCCGGCAACCCGGACGTGGTGTACGCGCCGACGCTCGTGCCGAGCGGCAAGACCTGCATCGAGGTCACCACGTTCTACTGGCAGGGCGGCAACGGCGTCGGCGCCTGGGACTGGTGCGCGGCCTCGCCCGGCTTCGCCGCCGTGGCGTGGATCGACTCGACGTTCCTGAGCACCTACACCACGACGTTCCAGGGCCTGCCCGCGTACGAAGTCCTGGACGTGCAGACCAACGCGGTGACCAACTCGTGGACGGCCTACCTGTACAACTACACCACCTCGTCCTGGGACGCGCTGTTCACCAGCGCCGACCCGGTCAAGCTCATCGACCCGCACGGCGGGTGGAGCATGTTCGAGGTGTACACCGAGTACAACTCGGCCACCGGCGAGGGCTACTACTGCACGGAGACCTACGGCACCCAGTTCCACGCGGCCAACCTCCAGGTCAAGCTCAACGGCACGTGGACGGCGCTGACGACGGCCAACTCCTCGGTGACGCCGCCGGGCAGCGTGTCCAGCACCGACTTCGGCTGCTACGGGCTCTCGTTCACGCTGCAGACCGCGAACAGCCACTGGCAGGTCTCGCACTGACCCACCACGGCTCGCAACGGCGATGACCACCGCGGTGTGGGCGGTCCTGCACCGCCCGCACCGCGCCCGCCGCGAGCGGACTTCGTGCGCGGTGTTGACCGGCGCTCGCGCAGCTCGGCAGACTTGCGCGGTGATCGGCGGGGCGCCACCCGGGAGAGCGGATCTCCGTGACGGTCCCGCCGGATCGCCCGGCCTCGTCGTGCGAGGCGGGACGTCGACAAGGAGAACCTCTCGTGGGTAGCTCGTCGCGTTGCACGGTGATCGTCCCGACCTACAACCGGAGACGGCTGCTGGAACTCACGCTCGACTCGCTCGCCGCGCAGGACCTGCCCCGCGACCGGTTCGAGGTGATGGTCGTCGACGACGGCTCGACCGACGACACGGCGGCCTTGGTGCGGGAGTTCGAGGACCGGCTCGACCTGCGGTACTTCTACCAGCCCGACGAGGGCTACCGGGTCGCCGAGGCCCGCAACACCGGCATCCGGCACGCCACCGGCGAGATCTGCGTGTTCGTCGACTCCGGGGTGCTGCTGCACTCCGGGAGCCTGAGCGCGCACGTCGCCGGCCACGAGGCGTCCGCGGAACCGTTGGCGCTGAACGGGTACGTGTACTGCTTCAACCTCGACAACGAGGACGCCCAGCGGATCCGCGAGGTGGTCGACGTCGAGGACGTCGACGCCTCCATCGGGCACCTGGCGCGCACGCGGGCGTGGCCGGACGTGCGCGAACCGTTCTACGAGCGGTACTCCGACGACTTCGGCCACCTGCCCGCGCCGTGGCTGATGTACTGGACCTGCCACGCGTCGGCGCTGACCGAGCAGGTGCGCGAGGTCGGCATGTACGACGAGCGGCTCCGGCAGTGGGGCGGCGAGGACCTCGACCTCGCCTACCGGCTGCACCGCGCCGGGGCCCGGTTCGCGGTGAGCCGCGAGGCGAGCTCCATCCACTACCCGCACGAGAAGAACCACGACGACAACACCAGGTTCGCCCTGGAGAACTACCGCTACATCGCGGACAAGTACGGGACGCCGATCCTCCAGCTCCTGGTCGAACAACCCGCGATCCGCTTCTCGAACTTCAACCAGGTCATCGAGGAACGCGGCCTGCCCCGCTGCGCCGACTACCTGACCGCACGGTAGACCGGCGACATGGGTGAGGGGTTGGCCGTCGCGCGGGAGCAGTTCGCCGCACGGCGGGACATCGTCCGGCTGCTCCCCCGCGCGGGCGCCTGGCTCGTCGCCGCGTCGGTCGGGGTGAACCTGCTGCTCGGGTGCCTCCCGGTCGTGTTCACCGTGGCGACGGCGGTGGTGCTCGGACGGGTGCCGGCGGCGGTGGCGGCGGGGCTCGACTCCGGCGCGTGGGACTCGCTGGTCGCGGCGTTCGGCGTCGCGGCGGGCGCGTTCGTGGCCAGGCAGCTGCTCTCCCCGGTGGAGCGCGCGATGGGCGAGTTGACGACGCGCCGGATCGACGGCCGGGTGTTCGACGAGCTGATGGCCGCGTCGCTGCGCAGCCCCGGCCTCGGACCGCTGGAGGACCAGCAGGCGCTCGACGCGCTGCGCACCGCCGCGCGCGAGGTGGAGTTCGGCGTGCAGAGCCCCGGCCGGGCGGCCACCGGGCTGCTCGCGCTGATCGCGCGGTACACCGAGCTGACCGGCTGCGCGGTCGCGGTCGGGGTGGTGTTCTCCTGGCCGGCCTCGGCGGCGCTGGTCGTCACCGTGCTGCTGTTCCGCCACGGCCAGCGCGGCGGGCTGCGCCGCTACGCCAAGACCCGGTCCCTGCTCGCCGCCGACCAGCGGGAGGTCGACTACCTGCGCGACCTGGCCGGCGGGGCCGCCGCGGGCAAGGAGATCCGGGTGTTCGGCCTGGCCGGCTGGTTGCGGCAACGCCTGCGCGACACCCACCTGCGCTACCTCGAACCCCTCTGGGCCGAACGTCGCGCCATCTACCTGTGGCCGTTCGTCCGGTTCTCGGTCGCGGCCCTCGCGGTCACCGGCGTGGTCTTCGGGGTGGTCGGCGCGACGGCGCACGAGATGACGCTCACCGGCTTCGTCCTCGTCGCGACGGCGAGCCTCGGCCTGCTGCGGCTGGCCGAGCACTACCCGGAGGCGGACCTGCCGACCGCGATCGGCATGCGGGCCTACGACGCCGTGCGACGGTTCGCCGCGCACGTCGACGCCCACGTCGACGTGCACGGGGAAGACGCCGCGCCCGTGCGGCGGCCGGCGGTGCCCGAGCCGGTCGGCGCGATCCGGTTCGAGGGCGTCGGCTTCCGGTACCCCGGTCAGCGGCGCGTGATCTTCGACGGTCTCGACCTGACGATCCCGGTCGGCCGCTGCACGGCCGTCGTCGGCGTGAACGGCGCCGGCAAGACCACCCTGGTCAAGCTGCTCGCCAGGCTCCACGAGCCCACCGAAGGCGCGATCACGCTCGACGGCGTCGACCTCCGCGCGTTCCCGGTCGACGAGTGGCGCACCCGGCTCAGCGTGATCTTCCAGGACTTCGTGCGGTACGAGTCGTCCGTCGCGGACAACGTCGCGCTCGGCGCCGTCCGCTTCCTGCACGACCGGGAGGCGGTCCGCGAGGTGGTCGAGTCGGTCGGCCTCGCGGACGCCGTGGCGCGCCTGCCCCGCGGGTTGGACACGCCGCTGGCACGGCACCTCGCCGACGGTGCGGAGCTGTCCGGCGGCCAGTGGCAGCGCGTCGCGCTGGCGCGGGCGTTGTTCGCGTTGCGCCACGGCGCGCGGGTGGTGGTGCTGGACGAGCCGACGGCGAGCCTGGACGTGCGCGCGGAGACCGGTTTCTTCGAGGAGTTCGCCCGCCTGGCCGCCGGCGCGACCACCCTGCTCATCTCGCACCGGTTCTCGACCGTGCGGCACGCCGACCACATCGTCGTGCTCGAACGCGGCCGGGTCGCCGAGCAGGGCGGCCACGCGGACCTGCTGGCCCTCGGCGGGCGCTACGCGGAGCTGTTCCGGTTGCAGGCCGACCGGTTCGCGGACCCGACCGACGTGCCCGACACCGCGGACCTGCTCGACACCGTCGACGCGGTCGAGGGAGCGCCCGGGTGAAGGTGCTCCTGACCGGCGCGTGGACCATGATCGCCACGGCGTGGCGGTTGAACCCGCGCAAGACGGCGCTGGCGGTGGTCCTGATGACGGCCGGCGCCGTCGCCGCCCCGCTGCTGGCGGCCGCGCTCGGGTGGATGACCCGCGAGGTCGTCGCGGGCACGCCGGGGCGCGCGGTGCTCGCCGGCGTGGCGGTGGCCGTGTCGGCGGTGCTGGTGCTGGCCCTCGCGCACTTCGCCCACCTGGCCTACTACGAGCTCTCGGAGCTGGCCGAGCTGGACTTCGACGAGCGCGTGATCGAGGTGTCGAACGGCTCGGCCGGCATCGAGCACCACGAACGGGCCGAGGACGCCGACACGTGGACCGTGCTGCGGCAGGAGGGCAGGCAGTTCCGGACCGGCCTCGAAGCGCTGCTCAACGGTGTCGGCCTGGTGCTCGCGGTGGTGCTCACCGCGGTCCTGCTGGCCGTGCAGAACCCGTTGTTGTTGCTGCTGCCCGTCGCGGCGGTGCCGCCCCTGCTCGCCGGCCGGGTGGCCGAACGGGTGCTCGACCGGGCCCGGACGGCGACCGCCGAGCCGACCAGGGCCGCGCTCAACCTGTTCCACCTGGCCACGTCCGCCCGCCTGGCCGGCGAGCTGCGGGTCTCCGGGGTGCGGGACGAGCTGCGGGCCCGGCACGACCGGCTGTGGTCGCGGGCGACGCGGGGGCTGTGGCGCGCGCACCTGACCGCGACGTGGGTGCGCGCGGCGGGACAGGTCGTCTTCGCGCTCGCGTACATCGGCGGCGTGCTGCTCGTGGTGCGCGACGCGATAGCCGGCCGGCGTGGTGTCGGCGACGTTGTGCTGGTGATCGTGCTCGCCGCCCAGGTCAACCAGCAGGTCGCCACGGCCGTCGCCCTCCTGCAGGACCTGCAGCGGATGGCGGGCGCGTACCGGCGGCTCACCGAGGTCACCGCGTCGGTGACCGGCCCCGCGACCACCGCGCCCCTCCACGCGCCGCCCGCCCGGCTGCGCGACGGGATCGACCTCGCCGGGGTGGCCTTCACCTATCCCGGCACCGACGTGCCCGTGCTGCGCGACGTCGACCTGCACCTGCCCGCCGGCGCCACCGTCGCGATCGTCGGCGAGAACGGCGCGGGCAAGTCGACCCTGGTCAAGTTGCTCTGCGGGTTCTACCGGCCCTCCGCCGGTCGCATCCTGGTGGACGGCGCCGACCTGCGCGGCACGGCGGTCGACGAGTGGCGCGCGCGGATCGCGGCCGGGTTCCAGGACTTCGTCCGGTACGAGTTCACCGCCCGGCACGTGGTCGGCCTCGGCGACCTGCCGCGGCTGTCGTCGGAGCCGGCCGTCCGCGCCGCCCTGGAGCGGGCCGGCGCCGCCGGCGTGCCGGACGACCTGCCCGACGGCCTGAGCACCCCGCTGGGCAAGAGCTACGCCGACGGCGCGGAGCTGTCCGGCGGCCAGTGGCAGAAGCTGGCGCTGGGCCGGGCCATGATGCGGGAGGCCCCGCTGCTCCTCGTGCTCGACGAGCCGACGTCCGCGCTGGACCCGGAAGCCGAGCACGTCCTGTTCCAGCGCTACGCCGACCACGCGAAGCGGGTCGCCGGCCGAACCGGGGGCATCACCGTGTTCGTGTCCCACCGGTTCTCCACGGTGCGCATGGCCGACCTGATCATCGTGGTCGGCGGCGGCCGGGTGGTGGAGACCGGCGACCACGCCGCGCTCACCGCCCGCGGCGGCCTCTACGCGGAGCTGTTCGCGCTGCAGGCCGAGGCGTACAGCTGACGTGCCGCCGCACCTCCGGCCCGCCCGGCTCACCGACTGACGTAACCGGTTGTGATCACTCGGAAGTGGACGCTCTTCACGCTCCCGAGGGATCGACGCACGTGGACCCACGGTGAAAGCTGTGCCCTTCACCAGCCACCAAGGGGAGCTGATCAAGGGCATGCTGATGACGACGCTCTCCGAGTACCGCGTGCGTCCTGGCCGGCTCAGGGAGTGGTCACTGGACGAGGCGCCCTTCCGGGAAGCGGCGAGTTCGGCCGAGCGCGGTGCGCCCCCGTCGTACAACCAGGAGTGGCACCTGAGGTTCGTCACGTCGCTCACCGCGCGCGACGCCTGGGTTCCACTGTGGATGGGGTTCCGGTTCGACCTCGCCGGGCCGCTGGACGTCGAGGCGTTCCGCGAGGCGTTGCGGACCTGGGTCGAGCGGCACGAGACGCTGCGCACGGCGTTCCGGGCGACGGGCGCCGGGACGGAGCGCTTCACGGTCGAGCCCGACGCGGTGTCCGTGCGGGACGTGGTCGTGGGCGACTTCGCGAGCGGCGACGACCTCCGGGCCTGCCTGGAGCAGCGCGTCGACGCCGCGACGGGCGCGTTCAGCCTGCCCAGCCACGTGGTGGAGACCGTGGAGCGCGCGGACTCCACGACGGTGATCGTGGCGCTGGACCACGCGCACACCGACGGGTCGTCCGTCATGACCGCCGTCGCCGAGTGGCAGGAGCTGTACGCCGCCGCGGTCGCCGGGCGCCCGGTCGAGCACCACGACGTCGGCAGCTACGTGGACTTCGGCGGGGTGGAGCGCGCCGCCGCCCGGGAGGTCGACGCCGACCACCCGGCCGTCGGGCACTGGGCCCGGTTCATCGAGGCCGGTGGCGACCGGGTGCTGCGGTTCCCGCTCGACCTCGGTGTCGCGGACGGGGAAGAGCTGCCGCACGCCAAGCAGGACGTGCTGCTGCTGGACGCCTCCGAGGCCGACGCGGTCGAGGAGGCGTGCCACGACGCGGGCGGCGGCTTCCTCGCCGGGCTGCTCGCCGCCCTGGCGATCGTCGCCCACCAGGTGACGGGCGAGCCGGTCTACCGGACGGTGATGCCGTCGAGCACCCGCACCCGGCGTGAGTGGCTGTCGTCGATGGGGTGGTACATCGGCGTGGGTCCGATCGAGATCGACGTGCGCGCGGCGGGCAGCTTCCTCGACGTGGTGCCGGTCGCGCAGCGGTCCGCGAAGACCGCGCTGCGCCTGAGCCGCGTGCCGATGCCGAGGATCGCGGAGATCCTCGGCATCGAACGGGAACTCGAGCGGCGGATGCCCGAGGTGTTCCCGTTCGTCTCCTTCGCCGACATGCGGGTGGTGCCGGGGGTCTCGCGGTGGCCCGAGTGGGACGCCAGGCCCCTGGTCCGGATCAGGACCAGCGGCAGCAAGGTGAACATCTGGACCCACCGCACCGACGAGGGGTTCTGGCTGACCGCGCGCTACCCGGCCACCGAGACGGCCGACGTGAGCGTCGCCGGCTACGTCGACCGGGTGCGCGAGGTGCTCCACAGCGTGGCGAAGACCGGTGACCACTTGTTGAGGACAGAGGGAGAGACGGTATGAGTTCCGCCCAGGCGGTCGTGGGTTCCATCCTGACCGACGAGTTCAGGGTCCGCCCCGAGGACGTGACACCCGAGGCGACGCTCGCCGACCTGGACATCGACTCGCTGACCGCGGTCGAGCTGATCGAGGCCCTCGGTCAGGAACTGGGGATCAGGATCAGCGAGCACGAGGTGAGCCAGCGGAACACGGTCACCGACCTGGTGGCCATCGTGGAGGCGAAGCTCGCCCGACGAGCGGGGGAGAGCGGGTCGGTGACCGCGGGTCCGGCGTCGACCGCCTGACCGCCGTCGAACGTCCGGGCGCACGGCCGGAGCCGCCGCACGCGATCGACGGTTCCGGCCACGTGCACGTCGGTGCCGGCGAACTCCGCTACCGCGCGTCGGTGGTCCGGTCGAGGGCGCCGTGCGCCCGCGCCGAGAGGTCCTGCCACTCGTCCCACATCCGGAGCCGGGCGGCGTAGGCCTGCCGGATCATCGGGTAGAAGCCCTGGCCGAAGAGGACCCGCAGGGGCGGCCGGTCGGCGTCGACGATCTCGAGCAACGCCCGGGCGGCGGCGGCGGGATCACCGGCGGGCTGCTCCGCCACGAGGCCCGCGAGCCGCCGGCGCAGGTCGTCGTAGACCGGGTTGGTCCGGGCCAGGTGCCCGTTGGCGAGGGGGTCGGGGTTCTTGCCGCCCCTGGTGGCGAAGCCGCCGGGTTCGACCACGGTCACCTTGACGCCGAACCCGGCGACTTCCTGGGCGAGGGCCTCGGCGAAGCCCTCGACCGCCCACTTGGACATGTGGTACGCCCCGCCGAGCGGCATCGCGACGAGACCGGCCGCCGAGGACAGCTGGACGATGTGCCCCGAGCCCTGCGCGCGCAGGTGGGGCACCGCGGCCTGGACGACCCACACCGCGCCGAACAGGTTGGTCTCCAGCTGGTCGCGCAGCTCCTGCCCGGTCAGCTCCTCGATCGCGCCGACCTGGGCGTAGCCCGCGTTGTTCACGACGACGTCGAGGCGGCCGAAGTGCTCGACGGCCCGGTTCACGCCCTCGAAGACGGCGGTCTTGTCGGTCACGTCCACCTCCAGCGGGAGCACCGCGTCGCCGTGGGCGGTGACGAGGTCGTGCAGGCTCGCGGAGTTCCGGGCGGTCGCGGCCACCCGGTCGCCGCGGGACAGGGCGGCCTCGACGAAGTGGCGGCCCAGGCCGCGCGACGAACCGGTGACGAACCAGATCTTGCTCACGATGGGGTTCCGTTCTGTTGCCCTGCGCTGACGGGCACAAGGCACCGGCGACCCCGGTCCTCGTGACAGCGCGGCGGCGTGACGTGCGGCACAGGGCGTGGCACGGGGGAGGTGGGGCAGCCTCCGACCGCGCGGGGGGAGAGCGCGGCCGGAGGCTGGTCCGGGGTCGGCGCGGCGGTCGCCTCTCGGCGGGTTGCCCGACGCGGTTCCAGCCGAACGGTGTTCCGCGAAGGCTTGGAGGTGAGGCCCGGGGGACACGGACCGCACCGACCGTCCCGTACAACGCGCCGGGAGGCGCCGGGTGTTCCGCGATCCGGAGTGTCCTCCGCCTCATCCCTTCGGGTGGCCGGGCCGCGGTCGACGGAGGGTGCGCAGGCGGTGGGCCCGGATCGACCGGGGGCTCGGCTGGCCGTGCGCGGGTGGGCGGGTGATGCTGGACGCGATGGCGGTGCAGCGGGATCCGACCGGTTCTGCGCTGGCCGACCTCGTCGCCCGGCAGCGTGACGAGATCGACCGGCTGAGGTCCGCTGCGCGCACGCAGGCCGTCGTCGAGCAGGCGAAGGGGGTGCTGGCCGAGCGGCTGTCGTGCCGGCCGGACGAGGCGTTCGAGGACATGGTGCGGCTGGCCCAGGCGACGGGCAGCGAACTGGCCGTCATCGCGGCCGGTGTGCTCGGCGTGCCGCCGCCACCGCCCGCGCCCGGCCTGCCGCCCGTGTCCACCGAAAGCCTGTACGACCCGGAGCGCCGGGTGCGGCAGGTGGGCCTCTCGAAGCCGCCGCCGGCCCCGCCGGGTGAGCGCACGCCGCAGCCGCTCGCGCTCGCGGCGATCGGCACGGCGACCGACTCGGAGGAGCTGGCCGAGCTGGTCCGCGAGCACGTCGGCTGCGACAGCGTGCTGGTCTACCTGCTCGAACCCGACGGCGGGCTGCGGTTGGAGGCCGCCGCGAACGTGCCCGCCACGGTGCGGCTGGAGTGGGAGCGGGTGCCGTTGCGGCTCAGCACGGGCGTCCTCGCGTCGGTGCGCAGCGGCCTGCCGCAGTGGCTGCCCGACCTGGAGGAGGCCCGCCGGCTGCACACCGTGATCGGCGACCCGGAGACGGTGTGGAGGTCGCGGGCGTGGCTGCCGTTCCAGGACCGGACCCGCATCGCCGGCGTGGTCGGGCTGCTGTGGGCCGGCGCGCACGACTTCCCGTCCGAGGAGCGGTGGGAGCTGGAGGTGATGGTCCGCGCGGCCGGCTCCACGCTGCTGGCGCTGGTGGGCGCGGACGGCGTCGCGCGGGGCCGCAACTGGACGCTCTGGGTCCAGCACCTGCTCGACGTGCTGCCCGGCTCGGTGGCCCTGCTCGGCGCGGTGCACGGGGACGACGGCGAGGTGGTCGACTTCCGCTTCGAGGCCGCCAGCCCGGACGCGGTCGACTTCACCGGCCGCCGCTACCGGCAGCTGGTCGGGCGCACCATCCTGACCAGCTACCCGACCGTCGCGGGCACGGAGCTGTGGGCGGCGTACTTCCGGGTGCTGCGCACCGGGGTCAGGGAGGTGGTCAGCCTCTTCGACTACGAGGAGAACACGCCCGGCCTGCCGCAGCAGGGCCGGTACACGCTGACCATCGGCAAGTTCGGCGACGGCCTGATCCTGGCGTGGCACGAGCACGAGGACCCGTTGCAGCTGGAGCGGCTGCGCAACGTCCAGCGGCTCGGCAACATCGGCTGGGGCGAGTGGAACCTGGTGACCAACGAGATCGACTGGTCCGACCAGCTCTACGTCATCTTCGACCGCGACCCGGCGCTCGGCCCGATGTCGCTGGACGAGATCCGGGCGTCCGTGGTCGGGGAGGACCTGCCGATCCTGCAGAACGCCGTGCGGCGGATGTTGGAGCACGGCGAGGGCGCCGACTCGGAGCTGCGCCTGCGCGCCGGCGACCAGGTCCGGTCCGGCCGGTTCATCGGCGAGCCGGTCCTGGACGTGCAGGGCAGGCCGGTCCGGTTGGACGTGGTGCTGCAGGACGTGACCGCGATGCGGCGCGCGGAGAAGCGGGTGTTCGACCTCAGCGAGCAGTTCGCGCAGGAGCACCAGGTGGCCAACCACCTGCGCTCCGCCGTGCTGCCGCTGCCGAGCCGGCCGCTGGAGCTGCCGGGGATGCGGGTGGCGGTGCGCTACCTCGCGGCCGAGCAGTGGGCGGAGGTCGGCGGCGACTGGTACCACGCGTTCCCGATCGACGACGGCAGCACGCTGCTGGCCATCGGCGACGTGGCGGGGCACGGCCTGGCGACGGCGGCGGCGATGGCGAAGCTGCGGTACGCGTTGACGGGGGCCGCGCTGACCAACCCGGACCCGGCGGGCGTCCTCGACGTGCTGAACCGGATGCTGACCGGCGGTGGCGGCGTGACGCTGGCGTCGGCCGTCGTCGGCCGGTTCGAGCCGACCACGCGCCGGCTGTCGTGGGCGCAAGCGGGCCACCCCGCGCCGCTGCTGCTGCGGTCGCGCGAAGTGCAGCGGCTCGACCGGCCCGCGGGTCCGATCCTGGGCGCGGTGCGGGGCGCGGTGTACGCGACGGCGCGGACGCTGCTCGCGCCCGGCGACACGGTGCTGATGTTCACCGACGGCCTGATCGAGCAGCGGCCGTCCGCCGGCGCCCGCGGTGACGACCTGGAACGCCTGATGGAGGAGATCCGGGGGTTCGTGGCGGAGCTGGACCCGGCGCGGATGCCCGAGACGCTGACGTCGCGCCTGGTGCCCGCCACGCCGCTGGACGACACCTGCGTCGTGGCGGCCACGATCACCGCCTGACCCCGTCGCGCCGGTTGCCGGGGACCTGAGCGGGTACACGACCCGGTGAGCACGGGCGGCGACGGTCGACGCGCTGGTCGAGTGCGGCGTGGACGGAGGCAACCGCATGGCCGATCGGATCGCGGACATCTGGGGCGCACGCACGCCGCACGCGAAGGACGCGCCGTGGCCGGTGCGGGTGGACCTGCACCTGGACGAGGGCGTGGCCGAGGCGGACGTCGACCGGTGGGTGCAGTCGGCGTGCGTGCTGTGCAGCAACGGGTGCGCGTGCGACATCGCGGTCAAGGACGGGCGGATGGTCGGGGTCCGCGGCCGCGCGGGCGACGTGGTCAACCACGGGCGGTTGGGGCCGAAGGGCCTGTACGGCTCGTGGCAGTGGAACGGGGACGAGCGGTTGACGCGCCCGCTGGTGCGGCGGGGCGGTGTGCTGGTCGAGTCCGACTGGGACACCGCGATGGACCTGGTCGTGCGCCGGTCGCGGGAGCTGCTGACCGAGGTCGGGCCGCTGTCGCACGGGTTCTACACCAGCGGGCAGCTGTTCCTGGAGGAGTACTACACGCTCGCCGTGATCGGCAAGGCGGGCCTCGGCACGCCGCACATGGACGGCAACACCCGGCTGTGCACGGCCACGGCCGCGGCGGCGATGAAGGAGAGCTTCGGCTCCGACGGGCAGCCCGGCAGCTACCACGACGTCGACTCGTGCGACGCGCTGTTCCTGTTCGGGCACAACATGGCCGAGACGCAGACGGTGCTGTGGTCGCGGGTGCTGGACCGGCTGCACGGCCCCGACCGGCCCGCGGTGGTCGTGGTCGACCCCCGGCGCACGAAGGTGGCCGACGCGGCGGTGGCGTCCGGCGGCGTGCACCTGGCCCCGTTGCCGGGCACCAACCAGGCGTTGATGAACGGCCTGGTCCGCGAGGTGATCGCGAACGGCTGGGTGGACCGCGACTACGTCGACGCCCACACCCTCGGCTACGACGAGCTGGCCGCGACGGTCGAGCCGTGCACGCCCGAGCACGTGGCCGAGACCTGCGGGATCGACCCGGACGACCTGCGGCGCGCGGCGCGGATCTTCGGCACGTCCGACCGGGTGCTGTCCACCGTGCTGCAGGGCTTCTACCAGTCGCACCAGGCCACCGCGGCGTCCTGCCAGGTCAACAACCTGCACCTGCTGCGCGGGCTGATCGGCTCGCCGGGCAGCGGCGTCCTGCAGATGAACGGGCAGCCCACCGCGCAGAACACGCGCGAGTGCGGCGCGGACGGCGACCTGCCGGGCTTCCGCAACTGGGACAACCCCGAGCACGTCGAGCAGCTGGCGCGGCTGTGGAACGTCGACCCGGCGACGATCCCGCACTGGGCGCCGCCGACGCACGCCATGCAGCTCTGGCGCTACGCCGAGCAGGGCTCCATCCGGTTCCTGTGGATCTCGGCGACCAACCCGGCCGTGTCGCTGCCGGAACTGCCGCGCGTCCGGGAGATCCTGGCCCGTGAAGACCTGTTCGTGGTGGTGCAGGACGGTTTCCGCACCGAGACCGCCGAGTACGCCGACGTGGTGCTGCCCGCCGCGCTGTGGGGTGAGAAGCAGGGCACGTTCACCAACGTCGACCGGACCGTGCACCTGTCGGAGCGGGCGGTCGAGCCCCCTGGCGAGGCGCGGTCGGACCTGGACATCTTCCTGGACTACGCCCGCCGCATGGACCTGCGCGACCGCGACGGCGCGCCGCTGATCGGCTGGCACGACCCGGAGGGCGCGTTCGAGGCGTGGAAGGAGTGCAGCCGGGGCAGGCTGTGCGACTACACCGGCCTGTCCTACGACAAGCTGCGCGGAGGCAGTGGCATCCCGTGGCCGTGCGACGAGGACCACCCCGACGGGTGCGACCGGCTCTACGCGGACGGCGTGTTCCCGACCCACCCCGACGTGTGCGAGGACTACGGCCACGACCTGCTCACCGGGGGCGCCACGGCGCCGGAGCGGTACCGGGCGCGACGTCCGGACGGCCGGGCGTTCCTCAAGGCCGCCGAGTACGCGCCACCGCCCGAGCAGCCGAACGAGGACTACCCGTTCGTGTGCACGACCGGCCGCACGGCCTACCACTTCCACACGCGCACCAAGACCGGCCGGTCCCGGCGGTTGCGCGGGGCCGCGCCCGAGCCGTGGGTGGAGCTGTCGGCCCGCGACGCCGACGCGCTGGGCGTGCGCGAGGGCGACCTGGTGCGCGTCGAGTCGCCGCGCGGCCGGGTCGAGGCGCCCGCCCGGGTCGGGCGCGGCCGCGACGGCGTGGTGTTCGTGCCGTTCCACTACGGCTACTGGGACACCGACGGCGACCGGCACGCGCGCGCGGCCAACGAACTGACGATGACCGAGTGGGACCCGGTGTCCAAGCAGCCGCTGTTCAAGCTGGCCGCGGTGCGCGTGACCAAGCTGGCCGGCGGCACGGGCCCGGCGCCCGCGCCCACCACGACGGCGTCCGCGCCGCACGACCCCGCGAGCGTCCCGGCGACCAGGGGGGAGGACGACGTGCGCGAGGACGTGACGTCGGCCGACCCGCCCGCGCCGCCGCCGACCCCCGACCGGACACCCGGCGTGCTGCCGCACGTCGCCCCGAAGGGCTGAGCCATGCACCTGGCGACCTACCTGGGCCTGCTGCACCACTCGCTGACCACCCTGGCCGACGCGTTCCGGCAGGTCGCCCAGGGGCACGGCGACGAACCTGACGTGTGGTACACCTGCCGGGTGCTGGCCGGTCGCGTCGAGCGCGAGGTCGAGGCGCTGGCGCCGGTGGTGCGGCGCTACGGCGAGCACCGCGAGGTGGAGCCCGAGCGGCTGCACGCCGCCGGGCTGGGGTCCACCCGCGGCGGTGCGGTCGGCCTGCTGCGCGACCTCCAGGACCTCTACACGCTGGCGAGCCTGACCGACATCACCTGGACCGTCGTCGGCCAGGCCGCCCGAGGGCTGCGCGACGGGGAGCTGCTGGACGTCGTCACGTCCGGCGAGCAGGAGACCGACCGCCGGCTCACGTGGCTGCGCACGCGCATCAAGCAGGCCGCGCCCCAGGCGCTCATCGCGGCCGAGTGAGCGGGTTCGTCCCGGCGTGACCGCCGGCGGTTTGGGCTGAACGGCGGCTGGGCGGGGGTCGGGGCGCCTGCCTATAGTCCGGGCGAGATGTTCTGGGAGCGCTCCCAGAACGCGTCCGACGGAAGAGGGATTCTCGATGAGGAGAGTTCTCGCCGGTGTGCTCGCGACCACGGTCCTGGCCGGCCTGGTCACGTTGGCGGCGCACGCGAGCCCCCGAGCAGCCGCCGACGAACCCGTGGTCGTCGTCTCCAGCACGTTCGACGACGGCACGGCGCAAGGCTGGACGTCCCGGGCCGGTGAGGCGGTCGCGCCGAGCACCGCCGTCGCGCACGGCGGCACGCACAGCCTCGCGGTCACCGGACGTGAGCAGTCCTGGCAGGGGCCCACGCTGAACCTGCTGGAGAAGGCGCAGAAGGGCATCCGGTACGACCTGTCGGTGTGGGTCCGCCTGGCGGCGGGCGAGGCGCCGACGCAGGCCCGGCTGTCCGTGGAACGGCGCACCGGCGGCACCGCGAGCTACGACCAGGTGGTGGGCGACACCGCGGTCACCGCCGACGGCTGGGCCAACCTGCGCGGCAGCTACACGTTGGCCGCCGACGTCGAGTTCCTGGCGACGTACGTCGAGCTGAGCAGCGCCACGGCGTCCCTGCACATCGACGACTTCTCCCTCTCCCACACCCCGTTGCCGCCGATCCAGACCGACCTCCCGTCGCTGAAGGACGTGCTGGCCGACCACTTCGCCGTGGGCGCCGCCGTCGGCAACGCCGAGCTGCTCAACAACCACGGGCAGCTGCTCGCCAAGCACTTCGACTCGATCACCCCCGGCAACACGCTGAAGTGGGACGCGACCGAGCCCACCGAGGGCGCGTTCCGCTTCACCGACGCGGAGGCCCTGGTCTCCTGGGCGAAGGCCAACGGCGCGGCCGTGCGCGGGCACACGCTGGTGTGGCACCAGCAGACGCCGGCCTGGGTGTTCAAGGACGCGGCGGGCAACGACATGACCGCGACGCCGGAGAACAAGGCGCTGCTGCTGGCCCGGTTGGAGGCGCACATCCGCGGCGTCGTCGGCCACTTCGGCGACGACATCCCGGTGTGGGACGTGGTGAACGAGGTCATCGACGAGAACCAGGCCGACGGCCTGCGCCGCAGCAAGTGGTTCGAGATCACCGGTCTGGACTACCTGCGCACCGCGTTCCGGGTGGCCCGCGAGGTCGCGCCGGACGCCGAGCTGGTGATCAACGACTACAACACCAACGTGCCGGCCAAGCGCGACAAGCTGCACGATCTGGTCGTGCGGCTGCGGGCCGAGGGCGTGCCGATCGACGCGGTGGGCCACCAGATGCACGTCAACGTGCAGTGGCCGTCGGTGGCGGAGACCGAGGCGATGCTGGCCAAGTTCGTGCCGCTGGGCGTCGACCAGCAGATCACCGAGATGGACGTCTCCATCTACACCGACGACAGCCAGTCCTACCCGACCCCGCCCGCCGAGGTGCTGCTCGCGCAGGCCTACCGGTACCGGGACTTCTTCGAGCTGTACAAGAAGTACTCGGCGAACATCAGCTCGGTGACGCTGTGGGGCCTGGCGGACGACAACACGTGGCTCGACAGCTTCCCGGTGACCCGCAAGGACCACCCGCTGCTGTTCGACACGCGCTTGCAGGCGAAGGACGCCTACTGGGGTGTCGTGGACCCGGGCCGGATCGGCGGGCCCACCAGCACGACCACGACCACTACGACGACGACCACCACGACCACCACGACGACCACGACGACCACCACCACCACCACCACGGTGCCGCCGGCGACGTGCGCGGTCGCGTACGCGATCGGCAGCCAGTGGCAGGGCGGTTTCCAGGGCGAGGTCCGGGTCACCAACCGGGGGACCGCGCCGATCACCGCGTGGACGCTGGCGTGGTCGTTCGCCGACGGTCAGCGGGTCACGCAGCTGTGGGGAGGCGTCCACACCCAGACCGGCTCGGCGGTGAGCGTGCGCAACGCCTCGTGGAACAGCACGATCGCACCGGGCGGCTCGGTGTCGTTCGGGTTCCTCGGCAGCTGGACGGGCGCCAACGGCAAGCCGACCGCGTTCACCCTGAACGGGGTGGGGTGCCAGAGCTGAGGCGTCAGTCCCCGGTGACCCGGTAGTAGCGGAGCGGGGTGTAGGCGTTCGCGGTCTGCGCCGTCCACTTCCGCTCCACGGGAGCCGCGCCGTCGGGGCCGGTCTGCTCGCGCACGACCGGCTCCGACTTCGCGTCGTCGGCCCAGCGCACGAACAGCGCGGCGTGGTAGGAGGTGGTGAGCGCGTCACCGGGGCGGAGGTCGGCGCGCGGGATCTCCGCGGCCACGTCCCGGAGCGTGGTCGTGGTGCGGGAGTGCGTCAGGCCCCACGCCATCGAGACGTAGCCGGAGCAGTCGGTGCGGTAGCTGCCGTGCTCGTTGCGGTGGCAGGCCTGCTGGCTGTAGGGCACCCGCGCGTCCAACCAGGACTGCGACCGGGCCAGCGCCTCCTCGCGCGAGGTGACGCGGTCCGCTTCGGTGGTGCCGCAGGCGATCAACGCGCCGGGATCGTCGGCGGCGTGCGCGATCGGCGCCTGGAACGCCGCCGTGCACGCGAGTGCGGCGATCAGGGTGCGGGTGCTCATCGAACCCCCTCGGGTCGTGGTGCGCCGCCGCTCGACGTGGCGGCGACGTGGCACCACGAGGTTTCCCCGCGTCCGGCGGACTAGCGCTCGACCACCCGGCCGAGTGGTCCGCCACGCGCGCGGTTTCACCCGGAGCGGCGAGGGTAGTCGACCGGTGATCACAGCCGACGCGTGGAGGGAACCGGTATGCGCATCGTCATCGCCTTGGCCGCGGTGTGCGTCGCGGTGGGGTGCGGCGGCGGCGATCCGGGTTCGGACGGCGCCAAGCCGTCCGCGGAGGAGGTCGGCAGCCGGGAGATCGGTGTGCTCGCCCCGGCGGAGGCCGCGGACGTGGCGTTCACCTACGATCCCGAGGCCGCGCCGCCGGGCGCGGAGCTGGAGCTGGAGGTGAGCCGCGGCGACGGCTCGACGACCGTGCGGCTGTCCGCCGACCTGCTCCAGCCGAACCGCGGCTACGCCGCCCACGCCCACACCGACCCGTGCGGCCGCGACGGCACCGACGCCGGTCCCCACTACCAGCACGAGGTCGACCCGGCGGCGACACCCGAGCGGCCGTCGGTCGACCCCGCGTACGCCAACCCGCACAACGAGATCTGGCTGGAGCTGACCACCGACGGCCAGGGCAACGGCGTGGCCGTGACCACCGTGCCGTTCGTCTTCGACGACCGCGTGCCGTCCTCGATCGTGCTGCACGAGCAGCCGACCACCGAGACCGGGCACGGCCGCGCGGGCAGCGCCGGCGCCCGACTCGCCTGCTTCACCGCGTCGTTCCGCTGACGCCGGCTCGGACTCCGACGCCCTCGCCGGCACCCGGCGCCGGCCGTGCCGTGCCCACGTCGGCGACGAGGACTTCGGCGATCGGGTAAATCAGTGCACCCGCGCGACGCCGATCGGGCAGGCTGTCGCGATGGGGTACGCGGTGCGCGACTACGTCGCCGGTGACGAACCGTCTTGGCTGCGGTGCCGGGTGGTGTCGTCCCTGGGCACCGCGTTCCACGACGACGTGGTCGCGGCCAAGCCGGCGGTGTCCGGCGCGGAGCTGGTGGCGGTGGACGGCGACGTGGTCGTCGGCATCCTCGACCTGGCGGTCGACGGCGGACTGGCCACCATCGAGACCATCGCCGTCCACCCGGACCACCAGCACCGGGGGATCGGCGGCGCGCTGCTGTCGCGGGCACGGGCCCGCGCCACCGCGCTCGGCGCGACCACGCTGGACGCCTGGACCCGGGACAACCCCTTGACGCTGCGCTGGTACCGCGCCATGGGCTTCGCCGAGAGCGACCACCAGCCGCACGTGATCGCCGAGCGCCGCGCGTCGCCCGACGAGTCGCCGCGCGCCGCGGTGGCGCGACCCGGGCCGCGGTCGGCGAAGGCGTTCCGGCGCGCGGACCGGGCGGACGAGGCGCGGCTGCGACGGGAGTCGGCGCGGGCGCCCGTGTGCCGGCGGTTCGCGATGGCGTTACGCGGTGAGCTCGCCGGGCGTGGCGATGACGTCGACCATCGCGCCGTTGCGCAGGACGGTCACCGGCAGCGGTAGGCCGATGGCCTCGGCGAACAGCTGCCGCTGGATGCCCTGGGCGTCGCTGACCGGCGTGCGCGCCACGCTGAGCACCAGGTCGCCGTCGCGCAGGCCCGCCCGTTCGGCCGGACCGCCGGGCACCACCTGCACCAGCCGCACGCCCGCGCGCTGCCCGGTGCGCTCGGCGACGGCGTCCGGCAGCGGCGCGGGCGCGCCGACCACGCCGAGGTAGGCCCGTCGCACCCGGCCCTCGACCATGAGGGTCGACAGGATGCGCCGGGTGGTGCTGTTCACCGGGATGGCCAGGCCCAGGCCGATGCCCGCCAACGCGGTGTTGATGCCGACCACCTCGCCGGCGGAGTTGGCCAGGGCGCCGCCGGAGTTGCCGGGGTTGAGCGCGGCGTCGGTCTGGATCACGTCCTCGATCACGCGTCCCGCCCGGCCGTTGCCCACCGGCACCGCCCGGCCCAGCGCGCTGACCACCCCGGCGGTCACCGAACCGGCCAGGCCCAGCGGGTTGCCGACGGCGATGACGAGTTGACCGACCTGGAGGTGGTCGGCGTCGCCGAACTTCGCCGCGCCGGGCGCGTCCGCCGACGCCTTGAGCACGGCGAGATCCGCGAGGGGGTCGGCGCCGACGACCGTGAACGGCGACTCGGCGCCGTCGGCGAACACCGCCGTGCCCTCCCGGCTGCCGCCGACGACGTGCGCGTTGGTCAGCAGGTAGCCGTCGTCGGTGAACACCACCGCGGACCCGGCGCCGCGCGGCAGGCGCACGGCGGCCACGTGCGGCGTGACCGACTTCGCGACCGCGATCACGGCCTGCGAGTAGGCGTCCAGCGGATCCATCGGCGCCTCCGTCGCTCACCCGGTCACGACCATCGTGCTCTCGGGCGGGCCGTGCTGTCCGGGGCGTTCGCCGACAGCGGATCCACCCCGGACCGCGACGGGTCCGCCCCGCGGGTCAGCGCCGCAGCAGCATCGCCAGGTCGACCGCGTCCGCCATGGCCCGCGTGCCCGCGTCGTTCGGGTGCAGGTGGTCGCCGCTGTCGTAGGCCGGGTTGAGCGTGGCCGGGTCGCCGGGCACGCCGGTCGCGGCGGCGAAGTCCACCACGCCGTCGAACTCGCCGGAGGTGCGGATCCAGTCGTTGAGCGTCCGCCAGGTCGCCTCGCGCTCCTGCGTCCAGATGAACGAGCCCTTGAACGGCAGGATCGTGCCGCCGTAGACCTTGACGCCCGCGGCCCGCGCCTGCGCGATCACGTCCCGGTGCCCGGCGATCAGGTCCTCGGCCGACGCGCTGTAGCCGATGTCGTTGACCGCCTCCAGCAGGATCATCGCCTTCACCCCGGTCTGCGACAGCACGTCGCGCCGCACCCGCGTCACGCCCGCCACGCCCCAGAAGGGCTCGTCCCGGTCGGCGATGAGCCGGTTGCCGCCCAGGCCCGCGTTCACCACGGACAGCGTGCGGCCCGGCACCGCGTCCAGCCGCCTGGCCAGGAAGTCCGGCCAGCGGCGGTTGGCGTTGCCGGTGGTGTTGGCGGTGTCGGTGATCGAGTCGCCGAAGGCCACCACCGTGCCCGCGACCCGCCGCGCGGGCGCGACGTCGACGCCGTCGACGACCATCCAGCAGGGCGTGTCCTGGAACCCGCCCGACAGGGCGGTGGTCCGGTCGCCGGAGGCCAGGTAGTTGCCCTGCGCGGTGAACGGGTGGTTGGTCAGCGGGCCGGTGGCGTCCGGCAGGTAGGCGCTCACCAGCAGCGTGGACAGCGCCTGGACGTCCAGCCGGACGGGGTCGCTGAAGACCTCCCGGCCGGCCGGCACGGTGACGTCCCGCCTGCCCTTGAACGTCATCGTGCGCACCGTGCCCGGCACCGCCGCGTCACCCGCCTGCTGCACGGCGACCGTCGCACGGCCCACCCGCAGCGGCGTCGCGCCGAACGCGTTGGTCAGCCGCACCCGCACCGACTCGCCGCCGGCGCTGAGGAACACCACGTTGCGCACGGTCTGGTCGCGCAGCCCCTCGCCCGCCGGGCAGTCGCTCCACGGGATCTCGCTGCCCACCACGGGACTCGCCGCCCAGCCGGCCACCCAGGGCTTGCCGTGCGCGGTCGCGGTCGACGGCAGCACCGCCGTCGCCACGAGCGCGGCGATCACGGCCAGTGTCCCCACGTGTCGTGCCATGAAGGTCTCCCAACGCCGTCGTCTTCGGTGGCGTGGCCGACCGTGGCAGCGGGTCGATTAACCGGTCAAGCTCGTCACGACGAGCGGCGCGATAGTTGCGGTGAGTGGCCGGACTCACGTCTCGAGGAGCCTTGGCCGGGCCGGCCCCCGGCGATCCCGCCTGACCACGACCCCCCCCCGGGGTGACGCGGTCAGGCGGGCGCCCGGTGTCAGGCGTACTCGGGCAGCGTGCGCGCCACGTCGTGCGGCGAGGGCATGGCGGCCACCTCGTCGGCGATCGCCCGGGCCGCGCCGAGCACGGCCTCGTCGGCGAGCAGGTGCCGCGCCTTGGCCGCGATCGCCTCGGCGGTCACGTCCGCGCCGAGCAGCTGGTCGCCCAGCCCGGCCGCGGCCACCACCGCGGCGTTGCTGAACTGGTCGGCGCCCTGCGGCAGCACCAGCTGCGGCACGCCCACCCCGAACGTGCCCATCGTCGTGCCGCTGCCACCGTGGTGCACCACGAGGTCCACGTGCGGCAGCAGGTCGGCCTGCGGCACCCACGGCAGCACGACGACGTTGTCCGGCAGCTCGCCGAACCCGCCCACGTCGACCGCGGGGCCGGCGGCGACCAGCACCTTCGCGCCCACCCCGGCCAGGCCGTCGATCGCGGTGCGCAGCACGCCCGCCTCGCCGAACGCCGTGCCCAACGTCAGGTAGACCAGCGGCTCGCGGTGTTCGAGCACCCACGGCGGCAGCTCGCCGGGCTCGGCGAACGGCACCGGGCGCAGCGGGATCCGCTGCGTCGGGCCGGCCAGGAAACCCGGCTCCTGCACCGACGGCGGGCAGATGTCGATGTACGGGTTGCCGAGTCCCATGGGGTCGTTCTCGGGGACCTCGACCCCCAGGTCCGCGGCGACGTCGAGGAGGCGCCTGCGCGCGCTGCTCGCGAACTCGTCCGCCACCCACGCCCGGCCGAACGAGTGGCACAGGCCGGGCACGCCCGCCACCTTCGCGGCCAGTCCCGCGCCGGGGTTGCCCAGCTCGTGCACCACCAGGTCGGGCTTGAGGTCGGCGAGGACCGGCGCGAGCTCGGCGGCGAAGGCGCGCGGCAGCACCGAGGCGAACGCGGCCGCGATCCGGTCGGGGTCGGCGTCCTGCGGCTTGGTCACCGGGGCGCCCTCGTTCGCGATCTCGAACGCCGCGCGCAGGTCGATGCCGCCCTCGACGTGCTCGATGCCGTGCGAGGTCAGGGCGTTCGCGAACGCGGCGCCGGTGAAGTACGTGACGTCGTGGCCCAGTTCACGGGCGGCGATCGCCAGCGGCAGCAAAGGGTAGGTGTGTCCGTGTAAACCTAGGCTGGAGAAGAGGATTCGCACTGGTTCGAGCGTAGCGAGATTTTTTCTACGTCGGGTGAATTTCGTCCGATTGGGGCTCTTCGCGCCGTGAGGTGAAGATCACTCACGAGGGCTGCCGGCGCGGTGGCGCTGCCGGGGCTCAGGCGTAGTCCGGCAGCACGCTCGCCACGTCGGCCGGTGACGGCATGGCGGCCACCTCGGCGGCCATCGCCCGCGCCGCGTCGCGCACGGCGTCGTCGGCGAGCAGGCGGCGGGCCTTGTCGGCGATCACCTCGGCCGTCAGCTCCGCGCCGAGCACCTGGTCGCCCGCGCCCGCCCCGGTCACCATCGCGGCGTTGCCGAACTGGTCGGCGCCCTGCGGCAGGATCAGCTGCGGCACGCCGGCGCCGAACGTGCCCATCGTGGTGCCGGCGCCGCCGTGGTGGACCACGAGGTCCGCGTACGGCAGCAGGTCGCCCTGCGGCAGCCACTCCCGCACGACCACGTTGTCCGGCACGTCGCCCAGTTCGCCCGCCCGCACCACCATGGCGGTGGAGACGAGCACCTTCGCCTTCAGCGCGCGGAGACCCTCGATGGCGGTGCGCAGCACGTCCACCGTGGCGAACGCCGTGCCCAACGTCAGGTAGACCAGCGGCTCGCGGTGTTCGAGCACCCACGGCGGCAGCTCGCCGGGCTCGGCGAACGGCACCGGCCGCAGCAGGATGCGGTCCGTCGCGGTGGCGAGGAAGTCCGGGTCCTGCACCGACGGCGGGCAGATGTCGATGTACGGGTTGTCGAACCGCATGACGTCACCGTCCGGCACGTCCGCGCCGTACTCCGCGGCGACCTCGGCCAGGTGCAGGCGGATGTCCTCCATGGGGCCGCTGGGCCGCCAGTACCGGCCGAACGAGTGGCACACCGCGGGCACCCCGGTGACCTTGGCCGCGAGCGCCACGCCGACGTTGGCCACCTCGTGCACGACCAGGTCGGGCTTGTGGTCGACGATGATCGGCACCAGGTCCGCGACGTGCCGGCGCGCCAGGATCGAGCCGAACACCCGCGACACGCGCCTGGGGTCGAAGTCCTTCGCCTTGCGCGCCGCCGGGCTCGCGTTGCCGAGCTCGAACGCGTCGAGCATGTCCATCCCGCCCGCGACGTGCTCGATGCCGCGTGCGGTCAGGGCCCGCGCGAACGTTCCCGTGGTCGCGAAGGTGACGTCGTGGCCCTGCTCGCGGGCGGCGATGGCCAGCGGCATCAGCGGGAACGTGTGCCCGTGCGCGCCGAGGCTAGAGAAGAGGATCTCCACAGGTGAGAGCTTGTCGCTTTGTGGCCGGTGCGCCCGGGTTACCTGCGGGTCACTGCGGATCGGGCGAGGATGACTTCGGGTGTCGCGACGGCGTCAGCCCCGTCCGCACGGCCACGGTCGCGTCGATGCTCGCGGTCAGGAACCGGGCGATGACCGCCCTGTCGGCGTCGTCGAACTGCTGCCACGCACGGGTGAACTCCTCGTCGAGGGGCACGAAGAAGTCGCGGCCCAGGTTCAGCGCCTTGGCCGAGGCGCGCAGCTCGACCTTGCGCCGGTCGTGCGGGCTGCGCGCGCGTTCGACGTGCCCGGACGCCTCCAGCCGGTCGAGCACGGACGTGGTCGCGGACGCGCTCAGGTGCAGGGCCTCGGCCAGCCGGGTGGGCGACATCGGCTCGCCGCCCCACCGCGCGTCCATGATCACCGCGAGCGCGTTGAGGTCCGTGCGGTGCATCCGCTGCTTCTCGCCGAAGATGTCCACGAACAGATCGGTTTCGACCGTGAGCTGCCGGAGCAACCTGACCAGGGCCGAGTGGTCGGCCATGCGCCCTCCAGTTATTATTTCGACGATCGAACTATTGGATCGTCGAACTACGCCGTCTCGGAGGTCATTGTCCCGTGCACGCGACCCGCTCCCGCACGCGCTGGTTGTTGCCCGCCCTCGTGGCGGTCGCCTGGTTGGCGCTCGGCGGGTTCTCCGGCCCGTTCGCGGGCAAGCTGAGCGAGGTCGCGGTCAACGACAGCACCGCGTTCCTGCCCTCCTCCGCCGAGGCGACGAAGGTGGCCGAGCAGGTCAAGGCGTTCGGCGACGCACGCGGGCTGCCCGCGGTCGTGGTGGCCGAACGCGCCTCCGGCCTCACCCAGGCCGACCGCGACTACCTGGGTGGTCGGGACTTCCCCGGCGAGGCCTCGCCGGTGATCCCGTCACCGCGTGACGACCAGGCCGCGCAGGTGGTCGTCGCGGTGGACCCGGGCGACCCGGCCGGCGCGGTGGAGGACATCAGGGCGAAGGTGGCGGACCCGCCCGACGGGCTCACCGTGCTGGTGACCGGGCCCGCCGCGCAGGTCGCCGACCTGAAGGAGGCGTTCGGCGGCATCGACGGCCTGCTGCTCCTGGTCGCCGGCGCGGTGGTGGCGTTGATCCTCGTGCTGGTCTACCGCAGCCCGCTGCTGCCGCTCGTGGTGCTGCTGTCCGGGGTGTTCGCGCTCGGCCTGGCCAGCCTCGCCGTGTACCTGCTCGCGGACGGCGACGTGATCGACCTCAACGGCCAGAGCCAGGGCATCCTGTTCATCCTGGTGTTCGGCGCGGCCACGGACTACGCGTTGCTGCTGGTGTCCCGGTTCCGCGAGGAGCTGCGCGACACCGAGGACCGCTACCAGGCGATGCGGGTGGCGTGGCGGGCCACCGTCGAGCCGATCGCCGCGTCGGCGGGCACGGTCGTGCTGGGTGTGCTGTGCCTGCTGTTCAGCGACCTCAACTCGAACAAGGGCCTCGGCCCGGTGGCCGCGATCGGGATCGGCGCGGCGCTGCTGGCCTCGGTGACGTTCCTGCCCGCGGTGCTGGTGCTGCTGGGCCGCTCGGCGTTCTGGCCGCTGCGCCCGAAGCTCGGCTCGCCGCACCCGGAGGCGAGCGGGCTGTGGGCGCGGGTGGCCCGGATGATCTCCGCCCGGCCGCGCGCGACGTGGGTCCTGACCGCGGTGGTGCTGCTGGCGGGTGTGGCGTTCGTGCCGCAGCTCAAGGCGTCCGGCACGGCCCAGTCGGACGTGTTCCTCACCGAGGTCGACTCGGTCGCCGGGCAGGAGGTGCTGTCACGCCACTTCCCGGGCGGCAGCGGCGCGCCGACCGTCGTGCTGGCCCGGGCCGGGCAGGCGGAGGCGGTGACCCGGGCGGCGGCGGACGTCGACGGCGTGTCGGACGTGCGGCCGGCGGGCGAGGCCTCGGGCCTGGTCCGGCTCGACGTCGTGCTGGACGACCCGGCCGACTCCGAGGCGGCGATCACGACCGTGCAGCGGCTGCGTGACGCGGTGCGCGCGGTGCCGGACGCCGACGCCAAGGTCGGCGGGCCCACCGCCACCCAGCTCGACACGCAGACCACGTCCGAGCGCGACCGGCTGGTGATCATCCCGATCGTGCTGCTGGTGATCTTCCTGGTGCTGGCGCTGCTGCTGCGGTCGCTGCTCGCGCCGTTGCTGCTGATCGCCACGGTGGTGCTGTCGTTCGCCGCGACCATGGGCGTGGCGGCGCTGGTGTTCAACGGCCTCTTCGACTTCCCGGGCGCCGACCCGGTGGTGCCGCTGTTCGGGTTCGTGTTCCTGGTCGCGCTCGGGATCGACTACAACATCTTCCTGATGACCCGGGTGCGCGAGGAGTCCGCCGAGCTGGGCACGCGGGCCGGCGTGCTGCGCGGGCTGACCATCACCGGCGGCGTGATCACGTCGGCGGGGGTGGTGCTCGCGGCGACGTTCTCGGCGTTGGCGGTGCTGCCGATCCTGTTCCTCGCGCAGATCGCGTTCATCGTGGCGTTCGGCGTGCTGCTGGACACGTTCGTGGTGCGGTCCCTGCTGGTGCCGGCGCTGGCCGTGGACGTCGGCAAGCGCATCTGGTGGCCGTCCCGGCTGGCCCGGGGGCGTGACTGACCCGGGTGGTGTCACAGTCCGCACCGGCCGGATCGTCCTGGGTGTGACAGGGTTTTCCGGCGAGGGCACGAGGACGGTTGACGATGAAGATCGCGGTGGTCGGCGGTACGGGCGCGGTGGGGCGTCGGGTGGTCGAAGCGGTGGCGGGGGCCGGGCACGAGCCGGTCGTGCTGAGCCGCTCCGGCGGGGTCGACCTGCTGACCGGCGCCGGGCTCGACGAGGCGCTCGCGGGGGCCGAGGCGGTGGTCGACGTGTCGAACCCGGCGAACTGGCAGCGGCTGGACGAGGTGGAGCGGTTCTTCACCGAGGGCACCGGCCACCTGGTCGAGGCGGCGAGCCGGGCGGGCGCGCGGCACCTGGTGGTGCTGTCGATCGTGGGCTCGGACGTGGTCGACCTGGACTACTACCTCGCCAAGCGGCGGCAGGAGGCGCTGGTCGCGGCCGGACCGGTGCCGTGGACGGTGCTGCGGGCCACCCAGTTCTTCGAGTTCGCCTCGCAGGTGCTGGCGGGCGCGACGGGACCGGTGGCGCAGGTGCCGCCGATGCTGTCGCAGCCGGTGTCGACCTCCGACGTGGCGGCGCGGCTGGTGGAGCTGGCGGTGGGCGAGCCGCAGGGGCTGACCGCGCCGATCGCGGGACCGGAGCGCATCCGGGTGGTCGACATGGCGCGGCAGGTCGTGGCGCGGCGGGGTGACGCGTTGCGGGTCGAGGAGGCGGCGGAGGGCCTGGCGGGGCTGTCCACCGGCGCGCTGTGCCCGCGGGGCGAGTACGTCGAGGGCAAGGGGACGTTCGCCGGGTACCTGGACACGGTGCGCCCGTGACCGACCGCGCCACCGACCCCGCCGCCACGCACCCCGCCGAGGACCCGCCCGCCGAGGACCCGCCCGCCGAGGACCCGGCCGCCGGGGACCGGCTCGCCGAACTGGCCGCCGAGTACACCCGTCTCCGGCCGCGCCTGGTCGGCGTCGCCTACTCGTTGGTCGGCACGGTGGCCGAGGCGCAGGACGTGGTGTCCGACTGCTGGCTGCGGCTCACCGCCGCCGACGCGCAAGAGCCCGTGCGCGACGTCGAGGCGTGGTCGGTGGTGGCGGTGGCGCGGCGCGCGGTGGACGTGCTGCGGTCGGCGCGGGTGCGGCGGGAGGAGTACGTCGGCCCCTGGCTGCCCGAACCGCTCGTGGACGCCGTCGCCGAGGACCCGGCGGACCGGGTGACGCTGGACGACACGGTGAGCTTCGCGCTCATGGTCGTGCTGGAGACCCTGACCCCGGCCGAGCGCACCACGTGGGTGCTGCACGAGGTGTTCGGCATGCCGTTCCCGGAGGTCGCGGCCGTCGTCGGCCGCAGCCCGGCCGCCGTGCGGCAGCTGGCCGTGCGGGCCCGGGCGCACGTCGCGGCGGGCGCGCCCCGGGTCGACGTCGGCGCCGCCGAGCACCGCCGCGCGGTCGAGGCGTTCCTGCGCGCCGTCGGCCACGGCGACCTGGCCGGCCTGCTGTCCGTGCTCGACCCGGACGTCCTGCTGACCAGCGACGGAGGCGGCCTGCAGGGCGTGGCCCGCCGGCCGGTGGCCGGCGCGGACCGGGTGGCCCGGTTCCTGGTCGGGGTGCGCCGCAAGATGGCCGCCGACGAGCGCGTCGTGCCGCTGACCGTGAACGGCGGCCCGGGGTTCGCCGTGCTGGCCGGCGCGACCACCAGGTTCGTCTGCTCCTTCACCCTCCGCGGCGGACGGGTCAGGCGGGTGGACCTGGTGGTGGCGCCGGACAAGCTGCCCCGGTAGTCGGGCACGTCGACCACCCGTCGCCGGCGCGGGCCGACCGCCACGTCCGGTGGACGGCTCGACCGGCGCGGGAAGGCGGGGGTGGCGCGGTCGCGATGGGGCGTTCCGCGTGCGTCGGGGTGCCGGCCGCCGGTCGTTCCACGATCCGTGACCGGCACACCGCGCAGGGAGATCGCACCCGCGTTTCCCGGTCGTACCGGGACGAATTCGTGGTGACCGGGCATGGCGCGGGAGCGGATCGTGAAGTAGAAATAGCCAACTCCACACCGCCGACGCCCAATTCCCGCCCAGCCTGAGAGAGCGCTCTCACGCGGGCGGCCGGCGTCACTACCCCCAGAGGCATGTCAATGACGATCATGCGCCACGCCAGACGTGAGAGCGCTCCCGCGAGGTTGCGCCGGGTGTTCGTGCTCGGCCTCGCCCTGGCCGCCGCCACCACGGCCGCGGCACCGGCCGTGAGCGCCGACCCGCCCCGGCGCACGCAGGACCTCGGCGTGAACGTGAAGGTGTTCGACCCGTCCATGCCGGTCGCCGAGATCCAGGCCGCGCTCGACGCCACGCACGCCGCCCAGGTCGACAACGAGATGGGCGCGCAGCGCTACGCCTACCTGTTCAAGCCCGGCCGGTACGGCACGGCCGAGCAGCCGTTGCAGATCAAGGTCGGCTACTACACCGAGATCGCGGGCCTCGGCGCCTCGCCGACCGACGTCGTGATCAACGGCAAGGTCGAGGTCTACAACCGCTGCCTCGCCGACGGCGGCACCGGCAACTGCCTGGCCCTGGTCAACTTCTGGCGCACACTCGGCAACCTGACGATCAACATCGACGGCGCCGGCCAGGACGGCTGCCGGTCCGGCGCCAACTTCTGGGCCGTGTCCCAGGCGGTGTCGCTGCGCCGGCTCAACGTCACCAGCGGCACGTTCACGCTGATGGACTACTGCACCGCCGGCCCGCAGTACGCCAGCGGCGGCTTCATCGCCGACTCCCGGCTGCCGTCCGTCGTCAACGGCTCGCAGCAGCAGTGGCTGACCCGCAACAGCGAGCTGGGCAGCTGGTCGAACGGCGTGTGGAACCAGGTGTTCTCCGGCGTCGCGGGCGCTCCCGACGACGCGGCGTTCCCGAACCCGCCCTACACCACGCTCGACACCACGCCGCTGAGCCGTGAGAAGCCGTACCTGTTCGTCGACGACAAGGGCCGGTACAACGTCCGCGTCCCGGCCGCCAAGCGGAACACCAGCGGCGTGTCCTGGGCCAACGGCCTGACGCCGGGCCGCACGATCCCGCTGTCGGAGTTCTTCGTCGCCAAGCCCGGCGACTCGGTGCGCGACATCAACAACCAGCTCGCGCGCGGCAAGCACCTGCTGTTCACGCCGGGTGTCTACGACATCGCCCGCAGCATCGAGGTCAAGCGGCCCGACACCGTGGTGCTCGGTCTCGGGCACGCCACGCTGACCGCCGTGAACGGCTCGGTCCCGCTGGACGTCGCGGACGTGCCGGGCGTCGTCATCGCCGGTGTCACGATCGACGCGGGCACCGAGCTGTCGCCGGTGCTGCTGCGCGTGGGCAAGAAGCACGGCCACCGACCGGCCGACCCGGCCGACCCGACCACGCTGTCGGACGTGTACTTCCGCGTCGGCGGTCCGCACGTCGGCAAGGTCGACACCGCGCTGGAGGTCAACAGCGACCACGTGCTCATCGACCACACCTGGGTGTGGCGCGCGGACCACGGCGTCGAGGGCTTCACCGACACGCAGCGCTGGAACACCAACACCGGCCTCACCGGCGTGGTCGTCAACGGCGACGACGTGACCGCGACCGGCCTGTTCGTCGAGCACTTCCAGCGGCACAACACCGTCTGGAACGGCGAGCGCGGCACCGTCGTGCTCTACCAGAACGAGCTGCCCTACGACCCGCCGACGCAGGCCGACTGGATGAAGGGCGACGTCGAGGGCTGGGCCGGCTACAAGGTCGGCGACCACGTGCGCAAGCACACCCTGCACGGCGCGGGCGTGTACGTGTTCAACCAGAACAACCCGCAGATCCACACCGAGAACGGCTTCGAGGTGCCCGAGACGCCGGGCGTGAAGCTGCACCACATCATGACCGTCAACCTGAGCGCGGGCGTGATCGACCACGTCGTCAACGGGGTGGGCGGCCCGGCCGACCTGACCAACGTCGGCGCCCCGGTCTACGTCGCGCAGTACCCGGCGCCGTGACACCGGGACGGCGCCCGACCTCGATCGCGAGGTCGGGCGCCGTCCGCCGTGCCGGCTACCCGCAGACCGCGCCGGCGGAGGCGGAGCCGACGAGCTTGGCGTACTTCGCCAGCACACCCCGCTGGTAGCGCGCGGGCAGCGGCGCCCAGCCCTCGCGGCGGGAGGCCAGCTCGGCGGCGTCCACGTCGACGTCGAGCGTGCCGTTGGCGACGTCGAGCGTGATCCGGTCGCCGTCGCGGACGAACGCGATGGGACCGCCGTCCACGGCTTCCGGGGCGACGTGGCCGACGCACAGGCCCGTCGTGCCGCCGGAGAACCGGCCGTCGGTGAGCAGCAGGACGTCCTTGCCCAGCCCGGCGCCCTTGATCGCGGCGGTGATGGCGAGCATCTCCCGCATGCCCGGCCCGCCCTTGGGGCCTTCGTAGCGGATGACGACCACGTCGCCGGCGGCGATCGTGCCGTCCTCCAGCGCGTCCATGGCCGACCGCTCGCGGTCGAAGACGCGGGCGGTGCCGGTGAACACGTCCGAGTCGAACCCGGCGGACTTGACCACCGCGCCGTCGGGCGCGAGGGACCCGCGCAGGATCGTGATGCCGCCGGTGCGGTGGATCGGCTCGTTCATCGCGCGCAGCACCGTGCCGTCGGGGTCCGGCGGCGCGATGTCGGCCAGGTTCTCGGCGACCGTGCGGCCGGTGACGGTCAGGCAGTCGCCGTGCAGCAGGCCCGCGTCCAGCAGCGCCTTCATCACCACGGGCACGCCGCCGATGCGGTCGACGTCGGTCATCACGTGCCGGCCGAACGGCTTGACGTCGGCCAGGTGCGGCACCCGCGCGCCGATGCGGGTGAAGTCGTCCAGGCTCAGCTCCACCTCGGCCTCGTGCGCGATGGCCAGCAGGTGCAGCACGGCGTTGGTCGACCCGCCGAACGCCATCACCACGGCGATCGCGTTCTCGAACGCCTCCCGGGTCATGATCTGCCGCGCGGTGATGCCCTTGCGCAGCATCCCGACCACGGCCTCGCCGGACTTGCGGGCGAACCCGTCGCGCCGCCGGTCCGTGGCGGGCGGCGCGGCGCTGCCCGGCAGGGACATGCCCAGGGCCTCGGCCGCGCTCGCCATCGTGTTCGCGGTGTACATGCCGCCGCACGCCCCCTCGCCGGGGCAGATGGCGCGTTCGATGCGGTCGACGTCCTCGCGGCTCATCAGGCCCCGGGCGCACGCGCCGACGGCCTCGAACGCGTCGATGATCGTGACCTCGCGCTCGCTGCCGTCGGTCAGGGTGACCCGGCCGGGCAGGATGGAGCCCGCGTAGAGGAAGACGCTGGCCAGGT
The DNA here is from genome assembly GCF_016695385.1 of Saccharothrix sp. 6-C. Classification (NCBI taxonomy): domain Bacteria; kingdom Bacillati; phylum Actinomycetota; class Actinomycetes; order Pseudonocardiales; family Pseudonocardiaceae; genus Saccharothrix; species Saccharothrix sp. 6-C. The sequence continues at coordinate 4,849,267 of NZ_CP064192.1, read as the reverse complement.
CGAGCCGCGCGGCGGCCATGAGCATGCCCGGGAGCGACTTGTCGCAACCCGCGAGCAGCACCGAACCGTCCAGCCGCTCGGCCTGCATGACCGTCTCCACGCTGTCCGCGATGACCTCGCGCGAGACCAGGGAGAAGTGCATGCCCTCGTGGCCCATCGAGATGCCGTCGGACACCGAGATGGTGCCGAACTCGAGCGGGTAGCCGCCCGCCGCGTGCACGCCGTCCTTGCTCGCCTTCGCGAGCCGGTCGAGCGGCAGGTTGCACGGCGTGATCTCGTTCCACGACGAGGCGACGCCGATCTGGGGCTTGACCCAGTCGTCGTCACCCATCCCGACCGCCCGCAGCATCCCGCGCGCGGCGGTCCTCTCCAGGCCGTCGGTGACGTCGCGACTGCGCGGCTTGATGTCCGGGGTTTCGTTCATGCACGAAACCTAACGTCCCGGCACGGGCGTCGCACCGGCGACCGGCCGTCGCCCGACCGCGTGGTTCGACGGTCGCGGCGCTCCCGGGCGGCCGTCAGCTCCCGGTGTAGCTCTTCAGGCCCACGAGCGCGGTGAGCTCCATCGAGTTCGCACCGACGGGGGAGGGCAGGCCGAAGCGCTTGTCCACCAAGCGGTCCAGGGGGCCGCAGCCGTGGGCGGCGGGCACGGCGAACGCGGCGTCCTCGATGGTGAACCGGAGCACCGGCGGGTCGGCGGAGACCCGGTCGGGCCCGCTGGTCCGGACGGGGCGGAACACGAGCGGGTCCGAGTCGTCGCCGATGGCGCACGTGTCGGGCAGCAGGCCGTTGAGCACGCGGAGCTTCAGGTGCTGCACGCCCATCCGGTCGCCGTCGGAGAGGAAGTCGGCGAACCCGGCGTACTCGACGCGCAGGTCCGCGCGCAGCGACGGGTGGTGCGCCGCGACGCCGAGCAGCCCGCCCGGCACGGGCGTCGGCTCGGCTCGCAGCGCGCCGAAGACCTGGGCGTACCGCCCGTCCACCCGCCCCTCGGCGAACGTCAGCCGCATCGCGCCGGTGCCCTGCTCGCGGAGGCCGCCGATCCGGATGGTCCCGCTGGACATCAGCACCTCGCAGCGCCACTGCGCGGGGTCCGCGCCGGCGGGGAGCGCGGGGCAGTCGGCGAAGTCGAACGCCGGCACCGGCTGGGCGGCCGTGTGCCGGGGCGCCGCCGAGGCCGGTCCGATCAGCGCCGTGCCGGCCAGCGCGGTGGCCGCCAGTGCCGCGACGGCCGCGCGGCGGAAGGTTCTCGTCATGCCGCCGAGCCTCCCGCCCCGCGCCGCGTCCATGATCCGGCAGATCCCCGGTGTCACCCCTGGTGCGACCCGGAGGCGCGGCCAGGGGTCACCCGAGCGCGAACAGCACCGCGGACAGGCCGAAGCCGACCAGGCTGATCGTGGTCTCCATGACCGTCCACGTCTTCAACGTGGTCCGCACGTCCATCCCCATCAGGTTGCCGACCAGCCAGAAGCCGGAGTCGTTGACGTGGCTCGCGATCACCGAGCCGGCCGCCAGCGCGAGCACGATCGCGGCCAGCTCGACCGCGCTGAACCCGCCGGCCTGCACGACGGGCTGCACCAGGCCCGCCGCCGTCGTCAACGCGACCGTGGCCGAGCCCTGCGCGACGCGCAGCGCGGCGGCGACCACGAAGCCCGCCACGAGCACCGGCAGACCGAGGTCGGACAGGCCGTCGGAGAGGGCCTGCCCGATGCCGCCCGCCCGCAGCACCGCGCCGAACATGCCGCCCGCGCCGGTGATCAGGATGACCGCGCACACCGGGGCGAGGGCCGAGTCGACCAGCTTCTCCACCGACGCCTTGCCCTGCCCGCGCCGCACGCCGAGGACGTAGGAGGCCACGAGCACGGTCGCCAGCAGCGCGACCGGTGTCGAGCCGAGAGCGCGGGCGACCCCGTACCAGGACGCTTCGCCGTCGACCCACCCGGCGGCGCGCGCGGCGTCCAGACCGGTGTTGGTGAAGATCATGACCAGCGGCAGCAGCAGGAGTGCGACGACGGTCGCCGGGCTCGGCGGGTTCTCGTGGTCCTCGGCCTGCGGGCCGCCGCTGAGGATCGTCGGCACCGGCAGGACGAGCCGCTTGCCGATCCACAGGCCGTACAGGTAGCTGGTCAGGTACCAGGTGGGGATGGCGATCAGCAGGCCGAACGCGATCACCAGGCCGACGTCCGCGCCGAGCAGCTCGGTCGCCGCGACCGGGCCCGGGTGGGGCGGGACGAACACGTGCATCACGGAGAACGCGCCGGCGGCGGGCAGGCCGTAGCGCAGCACACCGCCGCCGAGCCGCCGGGCCACCGCGAACACGATCGGCAGCATCACGACCAGGCCCGCGTCGAAGAAGATGGGGAAGCCGAAGACCAGGGAGCTGACGCCGAGCGCGAGCGGCGCCCGCTGCTCGCCGAACCGGCGGATCAGCGCGTCGGTCAGCGACTGGGCGCCGCCGGTCACCTCGACGAGCCTGCCGAGGATCGCGCCGAGGCCGACGAGCAGCGCGACGCTGCCGAGGGTCGTGCCGAAGCCGGTGGTGAGGGTGGGGACCACCGTGCCGGCCGGGATGCCCGCGGCGAACGCGGTGAGCAGGCTGACCAGCACCAGCGCCAGGAACGCGTGCACCCGCAGGTACATGATGAGGAACAGCAGCAGGGCGATCGCGCCCCCGGCGATGCCGAGCAGGGCGCCCGCGCCGAGGGTCTGCACCCAGTCGTCGGTGGTCATCGGCAGCTCCGTCGCTCTCGAAGGGTTGGGGGAGTCAGGTGGTGGCCGGGTTCCCGGCGGCGAGGTCGAGCCGGGTCAGGGCTTCCTCGACGATCAGCTCGGGCGCCCGCGCCACGTCGACCGCGACGCCGTCCTCGTCGGGCCCCAGCGGTTCGAGGGTGTCGAACTGGGACCGCAGCAGGGACGGCGGCATGAAGTGGCCGGACCGGCGCCGCATCCGGTCGCCGATCACGTCGTGCGTGCCGAGCAGGTGCAGGAAGCGGACCCGCGCGTCGGCGGCGCGCAGCACGTCCCGGTAGGCGCGCTTGAGCGCCGAGCACGTGACGACCGTGCTCTCGCCGGCCGCGGCGTGGCCGGTGACCCAGTCGCGGATCGCGGTCAGCCAGGGCGCCCGGTCGGCGTCGGTGAGCGGGGTGCCCGCCGACATCTTCCCGATGTTGGCGGGCGGGTGGAACTCGTCCGCCTCGGCCATCGGCAGGCCGAGCCGGTCGGCCAGCAACCGGGCGACCGTGCTCTTGCCCGATCCGGACACGCCCATCACGACCACGCAGGTCGGCTCGGCGCTCGTGGTCATGGGGTGCACCTCTCGGCTGCGACGACGAGACGATCAAAAGTAGTACCTTTGGCGGCGAAAGGTAGCACCTTTGACCGCGCTGAGGAAGGTCGGTCGGGATACGCTGCTGCCGTGCCGGTACAACGCCAGGGGGGCGTGCCGGGCGGCAACGCCCTGCACACCTCCGTGCTCGACACCCTCGGGCTCCAGATCACCAGCGGTGACCTCGCCGAGGGGCGGGTCCTGACGCTCGACGGCATCCAGGAGCAGTTCGGGGTGTCGCGGACCGTCGCCCGCGAGACCATGCGGGTGCTGGAGTCGATGGGCCTGGTGACGTCGCGGCGCCGGGTCGGGATCACCGTGCAGCCCCAGTCGTCCTGGCAGGTCTACGACCCGCGGTTGATCTGGTGGCGGCTGGCCGGTCCGCACCGCGACGCCCAGTTGCGCGCGCTCACGGAGCTGCGGATCGCGGTCGAGCCGGTGGCGGCGGCGCGGGCGGCGTGGAACGCGTCGGCCCGGGAGCGCGACCGCCTGCTCGACCTGGCCACCCGGATGCGGCGGCTCGGCGAGGCGGGCGAGCTGGCGGCGTTCCTCGAACTGGACGTCGCCTTCCACGCGCTGCTGCTGGAGTCGGGCGGCAACGAGATGTTCGCCGCGCTCCGGGGTGTCGTGGCGGTGGTGCTGCGCGGGCGGACCAGCCTGGGGCTGATGCCCGAGAAGCCCGTGCCCAGCGCGCTGGACCTGCACGAGGAGGTGGCGCGGGCGGTCGCGTCGCGGCACCCGGAGGCCGCCGAGCTGGCCATGCGCGCGTTGGTGGCCGAGGTGCGCGACGCCGTGGTGCCGGTGAACGGCCCGCGCCCGGTTCGCTGACCTCCCCGACCGCGGCGACACCCGGTCCACAGTGGAACCTCCGGCCGGCGGCGCGCTCCGCCGTCGATCCCAGGGAACGCGCGGTTCCCGTTCGTCGTCGAAGGCGCGAACGACGAACGGGGAGGCACCGTGAACCACCCACCGCGACCACCGAGCGGGCCGGACCCCTACGGCCAGTACGGCGGCTACCAGCACGGCGGGTTCGCGCCGCCGCCGCCCGCGCCGAAGAAGCGGACCGGCGCGGTCGTGGCGGTCGTGGCGGTGGTCGTGCTGGTGCTGGGCGGTGTCGCGTTCACCGGGTTCGTGCGGCCGGGGTTCTTCGTGGGCGGTGGGGACGCCACCACGACCACGACCGCACCGCCTACCACCGCGTCGTCCACGTCGGTGGACACCGGTGGCGCGGAGGAACTGCTGAAGGCGCTGGTGGCCGGACTGGACTCGCAGGACGGCGCCGCGCTCAGGAAGATCGAGTGCCCCAAGGCGAAAGCCGCCGTGGGCAGCGCGATCAAGGACGTGTCCGCGCTCAAGAAGGCCGAGCTGGTCGACCGCGACGAGGTCAACGACGACAAGGTGCGGGCGACCGTCGAGGTCACCACCGACTCGCGGACCTCCGAGGTGGAGGTGACGGTCGTCCGCGAGGACGGAGACTGGTGCTGGCTGGACATCGCGCGGGCCGAGGGGCAGCCGTCCGCCGGCGGGCGACCGACCGCGACCGCCGCGCCGACCGCCGACGGCGAGCCGACAGCCGGCGGCAAGCCGGTCGCGCCGGAGGCGCTCGCCGTCATGCGGTCCTTCCTGGACGGTGTGAACGCCGGTGACGCGGCGGCCGCGGCCGGCCTGCTGTGCCCGGACGCCATCAACGACGCGGCGGACGTGGAGGAGCTCGTCGGGTACGAGCCGGACCTGGCCCTCGACGCGGGGATGGACGGCAGGACCACGGGCGAGGACTCCGTCCAGCTCTACCTCGAGGGCACCGCCAAGGGGCAGCGGCTGGAGGGCTACTCCACGAACCTCTGGGTGACCGGCTACGACGGCCCGTGGTGCGTGCACGCGTTCCGCGCGGTCGTCATCTGACCCCGGTCGGCCCGGGTTCAGCAGGACTTGGTCCAACTGCACTCCAGCTGCCGATCGGGGAGGGGCTCGGTGGCGACCCTGACCGCGGGCGGGGCCGAGCCCTCCCGGTGGTTGGCCAGCCGGACCGCGACGGCGTCCTCGAACGGCTTCGCCGACGTGAGGGTGTCGTTGCTGATCATGGCGAACACCAGCGGGGTGCCGTCGGCCGTGCTCACGTAGCCGGAGAGGGCGCTGACACCGGTCAGGGAACCGGTCTTGGCGCGCACGTTGCCCTCGGCCGGGGTGCCGCGCATCCGGTTGCGCAGCGTGCCGCCGACCATCCGGTCGCTGTTCCCGGCCACGGGCAGCGAGTCGTACCAGGGCCGGAACCACGGCTCGCGCTTGGCGGCCACCAGCAGCGCGGCCAGCTGGGCCGGGGAGACCTGGTCCATCCTGGACAGACCGGAGCCGTCCCGCAGCGACAGCGCGGCCGGGTCCACGCCCAGCTCGCCGAGCTTCGCCGTCATCGCGCGCAGCCCCGCGTCCCAGCTGCCCTCGCCGGACACGGCCCGGCCCACGGTCTTGACCAGGATCTCGGCGTGCATGTTGTTGCTGAGCTTCATGAACGGGACCAACAGCTGCGACAGCGGCATCGACCGGTGCTCGCCGAGCACCCGCGCGTCGGCCGGGGTCGCGCCGACGCCGGTGCCGCCGAGCACGCGGACGCCGTGCCGGGCCAGGGCGTCGTGGAAGAGGGACGTGACCAGCCCGGTGGGCTCCCAGACGGTGCTCCACTCGGTCACGACGGCGCCGCCGGCGGGGACGCTGCCGCGCACGGTGATCACGTTGGTGCCGTGCTGCCGCTCGACGGACACGCTCGACGCCGAGCCGGGCGCGCCGGTGACGGCGGTGCCGGCGATCGTGACGTAGTCCGTCGGCGGCTCGGTGGTGACCGCGGCCGGTCGGCCCGCCTCACCGGGCGCGACCCGGACGATGACGGACCCGGCGTCGTAGTCGGTGTCCGGTGAGACGGTCAGCGCCGAGATCTGGGCGTTGTAGTAGTACGGCTCGTCGTCCCAGGCCCAACCGGTGCCCAGGCGCACGGCGTCGAACCAGGTGTCGTCGGCGACGAGCCTGCCGCGGACCAGTCGGACGCCGCTCCGGGCGACCTCGGCGGCCAGCGCGTCGTAGTCGGCGGCGAGCATGGTCGGGTCGCCGGTCCCGCGCAGGTGCAGGTCGCCGGCCAGCACCCCGCCGCGCTCGCCGCCGGTCGCGGCCACGGTGGTGCGGAACCGGTGGTCGGGGCCGAGGACGTCGAGCGCGGCGGCGGAGCTGATCAGCTTGCCGTTGGAGGCGGGCTGGCCGCGCTCGTCGCCGTCCCGGGAGTAGACCACGGCCCCGGTGTCGGCGTGGCGGACCACGAGGCCGACGTCCGCGCCGGCGAGGGCGGTGCTGCCGATGATCGCGTCGAGGTCCCGGGTGAGGGCGTCGTCGGCCCGCGCGGACGCGGGTGTCACCAGGTCGGCGGCCGGTGTCGCGACGAACGCGACGGCGGCCAGGACGAGCGCGAACGACCGTGATCTGGGCATGGGAGCTCCTCCAGGACGCCGGTGCGACTTCTGGCCAAGGATTCTCCACGTATCCGGATGGCTTGTGAAGTTCTGACACGCAATGGTCGCCGCTCCGACGCGCGGACCGCGAGAGACCTGCTTGGACCTGGCCGAGCGGCGGCCGGGAACCCGGCCGGGAACCGGCGACCCGGCCGGGAACCGGCGACGAGGACCCGGAGCCGATGTCGACGTTCGCGACCGTCGGTCGCAAGATCGGCCGAGCGCCGCGAGGCGGCGGTGGGCCGGGCGCCATCGTGCGCACGAGTCGCGCGATGGGGTTCGGGATAGGATCGTGGTGATGTCGCCACGGGTGTGGCGCGTGCTGCTGGTAAGGGGTTGCGGTGGTGGTGAAGGGCAAGGTCGTCCGGTTCGACGAGGTGCGCGGGTACGGGTTCGTGTCGCCCGAGGAGGGTGGCGAGGACGTGTTCATCCACGTCAACGACATCGACTTCGACAAGCGGCTGATGGCGCCCGGCGCCCTGGTCGAGTTCCTGGTGGAGATGGGCGACCGGGGGCCGAAGGCCTCGCGGGTCAGCCTGGTGCGGGAAGCCTCGGTGCGGGCGGGGGCGCCGTCGTACCACTCGGGTGACGACGTCAACGGCAACGACATGTTCTGCGAGGTCGTGTCGACCAAGCGCTACCTGCAGGAGGTCACCGAGACGCTGCTGTCCTCGGCGCCCGGCATGACCGCCGAGCAGATCCTGAACGTGCGCAAGAACCTGGTCGGGATGGCGCGCAAGTACAACTGGCTCGAGGACTGAGCACCGGGCCGGCCTGACGGTCGCGCGACGTCGCCGGGCTGCCGTCCACCCCGGACCGGGCCGCCCGCGACCTCTGCCTGCCCGGCGGTCCCCGCGAACGCCCGGAGCGGCACTCAGCGCACTCGCGTGAGGTCGCGGGCCAGGGCGGCGAAGTTGGCGGCCACCGCGGACCGGCCGGGGACGGGCAGCGCGAGCGCCAGGTCGACCAGCCGGACCGTGGGGCTCAGCGGCAGGAACACGACCTCCGGCCGGGGCTGGGCGGCGGCCGAGCCGGGCACGACGGACACCCCGCAGCCCGCCGCGACCAGACCGACGATGGTCGGCACCTGCACGGCCTCCTGCGCGACCTCGGGCGTGAACCCGCCGCGCCGGCACAGCGCGGTGATCTCGTCGTGCAACCCGGGCCCGAGGTGGCGCGGGAACAGCACGAACGGCTCGCCGGCCAGCGCGCGGACGTGCACCCGTCGCCGGCGGGCCAGGCGGTGGTCGTTCGGCACCACGGCGACCAGCGGCTCGCGCGACACCGGCACCAGCTCCAGGTCGTCGGCCGGACCGGGCAGCGGCGGGCGGAGCAGGCCGACGTCCAGCGCGGCCGTGCGCAGCAGCTCGACCTGCGGCACGGTCGGCAGCACGGAGAACGAGAGGGTGACGGCGGGGTAGCGCGCCCGGAACTCGCGGATGATCCTCGGCAGCGGGGGCAGGACGGACGAGCCGACCATCCCGATCGACAGCGAGCCCTCCTCGCCTCGGCCCGCGGCCCGGGCCCGGCGCGCCGCGGTGTCCACCATGGACAGTGCGGCGCGCGCGTCGGCGACGAACGCCTCACCGGCCCGGGTGAGGTGGACGTTCCTGGTGTCGCGGTGGAACAGCGACACGCCCAGCTCGGTCTCCAGCGCCTTCACCGCCTGGCTCAACGGCGGCTGCGCCATCCCGAGCGCGGCGGCGGCCCGGCCGAAGTGCAGGTGGTCGGCGACCGCCACGGCGGCCCGCAGGTGTCTGAGATCCATACCAGCCCCGAATCAGTAGACGCCGATCATGTGCACAATCAGATCAGAGGGCCGGTCCGGCGGCATCCTGGGCCTCATGCTGAAGACGATCCTCACGCTCGCGATGGCCGCCGCGATCGCGCCGACCCCGGCGGCGGACCGGGTGGCGGACCGGGTGGTGCGCAAGGACTGGAAGGTGCGTGGCGGGGCCGGGCGCCTCGGCGTCCGCGAGGTCCGGCCGGCCGGGCCGGCGCGCGGCCGGCCGGTGTTGCTGCTGCACGGCGCGCGCGTGCCCGGCATCGCGTCGTTCGACCTGCCCGTGCCCGGCGGGTCGTTGGCCGCCGACCTCGCCAGGAGAGGACACCGCGTGTTCATCGTGGACGCGCGCGGCTACGGCGCGTCCGACCGTCCCGCGGCGCTCGACGAGCCACCGTCGGCCAACCCTCCGGCGGTCACCGGCGAGCAGGTGGTGAGCGACCTCGGGTCGGTCGTGGACCGGCTGCGCGCGACGACCCGCCACGACCGCGTCGACGTCGTCGGTTGGGCGACCGGCGGGCACTGGGCCGCCTGGTACGCGAGCGAACACCCCGACCGGGTCGAGCACCTGGTGGTCTACAACAGCCTGTACGGCGCGATCGACGGCCACCCGGTGCTCGGCCGCGGCTCGGACTACGAGGACCCGGCGCGGCCCGGTCGCTTCGACGACGCGCGCCACGGCGCGTACCGCCTGTCGACCGGGCCGGGCCTGCTCGGCGGCTGGGACTCGAGCATCCCGGTGGAGGACGAGTCCGAGTGGCGCGACCCCCGCGTGGCGGCGGCCTACGTCGAGCACGCGATGGCGAGCGAACCGACGTCGGCCGACCGCGAGCCGCCGAGCTTCCGCGCGCCGACCGGCGCCATGAAGGACAGCTTCCACCTGGCGACCGGCCGACGGCTCTGGCACGCGGGCACGATCACCGCGCGGACGCTGGTCCTGCGCGGCGAGCGCGACTTCTGGTCACGCGAGGGCGACGTGACCACGCTGGTCGCCGACCTCGGCCGGGCGAGGGACGTGCGGTCGGTGACCCTGGCCGGCGCGACGCACTTCGCCCACCTGGACCGGGCCGGGCACGGCCGGGACCGGTGGCTCGACGAGGTGTCGCGCCGGCTGCACGGGCCCGTCACGACCGCCGCGCGAGCAGCCGGACCCGCAGCCGCTGCAACGGGGGCATGAGCCCGTAGATGACGATCGGCACCGCGATCGTCGCCAGGACCAGGGTTCGCAGGACGGTCGGCGCGCCGGCGAGCAGGTCGCCGAGCAGCAGTTGCAGCGCGGTGAGCGTCGGGAAGACGGCCACCCAGATCATCAGGGCGAGGTGGTGGCGGGGCGGTGGCCCTACCCGGGTCACCGTCGCCGCGTCGTTTTCGGTCATGGGGCCAGCCTCGACCCCGCTCGCCGGGATCGACAACTCCTGTTGCCGTTTCCGGGACGAGCCGGGGTGGGCCGGTCAGCGGGCGGCGGCCCGCCGGGTCGTGGTCACCGCCTCGACCACGTGCGGCGACTCGGCGACGGCGGCGCGGTAGACGTCCTCGTAGCGGGCGGCCATCAGGTCGACGTCGAACCGGCGGAGCGCCTCGGCCCGGCACCGGTCGGACGACAACCGGTCGATCCGGCGCAGCGCGGCCACCAGCGCCGCGTGGTCGTCGCACACGAAGCCGGTCTGCCCGTGCGCGACCACCTCCGGGACGGAGCCGCGGCGGCTGGCGACCACGGGCGTGCCGCACGCCATCGCCTCCACCATCACCAACCCGAACGGCTCGTCCCAGCTGATCGGGAACAGCAGGCACCGCGCGGCGGTCAGCAGGGCCAGCTTCTCCTCGCGGCCCACCTCGCCGATCCACTCGACACCCGGCCCGAGCAGCGGCGCGATCTCGCGCCGGAAGTACTCCCGCTCCTCCGGCTCCCGGCACTTGGCCGCGACGCGCAGCCGGACACCGGCCTCGGCGGCGGCCGCGATCGCCTCGGGGATCCCCTTGAACGGCGCGGCGCGCCCGAGGAACAGCGCGTAGTCCTCCTTGTCCCGGCTGAACGGGAAGGCGCCGACGTCGACCGCGTTGTGCACGGTGCCCGCCCAGGCGAGGTCCGGCGCGAGCCGGCGCTGGGTGTTCGAGACGGCCACCAGGTGCACGCTGCCGTTCAGGCCCCGGTAGTAGCGGCCCATCTCCCCGGTCACCGGCGAGTGCGTGGTGACGACGGTGGGCACCGAGCGGCCGCGGGCCAGCAGCGGCCCGGCCAGGCTGTGGTCGTGCACGACGTCCACGTCCAGGTCGGCCAGGATGGCGGGCAGCGCGGCCGCGTGCACCACCTCCGGGATGCCCTGCCCCATCCGGTCCGGCTGCGCCCGGTCCGCCGTGGCGCGGAAGTCGGCGGTCGTGCCGTTGCGCCCGACGCCGACGAGGACCACGTGGTTGCCGCGCGCGACCAACCGGTCCGCCAGGTCCGCGCACATCGCCTCGATGCCGCCGTAGGCCGACGGCGGCAGCTCGAACCACGGCGGTGCGATCATCGCGACGCGCAGCGGTGTCATCGCGCCCTACCCCCGTCCAGGTCGGGGTGCAGGCCGACGGGCCCGTGCACCACCTCCACGTCGTCGGGCAGGCCGGTCACCCGGACGTCGTCGCCGTCGACCTCCATCGTGACCCGAGCGCCGATCATCGGGATGCCGTCGAGGGCCAGGGGCTCGAACGACTTGGGCAGCACGGGCGCGATCCACACCTTCCGGTGCGGCGCGTACGGCTCCACCCGCAGCAGCACGCGCAGCAGGTGCACGGGCGTGGCCGACGCCCACGCCTGCGGCGAGCACGACGTCGGGTACGGGATCGGGTCCGGGTACTCGGCGCGGTCGAACCCGCACAGCAGCTCCGGCAGCCTGCCGCCGAACGAGTCGGCCGCGTCCAGCACCGCCTTCGCGACCCGTCGCGCGGCGTCCACGAAGCCGTACCGCATGAGCCCGTGCGCGACGAGCGCGTTGTCGTGCGGCCACACCGATCCGTTGTGGTAGCTCATCGGGTTGTACGCGCCCATGTCGGCGGCGAGGGTCCGCACGCCCCACCCGGTGAACATGGCGGGCGAGAGCAGGGCCTCGGCGACCTGCCCGGCCTTGTCCTCGTCCACGATGCCGCTCCACAGGCAGTGGCCGATGTTGGAGGTCAGGGCGTCGACCGGCTGCTTGTCGCCGTCCAGGGCGACGGCGAAGTAGCCGCGCTCGGGCAGCCAGAAGCGCTCGTTGAACCGCGCCTTCAGCTCGGCGGCGCGCTCCCGCCAGTGCCGCGCGCCGTCCGGGTCGCCGAAGTCCTCGCACATGCACGACCGGGACAGGTAGGCGGCGTAGACGTAGCCCTGGACCTCGCACAGCGCGATCGGCCCCGCGGCGATCCGGCCGTCGGCGAAGTTCACCCCGTCCCAGGAGTCCTTCCACCCCTGGTTGGCCAGCCCCCGCTCGGTCGCGCGCTGGTACTCCACGAAACCGTCGCCGTCCCGGTCGCCGTGGCGCTCGACCCACTCCAGCGCGCGGTCGGCGTGCGGGATCATCGCCTCGACCTGGCCGCGGTCGATGCCCCAGCGTGACAGCTCGCCCAGCAGCACCACGAACAGCGGCGTGGCGTCCGCGGTGCCGTAGTAGACGTTGCTGCCGCCCAGCACCAGCGACGCGTCCGCGCCGAACCGCATCTCGTGCAGGATGCGCCCCGGTTCCTCCTCGCTGTTCGGCTCGGCGCGCGTGCCCTGGTGGTGGGCGAGGGTCCGCACCGTGCCCAGGGCGAGGTTGGGGTCGATGGGCAGCGACATCAGCGAGGCGAGGATCGAGTCGCGGCCGAACAGGGTCATGAACCAGGGCGCGCCGGCGGCGACCGCGATGTCCGACGGCCGGTCCGGGTCGAAGATCCGCAACGCGCCCAGGTCCTGCCTGCTGCGTTGCAGCGTCGCGGCGAGCGACGGCTTGCCCGTGCTCCTCAGCACGGGCACGTCCTCGCGCCACCGGCGGGCGCGCAGCACCGGGACGGACTCGTCGATCGGGCGTTCGGGCGGGAACATCGTCTCGGTCGTGCGGCCGTCCACGACGGGCTGCACGGTCACGCACGTCGTCCACTCGCCCTTGGGCGGGATGACGGCGCGGAAGGTCAGGGTGGACGGCGAGTAGTCCGCGCCGCCCGCCCGCACCCGCACGCCGCGGCTCTGGCCGTCCAGGCGCCGGGTCAGGCGCAGCTCGTCCGGCTCGACGTCGCACTGGTGCCGGCCGCGCGCGCGGACCCGGCTCTCCTTGACCTCGAACAGGTCGGCGAAGTCGGCCTCCACGTGCACCGAGATGACGTGCGCGGCGGGTTCGCGGCCGAAGTTGCGCAGCGTGATGTCCTCGCGCATGCCCGCGCCGACGTACCGCTCGCGGCGCACGAGCAGGGTGCTCTCGGCGTCGTGGGAGCGGGACCGGCCGCGGCCGACGAACGTCATCCGGAACGGGTCGCGGGTGAGCGTGGTGATGTGCTCGACGGCCGCGCCGTCCACCCGCAGCGCCCACCCGGACACGATCCGGGTGTCCTGGAAGAACACGCCCTGCGCGGCCGCGCCGTCCACGTCGCCGTCGCTGCCGCAGACGCAGAACGAAGTGCCGTGGACGAGCGTCACGGTGTCGGGTGACAGCGCGACGGGCTCGCCGTCGTAGGCCCAACCACCCTCGGTCATCGTCGGCCTCCTCCGCCGGGTGTTCCCTCCCGCCGACCGGGTCCACCACGGGTGCCACTGCCCGGGACCGGCAAACAACACCCATCCCACCGGGGGACGCCGGCGGCCGGCCCCGGTGTGCCGGTCGCGCGGACGGGTAGCCCACGGCCATGCGCGCGCTCACGCTCGACCCCAGGACGGCGGACTCGTTGCAGGTCACCGAGGTGCCGGAGCCCGCGCCGCGGCCCGGTGAGCTGCTGGTCGAGGGCTTGGCCGTCGGCGTCTGCGGCACGGACAAGGAGATCGCCCGCGCCGAGTACGGCTGGGCGCCGCCGGGACGCGACCGGCTGGTGCTCGGCCACGAATCGCTCGGCCGGGTGACGACAGCGCCCCCGGGGAGTGGTTTCGCGGCCGGTGACCTGGTCGTGGGAATCGTCCGGCGACCCGATCCGGTCCCGTGCGGAGCGTGCGCGCACGGCGAGTTCGACAACTGCCGCAACGGCGACTACACCGAGCGCGGCATCAAGGAGCTGGACGGGTACGCGTCCGAGCGGTGGTGCGTCGAAGCCGACTACGCGGTGGTGCTCGACCCGGGACTGTCCCGGGTCGGCGTGCTCGTGGAGCCGACGTCCGTGGTCGCCAAGGCGTGGGAGCAGGTCCGCCGCGTGGGGGAGCGGGCCTGGTACGAGCCGCGACGCGCGCTGGTGACCGGCGCCGGGCCGATCGGGCTGCTGGCCGCGATGATCGGCGTGCAGCAGGGGTTGGACGTGCACGTGCTCGACCGGGTCGAGGACGGGCCGAAGCCCCTGCTGGCGCGGCAGCTCGGCGCGACCTACCACCACGGCGACGTGGACGAGGTCGCCTCCGGGCTGCGGCCCGACGTGGTGATCGAGGCGACCGGCGTGGGCAGCGTGGTCCTGTCCGCCGTGCGCAACACCGCGGCGTTCGGCGTGGTGTGCCTGACCGGCATCTCGTCGGGCGGCCACACCGTGGACGTGGACGTCGCGACCACGAACCGGGCGATGGTGCTGGAGAACGACGTCGTGGTCGGCTCGGTCAACGCCAACCCGCGCCACTACCGCCAGGCCGCCGACGCGCTGGCGAAAGCCGACCCGGCCTGGCTGGAGGGCCTGATCAGCCGCCGCGTGCCGCTGGAGCGGTTCGCCGAGGCCTTCACCGCCCGGCCCGACGACGTCAAGGTCGTCATCACCCTCTGAGCCGCGGCTGGTGGACTCACCGATGCGGACGTGATCACGCGCGCCCATGCTGGGGGAATGGCTGTCGACCCGCGTGGCTCCGACCTGAAGCGACTGCTCGCCGAGGACCCCGGCGGCCCGGTCGTGATGCTCAACCTGCTGCGCTTCGCCGAGGACGGCGTGGCGTCCTACGAGGAGTACGCGCGGCACCTGCGCGAGGTCTTCCTGCCCCGCTACGGCGCGGAAATCCTGTACGCGGGCGCCGGCTCCACCGTGCTGGCCGCCGAGGACGGCCAGAGCTGGGACGCCGTGGTGATCGTCCGCTACCCCGACCGGGCTGCGTTCGGCCGCATGGTCGCCGATCCCGAGTACCAGCGGGTGACGCACCTGCGCACGCGGGCGCTGACCGAGGCGGTGCTCCAGGCGACGATCCCCTGGGGCTGACCGCTCCGACGGTCCCCGGGGCCTCGGGGTCGCTCGCGTGGGGCCGCTCGCGGTCGCGTCGGCCGGGGCGCGCTCGAAGTGCCAGTCCTCGTCGACGTGGCGCCCGGCCGGCGCGCAGACCTGCCCGGTCCCCGGGCCCGGGACCTCCTCCACGATCGCGAGCGGCCGTCCCGCGACGGCAGGACCAGCCGACCGACACGATGAGGCGCATCAGGTCAACGCGCCCACGGCGTACGCGGCGGCTTCGGCGAGCAGCGCCTGGTCGCGCGCGGCGTCCGCGGCGGCCTTGCTCGACATGATCGAGACCACGAGCGGCGCGGCGTCCGGGGGCCACACCACGGCGATGTCGTTGACCGTGCCGTAGCCGCCGGTGCCGGTCTTGTCGGCGACGGCCCACCCCCGCGGCACGCCGGCGCGGACGCGGTGGGCGCCCGCCTCGGTGGCGTTGCGCTCGAGCAGGTCGCGCAGGAAGGCGCGCTGATCGGGTCCGAGGGCGTCGCCGAGCACGATCCGCTGGTAGTCGACGCCGATGGCGCGGGGCGAGGTCGTGTCGCGGGGGTCGCCGGGCACGGCGGTGGTGAGGTCCGGCTCGAACCGGTCCGACCGCGTGACGGTGTCGCCGAGCCCGCGCGCGTACGCGGTCAACGCGGCCGGGCCGCCGAGGTCGCGCAGCAGCAGGTTGCCCGCCGTGCCGTCGCTGTGGCGGACCGCCGCGTCGCAGACCTGGCGGATGGTCATGCCGGTGGCCACGTGCCGCCTGGTGACGGCGGAGCTCGCCATCAGGTCGTCCTCGGTGTACGTGACGACGGTGTCCAGGTGGGACAGCGGGTTGCGGTGCAGCACCGCGGCCGCCGCCAACCCCTTGAACGTGGAGCAGAACGCGAAGGGCTCGTCGGCCCGGTAGGCGAGGGTCGTCCCGGTGCCCGTGGCGACGGCGTACACGCCCAGTCGCGCGTCGAACTTCCGCTCCAACTCGATCAGGTGATCGTGCGGCACCGCGGCCGGCGTGGACGTGGGAGCGGCCGTGCCGACGGGCGCGGACACCGGCGTCGGGTCCTGGGCGCAGCCCGCCAGCGGGAGCAGCGCGGCCGCGCCCAGGAACGAGCGGCGGCTGACGGGGCGGTGCGGCGGTGTCACGCCCAGCAGCTTCACAGGTGGTCGTGGAGGTTGTCCAAACGGCTCGGCGCCGCCGGAGGAGCACTTCGGCGCGACGGCTGGTCGCCGTGCCGTCCGGCGAGGGCGCTTGGAGGTGCTCGCCGGCACCGGGGTCAGCGGAAGTCCCGGGCGGAGGGCACGAGCGCGGCGGCGGCCGGCGCGGCGAAGCAGACCACCGCGCAGACCGCGAGGACGACGTCCGCGCCGAACCCGTCGATCGCCGGCGCGATCAGGGCCAGGCCGACCGGCGCGAGGCCGTAGGACAGCAGGAAGTCCAAGGACGACACCCTGGCCAGCATCGAGGGTTCGACCTCGCGCTGAGTCGCCGTGAACCACGGCACGTTGAACAGCTCGATCCCCACCCCCGCCGCCACGTACGCGCCGATGACGAACACCGCGTGCACCGGCAGCAGCAGGGTCAGCGGCACGAACCCGTAGCACGCCAGGCCGGCCAGCGCGGTCCAGCCCTGCGCCCGGGAACCCCGCCGTCCGGCGATGATCGCGCCACCCAGCGCGCCCACCGTGTACGCGGTCATGGCGGCGGCAAGCACCGCCCCCGTGCCGTAGCGGTCGCGGCTCACCAACGGCAGCACCACACCCGTCGCGGAGTACCCGGTGGCGATCACCGCGGTCAACGCGCCCAGCCCCGCCACGAACCACGGGTGCCGCCGCGCCTCCCGGACGCCGTCGACGAACTCCGCCGCGAAACGCCGCCGGGTCGCCGGGACGACGGCCGAGCCCGGCGGTGGGATCGACGCCGCGGCCAACCACAGCACCGCCGTCGCGACGATCAACGCCGGCGTGTCGACCACCAGCGCCAGCAACGCGGTCAGGCCCGGCGCGACCAACGTGGTGACCCGCACGGCCAACGTCATCGCCGCGTTCGCCCGCCGGCGCTGTTCCTCGGCCACGACCTCCGCCGTGAGCGCCTGGAAAGCCGGGCGGCACGCGCCCTGCCCCGCGCCGACCGCGGCCGCCGCGACGGCCATCACCACGACCGAACGCCCCAACCCGACCGCGATCAACGGCGAGGTGAGCCCGGCGACCGAACCCGCCCAGAACACCACCCGCCGCCGGGAGTGCCGATCGGCCAGCACACCGGCGACCGGCACCGCGACCAGGAACCCGACCGTCCGGGCGGCCAGCACGACCCCCAGCTCGACCGCGGTCATCGACCGCTCCAGCACCGCGAACCCGAGCACGAACGGCAACGCCCACGTGGCCAGCCCGGAGGCGGTGGCGCCGATCCACAGCCGCAGGAACGCCGCGTCGCGCATCAGCGTCCCGCCGGGGCGGACGTCCGGGCGCACGGTCGCTCAGCCGGCCTCGGTGGCGCCGGACCGGCCGGTCGCGCGCAGCAGGTCGTCGCGCGCCCGCGCGACCCGGGACCGGATCGTGCCGACCGGGCAGCCCGCGACCTCGGCCGCCTCCGCGTAGGGCAGCCCCAGCACCTGGGTGAGCACCAGCGCTTCGCGGCGGTCCGGGTCCAGCGCGTCCAGCAGCACGTTCAGCTCGACGGCGTCCTCGAAACGGGACTCGACCGGACGCCGGTCCGCCTCCCGCTCCCAGTCCGCGCCGGGCGACAGCCGCGGCCGGGACCGCGCCATCCGGACCTGGTCGACCACCACCCGGCGGGCGATCGACAGCAGCCAGGTGCGGGCCGACGAACGCCCGGCGAAGCGGGGCAGGCTCACCAGGGCGCGCGCGTAGGTCTCCTGGGCGAGGTCGTCCGCCACGCCGACGTCGGCGAGGTGGGCGATGAACCGCCACACGTCCCGTTGCGTGGCCCGCACGAACCGCTCCAGCGCGTCCCGGTCACCGGAGCGGGCCCGCAACGCCCAGCGCGTCACCTCGTCGTCGGGGTTGGTCACGTCGGGGAAGGTCACGACTCCGAATCGTAACCACACGGCCGGCGGGAACTCGTGCGCCGAATGGAGCGACTACTGGGACGTGGACTGCCGAACCTGCCGTGAAGCGTTGTCCGCGCGCCTCGACGGCGAAGCCGAGCCCGCGCCCGCCGCCGAGGTGGACGCGCACGCCCGGCGGTGCGCGGACTGCTCGACGTGGCTGGTCCGGGCGCAGGCGCTGACCAGGGCGATCCGGGTGCGCCCGGCCCACCCCGGACCGGACCTGGTCGCCGTCCTGCCGGCGGACGCGCCACCTCGCCACCTCGCCCTGGCGCCGCGCCTGGCGCTGGCCGCGGTCGCGATCGTCCAGTTGTGGCTGGCGTTGGCGCAACTGCTCGCTGGCGCCACGTCCCCGCCCGCGCACGGCATCTCCGGGCACCTGTTCAACGAGGGCGCGGCGTGGAACCTGGCGTTGGGCATCGGCCTGCTGGTCGCCGCCGTGCACGCGCACCGCGCCGCCGGGCTGTTGCCCACGCTCGGCGGTTTCGTCGCGGTGCTCGCCGCCTTCTCCGCGCACGACCTGCTCACCGGCGCCACGACGGCGGCGCGCGTGCTGACGCACCTGCCGGTCCTGACCGGACTGGTGCTGCTGCACCTGGTCCACCGCGCGCACCGGAACCAGCCGGCCCCCGGCACACCGGCCGAGCACGGCCACGACGAGCACGGCCACGACGTGCACGACGGTCCGGGCGAGACGGGCGGCGACCTCTGGCCCGCGCGGGCGGAGAGGCGGGGCCGGGGCGGTCTGCGGCCCACCGCCCACCGGCGTGCCGCCTGACCCGTGGCGACGCTCGGCTGCCGCGACTCGCGGTCCGCGCTGCCGGGCTCGCGGTCAGGGCACCGCCGGGCTCGTGGTCGGCGAACTGGGTCGGTCAACCGGTCCCGGTGGCCGCCGGCCGAGACGGTCAGGCGCGCCGGACCGTGCCCCGCCGTTCGTACTCCAGCACCGTCTCCACCGCTGGGCGAGCTGCGCGCCCAGCGGAACCGCTCGACCAGCCACAGCGCCACGTCCAGCCCGGAGGCGATGCCGCCACCCGTGACCAGGCGGTGCAGGGAACCCTGGTCGGCGGCGAGCCGGTTGACGCCCGGTCGGGTCTTGTCGGTGTACCCGCCACCGGGCACCACGAGCACGTCCGCCCGGTCCGGCGACCACCCCTCGGCCACCTGGACCCTGGTGCCGTACCGGCAGGTGACCGCGCCGGGACGACCGGTGGTCGCCGAGGTCGTCCTGCTCCTCCACCCCGTCGAACACCAACACCCGCACCCGCAGCGGTGACGACGCGCAGGAACGCACGACGCTCCCCGGTGACCTCCCCGGTTCCCGGTGTCATCCAGCGGTCGGTCGGAACCCCCGTCCGGTTCCCGGACCTCGGTGGGGCGTCACGGGACTGCCGCGCGGACGAGGGCGGCGGTGGCCGTCGACCGGGACTGCTGGGGCCAGGCGATCGAGAGGGTCGCGGGCGGCGCGTCCGGCACGTCGAGGTAGGCGATGCCCGGTCGCGGGTAGCGGTCGACGACGGACTCGGGCAGCAGGGTGACGAACTCGCCGAGCTCGACCAGCTTCAGCAGCTGGGGCAGGTCGCGGACGTCGTGCCGGGCGACGATCCCGTCGAGGTGGTGGTGGAGCTGGTCGAGCCGCGCCGCGTCGTCGATGGGCAGCCCGAGGTCGGCGAGGGTGGCGTGCCCGCGCCCCGCGAGCGGGTGGCCGGTCGGGACGGCGGCGACGTGCCGTTCGACGGTCACGGTCTCGGCGTCGAGCCCGGCGTGGTCGAACGGCTCGTAGACCAGGGCGGCGTCGGCCTCGCCCCGGCGCAGGAGCCCTGGTTGCTCGCCCCACCGGCACAGGCGGACCGCGACCGGCAGGGACGACGCCGGGTCGGCCGCGTACCGGGCGAGGATGGTCTCCAGCAACCCCGCGTCGCTGTCGGCCTTCACCGCCAGGACGAGCTTCGGCTCGGCGGCGCGTTGTGCCCGCCGCCCGGCCGCGCCCAACGCCTCCAAGGCGATGCGGGCCTGGTCGAGGAGCACCGACCCGGCGGGGGTCAGCGCGACGTCGTGCGTGGTCCGCTCGAACAGCGCGACCCCCAACTCCGCTTCGAGCTTGCGGATCGTGCGGGACAGGGGAGGGGGCGAGATGCCCAGGCGTTCGGCCGCGCGGGTGAAGTTCAGCTCTTCGGCGACGGCGACGAAACAACGCAGGGGGCGTGACTCCACCCGCACACCTCCGCTCGGTAGGTCCCTGAGGGTAACAACCCGGTCCTTGGCGATCCTTCCGACCCGTCGGGGTCGCGGGCAGGGTGAACGCGTGATCATCGTCAGTGGTGCCAACGGAAAACTCGGTCGAGCGGTGGTGGAACGGCTGCTGCTCCGGGTCGAGGCGGACCGGGTCGGGGTGTGCGTCCGCGACCCGGACGGGGCGCGGGGCCTGGCCGGGCGCGGCGTCCGGGTCAGGCAGGGTGACTTCGCCGACGCGGTGAGTTCGGCGCACGCGTTCGAGGACGCGTCGCGGGTGTTGGTCGTGTCGGTGGACACCAGCGGTGAGGCGGCGGTGCGCCTGCACGGGGCGGCGATCGAAGCGGCCGTGCGGGCGGGCGCGGAGCGCGTCGTCTACACCAGCCACATGGGCGCGAGCCCGTCGTCGTTCTTCGCGCCCATGGTCGACCACGCCGCCACGGAGGTGCTGTTGCGGGACTCGGGCGTCGCGTTCACGGCGCTGCGCAACGGTTTCTACGCGTCGTCGGCGCTCATGCTGCTCGGCGGGGCGATGAAGACGGGCGAACTGGCCGCGCCGCAGGACGGTCCGGTGTCGTGGACGTCGCACGACGACCTGGCCGAGGCGGCGGCGATCGCGTTGACCGGGGATGTCCTGGACGGTGTGACGCCTCCTCTCACCGGTCCCGCGTCGATCGACCTGGCGGGGGTCGCGGCGATCGCCTCGGAGGTGACGGGCCGGCCGATCCGGCGGGTCGTCGTGCCGGACGACGACTACCGGGCCGGGCTCCTCGCCCACGGCTTGCCCGGTCACGTGGCGGACCTGCTCGTGGGGATGTTCGCGGCGAGTCGTGAGGGGCGGTTCGCGGAGGTGGGCCCCACCCTCGCCGACCTGATCGGGCGGCCGACCGTGCCGCTGCGCGAGGTTCTCGAAGCGCGGCGGACCGACCTTGGAGTTTCTCAACCTCTGTAGCTTCAGTGTAGATCAAAACTCGCTGGGCGTTCCTCCGGTGTGGACGGAGGTGGTGGATCAGGCGAGGCCGCCGTTGGCGAAGAGGACCTGGCCGTTGACCCAGCGGGCGGGACCGGCGAGGAACGCGACGGCGTCGGCGATGTCCTCGGGCTGCCCGAGCCGTTCGAGCGGGGTGGCCTTGGCGAAGTCGGCGATGAGGGCGTCGTCCTTGCCGTCGAGGAACAACGGGGTCGCGGTGGGGCCGGGTGCGACCGCGTTGACGGTGATGTCCTTGCCGCGCAGCTCGCGGGCGAGGACGAGGGTGATGCTCTCGACGGCGGCCTTGCCGGCGACGTAGCCGCCGTATGTGGGCAGCCGGGTGCGGGTGACCGAGGTGGAGAAGGTGACGATCGCGCCGCCCCGGCGGACGCGGCGGGCGGCCTGCTGCGCGACGACGAACGTGCCGCGGATGTTGGTGCGGCACATGCGGTCGAGGTCGTCGAGGTCCAGCTCGGCGATCGGCGCCAGGACCATGGTGCCGGCGGTGTTCACGACCACGTCGACACCGCCGAACGCGGCCTCGACCGCGTCGAACGCGGCGCTCATGTCGCCCTCGTCGGCCACGTCGCCGCCTACGGCCACGGCCTGGCCGCCGCGGGCGGTGATGTCGGCGACGGTCGCGTCGGCCTTGTCCTTGTTGCCGGCGTAGTGCACGCCCACGGCGAACCCGTCGGCGACGAGCCGCTCGGCCACCGCCCGCCCGATCCCCCCGCTGCCGCCGGTGACGAGGGCGACCCGGGTGGCGGTGCTGCTCGTGCCGGCGGGGGAGGTGTTGGTGGTGTTCTCGGACATGAGGTTCCTCTCTGGTGCAAGGGATGTGTGCTCTGGCGGTTGGGGTATGGCGCGCGGCTACGGGTGCTCTGGCGGCGGTGTGGGTCGGAGGTGCGGGTGGGTCAGGGTTTGGGGGCAGTGGCGAGGTGGGTGAGCCATTCGGTGAGGAGGGCGAACTCCGCCGGGCTGAAGGAGTCCGGCCGGTGGGAGCGCAGCAGCGCGCCGAGGGTCGTGGCGGCCTGGGCCACCGACGGCGGTGTGTCGGCGGGATCCGCGTCCGGTTCCGGGGTCAGGATGCCGGGCAGCACGATCTCCCTCACCCGTGCCGACAGCTCCGGGTCGCGGTCGGGTTCGGGGCGGTTCAGCAGGGACAGGGCGACACCGGTGTTGGCGGCCATCACCACGTCGGCGGCGCGGTCCGGTTCGACCGCCAGGCGGCCGGCCCGGGCGACCCGTTCGAGCACGCCGCGCAGCAACTCGTCCGCCTCGCGGACCGCGCGCGGCGGGGAGGTCAGCCGGGGCGTGTACATCAGGCGGTACACGTTGGGGTGGTCCAGGGCGAACCTGGTGTGCCCGTCCCAGCCGCGCCGGAGGTCGGCGACGGGGTCGTCGGTCGGCACGGCGGCGCGCTTGGCCGCGAGGTACTGCGCGAAACCGTGGTCGACGACCGCGGCGAGCAGGCTGTCCTTGTCGCCGAAGAGCCGGTAGATCACGGGCTGCTGCACCCCGGCCTTCTCCCCGACGCCGCGCGTGGAGATGTCGCCGTTCGGCGAGGACTCCAGCAGCTCGGTGGCCGCCGCCAGGATCGCTGATCTGTGGTCCATGTTAGCAACGATAACACGCGGTCGAATCGGTGCCAACACTTTCTTGTTAGCGGTGATAAGAGCAGGTCGGAGGGTTACGACCGCCTGTGGTCGAGCCAGGCGCGCAGCGCCCACCAGTGGCGCAGGGTGCCCAGGACGGTGGACGGGTCGTCCGCGCCGCTGTCGTCCCACGGCGCGCCGGTGAGCTCGGCGAGCCGGTCGAGCCGGTACCGGACGGTGTTGGGGTGCACGTGCAGCGCGGCGGCGGCGTGGCCGAGGCGTTGACCGCGGTCGAGGTAGACCAGGGCGGTGCAGACCAGCTCGCGGTGGAAGTCGTCGTCGTGGTCGAGGCCGGCGAGCGTGCCGCGCAGCAGGTCGGCGAGCACGGGTTGCGCGGCGAGCGCCACCTCGCCCGCCAGGTCGGTCAGGTCGCGCACCCCGCGCAGCCCGGCCCTCCCGGCGATCCGCAGCGCCGCCACGCACAACGGGTGGACGTCGCGCATCACCGCGAGCCCCCTCGCGGGCGCCACCACCAGCAGCACGTCCGGCGCGAGGTCGGCCGGCGGTCGAGCGGACAGGCCGGCCAACCGGCCCTCCACCAGCCCGTAGACGCCGCCGGACCCCAGCAGCCGCTGTTCCAGCGCCCGCGCCTCGCCCGGCAGGGTCACGTCGGAGACGAGGCAGTGGTACCGCCCGTCCGGCGCGAGGCCCGCGCGCCGCAGCTCCGCCGGTTCCGGTGGCGTGCCGTCGCCGTGCACGAGCAGCCGCCGCAGCAGGTGGGTGTTCGCGTCCCGGTTCGTCCGGGACAGCTCGAGCTCGGCCGTGTGGTAGCCGTTGATGACGTGCCGCTCCAGCACCCCGGTGTAGCGGTCGAGGTCGACCAGCCCTTCCAGCAGCACTTCGTCGGGCACCCCGGCGGCCCGGCTGCGGGCGATGGCGACGTTCATCGCCGCGGTGCGCGCCGCCTGGACGCCGCGCAGCAGCCCGTCGATCGAGATCCCCTGGGCCGCGCGGTCGGCCCCCAACGCCTGCGCCGCCCCGAAGTCCTGCGCCTCCGGCTCCTCGGACCGCTCGAAGAAGTCGAGCCCGGTGGCCAGCAGCACCTCGACGTGCCGGCGGTTCTCCGCCTCCGGCAGCCGCGCCACCTCCGGCGACTGGCCGCGCGCGGCCCGGACCAGCTCCTCGACGACGCCGCGATCGGTCGCCATGCCCCTGAGCACCTGCCCGAGCAGGCGACCGCGGTCGTGCGCTGCCGACACCGGCCCATCCTCCCGCCGCGACGTTGTGGCAGTGGCATAACGGTCAAGCGGCTCGTTGGGCATCGGCCCCTACCGCGGTCGCGCCGCGAGCCGGTATCTATTGCCTACTGAACGGTAACAGTCCGGCCGGGCCCGGGGTCACGGGTTCGGGAACCGGCGTGGACGACCTCGAAACCCTGCACGGATGTGACAACTCCGCATCCGGTTTGGAGCTCTCGTGGACAAGAAATCCGGGTCGGGAGGACGGAGGCGCGCACCCCGCACGCGCCTGCTCGGCCTCCTGGCGACCTGCGTGCTGGCCGCGACCGCCGCGCCCGCCGCAGCCACCCCCGCCGAACCTCCCGCGGGCGCGGCGCTGCGCGAGGTGATGTTCGTCGGGAACAACTGGGACGGCACCGCCGACGTGATCGCCGCCCGCGGCGACTTCGCGCGGATCGGCCGGGTGGACATCATCCCCGACCGCCAGGAGCGGTTGTGGGAGATCTACCTCAACCCGATCAAGCTCGCGTTCTTCCTCGGCATCCGGTCCGGGCCGGGGGAGGGGCACGACCAGTTCGTGGACGACATGTACACCACGCCCGACGGCCGGGCGGTGGTCGCGTCCCGGCCGAGCTTCGCCGACGTGGTGTCCATCGACCTGGCCACCGGCCGCGTCAACTGGCGCTTCCCGGTGTCGGGCTTCCGCTCCGACCACATGGCCGTCTCGCCCGACGGCCGCCGGGTCGCGGTGTCCGCCTCGACCTCGAACACCGTGCACGTGCTCGACATCGAGACCGGTCGCCAGGTCGGGTCGTTCGCGACCGGCGACAAGCCCCACGAGAACGTGTTCACCGACAACGGCCGGTACCTCTGGAACATGTCCATCGGCGAGGTCAACACCGCGCTGGACGACCCGGCGTTCGACTTCACCAAGGGCGACCGGCGGATCACGGTGGTGGACGCGTCGACGTTCCAGCAGGTCGAGGTGATCGACATGAGGGCGCGGCTGGACGCGTTCGGCCGCTCCGACCTGTCCGACTCGGTGCGGCCGGTGGCGTTCGCGCCCGACGAGTCGAAGCTGTACTTCCAGGTGTCGTTCTTCAACGGCTTCCTGGAGTACGACGTCGCCACCGACCGGATCACCCGGCTCAAGGAACTGCCGAAGAACCCGAACACCAGCGCGGACCGCACGACCTGGGTCAACGACTCGCGCCACCACGGCATGTCGATGAGCCCCGGCGGCGACAAGCTGTGCATCGCCGGGACCATGGACGACTACGCCGTGGTCGTCGACCGGGCGACCCTGCGCGAAGGCCCGCTCGTGCCGGCCGCCAAGCCCTACTGGGCGACCGTCAGCGGTGACGGGCGCAGTTGCGTGATCTCGGAGAGCGGTGCCGACCAGGTGACCGCGATCGACTTCGCGACCGGGCGCAAGCTGGTGTCGGTGCCGGTCGGCGACCACCCGCAGCGGGTCCGCGTCGGCCACGTCCCGACCGGCTGGACCGGCCCCTCGGCCGGCTGAGACGACCAGGGGAGGGGTGGTCGGCGAAGCGGCCGGCCACCGCTCCCCGCGCCTCCGGACCCCTGATCCTGCTGTTCGGCGGCGACCGGACGATCCCGCGCACGGACACCGCGTTCCTGGTGGCTTTCGTGCTGATCGTCGTCACGGTGGCGTTGCGCTCGCCGGACGTCCGCCGTGCGGCCTCGGCGTCGGCCGGCCGTCGACGATGTCGTGGCCGGCGGAGGCGACACCGCCGGGGTCGCGCGGGCGGGCGATGTCGTTGCGCCTCACCGGGAACCGCCTCGGTCAAGCCGTCGTGCCCGGCGCGGGTGTCAGGCGTCGGCGAGGCCTGCTTCGTAGCCCGCGATCACCAGTTGGGCCCGGTCGCGGGCGGCCAGCTTCGCCATGAGGTGCCCGATGTGGGTCTTGACCGTGTGCCGGCTCAGGTGCAGGGCCTGCTCGATCTCGGTGTTGGACAGTCCCCTCGTGATCAGTCGGAGCACTTCCCGCTCCCGAGGGGTCACGCGGTCGAGCGGCCGTCGGGCGCGGGGCGGCGCGGGGGAGCGGAGGAAGTCCGCGATGAGCCTGCGCGTGACGGTGGGCGCGAGCAGCGCTTCGCCCGCCGCGACCGTCCTGATGGCGTCGAGCAGCCGGTGCGGCGGGACGTCCTTGAGCAGGAACCCGCTCGCACCCGCGCGCAACGTCTCGTAGACGACGCCGTCGAGGTCGAACGTGGTGAGGACGAGGACCTTGGGCGCGTCGGGCAGCGCGGTGATGCGCCGGGTGGCGTCGATGCCGTCGAGGTCGGGCATCCGGACGTCGAGCACCGCGACGTGCGGCCGGTGCCGGGCGGCCAGCTCGCACGCCTCCCGACCGGTGCCCGCCTCCGCGACCACCTCCACGCCGGGGTCCGCGTCGACCAGCAACCGGATGGCGCCGAGGTACATCGGCTCGTCGTCGGCCAGCAGCACGCGGATCGGCTCAGCCATGACGGGCGTCGGGCTCGAACGGGAGCGTGGCGCGGACCTCGTAGCCACCGGGCGCGCGGCCCGCGCGCAGCGTGCCGCCGTGGAGCGCGACCCGTTCCCGCATCCCCAGCAGGCCGTGCCCGTCGCGGCCCGGGTCCGTGCCCTCATCGAGGGCGGAGACCACCGAGATGACGAGCCTGCCCGGCTCGACGGCCGTGACCAGGTGACACCGCGGCGGGCGGCCGTGACGCCGCACGTTGGTCAACGCCTCCTGCACGATGCGGTAGGCCGAGATCCGCACCGACGCCGGCGTCCCGGACAGGTCGGCCTGCTCGACCGTCACGTCGACGCCCGCCGACCGCGCGTCGTCCACCAGCCGGTCCAGCCCGGCGGCGCCCGCCGGGGCCGACGGCTCGCGCAGCCCGCCGAGCACGGTCCGCACGTCCGCCAGCGCCGACCGGCTCACCTGCTCGATGCCCCGCAGCGCCGCCTCCCGCTCGTCGGGCCGCGTGCCCGCCACGTGGTTGGCGACCGCGGCCTTCATGGCGATCAGGCTGAGGTTGTGCCCGACCACGTCGTGGATGTCGCGGGCGATGCGCAGCCGCTCCTCGGCCACCGCCCGCGCGGTGCGCGACTCGGCCAGCTCGGCGCGGTGCCGCCCGCGGGTGCGCACGGCGGCGGCGACCGCCCACGACCCGGTGACGACCACCGCGCTGAACAGCGAGGTGGACACCGGGTTCGTGGCGAACGACTCGGTGCCCGCCGGGGCCGCGACGAGCGGCAGACCCGGCACGGTCGCCACCGCCACGCCGGCCGTCACCACGCACCCCAGCGCCGCGGCCAGGCCCAGCGCGCCCGACCGGGACGACGACAGCGCCACCGGGTGGAGAGCCAGCGCGACGGCCGCCACCGTCGACTCGGTCCCGGTGCCGACCGCGATCGCCGCCGCGCCGACCGGCAGCACGGTGGCCAGCACGGCGGTGGGCCGCAGCCGGCGCGCGGCGAGCGGAACGCCGAGCGCCACGGCCGAGACCACGGCGACCACGTCGAGGGCGGGCGCGCGGAGGACCGCCCACGCCACCACCACGCCCGCGATCACGGCGTCCGCCACCAGCAGGCCCTTCGGGCCGAGTCCCACCACAGGTGGCACGGTAACCGGGTGGCGTCCGGCGGAACTCGGACCACGGTCCGATGGCACGGGACCGGAACGCTCCGACACTGCCGGGGTGATCACCTCGATCCTGTCCACATTGATCGTCTCCGCCGTGTCCCTCGGCCCTGCCACCGCGGCTGCGCCCACCGTCGACGGCGCCGCCGTCGACGCGGTCGTGCGGCAGTACCGGGAGGACACGGCCCTGCCGGGGGTCGCGGTGGCCGTCACGCACGGCACCGAGGTCGTGCGCGCCGCCGGGTACGGCCACACCCCGGACGGCGACCCGGTGTCCGAGCACACCACCATGGCCGCGGCGTCGGTGAGCAAGTCGTTCACGGCGTTGGCGGTGATGCGGCTCGTGGAGAGCGGTCGGATCCGGCTCGACGACCCGGTGCGCGCGCACCTGCCCGAGTTCACCATGGCCGACCCGCGGGCCGCCGACATCACCGTGCGCCACCTGCTCGACCAGACCTCGGGCCTGTCGGACACGACCCACCGGTCGTTCAGCGGCCCACCGGTGCACACGCTCGCGGAGGCCGTGGCGGCGATGCGCGACTCGAAGCCGGCCGCCGCGCCCGGCACGCGCTGGGAGTACCACAACCCGAACTTCCAGGTGGCGGCACGGCTGGTCGAGGTCGTCGCCGGCCGGCCGTTCGCCGACCACCTGCGCCGCGAGGTCTTCGCACCGCTCGGCATGGCCGACAGCCGCACCGTCGACACCGCGAGCGACCTGCCGCCGAGCGCCGCGGGTCACGTCAAGGTCCTCGGCCTGCCCGTGGCGCTGCCCGAACCGCCGGCGTTCGGCAACGGCTCCGGTGGCGTGCTCACCTCCGCCCACGACCTGGCGGCGTGGCTGATCGCGCAGAACAACGGCGGGCGCGGGCCCGACGGCACGTCGGTCGCCACCCCGCGGAGCATCGCCGAGACCCACACGCCGTCCACCGCGTCGCCGTCCTACGGCCTCGGCTGGTTCGTGGGCGTGACACCGTCCGGCGCCCCGCTGGTCGACCACGGCGGCGACCTGTTCACCTCGACCGCGTACCAGGCCCTGCTGCCCGCCTCCGGCCACGGCATCGCCGTCCTGGCCAACACCGGGATGCGGCACGGCGACGCCCAGGCGATCGGCGCGCGGCTCATCGCCCTGGTCGAAGGCAGGCAACTGCCGCCCGTGGACGACCCGCACACCCTCGTGGACGCGGTGCTGCTCGGCCTCATCCCCGTGGTCGGGGCGCCGGCCGTTCGCGGTGCGCTCCGGTCGCGGCGGTGGGCCGCGCGCAGACGGTCGACCGCGTGGACGGTGGCGCGCCTGCTACCGCTCGCGCTACCGCTCCTGCTCCTGACCACGATCCACCGGGTCGTCGGTCTCCTGTACCGGGGGCGTGACGTGGCCTGGTCGCAGGTGCCGTACCTGTACCCGACGTTCATGGTCCTGCTGTCGGTGGCGGCTCTCGGCGGCGTCGCCGTGCTCGTCGCCCGGCTCGCCGCGGCGGCCGGGCGTCGGGGCTCGGCCGGTTGACGCGGGCCCCGGGCGTTCCCCGCCGCGGAACGCCCGGGGGTCCACGTCAGTCGTCCACGCCGTCCTCGTCCACGCCCTCCTCATCCACGCCGTCCGGACCGTCCACGCCGTCCGGACCGCTCGGACCGTCCGGTTCGGCGGGTCGCACCACCCAGCCGATCGTGTCCGGCTCGGGCCACCACCCGGTCGGCACCGGCAGGGTCGGCCCGGGGGGCTCAGCGACCGGTTCGCATTCCACTCATCACCTCCCGACGTCGAGCACTTGCGCCTCCGACGCTAGGGACGTGCCGCGATCCGCACAGCGGTCGGCTCCGGCCAACGGCCGCTCCAGGCCACCGCCGGCCGGGTTGACCTATTGCGGACGGTGGCCGGACCCGCCACTGCCGCCGACCGCCGAGGGCGGTCAGGATTTGGCCAGAGCCGGTCGGGGGACCAGCAGTGACCAGGAGGAAACAATGTCCAAGCGCATCATCGGCGCGGTGCTCGCCGCGGTCTTCGCCGCCACCCTCGGCGCCGCCACGGCGGCCACCGCCGCCGTGAGCGCCGCCGCCGCGAGCACCGCCGTGGCGGCCGGCGGCGACCCGACCGACCCGCCGGCCCCGTGCCCCGACCCGACGCTGTCGTGCGACGAGGACTACGGCTGGACGCTGCCGAGCGACTGACCGGTCAGTTCAGCCAACCCAACCGGGTGGCCGCGTACACCGCGGCCACCCGGTTGTCCGCTTGCAGGGCCTCCAGCAGCCCCGAGACGTACCGGCGGACCGTCCGTTCGCTGATCTTCATGTGCCGGGCGATGGCGCCGTCGGTCATGCCCGTGGCCAGCAGGTCCAGCACCTTGGCCTGGGTCGGGGTGAGCCCGTTGCGCGAGCCGGTCTCCTGCGCGCCGACCGGCACCGCCTGGCTCCACACCAGCTCGAACAGCATCCGCAGCGCGGCGATGATCGTCGGCGTCCGGATCAGCAGCGCGCCCTCCATGCCGGTCGGGTCCAGCGGCACCAGCGCCGAGTGCCGGTCGGCGATCACCATCTTCATCGGCAGCTCCGGCACCGCGCGCATCTGCCAGCCCGCCTTGATGTTGCCCTCGACCATGTCGCGGGAGCTCTCGAACTCCAGCACCGCCCGTTCGCACACGTTGCGCAGCACCACGCCCCGCTCGGCCACGACGGCGGGCAGCGTCATCACCGTCTGCGCGCTGGGCGCCTTGCGGAAGTGCCGGGTGGAGAACGTCACGAACTCCTCCCGCGCGGACAGGCACAGCTCGAACGAGATCTGGCCGATGCGCTGCGGGTCGGTGACGATCTCGATGTCGGCGGTGTCGCCCGAGGAGTTCGCCATCCGGTAGGCGGCCTGCAGCACGTCGAGCTGGTGCCGGGCCGCCACGATCGCCCGCTGCTGGTCGAGCACCTGCTGCTGCGCGGCGAGGATGGCGTGGTCGACCGCGCGCACCGGCTCGACCGGCGCGATGGTCGGGTCGCCCCGGTAGTCGCGGCGCACGAACCCCTTCTCGAACAGCTCGGCCATGTCCGAGCTGTCCGCGCGCGGGTCGTCCACGGCGATCGGCCCGCCGCGCACCAACGAGTCGTACAGCGCTCCCGCGCCCATGGAAAGCAGCCCTTCGAGCATGTCCCACCCCCGGGTTCCCCAAACCGGAGCCCCAGCGTACGGACGTGTCCAGTGGCGGCCAATGGCCGATCTGCCACCTACACCCCGCCTTCTCCGGGCTCCAGGCTCGTGTCGACCAGCCACGACGGAAAGGCACGACGATGAGACTCGACCAGCGAGCGGCCAGGCTGCTGCTCTCGGTGGTGATCGCGGCCGGTGTGCTCGGCGGCGGCGTCGCCACCGCCGCCCCGGCGGCGGACCCGACCGGCGGCGAGGGGCTGCGCGCCGCCGTCGCCGGCTACCAGGCCGCGCCCGGCTCGCCCACGACCACCGTGACGTCGACCGAGGTGTCCGGCGCGACCGTGACCGCCGAGGTCGCCACGCCGCCGGTGACCAGGTCGGAGATCATCACCCGGGCCCGGACGTGGACGACGGCCGGCGTCCCCTACAGCCAGAGCGACTACTACGGCGGGTACCGCACCGACTGCTCCGGCTTCGTGTCGATGGCGTGGAAGCTCAGCGAGTCGCTGACCACCCGCAACCTGGACCAGGTGGCGCACCGCATCGACAAGGACGACCTCAAGGCGGGCGACATCCTGCTCAGCTACGACAACCACGTGGTGATCTTCGAGAAGTGGGCGGACACGGCGCGCACCGAGTACTACGAGTTCGAGCAGACCCCGCCGAGGGCCGTGTACCGGAAGATCCCGTACCCGTACTACAGCGGCACCTACCTGCCCTACCGCTACGACAACGTCATCGAGGACGACGGCGAGGTGACCGCGCTGCCCGGTCTGTCGACGATCTCCCGGTCGGCGGGTGACCTCGACGTGTTCGCGGCGACGTCGGACGGTCACCTCAAGCACCGGAACATGAACGACGGCGTGTGGGGTTGCTGGGCGACTCTGCCGTACAACGCGAAGATCAAGGGCGATCCGGCGGCGATCTTCTCGGCGGGGCGGATCGACGTGTTCGCGCAGGGTGTCGACAACCGGTTGAAGAAGATCACCTGGACCTCCGCCTACGGCTGGTACCAGTGGGCGGACATGGGTGACTACGTCGTCACGTCCTCCCCGGCGGTGACCAGCCGCTCGGCCACGGGCATCGACGTGTTCGCGAAGAACGCGGCCAACAAGATCGTCTACCGGCACTACGACACCGTGCAGGGCTGGACCACGAGC
Organism: Saccharothrix sp. 6-C; assembly: GCF_016695385.1. Classification (NCBI taxonomy): domain Bacteria; kingdom Bacillati; phylum Actinomycetota; class Actinomycetes; order Pseudonocardiales; family Pseudonocardiaceae; genus Saccharothrix; species Saccharothrix sp. 6-C. Next base: position 4,817,350 of record NZ_CP064192.1, on the reverse strand, counting down.
TGGTCGAACATCGGGTTGAACGCCTCGACCGTCACCGCGTCCGGCGCGCCGGCGGCCGTGGCCAACGCCGACGGCTCGCGGATGAACGTCTTCGCCCGCGCCACGGACGGCAGCCTGCTGTCGCTGATGTGGACGCGTGACGCCGGCTGGTACAGCTGGGCCGACCGGGGCGGCGACTTCATCGGCCGTCCCGCCGCCTCGACCCGCGGCGGCGACAGCGTGGACATCTTCGTGCGCGACCACGACAACAGCTTCGTCCACCGCTACAGCCCCAACGGCGCGGACTGGACCACGTACCCGGCCAGCGACTTCGGCGGGTACATCCTCACCAGCCCGACCGCCGTCTCGATGACCGGCCAGCGGATCGACGTGTTCACCCGCAACAGCGGCGCCGACCTGATCCGCAAGACCTGGACCGGCACGAACGGCTGGTACGAGTGGGCAGGTCACGGCGCGGTGGGCGCGCCCGCCTGCTGACCGGTGCGCAGGGCGGCCGGACCCCGGCCGGTCGCCCTCCCCCTCTTCCCCTCTCCCGCAGCACCTCCCTGTGCCTGAACCAGGAGCATCCCGTGAAACTCGCCGTGAGCCGGACGCTGTCCGCGACCCTCGCCGCCGTGGCCCTGAGCGCCGGTCTGACCGTGCTGGGCGCGAACCCGCCCGAAGCGGCCGCCGACGACATCCGGGCCTGCGACCCCGGCGGCACGACCTCGCAGGACGTCACGATCGGCCAGCAGCTCAACGCGCAGCTCGACTCGGACATGAGAGGCAACATGGACGCCTACGAGACGTCCTGCGCCCGGATGGTCGTGCAGGCGGTGAAGGCCCGCGGCCTGTCGTCGAGGGCGGCGGCGATCGCCATCGCGACGGTGATCGTCGAGTCGCACCTGCGCAACGTCAACTACGGCGACCGCGACAGCCTCGGCCTCTACCAGCAGCGGGACTCCTGGGGCACGGCCGCGCAGCGCCTGCACCCGCCGACCGCGACCAACAGCTTCCTCGACGTGATGCAGCAGTTCTACCCGAACGGCTCGTGGGCGGCGGAGCCGATCGGCGAGGTCGCGGCGGACGTGCAGCGACCGGCGGCCGAGTACCGGTACCGGTACGGCGTGCAGGCCGCCGACGCGCAGCTGATCGTCGCCGCGCTGTGGAACGCGGCGCCGGGCACCTCGACCACGCTGCCCGGTCTGTCGACGATCTCCCGGTCGGCGGGTGACCTCGACGTGTTCGCGGCGACGTCGGACGGTCATCTGAAGCACCGGAACATGAACGACGGCGTGTGGGGTTGCTGGGCGACTCTGCCGTACAACGCGAAGATCAAGGGTGATCCCGCCGCGATCTTCTCGGCCGGCCGGATCGACGTGTTCGCGCAGGGTGTCGACAACCGGTTGAAGAAGATCACCTGGACCTCCGCCTACGGCTGGTACCAGTGGGCCGACATGGGGGAGTACACCGTCACCTCCTCCCCGGCGGTGACCAGCCGCCACGCGACCGGGATCGACGTGTTCGCCAAGAACGGCGAGAACAAGATCGTCTACCGGCACTACGACACCGTGCAGGGCTGGACCACGAACTGGTCCAACATCGGGTTGAACGCGGCCGCGGTCACCGCCACCAGCGCGCCGGCGGCGGTCGCGAACGCGGACGGCTCGCGGATGAACGTCTTCGCCCGCGCGAACGACGGCAGCCTGCTGTCGCTGATGTGGACGCGTGACGCCGGCTGGTACAGCTGGGCCGACCGCGGCGGCAACTTCACCGGCCGGCCGACCGCCTCGACCCGCGGCGGCGACGCCGTGGACATCTTCCTCCGCGACCACGACGACAGCTTCATCCACCGCTACAGCCCCAACGGCGCGGACTGGACGACCTACCCGGCCAGCGACTTCGGCGGCCACATCTTCACCAGCCCCACGGCGGTGTCGATGACCGGCCAGCGGATCGACGTGTTCACCCGCAACAGCGGCGCCGATCTGATCCGCAAGACCTGGACCGGCACGAACGGCTGGTACGACTGGGCGGGCCACGGCGCGGTCGGCGCGCCCGCCTGCTGACCGGCGCGTTCCCGGAGGTCCCGCCCGCCACCACGGCGGGCGGGACCACGCGTGGTGGCAGCCGACGGCGGGGTAGGCGAAGATCTCGGCGTGACGGACAGCCTGTGGAACGTGAGCCTGGCCGACCTGCGCGCGCGGACGGCCAGTGCGAGCCCGACGCCCGGCGGCGGGTCGGTGGCCGCGGTGACGGCCGCGTTCGGCTGCGCGCTGGTGCTCATGGCCCTGGAGATCACCGCCCGGCGCGACCCCTCGGTCGGTGACGCCGTCGAGGCCGGCCAGGTCCTGCTCGACCGCCTCGGAGCGGCCGCCGACCGCGACGTGGAGCTGTTCGAGGACTACCTGCGGGCCCGGCGGCTCCCGCGCTCCACCGACGAGGAGCGGGCCGCCCGGGACGCGGCGGTGGCGGCGGCGTCCGTCGCCGCCACGGAAGGCCCGCTGACGGCCGCCGCGGACGCGGTGGACACCCTGGAGTGGGCGTTCTCGGTGCTGCCGGTCGTCACCGGCACGGTCGTGAGCGACGTCCGCGCGGGCGCCGACCTGCTGCTCGGGTCCGTGCTGGCCACCCTGCGCGGGGCCGAGGCCAACGTGGCGCAGCTCGGCGCCGACGCCGGGTCCTTCACCACGCGACTGGATGCCGTCCGCCGCGCCGCCGTGGCCGCGCACACCCGTTTCGAGAGCACCCCGGAGGAAGCCGAATGACCGCCCGCACCATCGACCCGGCCGTCCTCGCCGAGTCCATCCGCGACGGGATCCGCGCCGACCTGGCGGCGATCCCCGAACGCCTCACCGTCGTCGGCTTCCTGGTCGACGGCGACCGGCCGGCGCGGACCTACGCCGAGTACACCCGGCGCGCGTGCGCCGAGGTCGGCATCGACTTCGACCTCCGCACGCCCCGCGCCGACGACGTCGAAGCCGCCGTGCGCGACGCCGGCGCGGACGACGGCGTGCACGGCGTGTTCGTCTACTACCCGGTCCGCGACCCCGAACGCGACCGCTGGCTGCGCGAGCTGGTCGACCCCCGCAAGGACGTCGAGGGCCTGCACTCGTTCTGGAGCCGGTGCCTCTACGAGAACCGGCGGTTCATCGACGACGCCGGCACCCGCCGGGCCGTCCTGCCGTGCACCCCGCTGGCCGTGATGAAGCTGCTGGGTGAGGCGGGCGCGTTCCGGGGCGACGGCGACACCCCGCTGGCGTCGGTGAAGGCGTGCGTCTTCAACCGCAGCGAGATCGTCGGCCGGCCGCTGGCCGCCATGCTCGCCAACGACGGCGCCGAGGTGACGTCGTTCGACCTCTCGGGCTCGCTGGCGTTCCGGCACGCGGCGGGCATCCAGGGACACCACGTGGACGCCGTGGCCACCGACCGGGCCACCGCCCTGGCCGAGGCCGACGTCGTGGTCACCGGTGTGCCGTCACGTGACTTCCCGCTGGTCCGAGCGGAGGAGATCAAGCCGGGCGCGGTGTGCCTGAACTTCTCCACGATGAAGAACTTCGCCGACGACGTGGTGGAGCGCGCCTCGGTCTTCGTGCCCCGGGTGGGTTCGATGACCGTGACCATGGCGATGCGCAACGCGGTCCGGCTGTACCGCAACGCCAACCCGGAGTGAGTCAGTGGGTGGTCGGGACCGGCGTCCAGAGGGTGGCCTTGTTCGTGCTGTCCGCGCCCGTGGTGTGGCCCACGACGACGCCGCGGTCGTTGATCGCGACCGGGAGGCTGTAGTGGCCGGTGGGCGGGTCGAGGTAGGTGACCCGGCCCGCGCGCCACAGGAACGCGCGCGGCGTCGAGGACTCGTCGGCCGCCGTCCAGCCCACGACGTCGCCGCGCTCGTTGATCGCGACGGCCTCGGCCGGCGCGGGCACGCCGAGGTCGACCTGCTTGCCCTCCGCCGGCCACAGCACCGCGTGGGGCGTCCCGCTCCCGTCGGCCGCCCAGCCGACCGCGTCGCCGCGTTCGTTGAACGCCTGCTCGCCGTGCGCGACGCGGCCGTTCTCGGACAGCACGGTGGCTTCGACGCCCTCCCAGCGCACCGCGACCGTGCCCCGGTTGCCGAAGACCACCCCGGCCTCGGTGATCCCCTCCGGGGTGTACGTGCCGTAGCCCGGTGAATCGCCCAGCCGCGTGCAGGCGCCGTCGACGCAGCGGACGGCGGCGAAGTCCTGGGTGGCGAACGCCGCGTAGCCGCCGACCACGACACCGGCGTCGTTGATGCCGTACACCCACAGGTCCGGCCCGGACAGCGACAGCTCGGTGAGCCGGCCGTCCTCCCACACGCCGACGCGGTTGTGCTCCTGCCGGAACAGGGACGTCGAGTAGCGCACCGGCACGGCGCCGTGCCCGTTCATCGCGGGCGCGGACGCCCACGCCGTGTTCGGCGCGACGACCGTCCGCGTGCCCGCGGACCAGATCCACGGCTTGTTCCGGTACGGCGCGGTGGCGGTCCGGGTCTCGATCCCGAGCACCCGGCCGTGCTGGTCGACCTCCACCGCCAGCCCGGGGCCGAGGTCGGTGGCGCCGCCGCGCGGTGACCACAGCACCGCGCGCGGTGGCGCGTCGGGGCCCTGCGCGCTGCCGACCACCTGGCCGAGGTCGTTGAGGCCGGTGACGTGGTGGTCCGGGTAGCCGGGCAGGCCGGCCAGCACGACGGCGACCATCTCGGGGTCGGCGACCGCCGACGGCGCGGACACGAGCGGCAGGGCGGTGGCGAGCGCCACCACGGCCAGCGCGGCGCGTAACTCGGGCATGTTCGCTCCGTTGCGAGGACGTCCTCCAGTGGCCCTGGATCGGTCGAACGGTAACCCCGGGCCACCCGGCCCGGCGTCGCCCGGACAGCGCAACCGCCCGCGAAACCCTTGCGCGCCGGGAGGGGCGGGCGCCGTCGTGGCGCCCGCCCCCGCCCGGTCAGCTCAGCGACAGGTCCGAGGTCGGGAACGTGCCGTGCGACGGGTTGACGTCCGCCTCGCCGCCCTGGCCGTCGCACCGGCGGTCCGGGTTGAACCTCAGGTACGTGCCCGACGAGCAGGCGAAGGCGATCTCGGCGTCGCCGCCGACCACCACGCCGCCGGACAGGTTCGCACCGTCCTGGATCAACGCGTTGTCCTTCACCACGGCGTTGCCGCCGACCACACCGCCGTTGACCCACCCGAGGCCTTCGACGCGGGCGTTGTCCCGCACCGTGGCCCGGCCGTACACGGCGGCCTTCGGCCCGACGTACGCGGAGGCCGACACGGACGCGGTGTTGGCGACCCAGCCGCCGCCGTTGGCGTGCCAGCGCCCGCCGCCGGTGGGCGCGGGCTTCACGTGGCCGGGTTCGAAACCCGACGGCGTGGCGCCGGAGACCCGGAACTCGTACGGGTACCGGCGGGCGGAGTTGTAGCCGTCCAGGAAGGCGTAGTGCGGCACCGCGGTGGCCGGGGCGCCGGTCACGACCAGCCAGACCTCCCGCTCGCCGGACTGGAGCTGGAAGGTGATCCGCCCGTCCACGCCCACCGTCACCGGCGAGTAGCGCGGCACGCCGTCGCGCACCGCGACCAGGCCGAACGCCCACCCGGTCGCCCCGGTCTCGGAGTGGCCCCTCACCCGCACCCTGACGAGCGCGCCGTCGCTGTCGGCCACCAGCTTGACCTTGTTGAAGCCGTAGTCGGACGGCGCGGCCCTGGTGTTCATCCGGAAGTGGCCGGCGCCCGCGTCGACCGGCTCGACCAGCCCGCCGTTGTAGGCGTGCAGGAACCCCGCGCCGTAGACGTTGTCGATGAACGGCATCAGCGTGGACCGGTTGCCGAAGTCCCAGGTGACGTTGCGCGTGGCGTACTCGCCGACGCGGCGGTTCAGCTCGGCCTGGCTGATGCCGGTGATCCGCCGGTAGGCCTCGAGCGGGTGCTCGGTGCTGCGCGCCTCGTTCCACAGCCGGTTGAACATCGCCAGGCCGTCGCGGTCCTTGATGTACTGCATCAGCATCCAGTTGCCGTAGTGGTGCCTGCTGGAGCTCCAGTACAGGTTCTCCGACCGCAGCCACCGGGTCAGGTCGCCCGCCGCCGTGCTCGGCAGAGCCTGCATCGCCATGAACTCCGCGCTGGTCTCCCAGAACGTGCCCGAGTACGGCGCGGTGAAGCCGTACCCCGAGCGGCCCATGGTCGTGTAGGCCTGGAACACGTGGCCCAGCTCGTGCGCCAGGCCCCACGAGCCGGGCAGGGCGGCGCCGGGCGCGACGTTGATGATGCCCACCCGGCCGTCGACCGAGCCTCCCGTCGCCCACGCCTCCAGGTTGGACAGGCCCCACGTTCTGGTGACGATCACGATGATCTTGTGCTGGGCGAGCAGCCCCGTCTCCGGCGTGAACCGCATGGTGTTCACGTAGAAGCTGTAGAGGTTCTCCAGCTGGGTGATCACGCTGTTGGGGTCGAAGTTGTACGGCGAGGGCGCGGACACCGGGTTCGTGCCCGAGCGGTCGCCCCACAGCAGCACGAAGTTCGTCGACTCCCGCATCCGGTTGGCCGCCCACGGCACCTCGCCGGTCTGCGTCCACCGGGCCGGGAGGTACACCGTCTTCGCCGCCGCGGTCGCGGTGGGCGTGGTCAGCAGGGCCGCGGCGAGGACCGCCGCGAGCACCGCCGCGAGCGCGGTCCTCAAGCCGACCGCTGTTCTGGGCAAGCGCACCGTCGAACACCTTCCACTCGGTACTCCAGGGGATTTCCCGGCGACGGCGGCGGATTCGACCGGAAACCTTGGTCAGCTCTCGTCGAACGGCCCCGCCGGACGGCGTCGAACGAGTTCGACGCGGTGGCGGCGGGAGCGCCCGCTTCGCCACCATGACCTACGAAAACGATTTCGGCAAGGACCGGTCGCGCCGGCCAGCGAGGGGTGACGCGCCGGGGCGGAAGGTGCTGCGCCTAGCGGAAGGTGGCGCCCGCCCACGCGGCCAGCTCGGCCCGCGCGGCGGCCGTCGGCCCGGTGGGCGCGGCGTTCGTCACGAGTGCGAAGTGCCACCCGGTGTCCCTTGTGGACAGCAGCAGCCGGTTCACGCCGGGCGTGCCCGGTTCCGGCGCGACGGCCACCGGTTCGGCGCCGGTGTGCGCGGGCGGCCCGGTGACGGCCGCGAGGTCGCTCACCACCGTGGTCGACGCGGGCGGGAACGACGAGGGCAGGTGCAGCTCCGTCGGCGCGGCGACGCCGTTGCCCCGCCACACGAGCACGCCGAACTGCCCGGCGCCGACGAGGGCGCGCACCGCGGGCATCGCGTCGGGGATCCGGTTCCACGTCAGCACCGCGCCACCGTCGCGGGCGCGGTCCTCGTAGGCGAACGCCACCGCCCGGCCCGCCACGGCACGCGGGAACAGGCGGTCGACCACGCGGCCCTCCACCGTCAGCACGTGGTTCCCGGCGTCGTCGACGCGCACCGCGGAGAAGTGCTCGTCGTTCATCGCGTCGCCCTCGGTGCGGACCTTGTCCGGGTTGTCGTTCATCACCTCGTGGTGCCGCCCGTAGTTGACGTCCCAGTGCCACTGGCTGCCCGACAGCACCGGCCCGGACCCCGCCGCGCCCGCCCACCACCGCGCGCCGGGCAGTCGGGAGTCCAGCGCCTGGTACACGGCCTTGAGCACGCTCGGGTTCTTGTCGGAGGTGAAGCCGGCGACCGGGTGCCCGAACTCCGACACGATCCCGGCCGTGCCGAGCGCGGCCGCCCGGTCCCGGATCCGGGCGAAGTCCGCCGCGTACTCGCCGTCGGCGGCCTTGCCCGGCTTGAGCAGACCGGACTGCGCCTTGCCGTCGTAGAAGTGCGAGTTGAACGCGTAGCGGTCACCCAGTGACGGCACGGCCGGGAAGCCGCCCGGTTCGGCGAAGAACTCCACGTTCTGGTTCCAGAACACCAGCGGCTCCACGAACGCCGGTTTGCCGGCCCACCCGGCGTCGTCCATCCGCTGCCGGAACTGCCGGTAGAACGGCATGAGCAGGTCGCGTTCCCACGCCGGGCCGTCCTGGCCCCGGTCGTACCGCCCGGCGTAGGGCTCGTTGAGCGGGTTGACGCCCAGCACGAGCCGGAACGCCTCGGCCGACAGCGACGACTTGAGGTGCCGCATCGCCTCGCCCGCCTGGTGCAGGAACTCGTCGCGGATCCGGATGGGCCCGGCGGACGTGGCGACCTCGCGGTTGTGCCAGAAGTCGTGCACCGCGGCGGTGACCGCGTTGTTGCTCTTCATGTTCTGGCCCCAGTGCACGCAGATCCCGCACGACTCCTTGGGGTAGCCGCCCGCGCGCACGACCCACGCCGGCGCGCCGTCGCCGGTGTACCAGCTGTCGCGGTCGAACAGGTGCCGTGAGTACAGGTCCTGGTGGAAGTCGAGGTAGACCCGGATGCCCTGGTCGGTGAACGCGCCCACCTGCTCGCTCACCCGGTCGAGGTAGGCGTGGTCGATCCGGCGCGGCTCCGGCTCGACCCAGGCCCACGTGAGCAGGAAGCGCACCGCGTTCGCCCCGGTCATCCGCCGCATCGCCGCCGCGGAGGAGCGCGCGTCCGCCGTGCTCGCGAACGGCAGGCCCCGGTGCTCGGCGAGCTTGGCCGTGCCGGACACGTTGAACCCGCGCAACACCACCTCGCGGCCGTGCTCGTCGCGGAAGGCGCCGTCGGCGACGGTCACGGCGGAGCCGTCGAACCACAGGTCGTCCGGCGCGGCGGCGCCCGGTGTCGCGGACGTGGTCAGCAGCAGCACCAGCAGGAGCGCGATCCGCTTCACCGCGACCGCCCTTCACTCGACCGAAGATGAAGGCGTTTCACGTTGAGGGTAGCGGATCGGCCGGGTCGCACAAGGGCGCGGAGCCGGCGTTACGCTCGCCCGGTGATCCCGCACGACGACCCGCAGGCCCATGATCAGGAAGCATCGGTCCGGCCGCAGTCGCTGATGCTGAGCTTCCTGGGCATCCACGTGCTCAACCGGGGCGTGGCGGTCTTCTCCGGCAGCGTCATCGACGTCTTCGCCCGCGTCGGGGTGTCGGAGGACGCGGTGCGCTCGACGTTGACCCGGATGGTCAAGCGGGACCTGCTGGCGCGGCACCGCGACGGCAGGCGCATGTACTTCGGGCTGACCGCGCGTTCGGCGGCGGTGCTGGAGGACGGCGAGCACCGGGTCTGGCGCAGCGGCGCGGTCAACAGCGACTGGGACGGCGTCTGGACGATGGTGGGCTTCTCGGTGCCCGAGTCCTGGCGCAGCCAGCGGCACGACCTGCGCTCGCGGCTGATCTGGGGCGGGTTCGGCCCGCTGCAGAACGGCCTGTGGATCGCGCCCGGCGTGGTCGACGTGCCCGCCCTGGTCGAGGACCTCGGGCTGGACGACCACCTCAAGGTGTTCACCGCGCACACGGCGAAGCCCACCGAGGCCGAGCAGATCGCGCGCACCGCGTTCGACGTGCCCGCCATCGCCGAGCGCTACCAGGTGTTCCTGCGCCGCTGGGACCACGACCGCCCGCTGGCCGACGCGCCGGACGACCTGGCCAGGCAGCTGCTGCTGCACACCGAGTGGTTGCAGCTCGTCCGCCAGGACCCGCGGCTGCCCGCCGAGCACCTGCCCGACGACTGGCCGGCGATCCGCGCCGAGCAGGTGTTCCACACCCTCGCCGGCGCCTACGCGGGGACCGCCGCGTCGATCGCCGGTTCGGTCCTCGACACGATCCCGGTCGACGGCCCCTGAATTCCGGTCCCCGATCGGTTGCGGAACGGTTCCGCGAGCGGTGTCCGACCATGTCGCCCGACCCGGCGTTGACGTCCCGGAAACCGAGCTCTACCTTCGCGGCAAGGATTCGGAACATTCTCGAGAGCGTGCCGCCAACCGCCGCCTCCGTTTGTCGGCAGCCGTCACCCGAACGCGTTCCCACCGGCGTTCACCAGCGTGAACGCATTCACCACCGTGAACGCGGAAGGGTCGGCGGAATCGGACGGGCAACGTCCGGTCCAGCACAGGAGGCTTTTTGTGGGCAAGCACGGCAGATTAGCGTCGCTCGCCGCGGTGGCGAGCGCATTCGTGGTCGCGGTGGCGGTTCTGCTGGTGCCCTCGGCAGCGGCCGCGACGTTGTTCGGCGACGACTTCGAGGACGGCGACTCGACCGGCTGGAGCACCGGCGGCGGCAGCTGGGCGGTCGTCGCGGACGGGTCGCGGGCCTGGCGCCAGTCCGGCACCAGCGCGGACGCCAGGGCGTCGGCGGGCGCGGTCTGGGCCGGCCAGTCGGTGCAGGCCCGGGTGAAGCCGACCGCGTTCAACGGCACGAACCGGCACGTCGCCGTGACCGCCCGGGTGCAGAACACCGGCAACTAGTACTACCTGGCCCTGTCCGACACGGGCGCCGCGGTGCTCGGCAAGCGCGTCGGCGGCGGGCACACCACCCTGGCCACCGCGCCGGCCACCGTGACCGTCGGCAGTTGGCACACCGTGCGGCTGGAGGCGTTCGGCAGCACGCTGCGCGGCTTCGTGAACGGCGCGCAGGTCGTGACGGCGACCGACAGCACGTTCGGCAGCGGCCGGATCGGCGTGGCGACCTACTACGCGGCGGCGACGTTCGACGACGTGCTGGTGACCGACGTGGCGGGCCCCGGCGGGCCGACGAGCACCACCACCACCACCACCACCACGCAGCAGCCCGGCACTTGCGCCACCTCCGGTCGCCCGGTCGGGTTCGCCTCCGTCACCGCGTGGGGCCGGAGCGGCACGACCGGCGGCGCGGGCGGTCCCACGATCGAGGTCGACACGGCGGCGGAGTTCCTGGCCGCGATCGCCCAGGCCGGACCGCTGAACATCTGCGTGTGCGGCATGATCGCGCTGCCCGGTCCCATGCACAACGTCACCTCGGACAAGACGATCGTCGGCATCGGGTCGGCCTCCGGCTTCACCGGCGGCGGGCTGAACATCGGCCTGCCGGTCTCCGACGTGACCTCGCCGCCCGCCGACGCGGTGCGCAACGTCGTCGTCCGCAACCTGGTGTTCCGCGACTGGGCCGACGACGCGATCAACGTGCAGATGTTCTCCCACCACGTGTGGCTCGACCACAACGACCTGTCGAACGGCTACGACGGCGCGATCGACATCAAGCGCGGCTCCAGCTACGTCACCGTCTCCTGGAACCACACCCACCACCACACCAAGAACATGCTGCTCGGCCACGACGACGGCAACGGCGCGCAGGACGTCGGCCGGCTGAAGGTGACCTACCACCACAACTGGTTCGACAGGACGCCGCAGCGCAACCCGAGGGTCCGGTTCGGCGAGCCGGTGCACGTGTTCAACAACTACTACCTCTACAACACCGACGTCGGCGTGGCGTGCCAGGCGGACTCGGGCTGCGTCGTCGAGGGCAACTACTTCGAGGACGTGGAGGAGCCGGTGAGCAACAGCTACGCCGGTCCCGGCGGGCGGTGCGTGGCGCGCGACAACGTGTTCGTCGGTGAGTCGGGCGGGCCGGACTGCGGCGGCAGCGTCCAGGAGCCGCGCGACTACTACGCCTACGCGCTGGACGACCCGAACACGGTGAAGGCGGCGGTCATGGCCGGCGCGGGCGTCGGCAAGGTCGGCTGACCGCCGCGGCGTGGCCGGCTCGCGGGCCGGCCACGCCGTCGCGGTGGCACGTGATCGCACCGACCCGGGGCGGCGGGGTCAGGAGACGGCGGCGACGGCGGCGAGGACCTGGTCGGCCACCTCGGTCGGGCGGGAGAGGGCGATGGCGTGGGAGGCGTCCACCTCGACGGTGGTCGAGCCCAGCCGGCGGGCGGCGGCCCGCTGCGAGTCCGGGTTGATGGCGTGGTCCGCCGTCGCCACCACGAACCACGACGGCAGGGTCTTCCAGGCGGGTTCGACGGCCAGCGGCTCGCCGAGGGCGCGGGCCGCGATCGGGCGCTGGCTGACCGCGGCGGTGGCGGTGACCGAGTCCGGCAGGTCGGCGGCGAACACACTCGGGAACGCGTCACGGCGGATCGTGAACTCGGTGTCGTCGCCCTCCCCGTCGGGGAACCGCTGCGGCACCAGGGACGTGTTCAGCTCCACCGGGGGGAAGCCCTCGACCGAGCTCAGCGCGCTCTCGCCGAGGTCGACGCCGAACGACGCCACGTACACGAGGGCCTTGGCGTTCGGCGTCTTGGTGGCGGCGTGCGTGATCACCGGGCCGCCGTAGGAGTGGCCGACCAGCACGACCGGCCCGTCCACCTGGCCGGCGACGCTCGCGACGTAGTCGCCGTCGTGCGCCAACCCGCGCAACGGGTTGCTCACCGCGAGCGCTTCGACGCCCCGTTCCCGCAGCAGGTCGACGACCTTCGCCCAGCTCGAGCCGTCGGCGAAAGCGCCGTGTACCAGGACGACGGTGGGGGTCTGACCGGTCATCGCGTGCTCCTCGGTTCGTCTTGCGGCGTGATGCCATAAAGCTAGTGCACGATTGAGTTGTGCACAAGGTAATGGGCACCGTGACGATCTTCACGCCCGCTCGTTGGAACAACCGCGCGACCGACGCGCCCCGACCGACCGGAGGAACCCGATGCGCCTGGTGACCGCACTCGTGGTCGCGGCCTTCGCCGTGACCCCGCCCGCCGCCGCGAGCGCCGAGCACCCCGCGCCGGACCACGTCTGCGTCGCGAGCGTGCCGGAGACCGATCCGCTGGAACCGGGACCGGTGAACATCTGCGTCAGCGTCTTCAGGCCCGCCACCGCCTCCCCGGACAACCCGGTGCCGGTGCTCCTGCACAGCCACGGCTGGGGAGGCAGCCGCACGTCCGCGCCCGGCTCGTTCCGGCGGTACCTCGACGCGGGGTTCGGCGTGGTCAGCATCGACCAGCGCGGCTTCGGCGAGAGCGGGGGCAAGGCGCACGTGGAGGACCCGGCGTTCGAGGGCGAAGACGTCATCCGGGTGATCGACCACGTCGCCTCGCTGGACTGGGTCCGCGAGAACGGGCCGGGCGACCCCGTCCTGGGCGCCGTCGGCGGCTCCTACGGCGGCGGCTTCCAGTTCGCCGGCGCGTTCACCGAGGTCGCGAAGACCGGCCGCACCCGGTTCGACGCCCTCGCGCCCCAGATCACCTGGCACTCGCTGAACGACAGCCTCGCCCCGCGGGAGGTCGTCCGCACCACGTGGGTCACCGGTCTGTACGCCGCCGCGCTCGACGCGCACACCTCGACGATGCACGCCGGCTACGCCGAGGGCCTGCTCACCGGCGACTGGCCCGCCACCATGGACGAGTTCTTCCGCGACAACGGCCCGGCGCACCACGTCGCGGCCGGCCGCCGGCTGGACATCCCGGTGCTGCTGCGCCAGGGCATCAGCGACAACCTGTTCCCGCTGGACCAGGCGATCGACAACTTCGACCGCGCCCTGACCCCTCGCGCCCGCGCGAACAGCCTGCTCATCGGCTACAACGGCGGTCACGCGCTGCCCAACGTCATCCCCACCGGCTACGCCGTCGCCGGTGACGAGTGCTCCGCGCGGCAGGGCGGCTACGACGACCTCGAACTGCGGTTCCTGGCCGAGAACCTGCAAGGCGCGCCACGCGCCGTCACCGGCCACGGCCGCTACCAGCTCATGACCGCCGAGGGCGGCTGCGTCACCGTCGACTCCGTCGCGCCGACCACCACCGCCGCCCTGCCGGACATCCTGACCACGGCCGGCGTCGGCCTGCCGCAGGCGGTCAAGATCGCGGACGGCCCGCTCGCCGTCGCCGGGTCGCCGGTGCTCGACGCCGTCGTCAGCACCCTCGGCCTGGACAACCGCGCGTTCTTCGGCCTCAGCGTCGGCACGTCCCCGGCGACCGCCAAGGTGATCCAGAACAACGTGCTGCCGCACCGCGAACGCGGCCTGAACCCGGGCGCCCGCCGGACGATCGAACTGCCCGCGGTCGCCGCGACGGTCCCGGCCGGTCAGTCGCTGTTCCTCACCGTCACGCCGATCTCGGACATGTTCGTCCTGCACGGCAGCCGCACGCCGGGCGCGATGGTGCTGCGCGACGTGACGGTGCGCCTGCCCGTCCGCGGCTAGGGCCGACGCCGACCCGGACGACCTGCGCCGCGGTGGGGCGCCACCCGACGCGGCGTCGAGGTCAGCCGAGCACGACGGCGACCCCGGTGAGGACCGGCGCCGACAGGACGGTGGTGAGCAGCACGACGTCCCGGGCGAGCTCCGCGCCCCGGTCGTAGGCGGTGGCGTAGACGAACACGTTCTGGGCGGTGGGCAGCGCCGAGGTGAGGGTGACGGCCAGCAGCGCCGGGTCGTCCAGGCGGACCACCCAGCGGCCCAGGGCGTAGGCCAACGCGGGCTGCGCCACCGTCTTCAGCACGACGACCAGCCACACCTGGCCGGCCGTGCCGCCCGACGCCGGGCGTGGCGCGCCGTGCAGGCCCGCGCCGTAGGCGAGCAGGGCGGCCGGGACCGCGAGGTCGGCGAGCAGCTCGACCGGCCGCAGCACGGGCGCGGGCGGCATCCACCCGGCGGAAGCCAGCGCCAACCCCAGCGCGCAGCCGATCACCAGCGGCGTGCGCAGCGGTTGGGTCAGCAGCTGCGCACGCGTCGGCGCGCTCTGGCCGGGATCGCGTGACGCGGCCAGCACGGTCAGCCCGATCGGCGCCAGGACCAGCACCTGGAACAGCAGGACCGGGGCGACGAGCGAGGCGTCGCCGAGCACGTACCCGGCGATGGCGACACCGAGGTTGCCCGCGTTGACGTAGGACGAGGCGAGCGCGCCGGTCGTGAGGTGACCGTCGCGCGGCCGCCACCGCCACCGCGCGACGGCGAGGTAGAGCAGACCGCACGCCACCGCGCTGCCCGCCGTGGCGACCAGCGTGGTGGACAACAGCACGGCCGGGTCCGCCTCGGCGAGGGTGAGCAGCAGCAACGCCGGGGTCGCGACGAAGTACGACAGCCGGGACAGCACGCCGGTCGCACCCTCGCCGAGGACCCGGGTCCGGGCGGCGATCCAGCCGACCGCGATCACCGCGACGAGGGTGGCGAAACCGGCCAGGACCGCGTTCACCCGGCGGTCCGGACCAGGTCCGGACGCGCCACGTCCGGGCCCGCCACATTCGGGCCTGTCACATTCGGGCAGGTCACCGCGGCGCGTCGACGGTGGCCGTCCCGACGGTCCAGGCGCGGGTCTGCTCGGAGAGGGTGATGCCCAGCCCCGGCCGGTCGGACAGGTGCATCCGCCCGTCCCTGATCTCCAGCCGCTCGGTGAACAGCGGGTGCAGCCAGTCGAAGTGCTCGACCCACGGCTCGCGCGGGTAGGCGGCGGCGAGGTGGACGTGGACCTCCATGGCGAAGTGCGGCGCGAGCTGGAGGTGGTGGTGGTCGGCGAGGGTGGCGAGCTTGAGGAACTGGGTGATCCCGCCGACGCGGGGCGCGTCCGGTTGCAGGACGTCCACGGCGCCGGCCCGGATCAGCTCGTAGTGCTCCGCGACGCTGGTCAGCATCTCGCCGGAGGCGACGGCGGTGGTCAGCGACCGGGCCAGCTCGGCGTGCCCCTCGACGTCGTGGGCGTCCAGCGGCTCCTCGATCCAGACCAGGTCGAACTCCTCCAGTGCCCGGCCGACGCGCAGGGCGGTGGGGCGGTCCCACTGCTGGTTGGCGTCGACCATCAGCGGCACGCCGTCGCCGAGGTGCTCGCGGACGGCCGCGACCCGGCGCAGGTCCTCCGACCGGTCCGGCAGGCCCACCTTGATCTTGATGCCGCCGACGCCGGAGTCGAGCGTGCGGGTGGCGTTGTCCTTGAGCTGCCCGACCGACTCGTGCAGGAACCCGCCGGAGGTGTTGTAGCAGCGCACGGAGTCGCGGTGCGCGCCGAGCAGCTTCGCCAACGGCAGGTTCGCGCGCTTGGCCTTGAGGTCCCACAGCGCGATGTCGAACGCGGCCAGCGCCTGCGTGGCCGCGCCGCTGCGCCCGACCGACGCCCCGGCCCACACCAGCTTGGTCCACAGCCTGCCGATGTCGTTGGGGTCCTCGCCGATCAGGTCCGGCGCGACCTCGCGGGCGTGGGCGAACTGGGCGGGGCCGCCCGCCCGCTTGGCGTAGCCGAACCCGATGCCCTCCAGCCCCGCTTCGGTGCGGATCTCGGCGAACAGCATCGCGACCTCGGTCATCGGCCGCTGCCTGCCGGTGAACACCTTGGCGTCGCTGATCGGGGTCGGCAGGGACAGGGTCACCGACGACAGCGTGACGGCGCGGATCCGGTCGGCACTGGTGGGCATCGGGCTCTTCCTCCTCGGGTGCGGGCGGTCAGGCGATGCGTCGGACCAGGGCGGTGAGCCGGGCGAGCTCGTCGTCGGTTAGGTCGGTCAGCGGTGGGCGCACCGGGCCGCCGTCCCGGCCGACGGCGGTCAGCCCGGCCTTCACGATCGACACCGCGTACCCGCGCTCCCGGTCGCGGATGTCCAGGTAGGGGATGACGAACTCGCGCAGCATCCCGTACACGGCGGTGCGGTCCTGGGCGCGCACGGCGGCGTAGAACCGCAGCGCGAACTCGGGCGCGAAGTTGAACAGCGCCGAGGAGTACGTGGTGACGCCGAGCTGGAGCAGCGGCAGGGCGAACGTCTCCGCGGTCGGCAGGCCGCCGATGTAGATCAGCCGGTCGCCGACGCGGGCGTAGGTGCGGGTGAGCTGCTCGACGTCGCCGACGCCGTCCTTGAGCCCGATCAGGTTGGGGTTGCGGTCGGCCAGCTCGGCGACCGTCGCGTCGGTCAGCACGGCGTTGGCCCGGCTGTAGGCGATCACGCCGAGCCCGGTGGCCCGGCACACCGCGGAGACGTGCTCGACCAGGCCCCGCTGGCCGGCCTCGGTGAGGTAGGGCGGGAACAGCAGCACACCGGCCGCGCCGGCGGCCTCGGCGGCACGCGCCTGGGCGACCGACAGGGCAGTCGCCCCGGTCGCCGGCGCGAGCACGGGCACCTTGCCGCCCACCTCGTCCACGGCGACGCGGACCACCCGGTCCACCTCGTCCGGCGTCAGCGAGAACCCCTCGCCCGTGCCGCCCGCGGCGAACAGGCCGGCCACGTCGAAGCTCGCCTGCCAGGCCAGGTGCTCGCGGTAGCGGTGCTCGTCGAACCGCAGGTCGGCGTCGAAGTGGGTGACCGGGAAGGAGAGCAGCCCGGAGGCGAGGCGGTCGGCGAGTGCGGCTGGGTTCGTCACGACCCCAACGTATGGAGCAGGAGTGATGCTTGTCCAAGAGTTGTTCGGCATTGCGCGATACCCGGACGGCATCACTCGAACGGCGTGCGGCCTTCCAGGACGCTCAACGTCCGCCACAGCGCCGGGTTGGCCGACGCCTTCAACCACAGCAGGTGCAGTTCCACCGGCTCGG